>NZ_JAFBCX010000005.1 GCF_016907955.1 Lentzea nigeriaca | reverse complement strand
GGCTTCGAGTCCTCGGCGTTCTCCACGCCGGACATCATGTCGGTCATCAGGTGCACTTCCATGATCGGGAGTTACACCGCTCGTTTTACAGTCCCGTCCGGGGGTCTGCCCCCGGCTGGGTCTGGGGGCTCGGCCCCCAGAAAACGCCCGAAGGCGACCCGGTTCGCGCTTTCCGCGAACACGAATCGCCTTCGTCTTTGGTGCCCCCGGCGGGAGTACCAAAGGATGGGAACAGGGCTGACCAGCGGTTTCAGGTTGGATGCTTGGTCGTGCAGGCCAGTTTCATGTCGTAGTAGTGCCGGTAGCGCTCGTGTGCGGTGGCGCGCTGCTGATGTTTCGGTGGTGCCACAGCACTACGTCGCGGATGACCGCCGCCTGTTGCAGTCCGATGCGTCAGCTTCGGCGCTGTCAACGAGGTTGATCTCGAAGACGACGTCCACGGCTTCATGTTGCTGCTGGCGGCGGGTCCGCTGCCTGTGGTCGGGAGTTGTGTTCATGCTGCGATCTGAGTATCAGCATGTCTGAGCGCTTCGCGGTCGACTTGGTCCATGCCGCCCCACACGCCGTAGCTCTCGTCCTTGGTGAGTGCCGTGATGGCACAGGTGAGGCGGACTGGGCATAGGCGACAGATCGCTTCGCAGTCCGCTGCGGCCGCGCTTTCCGGCTCGGCGTCGATCCAGTCGACTTCTCGGTCTGTGGTTCTGCATGCTGCGTGCACCTGCCAGTTCGGTGCACGCAGCGCGATGTGTGCGGTCATACCGCTGGACGAAGGGGGCCGCCGAGGAGGTAGTCGACGAGGTGGCGGGAGGCAGTGTTGAGCTGCGCCGCCACCTGGTGGCGGCGCATCCCGCGCCGCTTGGCCGCAGTTGACCGGTCTCCGTGGTCGAGGAGCACATCGGAGACGAGGTCGGCTTCGTGGGGTGTGACGACACCGGACAGTATGGCTCCTGCGAGGACGAGGTCCGGGTGTCCGCCGGCTGTGCGTGCGTCGATTGCGGTGTCGGTGAGGTCGGAGCGGGACATCGCTCGCCGCCTTTCGCTGTTGCAGGCTTCGTGGCCGCGTCGGAAAGCTGCCCAGTAGAGCTGTCCGAAGATCTTCGGTGAGCGGGCGTCTGCGAGGTCGAGTGCTTGGAGGAAGCCTTCGAGGATTTCGGAGTCCAGGTCGTTGCGGTCACCGCAGAAGCGGGAGCTCAGTTTCCCGGCGATGTGCTTGAGGCCGGGCATCATCATCGCGGCAGCGATGGTGGTCCACGGTTCGGGTGTCGCGTGTGCCCTTCGGACGAGTTCGTGCCACACGGCGTCCTTGCTCACCCAGCTCGTCTGTCGCTTGAGGAGCAAAATGCGCACGCGGTCCAGGGACAGCTCTTCGTCGGGCAGGCCGCAGCCGAGTGCCGCGCAGTCGAGGGTCAGTGGCTGCGGGTCGGCGGTCATCGCGAGGAATCGCCGTTCAATCACGTCCAGGTGCGAGGGGGAGAGCGAGGTCATCGGGGAGGTGCCTTTCGGAGGCTGGAGACCATCTCACCGCCTAATCCGCTTCCCACGGCACTTGGTGGAAAGGATTCACCAAAAACGGGTGGCGGTTGCTGTCGCGCTTCAGCGAGGGCGTGGCCCGCATGTGACCGTCGCTGTTGCGGTGCCTGGCAGGATGACCGGCCGTGGAAATGAGCGTGAGTACGGTGCGGAAGCTGGCTGACGCGAGGTCGTTCGAGCGAGGTGAGCGGTATTTCGCGGCTGGCCAGGTTCGGCGGGTCACGGTGGACGGGTCGACCGTGAACGCCACAGTGGACGGCACTCGGACTTATCGCGTGCGGCTTGATGTCACGCCGAAGGGTTTGCGCGGCCATTGCTCCTGCCCGTACGGAGCTGACGGCGTGTTCTGCAAGCATTGCGTGGCCGCCTCGCTGGCCTGGCTTGAGCAAGGTGGAGAGGTGGGGGAGCCGCGTTCAAAACCGTTGTCGGACAAGCGGTTGCGGTTGTTCTTGCGTGGTTGTGACCAGGAGTGGCTGATCGAGCAGCTGATGACGGTCGCGAAATCGGATCGAGTGCTGCGAGCTCGGCTCGCCGTCGCGGCCGGGCAGGAGAACGCGTTCGACGACCGGGACATCAGAGACCGCCTGGAACGCGCCATCGACATCCCTGACTTCATCGACTACGCAGGAGCGTACGGCTACTTCATGCACGTGGCTGACGCTCTGGACGAAGTCGAACTACTGATTGACGCCGGGTTTCCCGATGCCGCGATCACCCTCGCCGAATACGCGCTGGAGCTGCTGGAGTCCTCCGCCGAGCGGGTGGACGACTCCGACGGTGGGCTGTCCGAAGCGATCGCCCGCGCGGAGGAAATCCATCTGGCGGCGTGCGAGGCGGGCTCACCGGACCCGGTGGAGCTGGCCGAGCGTCTGGTCACGTGCGCGGTGAGCAGCGGCTACGAGATGTTCCTCGACGTGTTGCCCGCGTACGAGGAAGTGCTCGGCTCAGCGGGCTTGGCACGGTATCGGGAACTTGTCGAGCAGGCCTGGCGGAAGTTGCCGCCGAAGAAGCCGAACGACTACAGCGCCCGCCGCTTCGTCATCAGCCACCTCATGGAGAACCTGGCGGAGTCGTCGGATGGGGCCGATGGACTGATCGAGGTGCTGGCGCGGGATGTGACCAGCGCCTACGACGTGCTACGCATCGCCGAGCGGCTGTGCGCTGACGACCGTGACGACGAGGCGCTGACCTGGCTGGAACGCGGCCTGGCCAACTTCGACCCCGACTTCCGCCTGCGCGATCTGGCTGCCGACATCCACCTGCGCGCTGGCCGGCGTGACCTGGCGGGCGAGATGTTGTGGGCCAGCTTCACCGACCGCCCGAGTCTGGAGTCCTTCCGCGCACTGCGCCAAGCCACCGCCGAAGGCTTTCCGCCCTGGCGGGAACGCGCGCTCGCTTTCCTCGCCGAGGCACCGCCAGCCACGGGATCCTGGTCACCGGGCCGCTCGACGCTGGTGGAGATCCTGCTGGCCGATGACGAGATCGATGCCGCCTGGCAGGCCGCTGTCGACGGCGGTTGCTCGGAGGGTCTGTGGCTCCGCCTCGCACGCGCCCGTGCCGCGAGCCACCCGGCCGACGCCATCCCGATCCTGCTTCGCGCCGCCGACCGGGCGATCGAGCTCCGCAACCGTGACTCCTACCAGGCGGCGGCCCGTCTGCTGGCCGAGGCCAGGGGCCTGTTCGCCCGCTGCGACCGCGACGGTGCCTTCTGCGACCACATGGCCGCGGTGCGCGACGCCCACCGCACCAGGTGGGCCCTGCGCCAGGAACTCGACTGGGCCCACCTGCCCTGACCGGGCGCGAGCGAATCTCGAGGCTGCACCAATCGTCCGCCTGCCTTACACCGGCCAGGTGTCCGGGACGGTCGAGTGGTGACGCAGATCGCAACGGCGCTTCGGCGGACGATCATCGTGGGCAGGCGGTCGTGTTGGTCGTCACGGGTGGTTTTGAACAGCTTCGAGTGCAAAACGCCGTACGGTCGTCATGTTGCGCAGATGCGAGTGCACAGCGGGGGTGCCATGGACGCGGACGTGCAAAACGAGATGTCAGGCTCGGTTCAGGGCGGCGTCGTGCAGGCGGGGGCCGTGCACGGTGACATCCACATCCACTCGGACGGGGACCCTGCGGTGCCCATCCCGCAGCAGCTGCTCCCGGCGCCGGCCCATTTCACCGATCGCGCGTCCGACCTGGCCGAGCTCGACAGAATGCTCGTACCGGGAGAACGGATGCTCGCCGTGCTCGCCGGACCGGGCGGCATCGGCAAGACCGCCCTCGCGCTCCAGTGGGCCCACCGGATGCACGACCGCTTCCCGGACGGGCAGATCTACGTGGACCTCGGCGGGTTCGGCGGCGAGACCCCGGTGAGTTCGGAGGAGGCACTCGGCCTCTTCCTGCGCAGTCTCGGAGTCGCACCGCAGCGCGTTCCGGCCGACCTGGCCGAGCAGGCCGCGCTGTACCGCTCGCTGACAGCCGGCAAGTCGCTCCTGGTGTTGCTCGACAACGCGCTCGCGGCTGCGCAGGTGCGGCCGTTGCTGCCGAACTCGTCGTCCAGCGCTGTCGTGGTGACGAGCCGGACACGCCTGACCGATCTGGTCGTTGACGGCGGACGGCTGCTGGACATCCGCCCGCTGGCGGCGGCGTCGGCGGTGACGTTGCTGGCGAAGACGTTGGGCGGCAACCGGATCGCGGAGGAACAGGATCGCGCGGAGGCTCTGGTCGACCTGTGCGGCGGGCTGCCGATCGCGGTCCGGGTCGTCGCGGCACGCCTCGTCGCGCGGCCGAAGTGGTCCGTGGGACGTGTCGTCTCTGAGCTGGCGGACGAGCAGCTGCGCCTGGCGATGCTGTCACCGTCGCAGGAGCTGTCCGTCCAGACGACGTTCGACCTGTCCTACCGAGCACTGGACGAGCGCACTGCCGTCGTTTACCGGAGACTCGCGCTGCATCCGGGCCAGACGTTCGGTCCGGCCGTGGCGGCGTCGGTGCTCGGTGAGCGGCTTTCCACGGTCACGCGCCTCATCGAGGAACTGGTCGACAGCAGCCTGCTCGAAGAGGTCGCGGAGGATCGTTACCGGTTCCACGACTTGGTGAAACTCCATGCCAGACAACAGTCCGCCGAACAGGACAGCCGGGAGGACAGCGACGCCGCACTGAGGCAGGTGCTGGAGTGGTATCTGGCCGGTGCGATGGTGGCCGACCGGGTCGTGACGCCGCACCGGCGCCGGCTGGACTACGTGTTCAGCGTCGAACCGACCGAGGTACCGCGGTTCGCCGATCGCGACGAAGCCCTGTGCTGGCTCGAACTTGAGCGCCACAACCTCATCACCGCCGGTCAGGCGAGTCTGGCCGGGTGGCCGGACCTCGCCTGGCACCTCTCCGATGTGTTGTGGCCGTTGTTGTTGCACCGCAAGCACTATCACGACCGGATCGAGATCGACCTGCGCGGTGTCGAGGCCGCCCGCCGGTGGGGGAACGCGTTCGCCGAGGCCGACATGCTGAAGCGGCTCGGTCGTGTCTGCACGACGCTCGGCAGGCACGGCGAGGCAGAGCGGAACCTGCGCGCTTCGCTGGCGATCGCGGCGGCCGGCGGTGATCAGCGCGGCGTCGCCGATGCGCGCGAGGGATTGGCGTTGCTCTATGCGGAAACCGATCGCGTGTCGGACGCAGCCGCGGAGTTCGCGGAACTCGTGGAGCTGAACCGCGCGTTGGACGCGGACCGAGGTCTCGCATTGAGCTTGATCCATCTCGGTACGGCGCTGAGCCGCCTTGGCCGCGATGCCGAGGCTCTGGTGCACCTGGCCGAGGCGGCGGTCGTCTTCGACCGGCTGCCTGAGCCGGACTCGTACAACAAGGCACGGGTGTTCGTGGCGCAGGCGTGGGTGCACTGTCGCACGCAGGACTTCGTGCGTGCGGGCGAGGTGGCCGAAGAGGCGCTGGCCATGATGCGGGACGTCGGATCGCACGAAGGGCTCGCCCATTCCCACGAGGTGATCGCGGAAGTCGCGCACCATCGTGGTGACGACGCCACGGCGGTGGATCACCTGCGGCAGGCGGTCCACCTCCTCACCTCATTGGGATCCTCCAGGGCGAGCACCGTGTCCGATCGACTTCGTTCATGGGCAGGCGACGACGAGTAGCCGCCCGCACGGGTGTTCCGCTCTGGCGGCGCGGTGCTCCGCGCACCACACCGGCAGGCCGTTGCGGACGAGCAGGTTCAGGTCGAGGCCGGTGGTGAACCAGGTGTGCAGCGAGATCGTCACAGACGCGGCGAGCTCGTCCGGCGAAAGGCAGTCCACCAGCGGTCCGTCGACGGAGAGGTCCAGCGTCCTGCCGTCTTCGGCCGTCGCCGTCAGCACCGGCACTCCTCGGGCGTGGTCGTCACCGGTGCCGGCGCACGGTGCTTTCCTCGCAGCGGAACGCCCAGGAGCCGGTACATGGCTTCCCTGATCAGGGTCGTTGAACGGCCGGGGCACGAGGTCAGGCTATCCACGATCGCGTCCTGCAACAGCTCGGATCGTGCGTGCGCTTCTTCGAACATGCCGGACAGGGAGGAGCTGTGGTCGTAGATGACGGCGTTGTGCCGCAAGAGGTCCTGCGGCGATCCGCTTGTCGTGACGGCCTGCGGCCCGGGATCCACCAGCACGACCGGTGTGCCGATCGCCGAGGCGTACACGGGGACCGAGCCGTGGTCGCCGATGACGATGTCGGCGGCCACGACGGCAGCCCGCCAGTCGACGTGCGGACCGATCACGACGAGTCCGGCGTCCATGCAGTCGGCGAGCCACGACCTGATCTGGCGTGGTGCGTGGCCGAACCACACGGCCGGATGCATCAGCGCGGCGACGCGGTACCGCGACGGCAGTTCGTCGAGCAGGCGTCCGAACAGGTCCGGGCACTTCCCGAACAGGGACTGCCCTCCCCAGGTCGACGCGATCACGACGAGGTGCTGTTCCGCCCGGACGCCCAGGTCGGTGCGGTAGCGGTCGCGGTGCGGCAGGCTCGCGACCATCCGGTCGTAGCCGGGATCGCCGGCGACGACAGCGGCGTCGACGGCAGCCGGACACTGGTCGCGGAGCACCGCCAGCTGATCCTGGTGCGACAGCACGATGGCGTCGGGCAGGACCCGGCCGTTGTGGATCAGCCGTTGCGCGTCCAGGCCGTAGACGGTACCCGCCTGGGTCTTGCCGTAAGCGGCTCCGTGCGGCAGGACGAGCAGCGGCGCGTGCACGTGCTGCAGGCCGCCGTACCCGGCGGCGACCGCGAGGTCGAACCGTTCCCGGATCACCTGTTCCCACGACAGGACCAGACCTCCGGTGCCGCGGAGGAAGTCGTCGACACCGTTGCTGAAAACGTCCGGTGCTTGGGCGAAGGTGACTTGGATCCGGGTGTCCCGTTCGACCAGTTCGATCACCTCCAGCAGCCGCTGACCGCTGGTGACCGTGTGCACGACGACCAGCACGTTCAACAGACCAGGCCGCGTCACCCACCGGGCAGCGTCCAGCCCGACTGGCACCTGCAACCACTCAGCACGCGTCATGAATCTTCCCCTCGGTCCAGCAATGAGCCCCGTTGGCACCAAGGATGCGGATGGCGCTTGCCCATCCGCTTGCCGTGAACTTGCCCCTCCGAATGCCGGTCCTGGCCTCACTGATTTGGAGCAATTGGGAACATTCGGCCTGCTGGAATTCAAGTGCGAAGTGCACACTGGTCATCCTGGGCGTGCAAGTGGGACCAGCGAGGGGTGAGACGCTGGTGGAATTCAAGATCTTGGGGACGACGTCCTTGCTGACAGGTGACGGGAGTATTCACCTCGGCAAGGCGCAACAGCGCGGTGTTTTGGCCTTGCTGCTCCATGAAGTCGGACGTCCCGTGCCGATAGACCTGATCATCGATGAACTGTGGCGCGGCGAGACCCTGCGAGTCTCAAAAGGACGGCTGCATCCCATCGTGAGCAGGCTGCGCAAGGTTCTCGCCGAGTCGGGCTCCGGTGGTCAGCTGCGCAAGGAAGGTGCTGCTTACCGCCTTGATCTCGATCCGATGCTGGTCGATCTGCACCGCTTCCGGAATTTGGTGACAAAAGCTAGACAGGCGTCCGCGAGCGATGACCACTTTTTGGCTAAAACTCTGGTGCAGGAAGCGCTCGAATTGTGGCACGGCAAGCCGCTTGCGGATCTGAGTGGAACCTGGTCGGATCACTGCCGTGCCCAGATGGAGCAATTCGATCGGCTACCTGCCTACTACGTGTTGTTCGACAGTCAGCTGCAGCTGGGCGAATACAGCGAAGTGATGAGCGCAGTCGGCCGTTTGGTCGACGAGCACGACACCGAGGAGATGTTCGCCCGCCACTACATGCGATCGCTCGACGGGATGGGCAAGTACTCGAAAGCGCTCGAGTTCTACAGCGAGTTCTGCTCCCGGCTGGAATATGCGGTCGGCGCCGAGCCGGGCCCGGAAATGCGCGAGCTCTACCGGGCCGTGCTGAGGAAGCAGGCGGGCACGGCGATCGTGAGCAAGATCGACCCGGAACCGCCGCGGCAGCTCGAGAGGGACATCCCCAACTTCGTCGGCCGCAAGAACCTCCTCGTTCGACTGGACGCCCTCCTCGCCGCAGGCCAAGGGCAGGTCGTCGCACTGCACGGCATGCCGGCCGCGGGCAAGACGAGTCTCGCGACCCGATGGGCGCACCATCGGAAGTCCCGGTTCCCGGACGGCCAGCTGTTCGTCAACCTGAGCGGACACGGACCCACCGCACCTATGGCGCCGGACGACGCCATAGCCATCCTGCTGGCGTCGCTGGGGGTGCCGCTCGACCGGCTGACCGTTGACGAACGACGTGTCCGGCTCAGGAGGTCGTTGAGCGGCAAGAATATCGTGCTGATCCTCGACAACGCCCGCGACGCCGCCCAGGTCCGCCCGATCCTCGCCGCGGCGGCCGACTGCTGCTGTCTCGTGACCAGCCGGATCGAGCTCAAGGGACTCACGATCCGCGAGGGCGTGCGGACGGTGGAGGTGCCGCCGCTGACGCAAGAGGAGTCCACCGCCCTGCTGCTGGCCGAACTCGACGGCAGAGGCCGTTCCGGCGAGGACGACGGCTTGGCCGAACTGGTGCGGCTTGCCCAGGGCCTTCCGCTCTGCCTGCGGATCATCGCTCAGCTCGCCGTCGACCGGCCCTACCTCACGCTGCTGGAGCTGGCGGACGAGTTGCGCCGGCAGGAAGGTCTCGGCCTGCTGGACTCCGCGGACAGCGACGACGAGTGCACGACGTTGTCCTGCGCGTTCAGCTGGTCGTACCGCGCCTTGCCAACCGAGGTCGCGCTGAGCTTCCGCCGCCTGGGCCTGCACCCCGGCCCGGAGTTCGACATCTCGGCAGTGGGCGCGGTCCTCGGCGAGCACGAGTCCGTGGTCGTCGAGCACCTTCGGCTGCTGGTGAAGGCGAACCTGGTCCGGCAGATCTCAGCCAGCCGCTTCAGGCTCCACGATCTCCTCTTCGGTTACGCCGTCGATCTGGCGCGCCTGGAGGAAACTCCTGATCAGCGGGAATTGGTACTCAATCGCCTACTTGATTGGTATCTCGCGTCGACCTGGAATGCGGCGCAGCGCGTGACTCCCGAGCGGACCCGGGTTCCCATGCTGAATGGAATTTCCTGGCACGGCGCCGTGAAGTTCGACACCGTGAGTTCCGCCCTGGATTGGTTCGCTCGAGAGCAGACCAATCTAGCTGCTGTTGTGTCGCATGCCGCAAGACATGGTTTTCATGATCACGCCTGGCGGCTGGCGGCGAACATGAATGAATCATACGATCGCTTCGGGTTTTACGAGGACCTGAGGCTCAGTCATGAAATCGCGTTGTCCTCGGCTCGTGAACTGGGTCACCGGGAGGGGGAGTGCGGCACGCTCAACAACCTCGGTGTCGTGCTGCATTGGCTCGGTCGGTACGACGAAGCGCGGCAGATGCTGTCTGCTGCCGCGGTGTTGGCGGACGAACTCGGACATCGGGAACTGAGTGCGCTGAGCAGGCAGAACCTGGGCAGCGTACACCTCAAGGCCGGCCAGACCCGCATCGCCATCGCGATCTACGAGAAGGTGCTCGACCTCCTTCGGGGAATGGGCGAGCGGATCATTGAGGCGTGTGCTTTGGATCAACTGGCCAATGCGCATCACCAGATGGAATTGGACGAGGTTGCACTCGACTATCACGAACAGGCACTGGTGATTCGAGAAGAAGTGGGCGATGTGCGCGGCCAGGGAACGACGTTGACTGAATTGGCCAAGATGTACCACGAGCACGGCGAGAGTAACAAGGCGCTGTCCTGCAGTGAACGTGCACTCGAAGCTCATACTCGCAGCGGTGACAAGTCGGGTATGGGCGAAGCGCTTCTCGTGATGTCCGAAGCTCTCTACGATCTCGGCTCTTTCGTGCAGTCGGCCGACGCGGCGGAAAAAGCGACCGGACTTTGCCGGCACGCTCATTCGCAAGCTCGTGCGTGGCACGTGCTCGGCCACGTCCGCGCGATTGCCGACGATCTCACTGCAGCGGCGGATTGCTGGAGGCAAGCCGCTGACCTGCTCCGAGGCGCTCCAGGTCAGGAGGACGACCTCCTGTTGGCGCACGTCCAGGCGCACCGCGAGGCCCGGTGGTCCATTCCGGATCCCCGCATCGAGGGAACGGCTACGCCGCGCGAGTCCGATCTATCTCTGCGTAGCCGACACGATGGGGTTCCTTCGACAGAGTGATTGACGGTTCGAGTAGTCCTGCGCTGTCACGGTTCGTGTGCTTGCCCTGACCCCAATGGCTGGTTGATTCCCCATGGGGTGTACCGTCCCTCGCCATGAGAAAACTCGCAGTAGTAGCCACGCTGGGTGTCGCCCTGGCGTTCGCGTCGTTGCTGCCAGACTGGGGCGGTATCATTTATGGTTCGCCTGCTGTCACCTCGCAGGCGCTTCACGCCTGAGGCTCGGTCTGTACTCATTGCGTCATAACAAATGAACTCACTTGTTCTTTTGAAAGCAAACTGATTCGTTCCCGAACGAGTGCTTGAGCTGTTGCGTGGGCGGCTGCCCTGTCCCGGCCGCCCACGCGCCGATCACCTGACCGGGACCACCGCTGCCTCGCCCCAGTCGGCTTCCCGTTCGACCGCCTCGATCCTCAGCGACACCTGGTCGAAGTGCTGCTGCCGGGCCAAGGGGACGACTACCGCGACAAGCGTCGGCTTGACCCGTTGCGCGGCGCATCGTTGATCTGGGCACATTGCCAGTTGAGGCTGGTCTGGTCGGCGGCCGAGCACGGCTCCTGCGGGTAGTAGGAGTCTCCGACCTGCACGAACCCGTAGACGACCCGGTTCGGGGCCGGTGGGGCGACCGGCTTCGCGACACCTGGCGGCTGTCGTGTGGTGGCCGGGGCTTCCGGCACCACCACCGGTCGAGTCGTCGTCGGCGCGGGGGACGCCTGGTGGGGTGCGGGCGTTCCCAGCCAGATCCCGAACCACAACGTCGAGCCGAGGGCCACTAGCGAGAGGCACCCGGTCACCGTCCACCTGGTCCACTGCCGGCACAGCCGGTTTGCGGCTCGCCGCACCGGACCGTTCCTGGCGGGCGGCGGTTGGTGATCGTCGGTGAGCATGCGTTCGCCCGCCATCTTCACCACCGCATCGCACCTGTGCTCCATGGCCACGCGTCCCACGACCTGCACCCACTGCTTGAAGTGAAGAAGGACGCTGGCTTCACGGGACTCATCGCTCTCACCGACACTCAACACCTGCGCCCTACTGCCGCTGGGCGAGCCACCACAGCCGTGCTGGCTCGCTCGGCGGCGTGGGCACATCAGGGGCTCGCGGAAAGCGGAGCACTCATCGTGGGACCGACGACCTCTGGCCTCGTCGAGCCAGCCAGCTGGGCCCTCCGTTCGCTGTGCTGGACAACAGAAAGCTTCACGCTGGGCGCTTCATCTCGTGACGAGGAGGGCTACATCGAAGGCCAGCACATCGTGTGGATGGTCGGCATCGACCGTCTTCTGTGCAGCGCCGAAGATGCCTTCGAGAGGAGATGCCTTCGAGAGGGGCCACGAACGCGAGGAACGGGCTCTGGCTAAGCGGAAGCAGAAGTTGACGCCAAGTGCATCGGATCGGGCTCATGATCGAGAAGATGATCATCTGCTCACCGGTGCCCTGCGAGTACGGGGCTCGATCCTGTTCGGATGGCCCTTGAGGCGCACAGTGGCGCCGAGCCTTCTTCAATGCTCGTCAATCACTGCGCTTCGTCCGAGGTTCAGGCTCGCCGCATCGCAAGCCCAAGTACACGATCCTGCGGTACTGGCGTTGGGCCGGTGAGGACGGGTTCTCGCCGGAGGTGCTCGCCTCTCCGCTGGAGGTCGTGCCCCACGACCTCCGGCATGCCGGCGTCTCGACGATGCTCTGGGCCGGTGTCCCCGCGGTTCGAGTCACGCTCATCGCTGGTCATTTGGTTGAGGTGCTGCTCGGCATCTACGCGAAGGTCCTGGACGGCGAGGAGGACGCGGTGAAGCGGCGCATCGAGGCTGGTCTGGGCAGCTCGTAGCCCTGCAGAACTTTTGGCGCTTGGCGTGAACGGTCGTGATCGGCTGGAGACGGCTATGAACGGCTGGACACACAAGTAAGGCCCTTGACCGCGTTCCCGCTGGTCAAGGGCCTCTTTGTGCTGATCAATCGTGGTGCCCCCGGCAGGATTCGAACCTGCGCACCCGCCTCCGGAGGGCGGTGCTCTATCCCCTGAGCTACGGGGGCCGTAGCTACGTGGAAGATCCTAGCGCACTCGCGCGACCGGGTTTCACACCTACCCCCACCAACCGACCCAAGGTGGTGTCAGTCACCTTCCCCACGTGAGGGAATAGGCGCGGATTGCACTCATGCGCATATCGCTATATGTTCCGGGCATGGGTCACGGGCACGGGCACGGATCGGCGTCTGCCGGCGGGCAGCACGCCGGCAAGCTGTGGGTCGCGTTCGGCATCGGTGCGGTGTTCATGGTGGTCGAGTTCGTCGTGGGGTTCGCGACGTCGTCCCTCGCGCTGATCTCGGATGCCGCGCACATGCTCACGGACGTGCTCGGGGTGGGCATGGCGCTGGCCGCGATCATGGTGGCGCGCAGGGCCAAGGCCGGCAAGAACCGGACGTTCGGCTTCTATCGGGCCGAGGTGCTGGCTGCGCTCGCCAACGCCGTGTTGTTGTTCGGGGTCGCCGGGTACGTGATCTACGAGGCGGTCGGGCGGTTCCAGGACCCGCCTGCGGTGCCGGGGTGGCCCGTGCTCATCGCGGCGGCGCTCGGGCTGGTGGCCAACCTCGTCAGCTTCGGTGTCCTCAGGGAGGGCGCCAAGGACAGCATCAACGTCAAGGGTGCTTATCTCGAGGTGCTGGCGGACCTCGTCGGGTCGATGGGCGTGTTGATCTCCGCCCTCGTCATGCTGACGACGGGCTGGAAGTACGCGGACCCGATCATGGGCGTGCTGATCGGTGTGTGGGTGCTGCCGCGGACGTACGGGCTGGCCAAGAACGCGCTGCACATCCTGTTCCAGCACGCGCCGGAGCGGTTGGACGTCAACGAGATGCGGGCGGCCCTCACGCAGTTGCCTGGGGTGACTGAGGCGCACGACCTGCACGTGTGGACGCTCACCAGTGGCATGGAGGTGGCCTCGGCGCACCTCACGACCGCGAAGGACGCGGATCACGAGACGGTGCTCAAGGCGGCGCAGTCGTTGCTGGCGACCAAGTACCACATCGAGCACGCGACGTTGCAGGTCGAGGGTGGCTCGTCAGCGCAGCGGTGCCGGGAGCTTTCTTGGTGAGGCCGGGAGGTCGCGGAATCCGTCCTTAGTGGACGGCGCTCCCGTTCGTGACGGAACTGGGGTTCGCGGTTGTGGCACGGCCACCCAGACGCGGCCTCGCTCGAACGGCACCACAACAGCCTCCCCCGCCACCAGCCGATGAATTGTCAAGATCTCATCGAAGTATGTCCGAACGGGATAGATCCGTTCAGGTGAACGAGAAAAGCCGCGCTCCGTGACGGAACGCGGCCTTTCCGGCTCAAACGAGATCAGTTACTCGTTACAGACCGGTGCACTGTCCTGCCTTCGGCCCCTTCACTTCGTTCTGGAAGCCGTTGTTCGACGGCTCCGGGGTGTTGCCCGTGCAGGACAACGGGCCGCCGACGGTCGAGAACGCCACCACCGACCTGGTCTTGTTCGACGTCAGTGACACAGGGCCACCGATCGAGCTGTTCTCGAGCGCGACTTCGGTGGTGGTGCCGTGCGCCGACACCGGGCCGCCGACCTTCACGCCGACGAGCACCACGGAGGACGCGTCCGTCGCCGACAGCGGGCCCTTGATCTCGCCGCCGAACATCAGCAGCGTGGCGCCGCGCGCGACCGTGACGGGGCCGTTGAGCTCCGCACCGTCCACACAGGTCACGCCCTTGACCTCCAGGCCTCCGTCGACCGTGCCGGTCACCGTCGAGGTGCAGGCGGGCAGCGGCTTCGACATCAGCTCGAACTCCGCCAGCGCGACGTCCTCGGAGAACTCCAGGCGGTAGAAGTTGTAGCGGCCCGGTGACGCGATCTTGAACGACCGGGTGTATTGCTGCCACTGGAAGTTCTCGCCGGAGCGCTTGTCGACCGTCGCCCACGTCTTGCCGTCGTAGGAGGCCTTGAGCTCCCACGACGACGGGGACTTGCCCGACTTCGCGTTGGTCAGCGTGTAGAACTCCGCCTTCTCCTTGGCGTCGGCCGCCTTGAAGTCGAACGAGCGGACCACCGCGGAGGTCGCGGAGTTGTTGTCCACCAGGGCGCCGACGGACACACCGGACGAGACGTCGCGCAGCGGCGTCGGAACCGCGTTGCCCGTGGTGATCGAGTCCGGCACGTCGCCGGTGCCCGTGCCCCACGCGGACGGCGCCGGGCCCATGTCGAAGTCGATCGTGGCGCCGGCCGCGAGGACGTCGTGCGGCAGGGACGTCTTGTTCCACGTCTTGCCGTTGACCTTCACGCCCTGCACGTAGATGTTCTTCGCGCTGTTCTTCGGCGCGTTGATCACCAGCTTCTTGCCGTTCTCCAGCGCCACGGTGGCCTTGGTGAACAGCGGCGAGCCGATCGCGTAGGCCGGCTTGCCCATCTGCAGCGGGTAGAAGCCCAGCGACGAGAACAGGAACCACGCCGACATCTCGCCGTTGTCCTCGTCACCGGCGTAGCCCTGGCCCTGCTGGGAGCCGATGTACAGGCGCGACAGGATCTCCCGCACCTTCTCCTGGGTGCCCGACGGCTTGCCCGCGTAGTTGTACATGTAGGCGATGTGGTGCGACGGCTGGTTGGAGTGGCCGTACTGACCCATCCGGACGTCCCGCGCCTCGACCATCTCGTGGATCACGCCGCCGTAGCCGCCGGGGAACTTCGCGGTCTCCGGCAACGAGAAGAACTGGTCGAGCTTGGCGGCCAGCTTGTCCCGCCCGCCGTACAGGTTCGCGAGGCCCTGTCCGTCGTGCGGCACCGTGAACGCCATGTTCCAGCCGTTCGTCTCGGTGTAGTCGTAGCGCCAGTCCTGCGGGTTGTACTTCGCCGGGTCCTCGACGCGCCACGAGCCGTCGACGTTGCGGCCCTGGAAGAAGCCGATCCTCTTGTCGAACGTCAGCACGTAGTTCTGGGCGCGGTTGAGGAAGTACTCGTACTCCTCCGCGTACCGCTTCTCGCCCGTCTTCTCGTGCAGCGCCTTCGCCATCGACGCGATGCCGAAGTCGTTGAGGTAGCCCTCGATCGCCCAGGACCAGGCCTCCGTCTCCATCTGGTCGTGGCCGGTGTAGCCGAGGAACACCGACCGGTCCATGCCCTTGCGGCCCACGGCGCTGTTCGGCGGCACCACGGAGGCGTTCTTCACGGCGGCGTCGTACGCGGCCTTGATGTCGAAGTTCGACACGCCCTTCAGGTACGCGTCGGCGAACGCCACGTCGGAGCTCGTTCCGGTCATCAGGTCGGCGTAGCCGGGGGAGGACCAGCGCGAGATCCAGCCGCCGTCCTTGTACTGCTGGACGAAGCCCTCCGCCATCTCGCCCGCCTTGGACGGGGTGAACAACGAGTAGGCGGGCCAGGTCGTGCGGTAGGTGTCCCAGAAGCCGTTGTTGACGTAGATCTTGCCGTCGACGATCTTCGCGCCGGTGTGCGTCGGCGTGTTCGCACCGGCCGGCGGCGACACCGGGGACGCGTACTGCATCTTGTCGCCGACCTTCTCGTAACCCGAGTTCGGGTACAGGTAGAGCCGGTACATGTTGGAGTACAGCGTGATCAGCTGCTCCTCGGAGGCGCCCTCCACGGAGAGGATGCCGAGGATCTTGTCCCACGCGGCCTGCGCGCGGTCACGCACGGCGTCGAAGGTGTCCGCCGGCTTGATCTCCTGTTCCAGGTTCGACTTCGCCTGGTCGACCGAGATCAACGACGTGGCGATCCGCAGCTCGACGGTCTTGTCGCCGAACGAGAAGTAGCCGCCGACGTTGTCCCTGCCGAACCCGGAGAGCTTGCCGCTCGCCGTCACCGGCTTGTCGGCCTTCGCGTAGACGAACAACCGGGTCGTGCCCGCCGAACCGATCCGTACGTCCGAGAACCCCGTGACGACACCGTTCGCGGCGTCCAGCGTGAGGCCACCCTGGTTGTTCACGTTGTCGAACACCAGGTTCTTCTCACTGGAGTCGGGGAACGTGAACCGGAACACCGCCGCGTGGTCGGTCGGCGCGATCTCGGTCTTCATGCCGTTCTCGAAGGTCACACCGTAGTAGTGCGCCTTCGCGATCTCGTTGTCGTGCTTGAACGGCAACGACCGCAGCGCGCGGTCCTGCGTCGGCGCCTTGTCCGACGGCATGACCTGGAACGTCTGGCGGTCACCCATCCACGGGCTCGGCTCGTGGGACGCGGTGAACGCCTGCAGCGTCGGCAGGTTCTGCGCGTTGTTGCGCTGCTGGTACTCGTACAGCCAGCTCTGCGAGCCCGCGTTGGTCATCGGGGTCCAGAAGTTGAAGCCGTGCGGCACCGCGGTCGCCGGGAAGTTGTTGCCCCGCGAGAACGAACCGTTCGAGTTGGTGCCGCGCGTGGTCAGCACGTAGTCGGAAGGCTTCGCGTACTGCGTCTTCACGACGTCGCCGACGCGGATGTCGTCGAACCAGGCGCCGAACTCGGTCGGGCCCTTGGGACCGTCGTAGGCGACGAGGACCCGCTTGATCGTCTTGCCGGCCGCGACCGCGCCGATCGTGGACGCCACCTTGTTCCACTGGTTGGTGTACAGGAACTTGCCCGCACCCTGGCCCTGCGGCGACAGCACCGCGCCGTGCTGGTCGACCGCCTTGAGGTCGCTCAGGTATGTGCCGTCGGAGAACGCGAGGTCCACCGACGAGTACGTGCTCGGGTAGTTCAGGTTGTCGTTCACCCAGTCCGGGAAGATCATGTACGACAGCTCGGTCTGCGGCCCGACCTTGACGTCGACGTCGAAGACCTTGTTGTAGCTGTAGGCCCGGCCTTCGGTCGTGTGCCTGCCCTGGGTGCGGAACGCCTTCTGGCCGGTCCAGCCGACCCGCGACTTGGCGGTGTAGCCGTTCGTGGGACCGCTGCCGACGAGGCTGCGCATGTTCGGCGCCGGCGGGTTCGTGGAGCCGTCGGAGAGCTCGATCTCGGAGATCTGCACGATGTCCGTGCCGTGGTTCGCCGTGACGTCGAGCTTGTAGCGCCGGTACGACGCCGGCGAGGCGACGTCGTAGACCTTGGTCTGGAACCGCTCGGCGAAGCTCTCCCCGGTGCGGGTGTCGACGACGGTCCAGTTGGTGCCGTCGTTCGAGCCCTGCAGCGTCCAGTCCTTCGGGTCGCGCTCAGGCTCGTCGTTGGCCGACGAGACCGAGTACTTCTTGATGGTCTGCGGGCTCGCACCGAAGTCGAACGTCACCCAGCCGGTGGAAGCGAAGACCAGCCACTTGGTGTTGATGTTGCCGTCGTTGATTTTGTCTACGCCCTCGTTGGGGGCGTTCTCCCCGTTGGCCGCCACGGCGGCCTTCTCGGCGACGTTGCCGGGGAGGCTCGTGCCGTTGGAGCCGACCACGCCCGCGGACTTCGGGTTGCCCGCCGGGTCGGTCTCGACGGTGCTGACCCACGACGGTTGCGGTTGACCGTCCTCAAAGGACGACGAAAAGCCCACGCCTGACTCCTCTGGTGCCGCGGCCGCGTTGCCGCTGGTGACGCCGCACACCAGTGTCGCAGTGATCGCAACGCTCAACAGAGTTGTTGCCCGTCTTTTCCCCAGTTGCCTCATTGCAACCCTTCCGCCGCCTTGCCTGCCCCATTCGCGAGGGAGCGTTTCTACAGGTGACATCGTTGTCAAGAGATCGGACGGAAACTGTCTTCGAACTTGTCCTCTCGCCGGTCGCGCGCGTGGTCCACCGCTCAAGATCTAGACTCGGCAAGTGACCGACCGCAAGCCGCCAGAGGTGGGTACACCAGCGGGCATGCGCGTGCTCAACCAACGCGCTGTGCTCCACCGGTTGCGCCGTCTGGGTGCTGCCACACGGCCGCAGATCGCGAAAGACACCGGGTTGTCCAAGCCGACCGTCGGACAGGCGCTGGTCGATCTGGAACGTCACAACCTGGTGCGCCCCATCGGTCGCACGACAGCCGGTCCCGGTCGTTCCGCCGTGGTCTACGAGCCGAACCCGGCCGCCGGTTACGTGCTGGGCGTCGACATCGGGCGGGAGCGGATCCGGGCGGCCGTGGCCGATCTGGGCGGCTCCGTGGTGGCCCGCGTCGACGAGCGCAACCGCAGTCGGTCGGCGTCGGCGTTGGTGCGTACGGTGACCGAGCTGGCTTCGCGCACGGTGGCCGATGCTGGGATCGCTCTCACGGATGTCGTGGTGAAGGTGATCGGCAGTCCCGGCGTGATCGATCAACGCTCACGGGTCGTGCGGCACGCGCCCAACCTGCCCGGCTGGGAGTCGGCGGGCGTGCTGGACGGGCTGGAATCGTCGCTCGGGCCGGTGGTCGTCGTGGAGAACGACGCGAACCTGGCTGCGTTGGGGGAGCACGTCTACGGGGCCGCCAAGGACGTTCGTGTGTTCGTGTGCGCGACCGTCGGCACGGGTGTCGGCATGGGGATCTGCGTCGACGGCGTGCTGTTCCGCGGTGCGCACGGCGCGGCGGGCGAGGTCGGGTTCCTGCCGTTCGGACAGTCCGCTTCGGACGTCCAACGTGGACAGTTCGAAGAGGCGACCGCGGCGGAATCCGTTGTGGCGCTCGCCCGTGAACATGGACTGTCGGCGCGATCGGCTCGTGAGGTGTTCGCTGCCGCGCGATCCGGCGACGCACGGGCCCTCGATGTGGTGCGAATCGAGGCGGAACGGCTGGCGTTCCTCGTCGCCTCGGTCACCGCGGTGATCGATCCCGAACTGGTCGTCCTGGGTGGTGGCGTCGGGTCGAACGTCGACTTGCTGCTCGCGCCGCTGGAAGCCGCGCTGCGCACGATGACGCCGCTGGCACCCCGGATCGTGGCGGGTTCGCTCGGTGACGGCGCGGTGCTCTCCGGAGCCATCGCGATGGGCCTCGAAGCCGCCCGCGAATTGGTCTTCGAAGTTACTCTCTGAGAGTAGTTGAGTGACCCCTACCTGGTAGTTCACTCAATTGTCGTAACTGTTGACCCCACTTTGTGGCTTAGCGTTACCGACACCTCCACCTGGAGGGTGTTGTGTCCTTCCGTTGCAAGGGGAGTCGGTAGGGGGATGCGGGGGACGTAGCCCCCTACCGACCGTGCACTGGGCAGGTGCCGCGCCCGCACCATCAGCCTGCCCAGTGCAGTAACGGATTCACCTGGGTGTCGGACGGTGCACGTTCGCGACCGTGGACTCGCGGTGCGTCGAGTCCGCGATCCACCGACCGGGAATGGACGCGTCCAGCACGCCCTCCTCCAGCCACGTGTAGTTGCCGTCCAGGACCTGCCTGGCCAGCACCTGGTCGCTGTCGTCGGTGTTCTTCCAGAGCTTCTCGAACAGCTCGTCGACCCGGATCCGCGCCTGCCTGGCGAACGCGTCCGCGAGCGCCTCGGCGTTGGGATTCTTGTCCTGCGCGGCCCGCACGCACACGGCACTGATCGCGAAGAGCTCTGCGCCGATGTCCACGATCCGGCTGAGGAACCGCTGCTTGCGCTCCATTTTCCCCTGCCACCGCGACATGGCGTAGAACGTCTGCCGCGCCAGCTTGCGCGCCGACCGCTCGACGAACCGAAGGTGCTTGGCGAGCGGCCCGAACTCGGTGTAGCCGGCCGGACTCTGGCCCTTGCCGACGACGAGCGTGGGCAGCCATTTGGCGTAGAACCCGCCTGCTTTCGCCGCAGCCTTCATCTTCGCCTGACGGTCGGCGTCGGGGTCGATGATGTCGCCGGCGACCGACAGGTGCGCGTCGACGGCCTCGCGCGCGATCAGCAGGTGCATGATCTCGGTGGAGCCCTCGAAGATGCGGTTGATGCGCAGGTCGCGCAGCACCTGCTCGGCCGCGATGCCGCGTTCTCCGCGTGCCGCCTGCGACTCTGCCGTCTCGTAGCCGCGGCCGCCGCGGATCTGGACGAGCTCGTCCGCGACCAGCCACGCCTTCTCGGACGCGTAGAGCTTGGCCAGCGCGGCCTCGATGCGGATGTCGTGGCTGCCGGCGTCCGCCAGTTCGGAACTGAGGTCCAGCACGGCCTCCAGCGCGTACGCCGTCGCCGCGATGTAGGCGATCTTGCCGGCGATGGCCTCGTGCCTGCCGACCGGCAGGCCCCACTGGGTGCGTGCGGTGCTCCACTCGCGGGCGATCTTCAGGCACCACTTGGCACTGCCCGCGCAGAGTGCGGGGAGGCTGAGGCGGCCGGTGTTGAGGGTGGCCAGAGCGATCTTGAGGCCCGCGCCCTCCTTGCCGATGAGGTTCTTCTTGGGCACACGGACGTTGTGGAACCTGGTCACGCCGTTCTCCAGGCCCCGCAGGCCCATGAACGCGTTGCGGTTCTCCACCGTGATGCCCTCGGCGTCCGCCTCGACGACGAACGCGGAGATGCCGCGGTCCGGCACCAACGCCATGACGACGAGCAGGTCGGCCACGACACCGTTGGTGGTCCACAGCTTCACGCCGTTGAGGACGTAGTCGTCGCCGTCGGGCGTCGCGATGGTGCCGAGGCGCGCGGGGTCGCTGCCGACGTCCGGTTCGGTGAGGAGGAACGCCGTGATCTCACCCTTCGCGCACCGCGGCAGGAACTCGGCCTTCTGCTCCGGGCTGCCGAACATCGCGATGGGTTGGGGGACACCGATGGACTGGTGGGCCGACAGCATGGCGCCGATGGCGGGGCTGGCGCTTCCCACCAGCATCAGGGCCTTGTTGTAGTAGACCTGGGTCAGGCCGATGCCGCCGTACTCCGGCTTGATCTTCATGCCGAACGCGCCGAGGTCCTTGAGGCCCTTCAGCACGTCGTCGGGGATCTGGGCGTCCCGCTCGATGACCCTGTTGTCGATGTGGGACTCGGTGAACTTGCGGAGCTTCTCCAGGAACGCCTCACCGCGCTCGCGGTCCTCGGCAGTGCCACTCGGATGCGGGTGGATGAGATCGATGCGGAAGTGACCGAGGAAGAGCTCCTTGCCGAAGCTCGGTCGCTGCCAGCGGGTTTCCCGTGCTTGTTCGGCGACCTGCCTGGCCGCGCGCTCGTCGACGGTCATGGTTACCTCCGAGTAGGGGTGTGACCCACGTTACTCGGCGGTAGCCGGATGTCCATCGTTACGGCGGGTGAAAGCGCTGAAGGGGGCCTTCCTCCACCTGACGTGGAGGAAGGCCCCCTTCAGCGAGCACGAGCGGGCTACGGCAGCGGGGCGGCTCCGCGCTTCGCCAGCAGGTCCTTCATGACGTCGAGCTCGGACGTCTGCGACTTCAGCATGTTGTCGGCGAGCGTCCGCACGAACGGCTGCCCTGCCCGATGGGCCGCGAACTCGGCCATCGGTGCGCCACCCGTGTGGTGGCGGATCATCAGCTGGAGGAAGTACACCTCGAGGTCGCGGCCGGAGAGGCCGCGCAGCTTCGTGAGCTCGTCGGTGGTGGCCATGCCGGGCATGAGCGGCTTGCCCGGTTCGGCGGTCGTGGCGCCGTGGCCGTGGATGCCCGCGTCGTTCATCCACGACATGTAGACGCCGTTGGGCGACTGCTCGTGCTCGTTCCACATCATCAGCCACCCCTTCATGCGCCCCACCTGTTCGAGCTGGGTGGAGGCGATGTCGAAGGCGAGCTGCCGGACGTCGGGGTCGGTGGTGCGGTCGCGGGCGATGTTGGCCATCTGGATGCCCTGCAGGTGGTGCACCGACATGTCCTGGCAGAAGCCGACGTCCACGGAACCGGAGGCCGGTGCCGCGGACGTGGTCGAGCCGGGGAGCTTCACGAGCAGGCCGATCGCCGCGCCCAGCAGGAGCACGGCGAGCACGGCCGCGGTGATGACGAGGGTCCGAGCGACCCCGGAGGGACGCTCGGTCTCGGTCGCTTCCGGTGAGGTCATCAGCTGGACGGCGGCGTCGAGGCGGAGCCCGACGGCGGAGGAGTGCTCATGTTCGGCTGCTGACCTTCGGTCTTGGACTCGTCCTTGCCACCGTCCATCGGCACGGCGTCCGCGCCCGGCTTCTCGGCGACGAACGGGGCCGGGTTGGCCAGGAACTGCGAGTTCTCGCAGGACGCGCCGACCTCGGGGTAGGTGTTCGGGTTGCGGCGCAGCGAGGAGATGAACTGGTCGATGCGCTCGTCGTCGGCGTTGTCCACCTTCAGCTGGTGGCCCCACGACTGCAGCGAGATCGGCTTGTCGAGACCGGGGAACGGCGACAGCATCGTGTACTGCTGGCCCTCGGCCTTGGCCTTGAGCTTGTTGAGCGCGTCGTCCTTGACCTGGTCGGGGTTGTACGCGATCCAGACGGCGCCGTGCTCGAGGCCGTGGACCATGTTCTCGGTGCGGACGGCCTTGTCGTAGACGACGCCGGTGCAGTCGGCCCACTGCGAGTCGTGCGGGCCGCCGAACGCGGGGGTCTGGTCGTAGGCGACGCGCTGGGTCGGCTCGACGTGGCGGGAGCCCTTGTACTCCTTGATCACGATGCCCGCGAGCTGCGTCGACGGGTCCTTGTTCGTGTCGGAGGGCTTCCACTTGGCCAGGGCGGCCTCTTTGACGTTGTTCGCGTGGATCTGCGAGTACGCATATCCGAACACGCCACCGGCCAGGCCGAGAACGGCGATCACCGCGATGATCGTGCCCCACGGCTTCGGCTTGCTCGCCACCACGGAGGAACGGGCGGCCGCCACGCTGCTGCGTGTGGCCTTCGTCTTCTTGCCGCTTACCATGTCCGCCTCAGTTGTCGTCCTGGTCAACCGGCGCCAGTGTAGGGACTTGGTGTCTGGTCGCTGTCAGCGCGTAGCGATACCACGTGGGCGTTAACACTTGCCGTCTCACCCTCCGAGACCCGGTAACCCGGTCGAGACCTGCGACAACGCTTCTCTAGACTCATGCGTCGTGACCCCTGAAGCGCTTGCCGATCTCGTCGGGACCGCGGTTGCCCAGTTGCTGGCTGACCGAGGTCTGGACGCCACCGCGCTCCCCGAGCAGGTGACGGTCGAGCGACCCAGGAACCCCGAGCACGGCGACTACGCCACGAACATCGCGCTCCAGCTCGCCAAGAAGGTCGGTGTCGCGCCGCGCGAGTTCGCCACGTGGCTCGCCGAGGCCCTGCGGAGCCACGAAGCCATCGCCAAGGCCGACGTGGCCGGGCCGGGCTTCATCAACCTCACCATCGCCACCGAGGCCCAGGGCGCCATCGTCGAGGACGCGCTGAAGGACGGCTACGGCACGGGCAGCGAGCTCCAGGGCCAGAAGATCAACCTGGAGTTCGTCTCCGCGAACCCGACCGGTCCCATCCACCTGGGCGGCGCGCGCTGGGCGGCGGTCGGCGACGCGATCGGCCGCGTTCTGCAGGCCCGCGGCGCCGAGATCACGCGTGAGTACTACATCAACGACGCGGGCGCGCAGATCGACAGGTTCGTCAGTTCGCTGATCGCCGCCGCGAAGGGCGAGCCCGTCCCCGAGGACGGCTACGCGGGCACCTACGTGGGCGAGATCGCGGCCGAGGTGCTGCGCCGCGAGCCGGGTGCGCTCGGCGACCCCGCGACCGTGCGCCGCGTCGGCCTCGAGCTGATGATCGACGAGATCAAGCGCAGCCTGGACGACTTCGGCACCCACTTCGACGTCTTCTTCTCCGAGCTCACGCTGCACCAGAGCGGCGCGGTCGCGGACACCGTGGCGAAGCTCAAGGCGAACGGCTCGCTGTACGAGAAGGACGACGCCTGGTGGCTGCGCTCGACCGACTACGGCGACGACAAGGACCGCGTCGTCATCAAGGGAGACGGCAACCCGGCCTACATCGCCGGTGACATCGCCTACCTCGCGGACAAGCAGAGCCGGGGCTTCGACCGCTTCATCTACATGCTCGGCGCGGACCACCACGGCTACACCGCGCGTCTCAAGGCGGCCGCGGCCGTGCTGGGCGGCGACCCGGACAGCGTCGAGGTGCTGATCGGCCAGCTCGTGAACCTCGTGAGCGGTGGCCAGCCGGTGCGGATGAGCAAGCGCGCGGGCACCGTGATCACCATGGAGGACCTGGTCGACGCGGTCGGCGTGGACGCGGCCCGGTACGCGATGATCCGCTCGTCCGTCGACTCCAGCCTCGACATCGACCTCGACCTGCTGCGCAAGCACAGCAACGACAACCCGGTCTACTACGTGCAGTACGCGCACGCGCGCACGTCGTCGATCCTCCGCAACGCCGCCGACCTCGGCATCACCCCAGGTGGGG
The DNA here is from genome assembly GCF_016907955.1 of Lentzea nigeriaca. GTDB lineage: Bacteria > Actinomycetota > Actinomycetes > Mycobacteriales > Pseudonocardiaceae > Lentzea > Lentzea nigeriaca. The sequence continues at coordinate 641,436 of NZ_JAFBCX010000005.1, read as the reverse complement.
ACTTCGCGCTGCTCACCCACGAGCGCGAAGGCGACCTCATCCGCACGATCGGCGAGTTCCCGCGCGTGGTGGCCACCGCCGCCGAACTGCGGGAGCCCCACCGCGTGGCTCGCTACCTCGAAGAGCTCGCGGGCACGTACCACCGCTTCCAGCAGGACTGCCGCGTGCTTCCACGCGGTGATGAGGAGACAACTCCGTTGCACCAGGTCAGGCTTCAGCTCGTCAACGCGACCAGGCGGGTCTTCGCCGCGGGCCTCGGCCTGCTCGGCGTGACCGCCCCGGAGCGCATGTGATGCGCGCGCACCCGGCCGGACCCCGGCACGCCGACGTTCTCGTCCCCGGCAACACCGCCGGCGACCGCCCCACGACGTCCGAACAGCTCGACCACCTGCCGCCGCACGTGTGGCCGCGCAACGCTTCCCGCAACGCCGACGGCGTAGTGGAGCTGGCCGGCGTCGACGTGCGCGGGCTCGCCGAGCAGTACGGCACCCCGCTGTTCGTCATGGACGAGCAGGACTTCCGCGCACGCTGCCGCGAGCACGCCGAGGCGTTCGGCGACCCGACGCTCGTGCACTACGCCTCCAAGGCGTTCCTGAGTGTGCAGGTCGCGAAGTGGGTCGCGGAAGAGGGCCTCTCGATCGACGTCTGCAGCGGCGGCGAGCTCGCGATCGCTCTCAAAGCGAACTTCCCCGCCGAGCGCATTGCGTTGCACGGCAACAACAAGAGCGTCGCCGAGCTGACCGCGGCCGTCGAGGCCGGCGTCGGCGGGATCGTGCTCGACTCGTACCACGAGATCGCGCGTCTCGACCAGATCGCGCGCGAACGCGGTGTGGTCCAGCCGGTGCTGATCCGCGTGACGGTCGGCGTCGAGGCGCACACGCACGAGTTCATCGCGACCGCGCACGAGGACCAGAAGTTCGGCTTCTCGCTGTCCTCCGGCGACGCGGCCGAGGCGGTGCGCCGCGTGCTGAAGGCCAGTGGCCTCAAGCTCGTCGGCCTGCACAGCCACATCGGCTCGCAGATCTTCGACGCGTCGGGCTTCGAGGTCGCCGCCCGGCGCGTCATCGGCCTGCTCGCGGACATCCGCAAGGAGCACGGCGAGATCGACTCGCTGACGGTTGTCGACCTCGGTGGTGGTCTCGGCATCGCGTACACGCCGGACGACGACCCGCCCCCGCCCGCGGAGCTCGCGCGGCAGCTGCACAACATCGTGCAGAAGGAGTGCGAGCACAACGGCCTGGAGATGCCTCGCATCGCGGTGGAGCCGGGCCGTGCGATCGTGGGCCCCGGCACTGTCACCGTGTACGAGGTCGGCACCATCAAGGACGTCGAGCTCGACGGTGGCGCGCGGCGCCGGTACGTCAGCGTCGACGGCGGCATGAGCGACAACATCCGCACGGCTCTCTACGACGCGGTCTACGACTGCAAACTCGTGTCCCGTGCCGCGGAGCCCGAGTCGCGGGCCGTGCTGTGCCGCGTCGTGGGCAAGCACTGCGAGTCCGGCGACATCGTCGTGCGCGACTGCTGGCTGCCCGACGACCTCGCGCCGGGCGACCTCGTGGCGGTCGCTGCGACGGGGGCCTACTGCTACTCGATGGCGAGCGGGTACAACCGACTTCCACGGCCCGCGCTCGCCGCGGTGACCGGTGGAGAGGCGCGGCTGCTGCTGCGCCGGGAGACCGAGGACGATCTGTTCCGTCTGGAGGTATGAAAGCCGTGAAACCGATTCGGGTCGCCTTGCTGGGTTGCGGCACGGTGGGCACGGAGGTAGTCCGGCTGCTGACGGACCAGGCCGAGGACCTCACCCAGCGCATCGGCGCGCCGGTTGAGCTCGCGGGCATCGCCGTGCGCAGGCCGAACAAACATCGTGAAGTGCCGGAGCACCTGCTCACCACGGACGCCGCCGCGCTCGTCGCGTCGGACGACGTGGACGTGGTCGTCGAGGTCATCGGCGGCATCGAGCCGACGCGCGGACTGCTGCTGGACGCGTTGAAGGCGGGCAAGTCCGTCGTCACCGCGAACAAGGCGCTGCTGGCCGAGCACGGTTCCGACCTGTTCGAGGCCGCCGACTCGTCCGGCGCCGACCTGTACTTCGAGGCCGCCGTCGCCGGCGCGATCCCGTTGCTGCGCCCGTTGCGGGAATCCCTTGCGGGAGACCGGATCACACGCGTCATGGGCATCGTGAACGGCACGACGAACTTCATCCTGTCCGCGATGGACGCCACGGGCGCCGGCTACGGCGAGACGCTCGAGGAGGCCTCGCGGCTCGGTTACGCCGAGGCCGACCCGACCGCGGACGTCGACGGGTTCGACGCCGCGTCGAAGGCCGCGATCCTTGCGTCCCTTGCGTTCCACACGCGAGTGACGGCGGCGGACGTGTACCGCGAGGGCATCCGTTCGGTGTCCGCGGCGGACATCGCGGCGGCGAAGGGCCTCGGCCGCACGGTGAAGCTGCTCGCGATCTGCGAGCGCGAGGTGTCCCCGTCCGGTCAGGAATCGGTCGCCGTTCGCGTGCACCCGGCCATGATCCCCAGGACGCATCCGCTGGCTTCGGTCAACGGTGCGTTCAACGCCGTGTTCGTCGAGGCCGACGCGGCGGGGGAGATGATGTTCTACGGGCAGGGTGCCGGTGGCGCCCCGACCGCGAGCGCGGTGCTCGGCGACCTGGTCGCCGTGGCGCGCAACAAGGTCGCGAGCGGACGTGGTCCGCGCGAGTCGGCCTACGCCGCGCTTCCCGTGCAGCCCATGGGAAACACGCCCACGCGCTACCACATCAGCCTCGACGTGGCGGACAAGCCCGGTGTCCTCTCGCAGGTCGCCGCGGTGTTCGCCGAGCACGACGTCAGCATCGCCGCGGTGCGCCAGGAAGGCCGCACCGAGGACGCCAGCCTGGTGATCGTCACGCACGCGGCGACCGACGCCGCGCTGCGGTCCACTGTGGACAAAATCGGTGGCCTCCCCGTGGTGCGGGACGTCGTCAGTGTGATGAGGGTGGAGGGCGAAGAATGAGCGGCGCCGTGAAGCCGGGCTGGCCCGGACTCATCCACGCGTACCGCTATCGGATCGAGATCCCGGAGGGCGCGGAGATCGTCACGCTGCACGAGGGCGGCACGCCGCTCGTGCACGCGAAGCGCCTGTCCGCGCTCGCCGGCTCCGAGGTCTACGTGAAGGTCGAGGGCGCGAACCCGACCGGCTCGTTCAAGGACCGCGGCATGACGGTCGCCATGACCTACGCGCTCGCGTCCGGGATCAAGGCGGTCATCTGCGCCTCCACCGGCAACACGTCGGCGTCGGCCGCCGCGTACGCCGCGAAGGCGGGACTCACCGCCGCGGTGCTGGTGCCGAGCGGCAAGATCGCGATGGGCAAGCTCGCGCAGGCCGTCATGCACGGCGCGAAGATCCTGCAGATCGACGGCAACTTCGACGACTGCCTGGAGCTCGCGTCCAAGACGGCGGCCGAGTACCCGGTGACGCTGGTGAACTCCGTCAACCCGGTGCGGTTGATCGGTCAGCGGACCGCGGCGTGGGAGATCTGCGACGTGCTCGGGCAGGCGCCGGACTACCACTGCCTGCCGGTCGGCAACGCGGGCAACATCACCGCGTACTGGCAGGGTTACAAAGCGTACGAGCGGGGTCTGCCCAAGATGTACGGCTTCCAGGCCGCGGGCGCAGCGCCGTTGGTCAGCGGTGTGCCGGTGCCGAACCCGGAGACCATCGCGACCGCGATCCGGGTCGGCAGCCCGGCGTCGTGGACCGGTGCCATCACGGCCCGTGACGAGTCCGGCGGCCTGATCGACGCGGTCACCGACGACCAGATCCTGGCCGCGTACCGGTTGCTCGCGGGAAGCGAGGGCATCTTCGTCGAGCCCGCGTCGGCCGCGTCCATCGCCGGTCTGCTGAAGACGGCGGAGGACGGCAGGCTGCCCAAGGGCTCCACCGTCGTCTGCACCGTCACCGGCCACGGTCTGAAGGACCCGGACACCGCGCTGCTCGGCGTCACCGAGGTCGAGCCGGTCCCGGTCGACCCCGGCGCCGTGGCGCACGCCCTGGAGCTCGCGTGAGGTTTCTCGTCACCGTCCCCGCGTCGACCGCGAACCTCGGTTCGGGGTTCGACGCGCTGGGGATGGCGCTCGGGCTGCACGACGAGATCGAGGTCGCCGTCGCCGAGGGTCTGTCGATCACGGTGGAGGGCGCTGGATCAGGTGACGTCCCGCTCGACGAGAGCCATCTCGTCGTGCGGGCCGTCCGCGCGGCCGGCTACACCGGTGGGCTCGCCCTGAAGTGCCACAACGTCATTCCGCACGCGCGGGGGCTCGGCTCTTCGGCCGCCGCGATCGTGGCGGGTGTCGCAGCCGGATTCACCCTGACGGGTCGCGAGTTGGACACGGACGCGTTGCAAATCGCTGCTGAGTTCGAGGGCCACGCGGACAACGCCGCTGCCTCTTTGTACGGCGGTGTTGTCGTTGCGTGGGCTGAAGGAGAGCGATTCCGCGCCGTCCGGATGGAGCCCGACGCACGGGTGCGCCCGGTCGTCCTCATTCCATCGCAGGAGTCGTCCACCAAGACGACGCGTGGCCTGCTTCCGGCCGAGGTGCCGCACGCGGACGCCGCGCACGCCGCGGGACGAGCCGCCCTGGCGGTGCACGCGCTGACGTCGGATCCGTCGGTTCTCCTTGCTGCGACTGAGGATCGCCTCCACCAGAACTACCGCGAGCCCGCGTGGCCCGACACCGTTCGGGTGATCAACGATCTTCGCAAGCTCGGTGTTCCCGCCTGCGTGTCCGGAGCGGGACCCACCGTGATCGCGTTCGGAGACCTCCCGGCCGAGGTCGACGTGCACGGCTTCGACGTGCGGAGACTCGACGTCGACACCTCTGGCGTGCGCGTTCGTCCATTGGACTGACACACCCGACCCCGGTTGTTGCATAGGGGGAGACCGGCGTCTACCCTCGGGGGCGATCAGTCACCGCGCGCACGGGCGCCGGTGTCGCGCCCGGACACTCGTTCCGGGTCGCAATCCTTTTGTGTTCCGGCTCTGTGCCGTGCGGGCGGGGCGGACGCAAAAGAGGCACCCGATCGCCGTGTGACCTGAGAAAAGTCCCGTGCTTGCCGGAAGCGGTGTGTGCTTCCGTCTGCATCGGACTGACCGTCGTTCCCCAGTTGAAGCGGGAAGACGGGTCCGCTGGGCCGCGTAGGAGGCGGGGCCTGGTCAGGAAGGACATGTGTGAGCAACACCGATTTGCTGAGCAGCGACGTCGCAGCTGCTTCTGGTTCTGGAGCCGAGGAGACCGCTCTGTCCACCCCTTCGAACGGCACGACGCCGCGCCGCCGCGCGGGTCTGTCCGGCATGGTGCTCGCGGAGCTGCGTGAGCTCGCGGGCCAAATGGGCATCACCGGAACCGCTGGCCTGCGCAAGGGCGACCTGATCGCGGCCATCAAGGAGAAGCAGGGCTCCGGCGCCCCTGCCAAAGCGGAGAAGCCCGCGAAAGCGGCGAAGGCTCCCGCAGCCGAGAAGCCCGCGGCCGCCGAAAAGCCTGTTCAGCAGCAGCTCGAGGTAGCGGAGAAGCCCGCTGCCGCCGCTGCCGCCGCTCCCGCTGCCGCGCCTGCCGAGACCGGTGCGCCGTCGGAGGACGGTGGCCGCCGAGGCAACCGCCGTCGTCGCTCCGGCCGTGGTGGCGGGAACGCCGAGGCGGGCGAGGGCCAGCAGTCCGAGCAGCGTGCCGAGCGTCCGGAGCGCACCGAGCGTCCGGAGCGCACCGAGCGTTCCAGCGAGCGCCAGGAGCGTCCCGACCGTGGTGAGCGTTCCGACCGCGGTGATCGTGGCGACCGCCAGGACCGTGGCGAGCGCGGTGACCGGCAGGATCGCGGTGACCGGCAGGATCGCGGTGACCGGCAGGACCGCGGCGACCGCGGTGGTCGTGACCGCAACCGCGACCGCGACCGTGACCGTCAGGGCGGCCAGCAGCAGGACGGCGACGACGAGGGCGGCCGTCGCGGCCGGTTCCGCGACCGTCGCCGCCGCGGTGGCCGTGGCGAGGGTGGCGAGCGCGGTGACCGCGAGACCGAGGTGCGCGAGGACGACGTCCTGCTCCCGGTCGCGGGCATCCTGGACGTGCTGGAGAACTACGCGTTCGTCCGCACGTCGGGCTACCTGGCCGGCTCGAACGACGTCTACGTCTCGCTCTCGCTCGTCCGCAAGTACGGCCTGCGCCGCGGCGACGCCATCACCGGCGCCGTCCGCCAGCCGCGCGAGGGCGAGCAGCAGCGCCAGAAGTTCAACCCGCTGGTCCGCGTCGACAAGATCAACGGCCTGGACCCGGACGAGGCGCGCAACCGCCCGGACTTCACCAAGCTGACGCCGCTCTACCCGAACGAGCGCCTGCGCCTGGAGACCGAGCCGCACATCCTCACCACCCGCGTCATCGACCTGGTGATGCCGATCGGCAAGGGCCAGCGCGCCCTGATCGTGTCGCCGCCGAAGGCCGGCAAGACCTCGGTGCTGCAGTCGATCGCCAACGCGATCACGACGAACAACCCCGAGTGCCACCTGATGGTCGTCCTCGTCGACGAGCGTCCGGAAGAGGTCACCGACATGCAGCGCTCGGTGAAGGGCGAGGTCATCGCCTCGACCTTCGACCGCCCGCCGTCGGACCACACCACCATCTCCGAGCTCGCCATCGAGCGTGCGAAGAGGCTGGTGGAGATGGGCCACGACGTGGTCGTGCTGCTCGACTCGATCACCCGCCTGGGCCGCGCCTACAACCTGGCAGCCCCGGCCTCCGGCCGCATCCTGTCCGGTGGTGTCGACTCGACGGCGCTGTACCCGCCGAAGCGCTTCCTCGGCGCGGCCCGCAACATCGAGGGCGGCGGCTCGCTGACCGTCATCGCGACGGCGCTGGTCGAGACCGGCTCCGCCGGTGACTCGGTGATCTTCGAGGAGTTCAAGGGCACCGGCAACGCCGAGCTCAAGCTCGACCGGAAGATCGCTGACAAGCGGACGTTCCCGGCTGTGGACGTCGACTCGTCGGGTACCCGCAAGGAAGAGCTGCTGCTCTCGCCGGACGAGATGGCGGTCACGCACAAGCTCCGCCGCGTGCTGCACGCTCTGGACGGCCAGCAGGCCATCGACCTGCTGCTCGACCGCCTGCGGAAGTCCCGCACCAACATCGAGTTCCTGATGCAGGTGGCGAAGACGACGCCGGGTGCCGAGCAGGACTGATCGCCCGCGTGAGTTTCACGTGAAAAGACCCCCGCTGCTGGTCAGCGGGGGTCTTTTCTTGTCCGTTCACTCGAATGCCGAGCTGACGGTTCAGCGGCAGTCGGAGGCGCGCAGACTCTCGTCGTTCTGCATCAGGCACTGGAACACCAGCCCGAGCAGCACCGGCAACCCGACCACGGCCGTGGCCAGCGCGGGCACCTCCACCGCGCCCACCAGCACCCCGAAGACCAGCACCGAGGCCAGATACGGCCACCGCACCCACACCCGCTGCCAGGGCCGCCGCCACCGGACCCCTCCGGACACGGCAGCCGCCACCGCCACCCCGGCCCCGGACACCACCGGCGACAACGGCACGGTCGTCCAGGAAGCGGTGATCAGCCCTGCCGACCCCATCAGGCCGAACACGGCGGCGGAGAACAGGAACGGCACAGCCAGCCACAGGCGCGGGCTGATCGGCCGTTCGGCGGTGCAGAACACGGCACACAGTCTGATGGAAGCTCACCAACAACACGGAGCCGTATGTGGCCGAACGGCCACACCTTGCGCCGAACGGCGTATCACGGAGGTTAAACGGTTGTGACTTCTGACACCTGGAGGCGTCGGGAACAACCGCGTTTTTGCACGTGTTGAAGGGTCTGGCAAACTAAACGGTCGAGTCCGGCTCCGGTTCACCCGTCATCAGCAACAGGGACCCGGCGGCCATCCTTGAAAGGGACAAGATCTTGAAGACTGGAATCCACCCGGAGTACGTGACCACCGAGGTCACCTGCGGCTGCGGCAACACCTTCACCACCCGGAGCACCAAGACCTCCGGCTCCGTGCACGTCGAGGTCTGCTCGAACTGCCACCCGTTCTACACGGGCAAGCAGAAGATCCTGGACACCGGTGGCCGCGTCGCGCGCTTCGAGGCGCGTTACGGCAAGCGCAACAAGTAGCTGCGTTCACGGCGCCTGACCTCGGCAAACGAGCCGAGGTCAGGCGCCGTTGCCGTCTGCAGAGACCCACGAAGAGGGAGCCGAAGAAGTGTCGCAGTCGCTGGACAGCCTGCTCGCCGAGTACGACGAGCTCGAGAAGAAGCTCGCCGACCCCAGCGTGCACGCTGACCAGGCCGGGGCGCGCAAGCTCGGCAAGCGGTACGCCCAGCTCGGCCCGATCGTGAAGGCGGCTCGCGAGATCGAGCAGGTTCGCAGCGACCTCGAGGCCGCGAAGGAGCTGGCGAGTGAGGACTCGGCGTTCGCCGACGAGGCCAAGCAGCTCGAGGAGCAGCTCCCGAAGCTGGAGGAGAAGCTCACCGAGCTCCTGCTGCCGCGCGACCCGCACGACAGCGACGATGTGCTGCTGGAGATCAAGTCCGGTGAGGGCGGCGAGGAGTCCGCGCTGTTCGCCGGCGACCTGCTGCGGATGTACACGCGTTACGCCGAGCGTCAGGGCTGGAAGGTCGAGATGCTCGACGGCACCGACTCCGACCTGGGCGGCTTCAAGGACGTCACGATCGCCATCAAGGCCAAGAGCCCGACACCGGAGGGTGTCTGGAGCCGGCTGAAGTGGGAGGGCGGCGTGCACCGGGTGCAGCGCGTGCCCGTCACGGAGTCGCAGGGGCGCATCCACACGTCCGCGGCCGGTGTCCTCGTGTTCCCGGAGGCCGAGGAGACGGCCGAGGTCGAGATCAACGAGAACGACCTGCGCATCGACGTCTACCGCTCGTCGGGCAAGGGCGGGCAGTCGGTCAACACCACCGACTCCGCGGTCCGCATCACGCACCTGCCGACGGGCATCGTCGTCTCGTGCCAGAACGAGCGCAGCCAGCTGCAGAACAAGGCCCGCGCCATGCAGGTCCTGCAGTCCCGCCTCGCCGTGCTCGCCGAGGAGCAGAAGGCGCAGGAGCAGTCGGACGCGCGGCGTAGCCAGATCCGCACCGTCGACCGCAGCGAACGGGTGAGGACCTACAACTTCCCCGAATCACGAATTTCCGATCACCGGGTTGGGTACAAAGCACATAACCTGGACCAGGTGCTCGACGGTGACCTGGACGCGGTGGTGGACGCGCTGGCCGCCGCCGACCGGGCAGAACGGCTCGCAGGCGGGTAAACCGACGTGAGAGGGGCGCGTTGTGGCCGAGATCCTGGTGAATCCGCAGACCGCACCCCTCGACCAGCCGGTCGACATCATCGTCGTGGGCCTTCCGCCCGGCGACGAGGTCACCGTTCAACTGTCCACAGGAGACCGTGCGTCCCACGGTGTCTTCATCGCTGACGAACGCGGCGTCGTGGACCTCACCCGGCACGCCCCTCGCGACGGCACCTATCACGGTGTCGATCCGATGGGCCTGTTCTGGTCGCTCGAACACACCGGCGGCAAACCGGGTCCGATGTGTCTGTCCGTCGAGGGCGCCGGCGAGGTCGCGTTGCGGCGGCTGACCGTTCCCGAGGGCGTCGAGCGGCTCGAGGTCCGGGAGAACGGTCTGGTGGGCACTCTCTTCGCCCCTGAGGCCGACGGAGGCGAGCTGCCGGGCGTGATCGTGCTCAGCGGCTCGGAGGGCGGCATTCACGAGACGGACGCGGCGCTCCTGGCCGCGCACGGGTTCGTCACGTTCGCGCTCGGCTACTTCGGGATGAAGGGCCTGCCCGAGCACCTCGTCGACATCCCGCTCGAGTACTTCGGCACCGCGATCGACCACCTCGCCGAACGGTGCGGCGAGATCGGCATCGTCGGCGGGTCGCGCGGCGGTGAGCTCGCGTTGCTCGTGGGTTCGATGTACCCGCAGGTCAGGGCCGTGGTGAGCGTGGTGGGCAGCGGCGTCGTGACCCAGGGCATCGGACCGGGCGCCAACCTGCTGCAGAAACTCTCCTACGAGGCGGCGTCCTGGACGTACAAGGGCCAGCCGCTGCCGTACCTGCCGTACTACGTCAGCGGCGAGCTGCGGTCGAAGATCGTCAACGACGAACCGGTGCCGTTGCGGCTCGCGTTCGACACTTCCGACGGCATCCCCGAGGACACCGAGATCCGCGTGGAGAACATCGTCGGTGGTGTGTTGCTCATCTCGTCCGGGCACGACGACGGGTGGCCGTCGACCGAGCTGAGCGAGGTCGCGATGCGCCGGCTGAAGGATCACGAGCACCCGTTCCCGTACGAGCACGTCGTGTATCCCGAGGCAGGACACCTGATCGCAGGGCCGCCGTACCGTCCGGCGACCGACGTGACCTATCCGGGGCCCGGTGTCACCTTCTCGGGTGGTGGTGTTCCGCACGCCACAGCGCATGCCCAGGCGAACGCCTGGAAACGGACGGTTGAGTTCTTGCAGGAGCAGCTCGGGACCTAGGGTGTGTGCTTATGAGCGCACACTTTGATGTCGTCGTCGTGGGTGCGGGTCCCGGCGGGTACGTCGCCGCGATCCGGGCGGCTCAGCTCGGGCTGAAGACCGCCGTTGTCGAGGAGAAGTACTGGGGCGGCGTCTGCCTGAACGTGGGCTGCATCCCGTCGAAGGCTCTCCTGCGCAACGCCGAGCTCGCGCACATCTTCACGCACGAGCAGAAGACGTTCGGCATCAAGGTCGACGGCACCGTCAGCTTCGACTACAGCGCTGCCTGGCAGCGCAGCCGCAAGGTCGCGGACGGGCGCGTCAAGGGCGTGCACTTCCTCATGAAGAAGAACGGCATCACCGAGTACAACGGGTGGGCCAACTTCACCGACGACCACACGCTGACCGTGAACGGCGAGACGATCACGTTCGGCCACGCGATCATCGCGGTGGGCGCGACGACCAGGATGCTGCCGAACACGCAGAAGTCCGACCGCGTCGTGACCTACGAAGAGCAGATCATGACCGAGGACCTGCCCGAGTCGATCATCATCGCCGGTGCGGGCGCGATCGGCGTCGAGTTCGCCTACGTCATGCACAACTACGGCGTGAAGGTCACCATCGTCGAGTTCCTCGACCGGATGGTGCCGCTCGAGGACGAAGAGGTCTCCGCCGAGCTTCTCAAGCGCTACAAGAAGCTCGGCGTCGACGTCCGCGTCGGTACCCGTGTCGAGTCGATCGACGAGTCCGGCCCCAAGGTCCGCGTCACCGTGACGAAGAACGGCACCCAGGAAGTCCTGGAAGCCGACAAGGTCATGCAGGCCATCGGTTTCGTGCCGCGCGTCGAGGGCTACGGCCTGGAGAACACCGGCGTGAAGCTGACCGACCGCGGCGCGATCGACATCGACGGCCGCGGCCGCACGTCCGTGCCGCACATCTTCGCCATCGGTGACGTCACCGCGAAGCTGATGCTCGCGCACACCGCCGAGTCCATGGGCATCATCGCCGCGGAGACCATCGCGGGTGCCGAGACGATGGAGCTCGACTACGTGATGATCCCGCGGGCGACGTTCTGCCAGCCGCAGATCGCGTCGTTCGGCTACACCGAGGCGCAGGCCCGCGAGAAGGGCTTCGACGTCCAGGTCGCGAAGTTCCCGTTCACCGCCAACGGCAAGGCGCACGGCCTCGCCGAGCCCGGCGGCTTCGTGAAGCTGATCAGCGACAAGACGCACGGTGAGCTGCTCGGCGGCCACATCATCGGCCCGGAGGCCACCGAGCTGCTGCCCGAGCTCACGCTGGCGCAGCAGTGGGACCTCACGGTGCACGAGGTCGCGCGCAACGTCCACGCGCACCCGACGCTGTCCGAGGCCGTCAAGGAAGCGGTGCACGGCCTGGCCGGGCACATGATCAACTTCTGAGATAACTTCTTGCTGATGATGAACCGGCAGCCGCTCCGCCTCGCCATCTCCGAGGCGGCCAAGATCCTCGCCGAGGCGGGCGTGGACAGTCCGCGCGTCGACGCGGAGTACCTGGCCGCGCACGTGCTCGGCGTGGAACGGAGCCGGCTGCCGCTCATCCCGCTGGTCGATCCGCCGGTGGTCGACCAGCTGTACAAGCTGGTTCGGGTCCGGGCCTCGCGAATTCCGTTGCAGCACATCCTCGGCTGGGCACCCATGGGCGCCATCACGGTCGAGGTCGGCCCTGGCGTGTTCGTGCCGCGCCCGGAAACCGAGCTGCTGATGGAGTGGGGCCTGAAGGCCCTCGTGGGCGTTTCCTCACCCGTGGTAGTGGATCTGTGCACCGGAACAGGCGCGCTGGCCCTGTCGATCGCCGCCGCGCGCCCGGACGCGGTCGTGCACGCGGTGGAGATCGACCCGCAGGCGCTCGCGTGGACCCGCCGCAACGCCGACGCGCGAACGGCGGCCGGAGACACACCGATCCACCTGCACTCGGGCGATGCCACGAACCCGATGCTGCTGTCCGATCTGGACGGTCAGGTGGACCTCGTGGTGTGCAATCCGCCTTACGTGCCAGAGGGAACCGAGGTGCAGCCCGAAGTCGGCGTGCACGATCCGCACCACGCGGTGTTCTCCGGCGCCGACGGCCTGGACGTGATCCGGCACGTCATCTCCGCCGCGGCGCGCTGGCTCAAGCCGGGCGGTGCCGTCGGCATCGAGCACGACGACACGCAGGGGGAGTCCGTGCCCGCACTGCTGTCGGCGCGCCGCGTGCTCACGGACGTGGCGGACCACACCGATCTGGCCGGGCGGCCCCGTTTCGCGACGGCACGCAAGGTCGGCTGATACCGGTTCGGTGCTTTCTCGACCGAGCTGTTCGGGCTGGTACGTGCCGCGGTGGCGGCTGGACGTGAGGCGGAGCTGGTGCGGACGATCGAGGCGGTCGCACGAAAACGTGGCCACCTCGACCGCCTGGCACCGTTGCCGCGGGCGTCAGAACAACGCGTCGAAGGCCTTCGCCAGCTCCTTCATCTGCTCGCCGAGGCCGCGGTCGGCCAGTTTGTCCATCAGGTGTGCCGTGACGTCCTTGCTGGGCCTGGGTTTGCGCGCCTCGATCCGCAGGTCGTCGACGGCCTCGATGGTCGACGTGGGCGCCTTGGCCTCGTTGAGGTCCTCGCGCAGCTCGTCGAGCAGCCGAAGCACGGCGGAGACGTCCTTGATGTGTCCGATGTGGACGTCACCGGCGCGTGCTTTTCCGCTGGTGCCGACGTTGCTGCCGATCACCGGTCCCTGGATCTCGAAGTTCTTGTCGCTCATGACTTGCCCTTGCTGACCTTGACGTCGCCTGTCCGCGCCTTGCCGACCGTCGCGATGTTGCTGGCGATGACCGGGCCGGTGATGTGCACGTTGTTGTTCGTCACCTGCATGGCCTGTTCCATGAACTCGGTGACCGAGATGCCCTTGCTCTCCAGGAACTCACCGATCGCGCGGAGCAGCCGTGACTCGAGCACCTTGATGTACCGCTCGACGTCGGTGAGCTGGAAGTAGTTGTCGACCTCCTCCTCCGCGGCGAGCTCCCGCAGGCTGATCCGTGCGCCGTACTTGTCGGGCATGTACGTACCCGCGGGCTGGTCGATCGGTGCCATCCACATGACGGCGTTGGAGAAGCGCTTCGGCAGGGTCGCCGGGAACTTCAGCAGATCCGCCAGTGCTTCGCCGAGTGGTCGCAGTGACTGGGCCGGCCACTTGTCGATCTCGCGGTGCTTCGCCTCGATCGGGTGCAGCACGCCGGGGGTCCACTCGACGTAGAGCATCTCGTCGTCGAGCCCGAACGTGAGGTGCGCGGTCACCACGACATCGCGGTCCCAGGTCTCCACCTGGAAGGCGCGGAAGTAGCGCATCCACTCCCGTGGCCGGTTCACCAGATCGTCCACAACGGACGATTCGACGATCCGTACCGGCGCCTTGTCCTTGTCCGGCAACACGATCGCGGTGTCTTCGTCGCCGAGATGGTCGATCAGCTCGACCGCGGAAACGACGACGCGGTCGGTGGTGGTGAGCTCACGGAGCCGGTGACTGGGCGAGAGCGACGGCGACCGGCCGGTCTTCAGCAGGTCGGTCGTGACGTGCCGGTAGATCTCGGGCAGGGTGAACCCCGGCATCGTCGCGGGCTTGGTGTCATCGTCCACCGGCTTCAGCGGGAAGGCCATCGACCAGGGTTCGAACATCGTCCCCGCGCCGACGAACGGGCGGTAGCCCCGGTACACGATCACCCGTGCCTCATCCGAGTCCGGTTGCTCGGCCTCCTCGACCGGGTACAGCGCCAGCGCGTCGGCGTAGGTCGGGTGTCCGAGCTGCCGGAACTTCCACTCGTTCTGCCACAGGTCCTCGCCGGGGGTGGTGCGGAACCTGTTGCGGCGGAAGCTCTTCGTGACCAGCAGCCACACGACGATCCGGTCGGCCAGCAACACGCCGAAGATCAGCGCGATGGTGATGAACGCGACCACCGTCTCGGCGTCGTCGCTGCTGCTGTACCTGGCGCGTTCGAACTCCGATCCGAGCTTGGCCATCACGATGCCCAGCGCGATGGCGCCGCCGATGGCTCCGACGATGAGCGGCCCGCGCCCCGTGGGCGCCGCGAGCTGCCGCACCACTGGCCGGAAGCGGAACCCGGCGCCCGCGAACGCCAGCGGCACCGCGACCAGCAGCCAGGGGCCGAGAAAGGTCGCGCTCGCGGTGAGCAGCAGCACGAGCGACAGCACCAGCAGTACGCCGTCGCGCATCTTGCGCCGCATGCGCCCGGCCACGGCCTCGCGCAGCACCGCGCCCGTGTTGACGCCGGGCGACCGCGGAATCGACCGGGTCTTCTCCACGAGGTACTCGCGAATGGCCGCGTCCGCGAAGTGCTCGTCGCGGTGCGCGGCTCCACAGAGGAAGCGGGTCGTGTCGTCGCGCAACCTCGGAGAATCGACTCCCGGAGTCGTCGCGGGAGATGACATTGTCCTGTCCACTTTCTGTCATGGTTTCGCGTGAGTTGTCATCAAATTGAGCAGACTTTCCGCCTGCGTTCGCTCGGACGGAGGTGAGACAACGAATAAGACATATTCGATGCCGCCCGCTTCCCACCAGACTCCCGTGCAGTACTGACGTGTGCCGTTCGGAGTCGTCGTGTAGCTCCACACCACGCTCGGGTAACCGTGGAACTTCGTGTCGGTCAGTTCCTCCACCTCGTACGAGTTCTTGCCGAGCTTGGCCTGGTGAGCGGCGGTGATGCGACCCAGCATGGATTTCGACGGGTCGTCCGGAGGCGCGCCACCGAAGCGCATCTCGAAGCCCGGCATGGCCGCGCTGCGGGCGACCTGCACCGTCGACACATCGCCGGTTCGCGTGCTCCAGCCTTCGGGTATGGCCGTGACCAGCTCATATGCGCCGGACACGCGCTGGTAGTCGATAGCGCGGGTGGTGGTCGTGGTCGTTCTTCTGACAGGTTGGGTGGTGGTGGTCGCCGTCGTCCTCTTGGTCGTGGTGGTGTAGTCGTATGTCGGGTCGTTCAGCGCTCGCGGCTCCTCTTTCTGTGCGGCCACCATCGCGGCACCGATCAGTACCGAAACAACGAGGTATCCCGTTGCGAGAGCCAGTGCGAGCGAACGCGAGCTGAGTTTTTCCATGTGGGCATCCTCCGCGTTCTGGCAGAATAACCGCTCGTGGCCGATTCTTGGGAGAAGTCGGGTGATTCGAGTGAATGTCAATGCGCCAAATGAGTGCCACGAAGCGCTCGCGGGGCAAATCGAGCGCTTGCTCAGCTCCGGCGACCCCCGCTCGAAGGCCCACGAACTGCTCGCCATCATTTCCGCCGATGGCGTGACCGACGAGCGCATCGAGGAGATGGCCGCCGTGCCGGACGCCGCGGAGTACCTGGCGGTGGCGCTGGCTCTGCGATCGCTCTCCCTGCGAAGCGTGACCCACGACGGCAGGCTGGTGATGGTCGAACGCGCCCAGGTCGACGGCTGCGACCGGATCGTCACCAGAATGCTCGAGCTCGACCCGCCGGCCGAGCTCGCCACGTTCGCCGAGGACCTGCGCCGCGAAGTGGACGCTGCCCGCGAGTGGATCTGGCACACGCGTGGCATGCCCGCACTGATCCTGTTGATCGTCCTTTGTGCACTGATGGTGCTCGTTGGCGGCGCCATCGGCTCGATCGCGCTCGTGGTGGCCGGTGCCGTGGCTGGAGCCGGTTTGCTCTACGCACTCGTTGTCCGCCAACGCAAACAGCGCTGGGTCCTGCTGGCCGACGAAGTGTCCCCGCTCCTGGCGCGGGTGGGCCGATGACATCCCTGGACGCCCCGCCGATCCGCTGCTTCCTGAGCTACGCCCGCCAGGACGATGTCGTCATGGACTTCGTGGCCCCCTTCACGCAGTCGCTGCGCCAGTACGCCTACTCCGACCGCGGCCGAGACCTGGAGATCTTCCTGGACCGCACCTCGATCGGCTGGGGCGAGGGTGCCCAGCCGGCCATCAGGGCCGCCGTGCGCAGCGCCACCGTGCTCCTGCCCGTCCTGACCCGCCGCTACTTCGACCGCCCGTACTGCCGAGAGGAACTCTTCGTCTTCTACAACCAGGCCTTCGTCGAAGGCGTGCGCGGCCTGCTGCTGCCGGTGGTGCTGCTCGGCGACGGCCACCTGACGGAGGAGAACCCCGACCTCGCCGTGCAGATCATCGTGGAGCGCCAGCACCGCAGTGTCCGCGAAGCGTGGCTCGAAGGCCCCTCCTCACCGGCCTGGCGACGAACGATGCTCGGCCTCGCCGGCGAACTGGTGGACCGCGTCGAGGAAGCAGAGCGCCGCCTGGTCGAGGCTCCTGCCGCCCGTGAGGTGGACGTCGCGGCCGAACTCGAACGGTTCACCGGCGATGTCGCCGACATGACCACCGCTGTGTCCGCGGTGGTGCGGGCGTACCAGTCTCTGCTTGGTGGCGAGGCGCCGCTGCTGGCTCCTGACGCGGCTCGGTTGCGGGACGCAGGGCGTCAGTTCGAAAGGCGAGCGTTCGAGGTGGACCGGGCCCTGCGCGCGGCCGGCGAGACCGCCGCGGTGCCAGGGTTGGGCGACCTCATGGGCGGCGTCGAAGCGCTGCTGGAGAGCACACGCCGCAGCGAGGCGGCGGAGGTGCCCATGCGCCGGGTGATGGCGGTGTTCCGCGAGGGGCTCATCGCGCTGCGCAGCGGCCTGTGCGTCGTCGAAGGGTGGGAGGAGTTGCCAAATCCTGGCCAATAACACGACGTTCGGTCACCTTGGGGCCAAACGGCCCTATGTTGGCGCACGGGGAGGGCACGCGGTCACGCGCTCGAGGAACCGCCGCCTCGCGCGTGACCGCGTGTTATCAGCTCTCAGTCACCTTTTGCCGGACAGGGAGCCTTGCGACAAGCAGCATGAGCGCGGCGTTCAGCAGCACGACACCGAGGAGAAGCAGGTTGTGCCCTGGTGTGACCTCGTCTGGCTCGAGGCTGCCGACAAAGCCCTTCTTGTCGACGACGATGTCCATCTCGGTGCCGGGCTTCTGGACGTAGTTGGACCACGAGGGGACGTGGTCCGACTTCCGGCCGTTGCAGTCGAGGTTGTTGCTGAGAGTGGAGCCTTTCCCGCTCTTGTGAGTCTCGATGTCGATGACCTTGCAGTGCACCGTCTCGCCAAATGCCGTGAGCCACAGCGAATGGCTACCTATGTAGGTGAGGACGAAGCTCGCGAACAAGATCAGCATCGTCGGCACGATCGCCCACTTCTCACCCTTTGGACGGTAGCCGGCCAGCGCCCCGAGATAGACGATGAAGGTGGCGACGCTGACGGCGACCAACAGGATCAACCAGGGTCCGCCGGCGTGGCTCATGAACACGGCGGCCATGAACAAAACCATGCTCACGCCCGCGAGGAGGAGTTTCTTCGGCTGTGAAGGAGGTCTGACTTCGATCATTCGTTCAGCGACCCCTGCCATCGCGGGAACTTCGGCTTCTCGACCGTCGTGATGCCCTCGTTGTTCAGTTCGTCGTACTTCGACCATTCACGGAGATGGTCAGCTGTGGCCTTGGTGACCCAGCCACCATCCGTGATGCTCGGCACCGAGTGCGGCGTCACTGTGCCGTCTGGACGTGTGTGCGGCTTGTAGGGCGTGTAGGCGCCGACTGCGTCCTGGATCGACTGACGCGGCTGTGGCATCTTCTCCTCGTACTTGTTCTTCCAGACGTTGCCCGCGTCTCCGTAGCCCTCTTTGAACTCCCGGCCCGTCTGCTTGATCTTGTCGCCGACGTCGCTGAGGCTCGGACGGGTGTTGCCCCAGTCCTCCAGGCGCTTGCCCGCGTCCGCCAGGCCGTCTCCGCGGGTCGATGGCGTGCGCGGAGCGTGCGGCACGCTGCCACCTCCGCCCTTGCCGAACCTGCCGAGGCGCTTGAGCACGTCGCCGAGCTGACCGAACAGGCCCTTGAGGCGGCCCATGATCCGCGTGACGAGCTTGACCAGCTTCGCCATCTGCTGGGTGATCTTGCCGAGTACCACGGCACCGCGCCCGACCGCCCACGCCGAGAAGGCCGCGATCGAGCTGCCCAGCGACACCACCGAGGACGCGAGTGCGATGGCGGCGTTGCGGATCACTTCCCAGATGAACAGGGCGATGAGGTCGCGGATCATGCCGCGTACCGCTGCCGTGATCGTGCCCGCCTTGGCGATCTCCGAGGCAACGAAGAAGCTCGACTTCGACACTGCCTCGATCTCCAGGGCCAGCTCGCCCTGGCTCTGCCGGAACTTCTCGGCAGCGGTGCCCTGTTCCCAGCACGGCAGCTCGCTCTTGACCGCCTTGTCCTGCCGTTCGCCGATGCCGTGGAGATCGGTCGCCACCCGGTTCCAGGTCGCCACCGCAGCCTTGATCTTGTCGCCGTTGCCTGCCAGCCAGTCGAGTGGCTCGCGGAGGAAGCTGACGTGTTCAATCAACCAGCCGATACCCGCTGTCGCCAGAGCACCCAGCGGGTCCATGATCGCGCCCAGCACGTCGAGGCCAAGCGCTGCCGCGTTCATGCCGAACTCGGCGAAATCGCCTTCTCCGAGGCGCTTCGCGGAGTCGATGGTCTGGGCCAACGACTCGACCGGACCGGCACCCGCGTAGTTGTCGGTATGCGTCGGGTCCTCGTTGACACCAGTCCAGATCATCGGGGGCCTCCGAACCTGTCGCGGTTGGCATCCTCGTGCGACTCGTACGTCCTGGCGGTAGCGATGGTGTCTTCGGACGCGTTGCCAGCTGCGGCCGCCAATTCCCTGATGGCGGCGGTCGCCTCGGTCGCGAACTGCTGTGCGCCTGCGGCGAAGAACGACAGCAGCTGGCCGAACGTGTCACCGCCGAGGTCAACCGCCGCGGACTTGTCGGCTGCGGCCTCCAGTGCGTCCTGTCTGGACCGCTGACCGCTGGCGAACTTGTGGAGCTCGCTCGCATCGACGCGGAAGCCGGGGCCGGTCATCGGAGTACGCTCCCGAAGCCGTCTTCGTCGTCGCCCTGTGTGGGGCGCGGACGCGGTGGCGCGGGCTTCTGCGCCGGGCCGTTCCACGAGACCTCGCGCATGACCTGGCCGTCTTCCTGGGGTGCCGGCGGTTCCTCTTCCTCCTGCTGCGGGATGAAGCTGCGGAGGAAGTCCATCGCCTCGGTGCCGCCGAACTCGGGCTCCACAATGGACGCCACCTGCTCGGCCGCCTGGACCTGGGCCTTCTGCACGGTTTGCATCACGAGCTGGCTGAGTTGGACGTGGGTCAGGCGCATGGCGGTGGGTGAGAACTCGATGTGCTGCAGCGCGCCGTTGGGTGCCACACGGACCGTCACCGCCTCGTTGGGGGAGGTGACGGTGCTGCTGGCGTGTTGGATCTGCTCCTGCATCTGCTGCGAGCGTTGCTGGAGCTGCTGCGCTTTGGACTCCAGGTCCGCGATCATCTGTTCGGGGTTCATCGCTCGCTCGTCATGGCGAGCACCTGTCCCAGGTGGCGGGCCAGGCCCATGTTGTCCGCGGGACTGATCGTGAACCAGCCGCTGCGGATCTGGACGTTGGCGTAGCGGCCCTGGCTCGTGTCGATCCAGGTGACCGGCGGGAAGTCCTTTTTGGAGCGACCCTGTTGCAGCTGAACGAGGAAGTGGCCGTTGCCGATGGCCGGGCCGGTCAGCATCTGCTTGGCGATGCGGACGTCCTCGTTCTCCGTCGTGCGCACCGACTGGCGGAAGCCTTGCTGGGGTTGCTGTTGCTCGAACGCCTCGCCCGGCACCGTCACGAGCTTGCCGGGGCCGGGGCGTCCCGGTGGCATGGCATTCGCCAGGCTGGTGGCGATTTCGTTGGGCTGCACCAGGTTCAGCGTGATGCCTGCGTCGTCCTGGGTCACCAGCACCGCGTAGCCGCCGCGCGCCACGACGCTCGCCCGCACCAGCTTCTCCTGGTTCATGTCAGGCATGCAGAGGGCGATGACGCGAAGTTCCGGGCGCGCCAAGAGGTTCAGCGCGTCCTCGAGGTCCGGCTCCGGCCTGCCGTGCCGGGCCAGCCCCCTGCGTTCGAGGTCTGCGTGTACCGCGGCCTTGATGCGGGCGCGCTCGTCCAACGTCTCGCCGTGGTGGCTGACGTCGAAGGGGTAGGGAATGCTCCCCGCCCGCAGGTCCTCCCAGAGAACCTCGAACGCGGGCAGGGAGAGCTGGGCGATCTGCCTCATCCGCCGATCACCGGCGGCGCGACCATGCGATCGTCGTCGAAGAACTCGTCAGTGGGCACGAGGTAGTTCGACTTGTGTTCCTTGTCCTCCTCGCCGCCCTTGCCGGCACCCGCGCCGGCGCCGCCACCCATACCGGCCGCGCCCGCGGCACCGCCACGACCCGCAGCCCCGGCACCTCCGCTGCCGGGACCACCGGCGCCCATGACACCCGCGCCACCGCCTGGGTTGGACGGCCCGAAGCTGCCCGCGCCACGACCCGCGACGCCAGGTCCTCCCATGCCGCCAGGACCCATGCCACGACCGCCACCGGTGCCGCCGCCCGCTATGCCACGACCACCGCCTGGCAAGCCAGGGCGCCCGCCGGGGCCGCCACCGGGAGTCCGTCCAGGCGTGCCGCCGGGTGGCATCCGTCCCGGCGGGAACGGGCCGGGGTTCGGGATGCCGGGCGGCCGGTTCCGATCGCCGCCGGGTGGCTGGTTCGGGTTCTGGCCGGGCGGCAGGTTCGGGTCCTTCGTCGGCGGCGCGACCCACGACGGGTTCGTCGTGCCGTTGTTCGTGCCGGGCGGCGGCATGCCCGGCATGCCGGTGGTGCCTGGGGGCCGGTATCCGGTGTTGTTGCTCAGGCTGCTCGTGCTCGTGGTGCTGCTCGTCTGCGTGACGCCCTGGTCCTGCGTGACCTGCGGCGTGGATTCCATGGTGGGCATGGACATCGCCGCGGACATCATCGTGTTGTCACGCGTCTGCATGACCTGCACGGCTTCTTCTTTGGCGCCCTGCTGCTTGTTGTACGTGGAGATCATCTCGATGGGAGCGCCCGCCATCATGATGGGGCTGACGAAGCCGCCCTTGTTCGTGAACCAGTCACCGGCGATCTTCAACGGGTTGAAGTCGACCGGCTTGGGCATGCTCTTGTTCGCCTGAACAGAAGCTTCGCGCTGCTGCTCGATGGCGGTACCGGTGCGGTTGAACCCCTCGCCGGTCTGGTCCACGAACGTGCCGATCTTGCTCAGCGCTGTGCGAACGCCCTCGGCTGCCCGCCCCGTCCACGCGCTCTGCGACCCATTGATCAGGATCTGGAAGTCGGTCGCCAGATCCTTGAAGGTGGTGCCGAACGACTTCCAGGTATCAGCCACCTGCGTGGCGGAGTCTGGGTTGTACTTGTCGTTGACCTGGCGCTGCATCTCTTCGTGCTTTTGACTAGGGTAGTTCGCGTTCGGCGTCGGAACGTTGTTCTTGATGGGCGCCATGAGAATCCCCCCTCGGGCGTCGTTACGACAGCTTCGGTGCGATCAGGTCAGCAGCCTTCGACGCGCGCTCGCAGGAGGCTGCGGTGTCCTCGGAGGAGACATCCAAGGTTGAGATGACCGACACAGACGACTTCTCGGTCACTCCGATCACGATGGTGCAGGTGGCTTTGGATCCGTTGCCTGCTTCCTCCTTCTTCGCGGCGAACTTCCCGACCTTGATATCGGTGATCTTGTCGCCGTCCAGGGTCAGATCCTTGATGCCCGCGTTGGTGCGGATACCTGCACGCAGGAGTCCGTTGTTCGGTACGTGCCACTCACATCCGTCCGAGGCCGCGACCTTGGCTGGCTCGCCTGGGGTTTTGTATCCAAGGCTGGTCGCTTCGGTGTCGGTCAGCAGGTCGCATGGCCTGATCGACTTCAGGCCAGACGTGGAGTCGGCGTTGCTCGTCGGCGTGGTACCGCCTGTGGTGGGGGTAGGGGTGGGGTTGCCCGTCGTGCCGTTGCAGCCGGCCGCGAGTACGGAGAACCCGATCAAGGTGGCGATGAGGATGCGCTTCATGACTTCCCATTGAGTTTCTTCATCGAGTCAGCGCCGGCCTGGTCGACGTTGTGGTAGGAGGCGCGGCTCTTCTCGATCTGGGCCTTCAGTGAGTCGATCGCCTTGCCGATTTCGGTGATCTGCTGGGCGGCGTCTCGACCAAATTTCATGTTGGCCTGGCTCACCTGCTGGGCGTACCCGTCACCGAGCTGGGGATCCATGCTGAGGTCCTTTGACCTCGCCGTGATGGTGGAGAGCGTCTCCTTCATCTCGTTCAGCTTTTTGATCATGGCGTCGACCAGGTGCGGATCGACGGACAGCTGCTGGGTCTCTACTGCGACCGAGACAGCCTTGGCCGCGCTGACGATGGCGCCGAGACCGCCCCCGAAGATGCCACTCCACGAGCCGCCCGACAGCGCCCCGACCTTGCCGCTTGTCTGGAGTTCCTCTGACACAGAAGCTCGACCCTCCCCGATTGCGCTCTGTGGTCGGCTCATGACCTTACCGTGGTGCGCCCGTTCGGAGGATGCGTTGAACTACTTAGCCCTGTTTGGGCTAAAACTTGGCCCTGGTCAGGAACGCTTTGAAGGCGCTAAGTGAGAACGAAAGCGCAGGTCCAGAGGGATGCTTGGAGTCTCGTACACCTGCGTGGGTGGTGGTCAAGGCCACCTCGACGCAATTCGGCTCGCTGCCGCTGTAGCTGCTCTTACGCCAGTTCACCCTGTTCCCATCGACGCGCCAGCTCGGTGATCACCTGTAGTGATTCTTCCGCAGGCAACGCGCGTCGGACCAGAAGCCGAATGGCTTTTTCGTAGGCGTTGATCTCCTCAGACTCTTCGAGGATCAGGCTGGACGTGAGGTTCTCTAGATAGACGATCTTGTGTCCATTCGCCCTCTTGAGCAGCATGAACGCACCGTTGACGCCAGCGTGCGCGCCGGAGTTGGGGAGCACTTGCAACGAGATGTTCGCGCGTGCCGCCGCCTCGGCCAGATGGTTGAGCTGGCGTTGCATCACAGCAGGACTGCCAATCATCCGGGTCAGCACTTGTTCGTCGATGAGGACGAGAAGGCGAGTTGGTTTCGGGCCCAGCAGGATCGAGTGGCGAAGTGCACGGGCCCTCACCCGATGCTCGACTTCGTCGGTAGGTACCAACTCGCACTCGCGCAGCAGCGCGTCGGTGTACTCCGGGAGTTGGAGGAGGCCGGGGACGTTCGTGCACTCGAAGTTGACTATGAGCTCGGCCTTCTTCTCCAGGTTGACGAGGGTGCCGACGCGTTCGTTGAACGTCGGCTTGCGTTGCCACCAGCCGCGCCGGTCCACCTCTTTCACGAGCTTCAACAGCTCGGTTCGGCGTGGACCGACGCAGCCGTAGATGGCGAGCAGGGCGGCGACGTCCTCTGTGGAGCCCTCGCGGAGGCCGTTCTCGATGCGGCTCATCTTGGTGGCGGAGGCGTCGATGAGTTCGCCGGCGCGTTCCAGCGAGAAGCCTGCGGCCTCACGGAGGCGGCGCAGCTCGTCTCCCAGTTCCTCGGCGCGCACGGTGAGGTTCATGCCCCCGGATGGTGCCGGGTCGTACCGACACAAAAGGTGGATTGCCGCACCGGCAAACCCGATCGGGTCAGTTCGACACCAACAGGAACAGCCCCTCTGTGCATACGGCCAAAGCATGGGATGTGAGAAACATGGACCACCGCATCAGCTGTCCTCATCGGACCCCGGAAGGGCGTTGCCGAGGTCACGGGCGAACTCGCCGACCTTCTCCAGGCCGGTACCTGGCCAGGCCGTCGATAGTTCGATGATCTCCTCACCGAGTTTGATGAGGTCTTCTTCCGGCATGAGGCCTCCTGTGGTCGAAGGCTCAGCCCACACGGCGGAAGTTCCCGGCACTGATGTGCACGACCAGCCGTTCCAACAGCTCCATCGGCATGGTGTCGGTGGACCACGCGTTGAGGCACAACCGGCAGATGGCGTCCAACCGATCGGGTGGCTCGAACGTGCCGAACACGGCGGTCACGGGATGTGGGCAGAGCATGAGTTCAAGGAAGCCGGCAGCACGTCTGCAAGGAAAGGTGTTGCCCCACCGGCAAAGCCGATCGGACGACGCATGGTGCTGGGCTGGTCCGGCACCATGCGTCGCCTCCTTCTTCACGCCCTGCTCGGCGATGTGCTTCGCCGCCGGCAGCAGTTCGACGCGTAGCCCTTCCACGGGAGGCTGGACGTACGAGGCCCCTCCGTGGTCGCTTTGCAGGGCGACGTTCACGTCGCCAAGCTGGAAGTCGAGTACCCAGTCGATCTGGATGTAGTGAACTGTGGCCATTCGGTGTGGCGGGTTCGCCCGCTTTGGTGAATGAATGTCGTATGGAATCCGGTCAAGGCGCCCGAACTATTAACTCGGACGGTGGGGCAAAGCGCGCGTCGAGAAAGCCAGCGCCGAACACGGACGGGAAGGGTTGCCCCACGGGCAAAACCGATCGGGTCAGCGGATGGGTGGACGCAGAGTGACTAAGGCGGGTCTCACATCACCCTGCCGGGGTGGCTGGCTAGGCTCGGCGAGGTGAGCACGGTCTACGACTGCAGCGAGCCGAGCAATCGCGCGGCGGGTCTTGCCGCCGCGGCCGGTGCGGTGCGGAGCGGGCGCCTTGTCGTCCTGCCCACCGACACCGTTTACGGCATCGGCTGCGACGCGTTCGACGCTGAGGCTGTTCGGAGTCTTCTCGAGGCCAAGGGGCGTGGGCCCGACATGCCCGTGCCCGTGTTGGTCGGGTCCTGGACCACGATCGACGGGCTGGTGCTCAGCGTGCCGCGGCAGGCGAGGGCGCTCATCGAGGCGTTTTGGCCTGGCGGGTTGAGCATCGTGTTGCCGCACGCGCCCAGTTTGGCGTGGGATCTGGGGCAGACAAGGGGCACGGTGATGTTGCGGATGCCGTTGCATCCGGTGGCTCTCGAACTGCTCCGCGATGTCGGGCCGATGGCCGTTTCCAGCGCCAACAAGTCCGGTTTTGCGCCTGCTTCCAGTGCGCAGGAGGCTCGGGACCAGCTCGGGGA
This sequence comes from Lentzea nigeriaca, assembly GCF_016907955.1. GTDB lineage: Bacteria > Actinomycetota > Actinomycetes > Mycobacteriales > Pseudonocardiaceae > Lentzea > Lentzea nigeriaca. The sequence continues at coordinate 615,911 of NZ_JAFBCX010000005.1, read as the reverse complement.
CTCGGTGCCTGTCTACCTCGACGGCGGGTTGAGCGGGGAGAACGTCGCCTCGACCATCGTGGACCTCACCGGGGCCGACGCGCTGATCCTGCGCGAGGGTGCGGTGAGCAGGGAAGAGATCAACGAGGTGCTCGGGATCGAGGTCGAAGTCGCGCGGTGAGCGGCTGCTGCCAGAATTGATCATGTCGCCGCGGGTACCGTGGCGTGCACCCCGAACTGCTCCCGATTGATTGGTAGGCCCGTGGGGCCCGCATCCTCGTTCGTCCTGCCTGTGCGCGAGTACCTGCTCGTCGCGTTGATTGCTGCCGTGGTGACGTTCCTGCTCGTGGGTCTGGTGCGCGCCATGGCGTTCCGGCTCGGGGCGGTGGCTTATCCGCGGCAGCGTGACGTGCACGTGCAGCCGATGCCTCGCATGGGTGGTGTCGCCATCTACGGCGGCGTGCTGTGCGGCATGTTCGTGGCGCATCAACTGCCGGTGCTGCGGGCCGCGTTCGACTTCTCCAACGACCCGTGGGGGGTCATCGTCGCGGGTGGCGTCATCGTGCTCGTGGGTGCGATCGACGACAGGTTCGAGCTCGACTCGCTGACGAAGCTCGCCGGTCAGGTGACGGCGGCGGGCATCCTGGTGTTGTTCGGTCTGCAGTGGATGATCGCGTGGGTGCCGTGGGACGGTGGCGCGACCATCAGTCTCGACCAGAACCAGGGCGCGCTGCTCACGGTGCTGCTCGCGGTCACGATGATCAACGCGATGAACTTCGTCGACGGGCTCGACGGGCTGGCCGCCGGCATCGGGCTCATCGCTGCCGCGGCCACGTGTGCGTTCTCGATCGGTCTGCTCGTCGAACGGCAGGGCGCCGTCGAGGCCTACCCGCCCGCGCTGATCGCCGCCGCGCTCGCCGGGGCGTGCCTGGGCTTCCTGCCGCACAACTTCAACCCCGCGCGCATCTTCATGGGCGACTCGGGCTCGATGCTCATCGGCCTCATGCTCGCCGCCGCCACGACCAGCGCGTCCGGGAAGATCAACCAGGCCACGGGCAGCGCCGCCGACCTGCTCGGTCTGCTCTCGCCGCTGATCGTCGTCGCCGCCGTGCTCTTCGTGCCACTGCTCGACCTGCTGATGGCGATCATCCGCCGTACGCGGCGAGGGGAAAGCCCGTTCTCGCCGGACAAGATGCACTTGCACCACCGGTTGCTGGAGATCGGCCACTCGCAACGGCGCGCGGTGCTGCTCATCTACTTGTGGGCCGGTGTGCTCGCGTTCGGTGCGGTGGCGCTGACGTTGTTCGATCCGATCATCGTGGGCACCTGCTTCGTCATCGGGTTGATCGTGACGTTCGTGGTTTCGGTGATCCCGAGGCTGCGGGACCCGCGCAAGCCGTAAACGGCGTTCATCTTGTTTGGGCCCGCTTAACTGCCGTTAACGCCGGGGCGGATGCAAGCGTTCACGAGGGACTTCCTAGACTTCGGGACATGAGCGGCACCAACGATGCAGCCAGGGCCGTCACGCACGAGCTGACCGTCCAGCGGCTCGCCGGGGAAATGTTCCGCGCGGCCGCGTGGGCCGCGCTCGGCACGTTTGTCCTCGGCGTCGTCGTGTCAACTGTGATCTGGGGGACCGCTGGTCTCTTCGGATCATTGATCGGTGGTGCGATTGCCATCGCTTCGAGCCTCGCGACGCTGTTGTTGATGCGCAAAACCGCGGCGCTCGATCCCATGTTCGTGATGGTCGCCGCACTCGGCGGATTCATGGGCAAGTTGATCGTGCTGCTACTCGCGGTGATCTTGTTGCGGAACCAGCCGTGGCTTGAACCCAAGGCACTCGGAATCACCCTGGTGGCGACGGTGTTGGTGACTTCGTTCCTGGAGGCCAGAGCTTCCAAGCGGAGCCGCAGCCAGATGGTGGTGCCCGCCTCGGATGGCCCCTGAGACCTGCTGATATGGTCCGCACAGACCAGGGACACCCGATCGCAGGGGTGCCTCTGGTAGTCGCTTGCGAACCGTAAGGTACGTTAAGTCCAGATCGTGACGATTCCCCCGGCGGAGTGAACGCCGGCCGGGAGAACCGGAAGGAACACAGTGACCACGATGGTGCTGGCTGAGGGTGACAAGTTCGTCGCCCCAGGAGTTGCGGACTTCTTCCTCCCCGACATCGTCCCCGGTGTCACGAAGCCGATGGTCCTGCTGGTGCTGTCGATCGTGATCATCGGCGCCTTCTTCCTCGCGGCCAGCCGCAACATGAAGCTGATCCCCGGCAAGTTCCAGTTCGCCGCCGAGTCGGTTTACGACTTCGGGCGCAACAACATCGCCAGGGAGCAGATCGGCGCCAAGGACTTCAAGCCGTTCATCCCGCTGATCCTCACGATCTTCTGCTTCGTCCTGGTGAACAACCTGTTCGGGCTCATCCCGCTCGTCCAGTTCCCCACGATGTCGCACATCGGCTTCCCGCTCGCCGTTTCGTTGCTCGTCGTTTACCCGGTGTACCACTTCGTCGGGTTTAAGCGGCACGGCTTTGTGGGCTACTTGAAGCACCAGACGGTTCCGCCGGGCGCGCCGTGGTTCGTGCTCCCGCTGCTGATCCCGATCGAGTTCTTCCAGAAGTTCATCCTGAACCCGCTCACGCTGGCGATCCGAGTTTTCGCCGCCATGTTCGCGGGTCACCTGCTGCTGCTGGTGTTCACCCTGGCTGGTGAGTTCCTGCTGCTTAACGGCGGTCTGACCGTCATCGTGGCGCCGGTGTCCTTCGCCTTCGCCCTCGCGCTGACCTTCCTGGAGGCACTGATCATGTGCCTGCAGGCCTACATCTTCGCGCTGCTGTCTGCCAGCTACATCGGCATGGCGCTGGCAGAAGAGCACTGAGTAACAGCACAAAGCCTCCGATCCGCGAACACTCGCGGACCGAGTTGGAAAGGGAACAGCAACAGTGAGCGCTCTCCAGATCGCCCAGACCGCCTTCAACGGGAACATCAACCCCGGTCTTGCCGCCATCGGCTACGGCCTCGCGGCGATCGGCCCGGGCATCGGCGTGGGTCTGATCTTCTCCTCGGTGATCAGCGGCACCGCCCGCCAGCCCGAGGCCCGTGGCGTCCTGCTCGGTCTCGCGTGGACCACCTTCGCCATCGTCGAGGTCCTCGCGCTGATCGGCTTCGTCGTGTACTTCATCGCGACCGCCGGCGCCTGACCTAACCCTTCATCGCGTTAGGAGACGTCGTGAACCGCACCCTGATCCTGGCCGCGGAGGGACACAACCCCGTCGTTCCGCAGCTCGCTGAGGTCATTCTCGGTCTCGTCGCGTTCCTGCTCCTCTTCTTCGTCATCAAGAAGTTCGTGTCGCCGAGGTTCGAGGCGCTGTACGCGGAGCGGACGGCCAAGATCGAGGGCGGCATCGAGAAGGCGGAGCAGGCCCAGGCCGAGGCTCAGCGCACGCTCGAGCAGTACAAGGAGCAGCTGGCAGAGGCTCGCGCCGAGGCCGCGCGCATCCGCGACGACGCGCGGGCCGAGGGCCTGCAGATCATCGAGGAGCTGCGCGAGCAGGCGCAGGCCGAGTCCGCCCGCATCGTCGCGCAGGGCCAGCACCAGCTGGACGCGCAGCGCGCTCAGATCGTCGCCGAGCTGCGTGCCGACCTCGGCCGCACCGCCGTCGAGCTGGCGAGCAAGGTCGTGGGCGAGTCCCTCGAGGACGAGGCCCGCCGCCGCGGCACCGTCGACCGCTTCCTCAACGAGCTGGACGCCGTCGCGGCGCCCGCCAACAAGTAGAGGCTGCCGATGACGTTGCATGCCGCAAGTCGTGAAGCTCTGGCAGCCGCGGAACTGCGGCTGCTGGAGCTGGCCGACGCCACCCAGAATGATTCGATTCTGGCTTCGGACGACCTCGCCAAGCTCGGCGAGGAGCTCTTCGCCGTGCTCGGCCTGCTGATCGAGCAGCCGGCGCTGCGTCGCGCGCTCGCGGACGCCTCGTCGGAGCCCGCGGGTCGCGAGCAGCTCGTCCGCGGCCTGTTCGCAGGCAAGGTGAGCGACGGAACTCTGCAGGTGCTGGTCGCCGTCGTGACCGCGCGCTGGTCCAGCCCGCGTGAGCTCGTCGACGGTGTCGAGTCGCTCGCCCGTACCGCGCTGCTGGTGCGTGCCGAGCGCGAAGGCCAGCTCGACTCGACGGAGGACGAGCTGTTCCGGCTCGGCCGCATCGTCGCCGGCTCGCACGAGCTCGAGCTCCTGCTCGCCGACCCGGCCGGGTCCGTGGATGGCAAGGTCGCGCTGGTCGACTCCCTGATCGAGGGAAAGGTCAGCCCGGTCACCAAGACGCTGGTGGACCAGCTGGTTCGCCACCCGCGCGGGATGCGCGTCGCGGACGGGCTCTCCGAGCTCGCCGACCTGGCGGCCAAGCGCCGTCAGCGTTCCGTCGCGCACGTCCGGTCCGCGGTGGAGCTGACCGCGGAGCAGATCGACCGCTTGACCGCGACGCTGACCACGATCTACTCGCGCCCGATCGCGCTGCACGTCGAGGTCGACCCGGCCCTGGCCGGCGGCCTCACGATCAAGATCGGCGACGAGATCATCGACGGAAGCATCGCCGGCCGGTTGGCGGCACTGCGCCGCAATCTCGCCAGCTAGCCCCCGAGCCCTTTCCCAAGAACGAAGAAGTGAGAGCAGGAACGACATGGCGGAGCTGACGATCTCGTCGGACGAGATCCGCAGTGCGATCGAGAAGTACGTCTCGAGCTACTCCCCGGAGGTCAGCCGGGAAGAGGTTGGTGTCGTCTCCGAGACCTACGACGGCATCGCCATCGTCGAGGGCCTTCCGGGCACGATGACCAACGAGCTGCTCGAGTTCCCCGGTGGCGTCCTCGGCGTCGCCCTGAACCTCGAGGTCCGCGAGATCGGTGCGGTCATCCTCGGTGACTTCGACAAGATCGAAGAAGGCCAGGAGGTCCGCCGCACGGGCAAGGTTCTGTCGGTGCCGGTCGGCGACGGCTTCCTCGGCCGCGTCGTCAACCCGCTGGGCCAGCCGATCGACGGCCTCGGTGACATCGTCGCCGACGACAACCGCGCCCTGGAGCTGCAGGCGGCCACCGTGCTGCAGCGTCAGCCGGTGTCCGAGCCGATGCAGACCGGCATCAAGGCCATCGACGCGATGACCCCGATCGGTCGCGGTCAGCGTCAGCTGATCATCGGTGACCGCAAGACCGGCAAGACCGCGGTCTGCATCGACACGATCATCAACCAGAAGAAGGCCTGGGAGTCGGGCGACCCCAAGCAGCAGGTCCGCTGCGTCTACGTCGCCATCGGCCAGAAGGGCTCCACCATCGCGGGTGTCAAGGCCGCGCTGGAGGAGGCGGGCGCGCTCGAGTACACGACGATCGTCGCCGCCCCAGCCTCCGACTCCGCCGGCTTCAAGTGGCTGGCGCCGTACACCGGCTCCGCCATCGGCCAGCACTGGATGTACCAGGGCAAGCACGTCCTGATCATCTTCGACGACCTGACCAAGCAGGCCGAGGCGTACCGCGCGATCTCGCTGCTGCTGCGCCGCCCGCCGGGCCGCGAGGCGTACCCCGGCGACGTCTTCTACTTGCACTCGCGTCTCCTCGAGCGTTGCGCGAAGCTGTCGGACGAGATGGGCGGCGGCTCGATGACGGGTCTCCCGATCATCGAGACCAAGGCGAACGACGTGTCGGCGTACATCCCGACCAACGTCATCTCGATCACCGACGGTCAGTGCTTCCTCGAGTCCGACCTGTTCAACGCCGGTGTCCGCCCGGCCGTCAACGTGGGTATCTCCGTGTCCCGCGTCGGTGGTGCCGCGCAGATCAAGGCGATGAAGGCGGTCGCGGGCTCGCTGCGTCTCGACCTGTCGCAGTTCCGCGAGCTTGAGGCCTTCTCCGCGTTCGCGTCCGACCTCGACGCCGCCTCGCGCGCCCAGCTGGACCGCGGTGCCCGTCTGGTCGAGCTGCTCAAGCAGGGTCAGTACTCCCCGGTGCCCGTCGAGGAGCAGGTCGTCGAGATCTTCGCCGCGACCAAGGGTCACCTGGACGACGTCCCCGTCGGCGACATCCGCCGGTTCGTCGCCGAGTTCAAGGACTCGCTGCGCCGCAACCACGCGGACGTGCTCGGCGGCATCGTCGAGACCAAGGTCTTCTCCGACGACGCGCAGAGCCGCGTGGTCGCCGCGATCGCCGAGTTCAAGAAGCAGTTCACCGCTTCGGACGGCACGACGATCGTGAACGAGGCCCCGGAGAAGGCCATGGACGCCGACAAGGTCGCGCAGGAGTCGGTGAAGCTGCACAAGCCCGAGCCGGCCAAGAAGTGATCTGAGCCATGGGCGCACAGATTCGGGAGCTCCGCCAGCGGATCCGAACGGTCAACTCGACCAAGAAGATCACGAAGGCCTACGAGCTCATCGCGACGTCTCGCCTCGCGAAGGCGCAGACCAGGGTCGCGGCCTCCCGGCCGTACGCGGACGAGATCACGAACGTGCTCTCCGCGTTGGCCGAGGCCTCGGCGAACCTCGACCACCCGCTGCTGACGGAGCGCCAGAACCCGAAGCGCGCCGCGGTGCTGGTGATCACGAGCGACAAGGGCATGTGCGGCGGTTACAACGCCAACGTCCTCAAGGCCGCCGAGCAGCTGCTGCAGCTGCTCCGGTCCGAGGGCAAGGAGCCGGTGCTGTACGTGACCGGCCGCAAGGGCCAGGGCTACTACCAGTTCCGCCGCCGCGAGATCACGGCCGCGTGGAGCGGGTTCTCGCAGACCCCGCACTACGTCAACGCCGTCGAGGCCGGTGACGCGCTGGTGCAGGCGTTCCTGGAGGGCACGGAGAACGGCGCGCAGGGCGTGGACGAGATCCACGTCGTGTACACCGAGTTCAAGTCCATGCTCAGCCAGACGCCGGCCGCCAGGCGGATCGCGCCGATGGAGGTCGAGTACACGGGTGAGGCCCCCAAGGGCCCGCGCGCGGTGTACGACTTCGAGCCGAGCGCCGAGGCGTTGCTGGGTGCCATGCTGCCCAAGTACGTGAAGACTCGGCTGTTCTCCGCCATGCTGGAGGCGGCGGCTTCGGAGTCGGCTGCCCGTCGTACGGCCATGAAGGCCGCGACGGACAACGCGACGGAGCTGGTCCGGAACCTCAGCCGGGCGGCGAACTCGGCCCGTCAGGCCCAGATCACCCAGGAGATCAGCGAGATCGTCGGTGGCGCTGCCGCGCTTACCGGTGGCGCAGGAAGTGATGAGTGACATGAGTGCTACTGCCACCACCACCCGCACCGGCCGTGTGGTCCGGGTGATCGGTGCGGTCGTCGACGTGGAGTTCCCGCGCGACGCCGTGCCGGAGCTGTTCAACGCCCTGAACGTGGAGATCACGTTCGAGGCCGTCGCCAAGACGCTGACCCTCGAGGTCGCGCAGCACCTCGGCGACAACCTCGTCCGCACCATCTCGATGCAGCCGACCGACGGTCTGGTTCGCGGTGCCACCGTGACCGACACCGGCGCCGCGATCTCGGTGCCGGTCGGCGACGTCGTCAAGGGCCACGTCTTCAACGCCCTCGGTGACTGCCTCGACCAGCCGGGCCTCGGCCGCGACGGCGAGCAGTGGGGCATCCACCGCAAGGCTCCGTCGTTCGACCAGCTCGAGGGCAAGACCGAGATCCTCGAGACCGGCATCAAGGTCATCGACCTGCTCACCCCGTACGTCAAGGGCGGCAAGATCGGCCTGTTCGGCGGCGCGGGTGTCGGCAAGACCGTTCTGATCCAGGAGATGATCACGCGTATCGCGCGCGAGTTCTCCGGTACCTCGGTCTTCGCCGGCGTCGGTGAGCGCACCCGTGAGGGCACCGACCTGCTGCTGGAGATGGAGGAGATGGAGGTCCTTCAGGACACCGCCCTCGTCTTCGGTCAGATGGACGAGCCGCCGGGCACGCGTATGCGCGTCGCCCTGTCCGCTCTGACGATGGCGGAGTACTTCCGCGACGTGCAGAACCAGGACGTGCTGCTCTTCATCGACAACATCTTCCGCTTCACCCAGGCTGGTTCCGAGGTGTCGACCCTGCTGGGCCGCATGCCTTCCGCCGTGGGTTACCAGCCGACGCTGGCCGACGAGATGGGTGAGCTCCAGGAGCGCATCACCTCGACGCGCGGTAAGTCGATCACCTCGCTGCAGGCCATCTACGTGCCCGCGGACGACTACACCGACCCCGCTCCGGCGACCACCTTCGCCCACCTGGACGCGACGACGGAGCTTTCCCGTCCGATCTCCCAGAAGGGCATCTACCCGGCCGTCGACCCGCTGTCGTCGTCGTCTCGAATCCTCGAGCCGTCGATCGTGGGCGACGAGCACTACCGGGTGGCCCAGGAGGTGAAGCGGATCCTGCAGAAGTACAAGGAGCTGCAGGACATCATCGCCATCCTCGGTATGGACGAGCTGTCCGAGGAGGACAAGGTCCTCGTCGGTCGTGCGCGTCGTCTCGAGCGCTTCCTCGGCCAGAACTTCTTCGTCGCGGAGAAGTTCACCGGTCAGAAGGGGTCGTTCGTTCCGATCAAGGAGACCGTCGAGGCGTTCGACCGCGTCTGCAAGGGCGAGTTCGACCACTACCCCGAGCAGGCGTTCTTCTCCTGCGGCGGGTTGGACGACGTCGAGGCCAACGCCAAGAAGCTGGCTGGTAACTGAGCTAGGTCTGGCTTCTCTCAGGGCCGTCTCTCCTATGTGGAGGGACGGCCCTTTGGGCTTTTTGGGCTTGTGGTGGTTCGGTTTGCGTTGGTGTGCCGGTTCCAGCGGAGGTGTCGCCAATGCGGGCGGGCCGCCTTCCAGCGGGGTGCCTTGGGTGGTCGCCGCCGCTGTTGGCGCGCGCTAAAACGGTCGTGCCGCACGGCGCGTGATGGCACAGTCGGGTCATGTCCCGACACGCGCCTTACGACGATCCGGGCACCCCTGACACCCGATCGCCCTGGCGGTACCTGTGGTGGCTGGTGAGGATGCAGCGCTGGCGGGTGCTTGCCGGGGCGTGGTGGGGGTCGTTGTGGATGTGCGGGCTGATTGTGCCGCCCTATCTCATTTCGCAGGCGGTCAAGGCGCTTCGGGCTGAGGATCGTGCGGGGCTGGTGTGGTGGAGCCTGTCGTTGGTTGTGGTGGCTGGGGTGCTGGCTCTTGTCGGGCTGGCTCGGCATCGCACGATGACGTTGGTTCGTACCGACGCCGCGCTCAGGACGGCGCAGGTTGTGGTTCGGCGCGTCACGCGGCTTGGCGGTGTGGTGCGGCGGAAGTTGTCCACGGGTGAGCTGACGTATCTGCAGAACGGTGACACCGCGCGGATCGCGCATGCGCTCACGAGCACTGGGCCTGGCGTGGGGGCCGTGATCGCCTATGTGGCCACGGCTGTGTTGCTGGTGCGGATTTCGGTGCTTCTCGCGGTGGTTGTGTTGCTCGGTGTGCCGGTGCTGGCGGCGGTCACCGGGCCCGTGATGCGGCGGCTGCACGCCGTGGAGGCCGGTTATCGGCGCAGCCTCGGGGAGTTGAGCTCGCGGGCAGGGGACATCGTGGCCGGGTTGCGGGTGTTGTCCGGGATCGGCGGCAAGCCGGCGTTCGCGCGACGCTTTGAGGCCAAGTCGAGTGAGGTGTTGCGTGACGGCTATCGGGTGGCGGCGTGGCTGAGTTGGGTGCAGGCGTTGACGTGGGGGTTGCCTGCGCTGTTCCTGGCGGTGGTCACGTGGATCGTGGCGCGGATGGCGGTGGCCGGCGCGATCTCGGTCGAGGAGATGCTCGCGGTCTACCTGTACGTCACGACGTTGATCGTGCCGGTCAGCTTCTTCATGGAGGGTGCGGACGCCATTCCGCGGGCGTTGGTGTCGGCGGGGCGGGTGATCGGGATTCTGCGGCTGCGGCCGGACGAGAGCAGTGACGACGCGCCTGTGCTGGACGTGAAGAGCGGGGCATTGACCGTGGTGGTCTCCGCCAACGCCGCGCTGGCACGGGAAGCGGTGGATCGGCTGCCGGGAGTCGTTGCGGACAACGACGACTATCTGTTCGCCGGTCCGTTGCGCGAGGCGGTGTCGGTGGCCGAACACGACGACGACGAACTGGATCAGGCCATCTGGGCGGCGGCCGCCGGCGATGTCGTGGAGGCGTTGCCGGACGGGCTCGACTCGCACCTGGAGTCCAAGGGGCGCAACGTTTCCGGCGGTCAGCGACAGCGGCTCAGGCTCGTGCGGGCGTTGCTCAGCGAACCGGACCTGCTGGTGCTCGTCGAGCCCACGTCGGCGCTCGACGCGGTCACCGAGGCGGCCGTCGCGCGGCGCGTGAAACAAGCGCGGCTCGGGCGGACCACCGTGGTCGTGTCGTCGTCGCCGTTGTGGATCGGGCAGGCGGACCAGACCGTGCACCTGGAGGAAAGCCGATGAACCGGTTGCCCATCGCGGACCGGCGTGAGGTGCGGCGGGCGGCCGTGCGGTTGCTGCGCGACGAACGGCGGGCGCTGGTCGTCGTTCTCGCGCTCACGGTGCTGTCGGCGTTGTCCGGTCTCGTCGGGCCGTATCTGCTCGGCAAGATCGTGGGCGGGGTGGGGAGCGGTGGACTGACCCTGTCCACTGTGGACCTGATGGCGCTCGGGGTGCTCGGCGCGGCCGTGGCGCACCTGTTGCTGGTGCGGTACAGCAACCTGCAGACGGCACGCCTCGGCGAGCGGTTCCTTGCCTCGCTGCGGGAAGAGGCCGTGACGCGGACGCTGGCCCTGCCGGCACGGGTCGTGGACCGGCTGAGCACCGGCGACCTGCTCACGCGGGTCACGAGCGACGTCGGCACGGTCGGGCAGGCGTTGCGGGACAGCGTGCCCGAGGTGTTCACCGGAGTCGTGCACATCGTCGTGGTGTTCGTGGCGATGTTCCTGCTGGACCCACTGCTCGGGCTGGTGGCGTTCGTCGGGCTGCCGTTCGTCGCGTGGGTGACTCGCTGGTACCTGGCCCGTGCGCGCGCCGCGTACCTCGCGGAGAGCGAGGCGAACGGTGACGTGGCGGAGATTTCCGCTGCCGTCGGCGAGGGCAGCCGGACGATCGAGACCTACGGGCTGCGCGACCGGATGGTGGCCGCTGCCGACGACACCATCGATCGCCTGTACTGGGCGCGGATGCGGACGTTGCGGCTGCGGAACGTCCTGTTTCCCATTGGCTCCTTCGTGAACACCCTGCCGACCGTGCTGGTGCTGCTGGCGGGCGGTTTGGCGTACGCGGCCGACGGTGTCGGCATCGAAGCCGTCGTCACGGGCGCGCTGTGGGCGTGGCGGCTCGTCGAACCGATGGACCGCATTCTGATGTGGGTCGAGTTCCTGCAGCGCGGCGGCGCGTCGTTCGCGCGGATCGAGGGGATCGGGGCCAACGCGGAACCTCCGCCGGAGGTGGAGACGCCTGCCGACGATCGCATCGAGGTGCGCGGTGTTCGTTACTCCTATGTGGACGGCCATGAGGTTCTGCACGGTGTGGATCTCGTTGTGCAGCCGGGAGAACGGCTCGCGATCGTGGGTGTGTCCGGTGCGGGCAAGTCGACGCTGGGCAGGCTGATCGCGGGGGTTGACCGGCCCGCGGAGGGTTCGGTGCTCGTGGGCGGAGTGCCGGTCGCGGATCTCGTGGCTGCGGGTGAGCAGCAGATTGTGCTTGTGACGCAAGAACATCACGTGTTCATCGGGACGCTGAGGGAGAACCTGGCGATGGCCGCCCAGGACGCGCCGGACGAGCGGCTGGTCGAAGCGCTGCGGACCGTGGACGCGCGGTGGTTCGACGAGCTGCCGGACGGGCTGGACACCATGCTGGGCGCGGGCGGCGCGGAGCTGGATCCCGCGCAGGCACAACAACTCGCGCTCGCACGGGTGGAGGTCGCCGATCCGCACACGCTGGTGCTGGACGAGGCGACATCGTCGCTGGACCCGGCCACGGCCAGGCACGCCGAGCGTGCGATCGCGGCCGTGCGGGAGAGTCGCACGGTGATCGCGATCGCGCACCGGCTGCAGACCGCGCGGGACGCCGACCGGATCGCGGTCGTCGACGCGGGCCGCGTCGTGGAGCTGGGGTCCCACGACGACCTGGTCGCCAGAGACGGCACGTACGCGACGCTCTGGCGGTCCTGGCACGGTGGCTAGCTGCGTGTCGCAGCTATCTCTTGGGATGTGAGAGTGATGCTGGCAGGCCCAGCCGCGCTTCGATCATGAAGATCGCGCTCTCATGGCTGCCGACTGCGCGGTTGGCAGCAGTCGGGGTGATCAGCAAACGTTTGCGTCGGCATTTCTCTACCGCCATCTCGGCAGCGACGTGCATGAGAGCGCGACCGTGCCCTGCTGAGCGTGACTTACCTCGCCAACGTTCCGAGTCGTACCACTAAAGCGGCACGACCTCCTGGTCGCCTGAGCGCCAGATGGTCACCTGGGTGGTGCCGGGAGGTGCCAGCCACGCGCCCTCCCGCTCCTCCGGCCCCAGCAACGCGTTGCGGTCGGCGATGATCGTGCCCTGACCGTCCGGCAACACGAGCCGCACCGGCACCGGTCTGCCTCTCACCGCGGGGCCGCCGGGCACCACGCGGTCGAACGTGCCGTCCGCCTGGTAGAGAGCCCCGATCAGCTCCCCGTTCGTCTCCGTGACCACGGCGTACCGGCCGTCCGGGAGCCAGGCGCGCACCTCCCACAGCACCAACGGATGGCCGTAGTCCATGTAGCCGCGTCTGCGGAGGTCCTCGGAGACCAGCTTGTCCTGGCTCTGTCCCGGCTTGCCGGGTTCCTGCCTGGACGTCGCCCACATGACGCTCGACCAGCCGAGGCCGGTGCGCGGCGGCGCCTGCTCGATCTCCTGGCGGGGAGCGATTCGTTCACCGACGCGCGTGAAGTCGTCGGCGGCGGGCACGATGGTCGTGCGCAGGAAGACCGGTGTTTCCTCGGGCTTGGCGCGCACGACGGCCACCCCGCCGTGGAGTTCGGCCTCCTGCCACGCGCGCGAGTACCTGAGGTCCGGTCCACGCGTCGGGTTCGCCGACCAGAAGACCCGCTCCCCGAGGCCCAGCACCACGTACGTCGCCTCGCCGTCGCCGATGCGGTAGATGCCCTGCTCGCGCGCGCCCCGGTAGACGACCTCCTGGTCGACCACGTCGGCCCCGTGCACCAGGCCCACGAGGGTCTGTGGTTCAGCCGACGCCTTCACCCGGACCGACTGCGCGATCAGCGCGGCAGGGCCGTCCGGTGTGTTCGCCGTCCAGAACACGTGCGCGTCCGATGAGACGTCCGTCACGGGTACCGGACGCTTCCCGTTCCACACGCTGAGCGCCTGTTCGATGACGTCGCCGCGGTCTGCCAGATCACCGGTCGTCGCCGCGGTGAGGCGCGCGTCCCCGGCCGTGAACGGTTCGGTGGACGAGCGGGTCAGCATCACGCCCGTTGTCACGCCTGCGAGCAAGGCGACCGCCGCAGTGATTGCGAGCAGTTTGCGCGTGTGTCGTCGTCGCGCACCGGCCATCACGTCCCCCACGAATCCCGGCCGCACGTCCAGGTCTGCCGTCGCGGCCTCGAGCGCTTCCTTCAGTTCCACGTCAGCACCTGCTCACCCATCAGCTCCCGCATGCGGGCGAGCCCGCGCGAGGTCTGGCTCTTCACCGTGCCGATGCCGCAACCGAGCGTGCGGGCGGTCTCGGCCTCGCTGAGGTCGTCGAAGAACCGCAGCACCAGGACCGCGCGCATCTTCTTCGGCAGCTCGGCCAACGCGCGCACTACGCTGTCCGCGTCCACGACCTGCTGTTCGTGCCCGCGCGACGTAGGCACCGCCCCCAGTTCCAGCGGTGCCTCCGGCTTGCGGGAACGCCGTCGCCAGCGGTTGGCCGCGGCGTTGGCCAGCGCGGTGCGCGCATAGGCCTCCGGAGAGGTCCTGATGCGCCGCCACTTGCCGTACATGCTCATCAGGACGTCCTGCAGAATGTCCTCGGCGGCGTCTCTGTCACCGCCGCACAGCAGGTAAGCGGTGCGCAGCAATGCCTGCGAACGCAACGCCACGAAGTCCTCGAAGTCCTGCATGTCCCCCCTTCGGCGGTTGTCGTGGGTACTGACACCGGGCGGGGCGGCAAGGTTGTCAGGCGACCGTTTAGACTCAGTTCGACTCCAGACGACGAGGGAGATACGCGTGGCCGAGATGACCGTTGAACTGGTCGCCGTTGAACGCCGCCTGTGGTCCGGCAAGGCCACTTCTGTATCGGCGCAGACCACCGAGGGCGAGATCGGCATCCTGCCCGGTCACGAGCCCGTTCTCGGTCAGCTCGTAGAGGGTGGTGTGGTGCGTGTCCGCACGACGGACGGTGGCCTCGTCACCGCCGCCGTGCATGGTGGCTTCCTCTCCGTGACCGGCACCGGCGTCTCGATTCTCGCCGAGGACGCCGAGCTCGCGGGCGAGATCGACGTGGACGCGGCGCGGTCGGCACTGCAGGACGCCGATGACGCCGAGCGCGCACGTGCGGCAGCGCGCGTGCGGGCCGTGGAACAGTCGGCCTGAGACCGGGCGCGAGGGCGCAGCCGTGGGGATCACCGAGATTGCCGGACTGATCCTTCTTGGGGTGGCGGTCGTCATCGCCTACTTCGCCTGGCGACGTATCCGGTTGCTTCGTGAGGGTGGCGTGCACGTCGCCCTGCGCAGCCAGTTCGACGATCGCGGCCGTGGCTGGCATCTGGGCGTGGGGCACTACCGGGGCGACAAGTTCGCCTGGTTCCGCGTGCTCTCGCTCGGGTCCGGTCCGAACCAGCTGATTTCCAGAGACGGGCTCGAGATCGACGCACGCCGCGAGCCGACTGGGCCGGAGGCGTACGCCATGCCGGCCGGTGCGACGGTGCTGCGGTGCCGGGTCGGTTCGGGGGAGATCGAGATCGCGATGGGCCCGGACGCGCTGACAGGATTCCTGTCCTGGTTGGAGTCAGCGCCTCCGGGCCGCAGCATTCCCTGGGCTTCCTAGGCATTGCCTCCGGGCTGCCAGAGCACGTCGCCGTCCGGGTTCGCCACGCGGGCCAGGATGAAGAGCAGGTCGGAGAGCCGGTTCAGGTACTTCGCCGTGAGCACGTTCGTCTGCTCGGCGTCGGCCTCGATCAACGCCCACGCACGGCGCTCGGCCCTGCGCGCGATCGTGCGCGCCTGGTGCAGCAGGGCCGCGCCGGGCGTGCCGCCGTTCAGGATGAACGAGTCGAGCTTGCCCAGCCGCTCGTTGAACGTGTCGCAGTACCCCTCCAGGCGGTCGACGTAGGCCTGGGTGATGCGCAGCGGCGGGTACTTGGGGTCCGGCACGATCGGCGTGCACAGGTCCGCTCCGACGTCGAAGAGGTCGTTCTGCACCTTGCGCACGACGTCATGGACGTCCTCTGCGAGCTGACCGAGCGCGAGAGCGACACCGAGAGCCGCGTTGGTCTCGTCGACGTCCGCGTACGCCTCGATGCGAGGCGAGGTCTTGGGCACGCGGGAGAAGTCGCCTAGTCCGGTCGTGCCGTCGTCGCCGACCCGCGTGTAGATCTTCGTGAGATGCACCGCCATGAACGGCACTTTAGTGCGGCACTAGGAGATCCACGCCCTGGTCATCGCCTGCACGGCCGAGCCGTCCAGGTCGGCCAGCTTCAGGCCGACGACCTGTTCCGCCCGCTCCGAGGTCTGCACGCGGAACGGCGTGCGCTCGCCGGCGAGGGTGGTCAGCACGACGGCGGCGGCCTCGTCGGACGTCTGCGCGCTGGAGAAGGCCGTGCCCGTGCGGGCGAGGTAGCTCTTCATCTGGGGCGCGTACGGCCCGACCGCGTCGAAGATCTTGTCGACGTCCACGCCCACGTTGGTGACGAACTCGCTCGCGACCGCGCCTGGCTCGACGACGGTGACGGAGACGCCGTGGGCGGCGGCGATGGGCGCGAGGCTCTCCATCATGCCCTCGACCGCGAACTTGGCCGCGCAGTAGGCCTCGTTGAACGGCTGACCGACCACGCCGCCGATGCTCGTGACGGTGATCAGACGGCCTCGCGAGGCGCGGAGGTGGGGCATCGCGGCCTTGCTGACCTGGACGACGCCGAAGAAGTTGGTCTCCATGACCTTGCGGAAGTTGCCGACCGAGTCGGTCTCGACGGTGCCCACGTGGCCGGCGCCGGCGTTGTTGACCACGGCGTCGAGGCGGCCGTAGTCGCGGATCACGCCGTCGACCGCGGCGGTGATGGAGTCGCTGTCGGTCACGTCGAGCTGCCGGATGTCGATGTCCGGGGCCGCGGCGCGCAGGGCGTCCGCACGGGAGGTGTCGCGCATGGTGGCCACCACCTGGTGGCCGGCCTCAGCTGCCTGGACGGCGATGGCGAGGCCGATGCCGGACGACGTGCCGGTGACGAGAACGACCATGGTGGGCTCCTCAGTTCATGTCCATAATAGTTATTGACATGAACTACTATGCCTCGAAATAGTTCATGACGTCAACTATGATCCCGTCATGGACAAGGTCAGCTCGGAGGTCGTGTCGCTCATCGCCCGGATCGTCGAGCGCTACAAGAAGGAGTACGAGCAGGCGGCGGCCGCGCAGGAGCTGACGTCCGTGCAGGCGAAGGTGCTGGTGGCGCTGGACGAACCGCAGCCGATGCACTGGATCGCCGACAAGCTCGGGTCGGAGCGGTCCAACGTCACCGGGATCATCGACCGGCTGCAGGCGCGCGGGCTGGTCGAGCGGCGGCCCGGTGAGCAGGACCGGCGGGTGAAGTACATCGTCGCGACGGAGGAAGGGCGGCGGCTGGCGCGGGAGTTTCAGGCCGCACTGCAGTTCGCCGCCGAGCCGCTCGCCTCGCTGGGCACCGCTGATCGTCGTCAACTGAGGGATCTGTTGCAGCGCATGCTGAGTGACTAGTGCTTCGGGCAGGTACGTAGGATTGCCGCGTGAGCGAGCATTTCCGGGTACACGGTGGCGCACGTCTGGTCGGCGAGGTTGATGTCGTCGGCGCGAAGAACAGCGTCCTCAAGCTGATGGCCGCTGCTCTGCTCGCCGAGGGCACAACGACTCTCACCAACTGCCCGGACATCCTCGACGTTCCGCTGATGGCCGACGCGCTGCGCAGCCTCGGGTGCGAGGTCGAGCTCGAAGGTGACGTGGCGAGGATCACGACCCCTGCGGAGCTCAGCTACCACGCCGACTCCGAGGCGATGGGCAAGCTGCGGGCGTCGATCTGCGTGCTGGGGCCGCTGGTCGGCCGCTGCAAGCGCGCGGTCGTCGCGCTGCCGGGTGGTGACGCGATCGGCTCGCGGCCGCTCGACATGCACCAGAGCGGTCTGGAGAAGCTCGGCGCCAAGACGTGGATCGAGCACGGCTGCATCGTCGCCGAGGCCGAGGGGCTGCACGGCGCGCAGATCTGGCTCGACTTCCCGAGCATGGGCGCCACCGAGAACATCCTGATGGCGGCCGTTCTGGCCAACGGCACGACGGTCATCGACAACGCCGCGCGCGAGCCGGAGATCGTCGACCTCTGCCTGATGCTGACCCAGATGGGCGCCAGGATCGAGGGTGCGGGCACGTCCACGCTCACCGTCCACGGCGTCAAGGAGCTCGAGCCGACCGAGCACCGCGTGATCGGCGA
The DNA here is from genome assembly GCF_016907955.1 of Lentzea nigeriaca. GTDB lineage: Bacteria > Actinomycetota > Actinomycetes > Mycobacteriales > Pseudonocardiaceae > Lentzea > Lentzea nigeriaca. Next base: position 598,344 of record NZ_JAFBCX010000005.1, on the reverse strand, counting down.
CCGGATCGTCGGTGCCACGTGGGGCTTCGCCGCCGCCATGACGCGCGGCGACGTGCGGGTGCGCGGCGTGAACCCGCACCACCTCGACCTGGTGCTCGAGAAGCTGCGCATGGCGGGCGCCGAGGTGACCGTCTACGAGGGCAAGGACGAGGGCTTCCGCGTCGTCATGGACGGCCGTCCTAAGGCCGTCGACTTCGTGACGCTGCCGTACCCCGGTTTCGCCACGGACAACCAGCCGTTCGCAATCGCGCTGTCCGCGGTCGCCGAGGGCACCTCGATGATCACCGAGAACCTGTTCGAGGCGCGCTTCCGGTTCATCGACGAGATGATCAGGCTCGGGGCCGACGCGCGCACGGACGGTCACCACGCCGTGATCCGCGGAGTCGAGCAGCTGTCCAGCGCACCGGTGTGGGCTTCGGACATTCGCGCTGGTGCGGGCCTCGTGCTCGCCGGTCTGTGCGCGGACGGGGCCACCGAGGTCTACGAGATCTTCCACATCGAGCGCGGTTACCCTGGGTTCGTGGAAAACCTCCGCAAGCTGGGCGCTGACGTGGAGCGCGTCAGCTCCTGAGCACCAGCCGCGCGTTCGCGACGTCCGCCGGGAACACCATCACCCGGTAAGGGGCGTTTCGCGAACGCGTGGCCCGCACCCCGTTCGCCTTCAGCTTCCGCACCAGCACGTTCGCGGCTTCCTCCGTGGGTACGAGCGCGACCTCGCTCAGCAACCCGAAGTCCGTGCCGTCCAGATCCGGTACGGGCCGTCTGTCGTTGCCCACGAAGTACCTCAACGCCAGAGCCAGCAGTCCGATCACGCCGAACACGACCACTGACTGGTAGATCGCCGTCACGCCTTCATCATCCTCTTGTGGTCACGATTCAGTGAGCAATCGCACGCGCGGCAGTGGTTACTGACCAGTACGCTCCGGAGAACGACGCTGTTTGGAGGTTGCTGTGCCGTACCCAGCTGACCGTGAACGCGACCGCCCCTGGGTGATGCGCACGTACGCGGGTCACTCCTCGGCCGCGGCGTCCAACGCGCTCTACCGCCGGAACCTGGCCAAGGGGCAGACCGGCCTGTCGGTGGCGTTCGACCTGCCGACGCAGACCGGCTACGACCCCGACGACGAGCTCGCGAAGGGCGAGGTCGGCAAGGTCGGTGTGCCGATCAGCCACATCGGCGACATGCGGCAGCTCTTCGACCAGATCCCGCTCGGCGACGCCAACACGTCGATGACGATCAACGCGACGGCCATGTGGCTGCTCGCGCTGTACGTCACCGTGGCGGAGGAGCAGGGCGCGGACCCGTCAGCGCTCGCCGGCACCACGCAGAACGACATCATCAAGGAGTACCTGTCCCGCGGCACCTACGTGTTCCCGCCGGGACCGTCGCTGCGGCTGATCACCGACATGGTCGCGTGGACCGTGTCGAACGTGCCGAAGTGGAACCCGATCAACATCTGCAGCTACCACCTCCAGGAGGTCGGCGCGACGCCGGCGCAGGAGGTCGCGTACGCGATGTGCACGGCGATCGCGGTTCTCGACTCCGTGCGCGACTCCGGTCAGGTGCCGCAGGAGAAGTTCGGTGACGTCGTCGCCCGCATCTCCTTCTTCGTGAACGCCGGTGTGCGGTTCATCGAAGAGATGTGCAAGATGCGCGCGTTCGCCCAGCTGTGGGACGAGATCACGCTGGAACGCTACGGCGTCGAGAACCCGAAGCACCGCCGGTTCCGCTACGGCGTGCAGGTCAACTCGCTGGGACTCACGGAAGCGCAGCCGGAGAACAACGTCCAGCGCATCGTGCTGGAGATGCTCGCGGTTTCCCTGTCCCGCAACGCTCGTGCCCGCGCGATCCAGCTCCCCGCGTGGAACGAGGCTTTGGGCCTGCCACGCCCGTGGGACCAGCAGTGGGCCCTGCGCATGCAGCAGGTCCTTGCCTACGAGACGGATTTGCTGGAGTACGAGGACATCTTCGACGGCTCGCCGGTGATCGAGGCGAAGGTGAACGAGATCCTGCGCGGCGCCCGCGAGGAGATCGACCGCGTGCAGGCGATGGGCGGCGCCGTCGCGGCCGTCGAGTCCGGCTACATGAAGTCGCAACTGGTGTCGTCGCTGGCCGACCGCCGCCGCCGCGTCGAGTCGGGCGAGGAAATCGTCGTCGGTGTCAACAAGTTCGACACCACCGAGCCGTCACCGCTGCAGGCTGAGGGCGCCAACGCGATCGAGACCATCGACCCGGTCGTCGAGATGCACGCCGTCGAGGCGATCCAGCAGTGGCGTGCCAACCGCGACAACGCTGCTGTCGCGGAGGCTTTGGACGCGTTGCGCGAGGCCGCGAAGACCGACCAGAACCTCGTCGAGGTGACGCTGGCCTGTGCGCGCGCCGGCGTGACGACAGGTGAATGGTCGCAGGCTTTGCGCGAGACGTTCGGCGAATACCGTGCCCCCACAGGCGTTTCCGGCGCTTCGGCCTCGGGCGAGGCCGGCTCCGAGATCGCCCGTGTGCGCGACCGCGTCCGCGCGACCGGCGAGGAGATCGGTGAGCGCCTGCGCATGCTGGTCGGCAAGCCGGGCCTCGACGGCCACTCCAACGGCGCCGAGCAGGTCGCCGTGCGCGCCCGCGACGTCGGCTTCGAGGTCGTCTACCAGGGCATCCGCCTCACGCCGGCGCAGATCGTGTCCGCGGCCGTGCAGGAGGACGTGCACGTCGTCGGCCTGTCGATCCTGTCCGGCTCGCACCTCGAGGTCGTGCCCGCGGTCGTCGACGGCCTCCGTGCCGCCGGTGCCGGGGACATCCCCGTGATCGTCGGCGGCATCATCCCGCCGGACGACGCCGCGAAGCTGCGCGACCGGGGTGTGGCGCGGGTGTTCACGCCGAAGGACTACGAGCTGACCGAGATCATGGACGAGATCGTGACCGTGATCCGAGAGGTGCGGTCTTTGGCTTAGAGGCCTAGATTCGCGGCATGGTCGACGTTGCGCGTGAAGGCTCGGTAGTCCGGATCACGATGAACCGTGCGGCGAAGCGCAACGCGCTGTCCGCTGAGCATTTGACCGAGCTGCTGGAGGCGTTCCGCGAGGCGGGCACTTCGGACGCGGCCGGCATCGTGCTCGCCGCCGAAGGGCCGGTTTTCTCGGCTGGGCACGACTTCGCGGACGTGCACGCCCGTGACAAGGAGGGTGTGCGGCTGCTGCTGGAGCTGTGCACGATGCTGATGAAGACCATGCAGTCCGTGCCGCAGGTGGTGATCGCGCGGGTGCAGGGGCTCGCGACCGCGGCCGGGTGTCAGCTGGTGGCGTCGTGTGACCTCGCGGTGGCCTCGCTGGACGCCGGTTTCGCCCTGCCCGGTGGGAAAGCCGGGTGGTTCTGCCACACGCCTGCGGTGCCGGTGGCGCGGTCGATCGGGCGCAAGCGGTTGATGGAGATGGCGCTCACCGGTGACGTCGTGGACGCCGCGACGGCCGTGGAGTGGGGTCTGATCAACAAGGCTGTGCCTGCCGACGAGCTGGATGCCGCCGTGGACGAACTGCTGGCGCGGGCCACGCGGGGCAGTCGGGCGTCGAAGACCGCGGGCAAGCTCGCGCTCTACGCGCAGCTGGACCGGCCAGAGGCGGACGCCTACGAGATCGCGATGGCCGTCATGGCCGAGACTTCGCAGTCCCCGTCAGCCAAAGAGGGGCGAGCGTCGTTCCTGGAGAAGCGGTCGCCCGTCTGGCCTGACTAGTAGCGCGTCGCAGCGCTCTCCTGGCTGCCAACTGCACGGTTGGCAGCAGCTGGGGTGATCAGCAAACGTTTGCGTCAGCATTTCTCTACCGCCATCTCGGCAGCGACGTGCATGAGAACGCGACCATCCTGGCTTTCGGAGACGAGCACCAGACCGCCCAGCCCCTGCCCGACTCAACGCAGCACAACCAAGCCGCGACGCTCTGCTGGTGGTGCGAGTCGGAACGTCGGCTTCTGACGCAAATTCCCCCGGCAACATTCCGAGCCACACCACTACTAGCACGACGGCCCTGCAGACCGCCTGCAAGCCGTCTGCAGGTCGACTGCAGAGCCCGTTGCAGAGATTTTGCAGGTGAACGGATCACAGTCTTCCCCAGCAAGGCAAACCATCAGCCTGGGGGAGTGAAATGAGTTCACTGAGCACAGCTCTGCGCAGATCAAGAGGATTAGCCGTCGCCGCGGCCCTCGTGTCGGCACTCGGGGCGACGCTGCTGGCGCCGCCCGCGACGGCGGCACCGGAGAAGCCCGAGAAGGCCCAGACGCCCGCCACGGCGTCCATGACCGTCACGCAGGAAGACATCACGGCCAGCGCGACGCTGACCCGCAGCGAGGTCCTCACCCGAGCCCGCAGCTGGGTCGACGCGAACGTGAAGTACTCGCAGCTCAAGTACCACGAGAACCAGTACGGCAACTACCGCACCGACTGCTCCGGCTTCGTCTCGATGGCGTGGGGCCTCAACAACTCGTACACAACCCAATCGCTGCCGAACTTCGGCACCTGGCTGAACAGCCTGGACGAGCTCAAGCCCGGCGACGCGATCGACGACTTCTACAACCACATCGTCCTGTTCGTCAGCTGGACCGACGCCAGTCACACCGTCGCCAACGTGTACGAGGAGACCTCGTACACGGGCATCGAGGGTCCCGATCCGGGTTCCATCGCCAGCCAGTACACCCGGACCAAGCTGCTGAACGGCAACTTCCGGGGACTGCGTGCGAACAACGTCGTCGACGACGCGCCGCAGGCGCCCGCCGGCATGCGTTCGATCGTGACGGCGGCGGGTGGCAGCCAGATCTTCGGCATCGGTGCTGACGGCCACGTCATGTCGACGTTCTGGTCGGGGAACATCACGGACAACGGTGGCTGGCACTCGTGGTTCGCGATCCCGACGGGTTACGCGGACGGGACGACGGCGCCGAACTCCACGGTCTCGGTGACCACGATCAACGGTCAGACGCAGCTGTTCACGACCGCTCCGGACCGGCACGTGATCTCGACGTTCTGGTCACCGAGCATCACGACGAACGGTGGCTGGCACGACTGGTTCGTGATCCCCACCGGGCACGCCAACGGGGTGACCGCTCCCGGTGCGGTCGTGACGGCCGGCGGCACCCAGCTCTTCACCACCGCTGCCGACGGCCACGTCATGTCGACGTTCTGGTCGGGGAACATCACCGACAACGGTGGCTGGCACTCGTGGTTCGCGATCCCGACGGGTTACGCGGACGGGACGACGGCGCCGAACTCCACGGTCTCGGTGACCACGATCAACGGTCAGACGCAGCTGTTCACCACGGCTCCGGACCGGCACGTGATCTCGACGTTCTGGTCGCCCAGCATCACGACGAACGGTGGCTGGCACGACTGGTTCGTGATCCCAACGGGCCACGCCGACGGCGTCACCGCACCGAACGCCACCATCACCGCGGGCGGCCCCCAGCTGTTCACCACGGGTGCCGACGGCCACGTGATGTCGACGTACTGGTCGCCGAACATCACGACGAACGGTGGCTGGCACGCCTGGTTCGCCATCCCGACGGGTTACGCGGACGGCACCACCGCACCCAACTCCCGGATCAGTGTCACCACCCTCAACGGCCAGACGCAGCTCTTCACCACCGCGCCGGACGGCCAGGTGATCTCCACGTTCTGGTCCGCGAGCGTCCCGACCAACGGCGGCTGGCGCGAGTGGTTCGCCATCCCCACCGGGTACGCGAACGGCAAGTCCGCCACGGGTTCCGGGGTCTCCGTGACGACGCTCAACGGCCAGGTGCAGCTCTTCACCGCGGCGCCGGACGGCCAGGTCATCTCCACCTTCTGGTCGGGCAGCATCACGACCAACGGCGGCTGGCACGACTGGTTCGCGATTCCCACCGGCCACTCCAACGGCCGCGTCCGGATCTGATTCCCGCTCGGGCGCGCCGGTTCTCGACCGGCGCGCCCCTTCTCACTCGAAAGCAGGCTCTGCCATGCGTGCAACCAGCACGATGGTCGCCGTTGTCGCTGCTCTCAGCGGGATTCTCCTGGCGATCTCACCCGTGTCGGCCGCTCCGGTCGACGACTCCTCCGAACTCTCCGCCCAGAGCGTCAACGCCTCCGTCAACACCCTGCCCTGCGTGAGCGGAGGACCGTCCCAACAGGACCAGCAGAACGCCGCGGCGCTCAACCCGCAGCTGACCAACACCATGCGCAACAACATGACCGCCTACCACGCGTCCTGTGCGAGAGCCGTGGTGCAGGCGGTCAAGGACCGGGGGCTGAACCAGCGGGCCGCCGCGATCGCCATGTCCACCGTCATCGTCGAGTCCACCATCAGGAACGTCGACGGCGGCGACCTCGACTCGGTCGGGCTGTTCCAGCAGCGCGACAGCTGGGGCAGCTTCGCCGACCGCACCAACCCGGTGAAGGCGACGAACAAGTTCCTGGACGTGATGCAACAGTTCTACCCCAACGGTTCCTGGAACACGGCACCGATCGGCGACGTGGCCGCGGACGTGCAGCGACCGCACTCGAGCCTCCGGTACAAGTACGGCGTCGAGGCGAACGACGCGGTGAAGATCGCCGACCTGCTGTGGGGAGCTCCGCCCGCCACGGCCGGTCTGCGCTCGGTGGTGACCGCTGGCGGGACCCAGCTCTTCGGCATCGGCGCCGACGGTCACGTCATGTCGACGTTCTGGTCGCCGGACATCACCACGAACGGTGGCTGGCACGCCTGGTTCGCCATCCCCACCGGCTACGCGGACGGCACGGCTGCGCCCGGCGCCACGGTGTCCGTGACGACGCTCAACGGCCAGACGCAGCTCTTCACCACGGCTCCCGACGGGCGGGTGATCTCCACGTTCTGGAACAGCGGCATCCCCACCAACGGCGGCTGGCGCGAGTGGTTCGCCATTCCGACCGGTTACGCCGACGGCAGGGTCGGGAGCGGCTCAACCGTGTCCGTCACGACCATCAACGGCCAGGTGCAGCTCTTCGCGACCGCCCCGGACCGGCACGTGATCTCGACGTTCTGGTCGGGCAGCATCACGACGAACGGTGGCTGGCACGAGTGGTTCGCGATTCCCACCGGTCACGCCGACGGGGTGACCGCCCCTGGTTCGGTGGTGACCGCCGGCGGCACCCAGCTCTTCACCACCGGCGCGGACGGCCACGTGATGTCGACGTTCTGGTCGCCGAACGTCACGACGAACGGTGGCTGGCACGCCTGGTTCGCCATTCCGACCGGCTACGCGGACGGCACGACCGCCGCCGGTTCCACGGTCTCGGTGACCACGATCAACGGCCAGGCGCAGCTGTTCACGACCGCTCCTGATCGTCGGGTGATGTCGACGTTCTGGTCGGCGAGCATCACGACGAACGGTGGCTGGCACGAGTGGTTCGCGATCCCGACGGGCCACGCCGACGGCGTGACCGCACCGGGTTCGACCGTGACGGCCGGCGGTTCGCAGCTCTTCACCGTCGGCGCCGACGGTCACGTGATGTCGACGTTCTGGTCCCCCGACATCCCGAGCAACGGCGGCTGGCACGAGTGGTTCGCCATCCCGACCGGCTTCGCGGACGGCAACGCCGGCCGTGGTGCGGCGGTCTCCGTGACCACGATCAACGGGCAGCCGCAGATCTTCACCGCGGCACCGAGCGGTCAGGTGATCTCGACGTTCTGGTCGCCGAGGGCCCAGTTCAACGGCGGCTGGCACGAGTGGTTCGCCATCCCCACCGGCCATGCCGACGGCAAGGTGCGGCTGTAGGTGCGGCAGAATCCCGGTTCTCCTGGCGGAGGACCGGGATTCTCAGCTTCGCGCCGACAGCCACAGCGGCGTCGTTTCCGCGGAAGCGGCACGCAGGGTGGCCCGGCTGGTCGCGAGGAGCTTCAGGGCGTCGGCGTTCGGGCCCGGTTCCGCCTGGTAGATCACGAGGAACTGGCCGGGTGCCTCGCGCACGTCGAACGAGTGGAAGTTGAGGGTGAGCGGGCCCACCGCCGGGTGCACGAAGTCCTTGGCGTCCTGGGTCTTGCCGCGCACGTCGTGCTGTTCCCACAGCTCCTTGAAGACCGGGTGCTGGTTGAGCTCGGTCACCATCTGCTTGAGGCGCTGGGATTTCGGGTCGGCTGTCTTCCGCAGGTGGGCGACGGTGCTCTGGGCGACCCAGTGCCAGCGCGGGTAGAAGCTCGTGGCGGCCGGGTCGAGGAACGTCATCCTGGCGGCGTTGTCGGCCGGCGTGAACGGCTCGTAGAGGGCGTCGGCCAGGGCGTTCGTGGCGAGGATGTCGAGCAGCGAGTTCATCACGAACGCCGGCATGTCGTGCATGCCGCTGATGAGCTGCCGCAGTTCCGGGCTCACGACCTGCGTCTCGTGGCCTTCGTCGGCGACGACGCCCGCGAGGCGGTGCAGGTGAGCGCGTGCGTCGGTGTCGAGCCTGAGGGCGCGGCTCAGGGCGTCCAGGACCTGGGCTGACGGGTTGGTCTCGCGGCCCTGTTCGAGGCGCGCGTAGTAGTCGGCGCTCACCCCTGCCAGGACGGCGACCTCTTCTCGTCGGAGGCCCTTCACCTTGCGCTGGGTGTGGCTGGGCAGGCCCGCGTCCTCGGGGTTGACGCGGGCGCGGTGGGCTTTCAGGAACTCGCCGAGCATGTGGTCGAGGTTATGCGCAGTGGGTGGCTTCTGCCTGGGTGTGCCACACCTAGGCAGAAGGTGTCCTGGCCGGCGTCGTCTGCGCTGGCCATCGTTGTGGCCATGAACAAAGTTGTGTTGATCAGTGGAGCTTCCAGCGGTATCGGTGAGGCGACGGCCCGTGTGCTGGCCGCGGCCGGGCATCAGGTGTTCCTCGGGGCGCGTCGGGTCGATCGACTGGAGGCGTTGGCCGCCGAGATCGGTGGTGCCTACGCGCCGTTGGACGTGACCTCGCGGGAGTCCTTCCAGTCCTTTGTGGATGCGGCCGTCGAGCGGTACGGGCGGGTCGACGTGTTGGTGAACAACGCGGGGGTGATGCCGTTGTCCCTCATGAGTTCGCTCAAGGTCGACGAGTGGGACCGCATGGTGGACGTGAACATCAAGGGTGTGCTGAACGGCATCGGTGCGGTGCTGCCCCGGTTCACCGACAGCGGGCACGTCGTGAACGTTGCCTCGGTCGCCGCGCACATGGTCATGCCCACCGCTGCTGTGTACTGCGCGACGAAGTACGCGGTGTGGGCGCTGTCCGAGGGCCTGCGCCAGGAGAGCGAGAACCTGCGCGTCACCGTGATCTCGCCCGGTGTCACGGAGTCCGAGCTGGCGGACACCATCACCGAGGAGTTCTCGGCGTCGATGATGGAGGACTTCCGCAAGGTGGCGATCCCCGCGTCGGCGATCGGTGACGCCATCGCGTACGCGATCTCGCAGCCCGACTCCGTGGACGTCAACGAGATCGTGGTGCGGCCGGTCGCGCAACGCTAGGCGCCGGTCGTCGAGCCCGGCCGGAGGATCATCAGCACGGTGACCACGGCCCAGAGCACGTTGAAGACTCCCGTGTACATCGCGAGGTGCTTGATGTCGTTGGTCTTCAACGCCTTCTCCTGGCCGGGCAGGATTTTGAGGGTCAGCACGAACGCGGCGGCGGTGGTGAGTGCGATCGAGACGATCACCCAGGGGTGGCCGGTCACGCCCATCACGCCGGCCGTCGCGAACCCGAAGACCGGTACCGAGATGCCGATGAGGGCGTAGACGCGGCAGATGCGGTGCAGGAGCTCGGGGTTGCCGTTGGTTCGCACGGCTTTGGGGAACATGCTGGCGGCGACCGTCACCGGGCCGATGGCGACGATGGCGGCCAGGACGTGGAGCGAGAGGAACAGCTTGCTCATGATCACGACGGTAGGAGCGGGCGGCGGCTGCGGGAACTGGCTGGAATGCCATGTTCCAACGGATTCTCGCCAGCTACCGTGGTGGACGTGCACGAGGTGGCAGTGGTGGCGATGGACAGCGTTGTCCCGTTCGACTTCGCGACGCCGGTCGACGCGTTCAACTGGACGGGCCGGTACCGGGTCCGGGTTTGCGGTCCGAAGAGGACTGTCGACGCGGGCTGTTTCGAGCTGAAAGTGCCGTACGGCTTGGAGTTGTTGTCCGAAGTGGACACCATCGTGCTGCCTGGGCACGACCCCGGCCTCGTCGTGCCCGAGCGGTTGGTCGAGGCGCTGCGGCAGGCCGCGGCGAGAGGCGCGCGGATCGCGTCGATCTGCACGGGGGCGTTCGTGTTCGCGGCCACCGGTCTGCTGGACGGGTTGCGGGTGACCACGCACTGGCTCGGTGCCGCGGAGCTGGCGGCGCGGTTCCCGGCTCTCGAGGTCGACCCGGACGTGCTCTACGTGGACAACGGGCAGTTCCTGACGTCGGCGGGTGCCGCGGCCGGGCTGGACCTGTGTCTGCACATGATCCGGCGTGACCACGGGTCGGCGGTGGCGGCCGATGCGGCGCGGTACGCCGTGATGCCGCTGGAACGAGAAGGCGGGCAGGCGCAGTTCATCGTGACGCCACCGGTGGCGCCACAGGGTGGGGAGCTCGAACCGTTGTTGTTGTGGATGCAGGCCAACGCCGCGCGTGAGCTGACGCTCGACGACCTCGCGCGGCAGGCCGGCATGAGCACGCGGACGTTGAACCGGCGGTTCCGCGAGCAGACCGGGACGACGCCGTTGCAGTGGTTGCACCGCGCGCGGGTGCGGCAGGCGCAGCACCTGCTGGAGACGACCAGGGACTCGGTGGAGCTGATCGCGAGCAGGGTCGGGTTCGGCTCGGCCACGGCGTTCCGCGACAGGTTCAAGCGGATCGCCGGGACCTCACCGAACGCGTATCGCGCGGCGTTTCAGGCCTGTCGGAACTAGGGCTGCGAGTGCTCGTGCAGCAGGAGGAGCGTGTAGGCGGCGATCGACTGGGCGTCGGTGATCTCGCTCTTCGCGATCATCGTCTCGAAGTCGGCGCGCGGGAACCACGCCGAGCGCATGTCCTGCTCCTCGTGCTCCCGCTCGTGGAAGCCCTCGGTCAGCTCGGTGGCGAGGAACACCCGCCCGCGCTGCGACGACATGCCCGGCGCCACGTCCAGCAGGCCGAGCTCGATCATCCTGCCCGCGCGCAGGCCGGTCTCCTCGCGCAGTTCGCGGGTGGCGAGCTCGAGCGGGTCCGAGTCCTGCCGGTCCGGGGCCGTGCCCTGGGGGAACTCCCAGCGCCGCAGTCCGATGGGGTAGCGGAACTGCTCGACGAGCCGCAGGCGTTCGCCGTCGAGCGGGATGATCAGGGCGAAGTCGGGCTTTTCCACCACGCCGTAGATGCCGTTCGTGCCATCCGCGCGACGGACATCGTCCTCGCGAACGGTCATCCACGGGTTTGCGTACACCTGACGGCTGCCAAGGCTCTCCACGCCACGGACCGTACCTAACGACCCGTTGGTGGACACACCCCGTAGCCTGTCGCGGTGCGTCTCGTCATCGCTCGCTGCCAGGTCGACTACGTAGGACGACTCACCGCCCATCTGCCGATGGCTCAGCGACTGCTGCTGATCAAGGCTGACGGCTCGGTGTCGATCCACTCCGACGACCGCGCCTACAAGCCGTTGAACTGGATGAGCCCGCCCTGCTGGCTGATCGAGGACCCGGACATCTGGACCGTGCAGAACAAGGCGGGGGAGAAGCTGATCATCACCCTCGAAGAGGTGATGCACGACTCCAAGCACGAGCTCGGCCCCGAACCCGGCCTGCAGAAGGACGGCGTCGAGGCGGACCTGCAGAAGCTGCTCGCCGAACACGTCACGACCCTCGGCGAGGGCTGGACGCTGGTGCGCCGCGAGTACCCGACCGCCATCGGGCCCGTCGACCTGATGTGCCGCGACGCCTCCGGGGTCTCGGTCGCCGTGGAGATCAAGCGGCGGGGTGAGATCGACGGTGTGGAGCAGCTGACCCGGTACCTGGAGCTGCTGAACCGCGACCCGTTGCTCGCGCCGGTGCAGGGCGTGTTCGCGGCGCAGCAGATCAAGCCGCAGGCGCGGACGCTGGCCGAGGACCGCGGGATTCGCTGCGTGGTGCTGGACTACGACGCGTTGCGCGGGATCGAGCCGGACGAGTTCCGGCTGTTCTGAGAATAACCGCTGGTCACACCGGTTGAGCCTCACCTTGGGGCACAACCGGGGCACACCACCTCGACAGCACTGCGTCCACGGCGGACCGTGTGCGCTCCTCCGAACTCGGCATCAAGTGCCCGTAGTAGCGCAAGGTGAACGCTCCCGAGGAGTGCCCCAGCCATCGGGACACCGCCTTGATGTTCTCGCCGGCATCGAGGAGCGTTGCCGCGAAGAAGTGCCGCAGCGCGTGGCACCCGTTCTCCCGGTCGTCGGTCGGGATCTTCGCCTTCGCCAGCGCAGGCTTCCACGTCTCGGAGTTGAAGGTGGTCCGCCGGCAGGCCCCTGACTGCCGTGTCGTCACGATCAGGCGCACGGTCGTCGGCTTGCCGGTCGAGGTCTCCCACGGCAGCGTCACGTCCTTGGCGGGACGTGCGGCGAGATGGGCGGCGAGCTCCTCCCGCACGGTCGAGGGCAGCGGGATCTTCCTGGTCTTGCGGCCCTTCGGCAGGCTGAACACCTGCTTGGATCCGACCAGCTTCACCTGTCGCTGCACGGTGACCCAGCCGCGGAGGAAGTCGACGTCATCCGGGCTGAGGCCGAACATCTCGCCCTGCCGTAACCCCAGTCCGGCGCCCAGGGTGGCGAGGATCCGGTAGTTCTCCGGAAGGGCCGCGTGTAGACCCTCGACCCACTCGGCAGACCAAGGCTCGATCTCCTTCGCGTCGCCCTTCGGCCGGCGGACGCTGGACGACTTGCAGGGGTTTCGACCGATCAACTCATCGGCGACCGCTGCGTTGAGGATCGCGGAGACGTGGGCGAACACGGTTCCCTTGGTGCTGCCATCGAGGTTCTCCGGCAGGCCACTGATCCACGACTGCACGACGCCAGGTCTCACCCGGTTGAGGGGCGTCTTGTGGAGCGCGGTGCCCTCCACGTATCGGCGTAGCCGGTCCGTGACGTTCTCGACTGTCAGCGGATCCGTCGTCTGCCGTGCCAGCCATTCCGCGGCGTAGGTGCCGAACGTGACCGCACCTGCAGTGGGGTCGATGTACGTCCCGCGGGACATGTCCGCCTCGACCTGCGCCTTGTGTGCGTTCGCCTGCACCTTTTTGTCGAAGGACAGTTTCCGGGGCTTCTTGTCCGGATCGCGCCACCTGACGAGCCATCGCTTGCCGATGCCGTGGCGTTCGGTGGGCTCCTTCTCAGGGTTGCCGTTCGCATCAACGATGACGTTGCCCTCATCGTCACGCTTGTCCCGGTACCACCGGTCCTCAACGCTCGCCATCGTCACCCTCCAAGGTCATATCGCCTGCGTCAGGAAGCACCTCGAGGACCTCACGCCAAGAGCAATCCATCTCGTCGGCGAGCTTCCGGACAGATCGCCACAGCGCCTGAAGCTCGCCGCCGTGGGCAATCAGTTTCCGCGGGTCAGGCTTCTGCACATCGGGCCTGTTGACCTTCGGGAACTCCTTGTCCCTGCGGTACCACTCGGCTCCGGTGGCGACGGTGGGGTCCGGCTTCGGCGCGACTAGCCAGAGGGACGCTTCTCCGCGACCCCACAACCACGCCACGCGCTCACTCACCCTGACGTCCTGCGACAGCTCAGTGAGCTCATCCGGTGCCGCGGTGGCAGTGAGAAGCAGGCGAAGCGGACTGACATCGAGCGCCAGCGCCAGCGCGACCAGGTCGTCCACGTCGACCCGTCGCGCGCCCTCCGCTTTCGTTTGCTCCATCTTCCCGACTCCAGACACCACGACCGGCCGACCAACCTCGGCCAACCGGTCAGACAGCTCCTGCAGCGTCATGTCTCGACTTCGCCGTAGATCCCGGATGTTCTCCGCCACGCGCTGGGCGACCGGGCCACGCTCGATGCTTCGCTTCCCCATATAGAGAACTTTGCCCCATGTTGCAAAAGGACGCAAGTTGTTGTTCACTGTCGATCAGAGAGCGAGTTAGAGAAGTTTTCTCCAAATAGGGAGTCGACATGGAAGCCCTGATGTCCCCGGCGGAGGTGGGGGAGTACGTCAACGTTCCGCTCAACACCGTCTACGCCTGGAACACTCGCGGTGGCGGCCCCAAGTACTCCCGCGTTGGCCGGCACGTCCGCTACAGGAAGTCCGATGTGGACGCGTGGCTTGCCGAGAATGCGGTTGGAGGGGGTCGGGCGGCGTGACGACACAAGAAAACGGCGGCATCCCCGGCCAGGAGGACACCGCCGCTCGAACCCTCGTCACCACCACCGACGACAAGTCTCAAGGTTACACCTCCACCTTGGTAGAGGTAATCAACCCGGACCTCGTTCGCTCCTGGGCCGAACCCATCCTGAAGGCTGCTGTAGGTCCAGTCCCGTTGCCAGGCACCAAGGCCTGGGCCTTGGCAGACGAAGACACGAAGCGTGCAGCGGTTGCCCATGCCGCCGTGTGGTTTTGCGAGCAGCACACGCCGAAAGCGATCGCACATCGGGCTGACTGGGATCAGCTGCTGCAGCAGCTCGACATGAAGGTGTTTGCGAGGGCGTTCGCAGCCTCACGGGATTGGGGAACCTGCAGAAGCTGGGAAGAGCTCCAGCGGCGCCGGACCACCTACACCACCGGACGAACGATCGACCCTGCAGCCGTGGCGCGCTGGGTGCGAACTGGCTCCTCGGAACCTGCCGAGGGGGTCGCGTGAGTGAGGAAAGCAACGGTCGTCAGGTGTTTGACGAGGCGTGGGCAAACGAGGTACTCGAGGCCAACTCTCCAGTGCGAGAGGGCGGTGCGGCAACCGCCAGCGCCACGTTCCCCGTTCCTGACACAGGGGGCGAGGAACACGGAACGCCTCTCTACGCAGACGTTGCAACCCTCTTGGCTGGCGGACTCCCGGATCCTCCTACGCCGTCCTTCCTGCGCCGTAGCGATGGACACGCGCTGTTCTACCCAGGACAGGTCAATACCCTCTACGGGCTTCCTGAGTCGCTGAAGACCTGGATCCTCCTGGCTGGGTGTGCGGAAGCCCTGATGGATGGCTTCAACGTGCTGTTCGTGGACCTTGACCACAACGGCGTGCACGCCGTGGTCTTTCGTCTCATGGACATGGGTGTCGACGAGTCGATCCTGGTTGACCCTCACCGGTTCAGGTTCGTGGAACCCGAGGACAGAGCGCACCTCGTTGCTGTGGTTGCCGATGCGAAGGCGTGGCGACCGCACTTCGCGGGCGTCGATTCGATCGGCGAGTTGCTTCCCTTGTTGCGGCTGAGCAGTAACAGCCCTGACGACTTCACCATCGCCCACGCCCTGGTTTTGAAGCCCTTGGCGATGGCAGGTGCGGCAGTTGTAGTGATCGACCACTTGTCCAAAAACCCTGAGAGTCACGGCAACGGGCCGACTGGTACCGCAGCTAAGCGCAGAGCGATCGGCGGCGTGTCCCTTCGGGTCACGATCAATGAACAGGCCGCTCCTGGTCGCGCTGGCTCTGCGTACATCGCGGTCAACAAGGACCGTCATGGCGGTCTACGTCGCCACTGTCCGCCAGCGGAAGGTCGCGCCGAACCGGTAGCCGGCCTGTTCCGGATGGACAGCAGTGGCGGACGCATCGAGTGGTCGATCCGTGCCCCGCAGGTAGGGGACGCGGCCAAGCTCGATGGAGTAAGCCCGGCCGATCTGGCAACGCTCGACCAGCTCGATCCGCCACCCACCAGCGTCAGGGACGTGAAAGCCCGCACGCGCTGGTCCAGTCAACGTGCAACCGACGCACTCCGCGTATGGCGTTCCCGGAACACCAAGTGTGTTCCCGAGGAACAAGGAACGCCAGCAGAAGAAGACCGTTCCCCGTTCCCCACCCCTGGTGCCAGGAACGAGGAACACGACCCTCAAACCGATCAGAACGTCGTCCGCATCGGCCAGAAGGACATCCTCGGCGGCGTTTGGGAAGGAACCCCCGCATGAACACCGACGAGGCGATCGAAGCTGTCGTCGCCAGCGACGAGGCCCCACACCGCGGCCACCGAAGCGTCATCCAGAAGGTCATCGACGACCTGATCGCCACCGGCGAGGCGTTCACCGCCGACACGGTGACCGCCGCGCTCGACGAGGACACGCGCACGCTGGCGAGCCCCTACCTAGTGCCCGCGCTGTTCCGGCGCGCCTCGCAAGCAGGCCTAATTCATGTCGTCGGCTACGCGATCAGCAATCGGCCGTCACGACACCAAGGCGTACTTCGCGTGTGGCGCGGTGTCCTGGCGAACGAGGCGGCGGCATGAGCGACGACGTGTACATGCTGGTTGACGACGACGGGTCTCCGCTCGGCATGGTGGACATGGACCGGATCGAGACTGCCGGCGTGCGCCTGGCGTTCGAGATGGCCGCGGCGTGTGCCGACGTGGACGCCGTAGACCAGGTGGTGTCCGACACCATCACGCGGGTGGGAGTCGACGAGTTCGGCTACGTCGCGGGCTCAGCGCTCGCCATCCTGGTGAAGCAGATCCTCGCCCCCACGCTCGTTGTGACGGACAGGATGGGTCTCGATCTACGGACCATGCTGCGAAACATCGCAAACGGCGAGAACTCGGGCGGCGAGTGATGCCCCGCGAAGACTACGGGGTCCTCCCGACTGTCGACGAGACCGGGCTTCCGGTCGGCGTCGTCGACACGGCCGCGGTCGAGCTTCAGGCGCAGCGCCTGGCGTTCACCGTCGGCGCGCTGTGCCTCGACCGGGACTGCCTGAGGGCAGAGCTGGGCGAGGCTGTCGGAAACCTTCCGCCAGAGGAGACGAGCATGGTCCTCGCCGCCGCGCTTCGCCTGTGCCTTGAGGATCTCCTCGCCCCAACGGCCGAGCTACTGCTCAAGGAGACGGGTACTGACATCACGGTGGCGTTCAAGGAGATCGCCACACACCTACCGTCCAAGGTGGACGAAGCAGGACAATAGCTACACCAAGCTTTAGGTTGACCGTTCCACTCCTGCCGGGCAAAGCATGAGAGGACGAAGCGATGCCCGGCAGTTGCACGTTTCCTTGTTGGACAAGGCACCCAGGAAAGGCAGGGATGCGAACGAATCACGCTGAAGCCCCCGCTTCGACCGCAGGAGGTCGGTCGTAGTGCCGGGGGGGAAGATCGAGATCGATGTTGTCCCGAATACACGGGAGTTCCCTAGCAAGCTCATGGCGGGCCTGAAGCCTGCTACGGGCATCGCATCCGCGTTCGGCAAGGGACTGGGCGTAGCGATCGCTGGTGGTACAGCAGTCGCGGCAGTTGGCCTGAAGGAAGTCCTCCGCCTTGGCGTCGACTACTCAAGCCAACTTAACACGCTGCAGTCTGTCACCCAGGCCACGGGTCTGCAGATGACTCAGGTGGGCAACCTGGCCAAGCAGCTGGGCGCGGACATGACCCTGCCGGCCACGTCCGCGGCTGATGCTGCCGCGGCGATGACCGAGCTCGCCAAGGGTGGCTTGTCGGTCGACCAGGCGATGACCGCGGCCAAGGGCACCCTGCAGTTGGCGGCGGCTGCCCAGATCGACGCTGCTCGAGCGGCTGAGATCCAGTCGGATGCGCTCAACCAGTTCGGTTTGGCCGCGTCCGAGGCTGGGCATGTCGCGGATGTTCTCGCCAACACGGCCAACGCCGCGTCCGGCGAGGTCGTCGATATTGCTGCGGCCTTGAAGTTCGTCGGTCCGGTCGCGAAGACCGTGGGCGCGGACATCGATTCCGTGGCCACGGCGATCGGCCTCATCGCCACCCAGGGCATTCGGGGTGAGCAGGCGGGTACGTCGCTGCGAGGCATGATCGCCTCCCTGGCGGCGCCGTCAAAGCCTGCCGCTGAAGCCCTGAACACCCTGGGAATCAAGGCCTTTGATGCCTCCGGCAAGTTCGTCGGCCTCCGTGCGATCACCGAACAATTGGCGGCGGCGAAGGGGCGCCTGACTGAGGCCACCTTCACCGAAGCAGCAGCCACCGCGTTCGGCAACGAAGGCATGACTGTCGCGTCCGCCCTTGCGTCCACGGGCGCGAAGGCATTCGACGACATGGCCACGTCGGTCACTCGAGCGGGTGGTGCGGCGGATGTGGCGGCGGCACAGACCAAGGGTCTTGGTGGTGCGTGGGAGGGTCTGAAGAGTCAGCTCGAGACCACTGGAATCGGCATCTTCGAGGCGATCGACGGCCCTCTTGAGGATGCGGTCCGGTCCGCGGCGGAGCACATCGAGGGCTGGAACGATGAAATCGTCCAGGGCATCGAGACTGCTGTGGCGACCGGCGAACTGTTCGGCCCGAAGCTTGCCGACGCCATCGGTGATCGAGCGAAGGTCGTCCAGAGTGCCGTGACAGACCTCGTGTCGCCGCTCGCCAAGGGCGCGGCTGGACCGCTCAACGAGTTGTTCAACACGGGCATCAAGGCGTCGCAGGACTTCACGGCCGCGCTCGGCAATGTGGTGGACGCTGCGAAGCCCGTTGCGGTCGGGATCGGCGCCGTTGCTGAGGCGTCGGCCGAAGGCGATGGAGCCGTGTCGGCGCTTGGTGCCGGAATCGGTGTCGCTACCGACGCGCTGCGCTTGGCGTCCACAATCCTGGTTCCGGTCGGATCTCTGATCGGCGGTCTGGTTAGGGGCTTCGGGGAACTTCCCGGACCGGTGCAGTCCGCCGTGGTGGCGTTGGTGGCCTTCCGGGTGGCGCAGCGAGCACTCGGTGACACGACGGCGCTGAGCGGTCTCCGCCAGTTCGCCGGAGAGATGCGAGTCCAGCAGGGACTTGCGGCGGCGAGCGGTCAGGACGTCGGCAAGCTTTCCGCAGCGATGGCCGCCTACCGGACCTCCACCGTTCCGGCCGTGGCGGCAGCACGGTCCTTCACCGATCAGGTTGGGGCGGTCCGCGCTGGTGCAGCTGCCGCTGGCCAGCCCATCAGCACCATGAGCGCAGCAATGGGGACCCTGGTCGAGCGGACTCCCGCGCTCAGCGCGATGCGCTCAGCGTTCCAGGAGGCCTCTGCAGGCGCGGAGCGGTTCGGCACTGCCGCAGGAATCGCATCCGCTGCCGGGACAGGGTTGAAGTCGGCGGCGGGCGGTCTCGTTTCCGCACTGGGTGGTCCGTTCGGTCTCGCGATCGGCGCTGTGTCCGTCGGTCTCTCGCTCCTTGCTGGAACCCAAGAGAAAGCGGCGGAGGCTGCACGCCGTCACGCGTCGTTCGTCGACAACCTCGCCCAGGCTCTGCGGGAGTCGAACGGTGTGATCGATGCCAACGTCCGGGCATCACAGGCGAAGGCCCTCCAGGACGAGAAGATCGCCGACACCGAGACGAAGGTGGTTGACAGCGCCCGGCAGTTCGGAATCACCCTGGACGACATCACCGACGCGACCCTGAATCAGGGATCCGCCTTGGACGGGTTGCGGGCACAGCTTGAGGGTGTGATCAAGGCCAGCACTTCCTTTGTCGCCACAGGCAAGGGGGCGACTGTTCCTGTTCTCACGGGGCAGGGCCAGGCCGCCAAGGACCTTCTGGACGAGATCAACCGCCTTGCCCGTGGATTCGGTGAGGCGGAACGTGACAGCAAGGAACTGGACGCTGCGATCAAGAACGGGACGGCACACTTCACAGACGCGACCTCGTCTGGGCGCGCGCTCAGTCAGGCGATCAAGGAGTTTGGGAGCAACACCGCAAGCGCGGAGGATCGGGTTCGCAGCCTGAAGTCCGCACTGGACGCACTGTCGGGCGGAGAGATCAGCCTGGAGGCAGCGCAGTCACGTGTCCAGGAGTCACTGTCCCGCATCAACGAGACGTTCAAGCTGACCGGAGATGAGACACAGGACGCTGCCGTTAAGGCGAAGGGCTGGGGCAAGGAATTGCTCAACGCCCAGGGTGGCCTGAACTTGACCACAGAGAACGGGCGCCGCCTGCGGGACATGCTGCGCGACCTCAGTGACAACACGGCTGAAGTCGCGGCACGCACGTTCGACATGGCAATCGCACAGGGCGACGATGTTCCCGCCGCGACCGCGAAGGCACGTGCGGCCATGCAGGAAGCGCGGGACGCGTTCATCGGCGCCGCAGGCGCGATGGGCATCAGCGCCAAGGAAGCCGAGGTCTTGGCGGACAAAGCAGGTCTCATCCCCAAGAACGTCAAGATGATCGTATCGACTCCCGGATCGGACACGACCAAGACCGAGCTGATCGCGGTAAAGGCCTTGGCGGACAAGGTTCCCGCGGACAAGCCGATCACTGTGAGGTCGTTGAGTGACGAGGCGAAGAAGAAGCTGGAGGACCTCGGTTTCACTGTCCGGACCCTGCCCGATGGCAAGGTCGAAATCAGGGCCAACACGGCCACCGCACAGTCTCAGCTGGACAGCTACATCGCCGACAACTCCAACCGGAGGATCATCGTTCGCGTCGACGCGGTCGGCGCCCCGATTTCGGTGCGGGGCCAGTACGGCGCCGCACTGAACGCCCTGGGAAACATCATCCCGGCGCAGAGGTTCGCACAGGGCGGACTCGCCGCTGCGAAGCTGTTCCAGGCGGGTGTCCCGCAGATCTTCCCTCCCCGGATGCTCAGGATCACGGGTGACCGGCTCATAGACGACGAGGCGTATATCCCGATCAACCGGTCGTCTCGCTCGGTGGCCTTGCTGGACGAGACGGCGCAGCGGATGGGCTTCGCGCTAATCCGCCGGTACGCACAGGGCGGCTTTGCCGCTGCACCTACGCCCAGTGTCCAGTCCATGACCCTGGACGGACTCGCCATCACGGGACGACTCCGCGTGGACAGCGACGGGTTCGGCACGTTGATCGACGCACGGATCAGTTCCGCGATGGACGCCGAAGCCCGCGAAGTGCGGTACCGCGGCGGCAGGGCATAACCCAACACAACAACGACAGGACAACCCATGCGCGACTACTTGAGTGAAGCACTCGCGACCATCCCCGGAATCACGGAGCTCGACAAGGCGATCGATCGCCTGGTCGACCGAGTCCGGCACCTCGCCATCGCACCCCACGACGGCGTAATCGCTGGCCGGAACGCGCTGACGGCAGAGATCAAGGCCCTCGCCACCTCCGGTGATCCCTGGCCGCGAGACCTCGCCGAAAGGGCCTACAACGCGACTCGGCTTGTGGAGATGCAGCAGGCCGAGAAGGCGATCACCGAATCTGCCCTGGAGCAACTGAAGGGGGAGAGGGACAGCGCGATCATGACCGGCAGCGCAAAAGCGCTCAGCTACCTCGTCGCGCCACTCGAGGAACTGATCGAAGGGGCCCGCCAATCCCTGCCCTGGCTCAAGGGGGCAAGGACCGCTCAAGATGTCCTCGATGGCGGCCAATCGCCGATGGAGGCCTGGGCGCGCCTCGGGGAGTACGGCGAGCAGTACGCCGCGCTTCGCAGGGCACAGCGTCAACTCTGCGTGAACATCTGCGGCGGAGAGCAGAACAGAAAGCCCAGTGTCGAACTGGGAGACCTCTCGATGCCACAGCTGCGCCGCGTCCATCTGGACGAGATTCTGGAGCGCGGCGGCGAGATCGACGACTACAACCGTATCAACCCCGACTGGATGGACGAGGTTCGTTCAAACGGTGAGGTCAGCCGCGCCTTCACGTGGCCGGACAGTCGAGAGCGTTTGGTCATGCTGCTCGACTCCGGCCTCAAGATCTGGATGCCCACTCTCAGGCAGGCCACAGAGGCCTACGTGAATGCGCGCATGGAGGTCGTCGAGCAGCGACAGGCCCGCGTTGAGAAGCACGGCGTCGGCAACTACGCCTCACCCGAGCCCGACAGTCGCATGATCCGCGCCCACCAGGTCGACACCGCAACACGGCCCCGCCAGAACTTCATGGCCACCACCTACGACAACTGACCGAGAGGGCACGACATGGACCGCCAGTACACCCCCGACGAGATCGAACAGCTTCCCCCGACGCCGTCGAACCGAGGCCGTGTCATGGCCCTCAAGCGCTTCGGCGACCCCGCGGCCCGGACGGCCGCACAGTCCTGGCTGAACCGCCACGCGACCGCTCAGCAGAGCAGCGACGGACCCGAAGTGGCGTGACCGCCACACGACCGAGACCGACCGACAGGAGTAGTTGAGATGCGTTCGCAGTTCGAACTCGAAGAAGACCGAGAACTGATCAACCGCGCTGCATCACGCGTGGGCCAGAGCGTGACGCTCAAGCTCAGCAACGGCACTGACCTGCAAGGCACCATGACCGCCGCCGCTGGTCGGACGTGGACCGTCACGGCAGCCGGCCCGGTCGTCTGGACCGTGCCCGTCTCGTCCGTGCTGGCAGTCGGCGCATAGAGCATGGCGTCAACACCACCCGAGTCAGCCCGTACTCGAGATGTCGGGGGCTGAAGCAAGCCGGGGGTGATGGTGGCGAGCTGAGTCTCACTCGCGACGCGATGACCCACCAGCGCCTAACCGCGGTGGCACCACAGGAGCCGGGAGACCTGAGGTGCCACCGCACTAGGCCACCACGGGGTGTCCCTCCTCGGCGCCACCCTTTAGCCGCCCCGAGCAAGGCCTGTCGGGGGTGCGAGGGGTTCACAACTTCTATAGAGGGGTGACCTTCTTGGGGGCGTCCCCAAAAAGGCTGCTCACGTCGGCGCCCGTGTTCACGGCGGTGAGGGGTAGGGGGTGACCCCGGGGCCCGCCCTCTGACGTGGGCGCCCCGGGCAAGGCGCGTTTGCGCGCTGACAAAACTCCCAAACCCCCGTACCAGCCACCGTTGCAAACGGCTGCGAAACGTCGCTAGTGGACGCTTGATGCTGAGCAACCGGGACGGCAAAGTGGAAAACCTGTCCGGGCGCAATTCCGCTTTGCCTGGGGTGGGTCGGCCACGGAGCGGGGGGACGGGGATACCGCCAGGGTGTTCCTCGTTCCGCACCCTGGGTGTGAGGAACACGGGAACGCTTACTTGGCTTGGTCGTGGTGGATCTGCTCGCTGGTCTCCCGGGCCTTGCTGACGATCACGCCAGCGCCCAGGCCGATGCCGATCGCGAAGAACATTAGGGCGAAGGGCCAGCCGAACGCTGGGGGCACACTCTCGATGTTCAGGACGACGATGCCGGCCAGGATCAGCAGAGGCGCGATGATGGCGAGCATCCGTCGTGTGTCGACTGCGTTCATGTCCCCTGCCTCGCCTTGATCATGTCGGTTGTTACCTGACACGCCTGCCGACGTAGAGCTTCTTGAGTGCTTCCTCGTGGGCGTTGTCGCACGGACACGACACGTTCTCGCACTGCCGCCGACCCTGGTACATCCAGATCCGCATGATGACCTTGCGGCACTCTGGGTTGTCGCACTGAACGGATCGGACGAGAGTCCTGGCGCTTCCGTTCATCTCAGCCTCCACCCTTGGGCCACGGTGCCGCTCAGGTCGCTCGGATCACTGAGCGGCACCGTGGGGCGACGCCGGACGCTCCCTGGTCGGGGGTCAGGGGAGTGTCCGGCTGCTTGGGACCCGGTCGGCGGCTCGATGCGAGGCGAGGGAAATCCGCCGACCGGGGTCTTGGTGGGCGTGGAGTGGTCGTTGAGCAGACCCCACACGCCGAAGGTGGAAGCCCAGGCGAGGAAGCCGAGTCCGACGAGCAGGCAGGCGATGTTGACTGCGGTCATGGCAGCTCACCCCGTAGGGCGCCGCGCATCAACTCGAAGACCTTCACCGACTCGTCATGAGGGACGATCGCCACCGTGGGCGGGGCACCGGAGCCGGGGGCAATGCTGATGACCAGTTGGTGACTCTCGGTGTAGCCAATCAGGAGGCCGCAAGGCACGCCGTGCTCGTCTCGCACCTCGAGCCTGCGAAGGCCTTGTATGCCGCTGGTCATCGTCACCCCCTTCGGCGTGGAGCTCGCCTTCCTCCGACCTGACTCCGTGCGTGTCTCGGGAACTGTGACAGCGGCACGGAGCCAGGCCGCCCGGTTGGCAGAGCCGCACGGGCACTTAGACCATAAACCTGCACGTGCAGGTTTCACAGTCGACTGATCGGGCGAACTGCACAAGCTGGTTCGTCAGGCACACTGAGCGCGTCACGAATGGAGAGGCGCGCATGGGTGAGCAGAGTCCGACGACCTACAAGGAGCAGCTCGGGCAAGCACTGGCGAAGCTTCGGGATGACGCCAAGCTGTCCAAAGCAGACCTGGCGGAAGTGCTCGAATGCTCCGAGTCGAAGATCGGCCGGATTGAGCGCGGAGACGTCGGCGTCCGGCTTCCCGAGCTTCGGTTGCTGCTCGATCGGCTTGAGGTCACCGGAGATGAGCGCGCCGAACTCGAACAACTCGGCAGAGAAGCGCAGCGACGTCGGCCGCGGACGCCCTACGGGTCGGTGATCCCGGACCGCTTCCGGAAGTTCTTCCACATGGAAGAGACCGCCACCGAGCTGCAGTCGTACGACCCTGAGCTGATCCACGGCCTGGCACAGACACCCGCGTACGCACGGGCTGTCACCGTGGCTAACCCGCTGCATCGTCCAGGCGACGTCGACCGCCTTGTCCAAGCTCGCATGGCACGACAGGAGCGGCTGACTCGTGAGAACCCGCCTCGGCTGTGGCTGGTCCTGAACGAGGGCGCCATCCGCAGGGTTGTCGGTGGTCCCGATGTCATGCGGGAGCAGCTCGCCCACCTGCGCCGACTGTCCACAATGCCGCACGTGACCATCCAGGTCGTGCCGTTCTCCGCCGGAGCACACGCGGCCACCGGATTCCCGTTCACGGTCCTCACCCGACCGAACGGGAACCTCGTCTATCTGGAGAACGTGACGGACGCGCTATTCGTGGACGACGCCGGTCGTGTGGCGAGCTACGAACTGGTGTTCCGGACGCTTCTGACCAGCGCGCTATCCCCGAAGCAGTCCGCAGACCTCGTGGATACGCTGGCGTCGGAACTGTGACAGCAACAGGAGGAGGGGACGGGCCATGATCCCGGACCTGACTGGAGCGGTGTGGCGCAAGGCCAGCCGCTCAGGTGGTAACGGCGGACAGTGTGTGGAGGTCGTCTCTGGCGTCCGCGCTGTCCGCGACAGCAAGAACCCGGACGGGGGTGTCCTCATGCTTGAAGGGGGCGCTGCCGTCGCGTTCATGACTGCGGTGAAGGCGGGCCAGTTCGACGCCTGAACCTGACTGAATCCCCTTAAGGGGTTCAGTCGTACTGCCCCCCTTGAAGGGGGCCAGTTCTGGTCAGAACACACGAAGGGGCGAGCCGACGACTACTCGGCTCGCCCCTTCGGCCATTTTGCTCAGCCCTCAGGGATCGGACCAGCCTGCCGCGCCCGGTAGATCAGGCTGACGACGGTCTCCACCACTGCAGCGTCCCAACCGGCGAGCCACTGCACGATGCGCCGGTCATAGTCTCCGAGCTCGACACCGCGAAGGGCTTGTAGGAGGTCCTGCGCCTGCTCGTCAGCGGGCTTGCAGCCAGACGGTGACACCTGGACGGGCTTGAGGTAGTTCACCGGCCACCGCCCTTGATCTCGTCGAGGCGATCGGCAGCAGCGCGGAGCTGGTCGGCGAGGGCCTGAGCCCTGTCGGCGACGCGTCGCGCCTCTTTCGCCCCGGCACCATCGAGGTAGAACCTCTGGTCACAGAAGATGGACGGTGTGCCCACGTAGTCCTCGTCAGGGACGTCCGGCCCGCGCATGGACCCCACGGCGTACTCGTCGTACGACGTCACCTGGATGAGCGGCCTGCGCCCGTTGAGGGGGAACGCGATGGAATGGGTGCGGTCGAGATCCCACGGCACGCGCCGGTCCGCCTTGTAGCGGTGACCAGGCCTGGCGCAGAACGAAGGGCAGGGACGGTTGCGAACAGCAGCGAGAGATGCGTTGGCGGCGGTACGGTTTTGCATGGGTCGGACCTCCAGCGTCCGATCAAGGCCCTCGGTTGGTGTTGGTAGCACCGCCGGGGGCCGCTTTGCTTTTTGGGGAGAGTTACTCCCTCGTTAGGTACGCCTCGACGTCATCCAGGCTCATCGAGAACTCACGAGGGGTGGCGCCAGCAACGACCGTGTTCGTGCTGATTTCGGTGATCATCCAGCCGCCGTAGTCGAGCGCACGGGGGTCGCGTCGCCTCGACTTGATGAGCTGGAGTCCCTGCCGTGCGGCGGCCCGTCGCAGCCGGTTCGCTCGCACCTTGTCCTCATCGGTCATGCTGCAAAGCATGCGCCTAGTGATGCTGGAAAGCAAGCCCTAAGCGATGCCAGAGTTACGGCGGGGGCACAGTGGGGGCACATGGCACCGCTTAGGGATGCATAACGACGATTAACGCTGATGAGTCATCTGTGCAGGTGAGAGCGGGTTTTGCGTGTACCGCCGCAGGTAGCTGCCGACCTGGGATTTCGGTCCGATCAGTTCCGGCTGTTCTGATCAGCCGGAGGTTGCGTCCTGTCCTGCCCGCTGGCGATCGGAATGGACGAAGATCGCCATGGACAGGTCGCAACCGGTGAGCTCGCGGATCCGCTTGATCGCCCAGATGTTCGGCAGGCTCGCGACGGCGTTGTCGATCTCGGCGCGCGTCTCGGGTGACTGTGCCGTGAAGAAGAGTTCCGTCTCGCATCCGATGCACGGGTCGCCGGCTTTGCCCATCTTGCTGTGGACGATCTGCCCGCAGCCGGGGCACAGCCATTGCTGTTCGGTCACGTGATCAGTCTCGCCTGCCGGATTTGCACGCGCACCTGAGTTTCCCGGTATTCCCACTTCAGTGAGCACCCCATTACGGCTCGTGGTTTCGTGATCACGCACACGGGGTAAGAAGTCGCGCACCTGGAGTAATGTCCCCTCCTGGTCGGTTGTGTTCGACTTTGTTGGAAGTTTTGGGAGGTGGGCCGTGCGAGTGTTGGCCGAGGCGGACCTGCGGCTTGACGCGGGACCGATCGACTACGCGTTGCTCGTCATCTACTTCGCGGTGGTGCTCGGCATCGGCGTGATGGCGCGACGATCCGTGAACTCGAGCCTCGACTTCCTGCTGTCCGGCCGGTCGTTGCCCGCGTGGGTCACCGGTCTCGCGTTCATCAGTGCGAACCTCGGCGCGCTCGAGCTGATGGGCATGACGGCCAACGGCGCGCAGTACGGCATGGCGACCGTGCACTACTACTGGATCGGTGCCATCCCCGCGATGGTGTTCCTCGGTCTGGTGATGATGCCGTTCTACTACGGCTCCAAGGTGCGCAGCGTTCCCGAGTTCATGCGCAGGCGGTTCGGCAAGCCCGCCCACCTCGTCAACGCCATCAGCTTCGCTGTCGCGCAGATCCTCATCGCGGGCATCAACCTGTTCGCGCTCGCGGTGATCATCGACGCGCTGCTCGGGTGGCCGTTGCCGGTGTCGATCGTCGTCGCGGCGCTGGTCGTGCTCGCCTACACGACGCTGGGTGGGCTGAGTGCCGCCATCTACAACGAGGTCCTGCAGTTCTTCGTCATCGTGGCCGCGCTGGCGCCGATCACCATCATCGGCCTGATCAAGGTCGGTGGCTGGCAGGGGCTGGTGCAGAAGGTCACCGATCAGGAACAGCTCAGCGCGTGGCCCGCCACGGAACTCACCGGCATCGACAATCCCGTGTGGAGCGTCATCGGGCTCGTGTTCGGTCTCGGGTTCGTGTTGTCGTTCGGCTACTGGACGACGAACTTCGCCGAGGTGCAGCGCGCGATGAGCGCCAAGTCGATGTCGGCGGCCAAGCGCACGCCCATCATCGGCGCGTACCCGAAGGCGCTCATCCCCGCGGTCATCATCATTCCCGGCATCATCGCCGCGGTGATCGTGCCGGAGATGGCGCAGCTCAAGGCCGGCGACACGAGCAGCGGCGTGGCGTACAACAACGTGCTGCCGTTGCTGATGCGAGACCTGCTGCCCAACGGCATCCTCGGCATCGCGATCACGGGTCTGCTCGCGAGCTTCATGGCCGGTGTGGCGGCGAACGTAAGCTCGTTCAACACGGTCTTCACCTACGACCTGTGGCAGGACTACATCAAGAAGGACCGGCCGGACGAGTACTACCTGCGCGTCGGACGGCTGGCCACGGTCGGTGCATGTGTGCTCGCGATCGGCACGGCGTTCATCGCGGCGGCGCTCGGCGGGTCCAACATCATGGACTACATCCAGGCGCTGTTCTCGTTCTTCAACGCGCCGCTGTTCGCGACGTTCATCGTCGGCATGTTCTGGAAGCGGATGACGCCGACCGCGGGCTGGGTGGGGCTGATCGCGGGCACGTTCACCGCGATGTTCGTCTACGCGATCTCGGAGCCGTCGTTCGGCGTCAAGTGGCTGGAGCTGCCGGGGCAGGGCGCGAGCTTCCTCGGCGCGGGTCTCGCGTTCGCGGTGGACGTCGTCGTCAGCGTCGCGGTCAGTCTCGTCACGCGGCCGAAGCCGGACAGTGAGCTGGTCGGGCTGGTCTACAGCCTGACGCCGAAGGAGGACCGTTCGCACGCCACCACCGGCGAGGACGCGGGCTGGTACCGCTCGCCCGCCCTGCTCGGCGGCGGAGTGCTGGCGCTGACGACCGTGCTCTACGTCATCTTCGGCTGAGGGAGGCCGTCATGAGGTTGTTCGACCTGCGACTGATCATCGCTTTCCTCTTCGGCCTGTACGGCGTTGTACTGGTCGTCGTCGGTCTCGGCTTCACGTCCGAGGACGACCTGAGGAAGGCCGAAGGAGTCAACATCAACCTGTGGGCCGGCGTCGCCATGGTGGTGCTGGCGGCGGTGTTCGCCGCGTGGGCGACGCTGCGGCCTCAGTTCGCGAAAACGGACAAGAGCTGACTACGACTGGGGACGGCCGGGGAAAACAGGGTTGAAGGCCTCGATCGTCCACGCGTCGAGCCAGTTGAATGCGCGGCGAATTCGGTTACGCACGTCTCTCCTTCTCTCGGGGTCTTCACCAGGTACATCGCGTTGATCTTCTGAATCGTTCCCGTAGCGCTGCGTGACATGTGCCACGGAGTAACTCGGGGTACTGCCCACGGGCGCCCGCGAAGGTCGCTACCGTGCACGTCGTGCTCCGTTTTCGTGCCACGGCCGTGGTCGCCGCCGCTGCTCTGCTGATGGCCGGCTGCTCGAGCGGTCCCGGTCTCGCCAAGACCAACTCGCCGCGCCGCACCGTGCAGGCGGTAGCGGACGCGAGCTCGACCGATCCGTCCGTCAAGCCGTCCGCGCAGCCGGGCAAGCCGGTCGATCCCGCGTTCGCCGCGGAACGGTTGCGGCTGGTCTTCCCCTGCGCGCTGATGGAGAAGGAACTGCTGCAGTCGCTCGGCACGCCGTCGAAGTACACGAGCAGCAACTACACGCGCTGCTCGAACTACATGAAGGACAAGGCGGGCAAGACCCTCAACCTCACGGTGGAGATCGGCTACTCGCTGACCTCCACGGAGGTCAAGAACGCCACCAGGCAGGTCGCGGGGCTCAAGAGCGGCGAGCAGAAGCTGACCTCGTCGTGCTTCGTCAGCGCCGTGACGCAGGAGAACCCGGCGCAGGCCGTGCGGGTCCAGGTGAGCACGGGCTCGGGTGACCAGGGGGTGGCAGACCCGTGCGAGCCGGGCCGCAAGGTGCTCGAGGGAGTCGTCCGCAAGCTGCGCGGCAACCCGCAGAAGTACAACCCGCCGAAGGGGTCGCCGGTCGAGCTCGACCCGTGCACGGTCGTCGACAAGGCCACGCTCGCGCCGGTCGTCGGCGCCTCGCCGCGGATGTTCGCCTTCGGTCTGCACCAGTGCTCGTGGACGGGGCAGAGCGCGCAGATGCAGCTCGAGTTCAAGACCGCGCGCGTCCCGAAGGACGGCAAGTTCGACCCCAAGTCCACCGAGGTCGATCTCGGCGGCGGGGTGAAGGGCTACCAGGCGCTGAAGGACGGCGCGTTCCCCACGTGCGAGTTGGTCCTGGTCCGCACGAAGGACTCCAGCGACGCGGGTGAGATCGCGGAGTTCAGTGTGGGAGCCTCGAAGGACAAGGAACTGGATCGTTGCCAGGCGGCGCAGGCGTTCGTCAAGGCGGTGCTTCCCGGCCTGCCCAGCGCGTGACGGGACCAGGCGGGGGCTGAAAGTTCTTCAAGTACGCGTTAGTGTCGAGGTTACTGGCGAGTACCCCGGGAGGGTCCCAATGACGCAGACCGCTTCGGACAGCGTGCTGTCGGCCGATGGCGAGCAGCGGCGGTTCGCCTCACTGGACCCGCGCACGGGCGAGGTCGTCGCGCATCACCCGATCCACACGGCCGCCGAGGTCGAGGAGGCCGTGTCCTCGGCGCGCGAGGCCGCCGCGTGGTGGTCCGGTCTCGGTTTCGAGGGTCGCAAGACCAAGCTCGACGCGTGGCGCAGAGTGCTGTCGCAGCGCGCCGACGAGTTCATCTCGCTGATCAGCGCGGAGACCGGCAAACCCGCCGACGACTCCCGCGTCGAGATCGCGCTCGTGATGGACCACCTGCACTGGGCGGCGCGGCACGCGGGCCGCGTGCTGGGCAGGCGCCGGGTGTCCTCGGGCATGCTGATGTTCAACCACACCGCGACGCTCGAGTACCGGCCGTTGGGCGTCATCGGCGTCATCGGGCCGTGGAACTACCCCGCGCACACCCCGATGGGCTCGATCTCGTACGCGCTCGCCGCTGGCAACGCCGTGGTGTTCAAGCCCTCGGAGTTCACACCCGGCGTCGGCACGTTCCTCGCGTCGACGTTCGCCGAGGCGGTGCCGGAGTACCCGGTGTTCCAGGTCGTCACCGGCTTCGGTGAGACGGGCGCGGCGCTGTGCGCGTCCGGTGTCGACAAGATCGCGTTCACCGGTTCCACGCGAACCGGCAAGAAGGTCATGGCCGCGTGCGCCTCGACGCTGACGCCCGTGCTGGTCGAGTGCGGCGGCAAGGACGCGTTGATCGTCGACTCGGACGCCGACCTGACCGCCGCCGCCGAGGCCGCGATCTGGGGCGCGGTGTCGAACGCCGGCCAGACGTGCGCGGGCGTGGAGCGCGTCTACGTGGCAGAGGACGTCGCGGACGAGTTCATCGCGGTCGTGGTGAAGCGGGCCGAGAAGCTCAAGCCGGGCGGGGAACCGACCGCGAACCTCGGGCCGATCACGATGCCGGCCCAGGTGGAGATCATCCGCGAGCACGTGCGGGACGCGCTGGACCGCGGCGGCAAGGCGCTGGTGGGTGGTGCGGAGTCGATCAGGCCGCCGTACGTCGAGCCCGTGGTGCTCACCGACGTGCCGGAGGACTCGCTGGCGATCACCGAGGAGACCTTCGGGCCGGTCGTGGTGATCAACCGGGTGCCGAACGCGCTGGAAGGCGTGCGGCTCGCGAACCAGTCCAAGTACGGGCTGGGTGCCGCGGTGTTCTCGAAGGCGCGGGGCGAGGAGCTGGCGGCGGAGCTGCGGGTCGGCATGGTGTCGATCAACTCGGTGCTGACCTACGCGGCGATTCCCGGGCTGCCGTTCGGCGGCGTCGGCGACTCCGGGTTCGGGCGCATCCACGGCGAGGACGGGCTGCGCGAGTTCGTCTACGCCAAGGCCGTGACGAAGGAGCGGTTCAAGTCGCTGCTCAACATGGCGACGTTCGACCGGTCCTCGATGGCGGGCAAGCAGATGCTGCGGCTCGCGCGGATGCTCTTCGGACGCTGAGCACCCGCGCGAGGCTGACGTCTATGCGCCGAGCTGGTTCTGCAGGTCGTCCAGCACCACGTTCGCGGCGAGCACGCCGAGGCCGAGGAAGTAGGTCTCGTCGAGGACCGGCTTGGCCTTGCCTGACTTGACCGCGTTCAGGCCGCTCCACAGCGGACCACCGGTCACCGAGCCCTGCGCGGTCTTGGCCGGGTCGCCGTAGGTGGAGTAGATGATGAAGTCGCCGTCGGCCTTGCCGATCTGCTCCGCGCTGACCTCGGCAGCCAGGTCGTCGACCTGGGACGGGGTCGGCTGCGGGATCTTGGCGTCGATCAGGATCGTGCCGATGAACGACTTCTTGGCGTAGAGGCGGATCTTGCCCGGCATGAAGCGCAGCGCCGTGACGGTCGGGCGGACGCCGAGCTTCTTCTCGACGGCGTTGCCGACGTCGGTGGCCTTCTTCGTGTAGTCCTCGAGCATCTTCGCGGCGTCGGCCTGGCGGTCGAGCGCGGCGGCGTTGAGGAGGAAGTTCTCCTTCCACACGTAGCCGGGGCGCACCGAGAAGACCGTCGGGGCGATCGCGCTCAGCTTCGGGTACTGGGCTTCCGCGCGCAGCTGCGAGCCCAGGATCAGGTCGGGGTTGAGCTTGGTGATCGCCTCGAGGTTGAGGTTGTTGATCGTGCCGACGTTCTCCGGCTTGCCGCCCTTGTCGCCGATGTAGGACGGCATGGTCGGCGAGCCGTCGGTGAACGCGATGCCGACGGGCTTGATGCCGAGGGCGACGACGTTGTCGAGCTCGCCGGTGTCGAGCACGATCACCCGTTCGGGTTTCTTCTCGAGCTTGGTCTCGCCCATCGCGTGCTTGATCGTGCGGGGGAACTCGCCGGGCTTCGCGGTCGTGCCGAACCCGTTGCTCAGCTCGTACGCCTTGCCGAAGTCCTGGCCGCCCTGGGCGACAGTCGGCTTGTCGGGGGTGCTCTGACCGCAGGCTGCGAGCACCAGGGCGACTGCGGCGAGCAGCGCTGCTCTCTTCGACACGACGTGGTTCCTCCGCTACTGGCAGTGATGTTGACCTGCACTTCTTAGGGCAGGCTAACGGTACCGGGGTCGTTTGCCCGTACCGAGTGTCAGACCCCCGGAGTAAGAAGGAACACGGTCACCGCCGATCGAAAGGGCGCTTCGATGAAGAAGATCATCAATGATCCGGAAACCGTGGTGCGGGACGCGCTGCGGGGCATGCAGGCCGCCCATTCCGATCTGCTGACCGTGCACTACGACCCGGCCGTGGTCGTGCGCGCGGACGCCCCGGTGCGGGGCAAGGTCGCGATCATCTCGGGTGGCGGGTCCGGCCACGAACCGTTGCACGGCGGCTTCGTCGGGCGCGGGATGCTCGACGCGGCCTGTCCCGGTGCGGTGTTCACGTCGCCGACACCCGACCAGGTGCTGGACGCGGTCGCGCGCACCGACGGCGGCGCGGGCGCGCTGCTGATCGTGAAGAACTACACGGGCGACGTGCTGAACTTCGAGACCGCGGGCGAGATGGCGGAGTCCGAGGTGCGCAGCGTGGTGATCGACGACGACGTGGCGGTGAAGGACTCGCTGTACACGGCCGGGCGGCGCGGCGTCGGCGGCACCGTGCTGCTGGAGAAGATCGTGGGCGCGGCGGCCGAACGCGGCGACGATCTGGCGGCGTGCGAGGCGCTGGCGTCACGGGTGATCGGCTCGGTGCGATCGATGGGGCTCGCGCTGACCGCGTGCACGGTCCCGCACGCGGGTACACCGAGCTTCGAGCTGGCCGACGACGAGATGGAGATCGGCATCGGCATCCACGGCGAGCCGGGCCGTCAGCGGGTGCGGGCGGGGTCCGCGTCCGAGATGGTTTCGGCGCTGCTCGAACCTGTTCTCGAAGACCTGCCTTTCGCCTCAGGGGACCGGGTGCTGCTCTTCACGAACTCGATGGGCGGAACGCCGTTGATCGAGCTGTACTTGGCGCACGGCATCGCGGAACAGCTGCTGGCCGATCGGGGGATCACGGTGGAACGCAGGCTCGTCGGCCCGTACATCACCAGTCTGGAGATGCAGGGCATGAGTCTCACGTTGCTGAAGCTGGACGACGAGATGATCGAGCTGTGGGACGCGCCGGTGCACACGCCCGCACTGCGGTGGGGAGTCTGAGGTGGGGTGCACGGCGGCGGACGTCGTGGCGGCGCTGAGGGCGGCCGCCGAGGTGGTGAAGGAGCACCGCGACGAGCTGGTGCGCCTCGACCAGGCGATCGGCGACGGCGACCACGGCGAGAACCTGAGGCGCGGCTTCACCGCGTTGCTGTCCCGTTTGGACACTGAAGAGCCCTCTTCTCCCGGCAAGGTGCTGAAGCTGGTCGCCACCACGTTGATCTCGACGGTGGGCGGCGCGGCGGGCCCCTTGTACGGCACTGCTTTCCTGCGCGCGTCGGCCGCGGTGGGCGACCTGGAGGAGCTCGACAGCGACGCCGTGGCAAGCGCGCTGCGGGCCGCGCTGGACGGCGTGGTGGCGCGCGGCAAGGCAGTGGTGGGCGACAAGACGATGGTCGACGCCCTGACCCCGGCCGTGGCCGCGGCGGCGTCGGTCGACGGCGAGGTCGCCGCGGTCCTGTCGGCGGCGGCCGACGCGGCCGCGGAGGGCGCGGAGTCGACGGTGCCGATGGTGGCGCGCAAGGGCCGCGCGTCGTACCTGGGCGAGCGCAGCGCGGGCCACCTGGATCCGGGCGCGCGGTCGACGTCGTTGCTGCTGCGGGCTTTCGCGGACGCGGCGGCCAAGGCATGACGGCGGCGGCGTCCCGAGTGGGACTGGTGATCGTCTCCCACAGCGACATGCTGGCCAACGGCGTGGCCGAACTGGCCGGCCAGATGGCGCCGGACGTGTCCGTGCTGCCCGTCGGCGGCACGGAGGAGGGCGGCCTCGGCACCGACTACGGCTCGGTGGTGGAGGCCTTGGCGGACGCCGACTCGGGCACCGGCGTAGTCGTCCTCTACGACCTCGGCAGCGCCAAGATGACCGCCGAGATGGCCGTGGAATCGGCGGACGACCCGTCCCGCTACGCCGTCGTCGACGCGCCCCTAGTGGAGGGCGCGGTGGCCGCCGCCGTTGCCGCACAAGGAGGTGCGTCCCTGGCCGACGTAGCCGCGGCAGCCGAGGGCGCGTCCGGCGAGACCCCGGCCTCCGCGCCCAGCCGCCCCGCACTGCACGTCGTGCCCGACGCGGTGTCGGCGGAGGTCCTGCTGACCAACGAGGTAGGGCTGCACGCGCGCCCGGCAGCCCTGCTGGCGCGCGCCGTGGCGGAGCTCGACGCCGAAGTCGTCGTGCGGTACGGCGACGAGGAGGCCAACGCGGCGAGCGTGCTGGCGTTGATGGGGCTGAGCGCGCCCGGCGGCAAGTCGATCACGGTGGTGGCCACCGGGAAGGACGCGCGCGAGGCGATCAGGCGGATCGAGGAGCTCGCCGAGAGGGGGTTCGACGACTAGCGGCAGCACGACTGCGGTGTGAGCTCTGGGCGAGGCAGCCGATCCGCGATGCGCGACGCAGCGTGGTGCGGTTTCGCCGGAGCCCTGCCACGGTGCTGACGGGCGGTGTCCTGGGGCGGCCGGGGGCGCTGGTCGGCTGAGGGGGCCGAAGCCGCGTCACACCGCCGTCGCCGTGCCACGCCGCGCCGACGTCGTGCCGCGCCATGCCGACGCCGACACCGGCCACGCCGACACCAGCCACGCCGACACCAGCCGCGCCGACACCAGCCGCGGCGGTGCCAGCCACGCCGACGCCAGCCACGCCGACGCCATGCCACGCCGACGCCATGCCGACACCAGCCGCGCGACGCCGAGCCGCGGCAGTGCCCGCGAAACCGGTGAAGGCGAGAACGGCTTCCTGAGGAGCGCGACGGCAGGCGGGGCGTGACAGCGGGCCCAGCCTCGGCCCTGAGCGCGACCACAACCGTTGCCGGGCGACCTCGACGCCCGCGACAACGGTCCACCCGCAACCCGGTCGGCTCAACTTTCCGTTGCCCCACACGGGTTCACCAGGCGGAAAGCCGCATCTAGGCGTTTGCTAGACCGATAACTGTTTCGATCCTGATGGCGAAGCTCACGGCGCCCGGCTGTGCTGGGAGTGGCATAGTCGCCCGCAAGTTACTCCTTGGTAGCCCACGCTTTACCCCGCAGGGAGGTCTGCAGTGGCGCGCGAAATCAACACCGTCGGAGTCGTCGGCTTCGGAACCATGGGCGCGGGCATCGTGGAGGTACTCGCGCGCACCGGGCTCACGGTGAAGGTGGTGGAAGTCGACGCGGCCGGCGTCGAGCGCGGCCTCGGGCACCTCGAGCACTCGACTCAGCGGGCCGTGAAGCGCGAGAAGCTGACCGAGGCCGAGAAGGCGGCGATCCACGACCGGGTGACGACGAGCCTCGACCTCACCAGCCTCGCCGGGTGCGACCTGGTGATCGAGGCGGTGCCGGAGAGCGTTGAGCTGAAGGCGCGGATCTTCCAGGAGCTCGACGGGATCCTGGAACCCGAGGCGATCATCGCGTCGAACACCTCCAGCCTGTCGATCACCGAGATCGGCGTGCACACGAAGCGGCCCGGCAAGGTCGTCGGCCTGCACTTCTTCAACCCCACGCAGGTGTTGAAGCTGGTCGAGGTCGTGCGCACGGTCGTCACCGAGCCGGACGTGATCACCGACGTGGTCGCGTTCACCGAGCAGCTGGGCAAGTCGCCGGTCGTGATCGGGGACAGGGCCGGGTTCATCGCCAACGCGTTGCTCTTCCCGTACCTCAACCACGCCGTGAAGATGCTGGAGTCCAAGTACGCGACGCGGGAGGACCTCGACGCGGCCATGCGGTACGGCTGCGGTTACCCCATGGGTCCGTTGGCGTTGTTGGACCTCATCGGTCTGGACACCGCGTACGAAATCCTCGACACGATGTACCACCAGTCGCGCAACCGGCTGCACGCGCCGGCGCCGCTGCTCAAGCAGATGATCACGGCGGGCCTGCTGGGCCGGAAGTCCGGGCGTGGTTTCTACACCTACGACGGGCCCGACTCGCCGGTCGTCGTCAAGGACGCGCAGACGCCGTCCGAAGTGGACAGTGCGGTGCAGACCCGGGAGATCCAACGGGTCGGTGTCATCGGCACCGGCACGATGGCGACGGGCATCGCCGAGGTGTTCGCGAAGCGCGGGTACGACGTGGTGCTGCGTGCGCGCAGCCTGGAGAAGGCCGAGACTGCGATCGGTGCGGTGCGCAAGTCGCTCGATCGGGCGGTTTCCAAGGGCAAGCTGGCCGAGGGTGACAGGGACGCGATCCTCGCGAGGATCACGCCTGCCGTCGAGTTCGTCGAGCTGGCGGACTGCGACCTCGTCGTCGAGGCGGTGGCCGAGGAGATCGGCATCAAGAAGGAGGTCTTCGCGGCGCTCGACGAGGCGTGCAAGCCCGGCGCCGTGCTCGCGACGACCACGTCCTCGCTGCCGGTCATCGAGATCGCCGCGGCGACGAGCAGGCCCGAGGACGTCGTCGGCCTGCACTTCTTCAACCCCGCGCAGGTCATGAAGCTGGTGGAGATCGTCGAGACGATCTCGACGGGCGCGGACGTGGTCGCCACGGCCCGCAAGATCTGCCTCGACCTCGGCAAGCACCCGGTGCACTGCGGCGACGTGGCGGGCTTCATCGTCAACGCGTTGCTCTTCCCGTACCTCAACGACGCGGTGAAGATGCTGGAGGCCCACTACGCGGAGGCCGACGACATCGACAACGCGATGAAGGTCGGCTGCGGTCTGCCGATGGGTCCGTTCGCGTTGCTGGACGTCGTGGGACTGGACGTGTCGCTGGCGATCCAGCGCACGCTCTACAACGAGTTCCGCGAGCCCGGTTTCGCGCCGGCGCCGCTGCTCGAGCACCTCGTCACGGCGGGCCGCCTCGGGCGCAAGACCGGCAAGGGATTCCGGGACTACTCGTGAGCCACTAACAGGGGCACCATGTCGTGTCTGGCATGGTGGTGCCATGCGGCGACTGGTGCTCCTGTTGGCTGTCCTCGTGCTCGTGTCCGGCTGTGCCAGGACGACCGTCGGTGGCACTCCGGTCGCGCAGACCCCGCTCGACGTGACCTCGCCGTTCGACAAGGACAGCTCGACGGATCCGAGCGCGTCACAGGACCTCGACGTCCCGACCGCGCCGATCGACGGCGAGGTGCACGGCGTGTGCGCGAAGCTCAAGTGGACGGACCTGCCCTACCCCGGTGCGAAGGCCGAGACGCCGCCCACCCAGATCAACTACGACTCGACGTTCGACCAGTCGTGCCGGTGGACGACGAAGATCGACAACCTCGAGGTCGGCGTCTCGCTGCGGTTCCGCGAGGGCAGGCAGATCACGATCGAGCGCACCACCGGCGACTGGGACGTGAAGGGCCACAAGGTCACGTACCTCGACCGGTCCGGCGAGCAGGACGTCGAACCCTCGTGCGTGCTGGTCGTGCCCTACAACGGTGGCGGGCTCGGAATCATCATCATCGACTCGTCCGGCAAGTTCGGCACTGTCTGCGATCAGGGCCGCAAGGTCGCCGAGGTGCTGATCGACCGCGAGAACTCCTAGCGGGCCTGTCACATTCCCGGCGGCTGTGCCGTCTGGAGATCATGGCCACGCACACCAAGCTCCTGCACGCGACCGTCGCCCTGCAGACAGCAGCCGTCTTCGTTCAGTCGATCACCGCGGGACTGATGCTGACCGTCCCGTACGGGCACGTCCTGCACAGCGCCGGCTCGTACACGTTGTGGGTCGTGACGGTCGCCCACGTCGTCTTCGCGGTTCTCGCGTGGCGGCCGGGCGGCGGGTCGCTCCAGCCCGTCTGGTACGCGCTGGGCTTCCTGGTGCTGATCACCGCTCAGGTGTACGCCGGGGTCTTCCACCTCACGGCGCTGCACATCCCTCTCGCGGCCGCGCTGCTCGTCGCCAGCGTGCTGTACCTGCTCAGGATCCGCAGCACCCTCCACCGCAGCAACCGCCACCACCAGCCTGCGGTTGCTGCTGAGTACCGCTGATTCCGGCCATCGACAGCAGTTTGACCGTGTCGGGGTGGCCGTCGGGACAGCTCGCAGGTGCGGACGACTCGCTCATCGGGCGCTGCAGCTCGAAGGTGTCGTCGCAGGTTCGGCAACGGAACTCGTAGGTCGGCACGGCCTGATTCTACGAGCGGTTACCGTGTGGCCGTGCCTCGTCGTAACGCGCCCAAGAACGAAGACCCCCGGCCCCTCGGTGGCGGTGTCGGCTGGGCCCGTGCCGAGTCGGGCCCGGACGGCGACTGGCTGGTCCGCGCCATCTCGGGGGCGCAGGCCCAGAAGACCTATCGCTGTCCGGGCTGCGACCACGAGATCCGCCCCGGCACGCCGCACGTCGTCGCCTGGCCCGCCGAGGAGACGGGTTCGGTGGAGGAACGCCGTCACTGGCACCAGGGCTGCTGGGACTCGCGCGGCCGCCGCGGCCCTACAGCCCGGCGGTGGTGAACCAGCGCTCCAGCTGCTCGGCGAACCGCTCCGGCTGCTCCACCGGTGGCAGGTGAGCGACACCCTCCATCTCGATGAACGTGCTGCGCGGCAACACTTCCGCGAGTTGCCGGCCGATCTCCGGCGGCATGAGCGGGTCGAGCTCGCCGCTCACCACGAGCGCGGGAACGTCCGCTTTGCCGAGCACGTCAGCGGAGTCCGGTCGCTTCGCCATCGCGCGCTGCCACCACGCCACGTCCTCCGGCCGCTGTTCGAGGATCATGGTGGTGACGAGCTTCCGCGCCCGCGCCGACGCGTTCGGGCTGAGCAGGTTCGGCAGCATCGCCTCCACGAGCCACTCGCCGACCCCTTCCGCCTCGACCCGGTCGGCCATGGCGTGCCGGTTCCTTGCGGCTTCCGGTGTGTCCGCGGTGTGCTTGGTGTCGACGAGGACGAGGCCTTTCACGCGTTCCGGCGCGCGCCGGAGCACGGCCATCGCGACGTAGCCGCCCATCGAGCACCCGCCGAGCACGACCTCCCTGTCGCCCAGCTCGGCGATGACCTGGTCCGCGAGCGTGCCGAGGTCCGGTTCGCCGTGCCCGCGCAGGTTCGGCATCAGTGCGCCCGGCACGTTCCACATCCGCGCGTCGAGCGGAAAGGCGTGCAGCAGCACGAGATCGTCCATCAGCTCTCCCACTCCGGTGCCAGCACCGACCACACCTCGACGTCCTGCCTGACCCCGCGGTGCACGGAGTACGAGCGCAGCACCCCGTCCCTCGTCAGTCCGAGCCGCTGTGCGACCGCGATGCTGGGCGCGTTCTTCGACGACACCCGCCACTCAACCCGATCCATGCCGCGTTCGCGAATCGCCCAGTCGATCAGGGTCTTCGCGGCGCGCGTGACCAGCCCCTTGCCGGTGGCGCTCGGTTCCAGCCAGCACCCGACCTCGGCTCTGCCCTGCGGCACGTCCATCTCGCGGAAGATGACGCCGCCGACCAGCTTGTCGTCGAGCCAGATTCCGTAGATGCGGCCGGTGTCGGTCGCCGCCTTGTCGGCGTAGCGCTGCAGGAGGTTTCGCGCGCTGTCGAGGTCCTTCGCGGCATCCGCGAACCCGATGTGCTGCCCGATGAACTCCCGCCCGCGCTCCATGTGCGCGAAGAACTCCTCCGCCTGCCACGGTTCCAACGGCCTCAGCTCGGCGCCATCGCCCAATGACCTCACGAACATCGTTTCCCCCGCGTGATCGAGTGGTGTGCCCGCACGAATCGTATTGGTGCGTAATGCACAGTCCGTCAGTTCTCCCACTCCGGTGCCAGCACCGACCACACCTCGAGGTCCTGCCGGACCCCGCGGTACAGGAAGTACTTGCGCAGCACACCGTCCTTGACC
This sequence comes from Lentzea nigeriaca, assembly GCF_016907955.1. GTDB lineage: Bacteria > Actinomycetota > Actinomycetes > Mycobacteriales > Pseudonocardiaceae > Lentzea > Lentzea nigeriaca. The sequence continues at coordinate 557,878 of NZ_JAFBCX010000005.1, read as the reverse complement.
ATGCCGAGCCTTTGCGCGACCGCGATGCTGGGCGCGTTCTCCGACGACACCCGCCACTCGACCCGATACATGCCACGCTCGCGAATCGCCCAGTCGATGATCATCCGTGAAGCCTTGGTGATCAGCCCCTTGCCGGTCGCGGACGGTTCCAGCCAGCAGCCGACCTCGGCCAGACCCTGAGGAACGTCCATCTGCCGGAGCATCACGCCTCCGACCAGCTTGTCGTCGAGCCAGATCCCACAGATGCGCGCGGTGTCCGCGGCCGTGTTGTCGGCGTAGCGCTGCAACAGTTTCCGCGCGCTGTCGAGGTCCTTCGCCGCGTCCGCGAACGCGATGTGCTGCGCGATGAACTCCCGCCCGCGCTCGATGTGCGCGAAGAACTCTTCCGCCTGCCAGGGTTCCAACGGGCGCAACTCGGCGCCGTCGCCCAATGACCTCACGAACATCATTTCCCCCATGATGAGTGGTATGCCCACTCGAATCGTATTGGTGCGTCATGCGCGGCCCGTGCTGCCGGAGTTCGGTGTGCCGGACTCCGACGAGCGGCCCTTGAAGCTGGAGGGCCTCGCGTCCGCTCGGGATCTGGTGCCGCGCCTGGTGGGTTATGCGCCGGTGGCGGTGCTGTCGAGCCCGCTGCTGCGGGCGGTGCAGACGGTCACGCCGGCCGCGGAGGCGCTGGGACTCGATATGGTGACCTGGCCGGAGTTGCGGGAGTGGAGGTCGGGGCTGGTGCCGAGTGCTGACTTCGTGGCGCAGTGCCTTCACAGCTGGGCGAATCCCGGCTCGGCGCACGGCGACGGCGAGAGCCTCGACGAGCTGACCGCGCGGGCGGACAAGGCGTTGGCGCGCATAGCTGAGGAGTACCCGGATGCGACGGTGCTGGTCGGGTCGCACGGGATGTTCGTGTCACGTGCGTTGCTCGCGGCAGGGCATCACGCGGACATGAAGTTCCTCCACGCGATGCCGATGCCCGCGATCTACGAGATGACCCGCTGACCGCCCACGGCGTCTGCAAGTACCACCAACTCAAGATCAACCAGCACTTTTCCACCGCCAACTCGCGGTGCATCGGCCGCACCGGCGCACCGAAGGTCCGCCAGAGGACGAACCAGTTGGGTGTAGCTGGCGGCGATTCGATCAGGAGTTGGTGGTACTTGCAGACGCCAAGCCCAGCAGGGCGACCTTGCCGGGGCCTCTGGGCCCCGGCGTGAGCTTGCGGCGTCAGGCCTTCTTGGCCGGCTGCGGCCGCGCGATCTTGGTGGTCGGACCGTCCACCGGCTTCGCCTCAGCGGGCTTGGCTGGCGCAGCGGGGGTGGCCTGGGGTGCCGCGGGCTGAGCCGCAGCGGCGGGAGCCGGAGAGCCGGGCGCGGCCTGAGGCGCCGCGGGCTGAGCAGGAGCCGACTGGGCCTGCGCAGGAGCGGCGGGAGCCGGTGCGGCCTGCGCTGACTGGGCAGGAGCCTGCTGCGCGGGCACCTGCGACGCGTCCTGCGTCCCGGCCGGCGGCTCCTTCTCCTCCTCCACCGGGTCGAGCAGCGGCATGACCTCCTGCAGTGCCGTCCGCACGTTGTGCAGCTGGTGCGAGAGGCGGTTGCGCAGGGTGCGGAGCTGGTCGACGCGCTCGGTGGCGGCGGTGGTGCGGCGGTTGGCTTCCTCGGTGGCCTCGCGGACGCGGCGGTTCGCCTCGTCGGTGGCCTCCTGGATGCGGGCCGTGGCCTCGGTGATCGAGTCGTGGCGGCGGCGGTTGGCCTCTTCGGTGGCCTCGCGGACGCGGCGTTCGGCTTCGGCCTTGGACGACGTCTGCTCGGCTGTGATGGCCGCACGGACGCGCGCGGCCTCGTCGGCTGCCTCGCGCAGGCGGCGGTCGGCCTCGGCCTTCGAGGTGGCCTCCTGCTGTGCGAGGGTGGCCATCGCCTCGCTGCGGCGGGCCGCCATCGCGATCTCGAAGTCCTCCTCGACGGTCACGCGGCGGGCCTCGGACTCGTCGGCGATCTTGCGGGCGGCTGCCTCGGCCTCGGAGACGATCTTCTCGGCCTCGGCGCGGGCCGTCTCCAGCACGCCCTTGTGCTCGGCCTCCATGGCCGCACGGCGTTCGTCGAGCTCGGCGATCAGCTTCTCGTAGCGCTGACGGAGCACACTCGCGTCGGCTTCCGCCTTGGCGCGGATGTGCCCGCCCTCCGCTTCGGCACGAGCCTTGATCTCGTTGGCCTCGTCCTGGGCCAGCCGCAGCATGCGCTGGAGGCGCTCGGAGAGCCCCTCCAGCGTCGTCGGCGGCAGCGACAGGCGCTCCACCTGGTTGCGCAGCTCGGACATCTCCGAGCGTGCGGCTTCCAGCTGGCGCGCCAGGTCGGACGTCTGGGACACGGCGGCATCACGGTCCGCGGCGAGCAGCCGCAGGTCCGAGTCGAGGCGTTCGAGATGATCCTCGACCTGGGCGCGGTCGTACCCGCGCTTGACGATGTCGAAGCCGGATCCCAGTGGGACGAGGTCACGGTCGTCGGCGAGGCCCATGCCCCTCACGCTACCCGTTCGGGTAACCCCGGAAGGTCACACACCCCGGAATCGGTTGATGGCCGTGAGGTGCTTCGCGCGCATCTCGTGATCGAGAACACCCAAACCCTCTTCCGGCGCAAGGCACAGCACGCCGACCTTGCCCTGGTGCACGTTGCGGTGCACGTCGTGCGCGGCCTGGCCCGTTTCGTCCAACGAGTACACCTTGGACACTGTCGGGTGGATCTTTCCCTTGGCGATCAAGCGGTTCGCCTCCCACGCCTCGCGGTAGTTCGCGAAGTGCGAGGAGATGATCGACTTCAGGTTCATCCACAGGTAGCGGTTGTCGTACTGGTGCATGTACCCGGAGGTCGACGCACACGTCACGATCTTGCCGCCCTTGCGCGCCACGAAGACCGAGGCGCCGAACGTCTCGCGGCCGGGGTGCTCGAACACGATGTCCGGGTCCTCGCCGCCGGTCAGCTCGCGGATCTTCGCGCCGAAGCGCTTCCACTCGCGCGGGTCCTGCTCGTGCTCGTTCTTCCAGAACTTGTAGCCCTCGGCCGACCGGTCGATGATCAGCTCGGCGCCCATGGACCTGACGATCTCCGCCTTCTCCGGCGAGGAAACGACGCAGATCGGCGTCGCGCCACCGTTCAGCGCGAACTGCGTGGCGTACGAGCCGAGACCGCCGGACGCGCCCCAGATCAGGACCGTGTCGCCCTGCTTCATGTTGGCGCCGTTCACGGACACCAGCTGGCGGTACGCGGTGGAGTTGACCAGACCGGGGGAGGCGGCCTCCTCCCACGTGAGGTGCTTCGGCATCGGCATCAGCTGGTTCGACTTCACCAGAGCGAGGTCCGCGAGACCGCCGAAGTTGGTCTCGAAGCCCCAGATCCGCTGCTGCGGGTCGAGCATCGTGTCGTTGTGCCCGTCCGGTGCCTCCAGCGGCACGTCCAGACAGTGCGCCACGACGCGGTCGCCCGGCTTCCACGCGGTGACGCCGGGACCGACACGCACGACGACGCCGGCCAGGTCCGAGCCGACGACGTGGTACGGCAGGTCGTGGCGGCCACCCAGCTTGCGCAGGAAGCCGAACGTGGACACGGGCTCGAAGATCGAGGTCCACACGGTGTTGTAGTTGATCGCGGAGGCCATGACGGCGACCAGCGCCTCACCAGGGCCGAGCTCCGGCGTGGCGACCTCGTCGACGTGCAGCGACTTGCGCGGGTCCTTGTCCCGCGTCTCGAGGCCCGAGAACATGTCGGCCTCGTCCGCGTGCACCGTCACGCCCCGATAGCTCTCCGGAACGTCCAAGGAACCGATCGCGTCCAGCTCGTCGGCCAGGATCGCGTCAAGGATCTTCTGCACGGCGGCATTCCTTCCCAAGTGAGGGATAGTCGCAGGTTGCCGGAGGTTACTCAGGAGTAACCGATTCAGAATCCTGCTTGTGAGGGATTCCACTCAGAAGTGTTGACCGGGCGGCCAACCAAGGAGGAGCATCGGAGGTGTCCGAGAAGGAGGTGTGTGGAGATGGCCAAGGCGTGGACCAGGTGGCAGGACTGGGCCGAGGTGGGTATCGGCGTGCTGGTGCTGCTCTCTCCGCTCGTCGTGGACACCTCGAACGCGGCCATGTGGACGATGATCGTGCTCGGCGCGCTCATCGCGATCGACGGACTCGTCGAACTCGCCATGCCCGCGATGATCTACGGGGAGTACGTGCAGATGGTGCTCGGAGCACTGCTGTTCATCTCGCCGTGGGTGATGAGCTACACCGACATGACGGCGGCCTCGTGGGTCTCCTGGGTCGGTGGCGTGCTCACCGTTGCCGCGGGGGCACTGGCGATGCCTGCCGCGAACGCCGCTCACTCGAGGGTGCTACCGCACTGATCAACCAGAAAACCGTGGGCCCAGGAGCGTTCTTGGGCCCACATCCTCGTGTTGGAGGACCGCGTGGAGGATTCGGCCAAGGAGCGCATCCTGGCCGCGGCCGAGGAGCTGTTCGCCGACTCCGGCTTCGACGCCACCCCGACCTCGCGCATCGCCGAACGCGCCGGCGTGCCCAAAGGCCTGGTGCACTATTACTTCAACCGCAAGAAGGATCTGCTGGCCGCACTGGTCGCGCGGTTGCCCGACAGCACCGTCGACCACCGCAGGGTCGTCGTGGCCGGGGACATCGCGGAGTCGCTCAGAAGGCTCGTCGCGGCACTCGACGCGCGCCTGAACGCCTCGCCCCTGCTGTCACACCTGCTGTGGCGTGAAGCGGATACGCATTCAGCTGTCCGCGACGCGATGCAGGCGCGCTACGACAACGTCGCGGCGCAGATCAAACAGGTCATCCTCGCGGCGGGTGGGGCAGCGGTGGCGATCAAGGACGTCGAAGCGGCCGCGGCACTCCTCGCGCTGGCCGTGAGCTACCGGCACTCGGTGGCACGGCACAGCGACGAGGAGGACCCGATCGACGACGAACTGACCTTCGTGGCTAGTGCTCTGCTGGCTCGACCAGCTCGATGAGCACGCCACCCGCGTCCTTGGGGTGCACGAAGTTGACGCGGCTGTTCGACGTGCCGCGCTTGGCCGCGTCGTAGAGCAGGCGCAGGCCCTTGGCGCGCAGTGCGTCCGCCGCGACGTCCACATCGGACACCCGGTAGGCGAGCTGCTGCAGGCCTGGACCGGAACGGCCGATGAACTTGGCGATCGTCGAGTTCTCGTTCAGCGGGGCCAGCAGCTGGATCGCCGTGCCGTCGTGGTCGCCGGGCGCGTGCAGCATCGCCTCGCGCACGCCCTGCTCCTCGTTCACCTCTTCGTGTGCGACCTCGAGGCCGAAGTTGTCGCGGTAGAACGCGATGGCCACGTCGAGGTCGGGCACCGCGATGCCCACATGGTCGATCGCGGTCACGAATCGAGCGAGTTCTGCGTTCATGGCAAGGAAGGGTATCTACCTGATCGGTGCAGGTGTCTCTGTGCGTGGTCTCACACGATTACCGCCCAGTAGCCGCGGGTATGGTGCCTAGTTAACGACCGTTCGCTCTTCCATGGAGGCAGCTGTGTCCGGTTCCGTCATCGTCGCCGGGGCGCGCACCCCGATGGGGCGACTGCTCGGATCGCTCAAGGATTTCTCCGGCGCCCAGCTCGGTGGCGTCGCGATCAAGGCGGCACTGGAACGCGCGGGCGTGGCTCCCGAGCAGGTGCAGTACGTGATCATGGGTCAGGTGCTGACCGCCGGCGCGGGCCAGATTCCCGCCCGTCAGGCCGCGGTCGCCGCGGGCATCCCGATGAGTGTGCCCGCGCTGACCATCAACAAGGTGTGCCTGTCCGGCATCGACGCCATCGCGCTCGCCGACCAGCTCATCCGCGCGGGTGAGTTCGACATCGTCGTGGCCGGTGGCCAGGAGTCGATGACCCAGGCGCCGCACCTGCTGCCGAAGTCGCGCAGCGGGTTCAAGTACGGCGACGTGCAGCTGCAGGACCACATGGCGCACGACGGCCTGTTCTGCGCGTTCGACCAGGTCGCGATGGGCTCGTCGACCGAGAAGTACAACGGCCGCTACGGCGTCACCCGCGAGGAGCAGGACGCGTTCTCCGCGCGTTCGCACCAGCTCGCCGCGAAGGCCGCGGAGAACGGCGTCTTCGAAGCCGAGATCGCGCCGGTCGCGATCCCGCAGCGCAAGGGCGACCCGATCCTGTTCAGCACGGACGAGGGCGTGCGAGCCGACACCACCGCGGAGTCGCTCGGCAAGCTGCGCCCGGCGTTCGCCGCGGACGGCACCATCACCGCGGGTTCGGCGTCGCAGATCTCCGACGGTGCCGCCGCCGTCGTCGTGATGAGCAAGGCGAAGGCCGAGGAGCTCGGCCTCGAGTGGATCGCGGAGATCGGCGCCCACGGCGTCGTCGCGGGCCCCGACGCCTCGCTGCACGAGCAGCCGTCCAACGCCATCAAGGCCGCCTGCGCCAAGGAGGGCATCGAGCCCGCAGACCTCGACCTGGTCGAGATCAACGAGGCGTTCGCGGCGGTCGGCATCGTGTCGACCCGTCAGCTCGGCATCTCCGAGGACAAGGTCAACGTCAACGGCGGCGCCATCGCGCTCGGCCACCCGATCGGCATGTCCGGTGCCCGCATCGCCCTGCACCTCGCTCTGGAGCTGCAGCGGCGTGGCGGAGGCGTGGGTGCCGCGGCGCTGTGCGGCGGTGGTGGTCAGGGTGACGCTCTGATCATCCGCGTGCCCGCGAAGGCCTAGTGTCTTCTGGCGTGGCGAAGGCTGTTGACGTAGCAGGACTGGTCGACCGCGCGCGTGAGGGCGAACCGCGCGCGGTCGCCAGGTTGATCTCCCTGGTGGAGCAGGGGAGCTCGCAGCTGCCAGAGGTGGCCGCGGCGCTCGCTCCGCACACGGGCGACGCCCAGGTCGTCGGCATCACCGGCGCGCCCGGTGTCGGCAAGTCGACGTCCACCAACGCCCTGGTGCGGGCCTATCGCGACCAGGGCAAGCGGGTCGCGGTGATCGCGGTCGACCCGTCCAGCCCTTTCTCCGGCGGCGCCCTGCTGGGTGACCGCGTGCGGATGGGCGACCACGCGACCGATTCCGGCGTCTTCATCCGTTCGATGGCCACGCGCGGGCACCTCGGCGGGCTCTCGTGGGCCACCCCGCAGGCGTTGCGCGTGCTCGACGCGGCCGGTTTCGACGTGATCCTCGTGGAAACCGTCGGCGTCGGTCAGTCCGAGGTCGAGATCGTGGCTCTGGCCGACACCACGCTGGTGCTGCTCGCACCGGGCATGGGCGACGGCATCCAGGCCGCGAAGGCGGGCATCCTGGAGATCGCCGACGTGTTCGTGGTCAACAAGGCCGACCGCGACGGCGCCGACCAGACCGCGCGCGACCTCAAGTACATGATCTCGCTCGGCCGCCGCGACCGGGAAGGGCCGCTGTGGCGCCCGCCTGTCGTGAAGACGGTCGCCGCGCGCATGGAGGGCCTGGACCGCGTCGTCGAGGCCATCACCGGGCACCAGGAGTGGATGGCCTCGCACGGCGAGCTCGAGGAACGCCGGCTGCGGCGCGCGGCCGCCGAGATCGAGGCGATCGCGGTTGAACGTGTGCGAACGCGATTCGGCCCGGTGGATCAGCTGGCCAAGCGCGTGGTGTCCGGCGAGCTGGACCCGTTCGCGGCCGCGGAGCAGTTGATCAGCGGTAACCTGCGGGAATGACCGCTTGGGGACCGCCTCCACCTGTCGTCGTCGACCTCGGCAAGAGCGACACCCGCAAGGTGCTGATCGGCGGCACGGTCGCCGGTGGCCTGGGCATCCTCGCCCTGATCGGCGCTGTCAGCGCCTTCGCGGACGGTCAGCCGGTCGGCGGGATCATCGCGGGCGTCATCGGCATCGCCTTCACCGGCATCGGCGTGCTGGCCGTGGTGAAGTGGAAGGTCGTCTCGCGACCCCGCAAGCTGATCATCGAGCAGCAGGGCATCCGCCTCGACGACCCGCAGGGCATGCCGTGGGCGGTCGGCTGGCAGGAGCTCGGCGCCGTCTCGATCTCGCGCACCCAGGAACGTGCGGTGCAGCTGGCGGACGCGCTGATCAGGCGCACCATGGTTCGCGTCGACCTGCACCCGCGCGACCCGCAGCGGTTCCGGCCGGCGCACCCGACGATGGAGCCGCTGTGGGAGTTCCACCGGGTGCGGAACGGGTACCGGCTGCCGCTCGGCGACTCGGCGGGGTTCATCGCGCCGATCGACCACGGGCTGCGGACGTTCGCGCCGCAGATCTACCGCGGCGTCATGGACGAAGGGTTCAGTGTCGGCCTGCACTGACGTCCGAACGGGTACATCTCTACTCTGAGTAGTTCTCCTTTTCGTCGTTTGCGGTGATGGGACTCCCCTTTGACTACTGAGAGGAGTTACCCTCGGGCGTTCGTACGGTGTCACTTCTCTCCCCCAAAGGGGTGAAGCCGTGGGCGGCAACGTGAGCACGGAACAGCGAGTGCTGGATGTCGTGCTGTCGTTCGCCGACGACGACACCCTCTCCGAGCTGCTACGACATGTGGTCGAGTCGGCGTGCGACCTGATCGGCGCCCCGTACGGAGCTCTCGCCGTGATCAACGGCCGCCGGGAGCTGCTGGAATGCGCCCACACCGATGGCCAGGCGCACGTCACATCAGGTGACCCACGCTCGATCGGCGTAGCGGACTTCCTCGGCGCGCCCGTCAAGGTCCACGACGAGACCTTCGGCAACCTCTACCTCGCGGGCAAAGCGGGGTTCACCGACCAGGACCGGGACATCCTGACGGCCCTGGCCACCGCGGCGGGCTCCGCGATCGGCCACCTCGACCGCTACGAGCAGACGCGCAAGCGCGAGAGGTGGCTGCGCGCCGCCGCCGAGGTCACCAAGACCCTCCTGACCGGCACGAACGGCCGGGACGCCCTGTACGTGGTGGCGCGAACGGCCAGGGAGACGGCCAACGCCCACTTCGGCTCGGTCGTGCTCCCCGACCGCAACGGCGACCTGGTCATCGAGGTCGTCGACGGCGGCACCTACGACGAGGAGGGCATGCGCGTCCCCAGGGAAGGCACGGTCAGCTACCGCGTCTACGAGTCGGGCAAGTCCGAGTGCCACGAGGAGGACACGGTGCCGACCGTGCCCGGCCCGTGCGCCGTCGTCCCGCTGACCGTCGGCGATCGCACGACCGGCGTCCTGATCGTGGCGAGGCGCAAGGGCGAGGCCACGTTCGACGACCTGGAGCTGATCGAGGCCTTCGCCGCCCAGGCCGCGCTCGTCGTGGAGTTCACCCGCGCGAAGGGCGACACGGAACGCCTGGCGGTGCTGGAGGACCGCGACAGGATCGCCCGCGACCTGCACGACCTCGTCATCCAACGGCTCTTCGGCCTCGGTCTGGGCCTGCAGGGGCTGACGGGCATGAGCACCACACCCCTGCTCACCGAACGGATCACCGGGTTCGTGGAAGAGGTCGACCACACGATCCGCGAGATCCGCAGAACCATCTTCTCCCTGCAGGAACCGCCGGCCGGGGGCATGAGCCTGCGCGGCCAGCTGCTCAACGCGGTGCACGAGTCCGCGAGGTTGCTGGGCTTCGAGCCGGACGTGTCGCTGGAAGGGCCACTCGACACGGTGGTCCCCGACCAGGTCCGGCCGGATCTGCTGGCCACGCTCCGAGAGGCACTCACGAACGTCGTGCGGCACGCGAGAGCGCGGCACGTGGCCGTCGCCGTCAGCGTGAACCGCACGATGACCAGGCTGGAGCTGACCGTCTCCGACGACGGCAGAGGCTTGCCGTTGGCCGACGATTCCTGCGCGGTGCCCCATCACGCGGGCGGGCTCGCGAACATGGCGGCTCGGGCGCGTCGCCACCGCGGCGACTGCGCGGTGGACTCGATTCCGGGTGCGGGCGTGAGCATCACCTGGTTCGTTCCTCTGGTGCTGCAGGAGGCGAGATGGCGATAGCTGTGCTCTTGGTGGACGACCACGAGATCGTCCGGCGCGGGCTGGTGCAGTTGCTGGCCCAGGCGGACGACATAGCCGTGGTGGGACAGGCGGACAGCGCCACCGCCGCGATCGCGCTCGCGCCGAGGCTCAAACCCGACGTGGCCATCATCGACGTCCGCCTGCCCGACGGCGACGGCGTCACGGTGTGCCGGGAGATCAAGAGCCTGGTGCAGCCATCCCCCGCGTGCCTGATGCTCACGTCCTATTCGGACGACGAGGCGTTGTTCGGCGCGATCATGGCGGGCGCGTCCGGTTACATGCTGAAGGAGGTCAGCGGCAACGACCTCGTGGCCGCGGTCCGCACCCTCGCGTCCGGCGGCTCGCTGCTGCACGCCGGCGTCACGTCCACGGTCCTGCAACGACTCAGGGGCGGGCCGGAGGAGGATCCGCGCTATGCCGCGCTGAGCCCGCAGGAACGCCGGATCCTCGACCTCATCGCCGAGGGCATGACGAACCGGCAGATCGCGAACCGGCTCTTCCTCGCCGAGAAGACCGTGAAGAACTACGTGTCCTCGTTGCTGCACAAGCTCGGGTTCGACCGGCGGACCGAGGCCGGTGTCTACGCGGCCAGACGCAGACGGACTCATCCCGATACGTTTTAGGAGTGCTCGATGCCCGCCTGGCCGCTCATGGTGCTGTCTCCACGGCGTTGGCCAGGCTCGGTGATCATGAACTGCGCGATCTTCTGGAGGCGTCAGAACCGATCGGAGCCGGCATCGGCGGAACCACCGTGCTGCTGGCCATCGGTGGAACACCGGTCTTCGTCAAGCGCGTGCCGCTGACCGAACTGGAGACACGGCCGGAGAACGTCCGGTCCACAGCCAACCTCTTCAGGTTGCCCATGTTCTGTCACTACGGCGTCGGCCTCATCGGAGCGCCGGGCTTCGGGGCCTGGCGGGAGTTGGCCGCGCACACCATGACGACGGACTGGGTGCTGGCGGGTGATCACGAGGGTTTCCCGTTGATGTACCACTGGCGCGTGCTGCCGCATCCGGGGCAGACGCTTCCCGCCGAACTGGCCGACGTGGACGCGGCCGTCGCCTACTGGGGCGGTGCATCCGAGATACGCCACCGGATCGAGGCTGTGCGCGACTCCACCGCGAGCATCGCGCTGTTCCTGGAGTACATCCCGCAGAACCTGCACGACTGGCTGGGCGCTCAGGTGGAGGCCGGCGGCGAGGCTCTCGACAGTGCCTGCGCCATGGTCGAAACGCAGCTGCGGACCGGGACGTCGTTCATGAACGCCCAGGGCCTCCTGCACTTCGACGCCCACTTCCAGAACATCCTGACCGATGGCGAGCGGCTGTACTTCGCGGACTACGGCCTGGCGATCTCCTCCCGGTTCGACCTGTCCGCGGAGGAGACGGCCTTCTTCGCCGAACACCAGGACTACGACCGCTGCTACAGCGTCACCCACCTGGTGATGTGGCTCAACGCCGTTCTGCCCGACCACGTTCCGCCACCGGTCGCGGCGATCCTCGCCCGCCACGCCACGGTGGCCGAGGCGATGACGGGCTTCTACCGCAGGTTCCAGCGCGAGAGCAGGCAGACCCCGCACCCGCTGAAGAACCTCTAGGCCACGCGCGGAACCGGCTTCGCGGGCGGGCTTTCCGTCTCCGCCAACCGTTCTGTCTTGGCCCACGTGTTGCGGCCCGCGAAGTGCCGGTACAGCGCGCGCAACGTGGAGATCGAGCCCAGGATCAGGAACGCCGGATAGACGAGACCGACCACGAGGCACCGCCACAGCGGTTCGTCGCCGTGCTTGAGCCGGTGCACCACGCCCCAGATCAGGCCGGGCAACACCAGTGCCAGGAGCCAGACTCCCAGCGCCAGCAAGGCGTTCGAGCTACTCGCGGTCAGGCCGAGGATGCTGTGGCCGCTGAACTGCGCGTAGAAGTTGATTCCCACCAACGCGGTGATGAGCAACGTCATCGGCGCGACAAGCCACGGCGTCAGGAGGTACTGCAGGAACTCCAGCAGCGCGAAGGAACCCACGTGCTTGGCCCTGACCAGCTTCGGCACGTAGCCGAGGCACTGCAGGTTGCCCTGGCCCCACCGGGTGCGCTGGCGCAGCAGGCGGTTGGCGTCGATCAGGCCCTGCTGGGTGATCGTCGCGCGGGTGGCGTAGCGGATGAGCCGGCCGGACAGGTGCACGCGCAGGCCCAGTTCCAGGTCCTCGACCAGGCAGGCGGACCAGGGGGCGTCGCCGAGGCCCATCAGCGTGGCGAGCCGCACGAACTGGCCGTTGCCGCCCAGTCCGACGGTGCCGAGCACGTCCCGCAGCGACTGCGACGCGTCCACGACACAGCTGAACTCCAGGTCCTGCAGGAACGCCAGCAGGTTGGTGCGGTTGTGGATGCGGACGCGGCACTGCACGGCGCCCACCTGGCGCTGGGCGAAGTACGCGGAGATCTCGGACAGCATGCCGGGTTCGCCACGGCCGTCGCCGTCGATCACGCCGACGATCGTGCGGTGCACGGTGCCTGCCTCCTCGGCGAGGCCGCGGATGTAGCGGAACGCGTGGTTGAGCGCCTCACCCTTGCCCTTGCGGGCATCGGGCAGGGTGCGCCGCAACACGTGCAGCCGATGGTCGTCGATCTCGGCGAGCACGTGCGGGGTGCCGTCGTCCGAACCGTCGTCCACGACGACGACCTGGACCGGTGTGCGCGCGCCGTCGAGCGCCAGTGCGGAACGCACGGTGTTCGCGACAACACGTTCCTCGTTCAGCGCCGGAATGATGATCCAGTACTGCAGCGGATGCCGCGAAGACACTTCTGAACCGCCTGGTTTCGGACGCCACCAGACGAACAGTGCGAGCACCAGGTTGTAACTGGGCCAAAACACGAGCAAGACGAGCATGAACGTCGCGAATTGTGTCGTGCCGTTCATGACACAAACCTGTCCACAAAAGCGGTTGCGCTGGCAACGACAGCGAACCGGAGATGAAGTTGGGTCATTGCTGGCTCCTGGTAACGATGCGCTGGGCTGGTACGAGATACCAGACAGCAAGGCCAGGAGCTGGTGTTCGAGGCGGACAAGGGGCAGGTAGAACGGAGCGTCAACCGGCCATATCGGGGACGAATGGAGCTGTGTTACACGAAGTTCGTCAACCTAATCACCGATATGGCGGTACCCGTACGGGGCGGGTGCTAATTGATTGGCAGTGATGATCGAGTCGCTAAGGGTGATGGCGCACGTTCGCCGCACGTGCCTGAAGAGTCCAAAGAGGTAAAAGATGGGACTAAGTGCCCTGGTACCCGGCCCTCGGCAGCTCTATCGGGGCGAGGTTCCCGAGGTTTTCCTGGTCGCGGGAACCAGACCGGAAGCAGTGAAGATGGCCCCGGTCGCCGCCGCGATGTTCTCCGGCGGGCGGATCCGGCCGGTACTGGTGAACTCCGGGCAGCACCCGGAGATGGTCGACCAGGCCCTGGACTCGTTCGGCTTCGTGGCGGACGTCCGGCTCAAGCTGAACCGCGTCACGGGCGGCCAGGCCGAGCTGACGAGCCAGCTGATCGAGGAGCTCGACCGGCTCTTCACCGAACGCACGCCGGCCGCCGTGCTGGTCCAGGGCGACACGACGACGACGCTCGCGGGAGCGCTCGCCGCGTTCTGGCACCAGATCCCGGTCGTGCACCTGGAGGCAGGACTGCGCTCGCACGACCTGACCTCGCCGTTCCCCGAGGAGGGGAACCGCAAGATGGTCGGCCAGCTCGCGTCGCTGCACCTCGCGCCGACGGCGGACGCCGCCGCGCACCTCGCCGCGGAGTCGTTGCAGGGCAACAACGTCCTGACGATCGGCAACACCGTGGTGGACGCCGTGCTCGACGTCGCCGCCAGACGCGCGCCGTACGGGGACGCGCGACTGCAGGAGATCGAGAACAGGGTCCACTCCGGACAGTCGCGGCTCGTGCTGGTCACCACGCACCGCCGCGAGTCGTGGGGCGAACCGCTCGACCGCGTGCTGCACGCGGTGGCGGACATCGTCGAGGCCCGCCCGGACGTCGAGGTGGTCCTCCCCGCGCACCCGAACCCCGCCGTCCGCGGGCAGGTGCTGGACGTGCTGGGCGGGATCAGCCGTGTCACGATCACCGACCCGCTGCCGTACGCGCAGATGGCCCGTCTGCTCGCGCAGTGCACCCTGGCGTTGTCCGACTCGGGCGGCATCCAGGAGGAGGCACCGTCGTTCGGCGTCCCCGCCTTGGTGCTGCGGGACGTGACCGAACGGATGGAAGCCGTCAACGCGGGCTGCGCCGTGCTCGTCGGCACCGACCGCGAGCGCATCACGTCGCTCACCGTCGGTCTGCTCGACAACCCCTCCGCGCGCGAGGCGATGACCGCCGACGGCAACCCGTTCGGCGACGGGCTCGCGTCCGTGCGCACCGAACAGGCAGTGGCCTGGCTGCTGGGTCTGCAACAGCAGCGACCCGTTGAGTTCGCTCCTTACGCCGGCAGCGCGACGGTGCGCCTGCCGGGAGAGGTGGATGTTGCATGAAAGGCCGACTCGTCAAGTTGGTTGTCGGGGTTGCCCTGGCGGTCTCGATGCTGCCGATGCCCGCCGCACAGGCGGACCTCGCGCTCGACCTGCATTACGGCGAGCTCGTCGACAACGTGCTGCCCGCGCCGCCGACGCCGCAGACCAGGCCGTCGACGACCAGCACCCGCTTCACGAAGCTCACGACGGCTCCCAAGCCGATCTCGACGACGATAGGCCCGTTGTCGCTGTCGTCGTCGCGGGAAGCCACGTCCACGGCCGCGGCGGGCACGAACGGCGGCGGCGCACCGGGCGCGAAGGCGGGACAGAAGACGCTGGTGCTCTACGACAGCACCGGTCAGTGGGCGTGGCTGGGTGAGGCGTACGCGGGGCAGGCGAGCAACCTCGTCTCGCACGGCAGCTCGTACGTCATGCACCCGGTCGCCGGCTACACCGCGGGTGAGATCGCCGGCTACACCGGCGTGATCTACCTCGGCTCCACCTACGACGAGCCGATCCCGGTGGCGTTCCTCGACGACGTGCTCGCGACCACCAAGCCCGTGCTGTGGATGGGACACAACATCTGGCAGCTCAGCGCCCGTGCGCCGAGCTTCGGCACGACCTACGGCTGGAACTGGGTCCAGTTCGACTTCGGTGCCGCGACCACCGTGCGGTACGAGAACACCGACCTCGGCCGCAGCTCGCTCGCGACCCCGGCCGGTCTGATGATCACGCGCATCACCGACCCGGCGATCGCGTCGGCGCCCGCCATCGCGAACGGCTCGGCGTACGGGCCGATCAACTGGGCCACCAAGGCGAAGAACCTGACCTACATCGGCGAGATCCCGTTCAGCTACGTCGACCACGGCGACCGCTACCTGGCCGCAGCCGACCTGATCAGCAAGGTCTCGAACCCGACGATGGCCGACCGCAAGCGGGCCCTCGTGCGCATCGAGGACGTCGGCCCCGACGCCGACCCGTCCGAGCTGCGGGCGATTGCGGACTACCTGTACCGCCAACGGATTCCGTTCAGCATCGCCACGTACCCGAGGTACGAGAACCCGTACGGCGTGGACAAGAACGGCGTGGCCCAGTCCTACACCCTGGCGCAGCGCCCGGACGTGATCAACGCGTTGCGGTACATGCAGAACCGCGGCGGAACGATCCTGATGCACGGCTACACCCACCAGTTCGAGAAGCTGATCAACCCGTACGACGGCGTCAGCGGCAACGACTTCGAGTTCTACACAGCTCATGTCGACGACAGCGACAGCGTGATCTACGACGGCCCGGTGCCCGGTGACTCGGCGTCGTGGGCGCAGAGCAGGATCAACTCGTCGACGTCGGCGTTCGCGGCGGCGGGCTTCCCCAGGCCCGCCATCTTCGAGCCGCCGCACTACGCCGCGTCGGCAGTGGACTACGAGGTCATCCAGCAGAACTTCGGCAAGCGCTACGACCGCGGTCTGTACTTCGCCGGATACTGCCCAGGTGGTGCGTGCGGCACGGGCACGCCGCAGTACGACAAGATCTACGGCCAGTACTTCCCGTACCTGGTCCGCGACATCTACGGCTCCGTCGTGGCGCCGGAAGCGGTGGGCAACGTGGAGCCGGAACCGTTCAACAACCACCCCGCCAGGTTGCCCGCCGACCTGATCAAGACGGCGCAACAGCTCAAGGTGGTCGATGATGGTGTCGCGAGCTTCTTCTACCACCCGTACCTCGGTACCGGGTACCTGAGGGACACCGTGAACGGGCTGAAGAGCGCGGGCTACACGTTCGTGTCCGTCGGCACGGTGATGGCGGGCTGACAGGAGGTTGGCGTGCGCTGGTTGTGGGCCGTGCTGGTCCTGGCCGGGTGTTCTGCCGGGCAGGTCGGCCCGCCCACGTCCGGCGGCACCGACGAGGGCTGGCAGGTCACCGTGTACTACACGGCGGTGGAGAAGTTCCACAGTGGACCGTCGGTACAGGTGCGCGGGTGCCCGGTCATCGACTGCGAGCACGGCAAGGAGTTGCTCGGCACGTTCCCGCAGTCGTTCGCGAAGGCGGTGAAGGACGAAGGTACCGGCCGGACCGCCTCCGGCCGGTACCTCAACTGGTCCCACGACAAGGGCTACTGGATGGACGACGCGCCGCGTGACGCGTACGGCACACCCCTGAAGCCCTTCGTCTCCGCTGCCGCTGACGGGCTCCGGCGGGGTTCACGCATCAAGCTCGTCTCCTGTGGACAGACGCCGGAGGGGACGAACGTGGACTTCGCCGTGTGCCAGAAGCTCGCGTCGTCGTCGTGGGAGATCACCGACGAGTTCACTCCTGGGCTCGGCGGGAGCCGGCACATCGACCTCTACCTGGGCGAGGAGACCGGCCCCCGGTTCACCGAGAGTCCCTGGTACACCACCTTGTCCGAGGCGGTGCTGGAGGTTCACCAGCCGAGCTGAACCGCCAGCTGCCTCGCCTGCTCCAGCACACCGGCCTGCTGCTGTCCCGGTTCGGGCAGCGGCACGCCGGGGCAGGACAGGTCACCGGACGGCGTCACGCGGTCGACGAGGTAGCGCTCGACGATGTCGTTGACACAACCGTTGTCCAGCCCGTAGATGCCGTGGTCACCCTCGTCGTTCACCGTCAGCAGCCGTGAGCCGGCGAACCCGGCATGGGCCTTGCGCGCGCCCTCGATCGGCGTCGCGGGGTCGCGCACCGACTGCACCATCAGCGTCGGCGCGACGCCGATTCCGTCGGGGTGCTTGAGCTGCACGTTCGGACGGTCCCAGAACGCGCACGGGCCCATGATCTGGTAGTAGCCGAACAGCGGCCACCTCGCCCCGTCCCTCACCGCGTCGCGCTCCAGGTACCTGCGCCCGCCCTGGAACGGCGTGTCGTTGCAGAGGATCGTGTACAGCGTCGCCGTCTGCGCGTCCGGATAACCGGCCTGCGCCTTCAGCTGCGCGGGCACCACACCCGCCAGCTCGGCGAGCTTCTGCGCGGTGGACTGGAACGAGTGCTTCCCGTACTGCCCGCGGAGGAGCAGAACGTCCAGCGTGACCGGGTAGTAGGTGATGCCGTCCGGCAGGGTGACGGGCTGCGCGGCCAGCTTCGCGCGCGTCCGCTCATAGGTTTGCCGCACCTCTTCACCGGTCTTGCCGAGATGGAAGAGGTTGTCGTACTTCGCGACCCACGGGAGGAAGTCGACGCGAAACCGCCGTTCGAAGCCCATGCCCCAGTCGTCGAAGATCGGTTGCCACGGCCCGGTGAACTGGGCGTTGGAGTCGAGCACGATCTTGTCGAGGGTCTTGGGGAAGTACGTGGCGTAGTAGGCGCCCATCCAGCTGCCGCCGGAGTAGCCGAGCCAGTCGACCTTCTTGCGTCCCAGTACCTGCCGGAGCAGGTCGAGGTCCTTCACGGTCTGGTCGGTCGTCACGTACTTGCCGAACTCGCCGGACTTGGTCTGGCAGAACTTCGCCTGCAGCTCCATGCCGCCGTAGAGCAGGTCGAGGTTGGCCTTGCTGCGGTCGCGCGGGTCCGTCGAGCCGAGCGTGTCGTACAGGCCGCAGGTGATGTCGCTGCTGGCGCCCGTGCCGCGCACGTCGATGCCGTAGATCTCGGCGTTCTCGCTGAGCTTCGGCCGGCTCAGGAAGGCGAGGGGCAGCGTGCGGCCCTCACCGCCCGGCCCGCCCGGGTTGGTGAAGACCGCGGTCTTCGCCTTGCCGTTCAACGGAACCGTGCGGCTGACCGCGATCGTGATGGTCTTGCCGTTGTGCGGGTTGTTCCAGTCCATCGGCGTGGTGAAGGTGCCGCACTCCAGCCGTTCCGAACCGGGCGGGAAGCCGGGCGGGACCTGGTCGAAACACTTCTGCCACTTGATTTCCTGCTTGGCGAAGGCGTTCTCGGCCTGCGCCTGCGGGACGATCCACAGTGACGTTGCCGTCACGACGGCCAGTGCCGCCGCGATTTTCCTGCGTTGCATCGGTTTCCCCTCTTCTACCAACCGAGCTGAGCCGCGATCTTCCGTGCCTCTTCGAGCGGGTTCTTCGCTGTCTCACCGGGAGCGGGCAGCGGAACTCCTGGGCACTTCAGGTCCTTCGCGGGCGTGACGCCGTCGACGAGGTACTGCTCGACGATGTCGTCGACGCACTTGTTGCCGAACCCGTAGATGCCGTGGTCGCCCTCGTCCTCCACGGTGAGCAGCACCGAGTTCCGGAAGTTCCGGTGGGCCTTCTGCGCGCCTTCGAGCGGCGTCGCCGGGTCGCGCACCGACTGCACCATCAACGTCGGCGCGACGCCGATTCCGTTGGGGTGCTTGAGCTGCACGTTCGGACGGTCCCAGAACGCGCAGGGGCCCATGATCTGGTAGAAGCCGACGAGCGGCCACTTCGCGCCGTCACGCTCGGCGTCCCGTTCGAGGTACTTGCGGCCACCGTGGAACGGCGTGTCGTTGCAGACGATCGAGTACGCCGTGCCGGCCTGGGCGTCCGGGTAGCCGGCCTGCGCCGACAACTGCGCGGGTGCCGCACCGGCGAGCTCCGCGAACGTCTGCGCGGCACCGGCGAAGGACGCCTTGTTGTACATCGCGCCGCGCAACAGGTAGTCGAGCGTCACCGGGTAGTAGATGCCCTCCGGCCGCGTGGCGGGTTGCTGGGCCAGCTTGGCGCGCGTGCGTTCGTAGGCCTGGCGCACCTCCTCGCCGGTCTTGCCGAAGTGGTAGACGTTGTCGTACTTCGCCACCCACGGCAGGAAGTCCACGCGGAACCGGCGCTCGAAGCCCATGCCCCAGTCGTCGAAGATCGGCTGCCACGGCCCGGTGAACTCGACGTTGGAGTCGAGCACGATCTTGTCGAGGGTCTTGGGGAAGTACGTGGCGTAGTAGGCACCCATCCAGCTGCCGCCGGAGTAGCCGAGCCAGCTGACCTTCTTCTTGCCCAGCAGCTGGCGCAGCAGGTCGAGATCCTTCACGGTCTGGTCGGTCGTCACGTACTTGCCGAACTCGCCTGACTTGGTCTGGCAGAACTTCGCCTGCAGCTCGACGGCGCCGTAGAGCAGGTCGAGGTTGGCCTTGCTGCGGTCACGCGGATCCGTCACGCCGACCGGGTCGACGTTCCCGCACGTGACGTTGCTGCTCCCGCCGGTGCCGCGCACGTCGATGCCGATGATCTCGGCGTTCTCGCTGAGCTTCGGCCGGTCGAGGTAGATCAGCGGCATCGAGCGCCCCGGCCCGCCCGGTCCGCCGGGGTTGGTGAAGACGGTGCTCTTCGCCGTGCCGTTCTTGGGCTTGAGCCTGCTGACCGCGATGGTGATGGTCTTGCCGTTGTCCGGGTGGTTCCAGTCCATCGGGGCGGTGAAGCTGCCGCACTCCAGCCGTTCCGTGCCGGGAGGTGCTCCCGGCGGTGGGGTGGTGAAGCAGTTCCGCCACTGGATCTCCTGGGTGGCGGCCTGTGCCTGTGGCGCGATGAGTGACGTGGCGGTGAGGACGGCCAGCGTCGCCGCCAGTTTCCTGCGGTGCATTCGGATGTTCCCCCTTCTGCCCGGCCGAATCCGGCCGGCACCCCAGCTCATCGCGTTGTGGGGTACGGGAACATCGGTCTTAGGGTGGCAACCGCTTACAACTCTGGTCTTACGCCGATCCGGCCAAACCCTGATGACGTTCGTCATTTGACGATGAAACGGCGCTTTCGTCCACCTCAGTGAACAAGAGCGCCGTTCATCGATCTGAACGTGGGGATCAGCAGGACTGCTTGTAGAAGTACTTCGAGTTCTTCTCCGCGTCGGCCTTCGTGATCGCGACCAGGTCGGTCTCGATGTTCCGCTTGGTGGCCTTGCCGTCGATCGCCGCGAGCGCCTGCTCGACGCCCTGCTTGCCGATCGTGCCGGGATCCTGGGCGATCAACGCCTGCACGGTGCCCGCCTGCAGGTCCTGCACCTGCTTCGGTGAGGCGTCGAACCCGACCAGGTTCACCGCACCCGTCTTGCCCGCGTTGCGCAGGCCGGTCGCCGCGCCCTCACCGGTGTTCAGGTTCGTGGCGAACACCCCGATCAGGTCCGGGTTCGCGGCCAGGGTCGCGGTCACCTTCGAGGCCGCGGTGGCGGGCTCGTTGTCGGTGTACTGCTGGCCGATGTACTTGAGGTTCGAGTACTTCTTGATCTCGTCCTCGAAGCCCTTGGCGCGGGCGTCGGTCGTGGACGTGCCGGCCTTGGTGTTCAGCACCAGCACCGAGCCGGTCTTGCCGGCGGTGAGCTTGTTGATCGTCTCGGCGGCGAGCTTGCCGCCTTGCTCGTTGTTGGACGAGATCGTGGACGAGGCGATCGAGGTGTCCTGGAGCTTGGTGTCGACCTCGACGACCTTGATGCCCGCGTCCTTGAGCTGCTTCATCGGGCCCGCCATGGCCTTGTCGTCGGTCGGTGCGATGAGCACAGCGGCGGGCTTGGAGGCGAGAATGCCCGTGACGATCGGGGTTTGCTGGGCCGCGTCGAACTTGGCGGGCGCCTGCGTGTCGAACTCGTAGCCGGCGGCCTTGGCCGCCTCCTGGAAGCCGCACTGCATCGAGATGTAGAACGGTTCGGCCGTGATGCCGGGGATGAGCACCAGCTTCTTGTTCGCGGGGGAGTTGCCAGAACCCGAATCGCCGATCTGCCCGCCTCCGCCACACGCGGCGAGCAGGAACACGGCTGAAAGGGCCACTGCGGAGCGGATCTTCATTGGTCCAGCACCTTTCCCTAACGTTGGTTGCGCGCCCGCCGCCGTGTCTGGTCCAGCCACACGGCGGCCACCAGCACGATCGCGACGGCGATCGGCTGCCAGAACTCCTTGACCCCGATGATCACGAGGCCCTTCTCCAACACCGCCGGGATGAACACGCCGAACACCGTGCCCAGCATCGAACCCGTGCCGCCGAAGATGCTGGTGCCACCCAGGACGACGGCGGCGATCGCGTTCAGGTTGTCCGTCTCGTGGCCCGTGACCACCGCGACGCGGAAGAACGCGTTGCCCATGAAACCCGCGAGACCCGCCAGGGTGCCCGCGAGCAGGTACACCTTCGTGAGGTGACCGCGCACCGAGATGCCGACGCGCCTGGCCGCCTCCTCGTTCGAGCCGACCGCGTACGTGTAGCGGCCGAACCGGGTCGTGGACAACAGAAGCGCGCCCGCGGCGGTGACGATCGCGGCCACGATCACGATGTTCGGGATGCCGAAGTACGTGCCGAAGCCGAAGGTGCGGTTCAGCTTGTCCGGGATGCCGGACACGTTGGAACCGTTGTTCAGCAACAGGGCCGCGCCCTGCGCCGCGCCGAACGAACCCAGGGTGACGATCAGCGGCGGGATCTTCGCACGCGAGATCAACAGGCCGTTCAGCAGACCCCACACCGCACCGCTGACCACCGCGACCAGCAGACCGAACGCGATCACGCCCCAGCCGGCGTTCGTCGCGTCCCCGCCGGAGACCGCGTTCATCGCCATCGCGGACGAGACGCTCGCGAACACCAGCACCGAGCCCACGGACAGGTCGATGCCGGACGTGATGATCACGAACGTCATGCCTACCGAGAGCACCAGCAGCACGGAGGTTTCGGCCAGCAGGTACTGGAAGGTGTCGATCCGGAACACCGCGTCCGGGCGGATGGCGCCGAACACGGCGACCAGCGCCAGCAGTACCAGGCCGATCCACAGCGTGTTCGCGCCGGTCAGACGCTTCAGCAACGAGGGGCGCTGTTCGTCCGATCGAGATGACAACGTTGTCTTCTCATTGGTCATCATGCGGCGTCCTCTTGCGACAGTGCGCCGGTCATCGCGCCGACGAGCTCTTCAACGGTCGTGTCCGCGGCCTTGAAGCGGGCCACGCGGCGGCCGAGGCGCAGCACCTCGACGCGGTCGGAGACCGACAGCACCTCGGGCATGTTGTGCGAGATCAGCACCACCGCGACGCCTTCGTCGCGCACGCGCTTGATCACGTCCAGCACACGTTCCCGTTGCACCACACCGAGAGCGGCCGTCGGCTCGTCCATGAACACGAGCTTCGACGCCCACGCCACGGAACGCGCGACCGCGACCGACTGGCGTTGCCCGCCGGACAGCGCCGCGATCGGTACGTCGATGCTCTGCAGCGACGCGCCGAACCGGGTGAAGTGCTCCACGGCCTGCCGGCGCATCGCCTTCTTGTCGAGCACGCCCAGCCAGCCCAGCACACCGGGCTTCAGGATCTCCCTGCCCAGGAACATGTTCGCGGCCGGGTCGAGGTCCGGCGCGACCGCGAGGTCCTGGAACACCGTTTCGATGCCGCGGTCGCGGGCGTCGTTGGGAGAGCTCAGCGTGATGGGCTCGCCGTCGAACACCATGGTTCCGCTCGTCGGCTGCTCCACCCCGGACAGGCACTTCACCAGGGTGGACTTCCCGGCGCCGTTGTCGCCGATCAGCGACACGACCTCGCCGGGGTAGGCGGTGAACGACGCACCGCGGAGCGCTTCCACGGTGCCGTAGTTCTTCGTGAGCTCACGAGCCTCCAGCAACGGCTCGCTCATGGCCTCACATCCTCTGCTGCTGAAACTGCTGTCAGTACGGGCGGACGGCAGCGGATCGCGACCACGTCACCGGTCAGGCCGAGCTCGCCCGCCGCGTGCGGGATGACGACGGTGCTGCCCTTGCGGACCTCCAGCTCACCGAGCCGGCCTGCCCCCTCCAGCACCACCAGCACGGCGAACGACGGCTCCAGCGTGAAGGAACCCTCCACGTGCAGGCGGTCGGCCTGGAAGAACGGGTCGGCGTCGTGGCCGAGCAGGTCGACCGACGGCGCCCACTTCTCGGACGTCTGGTGTACGAGCTTCTCCAGCCTGCCGCCCCAGCCGTGCCGGTCGACGCAGTCCAGCGCGACGTCGTAGCCGAGGCCCAGGTGACCGATGTCCGCGTTGGCGAGGAAGCCCCGCCACTCCAGCGTCACCGAGAAGTCCGTGGGCTGTTGCAGTTCGACGATGAACACACCCTCGCCGATCGCGTGCGGCACACCGGCGGGCACGAAGACCGTGTCGCCCGGCCGGACGCGAACCGGGTTCAGCGAGTCGAGCATCGCCCTGGTGTCCTGCCGCGCCACCCATTCCGCGACGGTCTGGGCCGGCACGTCGTCGCGGAATCCGATGTAGACGGTCGGGTCCGGCCCGGTCGTGCCGACGACGATCCACGCCTCCGTCTTGCCGTGGCGGCAGTTCAGGTGCGAGGACGCGAAGGCGTTGGAGGGATGGCAGTGCACCGGCAGGCGCTGCCCCGCGTCGAGCAGCTTCACCAGCAATGCCGTGTCCGCGCCGAACTTCTCGACGTGGTCCGCGCCGAGCCATCCGGTCGGGTCCGCCTCGACCGCGTCACGCAGCAGCACGCCGTTCGGCAACGTTGTCAACCCCGCATCGCTGCGCCCGAACAGCGTCGTCGTCGAGGCCACCCAGTCCTCCGGTCCGAAGTCGCCGCTCTTGCCACCGCGCAACGCGGCGATCGCCTCGCCGCCGCGGTAGAACTGCTTCGGCTGGTTGGCCGGCAGGCTGACAGGCTGGTGGAGCACACCAGAACTCACGCGTGGACCTCCCCGGATCCTCGTGGCACCAAGCGCACCGGCAGCACGACGCGGCGCGGTGGTGAGTTGTCGCCGTCCAGTCGGGCGAACAACAAATCGGTGGCCGCCTTGCCCAGCGCGCTCGCGTCGTGCGCGATCACGGTCACCGGCGGCGACAGCAGGTCGGCGAGCTCGAAGTCGTCGAAGCCCACCAGCGCGGGCCGTTCCGCGACACCCGCGAGCGAGCGCAGGATGTGCACGGTGATGCGGTTGTTGCCGGCCACGATCGCCGTCGCGGGCTCCCGCATGCTCTGCAACCGTTGCAGCGCCGTCACCACGGTGGCTTGGTCGTGCGGCCCCATCGCCACGAGTTCCTCGTGGTAGCCGATGCCCGCACGCACACAGCCCTCGCGGTAGCCGCGCAGACGTTCGTTGGCGGTGAAGATGTCCGGCGCGTCGCCGAGGAACGCGATGCGACGATGTCCGTGTGCGGCCAGATGGGTGACGGCTTCCACCGTGCCGCCGATGTTGTCGACCAGCACGGTGTCCGCGACGACGTCGCCGGCGGGCCGGTCGAGGAACACGACGGGCGTGCCCGCACGCATCTCCGGCACCAGGTAGCTGTGCTGCAGGCCGGCGGGAACGATCAGCAGCCCGTCGACCCTGCGGCTGCAGAACTCCAGCGCCAGTTCACGTTCGCGGCCGGGATCCTCGTCCGACGACCCCGAGATCACCTGCCTGCCGCGCAGACGGGCGATTTCCTCGACAGCGCGGGTCACCCCGGAGTAGAACGGGTTGCCGACGTCCTCCAGCACGAGCCCGATGGTGCCGGTGGACGAGCCGCGGCGCAGGTTGCGGGCGCTCAGGTTCCGCCGGAACCCGAGCTGGTCGATGGCGGCCAGCACGCGCTCGGCGGTGGACGGGTGCACACCCGGCTCGTCGTTCACGACGCGCGAGACGGTTTTGATGCTCACGCCCGCCAGCCGTGCGACGTCGTTCATCGTCGCGCGACGGACCTTGCGCTGACCGGCTACCGGTCCGCTCGGGGACAACGTTGTCATAGTGGCCGTATCTCACCCCGGCTTCACGCCCTTGTCAACAGCTCCGGAACCGGTCAAGCGGGTAGTTGTGGCGGTGCTGGGCGGACAGCGTTGTCGGTGTCTGGTGAGGGCGAATCGGTGATGGTGGTCTGCCACGCCGTTGCGGTCTCGGCGTTCGCTGGACCTTTCGATCCTGTGTGGAGCGTGGGTTCTCGGGGGGTGCGCCGGCAGGCCTCTCGGATACGTGCGTGGGTGGGGCGCGGTGGGTTCGTCGGGTGTCACCCGACCGGACCACAGTGCAGGCCCCGCCACGCCTGGGAATCCGAACTAGGGTGGGGTGTGTGGACGCACTGGATCCCATTGAGTCGGTCAACACGTTCATCGGCACAAAGGACGAGGGCAACACGTTCCCCGGGGCGTCCATGCCCTTCGGTAAGACCCATTCCAGTCCGGTCGGCTCGCACTACGCCGGCTATCGGTACGACGATCCGGTGATCCGAGGCTTCGGGCACTTCTTCCTGTCTGGGGCCGGTTGCTGGGAGCAGGGCGGCCTCGTCCCGATCCTGCCCACGTTCGGCACCCTCCCGAGCAGCTTCGACCACAAGCGGTACGGCGCGAGATACACGCACGACGGTGAGATCGGCAAGCCCGGTTACTACAAGGTCAAGCTGGACCGCGACATCACGGTCGAGTGCACCGCGACCACGCGGGTGGGGGTCGAGCGCTACACCTTCCCCAGTGGTGTCAACGGAACGCTGCTCGTCAACGTCGGCCAGGCCAACGACAAAGAGCCGGTGTTCGCGAGCAGCGTCAAGGTGGTCGACGATCGCACGATCACGGGAACCGTGGAGACGCAGGCGTTCTGCGGCGGGCGACCGTACACCACCTACTTCACCACGAGATTCGACAGGCCCTTCAACGAGTTCGGAACGTGGTCGCCCAGCGGGGCCGAGCCGGGACAACGGGAATCCACGGGCGGCGCCGGGTTGAGGGGTGCCTGGGTCACGTTCGAACCGGGCCCGGTCACGGCGTGCACCGCACTGTCCCAGGTGGACGGACAAGGTGCGGCGAACAACCTGCGCGCGGAGACGGAGGGCAAGTCCTTCGACGACATCCGCAACGAAGCTCAGGACGCGTGGCGGCAGGAGCTGTGTTGCATCGAGATCGAGACCGAGGACTGGGACGAGCGGGCGGTTTTCTACACCGCGCTCTACCACGTCCTGTTGCAGCCGTTGACGGGCAGCGACGTCGACGGCCGGTATCGCGGCTTCGACAACCAGATCCACAAGGCTGAGGGCTGGACGTACTACGAGTACTACTCGCTGTGGGACACCTACCGCGCGCACAACCAGTTGCTCTCGCTGATCCGCACGCAACGCTCGAAGGACATCGCCAGGAGTGTCCTCGCGATTCACGAGCAGGGCGGGTGGCTTCCGCGGTGGGCGTTCGCGAACCAGGAGACCAACTGCATGACCGGGGACCCGATCACGCCGTTCCTGGTCGACCTGTGGCGGTTCGGGCACCTCAGGGGGTTCGAGGAGCAGGCTTACCGGGCGTTGCTGCAGAACGCCGACGGAGTCCCGCCGGAGAGTTCACGATTCCAGGGGCGGTCGGGCAACCCGAACTACCTCGCGAAAGGATTTGTTCAGTACGACAAGCGCTTCCCGAAGAAGGGGCAGGACACCGACCCGCACCACGGGGCGTCCGCGACCCTCGAGTACGCGTTGGCCGATGCGACGCTGTCGATCATGGCGGAGGAACTCGGGCACCGGGAGGATGCGGAACGGCTGCGCAGGCGAGGGCTCAACCACCGCACCCTGTGGGACCACGGCGTCACCGATCGCGGGTTCACCGGGTTCCCTCGGCCCAAGCTGCAGAGCGGGGCGTGGCTCAGCCCGTTCAACCCGCAGGGACCGGAAGGGTTCCACGAGGGTACGGCCTGGCAGTACCAGTGGCTCGCCCAGCACGACGTCAGCGGGCTCATCACGGCGCTCGGCGGCAAGGCGGCGGCCGAGGCGCGGCTCGATGACTTCTTCGCCTACGCCGATCTGCTCGTCGACCCGAAGCGAACGGTGCGGGAGAAGTGGGTTGTCGGGCCGTACGACTACTACAACCAGTTCAGGTACAACCCCAACAACGAGCCGGATCTGCACGTGCCGTGGATGTACGCGTTGATCGGCAGGCCCGAGAAGACCTCGGTGGTGGTCAGGGCCGCGCAGACGTTGTTCGTCAACGGGCCCGCCGGTGTCACGGGCAACGACGACCTCGGCACGATGTCGGCCTGGTACGTGTTCAGCGTGCTCGGGATGTATCCCGTAGTGCCGGGGACGGGGGAGTTCGTGCCGCACGCGCCGCGGTTCCCGCGCGCTGTGGTCCACCTGGAGAACGGCAGGGACATCGTGATCAAGGCGGAGACCGCGGACACGGCGAAGACGCAGGTGGTGGAGCGGATTCGGAGCGGGTGGCTCAGCCGGAACAAGGATCGGATCGAGCTCGCGGAGCTCTGGTCGGGGACCACGCTCGAGGTCGGCCTTCACACACTTTCCAATTGAGACGCCGAAACGGTCGTACGCTCGTCTGATGGGCACCTGCGCGAGCTGTGGCACGGAATTCGCGCCCCGGCCGTCGCGGGCGCGGTACTGCTCGAACGCGTGCCGTCAGCGTGCCTACCGGCAGCGGTCCGCTACGTCCACTGTGGTCACCGAGCTGCCTGCGTACGACGACGCGTTCGTCGGCAGGGAGATCGAGCTGGCCGAGCTGCTGTCGTTGTTGCGGCAGCACAGGATGCTCACGCTCGTCGGGGCGGCGGGGGTCGGCAAGACGCGGCTCGCGGTGGAGGTCGCCAGGCGCGCCAGGAAGATCGAGGTCCGCTCGGTGGAGCTGGGGCGGCTCAGCCGTCCTGACCAGGTGGTGCAGTCGTTCGCGGAAGCCGTTGGGGTGTACCAGCACGCGGGGGTCGAGCTGCGGACGACGTTGCTCGCGGAGCTCGGCAACCGCAGGGTTCTGCTGCTCGTCGACAACTGCGAGCACCTCGTCGAGGAGTGCTGCGACGTCGTCGACGCGCTGTTGTCGCGTTGTCCGAACGTGCAGGTGTTGGCCACGAGCCGGGAGGCGTTGCGGGCCGTCGGTGAGGCCGTCTACCCGGTGCACGGCATGGAGCAGGACGCGGTCCGTCTCTTCGCCGAACGTGCCGGGGTGCGGGGCGACGAGGACGCGATCGCGGCCGTGTGCGCGCGGCTGGACGGCGTGCCGCTCGCGGTGGAACTGGCCGCGAAGGTGTCGCGATCGGTGCCGTTGTCCGAGCTCGCGGACCGTCTCGACCAGCGGCTCGACCTGCTGAGCGACGCCGGCGAGGAGACGCGGCACCAGAGCCTGCGCGCGGCCGTCGCGTGGAGCCACGACCTGCTGACGAAGTACGAGAAGGAGCTCTTCCGCAGGCTCGCGCTGCTGCCGGGCGGGTTCGGGCTCGACGTCGCCCAGGTCGTGCAGGGCGGACCGGTGATCGGCCTGCTCACGGCGTTGCAGGCGAAGTCGTTGGTGGTGCGGGAGAACGACCTCCGCTTCCGGATGCTCGAATCGGTCCGCCTCTACGCGGAGGAACGCCTGCGGGAGCACGACGAGCACGGCGTGACGGCCGAACGGATCATCGAGTGGCTCTGCGGGCTGGGGGAACCCGGTGTGGCGTCGTCGATTCTGGCGCCGGAGCAGGTGAAGGCGCTGCACCAGGAGTACGACAACGCGGTGTACGCGTTCGCCCGTCTGGTGGCGCCGCACGACGAACGACGCCTGATGCTCGCCACGATGTTGCTGCGGGTGTGCTTCGACCGCGGCTACTTCGCCGAGGCGGGTGCGGTGCTGATGCAGGTGCTGGACCAGACGCCCGCCGACGCGCGCTACCGGACCCTCGCGCTGGAGTACGCGTCTCTGTTGGCTGGACACGAGGAGCGGCACGACGAGGCGGTCAAGTTCGCGACCGAGGCGATCGAGACCGCGGAAGCCGGTGGCCAGCAGGAGATCATGTGCCGCCTCTACCGGACGCTGGCGGGTGCTTACGACGGACTGGGCGATGTGCCGAACACCGTCTGGGCGCTGCGCCGATCGATCGAGTGCGGTGTGCGCAACGGCAACGAGGTGAGCGTGGCCGTGTCGCGGCAGAACCTCGCCTGGTGCCTGCTGGGCAGCGGCGCGGACGACGAAGCGGACCTGTTGGTCGGGGACGCGCTGCCGGTGCTGAGAGCGCACGCGCGGGCAGACATCGTTGCCATCGCCGTGCACACGTGGGGCTGCATCGCTCTGGAAAAGGGTGATCTGGCCACCGCGGGTGCGCGGTTCGCCGAGGGCGTGCGGATGTCGGCGCACGTGCCACGAGCGGTGCTGGAGTCGGTCGAAGGTCGTGCCGTGGTCGCCGTGTTGTCCGGACGGCACGAGGTCGGCGTGCGGTTGCTGGTGGCGTGCGAACAGATGCGCGCGACCTGGGTTGTTTCGGCGCAACCGTGGTGGCGGCGGAAGGTCGACGAGGTTCTCGGCGTCGCGCGGGAAGCCTTGTCCCGTGCGGCTTTCACACGGGCGGTGAACGCCGGCCGGGCGATGGACGTCTGTCACGCCGTGGAAACCGCGCTGGACAAGAAGATCGTGCGGCACGCCGTGCTGAGCGACCGGCAGCGCATGGTCGTCGAGCTGGTGGCGCAGGGCATGACCAACGTGCAGATCGCCGCGAAGCTCGGGATCTCGCACCGGACCGTGGAATCCCACGTGCACAACGTGAAAACCGCGTTGAATCTTTCGACTCGCGGCCAGCTCGTCGCCTGGGCCCAGTCGAACTGAAACGTTCCAACTGAGACGTAACGCTGCGGTTCATCCGGATGACTTCACGCTTCCCGCCGTTCATTGTGAGGACAACCAACTGAGGGGAGGGGGACACGTGGAACCTTTCCGGCTGCTGCACCCCGACCTCGTGCCGCAAAGACGTGAGTCGTTGCAGCACGCAGCGTCCATGCTCGTCCAGATGGGGTTGGACGACACGGTGCTCTCGGCGTCGCCCGTGCACCAGCGGCTCGCCCGCGTCGTGCTCGCGAGCAGCGACGTGATCGAGTGGAAGCCCGGTGTCGACCACGGTGACGTGCGTCACGACGAGCACTTCGGCGTCGTGCGGGTCGGTGGCGACCGCGGCGGCGTGTTCCTGTCCAGCGTCCTGATCGCCTACCTCGACGTGCTGGAGAACGCGGCCAGGATGGGCACCTCGATCAGCGAGGACGGCTGGCGCACGATGCTCTGGGCACCGACCGCGCTCTTCGACCACGTGCTGCGCCGCCCTCAGGTCGGCATGACCGTCGTGACTCCCGGCCACGGCACCGAGTACCTGCCGAACGAACGCGCGCAGGCAGGCCAGCGCCTCTACCTCGTGCTGATGCAGGTCGTGCGGTTCGCCGTCGCCGGTGTGGTGCGCGTCCAGGACGACCGCCCGCTGGTCGAGGACTGCGTGACGCTCGCGACGGCGTGCCTGCGCGCCGCGACGGTCGCCCTCGCGTTCGCCTGCGACACCAGGGACGAGCCGTCGCTGACGATCATCGAGACCGCCGAGCACCGCTACCTCTGGCAGGTGATCAGCGACGTCCGCCGGGCGGCCCCGCGCGCCAGGTTCGAACAGTTCGCCGCGGCGCTGCGGCAGCTCAACGACGTCTACACCGAGTGCCCGCTGCTGGTGGCGGGCTGTTGAGCCGAACGTCTCGACTTCGCTCCGACTTTCGTCGTTTCACCACGGCGACCGGGCCTCGCTGACCTAACGTCCCGTCCATGACAGGGGAACGTTCGGCGGTCGTGGTGCGGGACATCCGCAAGAGCTACGGCGAGCTGACAGCGGTGGACGGGGTCTCGTTCACCGTGGCGGAGGGTGAGTTCTTCGGCATCCTGGGGCCCAACGGCGCTGGCAAGACCACGACGCTGGAGATCATCGAAGGGCTGCGCGAACCGGACAGCGGCGAAGTGCGGCTGCTGGGCGAGAGTCCGTGGCCGCGCAACGTGAAGCTGTTGCCGCGCATCGGTGTGCAGCTGCAGGCGTCGTCGTTCTTCGAGAAGCTGACCGCGAAGGAGCAGCTGCAGACGTTCGGCGCGCTCTACGGCGTGAGCCCCGGCACGGCCGCGGACATGCTCGAGCTCGTCGGCCTCGCGGACAAGGCGAACGAGCAGGAGAACAAGCTCTCCGGCGGCCAGCGGCAGCGGCTCTCGATCGCGTGCGCGCTGGTGCACGACCCGGACGTCGTGTTCCTCGACGAACCGACCGCGGCGCTCGACCCTCAGGCGCGCCGCAACCTCTGGGACGTGCTGCGCGCGATCCAGGAACGCGGCAAGACCATCGTCTACACCACGCACTACCTCGACGAGGCCGAGATCCTCTGCGACCGCGTGGCCATCATGGACGAAGGCAGGATCCTCGCGCTCGACCCGCCCGCGGTGCTGGTGCGCGGCCTCGACGCGCCCACCCACGTGACGTTGCAGAAGGGCGCTCTGTCCGTTGTGGACGCGTCCGCGCTGGACGGTGTGGAGGAGGCGCACGAGAACGAGGTGTCGCTGACGATCTCCACTCGCCGACCCGCTCCCGTGCTCTCCGCTTTGGCCGAACGCGGTGCGCTGGACGGATTGCAGGTCCGCGCCGCCACTCTCGAGGACGTCTTCCTCGACCTGACCGGACGGGAGTACCGCGCATGACCGCGTTCAGGACGCTCTCGCTGGCGATGCTCAAGGGGTTCGTCCGGGACAAGGTGACGCTGTTCTTCACCTTCCTGTTCCCGTTGATGTTCCTGGTGATCTTCGGTCTGATCCTGCGCGACGTCGGCGCCGACAAGACCAAGATCGCGGTGGTCGGTGACGGCCAGGTCGTCAGCGCACTCCGCGACAGCGGTGTGCTGGAGCTGGAGCAGTACAACGACGTCGATGCCGCGGTGCAGAAGGTGAAGGACGGCGACCTGCCCGCGGCGCTGATCGTGCGCGGCCAGCAGCTGGAGGTCCGGTTCGCGCAGAGCGACCAGGTCAAGTCCGCGACGGTGCTCGGGATCGTCAACGGGTTCGTGGACAAGGCGAACGTCGCCGCGACCGGCCAGCCGCCGCGCTTCACGTTCGCCGCGGAGAAGGTCGAGGACGCCTCCCTCAAACCGATCCAGTTCCTGACGCCGGGCATCCTGTCGTGGGGTGTGGCGGTGTCCGCGGTGTTCGGATCCGCGCTGACGCTCGTGTCGTGGCGGCGGAAGCAGGTCCTGCGGCGAATCCGGCTCGCGCCCGTGTCCGCGACTTCCGTGCTGTCGTCCCGGTTGCTGGTCAGCACGGGCGTCGCGCTGGTGCAGGGCGGGATCTTCGTGGGCATCGCGATGCTGCCGGTGTTCGGGTTGAAGCTGTCCGGGTCGTGGTGGCTCGCGATTCCGTTGCTGCTGCTGGGAACCATCGCGTTCTTCGCGCTCGGCATGCTGGTCGGCGCGTTCGCCAAGACGGAGGAAGCGGCTTCGGCGGCGGCGAACATCGTGGTGCTGCCGATGGCGTTCCTGTCCGGCACGTTCTTCCCGGTCGAACAGGCACCCGCGTGGCTGCAGGCCGTGTCGAAGATCTTCCCGTTGCGGCACATGAACGACGGCATGCTGAACGTTCTCGTGCGGGGCAAGGGGATCGAGGCGCTGGTGGTGCCGTCGGCCGTGCTGATCGGCTTCGCGCTCGTCGTCGGGTTCCTCGCGTCGCGTGTCTTCAAATGGGAGGAATAGGACAGGCCCCGGTGTCGTGTGCTCCCCGTCACGGTTCATGATGGGGAGCCATGACGTTCTCCAGCGTGGCCGGACGGTTCCGCATCTTCGCCCTCGCCGAGGCGATCTCCTGGGCGGGCCTGCTGCTCGGGATGTTCTTCAAGTACGTCGTCGTGCAGAACGAGATCGGCGTCAAGATCTTCGGCCCGATCCACGGCGTCGTCTTCGTCGGCTTCGTGCTCGTGACGCTGATGGCGAAGGAGCCGCTCAAGTGGGACGGCCGCACCCTCGTGCTCGGCCTGCTCTCCAGCATCCCGCCGTTCGGCACGGTGATCTTCGAGCGCTGGGCCGCGAAGACCGGCCGCCTCGACGGGACCGCTACCGAAGCAGCGCCCGAGCAGCTCTGAGCTCCACCTGCGGGTCGCTGTCCGGACGGTGTGCGAGCCACGCCTCGCACCACACCCTCGCGATGTGGTCGCGGATCTCGGGCCCGCTGTAGGCGATCAGTCCGAACCTTGGCATCGGCACGCACGTCGGCGGACCTGCGGCGCCCCGGCCAGCGCGTTCCGCACCGCCACCCGCCGCGGCTGGATCAGCTCGGCGTGTTCCGGCGTGACGGGCCACCCGTTCGCCACCCTCGACGCCGATCATCCTCAGCAGGCTGGTGCGCATGCCCGCGAACCCGCTGGGCGCGCTGACCAGGGCGACGACCGTCCGCTCGGTCA
Source organism: Lentzea nigeriaca (assembly GCF_016907955.1). Taxonomy (GTDB): domain Bacteria; phylum Actinomycetota; class Actinomycetes; order Mycobacteriales; family Pseudonocardiaceae; genus Lentzea; species Lentzea nigeriaca. The sequence continues at coordinate 524,419 of NZ_JAFBCX010000005.1, read as the reverse complement.
TCGGCTCACGAGCTCCCGGACAGCGCGGAGCTCACCCTGCGGATCACCCTCGTGGTAGATCCGCTCGGAGGTCTCGATGTTGTCCAGGAACTCCTGGTACTTCACGGCGTTGTGCAGGTGCGAGGCCCGGCGGGCGACCTCGAGCGCTGTGAACGGGTCGCTGTCGGGGCGCAGTGCGAGCCACGCCTCGCTCCACACGCGACTGATCACGTCGCGCAGGTCGCGGTTGAACTCCATGAGCCGGCACGCGTCCAGCGCCGGGTGGCCCCAGCAGGCGTCGGACCAGTCGATCACCACGCCGCTGCTGCGCCAGTTGCCGGGGTGGAAGTCGCCGTGGACGAGCGTGTCCGGGAGCCCGAACGACGGCATCGGCACGGTCGTCGGCGTGAGCTGGGGTTCGCCGGCGAGCGCGTGCTGCACGGCGACCCAGCGCGGCACGACCCGCTCGACCATCTCCGGCGTGAGGTGCCAGCAGTTGCCGCCCTCTGCCTGGCTGAGCAGCACCCGGTTCGGCGCGGTGGCCAGCACCTCCGGCACCAGCGTCGGGTCGTGCGCGGCGACCATCTTGATCACGGCGCCTTCGTCGGTGAAGAACGACGGCACGGCCTTGAGCCACACCGGTCCGTCGGTGGTGGGCAGCCGGTGCACGCTGGACAGGTTCCACGACCGCACCTGCGCGGCGGGCCCGGTGCGGGTGATCACCGTGTCGGCCCATTCGACCAGTTCGGACGGTCCGCCCAGGCGTGCCCACGGCAGCCGGTGCTCGGCGTCGGCCTCGGGTTCCTCGGCGGGTTCGAGGTGGGTGCGGTCGGGTTCGCCGTGCGCTTCGACGTGGTAGGTGACGACGCCGCCGAACGGGACCCGGCCGCCTTCCACCGAGACGAGGCGCAGCACGCTGGTCGGCACGCCGAGCAGCTCCCGCAACGCGGTGTTGATCGGCTCGACGTGGTTCCAGTTGGGCGTCTCGACCGGGATCGGCCGGGTGCGCCCCGCGAAGCCGCTGGGGGCGCTGACAAGGGCGATGATCGACCTGTCCGGCCGTTCCCACTGCATGGGCACATGACGCCACAGACGTGCGGCTGTGCCAAACGAATTAATCCTCGAAGTCGCCGCTCGCCCTGCGCACCTTGGCGAGCAGGTCGGTGAGCTGTTCGGTCTGCCGGTCGGTGAGGCCCTTGAGGCCCAGGTTGACCTCGACGACCGCTGCGGTCGCGGCCTCGCGGCGCTGCAGGCCGGCGTCGGTGATCTCCACCAGTGTGGTGCGGCGGTCGGTCGGATGCGGGGTGCGGCGGACCAGGCCGTCGCTCTCCAGCCGGTCGACGATGTTCGTGACGCTCGTGGGGTGCAGCTGCAGGCGTTCGCCCATGACCCGCATCGGCAGCGCGCCCTTGCGCGAGAAGTAGAGCAGCACCAACGCCTCGTAGCGGGCGAACGTGAGGCCGTGCGGTTTGAGGGCTGCGTCCACGGCGGACTGGATGATTTGCTGGACACGCATGACGCTCGTGACGGCGGCCATCGAGGTGGACGGACCCACCCGGTCGTCCCACAGCTCGGCCGCGCGGGCGATCGGATCGAACGGCAGCGGTGTCATGGGCACCGAAGCTACCAGTCAGTACAAGGCTTGGATCATCAGGAGGCACGTGTGCTTGTCGCGTTCAGCGTCGCTCCGTCCGCATCGGACTCGTCGGGAAGCGTCGCCAAGGCCGTCGCCGAAGCCGTGCGGATCGTGCGGGAGTCGGGCCTGCCCAACGAGACGAACGCGATGTTCACCTTGATCGAGGGAGAGTGGGACGAGGTGATGGACGTGGTCAAGCGCGCGACCGAAGCCGTGCAGGCCAGCGCCCCGCGGGTCTCGCTCGTGCTCAAGGCGGACATCCGGCCGGGCCACACGAACCAGCTGAGCACCAAGGTGCGGCGGGTTGAGGAGCACCTCGCCGACACGCCATGATCGGGCTCCGCCGCCGACTTCTTCTCCAGTCGAGCGGAGGCGCACCTCGTGAGATTCGTGATCACCCTGCTGGCCGCGCTGGTGTACCTGAGCTCGTTGGGTGGAGCAGTGCTGCGGTCCGTTGACGGAGGCCGTTCGTGGCGGGTGTTCGGCGGCCCCGAGCAGGGCGTCGAGGCTCTCCTGGTCTCCCCTGATGGCCGAACGCTCTACGCCGGCACGGTGAGCGGATCCGTGCACCGGCGTTCGCTGCGTTAGCGTGTCGGGCGTGGACGCGAGACAGCTGTGGCTGAGGTTCGAGCCCTACCACGACGTCACGTACTTCACGCCCGAATCCCGCGCGGCGACCGACGCGCTGGGCTGCAAGGGCGGCTGGATGGGCTACTTCGGCATGCGCGCGGCACCTCTGGGTGCGGCGTCCCCGGAGTTGGTGACGGCTGTCTTCTACAACTTCGCCCCACGCATGGTCGCGCGCGCTCTGCCCGACGCGTGGGCCGTCGCCTCGCCCGCCGAGTACCTGCGCGTCCGGCTGGAGGGGGTGGATCTGGCCCTGCGGCGGATGCTGAGTTCCGTCGACACGCCCGAGATCGCCGAAGCCGCTGATCTGGCCCGTTCCGCGGCTCTGGCCGTCGACGTGGCGGGGCGCCCGCTGGCTGCCGCGAACCGCGCGTTGCCGTGGCCTACCGCACCGCACCTGGCCTTGTGGCACGCGTGCACGATCTTGCGCGAGGCCCGCGGTGACGGTCATGTCGCAGCTTTGGTCACGCACGGCATCGGCCCGTGCCAAGCGCTTGCGCTCTACGCCCGTGAACATTCCCTCGATCCGGCATACATGCGCACCGCACGTGGTTGGAGTCTCGAGGAGTGGGAAGCCGTTTCGGACCTGCCCGGCGACCTCGCCGCGGTAGAGCATGCAACTGATGCTGCTGCTCTCGCGCCGTGGGAGGCGTTGGGCGCCGCCGGAACTTCGCGGTTCATCGAGCTGATGACACCGCTCGCTCTACGCATCGCTTCGGCCAACGACGCGATGCGCGTCAACCCGATGGCCCTGGACCCGGTCCGGGAACTAGCCGTGCCAGGATGGAACACGTGACAAGGCCTGATCCTCGCAAGACCGCCGCACTGTCCGCCGCGCTCTCGGGCGCCGTCGATCTGGGCGCCCTGAAGGCCCGAGCCGATGCCGCCCGCCAGGCTGCCGCCGCGCCTGCCTCCGGTGCTCCGGCTGATAACGGCTCCGTGCCGTGGATCGTGGACGTCACCGAAGCCTCGTTCCAGGCTGTCGTCGAGCAGTCCCTGCAGGTGCCTGTCGTGGTGCTGCTCGGGGCCTCCTACAGCCCGGAGTCGCAGCAGCTCGCCGCTTCGCTCACCCGCTTGGCTACGTCCTCGGGTGGCTCGTGGATTCTGGCTCGGGTCGACCTGGAGCAGGCGCCTCGGATCGGGCAGGCCTTCGGGGTGCAGTCCGTGCCTACCGTGGTGGCCGTTGCTGCTGGTCAGCCCATTGATGCGTTTGCCGGTCCGATTGCCGACGGTGAGCTTTCGCAGTGGATTGCTCGGTTGTTGGACGCGCTGCGGGATCGGCTGCCCGGGATTCGGGCCGGGGAGGCCCGGGCCACCGCTCCTGCTGAGGAGGACGTGGTCGAGGATCCTCGGATCGTTGCTGCCGAGGAAGCCTTCGAGCGTGGCGATTATGCTGCCGCTCAGGAGTATTACTCGCAGATTCTTGCTGTTGAGCCTGCTAATGAGCTGGCCAAGGAAGGATTGGCACAGGCTCGGTTTGCTGAGCGGGCCGAGGCTGTTGATCCTGAGGTGATCGCCAAGGCTGATGCTTCTCCTGAGGATGTTGAGGCTCAGTTGGCCGCTGCCGATGCTCAGGTTGCCTTGCAGCAGGTTGAAGAGGCTTTTGCTCGGCTTGTCGGCACTGTTCGGCGGGTTTACGGGGATGAGCGGGATCGGGTTCGGCAGCATTTGGTCGGGCTGTTCGAGCTGTTTCCGTCGGATGATCCTCGGGTCGCGGCGGCTCGGCGGAATCTGGCTGCTGCGTTGTATTGATTTGGGGGGCGCGTGCCAGCACTGTTGGCAGTAGTTGGAGTGATCTGTAATCGATTACATCAACCGGTGTCTACAACCAACTCACGAGCGCAGGACCGTGAGACCGCGACCGCTGAAGTGCAGCCCGACCTGACCAAGCACCACTAGGGGCGGCGGCGTTCCAGTAGGACCGTGTCTCGCCATTCGCCGTGGTGTTGGGCGATTCGTTCGCGCACGCCCACGGTTCGGAAGCCCGCTCGGTGGTGCAGGGCGATGCTGGCCCGGTTCTCCGGGAAGATCACGGCCTGCAGGGTCCACAGGCCGTCGGCGTCGGCGGCCGAGACCTGGTGGTGCAGCAGGGTTTTGCCCACGCCTCGGCCCTGGTGGGCGTCGCCGACGTAGATCGAGGTCTCGGCGACGCCGGAGTAGCACTCGCGGGCCGAGACCGGGGTGGCGGCGGCCCAGCCTGCCACCGCGCCGTCCACCACGGCGATCCAGCGGTGGTCTGGCAGCCACTTGGATTCGAGGGTGCGGCGGGAGGGCACTTCGGTTTCGAAGGTGGCGTTGCCGGTGGCTATGCCCTCGCCGTAGATGCGGCGGACTTCCGGCCAGTCGGCGGCGGTCATGGCGCGGATCGTCACGCCGGAGACCGGGGTCACCGTGCCTGTGGTCAGGGCGCCCATCACGGCGTCGGCGGCGTGGGGGAGGTCCGTGCAGCAGGCCGGGTTCACGGAGACGAGGGTGGCTGTGCCCTCGCGCTGGACCTGGATGAAGCCGACCTCGGCCAGTTTGCGGACGTGGTGGGAGCAGGTGGACTGGCTCACGCCCAGCAGGGTGGTCAGTTCGCCGACGGTGACCGGGGCCGGGGCTGAGGCCACGTGGTGCAGCAGCCGGACTCGGGTGGGGTCGGACAGGGTCGAGAACCACGAGGCGTAGGTCGCGGCTTCATCGGTCAGCACGTCGGCAAGTATCGACGTGCGTCGATGGAATTTTCAAATCGAATACTTCTTCACGCAGTACGAGGAGCCTCGGAAGAAGCCGTCGCCGAACGCCTCCACGCGGGCGAAGCCAGAGGGGACGGCTTTGCCGTTCACGTCGGAGGCGATGAGGCTGTTGTCGGCCAGGAGTTCGGCCACTGCCTCGTCCAGGTCGCCGGGGGAGAGTCGCAGGCCCGCTGCCGGGTCCGGACGGTTCGTCAGGCCTGCCCAGGCGCCGGTCAGGCAGGCGGTGCGTTGGCCCGCGGCGTCGTCATCCAGTTTGAAGCCCGTGGCGTGCTGGATGGAGAGGGAGAAGCGGGAGGCGATCACGGCGAAGGCCGCGAAGTCGCCGATGCCGCCCTTGGTGCCCTTCTTCGGGGGTGTGCCGATCTTCACCAGTGACGGGAGGTCCAGCTGGATCTGGTTGGTGGAGGGGCAGAACGAGGCCGGGGAGGTGGTCTGGGCGTCGGTGCAGGGCTTGATGCCGGTCTTGTCGACGGTGGGGAAGGCCGCGCCGCTCGACTTGTAGGCGTCGCGAAGGGACTCGTCGAGGGCCTTGAGGTACTTGTCCTGGTCGATCTTGGCGTTGCCGCGGCCCTGGCCCTGGTCGGAGTCGGACAGGTCGAAGGGGCGTTCGGTGATGCGCTTGTTGATCTCGGCCTCGTTCATCTCCGCGCAGCGCGAGGCGCCTCGGGTGAAGCCGAACTGGAACGACGAGACGCGGTCGAAGGCGCTGCCGTGGGCGCCCTGCTTCTCGAACGACGTGCCTGCCGCGTCGCGGATGAAGAACATCGTCTGCAGGACCTGGTTGAGGCCCTCGCCGGTGGAGAGCTCGAAGTGCTTCGACTTGTTCTCGGCGATCCAGCGCATGAACACGCCGGTGTAGCAGTCGGCCTGCTGTTCCTTGACGATCGACGGGGTGTTGGCGCCGATGTTGGAGGCCGCGCCGAGCTTGTACTGGACGGCGTGACCCATCTCGTGGGCCAGCACGGTGACCACGGCCATGGGGCCGAAGGAGTCCTTGAGCATCGGGAGGAGCTCGCCGCGGTCCCACGTGATGCTGTCGTCGAGGGCGCAGTAGAAGGCGTTGGCGATGCCCGCGGTGCTGAGCTTGCAGACCTCGACGCCCTTGCCGGCCGAGTCGTAGGAGATGAAGCGCTTGACCGGCTCGAAGGTCTTGCCGGGGAACGCCTCGGGGATCTCGGCCTTCCAGAACTCCTGGACGTCGGCCAGGGTGTTGATGGCCAACTGGTCCATCTCGCCGCCGTCGCCGTTCTCGACGCTCAGGTCGGCGTCCTGCACGCCCTTCTTGGGGCCGGACGGGCCGTTGGAGATCTCCAGGCCCGCCACCTTCGTGGGGTCGGGGCGTTCGCCCTTCGGTGAGCCCTCGACCACGGAGCCGCAGGCGGTCAGCGCTGCGGTCGCGGCCAGCGCGACGGCGATTCGTCCGATCCCCATGGCCGAACCCTACTAAGCGTGGTTCACGCCCGTGGCGGAAGGACCAGGGGCCAAACGTGAAACCGTCTCACCCCCTGGGGTGATTTCAAGACTACGCGGACTCGTTTTCGTTGTCCTGCCTATGTTTCGGAGCGCACAGTCCCACCCTGCAAGCCTTCGGTGTGGAAGGAGTTTGGCGGTATGGGAAGAACGCGCTGGGCACGGTTCGCAGGGGTGCTCGGTATCGGTGCCGTCGGTGCCGGTGCCCTCCTCTTCGGCATGTCCCAGGGAGCGCTGGCAGCATCGTTCGCGGTGTCCGGCCAAGATTTCAAGGTGTCCGCCGACTACCTGGACGGCAAGGGATTCGTCCAGTTCGGTGGGGTGGACGCGGGTGCCGGCAAGGTGCACGTCGTCGCGGTCAGCGGCTTCAAGACCGCCTCGCTGAACAAGTTCTGTCAGTCGGTGTTCGTCGCCAACATGCCGATCGTGGGCGATGTGACGATGCGTATCACCGCGGACGGTGTCGGCGGTATGTCCGCCGACAACCTGGTCGTCAACCTCACCGATCTGTCCGGTGACCTGGAGCTGGGTGCTCCGGACATCGGCATCGACGCGGGCAAGGTGGACAAGGGACCGAAGGACCTCAAGGGGCTGCCGGGCTCGTTCGGTCTGCAGGCTGACTCGGCGAAGATCACCGGGCTCAAGCAGACCGCCTGGTCCACCACGGCCCAGACCATCAGGTTCAAGGGCATGAACCTGACCATTCGCCAAGGGAAGCAAGAGTGCTTCTGAGGGTCTGGCGCGGCTTCACCGCGTGGCGGCGTGGCCGGCCCTTCTGGGCCGGCCTGTTCGTGGCCATTGGAGCGCTCATCATCCTGTTCCCGCCGTACGCCAACCTGAAGTTCGGCGACATGGTCATCTCCATCCAGACGCTCGGTGGCGTGTCCGCGCTGCTGATCGGCGCGTTGCTGGTGATCTGTGCGGTGGCGTTGTGGGTGGCGCCCAAGTTCCGGCTGGCGGCGGGCATCGTCACGGTGCTGCTGTCGCTGGTCGCGCTCGTCGTGACCAACCTCGGCGGCTTCCTCTTCGGCACCCTCTTCAGCCTGCTCGGCGGCGCGCTCGCCGTGGCGTGGACGGATGCCCCCGCGAAGCCGAAGAAGTCCAAGCGCGGTGCCGAGCCCGGCCCTGAGACCACCCAGAGGGTTCAACCCACATGATCCGGACTCAGCCGATGGCCGCGGTCGCGATGGTCGCGGTGCTGGCGCTGCAGCCGCCGTCGAGTTCCGAGCCGCCGCCTCCCAGCAGCAGCTCACCCGCTCCGACGACGAGCTCGGAGCCGCCTCCCGCCTCCAGCAGCAGCGCCACTCCACCGCCGGCGTCGTCGTCCGTGCCGACCCCTCCGGCGAGCACGGAGCCACCGCCGTCGACGTCGGCGCCCTCGCCACCGGCCCCTGCCCCGGTGGCGGGCGGAGGGCGTGAGTGGACGCTGAACGCGTCACGGCTGGAGCTCGGTGGGCTCAACTACGTCGGTGTGGTCGACTCGATGCTGAACGGCCAGGTCATCAAGGTCCTGAAGTTCACGACGACCGACATGAAGATCAGGGACCTGGTCCAGTCGGCCGAGGTGTCGCCGGGCGTCAAGCTCGTCACGACGGCACGTGCCGGCAGCACGTCGACGGTCTCGTCCGGACGGATCGAGCTGTTCACGATCCAGCTCAAGGGCAAGCTGGACGTCCTCGGGATCAAGATCCCGGTGGACTACACGGCAGCCCACCCGCCGCCGCTGAACGTGCCCTTCGTGACGTTCACCGACGTGACGGTGCGCAACACCGATCTCAAGGGCGGCAAGCTCACGATTCCCGGCGCGCGGATCTCCGTGGTGACGGTGCCGCAGGCACCGGTCGAACGGCGCTGACGCCCGCGAAAGCCCTGAAGCCCGCACACGCCACGAGGCTGTGCGGGCTTCAGCTCGTCAGAGGCCGCACTTCTTCGGGCCCTCGAACACGCCCTCCCGGAACCGTGCCACCCGCTCGAACCCCGGATCGATCGCGTCCTTGCCGCGAGCGTCACGGGCCGCGTAGTCGAATCGCAGCAGGACCGTCACGGCCTCGTCGAAGTCACCCGGCGACAGCCCGAACGCGTTGCCCTGACGCTGGAACACCGCTCCCGTGTACGCACCGGCCAGGCACAGCACCGCGGCCGACGCCTGCTCGCCCTCCACCGGCTTGCCCATGACGGCCAGTTCGGCCATCGCGTACCGGGTGGCGATCAACGTGCCGGTCGCGTAGTCGCCCAGCTCCTTGTGCAGCTGCGGCAGCTCGTCCTTCGTGTCGATCTTGATCGTCTTGTCCGCCGGGCAGTACGCGACGGGGCCCTGGTCGCCGGAGCAGTTCGGCTCGGTCTGGGAGGACTCGGCCCGCGGCGACGGCCAGGTCTTGCCCGCGGACGTGGCCAGGGTCTTGAAGTAGCCGTCGAGGTCGGGTGTCACCGACTCGAGCATCTGCGCGAACGGCAGGTTGCCGCCGTTCGCGCGGTCCGTGACCGTCGTGAACGCGCGCTGCGTGAACGTGCGGTTCTGCACCGACATCTGCGCGCAGAACTTCGTGCCCTGCTGGTAGCCGTCCTGGAACGCCGCCACGCGGTCGAACGCGCTGCCGTGCGCCTGTGCGTCCTCGGGGGAGGTGCCGACCGGGTCGCGGAACGTGATCAGCGCGCCCAACGCCTTGTCCAGGGCGTCCGTGCCGATGTCGAGGCGTTTGGACTTGCCGTCGGTCACGTTGCGCACGAACGAGCCCGCGAAGCAGTCGGCCTGGGCCTCGGTGAGGATCGTCGGGTACTTGTCCGGCTCGCGGCGCTCGGCCTCCGGCGTGATGCCCATGCGGTTCTGCACGGCGTGCCCGATCTCGTGGGCCAGCACGACGACGACCGCGGCCTCGCCGAAGCGGTCCTGCAGCACCGGCAGCAGCGACGCGCGGTCCCAGGCGATGGCGTCGGCGGCCGGGCAGTAGAACGCGTTGCCCTCCACGTCGGCGGCCTTCTGGGTGCACGGCGGCGGCTTCGCGGTGGCGTCGGCCGTGTCGACCGAGTAGTAGCCGCCGGTCAGCTTCTTCCACGGCTTGTTGAACGTCTGCTGGAACGACTGCGTCCAGAACTCGTCGATGTCGGTGAGCGCGGTGGCTGCCAGCTTGTCGATGGGGCCGTTGTCCGATCCGCGCACCTGCACGGTCTCGGTGGAGGCCTCCTTCTTCACCACCTTGGCGGCACGCGGGCGCCCTGGAATCTCCGCGGTGCACCCCGCTGCGAGCAGGGCGGTCAGGACGATCAGCACGACGCTGCGGAGCGGCATGAGCCCATTGTGCCTGGCGCTCGGCTTGAGGGACGTCCTACTCGGCGAACTCAGGCGCATACAAGAGGCAACGTGCGGATCACCCGAGAGGTTCACCGAGCCGTGATCCGGCAGACGATCTACATTTCCACGTGTGCGCGAATTGGTTTGCGCCCTGATGTTCCTCCTCGGCCCTCCTACCGGGGCCGATCCGGCCATGCCCGGCTGCATCGGGGGCATCGCGCCCGACCCGCGGCACGGGGTGATCACCAGGCCCGGCACCGTCGACACGACCCTCAAGGCGGTCCCGGGAGGCGTCTACGACCTGAGTGTGTGGTCGGGCAGCACGAAGCCGGGACCGGCGACCGCGACCGGCCTGCGGTTCCTCGACGAGACCGGCGTCCAGACCGGACGGACCTACACCCGCCGGCCGACGCGGCGGAACACGAAGCGGTACAACAACTACGGCATGATCGCGCCACCGAAGGCGGCCACGGTCCGGTTCTTCGCCACGACGAACACGGAGATCCACTGGGACTGCGTCTTCCTCCGGGTGTCCGCCTACGACCTGCGGCTCGAAGCCGCGCGGAACACCCTGAAGATCACCGTCACCAACACCGGCAGCGAACCGCTGACCAACCTGAAGCTCACCGCGACCGGTTGCGCGGACACACCGCCGTTCGACCTGAAGGACCAGGTCGTCCGCACCTGCACCGGCACGCCACCGGCCACGGCGAAGGTGTCCGGCGCGCTCTACTGGAACGGAGCGCTGCCGGACAGATCAGTCAGCCTCGGTCGTGGGGGCGGGCACCAGCCACAGCACGCCGGCCGGCGGTAGCTGCAGCAAGGCGGAGTACGGCCGCCCGTGCCACGGCTTGGCCTCGGCCTCGACACCACCGAGGTTGCCCACGCCGGAGCCGCCGTAGTGCGCGGCGTCGGTGTTCACGAGCTCCTTCCACCGCCCGGCGACCGGCAGGCCCACCCGGTAGTCGTGGTGCGGCATCCCGGCGAAGTTCGCGACGCAGGCCAGCACCGAGCCGTCCTCGCCGACCCGCAGGAACGACAGCACGTTGCCACCGGAGTCGTTCGCGTCGATCCACTGGAAGCCCTCGGGCGTCACATCGTGCGAGAACAACGCCGCGGACCGCCGGTACACCGAGTTCAGATCGCGCAGCAACGACTGGATTCCCTGGTGCAGGCCTTCCTGCTCGACCAGGTGCCAGTCGAGGGACCGCGACTCCGACCACTCCTGCTGCTGCCCGAACTCGCCGCCCATGAACAGCAGCTGCTTGCCCGGATGCGCCCACATGAACGCCAGCAGGGACCGAACGCCCGCGGCCTTGTTCCAGTCGTCGCCCGGCATCCGGCCCCACAGCGAGCCCTTGCCGTGCACCACCTCGTCGTGCGACAGCGGCAGCACGAAGTTCTCGCTCCACGCGTAGACCAGCGAGAACGTCATCTCGTTGTGGTGGAACGACCGGTGGATCGGCTCACGCGACAGGTAGTGCAGCGTGTCGTGCATCCAGCCCATGTTCCACTTGAACCCGAACCCGAGCCCGCCCAGGTGCGTCGGCCGCGTGACGCCCGGCCAAGCCGTCGACTCCTCGGCGATCATCACGACACCGGGGTGCCGCCGGTACACCGTCGCGTTCAGCTCCTGCAGGAACCGCACCGCGTCGAGGTTCTCGCGGCCGCCGTACTCGTTCGGCAGCCACTGGCCCTCCGGCCGCGAGTAGTCGAGGTAGAGCATCGACGCGACGGCGTCCACGCGCAGCCCGTCGAGGTGGAACTCCTCGATCCAGTACAGGGCGTTGGCGACGAGGAAGTTGCGGACCTCGTTGCGCCCGAAGTCGAAGACGTACGTGCCCCAGTCGAGCTGCTCGCCGCGGCGCGGGTCGGCGTGCTCGTACAGCGCCGTGCCGTCGAACTTCGCGAGCGCCCAGCTGTCCTTCGGGAAGTGCGCGGGCACCCAGTCGACGATCACGCCGATGCCGCGCTGGTGCAGCGTGTCGACGAAGAACCGGAAGTCGTCCGGCGACCCGAACCGCGAGGTCGGCGCGTAGTACGAGGTGACCTGGTAGCCCCACGACCCGCCGAACGGGTGCTCGGCGACCGGCAGCAGCTCGAGATGCGTGAAGCCCATGTCCTCGCAGTAGTCCGCGAGCTCGGTCGCGAGCTCCCGGTACCCGAGACCCGGCTTCCACGATCCGAGATGCACCTCGTAGATCGACATCGGCGCGTTGACCCACTGCGTGGCCTCGCGCCGGGCCTCCCACTCCGCGTCCTGCCACTGGTACTCGGACCGGGTGACGACCGAGGCCGTCTGCGGTGGGATCTCCGTGGCGAACGCCATCGGGTCGGCCTTCTCGTGCCACACGCCGTCCGCGCCGAGGATGCGGAACTTGTACCGCGATCCCACCGGGACGTTCGGCAGGAACACCTCCCACACACCGCTGGAACCCATGGAGCGCAAGGGGTTCGCGCGTCCGTCCCATCCGTCGAAGTCGCCCGTCACGCGCACACCGCGCGCGTTCGGCGCCCACACCGCGAACGAGACACCGGTGACGTCGCCGGAAATCGTTTCGTAGCAACGGACATGCGCGCCGAGCACGTCCCACAGCCGTTCGTGCCTGCCCTCGCCGATCAGGTGCAGGTCCAGCTCGCCGACCGTCGGCAGCCACCGGTACGGGTCGTCGACCTCGACGGTGTGGTCGCCGTACGACACCAGCAACCGGTAGTCGCCGGGCGCCTCGGGCAGCTCGCCCTCGAACAGCGCGTCGGCGATGCGTGGCAACTCGACCTGCTTGTCACCCCAGGAGACCGCGACCGACGTGGCACCGGGCCGCAACGCCCGTGCGATCACCTGATCGCCGACGGTGTGCACACCCAGCACCGAGTGCGGGTCGTGGTGGGCACCGGACAGAATCCGGTCCAGGTCGGCCTTCACGGCTACTCTCCTCCGCTGGTCATCCGGGCGATCGACGACAGCGGAACCGTCAACCACTCCGGCCTGTTGGCGTGCTCGTAAGCGACCTCGTAGACCGCCTTGTCCAGCTCGAACGCGCGCAGCAGGTGCGCGTTGTCCCGCGGGTCGGCCGCCACCTCGGCGTAGCCGTCGCAGAACGCCGCCCGGTTGCGCTTCGTCCACTCCATCGCGCGGTAGGCGAGCTGGTCGTCATCGGGCTGGCCGATGAGCAGCTGGCGTGCCGCGTAGTCGAACGACCTCAGCATTCCCGCGACGTCGCGCAACGGCGACTTCAGCGCGTTGCGTTCCGCCGCGGGTGCCGCCGGCTCGCCCTCGAAGTCGATCAGCAGCCAGCCGTGCACGGTCCGCAGCACCTGGCCGAGGTGCAGGTCGCCGTGGATGTGCTGGATCGGGATGGCCCCGATGTGCTGCCGCGCCTCGTCGAACGCGGCGCGCAGCGGTTCCTCGTAGCGGCCGAGCTCCGGCACCGCCTCCAGCACGGTGTCGAGGCGCTGCTGCATGCCCGCGATGGCGTGCGTGATCGCGTCCTCGTCCGCGAGCCGCGTGCCGAGCGCCTGGGCGAGGTCGGCGTGCACCTGCGCCACCGCGTGGCCGAGGCGGCAGGCCTCACCCGCGAAGTCGCCGCCGACCTCGTCGGCGTGCAGGTCGGCCTCCGCCATCAGGTCGCGCACCGAGGTCTTGGCCATGTCCCAGCCCTCGACCGCGTCCGGCAGGAACTCCTGCAGCATCGCGAGCGTGACCGGTTCGCCGTCCAGTTCGGTCGAGATCGAGCCCAGCGGCAGGGCGATGTGCTCGCAGCCGACGGACCGCAACGCGCGGTGCATCACCAGGTCGCGGTTCTCGCCGCGGGCGAGCTTGCGGAAGATCTTCAGGATGTACTGCTGGCCGTAGATCACCGAGGTGTTGGACTGCTCGACGCCGATCGGCCTGCCGCGCAACGAGGTGCGCAGCTCGACACCTTCCTCGTGGGCGAACGTGATGCCGTCCACGCGTTCCCCTGCCGCGATCTTCCGCAGCAGTAAGCCGTTCCGCTCGGGATCGGCCGTGGCGTCGAAACCGTCGGAGTGCTCGCTGATGATCAGCTGGTACTCCTCGGTGCGGCCTGGCTGCTCGACCTCGACGATCGCGTGCACCACGTCGTCGGCCAGCGGGGTCGTCCGCAGTGGACGGACGGCGGTGACCGGGCGGTCCTTGCCACCGAACCAGCGCAGCGTGGGCAGGACGTCGGGCAGTGTGGTGACCAGCTTGTCGGTGAGCTCGTCGGGATCAATCACGCGCGATTCACCTCATTTCGCCGTCGTCGCCCGCCTCTACCAGCTGGAACCAGTAGAAACCGTGACCGGGAAGGGTCAGCAGGTAAGGGAGTTCCCCGATCGCCGGGAACTTGACACCTCCCGTGAGCTCCAGCGGCGTGTAGTCGCGGTGCTCGGAGAGGTCCAGTTCGACCGGTTGCGGGAAGCGTGACAGGTTGTTCACGCAGAGCACGATGTCCTCGCGCCCATCCGGTCGCTTCCACAGTCGCTTGTAGGCGAGCACGCTGGGGTTCGAGCCGCCGAGCTCGCTGAAGTCGCCCTCGGCGAACGCGTGGTGCTGCTTGCGCACCTCGATCATCCGGCGGGTCCAGTTGAGCAGCGACGACGAGTTGTTGAGCTGCGCCTCGACGTTCAGGCCCTGGTAGCCGTAGACCGGGTCCATGATCACCGGCAGGTAGATCCGGCCGGGGTCACAGCTGCTGAAACCCGCGTTGCGATCGGGCGTCCACTGCATCGGCGTGCGCACGGCGTCGCGGTCGGCGAGCCAGATGTTGTCGCCCATGCCGATCTCGTCGCCGTAGTACAGAACGGGCGAGCCGGGCAGCGACAGCAGCAGCGCCGTGAACAGCTCGTGCTGGTTGCGATCGTTCTCCAGCAACGGGGCCAAACGCCTGCGGATGCCGATGTTCGCCTTCATCCGCGGGTCCTTGGCGTACTCCGCGTACATGTAGTCACGTTCCTCGTCCGTGACCATTTCCAGCGTCAGCTCGTCGTGGTTGCGCAGGAAGATGCCCCACTGCGCGTTCTCGGGGATTGACGGCGTCTGCGCCAGGATCTCCGAGATCGGGAACCGCGACTCCCGCCGCACGGCCATGAAGATCCGCGGCATCAACGGGAAGTGGAACGCCATGTGGCACTCGTCGCCGCCGATCTCCGGATCACCGAAGTACTCCACGACGTCCGACGGCCACTGGTTCGCCTCGGCGAGCAGCACCCTGCCGGGGTACTCGTCGTCGACGACCTTGCGGCAGCGCTTGAGGAACTCGTGCGTGCGCGGCAGGTTCTCGCAGTTCGTGCCCTCCTCCTCGAAGAGGTACGGCACGGCGTCGAGGCGGAACCCGTCGATGCCGAGGTCGAGCCAGAACCGCAGGACGTCGAGCATCGCCTCCTGCACGTCCGGGTTCTCGTAGTTGAGGTCCGGCTGGTGGCTGAAGAACCGGTGCCAGAAGAACTGCCCGCGCACCGGGTCGTACGTCCAGTTCGACGACTCGGTGTCGACGAAGATGATCCGCGCGTCCGCATAGCGCGAGTCGTCGTCGCTCCACACGTAGTAGTCGCCGTACGGGCCCTCGGGGTTCTGGCGCGACTCCTGGAACCACGGGTGGGCGTCACTCGTGTGGTTGAGGACCAGGTCGGTGATCACCCGGATCCCGCGCCGGTGCGCCTCCTCCAGCAGGTACACGAAATCCTCGACGGTGCCGAACTCCGGCAGCACCGCGCGGAAGTCGCTGATGTCGTACCCGCCGTCGCGCAGGGGCGAGGCGTAGAACGGCGGCAGCCAGAGGCAGTCGACGCCGAGCCACTCCAGGTAGTCGAGGCGGGAGGCGAGTCCTCTGAGGTCACCCGTTCCGTCACCGTTGGAGTCGCTGAACGCGCGGACCAGGACCTCGTAGAAGACGGCGCCCTTGAACCAGCTGGGGTTCGGCTTCGCCTGCCTCGCCGACTTGAAGTCCTCGGCCTGAGGCTCTATGAGCAGGCCCTGCTCGTCCATGGCCTCACCGGTGTGCGGGACGCCTTCCAGCCCCAGTGCCGCGTCCGGACGGGTGTCTTCGTTCATGATCTCCCACCTCGTCGGGGGTGTGGTGTCCTCGATGAAGGGAACCTTCATCCACCTGAGGTGTACGAAGGTTCCCTTCATCGTCAGCTGAAGCGGCGCTGCAGGCTCACGACGTGCGCGACGGCACGCCACGGCTCGAGGCGGACGTAGTTGGCCTGTCCCCAGTCCCAGGTCTCGCCGGTGACCTCGTCGTGCGCGATCACCCGTTCGTGCCAGTCGAACCCGAGCGCGGGCAGGTCGAGGTACAGCGTCCCGTCCTGCGCGTTGTTCGGGTCGAGGCTCACGACCACGACGACCGTGTCGCCCGTCTCCGGATCACGCTTGGAGTAGGCGAGCAGCGCGTCGTTGTCCACGTGCTGGAACTTCAGCGTGCGCATCTGCTGGAGCGCCGGATGCGCCTTGCGGATGTGGTTCAGCTTGCGCAGCCACGGTTCGAGCGACCGCCCGTCCGCCAGTGCACGGGCGTAGTCCCGTGGCCGCAACTGGTACTTCTCGGAGTTGAGGTACTCCTCGCTGCCGGGCTTGACGGCCTCGTGCTCGAACAGCTCGTAGCCGCTGTACACGCCCCACGACGGGGCGAGCGTGGCCGCCAGCGCCGCCCTCAGCGCGAACATCCCGGGGCCGCCGTGCTGCAGCGACTCGTGCAGGATGTCCGGAGTGTTCACGAAGAGGTTCGGCCGCGCCTCGTCCCAGTGGTCGCGGAGATCCTCGCCGAACTCGATCAGCTCCTGCTTGCCCGTCCGCCACGTGAAGTACGTGTACGACTGGGTGAAGCCGAGCTTGGCCAGGCCGTAGAGCCTGGCGGGACGGGTGAAGGCCTCGGATAGGAACAGCGTGTCCGGGTAGACCTCCTTGACCTTCCAGATGAGCCACTGCCAGAAGTCCGGCGGCTTCGTGTGCGGGTTGTCGACCCGGAAGATCCGCACCCCGTGCTCGGCCCAGTAGAGGACCACGCGCAGCACCTCGTGGTACAGGCCCTGCGGGTCGAGGTCGAAGTTGATCGGGTAGATGTCCTGGTACTTCTTGGGCGGGTTCTCGGCGTAGGCGATCGTCCCGTCCGGCCGGGTGGTGAACCACTCCGGATGCTTGAGCACCCACGGGTGGTCCGGCGCGCACTGCAGCGCGAAGTCGAGCGCGACTTCGAGGCCGAGCTCGTGCGCGCGTTCGACGAGGGCGTCGAAGTCCTCGATCGTGCCGAGCTGCGGGTGGATCGCGTCGTGGCCGCCCTCGTCCGCGCCGATCGCCCACGGAGAACCCGTGTCCTCGGGACCGGCGACGAGAGTGTTGTTGGGGCCCTTCCGATTCACTCGCCCGATCGGGTGGATGGGCGGGAAGTAGACGACGTCGAAGCCCATCGCCGCGACCCGGTCGAGCTCCTTGGTCGCCGTGGCGAACGTGCCGTGCACCGCCTGGCCGGTCTCGTCGATCCCGCCGGTGCTGCGAGGGAAGAACTCGTACCACGAGCCGTACGCGGCCTTCTTGCGGTCGCACCAGATCTTGTGCGTCTTGCCCTTGGTGATCAGCTCGCGCACCGGGTGCTCGAACATGACCTTCTGGACCTCGTCGGCCATCGCGGGCGCGACGCGTTCGTTGAGGGGCCGGTCCGTGTCGCGAAGTGCTTCCGCAGCAGACGTGAGAAGTGCTCGCTCTTGCCTACGATCGGGTCGGCGTGCCACCCGATCGAGTAGCTGGGCGCCGATCTCGAGATCGTTTGCGAGATCACCGGGGCCTTGTCCCGCCGCGATCTTCACCTCAACGGTGTGGTTCCAGGTGCCCCAGGGGTCACTCCACGCATCGATCCGGAACGTCCACGCGCCCTGGTGGTCGGGAACGATCGTCGCGCCCCACCGGTCGAGGCCGATACCGACCTCGTGCATTCTCGTCTGGCGGGCGACTCGGTCGTTCGGGCCGCGCCACGTGACTGTCGCGGCGAGCTTGTCGTGCCCCTCGCGCCAGACTGTTGCTTGGACCGGAATGTGTTCTCCCACAACGGCTTTGGCTGGATACCTGCCAGCCGACACCACCGGGGATACGTCGTCGATACCGAGCCGTCCACTCATCGGCAGCGCCTTTCCGCCGTGTCGCTCCGCGTCGCCCGTAATCCTGCCTTGCTCGATCAAGCAGCCCGTCAGCGGGTTACCCCTTGTAGATCCGTACCCCGTCGCTGTCGATCGCACACCTTGAGCCACTGTCGTGTCCAGGGCTACGGGGCATCATGTGTCCACCTCACGTTCTCTCCAGTGGACCTTTCCCAGGCAACTCACAACGTTACGAGGGTGCTACGGGTACCGTCCCGCGCGTGAACAAGCTTGGCGACCGCTACGTCCTGCTCGACCAGCTCGGCGCCGGTGCGATGGGCGTCGTGTGGCGTGCACGCGACGAACTCCTGCACCGGGACGTAGCGGTCAAGCAGATGTTGCTGAACGACGTGCAGCCGCACGAAGCCCATGAGGCCGTCCAGCGCGCGATGCGCGAAGGGCGGATCGCAGCACGCCTGCAGCACCCCAACGCTATCGCGGTGTACGACGTCGTGCTCGACAACGGCAAGCCGTGTCTGGTGATGGAGTACCTGCCGTCCAAGAACGTGTCCACGATCCTGGACGAGCGCGGGCCGATGCCGCCCGTCGAGGTCGCCCGCATCGGGTCGCTCGCCGCCTCCGCGCTGGCCGCCGCGCACGCCGCCGGCATCGTGCACCGCGACATCAAGCCCGGCAACGTCCTCATTGGACGCGACGGCAATGTCAAGATCACCGACTTCGGCATCTCGCGCGCCCTCGGCGACGTCGCCGTGACCAAGACCGGCATGCTCGCCGGCACGCCCGCGTACCTCGCGCCGGAGCTCGCCCGCGGTGCCGAGCCCGCGCCGCCGTCCGACGTGTTCTCGCTCGGCGCGACGATCTACGCGATGACCGAGGGTGAACCGCCGTTCGGCAGGAGCACCAACGACCTCGGCCTGCTCTACAAGGTCGCGCGCGGCGAGACCCGCCCGCCGATGCGGTCGGGCCCGCTCACGCCGTTGCTCGTGCGGCTGCTGGCCAACGAGCCGTCGCAGCGGCCCACCGCGGCCCAGGCGGCGGCGGAGCTGAAGGCGATCGCGGACGGCGTTCCCGTTCCGGCCACCACCGTGCTCCCTCCGCGTCCGATGACGCCGCCGTCCGGCACGGCCGTGATGCCGTCGTCGGGTCCGGGCACCCAGGGTCCGCGCACCCAGGGGCCGCGCACGATGCCGCCGCAGGGCCCGCGCACCAGGCCGCCCGCTCCGCCGGAGGAGCCGGAGCCACCGCGCAAGAGCAACCGGGGGCTCGCCATCGCCGCCGCGATCCTCGGCGTCCTGCTGATCGCGGGCGCGGCCTACGCGATCATCCAGAACCAGGGCGACAAGGACCGGACGACGGGCTCCGGCGCCACCACCACGAAGCCGACCTCGCAGTCGCAGATCGTTCCGCCGACCACGACCAACGCCAAGCCGACGACCACCAAGCCTGCCCAGACGACCGAGCCGAGCAAGCCGACCTCGGCGCCGCCGGCGAGCAAGTTCACGAAGGCCCAGGTCACCCAGTTCGTGCAGCAGCACTACGCGAAGCTGCCGCAGAACGCGGCAGAGGCCGTCGAGGACTGGGACCCGGACAAGGCACCGGGCGTGAGCTCCGAGAAGGAGTATTGGGGCGGTTACACCAAGGTCGTGATCAAGGGAACCCCGCTGGTCACGGCGTCCGACGACGGCACCTTCACGGTGACGACGGCCCTGCAGCTGACCGAGTCGGAGACCAACAAGACCGTCACGGAGGAGCACACCCTCAAGATCGACGGCAAAGGCGAGAAGCTGCAGATCGTCAAGGAGGATCGCTAGTACCCTGGGCGCCCGTGCAGACCCTTGCCGACAGGTACGTCCTGCTCGAGCGCCTCGGCAGCGGCGCGATGGGAGTCGTGTGGCGAGCCCGCGACGAGATGCTTCACCGCGAGGTCGCGATCAAGCAGCTGTTGCTGCCCGACCTCGACCCGAGGCAGGTCGAGGAGGCCTGTGAGCGGGCGATGCGGGAGGGCAGGATCGCCGCCCGGCTGCAGCACCCGAACGCGGTCGGCGTCTTCGACGTCGTGATCGAGGACGGCAAACCGTGCCTGGTGATGGAGTACCTGCCGTCCCGCAGCCTGTCGGAGGTGCTCAAGGAGCGGGGCACACTGCCGTTCGAGGAGACCGCGCGGATCGGCGCACAGGTCGTGGCCGCGCTCGCCGCGGCGCACGAGGTGGGGATCGTCCACCGGGACATCAAGCCCGGCAACGTCCTGATCGGACACGACGGCCGCGTCAAGATCACGGATTTCGGCATCTCGCGTGCGGCCGACGATGTGGCGCTCACCAAGACCGGAAGGCTCTCCGGCACGCTCGCCTACCTCGCGCCGGAGCTGGCCCGCGGCGCGGAACCGGACCCGGCGGCGGACATGTTCTCGTTCGGGGCGACTCTCTACGCGATGACGGAGGGGCAGCCGCCGTTCGGGCGCACCGAGAACGAGTTCGGTCTGCTCTACAAGATCTCGACCGGACAGGTCACGCCGCCTGCCCGGTCCGGGCCGCTGACGCCATTGCTGACCCGGCTGCTCGCGATCGAACCCGCGGACAGGCCGACGGCCGCACAGGTCGTCGAGGAGCTGGCTGCCCACACCGCGAGCCGCTCGGGGCGCCGAACCGGGATCCTGGTCGCCGCGGTCGTGCTGGTGTTTCTTGTCGTCGCCGCGGCCGTGACCGCGCCGTTGCTGTTCGGCCGCGACCAGGCCGCGGGCTCCGGCAGCGGTTCGACGGGACAGAGCGCGAGCAAGACGCCGGAAACCCCTGCCGCGCTCACCACCAAGGACGTGGACACCTTCATCCGGCAGCACTTCGCCAAACTGCCGAAGGACACCGCGGGCGCCCGCCAGGACTGGGTTCCCGAGGCCCGGCCGGCCGTGCAGACCGACGACCAGTACTGGAAGCGGTACGAGGTGGTGGCGATCTACGGTGAGCCCCGGATCAGCAGCACCGCGCAGGACGACCAGCGGTACTCCGTCGGGCTCGACCTGACGCTGCGCAAGCAGGGCGCCCGTGAGCACGACGTGTCGATCGAGGGTTTCCGGCTGGATCTCGTGGTCAAAGACGGCAAGCTGCTCATCGCCCACGCGCGCGAAGCGAGCGGCTGAATCGCCGTATCGGCAGCTCACGGGCGGTCCGCGTCTTGACCGGTTCTGCAAGTCGTTGCAGGTGTGACCGGGAACGTTGTCAGGCACCGAGGGGTGGCAGGTAAGTTCGCTCGTCATGCGAGCACTTCGCCGGTTCACCGTCCGAGCCAGTCTGCCGGAGCCCCTGTCCGCGCTGAGCACGCTCGCCACCAACCTGCGCTGGACGTGGCACCCGCCCACGCAGGAACTCTTCACCTCGATCGACCCTCACGTCTGGTCAGAGGTCGGTGGCGACCCGTTGCGCCTGCTCTCCGTCGTGGACGCCGGAAAACTGGAGGCCCTCGCGCGAGACGAGCAGTTCCTGCTCAAGCTCCACGCGCTCGCCTCCGACCTGGAGCGCTACGTCGAGGGGCCGCGGTGGTACCAGCGGCGCCAGGACGAGATCGCCCAGCGGCGCGAGCACGGGGCGACCACCGACACACCGTTGCCGACGAGCGTCGCGTACTTCTCGATGGAGTTCGGCGTGCACGAGGCGCTGCCGAACTACTCGGGCGGCCTCGGGATCCTCGCCGGTGACCACCTCAAGGCGGCCAGCGACCTGGGCGTTCCGCTGATCGCGGTCGGCCTGCTCTACCGGTCGGGGTACTTCCGGCAGTCGCTGTCGCTCGACGGCTGGCAGCAGGAGCACTACCCGTCGCTCGACCCGCGCGGCCTTCCGCTGGAGCTGCTGACCGAGCCGTCCGGGCTGCCGCTGCTCGTCCACGTGGCGATGCCGGGCGACCGGATGCTGCGCGCCAAGATCTGGCGGGCGCAGGTCGGCCGGGTGCCGTTGCTCCTGCTCGACTCGGACGTGGAGCAGAACGACGAGGACCTGCGCGGCGTCACCGACCGGCTCTACGGCGGCGACCAGAACCACCGCATCCGCCAGGAGATCCTCGCCGGAATCGGCGGTGTTCGGGCGGTTCGCACGTTCTGCGAGCTCACCGGCCACGCGCAGCCCGAGGTGTTCCACACCAACGAGGGCCACGCGGGCTTCCTCGGCCTCGAGCGGATCCGCGAGTACATCACCAACGACGGCCTCGACTTCGACCAGGCGCTCACGGCCGCGCGCGCCGGTGCCGTGTTCACCACGCACACGCCCGTGCCCGCCGGCATCGACAGGTTCCCGGTCGACCTGGTCCAGCACTACTTCGGGTCTGAGCAGCTCGTGCCCGGCGTGAACACCCAGCGCATCCTCGCGCTCGGCGCCGAGGACAACCCCGGCATGTTCAACATGGCCCACATGGGTCTGCGGCTGGCCCAGCGCGCGAACGGTGTGTCCAAACTGCACGGTGAGGTCAGCAGGGACATGTTCCGCGGCCTCTGGCCGGGCTTCGACTCCACCGAGGTGCCGATCGGGTCGGTCACCAACGGCGTGCACGGGCCGACGTGGGCCGCGACCGAGATGAGCAAGCTGCTGGGTGGGTCCGAAGCAGACAACCAGAGCTCCGGCCTCGGGTCCTTCGAGCCGGTCACCGACGCGGGCCTGTGGGAGCTGCGCTCGACGTTGCGCGGCCGTCTGGTCATGGAGGTGCGGCGCCGGCTGCGCGAGTCGTGGCTGCAGCGCGGTGCGTCGGCGCTGGAGCTGGGCTGGACCGACTCGGTGTTCGACCCCGGCGTGCTGACCGTCGGGTTCGCCCGCCGCGTGCCGACGTACAAGCGCCTCACGCTGATGCTGCGCGACCCGGAGCGGCTGCGTTCGTTGCTGCTGCACCCCGAACGCCCGGTGCAGCTGGTGGTCGCGGGCAAGTCGCACCCGGCCGACGACGGCGGCAAGGCGCTGATCCAGCAGATCGTGCGCTACGCCGACGACGCGGGCGTGCGGCACCGGATCGTGTTCCTGCCCGACTACGACATGTCCATGGCCCGGTACCTGTACTGGGGCTGCGACGTGTGGCTGAACAACCCCATGCGCCCGCTCGAGGCGTGCGGCACGTCCGGCATGAAGGCCGCCCTGAACGGCGGCCTGAACCTGTCCATCCGCGACGGTTGGTGGGACGAGCTCTACGACGGGTCCAACGGCTGGGCGATCCCGACCGCGGACGGCGTCACCGACCCGATCCGCCGGGACGACCTCGAGGCCAACGCCCTCTACGAGCTGCTCGGTTCGCAGGTCGCGCCGCTGTTCTACGACCGAGGCGAGGACGGCGTGCCGACCCGCTGGATGTCGATGGTCCGGCACACGCTGGCCTCGCTCGGGCCGGTCGTGCAGGCCTCGCGCATGGTCCGCGACTACGTGGAGAGCTACTACGCGCCGGCGGCCGCGTCGGCGAACGGTGTGGTCGGCGACGGCTTCCGCGGCGCGAAGGAGCTGTCGGGGTACCGGCACCGCCTGCGTGCGTCGTGGACGCGGGTGCGGGTGCTCGACAGCGACCTCGCGCTCGGCGGCTCGTCGGTGCCGGTGCTGGGTGCGCCGGTCATCGTGCGGGCAAGGGTCGAGCTGGCGGGGCTGGAGCCGTCCGAAGTGGACGTTCAGGTCGTGCTCGGCAAGGTGTCGCACGACTCCGACGAGCTCAACGACGTCGTCACGGCGCCGATGAACTACGCGGGCAACGGCAACTACGAGGCGGAGGTGCCGCTGCCGCACGCCGGCTCGCTCGGCTACACCGTGCGCGTGCTGCCTCGGCATCCTCTGTTGGCGTCTCCTGCCGAACTCGGCAGGGTCGTCCTCGCCAGCTGAGATCAGCACAGGGCATCCAGTTCGCCTTCAAACGGCGGGCTGGATGCCCTGATGCGTTCGTCTTCCTTGTTTCCTGTTCACTGCTCGTGACCTGGCTCAGGCGCGTGTTCGATTCAGCGCCTTCCCTCCATCGAATGAGTACTTTTTCGAGCGGGTGAATTCACAATCTCCGCTGGTAGGGGTGCGTGCACAGGCTTACGCTCTGTCGCATGGAATGAACCGCACCAGAATTCCCACGACGGCATTTCCGGCGCGGCTCCAGCGAATTGCGCATTGAGGAAGAAGGTAGCCGTGAAGAAAACGATTACCGCACTCTCGCTCGTCGCGGCTCTGTTCACCGCATCCTCCGTACCGGCCGCCAGCGCGACGCCTGCCGCGCCGGAACTCCCAGCCGCCTGCGCCGGTCTCGTGACGGACCTCGCCGGGAAGCTCGCGAAAGTCGTCGGAAGTCTGTTGCCCATTCCGAACGTGGGTGCGGCGACACCGTTGATCGGCGACTTGCTGAACCTGGTCACGGCACTGCAGAGTTCTGGTTGTCTGCCGACACCACCTGTGAGCGTGCCGGGCGTACCGCTGCCCGCGAAGGCCGTCGCGTACAACGGTCCGGTCGACCAGTGTCTGCCGGTCGTGCTGAACCTGATCTCGTCCATCGCCGGCCTCGGCGGCACGATCCTCGGCGCTGCCAGTGGCGGCACGCCTGACGTCGGCAAACTCACCGGGATCCTGACGACGTTGCTCAAGACCGTGACCGACCTGCTGCAGAAGTGCGGCCTGCCGGCACCGCCTGGCGGTCTGCCGACGCTGCCAGGTCCGCCGCTTCCGGTCGAGAACAGCTGATCTCCCGCGGGGTGGGAAAGGGCCCGTCACCGATCTCGGTGACGGGCCCCTTCCCGTGTGCATTCCGTAGTATTCCGTGCAGTTCGGAATAGTTGTCGTCACCTGCGCGATCACCCGGTCGTTGCAGCTCAAGCGCTTTTCTGCATTGCACACAATGGTGCGACTTATTCGTTTTTGTTCGGATCGTGTGGCTAACCTGTGATTGCTCGATCCCGGCATGGCCCTGTTGGTGCCGGCCGCACATGCCGCTCCCACCAGGAGCCGGGATGTGCTGGACACGCAGCTGGTTGGCCCCACCACGGTCACGCCGGGCAACGCGAACGTCACCGGATCGGGCGACATCGGAGGCAATGGCAACAACGTCGGAAACGACAACAACGGAGGTAACGGCAACAGCAACGGTGGCGGCGGCAACAACGTCGGCGTGGGCAACTCGGGCGGGAACGGGAACAATTCCGCCGGTTTCGCCGGCTGATCCTCTCCGGCCAGCCGATCTTCCGGCTAGCTGATCGCGAGACGGGCGCGGGTCGCCGCCACCCGCGGACTCCAGCCCGCGAGCTCGTGCGCTTCGGTCGCGAGCTCGCGGGCCTTCGCGTTGTTGCCGTCCGCCATCCACGCCCGCGCGATGGTGATCAGGTCGTCGGCACGTCCCAGCGCGTTCTCGCTGCTCTCGGCGGCCCACCCGGCCAGCTGCCTGGCCTTCGCGTAGTCACCCTCGAGCAACGCCATGATCGCGAGCGTCCCGTGTGCCCGGTGCTTCGGATAGCCGGCCTCGTAGGCGCTGTCCAGCATGCTGCGGGCCGTCGCCAGCCCGACCTCGGCCGGGAACTGCCCGGACTCCACCGCCAGCACCGCGACACCGGCGACGGTGGCCATGATGAACGCCAGGTCGCGCGAGCTGACGTCGTCGCGCCCGTTCAGCCCGATCACCGTCTGGAGCGCGTCGAGGTACTGCTCGCGGGCGCACCTGGTCACGACCTTCAGCCCGACGACGGTGATCAGGTCCGGGTGGTCCTTCGCCAGCTCCTCGTAGATCCGCTCGGCCTCGTCGAGGTCGCCGCGGTGGTAGGCGTCCATGCCCGCCAGCACTCGCGGCCGCGCCTCCAGCTCGCCGAGCGGCCTGCCGGAGAGCCTCGGCAGGCTGAAGAGGAACCAGCCCAGGCTGGTGTGCCCCGGCTTCTCGATGGGCACGAGCTGCAGGAAGAAGCACGCCGTCGCGGCCAGTGCCAGGCCCTTGCCGAACGCCGACCCGATCGCGAGCCAGGTGGCAGCCGCGATCGCCGCGCAGAAGACGGCGGAGAACGCTCCGGTGAGGACGGTCCGCCTGCGCACACCCGGCTTCAGCCCGGTGATGCCGACCGTGGCGAGCACGGGGAAGTTGCGCAGCACGATCCGCCGGTGCGTCCTGGTCCACGACTTGAGCTCGCCGCCGACGCCGATGATCACGTGCGTGATCCGCAGTCCGAAGAGGACGGCGCCGAGCGCCAGACCCGCCTGCACCGCCGTGAGTTCCAGCAGCAGGCCGACCAACGCACCGGCGAGACCGGCGGGGAAGTCCGAGAGGGTCCAGGCGATCGTGCCGGCCACCACCAGTGCCGTCACGACCCAGCGCACAACTGTCACGATCACCAGACGCTACCGGCGCGGCAGCGGTTCCACCGGCGATTCAGACGACGGCCTGGGAGCCGCCCTGGCGGATCGGCAGGCCTGCCGCGCGCCAGCCGCGGTACCCGCCGACGAGGTCGGTGGCGTTGGGAAGCCCGATCCGTTGCAGATCCCGCGCGGCGAGCGACGAGGCCCATCCCTCGTTGCACACCACGACCACCGTCGTGTTCGCGTCGAATCCGGGCAGCCGCCAGTCGCCTGACGGGTCGAGCCGCCACTCCAGCACGATCCGCTCGACCACGACCGAGTTCTCGATCTCGCCCTCGGCCAGCCGGTTGTGGATCGGCCGGATGTCGACGATCAACGCGTCTTCGAGCTGGTGCAGCTCGTGCGGTTCCAGGCGCTTCAGGTGGGATCGAGCCTCTTCGAGGATGGTGTCGACGGTGCTCACGGACCCTCCTGGTCGGCCAGCTGACGCAGTTCGGACAGGGGAAGGCGCTGGGCGGGCAGCGGCGGGATCTCCTCGGGGATGTCGAGCAGCGACGCGTACTCGCGCGTCGGCACGAGCGGCGGCGAGTAGGCGTGCACGGTCGCGGCGGGCGCGGCGAACGGGTTCGTCACCTGGTGTGCGCGCCCGGAGCCGAAGCCCAGCGCGTCGCCGGTGTTGCGGACCGCGGTGCGGATCGGCCCGGCCGGGTAGCGGTAGTCCTCCTGCAACGCGCCGGTCAGCACGGTGAACGACCCGGCGGAGCCGCCGTGGTCGTGGGGTTCCGTGCCCTGGCCCGGCAGCCACGACAGCAGCCACAGCTCCACACCCTCGGTCAGGCCGAGACGTGCCCACCAGCGGCGTTCGGCCGAGTACTCGAGGATCTCCAGCAGGCCCGTGGTCAGCTCGCTCGCCACGAACGAGGTCAGGTCGCGCAGCTCGCGCGGCGTCCACAGAGATCGGGACGGGTGGATCACGTCACGCAGCAGCTGAGTGTCCAGCCGCGGGTGCAGGTCGAATTCTGCGATGGTCGAAGTCACCGGCTCGCTCCTGAAGGCAACCGTCGGTACGGGTGGCGATCAAGACGCGACGCGGAAGGCGCGGCCCAGCGGCTCAGCGCGCGCGTCGCGTCGAGCTACACCCGCACGACGCCACGAGCACGAGGTCGATCGTGCGGTCAGTCCAGCAATAGACCAGCACGTCGGTGATCGTGCCAGACGCTCTTGGAAGCTGGCTAGAGCGTCCACCACGTGGTCTGTGGTCTTCACCAGACCTTGCAACCGGCCGACTCCGCACCGTAGTCACATGGTCATGGAGCTCAGTCGCCGAAAGGCGCTCGCACTCGGTGCCGCCGCAGCCCTGCTGCCCACGGGCACCGCACACGCGGCCGCGGCACCCGCGATCTTCTACTCACCGCACCAGGACGACGAGTCGCTGGCGATGGCCGGGTCTATCCGGGAGCACAAGGAGGCCGGCCGCCAGGTGATCCTCGTGTTGCTCACCAGGGGGGAGAACGGCGGGTTGCTGGACATCATGAACGGCGCCGCCGACTGTCCGTTGGGGACGGATTGCCCCGGCGGTGGTACGCACAGCTTCGGCCTGGTGCAGGACGACATCGTCCGCGGACGCACCGCGGAGTTCGAGGCCGCGGCGAGGCGCCTCGGCGTGGACCGGGTCGTCGTGCGGGACCGGCCGGACTCCGCGTGGACGGACTACGCCGGGTTCGTGCGGGAGGTCCGCGACACGATCCTGGAGTTCGAGGCGCGGTATCCCGGCGCGTCCCACAAGCTGGTCAACGGCTACCGCGACGTGATCTACGGCTGGAATCCCGACGAGCCGAACCTCACGCACAAGGCGTGCCGTGAGGCGGCGGCAAGCCTCGAAAGCCAGATCGCGAACTTCCGGTACTACTGGGTCTACGGCTACACGTACCCGCTGGAGCAGCGGACGGCCGACTACGTGCTCGCGTTGTCCGACCGGCAGTTCGCGCGCAAGAGGCAGGCGCTGGCCGAGTACGGCCGCTGGGACCCGAAGCGCGGCAGGTACGCGCTCGGGTACCACAGCGTCGGCAAACTCATGATCGACCCGGCGGCGGCGGACCCGCACGAGTACATCGATCTGCCCCGCTGATCAGCGTGGCACGCGGAGCAGCAGCAGCGAGCGCGGTTCCATCGTGATCTTCGACTTGGGCAGCACGCCGGCGGGATCGGCGGGGGAGCCGTCCGGCGTCGTGGTGTCCAGGAACGGCTCGTACGACGGCCCGTAGCGCTCGTGCGGCAACGTCACGGTGATGGGGTCCGCCCCGGCGTGCATCAGCAACAGCCACGAGTCGTCCGACACCAGCTCGCCGTCCCGCGTGCGCGAGAGGCAGTTCGAGCCGTCGATGAACATGCCGAGCGTGCGGCGGCCCTCGTCGAACCAGTCGGTCTCGGCCATCTCCTGCCCGTCCGGCCGGAACCACACCAGGTCGGGGTTGCCGCTGGGCGTGGTGCGCCCCTCGAAGAACTCGGGCTGCCGCAGCGCGGGTGAGCTCGCGCGCAGATCGATGAGCCGCTGCGTGAACCCGAGCAGCGCCTCCCCGGCCTCGGTCCGCTCCCAGTCCACCCACGACACCGCGTTGTCGAGGCAGTAGGCGTTGTTGTTGCCGCGCTGGGTCCGCCACATCTCGTCGCCCGCCACGATCATCGGCGTGCCGGTGGACAGCAGCAGCGTCGCGAGCAGGTTCCGCGCCTGCTTGGCCCGCAACGTGAGCACCTCGGGATCCGTCGTCGGCCCCTCGGCCCCGCAGTTCCACGAGCGGTTGTCGTTGGTGCCGTCGCGGTTGTCCTCGCCGTTCTCCTCGTTGTGCTTGTCGTTGTAGGACACCAGATCCCGCAACGTGAACCCGTCGTGCGCCGTGACGAAGTTGATCGACTGCCAGGGCCTGCGCAGGTCGTCCGCGTACAGGTCGCTGGACCCGGACAACCGGTACGCCAGGTCCCGCACCGACGTGTGCCCGCGCCAGAAGTCCCGGACCGTGTCCCGATACCGCCCGTTCCACTCGGCCCACTGCATCCCGAAGTCGCCGACGCGGTAGCCGTCTCCGGTCGCGTCCCACGGCTCGGCGATCAGCTTCGCCCGGCACAGCACGGGATCCGTGGTGATGGCCGTCAGCAGAGCGCTGTCGCGGTCGAAGAACCCGCCGCGGGGCCGCCCCATCGTCGACGCCAGGTCGAACCGGAACCCGTCGACACCCATCTCGCCGGCCCAGTACCGCAGCGAGTCCGTGACGAGCCGCACGACCTGCGGCGATCCGGCGTCCAGCGTGTTGCCGCACCCGGTGATGTCGACCGTGCTGCCCCCGCCCGCGTGCAGGTAGTAGCCGGGCGCGTCGAACCCCCGGTAGCAGATGGTCGGGCCGTCTGGCCCGCCCTCGCACGTGTGGTTGTAGACGACGTCGATCAACACCTCGATGTTCGCGGCGTGCAGTGCCGCCACCATCGTCCGGAACTCCTGGATCTCCCCGCCGGGCTCACTCGCGTACGCCGCGTGCGGCGCGAAGTACGCGAGCGGTGAATAGCCCCAGTAGTTGTGAGAGTTCCGCTGGATCAGCGAGGGCTCGTCCTGGAACGCCTGCACCGGCAACAGCTCGACCGTCGTGACCCCGAGCCTCGCCAGGTGCTCGACCGCCGCCGGGTGCGCCAGCCCGAGATACGTGCCGCGCAGCTTCTCCGGGATGTCCGGGTGGTTCTTGGTGAACCCCCTGACGTGCAGCTCGTAGATGACCGTCTCCTCGAACGGCACCTCGGGCTTCACCCCGGTGTCCGCCCCGCCCGGCGAGCTCACGACGCCGAGCGGCACGCTGCCGAGCGAGTCGACCCCCGACGGCGGCCCGTGCATCGGGTCCCCGACGTACCCCAGCGCTGCCTTGAGGTCCGTGATCTTCCCGCTGATCTGTCGCGCGTACGGGTCGACCAGGATCTTGGCCGGGTTGCACCGCAACCCGCGCCCCGCGTCGTACGGCCCGTGCACCCGGAACCCGTACCGCTGCCCCGGTGTGACCCCCGGCACCAGACCGTGCCACACGCCGAACGTCCGCTCGGTCAGCTCGACCCGCTTCTCGGCCCCGTCGTCGTCGATCAGGCAGACCTCGACGGCATCGGCCACGTGCGAGGCGACCGCGAACCGCACACCGCCCGCCTCCGCATGAGCCCCCAGCGGGAACGGACGGCCTGCCAGCACCTCGGACTCGGGTCGCGTAGCCATACCTCCGATCTTGGCATCCATCACCGACAAAAAACCTGCGAGTTCAGCCAGGCGGCGCAGCGCCTCGGCCTATCGTGTGCATCTCACACCGCCAGCACTTTTCCGCTTGCCGGAAGTTACGCGGGGAGCTTTCGTACTCTCCTGGGTTACGCAGGGTCCCCGCGTGCCGTCGGAGATACCCCGATGGGAGGGCGGGGGAGGGCCGTCCGAAACAATGGGGCCGTGGCGGACGTCGACGTGACAGATCTGGTCGTGCACATGGCGGGCGTATCGGTCCGCCGAGGGAAGAACACGCTGGTCGGCAACATCGACTGGAGCGTGGAACTGGACGAGCGCTGGGTCGTGCTGGGCCCGAACGGAGCAGGCAAGACCACCCTGCTGCGCCTGGCCAGCGCCGAGCTGCACCCCACCAGGGGCAAGGTGCACCTCCTGGGCGAACGCCTGGGCAAGACCGACATCCAGGAGCTCAAGCCCCGCATCGGCCTGTGCAGCGCGGCCCTCAACGGCCGCGTCCCCGCCGACGAGACGGTCGTCGACCTCGTCGTGTCCGCCGGCTACGCGGTCCTCGGCAGGTGGCGCGAGGAGTACGGCAAGCTCGACACCGACCGGGCGAAGGAACTGCTGGGCACCCTCGGCATCGAACACCTCGCCGACCGCCTCTACGGCACCCTGAGCGAGGGCGAGCGCAAGCGCACGCTGATCGCCCGCGCGCTCATGACCGACCCTGAGATGCTCCTGCTCGACGAGCCCGCCGCGGGCCTCGACCTGGGCGGCCGCGAGGACCTCGTGGCGAAGCTCTCGGAGCTCGCCATGGACCCGGACGCGCCCGCGACGATCCTGGTCACGCACCACGTCGAGGAGATCCCCCCCGGCTTCACGCACGCGTTGCTGCTCCGCGAGGGCTCGATCGTCGCGCAGGGCCTGCTCGACGACGTCCTCACCGAGGAAAACCTCTCGAAGACGTTCGGCCAGGACCTCGAACTGCAAAAGTCGGGGGAGCGGTTCTTCGCCCGCCGAAAGGTCTGAGAAGCTACCGCCAAGTAACGTGACACCGCGGTCGCGACAACTAGGAGGGCGCTGCGTGGCTGAGTTCGTGAGGCTGGAAGTCGAGGACGGGATCGGCACGATCCGGCTGGATCGACCGCCGATGAACGCCCTGAACCGGCAGGTGCAGACCGAGCTCCAGGCCGCCGCCAGGGAGGCGAGCGACCGGTCGGACGTGTACGCGGTCATCGTCTACGGCGGCGAGAAGGTCTTCGCGGCCGGCGCCGACGTCAAGGAGTTCGCGCAGATCTCCCACGCCGAGATGACGCTGCGGGCCAAGGGCCTGAGCGACGCACTCGGTGCGCTGTCCACGATCCCGAAGCCGACCGTCGCCGCCATCACCGGCTACGCGCTCGGCGGCGGCTTCGAGGTCGCGCTCGGCTGCGACCGCCGCATCGCTGGCGACAACGCGAAGGTCGGCCAGCCCGAGATCCTCCTCGGCCTGATCCCCGGCGGTGGCGGCACGCAGCGCCTCGCCAGGCTGATCGGTCCGTCGAAGACCAAGGACCTGCTCTACACCGGCCGGTTCGTCGGCGCCCAGGAGGCGCTCGAGATCGGCATGGTCGACGAGGTCGTCGCACCGGACGACGTGTACGCGGCCGCGGTCAGGTGGGCCAAGCAGTTCGTCAACGGGCCGGTGCTCGCGCTGGCCGCGACCAAGGCCGCCGTCGACGGTGGTCTCGACACCGACCTCGAGTCGGGTCTCAAGCTGGAGAGTCACCTCTTCGCGGCCCTGTTCGCGACGGAGGACAAGAAGGCGGGCGTGGAGTCGTTCATCGAGAACGGGCCCGGAAAGGCGAAGTTCAGTGGCAACTGACCCTGCACCCAACCCGCACGCGACCGCGGAAGAGGTCGAGGCGGCGTACAAGGACACCAAGCTCGCGCAGGTCCTCTACCACGACTGGGAAGCGGGCACGTACGACGAGAAGTGGTCGATCTCCTACGACGACCGCTGCATCACCTACGCGACGGATCGCTTCCGTGCTGCCGCCGGTGACGTCGGCCCGTACGAGCACGCCCTGGAACTGGGCTGCGGCACGGGTTTCTTCCTGCTGAACCTCATGCAGGGCGACGTGATCAAGAAGGGTTCGGTCACCGACCTGTCCCCCGGCATGGTCGAGGTGGCGCTGCGCAACGCCGAGCACCTCGGTCTGGATGTCGACGGCCGGGTGGCCGACGCCGAGCGGATCCCGTACGACGACAACACGTTCGACCTCGTCGTGGGGCACGCGGTGCTGCACCACATCCCGGATGTGGAGCAGGCGATGCGCGAGGTGCTGCGCGTGCTGAAGCCCGGTGGCAAGTTCGTGTTCGCGGGCGACCCGACGAACATCGGCAACTTCTACGCCCGCAAGCTCGGCCAGGCGACGTGGTGGCTGACCACCAACATCACCAAGGCCGTGCCGGCGCTCGGCGGGTGGCGTCGTCCGCAGGAGGAGCTCGACGAGTCTTCTCGTGCCGCGGCGCTGGAAGCCGTCGTCGACCTGCACACGTTCGACCCGGATCAGCTCGAGGCCACGGCTCGTCGTGCTGGTGCGGTCGGCGTTCGCGCGGTGACGGACGAGCTGTCGGCTGCCCTGTTCGGCTGGCCGGTGCGCACGTTCGAGGCCGCCGTGCCGCGCGAGAAGCTGGGCTTCGGCTGGGCGATGTTCGCCTACCGCACCTGGCAGAACCTCTCGTGGGTCGACCAGAACGTCTTCGCGAAGGTCCTGCCGCGCGAGGTGTTCTACAACGTGTCGGTCACCGGCAAGAAGTCCTCCTGAGTTGGGGTACGCGTTCACCTCGGACGACGTGGCGTTCCTGCGCTCTGCCGCAGGAATCGCCGCTCTCGCCGAGGTGAACGCGTTGCCCTTCACGGACTCCTCCCGCCTGCACGACGTCGGCGTCGCCCGCAAACTCCTCGGCTCCCAGTTCGCGCCGGTCGTGGAAACCGTGCTGCTGCGCCGTCGTGCAGCGTCCAAACTGGACTCGCCGCAGAGCTGGCTCTTCACCGACGACGCGCTGCAGCAGGCCACCGCGTCACCCGTCGCCCGCCATCGGGCGGTGCGCTTCGCCGGTCGCGACGTCCACGACGTCACGTGCTCGATCGGCGCGGATCTCTTCGCTCTCAACGCCGTCGCTTCCCGGTGCATCGGCTCGGACCTCGACCCGGTCCGCCTTGCCATGGCGCGCAACAACGTTCCGGGTCAGCTGGTCGTCCAGGCGGACGCGTTGAAGCCGGTTTCCAGGGCCACCGCCGTCACCGCGGACCCGGCCCGCCGTGACTCGTCCGGCCGCCGCAAGTGGCACCCGCAGGACTTCGTGCCGCCGCTGGACGAGCTGTCCGAGGTGTACGCGGGCGTCGACCTCGCGGTGAAGTGCGCGCCCGGCATCGACTTCGCGGTCGCGCCGTGGGCGGACGAGATCGAGCTGGTGTCGCTCGACGGCGCCGTCCGGGAAGCCTGCCTGTGGACCAGAGGCCTTGCCACAGAAGGGGTTTCGCGCCGCGCGACGGTCATTCGCGGCGACGGTTCGTGGACGATCACCGACGCCGAACCCGACGACTGCCCGGTCGCACCGCCAGGTCAGTGGATCATCGACCCGGACGGCGCCGTCGTGCGCGCGGGCCTGGTGCGGCACTACGCGGCCAGGCATGGCCTGTGGCAGCTCGACGAGCGCATCGCGTACCTGAGCGGAGACACACCTCCCGCGGGCATTCGTGCGTTCCGCGTGCTCGAACACGGCCACTACACCGAGAAGTCGCTCAAGTCGCTGCTGAAGACGCGCGGGATCGGCCGGCTGGAGATCCTGGTGCGGGGCCTGGACGTCGACCCGAACACGTTGCGGAAACGGCTGAAACCGGCCGGTTCCGGTGAGGCGACGGTGGTCCTGACTCGGATCGGCTCAAGGCCGGTCTTCGCCCTGTGTGAGGCTCAGCGCACCTAGCAGCAGGTCGAGGCGGGCTTCGTCGTGCACCGGCCGCAGCCTGCCGCCCTGCATGAGCGTCGCGATGCCGTGCAGCGAACTCCAGAAGAGCTCCGTCAACGCCTCCAGGTCCCGCTCACCCCGCACGGGCTCGACCGCGGCGACGAGCTCCCCGAACGCGTCGAGCAGCTCCTGCGGCACCTCCTCCGTGCCCCACGGGATGTCGGACTGCTGCACGAACATCGCGTCGTAGAGCGCGGGTCGCTCCCTCGCGAACTCCAGGTACGCCTCCGCCGCGGCCCGCAGCCGTGACTCGCCTCGCGAGGGACGGGCTTTGTGCAAGATCCGGGCGAGCTCACCGCACCCCTGGATCGCGACCGCGCGCACGATCGCGTCCTTGCCCTTGAAGTGGCTGTACAGCACCGGCTGGCTGTACTCGACCTTCTCGGCGAGCCTGCGCGTGGTGACCGCGTCCCAGCCCTCCGCCTCCGCCAGGTCGCGGGCCGCGTCGATGATCAGCTGATGTCGCTCCGCGCGTTCGCGTTCGCGCCGGTTCTGAATGGTCACGACAAAAAATCTAGCACCGCTAGACATCCGAGCGCGACGACTGCTAGCGTCGCTCCTGTCGCTAGCAACGCTAGAAAGTCACGGAGGACATCATGCGGTTCACCACGATCATGGCCTGGCTCGTCGTGGCGGCGGGCTTCACCTTCGGCCTGACGTTCCTGCTCAACGGGCACGGCGCGGCAGCCGGCTTCGGCGTCGTCGACCCGAGCGGCTACTACGTCGTGAAGGGCGTGCGCGACCTCGCGTACGCGCTGACAGCGCTGATCCTGCTGCTCAGGGGGCAGCGGCGAGCGCTGGCTGGGTCGTCCTGGCCGACTCGATCATCCCGATCGGCGACTGCCTGGCGGTGATCACGAGCGGCGGCTCGGTGTTCACCGCTCTCACGGTGCACGCCTCCGCGGCCGTGCTGGTGCTGATCACCGCTGCCCTGCTGCTCCGGGAGAAAGCGCCCGCACAGCCTGAGCCAGCGCCGAGTCGTTGATCTCGGTCAGCAGCAATCCCGTCAGCACGTGGAACGCCCGGCGCAGCTCGTCGGGATGGGTGGAGAGCACGAGCGTCCCGGCGAACTCGCCGGGATCGCGCAAGTCGTCGAGGCCGCGCCCTTGCACCGCGTTGACGCCCTCGTTGAGGCACCGCAACGACATCACGTGGTCGCGCATGTGGTTGATCAGGTAGAGCGCCTGCCAGCCGCGCCCGCGCTCGATGGACGACCGCACGTGCAGCCCGTAGAGCCAGGCGAGCCCGACGAGCTCGGCGCGGTCCGGCTGCCTCGCCCGCGGAAGTTCGTTGGCCTCACCGAAGAGCAGCCGGAACGTGGGCCCCGTCGCCCCGAACTCGGCCGAGGGCCAGAACGCGAGGTCGACCTGCAACGTCGACCGCATCAGGAAAACCCGGAAGAGCGCCGATCCGTGCCGCACGTCGAGGTGGCTGACCGCGCCGCGCTCGTACATCAGCGCGGTCCAGTCGGCCACCACCGCGTCGACCTCGGTCTCGACCGACAGCGCGAGGTCGATGTCGGACCACCGGTCTTCCTTGCCGACGGCCGCCGACCCCGTCAACGCCGCCCCGACCACACGGGGGTCGGTGTCGGCGGCGTTGATCAGGTCGCGACGCAGCTGGTCGCGTTCCGCAACGGTGAACACAGCTCCACACTATTGGCTCCGGCCGCCTTCATCCACGGATCCGGGAATACCGCGTGGGAGTGAGTAATGCTTGACATTAATCGGCGTGCGCGCCAGGCTGTGCGCGATCCCACAATGGCAACAGTGAAGAGGGTTTCATGCGATATGGATTCAGTTCCTCGTGGCGGTGGATCCTGGGCTCGTTCGTCACGCTGACGCTGGCGGCGTCGGGCATGTCCGCGGCCCACGGCGCCACGCCTGCTCGTCCGCTGCTGCTGGTGGGCGGGACGTTCGGGCCGGCCGGCTACATGGACGACGCCCTGGCGTACTTCCGCTCCCAGGGCTTCACCGCGTACTCCATGCCGTTGTCCGGCAGACCGCCCGGCTCGGTGGACATCAAGGTCTCGGCACGTGCGGTCTGCGACCGGATCGACGAGATCCGCCGGGAGACCGGCGCGGCGAAGGTCGACGTGGTCGGTCACTCGCAGGGTGCGCTGGCGGTCCGCTACTGCGTCAAGTTCGACGGCGGACTCGGCACGGTGGGCACGATGATCTCGCTGGGCGGCGTGAACTACGGCACGAACAAGGCCAACATCTGCGCATCCGCCTCGTGCGTGCAGATGCGGCCGGGGTCGGCGTTCCTCGACGAGCTGAACAGCGGCGACGACACTCCGGGTAGCGTCGACTACGCGCACCTGTACAGCTACGAGGTCAACGGCGGCATCAATGGCGAGGACATCCCGCTGGCCGACGGCGCGACCAACGTCGCCGCGCAGGATCTGTGCCCAGGTCTGGAGCTCGAACATCGCGTCGAGTACGACAGTCCCGCCATGCGCGATCTGATCGTCGACGCCGCACTCCACCGGCAGTTCACCGCGACGTGCCCGTAGGTACGGTTTGCCGGTGGCCAGTCCATCGACCCGTGATGCCCTGCTCGAGCAGGGTGCGCTGCTGTTCGCCAGGGAGGGCGTCGACCGCGTCACCGCGCGTCAGTTGCACGACGCGATCGGTGCCCGCAACGAGTCCGCGCTGCACTACCACTTCGGTGGCAAGGCGGAGTTGGTGCAGGAGATCCTCCGCATCCACTTCGCCGCCGTCGAGGCCAGACGGGCGCAGCTCGTCGCCGCGATCGTCGCGGGCGATCGCACGGCGGACCTGAGAACCCTGGTGCACGCGCTCGCCGTCCCCATGGCCGACGACCTGGAAAGCCCGCTCGGCAGAGCACATCTGCGCATCGTCGCGCAGCACAGCCATCCGGCACTGGCCTATCAGATCTCGTTCCGCGGTGAGGCACCGGCGGGACAGGCGGTCGCACGGTGGCTTCGCGAGGCGCTGGCCGGGCTACCGGACACCGTCCGGGCGGAACGTTTCGCCGCACTGCGTGTGCAGCTCGTCAGTTTGTTCGCCGCGCGCGCACGGCTGCTCGACGACGAGCCGGCCGGGCACACGACGAACGAGCTGTTCGTGAACAACCTCATCGACATGCTGGTCGCCGGACTGAGCATGAGCCCGTCGGCGGAGACCCTGGCCTCCCAGACGGTTAATGAATAGCATTAATACGCCACGTCGTGAGTGGCTGTGGTCGACCAGGCGACCGCAACCACTCACGACACGTAGCTCTGACTTGCGTCGCTAACCCACTGCGACGGCGAAGATGTGCAGGTCGGCATCCTCCGGCAGCACGATGCTCGCCAGCGTCTTGCCCTCCGGTGCCGTGTACGTCTTCGTGGCGAAGATGTGCGTGGCCACCTTCTCGCTGCCGCCACCGAGCTCGTTGCGGTACGGCGTGTTCGCGATGATCACGTTGCCGTAGCTCGGCGCCTGGCCTCCGCCGCCCAGCGTCCAGTCGCTGAAGCCGATGTCGACGCTTGCCGTGGTGCCGTCGGTGAACGTGACCACCGCGGCACGGGTGCGGGCCCCGTTGGCGGCCGCACCCAGGAAGGCGAGCCGCGTACCGGACAGGGCAAGCGTTTGTTTCGCCGCGGTCGCGTTGTCCGGACGGCCGGGAGGCGACGACGGCCAGGTGAACGTCAGGCCGTCGACCGTGCCGGTGCCGCCGGGTGACAGGCCCGCGGTCGCCAGCGCCTGGCGTGAGTAGCTGTAGCCGCCGCCGTCGAAGTCGCCGTCGCCGTCCGCGTCGTCGGACGCGCCGACGTTGTTCACGGCCGCGAGCATGCTGCCCGCCGGCGCGACCTTCACGATCTGCGGCAGCACGACCGGTTTCGCGGCGCCCTCGACGGTCACCGTGACGGTGATGTCGTAGAAGCCCTGTGCGATTCCGGGCGCGGCCGTCACCGTGAACTCGGACGGCACCGCACCGGTCGTCGGCGTGAAGGTGAGTCCCGCCGGGCCGGTGACCGTGTAGGTCGCCTTCGGGTCGCCGTCGTACAGCTTTACCGCGTTGACCTTCGCCGTGACCGACCTGCCCGGCTCGACGACCAGCTGACGCGGTTCGACGGTCAGGTGGTACGGCTGGTCGTGCCTGATCGGCTGCTCGCCCTCACGGAACGACGGCGGCGCGTCGCCGGCACCGCTGCCCCACGTGGAAGCCGTCTTGCCCAGCACGAAGTCGAGCTTGCCGCCGTGCTCCACGAACGACTCCGGCAGCCAGGTCTTCGTGGTGGCGCGACCGTTGACCTTCAACGACTGCACGTACTTCGTGGCGGTGCTGGCTTGAGGTGCGTTGATCGTGATGTCCCTGCCGCCGCCGCGGTTGATCTTCACCGACGTGAACACCGGGCTGCTCAGCACGAGTTCGGCGCGCGACGGCACCTGCGGGTAGATGCCCATGGAGGTGAACACGAACCACGACGACATCGCGCCGAGGTCGTCGTTGCCGGGAATGCCGCCGGGGGCGTTCTTCCACAAGGTGGTGATGGTCTCCCGCAGCGTTTCCTGGGTCTTGGCGGGCTGGCCCGTGTAGTTGTAGAGCCACGGGACGTTCACCGACGGCTCGTTGTCCAGTTCGGACTTCGCGCCGCCCTTGCCCGTCAGAGCCCAGGTGCCGTCGGCGTTGTGGAAGAAGTCGTCGAGCCGCTTGTTCGCGCGGTCCTTACCGCCCAACGACTCCACGAGCCCGGCGACGTTGTGCGTGACCATCCACGTGTACTGGGCGCTGCTGCCCTCGACGAAACCGTTGCCGGTGTCGGGCGTGAAGTCCTTGACCCACGTGCCGTCGGCGTTGCGGTTGCGGATGTAGCCGCCGGTGCTGTGCGCGACCGGGTCGAAGTTGTTCTGCCACCACTGCGCGCGCTCGGCGAACGTGCGCTGGACGGACCGGTCGCCGACGCGTCCGGCGAGCTGGCTGATCGCGAAGTCCGCCGCGGAGATCTCCAGGGTCTCCGCCGCGCCGCCCCACGCGTTCGACACGGACGGCATGTACTTGTGCTGCAGGTACTTGTCGAGCGACGGCCGTTGCCCGACCGACATGACGGCCCAGCCGTCCTTGCTCAGGTCGAGCGCGGTCGGCGTGGTCGCGGCCTTCACCAGTGACTTCAACGAAGCCCTGATGTCGTACCGGTCGCCGCCGAACGCCGAGATCGCGGCCAGTGCGATGGGTGCCGGGTCGCCGTTCATCACGTGCGTTCCGCCGCCGGTGTGCGTCCAGCGGTCCCAGACTCCGTTGTTCTGCTCGGACTGGTTGAGCAGCGACTGCGCGATGTCCGACCCGATCTGCGGTTCCAGCAGCGTCACGAGCTGCAGCTGCGAGCGGTAGACGTCCCACCCGGAGAACGTGCCGTACTGGGCTCTCTGCCGGGCCTTGTCGATCTTGTGCACCTTGCCGTCGAACCCGGCGTACTCGCCGTTGACGTCGCTGAACAGGTTGGGGTGCAACAAGGAGTGGTACAACGCCGTGTAGAACTTGGTCCGCTCGTCATCGGAGCCGCCGCCGACCTCGATGCGCCTGAGCTGCTTCTGCCACGCGATGTACGCGTTGTCCCTCATGTCCTCAATGGACTGACCCTTGTTCTCCGCCGCGAGGTTCGCCCGCGCGTTGCCGAAGCTGACGTAGGAGATGCCGACCTTGACGTTGACCTGCGAGCCGGGCGCGAACCCGAGATAGGCGCCGGAGCCCTTGCCGAGCACCGGCCAGCCGTTCGTCCCGTACGTCGTGCCGCCCTGCGAAGAGGTGCTTCCCGGGATGACAACGTTGTCTTGGTACGTGCCGACCTCGGTGAAGTCCTGGTCGAACTCCGCCACGAAGTGCAGCGTGTAGTAGCTGCGGCGGCCGACCTGGTTGATGTAGCCGCAGAAGTTGCCCGCGGTGACGCTGCCGGTGATCGTCCGCTTGGCCTTGTCGATCACGGTCTGCGCGTCGGACGACCCGACCTGCGACTTGGACGTGTTGATCAGCACCGTCGCCGGCTTGCCCGCGGGGAAGCTGAAGCGGGCGGCACCGGTGCGTTCGGTGGCGCTGAGCTCCGCCTTGGCACCGGACTTGAGCGTCACGTCGTACCGGCCGGGCTTGGCGACCTCGTCCGCGTGCGCGAACTCGCTCGCGTAGACCTCGTCCTTCGCGTCGGTGGTCGGTGACGTGGTGACCGTGCCGACGTGCGGGAAGATCGGGATGTCACCGCTGCCGCCCGCGCACCCCGTGCCGGACATGTGCGTGAGGCTGAAGCCGCGGATCTTCGTCGCGTCGTAGCGGTAACCACCGGGTGCCGCGGCGCGCAGGGTGTTGCCGCGACTGGCCTCGGGGCTGAACGAGAACATGCCGAACGGCACGACCGCGCCGGGAAACGTGTTCCCGAGGTTGGTCGTGCCGATGAACGGGTTCACGTGTGCCGCGGGATCCGGCACCACCTGAATCTGGGGTTGAGCGGAGGCAGGGACCACTCCGAACGTCATGGCCACCGCCACCGCAGCCGTCGTGAGGACTCTTCGCTGCATGGTCGCGGACCCTACTTACCGTGCCCGCGCAACCCCAGAGAGCGACACGAAGTTGTCGTCAAACGGACAAACGCTGCTCCATGAAGGCCCGCAACGCGGGCCAATCGGTGTCCTCCGCGACCTCCACCTGGTGATTCCCGTCGACGAGTGCGCCTTCGTCGTCGATGTCGAGGAGGTGCGTCGTGGTCTTGAGCGTCCCGGGAACGATCGCCTCGGCCACCGCGACGGCGTCGTGGACGTAGATCCCCTGGTTCTCCGACCGGTTCTCCATGTACGCCCGATAGGTGCCGGTAAGATTGCTCAGCACCGGGTCGACCTCGCCGAGGAACTCGGCGTCGGCGATGCACCGGTGCGTGAGGTTGAGCGGCACGACGAGCGGGTTGCCCCGGCGGATCACCGTCCGCGCCGCCTCGGGGTCGGCCCAGAAGTTGAACTCCGCCCGCTCGGTCGTGTTGCCGAGCCCGAGCCCGCCACCCATGACGATCAGCCGCGGGAACTCGACCCCTGCCTCGAGCGCCCTGGCGATGTTGGTCTGCGGCCCGATGGCCACCACCACGGTCTCCGGCGTGAGGCGCTCGCGGAAGAACCCGACGACGTCGTCACCGAAGATCCCCCGGTCGTTGTCGGGCAACGTGAGCGCCTGCCCGCCAAGCCCGTCCTCGCCGTGCACTTCCGGCGCCCCGCTCGGCCCTTCCGCACCCCTGACCACCGGCACGTCCGTCCGCCCGAGGTGGGCGAGCAGCCGCAGGGCGTTGCGGGTGGTGAGGTCGAGCGCGACGTTGCCGAACACCGTCGTGAGGCCGACGAGCTCGACCTCGGGGCTGCGGGCGGCGAGCGCGATCGCGAACGCGTCGTCCACGCCTGGGTCGGTGTCGATGATCAGAGGGATCGCCATGCGTCCAGCTTGCAGGACAGCACTTCCGTCCCGCATACAGATCATCGTGAAGGTGCTCTCTCCGGCGAACCGGAGAGAGCCTCGTGCTCAGTCAGCGCATCACGCGGAAACCAGCGTCCACCTCTGGTTGCCCTGACGGTGCGTGTCCTGGATGGCGACCCACGCGCCGTTCTGCACGGCGTTCCCCCACACGTCCGCAGCCTTGCCGGTCAGCGCGCTCTCAAGCACGAAGCTGCCGTCGGGCTCGGCGCTGAACACGAACTGCTCCGAGTCGCCGTAGTGGCACTCGTACTGGATGAGCTGCGTGCCGTTGGCCCAGCCGCCGTACTTGACGTCGAGGCACTTGCCGGACATGACGTTCTTGAGCGCGTACCTCTTGCCTCCGAGGTCGACGAGATCCCACGCCATCTTGTCACCGCCGACGCAGTCCCAGATCTCCTGGTTCGCCAGGTTGGCGAGCGCACCCTGGTTCGGCGTATCCCACAGGCCCGCCGTCTGCAGGCAGCGGCCCGACTGGACGCCCTTGAGCTGGTAGCGGCGGACAGCGATCTGGGTGGCGTCGGAACGGTGCGCCAGGTCGATGACGCGCCAGCGCTGGTGGCCGTCGTTCGTGTTGCTGTAGCTGATGACGTTGGTGGCGTTCGGCGTGCCGCCGTCCTTTGCCGTGACGAACTTGCCGGTGCCGACGTTCTTGATCTGGAACGAACCGTCGGTGTTCTCGACGAAGGTCCACTTGTGGTAGTTGTTGTTGGTGTCACACGGGTTCTGGCGCAGGAATTCGCTGTAGCCATCCAGGCACTGCAACGAGTTCAGGTTGCGCAGCATGTACTCGTTGGTGCCGACCTGCTTCATCGTCCACACCTGCTTGGGGCCGCGCACGCAGTCCCACAGTTCGTTGTACTGGCCGTTCTCGATGGCTTGCTCGTACATACCCGCGATCTGGACGCAACGCCCGGACGCCTTGCCCTGCAGCTCGATCACGAGCTCGTTCTTGGGCTTGGCCAGGTCCCTCTTGACGGCCTCCGAGAAGCCGAGGTTGATGAACGAGTGCCGCGCTGTCAGGTCGCCTGCCAGCGCGGTGGTGGCGGCGGCGACGATCTCCGGCAGGTAGCCGTCCCGGCGGCCGTCGTCGAGGATCTCCTTGATCCTCTTCTCTGTCTCGGCCGCGTCCCTCGCGTTCTCCTCGGCGACGTCCGCTTGGTGAGCGGTGTGGATACCGGTGAAGATGAACGCCTTGATCTTCGCCGCATCACGGCTGTCCAGTGCCACCTGGGCGGCGTTGATGACGTGCTTGCCGAGTGCTTTGCGGGAGATCTCGTGGGTGAACTCGAAGTCGGTGATGTTCTTGAGCTCGTCCGGGATCGCAGGCCTGGCAACGACCTGCCATGCCAGGATGCGGGCGTTGTCGTTCGCCTGCTTCTCATCCCGTGCGCGCTGCGCCTGCTCCTCCGCTTCGCGCCTGCGCTGGTTGTCGAGGTTGAACGCTGCGATGATGCCCTGGGTGATGTACTTCTGGCGGTCGGCGTCAGTCGACGTGGCGGTCAGCACCTCAGCTGCCTTCGCTTTGATCTCGCTGCCTGCCGGGGCGAGGGTGTACAGCCGGATGACGAAGCTCTCGAGAGAGTTGGTCTTGTACTGCTCCTCCAGCGGCATCCAGCCGATGAGCTCCGCCGCCGCGATCCGCTCCCGGACGCGGTCGGACTGGTTGGCGAGGTTCCGGACATCCTCGCGGTAGGCGGGGAAGATGCCCTCGGTGATGAACCTGTAGCTGGCGTTGACTTCCACCTCGTTCACCTCGTCGAGGAACGCCTTCTGTGCTTCGCGCTTGATGGCGGTGAAGTTCTTCTTCCCCGCAGCTTCCCAGATCCAGATGGTGAAGTTCAGGTCGGTCATGCGCACCTGAGTGGGTGTGACCTGCTCATTGAGCGTGCTGGCCGCGGCCAGCCGCTGCTGGAGCTCTGACACCTGCGTCGCCCTCGCCTCTGCGGCGGCCATCGCCTGCGGATCGACGCCGAACGGTGCGGCGGCGTGCGCAGGAGTGACCAGCAGACTGCCGGCGAATGTGATGGCGCCCGCGAGCGCGCTGATTCCGCGCATGCTGCGGCCAGCCAGACTGCGTCTGGACAAGACGAATCCCCCAAGACTCATATCGGCACCGCCCCCCAAGGCGCGGTGTGGCTCCCCAGCCACGCCGCTCGACCAACGAACCGTCGGATGCCGGGTGGGAACTTTGCATGCCCTCCAAGGAGTGCGCAACGTGGTGTGACCTGTGTCACTTCACTGTTCGTATCTCCTTGGGTGCGCCAGGTGCTAGGAACTTCATGGGCGACTTAGCCCGCCACATGGATTCTGGGGGGATGGACATGGGGCGTCATACGCTCATGCCCGCGCTAGTGGCCGCGGTGCTCGCGGCAGCCTTCGTCGGGGCAGCACAACCCGCTCCCGCGTTCGCGGACTCGTCATTCATGATCATG
The DNA here is from genome assembly GCF_016907955.1 of Lentzea nigeriaca. Lineage (GTDB taxonomy): Bacteria > Actinomycetota > Actinomycetes > Mycobacteriales > Pseudonocardiaceae > Lentzea > Lentzea nigeriaca. Next base: position 480,193 of record NZ_JAFBCX010000005.1, on the reverse strand, counting down.
GCCGCGGTGGATCTGACCGCGGACATGCGTGACACGGTGTGGAAGTTGTCGTACAACCCGGCAATGCCGCCCGAACTGCAAGCTGCGGCGTACGTGGCGTTCGTGAGCAACGACGACGCGAAGATCAGGGCGTTCGTCCGGACCGGGTACTCCGAGGCGATGGGCCGTGCCAAAGCACGGGAGGACTCGAACACGTGGTTCATCGGGGAGATCCACCGGACCTCCATCCCGGGCAGTGAAGTGCACGGTTCGTCCGGTGAAGCCGCGGTCGCCTCGAAGGCAGCGCAGGAAGTGTATGTCCAAAGTGGATACGAACGGGCGCAGGAACTTGATCGTCTCAACGACAACAAACGGCAGGAGCGGCTGACGCGACTCGCCAAGGAGGACCGCGATTACGTTGCCCGTCTGGCAGTCGATGATCCCGGTCTGCAGGTGCGGGCGTTGGCGCAGAGCGCGATCAACGGTGATGACCGGTCCGTCGCGTTGTTCTTCAAGTACTACTGGAAGATCGGGGCCGACCTCGACAAGGAGAGGTTCATTCGATCGACCCTGCAGCAGAACGTGATCTGGCAGGACCGGATCAGGCTGCTGACCGAGTCGGCACTCGCTGCGGAGAAGGCCGAGCGCGAGTCCAGTGGCGAGCTGGCGCGCAAACACCGCCAGGACGCGAAGAACACGTGGGAGCGGATCGACCGCGAGGCCGGGCAGTCCTCCGTGGACTGGCTGGCGGAGCAGGGAAAGGCGGACGCGCAGGCCTCCGCATGGGCCCGCATCGCGGAACACGCGCGGAACGCTCAGTCCGAACAGGACTGGGCAGAGATTCTCCGCCGGGCCAACGAGTCCAACACCTCCTGGGCGGACGAGGCCAGGTGGGCACAGGGTGAGGCCGCCAAATGGCAGGTCATCGCCGAGCAAGCTCGCAAAGCGGCTGCGGATGCCGTGGAGCGCGATCTGGGGGGATCGCTGACATCATGAACAGAAGATCATCAGGCGCCCTGTTCCGGCGCCGGCCAGTCGTGTCCGTTTCCGCGGCGATCGTGCTCGCCCTCTTGTGCGGCTCCGTCAGCGCGAACGCCGCATCACAACCGGTTCCGGTGCTCCAGCAGGCCGCGAACAACGATCCTCCGCCGCAGGAGGTCGACGACGAGTACGAGTTCTACAAGATGCTCGTCACCGACATCTCCGAGCAGGCGGAGGACGCCGAGGTTCGCGACGCGGCCAAAGCGGCGCTGGCCGTTGGCACCAAAGAAAAGCTGATCTGGTTCATCGACCACGGACAGGGCGAGGCGCAGGCCCGCGCGGACCAGCGCAAAGCCGCCGAGAAGGCCGCGAACCGCAAGAAGGTCGAGGACTGGGCGCGCACCGGTGGCCCGAATGTCAAGGCGGGCGCAGAGGCGGCGTTGCGCTCCGGTGACCAGGCGATCAAGGATTTCGTGGCCTACGGCTATGAGCTCGCGCTGAAGAAGGACAAGCAACAGGCCGAGGACGACAAGGCCGAGCAGGACCGCATCATCGCCCGCGTGCGGGACATGGTCGCCATGGGTGGACCGCAGGTGAAGGTGGAGGGCGAGGCAGCTCTCTCCAGCAAGGACTACGCGCGGGTCCGCCAGTTCTACCTCGTCGACTACCACGAGGCGAACAAGCGCGACCATGACATGCAGCGCGCGATCCAGAAAGCCCTCGAGGACCGCAACAACGCGATCACCGAGCTCGACCAGCTCGCCCGCCGCAGCGAAGCCGCCGCCAAGGCGCGCGCCGAGATCATGCGCGCCAACATCGACGCGGTGAAGCATCTGGAAGACGTCACCTACGCCATGAAACGGTCCGTCGAAGCGGCCCACAAGGCTGACCAGATCTTCCGCGACGACAAGCCCGGCCGAGCGCACGGCCAGTTGGGGCGCAACGAACTGCTTGACGTCGAGCGCGCCACCGCGGTCCGCGAGTCCGAAGCCGCCAACCGCATTGCGCTGGCGTCCGTCGAATCGACCCAGCGGGCGCGCAACGCCGCAGAACGACTGGTTGAGACCGGCATGACGAACGGTCTGGAGTGGGCCAAGGTCACCATCGGCATCGGCAACGCCGTGGACGCCGCCGCGCTCGCCGCGGAGACGTCGGCGCACGCGGCAACAGCCACGCTGGCCGACAGCCGCGCGCTCGACGCCGACCGCAACGCTCAGGAACACGCCAACAACGCGGAGAAGTACCTCGCGGAGACGAAGCGCCAGGAGGCCAAGGCAGCCGAGCTCGCCGAGGCGGCGCGCAAGCAGCAGGACATCGCGATCGCGGCACGAGACAGGGCGAAGCAGCAGAAGGACATCGCCGCCGCGAAGGCTGCGGACGCGCAGCGGGAAGCCGTGAAGGCCCGCAACCACCGGGTCAACGCTCAAGGCGCGGCCAGGAACGCGGCCTCCACGGCGAGCGCCGCCTACGCGGCGAATGCCGAAGCCACCCGGCTGGCGGGCGAGCACGACGCCGCGGTCGCCAAGGTCCGCACCATCCAGACGCAGGTCCAAACCATCGACTTCCTGCACAACGCACGGATGATCAGCACGCAGCAGTACCAGCAGCGGCTCGAGGAACGCGAGGCGCTCGCCAGGGAACGCGGCGAGAATGTCGAGGAGGTCACCAGGGAGATCCGGGCCCAACGCGACGCCGCGCGTGCCGCGTCGAACGAGTCGGCGGGATGGGCTTCGGCGGCCAGGACGTCGGCGCTGCAGGCGCAGGAGGCGGCCCAGCGTGCCGCCAACGCGGCGCGGGCGGCGCGTGCGGCGGCGAACGAGGCGACTCAGCAGGCCGTGACCGCACGCCGGGCCGCGGACGAGGCGCACCGGCTCGCGCTCGAAGCGACGAACGAGGCACTGGCTGCCAAGGCGTCCGCCGAGATGACCTTGCAGGAGACGGAAGCCTCGGTGCGTGAGGCGAACCAGGCCGTCTTCCAGTCGGTCATCGCGGAGCGGGCGGCGTCCGCCGCGGCGGCGTCGGCCTCACTGGTCGTCGATTCCGTCAAAGCGGTGGAGGTGATCCTCAAGCCCTACGCCTCGATCAACGCCGACGCGCGCAAGGCCTTGCAGCTCGTCTCCGAGGCACTGCTCATCAGTGAGGAGCAGTCCCGGCTAGCCCGTGAGAAAGCGGCTGAGGCCGTGCAGGCGGCGGTCAGGGCGTCCGCGGCGGCCGACCGGGCCGAACTGACCGTGCGGCCCGCGTTCGAGGCGGCCGCGCGTGCCTTCGACTCCGCGAAGCAAGCCGCGCAGTACGCGCAGACCGCACACGACGCGGCGAACGAGGCCGTGCAACACGCCGTCGCGGCGGACAGCGCGGCTGGAACCGCCGGCCAGTGGGCCAACACCGCCGGTCGGGACGCCGTCGCCGCCGGCAACGCTGCGGCGGCCGCGAGCGCTTCGGCCGCGAGCGCGGACCGGGCGGCCGCGGCAACCGAACAGATCTACGCGATGGCTCGGGCGAACAGCGACGCGGTGCAGCAGTTCGTCGAAGCCGTAGCGGAGAAGATCAAGGACGTCCACGAGTACCGTCTCCGGATCGACCAGGCCGAGCAGATCGCGCGGCAGGAGGCAGAACAGAAGCAGAGGACGCTCAACGCCGAACTGCTCAATGGCGTCATCACGGTCAACCAGTGCATGAACTCGCGCGGCGGCTTCAAGACGCTCGACGCCTGCAAACTCATCGTGGGCAAGATCGAGGAGTTCACCAAGAGCGGTCTCAAGGCCTACGGCGAGGCGACACTGGAGTCGCTGAAGGCCGGGGCACGGTGCGCGGCAGGCGACCAGGCCGCCTGCCAGCTGATGCAAACGGGCCAGGACAAGCTGACCCTGCTGTACAAGAACATCGGCAGCGGTGTCTACGAGGGTGCGAAGGGCATGCTCGAAGGCCTGGAGACCGTCGGGGACTGCCTGTTCAACGTCTACTCGTGGGACTCGTGCAAGCAGATCGTCGACGGTCTGAAGTACACGGTCGAGAACCCGTACACGCTCATCCACCTGGAAGATTGGCACGACAACCCGGCCAAGGCGCTCGGTCTGACGATCTGGGACTTGGCGTTCGGCCTGACGACGTCGGAGTTCACCGGTGGCGCGGGCGCTCTCACCAAGTCCCTCGGCCTGATGAAGAACGTGCTCCTCAAGGGCACCGGCAAGATCCTCGACAACCTCGCCGAGCTCAGAAGCTTCAGGGTGAAGCTGCACGACACCGTGCCGAACCGGCTCCCCGGTTCGATAGGTGAAGTCATCACCGCCAGCGTCCACATCGAGAGCGGCCTCGGCAAGATCGAAAACGCGATCGTGTCCATCGACGGCAGGCTGTACCGCCTGGATTCGTACTCCGCTCGCCTGGAGGGTGACCTCAGCAAGCTGGACGGGGCGACCCTGCGCATCGAGGGCGGCACGCTGCGGATCGAGAACGGCCTCGCCAAGCTCGAGGACGCGAAGCTCAAGGTCGAGCAGCCCACAGCCTGTGTCCGGGGCCTGACGGCAGCGGCCGCGGGGTGTGAGAGCCCGAATCCGAAACCCGGCGAGGAGACCTACCCAGAGCCGAAGGTCGTGAACGGTGAGTACCGGCACGACATCGGCGCGCTCAAGATCCGCATCGGCGAGTCCGACTACCAGTGGGCCCTGGCCGAGCTGAAGAAGGCCGCGGAGCAGGAGAAGCTCATCACGCCGGACGTCGACGCGATCGCGGACGCCACCCGTGCGGTCAGGGTCGGCAGGGGGGAACCCGGGAACACCCTCAAGAGCCAGCAGTCCTATCTGCGCAAGTTCTTCGACGAGCGGACAGACGCCAACGGCAGCAAGGTGCCGCTGGACCAGGTGGCGACCAAGATGAACGACGCCGTCAGGTACACCTACCTGTTCCAGGAGGCGACGTACGCGAACAAGTTCCACGAGGTGATCCGCTTCTTCGAGCTGAAGGGCTACACGCTCGTCACGATCAAGAACTTCTGGGCGAGCGCGAAGGTCTACCCAGGCATCAACGTGACGTTCGAGTCGAAGGGCGGCCAGCTCTTCGAACTCCAGTTCCACACGAAGGACAGCTTCGACGCGAAGAAGGTCGAGGAACCGCACTACGAAATTCGCAGGTCGAACGAGGCGCAGATCAACGCGATCAAGGCCAAGGCCAAGGCGGAGAACCGGGGCCTCAACGACGACGAGAAGCTCGAGCTCGGAAGGATCGAAGTGAACAACCTGGCCGAGGAAGCCGAGTCGGAGAGCATCTTCATCAAGGTGCCGACCCCGCCCGCGGCGAAGGAGATCAAGAACTACAAGCGGAACCCCTGATCGACGGACGCGCCCCTCACACCGCGAGGGGCGCGTCCTCCCCGAACGAGACGAGAGCCGAGTTGGAACGACAGTACGAGTACTTCGCCATCGTCACCGAGACCTGGCCGCGGGTGGAGGATCCGCGGCACGTGTGCAGGCGGTGGGTGGACGACGAGGGGAAGACGCACGACGAGGCGTTCACGACCAACCTCGTCTGGGAACCCACCACCGCGCTGAGCCAGGCGGAGTCCGGCACCGGCGGGGTGCATCGGATCGACGCCGCCGCGGCAACGCGGTTCGAGCATCTGCAGCGGGAACGGATGAGCTACCTGGCTCCTCTGGACGGCCGGTACTCCTACTTCGCCTGGTTGGACTACAGGACCGATGTGGACGATCCCGACGGCGTTATCAGGACGTGGAAGGGTCCGCAGGGCTTCGAGTTGGAGGAGCGGTACCTCACCGGCTCGGGCTGGGAGCGCAGCCACCTCCTCGAGGACCTGGAGCGAGGACGCAAGGACGGCGAGCTGGTCCCGATCGACCAGGCCGCGGTCGAGCGGATCGTTCAGCGCCGCGAACAGCGCCGGGCGGAACGGTCGCCGGAAGTCCCGTGAGCGTGAGGGGATGCGCCGGTCAACGATAGTGCGGACTTCAAGCTCAATCGCTGATTGATGGACGCGCCTCTTGCCCCGCGAGGGGCGCGTCCTCCCCGAACGAGACGAGAGTTGAGCTGGAGCGACAGTACGAGTACTTCGCCATCGTCACTGAGAAGCGTCCGCGGTTGGAGGATCCTCGGCTGGTGTGCAGGCGGTGGGTGGATGAGTGTGGGAAGGTGCATGTCGAGGCGTTCACGGGCAACCTTGTCTGGGAGTCCAGCACCGCGCTGAGTGAGGTGGAGCCCGGCACCGTCGCCGTGCATCGGGTCGACGCCGCTGCGGCGACGCGGTTCGAGCAGATAAGGCGCGAACGGGCGGTTTATCGCGCTCCAGCGGACGGTCAGTACTCGTATCTCGCCTGGGTGGATTCCAGGCCCGGTGTTGACGATCCGATGCGGTGCTCAGGACGTGGAAGAGCCCGCGGGGAACCGATCTGGCGGAGTGGTACATCGCGGGTTCCGGCTGGATGAAGACCGGCCTCCTCGAGGCCCTAGACGAGTAAGTCCTAACTGATCAGTGATCGAAGGCGATCAGTGATCGGGTGACGGGCTGGCCGGTGGCGCGGTTGTGCCAGATCGCGGCAGTCAGCGCGAGCAGGCGTTGGGCGATGCGGGCGGTGACGCCGTCGATGGTGCGGCCGCCGTGCAGCTCGAGGTCGAGCTGGCCTTTGAGCGTGTCGTTGACCGATTCGATCAGCTGGCGGACGGGTTTGAGCAGGTGTTCGGCCGGGTGCGGGGCGCGGTTGCGGTAGTTGGGACGCAGTAGCCGCACCCCACGTTCGGTCAGGAACGTGTCCAGCTCACGGGAGATGTAGCCCTTGTCGGCGATGATCAGCAGACCGGGCCGGTCGGCCAGCACGGACGGGTCGTGATCCAGGATCGCCATCAGCACGTGGCGCTCGTCGAGCTTCGGGTTGGCCAGGGCCCAGGTGATCGGCAGCCCGGCCGGGGTACATATCAGGTGCAGGCGCAGGCCCCAGAAGAACCGCGAATGCGACGAGCAGTAGCCGTAGCCTGCCCAGCCGGCCAGCTCGGAGCGCTTGGTGGTCTCGCGGGAGCGGCCGCACTCGACCGGAGTCCACGACCCAGATCGCGTCGGTCCACAGGTCGGTATCGACGGCCAGCAGCCGGATGACCTTCTTGAGCAGCGGGACCGCCGCGCGCAGCCGCTTGTTGTAGCCGGATTGCTGTGGCAGGTAAGAGAAAGCACCGGGCAGGTGCCGCGGCAGGAACCGCAGCCACCGGGCCTCGGAGCGGATGCCGAGCAAGGCTTGGGCGACGGCGAGCGTGAGCAGCTCGGCGTCGGTCAGCCGTGGTGGCCGTCCGGTCCTGGCGGGCCTGCCCAAGTGGTCATCGATCTTGACGTAGAGTGCGGTCAGGTCGTTCCGGTGTCATTAGAAGGGTGTTCAGGTCGGTCCTCACAAACTGATCTTGAACACCCTTCGTCCGTCTCCAGACACCACCCGGACTCAGGACTTACTCGTCTAGAGCGGGGACGTAAGGACGGCGAGCTGGTCCCGATCGACTCGGACGCGGTCGAGCGGATCATTCAGCGCCGCGAACAGCGGCGTGCGGAACGGCCACCGGATGTCCCGTGAGCGTGAGGAGCGTGGGTCGAGGTGCTGGACGCGGCCGGTCATTAGTGCAGGTCCAGCAGCATGTCGAGACGTGCGGCGAGAACCGCACCTGGACGACGCGCGGGCCTTCCTCCTGGGCAATACGCAGGATCCACGGCCCGACCGGGTACTCGAACCACAGGTCCGGGTCCGTGCCGGGCACTGCCGCCATCATCGCCTCTTCGTCGAGACGGTCCCAGCGGTAGCCGGCCAGGACCCAGCCACCACGTCGTTCACCGGACGGATGATGCCTGAGCAGGCCGGCGCCCGCGAATAGTTAAAGTGCCGTCATGACATCGATGTGGGGCGCTCCGGTGTGGACGCGGTGGGCCAGGTCACGCCGGGACCCGCAGCAGGCGCGCTTCCTCACGCTGGCGTCCCTGCGCTGGGTCCTGCGCCACCGGGCCTACACCCCCTGGTACCTCGTCCGCTACTGGCGGCTGCTCAAGTTCCGCCTGCTCAACCCGCACGTGGTGCTGCGCGGCATGGTCTTCTTCGGCAAGCGTGTCGACGTCATGGCGCGGCCTGGTTATGGGCGGCTGGAGATCGGCCGCTGGGTGCACATCGGCGACGGCAACGCTATCCGTTGCCACGAGGGATCGTTGCGCATCGGCGACAAGGTCGTGTTCGGCAAGGACAACACGGTCAACTGCTACCTGGACATCGAGATCGGGGCCTCCAGCCTGGTCGCGGACTGGGTGTACATCTGCGACTTCGACCACAAGACCGAGGACATCACCCTGCCGATCAAGGATCAGGGCATCGTGAAGTCGCCGGTGCGCATCGGTCCGGACTGTTGGCTCGGGGCCAAGGTGACGGTGCTGCGCGGAACCCGAGTCGGCCGTGGGTGCGTTCTCGGAGCCCATGCCGTGGTGCGGGGCGACGTGCCGGACTTCAAGATCGCCGTCGGGGCGCCGGCACGCGTGGTGCGGGATCGGCGCGCCGACTACGAGGCGGATGCCCAGCGGCGGGCGGACATCGCGGACATGGCCCGCAAGGCCAAGGAGGCGCTGGCTAAGCGAGCGGAAGAAGCTGCGGACGCTTAGCGCGAAAGCCGTCGCCCGGTTGGCGGCCGATCAGCTTGTTGCGCGAGCGCGTGTAGGCCACCGGCAGCACCTGATCACGCAGCCACCGCCAGTGGTCGAACAACGACGCCGGTGCGGCCGTGCCTTCCAGCGGTGCCATCCAGGAGGCGTCGAACGGGATCTCCAGCGCGGACAGCAGGTGGCCCGCCAACCGCCTGTGCCCCAACGACGACAGGTGCAGCCGGTCCGGCCCGAAGTACCGCGAGTCGTGCACGCACTCGTCCGCGGCCACGTCGACCAAAACCGCGCCATACCGCGAAGCCGCGCCACGCACCGCGTCGTTCAACGCCTCGATCCGCGGACGCATGCGCCAGCCGAACGGCATGCGGTGCGAGACATCGCTCAACGTGAAGACAGCGACCACAGGCGCGAACGACGTCACGGCGCGCACGATGGCGTCCACCCGCCGCGCGATCTGGTCAGCCGACGCACCTGACATCACGTCGTTGCCGCCGCCGAACAGAGCGACCAGGTCAGGCTCCGACGCCGATGCGGACGGGACCTGCTCCACCAGCATCTGGTCGAGCCGGCGGCCCCGCACGCCCAGGTTGGCGTAGCGGAAGCCCGGCGCGTCCAGCACGGACGCGACGCGGTCAGCCCAGCCGCGGTACCGGCCGTCGGGCAGCAGGTCGTCCAGGCCCTCGGTGCAGCTGTCCCCGAGCGCCACGAAGCGTTGGTATTTCATTCAGTCCTCGGTCACCTTTTGTTAACGGGACCGGCGACTGTACCAAGATCAAGTGAACAGGTTGCCCGTAGCGATCTTGGGGCGGCCCAGCACGCGCGGCTCGCGCACCACTGCGGCCGAATACACGGAAGCCGTGTCCGCGGCGATGGTGGCCCAGTTGAAGTCCGTGGCCAGACGTTCTTTCGCAGCGCGCGCACGAGCAGCGGCGGCCGTCGGATCAGACAGCACGGAACGCACGGCACGCGCGAGTCCGTCCACGTCACCAGGGGCGAACGACAGACCCGTCACGCCGTCCAGGACGACCTCGCCGAGCCCACCCGCGGTCGACGCCACCAGAGGCGCTCCGGCCGCCGCGGCCTCCAGGGCCACGATGCCGAACGGCTCGTAGCGCGACGGCAGCACCACGGCGTTGGCCGCTGTGAGCAACGCCGCCAAAGACCTGTCGGAGAGATGTCCGACGAACTCCACCGCGCGCAGCACGCGGTGCTTGCGCGCCTGCTCCTGCAGCCACTCGGTCTGCGAACCGCCACCGGCCACCACGACCCGAGTGCCGCGGTGGTGCCGCCGGATCCGGGGGAGCGCCGCGATCAGGTCCTGGATGCCCTTCTCCCACTCGATGCGCCCGAAGAACAGCAGCAACGGGTCGCCGTGCGGCGAGTAGGTCCGCCGTGCCTCGCCGACGTCCTTGGCCCGCACCTTCCAGCCGCCGGGCTCGATGCCGTTGTGCAGCACCGAAACCAGCTCAGTGTCCACATCGAACAGATGCGCCACCTCGCGCCGCATGGCAGAGGAGCAGGTGATCAGGGAGTCGGCCCGGTTCGCCAGCCACCACTCCACCGAGTGCACCTGCTGGTTCAACGGGTGCGAGAGCCACCCGGAGTGCCGACCGGCCTCGGTCGCGTGGATCGTGGCCACCAACGGCACACCGAAGGCCTCGGCCAGCGCGATGGCCGGATGCGTGACGAGCCAATCGTGCGCGTGCACCACGTCCGGACGCCACGTACCCAGCGCGAGACCGGCGCGGGTCATCGCGTGACCCATCGCGAGGGTCCACGCCACGAGGTCCTTCTCGAACACGAGGTGCGCGGGGTCCTCGGCCACGCGGATCAGCCGCACGCCCTCGCTCACCACGTCGACGGTCGGGTGCGTGACGGCGTCTGTGCCGGACGGTTGGCGACACAGCACGACGACGTCGTGCCCCTGCGCGGCCAGCTGTGTCGCGAGCGCGTGGACGTGCCTGCCCAGTCCGCCGACGACCACCGGCGGGTACTCCCACGACAACATCAGCACGCGCATCCCGTTACCTCATTCCTCGCGCGTCCAGATGCCCGAACGGGCCGTCCGCCGCACGGAGTTCCGCCGCCCTCGCACGTCCACGACCGCTTCGCGTCAACGCCGCGAGCTCGCTGAAACGATCGCTGTGAATCTTCGCGCGGTAGCGGGCGTAGTCGGCAGCCGAGTCCTTGGTGACCATGAAGGCCCAGTCGCTCGACAACGCCAGCAACGCCTCGCGCACCGCCTGGTCCAGCACCGGATCCCTGACGTCGGACGAGAAATCCAGCCCCAGCAGTTCCTGTTGCACCGACGAGTTCAACGACACGATGTCCGACACCTGCGCGCCGTCCCACACCCGCCAGTCCTTGCCGCTGCCCCACGACGAGGCGGGCAGCTCGACAGGTGCACCAACATGCCCGGCCTCAACGGCTCCGCGCAAGGTCGTCACGCGCACGCCCGCTTCCGGCAGCGCGCGCAGCACGGCCTCCAGCCACAACGGACCCTCGTGCCACCAGTGTCCGTAGAGCTCGGTGTCGTACGCCGCCACGACCAGACCGCCGTCGATCGCCCGCAGCCGCCGCACGACGGTGTCCACGAAGTCCTCGACGTGCCGGCCAATCGCTTCCCGCGCAAGCAAAGGGTCGTACGGCCGCTTGTCCTCCGGTGCCACGTGCTTGCCGGTCACCCGTGACGGCTTCAGGCCCGTCGGGTGGTCGTAGGTGTGAAAATCCCGGTACGCGGGATCACCCGGATAGCCGACCTTCGGCGACCAGACGCGGTACGAGACCTCGAGATCACGCCCGAACGCCAGCACGTCCGACGATCCGACGGGATGCGCCGACGACGTGTCGCCGTGCAGCGCGGGGCCGTCCACCATGAACCGCCGCACGCCCGCCGCCGCGTACCCAGCCTCCATACCGGGCGAGTAACCGCACTCCGGTGCCCAGATCCCTTCCGGGGCACGCCCGATCCGCAGCGCGGTGTCGTCCAAACCGGTCCGCAACGCGAACGCCCGCACGCGAGGATCCAGCAACGGCTGAAAGGGATGTGTCGCCGGCCCGCCGAGCAGCTCGATCGTGGAAGAGTCCACAAGGGACCGAAGGATCGGTGAGAAACCGTGCCGCCAATGCGATTCGAACTGGTCCAGCGCCCACGACGACGCCCGGTGCTCGTACGCGGACAGCTCCCGCAGCCGTTCCCCCGCGTAGTGCGAGCGCAGGTGCCAGTTGCCGAGCCAGTCGTGCGCGGCACGTAAGCAGTACGGGTCGTCGAGCTGCGCGGCCAGGATCGGCGTGACACCGAGCGTCAGCACGTCGGTGCGGCCCTCGTCGGCGAACCGCCGCAACATGTCCACGACGGGCAGGTACGAGTGCGCCCACGCCTGGTAGAGCCACTCCTCGCCGACCGGCCACGTGCCGTGATGCGCGAGCCACGGCAGATGGCTGTGCAGGACCAGGCAGAACGTTCCTTCGGTTGGCCTCGGGCTCACGCGCGCACCGTCGCTGGGTCATTCTTGGCAACGGCCACGAGATCGAGGCACGTGTCCATGTCCTCAGCGGTGATGTCGAAGTCCTCCACGGTCACCGACTCGACAGCCTCCTTGAGCTCGGCCGGCCACGGCGCACCGGACAGGGCGACCTCGACCTGTGCATTGATGATCTGTCCATCCAGGAGAGAGTCAAGCCTCTTTCCGTGACGCAGCCCTGTCAGTTCGTCAACGCGGAAACCAGCCTCCCGCAACATCTCGTCCAGTTCGGACGGTGCGAGCTCCCTGGTGTGGAACGGGTTCAGCGGGGTGTCCTGGCCGGGCGAGAAGGTCAGCCGGTTCGGCGTCGTCACGATCAGCGTCCCGCCTGGGCGCAGCACCCGCCGGCATTCCGCGAGGAAACCCTCCTGGTCCCACAGGTGCTCGATCACCTGCAGGTTCGCCACGACGTCGACGCTCCCGTCGCGCAACGGCAGCGTCGCGAGGTTCCCGCGCAGCACGTTCAGCTGCGGGTACGAGCGGGCGACGTGCTGGGACGTCAGCTCGTCGTAGTCGAGCGCGATCACCCGCCGCGCGACCGTGCGGATCAGCTGGGCGCCGTAGCCCTCGCCGCAGCCGGCCTCCAGCACGACCGCGTCCGCGCAGTGTCCGATGAGGTGCAGGTACGCGGCCTCGTGGCGGCGGAACCAGTAATTCTCCTCGGCGATGCCGGGCACCGTGCGTTCGCCGGTCAGGGGGAGGGTCACGCTCGTCAGGTTACTTGCCAGTAGTGATGATCAGAACGGCGAGACGGTAACGGCGAGGGCTCCCGGACCCACATTTGCGCCGATCGCCGCACTGACCTGCGTCAGAACGACGTCTCGCGCGTGCGGAATCCGCTGCTGCAGCATCTGCAGCAGCTCGTGTCCCTCCTTTTCGGCCGCGAAGTGCTCGACCGCGATGTCCACCTTCCGTCCATAGGCGAGCGCCACGGCCTTGTCGACGAGCTTGCCGAGCGCGCGTTCCCTGCCCACGACCTTGTCGAACGGCTCCACCTCGCCGTTCACGACGGTGAGCAGCGGCTTGACCGAGAGCGCGTCGCCGAAGAGCTTCGCCGCGGCGCTCACCCGGCCCGCCTGGCGCAGGTAGTGCAGCGTGTTGACGTAGATCAGCACGCTGGCGTTGCGGCCGCGCTCCTCCGCGACGGTGCGCGCGTGCTGGACGTTGCCGCCGGTCTGCACGATCCGCGCGGCCGCGAGCGCCGCGAAGCCGAGCGTCATGCCCGACGAGTGCGAGTCCACGATGAACACCGGCACGCGCGACTTGGCGGCGGCCGCCTTCGCCGCGTCCGTCGCGGGCGAGAGCTTCGGGGTCACGTGCACCGACACGATCGTCTCCGCGCCCTTGGCCCACGCGTCCTGGTAGGCCCAGAAGAACGCGTCCGGGGCCGGCGGCTGGGTGGTGATCGGGATCTGGGCGTCCATCGCCTGCAGCAGCCTGTCTGTCGGCACGTAGGCCTCGTCGATCAGCTCGGACCCGATCTTCAGTTGCATCGGCACGGTGATGATGTTGAACCGATCGGCCAGACGGGCCGGAAGTGACGCGGTCGAGTCGGTGACGACGGCTACTCGTGAGGACACGAACGAGAAGGTTAACGAAGCGTGATCGCAGTAGCCACTGACGATCGAAGGCAATTCGTGTGATCTACGCCTGACTGGTTGCATTCCGTACACGGCGAACGCGCGGAGTGATCCTCTCGGAAAGGCGTCCCACTTGACACAATCGGGTGACTACTCGTTGTTTGGAGTTGATCTACGGGTGTCTTGTTTGCGCAGGAAGCTCCCGTTATCCACGCGTTACGCGCACGCCTCGTGTCCACTGTCGACGCTGGTTGGCGGTACCGCAGGTGGGTAAGCTCGCACAATCTTCGGCCTGGTTGAGTGAGTAGGTGACCATGGGTGCAAAAGAGCAGGAACTAGTTCCGCTGCACGCCGCTTTCGACGTTGTCTACCGAGGTTTTCATCGCCGTCAGGTCATCGAACACATCGAGAATCTCGAGGAGCAGCTGCGCTTCACGAGCCTCGACCGCGCAGAGGCTCTGGCGCAGGCCACTGATTTGCGCAAGCTGCTGGAAATGACGCGCCAGGATCTCGAGGAGGCGCGCGCTCGCATCGAACGCCTGGAATCCAACTCCGGCACGCACGCGGGCGCCACCGAACGGATGCACCGCATGCTCCGCCTCGCCGAGGACGAGGCCGCGGAGATGCACCTGCAGGCCGAACGCGAGTGCGCCGACCTCCGCGCGCAGACCAGGGTCGAGGTCGCCGCGTTGCGCGCCGACGCCGAACGCGACTCGGCCGCCATGCGTTCGGAGGCCGAGGCCGAGCTCTACGCGGCTCGCCAGGACTGCGCGGCCCGTGCCGCCGCGATGGAACGGCGCGAGCTGGAGATGGAGCGCCGCTGCTCCGACCTCGAGACCCAGCACCGCCAGCGCGTCGACGAGGTGGAGCGTGAGTGCGCCGCCGCGATGGAGCTGGCCCAGTCCGACGCCGACCGGCTGCTGCGCGAGACCGCTCTGCAGTGCAACTCCCTGGAGGCCGACGCCGAACGCAAGCGCGAGAAGGCCCAGCAGTTCTTCGAGCTGACCATGACCCGCCGCCGCAACGAGGCCGCGCAGCACCTGCAGGAGCAGGAGGCGCTCGCCAGGGCGCGGGCGGAGTTCGTGGTGAAGGTGGCCTGCCGCGAGGCGAACCGCCGTCTCGCCGAGGTCGCCGAACGGACCGACGAACTGCACGAGCTGAAGCGCACCGTCCACGCCCAACTCGCCGCGGCCCGCGCGGCCCTGTCCGTGGCCGCGGATCGCATCGCGCCGGTGCACATCCCCGAACAGGTCGCCGCATCGTGAAACCCTGGATGCCGCTGGTCGTGGGAGCCCTGATGGTCCCCGCGTCGGTGACGGCGTTCGGTTTCTCCGTCTACGGCGAGGAACTGGAGACGGCGCTGTCGTCGTCGGCCGCCCCCGCCTTCCTCCCCGGCCCGGTGCCGGTCAACGACTTCATCGAGCCGGTGCGGATGGCGCCGCCCGCACCGGTGGTGGTGTCCGCGGCCGTCGCGCAGCAGCACGTCATCACCACTCGGGTGATCGTGGACCCCGTCTGGGGCCCGCCGTCGGACGGTGGACCCCAGGTCGACGTTCTCGTCGTATAGGTAGGAGCCTTCGCATGGCAGGGGCCGTCGGGATCATCTTCGGGTTGTGCGTGCTGTCCTTCACGTTGGGGGCAGCCATGATGTACGTGCTGGTGCGCCGCCGTGAGGACGCCCACGCGCCCTCGACGTCTCCGTCGGACGCGCCCGCCGAACGCGTGTGGGTCGAGAAGCCCGCGGTCGTCGAGCCGATCGAGGACGACTACGACTCGCGGCCGATCCACCGCAACCCGGTGGTGGGGTTGCCGCGGCTGGAACCGGCGCTGGCCGTGCTGGCCAAGCCGGTGGCGGATCCCGAGCCCGTCGCCGAAGCCGAGTCGGAACCCGCGTCGGAGGACGAGCCAGAGCCCGTCGCTGAGGCCGTCGATTCCGAGGCCGCCGACGAGCCGGAGCCAGAACCGGAGCCCGAGACCGTTCCGGAAGCGGTCGTGGAACCCACGTTGCCGCCACCCGCCCCACCCCAGCCGGTGGAAAACACGACGTGGATGGAGCGCGACGACTTCCGCCAGCGCTACCTGAGAACGTTCGAAGAGGTGCGCCGCAAGGCGGGCAGCAACTAGCCCTGTCCGGAACTGGTCGGTTCACGTCCGAAACTCGCGCGATTTCTGTCGGTGCCTGCTGATATCACTCGGATCATGACTTCCAGCACCGACCGCACCCAGCTCTTCCACGCCCTCCACCAGCCAGGCCCGCTCGCCCTCCCCAACGCCTGGGACGTCGCCTCCGCCCTCGTCGTCGAGGCGGCGGGCGCGAAGGCCGTCGCCACCACGAGCGCCGGTGTGGCGTGGACGCTCGGCGCACCCGACGGCAACAAGGTCGAGCGCGACCGTGTGATCGACCTCGTCGCGCGGATCGTGAAGGTCGTCGAGATCCCGGTGACCGCGGACATCGAGTCCGGGTTCGGGCGCACCGCGGGCGAGGTGGCGGAGACGGTGCGCGCGGTCAGCGAGGCCGGGGCGTCCGGCGTGAACATCGAGGACAGCATCAACGGGGCTCTGCGGGAGATCGCGGAGCAGGTCGAGCGCCTCGCCGCGGCGCGTGAGGCGGCGCCGGAGCTGTACATCAACGCGCGCATCGACACGTACCTGCGCGGTATCGGCGAGCCGGAAACCAGGCTCGAGCACACGCTGGAGCGGGCCGCGAAGTTCCTCGACGCGGGTGCGAGCGGCATCTTCGTGCCGGGCGTGACCGACCTGGAGATCGTCACGGAGCTGGCGAAGGGGATCGCGGCTCCGCTCAACATCCTGGTGGGCCCCGGCGCGCCCGCCGTCGACGAGCTGGCGAAGGCGGGCGTCGCGCGGATGAGCCTCGGCTCGGCCGTCGCCGAGGCGGCCTACGCACTGACGAAGCGGGCAGCGGTGGAGTTGCTGACCCAGGGCACCTACAGCAGTGTCGAAGGTGGCATCGAGTACGGCGAGCTCAACGCGCTCTTCAGGGGCTAGAGCGTCGCGGCTTGGTTGTGCTCCGTTGAGTCGGTCCGGCGGGTGGGCGGTCTGGTGCTCGTCACCGAAAGCCCGGATGGTCGCGCTCTCACGCACGTCGCTGCCGAGATGACGGTAGAGAAATGCTGACGCAAACGTTCGCTGATCACCTCAACTGCTGCCAACCGTGCAGTTGGCAGCCATGAGAGCGCGATCTTCATGATCGAAGCGCGGCTGCCTGCCGGCCACATCCCAAGGGATAGCTGCGACACGCTATTAGTGCTTCTTGCCGCGGAACTTGCGCAGCAGTTGTTCTGCCTGCGCGCGCTTGCGGGGGTCGTTGGCGACCTGCCGTGCCTTGGCCTGGAGCCGTTGACCCTGCGGGCTGCGCAGGAACCTGGTGATCTTGTCCATGAACGAGGCCATTCGGTCCCTCCGGGTGTCCGTTACGTCCATTTCAACGGACGGAACAGCACCCGGAGTTCCCGGTCGTCAGACCGGCGAAACGGTGATGCCCAGCGCGCCGGGGCCTACGTGGGCGCCGATCGCCGAGCTGACCTGCGTCAACATGAACTGGCGGACGTTGGGCACGCCGCGCCGGAGCTTGCGCAGGAGCCTGCTCGCCTTCTCCTCGGCGTCGAAGTGCTCGACGGCCACGTCCACGGTCTCGGTGCCCGCTCGCTTGATCGCGATGTCCAGCATCCGGTTGAGCGCGCGGTCGGCGCCCATCACCCGGTCGAGCGGGGTGATCTGGCCGTCGGCCATGGTCAGCAGCGGCTTCATCGACAGCACACCGCCGACCAGGGCGGCAGCGGCACCGATGCGGCCGCCGCGGCGCAGATACTCGAGCGTGTCCACGTAGATCAGCTCGGTGGATCTGTCGAACCGGCGCTGCGCGGTCTCGAGCACTCTCTCGACGCTGCCGCCCGCTTCGGCGATCTTCGCCGCGGCCTGGACGGCGTAGCCGATGCTCATCCCGCAGGTGTGCGTGTCGACCACGTGCACGGGCACGGGCACCTGGGCGGCCGCGGTGCGCGCCGCCTCGACGGTCGCGGACTGACGGCTCGACACGTGCACCGACACGATCGATCGGACACCCTGTGCGGCCAGCTCGTTGTACGTCCAGAAGAACGCGCCGGGGTCGGGCGGAATCGTCGCCACGGGCACGTTGGAACGCATGGCCGAAACCAGGTCCGGGACCGGAATGCGGGACTCGTCGTCGGTGTGGTCGCCGATCCGCACCTGGATCTGGACCACCTCGATGCCGAGTTGGTCAGTCAGCTGCTTCGGGAGACAGGCCGTCGAGTCGGTCACTATTGCCACTCGCCTGTACACGGAGGGCAGCGTAGCTCCTCCGAATGGGTTACGTCTCACCCTGGTGGCGCATGCGGGTGAGAACCGTCACGCTAGCGGGGTGCTTGCTTCCGTTTGCACGGGTGCTACTGGCGGGTAACATCCGGGTGATGGCAGGGTCGTGAACACCCGGCGGCGCAGTCCTAAAGTCCTCTGCGTAAGCGTCGCCGCCCGTCCGCAGGAGGTCGAAGAGGACCTATGAACATTGTTGTCCTGGTCAAGCAGGTGCCTGACACCTGGTCCGAGCGCAAGCTCACCGACGCCGACCACACCCTTGACCGCGAATCCGCGGATGCCGTGCTCGACGAGATCAACGAGCGCGCCGTCGAAGAGGCCCTGCAGCTGCAGGAGGCCCACGGCGGTGAGGTCACCGTGATCGCGATGGGTCCCGACCGCGCCACCGACGCCATCCGCAAGGCGCTGTCCATGGGTGCGGACAAGGCGATCCACGTGAGCGACGAGGCGCTGCACGGCTCGGACGTGCTGGCCACGGCGAAGGTCCTCGCGAAGGCGATCGGCACGGTCGAGAACGTCGACCTGGTCATCGCGGGCAACGAGGCGACCGACGGCCGCGCGGGCGCTGTCCCGGCCATCCTCGCCGAGCTGCTCGGCCTGCCGCAGGTCACCCAGCTGCGCAAGGTCACCGTCGAGGGCACGACGATCAAGGGCGAGCGCGAGACCGACGAGGGCGTCGCGTTCCTCGAGGCGTCGCTCCCGGCCGTGGTCTCCGTGACCGAGAAGATCAACGAGCCGCGTTACCCGTCCTTCAAGGGCATCATGGCCGCGAAGAAGAAGCCGGTCTCCACGGTCACCGTGGCGGACCTGGGCATCGACGCGTCCGAGGTCGGCCTGTCCGGCGCGTACACCCAGGTGCTGGAGGCGGCCCCGAAGCCGCCGCGCAGCGCTGGTCAGCGCGTCGAGGACGGTGGCGACGGCGGCGCGAAGATCGCCGAGTTCCTCGTCGGCCAGAAGCTCATCTGAGAAGGATTGGGAGGGAAGAGAAATGTCTGAAGTCCTGGTCCTGGTCGACCACGTCGACGGCGAGGTCAAGAAGGTCAGCTACGAGCTGCTGACGGCCGCGCGCCGCCTCGGCACCCCGGCCGCCGTGGTCGTGGGCGCGCCCGGCACCGCTGCGAAGATCCGCGAGTCGCTCGGCCGCTACGGCGCCGCGAAGGTCTACGCCGTCGAGTCCGACGACGCCGTCAACTTCCTCACGACCCCGAAGGTCGAGGCGCTGGCCGCGCTCGCCCCGAACGCGTCCGCGGTGCTCGTCTCCGCGACCGTCGAGGGCAAGGAGGTCGCTGGCCGTCTCGCCGTGCGCATCGACTCCGGCTGGCTCGTCGACGTCGTGGACGTCGAGGCCGACGGCACCGGCGTGCAGTCCATCTTCGGTGGCGCGTTCGTCGTCAAGGCGAAGGTCAG
The DNA here is from genome assembly GCF_016907955.1 of Lentzea nigeriaca. Taxonomy (GTDB): domain Bacteria; phylum Actinomycetota; class Actinomycetes; order Mycobacteriales; family Pseudonocardiaceae; genus Lentzea; species Lentzea nigeriaca. Next base: position 460,745 of record NZ_JAFBCX010000005.1, on the reverse strand, counting down.
CAAGGGCACCCCGGTCATCACCGTCCGCCCCGGCGGCGTCGAGGCCGAGGAGTCCGCGGCGGACGCCGTGCTCGACGAGTCCGTCTCCATCTCCGTGGACGCCGCCAAGGCCGCCCGCGTGACCTCCCGCGAGGCCGTCGTCGGCGGCGACCGCCCGGAGCTCACCGAGGCCTCGGTCGTCGTCTCCGGTGGCCGCGGCGTCGGCTCGGCCGAGAAGTTCTCCGTCGTCGAGGAGCTCGCCGACTCGCTCGGCGCCGCCGTCGGTGCCTCGCGCGCCGCGGTCGACTCCGGCTACTACCCGCACCAGTTCCAGGTCGGCCAGACCGGTAAGACGGTCTCGCCGCAGCTGTACGTGGCGCTGGGCATCTCCGGTGCGATCCAGCACCGCGCGGGCATGCAGACCTCGAAGACGATCGTCGCGGTCAACAAGGACCCCGAGGCACCGATCTTCGAGATCGCCGACTTCGGTGTGGTGGGCGACCTGTTCAACGTCGCGCCGCAGCTGACGGAAGAGGTCAGGAAGCGCAAGGGCTGAGCACTCCCGCTCAATGAACGGCCGTCCCGCCTCGGTGGGGCGGCCGTTCGCCATTTGCCGAGGGGGTCGCTGATCAACCTCGGCGTGGTCGACGAGTACCGGCGGTGGGTGCTGCCCGGTGTCACCGGCAAGGGCTGGTGTACGTGACGACCGGCGCGCAGACCACCGTCGGTTAACCCGACTGCCACTGAGGCGTCATCGTTCTGACCTGCTGCGATTAGCCAACCCGGCTTCACCCTGGTTCGCATGACGCAGCCGGAACTGCTTGTCAGCACCCCCGTCCAGCAGGACAAGGACGCTCCCCGCTACTCCCTCCTCGTCGCCCGCGACAGCGCCGAGGTCGTGGCCGCGCAGAGACTGCGCTACGAGGTGTTCGCCGGTGAGATGGGGGCGACGCTGCACACCAGCGTGCCCGGCCACGACGTCGACGAGTTCGACGAGCACTGCGATCACCTCGTGGTCCGCGACGACCGCACCGGCGAGATCGTCGGCGGTTACCGCATGCTGCCGCCGGAGCGCGCGAAGGACGCCGGGCGGCTCTACAGCGACGGCGAGTTCGACCTGAGCAACCTGAAGGACATCCGGCACACCACCGTCGAGACCGGGCGCTCCTGCGTGCACCCCGACCACCGCAACGGTGCCGTCGTCAGCCTCGTGTGGGCGGGCATCGCGCGGTACATGTTGCTGAGCGGGCACAAGTGGCTCGTCGGCTGTGCGTCCATCCCCTTGCAGGACGGCGGGAGTTCCGCTGCCGGCGTGTGGGACACCGTGCACGCCAAGAACTTCGCGCCCGAGCAGTACCGCGTCACGCCGCACAACCCGTGGGACGTCGACTCGGTCACGCGGCCAGGCAAGACGGTGCTGCCGCCGCTGCTGAAGGGCTACCTGCGCCTCGGGGCGTGGGTGTGCGGGCGGCCCGCGCTCGACGCGGACTTCGGGGTCGCGGACCTCTTCATCCTGCTCGGCATGGACCACGTGGATCAGCGCTATCTCAAGTTCTTCCTGGGGGAGACGGCATGAGTCACGCCTGGATGCCCACGTCGCCGTGTGGTGACGGGTGCGTCAGCGGCACACCGGACAACGTCGGCCCGGTCAGACAGGCCTGGCGCGCGTTCACCGCGGTCATGGCGATCCTGTGTGGCGTGTGGATCGCGGTCGCACTCGTCCTGCCCGGCAAGCAGCGGGAGAACGCGATCCGGCTGTGGTTCCACGCCGTGCTGAGGGCGTTCGGCGTGCGGCTCGAGGTCCACGGCCCCAGGAAGTTCCAGGCCGTTCCCCAACGCGGCGTGCTCGTCGCGAGCAACCACGTGTCGTGGCTGGACGAGCTCGCGATCGACGCGGTGCAGCCGATCAGGATCGTGGCCAAGAAGGACATCAAGGGCTGGCCGGTCCTGGGCCGGATCATCACGGCGGCGGGCACCGTCTACCTGGACCGCGAGAAGCTCCGCGAGTTGCCGAGGACGGTCGGTGAGCTGACGGCCAGCCTGCGCGGCGGCAGCGCTGTCGGCATCCACGCCGAGGGCACGACGTGGTGCGGGCTCGCGTCCGGGCGGTACAAGCCCGCGTTGTTCCAGGCCGCGCTCGACGCCGGTGTGCCGGTGCGGCCGATCGTGTTGCGCTACCGGATCGGCGGCCACCTGACCACGCAGCCCGCGTTCGTGGGCAGTGACACGCTCATCGACTCCATCCGGCGTGTGCTGAGGGTGAAAGGCCTGGTCGTCGAGGTGCACGTGCTCGACGAGATCGCTCCCGGCCGCGCGGAGAACCGCAGGGAGCTGGCCAAACTCGCCGAGGAGCAGTCAAACCGCTTGACCTCGACCGAACTGGAGATAGCACCATCAACGGGTGACTCTCACCGCGTCCGCCCGATCTCGCCTCTGGTCGCCTGAACGCCGCTGGCCCACGACGGGCATCCTCCTGCTGGTCACCCTCGTCGCCTTCGAGGTGATGGGTGTCGGCACCGCGATGCCCACGATGGTCCGCGAGCTGAAGGGTGAGGCGCTCTACGCGTGGCCGTTCCTCGCGAACCTCGCGGCGAGCGTCATCGCGACCGTCTTCTCCGGACGGCTGTCCGACCGGCGGGGACCGAAGCTCTCGGTGCTGATCGGTGTCGTCCTCTTCCTCGCCGGACTGATCGTTGCGGGCGTGGCCGAGATCATGAGCGTGCTGCTCGTCGGCCGCGTGCTGCAGGGCTTCGGCGTGGGCTTCCTGATCGTCGCGATCTACGTGCTGATCGCGATCGCCTACCCCGAGAGCGACCGGCCCGCGGTGTTCGGTGCGCTGTCCGCGGCGTGGGTGGTGCCGTCGCTGGTGGGACCGGCGGTCGCGGGCTGGGCGACCGAGCACCTGACCTGGCGGCTGGTGTTCCTCGGGATCATCCCGCTGGTGCTGATCGGCATCGTGCTGCTCGTGCCCGTGCTCAGGGGCCTGCCTCCGCACGACGCCGTTCCGCCGCAGCGCAAGTACCTGCCGCTGGCCGCCGTGGCGGTGGGCGTCGGGGTGGCGAGCCTGAGCTGGGCGCTGCAACACCGCACGTGGTGGCTGCTCGCGGTGGCGGTGGTGCTGCTGGCGCCCGCGCTGCGCATCCTCCTGCCCAAGGGCACGTTGCTGGCCCGGCGCGGCCTGCCCGTCACGATCCTCGCGCGCGGTCTGCTGGCCGGCACGTTCTTCGCGGTCGAGAGCTTCATCCCGCTGACGCTGACCGTCGTGCACGGCTACTCACCGCTGGAAGCGGGCCTTCCACTCACGTTGAGCGCGCTCGGCTGGGCCAGTGCGTCGATGTGGGCTTCGCGGCACCCGGAGATCGAGCGCTACACGCTGGTGCGGGTCGGCTTCCTGTTCACCGCGACCGGCATGGCGGCCGTGACGCTCATCGCACCCTCGTGGGGTCCTGCCTGGCTGACGCTGGTGCTGTGGGGCTTCGCGGGAGCGGGCATGGGCCTCGCGACGTCCAGCGTCGGCGTGCTGATGATGGCCGCGTCACCCGAGGAGGACCGCGGGTTCAACTCGGCGGCACTGCAGATCTCGGACATGCTCGGCTCGGCGACCATGATCGGCATCGGGGGTGTGCTGGTGGTGGCCACCGCTCCGACCGCGGGCGTCGTCGTGCTGAACCTGTCGATGGCGGTGTTGGCGGTGGTGGGAGCGATTCTGACCGGGCCCCGCATGCGGGCTACCCTTGAGGCCTGATGGCTTATCTCGACCACGCTGCCACGACCCCGATGCACCCCGAGGCGGTCGCGGCGATGACCGAGGCGTTGTCCACCACGGGCAACGCCTCGTCGCTGCACACCTCAGGCAGGCGGGCGCGGCGTGCGATCGAGGAGGCCCGCGAGGCCATCGCCGACGCCCTCGGCGCCCGGCCGTCCGAGGTGCTCTTCACCGGTGGCGGCACGGAGAGCGACAACCTCGCGGTCAAGGGCATCTACTGGGCGCGTGAGCGGCCCCGCGTGCTGGCTTCCGCAGTGGAGCACCACGCGGTGCTCGACGCCGTCGAGTGGCTGGAGCGGCAGGGAGCCGAGGTCACCTGGCTGCCGACCGACCGGTTCGGGCGGGTGTCGGCGGAGGCGGTCGCCGAGGCGCTCGACGACGACGTGGCTCTCGTCACGACGATGTGGGCGAACAACGAGGTCGGCACCATCAACCCGGTGCACGACATCGCTCGTGTGTGCGCCGAACGCGGTGTGCCGTTCCACACGGACGCGGTGCAGGCCGTGGGCTCGGTGCCGGTCGACTTCGCCGCGTCCGGGGCGTCCGCGTTGACCATGACCGGCCACAAGGTCGGCGGCCCGTACGGCGTGGGCGTGCTGCTGCTGGCGCGCGACGTGAAGTGCGCGCCGTTGCTGCACGGCGGAGGCCAGGAGCGGGACGTGCGGTCCGGCACGCTGGACGTGCCGTCGATCGTCGGCCTCGCGCGGGCCGTGCGGATCGCGGTCGACGAGCAGGAGCAGCGCGCACGTGAACTCGTGGCGCTGCGCGAGGAACTGATCGCGTCGGTGCGCGCGGTGGTGCCGGACGTGATCGTCAACGGCGACCCGGTCGACCGCCTGCCCGGCAACGCGCACCTGACGTTCCCCGGCTGCGAGGGCGACAGCCTGCTGATGCTCCTCGACGCCCGCGGTGTCGAGTGCTCGACGGGCTCCGCGTGCACGGCCGGCGTCGCACAGCCTTCACACGTGCTGCTGGCGATGGGCGTGGAACCGGCTTTGGCGCGCGGCTCCCTCCGGTTCTCGCTGGGGCATACGTCGACCCGCGCCGACGTTGACAAACTCGCGGCGGTGATCGGCCCGGTGGTCGAACGCGCGCGCACGGCAGGTCTGGCAGGCATGAGGCGGAACCGGAAGGTGGTCAAGCAGTGAAGGTCCTCGCGGCGATGAGCGGTGGTGTCGACTCCGCGGTGGCGGCGGCACGCGCCGTCGAAGCGGGACACGACGTGACGGGCGTGCATCTCGCGTTGTCGGCCAAGCCCGGCACGCTGCGCACGGGCGCCCGCGGCTGCTGCACGATCGAGGACGCCCACGACGCCCGCCGTGCGGCCGACCTGATGGGCATCCCGTTCTACGTCTGGGACTTCGCCGAGCGCTTCACCGAGGAGGTCGTGGAGGACTTCGTCGCGGAGTACGCGGCGGGCCGCACGCCGAACCCGTGCCTGCGCTGCAACGAGCGGATCAAGTTCGAGGCGTTGCTGGACAAGGCGATCGCGCTCGGCTTCGACGCCGTCTGCACGGGCCACTACGCGCGCCTCGAACTGGTCGACGGCCGGCCGGAGCTGCGCCGGTCGGCCGACCTCGGCAAGGACCAGTCCTACGTGCTCGCGTCGCTGACGGCGGACCAGCTCGCCCATGCCATGTTCCCGCTGGGCGACACGACGAAGGACGACGTCCGGATCGAGGCCGCGTCCCGTGGCCTGTCCGTCGCCAAGAAGCCGGACAGCCACGACATCTGCTTCATCCCGGACGGCGACACGCAGAAGTTCCTCGCCGGGCGGATGGAGACCAAGCCCGGCCTGCTGATCGACGACGAGACCGGCGCGGTGCTCGGCCGCCACGCGGGCGTGCACGAGTTCACCGTGGGGCAGCGCAAGGGGCTCGGGATCGACGCTCCGGCACCCGACGGAAGGCCTCGGTACGTGCTGGCGCTGGAGCCGGTGTCCGGCAACGTCCGCGTCGGCTCGGCCGAGAAGCTCGCGGTCACCGGGATCTCGGCCTCGACCCCCGTCGTGCACGTGGAGCTGGACGGACCGGTCGAGTGCGTGGCGCAGGTGCGTGCGCACGGCGGCACGGCTCCGGCGGTCGCCGAGCTGGTGGACGGTGTGCTGCAGGTTCAGTTGCGGGAGCCGCTCAAGGGAGTGGCGCCGGGACAGGCCGTGGCGATCTACCGTCCCGACGCAGCCGGCGACCTGGTTCTGGCGAGCGCCACGATCGACGCCACCCGCTAGTCGCAGGCCTCCACAAAGGACACTCGACGGACCCGCCGAGGATGGATGCGTGCCGTTCTGCGGGGATCTTCAGCGCGGAATCCATTCGCTGTTCGCGCCGCACAGGATCACGCACGGCAGTGCGCCCGGCACGTCGCCCTTGAGGAACGCCGCGAACGCCGCAGCGCCCGCCGGTTCCACCGCGAGGCGGAACTCGGCCCACAGCCGGTCGCGCGCCGCGAGAATCTCCTCATCGGACACCAGCACCGACGAAACCCCGTGCCGTTCCAGGATTTCCAGCGACAGCGAGCCCGCGCGGGTGGCACCGAGCGCGTCCGCGGCGATGGAGTTCACGGCCGAATCGACCGGCTCGCCGGCGGCCAGCGCGTTGTGCATCGCGCAGCAGTTCTCCGGTTCGACCGCGATGATGCGCCGCCCACCGGCAGCCAGCGCCGCACCCGCGATCAGCCCGCCGCCACCGACCGCGACGGCGATGGTGTCCACTTCGGGCACGTCCTCGACGATCTCCCGCGTGACGGTCGACTGGCCCTCGATCACCTCGGGGTCGTTGTACGCCTCGATGTAGGCCGGGCCGAAGTCGCGGGCGGCCGCTGCGGCCTCGGCGTAGGTGTTGCCGTGCCGGATCAGCTTGGCGCCCAGCGCTTCGATGCGCCTGGTCTTGGTCTCGGGGGCAGTCGTCGGGACGAAGACCGTGGCGTGTGCGCCGAGAAGCTGGGCGGCCTGGGCGACGGCGATGCCGTGGTTGCCGCCGGACGCGGTCACGACCTCGGAGGCCTTCAGCGACAGCAGCTTGTTGACCGCGCCACGGATCTTGAACGAGCCGGTGAGCTGGAGGTGCTCCAGTTTGAACACGAGCGGTCGCCCGTCGACGGACACGCGCATGACCGGGGTGCGGCGGACGTACTGCGACAGCGTTCTCATGTGACCAGCTTCCACAGGAACTGCGCGAGAGTCACCATGCCGAGCAGGAAACACAAGAGGATGAACGTGCCGCCGACCATCACGACCAGGCAGGCGCCCCACGAGGTTTCCTCGTCCGGAGTGGCGTCCAGCTGGTGCTGCAGCTCGAGCCGTGCTTCCAGGTACAGCGACGCCAGCCGGGTGCGGGCGGTCTCGGTCGGTGCCTCGTCGACGCGGCCCTGCCACGACAGCGCGACCAGCCGGGCCGCGGCGCGACGGTAGGCGCGTTCGAACGCCAGGGTTTCGTCCGGATCGCGCACCTCGGAGAGGTAGGTCCAGCGACCGGCCTGGGCCGGCTCGCCGAGGATGCGGTAGACCTCGGCGAGGCGTTCGCGCAGATCGAGCCGGTGCGGGTAGGTGCCGACGAGTCCGGCGACCCGCTGACGTGCGCGAAGCACGCTGGCGAGGTCGCCTCGGTGCAACTCCTCGGCCGCTTTGTGGAGCGTCAGCTCTACCGGCATGAAGATTAGTTTTGCAGGTGGGGCTAGCTTTGACCCGTGTTCGGCCTATCGCTGCTGGTCTCCGGTCTCGCCTGGTGGCTGGGGCTGTACCTGCTCGCCCGCGATCCCCGCAAGCCGCTGTTGTGGTGGGCGGGTGCAGGGCTGATCAGCTATGCGGCGGTGATCGTCGTGCCACATCCCGTGCTGGTCGGCCTACCGGCACTGGCCTGGACGGGTGCAATCCTGCTGTTGAGCCGTCCGGCGCTGATCCGGTGGTGGATCTTCGCGGTGGTGCCGTTCCTGGCCGTGTCGCTCTGGCTGCCGTGGATCGTGCTGCTGCCGCTTGCCGTGGCGACTGCCCTGGCCATAGGGAAACGCACTTACTTTTCACTCGTCGGAGTGATGTTCGGCCTGTCGGCCGGCGCGTTCCTGCTGGGGCTGCTGCCCGACGCGATCACGTTGCCGTCGCTCGGCTTCGACGTGGTGGTGTTCGGAATCCTGGTCGCGGTCACCGACGCGGTCGAGGAGGGCGAGGCGATCCGCGCGGACATGGTCCGGTCGCTGGTGATCGCCGGGTTCACGGCAGTGCTGTTCGGGTCGCAGGTCGTGCTGTTCGGCGGTCCGCAGCTGCTCGTGTACACGACGGTGGCGGCGGCGATCGCCGTCCAGGTGCTCGCGAACCCGCTCGCGGCCGCGGTCGACCGGCTCGCCGTGCCCGCTGTGGCCGCCGAACGCGCCGAGCTCCGCGAGGCCGCCGAGTCGTTGCCCAAGCGCCTGCCGTTGGTCACCGACGACCCGGCCGAGTTCGCGCGACTCACCCGCAAGGCGCTGAGCCACTACGGAGATCTCGGAAAGCTCGTCGCGAGCCCGTTGATCGCCCTCACCGAGGAGGCGCCGCCGCTCGATCGGGCGGCGCAGTTGAAAAGCCTCCTGCTCACGAGCATTCAACGGCTCAAACCGGCCGACGGCGATTTCGGCACGAGCGACGAATGGCGTTACTACAACGCCCTGTACTTCTACTACGTCAAGGGAATCCGCCCGTATTCGGTGCGGACCAAGCGTGAGGACCTCGACGCCGAGGATCGCCGCGCGCTGCAGTGGTTTGTGACACAGGTGCCCGAGCGCACCCTCCACAACTGGCAGAACGCCGCCGCGCGCCTGGTCGCGGCGGACCTGATGGCAGGAGTTGGCAGCGCTTGACGTGGCTCTGGCAGCGTTGCCGGGGCGATCGTCAGGCCATGTTGAAATTCGCCTTGAAACTCGACGGTGTCGCTTCGTTCGCTCTCGGTCTGCTGACCGTGCTGATCCGCCCGGAAGTCGGCATGCCGGTGGGCTGGCAGCTCGGGCTCGGCCTTTTCTGCGTGTTCTACGGCGTGGGCGTGTTCACCCTGGGCACGCGCGCCAATCCGGACCGCCGAATCGTTCTGCTGATCATCATCGGAAACCTGGTGTGGGGTGCGGACAGCATTCTCACGGCCGAGCTGAAGTGGTTCCCGCTCACCGGAGTGGGCACCGCTCTGGTCCTCGCTCAGGGCCTCGCCGTGATCGGGTTCGCGGTCCTGCAGTTCATCGGTCTTCGCGCAGCGTCCGCGACCGGCCGCGAAACTCCGCCACGATCTCGATCCCTCGCCTGACCGTGATGTCGTAGATCCCGCTGCGGCCGAACCGGGTCCGTTCCACCGCCTCCGCCACGAGCTCGTCGCCCTCCCGGACGGGCCGGATGAAGTCGATCTCGGCCGTGGCGGCGACGGTGACGGACCCGGCCCTGTTGCAGGCGCAGGCGAACGCCGTGTCCGCCAGCAGGAAGACGTACCCGCCGTGCGCGATGCCGTGACCGTTGATCATGTTCTCGGTGACCGACATGCGCAGTAACGCGTAGCCGTCGCGCAGCTCGACCGGCTTGATGCCCAGCGCGGTGGACGCCTTGTCGGCGGCGAGCATCTCGGCAGGACCATTCATCCGTGCACTGTAATCACTCTGAAGGTGGTGTCACGCCGCGTTGACCGCGCCTTACTGTCCGAACGCTTGATCGCTCAAAACCGGAGGTGGTCATCGTGGGTGGATGTTCTTGCTGCGGCGGTTGCACCGGGCCTGGCTGCGGGTGCTGCAGCAGCTGCTAGAGGCCTGGACGACGGCGAAGGCCGGTGCGGAATCCTCCGCGCCGGCCTTCGCCCGGTGGGCCCTGGGTGTGCTGTCAGCCGCTTCTTCCAGCCGGAGTTTCAGGTGGAGTCCCGCGGCGGAGGCGGGGCGATGGCGACGAGGGCGAAGCGGGCCATCGGGTGGTTCCGGCAGGGTGGAAGGGAGTGGTGCAGGAACGCGGGGCGCGTCGCGTTCCTGCACCACGTACTGGGAGGTGCTTGCGCGGAGCACCTGCTCAATCACGTTAAGTGGCCTAGACCATAGCGTCAATGGGTCTAGACCTCTTCTGTCCAGCGGACAGTGGAACAATTCGGTGGGTGCGTGGAGCCACTGGAATCGGATCGCTGCCCGGAACCGACATCGACGAGGCGGCGCGGATCGTCGTCGGCGAGCTACCCGAGCTGCCGCACGTGCCCGAGCTGCCGGCGCGGGGCGTCGGCGCGGACATGATCGGCCGCACCGCCGGCCTGCTCGTCGACCTCGCGATCGAGGTCATCACGTCCGGCTACCGCGTCACCGCGCGGCCTGGCCGTGACCACCGGCGCGCCGTCGATCTGCTGCGCGGCGACCTGGACGCGTTCGACGAGGCGCTGGAACGTGCGGGTGCGCAGCCCGAGACGGTCAAGGTGCAGGCCACCGGGCCGTGGACGTTGATGTCGAACATCGAGCTGATGCGCGGCCATCGGGTGCTGACGGACCGCGGTGCGGTGAAGGAGTTCTCCGAGTCGCTCGCGGAGGGGTTGAGGCAGCACGCGGCCGAGGTCGCCAAGCGCACCAGGGCCAAGGTGGTGGTGCAGCTCGACGAACCGGGTCTGCCCGCCGTGCTGCAAGGCCTGCTGCCGACGCCGTCGAAGCTCGGCACGGTGCCCGCGGTGCCCGAACCGGACGCGCGCGCTGTGCTCGCCACCGTGATCGACGCGCTGAAGGATCACGAGGTCCTGCTGCACTGTTGTGCGGCCCAGCCGCCGTTGACGCTGCTCAGGGAGGCCGGTGCGACGGCGATCGCGTTCGACACGACCCTGGTCAAAGGTGCAGAGGCCCTCGACGAGATCGGTGAGACGTGGGAGGCGGGCACGACGCTGGCGCTGGGCCTGGTGCCGAGCGTCGATCCCGGCACGCCGGTCACGTTGAAGGACGTCGGGCAGAGGGCCTTCACCCTGGTCGACCGGCTGGGCTTCCCGCGGTCGATTCTCGCCGAGAAGGCGTTGCCCACCCCGACGTGCGGCCTGGCGGGTGCGACGTCGAGCTGGGTGAAGCGCGCGCTGTCGCTCACCCGTGATCTCTCCTCGGCCTTTGTGGAGCCGCCTGAGGGCTGGTGATGTCCGGTTTGGGCGGCTAGTCTGCTGCGAACTATTAGGAAACTTTCTTAACTGAGGGCCACCGCCGCGGCCTGGACACGGGAGTTCCGAACATGCGCATCAGACGTGCGGCTCTCGTCGCCGCAGTGCTCACAGGTGTGGTCGTGGCGCCTGCTCAGGCGGCCCCCGCCAGGTACGTCCGGCTGGACCAGATCGGCTTCGGGATCACCGAGGCGAAGCACGCGTACGTGCTCGGTGGCGCCGCGAACACCAGGTTCACGGTGGTCGACGGCCGCGGCAGGACCGTGCTGGCCGGAAGGACGGGTGCGTCCACGGGCTCGTGGAGCGACAAGTTCCCCGCGGTGCACCCCATCGACTTCTCCGCGCTCAAGGCCGCCGGGACGTACCGGATCAAGGTCGGTTCGACGACCTCGGCGGCGCTCAAGGTCGACACCCTGAACCGGCTGTTCCAGCCGGTCGCCAACAGCACCGTCGAGTTCTTCCAGGCCCAGCGCGACGGTGCCGACATCGTCCCCGGGCGGTTGAACCGCAAGCCCGCGCACCTCACCGACCGCGACGCGATGGTCTACGAGGAGCCGGTGTTCAAGGGCGATGGTGGCGACCAGATCGCGGCGCCGTTGAAGCCCACCGGGGTGAAGGTCGACCTCGAAGGCGGCTGGTTCGACGCGGGTGACTTCGTGAAGTTCACCCACGCCTCGTCCTACTCGACCGCGTCGATGCTGCTGGCGTTGCGCAACAAGCACAACGACGCGCTCTACGAGGAGGCCAAGTTCGGCCTGAAGTGGCTCGACAAGGCGTGGGACGAGAAGACCGGCACGCTCTACGCCCAGGTCGGCATCGGCACGGGCTCCGAGGAGTTCGGCTTCGTCGGCGACCACGACGTGTGGCGGCTGCCGGAAGCCGACGACAAGCTCACCGTGAAGCCGGGCGACAGCGAGTACTACATCAAGCACCGGCCGGTGTTCCGCGCCAACAAGCCCGGCGAGAAGATCAGCCCGAACCTGGTCGGTCGCGTCGCCGGTTCGTTCGCCCTGGCCGCGCAGATCGAGGCTCGTCGCAACCCGCGCCTCGCGTGCGAGTACCTGAACAAGGCCGCTTCGCTCTTCGCGCTGGCCAAGACGTCGGACGTCGGCGAGCTCGTGACGGCGTTCCCGCACGCCTACTACCCCGAATCGTCGTGGATCGACGACATGGAGTTCGGCGCGACCCAGCTCGCGCTGGCCGCGAAGGCGTTGAACGACCACCGCTACACCCAGTTTGCCCAGGCCGCTGCCCACTGGGCCAAGGAGTTCCTGGCGACGCAGGACCCCGACACGCTGAACGTCTACAACATCTCCGCGCTCGGCCACGCCGACCTGGCTCCGCTGCTGAAGAAGGGCGTGCCCGGCGCCGAGGTGACCGAGGCGCAGATCGTCGGCGACATCCGGCGCCAGCTGCAGAAGGGCACCGACGCGGCGCAGACCTCACCGTTCCGCACCGCCGCCGACGTCGAGACCTGGGACGTCGGCTCGCGCACGTTCGGCTTCATCACCACCGCCGCGCTGTATCAAAAGCTGACCGGCTCGAAGGAGTACCAGACGTTCGGCACTCAGCAGCGTGGCTTCGCCCTCGGCACGAACGCCTGGGGCACAACGCTGATCGTCGGCGTCGGCTCGAAGTTCCCCGAGTGCCCGCACCACCAGGCGGCGAACCTCTCCGGCTCGTCCAACGGTGGCTCGAAGGTCCTGGTCGGCGCCGTGATCAACGGCCCGAACGACGCCACGTTGTTCAGCGACCTCGGCGAGATGCCGCCCGGTTCCGTCGACTGCACCAAGCCCTACACGAAGGAGTTCGACTCCGCGAAGTCCGTGTTCGCGGACGACCTGCGGTCCTGGCCGAGCTCCGAGCCCGCCATCGACTTCACGGCGACGGGCGTGCTCGGCTTCTCGCTGATCGCGAACGGCTGAGTGGCGCCGGCGCGGGCCTGGGTGTCCAATTCGGACTGTGCTCAGGCTCGCGCTGGCGTTTTTGCTGCTGACGGCCGGTACGGCGCGCGCCCTGCCGCTGACCGCCTCCTGCCGCGTGCCCTCCTCGCACGACGCCGAGGTGATCCGCACGGTGTTGGAGACCGGCCTGTCGTTGGACGTCGGCGACAAGGTGCTGCTCGCCGGGTTCGAGGCGGGCTGGGTCGAGTCGCACATGAACAACCTGGACTGCGGGGACGGGGACTCGCTCGGCGTGTTCCAGCAGCGGCCGTCGATGGGCTGGGGAACGCCGTCGCAGATCATGGACGTGGCCTACGCCGCGCGCCGGTTCTTCGAGTACGCGGCGGAGGTGGATCGGCCGGACCTCACGCCGGGGCTGCTCGCGGACGCGGTGCAGCGGTCTTGCTGCCCTGAACGGTACGACCGGGCGTTGCCGCGGGCAGAGTCGATGCTGCGGCAGGCCCGGCAGGGTGGGCCGGAGGTCGTCGGCGGGGTCACGTACGTGGTGGAGGACGGGGATGTCTGGGCTGATCGGTGGCGGCTGAGCACCTCTCGTGACTTCGTCGGACGACCGTCGGTGGCCGGCCGGTTCGTGTTCGCGCGGACCGTTCGGGGTGTCGTGATGGCGTTGGCCGACGGGGCGTGGCGGCCGGTGGCTTCTGGTGTGGCTGGGGACCCCGAGGCCGTTCTCCGTCCGGATGGGACGGTCGACCTGTACGCGGTGCTGGCCGACGGCAGCGTGGCGAAACCGTCAGACCGCTCTGTGATGAGCCCGCCCGGATTCGCGGCGGGCAAGCCGTCCGCGGTCGTGCGCCCGGATGGTTTCGTCGCCGTGTACGTCCGTTCCGGCAGCATGCTCCTGGTCAGCGAAAGCGGTGCGTGGCACGAGGTCGCCCAAAACATGGAATCCTCACCCGAAGCGGTGCTCCGTCCTGATGGGACGATCGACCTCCACACGCTGATCGGCGGACGCGTACACCGCCTCGGCAAAGGCTGGGAGCCGTTGGGCGACAACCGTTTCATCGACACCGTGTCCGCCCAGCCGGACGGCAGGGTCTACGCCCGCAAAGCCGACGGCACCGTGCTCAAAGCCGGTTGAACGGCTCCGCATACCGGAACGCCCCACCGGCAACCTCACGAAAGACACGCGCCTGGAAGTAAGGCTCCCACTCGGCAACCGGCGGCGTGATCCCGTACTCCGCAGCCATCCGGAACCCGAACCGCGAGTAGTAGTCGGGGCTGCCGAGCAGAATCACGGCAGGCTCCCCGAGCGCCTCCGCCGCTCCGAGAACGGCGTGCATCAGCGCCTTCCCGATCCCGCCCCGCTGATGATCAGGATGGACGCTGATCGGCCCGAGCCCCACAGCCGGCACCTCGCCGATGTACCCGCGCGTGCACATGACGTGCCCGAGCACCCCGTCGGCGACCAGCGACAACTCGGGAATCCAGCCCTCGTCCTCGCGCAGCTGGTCGACCAGCGACGCTTCGGGTCCGTTCTCGAACGCGAGGTCGGTGACGGTGCGGATGGCGTCGATGTCTGCGGGCGTCTCCCGCCGGATCAGCATGACGCGCAACTGTGGCCAAACCGGTCGCCGAGCGCCACCCGGATTTCGCCGCCATAATCCGCTGCGTGGTCGTCCGACAGACCGTGATGGTGTGCGTACTCGCCGTGCAAGTTCGACTGCGCGGCGCCGCGGGTGAACGTGCAGGTCGTCGGCGTTGCCGAAGAAAGTTGCCCCGAGGAGGCCGAATTCGGTGTTCCCTATGAGGAGATGACGCTCTGCCTGAGGAGGGTGCGTTGATCTTCTTCGAGGATCCCGCGCAGTTCGACGCCTGGTTGCACGAGAACGGCTCGACGGAGACCGAGCTGTGGATCAAGTACGCCAAGAAGGGGTCGGGGCTGAAGACGATCACCTACGACGAGGCGCTGGACATCGCCTTGTGCCATGGGTGGATCGATGGGCTCGTGCGGTCCATCGACGAGACCTACTACTCGCAGCGGTGGACGCCGCGGAAGCCGCGCAGCAGGTGGTCCAAACGCAACTGCGCCAAGGTCGAGGAGCTGATCGCGGCCGGCCGGATGTTGCCGGCCGGGCTCGCCGAGATCGAGAAGGCGAAGGCGGACGGGCGCTGGGAGGCGGCCTACGCGGGCCCGGCGACGATCGAGGTGCCCGACGACCTGAAGGAAGCACTGAAGGCGAACCCCGCTGCTGCCAAGGCGTTCGAGGGGCTCAACAGCCAGAACCGGTACGCGATTCTGCTGCGCATCCACGACGCGAAGAGGGCGGACACGCGCGCCAGGCGCATCGCCCAGTTCGTCGAAATGCTGGCAGACGGCCGCAAGCTCTACGCTTGAACATCATGAAGTGGTTCCGCCGCCGCAAAGCCGAAGACGTCGCCCCCGCCCACCTGCCGAACGCGGAGGAGGCCGCGCGACGCTTCTGGGAGCGGTGGTTCGAGCTCGTTCCCGTGGTGAGCGCGGCGCTCGGCGACGGCGAACCGCACAGGGTCGAGGACGAGCTGAGGGACCTCGTCAGCGCCATGCACCCGGACCTGATGTTCTCGCTCGAACAGGGCCACCTGGCGATGTACGCGCTGGTGATCACCGGCCAGGAGGACCCGCGGCTGCGCCCGTACACCGACGCGTGGATCAAGGCCGCGCCGCCGACGGACATGGTGTGGGAGTTCCACGACTCGGTGCCGCCCGTGCCCGATCCGACCGAGGTCGTCGTCAACCTCGGCCAGGTCAAGATGCGGCTGGGCGACTACCGCGTCGTGGCCCAGGTGGACGGTGACGTCGTCGACGTGGCGGTCTACCACCCGGCGCTCGCGGAGCTGACCGAGCAGCAACGGCAGACGATGACGTTCCTGCCGCTGGACGTCACGCTCGGCGAGCGGCTCGCGGGGGAGCGGTTGCGGCGCGTGGAGACCGCGCAGCTGGAACCGGAGGGCACGATCAGCCTGCTGGAGCTGCGTTCACTCGTTCGAACTCTCGCCCAGGTGTCGGACGACTGAAACTGTCAGACCTGCTCACTAAGCTGTCCACGTGACCAGCGAGAGCCTTGAAGACGTCCCCGCAGAGGTGCGCGAGCGGCATGCCGTGCTCGCGGAGGAGGTGCGCTCGCACCAGTTCCGCTACTACGTGCTGGACGATCCCATCGTCACCGACGGTGAGTTCGACGAGATGCTCAAGGCGCTGGAGGCACTGGAGGCGGAGCATCCGGGTCTGGCCACACCGGACTCGCCGACGCAGCTCGTCGGCGGCACGTTCTCGACCGAGTTCAAGGCGGTCGACCACCTGGAGCGCATGCTCAGCCTGGACAACGTCTTCGCGCAGGACGAGCTGACGGCCTGGTTCGAGCGCGTGCGGAAGGACGTCGGCGAAGGCACGCACTTCCTGTGCGAGCTGAAGATCGACGGTCTCGCGATCAACCTGCTCTACGAGAAGGGCAGGCTCACGCGGGCGTTGACCCGTGGCGACGGTCGCACGGGCGAGGACGTCACGCTGAACGTGCGCACCATCGCGGACGTGCCCGTCACGCTCAGGGGCTCGGACGAGTATCCGGTGCCGGAGCTCGTCGAGGTGCGCGGCGAGGTCTTCTTCGCGGTCGAGGACTTCCTGGCGTTGAACGCCTCGCTGGTCGAGCAGGGCAAGCCGCCGTTCGCGAACCCGCGCAACACCGCGGCGGGTTCGTTGCGGCAGAAGGACCCGAAGGTCACGGCGTCCCGCAAGCTGCGGATGATCTGCCACGGCATCGGCAAGACCGAGGGCTTCTCGGTCGCCCGCCAGTCGCTCGCCTACGAGGCCCTGAAGTCGTGGGGCCTGCCGGTGTCCTCGCACACCAAGGTGCTCACGGATCCTGCCGACATCCGCGAGCACGTCGAGTACTGGGGAGAGCACCGGCACGACGCGATCCACGAGATCGACGGCGTCGTCATCAAGGTCGACGAGGTGTCGCTGCAACGGCGGCTGGGCACCACGTCCCGCGCGCCGCGGTGGGCCATCGCGTACAAGTACCCGCCGGAGGAAGCCACCACGACGTTGCTCGACATCCAGGTCCAGGTGGGCCGCACTGGCCGCGTCACGCCGTTCGCGGTGATGGAACCGGTGAAGGTGGCGGGGTCGACGGTCGCGCGGGCCACGCTGCACAACGCGTCCGAGGTGAAGCGCAAGGGCGTGCTGATCGGCGACCGGATCGTCATCCGCAAGGCGGGCGACGTGATTCCCGAGGTGCTGGGCCCGGTGCTGGCCGCACGGCCCGCCGACGCACGCGAGTTCGTGATGCCGACCCGGTGCCCCGAGTGCAACGCCGAGCTGCGCCCGATGAAGGAGGGCGACGTCGACATCCGCTGCCCCAACGCGGAGACGTGCCCCGGTCAGCTGCGCGAACGGCTGGCATACCTGGCTTCCCGCGCCGCGCTGGACATCGAGGTGCTCGGCTACGAGGCCGCCGCCGCGATCACCGAGTCCACGGTGTACACGAACGAGGCCGACCTGTTCGACCTCGACACCGACGACCTGCTGCAGATCGAGCGCTTCACGACGAAGAGCGGTGAGCTGTCCGCGAACGCCCTGAAACTCCTCGACAACCTGGAAGCGGCCAAGTCCCGTCCTCTGTGGAGGGTGCTGGTCGCACTGTCGATCCGTCACGTGGGTCCTACCGCCGCCCGTGCGCTGGCCCTCCAGTTCGGCTCGATGGACGCGATCCTCGCCGCCGAGGAAGAGGTCCTGGCCAGCGCGGAGGGCGTGGGCCCGACCATCGCGACGGCCGTGGTCGAGTGGCGGGAAACCGAGTGGCGGCAAGGCGTCGTGGAGCGGTGGCGGGCCGCGGGCGTGCGGATGGAGGACGAGCGCGACGAGTCCATCACGCGAAACCTCGAAGGGCTGTCCATCGTGGTCACCGGCTCGTTGACGGAGTTCTCCCGCGACTCGGCCAAGGAGTCCATCCTGGCCCGCGGCGGCAAGGCGGCCGGTTCGGTCTCCAAGAAAACCGCTTTCGTCGTCGTCGGCGACTCGCCAGGATCCAAGTACGACAAGGCCATCGCCCTGAAGGTTCCCGTCCTCGACGAGGCGGGTTTCCGCGTCCTGCTGGAGCAGGGCCCGGACGCGGCGAGGGAAGTGGCCGTCATCGGGGAAGAGAGCTCGGATGGCTGACGTGATCATCCGCCCGGCGACGGAGGCCGACCTGCCCGCCGTCAGCTCCGTGACGGTCGAGGCGTACCGAGTGGACGGTTACCTCGACGGCACGGAGGACTACGCGGCCGTGCTGGCCGACGCGGCTTCCCGGTTCCGCGAGGCCGAGGTGATCGTGGCGGCGGACTCCGGCTCCGGCGAGGTGCTGGGCTCGGTCACGGTGGTGCGGCCAGGCACGCCGTTCGCGGAGATCTCCCAGCAGGGCGAACTGGAGTTCCGCATGTTGTCCGTCACGTCCCGGGCTCGCGGTCGCGGCGTCGGCGAGGCCTTGGTGCGGGCGGTGTTCGACCGGGCCCGTGCCGCCGGTGTGGGCCGCGTCGTGCTGTCGTCGTCGGAGAAGATGCTGGCGGCACACCGGTTGTACGAGCGGCTCGGGTTCACGCGACTGCCCGAACGCGACTGGGCGCCGTTGCCCGGCATCAACCTGATCGCCTACGCGTCGAGTGTGCCGCGCTGAACCGGACGAACCGGACCAGGCGAACAAAACCGCAGGCCAACCTACCCGAACCGGCTCGGCCGAGTGGTCGCGTGCTTTAGGCTCGATCACCGAGTACGTGTGACTGTCGGGGGTAATCGTGACGATGCCGGGTGATCGGCTTTCCGCTGCCATGCGTTCCTTCCAGGAGCAGGCGGACAAGGCCAAACAGCTCCAGGAAGCGATCAAGACCATGCGCGGCGTCGGCAAGGCGCCGGACGCCGGCGTCACCGTGACCGTCGCGCCGTCGGGTGCGGTGCTCGACCTGCGGCTGGAACCGAAGTCGATGGGCCGTTCGCACACCGCGCTGCAGCAGGCGATCATCGGCGCGATCCGCGAGGCGACGGCCAACGCCGCCGCGCAGATGGAGGAGGCCGCGGCGCCGTTGCTCGGCGACCGCATGCAGCAGTTCCGCGCCGCCATGGGCGCCAACGCGGGCGAGAACCTGCAGATCCGGCCGGACGCGCCGCAGCCGCCGCCACCGCCGACGGAGGAGTACGGCGGCTCGGTGTTGCAGCGGCAGCCTCCGCAGCCACCGGCGCCGCCGATCCAGCCACCGGTCCAGTCCCAGATTCAGCCACAGCGCAGGCCGGCTCCGCCGGTGGACGATGACGACGACTTCGGCAGCGGCTCGGTGCTGAGGTGAGGGGGAAGCGATGAGCCAGTTCCACGTCAGCGCCGATGCGCTCGCCCAGTACAGCGAGGGTTCGAAGAGCCTGGCCGGCAAGTTCGGCGAGCTCGCGAGGCTGCTCGAGCAGGCGCGGGTCGACGACCAGTGCTTCGGGCCGATCGGTGACGCGGTCGGGTTGAGCAGCGGCTACTTCGACAGCCTTCAGGAGTGCCAGACCATCGCCACCAAGGCCGTGCAGTACCTCGAACACGTCAGCGAGCAGGTCGCGGAGACCGCCAAGACCTACGAAGAAGTCGACAAGGCGTTCCACGACACCTTCAAGGGCTTCATGGGAGGTGGCGCGTGACCGCACCCGACGGACCGGGCACCCTGGCGGACCTCAACAACTCCGCCAACGACCCGCAGCACCGCAACTGGTTCGAACAAGCCGCCGGCCACGGCAGTTCGATCGCCGACAACGTCATGGCGACGAACGACCTGCGCGACCAGAACGACCCGCCGGCCTGGACCGCCCAGATGATCAAGAACAGGGCGGAGCTGCTCCAGACGATCGCGAGCCCCGGCGACGCGTTCCTGAACAACGGCCTTGGCTTCCTGGTGTCGATCGTGATCTCGCCGCTCGTCGAGCTCGCCGAGTGGGCGATCGGCGACCCGCAGCAGATGCGCGCCACCGGCGAGGGCTGGGTGAAGGTCGGCGAGTGGCTCGACGGTGTCGCCGCGAAGGAGGCCCAGCGCGCGCAGGCGACCGCCGGGGTGTGGAGCGGTGAGGCCGGCGACAAGTTCCGCGGTCAGATGAAGGAGTTCACGGAGGGCGTGAAGGCGCTGTCCGCGGACATCAAGGAGCTCAAGGAGACGCTCAACCTCATCGCCGACCTCTTCGACATGTTCGTCGAGATGGTCGTCGACATCATCACCGAGATGGTGATCACCCTCATCGTCGAGTGGCTGGCCGCGCTCGCCGCGTCGTGGATCACGGCCGGTGCGTCGGTCGTCGCCGCGGAGGGCGGCACGGTCGCGACCATGGGCGCCACCGGCGGCCGGATCGCGATGAAGATCAAGAAGCTTCAGGGTGAGTTGTTCAAGCTGGTCAAGCGGCTCGAGGAACTGCTGCAGAAGATCCGCAAGCGGATTCCGGAGGGGTTGCTGAAGAAGTTCGGGGACCTGCGCAACGGCAAGATCTTCGACAGCAACGTCGCCAACAAGCTGACCAGCCCGTTGCAGAAGATGGCGGGCCGTCAGATCGACGGGATCATCGGACCTGGCGGCAAGATCATCAGCCGGGCCAACGCCGACGGCATCTCGACGACCGCGAACCGCTTCATGAACGGCGCGACCGGCGAGGGCGCGCTCGCGGCGAACCTCGCCCAGGAGGGCCTCAAGCTGGTCGGCCTGAGCGGCCAGCGCCCGACGACGGCGGCATTCAGCTCGCTGACGGGATCGCTGTTCGACATGGGCGTCGACCACGTGATCGACAAGTCCTACGAGACGGCGACCGAGGGTATCCCGCAGTCCGAACAGGAACGCAAGGACGCGCAACGCCGTGGCTTCGAATACGAGTAGGTGACCGCAGATGACCGCTGTGCTGTCCGTGCGGGAGCACTGGTGCCGTCCCGGCGAACGCATCCTCTGGCTGCGCGAGGGCCAGCTGAAGGAACTGCCGTACGACGTGCCGGGCCTGGACCGCAAGGGCAACCCCCAGCGCGGCCTGGCCGCCCGTGCGGCGCGCGCGGTCGGGGTGGGCGCCGCGATGGTGGCGCTCGCGCCGGTGTCGCTGGCGGCCGCCGTCAGCTTTGATCAGCAACCCGAGCGGTATGTGCCGGAACCGACCTTCGAGCCGCAGGTCTTCGGGCCGGCACCGGAGTGCGCCGCGGTGACCGCCGTGCGGCCGTGGCACGGCCGGTCGTTGCCCGGCTGGAGCACCGTGCCCGGCTGGTGGGTGCTCACACCGGCTCGGCTCGCGTGGCTGACGACGCCCGACGCCCTGGCACAGCTCGCGAAGGGCCAGAAGTCGTTCATGGGCAACGTCGCCCACCTGGCGGGCAGCGCCACCGTCGGCCTCGCGTCAGGTCTCGCGGTCGGTGCCTTCGAGGTGGTCACCGGCGGCTCGAACGGCAAACCCGTCGAACTGCCGGAGGTCGTGACCGGGTTCGAGTTCGACCGCGGTCAGCTCGCGAGCGTCCAGCCGGTGTGGCGGGACGAGAAGACGCCGGTGCTGCGCGCCGTTCTGGCCGTGGACGGATCGGGCTTCGACTTCCCGCTGAACGGCCCGCACGATCCGATGCTGCGCTTCACGAACGGGAGCTGATCCGCGTGCCTTGGCTTGCGCCCGGCGAGACCATCGAGTGGTTCTGGGAGTGCGAGAAACACCTGCTGGGTCAGGTTCAGGACGTGCTCACCGCACCGTTCGAACCGCTCGGCGAGGTGCCGGAGTCCGATCGCAAGAAGCCGAAGCTGCCGCTGCCGAGCACGGTGGTGAGCGAGGGCCGGTTCCTCGACGACGAGTGGGTGTACGACCCGACGCTGTGCGGCCGTGTCGTCGCGCAGCATCCCGGCGCGCTCGCCGTGCGGTTCGCGGACCACCTCATCGCGGGCCGCGGCAAGACCTTGCTGTGCCTGACGCAACGCCGGCTCGCGGCCGTCTACGTCGCGGACTCGGACAACCACGTGCTGTGGTGGCAGGCGGACAGGTCCGCGTTGCGCGCACTGCCCGAGGTCCATTTGGGACACGACCTCGGGAGGCCGCGGTACTTCCAGGCCTTCGTGTTCACCGACGGATCGGTGCTGGAGATGGATCAGGCGGTGGGGCACAAGATCACCGTGCCGACATGATCCGTGCCCGCAACTTCAGGTCTCCCGCCGCCTGCTCGTAGAGGAGGTCCCGCAACACGTCCGCGGGCAGGGCTCTCAGCACGTCCTTGAGCTCCACGTCCTCGGCGTCGGGAGGCGGCACGGTCTGACCCCGGTCCAGCAACACCAGCCCCACCGCCACGCAGTGCTTGCAGAAGAACCCTTCCAACCCGTGCGGGCAACTGCACGTCCCCACCAGATGCGTGCCCGACCACGACAGCTCCACCGCGTAGGCCGCGTCGTCGCTGCCCCGCACCCGTGCCGTCACGTGCCTGCTGTGCACCCGCAGGGACAGCACCGCGTCGCGGTAGGTGAGGCCGCGCCAGTACGACTTGGTGCCCGCGCGGTGCAGCAGCAGCTCGGTGGTGAGGGTCGTCGACACGAAGGTCATCCAACCGGGTGACCCCGGAAAGGACCAACATGATCGTCGTCGGCTCGCTCGCCCCCGCGGACCGCGCCAGGTGGCAGGAGCTCTTCGAGGGCTACAACACGTTCTACGAACGCACGCTGCCTGCCGAGACCTACGACGAGAAGTGGCGGAAGTTCCTGGAGGGCACGGGCATCCACGCCCTCTGCGCCCGGGACGAGAACGGCACCATCGTCGGCATCACGCACTTCTTCAAGCACCCCAGCACGTCCAGCCAGGACGTCTGCTACCTGCAGGACCTCTTCACCGCCCCCGAGGCACGCGGCCGCGGCGCGGGCCGCGCGCTCATCGAGGCCGTCGCCGAGTGGGCGAAACAACAGGAGTGCTGCCGCCTCTACTGGCACACCAGCGAATGGAACGAAACCGCGCGCCGGCTCTACGACAAGGTCGCGGAGAAGACGCCGTTCGTCACCTACCGCATCGTGTTCTAGCGACGCTAGCCGTTGGAGCAACGCGAACACGAGATTTGTGTGGGACCGTATGCCGTGTGCTGCAAGCCTGTTTGAACGGTTCCCGCACAGCCGAGGAGCACCCGGCCCTGCCGCTCACCCCCGAGCGGCTGGCCGAGGACGCCGCCGACGTCGCCGCGCTCGGCGTCACCTCGGTGCACCTCCACCCGAGGGACGTCATCGGCGCGCCCACGCTGGTGGGCCCGGAGGTGGCCACGACGATCGCGACGGTCAGGGCCGCCGTACCGGGCACCGAGATCAGCGTGTCGACGAACGTCCCCGGCGACCGCGCCCGGTTGATCGCGAGCTGGGCGCCGCTCGCGGCGGGGCGGCCCGACATCGCGAGCGTGCACGTCAGCGAACCCGGCTGGCGGGAGCTTGCTCGGGCGCTGCACCAGGTCGGCGTCGGCGTCGAGCTCGTCGTCGACATCCCCGACCTGATCGGCGAGCTGCCGCCGGGCGCCGCGCGGATCACCGTCACCGCGACCGCGCACAACGCGGAAGAGCTGCTGCGGCAGGTGGAACCGCTGGGGTTGCCGATCCTGCTGCACGGCAGGGACGCCGACGCCTGGCCGGTTTTCGTCTACGCCGCAAGGCTCGAGCACGGTGTCCGCATGGGGCTGGAGGACACGCTGACGATGCCCGACGGCCGCAAAGCCAGGAACAACACCGAACTCGTCGCGATGGCCAGGCGCAACCAGACGGCCAAAGCCCCGAGCTAGTAGCGTGTCGCAGCTATCTCTCGGGATGTGACAGTGAGGGTGATGCCGGCAGGCAGCCGCGCTTCGAGCATGAAGATCGCGCTCTCATGGCTGCCAACTGCACGGTTGGCAGCAGTCGGGGTGATCAGCAGACCTTTGCGTCAGCATTTCCCTACTGCCATCTCGGCAGCGACGTGCATGAGGCGCGACCATCCGGGCTTTCGGAGACGAGCACCAGACCGCCCCCTGCCGCCTCAACGGAGCACAACCAAGCCGCGACGCTCTACCAGTCGGAGCTAGTCGGGGAGGACGACGGCCACGATCCCGGCCAGGTGCGCGAGCCGCGCCACCTCGGCCGCGCGGAACATCGGGCCGCCGGGGCGTCCGACGACCAGCACCCGGTCCGGCTTGCCGAGCGGCGTGGCGGCCAGTTCGGTGCCCAGCTCGCGCCAGGTCTCCGGCACCCAGTCCTCCTCGCCGTCGAGCACGGTGGCGCGCTCCAGCGGGAACCAGGGCGCGGAAGCGATCCGCGTCTCCGGGGCGGCGGAGGACGAGGTCAGGCGGTTGATCCCGGTGCCTTCCGGGCCGACGACGACGGCCCAGCCGGCACGGATGATCTTCGGGACGCCCTCGGTGAAGACCTCGAGGCCCTTGTGCGGCTCCTCGGCGATCTCCTCGACGAGCTCGAGCTCGCGGTGGGTGTCGAGAATGCCCGCGTACGGGCGCACGGCGTCGACCTCGACACCGT
Organism: Lentzea nigeriaca; assembly: GCF_016907955.1. GTDB lineage: Bacteria > Actinomycetota > Actinomycetes > Mycobacteriales > Pseudonocardiaceae > Lentzea > Lentzea nigeriaca. Next base: position 436,479 of record NZ_JAFBCX010000005.1, on the reverse strand, counting down.
CGACGGACTCGGCCGCGGTGATCAGCGTGTCGGGCAGGCGGCCGGACGGAAGCTCCACCACGAGGTCGTCGATGGCGACGCCGGAACCGCGTTCCACCACGTCGACGCTGAGTATGTCCGCCCCGATCTCGCCCAAAGCCGTTGCGACCGCGCCGAGGGTGCCGGGACGGTCCGGGAGCTGGACCCGGATCAGGAACGACAAGGTGAACGCCTCCATAGCTCGTGCGCGAGACCCCGCGTCTCGTGCCGTTGCCGGTCGGTGATTCTCGCAGACGGATACTCAACGCATGACCCGCTGTCCGCGTTGCGGAACGGTTAAGTTGACGTGCCGGTCAACAGCGGAGGCGGTAACCGGTTCGAAGACGCCACTGACCAGCCCATAGACTCACGGGGTTCCCGAATCGAATCCCGACCCTACGGGGGTTGACAGGAGTGCCCAGCATCTCCCGCGACGAGGTCGCGCACCTGGCGAAGCTCGCCAGGCTGGCCGTCACCGAGGACGAGCTCGACTTGTTCGCCGGCCAGCTCGACGTGATCCTCCAGTCGGTGGCCACCGTTGGCGACATCGCCACGGCCGACATCCCGCCGACGTCGCACGCCGTTCCGCTGACCAACGTCTTCCGCGAGGACGTGGTCCGTCCGAGCCTCGGTCAGCAGCAGGCGCTCTCCGGCGCTCCTGAGGCCGAGGACGGCCGGTTCCGCGTGCCCCGCATCCTGGGTGAGGAAGCATGACCAACGACCTGATCCACGCCACCGCGGCCGAGCTCGCCGCGAAGATCCACAGCGGTGAGGTCTCCAGCGTCGAGGTCACCCAGGCCCACCTGGACCGCATCACCGAGACCAACGGGAAGGTCAACTCCTTCCTGCACGTCGACACCGAGGGCGCGCTCGCGCAGGCCCGCAAGGTCGACGAGGCCGTCAAGGCCGGTGAAACCGTCGGAGCGCTCGCCGGTGTGCCGCTGGCGCTCAAGGACGTCATGACCACCGAGGGCGTGCCGACCACGTGCGGCTCCAAGATCCTCGAGGGCTGGCTGCCGCCCTACGACGCGACGGTGACCCGCAGGCTCAAGGAAGCCGGCGTCGTCATCCTCGGCAAGACGAACATGGACGAGTTCGCCATGGGTTCGTCGACCGAGAACTCGGCGTACGGGCCCACGCGCAACCCGTGGGACCTGGAGCGCATCCCCGGCGGCTCCGGCGGTGGCTCGTCCGCCGCGCTGGCCGCCTACCAGGCGCCGCTCGCGATCGGCACCGACACCGGTGGCTCGATCCGCCAGCCCGGCGCGGTCACCGGCACCGTCGGCGTGAAGCCCACCTACGGCGGCGTTTCCCGCTACGGCCTCGTGGCCTTCTCCAGCTCTCTGGACCAGGCCGGTCCGTGTGCGCGCACGGTGCTCGACGCCGCGCTGCTGCACGAGGTCATCGCGGGCTATGACGAGATGGACTCCACCTCGATCAACGAGCCGGTGCCCGCCGTGGTCGCCGCGGCTCGCGAGGGCCTGAACGGCGACCTGTCCGGTGTGCGCATCGGTGTCGTCACGCAGTTCCAGGGCGAGGGCTACCAGCCGGGTGTGCTGCGCAGCTTCCAGGCCGCCGTGTCGCAGCTCAAGGAACTCGGTGCGGAGATCGCGGACGTGTCGTGCCCGAGCTTCGACTACGCGCTGCCCGCCTACTACCTCATCGCGCCGAGCGAGTGCTCGTCGAACCTCGCCCGGTTCGACGCCATGCGCTACGGCCTGCGCGTCGGCGACGACGGCACGCGCAGCACCGAGGAGGTCATGTCGCTGACCCGCGAGGCCGGCTTCGGCCCCGAGGTGAAGCGCCGCATCATGATCGGCACGTACGCGCTGTCGTCCGGCTACTACGACGCGTACTACGGCTCGGCGCAGAAGGTGCGCACGCTGATCACGCAGGACTTCCAGAAGGCGTTCGCGACGTTCGACGTGCTCATCTCGCCGACCACGCCGACCACGGCGTTCAAGATCGGTGAGCGCGCGAACGATCCGATGGCCATGTACAAGGCGGACCTCTGCACGATTCCCGCGAACCTCGCGGGTACTCCGGCGATGAGCGTCCCGAGTGGTCTGTCCGATGAGGACGGTCTGCCGGTCGGCCTGCAGATCATGGCTCCTGCGCTGCAGGACCACCGCATGTACCGCGTCGCCGCCGCGTACGAGGCCGCGCGTGGTGCGTTTGGAGGTCCGTCGCTGTGAGCATCAAGAAGGCAAGGAGCCTGTTCGGTCTCGCCGGCGCCGTGGCCGGAGCCGTGGGAGCGTTCTCCGGCTTGAAGGCCGCCCGTGAGAAGAAGGACAAGCTGGCACTGGCGAACGCGATCGCCGGCATCGCCGTGGCGATCACCGGTGCGGCGCTGGCCGTTCGTGCTCTGCGGAAGGACGAGTTGGCATGACCTCTCTGGTTGAGCTGATGGACTACGACGAGGTCATCGAGAAGTACGACCCCGTCCTGGGCCTCGAGGTGCACGTCGAGCTGCACACCAACACGAAGATGTTCTGCGGCTGCGCCAACGAGTTCGGTGGCGAGCCGAACACGCACACCTGCCCGACGTGCCTCGGCCTGCCGGGCTCGCTGCCGGTGGTGAACGGCAAGGCCGTCGAGTCCGCGATCCGCATCGGCCTCGCGCTGAACTGCGAGATCGCCGAGTGGTGCCGGTTCGCGCGGAAGAACTACTTCTACCCGGACATGCCGAAGAACTTCCAGACGTCGCAGTACGACGAGCCGATCGCCTTCAACGGCTGGCTCGACGTGACGCTGGACGACGGCGAGGTCATCCGCGTCGAGATCGAGCGCGCGCACATGGAGGAGGACACGGGCAAGTCGCTGCACGTCGGCGGCGCGACCGGTCGCATCCACGGCGCCGAGCACTCGCTGCTCGACTACAACCGCGCGGGCGTGCCGTTGATCGAGATCGTCACGAAGATGATCCCGAACACCGGCCGCCGCGCCCCCGAGGTGGCCCGCGCGTACGTCACGGCGCTGCGCGACCTGCTCAAGGCGCTCGACGTGTCCGACGTCCGCATGGACCAGGGCTCGCTGCGCTGCGACGCGAACGTCTCGCTCACGCCGAAGACCACCGGCGAGCTGGGCACCCGCACCGAGACCAAGAACGTCAACTCGTTGCGCAGCGTCGAACGCGCTGTCCGCTTCGAGATGACGCGCCAGGCCGCGGTGCTCGCCTCGGGCGGCACGGTGACCCAGGAGACCCGTCACTTCGACGAGTCCTCCGGCACCACGTCCCCAGGCCGCAAGAAGGAGACGGCGGAGGACTACCGCTACTTCCCGGAGCCGGACCTGGTCCCGATCGCGCCGTCGCGCGAGTGGGTCGACGAGCTGCGCGGCACCCTGCCGGAACTCCCCTGGGAGCGCCGCGCGCGCATCCAGAAGGACTGGAACCTCACCGACGAGGTGCTGCGCGACCTGGTCAACGCGGGTGCCCTCGACCTCATCGAGGCCACCGTCGTCGCGGGCGCCAAGCCGGACGAGGCCCGCTCCTGGTGGGTGTCGTACCTGGCGCAGCAGGCCAACGCGAAGGGCATCGAGCTCACCGACCTCGCCATCACCCCTGCCCAGGTGGCACGGGTGATCGAGCTGGTGAACTCGGGCGCGCTGACCAACAAGCTGGCCCGCGAGGCCGTCAACGGCGTGCTGGAGGGCGAAGGCTCCCCGGACGAGGTCGTGGAGAAGCGCGGCCTCAAGGTCGTCTCGGACGACTCGGCCCTGGAGAAGGCCGTCGACGAGGCCCTCGCGGCCCAGCCGGACGTCGCGCAGAAGATCCGCGACGGCAAGATCCAGGCGGCCGGCGCCATCGTCGGCGCGGTCATGAAGGCCACGAAGGGTCAGGCCGACGCCGCGCGCGTGCGCGAGATCGTGCTCGCACGCTGCTCGTAGATACATAATCGAAGCAAAAATCACAAAGGGTCACCTGTTTGTGCAGGTGACCCTTTGTGATCTTAGGCCGACCGAGTGGCTGTTAGCTAATTGAGACGTATACCCGTAGCCGTGTGTGCCACTCTCTTTGACGCGCCCATCTGGGGGGATGGGAAGTAAATAGTCCAAACGAGGGGGGAAACCTCATGACCGTCCAGCGCGACAACCTGGATGTGGCAAAGGCCGGGGCCGAGGTGGTCCAGGAAGCCGAATCCGTGCTCGAGGGCACACCGGTCGTCGAACCGGCACCGGTTGAGCCGGCTCCGCCGACCGAGGTGCCCGACGCACCGCCGGTGAAGAAGGATGACCCCGAAGTCAAGCCGATGTGCTGCGGCGGGACGGGAGGCTTCTTCACGAAGCCTCGCAAGCTCGTCTCCGAGGGCGGCGAGGACTCCGGTGGCGACGTCGAGCACGACCCGACGTGCCCGAACCACCCGAGCAACAAAGCCAGCTGATCACTCAGCGTGTTCTGCCCGCCGCCAGACTCAATGCCTGGTTGGCGGGCAGCGCCACGTGGACACGTGTGGTGTGATGATCACATGCCCGCTCGTGCCTTGGAGAGAGCGCGCGAGTTGTTCGAGAGAGGATGGGCGGAGCAAGCGAAGTTTCGCTTCCCCTCGGCCATTCGCCTGCTCAGACGTGCTCTCGTGCACGTCGACCGCGCTGAATCGAGCGAAGAACGCGCGGCGATCCGCGCGCGCATCCTCTATACCCTGGGCCTCTGCCAGGGCGAGACGAGCGGCATGGATCTCGCCGTCGAGGCGTTCGAGGCCGCCCGCCGCGAGATTGAGACCATTGAGGAAACGGCGACCAGGACCCTCCTGAACGGCGGTGTGGACCACAACCAGGGCCTCATGGTCATGCGCATGGGTCAGCCGGAGCGGGCGATCGAGTGGTTCGACAAGTTCATCGAGGCGGTCGAGCACGAGGTCGAGCAAGCAGAGCCGGGCGGGAACCCCGCACTGGTGCAGGGCTTCGTTCGCACGTTGCTCAACCGCGGGTTCGCTCAGGCCGCGGTGCGCAAAGGCGCGGGTGCGATCGCGGACCTTGAACGCGCCCTTCGTCTGGCTCGTGAGCACGAGTTGCACCACCTCTACCACTTCGCCGTGCACGCACTCGGAAACGTGCACAAACAAAGCGGCGATCTTGCGGTGGCGCTGCGCCGCTATGAGGAAGCCGAGCGGATTTTGCGCAAGGACGAACAAGTCGGCCTGCTGGCGCGGCTGCAGCTCGACCAGGCCGAGGCCATGCTCATGATTGGACTGTCCGATGAGGCCGGTAAGCACCTCGACGAGGCGCTCCCGGTGATGCGCAAGGAGAAGTTCGGCCAGGAGATCGCCGAGGTCGAGATGTTCCGTGCCTCCGCGGCGTTGCTGGATGGCCAGTTCGACCTCGCACGAAGGATGGCGCGGCGGTCCGAGCGCAAGCTGATCCGCCGGGGCAGCACGTGGTGGATGATGGCCGGTCTGATCGAGCTGTGGGCCCACGGCAGGCACGCCATGCGCACGAAGCGGATCTCGAACGCGTTGGTGCAGAAGGCGTTGAGTCTCTCCTCCGAACTCTCGGCCAACCACCTCGTCGACGAGTCCCGCCTGGCCCTGCTCCTCGCGGCCCGGCTGGAGATCCGCAGGGGACGGCTCGCGGAGGCCGAGGAACTGCTGAAGAAGGTGCCGGGACCTCGTGCGGTCACGCCGCTCGACCACCGCATGCAGCGCAGGCTGGTGCTGGCGGAACTGGCACTGGCCAAGGGAAACCGTCGCTCCTCGCTGGTGCACGCCCGCAAGGCCCTCGACGAGCTCGGGCGGGTGCGTGACCAGCTCGGCGGGCTGGAGCTGGTGTCGGCCACCGCGGTGCACGGCAGGGAGCTGAGCGAGCTCGCGATCAAACTGGTGCTGGAGGACGCCGACGCGCGCCGGTTGTTCGCCTGGTTGGAACGAACGCGGGCGCAGACCTACCGGTACGAGCCGCTGGAGTCGAGCGACAACAACGAGGTCGCCGAGCGGATCACCGAGGTGCGCAACCTCAGCTGGGCGATCCTCCGGCACGGTTTGTCCGGTCAACCGACCGCCGAGCTGCGCGGCAAGCTTGTGAAGGCGCAGCGCGAGGCGAACCGGCTCGGCTGGCACTCGCAGCGGTGGGGCAAGCCGCGGCCGGTCGCCACGCTCAGCGAGGTGATCGCCGAGCTGGAGCAGAAGGCGATGGTCAGCTTCGTCGTGTCGGACGGCGAGATGGCCGCCGTCGTCGTCGCGGGTGGACGGGTCAGCCTGGTGCGGCTGGGAGACGCGGCGGAGGCTCTGGAGAGCGCGCAGAAGCTCCACTTCGACCTCAATGCCCTCGCCCCGGACCACCTGCCTCCGCCGCTGGTCCAGGTCATCGGGCTGTCGGCGCACAAGCAGGCCGACCGGCTCGACGAGCTGCTGATCAAGCCGCTCGCGCACCTCATCGGTGATCGTGAGCTGGTCATGGTGCCGACCGGGACGCTGTACGCGGTGCCGTGGGGTGTGCTGCCGAGCCTGCACGGGCGGCCTGTCGCCACCGCGCCCTCGGCCACGGCCTGGCTCGCCGCCGCACAGGCGGGCAAGCCGAAGACCGACCGCGTGCTGGTGGTGCGCGGACCGGGACTGCTGTTCGGGCAGGGCGAGGTCGACCGGCTGGCCACGTACCACGGGAAGGCCACCGTGCTCTCGGGCGACAACGCGACAGCCACCGAGGTGCTCGCGCACCTTGACGGGGCTGACCTCGTGCACGTTGCCGCCCACGGTGAGCACGAGACCGAGAACGCGTTGTTCTCGCGGCTCGAGCTGGTCGACGGGCCGCTGTTCGCGCACGAGCTGGGCAGGCTGCGCAAGCCGCCCTCGCACGTCGTGTTGGCGGCGTGCGAGTTGGCGTTGAACCGCATCAGGCCTGGTGACGAGGCGCTGGGGTTCGCGGGCGCCATGCTCGCGGGCGGCACCAGGACGGTGGTCGCCGCGGCCAGCAAGGTCGGCGACGAGGCCAGTGCGGCGGCGATGGCGGACTACCACCAGGCACTCGTCGCGGGCGCCGCACCCGCTGTGGCGCTGGCCGAGGCGATGGCGAAGGACCCGTTCCGCAGGCCATTCCTGTGCCTGGGGTCTGGCTAGGCCGATCGAGTGGTTGTGGTAAGCGCATTCAGCTGAACGTGCTGGTCAGTGGTGATTTGTAACGTACTGGTGAATGCGGTTGGTGAACTTCTCTCGCAAATGTGCGACGCTTGGTTTAGACCTGAATTGGTCGAAATCTTGACCGAGGGGAACCGGCCACGGTCGTCGCAGCCGCCCAGGGGGTGAGGCTGGGGCGACGGTGTCCGCACCGACGGCCCGCCTATCGGCTCTAGTCGATGAGCGGGCCGTTGTGCGAGAAACGACCGCATGCGCAGAACTCTGCTCGCTGTTCTCCTGGCGGTCACCGCGGCGGTGGCGGCGCCGGTCAGTGGAACAGCACAACCGACAGCATCCCTGCCTTCGGCCTCTGACCGAACCAGGAAACGGGCCTGAGCGCAACGAAATCGCGGCACAGGACACCATCGTCCCGGCACAGCTGGTGCAGGCCCAGGGGGAGAACCAGGCCGACCGCTACCAGGGATACCCGCGCAAAACGAAGCTGCGGACGTATCCGGAGAACCCGGCCGACAAGACCATCAAGCTCGGACTCGCGCCCTACCACTCGCTCGCGCCGAAGCTGAACGCGTTGCAGCAGAAGAGCGACAGGATCTCCGTCGAGGTCGTCGGCCAGTCGGGGCTCGGCCGCGACCTCTACCTGGTCACGCTGACCGCACCGGAGAGCCCGGCGCAAACCCGTCTGCAGGAACAGTTGCGGGCGGGTATCGAGGAGGGGCAGAAGGTTCCGAGCGGCCTCTACAAGGCGCCTGTCTGGATCAACAACAACATCCACGGCGACGAGTGGGAAGGCACCGACGGCGCGCTGCGGGTCATCGAGCACCTCGCCACGTCCAATGACCGGGAGACGCAGAACCTGTTGCGCCGCAGCAGGATCTACTTCAACCTCACGGCCAACCCGGACGGCCGCGTCGCCGGCACCCGGCAGAACAACGCGGGCTTCGACCTCAACCGCGACTTCGTCACGAGCTCGCAGCCGGAGAACCGGGCGATGCGCGAGATCGTCGAGCACACCCAGCCGTTGATGATGCTGGACGAGCACGGTTACGTGGAGAACACGCTCATCGAGCCCACAACGCCTCCGCACGGCCAGAACTACGACTTCGACCTCTACATCAAGCACGGCTACGCCAACGGTCTCGCGATGGAGAAGGGTGTCCAGGCGCTCGGCCACCCGGAGGCGGCGAAGCCGGAGATCCCGTTCCGCGACTACGACCCCGGCGTGTGGGACGGCTGGGCGCCGATCTACACCGCGCAGTACTCGATGTACCACGGCGCCATCTCGTACACGATCGAGATCCCGCAGCAGGTCAACCGGCAGGCGTACGACACGTTGCCCGCCACTGAGCTGCAGCGCCGGTCAAAGATCAATACCGACGTCGTCGAGTCCACCATCAAGACCACGATCGACTACGTGGACGACCACCGCGGTGAGCCGATCTCCAACCAGGTCGAGATGTTCCGCCGCGGCAAGGCGGGCGAGCCGCAGCGCGAGATCCCCGACGGCTTCGTGCCCGGCTTCGGGCCGGAAGACCGCTACCGCACGGAGTTCCCGCGCGCCTACGTGATCACCAACGACCGGTCGGCACCCGCCGCGGCACGGCTCGTCGACCACCTGGTGGCCCACGACGTGCGGGTCGAACGCGCCGAAAAGCCGTTCACGCTGGGCGGTAAGCGCTATCCGGCCGGGTCGTACGTCGTCGACATGCACCAGCCGAAGCGCGCGCTCGCGAACGTCATGCTGGAGCAGGGCAGCGACATCAGCGCCAAGGTCCCGGTGATGTACGACATCTCCGGCTGGAGCCACCGCCTGCTCTGGGGCGCGTCGATCGACATCTACAGGAACGGCCCGTTCCAGTTCAACGGCAAGGACGTCGTCGCGGCGGCCCCGACCGGCAACGTCGACGCCGCTCCTGGGGCCGACCTCGCCCTGACGCTGAACGACGCCAAGGACGCCAACGCCGTCAACGATCTCCTGGGTCGCGGTGTCGAGCTGCGGCGCCAGGAGGACGGCACGATCGTGGTTCCCGGCGCGAACAGGCTCGCCGCGCAGGAGGTCGCCGACCGCTACGGCGTCCGGTTCACCACCGCCAAGCCCGGCGGAACCGCGTTGCAGCGCAGGACGATCGCGGCCGCCGTCGGCGCGGACGAGCTCCAGGCGCTGCGGGAGTCCGGTTTCGACGTCCGCACGATCTCCACGGCCGTCCTGAACGCGGGCTTCGACTTCTCGCGCATCGACGTGCTGTTCGTGTCGTCCGGCCTCGACTACACGCAGCTCACCCCGGCCGCGAAAGCGGGGCTCGACGAGTTCCTGAAGCGCGGCGGTGTCGTCACGCGCGGCTCCACGGGTGGCAAGTTCAACGTCGACGCCAAGCTGCTGCAGGCCACCCCGGTCGCGGGCTGGGAGGACGCCAACGGCGTGGTGAACGTCGTCAACGGCTCCGGCCCGATCGGCACCGGCGCGCTGCCGCACTCGTTCGTCTACTCGCCGCAGTGGTTCACGAACCTCGGCGCGGGCGTGACGGTCGAGCAGCGCTACGGCACCACGCCGCTCGCATCGGGCCACTGGCGCCCGCGTGACAACGGCACCGGTGGTCAGGCCGACGCCGCGGGTCAGGCCGCGGTCGTCTCCGGCACGTCGGCGGCCGGCGCTCGCGTCGTCCTCTTCGGCACCGAGCCCATGTTCCGCAACCACCCCAAGGGCCTCTACGCCCAGGTAGCGCGCGCCATCTTCTGGACCGGCAGTCGCTAGCTGTTGCAAGCGCACGCGGGGAGCTTTCGTACGCTCGTGGCGTACGCAGCGTCCCCGCGTGCGCTCACATCAGAAGGCTGCGGGGAGGAAGCCCGATTTCCTGGCACCCCGCCTGACGCTGCCGCCGAACGTGGGACTCACCCGCGAGCCCCTTGTTCGTCGGCGTGCCCGCGCACTTCGGCAGCGAGGCCCACGTCGCCCTGACGTTGATCAGGGAGTCCCGCGCGGTGTGCCCGCTCTACCCGGTCGGCGGCACCTCGCCCGGTGTCGCGCGGCTGCCGATCAGAGGCAACCCGCTGGTCCGCGACGTGGTGCCGGCCTGGCGCCTCGACGCACCGGTCGCGCAGGACGTCGACGACCTGTGCGAGCAGGTCGCCGCCGGATATCTGAAGCTGGTCGAGGAGAGCGAGGTCTACGCGCGGTGGTGGCGCGAAGGCGGAGAAGCGTTCGCCCTGCCTAGTCCTTGCCCGGTACCTGACCGTCTCGGACGATGATCGCGACCCGGTCGTCCGACGACACAGGCTGCCCTCCGACCTTGTTGACCGTGCCGACCAGCGCGGACGCGTCGTTGAGCTGTTCCATCGGGCCGATCCTGCCGAAGCCCGAGCCGTCCTCGCCGCTGACCGTCGGCTTGCCCGTGAACGCACCCGCCGCGTTCATCGGCAGGTTCTGGGTGCCCGGCGTCTTCGCCGTCGCCACCCACAGCACGTCCGACAACGACGCGCAGCCCATCACGCCCGGCCGATCCGGCCACGTCCACGCCGCGTCACCGAGCTTGCCCGGCACGACGCGGTAGACGGCGTCGAAGTTCGCGGCCCAGTCCGTCACCCAGATCTTCTGGGCGTCGGCCGACACGCACAGTCCGCCGGGGAGACGCAGGCCGGACGACACGACGGCGCTGCCGGCGGTCGGGTTGCCCTGGGCGGGCTTGCCGGAGCCGTCGATGCGCAGCACCTTGCCCGCGAGCGAGTTCGGGTCGGCGGCCAGCGCCGGGTTGCCCGCGTCACCGGTGGCGACGAGGATCGCGCCCTTGCGGTCGCTGGCGAGCACACCGCGGTTGCCGGAAGGGCCCTTGGGGATACCGGTGAGGATCGGCTTGGGCGAGTCACCGGGCGCGATGCGCAGCACCCGGTTGTCCGTCGCCGTCGTGACGTAGACGTACGCGAGCTGGTCCTCGCCGAACGTGGCCGACAGCGCGAGCCCGGTCAGCCCGCCGTCCGACGACGCGTCCACCTCGATCTGGGCGACGACCACCGGGTCGACGTCCTTGGTGACCTTGACCACGCGCCCGCCGCGTTCCGTGGCGTACGCCGCGACGCCGCCCTTGGCGTCCGCGCCGATCGGGGCGACACCGGTGACGGTGTTGAGGCACGTGCCGATGACCGCGGGGTTGAAGTCCTTGCAGCCCTGCGGCGGCGGCACGCTCTGCGGCGTCTGCCGCTGGCCCTGGTCGCCGGGCGTCGGCCGGTACTCGCCCGGCAGCTCTGGCCGCGGACCCGCCTGCGGGGTCAGCTGTGGTTGCGCGCTCCAGCTCGTCGGCGCCGGCTCGTCAGGAAAGCTCGCGCAGCCCCCTGCCAGCAGGCAGACGGCGGTCAGCAACACGACGGAACGCACCACGACTCCCAGGCTAGGTGCGTGACCGTGAACCCTCAGTGAACGCCTCGGAGGTCGCGAAATCGACCGAACGCACCCGGTCGAGCAGCAGATCGAGCTCGGCGCTCACCGTCTCGGGTGCCTCCAACGGCAGGTAATGGCTGCACGGCAACACCCTCAGTCGCGCCTGGGGCAGCGCGCCGACGGGACCGGACATACTCTCCGTCGTCGCCAGCAGGTCGTCGCGTCCAGCCAGGAGTGTGACCGGGCACACGATCGAGCTGAGGTCCTGACGCGGTGTCTCACCGAGCGCGAGCGCCAGCGTGAAGTACCAGCGCCAGTCGTGCTGCAGGAACCTCCTGATGGCGGTGGTCACCGCCTCCGGGTCGCTGGTCGGCTTGATCACGCCGCTGTGCCGCAGCAGGAACGTCGTAAGGTCCGTCACCGGCATCCGGTGCAGCACCTTGTCCAGCACGGGACCGGCCTGCCGCAGCAGTTTCGTGCCGGTCAGCCCGACGAGCCGACGGACGTTCTTGGGCAGCAACGGCAGCATGGCGTCGAACGAGTCACCCGGCGCACCCGCGACGAGAAGCAGGCCCGCCACCCGTTCCGGATGCCGCAACGCCAGCTCGGCCGCGATCGTGACACCCATCGACCAGCCCATGACGGCGCACCGCTCGATGCCCGCGTCGTCGAGCACGGCGATCGCGTCGGAAACGTGGTCGTCCAACGAGATGTTGCGCTCGTCGACGGGCCTGTCCGACCCCATCGTGCCGCGCATGTACCAGCTGACGAGCCCGCCGCGTTCGTTCAGCGTCGGCCACGACTCGGGCCCGACGCCCACGCCGGGACAGAGCAGCACAGGTGTGCCGTCACCGGCCGCCCGCCACGTTCGGATCTTCGTGCCGTCCCAGGAGATGACGTCGTGCTCCCGCATGGCCGCCATTCTGTCGTACGTTGGCGTGGTGACGCTCACTGTGCTCGTGCCAGATGACTTCGGAGTCCAGACGCTGTCTCAGGTGGACGGTGTCCGGCCGGTTCGTTACGTGCCGGGGGAGCCGCTGCCCGCCGAGGCAGCGGACGCCGAGGTCCTGGTCCCCAAGTTCCTCGCCGGCACCGATCCCCGCGACGTGTTCGCGCAGTTGCCGAAGCTCAAGCTCGTGCAGTTGCTGAGCGCGGGCGCGGAGAACTTCGTGGGTCGTGTGCCGGACGGTGTGATGCTCTCCACGTGCCGCGGCGCGCACGGCGGCAGCACGGCGGAGTGGGCCGTCGGAGCGTTGCTGGCGATATATCGAGACTTCCTCGTTTTCGAACGGGCCCGTGTCGAGGGCCGGTGGGACTACCACCTGACGGACACCTTGCAGGACAAGAAGGTTCTGATCGTCGGCGCCGGTGATCTGGGCGAGCAGCTGAAGCGCCGCCTCGAACCGTTCGACGCGACGGCGGTGCTGGTCGGCCGCACCGCCCGGGACGGGGTCCACGGGGTGGACGAACTGCCGTCGTTGCTGCCGGAGTTCGACGCGGTGGTGATCTTCACGCCGATGACCGAGGAGACCAGGCACCTCGTCGACGCCAAGTTCCTGGCGGCGATGAAGGACGGCGCGATCCTCGTCAACGGCGCCCGCGGCCCGGTCGTCGACACCGACGCGCTGCTCGCGGAGCTGAATTCCGGGCGACTGCGCGCGGCTCTGGACGTGACCGATCCCGAACCGCTGCCCGAGGATCATCCACTGTGGACCGCGCCGGGTCTGCTGCTGACCCCGCACGTCGCCGGGAGCTGCACCGGACATGCGCAACGCGCCTACGCCGTCGTCGCGGCGGAGGTCGCTCGCTACGTCGCCGGCGAGCGTCCGCGCAACCTGGTGAACGGCGCTTACTAGGGGGCCCTAGTCCATTAGGGTGAACCTAAGCTGCCGTTCGGATCTCGCGCGCCCGTACCGGGTCTCCTAGCGTGCGGGCGTGGCTACTCACGACAAAGGCTCGACCACCTCGAGCGCTTTCTCCGACGACTCGTTCTACTCGAGCAGCGGAGGGGGAGTGCACCACTTCGACGACAGCACGACCAGAGTCGGCGAAGCGGCGTCGCCGTACGACTCGACGACGAAGGCGTTCGACACGACGGGTTACACGCCGCTGGACAAGTCCACTGTGGACAAGCCCTCGTTCGCGGACGACGACCCGTTCGAGGACGAGCGCAAGAAGTTCGGCTGGACCGTCGGTCCCGACCTCGGTCTGCTCGGGCTGCGTGCCGTGCTCGGCGGCATCTTCATCCTGCACGGCCTGCAGAAGGTCTTCGGTCTCTTCGGCGGTCCCGGCATCAACGGCTTCGCGCAGTCGCTCGAGAAGATGGGCTACCGCGAGTCGGTCGTCCTCGCCTGGGTCACCGGCGTCACGGAGCTCGCGGGCGGCAGCCTGCTCGTGCTGGGTCTCTTCACGCCGCTGGCCGCCGCTGGCCTGCTCGCGGTGATGGCCAACGTCATTGCGTTGAAGTACAAGGGCGGTTTCTTCGGCCCCAACGGAGTGGAGCTGGAACTGGCTCTCGCGGGGATGGCGTTCGCGGCGCTGTTCGCAGGACCCGGCCGGGCCGCGCTGGACTACAACCGCAGCTGGTTCCGTCACCCGGTGGCGGCCGGTTTCATCGCACTCCTGCTCGGAGCGGGTGGTGCGGCGGTGACGTTCTTCGTGTTCCGATAAACCCCGTGCGGAAGAACCTGACGGGAGCGCTGCTCCAGCTCGCCCTGCTGGTGATCGGGATTCCGATCGTCTACCTGGTGGCGTTCCCGTTCGGTCTCACCGCGAAGTCCCTGCTACCGCCGCTCGGCCTGCTCGCAGGTCTGGTCGTCAGCGGCATCATGGTCAAGAGAACGGACCAGCCCGTGAGGGGTCCGCTGACGGGCTGGCTCGTGTTCGGGGTCAGTCTGGCGCTAGCGCTCGCTGTCCGGTAGACCGTCGCGGCTTGGTTGTGCTCCGTTGAGTCGGGCAGGGGGCTGGGCGGTCTGGTGCTCGTCTCCGAAAGCCCGGATGGTCGCGTTCTAATGCACGTGGCTGCCGAGTTGGCGGTAGAGAAATGCTGACGCAAACGTTTGCTGATCACCGCAACTGCTGCCAACCGTGCAGTTGGCAGCCATGAGAGCGCCATCTTCATGATCGAAGCGCGGCTGCCTGCCGAAATCACCCTCAGGGTGATGCCGAGGTCGACCGCCGCACGCAGCACCGCCAGAGCGCCGTCGCGATCGGCGGGCGGGCCCATGACCCCAGGTCCGGCCAGTTGCATGGCGCCGTGGCCGAACCGCGAGACGGTCAAGTCGCGTTCCTGGCGGGCTGCCCGAGCCGGCAGCTGCTGGACCGGATCTCGGACAAGTGGGTCGTCCTGGTCCTGTGCGCGCTCGGCGGAGGCCCGATGCGGTACTCCGAACTCGCCCGGATGCTGGCCGGAGTCAGCCAGAAGATGCTGACCCAGACGTTGAGGTCGTTGGAGCGCGACGGACTGCTGACCCGTACGGTGACGCCGACCGTCCCCGTCACCGTTTCCTACGAGCTGACCGACCTCGGCCGGTCGCTGCACGAGCTGACCCGCGGGCTGAGGAGCTGGGCGCAGGAGCACATGGACGAGGTCCTCGCGAACGTCGAGAGGTACGACACCGCCAAAACAGAGCTGCCCTGACCGGAATCCGGCCAGGGCAGCACGAACAAAGCGTGGTTACCGGCTGGGGTCGCGCACCGCGCCCGTCGACGCGTCCGTTGCCATCCGCGCGTACGCCCGCAGCGCACCCGTGATCGGCCGGATCCGGTCCACCGGCTGCCACGGCCGCTCCGACGCCTCCATCTTGGCGCGCCGCTCGGCCAGCACCTCGTCGTCCACCAGCAGCTCGAGCCGACGCTCGTGCACGTCGATCAGGATCCGGTCGCCGTTCTCGACGAGGCCGATCGTGCCGCCGCCCGCCGCCTCCGGCGAGATGTGGCCGATCGACAGGCCCGACGAACCGCCGGAGAACCGGCCGTCCGTGATCAGCGCGCACTTCTTGCCGAGGCCGGAGCCCTTCAGGAACGCCGTGGGGTGCAGCATCTCCTGCATACCGGGGCCGCCTGACGGGCCCTCGTACCGCACGACCAGCACCTCGCCGGCCTGGATCTCCTTGTTGAGGATCACCGAGACCGCCTGCTCCTGGGACTCGACGACGCGCGCCGGGCCCTCGAAGCGCCACAGCTCCTCGTCGATGCCCGCGGCCTTGATGATCGCGCCGCGCTCGGCCAGGTTGCCGCGCAGCACGGCCAGGCCGCCGTCCTTCGTGTAGGCGTGCTCGATGTCGCGGATGCAGCCCTTCGCGGCGTCGGTGTCCAAAGAGGACCAACGGTTCGACGTCGAGAACGCCTCGGTCGTGCGCACGCCGCCGGGAGCCGCGTGGAACAGCTCGATCGCCTCTGGCGACGGGTTCTCCGCCCGGATGTCCCACTTCGCGAGCCACGACTCCAGGTCCGGCGAGTGGACGGAGTGCACGTCGCGGTTCAGGAGCCCGGCGCGGTCCAGTTCGCCCAGCAGCGCGGGAATTCCGCCGGCCCGGTGCACGTCCTCCATGTGGTAGTCGGAGTTCGGCGACACCTTGGACAGGCACGGCACGCGGCGGGACAGGTCGTCGATGTCCTGCAACGTGAAGTCGATCTCGCCCTCCTGCGCGGCGGCGAGGATGTGCAGCACCGTGTTCGTCGAGCCGCCCATGGCCATGTCGAGGGCCATCGCGTTCTCGAACGCCTTGCGGTTCGCGATCGAGCGCGGCAGCACCGACTCGTCGTCCTCGCCGTACCAGCGCCTGCACAGCTCCACGATCACGCGGCCGGCCTCGGAGAACAGCTCGCGGCGCGCGGCGTGGGTGGCGAGCGTGGACCCGTTGCCCGGCAACGAGAGGCCCAGCGCCTCGGTGAGGCAGTTCATCGAGTTCGCGGTGAACATGCCGGAGCACGAACCGCACGTCGGGCACGCGGAGCGCTCGACCTCGGAGAGCCCCTCCTCGTTCACGGCGGGAGAAGCGGACGCGGCGATCGCGGTGATGAGGTCCGTCGGCGCGACGGCGACACCCTCGACGACGACGGCCTTGCCGGCCTCCATCGGCCCGCCGGACACGAACACGACGGGGATGTTGAGCCGCATCGCCGCGTTCAGCATGCCGGGGGTGATCTTGTCGCAGTTCGAGATGCAGACGATCGCGTCGGCCTGGTGCGCGTTGACCATGTACTCGACGGAGTCGGCGATGATCTCGCGGCTGGGCAGCGAGTAGAGCATCCCGCTGTGGCCCATGGCGATGCCGTCGTCGACCGCGATGGTGTGGAACTCGCGCGGCACGCCACCCGCCTCGCGCACCGCCTCGGCCACGATGTCGCCGAGGTCCCGCAGGTGCACGTGAC
The DNA here is from genome assembly GCF_016907955.1 of Lentzea nigeriaca. Lineage (GTDB taxonomy): Bacteria > Actinomycetota > Actinomycetes > Mycobacteriales > Pseudonocardiaceae > Lentzea > Lentzea nigeriaca. Next base: position 419,652 of record NZ_JAFBCX010000005.1, on the reverse strand, counting down.
CCGGCACGAACTGCGTGTAGGAGTTGGCGATCGCGATGATGGGCTTGCCGAAGTCGCCGTCGGTCATGCCGGTCGCGCGCCAGAGAGCGCGGGCACCGGCTGCGTTGCGGCCGTGCGTGGTGGTGCGAGAGCGGAGCTGAGGCACTGCTCCTCCAGATTCAGTTCAAGAAAAAAGCGCGCGGGACGGCCGGGTGAGGCGTCCACCAGTCTGGGAGCGGTGCCTCAAAGGTTACTCGGGGCCCGGAGCGGGAGTTCCAGCCAGACTCGCCCAGACCAGCAGACAGGCCAGTGCGAGCGTGATGACGTGCACAGCGGTGCACCACAGGCAGATCTTGCCGATGAGCAGGAACTCGGCCGCCACCAGGTAGACGACCATCAGCATGCCGACGCCGATCGCGCCGAGCCGCACCCACTTCAGCGCCTCGATCCGCCACGCGAACGGGAGGCAGATCACGGTCAGGAACGCGAAGAACGCCAGTCCGAGGAACGCGACGGGGATGCCCATCAGCTCCGACTGCTCGCTCGTGGTGACGGTCTCGCAGTCGACGACCGCGTCGGCAGAGCACAGCAGCGCACTCGCGTCGAAGTGCGTGTACGTCAGGTAGGCCGAGGTCAGCAGGCCTGCGATGGACAGCAGCAGGCTGATCAGCGGAACCCGTTTGATCACTGCTCGGACTCTACGGAGTCCTCTGTGATGGTCGGGTCAGGAACACGCCCACCGCTGACCGCCGACAACGCCGGCAGGTGCATGAACCGCACCGCGGGCAGCGTCACTTCGGAGTCGTCCGTCTTCACGGCCTTCAACCAGCCCTTGTGGACCAGCCGGATGGACTTCACCTCGTCCCACTTCACGGTGGTCGAGCCGAACAGCCCGCGCGCGACGAGCTCCTCCTCCGTCACGGTGGTGCGGTTGCGGATGACCCAGTACGCGTACCCGAGCGGCAGAACGTAGAGCGCCTGCAGTCCCGGAATGGCCCACGCCACAGGAGTGACGCAGATGGCGATCAGACCCGCCGCGAGCAGGGCCGTTGCCGGGACGCGAAAGACCAGCTTCTTCACTCGAAGGATTGTTCCACGTCCACGATCCGGGAATCCTGTCTCGCAGAGTTGACGCACTCTTGCGCGAGGAGATAACGTCCGCTTCATGCAGCGCACGCTCGTTCTCGTACTTCTCAGGCGCGTCGACGCCTGAGCCGAACAGCCTGCGTCGACGCGCGACCCTCGCACGACCCTTCTTCTGGGTTGTCGAGGGTTTTTTCGTGTCCGGACCCCGATACCCACGAGGCAATGAGATGACCAGCGCACCATCGCGACAGGCTTCCGAGCCCACGTCGCCACGTCCAGGTCCGCGGCCGAAACCGGCCCCGCCCAGTGGCGCACCGATTCGTGTAACCGGTGCTCAGTCGCTTGTGCGATCGCTCGAGGCGGTCGGCTGCGAAGTGGTGTTCGGCATTCCCGGCGGGACCATCCTTCCCGCGTACGACCCGCTGCTGGACTCCACGAAGGTCCGGCACATCCTCGTCCGCCACGAGCAGGGCGCAGGACACGCGGCGACCGGATACGCGCAGGCCACCGGCAAGGTCGGGGTCTGCATGGCGACCTCGGGACCGGGTGCGACGAACCTCGTCACCCCGCTCGCGGACGCGAACATGGACTCCGTGCCCGTCGTCGCGATCACCGGCCAGCAGTCGCGGCCGCTGATCGGCACGGACGCCTTCCAGGAGGCGGACATCTGCGGCATCACGATGCCGATCACCAAGCACAACGTCCTCGTGACCGACGCCGCGGAGATCCCGCGGGCGATCGCGGAGGCGTTCCACATCGCGGCGACCGGCCGACCCGGCCCTGTCCTCGTCGACATCCCGAAAGACGTGCTGCAGGAGACCACGAGCTTCTCCTGGCCGCCCGAACTGCGCCTGCCCGGTTACCGGCCGACGACCCGGCCGCACGGCAAGCAGGTGCGCGAAGCGGCCAAGCTGATCGTCGGCGCGCGCAAGCCCGTGCTGTACGTGGGCGGCGGCGTCATCAAGGCGGACGCGTCCGCCGAGCTGCTGCGCCTGGCCGAGGACACCGGCATCCCGGTCGTCACCACGCTGATGGCGCGCGGCGCGTTCCCCGACTCGCACCAGCAGCACCTCGGCATGCCCGGCATGCACGGCACCGTCGCGGCCGTCGCGGCGATGCAGAAGTCGGACCTGCTGATCGCGCTGGGTGCCCGGTTCGACGACCGCGTCACCGGTCAGCTGAACTCGTTCGCCCCCGACGCGCAGATCATCCACGCCGACATCGACCCGGCCGAGATCTCCAAGAACCGCCGCGCGGACGTCCCGATCGTGGGCGACTGCAAGGAGATCATCACCGAGCTGATCGACGCGGTCCGCACCGAGCGCGAGACGGCCAAGAAGGTCGACCTCACGCCGTGGTGGGACACGCTGAACTCGCTGCGGGAGACGTTCCCGCTCGGCTACGACTGGCCGGACGACGGCACGCTGTCGCCGCAGTACGTGATCGAGCGGATCGGCGCGCTGTCGCCGGCCGACACGATCTACACGGCGGGCGTCGGCCAGCACCAGATGTGGGCCGCGCAGTTCGTGAAGTACGAGCAGCCCCGCACGTGGATCAACTCCGGCGGCCTCGGCACGATGGGCTTCGCGGTTCCCGCCGCGATGGGCATCAAGGCTGGCGAGCCGGACCGCACGGTGTGGGCCATCGACGGCGACGGCTGCTTCCAGATGACCAACCAGGAACTGGCCACCTGCGCCATCGAGAACCTGCCCGTCAAGATCGCCGTGATCAACAACGGCAACCTGGGCATGGTCCGCCAGTGGCAGACCCTGTTCTACGGCGAGCGGTACTCCAACACCGACCTGGGCACGCACAAGCACCGCATCCCGGACTTCAAGCTCCTGGCAGAGGCGCTCGGCTGCGTCGGCCTGCGGGCCGAGTCGCGCGAGGAGGTGGACGAGGTGATCGCGAAGGCGCTGGAGATCAACGACAGGCCGGTCGTGGTCGACTTCGTCGTCGGCAAGGACGCCCAGGTGTGGCCGATGGTCGCGGCGGGCACCGGCAACTCCGAGATCATGGCCGCCCGCGGCATCCGCCCCCTGTTCGACGAGGATCTGTGATGACCAGGCACACCCTGAGCGTTTTGGTCGAGGACAAGCCCGGTGTGCTCGCACGCGTCGCCGGCCTGTTCTCCCGCCGCGGCTTCAACATCGAGTCGCTCGCGGTCGGCCGCACCGAGTACCCCGACATCTCCCGCATGACCATCGTGGTCTCGGTCGACGAGCTGCCCCTGGAGCAGGTGACCAAGCAGCTCAACAAACTCATCAACGTCATCAAGATCGTCGAGCTGGAGCCGACCGCTTCCGTTCAGCGGCAACTGGTGTTGATCAAGGTCCGGGCCGACGCCACGGTGCGTTCGCAGGTTTTGGAAACTGTTCAGCTGTTCCGCGCAAAGGTCGTCGACGTGTCGCCGGAGGCGGTCACAATCGAGGCGACGGGCACGTCTGAGAAGCTCGACGCGTTGCTGCGCATGCTGGAGCCCTACGGGCTTCGCGAGATCGTCCAGTCCGGCATGGTCGCCATCGGCCGTGGCGCTCGTTCCATCACCGCCACCGCGGTGCGATAAAGATCTAGAAAGAAGGAAACACTGTGAGCGTCGAGATCTTCTACGACGACGATGCCGACCTGAGCATCATCCAGGGCCGCAAGGTGGCCGTGATCGGCTACGGCAGCCAGGGCCACGCCCACGCGCTGTCGCTGCGCGACTCCGGCGTCGAGGTCCGCATCGGCCTGCAGGAGGGCTCCAAGTCCCGCGCCAAGGCCGAGGAGGAGGGCCTGGAGGTCGGCACGCCGTCCGAGGTCTCCGCGTGGGCCGACGTGATCATGATCCTGGCGCCGGACACCGCCCAGCGCCACATCTACGCTAACGAGATCGCGGCGAACCTGAAGGAGGGCGACGCGCTCTTCTTCGGCCACGGCTTCAACATCCGCTACGGCCTGATCGAGGCTCCGTCCGGTGTGGACGTTGCCATGGTCGCCCCGAAGGGTCCGGGCCACCTGGTGCGCCGCCAGTTCGTCGACGGCAAGGGCGTTCCGGCTCTGATCGCGGTCGAGCAGGACGCTTCCGGCAACGCGCAGGCCCTCGCCCTGTCCTACGCCAAGGGCATCGGCGGCACCCGTGCCGGCGTCATCAAGACGACGTTCAAGGAAGAGACCGAGACGGACCTCTTCGGCGAGCAGGCCGTCCTGTGCGGTGGCGCTTCCGCTCTCGTCCAGGCTGGCTTCGAGGTGCTGACCGAGGCGGGCTACGCCCCCGAGGTCGCGTACTTCGAGTGCCTCCACGAGCTGAAGCTGATCGTCGACCTCATGTACGAGGGCGGCATCGCCCGCATGCGGTACTCCATCTCCGACACCGCGGAGTACGGCGACCTGACCCGCGGCCCGCGCGTCATCACCGCGTCGGTCAAGGAGGAGATGAAGAAGATCCTGGGCGAGATCCAGGACGGCACCTTCGCGAACGAGTGGGTGGCGGAGGACGACAATGGCCGCGCCAACTACCGCAAGTTGCAGCAGGAGGGCGAGAACCACCCGATCGAGGCAACCGGCAAGAAGCTCCGCGACATGATGTCGTGGGTCGACCGGCCGATCACCGAGACCGCCTGAGCTTTTCCCCAGGGAGGCCCGTGGAGCGTGTGTGACGCTCCGCGGGCCTTTCCGCTAACTTCTGGCGCATGACCGAAAGTGCGCCGATCTACGACGACAAGGCCCACGTGCGCGGCAACCTGGACCTCCGCGACGCGGAGTGGAAGCGCCCGCCGGAGCCGGAACCGGAAGACGGCCACGTCGAGATCGCCTTCGTCCCGCACACCGACGGCGCCACCTACGTGGCCATGCGCAACTCCAAGCAGCTGGAACCCGTCCTCGTCTTCACCATGGCCGAGTGGGACGCTTTCGTGGCGGGTGCCAAAGATGGCGAGTTCGACGAGCCCTGGTAGGCGCCACGAGATCGGTGAACCGGCCGCGTGACCTCGGTCCGCGGTGCGCGGCCGGGGAGTCGAGACGGTCCGCGCGGCGCCGTGCCCCCGTGGCTTCGATCAGCGCCCTCGCCGCCGCGAGCTTCTCGGCACCGAGGCGGGGGAGTTGCTGTTGCGTTTTCCTGAGTTCTGTCAGGCACCCCATGCGCGGAAGCTAGCAAGGCGCCGGGGTCGCGGTCAGCCGGTTTTTGCGGCCGCGCTACTCGGTCGCGGCGGCGAAGAGCGCCGCCAGCGTCCTGATGTGCTCGACGAGCTCTGGTGGTTCGTGCACCTGGAAGGCGAAACCCTTGCCCGCCACGTAGACGGCCAGTTCGTCCAGTGAGTTGGATCCGGCGCGCAACGTGCAGCTGTGCTCGTCGATCGGTTCCAGCGTCGCGGTGGTGGGGGCGATGCGTTCCGCCGCGGTCTCGGCGCTGACGTGCAGGGTGAACCTGGCCTGGTAGCGGTAGGCCGACGTGGAGATCGCCCGCGAGGTGTAGCCGCCCAGATCGGGGTCGGGCGGGGTGCGTGGGGTGAACCGGGGTCCCGTCGGGATGCGCGGGTCGAGGCGGTCCACCCGGTAGGTGCGCCAGTCCTGACGGTCGACGTCCCAGCCGACGAGGTACCAGCGCCGGCCGGAGTGCACCAGCCGGTGCGGCTCGGTCGTGCGGACGCTGCTGGTCCCGTCGTGCGTGCGGTAGTCGAAGCGCAGGCGCACCGAGTCGCGGCAGGCGGCCGCTATGGCCGTGAGCGTGCTCGGGTCGACGGTGGGGCCGGCGCTGGTCATCGGCACCGTCATCGACTGCAGGGCGTTGATCCGGTGCCGCAACCGGGACGGCAGCACCTGTTCGACCTTGGCCAGCGCCCGCACCGAGGTCTCCTCGATGCCGGTGATCGAACCGCCGGCGGCCGTGCGCAGACCCATCGCGACCGCCACGGCCTCGTCGTCGTCGAGCAACAACGGCGGCAGGTCCGCGCCGGCGCCCAACCGGTAGCCGGCGGTGCCCGCGGTCGCGTGCACGGGATAACCGAGTTCCCGCAACCGATCTATGTCACGACGCACGGTGCGCGGGGTGATCTCCAGCCGTTCCGCCAGCTCGGCGCCTGACCAGTCGCGCCGGGCCTGCAGGAGGGAGAGCAGTCGCAGCAGCCGTGCCGAGGTTTCCCGCATGATTCGAAGCCTGCCACGCGGTTAGGACCGAACCTGACCTAACCGGCTCCTAGCGTTGTCGGCATGGAGCACAACACCGAGATCCGGCCCTTCACCATCGACGTTCCCCAGGCCGACCTGGACGACCTGCGGGACCGGCTCGCCAGGACCCGGTGGGCCGCGGACCTGCCGGGCGCCGGCTGGAGCCGCGGGGTGCCGGTGAGCTACCTCAGGGGACTGGCCGAGTACTGGCGCGACGGCTACGACTGGCGCGTGCACGAGAAGGAGCTGAACTCCTACCCGCAGTTCACCACCGAGATCGACGGGCAGAACATCCACTTCCTGCACGTGCGCTCACCGGAAGCGGACGCGCTGCCGCTGGTCCTGATCCACGGCTGGCCCGGCTCGGTCGTCGAGTTCCTCAACGTGATCGGCCCGCTGACCGACCCGCGGGCGCACGGCGGCGATCCCGCGGACGCGTTCCACCTGGTGATCCCGTCGAACCCCGGCACGGGCTTCTCCTGGCCGACCCGCGAGGCCGGGTGGGACACCAACCGGGTGACCAGGGCGTACGCCGAGCTGATGAAGAGGCTCGGCTACGACCGCTACGGCGTCCAGGGCGGCGACACCGGCGCGGTCGTCGGCCCCGGCCTCGGCCGGCTCGACCCCGCTCGGGTCGTGGGCGTGCACGCGAACGGACTCTCCGCGTTCACCGAGATCAGCCAGGAAGAGGCGGCTGAGCTGACCGATGCGGAACGGGCGCGGCTCGCGCACCTGTCGTACCTGAAGACAGAGGGGTCCGGGTACGTGATGATCCAGATCACCCGGCCGCAGACGCTGGCACACGGACTGCACGACTCCCCGGCAGGGCAGCTGGCCTGGATCGTGGAGAAGTTCAAGGAGTGGACCGATCCGGCCGCCGAGCTGCCGGAGGACGCGGTGGACCGGGACCTGTTGCTCACCAACGTGATGCTGTACTGGCTGACCGGCACCGCCGGGTCCTCCGCCAACAGCTACTACGAGACCGCGCACGCCGGGGCCTGGGGTGCGAGCGAGCGTTCCGAGGTGCCGACAGGGGTCGCGGTGTTCCCCCTGGACGTGTCGATCCGGCACGCACTGGAACGCGAACACAACATCGTGCACTGGTCGGAGTTCGACCGCGGTGGGCACTTCGCCGCCATGGAGGTTCCGGACCTGCTCGTCGGCGACGTCCGGAAGTTCTTCGCCGGCCTGCGCTGAAACCGGCCGTCGCGCCGCGGTTCCGGCCGTGGCGCGAGGGTCGTCCCACACCTCAGGACAGCAACGTGACCTGAGCCACCCGCCACAGGCCCGGACAACCCCCCTGTCTATGCTCGTTAACAGTCCGGACACATTGCGGTGCCCGGTCGGCGCGGGCCAGCCGCCCCCGACCACGCCCGCGCCCCACGATCCGACCGTTCTGGGAGCGATGTCCGTGACCAACACGAGCCGACCTGTTGTCCTCATCGCCGAGAAGCTCGCACCGTCCGTCCTGGACGCTCTCGGCGACGGTGTTGAAGTGCGCCACGTAGACGGCACCGACCGTGCGGCCCTGCTCGAGGCCGTGCAGGACGCGGACGCCCTCCTCGTCAGGTCCGCCACGCAGGTCAACGCCGAGGTCTTCGCCGCCACCCGCAAGCTGAAGGTCGTGGCCCGCGCGGGTGTCGGCCTGGACAACGTCGAGGTTCCGGCGGCCACCGCCAACGGCGTGATGGTCGTCAACGCGCCTACGTCCAACATCGTCAGTGCAGCCGAGCACGCCGTCGCGCTGCTGCTGAGCGTCGCGCGGCAGATTCCCGCTGCCCACGAGACGCTGCAGAACCACGAGTGGAAGCGCAGCAAGTTCAACGGTGTCGAGCTCAACGGCAAGACGGTCGGTGTCGTCGGGCTCGGCAAGATCGGTCAGCTGTTCGCGCAGCGCATCGCCGCCTTCGGCACCACGCTGATCGCGTACGACCCGTACGTGTCCGCGCAACGGGCCGCGCAGCTCGGCATCGAGCTCGTCAGCCTCGAGGAGCTGCTGGAGCGCGCGGACGCGATCTCCATCCACCTGCCGAAGACCCCGGAGACCAAGGGGCTCATCGGTGCGGAGCAGCTTGCGAAGGCCAAGCGGGGCGTCATCATCGTCAACGCCGCCCGCGGTGGCCTCATCGACGAGGAAGCCCTCGCCGAGGCGGTCAAGGAGGGTCAGGTCGGCGGCGCCGGCATCGACGTCTTCTCGACCGAGCCCACCACCGAGAACCCGCTCTTCAACGTGCCGGGCATCGTCGTCACGCCGCACCTCGGCGCGTCCACCACGGAGGCCCAGGACCGCGCGGGCACGGACGTCGCGAAGAGCGTCATCCTCGCGCTCGCCGGCGAGTTCGTGCCGGACGCCGTCAACGTCCAGGGTGGCGCGGTCGGCGAGGAGGTGCGGCCGTACCTGCCGCTCGTGCAGAAGCTCGGCACTGTCCTCAGTGCACTGTCGCCGAAGGCGCCGACCAGCGTCACGGTCGAGGTGCGCGGCGAACTGTCCAATGAGGACGTCGACGTGCTGCCGCTCGCGGCTCTGCGCGGCGTCTTCGCCAGCGTCGTCGAGTCGCAGGTGACGTTCGTCAACGCCCCGCAGCTCGCCGCGGACCTCGGCGTGAACGTCGACGTGGTCAAGGAGACCGAGAGCCCGAACCACCGCAGCCTCGTCACGGTCAAGGCCGTGCACGCGGACGGCAGCAGCAACAGCGTTTCCGGCACCATCAGCGGTATCGCTCAGGTCGAGAAGCTGGTGAACATCAACGGCCGCAACTTCGACCTGAGGGCCGAAGGAACCGTGCTGCTGCTGGAGTACCCGGATCGTCCGGGTGTCATGGGCACGGTCGGCACGCTGCTCGGCGAGGCCGGTGTGAACATCGAGGCCGCGCAGATCAGCCAGACCGGTGCGGACGCGGTCATGGTGCTGCGGGTGGACCGCCCCGTCGACACGGCCGTGCTCGACCCGATCGGTGCCGCCGTGGGTGCGCGCACCGTGCGGAGTGTCGACTTCGGATAGTCACGACAAACCGGGAGGGGGACGGCAAAATCCCCCTCCCGTGTCTGCGACTCTTCACAACGAACACGTAACAGGCAACTGTCTGCAAGCAAACTTCATACTTTCGGGGCAGTCGCAACGACGCCTCAACGATTAGGTTCCCCACGAGGTTGACCCGGTGCCGTAGAGGGCGCGGCACTGTGCACGGGTCGAAAGCACACTCCTCGTTTGGGGCAACGTTGTGAAGAGACGATCAAGTCTGGTGGTGTTCTCTGCCATCACCACACTGCTGATCGCACCCGCCACGGCTCAGGCGCAGAGCGAACCGCTCGCGCAACCGGTCAAGGGTGCACACAAGCTGGACGCGAACGCGTTGCAGCTCAAGGTTTCTCCCCGCTTGAACCAGTCCGGCCAGGTCACCGCGTTCGTCGAGTTGGACCGCAAGCCTGCCGTGGACGCCTTCGAGGAGAAGAAACCGCAGGGCAAAGAGGCCGCGAAGCAGGCGGCCAAGCAGGCGAAGAACGACGTGTCGGCGACGGTCGACCAGGTCGTCGGCGCGCTCAAGGCCAAGGACACCGCCACCAAGGAGCTCTACCGCACCTCCAACGGTGTTCCCGGCGTGGTCGTGACGGCGGAGGCCGCGAAGGTCCGTGAGCTGGCGAACCGCTCGGACGTCGCCGCGGTGTACCCGGTCGTGCCGAAGAAGCGCACGAACTCCAACGCTGTGCAGCTCACCAGGACGCTCAACGTCTGGCAGCAGTACGGCAAGCTCGGCGACGACGTGCGCGTCGGCATCATCGACACCGGTGTCGACTACACGCACGCGAACTTCGGTGGTCCCGGCACGGTCGAGGCGTTCAAGGCCGTCGACCCGCGCAAGGCGAACCCGAACTTCCCGACCGCCAAGGTCGTCGGCGGCTACGACTTCGTCGGCGAGGACTACGACGGGGCGAGCAAGGACCCGGCGATCAACACGCCGAAGCCCGACCCGAACCCCATCGACTGCAACGGTCACGGCTCGCACGTCGCCGGCACCACCGCCGGTTTCGGTGAGAACGCGGACGGCAGCACCTTCAAGGGCGACTACACCAAGCTCGACGCCGACAAGCTCAACGCGATGAAGATCGGCCCCGGCACCGCGCCGAAGGCCCTCATCTACGCGCTGAAGGTCTTCGGCTGCGAGGGCTCGACCAACGTCACCTCGCAGGCGCTCGACTGGGCACTCGACCCCGACGGCGACGGCGACTTCTCCGACCACCTCGACGTGGTCAACCTGTCGCTCGGCTCCGACTACGGCGCCCCCGACGACCCCGACAGCCTCTTCGTGAAGAAGCTGTACAAGGTCGGCGTCATGCCGGTCTTCTCCGCGGGCAACGGCGGTGACCTGTACGACATCGGCGGCTCGCCGGGCAACACGCCGGAGGCGCTGACCGTCGCGTCCGTGCGCGACTCGTACGTGCTGCGTGACGGCGCCGAGGCGAACGGCCAGGCGAAGCCGGGCCAGTACAGCCAGAACTTCACCGGCTACCTGGGCTACGACAAGACCCTGCCGGTCGCGAAGCTGACCCAGGCCGGCAACCTCGACGGCTGCCAGCCGATCACCGGCAACTTCGCGGGCAAGTTCCTGTGGCTGGAGTGGGACGACAACGACGCGACGCGCCGTTGTGGATCGGCAGGCCGCAGCAACAACGCGCAGGCCGCCGGTGCCGAGGGCGTGGTGCTTTCGTCCACTTTGAACAACTTCAACGCGGGCATCGCGGGCAACGCGACCATCCCGGTGTTCCAGTTCACCGGCGACGCCACCAAGCAGCTGCGTCCGCTGCTGGACGCGGGCACGCTGAAGGTCCGCCTCGCGGGCATCCTGCGTACCACGGTGCCGACCTACGACCAGTCCATTTCGGACACGCCGAGCTCGTTCACGAGCCGCGGCACCCGCAACGGCTCGATCAAGCCGGACGTCGCGGCGCCCGGTGACACGATCTCGTCGACCGCCGTCGGTTCCGGCAACGACCGCATGGTGATCTCCGGTACGTCGATGGCCTCCCCGCACGTCGCCGGCATCGCGGCCCTGGTGCGCCAGACGCACCCGGACTACACGCTGGAAGAGGTCAAGGCCGCGATCATGAACACCGCGGGCGCCGACGTGCAGGAGAACGGCAAGACCTTCGCTCCCAACCGCATCGGCACCGGCCGCGTGGACGGCAAGGCCGCGATCGACAACCAGGTCCTGGCCTACGTCGAGGACGACCCCGGCTACGTGAGCGCGAACTTCGGCGTCGTCGAGGTCGCCAAGCCGGTCTCGAAGACCAAGACGATCAAGATCGTCAACAAGTCGACGAAGTCCGTGGAGTACAAGGTCGGCTACACCGCCGCCACGTCGATCCCCGGCGTGAGCTACGTCCTCTCGCAGGACAAGGTGAAGCTGAGCCCGCGCGGTGTCGCGCGCGTCAAGGTCACCCTGAAGATCGACGACCCGAAGGCACTGCGCAAGACGGTCGACCCGACCGTCGCGCCGACGCAGCTCGACACCCCGCGGCAGTTCCTCGCGGACGCCTCCGGTCGCGTGACCCTCACGCCGACCGCGGGTGCCACGGTGCCGCTGCGCCTGTCGGTGTACTCGGCGCCGAAGCCGGTGTCGGACATCCACACCGCGTCCACCCTCAAGTTCCGCGGCAAGGACACGCAGACGGTCCTCAACGTGACCGGCCGCGGCGTCGACCAGGGCACGGGCTCGCAGGCGTACCGCTCGCTGATCAGCGTTCTCGAGCTGCAGGCACAGTCGCCGAAGCTGCGCGACTGCCGCCGCAACGTCACCGAGAACTGCGCGCGCAACGAGACCGCCAAGGGCGGCGACCTGCGCTACGTCGGCGCGGCCTCCACGGCCCCGCTGGCGAAGGCGCAGGGCAAGCCGGAGGAGGCGCTGCTCGCGTTCGGCATCGCGACGTGGGGCAACTGGTACAACCTCGGCACCAACACCGTTCCGTTCATCGACATCGACACGAACGGCGACGGCACCGCCGACTTCGAGACGTACGCGTCGCGGCTGACCGACACCGACCTCCTGGTCGCCACGACGGTCAACCTCAAGACCGGCGCGACCGTCGACATCCAGGCGGTCAACGGCCTGTTCGGTGACGTCGACACCAACACCGCCGACACCAACGTCGCGGTCCTGCCTGTGCTCCTCACGGCGCTCGGCATCGACCCGGCGAAGGACACCGCGCGCATCTCGTACGTCGCCGGCACCACCGGCTTCTACCCGGCGCCGGGCAACGCGAACGGCCTGATCGACGTGATCGACCGCAACCTGTCCTACGACCCGCTCAAGCCGGGTCTGTGGGTGCAGGGCGGCGGCGACGCGGCGCTCTCGTACCTCGCCAAGCCGGGCACCGCGCTCGTGGTGAACAAGGACGAGGCCGCGCTGAAGGCCGACAAGTCCGACGGCCTGCTGGTGCTCAACCACCACAACGCCAGTGGCGACCGCGCGTCGGTCGTCTACGTCTGCTCGGGCGGCCGCACCTCGGCCGTCTAGGTCCGACGTTTGATTGATGAAGGGAACCTTCCGTGGAGGAAGGTTCCCTTCATCGTTGTAAGCAGGGGTGTCACCCCTTGACGCGACAGCCTTCCTGCGATCGAGTGACAGCCGAAAGTGCGGAATGGGCCGTGTGGGTGTCCCGCAGTACGGGAGAGAACACCCCGAAGGGGTGTCCGGCATGCGGCGAGTGGCCGTGATGCCGGTAGCCTTTCGCGAAGGAAAGTAGTCCCACTAATTGGGGACGGAAACCTGGGAGGTGTGTGGATGCGGCTCGCAGTGATCCCAGGAGACGGGATCGGGCCCGAGGTCATCGCTGAGGCCCTGAAGGTCCTCGGCGAGGTCGTTCCGGCGGCCGAGATCACTCGCTACGACCTCGGCGCGGCGCGCTGGCACGCCACGGGAGAGTTGTTGCCCGAGTCGGTGCTGGGTGAGCTTCGCCAGCACGACGCGATCCTGCTCGGCGCGGTGGGCGACCCGTCGGTGCCGAGCGGAATCCTGGAGCGCGGGCTGCTGCTGCGGCTGCGCTTCGAGCTCGACCACCACGTGAACCTCCGCCCAGCGCGTCTCTACCCCGGCGTCCGCAGCCCGCTCGCGGACCCGCCGGAGATCGACATGGTGGTGGTCCGCGAGGGCACCGAGGGTCCGTACGCGGGCAACGGCGGTCTGCTCCGCAAGGACACCCCGCACGAGATCGCGACCGAGGTCTCGCTCAACACGTCGTTCGGAGTCGAGCGTGTCGTCCGTGACGCGTTCGCGCGTGCGTCGGCCCGCCAGCGCCGCCATCTGACGTTGGTGCACAAGACGAACGTCCTCACGCACGCCGGCTCGTTGTGGTCGCGCGTCGTGGAGGAGGTCTCGCTGCAGCACCCGGACGTGACCGTGGCGTACCAGCACGTCGACGCGGCCACGATCCACATGGTCACCGACCCTGGCCGCTACGACGTGATCGTGACGGACAACCTGTTCGGCGACATCCTGACCGACCTCGCCGCCGCCGTCACGGGTGGCATCGGCCTGGCCGCGTCGGGAAACCTGGACGTGACGCGCCGCAACCCGTCGATGTTCGAGCCCGTGCACGGCTCGGCACCGGACATCGCCGGGCAGGGCATCGCGGATCCGACCGCGGCCGTGCTGTCCGTGGCGCTGCTGCTCGACCACCTCGGCGAGCACGAGGCGTCGCGCCGGATCGAGGCCTCCGTGGCGTTCGACCTGGCGACGCGCGACCACCAGTCACCGGGTGCGACCTACGCGATCGGTGACCGCCTGGCCGCGCTCGTCTCCTCGAACGTCCGCACCGGCTGACGTCTCAGAAGTCACGCGGGGACCTTTCGTACTGTCGGAGAGTACGAAAGGTCCCCGCGTACTTTCACAGCTGGCCGGTGGACTCGCGCCACGCCCGCTCCTTCTTGATCCACTCGTTGTCCTGGGGGAACTCGTCGATCGTCGGCACCCGCCGGATCTCCGTCTTGAACCCGGCCGCCCTGATCGGCGCCCGCTTCGCCCACTCGATCGCCTCCTCCTTCGAGGCGACGTTGATGATGTAGAAGCCGTTGAACAGTTCCTTGGCCTCGCCGTACGGGCCGTCGGTGACGATCGGCGGTTCGGCGGAGAAGTCCACGACGACGCCCTGGTTCGGGTCGTCCAGGCCCTCGGCCGCGAGCAGCACGCCCGCGCGGATCATCTCCTCGTTGAACGCGCCGGTGAGCTCGAGCATCTTGTCGAAGTCGACGTCGCCCAGGTTCGCCCACGCCTCGTCGGTGGCGCGCCAGATCAGCATGAACTTCATGGTGTGTCTCCCTGTTCGTCTGTGTTGGACGTCCACAGGTCGAACAGGCCTCGTGCCGGATCGACACGACCCCCGGAACTTTTTTCCCGAGGTGACGCGAACCTCAGTTGAACGCCTGCGCGGGCACGGAAAGTGAGTGGCCGGTAACGTACGGCGCTGCCGATCTGGGGGGATTGGTTGAACGGGAGAGGCATGCACGAGGAAAACGAGGCGGTCGCGCACGCGCGGCGCTACCGCGAAGGTGGGGGAAACCCGGAGGCGTTCCTGAAAGCCTTCCGGCAGAGCACGGTGTACCTGCAGCGGATCGATCCGCTGTCGTTGCCCGTCATCAAGATCGAAGGGCTGAACTGGCTCGCCGCCTTCTCCAGTCTCGAACTGCTGAAGCAGCACCTGGAGGCCAGGCGCGAGAGCATCGACGTCAGCTATCTGGCGGTCACCGGCGAGCGACTGCTCGACCACTACCTGCCGGCGTTGCCCCGGCCCACCGGTGTCGTGTTCGACAACGGCGCCGAGCACATGATGACGCTGCCGCCGGTGCGCGGTGTCGTCGCCGACGAGCTGGCGGTGACCGCGTGACCGGGTTCGGCGTCGACCTCGGTGCGATGGGGCAGGCGATCAAGGGCATCAACGACACCGTCGCCGCGCTGAAGGAGATCGCGCCCGACGGCGGGCATCTCGCGTCCGCCACGGCGACCTTCGGGTTCATCTGCCCCGACGAGGACGAGTGCGGCGACGAGGCGCTGGCCGAGGCGTTCACCGAGTTCTTCGAGCGGTGGCGGTGGGGTCTGCGGCACCTGGTGAAGGAAGGCACGGAGATGGTCTCCGCGCTCACCGACACCAAGAGCGTGTACGAAGAGGCCGAGGACAAGGCGAAGAAGGCCTTTCAGCTCCTCATCGGCAACCCGCACGCCCACACCGACCCGACGAAGCAGTCGTGGATGGAGCTGGAACAGTCCCTGCAGCCGACGTCGGTCGGACAGGAGTGGGACAAGGCCACGAAGGGCATGGACGACGCGTGGAACTCGTCCGTGAAGGACGTGATGGGCGAGGAGACCTCGTTCAAGAAGGCCGGTGATCGCGCGTGAGCCTCTTCGGCCGCAGCGAGCTCGGCGACACCGACGATCCCACCGAGCTGGTTCCCGGCAGCGTGGCGACCCTCGAAGAAACGGCGACGGGGCTGCGCAAGCTTTCGACCGCCTGCCAGGAGGCGTACGCCGGAGTGTCCAAACTGGACGTCGGCCACTGGACGGGAGAGGCGGCCGAGAAGTTCGGCGGCTACTTCTCCAAGGAGACGCCGAAGTGGCGCGACGCCGCGGAGGCGTTCGGGCCGGTGGTCGAGGCGTTGACGACGTACAAGGGCGCGGTCGAACGCGCCCAGCGCGACGCCGCCGAGGCGATCCGGATCTACAACGAGGCCAAGGCCGAGACAAAGGCCGCCGAGAAGCAGTACGAGGCCGTGGCGGCACAACACCAGAAGGCGTCGCTTGACGCTGTCTTCAACGGTGACGCCGCACCGGGACCGCTCGCCCCGTTCAGTGATCCGGGACAGGCCAAGCGGGAGATGGCCGAGCGCATCCTCGCCGACGCCCGGAAAGCCTTGCGGGACGCGGCCGCGCAGACCGCGTCCGTGGTCACCAAGGCGAAGGACAAGGCGCCGGAGGAACCGGGCTTCCTGTCCAAGTTCGCCGCCACGTTCGAGGACATGGTCGACAAGACCTCCGAGCAGATCGGGTCCTTCAACGACGGTCTGACCAAGTCCGCCCTCAACCTGGTGCAGCTGCTCAGGGCGGGCAACCCGCTCGACCCGTACAACATCTCCCATCCCGGCGAGTACGCGGCCAACATGATGAAACAGGCCTCCGGGATGGTGCACATGGTCACGCACCCGACCGAGGCGCTGAAGGGCCTCCTCAACTTCGAGGAGTGGAAGAAGGACCCGTTCTCCGCGCTGGGACAGCTGACCGGTGACATCGCCATCGGCATCGCGACCGACGGCGCGGGTTTGGCCGGCACGGCCGAGAAGGCGATCGCCCGCGAGGCAGCGGAGACCGCCGCGCGGGAAGCGACCGAGCAGGCCGCCACCCAGCTCGGCAAGCACCTGGACGACGGTTCCCCGCCGTGGCTCCGCGAGGGCTACGAGCCGCCGTCGCACACGCCGGACTACACCAACCCGCACCCCGACGAGCCGTTCGGTCCACAGAAGACAGATCTGGACGATCTCCCTTCGCACGACCGGGATCCGGACACGCCGGAGCACCGCGAGCCCGACTCTCCTGCCGAGGAACCGAAACGCGAGCCGGACGAGCAACCGAAGGTCAGAGAGCCAGAAGACCTTCCGCAACCCGCTCGCGGCGAGTACTTCCAGCTGAAGGCCTCGGTCGCCCGGATGCAGGACGTGCTGCCGACGCTGCCGGCCTGGGAACAGGAAGCGATGTGGAAATCGATCAACGAACAGAGGCAGATGATGCGCGACATCATGGCCAAGCACGCGTGACGTCACGGCGATCTTAGGAGCCAGCCCCGATGCACCCGCAACAACCGCCGATGCGTCCCCAGCACCCCATGCGCCCACCGCAGCGGCCGTTGCCGCCACCGCCCAACACGATGCGGCCACCCTCGCCCCCGCAGCAGCCGGTCGAGGAGCTTCCGGAGTGGACGAAGGACGGCGAGTTCCCTGCCATCTCGCGGGACGTTCCGCTCTACGGCAAGGATCCCGCGTCCGGCAAGGAACAGCTCTGGGTGGGCCGCGTCGTGTGGCAGGCGTGGACCGCGAAAGAGATCAAGATGGCCGTCTACGGCCCGTTCGGCCGCAAGATGGCGTCCGGCGACTCCGTGTTCGACGCCCTGCTCAAGATCCGCGGTGAGCTGGAGAACCCCGAGCAGCACAGCCCGCCGTGGAGGGTGCTGGTCAAGGGTTCCCGGCGGGACGTGTGGCACGTCGGGCACAAGGTGTCCATCTTCCCGGGTGACCGGGCCGAGGTCCTCGTGCCCGGCGAGAAGACAACCGAGTCCGTCGACGTGCTCGCGATGCTGGAACCGCACGACACCCCCAAGTTCGGTCTCGTCGAGCACCAGATGGCGAACTGCCTGGAGTACTTCCGCCGCTTCGAGCCGGGCTTCGGCGCCGGCGGGGCCCTGTGACAGCTCAGAGCTGGCCGGTGACCTCGCGCCAGGCGCGCTCCTTCTTGATCCACTCGTTGTCCTGGGGGAACTCGTCGATCGTCGGCACCCGGCGGATCTCGGTCTTGAAACCGGGGCCGGTCATCGGCGCCCGCTTGGCCCACTCGATCGCCTCCTCCTTCGAGGTGACGTTGATGATGTAGAAGCCGTTGAACAGCTCCTTGGTCTCGCCGTAGGGGCCGTCGGTGACGATCGGCGGCTCCGCGGAGAAGTCGACGACCACGCCCTCGGACGCGTCGGCCAGGCCTTCAGCGGCCACCAGCACGCCGGCGCGGATCAGCTCGTCGTTGTAGCGGCCGACGGTCTCCAGCATCTGGTCGAAGTCGACGTCGCCCAGGTTCGCGAAGGCCTCGTCGGTGGCGCGCCAGATCAGCATGAACTTCATGGTGTGTCTCCCTGCTCGTCTGTGGTGGACACCCACAGGTCGAACGGCCCGCGCACCGGATCGACACGGCCGCCGAGTTTTTTCGGTCACAGCGAAGCGGGCAGGTCGAACGCCGCGAAGACCGCAGGAGACTGGAAGACCACCGTGTGCGCGACGAGGCGCCGGAGGCCGCTGATGCGCGTCGAACTCCACGACGTCGCGGTGCGGGGGATCATCGCAGACGTCAGGATGCACGCCGAGAACGAGGTCGTCGGCATCGTCGGCCCGCACGGCAGCGGCAAGTCGACCACGTTGCGCTGGGTGTACCGGGCGCTGAAGCCCGACGCGGGCACGGTCCTGCTCGGCGGCTCAGGCGTCCACAAGCGACACGACGTGGCCCGCGACCTCGCCGCGCTGACCCAGGAGTCCCAGGTCGAGTTCGACTTCACGGTCACCGAGGTGGTGGAGATGGGCAGAAGCAGGCGTTCCTCGAGAGCCCGCGCAACACCGGCGTCGATCGAGGCGTTCGCGAAGAACCTGGCTTCTGCTTGACCGTCACGCCCCGCGAGCAGGGCGGCGGACATCGCGACCGCTCTGGGCCGCGCACTGTCGTTCGTCGAGACAAGACGTGCGCAGGCAGATCACGAACTGGCCCCGGACCTGGGAGACGAGGCCGCCGCGGCCTTCCTCGCATGACCAGATAGTGGGAGATTTCCTCCCGGCGCTTGGTACGTCGTGCTCAGCTGTGGCAGCATCCGCAGCATGGCTCAGCACCTCGCCATCATTATCGACGAGCGCGTCGGGTAGTGCCGCCCCTGGCACCCGACGCGCAGACCTCTCGCATCCCGCGGGGGGTCTTTTTGTTTGTCCGGATGAGGAGATGACCCCGATGGCCGGCCCTACCGACGAGTTCCACGTCTACGACACGACGCTGCGCGATGGCGCCCAACGTGAGGGAATTTCGTACTCCGTCACGGACAAGCTCGCTGTCGCGCGGCTGCTGGACTCGCTCGGCGTCGGTTTCATCGAGGGCGGCTGGCCCGGCGCTCTGCCCAAGGACACCGAGTTCTTCGCCCGCGCGGCGGCCGGTGAACTGGAGCTCAAGCACGCCAAGCTGGTCGCGTTCGGAGCGACCCGCAAGGCGGGACTGAAGGTCGAGGAAGACCCGCAGGTCAAGGCACTTCTCGACAGCCAGGCCCCGGTGGTCACGCTGGTGGCCAAATCGGACCTACGGCACATCGAACGCGCGCTGCGCACGGACACCGACGAGAACCTGCGGATGGTGCGCGACACCGTCAGGTTCCTCAAGGACCACGGCAGGCGCGTCTTCCTCGACGCCGAGCACTTCTTCGACGGCTACGCGTTCTCGCCGGACACCAGCCTCAAGGTGCTGGAGTCCGCTGTGGAGGGTGGCGCCGACGTCGTCGTGCTGTGCGACACGAACGGCGGCCAGCTGCCACTGGGTCTCGCCGAGACGGTCGCCGAGGTCGTCGAGAAGACCGGTTTCCGAGTAGGAATCCACTGCCAGGACGACACGTCCTGCGCGGTGGCGAACACCATCGCGGCCGTTCAGGCGGGCGCGACGCACGTTCAGTGCACCGCCAACGGGTACGGCGAGCGAGCAGGCAACGCCGACCTGTTCGCCGTCGTGGGAAACCTCGTGACCAAGCTCGGCATGGACGTGCTCCCGACCGGGGCACTCGCCGAGCTCACCCGTGTCTCCCATGCGTTGGCCGAGATCGCGAACATCGCACCCGACACCCACCAGGCCTACGTCGGGTCGTCAGCATTCGCTCACAAGGCGGGTCTGCACGCGAGCGCGATCAAAGTGGATCCGGAGCTGTACAACCACATCGATCCGGACCGCGTCGGCAACGACATGCGGGTGCTGGTCACCGAGATGGCCGGCCGGGCGAGCATCGAGCTCAAGGGACGTGAGTTCGGTCTCGACCTGGCCGGTCGGTCAACCGAAGTCGGCAACGCTTTGAAGCGGGTCAAGGAACTGGAGGCGAAGGGCTGGTCGTTCGAGGCCGCCGACGCCTCGATGGAGCTGCTGCTGCGGTCCGAGCTGTCCCAACTGGACACTCCTCCGTTCACCCTGGAGTCCTACCGGGTCGTGCTGGATCACCGCTCGGACGGCGAGATCGTGTCCGAGGCCACGGTCAAGGTGCACGTGGCGGGGGAGCGCGTCATCGCGACCGCCGAGGGCAACGGTCCCGTGCACGCTCTGGACGCGGCCCTGCGCAAGGCGTTGCTGCCGCACCTGTCCTGGTTGGACACAGTGGAGCTGGCCGACTACAAGGTGCGCATCCTCACCGAACATCCCGGCACGGACGCGGTGACGCGCGTGCTGGTCGAGTCCACTGACGGCGAGCGCGAGTGGACCACCGTGGGTGTGCACGGCAACATCGTCGAAGCCTCCTGGCTGGCACTGTGTGACGCGCTCGTCCACAAGTCCATGCGGTCCAAGCCCGTCTAAGGTGTAGTACGTGCGTATAGCCCGAATCGCTCATCCTCAAGGCGTGGCTTTTGTCGCCGTTCACGGCGAAGAGGCCGCGGAGATCGCCGAACACCCCTTCGGCACACCTACCTTCACCGGCCGCAAGTGGCCGTTGGCCGACGTCAGGCTGCTGGCGCCGATCCTGCCGACCAAAATCATCGGCATCGGCCGCAACTACGCCGACCACGCGGCCGAGCTCGGTAACGAGGTGCCCGCCGAGCCGTTGGTCTTCCTCAAGCCCAACACCTCGGTGGTCGGCCCGAACGTCGAGATCAAGATCCCGGCGGCTTCCGAGCGCGTGGACTTCGAGGGCGAGCTGGCCGTCATCATCGGTCAGCCGTGCCGCGACGTCACGAAGGCCAAGGCGATGAGCGTCGTGATGGGATACACCATCGCCAACGATGTCACCGCGCGCGACCTGCAGAAGAAGGACGTGCAGTTCACGCGTGCCAAGGGCTTCGACACGTTCTGCCCGATGGGGCCGTTCATCGAGACGGAGTTCGACCCCTCCGACGTCCGCGTCGTCACCGAGCTCGACGGCGAGGTCAAGCAGGACGGCCGTACTTCGTTGATGGTGCACGACATTCCGTCGCTCATCGAGTACGTCTCCGGGATCATGACGCTGCTTCCCGGCGACGTGATCCTGACCGGAACGCCGGCCGGTGTCGGGCCGATGAAGGCCGGACAGACGGTTTCGGTGACTGTGGATGGCCTTGGCACGCTCACCAATCCGGTCGCAAATAGGTAGCCGTACGGAGCAATCCGGCGCCCGGCAGGTTACGCACCTGGGTACCCGCTAGTAACTTCCCGGTGTCATGACGGACCTGGCGTCCACCCGTGTGCTGTTGGTCGACGGTTCCCAGCTCATCACCGAGGGGCTGCGGATCTCACTGCACCGCACTCATTGCTTCCGCGTTGTGGGTATCGCCCACACCGTTGCCGACGCTGCGCGCTGTCTGCGCAGCGTCCTGGTGGACCTGGTCGTCACGGACTTCGACGTGCCGGGCGCCGGGCCGCTGCGCACCGTGCGGGACACCGCGCAGTTCCGGCCGAGCGCCCGTGTCGTAGTGCTGTCCAATGCGGACAGTCCGAGCTGGGCCCAGGCCGCGCTCGACGCCGGCGCGGTGGCCTACCTGCTCAAAACCTCGCCCGTGGCCGAGCTGTTACCGCTGATCGCGGCCGCCGTGCGGGGTGCTCCCGCCACGATCGACGCACGGCTGGGGTCGCTCGCCCGCCTGCCGGCGCGGATGCCGCCGCCCGCCTCGCTCGCCCAGCTGTCGGCACGCGAGTTCGACGTGCTGGCCGAGATGGCGAAGGGCATGGACAACGCGCGCATCGCCCAGCGGCTCTTCATCAGCAACGACACCGTGAAGACCCACGTGAAGGCGATCCTGCGCAAGCTGGGCGCACGGGACCGCGCCCACGCCGTCGCGATGGTGCTCGGCGAATCCTCCGAGGCCTTCGTCACGACCTGACGATGGTCTGCGGCTTCCTGCGGGCGAACTCCGGCGCGTGCTCCGGGCGCGGGCCGATCGCGATCACGTAGGCCGGGATCGCCTGCAGGAACGGGAACCGCTGCGCGAGCTTGAGCGCCACCGGCATGCCGGTGTTCGACACCGTCTCGGTGCTGTTCAGCCGGCGGCCGAGGAACAGCCGGTGGATCACCCGCTGCAGGGTCTGGATCACCACGGTCGGGAACAGGCGGCGCCTGCGCACCTTCGCGAGCGTCGCGCTCGTGACCGTGCCCTGCCGCAACGGCTTCGCGAGCAGCCTGGCCGCCGCGACCGCGTCCTGCACGGCGAGGTTGATGCCCACGCCGCCGACCGGTGACATCGCGTGCGCCGCGTCACCGATGCACAGCAGTCCGTCGACATGCCACTGCCGCAACCGGTCCAGCTTCACGTCGAGCAGCTTCGCATCGTCGATGCTCTTGATGTGGTCCACGCGGTCCGCGAGCCACGGGACGAGCGTGACCACGCGCTCACGGAACTTCTCGACGCCTTCTGCGCGCAGCTTCTGGTCCGTGCCCTTGCGGATCAGGAACGCGCACTGGAAGTACTCGCCGCGAGGGATGAGCACCATCGCGCTGCCGGCGCTGAACCGTCCGCCGCCGCCCGCGACCGGGTCGCTTTCGTTGCGGGGCAAGCGGAACCACCACACGTCCATCGGCGCGCCGAACCGGTAGACCGGCAGGTCCACGGCGTCGCGCAGGATCGAGCTCCGCCCGTCCGCGGCGACGACGAGGTCCGCCGCGATCTCGCCCTCGTGCCCGTCCACGCGGTCGCGGTACTTCACACCGGTGACCCTGTTGCCGCTCTTGGTGATCGCGGTGACCTCGGTGTTCATCCGCAGCGTGAACGACGGTTCGAGCTTGCCCGCGTCCGCCAGCAGGTCGAGGAAGTCCCACTGCGGCACCATCGCGATGCGCTTGTTCGGGCCGGGAAGTCTTGCCAGATCGGCGATCGTGGCCTTCGCGCCGCCGTCGAGCAGCGCTTCGAGCTTCGTCACGTCCTGGTGCGGCACCTGCTCGAACGCGGGCCCCAGCCCCAGTTCGTCCATGAGCGTGAGCGTCGACGCGTGCACCGTGTCGCCGCGGAAGTCGCGCAGGAAGTCCGCGTGCTTCTCCAGCACCGTGACCTCGACGCCTCCCCGCGCCAGCAGCAGCCCCAGCACCATCCCGGCGGGTCCGCCGCCGACGACGAGGCAGGTCGTTCTCTCCATCTCCATCCCCTCATTTCAACCGCTGTTGAATAAACTCAGCATGCTCCTGATCGCCTTGTGCGTCAAGCCGAGTTCCGAGTGGTCTGGGTCGCACGCGCACAGTCCACTGTGGACAGTCTGGGAACCCAGGCCCCAAAACGATTGCGACCGCTGCGAAATGTCCTGGTGCGAGCTAGGGTGTCGCGCCCGCGGAACCGCCTGCCGGGCCTGAGACGGTCAGGTAGCCGAACAACACTCGACCGGGCGATTGCATCTGGCGCCCGGAGGAGTCTGACTGGTTCGTTCGGGGCCTCAAGGTCTTCTTGATCGTGCAAGGACCTATAGGAATCACCTCGTTAGCCGAATCGGACGAGGCCTCCCCGCACCTAACCTTCCGGGGTGACAACTGCGTCCCCGACTTTCACGCGTAAGAGAACCGGCGAGATCCGCGCTGTGTGCCTGGACGTCGACGACACACTTGTCGACTACAGCACGTCATCGCGCGCCGCGTTGGCCTCGATGGTCGGTAACGCCGACGCCTGGTCGTTGTGGCAGCGAATCACCGACGACCACGTGTCCCGTCAGCTAGCCGGTGAGCTCCAGTACGAGTCGATGCGCAACATCCGCACCCAAGCCTTCTTCGCCGCACTCGGCGAGGAGCTGACCCTGGAGGAAGCCACCCGCCGCGAGCTGGCCCGCCAAGAAGTCCTCTCCGCGGGTTGGTGCCTCTTCCCCGACGTGATCCCGATGCTCGACTGGCTGCGCGCCACGGGCCTCCCGATCGCCGCGATCAGCAACGCCTCCGGCCGCCATCAGCGCGTGAAGATCGCCCAGCTCGGCCTCTCGCCGTACTTCGACGCCGTCCTGATCGCCGGCGAGGTGGGCTGCGCCAAGCCAGACCGCGTGATCTTCCACACGGCGTGCCTGGCCCTGGGCGTCCCGCCCGGCGACACGGTCCACGTTGGAGACCGCCTGCACGCCGACGCCATCGGCGCCCGCGACGCGGGCATGCACGGCGTCTGGATCAACCGGACCGGTCCGACCGGCGGCACACTGCCCGCCGGTCTGTCGTCGATCACGACGTTGGCGGAACTGCCCGAGCTCCTCGTGTGCGAGCTGTCCGCGGCCACCGCCTGAGTTCACCCTCGAGACCGGCCCCCACCTGCACGTTTGCCTGCAGGTGGGGGCCGATTTCACTTCTGGCGGGGGCTTGGTCTAGTATTTCTCCCGGCAGCAACGAGGGGCTCGGAACTCCGGCGGAGAACCGAAGTCGATCGTGAAAGCCAATGGGGTATGGTGTAATTGGCAGCACGACTGATTCTGGTTCAGTTAGTCTAGGTTCGAGTCCTGGTACCCCAGCTGCTACGGAAGAACTACCGTGAGGTAAGCTTCCGGAGCTGGCTAGAAAAGCAAGAACAAGAACTGAATAGCCGGATTTGGACCGGACAGAGCGATCTGATAAGGTTCACGCCAGCAAGAAGTTCTAGGGCCCCGTCGTCTAGCGGCCTAGGACGCCGCCCTCTCAAGGCGGTAGCGAGGGTTCGAATCCCTTCGGGGCTACAGAGGTGGCAGAGGCCTGCGAGCACACAGCGCTCGCAGGCCTCTTTCGCATTTGTCTTCTGGGGGCCGAGCCCCCAGACCCCCAGCCGGCGGGGCTTCGCCCCCCGGACCCCCGTAGGTTTCACGATTTGTGTTGTGTGGGCTTCGCTTCGCTCGCCATCTTGGGTTTGGGGGCTTCGCTTCGCTCGCCAACTTGGAAGTGGGCCTCGCTTCGCTCGCCCCCCAAACAACGTGGGTAAGGCTGGGCTGCGCTTCGCTCGCCACCTTTGAGGGGTTAGAGGCGGTTTAGGGGTTCGGCCTTTTTTGGATTGGAACTCCTCGGCATGCAAGTCCGGCGAGTTTGGTTCTGGGGTGAAGGCGATCAGGTGGCGACGTTGGTGTAGGTCGTCGGGGTGTTGGTCGGAAGTTCCTGGGCGGCGGTGATGCTGACCACTGCGGCCGGAGGGAACTCCGTTGGTCGGGATGACCAGAGTGCCTTGCGAGCCCGCCTCGTTGTCGATCGTTCACCCTCCGGCACGCTGCCCAACATCCCGACGCGGGGCTCCAGCACATCGCTTCCTCGCCTCTCAAAGGCTGGAGCACCGCGCCCCGTCCCCACGGCGACGGCCGCCCTTCCCGTGGGAAGAGCGGCCGTGTTGGTGGGCCTCAGATGCGGCTTTGCAGGGCCTCAGCTGCTGCCAGGAGGTCGGCTGCCCAGCGGGCGCCTGGGCGGCGGCCCATGCGGTCGATGGGGCCGCTTACCGAGACTGCGGCCACCACGGCGCCGGAGCTGTCGCGGACCGGGGCCGAGACGGAGGCCACGCCTGGTTCCCGTTCGGCGACGCTTTGTGCCCAGCCGCGGCGGCGGACCTCAAGGAGCGTGCGTTCGCCGTAGACGGCGTCGGCCAGGACGGCGCGTTGGGTGCCTGGGTCTGCCCAGGCGGCAAGGACCTTGGCGCCCGAGCCGGCCGTCATTGGCAGGCGGGCGCCGATGGGAACGGTGTCGCGCAAGCCTGACGGGGGTTCGGCGGCGGAGACGCAGACGCGTTGCATGCCGTCGCGGCGGTACAGCTGCACGCTCTCGCCTGTGATGTCGCGCAACCTGGGCAGCACGGAGGAGGCGGCGTCGAGCAACGGGTCCGTCGCCCCGCCCGCCAGTTCCGCCAGGGCCGCGCCAGGGCGCCAGCGGCCGTCGGAGCCGCGGCGCAGCAACCGGTGCACCTCCAGGCCCACGGCCAGGCGGTGCGCGGTCGCTCGCGGCAGGCCGGTGCGGTTGCACAACTCGGCCAGGCCACAAGGATCTTTTGCTACGGCGTTCAACACGGCCACTGCCTTGTCCAGGACGCCGATCCCGCTATGCTGTCCCACAAGCCGATACTAACTTCCCAGACAGTGAGAAGTCCAGATCTGTCGGCGCGTCCATAATGTGGGAGATGTCGCGATGAGCCGCACGCTCGCGGAGAAGGTGTGGGAGGCACACGTTGTGCGCCACGGCAGTGGTGCGGAGCCGGACCTCCTCTACATCGACCTCCATCTGCTGCACGAAGTCACCAGCCCTCAGGCGTTCGACGGGCTGCGTCTTGCCAACCGCAAGCTCCGCAGGCCCGACCTGACGATCGCCACCGAGGACCACAACGTCCCCACCGTCGACATCGACAAGCCCATCGCGGACCCCGTGTCGCGCACGCAGGTCGAGACGCTTCGCCGCAACTGCGCGGAGTTCGGTGTGCGGCTGCACCCGATGGGTGATCTGGAGCAGGGCATCGTCCACGTGGTGGGCCCGCAGCTCGGCCTGACGCAGCCCGGCATGACCGTTGTGTGCGGCGACAGCCACACGTCCACGCACGGTGCGTTCGGCGCGCTGGCGTTCGGCATCGGCACGTCCGAGGTGGAGCACGTGATGGCGACGCAGACGTTGCCGCTGCGTCCGTTCAAGACGATGGCCATCAACGTCGACGGCGAGCTCAGGCCCGGTGTCACGGCCAAGGACATCATTCTCGCGGTCATCGCGAAGATCGGAACCGGTGGCGGACAGGGCTATGTGCTCGAGTACCGCGGCCGCGCCATCGAGAAACTCTCGATGGAGGCGCGCATGACGGTCTGCAACATGTCGATCGAGGCGGGTGCCCGCGCCGGCATGATCGCACCGGACGAGACGACTTTCGACTACATCAAGGGCCGTCCGCACGCACCGTCCGGCACGGACTGGGACGCGGCAGTCGAGTACTGGAAGACGCTGCGCACCGACGACGACGCGACTTTCGATGCGGAAGTTCACATCGACGCCGACGAACTGACGCCGTTCGTCACGTGGGGCACGAACCCCGGGCAGGGTCTGCCGCTCGGCGCGAGCGTTCCCGACCCCGAGCAGATCGTGGACGAGAACGAGCGCGTGGCCGCCGAGAAGGCGCTGACGTACATGGGCCTGGAGCCGGGCACGCCGCTGCGCGACATCCGCGTGGACACCGTCTTCCTCGGCTCGTGCACGAACGGGCGCATCGAGGACCTGCGGGCCGCCGCGGACGTGCTGAAGGGCAAGCACGTCGCTTCAGGAGTACGGATGCTGGTCGTCCCCGGTTCGATGCGGGTGCGCAAGCAGGCCGAGGAAGAGGGCCTGGACAAGGTCTTCCTCGACGCGGGCGCCGAGTGGCGCCAGGCGGGCTGCTCGATGTGCCTTGGGATGAACCCGGATCAGCTCAAGCCCGGCGAGCGCAGCGCCTCGACCTCCAACCGCAACTTCGAGGGCAGGCAGGGCAAGGGCGGCCGGACGCACCTCGTCTCACCGCTCGTCGCCGCCGCCACGGCCGTGCGCGGCACCCTGTCGGCCCCCGCAGACCTGGAGAACTGAAGCAATGGAAGCCTTCACCACCCACACGGGCGTCGGTGTGCCGCTGCGCAGGTCCAACGTGGACACCGACCAGATCATCCCGGCCGTCTACCTCAAGCGCGTGACCCGCAGCGGGTTCGAGGACGGGCTCTTCGCCGCCTGGCGCGGTGACGAGCACTTCATCCTCAACCAGGAGCCCTTCAAGGCGGGCAGCGTCCTCGTGGCCGGTCCCGACTTCGGCACCGGATCCTCTCGGGAACACGCCGTCTGGGCGTTGATGGACTACGGCTTCCGAGTGGTCGTGTCGTCCCGGTTCGCCGACATCTTCCGGGGCAACGCGGGCAAGCAGGGGCTCGTGGCGGCGCAGTGCAGCCAGTCCGATGTCGAGCTGCTGTGGAAGCTGCTCGAGTCCGAGCCCGGCACGCCGGTCACCGTGGACCTCACCGACAAGACCGTTCGCGCCAAGGACTTGGTTGCCCCGTTCGAGATCGACGACTACACCCGCTGGCGCCTTCTCGAGGGCCTCGACGACATCGCTTTGACGCTGCGCCACGAGGCCGAGATCAGCGCATTCGAGGGCAATCGCCAGACTTGGTTGCCCACAACGGATCCGCTTCAGGCGGTCTGAGAGGGGGCCGGATTCTCCCCTTGAGAGGGGTGAATCCGGCGCCCGGAGTCCCTCGAAGGGGCGCAATTAGCCACGCCACAACGAAAAATTTGGCGTGGCGATTGGTATTTCTTGCGTTTTGGGCCTACCGTTGCGTTCTAGTCGGCCCGTCGTTGGGCCGTGAGCGTCCTGGGAGGGACTGAAGGTGAACAAGGCCCAGCTCATCGAGGCGCTCGCCGAGCGCCTGGGAGACAAGAAGACCGCGGGTGCTGCTGTTGACGGCATCGTCGATGTGATCGTGCGTAGCGTCAACAAGGGCGAGAAGGTCAACATCACGGGCTTCGGCGTCTTCGAGAAGCGTGCCCGTGCGGCTCGCACCGCGCGCAACCCGCGCACGGGTGAGACCGTGAAGGTCAAGAAGACCAACGTGCCCGCGTTCCGCCCCGGCTCGACGTTCAAGGACGTCATCAGCGGTGCGAAGAAGCTGCCGAAGGCCGTTGCCGCCAAGCCGGCCGCGAAGCCCGCTGCCGCCGCGGCCGCGAAGCCCGCTGCTGCCAAGGCTCCGGCCACGAAGGCGGCGACCACGCGCGCCACCACGACGCGCACCCGCACGGCCGCGGCCGCCACCAAGGCGCCCGCGACCCGTCGCACCACCACGGCTGCCGCCAAGACCACGGCTGCCAAGGCGCCCGCGAAGGCGACCGCGACGAAGACCGCTGCGAAGCCGGCGGCCGCGAAGACGACCGCCGCCAAGAAGCCCGCTGCCGCCAAGACCACGGCTGCGGCCAAGCCCGCCGCGAAGACCACGGCCGCCAAGGCGCCCGCGGCTCGCAAGACGGCTGCCAAGAAGAAGTGAGACGGGCCTCCTCGTAGCAGGAGGCTGCGTCACTTCGGTACCACGCGGAAGGCCCCGGTGTGCGCACACCGGGGCCTTCCGCGTGCCTGGGGCCCCTCCGGGAATGCACTGACACGCTTGGGAAGCCGTTCCCAGACGCGCGGAGTGCGGTCGACCGGTATACGAATGCCGCTTCCGCGAAGCCATCCGGAAATGCCGGAACGGCTTCCGAGAACGTCTGCGACCCCAATAGAAATAACGCCGCGATGCCTGTGAACGCCTCCCGGGCAAGCGAAACCGCCGCCTCCCCGCCCGACTTGGTTGTCGGAGGCGAACTTTCGCCGAGGCGGGGAGACGGCGGCTGAAAACGTGTGCAGCAGCTCTCAGGGACGCGGCAGCGCCGAGGCCAGGTAGTGCGCCGACACCAGCGTTGGCCAGCGCGAAGGCGAGTCCGAAGTGGACCACGTGCCGAACGGCCTGGTGAAGGCGAGCACCCACGTGCTGCCCTTCTTGCACGGGATCTCGTCGAGCCGCAGCCCACCCAGTTCCGCCAGCGTCCGCACCACGGACGGGATGACCCCGCCCTGGGAGGAGACGACGGCCCTGCCCTCCTCGGCAGCGACCTCCAGCAGCCGCACCAGGCCCGCGTCCGGGTCGGGCCAGTAGCCCTCCTCGGACAACCGCGGCTCCTCGACCATCTCGACCGAGAGATCCTCTGCCACGCCTCGCACGGTGTCCGCGCAACGCACCCTGGGAGCCGTGTGGACGCGCGTGGGCGACCAGACGGGCAACAAGGACCGGAGCGCCGCCGCCTGCCGCCAGCCGGCGTTTGAGAGGGGCCTCAGGTCGTCGTCATCGTTCCACTCAGACCGCTTCCCGGCCTTCGCGTGCCGCACGAGCAACACCAGCAACAGATCCGCGGGCAGGCGGGCGAACTCGGCCAGCACCTCCCGATCCGGTTCGTAGGTCAGCAACGCCGCGGCGTCGGCGACCGGCAGCCATTTGAGCGAGTCCACCTCGTCATTGGCCGTGAAAGAACCGGACACGGCCTCGGCGGCGTAGTAGTCGACGGTCTTCGGCACCGACTTCACCGAATACGACACCTGCTTCAGGTGACGGCCGAGCACGCACGAAAATCCGGTCTCCTCGAAGACCTCGCGCACCGCGCAGGCGGGGATCGTCTCGCCCCGGTCCAGCTTTCCCTTCGGCAACGACCAGTCGTCATAACGGTGTCGGTGCACGATCGCGACTTCGACGTCACCGTCGGCATCGCGCCAGAGCACCGCCCCAGCAGCTTTGATCACCCAAGCGCTCCGTGCTTGTGCAGCAGTTCCATTTGATGGTCGCGAACCGACGATCCGTCCGACGGCGACGCTTCCCATTCTCCGTCCGAGCGCAGCACCCAGCAGCGCGTCTGCGGATCCAGAGCCGACGTGAACACGGCCTCGAGCTGCGACGTCAGGCGCGGGTTCGTCACCCGCACGGCCACCTCGACGCGGCGGTCCAGGTTGCGGTGCATCATGTCCGCGCTGCCGATCCAGTACTCGTCGCAGCCGATGAAGTGGAAGATGCGGGAGTGCTCGAGGAACCGGCCGAGGATCGAGCGCACCCGGATGTTCTCCGACATGCCCGTCACACCCGGCTTCAGGCTGCAGATGCCGCGCACGACCACGTCGACGGGCACACCGGCCTGGGAAGCCCGGTACAGCGCGTCGATGACCTGTTCGTCCACGAGCGAGTTCACCTTGATGCGCACGCCGGACGGCCTGCCCGCCTGCGCGTGCTCGATCTCGCAGTTGATCCGTTCCACGATGCCCTTGCGCACGCCGTAGGGCGCCACCATCAACGCGCGGTACTCGTCCTGCCGCGCGTAGCCGGTCAGCACGTTGAACAGGTCCGTGAGGTCCGCGCCGATCGTCGGCTCCGCGGTCAGGATGCCGACGTCCTCGTACAGCCGCGCCGTCTTCGGGTTGTAGTTGCCGGTACCGATGTGGCAGTAGCGGCGGATCGTCGACCCCTCCTGGCGCACCACCAACGATGTCTTGCAGTGCGTCTTCAGACCCACCAGGCCGTAGACCACGTGCACGCCCGCCTTCTCCAGCGTGCGGGCCCACTTGATGTTCGCCTGCTCGTCGAAGCGCGCCTTGATCTCCACCAGCGCCACGACCTGCTTGCCCGCCTCGGCCGCGTCGATGAGCGCGTCCACGATGGGCGAGTCGCCGGAGGTGCGGTACAGGGTCTGCTTGATGGCCAGCACGTGCGGATCGGCCGCTGCCTGCTCGATGAAGCGCTGCACCGACGTCGAGAACGAGTCGTACGGGTGGTGCACGAGGACGTCGCCCTCGCGCAGCGTCGCGAAAACGCTCTTCGGCGTCTCGCGCTCACCGAACGCCGGGTGCGTCGCCGGCACGAACGCCGGGTCCTTCAACGTCTTGCGGTCGATGCCGTAGAGCTGCCACAGGCACGACAAATCGAGCAAGCCGGGCACCGTCACGACGTCGTGCGGGTCGACCTCCATTTCCCGCAGCAACAACTCGAGCATGTGCTCGGTCATGTCGTCGGCGACCTCGAGGCGCACCGGCGGGCCGAACCGGCGCCGGGCGAGCTCGCGTTCCAACGCCTGCAACAGGTCCTCGTCGCGGTCCTCCTCGACCTCCAGGTCCGCGTTGCGCGTCACCCGGAAGGCGTGGCACTCGATGACCTCCATGCCGGCGAACAGCTCGCCCAGGTGCGCGGCGATGAGTTCCTCCAGCGGCAGGAAGGTCGCGGAGGACGACGACCGGTCCGCCTCCACCCGCACCAGGCGCGGCACGTTGTCCGGCACCTTCACGCGGGCGAACCGCTCACCGCCGCCCTCCGGGTCGCGCACGGTCACCGCGAGGTTGAGCGACAGCCCGGAGATGTAGGGGAACGGGTGCGCCGGGTCGACCGCGAGCGGCGTGAGGACCGGGAACACCTGCTCGCTGAAGTAGTTGGAGAGCCGCAGCCTGTCGTAGTCGGTGAGGTCGCCCCACGTCACGATGCTGATCCGGTGCTCTTCCAGGCCGGGCCGGATGTGGTCGAGGAACGCGCGGGCGTGCTGCTCGACGAGTTCCTGCGAGCGCTTGGAGATCGCCACGAGCTGCTCGCGCGGCGTGAGCCCGTCCGCGCTGCGCACCGAGAGACCGGTCTCCTCGCGGCGCTTCAGGCCCGCGACCCGCACCATGTAGAACTCGTCGAGGTTCGACGCGAAGATCGCGAGGAACTTCGCGCGCTCCAGCAGCGGCTGCGACGAGTCCTCTGCCAGCGCGAGCACGCGGGAGTTGAAGTCCAACCAGGACAGTTCACGGTTGAAGTACCGGTCGTCCGGCAGGTCCGTGGGCAGGGTGCTCGACGTCACCGCGGGCGGCGCCGAGGGCACGCTCCGCACCGGTGTCGCGACCGGCTGGGTCGGCTGGGTCTTCGTTCGCGG
This sequence comes from Lentzea nigeriaca, assembly GCF_016907955.1. Lineage (GTDB taxonomy): Bacteria > Actinomycetota > Actinomycetes > Mycobacteriales > Pseudonocardiaceae > Lentzea > Lentzea nigeriaca. The sequence goes on along the minus strand of NZ_JAFBCX010000005.1, from coordinate 387,138 downwards.
AGGGTTGGACGCCCGCCTGGTCGCCGCGCGGGGCTGGCGCGTGCTCGCCGCGCGCGGGGTGGCCGCCTTGGCGCGCGTCGAGCGGCGTCGGGAGGGGGTCGCCTTGCCGTCGTCGTTGTTCTCCGTGCTCACGCCCCGCATTGTTCCGCACTATTGCCGCAAGCGCCCCTGTCCAGAACGACCGACTGGTGAACTCCTCGTCACAGGACCGGCATGCGAAGCGCGGTGACCGCCCCGTCGGGACTACGTTCGAGGGTCACCCGCTGGCCCGGACGCAGCATTCGCCAGCCACCCGCAGTGACCGCGGCCGCGCTCACATCGACGAGAACGCCGTCATCGCGCAGGACGACGGCAGAGCCGTCGCTGTTGAACGTGGACACGGTCGCCTGCACAGCCGAAATGCTAGACGTTCGGACCTACACGTCTCATTCGAGCCGCTGCCAGGGTCGAGTGCATGAAGGTTCTAGCCACATTGACTGCGGCGACCCTGTTGGCCTTCACCACGGCAGGACTGGCTTCGGCTGCGGCCGCCGAGCCCACGACTCCGAAGGTGGACAAACCACGCCTGCAGGCGGCAGCGAAGAACGTGCGCCTGAAGGCCGCCCTGCCCGACTCGGCACGCGCGATCTCGATCGCGTTCGCCCAGTACGGGCCTCGCGACGTGGCGTTCGTCAGCCTCGAAACCGGGCTGAAGACGTTCGACGTCACCGATCTCGACCATCCGAAGCTCCTCGACCACCTCACCAAGGAGGAGATGGCGCTGCCGGGTGACGACCCGACGAAGCGCTTCTGGGAGAACGAGGACATCAACGTCGATCCCGTGCGCAAGCTCGCGTTCCTCGCGCGTGAGGTCAACTCGTTCGGCCGCACCCTGCCTGGCGACCGCCCGACCGGCAACTACATCGTGTCCGCTGTGGACCCGGCCGACCTCAAGGTCCTGGCTTTCCATCGGCAGGACACCGGCCACACGACCACCTGCATCAACGACTGCCAGTTCCTGTGGACGGCAGGACGCGACCGGTCGGACGCCAAGACCGGGCGGATCTTCGTCACCGACATCCGCGATCCTCGGAACCCGAAGGAACTGCCGGTCTCGATCGACGTCCGCGGCAAGGCGGGCGAAGGCAAGATCACGCACGACGTTCAGGTCGACGCGCTGGGCATCGCGTGGGTCGCGGGCGACAACGGCACCCGCGGCTACTGGACGCGCGGCCGGCACCGCGATCCGCTGAGCGGGAAGTTCCGCGAGGCGACGGCGTGGGACCCCATCGCCTACGCGGGCGGCAACGTGCCGAAGGTCGACATGCCGACCTCGTTCACGCACAACTCGTTCCGCCCGGTCGGCGCGACGCTGGCCGACGGTCCCCGACCCACACCGGAGAATCCGCCGGGCAGCCTGTTGCTGCACACCGAGGAGGCGTTCGGTTCGCCCACCTGCAAGACCGAGGGCCGGTTCGTCATCTCGTCGCTGAAGGGCTCGTACAACGGCGAGGGCTGGAGCACGCAGCCGTTCGAGATGAAGACGGTCGGCGTGTGGAGCCCCGACGACCAGGAAGGCACCATCCCTGGTGACGTCGAGTGCTCCGCGCACTACTTCGACGTGAACAAGCGGATCGTGGCCTACTCCTGGTACGAGCAGGGCACGCGGTTCCTCGACATCTCCAACCCGGCCAAGCCGATCCAGATCGGGTACTGGAGGCCGGACGCGGCGGTGTCGTGGGCGCCGTACTGGCACAAGAACAAGGTCTTCGTCGCCGACATCTCGCGCGGCGTCGAGATCCTGGAACTGGAGAAGGGGGCCTACGAGGCGCAGGAGAGCGGCACGAACGTGACACTCACGGCGCACTACGCGAAGGAACTGGCCAGGGAGAGCGGACGCGACCGCGTGCCGCTCGCCCCGAACCCGTTCTACGGCTGGGCCTGCCCGATGCTCGCGAGCCGCGGCGACTCGGACTGCGGCGCGGGAGCCTGCGGCGCTCCCTGCTGAGTCTGCTGCTGGGCAACGGCTGCCCTGACGGCGGCCGCCGCGCGCTGGCGGGTGATCACGCGCCGGCCGAGGTTGATCATCGGGATCTCCACGGTCGTGTGGAGAACGCTCGCCAGCGCCAGGCCCAGTGCCGTGACCACCACGGACTGTCCGATGCCGGACAGAGCGGGCCAGAAGAACGCGAGGATCGTCGCGGCGATCGTCTGCACGAGGTAGAGCGAGTACGAGCGCTCACCGACGAACTGCATCGGCTTCGTCGACAGGAAGGTCGTGGCCGGTCCGGGCGAGATCAACGCGGTGAGCAGCACCGCGGTCGCGAGCGCGTAGACCGGGATGACCAGCACGTGACCGGGAACTCCGTTGATGCCGTCGAGGAACGCGGCGATCGGCTTCACGCTCAGGTGCACACCGACGAATCCAATCGCGACGACGACCTGCGCGACCGGGTTCGTGAGCGGGCGCAGCAGCTCGAACCCGCGCCTGCTGTGCAGCGCGATGGCGAGCAGGACACCGGTGAGGATCGAGAAGTAGTGCAGCGGCCAGCCGGGGTTGCTGTGCGACACGGTGAAGTTGACGACGGCGAGCGCGAGCAGCATGCCGAGGACGGCTGCACCGGCGCGGCGCTTGAGCACGACGGTGCCCAGCGCGATCGCCACCAGCGGCCACACCAGGTAGAACTTCTGCTCGATTCCCAGCGACCACGACTGGCCGTACGGGCTGGAGCCCGCGAACTCGTTGGTGAACGTCAGGAAATGCTTGAGCGCAGGGCCGATACCGTTGCTGACGAACGTGCCGGCGATCGCGGAACCGGCAGCAGTGACCAGCAGAACCACGAAGTACACCGGCAGAATCCGGAACGACCGCCGCAGGTAGAACTCCTTGAGCGCGATGCGGCCCGTGCGGCGTTCCTCGCGCAGCATCAGCGTCGTGATGAGAAAACCGCTCAGCACGAAGAACATCTGGACTCCCGCCCAGCCCTGCAACCAGTCCGGTCCCCCGTAGTGGAAGAACACCACCAGTACCGCGGCAATGGCGCGCAGGCCGTCGAGAGCGGGAAAGCGGCGCAACGCCAGGTAGTCGGCGTGCGTCAACGACTTCATGCAGGTACACCTCTGGGCAAGCGTCGGGGAACAGCGTCGGGGATACGCCGTTTGCATCAAGGGATACGGACGTAAAGGTGCCGGGGTTCCCCGGTGAGTTGCCCTGAACAACATTTTCGTGTTGTTCGTCACTACTTCGGCAGCGCGACCAACAGCCGCATCAGCACTTCGGCAGCGCCGAAAGCGACGACAGGGGAGCGGCCGCCGCGATGTTCCCGCCCTGCTGTGTCAGCGCTCCGCCGTGCACCTCCAGCCAATAGGAGTCGTCGGTGGTGTGGACGGTCGCGCCGCTGCGGATGTCCGTGACGTACGACGACCCCGACTGCCACGACACGAAGTCACCGCTGACCCGCGGGAACACGATGCCCTCCGTCCTGGACGCGCTCTTGATCCCGGCGAGCTCGCGCGGCTCGGTCCAGTCCTCTCGCCAACCGTGCAACTCCTCACCCTGCGCCCACACCACGGTGCGGCCGTCCGACGCCGCGCTCCCGCTGGGCCGCGCGTTCTTCAGCTGGTCGGGCAACGCCGTCTCGGCCCGGAACTTCCCCTCCTGCAGCCACATCACCGCGTCGCCGAGGAACACCGGCTCCTTGCCCTGGCCGACGATCCTGTCCTTCTTCTTGGCGAGGTCGTAGACGTGCACGCCTTTGCCGTCGGACCAGGCGGCTTTGCCGTTGTGCAGCACGGCACCGCTGTCGCCGATGCGCACGGGAGCGCCGTCGTTGCGCGAGTCCCATGCGTAGGTGGTCGTGGTGCGGTCGGACGGGCTCGGTGTCGTGGAGAACGTCACCCAGCGGCCGTCGAACTCGACGCCGACGAGCTGCGCGTCGTCCTGCACCGCCATGACCTGCTGGCGTTTCCCGCTGTCGCGCAACACGAGTTCGGTGGTCCGGTTGCGGGTGGTCTTCACCAGCCGCACGTCGGCCTTCTCGTTCGCGCCGACGACTGTGACCTTCTCGTGCGAGCCGACCTCCGCGGAGTTGCGGGCCAGCTCGTCCTTCCAGTCCCGGGGCAGGTCCACGCGGCACGAGTCGAGCTCGCTCGGTGCGGTGTAGCCGGATGGCCGGTCGATCGGTACGGCGGCGACACAGCCCGCGATGGCCGTGATCGCCGCCAGCGCGATGAGCGCTCGCATCAGTCTCCCAAGTCGTGATCACCCCAGCGACCCGGAAGACGCGTGACGATCGCTCAGGTTGTCCAGGCGGGCAAGGCGTTCGCGGTGTGCGCGCCGAGACCGAGCGTCAACGCGAGGCGCAGATCTTCTTCCGTGTCCACGTCACAGCGCAGCGACGGCCACGGCCCGAACAGCGCCACCGCACCGGAAATCCGGTGATGGCCGGCCGACCCGACACCGAACCGCGGGTCGAGCTCTCCGCCGGGTGCGGCGAGGAGCAACGTCGTTCCCGTGCCCTGCCGGTCGGGGACGAACGCGCGGCGGTCCTGGGCCGCTTCGAGCGCCGCCTGCAGTTCGCCCGGCTTGAGCGCGGGCAGGTCGGCCTGGAGCGCGCCGACGCGGTCCGACCGGAGCGCGCTGGCGCCGTGCTCCAGCGCCGCGTTCAGTCCTGGCTCCGCCGGCTCCGGCACTGCCTCCACGCCCAGCGCCGCCATCTCGGCGGCGACGGCCGGGTCCGATGTGATCGTGACCACGCGACGGACACCGGGCGTCGCCAGGGCGGCGCTCACCGTGTCCATGGCGAGCGCGAGCGCCAGCGCCGCGTGTGACACCGGATCTCCGCCGGTGGCGCTGGTCAGCCTGGTCTTGGCCCTGTCGAGCGTTTTGACCGGAACCACGAGGTCGACTTCATCCCGCACCTCGTCATAGTCCACGATCTGACGACGAGTGCGTCGACCACCAACCCTTGCCCCTCGATTTCGCCGGTCAGACGGGTGCGTCGCGATGCCGACCCCGCCCGCCATAGTGGACATATGGGCGGCGGGGGTGGACATCGCGAGGTGCCCTGCTGCACGCCGGAAGCGAGGGGTGAGGATTGTGGCCGGGGCACTAATGTGCTCCTGGGCGCAGATCTAGCAGGGTGAGGAGAGCTCCACGTGGCCAAACGGGAGAAGGGCGGGTTCTGGGTCGGCGTCGCCGCGACGATCGTCTACCCGCTGTCGGGCCTGCTGGGCAGGCGGAAGTACCTGCACGGCGACCGCGTCCCGCGCCAGGGTTCGGCGCTGCTGGTCATGAACCACATCTCGCACCTCGACCCGATCTACGACGCGGTCTTCGTGCACCGGCACGGCCGGGTGCCGCACTTCCTCGCGAAGCACAGCCTGTGGAACATCCCGGTCGCCAACAAGATCCTGCTGGGCACGCGGCAGATCCCGGTCTACCGCGGCACCACGGACGCGCAGCAGAGCCTGCGCGCGGCGCACGAGGCGCTGGCGAGCGGCGACCTGGTCGTGATCTACCCAGAGGGCACGATCACCAAGGATCCCGAGAGCTGGCCGATGAACTCGCGCACCGGCGTCGCCCGGCTCGCGCTGCAGCACGACGGCCCGGTGATCCCGATCGCCCGCTGGGGCACGGTCGACATCTACGACCACTACAAGAAGAAGTTCCGCCCCTTCCCCCGCAAGACGGTCACCTACCTCGTCGGTGAGCCGATCGACCTGTCCGAGTTCAAGGGGCGGGAGGAGTCGCTGGCCGTGCTGCGCGAGGTCACCGACCTGCTGATGAACCACGTGAAGGACCTCTTGTCCGAGGTGCGCGGCCAGCAGGCACCGGAAGGCTTCTACGGACCGAGGAAGGCCTGAACCCATGGCAATCGAACGCGTTGCGGTACTCGGCGCCGGTTCGTGGGGCACGACGTTCGCGAAGGTCATCGCGGACTCCGGCCCCGAGGTCGTGCTGTGGGCGCGGCGGCAGGAGGTCGCGTCGACGATCACCGAGACCCGCGTGAACGCCGACTACCTGCCGGGGATCTCGCTGCCCGCGAACCTGGCGGCCACCGCGGATCCGGCGAAGGCGCTCGACGGTGCCGACGCCGTGGTGCTGGCCGTGCCGTCGCAGACGTTGCGGGTCAACCTGTCGGCGTGGAAGGAGCTGCTGCCGGCGGACGCGACCCTGGTGTCGCTGTCCAAAGGTGTCGAGCTCGGCACGCTGAAGCGGATGAGCGAGGTGATCCGCGAGGTCGCCGGCGTCGACGAGTCCCAGGTGGCCGTGGTGTCCGGGCCCAACCTGGCCAAGGAGATCGCCGTCGGGCAGCCCACCGCGACGGTCATCGCGTGCACCGACCACGACCGCGCGGTCGACCTGCAGCAGGCGTGCTCCAACTCGTACTTCCGCCCGTACACCAACACCGACGTCGTCGGCTGCGAGCTGGGCGGTGCGTGCAAGAACGTCATCGCGCTGGCGTGCGGCATGGCGGCGGGCATGGGCTACGGCGACAACACGATGGCGTCGATCATCACGCGTGGCCTGGCCGAGACCGCACGGCTCGGTGCGGCTCTGGGCGCGGACCCGCTGACGTTCGCCGGGCTGGCCGGTCTGGGCGACCTCGTCGCGACCTGTGCGTCGCCGTTGTCGCGCAACCGGACCTTCGGCGAGCGGCTCGGCAGGGGCGAGACTCTGGAGCAGGCGCAGGAAGCCGCGCACGGTCAGGTCGCCGAGGGCGTGAAGTCGTGCTCGTCGATCCGCGAGCTCGCCGCGAAGCACGGGGTGGACATGCCGATCACCGAAGGCGTGCACCAGGTGTGCCACGACGGGTTGAGCGTGCGGGACCTCGGTGCCGCGCTGCTCGGCCGCGACCGGAAGCACGAGCGCCAGTGAGCGAACTCGGAGACGGCACGCGGGTCGTGCACGCGGTCGAGGCTGTGCCGGGTGAACCGTTCGGCGCGCAGCCGGTGTTCGCGTCGGTGTACCACCTCGGCGGGCAGGACACCTACGGCCGGACCGGCAATCCCACGTGGCGCGCTCTGGAATCCGTGCTGGGATCGCTGGACGGTGGCGAGTGCGTCGTCTTCCCGTCGGGGATGGCGGCGATCTCCGCCGTGCTGCGGACGGTGCTGTCCACAGGGGACACTCTGATGCTTCCGTCCGACGGGTATTTCGTCGCCCGGCGGTTCGCGTCCGAAATGGACATCAACGTCGTTCAGGTGCCCACGGCCGGACCGTATCCGTCCTTCGAGGACGTGCGGCTGGTGCTGCTGGAGTCGCCGTCGAACCCCGGTCTGGACGTGTGCGACATCGCCACGCTGGCCGACGCGGCGCACGCGGCGGGTGCGCTCGTGGCCGTGGACAACACGACCGCGACACCGTTGGGGCAGCGGCCGCTGGAACTCGGCGCCGACATCGTGGTGTCGTCCGACACCAAGGCCGTCGCCGGGCACAGCGACGTCCAGTTCGGACACGTGACGGCGGCTTCTCCTGACCTGGCCGCCTCGTTCCGGGACGCGCGGGCGTTGAGCGGCGCGATCCCCGGCCCGTTCGAGACCTGGCTGACGCTGCGCGGCCTCGGGACCCTGGACCTGCGGCTGGAACGGCAGGCCAAGAACGCCGCCGCGCTGTACGAGCTGCTCTCCGGCCGGGTCGCCGGGTTGCGCTGGCCGGGTGCCGCCGAGGACCCGGCACACCTGCTCGCGGCGCAGCAGATGCGGCGGTTCAACGGCGTGCTGACGTTCGAGCTGGAGTCGGCGGAGGCCGTGGAGACGTTCCTGGCGAAGTCGAGGCTGGTGTCGGCGGCGACGTCGTTCGGCGGTCTGCACTCGACGGCGGACCGCCGTGCGCAGTGGGGCGACCCGGTGCCCGAGGGCCTCGTGCGGTTCTCGGCGGGGTGCGAGGACACGCGGGACCTGGTCACGGACGTGTCTCAAGCTCTGGGCCTGGTTTGACAGAGGGTCGGAAGTTCCGGGACCCTCTCGGGCATGTCCTTCAACGCACTGTGTTGTACCAGGCGATAGTCCCGCGTCCTCTTTTCGCGCATTCGCCATGGTTAGGACTGTTTTCCATCATGTTCGCCGTTCCCGAGAACACCGTCGTTCTGCCTGAAAACTCCGCGCTGCTGCACCCGGTCCGGGTGGCCCTGACGTGGGCGGCCGACCGCGACCGCTGGAAGCACCTGCTCCGGTACGACCCGGAGGAGCGCTTCTCGGCGTTGGTCGACAAGACCGACGACCAGGAGATCTGGCTGATGAGCTGGCTCCCCGGTCAGACGGCCTCGCTGCACGACCACTCCACGACCACCGGTGCGTTCACCGTGGTCAGCGGCATGCTGACCGAGGTGGTGACGACCCGCATCCAGGTCGTGCACTCGCTTCAGACCGGTCAGTCGCGCGTGTGGGGGCCCGGCTACGTGCACCAGGTGCGCAACGACGGAGTGGATCCGGCGGTGTCGATCCACGTCTACCGCCACGGCACCCGCGCCATGACCCCCTACCGCTACGACCCGGTCAACGGCCCCGTGCGCTGACGTGCGGCGGCACCGGCTTGTCCGTCTCGTGCGGCACCGGCGCACCCCACGTCTGAACCAGCGGCATGTGCCCGGCCCACACGAGGTTCGCCTCCAGGTCAGAGGGCTCCTCGCCAGGACCGCCCTCGCGCACCTTCACGCTCGCCTCGGTGAGGTCGATCTCCAGAGCGGCGGTCTGGGCGAGCTCCTTCTTGGACGGTGAGCGCGCGTAGTCCCAGCTGCCGGGCGTGACGTGCTCGACGATGACCTTCAGCGCGTGCTCGGGGTCCTCGGCGATCTTCGCGGTGCCGTGGATGATCGCCGATCGGTAGTTCATCGAGTGGTGGAACACCGACCGCGAGTACACGACCCCGTCCACCAGCGTCACCGCGACGCAAACCTGCTTGCCTTCCAGCATGCTCCTGATGGAACGTGAACCCGTCGACCCGTGCAGGAAGATGCGGTTGCCGTCCCGTCCGTACGCGGTGGGGATGAGGAACGGTGCCCCGTCGACCTCCACGGCGAGGTGGCAGACCAGACCGGCGTCGAGGATGTCGTAGAGCACTTGGCGGTCCTGGACGGCTCGCTTCTTGCCGCGGACGACGGTGCTGCGCGGGGTGGGGGAGAGCTGCAGGTCAGTGGTCATGTTTCTACTGTGACCCGGCAAGTGGCATCATTGAAGCGCCATTTTCTGTCGATCTTAGAAGGCCACTTTGGCTGAGACCGCGCTTCCCGTCGCGTTGGACCGCGAGTCCGCCGAACCGCTCGCCGTCCAGCTCGCCGACGCACTCCGCTCCGCCGCGTCCGAGGGCCGGCTGCGCGCAGGCGACCGTCTGCCGTCCACGCGCGCGTTGGCCGAATCGCTCGGTGTCTCCCGCACGGTCACCGCCGCCGCCTACGAACAGCTGCACGCCGAAGGCTGGATCGCGGGCCGTCACGGCTCCGGCACCTACGTCACGACGACGCCGCCCGGTCCGTTGCGCAAGCGTGCGCGCAAGGCCGCCGTGCCCGCCATCGCCGACTTCGTCGACCTCAGCACCGGCGCACCGTGGGCAGCCGGCCTCGACCGCGCGGCCTGGCGCAGGGCGTGGCGAGCCGCGGCCGACGCGCCACCGCTGTCCCGTCCCGAACGCGCAGGCCTGCCCGAATACCGCGAGGCGATCGCCGAACACCTGCTCCGCCACCGCGGCCTGGCCGTCAACGCCGACCCGGTGCTCGCGACGGGCGGCACGACGGCGATGCTGACCGAGATCGCGGTGGCCGTGCTGCAGCGCGGTGACGCCGTGGCCGTCGAGGAACCGGGCTACCAACGTGCCGTGAGCGTCTTCCGCGCGGCGGGCATGAAGGTCGTCCAAGCCGCTGTCGACGCGGAAGGGCTGCTCCCCGAGGCGGTTCCGCCAGGTGTTCGCGCCGTCTACTGCTCGCCGGCCCACCAGTACCCGCTCGGCGGCCGCATGTCGGCGGGACGCAGGGTCGCACTGGTCGAGCGCGCGCGCCGCGACGGCTGGCTCGTCATCGAGGACGACTACGACGGTGAGCTGCGCTACGACGTGGCACCGCTGCCGTCACTGGCCGCGCTGGCCCCGGACGTCGTGGTCCACCTCGGCACCACGAGCAAGATCCTCACCCCGACGCTCGGTGCGGGCTGGATGGTCGCGCCCGAGCACATCGCCACGACGATCCTCGAATACCGCGACCTGACCGGCACCAGCCCGGCGGCCGCTGGCCAGCGGGTCGTCGTCGAGCTGGCCCGCACCGGCGACCTCGGCCGCCACCTGCGCAAGCTGCGGCGCGAGCTGTCCGAGCGCCGCGCGTTGATCGTCGACACGTTCGCGGCCGCCGGAATCACGATGATCGGCGACGACGCGGGCGCGCACGTCGTGGTGCTGCTGCCGAGCCTCGACCGGGAGCGGGAGGTCATGAAGCTCGCCCTCGAACGGGGTCTTCGGGTCGACGGCCTGGCCAGGCACTACGTGAACCGGGCCAGGTTCCACGGGCTCGCGATCGGGTACAGCGCGTGCTCGCGGGAGCAGCTGGTCTCCGCGCTGCCGATCCTCACCGAGTTGATCAGACAGAACGGCTGACCGTCGTCAGCTCCCTGGTCGGGACGAAGCCGCGCAGCGAGTTGGTCCTGGTCATGAGTGCGGCGACCCCGCCGGTGGCCTCCTCCACCGCGGCGACCACGTGTCGTTCGACACCGATCGCCCGCACGTGGGCCTCGAACCCGCGCAGCATCTCCGTGCGCGACCACGGTGACATCTTCTGCACCGACGGCAGCAGCTGCTCCGACTGATTCACCTCGGCGACGGTGAGCCGCTGATCCACGTCGGAGCTGCCGACCAGGAAGCCGCGTGCCAGTGCCCAATGCTCGCCCGCCGTGCCCTTGACCACCTTGGCGCTCGCCATCCGGTTCAGGCCGCGGGCCCGCGGCTCGGGCCGCAGCGCCTCCAACAGCGCCGTGCCGATTCCCTGCCTGCGGTAGCGAGGGGCACCGTGATCGAGCCCACCGCCAGCCGCTCGCGCAGTCCCGTGGAGGTGCTGCCCACGACCTCTCCATCACGCAGTGCGACGAGACGGACGAAGTCGCTGAAGTCCGGACTGGCCTTCCCGCAGCGACCCGATGATCTGCCCCTGGCTCGGCACCGGTTCGCCGGGACGGTCGACGGCCTGGGCGGCGATCCGGACGTCGGCGTAGCCGCCCAGTTCGGCGTCGTCGTCCAGGTCGAGCAGTTTGATCTCCACCTGCACGAGGGTAGAACTGGTCGGCAGGCACAATCGCCCAAACGGGTAGGGTCGGGCCCCATGACGCAGCGCAAGACGAGGGTGGCCGTGGTGTTCGGCGGCCGCAGCTCCGAGCACGAGGTCTCCTGCCAGTCCGCCAAGAGCGTTCTGCCTCACCTCGACGCCGACCGCTTCGAGGTGGTGCCCGTCGGCATCACGCCGCAGGGGCAGTGGGCACTCGGCACGGACCCGACCGCGCTCGAGGCGGGCACCGGCAACCTCCCGACGCTGCGCAACCGCACCGACGTGGTCGCGGTCGAACCGGGCCAGGCGCTCAAGGACGTCGACGTGGTCTTCCCGTTGCTGCACGGCGCGTGGGGTGAGGACGGCACCATCCAGGGCCTGCTCGAACTGGGCGGCCTCCCGTACGTCGGGCCTGGGGTGTTCGCGAGCGCCGCCGCGATGGACAAGATCTTCGCCAAGAAGCTCTTGCAGGCGGAGGGCCTGCCGGTCGGCAGGTTCGTCGCGCTGGACCGTGCCGCCACCACACTGACCCTCGACGAGCGCGAGCTCCTCGGCCTGCCGGTGTTCGTGAAGCCGTCGCGCGCCGGGTCGTCCGTCGGCATCTCCAAGATCAGTGACTGGGCCGACCTCGACGCCGCCATCTTCGAGGCCCGCCAGCACGACCCCAAGGTCATCATCGAGGCCGCCGTGCCGAACGCGCGCGAGATCGAGTGCGCGGTCCTGGAGTTCCCCGACGGCCGCATCGAGGCCTCGTTGCCCGCCGAGCTCCGGCCGGTCGCCGAGGGCGTCGAGTGGTACGACTTCAACGCCAAGTACGTCGACGACTCCTACGAGGCCGACATCCCGGCGAAGCTCGACGACGACATCACCGCGAAGCTGCGCGAGATGGCCGTCACCGCGTTCAAGGCGCTCGACTGCCAGGGACTGTCCAGGGTGGACTTCTTCCTCACCGAGGACAACGAGCTGATCATCAACGAGCTCAACACGATGCCCGGTTTCACGCCGATCTCCATGTACCCCAAGGCGTGGGAGGCGACCGGGATCGACTTCGGCTCGTTGCTGACGACGCTGATCGAGACGGCGGTCGCCCGCGGATCAGGCCTGCGCTAAGGGGTGGTCTTGACCGGCTGCTTCGGCAGCAGGTCGCGCACCGTCGTGGAGATGTCCTGCAACGGTCCGGTGCCCGCGTCGTCGGGCACCGTCAGCGCCACGTACACGCCGCGGTCCACGATCACCCACGTCGAGCTGCCGGAACCGGGCAGCTGCAGCCACTGCACGTCCGAGATCACCCGCAGCTGCGAGGTCGGCGAGAGCTCGGCCGGCCTCGGCAGCCCGCATCGCAACACCACCGGATCGTGTTTGGCGTCACCCCACGCGACCGCGGCGGGCGGCGCGGGTGACGCGATCTCGCGGCGCGGCAGCATGTCCTTCCCGGACGGCAGCCCCACCGGCAGCTTCTCGATCAGCGACGTGCATTCGGGCGAGGCCGCCGAAGGTGCGTCGATCGAGACCAGCGCGAGGGGACCCGTGCGACCGGGTACGTCCTCCGTTTGGTTTCCCGTGCCCAGCACCAGACCGAGCGTGGCGATACCGATGGCGAGCAGCACGGCGAGCCCGACCGCCGCGAGCAGCGGCCGGGACAGCGCCGACGTGGATTCCTGCTGAGTCACCCAGTTATGACAACACGGGCTAGAGATGCACCACTGGGCAGGTCAGTGTCCGCGTGATGCCTTCGACGTTTTGAATGCGCGCGACCACGAGCTGGCCGAGCTGGTCGACGGTGTCGGCCTCAGCGCGGACGATGACGTCGTAAGGACCGGTGACGTCTTCAGCGGTGGCTACCCCGGCGATCCCGGAGATCTCTGAGGCGACTGCAGCGGCCTTGCCGACCTCGGTCTGGATGAGGATGTATGCATGCACCACGGCGTGCCCCTTCGTCGCGACAGGTTGGGTCGAGGTAGGAACGTGTCACGCAACGTACCCCAGTTGGGGTTCCGAATGCTCAGATTGGGAGGCAACTTTGCGTCCGGAGCCGCCGCGCGACGCGGAGACGGTCGCCGACGTGGGTGAGTTCCATCTCATCCACCGGGTGACGACCGGTCGGGCGCAACCCGAGACGACGATCCTCGGGCCGGGTGACGACGCGGCCGTGGTCGCCGTTCCCGACGGGCGGGTCGTCGCCTCGATGGACGTGCTGGTCGAGGGCGTCCACTTCAGACTCGACTGGTCCACACCCGAGCAGGTGGGCCGAAAGGCGGCCGCGGTGAACCTCGCCGACGTCGTCGCGATGGGAGCGCTGCCGTCCGCTCTGCTCGTCGGGTTCGCCTGCCCCGCGGACACCCCGGCGTCGGTCGTCGAGGGGATCATGTCGGGCCTCTGGGAGGAGGCGGCGAAGGCCGGCGCGGGCGTCGTCGGCGGCGACATGGTCAGCTCCGCCACGTTGGTGATCTCGATCACCGCGATGGGTGACATGAACGGCCTGGAGCCGATCACGCGGTCCGGCGCGCTCGTCGGTGACGTCGTCGCGGTGACCGGACGGCTCGGCTGGGCGGCCGCCGGACTGGCCGTGCTCGGGCGTGGTTTCCGCTCGCCGGTCGGCATCGTCAACGCCCAGCGCACGCCGGAGCCGCCGTACGAGGAGGGCCCGAAGGCGGCGGAGGCGGGGGCCACGTCGATGATCGACGTCTCGGACGGCCTGCTGCAGGATCTCGGCCACATCGCGGACTCGTCGGGCGTGGCGATCGACATCCGCACCGAGCTGCTGCCGCTGCACCCGCGGCTGCTGGACGTCGCGTCGGCGCTCGGCGGTGACGCACGGCACTGGGCGCTGACCGGAGGCGAAGATCACGCTCTCGCGGCGACGTTCCCAGGTCCGAAGGCCGTTCCCGAGGGCTGGACGACCATCGGCACGGTCCGCGCGGGCGAGGGCGTGACCGTCGACGGCCGGGTTTACGAGAAACCCCCTGGCTGGGAGCACTGGCGCGCGTAGACTGGTCGATGTGGAACTATGCACGCGCGCGTATGATCATCCAGACTCCGTGAAGATGATCGCCGATCTCCAGCAGGTCTACGTCGATCTGTACGGCGACGTGGACATCACGCCGGTCGACCCGGCGCAGTTCGCCGCACCGCTGGGCTACTTCGTGATCGGTTACCTCGACGACGTTCCTGTCGCATGCGGCGGCTGGCGCGTGAACGACGAGGTCGAGGGCGCCGCCGAGATCAAGCGGATGTACGTGGTCGACGCCGCGCGCGGCCGGGGTCTCGCGCGCCTCCTGCTCGCCCACCTGGAAACGACCGCGCGGGAGGCGGGTCTGCGGCGGATGATCCTGGAGACCGGCCTCCGCCAGCCGGAGGCGATCAGCCTGTACACCTCCAGCGGTTACGAGCGGATCCAGAACTTCGGCGTGTACCGGGACCACCCGGAGAGCCGCTGCTTCGGGAAGCCGTTGTAGGTTCGGCCGCATGGCCATCTATGCGTTGGGGGAGTACACGCCGCAGATCCACCCGGACGCGTACGTGCACCCGGATGCGACGGTGATCGGTGACGTGCGGATCGGCGCGCATTCCTCGGTGTGGCCCCAGGCCGTGCTGCGCGGCGACTACGGCCGCATCGTCGTGGACGAGCGCACCTCGATCCAGGACGGCACGGTGATCCACTGCACCGAGGTTCACCCGGTGCACATCGGCTCGTCGTGCGTCATCGGCCACAACGTGCACATCGAGGGCGCGACGATCTCCGACGACTGCCTGATCGCCTCGGGATCCGTGGTGCTCAACGGTTCCATCGTCGAGAAGGGCGCGATCGTCGGCGCAGGCGCGGTGGTCTCGTTCGACGGCCATGTTCGTGAACGCACGATGGTTCTTGGCGTTCCGGCTCGCGAGCGTGCTGGATATGTTGTGCCAGAACAGGCTTGGGCGTTCATCGTCGAGAAGTACGTGCAGAACATCGGTTTGTACCGGGAGAAGCTGCGCCGTTTGGATTGAGATAGGGTTCACAGCCGTGGCTCGTCCCCTCAACGAAATCGTCGAAGCCGGCTGGGCTGAAGCTCTCGCCCCCGTTGCTGACCAGATCGCCGCCATGGGTGAGTTCCTGCGCGCGGAGGTCGCCGCCGGCCGCACCTACCTGCCATCGGGCGACAACGTGCTGCGCGCGTTCAAGCAGCCGTTCCACCAGGTGAAGGTGCTGATCGTCGGACAGGACCCGTACCCGACGCCCGGCCACGCGGTCGGCCTGTCGTTCTCCGTCGCCCCCGACGTGCGGCCGATCCCCAAGTCCCTGGTCAACATCTACAAGGAGTACGCGGAGGACCTCGGTCACCCGCTGCCCTCCAACGGCGACCTGACCCCGTGGTCCGAGCGCGGCGTGCTGCTGCTCAACAGGGCGCTGACGGTGCAACCCGGCAAGGCGAACTCCCACCAGGGCAAGGGCTGGGAGGCCGTGACGGAGCAGGCGATCAAGGCGCTGGCAGCTCGTGACGCACCTTTGGTCTCGATCTTGTGGGGTCGCAACGCCCGCAACCTGCGTCCGTTGCTCGAGCCGTTGCCCTGCATCGAATCCGCGCACCCGTCACCGCTGTCCGCGCACGCCGGGTTCTTCGGCTCGAAGCCCTTCAGCCGCGCCAACGAACTGCTGGAGAAGCAGGGCGCGGAGCCGATCGACTGGAAGCTCCCGTAGTTCCGCACGCTCGGCGTGATCTGACGTTGACGGCCGCAGGAGCGGCCGTCTCCGAGTTCGGCAACTCGTTGGCGCTGCTCGTGCTGCTCTTCTGGGCCACGCCGATCAGCTCGTTGCTGGTGGCCGCGATCCTGGTAGCCGAACTGCTGCCGCTCGTGCTGGGCGCGCCGCTTGCGGGTGTGCTCGTCGACCGGCTGCCCAACCGCAGGCTGCTGATCATCGCGCTGCTCTTCCAGGGCGTCGCGATCGCGGCCATCGCGCCGTTGCTGGGGCAGCCGGTCTTCGTCGTGGCGCTGGTGCTCGCCTCGGGTTGCGGTCGAGCGATCGCTGCGCCCAGCTTCTCGGCCCTCGTGCCGCACATCGCGGGCGAGGAAGAGGCCACCCGCGGCTATGCCCTGCTCGGTACCGCTCGCAGCGCCGGCAACATCGCCGGGGCAACCGGTGGAGCGCTGCTCGCCGGGTTCTTCGGTTATCCGGCCGCGATGCTGATCGACGGCGCCACCTTCTTCGTTTACGCGGCGCTGCTGGCGTTCGTGCGATCGGAACGCAGGCCTTCCGGCGAGCACTCGTCGCGCCCCAGCGCACTCACGGGCATCCGGCACGTGCGGCGGGATCCTGTGCTCTTCGCGGCGATCGTCGGGCTCGCGTTCTTCGTCGGCGCGGTCGTGGTGATCAACGTGGCCGACCCGGCGTTCGTGAGGTTCGTGCTGCACGGCGACGAGTTCCTGCTGGGCGCCATGCAGGCGTGCTGGATGGTCGGCATCCTCGCCGGCAACCGGCTGGCCGCACGGCTGGAGACCGTTCCGCAGGTCGCCTACGCCCTCGCCATCTCGGGCATCACCACGGGGATCGCGGTGCTGATTCCGGCCACGTTCCCGTACGTCGTGGCCGCCGGGACCGGGTGGCTCATCGGTGGCATTTCCAACGGCGTCGACAACGTGACGATGAACGCGATCGTGCGCCTGCGCACACCCGACGAGATGCGCGGGCGGGCGTTCGCGGCGGTCGGGTCGATGGTGACGGGCGCGAACCTGCTCGGCACGGCAACCGCAGGCGTGTTGTTACTGGTCATGGGCCCGCGAACGGTGTTCGCGCTGGGCGGTACCGGAGCGTTGCTCACCGGTGTCGTCTGCCTCGTGTTCGTGCACAAGGCCCTGAAACGCGAGAGGAGCCCGGCCGAAGCCGGGCTCCTCTCGAACTAACGAGCTGTGGCGTTATCAGCCGCGCACGACCTTGCCGGCCTTGAGGCACGAGGTGCACACGTTGATGCGCTGGCGCTGCGAGGCCGAGACCTTCGCGCGCACAGACTGGATGTTCGGGTTCCAGCGGCGGTTCGTCTTCCGCTGGGAGTGCGAAACCGAATGGCCGAAGCCCGGCCCCTTGCCACAGACGTCGCACACGGCAGCCACGTCAGCCACTCCTTCAGGTTCCTCAAGCGGGTGTCTCGCGTCCCGGTGGGCGCGCAAGCGTGCACAAGCCTCAACCGGGCACGGCAACCCAATCAGGGTAGCCGGTGGCCTCACCCGCGACCAAACCGGGTGGATACTCTCGCCGCCATGCAGGTCATGGATGCGGTCGCGGTGCGCAGGTGGGCGGACGCGTGCGTGCGGTCGTTGGACGCCAATCGGGAGTCGATCGACCAGATCAACGTCTTTCCCGTGCCGGATGGTGACACAGGCACCAACCTGCTCCACACGATGCAGTCGGCGCTCGACGCGCTGCTGCGGGCGCCCATCTCCACGGTGGGTGACGCGCTGTCCGCGCTGGCCCGCGGCGCGCTGGCCGGGGCGCGCGGGAACTCCGGGGTGATCCTGTCCCAGGTGCTCAGGGGCCTCGCGGAGTCCGTGCAGGAGGTCTCCGTCGTCAGTGGATCCGCGCTGCGCAAGGCCCTGCACCGGGCCGATGAGCTGGCCACCGCCGCGGTGTCCAAGCCCGTTCCCGGCACGGTCCTGTCGGTGCTGCACGCTGCCGCGGAGGCCGCGCGTGACTGCCCGTCGGACGAGCTCGACGAGGTGGTGATGGCGGCGTCGCGCGCGGGTGCCGTCGCGTTGGCCGACACGCCGCGCCAGCTCGCGGTGCTGGCCAAGGCCGGTGTCGTCGACGCCGGCGGACGCGGCCTCGTTGTGTTGTTGGACACACTGGCCGCGGTGATCACCGGGCAGACCGTGGAAACGCCGATGGACGCGCCGTTGCTGCCGCGCACGCCAGAGTCGCTGACGACCGAGCGCGAGAGCGGGTCGTCGGAGTTCGAGTACGAGGTCATGTACCTGCTCGACGGCTCCTCGGAGGAAGCGGTCGGGGAGCTGCGCACGTCGTTGAACCTGCTCGGCGACTGCGTGTCGGTCGTCGGTGACGGTGGTTCGCTGTGGACGGTGCACGTGCACTGCAACGACATCGGCGCGGCCATCGAGGCGGGTGTGCGCGCTGGGCGTCCGCATCGGATCACGGTGGCGCGGTTCGCCGACCAGATCGCGGCCCAGGCTTCGCGGTTCGTGCGCGACCGGGCGATCGTGGTGGTGGTGAGCGGGGCCGTGGACCTGTTCCGCGCGGAAGGTGCCACGGTGTTCGACCTGGCTTCGACGTCGGCGACGCCCACGGACCTGTTGTCGGCCATCGTGTCGACGCGCGCGCGTCACGTCGCGGTGCTGCCGGGTGATCCGGACATCCGCGAGGCTCTCGACGAGGCCGTGGCGTACGCACAGGCCGCAGGGCAGGACGTGGTGGTGGTGCCGACGTTCTCACCCGTGCAGGCCCTCGCGGCGTTGGCAGTGCACGACGCGTCTCGCCGCGCTGGTGACGACGTTGTCGCCATGGCCGAGGCCGCCGCCGCCACGCGCCGTGGCGAGTTGTCGATCGCCGCCGACGAGGCCATCACGTGGGTGGGCCGCTGCCAGCCGGGCGACCTGCTGGGCATGCTGGACGGCGAGGTCGTGCTGATCGAGCCGGGCCCCGCCACGCCCGAGTCGTTGATGGACCTGTCCTGCCGTCTGGTCGACCGCATGCTGACCAGCGGCGGCGAGCTCGTGACGGTGATCCTCGGCGCCGACGCCCCGCAGGGCCTGGTCGACGTGGTGGAGGACCACCTGCGGGTGACCCATCCGGAGGTCGAGGTGACGGCTTATCCAGGCGGCCAGCCGGACACGGTCATTTTTGTCGGTGTCGAGTAGTTCAATGGGACGCGATGATCTCCTTCGACGACAAGCTGCAGCCGCTGCTCGGCAAGAAGACCGCCGACGCACTGGAGACCGGCCTCGGCCTCACGACGGTCGGTGACCTGCTGCGCCACTACCCGCGCCGCTACGACGAGCGCGGGAAGCTGACCGACATCCGCTCGCTCGAGATCGACGAGCACGTGACGGTGCAGGCCGAGGTCCGCAAGTGCACCATGCGCAAGATGGCCTCGCGCCGCGGCCAGCTGACCGAGGCCGTGATCACCGACGGCACCTCGGAGCTGCACCTGGTCTTCTTCGGCAAGGTCGCCTTCGTCGCGGAGAAGGAACTGCTGCCGGGCACGCGCGGCCTGTTCGCGGGCAAGGTCGGCCGCTACAAGAAGAACCTCCAGCTGGTGCACCCGGCGTTCGAGATCCTCACCCCGGAGTCGGACGGATCCGATTTCCTGCAGGCGTTCCTGCCCGTCTACCCGGCCTCGCAGCACATCAACACGTGGAACATCGCGAACTGCGTGAAGCAACTGCTGGAGATCTGGGACGGCGTGCCGGAGGACCCGCTGCCCTCCGCGTTCCGGGAGGAGCACGGCCTGATCGGCCTGGAGGAGGCGCTGCGGGCGATCCACCGCCCGGAGAGCTGGGCGCAGATCTCCGTGGCGCAGCAACGCCTGAAGTGGGACGAGGCGCTGGCGGTGCAGCTGGCCCTGGCCCAGCGACGCAAGGCCTCCACCGCACGTCCGGCTCCGTCGTGCGCGCGCAAGTCCGGCGGCATCCTCGACGCGTTCGACGCGCGCTTGCCGTTCAAGCTGACGGCGGGCCAGGTCGAGGTCGGCGAGCAGATCGCGTCGGACCTCGAAGCCCCGGTGCCGATGAACCGCCTCCTGCAAGGAGAAGTGGGGTCGGGCAAGACGATGGTCGCGTTGCGAGCCATGTTGCAGACGGTCGACGCGGGCCGTCAGTCAGCGATGCTCGCCCCCACGGAAGTCCTTGCGGCACAACACGCCCGCTCGCTGCAGGAGATGCTCGGCGACCTCGCCCAAGCCGGCCAGCTGGGCGGCGCCGACGTCGCCACGCGCGTCACGTTGCTGACGGGCTCGATGAACACGGCCCAGCGCCGCCAGGCCCTGCTCGACATCGTGACCGGCGAGGCGGGCATCGTCGTCGGCACGCACGCGATCATCCAGGACAAGGTCGAGTTCCACTCCCTGGGCCTCGTCGTCGTGGACGAGCAACACCGCTTCGGCGTGGAACAACGCGACGCCCTGCGCGCCCGCGGCTCGGCGGAGAACCCGCACGTCCTGGTGATGACCGCGACCCCGATCCCGCGCACGGTGGCCATGACGGTCTACGGCGACCTCGAAGTGTCGGCGTTGCGCGAACTGCCGGGCGGCCGCTCACCCATCAAGACCTCGGTGGTCCCGGTCCGCGAAAAGCCGGCCTGGCTGGACCGCGCGTTCGCCCGCGTCCGCGAGGAGGTGGCCGCGGGCCACCAGGCCTACTTCGTCTGCCCCCGCATCGGCGACGAAGAACCGGCGAAGACCGACGACGAGGACAAGCGCCCAGCGCTCTCCGTGATCGACGTGGCGAACATGCTCGTCCAGGGCCCGCTGCGCGGCCTGCGCGTCGAGATCCTGCACGGCCGCATGCCCCCGGAGGAGAAGGACGCCGTGATGCGAGCCTTCGCCGCCAACCAGGTCCAGGTCCTGGTCGCCACCACCGTCATCGAGGTCGGCGTCAACGTCCCGAACGCCACCGTCATGGCCATCATGGACGCCGACCGCTTCGGCGTCTCGCAACTCCACCAGCTGCGCGGCCGCGTGGGCCGAGGCAGCGCCCCCGGCCTCTGCCTGCTGGTGACCGAGATGCCGGAGATGACGGCCACGATGGAACGCCTCCGCGCCGTAGAGTCCACTCTGGACGGTTTCGAACTGGCCCAGCTCGACCTCGAACTCCGCCGCGAGGGCGACATCCTGGGCGCCGCCCAGTCGGGCCGCCGCTCGACCCTGAAAATGCTCTCGCTGCTGCGCGACGAGGACATCATCGCCGAGGCCCGGGTAGCAGCCCAGGCCGTCGTGGATCAGGACCCGGACCTGCAGCAGCACCCTGGGCTGGCGGGCATGGTGGCCACGCTCCTGACGGAGGAGAGGGCGGACTTCCTGGAGAAGGCGTAGCGCCGCACTGGCTCCGCGCCGCCCGGCTCTGCCTCGGCCAGCCGTTGCGCTGTTCGGTCTCGCGCAGCCTGCTCTGTGTCGCCCGGCCAGGCGCCGCTGGCCCCGCGTCGTCCGGCGCACCGCGGACGGCAAGATCGGTCCCGGCAATGGCAGGACCGTCCTCGTCTCGGAGAACGGCGGCAGGGACGGCTGGTACGAGGTCCCCGCGCCGGTGGCGGTGCCGAGTGCGCGGGACGACCTCTGCCCGAACTTCCACCCCGCCGATGTCGCGTCGCTCGACGGGAAGTCGCTCATCGGGTTCGCGAGCGACTACGCGTCGAACGGCAAGTGCTACACCAGCTGGGCCACGGGCGACCTACCGCCGTTCCCGAACCACTAGCGCGGCCTGGGCAGCTGCTGGGTCTTCTCCCCGTCGGAATCATCCGTCCCGTCGGAGCCGTCCGAGCCGTTGGACCCGTCCTCCAGCGGCTTCAGCACCGACATCGCCGCCTCCACCGCTGCCTGCGCGGCGTGGAACTGCTTGGCGAGGTTGTCGTGCGCCGAACGCAGCGACGCCTCCTTCTCGGCTGCCGCGGCGGCGCGCTGGTCGGCCTCGGCCACTGCGGCCGCGGACCTCTCCTCGGCCTCGCGGACCAGCGTGGACGTCTTGGCTTCCGCGTCACGGACCAGCGTCGTGGCCTTCTCGTCGGCCTCGCGCACGACCGTCTCGGCCTTCTGCGTGGCCTCGGCGACGGTCGACTGCGCCTTCTCGTCGGCCTCGCGCCGCACGGTCGCTGCCTTCTCCTCCGCCGCGCTGACCGTGGCGGCCGCCTTCGCGAGCGACTCGGCCTCCAGGTCGGCGAGCGCCTTCTCGGCCTCGGCCTGCTTGGCCTTGAGCGCCTCGTCGAGCTTCTGCAGCGCGTCGACGCGCTGCGCCTCGGACTCGGCGGCGATCCGCTCGGCCTCGGCCTTCGCGTCGGCCAGCACCTTCTGGTGCTCGGCGGTCAGCGTCGCCTTGAGGCCGTCGTACTCCTTGTCGAGATCGTCGTGGTACGCCTTGTACTTCCGGTCGAGCTCCACGCGGTGGGCGTCCAGGTCGGCCGACTTCTGCTCGAACTCGGCAGCGACGCGCTCGCCTTCCGCGCGCACCTCGGCGACCAGGGCCTCGTGCTCGGCGGTGAGCTTCGCGCGCAATGCCTCGTGTTCGGCCTCCAGCTCGGCCTTGCGCTCGGCGAACTGCTTCTCCAGCTCGGTCGTGCGCTGCTGGTGGGCGACCTCCAGCTGCTTGCGGCGGGCCTCGGTCTCGGCGAGCAGGCGGTTGTGCTGCTCGCGCTGCTCCGCGGCCTGCTTCTCGGCCTCGGCACGCGTTGCGGCGGCCTTGTCGAGGGCGTCCTTGCGGATGTCCGCGATCTCTTCCTCGGCGAGGCTCATCATCACGCGGACACGCTCGGTGACGTTCGAGGCGCTCACGGGGCTGTTGGCCAGGTTCTGGAGCTGCGTCTTGGTCTTGTCGAGGTCCGCGCGCATCGAGTTCAACAGTTTGGTGAGCTCGCCGACCTGCGCTGCCGCCGCGTCGCGGGCGCGGTTCGAGTTCTTGAGGTCGAACTCCAGGCGAGTGACTCGTTCGTTCACCTGTCGCTGGTTGTAACCACGAAGGACAACGTCGAAATGCGGTGTGCGGGCAGTAGGCTGCCCGGCTCCATCAGCCCCGGCCATATGGCTCACCCTACCGAGATAGTTCCCAAGATCGTCACTCGATCTGGTTAAACCCACTACCGGCCGGAGTCTGACCGGGTGGTGGGTATCAAGCTAGCTCTCAAACCGCGAGAATCCTCACGAACAAGACCGATCACGATGACACCCATCACGTGAGACAGTCCTCCCAACAGGCAAGAGTCGCACGGTAACGTGCCCGAACTGACCGTCGAGTAACTCCGGGAGGGCTACGGATGTTCCGCAAGGTTCTTGTCGCCAACCGCGGCGAGATCGCGATTCGCGCGTTCCGGGCCGCCTACGAACTGGGCGCGGGAACGGTCGCCGTTTTCCCTCACGAAGACCGCAACTCCCTGCACCGGTTGAAGGCGGACGAGTCGTACGAGATCGGAGAGCCAGGACACCCCGTCCGCGCGTACCTCTCCGTCGACGAGATCATCAAGGCCGCCCGCAAGGCGGGCGCCGACGCCATCTACCCCGGCTACGGCTTCCTCTCCGAGAACCCCGAGCTGGCGATGGCGTGCCGCGAGGCGGGTCTCACGTTCATCGGCCCCGTAGCCGAGGTGCTGGAGCTGACCGGCAACAAGGCGCGCGCCATCGCCGCCGCCCGCGAGGCGGGGCTGCCGGTGCTGGAGTCGAGCCCGCCGTCGTCGAACATCGACGAGCTGCTCGAAGCGTCGAAGTCGATGCGCTTCCCGGTCTTCGTCAAGGCGGTCGCCGGTGGTGGCGGCCGTGGCATGCGCAAGGTCGACGACCCGGCCGCGTTGCGCGAAGCCCTCGAAGCGGCGTCCCGCGAGGCGGAGTCGGCGTTCGGCGACCCGACGGTGTTCCTCGAGCAGGCCGTGGTCGAGCCGCGCCACATCGAGGTGCAGATCCTCGCCGACGGCCAGGGCAACGTGATCCACCTCTTCGAGCGCGACTGCTCGGTGCAGCGGCGCCACCAGAAGGTCATCGAGATCGCGCCCGCGCCGAACCTCGATCCCGAGCTGCGCGAGCGCATCTGCAACGACGCGGTGAAGTTCGCCCGCCACATCGGCTACCGCAACGCCGGCACCGTCGAGTTCCTGCTCGACCCGCAGGGCAACTACGTCTTCATCGAGATGAACCCGCGCATCCAGGTCGAGCACACGGTCACCGAGGAGGTGACCGACGTCGACCTCGTGCAGTCGCAGATGCGCATCGCGTCCGGCGAGACGCTCGACGACCTCGGCCTGTCCCAGGACACCGTCCAGCTGCGCGGTGCCGCTCTGCAGTGCCGGATCACGACGGAAGACCCGGCCAACGGCTTCCGCCCGGACACCGGCACGATCAGCGCCTACCGCTCTCCCGGTGGCTCCGGCATCCGCCTCGACGGCGGCACGGCGGGCGCGGGTATGGCCATCAGCCCGCACTTCGACTCGATGCTCGTGAAGCTCACGTGCCGCGGCCGCAACTTCGGCCTCGCCGTCGCCCGTGCGCGCCGTGCGATCGCGGAGTTCCGCATCCGCGGTGTGTCCACGAACATCCCGTTCATCCAGGCTGTGCTGGACGACCCGGACTTCTACGAGGGCCGCGTCACCACGTCGTTCATCGAGAAGCGCCCGCACCTGCTGACAGCGCGCCACTCGGCGGACCGCGGCACGCGCCTGCTGACCTACCTCGCGGACGTCACGGTCAACCACCCGAACGGCACCCGCCCGACCGCGGTCGACCCGCGCGAGAAGCTGCCGATCGTCGACCTCAACGCCGAGCCGCCCGCCGGGTCGAAGCAGAAGCTCGTCGAGCTCGGCCCTGAGGGCTTCGCGCGGTGGCTGCGCGAGAGCAAGGCCGTCGGTGTCACGGACACGACGTTCCGCGACGCGCACCAGTCGCTGCTCGCGACTCGAGTACGCACCAAGGACATGCTCGCCGTCGCGCCGCACGTCGCGCGCATGACGCCCGAGCTGCTGTCCCTGGAGTGCTGGGGCGGCGCGACCTACGACGTGGCGCTGCGGTTCCTCGCGGAAGACCCGTGGGAGCGCCTCGCCGCGCTGCGCGAGGCCGTGCCGAACATCAACCTGCAGATGCTGCTGCGCGGACGGAACACGGTCGGCTACACGCCGTACCCGGAGGCCGTCACCAAGGCGTTCGTGCAGGAGGCGACGGACACCGGCATCGACATCTTCCGGATCTTCGACGCGCTGAACGACGTCGAGCAGATGCGCCCGGCGATCGAGGCCGTGCGCGAGACCGGAACCGCCGTGGCCGAGGTCGCGCTCTGCTACACGAGCGATCTGTCCAACCCGGACGAACGTCTGTACACACTGGACTACTACCTCAAGCTGGCCGAGCAGATCGTGGGCGCCGGCGCCCACGTGCTTGCGGTCAAGGACATGGCCGGGCTCTTGAGGGCACCTGCCGCCGCACGCCTGATCTCGGCTCTGCGCAAGGAGTTCGACCTCCCGGTCCACCTCCACACGCACGACACGGCCGGCGGCCAGCTGGCCACGTACCTCGCCGCGATCCAGGCGGGCGTGGACGCGATCGACGGCGCCACCGCGTCGATGGCGGGCACGACGTCGCAGCCGCCGCTGTCGTCGATCGTGGCGCTGACCGACCACACCGAGCACGCGACGGGCCTGAACCTGCAGAACGTGTGCGACCTCGAGCCGTACTGGGAGGCCGTGCGCAAGATCTACGCGCCGTTCGAGTCCGGCATCCCCGGCCCGACCGGCCGCGTGTACCACCACGAGATCCCCGGCGGACAGCTCTCCAACCTGCGCACCCAGGCGGTGGCTCTCGGTCTCGGCGAGAAGTTCGAGGAGATCGAGTCCATGTACGCGGCCGCCGACCGGATGCTCGGCCACCTCGTGAAGGTGACGCCGTCGTCCAAGGTCGTCGGCGACCTCGCGCTGCACCTCGTCGGCGCCGGCGTGGAGCCTGCCGAGTTCGAGAAGGACCCCGGCAAGTTCGACATCCCGGCGTCGGTGATCGGCTTCCTGCACGGCGAGCTGGGCGACCCGCCCGGCGGCTGGCCGGAGCCGTTCCGCTCGAAGGCCCTGGCGGGCCGCCCGGCCCCGAAGCCGGTCGAGGAGCTCTCCCCGGAGGACGAGGCGGGTCTCGTCGACGACCGCCGCGCGACCTTGAACCGGTTGCTGTTCCCCGCGCCCACGAAGGAGTTCCAGGCTCACCGGGACGCCTACGGCGACACGTCGGTGTTGCGCTCCAAGGACTTCTTCTACGGCCTGCGCCCCGGCGAGGAGTACTCCGTCGACCTGGAGCCGGGTGTCCGGCTTCTGATCGGCCTGGAGGCGATCTCCGAGGCCGACGCGCGCGGTATCCGCACGGTCATGGCGACCCTGAACGGCCAGCTGCGCCCGATCCAGGTCCGCGACCGCTCCGTGGCGGCCGACATCCCGGCCGCGGAGAAGGCCGACAGGAGTAACCCGAACCACGTCGCGGCCCCGTTCGCGGGCGTGGTGACGGCGGCGGTGGCCGAGGGCGATTCGGTGGAGGCCGGCCAGACGGTCGCGACGATCGAGGCGATGAAGATGGAGGCCGCGATCACCGCCCCCAAGGCCGGTCGCGTGCAGCGCCTGGCGTTGCGCGGCGCCCAGCAGGTGGAGGGCGGCGACCTGTTGATCGTTCTGGAGTAGCCCAGGTTCGCGCTGTTTTGCGGTGAAGGGAACCTTCGTCCACGTGAGGTGGATGAAGGTTCCCTTCACCGTTCTGCGAGCGGGGTGGAACTCGGCGACCATTTCCTGCGTTGCACCGAGCACGGGTCAGGGAAGAGGGGTTCGATCATGAAGAAGGCGTTGGCCGGTCTGCTCGGACTGGCGGGCGTGGCGTGGGCGTTGCGGGATGTGCCTCGGCAGCTGGGTGGCAAGCCGGATCCTGCTCGGATGGCGCGCTCGCCGCGGTACCGCGACGGGAAGTTCCACAACGACAAGGTGGTCAGCACCGTTCCTGACCGCGACTCCTTCTCCGTGCGCGACTTCATCTTCGGCGGGGCGGATCGGAAGCCGTCTGCCGAGGTGCCGCTGGTGGGGCCTGCTGCGCCGGTGTCGTCCGGGCTGCACGTCACCTGGTACGGGCATGCTTCCGCGTTGATCGAGATCGACGGTGCCGCTGTGTTGCTGGATCCCGTGTGGAGTGACCGGGTCTCGCCTTCCGCGCACGTCGGGCCTCGTAGGTTGCATCCGGTTCCGCATGCGTTGACGGATTTGCCTGCCTTGAGTGCTGTGGTGATCTCGCATGATCACTACGACCATCTCGACATGGAGACTGTGCAGGAACTGACGCGGTCGACCTCTGCGGTGTTCGTGGTGCCGTTGGGGCTGGGGGCTCACCTTGCCCGGTGGGATGTTCCTGCTGATCGGGTTGTGGAGTTGGACTGGGACGAGTCGTTCTCCGTCGACGGGTTCACGCTCACCTGTACTGCGGCGCAGCACTTTTCTGGGCGGTCGGTGCAGCGGAACGTCACGTTGTGGGCTTCGTGGGCCATCAAGCGTGGCGAACGGGCCGTCTTCTACAGCGGAGACACAGGGTACTTCGCCGGGTACAAGGCGATCGGGGCCGAGCATGGGCCGTTTGATGTTGTGCTCATGCAGGTTGGTGCGTATGGGGATGCTTGGCCTGATATCCACATGACGCCTGAGGAAGGGGTGCAGGCGTTCGAGGATCTCGGGGGTGGGCTGTTGATTCCGGTGCACTGGGCGACGTTCAACCTTGCGCTGCATGCTTGGACTGAGCCTGTGGATCGGGTTTGGCGGGAGGCCAAGGGGCGGGGGCTGAAGTTGGCGGTGCCTCGACCTGGGGAGCGGGTTGATGTGGATTCGCCCGCAGAGGTTGACGGGTGGTGGCAGGCACTCGCGTAATGGCGCGCGGGTCATCCCCCGGTTGCGTAGGTTTGGGGGATGAGTACTGCTGGGGAAGCAATGCGCACTGCTGTTGTCACGGGTGGTGGCACCGGTATCGGTCGGGCCATCGCTCTCGAGCTTGTCGGGCAAGGGCTGGACGTCACGATCACCGGTCGTCGTGCGGACGTGCTGGCCGAGGTGCCGGGGGTCAAGCACGTCGCCTTTGATGCGACGGACCCGGCCGCGGTGGCGAAGGCGCTGGAGGACCTTCCGTCCGAAGTGGACGTTCTGGTCAACAACGCGGGCGGCAACATCAGCCACGCCGACACGAAGTCGAGGTGGCTCGCCAACTACGAAGCCAACGTCATCAGTGCGGTCCTCGTCACAGAGGCGCTCTCGCCGAGGTTCGCGGACAACGGGCGTGTGATCAACATCGGGTCCATCGCGGGACGGCGGGGCGGTGGCAGTTACGGAGCCGCGAAGGCCGCGATCGAGGCGTGGACGGCGGACCTGGCCGGTGAGCTGGGGGCGCGTGGGATCACCGCCAACGTCGTCTCGCCCGGGCTGATCGTCGACACGGAGTTCTTCGGCGACTCGATGACCGAGCAGCGGTTGAACATGTTGATCGGGCAGACCAAGAACGGGCGGGCCGGGACGCCGCAGGACGTGGCGGCGCTGGTGGCGTTCCTGGCGTCGGAGCACGCGGGGCACATCACCGGGCAGGTGCTGGCCGTCAACGGTGGGGCGCACCTGGGGCGGTAGCGCGCTCGTGGCGGGCGCACGTGACCTCAGGCCGCTCAGACCAGGCGGCCTGAGGTGTCACCACGGCCTGTGCTCCGCAACGACGGGCACGTCACGAGCACCGGGTCATGTGCGCAGGATGCACCTGGGACGATGAGCGGGTGACGCGAATTGTTGCCGGGACCGCGGGAGGCCGCAGGCTCAAGGTGCCGCCGAAGGGGACGAGGCCCACGTCCGAGCGGGTCAGGGAAGCGCTCTTCAGCGCGCTCGAGTCGATGATGGACCTCGACGGCGTGAAGGTGCTGGACCTCTACGCGGGGTCCGGCGCGCTCGGGTTCGAGGCGTTGAGCCGAGGAGCCGGGCACGCGACGTTCGTGGAGTCGGATCGGCGGGCCGCCGAGGTGCTCAAGGCCAACGCCAAGGAGCTCGGGTTCGGCAACACGGTCGTCGCCAACCGCACGGCCGAGGCGTACGTCACGGGTGAAGGTGAGAAGTTCGACGTCGTGTTCGCCGATCCGCCGTACGCGGTGACCGACGACGAGTTGAAGAAGGTGCTGCACGGGCTCGCGCATCGGCTCGCGGAGGATGCGGTGCTCATCGTGGAGCGTGCTTCGCGAAGCAGCGAACCAGCCTGGCCTGATCAAGTAGAACCCTTGCGTGCCAAGCGATATGGCGACACGGCGGTGTACTGGGGGCAGGTGCGTTCTGATGGGTGATGAGAACCACGGACACGCCTGGAGGCATCCGATCGGGTGCTAACGTCCGCCTCATGACGCGTGCCGTGACGCCCGGCTCCTACGACCCGGTAACCAACGGTCACCTGGACATCATCGGGAGAGCAGCGCAGCTCTTCGATGAGGTCGTAGTCGCCGTGCTCAACAACAAGACCAAGCGCACGCTGTTCTCCACCGAAGAGCGGATCGAGATGCTGCGCGAGGTCACGGCGCAGTGGCCGAACGTCCGGGTGGACTCCTGGCACGGCCTGTTGGTCGACTACTGCCGCGAGAACGACATCAAGGCCATCGTCAAGGGTCTGCGTGCGGTCAGCGACTACGACTACGAGCTGAAGATGGCGCAGATGAACCACCAGCTCACCGGGGTCGACACGCTGTTCATGCCGACCACGCCCGCCTACTCGTTCGTGGCGTCCTCGCTGGTCAAGGAGGTTGCGACGTACGGGGGAGACGTGTCGTCGCTGCTGCCGAAGAGCATCGAGCAGCGTCTCCAGCAGCGCCTCGACGAGAACCGTTAGAGCGGAAGCTTCATCCCCACGTGCGACGCGGTGAAGCCCAGTCGCTCGTAGAAGCGGTGCGCGTCCACGCGTGACGCGTCCGTCGTCAGCTGGACCAGGCCGCAACCGCGTGCGCGTGCCTCGTCGATCGCCCAGCGCAGCAGGCGTTCGCCGAGGCCGTTGCCGCGCTGGTCGGAGCGCACCCGTACGGCCTCGACGGTCGCGCGGGCCATGCCCAGGCGGGACAGGCCAGAGGTGAACGTGAGCTGCAGGGTGCCCACGACCTCGCCGTCGGACTCGGCCACGGCGAGGAACTGGTGCGGGTCGGCGTCGATCACCTCGAACGCCTTCAGGTAGCCGGGATCGCCCGGCTTCTCGCGCTGGGCGCCAAGGGGATCGTCGGCGAGCATTGCCACGATCGGGTCGACATCGGCGGCGGTGGCCCGCCTGATCGTGAAGGTCACGCCAAATCCTGACACGCCCTGCCGATCTCCCTCTTTCGGGGAGATCGGCAGGGCACACTTGTGGGTGGGAGCCACAGGGGTTAGGGAGTGAGACGTGTACCGGGTGTTCGAGGCACTCGACGAGCTCGTCACGATCGTCGAGGAAGCGCGCGGAGTTCCGATGACCTCGGGTTGCGTGGTGCCGCGCGGTGATGTGCTCGAACTGCTCGACGACGTGCGCGACGCGATCCCCGCGGAGCTCGACGACGCGCAGGACGTGCTGGACCACAAGGAAGAGCTGGTCGGCAAGGCCAAGCACGAGGCTGAGGCCGGCGTGTCGAAGGCCCGTGCGGACGCCGACCGGATCCTCGCGGAGGCCCAGGCCGAGGCGGAGGCGATGCTGTCCGACGCCCGCGCCCGCGCCGAGCGGATGATCGCCGAGGCAGAGGACCAGGCGGAACGCACCGTCGCCGCCGGTCGTCAGGAGTACGACGACCTGGTCGGCCGCGCGCACGGCGAGGCGGAGCGGATGATCCAGGCCGGTCGCGCCAACTACGAGCGCGCCACCGAGGACGGCCGTGCCGAGCAGGCCAGGCTCGTCAACGAGCAGGAGGTCGTCCGGGCCGCGCACGCCGAGTCGGCGCGCATCCTCGACGCCGCGCAGAGCGAGGCCATCCGGCTGCGGTCGGAGTGCGACGCGTACGTGGACGGCAAGCTCGCGGACTTCGAGGACCTCCTCGCACACACGCTGCGGTCGGTCGGGAAGGGCCGTTCGCACCTGCGTGGGCCGGCCGTCGCGGGTGCCGCCGCACCGTTCGACTACGGCGCCTAGCCGTCACCCTTTCGTGTTTGCGAGCAGTACGCGGGGAGCTTTCGTACTCCAGGAGAGGACGCAGGGTCCCCGCGTGGCCCTCGAACAGCGGAGAGGGCGGCTGGAAGTGTGATTCGCGCTACGTCTGACAGGTGCGATCACCTGCCGATTTCACGCGTGAGCCCGTCGTCCCGTACCCTGGACCGGCTGGACGTGGTAGGTCCCCGTCGGCAACCAATCTGATCATGACTGAGCATCGTCACGCGTCCACGCGTCCCACAGCATCAGGGCCCTGGGTCATCGACACCAGGGACCTCGGCCGTCGCGCCGGGTCGAGCCGACCCTTCGTCCGGTCGGTTCCCGCGGCAGGCGTGGGGCTGCTCGGCGTGATCGCGGTGCCAGATGGCGGAGAGGTGGAGCTCGACCTCCTGACCGAGTCGGTCGTGGAGGGCGTGCTCGTGTCGGGGACGGCGTTCGCCAAGGTCGAAGGGGAGTGTTCGAGGTGTCTCGAGCCGCTCACCGACGAGGTCGAGGTCCGGATCACGGAGCTGTACGCGTGGCCGGACAGCACCACGGACGAGACCACTGATGAAGACGAGGTCAGCCGGATCTCCAACGATCTGATCGACCTCGAGCCTGTGGTGCGGGACGCCATCGTCCTCGCGCTGCCGCAGGTGCCGCTCTGCGAGCCGGACTGCAAGGGGCTTTGCTCCGAGTGCGGCGGTAGGTGGGCGGAGCTCGGGCCCGACCACGGGCATGAGACGATTGACCCTCGGTGGGCCGCGTTGCAAGAGCGGTTCAGCGATGACAACAACGAGGAGAAGTAGTCGTGGCCGTCCCGAAGCGGAAGATGTCGCGCGCCAACACCCGTGCGCGCCGTTCCCAGTGGAAGACGTCTGCCGTGCACCTGGTGGCGTGCTCCAACAAGGCTTGCCGCCAGCCGAAGCCGCAGCACGTCGCCTGCCCGGCCTGTGGTCAGTACGCTGGCCGCCAGGTCGCTCAGCCGGCCTGATCTCCTCGGTTTCGTAGTGGGGGGAAAGCCGCCGCGCGCTCCGCAAGCTGACCGCGCGACATTGTCCGAAGCGCTCGGCGTCCAGTTGGACGCCGAGCTGCTCGGGCTTGCACTCACCCACCGGTCGTACGCGTACGAGAACGGCGGTCTGCCGCCGAACGAGCGTCTCGAGTTCCTGGGAGACGCCGTGCTCGGGTTGGTCGTCACCGACCACCTCTACCGCACCCATCCCGATCTTCCAGAGGGTCAGCTCGCGAAGTTGCGCGCCAGCGTGGTGAACATGCACGCACTGGCGGGCGTGGCGCGTGACCTGGGCGAAGGCGGGCTTGGTGCACACCTGCTGCTCGGCCGCGGCGAAGAGCTGACCGGCGGCAGGGACAAGGCGAGCATCCTCGCCGACGGCCTCGAGGCCGTCATCGGTGCGGTGTACCTGCAGTTCGGTATCGATACCGCACGAACGTTCGTTCACCGGCTGTTCGATCCACTCTTGGCCAAAGCTCCCCTTCTGGGTGCTGGACTGGACTGGAAGACAAGCCTGCAGGAGCTCACCGCCCAAGCCAGTCTCGGCGTCCCGGAGTACCGCGTGGACGACCAGGGGCCGGATCACCGCAAGGAGTTCACCGCCACGGTGCTCGTCGGTGGCCAGCCCTACGGCAAGGGTGATGGGCGCACCAAGAAGGAAGCCGAGCAGAAAGCCGCCGAGGCGGCTTATCATGTTCTGTCGGAGCGGGTCAAGGCCGAGCAGGAGTCGGCCGCATCCGCAAACGGACAGAACGGCGCCTCGGTGACGCCAGGGACCCTCCCATCCGAGGAAGACTGAGAAACGCAATGTATGCGACCAGGTACCGCACGAACCGCCGCAGCCGCTCCGCTCGCGGCCCGGTGAACACCTCCCGCAGCGGAGGAATCCAGGGACTTGTGCTGGTCAGGGACACGAGCCGTGCCGGTGTGTGGGTGCTCAAGCCCACCAAGCCGCAGGCGGCCGTGATCGAAGCGCAGCCCGTCGACGAGGGCAAGTCCGAAGCCTGAAGTGCCCGAACTCCCAGAGGTCGAGGTAGTTCGCCTCGGCCTTGAAGCTCACGTCGCCGGCCGGGTCATCTCCTCGGTGGAGGTCCTCCACCCGAGAGCCATCCGGCGACACGATCTGGGCTCCGCGGACTTCTGCGCGCGCCTGGCAGGCCAGCCCATGGCCGCCGCCAGGCGCCGCGGCAAGTACCTCTGGGTGGAACTGGCCGACAAAGCCGCCATGCTGGCCCATCTGGGCATGAGCGGCCAAATGCTCGTCCAGCCGTCCTCGGCCCCGGACGAGAAACACCTTCGCGTACGGTTCCGGTTTGCCGATGACGGCCCGGAGCTGCGCTTTGTCGACCAGAGAACCTTCGGCGGCCTCGCGCTGGCCGAGCTGGTCGAGGTCGACGGCACCCTGGTCCCCGACTCCGTCGCGCATATCGCGCGTGACCCCATGGACCCCCTGTTCTCCCGTGATGCTGCTGTACGCGCGTTGCGCCTGCGTCACACGGAGATCAAACGCGCCCTGCTGGACCAGACGCTGGTCTCCGGCATCGGCAACATCTACGCCGACGAGGCGCTGTGGCGGGCCAAGCTGCACGGCACCCGGATGACGGACAAGCTGACGAAGGCGAAGGCCGCTGAGCTGCTGGATCACGCCACAGACGTGATGCGTGAGGCGCTCGGTCAGGGTGGCACCTCGTTCGACGCGCTGTACGTCAACATCAACGGCCAGTCCGGCTACTTCGACAGGTCGCTGAACGCCTACGGCCAGGAGAACGAGCCGTGCAAGCGGTGCGGGACGGCGATCGTCCGCGAGCCGTTCATGAACCGGTCCTCCTTCTCCTGCCCGCGCTGCCAGCCGCGCCCGCGGACCTGATCACAGCCTGTCCAGGATGCGCTGGGCCTGGGCGTGCACCTCGTCGGCCAGGCTCTGCCGTACCCATCGCTGCCTGCGAAAAGCCGCTTCCGCGGTGATCGCCGCGATACCCGCGATGATCACCAGCGCGATCGCCGACGTCATCCCCGCGATCGCCGCCGCCCATCCCGCGTAGAGCGTCAGCGCCACCGGCTGGTCGCTGACCAGCCACGTCCACCGCCCGCGGTTCGCGTCCCTGGAGAGCACGTCGGCGGCGTTCTCCAGGTGCCGGACGTGCCACCTGATCCGCTGCTCGTCCCCGGTGGCGAGCTTGCGGCGCAGGCGCTCGAGCTCCCGGCGCACCGGCGCGGCCCGCACCGGCTCCGGCAGCCTCGCCGGCCAGTCCCGCTCGCGGTCCAGCTCGGCGCGGTACTGGCGGATCACGAGAAAGACCAGGTAGAGGATGGCGAAGCCGGCGACGAAGATCAGGAACGGGCGCAGCTCCGGCGCTACCGGCGAGCTGAACACCACGGCCACGGTCAGCGCGACCAGGAAGGTCCCGGCAGGGATCCCCACCCACAGGTAGTACCGGGTGGGGTCGAAGTCGTGCACCAGCCGTTCGCTCGCGTTGATCGGCTTGCGGGCCAGCGACACCACACCGACGGAGATCATCACGGCGATCAGCACCACCGTGCCGAAGCCCGCGGCGTAGACCGCGATGTCGTCCGGCACGAGCAACGCCGACGCGGCGAAGGCCACCGCCGCCACGATGATCGCGAGCGCACCCGTCCACGGTCGGCGCGGTGTCTGCCGGACGGCGGTGGACCTCTGCAGCGGATCGCCGATCCGGTCGGGCAGCACGTCCAGATCGTCGTCGACAGCCTGGAGATGCGCGAACTCCCGGATCGAGCGAGGCAGCTCCTGCGCGGTGGGCATCCTGGCGCCGTCCAGCAGCAGCGGAATGATCGTCTTGCCCTCGGCGAACGCGTGCTCGATCTCCCACCGCACCCAGTCGAGGCCCGAGCGCAGGTCCCGCACCCACTCGGGGTGCACGATCGCGATCACGACGTCGGCCCGGTCCAGATGGCGGCGCAGCCGGTTGGGATAGCGCTCTCCCGGCTTGATCGACGTGACGTCGAGGAACACGTTCCCGCTGGTGAAACGCGATGCGAGCCGGTCGTGCAGGGTCGCGGCGAAGGCGTCGCGTGCCGGATGTCGCCGGTAGTTGATGAAGACGCCGCCCATGCGGCGACACGGTAGCGCTAACGTATTAGACAGTACTGCGCGATGCGTAGTAGTGTTCACCGCGCAAGAGCGGGCCGGAGGGGTCATGGACACAAGTCAACTGCTCAAAGGGGTGCTGGATCTGGCTGTGCTTGCGGTGCTGCGCAAGGACGACGGATACGGGTACGACGTGGTGCGCAGACTGCGCGCCGGGGGATTGAACGACGTGGGGGACGCGTCGGTGTACGGCACGCTGCGACGGCTCTACAACGCGGGGATGCTGACCTCGTACGTGGTGCCGAGTGAAGAGGGGCCGCACCGCAAGTACTACAGCATCAACGAGACCGGGCGGGCGCGCCTGGCTGAGTCGAGGGAGACGTGGAGGTCGTTCGCCAGCACGTTGAACGGCCTGCTCGAG
This sequence comes from Lentzea nigeriaca, assembly GCF_016907955.1. Classification (GTDB taxonomy): domain Bacteria; phylum Actinomycetota; class Actinomycetes; order Mycobacteriales; family Pseudonocardiaceae; genus Lentzea; species Lentzea nigeriaca. The sequence continues at coordinate 351,644 of NZ_JAFBCX010000005.1, read as the reverse complement.
GAGGTCGCAGCATGAACACGCAAGCACTCGGTGTCGAGCATTACCTGGCCGGGATGCGTGCGGCCCTCGACGACCTGCCGCCCCACGAGGTCGCCGAGATCATGGAGGACGTCGAGGCTCACGTCGCCGAGTTGTCGACGGAGTTGGGTGAGAACGAGACGATCGAGCAGCGGCTCGGGTCGCCTGAGCAGTACGCGCAGGAGTTGCGCCAGGCTGCCGGATATCCGCCGCGGACGGAGCGGTTGCCGGTCACCACCAAGTCGGGCCGGCTGACCAGGCCTCGGGTGGCGGCGTGGGGGCTCGCCATCGCCACGGGGATCACGTTGCTCGTGGCGGCGTCGACGTTGCGGGAGCCGGTGTTCCTCCTCCTGCTGCCGGCGGTGATCCTGGTGCTCAGCCTCGTCCTGGTGCACGACCGCGGGCCGGCACAGGCCGAGATCATGGACCTGCCGGAGACGCGCCGGATCCAGCAGTGGCTGACGCCGGAGGAGGGCACGCCGGCGGAGCGGGCGATCACCTACCTGAAGTCGCTGCAGCCAGCGTGGTGGCTGGCGCGGGCCGGCTTGCTCGGGCTCGGGGCCGTGTTGCTCGCCGGCCGTGACATCCCCGGGTTCCTGTTCATCGCCGCGATCGCCGTGATCTCGGTGTTCGCGGGGCCTCGCGCCAAGGTCGACCGGCGGTGGCTGTGGTTCAGCCTGCCGGCGTCCGCGCTGGCGGTCGGGTTGCTGTTCCAGGTGGTCGACGTGGCGGCGAACAACCTCGCGTACAACACGTCGCGGCAGTCGTACCCGGTGCCGTCCGTGGAGACCTACGAGAACATCTACGTCCAAGACGAGAACGGCAAGTGGCTCACCAACGTGCTGTTGTACGACCAGGACGGCAATCCCATCAACGCGTCCCGGCAGTACTACGGCTGCAGGGGAAGTGACCCGGAACCGATGATTCCGGCTAACAGGTATCCGCGACCGAAGATCGACTATGAAAACGGAACCTGTTACACCGTGGCACCGAGCGTGTCCGCTCCGTCATCAACGCCGGATACGCCGCCGTCGAGTTCTGGAAGCGCACCTTCCAGCTCGGTGGCACCCACTTCCGTGTCACCCAGCAAGTAATGCGAGGAGCGGGACCTGTCGGGGGTCCCGCTCCTACTTGTTTTCCTGCGGTTCCGCCAGGTGGCGCAATACCGGCATGGCCGAACGCAGGAGGTCTCTGTCTTCCGGCGAAAGTTCGGACATTCTTTCACTCAATAGTTCGGCCTCGCCGTGAGCCAGCGACGCGATCGTCTCGCGACCGACTTCGGTGAGCACGACTATCGTCGCTCTGCCGTCGGCGGCGTCGGGTTCTCTGCGGACGAGGCCGGTGGACTCGAGGCTGGTCACGACCGTTGTCGCGGTCGGCTGCGAACACAGCGCGCGCACCGCGATCTCGCCGATCCGCATCGGGCCGTGGGCGCTCAGTTCTGACAGCACCAATAACTGGGTGGGTTGCAAACGACGGGCCGGAGCGGCCTGTCGAAGACTACGCACCAGCCGGTGCACGGCCACCACGAGTTGAAGTGCCTCGTGGTTGGTGACGGTGGTGGGCATCGTTTCTCCGCGCGCATGTGATTGTCCGAATTCGGACACGAACCCTGGAACTTTCCCTCATTCACGCTCCGCGCGCTATCCGCCAACTGCCGATAACCCATTCGGCCGTTGTGGTGACGCGGGGTGTCACGGCGCGCGTCCGACACACTTAAATGTCCTGGTAAACGGCGTAAAAAGCGTAGGGAGGCTCACTCGAACGGGCGCCGTGCTGAAGCATGATTCAACGAGACAGATCTCCGGTCAAAGGTGTGGGAAGGAGCACGTGTGTCGCGGGTGGCGCAGCGCGTACCCCCGAACAGTCCATGCGGGGCCAGGGGCAGACTGGTCCGGTGAGTGCGAAACCCAGGCGTGGCGAGCTCCGGATCTACCTCGGGGCCGCACCCGGTGTCGGCAAGACGTTCTCCATGCTCGGTGAGGCGCATCGCCGGCGGGAACGCGGCACAGATGTGGTCATCGGATTTGTGGAGACCCACGGCCGGGCCAAGACCGCCGAACTGGTCGAGGGCCTGGAAATCGTGCCGCGCAGGCACTTCGCGCACCGCGGCGTCGAACTCACCGAGATGGACGTCGACGCCGTCCTGGCCCGCGCGCCCGAGGTCGCCGTCGTCGACGAACTCGCGCACACGAACGCGCCCGGATCCCGTAATGCAAAAAGGTGGCAGGACGTCGAGGAACTCCTCGACGCCGGGATTGACGTGCTCTCGACCGTCAACGTGCAGCACCTGGAATCCCTGAACGACGTCGTGCACCGCATTACGGGCGTCACGCAGCAGGAAACCGTGCCCGACGAGGTCGTCCGCAAAGCCGACCAGATGCAGCTCGTCGACCTCACGCCGGAAGCGCTGCGGCGGCGGCTCGCACACGGTGACGTCTACGCGGCGTACAAGATCGACGCTGCTCTCGGCAACTACTTCCGCGTCGGCAACCTCACCGCTCTCCGCGAGCTCGCGCTGCTCTGGGTCGCCGACCAGGTCGATGTCGCGTTGATGCGCTATCGGGCCGAACAGCAGATCACGGACACGTGGGAGGCGCGCGAACGCGTCGTCGTGGCCATCACCGGCGGCCCTGAGAGCGAGACGCTCATCCGGCGCGCGCGTCGCATCGCCACGCGCGCGGGGGGCGACCTTCTGGTCGTGCACGTGCTCAGGGGCGACGGTCTCGCGGGAGCCGACCCTCACGCACTGACGAAGTACCGCAAGCTCGCGGAGGACGTCGGCGCGACCTTCCACACCGTTGTCGGCGATGACGTGCCCACGGCGCTGCTGGAGTTCTCGCGTGGTGTGAACGCCACTCAGCTCGTGGTCGGCACATCGCGCCGTTCACGGTTCGCGCGCGTGTTCTCCGCGGGCGTCGGTACCACGGTCGTGCAGGAGTCCGGCGCGATCGACGTGCACATGGTGACGCACGCGGCGCCTCCCAGTGGTTGGCGCGCACGGTTCGCACGCAGCCCACTCAGGCCCACCAGGCTCGCGTTGGGGTGGTTCCTCGCGATCATGGGGCCGGCGCTGGTGACGCTCGCCGGCACGTCGCTGCGCAACCACCTGAACTTCTCCACGAACGTCATCGCGTACCTGCTGGTCACGTTGGTGGTCGCGATCGTCGGCGGACTCGGCCCCGCGCTCACGGCGGCGCTGACCAGCGCGTTGTTGCTGAACTTCTTCTTCACCGAGCCCCTCTACACGTTCACGATCGACGCGCAGCAGAACGTGCTCACGTTCTTCGCGATGATCGTCGTGGGCGTCTCCACGGCGTTGGTGGTGGACTATGCGGCCCGTCGCGCCACACAAGCAGCGCGCGCACGCACCGAGGCAACGCTTCTCGCGTCGTACGCGCGCACTGTGCTGACAAACCCGTATCCGCTCGCGCGGCTGCTGGAAAAGGTGAAGGAGAACTTCGGCCTGACATCCGTCGCACTGCTGGAACGCGTCGACGGCGCATGGGACCGCGTCGCGTGCGTCGGCGCGAGCCCGTGCGACGAGCCCGACGACGCGGACGTCGACATAGCGGTGACCCCAGAGGTGCACCTGGCGTTGCGGGGCCGTTCGCTCCCGGCGTCCGACCGCCGCGTCCTGGAGGCGGCAGCGGGCCAGGCGCTGCTCGCGTTGAGGCAGCAACGCATGGCCGAGCAGGCCGTGGAAGCCCAGCGGCAGGCGTCCCGGACCGAACTGCGCACGGCGCTTCTGAGCGCCGTCGGCCACGACCTCCGCACGCCGCTGACGTCGATCAAGGCCTCCGTGGGCTCGTTGCGCGACCCGGAGCTCCGGTTGTCGGAGTCGGACACGGCCGAGCTGCTGGAGGCCGTCGAGGAGTCCGCTGACCGGCTGACCGCCCTGGTCGACAATCTGCTCGACTCCTCCCGCCTCGCGACCGGTGCCGTGGAGCCGCAGTTCCGCGCGGTCGGCTACTACGAGGCTGTGGCACGGGCGCTGAGCGGCGTGAACGGCGACATCGAGGTCGACGTCCCGGAGTCGCTCCCACCCGTACGGGCCGACGTCGGGCTCCTCGAACGGGTGATCGCGAACGTCGTCGGCAACGCGCTGCGTTACGCCGGAGCCGTGGCGCTGCGGGCTTCCGCACACGGTTCCGAGGTTGAGCTGCGGGTGGTGGACCACGGTCGCGGCCTGCCCAGCGGCACGGCGCAGGAGGTGTTCGCCCCGTTCCAGCGCCTCGGCGACCGCACGCCGGGTGGCGTTGGTCTCGGTCTGAGCGTGGCGAAGGGCTTCACCGAGGCGATGGACGGCACGATCACCATGGAGGACACGCCCGGTGGCGGCCTCACCGTGGTGATCTCACTTCCTGCCGATGAGAGGGCTTCGTGACGAAGGTACTGGTGGTCGACGACGAACCGCAGATCGTGCGCGCACTGCGGATCAACCTCGCGGCCCGCGGCTACGAGGTCCTCACCGCCCACGACGGCGTCACGGCGCTGAAGCTCGCCGCCGACGGCAAACCCGACGTCGTGGTCCTCGACCTGGGTCTGCCGGACATGGACGGCACGGACGTCATCGCCGGCCTGCGCGGCTGGACCACCCTGCCGATCATCGTGCTCTCCGCCCGCACCGGCTCGACCGACAAGGTCGACGCGCTCGACGCCGGTGCCGACGACTACGTGACGAAACCGTTCGGCATGGACGAGCTCCTCGCCCGCCTGCGCGCCGCCGTCCGCCGCTCTGCCGTCCCAGGCCCCGAGGACGAGCCGGTCGTGCGGACCGCCTCGTTCACCGTGGACCTGGCGGCCAAGCGGGTGTTCAGGGACGACGTCGAGGTCCATCTCACGCCCACCGAGTGGGGACTGCTCGAGGTCCTCGCGCGCAACGCCGGGAAGCTCGTCGGTCAGAAGCAGCTGCTGCACGACGTCTGGGGCCCCGCGTACGAGAAGGAGACGCACTACCTGCGGGTCTACCTCGCGCAGCTGCGGCGGAAGCTGGAACCGGAACCCGCGCGGCCGCGCCACCTGCTGACCGAACCGGGCATGGGGTACCGGTTCGAGCCGTGAGCTAGGGCTTCGGGGTCGGTGAGGCCGAGCTGGAGCTGGAGGATGACGGTGACGTGGTCGACGACGCCGGAGAAGAGGACGACGCCGGCGGCTCCATCCACGACGTGGGCGGGTTGCTGTGCGTCTGCGTCGGCTCACCGGGGTTGGTCGTCAGCTGTGGCTGCTGCGGTTGCTGCGGAGCGCCCGGCTTGGGCTGCTCGTTCGGCCGCGCTGCCTGCTTGCGGTCCGGCTTGGCCGACGACGCGGGCGCGCCCGAGGACACGGTGACGACGACGGTGCTGGTGCTGCCGTCGGGGGCCACGCTCGTCATGGTCTGGACGACGTCCGCGGACGTGCGTTCCGGATTCGCCTCGTGGCCGCTCGTGGCCAGCATGGACGCGACCGTGGCGAACAGGGTCGCCACCACCACGCCGCCCGCAGCCAGCATCACGACCGTGCCCACGCGCTTCTTCGGCGGTGTGGCATCGGTCGGTGACTGCGAATGATCTTCCTCGAACACACCCATCTCCTCGTGGGAAACCCGGTCGGATGGACCTGCGTTCGAGTTATCGGCGGAAACGAACCAAAGCCTCAGCGACGCCACACCTTCGTGTAGCCCTGCGTCACTGGGCGGTGACTGGCGTAACCCTACGGCTTGTCAGTCGTTGTGGACTGGGCCGTCGTCGTGGTCGTCGTCGTAGTGGTGGTCGTGGTCGTCGTGACCGGGTCCTGCTTGGTGGTCGACGTGACGACCGGCGGCGGGTCATCGGTCGTGACGGTGGTCGTGGTGCCGTCAGGACGCGTGATGGTCGTGACGCGCGTTGGCTTCTTCGACGTCGTGGTGGTCGACGTCGGGCTCTCCGAGGAGGACGACGACGACGTCAGCTCGACCGACGAAGAGGTGGTCGAGGACGTCGGCACGACGCTCAGGGCGTCACGCACGGCCTCCTTGCGCGGCAGCTGCGTCGACGGCGTCTCGGTGGCGCTGTCCGAACCCGCCGCCAGCGAGGCGACGGCGGCGAAGATCGTCGCCAGGACGACGCCGGACGCGGCGAGGATGATCTGTGGTGCACCGCGAAAGCGCGAGCGCGAGTCCGGTTCCGGGCTCTCGTACACGAAGTTTCCCCTGCTCAACCGTCAGTAGCCGAAGTTCTGGGTCCAGTAGTTGCCGCGGGTGTCGAGACCCAGGCCCATCGTGGTGAAGCTGCAGTTCTCGATGTTCTCCCGGTGGCCCTTGGAGCCCATCCAGCCGTCCATGACGGCCTGCGGAGTGGCGTAGCCCATCGCGATGTTCTCGCCGCCGGGCATCGGGTAGCCGGCCTCGCGCATCCGCTGGTCGAAAGTCCTGCCGTCCTTCGACACGTGCGAGAAGTAGTTCTGGGTGGCCATGTCCGTGCTGTGGCCCTGCGCGGCGGTGGTGATGCGGTCGTCGATCACGAGGGCCTTGCAGCCCTTCGCGGCGCGGGCGTCGTTCACGAGCTCCAGGACGGCCTGCTCGGGGGTCTTGTTCCCCGGCACCTGCGGCTGGGCCGGCGGCTTCGGCGCTTGGGGAGGCGTCGTCGTGGTGGTGGGAGCCGCTGACGAGGAAGAGGAGGTGGGAGTCGCCGTCGTCGAAGAGGTGGTGGGAGCGGAAGAAGACGACGACGTCGCGGGGTGACCGACGCCGGTGTTCTCAGAGGGTGTCTGTCTGTTGGGTGCTGCCGCGTTGCCTGTGCCGAACTGGTTCGCTGCGTCGGTGGTCTCCTTCTGCGCGGCAGTCGTGAAGCTGATGCCGAGAGGGGAGGTACCGGAGACGGCCAGACCGCCGACGCCGGTTGCACCGATCAGCAGGCCGAGTAAGAGGCTGCGGGCACTCACGGGTCGGCACCGTACCACTAATGGGTGATAAACCCCGAGTGCGTCTTCGGTCACCTTGGGTGACTACGCAACCATTCGGGGGTGGACGTGCGACTAAACGCGTGGGTGCGTGGACGGGTTCAGGGCGTTGGTTTTCGCTGGTGGACGCGTGCCAGGGCGCTAGAACTGGGCCTGGTGGGGAGCGCTTCGAACCGACCGGACGGGCGGGTCGAGGTCGTTGCCGAGGGTCCGCGTGAGAAGTGTGAAGAACTGTTGAAGGCTCTCCGTTCGGGTGAAACCCCTGGACACGTCGAATCTGTGGGTGAGCAGTGGTCCGACGCCAGGGGTGACCTGACCGGCTTCGTCGAACGCTGAACTTTTCGGAAAGAGGTGGCGTAGTAAGGAGGGGTGGACTCCGCCGAAGACGTCCTCATCCAGCTGTACGACCGCTGGAGAGGCCCGCTGCAGCACTACGTGCTGAAGCTGGTCGACGGCGACTACCAGCACGCGGAGGACGTCGTGCAGGAGACGTTGCTGCGCGCGTGGCGGCACTACGACGAGCTGAACCCGGACGACGCGGCACCGTGGCTCTACACGGTGGCCCGCAATCTGGTCATCTCCGGCTACCGCCGCCGCAACGCACGCGCGACCGAGGTGCCGCTGGAACCGGTGGACCTGCCGCCGGTCGGCGACCAGGTCGAGCACGTCCTGCAGACGTGGCAGATCGCGTCGGCGCTGCGGGCGCTCACGCCTGAGCACCGGATGGTCGTCATCGAGCTCTACTACCGCCGCCGCACGGTCGCGGAGGCCGCCAAGACGCTCGGCATCCCGCCGGGCACGGTGAAGTCGCGCTGCTTCTACGCACTGAGGGCGCTGCGCGACGCGTTGGAGGAAAGAGGGGTGACCGAGGCGTGAGCTGCCAGCACACCGTCGACGTCGGCGCCTACCTCTTCGGGTCGCTCGACCTCAAGGAGCGGTCGGAGTTCGAACGGCATCTGCCCGGCTGTGAGGAGTGCCGGGCCGAGATGCTGCGGATGGCCCCGCTGCCCGGCCTGCTCGGCAGGCTGAGCCTGGCGGACGTCGAGAACCTCGACGACATCCCCGTCCCGCCCAAACCGGACCGGCAGCGCCGCGTGCTGGTCGTGTGCGCGGCCGTCCTCGCCGCGCTCGCGCTGGCAGGTGGAGTCCTGTCCCTGCGACCGGCCTCGGCACCGATCTCGGCACCGGTGTCGACCTCGCCTTCGCCCCCGCCTGCTCCGACCTGGGCCGTGCACGACGAGAAAACGGGTGTCGGCGCCAGCGTCGCCATGGTCACCAGGTCATGGGGCACCGAGATGCGGTTCAAGTTCGAGAACGTCAAACCGGGTGCGCGCTGCAAGGTGATGGTGTTCGACAAGGGCGGCCAGCGCGAGATCGGCGGCTGGTGGGGTTCTGATCATGCCCCTGACGAGGAGATTCCCGGCTCCACGTCGTTCCGGGTCGACCGGATAGATCGCCTGGAGGTGTCGGACGAAAGCGGACTCCTGGTTACTCTCCGTCCCTAGTGCTGTGCCCGCCGACCTCCACCGCGTCTTCCGGTGTTCAGCAGGGCGCCTCGCGGCACCGGCCCCGCGCCCCCGACGGTCACAGCACTTGGACGCGCAGGTCACGGCCTGCCTCACGCATCCAACGCAAGCGTTTGGGTACTCTGCCCCGCGTGCATCTCAAGAGCCTGACGCTGAAGGGCTTCAAGTCCTTCGCCTCGGCTACCACGCTGCGCTTCGAGCCCGGCATCACGTGTGTGGTCGGCCCCAACGGGTCCGGCAAGTCCAACGTGCTCGACGCGCTGCGCTGGGTGATGGGCACGCAGGGTGCCAAGGACCTGCGCGGCGGCAAGATGGAGGACGTCATCTTCGCCGGCACGTCCGGCCGCGCGCCGCTCGGTCGCGCCGAGGTGACGCTCACGATCGACAACTCCGACGGCGTGCTGCCGATCGAGTACACCGAGGTGTCGATCACCCGCCGAATGTTCCGCGAGGGCGCCACCGAGTACGAGATCAACGGCAACTCGTGCCGCCTGATGGACATCCAGGAGCTGCTCTCGGACTCCGGCATCGGCCGCGAGATGCACGTGATCGTCGGTCAGGGTCAGCTCGCCGCGATCCTCGAGTCCAAGCCGGAGGAACGGCGCGCGTTCGTCGAAGAGGCCGCCGGTGTCCTCAAGCACCGCAAGCGCAAGGAAAAGGCGCTGCGCAAGCTGGAGGCGATGCAGGCGAACCTGACGCGCCTCACCGACCTCACGGCGGAACTGCGCCGTCAGCTCAAGCCGCTGGGCAAACAGGCCGAGATCGCTCGCCGCGCCCAGGTCGTGCAGTCCGAGCTGCGGGACTCCAAGCTGCGCCTGCTCGCGGACGACCTCGTCACGCAGCGGGAAGCCATCGCGCAGGAGGAACACGACGAGGCGAAGGCCCGCGAGCGCCGCGCCGAGGTCGAGAAGTCGTTGCAGGCCGCGCAGTACCAGCAGAACGAGCTGGAGGAGCGTGTCGCGGCGGACACCCCGAAGCTGCAGGCGGCGCAGGATACCTGGTACCGGCTGTCCGCTTTGGAGGAACGCCTCCGCGGCACGGTCCGCCTCGCCGCCGAACGCGCGCGGCACCTGTCCGCCGAGCTGGACGCGCCGTCGCGTGGCCGTGACCCCGACGACCTCGAACGTGAGGCCGAGGAGACCGCCGCGATGGAGCTGGAGCTCCAGGAGGGCGTGACCGAGGCGCGCATCGCGTTGGCCGAGGCCGTCGAGACGCGGTCCGAGCTGGAGCGCATGGTCTCGCAGGCGGAGAAGGCGCACATCGCGGCCGTCCGCGCGATCGCCGACCGCCGGGAGGGCCTCGCACGGCTCTCCGGTCAGGTGGAAGCGTTGCGCAGCAAGACGAACGCGACCGCCGAGGAGATCGAACGGCTGTCAGTGACGCTCGCGGAGGCCACCGAACGCGTCGAGTTCGCGTCGATGGAACTGGCCGAGGCGCGCGAGATCACCGGCACCGAGGACGAGGACGACCAGGACCTCGACGAACGCCACCGCCAGGCCGTGCAGGCCAACGACCAGGCGAGGCAGCGCGTCGAGGAGCTGGTCAAGGCCGAACGCACCGCTGAACGCGACATCGCGTCGTGGCGTGCTCGTGTCGATGCGTTGTCTTTGGGCCTGACCCGCAAGGACGGCGCGGGCGCGCTGCTCGCGTCCGACGTGCCGGGTCTGCTGGGGTCGGTCGCGGCGTTGCTGACGGTCGAACCGGGTTACGAGGTGGCGATGGCCGCCGCGCTGGGCCCGATCGCGGACGCCGTCGCGGTGTCGTCCGGTGAAGGCGCGCTGCAGGCCCTGAAGATGTTGAAGGAGAAGGACGCCGGACGCGCGGGTGTGCTGATCGGCTCCCCTGGGTCCACTGTGGACACCTCTGCCTGGGGTCAGCTGCCCTACGGTGCGCGGTGGGCGATCGACGTCGTGCACGCCCCCGAGGCGTTGCGCCCGGCGCTGGCGCGCGCGCTGGATCGCCTTGCGGTGGTTGACGATCTGGACACCGCGGCGCGGCTGAACGTCCGTGCGGTGACCCGTGACGGCGACATCTTCGGCACGGACTGGGCGATCGGTGGTTCGTCCGGCCAGGGCCAGAGCGTCATCGAGGTGCAGGCGGCCGTCGACGAGGCCAAGGAGCAGCTGGCGACGGCGGAACGCGCGCTGGAGCACGCGTCCGCGGCGCTGGAAGGCGCACGTGCCGAGCAGCAGGCCCGCCGCAAGGTGCTCGACGCGGTCAAGGAGGCCATGCAGGAGGCCAAGGTCCGCCAGGCCCGCTCCGGCGAGCGGCTGAACCGCATGGTCGCGGCGGTGCGGTCGGCGGAGGCCGAGGTCAACCGCATCGCCGAGCAGCGCGCCAAGGTCGAGCGGTCGCGCGAGGAAGCCCTGCTGAAGCTGGGCGAGCTCGAAGAGCGGCTGCTGATGGCCGAGGAGGAGCAGACCCTCGAGGACGAGCCGGACACCGAGCAGCGCGACGCGCTGGCCGCCGAGCTCGCGTCCGCGCGTCAGGCCGAGATGGACGCCCGCCTGGTGCAGCGCACGGCCGAGGAACGCGCACGGGCGATGCAGGGCAAGGCGGACGGCCTGCGCCGTGCCGCACGTGCCGAACGCGAGGCCCGCGAACGCCACGCCCGCGCGACGGCCCACCGTGCGCGCGGCGCCCAGGTGGCGAAGGCCGTCGTGCGCGGCGGCGAGCAGGCGCTGGAACGCATCGAGATCTCACTGGCCCGCGCCGCCCGTGAGCGCGACCAGGCCCAGGAACGCCGCACGCAGCACGAGCTCCTGCTGACCCAGGTGCGCAACCTGGTGCGCGAGATGTCCGGCGAGCTGGAGAAGCTCGTCGACGCCGTGCACCGCGACGAGGTCCTGCGCGCCGAGCAGCGCATGCGCATCGAACAGCTCGAGACCAAGATCGCCGAGGACTTCGGCATCGGCCTCGACGACCTGGTCGCCGAGTACGGGCCCGACTGCCCGGTGCCCCCGTCGGCCCAGGAGATGGCCGAGTACGAGGCCGCCAAGGAACGCGGCGAGCAGGTCTCCGAGCCGCAGCCGATGCCGTACGACCGCGACACGCAGGCCCGCCGCGCCAAGCGCGCCGAACGCGACCTCTCGTTGCTCGGCAAGGTCAACCCGCTGGCCCTGGAGGAGTTCGCCGCGCTGGAGGAGCGCTACAAGTTCCTCTCCACCCAGCTCGAGGACATCAAGGACACCCGCCGCGACCTGCTCACCGTCGTGAAGGAGGTCGACGACAAGATCCTCGAGGTCTTCACGTCGGCCTACGAGGACGTGGCGCGCGAGTTCGAGATCGTCTTCAAGGTCCTGTTCCCCGGCGGCGAGGGACGCCTGGTGCTGACCGAGCCCGAGGACATGCTGACCACCGGCATCGAGCTGGAGGCCCGCCCGCCCGGCAAGAAGGTCAAGCGCCTGTCGCTGCTCTCCGGTGGCGAGAAGTCGCTGGCCGCCGTCGCGATGCTGGTCGCGATCTTCCGTGCCCGCCCCTCACCCTTCTACGTGATGGACGAGGTCGAGGCGGCGCTGGACGACACGAACCTGCACCGCCTGATCGGCCTGTTCCAGCAGCTTCGCGACCGGTCGCAGCTGCTGATCATCACGCACCAGAAGCCGACCATGGAGATCGCGGACGCGCTCTACGGCGTCTCGATGCGCGGTGACGGCATCTCGCAGGTGATCTCGCAGCGGCTGCGCACCCGTGGCGACGAGTCGGCGGCGTCGAAGGAACCGGCTGCCGCGGAACCGGCGGAGAGTTCGGCCGAGGAGCACGCCGCGCCGTGAGCCGCGCGGTGCACGTGATGCATCTCGGCGTCTGAGGGGTGCGAAGAGGGCGGTCGGAGCGGTGCCTGGGGGGCTTAGACCAACCCCGACCGCGGCCTCTTGCCTCAGCCGCGTTCCGCCCGGTGACCTTCCTCTTCGGGGAGGTCCCCCACATCACCGTGCGGACGCGGCCGGCGCCCGAAGGGGTGAAGTCCCCCAGTTCAACCTCACCTCTTCAGGTGCGCACGGACCACTCTGCCCGACCGCCCTTGTGAAAACCTTGTATCGCCAGGTCAGCGCCCGCTCGCATCCAGTTTCGCCGCCTCTTCCGGCGTGGGCGCGCTGCCACCGAGGTGCGCCGGCGCCCACCACGCGCCCGGCTCGTTGGGGTAGGAGGCCTGCGCGGTGTCGAGCAGCTCCTGCATCCGCTTGCGCAGCAACGCGTCGCCGGAGTCTCCGGGGGAGGGCTCGAACGGCTCGCCGATGAGGATGGTGATCGGCACGTGCCGCTGCGTGAGGTTCTTGGGCCGGCCCTTGGTCCACAGCCGCTGGGTACCCCACAGCGCCATCGGGACGAGCGGCACGCCGGCCTCGTGCGCCAGGCGGTTCGCGCCGGACTTGATGCCCTTGACCGTGAACGACCGGCTGATCGTGGCCTCGGGGAAGATCCCGACGACCTCGCCGGTGCGGAGCGCGGACAGGGCCTGCTGGAAGGAGGCCTGGCCCGCGCTCCGGTCGACGGGGATGTGGTGCATGCCGCGCATGAGCGGGCCTGCGATCTTGTTGGCGAAGATCTCGTGCTTCGCCATGAACCGCGTGAGGCGCCCCGAAGGACGCGCGCCATAGCCCGCGAAGATGAAGTCGAGGTAGCTGACGTGGTTGGACGCCAGCACCGCTCCTCCCGTGCGCGGGACGTGGTGCGCCCCTTCGACGGTGATCCGCAGATCGAGCAGCTTGAACATGAGCTTGGCTGCGGCGATCACCGGGGGATAAACGCGATCCGACATGCTTCCGAACGGTAGCCGGAAAAGCTACTGACCGGTAGCGGCCCCTTCGTGTTCTCGGATGACCTTCGGCACTCCCGCCAGGTCCTCGTCGTTGCACAGCAGCTTGAGGTCGTAGTACGGGTTGCCGTGGGTGTCGTCGTAGTCGAGATGAACTGCGATGACGTCCACAGGCTCGCCCAGCCACTCCTGCGTCTGCCGCAACCACGCGGCCGCCCGCTCGAGTGCGGTGGGCAGATCATCGTCACGGAATTCGACCGGCCGGTACGGAACACCCTGGACGCCGTCCCGGTTGTTCGTCGGCAAGGGCAGGTCGACGGCCACCCCGGTTTCGTTGAGATCGAGTTGGATCGTTTCCTCACTCACTGTAGAAGAGTCCCCCACCCTGACCAGCCCTGCAAGCCCGAATCTGGGTGGCTTCCCGGTCGTGTGAGGCGTACCTCAGGTGGATCTCCGCAGAAACGCGATGTCGCGCTTCAGCTTCGTGATCTGGTCGTGGGTGGGCATGAGCCTGCGCGACAGGGCCGCCAGCAACTGCTCCAGCTCGTCGATCGCGCCCTCGACGTCCCCGGTCTGGTACCGCAGATCGGCAAGCAGCTGCCTGGTCTCCACCGTGTTGTTTTGCTCGGGGCCGAGCACGCGGTCCTGGTCGCGCAGCAGGGGTTCGCAGACGCGGATGGCCTTGGCGAACTGCCCTGCGGCGCCGAGCACCTTCGCCAGGCTCAGGCGGACGCCGAGGGTGCGCAGATGGTCGGCGCCGAGGACGTCTGCGTGGTCCCCGACGAGTGTCGTGAACTCGATGGTCGCTCGCTTGAGATCACCCGCGTGAGCTCTGGCGTGGGCCAGGTTGATTCGCGTTGTCAGCGTTTCCGGGTGCCGCGCGCCGAGCAGGCGGCTCTCCTGCTCGGTGACCTGTTCGAACTCGCGGATCGCGCCGGCCGGATCGCCTGCACTCAGCAGGCTCATCGCCAGGTTGTGCCGGGTGGTCAGAGTGTCGGGGTGCTCGGCGCCGAGCACCGCTCGCTGGTCGGTCACGAGCTCCTCCAGTTCTCGGGCGGAGCTGAGGGGATCGCCTGCCGTCCTGCGCAGGCTCGCGAGGTCGTTGCGGCTGGAGAGAGTGATCGGATGCCGTGGACCCAGCACCTTCAAGCAGTCGCGCACCAGGAGTTGCTGCTCCTCCATCGCCTCTTCGAGGTCGCCCGTCTCGGCTCGCCAGTAAGCGAGCCTGCCCCGAGTGAGGAGGGTGTACGGATGGACAGGGCCGATGATGCGGCTGCGAACTTCCACCAGTTCTTCGAACCCTCTGACGGCTGCCTGCACGGAGCCCGCGTACCCGCGCGCGTCCGCGAGGTTGTGGCGCGTGACGAGCGTGTTCGGGTGTTCGGCTCCGAGGATGCGAGTCTCGTCGGCGAGCAGCGCTTCGTAGTCTGCCACCGCTCCCGACACGTCCATCGCCTGGCTCTTGCAGGTCGCCAGGTTGTTCCGGATGACGAGGGTCTCTGGATGATCTTTGCCCAGAACCGCGATCTGGTCGGACAGCAGCTGCTCGTACTCACACCTCGCCGCGGCGAGGTCCAGCGCCTGCATCCTGCACTGAGCCAGGTTGGAGCGAGAGACCAGCGTCTCGTGTGCGTCTTCGCCGAGGATCCGGGTCTGAACCACGAGCAAGTCCTCGAGGTCCTTTGTGGCGCCGTCGATGTCACCTGACACGAGCCGCCGTATCGCGCGTTTGTTCCTCAACACCAGCGTGACGGCGTCGTCCGCTCCCAGCACGCGGAGGCAGTCGTCCAACAGCCTGCCGAACTCCTCGAGAGATCCGGCCACGTCCCCTGCTTCCCCTTGCCAGGTGGTCATGTTGACCCGAGCGGCGAGGACGTAGTAGTTGTCGCTTCCCAGCCGCGGTATCGCAAGGTCGAGCAGGCGCTCGTAATGCAGGCGTGCTTCGGTCACCAGCCCGGCCATGCCGAGGTGCTCCCCGTAGACGAACAGCAGCGGGTGGCAGTCAGGTCCGACGAGTTCAGGCAGTGCCACTGCGGTGACTGCGGACGCGTTGGCGCGCAAGGAAGGCAGCAAAGGGGCGTTGCCTTCGTGGGCTGGCCACAGAGCGTGCAGTGAGTCAGCGGCCGTCTGGGCGGTCGCGCGAAGGTCTTCCGCAGGCAGATCGTCACGGGTCGCGCGTTGGACCAGGGCGTGCACGGTGCCCGACTCGATCAGGCTGAGGCGTTGCAGGCAGTGCAGTGCGTCTGCGGCGGCTTCTGCGTCGACCTCATGGCCGGACACCTCGGCCAGCCTCGCGGTGACCGGCGGACTCGTGAGCACTTCCACGGGGATGCCGTTGGGGTCCAGCAGGGAGGCGATCTGCAGCAGCGGCTTTGCGAGGCCGGCGGGCGTGAGCGAGTTCGCCAGCTCGATCGACAGCGACCACGTGACGTCGATCGTGGCCTGGTGGTCGTCGGGCAGGGCGGACGGCTCCGGCACGAGCACGCTGAGTTTCCGGCGCTGGTCGCGGAAACGGGTGACGTAGGCGGCACACGTCAGGTCGCGGTCGACGAGGTAGGCCACCGCCTGGGCGAGAGCCAGCGGAAGGTGTCCGAGGACGGCCGCGAGTTCGGCGGAGCCACCGCTCAACTCGGGGTGGGCGGCCAGTTTGGCGTCGAGGTAGGCCTGGGACTGCTCGGGCGTGAAGACCTTGATGTCGACGAGTGCCGAGTCGGTGCGAGCGAGTGCGGAGTCCGTGCGGCGGGTGGTCACCACGGTCTGGCCGGTGTCGGTGAGGGGCGGCCACAGGTCCCGCAGCACGGACGGGTCGGCGACGTCGTCCAGGACGATCAGCCAGCGGCGCGGAGTGGTCTGGAGCCACGACAGGATCACGGTGTCCGCGTCGGAGGTCGCGATCTGGAGGCGTTCGGCGGCTTCAGCGTAGGCGGCCACGACGGCTTCGCGGCTGGTGGCGGTGATCCACACGACCAGGTCGACGCCGGGGTCCTGCCGCGCCGCGCGGGCGAGGTGGGCCGCGGTCTGGGTCTTGCCGACGCCGCCCATGCCTCGGAACAGGGTGAGACCAGGCGAAACGGGTGCCGGGCGGTCCTGGTAGCAGTCGGCCTGCCGGGGCACCACGCCCACGTGCACCGGCCAGGACACCCCTGGTGACGTGCCCAGATGGACGTCGCCCCGCACGTGGCCGATCTGGGTGGCGGATCCGTGGACCGTGCCGGAGATCGACGAGCGCGCCTGGACGGACATCCGCGCCATTTTACCTGGCGGAAAACTCCCTCGCGCCGAACCGTCGTGGGAGTAACCATTCCTTCCATGTACGACATCCGTTTCGCCGAACCTGGCGACCTCGGCGCCACGATGGCGCTGCTGGTCCGGCTCCAGGCCGACAACGCGCATCACATCGGGTACCTCGGTGAGACGTCCGAAGAGCTCCGGGCGGAGCTCGGCGAGTTCGAGCCCAGCTGGGCCGACTGCACGGTGGTGGCCGTCGACGCCGACGACAACATCACCGGCATGCTCAGCGTGGAGATCGATGCCGAGCTGCGTCGCGCGTGGCTGCACGGACCGTTCGTCGACGTACCGGTCAACCACCCCGCGGGCAGCCGCATCTGGGATCAGACCGCCGACGCGATGTTCCGGCGCGCCGCCGAGCTTCTCACCGGCATCACCGACCTCGAGCTCTACGGGCACACGGCCCACCGACGGCTCGCGGCGTTCGCCGAACGCCACGGCTTCTCAGCCGGGAAGGCGAGCGCCATCCACATACTGGACAACGGGGAGCTGCGCACGTTGCTGCTGCGGGACGCGAAGTGCCCCAGCGAACGGGAGATGCGCGTCCTCCCCACCGACCGCTACGTGCACGAGGCCGTGGCCGTGCTGCACGAGCGATGTTTCCCGCGGACGTATCTGTCCGGCAAGCAACTCGTCGAATCCAAACCTCAGACCCGCACCGTCGTCGTCGCGATGGACGGCGAACGCGTCATCGGGTACGCGGCGGGCAAAGCCCAACCCGAGGAGTACTACATCGACTTCGTGGCCGTCGAACCCGATGTTCGCGGTCAGGGCGTGGGCGCTGCGTTGATCACCGAGCTGTTGTGGAAGCTCGCGGCGGACCACGGTGCACGACCGCAGGCCGCCGCGTCGATCTACTCGGGCAACGAGTCGTCGCAGAACATGTTCGCCCGCCTAGGCTTTCGTCTCCACGTCGAGCTGGTCGCCTACCGGCACACCGCTTGAGTGCCGCAACGACAACAACCCACCAACGAGCAGGGTGACCGCCACCCCCAGGGGCGTGTTCCACCAGCCGGTCAAGGACTTCCTGGTCGCGTCGGCCTTCGCGAAGTCGATCGTCGGTGTGCTGCCGGTGAACTTGACCCCGAGAATCACGAATCCGACGACCAGCACCGTCGTCACGAACGCGATGATCGCGTCCGCCTGCGAGGCACGCTTGAAGATGAGGCCGAGGAGGAAGGCCCCGAGCAGCGCGCCGTAGGTGTAGCCGGCGATGCCGAGCGCCTGCACCACGATCGGATCCGCCGTGGTCTTGTTCGAGGAGGCGAACAGACCCGCGCAGACGATCAGCAGTCCCGCCCACACCAGGGTCCAGATCCGCCCGTGGCGCAGGCGTTCCTCGTCGGTCATCGGGGTCTTGCGGACGCGTTCGTAGACGTCCGTGACCGTGCTGGAGGCCAAAGCGCCCAACGACGACGACAGCGCGGCCGCGAGGATGCCGGCGATCACGAAGCCGGAAAGGCCTGACGGCAGGTCGTTGACGATGAAGTGGGCGAAGAGCTCGTCCTTGTTGTTGAGCTTCAGGTCCTTCACCGGGTCGACGCCGTTGTAGAACGCCCACATCATCACGCCGATGAAGAGGAAGAACGCGAACTGCAGGAACACCACGAAGCCGGACGCGATCAACGCCTTCTGGGCTTCCTTCACGTTCCGCGTCGCCATCAGCCGTTGCACGATCAGCTGATCCGCGCCGTGCGAGGCCATCGACAGCAACGCGCCGCCGAAGAACGCCGCGATGAACGGGTAGGCGCCCGTCAACGGTGACGACGCGAAGTCGAAGAGCTGGAACTTGTTGGCATCAGCGGCTTTGCCGAGCCAGCCGTCGGGCAGCTGCCCGGCCAGCACCCAGACCACCACGACGCCGCCGAGGATGTACCAGAGCATCTGGATGGCGTCGACCCACACGACCGCGCGGGCACCGCCGAAGAAGCTGTAGAACACCATCGCGATGCCGAGCGCCACGACGATCGCCCAGTACGACGCCGTGATCCCGTACTCGGCCAGCACGACCTTGATCGGGATGGCCGTCGCGAAGAGCCGGATGCCGTCCGCGAGCAGCCGGGTGAAGAGGAACGTCACGGACGCGGTGGCGCGCATGCCGTTGCCGTAGCGCCGGCCCAGGAACGCGTAGGCCGTGACGAGATCACCCGCGATGTAGCGCGGCAGCAGCACGAAGCTGACGATGATCCGGCCGACGATGTAGCCGAGCGCGAGCGTCAGGTACGTCATGCCGCCCTGCGCGGGTGTCGCCATGTAGGCGATCACCGGCACGCTCAGGACCGTGAGCGTCGACGTCTCCGCGGACACGACCGACAGGCAGACCACCCACCACGAGATGCGGCTCTCGCTGACGAAGTAGTCGGTGGACGACTTCTGCCTGCCGCCGATCCACGTGCCGAGCAACGGCATGCCGACGAGGAACAGGGCGATGATCGCGAGATCTAGAGCGCGCATTTCGGTTCCCCCACTTTGAGCTTGGTCACGGCGGTGGTGACGGGCTCCGGCAGCCTCAACGGCCCGTCGCCGGGCGTGATGCTCCCGAGCAGCCGCGGCCCGGACGCACCGGTCGCGGACGGTGTGTTGCCCGCGATCCCGTGCCACGTCAGGAATCCGAGCAGTGCGGCGAGGTAGGCCTCCTTGCCGTCGCGCGGCAGGCCCAGCGAGTCGCTGATCTTCAACGGGATCGGGTCGAGCGCTTTCGCGAGCGCCTCGACGAGCACGGGGTTGCGCATGCCGCCACCGGACGCGACGACGGTGCTGGCGTCGTGGGCGCGGCAGGCGTCGGCGATGCTGCGGGCGGTCACCTCGACGAGGGTGCGCAGCATGTCCTCGGCCGGAACCGTCGGAAAGCCCTGCAGGTACTCGGCGTTGAAGTGCTCCTTGCCCGTCGACTTGGGCCAGGGCTTCGCGTAGTACGGGTCGGCGAGCAGCTTCTTGAGGATGTCCTCCCGGACGGTCCCCCTGCGCGCGAACTCGCCGTTAGTGTCCTGGCGTCGCTGGCCGTTGGAGATGACCTCCATGACGGCGTCCATCAGCGCGTTGCCGGGGCCTGTGTCGTAGGCGATCGGCGGCGTTCCGGGCCGAACGACGGTGATGTTGGCGATGCCGCCGATGTTCAGCGCGACCGCAGGGGCGTCATCGGCCAGCCAGAGCGCGTCGAGGGTGCTCGCCAGCGGCGCTCCCTGACCGCCCGCGGCCACATCCCGGACCCGCAGGTCGGCGACGACGGGCACGCCGGTGCGTTCGGCGATCCACGCGGGCTGCCCGAGCTGCAGCGTGCCGAGGCAGTCGCCGTCCTGCACCTCGTGGTGGACGGTCTGCCCGAGCGAGGAGATCAGGTCCGCCGGCAGGTACCCGGCGGCGACTTCACCGAAAGCCTGCCCGAGCGACGTGTCGAAGGCGCACACTTCAGCGAGGTCCCGCGGTTTCTCCAGCAGGTCCTTGGGGAAGGGGTGCTCGGCGCACTGCACCGGCACGAGCTCGACGACGTCGCCGTTGATCGACAGGTCGGCGACGGCCACGTCGATGCCGTCCATCGACGTGCCGGAAATCAGTCCGATCACCCTCACGACGTGTGGTCTATTCCACACTGTGGCCGGGCGCAAGGGCTTTGGTGAAAACTTCGCCTAAATGAGCCATATGTGGTTGATGGGTCACATGACACCCTGTGAAACCATAAGCCCGTGTCGACGTCTTCCCTTGTCCTGATCCTCGTCGTCGTGGCGGTCGTGCTGATCGCCGCGCTGGTGACCGGTGTGGTGCTGACGCGTCGCCGTCGCATCAGCCTGACCCAGAAGGAGGAGGGCCCGCGCTCCGGCTACGAGGCCACGTCCGCGATCTCGCTGGCCCCGGCCAAGCCCGAGGTGGTCGAACCGGTCGAGCACCCGGTGGCCGAGCGCACGGAGGTCGACGGCCAGCCCGGTGTCGGCGACGACGCCTCCGTGCCGCGTGACTCGGTGAAGCGCGGCTTCGTCGAGGTCGACCTGCCGGAGGAGGCCTCCGAGGTCGAGGAGATCGAGCCGACCGAGGGACGCCTGGAGCGGCTGCGCGGCAAGCTGTCGAAGTCGCGCAACGCGTTCGGCTCGTCGTTGCTCGGCCTGCTGGGCGCCGGCGACCTGGACGAGGACTCGTGGCAGGACGTCGAGGACACGCTGCTGATCGCGGACCTCGGCGCCGCCACCACGACCGAGATCGTCGACACGCTGCGCACGAAGATCGCCGGGTCCGGCGTGCGCACCGAGGGCGAGGCCCAGGAACTGCTGCGCTCGGTGCTCGTCGACGCGCTGCACCCGTCGATGGACCGGTCGTTGAAGGCGCTGCCGCACTCCGGCAAGCCCGCCGTGCTGCTCGTGGTCGGGGTCAACGGCGTCGGCAAGACGACCACCACCGGCAAGCTCGCGCGCGTCCTGGTGGCTGATGGGCGCACGGTGCTGCTGGGGGCCGCAGACACGTTCCGTGCGGCCGCTGCCGACCAGTTGGAGACCTGGGGCAAGCGGGTCGGTGCGGAGACCGTGCGCGGGCCTGAGGGCGGGGATCCGGCGTCGGTTGCCTTCGACGCGGTCAAGCGCGGGATGGAAGCCGGGGTCGACACGGTGCTGATCGACACGGCTGGGCGGCTGCACACCAAGGTCGGGCTGATGGACGAGCTCGGCAAGGTCAAGCGCGTGGTCGAGAAGCAGGCAGTGGTGGATGAGGTGCTGCTCGTGCTTGATGCGACCACTGGGCAGAACGGGCTGACCCAGGCTCGGGTGTTCGCTGAGCAGGTCGACATCACCGGGATCGTGCTGACGAAGCTGGACGGGACTGCCAAGGGTGGGATCGTGTTCCAGGTGCAGCGGGAGCTTGGGGTGCCGGTGAAGTTGGTCGGGCTCGGCGAGGGTGCTGACCATCTGGCGCCGTTCGAGCCGGGCGCCTTTGTGGACGCGCTGCTCGGCTGATCTTGTCGGACCCCGTGCGTACGTCGAGATGCGGGGTTCCCAGCTCGGGGGCAGGGCCCCGGCAAAGTCGCCCTGCTGGGCTTGGCGTCTGCAAGTACCACCAACTCTTGATCGAATCGCCGCCAGCTACACCCAACTGGTTCGTCCTCTGGCGGATCTTCGGTGCGCTGGGGCGGCCGATGCACCGCGAGTTGGCGGTGGAAAAGTGCTGGTTGATCTTGAGTTGGTGGTACTTGCAGACGCCGTCAGCCAGCTGGACACGACTTTGCCGACACCCTGCCAGCTCGGGGGTACCCCTGCGTCAGCTTGCCCGGTCCGCGAGCCTCTTCGCCACCGCCTGCACCTCCGGCAGGATCCGTGACACGGCGTCCTTGGTGAGCCGTCCCTCCGGGCCCGACACCGACACCGCCGCCAGCGTCGGACCGCCGACCACCGGCACCGCGATGCACCGGACCCCGAGCTCCTGCTCGGACTCGTCCAGCGCGTACCCGCGTTCGGAGATCTCGTCCAGCGCGTCCAGCAGCTCGGACGCATCCGTGATCGTGTTCGGCGTGTAGGCGGGCAGCCCGGTGCGGTCCAGCAGCGACCGGACCTCGTCGCGCGGCAGTTGCGACAGCATCGCCTTGCCCACGCCGGTGCCGTGTGGCAGCAGGCGGCGGCCCACCTCCGTGAACATGCGCATCGAGTGCTTCGACGGCACCTGCGCCACGTAGACGACCTCGTCGCCGTCCAGGACGGCGAGATTCGCCGTTTCCTCCACCGAGTCCACGAGCTGCGCCAGGTAGGGGCGCGCCCAGGTGCCGTACTGGCGGGAGGCGGTCTCGCCCAGGCGGATCAGGCGGGAGCCCAGGGTGTAGCGCCGGTTGCTGTTCTGGCGCACATAGCCCAGCGTGACAAGGGTGCGAATGAGCCGATGGATCGTGGGCAGGGGTAGGC
This sequence comes from Lentzea nigeriaca, assembly GCF_016907955.1. Classification (GTDB taxonomy): domain Bacteria; phylum Actinomycetota; class Actinomycetes; order Mycobacteriales; family Pseudonocardiaceae; genus Lentzea; species Lentzea nigeriaca. Next base: position 329,265 of record NZ_JAFBCX010000005.1, on the reverse strand, counting down.
CGGAGGTCGTCGCGAGCTCGGAGAGCGACGCCTCTCCGCCCGCGTCGGCCAGGCGTTCCAGCAGGTCGAAGGCTCTTTGCAGGGACTGCACGCCACCAGTGGACACGTGCGGCTCCTCTCATTGCAGTTCCGCAATGCAAAAACTATAGTCCACACAGCAAAACCTAGAGAGGTGGATCCAGGTGCAGGTCCTGACCGAAGAGGCTCTTGAGTTCGTCGCGAAGCTGCACGAGGCGCACGCCGCGCGCCGGGACGAGCTGCTCGCCCTGCGCAAGGAGCGGCGCCCTCTCGGGTTTCTGGCGGAGACGGAGCACGTCCGCGACGGCGAGTGGCAGGTGGCCGAGGCGCCCGAGCCGCTGCGGGATCGGCGCGTCGAGATCACCGGGCCCACCGAGCGCAAGATGACGATCAACGCGCTCAACTCCGGCGCCAAGGTGTGGCTCGCGGACCTCGAGGACGCGAACACGCCGCACTGGGACAACGTCGTGCAGGGGCAGGTCAACCTCTACGAGGCGGCGCGCGAGACGATCGAGTACACCTCGCCGGAGGGCAAGGAGTACCGGCTCAAGGGCGGGCCGTACCCGACGATCGTCGTGCGGCCGCGCGGGTGGCACCTCGACGAGCGCAACCTCCAGTTCGGCGGCAAGAACGCCGTCGGCGCGCTGGTCGACTTCGGGCTGCACTTCTTCCACAACGCCGAGCTGGGCAGGCCCTACTACTACCTGCCGAAGATGGAGTCGCACCTCGAGGCGCGCCTGTGGAACGACGTGTTCACCACGGCGCAGAAGCTGCTCGGTGTTCCGTACGGCACGATCCGGGCGACGGTGCTCATCGAGACGATTCCCGCCGCGTTCCAGATGGAGGAGATCCTCTACGAGCTGCGCGACCACGCGTCGGGGCTCAACGCCGGGCGGTGGGACTACCTGTTCAGCGTCATCAAGTACTTCCGGGACGCGGGCGCGGACTACGTGCTGCCTGACCGCAACAGCGTGACGATGACGGCGCCGTTCATGCGCGCGTACACCGAGCTTCTGGTGAAGACGTGTCACAAGCGCGGGGCGTTCGCCATGGGTGGCATGGCCGCGTTCATCCCGAACCGGCGCGACCCGGAGGTCACGGAGAACGCGCTGCGCAAGGTTCGTGAGGACAAGACGCGCGAGGCGAACGACGGCTTCGACGGCTCGTGGGTGGCGCACCCGGACCTGGTGCCGATCTGCCGCGAGATCTTCGACGGCGTGCTCGGCGACAAGCCGAACCAGATCGACAAGCAGCGGCCGGAGGTCAGCGTCACGGCCGAGCAGCTGCTGGACTTCAAGTCGGCCGGTGGCGCGGCGACGCGGGCGGGACTGGAAAGCGCCGTCGACGTCGGCGTGCGGTACATCGCGTCGTGGCTGGGCGGCAACGGGGCGGCGGCGATCCACAACCTGATGGAGGACGCGGCCACCGCGGAGATCAGCAGGTCGCAGATCTGGCAGTGGATCAACAACAAGGTCGTGCTCGACGACGGCACGCAGGTCACCGCCGACGCCGTGCGGGAAGTCCTGGCACGCGTCGGAAAGGAGCTCGAAGGCCCGCACGTCGCGGCCGCCGTCGAGCTGTTCGAGCAGGTCGCGTTGTCCGAGGACTTCGTCGACTTCCTGACCCTGCCGGCGTACGAGCGCATCTGATGTACCGGACATCGCTGTCACCCGACGACGTCGCGCGGGTGACCGCGCGATTGTCCACTGTGGAACGCAGCTGGCCGGTGGGCCGCCAGCCCGTGCACACGTGCTACGTGCCCGCCGGTCGGATCATCGCGACGACGGTCGGCGACTGGGGCCGCGAGGCGCTGCGGTCGATCGAACCGGACCTGCTGCCGGACCTGCCCGACGGCGTGCTCGACCGCGTGCGGGCGAAGCTCGTCCGTGAGCCCGTCGAGGACCTGCGCATCGACTTCGAGGACGGCTACGGCGCGCCCGAGGACGACGTCGAGGACATGGACGCCGAGAGCACGGCGCACCTCGTGTCCCGCTGGCTGGAGGAGGGCAGCGCGCCGCCGTCGTTCGGCGTGCGCATCAAGTCGTTCGACTCCAAGGCCTTGCGCGAGCGCGGGCTGCGCACCTTGGACATCTTCCTGACAGCACTGGGAGAGGTTCCGCCAGGTTTCGTGATCACCTTCCCGAAGGTGACATCTGCCGACCAGGTCGAGGTGTTCGGTGAGGTGCTCGACCTCTTCGGGAAGGATCTGAGGTTCGAGATCCAGGTCGAGACCACACAGTCCATTGTGGACCACAAAGGCAGGCTCGCGATCCCGAGGTTCATCGAGGCGGGCAAGGGCCGGGTGACAGGTCTGCACTTCGGCACCTACGACTACACCGCGGGCTGCGGACTCTCCGCGGCGCAGCAACACCTGGCGCACGGCGCGTGCGACTTCGCGCGGCACGTCATGCAGGTTTCCGCTGCTGGGACCGGGGTCCGGCTGTCCGACGGCTCCACCAACGTGCTGCCCGTAGGCGACCAGAAGCAGCACGGCTGGGACACGCACTACCGGCTGGTGCGGCGATCACTGGAGCACGGTTTCTACCAGGGTTGGGATCTGCACCCGGTACAACTGGTGACACGTTATGCGGCCGTTTACGCCTTCTACCGCGAGGGTTTGGCCGCCGACGCCAGCCGTTTGAAGTCCTATGTGCAGCGCGTCTCAGGAGGTGTGCTGGACGAACCGGCGACCGCCCAAGCGTTGTCGTCCTTCTTCCTCCGAGCGGTGGACTGCGGTGCGCTCGATCCGGTGGAAGTGCAGGTCGCGACAGGTCTGGATGAGTCAGCACTGAGAGACCTCGCAACCCGATCAGGCTGACCGGGTCATCACCCGTTCGTGTGGTTCTGTCAATGGGTGTCGAATGTTCCCGGCAATGGGTGCAGGGTGACTCGCATGAGCATGCGTGCTGGTCTCTGGACCGGGCTACCCGACCTCGACGCGGCGGAGCACAAATATCAGGTCGTCGCGTGCGCAGCGGATGTGGACACGTTGATCGGCCTGCTCGCGAGGCCCGAGTGCAACGACGGATCGCTCGACCACTTCGGCAGGCCGCTGACCGCCGAGGGCGACCCGGACCACAACGTGGTGCTCGCCGTGCGGGGCGGGTGGGGCTACATGTACTACGTCGACAACGCGTTCATGGGCTGGCCGAAGGGATCGGACGAGGCGCCCTACGTCAACGAGAAGTACACGGACTTCCCGCCTGGCGTCGGTGTGCCGCTGGAGCTGTACAAGCAGCTGATCATCGAGTTCATGACGACCGGTGAGCGGCCCACCGGGGTGGACTGGTACTGCGAGGCGGATCTGTTCCACTCGTGGCGGGATCAGCAGATGTCGTTGCGCGGAACCGAAAACCGCTGACTCCCGGCAGACGCCTGGTTCAATGGCTTCATGAAGGCCGTGGTGATCGGTGGGGGAATCGCCGGCTTGTTGGCGGCTCGGGTGTTGACCGAGTCGTTCGACGACGTGGTGGTCTTGGAGCGCGACAAGCTGTCCGGCCAGCCCGAGTACCGGGCGGGAGTACCGCAGGGCAGGCATGTGCACGGGTTGCTCGTGCGCGGCGGCGAGATCATGGAGGGGCTGTTTCCCGGCCTGTACGACGAGCTCGTGCAGGCGGGTGCGCACCTGATGGACGCCGGGGAGATGCGGATTCTCAACCCGCTGGGGTGGGTGGCCTCGACACGGACCGGGCTGCCGCTGCTGGTGGCGAGCAGGCCGTTGCTGGAGACGCACGTCCGGCGGCGGGTCACCGCGAAGATCATGGACGACGTGCACGTCACCGGGTTGTCGTTCTGCGGCTCCACTGTGGACGGTGTGCTGACGGGGGACGGGCGGGTCGACGCGGAGCTCGTGGTGGACGCGTCCGGGCGCTCGTCGAAGTTGCCGAAGTGGCTGGCCGAGGCGGGGATCGTGGTGCCGGAGCCGGACGAGGTCGACTCGCGGACCGGGTACGCGACCCGGATCTACACGGCGCCGAAGGACTTTCCCGTCGTGGTGGCCGAGTCGCTGGCCTCGCCGCACACCCCGCGTGGCGGCATCGTCATGCGCATCGAGGGGGATCGGTTGATGGTCACGGCGCAGGGGGCCGGTGGTGATCACCCGCCGCGGGATCCGGAGGGGTTCCAGCGGTTCCTCGACTCGTTGCGCGGGCCCATCGCCGGGATGCTCGCGGACGCCGAACCCCTCACACCCGCGTACCTGTTCGCGCGGACGGCCAGTCGTCGCTTCGCGTTCGAGCGGACGCCGGGGTGGCCCGGTGGGCTGGTGGCGGTCGGGGACGCGGTGTGCGTGTTCAACCCCGTGTACGGGCAGGGGATGACGGTGGCCGCGATGGCCGCGTTGGTGTTCCGGAGGCACGCCGACTTCAGTGCCAAGGGGTGCAGGGACTTCCAGCGGAAGGTCGCGAAGACGGCGGAGAGCGCGTGGGTGCTGTCCAGCAACGCCGACGAGGGCTGGGTGGACGGTGCCCACGCGCCGCCTGGGCCGTTCAAGCGCGCGTTCGGCTGGTACCTGAAGAAGTGGCAGGTCGCGCTCGTACACGATCAGGACGTGTTCCGGCGGTTCGTGCGCGTCGTGCACATGGTGGACTCGCCTGCCGCTCTCCTGAATCCCGTGGTGTTCAGAAGGCTGGCAAAGTACTCCAGGCCAGACCGGCGTCCGGGGCGTCGTCCCGCAGTACCGAACCCTCGATGAGGCCGTACGGGCGGTCGGCGGCGTAGAAGACCTCGTTGTCGTTCTCCAGGCCGAACGGGCTGAGGTCCACCGGGAAGTGGTGCTTGTTCGGCATGGAGAGCCGCACCTCGGCCACCTCCGGGCGGGCGTTCAGCACGGCCTCGCCCATCGCGTAGAGCGTCTGCTGCAACGACAGGGAGTGCTTGTCCGCGAACGTCTTCAGCATGATCGAGCGGATCTCGGTGAACGACTTCGCCCAGTCCACGTCAGTGCCGACGTAGCGCCAGCGCGCGGTCACCGACGTCGCCAGGATGCGGTCGTTGGTCTCCTTCAGCGTCGTGTACGGGTCCTTCGGGTAGCCGTGGAACTCCGAACCGGTCGACTTCAGCACCACCAGGTCACGCACGCCGGACACGACCCACGCCTGGGAGCCCTCGATAGTCACGGCAGTGGTGCGCTTCTCGTCCGAGCCGCGCACGAACGAGTGGTCGTGGCCGTCGATGCGCTCCCAGCCGTGCTCGTCGATCAACACCCGAGCGCCGGTGATCGCCTCCTGCGACGAGACGAAGTGACGGCCGAGGCGCAGCGCGAAGTCCTCGATCTCACCGACCGGGGCTTCCTTGGCGAACGCGTAGACGGTGTTCTTCTGCGTGTCGGTCGCGAGCACCTTGGCGTTGTCGCCGGTGAGGTGCGTGTCGGCGAGGTCGCCGCGCAGCGACGTGCTGACCGTCAGGTCCTTGATCGTGTGCACGGAACCGTTGCGCGACACCGTGACGAGGCGGTTCTCCGCCTTGCCGTACTGGTTGGGACCCAGGACGATGGCCATGTTGTTCAGCTCCCGATCAGCTTCTGCAGCCGCAAGGCGGCGATCTTCGCGAGTTCGTCGTTGACGACGCGGAGCTCGACATCCGGCGGGTTGTCCATTCGTGAGGACAGGTTGTCGAGCATCTCCGCACCGCTCAGGCCGGTCGCGCACACCAGGTAGATGTGCCCGAACCGATCCTCGTACGCGGCGTTCGCAGCCGCCAGGCGATCAGCCTGCGAGCTGTCCACACCGGACTGTTCGGACCGCGACCACGTCGCCGACACCCCACCTGTCTTCTGTCGTTCGCCGATGCGCGGGTGCCCGGCGATGGCTCCGAGCACCTCCTCGTCGGAAAGTCCTTGTGCGGCAACGTGAGAAGCCGCGAGGAGTGCATCCATCGACGCGTACGGCCTGCCTGCCACTATCGCGTCGACCCAGCGGGGTACCGCGAGGCACTCGGTGAGCAGAGGTCGCAGTTCGGCCTCCGGGGCGCTGTTGAAGCTGTCCACGGCTCTCCAAGTTTCTGTATCGCGGAATCCAGTTTCCACATTCTTGACCGCAGCCAAGTGAGATGTCTAGTCTCTCCGTAGAGTGAAATTAAACTTCCGCATTGTGGAAGGACTGAGCATAGAGATGTTCGACGCAAACCTGTCCATGCTCTTCACGGAACTGCCGTTGCTGGAGCGCCCGGCCGCCGCGCGGGCCGCAGGGTTCGACGCGGTCGAGATCTGGTGGCCCTTCGCGGACGCCGTACCGGAGACGCGCGAGATCGAGGCGTTCGAGAGCGCCATCGAGGACGCCGGTGTGCGCCTGGTCGGCCTCAACTTCTACGCGGGCGACATGCCGGCGGGCGACCGCGGCCTCGCGAGCTGGCAGGGCCGGGAGACCGAGTTCCGGACGAACGTCGAGGTCACCGTCGCCATCGCGGCCCGCCTCGGCTGCCGCACGCTCAACGCGCTGCACGGCAACTTCGAGACCACCGCGCAGACCATCTCCAACTACCGCTTCGCCGCCGACGTCGCGGCCGAGGCCGGCGCGCAGATCGTGGTCGAACCGCTGAGCGGCGCGCCGAAGTACCCGATCAAGACCACCCACCAGGCGTTCGAGCTCATAGACGAGATCGACCGCGGCAACGTGAAGCTGCTCGCCGACCTCTACCACCTCGCCACGAACGGCGACGACCTCGACACCCTCGCCGACCACGTCGACCGCATCGGTCACGTGCAGATCGCCGACGCTCCCGGACGCGGTGAGCCCGGCACCGGCGAGCTCGACCTCTTCGGGCATCTCGCCAAGCTCCGCGCCAACGGCTACACGGGCTTCGTCGGCGCCGAGTACAAGCCCGTCACCCACTCCTTCGCTTGGAGGGGCAACGCATGACCAGGATCGGTTTCATCGGACTCGGCATCATGGGCAGCCCGATGGCGGCTCACCTCGTAGCCGCCGGGCACGATGTGACGGGCTTCGACCTCAGCTCGGCGTCCTTGGAAAAGCTCGTCGCCAACGGTGGCAAAGCCGCATCGTCAGCGCAGGAGGCTGTGAGCGGCGCCGAGGTCGTCATCACGATGCTGCCGAACCACCCGCAGGTCGAGGCGGTCATCAACGAGGTGACGTTCGACGACGGCACGTTGCTGATCGACATGAGCACGATCCGCCCGTCCACGTCGATCGAGATCGCGCGCAAGCTCTCCCACGTCCGCGTGCTCGACGCGCCCGTGTCAGGCGGCCAGACCGGTGCCCTGCAGGCGTCCCTCAGCATCATGGTCGGAGGCGAGGAAGCAGACTTCGCCGCCGCCAGGCCGTTCCTGGAGGTCGTCGGCAAGACGATCGTCCACGTCGGACCGCACGGTGCGGGCCAGGTCGTGAAGGCCGCGAACCAGCTGATGGTCGGTGGCATCTACGCGCTGGTCGCCGAGGCGATCGTGTTGCTGGAGGCGTCCGGCGTCGACCCGAAGGCGGGCCTGGACGTGCTCGCGGGCGGCCTCGCGGCCAACCGGATCCTGGACCTCAAGCGCGAGACCATGATCGCGCGCGAGTTCCAACCCGGCTTCCGGATCGACCTGCACCACAAGGACATGGGCATCGCGCTGGACGCGGCACGCGCCGCCGACGTCGCGCTGCCGGTCACCAACCAGATCGCCGCACTGGTCGCGGCGGCCCGCGCGCAGGGTTACGGCTCGCTCGACCACTCCGCGCTGCTCAAGGTCATCGAGAACTTCGCGGGAAGGGCCTGACACATGCCGAAGATCCCCGTCATGCAGGCGGTCGTCGAGGTCCTGAAGTCCGAGGGCATCGACACCGTGTTCGGCTGCCCCGGCGCCGCGATCCTGCCGCTGTACAAGGCGATGGAGCAGGACGGCTCCATCGAGCACCTCATCGTGCGGCACGAGGAGGGCGCCACGCACATGGCCGACGGCTGGTCGCGCACGACCGGCAACGTCGGCGTCGCGATCGGCACCTCGGGCCCGGCCGGCACGAACATGATCACCGGCCTCTACACCGCGCAGGCCGACTCCGTGCCGATCCTGTGCATCACCGGCCAGGCCGCGGTGTCGAAGCTGCACCAGGAGGCGTTCCAGGCCGTCGACATCGTCTCGATCGCCGCGCCGGTCACGAAGTGGGCGGTGCAGGTCAAGGAGGCCGCGCAGATGCCGTGGATCTTCCGCGAGGCGTTCCGGATCGCCCGCTCCGGCCGGCCGGGGCCGGTGTTGATCGACCTGCCGATCGACGTGCAGAAGCAGGAGATCGAGTGGGACTCCACCATCGACGAGCCGTTGCCGGTGCAGAAAAGCGCGCCGAGTGACGCACGGGTGGAACGGGCGCTGGAGATGCTGCTGGCCGCCGAACGCCCGCTGCTGCTCGCCGGTGGCGGCGTCATCCTCGGCGAGGCGTCCGCCGAGTTGCTGGAGCTGGCCGAGTTCCTGCAGATCCCCATCCAGGCCACGCTGATGGGGAAGGGCGCGATCGACGAGGACCACCCGCTCTACGCGGGCATGACCGGCATCCAGACGTCGCAGCGCTACGGCAACGCGTCGTTCCTGGAGTCCGACCTGGTGCTGGCGCTGGGCGCGCGGTTCGGCGACCGGCACACCGGCGACCTCGCGACCTACCGCGGCGACCGCAAGTTCATCCACGTCGATGTCGAACCCACGCAGATCGGCAAGGTCTTCGGACCGGATCTCGGGATCGTCGCGGACACGAAGCTGTTCCTGAAGGCCCTGCTGGACAAGGCGAAGCAGCACGGCCCTCGGAACAAGGGCGCGTGGGTCGACCGGTGCCAGGAGCTCAAGCGGACGCTGCTGCGCCGCGAGGACTTCGACGCCGTGCCGGTCAAGGCGCCGCGGGTGTTCAAGGAGATCAACGAGTTCTACGGCCCGGACACCTACTTCGTCACGGCCATCGGGCTCTACCAGATCTGGTCCGGCCAGCACCAGAAGGCGCACAAGCCGCGCCACTACCAGGTGTGCGGCCAGGCCGGTCCGCTCGGCTGGGAGATCCCGGCGGCCATCGGGGTCAAGAAGGCCCTGAAAAAGTCACAGGCCGACGCCGAGGTCGTCGGCATCGTCGGCGACTACTCGTTCCAGTTCCTGGTGGAGGAGCTCGCGGTCGGCGCCCAGTACGAGGTGCCGTTCGTGCTGATCATGCTGAACAACGAGTACCTCGGCCTGATCCGGATGGCGGAGGACCACGGTGGCTACGACATGAAGTACGAGGTCGACATCCACTACGACACCACCGGCTCGGACAACGTCAAGATCATGGAGGCCTACGGCTGCTCGGGCGTCCGCGTGGCCGATCCGGGCGAGATCCGCGGCTCGCTGGAGTGGGCGCGGAAGGAGGCCGACCGCACGCAACGCCCGGTGCTCGTCGAGATCATGATCGAGCGCGAGGGCAACACCGCGAACGGCACCTCAATCGCCGCCATGCGCGAATACGAGCCCGTCCCGTGACGCTGCCTGACGGCACGCGGGGCCCTTTCGTCCTCCAGGAGAGTACGAAAGCTCCCCGCGTACTCATCGCGCCGGACAAGTTCAAGGGGTCGCTGAGCGCCCCGCGGGTTGCGGCGGCTGTGGCCCGCGGCCTGCGGGAGGCGGCCCCGGACGTGGACGTGCGCCTCCTCCCGGTGGCGGACGGCGGTGACGGCACGGTCGACGCCGCCGTCGCCGCCGGGTTCGTGAAGGTCGGGCGGTGGGTGAGCGGGCCGGTCGGGAAGCCCGTGCCCGCGTCGTTCGCCGTCCGCGGCACGACCGCCGTGGTCGAGGTGGCCTCGGCGGCCGGGCTCACGTTGCTCGACGCGCCGGCACCGCTTGACGCGACCAGCCACGGTGTCGGTGAGCTGCTGAAAGCCGCGCTGGACGTCGGTTGCACCACGATCGTGCTCGGGCTGGGCGGCAGCGCCTGCACGGATGGCGGCGCGGGGATGCTGGAGGCGCTGGGCGGAACGTCGTTCGACGGTGTCGACCTCGTGCTGGCGTCGGACGTGGACAACCCGCTGCTCGGGCCCAGTGGCGCCGCCGCGGTCTACGGGCCGCAGAAGGGCGCCTCACCCGATCAGGTCGAGATCCTCGAAGCCAGGCTCGAAGCCTTCGCGCGGCGAATCGGGTTCGATCACGCGGAACGGCCGGGAGCCGGTGCGGCGGGCGGCATCGGGTTCGCCGCGCTCGCGGCGCTGGGCGCGCGGTTCCGGCCCGGCATCGAGGTGGTGCTGGAGCTGGTCGGGTTCGCCGACGCCGTGGCGGACGCGTCGTTGGTGATCACGGGCGAGGGATCGCTGGACGCTCAGACCAGGCACGGCAAGGCGCCGTTCGGGGTGGTCAAGGCCTCGGGCGACGTGCCGGTGGTCGCGGTCGCCGGCCAGTGCTCGGTCGAACCCGGTGAGCTGGGGCTGAAGGCCGCCTACGCGCTGTTGGACGTCGAACCCGATATCACGAGGTGCATGGCGCGGGCTGAGTCGCTCCTCACCGAACTCGGCAGTCGCATCGCCCGCGACTGGGTGTCAGAGTGAGCGGCATGGACCTCGTCTTCCGCGCCCGCAGGGTGATCACCCCGCAGGGCGAGATCGCGTGCGACGTCGGTGTCGTCGACGGCAGGATCGTCGCCGTCGAGCAGCACATCGACTCGCCGAACGTCGTGCACCTCGCGGACGACGAGGTGCTGCTGCCCGGTCTCGTCGACACCCACGTGCACGTGAACGACCCCGGTCGCAGCGAGTGGGAGGGCTTCGAGACCGCCACGAAGGCCGCTGCCGCCGGTGGCGTCACGACGATCATCGACATGCCGCTCAACAGCATCCCGCCGACGGTGGAGCTGGAGGCGCTGGAGATCAAGCGCAAGGCCGCGGCGAACGTGTCGGTGGACGTCGGGTTCTGGGGCGGCATCGTGCCAGGCAACCTGGCCGACCTGAAGCCGTTGCACGACGCCGGGGTGTTCGGCTTCAAGTGCTTCCTGCTGCACTCCGGCGTCGACGAGTTCCCCGCCGTCACCACGGCCGAGCTGGAAGCGGCGCTGCGGGAGCTGGCGACGCTCGACGCGTTGACGATCGTGCACGCCGAGGACGCGCACACGGTTCGTGACGCCGAGCCGGACTACGCGGGGTTCCTGGCGTCGCGGCCGCGTGAGGCCGAGAACCGGGCGATCAGCGACGTCGTGGAGCTGACCCGCAGGACCGGTGCCCGCACCCACATCCTGCACCTGTCGTCGTCGGACGCGTTGTCGATCCTGGAGGCCGCGAAGCGCGACCGGTTGCCGATCAGCGCCGAGACGTGCCCGCACTACCTCACGTTCACCGCGGAGGAGATCCGTGACGGGCAGACGGAGTTCAAGTGCTGCCCGCCGATCCGCGAGGAGGCGAACCGCGAGGCCCTGTGGTGGGGGCTGCGGGAAGGCCTCATCGACCTCGTGGTGAGCGACCACTCGCCGAGCACGGTGGACCTGAAGGAAGGCGACTTCGCCACGGCCTGGGGCGGCATCGCGTCGCTGCAGCTCGGTCTTCCCGCGGTGTGGACGGGGGCACGGGAACGGGACTTCCACCTCACCGACGTCGTCCGCTGGATGTCCGCCCACCCGGCCCGCCAGGTCGGGTTGGAGACGAAGGGCGCCATCGAACCCGGCAAGGACGCCGACCTCGTGGTGTTCGCGCCGGACGAGACGTTCGTGGTGGACAAGAACAAGCTTCACCACCGCAACCCGGTCACGCCCTACCACGGCCGCACCCTGCACGGTGTGGTCCGGCAAACCTGGTTGCGCGGTAAGGAAATCGGCGAGACCCAAGGCAAGTTGCTACGCAGAGGAGAAGCATGACGGAGTGGACCCGGCTGCCCGATCTCGCCTCACGCGCGGTCGGGGGTGGCGTGGTGTGGGCGAACGACGAGCTGTTCGCCGAGCGGGAGAACCTGATCAAGCCAGCCGAGCCGGTCTACCAGACCTACACCTTCGGCCACAAAGGACAGATCTACGACGGCTGGGAGACCAGGCGCCGTCGTGAGGCAGGGGTCGACCAGGCGGTGGTCCGGCTCGGCATGCCCGGTGTGGTCAGGGGAGTCGTCGTCGACACGGCGTTCTTCAAGGGCAACTACCCGCCGTTCTGCTGGGTCGAGGGCGCCCAGGTCGACGGTTACCCGTCCGCGGAGGAGATCACCGACTGGTTCCCGCTGGTCGAACGGTCCGCGCTGAAGGGCGACGAGAAGCACTTCTTCGACGTGCGCGAAGACCGCCGCGTCACGCACGTCCGCCTCACCATCGACCCCGACGGCGGTGTCGCGAGGCTGCGCGTCCACGGCGAACCGGTCGCGGACCCGCGGCTGCTCGTCCCCGGCATCGACCTCGCCGCGCTGGAGAACGGCGCTGTCGTCACCGGCTGCAGCAACATGTTCTACAGCTCGCCCAACAACCTCATCGCGCCCGGCCAGGCCACGGTCATGGGCGAGGGCTGGGAGACCGCGCGCCGGCGTGACGACGGCAACGACTGGGTGTCCGTCCGGCTCGCCGCACCCGGCGTCGTGCAGCTGGTCGAGCTCGACACCAGCCACTTCAAGGGCAACGCGCCCGGTTGGGCGTCGGTGAGCGGCTGTGACGAGCGCAAGGACCCCGAGACGTGGTTCGACGTTCTGCCGCGCACCCGGCTGCAGCCCGACACGCGGCACCGGTTCGTCGTGGACGCCGTCGAGGCCACGCAGGTGCGGCTCGACATCTATCCCGACGGAGGGATGGCGCGACTCCGCGTCGTGGGCACCCCTACGAGTGACGGCCTGGACCACCTACGAACGTTGTGGGCCAAAAGTAGTAACTAGGGGTGGTTGTCCGACTACAGGCTGATTCTTTGCCCTACCTCGGTCGGTTGTCCACGTCACACGATCGGTGGAAGCGTTTCCTCCCGCAGTGCTTGGGGATCTAGGGAGGAAATCCATGCAACCGATGGTGCGCGTCCTCGGGGCCGCGCTCGCGAGTTCTGCACTGGTACTGGGTAGTTCTTCGCTCGCGTTCGCGGCTCCGGAGGGGCAGCCGGAGTTCGACGTCAGCGCGATCGACTGGAAGCCGTGCGCCGAGGTGCCGACGATCGACTGCGGCTTCCTGGAGCTGCCGATCGACTACGCCAAGCCGGGCGGTGAGAAGTTCAAGCTGGCCGTGTCCCGCCGCAAGGCGAACGACCAAGCGAACAAGATCGGCGCGATGGTCATCAACCCCGGTGGCCCCGGCGGCTCCGGCGTCAACTTCTCCTTCAGCGCCGACAGCTACTTCAGCAAGGAGATCGTCGACAAGTTTGACGTCATCGGCTTCGACCCGCGCGGTGTCGCGCGGTCGCAGCCGATCAAGTGCTCCGCCGACCTGCTCGCCAAGCAGCCGTCGGAGTACCCGAAGACCGCGGCCGAGTACGAGAAGCTGGTCGCGTTCAACAAGGAGCTGCGCGCCGACTGCCGCCAGCAGAGCGGTGCGATCTTCGACCACGCCTCGACCGCCGACGTGGCGCAGGACATCGACTCGATCCGTCGTGCGCTGGGCGAGAAGAAGATCAACTACTACGGCATCTCGTACGGCACGATCATGGGGCAGCACTACGCGGAGCGCTTCGGCAAGAACATCCGCGCCATGATCATCGACTCCAACATGGACCACAGCCTGGGCACCCGGCAGTTCGTCGCGTCCGAGGCGCGCACCGCAGAGGACTCGTTCCAGGAGTGGGTGAAGTGGAACGACCGCACCAAGACGTCGCCGTTCTACGGCCAGGACCTCCGCAAGATCTGGAAGGACCTGATGGCGAAGGCCGAGCGCGGCGAGCTGCCCGCTCCGTGGGACCCGAACGTCAAGATGACGCCTGAGGACCTGGGCGGCGGCGTGGTCAGCATGGCCTACGGCCCCGGCTGGCAGCGGTTCGCCGAGGAGGTCAAGCAGCTCGTCGACGGCAAGCCGGTGGCGGCGGCGAACTCGGCGTTCGCGGTCGAGACGCGCGCCAACCCGTTCCCCGGCATCTTCTGCAACGACTACAACCTCCGCGTCAGCTCGTGGGGCGAGTACCAGTCGCTGGTGAGGATGGAGAACGCCATCGCGCCGAACACCCGTGGCTCAGCGCTCGGCCACAGCGCCACGATGAGCTGCATCGGGTTCCCGAAAGCCACGAACCCGCAGCGCCCGCTCAAGATCAAGAACGCGCCGAAGATCCTGCTCACCAACGCCAAGCACGACCCGGCGACCGCGTACGAGTGGGCCGTCAACGCGCACCGTCAGTCCCGTGACACCACCGTCTTCGTGACCTACGAGGGCTGGGGCCACGGCGTCTACCGGCGCAGCGAGTGCACTCACAAGATCAACGACGAGTACCTGGTGTCGCTGAAGCTGCCGCGCAACGGCACCACGTGTGCCGCGGTCGAGCCTCCTGCCGAGGCGTCGATCATGTCCGCGGAGCCGAAGGTTCCGGCTGGACCGTTCTCGGTCCGCTAGTCAAGTGGCGAAGGGGCGCTTTCCCGGCGTCCGGGAAAGCGCCCTCAGCAACGTTCGTCAGGCCGCCATCGCTGCCCGCACCACGAGAAATGCCCGTCAGCGTCCGCCGGCCGGGGTTCGGTGACCAGTCCCTGGAGCGCCGGAGCGAGCTGGGTCCTGGTGACGCCGTCGAGCGTGTAGTCGACCTCGACCTGCCAGTCGGCGGCCATGTCGCCGTGCACCTTGACCTCGACGTCCTGCCGGTAGCCCTCCTCCGGCACCTGCTGCGGGAACGAACCCGCGACGGCGTACACGGTCTGCTTGGCCGCGTCGACCTGCACTCGGGTGGCGGCTGGTTCGGCAGGGCCGGCGCAGTGGTACAGGTACTTCGCCTTGCGGTATTGGGGCGTGACTGCGTCCGCCCGGAGCCGGATCGCGGTGATGACGAGCTGCTGCTGCGGCTGCGGCCGCACCTCCAACGTCACCCTGGTGTGGCCGGAGTGCGGGACGACCTTCATCGCGTCGAAGGGATCGGCGCAGGTTCCCGTCGTCGGCCGGACCTCGCCGACCACCTGCTCTCCCTGCGTGATGACGTCCCATCCGTGCGCGCTCGCGACGGTGACCTTCAGCTCCCGGGGTGTGGGCCCCGGCGGCGTGGTCGTTCCCGCCTGGCCGCCTTGCGGGGCGTAGGGGAAGAAGCTGACGCTGGACATGGCGACCACGAACGCGACGAACGCCGAACAGGCCACGACGACCAATGCGATCCCGATGACACGCATCAGCCGACGGTATCCAGCAGGCCCGCCTGGTGCGGTCGATTGCCTCGGAAGAGGGAAGACCTAGGTCACTCGTCGTTATCGGCCTGGCACCGTGAGGGTGCGGAATCGTGACCGTGAACCCCGTGAAACGTAGACGTAACACGTCCAGGTCGTCAGTTCACTTCCGCGAAACGTTCCACGTAAGTGGGTGAAACAGGACGTCTCGATGCTCCCTGCAACCGACGTGCAGTGGAGGTCGACGTGAACACAGGTGACACGGCCTGGGTGCTGATCAGCGCAGCGCTGGTCATGCTCATGACGCCGGGCCTGGCCTTCTTCTACGGGGGCATGGTCCGTTCCAAGAGCGTCCTGAACATGCTCATGATGAGCTTCATTTCCCTGGCCGTGGTCAGCGTCCTCTGGGTGCTGTACGGCTACAGCCTGGCGTTCGGCAACGACCTAGGCGCCGGTCTGCTGGGCAACTTCGGCAACATCGGGCTGAAGGGCGTGATCGGGCAGCTGACCGGCGCGGCCGACCACCAGACCCCGGTGCTCGCATTCGTGATGTTCCAGCTGATGTTCGCGATCATCACGCCCGCGCTGATCTCCGGCGCGATCGCCGACCGCGCGAAGTTCTGGGGCTGGACCCTGTTCATCGGCCTGTGGGTCACGATCGTGTACTTCCCGGTCGCGCACTGGGTCTTCGCGTTCTCCAGCGCGGACGGCTCCACGGTCGGTGGCTGGATCGCCAACAACCTCAAGGCGCTCGACTTCGCCGGTGGTACCGCGGTCCACATCAACGCCGGTGCCGCGGGCCTCGCGGTCGCGCTCGTGCTCGGTAAGCGCAAGGGCTGGCCGAAGGAGCCGATGCGCCCGCACAACCTGCCGTTCGTGCTGCTCGGTGCCGCTCTGCTGTGGTTCGGCTGGTACGGCTTCAACGCCGGTTCGGCGCTGGCCGCCAACGAGACCGCCGCGGTCGCGTTCACCACGACCACCGTCGCCACCGCCGCCGCCGTCCTCGGCTGGCTGCTCGTCGAGCAGTTCCGCGACGGCAAGCCCACCACCCTGGGTGCCGCGTCCGGTGCCGTCGCCGGCCTCGTCGCCATCACCCCGGCCTGTGCGTTCGTCAGCCCGCTCGGTGCCATCGCGATCGGCGTGATCGCCGGTGCGCTGTGCAGCCTCGCCGTCGGCCTCAAGTTCCGCTTCGGCTACGACGACTCGCTCGACGTCGTGGGTGTCCACCTCGTCGGTGGTCTCGTCGGCACGCTGCTGATCGGCTTCTTCGGCACCACCAGCGTCAACTCGGCCGGCGCCGACGGCCTCTTCTACGGCGGCGGGTTCAGCCAGCTGGGCAAGCAGGCGATCGCGGCCGTCGCGGTGCTCGCCTTCTCGTTCGTCCTCACCTACGTCATCGCGTTCGTGGTGAACAAGACGGTCGGCTTCCGCGCTGACGAGGAGTCCGAGGTCGCCGGAATCGACGAGGCGGAGCACGCTGAGTCGGCGTACGAGTTCGGCGCGTTCTCCAGCGCTCGCGGTGCGAACAAGGGCAGTGTGACTGCGGGTGCGACCGCGGTTCTCGAGGGGAGCAACAAGTCATGAAGCTGGTCACCGCGATCATCAAGCCGTTCACGCTCGACGACGTGAAGAGCTCCCTGGAACAGCTCGGGGTGCTGGGCATGACCGTCAGCGAGGTGCAGGGCTACGGCCGCCAGAAGGGCCACACCGAGGTCTACCGGGGTGCCGAGTACTCCGTCGACTTCGTGCCCAAGATCAAGGTCGAGGTCGTCGTGGACGACAACCAGGTCGACAAGGTTCTGGAAGCCGTGGTCGAGGCGGCCCGCACCGGCAAGATCGGTGACGGCAAGGTCTGGGTCACTCCGGTCGACGCCGTGGTGCGGGTGCGCACCGGCGAACGCGGATCGGATGCGCTCTAGTGCTGTGACCGCCAACCATCACCGCGTCTTCCGGTGCTCAGCAGGGCACCTCGCGGCCCCGGCCCCCGCCCCCCATATGCCCGACATGAGGGGCGGGGGCCGGACCCGCGATGCACCCGTCTGACCATCGGAATACGAGGCAAAGGCTGACGATCACAGCACTACAAACTGAGGAGACGGCCCGTGGAGAACAACGAAACGGCCGTCGTCACGGCTGACGACCTGGTGCGAGCACGCGAACGGCTGCTCGCGCCAGGTCGTCGTCGCTTGGCCGCCGAACCTCTGCGCGAAGCACTCGTGGACCTGCACGAGTTCTGGTTGACCAAACACGCGGGGGGAGCGGGGATATCCGGATCGGGTATCGCGCTCGTGGCGGTCGGCGGGCTGGGGCGGCGTGAGCTCGTGCCCTACTCCGACCTCGATCTGGTGCTCGTGCACAACGGCGTGAAGAACATCGATCAGATCGCTGAAAAGCTCTGGTATCCGCTGTGGAACTCCGGCATCGGCCTCGACCACTCCGTCCGCACGGTCGGTGAGGCGCTCAGGGTCGCCGCCGGTGACCTGCGGACCGCGTTGGGACTGCTGGACATCCGGCACATCGCCGGCGACCAGGAGGTCTCGCAGAAGCTCGCCGAGGGCGCGCGGCAGGCGTGGCGCGGCAACGTGCGCAACCGCCTGGACGAGATCTCCGAGTCGTCGCAGAAGCGCTGGGGGCGTGGTGGTGAGATCGCGCACCGCGTCGAACCCGATCTGAAGCACGGTCGCGGTGGTCTGCGCGACCTGACCATTCTGGACGCGTTGTCCGTCGCGCAGCTGGTGGACCGGCCGTCCGCGGATGTCGGCGAGGCCCGCAAACTGCTCCTGGACGTGCGCACCGAACTTCGCCGGGTGGCACGGAAACCACGTGACGTGCTGCGGGCGCAGGACGGGGACGAGGTCGCGTCGGCACTGGGGCTGACCGACCGGTTCGCTTTGGCGCGTTCGCTTTCCTCCGCCGCACGAACGGTTGTCTACGCGTTCGACGTCGCGATGCGGACGGCTCGTGCCGCCGCGCCGAAGCGTGGCCTCGGGGCGTTCCTGCGGGGACAGCCGCCGCGCAGACCGCTGGACGAAGGCGTTGTGCTGCACGGGTCCGAGGTGTCGCTGGCCCGTGACGCGGTGCCGAGCCGTGATCCGGCGTTGTTGTTGCGGGTCGCCACGGCTGCCGCTCGCAGCAAGCACCCCATCGCGGCCGGCACGTTGACGCGGCTCGCGGACTCGGCGCCGGAGCTGCGCCAGCCGTGGCCGCGGGAGGCCCGCGAGGAGCTGCTGGCGTTGCTGGGCAGCGGCAGCGGGCTCGTGGATGTCGTGGAAGCGTTGGACCGCACGGGTTTGTGGGGTCGGCTGTTCCCCGAGTGGGGTGCGGTGCGGGACCTTCCGCCGCGCGACGCCGCGCACATGTGGACGGTCGACCGGCACCTGGTGCAGACGGTCGCGCAGGCCGCGCGGCTGGCGACCACGGTGTCGCGGCCGGACCTGTTGCTGCTGGGCGCGTTGATCCACGACATCGGCAAGGGCCGGCAGCAGGACCACTCCGAGGTGGGCGCCGCGCTGGCGACCCAGATCGGTGAGCGGATCGGGTTGTGGCCGCAGGACGTCGAGACGCTGTCGATGATGGTCCGGCACCACCTGCTGCTGCCCCACACCGCGACCCGGCGTGATGTCGAGGACGAGGCGACCGTGCACCGGGTCGTGGAGACGCTCGGTGGCGACGCGGTCCTGCTCGAACTGCTGTGCGCGTTGGCGGAGGCGGACTCGCTGGCGACCGGGCCCGGTGTGTGGACGGACTGGAAGGCTTCGCTGCTGGCCGATCTGGTCAAGCGCTGTCGCAAGGCGATGGCCGGGGAGGCGTTGCCCAAGCCGGAACCGCTCGATCCCACACACGTGGCGATGGCGGAACGTGTTGCGGCGTCGGGGAAACCGGACGTGCTGCTGGAGAAGCAGGACCACGCGGCGATCGTGACGGTGCTCGCGCCGGACCGTCCGGGAATGCTGTCCAAGGCGGCCGGCGTGCTCGCGTTGAACTCGCTGGAGGTCCACGCGGCGACGTTGCGCTCGCACGGTGGGGCGACGGTGGACGCGTTCACGGTGTCGCCGCGGTTCGGCTCGCTGCCGGACGCGTCGCTGCTGCGGGAACAGCTGTCCAGGGCGATCGAGGGCTCGCTGCCGTTGGCGGACAAGCTCGCCGCGAAGGAACGCGACTACGGCGGCCCGCCCCAGGACCCGCCGCCAGCGAAGGTGCTGTGGTTCGACGACGAGGCGAGCGGTGCGGTGGTGCTGGAGCTGCGTGCGGCCGACCGGATCGGGCTGCTGCACAAGGTCGCCGGTGCGTTGGAGCAGTGCGGTGTCGACGTGCAGTGGGCGCGTGTGTCCACGCTGGGTGCGACGGTCGTCGACTCGTTCAGCATCGCGGGCGCGGACCTGGATCGGCGCCGGATCGAACGGGCGGTGCTGGAGGCGGCCAGGTAGAGGTTGAGTAGCACTACGCACAACCTCTCCGGGTGCTCACGCTCCTAAGTGGTTCCGGCACCCTGCAGTCTTGTGGTGTCCGGAAAGCGTCCTCGAGGGGTGGAACACTTTCTGGACGGGTTGACCCGGCCGGGGCAGGCTGGCGGTGATCATTGGCGGCGTCGGGGGAGGCACCGCGCAATGGCACCGCCGGACTCTCCGGCCGGTGTTTCCCCTGTGCGCCACCGGGTGGCGCCCCCGCCGTCGCCGAAACAGGGGTCACCGAGCTTGCCCGGTGGACCGACGGCGGCGGCCTCTACGTCTACGACAACCACGGCGCCTTGCGACTCGGCCACAACCAGGCTGCCGACGCCGTGGCGGCACCGTCGGCGGCGTCGAAGGTCGACAACGCGGGTGTGATCGCGGGCACAGTCGGTTCGTGGACGGTGACCTGGGACGCGGCCGGTGCGCAGACGATGCTGCCCGTCCTGCCAGAGGCGGACCGAAGCGCCGTGTCGGGCCTGTCCGAGGACGGCCAGGTGATCGGCATCGCAGGTTTCGCGGACGGTACCTGGCGGTCGTCTGGCGCTGAATCCTGTGCATTTCGCCATAAATCGGACCAAACTGAACGAGAGGGAAGGTCAACACGTCTTCTAGGACATGACCGCCGTGTTGAACACGCAGACCACCGCCGTCCGAGTGCAGCCCCGGTCGCTCGTGGTCCTCGCCGGCATCCCCGGCGCGGGCAAGACGACGCTGCTCACCCGCCTGGACGCGGAGGAGCCGGTCACCGTGCTCGACTCCGACCAGGTGCGCGTCTGGCTCGAACCGCGTCTTCCCCTGCCGTACAAGTACTGGCGCGTCTTCGTGCACCTCACGCACCGCCTCCGCGTGTTCTGGGCAGCGCTTTTCCGCGCCGGGCTCCTGGTGGTGCACGAGCCGTCCACCCGCCCCGGCACCCGTTTCATGCTGGTCCTCGCCGGCCTCCTGGCGAGGCGCCCGCGCCACTTCCTGTGGCTGGAGGCGTCCGCCGCGCAGGCCCTCGACGGCCAGATCGCCCGCCGCCGTGTGGTGCGCGTGCACGCGTTCGAACGCCACGTCCGTCGTGGTTCCTCGATGCGGTCGCGCTTCGAGGCGGGCTGGGTGCCGGCCGGTTTCGGCGGCGTGACGCTGCTCACCCGTGCGGGAACGTCGGGTGGTCTGCGCATCATGGTGTCGTGATCAAGGCGGTTGTATTCGACTTCGCAGGCACCCTGTTCGGGCGTCCCACCCACCAGTGGCTGTCACCTCAGCATCTCTCGGTCCTGCGGGCCCCGGCGCCGTACATCGCGCGCATGAACGCCGCCGAGCGCGCGGTGTGGGAGGCCCGCGACCTGACCGTCCTGGCGAACCGCTCCGCCCACTGGACCCTGTTCCGGCTGGCTGGCCTGACCATGCCCGACCCGCTCTTCCAGCGCCTGCACGACCCGGCGTTCTGGCTGCCGTACGCCGACACGGCCGCGGCTCTGGCTGCCGCGCGGCCGTTGAAGGTCGGGGTGCTGAGCAACATCTCGTGGGACATCCGGGGCGTCTTCGCGCGCGAGTCGTTGTCCGTGGACGCCTTCCTGCTGTCGTACGAGATCGGGTTCTCCAAGCCGTCCGTCCGGGCGTTCGAGGCGGCGTGCGTCAGGCTCGACGTCGACCCGTCGGAGACGCTGTACGTGGGCGACGACCCCGTGTCGGACGGTGCGGCGGTGAAGGCCGGGTTGCGGTTCGCGCAGATCTCCACGGCTCCGGTGGGACGACGGCCACCGGTCCTGCTGGAGGCCTTGGCCAGTCACGGCATCGCGGTTAGCTAGTCTGGACGGCGTGTTCTCCACGCTTTCCGACCGGCTGACCACGGTTCTCCAGGGCCTTCGCGGCAAGGGCCGGCTCAGCGACGCCGACATCGACGCGACCGCGCGCGAGATCAGGGTCGCCCTGCTCGAGGCCGACGTCGCGCTGCCCGTTGTGCGCGGCTTCATCGCCAAGGTGAAGGAGCGCGCCAAGGGTTCCGAGGTGCACCAGGCGCTGAACCCGGCGCAGCAGGTCGTGAAGATCGTCAACGAGGAACTGGTCAACGTCCTCGGTGGCGAGACGCGGCGGCTCAACCTCGCGAAGAACCCACCGTCGGTGATCATGCTGGCGGGTCTGCAGGGTGCCGGTAAGACGACGCTCGCCGGCAAGCTCGCGAAGTGGCTGAAGGGGCAGGGCCACACGCCGCTGCTCGTCGCGGCCGACCTGCAGCGCCCGAACGCCGTCACGCAGCTCCAGGTCGTC
Source organism: Lentzea nigeriaca (assembly GCF_016907955.1). Classification (GTDB taxonomy): domain Bacteria; phylum Actinomycetota; class Actinomycetes; order Mycobacteriales; family Pseudonocardiaceae; genus Lentzea; species Lentzea nigeriaca. Next base: position 307,380 of record NZ_JAFBCX010000005.1, on the reverse strand, counting down.
GGTGAGCGCGCGGGCGTGCCCGTCTTCGCTCCCGAGCCCGGCAACGGCGTGGGCGATCCGGTCGCTGTGTCGCGGCGCGGCATCGAGGAAGCCAAGGCGAAGCAGCACGACATCGTTCTCGTCGACACGGCCGGCCGGCTGGGTGTCGACGAGGAGATGATGAAGCAGGCCATCGACATCCGGGCCGCGGTCAACCCGGACGAGGTCCTGTTCGTGGTCGACGCGATGGTCGGTCAGGACGCGGTCAACACGGCCACGGCGTTCCGCGACGGTGTCGGCTTCACCGGTGTCGTCCTCACCAAGCTCGACGGTGACGCCCGCGGTGGTGCGGCGCTGTCTGTCCGCGAGGTCACCGGCCAGCCCATCCTCTTCGCGTCCAACGGCGAGAAGCTCGAGGACTTCGACGTCTTCCACCCCGACCGGATGGCCTCGCGCATCCTCGGCATGGGTGACGTCCTCACGCTGATCGAGCAGGCCGAGCAGCACTTCGACCAGCAGCAGGCCGAGAAGGCCGCGCAGAAGCTGCACTCCGGCCAGTTGACGCTCGAGGACTTCCTGGAGCAGATGCTCGCCATCCGCAAGATGGGCCCGATCGCGAACCTGCTCGGCATGCTTCCCGGCGCCGGTCAGATGAAGGACCAGCTCGCGATGCTGGACGAGAAGCACCTCGACCGCATCCAGGCGATCATCCGCGGCATGACCCCCGCGGAGCGCGACGACCCCAAGATCATCAACGCCTCGCGCCGGCTGCGCATCGCCAACGGTTCCGGCGTCAAGGTCAGCGACGTCAACGACCTGGTCAACCGCTTCTTCGAGGCCCGCAAGATGATGTCGGCGATGGCCGGCCGGATGGGCTTCGGCGGCGGTGGCGGCGGTCGCGGGAAGAAGGGCAAGAAGGGGAAGAAGGGCAAGGGCGGACGCGGCCCGACGCCCCCGAAGATCAAGGGCGGCTTCCCCGGAATGTTCCCCGGCGGCATGCCGGGTGGTCTTCCCGGCGGCCTGCCCGGCATGCCCCAGGGTGGCGGCCTGCCCGACCTCGGCGGCAGCCTGAACGAGCTCCCGCCCGGCTTCGACCCGTCGAAGTTCAAGTTCGACGGCGACGACAAGAAGAAGTGACCATGCACCTGCGCGGCGTCGTCCTCCCCGACGGCGAGCCGCGAGACCTGTGGGTGGTCAACGGCCGTGTGCGCACCCAGCCGGTGCCGGGTGCGCAGACCGTTGTCGACGGCGGGTTCCTGGTTCCCGGCCTGGTCGACGCGCACTGCCACGTCGGCCTGGGCCCGAAGGGTGGCGTCGAGCTGCCCGAGGCCGTGGAGCAGGCGCTGACGGACCGCGACGCGGGCACGTTGCTGATCCGCGACTGCGGTTCGCCGGTCGACACCACGCCGTTGCAGGAGCGCCTCGACCTGCCGCGGATCATCCGGGCGGGCCGCCACATCGCCCGTCCGAAGCGCTACCTCCCGCACATCGGCGTGGAGATCGAGTCGGACCTGCCGTCAGCCGTCGCCGAGCAGGCCGCGTACGGCGACGGCTGGGTGAAGCTCGTCGGCGACTGGATCGACCGCGGCGTGGGCGACCTAGCTCCACTGTGGACGGACGACGAGCTGGCCCAGGCCATCAAGGTCGCGCACGACGCCGGTGCTCGCGTGACGGCCCACGTGTTCGGCGAGGACGCGTTGCCCGGCCTGATCAACGCGGGCATCGACTGCATCGAGCACGGCACCGGGCTCAGTGACGACATGATCTCGCTGATGGCCTCGCGAGGTACGGCACTGGTGCCCACACTGATCAACATCGAGACGTTCCCCGGCATCGCGGACCGGGCGGGCAAGTACCCCACGTACGCGAACCACATGCGTGACCTGCACGCCCGCGTCTCGGCCACCGTGTCGTCGGCGATCGAGGCGGGCGTTCCGGTCTACGCGGGCACCGACGCGGGCGGCGGCATCCGGCACGGCCGCATCGTCGACGAGATCATCGCGCTGCACCGTGTGGGCATGAGCGCCGCCGACGCCATCGGCGCCGCGTCGTGGAACGCCCGCGAGTGGCTCGGTTTCCCGTCGTTGAGCGAAGGCGCGGCCGCGGACATCGTGGTCTACGACGAGGACCCTCGCGAGAACCTTGACGTCCTGCGGTCGCCGCGCATGATCATGCTCAGGGGCAGGATCCACTAGCGGTTGTACTCCGACAGCGCGCCGGCCTGGTACGACCCGCCCTTCTGGTGCGTGATCACGGCCATCCGGTTGGCGGCGTTGATCAGGCCGACCAGGCACACCAGCGCGGCCACCTGCTCGTCGTCGAAGTGCTTGCGCACGTTCGCCCAGGTCTCGTCGCTCACGCCCTCACGCGTGAGCAGCGTGCCCTCCTCGGCGAACGCCAGCGCGGCCTGCTCGGCCTCGGTGAACACGGTGGTCTCCCGCCACCCGGCCACCAGGTGCAGGCGCATCGGGTCCTCGCCCGCGGCGATGGCCTCCTTGACGTGCATGTCGAGGCAGAAGCCGCAGCCGTTGAGCTGGCTGGCGCGCAGGCTCACCAGCTCGGCCGTGATGCTCGGCAGCGACGTCTGGTGCAGCGCCATGCCGAGCCCCGCGAACCGCTTGCTGATCTTGGCGCCGGTCTCGGTGGCGGTGAGGTCGAAGCGCGATTCCATGATTTCCTCCCTCGTGGGCCTTGCTTGACGACCACGAGATGCCGCTCGCGCTTCGGTTGTGACAGCACCTGTTTGTGACTCACGACACTGTCACAGACCTCGATCGGTCGGCGTCTCGTGCGGAGACCCGTTTCAGGAGGACACCGATGCCGGACGTCGCGACCACCGCGTTCGTGAGCCACCGCAACCTGCTCTTCACGATCGCCTACGAGATGCTCGGCTCCGCCGCCGACGCCGAGGACGTGCTGCAGGAGACGTGGCTCAAGTGGGCCGACGTCGAGCACGGCCTGGTGGAGAACCACCGCGCCTACCTCGTCCGCATCGTCACGCGCCAGGCGTTGTCGAGGCTGCGCACCCTGGGCCGCCGCAAGGAGTCCTACGTCGGCCCCTGGCTCCCCGAACCGCTGCTCACCGCCCCGGACGTCGCCGAGGACGTGGAACTGGCCGACAGCGTCTCGATGGCGATGATGCTGGTCCTCGAAACCCTCACCCCGACCGAGCGCGCGGTCTTCGTCCTGCGCGAGGTCTTCGACCTGGACTACGACGAGATCGCCACGGCGGTCGACAAGAACCCCGCCGCCGTCCGCCAGATCGCCCACCGCGCCCGCTCGCACGTGGCCGCCCGCCGCCCGCGCGAGGTGGTGACGCAGGCCGAGTCGCGCGAGGCCCTCGCCGCGTTCCAGCGCGCCACCGAGACCGGTGACCTGCAGGCGTTGCTGGACCTGCTCGCCCCGGACGTCGTGTTCCTCGGCGACGGCGGCGGCGTGAAGCAGGCCGTGGCGAGGCCCGTCGTGGGTGCGTCGAAGGTGGCGCGCATGTTGCTCGGCGGCCTCACCAAGACGTCCGGCTGGGAGATGGAACCGGCGCAGGTCAACGGGCACCCCGCGCTGATCTTCAAGTTCGAGGGCGAGCTCGACACCGTGATCGCGGTGCGGATCGACGACGGCCGGATCAGCGGGCTCTACGCGGTGCGCAACCCCGAGAAGCTCTCGCACATGGGCCAGGAGACGACTCTGCGCCGCTGAGGTTTAGTCGCAGCGTTTGTGTGCCGATCCGTTCACCAGGAGTTGGACATCCGACGGGACCCGATCTGACCATCTTTTGGCCAGATGCTTGGCCCGGTTTCCGTCAGTGCCGCACAGTAGCCTCGGATTCGGGGGCGGCAGCACTCCCCCAGGGGGATCGCGGTCCCCACTCCAAGCGTATCGCGAGGCACCGACAGTGCATCGGTGCTTCAGAAGCCGTCGATCGCGAGGTGAGCCGATCATGTGGGTGGCACAGATCGCTGTAGGTCCGCGGGTAGCCGCGGCGTGACTAGATTGCAGAGCGTGAGTGAGCCGGAGTCCCTGAAGCCGAGGCGAGGCTTCATCGAGAGCGTGCGGGACATCAGCCGCAACCCGGAGCCGGAGCGGGTGGGTCAGCGCTGGGGATTTGGCGCTTTTCTACTGGTGGAGGCCGTCTTCATCCTCAGTGCGGTGTTCATCACCGCGGTGGGGAACAGCTACGGCGCGACGCTGGAGAGTTCGACCGCGCTCGTGCTGGTCGGCTCGCTGGTGCCGATCGTGCTCGCGGCCGCGGTCGCCATCGGGATCACCTACGTCCGCGGCAACGGGCCCGTCGTGGACCTCCGGCTCAGCATGACCAAGGCCGACATCGTCTTCGGTCTCAAGATCGGTGTGGTCGGCCTGGTCTTCACCTACGCCGCCGCCACCGTGTGGGCGAGGATCGTCGGCAAGGAGAACGCCACGAGTGCCGTCGGCGAGCTCTTCAGCCAGGCGAACCTGCCGCTCGCCGCCGCCATCACGATGTTCGTCTACATGAGCTTCATCGGGCCGGTCTGCGAGGAGATCATCTTCCGCGGGCTGCTCTGGGGTGCCGTTGAGCGGCAGGGCTGGAGCCGGTGGGCCGCGTTCGTGCTGACGACGGTGATCTTCGCGGTCAGCCACCTCGAACCGCAGCGCACGTGGTTGCTCCTCGTGATCGCCATCCCCATCGGCGTCGCCCGGCTGATCACCCGCAGCCTCGGGGCGAGCATGGTGGCGCACGTGATGAACAACTTCCTCCCCGGACTGTCCCTCCTGCTCCTCTCGGCCGGTGTCATCTGATGGATCTGAACAGCGACCTCGGCGAGGGCTTCGGCATCTGGAGGCTAGGCGACGACACCGCGCTGCTGGGCATCATCACCAGCGCGAACGTCGCGTGCGGCTTCCACGCCGGCGATCCGTCGACGATGCGGAGGGTGTGCGAGGAAGCCGCGAAGAACGGCGTCAAGATCGGCGCGCAGGTGTCGTACCGCGACCTCGCGGGCTTCGGCCGACGGTTCATCGACGCCGACCCGACCGAGTTGGCCGACGAGGTCCTCTACCAGATCGGCGCGCTGGACGCGTGCGCGCGAGCAGCAGGCACCGAGGTCGCGTACGTGAAGCCGCACGGCGCGCTCTACAACGCGACGGTGCACCACGAGAAGCAGGCGGAAGCCGTGGTGAACGGCGCGAAGGCGTTCAAGGACCTCCCGATCCTCGGCCTGCCCGGCTCCCAGCTGCTGAAGAAGGCGGTGGCAGCCGGCCTGAGGCCAGTGCAGGAGGCGTTCGCCGACCGCGGCTACACCCCGCAGGGCACGCTGGTCCCGCGCAGCGAGCCGAACGCCCTGCTCACGAACACCGCGCAGATCATCGAGCGGGCGAGGAGACTGCTGCAGGGCGAGCTCGTCGCGGTCGACGGCACGGTCATCAAGACCCAGGCGGAGTCGCTGTGCGTACACGGCGACACGCCAGGGGCGGTCGAGCACGCGCGGGCGGTGAAGGACGCGCTCGGGGCGGTCACGTCGTTCGTGTAGAGACCCGATTCGGATCCACCAGCCCCCATCTGGCACAATTGCCGTCTGTTCCGCCGCGGTCGGCCCCTCTGCCCGGGCCGCGGCCGTGTGCATCACCAACACAGAGTTCAAGGAGTACCAGGCCAGTGGCCGTCAAGATCAAGCTTCAGCGTCTCGGCAAGATCCGCCAGCCGTACTACCGCATCGTGGTCGCCGACGCGCGCACCCGTCGCGACGGCAAGGCCATCGAGACGATCGGCAAGTACCACCCGAAGGAAGAGCCGTCGTTCATCGCGGTCGACTCCGAGCGCGCGCAGTACTGGCTGGGTGTCGGCGCGCAGCCGACCGAGTCGGTCCAGCGTCTGCTGGAGATCACCGGTGACTGGCAGAAGTTCAAGGGCCTGCCGGGCGCCGAGGGCACCCTGAAGGTCAAGGAGCCGAAGCCGTCGAAGGCCGACCTGTTCGCCGCCGCTCTGGCCGCCGCGAACGAGGAGCCGATGACCGAGGCCACCACGCCGAAGGCGAAGAAGGCCCGCAAGGCCGACGAGGCCCCCAAGGCTGACGCCGAGGCGCCCAAGGACGAGGCGTGAGTTTGTTGGCTGACGCCCTCGAACACCTCGTTCGCGGCATCGTCGACCACCCGGACGACGTCCGGGTGAACCTCGTCACGACCCGCCGCGGCCGCACCCTCGAGGTCCACGTCCACCCGGACGACCTCGGCAAGGTGATCGGTCGTGGCGGTCGCACCGCGACGGCTCTGCGCACCGTGATGGCCGGTATCGGCGGTCGTGGTGTGCGGGTCGACGTCGTCGACACCGACCGCTGAGAACGAGCTTTCAGGGCAAATGGACGTAGTTGTCGGCCGTGTGGCCAAGGCGCACGGGATCACCGGCGAACTCGCCGTTGACGTGCGCACTGACTCTCCCGAGATGCGTTTCGCGATCGGGGCGAAGATGCAGGCCAAGCTGCGTGACGGCACGTCTCGAAGCCTCACCGTGACAGCCGCCCGGCCTCATGCCGGGCGGCTGCTCGTGCGTTTCGAGGAAGTCGCCACGCGTGACGTCGCGGAGGCGTTGCGCGGCACGTTGCTGCTGGGCAGCACCGACGACCTGCCGCCGACCGAGGATCCGGACGAGTTCTACGACCACGAGCTCGAAGGGCTCACGGCCGAACTCCTCGACGGCACGAAGATCGGCACGGTCAAGGAGATCGTCCACGGTCCCGGCGGCGAGCTGCTCGTGATCATCCGTGATCGCGGGGAGGCGCTGGTGCCGTTCGTGCGCGAGATCGTGCCCACCGTGGACGTGCGCGGAGGCCGTGTCGTGATCGACCCGCCAGAGGGCCTGCTCGATGCGGATTGACGTCGTCACGATCTTCCCGGAGTACCTGGCGCCGCTGCGTGCCGCGTTGCTCGGGAAGGCGATCGACAAGGGCCTGATCAGCGTCGGCGTGCACGACCTGCGCGACTGGACGCACGACGTGCACAAGGCCGTCGACGACAGCCCGTACGGCGGTGGGCCCGGCATGGTCATGAAGGCCGACATCTGGGGTCCCGCCCTCGACGACGTGTGCACCGAGCAGACGCGCCTCATCGTGCCGACGCCGGCTGGACGCGCGTTCACGCAGGCCGTCGCGCACGAGTACGCGAACGAATCGCACCTCGTCTTCGCGTGCGGCCGCTACGAGGGCATCGACCAGCGCGTTGTCGATGACGCGTCACGGCGCATGCGCGTCGACGAGGTGTCCATCGGCGACTACGTGCTGGTCGGCGGCGAGGTGGCCGTGCTCGCGATCGTCGAGGCGGTCGCGCGGCTGCTGCCCGGTGTGCTCGGCAACCCGAAGTCGCACGCCGAGGACTCGTTCCAGGACGGGCTGCTCGAAGGCCCGAGCTACACGCGGCCGGAGGTGTGGCGCGGTCTCGCCGTGCCGGACGTGCTGCGCTCGGGAAACCACAAGCTGATCAACCGCTGGCGGCGTGACCAATCGCTCGTCAGGACCTTCCAAAGGCGTCCTGACCTGCTGGAATCGTTGCCTGAGGACGCGTTCGACAAGCACGACCGGGCACTGCTCGCGCGCCTGCGCGAAGGCGAGGAGTAGCCCGATTTCATTCCGGAGTGCCTGGTCTGGCACACTGGACCAGTTGCCGCAGCCGGTGCCAAACCGGCATGCGCTCCTAGCCGACCCCCATCATGTCGTGCACAGTCATGGAACATGCTCTGGGGAGTTCACAGACACACGTGAGGACCACCGATGAACATCCTGGACGCACTTGACGCCCAGTCGCTGCGCTCCGACATCCCGAGCTTCCGCGCGGGTGACACGCTGAAGGTCCACGTCCGCGTCATCGAGGGCTCGCGCGAGCGCGTCCAGGTGTTCCAGGGCGTCGTGATCCGTCGCCAGGGCGGCGGCGTCCGCGAGACCTTCACCGTCCGCAAGGTCTCCTTCGGTGTCGGTGTCGAGCGCACCTTCCCGGTGCACTCGCCGAACATCTCCGAGATCGAGGTCGTGACCCGCGGTGACGTGCGTCGCGCCAAGCTGTACTACCTGCGCGACCTGCGCGGCAAGGCTGCGAAGATCAAGGAGAAGCGCGAGGCCAAGCCGGTCTCCTGATCGGTGGCCTCAAGCCCAGAAGACTCGGAAGACGCCTCCGCACCGGACGAACCGGAGCGGGGGCGTACTCCTGTCTGGAGAGAGATTCTCTACGTCGTCGTGACGGCCGTCGTGCTGACGGTGCTGATCCAGGCGTTCGTGGCGCGGGTCTACGTGATCCCCTCGGCGTCGATGGAACACACGCTGCACGGCTGCACCGGCTGCGAGAACGACCGCGTGCTGGTCGACAAGGTCACCTACCGCTTCAGCGACATCGAGCCGGGCGAGGTGGTCGTGTTCCGCGGCCCCGAGGCGTGGACCACGAACGACTTCCGTGCCGCGCCGTCGTCGAACCCCGTTGCGCGCGTTGTGCAGAACATCGGTTCGTTGCTGGGCATCGCGCCCGCGAACGAACGTGACTTCGTCAAGCGCGTCATCGCGCTGCCCGGCCAGACGGTGATGTGCTGCGATGAGCAGCACCGTGTCGTCGTGGACGGCAAACCGCTCGATGAGCCCTACATCTACTGGCAGCCCGGTACGTCGCCGGCGGACCACGAGCCGTTCGCTCCCGTGCGCGTGCCGGAGGGGCGGTTGTTCGTCATGGGGGACAACCGGATGAACTCCACCGATTCCCGCAAACAGGGCGGCGGGGGCGTAGCGGGCACAATCCCCGTCGAGAACGTCATCGGGAAGGCCCGCTACATCGTTTTCCCCAAAGATCGGTGGAGTGTTGTGTCGGATCACAACCCGCAGCCCCTAGGCTGATCTCGTGGTTGACGTCGATCCAGAGCAGACCCCGTCCAGCGACGAACCGGCTTCGGACGCTTCGGATAAAACATCGAAGAAGAAGAAAAAGGGCAACTTCTGGAAGGAACTGCCTGTCCTCATCGTGGTCGCGTTGGGCCTCGCGATCGGAATCCAGATCTTCCTCGGCCGCGTCTACATGATCCCGTCGGAGTCGATGGAAGCGACGCTGCACGGGTGCACCGACTGCTACGGCGACCGCGTGCTGGTGGACAAGGTCACCTACCGCTTCACCGACCCCGGGCCCGGCGACGTGATCGTGTTCCGCGGGCCGCCGTCGTGGCAGAACGACTTCGTCACCGGCGAGCCCGGCAACCCGATCTCCGAGGGGTTGTCGTGGCTGGGGTCGCTGATCGGTCTGCCGTCGGCGAACGAGGAGGACTTCGTCAAACGCGTGATCGCCGTCGGTGGGCAGACCGTGAAGTGCTGCGACGAGCAGAACCGCGTGACGGTCGACGGCAAGCCGCTGGACGAGCCGTACAAGCACTACGACGAGGGCACGCCGGCCGAGCAGGAGTCGTTCGAGGAGCTCAAGATCCCGGACGGCATGCTGTTCGTGCTCGGTGACAACCGCAACCACTCGTGCGACTCGCGGTGCCAGGGCCAGGGCGGGCTCAACGGCCTGGTGCCGGTGGGCAACGTGATCGGCAAGGCGCGCGTGATCGTGCTGCCTCCGTCGAGGTGGGGCGGCGTGTCGGACCACAACCCGCAGGTCGTCTCGATGGGCGCGCCGGGATGGCAGGAGAGCGTCCCGATGGGCGTGGGTATCGTCGCTGCGTGGCCGCTTCTGCTGCTCGGACGTCGAGTGCGAGACCGATTCCGCCGATGACCATGCTTTTACCGCCACGCGCCGTAGTGCGCGGCTCGTCGGGGAACTGGGCGCTGCAGGGCACGCTGGAGCGGCGTGGGCTGGGGCCCGTCGCCGGCGTGGACGAGGCGGGACGGGGGCCGTGCGCGGGGCCATTGGTGATCGCGGCGTGCGTGCTCCGGCCGGGTGACGCGGCGCGGTTCGAGGGCCTGAACGACTCGAAGCTGATGACGGCTTCGGCGCGCGACCGGATGTACGACCTGGTGCTGAAGCGTGCTGTGGATCACTCCGTGGTCGTCGTGTCGCCCGCCGAGATCGACTGGCTGGGCATCCACGTCATGAACCTCGAGGGCATGCGGCGTGCCGTCGCGCAGATGTCGACGCATCCTGGATATGTGCTCACGGATGGTTTCAAGGTGCCGGGGATGCCCGCGCCGAGCGTCGCGGTGATCAAGGGTGACCAGGCGGCGGCGTGCGTGGCGGCGGCATCGGTGCTGGCCAAGGTCACGCGGGACCGGATCATGGCCGATCTGCACGAGCGCTACCCGCAATACGGCTTCAACGAGCACAAGGGCTACTGCACGCCGGACCACACGGCGGCGTTGATGGAACACGGCCCGTGTGCTGAGCATCGCTGGTCGTATGTAAATGTGGCAGCGGCGGCGTCGAAGCACGGTCTCGCCGCGCCGCACAGGGTGGCGCGCGGCACGACCGTGACCGCCGTGGTCCAGAATGATGCAGCCCCGGTTGACGCCGGGGAGCTCGCGACGAGGGAGGGCGCGGAGCAGATGACCCGCGCGGAGGCGTAATGAGTGCAGAGGATCTCGAGAAGTACGAGACCGAGATGGAGCTGTCGCTGTACAAGGAGTACCGCGACATCGTCAGCCAGTTCTCGTTCGTCGTGGAGACCGAACGGCGTTTCTACCTGGCCAACTCGGTGGACGTGCAGGTGCGCAACGCCGACGGCGAGGTGTACTTCGAGGTGCGCATGTCGGACGCGTGGGTGTGGGACATGTACCGCCCCGCGCGGTTCGTCAAGAACGTTCGTGTCATCACGTTCAAGGACGTGAACGTGGAGGAGCTGGACAAGCCGGACCTCCGCTTGCCGGAAAGCGGACCGTTCCCCAGCTGAGCCTTCTTCTGGGGGCAGGCATCTCACGGCAGCGGCCCCGTGTCCTCGTGCTTCGTCGCACGAGGGCGCGGGGCCGCTGCCGTCGGGTCAGGGACAGCCGCAATAGCACACCCCACCGACAAATCCGCCGTTCCAACATCGACAACGGCCGACTTGTCCACAGCCCCTGAGTTGTCCACAGATCCCCGCCACCCCGGCCTCCCACCCCGCCCCACCCTGCAAGGTCGTACCCAACGACCCCCAGGAAAGCGAGGGCAGTGGTGGTACGGGCACTGGTCGAGAGCAGGCAGCAGGAGCTGGGCCGTCAGGGCGAGGACCTGGCGTGCCGGTACCTGGAGGAGCAGGGCCTGGTCGTCCTCTCCCGCAACTGGACGTGCCGCGACGGCGAGATCGACGTCGTGGCGGTGGAGGGCGACCGCCTGGTCGTCTGCGAGGTCAAAACCAGATCCGGCCCGGTCTGGGGCCGCCCGGACGAGGCCGTCGACCAACGCAAGCTCTCCCGCCTGCGCCGGACAGCCCTGCGCTGGCTCGCCGCGCACGGCGTCGGCTGGTGCCAGGTCCGAGTCGACCTGATCTCCATCACCTGGCCGCCCGACGGCGAACCGGTGCTGCAACACCTGCGGGGAGCCTGACATGGCCCTCGCGCAGGCGTGGTCCGTGGCGCTCTACGGCGTCGACGGCCTGGCGGTCGAGATCGAGGCCGACGTGGGAGTGGGCCAGCCCCGCACGCATCTACTGGGCCTGCCCGACGCGTCCTTGCACGAGTCCAAGGAGCGCGTGAAGGCCGCCGTCCGCAACAGCGACGAGGAGTGGCCGAAGCAGCGCATCGTCCTGGGCCTCTCCCCGGCCAACCTGCCCAAGGGCGGCAGCAGCTACGACCTGGCCATAGCCTGCGCGACCCTGGCGGCCTCCGGCTCGGTGCCTCCGACGCGCCTCTCCGACACGGTCCTGCTGGGTGAACTGGCGCTCGACGGCCGGGTCCGCCCGGTCCGGGGCGTCCTCCCGGCCCTGCTGGCGGCCCGCAGAGCCGGCCTGTGCACGGCGATCGTGCCGGTCGACACCCTGCCGGAAGCGGCCCTGGTCGACGGCGTGGAAGTCCACGGCGCGCTCACCCTCTCCGAGGTTCTGGCCTGGCTGCGCTCGGAAGACGTGACCCTGCAATCGCCGCCGGACTCCGAAACCACGCCCATCCCGGCGACCCCGGACCTGGCCGACGTGGTGGGCCAGCCAGAGGCCCGCTGGGCCCTGGAGGTGGCTGCCGCAGGCGCCCACCACCTGCTGCTGACCGGTCCGCCGGGCACCGGCAAGACGATGCTGGCCGAGCGCCTGCCGGGCCTGCTCCCACCCCTGACGAGGGAAGATGCCCTGGCGGTGACGGCGGTCCACTCGGTGGCAGGCACGCTCTCGCCCGACTGCCCGCTGGTGTCCAGGCCACCGTTCGTCGACGTCCACCACACGACCTCGATCGCCGCACTGATCGGCGGAGGCAGCGGCATGGCCAAACCAGGCGCCGCCTCACGAGCCCACAAGGGCGTCCTCTTCCTCGACGAGGCCTGCGAGTTCGGCCAGAAGACCATCGACACCCTGCGCACGGCCCTGGAATCCGGCGAGATCCGCATCCCGCGCCGCGACGGCATAGCCCGCTACCCGGCCCGCTTCCAGCTGATCCTCGCCACGAACCCCTGCCCCTGCGCCCCGCCGAAGGAGATCGACTGCACCTGCACCACCACAGTCCGCCGCCGCTACCAGGCCCGTCTCTCCGGCCCGCTTCTGGACCGCGTGGACCTCCGTGTCCGCATGCGAGCCACCACGGCCATGGCCAACGCCGACGCCATCCCACCCGAACCCACAGCCGTGGTCCGCGAACGCGTCCTCAAAGCCAGATCCCGAGCCGCCACCCGCTGGTCCGCCCACGGCCACACCTGGCCGGCCAACGCCGTGGTCCCAGGCCCAGCCCTGCGCCGCGAGTTCGCCCTCGCGCGGCAAACCACGGCCCTGCTGGACCGAGCCCTGGCCACCGGCGCCCTGACGGGCCGAGGCGCCGACCGCTGCCTGCGCGTGGCCTGGACCCTGGCCGACCTGGCCGAGTCCGACCGCCCCACAGCCGACCACGTTGCCGCGGCTCTCCAATTCCGAGAACGCCGAGTGCCCTGACCCAACCCAACTCGCCGCACGTCAACCGCCAGACACAGCCGCCCCCTAGACAGCCGGTCGCCGAGTCCACCCCTGCTCCGCGACCGGCCCCGATCGAGCAGACCGCTTGGCCCACCCCTCGGCGGAGTCAACCCGCCAGCCTCTGAAGCCACCGGTCGCGGAAGCACCCCGCTTCCTGTCCGGCTCGGACCCAGCCGGTACCTGCTCACCCATCGCGACGAATCAGCCGACGCCCCAAGGCAGCCGGTCGCGGAGCTCACCCCCGCTCCGCGACCGGTGCAGGTCGAGCGGGCCGCTCGTCCCCCTGCGGGCGCCCGCTCACCTGACCCGCATCAACTGAATCTGTCCGAGACGAACCGTCGAGCGTGGAGTCAGCCTCCCGAGGCCGAGAGCCGCAACCGCGCGGAAGGTCTCACCCCAAGCCGCCGGTCGTGGAGCCCACCAAGCCCCGACTCCGCGACCGGCCCTGGCCGAGCGAGGGCGCCCGCACACCCCCAGCGGGTGCCCCGCTCACCCAGGACCCCGAAGCCGCCAGGCGCGGAGCCCACTCCCACTCCGCGCCTGGCACCTGTCCGACCCTCGTGCCCGCCTTCCAGCCACATCCGAACAGGAGCCGAACCCATGCACCCTTTCCTCATCCCAGCCGTCTCACCCGCGGCTTCGTCCGTGCCTGCCCTGTTCCAGCTGCCGTTGACAGTCCGCAGGAGCGTTGCCGGTGCCAGCCCGCCCAGCCCGTGGCGTCCTGACCCCTGGCAGCGGTGGCTTCCCTGGTGGTGGTTCCGGTGACCGCGCCCCCGACCGACGCCGTTCGCCTGGCCAGGGCCTATCTGTCCCGCGTCGCCGAGCCCTTCCCGGCGGCACTCGCCGCACTCGTTGCCGAGGTAGGCCCCGTGGAGGCTGCCGAGCTGGTGCGCGCCGGCGAGGTGTCGCCGTCCGTCGCCAGTCAGACCTCTGCTCGTCGGGCCGAGGAGCGTGTCCACGAGGACCTGGAGCTCGTGACCAAGCGGGGTGGGCGGCTGATCATCCCTGAGGACGACGAGTGGCCGCGGTGGCCGTTCGTGGCGCTTGGGGGTGTTGCGCCGCAGCGGTGTGGAGGGGAGCCGTTGGCGTTGTGGGTGCGGGGGCCGCACGATCTCGCTGAAGCTGCTGACAAGGCCGTGGCGATCGTGGGTTCTCGGGCGGCCAGCGGGTATGGCGAGCATGTCGCTGCCGAGTTCGCGTATGGGCTGGCGGAGACCGGTGTGACCGTCGTATCCGGTGCGGCGTATGGGATTGACGGTGCTGCCCACCGTGGTGCGCTAGGTGGCAACGGGTTGACCGTCGCGGTGTTGGCGTGCGGTGTCGACTTCGCTTATCCCGCTGGGCATCAGGGGTTGCTCGGCAGGATTGCGAGGGAAGGGCTGATCGTCAGCGAGTATCCGCCCGGCGTGACGCCTGCGCGGCATCGGTTTCTCACGCGCAACCGGCTCATCGCGGCCTTGGGTGGCGGAACCGTGGTGGTGGAGGCCGGGCGGCGCAGCGGGGCCAAGAACACGGCCGCGATCACGCTTGCGCTGGGGCGGCCGTTGATGGTGGTGCCTGGGCCCGTCACGTCGGTCAGTTCGGTGGGGTGTCACGAGTTGTTGCGGGACGGGCAGGCTGTGCCGGTCGGGTCGGTCGCCGAGATCGTCGAGTCGGTGGGGCGGTTCGGTGACGACCTCGCCACCGAGCCCGCCGAGAAGGAGAGTGCGCTCGGGGCGCCGCAAGGGGAGGCCATGCGGGTGTACGAGGCCCTGGGGAAGCGGTGCGGAGTCAGTCACGAGGTCGTGTCGGTCGAGTCCGGGGTGCCGTTGGAGCGGGTTCGGGCGTTGTTGCCGGAGTTGGAGCTCGCCGGGCTGGCTTTGCAGGTCGACGGGGGCTGGCAGAAGGTGGAGGTGCAGTGATCGGATAGTCCATTGTGGACGGATGGCTGCGAAGTTGACCTGCACGTTCGCCTGTTGTTGTGCGGTGTGAGGCCGATAGCGGGTGACGCCATGGCAACGATGTCGCACAGTTGAGGCCGGTGGGCGGGTCGATCGGCTGTTCGGGTGGCGGCGGCGACAGTCGGCGCTACTCCGAAAGGTGATCTGTGTACGCCGTTGACCTCCTGGTCGTTACAGGGAGTTGAGACGTTGTCGTGCCCGCGGCCATGAGAGCGCTCTCAAATGGCGCGAGGGTGTGGCGATACTTGACCAAACGCCCCGACTGGCGCAGCGTCTTGGCCTATGTCCCCGCCGCCGCATGGTCGGACACGCCGAGTCGACCTCGTTCGCCTGCGCGAAAAACTGCCGGCGTCTGTTGCGGACGTGTTGCGGAAATACGAACGGCATCTCACCTTGGAGCGCGGTCTCTCGCCACACACTGTGCGCGCTTACCTGGGTGACGCGGTGGCGCTGTTGGGACATGTCGCGGGGAATGACCCGGAAAACGCTGATGTCGGGCGCATCGACCTGACCGGTTTGCGGTCGTGGCTTGCCGCGCAACGCACGGCAGGGGCCAGCCGCACGACACTTGCGCGACGTGCTGCTGCTGCACGTACCTTCACCGCGTGGGCGCATCGTGCGGGTCATTTGGCCGCGGATCACGGCCAGCGGCTCGCTGCTCCGCGGCCGCACCGGACGTTGCCGTCCGTGTTGCGCGCGGACCAGGCGAAGGACGCGATGGCGGCCGTATCCTCTGGCGCTTCCGAAGGCGATCCGGTTGCGCTGCGTGATCAGGCCGTGGTGGAGTTGCTGTACGCCACAGGTATCCGCGTGGCCGAGCTCTGCGGTCTTGATCTCGACGACGTGGACTACTCCCTAAGGGTGATTCGAGTTCTGGGCAAAGGTGGGCGCGAGCGCAGCACGCCGTTCGGCGTGCCGGCCGAACGAGCACTGCGGCGGTGGGTGGACGAGGGGCGAAACGCCCTGGTAGCCCCGGATTCGCCGCCGGCGTTGTTCCTCGGTGCCCGAGGTGGCCGGCTGAACCAGCGCGCCGTGCGCACTCTGGTGCACGAGGTCGTCGCCGTGGTACCGGATGCACCCGACATCGGGCCGCACGGGTTGCGACACTCCGCTGCGACCCATTTGCTGGAAGGAGGAGCGGACCTGCGCACCGTCCAAGAACTGCTTGGTCACGCTACGCTCGCAACGACTCAGCTTTACACACACGTCACTGTCGAACGGCTGAAGGCGATCCATGACCGAACCCACCCCCGTTCCTGACGCCGCAGGGGGAGGATCGCGTACGGCGACCGTGCCCCCTGAACCCATCGTGCCCGCGCCCGCTTCGACGCAGGCGAGCAACGGGCACCGTCAGAACGGTGCGCCGCGCACCGAGGCGAGCTCAGAGCCCGGTGCCGACACGCATGTCAACGGCACGCCCGCGGCCGTTCCGACTGCTGTGACGCGCGCGGACGTCAGGTCCGGTGACGACGTCGAGGCCGGCATCGTCGCGCTGTGGCGCGGTTACGGCGAGTCCCGCGAGCAGAGCCAGCGCGACCGCCTGGTGCTGCACTACGCGCCGCTGGTCAAGTACGTCGCGGGCCGGGTCGGCACGGGTCTGCCCGCCCACGTGGACGTGGCCGACCTGATCCAGTCCGGCATCTTCGGCCTGGTCGACGCCATCGAGAAGTTCGAGCCGGAACGCGGTCTCAAGTTCGAGACCTACGCCATGCAGCGCATCCGCGGTGCGATCCTCGACGACCTCCGCTCGCAGGACTGGGTGCCGCGCTCGGTCCGCAGCCGCGCCCGCGACGTCGAATGAGCCCTGGAACGCCTCGGCGCCAAGCTGCAGCGCACGCCCACCGACCGCGAGCTCGCCGCGGAGCTCAAGATCGGTCTGGCCGAGCTGCGCGAGCTGTACGGCCAGCTCCAGCTCACCAGCGTCGTCGCCCTGGACGAGCTGATCGCCCCGAACAAGGGCGGCTCCTCCCTGGCCGAGTCGCTGCCGGACGACGCCGCGGAAGACCCGGTGGCGAGCCTCGTCGACCAGGACAGCCGCCGCCAGCTGGCCGACGCGATAGCGCAACTCGCCGAACGCGACCGCGTGGTCGTGACCCTCTACTACTTCGAGAACCTGACCCTCGCCGAGATCGGCAAGGTCCTCGGCGTCACCGAGTCCAGGGTCTGCCAGCTGCACACCCGCGCCGTCCTGCGCCTGCGCACCAAGCTCAACGAGCAGTCCGAGGCCTGAACCCCGCCTCCTCCCTCACCCGCAACCCTGCAGCAGCCGCCGGGCTGCCACACGGCCGTACCGGCACGCCGCCGCGCATCGGGATCGCTCCGCGCGGGTGCGTTGAAGAGCCGTACGAGCCTCACAACATGGCCTTAAACCTCTTTCCACTGCTTGCCGGGGCTAATTCACTCGAACGGGTGGGTCTTGGAGTTGCTCCAAGCACGCCGCGTACCTGTCGGAGTCGGGCACGCGATTGCGGGTTGAGCGGCCTCCGATCACGTGCTGGTGGTGAGACCGCGAACGGGATCTTGGGTTGGGTTCACCTGGCCTCGGTGGGGTGTGGGCTGGGGCGAAGGGGGCGTTCGAGGGGCTGGGGCCGGGGCGGAGGACGGGGCTGAGGACGGTTGATTTCCGGGGCGAGTCGGCCCGGTCTGCGGGACGCGGCTGGACCGGGGGCCGGGGGCGGGGGCCGGGGGCCGGGGGCGAAGCCTGCCTGGGGTGTCGCGGCGGTGGGAAGATGCGGGTTGGCCTCGGATCTCGCGCGGAAGGCGAGGCCGCGGACGGGTGGTCTCGGGGTCGGGTCCGTCTGTCGTGTGCGATACGGGGTGGCGTTGGCTGAGCGTGGGAGCGATCTGCTACCAAAGTGCTTGGGCGACGTGTCCCCCTGAGTGCTTCGGGCGGCGTGTGCGCGGCCGGTGGGTCGGCGGCCTCGGGGTAGTTGGGTTTGGGCTGTCGGGACAGGTGTGCCGGGAGGGGGGCCGCCTCCCGGCACCTGCCGGGCGCTTGCGGCGCGCAACGGGGTCGCGCCGCGGTCGGCCGCCGGGGGCGGCAGAAAGCGCCCGATCGGGCCGCTGCGGGCGGGACAGCCGCGCCACGCAGCGGGGGGTGAGGGGTTAGCTGCCTCGCGGTGGGCCGGCGACTGGTAGCAGGCGGATTCGGCCCGGTGTCACGAGCCGCAGCGGGTCCAGGTATTCGTCGCCCCTCCTGGCGCCCCAGTGCAGGCACGGGGAGGCGCAGTGGCCCTCCTGGAGGTGGCCGATGACATCTCCTCGGCGCACTGGGTGGCCTGCCGCCACGGTTGGCGATACCGGCTCGTAGGTCGTGCGCAGGCCGCCTCGGTGGTGGATGGACACCAACGTCCGGGATGCCACGGCTCCCGCGTAGACCACCACGCCGTCGCCCGCCGCCAGGACGGCCGTGCCGGCTGCGGCGGAGAGGTCCACGCCTCGGTGGCCGGGGCCGAACGGGGTGGCCGGGGTCTCGAAGGCGCGCACCACCGGGTGCGGTGGCGGCAGCGGCCAGGAGAAGCGGGTAGGGGCCGGGGTCAGGAGGGTCGCGAGCAGCAGCGCGGTGGGGAGGAAGGGCATGGGTCAACGGTCGGGTAGGGGTGGCTTGGGGACCAGCGGGTATCGGGGAACTGTGGATTACTCGCGGGTTGTGGATAAGTCCCGCCGGGGGTCAGGGGGCGATTCGAAGTTTGTCGGGGGTGGGGAGTAGACTTTTGGGCGCGTCCCGTCTGTGCGCGGGACGACTTCGCGTGCCAACGCAGATCCGACCAGCTGATCCCAGCCGGGTCGAGTCACGACGTCCGACGGTCCTGACGGTGGAGAAGTCCTCCGCGGGTGCGGGCGGCGGCATCGGCACCAGGGCACCGAGTCACCCGGCTCGGGGCGTCAACCACACCGACGCGCAAGGCGAGACCGAGCGCGTCCTACAGATGAGGTGCGAACCGGCCATGGCCGTCGTAACCATGAAGCAGCTGCTCGACAGCGGCGTGCACTTCGGGCACCAGACCCGGCGCTGGAACCCGAAGATGAAGCGCTACATCTTCACCGAGCGCAACGGCATCTACATCATCGACCTGCAGCAGACGCTGACCTACATCGACCGGGCTTACGAGTTCGTCAAGGAGACGGTCGCGCACGGCGGGTCGATCCTGTTCATCGGTACCAAGAAGCAGGCGCAGGAGGCCATCGCCAACGAGGCGCTCCGCGTCGGCATGCCCTACGTGAACCAGCGCTGGCTGGGCGGCATGCTCACCAACTTCTCGACGGTCCACAAGAGGCTTCAGCGGCTCAAGGAGCTGGAGTCGATGGAGCAGACCGGCGGCTTCCAGGGTTTCACCAAGAAGGAAATCCTGATGATGAACCGCGAGAAGGACAAGCTGGAGCGCACGCTCGGCGGTATCCGCGACATGTCCAAGGTGCCCAGCGCCGTGTGGATCGTGGACACCAAGAAGGAGCACATCGCGGTCGGTGAGGCTCGCAAGCTGAACATCCCGATCGTGGCGATCCTCGACACGAACTGCGACCCGGACGAGGTCGACTACCCGATTCCGGGCAACGACGACGCGATCCGCTCGGCCGCCCTGCTGACCAAGGTCGTGGCCGAGGCCGCCGCCGCCGGTCTCATGGCCCGCTCGGGCGCCCGCCGCGACGCCGCCGACGGCCAGGACAAGCCCGAGGCCGGGAGCGACGAGCCGCTGGCGGAGTGGGAGCAGGAGCTCCTCACCAACTCGGCCGAGGCCCCGGCCGAGCAGCCCGTCCAGTCCTGATCTCCCCCACGCGGCGCCCGGGAACACCGGGCGCCGCGTGACACAAGCGCGTACATCGCAGAAGGAAAACGATGGCGAACTACACCACCGCGGACGTCAAGAAGCTCCGCGAGCTGACCGCCGCCGGCATGATGGACTGCAAGAAGGCGCTGGACGAGGCTGACGGCGACTTCGACAAGGCCGTCGAGATCCTGCGCATCAAGGGCGCCAAGGACGTCGGCAAGCGCGCCGAGCGCACCACGTCCAACGGCCTCGTCGCCGTCAAGGACGGCGCGATGGTCGAGCTGCGCTGCGAGACCGACTTCGTCGCCAAGAACGCCGACTTCATCGCGCTGGCCGACGAGATCGTCGCGATCGCCAAGGCCAACAAGGTCGCCGACGTCGAGGCCCTCAAGGCCGTCGAGGTCGACGGCAAGTCGGTCGACGCTCTGGTCCAGGAGTTCTCCGCCAAGATCGGCGAGAAGCTCGAGCTGGCCAAGGCCATCGACTTCGACGGCACCGTCTCGACCTACCTGCACCGCCGTGCCGCGGACCTGCCGCCGGCCGTCGGCGTGCTGGTCGAGTACACCGGTGACAACGCCGAGGCCGCCAAGGGTGCCGCGATGCAGATCGCCGCGATGCGCCCGAAGTACGTCACCCGTGACGAGGTGCCGGAGGAGCTCGTCGCCAACGAGCGCCGCATCGCCGAGGAGACCGCTCGCGAGGAGGGCAAGCCGGAAGGCGCGCTGCCCAAGATCGTCGAGGGTCGCGTCAACGGCTTCTTCAAGGACGTCGTGCTCCTCGAGCAGGCTTCCGTGACGGACAGCAAGAAGACGGTCAAGGCTCTCCTGGACGAGGCCGGCGTGACGGTGACCCGTTTCGCTCGGTTCGAGGTCGGCCAGAGCTGATTCGCATGAGGGCGGGGTTGCAAGCACCGGCGACCCCGCCCTTGGCGTGTCCGCAGACTTCACTCTGGTGAGGTGTGTTCGCGGAAAGCGCGAACCGGGTCGTTCCGCGTGACAGCGGGGAGACCCCGCACCCCCAGTTCCCAATGGCGCGAGGTGAGGGACCAGTGAGCGAAGAAGGTAGCCACGGCTACAACCGGGTGATGCTCAAGCTCGGTGGCGAGATGTTCGGCGGTGGCGGTGTCGGCGTCGATCCCGACGTCGTCCAGACGGTCGCCCGGCAGATCGCGGCCGTCCACTCCTCCGGCGTGCAGGTGGCCGTCGTGATCGGTGGTGGCAACTTCTTCCGCGGGTCGGAGCTCCAGCAGCGCGGCATGGACCGCTCGCGCGCCGACTACATGGGCATGCTCGGCACCGTCATGAACTGCCTGGCGCTGCAGGACTTTCTCGAGCGCGAGCACGGCATCGACACCCGCGTGCAGACGTCCATCCAGATGACGCAGGTCGCCGAGTCGTACATCCCCCGCCGCGCGATGCGCCACCTCGAGAAGAAGCGCGTCGTGATCTTCGGTGGCGGCGCGGGCCTGCCGTACTTCTCCACGGACACCACGGCCGCCCAGCGCGCCCTGGAGATCGGCTGCGAGATCGTCCTGATGGCCAAGGCCGTCGACGGCGTCTACACCGCCGACCCCAAGATCGACCCCGACGCGTTGATGTTCGACAACATCACCCACCGCGAGGTGCTGGAGCGCGGCCTCAACGTCGCCGATGCCACGGCCTTCAGCCTCTGCATGGACAACAACATGCCGATCCTCGTCTTCAACCTCCTCACCGAGGGGAACATCGCGCGCGCGGTGCGTGGTGAGAAGATCGGCACACTGGTCAGCACCCCCGGTGGCCGCCCGGCCTTCTAGACCTGCTGGGATCTGACAGGAACCGGGAAGAAGAACACGCAGAGCAAGGAGCAGTCGTGATCGACGAGACCCTCCTCGACGCCGAGGAGAAAATGGAAAAGGCGGTCTCGGTGGCGAAGGAGAACCTCGCCTCCGTTCGGACCGGTCGTGCGACTCCCTCGATGTTCAACCGCATCCACGTCGACTACTACGGAGCGCCGACGCCGCTGAACCAGATGGCGAGCATCACGGTTCCCGAGGCGCGCATGGCGGTCGTCAAGCCGTACGACGCGAGCCAGCTGAACGCGATCGAGAAGGCCATCCGGGACTCCGACCTTGGCGTCAACCCCGGTAACGACGGCAACATCATCCGCGTCGTGATCCCGCAGCTCTCCGAGGAGCGCCGCCGGGAGATGGTGAAGGTCGCCAAGCAGAAGGGCGAGGACGCGCGCGTCTCCGTCCGCGGTGTGCGCCGCAAGGCGAAGGAAGAGATCGACCGCCTCGTCAAGGACGGTGAGGTCGGCGAGGACGACGGTGCACGTGGTGAGAAGGAGCTCGACGCTCTGACCCACAAGTACACCGCGCAGGTCGACGAGCTCGTGAAGCACAAGGAAGCCGAGCTCCTCGAAGTCTGATGTTCCTGATTGTTTCGCCCGGCCGAGTCGGCACAGGCGTAGTAGCTCTGGCCGGGCGGAGGTCGTGATGGGAGCACAGGTGGCAGGCAGTCCCGCGGACGTGCCCGCGTCGAAACCGTCGCGCGCGGGTCGTGACCTGCGGGCGGCGATCCTGGTCGGCGTCGGGCTCGGCGCTGTGATCATCTTGTCGCTGCTCACCGTGCGACAGACCTTCATCGGCATCGTCGCGGCCGCCGCGGCGGTGTCGACGTGGGAACTCGCGCAGGCCTTCCGCAAGGGCGGCATCAACGTCGCCCTCTGGCCGGCGCTCATCGGCGGCCAGGCCATGATCTGGCTCTCGTGGCCGTTGGAACGCTCCGGCCTGATGACCGCCTTCGTGATCACCGTCCTCGTGTGCATGATCTGGCGGTTCCGCGGTGGTTCGGACGGTTACCTGCGCGACCTCAGCGCGTCCGTCTTCACCGTCGCGTACGTGCCGCTGTTCGCGGCGTTCGCGGCCATGCTGGTCGTCCCGGAGGACGGCACGGGCCGCGTGTTCGCGTTCCTCATCGGTGTCGTGCTGTCCGACGTGGGCGGCTACGCGGCCGGTGTGTTCCTCGGCAAACACCCGATGGCACCGACGATCAGCCCGAAGAAGTCCTGGGAGGGCTTCGCCGGTTCACTGGTCGCCGGAATGGTCGGCGGCGCGATCACGGTGGTCACGTTCCTCGACGGCCAGTGGTGGCAGGGCGTGCTGTTCGGCGCCGCTCTCGTCGTCACGGCCACGGCGGGCGACCTGGTCGAGTCGCTGATCAAGCGCGACCTCGGCATCAAGGACATGGGCAACCTGCTGCCGGGGCACGGCGGCCTGATGGACCGGATGGACTCGCTCCTGCCGTCCGCCGTCGCCTCCTGGCTGATGCTGCACCTCTTCGTCCAGTGACGGTTTCCGCGCAACGCCGCAAGTAGTGGTTGTGAGAGACCACGAGGCACTGGCGGCGTTCGAGCGGATCTACCGCGCCCACGTCGGCGCGATCACGCGATATTTCGCCAGGCGGTGCGTCGAACCGCAGCTCGTGGCCGACCTGACCGCGGACACGTTCGTCCGCGCGATCACGTCGTTCCCGACCTTCGACTCGTCGAGAGGGACGGCGGCCGGTTGGCTGTACGGGATCGCCCGCAAGACCTTCTCCGCACACTGCGAACAGTCGGCTCGGGCCACCGAACTGGTGCGCCGTGTCGGCGGCAGGCGCGAGCTCGGCCGCGACGAGCTGGCCGAGCTGGAGCAGCGGATCGACGCCGAACAACCCGGCCGCCTGCTGCTCGAACGGCTGGAGACGCTGCCGGAGATCGAACGGGAAGCGATCGAGCTCGTGCACCTCGGTGGTCTCGCACCCAGGGAAGCGGCCGAAGCGCTCGGCGTGCCGAAGGGGGCGATGCGGTCTCGGCTGCATCGCGCCATGGCACACATGCGCGAGGTCGTCGGCGACGAGGTGGAGGTGTACGCAAATGGGCGAGTTTGATGACAGCCTGTGGGCCGAGCTGCAGAGAGAGCACGGACAGGCGCTGCTGCAGAACATGGCGAAGCAACGCAGCAGGCGCACCGCGCGTTGGATCGGAGCAGCAGCCGCGGCAACCGTTCTCGGGACAGGTGCGTTGGCGGCGTCGACCTACTTCGGTGGCGCGCCACCTGCCTACGCCGTGGTGGACAACCCGGACGGCTCGGTGAGCCTGATCCTCGAGGATGTGCAGCGGTTCGAGGAGGCGACGGCGAAGCTGCGCGAGCGGGGTGTTCCGGCGATCGCGGTGGCGTTGCGGAAGGGCTGTGCGATTCCCTCTGGCGGGCGCGACATCATTGATTCCGCAGTGGTCTTCGAGTCGGCCGCGGGCTGGCCCAAGATCACGATCGTACCGGGTCGCATCCCGGCGGGTGCCACGATCGTGCTGGCGGCGAGTCGACCCGACAGTGGTGACATCTCGCTCCTCCTCGCCGGTGTCCACGCCGACGGTCAGGTGCCTACCTGCCTGCCTGACCTTGCGCGTTAGTCGTCGTACGGGTCGTCCGCCTCGATGCGCGGCCCCGCCTCGATCACGCGAGACTGG
The DNA here is from genome assembly GCF_016907955.1 of Lentzea nigeriaca. Lineage (GTDB taxonomy): Bacteria > Actinomycetota > Actinomycetes > Mycobacteriales > Pseudonocardiaceae > Lentzea > Lentzea nigeriaca. The sequence continues at coordinate 283,207 of NZ_JAFBCX010000005.1, read as the reverse complement.
TCGATCACCGAGAACGCCATTCCCGCGTGGTCCTCGACGACGGTGATGCGCCCGTACGGGGTGTCGTAGGGCTCGACGGTCACCCGGCCGCCGAGCTCCAGCACCCGGTACGCCACCGAGTCCGTACCGATCTCCGGCGCGGCGTTGAAGTACACCATCCAGTGCGACTGCTCCCCGTACGGGAACTCGCGGCCCATCTTCTGCCTGCCGATGAGCTCGGTGCCCTCGACGGACCACGTCGCGTAGTCCAGCCGGTGACCGTCGCCGATCTGCGTGATGTCGTAGTGGCACAGCTCTCCGAAGAACTCGTCGGCCGCCGCGCCGTCACGGGTGTTGAGCTCGGCCCACGCGTAGGAGCCGTGCCCGCCCATCCCGAACCGCCAGTCCGGCGGCACGTGCCGGAATCCGACGACGGCACCGGTCGGGTCGGCGATCACGGTGCTCTGCGTGTGGTCGGCGCCGTCCTCGGGGTTGCGCAGCACTGATCCGCCGAGGTGGAAGGCCTTCTCCGCGGTGGCTCGCGCGTGCGGCGTGACCAGGTACAACCGCCACGGTTCCGGTTCGCCCTGCGGTAACCCGGCGACGGGGATGCCGTCGACCATCGCCACGGTGTACCCGGCGTCGTCGGCGTAGTGCCAGCCGAACAGGCCGGTGTAGAACTCGATCGCGGCCTTCAGGTCGTCGACGGATCTCTCGACCCAGCACGGGCTTCCTCCGAGCAACGGCGCGAGCTGGGGCGTGTTGGGAGCGATCGACACTGCCGCCTCCTGCTGGGAAGAGATGCGGATACGCTACGCCGTAATTGGACGAATTCGTACAGTCACCGGGAAATCGAGGCCCTACAGTGTCTTCGTGAGGGGATTTGTGCGGGCGGCGCTGAACGCGGTGCGTCCGGTCGATGTGGTGCCGAGCCCGAACATCTGGCATTGGCCGGACGTCTACGAGGTCGAGAACCGCGCGCAGGACGTGCACAACGCGATTTGGGCGGCGTTGAACGAAGAATGTCCGTTCGACGGCTTGGACGTCGTGGACGTGGGCTGCGGCGACGGTTTCCACCTCCCTCTCTTCGCCGGCACCGCGAAATCGGTCGTCGGAGTCGAACCGCATCCGCCGCTCGTCGTGCGCGCCAAGCACCGCGTGGCGTCGCTGCCCAACGCACGCGTCGTTTCCGGGCCCGCGCAACGGCTGCCGCTCGACGACGCCTCCGCCGACCTGGTGCACGCCCGCACCGCCTACTTCTTCGGACCGGGCTGCGAGCCCGGCCTGCGCGAGGCGGACCGGGTGCTGCGGCCGGGCGGCGCCCTCGCGATCGTGGACCTCGACGGTGCGGCCGATCCGTACGGGCCGTGGCTGCGCGCCGACGAACCGCGCTACGACCCGGCCGCGGTAGAGAAGTTCTTCGCGGACAACGGTTTCTCGCTTCGGCGCATCACCGCCGAGTGGCGGTTCGAAAGCCGTGAGGCCCTGGAATCCGTGCTGCGCATCGAGTTCTCCGCGAAGGTCGCGGAGTGGGCCATCGCCTCGATCGACGGGCTGAGCTTCCCGGTGGGGTACCGGCTGCACGTGCGGCGTAAGCCCAAGGGGCTGATCCTTTGAGCTGCTAGGCCGTTCGGCGCCTGTTGTGCCGGGCGATCTCGTATGTACAGTCCCTCAGCTTCGTCGCTGCGACGTACTACTGGGGGTACGCGATGAGACGCCGGTTCCTGCTGTCGTTGGTGCTGTTGCTGGGCGTCCTCGTCGCGCCACCCGGTCACGCAGCGCCACCGTCGGCCGATCTCAACGCCTTGTTCAACACCTACGGTGACCAAGGCGGGCATTGGACCGGCGCCGACAGCACGGTGTCCGTGCCGCTGCCAGACGGACGCGTCGCGTGGCTGTTCTCCGACACGTTCCTCGGCACGGTCAACCCCGACCACTCGCGGCCGAAGTCCGCGCCGTTCATCCACAACTCGATCGTCGTGCAGCAGGGCGACCAGCTCGTGCAGACCTTGCACGGTGGCACGTCGACGAGCCCGACCTCGCTCGTCAACGCCACCAACCCCGACGAGTTCTACTGGGTCGGTTCCGCCAAGGTGCAGGACGGCGTGCTGAAGGCGCTGTACGGGCGCTACAGCAAGGCGGGCGAGGGTCCTCTCGGCTTCGCCAGGGTGGGCACCGCGCTGGTGACGTTCTCGCTGCCCTCGCTCGCGGTCGCCAGCGTCACCGACCTGACGCTCGACAAGCGGGTCGGCTGGGGTTCGGCGATCGTGTCGGACGGCGGGTTCGACTACGTCTACGGCACCGAGGACGCCGAGGGCTACAAGTTCGCCCACGTCGCCAGAACGACGAACCTCGGTGGCGCGTGGGAGTTCTGGAACGGCAGCGCGTGGGTCGCGCAGGAGAGTCAGTCCGCGCGCCTACTTTCCGGTGCCGGCACCGCGTTCTCCGTGGTGCGCATCGGCAGCCAGTTCGTGCTCGCCACGCACGACGGCAACACGCCGTTCGGCCCGTGGTTCGTCGCGTACACGGCGCCGAGCCCGACCGGACCGTTCTCCGGGCCGACCTACCTGCACAAGGCTCCGGAGCCGGAGACCAGCTCCGGCTGGCAGTTCCCCTACGACGCGCAGCTGCACCAGGAACAGGCGAGCCCAGGCACGCTTCTGTTGTCCTACAACAACAACAGCCTCAACAACGGGGACAACTACAGCGACGCGCGGATCTACCGGCCCCGGTTCGTCGACGTGCCATGGCCGCCCGCCACACCGGATCCGTCGACCGTGCCCGCCGCGCCTTCCGGTGCGGCGGTGGCCACCGACAGCGAAGGTGGCGGCAAGGTCACCTGGAACGCCCAGAGCGGCCTGAGCTACTGGGTCTACCAGCGGGACGTCACGGCGGGGCAGACGCACTTCGCGCGCTCTCCCAAGCAGGACACAGCCGGTGAGCACGGTCTCGCCGGTCTGCGCGACGGGCACACCTACGAGTTCAAGGTCTCGGCGTTCAACGCGAACGGCGAAGGCGGGTTCTCGCCGACGGTCAGCGTCACCGCGCACGTCACGCCTCCGCCGGCGCCCGCCAACCTGCGAGCCACACCGGGTGCGGACGCGGACGTGGCACTGCAGTGGGACGCCGTGACCGGCAACGCGCAGTACCAGATCTTCCGGCGCGACGTGACCGCGAACGAGGCCGACTTCACCGAGGTGTGGTTCCCGAGCCCGAGCAACACGAGCTACACCGTCACCGATCTCGTTCCCGGCCACACCTACGAGTTCAGGGTGCTGGCCCGCAACGGCGGCGGGCAGAGCGGTCCGTCCAACGTCGTGCAGGCGGTGGTGAAGGTCGCGCCACCGCCCGTGCCGACGGGGCTGACCGCCGCCGCGCAGAACGACGGCAGCGTGAATCTGCAATGGTCGTCCGCGGGTGAAGGGCTTTGGTACTGGGTCTACCAGCGCGACGTGACGGCAGGGGAGACCGACTTCAAGCGGCTCGCCTACCCCGTCGCCGACGGCACCGCGGCGCGGCCGGGCATGCTGCAGAACGGGCACGTCTACGAGTTCGCGGTCACTTCGATCAACCGGTTCAACGTCGAGTCGGGGCGATCGAGCGTCGTCTCCGTGACGGCTCGGTGGGACAAGCCGGCGGCTCCCACCGGACTGACCGCCGTCGCCCAGGGCGACGGCAGCGTGAAGTTGCAGTGGAATTCCGCGGGCGACGGCCTCTGGTACTGGGTGTACCAGCGGGACGTGACCGCGGGCGAGGCGTTCGTCCAGCTCCAGTACCCGATCACCGACGGCACGAGCTTCCAGGCGGGTCTGCTGTTGAAGGACCACGTCTACGAGTTCAAGGTGAGCGGGATCAACGCGGGCGGTGAGGGTCCGGCCAGCGCGGTCGCGCAGGCCACGGCCCGCTACGACGCTCCTGCCGCGCCGGTCGGTCTGACCGCGGCCGCCGACGACGGCACGGTGGCGCTGAACTGGAGTGCTGTGCCGGGCGCGTGGTACTGGATCTACCAGCGCGACGTGACCGCGGGCGAGTCGAACTTCACCAAGCTGGAGTACCCGATCACGTCCGGCACGTCGTTCACGGCGGGCCTGCTCGCCAACGGGCACACCTACGAGTTCAAGGTCTCCGCCATCACCAACGGCGGTGAAGGCGCGGCAAGTGCCGTGGTGTCCGCGAAACCGATGCCTCCGCTGCCCGCCAAGATCACCGGACTGACCGCGACACCGAAGCCGTCCGGCGAGATCGAGCTCGCCTGGACCGCGTTGCCGAGCGTCTACTACTGGATCTATCAGCGGGACGTCACCGCTGGTCAGGGCTTCACCAAGCTGCCGTACCCCGCAAGTGAGGCCAAGTTCGCCGCCGGCGGCCTGACGCACGGGCACGTGTACGAGTTCAAGATCGCGGCCACCAACCTCGCCGGTGACGGTCCCGCTTCCGACGTCCTGTCCGCCACCGCGAGCTACGCGCTGCCCGCCGCTCCCGCCAACCTGCGGGGTGGCGCCGCCGGTGACGGCAGCGTCGACCTGGAGTGGGATTCGGCAGGGCCGAACCTCTACTACTGGGTCTACCGGCGGGACGTGACGGCGGGCGAGACCGCGTTCACCCGTGCCGCGTTCCCGACCGACAAGACCACGCTGAGCTGGGAGGGGCTGCGCGACGGCCACGTGTACGAGTTCCAGGTTCGCGCGGAGAACGCGGGCGGTCTCGGACCCGTGTCCAACACCGTCAGCATCACGTCGCGCGGCGGACTGCCCGCCCCGCCGACGAACCTGACCGCGTCACCCGGCAACGGCAGGGTGGTGCTGAACTGGACGGCGAGCCCTTCCGGGAGCGTCTACTACTGGGTCTACTACCGGGACGCCTCGATCGGCGAGGGCTTCCGCAAGCTCGACGTGCCGTTCGGATCGCCGACGGCGACGCTGGAACCGTTGACCAACGGGCACACCTACGAGTTCAAGGTCTCCGCGACGAACTCGTCCGGTGACAGCAGGACGACGCCGGTGGTGAGCGCCCGGCCGTTGCCGCCCGTGCCCGCGGCGGCCTCGTTGACCGCCATCGCGGGCAACGGCGAGGTCGGCCTCGGCTGGAACGCGGTCGAGCACGCCACGTACTTCTGGGTCGAGTACCGCGACACGACAGCGGGACAGGTTGCGTGGCAACGGCTTCCGCTGCCCGTGCAGGCGTGGGCGCACACCGTCCGGCCGCTCGCGAACGGGCACCGCTACGAGTTCCGGGTGATCTCCGGCAACGTCGCGGGGGAGAGCGGCGCGTCGAACGTGGTGGCGGCGACGCCGGTGCCACCACCGCCCGCAGCGCCGTCGAACCTGCGTGCCGTCGCCGGGGACAAGAAGGTGACGCTGACCTGGAACGCGAGTCCCAGCGGACCGGTGTACTACTGGGTGTACTTCCGGCCGCAGGGCCACAGCGAGTCGTACTACTTCCAGTACCCGGCGAGTGGCACGTCGTTCACCGCGACCGGTCTGCTCAACGGGTTCACCTACGAGTTCCGGGTGACCGCGGCGAACCTCGGCGGTCAGTCGCCACCGTCCAATGTGGTCAGCGCGAAACCATTCCAGCCCTTGCCTTCCGCGCCCGGCGGCCTGTCGGTGAGCGCGGGGGACGGACGGGCGCTGCTCAGCTGGAACCCGAGCGGCGGAGCCGACTACTACTGGGTGTACTTCCAGCCGCAGGGGCAGACGAGCTGGTTCTACTTCCCGAACCCGGTGCACGGCACGTCGTTCACCGCGACCGGCCTGCTCAACGGCTACAACTACTCGTTCTACGTGCGCGGGGCGAACGAAGCCGGCCAGGGAGCCCCGTCGAACACGGTGACGGTGAAACCCCTGCCGCCGTTACCCGTCGCGCCCTCCTGGATCAACGCCGCGCCCGAACGTGACACCGCCAAGGTGAACGTGTGGTGGGCGACGAGCCCGACGCCGGGCATCCTCTACTCGCTGGAGGTCCGCAACGCGTCCGAGAACGGCCCGTGGTACCCGTTGTCCACCACCAACCGCACGAGCGACTACCTGCACCGGCGTCCGGTCGGCACGCTGTGGGAGTTCCGCGTCTCCATGTCGAACATGGCCGGCACCGTGTACTCGCCGACCGTGCGGGCCGCGTCGAACGTGTGGATGCCGGACTTCCAGTACAACTGGCAGAACATCACCAACGGCTCGAACGCGGCCGCGTACCTGGTCGTGCAGAAGCTCGGCCTGGAATGCGCGACGAGCAACCGCCAGCGGGTCTGCTTCGGCTTCAGCCCGGCGGTCACCGGTCAGCCGATCACGATCGGTGACTACTTCTTCTTCCCGGGCAGCAAGGAACGGCTCAACACGCTCACCCGGTGTGAAGCGGACGAGAAGTTGAGCCTGCGCGGCAGCTACGGCGTGGGAGTGGCCGAGAACAACTCGCAGCAACTGCTCCGGCACGAGGCCGTGCACACGTGGCAGACGACGTTCTTCTCGTCGTACGGAGGGTTCGTGAGTGCGTACGCGATCGCGGCCGGTTACTCGTCGAAGGTCGCGGGCAACCCGTGGCGGCTGAACAAGTTCGAAACGGACGCCAACCTCTGGTGGGGCGGCTACCTCGGGCCCTACGGCGGCACGCGTGACTGCTGGTAGCGCATTAGGCTCTGGTTCGTGGAGAAGCGAATCGCAGGCAGGTTGAACCGTCAGGTCGGCGTCGTGGGGCTGGGCTGCTGGCAGCTCGGCGCCGACTGGGGCGAGGTGGACGAGAGCGAGGCGCTCGCGTTGCTGCACGCCGCGGCCGACACGGGAGTCGATTTCTTCGACACCGCGGACGTGTACGGCGACGGTCGCAGTGAGACGCTCGTCGGGCGGTTCCTCAAGGAGCGCAAGGATGGCGTCTTCGTCGCCACGAAGATGGGGCGGCGGCTGCCGGCGCAGACCACGGAGGGCTACAACCGGGAGAACTTCCTCGCGTGGAACGACCGGAGCCGCCGCAATCTGGGTGTCGACACGTTGGACCTCGTGCAGCTGCACTGTCCGCCCACGCCGGTGTACAGCCGGGACGAGGTGTTCGACACCTTGGACGAAATGGTTGAGCAGCAAAGGATCGCTGCCTATGGCGTGTCGGTGGAGAAGGTCGAGGAGGCGCTGGCGGCGATCAGGCGTCCGCACGTGGCCAGCGTGCAGATCATCCTGAACGCGTTCCGGCTCAAGCCCCTCGAGGAGGTGCTCCCGGCTGCGGCCGAGGCGGGTGTCGCGATCATCGCGCGGGTGCCGCTCGCGTCCGGGTTGCTGTCCGGGAAGTACGACAAGGCAACGACTTTCGGCGCTGACGATCATCGCAACTACAACCGCAACGGTGAGGCGTTCGACGTCGGCGAGACCTTCTCCGGGGTGCCCTACGAGGTCGGCCTGGAGGCCGTCGAGCGGTTGCGCCCGCTGGTTCCGGAAGGCGCCTCGATGGCGCAGTTCGCGTTGCGGTGGATCATCGACCAGCCCGGTGTCACGGTCGTGATCCCCGGTGCGCGCAACGTCGAGCAGGCGCGGGCGAACTCAGGTGCCGCTGATCTGGAGCCTGTGGACGAGAAGGCAGTCGCCGCGGTGTACGACGAGCTGATCCGGCCGCACGTGCACGACCGGTGGTAGGTCACTCCTCGGCCAGGATGGCGTAGAGCTTGCGCCGCAGCTCGTTGTAGAGCTCGACGGCGCGAGCCTTCTGCTCGGGCGTGCCCGCGTGGGAGATCTGCTCCATCGCGCTGCCCAGCAGCCGGATCGCGGTGCGCAGCTCGCCGTCGACCGGGTCGAGCTGGATGTCGATGTCGCGCCAGGGCGGGGCCGTGTGCTCCGTCCTGCCGTGATCGGTGAGCGTGAACAACTTCTTGCCTCCTTCCTCCTCCGCGGAGATGAGGCCTTCGTCGGCGAGCATCTGCAGCGTCGGGTAGACCGAGCCGGGGCTCGGGCTCCATCCGCCGCCGGTGCGCCTGGCGATCTCCTGAATGATCTCGTAGCCGTGCATCGGCCGTTCTGCCAGCAACGACAGAACCGCCGCCCGGACGTTGCCGCGCCTCTGGCGGCCGCCCCTGCCACCGCCCCTGCCACCGCCCCTGCCGCCCCCGAAGGGCCCGTGGCGATGCCTCTGGTGGTGCTCTCTGTGGTGTGGTCTCATCATCATGTCGCTAACGATATATCGGAAGCTATCGCGATGCAACGGTCTTGTCGGCGGTGGGTTCATGGGACACTGGATGTGCTATGACCTCGCTTCCCCTTGTCTTCGACGCGCCCAAGCGCGGCCTGCCGCCGCGCCACCTCGTCGACCTCTCGCCTGCCCAGCGTGCCGAAGCCGTTGCGGCCCTTGGTGAAAAGCCGTTCCGCGCCAAGCAGCTGTCGAACCACTACTTCGGCCGCCTGACCGTCGACCCGGCCGAGATGACCGACATCCCGGCCACCTCGCGCGAGAAGCTCGTCGCCGACCTGATGCCGCCGTTGTTCACGGTCGTGCGCAAAGTCACGTGTGACGAGGGGACCACCTCGAAGACCCTGCTGCGCGCACACGACGGCACGCTCATCGAGAGCGTCCTGATGCGCTACCCGGACCGCGCGACGCTGTGCATCTCGTCGCAGGCCGGCTGCGGCATGGCGTGCCCGTTCTGCGCGACCGGCCAGGGCGGCCTGCAGCGCAACCTGTCGACCGCGGAGATCGTGGACCAGGTGCGGCTCGGCGCGGCGGCGATGCGCGACGGCGAACTGCCCGGCGGTCCCGGACGGCTCTCGAACATCGTCTTCATGGGCATGGGGGAGCCGCTCGCGAACTACAAGCGCGTGATCGAGGCGGTCCACCGCATCACCGCGCCGGCGCCGGACGGCCTGGGCATCTCGCAGCGCACGGTCACCGTGTCGACTGTCGGCCTGGTGCCGGCGATCCGGAAGCTGACCGAGGAGAAGCTGCAGGTGCGGCTCGCGGTGTCGCTGCACACGCCGGACGACGAGCTGCGCAACACGCTGGTGCCGGTGAACACGCGGTGGGACGTTGCCGAGGTGCTGGAGGCCGCGCGTGGGTACGCGGATCAGACCGGGCGGCGGGTGTCGATCGAGTACGCGTTGATCAGGGACATCAACGACCAGCCGTGGCGTGCCGACCTGCTGGGCAAGAAGCTGCGCAAGCACCTCGGGCAGCTGGTGCACGTGAACCTGATTCCGCTGAACCCGACTCCGGGGTCGAAGTGGGACGCGTCGCCCAAGCCGGTGGAGCGGGAGTTCGTGCGGCGGGTGCGGGAGCAGGGTGTGGAGTGCACCGTGCGGGACACGCGGGGCCAGGAGATCGCGGCGGCCTGCGGGCAGCTCGCGGCCGAGGGCTGATCGACAACCTGGTAATACCCGGTTATACTCGGTTTCATGAAGACGGCAATTTCGGTACCTGACGAGACATTCGCCCAGGTAGAGCGCGGTGCGAAGTGTCTGGGTGTGACGCGCTCGGAGTTTTATGCTCGTGCGGCTCGGTTCTATCTCGAGCATCTGGAGCGGGAGTCGTTGACCAACGAGATCAACTCCGCGCTGGAGTTGATCGGTGATGATGACTCGTCGGCGGCTGCTGTCAGCGCTGGACGACGTCGGTTGGAGCTGGCGGACGACGAGTGGTGATCGAGCGAGGAAGCATCCACTGGGCCGACCTTGGTCAGCCTGAAGGCTCACGACCTGCCAAGCGGCGTCCAGTGCTTGTCATTCAGTCCGACTCCTACAACGCCAGTCGGCTGTCGACTGTGCTGGCGGCGGTGCTGACCTCCAACACGAAGTTGGCGACCGCGCCTGGGAACGTGTTTTTGCCGTCATCGGCGACTGGCCTGCCTCGTGATTCGGTCGTCAACGTCACAGCGCTGGTCACCCTGAACAAGACAGACCTGGCTGAGCAGGCTGGGGACGTTCCCCTGGTTCTGATGCGTGATGTGGATGCGGGACTGAGGCAGGTTCTGGATCTGTGACGTGTCGAGTTGTAAATCGGTAGGGAGCGAGGAGCCGCTCGCGAACTACAAGCGCGTGATCGAGGCGGTCCACCGCATCACCGCGCCGGCGCCGGACGGCCTGGGCATCTCGCAGCGCACGGTCACCGTGTCGACTGTCGGCCTGGTGCCGGCGATCCGGAAGCTGACCGAGGAGAAGCTGCAGGTGCGGCTCGCGGTGTCGCTGCACACACCGGACGACGAGCTGCGCAACACGCTGGTGCCGGTGAACACGCGGTGGGACGTTGCCGAGGTGCTGGAGGCCGCGCGTGGGTACGCGGATCAGACCGGGCGGCGGGTGTCGATCGAGTACGCGTTGATCAGGGACATCAACGACCAGCCGTGGCGTGCCGACCTGCTGGGCAAGAAGCTGCGCAAGCACCTCGGGCAGCTGGTGCACGTGAACCTGATTCCGCTGAACCCGAAGTCGCGGATCGTCAGGACCGCCATGATCCCACCTCCGATGCTGTCATTGCAGTCAGTGCCAGCACCGAACCGACGCGGGATCAGGCGATCAGCTCGCCTGTCGCCGGGTCCACGACGATGTCCGCGACGCGGCAGGTTCAGCCCTCGGCCGCGAGCTGCCCGCAGGCCGCCGCGATCTCCTGGCCCCGCGTGTCCCGCACGGTGCACTCCACACCCTGCTCCCGCACCCGCCGCACGAACTCCCGCTCCACCGGCTTGGGCGACGCGTCCCACTTCGACCCCGGAGTCGGCTACAGGGCTGAGCAGGGACAACGCTACGAGCGAGACACCGAGAGGCATGGCTGGCCGCCCTCGCGAGAAGTGCAGCGAAGCGGTCTAGACCAATAGGCACGGTAGCGAAGCCGGCACGCGCTGTCAGCGGACAAGGCCGGACAGAAAACCGGGCGGCCCGGCCGGGCGGCTACCATGCCGCGTCGTGGGGGAACCGACGAGACTGGTTGCGGGCCGGTACGCGACGATCAGCGAACTCGGCCGCGGCGGCATGGGGGTCGTCTGGCTGGCCGAGGACCGGGTCATCGGACGGCAGGTCGCGCTCAAGGAGCTGCGGACCACCGAGACCGACCGCGTGCTGCGCGAGGCCCGCACGGCAGGGCGCCTGAACAGCCCGAACGTCGTCGCCATCTACGACGTCATCGTCGAGGACGGCGTCACGTACCTGGTCATGGAACTCGTCGAGGCCCCCACGTTGTCCGAGGTCATGACCCGCCGGTCGCTCACCGAGGACGAGGTCGCGGACATCGGCCTGCAGACGCTGAGCGCGCTGGAGGCGGCTCACGCGGCGGGGATCGTGCATCGGGACGTCAAGCCCAGCAACATCATGGTGCTGCCCGACGGCCGGGTGAAGCTCGCCGACTTCGGCATCGCCCGCGCGATGGACGACCCCGGGCTCACCGCGACCGGCGGCATCATGGGCTCGCCTGGCTACATGGCGCCGGAGCTGTTCTCCGGCAAGCCTCCCTCGCCGGCGAGCGACCTGTGGGCGTTGGGCGCCACCATGTTCCACGCCGTCGAGGGCCGAGCGCCGTTCCAGCGCGACACGACCGCGGCCACGATGCACGCGATCATGTACGAGGAGCCGGTGCTGCGGCGCGCCACCGGGCCGCTCGGCGCCACGATCATGGGGCTGCTCACCCAAGACGACGCGAAGCGCCTCACCGGGCCCCAGCTGCGTGAACGGCTCCTGGACCGCACCAAGGTGGTCACGCCGCCCCCGCAGTCCGAGCAGACCGTCGTCATCGAGCCCGTCACCACGTACGTCGCGCCGCAGGCCGTCACGCGTGAGGAGTGGGGCGACGAGAAACCCAAGTCCCGCAAGAAGATCGGGGCGTTCGCCGGTGCCGCCGCCGCACTGGTGGTGATCGCTCTCGCCGCGGTGTTCCTCCTCAAGCCGGAGACCCAGCCGGGTGCGGCCGCCGCACAACAGCGACCCAGCTCGGAACCGCCACCGTCGAGCAGCACCTCGTCGAGCGCGCCGTCGAGCAGCAGCGCGGCGCCGAGCAGCAGTGCCGCACCGTCCAGTTCCGCGGTGAGCAGCTCGAAGCCTGCCCAGACCACGCAACCGGCGGCTCAGCCGCCGACCACGCAGCCCAAGCCGCCGCGCAAGACGTTCGTGCTGAACCGGCACCTCAAGAGCGGCACCTACCACTTCAGCGGCACGCCGAGCGTGGGCACCCCGGCGGGGTTCAACGCCGAGTTCAGCATGGGCAAGCTGGCGGCCGAACCAGAACCGAACACCAAGCCGCTGTACGCCTGCCGCATCAACAACTCCGAGGACCACATGACGTCGGGGTCCTCGACCTGCGAGGGGCAGACGGTGCTCGGGACGCTCGGCTACATCTTCACCGAGAAGCCGTCCGACGCCCCGTCGCTGCCCCTGTACCGCTGCCTGTTCAACGGCACGCACTTCGACTCGAACCAGGCGAACTGCGAGGGCTACAAGCTCGAGTTCCAGTTCGGGTGGACCGTCCAGTGATCTAGGGCCTGTATCGAAGTCCATGTCCGCGATAGCCGGGCCTGACGCGGCCCCTGGCGGCACGGCCGGACGGCCCACATACAACACCGGTATGCGGGCCGTCCGGCCGCACCACCAGGAACCACCTCAGGCGCGACTCTCATCGAACGGGACTTCGATACAGGCCCTAGCGGGCGGGTTCCATTCCCAGCGGTTCGGCGGCGTCGAACGTCTCACGTGCCTCTGCGACCGACTCGTAGTTTCGCTGCGCCCACGACCGCAGTGCTGCCAATGGCTCCGTGACGCTCCGCCCCAGCTCCGTGAGCTCGTACTCGACGCGCAACGGCACCGAGGGGTAGACCGTGCGCGTGACGAGCCCGTCGCGCTCCAACGTGCGCAACGTCTGGGTGAGCATCTTCTGGCTGATGCCCTCCAACCGGCGCTTCAGCTCGCCGAACCGCTTCGGCCCGTCCTCCAGCGCACCGATCGTCAGCGCCGTCCACTTTGACGCGACCATGTCCAGGAGGTCGCGACAGGGGCACATCCTCATGTAAACGTCCCTGATCACGCCTAGTTTCTACCAGGTACCTAGTGCACCAACTAGTGCCTAATTGCCAACAGAGACCAGGTCCCCGAAGCTGAAGACCATGCGAGCGATCACCCAGAACGAGTTCGGCGACCAGGACGTCCTCACCCTCTCCGACCTGCCCAAGCCCACCCCGTTGCCGACGGAGGTGCTGGTCAGGGTGCACGCGGCAGGTGTCAACCCGGTCGACTGGAAGACCCGCGCGGGCAGCGGCATGGCCGGTCTGCAGACCTTCCCGCTCGTGCTCGGCTGGGACGTCTCCGGCGTCGTCGAGGAGGTGGGCTTCGGTGTGACGACGCTCAAGCCCGGCGACGAGGTCTACGGCATGCCGCGCTTCCCGCACGCCGCGAGCGCTTACGCCGAGTACGTCACGGCGCCGTCCCGCCACTTCGCGAAGAAGCCGAAGGGTCTCAGCCACGTCGAGGCGGCCGCACTGCCGCTGGCCGCGCTCACCGCGTGGCAAGTCCTGAAGGACACGGCCGACGTCCAGCCGGGGCAGAAGGTGCTGATCACGGCCGCGGCGGGCGGCGTGGGCCACCTCGCGGTCCAGATCGCGAAGGCGCTCGGTGCGCACGTCGTCGGCACCGCCCGTGAGCCCAAGCACGCGTTCCTGAAGGACCTCGGAGCCGATGAGGTGATCGACTACACCCAGGGCGACTACGAGGGCACCGACGTCGACGTGATGGTCGACCTGGTCGGCGGCGTGTCACCGGCTCCGGTGCGCGGCGGTGGCCTGTTCGTCGGCGTGCCGTCCGGAGTGGACAGCGCGGTCCGCGACGACATCAGGACGAGCCCGATCCTGGTCGAGCCCGACCGCGCGGGACTGGAGGCGATCACGGCGCTGGTCGAGTCCGGCGATCTCAGGGTTCACGTCGACGCGACGTTCCCGCTGGAAGACGCCGGAAAAGCACATGCCCTGGGCGAGACGGGCCGCACCCAGGGCAAGATCGTGCTCGAAACGCTCTAGTAGGCCGTCGCGGCTTAGTTGTGTGGTCCGCGATCTTGAGTTGGTTGTAGTTGCGAGCCGAGGCAAACGTTTGCTGATCACGCCACCTACCGCCAACTCACGATCACATCGCCGACACGCCGCGCGACACGCGGACGACCGGCCCATACCAAAGGTTAGAGGCGACGGTCTACTAGTAGCGTGTCGCAGCTATCGCTTGGGATGCGACAGTGAGGGTGATGCCGGCAGGCAGCCGCGCTTCGATCATGAAGATCGCGCTCTCATGGCTGCCGACTGCACGGTTGGCAGCAGTCGGGGTGATCAGCAAACGTTTGCGTCGGCATTTCTCTACCGCCATCTCGGCAGCGACGTGCACGAGAGCGCGACCATCCGGGCTTTCGGTGACGAGCACCAGACCGCCCAGCCCCCTGCCCGACTCAACGGAGCACAACCAAGCCGCGACGCTCTATCAGCGGCGCCAGGACGTCTTGCGCCGGGCGGCGTCCCACACCAGCAGCGCGATGATGACCACGCCGGTGGCGACGAGGTAGATGTTCTCGGTGTTGCCGTGGTGGTTGCCGATCAGCATGAGGAACACGAAGATCGCGGACAGCCAGCCGGCGATGCGGGTGCCCTTGGGCAGCGTGCCGTGCCAGCCCCACTCGTGCGACGGCTCCTCGTGAGGGTCGACGGCAGGACGCTTGTCCAGTTCCGAGGACGAAGCCACGGTTTCCTCCACTGCTCATCCGGATTACGAGGTCATCGTCGCACATGTGAGTGAGTGCGGATGTGTGAGGTCGCGCGCGCACGGCTTACCGGCGAGGTCGAGCGCCGATACGCTCAGCGCGGCCACACCCGTCCGATCTTGCGAAGGCGCCTCGACTTGACCGGCTTCTCTCCTGCTGAGGCCTCCACCCCGGACACGTTCGCCCCCGTCGAGATCGGTCTGCACGGGGTGCGCAAGAGCTTCTCCGACCAGGTGGCGGTCGACGGCGTCTCGCTGAACGTGCACGAGGGCGAGTTCTTCTCGGTGCTCGGCCCGTCCGGCTGCGGCAAGACGACCATCCTGCGCATGATCGCGGGGTTCGTCGACCCCGACGAGGGCCGCATCGAGCTCGACGGCAACGACATGGTGGGCGTCCCTCCGTACCGGCGGGACGTCAACACGGTCTTCCAGTCGTACGCGCTGTTCCCGCACATGTCGGTGTGGGACAACGTTGCCTACGGCCTCAAGCGCAAGAAGGTCCGCGGCGAGGAGCTGAGGAAGCGCGTCGGCGAGCACCTCGAACTCGTGCGGCTCTCGCAGTTCGCGAAGCGCAGGCCCGCGCAGCTGTCGGGTGGTCAGCAGCAGCGGGTCGCCATCGCCCGTGCGCTCGCCGCCGGGCCGCAGCTGCTCCTGCTGGACGAGCCGCTGGGCGCCCTCGACGCCAAGCTCCGCAAGGAGCTGCAGATCGAGCTGATGCGCATCCAGCGCGAGGTCGGCACGACGTTCCTCTACGTCACGCACGACCAGGAAGAGGCGCTGGTCCTCTCGCACCGCATCGCCGTGATGAACACGGGCAGGATCGAGCAGGTCGGCTATCCCGAGGACGTCTACGAACGGCCTGCCACCCCGTTCGTCGCCGGGTTCATCGGCACGTCGAACATCCTCGACGCCGAAGTGTCCGGTGTGGACGGTGGGTTCGTCGCGCTGACCGCGCCCGGTGCCACGAACCTGCGCGCGAAGTTCTCCGGCAGCGTCAGCCACGGCCAGAAGGTCGCCGCGACCGTGCGTCCGGAAAAGGTGCACCTCTTCGACGAGACCGCCGAGCCGCCCACGGGCTGGTGCGTGCTGCAGGGCGTTGTGCACGACGTCGTTTACACGGGCGTGTCGACCCAGTACGTCGTGGATACCCCAGGTGGCGAGCTGGTGGCGTTCGTGCAGAACGCCCAGCGGATCGACGACGCGGGCGCGCCGGGGCAGCCGGTGCGGATGGCGTGGGACCCCGAGTTCACGGTGCTGTTGGAGAAGGCTGATGACTGACAGGAAAGTCCGGATCGCCCGCCTGTGGGACGCCGACTCCCCGAGGGTGACCCGGCGCACGATGCTGGGCTCGATGACGTTCTTCGCGCTCGCCGCCTGCGGTGTCGGCCAGGCGCCCACGTCGAGCGGCCCGACGTCCGCCGCGAAGGCCACGAACCTGAAGAACGAGCCGAAGCTCAACTTCTACAACTGGACCGACTACATCGCACCGGAGACGTTGCCGGGCTTCAAGACCGCGACCGGCATCGAGGTCACGTACGACAACTTCTCGACCAACGACGAGATGGAAGCCAAGATCGCGTCCGGCCAGGCGGGCTACGACCTGGTCGTGCCGAGCGACAACTTCCTGCGCCGGTTCCTGCGGTCCGGGCTGCTGCAGCCGCTGGACCACTCGCTGCTGCCGAACCTCAAGAACCTGGAGAAGCGGTTCGTCGAGGCCGACCACGACGCCGGCAACAAGTACTCGGTGCCGTGGGCGTGGGGCACGACGGGTCTCGCGTTCTCGAAGTCGCAGATCGGCGGTGACGTCACCGGGTTCTCGGCCTACGACCTGCCGAACGCCCAGGGTCGCAGCTCGATCCTCGACGAGGCCCGCGACGGCATGGCGCTCGGTCTGCTCAAGCTCGGCCACGACCCGAACACCACGGACGCCAGGCAGATCGACGACGCGGCGAACTTCCTGCTGTCGTTGAAGAAGAAGCTCGGCCAGATCACCTCCGACGTGATCGAGCCGCTGACCTCGGGCCAGGTCCGGCTGGCCCAGGCGTACTCCGGTGACGCCTTCCAGGCCCGTGCGGCCAACTCCGACGTCGGTTACGCCATCCCGGCAGAGGGTGGACTGTCCTATGTGGACCTTCTGGTCATCCCCAAGGACGCGCCCCACGCCGAGAACGCCCACAGGTTCATCGACTACATCCTCGGCGCGGAAACGGGTGCGGCGCTGTCCAACGCGGTGCGGTACGGCAGCCCCAACGCCGCCGCCAAGCCGTTGATCGACAAGGAGCTGCTGAACGACCCGCTGGTCTACCCGTCGGAGGACCGGCTGAAGAAGCTCCCGTTCACCAAGGACCTGGGCGGCGACGTCGAGGCGAAGTACGCCGACGCCTGGACGAAGGTCAAGACCGGCTGACCGGCAGCGACGCCAGACCTCTGATCACGATGGACTCGCGGAACGTCGCCGGGCCCGCCTGCCGCAGGTCCGGCATCCGCCGCGCCAGAGTCCTGAACGCGACCGCGCCCTCCATCCGCGCCAGCGTCGCGCCCAGGCAGTAGTGGACGCCGCTGGAGAACGCGAGGTGCTCCGGCTGCTGCACGCGCATCACGTCGAAGCGGTGCGCGTCGGGAAACACGTCCGGGTCCCGGTTCGCCGCGCCGAGGAGCAGGGTGATCTCCTGGTCGGCGGCGACGAGATCGACCTGTTCGTGCGCGATGCGGTTGGTCAGGTGCACCGGCGGCGCCCAGCGCAGCACCTCCTCTACGACGTCGGGCGCCATCTCGGGGTTGGCCTTGAAGAGCGCCCATTGCGCAGGGTGGTCGAGCAGCGCGCGCACGCCGTTACCGATCAGGTTGACCGTGGTCTCGAACCCCGCGATCAGCAGCAGGACGAGCGTGCCCATCAGCTCCGGCACGGTCAGCTTCTGCTCTGCCTCGGCGGCGACCAGTGAGCTGATCACGTCGTCGCCCGGCCGCGCGCGCCGGTCCGCGATGAGCCGTTCGAACAACGCTCCGACCTTCTCCGCGGCGAGGCGCATCTCCGGTGTCATCGGCTGGTCGAACGACGCGGCGATCAGCCTGCCGTAGTCCGCGAAGTCACCGGTGTCGGAGTCGGGGATGCCGAGCAGTTCGCTGATCACCGCGATCGGCAGCGGTGCCGCGAAGCCGGCGATCAGGTCGAACTGGTCCGCGTCCAGCAACGACTCCGCGACCTTCTCGACCCGTGTCCGGTACTCGTCGATCTTCCTCGGGCTGAACGCGGGCGCGGCGAGCCTGCGCAGCCGGGTGTGGTCGGGCGGATCGGTCTCCAGGAACGACTCCGGCAGCAGGCCGCTCATGCCCGGATAGGTGCCGTCGGTGTACCGGACGCCGAACCGGCGGTCGCGGAGGATCTTGTTGCACGTCGCGTAGTCCCCCGTCACCCAGACGCCGTTGTCCCTCGCCAGCGGTCCACGCGCTCTTATCTGCTCGTAGATCGGATATGGATCTTCACGACCGGTCAGCTGCTCCAGCATCACTTACCCCCAAGTAGAACGTCGTGAGCACCAGCCGGGGAGCGTCGAGCGGCGCCAGTCGTCCGGCGGCGATCCCCTCCCAGGCGCTGTAGACGCCGGCGTAGAGGATCTGGGTGATCCACCACGCCGGCAGGTCGGCACGCAGCCGCGTGCCCTGCAACCGGGAGATCAGGTCGATCACCGGCTGGTCCAAGGTCGTGAGCCGGACGCTGAGCCGCTCGTCGTCCCGCAGGTTCGGGAACCGCAGCAGGAACTCGATGCGCGGGCCCAGCGGCACGAGCTTCTCGACGAGCTGCTCGATCGCGTCGTCGGTGTCGAGGTCGACGCTGGAGATGGCCTCGCCGACCAGGTCGAGCGCCTCGGTGGCGAGCGCGTGGATCAGGTCCGCCCTGGTCGGAAAGCGCTTGTGGAGTGTGGTCCTGCCGACACCGGCCGCCTTCGCCACGTCGCCCAGGGACGCCGTCGGGTCCTTGAGCAGCACGGATGTCGCCGTGTCGAGCAGCTGAACACTCATGTTCACAACGGTACACAAATGTTCGCGTGGCATCATCTGCTGTTGTGTCACGACGCTGGCTGAAGGCCAACGCCCTGCTCACGCCTACCGGGCTGTGGCTGGGGATTTTCCTGATCGCGCCGTTGGCGATCGTCGTCCAGTTCAGCTTCGCCACGCGGGACACCGGTGTCGCCCGCGCGGTGCTGCCGTGGACGACCCAGGCCTACCTGACGGCGCTCGATCCGGCGTTCCTGCCGATCTTCGGACGGACCCTGGTCTACGCGGTGGCGACGACCGTCGCCTGTCTGCTGCTGGGCTTTCCGCTGGCCTGGTTCATCGCACGGCACGGCGGCCGCTACCGGACCGCGCTGCTCGCGGCGGTGCTGATCCCGTTCTGGTCGAGCTATCTCGCGCGGATCTACGCGTGGAAGGCGTTGCTGGACGGCGAGGGCCTGGTCAACACCGTGCTCGGCTGGGTCGGGCTGGACCGCGACGGCGGGTTCCTGCTCACGCACGGCGCGGTGATCCTGGGGCTCACCTACGGCTTCCTGCCGTTCATGGTGCTGCCGCTGTACGTGGCGTGCGAGCGGTTCGACTTCCGGCTCGTGGAGGCGTCCTACGACCTCGGCCACGGACGCACGTCGACGTTCTTCCGCGTCGTGCTGCCCGGTGTGTTCACGGGTGTGCTGGCCGGGTCGTTGCTGGTGCTGGTGCCCGCGGCCGGTGACTTCGTGACGCCGAAACTGCTCGGCGGTGTCGACCAGTCGACGTTCGGGTCGGTGATCGACGACCAGTTCCGCGGCGGCAACAACTGGCCGCTGGGCTCGGCGATGGCCGTGCTGCTGCTCGTGCTGGTGGTGCTCGTGCTGATCCTGCGCGGGCGGCGTGGGGAGGACGTGCTGTGAACCGTCGGCCGAGGGCGCTCGGAGCCGTCACCGCGCTGGTGTTCGTGTTCCTGTACGCGCCGATCGCGTGGCTCGCGATCGCGTCGTTCAACTCGTCGCGGTCCCTCAGCCGGATCAGCGGTCTGTCGACGCAGTGGTACGCCGCGCTGGCCGACGACACCCGAGTGCTGGACTCGTTGCGGCTGACCCTGCAGCTCGCGCTGGCGTCCGCGGCGATCTCGACGGTGATCGGGACGCTGGCGGCGTTCGGGCTGCGGCGGGCGTTCTCCGGTCGCGGGCTCTGGACCGTGCTGCTGTCGCTGCCGCTGGTGGTGCCCGAGGTCGTCATGGGCGTGGCGATGCTGGGGTTCTTCGTGAAGATCGCCGGGATTCCACTCGGGTTCGGTGCGCTGCTGTTCGCGCACGTGGCGTTCTCGCTGAGCTTCGTGGTCGTCGTGGTGCGGTCGCGGGTGTCCGGAATGGACGTTCGGCTGGAGGAGGCCGCGGCGGATCTCGGTGCGTCGCCCTTCGTCGCCTTCCGAACCGTCACTTTGCCGTTGGTGGCTCCCGCGGTGGTGGCGGGTGCGGCGTTCGCGTTCCTGCTGTCGTTCGACGACGTGGTGATCTCCTCGTACCTCACGGGTGTCGGATCCACGACGTTGCCGGTGTTCGTCTACGCGCAGGCCTCGAAACGAGGAATCTCACCGGAGATCGTGGCGCTGTCGACGTCGATGGTGACGGCGACGGCGGTGCTGCTGATCATCGGTGTGGTGATCGCGTCGTGGCGTGCGCGCAAGGCGGGATCTGTCGCGCAGCTGGCGTAACTTCGTGCCAGGGCTGTATCTCCGCCCGTGCGCGGGTGACTTCTCGGGTGTGACACCGGCAGCTCTTGGGGGAAGACGTGCCGCAGTTGCGCATCCATTTCACCGATCGTGATCTCGCCCGCACCAGGATGAAACTGGAAACCGACCTGCTGTGGGAGATCGTCAGCAGCGCCCAGATCCTGCACTGTGCCAACGACGACCCGTCCTTCGGCCCGTGGCGCCGCCATCTGCGCGAACTCGCCTCTCGGGACGCGGAACTGCGAATGGCGTTGCGCACCATGGCGAAACTGGCGCCGCACGAGGTGCTGCCGTCGGCGCCGCAACGGCTGCATCGCGCTCTACGCGTCTACTTCAGGTCCGTGATCGAGCCGCACCTGCCCGTGATCGAGGACGGCGTGCGCACCGAGGTGGCGGCCAAGATCCAGCGATTCCTGCACTGCGGGCCGGAAGGACTGCTGGACGGCCTCGGACCGGACACCCGGTGGGATCCGCCGGTGCTGTCCGTCGACCACCCGCACCACCTGGACCTGCATCTCGGCGGACGGGGTCTCGTGCTCGTTCCCTGCTACTTCGCCCTGCACCACCAGGTGGCACCGGCGGATCCGCAGCTCGTTTACCCGATCCGGACCGAGTGTCGGCTGCTGGCGGGGGGACGGCCAGGCGGTGATCACGTGACCGCGCTGCTGGGCTCCACGAGGGCGTCCATCCTGCGGTCGGTGGTTGGCGGGAGCACCACGACCCGGCTCGCGAAGCTGGTGGGCGTCGCTCCCGCCACGGTGAGCCATCACACCGGCGTCCTGCGCGAGGCGGGTCTCATCGCCACCGAGCGCGAGGAGAACTTCGCCCGGCACCTCATCACCCCGCTGGGGCTGAGGGTGCTCGCCGCGGACCGGTGAGGGGATACCGCGGCGGTGTCCACAACGGACACCGCCGCGGCAGCCCTCAGTCGATCACCAGCACGTGTTGCCGGTGACCCACTTGTGGGAGCGGATCTTCACGTTCGGGAAGTTCGGCGCTTCCGCACCTCGTACGACGTAGTAGGCCACGTCGCCGGTGTAGTCCGCGCCGGGGTACAGGCACACCCTGGCGTAGGACGTGCTCGTGCCGGCGTTCTCGACGGCCCGCACCGCGCGGGTCCCCGACCACGAACACCTGACGGATCCGCCCTGCCAGTCGGGGTCGGCGCTGCCCCAGCTGCAGCGGCTGCTGCTGCCGTCCGCGACCGGCCACGCACACATGTTGCCGGAACCGCACGACAAGGCCTGAGCCGAGACGTCGCGCTGCACCACCGCTCCGACCTCGATCTCCGTCTTCCCCGTTGCCGCGGACGCGGTGCCCAGCAAGGACATCATCGCCACGGCGGCGGCGAACAGCACACACAACGCTTTTCTCATGTTTCCCCCTGAGAGATTGATGTGCGGGAGGCGAAGTATTCCGAGACCGGCAGGCGCCGGGAGTGTCCTTAGAACCTCGTCGAAAGGCTTCCACGCGACCGGGGATCGACCGGGGCGTCAACTTTCGTCGCGCGAACCCGATACTCCAGCGTGCCGCGCGAGTGGTGGGACGTCTCGTAGCTTGAGGGCGTGATTACCGCTGTGCGGACCAGGGCCGAGGCGCTGTACGCCGACACCCTGGTCCGGTTCAAGGCGCTGACCCCGGTGCGGGTCACCGGCGACCTGATCGTCATGGTCTCCGTGATCCTGCTGGACCTGTGGCCGGGGCCGTG
This sequence comes from Lentzea nigeriaca, assembly GCF_016907955.1. Lineage (GTDB taxonomy): Bacteria > Actinomycetota > Actinomycetes > Mycobacteriales > Pseudonocardiaceae > Lentzea > Lentzea nigeriaca. The sequence goes on along the minus strand of NZ_JAFBCX010000005.1, from coordinate 261,120 downwards.
GTCCGAGCACAAGGCGTCGGGCTGGGCGCTCGCCGGCTTCATCGCCACCTACGTGGTGCTGTTGCCGCTGCGGCACGTGCTGCCGGCGACCGTGATGATCGGCGGCGCGGCGATCCCGTTCCTCGGGCCCGCGCTGATGGTCGTGCTGAGCTACACGGCGGGCCGGCGGATCGAGTCGTGGGTCAAGGCGGTCGTGTCGACCACGATGACGTTCATCGTCGTGGTGCTGATGTGGGACTGGGACACCAGGCCGATCGACATCCAACCCGTCTACGGCATGCTCATCCTGATCACCATCTTCGGTGTCGGCGTGGCGCTGCCGTTCCTCGTCGGCCGCTACCTCGCGCAACGCGAGGCGCTGGTGCAGGCGATGCAGGACCGCGAGGCGCGGATGCGGGTCGAGCACAGGATGATCTCCCGCCAGGTGCGCCTGCGGGAACGCAGCCGCATCGCCCAGGACATGCACGACAGTCTCGGCCACCGGCTCTCGTTGATCTCCGTGCACGCCGGCGCGCTGGCGCTCGACCCCTCGCTGGGGGACAAGCAGCGCGAGGCGATCGGGGTGCTGCGCTCGGCGGCGCTGACGGGCATGGAGGAACTCCGGGCGATCATCGGCGTGCTGCGGGCCGAGGACGGCCCGGACGACGACCCGGCGACACGGACCGTGGAGTCCATCGACTCGTTGGTGAGCGATGCGCGCAAGGCCGGTGTGCTGGTCAGTCTGGTGCGCGGTGGGCAAGCGCATCCGTTGCCGTCACGCGTGTCGCACGCGGCTTATCGCGTGGCGCAGGAGGGACTGACCAACGCCGCCAAGCACGCGCCCGGCGCCGCCGTGCAGGTGACGGTGAAGTACGAGCCGGACGCGCTGGTCGTGGAGGTGCGCAACAACCCGTCGCGCACCGGTTCGACGTCGGGCGAGCCCGGCGTCGGCCTGATCGGGCTCTCCGAACGTGTGCGCGTGGCAGGCGGAATCCTGCACGTGGGCGCGTTGCCGTCCGGTGGTTTCCGGATCGCCGCCGTGCTGCCGTACGAGGAGACGGCGCTGCCCGAACCGGAGGACGAGCAGGACGAGGACGTGCCTCGGCGGCGCATCCGCAAGTGGGCGGGCGTCGGGTCGATCGCGGGCGCGTCGCTCGTGCTGACGATCATCATCGGCGGCTTCACCGTGCTGGGCACCCAGCCGGTGACTCAGGTGGTGACGCAGCAGGCCCTCGACCGGATCCAGGAAGGACAGTCGGAGGCCGAGGTGCTGGCGATGCTGCCGTCCGGCGACGAACCCCTTGTGGGCAACGGCGAACGCAGGTCCCAGGCCCCGCCCGAACCGCCGGGCTCGCACTGCGTCTACCACATCACCGACGAGCAGGCCTACCGCGACGAGGGCACACGGGTGGTGCGCTTCTGCTTCCGGGACGGCAAGCTGGTCGAGAAGAAGATCCACGTGCAGAGGACTGGTTCATGATCCGGGTGCTCATCGCCGACGACGAGCCGTTGATGCGGGCGGGCATCAAGGCCATTCTCGGCACCGCCGACGACATCGAGCTGGTGGCGGAGGCGGGCGACGGCCGCGAGGCGCTGCAGATCGTGCGCGAACGCCGGGTCGACGTGGCGGTGCTCGACATCCGCATGCCGCGGATGGACGGCCTGGCGTGCGCGCGTGAGCTGAAGGTCGTCGCACCGTCCGTGCGGGTCGTGATGCTCACGACGTTCGGCGAGGACGAGAACATCGTGCGCGCGCTGTCCGACGGTGCCGCCGGGTTCCTGTTGAAGGACTCAGCGCCCGAGGAACTGCTACGGGCCGTGCGCGCGGTGAACAACGGCGAGGCCTACCTGTCGCCGATGGTCACGTCGCGGGTCGTGGGCATGGTGGCGACGTCCGGTCAGCCGAAGCGGCAGGAGGCGCAGAAGGCGGTCGCCGGGCTGACCGAGCGCGAGGTCGAGGTGCTCGCGCTGCTCGGGCAGGGCATGTCGAACGCGGACATCGGGACGAAGCTGCACATGTCCGAGGCGACGGTGAAGACGTACGTGTCGCGGTTGCTGGCGAAGCTGGGGCTGACGAACCGGGTGCAGGCGGCGCTGCTGGCGCGGGACGCGGGCATCGCGAGCTGACCCGCGCAACGACGTGAGGCCGTCCGGGTGACACCCGAACGGCCTCAAACGTCTCACGCGCTAGACGTGACTTCGCCTGCCGGTTACCAGGCGGTAGACGCCGAGCAGGATCAACGAACCGACGATCGCCAGCAGCCACGTCCTCAGGTCGAAGAAGGACCCGAGATCGGTCCCGAACAGTGCGGATCCGATGAATCCACCGAGAATCGCACCTACGATGCCGAGCAGCATCGTGATGATGAAACCGCCCGGGTCGTTACCAGGCATGATGGCTTTGGCGATGGCGCCGGCCAGCAGACCGAGCACGATCCATCCCAGGATGCCCACGGAGAGTCTCCTTCCATCCACTGTCGTGGAAGGAATGCCCCCGAACTGGCGACTTCACGCCTCCAAAACCGCTCCGTTATCAAAGTAACGGGCTGTGCCGGGCTCTCAGGCACTCTCCGGAACAATGAGGGGCGATGAGTACTCCACGCACTGTCCTGATCCTGGGCTCGACCGGCTCGATCGGCACCCAGGCGCTCGACGTCGTCCGGCGCAACCGCGACCGCTTCCGGGTCGTCGGGCTCGGTGCCGGCGGGCGTCAGCTGGACCTGCTGAAGCAGCAGGCAGCAGAGTTCGACGTGCCGGTGGTCGCCGTGGCCAACGGTGCCGAGGTGCCCGGCGTCAAGACGCTGACCAGCATGGTCGACCTGATCGAGGCCTGTCCCGCGGACGTGGTCCTGAACGGCATGGACGGGTCGCGCGGCCTCGAGCCGTCGCTGAAGGCGCTGGAGACGGGCGCGACGCTGGCGCTCGCCAACAAGGAGTCGCTCATCGCCGGCGGGCCGCTAGTGCTGAAGGCCGCCAAGCCCGACCAGATCGTGCCGGTCGACTCCGAGCACTCGGCGCTCGCCCAGTGCCTGCGCGGTGGGGCGCCGCACGAGGTGCACAAGCTGGTGCTGACGGCGTCCGGCGGGCCGTTCCGCGGCAGGACCCGTGCGGACCTCGCCGACGTCACCGTCGGGCAGGCCATGGCGCACCCGACGTGGTCGATGGGCCAGGTCGTGACGATCAACTCGGCGAACCTGGTGAACAAGGGCCTCGAACTGATCGAGGCGCACCTGCTGTTCGGGGTGCCGTACGACCGCGTCGACGTCGTGGTGCACCCGCAGTCGATCATCCACTCGATGGTGACCTTCACCGACGGCTCGACGCTCGCGCAGGCGTCGCCGCCGGACATGCGCCTGCCCATCTCACTGGGCCTCTCCTGGCCCGAGCGCGTCGCGGGTGCCGCGCCCGCCTGTACCTTTGACACCGCCACCTCGTGGACGTTCGAACCGCTGGACAACGTCACGTTCCCCGCGGTCGAGCTGGCGCGGCAGGCGGGCAGCGGCGGAGGCTGTCTCCCCGCGATCTACAACGCCGCGAACGAGGAGGCACTCGCCGCCTTCGTGGCGGGCAAGACGTCGTTCCTGTCGATCGTGGACACCATCGGCCAGGTTCTCGGCGAGGCGAACGACTGGCGGAGCGACCCCGCGGATGTGGCGGAGGTCCTCGCCGCCGAGGACTGGGCACGCGCACGTGCCCGCGAGCTGGTGGGAAGGAACTGAACTTTTCCGTGAACACATTCATCAACATCCTCGGGGTGCTGCTGTTCGCGTTCGGCATCGCGGTGTCCATCGCGCTGCACGAGTTCGGGCACCTGCTGACCGCGAAGGCCTTCGGCATGAAGGTCACCCGCTACTTCATCGGCTTCGGCCCGAAGCTCTTCTCGTTCCGCAAGGGCGAGACCGAGTACGGCCTGAAGGCGATCCCGGCCGGCGGCTTCTGCGAGATCACCGGCATGACGGCGCTCGAGGAGGTCCACCCGGACGACAAGCCGCGCGCCTTCTACAAGCAGAAGGTCTGGAAGCGCGTCGTCGTCCTCTCGGCCGGCTCCATCACGCACTTCCTGCTCGGCTTCATCATCCTGCTGATCCTCGCGATGTCGCTGGGCCTGCCGAACAACAAGGACCTGCCGGTCCTCGCCCAGGTCTCCGACTGCGTGCAGGACTACACGGTCCCCTTCGACGCACCGTGCCCCGCCGGAGCGCCCGCCCCGGCGAAGAACGCGGGCCTCAAGCCGGGCGACCAGATCGTCTCGATCGCGGGCAAGCCGATCGCGACCTGGACCGACATGCAGAAGGTCACGCGCGACCTGAGCGGCCCGAACGAGTTCAAGGTGCTGCGCGACGACAAGGAGCTCACCCTCACCGTCGACGTGCCGAAGGTCACCCGCCAGATCTCGGACGGCAAGAAGGTCGAGGTCAAGGAGGTAGGTGCGATCGGCGTGATCGTCCAGCAGGCCTTCACCTACGGCCCGATCGACGCGATCCCCGCCTCCCTCTCCTTCACCGGCGAGATGTTCGTGAACACCTGGAAGGGCCTCCTGCGCTTCCCGGAGCGCATCCCGGCCGTGGTGAAGGCCATCGGCGGCGGCGAACGCGACCTCGACACCCCGATCTCGGTCGTCGGCGCCTCCCGCCTGGGCGGCGATGCGGCGGAACGCGGCCTCTGGGCGTTCTTCATCCTGATGCTCGCGGGCCTGAACTTCTTCGTGGGTGTGTTCAACCTCCTGCCGCTGCTCCCGCTTGACGGTGGTCACATCGCCGTCAACCTCTACGAACGGGTGCGAGACTGGATTCGGAAGCTGCGCGGAAAGCCCGCCGGCGCCCCGGTCAACTACATGCGCCTGCTGCCGCTCACCTACGTGGTCATCTTCATCGGCGGCGCCATCACGCTGCTGACCGTGACCGCAGACATCGTCAACCCGATCAGGTTGCAGTAGTGAAATACGGAAAGGTGCACAACCCATGAGTGACGGCGTGATGCTCGGAATGCCGGCACTGCCGCCGCCGGTGCTGTCCCCACGTCGCAAGACCAGGCAGCTGATGGTGGGCAACGTCGGTGTCGGCAGCGAGTTCCCCGTCTCCGTCCAGTCGATGACGACGACCCTGACGTCGGACGTCAACGCGACGCTGCAGCAGATCGCGGAACTGACCGCCGCGGGCTGCGACATCGTCCGGGTGGCCTGCCCCTCCCAGGACGACGCGGACGCCCTCCCGGCAATCGCGAGGAAGTCCCAGATCCCGGTGATCGCGGACATCCACTTCCAGCCGAAGTACGTCTTCGCGGCCATCGAGGCGGGCTGCGCGGCAGTCCGCGTCAACCCCGGCAACATCCGCAAGTTCGACGACCAGGTCAAGGAAATCGCGGCCGCCGCGAAGGACCACGGCACGCCGATCCGCATCGGCGTCAACGCGGGCTCCCTGGACCCGCGCCTGCTGCAGAAGTACGGCAAGGCCACCCCGGAGGCCCTGGCCGAGAGCGCAATGTGGGAGGCCTCGCTCTTCGCGGAGCACGACTTCCACGACATCAAGATCTCGGTGAAGCACAACGACCCGGTGGTCATGGTCCGCGCCTACGAACTGCTGGCCGAGCAGTGCGACTACCCGCTGCACCTGGGCGTCACGGAGGCGGGCCCCGCCTTCCAGGGCACCATCAAGTCCGCCGTGGCCTTCGGCGCGTTGTTGCGCCAGGGCATCGGCGACACGATCCGCGTCTCGCTGTCCGCCCCGCCGGTCGAGGAGATCAAGGTCGGCCACCAGATCCTCCAGTCCCTGAACCTGCGCCCGCGCAAGCTGGAGATCGTGTCCTGCCCGTCCTGCGGCCGGGCCCAGGTCGACGTGTACACCCTCGCCGAGCAGGTGACCGCAGGCCTGGAGGGCATGGAGGTCCCCCTGCGCGTAGCCGTCATGGGCTGCGTGGTCAACGGCCCCGGCGAGGCCCGCGAGGCCGACCTGGGCGTGGCGAGCGGCAACGGCAAGGGCCAGATCTTCGTGAAGGGCAAGGTCATCAAGACCGTCCCGGAACACGCGATCGTGGAAACCCTCATCGAAGAGGCGATGCGCATCGCCGAGGAGATGGAGCCGGTTGAGGGCGGCGCCCCGGCCGTAACGGTCGGCTGAGACACGCCAGTCACACGCCTGAGGGGCGCTTCCCGCATGGGAGGCGCCCCTCGGACGTCTCGCGATGGCGGAGCCGAGCAGTCCTTGGCATACCGGGCTCGTGACGGGACACGCCCCACCCGCCCAACGCACCAGGCGTGCCATCAACCTGCGTGCGGCGCTGGCGGGTCTTTGATCAGAACCAACCGCCGGATAACTACGGCACGCAAGCACCTACGGACTCCCAACAGGAACCCGCCGACGAAACCGGGGGACGACCTACGGACCCCGTGCGCCCGCCAGCCCCGTGCGCACCGTCACGACCCCTCCGCACGGTTGGCAGATGCCACACACACGCCCAATCTGGCACGCTAGGCAACGTGCTGAGGCTGGCCGGAGCGCGCGTACTCGACGAGCGCGACCTGATCGACGTGCGCGGGGTGTTCGAAGCTGACCCCGTAGCCGCGTGCATGGTCGCCGCAAGGGTGGAAGTGGCCGGCCTGGACCCGTGGCGCCTGGGCGGCGAGTTGTGGGCTTCAGACTCGAGGCCGATCCGAGGCAAAGTGGACGGCCTGTGCTTCTCGGGCCCCAACCTGATCCCTCTCAAGGGCAGCGCCCAGTCGATGCGAATGTTCGCCGACCGAGCCCGCCGCAGAGGACGCATGTGCTCGAGCCTGGTGGGTCCGGCAGAACAGGTCTTGACCCTCTGGGACGAACTGCAGCCAGACTGGGGCCCGGCCAGGGAGGTCCGAGCAGACCAGCCACTGATGGCGATCTCGAGCCCCCCGAAAACCACGCCGGACCCGCTGGTCCGACAGGTCCGTCCGAGCGAAATCACCAAGTACCTCCCCGCTGCGATCTCGATGTTCATCGAGGAGGTAGGCATCGACCCGTGCGCGGAAGACGGCGGCGCGGGCTATCGGGCCAGGGTGTCCGAGTTGATCGCGGCAGGCAGGGCGTTCGCCAGGTTCGAGAACAACGAGGTCGTCTTCAAGGCCGAGATCGGCGCCATGTCGTCCAGGGTCGGCCAGATCCAGGGCGTCTGGGTCCGCCCGGACCGCAGAGGCGAGGGCCTGGGCACAGCGGGCACTGCGGCCGTGGCCGACCGCCTGGTCCGCGTCCTCAACCGCACAGCCAGCCTGTACGTGAACGGCTACAACCACGTGGCCAAGGCGGCCTACCGCAGAATCGGCTTCGAACAGGTGGGTCAGTACGCCACGGTCCTCTTCTGACCGGGCATACTCGCGCGGGTGCGCCTTCTCGCGAAGATCACGATCACGGCAACAGTCCTGACGGTCACGCTGAGCGGCTGCGGCCTGTTCAAGTCGGAACCGGGAGCACCGGAGATCACCGACGACTTCCTGGCGAAGCTCGCGTCCGGTGACGTGCAGGGTGCCGCCGGCCTGACCGACAACCCGAACGACGCCAAGGAGACCCTGGAGAAGTTCCGGGGCGCGCTCAAGCCGGAGGGGCTGACCAGCAAGGTCGACCAGATCCGCAAGAACGGCGAGATGGCGTCCGAGTCGAGCGTCAGCCTCGACTGGGACCTCGGCAAGAACCGCCACTGGACGTACTCGACCAAGTTCGACGTGCGCCAGGAGGGCGACTTCTGGAAGGTGCACTGGGCGTCGTCGGTGGTGCATCCGAAGCTCGCGCCGCAGCAGTCGATCAAGGTCACCGAGCTCAAGCCGGACCCGGCGCCGGTGCTGGACCGCGACGGCACGCCGTTGCTGGCCCCTGAACGCGTCGTGTCGGTGCTCCTCGTCGCGAAGGAGGCCGGTGATCTCGGCAACGTCACCAAGGCCCTCGCGGACGCGCTGAACCCGTTCGACAAGGCGATCACCCAGCAGACGATCACCGACGGGGTCGGCAAGACCCCTGATGGTCAGGCCTACCAGGTCGCGGCGCTGCGGGATCCCGACTACCAGACGGTGAAGCCGAAGATCTACGACCTGCCCGGCGTGCGGTTCACCTCGCAGACGTCGCTGCTGGCTCCGAGCCGCAACTTCGGCTCCCAGGTGCTGCCCGCGGTGCGCAAGCTGGTCGAGAACGACATCGCCGGTCAGTCCGGCTTCCGCGTCGCCACGATCGACGCGCAGGGCACCGAGATCGACGAGCTGTTCTCGAAGGCCCCCGAGCCAGCCAAGGCCGTGAACGTCGCGCTGTCCCGTGCCGTCCAGGCCGCCGCGGAGGACGCCGTCGAGCCGGTGCAGCAGCCGACGGTGCTGGTCGCGATCCAGCCGTCGACCGGCGACATCCTGGCCGTCGCGCAGAACGATCCCGCCGACGCCCAGGGCGCGATCTCGCTGACCGGCCGCTTCCCGCCGGGCTCGACGCTCAAGGCCGTGTCCGCGCTCGCCGCGATCCAGTCCGGCAAGGTCAACGCCGAGACGCCGCTGCCGTGCCCCGGCAAGACCACCATCGACGGACGGCGGATCGTGCCGAACTCCAACGAGTTCGACAAGGGCACGATCCCTCTGCGGAGCGCGTTCGCGTTCTCGTGCAACACGACGTTCGCGCAGCTCGCCGTCGACATGCCGCCGGACCTCCTGACGAACGCCGGTCTGTCGCTGGGCCTCGGCGTCGACTTCGACATCCCCGGCCTGACCACCATCACCGGCTCCATCCCGCCCGCGACCGATGTCGTGGAACGGGCGGAGGACGCGTTCGGCCAGGGCAAGGTGCTGGCGTCGCCGTTCGGCATGGCCCTCGTGGGGGCGTCCATCGCGAAGGGCTCGATGCCGGTTCCGCAGCTGGTGCGCGGCAAGGAGACCAAAGCGGACAAACAGTCCACCGCTCCGCCCGCTGCCGCGCTCGACCCGGTGCGGCAGATGATGCGCGAGGTCGTCGACTACGGCACTGCACCACAGCTCAAGCCGTACGGGGACGTGCGCGGCAAGACCGGCACCGCACAGTTCGGCGACGGCGTGCACTCACACGGGTGGTTCATGGGCTACCGGGGCGATCTGGCGTTCGCGACGCTCGTTCTCGGCGGGGAGACTTCGACACCGGCCGTGGAGGTGGCGGCGAGGTTCCTCAAGGCGGTGCCGTGATGACTGAGACGAAGACCCTGCGGGAGCGGTTCGGGGCGGGCGGCGCCCACAACGCTAATGTGGAGAGCATGGCTGTTCGTGCTCCATTGCAACCCGGTGTCCAGTCTCCGCGGCGTCAGGTGCCTTCGCGCATCGTGCGTCCCGAGTACGTGGACAAGCCCGCGCCGCAGCGTGGCACCGACCCGTGGGTGCAGACGCCGGAGATCATCGAGGCCATGCGCGTCGCCGGGCGTCTCGCCGCCCAGGCACTGCAGGAGGCGGGCAAGGTCGTCGTGCCGGGCGTGACGACGGACGAGATCGACGCGGTGGCGCACGAGTTCCTGTGCGACAACGGCGCGTACCCGTCGACGCTCGGCTACCGCGGCTTCCCGAAGTCGTGCTGCACCTCGCTGAACGAGGTCATCTGCCACGGCATCCCGGACTCGACGGTCGTCGAGGACGGCGACATCGTGAACATCGACGTGACGGCGTTCATCGGCGGCGTGCACGGCGACACCAACGCCACCTTCCTCGCGGGCAACGTCTCCGAGGAGAACCGCCTGCTGGTCGAGCGCACGCACGAGGCCACCATGCGCGCGATCAAGGCCGTGAAGCCCGGTCGTGAGATCAACGTCATCGGCCGCGTCATCGAGGCCTACGCCAAGCGCTTCGGCTACGGCGTCGTGCGCGACTTCACCGGCCACGGCATCGGCCGCTCGTTCCACAGCGGCCTCGTGGTCCTGCACTACGACGAGCCGTCGATGAAGACGGTCCTGGAACCCGGCATGACGTTCACGATCGAGCCGATGATCACGCTCGGGGACTACGAGCACGACATGTGGGACGACGGCTGGACCGTCACCACGAAGGACAAGAGCTGGACCGCCCAGTTCGAGCACACCATCGTCGTGACCGAGACCGGCTCGGAGATCCTCACAGTCTGCTGACCTCGGGGTCTCTGTCGTGGAACGCCTCTTTCGGTAGCGTCGATGTCGTGCGGACGGCGTACCGGTGCCGGGCCTGTCCGACGCCCGAACAGAAGGCGGTTCTGAACCGGACGTTCGGGTGCGTGCGTCTCGTCTGGAACAAGACCCTCGCCGAACGTCAGGCCAAGTACCGTGCTGACGGCGTCGTGACCACCTACGGGGAAACCGATGCCGCACTGACCACCTGGAAGAAGACGGCCGAGTTCGAGTTCTCGGGCGAGGTGTCGAATGTTCCGCTGCAACAGGTGTTGCGGCACCAGAACACCGCGTTCGGCAACTTTTTCGCGGGCCGCGGTCGTTGTCCGAGATACACGTCTCGTCGGGGCCGTCAGTCTGCTCACTTCACGCGGTCGGCTCGGAGAGGAAGTCAAAGTCTGCTGATCACTGACCGCAGCGCGGCAGCGACCGTCGAGGGCGACGTCGCGGCCGCCAGGTGGTGCGACTCGACCCGTTCGACGGGCCAGCCCAGCGCTTCCGCCTTCGCGGCCGCCTCTTCGTAGACGGACGACAGCAGCACGTACCCGCACGCCCCGGACCACTCGACGACCGGGCGCTGCTCCTTCAGGAACTCCCACGGCACCTCGGGTGCCTCGTCGCGCATCTCCTCACGCAGCCCCGCGGGCACGAGCCGCAGCGGGTCCTCGGAGAACCAGCGGTCCCAGCGCGGCAGCCTGCCGCCGCGCACCGAGGCCTTGACCTGGCTCACCAGGGCGGGGTCGACGGTCTCCCGCCACGCCTTGCCCGGCGTCGGCAGGTCGGAGTCGAGGAACACCAGGCCTTGGACGTCGAGTTCCAGGGCGTCGGCGAAGCCCGGCAGCAACGGTCCGGCGCCGCTGTGGCCCACGAGCACGAGCGGTCCGCTGACGCCCGAGTCGTCCAGCGCGTCCGCGAAGGCGCCGATCAGCCGCTGGTGCACCGGGGCCTCGTTGACGGTCATCTGCAGGTCGACCAGCAGCACGGCCACCCCGTCGGAGGCCAGTTCGTCGGCGAGCGGACGCATGCTCGACGGGCCGAGGAACGGGCTGTGCATGAGGACGACGGTGACCATGCCGCTGATGATGGCAGCATTGGCGTCCATGCGGGGCGCGATGTTGATCTGTGGGACGACCTCGGACGCGGGCAAGAGCGTTCTGGTCGCCGGTCTGTGCCGCTTTCTGGCACGCCAGGGCGTGGACGTCGTGCCGTTCAAGGCGCAGAACATGTCGAACAACTCCTTCGTCACACTCGACGGCGGCGAGATCGGCAGGGCCCAGGCGTTGCAGGCGCGGGCGGCGTTCAAGGAGCCGAGCGTGCGGTTCAACCCGGTGCTGCTGAAGCCGGGCAGCGACCGCACGTCCCAGGTCGTCCTGCACGGCAAGGCGGTGGGCACCGTCTCGGCGATGAGCTACCGGGAGCGCAAGGCGGAGCTGCTGGGCGAGGTGCTCTCCACTTTGGACGGCCTGCGGCGCGACCACGAGGTCGTCATCTGCGAGGGTGCCGGTTCTCCTGCCGAGATCAACCTGCGCGCCAGCGACATCGCGAACATGGGCCTCGCGACGCGCGCGAACCTCCCGGTGCTCGTCGTCAGCGACATCGACCGCGGTGGTGTGTTCGCACACCTCTTCGGCACGGTCGCGGTGCTGGACGCGGCGGACCAGGCGTTGATCTCGGGCTTCGTGATCAACAAGTTCCGCGGCGACCAGCGTCTTCTCGAGCCGGGACTGAGGCAGCTCAGGGCTCTGACCGGACGGCCGGTGCTCGGTGTGCTGCCGTGGCGTGAGGAGCTCTGGCTCGACGCCGAGGACTCGTTGTCCTACAACGCGGACGGCGTGGTCGGCAGGCCGAAGCCGCCGAAACGCGACTGGCTGCGCGTCGCGGTGATCCGCAATCCCCGCATCTCCAACGCCACCGACGTCGAGGCGCTGGCGTGCGAACCCGGTGTGTCCGTGCGGTTCGTGACGGAACCGGCGGGCCTCACCAACGCCGACCTGGTCGTGCTGCCGGGGTCGAAGTCCACGCTCACCGATCTGCAGTGGCTCTTCGAGACCGGCCTGGCCGAGGCGGTCCGGCGGTTCGAGGGGCCGGTTCTCGGCATCTGCGGCGGTTTCCAGATGCTCGGCCGGTACATCCAGGACCCGGACGGGGTCGAGTGGCGCACCAGCGGCACCGGGGGACTGGGCCTGCTCGACGTCGACTTCACCTTCAAGCGCGAGAAGACGCTCGCCCGGCCGTCCGGGCTGGCGTGGCGGGAACACGTGACGGGGTACGAGATCCACCACGGCCAGGTCGTCCGCAGCACCGAGCAGCCGTTGATCGGCGACGAGGGCGCCCAGACCGACCGCGTCCTCGGTACGCACTGGCACGGCCTGCTGGAGAACGACACCTTCCGCCGGAAGTTCCTGCGCTGGGCCGCCGAGCGCGCGGGCAGGGACTTCGAGCCGGAGGAGGTGAGCTTCCAGGCCGCCCGCGAGGCCCAGCTGGACCTGCTGGGCGACCTGGTCGCCGATCACCTCGACACCAAGGCCGTCATCGACCTGCTGGAACGAGGGGCTCCGGCAGGACTTCCGTTCGTGCCGCCCGGCGCCCCACCAGCTGCGGAATAGCCAGTCCCAGCAACACGATCCCGCCGGCGGCCGCCCGCAGCACGGTCAGCTCCTCGCCGAGGAACGCCCATGCCGAGAACATCCCGAACACCGGCACCAGCAACGAGAACGGCGCCACCGTCGACGACTCGTACTTGCGGAGCAGGAATCCCCAGACGGCGAACCCGAGCAGCGTCGAGATCCACGAGACGTACCCGATCGCGCCCACACCCGACCAGCCCAGGCGGCCGAGCGCGGAGACGTCCTCGGTCAGGAACGACAGCGCGAACAGTGGAAGCACCGCCACCGCGCTCACCCACACCATGAACCGCAACGTGTCCACCGGCTTCGCATAACGCATCAGCACGTTCGACACGCCCCAGCACGCCGCCGCGGCGATCACCAGCAGGAATCCCATCAGCGGCGAGCTGAGCCCGTAGTCCCACGCGATCAGCCCGATGCCCACGACGGCGAGCGCGATTCCGGTGATCTGCACCGGTTTCGGCCGTTCGCGGAGGACGGTCGCGGCGAACACGGCCGTGAAGATGACCTGGCTCTGCAGCACGAGGCTCGACAGTCCGGCGGGCATGCCCGCGGCGAGTCCGATGAACAGGAAGCTGAACTTCGCGACACCCAGCACGAGCCCGACGGAGATGACCCAGCGCCACGCCACCGACGGCCGTCCGACGAAGAAGATCGCGGGCACCGCGGCGGCGAGGAACCTGAGCGCGGAGAAGAGGATCGGCGGGAACTCGTCGAGGCCGATCTTGAGGACGACGAAGTTGAAGCCCCAGATGGCGGCGACCAGGACGGCGAGCAGGACGTGACGGGGACTCATGCCGCCAAGCTTGCGCGCGCTAACTATTAAGCACCAGTTCCGATTTCTTAGGTAATGGGTTTAGCATCACTACATGCTCGACCTGGGAAGGCTCAAGGCACTGCACGCCGTCGCCACACATGGCACCGTCGGCGCCGCTGCGGAAGTGCTCGGCTACACGCCGTCCGCGGTCTCGCAGCAGATCGCCAAGCTCGAACGCGAAACGCGCACCACGCTGCTCGAACGCCAAGGCAGGGGTGTCCGCCTCACGGACGCCGCACTGCTCCTCGCCGACACCGCGGACCAGGTCCTGAAGCTGGTCGAAGAGGCAGAGGTGGCGTTGGAGGAACAACGCGGCACCGCGATCGGCCGCCTCTGCATCGGCTCGTTCGCCACGGCCGCACGAGGCCTCCTGCCCGACGTCCTGGCGGGGCTGGCCGAACAGCACCCGGCGCTGGACGTGCGCCTGACCGAACTGGACCCGCCTGAGGCCGGCGAGGCCGTGGCGCGCGGCGAGCTGGACATGGCGATCGTGCACGACTGGCAGAACACCCCGCTGCCCGTGCCGGACGCGTTGTCGCGCCTGCCGATCCTTCAGGACGTGGCCGATGTGCTGATCCCCGCCGCGAACCCCTTGTCGCAGCGGGAGTTCCTGGAACCTGCCGACCTCGCGGGGCTGCGCTGGATGTGCCAGTCCGAGGGATCGATCTGCTTCGACTGGCTGGTGCGGACGTTCCACGCGGCCGGCATCGAGCCGGAGCTGGCCTACCGTGTCAACGAGTACCACACGCAGTTCGCCTTGCTGGCCAAGGGGATCGGGGTCGCGCTGATCCCGCGGCTGGGCAGGGGAGAGGTGCCGCGCAACGTGCGCGTGGTGCCGTTGCGGCCTTCTCCGACGCGGCAGCTCTACGCGGTGTGGCGCAAGCAGGCCTCGCGCCGCCCTGCGATCACCGCAGCCCTCGACGTGATCAGGACCGTCGTCGCCGGCGAGGTCCCTGCGTGACGGCGCCGGACGGATGGCCGGCCATCCGGTGGGCTCCATCGCCCAGGAAGACGTGGACTCCACCGGGGTCGGCCACGTAGAACGCCTTCTTCTTGGACCTGGCCAGCCCGACGAAACCGGTCTGACAGCCGGCGCACATCGGCTTGGACGAGGCGAGCGCCCGCTGGCCGCTCGCCTTGGCCATCTTGAGTTCGGCGTGGGAGCACTGGTACTGGCCGGGCAGGTCCCTGTCGAAGCCGTGTCCCTCGGGTTCCACGCCGGCGTCCAGCAGTTCCTGGCGCACGGCTTCGGTGAGGGCGACCTCTCCGCCCCCGTAGCCGCTGCGGTTCGTGTCACCGCCGGCCGTACCGCCCACTGTCTTCTTCTGTTCGATGTTCTTGAGGGCTGCGAACGCCGCAGAGGCCTCCTCGATGCCCTGCTGGTGTTCCGGCTTGTCCAGAGGGTCGGTCGCGGCCTCCGGGTCATCGACGTCCCAGCCGAGCTCGAACGGCTTGAGCGGGTCGCGCGCCCGTTGCACCACGGCCTGGATACCCCAGTTTCGCCCCTTGGGCACGGGTTCGAGCACGTCCACGCCGTAGCGCACCTTGATCGCGCCGAGCAACGGCTTCAGCGCCGCACCGGCGACGGGTCTGCCCGCGAACCGGTTGGCCACGGCGACACCGGCCCGCAGCGCCGCGTCCTGCCGCTTCTTCTTGCCTTCCGGGCTGTCGTCCCCGCCGCGCAGCTTCGCCTTCACCTTGCCGCTGATCCCCTTGACCCCGCGGATGATCGGCCCGGCAAGTGCGAGCCCCTTCTTGATCACCCAGTCCAGCGCCTTGTTCACCGGCTTCTGCAGCGTCTCGATGATCGACCGGATCTTCGCGCCGATCCCGCCCAGCCCGATGGCGCTCGCGAGGAACCCGATGATGATCGGGACCATCTGGCCCAGCACGTCGTTGATCTTGTCGACGACGCCGCCCACGTTGCCGCGCACGATGTCGGCCACCGAGTCGATGACGGTGTTGACGAACTTGAGGATGCGGCTGCCGTTGTTCACGAAGAACATCACGACGTCGTAGATGAGCTTGCAGGCCTTGATGAACGCGGCGGCCGGGTTCAGCAGGCCGATGAGCCAGGTGATGCCCGCGGTGATGATCTTCGTGATCACGAAGTCCTTCACCTGGGCGAGGATCGTCTCCTTGATGTCGCCGAGCTTCTCCATCAGCATCTGCCACAGGCCCGCCACGCCCTGCGACGTGAGGACCTGGAAGATCTCGACGCCCGTTTCGGCTGCTGCCATGGCCTTCTCGCCGATCTGGCGCACCAGGCGGTTGCGGATGTTGGCCCACGTCAGGCCGAAGATCGAGGCCAGCAGCTTGATGATGCCGCGCAGGTCGAACTTCTCCGGGAGCTCGATGCCTGCTTCGGCGAGTGCTCCGAACAGCCAGCCCATGAGGCCCTTGCGGAGGTGGTCGAGGATGTTGTCCTTGAACTTGAGGATGCCGCCCTTCACGCCGGCGATCAGGTTGCCGAGGAACTCGACGGGCTTCTTGATGATGTCGCCGACGACTCCGGCCGCGCGCGACAGCACGTCGCGCAGCATCGCGGCCAGTTCGCGGATCGTGTTGATCACGCCCTTGACCGCGTCGATCGCGGCGTCGACCAGGCCCTTGTTCTCCGCCTGCAACGCCTCGATGCGCTCGTCGAGTCCCTGGCGTGCCTCGACGTACTTGCTGGCCAAGGAGTCCACGACCGCGTCCTGCTTGGCGGCGACGTCGCTTTCGAGCTGCTCGAAGCGGTCGTTGATCTCGGCGGACGCGTCGGCGCCGACCTTCCGCAGGTCCGGCGACAAGGTCTTGACGTAGGCGGCGATCTCCGCCTTGCCGGACGCGATTCGTTGCTTGGCAAGGGAAAGGTCGTTGCCCACGATGTCGGCGACCCGGGAGATCACGCCGTCCATCTGTTTCAGGTAGAGCTCGCGGCCCGCGGTGTAGAACTCGTTCACCTTGTCCGGCATGCCGAGCAGCTTGTCCTTGGCCCAGCGGAAGCCGCCGAGCCAGCCGCTGTAGCGGTCCTGCTTGTAGGCACCGACCTTGGCCGCCACGAACGACTCGAACGCCTGCCGCGCCTGTGCCTCGCCCTGGGTGAACGCCGCGTCGACCTTCGGGTCGATGCCCTCCAGGATCTTCTTCACCTCGGCCTCGGTGGCCGTGAAGATGCCCTGGATCTTCGTCGTCACCTCGGCGCGCTTGGCCTCGTCCTTGGTCTTCGCCTTGCCCTTGTCCGCCACCAGGCCCGCGAGCGCCGCACCCTTGGCGCCCTGCATCCCCGCCACTCCCGCGGCGGTCACGGCGGAGGCGTCGGTCCTGGCCTGGCCGAGCACCTGTTGTTCCTGCGCGCGGAACTGGGCCGGTGCGGTGTCGGCGTGCGCGGCGGCGGTTTGCTTGGCGTCCAGGGCTTGCTGGAACTGCGGCTCGTTCGACTGGCGCAGCTGCTCGTCGGTGACGTCGCCCTGTTCCTGCGCGATCTGCTGCTTGCCGGGCCGCAGATCCGTCTGCGCCGGCGGCGCGGGCTTCGGCACGGCACCGGCGGCCGGGATCGCGGGTGCCGTGCCGGGGTTCTCCTGTGCCATCGGCGTGACCGGCTTCGGCACCGACTTCGACTGGTCCGGCGGCGCGTCGGTGGCCGCGGCGATGTCCTTGGCCTGGCCGTCCTTGCCCTGGGAGACCATGCCTTTCACCTCGGCGGCGACACCGTCGGCCTTGCCCTGCGGTGACGTCGCCTCCTGCAACGTCTTGGGCGACTTCGCCTCGATCGCGGTCTTCACGGCCGCGATGAACGCCTGCTTGTCGAACGAACCCGCCTGCTGCGCGTCCATCGAGTCGACCTTCGAGGCCTTCGCCTGACCGGCCAGGTCGTCCGCGGGCGCCTGCGCGGCGTCCTGCGCCTCCTTCGCTTTGGCCGCGGCGGGCGGGTGCGCCTTCTTGGCCGCCGCGAACCCCTTGACCTTCTCGGTCACCTGCAGGAACGCCGGATCTGCCGCTGCCACCGCGGGAACGGCCGGTGCGGCACCAGGTTTCGCGTGCTTGCCGCCACCTCCCGCAGCCCGGCGTGCGCCCGCCTTGCCGAGCGGCGACTTCGACGGCACGGGCTTCGCGGGCGGTGTCGGCTTCTTCGGCTGCACCGCGTTCGGGCCGAACCCGGTCGTGGTCACGGCGAGCGCGGACGCGGGCGGCTTGGGGCCCTCCAGCGTCACCGGCACGCCCGCCGACTGCGCTGCCTTCAGGCCCTTCTCGACGGTGTCGATGTCGGGCTCGCCGCGGCGGACCTCCTTCAGCGCGGCGTCGATCGAGGTCTCGTCCGGCTGCTTCTGCTTGGCCGCCATGAGCGCGCCCACGGCCGCGTTGCCCGCGTCGCGTTGCAACGCGAGCAGTGCGTGCAGGCCCACTGGAGGGCCCGCCCTGCGTTTGCCGTCCGCGAGAGCGTCTGCGACCTCTGCCTTCGCGTCGGCTGACCGGCGAGCGACCACGGGACGAGCGTGACCGAGCCTCGTCGCCTGGAACACGACCGCCAGACACACGCAAGGGCAGGAAAAACCGCCCTAAGGTGCAATGATCACGTGCTTCTTGCCCGGTGCCATCACCTTCAGCACCGCCTTGGCCTCACGGACCACGCCCGCCATGTCCTTCTTGGTGGTCTTGAAGTACGGCTCGATCGTGAGCGTGGCGGTGTCCTTGGTCTCGACGACCGACCAGGTGCCGTGCAGGAACCCGTCGACGAGGAACGTGGGCGGGAAGACCCCGTTGCGGACCGCGCCCCACCGTGCCCGCGCCTCCTCGCTCATGATCCGCGTCCGGTCCGCGTGCCCCAGCAGCACGTTGTCGAACGCGGGCAGCAGCCGGGCCGGGGCGGGCGTGTCCTCGGAGACGATCACACCGTCCGGCACGTCCAGCAGCACCTTGCCCGCCTCGTTGCGGTATTCCACGAGGTCCAGCTCCGCCGCGTGCGCCTTCAGGCCGATCAGCCGCGACCACGCCTGCATGTCCGAAAGCGTCGCCGGCCCGAACACCCGCAGGTACCGCTCGATCAGCTCCGGCACCGCGGCGTCGGAGGGCAGGTCCCCGCCGAGCCACGCCGCCATCGCGACGTTCTGCGGAACACCGCCCACGCCCCAGATCCCGCGCGGCGGCACCTGCACCATCGGCACCAGCATCTGTGCCTGCGTCGACAGCTCGCGCGCCTTCGCCTCGGGGAAGTGCTCCTCCAGGAACGCGCCGATCTCCGCGACCGTGCGGGGTTCCGTGTCGACGTACTCGCGCGTGATCCCGGCCAGCTTGTCGAGGTCGATGTCGACCCGGCTCGCGGGCGGCATCACGAGCCGCGCCCGCTTGGTCAGCTCCGGCTGCAACGCCGCACGCATCAGGTAGGCGTCGGAAGCCGAGACCAGGTGCAAAGTGCCGCGCCACAACGTCATCCGCACCAGTGACCGGTCGATGATCAGCGTGCTCAGCGCGTCGAACTCGAACGGGTCGAGGCGCGTCCACAGCGCGAGGTACGGCGGCGCCGGCGCCTGGGCCTGGAGGCCGCAGAGGTGCTCGACGGCCTGCACGATCGGCATGCTCGTGCGCTGCAGGAGCAGCTGCCGCGCGAGCAGCGTCCTGTTCAGCGTGCGGTTCGACAGAGTGATCACAGCGCCTCGAAGAACTTCCTGATGTCCTGGACCAGCAGGTCCGGCTCCTCCATCGCGGCGAAGTGGCCGCCGCGGTCGAACTCCGTCCAGTGCACGATCGTCGGGATCATCCTCTCCGCCAGCGACCGGACCGGCACGCTGATGTCGTGTGGGAAGACCGCCACCCCGGTCGGCACCGTCGTCGGTTGCGGCTTGCCCCACGACGCGGCCTGCTCCTTGTACAGCGCCGCCGACGAGCCCGCCGTGCCGGTGAACCAGTACACGGACACGTTGGTCAGCATGAGGTCGCGGCTCACCGCGTCCTCCGGCAGGCCCTCGTTGTCCGTCCAGTCGTGGAACCTCTCCACGATCCACGCCAGCTGCCCGACCGGAGAGTCCGTCAGCGCGTAGCCGAGCGTGCGCGGCCGGGTGCGCTGGAGATGCATGTAGCCGGAGAGCTCCTTCTGGTAGTGGTCGAGCGACTCCAGCGCCTCGAGCTCCTCTGGCGTGAGGTCGTTGATCCCGGACGGCCGGAACGTCAGCAGCATGTTCACGTGCACGCCCACGACGTGCTCGGGGAACACCCTGCCGATCTCCTGCGCGATGCCCGAACCCCAGTCGCCGCCCTGTGCGCCGTACCGCTCGTAACCCAGGCCCTCCATCAGCTTCGCGAACGCCCACGCGACGCGCAGGACGTTCCACCCGGTCTTCCGTACGGGTCCCGAGAAGCCGAAACCGGGGATCGACGGGATGACGAGGTGGAAGTCCTGCGACAGCGGCCCGATCACGTCCAGGAACTCGACGAACGAGCCGGGCCAGCCGTGGATCAGCAGCAGCGGCAACGCGTCGGGCTTGCGCGACCGGACGTGCACGAAGTGGATGCGCTGCTCGTTGATCTCGGTCGTGAACTGCGGGTAGGCGTTGATCCGCTCTTCCTGCGCGCGCCAGTCGAACCCGTCGGCCCAGTGCTCGGCGAGCGGGCGCAGGTAGCTCAGCGGGATGCCGTGGGACCAGCCGACGCCCGGCAGGTCCTCCTCCGGCCACCGCGTGTTGCGCAGGCGTGTGCGGAGGTCGTCGAGGTCGCTCTGCGGGATCTCGATGCGGAACGGCGTGATCTCCATGACCCCTACGCTATGAGTTGGTGCGGACAACTTCGGTCCGCATTCAGCTGATTCGCTCGATCAGCTCCTCGAAGAACCCGCCCGCCTCGATCGCCGCCTTCTCCTGGTCGCCGTCGCGCACGGCGTGCAGCAGCCCGGTGTGCGACACCTGGTCACGGCCTGGCTGGCTGGTGTCGACGGAGGCCGCCACCGAAGCTTTGACCGCCTCGGTCAAGCCCTGGTAGAGCTCTGCCAGCAGTGTGTTGTGCGAACACTGGACGAGCAGCACGTGGAACGCCGTGTCGTGCTCGACGACCTCGGCCCACTGCCCGGCCTCCATCGCCGCGTCGCGCTTGCGCAGCAGCTCGGTGAGGCGTGCCAGTTCGGCGTCCGTGCGGTGCTTGGCGGCCAGGCGCGCGCCCTCCATCTCCAGGGTGCGGCGGACCTCCAGCACCTCCTTCAGCTCGGTTCCGCACATGCGGCGGACCGCGCCGGAGATCTCGCTGGTCGCGCGGACGAACGTGCCGTCGCCCTGCCGCACCTCCAGCAAGCCTGCGTGTGAGAGCGCCCGCACGGCCTCGCGAACCGTGTTCCGACCCACCCCGAGCGCGGTGACCAGCTCGGGCTCGGGCGGGATGCGCTGCCCGACGGGCCATTCGCCGCTGGTGATCGCGCTCCTCATCTGCTCGATCACCTGGTCGACGAGGCCTGCTCGCCGGGTAGTGGCCAACGGCACAGCGTCATCCTTTCATCCGAACATCCTACGTCTGCGATAGTGTTCGCGTGACGATTCAGCAGACGACTCTTTCCGCACAGACTGCCACCGATCCAGGTCGCAGGGTCAGGGTCGTCAAGAATCGTCACGTTCCGCTGGTCGGTTCCACGCTGCTCGCGATCGGGGTCGCCCTCGCGGCGGCGAATCTCCGCCCTGCGGTGACCAGTCTGGCCTCGGTGCTCGGTGATGTCCGCGCCGCCCTTGGGGTTTCGGCCGCTTGGACCAGCGCGTTGACCGCCGTTCCGGCGCTCTGCTTCGGCTTCGCGGCGTTCGCGGCCCCCTGGCTGGGCCGCCGCCTCGGCATGGCCCGTGCGATCGGATTGTCACTGGGAGTGCTCACGCTCGGCCTGGTGCTGCGCGTGATCGACGGTCCGTGGGTCGTGCTGGGCGGCACCTTCATCGCCTGCGCGGGCATCGCGGTGTCCAACGTGCTGATCCCCGTGGTGGTGAAGGCCTCCTTCCCGTCGAAGGTCGGCCTGATCACCGGTGTCTACACGGGAGCGCTCGCCGCGGGCGCCGCGCTGGCCGCCGCTCTCACGCCGCGGCTGGAGGACTCCCTCGGCTCGTGGCGCCTCGCCGTCGGTGCGTGGGCGCTGCTGTCGTTGGGCGCGGTCCTCGTCTGGTTCGCCGGCGCACGGCACGGTCAGGAAGCTTCCGTGGTCCGCTCGGCCTCCCCGGCCGGGAAGCGGTCGCTGCTGCGCAGCCCGCTGGCGTGGGTCATCACGGTGTTCTTCGGCCTGCAGTCGCTCTACGCCTATACCGTCATGGGCTGGTTGCCCGCGATGCTCGTCGACTCCGGCGTCGACCGGAACACCGCCGGCATGCTGCTCGCCGTCGCGATGCTGCTCGGCGTCCCGGTCAGCCTCTTCGTGCCGCCGCTCGCCGCCCGGTTCTCCAGCCAGGCCGTGATGGTGCTGGCGCTGGGACTGCTGTCGTTCGCGGGCGTCTTCGGCATGCTGGTGGCTCCGTCCGCCGCGCCCGGCCTGTGGGTCGTGCTGATCGGGTTCGGCATGGGCATGTTCCCGCTGGCACTGCTGATCATGTCGCTGCGCACGAAGTCCACTTCGGACACCGCGCGGCTGTCGGCGATGGCGCAGAGCCTCGGCTACCTGATCGCGGCGACCGGGCCGTTCGCGTTCGGCCTGCTGCGCGACGCGACGGGCTCGTGGACCGTGTCGCTCGTGCTGCAGCTCGTGTTGCTGGCCGCGTTGACCGGATTGGGCATGCTGGCGGGCCGTCCTCGCTACGTTTGACCCCGTGACACTGGGGTTTGGTTTTCTCGGCGATGTAACGGTTTCACGCGACGGGCAGGAGCTGAAGGTCGGGCACGCACGTCAGCAGTGCGTTCTCGCCGTGCTCGCGGTGGAGGCGGGCCGGCCGGTCTCGCTCGACCAGCTCACCGAACGCGTCTGGGGCGACGATCCGCCCGCCAAGCCGCGCGACGCGCTGCACGGCTATCTGTACCGGCTGCGGCAGGTGCTCGGTGACGACGTGATCGTGCGGAAGTCCGGCGGGTACGCGCTGGTCGCGTCCGACGTCGACCTGCACCGGTTCGAGCAGTTGATCTCCTCCGGGCGGCACGACGAAGCGCTGGCGTTGTGGCGCGGGGAGCCGTTCGCGGGCTTGCACTCGCCGTGGCTCGATTCCGTGCGAGACAGGTTGTCGCAGCACAAGCACGTCGCCGAGACCGAACGCGCCGAGATCGCGTTGCGGGAAGGCAGGCACAGCGAGGTGCTCACCGGGCTGATCGCCCGAGCCGCCGACCACCCGCTCGACGAACGGGTGGCGGGCCAGCTGATGCTCGCCCTGCACCGCAGCGGCCGCTCGGCGGAGGCGCTGGAGTCGTTCGAACGGCTGCGGCGCACGCTGTCCGACGAGCTCGGCACGGATCCCAGCGCTGTACTGCGGGACCTGCACCACCGGATCCTCACCGAGGCCGAACCGCCCCACGCTCCCCTGCACGCGGGGCCCCTCGTACTCCAGGAGAGTACGAAAGCTCCCCGCGTACTCTCCGACGGCGCAACGCGGCGGTGTTCGCCGTGGCCGGAGTGGCCGCCGTCGCGCTGGTGGCGGTGCTGGTCGCGGTGCTGACCGGCGAGGGCCCCGTCACCACGCCGTCGTCAGCACCCACGGGCAAGTACGCGGCCAGGTTGAAGGCGGGCGATCTGTGCGTGACCGAAGGCCGGGACCGCGAGACGCACGACGGGCCACCGATCGCGGTGCAGGGCGCCTGCTCGGATGCGCCGCCGCGGACGTTGATCGAACCGATCGGCGGCGAGAACGACAGGATCTGGTGGGACCACCCGGTGAACGGTCCCGGCTGCCTCAGCGCGATGGGCGGTTCGGTGCACGAGGGCGCGCGGCTCGAACCGTGGGACAAGTGCCGGGACGACATGACGTTCCAGCAGTTCCGGTTCGAACGCGTCGGCCAGGACCGCTACCGGCTGCGGCCCCTGCACACCGACCTGTGCGTCGGAGTGCAGGAGCCGCTGGCACCGGGTGCCGAGGTGGTGCTGGAGAAGTGCACCGGCGGTGCCGATCAGGAGTTCGCCGTCGAACGTCTTTAGAACTTCGGCTTCACGTACCCGTAGACCGCGCCACCGTTGGTGGTGGTGGTCTTCGGGTCGATGGTGCGCTTGGTGACCTTGTCGGACAGGTTGCCGTCGATCGTGGTGAGCTTGCCGTCCGAGTGCACCTTCACGACGATCCCGACGTGACCGTTGAGGCTGCCCGGCGTGCCGAAGACGATCGCGTCACCGGCCTTCGGGTTGCCGCCGCGCGTGCCGGCCGGGCGGCGCTTGAGGAGGTCGTTGTCGGCGCCCCACTTGGCCCAGTACGTGGCGACCCACGCCTTGCCGTAGCCCGCCGGCGGGAGCTTCGTGACGCCCGCCTTCTTCCACACCCACCTGGCGAACATGCCGCACCAGGCCGCGCAGTCGTCGCTGTACTTGTTGCAGTTGTTCGCCCGCTCCTTGTAGCCCACCTCGGCCGTCGCGATGCGCACGATGTCGGCGGCGGCAGCGATCTCGACGCTGTCCTCCTGCGGTGCCGCCGTGGCGGACGACCCCAGCAGCAGCGCGCTGATGACAGCGGACAGCACTCCCGCGATGAACGTCTTCCTGATGGATCGCACTTTCGTCCTCACCCCTCGTACGTCGTTGACCGGTGCCCGTCCGGGCGCCGAGGTGAAGTCGACACAGAGGGTCTGGGACGCGTCTGGATCATGCTGGGACAGCACTGGAATGACTGGTCAGCGACGTGTGGCGAGGTGGTCAGGAATCGAGAAGCGACGGACGCGCCGCGCTTCTAGCGTTGTCGTCATGGACATCAACATTCACGCCACGTTCCTCCCGCACACCGACCCCGAGGCCTCGCTCGCGTTCTACCGCGACCTGCTCGGCTGGGAGGTCCGCGTGGACGTCGGCAAGGGCGCGATGCGCTGGATCACCGTGGCCCCGGAGGGGTCGGGCTCCGCTGTCGTGCTGGAACCGCCGGCCATGGCGGAAGGGCTCACGGACTCGCAGCGCACCGCCATCGCGGAGATGATCGAGGGTGGCTCGTACGGGTACATCCAGCTGTCCACGCCCGATCTCGACGGCGTGTTCGACAAGCTGCAGGCGGGCGGTGCCGACGTCGTGCAGGAGCCGACCGATCAGCCGTGGGGCGGGCGGGACTGCGTGTTCCGCGACCCGTCCGGCAACAACGTCCGGATTCTCCAGGCCTAATTCGACACGAAGCCCCGGTGCAGCACCGTGAGCTGATCGGCGAGGTAGCGGGCCCATGCCTTCGCCCGATCCCAGTCCGGTGCCGCACCACCGAAACTCACCGGTCCACTGGCCCCTAGCTTCCGCACCATGCGAGTGACATCGTTCGGTGCGGGCGGTGTGCCGCGATGGAACAACCACATGGGCGTCTGTTTGAGGGAAACCTTGTGCCGCCGCACGAACCGATGCGCGTCACGGGCCGCGGCGTCGCCCATGATCACGGCACCGAACCCGTACAGCGTGTCGGTCGCGGCGACCGAGAGCACTGTGACTCTCAGCCCGCACCCGGCGAGTTCGGTGCCGATGATCTGGGCGATCTCATCGGTGGCGGCGATCTTCGAGGTGTACGCGACGAGGACTCTGTCAGTCATCGCTGCATCGTGGTTGGTCGGCGAGATCAACGACAGCGGCGGAAGTCCCTGTCGTGCAAGGCCTTCAGTCCAACGGCAGGTTGAGAAGCGCGTTCTCGACGAGTTCCGGCATCGCGGGATGGATCCAGTACTGCCCACGTGCCATGGACTTCGCGTCCAACCCGAAGCTCATCGCCTGGATCAGCGGCTGGATCACCGACGACGCCTGTGGCCCGATGATGTGCGCGCCGAGCAGCTGTCCGGTGGCGGGATCCGCGAGCAGCTTCGCGAAGCCCGTCGTGTCCTCCATCGCCCAGCCGTACGCGATGGACGCGTAGGCCTGGCTGGCGGTGACGTACCGGATTCCCCTTGCCCTGGCCTGTTCCTCGGTCAGGCCGACGCTCGCGATCTGCGGGCTGGAGAACACCGCGGCCGGCACGAACCGGTGATCGCTGCGCATCGGCTCGTCGGGGTTGAGCAGGTTGTGCTGCACCACCCGCGCCTCGTGGTTCGCGACGTGCTTGAGCTGGTAGTCCGAGCTGATGTCGCCCAGCGCCAGGATGTGCGGCTGGCTCGTGCGCTGGTACTCGTCGACCTTGACGCGGCCGTCGTCGTGCAGCTCGACACCGGCCTTGGCAAGGTCCAGCAGGTCGGTGTTGGGCCGGCGGCCGGTCGCCACGAGAAGCTGGTCCGCCTCAACGGTTTCCGCGCCGTCCGGGCCCTCCATGTGCAGGCGGACACCGGTGTCGGTCTTCTCCGCGCGGATCGTCTTGCGCTGCAACCGGACGTCCCACTTCGTCTTCGCGACGTCGGTGAACCGCTGGGCGATCTCCAGATCCTCGTGGCGCAGCAACAGGTTCGAGCGCGCGATCATCGTGACCTCGACACCGAAGCTGCTGAACACGTGCGCGAACTCGGCGGCGATGAACCCGCTGCCCAGGATGACCAGGCTCGCCGGCAGCTCGTCGAGCCGCATGATCGAGTCGCTGGTGTGGAAGCCGGTCGTCTCGATGTCGGCGACCTCGGGGATCGTCGGCCTGCTGCCCGCCGCCACGACGATCCGGTCGGCGGTGATGGTCTCGCCGGTGCCCGTGTCCATCGTGTGCGCGTCGATGAACTTCGCGGTGCCCTCGTAGACCGTGACGTTCGCGTTCTCGTTGGCGCGCCAGTTGCGGCCGCCCTCGGAGATCGGGTCGATGCGGCCGAAGATGCGGTCGCGGATCTGCGGCCAGTGCACGGCGTCGAGGTGGGCGTCCACGCCGAGCTTCTTCGCGTTGGCAGGCGCCGCGGCCTGGTCGGCGGTGTGGACGAACATCTTGGTGGGGATGCAGCCCACGTTCAGGCAGGTGCCGCCGAAGGTGCCCTTCTCGAGGATGGCGATGTCCCAGCCGGCCATCGCCTCGTTCGGGATGGAGTTGCCGGAGCCGGTACCGATGATGACCAGGTCGAAGTGCCTCACGTGTCGATCCAACCACCTCGGGCACGGAGGTGTTCCCGGGTCGGGTGTTACGCGGGCCTTACGTCAGCGAACGACCTGCCGAACGCTTCGGCCAGCCCGCTCTCGCCGGCGTCGGTCAGGTGCACGACGCGCGGGCTGGCGCCGTGTTTCAACCACCCCAGGGCGAAGAGCCGGTTCGCGATCGCCGCCCCGAGCGCACCGGACAGGTGGTGCCGCTCCTCGCTCCAGTCGACGCAGTAGCGGATCAACGGGCGGCGTCCCGGTTCCCGCACGTCGACGCCCAGCGACCGCAACGTGACAGCGCCCTGCTCGCTCAGCTCGTAGTGCTGATCACGCCCGTAGGCGGCGAGCCGGTCGTGCACCGCGGTGTCCGGATGGTGCCTGCCGTCGCCGCCGGTCAGGACACCGGTGTCGAGCAGGGCACCCATCAGCTGCACGCCGAGCCGTCCCGCGAGGTGGTCGTAGCAGGTGCGCGACCGTCGCAACGCGTCCGTTCTGACGCTCTGCCGCAACGACGTGACCGGCAACGGTGGCGCGATCGCCGCGAGTGCTTCCAACGCGTCGGCCACCTCCGGGCGGGACAGCCGGTAGCGGCGGTTGCGGCCCTCGCGGTGCGCGGTGACCAGCCCCGCCTCGACCAGTTTCGCGAGGTGCACGCTGGCCGTCGGGCCGCTGACCCCGGCCTCGTCGGCGAGCGCCGTCGCGGTGATCGCCTGGCCGTTGCACAGCGCCTTGAGCATGCGGGCGCGGGATCCGTCCGCGAGGAGTGCGGCGGCCCGCGCGATGTCGGGATCGGACTTCACGCCTACGACCGTACGACGGCGACACTTAGCCCGGCGGCGAAGTGTTCCGGACCCAGACTCGGCCGCATGAACACCCGAGTCCCGCTCCTCGCGCTCAGCCTCGGCTACTTCCTCGTGATGCTGGACGTCACCGCGGTCACCGTCGCGGTGCCGGAGATCCAGCGAACGCTGCGGGCCGGCTCGTCCGCGCTGCAGTGGTCGGTGGACGGCTACAGCACGGTGTTCGCCGCGTTGCTGCTGCTCGGCGGCGCTCTCGGCGACCGCCTCGGGCATCGGCGGATCTTCCTGACCGGCCTGGCCGTGTTCACCGGGTCGTCCGTGCTCTGCGCGCTCGCGTCGACGCCGGGTGAGCTGATCGCGGGCAGGCTGCTGCAGGGCGCGGGCGCGGCGTTGCTCGTGCCGACCTCGCTGGGCCTGCTCGCGACCGCCTACCCGGACCGCGCGGTGCGTGCCCGCGCCCTCGGCTTCTGGGCGGGCGTCGCGGGCGTGGCGTTCGCGTCCGGACCGGTGCTGGGCGGGCTGCTCGTGCAGGGCCTGAGCTGGCGCGCCGTGTTCTGGCTGAACGTGCCGGTGGCCGCGCTCGCGATCGTGCTGACACTGCGGCACGTGCCCGCCACCAGCGGCGTCGCCCGCCGGATGGACGTTCTCGGTCAGGTGCTCGCGATCATCGGACTGACCGGTGTCGCCGGTGCGCTCAACGAATCGTCGATCATCTGCTTCGTGATCGGTGGCGTTGCGCTCGTGGCGTTCGTGGTGGTCGAACACCGTGCCGTCGCACCGCTGCTGCCACCGGCGCTGTTCAGGCACTCCGGATTCGCCGCGACCGCCGCCATCGGTGTGCTGCTCAACCTCGGCTACTACGGCATGTTGTTCGTCGCGACGCTGTACTTCCAGCAGCAACGCGGCCACGACGCCATGACCACCGGTCTTCTTCTGCTGCCGACCGTGTGCATGGCCCTGATAGCCGGACCGATCTCCGGACGGCTGACGGCGCGCTACGGCCCCTACAAGCTGATGACCGCCGCACTCCTGCTCGGGTCGGCGGGATTCCTCGGCTGGCTCGCGGCAGGGCCGGACACCCCGTACCCGGCACTGCTGTTCGCGCTGGTCGCGACCGGTCTCGCGACACCGCTGACGGTGCCGGCCGCCACCGCCGCGATCATCGAGTCCGCCCCGGCCCGAGCTGGTGTCGCCTCCGCGGTGTTCAACGTGGCCCGGCAGATCGGCAACGCCGTGGGCGTCGGGCTCTTCGGCACCCTGACGGTCGCGTCCGACGGCCTGCACCTGGCCGCGGTGATCGCCTCGGCGTCGTTCCTGATCGGCGCCGTGCTGGCTTCGTCCGGCGCATCCCGGCGGGACGCGCCGGACGAGGCGCTCAGTGCTGGTAGGTCGGCGTGATGATCGCGCGCGCCAGCGTGTGGAACGCGAGGTTGAAGCTCACGACCGCCGGAGACGCGTCGCCGTCCACGTCGAGCTTGTCGACGTCGACCGCGTGCACCACGAAGTAGTAGCGGTGCGGGTGGTCGCCCTTGGGCGGAGCGGCGCCACCGAACGCCCGCGTGCCGTAGTCCGAGCGCACGTGAAACGCGTCACCCGGCAGCGTGGCGTCGGAGGCACCCGCGCCCGTGTCCAACGACGTGGTCGTGGCGGGGACGTTCACGGCCACCCAGTGCCAGAAGCCGGAGGGGGTGGGGGCGTCGGGGTCGAAGCAGGTGACCACGAAGCTCCGCGTCTCGGCGGGGAAGCCGGACCACGACAGCTGGGGCGAGGTGTTGCCGCCCTCGAAGACCTGGGCGTCGGGGAGCTGTTCGCCGTCGCGCACGTCCGACGAGGTGACTTCGAACGTGCCGACCTGTGGCAGCAGCTGGTAGGGGTCGGGAGCGACTGGACGCTCGAGGCTCATCAGAACTCCTCCTCTTTGTGATCAGTTCGAGCCTATCCCCGTGCAACCATGAGGGCCTGCGCGGCGTCCTCCGCGTGGAGGGGGAATTTCCAGATGTCCAGGTTGCGGCTAGTTGCTGCATTTGTGGTGGTTGTCGGGCTGGTCTCGTGCGGCCAGACGCCCGACGAACAGCCCAGTGGTCCCGTTCTCACGACGTCCTCACCGGGGCCGACGACGACAACGACCACACCCGAGAAGCCGAAGCGGATGTTCGAGCCGCCGTACCCGTACGGCACGGTGCAGGCCCACGCGCCCGCGACCGCCGACGGCATGGTGCCCGTGGTGACACGCATTCCCACCGACAAGCCGTACGTGTTCATCACGATCGACGACGGCGCGGTGCAGCACCCGAAGGCCCGCGAGCTCATGATCAACGCGGGCGTGTGGCCGTCGTTGTTCCTCAACACGAAGTACGCCGAGGGGCACAAGGACTACTTCAAGGACCTGCCGGCCACGATCAACAGCCACACCACGAACCACCCGAACCTGCAGGGCAAGCCGTTCGAGTTCCAGAAGAACGAGATCTGCGGCAACGCCGACTTCCTCGCCCACGACTACGGCAAGCGCCCGACGCTGTTCCGGCCGCCGTTCGGCAACTACGACGCGAACACCCGCAAGGCAGCCGCGAGCTGTGGGTTCAAGGCGCTGGTCAACTGGACGGCCGCGGTCAACGACGGGCGCGTGCAGTTCCAGGCCGGCGACAAGCTCAAGCCGGGCGACATCGTGCTGATGCATTTCCGCACGACGTTCGTCGAGGACTTCACCGCGTTCCTGAACCGGGCGAAGCAGGATGGCCTGACTCCGGTGCCGCTGGAGGACTTCCTCGGATAGGAAGTGAGGACTTCCTCGGATAGGAAGTGCCGCAGCCGGCGCAACTGTGACGCTGGTCACGCGTCTGTTCTTTCATCGAGTCGCCCTGAGAGGGGGCCAGTGATGAAGAACAGACGCTTGGCCGCGGTGCTGGTGGCAGCGCTGACGGTCGTCACGTTCGTCCCGATGGCGTCGGCGCAGAGCACGCCCACGCTGTCCACCATCAGGACCGGCCTGCACGACGGCTACAACCGCGTCGTGCTCGACCTGTCCGGCCTGCCTGCCGAGCACCGGGTCAGGGAGGTCACCAGCGTCTCGCAGTGTGCGTCAGGCAACCCGATCGCCATGCCGGGCGGCACCGAGATCCTCGAGGTCGTGCTGATCGGAGCCGCCGCGCACGACGACAACGGCAACCCGACCTACACCGGACCGCAGAACTTCACGCCGCCCAACCTCGACAACGTCCGCAGGATCGCGCTCACGTGCGACTTCGAAGGCGTGCTGGGCATCGCCGTCGGCTACGGCAACGCCACCTCGTGGCACCGAGTCTTCACGCTGACGAACCCGAACCGGGTCGTCATCGACATCGGCCTGTGAAAAGCCTCGTGGGGACGGCAGTGGCCGCTGCTGTCCCCACGAGGGGTCCAGAAATCCTTACGCCGCAACGGTTGCGGCGGTCTCCTTCGACAGCGCGTGCTCCAGCACCTCGGACACGTCCGAGACCAGGTGCACGGTCAGCTGCTCCCGCACCGACTCCGGCACGTCCTCCAGGTCCGGCTCGTTGCGCTGGGGCAGCAGCACGGTGGTGATGCCCGCGCGGTGGGCGGCGAGCAGCTTCTGCTTCACGCCACCGATCGGAAGCACCCGGCCGGTCAACGAGATCTCGCCCGTCATCGCCACGTCGGAGCGCACCGGGCGGCCCGAGAGCAGCGACGCCAGCGCCGTCGTCATCGTGACGCCGGCCGACGGACCGTCCTTCGGCACCGCGCCCGCCGGGACGTGGATGTGCACTCCACGGCCCTCCAGCGCCGCCGCGTTGTCGTCGTGCGCACGCAGGTACGACAACGCGATCTGCGCGGACTCCTTCATCACGTCACCCAGCTGGCCCGTCAGGGTCACGCCGGACGCGCCGGTGTCCTTGGGCGCCAAGGAGGCTTCGATGAAGAGCACGTCGCCACCGACACCCGTGACGGCCAGACCCGTTGCGACACCGGGAACCGAGGTGCGCTCGGCCGACTCGGGCGTGTTCTTCGGGCTGCCCAGGTACGACTTGAGCGACGGCTGGTCGACCGTGACCGGCAGTTCCGCGTCGCCCAGCGCGACCTTCGCGGTCACCTTGCGCAGGATGCGCGCGAGGGCCCGTTCCAGTTGCCGCACACCGGCTTCCCGCGTGTACTCGCTCGCCAGCTGGTGCAGTGCGGGCTTGTCGAACGTGACGTCCTCCGGTGCGAGGCCGGCGCGTTCGATCTGCCGCGGTAGCAGGTGGTTGCTCGCGATCGTGACCTTCTCGTCCTCGGTGTAGCCGTCGAGCTGCACGAGTTCCATGCGGTCGAGCAACGGCGCCGGGATCGACTCCAGCACGTTCGCGGTCGCGAGGAACACGACGTCCGAGAGGTCCAGCTCGACCTCCAGGTAGTGGTCGCGGAACGTGTGGTTCTGCGCCGGGTCCAGCACCTCGAGCAACGCCGCCGTGGGGTCGCCGCGGTAGTCGGAGCCGACCTTGTCGATCTCGTCGAGCAGCACGACCGGGTTCATCGACCCTGCCTCGCTGATCGCGCGGACGATCCGGCCCGGCAGCGCGCCGACGTACGTGCGGCGGTGGCCGCGGATCTCGGCCTCGTCGCGCACGCCACCCAGGGCGACACGGACGAACTTGCGGCCCATCGCCCGTGCCACGGACTCGCCGAGCGACGTCTTGCCGACACCGGGAGGCCCGACCAGGGCCAGCACGGCACCGGAACGACGTCCGCCGACGACGCCCATGCCGCGGTCGGCGCGACGCTTGCGCACGGCCAAGTACTCGGTGATGCGCTGCTTCACGTCGTCCAGGCCCGCGTGGTCGGCGTCGAGAACCTCACGTGCGGCCTTGATGTCGTAGGCGTCCTCGGTCCGCTCGTTCCACGGCATCTCGAGAACGGTGTCGAGCCACGTCCGGATCCAGCCCACCTCGGGCGACTGCTCGGAGGTGCGCTCCAGCTTGTCGACCTCGGCCAGCGCGGCCTTGAGGACCTTCTCCGGCAGGTCAGCCGCCTCGACGCGGGCGCGGTAGTCGTCCTGCTCGGTGGCGGGCTTGCCGTCGAGCTCTGCCAGTTCCTTGCGGATCGCGGCCATCTGCTGGCGCAGCAGGAACTCCCGCTGCTGCTTCTCGACGCCTTCCTTGACGTCCTTGGCGATCGTCTCGTTCACGTCGAGCTCGGTCAGGTGCGCCTTCGCCCACTCGACCAGCTTCTCCAGCCGCGTGGTGACGTCGGACGTCTCCAGCAGCCAGACCTTCTGCTTCTCGTCGAGGTACGAGGCGTACCCGGCGAGGTCGGCCAGCGCCGACGGGTCGCTGATCTGCTGCACCGAGTCGACCATCTGCCACGCGCCGCGCGTCTGCAGGATGTTCGTCACGAGCGCGCGGTACTCCCTGGCGAGCTCACGCGTCCGCTCGGTGATCGGGGACTCGTCCGCGATCGTGGCCTCCACCCACAGCGCCGCGCCCGGCCCCGTGGTGCCCGTGCCGATGCGCACGCGCTTGGTGCCGCGCACGACGGCGGCGCGTTCGCCACCGGGCAGCCGGCCCACCTGTTCGATCTCGGCCAGTGTGCCGACGCTCGCGTACTTGCCGTCCAGACGTGGGACCAGCAGCACTTGATGATTCGCGGCCGTCGTCGCGGCGTCGACGGCCGCGCGGGCCTCGGCACTGGCGTCCGCACCGGAGATGCGGATCGGCACCACCATGCCGGGCAGCACCACAACGTCGTCCAGCGGCAGCACCGGCAGGGCCAACGTCTCGCCCATCACATCACCCTCCAAAGTTGAGTCTGTACCGCTCAACCAACTTCAGCGTAATGATGTTCCCTTTGGGTGTTCGCTGTCAGCGAGCAGCGGCGACACCTGCCGCGAACACACATGTGGCGGTCGACACTCGTGTGCCCGCGGATGAGGATGCGCGGCGTGAAGGAACAGCTGAAGTGGGTTCCGTCCACGGTCGACGTCACGCGTCCGAGCGTGGCGCGGATGTACGACTACTACCTGGGCGGCTCGCACAACTTCGAAGCCGACCGCGCCGCGGCCAAGCAGGTGGAGCAGATCTTCCCCGGCATCGCCCAGAGCGCGCAGGCCAACCGCTCGTTCCTGCGCAGGGTCGTCCGTCACCTCGTCAACTCTCGTGTGGACCAGTTCCTCGACCTGGGCTCCGGCATCCCGACCGTGGGCAACGTCCACGAGATCGCGCAGCACGACAACCCGTCCGCGCGCGTGGTCTACGTCGACTACGAGCCAGTCGCCGTCTCGCACAGCAACGCCCTGCTGGCCGACAACCCCAACGCCACGGCGATCCTCGCCGACCTGCGCGCGACCTCCACGGTGCTGAACGGTGCCCGCGAGGTGCTCGACTTCTCCCGTCCGATCGGCGTGCTGATCATCGCGGCGCTGCACTTCGTCCCGGACTCGGACAACCCCTACGAGGCCGTGACCGAGTACCTGGCGGGCCTTCCCTCCGGTTCCTACCTGGCCATCACGCACGCCACCTGGGACAACCTCACCGACGAGGAGGCGGCGGAGGCCCGCAAGGTCGCCCAGATCTACAGCAGCTCGGACAACAAGCTCGCCATCCGCACCCACGCCGAGGTGGCCAGGTTCTTCGAGGGGCTCGAACTGCTGGAGCCGGGCGTCGTCACGGTGGACGAGTGGCGCCCGGACTCCTACGAGGACCACACCGGCATCTACGGCGCAGTTGCCCGCAAGCCCTGAAGCAGGCGGTCCCGCAGCTCGTTCGTCTCGCGGTCGGTGAGGGTGCGTTCCGGGGCCCTCATCGTCACCCGGATGAGCACGTTCTTCTGACCTGGCCTGGCTTCCAGTCGTTTCCGGACGTGGTCCGGCAGGTCCTCTGCCGGTGTCTCGCTCAGAATCGTGATCTCCTCGATCAGGTCCTCCGGCACGAGCGCGCGAATCCGGTCACCGAGCGTCTCGACGTCCTCGCTGTCGTCCGCCATGATCGAGATGTCCCTGATCGCGACCGGATGCCGGGATACAGGCCGGTACTCGGCCAGGTCCAGCATCTGCGCCGCGATGCGCGGATCGGCGTTGCGCAGCAGGCGGATGTCCGGGATTCCCTTGCGCAGCATGAGGACCCGGTCCAGACCGAGACCCATCGCGAGGCCGTACGGGTGGTGTTTAAGCACGTGCCGCGCGGCAAGCCCGCACTCACCGATCTCCACCCACTGGCCGTCGTGCCTCACGTCGATCTGCTTGCCGTGCGTGGTGTACGGGTGCCGCGCGTCGATCGTGCGATATCGCTTGCCGGGCAACAACGTCGTGACGACCTTGTCGATGAGGTCGTCGAGCCGTTCGGGTCGGCGCGAGATCCGCCAGACGTCGAGCTGGTGCGGCGTGCCGGTGTGCAGGCGGTCGACCGTGTCCCTGCGGTACACGAGGCCTGGGCAGATCAGCGTCACGTCCGGGGTGGCGTGCCTGAGCGCGGGCGGGATCATCGCCGTGGTGTGGCTGCGCAGCATGCACGTCTCGCTGACGTACCTGGTGTAGCGGGTTTCCCTGGTGATCGCATCCGCGGGATAGCCGAGGTGCTCGTAGTTGTGCTCGACGGGAACGAGCGGGTGGTGGCGGACTTCCTCGGGATCGTCCAGCGCGGCCTTGAGCTCGGCGATCAGCAGCTGCATCGCGTGCGGGCCCTGAGCGGGGTCGGTGAGGTCGCGGACGTTCAGGGCGTGCACGAGTTCATCGGTGCGGTACATGGGTTTTCCCGTTCTGGTCGGTGTGCTGGGATGCGGAGTCCCCCGACCGACGGGAAGGTTCTAGGCGCGCGCCACCGCCGCAGGTCGGGGGTGGCTGAATCGCGTCACGAGTCCAGGCTAACCCGCCTACTCCGGCGGTGTCAGCCGCAAATCCGGATCCACCGGCGGTACGCCGTCGAACGGCCCGTCGTCCTTCAACCTGCCGACGTGGTCCAGCGCGACCTCGATCTCCTCCCGATACGGATCACCGTCGGCCGGGGGAGTGCGGAACCACTCGTGCAGCTCCTCGGGGATCTCGAACCGTTCGAGCAGTTCGGAGTACATCGCCTCGCGGTCCTCGGCCTGCACACCGAGCTCCTGGTACTCCCGCACGGCCATGCGCAGCCGGATCCAGCGGTAGCGGTCGGTGTTCTGCTGCTGCTGGAACCGTTCCCGCAGCAGGTCGCCCGCACGCTGCCCGCGCAACGCCAGGCGCCTGATCGTGGCCGGCGGCATGAACAGGTTCGTGCCGCCCTCGTCTTCCGCCTGCCGGACGTGCGCGATGCGGCCGCGGTAACCGGGCAGCGCGGACTGCATGGTGTCGCGCCAGTCCAGGAAGGTGTCCAAAATGGACAGAAGGAAGCGCGGCATCGACGTGAGCGACGCGTAGCGCGTGCCCTTGGTCGACGCGTCCTGCTCCGGCAGCCACACCTCGGCCGTGTCGCCGTTCGGATAGGGCTGCAGGCTCAGGCCGAACGTGGGCCAGCGCGGCAGCAGCGAGTCGAAGAAGTGGATCGGGAAGTTGCTGGTGATGCCGCCGTCGGAGAACCAGTGCACGCGCCCGTCCCGGCACAGCGGCACGGCGGCGATCAGCCCGGGGAACGACAACGACATCCGCACCGCCACCACGACCGGCAGCAGTTCGCGCGAGGGCAGTTCCCGCAACGGCATGTGCTCGTGCAGAGGGCAGTTGGCTCTGGATTCGGCGCCGTTCATCTGCTCGACGACCCGGCGCGGCAGCACGTACGCGAGGCACTCCTCGCAGTACTGCCAGCTTTCCTTGAACGGCAACCGATGCGGCCGCCCCTCGGACAGATCGGTGGTCATCAGCACGAGATTGATGTCGCCGAGATCGCCGAACGTCAACGCGTGCTCGGTACCGGCCAGCTCGTCGAGCCGGTCGGCGATCCAGTCGGCCAGCGGCGGCACACCCGTCGATTTCGGCACCCCGGCCAGCCGGTCGAGCCACGACGGTGTGAAGTCCCCGGTGCCAGGGATCAGTCCGAAGTGGATGGACCGCGCGTTGTTCCTGAGATACCGCTGCATGGCATACCCGTAGGTGATCGTGAGCGCGCTGACGGCCGCCAACGTCAGCACCAGCCACACCAGCAGCACAACCGCCGCCGTCGCGTAGTGCCGCGAAAACGCCAGCCCGAGCACGAGCGGCACCGCGACGAACACCCACCCGATCCACGGCAAACTGCCTCGCAAAGGCCACAGCACCAACACAACGCACGCCAACGCGAGCAGCAGAACCACGGTCGTGAGCCACGCCGGATAAACCTTGGGCGCGAGCCACGCCGACCACAGCACCGGCCCGCCCAACCACAGCAACGCCATCAGCGCCAGCACGGTCTTCGCCCGCATCCCCACCGCGCCCAGCAACGCGAAGAACAGGCACGAGATCACACTGCGCCCCGTCGTCTCCCGCTTCTGCATGGTCGCCACGACGATCCGGTACAGCGCCCGCGTCTTGTCCGTGGGCTGGAACAACTGCGCCAGCCGCCATCGCTCCGCACCGGAGCCCGACGTGAACCAGTCGATCAGCGCGGCCAGCTTCTCGAAGCCCCCGGAGGCACGACCGCGTTCGGCAGCCGCGGTGAAGCCCGCGGCGATCGCACCCGCCGACGCGCCACCGATCTGCTTGAACTCGTAATGGCGCGCCAGCGATGCGACAGCCAGGGGATAGACAACACCGCTGGTCGTGCCGCCGCGCATCGTCAAGTCGCAGTAGCGGTCGTACTCCATGTGCTCATGGTGGCGCGATCGGAAGCATTCGTCGCGGAAGTTCACTCGGACGCCACCGAATCGATCTCCGCTCGTTGATCCGGCGTGAGGAATCCGACATGGTTGAGCCTGGTTCCGCTGATCTTCGGCGCGTTCGTGCTGGCGGTCGAGGGCACGATCCTGACCGGTGTGCTGCCCGTGCTCAGCCACGACCTCCGGGTGGAGCCCGGTGTTGTTGGGGCCACGCTCGCGATCTACCCCCTCACCTACGTCTTCGGCGCCCCGGCTCTGGCAGTGCTGGCGGGCGGCCTTTCCCAGCGGACGATGTGCGCGCTCGGGCTCGTGGTGTTCGCGCTCGGCAACGTCGTGGCGGCGTCGAGCGGCTCGATCGTCGTGCTGACGGGCGGCCGGTTGATCGCGGCGCTGGGTGCGTGCGCGTACCTCCCGAACGCCGGTGCCCGCGCGATCAGCCTCGGCCCGGAGCGACGTGGGCGGGCGTTGTCGATCGTCGCGTCCGGACACACCGCCGCGACGCTCGTCGGCGCACCGCTGGGCATCGTGGCGTCCTCGTACGTCAGCTGGCGCTCGGTGCTGCTCGGGATCGCGGTGCCGTCAGTCGTGGTCGCGGTCGCGCAGTGGTTCAGCCGATTGGCCGACCAGCCCGTGAGCGTCATGAGCACGCGGGAACGGCTCAGGTTTCTGGGTGATCGGCGGTTGCTGTCGATCCTGCTGCTGACACTCGCGGTCGTCACCGCCGAGTTCATCGTCTACACCTACATCTCCGTCGTGGTCGGCCACAACGTCGGTACCGGCAGCGGAACCATCGCGACGGCGCTCATGGTCTTCGGCATCGGCACCACCGCCGGCACGCTCGCGGGCGGGTTCGTCGTCGACCGGTTCGGCTGGCGGAAGATGTTGCGCACCAGCACGTTCGTCATCGCGGTGGCACTGCTGGTGATCCCGTTCGCGCACGACGCCGTGTTCTTGTTCCTCTGCCTGGTCGTGTGGGGGCTTTTCGGGTGGACCTT
Source organism: Lentzea nigeriaca (assembly GCF_016907955.1). GTDB lineage: Bacteria > Actinomycetota > Actinomycetes > Mycobacteriales > Pseudonocardiaceae > Lentzea > Lentzea nigeriaca. The sequence continues at coordinate 223,024 of NZ_JAFBCX010000005.1, read as the reverse complement.
CACGCCGACCCAGGTGAACCGGCTGCTCGACACCTTTCCCGGCAATGGCGCCATGGTGCTGACGTTGAACGCCTCTGCCGTTCAGCTCGGTGTCGCGGGAGGCGGGCTCGTTGGTGGCGCGGTGCTGGCGACCCTCGGTGTGGGCGCGCTGGCCTTCGCCGGGGCGGCGATCGTGTGGCTGGCGCTGCTGATCTCTTGGCGTCGCTACTGAAACTCGCTGTGCGGCGGGCCAACCCGTGACCACGCCTGAGCAACGTTCGCGGCGGGCTGGTCTTCCAAGGTTGGTTGGGCCTCTTGACGGGCACGTTGATCACCACGCCCCTCAACCTGTCCGACTGACCCGCTGCTCGCGGGGCTGAGTCAAGTGCGCCAGGACGAGGTGGTGCTGGAGTGGCGCCCGGCGAGCACCGGCACGACGAGCGCGAGCCAACGTGCGATGGGCCCGAATTCAGCGTGGGTGTCAGTGGCTTGCTGCCAGTGCCCGTCACGCTGCCACTCTGCAATGAGCACCGCCGATGCACAGACCGATTCACCCGTGCGAGACGCCCCTGCCGGCAACCTGCGCCTTCCTGTCTGGTCACAGGCAATGGGGGAGCCGATCAGGCAGATCGCGCCGTTCCATTGTTGGGCGGTCGACAGGCTCGTCGACCTGGGTCATGGTGGCCGACAGTTCCTATCCGGGCAGGGCGGCTGGAATGGATCTCGTGGGGCTGGCGGCTGCGAATGCGTTCCAGAGCAAGTTGAGAGGGTGGTCGGCCGCGTAGCGGTCGCGTTCGCCTTTCCGGGCGAAGATGCCCGTGACGATCTCCAGTGCAGGCTCGCCGGACGGATCGCGGTTGACCGATCATTCAGGACTCGCCGTCCGGTTGTCGCTGAGCGCAAACAGGACGCTGCTAACGTCGGACCCCACCACGGCGGTCGACGCGCACAACGAGCCGGAGCCGACTCTGTTCTGAACTCCGGCACCACTCGCGCAGGCTGCCGCCCAGTCAGCCGACCGCGAGGAACGCCCGCCGGATGTCCACCACCCTCACCCCACGCATCGGCGCTCGAGTGCTGCTGCTCGACACCCACGACCGTGTGCTGCTCGTTCACGCCTGCGACCCGCACGACCGCGGCCACGACTGGTGGGAGCTGCCCGGCGGTGGCTTGGACGAGGGCGAGGAGCCGGTCGACGCCGCTCGCCGCGAAGTAGCGGAGGAGACCGGGATCGTTCTTCCGGCGCTGGGACGCAAGCTGTGGATCCGGGAATCACGGTTCCACTACAAGGGACGCGACCATCACCGCATCGATCACGTCTTCCTGGCACGCATCACCGACACAGCACCGAAGGTCGCGCTCAAGCCCACCGAGAACGAGAAAGCCGGACTGATCGAACGGCGCTGGTGGTCGGCTGCCGAACTCCATCAGACGACCGACAAGCTTCTCCCCGCCAGTCTTCCCAGCTTGGTGGGCGACCTCTTGGCGGGCACGTTGAGCGCCACGCCTCTCAACCTGTCCGACTGACCCTCCATTGTCGGCCAGTTGAGCACTCGCACACCTGAGGCTGAGCCTGGCGAATGGCTCGACCCGTCACCACCGGGCCGCGCCCAACTCGTCAGGACACGATGGCGTCGGAGTGAAGTCCGTCGTTCAACCAGGTCCTGAACTGAGACCAGGCGCCTCCACGGAAAGCCAGGCGGCCTTAGTCAGGCGCCTTGGAGTCGCGAACACCGCCTTCGCCAGCTCCGAACGTGATCTCGACGCACGCGCTCTCGCTTGGCTGGCTGTAGGAGGACCTGAACCAGGGCGTGAATCTGATATCGGACGTTGCTGATGGCGTTTTCATCTCGTCCGCGGGGCTGGGCCGGAAACACCTGAGCCAGTCGAGGTCGATCACGGCGTGCGGGACCTCGGCCGCTGCGAGCACGTCGCCCACGGCCTCGGCCACCGTCGTCTTGCCCACCCCGACCGGGCCGGTGATGAGCAGAGCTCTCACTCCGCGACCGCCGCCAGCTCGGCCGGCGTCCCCGCCATGATCACCCGCACGTGCTCGGTGACCTTCTCCACCGGCCAGTCCCACCACGCGATCCGTTCCAGCAGTTCGATGTCGGCGTCGCTGTACCGCTTCCTGATAAGCCCGGCCGGGTTGCCGCCCACGATCCCGTACGCAGGCACGTCCGACACCACCACGGACCCGGCCGCGATGATCGCCCCGTTGCCGATCCGCACCCCCGGCATGATCAACGCCTGGTAGCCGATCCAGACGTCGTTGCCCACCACCGTGTCGCCGCGCGAAGGTGCCCCCAGTGCGATGTCCAGGGTCTTCTCGCCCCACACGCCACCGAAGATCGTGAACGGGAACGTCGACACGCCCGCCATGTTGTGGTTGGCGCCGGACATGATGAACCGCACGCCCTCGGCCAATGCGCAGTAACGGCCGATGACCAGCTTTTCGTTGCCGAAGTTGTAGAGCACGTTGCGCTGCTCGAACTGTTCGGCGTGATGAGGGTCGTCGTAGTAGGTGTACTCGCCGATCTCGATCTGCGGGTTCTTCACCAACGGCCGCAGCTGCACCGTGCGGGCGATGTCCGGTAACGGGTAGATGTTGTCCGGCGAGGGGATGGTCACGGTGCTCCGATCGGCTCTTCACTGAACTGCGTGCGGTACAACTTGGCGTAGTGGCCGTCCAGCGCCAGCAACGCCTCGTGCGTGCCACGTTCCACGATCTGCCCGCGATCCACGACGAGGATCTGGTCCGCCGCGCGGATCGTCGACAGCCGGTGTGCGATCACCAGCGACGTCCGTCCCGCGAGGGCTTCGACCAGCGCCTCCTGCACCGCGGCCTCCGACCGCGAGTCGAGGTGGGCCGTGGCCTCGTCCAGGATCACCACGCGCGGTTTGGCCAGCAGCAGCCGGGCGATCGTCAGCCGTTGCCGTTCGCCGCCGGACAAGCGGTAACCCCGTTCGCCCACAACGGTGTCGAGCTGGTCGGGCAGCGACGACACCAGGTCGGCCAGCCGGGCGCGGCGCAGCGCGTCCCACAGTTCCTCGTCGGTGGCGTCGGGGGCAGCCAGCCGCAGGTTGGCCCCGATCGACTCGTGGAACAGGTGACCGTCCTGCGTCACCATGCCTACCGTCTCGCGGATCGAGTCGAACGACAGGTCGCGAACGTCCACACCGGACAGACGGATCGAGCCGGAGTCCGCGTCGTACAGGCGTGGCACCAGCGACGCGATCGTCGACTTGCCGGCTCCGGACGCGCCGACCAGCGCGATCAGCGAACCGGGCGCGGCCGAGAAGGACACGCCACCGAGAATCTCCTCACCGCCGCGGGTGTCGAGGGCCGCGACCTCCTCCAGCGAGGCCAGCGACACCTTGTCCGCCGACGGGTAGGCGAACTTCACGTCGGAGAACTCCACCGACACCGGCCCGTCGGGGACCGCTACAGCGTCAGGTTTTTCCTTGATCAGCGGCGGCAGGTCCAGCACCTCGAAGACGCGCTCGAACGACACCAGCGCCGTCATCACGTCCACCCGTGCGCCGGCCAGTGCGGTCAACGGCGCGTACAACCGCGTCAGCAGCAGCGCGAGCGTCACGATCGTGCCGGGTGCCAGCTTCCCGGCGATCGCGAAGTAGCCGCCCAGCCCGTAGACCAGCGCCAACGCCAACGACGACACGAGAGTCAACGCCACCAGGAACAGCCACTGCGCCACCGCCGTCCGCACGCCGATGTCGCGCACCCGCCGCGCCCGCGTCCCGAACTCCAGGCTCTCCAGGGACGGCCGGCCGAACAGCTTGATCAACGTCGCGCCCGGTGCGGAGAACCGCTCGGTCATCTGCGTGGTCATCGCCGAGTCGAGGTTCGCAGCCTCGCGGTGCATCGACGCCAAGCGCTTGCCCATGCGCCGCGCCGGGATCAGGAAGACCGGCAGCAGCACCATCGCCAGTACCGTGACCTGCCACGACAGCGTCAGCATCACGACCAGGGTCAGCACGAGCGCGATGATGTTCGTGACGACACCGGAGATCGTCTCGGAGAACGCCCGCTGCGCCGCGATCACGTCGTTGTTCAGCCGCGAGACCAGCGCGCCGGTGCGCGTCCTGGTGAAGAAGGCGATCGGCATCCGTTGTACGTGGTCGAAAACAGCCTGGCGCAGCCGCAGGATCAGGTCCTCGCCGACCCGTGCCGACTGCCACCGCTCGGCCAGCGAGAACCCGGCCTCCAGCACCGCCACGCCGGCGATCGCCAGCGCGAGCCACACGACCAGCCCGATGTCACGGCCGCCGACGATCTGGTCGACCACGCGTCCGGCCAGCACAGGCGAGGCGACCGCGAGCACCGCCGCCACCGAACTGGTGGCCAGCAACCAGTACACGGCCACCCGCTGCGGCCGGGCGAACCGGGCGACGCGCTTCAACGTCGCCCGGCTGACGCGACGATTTTTCTCGTCCTGCATCGCGCTTTCGAGCGCGTACCAGGCGTTGAAGTCGATGTTCATGGCGCCCAGTCTCGAACCTCGACCTATGACGAGGTCAAGTTGTTTTGAGGAACTCGTCGACCTCCGCGAGGGCCGCCGCACGCACCGGCTCAGGCGACAGGAAGAGGTCGTGCATGCCCGCCTTGATCTCGACGACCTTGACGGATGGTCCGAGCTTCGGACCCCACTTCCTCATGCCCTCGACGTCCAGCACGGCGTCGGCCTTCGAGACGTCCTCGCTCCACTCCCGAGCGTTCAGCATGCTCTTGTCCGAGTGCATCACGAGCACCGGCACCCGCACGTCGAGACCTTTGTGGACCTTCTCCTGCGCGATCAGGATCGCCCGGATCCACCCGGCCAGCACCGGGAAGCCCGCGAGCGGTTTCCACGTCAGGTCGAAGTCCCATTCGCCGTTGCGCGAGCTGTGGATCGCCGACCCGTACGCCTCGCCGAGGTTCGCGCGGATCTTCACCTTCGGCGCGACCTGCCCGATCAGCTTCACCAGCTGCCGCATGAACGGCGGCTCGACGACGTCCAGCCACGGGCTGTTGAGCACCAACGCGTTGATGAGGTCGCTGGAGCGCCGTTCGTGCGCCCACAACGACGTGGTGAGGCCACCGGTCGAGTGACCCATGAGCACCACGCGAGAGTGCTCTTCGCGGATCTTCGCGATGGCGGCGTCGATCTCCTCGAAGTACACGGCCATGTCGGTCGTGTAGTTCGGCAACTCGCCGTCGCGCAGTGACCGGCCGTACCCGCGCAGGTCGACGGCGTAGAAGTCGTACCCCTGCGCCGTGTAGTGCTCGGCCACGTGCTCCTGGAAGAAGTAGTCGGCGAACCCGTGCACGTAGAGGATCGCGCCGCGGTCGTTGGCAGTGGCACGCCTGCGGACCAGGGTCGCCGAGGCACCGCCACGCAGCGGCAGGACGGTGGTGTCTTCGTCGCTCACCGGGCCAGTCTGCAACCACTCGGCGCTGATTCCGTGCAGGCTTGTCCGGATCGTGTCTAACCTGGGGGTGTGACGGGGGATATAGAACAGTCATCGAGGGTGCGTTTCCCGGGCATCAGCCCACGCGCCTATGAGCATCCTGCCGACCGAGGCGCCCTCGCGGTGCTGAGGGCGGTGCCCGCAGTGGCACCGGTCCTCAAGGCGGTCGCCGGAGCCTTCTCCGAGCGTGGTGAGCGCCTGCTTCAGGTGGCGTCCTCGGTCAGGGTCGGCACGAAGCAGTACCCGCAGCTCGACCGCATCCGCAACGAGGTGGCGGCGACGTTCGACCTCGCCGAGATTCCCGACCTCTACGTCGAGCGCAGCTCGCAGGCCTACGCCTTCACCTACGGCATCGACAAGCCGTTCATCGTGGTCAGCACCGGCGCGGTCGACCTGCTCGACAACGAGTCGCTGAGGTTCCTCGTCGGCCACGAGATGGGCCACGTGATGTCGGGCCACGCGCTCTACAACACGCTGCTGCGCCGGCTCATCGACCTGACCACGTCGTTCGCGTGGGTGCCGGCGGGAGCGATCGCCATGCGGGCGGTCATCGCGGCGCTGCGCGAGTGGCAGCGCAAGACCGAGCTGTCCTGCGACCGGGCCGGTCTGCTCGCCTGTCAGGACCCGCAGGCCGCGCTGCGCACGCACCTCGCGCTCGCCGGTGACTTGGGCGGCCAGGTCGACATCGCGTCGTTCCTCGCCCAGGCCAAGGAGTACGAGGAGGTCGAGGACATCCGCGACAGCCTCCTCAAGCTCCTGCACACCGAGCAGCGCTCGCACCCGCTGGTCGTCGTGCGGGCCGCCGAGCTGCAGCGCTGGTCGGCGACGGAGGAGTACCGCGAGATCCTGACCGGCACGTACGCGCGCCGCGAGGACGACCGGCCGACGAACAACCTCACGGACGACGTGAAGTCCGCCGCCCGGTCGTACAAGGAGTCCATGAGCAACTCTGCCGACCCGTTGATCAAGACGATCAACGACATCGGCGAGACCGTCATGGGTGCCGCGAGCAAGGTCTGGAGCAGGGTTGCTCCGAACGGAGCATCGGAGTAGCTACTATCTGGAGTCATGAGACGACTCCTGGTGCTGGTCCTCTGCGCTCTGCTGGCTTCGACGGGCACAGCTGCCGCCGGTGAGCAGGTCATCGGCGGTGAGCGTGCCTCGATCGAGGCCAATCCGTGGGTTGTCTACCTGACCGACGACCACGGCTTCCAGTTCTGCGGTGGCACCATCGTCGCGCCGACGAAGGTGCTCACCGCGGCCCACTGCACGGTCGGCCGCTCGCCGGGTGAGCTGCGGGTCATCGCCGGTCGCGAGGACAAGCAGGACCGCGACGGCGGGGTGTCGGTCACGCCCGCGGACATCTGGGTCCACAAGCAGTACGTGTCGGCCGACGAGGGCGAGGACGTGGCCGTCCTGACGCTGATGAAGGCGCTGCCGTACACCCCGCTGCCCATCGCCGAACCGACCGATCGGGCGCTCTACCTGGCCGGCACGCAGCTGCGCGCCCTCGGCTGGGGGCGGACCAGCGAGAACGGCAAGACCTCGCGCTACCTCATGCAGGCCACGCTGCCGGTGCTGCCGGACACCTACTGCGCCGAGGCCTACTCGCAGTTCGTGAAGACCGACATGTTCTGTGCGGGCTACGAGGACGGCAAGATCGACACCTGCCAGGGCGACTCGGGCGGCCCGATCGTCGCGGAGGGCAAGCTCGTCGGCGTCACGTCCTGGGGCGAGGGCTGCGCGCGCAGGGGCAAGCCGGGCGTCTACGTCCGGATCTCCCGATACGCGAAGGATCTTCACCCGGTCGTGGATGCTCCGCCGCCTGGAGCTGTCGAGCGGTAGGGCTTCAGTTCTGCGGCGGCGCGCTGGTCGGGCCGGGTCTCGTCGCCACGGCGGCGCACTGCGTCTACGGGCGTTCGCCCAGCTTGATCACGGTCGAGCCCGGCGTGCACACGCGCGTCAGGACATGCCTGAGCTGAGCTCGCGGACGAGGTTCGCGCGGTAACGCAGCCCTGCCGCCTCCGCTCGTTCGATCGCCTTGTCGCACAACGCTTTGTCGTGCAGCAACGCGGCTTTGCCCGCCAGGGCGCGGACCTCGATGATGCGGAACTCGGCCTCGGTGGCGCGCCGCAGGACCTCGTCGAACTCGTCGGCAGACCGGTTGAGTTCGGCGAGCACGAGCTGAGCGTCGATCCTGGTGAACAGGTCGTCGTCCCCGGCGAGCTCCAGAGCGCGTTCGGCGTTGTCCCGCGCCTCGGCCGCTCTGCCGGTTCCGGCGAGGAACTCCGCGTACTCGACCCGCGCGGACATCTCGGTCGGCCGGAAGCCGTACCGCCCGGCCAGGTCCAGTGCCTGCAGGAACGCCTGCTCGGCCTCCGCGTGCTTCTTCCGCGCCGCCAGCACCACACCGAGGTTGTTGAGGCCGTGGGCGACGCGGTGCCAGTCGTCGATCTCCCTCGCCAGGTCGACCGAGCGGCGCAACGCGTCCTCACTGGACTCGAGCCTGCCGAGCTCCAGCTCCAGCAACCCCAGGTTGCCGAGGCCGCCGGGCAGGTGGGTGCGCAGGTCGTTCGCCATGTACAGGTCGATCGCGGCGGTGAGGTGCTCTCGGGCGAGGTCGAGCTCGCCCAGGTCGTGGTAGGCGCCGGCGAGGATGTTGAGGGCCACCGACTCCTCGGCCTGCCGGCCTGCCGCGTGGAACTCGCTGATCGCCTTCTCGCAGTGCGCGATCGCCGACCTGTGCTCGCCGAAGCGCCAGTCGAGGTAGCCGAGGCACACCCGCATCGCCGCCATCCGTTGCCCGGTCGTCTCGACGGCGAGGGCGGCGCGCGCGATCGTCCGCAGGTCGGCATAGAACCCGGTGAGGAGCAGGTGGCCCCGCAGTCCGGCGACCAGCCCGGCGTCCGGGTGTTCCTGGGCGAGTGCGACGAGGTTCGCCCGCTCCGCTTCGAACCACGCCACGGCCTCGTCGCGGCCGGCGAACGGCACGGGATCCGGCACGGCGGGCAGCACGCGGGTGAAGCCGATGTTCAGCCGGGCGTCGGCGCCGTCGACCCTGACCAGGTACCACTCGAAGACGGCACGGCGGTCCTCGTCCGTCGCCCGTGCCCTCGCATACAGGCGCAGCAGGTCGTGCAGCTGGTAGCGATCACCGTTGCGCTGCACCAGATTGGCCGCGACCAGCTCGTCGATCCCTTCGCCCGCGAGGCCGCGCGGGATGTCCGGGCCCGGCACCGCGCCGAGGAAGTCGAACGTCCGCCGCGCCCGCGGCGACAGCTTCCGGTACGAGAGGTCGAACGCGGCCTGCACGGCCGTGTCGTCCTCCTCGATCCCCAACGCCCTGAGCCGGTGCTCGCGCAGTTCCTCGACGTAGTCCGGCAGATGGCGCCCGGCGAGGTTCGCGCCCGCGATCCGCAACGCCAGTGGCAACCGCGCGCAGAGGTTGATCAGCTCGCTCGTGTCGCCCTCGACCCGCATGCCCTTGAGCAGCTCGTGCGCCTCCTGCTCGGACAGCACACCGAGTTTGACCTGCGCGAACTGCGGCAGGTCCTGGCGGGAGGTGATCAACGCGGCACAGCCGGGCGTAGAGGGCAGCAGCGGCGCGATCACGCCGGCGGTCGCGTTGTCGAGCACGACCAGCACCCGCCGGTTCCTCAGCAGCTCGCGGTAGTCGTCCTCCTGCCCGCCGCCGAGCGCCTTCACGAACCGCGCCAGCGCCTGCTCGACCGTCATCGACGGCCCCGTGGAGAACCCGCGCAGGTTCACGTACAGCTGTCCGTCGGGGAACCGCTCGCGCAGCCGGTGGGCCTCCCTGATCGCCAGCACGGTCTTGCCGACACCGGGCAACCCGGTGATCGCCCGCACCGGCGCGTCGATCAGCTCCAACCGGGCGATTTCCTCTTTCCTGCCAACGAAGTCCGGCAGGTCGGCCGGCAGCTGGCACGGCGCGGGCGGGCGCTGGACGAGCCGGTATCCGACCGGTTCGGTGATCACCTGGTCGGTCGCGCGCAGCCTGCTGACCAGCGTGCGCAACGCCGCGCGCGGGTGCATCGGCGGCTCGTCCGGCCACACCTGCGCGGCCAGCGCGTCGAACGGCACGGCCTCGCCGGGACGCGCGGCCAGCGCATCGCGTAGAGCCTGCAGTCGGTCCGCCACAAATTCGATCGTAGAGATCTTCCGAGAGTGCGAGCCTGGCGAGATGGTGACACTGCGCAGGGCGAGGCCGGAGGAGGCGGGCGTGCTGAGCGAGGTGGCGCAGGCCGCCAAGGCGCACTGGGGGTACGACGAAGCGTTCCTGGAGGCCGTCAGGGAAGAGCTGACGTACAGCCCTGACGAAGTCGCACGACGGCACATGGTGGTCGCCGAGCTGGACGGCGCGGTGATCGGCTTCTACAGCGTCGACGGCGAACCGCCGTCCGGCGAGCTCGGCAACCTGTGGCTGCGCCCCGACCGCATCGGCACCGGCCTCGGCCGCGTCCTGTGGGAGCACCTGATCAGCAACGCGGCCGCGGCCGGGTACGAGCACCTCGACATCGACGCGGAGCCGTTCGCCGAGGGCTTCTACCTGCGGATGGGCGCTGAACGCATCGGCGAGACGCCGTCAGGCTCGATCCCCGGCCGGGTGCTCCCGCAGCTGCGCGTCAGGACGAGCTGAGCCCTCGCAGAACGCGTTCCAGTCCGTACTCGAAAGTCTTGTCACGCAACGCTTTCGACGTCACCCCGCGCACGGTCAGCTCCTCCTCGTCCTGACCGCTGCGCGCGAGCAGCTGCACGTACGCGGCTTCGCTCACGGTCATCCCGACCACGTAACCGAGCACGGTCTTCATCGCCAGATCGGCTTCCTCACCGGGAAATCCGCCACCGCTGAACAACTCCAGCAGCCGGGCCGACCGGTCCGACAGGTTCGGCCCCAGCTCCGCGAGCCCGACCTGACCGAGCACCGAGGCCACCCACGGGTGCCGCAACACCATGGCGCGCAAGCTTCTCGCCGCCTCCGCCACGGACGTGCGCCACGGTCCGGCCGACGGGACCTCCATCTCGCCGTAGACCTCGTCGACGACGAGTTCGATCAGCTCGTCCTTGTTCGCCACGTGCCGGTAGAGCGACGTGGCCTTCGTGTCCATGCGGGCGGCGAGTGTGCGCATGGACAGCGCCTCCAGCCCGTCCGCGTCCAGCAGCTCCACGGCCGCGGCCACGATCCGGTCCTGGCTGAGGCCTGCGCGCGGGCGTTGCCGCGTCCACACCGAGGAAACCATGCGTTCACCGTACGCACTTGCGTACAGCTTCGCGGTCTGCGTACAGTGTTCGCATGACGCGAACACTGTACGCACAGGACCTGCTCGACACCCTCCGCGCCGAGCACGACGTTCCCGGCGCCACGCTCGCCGTGCTGGCCGACGGCGAGATCCACGAGTTCGCCAGCGGTGTGCTGAACACCGGAACGGGCGTGGAGGCGACCACCGACTCGGTCTTCCAGCTCGGTTCGATCGCGAAGATCTACACGGCGACCCTGGTGATGTCGCTGGTCCAGGAGGGCCTGCTCGACCTCGACGCACGGGTGATCGACGTGCTGCCGGATTTCCGGGTCGCCGATCCGGACGCGACGAGCATGATCACCGTGCGGCAGCTGCTCAGCCACACGAGTGGCCTGAGCGGCGACTTCCAGCCCGACACCGGGCGGGGAGACGACTGCGTCGAGCGTTATGTCGAGGCCTGCGTGAAGCTCGGCCAGGACGTGCCGCCCGGCTCGACCGTCTCCTACAGCGGCGCGGGCTACGTGGTGCTCGGCCGGATCGTCGAGGTGCTCACCGGCACGACCTGGAACCGGGCGCTCGCCGACCGCGTGCTCACGCCCCTCGGCCTGGCGCACACCATGACGCTGCCGGAGGAGGTGCTGCGGTTCCGCGCCGCGACCGGGCACTTCAACGGCGAACCGACGCCGGTCTGGGACCTGATGCCGCGCGCCGCCGGCCCCGCCGCCGCCGTGTGCGCCAGCGCCGGTGACGTGATCCGGCTGGTGAAAGCACACCTCGACGCGACGGTGCTGAAGCCGGAAACCGTTGCCCTCATGCGGGAACGCCAGGTCGACGTACCGGACAAGTGGACCGTGAGCGCGGACGGATGGGGCCTCGGCTGGACGCTCTACGACTTCACCGGCACGCCCGGCATCGGCCACGACGGCGCCGCCACCGGCCAGTACGCCTACCTTCGCGTGATCCCGGAGCAGGGCATCGCCATCGCGTTGCTGACCAACGGCGGCGGCGCGCGGCCGTTGTCGTCGGCGATCCTGCGGTCGCTGCTCGGGCAGTTCGGTGTCGAGATGCCGCCGCCGTTCGCGCCACCCGCCGAGCCCTTCGAGGTCGACATGACGCCCTACAACGGTGTCTACAAACGGGAAGGCGTGGTCATCACGATCAACGACCGCAAGGCGCGCTACGAGTTCGTGGACGACATGGCGATCTACCCGTCCATGGACATGGACCTGATTCCCGTGTCGCCCAACGTCTTCGCGGCCACCGGTGCCGGGTCGTCGTTCCAGGACGACTTCATGCCGGTCGTGTTCGCGAACGGGTACTGCTACATCGGAATGCGCGCCGCGCCCAAGATCAGCTGACTGGCCCGCTGGATCCGTGAGGCTCAGACCATCAGCCCGACCGACATGGTGAGGAACACCGCCGCGCACACCGCGTCGAGCGCGGTCGTCACACCGGGCCGCCGTAGCCGCCCGGCGACGCGCGAGGCGGCCAGCACGATCATCAGCTCCCAGACCGCCGCGAGCGCGAGGAAGAGCACGGCGAGCATTGTGAGCTGCGGTGCCGGTTCACCCGATCCGATGAACTGCGGCAGGAATGCCAGCGAGAACAGGATCATCTTCGGGTTCGTGATGTTGGTCAGGAAGCCCTGGCGGAACGGCCGGTCGCTCATGACCTCCTCCGGCTCCTCGCCTGAGCGCCGCAGCAGCCCGCGTGCGATGGAAAACGCCAGGTGGAGCAGGTAGGCGGCACCGATCCAGCGCAACGCGGTGAGCACCATCGGGTACTGCGCGAGCACCACGCCGAGGCCCGAGATCACCAGCGCGACCTGGACCGCCGCCGCCGAGTGGATGCCCGCCAGCGCGAGCAGCCCGGAGCGGGTGCCGGACCGCAATGACGTGCGCAGCAACAAGAACGCGTCAACGCCGGGGGTCACGATGACGACCGCGCACGCGACCAGAAAGGCCGGAACCTGGCCGAAGTCGAACAACACCGTACATACCCCCGTGATCTGTGCCACTGGCCGCAAAATCTTCGGCCGGACGCGACACTAACACGAGAATATCCGGTCTTGACGCCGTCCTAGCAGCATCGCTACGGTTGGTGACCGATCGTCCACCTGGCGCAACGAGGAGTGGTCCGTGAGGGGTAAGCGGTTCGCTGTGATCGCGGCGGTGATCGCGCTGGTCAGCGGTGCGTCGACGGCCGATGCGATCGTCGGGGGGACACCCGCGCGGGTGGCGGACACCCCGTGGGTTGTGGCGATCACCACCACGGACGGCCAGCTGATCTGCGGTGGCGCGCTCGTCGCCCCGGACAAGGTCATGACGGCCGCGCACTGCGCCACGCTGAAGGGTGTGCTCGGCAGGAACCAGCGCCCGGCCGAGCAGCTGCGCGTGATCGCCGGCCGCACTGACCTGCGGGACTCCAGCGGCGGCATCGAGGCCGCCGTCGCCGCCGTGTGGCGACACCCCGACTACCGTGAGGTCACGCAGGGCGACGACGTGGCGGTGCTGACGCTGGCCCGGGCGCTGCCGTACCGGACGGTCGCGCTCGGCGAGGTCGGCGACGAGGGCGTGGTGCTGGGCTGGGGCCGCACTGCCGAGACCAGCCCGCCCGCCATGACGCTGCGCAAGGTGACGGTGCCGATCTTGTCCGACTCCGAGTGCGTCCTGATGGAACCGGACTACCGGCCGGGCGCGATGCTCTGCGCCGGCCGCGGCGGGCGTGACGCGTGCACTGGCGACTCGGGCGGGCCGCTGGTCGTGCGCGGCAGGCTCGCGGGCATCGTGTCGTTCGGCCGCGGCTGCGCACGGGCAGATGAACCTGGTGTCTACACCCGTCTCGCTCACTACCGATCGATGCTGGGCTTCTGATATCCAAGGTCCGGTGCGAACCACACCGTTTCCCGCCACCCTGCGGCGACAGTGGGGACTCGACCTGAGCCCCGCCCAGCTCTACGCGATCCTGCGGCTGCGTCAGGACGTGTTCGTGGTGGAGCAGAACTCCATCTACTGCGACGTCGACGGCCGCGACCTCGAACAGGGGACCCGGCACTTCTGGCTGGAAGCTGATGGATCGCCCGACCCGCTCGCGTACCTGCGGCTGCTCGAGGAGCCCGACGGCACGTTCCGCATCGGACGCGTCGTCACCGCACGCATGGCCCGCGGCCGCGGGTTCAGCCGCAGGCTCATGCACGCCGCATTGGTCGACGTCGGCAACACGCCGTGCGTGCTCGACGCGCAGACGTACGTGGCGGACTTCTACGCGTCGTTCGGCTTCGTGGCCGAAGGGGCAGAGTTCATCGAGGACGGGATTCCACACCTGCGGATGCGGCGCACTCCCTGATCACGCGCACCGCGCGCTCGATGTCGGCCTCGGTCAGATCGGCACGCGCGGTGAGGCGCAGCCTGCTGATCTGATCCGGCACCGACGGTGGGCGGAAGCACCCGACGACCACGCCGTTGGCGCGGCAGCTCTCGGCCCACCGGAACGCCTGCTCCGGGCCAGGTGCCCTGACGCTCACGACGGCTGCCGCGGGCGTGCTGACCTGGAACCCGGCTTCCTTCAAGCGGTTGCTCAGCTCGTGCGCCACGGTCAGCGCCCGTTCGGGACGATCCGGCTCCTCGCGCAGGATCTTGATGGCGGCCAGCGCCGCCGCCGCGCTGCTCGGCGCGAGGCCGGTGTCGAAGATGAACGTGCGCGCGGTGTCGATCAGATGCTTGATCACCCGGCTCGGGCCGAGCACCGCACCGCCCTGCGCGCCGAGCGACTTGCTCAGCGTCAGCGTCGTGATCACGTCCGGCGCCTTGATGATGCCCGCTTCGGCGACCGCACCCCGGCCGCCGGGACCGACCACGCCGAGGCCGTGCGCGTCGTCGACCACGAGCGCGGCGCCGGTCGCGCGGCACGCCTCGTGGAGTTCGTTGAGCGGCGCGATGTCGCCGTCGACGCTGAAGACCGAGTCGGTGAGCACGATCGCGCGCCGCTTGCCGCGGGTTTCGAGCGCGTGCCGGACCTTGCCGACGTCGCAGTGGTCCGCGACGACGACGTCCGCTTTGGACAGCCGCGTGCCGTCGATCAGCGAGGCGTGGATGTGCTGGTCCGCCACGATCGCCGTGCCGGGCCCGGTGAGCGCCGTGACCGCGCCGAGGTTCGCCGCGTACCCGCTGCTGAACACCAGTGCCGACTGCGCACCGCAGAAGTTCGCGAGCTCGTACTCCAGCTCGGCGTGCAGCTCGGTCGAACCCGTGACCAGGCGTGAGCCCGTCGAGCCCGCGCCCCACTTGAGCGTGGCGGCGGCCGCGGCACCCGCGACGCGCTTGTCCTTGGCGAGGCCCAGGTAGTCGTTGCCGGCGAGGTCGAGGTCCGTCGAGTCCGCCTGGCGCGGCCGCACCCGCCGGGTCAGACCGGCCTTGGCGCGCGCTTCGGAGCGGACGTCGATCCAGTCGAACGTCGACTCACCACTGGTCATCGCCTCAGTTGTGCTCACGGTCACCGCCTGAGTCTCCCATCCGCCGACTAGCGTGCCGCCCGTGGACCTGTTCACCTTCACGCGTACCGAACTCACCTCGCCGGTGCAGTTCTGCGACGGCCGCTGGGTGGTCTCGGATTACGACGACGTCCGCGCGGTGCTGGCAGATCCCGTCACCTATCTGCCCGACAACGCACTGACCGCCGTCACCCCGGTCGCACCCGCGGCTCTGCGCGCCCTGGTGAGGGCCAGGTTCTCCCTGCCGCCGACGCTCGCGAACAACGGATCTGCATCGCACGCGGGCCTGCGGCGGCTGGTCGCGTCGTTCTTCACACCCGCCCGCGTCGCCGCTGCGGAGCCTCGCATCCGTGCCCTCGTTCTGGAACGGTTGGGTGGCTCAGATCTCAGCCAAAATGATCTTGTTTGCTCGTTGGCGTGGGATCTGCCGGCGATCGTGCTGATGGAGCTGCTCGGGCTGGAGAACGTCGACATCCCGACGTTGAAGCGGTGGAGCTCAGGGTCTCTGGAGTTCTTCTGGGGCGACATCTCCCGCGAACGACAGCTGGAGCTGGTCGACGACGTCGGCGACTTCCACCAGTGGCTGGTCAAGCGCTACCACGCGCGGGACGGCGAGCTGTTCTGCGCGCTCGCCGACGCCGGCGTGTCCGCTGAGGACTCCGCGGGCCTCTGCTACTTCCTGCTGATCGCGGGCCAGGAGACGACGACCCAGCTGCTGTCCACGGCGCTGCGCCGAGCGTTGCAGGACCGTGCGTTGTGGGCGCGGCTGCCCGAGCCCGGCGTCGCCGGGTCGTTCGTCGAGGACGTGCTGCGGACCGACACGCCCGTCGTGACGTGGCGACGGTTGACCGCCCGCGAGGTGGTGCTGTCCGGGGTGCGCGTGCCTGCCGGTGCCGAGCTCGTGTTGTTGTTGAGCGGCAAGGAAAGCGACCCGCGGCACCTGGCTTTCGGCTACGGCCGGCATTTCTGCCTCGGCGCCGGGCTGGCGCGACTGGAGGCGGCGGTGGTGCTGCGGACCGTTGCCGCCCACGAGCCTTCGCTGCGGCTGGTGGGCTCGTCGGAGTGGCTTCAGTTGCTCTCGTTCCGTGCCCCGAAGTCCGTCATGGTCGAGCGATGAGCTTGCCCTTCGTGGTGCGGGCTTCGAGTGCACTGTGTGCTTCCGCGATCTCGTCGAGCTTGTAGACGTCACCGAGCACCGGCTTCAGGCCCATCCCGAGCACCTCCTCCGGCGTGGTGTTCTGCGGCAGACCCATGACCGCCACGCCCTTGCGGAAGATGTCGCTCGCCGTGACGCCCAACGGCTCACCGCTGGCGTACCCGAACACGACCATCCGTCCCACGCCGTCCTTGAGCAGCTCGAACGCGCGCTTCCCGACCTCACCGCCGATCGACTCGAACACCACGTCCACCGGCTCCAGGCCGTCCCAGTCGTAGCCGATGCCGCCCTTGCTGGACGCCTGCAGCACCGTCGCTCCCGCCCGTTCCGCGAGCTGCACGAGCAGGCTTCCGACGCCGCCGGACGCAGCCTCCACCAGCACACGATCACCGGGCTGGATGCGCACCGCCTTGGTGGCGGCGACCGCGGTGGTCCCTTGTAACAGCAGCGCGAGCGCCTCGTGGTCGCTGACGTCGTCGGGAAGGTCGATCGGGTTCTCGATGACGGCCTTCGTCGCGTAGGCACCGTCGCGCGGCACGCCCATGACCCGGCGTCCGTCCTCCGTGACGCCGACGACCTCCGACCCCAGCACCGCGGGCAGGCTCGGCCCCGGATACCAGGGGAAGAGCTCGCGCCCCTTGCCGCGCCGGATGACCGTCTCGCCGTAGTTGAGCCCGATCGCGGTGACGTCGACGAGCGTGTCGCCGACCGGATCCGGCACCTCCTCGACCCGGAGCACCTCGGGCCCGCCGAACTCGTGGAACCGCACTGCCTTCATCGTCTTCCTCCCCAATAAGCGGACCGTCGGTCCGGTTGCTACTATACGGACCATCAGTCCGCTTATGTCAAGGAGAGACGTGGAACGCGCCGACGCCGCCCGCAACCGAGCCGCGCTCCTGGCGGCCGCCACCGACCTGATCCGCGAACGCGGCATCGACGCCGTCTCGATCGACGACGTGGCGGCTTCGGCCGGTGTCGGGAAGGGCACGGTGTTCCGCAGGTTCGGCGACAAGGCGGGCCTGATCCAGGCCGTCGTGGACTCGACAGCGGCGTCGTGGCACCAGGCCGCCTCGCTGGAGTTCCGCACCGCGGGCGAGTTCGCAGGCCAGCTGTTCGACCACGTGCTGGCGTCGTTGCCGCTGGTCATCGCCGTGGAACGGACCTCGGTGCGCAGCTGCGAGGGCAACTTCCAGCTCACCGTCGACCGCCTGGCCCGCGTGGTCGGCTCGACCTTCAACGCCCATGCGCTGCTGGCGGTGCTGCGCGGCGAACAGATCGCGTTCCTGCTCGACCAGGGCATGACCGCCGACGAGATCCGCGCGGGCGTTATCTCACTCGCGGACACGCTGTCGGCTGGGGTTTGATGCCGGGGTGTTGAACCGTCAGCTTTCCGGAGTCCGAAAGAAGTCGCTGCTGGAGATGCTCGGCCCGGTGCCGGACGTCGACCCCGACCGCTACGGCGAGGGCGGCCCGGTAGCCGCGCTGGAGTCACGGGTCGCGCAGCTGCTGGGCACCGAGGCGGCGCTGTTCGTGCCGACGGGAACCATGGCGCAACAGATCGCGTTGCGCTGCTGGGCGGACCGCACCCACAACCCGATCGTGGCGATGCACCCCCTGGCCCACCCGCTGAACCACGAGGACGACGCGCTGGCGGTCCTGTCCTGCCTCCGCCCGATCAAGGTCCGCAACGCGGAGGTGGGCACCTGCCCGGAGCCGTTCGGCACGCTGCTGGTCGAGGTGCCGGACCGCGAGGCCGGCTTCGTCCTGCCGACGTGGGACGAGCTGACAACGCTTGTCGACCTGGCCCGCGAACGCGACGCGGTGGTGCACCTGGACGGCGCCCGGCTGTGGGAGAGCACCCACGGCCTCGGCAAGCCGCTGGAGGAGATCGCCGGGCTCTTCGACTCGGTGTACGTGTCGTTCTACAAGTCGCTGGAGGGCATCTCCGGCGCGGCGCTCGCCGGCACGCAGGACTTCGTCGACCAGGCCCGCGTGTGGCGGCACCGGTACGGCGGCATGCTGTTCCAGCAGTGGCCTGCGGCGTTGTCGGCGCTGCACGGGCTGGACACGGTGTTACCGCGGCTCGGGGCGTATGTCGAGCACGCGAAGGTCGTGGCCGCGGCGATGGGGTTGCCGGAGCCGCACACTCACCAGTTCGCGTTGCACCTGCCCGGTGATCCGGCTCGGCTGACCGAGGTGAGCGGGAAGTTCCTGGGCGGGTTCTGGCGGGACGGGCAGCTCGCGAAGACGGAGATCACGGTGGCGGAGCCCGCGCTGGAGTGGACGGCGGACGAGGTGCGGGAGGCTTGGGAGGAGTTCCAGAGCCTGCTCTGAGCGAGATCGCTCACCTGGCTGTTGGACCGGCAGGTGCGAAATGCGACGATGCCGTGGCTGTGAGGGGAGCGCGAGGAAGCCGGTGTGAATCCGGCGCCGTGCCCGCGACTGTGACCGGACCGAGTCCGGGAGTCAGGAACTCGTCCCCCTCTTACTCGACCGGACACGGGCGTGGACACCCGAGGAAGGACTCGCTGGAGCATGTTCCCCTTTTCGGCTGTCGTCGGACATGACGACCTCCGCCTGGCCCTGCTGCTGAACGCCGTGCATCCCGGCATCGGCGGTGTTCTCGTCCGCGGCGAGAAGGGGACCGCGAAGTCGACGATCGTGCGTGCCCTGGCCGCACTCCTCCCCGAGCTGGACGTCTCGAAGCACTGCCGGTTCGGCTGCGTTCCCGGCACCACCGACTGTCCAGACGCGCCGCACGACGGCAGTGAGCGCAGGCCCGCGCGGCTCGTCGAGTTGCCCGTCGGGGCCACCGAGGATCGGCTGGTCGGGTCGCTCGACCTGGAGAAGGCGCTGACCGAGGGCGTGCGGGCGTTCCAGCCGGGTCTGCTGGCGGCGGCGCACCGGGGCGTGCTCTACGTCGACGAGGTCAACCTGCTGCACGACCACCTCGTCGACCTGCTGCTGGACGCCGCCGCGATGGGGCGGGCGCACGTGGAACGCGAAGGCGTCTCCGTGTCGCACCCGTCGCAGTTCCTGCTGGTCGGCACCATGAACCCGGAGGAAGGTGAGCTGCGGCCGCAGCTGCTCGACCGGTTCGGGCTCACGGTCGCGGTCAAGGCGGCGCGGGACGTCGGTGTCCGCACCGAGGTGATCCGGCGCCGGCTCGCCTACGAGGCCGACCCCGTGGCGTTCGCCGCGAAGTGGAAGACAGAGGACGCCAACCTCAAGAAGCAGATCACGACCGCGCGCGGAAACCTGAAGCAAGTGTCCCTTCCGGACAGTGAGCTGCGCCGGATCGCCGCCGTGTGCGCGGCTTTCGAGGTCGACGGCATGCGCGCGGACCTCGTCGTCGCCCGTGCCGCCACGGCCCACGCGGCGTGGCGGGGTGCGACCCAGGTCGAGGAGCTGGACGTCGAGACCGCGGTCCGGCTCGCCCTGCCGCACCGGCGCCGCCGCGACCCGTTCGACGAGCCCGGCATCGAGGAGCAGCAGCTCGAGGACGCCATGCGCCAGGCGGCAGAGCACGCCGACGAACCCGACGGCCCCGACGGCCCCGACGACGACGGACCCGGCGGCGGCGAGCTGCCCGAACCGCAGGAAGGCCCGGCGGGCAACGGGAACGCGCCCAACGACCGCCCTGCCCCGGAACCCGCACCGGCGTTCAAGGCGCGGCTGCTGGAGGTTCCCGGCGTCGGCGAAGGCGCGCCCGGCAAGCGTTCCAGGGCCCGCGCCCGCACCGGCCGGATCGTCCGGTCGTCCAAAGTGGATGGAGCCGGCCTGCACCTCGTCGACACCCTCACCAACGCGGCACCGCACCAGCAGTCCCGCGGCCGCAGTGGTCCCGGGCTCCTGCTGACCGCCGCGGACCTGCGCAAGGCGGTGAGGGAAGGCAAGGAGTCCAACCTCATCCTGTTCGTCGTCGACGCCTCGGGCTCGATGGCCGCACGCCAGCGCATGTCGGCGGTGAGCGGCGCGGTCGTGTCGCTCCTGCGCGACGCCTACCAGCGCCGGGACAAGGTCGGCGTGATCACGTTCCGCGGCCGGACCGCCGAAGTCGCTTTGCCGCCGACCACTTCCGTCGACGCGGCCGCGACCCGCCTCAAGAAGATGCGCACCGGCGGCAGGACTCCGCTCGCGGACGGCATCCTCAAGGCGCACAAGATCCTGGAGATCGAACGGCTGCGCGACCCGCGGAAGCGCCCGCTCGTCGTCCTCCTCACCGACGGCAGGGCCACGTCGTCAGGACTCGGCGGCGACCCGACGAAGGACGCGCTGAAGGCGGCGAACCTGCTCGAACAGACCGCCGTCGTGATCGTCGACTGCGAACAGGGCCACATCCGCCTCGGCCTGGCGCAGAAGGTCGCCGAGGCGTTGAAGGGCACGTGCGTCCGTCTCGACCAGCTCAGCGCCGACCACCTCGCGGGCGTCGTCCGCGCCGCGTAAGGAGAAACCCAAGTGCCACAGGGACAGCCCACCGAGGTGCCCAAGGACGGCCTGACGACGCGGCAGCGTCGCAACCGGCCGTTGCTCATGCTGCACACCGGTGAGATGAAGGGGAAGTCGACGTCGGCGTTCGGCATGGCGTTGCGCGGCTGGAACCAGGGCTGGGACATCGGCGTGTTCCAGTTCGTGAAGTCCGCCAAGTGGAAGGTCGGCGAGGAGTCCGCGTTCAAGGCGCTCGGCCGGCTGCACGACGAGACCGGCGAGGGCGGCGCGGTCGAGTGGCACAAGATGGGCGAGGGCTGGTCCTGGTCCCGCAAGCAGGGCACCGAGGAGGATCACGCCGCGGCCGCGCTCGAAGGCTGGCAGGAGATCGCCCGCAGGCTCGAGTCCGAACGCCACGGCTTCTACGTGCTCGACGAGTTCACCTACCCGCTGCACTGGGGCTGGATCGACGTGGACGAGGTGGTGGACACGCTGGTCAACCGGCCCGGCCACCAGCACGTCGTGATCACCGGCCGGTACGCGCCGCAGCAGTTGATCGACGCCGCCGACCTGGTGGTGGAGATGACCAAGGTCAAGCACCCGATGGACGCCGGGCAGAAGGGCCAGCGGGGGATCGAGTGGTGAACAGGCTGGTCGTCGCCGCCCCGGCGTCGGGCAGCGGCAAGACCACCGTCGCGACGGGTCTCATGGCCGCGTTGCGCCGAGCCGGGTCGCGGGTCGCGCCGTTCAAGGTCGGCCCCGACTACATCGACCCCGGCTACCACTCGCTCGCGACGGGCAGACCGGGCCGCAACCTCGACCCGGTCCTCGTCGGCGAGCACCGGATCCCCGGCCTGTTCGCGCACGGCGCCAAGGGCTGCGACATCGCCGTGGTCGAAGGCGTCATGGGCCTGTTCGACGGCCGCGTCGACACCGCGGGCGTCGGCTCGACCGCGCACGTCGCCAAGCTGATCAACGCCCCCGTGCTGTTCGTCGTGGACGCCAGGGGGCAGAGCCGGTCGCTCGCGGCGATGCTGCACGGCTTCCGCGGCTACGACCCGACGGTCCGGCTTGGCGGCGTGATCCTCAACCAGGTCGGGTCGGAACGGCACGAGCAGGTGCTCAGGTCTGCGTGCGACGAGGTCGGACTCGACGTGCTCGGCGTGCTGCCGCGCGATCCGCAGTTCTCCTTGCCCTCACGGCATTTGGGGCTCGTCACGGCGGCGGAGCACGGCCCGGAAGCCGTCGCCGCCGTGGACGCGATCGCCGCCGCCGTGGCCAAGCACGTCGATCTCGACGCGGTGCGGGCGCTCGCGTCGTCGGTGCCGTCGATGGCCGTTGCCGCGTGGGAGCCCCAGGTCGAACCGGTGGCCGACGAGCCGTTGATCGCAGTGGCGGGTGGAGCGGCCTTCACGTTCGGCTACGCGGAACACGTCGAGGTGCTCAAGGCGGCGGGCGCGGCCGTGGCCGTCGTCGATCCGCTGAATGATGAAAATCTTCCGAAGGACACCGCGGGCCTCGTGTTGCCGGGCGGATTCCCGGAGCAGCACGCGGAAGCGTTGTCCGGCAACGCGAAGTTGCGCGAGGCGGTGGCGCGGTTCGCTCGATCGGGTGCTCCGGTCCACGCGGAGTGCGGCGGGCTGCTGTACCTCGCGCGATCGCTCGACGGGCACCCGATGTGCGGCGTGCTGGACGCCGACGGGTTCATGACGCCCAAGCTGACCTTGGGTTACCGAGACGCTGTCGCGTCCACCGGCTCGCCGCTGCACCTGCCCGGCAGCCGCGTGACCGGCCACGAGTTCCACCGGACCCAGCTGTCCACACCGCACTCCACGCCACCGGCGTGGCACTGGCGCGGCGTCGACTCCCGGCCCGTCGCCGAGGGGTTCGTGGCAGGGGGAGTGCACGCGTCGTACCTCCACACGCACCCCGCCGGTGACCCGGAAGCCGTAGCCCGGTTCGTGCGGGCCTGCCACCCGTTCGTGGTGGGGGCGGCAGACGGTACGGTCTTCGCCTAAGCCTTCGCCTGAACCCCTGTGGAGCTGTCGTGACGACGACCGGTCGGGTTTCTTTCGTCGGCGCCGGTCCGGGCGCCGCCGACCTCATCACTCTCCGAGGCGCGCGCCGCATCGCGGAAGCCGACGTCGTCATCTGGGCTCCCAGCGCGATCGACGCCGAGTGCGTGCGCGAGCACGCCCGCGCCGACGCCGAGCTGGTCGACTTCTCGCGCGTCACGCAGGAGGAGATCACGGACGTGTACCGCCGTGCCGCCGCGTCGCGGCAGACGGTCGTCCGGCTGCACGCGGGTGACGCCGCGACCGGCGGTGGTGTGCAGGACCAGCACGACCTGTGCGTGCGCCTCGGCCTCGAGGTCGACGTCGTGCCCGGCGTGTCCGTCGTCGCCGCCGCTGCCGCCAGGATCGGCCGTGAGATCACGCAGACCGAGGCGTCGTCGACCGTGCTGATCTCGCCGGAGAGCAGCGAGCTGGTCGCCGAGTTCGCCGCGCTGCAGACCACGATGGCCGCCACGGTCTCGGGCGCGCGCACGGGCCAGTTCGTCGAAAAACTGCTGGCGGGCGGCTACTCGGTGGATACCCCGGCCGTCGTCGCGTACAAGGTGAGCCAGGCCGACGAAGTGGTCGTGCACACCACCGTCGGAGAGCTGGAGTCGGTGGTGAAGCAGCACAAGCTGTACCGCCCGACGCTGTTCCTGGTCGGTACCGCGGTGAAGGCGCCCACGCGTCGTGTCTCGACCTCGGCGACGGCGTCGGTCGACGAGCCGATCCGCGCCGCCCGCCCGACCCGCTGGTCGCGCCGTGCCGCCACGCGCATCGCGACGCGAACCGACGAACCGGTCCTCGCCGCCCCGGCCTCGGCCCCGGTGGCCGAGCCGAACCCGGCGTGGACCGCGGTCGAGGAAATACAGCAGTCGGTGCGCAAGCCGGCCGAGGAACCCGCGTCGAAGCCGAAGCTGACGGTCGTCGCGGCCGAGAAGAAGAATCCGACGACGGTGCGCGCGTCCACGGCCACGCCCGCCAAGAAGAAGCCCGCCGCCCGCAAACCCAAGAGGCCTACTAGCTGATGTCAGTGGAGAAGCTGCTGGAGGCAGCGGGTCGCCCCGTCGAGATCGTCGACGCGGCAGACGGCCTGCGCCCCGCGCTCAACGTGTGCCGCGCCCGTTCCGCCGTGCTCGTCAAGCTGTCCGAGGGCATCGGCCCCGCCGAGATCGGTGCGGGTCTCGCGGGCTGGCGCCGCACGCTGACGGTGTCGGACTCCGGCGAGCTGACCACTGTGGACCCGCGCGACGCCGTGACCAGGCGCTGGACGGCGCCGGACGCGGTGTTGTGCCTGGCGGACAACGAGTTCCTCACCTCGTACGACGGCTGGGCGTTGCCGGACGACTCCTTCGCGAGCCGCTCACACGTCCTCGGCGCCGAGGTCCGCGCGTTCGTGCTGGCGAGGCTCGCCCCGCGGCCGGGCGCCCTGGTGTGGGACGTGCTGGCCGGTTCCGGTGCGGTCGCCGTGGAGTGCGCGCGCCTGGGCGCCGCGGTGATCGCGGTGGAGCCGGATCCCGTGCAGTGCGTGAGGATCATCGCGAACGCGTCGGCGCACGGCGTCGACGTCCGCGTCGAGGAAGCCGAGCTGGACACGGCGTCGTTGCCGCGCCCGGACGCGGTGTTCGTGGGCCGCGGTCAGCTGGCCGAGGTGAAGGCGTCCGCCGCCGTGAACGCCCGGCGGGTCGTGGTCGTGACCGAGAGCGTGGACGAGATCGTTCCTGCCAGGGATGCGTTGCGGGCCGCCGGGTACGAGGTGGAGGGCGTGCACTGGACCGCCTCCCGCCTGCTCGACACGGGATTCGCTCCGGCCGTGCCGGTGACTGTGTTGTGGGGAACCAAGAAGTGATCGGTGTGTTCGCGGGCGCGGCACAACGCGGTGACGCCGCCGACCTCGCCGGCCTCCTGGGTGCCGACGCGGTCGTCCCGGACGGCCCGGTCAAGCCCGCCCTCCACCGGCTGTGGCCCCGGCTGGGCGGCGCCGTGCTGTTCCTGGACGCCGGTTCCGCGGTCCGCCTGATCGCGCCCCTGTTGCGGGACAAGCGATCCGACCCCGCCGTGGTCTGCGTGGACAAGCACTTCGTCGTGGCACTGGCCGGTGACGCCGACGCGCTCGCCGTGCACGTCGCCGATGCGCTCGACCGCACACCCGTGGTGACCGGCGGCCCGTCGATCGACTCGGTGCTGGACGAGCTCGTCGAGCAGCTCGACGCCACCGCCGACGGCGACGTCGAGGCGTGCGCGGCGGCCATCGAGGCCGGCGAGAAGGTCGTGCTGCGCAACCCCTTGGGCTTCCCGCTGCCCGCCCTGCCTCCCAACGTCGTGGCGGCGGGCGAGGACGCGACCTGGATCATCGTCATCGACGACCGCGCGGCCGGTTCCAAGGACAACGTGCTGCGGATCGTGCCGCGCACGCTCATCGTCGGCGTGGGCTCGACGCGCGGTGCGTCGGCCACGAGCGTCGGCGCCGCGCTGGCGGAACTGGACGCGCAGGGCGGGCTGGATCTCCGCGCCGTCAAGGCGTTCGCGACCGCCGCCGCCAAGGCGGACGAGCCCG
The DNA here is from genome assembly GCF_016907955.1 of Lentzea nigeriaca. GTDB lineage: Bacteria > Actinomycetota > Actinomycetes > Mycobacteriales > Pseudonocardiaceae > Lentzea > Lentzea nigeriaca. The sequence continues at coordinate 197,634 of NZ_JAFBCX010000005.1, read as the reverse complement.
GCATCGTGGATGCCGTGGAGGACTGGGGTTTCTGGCACGGTGACACCGCGGAGCTGCTGACGTTCCCGACCGAGGAGCTCGCCGAGATCGGGGTGCCGAACCCGAGTTCGGTGGTGCGCAACTCGATGGGCACCGCCAGCGTGGCGGAAGCGGCGGCGTTGCGCGGCGCGCAGACCCTCGGGCACGGCGCCCCGATCGAGCTGGCCGCGGAGAAGTTCAAGCGGGACAACGTGACCGTGGCCGCGGCACGGGTGCTGCCGCGCGGCAGGCTCGCGTTGGTAGGGCTGGGGCCGGGTGCGGCCGATGAACGCACACCACGCGCGGAGGCGGAGATCAGGCGCGCGGCGTTCGTCGTCGGCACGCCAGAGGCGATCGACGCGGTCTCATCTCTGTTGCGTTCCGGTACCGAGGTCCGTTACGAGGGCGCCTCCGAACTGGCCGCGCGCGGCGCCGCCGTCGCGTTCGTCGCTTTCGGAACCGGGCCAACGCTGGACAATCCGGTCGAAGCCGACGTAATTGTTGTTCCCGGAGTGTGGGAACACTGACGGATTTCCTCCTTTCGTAGGGTCTTCGTTCAGGATTTGTCGAATTACCGTCGCCAGGCACACGGCCCACCCTGCGGGCCCGAGTCCTGGAGACCGACATGAGATCCCGTCGTCTCGTCGCGGCAGCCTGCGCTGCGGGCGTTGCCCTGTCGTTGCTCACGTTCAGCGCCCAAGCGGCCGCACCCAAGGAAGGCCTGCGCCTGCTGGCCGTCCGAGACTCCCTGCTCGCGACGCACACCTGGTACGAGCAGACGTACGACGGCAAGCCCGTGCTGGGCGCCTACTACGTCGAGCACGTCGACAAGGCGACCGGCGTGAAGACCGTCGACGACGGCCGGATCGCTGTCGGCACGGTCGACGTGACGCCGGCCGTCACCGCCGAGGACGCCAAGACCAAGTCCGCCGGCGTGCCCGAAGGCGCGAACCTGAAGGTGTTGCCCGGCACCGGACTCGTCTACGAGGTGATCTCCGACAACGGCAAGGGATCCGAGCGCACGCTGGTGCACGCGGAGACCGGCGACGTCGTGAAGCACGAAAGCCTCGTCAAGCACGCCGACGGCACCGGCGAGGTGTTCAGCCCGAACCCCGTTGTGTCGCAGCAGAACGAAAGCCTCAAGGACAACAACGACGCCGACTCGGCCGTTCCCGCGGCCGCGTACAAGACGGTCACGCTGTCCAATCTGAACGGATCCGGCAACCTCGTCGGCACGTACGCGCAGATCGTCGGTACAAAGAGGAAGCTCGCGTACAGCGCCACGAACAACTTCAGCTACACCCGCAGCGACATCCGGTTCGAGCAGGTCAACGCCTACTGGGGAGTCACCGAGGCGCAGAAGTACATCCAGAGCCTCGGTTTCACGAACATCAACAACCAGTCGCAGAAGATCACCACGCTCGGTGAGACCGCCGACAACTCGTACTACGACCCGTCGAAGGACCAGATCACCTTCGGCACCGGTGGCGTGGACGACGCCGAGGACCTCGAGGTCGTGTGGCACGAGCTCGGACATGCCATCCAGGACGCCCAGGTGCCGGGCTTCGGCTCGACCGAGGAGGGCGGCGCGATCGGCGAGGGCTTCGGCGACTGGTGGGCGTTGATCATGTCCTCCCGCGACTCGCAGGACACGACCACGACCCCGTTGGCGTGCATCATGGACTGGGACTCGACGTCCTACACGAGCACGACGCCGCACTGCATTCGCCGCACGGACACCAACAAGACGATCGACAACAAGACCGGCGAGGTGCACGACGACGGCGAGATCTGGTCGCGTGCGCTGTTCGACATCTACAAGGCGTTCGGCCGGGAGAAGTCGGCGAAGATCGTGCTGGAGGCGCAGTTCAACTACTCGCCGTCGACCGACTTCGCCGCGGCCGCGAACGCGACCGTTGCGACCGCCAAGGCGCTCTACGGTGACGCAGATGCCGCCACGGTTGCGGCCGCGTTCAAGGCACGCAAAATCATCGCCTAGTCAACTGTCAAACCGCCCGTAACGACTAGTGGCGGTTGTGCGTTCGAATCCATGCCCGTGACGCTGTGTGTGCCGCCGCTCGACCCCCTGCACACACAGCGTCATCGGGAAGGACTGGCAACATGGCGAAAACCCTGCATCGCCTGATCGTGTCCGTCGTGGTGTCCGCTCTCGCGAGCATCTTCTTCACCGCACCTGCAGCGAACGCCGACGACGTGTCACCGATGATCGTCGGTGGCACGAGGGCCAGCACCTCGACCTACCCGTGGGTCGTCTACCTGGCGACGACCGCCGGATCGCAGTTCTGCGGTGGAACGCTGGTGAAGGCCAACAAGGTCGTCACCGCCGCGCACTGCGTGAAGGGCCGCTCGGCCGCCAGCACGCGCGTCGTGCACGGCCGTGACGACAAGCAGAGCACCGCGGGCACGGTCGCGAGCGTGACCAAGATCTGGGTGCACCCGAGCTACACCACCGCGACCGCCGGCTACGACGTCGCCGTGCTGACGCTCGACCGCTCCATCAACTCGACCACCCTGCCGCTCGCCACCCCCGCAGACACCGCGCTGTACGCGGCGGGCAACTCGGCGCTGATCCTCGGCTGGGGCACCACGTCCTCCGGTGGCTCGGCCTCTCGTTACCTGCTCAAGGCCAACGTGCCGCTGACCTCGGACGCGACCTGCAAGTCCGCGTACTCGCAGTACAGCAACACCTCGATGGTGTGCGCGGGCTTCCCGCAGGGTGGCACCGACACCTGCCAGGGCGACTCCGGTGGCCCACTGGTGTTCGGCGGCAAGCTCATCGGCGACACGTCGTGGGGCCAGGGCTGCGCGGCGCCGAAATACCCCGGCGTGTACGGCCGGATCGCTCCCTACTACTCGGTCATCAACGCCCAGCTCTAGCTCCGGTACAGCCGCGCACCGAGTCCACAATGGACTCGGTGCGCGGTCTTATGCTGCACCCATGGCTGATCTGGAAGCGATGCCGGAGGACTGGTCGAACGCGCTGGTCGTCGTCGCTCACCCCGATGACATGGAGTACGGCGGTTCGGGCGCCGTCGCCCGTTGGACCGCCCAGGGCAAGAACATCGCGTACCTGCTCGCCTGCCGTGGCGAAGCCGGCATCGACACGATGGAACCGTCGGTGTGCGGGCCGTTGCGGGTCGAGGAGCAGATCGCGTCGTGCGCGGCAGTGGGGGTTTCCGACGTCGAGTTCCTGGATCATCGGGACGGCCTCATCGAGTACGGGATGCCGTTGCGACGGGACATCGCGGCGGCGATCCGGCGGCACCGGCCCGAGTTCGTGATCGTCAGCAACTTCCGTGAGACCTGGCCGGGTGGGTCGTGGAACCAGTCGGACCACGTCGCGGTCGGTCGCGCGGCCGTGGACGCCGTGCGGGACGCGGGCAACCGATGGATCTTCCAGGACCTGGGACTCGAGCCGTGGAATGGCGTTCGGTACGTGGCGGCGGCGTCCTCACCGTTGGCAACGCACGCCGTGGACATCACCGACTCGTTCGACGCTTCGGTGGCATCGCTGCGCGCGCATAAGGCCTATCTGGCTGCGCTGAGCGGCAACATGGCGGATCCCGAGGGGTTCCTGCGGGGCGCCGCGGAGGCCGTGGGGCAGCGGTTCGGCGGCGTGCTGGCGACCTCTTTCGAGTTGCTGAGCCTGTGACCATGTTCCCTTCGGCTGGACACGGCCGATCCGGTGTGGATGCTTCTACGCATGCCCTTTGAACAGCACTACCTGGCCGGCCTCGACCTGCGGGGCCGGCGCGTCCTCGTGGTCGGCGGAGGCACGGTCGCCCAGCGCCGCCTGCCCCGCCTGATCGCCAGCGGCGCCGCCGTCGAACTCGTGTCGCCGTCCGTCACGCCCGCCGTGCAGGGCATGGTCGACGCGGGGGAGCTGACGTGGCACCAGCGGCGCTTCCAGCCCGGTGACGTCGAGGGCGCGTGGTACGTGGTGGCCTGCACCTCCAACGTCGAGGTGAACACGCAGATCGGCGAGGAGGCGCTGTCTCAGCGTGTGTTCTGCGTGCGCGCGGACATCGCCGTCGAGGGCACGGCCGTGACACCGGCCGTGGGCACGCACGACGGCCTTGTACTCGGTGTACTGGCGGGCGGCGAGCACCGTCGGTCGGCCTCCGTCCGCGACGGACTCGTGGCGGCCTTGCGCGATGGTCGAATCGCGGACCAGGCCTCGCCGCCCGTCGGCGTCGCCCTGGTGGGCGGCGGTCCCGGCGACGCCGAGCTGATCACCGTGAAGGGCAAGCGTTTGCTGGCCCACGCGGACGTGGTCGTCGCCGACCGCCTGGCACCCCGCGAGCTGCTGGAGGAACTGCCGGCACACGTCGAGGTCGTCGACGCGGCGAAGATTCCGTACGGCCGTGCGGCCACGCAGGAGTTCATCAACCAGACGCTGATCGACCGCGCCAAGGAGGGCAAGTTCGTCGTCCGGCTGAAGGGCGGCGATCCGTACGTCTTCGGCCGCGGCTTCGAGGAGCTGCTGGCGTGCGCCGAGGCGGGCATCCCGGTGACCGTCGTGCCGGGCGTGACGTCGGCATTCGGTGTGCCGGCTCTGGCCGGTGTGCCGGTGACGCACCGAGGCGTGGCGCACGAGGTGGTCGTCGTCTCTGGTCACGTCGCACCCGATGACCCGCGTTCTCTGGTCGACTGGTCGGCGATCGCACGCCTGCAGGGCACCGTCGTGCTGATGATGGCCGTCGAGCGAGCCGGTGCGTTCGCCACGGCGTTGATGGAAGGCCGCCCCGGCTCGACGCCCGTCGCCGTGATCCAGGAGGGCAGCACGGCAGCCCAGCGCGTCTTCCGGTCTACTTTGGACTCTTTGGCGGACGACGTGAAGCGGTGGGAAGTTCGTCCTCCGGCGATCATCGTCGTCGGTCCTGTCGCCGGTATTGCTTCCGCAAATAGTTAGATAAGTTTCTTTACAAAAGCCGTCAGGCCGGTGGACTCTGCATTCACGCCGCCTCAGTCCACCGGTTCCTGCGGAGGCACGCATGAAACGCGCCCTGTCTGTGGCGGCAGGTATTTTGCTGATGATGTCCGGTTTGTTCGCTTCATCCCCGGCCGCCGCGGCTCCACAACAGGTCTTCTGGACCTTCTACGGCTGGTACGACAACACGCCACCCGGCGGTGACATCGCCTACCCGCAGATCCACGACACGGCCGGCGGCAAGGGCACCTGGTCGGACCCGATCACGTTCGCGACGTCCAGCAAGGAAGCCAAGCCGGGCACGAAGATCTATTTCCCGCGTGTGAAGAAGTACTTCATCATGGAGGACTCCTGCTCCTCCTGTGAGCAGGACTGGAACGGCAACGGCCCCAACGGCGGCCCCAAGCTGTGGCACTTCGACGCGTGGATCGGCGGCAAGGGTGGCAACGCCATGAACGCCATCGACTGCGAAGACGCGCTGACCAACTACCACGACGACGGCAAGCCGGTGATGGAGGAGACCATCCTCAACCCGCCGTCCAACCTCACCGTGGACCCGACGCCGATCTTCAACACGCAGACCGGCGAGTGCTACGGCGGCGCCAAGCCCAAGACCACCAACGGCGAGTACAAGAACGTCTCGACCGGCAAGTGCCTCCAGGGCGGCGTGTCCGGCATCCAGCTCACGACCGCTGTCTGCAACGGCTCCGCGGCTCAGCAGTTCAAGTTCCACGGCGCCTTCATGGAGCAGGGCTCGCCCCAGCTGTGCACCACGTTGTCCTCGGGCAAGGTGCTGCTGAAGAAGTGCGACGGCGGCCCGGCCCAGCAGTGGTCCATCAACCCGAACAAGACCATCTCGGACATGCAGTACAACACCAAGTGCTACCGGGACGCGTCGGGCAAGGTGACGGCGGCGTCGTGCTCGGGCGACCTGGCGAAGTGGAACTTCAAGGCAGCGGCCAAGAAGTGACCTGGGCGTGAAAAGGCCGCTTCCCCCTCTCTATGAGGGAAGCGGCCTTTCGCTTGTCAGCCCTTGACGACACCGACCAGGTGGTCGACCGCCTCGGCGACCGGGACCTCGACGCGGTCACCGGAACGACGGTCCTTGACCTCGACGGTGCCGTCCTTGAGGCCACGGCCGATCACCAGGATGGTCGGGATGCCGACGAGCTCGGCGTCCGCGAACTTCACGCCGGGGCTCGCCTTGCGGTCGTCCAGCAGCACCTTCACGCCGCGCGCGCTGAGCTGCTTGGCGAAGTCCTCGCCCGCGGCCACGAGCGTCTCGTCCTTGCCCGCGATGACCACGTGGACGTCGGCGGGCGCGACGTTGCGGGGCCAGATCAGGCCGCGCTCGTCGTGCGACTGCTCGGCGATGGCCGCGACGAGGCGCGAGACGCCGATGCCGTAGGAGCCCATGGTGATGCGGACGGGCTTGGAGTCCGGGCCCAGGGCGTCGAGCGAGAACGCGTCGGCGTACTTGCGGCCCAGCTGGAAGATGTGGCCGATCTCGATGCCGCGCGCGGCGACGAGCACGCCCTTGCCGTCGGGCGACGGGTCGCCCTCGCGGACCTCGGCCACGTCGATGACGCCGTCCGGGGTGAAGTCACGGCCCGCGACCAGATCGACGACGTGGTGGTCGGCCTTGTCGGCGCCGGTGACCCAGGCCGTGCCCTTGACCACGCGGGGGTCGGCGAGGAAGCGGACGCCGTTGGCCTGCAGCGCTCCCGGGCCGATGTAGCCCTTGACCAGGAACGAGTTCTTGGCGAAGTCCGACTCCTCCAGCATCGCGACCTCGGCGGGCTCCAGCGCGGCCTCGAGGCGCTTGAAGTCGACCTCGCGGTCACCGGGGACGGCGATGGCGAGCAGCTCCCAGTCCTTGCCGGGCTGCTTGACCTTCACCAGGACGTTCTTCAACGTGTCGGCCGCGGTGAACTTGCGGTCGGTGTTGGCGTTGAGGAAGTCGACCAGCGACTCGATGGTGGGCGTGTTCGGCGTGTGGTGCACCTGCGCGGCGGGCTTGTCGTCGATCGACTGCTCCGCGGGCGCGGGAGTGGTGACGGCCTCGACGTTGGCCGCGTAGCTCGACTCAGTGCTGCGGACGAACGTGTCCTCACCCGTCTCGGCGACGGCCAGGAACTCCTCGGACGCCGAGCCGCCCATCGCGCCGGACGTCGCCGACACGACCACGTACTCCAGGCCGAGGCGGTCGAAGATGCGGATGTAGGCGTCGCGGTGGTCCTGGTAGGACTTGCTCAGGCCCTCGTCGGTCAGGTCGAACGAGTACGAGTCCTTCATCAGGAACTCGCGGCCGCGCAGGATGCCCGCACGGGGACGCGCCTCGTCGCGGTACTTGGTCTGGATCTGGTACAGCGTGACCGGGTAGTCCTTGTACGAGCTGTACTCGCCTTTCACGGTGAGCGTGAACAGCTCCTCGTGGGTGGGGCCGAGCAGGTAGTCGGCGCCCTTGCGGTCCTTGAGCCGGAAGATGTTGGGGCCGTACTCCGTCCACCGGTTGGTGGCCTCGTAGGGCTCCTTGGGCAGCAGCGCGGGGAACTGGATCTCCTGCGCGCCGAACGCGTCCATCTCCTCGCGGATGACGGCCTCGATGTTGCGCAGCACCCGCAGACCCAGCGGCAGCCAGGAGTACCCGCCCGGCGCGACGCGGCGGACGTAGCCGGCGCGCACCAGCAGCTTGTGGCTGGGCACTTCGGCGTCGGCCGGGTCCTCGCGAAGCGTGCGCAGGAACAGCGACGACATCCTGGTGATCACGGTGGGTACTCCTCGTTCACGGGCTGTTGGAGCAGCGTACTGGTTGCGCTGCCGCCGAAATCGCGGGCGGTGGGTTTGGCGGGCATTGACCAGCGCAAACCGGAATTGTCAGACCTCCTGAGTAGCGTCCGTCGCATGTCCCTGACCATTGCCATGATCACGATCGACACCGGCGACGCGCGCAAGCTCGCTGAGTTCTGGACAGCCGCTCTGAACACCACTGTCCAGGGCGACTGGGGTGAGTTCATCGTTCTCGCGCCGAACTCCGAGCACGGCGTGGCATTAGGCCTCCAGCAGGTGCCGGACGCCACGCCGGGCAAGAACCGCGTCCACTTCGACTCGCACGTGCCGGACCGCAAGGCCGAGGTCGCGCGGCTCGTCGGACTCGGTGCCACGGAGGTCGCGGTGCACAGCATCCCCGGCCTCGTCTGGTCGGTGCTGGCCGACCCGGACGGCAACGAGTTCTGTGTCGGTCAGGCAGGCGAAGAGCTCCAGCCGACCGGCAACCCGTAGTCGATCCAGGTCCGCCTCACCTCGAACCCGGCGCGCTCGTACACGCCGAGCGCACGGGTCGAGTTGGCCGTGTCCACGGACAGTGCCGCGCGCTGGTAGCCCTGCGCCTTCGCCTGAGTCAGCGTCCGGCTCAGCAAGGCGGAGGCGACGCCACGCCCGCGGTGCTCCCGCAGGGTGCCGACGTCGCCGATCCACAGTTCGCGCACGCCCGTCCTCTCCTCGACGACCGGGTAGTGCCTCGAGAGCACGAAACCGATCACGGCGCCGTCCCGCAGCGCCAGAAAGGAGGTCTGGGGAACGAACCGCTTGCTGCCGGTGAACGACGCCGCCCAGTCCTGCGGGCTGCGCTCGACCCAATCCCAGTGCTGCGCGAACGCCGCGTTGTACACCAGCCGGACCTCTTCGTCGCGGGCTGCGGAGAACGGCACGATCTCATAGGCAGGCGGGATCGGCGCCTGGGCGAGTGACTCGCCCAGTGCCACCTCCAGTTCGCAAAAGTGGCGGTCCGCGCTGAAGCCGAGCGACTCGGCCAGTGCCACGTGCCCTGCCGAGCGGCTCTCGACCATGGTCTTCGCCACCAGCGGCAGGGCCGGGTGGCGGGCGGTGTGCAACTCACGCGCCAGCGCGACGAGGCGCAGCATCAGGTCGCGCCCGATGCCGTGGCGGCGGAAGTCGGGGTGCACCGTTCCGTCCAGGCGAATGCGGTGCGTGCCAACGGGATTGTCGCGCGGCATGACCAGGCCGTACGCCACGAGCGCGTCGTCCACGAGCACAGCCAGCGACCCGCCAGGCAGGTCGGTCTCGGCGAACGACCGGGCGAAGTCCTCTTCGGACAATGACTCACCGGTGCCGTCGACCGCCTCAGCCGCGTGGTGGAGCGCGGCCACCGCTGGGGTGTCCGCTGTCGTGAGCGCGCGCCACACGAGTTCCACGCCGATCGAAGCTACGGGGAGGTGATGACCCCAACAACTGAATAACGCGTTGTGCGGACCAGACCGCCGGCGCGATCCTGCATCGCGATGACGACACCGGAGATCGCGCCACTGCACGAGGACCTCACGTTCCACGGCCCGTTGTCCGAGGAACGGGCCACCCGCCTGATCCACAGCCTGCACCCGCTCGACGGCGCACACGTCGTCGACGTGGGCTGCGGCTGGGCGGAGTTCCTCCTGCGCACCCTCGAATCCGCGCCCACCGCCACCGGCTCGGGCGTCGACCTGGACGCCACGGCCATCGCGCACGCCCAGGCCACCGCCGAGGCACGCGGCCTGGAGGAGCGGGTCAGCCTGGAGGTGGCCGACGTCGCACGGTGGCAGCCGCGCACGCCGGCCGACGCGATCATCGTCAACGGCGCCAGCCAGGTGTGGGGTGGAGACCCGTTGCAGCACACGGCGAACGCGCTCACCGCAGCGAAGAATCTGCTCAGTCCGCGCGGAAAGCTGTTGCTGGGCGAGGGTTTCTGGGAACGCGAGCCGACCGCCGAGCAACTCGCCGCCATGCCGATCCCACGCGACCAGTACGGCTCGCTGGCCGATCTCGTCGACCTCGCCCACGCGCACGGCTACCGCCTGCTCGCGGTGGAACAGGCGAACCTCGACGAGTGGGACGTGTTCGAGAACGGCCACGCGCTGGCGTGGGAACGCTGGCTGCGCGACCACCCGGACTCGGAACACGCGGCGGAGGTCAGGACGAAGGCGGACCGGCACCGCACCTACCGCCTACGTGGCTGGCGGGGCATGCTCGGTCTGGCGTATCTGACGTTGCAGGCGCCGTAGCGCGTCGGGGTGTGCTGCGGGGGTGTGCGGCCGGGTTCGATCCGGCGTCCGTTCGGGCTGGGTGCGCGCGGCGGAGATCGGGGCGAAGGCGGACCGGCACCGCACCCATCGCCTGCGCGGGTGGCGCGGCACGCTCGGTCTGGCGTATCTGACGTTGCAGGCGCCGTAGCGCGTCGGGGTGTGCTGCATCGGTGTGCGGCCGGGTTCGATCCGGCGTCCGTTCGGGCTGGGTGCGCGCGGCGGAGATCGGGGCGAAGGTGGACCGGCACCGCACCCATCCTGCGCGGGTGGCGCGGCACGCTCGGCCTCGCGTACCTGACGGTGCAGGCGCCGTGGCGCGTCGCGGGGTGTGCCGCACGGGTGACCGGCGGGCCGGGCTCGAACCGGCGTCCACCCGGAGGATCGAGCCGGGCGTTCCACCGCTGAACTAGAGCCGCCCGGCCGCCACCCCGATCGCCCGGTGTCCGGCGGACGTCAACGAGAGCTGGGCCTCCAGTACGAGAACGACGACGTCCTCGGGACGCATCCGTGTCCTCGGTACGCATCCGTGCGTCGAGCGAGCGGTACAGGCGATCGAGCGCGTCCACCTCCCAGGCCAGCACGCAGGTCCAGCGGTTTTCCGGCGTTGCCCTACTCTTTCCAACCGTGCTGGTGCTGCTTCCCCCGTCGGAGACCAAGGCGATCGGCGGCGAGGGTGCGCCGCTCGATCTCGACGCGCTGTCGTTCCCTGAGCTCAACCCCGTGCGGGACAAGCTGGTGTCCGCACTGGAGGACCTGGCGAACGACGTGCCGGCGAGCCTCAAGGCGCTCGACATCTCCGAGCGTCAGCTCGACGAGGTCGAGCGCAACGCGGCTTTGCGCACGTCGGCGACCACGCCCGCACTGCTGCGCTACACCGGCGTCCTCTACGACAACCTGGACTTCGGCACCCTCAAGAAGGCCGAGAAGGAACGCGCCTACCGGCGGCTCGCGGTCGCGTCGGCGTTGTTCGGCGCGATCCGTGGCGGCGATCCGGTGCCCGCGTACCGGCTGTCCGGCGGCTGCACGCTCCCGTCGCACGGCAGTCTGCGCACGCTGTGGAAGCCGGTGCTGGAGCCGGTCTTCAAAAGCGCCGACGAGTTCGTCGTCGACCTTCGGTCCGGTGCGTACTCGAGCCTCGCGAAGATCCCGCACGCCGTCGTCGTCCGGGTGATCACGAGCGAGGGCAAGGTCGTCAGCCACTTCAACAAGGCGCACAAGGGTCTGCTCGCGCGTGCCCTGGTGACCACGAGCGCGGAGCCGAGCGACCTGAAAGGCCTGGTCAGGCTCGCGCAGAAGGCCGGGCTCAAGGTCGTGCAGACCGGCGAGAAGACCGCGGACCTGATCACCGATTAATTCGGTTGCGCGCCTGGGAGACGACCGGGCAAGCTTCACCGCAGCCGAAGTGCGGCGTGTGGGAACGAGGAGGTGCGACATGTCAGAGCCTGTCTTCGGACGTGGCCGCAGGACCCGTCCCTCCGCCCTTCGCGCCTGATCAGCATCGTTTGATCGCAGAGCGCCAGTGGGGCGGTCACCTTCATCTTTCGGGAGACCCCACCGTGCGCGAGCACGATCTTTACGACCGTTACGAGTCCACTTTCGACGGCGCTGACACCAAGCAGCGCATGGGAAAGCGCGGCAAGCGCACCGCCGACGACGCGGAACCGACGCGTCGCGGCCGCATGACAGAAGAGGAAAAGCTGCGGGTTTCGCGACTGCGCGAGGACCAGCTCAGCACGGCGGACACCCCCGAGGACGGCGATCGCTGGTCGACGTGGGGTGACGCCGAGCAGGGGCCGAAGCCGTACCCGAGCTGGCTCGTCACCGAGCTCGCCGCGGTCGACCGCGAGCTGGGCATCGTGAAGACCGGCAAGGAAGCGGACGTCTTCCTGCTGGAGCGCGCGATGGGCGAGAAGGCGTGCCTGCTCGCCGCCAAGCGCTACCGCAGCAACGACCACCGGATGTTCCACCGCGACGCGGGGTATCTGGAGGGTCGCAAGATGAAGAAGTCCCGCGAGCTGCGGGCTGTCCAGAACCGCACCGCGTTCGGGCGCAACCTGATCGCGGAGCAGTGGGCGGTCGCGGAGTTCGCCGCGCTCGCCAGGCTGTGGCAGATCGGCGCGCCCGTACCGTATCCGGTGCAGCGCAGTGGCACCGAACTGCTGCTGGAGTTCATCGGTGACGACGAGGGCACCGCGGCACCACGGCTCGCGCAGACGCGTCCGGACGAGGACGAACTGCTCGACCTGTGGCGTCAGCTGGTGGCCACGCTGATGACGCTCGCGGAGGCGGGCCTCACGCACGGCGACCTGTCCGCGTTCAACCTGATGGTCCACGAAGGCAGGCTGATCATGATCGACCTGCCGCAGGTGGTCGACCTCGTCGCGAACCCGCGCGGCGTGGAGTTCCTCGACCGCGACGTCCGCAACATCGCCGGCTGGTTCGCCTCGCGCGGTCTCCAGCCGGAGATCGGCGACCCGTCCGCGCTGGTGGCGACGCTGCTGGACGTGGCGGGCATGATGTGAGCCACGCGCGCGCCCTGCCGTGTCCAACGACACGGCCGGGCGCGCATCGCACCGTCAATGATCAGCTAGACTGTGCTGTGCACCGATGAAGGCCTGACAGCCGTTGACCGGTGCGTCCACCCACTCATCAGCGGCGTGACCATCACGCCGGGCCCGTCCTCGTGATCGGCACCGCGGTAGCGCGCGGGGCAGCCTTGAGACGTGCCATGTCTCGGAGGTTTGTTTTGCCATCCATGTCCGAAGGTCGTTCCGAGCGCTCTTTCAGCCGCAGGCCGCGGCGCCGCTCGGGCCGCCAGGGCAACTCCTCGCGCCCGCAGCAGCGGGTCGAGGAACCGATCGTCGCCGAGCACTTCGAGAGCACGCTGCCGGAAGGCCCGCTGCCCTCGTTCGCCGAGCTCGGCCTCAGCGACGCACTGATCCGCTCCCTCGCCGCCAACGAGATCACCGAGCCGTTCCCGATCCAGGCGGCCACCCTTCCCGACTCGCTGTCCGGCCGTGACATCCTCGGCCGCGGTCAGACCGGCTCCGGCAAGACGCTGGCGTTCGGCCTGGCGATGCTGACCCGCCTCGCGGGCGGCCGCTCGATGCCGCACAAGCCGCGCGGCCTCATCCTCGTCCCGACCCGCGAGCTCGCGATGCAGGTGGAGACGGCGCTCATGCCGCACGCCCGTTCGCTGGGCCTGTGGTGCCGCACCGTCGTGGGCGGCACGTCGTTCCCGCGCCAGATCGACCACCTGCGCCGCGGCGTCGACCTGCTGATCGCCACGCCGGGCCGCCTGTCCGACCACGTCCGCCAGCAGACCTGCGACCTCTCCCAGGTCGAGATCACCGCGCTGGACGAGGCCGACCAGATGGCGGACATGGGCTTCATGCCCCAGGTCCGCGCGATCCTCGACCTGACCCCGCAGGACGGGCAGCGCCTGCTGTTCTCCGCGACGCTCGACGGCGACGTGGACAAGCTGGTCCGCCAGTACCTGCACGACCCGGTGACGCACTCGGTGGCCCCGCCCACCGCGAGCGTCACGACGATGGAGCACCACCTGCTGTTCGTGTCCCAGGAGGACAAGCAGACGGTGGTGACCGAGGTGGCCGCGCGTGAGGGCCGCACGATCATGTTCGTGCGCACCAAGCACCACGTCGACCGCCTCGCGAAGAAGCTGCGCTCCGTCGGCGTCCACGCGGGCGCCCTGCACGGCGGCAAGGCCCAGAGCGCCCGCACGCGCGTGCTCGGCGAGTTCCGCGAGGGCACCACGCCGGTCCTGATCGCGACGGACGTGGCGGCCCGTGGCATCCACGTCGACGACGTCTCGCTGGTCGTCCACGTCGACCCGCCTGCCGACCCGAAGGACTACCTGCACCGCGCCGGCCGCACGGCTCGCGCCGGTCAGTCCGGCACGGTCGTCACGCTGGTCACGCACGACCAGCGCCGCGCCGTCCAGGGTATGGCAGCGCGCGCGGGCATCCGTCCGGAGAGCACGAAGGTGCGCCCCGGCGACGAGGACCTGATCCGCATCACGGGTGCCCGCACCCCGAGCGGTGAGCCGGTGATCGAGCGCGAGAAGCCGGCCCGCCGCGGTGGTGGCGGTGGCGGTCGTCGCTTCGGTGCCCCGTCGGCCGGTGGCCGCGGTGAGTACCGCGGTGGCTCCGGCCGTCGCTCGGAAGGCGGCGAGTTCCGCGGCGGTCCGCGCCGCTCGGAGCGCTCCGAGGGCGGCCGTGGTTTCGGCCGGACCGAGCGCACCGGCCGTCCGCGCCGGGCTCCGCAGCACTGACCCAGATCGACGATGAAGGGCTCCTTCGTCCACCACGTGGATGAAGGAGCCCTTCATCGACTTCAAGGGGTTCAGCCTGCTCGGCGGTTGGTGAGGTCGAGTGCCGGCTCCTCGAACCACGCGAGGGCGCGTTGCTGTTTCGCCGCGCGCACCGCGCGAGGCAGCTGATCGGCCACGACGTCGCGGACGAGCTGGTGCCGGAACCCGTACTCGATCTCGCCGGTCTCGCTGTTGCGGCCCTGCCGGCGCAGGAAGTCCCGCTTTTCCAGCAGCTCCAGCGCCTTGGCGACGTCACCGGGGTCGCGCCGGCCCGTCGCGGCCACCGCGCCGGGTGAGACCAGATCACCCACGATGGCGGCGTCCTGCAGGACCGCCTTCACCTCGAACGGCAACGAGTCGACCTGTGCGGTCAGGACTGCGCGCACGGACGAGGGCACCGGCAGACCGTTTTCGTTGTGCAGGCACGGCGTGCGCGGATCGGACACCATCCGGGCGTACTCGGTCGCGAACAACGGGTTGCCACCGACGCACGAGATCAAGGCCTGCCACAGCTCGGACGGCAGTTCCCTGGCCGGCAGCAGCGAGTTGAGCAAGCTCCGGCTTCCGTTGTGGGACAACGGTTCCAGGCTGATCGTGGTCGCGTTGCGCTTGCCGCCGAACCAGGAGGGACGGCGCTGCAGCAGTTCGGGACGCGCGGTGACGACCACCAGCAGAGGCACGGAACCCGCGTGCTCGCTCAGCTCCTCCACGAAGTCGAGCACCACGTCGTTCGCCCAGTGGAGGTCCTCGAGGAAGACGACGAGCGGGCCCGAGTCCGCGATCTCCTCCAAGAACCGCCGCCACGCCGCGAAATCGGCCGGCACGTCCGGTGAGGGCGTGGCCAGCCCCGCCAGGCTCGCGTGCAGCCGGTCCGCGAGCTCGCCGGCCCCGACCAGCGTGGTGAGCGCGTCGTGCAGGGCCTCGGGGGAGGAGAAGCCCTGCACGACGTCGGACAGCGGGCCGTAGCCGTGATCGCCGCCGAAAGCCGTTGCGGTGCCGCGCAAAGCGGTCGAGCACGACGTCATGAGTTCGTCGACGAGACGGGTCTTGCCCACACCGGCTTCGCCGAGAACCGTGACGAAGTGGGGACGGCGGCGGTCCCGCACCTCCTCCAGAAGTCCTTGCAGCACAAAGAGCTCACGTTCGCGCTCAACGAACGGAACCGAAGCTCGCACACGTCGCGTCTTGCCACGTGGGGAGACGCACGAGACCGCCTGCCAGCCACCGGTCGGCGCGGGGTCGGCCGCCCACGTCACGCACGAGCTCGCGTCACGGGTCGCGGTGCAGGCACGCACAGCGCCCAGCGGCGCGAGCGTCATCAGCTGACGGCACTGGTCGAGCAGCACACCGGACGCAGAGGGCGCACCTGATGCGGGCAAGCGAACCAGAGCATCGCCCGTGGCCACACCGATCTGCACGTCCGCGACAGAGCCCAACCGGTCGCGAATCGCCAACGCCGCACGCACGGCACGGTCGGCGTCGTCCTCCGCCGTGCGTGGCACACCGAACAGAGCCAAGAACACAGAACCGACGTTGCCGCTGACGACGCCACCCAGACGCGTCACTTCGGCACGCACGATGGCAGAGACTTCCTGGTGCACCTCGTCGACGTCCTCGGGGTCGCCGTCACCGGCCGCGAGACCGGGCTGGGCGGACACCATCGCGACGCTGACGAGCTTGCGCTCCACGGTCGTCACGTCCATCGCCGGGGCGTCGGTGACCGGCGGCGTGATGACCACGGGAGCAGGAACAGGGGCAGGGGACTGGCCGACCGCCAGCAGGTGCCTGCGGTGCACCGACGGCGGAAGGTCCAGCGCGGGGGCGTGGTCGAGGATCGCGCGCTCCAGCTCCTGGAGCTCGCGGCCCGGCTCCAAGCCGAGCTCCTCGACCAACGCCGCCCTCGTGCGGCGGTAGACGCTCAACGCGTCCACCTGCCGGCCACACCGGTACAGGGCGAGCATCAGCTGCCCGTTGAGCCGTTCGCGATATGGCTCGGCCTCGATCAGCGACTCCAGCTCGCCGATGATCTCGTAGTGCCGTCCGCAGGCGAGCTCCGCTTCGAAGCAGTCCTCCTGCGTCGCCAGCCGCCAGTCCTTGATGGCGGTCAGCTCCGGCCAGTTGATCCCGGTTTCCGCGAGATCCGCGAGCACGGGTCCGCGCCACAGGCTCAGCGCCCTGCGGAGCACCGTCGCGGCCGCGGGCCAGTTGCCGGAGGCCAGTTCGCCCCGGCCCTGTTCGGTCAGCTGCTGGAAGAGCGACAGGTCGAGAGAGTCGGGATCCACGCGGAGCAGGTAGCCAGGCGCGTGGGTCAGCAGCACTGCTGACCCCTCTGCGCCGCTGCCGGGTGGAGTGAGAACGCCACGCAGTCCGGAGACCGCGTTCTGGAGCATCTTGCGGGCGGTTGGCGGAACGTCCCGCGACCACAGCGCCTGGAGCAGCTTGCTGGTCGCCACCACGCGGTTGGCGTGCAGCAGGAGGAAACCCAGAGCCGCGCGCTGCTTGACGCCGCCCAGTGGCACTGGCATGTCGTCGTCGAGGACTTCGAGTGAGCCCAGCAGGTGGAATCGCATGGTTCTGGCCTCCATTGGTGGTTATCCGGAGGGAGAGGAGAGATCAGCCCCAGGGGGTGTCGTTGTCGGCGACGGTGACGCCACGACCCCACGGCGTGTCATCGGAGGCGTCCTTGCCTTTGCCCCAGGGCGTGTCGTCGCCGGGGACGGTGACGACGCCGGGGACGGTGATGCCGCGACCCCAGGGGGTGTCGTTGTCGGCCTGTGCGGTGCCGCAGAAGAGGGAAACAGCCAGGGCCGCGGGAACGGCGGAGAGAACCAGGGCGGCGGCGGTCGTCTTGCGGATCATGTCGGCCTCCTTGCTCGGACCTCGGCTTGAGTTCTGCTTCAGGCACCTTCGAGCGGTACCCGCGAACAGAAGTTAGGAGCGTCGCCCATCGCCGCTCTATCGCGTACCCACCGCGTATCAATCGGCCGTGATGGCGCAGCCGAAGTCGCCAATTGAGACGCTTCTGCGCCTGAAGGGTCAGGCGGCAAACAGCTGTTACTACGCTGGGTGGTGGCTTATCCGCGGAATTAGGTGCGGTGTACCGCAATGGTTGGGTGCGGTTAGCGATCCGAACGAACGGTTTGTGCCGCTCGGAGTAGTGCCGATGAGGCGTTCCGGCTGCTTGGTGTCGTACCGTACGATCGCTGTGAACACCGCCACCCGCGCTCGTGAATTCTTGGGCACACGTAGCGCTTGATCTGCCGCGATGGTGCTGGTCCTGGTATCTCCAACTGAGATACCTATTGAGATCGGGCGTATTATGGTGGATCGTTCACTGATACACAAGAAGGATCTTGACAGTTTTACCCGCCAAGGCTAACTTTGGAGATCATCACGCATCGGAGTGGCAATCTGTGGTTGTGGACGACGGAGGTCAAAGGCGGAAGTGAAATACTTTCACATTTTAACCCGATCTTGAGGTGACGCCCTGGAAGTGCCTTTTTCCGCGTCTTCGGCAGCATCGGCAAACGCAATTCCGTCACGGAGAATTCGTAGCGGTAGTCGTCCGGAGCGTGAGGTGTTGGGGCTTTGCGAGAGACAAAGGCGCGAGGGGTCGTCCGTCATGAGCTCCGCCCCGGATGAGAAGCTGATTTTCAAGTTGCTCGGCCCGATCGAGGTCATCGGCCCCGAGGAACAGGTTCAGGTGCCCCCAGGACGTCAGCAGACGATCCTGGGCGCTCTGCTGCTCGAGGCAAACCGCGTGGTCAGCATGGACCAGCTGATCGACCTCGTCTGGGAGCACACCCCGCCGTCGACCGCACGGGCACAGATCCAGATCTGCGTTTCCGCGCTCCGGCGGGAGTTCGCGAGGGTCGGCGTCGACGCCCAGATCGAGACCCGGCAGCCCGGCTACCTGCTGCGCGTCGCCGGCGACAAGATCGACGCCTTCATCTTCGAACGCCGCGTGGCCGACTCCGACGCCGCCGTCCGCCAGGGACGCATGGAGGAGGCGTCGGCGGTCCTGCGGCAGGCACTGGGGTTGTGGCGCGGGCCCGCACTCGGCGGCGCCGCGGCCACGTTGCAGAACAAAGCACTGCGGCTGGACGAGAAACGCCTGTCGGTGCTGGAGAACTGCATCGACATCGAGTTGTTGCTCGGCAGGCATCACACTCTCATCGGCGAATTGCAGAGCATGGTGACGGAACATCCGTTGCGGGAACGCCCGCGCGGTCAGCTCATGCTCGCGCTCTACCGTTCCGGCCGGCAGTCGGAAGCCCTCGACGTCTATCGCACTGGCCGCGACCTCTTCATCGAACACCTCGGTCTCGAACCGAGCGACCAGCTCCGCAAACTCGAGACGGCGATCCTGACCGACGACGAGATGCTGCGGCTCGACCACGAGAAGTCCGTCCCGGTCACCGTGCAGAACGTCGTGTCACCGCACCAGCTTCCCGCCACCATCTCGGACTTCATCGGACGCCAGGACGTCGTGGCGCGCGCCGAAAGCGTGCTGTCAGGCGATCATCTGACGATGCCCGTGGTGAACATCGCGGGCAAGGCGGGCATCGGTAAGAGCGCTCTCGCGGTGCACGTCGCCCACCGCGTCGCCGCCGAGACCTACCCGGACGGCCAGCTCTACTGCGACCTGCGCGGCACCCAGGCCGAACCGGCCACACCGGCCGAGATTCTCGGCCGGTTCCTGTCCGCGTTGGGCGCCGTGGGTTCCACTTTGCCCGACGGCGTGGACGAACGCGCGGACATGTACCGCAGCATGCTCGCCAACCGCCGTGTCCTGGTCGTTCTCGACGACGCTGCCAGCGAGTCGCAGGTGCACCAACTGCTTCCGGGCTCGCCAACTTGCGGTGTCATCGTCACGAGCAGAACCAGGTTGACAGGTCTGGCCGGATCTCATTTGGTCGATGTCGACTTCATGGACTCCCACGACGCGATGGAACTGCTTGGCCGCATCATCGGCACGCAGCGCCTGGAGGGCGAACCCGTTGCGGCGTCAGCGTTGGTGGATGTCGTCGGAGGTCTGCCCCTGGCGTTGCGCATCATCGGCGCACGACTTGCGGCTCGCCCGCACTGGACGTTGGCCTCGATGGTCGGACGTCTGGCCGACGAACGCCACCGTCTCGACGAACTGGTGCACGGCGACATGGTCGTGCGTGCCAGCCTTTCGATGACCTACGACGGCCTCGAACCCGAAACGTGCCGGGTGATGCGGCTGATGTCGTTGCTGGAGGCGGAAAGCCTGCCGGTCTGGACCGCCTCCGCGCTCACCGACGACGACCGCCACCGCGGCTTCGACCTCGTGGAGCGCCTCGTCGACGCCCAGCTCCTCGACGTGGTCGGCAGCGACGTCACGGGCCTGCCGCGGTATCGCTTCCACGACCTGATCCGCTTGTTCGCCAAGGAACAGCTGGCCGTCCACGAGTCCCCGGCCACCCAGCTCGCCGCCGTGGAACGCGTGGCAGGCGGCTGGCTCGCGATGGCGGAACAGGCCCACCAACGCCTCTACGGCGGCGACTTCACCGTCCTGCACGGCAACGGCCGGCGCTGGCAGCCGAACGCCCCGTACCTGGACCAGGTGCTGCAGGACCCGTTGGGGTGGCTGGAAAGCGAGCGCCCGAACATCTGCGCGGCCGTGCTGCAGGCCGCCGACGCGGGACTGGACGAACTGTGCTGGGACCTCGCGATGACCCTCGTGACGTTGTTCGAGACCCGCAGCTACCTCGACGACTGGCAGCAGACCCACGAGCGAGCCCTCGACGCGACCCGCAGGGCGGGCAACAGGCGCGGCACCGCCGCCCTGCTGTGCTCGCTGGGATCGTTGCACCACAGCCAGCGCCGCATGGAAACGGCCCGCGCCGCACTGGAACCCGCTCTGGAACTCTTCACCGAGCTCGACGACTCCCACGGCCTCGCCCTGGTGCGCCGCAACCTGGGCCTGCTCGAGTACAACGAGGGCCGTCCGGAACTCGCGACCCAGATCTTCGAGCAGTCGCTGGCCGGTTTCAAACGCGTCGGCGACGTCGTGGGTCAGGCGTACGTCGTGTCCCAGCTCGCACAGCTGTCGCTGGACCGCGGCGAACACGAGCTCGCGGTGGGACAGCTGCGCGGCGCGCTCGGCATGTGCCGGGAGATCTCCAGCCCTCGCGTCGAGGCCCAGGTGCTGTACCGGCTCGGCGGCGCGATGTTGGTTCAGGGCCGCTACGAACAGGCGCAGCACCTCATCACGTCGGTGCTCGGCATGGTGCAACGCTCCGGCGACACGGTCGGCGAGAGCTACGCGCTGCACTCGCTGGGCCTGATCCACGGCCGCATGCGGATGTTCGCCGAGGCCGGCCGGTTGCTGCGGCGCGCGATCCGGTTGTGCGAGGAGAACCTCGACCGCGTGGGAGCGGCGCGGATCCGGCTCGACCTGGCGCAGCTGGTGTCGCAGCGGGGCGAGACGTTCCACGCGATCGCCATCGTCGAGCAGGCGATGATGACGTTCCAGGAACTGCGGCTCGCGTTGTGGGAGCGCAAGGCGATGGCGGTGCTGGAGCAGATCACCACCGAGAACCCGTTGCCCGCCGCCGTCCCGTCGAACGGCGGCACGCGCTGAGGACTACGTGGTCGGCACCAGCGAGTCGATCATCTTCTGGAGCTCGGCCTCCTTGGGCAGCGGTGGGTTCGCCCCACCTCCACCGCCCTCCAGGTCGCCGTTCACGACCAGCACGTGCAGCTTGCTGCTGCCGTTCAGCACGACGACCTTGACGATGCCCTTGCTCGCCAGGCACTTGTTGGCGGACTGGGTGACCGTGGCGTCGACCTGCACGCCCTCGATGACGACCTTCTGGCCGTCCTTCTGGGTGTGCTGGATCTTCACGGGTTTGGGCTGCCCCACCGCCACCTGCGGGTCGCCGCCGGAGGAGTAGAACTGCGTCGCGACGGCCTTGGCGAAGTCGGTCGCGGTCTGGTTGATGTCGCCCTTGGGGAGCAGCGCGCCGCCGTTCGTGCCCTTGGTGTACGACTTGCCCTCGCAGTCGTAGTCGCCGTACGCGGAGACGCCGGACAGCGTGGCGCCGGAGACCTTCTCGATCGGGATCCGCGCGTCGTTGATGACGTTCCAGCTCTTCGGGACCTCGTAGTTGTAGCCGAGTGACGTCACGACGCACTTCATGTCGTCGTTCTTGCACCCGGCGTTGGGCTGGGGCGAGGCGCTGGTCGGGGTGGACGGGTTGTTCTGCGCGTTCGGGTCGCCCTTGTCGCGCGACACCACGAGCCACGTCACGCCGCCGCCGACGAGCAGCACCAGCACGACCGCGCTGATCACCAGCCAGAGCGTCTTCTTTTTCTTCGGGGGCTCGCTGTCGAACCCGCCGTAGACGCCCAGACCGCCGTACTGGCCGTAGCCCTGCTGCGGGAAACCACCTGTCTGCGGAGGGCCGCCGACCTGGTAGCCGCCCGAGTAGTCCCCCTGCTGCTGGCCCCAGCCCTGCTGGTTGTTCCAGCCGCCCTGTCCACCGCCTGGGTAAGTCACGGGGGAACGGTACCTGGTGGGGCCGACGGTGATTAATTCATCAGGCGTTGACTTCCCTGGCGTGTCGGGCGTACGGTTCCATCGAATTCAACACGTGATGAACAAACGGAGGTCAGTGATGCGCACCGCGCTGGTCACCGCCGTCGCAGGCGCGGTGGTGGCGTTTCTCCTGGGACTGCTCACTTTCGGCGTGCAGGCGACCGTGCACCCGCACGACGTCCCGCTCGCCGTCGTGGCGCCTCCGCCGATCGCGGAGCGCGTCAGAGCCGCCGACTCGGCCGAGGTCGACATCAGGGTCGCGGAGGCGGCCGAAGCCCGGACCCTGTTGGCGGACAAGGAGGTCTACGGCGTTCTCGAGATCTCACCCGGTCAGGCGATGATCCGGCTCAACCCCGCGATCAACCCGTCCGGCACGCAGGTCGCCCAGCAGGTGCTGACCGGTGTCGCGCAGGGCGCGGGGCTGCCGGTCAAGGTCGAGGCCCCGGTCGTGTCCGCGGCCGAACGCACGGCGCCGCTGGCCGCGTCGGCACTGATGTGGGTCGGCGGCATGGTCGCCGGGCTGCTGTTCGTGGTGCTGAGGGGCCGCCGGTTCCGACTGCTCTCCTCGGTCACCGCGGCCGTGCTGGTCGTCGGTTCCGTGACGGGGTTGCTGGCGTGGTGGGGCATCACGGTCAGCGCGACCGCACTCGCCTTCATGGTCACCGTCGCGGTGTCGTTCGCGCTGCTGCAGGCCGGGTTGTTCAAGCACCTCGGCATCCGCGCGATGGGCATCCTCGGTGTGCTGTACCTGATGGCACCCGCGGTCGCCGGTCAGGTTCCTGAACTGCTCAACCCGGTCTACCGGGCGGTCCTGTGGTCGTGGACGCCGTTCCGCTTCTCCGCAGAGGGTCTGCGCACCCTGATGTACGACGGCTCGATCAGCACCGAGTGGTGGGTGTTCGGTGGGATCGCTCTCGCCGGGATCGTGCTGCTGCTAGCCGGCAAGAAAGCTCAGGCGGACCGTCCGGACGGGGTTGTCGACGTTCGTGTCGACCAGGCAGACCGACTGCCACGTCCCGAGCGCCAGCACACCGCCTAGCACCGGGATCGTCGCGTACGGCGGCACCAGCGCGGGCATCACGTGGTCACGGCCGTGGCCTGGGGTGCCGTGCCGGTGCCGCCACTTCACGTCGCGGGGCAGGATGCGTTCCAGCGCGGTCAGCAGGTCGTCGTCGCTGCCCGCGCCGGTCTCGATGATGGCGACACCGGCGGTCGCGTGCGGCACCCACACGTGCAGCAGGCCGTCGCCGTTCTCGCCGTCGAGGAACCGCTCGCACTCGCGCGTGAGGTCGTGGACGACCTCTTCCGAACCGGTGCGGACCTGGATCTCCTCGCTGCGCATGCCTTCAGATCTTACGAACGACCCGTAAGTTCGCAGCATGCGCGTGCTCTTCGCCAGCATGGCCACCGTCGGCCACACCTATCCGTTGATCCCGTTGGCGCTCGCACTGCGCGATGCCGGGCACGAGGTCCACTTCGCGGTCGGCGACGAGATGCACCCGGAGCTGAACCGGCTGGGGCTGCGGCCGTTCCGGCCCGGCCTGGTGTTCGGCGAGATCTACGCCGACGACATCGCGCCGGAGCTCGAACGCGTCCTGCCCGACCTGGTGATCAGCGGCTGGGCCGTGCCCGAGGTGTTCGAGGAGGCGCGCAGGCGGGCGTTTCCGGTGCTGTGGCACGGGTTCGGCCGCATGTTCGGCGAAGGCGTCGGGCTGGCGCGGCCCGCCGGCGGCAGGCACCTCGACATCTGCCCGCCTTCGTTGCAGGACAAGGGTTTCCTCGACGACCGGATCCTGCTGCGACCTGTGCCGCACGCGCAGCCGGGCGAGGTTCCGGCACGCACCCACGAGAAGCTGATCTACGTCACGTTCGGGACGGTGTTCGGCGGCGAGGAACTCTTCGCGACGGCGGTGCGGGGGCTCGGCAGGCTCGACGCCCAGGTGGTGGTCGCGGCACCGGGGAGGTGGCTGCCGCAGGCCGAGGTGATCAAGCAGGCGGACGTCGTCGTCCACCACGGCGGCAGCGGCACGATGCTGGCCGCTCTGGCCTCGGGTGTCCCGCAGGTCGTGCTGCCGCAGGGCGCGGACCAGTTCGGCAACGCGGCGGCGCTCGTCGCGGCTGGAGCGGCGGTGTGGCCGGACGCGGTGGGTGCCGAGGCGATCGCGGAGAGCGCGCGACTGTTGCTTGTGGACGATCACTACCGGGAAGCCGCAGGTCGGGTGGCGGAAGAGATACGTCACATGCCCTCGCCGCGGGAAGTTGCGGACAGTCTGGCGAACGTTGTGTAACACTGTTTTTTATGAAGGCAAACCGCCTGCGCCTGGGGATGAACCTGTGGCCGCCGTTCCTGTTCGCCGGGATCCGCGTCGTCGAGATCTCGCCGGACTACCGGTACGCGCGCGTCAAGATGCGTCTGCGCCCGTGGAACCGCAACTTCTTCGGCACCCACTTCGGCGGTTCGCTGTTCGCGATGACCGACCCGTTCTGGGTGTTGCTGCTGTTCCACCAGCTCGGCGGTGAGCACGTGGTGTGGGACCAGGCCGGCGAGATCGAGTTCGTCGCGCCGGGCCGCGGCACCGTGTACGCCGAGTTCAGGCTGACCGACGACCACGTCGAGCAGGTGCTGGACCAGACCGCGTCCGGCGAGAAGGCGTTGGTCTGGTTCGAGACGGACGTCGTCGGGCAGGATGGAACCGTGATCGCCAAGGTGAAGAAGCAGGTCTACGCGCGACGCAAGCGCGGCAAGCAGCTCGCCCGTGCGTGAGGCGTTCGGGGCGGTCTTCGACGTCGAGCCCGGTTACCTCAACACGGCGTCCATCGGTGTGCCTCCGCGGCACGTGGCCGACGCGGTCTCGGCCGCGCACGAACGGTGGCGGCGCGGCCAGGACACGTCGTCGTCGTTCAACGAGGTCGTCGAGACCTCCCGTGCGGCGTTCGGCCGGTTGATCGGGGTGCCCGCGACGTCGGTCGTGTGCGGCGCCACGGTCTCGCAGTTCGTGTCACTGGTCGCGCAGGCGCTGCCCGCGGGGTCGAAGGTCTTCCTGCACGAAGGCGAGTTCACCAGCGTCACGCTGCCGTTCGTCGCGGCCGGCCACGAGATCGTGTCCACAGTGGACGATGCGGATCTCGTCGCGGTGAGCGTGGTGCAGTCGGCGGACGGCGCGATCGCGGACCTCGAAGCGTTGCGGGCGAGCGGCAAACCGGTGCTGCTGGACGTCTCGCAGGCCGCCGGGTGGATGCCGTTGTCGTTGGCGTGGGCCGACTTTGTCGTCGGAGTCGCCTACAAGTGGCTGATGGCGCCGCGCGGAGCGGCCTGGATGGCGGTGCGGCCGGACCGGCTGGAGTTCCTCCGGCCGGTGGCGCCGAACTGGTACAGCACCGAGGAGAACTACGGCACCGAGCTGGTGCTCCGGCCGGACGCACGGCGGTTCGACCTTTCGCCCACGTGGTTCTCGCACGTCGGCGCGGCGGTAGCACTCCCGTGGATCGCCACGCTCGACATGGAGGCCGTGCGCGCGCATTGCGTGAATCTGACGGATCACCTCATGACCGGACTGGGTCTTGCCCCCAACGGGTCGGCCATCGTCTCAGTTGACGTACCCCACGTTTCAACCGTCGTGTCGTCGGTTCGTGCAGGTAGGACGCGGTTCGCCTGTCACCTCTACAACACGGTCGAGGACGTGGAACGGGTGCTCAAGGCGCTGGGGTGACCGCCGTCCGTTACCGTGGGTCCTTGTGTCGGAACCACGCCAGTCACCTGAAGAGGTGACCCAGAACCTGCCTCGCTTCCCACCGAGGCCGACCGACACCGCGCCGCTCTACCCGGCCGACGAGCTGATGAAGCTCCAGTCGATCATGGAAAACCGCCAGGGGCAGCTGCCCCCGCAGCCGCCTCCGCCGACGCGCAGGGCGACGTGGGTGGGCAGGGCGCTGGT
This sequence comes from Lentzea nigeriaca, assembly GCF_016907955.1. GTDB lineage: Bacteria > Actinomycetota > Actinomycetes > Mycobacteriales > Pseudonocardiaceae > Lentzea > Lentzea nigeriaca. The sequence continues at coordinate 171,755 of NZ_JAFBCX010000005.1, read as the reverse complement.
GCTCGTCGGCGTCGCGGTGGTGTCGGGGTTCGTGTGGTGGGTGTTGCAGCCCTCGGACCCGGTGGACCAGCCCGTGGCACAGCCGCAGAAGACCGCGGGGGAGTTCGAGTTCAGCACCGTGCCGCAGCTGCCGGAGCCGGTGAAGGACAGCGACTGCGCGGCCCACGCGAGCGGGCAGACCCAGGCGTTCTTCAAGACCACGCCGTGCCTGCAGCTGACGCGGGCGTTCTACACGGCCAAGCTGCCCGACGGCAGGACCGTCTACTCGTCGGTGTCCGTGGTGAAGATGCGGTCGGCCGCCGAGGCGAAGCAGCTGCGCGAGCTGACCCAGAAGGACGGCACCGGCAACGTCAAGGACCTGGTCCTGGACAAGGCCATCAGCGTGCCGCCGCTGACCACGCTGGCCAACGGCGGGTACGCCTCCGAGCAACGCGACCAGGTGGTCGTGATCGTCGAGTCGGACTCGCCGGTCAAGAACCCCGACGCGCTCACGCACAACAAGGAGATGAAGAAGGTCTCCGCGGATGCGATCAGGCTCGCGTCCTCCTTCGCTTAGCGTACGCGGGGAGCTTTCGTACTCTCCTGGCGTACGAAAGCTCCCCGCGTGGCTTTCGCAATGCGGGAAGACGGTGGTTAGCCCGAGGCGACACCCGGCAGGGTGATCGACGCCGGGGTGGTGCCGGCGGCCTTGCGCCACCGTGTCGCCCGCACGGCGGCCGTCGTCAGCGCCTCCAGGGCCGTAGTCCGCAGCGCCGCGTCGTCGGTGCGCTCCAGAACGCCGCGCCACGCCGCGCAGGTGTCCTGCTCGACGGCGACGAGCGCCGCCAGCGCCGACGGCCCGTCCGACACGGGTGCGGGCGGCAGGTAGGCGGCGGCGGGCGGGTTCGGCGTCGCGCTCTTGTCCCGCAGCCACCGCTCGGTCGCGTCGCGGCGCGCCCGGTGCGCGTTGGCGCCCTCCGCGACGGCGGCGGCCTGGTTGCCCAGGAACGCCGACACCATGCCGTAGGTCCACAGCGCCGCGTGCTCGGTGCCGAGCGCGGTCTGAACGGCGTCCACGCTCATGCGAGCACCTCCCGCAGCGAAGCGCAGCCCGCGGCCACCGAACCGACGAGGCCGGCGCGGTAGGCAGGCAGCTTGGCGACGACGGCCGATGCGTCGCGCACGGCGTCGTCGAGAGCGGTCCGCAACGCCGCCAGCGGGTCCGGTGGTGTCGGCGGGGCGGTGGGAGCGGGCGGGGCCGTCGAGGACAGCGGCGGCCGTTCGCGGTCGACCTCGGCCTGCAGCAGCCTGGCGTGCGTCTCGCGGGCCTTGGCGATCTCCGCGGCCGCCGGCACCGCCGTCAGCGTCTGGGCCAGCGCGGCATCCGCCCGTGCCTGGGCCGCGAGCGCCGACAACGGGTCCGGTGGTGGTGGCGCGGGCGGTTCTGTGGTGCACGCAACGGCGAGCGGTGCGGCGGCCACCGCGAACAGCACGCGGCGGCGGCTGACCGATTCGGAGATCACGCGAACCCATATTGCCAGCCGCCCTGCGAGTCGGTGAGGCGCGGGCAAAAGAGATAGTCTTGGCGACCACGGCCGCCGGAACTGCGTCGGCCGGGGTTTTCATGCGTTCGAACTGAAGGAGACACCACGTGTCCAGCCCGCCGCGCGGAGAGCTTGCCGCGCAGCTAGCACCCGTTGTGCGGGAAGCGCTCGAAGCCGTCGGCTTCGACCTCGACGCGCTCGACGTGAATCAGGCTGGGCGCCGCCGTCTGGTCAAGGTCGTCGTGGATGGCGAGGACGGCATCGGGCTCGACGAGGTCGCCGAGGCGAGCCGCGTGGTCTCCGCCGCGCTCGACGCGCACGACCACCTGATCAACGGGCCGTACACCCTCGAGGTCACCTCGCCGGGTGTCGACCGTCCCCTCACCCGCCCGCGCCACTGGAAGCGCGCGCACCTGCGTCTCGTGAAGATCAAGCAGCCGGAGCAGGTCGAGTGGTTCGGCCGGGTCGGCGAGTGCGACGAGACCGGTGTCGAGCTGCTGCACCAGGGCGAGCTGAAGCGCGTGGAGTACCGCCACATCGAACGCGCGGTCATGGAGATCGAGTTCAAGCAGCCGCCGGTCGAAGAACTGGCTCGGCTCACTCGGAAAGCACCGAAGGAGGAGCCGAGGTGAACGTCGACATCGCCGCCCTCAGGGCGATCGAACGTGAAAAGGACATCCCCTTCGAGACGGTCCTCGAGGCGATCGAGTCAGCACTGCTGACCGCCTACAAGCACACCGAAGGGCATCACGCGCACTCGCGCGTGGAGATCGACCGCAAGACCGGCGTCGTGCGCGTGCTCGCGCAGGACCTGGGTCCGGACGGCGCGGTGCAGGAGGAGTGGGACGACACTCCGGAAGGCTTCGGCCGCATCGCCGCCACCACCGCGCGCCAGGTCATCCTGCAGCGCCTGCGCGACGCGGAGCACGAGCGCACCTTCGGCGAGTTCGCCGCCAAGGAGGGCGAGATCATCGCCGGTGTCGTGCAGCGCGACGCCCGCGCGAACGCCCGCGGCATGGTCGTCGTCCAGGTCGGTGACACCGAGGGCGTGCTGCCGCCGGCCGAGCAGGTTCCCGGCGAGCAGTACAACCACGGCGAGCGCATCAAGTGCTACGTCGTGAGCGTGTCCCGCGGCGCGCGCGGACCGCAGATCGCTCTCTCGCGCACGCACCCGAACCTCGTGCGGCGGCTGTTCGCACTCGAGGTCCCGGAGATCGCGGACGGCACCGTGGAGATCCCCGCGGTGGCACGTGAGGCAGGTCACCGTTCGAAGATCGCGGTGAAATCAACGGTTGCCGGAGTGAACGCCAAGGGCGCCTGCATCGGCCCGATGGGCGCCCGCGTGCGCAACGTGATGCACGAGCTCGGCGGCGAGAAGATCGACATCATCGACTACTCGGACGACCCGGCTACTTTCGTCGGGAATGCTTTGTCACCAGCGAAGGTTGTGTCTGTGCGAGTGCTCGACGAGCGTGCCAAGACGGCGCGTGTCGTGGTGCCGGACTTCCAGCTGTCGCTGGCGATCGGCAAGGAGGGGCAGAACGCCCGCCTGGCCGCCCGCCTGACCGGCTGGCGCATCGACATCCGCAGCGATGCGGAGTCCCCGGCTGCCGGAGCAGTCACATCCAGTTCGGCCGAATGAGCTCCAGGGGATAGACTTATCAACGGTTCAACGTCGGGTTCGGTCACCCAACACATCGGCCCAGTTCGCACGTGCATTGGATGCCGCACCAGGACGTTGCCCTCTGAGCTGCTGCGTGTGGTCGCGGTGGACGGTTCGGTGGTTCCGGACCTCCGCAGGCGACTTCCTGGTCGGGGTGCTTGGTTGCATTTCGATCTCGAATGTCTGCGCAACGCCGAGCGGCGACGGGCGTTCTCGCGGGCCCTCCGGGTCCAGGGAGCACTCGACGTCGCTCTGTTGCGCGAGCACTTGGAGCAGCACGGGAACTTGGCCTCGGGACAGCCCCGGGGTCAGCAGGAAACAAGGAAGCAGGTCGACCCGTCATGAGTCAGCCGTGAAGCTGAAGACATGAACGCGCGACGTTAAGACGAGGTCGATGGGACTTGCCCGCCGGCCTCACGACCAAGGAGAGCAGTGGCAGGCAAGGCCCGCGTGCACGAGCTCGCGAAAGAGCTCGGTGTTACGAGCAAGGAAGTTCTCAACAAGCTCGCCGAGCAGGGCGAGTACGTGAAGTCCGCGTCATCCACCGTCGAGGCCCCCGTGGCCCGGCGGCTTCGTGACGCCTACGAAGCCAAGTCCTCGAAGCCGTCGGCTCCCAAGCCGGCCGCTCCGAAGCCGAAGGCACCCGCACCCGCGGCTGCCGCGGCGCCCGCCGCCCCGGCGGAGCCGAAGCCGGCAGCAACCGACAGCAAGCCCGCGGCCCCGTCCGCGCCGAAGGCCGTGCCCGGCCCGAAGCCCGCGGCTCCGCGTCCTCCGGCCCCCAAGCCCGCGCCCGCCGCTCCGGCTGCGCAGGCTCCGGCCGCGCCCGCCCAGCAGCCCCAGGCTCCGGCCGCCGCAGCTCCGGCTCCGGCTGCCGCTCCGAAGGCCGCTCCCTCGGCTCCCGGCCCCAAGCCGGGTGGCCCGCGTCCGGGCCCGCGCCCGGCTCCGCAGCAGCAGCCCGCACCCCAGCAGCCGCAGGCCCCGGCCGCGTCCGCTGGTGGGCAGTCCCCGTCCGTGGTGCCGCCGCGCCCGCAGTCTCCCAAGCCTGCCGGCCCGCGTGCCCCGCGTCCGGGCAACAACCCGTTCGGCGTCGGTGGCGGCAACGCTCCCGCGCCGCGTCCTGGACCTCGTCCCGGCCCGCGGCCTGAGCAGGGCGGCGACCGTCCTGCCGGTGGCCCCAAGCCCGGCGACCCGCGTCCGGCTTCCCCCCGTCCGGGTGGCGCGCCGGGCCAGGGTGGTCCGCGTCCGGCCGCCGCACAGGGCGGTGCCCGTCCCGGCCCCGGCCAGGGCGGTCCTCGTCCTGCCCCCGGTCAGGGCGGTCCTCGCCCCAACCCGGGCAACATGCCCCCGCGCCCGAACCCCGGCATGATGCCGGGCCGTCCGGCCGGTAACCGTCCTGGTCCTGGTGGCGGCGGTGGCCGTCCCGGTGGCGGTGGCGGCGGCGGTCGTCCCGGTGGGGGCGGCGGCGGTGGCGGCTTCCGCGGTGGCGGCGGCGGTGGCGGTGGCTTCCGCGGCGGTGGCGGCGGAGGCGGCGGTGGCGGCTTCCGTCCCGGTGGCGGCGGTGGCGGAGGCGGCGGCTTCCGTCCCGGCGGTGGTGGCGGTGCCGGTGGCGGCGCCCCGGCCGGCGGTGGTGGCGGCGGTTTCCGCGGTCGTCCCGGTGGCGGTGGCGGCGCTGGTCGCGGCGGAACCGCAGGTGCCTTCGGTCGTCCGGGTGGTCCGGCGCGTCGTGGCCGCAAGTCGAAGCGGCAGAAGCGCCAGGAGTACATGGACAACATGCAGGCGCCTTCGGTCGGTGGCGTCCGCCTGCCCAAGGGGCAGGGCGAGACGATCCGCCTGCCGCGCGGTGCCTCGCTGACCGACTTCGCCGACAAGATCAACGCCAACCCGGCGTCGCTCGTGCAGGTGCTCTTCCACCTGGGCGAGATGGTCACGGCGACCCAGTCGGTGTCCGACGAGATCCTGGAGCTGCTCGGCTCCGAGATGAACTACGTCGTGCAGGTCGTGTCCCCCGAGGAGGAGGACCGCGAGCTGCTCGAGACGTTCGACATCACCTACGGCGAGGACGCCGGTGACGAGGACGACCTGCAGGTCCGCCCGCCGGTCGTGACCGTCATGGGTCACGTCGACCACGGTAAGACCCGCCTGCTCGACACCATCCGCAAGGCGAAGGTGCACGAGGGCGAGGCCGGTGGCATCACCCAGCACATCGGTGCCTACCAGGTCCGCACGGAGCTCGAGGGCAACCCGCGTCTGATCACCTTCATCGACACCCCGGGTCACGAGGCGTTCACCGCCATGCGTGCCCGTGGTGCGAACTCGACCGACATCGCGGTCATCGTCGTCGCCGCTGACGACGGCGTGATGCCGCAGACGGTCGAGGCGATCAACCACGCGCAGGCCGCCGAGGCACCGATCGTGGTCGCGGTGAACAAGATCGACAAGGAGGGTGCGAACCCCTCCAAGATCCGCCAGCAGCTGACCGAGTACGGCCTGGTCGCCGAGGAGTACGGCGGCGACACGATGTTCGTCGACATCTCCGCGAAGCAGGGCATCAACATCGACGGTCTCCTCGAGGCCATCCTGTTGACCGCCGACGCGTCGCTGGACCTCCGGGCCAACCCGGACATGGAGGCCCAGGGTGTCGCGATCGAGGCGCACCTCGACCGCGGTCGCGGTCCGGTCGCCACCGTGCTGGTCCAGCGAGGCACGCTCCGCGTCGGCGACTCGATCGTCGCGGGCGACGCCTACGGCCGCGTCCGCCGCATGGTGGACGAGCACGGCGAGGACGTCCACGACGCCCTCCCGTCGCGTCCGGTGCAGGTCATCGGTCTGACGTCGGTGCCGCGCGCAGGTGACACGTTCCTCGTGGTCGAGGAGGACCGCGTCGCTCGCCAGATCGCCGAGCGTCGCCAGGCCCGCACTCGCAACGCGCAGAACGCCGCCAAGCGCAAGCGCGTCAGCCTCGAGGACCTGGACGCCGCGCTGAAGGAAACCAGCCAGCTCACCTTGATCATCAAGGGTGACAACTCGGGTACCGTCGAGGCCCTCGAGGACGCGCTCATGAAGATCGAGGTCGGCGACGACGTCGAGCTGCGCGTGATCCACCGCGGTGTCGGTGGCATCACCGAAGGCGACATCAACCTCGCCGTGGCCGGTTCCGCCATCGTCCTGGGCTTCAACGTCCGGGCCGAGGGCAAGGCGACCGAGCTCGCGAACCGCGAGGGCGTCGACGTCCGCTACTACACGGTCATCTACCAGGCGATCGACGAGATCGAGGCGGCCCTCAAGGGTCTCCTCAAGCCGGAGTACGAGGAGGTCCAGCTCGGCCGCGCCGAGATCCGCGACGTCTTCAAGTCCTCCAAGGTCGGCACGATCGCGGGTTGCATGGTCCTGTCGGGCGAGATCCGCCGCAACGCCAAGGCGCGCCTCATCCGTGACAGCAAGGTGATCGCGGAGAACCTCCCGATCAGCTCGCTCAAGCGGTTCAAGGACGATGCCACCGAGGTCCGCGAAGGTTTCGAGTGTGGTCTCACGCTCGGCAACTACAGCGACCTCAAGCTCGAGGACATCATCGAGACCTACGAGATGCGCGAGAAGCCGCGCGCCTGAGCGGTCTGATGGGGGTGCGGAGCCATTTATCCGGTGGCTCCGCACCCTTTTCTTCTGGAGGATCTTTCCCATGTATGTGGGGGCTCTGGAACTGGACGTGCTTTTGGGCGACGTCCACTCGCTGAAGGAGAAGCGCTCGGTGGTCCGGCCCGTCGTGGCCGAGCTGCGCAAGCGTTTCGAGGTTGCCGCTTCCGAGGCCGGTCATCAGGACCTGCATCGGCGCGCGTTGATCGGTGTCGCCGCGGTTTCTGGTGACGCGGCGCATGTCAGGGAGGTCCTGGCCGGCTGTGAAAGGCTGGTCGCCGGACGTCCCGAACTGGAACTGCTCTCCGCCCGCACGCGACTCGTCGGGCCGGAGGACGACTAGGAAGGGGAGGCTCGTGGCCGACACGGCACGTGCCCGCAAGCTCGCCAAGCGGATCTCGCAGATCGTCGCTTCCGCACTGGAGCACGAAGTGAAAGACCCGCGTCTGGCCAGGGTCACCATCACCGACACGAAGGTGACCGGAGACCTGCACGACGCGACCGTTTACTACACGGTCCTTGGTGAGCGTTTGGATTCCGAGCCCGATTTCGCCGGGGCCGCCGCGGCTCTGGAGAAGGCGAAGGGCGTGCTGCGGTCCATGGTCGGACAGCAGACCGGTGTCCGGTTCACGCCGACGCTGACGTTCATGACCGACACCGTGCCGGACGCGGCCAGGAAGATGGACGAACTGCTGGCTCGCGCTCAGGCGGCCGACGCCGAGGTGGCGCGACTGGCGGCGGGTGCTCAGCCCGCCGGCGAGGCGGATCCGTACAAGGCGCCTCGTGAGGACGAAGACGAGGACTGAGAGCACCCGCGGCTCGACCGTGCGTCCCTTCCAGGGGTGGAAATGGTCTTGTCCGTGGGTGCCCTGCGGCGCATTGAGACTTTGAACAGCTAACGTCTCCCTGTGGCAGACGATCTGAGCACCACCATTGCCGAGGCCGCGCGGTTACTGGCCGACGTCCGTGATGTGACCCTGCTGAGTCACATCAACCCCGACGCGGACACGCTCGGGAGCGCGTTGGCGGTGGGGCTCGCACTGCATCGGCGCGGGGCCGCGGTGCGCGTGGCGTTCGGTGAGCCGGAGATCGTGCCGGAGTCGTTGAAGGCGCTCGACACGGCAGGGCTGCTGGTGCACCGCGACGAGGTGCCCGAGGAGCCGGAGCTGCTCGTGGTGATGGACACCGGAAGCCTGCAGCGGCTGGGGCCGCTCGCTTCGCGGGTCGAGCGGGCCAAGGGGCCCGTCATCGTCATCGACCACCACGTGTCGAACACGCGCTACGGGACGTTGCACTGCATCGACGAGCACGCGGAGGCCACGGCGCTCATCGCGCTCAAGGTGCTCGACGAGATGGGCGTCGAGGTCGACGAACCCATCGCGCGCTGCATCTATGCCGGACTCGTCACGGACACCGGCGGCTTTCGCAAGGCTGGTCCCGCTGCGCACGAGACGGCGGCCCGGTTGCTCCAGACCGGAGTGGACGCGTACAGCGTGACGCGGCCGTTGATGGACGCGCATCCGTTCGCGTACCTGGGCATGCTGTCGCGCGTGCTGGCCAAGGCCGAGTTGGACGAGGGGGCCGCCGGCGGGCTCGGGCTCGTGCACGCGGTGGTGGGGCTGGAAGACGCACGGGACGTCCGCAGCGAGGAAGTGGAGAGCGTGATCGACGTCGTGCGCTCCGCTTCCGAGGCTGAGGTGGCGGCCGTGCTGAAGGAGTTGCGGCCTGGTTTCTGGTCGGTCTCGTTGCGGGCCGTCGGCCAGGTCGATGTGCGTGAGGTGGCGCAGGTGCTCGGCGGTGGTGGGCACCGGCTGGCGGCCGGGTTTACGTTCGACGGGCCCGCGGAGCAGGTCGTCGCCGCGCTCAAGAGCGCGTTGGAGCGGGTGGAGTCATGACACGGACAGGGAGCCCGCGGCTGCTGCGGGAGATCAACGACCGGGCGGCCATCGAGACGTTGCTGCGCAGCGGGGCGATGACGCGCGCCGAGCTGGAGGAGGTCATCGGCCTCTCCAAGCCCGCGACCGCCCAGTTGCTGGCGCGCCTGGAAGAGGACGGCATGGTCGTCCGCACGGGCCTGCGCGGGGGCGGCCGCGGTCCGCGCGCGCAGATGTGGGCGGTCAACGGCGGCGTCGGGCACGTGGCGGCGGTGGCGTTGTCGCCGGACCTGATCGACGTGGCCATCGCGGACATCACGGGCTCGCTGCTGTCGGAGCACAGTGCGCCGATGCCCAAGGAGAACACGCTGCAGGCGTTCCGCGAGACCGTGCAGAAGGCGGCCGCCCTGGCGGGACTGCGCCTCGACTCGCTGTCCCACGTCGTCGTCGGCACGCCGGGCGCGGTGGATCCCGCGACCGGTCACCTCGGCTTCGCGCCGCACCTGCCGGGGCTGGTGGACGTCGACCTGCCCGCGACCCTGCGCGAGCTCCTGGGAACGTCGGTGTCGATCGAGAACGACATCAACCTCGCCGCGCTGGAGGAGATGAGCTCCGGCAAGGCCGCGGGTGTCCGCAACTTCGTGCTGTTCTGGCCCGCCGACGAGATCGGCTCGGCGGTCGTCGTCAACGGTGTGCTGCTGCGCGGCGTCACGGGTGGCGCCGGTGAGATCGACTCGATGCAGATCCCCGGCGGGCGCTACGGCGACCAGGTGGACAGCGACGCGATCGTGGCGCTGGCCGCGACCCACGGCATCGCGGCCGAGTCCGGGCTGGAGGCCGTCGCGCACGCCTTGACCGCGGGGACCGAAGGCCGCGAGTTTCTGTCAGACCTCGCTCGTAGGATCGCACTGGGTCTGGCGAACGTGGTGTGCGTGCTCGATCCGGAACTGGTGCTGCTCTCGGGCGGGGTGGCGCAGGCCGGTGGTGAGACGTTGTGCGAGCTGGTGTCGGCGGAACTGCGCAAGCTGGTGGTGCCGCGCACTCCGGTGCAGCTCGCGCAGATCACGGCCAATCCCGTGCGCTCGGGAGCCCTGCACTCGGCTCTGGCGGTGGCACGGGAGCGGGTGTTCGGCCTCCCACAGCGGGCCTAGGTAGCTCGAACGGGTGAAGCGTGTCCTGAAACGCTGTTATGGGCGCCTCGCGTACGAGGAAGCGCGCGGGGGAGCGTTGGAGGTGCTACTCCATCGCTGAACGGATGGAGTGCTCGTCCCGGCCGCCTTGGTGCCGTGCCCCCGAGTCCAGGGGTCATGCATCGTGGTCCCGGTTGGCGGTGGTCGTGGGGCCGGTGCCCAGGTGAGAGCGAAAACGCGGTGAAGGTCGGCGGTCACGGCACTAGGTTCGGGCTGTGGAGGATCGGGTTCCCGCGCGGCGGGTGATCGGGCTGGCGGTGCCCGCACTGGGGGTGCTGGCGGCCGAGCCGTTGTACGTGCTCGTCGACACGGCGGTGGTCGGGCACCTCGGGGCCCTGCCGCTGGCCGGGCTGGCGCTGGGCGGCGTGCTGCTCACGCAGGTGTCGACGCAGCTGACGTTCCTGTCCTACGGCACGACGGCACGCACGGCCAGGTTGCACGGTGCAGGCCGCCGCGCGGACGCCGTCGAGGAGGGCGTCCAGGCGACGTGGCTGGCACTCGCCGCTGGCGTCCTGGTGGTGCTGCTCGGCCAGCTGTTCGCGCGGCCAGTGGCCGAGTTGCTCGCCGGCAACGGGGCCGTGGCCGACGCCGCCGTGGAGTGGCTGCGCATCGCGTTGTTCGGCGCGCCGTTCATCCTCGTCACGATGGCCGGCAACGGCTGGATGCGCGGCGTCCAGGACACCCGCCGCCCGCTGAAGTACATCCTGATCGGCAACGGCGTCAGCGCGGTCCTCTGTCCGGCGCTCGTCTACGGCGCGGGCTGGGGCCTCGAGGGCTCCGCCATCGCCAACGTCGTCGCCCAGCTCCTCGCGGCCGGCCTGTTCATCAAGGCACTCTTCGCCGAACGCGTGCCGCTCACGCCGCACTGGTCCGCCATGCGCGCGCAACTCGGCATGGGACGCGATCTCGTGCTGCGAAGCCTGGCGTTCCAGGCGTGCTTCGTCAGCGCGGCATCGGTCGCGGCGCGAACCTCCGTCGCGGCCGTCGGCGCGCACCAGGTCGTGTTGCAGCTGTGGACTTTCCTCGCCCTGGTCCTGGATTCGCTGGCCATCGCGGCGCAATCGCTGGTCGGCGCGGCCCTGGGCGCCTCGAACCGCAGGCAGGCCGAGAAGCTGGCGTGGCAGGTCGCCCGGTACGGCCTGGTCTTCGGCATCGGCCTGGGCGTGGTCTTCGCCGCGCTGGCAACGGTTCTGCCGCAGGCGTTCACCTCGGACGCGGGCGTGCTGGCCGAAATCCCGAACGCCTGGTGGTTCTTCGTTGCGCTGCAACCGATCGCGGGCGTGGTGTTCGCGCTCGACGGTGTGCTGCTGGGCGCGGGCGACGTGAAGTTCATGCGCACGGCGACGCTCGGGTCCGCGGTGATCGGGTTCCTGCCGCTGGTGTGGGCCTCCTACGCGTTCGGGTGGGGGTTGGCCGGGATCTGGACCGGGCTGTCGGCGTTCTTGGTGCTGCGGCTGGTCGCGGTGCTGTGGCGCACGCGGTCGGGGGAGTGGGCGGTGGAGGGCGCGGTCCGCTGACGCACGGCGGCCCCACCCGGCCTGACCAACGATGAACGGCGCTTTTGTCCACTGAGGCGGACAAAAGCGCCGTTCATCGTCAAAGCCTCACGCTGTGTCCGACCTCACGGCATGAAATCGTTACCAAGAAGGTTGTTTAGGCGATGTAACTAATGTCTGCCTGCCTCCTACCTGGGGAGAGTGTCGTCTTGCCGTCGGTCGATCGCGCCACCCGTACGTCGTGGCTGATCTGGACCACCGCCGTCTTCGTCTACTTCGCCGCCGTCTTCCACCGCACCACGCTGGGCGTGGCCGGACTCGAGGCGAGTGAGCGGTTCGGGCTCGGGCCCGCGCAGCTCGGTGTGTTCACCGTGCTGCAGGTCGGGGTCTACGCCTTCATGCAGATTCCGACCGGTTTGCTCGTGGACCGGTTCGGTCCGCGCAAGATCCTCACCCTCGCCGCGCTGCTCATGGGCACCGGCCAGCTGCTCTTCGCCGTCGCCGACTCGTACGCGTTGGGACTGACGGCGCGCGCGGTGCTGGGCATGGGTGACGCGATGACGTTCATCAGCGTGATCCGGATCGTGGCGGCGCACTTCCCGCCGCGGCAGTACTCGCTCGTGGTGGCGATCACGGCCGCGTTGGGTGGTGTCGGCAACCTCGTCGCCACCGTGCCGTTGACGCTCATGCTCGGCTCGATCGGGTGGACTTGGGCGTTCCTCATCGCGGGCGGGGTGACGGCCACGTACTCGATCGTCGCGTTCCTCCGGCTCCGCGACGTTCCGGACGGCTTCACGGCGCCGAAGCCCGAAGCCGTGGCGCTCGGGCAGATCTGGCCGAAGGTGCGGCAGGCGTGGGGCGTGCCCGGCACGCGGCTCGGGTTCTGGGCGCACTTCAGCACCATGTCGACGCCTGCGGTGATCGGGCTCCTCTGGGGTTACCCGTACCTCGTGCAGGCGCAGGGAATGTCGGCCAAGGCGGCGTCGTCCACGCTCGGATTGCTGGTCATCGGCGCGATCGTGTCCAGTCCGATCGTCGGTGCGTTGTTCTCTCGCAACCCCGAGTGGCGCATGCCGATGGCGGGAGGGTTCCTGGCGTTCGCGCTTGCCGGGTGGGCTGTGCTGTTGCTGTGGCCGGGCGACCACGTGCCGGTGCCGGTCATCGCTGTCGTGTTCCTCATCCTGACCGTGGGCGGGCCCATCTCCGGTGTCGCGTTCGCGCTCGCGCGTGACTACAACCCGTCGCACCGCCAGTCCACGGCCAGTGGCCTGGTCAACGTCGGCGGCTTCCTCGCTGTGACCGTGGCGGCGCTCGGTGTCGGTGTGTTGTTGGACCTGCTCGACAACCTCATGAGCCCGCAGGCGGCGTTCCGCATCGCGCTGAGCTTCTGTGTTGTCGTGCTCGCGTTCGGCGGCTGGCGGATGCTCGTGTGGTGGCGGCGCGCGCGGGCGGCGGTGTTCGCGGCCGAGGAGCGTGGTGAGACGGTGCCGGTGCAGTTGCGGCGTCGTCGTTGGGACGCGCTGCGCGTCGCCTAGGATTTCCCGCCGTGAAAACCTCTGTTGCACCGGGCCTGGTCGTCGTCGACAAGCCGGACGGCATGACCTCGCACGACGTGGTGGCGCGTGTGCGCAGGATTCTCGGCACCCGCAAGGTCGGGCACGCCGGCACGTTGGACCCGATGGCGACCGGCGTGCTGGTGCTCGGCATCGAGCGCGCGACGAAGCTCCTCGGCCACCTCGCGCTCGACAGCAAGGCCTACCTCGCGACGATCGTGCTCGGCGCGGCCACGACCACGGACGACGCCGAGGGCGAAGTTCTGTCCACTGTGGACGCCTCGCACGTCGAGGACGACGCGATCGCCGCCGAGGTGGCGAAGCTGACCGGCCCGATCCAGCAGGTGCCGTCGGCGGTGTCCGCGGTGAAGATCGACGGCAAGCGCGCCTACGCACGGGTGCGTGCCGGTGAGCAGGTCGAGATCCCCGCACGGCCCGTGACCGTGCATCGGTTCGACGTGCTGTTCACGCGCCGTGAGGACAAGAACGTCCTGCTCGACGTGATGGTCGAGTGCTCCTCCGGCACGTACGTGCGCGCGTTGGCCCGCGACCTCGGGGCGGCGCTGGGCGTCGGCGGGCACCTGGGTGCCTTGCGGCGCACCAGGGTCGGCCCGTTCGACCTCCGCGTGGCCAAGACGCTCCAGCAGCTGGAGGAGACGCCCGGCCTGTCGCTGGACCTGGACGCCGCGGTCGCGACGGCGTTCCCGCGCCGCGAGATCGACCCGCGAGAGGCCTCGGCGCTCTCGCACGGACAACGGCTGCGCGCGGGCGGGTTCGAGGGCACCTACGGCGTCTTCGGCCCGGACGGGCACGTCATCGCGCTGGCGAAGGACGAGGGCGACGCCTGCAAACCCGTGGTGGTGCTGAGCCCCGCCGGCTAGCCTCTCTCTGGGGGTTTCCATGACGACGGGGCGAGCGTTGTGGTTCATCGCGCTCTATCGGCGCAACGGACGGCTTTGGGTGCGGGATCGGTGGCGGCGGTTCGAGCTGGAACCGGGCATGACCGCGGAGCTGACGGACGTCAGTCGCGTCAGGCGGCGGCTGACGATCCTGTCGGGCGGTGAGGCGGTGTGGTCGTGCATCTACTGGCCGAGCCTCTGGAACCTCGTGATCGACCCCGGCCACGACTTCACCGCGTTCGTGGATCCGGAGGACCACGACCTCGGTCTGCTGGTGTCGAACGTGTTGAGCCAGCCCGGCAGGATCGACCGGTATCACGCGGACAACGGCTGACCGGACCTGCGGCGGCGCTCGCCGCCGACGTAGGCTGATCACCGTGCAACGCTGGCGCGGACTAGATCACCTTCCCGGCGGCTGGGGCCGCTGCGTCGTGACGATTGGTGTGTTCGACGGTGTCCACAAAGGCCATCAGGCCCTCATCGGGCGGGCGGTGGCCCTCGCGGAGCAGCGCGGGCTGCCGAGCGTGCTGATGACCTTCGATCCGCACCCGTCGGAGGTGGTCCGGCCGGGCAGCCACCCCGCGCAGCTCACCACGTTGCGGCGCAGGGCGGAGCTGGTCGAGGAGCTCGGCATCGACCACTTCGTCGTGGTGCCGTTCAGCCTGGAGACCAGCAGGATGCCCGCGGACGAGTTCGTGCACGAGGTGCTGGTCGAGAAGCTGCACGCGGCGGCTGTCGTCGTCGGTGAGAACTTCACCTTCGGGCACAAGGCGGCGGGTAACGTCGCACTGCTGCGCCGGCTCGGGCAGCGGTTCGGATTCGTGACCGAGGGGGCTGATCTGGTGTCCGCTGACGAGGTGACCTACTCGTCGACCTACGTCCGTGCGTGCATCGACGCCGGGGACGTCAAAGCCGCGGCCGAGGCGCTGGGCCGGCCGCACCGGCTCGAAGGCATCGTCGTGCGCGGCGACGGGCGCGGGAAGGACCTGGGGTTCCCCACGGCCAACCTGTCGACGCCGAAGTTCGCCGCTGTTCCGGCCGACGGTATTTACGCGTGCTGGTTCACCGACTCCAGGGGCAAGAAGCTCAAGGCCGCGGTGAGCGTGGGCACGAACCCGACGTTCTCCGGGCGGGAGCGGCGGGTCGAGGCGTTCGTGCTGGACGTGGACGAGGACTACTACGGGCAGCGGGTCGCCGTGGACTTCGTCGACCGGCTGCGCGAGATGGTGAAGTTCGACTCCGTCGAGGCGCTTCTCGAGCAGATGCATCGAGACGTGGACCGAACGAGGGAACTGCTGGCCGAGTCGTGACCGTCGGATTGGGCGAAGCGGACGTGGGCGCGTCCGCAGGCTGGCAGGATGCGGGTCGGGGTGTGAGGGCTACGGGAGAGGCCAAGGTGGAGGACCACAAGATCGTGCAGCGCAACCTCGCGCTTCAGCGGGAGTGGTACGGGGAGCCTCTGGGCGATCGAGTGCGCCGGTTGGTCGTGGCCTTCAACGTGTCCCAGGCCCAGCTCGCGGACGTGCTGGGGATCAGCGCGCCGATGCTCAGTCAGGTGATGAGCGGCCGCCGCGCCAAGATCGGCAACCCGGCCGTGCTGGCCCGGATGATCATGCTCGAGCGCAAGGTCCTCACGCCGGACGTCGCCACGGGGGCACCGGAGGCGTTGCAGCGGGCGCTCGACGACGTGCGCGAGTCCAAGCCGACGGTGTCCCGCGACTCGCTGCCGGTCAACGGTGACGAGAGCGTCGCGTACCCGGTGCTGCGCCGCGTCGCCGACCGCACGGAGCTGCAGCAGGCCGCGGACATGCTGTCCGACGACTTCCCGGCGATCGCGGAGCTGTTCCGGCGCGCCATCCGTGCCGCCTCCAGATGAAGTTCTTCACGCTCGCTCAGGGGAGGTGTGTCCGCGGAGAGCGCGGACCACGTCGCGCGCGATGTCCTCTGGGGAGCGACCCCCAGACCCCCGAGATCGCGCGAGCGCGATGAAGTTCTTCACCGCGCTCTTCCCACCCCGACATGTGGTCGACGAATTGGCGGCCGTGCTCGACGGCGTGCGGGGCGTCGAGTGGACGAAGCCGGAGAAGTGGCACATCACGTTGTGCTTCCACGGCGAAACCGCAGATGAGGAACGTTTCAACGCGCTGGAGGGCCACGAGGTGCCGGAACTCCGGCTCCGGAACTTCGGCGACTTCCGTCGCAGGATCCTGTGGGCCGGAGTCGAGGGCGACTTAAATCAGTTGGCACGGGCAGCGGGCGCGAACGACAATTGGCAGGCGCACCTGACGGTGGCGTACGGGTACCGGGGTCAGCCGATGCCGGCCTTCGAGAGCAGCCCGTGGCAGCCGTCAGAAGCAGTGCTCGTGAGCAGCGCCGATGGCGTCTACACACCCGTCGCACGGGTGGGGTTGCGCACGTCAGCGCGCCGCTGAGCGCCGTGCCTGATAACCTTCCCAGTTGGGTCTGGCTGCGGTCCGTGGCGGCCAGCACCGGCTACCCCGGCCAGCAATTCGGCGGGCATGGGGCCGCACGGACCTGAACAAGTAGGAGAAGTACCTAGTGGCACTGTCCACGGATCAGAAGAAGTCCATCCTCGCCGAGTACGGTCTGCACGACAGCGACACCGGCTCGACCGAGGCCCAGGTCGCCCTGCTGAGCAAGCGCATCGCTGACCTCACGGAGCACCTGAAGCAGCACAAGCACGACCACCACTCCCGCCGTGGTCTTCTGCTGATGGTCGGCCGTCGCCGCCGTCTGCTGAACTACCTGACCAAGGTGGACATCAACCGCTACCGCGCGCTGATCCAGCGCCTCGGTCTGCGCAGGTGAAACGTCCCGAGGGGGAGTGACCGCGTGGTCACTCCCCCTCGGCGTACAACCGGGTGTATACAGAGCCCTGGTTGAAAGAGGCACAAAAACAGGACCCGCAGCGCGCGAGCAAGTATCGCCGGTCCTCGGTAGTGGCCCCCTGGCACCCCAGAACGGTCTGGGAGAGCAGAAACCAGGGGACTTCGATCGAAGACCGGCCTCGTCAGAACGCGCGTAGCGGTGTCCGAAAGACGAGGAGTAACAAGTAAATGACGGACATCGAGGTCCACGAGGCGACTGCCGTTATCGACAACGGCAAGTTCGGCTCGCGCACCATCCGCTTCGAGACCGGGCGCCTCGCGCGTCAGGCCGCCGGAAGCGTGGTCGCGTACCTGGACGACGACACGATGCTGCTCTCCGCCACCACGGCGTCGAAGCAGCCCAAGGAGCACTTCGACTTCTTCCCCCTCACGGTGGACGTCGAGGAGCGCATGTACGCCGCTGGCCGCATCCCGGGCTCGTTCTTCCGGCGTGAGGGCCGTCCGAGCACGGACGCGATCCTGACCTGCCGCCTGATCGACCGTCCGCTGCGCCCGTCCTTCGTGGACGGTCTGCGCAACGAGATCCAGGTCGTCATCACGGTCATGAGCCTGAACCCGGCCGACCTGTACGACGTCGTGGCGATCAACGCCGCGTCCGCGTCCACGCAGCTCGCCGGCCTGCCGTTCTCCGGCCCGATCGGTGGCGTCCGCGTCGCTCTGATCGAGGGCCAGTGGGTGGCGTTCCCGACCCACGAGCAGCTCGAGAAGGCCGTGTTCGACATGGTCGTCGCGGGCCGCGTGGTCGAGTCGGGCGACGTCGCGATCATGATGGTCGAGGCCGAGGCCACCGAGAACGTGATCGACCTGATCGGCGAGGGCGCCGTCGCCCCCACCGAGGAGGTCGTGGCCGCGGGTCTCGAGGCTTCCAAGCCGTTCATCAAGGTCCTCTGCGAGGCGCAGGCGCAGCTCGCGCAGGTCGCCGCCAAGGAGACCGGTGAGTACCCGACGTACCCGGCCTACCAGGCCGACGCGTTCGAGGCCGTCGAGGCCGCCGCTTCCGGCGAGCTCGCGCAGGCGCTGACCATCGCGGGCAAGCACGAGCGCGAGGACAAGCTCGACGAGATCAAGGCCGCGACGCTCGACAAGCTGGCCGAGCAGTTCGAGGGCCGCGAGAAGGAGATCGGCGCGGCGTTCCGCTCGCTCACCAAGAAGCTGGTGCGTCAGCGGATCCTGCGCGACAAGGTCCGCATCGACGGCCGCGGCATCACCGACATCCGCGACCTGAGCGCGGAGGTCGCGATCATCCCGCGGACGCACGGTTCGGCGCTGTTCGAGCGCGGCGAGACCCAGATCCTGGGTGTCACCACGCTGAACATGCTGCGCATGGAGCAGCAGATCGACTCGCTGTCTCCCGAGACGCACAAGCGCTACCTGCACCACTACAACTTCCCGCCCTACTCGACCGGTGAGACCGGCCGCGTGGGTTCGCCGAAGCGCCGCGAGATCGGCCACGGCGCGCTGGCCGAGCGGGCGATCATGCCCGTGCTGCCCAAGCGCGACGAGTTCCCGTACGCGATCCGCCAGGTCTCCGAGGCGCTGGGCTCCAACGGCTCCACCTCGATGGGCTCGGTCTGCGCCTCGACGATGTCGCTGCTCAACGCCGGTGTCCCGCTGAAGGCCCCGGTCTCCGGCATCGCGATGGGCCTCGTGTCCGACGAGGTCGACGGCGAGACCCGCTACGTGGCGCTGACCGACATCCTCGGTGCCGAGGACGCGTTCGGCGACATGGACTTCAAGGTGGCGGGCACCAAGGAGTTCGTGACGGCGCTGCAGCTCGACACGAAGCTCGACGGCATCCCGTCCGAGGTCCTCGCGCAGGCCCTCGGCCAGGCGCGCGACGCTCGCTACACGATCCTGGAGGTCATGGCCGAGGCCATCGCCGACCCGGACGAGATGAGCGCCTTCGCTCCGCGCGTCACGTCGGTCAAGATCCCGACCGACAAGATCGGCGAGGTCATCGGCCCGAAGGGCAAGATGATCAACTCGATCACCGAGCAGACCGGTGCCGACATCTCGATCGAGGACGACGGCACGATCTACGTCGGTGCGGCGGACGGCCCCTCGGCCGAGGCCGCGATCGGCATGATCAACGCGATCGCGAACCCGCAGCTGCCGAAGGTCGGCGAGCGCTTCCTGGGCACCGTGGTGAAGACGGCGGCGTTCGGCGCGTTCGTCTCGCTGCTGCCCGGCAAGGACGGCCTCGTCCACATCTCGAAGCTGGGCAACGGCAAGCGCATCGCGAAGGTGGAGGACGTCGTCAAGGTCGGCGACAAGCTCCGCGTCGAGATCGCCGACATCGACCAGCGCGGCAAGATCAGCCTGATCGTCGTGTCGGACGAGGACGCCGCGAAGCCGGCTGAGGGCGCCGAGGCTCCCCAGGCCGAGGACGCTGCTGCTGAGGCGGCTCCCGCGCAGTGAGCGTGACAGACAAGGCGACGGCCGCGGGTGCATCCACCCGCGGCCGTCCGCGTACCGGACGGTTGGGGCACCTCCAGCGGCCGGGCAGCACGCGGGTGCTCGAGATGTCCGCGGGGTCCGAGGTGCGGCGCAGCATGCTGCCCTCGGGCCTGCGGGTCATCACCGAGCGCATCCCGAGCGTGCGGTCCGCGTCGGTCGGGCTGTGGGTGCAGGTCGGGTCCCGTGACGAGCGGCCAGAGGTGGCGGGTGCCGCGCACTACCTGGAACACCTGCTGTTCAAGGGAACCGCGCGCCGGTCGGCCGCTGCCATCGCCGAGGAGATCGACGCGGTGGGCGGCGAGCTGAACGCGTTCACCGCCAAGGAGCACACCTGCTACTACGCGCATGTCCTGGACGAGGACCTGCCGCTGGCGGTGGATCTGGTCGCGGACGTGGTGTTCGAGGCGATCTGCGGTCCGCGTGACTTCGAGACCGAACGCGGTGTCGTGCTCGAGGAGATCGCGATGCGCGACGACGACCCGGAAGACCTGTTGCACGACGCCTTCATCGAGGCGTTGTTCGGCGGGCACGCGCTGGGGCGTCCGGTGCTCGGCACCGAGAAGTCCATTCAGGACATGGAGAGGGACAACCTCTTCTCGTTCTACAAGAAGAACTACACGTTGCCGCGCATGGTGTTCGCCGTCGCGGGCAACATCGAGCACACGCACGTGATGCGCCTGGTGCGCAAGGCGATCGGCGACCGGCTGTCGCGGGTGGGCACCGCGGTCGCACCGCGAACCGGCCGTGCGCGCATCGCCGACGCCCGCAAGCTGGTGCTGCACACCGACGACACCGAGCAGGCGCACCTGATGCTCGGCATGAAGGGCCTCGACCGCCACGACGAGCGCCGCTTCGCGCTGAACGTGCTGAACGCGGCCATCGGCGGCGGCATGAGCTCCCGGCTGTTCCAGGAGGTTCGTGAGCGGCGGGGCCTGGCATACCAGGTGTACTCGTCCGTCGGCCTCTACGCGGACACCGGCACGTTCTCCGTCTACGCGGGCTGCCAGCCCGACCGGCTGGGCGAGACCGCCGGCGTGATCCGCGAGGTGCTCGTGGACGTCGCCCGCGGCGGCCTGTCCGACGCGGAGGTGGCGCGCGGCAAGGGACAGCTGCGCGGTGCGCTCGTCCTGGGGCTGGAGGACACCAGCTCGCGCATGTCGCGCATCGGCAAGGCCGAACTGAACTACGGCGACCACCTCAGCGTGGAGGCGACGCTCGCCAGGATCGACGAGGTCTCCGCCGAAGAAGTGGCGTCGCTCGCACGTGATCTGCTGCGCCGTCCCGTCGCCGCGGCGGTCGTCGGCCCCTACGATCACGCCGACGATCTGCCGGACCAGGTACACGAGGTGATTGCATGATTCGCGTCGGAGTTCTCGGCGCGCGGGGCCGCATGGGTTCCGAGGTGGTCCGCGCGGTCGAGGCCGCGAAGGACATGGAGGTCGTGGCCGCGATCGACGCCGACGACCCGTTGTCCGGGCTCGTGGACGCGGGTGTCGAGGTCGTCGTCGACTTCACGCACCCCGACGTCGTGATGGAGAACCTCTCTTTCTGCATCGCGAACGGAATCCATTGCGTGGTCGGCACTTCCGGCTTCGACCAGTCGCGTTTGGACGCGGTCGCCGCCCTGCTGGCGGGCAAGCCGTCCGTCGGTGTGCTGATCGCGCCGAACTTCGGCATCGGCGCCGTGCTGCTGATGCGCTTCTCGGAGATCGCGGCCCGCTACTACGAGTCGGCCGAGATCATCGAGCTGCACCACCCGCGCAAGGCCGACGCCCCGTCGGGCACCGCCGCTCACACGGCACGCCTGATCGCGGCGGCTCGTGAGGGCATGGACCCGATGCCCGACGCGACCACGCAGGAGGAGCCGGGCGCTCGCGGTGCCGTCGTCGACGGCGTGCGCGTCCACTCGCTGCGGATCTCCGGCATGATCGCGCACCAGGAGGTCGTGTTCGGCGGCGAGAGCGAGACCCTGACCATCCGCCAGGACTCGCTGCACCGCACGTCGTTCATGCCGGGCGTGGTGCTGGGCGTGCGTGAGGTCGTGTCGCGCCCCGGTCTGGCCGTGGGTCTCGACAAGTACCTGGACCTGTGAAGGTCCGGCTCACCGTCGGGCTGCTGATCGCGGCCCTCGCGGTCTACTTCGTCCTGCTCACCGGTCGTGCGGTCGCTCTGCTGCAGACCGGTGAGCTGGTCGGAATCCTGCTCGGCGTCGGCGTGCTGATCCTGCCGCTGCTCGGTGTGTGGCTCGTCTACTCGAACCTGCGCTTCGGGTGGGAGACCGAGAAGATGGCCCGCGAGCTCGACGCCGACGGCCTGCTGCCGGACGCCTCGCACCTGCCACGACGCCCGTCCGGCCGGGTCGACCGCGACGCCGCGGACGCGTGGTTCGAGGAACGGCGGGCCGAGGTCGAGGCGTCGCCAGAGGACTGGCGGGCCTGGTTCCGGCTCGCGTACGCCTACGACATCGCGGGGGACCGCGGGCGGGCGCGCGAGACGATGCGCAAGGCCATCGAGCTGCACTCGTGAGCGAGGCCGCCCCGGCGTGGGCGTACGAGCGGCCGGAGGTGCGTCCGCACGACCCCCGCTGGATCGTCCGGGCCGAGGCCGAGTGCTCGCGGCTTTCCGGTCTGCTCGCGACATGGGTGGTCGACGGCGTCGAACACGTCGGGTCCACGGCGGTGCCCGGTCTTGCGGCCAAGCCGATCGTGGATCTGATGGTCTCGGTGACCGACCTCGACGCCGTGGTCGCGCAGGCGTCCGAGCTTCTTGAGGCTGACGGCTGGGCCTATGTGCGTCCAGAACTGGATGGCCGGCCGTGGCGCCGGTTCTTCGTGAAGCCGGACGCGTCGGGGCAGCGGCGCGAGGCGCACCTGCACCTGATCCTGGCGGGGCATCCGAGGTGGACCGACCAAATCCGGTTCAGGGACGCGCTGCGCAACAACGCGCGCCTCGCCCAGGCCTACGAGGACCTGAAACGACGGCTGGCGGCCGAGAACGGGAACGACCGCGAGGCGTACACGGAAGGCAAGGCGGCCTTCGTGGCGAGCGTTCTCGCCGAAACCGCGTGAGCCGTCAGCCGGTCGCGACGGCCGCCGCCAGTTCCGCGGCCAGGTCTCCCTTCCGCACCACGAGAACATCCTCCAGCCCCAGCCACTCGGCCATGTGCTGAAGCTCCCCGGCCAGCTCGGCAGCAACCCGGCCGCGCTCCACACCTTCCTCCGCGAACGCCGACTGCACCCGCAGCACTCCTGCCGCCCGGTCGGCCTTCAGGTCGACGCGGCCGACCAGCTGACCGTCCAGCAGGAACGGGAACACGTAGTAGCCGTGCACCCGCCGCGGCTCGGGCACGTAGATCTCGATGCGGTACCGGAACCCGAAGATCCGCTCGGTGCGGGCCCGCTCCCAGATCAGCGGGTCGAACGGGCACAGCAACGCGCGGCCCTCCACCCGCCGCGGCGCCTCCGCGTCGACGTGGCGGTAGCCGACGCCGCGCCAGCCGTCGACCGCCACCGGCTCCAGCACGCCCTCCTCCACCAGGGAGGCCACGGCGGCCTGCGAGCGGCGCGGGTCGAGGCGGTAGTAGTCGCGCAGGTCGGGTTCTGTCGCCACGCCCAGGGCCACCGCGGAACGCCGGACGAGCTCGCGGGCGCCCTCATCCGGGGTCAGCTTCCGCGCGAGGACGTCCGGCGGGATCACGCGTTCGGTCAGGTCGTAGAGGCGCTCGAAGCTGCGGCGGGTGCCGGTGGTCAGGACACCGACGCCGAACAGGACCTCGCACACGCGCTTGACCTCGGACCAGTCCCACCACGGGCCCTTCGACCGGCCGGAGTCGCCCACGAGAGCCTTCTCCAGGGCGCCCGCGCCGATCGGGCCCAGCTCCTTGATGGCGGACAGAACCTCGTCGACGAGCTGCGGGGAGCGTTCGAGGACGGTCTGGTAGTGCTGCCACCAGCCGCGTTTCTTCGCGCCGGAGTGGAACAGCGGCCAGTCCGGGACCGGGACCAGCGAGGCCTCGTGGGCCCAGGTCTCGACGAGCATGCGGGGCTTGCGCGAGGAGTGGGTCCAGGCCGCCTCGTCCAGCAGCGAGGGGTCGTAGGCACCTAACCGCGAGAACAGCGGCATGTAGTGGGCGCGGACCGCCACGTTCACCGAGTCGATCTGCAGCAGTTGCACGCGGGAGAGCACGCGCTGCAGGTGCCTGCGGGTGGCCGCTGCGGGCCTGGAGTCGGTGAAGCCCTGGGAGCCCAGGGCGATTCGGCGGGCTACGTCCGCGCTCATCCTCTGCACGAGGCCGATGTTGCCACGCACCCCTGACAATTCCGCGACACGGCGTCGATAAGGTGCGGTTATGGCCGACGCCGGCGTCCACATCGCCACCGCTGCAGACCTTTCGGAGATCGTCCGCATCCATCGGGAGACGTGGAGGCTCGCGTACTCCCAGCTGTTGCCGCGGGAGGTCCTCGACACGCTCGACACCGACGAGGCGTGGGCGATGGCCGTCCAGCAGGAAGCGGTGCTCAAGGCGACGGAAGGGGAGTGGATCGTCGGCTTCGTCGTGGCCAGCAAGGCTCCGGACGACGAGGTGGCCAAGGCGGACGGTTCGCTGCCGGAGGACGCGGAGACGACCGCTTTGCTCAGCGTTCTCGTCGAACCGCGCTGGGGCAGGCGAGGCCACGGCACGCGGCTGGTGGCGGAGGCGTGCAGGCGCTTGAAGGAAGCAGGTGCGACGCGCGGGATCGCGTGGGTGCCGGAAGCCGACAAGGCGTCGCGCAACTTCTACGAACGACTGGGCTGGTCGGGTGACGGCACGGTGCGCACATTGGACGCAGGCGGGCGTCCGTTGCGCGAAATCCGGGTGTCCGGCCCCTTGACCGTCCGACTCGACCACTGAGATCTGTGTAGCCTCGGCCGGGTGCTCGCCTTGGTTGGCCTCACCTTCGGGGTCGCGTTCGGCTCGGCGCTCGTTCCCTTCATCAGCATCGAAATGTGGGTGGTGGGTGTCGGCGCGCGCTGGCCCGGCGTGTCGTGCTTTCTCGTCGGCCTCGTCGTGGCCGTCGCCCAGGTGCTCGGCAAGCTGCTGTACTTCTACGCGGCACGCGGCGACATCAAGCTGCCGAAGTTCATGCACCGCAAGGAAAAGGCCAAGCAGTCACGCCTTCAGCGCTGGTTCGGGCCCGGTACGCGGATGCACCGCTGGGGCGACTGGATCCACGCGAAGTGCCGGGCGCACCCGAACTGGATGGCCGGCACGCACGCGGTGAGCTCACTGGTCGGGGTGCCGCCGTTCATGGCGACGAGCGTTCTCGCCGGGCTGGCGGGCATGTCGACGGTGATGTTCGTGGTGACGGGAATGGTGGGCCGCTTCGCGAGGTTCAGCTTCCTCGCGGCCTCGCCGGCCATGGTCATGGCCTGGTTCTAGTGGTGTGGCGCATTCGCGGTCAGACGGTGAGAGCCGAATGACCTGGCTCTCACCCGCCTGGTTCGGCCGATCATTCAAGAGTGAGAACGCCATCGGGCAGACCGGGCATTTCCATCGAATGCCACATCGGACGCCACTCCGGCACCTCCAGCATGCGCTTGAGGTCCGCGAACCCGCTGAGCCAGCCCATCCACGGGCCGTACGGCGGGTTGGTCGTGTCGAACCCGCTCTGCACGAACGTCAGGTGTGTCCTGCCCTCCGAGCCCTTCAGCTCCCAGGACGCGACCATCCCCTCCTGGAACTCCAGCGTGAAGTGCTCGGAGTCCAAAGCGAGGATCTTCGCCGGCGTCTCGTCGGACTCGAGGCTCCCCATCGTCCAGCGGCCGCCGACGTGCGGCTCGATCTCCATCCGCGCCCCGAACCACCGGGCGAACACGTCCGGGTCGGTCAAAGCGTCGATGATGGCCGCGGGCGTCGCCGCGATGTCGGTCTCGAACCGCTGCTCGGGTGTCGTGAAATCGCAGAACCCGAACACCGGCCGGTCCTCGACGTGCTCGACCAGGTTCGCGAGCACCAGCGGCCAGAACGTCTGGATGGTCTCGGCCCAGTCGTTGCCGTCACCCCAGGTCGGGTACGGGGACTGCGTCATGGCGATCACCGTCTCGCCGCCGCGTTCCTCCACGGCGAGCGAAACCGTGTAGTCCGTGCCGTTCAGGAACCAGGAGAAGCTCACGGACGTGTCGTCCACGCTCAGCAGCTTCTGCCGTCCCCGTTCGCCTTCCGGTGTGTAGCGTCCCCAGAACTCGTAGATCCCTTGCCCGAGATCCACGAACGCGTGTTCGGCGAGCCAGGTTCGCAGGCCTTCGGTCGTCGTCAGGGCCTGGTGGATCCGCGCGGCGGGCGCGGTGGTGCGAACGCGGACAACTCCGGTGCTCATCGGTTGTCTCCCTTCGGGTAACAGGCGAGCGCGATGCGGAACGCATCCCCCTCAGCGCCGCCATATCGGGTGAAGAGGTCCTGCAACGTCGTCTGCAGCTCGGCCAGGAACCGCTGCCGGTCCTCCGGCCGCACGCGGATCTCGCCGGACACGCCGACCGACGGCAGTTCGGTGTCGCGGTCCAGCGCTGCCACGTCGACCTGGATCTGCTCGGCGAGGTCGACGAGGTGGCCCAAGGCGAGTTCGTCGCGCGAGCCGATCCGGCCGACCAGTCGCGGCGACAGCCAGTACGACCGCGCCACCGCCTGGTAGAGGCCTTCCTGGACGCCGCGCACCTTGCGCTCGGCGACCTGGGCCGCGAGGCCGGCCTTGACCAGCTGCTTCACGTGGTAGTGCACGCGTTGCGGCGTCTGGTCGAGCACCTCGGCGATCTCGGTGCACGAACGCGGCGCGGCGAGCTGCCGCAGCACCTCCACGCGCTGCGGCTTGAGCAGGGTCTCGGCCTGCTCCATCCGGTCCAGGTAGATCACGTCTCTCATTGCAAAAACAACTTTGAACGTTCAAAACTCTTTTGTCAATGGGGGCGGACAACTGACGGCTGACAGATATTGAAATCTGTCAGTCCATCGGGCAGGCTGGAAGTCACAGAGACGAAGGAGATCGGCAATGCAGAAGCGTCAGCTCGGATCCACCGGCCCGATCGTGTCCGCCATCGGGCTGGGCTGCATGGGCATGTCCGACGCCTATGGCCCGGCCGACCGCGACGAGAGCATCGCGACCATCCACGCGGCGATGGACGCGGGCGTCACGTTGCTCGACACCGGCGACTTCTACGGCCAGGGCCACAACGAGCTGCTCATCAGCGAGGCCATCAAGGGACGCCGGGACGAGGTGCAGCTCAGCGTCAAGTTCGGTGGCATGCGGGACGCGGACGGCACGTTCGTCGGCTTCGACACCCGCCCCGCCGCGGTGGCCAACTTCCTCGCGTACTCGCTGCAGCGGCTCGGCACGGACCACGTCGACATCTACCGGCCGGCGAGGCTCGACCCGGACGTGCCGATCGAGGACACCATCGGCGCCATCGCCGAGCAGGTCGAGAAGGGGCGCGTCCGGCACATCGGCCTGAGCGAGGTCGGCGCCGAGACGATCCGCAGGGCCCACGCCGTGCACCCGATCGTCGATCTGCAGATCGAGTACGGGCTGCTGGAGCGCGGCGTCGAGCGGGAGATCCTGCAGACCACGCGAGAGCTCGGCATCAGCATCACCGCGTACGGGGTGCTGTCACGCGGTCTGATCTCGGCCACGCCGCTCACCATCGGCGAGGGCGACTACCGCGGCCACACGCCCCGGTTCCAGGGTGACAACCTGGTCCGCAACCAGGCCCTCGTCGCGAAGCTCGACGAGATCGCGCAGGACAAGGGAGTCACGGTCGCGCAGCTCGCCATCGCGTGGGTCGCGGCACGCGGAGAGGACGTGGTGCCTCTCGTCGGCACGACCAAGCGTGCGAGGCTGAACGAGGCGATCGGGGCCGTCGACGTGACGTTCACCGAGCGGGAATTGCAGGAGATCGAGGCCGTTGTTCCTGTTGGGGCCGCTGCGGGCACTCGGTACCCGACCGCGATGATGGCCTTCTTGGACAGCGAGAGGTGAGTACGTGGCGGAGACGTTGACGTCCGAGGCGATCCTCGTGGCGACCGAAGAGGTGCTGCGCAGGTACGGCCCTGCCAAGGCGACGGTGGTCGACGTCGCCAAGGCGCTCGGGGTCAGCCACGGCAGCGTCTACCGCCACTTCCCGACCAAGGCCGCGTTGCGGGAGGCCGTGACCCGGCGCTGGCTCGACGCGCAGCACGTGGCGATGGAGCCGACGTTCGACCAGGGGCTCACCGCTGCCGAGATGCTCAGGGCCTGGCTGCAGAAGCTCTTCGACCGCAAGAAGCTCTCGCACGTCGACGAACCCGAGCTGTTCGCGACGTACCTGGTGCTGGTCCGGGAGAGTCGCGCCATTCCCGAGTACCACGTCGAGCACCTGGTGGGTCAGCTCGCGCGCATCATTTCGGCGGGAGTGGAAACCCACGAGTTCGTGACGGACGACGTGAACGCGACGGCGCAGGCGGTGTGGGACGCGACCGACAGGTTCCACCACCCGGCGCACGCCCAGGAGTGGGGCGATCCTCACATTCAGGATGCGTTCGACGCCGTGGTCTCACTGGTCATCGCGGGACTGCGGTACAACCGAATCCCGAGTGCCGCAGGCGATGCTTGAGGGTCACGGAGGTGAGCGGTGCCGCCTGACGAGTGGATCGATCTGCTGGGAGCGCCAGAACGGCGTCCGGACCCGGTTGACTGGGACGCGGTCAAATCACGTGCGGGCACCGCGTTGCCGAGCGACTACGTGCACCTCGCGGAGGCCTATCCACCACTCGTGGTGGGTGGTTACGTCCGGATCCTGCATCCCACTGCGCGTGCCGGGTTCATGAACTGGATGGCGCAGGCGCCGAAGATCCTGCGTGCGCTGCGCAGGCAACCGGGTCTGCGCGTGCACCCCGACGTGCCGGGCCTGCTGCCGTGGGGCACGACCCTGAACGGCGACCACTGCCTGTGGTTCACCAGCGGCGAGCCGGACGAGTGGACCGTGGTGATCACGGACCTGCGCCAGAGCTGGTCGTACGACGGCAACTTCTCGAGCTTCATCAGGAAGTTCCTGACCGGCGAGATCCGCTGCCCGATCTTCCCGGACGACGTCCCCGGCGGCTCCAAACCGTTCCAGGAACCCTGACCGCCCGCTGTTTTCGGAGTACGCGGGGAGCTTTCGTACTCTTGTGCAGTACGAAAGGGCCCCGCGTACCTCCTCCGACCCCCCCGGTCAGGTTGAGGCGGCAGTCACCAGCGCGTTGCCGCTGCCCGTGCGGCCCGTCACCCTCAGCGCGGCGTCGCCGAGCGGTTCGGACGAGACTTCGAAGTCGCTGCGTGCCGTGCCGGACGTGGACACCAGGTCGATGCGTGCGAGCGTGCCCTGCCGGATGCCGACGCGGATGTTGCCCGAGCCCGTGCCGAGGTGGATGTCACCCGAGGCCGCGTCGGCCACGGTCAGCTCGCCGCTGCCGGTGCGGACCTGGACGTTGGCCTGCACCGCACCCAGCCACACGTCGCCGGTTCCGGTGATCAACGTGGCGTTGCCGCCCACCGACGAGACCTCGACGTCACCGCTGCCGGTCTTGGTCTTCAGTCCCGAGAGCATCGTGCCCAGCCGGACGGTGCCGGCACCCGAGTTCACCTTGACCTCGCCGGTCGCCCGGTCCGCCGACACGCTGCCCGTGCCGGTGTTCAGGTCGAGCCGTCCAGCGGCGCCGGTCACGATGACGTCAGCCGCGCCGGTCCGTGACGTCACGTGTGACCCCACCGGTGCCGTGACGACCACCGACAGCGGCACCGCGCGCAACGGCAGCGCCTTCGACGACTCGATGCGCAACCGGTTGCCCAGCAGTTCGACGCGGGCTTCGCGGACGGCCTCCTCCGGGCCGGCGGCAGGGGTGCCCTTGTCGGGGCCGAACTGGCCGCTGACCCAGCTCAGCACGCTGGACAGGCCCTCGGTCCACGAGTTGGCCGCGGTCGGGTCGTGCCGCACTTCGACGTGCACGCCCGGCTCGTCGGAGAGGTGCACCTGCACCCGGCCGCTGAGCAGCGAGATGTCGATCTCGGCGATGCCCGCGAACTCGAAGCTCTGCTGACGCACCACGCCTGCTGGTTCACTCTGCTCGGTCACTTCGCTCACCCCTGCACCCATCCGCGGACGCGTGAGCCGTGGCCCGCGTTTCCGCTCCACCCCTTGTGCTGATGCTTGTGCTTGCCGTGCACCGCGCCCCCGACGGCCTGCTGGATGAACGAGTTCAGCGACACGCCCTGGGCGGCCGCGGCGGCCTCGGCCTTCGCCTTCAGCTCGTTGATCATGCGCAGCGTGATGCGGCTGATGTCACCCGTGGCGTCACCCATCGGGACCTCCTGGCCGGGTGCGGGCTCCGGCTCCGGTTCTGCTGATCCCGTGACGACCACCTGGACGTCCCGGCCTGCCAGTCGAACCTCCACGACCTGGCCTTCCAGGGAGGCGGTGACCTCCGCGGCCAGGTCCGACAGTGCGTTCATGATTGCCAGTCGCGCGGCTGGCTCGAGCGCTGCGGACAACGCGGCGGCCGTTCGACGGGTGTTCTCGTCCCCCGCTGATGCGGCCGTCGCCAGGTCCTCACGCAGTGACGCGATGTACGGCGACAGATCCATGACACCACTATGACGTCACATCTGGTGTCGCGCAACCGTCAGATAGTGTCCTGGGCTATGCCGAGAGTGCGCTTGGTGGCGAAAACCGAGTTCATCCCGCCGGACGACGTGCCATGGACGACCGACGCGGACGGTGGCGCGGCGCTCGTCGAGTTCGCCGGCCGGGCCTGCTACCAGTCGTGGGACCGCTCGAACCCCATGACGAACACCAACGCGACCTTCCTGCACCACCTGCTCGACGTGGGGCACCTCGCCGCGTTCGAGCACGGCAGCGCGACGCTCTACCTGACCGAACTGCCCCGATCGCTCACCCACGAGCTGATCCGGCACCGGCACTTCTCGTACTCGCAGCTCTCCCAGCGCACCGACCCGACCGACGTCGTCGAGCCGGAGCTGATCAAGAACGATCCGGAGCTGCACGCGCGGTTCGTCGCCGCGACCGAGGCGAGCCTCAAGGCGTACGAGGACCTGGTGCAGAGCCTGGAGAAGACGGTCAACGGCAGGCGCGCGCGGCAGATCGCCAGGTCCGTGCTGCCCAACGCCACCGGCACCGAGATCGTCGTGACCGGCAACTACCGGTCGTGGCGGCACTTCATCGCAATGCGCGCGACCGAGCACATCAACGTCGAACTGCGCGAACTCGCCGTCGCCTGCCTGCGCGAACTGACCAAGGCCGCGCCGAACGCGTTCGCCGACTTCGTGATTTCGACACTCCCGGACGGCACAGAAGTTGCTTCAAGCCCACTGGTGGTTGAAGGCTGACGCCATGAAGCGGCTCATCGTGGACGTCCGCCCTGGCGAATACACGGTCACGCGCCTGGCAGCGGACGCCCCGCTCCCCGCCGGGCTGCTGGACCTGACCGACGTGCTGGTCTCCGTGACCAGGACGCCGGACGAGTTGTCGATCATCGCGCCGTCGTCGTTCGCCATGCCGAGCCCAGCCGCTTGGAGTCAATCCAAAACAGAGAAGGGCTGGCGGCTGCTCACCGTCCGCGGCCCGCTGGAGTTCACGCTGACCGGCATCATGGCCGCGCTGGCGGGTGAGCTGGCGGCTGCGGGCGTCTCGCTGTTCGCGGTGTCCACATACGACACGGACCACCTGCTCGTCAAGCACGGCGACCTCGGCCGGGCCGTGCTGGCGCTGCGTGCCGCAGGTCACGAACTGGTTGTAGCGCCGGAAGTCTAGGAACCGATCCTGCGTGTGGCGGGTCTGAAGTACCGTCAACGCCCCCTGGGTCTTCCTTTGTAGGAGCGCATGTTGCACGGACAGGCAGTCGAACCGCGCGTCATCGCCGGCAGGTACGCCCTGGTGGCCGAGCTCGGCCGCGGCGGGATGGGCATCGTGTGGCGTGCGCAGGACCGCCACATCGGGCGTTTCGTCGCGATCAAGGAACTGCACCTGCCCGACGGCATCGCGTACGAGGAACGCCGTGTGCTCGAAGAGCGCGCTCTGCGTGAGGCACGCACCGCGGGCAAGCTCAACGACCCCGGCATCGTGACCGTCTACGACGCGATCAACGAGAACGGCACGACGTACATCATCATGGAGCTGGTCGAGGCGGCGACGCTGTCGGCGTTGATCAGCACGCACGGCCCGATGCCGCCGAATCAGGTCGTGTCGATCGCGCTGCAGGCGTTGTCGGCGCTGGAGACCGCGCACGCGGCCGGGATCGTGCACCGCGACGTCAAGCCCGGCAACCTGATGGTCCGCCCGGACGGCAAGCTCAAGCTCACCGACTTCGGCATCGCCCAGGCCGTCGACGACCCGCGCCTGACGACGAGCGGCAGCCTGATCGGCTCGCCCGCGTACATGGCGCCGGAGCGCATCCACGGCCACGAGGCCGGTCCGCCGTCCGACCTGTGGGCGCTGGGCGCGACCCTCTGCTACGCCGTCGAGGGCTGGAGCCCGTTCGAGCGCTCGTCCACGGCCTCGACGTTGCACGCGATCATGAGCGAGACCCCGCGGCTGACCCGTGCGACGGGCGTGCTGGGCGCCGTCATCACCGGCCTGCTGATCGCCGACCCGAACGCGCGGCTGTCCGGCCCGCAGGCCCGCGCGATGCTGTCGAGCATCGGCAACCAGCCGACGCCGCCCACCGGGATTCCGCCGCAGGCCACGCAGCAGTACCAGCAGACTCGCGCCGTCGACCCGGCGAAGAGGAAGCGCAACCGCATCCTCGCGATCGTCGGTGCCGTCGCCATCGCCGCGGCGGCGTTCACCGGCGGCATCTACGCGCACAGCTGGTTCACGACGCCGGGCGGCGGCAACAGCAACACGCTGACCTACGGCGAGGGCGGTGAGGTCCCGGTCTTCGGTCTCTCCGAGAACGTGTGCGGCAACGGCCAGGTGGCGCCGACGAAGCAGCTCGACTCGGAGACGCGAGAGGACTGCGACAAGCCGCACGACTTCGAGGTGTTCGACGTGGTCGAAACGCTGCCGGTGACCTCGAGCCTGCCCGACGCGACCTACCCCGGTGTCGAGGCGCTCACGAACCTCGGCGTCGCCCGCTGCGAGCTGACCCTGAAATCGCAGTGGGTCAAGGACGGCGGGAAGCTCAAGCTCACCACGCTGATCCCCACCGACACGGCGTGGAAGAAGAACAAGAACGACAGCGCGCAGCGCCGTATCTACTGCGTGGCAGCCAAGAAGGACGGCAGCCAGCTCAACTCCACCATCAGCGCGAAGAAGGACAACTGAGGGTGAAGCGACGGATCATCTCCGCCCTGCTGATCCTCGGCTGCGCGGCCACCATGGCCGCGTGCACGAGCAGCGAGGACAAGTTCGTCTCCGAGCTCAAGGCGGCCGGCTTCACCAACATCGGCGACCCCAGCACGGAGAAGTCGAAGAAGTCCAAGAAGATCGGCAAGCGCACGGTCAAGACCTCGGAGCGCATCATCGAGGTGATCGTGCGGATGAAGGGCTGCGACCTGGAGTTCGCCAAGACCTCCGGTCAGTCGGGATACTGGTTGGATGAACTGCACGTCAACGGACAGGAACCGGACTGGCCCGGATATCCGGAGAACCTGAACCGCGACCAGGTGGTCAAGCTGCTGGCGGACTCCTCCGCCAAGCCGAACGGCTTCAGCAGCTGCTACAAGCCGAACGAGTCCTAGGAGCAGGTGTGGGTCTCGCACGCGACGAACGCAAGGCGCTCGTCGACCTGATGACCGAGCTCGGCCCCGACGCGCCGACGTTGTGCGGTACTTGGCGGACCTTGGACCTTGCCGCCCACCTCGCGATCCGCGAGCGGCGCCCGGACACCGCGCCGGGCATCGTGCTGCCGGGCTTCGCGAAGTGGACGGAGAAGGTCCAGGAGGACTACACGCACAAGGCGTGGAGCGAGCTCCTCGACCTCGTGCGCACGCCGCCGTTCTGGATCCAGCCGGTCGACGACCTCATCAACACGGGTGAGTACTTCGTGCACCACGAGGACGTGCGGCGCGCACAGCCCGACTGGGAGCCACGGCCGTACGACGCTCGTCGTGAGAAGGTGCTGTGGAAGCTGCTGCCGTTCACCGCGCGCATGACGTACAAGTCGTCGCCCGTGGGAGTGACGCTCGTGCGGCCCGACGGCGCGCACATCGTCGCCAAACCGGGTGCCAACGGCGTGATGATCACGGGTGAGGTGCCCGAGCTCGTGATGCTCGCGTTCGGCCGTGACCAGGCTCGCGTGGAATACAGCGGCGACGCCGACGCGGTCGAACGCGTGCGGTCGTTGAACCGAAGTGTCTGACCTCGGGTAGTTTCTGCGCATGCCTGCAAGCCCGTACGCAGGGCCGGACCGCCCGTTCGGCCGCGTCCTCACCGCCATGGTCACGCCGTTCGACAGCCGTGGCGAGGTTGACTTCGCCAAGGCGCAGGAACTGGCGAAACACCTGGTGGACCTGGGCAACGACGGCCTGGTCGTCAACGGCACGACCGGTGAGAGCCCGACGACGACCGACGGCGAGAAGGCCGCACTGATCACGGCCGTCGTCGAGGCCGTGGGCGACCGCGCGACCGTGGTGGCGGGCGCGGGCACCTATGACACCGCGCACAGCATCCACCTGGTGCAGCAGGCCGAGAAGGCGGGCGCGCACGGCGCGCTGGTCGTGACGCCGTACTACTCGCGGCCGCCGCAGGAGGGCCTGCTCGCGCACTTCACCGCCGTCGCCGACGCGTCGGGCCTGCCGGTGATGCTCTACGACATCCCGCCGCGCGCGGTCGTGCCGATCGAGGTCGACACCCTGCTGCGCCTGGCGGAACACCCGCGGATCCTGGCCGTGAAGGACGCCAAGGGCGACCTGCACGCGGGTAGCCGGGTGATCGCTTCGACCGACCTCGCCTACTACTCGGGTGACGACCCGCTGAACCTGCCGTGGCTGTCCGTCGGCGCCGTCGGGTTCGTGAGCGTCATCGGTCACCTCGCGGCGGACCGCCTGCGTGATCTCGTCGAAGCGTACGAAGCCGGACACGTGGTCCGGGCAAAGGAAATCCACGAGTCGCTGCTGCCGCTGCTGCGACCCTTCCGCCGGGTCCCCGGCGTGACCTACACGAAGGCCGCACTGCGCCTGCGCGGACTGGACGTGGGCGACCCGCGTCTGCCGCTGGTGCCCGCCGCGGCCGAAGACATCGAGGCCATCGCGGCCGAACTGGGAGTCAACGCGTGACCCGATCGACCGAAATCCCTCCCGCTCTGCCGGAAGGCGGCCTGCGGGTCGTCGCACTCGGCGGAATCGGCGAGGTCGGCCGCAACATGACCGTTTTCGAGCACGCCGGCAGGCTGCTCGTGGTCGACTGCGGCGTTCTCTTCCCCGAAGACGACCAACCGGGCGTGGACCTGATCCTGCCCGACTTCCGCGCCATCGAGGACCGGCTCGACGACATCGACGCCATCGTCCTGACGCACGGCCACGAGGACCACATCGGCGCGGTCCCGTTCCTGCTGAAGCTGCGCCCCGACCTGCCGGTCGTGGGCTCCCGCTTCACGCTGGCGCTGCTCGCCGCCAAGTGCCGCGAACACCGCCAGAACCCGCAGTTGGTGGAGGTCCGCGAAGGTCAGCGGTCCTCGTTCGGGCCGTTCGAGCTGGAGTTCTTCGCGGTCAACCACTCGATCCCGGACGCGCTGGCCATCGCCATCCGCACGTCGGCTGGTCTGGTGCTGCACACCGGTGACATCAAGCTGGACCAGCTGCCGCTGGACGGCCGGCTGACCGACCTGGCCGGGTTCTCGCGCCTGGGCGACGAGGGCGTGGACCTGTTCCTGGTCGACTCGACCAACGCCGAGGTGCCCGGCTTCGTGGTGCCGGAGCGCGAGATCGGCCCCGTGCTGGAGAACGTGATCCGCAAGGCCCGTCAGCGGGTCATCGTCGCGTGCTTCGCCTCGCACGTGCACCGCGTGCAGCAGGTGCTGGACGTGGCCGTGCAGTACAAGCGCAAGGTCGCGTTCGTGGGCCGCTCGATGGTCCGCAACATGGGCATCGCGTCCGACCTCGGGTTCCTGAACGTGCCGGACGGCCTGTTCGTCGACCTCGACGAGGCCATGCGGATGGAGGAGGACGAGGTCCTCTTCGTGTCGACCGGTTCGCAGGGCGAGCCGCTGTCGGCGTTGTCCCGCATGGCTCGCGGCGACCACCGGCAGATCTCGATCCGCGAGGGCGACACGGTGATCCTCGCGTCGTCGCTGATCCCCGGCAACGAGAACGCGGTCTTCAACGTCGTCAACGGCCTCGCGAAGCTCGGCGCGACCGTGGTGCACCAGGGCAACGCCAAGGTCCACGTCTCCGGCCACTCACCGGCAGGCGAGTTGTTGTTCCTCTACAACGCCGTCCGGCCGTCCAACGTCATGCCGGTGCACGGCGAGTGGCGGCACCTGCGTGCGAACGCGGCACTGGCCGTGGCGACCGGAGTAGCCGAGGACCACGTGGTGATCGCCGAGGACGGCGTCGTCGTCGACCTGGTGGACGGCAAGGCGTCGATCTCCGGACGCGTTGTGGTGGGCCACGTCTACGTCGACGGACTGTCCGTCGGCGACGTCGGTGAGTCCACTTTGTCCGATCGACTGGTGCTGGGCGAGGGCGGGTTCATCGCGATCACCGTCGGCATCGACACCGCGACCGGCCGGGCCGTGGCGCCGCCGACGATCTCCGGCCGCGGGTTCTCCGACGACCCCAAGGCGCTGGACCAGGTCGTGCCGCTGGTGGAGATGGAACTGGCGCGCACCGAGGCCGAGGGCATCACCGACACGCACCGGGTCGCCCAGGCGGTGCGTCGCGTCGTGGGGCGCTGGGTCGCCGAGACGTACCGGCGCAGGCCGATGATCATCCCGACGGTCATTCCGGTGTGAACGTGACCCTGCTGTGATCTGCGTCCCCCTCGTCCGCTAAGGTTTGGTCCCAGACCATGGACGAGGGGGTCGCCTCATGGCCGATAACGACGTCTTCAGCCCACCAGGCAAAGAAGACATCTTTCTTCCACCGATCTTCACCTGGCACGAGCCGTTCGGAATTCCGTACGACCTCGAGGTGGACAAGGCACTGGTCCTGCTGTTCCTGTCGATCGCGATCATCCTGGCGTTCTTCCTGATCACCACGAGGAACCTCAAGCTCGTCCCGTCGCGCTGGCAGTTCGCCGCCGAGTCGGTCTACGACTTCGGCCGCAACACCATCGCGCGGGAGCAGATCGGTGCCAAGGAGTTCGCGCCGTACGTGCCGTTGATCGTCAGCATCTTCTGCTTCGCGCTGGTGAACAACCTCTACGGGCTGATCCCGTTCGTGCAGTTCCCGACCTTCACGCACAGCGGGTTCCCGTTCGCCGTGGTGGTGATCATCTACCCGCTCTACCACATCGTGGGCATCAGGAAGTTCGGGCTCAGGGGCTACCTGCGAAACCAGTTCATCATCCCGGACGTGCCGAAGGGCGTGTTGTGGGGTCTGCTGATCCCGACCGAAATCATCCTGAAGTTCTTCTTCGACCCGCTGAACCTCATGATCCGGGTGTTCGCGGCGATGTTCGCCGGGCACCTCCTGGTGCTGGTGTTCACGCTCGGCGGCGAGTTCCTGCTGCTGCACGGCCCGATCTGGCTGAAGCCCGCATCCGTGCTGGGCTTCGCGCTCGCGATCGGGCTGATCTTCCTGGAGGCGCTGGTGCAGGTGTTGCAGGCGTACATCTTCGCCTTGCTGTCGGCGCACTTCATCGGACGAGCGCTCGCCGACCAGCATTAGTGCTGTGGCCGCCGGCATCCGCCGCGCCCCGTACAACCAATGCCGGGAACTTGAGCGGCGACGCGTTGCGCGGACCTTCGCGGTCGGGTTCGGCGCTCTCGCCGGGCGTACCGGATCTGCCGCGCACCGTGCGATCAGGCCTCGACAGCGCTAAGGGCGTTGGCACACCAGGTGCAGCGACTCCTCGGGCGTCGCGCCGGGGAAGGACGGGGTGAAGACCGGCCGGCTCCGGCGCACGACCCGCAGGCCGACGTTGCCGAGGTGCTCCTCGTAGTTCTCCTCGGAGAACGACGACACCTCGATCTCCTGACCCATCCACGGCAGCGAGATCTGTTCGACGTCGATCGCCACGGTGGCCAGGAAGAAGTGGCCGCCGGGGCGCAGCCACGCCGAGACGCGGCCGAGGGTGTCGATGATCTCGGCCTGAGGCATCTGCAGAAGCGAGAAGACGGCGCAGATGACGTCCCACGAACCGGCCGGCGACTCGAAGTCGCGGACGTCGATCTTGTGGAACGTGGCGTCGGGGACCTGGTCCGAGGCGATGTCGACCATCACCGGGGACACGTCGATGCCGGTGACCTTCATGCCAGCCTTGGCGAGCGTGCGGGCGACCGGGACGCCGGTGCCGCAGCCGATGTCGAGCACGCGCGAGCCCGACGGCTGGGTGGCGGCGAACCAGGCGAGCGTGCCGTGCAGTGCGGGCTGGTGCGACCAAGCGCGTTGGTATTCCAGTCCGAGCGTGTCGAAGACCTCGGCCGCGTTCATCTCCGCCCCTCATTTCGGCCCAATCCACCTGATGTGAAGTGTGGAGAAGCCCTCTGCACGGACTCTGGATGGCTTCTGGACGAAAACTGACGGTAGGTTGCGGGGTGACTGCGGACAGCGACGGAGTGAGCAGAGTGCAGAACGAGTTGCGCGTCAGCATGCTGGGCGCGCTCGCGGCGACGGTGGACGGGCAGGAGCTCACCCTGGGGCCGCCGCGGCAGAGAGCTGTGCTCGCGGTGCTCGCCTTGCGTGCCAACCACGTCGTGTCGCGCAGCGAGCTGATCGACGCGGTCTGGGGCGAGGAGCCGCCTGCCAGCGCCGACAACGGCATCCACACCTACGTCGCCGGGCTGCGGCGCCTGTTCGAACCGGGCAGGGCCTCACGTGCGCCGAGCTCGGTGCTGCTCTCCACGGACGCTGGATACTTGCTGAGGCTCCCATCCGGGAGTTCCGACGTCGCCATGTTCCGCGCCCATCTGGACGAGGCCGGGCGTCTGCGCACGCAACCGGCGGAGGCCATCGGCGCGTTCGACGCCGCTCTGGGCTTGTGGCGTGGCATCGCTCTGGAGGGCGTGCCAGGGCCGTTCGCCGCTGTGGAGCGCGCGCGTCTCGCCGAACTGCGGCTGACGGCCGTGGAGCAGCGTGCCGCGTTGATGCTGTCCGTCGGACGTGAGGCCGAGGTGGCGGCGGAGCTCGCGACGTTGGTCAGCGCGCACCCGTTGCGCGAGAGGCTGCACGGCCTGTTGATGTCGGCGTTGTATCGCGGCGGCAGGCAGGCGGAGGCTCTCGCCGTCTACGCGGACTTACGCAGGCTGCTGATCGAGGAACTCGGCATCGAGCCCGGTCCTGAACTCCGTCAGGTCCACGAACAACTGCTCGTCGGCCGCCACGATCCGCAGCCCGAGCCCGCAACCCCCGCCCTGGTGCCGGTACAGCTGCCGCACGAGATCCGTGACTTCACCGGCCGCGCGAAGGAGCTCGCGAAGCTCACCGAACTCGTTCCCCACGACCACTCGCCGGTCCTCGTCGCCATCACCGGCACCGGCGGTGTCGGCAAGACCGCTCTCGCCGTCCGGTTCGCCCATCAGGTGGCCTCCGAGTTCCCCGACGGTCAGCTGCACGTCGATCTGCGCGGCTTCGACGCCTCGTCACCGCCGGTGCAGCCCGCCGCCGCTCTGCACCAGCTGCTGCAGAGCCTCGGTGTTCCCGCCGAACGCATCCCGGACGACCTGCCCGCGAAGTCCGCTCTGTACCGGAGTGTGCTGGCCGGCAAACGGCTTCTGGTGCTGCTCGACAACGCCCGTCTCGCCGAACAGGTGCGTCCGCTGCTGCCGGGCCGGTCGTCGTCGATGGTGCTGGTGACCTCGCGCAACCACCTCGGCGGCCTGGTGGCCCGCGACGGTGCGCACTCGGTGACGCTGTCGACGTTGACCCGCGACGAAGCCTTGGCGTTGCTGACTTCCGCGGTGGGGCCGGACCGCGTCGCCGCCGAGCCCGATGCCGCGGCCAAGCTCGTCGAACTGTGCGGCCACCTGCCGTTGGCGGTGCGGATCGCGGCCGAACGTGTCGTCGCCCGCCCGCACCTGACGCTGGCCGACCTGGCCGGTGACCTCGCCGACGAACGCGACCGGCTCAACGTCCTCGCCACCGGCGACGACGAGGACACGGCTGTGCGCGCGGCCTTCTCGTGGTCGTACCTGGCACTGAAACCCGACGCGGCGAGGGCGTTCCGGCTCATCGGCCTGCATCCGGGCGCCGAGATCAGCCTCAACGCCGTCGCCGCGCTGACCGGTGTGCCGGTGTCACGGGCGCGGACGCTGCTGGATGTGCTGGCGGGCGGGCACATGCTGGAGGAGGTCGCGCGCGGCCGCTACCGGCTGCACGACCTGCTTCGCCTGTACGCCACGGAGCTCAGCGCCACCGAGGAGTCCGCGGAGGGCCGTTCCGACGCCGTGGAACGCCTGCTGCGGTGGTACTTCGACACCGCGAACGCCGCCGGCACGGTGATCTCGCCGCCGGACCACCCGTCGTTCCTGCTCCCGCCACTGTCCACTCAGGACTTCACCTCGCACGACGAGGCTTTCACCTGGTGCCGCACGGAATCCTCGAACCTGCTGGCTGTCTCCCGGCTCGCCGAGGACCACCACTCGCCGACGGCCTGGCAGATACCGGTCGCGCTGTGGAACTACTTCATCGTCTCCAGCGCCCTGGACGAGTGGACCCGCACGTACCGCGTCGCCGAACGTGCCGCGACCCTCGAGGGCAACCAGGCCGCGCGCTCCTGGGCGGTGCACGGCCAGGGCCTGGCGGCCTTCCGCGGTCAGCGTTTCGCCGATGCCCTCGAACTGTTCGACCGCGCCCTGGCGATCCGCCGCGACATCGGCGACCGCGTGGGTGCCGCGTGGAGCCTCACCGGGCTGGGCATGGCCTACGGCGGCCTGCGCCAGTTCGACCTGGCCGTCGACAGGTTCAGCGAGGCCCTGAACGGCCACGTCGAGGTGGGCTCGTGGTTCGGCGAGGGCGGCACGCGCCTGTTCCTCAGCGACATCCTGCGCTTGGCGGGCCAGCACGAGGCTTCGCTGGCGTCGGCCCGGATGGCGTTCGAGCTGATGGACACGCACGACGCCGTGCACGGCAAGGCGATGGCCCTCGTCAGCATCGGGTGGGCGCAGTTCAAGCTGGGGCAACGCGTCGAGGCGCGCGACTCGTTCCGGCACGCGCTGGAGTTCCTGCGAGGGCTCGGTGACCGCAAGAGCCTCGCCGAAGCGTTGCACGGCCTGGGGGAGACGAGCGCGGGCCAGCCCGACGTGGCGCGGACGCATCTGCTGGAGGCGTTGGCGATCTACGAGGACTACGACCATCCGCTCACAGCGGAAGTGCGGGCACGGCTGCACGAGTTGGCATAGAACTGCCTCGTGCACTTCGTAGAACACGGTGCGGGCACTCCGGTGCTCGCCATCCACGGCTGGACACCTGACCATCGCCTGATGCTCGGTTGTCTGGAACCGCTTTTCGCCACCAGGCCCGGTTACCGGCGCCTGTACCCCGACCTGCCGGCGATGGGGAAGTCGCCAGCGGACGGCGTCAACTCCAGTGACGACATGCTTGCGGCGCTGGAGAAATTCGTCGACGCGGAGATCGGCGCGGAGCCGTTCCTGCTGATCGGCGAGTCGTACGGCGGCTACCTCGCGCGGGCGTTGGCGCATCGGCGACCGGACCAGGTCCACGGGCTGGCCCTGATCTGCCCGATCGGCACGAAGGCCTTCGCGGCTGACCGGACCGTGCCTCAGTTCGAGGTGCGCAGGTCGGACGGCGTCGTGCTGGATCCGGAACTGGCCGCGCAGTTCGACGGCATGGCCGTGGTGCGGACGGCGGAGACGGCACGCCGGTTCGCCGAGGAGGTCCTGCCGGGCCTCGAGGTCGCGAACCAGGGCGCGATGTCACGGATCCAGGGCGCCTGGGAGCTGTCCGCAGGCCCGGAGCTGGGGACTTACGAACGGCCCGCGCTGTTCCTGACCGGCCGTCAGGACAGCATCACGGGATACGAGGACGTGTACGCGTTGCTGCCGCACTACCCGTACGCGTCGTTCGCCGTGCTGGACACCGCGGGGCACAACCTGCAGATCGAGCAGCCCGTGTTGTTCAACGCGCTCGTGGGGGAGTGGCTGGATCGGGTCGCTCGGTAGGGGTGATCCCTGATGCGCGTCGCCATGATATGTAGGCACACTACATGTCATGGCGAAGCGCGCGAGAACTCTGGTGGTGTGGCTGCACGTCGTGACCTCGGTCGGCTGGCTCAGTCAGGCCGTGGCACTGCTGGCGTTGCTGCTCTACGGCATGAAGACGAGTGATTCCACCGCCTTCAGGATGGCGCGCGTGCTCGACCACAACGTGCTCGCGATCATGGCCAACGTCAGCGCGTTCACCGGCATGATGCTCAGCGCCACGACGCCGTGGGGCTACTTCCGGCACTGGTGGGTGCTCGC
Organism: Lentzea nigeriaca; assembly: GCF_016907955.1. Classification (GTDB taxonomy): domain Bacteria; phylum Actinomycetota; class Actinomycetes; order Mycobacteriales; family Pseudonocardiaceae; genus Lentzea; species Lentzea nigeriaca. The sequence goes on along the minus strand of NZ_JAFBCX010000005.1, from coordinate 129,979 downwards.
GAAGTTCGCGATCACCGTCAGCCAGCTCTACATCGGCATCTTCATCCTGAGCGGCAACCTGGAGAAGGCCGCGGAGGGCCACGTCACCGCGTGGATGCCGGTCGGCACGGCGCTGATGGTCGGCGCGATCGCGTTCCAGACGTGGCTCAGCGTCGCCAAACCGTGGGGCCGCACGCCGTGGGCCGATCCGAGGATCAAGCTGCCCACGGCGTCCGCGAAGGCCTTCGCACTCGCACTGGTCGTTCCCGCGGCCGACTACGCGCTCAACCTCTGGATGGGCAATCCCATGCCGCTGTTCATGTTGGTCACGGTGATCGCCTACTCGATCAGACGGGCCGCCAGGGGGAGGCACCGGTCGTCGGCCGCGTCGGGTCGTGGAACTTCGGGAGATCCGGCTCGTCGAGGCGCAGCGGCACCAAGCCCTCGGTGATCGCGAGCATGATCCGCTCGTGGGCACGGCGGGCGTCGCCCATCGTCTCGGCGTTCAGATCGGACAGCTCGACCGGCTTGCCGAAGTGGACCTTGAACGTCGGGCGCCTGCGGATCGCGGACAGCCACGACGTCAGGTACGGCAGGAAGTCCTTCCAGCCGGAGACGTGCAGGTTGCCCCAGTACACGGCCTCGTGAGCGCCCCACTGGCTGATCGGGATCACCGGGATGCCGCCGCCCAGCGCCATGCGGGCGACGCCGGTCTTGCCGCGCTCCGGCCACATGCCGGGGTCGAGCGTGATCTTGCCCTCGGGGTAGACGGCGATCGGGTCGCCGCCCTTCTGCAGGGCCTCGACGGCGCGGTGCATCGCCTCGCCCACGTTCGCCGACCTGCGGTCGACGCGCAGGTGACCGCACGCCTTGAGCGCCGGGCCCATGATCGGGGCGTCGAGCAGCCCGCCCGCGAGCATGAAGCGCGGGTTGATGCCGATCTTGCGGCACGCCGCGATGAGCACGAACGGGTCGAGGTTGCCGATGTGGTTGGAAGCGAGCAGCAACGGCTTGCCGAGCAGCTCCGGTGGAACGTCGCCGGAGACCTCGAGCTTGCCGGTCAGCGCGACGAAGCCACGGTCGAGCGCCATGAGCACGCGCCAGAAGAGCGGTGTGGACACGCGGGGCAGCGTACGGCGTGTCGGAACGACAGCGTGCGGGATCCGGGGAACCATGAGGTTTCGCACGCGTCCCAGTTGCAAACGGGGCTGGTGAGACGCGAGGGACTACCTTATACACATGGCCGGGCGTACAGGGACTTCACGCAAGACCACGTCACGCGGCAAAGCACCAGCCAAGCCGCGGGCGCGCTCCACCGCGTCCAGAAAACCCGCTCCGCGCAAGAGCAGCGGCGCCATCGGCGCCGTGTGGGGTGGCATCGGCCGTGGTGTCGGCAGCCTCGTGCGCACCGTCAGCCGTACCAAGGACCTGGATCCCGAGCACCGCCGTGACGGGCTCGGGCTGCTGCTGATCGCGCTCGCGTTCATCACCGGCGCCGGTGTGTGGTGGCAGGCAGGTGGACCGGTCGGGCAGTGGGTCGACGTCGCCGTGCGCAGCTCCGTCGGGTTCCCCGCGGTGATCGTGCCCGTCGTGCTGCTCGGCATCGGCATCACGCTGATGCGCACCGACCCGAAGCCTGAAGCGCGGCCGCGGCTGATCATCGGCTCGTTGCTGATGATGATCGGTGTGCTCGGCATGTTCCACCTCATCGGCGGCCTGCCGATGGACCCGGTCGAACGCCGCAGCGCCGGTGGCGCCCTGGGCTACCTGGCCGGTGGCTTCCTCGCGCAGGGCCTCACCCCGTGGGTCGCGGGGCCGTTGCTGTTGCTGATCTTCGCGTACGGCCTGCTGGTCGTGACGCACACGCCGATCCGCCAGGCGCCCGAACGCATCCGCTCGCTGCTGCACCCCGGCGCCGGTAGAGAAGAAGCGCCTGGGGACGAGGAGCAGGAGGAGGAGCCGAAGCCGGTCCGCCTGCGCCGTCCCAGCAGGCGTCGCCAGGCCGCCGCGCCCGTCGAGGACGAGCCGCAGGCCGAGCTGCCGCTGGAGGAGCCGGAACCGGCGCCCGCGAAGCCCGCCAAGGAACCGAAGAAGGCCCCGGCGATGGCCGTGCGCGCCGTCGAGGGCGACTACCAGCTGCCGCCGCCGAACATCCTCAAGGACGGCGACGCGCCCAAGGCCCGCAGCAAGGCCAACGACCAGATGATCGAGGCCATCACCGGCGTCCTAGACCAGTTCTCGATCGACGCCCAGGTCACCGGCTTCACCCGCGGCCCGACAGTCACGCGCTACGAGGTCGAGCTCGGCCCCGGCGTGAAGGTCGAGAAGATCACCGCGCTGACCAAGAACATCGCCTACGCGGTCGCCACCGACAACGTCCGCCTGCTCGCGCCGATCCCCGGCAAGTCCGCGGTGGGCATCGAGGTGCCCAACAGCGACCGCGAGATGGTGCGCCTGGGCGACGTGCTGCGCGCGTCGTCGACGTTGAAGGACACGCACCCGATGGTGATCGGCCTCGGCAAGGACATCGAGGGCCACATGGTCACCGCGAACCTGACGAAGATGCCGCACCTGCTGGTCGCGGGCTCCACGGGTTCCGGTAAGTCGTCGTTCGTCAACTCGATGCTGGTCTCCCTCCTGGCGCGCGCGACGCCGGAGGAGGTGCGCATGATCCTCATCGACCCGAAGATGGTCGAGCTGACGCCGTACGAGGGCATCCCGCACCTGATCACGCCGATCATCACGCAGCCGAAGAAGGCGGCGGCCGCGCTGGCGTGGCTCGTGGAGGAGATGGAACAGCGCTACCAGGACATGCAGGTCAACCGGGTGCGCCACATCGACGACTTCAACCGCAAGGTCAAGTCGGGCGAGATCACCGCGCCACCGGGCTCCGAGCGCGTCTACCGGCCGTACCCGTACATCATGGCGATCGTCGACGAGCTCGCCGACCTGATGATGACGGCGCCCCGCGACGTCGAGGACGCGATCGTGCGCATCACCCAGAAGGCACGTGCGGCGGGCATCCACCTGGTGCTGGCGACGCAGCGCCCGTCCGTGGACGTCGTCACCGGTCTGATCAAGACCAACGTGCCGTCGCGCCTGGCGTTCGCGACCTCGTCTCTGACCGACTCGCGGGTCATCCTGGACCAGCCGGGCGCCGAGAAGCTGATCGGCATGGGCGACGGCCTGTACCTGCCGATGGGCGCGTCGAAGCCGGTGCGCATCCAGGGTGCGTTCGTCGGCGACGAGGAGATCTCCCAGATCGTCGACTTCACCAAGAACCAGGCGCAGCCCGAGTACACCGACGGCGTCACGGCGGCCAAGGCGGGCGAGAAGAAGGAGATCGACGCCGACATCGGCGACGACCTCGAACTGCTGGTGCAGGCGGCCGAGCTGATCGTCACGTCGCAGTTCGGCTCGACGTCGATGCTGCAGCGCAAGCTCCGCGTCGGGTTCGCGAAGGCGGGGCGCCTCATGGACCTGCTGGAGACCCGCGGCGTCGTCGGGCCGTCCGAGGGCTCGAAGGCGCGTGAGGTGCTGATCAAGCCGGACGAGCTCGAGTCCGTGGTCTACCTGATGCGCGGCGGAGGCCCCGTCGGCGACGAGGACTGAGCGTTCCAGACGCCGAACCACTGCTCCGCGCCGAACTCCTCGAACCGCTCCACCTCGGTGAACCCTAGCTTCGTGACGAGGCGCATCGAGGCTTGGTTGGCGGTCTGGGTCGTGAGCACCACCGGCTCACCGGGATGGGTGCCGGCGAACCAGTCGAGCGCCGCCGAGCACGCCTCGGCGGCGTACCCGCGGCCCCAGGACTCGGGCAGGAACAGGTAGCCGAGCTCGGCCTCGCCGCCCTCCGGCAGCAGCCGGCCCAGGCGCTGCGGGTCACGCCGGTCGAACGTGATCATGCCGATCATCGTTCCGCCGAGGTCGACCACGAAGGAGCCGAAGCGGCGTCCCGGCACCTCGGGCGCCGAGCGCTCCAGGTCTTCGCGTCTTTGTGCGCCGCCGATGTAGACGCCCACCTCTGGTGAGGCGAACAGGTCTATGAACGCCGGGCGGTCTTCGGGCACCGACTCGCGGAGCACCAGCCGCTCTGTCTTGATCGGCGCGGGTGGCCAGGTGACGGCGTGGTGAGTGCCCATGGTCGGTTCCCCCAAGCTGACGCAGGGGTCCCCTTTGGCTGGGAACCCCTGCATCTCAACGTACTCGGCTGGTCTGACAGTCGGCGGCGCCTTACTTCAGCCCTGCCTGCCGGAGGCTCGTGGCGGTCGACGAAGCGGTCCCGCCGAACTCGCGCACGGCCTTGTAGTAGATGTCGGCCGTCCGCTTGCAGGCCCAGTTGCCGCCGCACTGGTTGTACATGTCGGACTTGAAGTTGTTGTCGATGCGCAGACGCGTGGTCTCGTTGAACCGCCCCTGGCGCTTGTAGTTGCGGTAGCCGAAGTCGTGCCGGTGGCAGGTCGGCAGGAACTTGAAGCCGAAGGGGTTGTCCGGCGAGTACGAGCAGCCGTCGGACGACCAGTCGAGCTGGCCGGCGTAGGGCTGCTGTGCGCGCAGTGTTGTGAACTGGGTGAGGGATTTCGAGAACAGGTAGTCGTCGGTCACCGCGACGATGTCCACGGCGTGGGCCGGGGCACCCGTGAAGATCAGGGCCAGGGAGGCGGTGGCACCCACGAATGCCGAGCGCAGGGTCTTCGACATGGCGAGCTCCTCGGAGTGTGAGCAGGGTCTCGCCTTGTTGTAGCGGGTGGTCGAATGTCCTCGGTAGACACGATCTGATGAACGTCAGGTGATCGTGTGACCGCACGCGATCGCTGTGGCCACGCGGAGGTCTCGGGGTAGCCCCAGAGAGTGAAGCATTTCGTTGTCGGCTACTCCGCCCAGCAGATAGCCGCCCAGTTTCTGCTCCGCCAGACGGAGGCAGATGCTCTGGGCCGCCGCGCCCACCTCGATCAGGCCGAACCTGCCCGCGCGTTCGCCGTACTTCTCGAACGACTCCGCGTCGGCGAGCACCAGGACGATCGTGAGCGGCGGGACCTCGGGTGTGCCGAGGATCGAGGCCAGGTTCGCGGGAGCCGGGCCGATGTCCTGCAGGGCGTGCCGGCGGATGTCGTAACGGACCGCACGGTCGTTCACGAACGCGTAGCAACGCATCGGGTTCAACCCGCCGGCCGACGGGAAGCTGTTGTCTCCCAGCGCGCCGAGGACCGTGCCGAGTTGCTTGTCCGTCAACGGTTTCGACGTGAACTCCCGAGTGCTTCTGCGGGCCTGGAACAGCTTCTGCAGCCGGTCGTGAGGCTTGGGCAGCGGCCGGGGTGCGGTGGGCAGCTCCAGCGGGTCGATCAACGGTGGCCGCGGGCGGAAGTCGCGCAGCCGTTCACCGAGCCGCAGCTGGTGCAGCGGCGAGAACCGGCTGGCGGCCCAGAAGTCGTCGAACATGGCCTCACCCCAACGGATGCGGTGCTGGATTGGGGAACACGCCCGGCGAGGCGTGCGGGTAGCGCCACTCCAGTTCACGGGCGCGGCCACCGAGGTGCGGCCAGCGGTGGTCGGAGTGCAGTGGCGCGAGGTCGGGGGAGAGGACGCGGACGCAGTGCAGCCCGACGGCCGACAGTTCCGGCGTGGTGAGCTCCCGGTACGCGAGCCGGATGCCGCGGCCGTCGAGTGCGTGCACCAGTTCGGTCAGTTCGCCGGCAGCGCCACGGCGGGCGGCGTCCGGCGGCGGGTCCGTCTCGATGCCGCCGAACCACGGCAGCACGTCCCACTCGTCCGGGTGCGTGGCGTAGTAGACGGCGTGCTTGTCGAAGTCGGTGACCTCCTCGATCGGCTGATCACCGTTGCGCGCCGACCACACCTCGATGAACACCGTGCCCTGCACCCACTCCTCGTAGGCCTTCCGCAGTGCCTCCGCCACGGTCGCGCGGCAGGCGAGCCCGAGCGTCGGCCGCCGCTTCCCGGCGATCGGGAGCGATCCGGCGACGGCGATCACCGGGTGCGGGCTGTAGTCGGGCGTGAGGTCGAACGCCTGCACGCCGTGCGGAAGGTCAGCCGAAAATCGCTGCGGTGCGATGGAATGCAGCCAGGTGGTCGTGAACGCGTCGCGCTCGACCAGCTCCTGCGTCGCCCTCAGCAAAGCGCTCGTGGTCGACGGGCCCGCCGCCAGTCCGGACGACGTCGTGGGCAGACCGTGGGAGGCGTCCAGGCCGACCAGGCCGACGGGAACGCGGACCGGCGAGTTGTCCGGCAACGTCCACACCCGCGTGTACCGGGTGTCGACGTATCCCTTGCGGTAGCGGTAATCGCCGCGCACGCGCTGCTCGACCGTGTGCAGGCTGAAGTGTTCCAACGGCCAGCACTCGCCGTCCGTCACGATCTCCAGCGGAGCTCGCGCGGCCGCGTGGCGTTCCAAAGCCTCGGCTATCGCGGCAACCTTCGACGTGCCACCGGAAGTACCGCCGGTGGCGAACGGCTCCGGCACCGCGGCCCAGCCCTCGACGTCCACATCGGACAGACTGTGCGGCACGGGGTGCAGCTGTGACACCACACCCTGCCGCCACCCGACCGCGCGCTCGATCAGCGCCTCCGCGACGGTCTTCACCGCTTGCCCCGGTAGTGCTTCCAGAGCGAGTACCCGAGCGCCAGCGCCGCGCCGCCGTAGATCACCAGCGCCACCGAGATGTGCACGTACGAGGCGATGGGGCCCAGCACGGTCAGCACGACGAAGGGTTCGAGGCACCACAGCACGGCCCAGCCGAGCAGGCGGCGCGCGCTGCCGAAGGGCTTCGGCGACTTCGCGATCGAGCCGACCGCGAGCGCCCAGACCAGTGCGAGCCCGAAGCCGCCGACCCACCAGCCCCAGTGCAGGTCGAAGATCGCACCCCAGGTGACGACCGGCAGCGCGACGACGAGGAGCGGGTAGAGAGCGGCCGGCAGAACGAGGGCCCAGCGCGGCTTTTCCAGGTGTTTGGTGTCCTCGTGCAGTGCGGCCGGGATGTGCACGGCCGCGCCGACCGAGGAAACCGCGCAACAGCAACAACAACAGCAACAGGTGGGCGTCGCGGCGTTCGCGGCGGCGGCACCGGGTGAGAACTGGTCAGGTAGTCGAACTGCTGTCGTCATGGTTCCCCCAAGGCAAGGGCACACGCCCAACTGGTAGCGCGGGGCAGATCTCGCAGCCCGCGGCGGGCAGCACGCTCTCGCGGGTCGTCGTGAACTCGTCGAGGTTGACGGTCACGACCGCGTCCAGCAGCGCCAGCGAACCGTTGCGGATGTTCTGAACCGCTTGCAGCGCAAGAGAAATCGGGAAGTCGAACGTCATGGCCGCAGGCTGCGGCGGAGGCGGCGGATCCCCCCACCGCCGCCCGGCCCGCACCGCGAGGCACGCCAGGCACGCGCCGGCACCGGGCACCACGAAGGGGCCGATGGCGGCGGTGTGGTGGTACGCGAGGTCCAGCAACAGGTGCGGAACCTTCGTCTCGCGCGCCACCTCGACCAGGTCGACCAACGTGCCGGTGGTCCGCACGACGAGCAGGAGGTCCGGATTCTCGTTGTGCGGCAACCGCTCCACCAGCCCGGCGGGTGCCTCGCCGACGAACCGCGTGCCGACCCCCATCGGCTGGTGCTCGTCTGCGGGCAACCGCGCCGGGCGGAGAGCGCCCAGGGTCCTCAGCTGGGCCACGTGCCGGCGAACCGGTTCCCCCAACCGGCTTTCGTCGACCGTTCGAGCCACTCCCCTCAACACCGGCTCGAACAGTCCTGCCAGCGCCACGGCCACCGCCCTGGGCAGGTCTGGGATCAGGTACGCGAGATCCGCTCCCGCGTACACGACAAGTCCTTCGTCTCTCAGCTGGGCGTGCCACGCGGGATCAGCGACCAGGCTCATCCTCGTCCCCCCTCGCCAGGAATCTCTCGATCTCCTGCTCGCTCGGCAGTTCGCCGTCCGGATCGACGATCTTCTCGGCGATCGGCGGCAGCGGCTGCTCCGCCCACGCGGGCTGGAACTCGTCGCTGGGCAGCAACCCGTGGCGCGACGCGAACTCCTCCGCCGCGTCCCGGATGGACTCCCGCAGCGTCCCCACCACCGCGGTCTCCGCCGTGTAGGTCAGCTCGACGAGCAACGTCCGCACGTTCTCCAGCTGGTTCTCGTCACCGGCCTTGCGGGCGAGCTCCGGCCAGAACTGCTGCTCGAACAACCGCACGAAGTCCGCCGCGATCGCGTCGGTCGCCGTGCGCAGGCGCGTGAAGCTGTCCATGACGTCATCGCTGGGCACCCGCAGGCCGGCGAGCCTGCCGCCTGCCTCGAGCGCCCAGCGACGCGCGTGCGGCCAGCCGTACTTCCACCGCACCAAGCCCAACCGCATAGCCCGGAGGAGGAGTCGCGGTTGGACGTCTCCCATCGGAATCAGGTGCTTGATGTCGCGCACCTTGATCCGAACCCAGTCGTCGGGCCCCTCGGTCTCGCCCATGCCGAGCACCGCGGCGACCGACTCGCCCTTTTCGCGTGCCGTGATCAGCTCCGCGATCGCCGGCAACGAGAACCCCCGCTGCTGCAACCGCTGGACCAGCGTCAACCGCTCGACGTGCGAGGCGTCGTAGTACGCCACGCGTCCCTGCCTTCTCGGCGCGTGCAGCACACCCTTCGTCTGGTACATGCGAATGGTGCTGCTGGGCAGGCCGATCCGGGCAGCGAGCTCGTCGATGGTCAGCGATTCGGTCACGGACCGATCATGGTCCGCACCGTTCGTTGAGTCAAGACTCTTCGAGTAATCACTCGAAGAGTTACAACTCCAGGAGCATCCGGCTGTTGCCGAGGGTGTTCGGCTTCACGTAGCTGAGGTCGAGGAACTCGGCGACACCCTCGTCGACCGATCGCATGATCTCCTCGTAGACCTCGGGGCTCACCGGCGTGCCCTCGATCTCCACGAACCCGTGCTTGCCGAAGAACTTGGTCTCGAACGTCAACACGAAGATGCGCGCGAGCTGCAGCTCCTTGGCCGTCGCGATGAGCTGGGCCACGATCCGGTGACCCACGCCCCGGCCGAGCGCCATGGGGGACACGGCGACACTGCGGATCTCGGCCAGGTCCTCCCACATCACGTGCAGGGCACCGCAGCCGAGCAGCTCGCCGTCCTCCTCGGCCACCCAGAACTCCTGGACCGCCTCATAGAGCGTGACCAGGGGTTTGGCCAGCAGGACCTTGCCCGCGTACCCGTCGATCAACGCCTTCATGGCGCGCACATCGCTGGTGCGGGCGCGCCGCACGACTACCCCACTGGTCACGAGGAACAAGTATGAGCTGGCCTCCCGAACTTGTGGCGAGCAGTGGTGCCGATCGTGAAGCCACTTGAATTGGACCGCTTCAGGGTGCTTTCTGCGGTTTACTCGCACCATGGAGCCTGTAGTCTGCTTCTGGAGGTGGATGATCAGTGCTTCGAAGTTTCCGGCTCGGGAACCACCGCTCGTTTCGTGACGAGCGTGAGTTGCTGCTCATGCCTGCCTACTCGAAGGATCGCGACGTTCTGCCGGTAGCTGCGATCTACGGAGCGAACGCCTCGGGGAAGTCGAACCTTGTCGACGGCCTGCGGTTCATGGTCCAGGCCGTACGCGACTCGTTCGCGGTATGGGCGCCGGATGGCGGCGTGCCGAGACAGCCGTTCAAGCTCGACGGGTTACCTGACCGGCCCTCGGTGTACGTGGTCGAGCTGGTCGAAGCCGGTGTCCGGTACACGTACGGCTTCCAGGTGGACGATCACCGCGTGCTGGAGGAGTGGCTGTACAGCTACCCCGAGAAGCGCAAGCGTGTCCTCTTCGAACGCGTCGGAGGTCAGCTCAAGTTCGGTACCACGGTCGCCGAGGGGGCCGCCAAGGGCGATGTGCTGACCGGGCTCCTCCGGCCGAACGCCCTGTTCCTGAGTCTTGCCGCACAATCAGGAATCGAGGCTGTGCTTCCTGTTCAACGGTGGTTCACCAGCAAACTGGTGTTCCACCGTCAGGTGGACGCCGGGTTCGACCACGAGCTGATCACGCACTTCTTCCGTGGCGCCAACGACAGCCTGACCAGGCAGGTCGTGGATCTGCTGAGAGTCGCTGACCTCGGCATCACCGGCGTGCTGCACGGAGAGAACCGGCCAGTTGACGAAGCTGAGATGTCGGTCATCGAGCGCGTGATGGATCCTGACATGCCGCGTGGCCGGGCCAGCCAGCTTCTACGGGATGCGATCGGGAAACGACGGCGGATTCAGCTCACACACGGACCGCAGAACGAACCGTTCGACATCGCCGAGGAGTCGGCGGGCACGCTCTCCTGGCTGATGATGTTGCCCATGACGCTGTCAATGCTCCGCCACGGGGGAACGTTGGTCGTCGACGAGATCGATGCGAGCCTGCACCCTCGTCTCACCGCGGCGCTTGTCGGACTGTTCCGGAGCACTGAAGCGAACGCGGGCGGCGCGCAGCTCGTGTTCACCACACACGACGCTAGCCTGCTCAGCCCCGTCCTCGGTGACGAGGTGCTCACCCGTGAGGACGTCTGGTTCGTCGACAAGAACTCCGGGGGTGCGTCTGATCTGTACCCATTGACCGATTTCAAGCCGCGTAAGGAGGGCGAGAACCTGGAGCGCCGCTATCTCGGTGGTAGCTACGGTGCCGTCCCTGACGTCGAGACCGAGACGTTCGTGTCCGCAGTCCTCCGAGGTGTCGATGGCGCGGCGTGAGAACACGCCACGTCGTCGTCGGACGCCGTCGCGGACGTCGGCCAGTCGCGTGCTTGCGGTGTGCTGCGGGCAGACAGAGCGGGCGTATCTGGACGGGTTGAAGCGTCTCTCCAAGCCGGTGACCTTGAGATCGGTCGTCAAAGTCGGCTCACCTGCGCAACTTGTGAGGCACGCGGTGAAGCTGCGTGAGAAGGACCGCGATGGATTCGACGAGTACTGGTGTGTCGTCGATGTCGACGACTTCGACATCGACGAGGCCGTTGCCGTTGCCGTTGCGACAGGCATCTCGTTGGCTGTGTCGAATCCGTGCTTCGAGGTGTGGTTGATCCTCCACTTCGCGGACTGCACCGCCGGCATCGCCAGTCCGATGGCAGCCGCCGAGAAGTTGCGCAGGCATCTGCCTCGCTATTCGAAGGGCGTGCTCGACTTCGCTCTGTTCGCCGAGCGTGTCGACAAGGCGGTCGCGCGGGCCAAGGCGTTGGGGCCAGGCAACCCTTCGAGTGACATGTGGCGGCTGGTCGAGGTCGTTCGGAAGCACTGAATTCAAGGTCTGACACTGCGGCCGGTTACGCTGAGCACCGTGTCTTCTCCCACCACTCCGCGACGCGTGTCGCTGCTGACCCTGGGTTGCGCCCGCAACGAGGTCGACTCCGAGGAACTCGCCGGACGCCTCGGCGAAGGCGGCTGGGAGCTGGTGGACGAGGGCTCCGAAGCCGACGTCGTCGTCGTCAACACGTGCGGCTTCGTCGAGCAGGCCAAGAAGGACTCGGTCGACACGCTGCTGGCGGCCTCCGACACGGGCGCCAAGGTCGTCGCGGTCGGGTGCATGGCCGAGCGGTACGGCAAGGAGCTCGCGGACAGCCTGCCCGAGGCGGCGGCGGTGCTCGGGTTCGACCAGTACAACGACCTGGCCGAGCGCCTCAACGACGTGTTGCACGGCAAGCCCATCGAGTCGCACGTGCCGGTCGACCGCCGCACGTTGCTCCCGATCACGCCGGTCGAGCGCCAGGACGCCAAGGACAACGTCCAGGTGCCCGGCCACGGCTGGGGCCCGACCAAAACACCCCGCAAGCGCCTCGACGACGCCCCCGTGGCCCCGCTGAAGATCGCCAGCGGCTGTGACCGGCGGTGCTCGTTCTGCGCCATCCCGAGCTTCCGCGGCGCGTTCGTGTCGCGGCACCCCGACGAGGTCGTGGCCGAGGCCATGTGGCTCGCCGAGAACGGCGTCAAGGAGCTGTTCCTCGTCAGCGAGAACAGCACCAGCTACGGCAAGGACCTGCCGCGTGAGCAGGGCGCCCTCGAACAGCTCCTCCCACGTCTCGCGTCCGTCCCCGGCGTCGAGCGGGTCAGGATCAGCTACCTGCAGCCCGCCGAGACCAAGCCCAGTCTCGTCGCGGCCATCGCGAAGACCGAGAAGGTCGCGAACTACTTCGACATGTCGTTCCAGCACTCCAGCGAGAACGTGCTGCGGCGCATGCGCCGGTTCGGCGACACCGACAGCTTCCTCAAGCTCGTGTGGCAGATCCGCGAGCACGCGCCCGAGGCGGGCATCCGCAGCAACTTCATCGTCGGCTTCCCCGGCGAGACCGAGGAGGACCTGCAGGAGCTGGAGCGCTTCCTGACCGAGGCCAGGCTCGACGCGGTTGGCATTTTCGGGTACTCGGACGAGGATGGCACCGAGGCCGAGAACCTCGACGGCAAGCTCGACGCGGACACCATCGCCGAACGGGTGCATCGCATCGGCAACCTCGTCGAGGAGCTCACCAGCCAGCGGGCGGAGGACCGGGTCGGCTCGGAGGTCGTCGTGCTGATCGAGCACGAGGCCGACGACGCTGCCGAGGAGGACTGCGTCGGCCGGGCCGAGCACCAGGCGCCCGAGGTCGACGGTGAGTGCATCGTGCTCGAAGGCGAGGACCTCAAGCGCGGTGACCTCGTGCGGTGCCGCGTGGTCGACTCCGAGGGCGTCGACCTGGTCGTCGAGCCAATCGAGGTGTTGCCGACATGACGGAGGCCAGGAAGGTCCCGCTGCTCAACGTCGCCAACGTCCTCACGATGGCGCGGATGGCACTGGTCCCGGTCTTCCTGCTCTCACTGTTCGCGGCGGGCGGCTTCGACACGACGTGGCGGCTCATCGCGTTCGGGATCTTCGCCGTCGCGAGCTTCACCGACCACATCGACGGCACGCTCGCCCGCAAGCACGGGCTGATCACCGACTTCGGCAAGATCGCCGACCCGATCGCGGACAAGGCGCTGACCGGGTCCGCGCTGGTGGGCCTGAGCATCCTCGACGTGCTGCCGTGGTGGATCACGATCGTCATCGCCGTACGCGAGGTGGGCGTGACGCTGCTGCGGTTCTGGGTGATCCGCTACGGCGTGATCCCGGCCAGCCGCGGTGGCAAGGCCAAGACGTTGCTGCAGATCATCGCCATCGGGTTGTTCCTGCTGCCGCAGAACGACGTCATCGCGGTCATCGCCTGGGTGATCATGGCCGCGGCACTGATCCTCACGGTCGTCACGGGAATCGATTACGTCATCCGCGCGTTTAAGTTGAAAGCCCGCGCGGGTAGGGCGGTGGCGTGACGAACGTCGTCGACCTGCTGAAGGCGCGTGGGCAGACCGTAGCCACTGCCGAGTCGCTGACCGCGGGTCTGCTGTGCGCGACGATCGTCGACACACCGGGGGCGAGTGCCGTGGTCCGCGGTGGGTTGATCGTCTACGCCACCGAGCTCAAACAAGAGCTCGCCGGCGTGGATCAGCAGTTGCTCGACGAGCACGGCGCCGTGCATCCCGACGTTGCGATCCAACTGGCGCAGGGCGCCCGGAACCGGTGCAAATCGGACTGGGGAATCGGGCTGACCGGCGTCGCCGGACCTGACCCGCAGGACGGAGTCGCTCCAGGAACGGTCCACATCGGCTTGAGCGGGCCTGGAGTGTCCACAGTGCGGACAATCACGGTGAGTGGCGACCGGAAAGCGGTGCGTTCCACAGCCGTGGAGAAAGCGCTGGTCCTGCTGTCGGAATACCTGCTGATGACCGCAGACGGGAACAAACGATGACTTCGCGTTCGTTCGCCCTTGGCGGACGTGTTCGGAAGTCACTGCCCGTTGTCGGTGTCGATCGGTAACGTAGGGACACGGCCGGCCGGAAGGAGGCGCGCGATGACCGTGCTGCTACGCGAGGCGATCGGTGATCGGCTTCGCCATGCCCGCACCAACCAACGCCGCACGCTGCGCGAGGTCTCTCGGACCGCCCGCGTGAGCCTGGGGTACCTGTCCGAGGTGGAGCGCGGCCGCAAAGAGGCGTCCAGCGAGCTCCTCGCGGCCATCTGTGAAGCGTTAGAGCTGCCGCTGTCCGAGCTGCTGCACCACGTCGCCTCCGACATCGGCGCCGTCTCGCAGACGCCCGACACGGTGCCGGACACCGTCCCCGACGGCCGTTCGGAGCACGGCAAGCTCGAAGGTGGCCGCGTGCTGCCGACCACGCTCTCGGACGACCTGTCCGACCTGCGCCTGCAGCCGATGCTCAGTCATCGGCTCACGAGCAAGATCGGCGAGCCGCCGAAGGCCGTCGTCGCAGCTTGATCATGTCGTCCTCGACCCCGTTCGCCACGAATGCGGACGGGGTCGCTCGCATTCGCCCGTTCGGGACGGTACGCGGGGAGCTTTCGTACGGCAGGAGAGTACGAAAGCTCCCCGCGTACCGCTGTGGCCCCGAACACGTGACGGTCTGCAACAACGGTGGCCGCTCGCACGTTCAACTGGCAACGACGGCAGCGTGCTGATCGGCAGGCAACGGCTTGGCCACAGCACGCTGGGTCACCGCGTCTCGGGGCGCGGGTGCGGGCAGGATTGGGCGCCGTCGGGCGTTCAATCCAAAGTCCCGGGGTGGGTCGGGGTCTTCCCGGATATCTCCCCAGGTTGGTGGAACCGCCGACGCACAATTGAGACGATGGATCCAACACCGGCACCGAGAAGGCAGGCGTAGGAGATGGCCAGTCCGTTCGTGAAGTTCTGGAAGTACCTGATGGCATCGTTCTCGTCCAAGATCGACGAGCACGCTGACCCGAAGGTGCAGATCCAGCAGGCCATCGAGGAGGCGCAGCGTCAGCACCAGGCGCTTTCTCAGCAGGCGGCGGCCGTGATCGGAAACCAGCGGCAGCTGGAGATGAAGCTGAACCGGCAGCTCGGCGAGGTCGAGAAGCTGCAGTCCTCCGCGCGTCAGGCGCTCGTGCTCGCCGACGAGGCGCGCTCGAAGGGTGACGAGCAGAAGGCCCAGCAGTTCGAGAACGCCGCCCAGGGCTTCGCCACCCAGCTCGTCACCGCCGAGCAGGGCATCGAGGACCTGAAGACGCTGCACGACCAGTCGCTGCAGGCCGCCGCACAGGCCAAGCAGGCTGTCGAACGCAACTCGATGATGCTGCAGCAGAAGCTCGCCGAGCGCACGAAGCTCCTCAGCCAGCTGGAGCAGGCGAAGATGCAGGAGCAGGTCTCCGCGTCGCTGACCCAGATGAGCGAGCTCGCCGCGCCGGGCAACGTGCCGTCGCTGGAAGAGGTCCGCGACAAGATCGAGAAGCGCTACGCCACCGCGATCGGGTCCGCCGAGCTGGCCCAGAACTCGGTGCAGGGCCGCATGCTCGAGGTCCAGGCCTCGACCACGCAGCTCGCCGGCGCCTCGCGTCTCGAGCAGATCCGCGCGTCCATGCACGGTGGCCAGAGCAGCACGCCGCCGCAGGTCACCGCGGGCAACAGCGCCGCGGCGCAGATCCAGGCCGAGATCGCGCAGCGCGTCCAGCAGGAGCAGAAGACCACGCAGCAGCAGGTCCCGCCGGCTCAGAACTGAGTTCTGACGAGGGGGCAGGAGGGGTCAGCAGGTGATCATGGAGCCCTGGAGAAACCGTCCCAACAACGAGATCGTCCGCAAGGTCGTCAACGAGTTGGGTGCGTCGCTCCAGGGCCACCCGCTGGCCGAGCAGGCGCGCTACCGCCTGCACAAGTGGAACGACCCCCGCGCGAAGCTCGAGCGCAAGCGCAAGCGCACCAACGCCGTGCTGACGTTCTGGCTCGCGTTGATCACGATCTTCGGCACGCTGGCCGTCTTCGGTTTCACCGGCGTGCTCGGCACGTGGGCGACCGTCACCGGCACGATCGGTGCCGCCCTGCCCGGCCTGCTCGCCGTCCGCAGCGGGTTCAAGCTGCGGGAGCTCAAATCCGCGAAGCAGCGGCTGGAGCTGTCCCCGCCGCCCGCTCCGCGGCCACCGCTGCCCGCCCACATCTCCGCCGCGCGCATCCCGATGGAGAAGCTCCACGAGGCGGAGGACGCGATGACCGAGCTGCTGCGCCAGCTCGACTCGCCGATGCTCACGTCGATGCCGACGGAATCCGTCCAGCACGCCCGGCAGACCGCACAGGAGGCCTCCGCGGCCATCCGGTCGGTGTCAGCCCAGCTCCAGGCCGTGGAACGCGCCAGGAACACCGCGCCGCCGCTGGAGCGCGCACCGCTCGTCGAGGGCGTGCGCGTGCTCAGAATCCAACTGGCGGACGGCGTGGACCGCTACTGTTCGCTGGTGGCGGCCGCCGGTCAGGCGCTGGCGGCGAGCACGGCGTTCCAGGATCCGCGCCAGGTGCTGGACGACGCCACCGACCACATGGCTGGTCTCGCGTCGGCGATGCGGGACGTGTCAGGCTATTCAGCGCACTGATGTGACGCTTTGTAGTCGCATGCGCCTATTCGACGGTCCCCCCTGGAGATCTTTACGGCGATCGTGTGATTATCAGACCGTTATCTAGCCGTAGCCACTACATGGCGTGGCAGGATTCCGGGGCCGGGCAGCGGGAAGTCCGGCTGGGTTGCCGGGAGGCAGTGCGTTGGCGTTGTGGACCGTGCACGGGGACGGTCGGATCACCGACAGTGAAACCGTCGCACCGCAGGAGCGGGTGAGCTGGCCGCTCACCATCGGGTTCGGGGTGCAGCACCTGGTCGCGATGTTCGGCGCGACCGTGCTCGTCCCCACCGCCACCGGCCTCCCCGTCGCCACCACGCTGCTGTTCTCCGGCCTGGGCACGCTGCTGTTCCTGGTGATCACCAAGAACCGCGTCCCGAGCTACCTGGGCTCGTCCTTCGCGTTCGTCGCGCCTCTCGTCGCCGCCCGCGAACAGGGCATCGCGGCTCAGCTCGGCGGTGTCGTCGCCGCCGGTCTGCTCGTGATCGTCGTCGGCATCGCGGTCAAGGCACTCGGCGTGCGGCTGCTGGAGTCGGTCATGCCGCCGGTCGTCTCCGGCGCCGTCGTGATCATCATCGGCCTGAACCTCTCGCACCAGGCCACCTCGCACTTCGCCAGGCAGCCGTTGCTGGCCGCTCTGACGACCGTGGTGATCCTGCTGGCCGGCGTGCTGGGCAGGGGCTTGCTGAACCGGTTCGCGGTCCTGCTGGGCTTCGTGGCGGCCTGGCTGGGCGGGCTCGCGTTCGGCGCGGTCCCCGCGGAGAAGTTCACGGCCCTGCGCGACGCCGCGTGGGTGGGCCTGCCGCAGGTGTACCAGCCGGAGCTGCGGCCGTCCGTCGTGCTGCTGATGCTGCCGGTCGTGATCGTCCTGGTGGCCGAGGTCGTGGGCCACGTGAAGGCCGTCGCGGCGCTGACCGGCCGCAACCTCGACGGCAGCGCGGGCGACGCGATCATCGCGAACGGGCTGTCGACGGCGCTGTCCGGTCTGGGCGGTGGTGTCGGGACGACGACGTACTCCGAGAACATCGGCGTCATGGCCGTGACACGCGTGTACTCCACGGCGGCGTTCGCGTTCGCCGGTGTGATCGCCGCGGCGCTCGCGTTCTCCCCGAAGGCCATCGCGCTGTTCGGCACCATCCCGGCGGGTGTGCTGGGCGGCTGCACGTTGGTGCTCTACGGCCTGATCGTGCTCATCGGCGTGCGGATCTGGATGGACCGCGGCGTCGACCTCACGAGCCCGGTCAACGCGATGGTCGGCGGCGCCGCGCTGGTGGCCGGTGTCGGCGACCTGACCATCGAGATCGGCGACCTGTCGATGGGCGGCATGGTGTGGGGCTCGCTGCTCGTCGTGATCCTGCACCCGGTGATGCGCTGGCTGCGAGCCGCCCGCCGCACCTGATCACCGCAGCGCGCGGTTGATCCTCGACACCAGCCCCGGCCCCTCGTAGATGAACCCGGTGTAGATCTGCACGAGGCTCGCCCCGGCGTCGATCATGCGCTTGGCGTCGTCCGCGCTCGCGATGCCACCGACCCCGATGACCGGCAGCTCGCTGTTCTTGGTGATGAACCGGACGACGTCGTTCGCGCGCTGGGTGAGCGGCTTGCCGCTGAGGCCGCCGGTCTCGGTCCTGTGGGGGCTCTGGAGGCCCTCACGGCTGAGGGTGGTGTTCGTGGCGATGAGGCCCTTGACGCCGTTGTCCACGCACACCTGGATGACCTCCTCGATGGCGTCGTCGGTGAGGTCGGGCGCGATCTTGACCAGCATCGGCTTGTCCGTGGCCGCGGTGAGCGCCTGGACGAGCTCGGTGAGCGCGCCCTTGTCCTGCAGGCTGCGTAGTCCCGGCGTGTTCGGCGAGCTGACGTTGATGGCGTAGTAGTCGCCGTGGTTCTTCAGCGCTTCGAGCGAGTTGAGGTAGTCCTGGACGGCGTCCTCGACCGGCGTGATCTTGGACTTGCCGAGGCTGATTCCCAGCGGCGCCCTGAGGGTGATCCGGTCTAGCCGGTCGGCGAGCGCCTGGGCTCCGGCGTTGTTGAAACCCATCCGGTTGATGATCGCCTCGTCCTCGCGGAGCCGGAACAGCCGCGGCTTCGGGTTGCCCGGCTGGGCGTGCCAGGTGACGGTGCCGACCTCGACGAACCCGAACCCGAGCGCGGCCCACGCCGGCAGCGCACGCCCGTCCTTGTCGAGGCCCGCCGCGAGGCCGACCGGATTGGGGAACCGGACGCCGAAGACGGTGCGCGGGTTGTTCTGGTTGCGCGCGAACCTCGCCAGCGGGCTCAGCCGGGCCATGACGGCGAGCGTGGTCTCGTGGACCCGCTCCGCGTCGCCGCCGTGCATTCCGAACAACGCCCTGCGAACCACCTGCTTGTAGACCACGCGCCCACCCTATAACGCCAGTTCAGGGTGGGCGCGCGCTCCCTAGTCGCCGACCTCGTCCAAGCAGTCCGGCGCCGGGTCGCGGTGCGGACCGGTGTAGCCCAGTCCGGTGCCGCGGTTCGGCAGGTTCGAGACACCCAGCAGGATCGTCCACCCGTCCGGGACGTCGCCAGGGCTCATCGTGACCGACCCGTCCGCCTCGTTCTGGCGCGGCAGCTTGTAGTCCTCAGCGATCTTCATCTTGCTCTCGTCGAGCGGAGGACACTCACGCGACATCGGTACCGCTTTGGCGTGGATCCCGTACTCGCGCAGCTTCGCATTCGCAGGGGCGACCCCTTTGATGTCCTTGATGGTCACCGTGACGCTGCCGTCCGCGTTCTTGGTGACCGCGTACGCCTCCGGAGCGCTGCCGCTCGTGGTGATCGCCACGGTGGCCACGCCGGCAACCGCCAACGTCCCGGCCGCCACCAGCAGCGGCCTGGTCGATCGCTTCGACGGCTCAGGTTCGGCCACCGCCGGCCCGTGCTCACGCATCAGGTCGTCCAGAAGGTTCTCCTTGAAAGTCATGCCTGCCCCCTCAACTTGCCGCGTGCTCGGAAGAGCCTGATCCGCACCGCGCCGGACGAGACGCCCAGCACGGCCGCGGCTTCCTTCGGTGTCATGCCGACCAGGTCGACGAGCTCGACGACCTCGCGGTCGAGCGCCGGCAACGCGGCCATCGCCGCGACCAGCTCGCGACCTTCGCGTTCGGCGTCGATGCGGCCCACGAGGTCGTCGATCTCGTCACCGGACAGCGCACGGCGGCCGTTCATGCGCACGACCACGTCCCGGCCACGCGTGACGGCCTCGCAGTGCTGCGCGAAGATCCGGCGGCCGATGCCCAGCAGCCAGGATCGGGCGGTGCCCTTGGTGCGGTCGAAGGTCGCGAACGAGGTGATGGCGGCGACGAACGTGTCCGCGGTGAGGTCGGCGGCGGTCTGCGGGTCCGCGGTGCGCCGCGCGAAGTACGCCGTCACGACGTCGAACTCGGCCTGGTAGATGGCTTCGAACGTGCGTGCCGCGGCCGTGACCGGCGGTGGGTGGACTGGAACTGTCATCGGCTGACTCACGCCAATGATTGCCGACTTCCAGCCAGGCCGTTACATCGGCTTCTGGACCTTCACCGTCATCTGCTCGTCCAGCGGCATGGCCGGCTTGGTCCGGAACGTCACCGGCAGCGTCCGCAACCCGCGGCTGCCCAGCGACACCCGCCACCCCAGCGGCTGCGTCACGTCCAGCGTCAGCCCAGCGCACCGAGACAGCAGCGTCCGGAACGCCACCTCGCCCTCCAGCCGGGCCAGCGGCGCGCCCAGGCAGAAGTGGATGCCGTGGCCGAACGCCAGGTGCTGGCGGTCCGCCCGTTCGATGTTGAGCTGGTCGGCTCGGGGGTAACGCGCGCTGTCGTGCTCGGCGGAGGCCAGGGACAGCAGCACGACGTCGCCCGCCGGGATCTGCACGCCGCCGATCGTCACCGGTCGGGCGGCGAAGCGGATCAGGTGCGAGGTCGGGCCGTCGAAGCGCAGGAACTCCTCGATGGCTCCTGGCAGCAGTGACGACGAGCGCTGCAAAAGCTCCAACTGCTCCGGGTGGCGCAGCAACGCCAGCGTGCCGTTGCCGACGAGGTCCACGGCGGTCGTGTAGCCGGCCACGAGCAGCAGGAACGCGAGAGAGGCGAGTTCGCGGTCGGTCAGCGCGGCCTCGCCGGTCGCGCGGGCCAGGGCCCCGATGAGGTCGTCGTCGCCGGACGTGCGCTTGTGCGCCACCAGGTCCTGCAGGTAGCCGGAGGCCTCCTCACGGGCAGAGGACGCGTCGCCGTCGGCCAGGCCGGTGACCACGTCCGCCCAGTAGCGGAAGTTCTCCTGGTCCACGGCCGGGACGCCGAGCAGCTCCATCAGCACGATGATCGGCAGCGGTGCCGCGAAGTCCGCGATCAGGTCGCAGCGGCCCGCGTCGGCGAAGGCGTCGGCCAGGGAGGCCGCCAGCGCCTCGACCTGGGGGCGCAGCGCGGCGATGCGGCGCGTCGTGAGCTCGCTCGACACCGCGCGGCGCAGGCGGGTGTGGTCGGGCGCGTCGCTGTTCATCATGTGGTCCGACAGGTCGCCGAACCACCACGACGCGAAGTGCGGGTGGCCGCGCAGGGGCTCGGCGAGCGCGGAGCCGTGCGAGGACAGCAGCGGGTTGTCCAACGCCGCACGCACGTCGGGGTAGCGGGTCACGAGCCACATCGGCACGCCGGAGGCCTCGACCCGGTGCACGGGACCGGCTTCGCGCAGGCTCTTCAGCACCGAGTACGGGTCGTCGGTGAAGCCGGGGCGCAGCGCATCCAGATTTACCGCCATGTCGGAGGACACGGCCAGGAGAGCGTCCCGGTTCAACCTGACTGGCATTTTGGGCAGAAGTACACGATTCTCGTCTCGAACTCGCCCGATCGGACCCTTGTGCCGCAACGCAAACACGGTTTGCCGGTGCGCTCGAAAACGTAGTGCTGGATGCGCCGGTCGCCGGTGGTGATCTGTTCCGGCCGCCACTGGTTCGCCTGCAACAGCTTGCGCGACAACGCAACCGCGCGTGCCGGGTCGACGGACGACACCGGTGCCGTCGGCAGAACGCCCAGGAGGAAACAGACCTCCGCGCGATAGAGATTGCCGACTCCGGCCATCACCCGCTGGTCCAGCAATGCGAGGCCGATAGGCCGCGAAAGGTTTTCGGTCAACCGCCGAACGGCCTCAGCGGCGTCGAAATCCGGCGCGAGTAGATCCGGTCCCAAATGAGAGATCAGCTCATCTTCGCGGGAGGTCGGCACGAACTCCATGTCGTGCAACGCGAACCCGATGGCCTGCCGGTCGTCCACCTCCAGCACCGCGCGGGCCTGGTGTGCGGGGCGGCGCCAGCGCTCGCCCGGCCGGTAGAGGTGCCAGGCGCCGTCCATCCGGAAGTGGCTGCGCAGGCTGTTGCCGTCGGAGAACCTCGTGAACATGTGCTTGCCGTACGTTCGGACGGCAACGACGTCGAGCCCTGCGAGGTCCAGTGTGGACAGTCGAGGGTGGCGCAGTTCGCCGCGCCGCAGCGTCTTCCCGGCCAACGCCTCGTGCATCCGGTGGCCGGCCAGGAAGACCGTGTCGCCCTCAGGCATCCACCGCCTCTTGGATCTCGTCGTCGTCGAAGTCGCTGTGCACGGCCCTGCGTCTGCTCCGCGAGATGCGCTGGATGCGGGCGAGCAGCAGGTTGAACGCCAGCGCCACCTCACGCGCTCCCGGCGTGCCCCACTCGTGGATCGGCATGCACGCGCCCTGGGCCTGCTGGACGGCGAGCCGGTCCGGCAACGCCACCGGCATCACCAGCGGGCCGAAGATGTCGCGCAGCTCGTCGATGCGGAACTGGTGCTCGTGCGACCGCGGCCGCACCCGGTTCACCACGACGCCCAGCGGCTGCAGGTCGGCGTTGTTCTGCTCGCGCTCGTTCTGCACCGCCTCGAACGCCCGCTGCACGCCCGCCACCGCGAACATCGTCGGCTCGGTGACCAGCAGCGCGCGGTCGGCCGCCACCAGCGCCGAGCGGGTCAGCTGGCCCAGCGACGGCGGGCAGTCGAGCAGCACGAGGTGGTACGGGAACTCGTCGTACATGTCCCGCAACGTGCGCAACGCGTCTTTCAGCCGGTGCAGCCGCGACTCGTTCGGATCCGGGTGGTTGAGCAGCTCGGCGTCCTCCGACCCGGACAGCACGTCGATGCCGTCGCCCCACCTGCTCGGGCGGATCGCCTGCTCGAGGTTCTCCTCGGACGGGTCCTGCAGGACGTCGTAGATGCTCGCCTTGGATTCCTCTGGCTCCAGCGTCGACGTGGCGTTGCACTGCGGATCAAGATCGATCACCAGGGTGCGGACGCCGCGACGGAGAGCGGCCGAGGCGAGGCCGAGCACCACCGTCGTCTTGCCGACGCCTCCCTTGAGGCTGAGCACGGACACCGTATGCACAGGCCCACTCTAGGGTCTCCTACTCTTACTGCCATGCGACCGGACGCCGTACACAGGGTGCTCGACGCCGAATTGGCCGCCGCACGCACGCGCAGGGGTGGGGAACCCCCGCGCGTTCTCGACGTGGGCGGTGGCAGCGGTGTCTGGGCCGTGCCCCTCGCCGCGGCGGGCTGCGCGGTCACGGTCGTGGAGCCCTCGCCGAACGCGCTGGCCACGCTGCACACCCGTGCGCGGGAGGCCGGCGTGACGATCAACGCGGTCCAGGGCGATACCGACTCGCTCGGCGTTCCCGCTGGTGAGGCCGATCTTGTGCTCGCGCACGGCCTGCTGGAGGTGGTCGACGACGCGGCGTCCGCGCTGTCCTCGCTGGCCGCGGCCGTCGCGCCGGGAGGAGCGGTGTCGGTGCTGGTCGCGAACAGGTTCGCGGCGATCCTGCATCGCGCGATCGCCGGCCGTATCGTCGACGCCCGGAGGTTGCTGGACGACGACGCCGGCCAGCTCGCGGGTACGCGTGACCCGTTGCAGCGCCGGTTCGACGTCCCAGGTCTTGAGAAGCTGGTTCTCGAGGCGGGGCTTTCTGTCGAGCTCCTGCAAGGTCACGGCATCGTTTCCGACCTCGTGCCCGGCGTCGTGCTGGACGCGAATCCGGGTGCCGCCGACGCGCTCGCCGAGCTGGAGCTGGCCGCTGCCACGCGGTCCCCGCTCAGAGACGTCGCCGCCCGCCTGCACGTGCTCGCCCGCCGTACCGCCTGAATCGTTTGCATTAGAGACTTTTATGGTCCTGATGAGTGGTCCCAAACGATTTCGCGGCGAAAAATAGTGGCTCCGCTGCCGACGTAGGGACCGACCGACATGGAGAGCTCCGACCTGCTGGCCTCATTGGTCAACGAGGCTGTTGCGGGTGACCGGCGTGCCGTCGAACAGCTGCTGGCGTCCGTGCGACCGCTCGTGTCGCGGTACTGCCGCGCGCGCGTCGGCCGCACCGAGCGCGCGTACGCGTCGGCGGACGACGTGGCGCAGGAGGTCTGCCTGGCGGTCCTGACGGCGCTGCCCACCTACCGCGAGCAGGGCCGGCCGTTTCTGGCGTTCGTCTACGGCATCGCCGCGCACAAGGTCGCGGACGCGCACCGGGTGTCGGCGCGCAACCGGTCCGAACCGGTCGCCGAGGTGCCGGACGGGCCGTCACTGGCCATCGACCCCGAGGAGAGCGCGCTGCTCGGGTCGCTGTCGGTGCGGCTGGGCCAGTTGCTGGAGGAGCTGCCGGACAAGCAGCGCGAGATCCTGCTGCTGCGCGTGGTGGTCGGCCTGTCGGCGGAGGAGACGGCCGAGGCGGTCGGTTCGACGCCGGGTGCGGTGCGCGTGTCCCAGCACCGGGCGCTGGCGAAGCTGCGTACGTCCGTGGGGGTCGAGGAGCTGATTTGACCGGGGCGTTCTACGACGGGCTGGCCGGGACGTACGACCTGATGTTCCCGGACTGGGACGCGTCGATGGCCCGCCAGGCGTCACAGCTCTCGGAGTTCATTCCCGCCGACGCGCACGTTCTGGACTGTGCGTGCGGCATCGGCACACAGGCCATCGGGCTGGCTATGCGTGGCTACGACGTCGTAGGGGCCGACCTGAGTCCTGTGGCGGCGTCTCGGGCCGTTGTGGAGGCCTCTGCGCGTGGGGTGTCGTTGCCCGCGTTGGTCGCGGACATGCGGTCGCTGCCGTTCGCCGATGCCTCGTTCGACGTCGTGCTCGCAGCGGACAACGCTCTGCCGCACCTGTTGACCTCGGACGACATGCTGGCGGCGTTGCGTGGGATGCGCCGTGTGCTGCGGCCGGGTGGTCGGCTCATCATCTCGACGCGCGACTACGACGAGATCCGGCGTGAACGGCCGTTGTCGACACCACCTTCCGTTGGACCTGGTCGAACCGTGTCGTTCCAGCTGTGGCATTGGGACGGCGACCAGTACGAGCTGGAGATGTTCCAGCTGGCCGAATCCGAGCAGTGGCGCGTCGTCGTTGGGAAAGCACGATATTGGGCGATTACTCGTGACGAAATCACCGAATTGGCCGAGCGTGCGGGCTTTGGTAACGCGGAGTGGTTGCTCCACGCCTATTACCAACCCCTGATGATTGCTACGAACGGGTGACGTTTGAAGTTTCTCCCTACTTTCCGCATAAGGACCGACGTGTCGCACGTCTCTCCTGCGGGATGTCGAAGAGGGGACTTCGGATGGAGAGTTCGGCGTTATCCGCGGAACTGGTCAACCAGGCTGTGCAGGGTGAGCGCAGGGCCATTGACCAGCTACTTCGCTACCTGCGTCCGCTGGTCGTGAAGTACTGCCGCGCGCGAGTGGGGCGTTCGGCGACAACCGCGGACGACGTCGGGCAGGACGTGTGTCTGGCCGTGTTGACGGCGCTTCCGACCTACCGGGAGCAGGGCAGGCCCTTCCTGGCGTTCGTCTACGGCATCGCGGCGCACAAGGTGGCCGACGCGCATCGGGCGCTGGCTCGTAACCGTGCGGAGCCGATGGCGGAGGTGCCCGACCAGGCTTCGCGGAGTGCCGGGCCGGAGGACTTCGCCCTCCAGGCCGAGCTGAACGGGACCATGGGCGACCTGTTGCGCCTGCTGCCGGAGAAGCAGCGCGAAATCCTCGTGCTGCGCGTCGTGGTGGGTCTTTCGGCTGAGGAGACGGCGGAGGCCGTGGGGTCGACGCCGGGCGCCGTTCGCGTCGCTCAGCACCGTGCGCTCGGGCGGCTGCGCAAGGAAATAGCCGCAGCGGTTATACCGATCGGGTGAATCTCGTTTGGTCTGCGTGGGGTGAATGCGTCCAAACGACATACCTATGGGCATGAGGGGTTCTGACGCGGCGCAGGCGGCCGAACGGCTGCGCTTCGACGGGGTGCTGGTGCAGCACTTCCGCGAGTCAGGACTGACGGGGCCGCGCTGGGACCAGTTCCACCGCCGGCTTCTCGGGCACGGACTCGCGATCGTTACAAAGCTCGTGCGGTCGGGGGCCATGTTCTCCCGGTGCGGCCGTCACGGCCGGCACCTGCAGCAGCAGGTCATTCCGCCGCAGGAAGCCGAGGAGCTGGCGAGCGACGCGGTCTTCGAGGGGTTCGTCTACTTCTGCGATCGCGGGCTGCTCGGCAGGCAGTGGTCCGTCGAGCACGGTCAGCCGTTGAACGAGTACTTCGTCAACGCGTGCGTGCTGGCGTTCCCGAACGTCTACCGGCGCTGGCAGACGCGGATGAACAGCTGGCGGGACGTGGACCTGCTGGACTCTTTCGCCTCACTCGAACAGGTCGTGACCGAGGGGACCCCCGAGGACGCCGTCGTGGAGCAACAGGCCGTGAACGCGGTGTTCGAGGCCCTGAGCGAGGACAGCCGCAGGTTGCTGATCCTGCACGACCAGGGCTACTCGCACGCGGAGATCGCGGAGATCACGCGTCTCACCCCACGCGCTGTCGAAGGGCGAATCCGGCGCGCCCGGCTCACCGCACGTCAGCGCTCAGAAGAGGATCGGTGATCTGCGTGGAGTTCACACCCGCTCTGCATCGCAGGGTTCCCGCGGGGGCCGTTGAACGGTCGTCGGTCGGTGGGCCCGTCGACGTCTCGAAGGGGACCCTCGACGCGTTGGTCGAGCGGACTGCGGGCGTTGGCGGTCAGGAGCCGGTCGATCCACCCGCGCCCTCGTACTACTCGCGCAAGCCCGAGGCGGCCGACGACCACGTCGCGCGCGCTGTGGCCGGGGATCGTGCGGCCATCAACCGGCTGCTAGGGACCATCAGGCCGTTGGTCGTCCGGTACTGCCGTGCGCGCGTTGGATCGTTCGCGTCGGCAGATGACGTCGCGCAGGACGTGTGCCTCGCCGTGCTGACGTCGTTGCCGTCGTATCGCGATCAGGGGCGTCCGTTCCTGGCCTTCGTCTACGGGATCGCGGCGCACAAGGTCGCCGACTCGTACCGGAGCTTCGCGAGGAACCGCGCGGAGGCCGTGGCGGAGGTGCCGGAGTCGACCGACACCGAAGCTGGACCCGAGCAGCGCGCGATGCAGGGGGAGTTGTCCGAGCAGATGGCTGCTCTTCTGCGCGTGTTGCCCGAGAAGCAGCGCGAGATTGTTGTGCTGCGTGTGGTGGTGGGGTTGTCCGCGGAGGAGACGGCGGAGGCGGTCGGTTCCACGCCCGGTGCCGTGCGGGTGGCTCAGCACCGGGCGTTGACGCGGCTGCGCAAGGAGATCAGTGGCGCCAGCGAGTGACGTTGGCGATGCCCTGAGGGCTCGCGTCCTTGTACCGCTCCATCTCGCCGCGCCGCACGTCGGCGATCGTGCCCGCCAGCTCCTTGCCGAACGCCTCGGTGAGCACGGCGTCCTTCTCGAACTCCTCGACGGCTTCTTTGAGCGAGGTGGGCAGGCGCGGGATGTCGTCGAGCAGCGCCGGGTCGACGTTGAGGCCCTCGGGGAGGCTCGCCTGGGTCGCGATGCCGTCCAGACCGGCCGCTATGACGCCCGCGACCACGAGGTACGGGTTCGCGGTCAGGTCGAAGCACTTGATCTCGAGGTTGTCCCGGATCAGGCGCAGCGCCGTTTCGCGGTTCTCCTCGCCCCACGCCACGAACGGTGCCGACCACGTGTGCGGCACGAGCCGTAGGTAGCTCGCGAGAGAGGGACTGCCGATGGCGCACAACGCACGGATGTGGTGGAGGACGCCGGCGGTGAACTGCTTGGCCTCGTCGTGGAAGCCCTCGAAGAGGTTCGTGCCGTCGCGCCAGAGGCTGAAGTGGAGGTGGCCGCCGTTGCCGACGCCGCCGTTGACCACCTTCGGGGAGAACGACGGCCGCAGGCCGTGGCGGAACGTGACGGCGCGGATGGTCTCTTTCACGAGCACCGCGGTGTCCGCTGCCGCGAGCGGGTCTTCCGGTGCGGTGGAGACCTCGAACTGGCCGGCGGCGTACTCGGGGTGGAACTGGAGGACCTCCACGTCCTGCTGGTCCAACGCGTTGAGGACGTCCACGCAGTAGTCGGACAGCTCCACCTGCCGTGCGTGGCCATAGGCGGCGCCGCTCGTCGCGGGCACCCAGTCGTCGGTGTCCGGCTTGCCCACGCACCACTCGATCTCGAAGCCCGCCTTGGCGCTGAAGCCCCGGTCGGCGAGGTTCCGCTGCGCCTTGCGGGCCTGCAGGCGCTGGTCCATCGGGTACGGGACGCCGTTCTGGAAGTGACGATCGGCGGGCGCCCAGGCCCAGCCGGGCTGGCCCGCGAGCACGGTGATGCGGTCGAGGTCCGGGTGCAGGCGCAGGTCGCCGACAGGGCCGCCGGCGAAGCGCCCCTGGATGATCCAGTCGTCGAACAGGAACACGTCGAACACCGGTGACGCGCCCACGCCGTGCGCTGCCGCGTGGGCCAGTCTGCGCAGCGGAACGGATTTCGTCCGGGTGATGCCGCTGTTGTCCACCCAGGTGAGCGCGACGACGCGCACGTCCCTGGCGTTCAGACCGTCGAAGAGTTCCGTCGCCCGGTCGAACCGCTGGTCCCGTTCCGCAGAGTCCACGATCCTAAGGTTATGGCCATCTTGCCGTTCGTCGCCGAACTCGGGCTGATAGATCACCATTGCCACGGCGTGTTGCGCGCCGACAGCACGCGTGAGGAGTTCGAGTCGCTGCTCCTGGAGGCCGACGGGGTGGCGCCACTCGGCGGGTCCTTCTTCGACTCGGCCATCGGGTTCGCGGTGCGGCGGTGGTGCGCTCCGCTGCTGGACCTGCCCCGGCACGCGTCCGCGGAGGAGTACCTCGAACGGAGGAATTCTCTGCACATCACCGAGGTGTCGCGGACGTTCCTCATGGCCTCCGGGATCCACACGTTCCTCGTGGACGGAGGGTTCCAGCCGGAGCGGTTGCTCGCGGCGGGGGAGCTGGCGTCGCTGGCCGGCGCGGTGTCGCACGACATCGTGCGGCTGGAGCATCTGGCGGAGGAGCTGTCCGCGGCTGCGACGGAGACCGAGTTTCTGCACCAGCTGCGTCAGCGGCTGCGGGCGCCGTCCGTGGTGGGGGCGAAGTCCGTTGCGGCGTACCGGATGGGGCTGGCGCTGAGCGGTGAGCGGCCGTCCGAGAGCGAGGCGTTGCGGGCGATGAACGTCTGGCGGGCGCGGAATCCCGGGCCGTTGAAGGATCCGGTGGTCATCTCGTGGCTGGCGTGGGAGGCGTTGGACGCGGGGTTGCCGTTGCAGTTCCACGTGGGCTATGGCGACTCGGACATCGATCTGCACCGTTGCGATCCGTCGTTGTTGACGCCGTTCCTGCGCGCGACTTCGGGCTTGGGCGTGCCGATCCTGTTGCTGCACAACTACCCGTTCCACCGGCAGGCCGGGTATCTCGCGCAGGTGTTCCCGCACGTGTTCTGCGACCTCGGGCTGGCGACACACGGTCTGGGGCATCAGGCGTCGCGCGTGTTCGCGGAGGCGCTGGAGATCGTGCCGTACGGCAAGTTCCTGTTCTCGTCGGACGCGTTCGCACTGCCCGAGTTGTACTACCTCGGCGCGTTGCTGTTCCGGCGCGCGTTGTCCGACTTCTTGGCCGATGGTCTGCACCGTGACGCGTTCCTCGAGGACGACGCACACCGGATCGCGCGACTCATCGCGTCGGAGAACGCAGCGCGTGTGTACAAACTGTAGGATCCCTCTCGAACTCACGTTCGAGAGGGGTGTTCATGGGTCGCAGTGCGAACCTGCCACGCGGCCTGCGCGATCGGTTCCGTGCTCGTGATGGTGTCTGGCCCGACGACACGGGCTGCCGGATGCTGCACGTCGACATGGACGCCTTCTACGCGTCGGTGGAGATCCGCGAACGCCCCGAGCTTGCTTCGGTGCCCGTCGTCGTCGGTGGCATCGGGGGGCGTGGCGTCGTCTGCTCCGCCAACTACCTGGCCCGTGAGTACGGCGTGCGCTCCGCGATGCCGACCGCTCATGCCCGTCGCCTGGCGCCGCACGCCGTGTACCTGCCGCCGCAGTTCGACCTGTACCAGGAGGTCTCGCGCGGTGTCATGGCGATCTTCCGCGACATCACGCCGTTGGTGGAACCGTTGTCGCTCGACGAGGCTTTCCTCGACGTCGGCGGGGCTCTGCGGCGGCTCGGCCTGACGCCGGGTGGGGTGGGGGAGCTGATCAGGTCGCGGGTGTTCGCCGATCACGGAGTCACCTGTTCGGTCGGGGTGTCGTCGACGAAGTTCCTCGCCAAGCTCGCCTCCGGCATGTGCAAGCCCGACGGCATGATGGTCGTGCCCGCTTCTGCCTCGCTGGACTTCCTGCATCCCCTGCCGGTCTCGGCGTTGTGGGGTGTTGGCGCGAAAACCGCTGCACGCCTTGAGGAACTGGGCCTGGAGACCGTCGCCGACGTCGCGGCCACCCCTCTGCCTCGGCTGCGTCGCCTGATCGGTGTGGCGCTTGCCGAGCACCTCCACGCTCTGGCGGCCGGCGTCGACGAACGCGCCGTGGTGCCGGTGACGCGGGAGAAGTCGATCGGCGCCGAGGAAACGTTCGAGGTCGACCACTACGACCGCGCGTTGTTGCGCCGCGAGCTGCTCCGTCTCTCCGAACGCTCCGCGGGTTCGTTGCGCGCCAAGGGTTTGCACGGCCGAACGGTGTCCATCAAGGTCCGCTTCTCCGACTTCACGACGATCACCCGCTCGCGCACCCTGCCCGTGGCGACGGACGTGACCCAGGAGATCTACCGCATCGCGGCCGAGCTCCTCGACACCCAGGTACCACCCGGCGCGGTCCGCCTGATCGGCGTCCGAATAGAGGGACTTGACAACGCCGACTCCGCCCAGCAACTGATCTTCGACGCCCCGGAGCGCGGCTGGCGCGAAGCAGAACAAGCCGCGGACCAGGCCCGTTCCCGCTTCGGCTCGCTGGCGGTTCGTCCGGCCTCACTGCTCGGCAACAGTCCAGAAAGGACAGCAGAGTTCGATCCCAAGCCCGAGTGATCGCGACTTGTCCACAACCCGCGAGTTATCCACAACTTCCCCGCCCCGAGGTCCACCCCACCCCCACCCACCCCACCATGAACCCATGCGCCACCCCATCGACCTCGAAGCCCTGGGCACCCTCTTCGACCACCGAGTAGCCCCGACAGCCGCCCTCCTCCACGTGGGCCTGACCGCACCCCTGGTGGAGTCCCGCTGCCGCCCCGGCGGCCCCTGGCAACGCCTGCTACCCGGCATCCTGCTGCTGAGCCGGGCAGGCCCCAGCCGCACCCAGCTGGTCCACGCGTCCCTCATGTACGCGGGCGAAGGCGCCATGCTCACCGCCTTCGACGCACTCTGCCTGCACGGTATGAAGTCCGCGATCCCACTGCTGGGCGCGATCCACGTCCTGGCCCCACGCCGCTCCCGAGCCCTGGGCTACGGCGCCCTGCGCGTGGAACGCACCGACCGCCTCCCCCGCCCCGTGGTCCGCAGAGGCTTCCACGTGGCCCCGCTGGAACGAGCGGCGATCGACGCGGTCCGCCGCACCAAGTCCATCCCGGACACCAAGGCCATCCTGGAGGAGGTGAGCCACTTCGTAGGCGCCCAGGCCCTCCGCACGGAACTGGCCCTGGCCCCGACCCGCGGCACCGCCCTGGCTCGCAAACTCCTGGGCGAATCGCCGGCCCGCCAACTTGAACGCGCGGTGATGGAACGCCGCCCGCTGTCCGTGCCCTCGGCCCGCGTGCCGATGGCGGTGGGCTAGACCCGTCTGTCCCACCCCGAAAACCGGCCTGGCGCGCATCCCTGCTGTGCGTCAGCGTCCGCGTAGCCGGTCACGTGTGAGGGCGCCTGCCCTGCTGGCCATGTGCGCGGCTGCCGGTGCGAGCTCGGTTCCGGCAGTCACGCACTCAACCTGCGCGTGACGTACGAGCACGTCCCGCCCTGCCCGAGGCGATCTCGGTTCGGCGCAACGCCCGGCAGGCGCCAACGCAGCGCTTCAGCCTGCCGTTCGCGAGCCACCGCCGCCCGACAGCCCCGCCACACCAACCCCGTAGCCCGCCGACACCAAGCCCGCAGCTCGCCAGCACCAACCCGATAGCCGCCGACGCTGAACCCGCAGCCCGGCAACACCAATCCCTCAGCCCGCCCCCGCACCCCAGGCAGGCGCGCAGCCTGCACCCGAGGCAGCTGCCCGCGCGCGAGGGCACCCCGCAGCCGGCAACACCGAGCTCGCGGCCCGCCCCTCGCACCCGAGGGCGGCCCCCACCCCCCGGCCCCGCACCCCCGAGAAAGGAGCCCACACCCCTACCGGACCGGAGCCTTGATTCCCTTGCCCTTGGCCATCTTCTGGACCGCGACCCCGCGCTGCGCGAGGAACGTGAGCCGAGGTACCTCGTAGTAGTCCCAAGGTCCAGCATCCGCCAAGGCCCCGAGAGCCCGGAACTGTCCCACCGCCTCCTCGAACCGCTGCAGCTGCATCAAAGCGAACGCCGCGTACCCGCGGTCATCACGAAGCGCGTACGTGTCCGCCCCCTCATCCGCCAACCGATCCAACAAAGCATCCAAGGAGGCAACCACAGCAGGCGACTTCCACATCTCCGGATCAGTGCTGTCAGCCTCGTACGCGGCCTGCAGAGGCCAAGCCAGGAACTTCGGCGACTTGGCGGCGGCCTCCAGGGCGAACTCCAGCGCCAGCTCGTTCGACCCGTGCCACTTGCGGCACCAGTACTGCAGGGCCTGCAGGTGTCCGTTGTGGTGCAACGGGTCCCGGGCCATCAGCTCGGCCCACACGGCGCGGAACTCGTCGTGCGGCATCTGCAGGCCGCGCGCGAGGGTCAGCATCGTGTTCCACGGGGTCGGGTCGTCCGGCAGGACGGAGGCTGCCACCGTGGCGGCCTCGCGGGCCTCGAACAGCACGCGGTGGAAGCCCTCGAACTGCTCGCGCGTGGTTTCGGAGGCGGCGGCGTTGCCGCGGATGTCCCAGGCGAGGGCTACCAGCGCCTTCGCGTGCACCACGATCCAGTGCGGGTCGCCGGGGCGGGCGGCCTGCCAGGCGGACATCCACGTGTCGTCCTTGGCGGCGAGGTCGGCCAGAGCCCACACGACGCGTTCTCGGCGGTCCCAGTCGCCGAGGGTGGCGGTGACGAGGTCGGCGGCGTTCTCCCAGTTGCCGGCGCGGACGTCGTCCTTCACGGCGGCCAGGGCCAGGTCCTCGATCGGGGACGTGGAGGTCACGTCGGCGTCGGGGACCAGGCCGTAGCGCTCGGGGTGGGTTTTGGGCAGCACGTGGGCCGCGACCACCTCGGGCGGGAGTTCGTCGATCTCCATGCCCAGGCGCTTGGCCTCGCGCATCAGGCGGATGACGGCGATGAGTTCCTTGGGCTTGAAGAGAAGGGAGAGCACCACGAGATACCTCCAGTCAGAGCACGTGAAGTCAGTGCGCGGGGCGGTAGTCGGGGGCTACGCCGGCCATGGCCAGTGCGGTGCGCAGGCCTTCGGTGCTGCCGTGGTCGGAGACCGCGGTGTCCAGGTGGGTGGCCATGTCGAAGTCGTCGGAGGAGGTGACGAATGTCGTTCGTCCCAGCCAGTCGAGCTCCCAGCGGGCCAGGCCCGCGTCGGAGAAGGCGAGCGCCACCAACGCCGACAGCTCGGGCAGGACCTCGCCGCGGGCCATTTCGCGGCGGGCTCGCACGCCGGCGTTCTTGTTGCCAGGGGTGTAGGAGCCGAGGTCGGCCAGCCGGCCCGCGTCGAGGGCGTTGAGGACGGTCGTCAGCGACGGCGGCTGGTTCATCGCCGCGGCGGCCGCGTTCAGGAGGCGTTCGGTGCCGTGCACGACACGGGCTCGGGCACCGATGTGGCTGAGTGTGGCCCAGTCGACGCGTTGCTTGGCGTGGGCGTCGGACTTCAGCGAGTTGAGCACGGCGGAGTCCAGCAACGGCATCGGGTCGGTGAGCAGCTCGACGGCGGGGCGGTCGCCCCAGCCCGACTCTGGCTCCAGGGCCAGGGCGTCGATGGCGGCGATGCGCTCCTTCAGCGGCGGGTGCGAATCGTACGGGCCGCGATCCGGGTCGGACGGGTGCTGGCGGATCTCCTCCAGCTCCTCGTGGAGTTCCGGGGAGGTGCGCAGGCGGGCGAAGCCTTCGAAGAACGTCGTGGGGAGGTAGCCGAGGTCCCAGGCGACGGTCAGATGGCGGTCGGTGAAGAGGTCCCACGCGGCGTCGATCACCGGCAGTTCGCGCAGTGCGGACGAGGCGGCCGACGAACCGGCCAGCTGCGCAGAGAAGCGGTCGGCGGCGAACTCCTGGCGGCGGCTGATGGCCTGGGAGACGCGGAGGTACAGCTTGGCGTAGCCCTGGAACAGCTTGGCGATCAGGCGCTGGAACCAGTGTTCGGCGTTCATGTGGGAGCCGGCGCGCAGCATGGCGGCGCGCCCGGAGACGACGACGCCGGCCAGGCGCGTGTCCTTGTTGGCGTAGTGCCCGAGCTCGTGCGCGAGCACGGCGATGAGCTGCTTTTCGGTCAGGGAGGTGAGCAGGGGAGCACCGATGAACATCCTGCGCTTCAGCACGCGCAGACCCAGGAACCGGGTGTCCTCGGCGACGCCGGCGTTCACCGCGGCGAGGATCCGGATCTCGTCCGGCGGGCGGGTTCCGAGGTCGGCGGCCAGGCGGCGGACGAGGTCCCAGAGCGCGGGCTGGTCCGCGGGGGTGACGAGGGTGCCGGGCACCTCCTCGGTCTCCCGGCGCTCCAGCGAGACCAGGCCCTTGACCAGTGCGAACACCACCGGGACGACGAGCAGTGCCAGCTTCAGGCCGACGAACGGCCGGTTGATCAGGGCGAACGTCTCCAGCGCGAGGAGTCCGCCGATCAGGCCGACGGCGAGGACGTAGAAACCGACGAGCAGCGCGACCGCGATGGCAGCACGGATCGAAACACGCATGAGCAGAGCGACCTTCCCCCAGTGCCGCGTGCAGATGGCGGCAGGACGCAGTGTGCATGATGGACGATCACGACTCAACGCCGAATGAACGGCAGGTCTGTCAACCGGTCGATCGGTCACTCCGCCTACGTCTGCGGGATGAGTTCCGCGACCACACCTCCGGTCCACAGAAGGAGGTGAGGTGACACTCGGTGTCCCTACGGTCACTCGGGCAACACCTCATCGAACACTGGAGGTAGCCAGTGAGAGCAGGACAGAGAGGTGCCCGTCGGGGGATCGCCGCGCTCGCGTTGTCGGCGGGTCTCGTCACTTCGGTGACGGCGGCTGTCGCACACGCGGAGGCGCCCGCACCGGGACACAGCGGCCAGAGCAACCAGAGCGTCACGCTGATCACCGGTGACCGGGTGGAGCTGGCCGGCGACCGGGTCGTGCGGTACGTGCCGGGGCCGGGCCGGGAGAAGCTCGCCGTGCGCACCTTCACGCAGGCCGGGCACCAGCACGTCGTGCCGGCGGACGCAGTGGCGTTGGTGGCGGGCGGAAAGCTCGACCAGCGGCTGTTCGACGTGACGTCGTTGGTGGAGTTCGGCTACGACGACGCGCGCCGCGACAACGTTCCCGTGATCGTGCGGCCGGCGGCGGGCGCACGATCGGGCATCAACGTGTTGGGCGCCAAGGAGTCCGTGGCCGACCTGGTAACCGGCACGGCCGAGAAGTCGGGCAGTGCCTGGGAGTCGCTGCGCGGCGGCGCGGCCGAGAAGGTGTGGCTCGACGGCGTCCGCAAGGTGGCGCTCGACCGCAGCACCAAGCAGATCGGGGCGCCTGAGGCGTGGCAGGCCGGTGTCACCGGCAAGGGCGTGAAGGTCGCCGTGCTCGACACGGGCGTCGACGAGAAGCACCCGGACCTGCAGGGCAAGCAGGTCGCCGAGAAGAACTTCACCACCTCGCCGGACAACACCGACGAGGTCGGGCACGGCACGCACGTCGCGTCGACGATCGCCAGCAAGGGCGAGAAGTACCGCGGTGTCGCGCCGGATGCGGAGATCCTCGACGGCAAGGTCTGCGAGCCGGGCGGCTGCACCGAGTCGGCGATCCTCGCCGGCATGCAGTGGGCGGCCGAGCAGGGTGCGCACGTCATCAACATGAGCCTGGGAGGAGGTGACACGCCGGAGATCGATCCGCTCGAGGAGGCCGTCAACCGGATCTCCGCGCAGACCGGCGCGCTGTTCGTGATCGCGGCGGGCAACTCGGGCCGGCCGGAGACGATCGGGTCGCCCGGCAGCGCCGAGTCCGCGCTGACCGTGGGTGCCGTTGACCGCGCCGACGGCATCGCGCCGTTCTCCAGCCGTGGTCCCGCCGCGGACGGTGCGGTCAAGCCGGACGTCACCGCGCCCGGCGTCGACATCGTGGCGGCCGAGGCCGGAAAACAGGGCCACGTCGCGATGTCCGGCACGTCGATGGCCACTCCGCACGTCGCGGGTGTCGTCGCGCTGCTCAAGCAGCAGCACCCGGACTGGACCGGCACGCGGCTCAAGGCGACGATCATGGCGTCGGCGAAGGCCAATCCCGCGCTGAAGCCGTTCGACCAGGGCGCCGGACGGGTGGACGTGCCGAAGATGCTGGCGCAGCAGGTGGTCTCCGAGCCCGCCAACATCAACTTCGGGCTGCAGCAGTGGCCGCACGACGACGACCAGAAGGTCGTCCGCGAGGTCACCTACCGCAACGGCGGCAAGGACCCGCTCACGCTCGACCTGACCGTCGACGTCACCGGACCGGACGGCAAGCCCTCGCCCGCCGGTCTGTTCGCGGTGTCCCCGGCGAAGCTCACTGTTCCTGCTGGAGGCGAGGCCAAGGCCACGATCACCGCTGACACCAAGGTGAACGCGGCCGACGGTGCCTACAGCGGCGCGGTTGTCGCGTCGAACGGCCAGCGCACGCTGATCAGCGTCAACCGTGAGGTCGAGAGCTACGACGTCGGCGTCTCGGCGCTGGGCCTCGACGGCAACCCGGCGGCCGAGCACGGCACGGTGTTCATCAACACCAGAACCGGCAAGTTCTACTCGGGACTGGCCAAGAACGTCCGCCTGCCCAAGGGCGAGTACATCGTGGACAGTGCGATCTTCACACAGGACAAGAAGGTTCTCTTCCTGGTGCAGCCCCAGTTCGTGGTGAACGGGAAGGCCGCGATCACGGTCGACGGGCGCAAGGCCAAGCCCGTCGCGATCAAGACGCCGGACGCCGCCGCCAAGGGCATGGTCGGCACGATCTCGTACACCACGAAGGTGGCGGGCCAGCCGTCCGGCTCGGGTTGGGCGTTCTTCGGCGGCCTGGCGGGCAACGTGCTCACCGCGCAGCTCGGACCGGACGCACCAGGCTTCTCGGTCACGATCGCCGAGCAGTTGCAGGGCACGCCCCGGGACGAGAAGACGCCGGTGAGCTATCGCCTGATGTGGACCCGGAGCGGCATGCCCACCGGGTTCGAGCGCACCGCCAAGCCGAACGAGCTCGCCGAGATGACGAGCACCTTCCGCCCGGCAGGCGCGGGCTACCGCCACGGCGTCGCGGTGGTGCCGCACCCGATCGACGGCAGCGGCGGCTTGGCCTGGTACGCCCCGGTACCCGACAACGGCCGCGCCGTCGACTTCGTCAACACCACCGGTGGCAAGTGGAGCTGGATGTACGACCGCATCGCTCCTGAGGACATCCGCGAGTACTCGACGGAGACCCCGGCGAAGTCCTTCAAGGGCGGCAAGAAGTACGCGCAGGCGTTCGGCAGGGCCGTCCTCGGCCCGTCCGTCCCGGAAGCTCCCGGCTTCGGTCTCGCGCGGTTGGAGGACCAGATCGCGGTCAGGGTCCCGCTCTTCACCGACGGCAACGGCGGTGAGGGCCGGTCCGGCACCGGTACGGCGACGACCACGTTGTTCCACAACGGCACCAAGCTCGGCGAGCAGCCCGAGCAGGGCGCGGTCTTCGACGTGCCGGCCGCCGAAGGCTCCTACCGGGCGGAGATCGAGCACAGCCGCACCGCCGAGGTGTCCACGAAGGTGAGCGGTGCCTGGACGTTCAAGGCCAAGCACACGACCGACGTGACGCACCTGCCGCTCTCGGTGGTCCGCTTCCTGCCCAGGCTCGACGACCAGGACACCGCCCACGGCCGTGTGCTCGTCGTCCCGCTGAAGGTCGAGCAGCAGCAGAACACGCCGAAGGTCAGGCGCGTCACCGTCGAGGTCTCCTTCGACGACGGCGCGACCTGGCAGCAGGTCCCGGTCGCCGGTGACCGGGCGATCGTGAAGCACCCGAACGGTGCGAAGTTCGCGTCGCTGCGCGCCAAGACGGCGGACGCGGCGGGCAACACCGGCGAGGTGACGATCATCCGCGCCTACAAGATCGCGGGCTGATCAACCGCGACGCGCGGGCGGGAGCCGTGCCCCGTCCGCGCGTCCTCGCCGTGAGCGCGAACTGAGACGACCTCGCGCGGCGGCGTCACGCTCCGTCCAGAACGCTCGAATGGGTCCCGTCGTGCCCTCCGCGGGCCGCCACCGCGCCCGTACCGGGACGGATAGAAGAGCCGAATGGGGTGTGAACGCGGGTCGGAAGGCCCTCACGACGGCCTCACCACTGCCCCAGGAGGATGATGGTGACCGAACCGACCGTATGAGAAGGCCGACTGGGTAGTCGCCGGGGCGTGTGGATCGTATCCTGGGGGGTGACGTCCCCAGGGTGGGTCGTCCGCCGGGTTCGGCGGAAACCGAGAACACCCGGCGCCCGCGACCGCTGTGCCGGAGGAGGAACGATGCCACTCTCCGAGCACGAGCAGCGACTGCTCGACCAGATCGAGCGCGCGCTCTACGCCGAAGACCCGAAGTTCGCATCCACCGTACGAGGCGCCAAGTTGCGGCGGCCGTCCAAGCGACGCCGCGTACAGGGCATCGTGTTGTTCGTGGCAGGTGTGGCGGCGCTCGTCGCTGGTGTGATGTTCCCGAAGCTCGCGATCGTCGGGATTCCCGTCGTGAGCGTCTTCGGCTTCCTGCTGATGTTCTTCGGTGTGCTCATCACCCTGACGACGCTGCGTCGCGGCGACCAGGTCGCCGAGGGGACGCAGGAAGACGGCAAGCCCTCACGCAGCCGCAGCTCGTTCTCCGAACGGATGGAGGAGCGCTTCCGTCGTCGCTTCGACGAGGAGCAGTAGAACTCAAGCCACAAGCAAAGGCCCGCCCCGAGAGGGAGCGGGCCTTTTGCTTTGCTCGGAACCTCAGACCGGAACGGCTTCCCGCTCCGGCGTCTCGGCCACCGGCGCGGGCGTCGGCTTGAGCACCGACTTCGGGAAGAGCTTCGCCCGCAACGACAGCGGAGCGTTCTGTCGCAACGACTGTCGCACTGCGGCCAGGGCTCCGGGCAGCGCCGGATCGGCCGCGGGGTTGGCGCTGTACCAGGACCGCTCGATGGCCCCGATCACCACGCGCAGGCCGTCCTTGCCCGCCTCGTCGAGGTTGTGCTCGCGCGCCAGCCGCCGGGCAGCCGTCCTGATCGTCTCCGCCGCCGGAACGGGTGCGCCGCGGTCGATCGACTCCGCCATGAGCTCGCTCCAGGCCGCGGAGGCCGCACCGGGACCGAGTGCCGCGACCGTGTGCAGGCGGTTGTGGCGGCGCACCGCACGCACCAGCAGCGGCGTCAGGAAGAGCCCTGCGGCGACCAGCACGATCGCGAGCAGCCACGAGAGCAGCGCAGCCGCCAGGCCGACACCGATCAGCCACAACCCGGCAGCGGAGGGGATCAGCAGCTTGCGCGCCCACGCCACGCCCATCAGGCCCGCGCTGACCACACCGAGGAGCGCGAGCACCAGGAACACCGTCAGCAGGGCCGCCAGCACCAGCACCACACCGAGCGCCCACAGGTGCCACGGCTGCGGTCCGGACTCGCCGGCCTGCTGCTGGTTCTGGGTGTTGTCGGTGCCGTCGGCCGAGGTGGACGGCTGGGCCGACCCGCTGGTGGACGGCTTCACCGTCTCGGTCTTCGTCTCGGCGGTCGGCTGTTCCTCCGCACCCGGCGAGGTCTCGCGCAGGTACGGCGGCACGACGCCGCGGCCGTCGTCGACCGGCGTCGGGTCGAAGGTCATCCAGCCGTGGTTCGGGAAGAAGATCTCGACCCACGCGTGCGCGTCGTCGGTGCTGACCACGCGGTAGGAGTTGTCAGCGGACGGCACACCGGCGGTGAAGCCGATCGCGACGCGCGACGGCAGGCCGACGACGCGGGCCATCACTGCCATCGCGGAGGCGAACTGCTCGCAGTAGCCGACCTTGCTGCGCGTCACGAAGTCGGTCAGCGCGTCCTTGCTGGCGTCGCCCTTGGTCTTCAGGTCGTACTTGAAGCCGCTGGTCGGGCTGTTGAAGAACGCGGTCAGCGCGGCGGCCTTGTCGAAGTTGTTGGTGGAGCCCTCGACGATCTTGTTCGCCAGGTCGACCACCTGCTGCTCGACGCCCTCGAACTTGTAGTACTCGGCGTCGACCACGTTCTTCGAGTCCGGCGTCATGCGCAGTGCCTGCTTCGTGGGCGTCGAGAGCACCGTGTCGATCACGTACGGCTCCGGCTCGCGCTCGCGCTGGCTGAAGATCACGCCCTTCTTCACGTCGAAGCGGTAGTCGTCGTCCGGGGTGTCGATGCGGCGGACGGCGCCGTAGGTCGGCAGCCAGAAGCTCCGCCAGTCGCGCGGCTCGATCTCGATCCGCGTCGTCTTGCCCTCACCGCGGTCACCGGCCTGGGGCGGCAGCTCGCCGCGCGCCGGCTGGCCGCCGGGGTCGGTGCCGCGCTCCCAGCCCTTGTCCGGCACGTACCTGGCCAGCGTCGTCGCCCGCATGTAGGTCTGCTCCGGCAGGCCGCGCACGTAGAACACCTCGGCGGTCTTGCCGCGGTTCAGCATGCCGCGCAACGACGTCATCTCGCTCAGCCCGATGCCGCCCTTGCCGCCGCCACCGCTGCCGCTCATCGGCAACCGGCCGACGGTGCCGACGAACGTGAAGCCCGCCCCGACGATCAGCGCGATCACCATGGCGATCGAAGCCACCGTGGTCGCGGAACCACCTGACCCGCTCGCCGACCCGGACCCGAGCCTGCCGCGCCACGCCTCGTGCCGGTGCTGGCCGTCGAC
Organism: Lentzea nigeriaca; assembly: GCF_016907955.1. Classification (GTDB taxonomy): domain Bacteria; phylum Actinomycetota; class Actinomycetes; order Mycobacteriales; family Pseudonocardiaceae; genus Lentzea; species Lentzea nigeriaca. The sequence goes on along the minus strand of NZ_JAFBCX010000005.1, from coordinate 89,155 downwards.
CGCGAGCAGCATCGCGAACGCCGCCGCGCCCAGGATGAACGTCCAGAACGGCAGCATCTCGTCGGCCAGCGACGCGGGCACCGCGAACACACACAGCAACACGAGCCCGGACGCCGCCGGTGCCGCAGCGGCCACGGCCAGCGTGTCCACCAGCACCGCGACCAGGCCGATCGCCAGCACCACGAGCGCCTGGATCGGTGGTGTCGCGTGCACCGGCGGCACCCCGGTCTGCACCTGCGCGACGGACTCCGCGAGCACGTCGCCGAGCTCGCCCAGAGCGTCGGGGCCGGGGATGAACAGGAAGATGCCCGACCGCGTGTGCAACGCCGTGAGCAGGCACAACAGCACGAAGACCTGGGCGATCGCGACCAGCGGCGGGGTCAGCCTGGTGGCCCGCAGGAACGCGCCGGTCACGGTGATCGCCACGATCACCACGCCGATGCGCACCAGCCAGAGATCACCCTCGATGACGCCGGAGAGCGCCGTCGACGCGCACAGCACCGCGAGCGCCGCGATCCACGGCGTGGCCGAGGTGAACCACTCGGGCTCGGTGGCCTTCGCGGGAGCGGAACGGGACCCCATCTCAGCCCACCTCCGAGCGAACCGACGGCCCCCGGTTGCCGGCCGAGGCGCACAACTCCTGCCACACCTGCTGCATCGACGCCGACGGCCGCGCGATCGCCACACCCCAGCCGGCGCCGGTCAGCAACCGCCGCGCGTCCTCGGGATCGGGCGCGGTGGCGTCCGAGCCACCGGCCCAGGCGTTCACGTCGAGCAGCACGGCCAGGCTGCGCATGCCACGTGGCCGGTACCTGATCAGCTCTTCCACGGACGCGGGCGACACGCCGCCCAGCACCGCGATGACCTCCTGACCGGCGCCGGGGTCGATGCCGGAGCTCAGCTCACGGCGGTGCGAGCCCTGCAACGCGGCCAGCGAGTCCAGCACCACGTGGTCGCTGTGCCCGCCGTCGGACGACCCGCCCGCGAGCACCCGCCCGTCCTCGGAGACCAGGCGCACCTGGTGCCCGAAGTGGTGCAGGTGCAGGCAGATCGACGCCACGAACGAGATCGCCCACTCCAGCGACGCCGTCGGTCCGCTGCCGCGGTGCGCGTACACCCGGTGGTCGAGCAGCACCGTCGTGCCGCCGCGCCACGGACGCTCCTCGACCCGGACCATCAGCTCGTCGCGCCGGGCCGTCGACCGCCAGTGGACCTTCCGCAGGTCGTCACCGTGCCGGTACGGCCGCACCACCGCGTCGTCCTCGCCCTGCCCGGCCCGCAGCCGCACCGAGCCGTCGTCGCCCGCACCCATGCCGGAACCGCCGGGCAGACCCGACAGCCGCACGACCCGCGGCACCACGACCAGCCGCGACCGGCCCGCGAGCTCGCGGTCGAACTCGGCGAGCCCGAACGGGTCGGTGATCCTCGCCATGAGCGGACCGACCTGCTGGATGCCGCGCATGACCGGCTTCAGCGGGTAGCGCAACGACGTGGGCGTGTTGCGCGGCAACCGTTCCACCAGGAACCGCGGCCGCGCCCCCAGCGCGTACGGCACCGTGTCCTCGAGCATCAACCCGCCCGTCGGCAACCGGCCGGTGCTGCGCAGGTCCAGCTTCACCTCGGCCGCCGCACCGACGGGCACGCGGCTCGGCGCGAGGAACCGGGCGGCGTGCAACCCCACCCGAGCCCTCGTCGCGAGCCACGCGGCCAGCAGAGGCAGCGCGATGACGAACGCGGCGACCCTGAGCAGGTCGCGCTCGTTCAACACGGCGGCGCACACCCCGGCAGCGAACCCCGCGGCCAGCAGACATCGACCGCGTGTGGTCAGACCGGACAGTGCGGTTCGCATCGTCAGCGTGGCGTCCCTGCGTTGTTGTTGCTCATGCTGCGGACGAAGGCCGCGCTCGGGTCGAGTGCCGCCGTCGGCACCGGCACCCGCTGCAGCAACGCCCTGATCAGTTCGGCGGGTGACCGGCGGGCGGCCTGCGCCTCCGCGGTCATCACGAGCCGGTGCGCGAGCACGGGGATCGCGATCGAGTGGATGTCGTCCGGCACCACGAAGTCACGGCCCGCCAGCGCGGCTTGTGCCCGCGCCGCGCGCACGAGGTGCAACGTGGACCGAGGCGACGCACCCAGCCGCAGCTCCGGCAGCCGGCGCGTGGCCGACACCAGCTCGACGGCGTAACGCCGCACCTCGGGGGAGAGGTGCACCCGGCGCACGGCCTCGATCAGCCGCAGCACCTGGGCCGCGTCCGAGACGGGACGCAGGTCGTCGAGCGGGTTGTGGCCCGCGTGCTCGTCGACCATCGCGAGCTCGGCCGCCGGGTCCGGGTAGCCGATCGACACGCGCGCGGTGAACCTGTCGCGCTGTGCCTCCGGCAGGGCGTAGGTGCCCTCCATCTCGATCGGGTTCTGCGTCGCGATCACCATGAACGGCGAACCCAGCGGGTACGTGTTCGCGTCGACCGTGACCTGATGCTCCTCCATGCACTCCAGGAGCGCGGACTGCGTCTTGGGGGAGGCTCGGTTGATCTCGTCGCCGACGACGATGTTCGCGAAGATCGGTCCCGGCCGGAACTCGAAGTCGTTCTCCTGCCGGTTGTAGATGGACGAGCCGGTGATGTCGCTCGGCAACAGGTCGGGCGTGAACTGCACGCGGCTCACGGTGCAGTCGATGGAGCGGGCAAGCGCTTTCGCGAGGGAGGTCTTGCCGACACCCGGCACGTCCTCCACCAGCAGGTGCCCTTCGGCGAGCAGTGTCACGAGGGCGAGACGGACCACGTCGGGTTTGCCGACGAGCACCCGTTCGACGTTGGCGGCGATCCGCTGGACGGCGCCGTGCAACTCTCCCAGGATCTGATCGACCGGCGCGTGACTGTTCGCGCTTGGGCTTCCCGGTGTCACTAAACCTCCAGCAGCCGTGTCCGGAACACGGACGTGTGAGCGTTTCACGCAGTGTGTCAAACCACGGCTAAGTGCCGTTACCTGAAGTGTGAATTAGGTGCGTTCACGGTCTTCAGGCAGTCGTCGCCTTTCGGCGGCGACGTTGGCCCGCGCCTGGTGGTGCGGGTCTTCCCGTGGCGATACCCGCTGCCCACACCGAGTGGGTCTGACATGGGTTTCCATCGGGCTCACTTAACGTCCCGGCGCAACTCGCCGTGGACGTGCTGCTCGCAGTCTCCCCGACCAGTGCGGCGAGGTTGCGGGCGGCGTTGAGGTCGCGATCGAGGACGAGACCGCACTCGTCGCAGCGGTACAGCCGGACACGCAGCGGCAGTTTGGTTTTCACCGCGCCGCAGCCCGAGCAGGTCTTGGAGGACGGATACCAGTGGTCGGCCACTACCAGCCGAGTGCCGCTCCAATCGGTCTTGTAACCGACCATCCGTCGCAGCTCGCCCATACCGGCATCGGCTACACGACGAGCCAGGCGCCGGTTGCGCAGCATGCCGGAGACGTTGAGGTCTTCCACCACGATCGTGCCGAACCTGCGGACCAGGCCGCTGGTGAGCTTGTGCAAGCCGTCCCCGCGGGCGTGCGCGATCTTGGTGTGCAGCAGCGCGATCCCGGCAGCGGTCTTGCGCCATCGGTGCGAGGGCCGCTGCCCGCTGCGTCGGTCGGGGCCGACGCGTCGAGCGGCCTGGCGCTGCAGACGGCGCAGCTTCCGCTGCGCGAGACCGAGGTGTCTCGGGTTGGGAACGTTCTGCCCCACGGTAGCGAGCGACACCGACAGCCCCAGCCGCTCACCGACACCCATGCTCGTCTGCTCCCGCTCACGTCGACCCGATGTGACAAGCCCTACACCTGCGGGCCGCATCGGGTTCGCACCACCGCTTTCCACCTTCCCCCACCATCGCGTTCCAACCCCACGTTTTGGCCGAAATTTCTAGGCCGTTCGAGTGGCAAATCGGCCTCGAACCCTCACCCGCGCAGGTGGAGGCTGACCAGCTCCCCCACCGTCCCCCCACGCGTTCCCCACTCGATCTACCTGCACAAACGGGTTACGAGTTGGTGCGTAAACACCTGTTTCAGCGTTGACTGTGGTGAAAAGTGGGGTACTGTGGCGGCCGGTGGGGCAGACGGGGGCTCCACTGCCGGTCCGTCGCCCGGCGAGGGAGGTGGCTGCCGATGTTCCTCGGCACTCACTACCCGCGCCTGGACGACAAGGGTCGGCTGACACTGCCTGCGAAGTTCCGGGACGAACTGGCGGGAGGTCTCATGGTCACCAAGGGCCAGGACCACTGCCTGTACGTGTTCCCGCGAGCGGAGTTCGAGCAGATGGCGAGGAAGGTCGCCGAGGCGCCGTTCACCAACGACGCCGTACGCGCCTATCAGCGTTATTTGTTCGCAGGTACGGACGAGCAGCGTCCGGACGGTCAGGGCCGCGTTCTGATCGCACCGGAACTGCGCCGGTATGCCGGGCTGACCAAGGAGTGCGTGGTCGTCGGCGCGTTCACCAGGTTGGAGATCTGGGACGCGGTGGCCTGGCAGACCTACCTCGAGGAGCACGAGGACGGCTACGCCGAGGCTCGCGAGGAGGTCATACCGGGCGTCTTCTGATGGCGGTCAGCCGAGCAACAGGCCGGATGTTCCACCGCGATTCGGGTGCCGTGAGGCCTCGGTCCGCTCGACTATCGGCCCTGGCGCACCTTCCCCGGCGCCAGGTTCGACGGGCGGGCGGGGACCTGACGTCACCCGAACGCGCATCAGGGGAGTAGAGGGACCGATGGATCAGCCGCGGCACGTTCCGGTGCTGCTGGACCGCGTCCTGGAACTCTTCGCTCCGGCGCTCGAAGGCAAGCCCGCTGTCGTAGTCGACGCGACGCTCGGCATGGGTGGCCACTCCGACGCGCTGCTCAGCGCCCACCCGGAGCTGACGCTCATCGGGCTCGACCGCGACCCGCAGGCCATCGAGATGGCCGGGACGCGTCTCGCTCGCCACGGCGATCGGGTGAAGCTCGTCAACGTCACCTACGACCACATCGACGAAGCCGTGCACGACCTCGGCTACTCGCATGTGGACGGTGTGCTGATGGACCTCGGCGTGTCCTCGTTGCAGCTGGACGAGGAGGAACGCGGGTTCGCGTACTCGAAGGACGCGCCGCTCGACATGCGGATGTCCAAGGGCACCGGGATGACGGCGGCGGACGTGCTCAACACGTACTCGCACGGCGACCTCGCGCGGATCCTCTCCACCTACGGCGAGGAGCGGTTCGCGGGCAAGATCGCCTCGGCGGTGCTCAGGGAGCGCGAGAAGGAGCCGTTCACCAACTCCGGACGGCTCGTCGAGCTCCTGTACAACGTCGTCCCCGCGGCGTCGAGGCGCACGGGCGGGCATCCGGCGAAGCGGACGTTCCAGGCGTTGCGGATCGAGGTCAACGGCGAGCTGGAGTCGTTGCGGCTGGCGCTTCCCGCCGCGCTGGGCGTGCTGGGCATGGGCGGGCGGATCGTCGTGGAGTCCTACCAGTCCCTCGAGGACCGGATGGTGAAGCAGGCGTTCGCGGAGCTCGCGAAGTCGAAGACGCCGCCGGGCCTGCCGGTCGAACTGCCGGGCCACGGGCCGGAGCTCAAGTTGCTCACGAAGGGCGCTGAGCTCGCGTCGGAGCAGGAGATCGAGGACAACCCGCGCGCGGCCCCGGTACGGCTCAGGGCGGCGGAACGGATCGGAGAACCGAGATGACGGCACCCGCACGGGTCGGCGAGCCGTCGCCCCGCGACCCTTCCAAGAAGAAGACCGAGGAACACGACAGGGCACGCCGGCGCACCGCCGGTGCGGAGCGCGCCTACGCCCGCCGGGCCCAGCGCGCCCAGAACCTGCGGGGCGGTGCCGCGGCGCCGCAGCAGAAGCCGGCGTCGAAGGCTCCGTTCGTCGTGCTGGTGATGCTCGTGCTGGGCGCGGGCATCGCCGGGATCATGTACTTCTCGACCCAGGCCGCCGCCGACACCTACCGACTGCAGGAGGCGAAGGCCGAGGCGGAGAAGCTGACGTTGCGGATGGAGCAGCTGCGCCGTGAGGTCGCGCTGCTCGAGTCGCCCACCGACCTCGCGCGCCGGGCCACCGAGATGGGTCTCGTCGAGCCGTCGAACCCGGCGCGGCTGCGGCAGAACCCGGACGGCTCGATCGAGGAGTTCGGCAAGCCGAGCGCGCCGACCAAGTCGACGCCTCCGCCACCGCCGTCCTCCGAGCCGCCGGCGCCGCCTGCCGGTCAGACACCGCCTGTGGGCAACCAGCCTCCTCCGGCGGGTGGCTGATGCCGGGTCCGCAACAGAGGGGGCCGCGCCGCCCGCTGTCGGTGCGCGGCCCTCGTCCCACCGCGCGGCTGGGCGGCAACAGCAGGGTGCGCATCGCCGTCGGCCGGATCCTGCTGATCGGCGCGCTGCTGATCGCGGGCGTGAAGCTCGTGCAGGTGCAGGGCATCCAGGCGGCCGAACTGGCGCAGCAGGCGCAGAAGCAGCGCACCACGCGTCTGGACATCCCCGCCGAGCGCGGCTCGATCCTCGACCGCAACGGCAACCAGCTCGCGTTCTCGATCGAGGTGCGCGCGCTCTACATCCTCCCGCAGCGGGCCCGCAAGACGTGGGACGAGGCACGCGCGAAGGAACCCGAGAAGTACCCGCTCACCTACGACGACCACATGCGCGAGGTCGCGAAGTTCATCTCGTCGACCCTCGGCCCCGAGGTCAACGGCGAGAAGACCGACGAGGAAACCGTCTACCGGCAGCTCGTGAAGGACATCAGCTACGAGGTCCTGGTCAGCGAGGCCGAGCCGGCCAAGGCGGCGAAGATCGTCGCGAAGTACCCGTCGGAGATCGGCTCGGAGTACCGCTCGAAGCGCATCTACCCCAACGGCGAGGTGGCGTCGAACATCATCGGCGCCGCGAACTGGCGCCAGGAGGAGAAGCCGCCGACCACGCAGGGCATCCTCGGCCTGGAGAGCTCGCAGGACAACACGCTGGCCGGCCGCATGGGGCGCCGCGTGGTCGACACGATGTCCGGTGACGACACGCTCGTCATCCCGAACACCGAGCGCGAGCTCGTGAAGCCGATGCCGGGCAAGAGCCTCGAGCTGACCATCGACATCGACACCCAGTACGCGGTGCAGAGGATGGTCACCGATTACGCGAAGAAGTCGGGCGCCAAGACGGCCTCCGCCGTCGTGCTGGACAGCCGCACCGGCGAGATCGTCGCGATGGCCAACGACAAGACCTACGACCCGACCGACTTCGGCAAGGCTTCCGAGGACCAGCTCCGCAACGCCGCGGTCTCGTCGAGCTTCGAACCGGGTTCGGTGAACAAGATCGTCACGGCCGCCGCGGCCGTCGAGTACGGCCTCTTCAAGCCGGACGACGTGCTGCAGGTGCCGGGCTCGCTGAAGGTCGCCGACCGCACGATCAGGGACGCGTGGACCCACTCGACGGTGCCCATGTCGTTCACCGGCGTGTTCGCCAAGTCGTCCAACGTGGGCACGCTGCTCGCCGCCCAGGAGGTCGGCAAGGAGCGCTACGCCGAGATGCTGCAGAAGTTCGGTCTCGGCCGCCGCACCAACTCCGGTGTCCCCGGCGAGGAGGCCGGTGTCGTGCCGCCGCTCAACCAGTGGTCCGGCTCGACCTTCGGCAACCTGCCGATCGGCCAGGGTCTCTCGATGACGTTGCTGCAGATGACCGGCATGTACCAGGCCATCGCCAACGACGGCGTGCGCATCCCGCCCCGGCTGATCCGCGCCGAGATCGGCGAGGAGGGCGCGCGGTCGGAGAAGCAGCGCCCGGAAGGCGTCCGGGTCGTCTCGCCGCAGACCGCGAAGACGGTCCGCGACATGTTCCGGTCGGTCACGCAGTCCGATCCACGTGACGCGAACCAGAACGGCACCGGCAAACAGGCCGCGTTGCCCGGCTACCAGATCGCGGGCAAGACGGGCACGGCCCAGCAGATCGACCCGACCTGCAAGTGCTACTCGCAGTCGCAGTACTGGATCACGTTCGCCGGCATCCTCCCGGCCGACAACCCGCGCTATGTCGTCGGCATCATGCTCGACGCGCCGCACGGCACCCAGTTCAGCGCCTCGGCGGCGCCGTTGTTCCACGACATCGCCACCTACCTGACCCAGCGGTTCAAGGTACCGATGTCGGCGGAGCAGACGCCGTTCGTGCAGCTGCAGATGTAGATCGTTTCGTGGGAGTGTGCACTCTTGTGACGCGCCCCTTTCCTGATCAACAGTGAAAATCGTCATGTGAACCACTCGTAATGAGACGCATTCCATCAGGTCTGCTACTCCGAAACCGGAGTGCAAGGCGAGATGGAGTTTGGTGTGCGTTTCCTCGGATATTCGATCTTGGTCGCCGCGTTGACGGTGGCGCTGGTTCTCGCAGCTCGGGCAGGGGAGGACGCCTGGACTGCCAAGTCGTACTGGCTGCACATGACCAGCACGCCGACGTCTGATGAAATGATCACCACGGAGGCCGCGCGCCGTTCGTACGTCGTGCTCAACGCCTGGGAAAGTGATCTTGCCGCGAAGTTCAAGGCGGCCAACCCGAAGATTCGGACGTTCGTCTACAAGGACCTTTCGTCAACGCGTGGTCATGCGTGCACGGCGGGCGTCGACGATTCCGCTCTGCCCACCGGTGTCGGTTACTGCGCGGCCGACCTCTCCTGGTTTCTGCTCGACCCGGACGGCAAGCGCTTCGAGTACGACGGTTACGAGGGCCATTGGCAGATGGACGTCGGCAACACCGACTACCAGAACGCCTGGGCCGACAACGTGATCGCGTCGTCGAAGGGATCGTTCGACGGCGTTTTCATGGACAACGCGCTCTTCGCCTGCGACACCTACCACGAGGGTGTCTGCCCGGCCGCGTACCCGACCGACGAGTCCATGCGCGAGGCCTACCGCTCGATGTTCGCCAACACCCGGCAGAAGTTCGTGGACGCGGGCCTCAAAACCGTCGCGAACATGTCCAACGCCCGCCTCCACGAGGGCGCCTGGGGCAGCTACGTCGAGAACCTCGACGGCGGCTTCGACGAGTGGTGGCTGACCTTCAACGACAACGACCTGCTCGCCGAGTACCCAGAAGGCTGGAGCCGCCAGGTGGCCGAGATCGCCGCCAACGAGGCCAAGGGAAAGATCACCTGGGTGCAGCCGCACCACAGCGGCGCCGAGCAGCCGTTCCGCTACGCCTACGCGAGCTACCTGCTGGCGGCCGGTTCGAACGCGGCGATCTCCGAGATCGAGGAGACCGACCGCTACGGCAACCCCTCGCAGTGGCGCGCCGAGTACGACTGGGACCTGGGCGCTCCGGCCGGTACGTACTTCGCCGTGGCCTCGAACGTGTTCCAGCGTGACTTCGCGTGCGGCACCGTGATCGTCAACGCGAACAAGACCGGCAGCTCCGCGGTCACCGTGCGGCTCTCCTCGTCGCATGTCGACGAGAAGGGCTCCAGGGTCCGCTCGGTCTCGCTGCCGGGCACCGCGGGAGCCGTGCTGCGCAAGACCTGCCAGGGCCGCCGGGGTGAACTGCCCGGTGATGCCCCAGATCAGCGGCACGCGGCATCAGCACGTGCCAGATAGCTCAAGCGCGGCCGAACGAGTTTCCGGTTACAGCACCACCCGATCGTCGTGAAGGGGTTCGGGCCGAGCCACCAAGACGGGACAAGAGGCGTGATAGAGCGCTGCCCGCGTGATCAGCCCGACGCCGTCGTTCTGCCCGCCGCGACCAACGACCACCATGTCCGAGTCCAAAGAGGCCAGGGCCTCGTGCGGGTGCCGCGACTCCACCAGAACCTCGGGCGTGAGCTCGGGTGCCGTGGTGCGCAAGAACAACACGGCGCGGCGGACCGCGGCCTCGTCGCGGGGGACGGCCACACCGTGCTGGGCCGGTGGGTGGACGTGGAGCAGGCGCAACGACGCTCGGCGGGTGCGGCAGAGCTCGACCGCGCGCCGCAGCACGACCGGGTCCTCGCACCCGCCGACGGCGGCGGTGATCCAGCCGTATTCGCCACGGATCGCCGGGGGTCGTCCGCGCACCACTACGACTCCGCACCGCGCGCGGCGCAACACCGGGAGGACGAGCGAACCCAGACCCAGGCTGCGGTGCTGTTCGCCCTTGCACCCCAAGACCAAGGTCGCGCTCGAGTCCGACGCCCTCGCCAGTGCGGCCACCGGGTCGTCACCGCTCGGCCGGAAGTGGGCGGTGAGCATGGGAAGTCGTTCCAGGACGCGCTGGACCGTCGTGTCGCCCGGGTCTGCGAGGTACACCTGGAGGTCCGTCCTGAGTGACCAGGCGTGCCGCGCTGCCCACTCGAAAGCGTGATACGCGGTCTCGGAAGTGTCGACCCCTACCGTCACGGAACGACTGAAATCCGGTGCCCAGAAAGCGAACCTCCTGGGTTGCACCGTTGTGCTCGTCTTCATCGCCGCCTCCTGCCTGCCCTACCTCACCGCGCTCGGACCGCTGGTCACAGGGGCCAAAGTCCCAAACCGGGCAGGAACTTGTTCGGCTGGTCGGGCTCACTCTCCAGGCGCAACGGGCAAGGCCACTCGAACGGCCCATCACGGCAGATCATCACCCGATTGCCAACGCGGCGATCGGCCACTCCGCGCACGCCGGTAGCCTCTTGCCCGTGCCTGCCAAGCTCGAGGGCAAGGTCGCGACCGCCCCGCCCCGCCCCACCCGCATCCGACCTGCTTCCGTGGCTGCTCTCGCCGCGGTCGCCGACGTGCACCTGACGAGGCCAGCGCATGCCGACGTCCAGGTGACGGGGGTGACTCTGCGTGCACAGCACGTGGTCCCCGGAGACCTGTACGCCGCACTGCCGGGTGCCCACGTGCACGGCGCCGACTTCGCCGAGACGGCTCTCGCGAACGGTGCCGTCGCGGTGCTGACGGACGAGGCCGGTGCCGCGCGTGACGCGCTCAAGGACGTGCCCGTGCTGGTCCACCCGCGCCCGCGCGAGGTCGTGGGGCTGCTCGCCGCGCATGTCTACGGTCAGCCGTCGACGAAGGTGAAGCTCTGGGGTGTCACCGGCACGTCGGGCAAGACCACCACGACGTACATGATCGAGTCCGTGCTCAAGGCCGCGGGCAGGAAGACCGGTCTCATCGGCACGGTCGGTACGCGCATCGGCGACGAGCAGCTCGGCAGCTCGCACACCACGCCGGAGGCGCCGGACCTGCAGGCGCTGTTCGCGGTGATGGCCGAGCGCGGTGTCACCGACGTGGCGATGGAGGTGTCGAGCCACGCGCTGCACATGGGCCGTGTCGCCGCCACCGAGTTCGAGATCGGCGCGTTCACCAACCTGAGCCAGGACCACCTCGACTACCACGCGGACATGGAGGAGTACTTCCAGGTCAAGGCGCAGCTGTTCGACGGCCGCGCGCGCCGGGAAGTGGTCTGCGTGGACGGCGAGTGGGGGCCCAGGCTGGTCAAGGACTCCACCATCACCGTCGCCACCACCAAGCCCGCGACGTGGACCGCGAGCAACGTCGTGGTGAGCCCGACCGGTGAGCAGACGTTCACCGCGAACGGCCCCGACTGCGACATCGAGATCCACCTCCCGCTCGCCGGCAGCTTCAACATCGCGAACGCCCTGCTCGCGATCGCCTGCCTGCACGCGGAAGGCATTCCGCCGCAAGCCATCGCGGAGGGCCTGCGTGACGTCGGGGTTCCCGGCCGCATGCAGCGCGTCGACGAGGGCCAGGCGTTCACGGCGGTCGTCGACTACTCGCACAAGCCGGCCGCCGTCGCGCTCGCGCTGGACGCCGTGCGCGCCAAGACCGACGGCCGCGTGATCATCGTGCTGGGCTGCGGCGGTGACCGCGATCGCGCGAAGCGGCCGCTGATGGGCGAGGCCGCCGCGCAACGGGCCGACGTGTTGATCATCACCGATGACAACCCGAGGAGCGAAGACGCGTCCTCTATTCGGGCCGCCATGCTCGAAGGGGCCCTCGCCACCGAGAACAGGGGCGAGGTGCTGGAGATCGGCGACCGGAAGCTCGCGATCTTCAAGGCCGTCGAGCTGGCACATCCGGGCGATGTCGTCGTCGTGGCGGGCAAGGGACACGAGACGGGACAGGAGATCGCCGGCGTGATCCACCCGTTCTCGGACGTGGAGACGCTGACCGCCGCGATCAGAAAGGCTCACCGTTGATCGCACTGACGCTCGCCGAGATCGCAGAGATCGTCGGCGGACGGTTGCACGCAACCGATGGCAGCCCGGTGGTCACGGGTTCCATCGAGTTCGACACCCGCAAGGTCACCGAGGGCGGCCTCTTCCTGGCGCTGCCCGGTGAACGCGTGGACGGCCACGACTTCGCCGCCCAGGCCGTCGCGGCCGGGGCCGTCGGGGTGCTGGCCGGCCGCGAGGTCGACGCCCCCGCGGTGATCGCGCCGCCGGTGGAGACCAGGCACGCGGGCGCGTACGTGCTGGCGGGCGACAAGACCGGCGAGGGCGCCGCGGTGCTCGAGGCGCTGGCCAAGCTCGCCCGGTACGTCACCGACCAGCTCAAAGAGCTCACGATCGTCGGCGTCACCGGTTCCGCGGGGAAGACGTCCACAAAGGACCTCATCGCCCAGGTGCTGCGCCCGGTCGGCGACGTCATCGCGCCGCCGGAGTCGTTCAACAACGAGCTCGGCCACCCGTGGACCGCGCTGCGGGCAGGCGAGGACACCAGGTTCCTCGTGCTGGAGCTGTCCGCCCGCGGCATCGGCCACATCGCGAACCTCTGCGAGATCGCCCCGCCGCGCTTCGGTGCCGTGCTCAACGTCGGCACCGCCCACCTCGGCGAGTTCGGTTCCCGCGAGGGGATCGCGCAGGGCAAGGGCGAGCTGATCGAGGCACTGCCCGAGGACGGCGTCGCGATCCTCAACGCCGACGACCCGCTGGTCGCGGGCATGGCGAGCCGCACGAAGGCCAAGGTCGTCCTGGTCGGCGAGAACCAGAACGCGGACGTCCGCGCGGAGGATGTCGAGCTGGACGAGCAGGCCCGCGCGAGCTTCACGCTGAAGACCGCCAAGGGCGACGCGCGGGTCAAGCTCGCGCTGAACGGCCCGCACCAGGTGGGCAACGCGCTGGTCGCCGCCGCGATCGCCCTCGAGCTGGGTGCCACGCCGGACGAGGTCGCGCAGCGGCTCGGTGCCGCGCAACGGGTTTCGTCGCACCGCATGGTCATCACCGATCGCGCCGACGGTGTGACGGTCATCGACGACGCGTACAACGCGAACCCGGACTCGGTGCGCGCGGCGTTGAAGTCGCTCGCGACGATCTCGCGCGCCACCACGCCCGCTCGCCGCAGCTGGGCCGTGCTCGGCCCGATGGCGGAACTGGGCGACGACGCCGTCCGCGAACACGACGAGATCGGCCGGCTCGTGGTGCGGCTCGACATCAGCAAGCTCGTCGTCATCGGTGACGCGGCCCGCGCGATGCACCAGGGTGCGCACCTGGAAGGATCTTGGGGAGAGGAATCCGTCCTCGTGCCGGACGCGGACGCGGCGATCGCGTTGCTGCGCGCGGAGATCCGGCCCGGTGACGTCGTTCTGGTCAAGGCATCCAACGCCTACCGCCTGTGGCGCATCGCCGAGGCCCTGCTGGAGGCAGGAACCAAGTGAAGAGCATCCTGATCGCGGCAGCGATCGCACTCGCGGTGTCGATCCTGCTGACGCCCTACCTGATCAAGATCTTCTCCCGTCAGGGCTTCGGCCAGGAGATCCGCGAGGACGGTCCGCAGCACCACAAGACCAAGCGCGGCACGCCGACCATGGGTGGTCTCGCCATCCTGGTCGCGATGTGGGCCGGGTACCTCGGCACGCACCTCGTGAACTCGATGTCGGCCTCGGCGTCAGGGCAGACGCCCTCGGCGTCCGGTCTGCTCGTGCTGATGCTGACGACGTCGCTCGGCCTCGTCGGCTTCCTCGACGACTTCATCAAGATCCGCAAGGCCCGCAACCTGGGCCTGAACAAGACGGCGAAGCTGGTCGGCCAGTTCATCGCCACGATCACGTTCGCGATCCTGGTGATGCAGTTCCCGAACAAGGACGGCCTGACGCCCGCGTCGGTCAACCTGTCGTTCGTCCGCGACATCACCGTGGTCTCGTTCGGCATCATCGGGTTCGTTGTCTTCTGCTACGGCATGGTCGCCGCGTGGTCGAACGCGGTGAACCTCACCGACGGTCTCGACGGTCTCGCCGGTGGCTCGTCGGCGATGGTGTTCGGCACCTACGTGGTGATCTCGTTCTGGCAGTTCCGCTACAACTGCTCCAGCTACGCCGTGGCCGGGTGCTACGACGTGCGCGACCCGCTGGACCTCGCGGTGATCGCCGCGGCCGCGATGGCCGGCTGCATCGGCTTCCTCTGGTGGAACGCCGCCCCCGCCAAGATCTTCATGGGTGACACCGGTTCGCTCGCGCTCGGCGGTCTGGTCGCCGGTCTGGCGATCGCGACCCGCACCGAGCTGCTGATGATCGTCATCGGTGGTCTGTTCGTGGTCGAGGCCCTGTCGGTGGCGCTGCAGGTCGCGGTCTTCCGCACCTCACGACGGCGCCTGTTCCGCATGGCCCCCTTCCACCACCACTTCGAACTGGCGGGCTGGGCGGAAACCACGGTCATCATCCGGTTCTGGCTGATGGGCGGCATCTGCTGCATGTTCGGGCTTGGCGTGTTCTACAGCGAGTGGCTGACGGGCGGGTTCTAGGGCGATGACCAAACTGGCCGGAACAAAGGTGCTGGTCGCCGGTGCTGGAGTGACCGGCCGGTCCGCCGCGGAGGCGTTGCTCGCGGCGGGTGCCGAGGTCGTGGTGACGGACTCGTCGCCGGAACGGCTGATGGCGCTGGAAAGCCTGCTCGAGGGCGTCGCCCTGGTGCCGGGTCTCACCGAGCCGCCCGCCGGGACGTCCTTGGTCGTCACCTCGCCCGGCTGGCAGCCGTCGAGCCCGTTGCTCGCGGCCGCGGCGTCGGCGGGCATCGAGGTGATCGGCGAGGTCGAGCTGGCCTGGCGGATGGCGTCCGAGCTGGCCGACCCGCCGGTGTGGCTCGCGGTCACGGGCACGAACGGCAAGACCACGACGGTCGGCATGCTGGAGTCGATCCTGCACGCGGCCGGCGCCGACGCCGTGGCGTGCGGCAACGTCGGGCTGCCGGTCGTCGACGCGCTGCTGGCCGGACGCCGGGTGCTCGCCGTCGAGCTGTCGAGCTTCCAGCTGCACTGGGCGCCCTCGGTGCGGCCGCAGGCGGGCGCGCTGCTCAACCTCGCGGAGGACCACCTCGACTGGCACGGTGGCATGGACGCCTACGCGCGGGCCAAGGCCAGGATCCTCACCGGTGACGTCGCGATCGGCTGGCTCGACGACGACCTCGTCGTCGACCTGCTGGAGGACGCGCCGGCCCGCGACCGCGTCGGCTTCACCCTCGACGAGCCGTCGGACGGCCAGCTCGGGGTGCGCGACGGCTGGCTGGTCGACAGGGCGTTCGCCGACGACGAACCGTTGGTCGAGGTCTCGAAGATCCGCCCGGCCGGGCCTCCCGGAATCGCCGACGCTCTGGCCGCCACGGCGTTGGCGCGCGCGTACGGAGTGCCGTCGGAGGCTGTACGCGAGGGCCTGGAAGCGTTCGAACCGGCTGCTCACCGCGCTGTGCTGGTCGCGGTGGACGCGACTGATATCCAATATATCAACGACTCGAAAGCGACGAACCCGCATGCCGCGGTGGCGTCTCTGCGGGCGTTCGACAGCGTCGTCTGGATCGCCGGCGGGTTGCTGAAGGGCGCGTCGGTCGACGAGATGGTGCGCACCGAGGCGCATCGGCTGCGCGGTGTGGTGCTGATCGGCCAGGATCGGCAGATCATCGCGGACGCGCTGGCGCGACACGCGCCGGATGTCCCCGTTCGTGTGCTTGACACGGGGGACGATGAGCCCATGACCGTCGCGGTGCGGGCTGCTCAGGAACTTGCGAGGCCGGGGGACACCGTGCTGCTCGCGCCGGCGGCGGCTTCCATGGACATGTTCACCGACTACGCCCATCGCGGGCAGGCTTTCACGGCAGCAGTGCAGGAGCTCATCGGCCGATGAGCGTCGTCGCGGAGAAGACGAGACCGAAGCGCAAGGTGCGTCCCTCGGGCCGCATCGGGTCGTTGCGCGGCGGTCTGACCGCGTGGCTGAGCCGCCCGCTCGCCGACTTCCACCTGCTGCTCGCGATCTTCGGCATGCTCACCGTGCTCGGCCTGGTGATGGTGCTGTCGGCGTCGGCGCCGGGCCAGGTCGCGTCGGGTGTGTCGGCGTACAGCGTGTTCCAGAAGCAGCTGATCTACGTCTGCGTCGGCGCAGTGCTGTTCTGGCTGGTGCTGAGGTTCCCGTTGCGGCGGCTGCGGCACATGTCGACCGCCGCGATGGGCATCGGTGTCCTGCTGCTGGCGCTGGTGCTGACGCCGCTCGGCGACGTGCGCGGTGGCGCCCGGTCGTGGTTCACCGTCGGGCCGATCTCGTTCCAGCCGATCGAGGCCGTGAAGCTCGCGCTGGCGTTGTGGGGTGCGCACGTCCTGGTCACCAAGCGGGCGTTGCTGTCGCAGTACCGGCACCTGCTGGTACCCGTCGTGCCGGTCGCGATGCTGGTGTTCGCGCTGGTGATGCTGCAGCCCGACCTCGGCGGCACGATCACGCTCGGCGTGGTGCTGATCAGCCTGCTGTGGTTCGTGGGCGCCCCGATGCGGTTGTTCGGTGTGATCGCCGGTGGCGCGATCGCGGGTGCCGTCGTGCTCGCGATCGGCGCCGCGTACCGGCTGCAGCGCGTGACGTCGTTCCTCGACCCCGACTCCGATCCGCAGGGCGCGGGTCTGCAGGCTCGCCAGGCAATGTACGCGCTCGCCGAGGGCGGCTGGTTCGGCAAGGGTCTCGCGCAGGGCAGCTCGCAGTGGCGCTACCTGCCCAACGTCGAGTCGGACTTCATCTTCGCCGTCATCGGCGAGGAGCTCGGGTTCATCGGGTGCGCGCTGGTGCTGGCGCTGTTCGGTGGCCTCGCGTGGGTCGGGCTGCGGGTGGCGTGGCGCAACACCGACCCGTGGATCCGGATCGTGGCCGCGACGCTGACCGTGTGGCTGGTCGCGCAGGCCGCGATCAACATCGGCTACGTCGTGCGGCTGCTGCCCGTCACCGGCATCACGCTGCCGATGATCTCCTCCGGTGGCACGTCGGTCGTCATGACCATGATCGTGTTCGGCATCCTCGCGAACTGCGCCCGGCACGAGCCGGAAGCCGTGTCGGCGCTGCGCTCGCTCGGTCCCGGCCGCGTCGGCAGCCTGCTCAAGCTGCCGGCGCCGGAGGCCTACAAGCCGCCGCCCAAGCGCAAGCCGGTCCGGCCGTCCACGCCTCCGCGCGCACCGGGCAGGCGCACCGCGCAACTCCCGGTCGTCGACGAACGTCGTATGGCTGGACGATCCGCTCCTCCCTCGGAGTACCGTCGCCGCGAAACGCGGCGGGTGAACCAGGGCCGCGCGGAGCAAGGCCGGTCGACCCGCGGTCGCGGGCGATACAACTGATCGCTGAAGTCGAAACCAATATCCGGAGGCAAGTCTTGACCGGGCACCCTGCCCCCAGTGGTCCGTGCGTCGTGGTCGCAGGTGGTGGCACCGCCGGCCACATCGAGCCGGCACTGGCGCTGGCCGACGCGGTCATGCGACTGCGGCCGGACGCACGTGTCGTCGCGCTCGGCACCGAGCGCGGCCTGGAGACCAAGATCGTGCCGGCCCGCGGATACCCGCTGGAGCTGATCCCGCCGGTGCCGATGCCGCGCAAGCCCACGCTCGACCTGCTCAAGCTGCCGCTGAACGTGCGCGGCGCGGTGAAGCAGACCCGCGAGGTGCTGGAGCGCGTCGGCGCGGACGTCGTCGTCGGCTTCGGCGGCTACGTGGCGCTGCCCGCCTACCTGGCCGCGCGTGGCCGCGTGCCGATCGTGGTGCACGAGGCGAACGCGAAGGCCGGCCTCGCGAACAAGGTCGGTGCCAAGTTCGCCGAGCACGTCGCGGCGGCCGTGCCGGACTCCGGCCTGACCGACGCCCAGATCATCGGCATCCCGCTGCGCCAGTCGATCACGACGCTGGACCGCGCGGCGCTGCGCGACGAGGCCCGCCGGTTCTTCGGCCTGGACCCGCACGCGCCGACACTGCTGGTGTTCGGTGGTTCGCAGGGCGCGCGCTCGATCAACGAGGCCGTGGCACCCGTCGCGGCGGAGTTCGCCCGTGCCGGCGTTGGTGTCCTGCACGCCTACGGTCCGAAGAACAGCGTCGCCGTGCAACAGGTTCCGGGAGCGCCCGCGTACGTGCCGGTGCCGTACCTGGAGCGCATGGACCTCGCGTACGCCGCCGCGGACGCGGTGCTGTGCCGTTCGGGCGCGATGACCGTCGCCGAGGTGTCGGCCGTCGGACTGCCGGCGGTGTTCGTGCCGCTGCCGATCGGCAACGGCGAGCAGGCCCTCAACGCGGGTCCGGTCGTCTCCGCCGGTGGCGGCATCCTGGTGCCGGACGAGGAGCTGACGCCGGAGAGGGTCGCCTCCCTGGTCGTGCCGCTGGTCGCCGACCGCAACCGGCTGGCACAGATGTCCGCCGCGACGCTCGGCACCGGCCGTCGTGAGGCGGACGAGATCCTGGCCCGCACAGTCCTGGATGTGATCAAGAAGTGAGCCTCGAACGCGTTCACCTCGTCGGCATCGGTGGTGCCGGCATGAGCGGCATCGCCCGCATCCTGCTCGCGCGTGGTGCGCAGGTGTCCGGTTCGGACGCCAAGGACTCGCGGACGGTGCTGGCGCTGCGTGCCCAGGGCGCGCGCATCGCCGTCGGCCACGACGCCGCGAACATCGACCAGCTCGTCGGCGGCCCGACCGAGGTCGTGGTGTCGACCGCGATCAAGGACTCCAACCCGGAGTACGCGACGGCCCGCGAGCGCGGCATCACGGTGCTGCGCCGCGCCGAGGCGCTGGCCGCGCTGATGGAAGACCACCGCGTCGTGTGTGTCGCCGGCACGCACGGCAAGACGTCGACCACCTCGATGCTGACGGTCGCGTTGCAACACTGCCGGTTGGATCCGTCGTTCGCCATCGGTGGCGACCTGAACGAGTCCGGTGCCAACGCACACCAGGGCACCGGTGGCGTGTTCGTGGCGGAGGCGGACGAGTCCGACGGCTCGTTCCTGTTCTTCTCGCCGTCGGTCGCCGTTGTGACGAACGTCGAGGCGGACCACCTCGACCACCACGGCACCGTCGAGGCCTACACGGCGGTGTTCGACTCGTTCCTGGAGCGGATCACGCCCGGTGGCGTGCTGGTGTCCTGTGTGGACGATCCCGGTGCTGCTCGGCTGATCGCCGAGGCGCGTGCGCGGGGCATCCGGGTGCGCGAGTACGGCCGCACCGCCTCCGACGCGCGGATCATCGACTACAAGCCCTTCGAGTCCGGTGGCCTGGCGTCGGTGGAGATCGACGGCGTCGCGGTCGAGGTTCGTGTCGCCGTGCCCGGCGAGCACATGGCGTTGAACGCAGTCGCGGCTCTGCTGGCCGGCCTTGAGCTCGGTGCCGACCAGACCGGGTTGCTCGAGGGTCTCGCGGCGTTCGGTGGCGTGCGGCGGCGGTTCGAGTTCAAGGGCCGCGCCGGTGGCGTGTCCGTCTACGACGACTACGCGCACCACCCGACCGAGGTCGACGCACAGCTGCGTGCGGCACGTCCGGTCGCGGGCGCGGGTCGTGTCGTCGTGGTGTTCCAACCGCACCTGTACTCACGCACGCGCACGTTCGCCGCCGAATTCGCCACGGCCCTGTCGCTGGCCGACGAGGTCGTCGTGCTCGACGTCTACGGCGCTCGCGAGGAGCCGGAGCCCGGTGTGTCCGGCGCGCTGATCGCCGACCAGGTCACGGCTTCGGTGCACTACGAGCCGTCGTTCGACCGCGTGCCCGCCTTGGTGGCGTCGCTGGTCCGCGAGGGCGACCTCGTGGTGACCATGGGCGCGGGCGACGTGACGATGCTCGGCCCCGAGATCGTCAGCGCACTGTCACACGAAGAGCAGGCATGAGCGCGCCGGTTCGCGGCAGGTCCACGCGAGTTCGCCCCGCCTCGAACCGGCGGCCCAAGAGTGCCGAGTACCGGGCGCGGCGCAGGATCATCCTGCGCCGCCGCCTGGTCGCCCTGCTGACGTTGCTCACCGTCGTGGGCTTGACCTACAGCGTGTTCTTCACGCCGTTGCTGGGCGTGCACCAGGTCGACGTCCGCGGCTCCGTGGTGCTGACCGAGGACGAGGTCCGCGCGACCGCGGCGATCGAACCCGGCTCCCCGTTGGTGCGGCTGGACCTCCGCGGCATCCACGACCGCGTCGCCGCCATGCCGCGCGTCGCCGCGGTGGAGGTCGAACGCCAGCTTCCCGGCACCGTCCGGTTGCTGATCACCGAACGCGTCCCGGTCGGCTCGGTGAAGCTGTCCGACGGCTACCACCTGATCGACGCCACCGGCAAGGACTACGCGGTCCTGGCGACGGCGGCGCCGGGCGCACCCGAACTGTTCCTCGCCGCGCCGTCGCCTGAGGACCCGGCCACCCGCGCCGTGGTCGGGGTCGTGAACAACCTGCCGGAGAAGCTGCGGCCCGAGGTGCTGCAGGTGGCGGCGACGTCCGGCGCCGACGTGAAGCTGACGCTGGCCGGCAACCGCGTCGTGAAATGGGGAAGCGCCGACGACACCCCGCGCAAGGCCGCGGTGCTGCAGGTGCTGCTCACGCGGCCGGGCACGACGTACGACGTGTCGGCGCCGGAACTGGCCACCGTGTCCTAGTAGAGCGTCGCGGCTTGGTTGTGCTCCGTTGAGTCGGGCAGGGGGTTTGCGGTCTGGTGCTCGTTACCGAAAGCCCGGATGGTCGCGCTCATGCACGTCGCCGCCGAGTTGGCGGTAGAAGAGTGCTGGCGCAAACGTCTGATCACCCCAACTGCTGCCAACTGTGCAGTTCGCAGCCATGAGAGCGCGATCTTCATGATCGAAGCGCGGCTGCCCGCCGGCATCACTCTCACTGTCACATCCCAGGAGATAGCTGCGACACGCTACTGGTGGCGTGCCGACGACCCTGGTGTCGGCGAGCCCGGATCACGGCCGCGGTGCCGGCGGCCGCGACGGCGTCGGGTAGCGGCGAGGACGCCGGTGCGGCGAGCGGGGAGTCGGTTGCGAGCACACGGGAATCTCCTGCTTTCAGTCGCTCGGCTTCAACGCAGTCGCGACCCGCACGAACAGGCTGCCCAACCTGCTCGTCACGAGTTCCAACACGATCGCCTCGATGACGAGCGAACGCACGGACGCGGGTGCGTGTGCCAAGACGGGCCTCCTCGAAGTGAACGACTACCGTGCTCATCGGACTGGTTCTCGCGGCATTAGCCGTATTGGTCGTTGTCACCCGAAGGAAGTACGCATGGCAGGACACGTCGTTGTTGTGGGCGCCGGTCTTGCCGGACTGTCGGCCGCGTTGCACCTGCAGGGCGCCGGTCGCCGGGTCACCGTGCTCGAAAAGGCTGACGCCCCAGGCGGTCGCGCCGGGACCGTCGGGGTTGGCGGGTTCACGGCGGACAGCGGGCCGACCGTCCTCACGATGCCCGAGTACCTCGACGAGGCGTTCGGGGCGGTGGGGGAGCGGACCGCGGACTGGCTCACGCTCGACCGGGTCGATCCGGCCTACCACGCGAGGTTCGCGGACGGATCGCGGATCGCGGTGCACACCGATGCGTCCCGGATGGAAGACGAGATCCGCAACGTCTGCGGCGCAAGGGAAGCGACCGGGTACCGGAGGCTGCGGCGGTGGCTGGGCGAGCTGTACGCGGTGCAGCGCGAGCACTTCATCGGCGCGAACTTCGACTCGCCGCTCGATCTGCTCCGGCCGGAACTCGTGCGGCTAGCGGGCCTCGGCGGGTTCGGCCGGCTGGAACCCCAGTTGCGGCGGTTCATCAGTGATGAACGCTTGATCCGGCTGTTCTCCTTCCAAGCGCTGTACGCGGGTGTGCCGCCGCAGCAAGCTCTCGCGGCGTATGCGGTCATCGCGTACATGGACACCATTGCGGGCGTCTACCACCCACGTGGCGGGATGCATGCGGTGCCGCAAGCGCTTGCCGATGCCGCGACGAAGCACGGCACGGAGTTCCGTTACGGCGCAACGGTCACACGGCTGGAGTGGAGCGGGTCGCGAGTCACCGCCGTCCATACGGCGGATGAGCGGATCACCGCGGACGCGGTCGTGCTGGCGTGTGAGTTGCCGGACGCATATCGGTTGCTGGGGAAGCGTCCGCAACGGCTGCTGCGACACCGTTGGTCGCCATCGGCCGTGGTGTTGCACGCCGCGACGGATCGCACGTGGGACCTCGGGCACCACAACATCCTGTTCGGCGCGGCCTGGCGCGAGACGTTCACCGAGATCGTCCACAAAGGGCGGTTGATGTCGGACCCGTCGTTGCTCGTCACGCATGCCCAGGACGGTCTGCACTACGTGCTGGCGCCGTGCCCGAACCTGCGGACCGGCCCGATCGACTGGCAGCGCGTCGCACCTCGGTACCGCGACGAGCTCGTCGCCACGCTGGAGAAGCGCGGCCTGGACGGGTTCGGGGCGGCGATCCGGGACGAGCACCTCGTCACGCCGCGGGACTGGGGCAACGCGGAGGGCACGCCGTTCGGGCTGGCGCACACCTTCGCGCAGACCGGCCCGTTCCGGCCGCGCAACGTCGTCAGGGGCGTCGAGAACGTGGCGTTGGCCGGCGCGGGAACGACTCCTGGTGTCGGAGTGCCGCCGGTGCTCATCTCCGGAAGGCTCGCGGCCCAGCGGGTGACCGCGGGGCGGTGACCGGACGGCCGGGAGGCCGCCCGGTCACCCGGCGACCAAGCCGCCGTCAGCTCCCACTTCTGCCAGAGGCCCTGGTAGTACGGGTACGCCTTCGCCAGACCGTCGGTCTCCTCCAGGTAGTTGCCGGTCAGCTCGCTCCTGACCCGGTGGCGGCCGAGCTCGTCGGCGACGAGAGTCCACTGCTGGTCCCGTGCGCCGGTCGCGCAGTTCACGAGGTCCACCTCGTAGTACTCATCGGTGCTCAGGCACCTGCCGCTCGACGAGTTGCGCAGCGCCACCTTGCCGTCACCGGCGTCGAGGCGCTGGTACGTCTCGCGTTGCGTCGTGCCGCAGGCGGTGATCCTGGCGACGGGCCCGTCCTCGGCCACGCACTTGCCCCAGCCTGCGCTCTTCGGACGCACGACGGCGGCGAGCTCGGGCTTCGGCGCCACGCCGACCCGGCGGATCTGCCAGTCCTGGTACCCGGTCGAGTTCGGGGTCTCCATGGTCAGCTCACCCCGGCCGCGCCAGGACCACGCGTCGATGAACTCGCCCTGGTTCTTCAGCTTGACGCTGCCCGAGGGCTGCGGCTCCAGCTCGAACCGGTGGCCGGCCTTGTCCGTGTCGCAGTTGCCCCGCAGCGCGATCCAGTAGGAGAACGTTCCGTCGAGGCACCACCTGCCGCCGACGCTGCGCAGGAACTCCCCTCTGCCGTCCGCCGCCGGGATCCGCTCGAACTGCTGCGTCGCGCTGCCCGTGCAGGCGGTCAGCGCAGGTCTCGTGGTCGCGGGCTCGTTGAAGTCGAGGCACAGGCCCTCGAGCACGTTCTTGATCTCGACGATCTCGTTGCCTTCCGGTGCCGCACTCGCGGGTGCGACCGTCACTGCCCCCAGAGCGATCGCGGCCAGCGCGATGCTCAGCATCTTCATCCCGATCCACGGACGGTAACGAAAGATCACCGGGAAAAGAGGTGGAAGTGGCGAAGGTGTGGGCGAGACGATCTCCGATTCGAGCTCCGACTACGCTTGTGGTGCGTCGTGCTCTGCACCGTGCGCACTACTTGACGGCACGACCGGGGAGTAGTAGCGCACAGTGTTGGGACCCTACGGCGCGCCTGCTGGACCGACGCACCGCCGGTGCTTACCGTCCAGCAGGAACATATGGGGTTGACATAACTCTGGACCTCGAGGAGAGGTTGAGAGTTTCAATCCGGGTGCATCACCACCCAGCACCACAGCACGGACCACGATCAGGAAGGCGGATCCGATGACGCCCCCGCACAACTACCTCGCGGTGATCAAGGTCGTCGGCATCGGTGGTGGCGGCGTCAACGCCGTCAACCGCATGATCGAGGTCGGGCTCAAGGGCGTCGAGTTCATCGCGGTGAACACCGACGCACAGGCCTTGCTGATGTCTGATGCCGACGTCAAGCTCGACATCGGCCGGGAACTCACGCGCGGCCTCGGCGCAGGCGCGAACCCCGAGGTCGGGCACAAGGCCGCCGAAGACCACCGCGAGGAGATCGAGGAGGTCCTCAAGGGGGCCGACATGGTCTTCGTGACCGCCGGCGAGGGTGGCGGCACGGGCACCGGCGGCGCGCCGGTGGTGGCCTCGATCGCCCGCAAGCTCGGCGCACTCACCATCGGTGTGGTCACGCGCCCGTTCTCCTTCGAGGGCAAGCGCCGCGCCAAGCAGGCCGAGGACGGCATCCAGGCCCTGCGCAACGAGTGCGACACGCTGATCGTCATCCCGAACGACCGGCTGCTCCAGCTGGGTGACATCGGTGTCAGCCTGATGGACGCGTTCCGTTCGGCCGACGAGGTGCTCCTCTCCGGTGTCCAGGGCATCACCGACCTGATCACGACCCCCGGTCTGATCAACCTGGACTTCGCCGACGTCAAGTCGGTCATGTCCGGTGCGGGCTCGGCATTGATGGGCATCGGTTCCGCGCGCGGTGAGGGCCGCGCGGTCCAGGCAGCGCAGAAGGCGATCAACTCGCCGCTGCTCGAGGCGTCGATGGAGGGTGCGCACGGCGTGCTGCTCTCGATCGCCGGTGGCTCCGACCTGGGCCTGTTCGAGATCAACGAGTCCGCGTCGCTGGTCCAGGAGGCCGCGCACCCGGACGCGAACATCATCTTCGGTACGGTCATCGACGACTCGCTCGGCGACGAGGTCAGGGTCACGGTGATCGCCGCCGGGTTCGACGGCGGCGGCCCGACGCACAAGAAGCTGGAGCCGACGGCGCTGTCCTCACCGCCGCGCACGGCGTCCGGCCCGATCGCCGCGGCGACGGCCACGCCGACGCACGCACCGGCGCCGCAGCCTGTCACTCAGGCCCCGCCTCC
This sequence comes from Lentzea nigeriaca, assembly GCF_016907955.1. Lineage (GTDB taxonomy): Bacteria > Actinomycetota > Actinomycetes > Mycobacteriales > Pseudonocardiaceae > Lentzea > Lentzea nigeriaca. Next base: position 64,010 of record NZ_JAFBCX010000005.1, on the reverse strand, counting down.
GCCCGTCGTGCAGGCGCCGGCGCCGCAGCCGGTCGCCCAGCCCGCCCCGCAGCCCGCTCCGCCCGTGACGCCGCCGCCCACCTCGCAGCCGTCGCCGGTGCAGGGCAACGGGTACGTGCCCGCGGTGCCACGGTCGCTGGCGCAGACCGGCTCGCTGCCGTCGCGTCCGGTGCCCGTCACCGACGACCCGGACGACGAGGTGGACGTGCCGCCGTTCATGCGGCGCTGAGAGCTCGCTGAAGGGAACCTTCGTCCACCTCAGGTGGAGGAAGGTTCCCTTCAGCGTTTTAGGGTGTGGGTGTGCGCATTCGTCGTGTTGTCACCACTCGCGCTGGTGGCGTGTCCAAGGCTCCGTACGACTCGTTCAACCTCGGCGACCACGTGGGGGACGACGAGAAGGCGGTCGAGGCCAACCGTGCTCGTCTCGCCGAGGGCATCGGGCTCACGCCGGACCGTTTGGTGTGGATGGAACAGGTGCACGGCCGGACGGTCGGCGTGGTCGACGGGCCGCAGCCGCAGCCGCTGGAGGCGACCGACGCCGTTGTGACGAAACAGCCTGGTCTCGGGCTCGTGGTGCTCACGGCCGACTGCGTTCCGGTGTTGCTCGGCGACTCCGAGGCCGGCGTGATCGGCGCGGTCCACGCCGGGCGTGTCGGCGCGCGTGTCGGGGTCGTCGTCGAGGCGTTGAAGGCGATGATGGCGCAGGGCGCCGAGCTCGAACGCATCGAGGTCCTGCTCGGGCCGGCGGTGTGCGGTGAGTGCTACGAGGTGCCCGCCGCCATGCAGGCCGACGTCGAGAAGCACCTGCCGGGCAGCGCCTCCAAGTCGCGCAAGGGCACCCCGGCGCTCGACCTGCGGGCCGGGCTGTGGAACCAGCTGGCGAGCGCCGGCGTGGGCAAGATCGGCGTCGACCCGCGCTGCACGTTCGAGGAGAAGGACCTCTTCAGCCACCGCAGGCAGGCCCCGACCGGGCGGCTCGCCTCGGTCGTTTGGATGGAGCCGTGAGTCGCCGAGAGGAGCTCGCCGCGAACCTCGCCGAGGTCGAGGAACGCATCGCGAAGGCGTGCGAGGCTGCGGGGCGTGATCGTTCCGAAGTGATGTTGCTCGCGGTGACGAAAACCTGGCCGGCGAGCGATGTCGAACTGCTCTACGAACTCGGGCTCCGTAACTTCGCGGAAAACCGCGATCAGGAGGCGGGCGCGAAGGTCAGCCAATTGAGACATCTCGACGGCGCGAGATGGCACATGGTCGGCCGATTGCAGCGGAACAAGTCCAAATCCGTCGTCGAGTGGGCCGATCAGGTGGACTCGGTCGACAGCGTGAGATTGGCCGAGGCCCTCGCGAAGGCAGCGCACGCGAAAGGCACGAAGCTCGACGTGTTGTTGCAGGTCAGCATCGACGGCGACACGTCACGCGGCGGCTGTGCGATTCCCGATGTCGGGGAACTGGCTGGCGCGATCACTCGTTCGGGTGATCTTATTCTTCGCGGTGCGATGACTGTCGCGCCGTTGACGATGAAGCCATCGCAGGCGTTTGAGGCGTTGGCGTCAGTGGTAACAGGCCTACGTGATGATCATCCCACTGCCACTGAGGTGTCAGCGGGAATGAGCGGGGACCTGGAAGATGCCATCTCGCACGGATCGACCTGTGTGCGTGTCGGAACGGCGTTGCTCGGCAGTCGGCGGCTAACGTTGCCTTAGGTTGTCGGGAACCTCGGGACCGTCCGCACCGTCCCTAAGAGTGGGGCACCGCCGAGGAGGGGCTGGAATGAGCGCTTTGCACAAGCTGAAGGCCTACTTCGGGATGGTCCCCGCCGAGTACGCAGACGACCCCGGCTACGACGACGACCGCGGCCGCTACGGCGACTACCGGTCCGAGTACGCGGCCGAGGCCGACGACTACGACCCTTATCCGCGGCGCAGCCGCGTGTTCACGCCGGGCCGGTCGGAGCTCTCCGGCTCCGGTTACCGGGCCGACATCGACGAGTCGGACGACTACGAGCCGGAGTCGCGGCGCGGGGGCAGCCCCTCGAGCGCGCGACGCTGGAGCGCCGATGCACCCGTGCACGGCGCGCTCGCCGTCGAGCCGCAGCGCGAGCCCGTGAGCAGGCTGCGTCCGGTCGCCGAGCCGGCAGGCAACCCGTTGGCGCGCATCACCACGCTTCACCCCCGTAACTACAGCGAGGCGCGCACGATCGGGGAGCACTACCGCGACGGCACTCCGGTGATCTTGAACCTGACCGACATGGACGACGCGGACGCCAAGCGTCTCGTCGACTTCTCGGCCGGTCTCGCGTTCGCTCTGCGCGGGTCCATGGACAAGATCACCAGCAGGGTGTTCCTTCTCTCACCGCCCAACGTTGACGTGACGGCGGAGGACCGGCGGAAGCTGGCGGAGGGCGGGTTCGGCAACCACGGTTAGAGTTGAGCCCGTGGACCCGATCCGTCTCGTCATCTTCTACGTCCTCTTTGCGTTCTCCCTGTTCCTGACCGCGCGTGTCGTGGTCGAGATGGTGAGGACCTTCGCGAGGGAGTGGCGCCCCGCCGGCGGCGTGGCCGTGACGCTGGAGACCGTTTACTCCGTGACCGACCCACCGGTCCGTTTTGTCCGTCGGTTGATCCCGACTGTGCGGATCGGGGGCGTCGGGCTGGACCTATCGATTATTGTGCTGTGGCTGGTCGTTATCATTCTGATGCGATTCGCAGATCCCAGGTGACGGGGAACCGGGGATGACCGCAGCCCAGGAGTGCGAGAGGTGATCCGATGCCGTTGACCCCCGCTGACGTGCACAACGTCGCGTTCAGCAAGCCGCCGATTGGCAAGCGGGGCTACAACGAGGACGAGGTGGACGCGTTCCTCGACCTGGTTGAGGGCGAACTGGCCCGCTTGATCGAGGAGAACAACGACCTCCGTCAGCAGGTCGAGCAGCTCGACCAGCAGCTCGAGACCGCACGTGCCGACCTCGACGACGCGCGCGCAAAGGCTTCTTCCGGCCCCATGACGAGCCGTATGCCGGTGGAGGAGCCGCGCCGCCTGGCGCCGGTTCCGCCGCCCACGGTGATGGAGCAGACGTCCCCCGGTGGTGGTGGTGACCACCACGTGCAGGCCGCGAAGGTCCTGGGTCTCGCCCAGGAGATGGCGGACAGGCTGACCGGCGAGGCCAAGGCCGAAGCCGACGGCATGCTGTCCGAGGCCCGCACGAAGTCGGAGCAGTTGCTGTCCGAGGCCCGTGCCAAGGCCGACACGATGGTCAACGAAGCGCGCACGCGTGCCGAGACCATGCTGAACGACGCGCGCACCCGCGCCGAGACGCTCGAGCGGCAGGCCCGTGAGAAGGCCACCGCGCTCGACCGCGACGCGCAGCGCAAGCACGCCGAGGTGATGGGCAACATCACCCAGGAGAAGAACACGCTCGAGAAGCAGATCGACAAGCTGCAGACGTTCGAGCGCGAGTACCGCACGCGACTGAAGACCATGCTCGAGTCGTCCCTGCGCGACCTCCAGGACCGCGGCCCGGCCGCTCCGTCCGAGGGCCGTTCCCAGGGCTACTCCTTCGGCGCACGCGCCGAAGCGGGCTGAACTACTGTTCGCTAGGTGCTCTTCGTAGTTCTACTTCTGGTGCTGGCTGCCCTCGGGTTGCTCGTTCCTGCGCTGACCACGTCCAACACCATCTGGGCGTGGTCGTCCGTGGGCGCGAGTCTGCTCGCCGCCCTGGTTCTGATCTGGGACTGGTGGCGACGACGTCCGGGGGACCCCGCAGCTGCGGCGCAGAATGTAGATCAACACGCAGTAACTGATGATCAACGGGTTGTGGTGTCGCCTGAAGGCGAGACGCCGCCCGCTGACGAAGAGCCACCGGAAGAGGACACCGACGCGGCAGACCTGCTCGCGGTGGCCGATCTGGTGGACGAGGTGCGGGTGCTGGACGAGCGGCCCCGGTATCACCTGAGCTCGTGTTCCTGGCTCGCCGGGAGGCCCACGCTGGGCCTCCCGGTGCAGGAGGCACGACAGCTGCACTTCACCCCGTGCGCCGTGTGCAGGCCCGACGCGACCCTGGTGGCACGCCATCGCGTCGCCCACCGTGAGGGTTCCGATGACGCCGGCTGACAACAGGGCAGTTGTCCGGAGGTTCCTCGACGAGGTCGTGGCCGAGGGCCGGTTCGAGCTCTTGACCGAGCTCTGCGCACCGGACGTGGTCAACCACGCCGCCGCGCCCGAACGTCGGCACGGTGTCGAGAACATCAAGGCGGTTCTCGGCTTCTCCCTCGGTGCCCAGCCGGACCAGCGCTGGGTCGAGCGGCACTTCATCGCCGACGGCGATCTCGTGGTCGTCTACGGCCGCCGTGTAGGCACGTGGCAGGCGCCGGGATTCCGCGGCGTGCCCACTCCGGAGAGCGGCGAGGTGTCGGTCGAGCTCGCCCACATGTTCCGGCTGCGTGACGCCAAGATCGTCGAGCACTGGGCGGTGCGCGACGACCTCGGCATGCTGCAGCAGCTGGGTGCGATCAGCGCCGGTAGCTGATCTTCGCGCGGAATGTGGTGTCCGGCTGGTCCCGGTCGTGGTGCTCGACGGCGAAGTCGCCGCCGTCGCCGACCCACCCGAAGCCGCCGTACACGACCAGCACCTTCCGCCTACTCGGGTCGTTGCTCGTGTTCCGGCGCCGGCTGGAGAACAACGGGCCTGGCGCCGTGAGCGGTGACGAGGCCGGGCAGGCGTTCTCGGCTGGTCACGACGACCCGGCACAGGGCTGTGCCCGGTAGCAGCGGGACGACCTGCGCGGTGTCGGCGGCGTCGTCGAGAACGATCAGCATCCGCCGGTTCGCCAGCAACGTGCGGTAGAGCGCCGTCTGTGCGTGCGGTTCCGGCGGTATGCCGTCCGGTGCGGTGCCCAACGCGGTGATGAACGCGCGGACGACGTCGGCCGGGTCGCGGCCGTTCAGGTCCACGAAGAGCTGGCCGTCCGGGTAGTCGGCGGCGTGCTCGTGCGCCCAGTGCAGTGCGAGCCACGTCTTGCCGGTGCCCGCGGGTCCGGTGATCGTGACGATCGGCCCGTCGCCGAGCGCTTCGAGTTCGGCTTCCCGGCCCGTGAAACCCTGCGGGGGCGCCGGAAGCTGCCGCGGGCTCCACTGTGGACGCTGGATCGACGTGGCCAGGTCGCGCAGCGCGGGGCTGGGGTCGAGGCCCAGCTCGTCCGCGAGCCGGTCCCGCAGGCGCGAGTAGTGGGCCAGCGCGTCGGACCGTCGGTCGGCGCCGGTCAACGCGCGCATCAACTGCCCCGCGAGCCGTTCGTCGAGCGGACGCTCGGCTGTGCGCGTGGTCAGTTCGGCGACCATGGCCCGGTGTTCGCCCGCCGCCAGCCGCGCGTCGGTGTGATCCAGTTCGGCGGCGGTGATCTCGCCCGCCACCGTCTCACGCAGACCGGCGAACCACGCACCCCGCAGGCCCTCGAACGGTTCTCCGCGCACGAGCGCCATTGCCTCACCGGGCCGGCCTTCGCCGACGAGTGCCCGGAAGCGGTGCAGGTCGACGTGCAGCGGATCGGCCTCCAGCACGTAACCACCGGAGCGCCGCACGATCGGCACGCCGTGCAACGCCGCCCGCAGCCGGGAGATGTAGCTGTAGAGCGCGGACTTCGCCTGCCGCGGCGGCGCGTCACCCCACACCCGTGCGAGCAGCTTGTCGACGCTGACCACCTGGTTCACGTCCACCAGCAGCACCGCCAGCACGCTCAGCTGCCGCGCGTGCCCGACCTCGACGAGCGCCGCGTCGCGCCGGACCTCGGGCGTGCCGAGGACGAAGAACTCGACGGTCACCGGTCCAGGAACAGCAGGGTGATCAGCAACGCGAGCAGCACCAGGTCCACGACCACACCGGCCGGCTTCGAGTCGTACCTCAACCGGGTGATCGTGGCGCCGACCATCAGCAGCCCGAGCCCGACGGTGGCCGCATGCGCCACCCACTCCCACGTGACCAGCCCGACGATCAGTCCCGCCGCGCCCGCCCACTCCAGCGCGCCGATGGTCCGCCAGAGCGCGCCGCTCATCCGGAACTGGTCGCGGGCCTCGAGCGACGTCTTCGCCCCGAACAGCTTCCCCGCACCCGTGGCGATGAACAGCAGGGCCAGCACGATCGACAACGCGATGGTCAACGTCATCGCGCGAGCATACGGTTTGCACCCACCAGTTACCCTGTAGCTACAGGCACCGATCCGGCCATCACCGGGGAGCCTCCGGAAGAACGGGCGCGAGCCTCAGTAGAACCGGACGGGACCGGCCCGTCACAGCCGAAGAACGAGAGGCTCGCCGCTGCGTTCGACAAGCAGAGGGTGAGCAAGCGGGGTGGTACCGCGGCCTGCCGGGCAACGTCCGGCGTGTCGTCCTCGCGTGTCCTTCATGACCGCGAGGAGCAGTGGAGATGGCCTACCCCAGGGCCGGACAGAACGAGGTCCCGGCGCAGCCGTCCTTTCCGAACCTCGAGCAGGACGTGCTCGGGTACTGGAAGGACGACGAGACCTTCCAGGCGAGCATCGACCGCAACCCGGCCGGCGACAACGGCGCGAACGAGTTCGTCTTCTACGACGGTCCGCCCTTCGCCAACGGCCTGCCGCACTACGGGCACCTGCTGACCGGCTACGTCAAGGACGTCGTGCCGCGCTACCAGACCATGCGCGGCAAACACGTCGAGCGCCGGTTCGGCTGGGACACGCACGGCATGCCCGCGGAGTACGAGGCCGAGAAGCAGCTCGGCATCACGCAGAAGCACGAGATCGACGAGCTCGGCATCGAGAAGTTCAACGAGGCGTGCCGCACGTCGGTGTTGCAGTACACGGACCAGTGGCGTGAGTACGTGACGCGGCAGGCTCGGTGGGTCGACTTCGACAACGACTACAAGACGCTCGACCTCGACTACATGGAAAGCGTCATGTGGGCGTTCAAGGCCTTGTGGGACAAGGGCTTGATCTATGAGGGCTTCCGGGTGCTCTGGTACTGCTGGCGTTGCCAGACGCCGCTGTCCAACACCGAGACCAAGATGGACGACGCCTACCGCGACCGGCAGGACCCGGCCGTCACGGTGGCGCTGCGCCTCGAGTCCGGAGAGAAGGCCCTGGTCTGGACGACCACGCCGTGGACGCTGCCGAGCAACCTCGCCGCCGCCGTGCACCCGGACGTCGACTACGTGACGGTCGTGGGCGCAGACGGCGACAAGTACCTGCTCGCCGAGGCTCGTGTTGCCGCGTACGCGCGTGAGCTGGGCGAGGAGCCCGAGGTCGTCGCCCACTACAAGGGTTCGGACCTGGTCGGCAAGAAGTACCTGCCGCCGTTCGACTTCTTCGTGGGCCGCGAGAACGCGCACCAGGTGCTGACGGCCGACTACGTGACCACCGACGACGGCACGGGCATCGTCCACATCGCACCGGCGTTCGGTGAGGACGACAAGGTCGTGACGGACGCGGCGGGCATCGAGGTCGTCGTGCCGGTCGGGCCGGACGGCAAGTTCACCGCGGAAGTGGCGCCGTACCAGGGCGTGCACGTCTTCGAGGCGAACAAGCTGATCATCCGCGACCTCAAGGAAGCGGGCCTGCTGCTGCGCCACGAGACCTACGACCACCCGTACCCGCACTGCTGGCGGTGTGCGAACCCGCTGATCCAGCGCGCGCTGTCGGCGTGGTTCGTCGCGGTCACGCAGTTCAAGGACCGGATGGTCGAGCTCAACCAGCAGATCAACTGGGTGCCGGCGCACATCAAGGACGGCCAGTTCGGCAAGTGGCTCGAGAACGCGCGCGACTGGAACATCTCGCGCAACCGGTACTGGGGTTCGCCGCTGCCCGTGTGGGTGTCGGACAACCCGGAGTTCCCGCGTACGGACGTGTACGGGTCGCTGGACGAGCTGGAGCGCGACTTCGGCGTGCGCCCGGACAACCTGCACCGGCCGTTCATCGACGAGCTGACGCGGCCGAACCCGGACGACCCGAGCGGCCGCTCGACCATGCGCCGGATCCCGGACGTGCTCGACTGCTGGTTCGAGTCGGGCTCGATGTCGTTCGCGCAGGTGCACTACCCGTTCGAGAACGCGGAGTGGTTTGAGAACCACTACCCCGGCGACTTCATCGTCGAGTACAACGGGCAGACGCGCGGCTGGTTCTACACGCTGCACGTGCTCGCGACGGCGCTGTTCGACCGGCCCGCGTTCCGCGACTGCGTGGCGCACGGCATCGTTCTCGGTGACGACGGCCAGAAGATGTCCAAGTCGCTGAAGAACTACCCGGACGTCAACGAGGTCTTCGACCGCGACGGCTCGGACGCGATGAGGTGGTTCCTCATGGCGTCGCCGATCCTGCGCGGTGGCGACCTGGTGGTGACCGAGCGCGGTATCAGGGACGCGGTGCGCCAGGCGGTGCTGCCGTTGTGGAACTCCTGGTACTTCCTGGCGTTGTACGCCAACGCTTCCGGGAAGGAGGGCACGTGGCGCGTCGACTCGAAGAACGTGCTCGACCGGTACGCGCTGGCGAAGACGCACGACCTGGTGCGTGACGTCCAGGCGGCGATGGACGTCTACGACATCTCCGGTGCGTGCCAGCTGGTTCGCGAGTACCTGGAGGTGCTGACGAACTGGTACGTGCGGCGGTCGCGGCAGCGGTTCTGGGACGGTGAGCAGGACGCGATCGACACCCTGCACACCGTGCTGGAGGTCGTCACACGCGTGGCGGCACCGTTGCTGCCCTACACGACGGAGGTCGTGTGGCGCGGGCTGACCGGTGGCCGTTCGGTGCACCTGACGGACTTCCCGTCGGTGTCCGACCTGCCCGCCGACGACGCTCTCGTGGCGGCGATGGACGAGGTGCGCGACGTCTGCTCGACGGCGTTGTCGTTGCGCAAGGCGAACAAGCTGCGCGTGCGGCTTCCGTTGGCGCGCTTGACGGTCGCGTCCCCGGTGGCGGCGTCGCTGGAGGACTTCGCCGAGATCGTGCGCGACGAGGTCAACGTCAAGGAGGTGTCGCTGTCCACGGACGTCGACGCCTACGGGCAGTTCCAGCTCGTCGTGAACGCGCGCGCCGCCGGTCCGCGGCTCGGGCCGAACGTGCAGAAGGTCATCAAGGCCGTGAAGGCCGGTGACTGGTCCGAAGTGGACGGTCGGGTGGTCGCCGCCGGTGTCGAGCTGTTCGAGGGTGAGTACGAACAGCGTTTGGTGGCAACGGATCCGGCTGCCACAGCGGCCCTGCCGGGCGGTGCGGGCGTGGTTGTGCTCGACACGGCGGTGACGCCGGAGCTGGAGGCCGAGGGTGTCGCGCGTGACCTGGTGCGCGTGGTGCAGCAGGCGCGCAAGGACGCCAAGCTCGACGTGTCCGACCGGATCACGCTGACGCTGGAGCTCCCGGACGCCGTGCGGTCCGCTGTCGAGCCGCACCTGGAGTTCGTGAAGTCGGAGACGCTGACGTCGTCGGTGGTCTTCGGCGAGGGATCCTCCGAGGGCGCCGTGGGTGACGGCCTGAAGGTCAAGGTCGCCGTCACGAAGGTCTGAACAGCGCACGATGAACGGCGCATTTGTCCACTTCTGCTGAGGTGAACAAATGCGCCGTTCATAAGATCTCCGGCGTGACCGAACCGAGCACCAGAGCCGCCTACGACTCCGTCGCCTCCCTCTACGCCGAGCTGTTCGGCAACGTGCTCGACACGCTGCCGCTGGAACGCGCGTTGCTGGCCGCGTTCGCCGATCTCGTGCGGGCTGGTGGCAACGGGCAGGTCGCCGACGTCGGGTGCGGTCCCGGCCACGTGACGGCACACCTGCGCGGTCTCGGGCTGGACGTCTTCGGCACAGACCTGTCGCCCGAGATGATCGCCATCGCCCGCCGGGCGCACCCGGACCTGCGGTTCGACGTGGGTTCGATGACCGCGCTGGACCTCGCCGACGGCGTTCTCGGCGGCGTGCTGGCGAACTACTCCTTCATCCACACGCCACCGGCGCAGCTGCCTGCCGTGTTCGCCGAGTTCGCGCGGGTGCTGGCGCCGGGCGGTCATCTGCTGCTCGGGTTCTTCGCCGGCGATGATCCCGAGCCGCTGGAGTTCGACCACAAGGTCGCGCCCGCCTACTGGTGGTCGCCCGAAAGCCTCGCGAACCTGGTGGGCCAGGCCGGTTTCGTCGAGGTCGCGCGGCTGGTGCGGGCCGCGAACGAGGGTGAGCGAGGCCCGCAGGGACAGCTGCTGATGCGCAGGCAGGCGTGATCAGACGCCGGCCGGCTGTCGGCTGACCAGTCCGAACGTCCGCCGCACGAGCCGGACCCAGAGCGACCATCGCGCCGGTGCGGCGGGTTCCCTGCCCGCCGCGCGCTCGATGTTGTCGAAGAGGTCCTCGATGCACGCGTCGTGCAGCCAGCGGATCACGAAGGCCCAGCGCAGTCGCGACTTGAGGGTGAAGTCGCCGATCAGTTCGTGCGTCAGCACGGCGCCTGATGCCGACAGGGTGTGCGTGCCCTCGCCGCTGCTGAAGGCGAACGTGATCGACTCGCCGGGCTTGAACTCCGTGCAGCGGTACCGGATCGGGCCGTGTCCGCCGTCGGCGCCGACGCCCAGCGGCCGGTCGAACTCCTGCCTGCCCCAGGCAGGCGGCCAGAGTTCCTGGACGCGGTCGACGAACGGGCCTGCCGGCACGCCCAGGTCTCGGACGTGGACGTTCTTGATCATGGATTTCCCCTTCCATACGCTGCCGTATGTTCGTGAACCATACGGTAGCGTATGGAAGCGTGGTGCGGAGAACTCGCGACGACTGGACTGAGATAGCGCTGAGAGCCCTCGCGGAAGGCGGGCTGGGCGCCGTGGCGATCGAGCCGCTCGCGGCCAGGGCCGGTGCGACGAAGGGGAGCGTCTACCACCACTTCCCGAACCGTGAGGCGTTGCTGAAGGCGACGGTCGAGCGGTGGGAGCGGGAGCACACCGAGAAGGTCATCGAGCTCGTCGAGGCCGAGAAGTCGCCGCAGGACAGGCTCAGGACGTTGTTCGAGACGGTGCTCGACCGCACCCGCAAGGGGTCGGTGGAGATGGCGTTGCAGGCGGGTGCGGAGAACGAGCTGATCGCGCCCGTCCTGAAACGCGTCACCGAGCGACGGCTGGGCTACCTGGTCGAGCTGTTCGGGCAGCTCGGGTTCGACCGGGAGCACGCGCGGAAGCGGGCGTTGATCGCGTTCAGCCTCTACCTGGGGCAGGTGCAGATGTTCGCGACCCTGCCCGGCCTCGTCGAGTCGGTGGTCGACGAGGCCGTGCAGGTGCTGACCAGGCGGAACTAGGCGGCGACCGCCCACAACGTGGAGGCGATCACGTCCGCGTTGCGGTCGAGCGCCGTGTCGTTGATGTTGCTCGTGGTGTCGCAGGAGTTGTGGTAGCAGCGGTCGAAGGCCTGGCCGGCCGTGCCGCCCCACTTGGCAGCCTGGGCCGCGGTTTTGATCTTCTCGGCGCCGGTGAAGGTGCCGCCGACGGGGATGCCCGCGGCCATGAACGCCCTGTGGTCGGAGCGGTTGCCGACGTTGATCAGCTCCGTCGGGATGTTCCGCGCCGCGAAGTCCGCCTCCAGGCGCTGCTGCAGTGCCAGCGAACCGGCGGGGAAGTCGCCCTCGACGGCGTCGTAGACGAAGTAACCGGGGTTCGGCGAGCCGGTCATGTCGAAGTTCAGGTACGTCTTGATCTTCGACTTCTCCGTGCGGGTCAGGGAGTTCACGTAGGCGGACGAGCCGATCAGGCCGCGCTCCTCCGCGCCCCACCAGCCGAACCGCACGTGCTTGGTCGGCCGGAAACCGGTGGCCTTCATCTGGAGGGCGACCTCCAGGATCGACGCGGAGCCCGTGCCGTTGTCGTTGATGCCGGGACCTCCGGGGACGCTGTCGAGGTGGCCGCCCAGCATGACGACGTTGTTCGCGTCGCCACCGGGGTAGTCCGCGATCAGGTTGTAGCCGGTGGCGCCGCCGTAGGTGAACGAGTGCACCCGCGTGGTGAAGCCGGCCTCGTCGAGCTTGCTCTTGACCCAGTTCACCGAGGCCCGGTACCCCGGACGTCCGTGTGCGCGGTTGCCGCCGTTGGCGTTCGCGATCGACTGGAACTGGGCGAGATGGGCTTTCACGTTCGCGACGCTGATGTCCGGTGCCGCCAGGGCCGCGGGAGCGGCCGCCTGCGCAGGGGTTGCCGCGGCCACGGTCAGGGCGGCCGCCAGCGCGATCAGGATCTTCATGGTTCAACTCCGTGCAGGGTTGGGATTGAGCCACTGATCAACATGCCCCTGTGTGCATGTGACCGGTAGGTGCGAACGGTGGGTTGTTCCGAGACCGCGGATTCGTCCAATTCGGTGGTGATCACTCAGAATGGTCCAGGTGGGTGACGTCACCGTCGTGCTGGGCATCGGCGCCGCCGTTCTGCTGGTCTCCGTGATCGCGGTTCGCGTGTCGATCCGCCTCGGGCTGCCTTCGTTGCTGCTGTACCTGGGCATCGGCGTGGTCCTCGGCGAGTCCGTGCTCGGCATCCACTTCGACGACGCGGGCCTCACCCAGTCGCTCGGTATCGCGGCCCTCGTGCTGATCCTGACCGAGGGCGGGCTCACGACCCGTTGGCAGGCCGTGAAGTCCTCGCTGTGGTTAGGCGTGGCACTGTCCACAGTGGCCGTTGCGGTGAGCGTCGCCGTGACGGGCACGGCGTTGCACTTCCTGCTCGGCCTCGACTGGCGGATGGCGCTGCTGTGGGGCGCGGTGCTGTCGTCCACGGACGCGGCGGCCGTGTTCAGCGTTCTGCGGTCGTTAGGCGTGGGAGCGCGGCTCACCGGCGCGCTCGAACTCGAATCGGGCCTCAACGACGCGCCCGTCTACATCGCCGTCGTGCTGCTGGCCTCGTCGGGCCCGATCACCTGGACCGCGCCGCTGCTCGTGGTCTACGAACTGGGCGCGGGCGCGCTCATCGGCATCGCCCTGGGCATTCTCGGCGGGGCGGGGCTGAGACGCGCGGCGCTGCCCGCCACCGGTCTGTACCCGCTCGCCACCGTGGCGGTGTGCGTGATCGCCTACACGGCGGGCGACCTCGTGCACGCCTCCGGTTTCCTCGCCACCTACGTCGCGGCTCTGGTGCTGGGCAACGCCCGCCTGCCGCACCGCGCGGACACCCTCTCCTTCGCCGAGGGTCTCGGCTGGCTCGCTCAGATCGGGCTCTTCGTCCTGCTCGGCCTCTACGCGTCGCCTGCGCGGCTGCTCGACGTGCTGGTCCCCGCGCTGATCGCGGGTGTGGTGCTGACGTTCGTCGCGCGGCCGGTGTCGGTGGTGCTCGCCTCGCTGCCGTTCAAGGTGCCGTGGCGGGAACAGGCGTTCCTCTCCTGGTCGGGACTGCGCGGTGCGGTGCCGATCGTGTTCGCGCTCATCCCGCTCATCAAGGGCGTCGAGGGGGCGAGTCACCTGGTCGACGCGGTGTTCGTGCTGGTCGTCGTGCTGACGGTGGTGCAGGGCACGACGCTGCCGTTCCTCGCGCGGCGCCTCGGGCTGGTGCGCGCGAGCGAGCCGCAGGAGGTGCAGGTCGACTCCTCGCCGTTGGACGAGCTGAGCGCCGAGCTGCTGCAGGTGCGCATCCAGCGCGGGTCGAAGCTGCACGGCGTCTACATGTCCGAACTGCGGCTGCCGACAGGTGCCTCGGTCAGCCTCGTGGTGCGCGGCGGGAAGAGTTTCACGCCACAACCGACGACCCGGCTGCAGACCGACGACCAGTTGCTCATCGTCACCACCGAGGAGGCGCGTGATGCCGCTGAGCGGCGCATACGTGCCGTCGACAGGGCCGGTCGCTACGCACGGTGGAAGGGCGAGACCGGCGATTAGTCGGTCTCCGAGGCTTCTCACGATGTGATCGGTTGTCGACGGCCGGTAGCAGCCTCCGCTAACGTCGTCGGCAGGTCATGAGAGCCAGCGTCAAGCCCAAGCTTGCTGGCCGGCAACCCTCCAACCGCGGTGGGGTGCCCTTGGTGAGGACCTGGTCCGGCGCGTGGGGCGCCGGTCAAGCGCGGGCCTTCGCGACACGGGGCCCCTGGCCTCGGAGGCAGCTCGATGACGCTCGCGATCACCCCTGGCACGGTCACCACGGTTCCCGCTGTCGTCGGTTCCGACCTGCGGGTTCCGCTCGTCACCGGGGAGCGCGTCACGTACGCCAACCTCGACCACGCGGCGTCCGCGCCGTGTCTGCAGGAGGTGCGCGACGCCGTCGACGAGCTGCTGCCCTGGTACGCGAGCGTCCACCGCGGCGCCGGGTTCGCCTCCCAGGTCTCGACCCGCGTCTACGAGCAGGCGCGTGACCGCATCCGCCGGTTCGTCGGGGCGCACGCCTCCGACACCGTCGTCTTCACCCGCAACACCACCGATTCGCTGAACCTGTTGGCGCGCAGCGTTCCTCGCGGCACCGCCGTGATCCTGTTCGACAGCGAGCACCACGCGGCGCTGCTGCCGTGGCGTGGCCCCAACGTTCAGCGCATCCCCGCACTCGCCAAAGAACCAAACTCTGCGTTCGGCGCTGCCTCTGCTGTTGTCGCGCTGGACCGGGCGTTGGCCGCCGCCCCGGTCGGCCCTCGGCTCGTGATCGTCACCGGGGCGTCCAACGTCACGGGTGAGCTGTGGCCGGTCGCGGAGCTGGCTCGGGTGGCCCGCTCGCACGGCGCGCGGATCGCGCTCGACGCCGCGCAGCTCGCCCCGCACCGCCCGATCAACGTGCGTGAGCTGGGCGTCGACTACGTCGCGTTCTCCGGCCACAAGATCTACGCGCCGTTCGGTGCCGGTGTGCTGGTGGGCCGCGCGGACTGGCTGCAGCAGGCCCAGCCGTACCTGGTCGGCGGCGGTGCGACGGCGAAGGTGACCGACCACGGCGACCGCCTCGGCGTCGCCTGGTCCGCGGTGCCCGAGCGGCACGAGGCCGGCAGCCCGAACGTCGTCGGCGTGCACGCGCTGGCCGCCGCGTGCGAGATCCTGTCGCGGCACTGGGAGCAGACCGTCGCGCACGAGCAGGAGCTGCTGGCGCGTCTGCGCGAGGGGCTTCGCGGGGTGCCCGGCTTCCGCGAGCTGTCGATCCTGACCGACGCCGACAAGGTGGGCGTCGTGAGCTTCACGATCTCCGGCTTCGACGCGGGCTTCCTCGCGGCGGCGCTGTCCGCCGAGTACGGCATCGGCGTGCGTGACGGAGCGTTCTGCGCCCACGTGATCGTCGGCCGGCTCGTCAAGCAGGCCGGAGCGCACGAGGACCGCGCCGTCCGCGCCTCGATCGGCCTGGGTACGACGGCCGAGCACGTGGACCGGTTGATCGCCGCACTGCGCACTCTCGTCACCGAGGGTCCTAAGTGGACGTACACGCAGCGCGACGGACGCTGGGTTCCGGAGGACGACAGCCGAACCCTGCCGCCGTTCCTCGCGTAGTCCCTGTCGTGGACAATGACCTGGTGAGTGACGAGTCCAAGACCGAGGAGACGTCTGCCGAGGAGCAGGCAGGCGAGTCGAAGCCGGTCGAGGAACCAGCCGAGGCCGTCTCTGCCGACGACGTGGTCGAGCCGGAGTTCTCGATCACCGGTTCGCTGCCGGAGCCGCGGACCAGGGCCCTCGCCATCCTGGCGGGTTCCGTGCTGGCGCTGGACGTGCTCACCAAGGTCCTGGCGGTGGCGTTCCTCGAGGGTGCCGACCCGCTCAAGCTGTTCGGCGGCGTGCTCTACCTGACGTTCGTCCGCAACCCCGGCGCCGCGTTCGGCGTGGCCGAGGGCATGACGTGGATCCTCGCGCTCATCGCGCTGGGCGTTGCCGGGTTCATCCTCTGGATCTCACGCAACCTCCGCTCCCAGTCCTGGGCCGTCGGCCTGGGCCTGGTGCTCGGCGGCGCCGTCGGCAACCTCGCCGACCGCCTGTTCCGCGAACCGGGCCCGATGCGCGGCCACGTCGTCGACTTCCTGTCGCTCTTCGACGCGTACGGCCGCGTGTGGCCCGTGTTCAACGTCGCCGACATGGCGATCGTCGGCGGTGGCGCGACGATCATCGTGCTCGCGCTGATGCAGCACGACTACGACGGGACGATCCACAAGACGCCTCCCGCCCCGGTGGTGGCGGAGAGCCAGCCGGAACCGAAGTAGCTGCTCCTGGTAGGTTCAGCGGGTTCTGCAAGGAGAAGAAGGTCGAGGCCCCGCGCGTGAGCGGATACCGAACGCTGCCGATTCCCGACGGTCTGGACGGCATGCGCGTCGACGCCGGCCTCGCGAAGCTGCTCGGCCTGTCGCGCACCGCCGTCGCCGCGATCGCCGACGCTGACGACGTGCTGATCGACGGGCGTGTCGTCGGCAAGTCCGACCGGCTCACGGCCGGAGCGATGCTGGAGATCACCCTGCCTGCGCCGCCGCAGCCCGTCACCGTTCAGGCCATCCCGGTCGAGGGGCTCGTCGTGATCCATGAGGACGACGACATCATCGTGGTCGACAAACCCGTCGGGGTCGCGGTGCATCCGTCGCCAGGGTGGACCGGCCCCACCGTTGTGGGTGGGCTTGCTGCTGCTGGGCACCGGATTGCCACGTCCGGGGCTGCTGAGCGGCAAGGGGTCGTGCATCGGCTGGATGTGGGGACCACCGGTGTGATGGTGGTGGCCAAGTCGGAGTCTGCTTATTCGGCGTTGAAGCACGCCTTCAAGGAGCGGACCGTCGACAAGGTTTATCACGCTATCGTGCAGGGCCATCCGGATCCGATCAAGGGGACTATTGATGCTCCTATTGATCGGCATCCCAAGCATGACTACAAGTTTGCTGTCATGAATTCCGGGAAGCCGTCGGTCACCCATTATGAGGTTATTGAGGCTTTTCGGGCTGCGTCGTTTGTCGAGGTGCATCTCGAGACTGGGCGGACGCATCAGATTCGGGTGCACTTTTCGGCGTTGCATCACCCCTGTGTTGGGGATTTGACCTACGGGGCGGATCCTACGTTGGCCAAGCGGCTTGGGGTTTCTCGGCAGTGGTTGCATGCTCGGCAGCTTGGGTTCCACCATCCTGGGACTGGGGAGCGGGTTACGTTCACTTCCGAGTATCCGGCGGATTTGGCTGCGGCATTGGAGAAGTTGCGCGAAGAGGGTTGACCGCACGCCTGTTGCGTTGGGCGGCTTGCGGTTGTGTCGGTGGCTGCGGTTCCGTGACGGGACCCACCCCACCACGCCCGGTAGGCGAAGGACTGCTCGGCTTCGCCATCGCTTGGGCTCGGCTCCGCCTTCGCGAGAGAATCTGGGGCTGGGGCTGCTGCAGCAGCTAGTCCTCGACGGTCCACACGAGCGTGTTCAGGTCGACCTCGGGGCGCACGCTCCAGCGGACCTGGATGACCTCGGTCGTATCCGGCAGAACGAAGACGGTGTGCCCGCCCGCCGTTTCGCCGGGCTGCACGCCCAGTTTGTGCGCCGGGCGCGAGGAAAGCGACACGGGAGCCTTCGTCACCGTCTCGCCGGTCTTGGTGACCAGCACCAGGTACATGTCCGGCAGGGAGGTGTACGGCACCTGCGAGGTGTTGGTGACCTCGGTGTGCACGACCACTGCCCGTTCGCCCTCGGCCAGCTTGTAGCCCGCTGCGGTGAAGAGGAAGTCCGCCGGGTCGACGAACTCGACCAGCTGGATCGAGAGGCGCGCGCCTTCGAGGCTGTCCGCCTCCAGGGCCGAGCCGATTTTGCCGGTCCGCGAGACGGGCCTGGGCTGCGGCTGGTCGGCGCGGACCCAACCGGCCGACTGCGGCGGGCCCCAGGTGGCCTGGGGCTGGGGTTGTGGTTGGGCCGGGAACGGCTGGCTGGCCGGGCCCTGGGGGCCGTAGGGGACCTGGTGCGGGCTGCTCACGTGGTGGGGGCCGCTCTGGTGCACCGCGTAGGAGCCGGAGGCGGGCGGGCCCATGTAGTTGCCGTAGGCGGCGGCGTTGGCCAGGGCCCTGCGGATGCCGTTCGGGTCGCATTCGACGCCCACCAGCAGGGGGAGGCCGCTGCCGGACAGGGTGATCAGGCGCATGGCGGCCTCGCGCGGGTCCATGCCGAGACGCTGGGCGATCTCGTGCACGGCTGCGCGGCCCGAGTCGGCGAGCATCGCCAGGAGTCGGGCATCAACGGGATCAGGGGCCACCACGAATCGAACGCTACCCCGCGCTCCCGATCTTCGCGTCACCGCCTACCGGATCGAGATCAACTCTCCTTCGGTCGGCGTCTGCAAGTACTACCAACTCATGATCAAATCGTCGCTAACTACACCCGACTGGCCTGTCGCTCCAACGCGCGCCGAACCGACGCAACGAACCCTTGGGGGTCGTGCATGACGTCCCACCACGTGAACCGCAAGAGCGTCCAGCCAAGATGAAGCAACCGATTCTGCCGCCGACTGTCCTTGTAGACCGCTCGTGGACTGTCGTGCACGGATGCACCGTCGAACTCCAGCCCCAGCCTGAGGTCCGGGTACGCGCCGTCCAGGCGAGCGACGAGTTCGTCCCCGTCGAACACCTCGTGCTGAGCCTCGGGCACGCGTACCTCGTTGTCCGACAGGGCAAGCCGACCCGCGGTTTCGAGTATTGACTCCGCTCGACCATCGGATTCGGCTACAAGAGCCCTGATCACGGCGTCACCTCGCCCTCCCGGCCGCGACCTCAGTGACACCGCGATCTGCTGGGGCGAGACGATCTTTCTGCGAACCGCGTCGTCGATCGCCCACACCGCGTTGAGTCGGGGCACCTCGCACGCCATGTCAAGCAACGAGCGCACGGCGGTTGTCATGGGCACTTGCCCCGTCAGCTGCACATCACCCTGCGAGAGAGCCCGTCCGTGACAAACCAGGTCACGTCGCCGTATGCGCCGTTGGTTGCGCGCGACAGTGACATGCTCTGGCCCACGACCATCGGGCACGGCGATGCCGTGCACGCGGGCAGCTGTCTGGTGACTGGCCACCGCATCGCTGACGCCACTGCTGAGCACCGCGGCCCTGGCCACGGCCAAGGCCGAGATGTCGTCGCTCCGTCGCACGTAGACACAGCGTTGAATCCGCCGGATCCTTCCGGTGCGCAACGCCTTCATGATCTGGTCCGGGTCGACACCCTCACGTAGGGCCCGCTCACGCAAGATCAACCCGTCTCGCTCGATCACCTGCTCGATCCACTCATCCATGCAGCTCAGAGTGCCGATCGCGTTGACCCGTTTGGGCCTTCAACCAACTTCTGTGGATAACTCAAGAAGTTGGTAGTAGAAACGTGCTCGTCGATCATGAGTTGGTAGTACTTGCAGACGCCTGTGGAGGCGAGTTGCGTCACCCGTCGGCTCGCTTGACCAGGTGGTTTGTCGATGACCGCGGGTCACTGACCTCCTGGAGCTCGTACTCCCTGTAGGCTCGACCGGCGCGAGGACGTGATCGTCCCTTGGTCGCGCGAAAACGCTTGCTACACAAGGGGGTTGCCCGTGGCGGACTCGTTTGTGCACCTGCACGTGCACACCGAGTACTCGATGCTCGACGGTGCGGCGAAGCTCAAGGACATGTTCGCCGAGTGCGAGCGCATGGGCATGCCCGCGGCGGCCATCACCGACCACGGCAACATGTACGGCGCCTACGACTTCTTCAAGCAGGCGACGTCGGCCGGGATCAAGCCGATCATCGGCATCGAGGCCTACATGGCGCCGGACTCGCGGTTCAACAAGAAGCGCGTGTTGTGGGGTGATCCCGGGCAGAAGGCCGACGACGTGTCGGCGTCGGGTGCCTACACGCACCAGACGATCTGGGCGCGCAACGCCGAGGGGCTGCACAACCTCATGAAGCTGTCCAGCCTGGCCTCCACCGAGGGGCAGCTGGGCAAGTGGCCCCGGATGGACGCGGAGCTCATCGCCGAGCACTCGGCCGGGCTGATGGCGACGACGGGGTGCCCGTCGGGTGAGGTGCAGACCCGGCTGCGGCTGGGGCATGAGAAGGAAGCTCTCGAGGCTGCTGCCAAGTGGCAGGAGATCTACGGCAAAGAGAACTTCTACATGGAGATCATGGACCACGGCATCGAGATCGAGAGCCGGGTCCGTGGCGGGCTGCTGGAGATCCAGAAGAAGCTCGACATCCCGTTCGTCGTGACGAACGACTCGCACTACACGTACCCGACGGACAAGGACACGCACGAGGCGCTGCTCTGCATCCAGACGGGCAAGACGCTGCAGGACCCGACGCGGTTCAAGTTCGACGGCACGGGTTACTACCTGAAGTCGCCGGACGAGATGCGGGCGGTCGACTCGAGCGACGCGTGGCAGGAGGGGTGCCGCAACACCCTGCTGATCGCGGAGAAGGTCGACACGACCGGCATGTTCGAGTTCAAGAACCTCATGCCGCGGTATCCGGTGCCCGACGGGCTGACCGAGGACCAGTACTTCCGTGACGAGGTCTGGCGCGGCATGCACCGGCGGTTCCCCGACGGTGTGGACGAGGAGCACACCCGGCAGGTCGAGTTCGAGATCGGCGTCATCCTGCAGATGGGGTTCCCGTCGTACTTCCTCGTCGTCGCGGACTTCATCAACTGGGCCAAGGCCAACGGCATCCGCGTGGGTCCCGGCCGTGGTTCGGCCGCGGGTGCGCTGATCGCGTACGCGCTGGGCATCACCGACCTCGACCCGCTGCCGCACGGCCTGATCTTCGAGCGGTTCCTGAACCCCGACCGCGTCTCGCCGCCCGACATCGACATCGACTTCGACGAGCGTCGGCGCGGTGACGTCATCCGGTACGTGACGGAGAAGTGGGGCAAGGAGAACGTCGCCCAGGTCATCACGTTCGGCACCATCAAGGCCAAGGCGGCCATCAAGGACTCCGCACGAGTCCTGTACGGGCAGCCGGGTTACGCGGTCGCCGACCGGATCTCGAAGGCGATGCCGCCCGCCGTCATGGGCAAGGACATCCCGCTGTCGGGCATCTTCGACCCGGCGCACAAGCGGTACGCCGAGGCCGCCGAGGTGCGCGGGCTCTACGACACCGACCCGCAGGTCAAGGAGATCATCGACACCGGGCGCGGGCTCGAGGGCCTGATCCGCAACGCCGGTGTGCACGCCTGTGCGGTCATCATGTCCGCGGAGCCGCTGACCGACCACATCCCGGTCTGGATGCGCCCGCAGGACGGGTCGATCATCACGCAGTTCGACTACCCGACCTGCGAGACGCTCGGCCTGCTGAAGATGGACTTCCTCGGTCTGTCGAACCTCACCACGATCGACGACGCCCTGCGCAACATCGAGCTCAACGGCAAGGGCAAGATCGACATCACCGACGGCAACCAGGTGCCGCTCGACGACAAGAAGACGTACGAGCTGCTCGGCCGCGGTGACACGCTGGGTGTGTTCCAGCTCGACGGTTCGGCACTGCGCGACCTGCTGCGGCTGATGAAGCCGGACAACTTCGAAGACGTCTCGGCCGTCATCGCCCTGTACCGGCCGGGTCCGATGGGTGCGAACTCGCACACGAACTACGCGCTGCGCAAGAACAAGCTCCAGGAGATCACGCCGATCCACCCCGAGCTCAAGGAGTCGCTCGCGGAGATCCTGGACACGACCTACGGCCTGATCGTCTATCAGGAGCAGGTCATGGCGATCGCGCGGAAGGTGGCCGGCTACTCGCTGGCCCAAGCAGACCTGCTCCGCCGCGCGATGGGCAAGAAGAAGAAGGAGATCCTCGACAAGGAGTTCGAGGGCTTCGAGAAGGGCATGCTCGACCAGGGGTACTCGAAAGAGGCGATCAAGACCCTCTGGGACATCCTGGTCCCGTTCGCCGACTACGCGTTCAACAAGGCGCACTCCGCCACCTACGGCGTCATCGCGTACTGGACCGCGTACCTCAAGGCGAACTACCCGGCCGAGTACATGGCCGCGCTGCTCACCACGAACTCCGACAACAAGGACAAGTCGGCGATCTACCTCGCCGAGTGCCGCCGCATGGGCATCACGGTGCTCCCGCCGGACGTCAACGAGTCCGAGCGCGAGTTCGCCCCGGTCGGCACCGACATCCGCTTCGGCCTCGGCGCGATCCGCAACGTCGGCGCGAACGTCGTCGACGCGATCATCAAGGCGCGCAAGGAGAAGGGGAAGTTCGTCGACTTCTCCGACTTCCTCCGCAAGATCGACGCCACGGCCTGCAACAAGAAGGTCGTCGAGTCGCTGATCAAGGCGGGCGCCTTCGACTCGCTCGGCCACCCGCGCAAGGGCCTGCACATGGTCCACGTGGACGCCGTCGACGCCGTGATGATCACGAAGAAGGAAGAGGCCAAGGGCCAGTTCGACCTCTTCGGCGGCGGTGACGACTCCGGCGAGGACCTGGGTGGCGTGTTCGACGTCAAGATCCCGGACGAGCACTGGGAGTCCAAGCACCAGCTCGCCCTGGAACGCGAGATGCTCGGCCTCTACGTCTCCGGCCACCCGCTGAACGGCGTCGAGCACGTGCTGGAGTCGTACTCCGACGCCTCGATCGCGCGCATCCTGGAAGGCGACGTCCCGGACGGCACCCAGGTCACCATCGGCGGCATCCTCGCCTCGGTGATGCGCCGGGTGAACAAGAACGGCGAGTCGTGGGCGTCGGCCCAGCTCGAGGACCTCGCCGGTGGCATCGAGGTGCTGTTCTTCCCGAAGAGCTTCATGGTCCACGGCATGTCCGTGGTCGAGGACGCGATCGTGCTGGTCAAGGCTCGTGTGGCCAAGCGCGACGACCGCATCTCGCTGATCGCGAACGACCTGGTGGTGCCGGACCTGAGCGAGATCGGCAACCGCGCGATGCGGTTGAAGATGCCGGCCACCAAGTGCCGGCCGGAGATCGTCACGCAGCTGAAGGAAGTGCTGCGGGCACACCCCGGCTCGACCGAGGTGCACCTCAACCTGATCATCAACGCGTCGCGCAACACCGTGCTGAAGCTGGACGACGCGCTGCGGGTGGCGCCCACTCCGTCGTTGATGGGCGACCTGAAGGCGCTGCTCGGTCCCGGCTGCCTCGGCTGACCTGAGGCCCGCTCGAGAAATAGTGGCGGGAGATGAGTTAACGGGGTTAACTGGGTGAGGTGACGACACTCACCCAGTTGCCCGCCGACTACGTCCAGAACCCGCACGACGTGCACGACATGTTGCGTGCCGAGGGGCCCGTGCAAGAGGTCCACCTGCCGCGTGGACTCAAGGTCTGGCTCGTGACTCGTTACGAGGAAGCCAGGATCGCCCTCACCGATCCGCGGATCAGCAAGGACCTGACGGCCGGGGGGCACGTGTTCGAGCTGCACTCGCCGCCGGACGGGGACCGCCGCCAGCCGGACCGCAGTTTCTCGGCGAACATGCTGAACATGGACCCGCCGCACCACACGCGGCTGCGCAAGTTCGTGACCAAGGCGTTCACCGCACGGCGGATCGAGCTGATGCGCCCGCGCGTGCAGGAGATCGCCGCCGAGCTCATCGCCAAGCTGAACGACGGCGACGAGGTCGACCTGCTGGAGGCCTTCGCGTTCCCGTTGCCGATCACGGTGATCTGCGAGCTGCTCGGTATCCCGATCGACAACCGCGACGAGTTCCGCGAGTGGTCGAACACGCTGCTGTCCTACGGCACGCAGGAGCAGATCGCCGAGGCGTCCGGGAAGATGGCGCAGTTCCTGATCGGGCACGTCGACCGCGTCGCGAACGAGGCGCCGGACGACACGTTCTTCTCCGCGCTGGTGCACGCGGACGAGTCGGGTGACCGGCTCAACCACGCCGAACTGGTGTCGATGGCGTTCCTTCTGCTCGTGGCAGGCCACGAGACGACGGTCAACCTCATCGGCAACGCCGTCCTGGCGCTGCTGCGCAACCCGGACCAGCTGCAGATCCTCAAGGACCGCCCGGAGCTGATCCCGGCGAGCACGGAGGAGTTCCTGCGGCTGGAGGGGCCGGTGAACATCGCGACGTTCCGCTACACCGCCGAGCCGGTGGAGCTGGGCGGCGTCACGATCCCCGCCGACGAGCTCGTGATGGTGTCGCTGATCGCGGCGAACCGGGACCCGGCGAAGTACGAGAACGCAGACCAGCTCGACGTCACGCGGTCGGCGCAGGGGCACGTCGCGTTCGGCCACGGCATCCACTTCTGCCTCGGCGCCCCGCTCGCCCGGCTGGAGTTCGACGTGGCGCTCACGCAGCTGCTGGCGCGGTTCCCGAACCTGCAGCTCGCCGCCGAGCCGGAGACGCTGGTGTGGCGGGACAGCACGCTCATCCGCGGTCTGCACACGCTTCCGGTCAAGCTCGCTTAGTGTTCGGCGCGTGGACGACCTGCTGAAGCTCGACCAGGCGCACGTCTGGCACCCCTACGGCCCGATGCCGGGCACCCAGGAGCCGTTGCTCGTCACCGAGGCTTCGGGTGTCCGGCTCACGCTCGCGGACGGCAGGGAGCTGGTCGACGGCATGTCGTCCTGGTGGGCGGCGATCCACGGCTACCGGCACCCGGTGCTCGACGCCGCCGTCACCTCGCAGCTCGGCCGGATGAGCCACGTGATGTTCGGCGGGCTCACGCACGAGCCCGCCATCCGGCTCTGCGCGAAACTCGTCGAGATCACGCCTGACGAGCTGCAGCACGTCTTCCTGTGCGACTCGGGCTCGGTGTCGGTCGAGGTCGCGATCAAGATGTGCCTGCAGTACTGGCGGTCGCGGAACAGGCCGGAGAAGCGTCGCCTGCTGACGTGGCGCGGCGGCTACCACGGGGACACGTTCAACCCGATGTCCGTGTGCGATCCGGACGGCGGCATGCATTCGCTGTGGCGCGGAATCCTGCCCGAGCAGGTCTTCGCCGACGCGCCGCCGGCCGAGCTGGACACCGCGTACGTCCAGCACCTCGCCGACCTGGTCGAATCGCACGCGCACGAGCTGGCCGCGATCATCGTCGAGCCCGTCGTGCAGGGCGCCGGCGGTATGCGGTTCCACGATCCGCGCTACCTGCACGTGCTGCGCGAGCTCGCGTACACCCACGACGTGCTGCTGGTGTTCGACGAGATCGCCACCGGCTTCGGGCGAACCGGCGAGCTGTTCGCCGCCGACCACGCGAACGTCAGCCCGGACGTGATGTGCCTGGGCAAGTCGCTGACCGGCGGGTACATGACGATGGCCGCCACCCTGTGCACGCCACGGGTGGCGGACGGGATCAGCAAGGGCGAGGTGCCGGTCCTCGCCCACGGGCCGACGTTCATGGGCAACCCGCTCGCGTCGGCGGTGTCGCTCGCGTCGATCGACCTGCTGCTGTCCCAGGACTGGAAGCGCGAGGTCACGCGCATCGAGAACGGGCTCCGCGAGGGCCTCGCTCCTGCCCGTGAGCTGCCCACCGTGAAGGACGTGCGGGTGCTCGGCGCGATCGGGGTCGTGCAGCTCAACGAACCCGTGGACATGGCGCGGGCCACCAAGGCCGCGGTCGATGCGGGGGTGTGGCTGCGGCCGTTCCGCGACCTGATCTACACCATGCCGCCGTTCATCTCGACCGATCAGGAAATCGGGCAGCTCGCGGGTGCGGTGGTCGCTGCCGCTCGCTAGCGTGACGCCTCATGGGGAAAATTTCGGCCGCCGTGTGCGCGGCCATCCTGGGGGTGGCAGGTCTCGCCGCTCCGGCGCAGGCCGGGGACGAACCTGCGACGTTCGTCAAGCTGTACGGATCAGGTACCGGCGGGATGCTCTACTTCCCCGGCACGGACAAGTGCCTGGACGCGGCGCTCGAGGAGATCGACCGCGACGGCGGCAAGGTCCAGATGTGGACGTGCGGGTTCGGCGGTGACGAGCAGCAGTGGCGGTTCGAGCCTGGGGACATCGGCGAGGGCTCGCTCATCGTCAACGTGGCGAACGGCAAGTGCCTCGACGTCGCGCTGGAGGAGATCGACCAGGAGGGCGGCCGTCTGCAGATGTACCAGTGCACCGGCGGCGTCGAGCAGCGCTGGAACATCAGCCCGCACCAGGGCGACGTCCTGATCAGCAGCAAGGCGACCAAGGGCCTGCTCGGTGTGCCGAGCGTGTACGACGGCGCCCCTGTCGGCCTCTACGGGAAGAGCTCATGAGGAAGGTCTTGGCCGCGGTGGGCGCGGCCGTTCTGGGGGTAGCGGCTCTCGTCGCACCGGCGCAGGCCGCCGACGAACCGGTCCTGTTCAAGTGGCCGTTCTCCGGCTACGGGCACGTCGCCACACCGATCATGTTCCGCAGCCCCGCCTCCGGCATGTGCCTCGACGCGGCGCTCGAGGAGATCGACCGCGACGGCGGCAAGGTCCAGCTGTGGACCTGCGGGTTCGGTGGTGACGAGCAGAAGTGGAACCTCGAACCGCACCCGACGGGTGGGGGGTTCCAGATCGTCAACGTCGCGAACGGCAAGTGCCTCGACGCGGCGCTGGAAGAGCTGGAGCAGGAGGTCACGCGGCTGAGCCTGTGGCCGTGCACCGGCGGTGTGGAACAGCTGTGGCAGGGCGGTTACCACACGGGTGACCTGCTGATTTCCAGCGGCACCAAGTGGCGTTCGGTGTTCGGCGCTCCTGGCGTGTACGACGGAGCGCCGGTCAGCCTCCACTCGGTCAGCGTCACCCCGCCGGCTTGATCGCGGCCGACAGCTGAATGTCGGTCGGTTCGACCAGGACATCCCCGTCCGGCAGCACCAGGACGGGGATGTTCTTGCGTCCGGAGAGCTCGATCGCCTTGTCCCGCGCCTCGTCGTCGTGCTCGACGTCGATGTAGGTGAACGGCACGTTGTTGCGGGTCAGCCACGACTTGGCGCGGCGGCAGTCGCCACACCATTCGGCGCCGTACATCACGATCGGTTGTTCACGCATGCCCTCACGGTAGGTGACGGCTTAGGGTGATTGCTCGTGAGCGTGCTGGTGATCACCGGAACCGGGACCGAGGTCGGCAAGACCGCCGTCACCGCGGGCATCGCGGCGCTGGCCAGGGCAGAGGGCAGACGGGTCGCGGTGCTGAAGCCCGCGCAGACCGGTCTGCTGCCGGGCGAGCCTGGCGACGTGGCGGAGGTGGCCCGCCTCGCGGGCGACGTGACCACCCGTGAGCTGGCCAGATACCCCGACCCGCTGGCGCCGGACACGGCGGCGCGCCGGGCCGGCATGGCCACCGTGCACCCCAAGGACGTCGCCGCTGTCGTGACGGAGCTCGACGAGACCCACGACCTGGTGCTGGTCGAGGGCGCGGGCGGGCTGCTCGTCCGGTTCGACGAGAGCGGGTCGACCCTGGCCGACATCGCGTGGGCGGTGAACGCGCCCGTGCTGATCGTGGCGCAGGCCGGGCTGGGCACGTTGAACGCGACCGCGCTGACGGCCGAGGCGCTGCAGCGGCGTGGCATCGAGTCGATCGGTGTCGTGGTGGGCAGCTGGCCGTTGCACCCCGACCTCGCCTCGCTCACGAACCTGACCGATCTGCCGGAGGCGGCCGGTGGCCCGTTGCTCGGCGCGCTGCCGCAAGGTGTGACGAAGCTCGGTTCTGTGGATTTCCTGGCGGTCGCCAAGAGATCGTTTTCACCGTGGTTCGGCGGTGAGTTCGACCCGGAGACGTTCGCGGCCCAGTTCGCCGTCCAGTGACCTATGTCGCTCCACGATGAACGATTCAGTCAGGCAGACTGCACGCCAGGCCACAGGAGGAGGAGAGACCGTGACCGCAGCTCCGGAACAGATCGACGTGCTCGACGAGGCTCGTGAGCAGGTACTCGAACGAGGCGTCGGGCTCTCCGAAGCCCAGGTCCTGAAGGTGCTCGAGCTGCCTGACGACCGGATCCCGGAGCTCCTCGCGCTCGCCCACGAGGTGCGTGAGCGCTGGTGCGGTCCCGAGGTCGAGGTCGAGGGCATCGTCTCGCTGAAGACCGGTGGCTGTCCCGAGGACTGCCACTTCTGCTCGCAGTCCGGCCAGTTCCCGTCGCCGGTGCGCAGCGCGTGGCTGGACGTCCCCGGCCTCGTCCGCGCGGCCAGGCAGACGCGGGAGACCGGCGCGACCGAGTTCTGCATCGTCGCGGCCGTGCGCGGGCCGGACAAGCGGCTGCTCTCGCAGGTCCGTGACGGCATCAAGGCCATCCGCGAGGACGGCAACGACATCCAGATCGCCTGCTCGCTCGGCATGCTCACGCAGGAGCAGGTCGACGAGCTCGTCGCGATGGGCGTCCACCGCTACAACCACAACCTCGAGACGGCCCGCTCGCACTTCCCGAACGTCGTCACCACGCACTCCTGGGAGGAGCGCTGGGACACGTTGAAGATGATCCGCGACGCGGGCATGGAGGTCTGCTGCGGCGGCATCATCGGCATGGGCGAGTCGCTGGCGCAGCGCGCCGAGTTCGCCGTGCAGCTGGCCGAGCTGGAGCCGGACGAGGTGCCGCTCAACTTCCTCATCCCGAACCCCGGCACGCCGTACGAGAACTACCCGGTCGTCGAGGGTGCCGAGGCGCTGCGGACGGTCGGCGCGTTCCGGCTGGCCCTGCCTCGCACGATCCTGCGGTTCGCCGGCGGTCGTGAGCTGACGTTCGGCGACCTGGGCGCGAAGCAGGGCATGCTCGGCGGCATCAACGCGATCATCGTCGGCAACTACCTGACGAACCTCGGCCGTCCCGCCCAGCAGGACCTCGAGATGCTGGAAGAACTGTCCATGCCGATCAAGGCGCTGAGCCAGACCCTGTGATGACGTACTGCTCCTTCTGCGGCAAGGACGACGCTGACGGTGACCACGCGTTCTGCCGTCAGCGCCTGTCCATGATCGACCCGCCGCGCTACTGCTCGGAGTGCGCGCGCCGCATGGTCGTCCAGGTGACCCCAGACGGCTGGGCCGCCCGCTGCAGCCGTCACGGCGAGATCACTTCTGGTCGGTAGTAACCTCTCGCGAATGGACGAGGAAGCAGCGCCGGTGCGCGTCGAACCCGTGCCGGAGCCGCCGTACGTCTACCACTACATCCGGCCGCGGCCGAAGGTCGTGGTGAAGCGGGATCTGTTGCCGGGCCTGGTGGTGCTGCTGACGACGTTCGCGTTCGGGCTGCCTGCCGGGTACGTGTGGTCGTGGCTCGCCCCCGGCCAGCTCAAGATCGTGTCGGCGCAGGACGGCAAGCTCTACCCGATCGGAGTGGAGAGCTACCACCGGCTCGACGCGCTGATGGTGTTCGTGCTGATCGGTCTCGGCGCGGGCGCGATCACCGGCATCGCGGTGTGGCTGCTGCGGCAACGGCGCGGCCCGATCGTGATGCTCGGCATGACGGCGGGGTCGTTCGCCGCGGCGTGGTTCGCGCAGTACCTGGGCGGCAACCTGGCCGCGGGCGCGTACCCGATGCCGGCGACGATCAAGCCGAACGACACCCTGCTCGTCGCGCCTGCTTTGGAGACATGGTGGGGAGTTCTCGCGTGGCCTTTGGCCGCTGCCCTCGCCTACGGCTGCTGCGCCGCGTGGAACGGCCTGGACGACCTGGGCCGCCGCCTCGGCTAGCTCGAGGAAGGGAACCTTTCTCCACCTCACGTGGAGTGTGGAGGAAGGTTCCCTTCCTCGTCAGCCGACGCGGTAGGCGAAGTCCGGCATGTCGGTCACGAACATCTGACCCGGCGCGTGCGTGATCGCGAACGGCGGCCTGGACTTCATCAGCACCGCCTGCGGAGTCACGCCGCACGCCCAGAACACCGGCACGTCACCGGATTCCGGCTCGACGGAGTCGCCGAAGTCGGGCCGGTGGATGTCGGAGATGCCGAGCATCCGCGGATCTCCCGCGCCGACCGGAGCCCCGTGCACCGACGGCATCAGCGCCGTCACCTTGTGGGCGATGTCCACAAGGGACTCCGGGATCCAGCGCATCGACACGACCATCGGGCCGTGCAGCCGTCCCGCGGGGCGGCACTGGACGTCCGTGACGAACATGGAGACGTTCTTGCCCTGATCCACGTGCCGCAGCGGCACTCCCGCGCTCTCGAGCGCGGTCTCGAACGTGAAGCTGCAGCCGATCAGGAACGTCACCAGATCGTCGCGCCAGAACTCCGTGGCGTTCTCGGGTTCGGCGACCAGCTCACCGTGGTCCCAGATCCGGTAGCGCGGCGCGTGGGTGCGCACGTCCGCGTCCGGCTTGAGCGCGCTGACGGTCTCACCGGCGTCCAGCACGTCGAGCACCGGACAGGGCTTGGGGTTGCGGTGGGTGAAGAGCAGGAAGTCGTACGCCCAGTCCTTGGGGATGGCGATCAGGTTGGCCTGAGCCTGGCCAGGTGCCTTGCCCGCTGTCGTCATTCCAGCTCCTTGTTGACCGTCTCGGGCAGCCAGAGCAGTGCGATGACCGCGATCCCGTAGGCCGCCGCTCCGAACAGCATCGCACCGCCGATGCCCAGCTTGTCGGCCATGAACCCGACCGCGCCGGGGAACAGCGCGCCGAACGCGCGGCCGAAGTTGTAGGTGAAGCCCTGCCCGGTGCCCCGCAGCGCGGTGGGGTAGAGCTCGGACAGGTAGCTGCCGAACCCGCTGAAGATCGCGCTCATGCAGAACCCGAGCGGGAAGCCGAGGAACATCACCAACGTGTTGGCACCGTTGGGAATCTGCGTGTAAGCCACGATCAGCAGCGCGCTCGCGATCGCGAACAGCGTGAAGGTCTTCTTGCGTCCCAGGTAATCCGTGAGGTAGCCGCCGCTGACGTACCCGATCCAGGCGCCGGTGATGAGGAACGCGAGGTAGCCGCCGGTGCCGATGATCGTGAGGCCTCGGCCGGTCTGCAGGAACGCGGGCAGCCACGTCGCGAGCGTGTAGTAACCGCCCTGGACGCCGGTCGCGAGCAGGGCCGCGAACAGCGTGGTCTTGAGGATGCCGCCCTGGAAGATCTTCGGGAAGGTGCCCTTCTGGTTGGTGTGGGCCTTCGCCTCGGGCGCGTCGTCGACGTTGCGGCGCACGTAGAAGATGAGGATCGCGGGCAGCGCACCGGTCCAGAACATGATCCGCCACGACCACGCCGGTTCCGCCAGCGAGGCGACCAGCGTGTTGACGATGACGGCGAGACCCCAGCCGACCGCCCACGCGCTCTGGATGAACGCGACCGTGCGGCCGCGGTACTTCGGCTTGCAGTACTCGGCCACGAGGATCGCCCCCGCCGCCCACTCGCCGCCGAACCCGAGTCCCTGCAGGGCGCGGAAGACCAGCAGCGACTCGTAGCTCGTCGCGAAGCCGCACAGCACGGTGAAGAACGCGTAGGCCGCGACCGTGATGATCAGGGTTCTGGACCGGCCGAACCGGTCGGCCATCACACCCGCGACCGCGCCGCCGATGGCGCTCATCAGCAGGGTGGACGTGCCGACGAGGCCCGCCTGCGCCTTGGTGAGGTGGAAGTAGCCGGTGATCGCGACCAGGCTCAGTGGCAGGACCCAGTAGTCGTACGAGTCCAGCCCGTAGCCGCCGAACGCGCCGACGAAAGCGCGCCTGCCTTTCTGGCCGAGACTGCGGAACCAGGCGAAACGGCCTGTGTCCTCGGTCGTGGTCGTGCTCATGGGACACCTCGCAGCGTGGTGGAGGAGTGCTTGGGGTGTGATGTGTCCCTCAGAGTATGGATTGTTCAACAATCCCACAAGCCCACAATTCAACGATCCAGCAACGCTGGTCACATATCCAGCCGAAGTGCGGACCTCGGTGGGCCTCCTGGCGACCGTGAGACCGAACTTCGGCCACGCCTCGGCCAACGCACTCGACCAGTCGTCGGCCAGTTCCAGAACGACGAGAACGACCTGACTGCCCGGCTGCCGACCGTGCGCCACGACTCTCGGCCCGCAGCTCGTCCCTGAGCTCGGGAAGTTCCTCAGTTCGGGTTCGGCACGTGCCCGTACTCGGTGAGCGGCACCGGCACGGCCTTCAGAGCGCTGAGAATCCCGGTCTCGCGGTGCAGCATCTTCCGGACGAGCCGCAGCCGCCGCGCCGGCGAGCGTTCCTCGAGCAGCCGCTGCCGGTCCTCCACCGGCAGCAGGCAGTCCGCGGCCAGCAGGTACGACAGCGCGCCCAGGTCGACGTCCTCCGCGGGCGAGGACCAGTCCTCCCGGTGCCAGGCAGCCCCGCAGTACCGCTCGTGGGCCGCACGCGCCCCGCGTTCGAGGATCGGCACGACCTCCAGCGCCGCCTCCGGCACGGGGGAGTCGTCGAGGTAGTCGACGTGGGCGAGCAGGTACGGGGCGGTCGTGGAGTCGACGTCCACCAGACGGAAGCGGCGGACCCCGCGCGTGACGATGTCGAACCGGCCCTCCGGCAGCGGCCTGGCGTCGAGCAGGTCGGCCGAGCAGCCGATGTCCTGCAGCGAGTGGACGTTGTCGGCGCCGACCTCCCAGCCCTGCTTGATGCACACGACGCCGAACGTGCGGCCGAACAGCGAGCCGGTCATCAGGTCCACGACGAGCTGGCGGTAGCGCGGCTCGAAGATGTGCAGCGGCAAAGACGCCCCTGGGAGCAGCACTGTGCCCAGGGGGAAGAGCGGGAGCGTCTCGGCCACGCGTCCACGTTACGGGGTGCCACCCCCGCCCGCCGGACGGCCGGATCCCGGCGGCCTCAACACGGCGAACGGATCGGTCACCTTGATTCCCTTGGCGCTGAACCGGAACAGGGCGGCGGGCCGGCCGCCGGACGGGCCGGGGGGAGCGGTGCCGCCGGTCGGTTCCAGCAGCAACCGGCGGGACAGGACCCGCTGGAGGTTCGTCGCGGACACCCGGTAGCCCAGTGCCGCGGAGTAGTGGTCGCGCAGCAGCGAGATCGTGAACTCCGGTGGCGCCAACGCGAAGCCGAGGTTGGTGTACGACAGCTTGGAGGCGAGCCGGTGCCGTGCTCGGTCCACAATCGAGGCGTGGTCGAAGGCCATCGACGGGAGCGTGTCCACGCAGTGCCACCGGGTGTCCTCGGGGACCTCCGGATCGACGTCGGAAGGGACCAGTCCGAGGAACGCGGTGGCGACCACACGAGGCGGCGGGACCCGGTCCGGGGCGCTGAAGACGGCCAGCTGCTCGACGTGTGACAGTTGTCGCACATCGACTTTTTCGGCGAGCTGACGGCGGATGGAGGTCTCCACGTCCTCGTCCACCCGCAGGCCGCCACCCGGCAGCGACCAGCGGTGAGCGTGCGGTTCCCGTGCGCGCTCCCACAGCATGACCTGGAGTGACGCACCTCTCACCCGCAGCACAGCTGCCAGAACTTCATGTCCCACGCCCGCCACTCGGCTGATACTATCGGCGACGTTTTCGACCAGTAGGCGAAAACCTGGACCGAGGAGGCAGTGATGGTCGCTACCGCAACCGTGGAGCGAACCGCGTCGGGTGTGTACGGCGGGGTCGAGCCGGACGCGGCGTGGCGGGACGAGGTGTTGCGGCTCGCGAAGGAACGTGACGCCGTCATCCTGGCGCACAACTACCAGCTGCCCGAGATCCAGGACATCGCCCACCACACCGGCGACTCCCTCGCTCTCAGCAGGATCGCCGCCCAGTCCGACGCGCAGACCATCATCTTCTGCGGTGTGCACTTCATGGCCGAGACGGCGAAGATCCTGTCGCCGGAGAAGACCGTGCTGATCCCGGACGAGCGCGCGGGCTGCTCGCTCGCCGACTCGATCACCGGCGCGCAGCTGCGCGAGTGGAAGGCGCAGCAGCCCGGCGCGGTCGTCGTGTCCTATGTGAACACCACGGCCGAGGTGAAGGCGGAGACGGACATCTGCTGCACGTCGTCGAACGCCGTCGACGTGGTGCGCTCGATCCCGGCCGACCGCGAGGTGCTGTTCTGCCCGGACCAGTTCCTGGGTGCGCACGTCAAGCGCGAGACGGGCCGCGAGAACCTGCACATCTGGGCGGGCGAGTGCCACGTCCACGCCGGCATCAACGGCCCTGAGCTGGCCGAGCGCGCCGCCGCGAACCCCGACGCCGACCTGTTCATCCACCCGGAGTGCGGCTGCGCGACGTCGGCGCTGTACCTGTCGGGCGAGGGCATCGTGCCGTCGGAGAAGGTCAAGATCCTCTCGACCGGCGACATGATCACCGCCGCGCGTTCGACGAACGCCCGCAAGGTGCTCGTCGCGACCGAGGTCGGCATGCTGCACCAGCTGCGCAAGGCCGCCCCGGAGATCGACTTCCGCGCCGTCAACGACCGCGCGTCCTGCACCTACATGAAGATGATCACCCCGGCCGCGTTGTTGCGGTGCGTGCGTGACGGCCTGGACGAGGTGCACGTGGACCTGGAGACCGCTCGCAGGGCGCAGGGTGCCGTGCAGCGCATGATCGAGATCGGCCAGCCCGGCGGCGGTGAGTGATGGCCGCGCGCTGGGAGGCGCGGGCCGACCTGATCGTGGCCGGCACGGGCGTGGCGGGCCTGACCGCCGCGCTGCGAGCCCGTGAGCTGGGGCTGCGCGTCCTCGTCGTCACGAAGGCGGCGGGCGACGACGGCAACACCCGCTGGGCTCAGGGCGGTGTCGCGGTGGTCATGGAGGACCAGCACGACCCCGGCGACTCGGTCGCGCGGCACATCGAGGACACGCTGACGGCGGGCGCGGGCCTCTGCGACGACGCGGCGGTCGCGGCGATCATCTCGGACGGCCCGGCCGCGGTGGCCAGGCTGCGGGAGCGCGGCGCGGTGTTCGACGCCCGGCCGGACGGTCTGCTGGAGCGCACCCGCGAAGGTGGGCACAGCGCGTTCCGCGTCGTGCACGCCGGTGGTGACGCGACCGGTGCCGAGGTCGAACGGGCGCTGTTGAGAGCCACAGTGGACGGACGGGTTCCCCTGCTGGAGAACCACGTCGCCGTCGACACGGTGAAGACGCCGCTCGGTGCCGTCGCCGGTCTGCTGGTGCTCGACGGCAACGGCGTGCCCGGCGTGCTGACCGCGCCGGCCGTGCTGCTCGCGACCGGTGGCCTCGGCCAGATGTACCAGGCGACCTCGAACCCGTCCGTCGCGACCGGCGACGGCCTGGCGCTGGCGTTGCGCGCCGGTGCGCTGGCCGCGGACGTCGAGTTCATCCAGTTCCACCCGACCGTGCTGTACACGGGTCGCGGCGCACGTGGCCGTTGCCCGCTCGTCACGGAGGCGGTGCGCGGCGAGGGTGCCGTGCTGGTCGACGCGACCGGCGCCCGTGTGATGAAGGGCGTGCACCCGCTGGAGGACCTGGCCCCCCGCGACGTCGTGGCGGCCGCGATCACCCGGCACATGGCGCTGGAGCCCGGTGGTGTCGACGACCACGTCTTCCTGGACGCGACGTCGTTGCACGACATGGCTTCCCGCTTCCCGACCGTTTACGCCGCGTGTGTTTCCGTGGGCGTCGACCCGGCCGTGGACCCGATTCCGGTGGCCCCGGCCGCCCACTTCGCCTGCGGTGGCGTGGTTTCCACCGTCGACGGCCGCACCGGCGTCACCGGCCTGTACGCCGTCGGCGAGGTCGCCCGCACGGGTCTGCACGGTGCGAACCGCCTGGCGTCCAACAGCTTGCTCGAGGGCCTGGTCTGCGGCACCCGCGCCGCCGAGGCCGTGGCCGCCGACCTGGCCGTCGGCCTGATCGCCCCCGCTCGCGCGGTGGACCCCGTGCTGCCCACTGCTCCTGTTGCCGACCGCGACATGCTGCAGCGCGTGATGTCCCGCTACGCCGCGATCGGCCGCGACGCCGAGGGTCTCGCCGTCGTGGGCTCGGTGCTGGACGTGTCCACTGTGGACAAGCAACTGGAGTCGCGCGAGCTCGTCGAGGACGCGGCGCTGACCATGGCGGCCCGCGCCCTGATCGCCGCCGCTGCCGAGCGCACGGAGTCGCGCGGCTGCCACGTCCGCACGGACTACACCGAGCGTTCCGAAGCGTGGCAACGCAGTCAGCTCGTCCGGCTCACCCCGACCGGTCAGCCCGTGCTGGCCGATCCCGTTCTCGCGGAGGGTGTCGCATGACCGTCGACTTGGCCAAAATCGATTGGGACGACGCGAACCGGGTCATCCAGCTCGCGCTCGAAGAGGATCTCCGCTACGGCCTGGACGCCACCACGCTGGCGACGGTGCCGGAGAAGGCTGTCGCGACAGCCGAGATCACTCCTCGTTCGCCCGGTGTGCTGTGCGGCGTTTCCGTTGCGCGCGCGGCGTTCCAGCGCTATCTGCCCGAGGTCGAGGTGCTGTCCGAGGCAGCCGACGGCGACAAGGCCGTGCCCGGCGAGCCCGCGCTGGTGCTGACCGGCCCGACCCGCGGCCTGCTCACCGTCGAACGCACGGCGTTGAACCTGATCTGCCACCTGTCCGGCATCGCCACCCAGACCGCGCTCTGGGTGGACGCCATCGAGGGCACCGGCGCTTTTGTCCGCGACTCCCGCAAGACGTTGCCGGGCTTGCGCTTGCTGCAGAAGTACGCGGTCCGGTGCGGCGGCGGCGTGAACCACCGCATGGGTCTCGGCGACGCGATCCTGATCAAGGACAACCACGTCGCGGCGGCCGGTTCGGTGGGGGCGGCGATCCGCGCGGCCCGTGCGCACGCGCCGGAGCTGCCGATGGAGGTCGAGGTCGACAGCCTGGAGCAGCTCGACGAGGCGATCGCCGAGGGCGCGGAACTGGTGCTGCTGGACAACTTCACGCCGGAGCAGTGCGCCGAGGCCGTTGCCAGGAGGCCGGAGAACGTGAAGCTGGAGGCGTCCGGCGGGCTGACCTTGGAGGTGGCCCGCCAGTACGCCGAGACGGGCGTGGACTACCTCGCGGTGGGTGGTCTCACGCACTCCAGCCCATCACTCGACCTCGGCCTGGATCTTCGCTGAAACAGTACGCGGGGAGCTTTCGTACTCTCCTGGAGTACGGGAGGGCCCCGCGTG
This sequence comes from Lentzea nigeriaca, assembly GCF_016907955.1. Classification (GTDB taxonomy): domain Bacteria; phylum Actinomycetota; class Actinomycetes; order Mycobacteriales; family Pseudonocardiaceae; genus Lentzea; species Lentzea nigeriaca. The sequence continues at coordinate 27,273 of NZ_JAFBCX010000005.1, read as the reverse complement.
CGGTCGAGCAGCGGGCTGGTAGCGGTCCACACTCACGTGCCGGACGCCGGGAAAGTTCTGCACCCGGCGCCAGTCCGCGGTGCGTGAGCCGACCCCGTTGCCGTCCGACACCGCGTCGACGTGGTCCTGGGCGCTGACCCACTCCGCGACGTTGACGACGCGCTTGCCGTCGTCGCGGATGTGGAACGCGGCGGAAAGCCCGCCGGGGTGCGGGTTCGGCTCGCTGGCGAGCGCCACGAACACCGAGTCGACCCACGCCTTCGCGGTGGCCTCGCTGTCGGTGTCGACGGTGACGAGCACGACGCAGCCCACGGCGCGGTCGCGGCGTGGGCTGCTGGAGCGGTAGAGCGTGTAGCCGTCGAGATCGGTGCGGCTGCGGACGAACGAGGGCAGTTCAGGAAGAGTCATGCCCCCGATCTTGTGAGCTCGACCTAACTGGAGGTCAAGCTCACTCGAACGAACAACCGGGATTCGGCTCGTCGCGCGACAGCGGCGTGCCGGCCGGGTTCACGTACAGCACCTGCAACACCATCGGCTCGGCGCCGAGATTGCGTCCGATGTGCACGTGCGCGGGCTCCTCGATCACCGTGTCACCGCGGTGGTGCACGAAGTTCGTCGTGCAGTCGGACATGGTCCTGGTCAGCACGCCCTGCTTCACCACGGCGTAGAGCGTGCCGTCGTGGCGGTGCCAGCCGGTGGTGCCACCGGCGGCGACGGTGATCTCGCGGATGACGTAGTCCTTGTCGCCGACGGACCACTTGGCGATCTCGCGCGCGGTCACCCCGCGCGAAGGCGTCGCGGAGGCGACGCCGGAGAACAACAGCAAAGCGGCCACTACGGCCGAAACGATGCGCATGAGATCAACGTAGCCGTCGGTTCGCGAGCACGGGGAGGACGGTGCGGGCCTGGTCCACCGTCCCCTCGGTGTCGATCTCGACGACCGAGACGGCGGGCTTGTCGTCCAGCTGCAGGGTCACGTTCCCGAACGGGTCCGCGACCGTCGAGTACCCGATCCCGGTCGGCGCGGACGAGCCCAGGTCGCCCGGATAGGCCTGCCCGCACGCCACGACCCACGACGTGCAGTCCAGCGCGCGCGCCCGCACCAGCAGCTCCCACTGCTCCTTCTTGCCCGGTCCCGCGCCCCACGACGCCCCGACCAGCACCGCGGCCGCGCCCTGGTCCGCCAGCGCGCGGAACAGTTCGGGGAAACGGATGTCGTAGCAGGTCGCCACGCCCAGCGTGACGCCGTCCAGTTCGAAGACGAGCGGCGACGAACCGGGGGCGACGGTGCGCGACTCCTGGAACCCGAACGCGTCGAACAGGTGGATCTTGTCGTAGCCGACGTGGATGTCGCGCCCGGTCACCAGCATCGTGTTCGTCACGCGGTCGCCGGACGGCGTGAACATGCCCGCCACCACCACGACGTCGTGCAACGCGGCGATCTCGTGCACCGCGGAGGCCCACGGTCCGTCCAGCGGCTCGGCGACGGGACCGAGCGGCACTCCGAAGCGGCACATGGTCGCCTCCGGCAGCAGGACGACCCGCGCGCCCTCCGCCCGGCGCACCGCGTCGCGGACGAGCTCCAGGTTGGACCGGGGGTCGGTCGTCGAGCTGATCTGGCTCACAGCGATGCGCATGAGGATCACTGTAGGGTCCGGCACTGTGCGTTTCCCACTGCTCCTCGTCGTGTTGCTGGCCGCCGCGGGCTGCACCGAGACCGCGCCGCCCCGCCCCGACGGTGGCACGAACGGCACGTCGATCGTGCTCGCCGACCGCGACGAGCCGGCCACGCTGAACCCGCTGCTCGGCTACGGCGCGCAGGGCGTGTCGAAGATCTACGACGGGCTCGTCGAGCACCGCCAGGACGGGTCGCTCGGGCCTCAGCTCGCCGCCGACCTGCCGGAACCGGCCGCGGACGGGTTGAGCTGGACGGTGAAGCTGCGCGGTGACGTGAAGTTCACCGACGGCAGCACGTTCGGCGCGGAGGACGTCGTCGCGACCTACACCGCGGCGCTGCAGAACCCCGTCAAGGACAGGTTCACCACGCTCAAGAGCGTCGAGCAGCTCGACCCGTCGACGGTCAGGTTCACCCTCAACCAGCAGCACGCCGCCTTCCCGCACCTGCTCACGCTCGGCATCCTGCCCAGCGAGCAGGCGAACCCGAACGGCAAGCCGATCGGGACCGGGCCGTACAAGGTCGCCGAGTGGAAGAAGGGCGACCGGCTGCAGCTGGACGCCAACGAGACGTACTTCAACGGCGCGCCCAAGATCAAGAAGCTGACCGTCGTCTTCGTGACGGACGACAACCAGCGCGCGCGCCGCATGCAGGACGGCGAGTTCGACGGCACGGTGCTGCCGCCCAAGATGGCGACGCAGTTCACCGGCAAGTCCGGCCTGCTCGTCCAGTACCACCGCAGCGCCGACTACCGCGCCGTGCGGCTGCCCGCGGCGAACCCCGTCACCGGCAACGCCGCCATCCGCCTCGCGCTCAACTACGCCACGAACCGTCAGGGCATGATCGACAGCCTGCTCGACGGCAAGGGCACCATCGCGTACACGCCGGTGCCCGACGCGCTGGCCGAGGACTTCGACCCGACCGCGAAGTTCCGCTTCGACAAGACCGAGGCAGCCCGTCAGCTCGACGCGGCGGGCTGGGTCGCCGGTGCGGACGGCATCCGCGTCAGGGAAGGCGTGCCGGCGCGCTTCACACTGATGTACCCGCTCGGCGACGACCTGCGCGCCGACCTCGCCACGGCGTTCGCGGCGGACGCCAAGGCCGTCGGCGTGGACGTGCAGCTCGCCGGGCTGTCGTGGGAGGCGATCCGGCCGCGCATGGGCCAGGACGCGCTGCTCTACGGCGAGGGCTCGCCGTTCGACCCTGACCTCATGCTCTACGACCTGCGCGGTCAGGGCAGCGCGGCCGCCGACACGGCGCTGGAGAACGGCCGCAAGCTCATCGACCCGGCGCAGCGGGCGGTGGCGTACAAGCTCTTCCAGCAGGCGTTCGTCGCCGCGCCGTCGATGGCCGTGCTGGTCTTTCCCGAGCACGCGTACGTGATGCGCGACTCGTGGAACGGCTATCAGGCCGTGGTCGACCCGAACTCCTACGGCGTGCTCGCCTGGGGCCCGTGGTGGAACCTGGAGAAGTGGGAGCCTAAGTAGTCCGGGCGTTGATCTCGCGGACGGCCTGCTCCGGGTCGTCCGCCCAGAACTCGACGCGCTTGACCCGCTGCGCGCCGGTCTTGCCGAGGTCCACGAGCTGCGGCTCGCGGAACGGCACCGACACGTTCGTCCTGGTCAGCGACTGGATGACGAGCGCGTCGCCGATCACTTCAACGCTGCGCTGCCCCTTGTGGCTGCGCTCGGCGACCTGCGCGGCGCCGAGGTCGGCGGTCGGGATGCGCCAGTCGAAGAACCCCAGCTGACGCAGCCGCAGCTCGTCGTCGGTGATGGTGTGCGGCTGGCGGTGCAGCACGTACAGAGCGCCCACACACACGATGGTGTTCAGCACGCCGAGCACGATCAGCGTGATGAGCAGCCACGGGATGTCCAGGGCAAACGCGACCAACGCGATCCCGACCGCCGTGATGATTAGGAACCGCCAGTACCGCGGCCGCATGCGCTTGCCGTAGGGGATCTCCACCATGTGGCGGAGCCTATTTCCGCAGCGCGCGCACCATCTCGCCGGGGCTGTCGGTCCAGAACTCGACCTTCGTCACCTCGTGCACGCCGCGCCGCCCGAGATCGACCTCCTGCGGTTCGTTCAGCCACACGGAAACGTTGGTGGAGTTGGAGATCTCCAGCACGAGCGTTCCGTCCACAACGGACCGCGTCTTGTTCAGCGACCGGCTGGTCATGCCCTGCGCGACTTTCTCGATGGCCGCCAACGGGATCCGGTACTCGAACTCGCGCGCGTACCGCAGCCACAGGTACTCGTCGTCGATCTCGTGCTGGAACTTGTGGAGCATCCAGAGCAGCCACGCGAGCAGCAGCCCGCTCAGCAACCCGAACACCAGCAGCACGGCCCGCAGCCAGAACCACGGCACCAGGAAGTCCACGAGCAGGATTTCCACTGGTGTGAGCACGAGGAAAACCCACAAGAACGGCCGTACCTGAGCGCTGTACCCGAACGAGCGATCCCCCATGCACCTGATGGTGGCACAGTGGGGCGAGTGAGCGATCTGATCTTCTTGGACAGCGCCGGTTCGTCGATCCCGCCGGCCCCCGTCGTGGACGAGGTCATCGGGCATCTGAGGCGGGAAACGGAGATCGGCGGCTACCGCGCCGCCGCCGAACGCCGCGATGACCTGGAGGCGGGCTACGGCGTCCTCGCTGAGTTCTTCGGGTGTCACCCGTCAGAGGTTGCTTTCACGGACAGTGCAACTCGATCTTATTTGGTGGCGCTCGACGCGGTGCCCCTGGAGGCCGGCGACCGGATTCTTGTCACCGAGGTCGAATACGGTGGCAACGCGATCCCGCTTCTGCGCCGTGCGGCGGAGACCGGGGCGGTCGTCGAGGTCATCCCTTCCGACATCCACGGACAGGTCGATCTCGACGCTCTGAACCTTGACAACCGGGTCAAGTTGATCTCGCTCGTCCACGTCCCGACGAACGGCGGCTTGGTCAACCCCGTGAATGAAGTGACCGCGGCGGCGCACGAGGTCGGTGCGCTGGTGTTGCTCGACGCCTGTCAGTCGACAGGGCAGCTCGATCTGCGCGGCCTCGATTACGACATGTTGGCGTGTACAGGTCGTAAGTGGCTGCGCGGACCGCGCGGTACGGGGGCGCTGGTCGTGCGCGACGAGGTGCGGGAAAGGCTCCACCCGCGTCTGGTGGACCTGCACAGCGGCGTGTGGACCGGGCCGATGGAGTACCGCCTGCGTGACGACGCTCGGGTGTTCGAGCTGTGGGAGTGCAGCGTCGCCGACCGGCTCGGGATGATCGCTGCCGCGCGCTACGCCCTGGACAAGGGGCTGGACGTGATCGAGGCGGAGGTCGCCGACCGCGCCAAGCGCATGCGTGAGGGTCTGCGGGCGATCGACGGCATCACCGTGCAGGACCTCGGTGAACGCCAGTCGGGCATCGTCACCTTCACGTCGGAGAGGGTGCCGGCGATGGAGCTGAAGGACCGGCTCTGGGCCCGGAACGTGGCTGTCACGGTCTCGCAGCGCGGGTCGACGATGATCGACATGACGAGGCGGGGCCTGGACGAAGTAGTGCGGGCCTCCCCGCACTACTTCGTCACTCCCGAGGAGATCGATCAGGCGCTGGAGCGGATCAGCCGGTGTGTTCGGTGACCTGTCCTGGGAGTGCGGCGTCGGTGACCGGTGAGCGTGGTCGCTGTCGCGCCACGCCCTGGACAACGGGGCTGCTGACCCCAGGCCTGGACGAGGTGGTGCGGGTTTCCACACCACCTCGCCACTCCGGTGGAGATCGATCAGGCGCAGGACAGGATCAGCAGGTCTGTCCGATGACCCGCTTCACGCAGTCCGAGTACTTCAGGAACAGGTCGGTCGCCTGGTCGTTGCGGGAGGTCTGCGCGGCGATCACGTTGTCGCGTGGGTAGAAGCCGTTCAGCCCACCGCTGCTCGGGTACATCTCGAAGGTGTAGGACCAGATCTTGTACTGGCCCCACATCCAGTCGTCGATGGTGCCGTCGGTGATGTAGAGGTCGCTCGACTGCTCCGGCGTGTAGCCGTTGGTGGCGGCCATCTGCTGGCCGAGGGTGCGGAAAGCCCGCTCCTCGTTCGCGTCCAGGCCGGGCGCGGTGTTGTTCTGGGTCCAGCCGAACGGCCACAGCACCAGCTCGGAGAACGTGTGGAAGTCGAGGTTCGTCTTGATCTGCTGCACGCCGCCGACCACGCGGGAGTTCACGAAGTCGCGGATGCGGGCGGTCTCCGGTGCCGAGAAGGCCGCCGTGCCCCGGTAGGTGTCGGACGACGTGCTGCCGCTCGAGCCGCCGCAGCAGCCCCACTTGTAGCCCCAGTTGCGGTTGAGGTCGGTGCCGCTGCCCTGGCGGTTCTTGCGCCAGCCGCGGAACGAGCCGGTCGCGATGTCGTACTCGGAGCCGTCCGGGTTGACGCTGGGGATGACCCAGATCTCGCGGGAGTCGACGAGCGCCTTGATGGAGGCGTTCGACGAGTAGCTGCTCGTGAGGCGCTGGATGAAGTGCAGGCACATCTCGACGGTCAGGTGCTCACGCGCGTGCTGGTTGCACGTGACGATCACCTCGGGCTTGGCCTGGTCGACCGCCGGGTTGTTGCTGATCTTCAGCATCCACAGGTCGCGGCCCTCGTACGACTTGCCGATGCTGGACAGCTTCGCGAGGTTCGGGTAGCTGGCGACCGTCTTGTCGAGCTCGGCCTTCATCTCCGCGAAGTTGTGGTAGCCGGTGTAGCCGGACGGGAAGTCCTGGGTGCCGACCTGGCCGGGTACAGGGTCCTTGAAGTCGACCTTGCCGAGCTTCGCGAACTCGGCCTCGGCGTCACCGATGTACTTCATCGGCAGGCCGGTCCGCCGCAGTGCGCGGGCCTCCCCGGCGCTGGCGATGACGGTCACCGGACCGTTCGTGGTCTCGCTGATCAGGTCGGTGCCCGTGTAGACGACCTGCCTGAGCTGCTCGACGTTCTTCACGGTGATCTCGTAGACCGTGCGGCCGGAGCCCGCGGCCTGGGTGGGCGCGCTCGTGCCCACCAGCAGCGGCAGGCTGAGACCGAGCACAGCGGCGATGAGGCCGCGGCGCTTGTTGAACATGGATCCTCCATCATCAGCAGGGGTTTTCGACGGAGTGGTGCGCAACCGAGCGTGGCTCTGGTGTCACTCGCTGAGGTAGCGCCGTTAGCGGGCTGACCGTTGACAGAATTCTGCAGGAACTACCCTGTAGGGCATGCTCAACCGCACCGACCTGCGAGGTCGCACCACGACTCCCGCTCAGCTGCGCGTCGCACTGCCGCGCGCCGAGATGGACGTGGACGCGGCGCTGCATCAGGTGCGTCCCATCGTGGACGCGGTCGCGGCTCGTGGCGTCGAGGCCGTTCTCGAGTACACGGAGAAGTTCGACGGCGTTCGTCCCGCTTCTGTCCGAGTGCCCGCTTCGGAGATCTCGTCTGCTTTGTCGTCGTTGGACCCGGCCGTGCGCGAGGCGCTGGAAGAGGTGATCGCGCGGACCCGCCGCGTGCACGCCGACCAGCGCCGCACCGACACGACGACGCAGGTCGTGCCCGGCGGCACGGTCACGGAGAAGTGGGTGCCGGTCGCGCGCGTCGGTCTCTACGCGCCGGGCGGTCTCGCCATGTACCCGTCGACCGTGGTCATGAACGTCGTGCCCGCGCAGATCGCCGGTGTCGAGTCGCTGGTGGTGTGCTCGCCGCCGCAGGCCGAGTTCGGTGGCCTGCCGCACCCGGCGATCCTGGCCGCCGCCGCGCTGCTCGGCGTCGACGAGGTGTGGGCCGTGGGCGGCGCGCAGGCGCAGGCGCTGATGGCGTACGGCGGCGTGGACACCGATGGCGGTGAGCTGGCTCCGGTCGACGTCGTCACCGGTCCCGGCAACATCTACGTGGCGGCGGCGAAGCGGTTGCTGCGCGGGCTGATCGGCATCGACGCGGAGGCCGGTCCGACGGAGATCGCGATCCTCGCCGACTCGACCGCGGACCCGGTGCACGTGGCCGCGGACATGATCAGCCAGGCCGAGCACGACCCGCTCGCGGCCTCGGTGCTGGTGACCGACTCCGTGGAACTCGCTGACGCCGTGGACGTCGAGCTGGAGCGCCAGATCCATGCCACGAAGCACGTGGAGCGGATCCGCACGGCGCTGAGCGGTGAGCAGTCGGGCACCGTGCTGGTGTCCTCTGTGGACGAAGGTGTCCGGGTGGTGAACGCCTACGCCGCCGAGCACCTGGAGATCCAGACGCGCGACTCGCGTGAGGTGGCGGCGCGGATCCGGTCCGCCGGTGCGATCTTCGTGGGCGCGTACTCGCCGGTGTCGCTCGGCGACTACTGCGCGGGCTCGAACCACGTGCTGCCCACGGGTGGCTGCGCGCGGCACTCGTCCGGACTGTCCGTGCAGACGTTCCTGCGCGGCATCCACGTGATCGACTACTCGGAGGAAGCACTGCGCGACGTCGCGGACAAGGTCGTCGTGCTGGCCAACGCAGAAGACCTGCCCGCGCACGGGCAGGCCGTCACAGCGAGGTTCTCACGATGAAGCCAGTTGTCGGCGCGCGGGTGGAGCTGTCGGACCTGCCCCTGCGCGAGGATCTGCGCGGCCGCACGCCCTACGGTGCGCCGCAGCTCGACGTGCCGTACCGCCTGAACACCAACGAGAACCCGTACGCGCCGACCGATGCGCTCGCCGCTGACGTCGTCGCGGCGGTGGCGGAGATCGCGGGTGAGCTGCACCGGTACCCGGACCGCGACGCGGTGGCGTTGCGCGAGGACCTGGCCGCGTACCTGGCCGAGTCGACGTCGGTGCCGCTGACGTCGGAGAACGTCTGGGCCGCCAACGGGTCGAACGAGGTCCTTCAGCAGATCATGCAGGCGTTCGGCGGTCCCGGCCGCACGGCGCTGGGCTTCGAGCCGTCGTACTCGATGCACCCGATCATCGCGGCGGGCACGCGCACGGAGTGGGTGCCGACGCCCCGGCGGGAGGACTTCTCGCTGGACGTGGAGAAGGCCGCCACGATCATCGCGGAGACGCGGCCGGACATCGTGTTCGTGACGTCGCCGAACAACCCGACTGGCCAGTCGATCCCGCTGGAGGACCTGAGGCTGCTGATCGCCTCGTCGCCGGGCATGGTCGTGGTGGACGAGGCGTACGCGGAGTTCTCGTCGCAGGAGAGCGCGATCAAGCTGCTCGACGAGTACGGCTCCCGGCTGATCGTCTCGCGCACGATGTCGAAGGCCTTCGCCTTCGCCGGCGGGCGGCTCGGATACCTCGCCGCCGCTCCCGCCGTGGTCGACGCGCTGCAGCTGGTGCGCCTGCCGTACCACCTGTCGTCGTTGACGCAGGCGGCCGCGCGGGCGTCGCTGCGGCACGCGCCCGAGACGCTGGGCTCGGTCGCGCTGCTGGCCGCCGAGCGCGACCGGGTCGTGGCCGCGTTGACGGACATGGGTTTCCAGGTCGTCCCGTCGGACGCGAACTTCGTGCTGTTCGGCTGGTTCGAGAACGCGCGCGAGACCTGGAAGTCCTATTTGGACCACGGCGTGCTCATCAGGGACGTCGGAATCGCGGGTCACCTGCGGGTGACCATCGGAACGCCCGAGGAGAACGACGCTTTCCTCGCGGCCAGCAAGGAGGTCAGCCGGTGAGTCGCGTGGGCAAGGTGGAACGCACCACCAAGGAGTCGTCGGTCTACGTGGAGATCGACCTGGACGGCACCGGTCAGGTCGAGATCAGCACCGGCGTGCCGTTCTACGACCACATGCTGACCGCGTTCGGCGTGCACGGCTGCTTCGACCTGATCGTCCGCGCCACCGGTGACGTCGAGATCGACGCCCACCACTCGGTCGAGGACATCGCGATCGTGCTGGGCCAGGCGTTGCGGGAAGCGTTGGGGGACAAGAAGGGCATCCGCCGCTTCGGCGACTGCTGGATCCCGATGGACGAGACCCTCGCGCACGCGGCGGTGGACGTCTCGGGCCGCCCGTACACCGTGCACCGCGGTGAGCCGGAGCAGTTCAACTCGTTCGTGATCGGCGGGAACTACCCGTTCGTGCTGAACCGGCACGTGTTCGAGTCGCTCGCCTTCCACGCGCAGATCGCGCTGCACGTGCGCGTGGAGTACGGCCGCGACCCGCACCACATCGCCGAGGCCGAGTACAAGGCGATCGCGCGCGCCCTGCGTGCGGCCGTGGAGCCGGACCCGCGCGTCGGCGGCATCCCGTCGACCAAGGGCGTGCTCTGATGCCGAAGGAGGTCGTCGTCATCGGCCTGCTGGCCCTCGCGGGCTTCCTGGCCGGTGGCGTCTACTCGACGTGGAAGACCGCCAAGTTCATGGCGATCATCCTGTCGGTGCTGCTCCTGCTCGCGGTGGGTGGCGCGGTTCTCTGGCTCGTGTGAGCACCCAGTGGAACGTGGCCGGGTCCGGCTCGTGCATGGTCACGAGGTCGTCGACGACGATCTCCATGTACCGCGCGAGCAGGGCCCGGTTCTCTTCCGGGGTGTTGCTGCCGAAGAACATCTCGACGCCGAGCCAGGTCTCGGTCACGTCCGGGGTGCCGGTGCCGAGCGAGGCCAGGAACAGGCCGCCGGGCTTGAGCCAGCGCGCGATCTTCGCGATGAGCTCGGGCTGCTCGGCGCGCGGGACGTGCAGGATCGAGTAGAACGCGGCGATGCCGTCGAACGTGCCGTCCGGGAAGTCGAGGGCGGTCATGTCGGCCTTCTCGAACCGCGCGCCGGGTACGTTGGCGCTCGCGAGGTCGAGTTGTCGCTGTGACAGGTCGATGCCGAGCACGTCGTGGCGTTCGGCGAGCGTCCGCGTGACGGGGATGCCCGCGCCACAGCCGAGTTCGAGGACCTTCGCGCCGGTGGCGAGGCGGCTGTCGAACTGCTCGAGGTAGTGCAGTCGCGGGTCGTCGGCGATCCGCGCCGACCACGTGAGGTAGGTCCGCGCGATCGCGTCGTAGCCGTGCTCGACGATCTCTTTCACGGCGTCGTCAGGTACCGGGCGGGAACGTGCGCGGTCAGCCAGACACCGTTGGCGCTGAGCCGGAACTCGTGACCGGCGGCGCTCATCGCCTTGGCGTCGACCGTTAGGATCACCGGTCGGCCGCGGCGCGCGCCGACCCGTCGCGCGGTCTCGCGGTCGGGGGAGAGGTGCACGTCGTGACGCGACATCGGGCGCAGACCATCGCGCATGATGTCGTCGAGGAACTGCGCGACCGTGCCGTGGAACAACGTGTCCGGCGGCGTCGCCGTCGGCAGCCCGAGGTCCACCTCGACGCTGTGCCCCTGGTTGGCCCGGATGCGGTCGCCGTCGATCGTGAAGCGCTGCTTGTCGTTGCGCGCCACGACCTCGCGCAGGTCGTCCTCGGTGACGCCGAGGGCGTTCAGAAGGTCCTCGACCGGCACCCAGCCGGACGGGTCGAGGGTGAGGCCCACGCGGTCGGGTTTGTGCCGCAGCGCCTTGGACATCCGCTTGGAAAGGCGGATCATTCTGTCTTCTTCCATGGCCTTCAGCAAAGCACAGCGCGTCCACCTCTTTTGCGGTTCGATGGGTCCTGTGTGGCCGGTACTGGGGTTGTTCTTCCTCGCGCCGTTCGTCGGTGAGTTCCTGCTGGGCAACGTCCCGATCACGGGCATGGGCCTCGGGCTGCTGCTCGCACCGCTCTACGGCGGCGGCGCCGTGCTGGTCCGCGAACTGGGCAGGCGCGCGGGCGGGTGGCCGTCGATGTTCCTGCTGGCAGCGGCCTACGCGCTGATCGAGGAGGGCCCGGTCGACCAGCTGATCTGGAACCACTCCTACGCGGGCCACGACTACCTGACCGGCCCTTCCTTCGTGCCGTTGCTGGGCACGAGCGTCGAGGCCGTGCAGTCGATCCTTGCGCTGCACACGATCTGGAGCATCTGCGTCCCGATCGCGCTGGTCGAGACGTTGTCCCGGCGGGGCCCGTGGCTGCGGACGCGCGGGCTGATCTTCTTCGGCCTGCTGTTCCTGGCCGGGTCGGCGTTCGTGTTCCTCGGCAACTACTCCGAGGAGCACTTCCTGGCGCGGTGGTGGCAGTTCGCGTACGCGGGCGCGGCCATCGTGCTGCTGATCGTGCTCGCGCTCCGGGTCCGGGTGGCAGGCGAGCTGCCCGGTGCCGCGCCGCCGCCGCTGGTGGTCGGCCTGGCGTCGCTGGTGGCGACCAGCGCGTACTGGGGTTCGGTCACGCTGATCGGCGCCGACTGGTTCGAGTGGGTGGGCGTGGCGATCTGGTGCGTGGTCGTGGCGCTCGGAATCGTGCTGGTGACGCGCTGGTCGCGGCGGGCGGGATGGGATCGGCGGCACCGGTTCGCGCTGGCCGCCGGTGCCGTGCTGACCTACGCGTGGTGCTCGTTCCCGGTGAAGCCCGAGCTGGGCGGCACCGAGGTGGGGGATGTCGTGTTCAGCGGCGTCGCGCTGGCGCTGCTGCTCTGGTGTGTGCTGAAACTTCGGGGGGAACGTGTTGCGTGAACGGATGGTGGCGGGAGAGCCGGAGATCTTCGTGGCCTGGCAGGAGGGATCGGACGATCGGACACTGCTCGCGATCCACGGCGGCCCCGACTGGGACCACAGCTACCTGCGCGACCCGCTGGAGCGCCTCGACTGCCGCCTGCTGATGCCGGACCTGCGCGGCTGCGGGCGGTCGGGCCGCGTGCCGGAGGAGGAGTACCACCCCGACGGCATGATGCGTGACCTGGTGCGTGTGCTGGACGAGTTCGGCGTCGAGCGCGCGGACGTGCTCGGCCACTCGTACGGCGGCATGGTCGCGCAGCGGTTCGCCCTGACCCACCCGTCCCGCGTGCGCAGCCTGATCGTGTCCGGCAGCAGCGTCCTGCCGGTGCCGCCGTACGCGTTCGCGGGCTGGACGGAGCGTGACGAGATCCTGGCCCGCCAGGAAGATCCGTGGCAGCGCCACGACCTGACGCCGGAGGAGTGCGTGCGAGCCGACGCGTTCGCGGCCGTCGCCGCCAACGTCCGGCGTCCCGAGGCGGTGCCCGGCTACCTGCGGCGGCTCGAGGAGGTCCGGTTCGGTGCCGAGTACGCCCGGCCGTTCCTGGCCGGAACCCTGGTCTCGCCGCGGCTGCCCGATGCGGCACAGCGGATCGCCGAGCTCGGTCTCCCGGTGCTCCTGCTGCACGGCGGGCAGGACATGACGTTCCCGGTCAGCCTGGTCGAGCCCACGCTGGCGCTGATCCCGCAGGCCCGCGCCGTCGTGCTGGAGGAGGCGGGACACATGCTGCACGTCGACGATCCCGACGGATACCTGGCCGCGCTGCGGGAGTTCCTGGGCTAGAGCGTGCCGCCCTCCAGCACCGGCTTGAGCTTCGGCGCGCCCGGTCCGTGCGAGGCCTGCTCGTCGTCGATGTTCTGCAACGCGCAGCTGCGCAACGACAGGCAGCCGCAGCCGATGCACCCGGTCAGCCGGTCGCGCAGCCGGAACAGGGCGTCGATGCGGGCGTCGAGCTCGGTCTTCCACGCACGGGAGAGTCGTTCCCAGTCGGACTTCGTGGGCGTGCGGTTGTCGGGGAGCTGGGCGAGGGCGTCGCGGACGTCCTCGAGGCTCAGGCCCACGCGTTGCGCGGTGCGGATGAAGGCCAGCCGGCGCAGCACCGAGCGCTGGTAGCGGCGCTGGTTTCCCGCGGTGCGGACGGAGGCGATGAGGCCCCTGTCCTCGTAGAAGCGCAGGGCGGTGTGGGGAACGCCGCTGCGTTCCGCGACCTGGCCGATGGTCAGCATTTCCGGCAACTTGCTCACTAGATCAGGATAGCCGCTTGACCTCCAGCATGGTCGAGGTTGAACAGTTGGTGGCATGCAACGGATACCAGAGCTCTTCGCGAGGATGACCGGGGACGAGAAGCACGAGTGGGCTGCAGCATCCACGATCGACGTGCTCTGGGTCCTCTACGACCGCGTCCTCGACGTCACGCCGGCCACCGTCGACGACCCGGACCGCGACCGGTTCCTGCTCTCCAAGGGGCACGGGCCGATGGCCTACTACGCGGTGCTGGCCGAGAAGGGGTTCATCAGTGAATCCACTTTGGACGATTGGACGTCGTGGGACAGCCCGCTCGGCCTGCACCCCGACCGCGCGCTCGTCAACGGCGTCGAGATCAGCAGCGGCTCGCTCGGTCACGGTCTGCCGATCGCGGTGGGCACGGCGCTCGGGCAGCGGATCGCGGGGAGCGCTGGACGGACGTTCGTGCTGGTCGGCGACGGTGAGCTGGACGAGGGCAGCAACCACGAGGCCATCGCCGTGGCGGCACGGCTGAACGTCGCGAACCTCACCGCGATCGTGATCGACAACCAGAACTCCATGTACGGCTGGCCGGGCGGCATCGCCGGCCGGTTCGCCGTCGAGGGCTGGCAGACGGCCGAGGTCGACGGCCGCGACCACGAGGCGATCTTCACCGCACTGACGGCGCCGCACGACCGCCCGTACGCGGTGGTCGCCAAGATCGAGAAGAGCTACTGATGACGACGATGCGCGAAGCCTTCATCAACACGGTCAACGAGGAGCTGGAGAACGACCCGCGGATCGCCGTGGTCACCGCGGTGATCTCCGCCAGCAACTTCCCGCAGGACCGCGAACGCGTAGTGGACGTCGGAATCCGTGAGCAGACCATGGTCGGCGTGGCGGGCGGTCTGGCGTTGGCCGGGCTGCGGCCGGTCGTGCACAGCTACGCGCCGTTTCTCGTTGAACGGCCGTACGAGCAGATCAAGCTCGACATCGGCCATCAGGACGTGGGCGCGGTGTTCGTGAGCATCGGCGCGTCCTATGACGACCCGGCGTGGGGGCGCACGCACCAGTCGCCGGGCGACGTCGCTTTGTTCGACACGTTGCCCGGCTGGACCGTGCACGTTCCTGGACACCCGGACGAGGTCACGCCTCTGCTCCGGCAGGCCCTCAAGGACGACAACCGGGTCTACGTCAGGCTTTCGCTGCACGAGAACGCGCAGGCGTATCCGGTGGGTGAGGGGTTCACCGCGCTGCGTCACGGAAAGCGTGGTGTGGTGCTGGCCGTCGGGCCGATGCTCGACCGTGTGCTGAAGGCGGTCGACTCGGAAAACGCCGATGTCACGGTGCTTTACGCGGCCACGGTCCGACCGTTCGACTCGGACGGACTGCGCAAGGCGGTGCAGGAGACGGATCACGCCGACGTCATGGTGGTGGAGCCGTACCTCGAGGGAACTTCAGCTCATCTGGTTTCCGAGGCACTGCAACAAATCCCGCACCGCGTTCGTTATGCGGGTGTCAAACGACACGCAGAACTCCGCAACTACGGCACGGCCGAGGATCACGACGCCGCGCACGATCTCGACGTGGTCGGGCTGGGGAGTGCTGTGCGGAGTTTCTTCAGGGGGTGAAGAAACATGTTCGCAGTCATGGGGGATGACTGGACCGGCGCGCCTTCCCGCGCCGTTTAGGTGACGTCGTGCCGTGACCGCCGGCTCGGCGGTCACGGCACGAACGTGAACTTCTGGCATGTCTGCCCTCCTGCCAGGCGACGGACCAGGAATGATGTTGCGCGTGAGAATGCTGATCTGGACCCCGTTGAACGCCGCCGAGCTGCAGCAGGCCATGCACGGCGGCAACGTGGGCCCCGCGGCGCTCGTCCCGGTGCAGTCCGGCACGGTGCTGTTGCCTCCGCCGGCCACCAAGCTCAGCGAGGCCGCCTACATGGCGAACCGGGTGCGCAAGATCGCGGGCGGGGCCGCGCTGGCCGTGTGGAACGACGCCGCCGCTCTCCTCTACCTCTTCACCACGACGATCGGTCGCGCCTCGATGTGGGGCTCGCGCGAGGCCGTCCTGGCGCTGTCGGCCGAGGCCAAGCAGTCGGGTCCGATCGGCAGGCTCCTCGACCGCTCGACCGCGGGCCTCGTCGACCTGCGGGAGAAGGAGAAGTGGCAGCTCGAGGCCATCGACAAGCTCACCGCGCTGTACCCGAAGGCGAGTCGCAAGGCACCGCTCGAACGCATCCGTGACTTCCACAACGCCGAACGTGCGATCCCGGACTTCTTCCGTGCGGCGGGCCTGCCGGAGGTCGCGCAGGTCGCGGAACTCACCGAACAGGGCCGCGCGGACGGCGTGCTGCAGCCGCTGGAGCCGCCACGCGCGCAGATGTGGCCGTTGGCGGCGTTCCTGCCGTTGATGGTGCTGACGGCGTTGGTCACCGTCCTGTTCAGAATCCCGCCGGCCGTCTACTACGGCGTCGGTGCCGTCCTTGTGGTGTCGCTGGCCGCCGTCCTGGTCGTGCTGAGGCGCCAGCTCGTGCGCACGAAGCCGATCAACACGGTGTTGCCGGTCATACCGGTGACGCAGGGTGCGGCTCCGACCGACTAATCTGGACGTTGTGGCACGTGTCGTCGTACTTGACTATGGCTCCGGCAACCTGCGCTCGGCGGAGCGCGCGCTCCAGCGGGTCGGCGCCCATGTCGAGGTGACGGCGGACCCGAAGGCCGCGCGCGACGCCGACGGCTTGGTCGTACCCGGCGTCGGCGCCTACGCCGCGTGCATGGAGGGCCTCAACTCGGTGCGCGGCGCCCGCATCATCGGCGAGCGCCTCGCCGGTGGCCGCCCGGTGCTCGGCATCTGCGTGGGCATGCAGATCCTGTTCGAGCGCGGCATCGAACACGGCGTGCTGACCGAGGGCTGCGGCGAGTGGCCGGGCACCGTCGAGCGGCTCGAAGCGCCGATCGTGCCGCACATGGGCTGGAACACGGTCCGCGCGCCGGAGGGCTCGCAGCTCTTCGCGGGCCTCGACAAGGACACCCGCTTCTACTTCGTGCACTCCTACGGCGTGCGCAAGTGGGAGCTGGAACCCGCCGACCACATCAAGCCGCCGCTCGTCACATGGGCCGACCACGCCGGTGACGAGTTCGTCGCCGCCGTGGAGAACGGGCCGTTGTGGGCGACCCAGTTCCACCCCGAGAAGTCCGGTGATGCCGGGGCGCACCTGCTGGAGAACTGGTTGAAGTCCCTGTGATCCGAGGGCCCGATCGACATCGGGGAGTTCCACGCGCTCTTCGGGGACGGGTCGATCCGCGCCAAGCTCGACTGGCAGGTGCTGCGAGCCGCTGACCCCGCTGTGCACCTCGGTGTCAGCCGGTCACGGAGCGTGCTGGGGAGCAGGACGAGCCGTTCCACCACGGCGCGCGCTTCGCCGACGTCGAGTTCTCGGCCAAGCAGATCAAGAAGACCTTCGGCACCAAGAAGGTCATGCTCGTCGAGGCGGGGCCCCAAGATCGACGACAGCTTCTCCGTGCCCGCCGACGTCGACTGGGTCGGCTTCGACGAGTACTGCCTCGGCTACGGCAAGGCCGAGGAGCGCATGAAGAAGCTCGAGGAGCGCGTGCCGGCAAGGGGCTCTTCGTGTTCCCGGAGGCGGCGCCGCAGTCGTGGTGCGCCGACAGGACCGACGCGGATCTTGAACGCACCCAGTACATGTACCTGTCGTTGGTGAAGCAGCATCCGCGGTTCGTGGGGATGATGGTCTTCGGGCCGTGGACCGGCGTCGGACCTGCCGCGACGGGCCCCGGCACCCCGGTTCCCTCGACGTTCCCCCGAGCGACCGACGCCCAGGAGCGCGTGGCAGCGCTCGTGCTGGGGGACGCTAGGCTGGGCGGGTGACGTTCACACTCCTCCCCGCTGTTGACGTGGCCGATGGCAAGGCCGTCAGGCTCGTGCAGGGCGAAGCCGGTACCGAGACGAACTACGGCGAACCGCTGGACGCGGCGTTGCAGTGGCAGCGCGACGGCGCGGAGTGGATCCATCTCGTCGACCTCGACGCGGCGTTCGGCCGCGGCTCGAACCGCGAGCTGCTGGCCCGCGTCGTCGGCGAGCTCGACGTCAAGGTGGAGCTGTCCGGCGGCATCCGCGACGACGCCTCGCTGGAGGCCGCGCTGGCCACCGGATGCGCCCGCGTGAGCCTGGGCACGGCCGCGCTGGAGAACCCGGAGTGGTGCGCGAAGGTCATCGCGGCGTACGGCGAGAAGATCGCCGTGGGTCTCGACGTCCGCATCACCGAGCAGGGCCACCGGGTCAAGGGCCGCGGCTGGACCTCGGACGGCGGCGACCTCTGGGAGGTCCTCGAGCGGCTCGACCGCGACGGCTGCGCGCGTTACGTCGTCACCGACGTGTCGAAGGACGGCACGCTGACGGGCCCGAACCTGGAGCTGCTGGCCGAGGTCTGCGCCCGCACCGACGCCCCGGTCATCGCGTCCGGTGGCGTGTCCACTGTGGACGACCTGGTGGCGCTGTCGAAGCTCGAGCGTGACGGCGTGGAAGGTTCGATCGTCGGCAAAGCCTTGTACGCCGGTGCTTTCACGCTCCCGGAAGCACTCGCTGCGGTCCGTTGACGACACTCTCGATGTGAGCGGCCGCGGCCGCGTGCGTGACTCCGGTGGAGTGCAGCACGCCGGCCGCGGTCCCTTCTTCTTCGAGCAACACGCCGAGCAGGATGTGCTCGGTGCCGATGAACATGTGACCCATCCGCAGCGCCTCGCGGACGGCCAGTTCGAGCGACTTCTTGCAGTGCGTCGTGTACGGCTGCTTCTCCGGGCGTTGCCTCGCCTCGGCGTCGAGCCGGTGGAGCACGGCGATGCGCGTGCTGCCCTCACCCGACTCCAGCTTCGCGATGGTCTTGGCGGCGAGCCCGCCCGACTCGTCGAGCAACCCCAGCAACAGGTGCTCGGTGCCGATGCGTTCGCTGAACCTCGCGTGGTGCCTCGCGAGCGCGACGACCCGCCGCGACCGCTGGGTGTAGCGCTCCATCGACGGCTTGGACAGCTCCGGTGACTCCTTGGGCACGAACCGCTTCTGCGCGGCCTGCTTCGTGACGCCGAGGCTCTCGCCGATCTCCGCCCAGCTGGCGCCGCCGCGCCGCGCCTCGTCGACGAAGTGACCGATGAGGTGGTCGCCGAGCTCGTTCAGCCGGCTGCTCATCTCCACGGCCTTCGCGAGGCGCAGGAGGGGGTCATCGGCTTCTTGAGCGACCGTGACGATGAGGTCGGTCAACTGGATCACGCGTCAACTCTAGGTTGACGCGGTTGTGCGGGTCAACCTCAGGTTGACGCCGGGGTGATCTCGATGCCGACGGTGCCCGTCCGGCCGCGGCGCAGCTTGCTGCCCGTCATCGTCAGCCAGCCCATGAAGCCGTATTTCTTCACGATCCGCGCACGGACGTCGTCGCTGGCGTTGTCGTCGAGCAGCCTCGCGCGGGCCTTCACCGACTCGCCCTTGGGGTTGCCGCGGAAGTCGCACGCGCCGATCTCCACGTCCCCGCTGCGCCGGATCCGCTTGACCTTGCCGGTCTCCTTGGCGCTCCAGGCGTAGATGATGTCGTCGCTCGGGCCGGGCGCGACCCAGACCGGCGTGGGCACCGGGGTGCCGTCCTTGCGGAACGTCGTCAGCAGCAGGTAGTCGCCGCGGCCCAGCTCGGTGATCATGGTGTCCCAGCGTAGTCCCAGAAGTGTCCCTTGTAGGCTTTCGCGCATGTCAGTGGCTGTTCGCGTCATCCCGTGCCTCGATGTCGACCGGGGCCGGGTGGTGAAGGGCGTCAACTTCACCAACCTCGTCGACGCGGGCGACCCTGTGGAGCTTGCCAGGGCGTACGACGCCGAGGGCGCGGACGAGCTGACGTTCCTCGACGTGACGGCGTCGAGCGGCGACCGCGAAACGACGTACGACGTGGTCCGGCGGACGGCCGAGCAGGTGTTCATCCCGCTCACGGTCGGTGGCGGCGTGCGCAGCCCCGATGACGTGAACAAGCTGCTGCGCGCGGGCGCGGACAAGGTCAGCCTCAACACCGCGGCGATCGTCCGGCCGGAGCTGCTGCGCGAGTGCTCGGAACGCTACGGCGCACAGTGCATCGTGCTGTCGGTCGACGCCAGGCGCGTGCCGGGCGGCACCGGCTTCGAGGTCACCACGCACGGCGGGCGCAACGGCACCGGCATCGACGCCGTGGCGTGGGCCGTGCAGGGGCAGGAGCTGGGCGTCGGCGAGATCCTGCTGAACTCGATGGACGCCGACGGCACCAAGGCGGGGTTCGACCTCGAACTGATCGAGCTGGTGCGGCGCGAGGTCGACGTGCCGCTGATCGCGAGCGGTGGCGCCGGCGCGGTCGACCACTTCCCGCCCGCCGTCGCCGCCGGTGCGGACGCGGTGCTGGCGGCCAGCGTGTTCCACTTCGGACAGCTGCGCATCGGTGAGGTCAAGGACGGCCTGCGCGCGGCCGGCGTCGTGGTGCGATGACACCGGTCGAGGTGCGGGTGGCCTCGACGGTCGCGTTCGGCGGGGCGCTGGTGTTCTTCGTGGTGGGCCTCGTGCTGTGGCGCTCGACGGGCGACGCGAACGTGCTGAAGCTGCCGTCGTTCGTCGCGCTGCTCGAACTGCCCGTGGCGGCGGCGTTGTTGTTGCGCCTGCGGTTCGCGCACTACCCGGCGATGGTGCTGTTCATCCTCGTCGCGCTGCTGCATCTGGTGATCGTGCTGGCCGACGGACCGGTGTGGGCCCGCGTCGCATCCGGCGTGCTGTCCGCTGTGCACATCTACGGAGTGGTCCTGCTCAACACCGGACCCGCTCGCGAACACCTGGGAGGACCCCGTTGAGCAGCCCGCTCGATCCGGCTTTGTCGGCCAAGCTCAAGCGCACCCCGGACGGCCTGGTGTGCGCGGTCGCCCAGCAGCGCGGCACCGGCGAGGTGCTCATGGTGGCGTGGATGGACGACGAGGCGTTGCACCGCACGCTGACCACACGCCGTGCCACCTACTACTCGCGCAGCCGTCAGCAGCTGTGGGTGAAGGGCGAGACGTCCGGCCACACCCAGTACGTCCACGAGGTCCGGCTCGACTGCGACGGCGACACGCTGCTGCTGGTCGTCGACCAGGTGGGCGCCGCGTGCCACACCGGTGACCGCACGTGCTTCGACGCCACGGTCCTGCTCGCGGACACCTAGTAGACCGTCGCCTCTAACCTTTGTTATGGGCCGGTCGTCCGCGTGTCGCGCGGCGTGTCGGCGATGTGATCGTGAGTCGGCGGTAGGTGGCGTGATCAGCAAACGTTTGCCTCGGCTCGCAACTACAACCAACTCAAGATCGCGGACCACACAACCAAGCCGCGACGCTCTCCTAGTCCAGGTCGCCGGTCAGGTAGCGCTGCATGTTCGGCGCGATCGCCTTGACCACGGTGTCGACGTCGACCGACGCCAGCGGTTCGAAGTGGACGACGTACCGGACGATGCCGAGTCCCACCATCTGGGTCGCGCACAGGGTCGCCCTCAGCTCCCGTTGTTCCGCCCCGATCTCCGTCAGCAGGTTCTTGAAGATCGCGTTGACGAAGAACGACTTCAGCGCGTTCGCCACTTCCTGCTGGCTCGTGACGCTGCGGATCAGCGCGGCGAACGTGCCGCCGCCGGTCGCGTCCCAGATGGTCACGAAGTTGCGGATGATGCGCTCGCCCGCCTGCTCGACCGGGCCGTCGACCAGGCGTTTGAGGATCTCGGCCGGGTCGAACGGGAGCTGCAGCACGGCCTGGGCGAACAGGCCCTCCTTGCCGCCGAACCAGTGGTTGACCATGGCGGCGTCGACGCCGGCCTTGGCGGCGATCGCGCGGACCGTCGCGCCGTCGTAGCCCTTCTCGACGAACACTTCCCGCGCCGCCGCGATCAGCGCTGCCCTGGTGTCCTCGCCCGCGGCGCGGCGGCCGCGCCGTTTCTGGTTGACTTGCTCCACACGGGTCATAGTTCAACAGATGTTGAATTTATGCAACAATTGTCGGCATGGTGAGCGTCATCGGGGCTGTGGCCGCCGTTGGTCTGGGGGCCGTGAGCCCAACGCGTGAGGAGTTCCGCGAGCTTGCGGTCAACCGCCGGGTCATCCCGGTGGTGCGCAGGCTGCTGGCGGACGCGGAGACCCCTGTCGGTCTGTACCGCAAGCTCGCGGCCGACCGGCCCGGCACGTTCCTCTTCGAGTCGGCCGAGAACGGCCGTTCGTGGTCGCGATGGTCGTTCATCGGCGTGCGGTCGTCCGCGGCGCTCACGGCGACCGGTGGCGAGGCGTACTGGACGGGCACGCGGCCTGTCGGCCTGCCCGACGGCGGCGACCCGCTGCAGGCACTGCGCGAGACCGTCGAGGTGCTGCGCACCGACCCGTTGCCGGGGCTGCCCCCGCTGACCGGCGGCATGGTCGGCTACATCGGCTACGACGCGGTGCGGCGGCTGGAGCGGCTGCCGGTCATCGCGGAGGACGACCTGAAGATCCCCGAGCTGGTCATGCTGCTCGCGACCGACATGGCCGCGCTCGACCACCACGAGGGCACCGTCACGCTCATCGCGAACGCGATCAACTGGGACGACTCGCCCGAGCGCGTCGACGAGGCGTACGACGATGCGGTGCGCCGCCTCGACGAGATGACGACGCAGCTGCACACGCCAGCGCCGCCGACCGCCGCCGTGTTCTCGCGGCCGAAGCCCGAGTTCCGGCGCCGTCGTTCGCAGGCCGAGCACTTCGCGGCCGTCGAGAAGGCCAAGGAGGCCATCCGCGCGGGCGAGGCGTTCCAGGTCGTGGTGTCGCAGCGGTTCGAGATCGAGACGGACGCCGACGCGCTCGACATCTACCGGGTGCTGCGCGCGACCAACCCGAGCCCGTACATGTACCTGCTGCGCCTCGAGGGCTTCGACATCGTGGGCTCCAGCCCCGAGTCGCTGGTCACGGTGCGTGACGGCAAGGCGACCACACACCCGATCGCGGGTACCCGCTGGCGCAGTGAGGACCCGGAGGAGGACGCCCTGCTGGAGAAGGACCTCCTCGCCGACCACAAGGAGCGCGCCGAGCACCTGATGCTCGTCGACCTCGGCCGCAACGACCTGGGCCGCGTCTGCAAGCCGGGTTCGGTGCACGTCGTCGACTTCTTCAAGGTCGAGCGGTACAGCCACGTCATGCACATCGTGTCGACCGTGACCGGTGAGCTGGCCGAGGGCAAGACGGCCTACGACGCCGTGGCGGCCTGCTTCCCGGCCGGCACGCTGTCCGGTGCGCCCAAGCCGCGTGCGATGGAGCTCATCGAGGAGCTGGAACCGACCCGTCGTGGCCTCTACGGCGGCGTTGTGGGCTATTTCGACTTCGCAGGGGACGCGGACACCGCCATCGCCATCCGCACCGCTCTCGTGCGCGGTGGGGTGGCGTACGTGCAGGCCGGTGGCGGCATCGTCGCGGACTCCGACCCGCTGGCGGAGGACAACGAGTGCCTGAACAAAGCGGGCGCGGTGCTGGCCGCGGTCGCCACCGCGCAGACGATGGCTCCTGCCGTTGACCGGTAACCGTCCACTGTGGATCGCCGCGCTCCTGCTGGTGGGCGGGGCGGGTGCCTTCTGGGGCGCGGGTTCCGTGCCGCTGGCTCTGCTGAGCCTCGCCTCTGTCGCCGCGGTGGTGGCGCTCAGCGGCCTGGCGCGCCGGGTCCTCGGTGGGTTGCTGGTCGTCGTCGGTGTCGCGGCGGCGTTCAACGGTCATTGGCTCGCGATCGCCGGTGGCGTGCTCGTGGCGGGCTCCGGCGTGCTTCAGGTAGCACTCGGGGCCCGGATGCCGAAGATCGGTGTGGGCGGGCAGAAGACCCGCACGCGGGATCCGGAGACGGACATGTGGCGCGCACTGGAGCGGGGGGATGATCCGACCGACGATAAGGCGCCCGGCGGGCCTTCATCGAACGAGTGAAGATCATTCATCTGCATTCGTGCATGTGACACGTGCACAACCACGGCTAGCTGCATCGACACCGAACCCCGGTGGCTGGGGCGTTACTCCGCCGGGGTTAGCATCCCCATAGCGGGAAGGGGAGCAAGACTGTGACGGTTCTCGAGTCGATCCTCGAAGGTGTGCGTGAGGATCTCGCCGCTCGCGAGGCTCAGTTGTCCTTCGACGTTGTCAAGGAGCGCGCGGCCAAGGCAGCCCCGCCGCTCGACGTGATGTCAGTGCTGCGCGGGCCGAACGTGGGTGTCATCGCCGAGGTCAAGCGCCGCAGCCCCTCGAAGGGCGCGCTGGCGGAGATCCCTGAGCCGGCCGAGCTCGCCTCCGCCTACGAGGCGGGTGGCGCGTCGGTCATCAGCGTGCTGACCGAACAGCGCCGGTTCGGCGGGTCGCTCGCCGACTTCGACGCCGTACGCAGGGCGGTGAAGATCCCGTTGCTGCGCAAGGACTTCATCGTCTCGCCGTACCAGGTGCACGAGGCGCGCATGCACGGCGCCGACCTGGTTCTGCTGATCGTGGCGGCACTGGAGCAGAACGCGCTGGTGTCGCTGCTCGACCGGGTCGAATCCCTCGGGATGACGGCGCTCGTCGAGGTGCACACCGCGGAAGAAGCCGACCGCGCCCTGGAGGCCGGTGCCGCGGTCATCGGCGTGAACGCGCGCAACCTCCACACGTTGGAGGTCGACAAAGACGTTTTCGGCAGGATCGCTCCCGGACTACCCTTCGAGACGATCAAGATCGCCGAGTCTGGTGTGACCGGGCCTGGCGACCTGATGGCGTACGCGGGGGCGGGCGCTGACGCGGTGCTCGTCGGCGAAAGCCTCGTGACCAGCGGCGACCCCAAGGCCGCCGTGAACAAGCTCGTGACAGCCGGCTCGCATCCCGCCTGTCCGCGCCCAAGTCGATAACAGCGCTAGAGGAGCTATCCGATGGGCCAGTTCTCGCCCACGCCGCACGATCCCGACGCACGTGGCCATTTCGGCCCGTGGGGTGGCCGGTTCGTCCCGGAGGCCCTGATCGCGGCGGTGGACGAGCTGGCCACCGAGTACGACAAGGCACGCGTCGACCCCGACTTCGTGAACGAGTTCCAGCGTCTGCTGAAGGACTTCGCGGGCCGCCCGTCGTTGCTGACGGAGGCGCCGAAGTTCGCGGAGCACGCCGGGACGCGCGTGTTCCTCAAGCGCGAGGACCTCAACCACACCGGTTCACACAAGATCAACAACGTGCTCGGCCAGGCGCTGCTCACCAAGCGCATGGGCAAGAAGCGCGTGATCGCCGAGACGGGAGCAGGCCAGCACGGCGTCGCGACGGCGACGGCCTGCGCGCTGCTGGGCCTCGACTGCGTCGTCTACATGGGCGAGGTCGACACCGAGCGGCAGGCGCTGAACGTCGCCCGCATGCGCCTGCTGGGCGCCGAGGTCATCCCGGTGAAGTCCGGCTCGCGGACGTTGAAGGACGCGATCAACGAGGCGTTGCGCGACTGGGTCACCAACGTCGACGACACGCACTACCTGCTCGGCACGGCCGCGGGCCCGCACCCGTTCCCGCTGCTGGTCCGCGACTTCCACCGGATCATCGGCATCGAGGCGCGCGGGCAGATCCTGGAGAAGGCGGGCCGCCTCCCCGACGCCGTCGTGGCGTGCGTCGGCGGCGGTTCCAACGCGATCGGCATCTTCCACGGCTTCATCGACGATCCCGACGTCCGCCTGGTCGGCGTCGAGCCCGGCGGTGCCGGGGTGGAGACCGGCAGTCACGGCGCGACGCTCACCGCGGGCACGCCGGGTTCGTTGCACGGCGCGATGTCGTACGTGATGCAGGACGAGGACGGCCAGATCACCGAGGCGCACTCGATCTCCGCGGGTCTCGACTACCCCGGCGTCGGCCCCGAGCACTCGCACCTGAAGGACATCGGTCGCGCCGAGTACTTCCCGGTCACCGACGCCGAGGCCATGGAGGCGTTCGCGCTCCTGTCGCGGACCGAGGGCATCATTCCGGCGATCGAGTCCTCCCACGCCCTCGCGGGCGCGCTGAAGCTCGGCCCGTCGCTCGGCCCGGACGGCCTGCTGGTCGTGAACCTCTCCGGCCGCGGCGACAAGGACATGGACACGGCCGTGAAGTACTTCGGCCTCGCTGATGGGGGACAGGCCTGATGTCGTTGGTGTCTGACGTTTTCGCCACGGCGCGCGCCGAATCACGTGCCGCCCTGGTCGGCTACCTGCCTGCCGGGTTCCCCACGGTTTCCGGTTCCAAGGCGTACCTGCGGTCGATGGTCGAGGCGGGCTGCGACCTGATCGAGGTCGGCCTGCCGTACTCCGACCCCGTGATGGACGGCCCGACCATCCAGGCCGCGGCCGAGCAGGCGTTGTCCGCCGGTTTCCGCGTGCGGGACGTGTTCGACGTGGTGTCGGCGGTGGCCGACGCCGGTGGGCGTGCGGTCGTGATGACGTACTGGAATCCGGTGCTGAAGTACGGTGTGGACGCGTTCGCACGTGACCTCGCGGCTGCCGGTGGCCTGGGGCTCATCACGCCGGACCTGGTGCCGGACGAGGCCGACGACTGGATGGCGGCTTCCGAGTCGCACGGGCTGGACCGGGTCTTCCTGGTGGCGCCGTCGTCGACGTCGGAGCGCATCGCGATGACCGCGCGCGCCTCTTCCGGGTTCCTGTACGCGACCGCGGTCATGGGTGTTACCGGTGCCCGGGACGTGGTGTCGTCTTCGGCGCCTGAGCTCGTTGCCAGGGTTCGGGAGCACACCTCGATTCCGGTCGGGGTCGGGCTCGGGGTGCGGTCAGGGGCGCAGGCCGCGGAGATCGCCGGGTTCGCGGACGGTGTGATCGTGGGGTCGGCGTTCGTGTCCGCTGTGGCCGAAGGGGATTCGGCTGTGCGGGCGTTGGCTGCTGACCTGGCTCAGGGTGTGCGGTCGGCTGCGGCTGCTGTTTGAGATTTTCTTCGTGGAACCGCTCGGTCGTTTTTGGGCCGGGCGGTTTTGTCTTGGAGGCCCTCCAATGGGATTACGCAGCCTCGAACACCTGATCGAGTGAAGTTGTGTCTATTGGGTTCAAAAATCGGGTTTGATGTCGGTCTGACCTGCGATCGTGGCGCCATGCACAAGCCGGCTGTCCGCCCGGCGTGCCACACTGGTACTGGCCGGGCGGCTTTCGGAGGTGATGCCCTGTGGCGGCTCCAGCTGAAGCGGCACCAGCCGCTTACCTGCTGCCGAGGCACGCGGGCCCGTGGACGCTCGACGACGTCCTGTCCTTGCCGGAGGACAACAGTCAACGCGTCGAACTCGTCGACGGGATGCTGCTCGTGAGTCCGCTGGGGTCCTACGCCCATCAGCAGTTGGTGGGACGGGCGTTCAAGGCCATGGCGATCGCCTGCCCGGATGAGCTCGAAGCAACGGTCGAACTGAACGTCCTACTGGCCAGCGGCCGTCTCCTGATCCCGGACTTCACGGTCGTCAGGCCGCGAGAAGCGGGCGTCATGTTTCCGGTCTCGAACGTGGTCCTCGTCGGCGAGGTGCTCTCGAAGGCCACGCGGCGGAACGACATGGGCCTGAAGCGCGAGCTGTACGCCGAGGCAGGCGTGAAGTACTACCTGATGGTCGATCCCGAACCGGAGGTCACCGAGGCGACCTTGCTCGAACTTCAGGACAAGGAGTACGTCGAGATCGCGCGGAGCGTGGACGGCGTCCTGGAGATCGAGCAGCCCTTCCCGGTCACCATCAAGTTCTAGCCGCAATGCCGTGTAGTTAGCGACGTGGGCTGGCTGTCAAGGCCGGCTGAAACAGGCAACGGAGTTCCTGCTAGAACAGCGTCGACCAAGATCGTTGCTCTGCAGAGAACTCCGTTGC
>NZ_JAFBCX010000004.1 GCF_016907955.1 Lentzea nigeriaca | reverse complement strand
GCAACGGAGTTCTCTGCAGAGCAACGATCTTGGTCGACGCTGTTCTAGCAGGAACTCCGTTGCCTGTTTCAGCCGGCCTTGACAGCCAGCCCACGCCGCTAACTACACGGCGTTGCGGCTAGACCTCGCCCACGCAGTCCTCTGATCTGCGCTGGTTGGAGACCTGAAACAGGTCTTCACCCAGCGCAGATCTGGACCTCTTGCTGTCCAACGTTCCGCCGATCCTGTCGTTGGACCTGTCTCGTAGACCATCGAGCGTGAGATCGACGCGGCCAGGAGTCCAGCACCTCGATCGGCGTGGTCACTACCGGTGAACGTTCATGGTCAGCGCACTGGACGACCGACGGGATGCTCACGGTCGTCCTGGCTCGGAGCGCAGCACAACGAAAATTCTCGCCAGGGCGGAAACCTTTCTGACCGCTGCGGCAACCCAGGGCTGAAGACGATCGAGCCCTGGGAGTTGCTGCGATGAACAAGCCCTTGTCCACACGGGACCGGAGGCGGACACCCACCCGTCACCGGAAGACGATCGCCGTGGCGTTGACCGCCTCCGCGGTCGCCGGGTCCTGCCTGTCCTTCGTGTTGTTCTCGAAGGACGACTCGGAGGCGACGCCGGTGGACACCGCCGCCTACTACCAGTTCGTCTCCGCTCGCAGTGGTAACGCGCTGGATGTGGCCGGTGGGGACAGCGCGGCGGGTGTGCGCATCCAGCAGGAGCAGCCCGAGGCCGATTCCGCCAGCCAGCAGTGGCGGGTCAGACCGCTTGCGGATGGCTTCTACCAGCTGGTGAACCACAACAGCTCGAAGGTTCTCGGGGTGCGGAACGGCTCCGAGTCCACTGTGGAGCAGCAGGCCGACACCGGTGCGGTCTCCCAGCAGTGGAAGATCAGCAACGTCGGCGACGGAGAGGTGAAGATCGCCTCCCGCAGTAGCGGGATGGTGCTCTGCGTCAACGAAGGCGAGGACAGCCAGGCGGTCGTGCAGGCCCCGGACAAGGCCGCGGACTCCGGTGGCGACGGGCAGCGCTGGAAGTTCACCAAGGCGGAGAAGCCCGCCGCTCCCAAGCCTCCCGTGGTGGCCGCGCGCCCACAGCCGACGGCCTCGCCGACCACGTCCACCGCACCGTCCACACCGGACGCTCCCACGGCGTCCGGCAAGTACTCCTGGCGCAACGTGCAGATCGGCGGCGGCGGGTTCGTCACCGGGTTCGTCTTCAACCCCGCTCGCAAGGACGTTTTGTACGCGCGCACCGACATGGGTGGCGCGTACCGCTGGGATGCCAAGGCAGCACAGTGGATCCCGCTGACCGACTGGACGTGGGAGTGGAACCTGCTGGGCATCGAGAGCATCGCGACCGACCCGGTCGAGCCCGACCGCGTGTATCTCGCGACCGGTACCTACACCAACGAGTGGGCGGGCAACGGCGCGTTGCTGCGCTCGACCGACCAGGGCAGGACCTTCCAGCGCACCGACCTGCCGTTCAAGCTCGGCAGCAACGAGGACGGCCGGTCCATGGGCGAGAAGCTCGTGATCGACCCCTCCGACCACAAGACGCTGTACCTCGGCACCCGCAAGAACGGGTTGTGGCGCAGCAACGACTTCGGCGTGACCTGGAACCAGGTCTCGAGCTTCCCGGTCAAGGATGGTGCGAGCAGCGGTGTCGGTCTGTCCTTCGTGACCTTCGGGCCCGCGGGCAGCAAGACGATCTACGTGGGTGTCGCCGACAAGAACACGTCGCTGTACCGCTCGACCGACGGCGGCAGCACCTGGCAGGCCGTGCCCGGTCAGCCGACCGGTCAGCTGCCGCACCACGGTGCCCTGTCCGGTGACGGCACGATGTACCTGACCTACAGCGACGCGCCCGGCCCGAGCGGCGTGACGGCCGGCTCGGTGTGGAAGTACACGCCGTCCAGCGGCGCGTGGAAGAACATCACCCCCATGTCGGCCACCAGCTTCGGCTACGGCGGTCTCGCCGTGGATCCGCAGCGTCCTGGCACGGTGATGGTCGCCACGCTCGACCGCTGGTGGCCGTCGGACGAGCTGTTCCGCACCACTGACGGCGGGGACAGCTGGAAGGCGCTCGGGGCCACGTCCGTTCGGGACGCGTCCGGTGCGCCGTACGTGGGCACCGGGATCGGCCACTGGATGGGCGCGATGGCGATCGACCCGTTCGACTCCGGCCACGTGATCTACGGCACCGGTTCGGGCCTGTGGGCCAGCAACGACGTGAACGCGGCGGACAAGGGCGCTGCCACGCACTGGTCGATCCCCGTGAAGGGCCTGGAGGAGACCGCGACCTCCGACCTGGTCATGCCGCCCGGTGGCAAGCTGCTCAGCGCCCTGGGAGACGTCGGCGGCTTCCGTCACGAGAACGTGGACGTGCTGCCGAAGGACTCCTTCTCCCCGCGGATCTGGAGCACCAGCGGCATCGACTTCGCCCAGTCCAAGCCGAACATCGTGGTCCGCGTCGGCACGCACGGTGACGCGAGCACGAACGGCGCCTACTCCTCCGACGGCGGCGTCAGCTGGAAGCCGTTCGACGGTTCTCCGGTGAGCGGCGCGAGCGGCGGCACCGCGGCGATCTCGGTCGACGGCGGCACCATCGTGTGGACCGCCTCCGGGCAGCTGCCGTATGTCTCGACCGACCAGGGCAAGACCTGGAAGGCGTCCTCCGGCCTGCCGTCCGGCACTCGGGTCGTGGCCGATCGCGCGACCGCCGGCACGTTCTACGCGCTCAGCCGCGGCGCCCTGTTCGCCAGCACCGACGGTGGCAAGACGTTCACCGCGCGTGCCAAGGGGCTCGCCGACGGACGCATCAAGGCGACCCCAGGCATCGCGGGCGACCTGTGGCTCACGTCCTACGACGGTATCCAGCACTCCACCGACGGTGGTGCGACCTTCACGAAGCTCACCGGAGTGAGGAGTGCCGACGGCATCGGCTTCGGCAAGGCCGCCCCTGGGGCCCGCTACCAGGCGTTGTACATCATCGGCACGGTGAACGGCGTCCCCGGTGTCTTCCGTTCCACCGACACCGGCGCGACGTGGACGCGGGTCAACGATGACCAGCACCAGTTCGGTGCCCTCTCCGGCGGCGCCATCACCGGTGACCCCGATGTGTACGGCCGGGTCTACTCGGGTTCCAACGGCCGCGGCGTGCTGATCGGCGAGCCGTCCTGATCACCGGGCGGCCACGGCCCATGCGCCGGGCCGTGGCCGTCCGGCCTGCCGGGGCGGCAGGTACGTTGCCGCCTGACAGGGGGCAGCGGAGAGGGCAACCAAGAACCATGGTCGTCGACCACAGATCGGCGGAGTTCCACGACTTCTTCGAACGCCATCACGCCGAACTGGCCCGCTTCGCGTGGCTGCTGACCGGCGAGGCGGATGCCGCCGACGATCTCGCGGCGGACGCCCTGGTGGCGTTGTGGCAGCGCTGGGACAGGCTGCGCGCGGCTGAGCATCCGCTCGCGTACGCCCGTGGTGTGGTCGCGAACAAGGCCAAGGAACGCGTTCGGTCCGCGACGCGGGAACGGCGCCGGATCGCCCTGTTCTGGTCTCGTGGGCCGGAGCAGGTGCAGGGCCCGGACGTCGCCGCGGTGGTGGACGTGCGGGCGGTGCTCGACCGCTTGCCGTTCCGCAGACGGGCCTGCGTCGTGCTGCGGCACGCCTTCGACCTGTCGGAGTCCGACACCGCGCTTGCGCTGGGCATCTCGGTCGGTGCGGTGAAGAGCCAGACCTCGAAGGGAATGGCGGAGCTGGAACGCGCGCTCGGTGCGCGAGCGGCCGCGAACGTGGTCGTGGGAAGGGGGACGCGGTGAACGACCAGATCAGCAGGCAACTGCGGGAGGCGGCGCAGGCGCACCAGCCCGACCGCGCACGGATGCTCGCCCGCGTCAACCGCGGTATCGCCGCCACCTCGACGGTTCGTCCCGCCTCCGGTATCAGCAGGCCCTGGGCCAGGGTCGCACTGGCCGGTGTGGCCGCCGCAGGGGTGCTGGTCGTCGCGGGAATCGCGTTCGACGGCATCGTCCGAACCGGACCGGCCACCGAGACGACCATGCCCGTCGCCCCCAACTCGGCGACGAGCCCCAGCCCCGCACCGTCCAGTGCCACACCACCCGATCACACCGGTGAGGCGGCGCCGCCGGTGATCACCCGGCAGGACCCGCCCGGCAACAGCAACTCGCCCGCGACCACGCAGAACCGGCTGGCGGACGGCCCGTTGTCGTCGAAGGGCTCCGTCGACCCAGGCAGCCACACGTTCTGGACGCAGGACAAGCTCGTCCTCGACGTGAGCCGGCCGCTGAGCAAGCTCACCGTGCAGGTGCACATCGCCCAGACCGGTGGTGTGCAGAGCTCCGGCCAGTGGCAGACCGGACCCGGTGACGACTTCAGCTTTACCGTGCAGGAGATCGATGGCGAGGTGGTCTACCGCTGGGACCTCAAGCCCGGTCACACCATCCCCGCCGCACAGCAGATCTTCGCCGTGCAGTTCAACCACACCCGCGGCGCTCGTGACGGCAAGGCCGACAAGTACGGCGTGATGGCCACTGCAGCAGGGCACGACCACGCGGTATGGGGCGACTTCAAGCCCTAGTGCGCTGACCACGCACGGCTGTACGGAACAGAGGGCGTCCACGGAACGGCCGGCGGTCCTCAGCCGCAGGTCACGGCCATGATCATCCCATCGGTCAAACGCCGCACGACGGAACTGCGCGGTTGACCTCGCCCACGCAGTCCTGCTTCGAAGGCCCCCGTCAACGACGCCGGGGGCCTTCGTCGTTTGGTCAGAGCTCGTCGATGAGAGCCCGCACGCGTCGTTCGATCTCGTCGCGGATCGGCCGGATCTGCTCGACGCCCTGCCCAGCGGGGTCTTCGAGTGTCCAGTCCAGGTAGCGCTTGCCGGGGAAGTACGGGCAGGCGTCACCGCATCCCATCGTGATCACGACGTCCGAGGCCTGCACCGCGTCGGTGGTCAGCACCTTCGGAGTCTCCTGGGAGATGTCGATGCCGACTTCCTTCATGGCCTGCACGACGTGGGGGTTGACCGTGTCGGCCGGTGCCGATCCCGCGGAGCGGACCTCGACGCGGTCCCCGGCGAGGTGTGTCAGGAAGGCGGCAGCCATCTGGGAACGGCCGGCGTTGTGCACGCAGACGAACAGCACGGACGGGCGGCTCACGGCGTTGTCTCCTTGGACCTCGACGGAATTGGACTGCTGAAGACGACGGCCAGGCCGCCGCGAGCCGGTCATGCGTTGACGGAGGCGCGCAGGAACCCGGTGAGTCGCTCGAGTGTGGCGGGCAACGCCCAGTAGTAGACCCACGTGCCGCGTCGTTCGCAGTCCACGAGCCCGGCCTGGCGCAGGAGCTTGAGGTGGTGCGAAATCGTCGGCTGCGCCAGGTCGAAGGCGGGCGTCAGCTCACAGACGCAGACCTCTCCACCCTCGCGGGACGCGATCATCGAGAGCAGCCGCAGGCGCACCGGGTCGCCGAGAGCCTTGAAGACGCCGGCCAGCTCGACGGCCTGTTCGGCGTCCAGCGGCGCATCTCCCACGGTGGCGCGGCAACCCGTGATCTCCGGCTCTTGATTCGACATTCTTCTATCTTGACGTTCTTCGAATCAAGGCGCAAGCTTGCATCGACGTACATCGATACAACGGTTTGAGGGGCACAGATGAGTGAGTCGTCCGCGGACCTGCGCGAGGTCGTGCGCCAGCGCTACGCCGCAGCAGCAGCGCAGGTGACCGATGGCGGCACGGCGTGTTGTGGACCGCAGCCCATCGAAACCGACGAGAACTTCGGCTCGACCCTCTACGCCGCCGATGATCGCGAAGCACTGCCCGCCGAAGCCGTCGCCGCCTCACTCGGATGCGGCAACCCGACGGCCGTGGCCGATCTGAACGAGGGCGAGCGCGTGCTCGACCTCGGTTCCGGTGGCGGGATCGACGTCCTGTTGTCCGCACGCCGAGTCGGCCCCACCGGCAAGGCCTACGGCCTGGACATGACCGAGGAGATGCTCGCCCTCGCACTCGCGAACACGGCCAAGGCCGGAGCGACCAACGTCGAGTTCCTGAAGGGGAACATCGAGGCGATCCCGTTGCCCGCCAACACGATCGACGTCGTGATCTCCAACTGCGTGATCAACCTGTCGACCGACAAGGCCGCCGTGTTCGCCGAGACTTTCCGCGTCCTCAAGCCCGGTGGCCGCATCGGCGTCTCCGATGTCGTGTCCGACGACGACCTCACGCCCGATCAGCGAGCCGAGCGCGGGAGCTACGTCGGGTGCATCGCCGGAGCGCTCTCGTTCACCGAGTACCGGGAGGGCCTCGAAGCCGCGGGCTTCACCGGCGTCGAGATCACCTCGACCCACGAGGTCGCCGAAGGGATGCACTCCGCGATCGTGCGAGCGGTCAAGCCGACCAATGTTCGTCGCGCTCTCATGCACGTCGCTGCCGAGATGGCGGTAGAGAAATGCTGACGCAAACGTTTGCTGATCACCCCGACTGCTGCCAACCGTGCAGTCGGCAGCCATGAGAGCGCGATCTTCATGATCGAAGCGCGGCTGCCTGCCGGCATCACTCTCACTGTCACATCCCAAGAGATAGCTGCGACACGCTGCTAGACCGGTCGTTGCTGATCGAAGACCCCGTCGGTCCCACGTTCCTGCGCGATGACACCCCGCCAGAACTGCTGGATGAGCTGCGCTGTCGACCACTGGGCCGAGACCTGGTGGCAGGTCTCTCGCTCCTGGCGGAGGTCTGGGCGTCGGCGCTGGTGAGCGGACGCCACGTGAGGGAGCGCATGCGGCCGACCGTATCCACGAGCGCGCGGGCTGTCTCTTCACTTAGCCTCGGGAGGGTGCCCAACGTTCTCGTGATCGGCTTCGATCCGCACACCATCCCCGGCTTCGACCCCGCACCCGTCGCCGCCGCCATCGAGCGGGGCAGCAAGGTCTTCGCCGAGCTGGGGCTCGCCGAAGACCTCTTCCTGATCGACTTCGCCGAGCTGGGCGGCCCGGCCGAGGCCAAGCTCGTCGAGAAGCTTCAACGGCGGCAGTACGACGCGGTCGTCGTCGGTGGCGGCATCCGCAAGGGCCCAGGGCTGCTGGAGCTCTTCCAGACCGTCGTCAACCTCGTGCACTGGCACCAGCCGGAGGCGGCGATCGCGTTCAACGACAACGCGGGCGACAGCCCGGACTGGGTGCTCAAGGCTCTCGAGCAACGGCGTGATCGCTAACGTCGAGGGCATGCCTGACGTTCTTCTCATCGGTTTCGCCCCTGACACCATCCCGGGCTTCGAGCCGGGCGCCGTGGCCGCGCAGCTGCGGGAAGGCAGCGCGCGCTTCGAGGAGCTCGGGATGACGGAGGAGCAGTGCCTCGTCGGCTTCGGCGACCCGGACGCCGCCGCCACGGTCGTCGAGCACCTGAAGCGGAAGCTGTACGACTGCGTCGTGGTCGGCGGGGGCATCCGCAAGCCCGCGGAGTTCCTGGAGCTCTTCCAGTCCGTGGTCAACCTCGTGCACCGGCACCAGCCGCAGGCCGCCATCGCGTTCAACTCCGGTCCGACCGACAGCGCGGACTGGGCGCTCAAGGCTCTGGAACAGCGGGCCGGCACGACGAGCGTCGGCGTCGCTGCCAACAAGCTCTGAACCACAGTGGCCACGCCTCCGTACACCTTTCCGAGACGGTAAAGCGGCGAACGCACGATCAGGGGAACGTCGGTCGACCGCCCCTGAAGCACGCCATACAGCTATCAAGTCCGCGCAGATCAGCCCCAAATATCCACCGAAAACTACACACCGTGACCATGTCACTCGATCGCGTGGTCGTCGACGTAACCCATAACGAGAGCCGGGCTCGCTCCGACTAACAGACAGCTCCGCCAGTTCGTCAGGAGGCAACGATGAACTTCAGCAGGATGCAAGTGGCTCGCTGACTGTCTGTTAGCGGTAGGTAGCCCAACTCATCGGAAACGTGACGAGAGTCACCCAACGGGCGCTGAAGCTTGCCTGCGCTCGTGACGCGAGGTTACGTTCTCGCCCGCCGATAACGGTTTGGTCACCGGCAGGACACAGGAACTGCAGCAGGCAGGGTCCAAAGTCCCATGGGAATCCCCCGCCCATGTTTGCCGGAGACCAAGCTCCCCGACGCAGGAGGCTCCCCCTTGGCCCGGCACAGCAAGGCTGCCGGCCGAACCGTGTACACGGTCGTGCCCAGAGCAGAAGTGAAGGTCGGCGCGCATCGCGCCGAGGACGACAAGGTCCCGCTCGCTCACCGCGTGAGCGCCATCGTCGTCGCAGCAGGTGTCGCCGCCGGCACCGCGGCCATCGCCAACGCCGCCACCAGCGGCTCCTCCAGCGAGCTCGCTGCCGGGGCCGAGTTCGGAGCGATTCCGGACCACGAGGCGCAGACGGTCAAGACCATCCACGACGTGAACCCCGGTGGAGAGGTCGGTCGTCTGCTGCAGTTCCAGCAGATGTACGCCCAGCAGGCCTTCGAGCAGGCCAGCAAGGCCGCCGCGGACGCGCACGCCCAGCGCGAGGCCGCTGCCAAGGCCGAGGCCGAGCGTCAGGCGGAGATGCGCAAGCCCGCCAAGCAGCGCGAGGTCGAGGGCTGGATCAAGGACGCCATCAAGATCCTGCAGGCCAACGGCACCAACATCGACAACGGCAGCGTCGACGAGATCTACACGATCATCATGAAGGAGTCGAACGGCAACCCCAACGCCGTCAACAACTGGGACTCCAACGCGATGCGCGGCACACCGTCCAAGGGCCTCATGCAGGTCATCGACCCGACGTTCCGCGCGTACAAGCTCCCCGGATACGACAACATCCTGGCTCCCGTCGACAACATCATCGCGGGCGTGCGCTACACCTACGCGCGCTACGGCGGCTTCCAGAACCACCCCGGGTTGGTCAGCATCAACCTGGGCGGCGGGTACCGGGGGTACTAAAGACGCCAGTTTCGCCGTGTCGGGGTGCGTGAAACCCATCAACGGGCGATGCTGTCAAACAGGTTCACCCACAAGCATGGCGGCCCTAGCGGGCACACGCCCGGTAGTGCTCCCATCGAAGCGATTTCCCGAACGCAGGGAGTGGCCGATGAACGAGCAACAGGCACGCGACGACGAGCTGGCGAAGATCCGCTCGGAGGCGACGAGCTGGCTGGCCAAGATGGCCAAAGCCCAGCAACGTCCCAAGGTCGAGCAGCGGAGGCCTGAGCACGACGCCATGACACCCGCGAAGAAGTAAGGTCAGGAAACGCCCCGGCTCCGGCCGGGGCGTTTCTGTTTTGCGCGGAAAAGAAATCAGCCGACCTCGACGGCCGGAGTGGCTCCGCCCAGCAGTTCTTCCCGGTACGACGCGGAGACCGTCACCGTTTCCCCTGGCCAGAGCGTCACGTAGTTGTCAGTCCACAGTGCTGGGGCGATCTCCGGCCCTCCTGCCCCCTTGCGGATGCTCACCCTCGTGAAGAACGCCACCGAGTTGCCGTTGTTCGTGAGGGTGACGTCCGCGCGCGTGCCCGTGACGGTCGACGACACGGACACCTTCTCGCGCGGCAGCGACGCCAGACCGGTGAAGTCCGCATACGACGTCTGCGGCAGGTGGTACCAGGTGGAGGTGCCGAGGTCCGTCGTGTCCGGCGAGCTGGAGAGCCAGTAGACGTTGCGGTCGACGACGTTCCCCGACGCGTCGCGCAGCAGCAGTCGCACCAGATAGGTGCGCGACGAACCCAACGTCACGCGATCGACGGCACCGGGCCCCGACACGGGCACGGTCGAGTCCGAACGCACGGTGCCGTCGAGCTCGAACACGGTCGTCTGCACGGTCATGCCGTTGACCGCACCGATCGCCCACACCGTGTTGTCGTCGTAGGAGTACTGCACATGCGTGGGCCGCAGACCCTTGCGTGCGCCGAAGTAGCCGCCGCTGGGGGTCATCGAGTAGTCGAACAGGTGCCAGTAGAGCTCCGGCTGGGCGTTGTTCAGCAGCCAGTAGATGTCGCCGGTCGAGGGGTTCGCGGGCCGCAGTCCGTTGCGGCCGTGCGCTTCGAACTGTGCGCGGTTGACCTCGTAGTTCATCAGCTGTGCCTTGCGCACGAAGTCTTCCAACGACGAAGGCGCGCCGTAACGCGTCGCCAGCGAGTGCCAGAAGTCGCCGAGGTGGTTGAACCAGGTCGACCACGACAGGTGGTACTGCACCGAGTCGGGATCACGCCACAGCGCCTCGAGTTCGGCGTCGGTCATGAACGACTTCAGCGCCGCCAGCTCGGGAATCGCCGCACCGGGGCCGTTCTCACCCTCGAATCCGAACGCGCCACCCGCCACCTCGCCGTAGAAGAAGTTCGGCGGCACCCACCAGTACGGGCCCGCTCCCTTGTGTCCCGACGGGCCGAGCGTCTCGCTCGCCCACGGCCCGATCGACGGGAGCAGCGGCAGCGACCAGTCCGTCGACGCGAACGCGTCCAGGTACGTCTTCTCGACCTCCGGCGGCGGCGCGGTGTCGCTGCCGAGGTAGAAGCTCAGCACCGACGGGTGGTTCTGCAGCCGGAAGCCCTCCGTCACCGCGGACGCACGGGCCACCGCGTAGTCCGCCTGGCTCCACTTCTCGTAGTGCTGCCACTTCGAGCAGCACTCCCAGCCCGGCATCAGCACGATGCCCATCCGGTCGGCGAGCTCGTAGAACTCGTCCTGCTCCTCCTTGCCCTCGAGCCGCAGCGTGTTCAGGCCGAGGTCGCGGACGTAGGAAAGCTCGTCGCGCACGCGTTGCCGGTCGTCGCGCAGGAACAGGTCCGGCACCCAGCCGGCGCCGCGCACCTGGAACGGCCTGCCGTTGATCTCGAACGCCTGCGCGCCGTCCGCGTTCAGGAACGAACGCACGTGCCTGATGCCGAAGTCCTTGGCGGTCCGGTCGGACGTGCGGCCGTCGACGGAGGCGTCGAGCTCCAACCGGTACAGCGGCTGGTCGCCCATCGCGTACGGCCACCACACGCGCGGGCGTTCCATGTACTGCTTGGTTTCCACGGTCGCGGTGCCCATCGCGGGAACCTTCACCTTTTCCTCGAACGGCCCGTCGGCCGATCCGCGGACCAGCACCTCGACGTCCGCGGAGGTGTGGTTGGTGAGTTCCGCCCTGATCGTGAGTTCGGCGGTTTCCAGCGACGGCACGGCCAACGACGTGAGCACGCGCGCGTTGTGCAGGGAGACCGGGCCGGTGCGCACGAGCCGCACGTCGCGCCAAACGCCCATGCTGTTGTCCGGAGGCGGCTGGCTCCAGTCGAGGAAGTCGAGGGTGAACTGCTCGTAGCTGTCGGCGGGAAAGACCTTGATGGCCAGCGCGTTCACCCCCGCCCGCAACGGCACCTCGAAGTCGTGGGCCGGGTAGGCGCCCGCCACGACGTCCGGGCCGGCGATCATGGCTCCGTTGAGCCAGATCTCCGCGCTCGGGATGATGCCTCCCGGTAGCCGCAGGAACGTGCGCGAGCCGGAGAGCGAGTTCGAGAGGAACGTCTTGCGGTACCACCACGGCACGACGAAGTGGCCGGCGTTGACCTTGTCGCGCATGTTGGTCGAGTAGTGGATGTCCGGGTAGCGCCCGGCTGCCACGAGACCACCGAGCACCGTGGAGCGGCGCGGCACGGTCGTCCAGGTCTGGTCGTCGTACTCCGGCCGCGACACGACGTCTCCGCCCACCGGCACGTCCGACGACGACCGCAGCCGCCAGTCGGGGAACGTCGTCACCTCGCCCGCGCCGGTCGGTGCCGCGAAATTCGGCTGTGCTCGCGTCACCGTCGCGGGCACGCAGCTCGTCACGATCAGCAGGAGGACCAGCGCGAGTCGTCTCACTGTGCCGGAGCCTCCGATCGGAACGCCGCCCACAGCAGGTTGAGCGGATGATCGGCCGGATGCTTCGACAGCTCGTCCGTTCGGGCGAAAACGCCCACAAGCCGCTCCAGCGAGTCGTCAGAGAGCTCGACGACGCGCAGGCCGCCGCCCTCCCTCAGCTCGTTGTTCGACGCCACCACGCCCAAACCAGACGTCACGATCATGGCTCCCTGGACGAGGTTCGAGCGCAGCAGCGAGATGCCGTACTGGATCTCGTCGATCTCGGCCGCGATGTCGAGGCCCTGGCGGTAGTCGGGCCCGAACCACCCCCGCAGGAACTCCGCGATCAAACCCGCTCCCGGCACCACCAGCGGCACCGACTTCAGGTGAGGTACCCGCACCCGGTCGCCGACGACCGTCTCCGGCAGGTTCGTGAGCAACGCGAGGCCGCCGCGCCGCCACTCGATCACGTCGAACTCGGAGCGCTCCCACCCTGCGCCCGCCCGCGTCACGACGCTGCCGCAGACGATGTCGACCTCCTGCGTCTCGAGCTTCGTCCAGATGTCCTTGGTGCGGATGTGCACGACCTTGAGGTCCACGTCGCGCTCGCGGAACTCCTCGGCGACGTGGTGCCACGCCTTCGCGAGCGTGTCGAGCATGTATCGCGTGGTGCCGACGGTGACGGTCGTGCCGAGCTTGCGGCGGCACTCGTGAATTCCGTCGAGCCACTCCGCGAGCGTGTCCCGCGCCAATTCGACGAGTGACTCACCAGTGGGCGTGAACAGCACGTCTTTTCCGCGCCCCTGCTTCACCACCAGCGGTTCACCGCACAGTTGCCGGAAGTTCCTGTTCAACGTGTCCAGCTGCTTCTGCACGCTCGACTGCTCGCGTCCCAGCGCCCGTGCCGCCCGCAGCGCCGATCGTGTCTCGTGAACGGTCAACAGGGTCCTGAGCTGGTCCATCGTGGTATCCAGGAGAGCACCGGGCATGTTCAGCAGGCGATGCAGGGAGGTGCTCGTGGGGAGCACCAACTGGGACGAGCCGGACATCGGAACCTCTCTGATGTTCTACCGATCAGTTGAACTGAACTTGACCGCATTTCGCAGGGAAATGATCTGCAGATCCTGTTCGCAAATCTCTGGACACATATGGCGCGGTGTACAAAGCTATCGGCGGCGACCACGCGTGGGAGCCGATTCCGGGGGGAATCATTGGGGGGTGGGGGTCCGCCAGGCGCAAGCTGGTGGGCCCCCAAGTATTACCCTCGTTGGTTGTGACCGTTTCCGCTCGCCCGGACAGTGTTGTCTTGAACTGGGGCACCACCTACCGGGTCACCGTCCTCGAACTCGGGCTCGCCTGCTGCGGAGTCGAAGTGATGGCAGCTCTCGACCGCCTTCCCGACCTCGGCGTCACGCCGGTCGACGGCGCGGGCGAGGCGCACGTTCTCGTCGTCTCCGGCACTGTCACGGACGTCATGTTGCCCGCTGTCATCCGCAGTTTCGAGGCAATGCCCGAACCCCGCTACGTGATCTCCGTGGGCGCCTGCAGCAACACCGGGGGCCCGTACTGGGACTCCTACTGCGTCACCAAGGGCATCGACCAGGCGCTGCCGGTCCACGTCGCGGTGCCCGGCTGCCCGCCGCGCCCGGAAGCGCTGCTCGAAGGCCTCAAGGCCCTGCACGGTCTGGTGAACGCGTGAGCACGCCGAAGACCGCGTTCGGTCAGACCGTCCACCACGTCGAGCTCGCCGACTGGCTCGCGACCGCCACGCGGCACCACGACGAGGGCTTCGTGATGTTCGACTGGCTCGGTGTCGAGGACGCGGGTCGCCCCGGCGCCGTCGGGCAACGTCACGCGGTGTTCCTGCACGTCATCGACCCGCGGACGCGCGAAGGCGTGATGCTGCGGACCGAGGTGGGCCCCGACGACGCGCTGCCGAGCGTCGCCCACCTCTGGAAGGGTGCGCACTGGCACGAGCGCGAGGCCGCGGAAATGTTCGGCATCACCGTCGACGGCGAGCACGAGCACCTGCTGCTGCCCGACAGCTTCGAGGGCCACCCGCTGCGCAAGGACTTCGTGCTGGCCTCCCGCGTCGTGCGCCCGTGGCCGGGCCGCCTCGAACCGGGCGAGGACAACACGAGCGCCCCGAGCCGCCGCCGCACCGCCCCGCCTGGCGTGCCCGACCCGTCGTGGGGCCCGCGCCGTGAAGAGGAGAGCACGTCATGACCAGCCTTCCGCCACGCACCAGGGGCGTCATCGCGCTGTTGGAGGCCAACTGCACGGTCTGCATGATCTGCGCGCGCGAGTGCCCCGACTGGTGCATCCACATCACCTCGCACACCGAGGTCGAGCAGCAGCCCGGATCGGCGAGGCCGCGCAGCCGCAACGTGCTCGACCGGTTCGCGATCGACTACGGCCAATGTCTCTACTGCGGCATCTGCGTCGAGGTCTGCCCGTTCGACGCCCTGCACTGGGCGCCGGAGTTCGGCTATCCGGGCACGGGCTCGATCGAGGGTGACGGCGCCGTCACTGAGCTGGTCCACGAACGGGACGTACTCGCCACGTGGGTCGAGAAAGTGCCGCCGCCTCCACCGCTCGACCCCGCCGCCGAGGCCGCGCCGGAGACGGCGACCGGAACCGGACGCAGGCCTGGTTCGTTGAGAGGTAGGACGTAAAACCCGGAGGCGGAAACCGTGCACAAGCACTTCAACGGGTTGAAGACGGCCGCGCTGCTCGGCGGGATGAGCGCGCTGATCATCGTGATCAGCGGCCTGTTCGGCCGGACGGCACTGGTCATCGGCCTGCTGTTGGCCTTGGGCGTGAACGCCTACGCGTACTTCAACTCCGACAAGCTCGCGCTGCGCGCGATGCGGGCGATTCCCGTGTCGCAGGTCGAGCAGCCCGTGCTCTTCGCGATCGTGCGTGAGCTGTCGCAGAAGGCGCGCCAGCCCATGCCGAGGTTGTATCTGAGCCCGACCATCGCGCCGAACGCGTTCGCGACCGGCCGAAACCCGCGCAACGCGGCCGTGTGCTGCACGACGGGCATCCTGGAGCTGCTCGACGAACGCGAGCTGCGCGCCGTGCTCGGCCACGAACTGGCCCACGTCTACAACCGCGACATCCTGATCAGCTGCGTCGCCGGCGCGCTCGCCGGCGTGATCACGATGCTCGCGAACCTCGCGCTGATCGCCGGCATCTTCGGCGCGGGCGAAGACGACGACGGCCCAGGACCGCTGGGCCTGCTGCTGATCGCCCTGCTCGGTCCGGTCGCGGCCACCGTCGTGCGCCTGGCCGTGAGCCGCTCGCGCGAGTTCCAGGCCGACCAGTCCGGCGCGGAGCTCACCGGCGACCCGCTGGCGCTGGCGAGCGCGTTGCGCAAGATCGAGCTGGGGACGCGGGCGGCGCCGCTCGCACCGGAGCCGGAGGTGGTGTCGCAGAGCCACCTGATGA
Source organism: Lentzea nigeriaca (assembly GCF_016907955.1). Classification (GTDB taxonomy): domain Bacteria; phylum Actinomycetota; class Actinomycetes; order Mycobacteriales; family Pseudonocardiaceae; genus Lentzea; species Lentzea nigeriaca. Next base: position 710,640 of record NZ_JAFBCX010000004.1, on the reverse strand, counting down.
TCGCGAACCCGTTCCGCTCGGGGGAGCAGTTCGCGAGGTGGTTCTCGACCCACCCGCCGATCGCCGACCGCATCCGCAGGCTCGAGGAAATGGCGCGCCGTTAGTCAGCGCCCTACCTTCGCCACAGCCATGAGGTACTCGCCGTACCCGGACTTGCCGAGCTTCTCGCCGAGCGCGTAGCACTCCTGCGCCGAGATGAAGCCCATGCGCAGCGCGATCTCCTCAGGACACGCGATGCGCACGCCGGTCCGGTGCTCCAGCACCTGCACGAACTGCCCGGCTTCGAGCAGCGAGTCGTGCGTGCCGGTGTCGAGCCACGCGAACCCGCGGCTCAGGTCCACGAGCTGCGCCCGCCCCTCGCGCAGGTACGTGAGGTTGACGTCGGTGATCTCCAGCTCGCCGCGCGGCGACGGCTTGAGGTTGCGGGCGATGTCCACCACACCGTTGTCGTAGAAGTAGAGCCCGGTGATCGCCCGGTTCGACTTCGGCTGCTGCGGCTTCTCCTCGATCGACAGCAGCTTGCCCGTCGCGTCGACCTCGCCCACGCCGTACCGCTCGGGATCCTTGACCTGGTACCCGAACAGCACACACCCGTCCACAGTGGACGCGTGGTGCTGCAGCGTGCTGGAGAAACCGCGGCCGTAGAAGATGTTGTCGCCCAGCACGAGCGCCACGTCGTCGTCCCCGACGAAGTCCGCGCCGATGATGAACGCCTCGGCGAGCCCGTTGGGCGCGGCCTGCTCGGCGTAGGCGAAGCTCATGCCCCACTGGGACCCGTCGCCCAGCAGCCGCCGGAACAGCGGTAAGTCGGTCGGCGTGGAGATGATCAGCACTTCCCGGATGCCGGCCAGCATGAGCACCGACAGCGGGTAGTAGATCATCGGCTTGTCGTACACCGGCAGCAGCTGCTTGGAGACCGCCTGCGTGATCGGGTGCAGGCGGGTCCCACTGCCACCGGCGAGGACGATGCCCTTCACCGGTAGTTGGTGAACTGGAGGGCGATGCCGAAGTCGTTGCCCTTGAGCAGGGCGATGACGTCCTGCAGGTGGTCCTTCTTCTTGCCGGACACCCGCAGCTGGTCGCCCTGGATCTGCGCCTGAACGCCCTTGGGGCCCTCGTCGCGGATCTTCTTGGCGATCTCCTTGGCCTTCTCCGACGAGATGCCCTGCACGAGATTTCCCGTGACCTTGAACACCTTTCCGGACGCCGCGGGCTCACCGATCTCGAACGCCTTCATCGAGATGTTGCGCTTGACCAGCTTCTCCTGGAAGACGTCGATCGCCGCCTTGCAACGCTCCTCGGTCTCGGAGGTGAAGGTGATCGCCTCCTCGCCGGCCCAGGCCACAGTGGTGTTGGTCCCGCGGAAGTCGAAGCGCGTGCTCAGCTCCTTGGCCGCCTGGTTGAGCGCGTTGTCGACCTCCTGCCGGTCCACCTTGCTCACCACGTCGAACGACGGGTCCGCCACGACTTCACTCCTCAACGATCTCGGGGTCACAGCCTGCGTCGATGCTACTGGGGTACCCCGATTTGGGGGCTCCCGAAGGGGTTATGTATTGTTCTGCCCGCACCGTTACGGCGGTGTGGGGCGGGTTGCCCGAGCGGCCAATGGGAGCGGACTGTAAATCCGTCGCGAAAGCTACAGAGGTTCGAATCCTCTACCCGCCACAGCACCGATGGGCCTCTGACCGAGCTGGTCAGGGGCCCATCGTCGTACCGCAGGTCGGACGCGAGGGGAACGCTGTGCGCACGCAGATGGCTACCGAGGCGGGAAGATCTACGGCGCCGAGCGAGGACCGGGCGCTGGTGGGGCCGAACTTGCTCGCCGTGCTCGACGGCGTCACGGCCAAGCCGGAGACCGGCTGCGTCCACAGCGTCGGCTGGTTCGCCGACCAGCTGGCCGCGGAACTGCTGCGGTTCGCGCAGCTCGGACCGGCTGCGGCGCTGGCAGAGGCCATCAGGCAGACGCGGGAGCTGCACTCGGACAGCTGCGATCTCGATCATCCAGACAGCCCCAGCGCGGCCGTGGGGCTCGTTCAGATCAAGGACGACGTGCTGCGGTATCTGGTGCTGGGTGACGCCACGGTCGTGGTCGACACCAAGCGCGAGCTGCACGTCGTGAGCGACACGACGACCAAGCGCACGGCCGGTGCGGACCCTGCTGACGTCGAGCACGCTCTCATCGGGGAAATCCCGCTGCAGGACGTTCGGCGGGTCGCGATCCTCTCCGACGGCGCCGCTCGTGCGGTGGACCTGTTCAATCTCTTCGATTGGCCCAAGGCGCTCGAACTGATGGCCGCGAACGGGCCGGACGATCTGATCCGCAAAATGCGCCAGGTCGAAAAGGAAGACGCCAAGGCCGTCGATTGGCCGCGCAAGAAGGTTTCCGACGATGCGACGGTCGTCTATCTCGACCGCTGAGCCTTCCGCACTGGACTCGGTTCTGCGAAACACGGTCCACGTGCGGCTCGTCGAGGTCCGTGCTGCCCGGCGGCGTGATGTCGTCGTGGACCTGTCGGGGCCGGGTGAGCGTGATCGTCTGCGCGAGGCGATGGCGGTGCGGTCGTTGGCCGGCCTGGCGTGCGCGTGCATGGGTGACGTCCGGTTCGAGCTGCTCGACGCACGGCGGGAGCGGCTCGCCGTGGTGCTCCTGCACCACGGGATCACGCTCGCGTGGGGCGACTGGGACGGCCACGCCGTGCTCGCGGACGGTGGGGCCTTGCTGGCCTGGCTGAACGAGCACGGTGTGCCCGTACCGCAGCGGCGAGCCAGGGAAACCGATCACAGCTGGCGCGAGGTCGCGGACCGCCTGCTCAATGCCTAGGCGCGGGCTCCACGCCACGACGGCGCGCGATCGCCGGCATGTTCTCCTCGCCCCAGTCGCCCAACGGCAGCAGCGCCTCGTTCAGGCGCACGCCCTGCTTCGTCAGCGAGTACTCGACGCGGGGTGGTACCTCGTGGAACACCTCGCGGTGGACGATCTCGTCCGCCTCCATCTCGCGCAGCACCTGGATGAGCATCTTCTCGCTGATGCCCGACACGGCTCGGCGCAGCTCGCCCGTGCGCATCGGGCCGTGGTGCAGCGCCCACAGGACCAGCGCTTTCCACCTCCCGCCGATCACGTCGATGGCCGCGTCGAGTCCGCACGAGTACTTCCGGGGCAGCATGCTGGATCCTTACCAAGAAGTGGGTACCTGACAAAATAGTAGGTACTTGTCGCCTCGACAGTGTCAGAACGAGCATTGCCCGCATGGGGATCAAGAAAACCGTGAGCGTGCTCGGCCTCGGCCGCATGGGCACCGCGCTCGCCAACGCTCTCGTGAACGACGGCCACGACGTGACCGTGTGGAACCGGTCGGACCGGCCGACGCCACCCAACACCAAGCGGGTCGCGACAACGGAAGAAGCGTTCGAAGCCGACGTCGTCGTCACCTGTCTGTCCACTTACGACGTTCAGGAACCGTTGCTCGGCAAGAACATCAAGACGCTCGTCAACCTGACGTCCGGCACGCCGGAGCAGGCACGCGCCACCGCGCGCTGGGCGGAGGCCAACGGCGTGAACTACGTCGACGGCGTGATCATGGCTGTGCCGCAACAGATCGGCACGCCGCAGGCTCGCATCCTGTACAGCGGTCAGCAGGAGCACCACGTCCTGGACGCGTTCGGGGACGCGGCCTACCTCGGTGAGGACGCCGGCATGGCCGCGCTGTACGACCTGGCCCTGCTCGGCATGATGTGGTCGGTGTTCGGCGGCTACCTGCAGGCGGTGGCGTTGCTGGGTACCGAGGGCGTCACGCCGGGGCAGTTCACGCCGATGGGCGTGGACTTCCTGAACGCGATGGTGACCCTGCTGCCCGAGATGGGCGAGGAAGTCCAGCACCGCGCCTACGAGACCGATGTGTCCGCTTTGGACATCAACGTCGCCGGTCTGCGGATGCTCGCCGACGCCGCGGCGCAGCAAGGCATCGACACGGCGCTGCCGGAGACCCTGCACGACCTGTTCAGGCGCGCCCAGGAGAAGGGCCACGGCGCGCACAGCATCGCGAGCGTCGTCGAGGTGATCCGGTGAAATACCTGGGCAAGAAGGTCGTCGTCACGGGCGGCACGCACGGAATGGGCCGCGCGGTGGTCGACAGGCTGGTCGACGAAGGCGCCGAGGTCGTCCTGACCGGCCGCACGATCGAGAAGGCCGAGGGGATCAAGGCGCACGCGATCGCGTCGGACGCGGCGGACCTCGACGACATCGCGGCCCTCAAAACCGAAGTCGCACAACGGCTTCACGACATCGATCTGCTCTTCATCAACGTCGGCTTCTCCACGCTCACGCCGTTCGACACGACCACCGAGGCCGACTACGACCGCACGTTCGACGTGAACACCAAGGGCGCCTTCTTCACCGCCCAGCACCTGGCGCCGCTCATCAGGGAAGGCGGCTCGATCGTCTTCACCACGAGCGTCGCCACGGTCCTGGGCTCGCCGGGCCTGAGCGTCTACGCGGGTGCCAAGGCCGCGGTCAGGGCGTTCGCGCGTGGCCTCGCCGCCGAGCTGGCGCCGCGGAACGTCCGGGTCAACGTGGTCAGTCCCGGCTTCATCGACACGCCGTCGATGGGCGTGTCCGGCGTGCCGGACGACGTGGTGCGGCAGTTCAAGGAGCACGGCGACCGCGTCACGCCGCTCAAGCGGCACGGCTCGATGGACGAGGTGGCGAACGCGGTGCTCTTCCTCGCCTTCGACGCCACCTTCACGACCGGCGCGGAGCTGGCCGTCGACGGTGGTCTGGGCCAGGGGATCAGCGCCTGAGAAAAATCTTCGGAGAACCTGTCACATCACCGTCGTCCCTTGTGTCAACCGGGCAGAAGATGACGAAGACAGGGAGAACGAAGATGAGGATCGCCAACCCGATGATGACCGTGCCCGGCGCGATGCAGGCGCTTCTGGGGTTGTCCGAGGCAGCGGAGAAGACCGGGCTGGACAAGAACTTCCTGGAACTGGTCTACCTGCGGGTCAGCATCATCAACAGCTGCGGTGTCTGCATCGACTACCACAGCAAGCTGCTGCGCAAGGCGAACGAGACCGAGGAGCGGATCTACTCCGTGGCCGGCTGGCGGGACGTGCCGTACTACACGGACGCGGAGAAGGCGGCGTTCGCGCTCGCCGAGGAGATGACACGCGTGCACGTCAGCGACGACACGTGGAACGAGGCGGCGAAGCACTGGAGCGAGGAGCAGCTCGGCGGGCTCGCCATCGCGATCTCCGCGATCAACGTGTGGAACCGGCTCAACGTGGCCACGCAGCAGAAGGTGGCCTGAGCCGGAAGAAGGTGAAGCCGGCGCGCAAGAGCTTCCTCTCTCTTGCGTGCCGGCTTCAGCGCGCAGCATACCCCATGTCGAACAAATGTTCGATCACTGGGCGATCAACACGCCGGTCAACTGGCGGCGAGTGCCGCCCGGCCGTCGTCGGTCAGTTCCGCGCAGACCCGCCGGCCGAACGATGTCGGCTGCGTGGGGCGCAGCAGTCCCGCGTGCACGAGGTCGTGCGTCGCCATCTGGTCGCAGCAGGGCAAACCGTCGACGTACAGCTCTGGCTCCGTCCCGCCGGTGACCTCGGCACGTCCCGCCGCGACAGCCCGCAGCATCGACCTTGCTCTTCCGCTGAGTTCCATCTCGACCCCCCAGGTGTGGTGTCCGAATCCGCTTAACCCCTTTGTCGTAATAGAGGCCGGATTCGTTCCACAAGTACGGGCTCGTTTGGGTTCTTCACTCGTGCGAACGAGGTCAGCATCTCCCACTAGGCCGTTCGGGTCACGAAGACACGCCGGGGAAAGATCGCAAAGCCGGTCGGCGGACCCACAGCGTCCAGCTCGGCCGGTACCCGTGCGAGTACCAGAACGGCGTGGAGCGCGGGTTCGGCAGAGCGTGGTGGAGGAGCGTCGATGCCACGCCGGAGCGGTCGAGCACGTCGTGCACGTGCGCCACGAGCGCGCTGCCCGCTCCACTGCGACGAGCGTCGGGACGTACGCCGAGATGGCCGAGGTACGCGAACGGGCGGCCGGTCGCGTACCGCTCGACCCACAGCGCGTCCTGCGGCATGTCGACGTAGACCATGCCGACGGGTGTGTCGCCGCGGACCGCGAGCCACATCGACTCCGTCGGGCGGTCTAACACCTCCGTCAGCGCCGTCCGCAGGTGCTGCGCGCTGTTCGGGCGTTCGGAGACCATGCCGAACGCGGCGTCGTACCTGATGGTGTTGAGGTTGAGCTCGACCGCGACGTCCAGATCGGCGTGCGTCGCGCGCCGGATGCGCACGTCCGTCTGCTTGTGGGCAACAGGATGACCCGCGCGGCGCTCGGCGATCACGACCAACGGCGCGAAGCCGTGCCGGATGAGCGGCAGCGCGTCGGCGATCTCGTGGCTCGGCAGCGTCACGATCGCCGCGGTGTCCGGGTCGTCCACGCCGGTGAGCCGGGTCTCCCACTCGTCGAGCAGGGCGGGCAGGTCGCAGCCGGGCTGCCAGTTCAGGCTGTGCACCCGCAGCGCTGACCAGGTCGGCAGCAGGGAGTCCTCATCCACCTCGCGGTACGAGAAATTGGGCGTCACGACCTCATCTGAACATGGCAGGGTCGGGTGCGTGGAGATCTACGTAGTGGATTCGTTCACCAGCAAGCCCTTCGCGGGCAACCCGGCTGGTGTGGTGCTTCTGACCGAGCCTCGCGACGACGCCTGGATGCAGAGCGTCGCAGCCGAGATGAAGCACGCCGAAACGGCGTTCGTCACCCCCGACAACCACCTCCGCTGGTTCACGCCGGAGCTGGAGGTGGACCTCTGCGGGCACGCCACGCTCGCCACCGCGCACGTGCTGGGCGGAGAGCAGAAGTTCACCACGCGTAGTGGCGTCCTCACATGCGTGAACGACGATGGGTGGGTCCGGATGGACTTCCCCGCGGACCCGCCAGAGTTGACTGACCCGCCAATCGGACTAGTAGAAGCGCTGCCACATGCGACGATCAAGTCCGTGTCGCTTGGACGCTTCGACTACCTGATCGAGTTGGAAAGCGCCGCAGAGGTCCGCTCCTTGCGACCCGATGTCCAAGGACTGACACAGATCTCGTCACGCGGAGTAATCGTGACGGCCGTCGGAGATGGCGAGGCGGACATCGTGAGTCGCTGTTTTTATCCCGCCGCCGGCATCCCGGAGGACCCCGTCACCGGTTCGGCCCACTGCACCCTGGCGTCCTATTGGGTACCTCGGCTTCAGCGCGCTGACCTGCTGGCGGAGCAGGCGTCGCCGCGCGGAGGGCTCGTGCGGGCGACCCTCGCCCAAGATCGCGTACTGCTCTCGGGGCAGGCCGTGACGGTGCTCCGGGGACACCTGAGCGTGTAGCCACGTCTGGGTGAATCGGGGTCACGCGGGGTGCTCGACCTGCCATTTCGTCCCCCGAGCGGGGTACATTGGTGCCCCTGGAGGGGTCCTGATCGCCAAGTGCGGGACCCCTCAGTCACGCCTTGAGGTTCCCTCACCCCAGGCCGACGAGGAGGCTGGATGTCCGACCGAGCGTCGGCCCCCGTGTCGGACTCGGCCGCCTGGTCGGCCAAGTCGACCAACCGAGCGTTCAGCGCGTTCGCCGTCACCCTCCTGGTGGCCGGCGTCGTCTGCGCGGGCATGGTCGCGGCCTGGCTCCCCGACAAGGAGAACACCTCTCTCTTCTGGATCGGACCCCTGCTCGTCGTCGGCTTCCTGCTGGCCGAGCAGCTCGCGATCAACGTCGACGTCCGCAGCGGCGTCGCGTGGACGATCTCCTTCACCGAGATCCCGCTGGTGCTGGGCCTGCTCGTGGCCCCGTTCGAGGTCGTGCTCGCCGCGCACGTCGTCGCGGGCGTGGGCACGTTACTCGGCAGACGGATCCTCGACCGCGCCGTCTACAACGCGGGCCTCATGTTCATGGAGATCTCGGTCGCGTTCGCGGTGAAGGAAGCCGTCGACAAGATGGTCGGCGAGAACGGGCCGTTCTGGGCGGGACCGTTCGTCGGCACGATCGCCGTGCCGCTGCTCGCGAGCGTGCTGGGCCTCTGCGCGTTGCGGCTCATGGGCAAGTCGATGCGCGTCGGCAACAGCGTCCGTCTCGTGCTGCAGACGCTCGTCGTGGCGCTGCTGAACACCTCGGCCGGCCTCGTCGGCTACCAGATCGTCTCCACCACCGAGTGGGGCGGCGTCCTGATCATCCTCGTGCTCGCGGGCATCGTGGCCACCTACCTCGCCTACTCGGGACTGCTGCGCGAACAGCGCGACCTCGAGGCGTTGAGCGAGGTCAGCCTCCGCGTCGCGAGGTCGGGACAGCACGGCACCGGCCCGCGCCAGCCGGACGACGACCTGACGACGGGCGTCGAGGAGGACGAGTGGCAGCAGATCGCGGAACGCATCCGCGAGCAGCTCAACGCCAACCGCGTCGTGCTGCGCCTGCGCACAGACCCGCAGGAAGCCATGATCACCCTCGTCGCCGGCGAACCGCTGCCGGACGAGATGACGGCGACCGACCCGCGAGCCGTGCGCGAGGACCCGATCCTGCAGCTGCCCGGCACACACGTCCGCTACTACCGCGTGGCCGACGCGACCGAGGACGTCACCGAGGCCCTGCTCCGCCGCGAAGCGCAGGAGGCGCTGGTCGTCCCGTTGCGCGGCGCGACCCAGCTGCTCGGCGCCGTCGAGGCGCACGACCGGCTGTCCCGCTGGCGCGGCTTCGGCAAGGCGGACATCCAGCTGCTGCGCACGCTGGCCTCGCACCTCGCGACTGCCGTCGACAACCGGCGCCTGCTGGCCAGGCTGCGGCACGACGCCTACCACGACCCGCTGACCGGCCTGCTGAACCGGCCGGGCTTCCGCGAGGCGTGCGCCGAGCCGTTGCGCGACTCCCAGCGGGGAGTGGTGCTGCGGATCGACCTCGACATCCTGTCGACGGTGTCCGACGCGCTGGGCCAGGCCTGGGGCAACCGCATGGTCGTCGCGGCGGGACGCAGGCTGCGCGACGCCCTCGGCGCCGACGTGCCGCTGGCGCGGTTGGAGGGCGGCGCGTTCGCGGCGTTCCTCGACGACTCGCGCGCCGCGACCGCGCACGAGACGGCCGAGAAGCTGCGCGCCGGACTTTCCGTGCCGTATCCCGTCGATCGGCTCACGGTCGAGGCTTCCGCGGTCGTCGGGTACGCGTCCAAGGCGGACTCCGAGACGGAGGACCTGGACCCGGACGCGTTGCTGCAGCGGGCGGACGTCGCCGTGCGCGCCACGTCGGAAGGCACCCCGGTCAAGGCCTACTCGCCGTCGATGGGCCAGATCTTCCTGCGCCGCTTCCAGCTCGTGACGCAGTTCCGCCAGGCCGTCGAGACCGGCCAGATCTCGGTGCACTACCAGCCGAAGGTCGCGCTGCCGTCGCGTCAGGTCGTGGGCGCCGAAGCGTTGGTGCGCTGGACACATCCGGAGTTCGGCCGCGTCGACCCGGACGAGTTCGTGCCGGCCGTCGAGGCCACCGGTCTCGTGGACGTGCTGACGGACTTCGTGATGGACAGGGCGCTGGAACGCGTGCGGCGCTGGCTCGACCGCGGGCTGCGGATGTCCATCGCGGTGAACCTGTCCGTGCGGACGCTGGGCGACGAGGACTTCCCGAACCGCGTCGCGGCCGCCCTGGAACGCCACGACGTGCCGTCCGGGCTGCTGACCTTCGAGCTCACCGAATCGGGCGTCATGGCCGATCCCGAGCGCGCTCTGCCGGTGCTGCGGCGCCTGCACGCGATCGGTGTCGTGCTGGCGGTCGACGACTTCGGCACCGGCTACTCGTCACTGGCGTACCTGCGACAGCTGCCGGTGGACGAGGTGAAGATCGACAAGTCGTTCGTGCTCGGGATGGGCACGGATCTCGGCGACATGGCCGTGGTCCGGTCGATCGTGGAGCTCGGGCACTCGCTCGGTCTCGTGGTCGTGGCGGAGGGCGTGGAGGACGACGCGGCTCGCGACCAACTGGTCGGGATGGGCTGCGACGTGGCGCAGGGGTACCTGATCTCCAGGCCGCTCTCCGAAGATCGCTTCGAGGCATGGCTGCGTGCGCGAACTGTGCAGGTCAGGGGTGCCCGGGATGAGACGGTGCTCACCTTGGTGCACTAAGGGCACCCCCGGATTTCGTTCTTGGTGGACGGGTGTTGTAGAGTTCTCCTCGCTCGGCAAGAACGAAAGAGCAAGCCCCTTTAGCTCAGTCGGCAGAGCGTCTCCATGGTAAGGAGAAGGTCTACGGTTCGATTCCGTAAAGGGGCTCCACTACTGGCCGCGGTGCTGAGCATCGCGGCTGTGGTGTGTAAAGCGGTGTAGCTCAGTTGGTAGAGCAAGCGGCTCATAATCGCTGTGTCGCCGGTTCAAGTCCGGCCACCGCTACGTGAGTGGGTGAGGTGTGTCCGCGGAAAGCGCGGACCTTCCTCACTCCGCCATGATTTTGGGGGCCAAGCCCCCAAGCCCCCGGTGCGCAGGTTGACCGGGAAGCAAGGCGCCAGGGTGGCAGCTTCGCCGCCCGCCCCCGCCAGACGGTAAGCCCGGACTGGGTTTCACGGGGTTCATGTGCTCTCAGGAAGGCAAGGACCGTGGCTGCAACCGACGTACGCCCGAAGATCACCCTCGCGTGCGAGGAGTGCAAGCACCGGAACTACATCACCAGGAAGAACCGGCGCAACGACCCGGACCGCCTGGAGATCAAGAAGTTCTGCCCGAACTGCAAGACGCACCGCGCGCACAAGGAAACCCGCTGACTTGAAGCCCTTCTCGGGCGCGTAGCAGCTTCCGCACGAGGCCCGTCCCCCATCCGGGGCGGGCCTCGTCGCATATAGGCTCTTCGGGTGCCTCTCGACCCCTCCTTCATCGGACGCAGCTATCAGCCGTCGCAGCCCTACGACGTGAGCCGCGAGAAGATCCGCGAGTTCGCCGACGCCATCGGCGCCACCAGCCCCGCCTACCGCGACGCCGAAGCCGCGAAGGCGTTGGGGCACAGGGATGTCATCGCGCCGCCCACGTTCGCGATCGTCGTGTCGATGAAGACGAACGAGACGGTCATGTTCGACCCCGAGCTGAAGCTCGACTACAGCCGCGTCGTGCACGGCGACCAGAACTTCATCCACCACCGCCCCATCACCGCGGGCGACCAGCTCGTCAGCGTGGCGCACATCGACGCCATCACGTCCCGCATGGGCAACGACATGGTCACCGTGCGGACCGAGATCAGCACGGTCGAGGGCGAGCTCGTCACCACCGCCAAGTCGATGCTCGTCGTGAGGGGAGAAGACGCGTGACCGTCGAAGTGGGTACCGAGCTGCCGCCGCTGTCCGTCCGCCTCACGCGCGCCGACCTGGTGCGCTACGCGGGCGCCTCGCTGGACTTCAACCCCATCCACTGGAACGAGAAGACCGCGAAGGACGTCGGCCTCCCGGACGTCATCGCGCACGGCATGCTGACGATGGCCGTGGCGTCGCGGATCGTCGCGGAGTGGATCGGCGACCCCGGCGCGATCGTCGAGTACGGCTGCCGGTTCGGCCGGCCGGTCGTGGTGCCCAACGACGACGATGGCGCGCTGGTCGAGGTCACCGCGAAGGTCACCAAGGAGCTCGAAGACGGAACTGTGAAGGTCAACATCAACGCGGCTTTCGAGGGCAAGTCGGTCCTGACCGGCGCTTTTGCTCGCGTACGTGTTTCCTGACACATGTGATCGGCCACAGTTGCCCGACCCTGATTCGTGTTCTCGGCACTCGTATGGGTAGGCTGTGCGACAGGCCGCTCGACTGATGCTTGGGCGGTCTGGTTGGAGTGGTCCGGGCAGGCTCCCGTACACTTCCAATCTTGTGGCCAGGGGGTCTCTCGCAGATCCCGAAGGGGTGTAGCTCAACTGGCAGAGCAGCGGTCTCCAAAACCGCAGGTTGCAGGTTCAAGTCCTGTCGCCCCTGCTGTCGAAGCGTCATGGGTGGAGTGGAGGACGGCATGAGCGAGGGCCGCGAGCAGGACCAGCCGGAGGAGCGCGAAGGCGCTGTCCGGCCGTCCACTGCTGCGGCGCGGCGTGAACGTCGTGCCTCCTCTCGCCCGGCCGCCCGCAAGGACGGCAGCGCTGAGTCGAAGAAGAGCGTCGTCAAGTCCGACTCCTCGGACGAGGACGCGAAGAAGGGTCGCCCGACCAAGACCCGTGAAGGACAGGAGAAGCGTCCCTCGCTGATCGGGCGGTTCTTCCGCTACCTCCGCGAGGTCATCGGCGAACTCCGCAAGGTGATCTGGCCGACGCGCAAGCAGCTCGTCACGTACACCGGCGTCGTCCTGGTGTTCGTGGTGTTCATGGTTGCGCTGGTGTGGGCTCTCGACCTCGGCTTCGGCGCGGCTGTTTTCGAGCTGTTCGGCTGAGCCGGACAGCTGCCGCTGCAATCAGGAAGCGAGATCCACAGTGACCTCCGATAACGGCGTCGACGCCCAGGAGCTGACCGACCTCACCGACGACGAGGTGTCCGAGGACACCGCGATCGACGAGACGGTCGAGTCGGAGGCCACCGAGGACGAGGCCGTCGAGGCCGACGAGGACGTCGACGTTCTCGCCATCGACGAGACCCCGATCGACGAAGAGATCGCCGACCCCGCCGAAGAGCTGCGTCAGGCCCTGCGCCACGCGCCCGGCGACTGGTACGTCGTGCACTCGTACGCCGGTTACGAGAACAAGGTCAAGGCGAACCTCGAGACTCGTATCCACACGCTCGACATGGAGGACTACATCTTCCAGGTCGAGGTGCCGACCGAAGAGGTCACCGAGATCAAGAACGGCCAGCGCAAGCTGGTGCAGCGCAAGGTGCTGCCCGGCTACATCCTGGTCCGCATGGAGCTCACCGACGCGTCCTGGAGCGCCGTCCGCAACACGCCGGGCGTGACCGGGTTCGTCGGAGCCACCTCCAAGCCCTCGCCGCTCACCATCGACGAGGTGCTGAAGTTCCTGCTCCCGCAGGGTGAGCAGAAGCCCGCGGAGGGCAAGAAGGCCGCTTCGACGGCTGCTCCGAAGCCGACCATCGAGGTCGACTTCGAGGTCGGCGAGTCGGTCACCGTCATGGACGGCCCGTTCGCCACGCTGCCCGCGACGATCAGCGAGGTCAACGCGGACGGCCAGAAGCTGAAGGTCCTGGTGTCGATCTTCGGCCGGGAGACGCCGGTCGAGCTGTCGTTCAGCCAGGTCTCCAAGATCTGAGCGGTTTCCTCGCGAGGGGAGACCGATCGGCCACGCTGCGGCTGGCAGGGCCGCGCGCGGACACCGCAATAACAGGAAGTACGGACAATGCCACCCAAGAAGAAGAAGCTGTCAGCGATCATCAAGCTGCAGATCAAGGCTGGTGCCGCCAACCCGGCGCCGCCCGTCGGTCCCGCGCTTGGTCAGCACGGCGTCAACATCATGGAGTTCTGCAAGGCCTACAACGCCGCGACCGAGTCGCAGCGCGGTCAGGTCGTGCCGGTCGAGATCTCCGTGTACGAAGACCGCTCGTTCGACTTCAAGCTGAAGACCCCGCCGGCCGCGCGACTCATCCTCGCCGCCGCCGGTGTCGAAAAGGGCTCCGGCGAGCCGCACCGCGTCAAGGTCGCCAAGGTGACCATGGAGCAGGTGCGTCAGATCGCGCAGACCAAGATGGTCGACCTCAACGCGAACGACATCGACCAGGCCGCGAAGATCATCGCCGGCACCGCCCGTTCCATGGGCATCACGGTCGAAGGCTGAGCAAGACCTTTCAAGCAAGCGTGGGAGAGCCGAGCGCGGCTCATTCACCACGAACTGATCCACGGTTAGGAACAGAGTCATGAAGCGCAGCAAGGCCTACAAGGCCGCCGCCGAGCTGGTGGACCGGGAGCGGCTGTACTCGCCGCTGGAGGCCGCCAAGCTCGCCAAGGAAACGTCCAAGGTGAAGCTGGACGCCACCGTCGAGGTTGCAATCCGCCTCGGCGTCGACCCTCGCAAGGCCGACCAGATGGTCCGCGGCACCGTGAACCTGCCGCACGGTACGGGCAAGACCGCCCGCGTGATCGTCTTCGCAACCGGTGACAAGGCCGCTGAGGCCGAGGCCGCCGGTGCGGACGCCGTTGGCTCCGAGGACCTGATCGAGCGCATCCAGGGTGGCTGGCTCGACTTCGACGCCGCGATCGCGACCCCCGACCAGATGGCGAAGGTCGGCCGCATCGCCCGCATCCTGGGCCCGCGTGGCCTGATGCCGAACCCCAAGACCGGCACCGTGACCCCCGAGGTCGCCAAGGCCGTCAACGACATCAAGGGCGGAAAGATCAACTTCCGCGTTGACAAGCAGGCCAACCTGCACTTCGTCATCGGCAAGGTGTCGTTCGACCCCGAGAAGCTGGTCGAGAACTACGCCGCGGCTCTGGACGAGGTGCTCCGCGCCAAGCCGTCCGCGGCCAAGGGCCGGTACGTCAAGAAGGTCACCGTCTCCACGACGATGGGCCCCGGCATCCCGGTCGACCCGAACCGCACCCGCAACATGCTGGTGGACGAGGCCTGAGCCTCGCGGTTCTAGTGGCGTGGCCCGGAACGTTGCCGGGTGAATTCGCGGTCAGACGGGTGCATCGTGGTGCCGCCCCCGCGTCCTCATACTGGATGTATGGGGGCGCGGGGGCGGTGCCGCGAGGTGCCCTGCTGAGCGTGAATTCACCCGCCCGCGGGCCGGGTCACGCCACTAGTTCTGTGAAAGGCCCCGGTGCTTCGGCACCGGGGCTTTTTGCTGCCGGTAGTCGCTCGGCGAGACCCCGACCTGCTTCAGGAAGTGGTGCCGGAGGTTGTTCGCCGTGCCGATGCCGCTCAGTCCCGCGATCTTCTCCACGGACAGGTCGGTGGACTCCAGCAACACCTGCGCTCGCGCGATGCGTTCGCCCAGCAGCCACCGCAACGGCGTCGTGCCGGTCGTGGCGTGGAGCCGGCGGTAGAACGTCCGCGGGCTCATGGCGGCGCGCCGGGCCAGATCCTCGATGGTCAGCGGCTCGTCGAGGCGCGCGCGAGCCCAGTCGAGCACCGACGTCAGGCTCTGGTCGTCGCTCGCGGGCACCGAGAGGTCGATGACCTGGCTTCGGCCGCCGGGGCGATGACCCGGCACGATCATGCGGCGAGCGAGCTGGTTGGCGACGTGGGCTCCCAGGTCGCGGCGCACCAGGTGCAGGCAGAGGTCGAGTCCGGCGGTCATGCCCGCGCTGGTCAGCACGTCACCCTCGTCGACGTAGAGCACCGAGTCGTCGACCTGGATCTTCGGGTAGCGCTCGGCCAGCAGGGCCGTGTGCATCCAGTGCGCCGTGGCCCTGCGTCCGTCGAGGAGACCGGCTTCGGCCAGCGCGTACGCACCGACGCACTGCGACACGATGCGCGCGCCGTTGTCGTGGGCCTTGCGCAGGGCCGAAACCAGCTCGGGCGGCACGGGTGCGTTCTCCTCGATGACCTCTTCCGGCACCCACGACACGAAGACGGTGTCCGCGTTGACGACGTCATCGAGCGTGTGAGTGGTGTGCAGGGTGAATCCGGGGCCGGTGCCTCGCGTGTCGGTTCCGGTTCCGCACAACCACAGCTCGTACCAGGGGTCGGCGAGGTCGGGCTGCGGCGTGCCGAACACGGCGGCGGGGATGCCCAGCTCGTAGAGGTCGGCCACGCCGAAGTCGCTGGGAACGATCACGGCGACGGATCCAGCGCTCATGAGATCCAGCCTATGGCAGGAATTTGGTGAAAGCGGTCATTCCGGTCACTGGTTGAGTTGATCACTCGTGGCGAAGCTGAACGCATGACAGCTGAAGCGATCACCGTCCTCGGACTCGGCAACCTCGGACGCGCGCTGGCGGAGACGTTCCTGCGCCACGGCCACCCCGCCACGGTCTGGAACCGTTCTGCCGCAAAGGCTTCCGGACTCGCGGCGACCGTCGCGACCACCGCGTCCGAGGCCGTTGCGGCCAGCGACCTCGTGGTCGTCGCCGTGCTCGACCATCAAGCGGCACAAGAGGTTCTGCGTGGCGTGGACGTGCGCGGCCGGGCGTTGGTGAACGTCACCTCCGGCACTCCCGAGGAAGCGCGGGAGATGGCCCGCTGGGCGGAGGAGAACGGCGCAGAGTACCTGCACGGCGCGGTGTACGCGGTGCCCCAGACGATCGGCACCGCCGAGTCGTCCATCAACTACAGCGGTTCCTCCGCGGTGCACGAGCGCTGGCAGAAGCAGTTGGCGCTGCTGGGAAAAGTCACGTTCCTGGGTGCCGACGCGGGCCTCGCCTCCGGGTACGACGTGGCGATCCTCTCCGGGATGTACGGCCTGATCGGCGGCTTCCTGCACGCCGCGGCGGTGGCGCGGGCCGTCGGCATCAGCGCTACCGAGCTCCTGCCGCCGATGTGGACGTGGCTGACGGACATGCACCCGGCGCTGGTCACGTTCGCCGAGGAGATCGACAGCGGGAACTACGCCGCCGGCGGGTCGAGCCTGGCCATGAACCAGACGGGGCTGACCATGCTCATCCGTGCCACCGAGGCACAGGGCGTTCCCTTCGCCGCACTCGACGAGCTCAAGGCCCTGGTCGACCGGCAGGTCGCCGACGGGCACGGCGAGGAGAGCCTCGCCCGTGCCGTCGAGTCGTTCAGCGTTGTCTCACAACGGTTTGCGAGCTGACAACAGGAACACCAGCGGCGCGGCCAGGAAGTCGCCGGACTGCAACTCGGCCAGCCAGCGCTCGCCGTCCGCGCGGTCGATCGCACCGGCGCGGATCGCTCGTTCGGTGTTGCGGGTGAAAGCGAAGATGTTGTCGGCCAAGGCGAAGTCGTGGAACACCGGCGACGCGGTGCGCACGACCTGGACCTCGAAGCCGGCGCCGCGGGCCAGGCGAGCGAGCCGGCGGCCGATGGTGGCGTTGCGGACCATCGTCGAGCAGACGAAGCGGTTGAACGCGCGGTTCATCTCCAGGTCGCCGTCGACTGTCAGCGAGTCCCAGTCCGGTTCGCCGACGCGCAGCAGGCCACCGGGCTTGAGCACGCGCAGGAGTTCGGACAGGACGACGGCCGGGTCCGCGACGTGCTGCAGGGCCCGATCCATCCGCGCCCTGTCGAACGTGGCGTCCTCGAACGGCAGGGTGTGGCCGTCACCGAGACGGATCTCGACGTGCGGATGGTCGTGGAAACGGGCGCTCGCCGCCTCGACCATCCGCGGGTCGATGTCGACGCCGACGACCCGGCCGGACGTCGTGACCGCGTCGGCCATGCTCTGGATGTCCGCGCCAGGGCCGCACCCGAGATCCAGGACGGTCAGGCCGGGTTCCAGCTCCAGCAGGGTGAGCATCTGCCGCTTGTAGCCGACGGCCGCGCGGGCCACGTCGTCCATGTACGCGGCCTTGTCCGGGCTCGGCACCCCCAGTGCGTTCGGCATGGAACCCAATCAACCACAGGTGCTGGGGGACCAGTCGGTGATGACCCAGCCGGAGCCGACCTTCTCGACGACGAACGTGCCCAGGCGTGGACCGCCCTCGACGGTCAGCTCGCACGAGTTGATGGTGACCTTGGTGGTCGTCGGGGTCTTGAGCATGTCCGGCGGGAACATGATCTGCTGGTACTTGTCCACGCTGGTCACCTTGGCCTTGAGCTCCTTGACCGCGGCGGCGCAATCGCTTGCGCCGTGGGCGTTCGCGAACTTCTGCCGGGTGTCGTCGCGCAGGAAGAGCGTGCAGGCGCGGGTCGTGTCGGCGAACGAGACGTGCTTGTAGAACATGCCCACGGTGCCCTGCAGGCCAGCCGGCGCGGAGAGGCCCTGGGCCGGGCCCGTCACGCCACCGCTGTCCTGGGCGATGTCGCCGGGGTCGTCGGTGCCGAAGTAGTGGTTGTAGGCCCACGTCGCGGCGATGACGATGAACAGGAACGTCAGTGCGCGCCAGAACAGCCGGCTGCCGAGCACGACGAGCCACCAGCGCTTGCCCTGGGGTTTCGGCGGCTGGGGCGCCTGGCCCGTGGCTTCCTGGTAGCGCTGGAACTCCTGGAAGCGTTGGAACGCCTGGAACTGCTTGAACTGCTCCGGGTCCATCTGAGGGGCAGGGGGCTGCGGCTGGCGGGGCGCGAGGTCCTTGCCGGGCTCGTCGGTCACAGGTCACATCATGCCGATTTGGTTCGACGGACACGACTCGCGTACTCTCTTTGGTGGTTCTACCGAAGACCGCTGGTTTTCTCCGCGAGGAGAACGAAGGCCCCGTTGCAACACGGGCGGCCCGCGCAGGGAGGACGAGGCCTAGCTCTTGCAACGCCCCGTGCTGCTGTGCGCGAGGGCGTTTTTGTTGTTTCGGAGCCTTCTCAAGCTGGTGGTCTAACCCAGCCCAGAGAGGAGGCGATCATGGCGAAGCCCAGCAAGGTTACGGCGGTCGCTGAGCTCGCGGACCAGTTCCGCAGCAGCTCGGCAGCGGTTGTCACCGAGTACCGTGGCCTCTCCATGGCGCAGCTCACCACGCTGCGTCGCGCTCTCGGCGCGGGCACCAAGTACACCGTCGCGAAGAACACGCTGGTCAAGCTGGCCGCCGCGGACGCCGGCGTCGAGGGCCTCGAGGCCCTTCTGTCCGGCCCGACCGCCATCGCGTTCGTCGAGGGCGAGCCCGTCGACGCCGCCAAGGCGATCCGCGACTTCGCGAAGGACAACAAGGCCCTGGTCATCAAGGGCGGCTACATGGATGGCCGTCCTCTCTCGGTCGACGAGGTCACCGCGATTGCGGACCTCGAAAGCCGTGAGGTGCTGCTCGCGAAGCTCGCGGGCGCGATGAAGGGCAACCTGGCCAAGGCCGCGGGTCTGTTCAACGCCCCGGCTTCCCAGGTCGCTCGCCTGGCTGCTGCCCTGCAGGAGAAGAAGGCCGCCGCGGCTCCCGCCGCCGAGGCCGACGCTCCCGCCGAAAGCTGATCACCCGAAGACACACCCGACGCTTTCGCGCGGGAGATTAGAAAGGACCGCCGATCATGGCGAAGCTCAGCACCGAAGAGCTGCTCGACGCGTTCAAGGAGATGACCCTCCTCGAGCTGTCGGAGTTCGTGAAGCAGTTCGAGGAGACCTTCGAGGTCACCGCCGCGGCTCCGGTCGCCGTTGCCGCCGCCGGCCCGGCCGGCCCGGCTGCCCCCGCCGAGGAGGAGAAGGACGAGTTCACCGTCGTCCTCGAGGGTGCCGGCGACAAGAAGATCCAGGTCATCAAGGTCGTCCGCGAGGTCGTCTCGGGCCTGGGCCTGAAGGAGGCCAAGGAGCTGGTCGAGTCCGCTCCGAAGCCGCTCCTCGAGAACGTGGCGAAGGACGTCGCCGACGCCGCCAAGGAGAAGCTCGAGGCCGCCGGCGCCAAGATCTCGCTCAAGTGATCTGGGCCCCTTCGGGGGCTGGCGCTCTGCCTTGCAGTGCCTGAACGGGCGTGCACCTTTCAACGGGGGTGCACGCCCGTTTTGTTGTTTCCGATCTTGTCGGACCCTCTGAGTACGTTGAGATGTAGGGGTTCCCGGCTCGGGGGGACGCCTGCGTCAGCGTGCGCGTGGGGTCCGTGGATGGTTGGTTTGCGTTGGCGGGTTCCTGTTCCGTATGCGCAAGTGGCTGGGGTGCGTGGGTGCCTTGCGCCGCGTGCTTCTTCTTGAGGTCCCAAACCCCCCGCCAATCTGGTCAGGGGGTCAGCGTCGTTCGCGGGTTGATGGCATGCCTGGTGCGTTGGACGGCTGCCGGAACCGCCCGAAAAGCGTGCTCCGCTCCGCCTTCGCGGCTGCTCAGCTTTGCCACCGCTTGACGTCTGTGTGCGGATTCACATTCGAGACGAATTCTTCTGGTGTCGGGCAGTGGTCTAGGTGTGGATGACCGTTTTGCGAGGTCACCCTGTGCGGCGTTATCGAAGCGCAACCGCCATTACGCCAACTGGTGAGTAACCTGCCGCGAACGAACTCGTTGCCCCAGTGTGACGCCGATCGCCGCGGCGTCTTGGGCGTGTGCGGAGGTGCGGATGGGCGTCGAGGTGGTCGTCGAGGGTCTCACCAAGTCCTTCGGCAAGCAGACCATCTGGCAGGACGTCACGCTCACGTTGCCGCCGGGTGAGGTCAGCGTGATGCTCGGGCCATCGGGTACCGGCAAGAGCGTGTTCCTGAAGTCGCTGGTCGGTCTGCTCAAGCCGGAGCAGGGCAAGATCATAATCAACGGGACGGATCTGGTGCGGTGCTCTGAGCACCGGCTTTACGAGATCCGGAAGATGTTCGGCGTGCTGTTCCAGGACGGTGCGCTGTTCGGGTCGATGAACCTGTACGACAACATCGCGTTCCCGTTGCGTGAGCACACCCGCAAGACCGAGGCCGAGGTCAGGCGGATCGTTCTCGAGAAGATGGAGATGGTCGGTCTCGTCGGTGCGGAGAAGAAGCTCCCCGGTGAGATCTCCGGCGGTATGCGCAAGCGTGCCGGGCTGGCGCGGGCGCTGGTGCTCGATCCCGAGATCATCCTGTGCGACGAGCCCGACTCCGGGCTCGACCCGGTCCGCACGGCTTACCTGAGCCAGTTGCTGATCGACCTCAACGCGCAGATCGACGCGACGATCCTCATCGTCACGCACAACATCAACATCGCGCGGACCGTGCCGGACAACCTCGGCATGCTGTTCCGGCGGGAGCTCGTCATGTTCGGGCCGCGCGAGGTGTTGCTGACCAGTGACGAGCCCGTGGTCGAGCAGTTCCTCAACGGGCGTCGGCTCGGGCCCATCGGCATGTCCGAGGAGAAGGACCAGGCCACGATGGCCGCCGAGCAGGCCCACGCGGACGCCGGGCACTCGGATGGCTCGCCGGACGAGGACATGCGCGGTGTCGTGCCGCAGCTGGAACCGACGCCGGGACTGCCGTATCGGGACGCGGTCCGGCGGCGCAAGGACCGGGTCATGTCGATCATCCACAAGCTCCCGTACGAGGCGCAGCAGGGGATCATCGCCAGCCTCACTCCTGAAGAGCAGGCGCGGTACAACGTTCACGCGACGATGCGCACGCCCAGTCCGTGGCCTCGCCAGGGTGGTGTGCTGTGACCACGCAGACGACTTTCCCCGGCGCCGGTGCGCTGCGGGAGACCGGAAAGCTGTGCCAGCTCGGCATCGACGTCACCAGGGCGTCGTTCCGCAGGCCGTTCCAGCTCCGGGAGTTCATTCAGCAGGCCTGGTTCATCGTCAGCGTGACGGTGTTGCCGACGGCGCTGGTGTCGATTCCGTTCGGTGCGGTCATCGCGCTTCAGCTCGGCAGCCTGACGCGGCAGATCGGTGCGCAGTCGTTCACGGGAGCGGCCAGCGTGCTCGCGATCATCCAGCAGGCCAGCCCGATCGTGACGGCGCTGCTCATCGCGGGTGCGGGTGGCTCGGCGATCTGTGCCGACCTCGGGTCGAGGACGATCCGTGAAGAGATCGACGCCATGGAAGTGCTCGGCGTCAGCCCGATCCAACGCCTCGTCGTGCCGCGCGTGCTCGCCGCGATGCTGGTGTCCGTGCTGCTCAACGGCATGGTCAGCGTCGTCGGTGTGCTCGGTGGCTACTTCTTCAACGTGATCATGCAGGACGGCACGCCCGGCGCGTACCTGGCGAGCTTCTCGGCCCTGGCGCAGCTGCCCGACCTGTGGATCAGCGAGCTCAAGGCGCTGATCTTCGGGTTCATCGCCGGCATCGTCGCCGCCTACCGCGGCCTCAACCCGGCCGGTGGGCCGAAGGGCGTGGGTGACGCGGTGAACCAGGCCGTGGTCATCACGTTCCTGCTGCTGTTCTTCGTCAACTTCGTCCTCACCACGATCTATCTGCAGGTCGTGCCCGCAAAGGGGAGCTGATGGCGAACAAGGCACTGTCCACTCTGGACGGATTCGGCGACCAGCTGGCGTTCTACCTCAAGGCGCTGGCGTGGACGCCGCGTGCGATCAAGCGGTACTCGAAGGAGACCATGCGGCTGCTGGCCGAGGTCAGCTTCGGCAGCGGCGCTCTCGCGGTCATCGGCGGCACGATCGGTGTGATGGTCGGGCTGAGCGTCTTCACCGGCACCGTCGTCGGTCTGCAGGGCTTCACCGCGCTCAACCAGATCGGCACGTCGGCGTTCGCCGGCTTCGTGTCCGCCTACTTCAACACCCGTGAGATCGCGCCGTTGGTCGCCGGTCTGGCCTTGAGCGCGACGGTCGGATCCGGCTTCACGGCGCAGCTCGGTGCCATGCGGATCTCCGAGGAGATCGACGCGCTCGAGGTCATGGGCATTCCCAGCCTGCCGTTCCTCGTCACCACGCGGATCATCGCCGGGTTCGTCGCGATCATCCCGCTGTACGTGATCGGCCTGCTCACGAGCTACCTGGCCGCGCGGACGATCACGGTCGAGTTCTACGGGCAGTCAGCGGGTACGTACGACCACTACTTCAACCTGTTCCTACCGCCGATCGACGTGCTGTGGTCGTTCGGCAAGGTGCTGGTCTTCGCCGTCGTGATCATCATGACCCACTGCTACTACGGCTACCGCGCGAGCGGCGGCCCGGCGGGCGTCGGCGTGGCGGTCGGCCGCGCGGTGCGGACGGCGATCGTCACGACGGCGCTGCTCGACTTCTTCCTGAGCCTCGCGATCTGGGGTGCGACGACGACGGTGAGGATCGCGGGATGAGGAAACGCGTGCTGGGCATCGCCTTTCTTCTCGCGATCGCCATGTTCCTGTCGCTGACGGTGGCGCTCTACAAGGACGCCTTCGGCGAGTACGTGAAGGTCACGCTCAAGACCGACCACATCGGCAACCAGCTGCAGACGGCCAGCGACGTCAAGGTGCGCGGCCTGATCGTCGGTTCGGTGAAGTCCATCCGCACCAGCGGGGACGGCGCCGAGCTGGAGCTCGCGCTGTTGCCGGACAAGGTGAACGAGATCCCGGCCAACGTCAGCGCGCGGTTGCTGCCGAAGACGTTGTTCGGCGAGCGGTACGTGAACCTCGTGCTGCCGCAGCAGAAGAGCGCGGCGATCAAAGCGGGCGCGGTCATCGAGCAGGACCGGACCAGCAGCGCGATCGAGCTGGAACGCGTGCTCGACAACCTGATGCCGGTGCTGCAGGCGATCCAGCCGGAGAAGCTCGCCACCACGCTGACCGCGTTGTCGCAGGCGCTGGACGGCCGGGGCAAGCCGCTCGGCCAGACGCTGGTGTCGCTTGATTCCTACCTCGGTGAACTCAACCCGCAGCTGCCCGCGTTGAAGGAGAACATCTCCAAGCTCGCGGACGTCGCCAACGTCTACTCGGACGCGGCGCCGGATCTGTTGCAGGCGCTCAACGACATGACCACGACGACCAAGACCGTCGTCGAGCAGCGCGACAACCTGCTGGCGCTGTACGGATCGCTGACCACCTCGTCGCAGGACCTCACCAGCTTCGTGACGGTCAACAAGAACAACATCATCGCGCTCGCCGACACCAGCCGCCCGACGCTCGAGCTGCTGGCCAAGTACGCGCCCGAGTACCCGTGCCTGCTCAAGGGACTCGCGGAGTTCGAGCCGATCATCAGCAAGGCGTTCGGCGCCGGCACCGACGAGCCCGGCCTGCACATCACGCTGGAGATCACGCAGAACCGCGGCAAGTACAAGCCGAACGCCGACGAGCCCAAGTACTCCGACAAGCGCGGACCCCGCTGCTACGACATCGTGCCGCGGCCGAACCCGTTCCCGCAGTACCCGCCGGACGGGCCGGTGAAGGACGGCTCCACCTCACCCTCGCCCGCCCGCGTCGCCCACGACGGGATCCTGCCGCCGGCCAACGCCGGCAACGTCTCCACCTCGTCGGCGCAGGACGTGCTCAGGCTCGCCAACTCGCCGGAGGAAGCCAGGTTGATCGCGGCGCTCTACGGGCCGCAGCTCGGCATGGACCCGCGTGACATGCCCAGCTGGTCGAGCCTGCTGCTCGGGCCGCTCGTTCGCGGAACGGAGGTGACGGTCCAGTGAGGGGAGTGCTCGGTCCGCTGGTCAAGCTGATCACCTTCGCGGTGGTCACGGTCCTCGCCACGACGCTGCTCGCGGTGACCATCGCCAACGTGAACCTGGCCGGTGCCACGGGTTACAAGGCGCGGTTCACCGACGTCACCGCGTTGAACTCCGGTGACGACATCCGCATCGCCGGTGTGCGCGTAGGGCAGGTCGACGAGATCAAGGTCGTCGACCGCAAGACCGCCGAGGTCGAGTTCTCGATCGACGGCGACCGCAAGCTGCCGGCGTCGGTCATCGCGACGATCAAGTACCGCAACCTGGTGGGACAGCGGTACATCGCGCTCGAGTCCGGCACCGGTGACACCAAGGCAGTGCTGCCGGAGGGCGGCACGATCCCGTTGGAGCGCACCAAGCCCGCGCTCGATCTCACGGTGTTGTTCAACGGCTTCAAGCCGCTCTTCCAGGCGCTGTCGCCGGAGGACGTGAACAAGCTGTCGTTCGAGATCATCCAAGTGCTGCAGGGAGAAGGCAGCACGATCGACAGCCTGCTGAAGCACACGGCGTCGCTGACCAGCACGCTGGCGAGCAAGGACAAGGTGATCGGCGAGGTCGTCGACAACCTCAACACCGCGCTCGACACCGTGAACTCGCGCGACGAGGACTTCAACCGTCTCGTGGGCACGTTGCAGACGCTGGTGTCCGGACTCGCGCAGGACCGCCAGCCGATCGGTGACGCGATCACCGCGCTCGGCGACCTGACCAACGCCACGGCGGGGCTGCTCGAGCAGGGCCGCGCCCCGCTGAAGAACGACATCGCGCAGCTCGGCCTCGTCTCGCAGACGCTGGCGGACAACGAGCAGATCGTCGACGGCGTGCTGCAGCGGCTGCCCAACAAGCTGGAGACGATCACCCGGACCGCGACCTACGGTTCCTGGTTCAACTTCTTCCTGTGCGAGGGCACCGGCCAGGTCGCGGTGCCGCCGGTCATCAACAACCCCATTCCGATCACGCCGTTGCCGGTGACACAGCAGAGGTGCCGCCGATGAAACAGCGCAACCCGATCCGGACCGGCGCGATCAGCCTGACCCTGATCGCCCTGCTGTTGCTGGCCGCGTTCTACTCGGACGACCTGCCGATCGTCGGCGGTGGCACGAGCTACGCCGCGGACTTCAGCGAGGCCGCGGGACTGGTGCCGGGCAACGAGGTCCGCGTCGCCGGCGTGAAGGTCGGCAAGGTCACCAAGGTCAAGCTGAACGGCGACCGCGTGCGGGTGACGTTCAAGGTCAAGGACGCCTGGGTGGGCGACAGGACGACCGCGATGATCCGCATCAAGACGTTGCTGGGCCAGAAGTTCCTGGCGCTCGACCCGCAAGGCTCCGAGCCGTTGTCGCCGGGCAACCCGATCCCGAAGGAACGCACTCTCGCGCCGTACGACGTGAACGAGGCGTTCAACGGGCTCGCGACGACCGTCGGCCAGATCGACACCAAGCAGCTCGCGGACAGCTTCACGGTGCTGTCCGACACCTTCAAGAACTCGCCGGAGCACGTGCGGGGCGCGCTGGACGGCCTGTCCGCGCTGTCGAAGACGATCTCGTCGCGCGACGAGCAGCTCGCCAAGCTGCTCGACAACACCAGGCAGCTGACCAAGACGCTCGCCGACCGCAACGCGGAGTTCGAGAAGCTGCTGTCCGACGGCAACCTGCTGCTCGGCGAGCTGCGCAAGCGGCGGGAGGCGATCAGCTCGTTGCTGACCGGCACGCGTGACCTTTCGCGGGAGCTCAGCGGTCTGGTGCAGGACAACCAGAACCAGCTCAAGCCCGCGCTGGAGCAGCTCGGCAGGGTCACCACGATCCTGCAGCGCAACCAGGACAACCTCGACCGCAGCCTCGCGCTGATGGCGCCGTTCTACCGGGTGTTCGCGAACACCCTCGGCAACGGGCGCTGGTTCGACACCTACATCTGCGGTCTGCTGCCGCCCTCGGTGAACCTCGGCGTCGTCGGGTTCAACGAGGAAGGCTGCCTGCCTCCGGGGGTGCAGCGATGACAACGGCGGCGAACAGCAGGATCGGGCGGTTCATCGCGATCGCGTGCGTACTCGCGCTGGTCGTCACGGCCGGCATGTGGTGGGTCTTCGCCGGCATGAACGGGCGCAAGGTCACCGCGCACTTCGCCGCGGCCGTCGGCGTCTACCCCGGCGGTGACGTGCGGGTGCTGGGCGTGAAGGTCGGCACCATCGACGAGGTCGTGCCGGAGGGCAAGACGGTCAGGGTCGTCTTCACCGTCGACCGCTCGGTGCGGGTGCCGGAGAACGCGCAGGCCGTCGTGGTCGCGCCGAGCGTGGTCAGCGACCGGTACGTGCAGCTCGCGCCCGCGTACACCGGCGGGCCGACGATGGGCGACGACGCCGTGATCCCGCGCGAGCGCACCGCGACGCCGGTCGAGCTGGACGACCTCTACCAGTCGTTGGACAAGCTCACGACCGCGCTGGGACCCAACGGCGCGAACGCCGACGGGGCGCTGGCGGACCTGCTGAACGCGGCCGCGAAGAACCTGGAGGGCAACGGCCAGGCGCTCAACGACACGTTGAAGAACCTCGGCCAGGCCACGCGCACGCTCTCCGGGTCCAAAGAGGACTTGTTCGCGACCGTCGACAACCTGCAGAAGTTCACCGCGATGCTGGCCGCGAACGACAGCCAGGTGCGGGACTTCAACAAGCAGCTTGCGGACGTGTCGAAGATGCTCGCCGACGAGCGCGGTGACCTCGGTGCCGCGCTGAACGAGCTCGCGACCGCGCTGCAGCAGGTGCAGGGCTTCATCAAGGACAACCGCGAGGTGCTCAAGTCCAATGTGGACAAGCTGGCCTCGATCACGCAGGTGCTGGTGAACCAGCGGGCCGCGCTGGCGGAAACGCTCGACGTGGCGCCGCTCGCGCTGGGCAACCTGCAGAACACCTACAACGCGGCCTCCGGCACGCTCGACACCCGCGCGAACATCAACGAGCTGAACCAGCCGCCGATCGTGCTGATCTGCAAGCTGGTGAAGCAGGCGGCGCCGAGCAACGTGCCGCAGGTGCTCGCGCAGACGTGCAAGCAGCTGGAGCCGATCCTGTCCGGTGCGGTGCCGCTGAACTCACCCGCGCAGGTCGTCAGCGACCTGCAGGCGGGCAAGTTGCCGCTGCCCCTTCCGCTCGCGGGGGTGCCCCGGTGAAGAAGCTCGCGATCGTGTTGTCGGCCCTGGTGCTGGCCGGTTGTGGATCCGGTGGGTTCGACGGCGTCTACAACATGCCCCTGCCGGGCGGTGCGGACGTCGGTGACCACCCGTACCGGGTCAAGGCGCAGTTCAAGGACGTGCTGGACCTCGTGCCGCAGGCGGGCGTGAAGGTCAACGACGTGCCGGTCGGCCGGGTCGAGAAGATCGACCTGGCGCCCGACGGCTGGACCGCCGAGGTCACCATGCTGGTCAACGGTGACGTGCAGCTGCCGGCGAACGCGTTCGCGAACCTGCGGCAGTCTGCGTTGCTGGGCGAGAAGTTCGTCGAGCTGGGCAAGCCTCCCAAAAATGATCAAACACAGCCGCCCGCGGGGAAGCTCGTGGATGGCTCTGTGATCCCGCTGGCCAAGACGAACCGCAACCCCGAGGTCGAAGAGGTCTTCGGCGCGCTGTCGATGCTGCTCAACGGCGGTGGTGTGGCGCAGCTGCAGAACATCACCAAGGAGCTCAACGCGGCGTTGGAGGGCAACGAGCAGGAGATCCGCTCGTTGCTGGGCAACCTGAACACGTTCGTCGGGGAGCTCGACAAGCACAAGGCGGAGATCGTCCGCGCGCTCGACTCGATCAACCGCCTCGCCGGCACGCTGGCGCAGCAGCGAGAGAAGATCGCGGTGGCGCTGACGGACCTGGAGCCGGGGCTGCGGGTGATCGCCGAGCAGCGCAAGCAGCTCGTGACGCTGCTGCAGTCGCTGGACAAGCTCTCCGACGTCGCGACGGACACGGTGAAGAAGAGCCGGGACGACATCGTGGCCGACCTGAAGTCGTTGCAGCCGACACTGACGAAGCTCGTCGAGTCCGGGCAGAACCTGCCGAAGGCGTTCGAGCTGCTGCTGACCTACCCGTTCCCGGACGAGGCGGTCGACGGCGTCAAGGGCGACTACTCGAACGCGTTCATCGACCTGGACCTCAACCTCGGCACGGTGCTCGACAACCTCAGCCGGTCGCGGCAGTCCCCGCTGGACGGCCTGCTGCCGAGCCAGGGCACGCCGTTGCCGATGCCGAACATCCCGCTGCCGAACCTCGGGCAGGGCACCGGGTCGGGGCTGGGCGACCTGCTCGGCGGCCTGCTGGGAGGTGGTCGCAAGTGATCACGCGGGGCACCAAGTTCAAGATCGCGGCGTTCGTGCTGGTCGCGTTGCTGGGCATCTCGTACGTGAGCGCCAACTACGTCGGGCTGTTCCGGTCGTCGTCGAAGGTCGTGACGATGCAGCTCGCCGACTCCGGCGGCATCTTCACCAACGCCGAGGTCACCTACCGCGGCGTGACGATCGGCCGCGTGGGACAGCTGCGGCTGACGTCGGAAGGAATCGAGGTCGACCTCGAGCTGGAGGCAGACGCCCCGCCGGTGCCCGCGTCGACCGAGGCCGTGGTGGCGAACCGCTCGGCCGTCGGTGAGCAGTTCGTGGACCTGCGGCCGAAGAGCGACGGCGGCCCGTACCTCGAGGCCGGGTCGGTCATCCCGCGGTCGGCGACCAAGACGCCGCCTCCGGTCGACGGCCTGCTGTCGAACCTGGACGCGTTCGCGTCGTCGGTGCCGACGGACTCGCTGAAGACCGTCGTCGACGAGCTGCACACCGCGTTCAGCGGCACGGGCGGAGACCTGCAGGTGCTGATCGACAACACCGCGGCGTTCACCGCGGCCGCGTCCGAGCATCTGCCGCAGACGACACAGCTGCTCAAGGACGGCAAGATCGTGCTGGCCACGCAGGCCTCCTCCGGCGGCGCGATCCGGTCGTTCAGCGGTGACCTGCGGTTGATCGCGGAGCAGCTGAAGGCGTCCGACGGCGACCTGAGGCGGTTGATCGTGGCGGTGCCGCCGGCGTCCGAGCAGGTGTCGGCGCTGCTGAAGGAGAGCGGCCCGAACCTCGGTGTGGTGTTCGCGAACCTGCTGACCACGTCGAACATCCTCGTGACCAGGCGCGATGGTTTGGAGCAGATCGCGGTGACCTATCCCATCGCCGTCGGTGGTGGCTTCACCGTGGCGCCGGGTGACGGGACCGCGCACTTCGGCCTCGCGCTGAACGTGTTCGATCCCATGCCCTGCACCGTCGGCTACGAGGGCACGACCATCCGCCCTGGTAACGACACGTCCGCCGCGCCGCTGAACACCCAGGCCTACTGCGCTCTCGCGCGCGGTAGTGCCACCTCGGTGCGAGGCTCGCAGAATGCTCCGTACGGTGGAACGCCGACGACGCCGGTCGGCAACGCGACGACCCAGCCGGGCCAGGAGCCGACCGGACAGCAGTCCGCGCCGGAGCTGCCGCTGCTGACGTCGCTGGGCCAGTTGCTCGGTTTGCCAGAGGAGAAGAAGTAGTGCGGATCTTCACGGTGATCGCCGCGGTGCTGGCGGTGCTCACGTTCGGGTATGCCGCGTACTTCGGCGTGGCCTGGTACTCGGCGTCGCACTCGTCGGAGTCCTCCTTCGCCGCGGCGCGCGACGACGCCCTTCGCTCCGGCCAGGTGGGCATCACGAACTTCCTGACGCTCGACTACAAGAAGGTCGACGAGGACCTGCAGCGCTGGCTCAACTCGTCGACCGGCGAACTGCGCGCCGAGATCGACAAGGACAAGGACTCGCGCAAGAAGCAGCTGGTCGACGCCAAGTCCGCGACGACGTCCAAGGTCCTCGACGCGGCCATCACCGAGCTCGACGACCGCGCCGGCACCGCGACGATGATCGCCGTCGTCGAGAGCACGGTGACCCCCGACAACGGCCAGAAGGTCACCAAGATCAACCGGTACCTGACCAAGCTCACCCGCACCGACGACGGCTGGAAGCTGAGCCAGCTGGGTCCGCTGCGGGCGGGCGTCTGATTGGACGAGCTCTCGTGCCCCCATCCCGCCGCCGCCCCATCCCCACGCCGCCCGTCGGTGGCCGCCCGAAGGTGGCCGGCCTGCACAGGCGTGCTTCGACCTCCGACGAGCCCGCAGAGGCTGTGGAGGCCGTTGAGACCGTTGAGGCCGCTGTTCCGGAGGTCGCGGAGGAGGCCGAGGAGCTGAAGGCGCCCACGGCGGTCGAGTGGACGCCTCCGGCCACGAAGCAGCCGAAGCCCTCGAAGTCCGACCCGGAGGGCGATCAGAAGGCCGACGAGCCCGATGAGCCCGCGTCGAGGCCTGCCTGGTTGCTGCCGGTGGCGTTGCTCGTCGTCGCGGTGCTGCTGGGCGGCCTGGGCACGTTCTTCCTGTTCAAGTCCCGCTCGGTGACCTACGACGCCGCGCTCGTCGACTCCGCGACCACCTCCGCGGTGAACGGCCAGGTCCGCGAGGCCGTCGAGAAGTCTTTCTCCTACAACTTCGCCGACGTCGAGTCCACCGAGAAGGCGGCCCGCGAACTGCTGACCGGCAAGGCCCTGTGCCAGTACAACGCCGTGTTCGGCCCGGTGAAGCAGGTGGCGCCCCAGCAGAAGCTGGTCGTGACCGTCCGAGTCGTGTCGTCCGCCGTGTCGTCCCTGAAGAACGGCCACGCCACCGTCCTGGTCTTCGCCGACCAGGTCACGACCCGCACCACCGACAACCAGTCGGGCGGCGGCACCGCCATGCTCCGCGTGAGCGCGGTCGACCAGGGCGGCCGGTGGAAGATCGACAACATGGAGATGTTCGGCGCGACAGCCGAGCAGAACCAGCAACTCCAGAACTGCTGACCCCAGCGCTCCCTCCGCTGCTCGGTCGCACGCGGGGCCCTTTCGTCCTGTCCTGGAGTACGAAAGCTCCCCGCGTACTGACGGCGGCGCCTCGAGCCGATCGTTTGGCCCAGGTCGGTGCAATCCCGCCCGACATCGTCCCCTAAGATCGACAACCCTCAGGGATGCCCTGAAAGCACCCGCAGGACCCCCTCCGCCAGCCCCGACACGCGTGATCTCAGTCACACAATTCTCGTGGCGCTCTGTAAGTCCGCTTGAAACCCGCCAACTTCCCACCAAGTCGGCTGCACACGTGTTTGTGCAGGTCAAATGGGTGACTGACGGTGAAGAGCGCTCCATCCAGAGAGTGGATCGGTCGCCCACATCTTGACTGCACGCTCATGCAGGGTCACTCTGTCGGTGAGCAAGAGGAGGGTCCTTCCAGGTGCCTCTCGACAGTCGCCGTGCGCGTGGCTAGACTGCCCCTTTGCGCTGCCCATTTTCCGCTTGCCCTTCGCCGAGAGCGTGGATTAGTCGGGCATCGCCGCACCCTTGACAGCCGTGCTAGTTCGCTCTAGCCAGCTACCTGTCCCTGGAAGGACGCATCTTGGCGATCTCTCGCGCGACCAAGGCCACTGCTGCGACCAACTCCACGTCGGGGATCCCTGGAGCGCCGAAGCGCGTCTCGTTCGCAAAGATTCACGAGCCGCTCTCGACGCCCAACCTGCTCGACCTGCAGATCCAGTCCTTCGAATGGCTCACCGGTGACGAGGCGTGGTTCCAGCGCCGCGTAGACGCCGGTGACGAGACCCCGACCAGTGGTCTCGAAGAGGTTCTCAACGAGATCTCGCCGATCGAGGACTTCTCCGGCTCCATGTCACTGTCCTTCTCCGACCCGCGCTTCGACGAGGTCAAGGCCTCGACCGAAGAGTGCAAGGACAAGGACATGACGTACGCGGCACCGCTGTTCGTCACGGCGGAGTTCACCAACCACACCACTGGTGAGATCAAGAGCCAGACGGTGTTCATGGGTGACTTCCCGATGATGACGGACAAGGGCACGTTCATCATCAACGGCACCGAGCGCGTGGTTGTCTCGCAGCTCGTGCGTTCGCCTGGTGTCTACTACGACACCGCGGTCGACAAGACGACGGACAAGGACGTCTTCAGCGTCAAGATCATCCCGTCCCGGGGTGCCTGGCTGGAGTTCGACGTCGACAAGCGCGACACCGTTGGTGTCCGCATCGACCGCAAGCGTCGCCAGCCGGTGACGGTGCTGCTGAAGGCTCTGGGCTGGAGCACCGAGCAGATCCGCGAGCGGTTCGCGTTCAGCGAGACGTTGCTGACCACGCTCGAGAAGGACCACACCGCGGGTACCGACGAGGCGTTGCTCGACATCTACCGCAAGCTGCGTCCGGGCGAGCCGCCGACGAAGGAGTCGGCGCAGGCCCTGCTGGAGAACCTGTTCTTCAAGGACAAGCGCTACGACCTGGCGAAGGTCGGCCGGTACAAGGTCAACAAGAAGCTGGGCCTGACCACCGAGATCAACACCGGTGTGCTGACCGAGGACGACATCGTCACGACGATCGAGTACCTCGTTCGCCTGCACGCGGGTGAGACGCAGATGGACGGTGCCGACGGCACCGAGGTTCCCGTCGAGGTCGACGACATCGACCACTTCGGCAACCGCCGCCTGCGCACCGTCGGTGAGCTGATCCAGAACCAGATCCGCGTCGGTCTGTCCCGCATGGAGCGCGTCGTCCGCGAGCGCATGACCACGCAGGACGTCGAGGCCATCACGCCGCAGACCCTGATCAACATCCGTCCCGTCGTGGCGGCGATCAAGGAGTTCTTCGGCACCTCGCAGCTGTCGCAGTTCATGGACCAGACCAACCCGCTCGCGGGTCTCACCCACAAGCGCCGCCTGTCGGCGCTGGGCCCCGGTGGTCTGTCCCGTGAGCGGGCGGGCATGGAGGTCCGCGACGTCCACCCGTCGCACTACGGCCGCATGTGCCCGATCGAGACGCCGGAAGGCCCGAACATCGGTCTGATCGGTTCGCTCTCGAGCTACGCGCGGGTCAACCCGTTCGGCTTCATCGAGACGCCGTACCGCAAGGTCGTCGACGGCCGGGTCACCGACCAGATCGACTACCTGACGGCGGACGAGGAAGACCGCTTCGTCAAGGCGCAGGCCAACTCGCCGACCGACGACGAGGGCAACTTCACCGACGACCGCGTCCTGGTCCGCAAGAAGGGCGGCGAGGTCGAGTTCATCGACCCGATGGACGTCGACTACATGGACGTCTCGCCGCGCCAGATGGTGTCGGCCGCGACCGCCATGATCCCGTTCCTCGAGCACGACGACGCGAACCGCGCCCTGATGGGTGCGAACATGCAGCGTCAGGCCGTGCCGCTGCTGCGTTCCGAGTCGCCGCTGGTCGGCACCGGCATGGAGCTGCGCGCTGCCGTCGACGCCGGTGACGTCGTCGTCGCGAAGAAGACCGGTGTGGTCGAGGAGGTCTCCGCCGACTACATCACCGTCATGGCCGACGACGGTGCGCGCAACACCTACGCGCTGCACAAGTTCCGTCGCTCGAACCAGGGCACCTGCATCAACCAGAAGCCCATCGTCAACGAGGGCGACCGGGTCGAGGTGGGTCAGGTCCTGGCCGACGGGCCGTGCACCGAGAACGGTGAGATGGCGCTCGGCAAGAACCTGCTCGTGGCGATCATGCCGTGGGAAGGCCACAACTACGAGGACGCGATCATCCTGTCGCAGCGTCTCGTCCAGGACGACGTCCTGACCTCGATCCACATCGAGGAGCACGAGATCGACGCCCGCGACACGAAGCTGGGCGCCGAGGAGATCACGCGGGACATCCCGAACGTCTCCGAGGAGGTCCTCGCCGACCTCGACGAGCGCGGCATCATCCGCATCGGTGCCGAGGTGCAGCCGGGCGACATCCTCGTCGGCAAGGTCACGCCCAAGGGCGAGACCGAGCTGACCCCCGAGGAGCGCCTGCTCCGCGCGATCTTCGGTGAGAAGGCGCGCGAGGTCCGCGACACCTCGCTCAAGGTGCCGCACGGCGAGTACGGCAAGGTCATCGGCATCCGCGTCTTCTCGCGTGAGGACGACGACGAGCTGCCTCCGGGCGTCAACGAGCTCGTCCGCGTCTACGTGGCCCAGAAGCGCAAGATCCAGGACGGTGACAAGCTCGCCGGCCGCCACGGCAACAAGGGCGTCATCGGCAAGATCCTCCCCGTCGAGGACATGCCGTTCCTCGAGGACGGCACGCCGGTCGACATCATCCTGAACACGCACGGTGTGCCGCGTCGTATGAACATCGGCCAGGTGCTGGAGACCCACCTCGGGTGGATCGCCAAGCAGGGCTGGAGCATCAACGGCGACCCGGACTGGGCGAAGAACCTGCCCGAGGAGCTGTACGACGTCGAGCCGAACACCCGGACGGCGACGCCGGTGTTCGACGGCGCGAAGGAAGAGGAGATCACGGGTCTGCTGGGCTCGACCATCCCGAACCGCGACGGTGAGCGGATGGTCAAGGAGAACGGCAAGGCTCAGCTCTTCGACGGTCGCTCCGGCGAGCCGTACCCGTTCCCGGTGTCGGTCGGCTACATGTACATCCTGAAGCTGCTGCACCTGGTCGACGACAAGATCCACGCGCGTTCGACCGGCCCGTACTCGATGATCACGCAGCAGCCGCTGGGTGGTAAGGCGCAGTTCGGTGGTCAGCGCTTCGGTGAGATGGAGTGCTGGGCGATGCAGGCGTACGGCGCCGCGTACACCCTGCAGGAGCTGCTCACCATCAAGTCCGACGACGTGCTCGGCCGCGTGAAGGTCTACGAGGCCATCGTCAAGGGCGAGAACATCCCGGAACCCGGTATTCCGGAGTCCTTCAAGGTGCTGCTCAAGGAGCTGCAGTCGCTGTGCCTCAACGTCGAGGTCCTGTCTTCGGACGGTGCCGCGATCGAGATGCGCGACGGCGACGACGAGGACCTGGAGCGCGCGGCCGCGAACCTCGGCATCAACCTGTCGCGGTCCGAGTCGCCCTCCGTGGACGACGTCGTCAACTAGTCACCTCGCTCGGGTCAGGGAGCGCAATGCCTCCCGCGTAGCGCTCCCTGACCTTTCCGACCAGCTCCTGCTGCCACCGATCTAAAAAGGGGAAGAGAGTAGACGTGCTCGACGTCAACTTCTTCGATGAGCTCCGCATCGGTCTCGCGACCGCGGACGACATCCGCCAGTGGTCCTACGGCGAGGTCAAGAAGCCCGAGACCATCAACTACCGCACGCTCAAGCCCGAGAAGGACGGCTTGTTCTGCGAGAAGATCTTCGGTCCCACCAGGGACTGGGAGTGCTACTGCGGCAAGTACAAGCGCGTGCGCTTCAAGGGCATCATCTGTGAGCGCTGCGGCGTCGAGGTGACCCGTGCGAAGGTGCGTCGTGAGCGCATGGGCCACATCGAGCTCGCCGCTCCGGTCACGCACATCTGGTACTTCAAGGGCGTTCCCAGCCGGTTGGGCTACCTGCTCGACCTGGCCCCCAAGGACCTCGAGAAGATCATCTACTTCGCCGCCTACGTCATCGTGGGCGTCAACACCGAGCTGCGCCACAACGACCTGCCGACGCTCGAGAGCGAGATGCAGGTCGAGCGCAAGCGCGTCGAGAACCGCCGTGACGCGGACGTCGAGGCGCGTGCTCAGAAGCTGGAAGCCGACCTGGCCGAGCTGGAGGCGGAGGGCGCCAAGTCCGACGTCCGCCGCAAGGTCAAGGAGGGCGGCGAGCGCGAGATGCGCCAGCTCCGCGACCGCGCCCAGCGCGAGCTGGATCGGCTCGACGAGATCTGGAGCACCTTCACCAAGCTGGAGAAGGGCCAGCTCATCGCCGATGAGCTGCTCTACCGCGAGCTGTACGACCGCTACGGCGACTACTTCACCGGTGCCATGGGCGCCGAGGCCATCCAGAAGCTGCTGGGTGACTACGACGTCGACGCCGAGGCCGAGGTCCTGCGCGAGACGATCCGCAGCGGCAAGGGCCAGAAGAAGCTGCGTGCGCTCAAGCGGTTGAAGGTCGTGGCCGCGTTCCAGGCGACCCGCAACAACCCGCAGGGCATGGTGCTCGACTGCGTTCCGGTCATCCCGCCGGACCTGCGCCCGATGGTGCAGCTCGACGGTGGCCGCTTCGCGACCTCCGACCTGAACGACCTGTACCGCCGCGTCATCAACCGCAACAACCGCCTCAAGCGACTGATCGACCTCGGCGCGCCCGAGATCATCGTCAACAACGAGAAGCG
Organism: Lentzea nigeriaca; assembly: GCF_016907955.1. GTDB lineage: Bacteria > Actinomycetota > Actinomycetes > Mycobacteriales > Pseudonocardiaceae > Lentzea > Lentzea nigeriaca. The sequence continues at coordinate 674,501 of NZ_JAFBCX010000004.1, read as the reverse complement.
GATGCTGCAGGAGGCCGTCGACGCGCTGTTCGACAACGGCCGCCGCGGCCGCCCGGTCACCGGTCCCGGTAACCGCCCGCTGAAGTCGCTGTCCGACCTGCTGAAGGGCAAGCAGGGCCGGTTCCGCCAGAACCTGCTCGGCAAGCGCGTCGACTACTCCGGCCGTTCGGTCATCGTGGTCGGCCCGCAGCTCAAGCTGCACCAGTGCGGTCTGCCCAAGCAGATGGCGCTGGAGCTCTTCAAGCCGTTCGTGATGAAGCGGCTGGTCGACCTCAACCACGCGCAGAACATCAAGTCCGCCAAGCGGATGGTCGAGCGTGCGCGCCCGGCCGTGTGGGACGTGCTGGAAGAGGTCATCACCGAGCACCCGGTGCTGCTGAACCGTGCTCCTACGCTGCACCGCCTCGGCATCCAGGCCTTCGAGCCGCAGCTGGTCGAGGGCAAGGCCATCCAGCTGCACCCGCTGGTCTGTGAGGCGTTCAACGCCGACTTCGACGGTGACCAGATGGCTGTTCACCTGCCGCTGTCGGCCGAGGCGCAGGCCGAGGCCCGCGTCCTGATGTTGTCGTCGAACAACATCCTGTCCCCGGCGTCCGGCAAGCCGCTGGCCATGCCGCGTCTGGACATGGTGACGGGTCTGTACCACCTGACCAGGCACAAGGCCGGCGACATCGGCGAGGGTCACTCCTACTCGTCGCCCGCCGAGGCCCTGATGGCGTTCGACCGCAAGGTCCTGGGCCTGCAGGCGATGGTGAAGATCCGCATCACGGACAAGAACCCGCCGAAGGGCCAGGAGCCGGAGGGCTGGGAGCCCGGTCAGCCGTGGCTCGCGGAGACCACGCTGGGTCGTGTGCTGTTCAATGAGATCCTGCCGCAGGACTACGCCTTCATCAACGAGGTCATGCCCAAGAAGCGGCAGGCCGTGATCATCAACGACCTCGCCGAGCGGTACCCGATGGTCACCGTCGCCCGGACGCTGGACAAGCTGAAGGACGCCGGTTTCCACTGGGCCACCCGTTCCGGCGTGACCGTCGCGATCTCGGACGTCCTCGTGCCCGCGGCGAAGCAGGACATCCTCGAGGAGCACGAGCGCCTCGCGGACGCCGTCGAGAAGCGCTACCAGCGCGGTCAGCTCTCCCACGAGGAGCGCAACTCCGAGCTGGTCAAGGTGTGGACCAAGGCCACCGAGCAGGTCCACGAGATCATGGAAGACAACTTCCCCGAGGACAACTCGATCCGCGTCATCGTCCAGTCCGGCGCCGCCGGCAACATGACGCAGGTCCGTTCACTCGCGGGTATGCGTGGTCTCGTGACCAACCCGAAGGGTGAGTACATCCCGCGCCCGATCAAGAACTCGTTCCGCGAGGGCTTGTCGGTGCTGGAGTACTTCATCGCGACGCACGGTGCCCGCAAGGGTCTCGCCGACACCGCGCTGCGTACCGCCGACTCGGGTTACCTGACCCGTCGTCTGGTGGACGTCTCGCAGGACGTCATCATCCGCGAGGTCGACTGCGGCACCACGCGTGGCGTGAACATGACCGTCGGCGAGCAGCTGGGCGACAAGGTCGTCCTGCACGAGTTCGCGCAGACGTCGGTCTACGCCCGCACGGTCGCGGACGACATCCACGACGCTCAGGGCAACCTGATCCTGAACCGCGGCGACGACCTCGGCGACCCGGCGATGCAGTCGCTGGTCGATGCGGGCATCATCCGCGTGAAGGTGCGCTCGGTGCTGACCTGCGAGTCGGCCGTCGGTGTGTGTGCGTCCTGCTACGGCCGCTCGATGGCGACCGGCAAGCTGGTCGACGTCGGCGAGGCCGTCGGCATCGTCGCCGCCCAGTCGATCGGTGAGCCCGGTACGCAGCTGACGATGCGTACGTTCCACCAGGGTGGTGTGGCCGGTGACGACATCACGACCGGTCTGCCCCGTGTCCAGGAGCTCTTCGAGGCCCGTGTCCCGAAGGGCAAGGCGCCGATCGCCGACGTCGACGGCCGCGTTCGCATCGAGGACGGCGACCGCTTCTGGAAGATCACGCTGATCCCGGACGACGGCTCCGAGGAGATCGTGTTCGAGAAGCTGTCCAAGCGTCAGCGTCTCGCCAACACGGCGACCGGCCCGCTGCAGGACGGCGACCACGTGGCCGTCGGCCAGCAGCTGCTGGAAGGTACCCCGGACCCGCACGAGGTCCTGCGCGTCATGGGCCCGCGCGAGGCCCAGCTGCACCTGGTGCAGGAAGTGCAGAAGGTGTACCGCGCCCAGGGTGTGGCCATCCACGACAAGCACATCGAGGTCATCGTCCGGCAGATGCTCCGCCGGGTCACGATCATCGACTCGGGTGCCACGGAGTTCCTGCCGGGCTCGCTGGTCGAGCGCGCGGACTTCGAGTCGGGCAACCGCGCCGTCGTCGCCGAGGGTGGCGAGCCGGCAGCCGGTCGTCCGGTGCTGATGGGTATCACGAAGGCCTCGCTGGCGACCGACTCGTGGCTGTCCGCGGCGTCGTTCCAGGAGACCACTCGTGTGCTGACCGACGCCGCCATCAACGGGCGTTCGGACAAGCTCATCGGTCTGAAGGAGAACGTGATCATCGGTAAGTTGATCCCGGCTGGTACGGGCATCAACAGGTACCGGAACATCCAGGTTCAGCCGACCGAGGAGGCGCGTGCGGCTGCGTACGCGATCCCCTCCTACGACGACGGGTACTACACGCCGGACGTCTTCGGGACTGGAACTGGTGCCGCGGTGCCGTTGGACGACTACGACTTCGGTCGCGACTACCGCTAGTCGTTGGTGCTGAACAGCCCCTGGGAGCCTTGGCTTCCGGGGGCTGTTTTGTTTGTGGGTTGCGTTTGGCGGGTGGGTTTCAGGCTTTCGGGGCTCCGCCCCGGATCCCGCCAATCTGATCAAAGACCCGCCATCGCCGTGCACGGGTTGATGGCACGCTTGGTGCGTTGGGCGACTTGCGGTTGCGTGGGTGGTTACGTCCGGGCGGGATCTACCCCACCGGCCCGGTGTGCTAGGACTGCTCGGCTCCGCCTTCGCTTGGGCCTCGCCGTCCGCTTCGGGGCGACTCGGCTGCGCCTTCGCCGCTCGCCTACGCCATCGCCGTGAGATCGCTGGCAGTGTCAGACCCGCTCGGTACGTTGGGTCGCGGGGGAGCCGAAATCGCGGGGGACCCTTGCGTCAGCATGCCTGGCGGTTGGCGATGCCGTCGAGTCGTAGCGTGGTCGACTCGTCTCGGTGGCTGCCCTTGGCGCCCACGTGCTTGTCGCTGATCTCTGGGCCGTTCTTCAGCACGTGGTACAGCGCCATGCCGTGGCCTCTGCCCAGGTCGTAGTCGTTCTTCAACCACTCGAGGACCACGCCTGCCTTCGTGGTGGCGTCGTAGCCACGCTCAGCGGCCGCCGCCAGCAGTTCGGCCGGGGTCTTGCCGGTCTTCTTCTCCGCGCCGTCGAGGTAGGCCTGGAAGGACATCGTGGTCTCCGTTCGTCGTTGGGATCGAGCGTAAGACAACTCAGTCTGTCTTGACAAGAAAATTTGTCGGTAGTGTCGATAGGGGTTCGTGTTCGATCAGGGGTCCTAGCGGCGACGGACGCGCGCCAGCGCTCGGGCGCGGATGACCAGGTCGTCGACCAGGTGTTCGTCCACCAGAGGTGGGATGCCGGACTCGTCGGTGCAGCAGCGGGGCTTGGTGCGCTTCTCGGAGAGGCGCGGGCGGACGCCGGCCATCTCGTAGAGGGCTTCGTAGAGGTCGAGTCCGGGGTCGTCGTCGTGCGGGCCGACCAGCAGGACCCACACGACTTCTGGGGACGGGAAGGCGACCACCACCCGGTCGGTACCGCGCAGATGTTTGACGCACAGGCGCGGAAGAGGTTCCGGGCCCGTCACGCGGTAGCCGAGGGCGGCGCAGCCGGAGTGGGACAGTTCGTCCAGGAAGCGTTCGTAGGCCAGGCGGGCTCGGCCGCGGAGGCCGTTGGCCTGGGCGTGAGCGGTGTGGGTTTCTACTACCTGGATCAAACTGGGCGGACCACGCGTCCCTTGCCGCTGCGCATCTCGTCCAACGAGGAGGCGAGGTCGGACCGGTCGAGGAGGGACTGGTCGCTGAGGCGGCGGTGGACTTCGTCGATGAGGCCGCGGGTTTTGCCTGCGCGGCGGAGGTCGGAGACGAGGTGGAGTACCTCGTGGAGGCGCACGGTGTCGAGGAGCATGCGCGGTTCTTGGCTGTGGATGGCCAGTACGCCTTCGCGGGCCCAGGCCTTCACGGTTTTCTCGGTGAGGTCGAGGAGTTCGCCGGCCACGACCGGGCGGACGGGTGGGGCTTGGCGCAGGGTCTTTGCCACTACGCCGTCGAGCTTGTGACGGCGTTCGTCGTCTTCTGCCAGGGACGACGCCACGGACTCGATCTCCTCGATCGTTGCGAAGAGATCGCGGATGTGGGCGGCCTCGGTCGCGACAGACATGGCTACTCCTCCCGTTGACTACCGATTATCGCCCCGAAATTCGGTAGTCGTCAACGGCCCCGGAGCAGGGATCCGGGGCCGTCACCGGGCTCACGAAGAGAAGAAGAGACCCGAGAGGCCGTGGTGCTTGCGGTGGCCGTAGTAGCCGTGGCCGCCGTGGTGGTGGTGGATCTGCTGCGGGGCGGCACCCCACGCGGGCTGAACCGGCTGCGGGTAGGCGGCGGGCGGAGGGGCCGGGGCTGCGGGCGGCGGCGTGTGCAACGTGGCCTCGAGGCGGGTGATCGACTCGAGCTCGCCGTAGTCGAGGAAGACCCCGCGGCAGCCGTCGCACTGCTCGATGTGGACGCCCATGCGGTCGAACGTGCGCATGTTCGCATGACACTTGGGACACTGCATCGTGGTGAGCCTCCTGGGTGGGACCGGACAAAAACGATATTAGCCGCGGTCGCCGTTGCCGTACGTAGCGATGATCCGACGGCATGCCTCGACCAGCGGTTCCACTGCTTGCAGGCCGGTCACTAGTGCCCGCGCTGCCATTTGCACAACGTACGCTTGAGCCGGGATGTTGAGCGCCTCCCATTCCGATGTCGGCAGCGCCACACCTCCCGTTTCACGGTAGGCGTTGAGAAACCGCGCCCAAAGATCACCCGGAAGGATGCCTGCGGCGAACAAAGCCGCAGGTCGGGCCAGGTCCCACACCGGATCGCCGACCCCCAGATCGTCGACGTCGATGAGCCGCCACGCACCCCGGTGCACGAGCTGTCCGAGGTGCCAATCGCCGTGGATCAGCGCACGGCCGCTCATGTCCAACGGCGGAAGGGATTGGAAGGCCTCCAAGACGACGTCGGCGTTCGGTAGATCGGGTGGCATGGCCTTGATGGCCCGCACGATTCGTTCCGGAGCGCCCGCCACCGGGCCCTGCACGGGCAGCGCGTGCAGCCGCGCCAGCAGTGCGGCGCTTTCCTCCCACGGCGCCGCGTCGGGGTCCGCCTGGCTCACCGGCGTGCCGTACGGCCACACCGTGACGGGCCGGTCCTCCACGAACTGCAGCGGTTTCAGCGGCGGCAGCATCAGCTCGGGGTGTGCCGCCGCGATCTCCAGCCGTTGCCGCAGCGCGTCCACTTCGGTGTCCGCGGGGTGTGCCTTGGCGACCACGTCGCCGACGCGCACCACCACGACGTCACCGCGGTCGCCGCCGAGCACCTCGGGATCGGAGGAAGAGCCGGTCAGCGAGGCCATTGCCGCGATCAGGTCGTCCACGAACACAGTCAAGCAGGAGCCAACCACCGAGATTCACTTGGTGATGCAGATCGTCCGCTGCGGCTGCGAGTACGTCTTCGAGTCCTGCCCGACGCACAACATGCGGTCCGACTTGCCGTCGACGACCTTGGTCACCTTGCGCGTCCCGGCACCGCAGCTCACCTTCTGGAAGTACTGGTTGGTCGCCTTGAGGCAGTCGCCTTCCTCGACGTTGAGCACGTAGCAGTACCGCGTCTTGCCGGTCCTCCTCGACCGGCCCGACGTCTCGTCGAGGTAGTCGCCGGTCGGGCACATCGTCCGCTTCTCGCGCGACGACACGCGGTACGCGGCCTCCTGGGACGAACAGTCCACTTCGGCCATGTCGACGCTCGTGTCGTTCACGTCGACCTGCTTCGCGCACTCGCCGACACCGGCCTGCTCGTGCCACCCGGAGCAGCCGGACAACAGCAGTGCGAGCACGGCGACCAGAACGGAGAACTTCATGGCTTCCCTTCGCCAGAAGAGCCGGTGAGGACCGCGGTCACCTTCGGCGCGCCGTCGCACTCGGCACGCAGAGCACGGCGCGTTCCCTGAGCTCGGGGCCGGCGACCGGCGTAGGCCGAGCACTCGATCTTCTCGTATCGCACTGCCCAGCAGTCGCCGACGGCGTCCGGACGGCTCTCCTCGTGGAAATGACCGAAGAGCGCTGTGAGGCCCACCACGCTCAGCGCCGTGGGAACCACCGGCGCGATCCACTGCCGCCACACCGTTTCGCGCCTTCCGTCGAGGTGAATCCGCAGGTGCCATGTGTACTGCACGCGTCGCGCCGGTACCCCCGTTTTGACCCGGGTAGACGTGGGCGGGTATCTTTGCTACTCGTGCCCGACCCATGTCGGGCCGCTCCGCGTGCCCGTGAGGCCGTGGTGTCCTCCACTCGCAGGGACAGTTGAAGCCGTTGTTGGTCTGAACTGTTGCTTGCGGACCTTGGGAGCGGGCGACACGCCCGACCTCGGGTGCAGAGAGGGATCAAGAAACACCAGGGTGAACCGCGAGGGGAACCCGCAAAGACGGAAGAAGCAGCCGGCGAATGCCAACGATCCAGCAGCTGGTCCGCAAGGGCCGCCAGGACAAGGTGGCGAAGCAGAAGACGGCGGCCCTCAAGGGCTCGCCGCAGCGGCGCGGTGTGTGCACCCGCGTTTACACCACCACCCCCAAGAAGCCGAACTCCGCACTGCGCAAGGTCGCTCGCGTGAAGCTGACCAGCGGTATCGAGGTCACGGCGTACATCCCCGGTGAGGGCCACAACCTCCAGGAGCACTCGATGGTGCTCGTGCGTGGCGGTCGTGTGAAGGACCTGCCGGGTGTTCGTTACAAGATCATCCGTGGCTCTCTCGACACCCAGGGTGTGAAGAACCGCAAGCAGGCTCGCAGCCGTTACGGCGCGAAGAAGGAGAAGAGCTGAGATGCCCCGCAAGGGACCGGCCCCCAGGCGGCCGCTGATCTCCGACCCGGTCTACAGCTCGCCGCTCGTGACTCAGCTCATCAACAAGGTGCTGATCGACGGCAAGCGCTCGGTGGCCGAGAAGATCGTCTACGAAGCGCTCGAGGGTGCTCGCGAGAAGACCGGTACCGACCCGGTCGTCACGCTGAAGCGCGCGCTCGACAACGTGAAGCCGGCTCTCGAGGTCAAGAGCCGCCGCGTCGGTGGCGCGACCTACCAGGTCCCGGTCGAGGTCAAGCCCGGCCGTGCCACCACGCTGGCGCTCCGCTGGCTGATCACCTTCTCGCGGCAGCGTCGTGAGAAGACCATGGTCGAGCGTCTGATGAACGAGCTGCTCGATGCGAGCAACGGTCTCGGTGCGAGCGTCAAGCGCCGTGAGGACACGCACAAGATGGCCGAGTCCAACAAGGCCTTCGCCCACTACCGCTGGTGATGTGACGCCCGGCTCCGCGAGGAGCCGGGCTCTCCCGGCCCTAGTGAGCTGACAAGCTCAAGACAGGGGAAAGACCCGTGGCACAGGACGTGCTCACTGATCTTGCCAAGGTCCGCAACATCGGGATCATGGCGCACATCGACGCGGGCAAGACCACGACGACTGAGCGGATCCTCTTCTACACGGGGATCAGCTACAAGATCGGCGAGGTCCACGACGGCGCGGCCGTGATGGACTGGATGGAGCAGGAGCAGGAGCGCGGCATCACCATCACGTCCGCCGCGACGACCTGCTACTGGAAGAACCACCAGATCAACCTGATCGACACGCCCGGCCACGTCGACTTCACCGTCGAGGTCGAGCGCAACCTGCGCGTCCTCGACGGCGCCGTTGCCGTCTTCGACGGCAAGGAGGGCGTCGAGCCGCAGTCCGAGCAGGTCTGGCGGCAGGCGACCAAGTACGACGTCCCGCGCATCTGCTTCGTCAACAAGATGGACAAGCTCGGCGCGGACTTCTACTTCACCATCCGCACCATCTCCGAGCGCCTCGGCGCGAAGCCGCTCCCGATTCAGATCCCGATCGGTGCCGAGAGCGACTTCATCGGCGTCGTCGACCTGGTCGAGATGCGCGCTCTGACGTGGCGTGGCGAGGTCCAGAAGGGCGAGGACTACACGGTCGAGGAGATCCCGGCCGACCTCGTCGACAAGGCGCAGGAGTACCGCGAGGGACTGCTGGAGGCCGTCGCTGAGACCAGCGACGAGCTGATGGAGAAGTTCCTCGAGGAGGGCGACCTCACGGTCGACGAGATCAAGGCGGGTATCCGCAAGATCGTCGCCGAGGGTTCCGCCTACCCGGTGCTGTGCGGTTCCGCGTTCAAGAACAAGGGCGTTCAGCCCATGCTCGACGCGGTGATCGACTTCCTGCCGTCGCCGCTGGACCTCCCGCCGGTCGAGGGCACGCTGCAGGACGGCGAGACCATCGCGACCCGCAAGGCGTCGTCGGACGAGCCGTTCTCCGCGCTGGCGTTCAAGATCGCCGTGCACCCGTTCTTCGGCAAGCTGACCTACATCCGGGTCTACTCGGGCAAGGTCGCCTCCGGCACCCAGGTCGTCAACGCGACCAAGGACCGCAAGGAGCGCATCGGGAAGATCTTCCAGATGCACGCCAACAAGGAGAACCCGGTCACCGAGGCCATCGCCGGTCACATCTACGCCGTGATCGGTCTGAAGGACACGACGACCGGTGAGACCCTTGCCGACCCGGCGCACCCGATCGTCCTCGAGTCGATGACGTTCCCGGAGCCGGTCATCCAGGTCGCCATCGAGCCCAAGACGAAGGCCGACCAGGAGAAGCTGGGCACCGCGATCCAGAAGCTCGCTGAGGAGGACCCGACCTTCCGGGTCAACCTGGACGAGGAGACCGGCCAGACCATCATCGCCGGCATGGGCGAGCTCCACCTGGACATCCTGGTGGACCGCATGCGCCGCGAGTTCAAGGTCGAGGCCAACATCGGCAAGCCTCAGGTGGCGTACCGGGAGACCATCCGCAAGGCGGTGGAGAAGTACTCCTACACCCACAAGAAGCAGACCGGTGGTTCCGGCCAGTTCGCGAAGGTGCTCGTCACCGTCGAGCCGCTGCCGAAGACCGAGGACGGCGCTCTCTACGAGTTCGTCAACGCGGTCACCGGTGGTCGCATCCCGCGTGAGTACATCCCGTCGGTCGACGCGGGTGCGCAGGACGCGATGCAGTACGGCGTGCTGGCGGGCTACCCGCTGGTCGGCGTGAAGGTGACGCTGCTCGACGGCGCCTACCACGAGGTCGACTCCTCGGAAATGGCGTTCAAGATCGCTGGTTCGATGGCCCTCAAGGAAGCCGCCCGTCAGGCGTCTCCCGCGATCCTCGAACCGATCATGGCCGTCGAGGTCACGACGCCCGAGGACTACATGGGTGAAGTGATCGGCGACCTGAACTCCCGCCGTGGCCAGATCCAGGCCATGGAGGAGCGCAGCGGTACCCGTGTCGTCAAGGCGCTGGTCCCGCTGTCGGAAATGTTCGGGTACGTGGGTGACCTGCGGTCCAAGACCCAGGGTCGTGCCAACTACTCGATGGTGTTCGACTCCTACGCAGAGGTTCCCGCGAACGTCTCGAAGGAGATCATCGCGAAGGCGACTGGGGAATAACCCCGCACCGGAGCACCGCAGTTCCACCGCGGGCTCTCCGGGGTTAAGTCCCTGGGGTCCGCACTATCCGACCCTGACGTGTAAGTCCGGCGGGCGGCCACTACATTGCCCGCCGGACCAGCAAAGAAGAAGTCCAGGAGGACAATCCAGTGGCGAAGGCGAAGTTCGAGCGGACGAAGCCGCACGTCAACATCGGCACCATCGGTCACATCGACCATGGCAAGACCACGCTGACCGCGGCGATCTCCAAGGTTCTGCACGACGCGTACCCCGATGTGAACGCTTCGTTCGCGTTCGACCAGATCGACAAGGCGCCGGAAGAGAAGCAGCGCGGCATCACGATCTCGATCGCGCACATCGAGTACCAGACGGAGAACCGTCACTACGCGCACGTCGACTGCCCCGGTCACGCCGACTACATCAAGAACATGATCACCGGTGCGGCGCAGATGGACGGCGCCATCCTGGTGGTCGCGGCGACCGACGGCCCGATGCCGCAGACGAAGGAGCACGTCCTCCTGGCCCGCCAGGTCGGCGTCCCCTACATCGTCGTTGCGCTCAACAAGGCCGACATGGTCGACGACGAGGAGATCCTGGAGCTCGTCGAGCTCGAGGTCCGCGAGCTGCTCTCCGAGTACGAGTTCCCGGGCGACGACCTGCCGGTCGTGCGCGTTTCGGCGCTGAAGGCGCTGGAGGGCGACGAGACCTGGGGCAAGTCCGTTCTGGAGCTCATGGCCGCCGTCGACTCGGCGATCCCGGAGCCGGAGCGCGAGGTTGACAAGGCGTTCCTCATGCCCGTCGAGGACGTCTTCACGATCACCGGTCGTGGCACGGTCGTCACCGGCCGTATCGAGCGCGGCATCATCAAGGTCAACGAAGAGGTCGAGATCGTCGGCATCAAGGAGACCTCGAAGAAGACCACGGTCACCTCGATCGAGATGTTCAAGAAGTTCCTCGACGAGGGCCAGGCCGGCGACAACGCCGCCCTGCTGCTCCGCGGCATCAAGCGCGAGGAGGTGGAGCGCGGCATGGTCATCGTCAAGCCGGGCACCACGACCCCGCACACCGAGTTCGAGGCGCAGGTCTACATCCTGTCCAAGGACGAGGGTGGCCGCCACACGCCGTTCTTCAACAACTACCGTCCGCAGTTCTACTTCCGGACCACGGACGTGACCGGCGTTGTGACGCTGCCCGAGGGCACCGAGATGGTCATGCCGGGTGACAACACCTTCATGTCGGTCAAGCTGATCCAGCCGATCGCCATGGACGAGGGCCTCCGCTTCGCGATCCGCGAGGGTGGCCGCACCGTCGGCGCCGGCTCGGTCACCAAGATCGTCAAGTGACCCAGCTGTAGCCAGCAGTTCGGCGCAAGGCCGGGCCAACGACTCGTTGGTCCGGCCTTCGTCGTTCACCGACGTGAGTTGTGCGACAGCTCACGTCACCCCGCGCAGGGTGCGGCGGGAGCAGATCCACTGCGGAGATTCCGTTGCCGCACAACGGAACCGTCACGAGTGTCGCTCCACATGCGACGAACACGGCGGTTCACCGGCCAAGATCCGCACGTGATCTGCCTCCAACTCACCCACCCCGATTTGGAGCGCCTCACGCCCGTGTGGCATCCTTTACGGGTTGCTCGACGAAGGCCGAGCCACTTCGTGTGTGCCCGTGCCCTTCACCGAGCGTCCGCGCCCTGTTAGTGAACGCCTCCTTGCGGAGATGGGCATCAGGGTGCATGGGCTGTGGTAGGCCCAATCCCACCGGGGAGACCTTGAGTGGGACCGGTATGCGCACCGGGCGCGACACGCCCGACCGCGTGGACCGGGCACCATGACACTTCAACAGGGGCGGAGCGCGCCAAGAGGCTGTAACAGGCCTCATCCGAGGCACCGCACCGCAGCGGTACGAGAAGCAGAGGAACGGCAAGCCATCATGGCGGGACAAAAGATCCGCATCCGGCTCAAGGCCTACGACCACGAAGCGATCGACGCGTCTGCGCGCAAGATCGTGGAGACCGTGACGCGCACCGGCGCTCGGGTCGTCGGGCCGGTGCCGCTGCCCACCGAGAAGAACGTGTACTGCGTCATCCGCTCGCCGCACAAGTACAAGGACTCGCGCGAGCACTTCGAGATGCGCACGCACAAGCGACTGATCGACATCCTCGACCCGACGCCGAAGACGGTGGACGCGCTCATGCGCATCGACCTGCCGGCCAGCGTCGACGTCAACATCCAGTAAGCGTTGGGCGCGGAGAGTAACGGACCAATGTCTGACAGGCAGATCAAGGGCATCCTGGGCACCAAGCTCGGCATGACTCAGGTCTTCGACGAGAACAACCGGGTCGTCCCGGTGACCGTCGTGAAGGCTGAGCCGAATGTCGTCACCCAGGTTCGCACCGAGGAGAAGGACGGCTACACGGCCATCCAGCTGGCGACCGGCGCGATCGACCCGCGCAAGGTCAACAAGCCCGTCGCGGGCCACTTCGCCAAGGCCGGGGTCACGCCCCGTCGCCACCTGGTGGAGCTGCGCACGGTCGACGCCAGCGAGTACGAGGTCGGCCAGGAGATCACCGCTGAGGTGTTCGAGGCCGGCGCTGTTGTCGACATCACCGGCACCAGCAAGGGCAAGGGCACCGCGGGTGTCATGAAGCGCCACAACTTCCGGGGCCTCGGCTCCAGCCACGGCACCCAGCGCAAGCACCGCTCGCCGGGTTCCATCGGTGGCTGCGCCACCCCGGGTCGCGTCTTCAAGGGTCTGCGCATGGCCGGCCGCATGGGCCACGTGCGCGTCACGACCCAGAACCTGAAGGTGCACAAGATCGACGTGGAGAACGGCCTGCTGCTCATCAAGGGCGCCGTTCCCGGTCCCAAGGGCGGTCTGGTGTTCGTCAAGACGGCCGCGAAGGGTGGTGCCTGATGTCGACGGTTGAGATCCGTACGCCGGACGGCAAGTCCGCCGGCACGGTCGAGCTTCCCGCCGCCGTGTTCGACGCGCAGGCGAACGTCGCGCTGCTGCACCAGGTCGTCGTGGCCCAGCAGGCCGCGGCTCGCCAGGGCACGCACGCCACGAAGACCCGCGGCGACGTCTCCGGTGGTGGCAAGAAGCCGTACCGCCAGAAGGGCACCGGTCGTGCCCGCCAGGGTTCGACGCGTGCGCCGCAGTTCGCCGGCGGTGGCGTCGTCCACGGTCCGCAGCCGCGTGACTACACGCAGCGGACCCCCAAGAAGATGAAGGCCGCCGCCCTGCGTGGCGCCCTCTCCGACCGCGCTCGTGCCAACCAGGTGCACGTGGTGTCCGGTCTGGTGGACGGGGACACCCCGTCGACCAAGACGGCCCGCAAGGTGCTCGAGTCGGTCACCCAGGCTCGTCGCGTGCTCGTGGTGCTGAACCGCACCGACGAGGTCGCGTGGGTCAGCGTGCGCAACCTGCCGCACGTGCACGTGATCGCTCCCGACCAGCTCAACACGTACGACGTGCTGGTCAACGACGACGTGGTGTTCACGAAGGACTCGCTCGACGTGTTCTTGGCGAGCAAGGCGCAGAACGGCGCCGGCTCCGCTGAGGCCGCGGCGGTCGCAGTGGACGAGGAGGCCTCGAAGTGATCCCCGACCACAGGGACGTCCTGCTCGCGCCGGTGATCTCCGAGAAGTCCTACGGGCTTCTCGAGGAGAACAAGTACACCTTCCTGGTGGCGCCGGGCTCGAACAAGACGCAGATCAAGATCGCCGTGGAGAAGGTCTTCGGCGTGAAGGTCGTCAGCGTCAACACCATCAACCGGCAGGGCAAGCGCAAGCGCACCCGCACCGGGTTCGGCAAGCGCAAGGACACGAAGCGCGCGATCGTGACCCTGTCCTCGGACAGCAAGCCGATCGAGATCTTCGGCGGCCCTGCCGCCTGATGACGAGGACTGCGTAGAGATGGGCATTCGCAAGTACAAGCCGACGACCCCGGGTCGTCGCGGTGCGAGCGTCTCCGACTTCGCCGAGATCACTCGGTCGACTCCGGAGAAGTCGCTGATCCGCCCGCTGCACGGGCGGGGCGGCCGCAACGCGTCGGGCAAGATCACCACGCGGCACAAGGGTGGCGGTCACAAGCGGGCCTACCGCCTGATCGACTTCCGCCGCAACGACAAGGACGGCGTGCCGGCCAAGGTCGCTCACATCGAGTACGACCCCAACCGCACCGCGCGCATCGCGCTGCTGCACTACGCAGACGGCGAGAAGCGCTACATCGTCGCACCGGAGAAGCTGAAGCAGGGCGACACGGTTGAGAACGGCCCCAAGGCCGACATCAAGCCGGGTAACAACCTGCCGCTGCGCAACATCCCGGTCGGCACCGTGATCCACGCGATCGAGCTCCGCCCCGGTGGCGGCGCGAAGATCGCCCGCTCGGCTGGCGCCTCGGTCCAGCTCGTGGCGAAGGACGGCCCGTACGCCCAGCTGCGGATGCCCTCGGGCGAAATCCGCAACGTGGACGTCCGCTGCCGCGCCACGATCGGCGAGGTCGGCAACTCCGAGCACCAGAACATCAACTGGGGCAAGGCAGGCCGCATGCGGTGGAAGGGCAAGAAGCCCACCGTCCGCGGTGTCGCCATGAACCCCGTTGACCACCCGCATGGTGGTGGTGAGGGCAAGACCTCCGGTGGTCGCCACCCGGTCAACCCGGCTGGTAAGCCCGAGGGGCGTACCCGCCGCCGCAAGCCAAGCGACAAGCTCATCGTCCGGCGTCGTCGCACCGGTAAGAAGCGCTGAGCAGGGAGGGAGTGAAGGATGCCTCGCAGCCTTAAGAAGGGCCCCTTCGTGGACGACCACCTGCTCAAGAAGGTGGACGTTCTCAACGAGTCGGGCAAGAAGACCGTCATCAAGACGTGGTCCCGCCGGTCCACGATCATCCCGGACATGCTGGGCCACACCATCGCGGTGCACGACGGCCGTAAGCACGTCCCGGTGTTCGTGACCGAGGCCATGGTCGGGCACAAGCTGGGCGAGTTCGCCCCGACCCGCACCTTCAAGGGCCACATCAAGGACGACCGGAAGTCTCGTCGCCGCTAGGCGTCGAACTGAGAAGAGCAAGGGAAAAGCAGCGATGAACGCCCGTAAGGACGCTGAGGCGCAGGAGTTTCCGCGCGCCGTGGCTCGGGCTCGCTACGTCCGCGACACCCCCATGAAGGTCCGTCGCGTCGTCGAGCTCATCAAGGGTCGTAACGCCAGCGAGGCCCTGGCCGTGCTCCAGTTCGCGCCCCAGGCCGCTTCTGAGCCGGTCGCGAAGGTGCTCGCCAGCGCCATGGCCAACGCCGAGAACAACCTGTCCCTGGACCCCGACACCCTCTGGGTTTCGGCGGCCTACGTGGACGAGGGTCCGACCCTCAAGCGTTTCCGCCCGCGTGCCCAGGGCCGCGCGTACCGGATCCGCAAGCGGACGAGCCACATCACCATCGAGGTGGAGTCTCGTCCCAAGAAGACCAGCGTGAAGGGAACGCGGTAGTGGGCCAGAAGATCAACCCGCACGGCTTCCGGCTGGGGATCACCACCGACTGGAAGTCCCGCTGGTACGCAGACAAGCAGTACGCCGAGTACGTGGCCGAGGATGTCAAGATCCGTCGGCTGCTCTCGCGCGGCATGGAGCGTGCCGGCATCTCCAAGGTGGAGATCGAGCGCACCCGTGACCGGGTTCGCGTCGACATCCACACCGCCCGGCCGGGCATCGTCATCGGCCGTCGTGGTGCCGAGGCGGACCGCATTCGCGGTGAGCTCGAGAAGCTCACCAAGAAGCAGGTCCAGCTGAACATCCTCGAGGTGAAGAGCCCCGAGTCGGACGCGCAGCTCGTCGCGCAGGGCGTTGCCGAGCAGCTGTCCAACCGCGTTGCCTTCCGCCGCGCGATGCGCAAGGCCATTCAGTCGGCCATGCGTTCGCCGCAGGTCAAGGGCATCCGCGTGCAGTGCGGCGGTCGCCTGGGCGGCGCCGAGATGTCCCGCTCGGAGCACTACCGCGACGGCCGCGTGCCGCTGCACACGCTCCGTGCCGACATCGACTACGGCTTCTTCGAGGCCCGCACCACGTTCGGCCGTATCGGCGTCAAGGTGTGGATCTACAAGGGTGACGTGGTCGGCGGCATCTCCGCCAAGCGCGAGCGCGACGCGGCCCCCTCGGCCGAGCGTGCCCCGCGCCGCGACCGCGGCGAGCGTCCGAACCGGGCCCGTCGCTCGGGTGCCAGCGGCACCACGGCGACGAGCACCGAGGCCGGTCGTGCCGCTGCTGACGCTGCCGTCAGCGAGGCCCCGGCTGCTGCAGAGAAGACGGAGAGCTGAGTCATGCTCATCCCGCGCAGGGTCAAGCACCGCAAGCAGCACCACCCCAAGCGGTCGGGTGCTGCCAAGGGCGGCACGAAGGTCACCTTCGGTGAGTACGGCATCCAGGCTCTGGAGCCGGCCTACGTGACGAACCGGCAGATCGAGTCCGCTCGTATCGCCATCACTCGCCACATCCGCCGTGGCGGCAAGGTCTGGATCAACATCTTCCCGGACCGTCCGCTCACGAAGAAGCCGGCCGAGACCCGCATGGGTTCCGGTAAGGGTTCGCCGGAGTGGTGGGTGGCCAACGTCAAGCCGGGTCGCGTCCTCTTCGAGATGGCCTTCCCGAACGAGCAGGTCGCTCGCGAGGCGCTCCGCCGCGCGATCCACAAGCTCCCGATGAAGTGCCGCATCGTTACGCGTGAGGGTGGTGAGTTCTGATGGCAGCGGGTACCACCGCTTCCGAGCTGCGTGAGCTCACCGAGGAAGAGCTCGTGCTGCGTCTGAAGGAGTCGAAGGAAGAGCTCTTCAACCTTCGCTTCCAGATGGCCACGGGCCAGCTCGACAACAACCGGCGGCTGCGCACGGTCCGGCACGACATCGCCCGGATCTACACCGTGATGCGGGAGCGGGAGCTCGGCCTCTCCGCTTCGCCGGAATCCACTGGTGAGGGTGCGGCATGACCGACAGCAACGAAGTTCAGACCGAGAAGCGCAACGACCGCAAGGTCCGCGAGGGCCTCGTCGTGTCCGACAAGATGGACAAGACGATCGTGGTTGCGCTGGAAGACCGCAAGAAGCACCCGCGTTACTCCAAGGTCATGCGCTCCACCACCAAGGTGAAGGCGCACGACGAGGAGAACACGGCGGGCGTGGGCGACCGCGTCCTGCTGATGGAGACCCGACCGCTGTCGGCCACCAAGCGCTGGCGGCTCGTCGAGGTCCTCGAGAAGGCCAAGTAAGTCCTTTCTAGACAGACCGAGCCCGTCGGGTCGGAAATCCGGCGGGCCAGGAATGGTCAGGAGCAAGTAAGTGATTCAGCAGGAGTCGCG
Organism: Lentzea nigeriaca; assembly: GCF_016907955.1. Classification (GTDB taxonomy): domain Bacteria; phylum Actinomycetota; class Actinomycetes; order Mycobacteriales; family Pseudonocardiaceae; genus Lentzea; species Lentzea nigeriaca. The sequence goes on along the minus strand of NZ_JAFBCX010000004.1, from coordinate 657,352 downwards.
GCTTCGTGTCGCCGACAACACTGGTGCGAAGGAGATCCTTTGCATCCGTGTTCTCGGTGGCTCTGGCCGCCGCTACGCGGGCATCGGCGACATCATCGTCGCGACCGTCAAGGACGCGATCCCCGGTGCCGGCGTGAAGAAGGGTGACGTCGTCAAGGCGGTCGTCGTCCGCACCGTCAAGGAGCGCCGTCGTCCGGATGGCTCGTACATCCGCTTCGACGAGAACGCCGCTGTGCTCATCAAGAACGACAACGAGCCCCGCGGTACCCGCATCTTCGGCCCGGTCGGCCGCGAGCTGCGCGACAAGAAGTTCATGAAGATCATCTCGCTGGCTCCGGAGGTGCTCTGACCATGAAGGTGAAGAAGGGCGACACGGTCGTCGTCATCGCCGGCAAGGACAAGGGTGCGAAGGGCAAGGTCATCCAGGCCTACCCGGAGACCGGCAAGGTCCTGGTCGAGGGTGTCAACCGGATCAAGAAGCACACCCGGATCACGCAGACCCAGCGTGGCGCGCAGTCCGGTGGCATCGTGACCCAGGAAGCCCCGATCAACGTCTCCAACGTGATGGTGGTCGACTCGGACGGCAAGCCGACCCGTGTTGGTTACCGTACGAACGACGAGGGCAAGCGGGTCCGCATTTCCCGTCGTAACGGGAAGGACATCTGAGCATGACTACCGCAGAGAAGATCATCCCGCGGCTCAAGACGCGCTACCGCTCTGAGATCACCGGCGAGCTGCAGAAGCAGTTCAACTACGCCAACGTGATGCAGATCCCGGGCGTCGTGAAGGTCGTCGTCAACATGGGTGTCGGCGACGCCGCCCGTGACGGCAAGCTGATCGAGGGTGCCGTCAAGGACCTCTCGATCATCACCGGTCAGCGTCCCGAGGTTCGTCGGGCCCGCAAGTCCATCGCGCAGTTCAAGCTGCGTGAGGGCATGCCGATCGGCGCGCGCGTCACGCTGCGCGGCGACCGCATGTGGGAGTTCCTGGACCGCCTGCTGACGATCGCGCTGCCCCGTATCCGCGACTTCCGCGGCCTCTCGGGCAAGCAGTTCGACGGCAACGGCAACTACACGTTCGGTCTGAACGAGCAGTCGATGTTCCACGAGATCGACCCCGACTCGATCGACCGTCCCCGCGGCATGGACATCACCGTCGTCACCACCGCCACGAACGACGAGGAGGGCCGGGCGCTGCTGAAGCTCCTGGGCTTCCCGTTCAAGGAGAACTGAGTCGATGGCCAAGAAGGCGTTGATCAACAAGGCCGCGAAGAAGCCGAAGTTCAAGGTCCGGGCGTACACCCGGTGCCAGCGTTGCGGCCGCCCCCACGCGGTGTTCCGCAAGTTCGGCCTCTGCCGGATCTGCCTGCGCGAGATGGCTCACCGCGGTGAGCTGCCTGGCGTGAGCAAGTCCAGCTGGTAATTCCAAGCTCCATTACTTCGCTGTAGGCCCGCACACGACCGTCCAGTCCCTCCGCTCCATTGAATTCTCTCTGGGGTGGGAGGGCTGGTCTGGACCCTGAGCCGGTGAACCGCAGCGAGAAAGGTTGACCAGGTCACCATGACGATGACCGACCCGATCGCAGACATGCTCACTCGTCTGCGCAACGCGAACTCGGCTTACCACGACAAGGTCGTGATGCCGCACTCGAAGCTGAAGGCCAACATCGCCGAGATCCTCAAGCGCGAGGGCTACATCGCCTCGTACCGCGACGAGGAGGGCGAGGTCGCGAAGAACCTCGTCGTCGAGCTGAAGTACGGCCCGAACCGGGAGCGCAGCATCGCCGGCCTCCGCCGCGTGTCGAAGCCGGGCCTGCGCGTGTACGCGAAGTCCACCAGCCTGCCCCGAGTTCTCGGCGGCCTCGGCGTGGCGATCATTTCGACCTCTGGCGGTCTCATGACCGACCGCCAGGCCAACAAGGCAGGCGTGGGCGGAGAAGTCCTCGCCTACGTTTGGTAAGGGGGAGTAGACATGTCGCGCATCGGTAAGCAGCCGATCATTGTCCCCTCCGGGGTCGACGTGAACATCGCCGGCCAGGACGTGAGCGTCAAGGGCCCGAAGGGCACCCTGTCGCTGACGATCGCTGAGCCGATCAGCCTGGAGAAGGCCGAGGACGGCACTCTCGAGGTCAAGCGCCCGAACGACGAGCGCCGCGTCCGCGCGCTCCACGGCCTGTCGCGCACGCTGGTGCACAACATGGTTGTCGGCGTGACCCAGGGTTACGAGAAGAAGATGGAAATCCACGGCGTCGGTTACCGCGTCGCGCTCAAGGGCTCTGAGCTCGAGTTCGCGCTCGGTTACTCCCACCCCGTCAAGGTCGAGGCCCCCGAGGGCATCACCTTCGCGGTGGAGACCCCGACCCGTTTCTCCGTCTCGGGTATCGACAAGCAGCTGGTCGGTGAGGTCGCCGCCAACATCCGCAAGCTGCGCAAGCCCGACCCGTACAAGGGCAAGGGCGTCCGCTACTCGGGCGAGAAGATCCGTCGCAAGGTCGGAAAGACGGGTAAGTGACATGAGCGAGTCGACTGTTACGAAGCGCAAGCCGGTGGGCAAGGACATCTCCACCAGGCGTCGTGTTGCCAAGGCCCGTCGCCACTTCCGCCTCCGCAAGAAGGTCAGCGGCACCGCCGAGCGTCCGCGCCTGGTCGTGCACCGGTCGTCGAAGCACATCACCGTGCAGATCATCGACGACCTGAAGGGCCACACGCTGGCGTCCGCTTCCTCCATGGAGGCCGACGTGCGTGCGCTGGAAGGCGACAAGAAGGCCCGCGCGGCCAAGGTCGGCCAGCTGGCCGCGGCCCGTGCCAAGGACGCCGGTATCTCGGCGGTCGTGTTCGACCGCGGTGGTAACGCGTACCACGGCCGGATCGCTGCTCTGGCGGATGCCGCCCGCGAGGCGGGGCTGGAGTTCTGACAATGAAGATCACTGGAATTGAGAGGGACGCCTGATGCCAGGACGTACGCGTCGCGAAGGCGGCGGGGGCGAGCGCGGAGAGCGCCGCGACCGTCGTGACGGCGGCCGCGGCGGCGCGGCCCAGGAGAAGACCCCCCACCTCGAGCGCGTGGTTGCGATCAACCGCGTCTCCAAGGTGGTCAAGGGTGGTCGTCGCTTCAGCTTCACCGCCCTCGTGGTTGTCGGTGACGGCGACGGCATGGTCGGCGTCGGCTACGGCAAGGCCAAGGAAGTTCCCGCGGCCATCGCCAAGGGTGTCGAGGAGGCGAAGAAGAACTTCTTCCGCGTTCCTCGCATCGCCGGCACCATCCCGCACCCGGTGCAGGGTGAGAAGGCCGCCGGTGTGGTCCTGCTACGTCCGGCCTCGGCCGGTACCGGTGTCATCGCGGGTGGCGCTGTCCGCGCCGTCCTCGAGTGCGCCGGCGTGCACGACGTGCTGTCGAAGTCCCTGGGCTCCGACAACGCGATCAACATCGTGCACGCGACCGTGGCGGCCCTCAAGGGCCTGCAGCGTCCGGAAGAGGTCGCGGCCCGTCGTGGCCTGCCCCTCGAGGACGTCGCCCCCGCCGGCATGATCCGCGCTCGCGCGGGCCAGGGGGTCTGACCATGGCTCTCAAGATCACCCAGGTGCGCAGCACCATCGGTACGAAGCACAACCACCGCGAGTCGATGCGCACCCTCGGGCTGCGCAAGATCCGCCAGTCGGTCGTGCGTGAGGACACTCCCCAGGTCCGCGGCCTGATCCACGCCGTGCGCCACCTGGTGGAGGTCGAGGAGGTCCAGTCGTGACCATCAAGATTCACGACCTGCGTCCCGCCCCCGGAGCCAAGACCCCCAAGACTCGCGTCGGTCGTGGTGAGGGCTCCAAGGGCAAGACCGCCGGCCGCGGTACGAAGGGCACGGGCGCTCGCAAGAACGTCTCGCCGCGCTTCGAAGGTGGCCAGATGCCGCTGCACATGCGGCTGCCGAAGCTCAAGGGCTTCCGCAACCCGTTCCGCACCGAGTACCAGGTGGTGAACGTCTCCGACATCGCCGCCTCGTTCCCCGAGGGTGGTTCGGTCGACGTCGCCGCGCTGGTGCTGGCCGGGCTCGTCCGCAAGGGCGCGCTCGTCAAGGTGCTGGGCGACGGTGACGTCAGCGTCAAGCTGGACGTCACGGCGAACAAGTTCTCCAAGACCGCTGTGGAGAAGATCGCTGCTGCTGGTGGGTCCACCACTGTGGCGTGAACGTCTCGTTGAGATGTGTCTGAAGGGCCCTGAGGCTTCGCCTCGGGGCCCTTTGGCGTTTCTCCGGGGGTGTCAGACCCTCTGAGTACGTTGAGATGCAGGGGTTCCCAGCTCGGGGCAGGCCCCGGCAAAGTCGCCCTGCTGGGCTTGGCGTCTGCAAGTACCACCAACTCTTGATCGAATCGCCGCCAGCTACACCCAACTGGTTCGTCCTCTGGCGGGCCTTCGGTGCGCTGGGGCGGCCGATGCACCGCGAGTTGGCGGTGGAAAAGTGCTGGTTGATCTTGAGTTGGTGGTACTTGCAGACGCCGTTGGCGAAGCCGGGAGCGGCTGCCGGGAGCAGGGCCGGAGCCGGTTCGCCAACCTGATGGTCGCGCTCTCACGGACGTGAACAGGCAAGTTGGCTGTAGTTGGGGTGTTCTGACAACGATGTCATCGGCACCTTTCTACAACCAACCTGGTGCGGCTAGCACATAAGAGCGTTTCCACAGTCCTCGAATTGGAGGCCTCGTCGCACGGTCAGGATTCGCCAACGGAGCCTTGCAGACGCCATCAGCCAGCCGGACACGACTTTGCCGACACCCTGCCGGATCGCGGGTACCCCTGCGGTCGCCTGCCGGGTTTGGGGGCGCGTGGGTTTGTGGTCGTTCCCCGATTGCGTCGGAGTCTGCCGGTTCCGTGTCCGTAGGTTGGTTGCGGTGCGTGCGTCTGTTGCGCTGCTTTCTGGGGCTTCGCCCCAGAAAGTCAGTCTGATCAAAGACCCACCAGCGCCACGCGCAGGTAGATGGCACGCCCGTTGGTTTGGGCGGCTTGCGGTCGCGTGGGTGGTTGCGGTTCCGAGCGCGGCTCGCTCCGGCACGGCTGGTGACGGGACCCACCCCACCAGGCCCGGTATTGGGTGGTTCGGCTCGCCTTCGGCCTCGCCGCTCGGCTTCGCCGTCGCGAGACGTCTGGGGTGCGGAGTGTGCCGACCTTGGGCGTTCAAGTGGGTTCTGCGGGTAGCTGAACTTTTCCGCGTGATCGTGGGAACTGGTGAGTGGGCGCAAACGTTCGCGGCTGGCGTAATCGCTGCTCATAGCACGGATTCAGGCGGAAGGCTACCCCGGATGGCCTAGCCGGGGCGTGGGAGATCAACCGAGTGGAACCTGTGATTGGCCACTGGGTACGGGCAGGTCGTGGGGGGCTGTTAGAGTCGCCTGCTGAACCCGGATGTCCTCCGGGTTGTTTGGTCGTGGCTGCCTGCTGCGGCCTGCCAACTACCGCATGTGCCGGTCCCTGGGGGTCGGCAACGCTCAGGAGGTTCGCGTGCTCGGCGCATTCCGCTCGGCTCTCGCGACGCCGGATCTACGCAAGAAGATCCTGTTTACGCTCGGGATCATCATTGTGTACCGGCTCGGTGCGACCATGCCCGCGCCGGGCGTGTCCTTCAAGAACGTGCGGGCGTGTGCCGAACAGCTCGAAGGCCAGAACATCTACTCGCTGATCAACCTGTTCAGCGGTGGGGCGTTGCTCAACCTGTCCGTGTTCGCGCTGGGCATCATGCCCTACATCACCGCGAGCATCATCATTCAGCTCCTCACCGTGGTCATCCCGCGGTTCGAGCAGTTGAAGAAGGAAGGGCAGGCCGGTCAGGGCAAGCTGACGCAGTACACGCGGTACCTGACCATCGGGCTCGCGATTCTGCAGTCGACCGGTCTGGTGGCGCTGGCGGTGCGCGGGCAGCTGTTCGGTGAGTGCGACCAGGACGTCATTCCTGGCAAGGACAGCATCTTCACCCTCATCGTGCTGGTCATCACCATGACCGCCGGTACCTCGGTCATCATGTGGCTGGGTGAGCTCATCACCGAGAAGGGCATCGGCAACGGTATGTCGTTGCTGATCTTCACCGGTATCGCCGCCCGGATTCCCGCCGAGGGCAAGAACATCCTCAACAAGAGTGGCGTCACCTTCGCCCTTGTGTGTGTCGCCGCTCTCGTCATCATCGCGAGCGTCATCTACGTCGAGCAGGCTCAGCGCCGCATCCCTGTGCAGTACGCCAAGCGCATGATCGGCCGCCGTATGTACGGCGGTACGTCGACGTACCTTCCCCTCAAGGTGAACCAGGCCGGTGTCATCCCGGTCATCTTCGCCTCGTCGCTGCTCTACCTGCCGGACCTGATCGTCCGCCTCACCCAGGGCTCCTCTCCCGAGGCCAACTGGTTCTCAACGTTCGTGCAGACCTACCTGGTCAAGCAGTCGAGCTGGGTGCACATCAGCGTCTACTTCCTGCTGATCGTCTTCTTCACGTACTTCTACGTCGGCATCACGTTCAACCCGGACGAGCGTGCTGACGAGATGAAGAAGTTCGGTGGCTTCATCCCCGGCATCCGTCCTGGTCGTCCGACCGCCGAGTACCTCAAGTTCGTGCTGGGTCGCATCACGCTGCCCGGCTCGCTCTACCTCGGCATCGTGGCGATCCTGCCGAACCTGTTCCTGGACCTCACTGGCGACAGCCAGAACCAGAACTTCCCGTTCGGTGGCACCGCGGTTCTGATCATGGTCGGTGTCGGTCTCGACACCGTGAAGCAGATCGAGAGCCAGCTCATGCAGCGCAATTACGAAGGGTTCCTCCGCTAGATGCGACTCGTTCTCGTTGGCCCGCCCGGTGCGGGCAAGGGCACCCAGGCTGAAGTGTTGAGCCGCAAGCTCGGCGTGCCGCACATCTCGACGGGCGACCTCTTCCGGTCACACATCAGCAACCAGACCGAGCTCGGGCTCGAGGTGCAGAGCATCCTCGACGAGGGCGCGCTGGTGCCTGACTCCATCACGAACGAGATGGTGCGCAAGCGCCTGGCCGAGTCGGATGCGGCCCACGGGTTCCTGCTCGACGGGTTCCCGCGGAACGTGGCTCAGGCCGACAAGCTGGGTGAGTTCCTGGCCGTCGGTGGCCACGAGCTCGACGCCGTGCTGGAGTTCCGGGTCGACGAGGACGTCGTGGTGGAGCGGTTGCTGGCGCGCGGGCGCACGGACGACAAGGAAGACGTCATCCGGCACCGGCAGCAGGTGTACCGCAACGAGACCGCGCCGCTGCTCGACTACTACGCGGACAAGGTCATCTCCATCGACGCTGTCGGTGAGATCGACGAGATCAGTGAGCGTGCTCTCGCCGCACTGCACAACTTGCGCGACGAGAAGTGACAGGTGGACTGCTTGACCGGCTCCGCTCTGTCGTCACAGGTGGCAGCGAAAGCATGAGCAAGATCGAGATCAAGACGCCGGGCCAGCTGGAGGCGATGCGTGCCTCCGGCCTGGTCGTGGCGAGGGCGTTGCGCAACGTCGTCGACGCGGTGAAGCCCGGCGTGTCCACGTGGGAGCTCGACGAGATCGCCGAGCAGACCATCCGCGACGCCGGCGCCATTCCGTCGTTCAAGGGCTACCACGGCTTCCCGGCGAGCATCTGCGCGTCGGTGAACGAGCAGATCGTCCACGGCATCCCCAGCAAGAAGCAGGTGCTGGCAGAGGGCGACCTGATCTCGATCGACTGCGGTGCGATCCTCGAAGGCTGGCACGGCGACTCGGCCGTCACCGTCGGCTGCGGTGAGCTCTCGCCGGCCGACCACAAGCTGTCCGAGGCGACCAGGCTGTCGATGCTCGCGGGCATCGAGGCCGCGGTGCCGGGTGGGCGGCTCACGGACATCTCGTTCGCCATCGAGACCTCGGCCATCGAGTCGGGTGAGCGCGACGGCATCGAGTACGGCATCGTCGCGGACTACGGCGGCCACGGCATCGGCACCAAGATGCACATGGACCCGTTCCTGCCGAACTACGGCAAGCCCGGCAAGGGGCCGAGGCTCAAAGTCGGCATGGCCATCGCGATCGAGCCGATGCTGACGCTCGGCACGGACGACTCCCAGGAGCTCGAGGACGGCTGGACCGTCATCACGCTCGACGGGACGCGGGCCGCGCACTGGGAGCACAGCGTCGCCATCACGGAGGACGGTCCGTGGGTGCTCACGGCGCCTGAAGAGGACTAGTCCCAGAAGGCTTGGAATAACCCCGTTCGCCCTGAGGCGAGCGGGGTTATTTCGTTTGTCAACGCCGATATGGTCGGGGTGACGAACGAGTCAATGCTTGGGGGCATTGTGGGGGTCACCCGTTTCGTCCTGTCCGCCCTTCTGATTTCAGTTTCAGGCTGTGCTGCCTCTAAGCCGGCCACCGACTTCACCTACCAGGACGTTCCCGCGGACCAGATCGCCGACCGGATCTTCCTGGCCGACGCCATCGCCAAGGTCGAGCGGTGCGCGCCGCCGTTCGGCGACGTGCGGATCGTCCGGCCGAACTTCGTCAGTCCTCCGCCACCAGTCGACGGCGGGTGTGGAGGCAAGGCTCGGATCGCCGCCGGGCCCGAGTACGTCGACGCCGTGAGTCGCATCACCGCGCTGCACGACACCGTCGTGAACGAGTGGAACGCGCGGCTCAAGTCCGGACCCGAGGACGCGGAGACGCGTGCGGCCGAGGTGACGTTGCTGCGCTGCCTCGACAGGGCGGGGTTCACCCAGCGCGGGCCAGGCGACCCGTCCCTGGAGAGCTACGGCGTCGGATCGGGCGACGTAGCGCTCCACAACGCAGCTCAGAAATGCTCTGACCTGTCCGAATACGGCTATCGGATCGCCTCGCAGCGCATCCGCACGCTCAGGTCGGTGCTGGGCAAACACGAAGCCGAGATCACCGAGATCGGCAAGCTCCGGCCTGTGCTGGCGCGGTCCGTACGGCCCTCCGACGGCCCTGATGGGGCCCGATTTGGGTTGCCGGAGTGAACTGCGTACACTGGTCAGGTGGCGCACCAGTCGCGCCGGTTCAGTCATGCCCTCCGAGGTGAGATCGAGCCGGGGTGGCGCGCGTCCAAAGGTTATTACCACCGTCACGAAACGCGGAGGACATGGGCAAGAAGGACGGGGCCATTGAGGTCGAGGGCCGCGTAGTCGAGCCGCTCCCCAACGCGATGTTCCGCGTCGAGTTGGAGAACGGTCACAAGGTGCTCGCACACATCAGCGGCAAGATGCGACAGCACTACATCCGCATCCTCCCTGAGGACCGGGTTGTCGTGGAGCTCTCGCCCTACGACCTGTCCCGCGGGCGCATCGTCTACCGCTACAAGTGACCTCCAATAGCAGGAGATCTCAGGCGTGAAGGTCCAGCCGAGCGTCAAGAAGATCTGCGACAAGTGCAAGGTGATCCGCCGTCACGGCCGGGTCATGGTGATCTGCGAGAACCTGCGCCACAAGCAGCGCCAGGGCTGAGCAGTTCCACCACGCGCTCGTCGAGATCATCGATGACGCAGTAACGAGAAACTCCTCGCACCTACCGCACGTAGGGCTTCAAGCGTGCGGACACCCCCGGATTCCAGGCCGGGGCCGGGACACCGGCTGTGAGAGCAGCCGGACGACACACAGCGAGTCAGTCACCGGGATTGGGCGAGGAGCAGACCTGGAAGTAATCGACAGGAGTTAATCGCCACATGGCACGACTCGCTGGCGTCGACCTCCCCCGCGAGAAGCGGATGGAGATCGCGCTCACCTACATCTTCGGCATCGGTCGTACGCGCTCCAAGGAGCTGCTCGCCGCCACCCAGATCTCCCCTGACCTCCGGGTCAAGGATCTGAACGACGACGACCTCGCCAAGCTGCGGGACTACATCGAGACGAACTACAAGGTCGAGGGTGACCTTCGCCGTGAGGTCGCGGCCGACATCCGTCGCAAGATGGAGATCGGTTGCTACGAGGGTCTTCGGCACCGTCGCGGCCTGCCCGTTCGCGGTCAGCGCACGAAGACGAACGCCCGTACCCGCAAGGGTCCGAAGAAGACCGTGGCCGGCAAGAAGAAGGCCGGCAAGAAGTAAGACCTCGCGTCTACTGCCCTCAACTTAGGAGCTCGTTTTGCCACCGAAGTCCCGCCAGGGCGCCGGGGTCAAGAAGATCCGGCGCAAGGAAAAGAAGAACGTCTCGCACGGCCAGGCGCACATCAAGAGCACGTTCAACAACACCATCGTGTCTATCACGGACCCGATGGGCAACGTGATCAGCTGGGCGTCCGCCGGCCACGTGGGTTTCAAGGGCTCGCGCAAGTCCACGCCGTTCGCGGCGCAGATGGCTGCCGAGAACGCCGCCCGCAAGGCCGCCGAGCACGGCATGCGCAAGGTGGACGTGTTCGTGAAGGGTCCCGGCTCCGGCCGTGAGACCGCGATCCGTTCGCTGCAGGCAGCCGGTCTCGAGGTCGGCACCATCCAGGACGTGACCCCGCAGCCCCACAACGGCTGCCGCCCGCCCAAGCGGCGCCGGGTCTGAGGCACGGGGAGGAGTAAGAACTAATGGCTCGTTACACGGGACCTGCGACGCGTATCTCGCGCCGCCTGAAGGTCGACCTCGTTGGTGGGGACCAGGCGTTCGAGCGCCGTCCGTACCCGCCCGGCCAGCACGGCCGTGGCCGGGTCAAGGAGTCCGAGTACCTGCTGCAGCTCCAGGAGAAGCAGAAGGCTCGCTACACCTACGGCGTCCTCGAGAAGCAGTTCGTCCGCTACTACAAGGAAGCGGTTCGTCGTCCGGGCAAGACCGGTGAGAACCTGCTCCAGATCCTCGAGGCCCGCCTCGACAACGTGGTGTACCGCGCGGGCCTCGCCCGCACGCGTCGCCAGGCTCGCCAGCTGGTCAGCCACGGGCACTTCCTGGTCAACGGCCAGAAGGTGAACATCCCGAGCTACCAGGTGTCGAAGTTCGACATCATCGACGTGAAGCCGAAGTCCCAGCCGACGCTGCCCTTCGAGGCCGCTCGCGCTTCCTTCGGTGACCGTCCGATCCCGGCTTGGCTGCAGGTCGTCCCGTCGACCCTGCGCATCCTCGTGCACCAGCTGCCCGAGCGCGCGCAGATCGACACGCCTGTCACCGAGCAGCTCATCGTCGAGCTCTACTCGAAGTGATCCTCTCCGAGCCACTGTCTCCAAAGTGATCAAACACTGCGGACAGTGGCTCGGGTCGGGTCCCGCTTCGGCGCGAAGGGTGCGCCGAGTGCGTTTGCCGGTCTCCGCACCGGCGTCTTGACGGCGTCAAATAGCGGTCGTCGTCGTAGGAAGGAAGAACCCAGTGCTGATTTCCCAGCGCCCCTCGCTCGGCGAGGAAGCGGTCTCCGAGACCCGTTCCCGGTTCGTCATCGAGCCGTTGGAGCCGGGCTTCGGTTACACGCTCGGCAACTCGATCCGCCGCACGCTGCTGTCGTCGATCCCCGGTGCTGCTGTCACGAGCATCCGCATCGACGGCGTGCTGCACGAGTTCACCACGGTTCCCGGGGTGAAGGAGGACGTCACCGACGTCATCCTGAACCTGAAGGAGCTCGTCGTCTCGTCCGAGGAGGACGAGCCGGTGACCATGTACCTGCGCAAGCAGGGCCCCGGTGTGGTGACCGCGGGCGACATCGTGCCTCCGGCCGGTGTCACCGTGCACAACCCCGACCTGCACATCGCGACCCTGAACGGCAAGGGCAAGCTGGAGATCGAGCTCGTGGTCGAGCGCGGTCGCGGCTACGTCCCGGCCGTGCAGAACAAGCAGGCGGGCGCCGAGATCGGCCGCATCCCCGTCGACTCGATCTACTCGCCGGTTCTCAAGGTGACGTACAAGGTCGAGGCGACTCGTGTCGAGCAGCGCACGGACTTCGACAAGCTGATCCTCGACGTGGAGACCAAGCCCTCGATCACTCCGAGGGACGCGGTTGCCTCCGCGGGTAAGACCCTGGTTGAGCTGTTCGGCCTCGCTCGCGAGCTGAACATCGACGCCGAGGGCATCGAGATCGGCCCGTCGCCGGCCGAGGCCGACACCATCGCGGCGTTCGCGATGCCTATCGAGGATCTGGACCTCACGGTCCGTTCCTACAACTGCTTGAAGCGGGAAGGCATCCACACCGTCGGTGAGCTCGTGTCGCGCAGCGAGGCGGACCTGCTGGACATCCGCAACTTCGGTGCGAAGTCGATCGACGAGGTCAAGATGAAGCTCGTCGGCCTCGGCCTCGCGCTGAAGGACTCGCCTCCTGGGTTCGACCCGTCCGCCGCCGCGTCGGACTACCACCCCGCCGATGGCGGCTGGGGTGCCGGTGCCGGTCTGGACCCCCACGACGACGGTCAGGACTACGCGGAGACCGAGCAGCTCTGACGCTCTGAATCAGAGCTAGAGGATCTCTTTCAGTTACAGGAGTAAGCGATGCCCACCCCTACCAAGGGCCCCCGGCTCGGTGGGTCTCCGGCGCACGAGCGGCTGCTGCTCGCCAACCTGGCGACGGCGCTGTTCCAGCACGGCCGGATCAAGACCACTGAGGCGAAGGCGAAGCGGCTGCGTCCGTACGCCGAGAAGCTGATCAGCAAGGCCAAGGTCGGCGACCTGCACAACCGTCGCGAGATCATGAAGGTGATCCGCGACAAGGACGTCGTGCACAAGCTGATCGCGGAGATCGGTCCGTTCTTCAGCGACCGTTCCGGCGGCTACACCCGCATCACCAAGACGCTGGCGCGCAAGGGCGACAACGCCCCCATGGCCATCATCGAGCTGGTGCAGCAGAAGCTCGTCTCCACCGAGGCCGAGGCTGCGCGCAAGACCAAGTTCGCCAAGGACGAGAAGCCGGCTGAGGCCGCTGTCGTCGAGGCCGACGAGACTGCCGCAGAGGACGCCGCCGTCGAGGTTGACGGCGAGCCGACCGCTGAGGCCGTCGAGGCCGAAGAGGCTGCTGACGAGAAGGCCGAGTCCAAGAAGGACGAGTCCTGAGCAGTACGTCTGCTGACGAGCCCGTCGTTCCCGCTTCCGGGGACGGCGGGCTCGTTCGTGTGCGCCTGGACCTGGCCTACGACGGCACGGAGTTCTCGGGCTGGGCCCGCCAGCCGTCGCGCCGGACCGTGTGCGGCGTCCTGGAGGACACCATGTCGATGGTGCTGCGCGAGGACGTCGTCCTGACCGTGGCCGGGCGGACCGATGCCGGGGTGCACGCCTCGGGGCAGGTCGCCCACGTGGACTTGCCGTCCACTGTGGACGTGGATGGGCTGCCTCGTCGGCTGGCTCGGGTGCTGCCTTCCGACGTGCGGGTGTTTGCCGCTCGGGTGGTGCCGGCTGCGTTTGATGCGCGGTTCTCCGCCCTGCGGCGGCACTACGAGTACCGGGTTACGGATGCTGCTTTCGGGGCGCATCCGATGCGGCGGCTGGACACGTTGGCCTGGCCGCGGCCGCTCGATGTCTCCGCTATGAACGCTGCGGCCGAGTTGTTGCTGGGGGAGCACGACTTTTGCGCGTTCTGCAAGCGGCGTGAAGGAGCTACCACGATCCGGGAGCTGCAGCGGCTCGAGCTGGTGCGTGCTTCGGACGGTGTGATCACCGCGTTTGTTTCCGCTGATGCTTTTTGCCACTCGATGGTTCGGTCGCTCATCGGGGCGTTGCTGGCTGTCGGGGAGGGGCGGAAGGCGGTCGAGTGGCCGGGGTCGCTCTTGTCGCTCCACGCTCGATCCAGCGGCGTGACCGTGGCTCCTGCGCACGGGTTGAGCCTGGTGCGGGTTGATTTTCCGGCTGATTCGGAGCTGGCCGCTCGGGCTGAGGCGACTCGGAGGGTTCGGACGCTGTCCAGCTGACCTGGGCTGTTGGGGGCCGGTTCCAGCGTGGTTGCGTGGGTCTTGATGAGTCGGGTCATTTCATCGCCGCTTCGCGAGGGCCCTTGCGAGGCGCGTATCGGCCTATGAAAGCCGGGAATGAAGAGCCCGGCCGATCAGAACGCGGTACTACCTCGCACTCAAGTCAAGCCCCAATCGCCTGCGTACGTGGCTGCGTTTGTGCGGCCGCGTTCCGCGAAATTACCGCTAGCCGGTGGGGTACAGGTCTTTCCGGCTCGCTTCGCATCGCGGTTTCGGGACGTGCCTCGGCTTGGTCATTGCCTCAGGAGTGTCAGACCTGCCGGGTACGTTGGGTCGCGGGGGAGCCTGAATCCAAGGGGACGCCTGCGTGAGCCTGCGCTGCGGCTTGGCGTGGAAAGGGAGGAGCCCCCGGCGGGGGGACCGGGGGCTCCGGGGGTGGAGTGGTGGATCAGATGTCGAGGGTCCAGGAGTCGATCGTGCCCGTGTCCTGGCGGTAGAGGTCGCGGACTCGTAGTTGCCAGGTGCCGTTGGCGTCCTCAGTGGACACATTGACGTTGTAGGTGGCGTTGATGTCGTCGGCGCTGTCGCTGCCGTTCGAGACCTTCAGGGTCTTCACCGCGCCGGACGGGGTGATCAGGGCCAGTTCCAGGTCGCCTCGGTAGGTGTGCTTGATGGCCACCTTCACGGTGCCGGTGGCGCTGGCCTTGCCGTTGCAGTCGGCGATGGTGATGGACGAGGTCACGGACGAGGCGTCCGGGATGGCCATGTCGGTGTCGTTGGTGACGGCCGGGCACTGGCCCGGCGGGTTGCCGGGGGCCGTGCCGGTGATGTGCAGGAGCTTGTTCGGGGAGCCGGTGCCTGGGCTGGTGACCACGTCGGAGGTGGCGTTGTCCACCAGGGCGTCGCGGACCTGCTGCGGTGTGGCCGTGGGGGACGAGCCCAGGTACACCGCTGCCGCGCCCACCACGTGCGGGGTGGCCATCGAGGTGCCGCTGATGGTGTTGGTGGCGTTGTCGTCGGTCAGCCAGGCGCTCGTGATGTCGCGGCCTGGGGCGAAGATGTCCAGGCAAGTGCCGATGTTGGAGTACGACGAGCGGGCGTCGGTGCGGTCGGTGGAGCCGACCGTGATGGCTTCCGGGGTGCGGGCCGGCGAGGTGTTGCAGGCGTTGGCGCCGCTGTCGTTGCCTGCGGCCAGGCCGTAGGTGACGCCTGCTGCGATGGAGCGCTTTACGGCCGCGTCGACGGTGTCGTTGGCGCCGCCGCCGAGGGACATGTTGGCCACGGCGGGCTTGTTGGCCGGGTTGTTGGTGACCTGTTCGGTCACCCAGTCGATGCCGGCGATGACGCCTGCGAAGGTGCCGGAGCCGCTGCAGTTCAGGACTCGGACGCCTACCAGCTTCACGTCCTTGGCGACGCCGTACTTCGTGCCGCCGACGGTGCCGGAGACGTGGGTACCGTGGCCGTGGCAGTCGGTGGCATCGTTGTCGTTGTCGACCGTGTCGCGGCCGGAGACGGCGCGGCCGCCGAAGTCGCTGTGGCTGAAGCGGATGCCCGTGTCGATGATGTAGGCGGTGACGCCCGCGCCGCGGTTCGGGTAGGTGTAGCTGTTGTCCAGCGGGAGGGCTTGCTGGTCGATGCGGTCGAGGCCCCAGGACGGGGTCGGGGTCTGCGTGTCCGTCAGGTGGACCTCGGCGTCCTGCTCGACGTAGGCGACGGCCGGGTCGGCGGCCAGGCGCTTGGCCTGGGCCTCGGACATCTGGGCGGAGAAACCGCGCAGAGCGGACCTGTAGGAGTGCTTCACCTGTGCGCTGTACTTGGCGCTGATGTTCTCGACGCTCGCGGTGCTGATGTCCTTCAGCACGACGATGTAGTTGTCCTTGACCGCGTTGGACGCACCGAGGTTCCGAATCTCCCCCTCGGGCGCAGCGGTGGCGGAGACGGACGTCAACGCGAGCGCGGTGCCCGCCACCAGTCCGATTCCAGCCGCTCGTCTGAGCCACGATTCACCCATAGCAGCGTGCTCCCTCGTCGCAGGGTGGTGCAGTGAGAGTTTTCTTAGTGGCGCAGACGGATTTCGCACAAGAAGGTCCACGAAACTGCCATCGAATGGCGAATCCACAGATTTGCGGGCCCTGTGAATTAGTTGGTGCCGCTGAGCTATGGACAAAACAATTGCGCCCCGAACGGTTCAACCGTCCGGGGCGCAGGTTTCGCCTATTTTGTCGAGCGTCTCAATCGCCTCGGCGCACCGCTCCGAGGATCTGCTGCTCGGCCGGGGTCGTGTACAGGCGCAGGTGTGCCCACATGTCCTGGCCCATGGCGATCACCTGGTCGTCCTTCAGCTGCGTCAGCTGCTGGAACATCTGCGGCCGCAGGCGCCACATCTGACCGGCGAGTTGCGCCTGGCCCATCGGAAGGCGCTGCAGAAGCACGAGGTCCGCGTTGTTCGCCGTCGACGTGGCCTGCGGGTGCAGGTACGGCAGGACGTACATCGTGGTCTGCCACGGGGCGCGTGGCGGGAACAGCTCCTGCGGGACGTGGCCGCCGTCGTGGATCACGAGCAGCGGCATGTCCTCGGTCGGGCGCGGCAGGTCGGCCGGTGAGAGGCGGCGCAGCTGCACCAGTTGGGACGGACGGCCGTCCGGGCCCTGGCCCGCCGCGCGCACGACCGGCTGCCAGGCCTGGGGGCGGCCCGTCGCGATGATGATGAACGCGCCGGTCGCCATGGCCCGCAACGCGATCTGGCGAGCCAGGTACAGGCCGCCGACGACCACCATGCGGGTCGGCGTGGGGCGCAGCACGGACACCGTGAGCGGTTCGCCCTTGACGCCCTGGCCGAGCATCATGCCGCCGCGGTCGCCGCTCGGGCTGACCACGTCGAGCATGGTCGGCGACACCAGGAACTCCGGTGCCACCCCGTCGCGGCCGCGCGCGTCGAGCAGACGGGACGAGCTCATGCCACACCTCCCAGCGGCAGCGTCGCGGCGAGGCCGGCGAGCTGCATGCCCCGCAACGGGGTCAGCGTGATGTCGAGGTTGTCGCTCAGCTTCTCCAGCTGGTTCTCGGCGCGGTCGAGCTCGCTCGGCGTGCGGGCGCTCACCCGCACCAGGCCGCGCAGCGAGACCTGACCGTCCTCACGGGACGGTGAGATCGACATCGCCAGCGTGGAGGACAGCGCGCGCACGCCCGTGAGCGAGTTCAGGCTGCCCCGCAAGCCCTTCGACGGCCAGCCGGTGATCGCGTAGCTCGCGTGACCGACGCCACCCGCGGTGACGCCCGACCACTTCTCCCGCAGCGACACGGGGTTCGTGTTGCCGACGGCCGCGGTCAGCTCGGCCGACGAGATCGCCGCGCGCAGCAGCTCGTCCGAGTCGAGCGGGCGGATCGCCACGCCCGCGGACTCCAACGCGTTGCGGACGCGGGACAACGCGCCGATCAACGCGCGGTGGGCGCCGACGACGCCGCCGCCACGCTCCCTGATCGCCTCACCGCAGCGGCGCGGGTCGAGCCGCACCGTGATCCACGTGGTGCGCCGGGCAGCCGCGGGCATCGAGCCGAGCACTTCCATGTACGAGCTGATCGCCGGCGAGTTCGGCGGAAGCGCCGCGCTGCCGGGGTAGCAGTGCCAGATGACGGTGATCGCGTCCAGGACGACACCGCGGTCCTCCAGGCACGGCGCCAGCGCGCCGAGCGGGAGCGACGGGGCCGAGCCGACCGCGGAGATCAGCGGCGGGGTCGGGTCGACCAGCAGCACCGCCGTCCACACGCCGTCGTGCCACGACAGCGCGAGCGGGCGGCGTTCGTGGTCCACGCCCTTCGCGATCACCAGGTCCGGGATCGCGAGGCGCAGCAACGCGACGCGCGGGTCCTCCGGGCCGAGCACCTGCATCTCGTCGTCACCGGGCTTGGACTCCTGGGGCGCGACGCGCTTCGCGGTCCGGCTGTGCGACCGGAAGGCGTAGCGCAGCCGGACACCGATCCACTGGGTGAGCCAACGACCCCGCGATCGGGTGAACGCCAGGATCAGTGCGATCAACAGCACACCGCCGGCGATCGACACCGACACGACGTTGAGCGCGCCGGCCGAGTTCTTCACGCCCATGAGGGTGAGAACGAGGAGAGCGATGGCGAGACCGATCTCGATCGTGACTACGTTCGAGACGGGCAAAGAGCCGAGGCTGACTCCGGCAGCTCTGCGCCGGACACGCCCGACAGGACGTGGGGGCACAGGTGCCTGCGGGCCAGGACCCCCAGGTCCCTGCGGCCGCGCCATCCCTGGGTTCGGCCGGGGCGGATGTGGAGTGGTCACGGACATCCGTTGTGGTCTCTTTCCCCTCGATGGTCGGTGGGCTTGGCGAACCGGCCCACGGAGCAACCTGCGTCCGGCTATCCTGCCGAACCGTACCGCGACTGGGAGAGCAGCGAGCCGAGAATGGCATCAACACCCACCACCAAGTCACACGTCGAGGCCTACCAATTCGTCCTGCGGCGGATGCAGTCCGCACTGGTCCGCAGAGACGCGGTGATGCTGCATGACCCCATGCGCAGCCACTCGCGTGCGACAGCGGTCGGTGTGGTCCTGGGCGTTGTCGGTCTGCTCGGCTTCCTGGTGTACGGGCTTTTCAGCCCTGCGCCACGACTGGACGACCAGACGCAGATCGCCATCAGCAAGGAGACCGGGCAGGTCTACGTCGTTGACGCTTCGCCGAAGCGCCTGATCCCGATGACGAACCTGGCTTCGGCTCGGCTGCTCTGGTACTCGCGCAACAACCCCGACCAGCAGGCCGGTGGCGGCGACGCGCCCGGCGGCGTCGCGAACAGCGGGCAGCCCCAGGTCGCGGGCGGCGAGCCGAAGCTCGTGAGCGAGGCGACACTGGCCGGACTGCCGCGCGGCCGCCTCACCGGTCTGCCGGACGCGCCGGACGTGTTGCCGAAGCAGGAACTCCGCATCGATGCGCAGTGGTCGGTCTGCGACGCGCTCGCCCTGGACAAGTTCCGCGAGGACCAGGCGGCGGAGAACCAGATCAAGACCTCCGTGATCGCCGGTGTGAGCGGCGGCAACCCGGAGCTGGGCGACGAAGCCGTGCTCGTGCAGCAGCGCACGGGCGCCAAGAAGGCGTACCTGATCTACAAGAAGCCGCAGCAGCTGAAGGACATCTCGTCCTCGACGGTCCGCGCCGAGGTGGACCTGAAGAACGACAAGGCGCTCAACGCCCTCAACCTGAAGGGCAAGACCCCGCGCGCGATCAGCACGGCGTTGCTGAACGCGATCCCCGAGGTCGCCCCGCTGAGCGCGCCGATCATCCCGAACCAGGGCAAGAAGGCGACCTACGTCACCGAGGCGAACGTCAACATCGGTGAGCTCGTCGAGGTCGAGCGCGCCGCCGGAACCGAGTCCATGGTGGCGCTGGAGGATGGTTTCCAGACCGTCGACGAGACCGTCGCCGACCTGCTGCGCTGGGCGTACTCGAACAACAAGCAGGCGATCAAGCTCTCGCCGAGCGCCATCGCGGACCACAAGGACCCGGCGAAGCCGCTCAAGCTCGACTCGTACCCGGCCAAGATCCCGACCACGCTCGAGGCGAACGCCAACAACACCGTGGTGTGCCTCGGATGGAAGGCCGAGAACTACGGCGCGGAGAACCCGTCCGAGCACACGTCGGTGACGATCGGCTCCAAGCTGCCCGGCCCGAAGGAGATGACTCCGGTCGAGCTGAACGCGGCGGGCGCCGGCGGCGAGATCGTCGACCAGTTCCTGATGCTGCCCGGCAAGCAGGCGGTCGTGCGGGCGAGTCAGAGCGTCGGCGACTACGGCACGGGCCCGGCGCAGATCGTCACGGGACGCGGTGTCCGCTACGGCATCCCGGACGCAGGCACCGCGGCGGCACTGGGGCTGGACGGCACGTTCCCGCCGGCACCGAACCAGATCCTGAGCCTGTTGCCGATGGGACCGCAGCTCAACAAGAACGAGGCCAACCGCAGCTTCGACGCGATCACCCCGGCCCAGAAGGGCACGATCAAGGATCCGCAGCAGACCCAGAAGTAGAAGTAGCGGAACCGTTCCGGGTGCATCATCGTCGGATTTGCGACGAATGCACCCGGACGTGTCTTTAGGGGGACGGTGTGGCCGGTCGGATTTCCGTTGATCCGGAGTGGTTGGAGTCGTACGCCGACCGGATCGACGGCACGACGGACGATCTGCGGCGGGTGCGGGACGCCATGAAGGTGTCGCCGCTGCGCCCCGAGTCGTTCGGCGAGATCGGCAAGTCGCTGGGCAACTCCCAGGGTTACGCGCGTGCGGCCGAACTGCTCAACTCGCAGCTGGCCCGCGCCTGCGACACGCTCGACGCGGCCGCCAAGGGCCTGCACGCGGTCGCGAAGCAGCACGGGCATCACGACGACGAGGCGTTGCAGGCCATCAAGAAGGCTGATCGGCGGTAGGTGAGGCTGTGGTGACCAGGAACGGCACAGACGGCAGGCAGATCGCGGCCGAGGTCGGTCCCGAGCTCGACTACCTCTCGCGGGTGAGCCGGAAGCTCGGTGTCGTGGACCTCGTGCACGACTTCTTCGACCCGCTCGTGGGCGACTGGAACGACCTGCGCGAGGAGTCCGAACGCTGGCGCAAGGCCGCGAAGGTGACCGAGGCGGTCACCAAGCACGTGGCGGCACCGCTGGGCGGCGTCGACGCGCGGTGGCAGGGCAAGGACGCCGACGCGTTCATCGAGCACATGCGCAAGGTCGGCCTCGCGGGCGGCGACATGTCCGACGCGATGAACGTGATGGCGGACGCGCTGGAGGAGACCGCGGACGGCGTTCGCGACATCGTGCAGGACATGGCGCACGTGCTCGCCGACGCCGCAGACTCGGTGTCCGGCACGGCGGCTCTTCCTCTGGAGGGCGACCAGCGCGCGATCAAGCACATCGAGGAGCTCAAGGAGCCGGTCCGCGAGCTGCACGAGTCCGCGCGGCAGGTGCTCGAGGCGTTTCTCAAGCTGTGCGAAGGGGTTTCCGGCGACAGCGGCAACTTCGGCGACGTGCGGATGGAACACAAGTACCCCGACAAGGACTGGACCTACACGGCTCCGGCCAAGCCGGAGGCGAAGACGACCCCGGAACCGGCGAAGGTCTCCGCCACGGCCGCCGCGAGCTCCGGCGGCGGTATGCCGTCGACCGGTGGCGGCAGCGTCGGCGCGGGAGGCGTTGGTTCGGTCGGTGCGCCGGCCGCGTCCGCCGGGCACCCGCAGCAGATGCAGTTCGGAGGCGCCACAGGCGTTTCTGAGCAGCCTCCGCCCGTGGAGAAGGGCGGGGCAGCGGCCCAGGCCGTCGCGGCCGCTGGTGGACGTCCTGGGGGCGCGCCAGGCGGTGCCGGGATGATGGGCGGCGGCATGATGGGCGGCGGAATGATGGGCGGCATGGGTGGCGGTCAGCAGGGCGGCGACAAGGAGCACAAGTCGAAGCAGCGGCTCACCGGCTCGATCGACGACCTGCTCGGCAAGCCCAAGAAGGCCGCGCCGAAGGTGATCGGCGACGACGACTGAACGTCGCCGGAGACAACGAGAACGGCCCCGCCGGTGACAATCACCAGCGGGGCCGCCGTGTTTCGCGGGCTAGGCCTGTTTACCGCGTTTCCGGCTGAGCGAGTTGCGCACGAACAACGTCAGCATCAGCAGCGCGCCACCGAGACCGATGCCCGACAGCGCAACGATGATCGGCGGCCAGTCCACCCTGGGCGGCGGCGTGACGGACGTGGCGATGTCCTTCGGCTGCGGCTTCTGGAAGCCCTTCGCCTCCGACGGCAGCACCGCGGTGAGCGCCGCCACCGGGTTGATCATGCCGTAGCCGACCTTGTTGTCCTTTCCGGACACGTTGCCGGGGTGCAGGGCCGTGGCCTTGAGCCGGTTCATCACCTCGCGGGCCTTGAGGTCGGGGAACCTCTCGCGCACCAGCGCGGTGATGCCCGCGACGTACGGCGAGGCGAAGCTGGTGCCCTTGATGTCCGTCGTGCCCTGGGCGGTGACGTTCGCGTTCGTCAGGCCGGTGCCCTTGGGGTCGACGGAGATGATCTCCTCACCCGGCGCCGCGATGCTGACCCACGGACCCCAGACGCTGAACGACGAAACAGCGCCCGAGCGGGCGATCGACGCCACCGACAGCACGTCGTCGGCGAACCACGCCGGCGACGAGATCGAGTTCACGGTGTTCGGGTCGAGGTTGTTGTTCTGCTCGGGACATCCGGTGCCCTGATCGCTCAGGTTGCCGGCCGCCGTGACGATCACCACGTCCTTGACGTCGACCGCCCACCTGATCGCGGCCTGCAGGGCCTGGTCGTCCGCGCTGAAACCCTTGGGCTTGCCGCAGTTCGTCAGCGAGATGTTGATGACCTTGGCATTCATGGTCGCCGCACGGACGATCGCCATCGCCAGGGTGCTGACCTTGCCGGCGGAGGCGCGCTTCTCGTTGTTCGCGTCGCCCTTGAACTCGTACCGGTCACTGGTCTGGCGGATCGCCAGGATCTCCGCTTCCGGTGCGGCGCCGATGAAGTCACCTTCGGTCTTGGCCGCCGCGGCGACACCGGCGACCTCGGTGCCGTGGCCGTCGCAGTCGTCGATGCCGTTCTTGTTGTCGACGTAGTCGCCGCCGGGGACGACCCGGTTGCCGAAGCGCGGGTTGCGCGGGTCGACGCCCGTGTCGATGATCGCGATCCGGACGCCCTTGCCCTTGGCGAACCTGTGCGCCTGATCCAGGTTCAGGTTGACCTGGCCCCAGGGCATGTACTTGATCAGTTCGCTCTTGGTGTCGGATTCGACGCAACCCTTGTTGTTGCGCTCGTACTTGACGTCCGGTCCACCCTTGTCCTGCGGCGGACCGACGTTCGGTGGCAGGTCCGGTGGGACCGAGTTCGGTTTGGCCGCTGCCGGTGCTGACGAGGACGGCTGCGCGGAGGCGTGCGGCAACGCCCCCGTCAGCAGCAGCAGTCCGGCGGTCGCCACCGCCGTGGTGCGCCTCATGCCCGTCCTCATACGTTGATCAGGCCCCGGAACACGGCGTACAGGTCCATCACCGCGAGCGCCAGCGGCACCACCGCGGCGATGAGGATCGCTTCGATGATGTCGACGGTGCGACGCAGCGGCGGCGAGAACTTCTGGCCGGGGAACACGACTCCGAGCACCAGCGCGGCCGCGCCGAGGATCAGCAGCGTCCCGAACACGAAGACGATGCGGTTGAACTCGTTCGACTCGATCAGCCAGCCGAGCAGGATGCCTGCGCTCGCGACCATGCCGGTCGACAGCAGTGCCACGGCCTGCGCGCCGTTCGCGTACGCCCGGCCGCGCATCATCAGCACGATCGCGACGGCGACGCCGTAGATCGGGCCCCAGATCGTGTCAGAGGACGCGGCGACGATGGCGCCCAGCGCGGCCACGACACCGGTTCCGATGATCATGCCGGTCAGGTACTCGTGCGCGACGGCGGTGCGGCGCTCGATGACGGCGAACTCCGGGAAACCGGTGTCCTCCTTCAGGTCCTCCGCGTTCGTCGGTACGACGGGCGGCGGGATCTTGGCCAGCTGCAGCGTGATCCTCGGCAGCATCGACAGCGCGGCGAGTGCCACTGCGCCGGTCGCGGCCGCCACACCGGCGAGCGGGTGGTCGACGAACGTCGCGACGAGGAACGCGAGCGCCACGAGCGTGCCGCCGGTCGCCGCGGCGATGAACACCGTGATGCCGTGGCCGATCAGCAGGATCCCGCCCCAGGCGAAGATCATCAGCAGTGCCGAGCCGAGCAGCATCTTCGGGTTGAAGTCGACACCGGGCACCGCGTGGAAGCCCGCGACGAACGCCATCGGCAGCGAACCGCACGCGGCGATCAGCACACCCGTCGACGCCGCCCGGTACGCGCGCGCGATGGTCGCGCCCGTCGCCAGCGCGGCGATGGCCGCGACACCCGCGGCGATCGCGGCAGCGAGACCGCTGCCCTTGCCGCCGAGCATCACCGGAGCGGACAGGAACAGGGCGACCGCCGCGCCGATCAACGCGAGCGCGCCCGCGATGTGACCGAACTTCTGCGCGGTTTCCTTGGTCCACGGCCGGAACGAGTCCGGGTCCGACTCCGCGATCGCGTCGACGACATCGTCGTACAGCGGCGGCGGAGGATTCTCGTTGCGGCGGCGCAACTGCAGCAGTTCGCCGTCGACGACGCCGAGCGACGCGAGCGTGCGCGCCGGGTCCAGCGGGCTGTCGCCGAGCTTCGCGAGGCACCAGCCGCCGTGCCGGACACCACCGTCCGGAGTGGCCTCTCTCGCCATGTCCAGCAGCATCGGCAGGAGATCGGCCACCGCCACGTCGGCAGGCAGCGCGACGTCGATACGCGTTCGAGGTGCCACCACCGTGACACGGCTGAACACCGTCGTACCGGTCGCCACCAGGGCCCCCTAAGTCAGATCAGCGTGTGCAAAACAATGTGCCCGACCCTATTGGTCCACTCGGACGCGCGCCGGGCGGCCCTAGTATGGCCGCACCGACGGCCTTCGCACGTGGTGTTCGCGGGAACACGTCCGACTGGGTTTTTTCCCGACCCACCTTCGTGGCGCGCGCAGATGCGCAATAGTGTCGGTTGCTACTGGTGGCGTAACGAGAGTCGAAGAGGTGCCTGTCAGTTGAGCACGCTGCAGTTCAAGCGAACGGCACGCCTTGCTGCTCCCCGGCCTCCTGGCGGTGAGGTGCACCTCGAGCCGCCACCCGAGGTTCCCCGGATCATCCCCGGCAACATCATGATGAAGGCGATGCCCGTCGTGATGATCATCGCGTCCGTCGGCATGATGGCGATGATGTTCGTGTACTCGAACAAGCAGCCCGCCGCGATGATCATGCCCGGCATGATGATGATCTCGACCATCGGCATGATGGCGGGAGGCATGGGCTCCGGCAAGGGCCAGAAGAAAGCCGAGATGAACGAGGACCGCAAGGACTACCTGCGGTACCTCGGCCAGATGCGCGACCGTGCCCGCGAGGCGGCCGACGAGCAGCGTGCCGAGCGCGAGTGGGTTCACCCCGACCCGCAGATGCTGTGGTCGCTCGCCACCACCCGGCGCATGTGGGAACGCCGTCAGAACGACCCCGACTTCTGCCACCTGCGCGCAGGACGTGGTTCGCAGCGCCTCGCCACCCGACTGGTGCCGCCGCAGACCGGTCCGGTCGAGGAGCTGGAGCCGATCGCGACGCTGGCGCTGCGCCGGTTCGTGCGCGCCCACTCGCTCGTGCCCGACCTGCCGATCTCGATCGCACTGCGCGGTTTCGCCGCGGTCGGTCTGCTCGGCGACATGGAGGACCGCCGCGACCTCGCGCGTGCCCTCATCGCCCAGCTCGTCACCTTCCACGCGCCCGACGACCTGCTGATCGCGATCGTCAGCGCGGGCCGCACCAAGCAGTTGTGGGAGTGGGCGAAGTGGCTGCCGCACGTGCAGCACCCCACCGACATCGACGGCATCGGCCAGCGCCGCATGATGGCGAACTCGCTCGCCGAGATCGAGGCGATGCTGGACGAGAACCTGCGCGACCGGCAGCGGTTCACCCGCAACGCCCCGCCGCCGCCCGACCAGCCGCACATCGTGATCGTCATCGACGACGGCGACATCAGCCGCGAAGAGATGATCATCCTGGAGGAGGGTCTGGTCGGCGTCACGCTGCTGGACCTGTCCGAGTGCCTCGGCAACCTCACGGCCCGCCGCGGTCTGCGCCTTGTGGTTGAGAACAACCAACTCGGTGCCCGTTCCGCGAGCGGTGTCGAGTGGTTCGGCGCGCCGGACCGCCTGTCGGTCGTCGAGGCGGAGGCGCTGGCCCGCAGGCTCTCGCCGTACCGCATGGGCGCCGCCGGTGACGTCGGCGGCGACGGCGGCGAAGACCCGTTGGCGATGAACAACAACCCGCCGCTGCTCGAGTTCATGGGCATCCCCGGCGACCCGATGACGTTCGACGTGCAGCAGGCGTGGCGGCCGCGGCCCAAGCGCGACCGCTACCGCATCCCGTTCGGCATCGGTGAGCACGGCCAGCAGGTCGAGCTCGACATCAAGGAAGCCGCCGAGGACGGCATGGGCCCGCACGGCCTGTGCATCGGCGCGACCGGTTCCGGTAAGTCGGAGTTCCTCCGCACACTGGTGCTCGGTCTGCTGGCCTCGCACTCGTCGACGGCGCTCAACATGATCCTCGTCGACTTCAAGGGTGGTGCGACGTTCCTCGGTCTGGACAAGGCGCCGCACGTCGCCGCGACGATCACCAACCTCGCCGGCGACCTCACCCTGGTCGACCGCATGAAGGACGCCATCGCGGGTGAGGTGTCGCGTCGTCAGGAAGTTCTGGCGAAGGGCAACTACAAGAACGTCTGGGACTACGAGAAGGCCCGTGAGAACGGCGCCCAGCTCGACCCGCTGCCCGCGCTCTTCATCTGCATCGACGAGTTCTCCGAGATGCTGACGGCGAAGCCGGACTTCATCGACATCTTCCTCCAGATCGGTCGTGTCGGCCGGTCGCTGCAGATGCACATGCTCCTCGCGTCGCAGCGACTCGAGGAAGGCAAGCTGCGCGGTCTGGACACGTTCCTCTCGTACCGGATCGGTCTGAAGACGTTCAACGCGGCGGAGTCGCGCGCGGCGATCGGTGTGCCGGACGCCTACGAGCTGCCGCCCATCCCGGGCTCGGGTTACCTGAGCGTCCAGGGCATGCCGCTGACGAGGTTCAAGGCGCTCTACGTGTCGGGTACCTACCGGCCGTCGGGCATGCAGTCCGCCGGTGAGTCGGTGGCGGTCCGCAGCGACAAGCGCCCGCGGTTCTTCGTGCCGGACTTCATCGAGATCCCGAAGGAGCCGGAGCGGCCGATCGAGCCGGTCAAGGTCGAGGAGAAGAAGGAAGACGCGAACGAGCCGACCCAGCTCGAGCTCATCGTCGACCGCCTCGTCGGCCAGGGCCCGCCCGCGCACGAGGTGTGGCTGCCGCCGCTCAACGAGCCGCCGACGATGGACACGATGCTGCCGCCGCTCGACGTGACGCCGGACCGCGGCCTCACCTCGCCCGGCTACGCGGCCAACAGCACGTTGCAGATCCCGGTCGGCGTGGTCGACAAGCCGTTCGAACAGCGCCGCGACCTGCTGTGGGCGGACTTCTCCGGTGCCGCCGGTCACGGTGCTGTCGTCGGTGGCCCGCAGTCGGGCAAGTCCACACTGCTCAGGACGATCATCGCGTCGACGTCGCTCACGCACACCCCGGAAGAGGTGCAGTTCTACTGCATCGACCTCGGTGGTGGAACGCTCGCGTCGATGGAGGACATGCCGCACGTCGGTGGCTTCGCCGGCCGTCTCGACGTCGACAAGGTCCGCCGCATGGTGGCCGAGCTCCAGACCCTGATCACCGAGCGCGAACTGCGCTGGCGCGACCAGCGCATCGACTCGATGGTCGAGTTCCGCAACCGCAAGCGCCGCGGTGAGATCAAGGACGACGCCTTCGGCGACGCGTTCCTGATCGTGGACGGCTGGATGAACTTCCGCCAGGAGTTCGAGATGGTCGAGCCGCAGGTCCAGGCGCTGGCCGCGCAGGGTCTGTCCTACGGCGTGCACGTGATCATCGCTGCCAACCGGTGGGCGGAGATCCGGCCGGCGATGAAGGACCTCCTGGGTACGCGGTTCGAGCTGCGCCTCGGTGACCCGAGCGAGTCGGAGATCGACCGCAAGGTCGCGGTCAACGTCCCGCCCGGTCGTCCCGGTCGCGGTCTCACCGGTGACAAACTGCACTTCCTCACCGGTCTGCCGCGCATCGACACCTCGCAGGACCCGACCACGATCTCGGCGGGTGTCCAGGACCTCAGCGCCAAGCTCAACCAGGCGTGGCAGGGCCCGCGTGCCCCGCAGGTCCGGATGCTGCCGGACCTCCTGGACTACGCGCAGTTCATGGCACAGGTCCAGCAGGTCAACCCGAACCGCGGCCACCTCGTCCCGGTGGGTGTGAACGAGGACGAGCTCGCGCCGGTCTACATGGACTTCGACGCGGACCCGCACTTCTTCGCGCTGGCCGACGGCGAGGCGGGCAAGACGAACATCCTGCGCACGATCGTCCGCGGCATCATGACGAGCTACACCTCCTCGGAGGCGTTGATCCTGCTCGCGGACTTCCGCCGCACGATGCTCGGCTTCATCGACACCGACCACCTGCTGACCTACGCGGTGTCGGCGACCCAGCTCACGCAGAACGTCCAGGAGGTCCGCGGCTCGCTCGTCAAGCGCATGCCCGGCCCGGACGTCACCCAGGAACAGCTCAAGAACCGCTCCTGGTGGACCGGTCCCGAGGTGTTCGTCGTGGTCGACGACTACGACCTGGTCGCTCCGCAGGGTGGTGCGAACCCGCTGCAGCCGCTGGCCGAGTTCATCCCGCAGGCCAAGGACGTCGGTCTGCACATCATCCTGGCCCGCCGCATGGGTGGTGCGTCCCGCGCGATGTACGACCCGGTGATGGGCAAGCTGAAGGAGATCTCGGCGCCGGTCTTCGTGGGTTCCGGTTCGAAGGAGGAGGGCAACATCATCGGCAACCTGAAGCCGTCGTTCCAGCCTCCCGGCCGGGGCACCATGGTGACCCGCAAGCACGGTCAGCAGCGCATGCAGTTCGCCTGGATCTCGCCCGACTAGTTCGCGCGTCCTCGTGGGTGGTCTCGCCGTTCGGCGGGGCCACCCACTTTTTTCGGGAGCTGTTGCCCGCCAACGTGAAAGGGCCCGCAGCTGACGCCGCGGGCCCACTCAGGTAGCAGGGGTTCTACCTGCTTCCCCCCATTGCCGGACCCGGATCCGGTGCGGTCAAGAGGGAGGAGACCGCACCGGACGGGCTTCTTCGGAGGTTCCCCCAGGTCTTGTCAGACCTCCGTCGATCCGGTGATGAGAACTCTGCCGCACGCCTCTCTCGCGCCGCTCACGCATCGATGACATCCGCTGTCGTGGCGGCGTCAGTGTGGTTTCCGGGAAAAGAAAAAGGGCCCGCGGCTGACGCCGCGGGCCCACCGAACAGCAGGGGACTGTCCGGTTCCCCCATGACCGGATCTCCTCCTCGGCCGATCCACTGGGGAGGTTCGGCCGTCTCGGAGCCCCGACGATCGTGACACCCCCCTAAACCTCGTTGTCACTCTCGTCGTCCGGCTGATCACTACTTTGCCCTGCCTCGCTCACACTTCGGTCACACCCGGTCCACGCCACCCAAACCCCTGAAATACGCAGGAAGCCGGCCCCGCCGCGGTGAAGAGGGAGGTAACCGCGGCGGAACCGGCCAGTCTGGATGGTCCTGCTGTGCAACTGACGAGCGGTGCTGGTGGCCCCCCAGGTACTTCGCCACCAGCACCGCTGCGGAGAACTCTGCCCGAGGCCGCTCACACTTTGCTCACACTGCGATCACCGCGTGTCTACACTGCCGGTGACCTGGAGGGATCGTGTGATCGTCGAGTACCGCGTGCTGGGGCCGTTGGAGGTGCTGCTCGACGGCGAACCGGTGGCCGTGCCCGCCGGGCGATGCCATCTGCTGCTGGCAGCGTTGCTGTTGCGCCCCAACCAGTTGATGACGATCGACGAACTGGTCGAGCGGCTCTGGGACGGTGGTCCGCCGAACACCGATCGAGCGCACAAGACGTTGCAGATGGTCGTGCGGCGGCTGCGGGTCGCGCTGGGCGAGGCGGACTGCGTGCGGACCAGGACCGGCGGTTACGCGGCCGTGGTGGAGCCCGATCAGTTGGACCTGTTGCGGTTTCGCGCGCTCGCCGGGTCCGGTGACTTCGGTGCGGCGTCGGCGTTGTGGCGCGGTGCGGTGCTCGGCAACGTCACGTCGGACGTCCTGCACCGCGAGGACGTGCCGCGGCTGGTCGACGAGCGGCTCACGGTGCTGGAGCGTCGCATCGACGCCGATCTGGACGCCGGGCTCTCCGGTGAGCTGGTGGCGGAGCTGCGGTCGCTGGTCACCGATCACCCGTTGCGGGAACCGTTCTGGCGGCACCTGATGCTCGCGCTGTACCGGTCGGGCCAGCAGGCCGAGGCGCTGAACGCCTACCAGGAGCTGCGGACCAAGCTCGCCGACGAGCTGGGCGTCGATCCCGGTCGCGCACTGCAGGAACTGCACCAGCAGATCCTGCGTGCCGAGGTGGCTCCCGGCAGGCGTCAGCACGTGCCACGTCAGCTCCCGGCCGGTGTGCGGACCTTCGTGGGCCGCGCGGACGAGCTCGCGGCCCTCGACAAGGCGGCGGGTGTCACGGTCGTGCACGGCGTCGGTGGCGTCGGCAAGACCGCGCTGGTGTTGCGGTGGGCCCGTGATGTGCGCGAGGACTACCCGGACGGCGACCTCTACGTGAACCTGCGCGGGTTCGACCCCGAGGTCCAGCCCGTCGACCCCGCCGCCGCGGCCGAGATGTTGCTCGTCGGCCTGGGCGTCGACGAGATCCCGGCCGGCGCGGACGCCCGTTTCGCGTTGCTGCGCACCACGTTGGTCAACCGGCGGATGCTGCTCCTGCTCGACAACGCCGCGTCGGCGCGCCAAGTCCTCCCGCTGCTGCCCGGCGCGGCCGGGGTGCGGGTGCTGATCACCAGCCGCAACCAGCTCCGCGCGCTCGTCTCACAGCACGACGCCACGGCGATCAGCTTGCGGCAGTTGGAGTTCGACGACGCGCGGTCGCTGCTCGCTGTCGTCCTCGCCGGCGAGAGGCTCGACGCCGAACCCGAGGCCGCGCGCGAGATCGTCGAACGGTGCGCGGGGTTGCCGTTGGCACTGCGGGTTTTCGCCGAACGGGTGGCGCGCTTCCCGGATGTGTCTCTGCAGGAGTTCGTGACAGAGCTGCGTGAGGAGCGGCTCGACGCGTTCAGCGACTTCTACGACGTGGACGTCCGCGCGGTGTTCTCGTGGTCGTATCGGGCGTTGGACGACGAGTCGGCGCGGATGTTCCGGTTGCTGTCGGTGCATCCCGGTCAGGACTTCGACGTGAGCGCGGCTGCCGCGCTGGCTGGGGTGTCGGTGGCGCAGGCGCGCAGGTTGCTGGAGCGGCTGGTCGCTGACGCTCTGGTGCAGTCGCGTTCACCTGGGCGCTATTTCCTGCACGACCTGTTGCGCGCCTACGCGACCGAGCTGTGCGGTGATGACGAGGCGGCTGCGCTGCGGATGACCGAGTGGTACGTCCACACCCTCGAAAACGCTGCCCTGGTGGAGAACCCGACCGCGTTGGTGCGGGCGGACGAGGTGACGTCGGGTGTGGTGCCGCAGGAGTTCTCCGCGCGGTTCGACGCGATGGTGTGGGTCAGGCAGGAGTGGGGCAACCTCCGCGCCGTTATGCACGCGGCCGTCGCACGCGGGTGGGAACGGCTCGCTCTGCTGATCCCCACCCACCTGGAGAGGTATCTGGTCTACAACCGGCCGCGCTTGTCGGAGGCGGTTGAGATGTTCGAGGCGGCTCAGACCTTCGGAACCGCCCGCGAGCAGGGATTCCTGTTGCTGAAGCTCGCCAGCCTCTACCACGAGGTGAGTAGGTTAGATGACTCGCTGACCTGCTTCGACGACGCGCTGACGTTTGTGCGCGAGGCAGGTGAACGAACTGCCGAGGTGGCCGGATTGAACAACCAGGCGGTCCTCTACATGGGTCTTGGACGTTTGGACGAGGCGCTGGATAACTCACGCCGAGCGACCGCAATTGCTGCCGAGCTGGAGCACGGGTACTTCGAAGGCAGCGCTCGCTCCAATGCGAGCCTCGCACTGACCTTGCTCGGCCGGCACGAGGAGGCTCTGGTGGAGGTCGAAAGCGCGGTCCCCCTCGTCGCTGAACTCGGCGACGAGTATCTGACAGGGCGCGTGCAGATGTTGCACGGCAAAGCGCTTTGCGCACTCGGCCGGTTCGAAGATGCGATCGGCCAACTCGAAGCCGCTGTCGCAGCCATGGCCAAGTTCGGTGACGCCGCCAACGAGGCCGAGGCGCTCAAGGATCTGGGTACCGCACTGGTGGGGCTGCACCAGCGTGAAAAGGCCGTTGCAGCGTGGCGACACGCCATCGATCTTTGGCGCGATCTTGGTGACGTGCGGATGGAAAGGCTTGCCGAACGGTTGGCCGAGCTTGAGGCGCAACCGGACAAACCTGTGAGTGGGTGTCACACTCGTTGACCTGGGTGGAAGGGAGATCATGAGCGTCGAGTTCCGCGTGCTCGGTCCCCTCGAAGTGCTGCTCGACGGGGAGCCGGTGACCGTCCCCGCCGGCCGCGGCCGGGTCCTGCTGGCGACGTTGTTGTTGCGCCCCAACCAGTTCGTGTCGGTGGACGAGTTGGTCGACCGGTTGTGGGACGGCGATCCGCCCACTGTGGACCGTGCGCACAAGACGTTGCAGACGACAGTGCTGCGACTGCGGCAGGCTCTCGGCGCAGCGAACTGCGTGCGCACGACCCCCGGCGGCTACCTGTCCGAGGTCCGGCAGGACGAGCTGGACCTGTTGCGGTTCCGCGCGTTGGTGAAGGCCGGCGACTTCGCCTCGGCTGCGGAGCTGTGGCGTGGTCCGGCGTTGGCGAACGTGGCGTCCGACGCGCTGCACCGCGACGACGTGCCGCGCCTGGAAGCCGAACGTCTCGACGCTCTCGAACGCCGGATCGACGCCGATCTGGAACGGGGCAGGGCGAGCGGCATCGTCGCCGAGCTGATCGAGCTGACCCAGCAACACCCTCTGCGGGAACGGTTCTGGGCACAGCGGATGTCCGCGCTCTCCCGGTCGGGACGGCAGGCGGAGGCGTTCGAGAGCTACCGCGAGATCACGACGCTGCTGGCAGACGAGCTGGGAGTGGACCCGTCGGCGGAGTTGCGCGAGCTGCACCTCGCGCTGCTCAACGGCGAAACCGACAGCCCCCAGCGCAAGGCGCTCTGCCAGCTGCCGCCCGACACCGCCGGTTTCGTGGGCCGCGCGGACCTGTTGCGCAAGGTCGAGGAGAGGCTCACGGCTCCCGGTGTTCCGGTGGTGGTCCTGTCCGGTGCTCCCGGCGTCGGCAAGAGCGCGTTCACGATCAAGGCCGCTCACCGGCTTCGTGATCGGTTTCCCGACGGTCAGCTCTTCGCGCGGCTCAACGGCGCAGGCGGTGACCCACGCGAACCGGTGGAGGTGCTCGCCGAGCTGCTGGTGGCCCTGGACGTGCACGCGTCCGCCGTCCCGGACGGCCTGGAGGCGCGCAGTGCCGCCTTCCGCGCCCAGCTGGCCGACCGCAGGATGCTGGTGGTGCTGGACGACGCCGCCGGGTCCGACCAGGTCAGGCCACTGCTGCCGGGCACGGCGGGCTGTGCGGTGCTGATCAGCAGCAGGCACCAGCTGGTCCAGGTCGACGGCGCGCAGAGCCTGCGGGTGCCTCCGCTCGGCGTTGACGACGGAATCGCGTTGCTTTCCAACGTTCTCGGTGCGCAGCGGGCCGGCACCGACAAGGCCGCGGTCGCCGAGATCGTCGGTGCGTGCGGTGGCCTCCCGCTCGCGTTGAGGGTCGCGGGAGCACGGCTGGCCGCGCGCGAATCGTTGCCGCTGAGGTCCTTGGCCCGCCGGCTGTCCGACGAACGTCACCGCCTGGACGAGTTGACCATGGGCGACCTCGAGGTCCGGGCGACGTTCGGACCGAGCTACGAAGCGCTGCCGCCCGACGCGGCCACGGCGTTCCGCAGGCTCGGCCTGCTCGGGGCGACGGACGTGGCCTCCTGGACGGTGGGCGTGCTGGCGGGCGGTGACGGCGAGCGGCTCGTCGAACGGCTCGTTGAGGCGAACCTGCTCGACGAGGTCGGCCTCGACGCGACCGGCGAACCCCGCTACCGCCTGCACGACCTGCTCGCGGTGTACGCGGCCGAACTGGTGCGCGCGGAGGACGAGCAGGTCGTGGCTGCGGCCATGCGCGCCTACGTCGACCTCCTGCTGACCATCGTCGACGTGGCGGTCGAGGACTGGACCGGAGGGGACGAGCTGCCGATGCGGCCCATCGTCCCTTCCACCGCGCTGGACCGCGCCGAGATCGAGCGGCTGGCGGCCAACGGCGAGGGCTTCCTGGTCTCCGAGATGGTCAACATCGAGCGCGCGATCACGTACTGCCTGCGGGAGAACTGGGTTCAGGACGCGGCCAACCTCGTCGACCGCGCGTTCCTCTTCCTCGACGTCTACTACTCCCACGACCGGGTCCTGCAGCTGCGCGAACTCCTCAAGGAAGCGGCGTTCTCCGACGGCGAGGAGCTCATCGCGTGGCGATCGCAGCTCGATCTGGTGGCCCCGCGAATCACACGCGGCGTCACCGAGGAACAACTCGCCGAGCTTTCGCGATGTGCCGACGCGTTCGAAGCCATGGACGCGCAGGCGGAACTCGCCGCGTCACTCGGCAGCCTGACCTACTACACGATGGTCCTCACCGGGCAGCCGCAGGTGGCGCTCGCCGAACGCGCGGTGGCCGCGGGCCGGGCGAGCGGCGTGCGGAACCTGCGAACGAGCACCCTGCGTGAACTCGGCACGATGCTCGCGACCGAAGGGCGCTACGCGGAGTCGATGCGCGTCATGGACGAGGCGCTCGCGATCACCAGGGACGCGAACGGCCCCCTGAACGAGGTGGCGTTGCTGCTCAGCAGGATCGCGTCGAGCGCGCTGACCCACGCCGACCTCGACCGGGCGAGGTCGGCGAGCCGCGAGGCGCTGAACCTGACGACGAAGCTCGACGACACCCGCGGCATCGCCTACTGCACCACCCTGGTGGCCCAGGTCGACCTCGCCTTGGGCGACGCCGGCCTCGCGCTGACCGGCGCGGAGAAAGCCCTTTCCTCCTTCGAGGGACTAGGTGAGCTGCGAGGCGCGGTGCGCGCGGTGGCCGTAGTCGTCGAGGCGACGCTCGCACTCGGCCTGCACGCCAAGGCGATCGACGTGGCCACCGCCGCCCTGGAGAATTACGTCGGTGCGGGCGATTCCGATGCTGAGGAACGACTGCGGGCCGCGCTCGCGGAGGCCCGTAGAAAGGCGTGATCGGTGACCGTCGGGTTCCGGACGAGCCGATCGGCCGGTTGTGGGACGGCGAACCGCCGACGGTCGACCGCGCCCACAAGACGTTGCAGATGGTAGTCACCGAAGTGGGGTGAACGTCCTGCAGGGCACCTAGCTCGCTTCGATCTCCTGTAGAACGCGTCGAGCCTTCTCCGCCAAGCCCTGGCCACCACGTTCCGCGAGTTCCAACGCCTCGCGAGCGTACGACAGCGCCGCCTGCCGCTCTCCGACGTGGTTGAGGATCTCAGCACCCTGGGACAGGATCTCCGCCTTCTCCCGAACGCCGGCGTGAGCGAGGGCACCGGAGGCGAAGATGTCGCGGTAGGTCTGCGGTGCTTTGTCCAGATCACCCAACCCGGCATACGCCTGTGCGAGCGTGTCACGCGTACTTGGTGATTGCAGGGCCAGCTGTTCTTGCAAGGCGAGCGCTTCCTTCGCAACCTCGACAGCCTCGGAGAAATCGCCCTTGCAGACGAGCGTCCACGCGAGGCTGTTCATGGACATCGACATGCCCCTGTCGTTGCCGACGCGCCGCCACTGCTCGATGGACGCCCGGTAGTACCGCAACGCCTCGTCATGACATCCCTGCCACAGATAAGTGCTCGCGAGTTCAGCCTGGCTGACGGCGATGCCCCGCTCATGGTCGATCTCTTGCCGAATACGGAGCGCCTCGTGTAACACGCGAAGAGCTTCCTCGTACTCATGCATGTTCTTGCGTGCCACGCCGAGCGAATGCAGTGCGATGGCTTCCGCGTACCGGTTTCGCAACTGCCGGGCGGCTTCAAGGGCAATGTTGTCGAGGCGGAGAATGTCTTCAGTGGACCCGTGGAGGTGGAGGTAGCCCCACATCCCGCTCACGATCTGCCACGCGTGTTCGAGATACCGCTCGTTCAATGCGAACTCGCACAGCTCCACTAGCAGGTCGTACTCGCGTCGGCACCAGGCGAGAGCATCGTCCCTGTCCTCGAACGGTACCGCCTCAACCACTGGATCGCGTTCAGTCAGCGGCAATACGTTGCGGACCGGGCGGATGACGTCGTAGGCCCGGTCCACAGTGTGCAAGTGGTGGTCGAGGAACCGCACGACTGAGGATCGTCGCTGCTCGTCGGATTCCTCGGTCAGTGCGCGTTCGCGGGCGTGCAGCCTGAGCAAGTCGTGCTGGGAGAACCGTTGGGGCGCATGCTCCTCGACGAGATGAGCCCGTGCCAGCGCACGCAACAGCTTCAGCGCCCTCGCGCTCGGCACACCCAGCAGCGCGCCGGCGGACATCGGCGTGAAGTCGGCACGCGGTACCAGTCCGAGCACACGGAACATCCGTTGTTCTTCCGGCGCGAGTGTCTTGTATGACAAGTCGAACGCGGACCTGACCGCCGCTTCCCGGTCGTCGCCGATCTCCAGCTCCGCCAGTCGATCTCCGCTGTCGAGCTGGTCCACGAGCTCCCGCACCTGGAGATGCGGTTCGCCCGCGAGCAACGACGCGGCGATGCGCAAGGCCAGCGGCAGGCACGCGCACAACCTGGCGAGCTCAGCGGTGGCTTCGGGTTCCGCCTGGGTGCGGTGCACGCCGATCACGTTTTCCAGCAGCTGTACCGCTTCGCTGAGCGGCAGCACACCCAGCTTCAGGACCTTCGCGTCGTTCAACGCGACCAGGCCGCGCAGGTCGGACCTGCTCGTGATCACGGCAACCGAGCGGCTGCCCGCAGGCAGCAGCGGCCGCACCTGCTCCGCAGTGCGCGCGTTGTCGAGGAGTACCAGGACGCGGCGGTCGGCGAGCAACGACCGATACACGCCGATGCGCTCCTCGGTCTCGTCGGGAATCTCGTTCTTGGAGCGACCGAGCGCACGCAGCAGCTGGCCGAGCGCGTCGTGCGGTGTCAGCGGCTCCGCGCGGTCGTAGCCGCGCAGGTTCACCACGAGCTGCCCGTCAGGGAACCGATCCCGCACGCGATGCGCCCAGTGCACAGCGAGTGCTGTTTTCCCGACACCGGCTGAACCCGTGATCGCCGAGATCACCACCGCCTGCCCGGCGGTGCCAGTCGGCAGCAGCGTGTCCAGCCGGACGAGGTCATCGGTGCGTCCGGTGAAGCGCGTGAGATCCGACGGCAGCTGTCGAGGCACCACGACGTCGCGTCGCAACGTGCTCAGCGTCGGCTCAGCCCGCAAGATCGACTGGTGGAGGTCCCGCAGCAGCACACCGGGGTCGATCCCCAGCTCGTTCGCCAGCAAGTCGCTGACCTGGCGGAACGCGGCCAATGCGGCAGCCTGCTGGTCTGAGCGGTACAGCGCGATCATGAGCTGCGCCCAGAACCGCTCGCGTAGCGGGTGCTCGGACGTCAGTGCGCGCAGTTCCGGCACCAGTTCGATCGCTCGGCCGGCGTCCAAGTCTTGCTCGATACGTCTTTCCAGCACGACGAGGCGTTCCTCCACGAGCTGCGGCACTTCCTCACGGTGCAAGGCGTCGGATGCGACATTTTTGAGGAGCGGGCCACGCCACCACTCCAGCGCAGCGTGGGGGTCACTGTCCGCCAGCGAGCGGAAGTGCAACAGATCGAGGTTTTCAACCTTGGCGAGATAGCCGTTCGTGGTGGTGGAGACGCAGTTTGCTGGGCCAAGCGCCTGCCTCAGTCGGGTGACCGTCATCTGCAACGTCTTCGCCGCGCGGTCGATGGACGGGGGCGATCCGTCCCACAGACGCTCCACGAGCTCGTCGACCGATACGAACTGGTTAGGCCGCAACAGCAACGTGGCGAGCAGCACACGTCCCTTGCCGGCCGGGACGACGATCGGTTTGCCGTTGAAGAGCACCTCCAACGGCCCCAGCACGCGATATACCGCCCCCAGCACGCTTAGAAGTCTATGGCCGCCGGGCAACTGGGGCGCCCTGCAAACGCGAATCGCGCAACGGTGTCATGTGGATCAACCAGGACTTCGCTGACCTCGTGAGCGGTGTCAGATTCCTGAATCGGTGACCATCGAGTTCCACGAGCTGAGTCCTGCGGCACTTCCAGCGGGCAAGCCAGCACCGTGGCGTTCCGGGCCCGCTGGCTGATCGCGCGATGCTGGTGGTGCTGGACGACGCAGCCGAGCTGGAGCAGATGAGGCCGTTGCACGATGACGAGGTGCACGCCCGGAGCGGGCGTTGGAGGTGGCTCGTGCGGTGGGACCACCGTGTCCAAAGGGTCGAAGTGAAGCTCGCGCTCGTGCTCGGACCCGGCCCGAACTGACCGACTTCCGCATCCGTGTCGTCCAGGCTCGCCGCATCGGGTAAGCATGTGCGCGGAAGAGGGGAAGGTGCATGAGCCTGCACGTCGCGGTCGACTTCGGCACGTCGAGCACCTGCGTCGCCGTTTCGGCCCACGGCCGGGAGCCGCAGGTCGTCGTGTTCGACGGCCAGCCGCTGGTGCCGTCCGCCGTGTTCGCCGCCGCCGACGGGACCTTGTTCGTCGGTCACGAGGCCGAACGTCAGGCCGCGGTCGACCCTGCTCGCTACGAGCCGCACCCGAAGCGCCGCGTCGACGAAGGGGAGTTGCTGCTGGGCAGCACTGTGCTGCCCGTTGTGGACGTCGTGCGCGCGGTGCTCACACGTGCGGTCGGAGAAGCGCGGCGAGTCGGTGGCGGGGCGCCGGTCGATCTCCTTGTCCTCACCCACCCAGCTGACTGGGGAACGGTTCGCACCCGAGTGCTGCTGCAGGCGGCGCGGGGGCTCGGTCGTGAGCTGGTGCTCG
Source organism: Lentzea nigeriaca (assembly GCF_016907955.1). GTDB lineage: Bacteria > Actinomycetota > Actinomycetes > Mycobacteriales > Pseudonocardiaceae > Lentzea > Lentzea nigeriaca. Next base: position 618,793 of record NZ_JAFBCX010000004.1, on the reverse strand, counting down.
TGCCGGAGCCGGTGGCGGCTGCCGTCTTCCACTCCGCGAGCCATTCCATTCCCGACGGTGCCGCGCTCGCCGTGCTCGATCTCGGCGGCGGCACGGTCGACGCCAGCGTGGTGGCGCGGACGGGCAAGAGCTTCCGGGTGCTGTCCGCCAAGGGCGATCCGAGTTTCGGCGGGGCGGACGTCGACCAGGCGTTGCTGGAACACGTCGGCAGCTTGGTGGCGGCCAAGGACCCGGAGGCGTGGCGGCAGCTCGTCGAGGGCCGTGAGATGGCCGACCGGCGCAAGCGGCGGGTGTTGCGGCAGGACGTCCGTGGCGCCAAGGAGACGTTGTCCCGGCACGCCTACACGGACGTGCCGATGCCTCCGCCATTCCCTGACGCGCACGTCACGCGTTCCGACCTCGAACAGCTGATCACCGCGCCGCTCAGCCGGGCGGCCGCGCTGGTTGGGGCCGCGGTGCGCGATGCGGGTCTCGCGCCTCAGCAGCTCGCCGGGGTGTTCCTGGTCGGCGGGTCGAGCCGGATCCCGCTGGTCGCGCGGCTGGTGCACGAGCACACCCGCGTGGTGCCGACGAGCATCGACCAGCCGGAGACCGTCGTTGCGCGCGGCGCGCTGCGGGCCGTCAGCCTCGATCCCGAACGGACCGGTGGGGTGGCGCCGCAGACGCCGCCGAAGGGTGGTCCGGGTGAGGTGACGCACAACCTGCGGGTGACCGACGACACCACCCGCAAGATCACCCGGCGGATCAACCCGCCGCCCATCGCGCAGTTCCCGTCGGCGTTCCCGGCTGTTCCACCGCCCAAGAAGAAGAGCAAGGCGCCGCTGTTCATCGCGATCGGTGCGGTGGTGGTGCTCGCGGCCGCTGGTGTTGGCGGTTACTTCTGGCTGCACAAGAAGACGCAGGAGCCGTCGGCCAACCAGATCGCCGTCTACGACTACAAGTTCACCCGTCCGGACGGGTGGGAGCAGACGGGTGGCGCGCCGGTGGACCGGCAGGTGCTTTTGCAACCGATTGACCGCAAAACCACGAGTGGTGATTCGCCGGTCGACCGCATTGCTGTGCAGGAGCAAACACTTGTCTATGACAGTGGTGTGGATCGCCCTCGCGCGCTCAATGAACTGCGGGGCCAATACGAGAAGCGTGAGAAGGACGGCGACAAGGTATCCGGATTTGCCGATGCGGCCACATTCGCGGGCAAGTCTGTTGTTCACTATCGCGAAGAAGTGAGCGGTGCCGACGTCGACTGGTACATCCAGTTCGTCGGCAAGGTCCAGGTGAGCGTGGGCTGTCAGGCGACCGAGGCCGGCAAGGCAGCCGTCGCCTCCGCCTGTGAGCAGATCGTCCGCTCGCTGGTCATCAAGCCGCAGTAGCAACGTCAGGGGAGCTGCCGATGTCCGCCACCGAGGCCCTTGGCCGGTTCCGCGCAGACGTGGGAGCCGCCGTCACCCGTGCCCGCCGGGCCGCCGGTGAGGTGGGAGAACGCAACGCCAAGCTGCGGGAACGCACGCGTGAACTCGCCAGGCAGGCACGTGAGCGCAAGGTCGAGCCTGGCGCTCAGGCCACTTCTTCCGACGTACGTGAGGCGGCCACGGGGTTTCGCAACGACCGCGGACTACCCGTCGAACAGGTTCCGGATGCCGCTGAACTGACCCCGCCGCCTCCTGTTGAGACCAAGCCCGTGGCCACTCTCGGTTCCACCGCCGTCGCCGGTCCGAGTGGTCAGCTTCCCCGTCCGAGTGACGATGACGAGGACTTTTCGCAGTCGCGAATCCTCTACTGACCCTGGTTTCACCCGGAACCGTTTACTTGAGCAACTACTTCGAAAGAAGTCGCGACAGGGTGGAACCGGCATGGCAGGGTCTTGCGTCGGAAGAGGCGTACGAACCAAGAAGTACGACCTGAAGTTCTCTGAAGGGGGATTCTCCCAATGACGGGTACCAGCGTTACTACCGATGACCTCGACCGCCTGGCGAAGCACATCCTTGAGATCGACGAGCAGACCCAGGGCACGCTCCGCTCCGTGCGCAGCGCTGCTGACACGGTCCGCGGCTCGTGGGACGGCACGGCGGCCCAGGCGTTCACGCAGCTGATTGAGCGCTTCGACGATGACACCCGGAGGGTCCAGGAGGCTCTGCGCAGCATCGCCGAGCAGATCTCGGAGTCGGCCAAGACCTACATCCAGAACGAAGAAGCGCAGACGAGTGCGGTTAGCGACATCGCGGGCCGTCTCGGCTGATCTGCCCAGGCCTTCGAACCCGTACATCAGACTTTTAAGGGGAGAATAAGAAATGGCGATCAAGGTTACGTTCGGTGAGCTGATCAACTGCTCGTCGCAGATCTCCAGCGGTGCCAAGCAGGTCGAGCAGCAGCTGAACGACCTCCAGGCCGAGGTCACGAAGACGCTGGCCACCTGGGAGAGCTCGGGCTCCGAGGCCTACCAGCAGGCGCAGGCCAAGTGGACCCAGGCCGCCACCGACCTGCAGGCCGTGCTGGCCTCCATCGGTTCGGCCACCATGCAGGCCGCCGAGGCGTACAAGCAGGCTGAGGAAGCCAACACCCGTCGTTGGTAAGACCCCCTGCGGTACAGCTAGACCTTCGTGAGCCCCGGAACCACGTGGTCCGGGGCTCACGTACGTCCGGGGGTGGGGCGTCACAGGGGGCCGTTTTGGTCCCCGCACCACCCATCCGGTATCTTCTTACGTTGTTGTGCGGTAGCTGGCGCCCGTGTGCGCCGCGCCTGTCTCGGAACCACCGCTTGGCCTGTCCAAGATCGGTCTGGGGCAACCGCCGCAGTGACCCCAGACGCAAGTGACGACGAGGTAGACCCGTGCGCACGTACAGCCCGAAGCCCGGTGAGGTGACCCGCACCTGGCACGTGATCGACGCCCAGGACGTGGTGCTCGGCCGGCTCGCCACCCAGGCCGCGACGCTGCTGCGCGGCAAGCACAAGCCGACCTACGCCCCTCACGTTGACACCGGTGACTTCGTGGTCATCATCAACGCTGACAAGGTCGCCCTGACCGGCTCGAAGCGGGACCAGGAGTTCCAGTACCGCCACTCCGGCTTCCCCGGCGGTCTGCGCAAGCAGTCCTTCGGCGAGGTCCTGGACACCCGTCCGGACCGCCTGGTGGAGAAGGCGATCAAGGGCATGCTGCCCAAGAACCGCCTGGGCCGTCAGATCGCGAACAAGCTGAAGGTCTACAGCGGACCGAACCACCCGCACGCGGCGCAGCAGCCGCAGGCCTTCGAGATCAAGAAGATCGCCCAGTGAGCGACGAGTACACCGAGGAAGTTCCTGTGACCACCCCTGAGAACGAGACCCCTGAGGTCGAGGCCGAGGTTGTCGAGGCTCCCGAGGCCGAGGCCGCCGAGGCTGAGGTCGTCGAGACCTCCGCGCCGGTGGTCGCGCCCTCGCTGAACGGCGCCGCGCACCTCGCGCAGACCGTCGGCCGCCGCAAGGAGGCCGTCGTCCGCGTCCGCCTGGTGCCCGGCACCGGCAAGTTCACCCTGAACGGCAAGGCCCTCGAGGACTACTTCCCGAACAAGGTGCACCAGCAGCTCATCAAGGAGCCGCTCGTCACCGCGGAGAAGCCCGAGACCTTCGACGTCATCGCCAACCTGCGTGGCGGCGGCATCACCGGCCAGGCCGGTGCGCTGCGTCTCGCCATCGCGCGTGCGCTGATCGCCGTCGACTCCGAGGACCGCCCGGCGCTCAAGAAGGCCGGCTTCCTCACCCGTGACCCGAGGGTCAAGGAGCGCAAGAAGTACGGTCTCAAGAAGGCCCGCAAGGCGCCTCAGTACTCCAAGCGCTGACGCTCCATCGCTGGGAGGGTTGTGTCTGCATTCGTCAGACCGCTGCTCTTCCACGGTGACTGCGGGGACACCCCGCATCCCGAGCGCCCCAGCTGTACCTGCGGGAGCAGCAGTTCACCTCGAACTGCTGCTCCCGCAGTGTTTTCCGGGTCTTTCCCGTCGCCTCGCAGTGTCCAATTCGGAGGATTCATGGCCCGCCTGTTCGGCACCGACGGAGTGCGTGGTCTCGCCAACGCCGATCTCACGCCAGAGCTCGCGATGTCCGTCGCCGCCGCAGCGGCACGAGTGCTCGCTGAGCACGACCGTTCCCACCGCCCGGTCGCTGTCGTCGGCCGCGACCCCAGGGCGAGCAGCGAGATGCTCGACGCCGCCGTCACCGCGGGCCTCACCTCGGCCGGTGCGGACGTGCTGCGCGTCGGAGCCCTGCCCACCCCGGCCGTCGCCTACCTCGTCGCCGCTCTCGGCGCCGACATCGGCGTGATGATCTCCGCCTCGCACAACGCGATGCCGGACAACGGGATCAAGCTCTTCGCCGCGGGCGGTCACAAGCTGCCCGACGAGGTCGAGGACGAGATCGAGCAGCTCATGGGTACCGGTTTCGACCGTCCCACGGGTGCCGCGATCGGCAGGGTGCGCGACGTTCCCGACTCCGAGACCCAGTACGTCGAGCACCTGCTCAAGGTCACGCCGCACCGCCTCGACGGCCTCAAGGTCGTGGTGGACTGCGCGAACGGTGCCGCGTCGGTGGCGGCGCCGGACGCGTACCGCCGCGCCGGGGCCGAGGTGATCGCGATCAACGCGACCCCGGACGGGCTCAACATCAACGACGGCTGTGGCTCGACTCACATCGAGGTCGTGGCCGCCGCGGTTCGCGAGCACGGTGCCGACCTCGGCATCGCGCACGACGGTGACGCCGACCGCTGCCTCGCCGTGGACGCCGAGGGCAACGTCGTCGACGGCGACCAGATCCTCGCGATTCTCGCCCTCGCCATGCGCGACGCGGGTGAGCTGTACGAGGACACCCTCGTCGCGACCGTGATGAGCAACCTCGGGCTGCACATCGCGATGAAGGAAGCCAAGATCCGGCTCCGCACCACCGCGGTCGGCGACCGGTACGTGCTGCAGGACCTCAAGGCAGGCGGCTACTCGCTCGGGGGCGAGCAGTCCGGCCACGTGGTGCTGCCCGCGCACGCCACCACCGGTGACGGCCTGCTCACGGCGCTGCGCCTGATGGCCCGCATGGCCGAGACTGGCAAGTCGCTCGCCGACCTCGCCTCGGTGATGCGCCGGCTGCCGCAGGTCCTGATCAACGTGAAGGTCTCGGACAAGGCCGCCGTCGCCAAGGCGGCGTCGGTCAGCGAGGCTGTCGCCGCCGTCGAGGCCGAGCTGGGCGACACCGGCCGCGTGCTGCTGCGCCCGTCCGGCACCGAGCAGCTCGTGCGGGTGATGGTCGAGGCCACGAGCCACGAACAGGCGGAGTCGGCAGCGCAACGTCTGGCTGGTGTGGTTTCCTCGGTCCACTGAGGATCTCGGAGGACCCGTGGCTGCCTGGATGGTGCTGTTCTTCCTGCTCGTGCTGGTTGTGGTCGGGGTGGTCCTGGTGGTCGTGCTGACCACCAGGCGCAAGCCGCCGCAACAGGCGTACCCGTACCACCAGCAGCAGTTCCCACCTGGACAGCCCGGTTACCCGCAGCAACCGATGCCAGGTCATCAGCCGTACCCGCAGCAGTCGCCCTACCCGCCCCACCCCGGCTATCCGCCGCCTCCGCAGGGGTCGTACCCGCAGCCTGGTCAGCGGCCGCCCGATCAGTGGTGATCGTCGGCGGATGCCGCCGAATGGCTGTTTACTAAGGCAACCGACATCACGGAGCTCCGGTCAGCGCACGACCGGAGCTGGCACTGTATGGCGGAACCCGATGAGGCCGAATTGCGTCAGATCGGGGACAAGGGGAGGCGAGGCATGTCTGGGTTCGGCGTACAGTCCGGCGATTTGACCAAGGCGGCGGGGACGTACGAGGCAGAGGGATCACAACTGATCTCCATGAAGGCCTCGATCACACCGGGCGTGGGGGCTGGTCAGGTAGGACGCAAGTTCCAGGCCGTCGCTGCCCAGTACAAGACCTTCTTCGACCAGTTCGGCGCGAGCGTGGAGAAGTTCGGGCAGGAGGCCAATGGCATCGCCACGCGCCTGAAGGACGTCGCCAAGTCGTACGAGTCGACCGAGGCGCACTCCTCGGGTCAGTTCAAGGGGTAACGAGTCGTGGCGGACCAGAACGAGATCAAGAAGCTCCTGGACGACCCGAATGTCACCCCGGAGACCAAGAAGCAGCTCGTCCGCGCACTCGCGGGTGCCGGCGCTCCCCAGGAAGAGGTCGAGCGCTACGGCAAGGCGAACGGCGTCGAGGTGCCCGACGACCCGAGCGTGGGCGACCACGTGGTGGGCACGCTGCTCGCGCCCCTGACGTTCGGCTTCAGCGAGACGCGCAACATCGCCAAGGAGGGCGCGCACGCCGCGTTCACCATGGAGGGTGGCGACGCGGACAAGCTCGTCAACAAGGCCAAGGAGGAGCGCGAGCTCGGCTCCACCCAGAAGGTGCTGAACGAGCAGGGCGACGTTCCGAACAGCAACACGCTGCTCGACGCAGGCGCCCCCGGCCTGCGCTTCTTCGAGAAGTTCATCCCGGTCTACGCCAAGGCCGCGCCGGCGTGCGGGCACCAGGGCGCCGCGCCGAACCTGCAGAACGACATCTACCGCGCCTACGACGAGGTCCGCGACATCGACTTCGCGAAGTTCCGCGAGGACGCGCACAAGCTCGGCGAGAACGTCAAGAAGATCCAGGAGCACGACAACCAGCTCGGCAGCGCCTGGAACGGGCTCGGCTCGTGGGAGGGCCCCGCCGCGGAGGCCGCGCGGGGGTACCACGACAAGTTCGCCAACACCTCGAAGACGTTCGTGCAGCAGGCGGGCACGGGCCCCGGTGCGATCACCGGCGGCGTGACCAACATGCAGAAGCACGTCAAGGACTTCGCGCAGCAGATCCACGACCAGTACTCGGAGAAGTGCGGTGGACTGACCGTCGAGGAGGCCGAGGAGGCCATCCGGCACGCGAACGGTGACGTCTTCCCGAACGACGGCGGCATCCTCGACTGGCTCTACGGCGTCCAGAGCGACCTCAAGAACTCCGTGCTCGGCGCGATCTGCGGCGGCCCGCTCGGCATCCTGTCCGGCCTCGGCTGGGGCGGCTGGATCGCCGACGTCCGCGACAAGATCATCAGCGACGCCAAGGAGAAGCTGAAGGCGCTCTGCCAGGAGTTCGACAGCAAGAAGAAGGCGTTCGACGGCTACTGCCAGGCCGTGCAGACCGGTGTCGACGGCGACTACAAGGCAATGTTCCAGGGCATGACGACGGCCTTCGGCGGAGACCCGTTCGGCAAGGTCGGCGAGCCGCCGTCGTTCACCGAGGCGGACAAGGAGCGCAAGCCCGTCAAGAACGGTGGTGGCGGCGGAGGCGGCGGCACGACCGGTGGTGGCGGCGGTGGCGGCGGTGGCATGCCCGAGATGCCCAAGCCGGAGAACCCGCTCGACAAGAACGGCGACGGCAAGCCCGACGTCCCCGGTGACACCGACGGCGACGGCAAGCCCGACGACTTCGACGGCGACGGCAAGCCGGACAACCAGGCCAAGCCGGAGGAGAAGCTCGAGACCGTCACGGTCAAGGCCGGCGACAACACGATCAAGGTCACGGAGCCCGACTCGAACGGGCACGTGAAGATGACCATCGACACGCCGAAGGGCGAGCCGAAGACCTACGACCTGGACTTCAGCAAGAACCCCGAGGCCGCCAAGGCCCTGATGGGCCAGAACGGCACGCAGGCCATCACGAACATGGCCAACACGCTCACCGGCTCGACGCCGTCGAACCAGACGGCGCCGGGTGCACCGGGCGCCACCGGCAACACGCCGGCGCCGGGTGGCGGCGCGGCACCTGCGGGCGGTCCGGCGGGTTCGGAGTCGAACCCGATCCCGGTCGAGGTCGGCGCCGACGGCAAGATCCACATCGAGCAGGACGGCGTCAACTTCACCGCCGAGGTCAACGCCCAGACCGGCGAGATCAACCTGACCGCGGACAACGGCGACGGCACGCCCGACCAGATCGGCGTGAGCTTCGGCGAGGACGACAACCCGGCGGCGCACACCCCCGGCTCCGAGCAGGGCGAGGGCGGTCGTGGTGAGGGTGGTCGCGGTGTGGACGGGCCGGGGCTGAGCGACGGTCTTCGTCTCCCCGAGTCCGACTTCCCGCAGCCGGTTCCCGCCGACGGCGGCTTCACGACGATGCCCGCCGAGGGCGAGTTCCAGCCGATGCCGGCCGAGCGGGAGTTCCAGACGATGCCCGCGCAGGCTCCGGCCGCCGAGCAGCCGATCTGGAACCCGCCGGGCCAGGAGGGCCAGCCAGGCCAGCCGGGTCTGGGCGAGCGCTTCCAGGAGTCGGTGGGCCGCAGCTACATCGAGGACAACGGCATCATGCCGAACGTCGGCGAGCCCAAGATCCACGCGTCGGAAGGCCCGCTGTACGCACAGGCTTCGGACAGCACGGCGACCTCCGGTGTCTCCTTCACCGGCGGGGGTCACTCGAGCGGCGAGTCGGTCCTCGGCAGCTCCACCCCGGACGCCGCCTTCAGCGGTCAGAGCCAGGGCGACAGCGGCAGCGGCTTCGACACCAACGCCTCCGAAGCCGGTCAGCCCGGCTCCGCGAGCCTGCCGTCCATGCAGGACGGTGCCCACCAGGGCCCGACCGGTGCGGCCGGCGGCATGATGGGTGGCGGGATGATGGGTGGCGGCATGATGGGCGGTGGCGGCGCCGGGGGTGGTCAGCAGGGCGGCGACACCGAGCGTGGTGCCAGCCAGTGGCGCACGACCGGCACGTTGTTCGACGACGACAACAACAACCCGTTGAGCGTGCAGACCGTGCTGGGTGACGAACGAGGAGAGGCCGCCAACCCATGGCGATGATCGGGGAAGTCGACCCGCGCATCCAGATGCTGTTCGACGACAACCTGGCCAAGACCCGGCGTGCCACGGCCGAGGTGTCGGCCGAGCTCAAGGCCGACCAGGATCGCCTGGCGGCCGAGGCCAAGGCGCGCGAGGAAAAGCGCCAGCGGGACATCGCCGACGCCCGCGAGAGCGCCGAGAAGGCCTCCAAGCAGGGCGAGCAGCAGCAACCGCGCAAGCCCCAGTGGGAACGTCCCGAGCGCGGCGCCGGGGAGATGGCGTTCGGGCCGGAGGACGACGACGGCGGCTACCAGGCCCAGAGGCCTGTTGTCCCGACGCCTCCCGTGGCGCCACCGCCACCGCCTCCGGTCGCGCCGCCGGCCCGCCCGCGCCGCCCGGCACCGGTGGACGATGACGACGACCTCAGCGGTCAGACCTGGCTGAGCTGACGATCCGTCAGGCGGGGCGCCTGCGCAGAGCGTCCCGCTGGAAGACGAGGTTCGCGTTCCTCACGTCGCTGTCGAGCAGTTCGTCGTAGCGGCGCTCGCCGGTCAGCACCCGCAGCAGGAACGCGGTCACGAACGCGCGGCCGAGCTTGTGCGATCCGCGCTCGGCGTGCCCGTCGAGCAGCAGTTCGCTCCAGTGCCGCCCCTCGGTGAACCCGAGGTGTGACGCCTTGGGCAGCAGGCGGAACTGCACGGGCCCGCCCCACGCCTGGGCGATCGCCTCGGAATGCCCGACGGGGGGCGCGATCCGGTCCTCACCAGCCGCGAGGTGCAGGCCCGGCACGGTGACCTCACGTGCGGCGTCGAGCGCGGATGGTCGCGTCTCCGTTGCGGCCAAAGTCACAACGGCCCTGACCCGGTCGGCTTCGGACGCCGCCAGCACCGCCGCACCGCCACCCATCGAGTGTCCGGCGAGCGCGACCCGAGCCGGGTCCACGCTGATCTCCCCGGATCCGAGCCGCATGCCGGTGCAGATGTCCACAGTGGTCAGCAGGTTGGCCGCCAGCACCCGTGCCGACAGCAGCGGTCCGCGTTCCACGGCCGGTGCCGCGGCCACGAAGCCCCACGACGCCAGGTGGCGCAAAAGCCCGTGGTAGCGGCGGACGGGCTGCATCCAGCCGTGGCCGAACGAGACGGCGGGAAGACCCAGGCCCGACCGCGGCGTGAAGATCACGCCCGGCAGGCCGACGAGTGCGAGATCGCCGCGCAGCACCGGGTGCGGACCGGGCCTGCTGAGCTCCTCGAGGGCCTGTTTCGCGGTCAGCGTGATCACGCGGCGAGACATGGGGTGAACCGTAGTCGATCCTGTCGCGCACACCACATTCGAGATTGGTCTACACCATCCGTGGCTCTGACCAGCGATGACGCGCCGTCCTCACTCATTAGGGTTAGCGGCGTGGTCTAGCTAGTCTGTTTCTCGTGTGCGGAATCGTGGGATACGTGGGTCACCGGGCGGCGCTCGACGTCGTGCTGGACGGGCTGAGGCGGCTCGAGTACCGGGGTTACGACTCGGCAGGCGTTGCTGTCATCAGCGAGGGCGACCTGGCCGTCGAGCGCAAGGCCGGCCGGCTGCAGAACCTGGAGACGAGGCTCGACGAGGTGGGCCGCGACAACTTCGCGGGCACCGTCGGCATGGGGCACACGCGGTGGGCGACGCACGGCGCGCCGATCGACCGCAACAGCCACCCGCACCGCGACGCGACGAACCGCGTCGCCGTGGTGCACAACGGCATCATCGAGAACTTCGCCGTGCTGCGTGCCGAGCTCGAGGGGCTCGGCGTCGAGATGGCGTCGGACACCGACACCGAGACGGTCGCGCACCTCGTGGCGCTCGCCTACAACGAGGGCGACACGAAGGGCGACCTGCCGGCCAGCGTGCGCAAGGTCGTGCGCCGCCTGGAGGGCGCGTTCACCCTCGTGTTCACGCACGCCGACGAGCCGAACCAGGTCGTGGCTGCCCGCCGCAACTCCCCGCTGGTCGTGGGTGTCGGCGAGGGCGAGCACTTCGTGGCGAGCGACGTCTCCGCGTTCATCGCGCACACCAAGGAGGCCGTCGAGCTGGGTCAGGACCAGATGGTCGTGATCACGCGCGAGGGCTACGAGGTCACCGACTTCGACGGCGAGCCGGCCGAGGCCAAGCCGTTCACGGTCAACTGGGATCTCAGCGCCGCCGAGAAGGGCGGCCACGAGTACTTCATGCTCAAGGAGATCGAGGAGCAGCCGGACGCGCTGGCGAACACGCTGCGCGGCCACTTCTCGAACGGCCGGATCGTCCTCGACGAGCAGCGCCTGTCGGACCAGGACCTGCGCGACGTCGACAAGGTCTTCGTCATCGCCTGCGGTTCCGCCTACCACTCCGGTCTCGTCGCGAAGTACGCGATCGAGCACTGGACCCGCCTGCCCGTCGAGGTCGAGCTCGCCTCCGAGTTCCGCTACCGCGACCCGGTGCTCGACCGCGACACGCTCGTCGTCGCCGTGTCGCAGTCGGGCGAGACCGCGGACACGCTGGAGGCCGTGCGCCACGCCCGTGCGCAGAAGGCCCGCGTTCTGGCCGTCTGCAACACGAACGGCGCGCAGATCCCACGCGAGTCCGACGCCGTCCTCTACACGCACGCCGGCCCGGAGATCGGTGTCGCGTCGACGAAGGCGTTCCTCGCCCAGATCGCGGCGAACTACCTCGTCGGCCTGGCGCTGGCGCAGGCCCGTGGCACCAAGTACCCGGACGAGGTCGCCCGCGAGTTCGCCGAGCTGGAGGCCATGCCGGAGGCCGTGCAGCGCGTGCTCGGCACCGTCGAGCAGGTCCGGCAGCTCGGCCGTGAGCTGGCCGACTCGAAGGCCGTGCTGTTCCTCGGCCGCCACGTCGGCTACCCGGTGGCACTGGAGGGCGCGCTCAAGCTCAAGGAGCTCGCGTACATGCACGCCGAGGGCTTCGCCGCCGGTGAGCTCAAGCACGGCCCGATCGCGCTGATCGAGGAGAACCTCCCGGTCGTCGTGGTCATGCCGTCGCCGAAGGGCCGCGCCGTCCTGCACTCGAAGCTGGTGTCGAACATCAGCGAGATCCAGGCCCGCGGCGCCCGCACGATCGTGATCGCCGAGGAGGGCGACGAGACCGTGCGCCCGTTCGCCGACCACCTGATCGAGATCCCGGCCGTCCCGACCCTGCTGCAGCCGCTCATCTCGACGGTGCCGCTGCAGGTGCTGGCCGCCGAGATCGCGCGCAGCCGCGGCTACGACGTGGACAAGCCCCGCAACCTGGCGAAGTCCGTTACGGTCGAGTGAGTTGACCCCGTCGGGCAGGGGGATTTGTGAGGAGTGTCTGGCACACCGAACGCGTCAAGGCCGCTGAAGAGGAGCTCATGGCGGTGGTCCCGCCGGGCTCGTTGATGCGCAAGGCAGCGTTCGGTGTGGCCACCCACGCCCTGAGGCTTCTTGCGGGACGTCGCCGCGTCACGTTGCTCGTCGGTGCGGGCAACAACGGCGGCGACGCCCTGTGGGCCGGCTATTTCCTGCGCCGCCGCGGTGTGGCGGTGTCCGCTGTGCTGCTCAACCCGGCCAAGGCGCATGCCGAGGGCCTCGCGGCTTTTCGCCGTGCCGGTGGCCGGGTCGTCTCCTCCGTGGGTGACCCGGACCTGGTCATCGACGGGATCGTCGGCCTGTCCGCGCGCGGTCCGCTGCGTCCGGACGCGGCCGCTCTGGTCGACTCGGTGCGTGCGCCGATCCTGGCCGTGGACCTGCCGTCCGGGATCGACCCGGACACCGGCGAGATCACCGGTCCTTACGTGCGTGCGCACACCACGGTCACGTTCGGCTGCCTCAAGCCCGTGCACGCGCTGGCGGAGTGCGGTGAGGTGCACCTGGTCGACATCGGGCTGCGGCCCAAGGATCCGGACTTCGTGCTGCTCGACCGCTCGGACATCGCCTGGCCGGTACCGGGCCCGTCCGACGACAAGTACACGCAGGGCGTCACGGGCGTCGCGGCCGGCAGCGCGACCTATCCGGGTGCCGCCATGCTCTCGACGGGCGCCGCCGTGCTCGCCACGTCGGGCATGGTCCGCTACGCGGGCCCCGCCGCCGACGCGATCCGCGCCCGCTGGCCCGAGACCATCTGCACCGGCTCGATCGGCGACGCAGGACGCGTGCAGGCCTGGGTCGTCGGACCGGGTATGGGCACCGGCTCGTCGTCGGACGGTGTGCTGAGGTTCGTGCTGGAGGCGGGCGTGCCGGTGATCGCGGACGCCGACGCCATCACGCTGCTCGCGCAGCACCCCACGCTGTGGGACGCCCGCGACCCGGACACCCCGCTCGTGCTGACGCCGCACGACCGTGAGTTCGAACGGCTGGCCGGTCCGGTCGGCGGCGATCGGGTCGGTGCGGCGCGGAAGGCTGCTCAGCGCTTCAACGCCGTGGTGCTGCTCAAGGGACATAGGACCGTGGTGGCGGCGCCGGACGGACGGGCGCTGGTGAACTCGGCGACGTCGTCGTGGCCTGCGACGGCCGGTTCGGGGGACGTGCTGTCGGGGATCATCGGGGCGCTGCTGGCCGCTGGCGTGGATCCGTTCCTGGCAGCTGGTTATGCCGCGTATGCGCACGTGCTGGCGGCCGAACTGGCGGCGGACGGGGCTCCAGTGCCCGCATCGGGTCTGCTGGAGGCGATCCCGGCCGCGATCCGGGTCATCCGAGGCCGCTGAGCTGCACCTTTGCCGAGCTTCCCGATCTTGTCGGTGCTGCCTGGGAGAATGAAATCAGGGGACCCCCTGGAGGGGACCCCTGCGTGAGCGCGGGCTATACCTGCGAGTTGCGCCATAGTCCCTGTTCGCGCCTGTCATGGCACGATGAACGGGTTATGGCCCGTTCAGAAGTGGTTGTCGACCTCGGTGCGTTGCGGCACAACGTCGCACTGCTCGTGAGCCTTGCCCCCAACGCCGACACGATGGCTGTCGTCAAGGCGGACGGCTACGGCCACGGCGCGGTGGAGGTCGCCCGCGCCGCGCTCGAAGCGGGCGCGACCTGGCTCGGCTCCTGCTCCACGCAGGAAGCCCTCGCGCTCAGGGCGGCAGGCATCCGGGCACCGATCCTGGCCTGGCTCGACGCCCCGGACGAGGACCTGGCCGCCGGCGTCGCGGCCGATGTCGACATGTCGGTTTCCTCCCTCGAAGACCTGCGCCGCGTCGAGCAGGCCGCGGAGGAGGCCGACGCCAGGCCGAGGATCCACCTGAAGATCGACACCGGCCTGAGCCGCAACGGCTGCCAGCCGCACGACTGGCCGCAGCTCGTCGAGGCCGCGAAGAAGCACGAGGTCGTCGCCATCTGGTCGCACCTCGCGTGCGCTGACGAGATCGGCCACCCGTCGGTCGACCTGCAGGCCAAGAGGTTCGACGACGCCTACGAGGTCGCCAAGGCGCACGGGCTCGACCCGAAGCGGCACCTCGCGAACTCGGCGGCCCTGCTGACGAGGCCCGACCTGCACTTCGACCTGGTGCGGCCCGGCATCGCGATCTACGGGCTGAACCCCGTGCCGACCGACCACGACCTGCGTCCGGTGATGAGCTTCCGGTCGCACGTGGCACTCACGAAACGTATCCCCGCCGGGGAGTCGGTCTCCTACGGGATGACATGGACCGCGCAGCAGGACACGACGCTGGCGCTGGTGCCGGCCGGGTATGCGGACGGTGTCCCGAGGGCGCTCTCCGGCCGGATGGAGGTGCTCCTGGCGGGCAGGCGCCGTCCGGTGGTCGGGCGTGTCTGCATGGACCAGATCGTCGTGGACTGCGGGAACGACGAGGTCGGCGAGGGCGCGGAGGTTGTCCTGTTCGGCGACGGGCGCCGGGGCGAGCCGACGGCGACGGAGTGGGCAGAGCTGACCGGCACGATCGACTACGAGATCGTCTGCGGGATGTACCGGCCGCGGGTGCGGAGGATCTACACGTGAAGCCGGTGTGGAAGGTCGTCGGGTGGGTCAGCGGTGCGCTGGGTGCCGCGGTCGCGGGTGCTGCCGTGGCGCAGACCGCGAAGGTGTCGCACGAGCGCAAGAAGGCCACCGACAGTCTCGCCGACGAGCCGTTAGGGCAGCTCCGGCCCGATCGTGAGTCGACGGTGGCCGCGGACGACGGCGTGCCGATCTCCGTCGAGGAGGTCGACCCCGGTGACGGGCTCGAACCGGACATCACCGTCGTGCTGGTCCACGGCTTCGCGCTGGACCGCCGCTGCTGGCACTTCCAGCGCCGCGACCTGCAGGAACTGATCGACCCGCGGGTCCACCAAGTGCTCTACGACCAGCGTAGCCACGGCCGGTCCGGGCGGTCGGCGCCGGAGGCCAGCACAATCGAGCAGCTCGCCCACGACCTCGACGCGGTGATCCGCTCGGTCGTGCCGGACGGACCGCTCGTGCTCGTCGGCCACTCGATGGGCGGCATGACGATCATGGCGCTGGCCGAGAAGCAGCCGGAGCTCTTCGCCGAACGGGTGCGCGGTGTCGCGTTGATCGGCACGGCCGCCGGGGCGGTGGGCGGTGCTGGGCTGCCGAAGTCGGTGCTGTCGCGGTACAACCCCGTGACGCTCGGCATCGGCCGGCTCGCCGGTGTGCAGCCCGGTCTGGTCGAGTTTGTTCGTAAAGGCGCGAAAACACTGACGTGGAGCGGAATTCGCGCGTTGGCGTTCGGTGACCGCAAGGTCGCACCGTCCATTGTGGACCTCATGGAGCAGATGATCAACGGGACGACGGTGAAGGTGCTCACCGAGTTCCTGGAGACCCTCGGCACGCACGACCGCTACAAGGCGCTCGCGGGGCTGCGGCACTGCGAGGTGCTCATCGTGAGCGGCGACACGGACAAGCTCACGCCCTTCTCGCACGCCGAGCGGATGGCGGAGGAGATGCCGCACGCCACGCTCGTCCGGGCCCCCGGTGCCGGGCACATGGTGATGATGGAGCAGGCTGACCTCGTCAACGACCACCTGGTCGCGCTCGTCGAACGCTGCGCGGCCGATCGCGGAGAGAGTCGGAAGAAGTGGTGGCGCCGAGCGTGAAGACCGTCGAACTGCCCCTGGTGGAGGACACCGAGGAGTTCGGCCGCAGGCTGGGTGAGGTCGTGCGGGCGGGCGACCTGCTGCTGCTCGCGGGGCCGTTGGGTGCGGGCAAGACGGCACTGGTGCGCGGACTGGCGCGCGGCCTCGGCGTGCAGGGCAGGGTGTCGTCGCCGACGTTCGTCATCGCCCGCGTGCACGAGCCGGCGGAGGGCGGCCGCGGCGTGCCGCTCGTGCACGTCGACGCGTACCGGCTCGGGGGCCACCTGGACGAGTTGGACGATCTTGATCTGGACACGGATCTGGTCGACGCCGTCGTGGCCGTCGAGTGGGGCGAGGGCATGGCGGAACGCCTGAGCGAAGATCATCTCCTCATTCGGCTGGAGCGCGGAATCGACGACATTCGGACAGCTCAGCTCATCCCGCACGGCGAGTGGACAGCTCGTACCCTGCCTGTGTGACGCGTTCTCGCCGCTGCACGAGGGGGCACGCGCCCGGCCAAGCCGCACGCAACGACAACTCGACCGGCTGATCCACGACCGTCCTCTCAGGACAGTTCCCGCTTGAGCACCTTGCCCATCTCGTTGCGCGGCAAGGCTTCCAGATAACGCACGACCCGCGGCCTCTTGTGCGGCGACAGCAACTTCGCGACGTGGTCGGCTAGAACGGTCGGCTCCGGCGCTTCGCCCGCCGGTACCACCCAGGCCACGATCCGCTCGCCGAGGTCGTCGTCCGGCTCGCCCGTCACCGCCACCTCGGCCACCGCCGGGTGCTCCAGCAGGGCGTTCTCGATCTCGCCCGCGCCGATCTTGTAGCCGCCGCTCTTGATGAGGTCGGTGGCCCTACGGCCGACGATGCGGATGTACCCGTCGGGATCGCGCACGGCCATGTCACCGGTCTTGAACCAGCCGTCCCGGAACGCTGCTTCCGTCGCGTCCGGCCGGTTCAGGTACTCGAGGAACAGGTTCGGCCCGCGCACCTCGATCTCGCCGATGGCGCCGATGCCGACGTCCTGGCCCTGCTCGTCGACCACCCGCACGTCGACGCCGTCGACCGGCAGCCCGACCGCGCCGGGCCTGCGGTCGCCGTCGAACCGCACGCTGACGTTCATCAGCGTCTCGCTCATGCCGTACCGCTCGACGATGCCCTGTCCGGTGGCCTTGGCGATCCGCTCGTGGTCGCTCGCCGGCAACGCCGCCGACCCGGAGACCAGCAGGCGTGCTCGCCGGAACTGGTCGGCCAGCGCGGGATCCTGCTCCACCGCCTCGGCGATGCGGTGGTACATCGTCGGGACGCCGAACATCATCGTGGCGCCGGTCGCCAGCTCGTGGCCGATGGCGGCGGGTGAGAACTTCACGTGCCGCACGGAACCGCCGAGCCGCAGCACACCGAGGACGCCGATGCCCAGCCCGTGCACGTGGAACAGCGGCAGCCCGTGCACCAGCACGTCGTCGCCGGTCCACTGCCACGCGGCGGCGAGCGAGTCGATGTTCGACGTCAGCGCCCGGCGGGGCAGCACCACACCCTTGGGCGGACCGGTCGTGCCCGAGGTGTAGATGATCAGTGCGGGCGTCTCGGGGCCGGGCTCGGGGAACGCGCCCGGCGTGCCGAACACGATCGGTTCGTCGCGCAGCACCAGGTCAGGCTTGCTGTCGCCGAGGATGTGCTCGAGCTCGCGCTCGCCGATCTTGGGGTTGAGCGGCACGATCGCGACGCCCGCGAGCAGTCCGGCGACCACCGAGACACAGGTCTCCAAAGTGGACGTCGCCCAGGCAGCGACGCGCGTGTGGCCTCGCAACCGTTCGGCCAAAGTGCCCGCCGCCCGGTGCAGCTCGGCGTAGGTCAGGGACTTCTCTCCGAAGCGGAGGGCTTCGCGGTCACTCGGGTCAGCGAACATGGATCAAGCCTGATAGACCTGGCTGGAGGGCGCATCGGAAGTGTGGCTTCGACCACGTACTACTCTGGACAATCGTGCTAGTGCTCGCCGTCGACACGGCCACCCCCGCAGTCACCGCCGGTGTGGTCGAACTCGCGCCCGACTCCCCGCCGCGCCTGCTCGCGAAGCGGGTGACGCTCAACGCCAAGGCGCACGGCGAGCTGCTCACCCCGCATATCAGCGACTCGCTCGCAGAGGCGGGCAAGACGTACGCCGACCTCGACGCCATCGTCGTCGGCACAGGTCCAGGCCCCTTCACCGGCCTGCGGGTCGGTCTCGCCACCGCCGCGGCGCTCGGCCAGGCGCTCAACCGCCCGGTCTACCCGGTCGCCACCACGGACGCGATCGCCAAGGACGCTGCCAGCGGCCGCCCGCTGCTCGTCGCGACCGACGCGCGGCGCAAGGAGGTCTACTGGGCCGCCTACGACGCCGCCGGGCGCCGCACCGACGGCCCGCACGTCGAACGGCCGCAGGACCTCGCCGAGAAGCTGCCGAAGCTGGGCGTGCACCACGCCACCGGTGAGGGCGCGGAGATCTACCGCGAGATCCTCGGCTTGGAGCTGCTCCAAGCGAAGCACCCGACGCCGGAGGGTCTGGTCGCCGCCGCGGCCGCCGAGGTGCTCGCGAAGGCCCGCCCCGCCGCGCTCACGCCGCTCTACCTGCGCAGGCCCGACGCGGTCGAGCCCACCGGGCGCAAGCGGGTGACCAGGGCATGACCACCGGCACGGTCACGCTCGCGCCGCTGCGGCACGCCGACGTGCCCAGGTGCCACGAGATCGAGCTGGAGCTGTTCCCCGGCGACGACCCGTGGAGCGAGAACGCGTTCCACAGCGAGCTCGACAACGGCAACTACTACGTCGGTGCGTACGCGGACGACGAGCTCATCGGGTACGCGGGGCTTGCCGCGAGCGAGTACGAGGCCAGCGTGCACACGATCGCGGTGATCAAGCACTGGCAGGGCAGGGGCGTCGGAAAACAGTTGCTCCTCAACCTGTTGGCTCGGGTCGACGAAATCAACGTTCCGGTCTATCTCGAGGTCCGCACGGACAACGAACCCGCGATCGCCCTGTACCTGGCGCACGGCTTCGAGCACCTCGGCGTGCGCCGCCGCTACTACCAGCCGTCGGGTGCCGACGCGTACACGATGGGAAGGCCAGCTCAAAGTGACCAGTGACAAGAGTGGCCGGTTGATTCTCGGCATCGAGAGCTCGTGCGACGAGACGGGCGTCGGCATCGTCCGCCTCGGCCAGGACGGCTCGCTCGAACTGCTCGCCGACGAGGTCGCCTCGAGCGTCGAGGAGCACGCCCGCTTCGGCGGGGTCGTGCCGGAGGTGGCCTCCCGCGCCCACCTCGAGGCCATGGTTCCGACCATGCGCCGCGCCCTGGACGCGTCCGGTGTCGAGCTCGCCCAGATCCACTCCATCGCCGTCACCGCGGGGCCCGGCCTCGCCGGTGCGCTGCTGGTCGGTGTGTCCGCCGCGAAGGCCTACGCCGCCGCGCTCGGCAAGCCGCTCTACGGCGTCAACCACCTCGCCGGCCACGTGGCCGCGGACACGCTGCAGCACGGCGCGCTGCCGAACCGCTGCCTCGCGCTGCTGGTCTCCGGTGGCCACTCCCAGCTGCTGCTGGTCGAGGGCGGCCTGGCGAACTCGATCACCGAGATCGGCTCGACGGTGGACGACGCCGCAGGTGAGGCGTACGACAAGGTCGCGAGGCTGCTCGACCTGCCCTACCCCGGCGGCCCGCCCATCGACAAGCTCGCCAAGCAGGGCAACGGGTGCGCGATCGCGTTCCCGCGTGGCCTCACCGGCCCGCGCGACGCGAAGTACGACTTCTCGTTCTCCGGCCTGAAGACCTCCGTCGCCCGCTGGGTGGAGCGGGCGGAACGCGCGGGCGAGGAGATCCCGCTGGCCGACGTCGCCGCGTCGTTCCAGGAGGCGGTCGCGGACGTGCTGACCGCCAAGGCGATCCGCGCGGCGAAGGACCTCAAGGTCGACACGCTCGTCATCTCCGGCGGTGTCGCGGCGAACTCGCGCCTCAGCGGCCTGGCCGCCGAGCGCTGCGCCGAGGCCGGTATCGAACTGAGGGTGCCGAGGCCCCGGCTCTGCACCGACAACGGCGCCATGATCGCCGCTCTGGGCGCCCACCTGGTGGCGGCCGGTGCCAAGCCGTCCCCGATGGACCTGTCGACGACGCCCGGTCTGCCGGTCGGAACGGTGCAGATACTCTGACCCCATTCCTGGGCGGCCCTGAAACTGGAGTGAGCGGTGAGCGCTGAACCCATGCGCACGATCACGTACCTGTTCCCGATCTACAACGAGGCCGGGAACATCGATCTGCTGCACAAGACGGTTTCCGAGGTCGTGAAGCCGCTGGAGGACCGGTACCGCGTCAACTTCATCTACGTCAACGACGGCAGCCGCGACGACTCGCTCGCGCTGCTCAACGCCGTCGCGGACGCCGACGACCGGGTCACCGTCATCGACCTCTCGCGCAACTTCGGCCACCAGCTCGCCGTGACCGCGGGTCTCGACCTCGCGGACGCCGACGCCGTGGTGATCATGGACAGCGACATGCAGGACCCGCCCTCGGTGAGCCTCGAGCTGATCGAGAAGTGGGAGCAGGGCTACGACGTCGTCTACGCCCAGCGCCGCTCGCGCCAGGACACGGCGTTCAAGAAGGCCACCGCGCGGGCGTTCTACTGGTTCCTGCGCAAGGTCGCCGAGATCGACATCCCGGAGAACACCGGCGACTTCCGCCTCATCGACCGCAAGGTCGTCGAGGAGCTGCGCAAGTTCCGCGAGCACAACCGGTTCCTGCGCGGCCTGGTGAGCTTCATCGGCTTCCGCCAGACCGCCGTGCAGTTCGACCGCGACAAGCGCCACGCGGGCGTCACCGGCTACCCGCTGCGCAAGATGCTGCGGTTCGCCGCGGACGGCATCGTCGGCTTCTCCGCCGCGCCGCTGAAGCTGATCTCGAAGGTCGGCTACTTCATCTCGTTCCTCGCGTTCCTCGGCATCTGCTACGTCGTCGGCGTGAAGGTGTTCCTGCCGGACACCGCCGTTCCCGGTTGGGCGTTCATCACCAGCGCCGTGTTCTTCCTCGGCGGCATCCAGCTGATCATGCTCGGCGTGCTCGGCAGCTACGTCGGCCGCATCTACACCGAGGTGCAGGGCCGCCCGCTCTACAGCGTGGCGTCGGTGCGCACGGGGACGAACGTGCCGAACGACGCCAGGGCCCTCGCGTCGTGAAGAAGCTGCTGAGCGCCCAGCAGCTGCGCTTCGGCCTGGTCGGCGTGGGCAACACCCTCGTCGACCTGGTCGGCTACACGGTGCTGTTCGCGCTCGGCACGCCGCTCGTGATCGCGAACCTCATCTCGACCACGATGGGCATGGCGCTGAGCTTCACGCTCAACCGCAGCTTCACGTTCCGTGCCTCCGGCGGCGGCATGGTTCGCCAGGTGCTGCTGTTCGTGCTGGTCACGGGCATCGGACTGTGGGCGATCCAGCCGCTGGTCATCGTGCTGACCAGGGACCTGTTCGCCGGCCTGCCGGAGACGCTCGCCATCGCGGCACCCAAGTTCGTGGGCATCTGCGTCGCCCTCGTCTGGAACTACGTGCTCTACAGCCGGCTCGTGTTCCGCCCGGTCGAAGAGCCTGTAAAGGAACCCGTTCATGACTGACACCGCGATCCGCGAGCCGGAGGTCGTCGCCGACGAGGCGCCGAGGCCGGCTCCCCGGTGGAAGACCGCGCTGACGGGCGACTTCGCGAAGGTCCTCCTGCTGGTGGTCGCCTGGCAGGTCTTCATGACCGTGCTCGGCCGCCTGATCGAGCCGCTGATGCCGGTCTTCGAGGGCACGCCGCCGTCGTCGCGCACCGTCGACACGCTGCTCTCGCACACGCACCGCTGGGACGCCGAGAACTTCACCGGCATCGTCGAGGGCACGGCGTACCAGAACATCCCGACGTCGCAGGCGTTCTACCCCGTCTTCCCGCTGTTCGTGTGGCTGGTGAAGATGGCGTTCTTCGGCAAGATCGGCACGCTCGTCGCCGGCTTCATCGTCAACACGGTCGCCCTCTGGCTGGGCGCGGTGGCGCTGCTGAAGATCGCCCGCAACTTCCTCGCCGGCGAGCGCGGGCCGTGGATCGCCGTCATGGTGATGCTGACCCTGCCGTCGGCGTACTTCCTGCACGCGTTCTACAGCGAGTCGGTCTTCATCGCGCTCGGCTTCTGGGCGTACCTCTTCGCGTTGCGCAGGCAGTGGGTCTTCATGGGCCTGTGCCTGATGCCGCTGACCGGTGTGCGCATCACGGCCGTGCTGTTCGTGGGCCTGTGCTTCCTGGAGTTCTGGCGCAGCAAGGACTGGAAGTTCCGCGGCCTGCTGTCGTGGCACCTGCTGTGGTTCCCGCTGAGCGCGGTGGGGTTCATCGGCTTCGCGATCTACCTGAAGATCCTGGTGAACGACCCGCTGGGCATGACGAAGGCCTACTCGAAGGCACCGGCCTGGGCGTACCACAAGTTCAGCCCGAACATCTTCGCCACGCTGTACGAGCAGACCAAGGTCGTTTTCAAGATCTTCACCGGCAGGTTCGAGCTCGCGGGCTGGTCGGTCGCGAACTACGTGGTGCCGTGGTTCGGTCTCATGCTGCTGATCGCGTGCTCGCTGTACCTGCTGGCACTGCGGCGCGGAGACCTGGTCCCGGTCGGCCTCTACGGCCTCGCGTCGGTGGTCATGCTGACGCTGAACCAGAACCTGGTCTCCGTCCACCGCTACCTGCTGCCGTGCTTCGGCATCTACCTCGCGCTGGTGCTGCTCGGGCAGCGGGTTCCCGCGTTGAAGTCGGTGGTGTACGGGGTCATGTACGTCGGCCTGACCGTGCAGACCCTGTTCTACCTGCAGTTCGTCGCGGGTCTCTGGACCGGCTGAGTCAGACCCTGTTGAGGCCCGGCCTCCGGTCTTCGACGACGAAGGACGCCTTCGTCGTCACCGGAGCGCCGGGCTTCGACACGTAGTCGAGCCCGCGGAAGTCCGCCCGCACCTCCCGCGCGGTGAACTTCGTCCGCACGTACCCGCGCCGGTTGTTGAAGTACTTCACGTGCGGGTTCTCGGCGAGCATCGCGGGCGTCTCCGCGCGGGTCTCCGAGCCGTCACCGCCGGACGTGATCGACGTCGACACCAGTTCGGTCGCGACGGTCTTCGAGGTCGGGTCGTTCCACTTCTCCTTGACCTCGGCCGCCCACGCCGCGTGCACGTCACCGGTGAGCACGAGGGTGTTGCGCGTGTGGCGGAAACCGGCGGCCACCCGGTCGCGGTTCGCCGCGTAGCCGTCCCACGCGTCCATGTTGTTGGTCTCACCCGCACCGGGCGTGAAGTCGAGCTGCGAGAAGAACACCTGCTGCCCCAGCACGTCCCACCGCGCGTGCGAGCGCCTCAGGCCGTCCAGCAGCCACTTCTCCTGCTCGGCGCCGGTGATCGTGCGTGTCGGGTTGAGCCGCTCGGGGCACGCCTTCAGACCGTCACCGCACGCCTGATCATCGCGGTACTGCCGGGTGTCGAGCAGGTGGAAGTTCGCGAGCCCTCCCCACCGGATGCGCCGGTAGAGCTGCAGGTCGATGCCGTGCGGCTTGTTCCTGATCGGCATGTTCTCGTAGTAGGCCTGGAACGCCGCCGCCCGGCGCTGCAGGAAGTTCGGCTGCGGGATCTCCGGCTTCTCGGGGATCCCGTCCGCCCAGTTGTTGTCCACCTCGTGGTCGTCGAAGACCACCGCCCAGGGCGCCACGGCGTGGGCTTCCTGGAGGTCCTGATCGGTCTTGTACTGCGCGTGCCGCTGCCGGTAGTTCGCGAGCGTCTCGGTCTCCGGCCCCTCGTGGTCGCGCGGGTTGCCGCCCGGTGCCACGTACGCGCCCTTGGTGTACTCGTACTGGTAGTCGCCGAGGTGCAGGATCAGGTCGGGCTGGTCCTCGGCCATCCTGCGGTACGCGGTGAAGTAGCCGTGCTCGAACTGCGAGCAGGACGCGAACGCCATCGTGAGCCCGCTGCCCAACGCCCACGGCGCCAACGCCGTCCGCGTCCGGCCGGTCCGCGAGAGGTGCCCCTCCGCGTTGAAGCGGTAGAAGTACTCGCGGCCGGGCAGGAGTCCGCGCACGTCCACATGGACGCTGTGGCCCTCCTCAGGCCGTGCGAACGCCGTGCCGCGGCGGACGACCAGGCGGAACCGCTCGTCCAGCGCGAGCTCCCACTTCACCTCGACGACGCGGGACGGCATGCCGCCCATGCCGTCCTCCGCGAGCGGGCTGGGTGCCAGTCGGGTCCACAGGACCACGCCGTCGAAGGTGGGGTCGCCGGAAGCGACCCCCAACGTGAACGGATCGGACAACCGATCCGAGCCGGCGCCGACGGTGATGAGCGCAAGTCCCCCGATGAGGAGTGCGCGTCGCGTCACTCGAGTCATGGTGAGACCTTCACGCACCAGGGTGGCTGTCAGGTGAACGCTTCCCTAAAGCTTGTGGAGTCCGGGGTTCCGGTCCTCCACGGCGAACGACGCCTTGGTGCGGACAGGCGAACCCGGCCGCGTCACGTAGTCGAGGCCGCGGAAGTCCGTCCGCAGCTCCTCCGGCGTGAACCTGGTCAGCGTGTACCCGCGCCGGTTGTTGAAGTACTTCACGTGCGGGTTCTCCTTGAGCCACAACGGAGTCTCGGGGTACTCCTCGGAACCGTCGCCGCCGGCCGTGATCGACGTCGTCACCAGTTCGGTCGCGAGCGTCCTCGACGACGGGTCGTCCCAGCGCTGCTTGACCTCCGCGCCCCACGCCGCGTGCACGTCGCCGGTGAGCACGATCGGGTTCCGGACGTCGGTGAACCGTGCCACCACCCGGTCCCGGTCGGCGGCGTAGCCGTCCCACGCGTCCAGCAGGAACTTGTCGACGTCGCCGGGGATGTAGTCGTACTGCGAGAAGAACACCTGCTGTCCCAGTACGTCCCAGCGCGCCGACGACTCGCGGAACCCCTGGAACAGCCACGCTTCCTGGTCGTCGCCGAGCATCGTCCGCTCCGGCGCGAGTCGTTCCGGGCAGAGCTGCAGGCCGTCCCCGCAGGCCTGGTCCGTCCGGTACTGGCGGGTGTCGAGCATGTGGAACGTCGCCAGCGAGCCCCACCGGATCCGCCGGTACAGCCTCGGTGACCTGCGGATCGGCATGTTCTCGTAGTAGGCCTGGAACGCCGCGGCCCTGCGTTTGGCGAAGTCGGCCTGCGGAGTGTCGGGCTGCAGGCCCGCCCAGTTGTTGGCGATCTCGTGGTCGTCCCAGACGGTCGCCCACGGCGCGGCGGCGTGCGCGGCCTGCAGGTCGGGATCGGTCTTGTACTGGGCCTGCCGCCGGCGGTAGTCCGCCAGGGTCGTGGTGGTGGGGCCCTCGACGTGGCGGACGTTGCCGGTCGGCGAGAGGTGGATGCCGCTCACGTACTCGTAGGTGTAGTCGCCGAGGTGCAGCACCAGGTCGGGTTCGTCCTCCGCCAGCCTGCGGTACGCCGTGAAGTAGCCGTGCTCGTACTGCGCGCACGACGCGAAGGCCATCGTCAGCGGTACATGTAAAGCACTTCGCAGAGGAGCCGTGCGCGTGCGGCCCGCCCGCGAGAGGTGGTTGAGCGCCTTGAAGCGGTAGAAGTACTCGCGGCCCGGTTCCAGTCCGGCGAGTTCGACGTGGACGGTATGGCCTTCCTCAGGTCGAGCGAGGGTGGAGTCCTGCTGGACGATCCGGGTGAATCGTTCGTCGTCGGCGACCTGCCACTCGACGTCGATCGGACGCCCCGGCATGCCTCCCAGGCCGTCCTCCGCGAGCGGTTCGCGGGCCAGCCGGGTCCACAACACCACCCCGTCGGGTGTCGGGTCACCCGAGGCCACACCGAGTGTGAAAGGGTCGGCCGGACTGGCGGACGCGGCGGCCGAGAACGCTGTGACTCCCGCCACGCCTGCGAGCAGCAGCGTTCGGCGCGTCAAGGTGGGCATGCCCTGAATACGGCTCCCGATGGGTGAGTGGTTCGGGGCCCTCGTTGAAGGGTTGGCACTCTCGTGGGTAGAGTGCCAATTGCACGGCACCAGCACCGCCCCGACCCCCGCGACGGCGGGGTGGCAGGAGCCGTAACAACGAAACCTGCCAACGACCCGTGGAGGTCATCCCGGTGAGCGTGAACATCAAGCCGCTCGAGGACAAGATCGTCGTTCAGGCCTCCGAGGCTGAGACGACCACCGCCTCCGGCCTCGTGATCCCGGACACCGCGAAGGAGAAGCCCCAGGAGGGCAAGGTCCTCGCGGTGGGCCCCGGCCGCATCGACGACAAGGGCAACCGCGTCCCGCTGGACGTCGCTGTCGGCGACGTCGTCATCTACTCGAAGTACGGCGGCACCGAGGTCAAGTACAACGGCGAGGAGTACCTGATCCTCTCCGCCCGCGACGTGCTGGCCGTCGTCAACTAAGACGCTGCGGCTGACATGCCTGACGCCCCGGCGCCCCATCCCGGGGCTACCGGGGCGTTTCGCTACCAGAGAGGCTTTGACTTAAATGCCCAAGCAGATCAGCTTTGACGAGGACGCTCGTCGGGCTCTCGAGCGCGGCGTGAACAAGCTCGCGGACACGGTCAAGGTCACCCTTGGCCCGCGCGGGCGCCACGTCGTCCTCGACAAGAAGTTCGGTGGCCCGACGGTCACCAACGACGGCGTGACGATCGCCCGCGAGATCGAGCTGGACGACGCGTTCGAGAACCTCGGCGCGCAGCTCGCCAAGTCGGTCGCCACCAAGACCAACGACGTCGCGGGTGACGGCACCACCACCGCCACCGTGCTGGCGCAGTCCCTCGTGAAGGAAGGCCTGCGCAACATCGCCGCGGGCGCGAACCCGACCGCGCTCGGCCGTGGCATCCAGGCCGCCGCCGACGCCGTCGTGGACGCGCTCAAGGGCAAGGCCACCCCGGTCAAGGGCCGCGACAACATCGCCCAGGTTGGCACCGTCTCCTCGCGGGACGAGTCGATCGGCGCGCTGCTCGGCGAGGCCATCGAGCGCGTCGGCGAGGACGGTGTCATCACCGTCGAGGAGTCGTCCACGCTCGCGACCGAGCTGCAGATCACCGAGGGTGTCCAGTTCGACAAGGGCTACATCTCGACGCACTTCTCGACCGACCTCGAGGCGCAGGAGGCCGTCTACGAAGACGTCCGCATCCTGCTGCACCGCGAGAAGATCTCGGCCCTGGCCGACGTCCTCCCGATCCTCGAGAAGGTCGCGGAGTCCGGCAAGCCGCTGCTGATCATCGCCGAGGACGTCGAGGGCGAGGCCCTGTCCACGCTGGTGGTCAACGCCGTGCGCAAGACGCTGAAGGTCGTCGCCGTGAAGGCGCCGTTCTTCGGTGACCGCCGCAAGGCGTTCCTGGACGACCTCGCGGTCGTCACCGGCGGCGAGGTGATCTCCGCGGAGATCGGCCTGAAGCTGTCCGAGACCACGCTCGACCAGCTGGGCTCCGCCCGCCGTGTCGTCGTGACCAAGGACGACACCACGATCGTCGACGGTGGCGGCACCAAGGCCGACATCGCCGCTCGCGCGGAGCAGCTGCGCCGCGAGATCGAGGCCACGGACTCCGACTGGGACCGCGAGAAGCTCCAGGAGCGCCTCGCGAAGCTCTCCGGCGGCATCGCCGTGATCAAGGTCGGCGCCGCCACCGAGACCGAGCTCAAGGAGCGCAAGCACCGCATCGAGGACGCGGTCGCCGCCACGAAGGCCGCGGTCGAGGAGGGCATCGTCCCCGGCGGTGGTTCCGCGCTGATCCACGCCTCGAAGGTGCTGGACGACAAGCTCGGTCTCACCGGTGACGAGGCCACGGGCGTCGTGCTGACCCGCAAGGCCCTCGAGGCACCGCTGTTCTGGATCGCCGCGAACGCCGGCCTCGAAGGCGCCGTCGTGGTGAACAAGGTCCGCGAGGGCGAGTGGGGCTTCGGCATCAACGCGGCCTCGCTGGAGTTCGGCGACCTGCTCGACCAGGGCATCATCGACCCGGTCAAGGTCACCCGCTCCGCAGTCGCCAACGCCGCCTCCATCGCGCGCATGGTGCTCACGACCGAGAGCGCCGTCGTCGAGAAGAAGGTGGAAGAGGCTCCTGCCGCCGGCCATGGCCACGGCCACGGGCACGGCCACTGAGTTTCTTCGAACTCAAAAGAGAAACCGGGTCGGTACCTTTCGTTTGGTGCCGACCCGGTTTTTTCGTCTAGACGATCGCCAATTGGCGCTTGCGTGCCTTGATGATGTTGTCACGCTCGGATTCTGAGAGCCCGCCCCAAATTCCATAGGGTTCCTGCACGGCGAGCGCGTGCCTGCGACACATCTCCAGCACCGGGCACGCCAGGCAGACGGCCTTGGCGCGGGCTTCCCGTCGTGCTCTTGCCGGACCGCGTTCACCGTCGGGGTGGAAGAAGAACGCGCTGTCCATACCCCGGCACGAACCGCGCATCTGCCAGTCCCAGAGATCAGCGTTGGGACCGGGGAGCCTTCGGGTGTCCGCCATCGAGACCGCCTCCGTGACGACTGCTCCATTCGGCTTAACGATGATCCACCGTAGAACCGCGTCAAAACTTGTTCAAGAGGCTGAAGACCCTTATCAACTGATGGGTGACGGCACGCGTGTTCGATCACTCACCGCCCGGAGTTGCCACCCGGATGAGGTGAACGGAACATGGCTCTCGTGATGACACAGCCGGAGCACAGATCTGCCGGTAGTCACACGAGTGAGCCCCTTCTCTCAGTGGCCGCGGTGGCCAGGCGACTCGGCGTGGCTCCCGCCACCCTTCGCACCTGGGACCGCCGGTACGGGCTCGGGCCGAGCGGTCACACGACCGGGCGACACCGGAAATACGGGCCCCTGGATGTAGCTCGCTTGGAATTGATGCAGCGCGCTCTTCTTCGTGGCGCGTCATCGGCCGAGGCGGCTCGATTCGCTTTGGACTCGAAATCTTCGATGACGCATGGCGAGGTTCCCATCGCACCAACGGGTGGTGGCCGCGGTCTGAAATTGGCGGGTGCGTCTCGATTGGCGCGCGGGCTCGGCCGGGCGGCGCTCGCGATGGACTCCATCGCCGTACAGGGAATGCTCGCCGACTCCCTCGCGTCCGACGGGGTGATCGCGACCTGGGACGAGGTCGTGCGCCCGGTGCTGACGGCCGTCGCCGCGCGGTGGCAGCTGTCCGGTGCCGGCGTCGAGGTCGAGCACCTGTTGAACGAGTGCGTGCTCGCTGCGTTCGTGCGCGCGACACCGCTCGTGACTCTCGGGCGCAACCATCGGCCCGTGTTGCTGGCGTGCATGCCGGAGGAGAGGCACAACCTTCCGCTCTATCCGTTGGCTGCCGAGCTGGCCCGACGCGGTGTGGTCGTGCGGCAGCTCGGGGCGGCTCTTCCGGTGGACGCGTTGGCCGCCGCGGTGCGCCGGACTGCTCCTTCCGCGGTCGTGTTGTGGGCGCAGCTGCCGCGGTACGCCGATCCCGGAGTGATCTCCGCTCTGCCACGCACGCGGCAGCAGGTGAGATTGTTCGTGGGTGGGCCGGGGTGGCGGCGCGGAGTGGTCACCGCACCCGCCGAGCGCGTGGACGATCTGGCTGACGCCGTTGCCGCCGTCGAAGCGGCCGTGACCTGACGGCACACTCTTCCCCGTGGAAGAGGAACTGCGCCGAGCCGCCTTCGGTGACTCACCCGATCTGGACGTCTGGTCAGCGCTCTCCTCGCCCGACCCGCGTATTCGGTGGCTCGCTGCCGTCGTCCTCGGCGGCCAGGGCCACTACGCCGCCGCCGCGACCGTGTTGGATGCGCTCCGTCACGACCCCGACCCGGTGATCGCGTCCCTTTCCCTCTCCACCCGCGCGTCGCACCACCGCCAGCTCGGGGCTCATCACCTCGCCCGCCCTCTCGACGGCTTGGCGCTCGCACGCGTTCAGACCGCGGACGGCGGTGATCCGGACGGCGTCGATGCGCTCGGTGCCCGGACGGACGCCCTGCTCGGTCTCGCGGCCGACTCCCTCGGTGCCGGTCGGCTGGGCGAGGCCCGGCGGTTGCTCGGGCGAATCGAGACGGGTTCGTGGAGGAGTGAGGTCCGGCGGGGATGGGTAACCGCCGAGGTTGAGCTCGCGTCCGGTCAGGCGCACGCCGCGGTGGCGCCCGCTGAGCACGCGTACGGGGTGGCGACGAGCAGAAAAGCTCTCCGGCACGAGCTCAAGTCGGCGCTCGTCCTCGGCACCGCGTTGGTCGTGTGGGGGACACCCGAGGGGTCGACAAGAGGTGTTGAACTAGTCGAGTGTGAGCTAAATCACAGTGTCACGAAGGCGCTTCATCCGTTGATCTGGCCGAGCGCTCTTGTCCTGGCGGGCCATGCCCCCACGGTGGGCGCAGTCGCCATCGACCGGGCGACGGAGGCTCTGAGCTGCGTGTTACGCAGAGCTGATCCCGTCAGCCGTCGGGTCGCCCTTGATTCCCCGTGGGTGCCGAGTGGGCTGCTCCGTTCCGGGGAACCCCCGAACGCAGACCCTCAGATGAACTTCTTGACGGATTAAGCACCGGATCGTGTCAAGGTTGGGCCGCGAGCGTCCGATAGGGGAGATGGAACGTCACTCGGCTGCAGGAAGGAGTCCCCGTGACCACGGTCCTTATTTGCGACGACCGGCGCAGTGTGCGGGAGGGTCTCACCCGCGTGATGTCGGCTGTCCCCGGGGTTAGCCGCATCGACTGCGTAGCGCACGGTGACGAGTTGTTGGCTCGCTTTTCCAGGCAGCCGGTTGACGTCGTTCTGGTGGGAACCCAGCGCGCCGTCCCGACCGGGGTGGAAGCAACAAGGCGACTCGTCTCCGCGAACCCGCAGGCAAACGTCATCGTGTTCGGAGCACCTGACGACGCCGGCAGCATCGCCGCCGCGATCGCCGGAGGTGCCCGCGGCTACCTGAGGTGGGACGCCTCGCGTCCCGAGCTTGTGGCAGCCCTCGCGCACACGCTCGCCAGCACCTCGGTGCCGGCGCCGCGCCAGCCCTCCGACCCTGGCGTGCAGCTCACGGAGCGCGAGCTCCAGGTGCTGCGCGGCATGAGCCAGGGCAAGAGCAACGGCCAGATCGGCCGCGAGCTCTACCTGTCGGAGGACACGGTGAAGACCCACGCGCGTCGCCTGTTCCGCAAGCTCGGTGTCCGTGACCGCGCCCAGGCGGTCGCGCACGGCTTCCGGCGCGGTCTCGTCCAGTAATCGACTCGCCGCACCGGCCCCGCGTCCTCATATGCCGCATGTGGGGACGCGGGGCCGGTGGCGTGAGACGGCTCACCTGCCGCACAGGTGATCCTTCCGGTCGCGCGTTTAGTCCAGCCCGGTGACAATGTCGCCGGGCTGGAGCAGTTCGGCGTGTCTGCTGGTCACCTGGGGTGTCCATACCCCGCTGATGAACAGAAGGCGGAAAGACCGGTACGGTGAGTGCTGCTGCAACGAGTCGCCGTGTGTGACTCGTGCTATTTCATGTCGGTACGCCAACAAGTAACACCAGGGCTGTTGTCTGCGATGACCAACTTGGGGGACGGACTGGACGCCGAAGTGGGCGCGGCCGTCGACGGCGACCGCCAGGCGATCGAACGCCTGCTGGCCTCCATTCGTCCTCTCGTGGTGCGGTACTGCCGCGCCAGAGTTGGCAGGCAGGAGCGAAGCTTCGCTTCGGCGGACGATGTGGCCCAGGAGGTGTGTCTCGCGGTGCTCACGGCATTGCCCAGCTACCGCGATCAGGGTCGGCCCTTCCTCGCGTTCGTTTACGGGATCGCGGCGCACAAGGTTGCCGATGCACATCGGTCTGCCGCCAGGAACCGCTCCGAGCCCGTTCCCGAAGTTCCCGACGCGCCGGAGACCGAAGCTGGTCCGGAGCAGCGGGCGATGCAGGGCGAACTCTCCGATCGGATGGCTGTACTACTGCGCGTCCTGCCGGAGAAGCAACGGGAGATCCTGCTGTTGAGGGTGGTGGTCGGGCTTTCCGCCGAGGAAACTGCCGAGGCGGTCGGTTCGACGCCGGGTGCGGTCCGGGTGGCGCAACACCGTGCGCTGGCTCGGCTCCGCAAGTCGCTGGCAGCGGAGGAGGTGGTCTGAGTGGCCGACGAGCACGGAAAGGACGACGAGCAAGTGCGCGGACAGGACGATAGAACCCCGCACGAACCCGTCGTGGCAGACGATCTTTCGGCTGTGCAGGCCGATGACAGGCTGCTGGACGCGCTGGGGTCCGCGACGCCAGGTGCGGCCGGCTCCTTGGTCGACGACGAACTGAACGCGTTGCTGCTCGCATGGCGCAACGAGGTGGAGACGGCGCCCTTCGGCGAGCTCGTCGACACCGACACCGCCATCGCCACGATCCAGGCTGCCCGGCCGCAGCCGGTGTCGCGGCACCGCTTCCTGATCCCCCTGGCCAGCGCCGCCGCGGTCCTCGCCATCGCCTTCACCGGCGTGAGCCTGGTCGCCCGCGACGCCCAGCCGGGCGACGCCCTCTGGAGCCTCACCCGAGTGCTCTACTCGGAGCACGCCAAGTCGATCGAAGCCGCCGCCATCGTGCGCAGCGACCTCGACTCGGCCCGCCTGGCCCTCCGCGAAGGCAAGGTCAACGAGGCCCGCGAGAAGCTCGACAAGGTGGAAGCCGGCCTCGGCTCGGTCTCGACCGCCGACGGCAAGGCCCAGCTCGAGGAAAAGCACAAGGAGCTCGCCAAGGAGCTCGACACCAACACCTCGACCACCACGCCACCCGCGGCGACAACTTCGCCGGTCACGCAGCCCACGAAGCCGACCCAGCCGTCGACCTCGTCCGCGCCACCGTCGAGCTCGCCGCCGGTCACCACCCAGCCGAGTCCGTCGACCTCGTCGGCGACGCCTCCGCCGCCCACCTCCGCCGGCGAGAACCCGCCGCCGCCTCCGGCTGATCCCGGGACGGTCACGCCTGGGTCCAACGGCGTTACTGGAGAGAGCACCGGGCAGACCGGATCCAACTGAGACGCAGTGTGAACGGCCCCTGATCTTTCGAGGTCAGGGGCCGTTCACATACTCTTGGCGGTCACACGTCGGGTGGAATGTGATTGGCCTGGCGGCTTGTCGCGGTGGTGCGGTTTGGTGGGTGGGTTCCAGCGGAGGGGTCGCCGGCGCGGGTTGCTCTGCCGTCGCGCTCCGGTCGTTGTCGCCCGGTCCACCCGTCGACACGCCAGTCGTGCGCTCGCCGAGCCATGCCCTGGCGACTCCCTGTCCCCAGCTCTGCTCGCTAGCCGCACCGCCCACCGCCCCGCTGGGCGCACACCTGGCGGGTGCGCAGCATCACTCCCAGGCCGCGGGCAGCCGCGCGGTCAGCGGGCCGACTCGGTAGCGGTTACGCCGTCCGCGTAGCCGCGGCAGTATTCCCAGCTCACGTAGGCGCCGGGGTCTGGGTCGAAGGCCGGTTCGTGCGGGCGCATGCGGCCGTCGGCCAGCAGCTGTTCGAGTGAGGCTCGCAACAGTGCCCAGTCGTGGTAGTGGGGTTCCTGGCACTCGCCGCAGTCCACGACGATGCCGCGGACACCGCGGTGTTCCAGCAGGGCCTGGTAGACGGCGAGGTCGCTCAGGTCGCTGACCAGCTCCGCTCGCTCGTCTTCGTCCATCGGGGGATGGTCGTGGTCTGGCTCGCCGAGGGTCAGCGCGGGGTCCTCGGGGTCGCCCTCGAAGGGGTCTGGTGGCAACGCGTCGTGCGGCACGACCCCGCACGGTACCCGCCGTACCCCCACACGCGTCCAGATACCATGGGCAGCACCGCCTCCGCCTGCGGAAACCTGACTCGCAGGAGGAGCGCAAGCCGCACGACGGAAGGCATGCCACCCGCCATGACCAGCGAGCTCAACGCTGACGGAGTCCCGAGCAAGTTCGCGATGCTGGGATTGACCTTCGACGACGTGCTCCTGCTGCCTGCCGAGTCGGACGTCGTTCCCAGTGGCGTCGACACGAGCACCAGGATCTCGCGCAACATCACCCTCAAGATTCCGCTGGCCAGCGCCGCCATGGACACGGTCACCGAGGGGCGGATGGCCATCTCCATGGCGCGGCAGGGCGGCATCGGCGTGCTGCACCGCAACCTGAGCGTCGAGGATCAGGCGCGGCAGGCGGAGACCGTCAAGCGGTCCGAGGCCGGCATGGTCACCGACCCGGTCACGTGCTCGCCGGACGACACGCTGGCCCAGGTCGACGCGCTGTGCGCCCGCTACCGCATCTCCGGTGTGCCGGTCACGGACGCCAACAACAAGCTGGTGGGCATCATCACGAACCGCGACATGCGGTTCGAGCTCGACCACACCAAGCGGGTCAGCGAGGTCATGACCAAGGGGCCGCTGGTCACCGCGCAGGTCGGCGTGTCGGCGGAGGCCGCGCTGGGGCTGCTGCGCCGCCACAAGGTCGAGAAGCTGCCGATCGTCGACGGTGACGGCAAGCTGCAGGGTCTGATCACGGTCAAGGACTTCGTCAAGACCGAGCAGTACCCGAACGCCACCAAGGACCCGGACGGCCGCCTGCTGTGCGCTGCCGCCGTGGGTGTGGGTGAGGACTCGTTCGTGCGCGCCATGACGCTCGCCGACGCCGGTGTCGACGTGCTGATGGTCGACACGGCGCACGGCCACTCGCGCGGTGTGCTCGAGATGGTCGCCCGCATCAAGAAGGAGCTCGGCGACTCCGTCGACGTCGTCGGCGGCAACATCGCGACGCGGGCCGGTGCTCAGGCGCTGGTCGACGCGGGTGCGGACGGCGTCAAGGTCGGTGTCGGGCCGGGTTCGATCTGCACCACGCGTGTCGTCGCGGGTGTCGGCGTGCCGCAGATCTCCGCGATCTACGAGGCGTCGCTCGCCTGCCGTCCCGCCGGTGTGCCGGTGATCGGTGACGGCGGCATCCAGTACTCCGGCGACATCGCCAAGGCCATCGCGGCCGGTGCGTCCGCCGTGATGCTCGGGTCGCTGCTCGCGGGCACCACCGAGGCGCCCGGCGACCTGATCCTGGTCAACGGCAAGCAGTTCAAGACCTACCGCGGCATGGGGTCGCTGGCGGCGATGCAGTCCCGCGGCGACGCCAAGTCGTACTCGAAGGACCGCTACTTCCAGGACGACGTGCTCAACGAGGACAAGCTCGTCCCCGAGGGCATCGAGGGCCGCACGCCGTTCCGCGGCCCGCTGTCGCAGGTCGTGCACCAGCTCAACGGCGGTCTGCGGGCGGCGATGGGCTACACGGGTTCCCGCACGATCGCCGAGCTGCAGAACCAGCAGCTCGTGCGCATCACCGCGGCGGGCCTGAAGGAGAGCCACCCGCACGACATCACGATGACCGTCGAAGCCCCGAACTACACCACCCGGTGACAGCAGCTCTGGGATAGGTGTCCGCGGAAAGCGCGGACCGGGTCGCTCCTGTCAGTGTCATTGCCGGGGGCGGCCCCCAGACCCCTGGAAGAGCCCTGAACACCGGGTCACCCCCGGACAGAGGAAGGAACGAAGGTGCGCGATCTGGTCGAGATCGGCATGGGCCGGACCGCGAGGCGGGCCTACGAGCTGGACGACATCGAGATCATCCCGTCCCGTCGCACGAGGTCGTCGAAGGACGTCTCGACGACGTGGCAGATCGATGCCTACCGCTTCGACATCCCGCTGATCACCCACCCGACCGACGCGATCGTGTCGCCGGGCGTCGCGGTCGCGGTCGGCGAGCTGGGCGGTCTCGGCGTGCTCAACGCCGAGGGCCTCTGGGCGCGGCACGGTGACGTTGACGAGGCGTTGTTCCGCCTGGTCCAGGCCACGGAGGACAGCGACGACCCGTCGGCGCCGGTGAAGGTGCTGCAGGAGCTGCACGCCGCCCCGCTGCGGATGGACCTGATCGCCGAGGCGATCAAGCAGATCCGAGAGTCGGGCGTCACCGTCGCGGTCCGCGTCAGCCCGCAGCGCGCGGCGGAGCTCACGCCGGACCTGCTGGCCGCGGGCGTCGAGATCCTGGTCGTGCAGGGCACGATCATCTCGGCCGAGCACGTGTCGCGTGACGGCGAGCCGCTGAACCTGAAGTCGTTCATCGCGGACCTCGACATCCCGGTGATCGCCGGCGGTGTCGGCGACTACCGCACCGCCATGCACCTGATGCGCACGGGCGCGGCGGGCGTGATCGTCGGCTACGGCTACACGCCGGGCGTCACCACCACCGACTCGGTCCTGGGCATCGGCGTGCCGATGGCCACCGCGATCGCCGACGCCGCGGCCGCCCGCCGCGACTACCTCGACGAGACCGGCGGCCGCTACGTGCACGTCATCGCCGACGGCGGTGTCATGACGAGCGGTGACGTGGCGAAGTCCATCGCCTGCGGTGCCGACGCCGTGATGCTGGGCGAGCCGCTGGCCGCCGCGACCGAGGCGCCCGGTCAGGGCCTGTACTGGACCGCCTCGTCCGCGCACCCGTCGGTGCCGCGCAGCCTCGTCGCCGAGGCGGTGGACCAGGAGCTCGACCTTCGCAAGCTGCTGTTCGGCCCGTCGTCCGACCCGCGCGGCGTGACGAACCTGTTCGGCGCGCTCAAGCGGGCCATGGCCAAGACCGGCTACTCCGACCTCAAGGAGTTCCAGAAGGTCGGCCTGACGATCCGCGGGTGAACTTGATCATCCTCCAGAAGGGTGCGCTCCGGCAGGGGCGCGCCCTTCTGCTTTGCTGGGACCGTGCCGCTCGTCGAGATCACCTACGCACCCCACGTCTCCCACAAGATCCTCAAGGAACTCGCCGCGATGCTCCCGCACGCGGTGTCGGTGGCCGTGGAGTGCCCGGAGGAGCCCTACGACGGCAACCTGCTGCCCGGCGACGTCGAACTCCGCTTCCGCTCGCGCGGCCCGTTCGACTCGAGCGGCATGGACCTGGTGATCGAGGTCCGCTCCAAGTGGTTCGAAAGCCGCGCGGCCAACCGCCAGGAGCGCGTCGACGGCCTGTGCAAGGCGGTGGAGGAAGCCACCGAACTGGCCGAGGTCGGCGTCTACCTGAGCCTCCCGGTGGCCGCCTGGGCACAAAGCTGATCTTGCAACCGACCCCACCACTCACGCGTCCTGAAAGGCATGGAGTTGGACATCCTGTTCGGCGGCAACAGCAACGACAGCAGTGACCTGGACACGATCGACGCGGACGCCGAGGTCCACGACGTCGAAGAACCCGAGAACGAGAACGGCATCGGCTGGAAGGTCCTGGCCCTGTTCGTCTGCGGCGGGCTGGTGATCACGGCGCTGGCGGTCGCCTTCATGGTGTGGGTCATCGAAGGTCTTGTTCTCTGAGCCAGGGGTGTCCGCCTCCGCCGGGCGCTTCGCGGACGCCGAGCAGGGCGGCCCGGTGACCGTCGCACGGCACGGCCGCAGGGCAGCCAGGCTGGCCGATGTGATCGGCAGGCTCGCGGGCGACGTGACAGGCGAGGAACCTGTGGTGCGTGAGCGGGTCCCGGACTGGCTCGCGCGGCGACTCGTGCACACGACCGGCGTGCCGGTCGGGATCGTCGGTTCTCCGTCTGAACCGATAGGGGACTAGGCGTTACCGGAAGTAACGCCTACTCTCCCGTTCATGGGTGAACTCGCCGGTAACTTCGACGTCGTCATCGTCGGCTCCGGGTTCGGTGGCAGCGTGGCCGCGCTCCGCCTGACCGAGAAGGGCTACCGCGTCGCCGTCCTCGAGGCGGGGCGCAGGTTCGCCGACGACGAGTTCGCCAAGACCAGCTGGAACCTGCGGAAGTACCTCTGGGCGCCGCAGCTGCGGTGCTTCGGCATCCAGCGCATCCACCTCCTGCGCAACGTCATGGTGCTGGCCGGCGCGGGGGTCGGCGGGGGCAGCCTCGTCTACGCCAACACGCTCTACCGGCCGCTCAAGCCGTTCTACGAGGACCGGCAGTGGGCGCACATCACCGACTGGCAGGACGAGCTGGAGCCGTTCTACGACCAGGCGAGCCGGATGCTCGGTGTGGTCACCAACCCCACGACGACCCCGAGCGACGTCGTCATGCAGAAGGTCGCGAAGGACATGGGGGTCGAGGACAGCTACCACCCGACGCCCGTCGGCGTGTTCTTCGGCGAGCCCGGCAAGAAGGCCGAGGATCCGTACTTCGGTGGCGCCGGGCCGGAACGCACCGGGTGCACCGAGTGCGGCAGCTGCATGTCCGGCTGCCGGGTCGGCGCCAAGAACACGCTGGTCAAGAACTACCTCTACCTCGCGGAGAAGCTGGGAGCACAGGTCTTCCCGCTGACCACCGTCACGCGGCTGCGTGAGAACGGCGGGCGGTGGACCGTCGAGACCAGGGCGACCGGTGGCCGGGCGCGGAGGACCTTCACCGCCGACCAGGTCGTGCTCGCCGCGGGCACGTGGGGCACCCAGCAGCTTCTGCACAAGGCCAGGGTGACCACGTTGCCGAAGATCTCCGCGAAGCTCGGCGAGCTGACCCGCACCAACTCGGAGTCGATCATCGGGGCCGGGCGGTTCTCGGTCGACCCGCGGAACGACTTCACCAAGGGCGTCGCGATCACGAGCTCCATCCACCCCGACGAGATCACGCACATCGAGCCCGTCCGGTACGGCAAGGGCAGCAACGCCATGGGGCTGCTGCAGACCATCGCCACGGACGGCGCGGCGAGCACGCCCCGGTGGCTGCAGTTCCTCCGGGAAGCGGTCAAGCACCCGGTGCGGCTCCTCAGGCTGCTGAGCGTGCACCGGTGGAGCGAGCGGACCGTGATCCTTCTGGTGATGCAGAGCCTCGACAACTCCATCACCACGTTCCTCAAGCGCGGCAAGCTCACCAGCAAGCAGGGGCACGGTGAGCCCAACCCCGCGTTCATCCCGGCCGGTCACGAGGCGAACCTGTTGGCCGCCAAGCACATCGACGGCATCGCGGGCGGCACGTGGGGCGAGTTGTTCAACATTCCCCTGACCGCGCACTTCATCGGGGGCTGCGCGATCGCCGCCACCGAGGAGGAAGGCGTGATCGACCCGTACCACCGCGTCTTCAACTATCCGGGACTGTCTGTTGTGGACGGTGCGGCGATCAGTGCGAACCTCGGCGTGAACCCGAGTCTCACGATCACGGCGCAGGCCGAGCGGGCGTTCTCGCTGTGGCCGAACAAGGGCGAGCAGGACCAGCGGCCGGACCAGCGGCAGCCGTACCGGAGGATCAACCCGACGAAACCGAAGAACCCGGCCGTTCCCGATCAAGCTCCAGCCGCATTGCGGTTGCCGATCGTGAAGGCCTCCTGAGCTGGTTTCATTTGGCTACGGTGTTCGCATGGCCAAAAAGCCGTTCGCCTCCAGTGCTGACCTCGCCCCGAAGGACGAGGCGTTCGTCGAGCTCGCCGAGGGCGTCTACACCCTGACCGCCGAAGGCGACCCCAACGTGGGGGCCATCGAGGCCGAGGACTTCCTGATCTGCTTCGAAGCGCGCGCCACACCCGCGGCCGCGCGACGGTGGCTCGCGCAGCTCAGGAAACACACGAAGAAGCCCGTCAGGTACCTCGTGCTCAGCCACTACCACGCCGTCCGCACGCTCGGCGCCAGCGCGTTCGACGCCCAGGAGATCGTCGCGCACGAGATGACGAGGGTGCTGATCGCCGAACGCGGGCAGCAGGACTGGGAGAGCGAGTACGGCCGCATGCCGCGGCTCTTCGAGAAGCCCGAGGAGATCCCCGGCCTGACCTGGCCGACGCTCACGTTCTCCGACCGCATGTCGATCCCGCTCGGCGGCGAACGCGGCGATCTCGTGCTGCAGCACCTCGGGCGTGGCCACACGGCGGGCGACATCGTGGCGTGGCTGCCGCAGCAGCGCATCCTCTTCGCCGGCGACCTGGTGGAGTCGCAGGCCGCGCTCTACACCGGTGACGCGTTCCACGACGAATGGGCGACGTCCACTTTGGACGAGATCGAGGACCTCGGTGCCGAGGTTCTCGTCGGCGGACGGGGCAAGGTCGCCCGCGACCGCATCGAGGTCGAGGCCGCGATCAACCAGAGCAGGCACTTCCTCAACGAGCTGCGCCGCACCGTCGGTGGGGTCCACGCCGAGGGCGGCACGCTCAAGCAGGCCTTCGAGCTGGCCCACAAGACGCTCGAACCACGCTACGGGCGTTGGCCGATCTTCGAGCACTGCCTGCCGTTCGACGTGAAGCGCTACTGGGACGAGTGCGACGGCAAGGACTGGCCGGAGATCTGGACCGCCGAACGCGACCGCGCCGTCTGGGACGCCCTGCAATGACGGTGCTCGTCGTCGGCGCCGGACCGGTCGGGCTCACCGCCGCGCTGTTCCTCGCGAGAGCCGGCGTCCCGAGCGTGGTCCTGGAGCAGGCGGAGCAGCGCAACCAGCAGGGCAGCCGCTCGATCTGCGTGCAGCGGGACGTCCTGGAGATCCTCGAACGGATCGGCGTCGGCCAGGCGGTCGCCGACGCGGGCGTCACCTGGTACACCGGCCGCACCTACCACCGCGACCGCGAGGTGCTGACCCTGACCTTCCCGGAGGCCGAGGGCTTCCCGCCGTTCGTGAACACCCCGCAGACCGTCGTCGAGCAGCTGTTGGAAGAACGCGTCCGCGCTGAGCCGCTCATCGAGCTCCGCTACGGCCACGCGCTCCAGGCCCTGACCCAGGACGACGAGGGAGTGTCCACAGAGGACGGAATCAGGGCGACCCACTGCATCGCGGCGGATGGCGTGCACTCGACGGTGCGGCAGCTCCTGGACATCCCGTTCGACGGCTTCTCGTTCGACGACAGGTTCATCATCGCCGACGTCCGCGTCGACCTGGACTTCGAGACACCGGAACGACGCTTCTACTTCGACCCGCCGTGGAATCCGAGCCAAGAAGGAATTCGGCCCAGTCAGGTTCTCCTGCACCCGCAACCGAAGGGCGTCTGGCGGATCGACTGGCAGGTCGCGGAGGACGTCCAGCTCACCGACGACCACATCCGCGCGATCGTCGGGGACAAGCCGTACGAGGTGGTCTGGCAGTCGACCTACCGCTTCCACCAGCGCCGCGCCAGGACGTTGCGCAAGGGCAGGATCCTGCTCGCCGGCGACGCCGCGCACGTCATGAGCCC
The DNA here is from genome assembly GCF_016907955.1 of Lentzea nigeriaca. Taxonomy (GTDB): domain Bacteria; phylum Actinomycetota; class Actinomycetes; order Mycobacteriales; family Pseudonocardiaceae; genus Lentzea; species Lentzea nigeriaca. The sequence continues at coordinate 577,932 of NZ_JAFBCX010000004.1, read as the reverse complement.
GTTCGGCGCGCGCGGCCTCAACTCGGGGATCTGCGACGCCGACAACGCGGCGTGGAAGATCGCCGCCGACCGCACCGGCGAGGCGGGCCCGCGCCTGCTCGACTCCTACGACGCGGAACGCGGTGCGGCCGCCGACGAGAACCTCCGCATCACCGGCGACACCATGCGGTTCCTGGTGCCGGGCAACGAAGAGGAGCGAGCCCACCGGCAGAAAGCGCTGGAAACCGGTGAAGGCATCGACTCCGGCAAGCTCTTCACCCCCTTCACGTACGAGAACTCCCCGCTCACGACGGACGGCGGCGAGCTCGTCCCGAACTCCCGCACCGCGGGACCGGGCTTCACCACGCGGAACGGCTGGCTGATCAGACCGGACGGGCACGTCGCCGCACATCGTTGCGACGATCAGGTGAAACGTCGCGCGCTCGGCTGGTAGGGCAACCGCCTGCAAGAGGCGAGCGTGTTCACGCCATGGGGGTAAACAGGCGAACTTTCTTGCAGGGCACCGCACTCGCTGTCGCAGGCTTGGGGATGGGCACCGCGACAGCCGCTGTCGCCGACCCGAACTGGGCGAAGCTGCGCAAACGGCTCGGTGAGCGGCTGGTGCTGCCGCGGGATCCCGGTTACGACGAGCTCCGGGTGCCGTGGAACACGATCTACGCGCAGCGCAGACCGGCCGCGATCGCCAGGTGCGTCCGGCCGGAGGACGTGCAGGCGTGCCTGGACTTCGCGTCGCACGAACGCATCCCGGTGGCCGCGCGCAGCGGCAAGCACAGCTACGCGGGCTATTCGCTGCCGGAGAACGGCCTGGTCGTCGACCTCGCCGGCATGTCGGCGGTCGAGGTCGCGGGTAGTCGCGCACGGGTCGGCGCCGGGGCCCGGCTGCTGCCCGTCTACGAGGCCGTCGGTGGAGCGGGCCAGGCCCTGCCTGCCGGAACGTGTCAGACGGTCGGCATCGGCGGGCTCGCGCTCGGCGGGGGCATCAGCGTGATCGGCCGCAAGTACGGCCTCACCTGCGACCACCTGGTGAGCGCCAGGATCGTGACGCCGGACGGCTGCCTGCGCACGGTCTCCGCGCACGAGGAACCCGACCTGTTCTGGGCGTTGCGCGGTGGTGGTGGCGGCAACTTCGGCATCGTCACGCAGTTCACCTTCCGCACCGATCCCGCGCCCGACCTGACCGTGTTCGAGCTCCGCTACCCGGCGGGTGCGTCGGCGGACGTGTTCGACGCGTGGCAGGAGTGGATGGCGCAGGCACCGGACGAACTGTGGTCCGGCTGCACGATCGAAGCGGGCCCGGCGTCGGTCCCGAACGTCGGCGGCGTGTACGTCGGCCCGAAGAAGAACCTGCTGCCGCTGCTGGACCGGATGCCGCCCGGCCGGCGCGAGGTCCGGGAGATGAGCTACCTGGAGGCGATGCGGTACTACGCGGGAGGGCCGGGACCTGGCTTCCCGTTCGTGGCGTCGTCGCGCATGCTCCGCCGTCACGTCCCGGGCTCGCGGGTCGTGGACCTCCTGCGCGACCAGCACGACGGCGCGATCCTGTTCGACTCGTTCGGCGGCGCGCTCGGGCGAGTCCCCGCGGACGCCACGGCGTTCCCGCACCGCGATGCCACGGCCAGCGCGCAGATCTTCTTCGGTGCGAACGACAGGACCGAGGCGGAGACGCGCCGCGTGGTCGCGGGTGTGCGGGACGGGCTCCGCGCGGGCACCACGGGGTACGTGAACTACATCGACCCGGAGATGCCCGACTGGCCGACCGCCTACTACGGCCGCAACCTCGCGCGGCTCAAGCGGGTCGCGCGACGGTACGACCCGGACCGCGTGCTGGCCTTCCCGCAGGGGCTATAGCGGGATACCCGTCAGCACCGTCACCCGTTCCTCGGTGAAGTCCTCCATCGCCGACCGGACGCCCTCACGTCCGGTGCCCGAGCCCTTCACGCCGCCGTAGGGCATCTGGTCGGCGCGGTAGGACGGAACGTCGCCGATGATCACGCCACCGACCTCGAGCTCGGCCGCCGCCTCGAACGCCACCTGCACGTCACGCGTGAACACACCGGCCTGCAGCCCGTACTTGGTGTCGTTGGCCTGCGCGAACGCCTCCTCGACGCCGTCGACGACCGACACCACGAGCACCGGGCCGAAGATCTCCTCGGTCCACAGCTTGGCGCTGAACGGCACGTCCGCCACCACGGTCGGCTCGACGGTCGACCCGGTCCGCTTGCCGCCGAGCAGCACGCGCGCGCCCGCGTCGGCGGCCATGTGGACCCACTCCTCGACGCGGCGGGCGTTGTCCTCGTCGATCAACGGGCCGACCTCGACCTCGGGGTCGTGCGGGTCGCCGGTCTTCAACGCGCCCACGGCGTCGACCAGCTTCGGCACGAACTCGTCGGCGACCGAGCGGTCCACGATCACCCGCTGCACGGCGATGCACGACTGCCCCGCCTGGTAGTTGCCGAACGTCGCGATGCGCTGCGCCGCGTGGTCGAGGTCCGTCCAGTCAGGACAGACGATGGCGGCCGCGTTGGAACCCAGCTCCATCACGACGTGCTTGCGCGGCGCGGCTTCCATCAGCGACCAGCCGACCTTCGTGGAGCCGGTGAACGAGATGACGGGCAACCGCTCATCTTTCACCAGGACGTCCATGTCCTTGCCCCGCACGGGAAGGATCGAGAACGCTCCCTCCGGCAGGTCGGTCTCGGCCAGGATCTCGCCCAGCAGCAGAGCCGACAGAGGCGTGGCCGACGCGGGCTTGACGATCACCGGTGCTCCCACCGCGAGCGCCGGCGCGACCTTGTGCGCCACCAGGTTCAGCGGGAAGTTGAACGGCGCCACGGCCAGCACCGGCCCGCGCGGGACGTGCCGCACGATCGCCATCCGCCCCACACCGTTCGGGTCGGTGTCGAGCCGCTGCAGCCCACCGGTGAACCGGCGTGCCTCCTCCGCCGCGAACCGGAACGTGTTGACCGCCCGCGACACCTCGATCTCGGCCCACTTGAGCGGCTTGCCGTTCTCTGCGGTGATCGTCTCGGCGATCTCCTCCGCGCGCTCGGCGAGCGTCCGCGAGACCTGCAGCAACGCCTCGGCCCGCACGTGCGCGGGTGTTCGCCGGAACTCCTTCGCCACGGCCGCGGCCGCCGCCACCGCGCGTTCGATCTGCTCTGCGCCCGGCACGGCGACCGAGGCGACCTCGGTGCCGTCGAACGGGTGGAAGACCTCTGACGCCTGCTCGCCCTGCTCGGGGCGGCCGGCGATCCAGCACGGCCTGGGTTGCGGCGTGAACGCGTCCATGGACCTCACGTTAGGCCCTATTGGCCTGCACGTACCTGATGAGACCCATGTAGTAGTCGTCGTGGCGCTCAGCGCGTTGCCGTGTGTACGCCGGGTGCTCCCTGATCAGCCGAATCGCGTCCTCCAGACGTATGAGGACGTGCTTGTCGTCGTACGCACAGCCGTACGTCTCGCAGAACAGATGGGCACGTCGTTCCCGGTCGTGCGGCAGCCCGAAGACGAACTGGATGATCGCCCAGCTGACGTCCCACCAGCGCGGACCTGGGTGTGCCGAGTCGAAGTCGAACACGCCCACCGGCAAACCGTCCCGGTAGACGGTGTTGTACGGCGCGAAGTCGCCGTGCAGTACGACCTCGACCGGCTCCCTGGCGGGATGCTGCCACCCGTCGAGTCGATCGACGAGCGGAGCCGTCGCATCGTGCAGCCTGCGCAGCATCCGCGCCGACTCGATCAACGAGGCGTCGTCGGACGGGAACACGTGGCCAACGTCACCGGGCAGGTAGCTGAGCAGTTCGTGCTCGCCGTCCAGCCCGAGCGGAACCGGCGCGATCCCCAGAGGTGCCAAGTGCCGCAACAACTCGTGCACCCGCGGCGCCCACGGACCGGCCGGTCTGCGCACCGCGTCACCCACCCTGAACACCTGGTTCAGCCCGCCACCGGTCAGCAGCTCCCCGTCCACGCATGACATCCTTGGCGACGTGTCCGACACCAGCAACCGCCCTGTTCTCGTCGTCGACTTCGGCGCCCAGTACGCGCAGCTGATCGCCCGTCGCGTGCGCGAGGCGCAGGTCTACTCCGAGGTGGTCCCGCACACCGCGACGGTGAGCGAGATCCTCGACCGCAACCCCCTGGCCATCGTTCTGTCCGGTGGCCCGTCGAGCGTCTACGAAGAGGGCGCGCCGCAGGTCGACCCGAAGCTGTTCGAGACCGGCGTGCCGGTCTTCGGCATCTGCTACGGCTTCCAGGCCATGGCGCGCGCACTCGGCGGCGCAGTCGAACAGACCGGCACCCGCGAGTACGGCCGCACCGAGCTCGGTGTCACCGGAGCGGGTGGTTCGCTGCACGAGGAGCTCCCCGGTAGCCACCCGGTGTGGATGAGCCACGGCGACGCCGTCACCAAGGCGCCGGACGGCTTCACGGTCACCGCGACCAGCGAGGGCGCCCCGGTCGCCGCGTTCGAGGACACCGAACGCCGCTTCGCCGGTGTGCAGTACCACCCGGAGGTGCACCACTCGCCGCACGGCCAGGAGGTGCTGCGCCGGTTCCTGCACGACATCGCTGGCATCCGTCCGCAGTGGACGACGTCGTCCATCGTGGACGAGCAGGTCGCGCGGATCCGCGAGCAGATCGGTGAGGGCAAGGCGATCTGCGCGCTGTCCGGCGGCGTCGACTCCGCCGTGGCCGCGGCGCTCGTCCAGCGGGCCATCGGTGACCGCCTCACCTGCGTCTTCGTCGACCACGGCCTGCTGCGCGCCGGTGAGCGCGCCCAGGTCGAGCGCGACTACGTGGCCGCGACCGGCGTCAACCTGATCACGGTCGACGCCCGCGAACGCTTCCTCAACGCTCTGGCCGGCGTCACGGACCCGGAGGAGAAGCGCAAGATCATCGGCCGCGAGTTCATCCGCGTGTTCGAGCAGGCCGAGCGCGACCTCAAGGCCGAGGGCGACTACCGCTTCCTGGTGCAGGGCACGCTCTACCCGGACGTCGTCGAGTCCGGCGGCGGCACGGGCACCGCGAACATCAAGTCGCACCACAACGTCGGCGGCCTGCCGGACGACCTGCAGTTCGAGCTGGTCGAGCCGCTGCGCGCGCTGTTCAAGGACGAGGTGCGCCGCGTCGGCACCGAGCTGGGCCTGCCGGAGACGATCGTGCAGCGCCAGCCGTTCCCCGGTCCCGGCCTCGGCATCCGGATCATCGGCGAGGTCACCCAGGACCGCCTCGACACGCTGCGCCAGGCCGACGCCATCGCGCGCGAGGAGCTCACCGCCGCGGGCCTCGACCGGCAGATCTGGCAGTGCCCGGTCGTGCTGCTCGCGGACGTCCGCAGCGTCGGCGTCCAGGGTGACGGCCGCACGTACGGCCACCCGATCGTGCTGCGCCCGGTGTCGTCCGAGGACGCGATGACCGCGGACTGGACGCGTCTGCCGTACGAGGTGCTGGAGCGGATCTCGACCCGGATCACCAACGAGGTGGCCGAGGTCAACCGCGTCGTGCTGGACGTGACCTCGAAGCCCCCAGGCACCATCGAATGGGAGTGAACGGTGAAGGGAACCTTCATCCACCACGTCAGGTGGATGAAGGTTCCCTTCACCGTCGACTAGCGCGACTTGCGGCGTAGCGAGTTGGTCAGCAGGACCAGGCCGACCACGATGGCCGTTCCTCCCAGCGCCCACCTGAAGTCGAACCAGAACATCCCGTTGGTCAGCACGTAGGCCGCCATCAGCCCGCCACCGATCCCGAAGAGCAGGCTCAGCGGGTCGATCCTCCTGCGCATCACCGGCTGCTGATCAGTCACGGAGCACCTTCACCTCTCCGACGTTCGTCAGAACGTCCAGGTCGATCTTCAACCCGCCCTCGCCGTTGTCACCGAGGTCGGTGCCCTCCACCTGCACGCTGCCGCCCTCCGCCTTCTTGCCGAGGCAGTTGAGCTCGCCGATGGACGAGGCCTCGCACCGGAACGTCACGTCGGCGTTCTTCGGCACGTGCACGGTCAGTTCGCCGAGATCCGCGTCCACCGCGGTCTTCACCGAGCCGGAGTCGGGCAGCTGGCGCAGGTCGAGATTGACGCTGCCGACACCGATCTCGTACCTGTCCTGAACCTCGGCGACGGTCTTCGGCGTCGGTTCGATGTTGCCCAGGTTGGTGGGGCCGTCGAAGCCGACCGCCGTCATACCGAAGCCCGCCACCGACAACGGGATCAGCAGCCAGATCAGGCCGCGACCCGCGTCGACGAACGACCCGATCACCAGACCGGCCGCCACGACCGCGATCAGCAGGCCGATGACGTGCGGAACCGTGAACCACGGCGCGAAGCTCCAGGCGATCGCCGATCCGGCGATCACGAGAGTCGCCACACCCAGCGTCGCCAGTCCGACGCGTGGCTTGCGCGGCCGCGGTGCCGGCGGCTGCGGTGCGGGAGCCGGTTCCGGCAGGTCCCAGGCGAACGGGGCGGCGCCGAGCGGGTCCCAGGCCGGCGCTCCCGGCACCGGCGGAACGGCAGGGGGTTCGGCGAGCGTGGCAGGCGCCAGGTGCCCGCGGTTCTTCTGCAGCAGGTAGATGCACGCGACCGACGCGGCCAGCGTGACGAAGACCTGGAACCCGCCGCTGCCGAACGTGAACGCGAGCGCGGGGAACATCAGGATCCCCAGCCCCACCGTCTGCGCCTGCGACATCGAGCTGTGGCCCTTGTTGACCAGGGCTTCCAGCGGCGCGACCTCGTCGCCCTCCTCCGGCAGCAGCAACCAGCCCGCCAGGTACATCGGCAGCCCGACACCGCCCGACAACGCGAGGGCGACGAACGCGATCCGCACGATCACCGGGTCGATCTGGTACCGCAAGGCGATCCCGGTGGCGACGCCGCCGAGCTTGCGCCCAGCGCGGGGCCGCACCGGCCGGTGGGCCCAGAACTCCCTGAGCGTGTCCGCCACGCCCTGCACTGCCTTCTCAGTCCCGCTCACGACGACAAGGTTGCTACCCCAGGCCCTCGCACCACATCAGGGACCAGCCCTGATTCAAGGAACCGGGGTGAACCCTGATGAACAACCCGCCGCGACGTGTGACGATCGGATGGTGAGTGCACGGATTGAGCCGATGCGCCGTCGACGCACCGGCCGGGTGGTCGCGGGCGTCGCGAGCGGACTGGCGGACCACCTCGGCGCACCCGTCTTCTGGGTGCGCGCGGTCTTCGCCGTGTTCGCCGCGCTGAGCGGGGTCGGGATCATCGCCTACGCGCTGCTCTGGATGTTCGTCCCGCAGTCGACGGTGGCGGAACCGGAGACCGACAAGGACCGCAAGGAGTGGCAGCAGGCCGTCGGCCTCGCCGCTCTGGGCATCGGCGTCGCGGTGTTCACCGGGCTGATCGGCACCGGGGCGAGCGGGTGGATCACCGGTCCGATCGCCGTGGCACTCGTGGGCGCCGCGGTCGTGTGGCGCGAGGCGGACGAGGCACAGCGACGGCGCTGGAAGGACGGCGCGCTGGCGCAGGGGAAGACGGGGATCGTGCGGACGGTGGCGGGAGGTGCGCTGGTGCTGGCGGGCGTCGCGGCGTTCCTCGTCGCGAACGACTCGGTCCAGAACCTCTCGACCGTCGTGCTCTCCGTGCTCGCCACGTTGATCGGTGTCGCGGTGCTGACGGTGCCGTTGTGGATGCGGCTGGTGCGCGACCTGGACGCGGAACGCCGTGCGCGCATCCGGACCGACGAACGCGCCGAGATCGCCGCGCACCTGCACGACTCCGTGCTGCAAACGCTTGCGCTCATCCAGAAGCAGTCCGAGTCGCCGCGTGAGGTGAAGCGCCTGGCCCGCAGCCAGGAACGCGAGCTGCGCAGCTGGCTCTACGGCCGTGAGGTGGGCGAGCAGCCGACGACGATGAGCGTCGCCATCGCCCAGACGTGCGCGGAGGTGGAGGACGACTTCGCGATCGCCGTGTCCCAGGTCGTGGTCGGTGACTGCGAGCTGGAGGACGGGATGTTCGCGTTGATCCAGGCGTCGAAGGAGGCGATGGTCAACGCCGCCAAGCACGCCGGGGTCGGCGAGGTCAGCGTGTACGCCGAGATCGAACCGGACAAGGTGACGGTGTTCGTGCGCGACCGCGGCAAGGGCTTCGACCCGGACGCGGTGCCGGAGGACCGGCATGGCCTGTCGGGCAGCATCCGGGGGAGGATGGACCGGCACGGCGGACAGGTGCGTCTGCGCACCGCGCCCGGCGAGGGGACCGAGGTGCAGCTCGAGATGCCGAGGAAGACGGAGGCCAGGACGTGAGCGTGAGGGTGTTCCTGGTGGACGACCACGCGTTGTTCCGCGCGGGGGTGCGGGCCGAGCTCGACACCATCACCGACGAGATCGAGGTGGTCGGCGAGGCGGGCAGTGTCGGCGAGGCGGTGACGGGTATCGCGCACCACAAGCCGGACGTGGTGCTGCTCGACGTGCACATGCCCGACGGCGGCGGTGCGGAGGTGCTGCGGCAGATCCGGACCAAGATCCCCGAGGTCACGTTCCTCGCGCTGTCGGTGTCCGACGCGGCGGAGGACGTCATCAACGTCATCCGCGCCGGTGCCCGCGGCTACGTCACCAAGACGATCTCCAGCCAGGAGCTGGTCAAGGCGGTCGTGCGGGTCAGCGAGGGCGACGCGGTGTTCTCACCGAGGCTCGCCGGGTTCGTGCTCGACGCGTTCGCCGACCGGCCGGGCGCCGCGCCGATCAGCGACCCCGAGCTCGACCTGCTGACCCCTCGCGAACGGGACGTCCTGCGGCTGCTCGCGCGTGGCTACGCTTACAAGGAGATCGCGTCCGAGCTGTTCATCAGCGTGAAGACGGTGGAGACGCACGTGTCGAGCGTCCTGCGGAAGACCCAGCTCTCCAACCGGTACGAGCTCTCCCGCTGGGCCACTGATCGCAGGCTGGTCTGAGGGATTTGATCAAAAAGGTCGCTCGCGGCGCGACCGAGGTGCTCGCGCCGTGGGTCTGGGTGATCTTGCTGCCGTTCGCGGTGGCCGCGGCTTCCGAGAGTGTGTGGAAGACCCTGCTGTGGGGGTTCGTGGTGGCTCTGACGGCGTCTGTCATCCCGATGGCAGTCATCGTCCGTGGCGCCCGCAAGGGCCGGTGGGACGGCCACCACGTGACGAACCGTGAAGGCAGGCTCGTTCCGCTGCTCACGGCCGGTGCCTCGCTGGCGGCCGGTACGGTGATCATGGTTCTGGGCGGGGCGCCGTCGAGCATGCTCGCCCTCGCGGGCAGCATGTTCGCCTCGCTGATCGTCAGCATGGCGATCACGTTCGGGCTGAAGTGGAAGATCTCGCTGCACGCCGCGGTGGCGTGGGCCGCCGTCGTGACGCTGGCGATCGTCCACGGCCCTTGGCTGCTGCTGATCGCGCTCCCGGCCGCGCTGGTGGCGTGGTCGCGCGTCGAGCTGGGTGATCACACGACGGCGCAGGTGCTGGCGGGCACTGCGATGGGCGTGGTCGTGGGTGGCGGCAGCTTCTGGCTGCTGCTCATATCTCTTTGAGGCCGGAGATCTTCATCTGGCCGTCGACGGCGGCGACCGAGACCTCGACGGTGATGTTCCGCTGCTTGCCCAGGTCCGTGACCAGGGCGAGGTCAACGGTGACGACCCAGTCGGGGCCGTTCGAGTGGACCGGTCTGCCCTGCGTCTGGAGGCACCTGACCGAGGTGTAGCCCTTCCAGCGCTTCAGGAAGTCGGTCTGCGGCTCCCGCGCGCGGTCCGCGAAGTGCGACCACGCCGCGACGGGGTTGGCCGGCAGGTCGGCGTAGTGCTGCAGCACGAACGCGAGGGCTTCCTCCGCCGTGAAGTAGCGCGGCTTCTCACTGGCGGGGAAGGAGCTCTGGTAGGGCGGGGTGTAGGTGTTGTTCCTCGTACCGCTCCAGTAGGCGGCCGCCGCGCCACCACCGACCGCGAGCAGCGCGATGACCGAGAGGATCACCAGGATCCGGCGGTTCGGTGGCTTGAGCTTCCGCGGTGCCGGCACGGGCAGCGGCTGGGACGGCTGCGGTTCGGCGGCCAGCAGGTCCGCCGCCTCCTGCGCGGTGGGCCGGTCGTTGGTGTTCACGGCCAGCAGCCGGTTCAGCAGGGGCGTGAGCTCGCCCGCGTTCTTGGCGTCGCGCAGCTGCCCGCTGGCGGCGCGGTAGATGAGCCCGAAGCTGTTGTCGCTGGGCCCGAAGACCGACTCGCCCTCGATGGCCGTGTAGATCGTGGCGCCGAGCGAGAACACGTCGGACGCCTCGTCGGGCTGCTCGCCGCGCGCCACCTCGGGTGCCAGGTAGGCAGGGGTGCCCGAGATCATGCCGGTCTCGGTCAGCGTGCCGTCGGCGCTGGACTTGGCGATGCCGAAGTCGGTGATCTTGACCGTGCCGTCGTGCCCGATCAGGACGTTGCCGGGCTTGATGTCGCGGTGGACGATCCCCGCCGCGTGCGCGGCAGCCAGCGCGGAGGCGACCTTGGCCCCGATGCTCGCCGCCTGGGCCGGTTTCATCGGCCCCCGCTCGGCGATGAGCGCCGACAGGCTGAGCGACGGCAGGTACTCCATGACGATCCACGGCTCTTCGCCGTCGCTGGCGACGACGTCGAACACGGCGATCGCGTGCGGGTGATGCAGCCGGGCCGCGTTGCGCGCCTCGCGCATCGCCCGCTGGTGGTCTCCCGTGACGAGCTGCTTGACCGCGACCTCGCGGGCCAGCACCTCGTCGCGTGCCCGCCAGACCACCCCCATGGCTCCGCTGCCGATGCGCTCGAGCAGCGTGTAGCGGCCGCCGATGGTGGTTGTCACACCACGAGAGTAATCAATCACCGAGACGGACATGCACGGTTTCCCGCTCGCCACCATCCCGGCGCCGGTCCTGCAGCTCATCGGTCAGTGGCGGCGCGTCGCCGAGTGTGGGCTGATCCGCACCTGGTCGAGATCTTCTCTCGGGACCACGGTCTGGACGGTGAGGACTTCGGCGACGTTCCCGAGCCGGAGGCGACTGCCGAGTGAGCGCGAGGAAGAACGATCCGGTCGCGGGGCACCAGCCGTCAACGGCGAGTGGCAGATCCGATTCGCCAACGACGACGCCGCGAAGGGGGTGGCAGGACCTGGAGAACGGTGCGGCGAACAATCCGCGCCGGCCTGGGTCGCGATGCGAACCGACCCCTGACCTGTTGTGCCGACCAGTCGGCATGAGCAGCTCAAAGGCAGGTATTCCACCGAGGCCTGCGGCGGGCGGCGTCCTGCCGCAGTAGCAGATCCGAAGTCACGGGTGGGGACCGCGTCTGGTATCCGCTCGACGTCGACAAGCGCACGGTGTGGGTCGACTACGCCGGTGCGTACCCCAAGGCGACCGAGTAGCCAGTGGTTTCGTCGTCGCTGCCCACAACAACGAAGATCATTCCTGGTGGTCTCCGGTGACGAGCTGCCTCGTGCCGAACCTCGTCCCGCGCCCGTCAGACCATCTCTTGGGATGTGACAGAAAGAGTGATGCCGGCAGGCAGCCGCGCTTCGATCATGAAGATCGCGCTCTGATGGCTGCCAACTGCACAGTTGGCAGCAGTTGGGGTGATCGACGTTTGCGTCAGCATTTCGCTACCGCCATCTCGGCAGCGACGTGCATGAGAACGCGACCATCCGGGCTTTCGGTGATGAGCACCAGACCGCCCAGCCCCTACCCCGACTCAACGGAGCACAACCAAGCCGCGACGCTCTACTAGTCGATCGTCGACACGAGCTTCTGCAGCTCACGGTCGAAGTCGATCCACAGGTCCTCCTCGCCCGGCTGGACGACGTCGTAGGACCTGTCCAGGAACGCCGCCACGTCTTCGGCGACCGCGCTGAGGATGGCGAACCCGGTCGGCGCGTTCAGCTCGACCAGGACGCGCTCCGGGTCGTCGGACGCGGGCCGGACCAGGATGTCGCCCTCACCGGACGGGGTCAGCAGACCGTCGGCCAGCAGGTCGCGGGCGAACATCCACTCGACGCGGCCGGAGCCCGTGTGGAACACGACGGCGACCGCGTACGGGTCCTCCGGGTCGTAGACGAGCTCGGCCTCGACCGGCGCGGGAGCCGCGCCGGGGGCCAGCAGTTGAAAAGTCGTCCGGGTGGTGACCTTCAGGTTTTCGTTGTTCATGTCGATGTCCTTCCCAGGCTGGTCTCCATGTCCGCTCACAAAGAGGAGACGGCCAACCGGCGGGATAAGGACGCGATTCGTTTCGGAACCATCCAATTGGGGGAGACGCGCGTCTCACCGTTCAGCGTTTCACCAGGTCGCGTGTCTCGTTTGGTGAGACGTTCTGACCTGCCGGGACGGGCTGCCTGCGGGTCAGGGCGACGCCCAGCAGCACCACGAGCATGCCCGCGACGACCCTCGCGTTGAGCTGCTCTCCGAGGAAGATCGCTCCGAGGAGTACCGAAACAACGGGCAACAGGTAACCGACCGTGGTCGCGGTGGTAGCGCCCTCGTCCGCGATGACGCGGTAGTTGAGGATGAACGCCGCGCCGGTGCCGAAGACGCCCAGGATCATCACCGCGACGATGCCGAGCCAGTGCAGGTGCAGCGGCTGCAGGCCCCCGAACGGCAGCGCGAGGATCAGCATCCCCATCGCGGTGGTCAGCTGCATGGCGGCCAGCTGGGTGGAGGTCGCCCCGGTGTTGATCAGCTTGCGGCCGGCGTAGGAGTAGCCGACGGCGTAGCTCGCGGCGCCGAGGAGGCACAGCACGGCGCCCCAGCTCGCGATGCTGTTGGCCGACTGCCACGGCGCGAAGATCAGCAGCACGCCCGCGAAGCCGGTGCCGAGACCGAGCATGCGGACCAGGTTGCCGATCTTCTCCGTGCCCAGCGCCAGCCCGATCGCCAGCGCGAACAGCGGCGTCGTCGAGTTGAGCACGCCGGACACGCCGGAGTCGACGGTCTGGCCGCCGATCGCGAACAGCGTGAACGGGATCGCGCTGCCGAACAGCGCGACGACGAGCATGTGAGCCCAGATCCGGCGGTCGCGGGGCAGCGTCATCTTGGCCGTGGCGAGCACGACGAACAGCACGACCGCCCCGAAGAACGTCCGCACGAGCGAGATCTGCAGGGGAGCGAGGCTCCCGAGCGCGAGCTTCATCCACAGGAAGCTGGATCCCCACAGCAGGGCGAGCACGCCCATCCTGATCAACGTTCCGCGTTGGTTCACACGTCAACGATGCGTGCTGCAACCCGTAAATACAATTTAATTGTTGTGGAGAACCTTTAAGCGCAGCTGTAAGGTTGAGCGATGCTGGACGTGCGACGCATGCAGGTGCTCAGGGCGGTCGTGACCACGGGTTCCATCACGGCGGCCGCGACGAATCTCGGCTACACCCCGTCCGCCGTCTCGCAGCAGGTTGCGGGCCTCGAGAAGCAGGCAGGACTACCGCTGCTGGAGCGCGTGGGCCGCGGCGTCCGCCCGACCGCCGCCGGCCGCCTGCTGACCGAACACGCCGCGCGCGTGGCCGAGCAGCTCGCCGAGGCCGAGAGCGCGCTGACGGCGTTGCGTCAGGGCTGCGCGGGCATTCTGCGCGTCCGCTACTTCGCCACGGCCGGCGCTGCCCTGGTGCCGCCCGCGGTGGCCCAGTTTCTCGCCGAACGTTCCGGCGTCGAGCTCGACCTGAAGCTCACCGAGCCCAACGACCCGTTCGAGGAGCTGGCCGCCGGCCGCGCCGACGTCGCGATCACCGTGCTGGAGCCGGACGCGCCGGCCCCGGAGGGCGTGGTCGCGCGGCACCTGCTCGCCGACCCGTTCTTCGCCGTCCTGCCCCGCGGCCACGCGCTGTCCCGCAAGCGCGTGATCGACCTGGGCGAGCTGGCCGACGAGCCGTGGATCTTCGCGGACTTCGGCGCCACGGGGCCCTGCAAGGACCTGGTCGCGAACGCGTGCGCGGGTGCAGGGTTCGCGCCGAAGGTCGTCGTGGAAAGCGACGACTACGCGACGGCCCAGGGATTCGTGGCCGCCGGACTCGGCGTCACGATCATTCCGCGGCTCGGCCTGGGATCCGCGCATCCGGGCGTTGTCCTGCGCAAGCTCCGCAATCCCGAGCCGGTGCGGCACATCCACGTCGTCTACCGCGAGGAGGCCGCCTGGAATCCCGCCGTGCTGGCACTGGCTGAAGCGCTGGAGAAGGCGGCCAGGGCCTCCTGACCTGCGCTCAGGCGCTGCCGAACGGCTTGTCGTAGCTCAGCAGGAAGTTCGGCGACCGCCATTCCAGCGACACCTGCCGCTGCATCGACGACTTCGTCCCGTCCTTCTTCGTGACCTCCAGGCTGACCACGAAGTAGTAGGTCTGCCGCTCCTCGATGCTGGTGACCTTGGCCTGCTTGATGCCGCCCCAGAAGGACTTGAACCCGTCGAGGCCGCCGGGGTACTGACCCTGGAAGGAGGCGTTGCCCATCTGCCACGCCTCGTCCGGCTTGGTGGTCGCCGCCTGGAAGTAGTCCTCCAGCAGGCTCTTCTTGTCGTCGTCGGTCGGCGTGTCGGTCCACTGACCGGCCTTGCCTGACGACTTGGACGGCGTCGACGGCTTCGTGCTGTCCTGCGTCTGCTGGATCTGGGTGTTGCCGCCCGCGCTGTTGTCCCTGCCGCCGTTGTCCTTGTTGTTCGAGATCATGCTCGCGAACATGATGCCGATCGCCGCGGCGGCCACGATGGCGAGCGCGGTGAAGACCGTCGACTTCTTGCTCTTCGCCACCGACGACAGCGGCGACGGCTTGGGACGCTGCGAATACTGCGGTGCGGCGGCCGGACGGTGGTTCGACGGCGGCTGCTGCGTCGGCACGGCGCGCGGAGGCGTGTGCAGGTCGACGCGAGTGGCCGCGGGAGGCGACGGCTGCTGGGGCGGGAGCGCCCGCGTGGCGGCCTGCTGCTGCGGCTGCTGCTGGACGGGGGCGCCGCGCCACGACGGCGGGTGCGTGGGCGCGACCACCGCGGGCGTGAAGGCGGGGGCGGCCTGGCCGTTCGCGACGGCGGCGAGCGCGTCGCGGGCCTCGGCCATGGTCGGGCGGTCTTCCGGCTCCGCACGCAGCAGGCGCATCAGCAGCGCGGTCAGCGGGCCCGCGTTGCGCGGCGGGTTGACCTTGCCGGAGGCGACCTTGTGCAGCAGCGCGATGGTGTTCTCGCTCAGGCCGAACGGCGGTTCGCCCTCGATCGCGGCGTACAGCGTCGAACCCAGGGAGAAGACGTCGGACGGCGAGCCCGGGTCGTAGCCCTTGGCGACCTCGGGAGCGAGGTAGGCGGGCGTGCCGGCGAGCATGCCCGTGGCGGTGACGGTGACGTCCCCGGTCGCACGGGAGATGCCGAAGTCGGTGATCTTGACGGTGCCGTCGTCACCGAGCAGGACGTTGCCTGGCTTGATGTCGCGGTGCACGATGCCCGCGTTGTGCGCGGCGGCGAGAGCGGAGGCGACCTGCATGCCGATCGACGCCACATCGCGCGGCGGGAGCGTGCCGCGTTCGGACAGGACCGCCGAGAGGCTCTTGGACGGCAGGTACTCCATCACCAGCCACGGCTGGCCGTCGTCTTCCGCCACGTCGTAGACAGCGACGGCGTGCGGGTGCTGAAGCCGGGCCGCGATGCGGCCCTCTCGCATGGCCCGTCTCTTCGCCTCGTCCGTGTCGGCCTCGGCGAGTCCGGGCTGCAAGAGCAGTTGCTTGACCGCGACGGTGCGGTGCAGGCGTTCGTCGTGTGCCGTCCAGACGACGCCCATGGCGCCACTACCGATGCGCTGGCTCAATCGGTAGCGACCAGCGACCAATCGGCCATCGTCGGTCACAGTTGCTCCCCGCTGTGCGGTCACTTGCTCTCTGTTCAACGGCTGATCACACCATCGGGTTCAGATCACTCCGACGGTGCGGGTACCCACCTTACGAGACTTCTACGACGTAACGGCGCTTAGGTCGTTTGCTTGACCGCCGTTGTCGTGGTGATCGTCGTCGTGCTGGACGGCGGCGGCGTGGTGGTCGTTGTGGTGGTCGTAGTCGTTGTTGTGGTGGTCGTAGTTGTAGTCGTCGTAGTGCTAGACGTCGTTTCGCGCGTGGTCGTTGCCTCGGGCGTGGTCGTCGTCACTTCGGGAGTGGTGGTCGTCGTCGGCACCACCTGGGACGACGAGACCGGCGGCGCCGACGGCGTCTCGCGGTCCTTGTTGAACACACCCAGCGCGACCAGCAGACCACCGATGACCAGCAACAACGCCAGCACGACAGCGGCGATCACGAGCGGCCGGTTGTCCTGCTGCCTGCCTGCGGGAACCATCGGCGGCGCGGTCCGCGGCGGCGCGGTGCGAGCCACCGGACGAACGACGCGGGTCCTGTCGGGCTCCACGACCGTCGTCGCTTCGGGACCGGTCGGCACCGGCAGGCCGGTGAACGACGGCGACCGCCCGTTGGCGACCGCCATGAGCAGCTCACGCGCCTGCGACATCGTGGGCCGGTCGGCCGGCTCGTAGTTCAGCAGGTACAGCAGCGCGTCGGCGAGCGGGTGGTCGACGGTCGGCGGGTTGATCCGCCCGGCCGCGACGGCGTGCAGAACACCGAGAGTGTTGTCGCTCACTCCGTAGGGCGGCTCGCCCTCCATCGCGGCGAACAGCGTCGAACCGAGCGAGTAGACGTCGGACGCCGGCGTCGGGTCCTGGCCCCGCGCGATCTCCGGCGCGAGGTAGGCGGGAGTGCCCGCGATCAGGCCGGTCTTGGTGACGGTGATGTCGTCCGACGCGCGCGAGATGCCGAAGTCGGTGATCTTGACGACACCGTTCTCGGCGATCAGCACGTTGCCGGGCTTGATGTCGCGGTGCACGATGCCGGCCGCGTGGGCGGCGGCGAGCGCGGCCGCGCACTGGGCTCCGATGTGGGCGACCTCGACCGGGTCCATCGGCCCGCCCTCGGCCAGCGCGTCGGCGAGGCTATAGGACGGCAGGTACTCCATGACCAGGCACGGAACGCCGTCTTCCTCGACGACGTCGTACACGGCGATGGCGTTCGGGTGGTGCAGCTTCGCGGCGATGCGGCCCTCGCGCATGGCGCGCTGGATGGCCTCGTCCTGCTCGGCCTCGTCGAGGCCGGGGGCCAGCAGCAGCTGCTTGACCGCCACCTCGCGGCCGAGGCGTTCGTCGTGGGCGCGCCAGACGATGCCCATCGCGCCGGAGCCGATGCGGTCGAGGAAGCGGTAGCGGTCGGCGACCAGGCGGCCGTCGGTGGCGTCGGACGTCGTCACGCGACCACCCGGCCGGTGCAGGACAGCGTGACTGCGGCTGCGGCAGCAGGTCCCACGCTCGTGCTCCTCGTGCGGTAGTCAGCGGTCGTCCGGAATTGCCCGCACAGGGTACCCCTGCCGTGGACGGTTGCTGCAGCTACCGGTTGTGCCTCACTTCGCCGGAGCGAAGAAGTCGAAACCGCCCACCGTGCTGCCGACGGTGCTCAGCACCGGGTCGAGAATGCCGAGGTTCACGCTGACGTCGACCGGGTTGGACGGCGTGGGCAGCGGGTTCGACGTGCTGGGCGCGGTGCTGTTGCTCGGCTTGGTCGAGGACGAGCTCGGCGGCGGCTTGGGCGAGTCGCTCGACGGCGTCGTGCTCGGCTGGCTGGGAGTGGTCGACGGCGTGGACGACGAAGGCGTGCTGGCCGTCGGCGTCTCGGAGGTCGGCTGCTGCGTCGGCTGCTGGGTCTGCTGCTGAGTCTGCTGCGTGGGGCGCTGCTGGGTCTGCTGCTGTTGCTGCTGGACGTACGGGGCGACGCGCGTCGTCGGGCTCGTCGTCGGGTCGCTCTGCTGGGTCTCGGTGGTGTCTTCCTGCTGCGTCTTGTTCGACGGCAGCTTCACGACACCCTCGGTGCCGGCGCTGGCGCCACGGGCCTGGGCGCGCTCGTCGAACCGGACCTCGGCGAGCGGGCGCTCGTCGGTCGGGGACAGCCACGAGGAGGCGGCGAAGGCGACGGAGCCGCAGAGGACCACGCCACCACTGGCCGCGACGGCCAGCTTGCCGACGGTGAAGCCGCCGCGCTGCGTGTCGTCCGCGCGACCCTCACGGCGCAGCAGCTCCGTGATGTGCAGCTCCTTCATGGGCTGCTTCTTGGGCTTGCTGCCGGGTGCCTTGACCGACTTGAACTTGACAGTCGGCTCGTCGGGCTCGTCGAACATCTCGGGGGTGATGTCGTCGGTGATCACCGGGAACTGCACGGTCTCCGCCTCGCGGCGGGCGATCAGCTCGGCGACGGACAGCTGGCCGGTCGACTCAGCCGAACCGTTCAGCCGCCGACGATGGTCCTCAATCGACACCGCTCGTTCACCCTTCCAAGTTCGCGTCTGCGCACTGGCGGGAACATGGATACCGAATCGTGACCCGAGATGTAACCCCTTCGGGGGAATTTTCACGTCGTGAACTAGGTTTTCGCGACGAGCGGTCACCGTTCGACTGCGAACGGCGATACCCAATTGGGTGCGGCCTAACTCCGTTGGGCCGAAAGGACCTCGGTGCCGATGATCCGCGGCTGGGTCGTGTCGGTCAGCCGGAAGAGCTGTTCGACGCGCAGCCAGCTGCCGTCGAGCTCCTGC
Organism: Lentzea nigeriaca; assembly: GCF_016907955.1. Classification (GTDB taxonomy): domain Bacteria; phylum Actinomycetota; class Actinomycetes; order Mycobacteriales; family Pseudonocardiaceae; genus Lentzea; species Lentzea nigeriaca. The sequence continues at coordinate 559,379 of NZ_JAFBCX010000004.1, read as the reverse complement.
ATCGACACCACCGCGAGCACCGATCCGTCCGGCCGGACCGACATCTGGTCGACGTTGACGGTCTTGATGAGCCCCCAGGACTCGACGAACTCCTTCGGGTTGCTCCCGACCAGGTCCGGTGACAGCAGCTTGGCCGCCGAGCTGGGCTTGGTGGTGAGCAGCTCGTAGAACCGGCGCACCACGTCGACCTGCGGCTGAGGGCCTACCGAGACCTCCGGCGTGGTCGGTTCCGGCGTCTCGAGCAGCAACTCTGGCGGCTGCGGCAGCGGGGCGTCGGCGGCGGTCCGCTGCGGCTTGTTCTCGTTCGGCAGCTGTGCCGACAGGACGTCGGGGCGCAACGCGCTCGCGCCGGACAGCGCGACAGGACGCTCGGTGATCGGGATGCCGGTGTTCGCCGGGCGCTTGCCCGCGAGGATCGCCGCGCCCGCGACAGCGGAGACCAGCACGATCGCGCCGGTCAGCAGCCCTGCGGCCTTGGCGACGCGGCTCCTGCGGATGCGGCGGCGCCGGCGGGAGACGACCGGGATCGTGGCCGTGGTCACCGTCATGTTGTCGGTCGGGCCGAGCAGCGAGGCGACGAGAGCGTCGGTGGCGGCTTCCTCGTTCGACGGGATGCGGATCGGGCTCGCCTGCTGCTTGATCAGCTCAGCCACGCTGATCGAGCCGGCGCGGGTGTGTCTCCGCCCGGTCGGCGCGGGACGCTGCACTGGCCTGGTCCTCCCGTACTGTCCGTGGTCACCAGAAGACGTACCGTGGCTACGCGTGACGACGCCAGCATCTCGGTGGACTTCATCCGACCGTGGCGTTCAGCGGTGCTCGGGATTCGCTCGATGGTGCTACTTACTACGGTCGGTAACTCGCGACGTGACCTTTAGCCACTTCAGCCGCCGAGCTTCAACCGTTCACCGTTGATCAAGGGGAGGTCGCCGGGCGTGAAGCTCAGCTCGCGCTTCTCAGTGCTGACCGAGCCGTCCTTCTTCGTCACCTGCAGCAGACTGACGGTGAGGCCCTTGCTCGGGTCGACGACGATCTCCTTCACCTCGATCAGCGAGATGTCGGCGAGCCTTCCCTCCAGCAACGCACCGGCGTTCGAGCGCACGGTGTCCGTGGTCATGGCGAGCGCGGTGTCGGCGTTCGTCGCCATCTCGTGGTAGAAGTGCTCGGTCTGCTGGGTGATCTTGGAACCGTCGACGACAGGCGCGTTGGTGACCGGCACGGTGGTGATCACGGGCACCGACCCGGACGGCTTGGTGTCGGTGGCCGACCGCTCGCTGCCGCCCGGCGCACCGCTGGACCCGGTGCCGGGCACGCGAGCGCCCCTGCCGGTGTTCGCGGCTGTGGTCTTCACGCTGGTGACCGACGGGCTGGTGCCACCGGTGGGCAGCGTGGAGATCAGCGGTACGTCCGACGGGTAACCGGGCAGGCCGATCGTCTCGACCTCACCACCGCCGCCGACGAGCTTGGCCGCGGCGACGCTCAACCCGACCAGCACGAGCACCGACGAGATGACGGCGAACCAGGCCGCGCGCTTCCACGTGCGCGGCGGGGTGACCGAGGCGGGCACCAGGCCGATGTTGAACTTGCGCAGGCCGTCCGTGTCCTGCAGCGGGTCGATCTGGCGGCCGCGGGGCAGTGGGATGCGGTCGCCTCCGACGGCGGGACGCGGTGGTGGCGCGGCACCGTCGTCGAGACGATGTTTGCCCGGCTGTTCGTCCATCCCCGACACCCCTCTGCGACGGAATCAGGGTAGGGCCGTACGGACGCACCGAACCAACCAAAAGGACGATTTCAGGACGAGTGACACTCGATTGTGTGAAATTCCTATCGCGGAGGCAGTTGGGCTTGACCGCTGTTCAGCTGCTTGTGCGTCCGCTGCACGCCGTTGATGGCCGCGAGACCGCTGCCGCCGGCGATCAGTGCACCGATCACGTCGGCGGGGGTTGAGTCGCCACCCGTGATGAGCAGGCCGATCGCCGCACCGGCGGTGGTCAGGACCGCGGTCTTCCAGCGGCTGCGCACGAACTGCGCGACGGGCGCTCCGGCGAGGCCCTTCCTGTTCGCGGCCGAACCGAGCATGGCCAGGTAAGCGTCGTGCGCCAAGGCGGCGAGCAGGCCTGCGATGGCGATCAGTACGGCGATGATGCCCATGCGTCCAGTGTGCCTCCGAATTTTTCCGGTGGACCATCCGTGATCGCCCTGATATCCGGTTCGGGTGGACATGTTCTGGCACGACGACTGCCTCGAGCACGACGCCGGCGAGGGCCTGTGGGAGCTGCCCGGCTCGTGGCCGTGGCTGGACGTCGCCGAGCCGCACCCGGAGAACGCGGCACGGCTGCGCACGTTCCGGCACGCGCTGACGCACGGCCCGGTGGCTTCGCACCTGAGGTGGCACGAGGGACGCCATGCGTCCGTTGACGAGCTTCTGCGCGTGCACTCGGCTTCGTACTTGGACTCGTTGCGCGTGTCTGAGCGTGTGGCGCTGGAAGTGAACACGGTCGTGGGGCCGGAGACGTGGCGTGCGGCGTGCGCGGCGGCGGGCACTTCGTTGGCGGCACTGGAATCCGGCGCACCGCTCGCGTACGCGCTCGTCCGTCCGCCGGGACACCACGCACAGCCGGGCATGGCGGACGGCTACTGCTTCGTGAACAACGCGGCGCTGGTGGCGGAAACCGCGCGGCGCCAAGGGATGCGGGTCGCGGTGCTGGACTGGGACGTGCACCACGGCAACGGCACGCAGGAGGTCTTCTACGACCGTCCGGACGTGCTGACCATCTCCGTGCACATGCGGCACGGCTCGTGGGGCACCAACCACCCGCAAACCGGTGCGCCGTCGGAGGTGGGCGCTGACGGGCGGAACGTGAACATCGAGCTGTCACTGGGCGCCGGCGACACGGCGTACTTGCGCGCGTTGGACGAGATCGCCTTCCCGCTGCTGCGCGAGTTCGCACCGGATCTGCTGGTGTGCGCGTCCGGGTTCGACGGGTCGGCGTTCGACCCCAATGGCCGGCACAACCTGACGGCCGCCGGCTATCGCGAGATCGGGCGCCGGGTGGCGTCGTTCGGGCCACGCGTGGTGCTCACCCAGGAGGGCGGCTACCTGCGCGGGTACTCGGCGCTCTGCCTGCACTCGCTGGTGGAGGGCCTGCTGCGGCTGCCGGAACCGTTGCTCGAAGACCCGCTGGCCTACGTGCCGGACGACTCCCAGCTCGTGGACGCGGACTTCGACCGCGTTCGCGCGGCCCTGAAGCCTTTTTGGCCCGGCGTGCTGTGACGCCGGGCCGGGGGCTTCCTACCTGCCGAGCGGGCCGCGGCCCATCTTCAGCAGGATGAGCGCGAGGTCCTTGCCCTCGGGACCGAGCGGCTTGTAGCGGTTGAGGACGTCGATCTCGCGGTTGTGCACGATCTTCGTCCCACCGGCGGCCATCCGCGCCGCGCCGATGATCTTGGACACCTCGACGCGGCGCTGGATGAGCCGCAGTATCTCGGCGTCCAGGTGGTCGATCTCCTGGCGCAGCTCGTTGATGTCGGGTGCGGTGGTGGTGCTGTCCATCGTTGGTGACCTCTCGACTCTTCGAGTCCTGGTCCGGAAGCGAACGAAGCCCCGGAATCCGAGGACTCCGGGGCTTCGTGGTGGCTTGTCGAGCGCTAGACGACCACGGGAGCCGGAGTCCGGATCCCGTAGAAAAACTCGAAGAACGTCGCGCGCACGGATGCAGTGTTGCACAGAACCGCTCGTCGCCGCCAAGCCCGCGGGTGAGAGGGCTCACCAGGTGGGAAGTCGCAGCGCGGGATTCCGTGAGAACAGGTGTCGACTGCTGACGGTCCGCACGTACACCCTGATGGACCACAACGACAGCATCGACATCTACGCGGACACGGGCGGACACAACGCCCATGTCGGCCAGCCGCACCAGGTGAGTTCTCCGCTCTGATCGAACACATGGTCGGGCGGTACCTGATTTGTCGGTGCCGCCCGGTACCGTGGATGGACGATGAGCGCCTTGTTCGACTTGCCCTCAAGTCCCCCCGTTTCCCGCGCGGGCCACCTGCTCGACGACCTGAACCCCGCGCAGCGCCGTGCCGTGGAGCACGCCGGTTCGCCCCTGCTCGTGGTGGCGGGCGCCGGCTCCGGCAAGACGCGCGTCCTCACCAGGCGGATCGCCTACCTGCTCGCGGAACGCGACGTGCACCCCGGCCAGATCATGGCCATCACGTTCACGAACAAGGCCGCCGCGGAGATGAAGGAGCGCGTCGCCGACATGGTGGGCGCCCGCGCCCGCTCGATGTGGGTGTCGACGTTCCACTCGATGTGCGTGCGGGTCATGCGCCGCGAGGCCAAGACCCTCGGCATGTCGTCGAACTTCTCGATCTACGACAGCGACGACACGCGCAGGCTCATCACCCTCGTCGCCCGTGATCTCGACCTCGACCCGAAGAAGTACGCGGCCCGCACCCTCGCCGTGCACATCTCGAACCTCAAGAACGAGCTCGTCGACCCGGAGACCGCCACCGCCCAGGCCACCAACGACCTGGAACGCCGCGTGGCCGAGGTCTACACGGTCTACCAGCGCCGCCTGGGCGAGTCGAACTCGCTCGACTTTGACGACCTCATCATGCGGACCGTCGAGCTCCTCCAGACCTTCCCGGACGTGGCAGAGCACTACCGCCGCCGCTTCCGCCACGTCCTGGTCGACGAGTACCAGGACACCAACCACGCTCAGTACACCCTCGTGCGCGAGCTGGTGGGCAGGGCGGGCGGCGAGATCCCCCCGGCCGAACTGTGCGTGGTGGGCGACGCCGACCAGTCCATCTACGCCTTCCGAGGCGCCACGATCCGCAACATCGTGGAGTTCGAGCGCGACTACCCGGACGCCACCACGATCCTGCTGGAGCAGAACTACCGCTCCACCCAGAACATCCTGACCGCGGCCAACGCGGTGATCTCCCGCAACCCCAACCGCCGCGACAAGACCCTCTGGTCCGACCTCGGCGAGGGCGAGAAGATCGTCGGCTACGTGGCCGACAACGAACACGACGAAGCGGCCTTCGTGGCCAACGAGATCGACCGCCTGGTCGACGGCGGCGACGTCAACAACTCCGAGATCGCCGTCTTCTACCGCACCAACAACCAGTCGCGCGTCTTCGAGGAAATCTTCATCCGCCTGGGCCTCCCGTACCGGGTGGTGGGCGGCGTCCGCTTCTACGAGCGCCGAGAAGTCCGCGACGCCCTGGCCTACCTCCGCACCCTGGCCAACCCCGAAGACACGGTCTCCCTCCGCCGAATCCTCAACGTGCCGAAACGAGGCATCGGCGACCGAGCGGAAGCCTGCGTGGCCGCCCACGCCGAACGCGAACGCATCAGCTTCGCCGCCGCCCTCCGCGAGGCCGTGGAAGACCGCGTCCCGATGCTGAACCCGCGCTCCCGCAACGCCATCGCGGGCTTCGTCGAACTGATGGACCAACTCGGCGAGATGGTCGAACGCGAAGACGACGTGGCCGGCATCCTCGAAGCGGTTCTGGAAAAGACCGGCTACCGAGCCGAGTTGGAAGCCAGCGAGGACCCCCAGGACCACACCAGGATCGAAAACCTCAACGAGCTGGTCACGGTAGCCCGCGAGTTCACCGAACTGGAGCTACCGGAAGGCGCCGACCCGGTCCCCTCCCTCCCGGCCTTCCTGGAACGCGTCTCCCTGGTGGCCGACGCCGACTCGATCCCGGACGCCGAGTCCGACGGCGTGGTCACCCTGATGACCATCCACACGGCCAAGGGCCTCGAATACCCGGTCGTCTTCAGCACGGGCTGGGAAGACGGCGTCTTCCCGCACATGCGAGCCCTCGGCGACCCAGCCGAACTGGCAGAAGAACGCCGCCTGGCCTACGTGGGCATCACCCGGGCCCAACGCCGCCTCTACCTCTCCAGGGCTCTGGTCCGCTCGGCCTGGGGCCAACCTTCAGCCAACCCGGCCTCCCGCTTCCTGGGCGAAATCCCCCAAGACCTGATCGACTGGCGCCGAGTAGAACCCTCCCGCTCGGCCCCCGCAGCCGCCACAACCTGGGGCCGCTCAGCCTCCTCAGGCGGCGGCATAGCCTCCCGAGGCCTGTCCCGCCCAGCCCCAGGCAAGCCGGGCTGGAAAGACGCCCCAGCCCTGAAACTGGAAGTGGGCGACCGCGTAACCCACGACAAGTACGGCCTGGGCCGCGTGGTGGCAGTGGACGGCGCGGGTCTGCGAGCCACCGCGACGATCGACTTCGGCGGCTCGGGCACAGTCCGCCTGATGCTGATCGGCAGCGTCCCGATGACCAAGCTCTGACCAGACGTCTCGCGAGGCCGAAGGCGAGGCAACGCGAAGGCGGAGCCGAGCGGTCTTGGCATACGGGGCTGGCTCCGGCCCGGCTCGTGGACGGGACCCACCCCACCCGGAACCGCAACCACCCACGCAACCGCGAGCCGCCCAAACCACGAAACCGGCACCCGCCGACGCAACAGGCGGACGACCCACCCAACCGACGCGAACCCCAAGACGCCCCTGACCAGCAACTTCCCCCCAAGAACAGAAATTTCACAGAAAGTCTGAAAACCGGCGCAACGGCCAGCCACCTCGTACGTCTATGTGGGTGTCGCAAGCAGCACAGCCAAGGAACGTTCGGGGCGGTCCAAGGCAAGGGGAGCAGCCTGCCGACAAGGGGAGCGAAGTGACGGCGGGGGCCTGACTTCGCGGCGAGATGTGGCCGGACCGAACGGGAGAGCGGTCCGGCCACACAAAATCCACCCCAGTTGCCTCACAAAAATCCACGCAGCAGAAGCCCAGCTCAGGCCCAGTGGAAGCCCAGTACGAGACCCCAGCGGAAGCCCCAGCCGGCCCGCAGCCCCAAAAATTGTCAGACCCGGAGAGCATCATCATCCGCGTGAGGACCACCACCCGCGGGAGCGCTCTCGATGGATCACGTACTGGCCCAGCTGCTGCACGAACGGGTGTTCGCATCCCTGGCCAAGCTGGAGTCCCCGGAAACGGCAAGACTGATCGCCGCCTGGCGCACCCTGCTGACCCAGCACGCGCCAACCGACTCCGGAGCCTGCAAAGCCTGCGGCCCGAGATGGCGAAAACACATGTGCTCGGTCTGGCGAGTGGCAACGACGTACTTCATCCGCCATGACCGCCCATGCACGTCCCCGTGAAGGCCACGACAGCGTCGCTGGAACCCCACTAGAGCAACGCTTGAGCCTCCCGAGGCCCCTGAGGCGCCCCTAAGCCTCAAAACAGCGCAACCCACCTCGGGGGCCGGGCCAACCCCGTCGGGCCCGTCAGAAAGCTACTGAGCCGTAGTTCAGCAAAAGCCGAATCAGACAGTCACGCCGCGAGCGTTCAGCCAAGTAAGAGGGTTGATCTTTTGCCCACCGGGGTTCCACACCTCGAAGTGCAGGTGAGGCCCGGTGGAGAACCCGCGGTTACCCATGTGGGCGATCATCTGACCGGCCTTGACCTGCTGGCCTTCCCGGACGATGAAGTCGTTGACGTGCCCGTAGACGGTGATGGTGCCGTCTTCGTGCTGCACGCGAACCCAGAGTCCGAACCCGGAAGCGGGCCCGGCCTCGATCACGACGCCGTCGGCGGCGGCGAGGATCGGGGTGCCGATGGGGCCGGCGATGTCGATGCCGAGGTGCATGACGCCCCAGCGGCCGCCGTAGCCCGAGGTGAACTCACCGGCTGCGGGCCGGACGAACTTCGGGCGCTTCTTCTCGGCCTCGATGGCCTCGCGCTCGGTGGTGAGCTGCTGGCTGCGCAGGAGCTTGGCGGCTTCGGCTGAGCCTTCGGAGGTGGTCTTGGAGACCGCGAGGATCTGGGGGGCCGAGGCGGTGTCGCCGCCCTGGCCGGTGAACGTGGCCGCGCCGTCGGTGTGGTTGGCGAGCTGGACGTCCTTGCTGTCCTTGGCAGCGGCCTGCAGGGTCTGGCCCGCGCCTGCTGCGGCGAAAGCGCCTACTGCGACGGCGGCGACGACGATGCGTCCGCGGAGCGCCGACGGTGGCGGGGGGAGTCGGTGGGAGCTGACGGTGCGCGTTGAGGCGCGGTCGACCGCCTCATCGAGCGCAGCACTGCGTTCATGGCCGCCGGGGGAGCGGTGGTGACTCAAAGCTTGCCCTTCCGCCTTCGGGGAGCCTGATCTGTGGACTGCCGGGCGGGGGATTCCCGGTGAGCCAGGATTCGGGGTTCTGACTCGGTGTCCTTCTGTGATCAGACCGTGACAACGGACCGGGGGACAGTAACGGCGGGGAGCCTCGGAGGGCAAACCCCAGTTCGTTATGTCGTCCGAACAGGCGGCAACCAGCTGGTTTCAACTGTCAACTGTGACCGTCGGTCACTTCGGGTGGGCGACACGCCTCACCGCCAGCGGCGATGGGGTGACCGGCTGAGTCGTCCGATCGGGTGATGGCTGTCACAACTACGTGAAGGGTCCTCGTGTCAACTGGCAAAGAAAGGTGACCTGAATCACGTATCTGGTGCTCCTCGACGAGCAATGAGGAGTGCTCCAGCCGGGCGTTGCGCTGAGGGACGATGATCTGATCCATCTCCGACCACACCACGACGAAGCGCGTGCGGCACGGGCGGCAGGGCTCGGCGAGCTCCTCGAGGAGTTCCGAACCGGGACGCAGCTGCTTGGTCAGCGGCGTCGGCAGCAGATAGGCGGCGAGGGTGCCGCTGTGCGGCGTTCCGAGGGTCACGAGAGTGCGAACGCGTGCGTCGCCGTGCAGCCGTTGCACGTAATACCTGGCGATGAGACCGCCGAGCGAATGGCCGACGACGTGCACCTGATCTGCGCCGGTCTGCTCGCAGATCCGTTCGATGTGCGCTCCGAGCAGGGCGGCCGAGCGGCGGACATCCCCCGTCAACGCCGTCAGCACGCTGTAGTTGATGGCGTGCACGACCCCGAAGCCCCGCCTTCGCAGTGCCCCCGACAGCACCGCGAAGGCGGAGCGGTTGTCCCCGATGCCATGCACCAACACGATCGGGGTGCCCGCCGCGTCCATCGCCGAAACCACCAGACCGCGCTGGCGCGGGGGCAGGACGTCGGTCCTGTACTGCCGGAAGTGGCCGTCGTGGCGCAGCTGCTCGGTGATGGCGCCCCACGGGTAGAGCACGGCGTGGGCGGTCAACCAGGCCGCTTCCATCGCGACGCCGCGCAGGCCGCCGGGGGTGGCCATGGCGCGCAACGCGACCTTGACCTCTTCGGCTACGTCGCGTGCGGTGTGCACGCCCCACCCGGCACGATCGAGAACAGCGTCGGTCAGACGCGTCATCCACGACCGGCTGTTATCGCTCACATCAGCGACGGTAAGTGATGAACTCACCGGTAAGGAGTACCCGGCGCGTCTTTTCCACATGCGAACGAATTTCGTCTCAGTAGGTCGTGCCCGGTGACGGAGAACTTGACATCGGTCTTGCTAGGTTCGCCCGCGATGACTCGAACCGAGCTCGAGAACCAGACCCCGGCGGCCTCCCGGTTGCGCATCTCGTGGGCGCTCGCCGCGGCAGGCGGTCTCCTCCTCACCGTCGGCCCGCTGCTCGGCGTGGTCGACGGCGCGGAGCCCGCCTACACGTCGTGGCCGCTCCTCGCCCTTCTCGCACTCCTTCCGCCGGTCGTCGCGGGTGTGCTGCTGATCCGCGGCAGGCCGTTCGTGGCGGCGGGACTGATCGCCGCGGTGGGCGTGTTCGCCTTCGGGCGGCTGCTGAGCGACCTCCAGATCGCGTTCGCCCCGATGGCCGTGGCGCGGCCGGAGCTGTTCCGGCCCACGACTCTCATCGCGGTCACGCCCTCGACGGGGCTGTGGGTGCTCATCGCCGGGCACGTGCTGACGGTGGCGGGCGGGCTGCTGTCCGCCGGTCGCGCCGGCATGCCCGCGGACGAGTCGGAACCGCCGGGTCTGCTGGCGCTGCACGTGATCATCGCTTTCTGGGCGACCGTCGGGTTGCTGGGCAAACCGTTCTCCTCGACAGACCCGTTCCAGCTCGACCGCGGGCCGTGGGACCTGCCGGTGCTCGGCCTGACGGGCGGGCTGCTGCTGGCTCTCGCCGCGCCGCTCGCCACCGCGCTCGCGGCCAGCTCCCCGGATCCGGACACCCGCGAGGGTGGCGTGCTCGGCGTGTCGCTCGCGCTGGTGTCCGTCGTCCTGCCGTGGCTGGCGGCGGGCACGGTGGCGACCGGCCTCGGCATCAGCGCTGGTCCGGTGATCGCGTTGCTCGCCGCGCTGCTGCTGCCGGTCCTTCCTTTGCTGGCCAGGTTGGTACGACTGCTGCGCGGCAAGCGCGACGAGACCAAGGACCTGGCGCTGCCGTCGATCCGGCGGATGCACGTGGCGGCGGGTGTCTTCACCGTTCTCACCGCGGTCGCGATGCTCCTGGGCGCGGTCCTGCCGCAGCTCGTCCTCACCACGGGTGGGAAAGCACCCGACCTGGTCTCCGCGAACCTCCTCTGGCCGGCAGGCCTCGCGTTCGGCGTGCTGGGGCTGGCGTTGTTCGTGCCGTCCACCGCCGCGGCGGTGCGCCCGGCGCTGCTCTTCGGCCACCTCGCGATGCAACTCGCCGCCGCGGGTGCGACCGAGCCGGTGCTCGCCGCGAGCCAGGCGGGTATCGCGCAGCCGGGCGCCGGCTTCTGGCTGATGATCGCCGAGATCCCGCTCGGCCTGCTGGCGCTGGTCTGCGCGGGCCTCGCCGGAGCCGTCGAGCGGGAGGAGACCGAGACGGGCAAACGGCAGGAGGTACCGGTCGCCGAACTGGGCGCGGTGCTGCTGGCCGGGCTCTTCGCGGCGGGCGCCTTCGCGTTGCCGACCGTGCGCGGCGACAACTACACGGCGGCGACGCTGGTGCCGGGCAGCGCTCCGGTCGTCTCGGCTGCCCTGCTCTCGTCCCTCGTGGTCCTGGTCATCGGCCTGGTCGTCGCGCTGCGATCGAGGCCGGCCCGTGGCGCCGCCGTTCTCGCCGGTGGGGTGCTGCTGATGGGCGTGCGCGCGCTGGAGCTGCCGCTGACGGGCGAGAAGGTCGCGGGCGCGGTCGCGAGTCCCGGCACGTGGCTCGCGTTGGCGTCCGTGGCGGCGTTGCTGGTCGCCGCGGGCCTGATGGGGGCACGCGCGACCCGCTGAAAGTGTCGTCGCGCACGCGTTCACCTCTATACGCGCGCACGCGTGATCGACCTCACCGCCGTTGAGACCGACCTCACCGACGGTGGCGTGCGAGCAGCAGCCGCAGCTCGATAGTGTCTGGGCCCAGCCGCGTCAAGTGGGTTCGCTTGGCCCCTTGAGGACCACCCAGGCGCGGTGTTCCGACACCGACGTCGCAGGAGACCCGAGTGGACCTGTACGAGTACCAGGCGAAGGACCTCTTCGCCGCCCACGGCGTCCCGGTACTGCCGGGCGATGTGGCCACCAACCCCGCTGACGCCAAGGCCATCGCCGCGAAGTTCGGCCAGGCTGTCGTCGTCAAGGCCCAGGTCAAGACCGGCGGCCGCGGCAAGGCCGGTGGTGTGAAGCTTGCTTCCACCGCCGAGGAGACCGAGGAGAAGGCGACCGCCATCCTCGGCCTGGACATCAAGGGGCACATCGTTCACCGCGTGCTGGTGACGCCCGCCTCCGACATCGCGGAGGAGTACTACTTCTCCTTCCTCCTCGACCGTGCCAACCGCACGTTCCTCGCCATGGCGAGCGTCGAGGGCGGTATGGACATCGAGGAGGTCGCGGCCACCAAGCCCGAGGCCCTCGCGAAGATCCACATCGACGCCATCAAGGGTGTCGACGCGGCCAAGGCCACGGAGATCGCGGACGCCGCGAACTTCCCGGCCGAGGTCAAGGACCAGGTCGTCGACACGATCGTCAAGCTGTGGGAGACCTTCGTCGCGGAGGACGCCACGCTCGTCGAGGTCAACCCGCTGGTCCGCGACCCGCAGGACAAGATCGTCGCGCTCGACGGCAAGGTCACGCTCGACGAGAACGCCTCCTTCCGCCACCCGGCGCACGCCGAGCTGGTCGACAAGGCCGCCGAGAACCCGCTCGAGGCGAAGGCCAAGGAGAAGGGCCTCAACTACGTCAAGCTCGACGGCGAGGTCGGCATCATCGGCAACGGCGCCGGTCTCGTGATGTCCACCCTGGACGTCGTGGCGTACGCCGGTGAGCAGTACGGCGTGAAGCCCGCGAACTTCCTCGACATCGGTGGCGGCGCGTCCGCCGAGGTCATGGCGAACGGCCTGGACGTCATCCTCCACGACGAGGCCGTGCGTTCGGTGTTCGTCAACGTCTTCGGTGGCATCACCGCGTGCGACGCCGTGGCCAACGGCATCGTCAAGGCGCTGGAAATCCTCGGCGACGAGGCCACCAAGCCGCTCGTCGTCCGCCTCGACGGCAACAACGTGGAGGAGGGCCGCCGGATTCTCGCCGAGGCCAACCACCCGCTGGTGACCGTTGTCGACACGATGGACAACGCGGCCGCGAAGGCCGCCGAGCTCGCGGCTGCGGGGGTCTGAGAACGATGGCTATCTTCCTCAACGAGAACAGCAAGGTCATCGTCCAGGGCATGACCGGTGCCGAGGGCACCAAGCACACCAAGCGCATGCTCGCGTCCGGCACGAACATCGTCGGTGGCGTGAACCCGCGCAAGGCCGGCGAGAAGGTCGACTTCGACGGCACCGTGCTCCCGGTCTTCGGTTCCGTCAAGGAGGCCATGGAGGCCACCGGCGCGAACGTGACCGTGATCTTCGTGCCGCCGGCCTTCGCGAAGGCCGCCGTGGTCGAGGCCATCGACGCCGAGATCGAGCTGGCCGTCGTCATCACCGAGGGCATCCCGGTGCACGACACCGCCTACTTCTGGGCGCACGCCGTCGCGACCGGCAACAAGACCCGCATCATCGGCCCGAACTGCCCCGGCATCATCAGCCCCGGCAAGTCGAACGCCGGCATCATCCCCGCGAACATCGCGGGCACCGGCAAGATCGGTCTGGTGTCGAAGTCCGGCACGCTGACCTACCAGATGATGTACGAGCTGCGGGACTTCGGCTTCTCCACCGCGATCGGCATCGGTGGCGACCCGATCATCGGCACCACGCACATCGACGCCCTCGAGGCCTTCCAGGCCGACGACGAGACCGTCGCGATCGTGATGATCGGTGAGATCGGCGGCGACGCCGAGGAGCGTGCGGCCGCGTACATCAAGGAGAACGTGACCAAGCCGGTCGTCGGCTACGTCGCGGGCTTCACCGCCCCCGAGGGCAAGACCATGGGCCACGCCGGCGCCATCGTCTCCGGCTCGGCGGGCACCGCGCAGGCGAAGAAGGAGGCCCTCGAGGCCGCCGGCGTCAAGGTCGGCAAGACGCCGTCCGAGACCGCCGCTCTGATGCGCGAGATCATGCAGAACCTCTGAACAGACGGTTTTGAGCAACCTCAGGGCCGGATTCCGGAGTACTTTCGGAGTCCGGCCCTCGCTCGTCTGGCGGAACCGGCATGATCGGTTCATCGTCTTACCGGTCAGTGCAGGACCGCGAGTTCGTGCCGGCTTCTCGACGAACTCGCCGCCGCCTCCGCAGGAGCGGCAAACGAACACTGCTAGCGTCGTCCGACGCACCCTGGTTGAGGAGGAGACCTCGTCATGTCCGTGCCTTACGGCGCACCCCAACAGCAGCCGCCGGGTCCGGCACAGCACCAGGCACCGCATCAGGCCCACGGCGCCCCCGGCGTTCCCGCAGCCAACAACATCAACCTCGGCCTGATCCTCCCGCTGGCTGCGGCGGCTCTCGGCCTCGTCGCCTACCTCGTCGCGTTCGCGGATGACGTGAGCAGCGGCAACGTCACGTACCTGCTCGCCGCGGGCATCCTCGCGGGCCTCTCGGTGCTGCCGAGCATCCCGAAGGGCTTCGTCCCGGTCGCCGCGCTCCTGGCAGCCGTGCAGACGCTGCTGCAGCTGCAGGGCATCATCAAGTCGCCGTCGGTGCAGGGCCTCGACATCGTCCTGCTCATCGTCGCGCTGCTCGAGACCGCGGCGGTCGTGCTCGCCTTCCTGCTCGCCGAGGGCATCGTGAAGTTCGAGCCGAAGCCCGCGAACCCGTACGCGGGTCAGCCGGGCCAGCCCGGTGGCTGGAACCCGCAGTCGGGTGCCTTCCCGCAGCAGGCCCAGCACCCGCAGCACGGTGCGCCCCAGCAGCAGGCTCCGCAACAGCAGCCGCAGCAGCCCCAGCCGCAGTTCGGCCAGCAGCAGTTCGGCCAGCAGCCGCAGCAGCCCCAACAGCCGGGCCAGCCGCCGCAGCAGACGAGCTTCATGCCGCAGCCGGGCCAGTTCGGCTCGCCGGGCACGCCGCCCGGCGGCTTCGGCGGACCGCAGCAGTAAGGTCCGCACACCGTTCGACCGCTGTGTTGAACTTCTTTCTGGGGTGGTGCCGGCGCGTCCGGCACCACCCCAGTCGTATGACCCGGCGTGCCTGCGTCGAACGGACCAGTCCGCCTGACACAGTGGAGAAGTGCCCGTGCTGCAACGCGATGTGACCCGTGAGGTCGCGACCGTGCGTCCGCCGGAGTTCTCGCGCTCCGAACGTGTGCGCGTGCTCGTCGCGGCCGCGGTCGGGTCGGTGGTCGTCGGGTACGCGGCGGTGGCCGCGGTGCTCGCCCTGATCTCCGCGACGGCCACGTACGCCGACTTCTCCACGGCCGGCGTGCTGAGCGCCGCCGCACCCGCGTGGCTGGCCGCGCACCACGTGCCGTTGCGCTTCGACGCGGGTCAGCTCGGCGTGCTGCCGCTGCTGCCCACCGCGTTGCTGATGCTGCTCATCGGCCGCACCGCCGCGGGCACGGCGGACCGGCTCGGCCTCTACGAACCACTTCAGGCACGCGGTGTCGTGCTGAGCATCTCCGGCGCGCACGCGGTCGTCGGCGGGACGATCGCGCTGCTCATGGGCGAGGGCGTTGTACGCGCCACGCCTGCCGTGGCGTTCTTCGGCTGTGCCGCCGTGTCCGGTCTCGCCGCGACGCTCGGTGTCGCCCGCCGCTGTGGGCTGGTCGAGATGGTGTTCGACAAGCTCGACCCGGTGGCGCTGCAAGGCATCCGAGCCGGGTTCATGGCGCTGTTCGCGCTGGTCAGCGTGGGTGCGCTCGCGGTGGCGGCCGGGTTGGCGGCCTCGTGGCCCACGACCAGCGGCCTGTTCGCCGGGGCGGGTCCGTCGCTCGGTGTCGGTCTCGGTGTGTTCCTGCTGTGCCTCGGCTATCTGCCGAACGCGATCATCGCCGGGTTCTCCTACGTCGCAGGCGCGGGCTTCTCGCTGGGCGGGGTCGAGGTCACGCCGATGCGGTTCGTCGGCGGCCCGGTGCCTTCGGTACCGCTGCTGGCCGCGATGCCGGAGAGCCAGTCCGTGTGGAGCCCGGTCGTGCTGGTGGGGGCCGCGCTGATCGGCGTGCTCGTCGGCTGGACCTGCCGCAAGATCTCCGACCGGCCCGCCTCGCGGTTCCGCGCGGTGCTGGTCGCCGCGATCACCGCGGCCGTGGGCAGCCTGGTTCTCGCCGCGACGGCCGGTGGGCGGCTGGCGTCCGGCGCGTTCGACCCCGTGACGGTGCCGGCGGGCCTGCTCGCCTTGCTGGTCGCGTTGTGGGTGCTGGTGCCCGGTGCGCTGGTGGCGTGGCTCGCCGGATCGCGCGTGAAGGCCGCGGCCGTGGCGGACGACGCCGAGTTCGTCGAGCCGGACTACGAGGAGCCGGTCGATGAAGACGTCGTGTTCGAGGACGACGAGCTCACCGAGCAGTTCGAGCAGCTCGAGGTCGTGGACTCCGACGAGTTCGAGGTCGAGGAAGACCTCGATGACGACGACTACTACGACGAAGACGAGTACGAAGACGACGTCGTCGATGAAGAAGACGACGAAGAAGACGTTGCGGACGACGAAGAAGAGCCCGTCGACGAAGAGGAAGACCTCGACGCGGAGTTCGACGAGATGCTCGGCATGGAGCCGGAGGAGGACCTGGACGGCAAGCCGGAACGGTGACGTCATAGGCTGCCCCTGAGCTGCTGCAACACCGCCGCACGACCAGGAGTAGACGCTGAGCACCGAACTTCGGCTTCCCACACCGGCGCGCGTCGTCGTACTCGTCTCCGGTTCCGGAACCCTCATGCAGGCGTTGCTGGACGCCGACCTCCCGATCGAGGTCGTCGCGGTCGGCGCCGACCGCGAGAACATCGAGGGCCTCAAGCGCGCCGAACGCGCCGGGGTGCCGCACTTCGTCGTCAAGCTGCGCGACCACGCCGACCGCTCGGCCTGGGACGTCGCGCTGACCGAGGCCGTCGCGTCGTACGAACCCGACCTCGTGGTGTCGGCCGGCTTCATGAAGATCATCGGCCCGGAGTTCCTCGCGCGCTTCGGCGGCAGGATGATCAACACCCACCCCGCGCTGCTGCCCGCGTTTCCCGGCGCCCACGGCGTGCGGGACGCCCTGGACTACGGCGTGCACGTCACCGGATCGACCGTGCACCTGGTCGACGCGGGCGTGGACACCGGGCCGATCCTCGCGCAGGAGGCCGTTGTCGTCGAACCCGGCGACACCGAGGAGACCCTGCACGAACGCATCAAGGTCGTCGAACGCCGGCTGCTCGTCGAGACGGTCGGCAGGCTGGCCCGCGAGGGCTGCACCGTGAACGGACGAAAGGTGAGCATTCCGTGACCACTCCTGCCGAGAGGCGACCGGTCCGCCGGGCCCTGATCGGGGTCTCCGACAAGGCCGGCCTGCTGGAACTGGCCACCGGCCTGCACGCGGCCGGAGTCGAGATCGTGTCCACCGGCGGCACCGCGAAGGTGCTCGCCGACGCGGGCGTCCCCGTGACGCCGGTCGAGCAGGTCACCGGGTTCCCCGAGTGCCTCGACGGCCGCGTCAAGACCCTGCACCCGCGCGTGCACGCCGGTCTGCTCGCGGACCTGCGCAAGGAATCGCACGCCGAGCAGCTGCGCGAGATGGACATCGCGCCGTTCGACCTGCTGGTCGTGAACCTGTACCCGTTCACGCAGACCGTCGCGTCCGGTGCCTCCCCCGACGACTGCGTCGAGCAGATCGACATCGGCGGCCCCGCGATGGTCCGCGCGTCGGCGAAGAACCACGCGAACGTCGCGGTCGTCGTCGACCCGGCGCGCTACGACTGGGTGCTGGAGAACGTCCGCGAGGGCGGCTTCACCCTCGCCGACCGGCAGAAGCTGGCCGCGGACGCGTTCCGGCACACCGCGACCTACGACGTCGCCGTGGCGTCGTGGATCGGCAACGTGCTCGCTCCCGACGACGAGGGATCGGGCTTCCCCGGCTGGGTCGGTGCGACCTGGAACCGCTCGAACGTGCTGCGCTACGGCGAGAACCCGCACCAGAGCGCCGCGATCTACACGCAGGGCGACGGCCGCGTGGGCCTGGCGTCGGCGAAGCAGTTGCACGGCAAGGAGATGTCGTACAACAACTACCTCGACGGCGACGCCGCGTGGCGCGCCGCGTGGGACCACGGGCTGCCGTGCGTCGCGATCATCAAGCACGCCAACCCGTGCGGCATCGCGGTGTCCGAGGTGAGCATCGCGGACGCGCACCGCAAGGCGCACGAGTGCGACCCGGTCAGCGCGTTCGGCGGCATCATCGCGGCCAACCGCGAGGTCACCGTGGAGATGGCCGAGTTCGTCTCGGAGATCTTCACCGAGGTCGTCATCGCTCCGTCCTATGCGGACGGTGCGGTGGAGGTGTTGCAGCGCAAGAAGAACGTGCGCATCCTCGTGGCCGAACCGCCCCAGCGCGGTGGTGCCGAGATGCGTCCGGTGTCCGGCGGCCTGCTGCTCCAGCAGCGTGACGCCATCGACGCGTCCGGTGACTCGCCCGCGAACTGGACGCTCGCGTGCGGCAAACCCGCGGACGAGAAGACGCTGGCGGACCTGGAGTTCGCGTGGCGCGCCATCCGCGCCGTGAAGTCGAACGCGATCCTGCTGGCGGACAACGGCGCCACGGTCGGTGTCGGCATGGGCCAGGTCAACCGGGTCGACTCGTCGCACCTCGCGGTGAAACGCGCGGGTGAGCGGGCCAAGGGCGCGGTCGCCGCGTCCGACGCGTTCTTCCCGTTCCCCGACGGCCTCGAGGTGCTGCTGGAGGCCGGCGTGCGCGCGGTCGTGCAGCCCGGCGGCTCGGTCCGCGACCCCGAGGTGATCGCCAAGGCCGAGGAGCACGGCGTGACCCTCTACCTGACGGG
Source organism: Lentzea nigeriaca (assembly GCF_016907955.1). GTDB lineage: Bacteria > Actinomycetota > Actinomycetes > Mycobacteriales > Pseudonocardiaceae > Lentzea > Lentzea nigeriaca. The sequence continues at coordinate 541,158 of NZ_JAFBCX010000004.1, read as the reverse complement.
CACCCGCCACTTCGCTCACTGAACAACGATGAACGGCGCATTTGTCCACCTCGGCTCAGGTGAACAAATGCGCCGTTCATCGTTTCCGGTCAGAGCTTGGCGACCATCTCCTGCGCCATGCCCATCGCCGCGGCCTCGAACTCCGCGACGTTCGGCTTCTTCGGGCTGAAGATGCCCACGTCCCAGCCGAGGTAGTTGACCACGATCACCTTGTCGCCCTTGCGCACGAGGATGGTGAGGTCCATGTAGGCCGACGTGGAGTCCAGCAGCACGGCGGTGGCTTCGTCACCGAGGCCGTCGAGCGGTTTCAGCTGCGGCGTGCTCCGGTTGCCGGCCGTGGCCTGCTGGACCTGCTGCTGGTACTCGCTCCTCGCGTCGTCCAGCCCGCTCGTCACGTCGACGTTGGTGTTGCGCAACCCCTTGCCGTCGATGCCCTTGGCCTGGTCCCAGGAGCAGGACGTGCGCTTGCCGGTGGGCAGGTCCCGCTGGGACGAGCCGAGCCCGTTCGGGTTCGTCGTGCGCGCCTTGGCCAGTGCGGTCTCGGAGATGTTGCCGCACAACGCGGGCAGCGCGTTGTCGCGCTTGGGACTTCCGCCGTCCCTGTTGGCGTAGAGGTAGAAGGCGAGCGCGATGCCGCCACCACCGAGCACCAGCAGGCCGACGAGGATCGACACGATGATGATCGGGGCCTTGCTCTTCTTTCTGGGTGGCTGGGGCGGGTAGCCGTAACCGGGCGGGGGCTGCTGCCATCCGGGTGGTGGTGGTTGCTGCTGCCAGCCGCCGGGTGGTTGCTGCTGTTGCCAGCCCTGCGGTGGTGGCGGTTGCTGCTGCCAGCCGTGTGGGGGTGGTTGGTTCACCGGCTTTCCCCTCGACTATCCGGGTGATCGGGCCACCGTAGATGACCTTGCCGGGCGCCGTGAGCCTGTCCCCCAAAAGAGTGACGCCACGGCATTGACATAGGGGTGTGAGCGCGCGCTACGATCATCCCGTTCGTTCGAACAAGAGTTCGAATAGCAAGTCGCCGAACTTCCCGCGGCGGTCGTGCACAGGGGTGCGCACGGTCCGAGACGGGAGGTGGGTGGAGTGTCCAGGTCGGCAACGGCGTCGTTGGCCGCGCTCGGGGTGAACCCGGCCAGCGAGCTGACCAGCACCACCACCGACCACGCCACGGGGCGGGTGTTGCCGGTTCGCGGGGAACTGGCGGGCCTGCTGCCGTGGGGCGGCTTGCGGCGAGGCAGCACGGTGTCGGTGGGCGGATCGACATCGTTGCTGCTCGCCCTGCTCGCGGGCGCGACCGCGGACGGCTGCTGGGCCGCCGTGGTCGGCCTTCCGCAGGTGGGCGTGCTGGCCGCGGCCGAGCTCGGGGTCTCGGTGCAGCGGCTGGCACTCGTCCCACGTCCCGGCGCCGATCCCGGCCCCGTCATCGCTGCTCTGCTGGACGGCATCGACCTGGTGGCCGTCGCGTGCCCACTACCTCCTTCCCTCGCGCGCCGGCTCACGGCCCGCGCGCGCCAACGCCGTGCCGTCCTGATCGCGTTCGGTTCCTGGCCGTCGGCCGACGTGGAGCTGACCGCGGAGTCCGTGCGCTGGAACCCGCTCGACGACGGCGCGGAAACGTTGCGGCGTCAGCAGATCAGCGTGCGCAGCGGTGGCAGGGGTTCCGCGGGCAAGCCGCGGGAGATGGTGCTGACGTTCGGCGAAGAAGAGATCGAGCTCCCGCTGGTGGCCGGCGAACCGGCCCGGTCCGACGAGCCGGCTGATGCCGGTCCGGACCGGGTCGACGAGCTGGCCGCCAGGCGGGCTACAACCTGGGGTCGTCCTGCGTGAGGGACACCCGTCTGCTCGCGGTCTGGTGCCCTGACTGGCCAGTCGTCGCCGCCTGCACCGCCACCGGCACCAGCCAGCACGTGCCGGTGGCGGTGCTCGACGGCAACGAGATCGTGTCCACCTCGGCCGTCGCACGCGCCGAGGGCATCCGCAGGGCCATGCGCAAACGCATGGCCGAGGCGATGTGTCCCGAGCTCGTGACGTTCGAGCACGACCCGCAGCGCGACGCCAGGTTCTTCGAGCCGGTCGCCGAGGCCGTCGAGGAGCTCGCGCCCGGCATCGAGGTGGTGCAACCGGGTCTGGTCGCGGTGCCGGCGCGCGGCCCGGTCAACTACTTCTCCTCCGCCGAGCAGGCAGCCGAACGCATCGTCGACCACATCGCCGCGAAGACGAACGTCGAAGCGCAGGTGGGGGTGGCCGACAGCCTCTTCGCCGCCACGAAGGCCGCGCACCGCAACGTGGTCGTCCCGCCGAACCGGACCGCGGAGTTCCTCAGGCCGTTGGGCGTGCACGAACTCGACGCTCCAGAACTGGTCGACCTGCTGCGAAGACTCGGCCTGAAAACCCTCGGGGCGTTCGCGGACGTGCCGGAGAACGCAGTGACGTCGAGGTTCGGCGGCCCGGCCACGCGACAGCACCGCCTCGCGCGCGGCCTGCCGGAACGCCCGCTCGACAAGCGCAGACCCGCGCCGGAGCTGGCCGTCACGGAAACCTTCGACGACCCGGTCGACCGGATCGACTCGGCAGCGTTCGCCGCGAAGATCCTCTCGGAACGGCTGCACGAGAACCTCGCGAACCGCGGCCTCGCGTGCACCAGGCTCGGCATCCACGCCCGCACCGAGAACGACGAGGAGCTGCACCGGGTGTGGCGGGCCGCGGAACCGTTGACACCGCGGGGGATCGCGGACCGCGTGCGCTGGCAGCTCGACGGCTGGCTCACCCGCGAACGCCTCACCTCCGGCATCAGGACGCTCACCCTCGAACCGGTCGAGGTCGTCAACGGCACGGCGCTCCAGCTCGGGTTGTGGGGCCACGACGACGAACGTGCCGTGCGGGCATTGCTGCACGTCCAGGGCCTGCTCGGCCCGGACGGCGTGCTCACGGCAGTGCTCGACGGCGGCAGAGGCCCGCGGGAACAGGTCAGGCTCGTGCCGTGGGGCGACGAACGGGTGCCGCTGCAGAACCCGGACCACCCCTGGCCCGGCCGGCTGACCAGGGCACCAGCGACGCTCGCCGACGACCCCGCCGACCTGAGGGACGCGGACGGCAACGAGATCGGCGTGACCGGTCGCCTCGAACTCACCGCACGGCCCAAAAGCCTTGTCGTGAATGGAAAAGCGCAGGAAGTGACCGCGTGGGCCGGGCCGTGGCCGGTCGACGAGCGGTGGTGGGCGCCGGACCCGCACCGGGCCGCGCGCATCCAGGTGCAGACGCAGGACCAGGCGTTCCTGCTGATCCGCAGGGACCAGAGGTGGTTCATCGAAGGGGTGTACGACTGATGGGCTGGAACAACCCGCCGGTCCGCTGGAAGGAGCTGGAACGCGCTCTTTCCGGCAAGCCCGTCGAGCAGAAACCCGACGGCGGCGACGGTCCGGGGTGGTCACGGCACCGCGACCGCTACACCGCGCCGCCGGGGTTCGAGCTGCGCGTGGACGAGCTCGCGGTCACCCGCAAGCGCGTGCCGTACGCGGAGCTGCACTGCCACTCCAACTTCAGCTGGCTCGACGGCGCGAGCCACCCGGAGGAGCTCGTCGAGGAGGCGCAACGGCTCAAGCTCGACGCCATCGCGATCACCGACCACGACGGCATGTACGGCGTGGTCCGCTTCGCCGAGGCCGCGAAGGAACTCGGGATGCACACGGTGTTCGGCGCCGAGCTGAGCATCGGGCTCAGCAAGCCCGCCAACGGCGAACCGGATCCCGAGGGCGATCACCTGCTCCTCCTCGCACGTCAGCAGGACGGCTACCACCGGTTGTGCCGCACGCTCACCACCGGCCACCTCCACGACGACGCGGAGAAGGGCAAACCCGTCTACGACCTCGACCAGATCGTCGAGGACACCAAGGGTGAGGTCGTGGTGCTCACGGGCTGCCGCAAGGGAACCGTCCGCAGAGCGCTCACCAGGGAGGGACCGGAGGCGGCGTACCGGGAGATCGCGCGGCTCGCCGACCTGTTCGGTTCCGGCCGCGTCTACGTCGAGCTGACCGATCACGGCCTGCCGGAGGACAGCAGGCGCAACGACCTCCTCTTCGCGATGGCGCAGCAGCTCAAACTTCCGGTCGTGGCAACGAATGCCGTGCATTACGCCACCGCGAGCCGGGGCAGGCTCGCCGCCGCGATGGCCGCTGTGCGCGCGAGGAGCAGCCTCGACGACATGGCGGGCTGGCTGCCGCCGTCACCCGCCGCGTTCCTGCGCAGCGGCGAGGAGATGTGGCACAGGTTCCGCCGTTTCCCCGGTGCCGTGCACAACGCCGCGCTGCTCGGCATGCAGCTGGCGTTCGATCTGAGGCTGGTCGCGCCGCAGCTGCCGCCGTTCGACGTGCCGGCCGGTCACACGGAGAGCACCTGGCTGCGCAAGCTCACCTACGAGGGCGCGCGGCGCAGATACGCCGATGACGACGAGAAGGCGCACCGGCAGATCGAGCACGAGCTGAAGATCATCGAACAGCTCGGCTTCCCCGGCTACTTCCTGGTCGTGCAGGACATCGTGAACTTCTGCAAGCGCAACGACATCCTCTGCCAGGGCAGGGGATCCGCCGCGAACTCCGCGGTGTGCTTCGCGCTGGGCATCACCAACGTCGACGCGGTCCGCTTCGACCTGCTCTTCGAACGCTTCCTCGCCCCTGCCCGCGACGGACCTCCCGACATCGACGTCGACATCGAGTCCGACCGCCGCGAGGAGGTGATCCAGTACGTCTACTCCAAGTACGGCCGCCGCCACGCCGCGCAGGTCGCGAACGTGATCACCTACCGCGCCCGTTCCGCGGTGCGCGACATGGCCCGCGCCCTCGGCCATTCGCCTGGCCAGCAGGACGCGTGGAGCAAGCAGATAGACAGGTGGGGCCCGCTCACGACCACGACCGACGACTGCGACATCCCGCGTCCGGTGCTGGAGTTGTCCGCGCAGCTGGAGAACTTCCCGCGCCACCTCGGCATCCACTCCGGCGGCATGGTGATCTGCGACCGTCCGGTCAGCGAGGTGTGCCCGGTCGAGAAGGCACGCATGCCGAACCGCACGGTTCTGCAGTGGGACAAGGACGACTGCGCGTCGATCGGCCTGGTGAAGTTCGACCTGCTGGGCCTCGGCATGCTCTCCGCCCTGCACTACGCCATCGACCTCGTGCGCGACCACGAAGGCGTCGACGTCGACATGGGTGAGGTCAATCTTGCCGATCCCCGCGTCTACGAGATGCTGCAGAAAGCCGACTCCGTGGGCGTTTTCCAGGTGGAGAGCCGCGCGCAGATGGCGACGCTGCCGCGCCTGAAGCCGCGCACGTTCTACGACCTCGTCGTCGAGGTGGCGCTGATCCGGCCGGGCCCGATCCAGGGCGGTTCGGTGCACCCGTACATCAGGCGCCGCAACGAGACCGAGAAGTGGGACTACGACCACCCGCTGCTGGAGAACGCGCTGCGCAAAACCTATGGCGTGCCGTTGTTCCAGGAACAGCTGATGCAGATCGCCGTCGACGTGGCCGGTTTCACCGCCGCCGAGGCCGACGAACTGCGCAGGGCGATGGGTGCCAAGCGGTCGACCGCGCGCATGGAACGCCTGCGCGACCGCTTCTATGAGGGCTGCCACGCCCAGGGCATCGACGACGAGCTGGCCGGTCGCATCTACGCGAAGCTGCTGGCGTTCGCGAACTTCGGTTTCCCGGAGTCGCACGCGCTGTCGTTCGCCCACCTGGTGTTCGTGAGCGCGTGGTTCAAGCTCTACTACCCGGCGGCGTTCTGCGCGGCCCTGCTCCGAGCCCAGCCGATGGGCTTCTACTCACCGCAGTCCCTGGTGGCCGACGCCCGCCGTCACGGCGTCACCGTGCACGGCCCGTGCGTGAACGCGTCGCTGCCCTACGCGAGCCTGGAGCGCTTCGAGGGCGCCAACGCCGTCCGCATCGGACTGGAGGAGGTGCGCGGGATCGGCACCGCCGACGCCGCACGAATCGTTGCCGCACAACCGTTCCGCGACATGGAGGACTTCGGCTCCCGCGTGCAGCTGACTACGGCCCAGGTCGAGGCCCTGGCCACCGCGGGCGCCTTCTCCTGCTTCGGCCTCGAACGCCGTGAGGCGCTGTGGGCGGCGGGCGCGGTGGCCGCGATCCGCCCCGACCGCCTGCCGGGCACCACGGTCGGGGTGGACGCGCCTTCGTTGCCGGGTATGGACGATGTCGAGCTGGCGGTGGCGGACGTGTGGGCCACCGGGTTGTCACCGGACAGCTTCCCGACCCAGTTCGTACGGTCCACATTGGACTCGATGGGCGCCCTGACCACCGCCGCCTTGTCCTCGGTCGAACCGGGAACTCGGGTGCTCGTCGGTGGCGCGGTGACCCACCGGCAACGGCCGGCGACGGCGGGCGGCGTCACCTTCCTCAACCTCGAGGACGAGACCGGGATGGTGAACGTCGTGTGCTCGCCGGGGTTGTGGGCGCGGTACCGCAGGGTGGCGCGCAGCAGCGGGGCGATGCTCGTGCGGGGTGTGGTCGAGTCGGCGGAGGGCGTGGTCAGCCTGATGGCTGACCGGTTGCAGCACCTCGACCTGCGGATCCCGTCCCGGTCACGCGATTTCCGCTGATCGCTGGTCACGCGTGCCGGGTGGGCACGTCTGAGACGTGGCTGATCAGCGCCTGCTGGTGCAACCCAGTCGCTCCTCCTCCTTGTGAGAGCAGGAAACCCGCCGCCAGGCCGATGATGAACGACAGCAGGATCGCTTGGACCATCTTGGAAATCTTGCACAGAACGATCATGAGACACGCTCCTCGAGCTGGGGGGCAACGGCTGCGCATCAGGCAGGGCGACGCTTGTCCCAGGATGGCGTCCGGGCGCTGATCTCACCGCGTCGCGTGACTCAAGGACTCTGTGTCAAGTGACGCACAGTTAATCGCGTGATCATAGGATGTTCGACCATTTCGGTCGTTGTGCCGGAGGAGGACTGAAGTGGGTAACCGTTCGGCGACGAAAGAAGACCGTACGCCGTAGTAGCTAGAAATCCTCCTCCGGAATGAGTCAAGGTGTCACGCGTTCGCTTCGACCGACATCCGGGGGGATGAGTGCAGGCCGCCAGTGAGCCGACGCTGGGATCGTTCCGAGGTCGAATTGGTGAGGACGACTGGAAATGGCTTGCGGGCTTGGGTTCTGCCCGCACCTATGGGGCGAACGAGGCGTTGTTCCGGCACGGTGACCCTGCCGGCCACGTACTGCTGGTCGTCGAGGGCTGGGTCAAGATCACAATCACGGCGCCGTCGGGATATGAGGCGGTTCTCGCGATTCGGGGCAGCGGCGACGTGCTCGGTGAAGTCTCGGTTCTGGATGGCCGGGCACGTTCGGTGAACGTTTGGACGCTCGGCGAGACCAAGGCCGTCCTGCTCACCGCGGAACGGTTCGTCCAGGCCCTGCACGAACGTCCTGCCATCGCGATCGCGCTGGTCGTGCACATGGCGGACCGTTTGCGGAGGGCGGACAACCGGCGGCTGGAGCAGGCCGCTCACAGTGCCACCGAGCGGCTCGCCGCGTTCCTGCTGAGGCTCGCCGGTCAGCACGGCGCTGCTGCGCCGGACGGCGTGGAGATTTCCGTGCAACTGTCCCAGCAGGAGATAGCCGGGGCGATCGGCGCGTCGCGTGAGGCTGTCGCGCGAGGGCTGCGGACGCTTCGCGAGCGCGGTGTCGTGATCACTCGGCGACGCAAATTGGTGATCGTCGTGCCGTCGGCGTTGACCGCGATGGCATCGAGTGTGCCATTTGACGCAGAAGAACCGTGCTGAACGACATCGCGTGAGCTCCTGTCAATGGGCAGGCTTTGGCGTGCGCAGATCACGAGTTTCTGATTCGCCTGGAATTTCGTGTGCCGGGCGCGTGTGGAAAGGGGAGTCATGCGTGACAGAGGGAACTTCGCCACCCGATTGTCCACGCGGGAGCTGACCGGGCTGCTGGACAGGGGGCGACCGGTCGAGTACGGGCCGGGCGACCACCTCATGCGGCAGGGAGACGAGGGTGACTTCGTCATCGTCGTTCGTTCGGGCGTCGTCAAGGTCATCAGCAGCGACCACGCCGGCGGCACCCGGCTGCTCGCCGTGCGTGGTCCCGGCGAGTTGCTGGGCGAGATCGCCTGTGTGGACGAAGGAGTGCGGTCGGCTTCCGTGCTCGCCCAAGGGCTGGTGTCCGGGGTGAAGATCGCGCGCAGCCGATTCCTCGAGTACCTCGACGACCACCCCGCGGTCGCACGTGAGGTCACCAGACAGGTCACGCTCCGGCTTCGCGCCGCGGAGAACCACGCGGCGGCCATGACGTCGGAGTGCGTCGACATCCGTGTGCTGCAGGCCTTGGCGGACATGATCGCGTTCTTCGTCGAGGGCTCCTCGCGGACGCGTGCCGAGGTTCCGCTGCGCCAGTGTGAACTCGCCCAGCTCGCCACGGCGTCGCTCGTGGCCACGCACCGATCGCTGCGGCGCCTGCGCGACCGGAACCTTGTTACAACCCAGTACGGCCGCGTGCAAGTTCCTTGCGCAGCTTGCCTGAACCGCGCGATCTACTCGAAAACCATCACAGGATGTGGTGGCTCGCCGGAGTGCATCTCAGGGTGACCACCACACCACCGCAGCACCTGAGGAGTCCCGTGACCTCGCTTGCCCTTTCCCAGACGGTGATCAGCTCGGACGTGGTCGGCTCGTCCGGTCAGAGACGCCGTCAGTCTCATCTCGACTCCGCCCACGACATCGTGCTCACCACAGCCTTCTCCGCGGCGAAGGCAGCGGGTCACCCGATTGCCTCCGCCTTCAGGCGAGTGGACGGAGACAGCGCGACGATCGTGGTCAGCGCCGACGTGTCCCGGTCCTGGATCCTCGCGGACTTCATCCTGCGCGAGGTCGCCATAGCGCTGACGGACGTGAACCGCGCGGCTTCCGAGCAGTACCAGCTGCGGCTGCGGATGGCGGTCGACTTCGGCGAGGTCGTCCTGGACCCGCCGCACGTCCAGGGAGACGCCGTGGTCGGAGCGGCGCGACTGAGGGACGCACCCGCGTTGCGAGAAGCCATGTCGGGCTCGCCGGAGGCGCAGCTCGGCTTGATCATCTCCGACCGCTACTACCGAGAAGTGGTCCTGCACGGCGAACGCGGCCTCGACGCCGACGAGTTTCAGGAGGTCGAGGTGAAGGTCAAGACCTACTCGGAACGCGGATGGGTGCGTTTGCCGGGTCTCGCCGCCGCGAAGCCCGTCTCCGCCGCGCCGGTGCGAGAGTCCACTTCGGATGGTCCAGTGATCCACACAGAGGTGCTCAACAAGTTCGAGGAGCGGGTGTACGCACCTCACGGAGTGTTCGGAGTGGTGCGTGACCGCCGCGGCTGAGAACGAGGACAAGCCGGGCGACGATGGGCAGGCCGATGAGAACGAACGGCCTGCGGCCGCTGTGAAGGTCGACGTGCTGAACGTCTTCCACGAGCGCGTCCACGCGCCGAACGGTGTGTTCGGCTCGATGGACTCCGACGGCCACGGCAGGTGGGTCGGCCGCGACGAAGGCAAGATCGATCCCAGGGATGTGCGCCAGGCGCTCGAGCACTACGTGGCACCTCCGTGCCAGGCGACAGCGGAGAAGTCGTTGCTCGCCGACCACGTCGTGGTCATCAGCGGCGTGCGAGGCTCCGGCAAGCGGGCTGGTGCGCTGTCGATGCTCCGCGCCCTCACCGACGGTCCTCTGGTCGCACTGACGCCGTTCCTGCCGCTCAACGAGCTCGCCATGCGGACGTATGAAACCGGCCACGGCTATGTCATGACCGACCAGGCCGACACCGCGAAGAAAGCGGACACGGATTTCGCGTGGGTGGCAGTCCGGGAAGCGGTGCGGGAGGCAGGTGCGTTTCTCGTGGTCACCCGCACCGCTTCCGTGTCTGAGGTTTCGGGCTCGGTGAAGCACGTCTTCTGGGAGCGTCTCAGCGTCGAGACCGTGTTGCGTGCGCACCTCGGTGGCGACGCGGGTGTGGTGCGGGAGCTCGTGAAGGTTCTTCCCGAGGACCGTGCGATGAGCGATCTGGCCGAAGTGGCAGCACGGGTCAAAGCGGGCGAGTCAGTGCAAGAAGCGTTGCGGCACCTGGATATCGCGTCCGCTCAGACCACGTGGGAGTGGTTCGAGCAGCTTCCCGCGCGAAAGGAGATCGTGGAGATCGCCACGCTGGCGTTCGTCACCGGGGTCAGCGAGCGCGAGTTCGAGGCACGCCTGGCGATGCTCGAGAAGCGGCTCGACGCGCTGCTCCCGTTGCCGGAACAGGAACCTGTCGAGGGCGGCACCGAACCCGTGCTCGACCAGTCCCGTGCGCGCCGGCTCAGGCAGAGCAGCTTGATGACGACCAAGAAGCTGATCCGTGACCACACCTCGATCCGCGTGCTCACGTTCAAGGACCCCGGCTGCCGCGTTCGCGTGCTCGCCGAGCTCAACGAGAGGATGCCGACCCCGTTCTGGGACGCGGTCAACGTCTGGATCAACGACATCGTTGAGGAAGGGGCCGACTTCGAGGTCGCACGCGGTTTGGCGCTGTTGGCCGAGACGGACGCGGTGGAGGTCGAGCAGTCTTACCTCGAACCGTGGTCGCGCGGCGAGTTGGGTGACGAAGGACGTGACACCGCGGCGCTGGTGCTGTGGCTCATGTGCTTCAACGAGGACACTGCGCTGGTCGCGTTGCGCGTCGTACGAGGCTGGGCGATGTTCGGCTCGAGAGTGCAGCGTCGTACGGCTGCGGTGGCGCTCAGCGGCGAGCTGGCGGCGAGGTTTCCGACCGAAGCAGTGCGCAGGATCTGGAAACTGCTGGAGCAGAGCCCCGATGCCGAGACCGAGGCATACGTGCAGGCATTCGCGAAGATGTTCGCGACCCTCGTCCACGAACCTCACCATGGCGCGATAGTTCTGGGGCTGCTCGTCCGCGTGCTCGACGACTTCGAGGTAAGACCACCTCAGCTGCGCAAGCGCGAGCTGGTGACCCGGGCGATCCTCGCGGTGCTCACCGTCCGCGGGGGACCGCAGTACCAGTTGGCGATCCACCACTTCATCCGCAACCGGCCGGATCGGCTCGACCTGGTCGCGCGCGTCTGGGCCGCCGTGTTGCTCAGCCGGCCTCATCGTCGTGACGCGGTGCGCGCATTGCTGAGATCCGTCGACCTGCTCAGGCCCGAAGAGGCGAGAGAGCTGGGTCAGGCGTTGGCCGATGCCGTCCCGGCAGCAGAGCTGGTGCCGCTGCGCGAGTCCCTTGGCGTCGTGCGTCAGCGGAACAAGCGCAGTGACCAGGACGCACTGATCGACGTGTTGCTCGAATCGTTGCAGAACAGAAGGAACACCGAGGGACCGACACCATGACTCGTCCTTATCCCATTGTGATGCAGAGGCCACTGTCCGCCTTGCAGAAGCGGGGCCTGCTCGGACTGGGAAGGAAGTCCCGCGAGCCGGACGACCTGCCGAAGCCCGCGGCGCACGAGATGCTCGTGTACCGCGTCGAGGGTGAGTACCTGCCGGACTTCGGCAGGCTCGGCCCGCGCGACGAACAGGTGGTCCAGGCATCGCATGTCAGCCTCGTGGACATGAGTCGCGACGCGCCGGTGTTGGTCGCCGTGACGATCCAGAGCGGCGAGGCAAGCGCCTTCACCGTGCATGTCACGTTCACCTGCACGGTGAACGACCCCGTGGTCGTGGTGCGTGACGGGCTCAACGCCGCAACCGTGCTGCACAGTTACCTGACCAGCCACCAGCGTCTGTTCGAGCTCGGCCTGGCGCGGAAGCTCTCGGACATCAACGAGGTCATCCGGGACGTCTCCGCACAGGTCCGCGCGTACTTCGAAGTCCGGCCGATCACCGTGCCCGGCATGACGATCAGGCTCGCCGGCGTCGAGGTGTTGACGCCGCAGGAGCTGGTCGAGTTCAAGAAGACCCTGTGGGACAAGGAACGCGAGCACGAGCTCGCGCTCAAGCAGCAGGCCCAGACCCATCGGCTCGCCTATGAGTCCGAACGTGACGATCAGACGCTGGAAGAGGTGCGCAGGCGGCACCGCAACGACGTCGAGCTGGACCAGCGCGGCCACGACCGAACCGTGCAGGTGGGCGACCAACGCCATCAGCACGACATGGAGGTGGTCGACCGCAGGCACGAGCACCTGATCCAGGCGGCAACCACTCAGCACGAACTGAGTCTGGCGGCCGAACGCAGGCAGTACGCGCGGGACCAGTTCGAGCGCGACGTGGAACTCATCAACGGAGACACGCGCAACGCGTTGCTGTACGCGGTGGCGAGCGGGCAGATCGATCAACGCGAACTCGTCGCCGAGCTGCGAACCGAAGCCGCCAGGGAGAGCGAGTTGGCCGACGCCCGGCAAGCTCGCGACCGCGATTACGAGCTGGTGAAACAGCAGCAGGATCGCGACTACAAGAGGATTGAGCTGGAGATGGAGCGCCACGACCGGGACGCGACACGTGCCGAGCGGGCACGCCGCGACGCCGCCGACCGTGAGGACGAGCGGCGCCGGTTCGACGCGAACGTCCAGCTCGTGCAAACCCTTGCCGCGCGTGGATTCCTGGACACCCACAACCTTCCGGTCGAGAAGATCATCGCGGAGGTGCTCGACACGACCCCGCCGGCACCCGTGCCGAAGGAGCTCGCGGAGGACCGGCCGAAGGAGCTCGAGGAGGAGCGGAGCGTGGCCGACGAGCTGAGGGAAGAGAATGCCGACTGAAACCCTGCCCGCGGACCTCACCGAGATCCCGGTCAGCCCGTACCGGCCGGCATTCCCGGATCTCGGCTTCGGCCGCAAGCTCCGCTCCGTCATCGGGATCAAGGAGGACGTGCTCGACTGGGCTCCGGAGGAACGCCCGCGCTACACGAAGATGGCCGTGATCGTGCTGACCACCGGTGTGCTCAGCGGGTTGTCCATCATGGTCGTGCTGAGTCAGCTGCTGGGCGGTGACGCGTGGTGGCGAGTGCCGGCCCTGGCACCGGTGGCGATGTTCTGGGCTATCATGATCATCAACCTGGACAGCTGGCTGATCGCCAGCATGCACGGTGCAAGTGGCGCGCGGTTCATCGTCTTCCTGCCCCGGCTGGTGATCTCGGTGCTGCTCGGGCTGACCATCGCCGAGCCTCTCGTGGTCTGGGTCTTCCACCCGGCGATCGAGAAGCAGGTCGAGGACAGCCGAGCCGACGAAATCGCGCGCTATGCGGGCACCTGGAAGGCGTGCAACCCGTCGGACGGCAAGGTGGTGGACACCGCCGAATGCGCCGACTTCCACCTGAACCTGTCGAGCTCCCTCAGCGCTCTTCGTGGCGAGTACGACGGTCTCGTCGTCAAGCGCGATGAACTCAAGACCGAGGTCAACGAGTACCTGCGGAAGTGGAACGAGCTTGAAACCATTGCGCAGGCCGAGTGCAAAGGCATCCCCGGACCGCTGACGACGGGCGACGTCGGGGAGGGGCCGGAGTGCACTCGCAACCGTAACAGTGCCGACCAGTACCGCAAGGACACACGGCTCGACCAGCGGCAGATCGATCTCGGGGGTCTCGACATCCAGATCATCGCGCTCAAGGCCAAGCTGCAGTCCGCCGAGGCGTCCTACGGCTCGGACGTCAAGGCGGCGATCGACGAAAAGGTCGAGGCGCGGAAGGCGAACCGCGTCAAGACCGGCATCCTCGAGGAGTTCGAGGCCCTGGGCAAGCTCTCCGAGGAGAGCCTGCCCGTCACCCTCGGGCACTGGGCTCTGCGGTTGCTGCTGGTGCTCTTCGACTGCCTGCCGGTGCTGGCCAAGTGGATGAACGGCTCGACGACCTACGACCGCTTGATCGCGCGGCAGATCGAGGCGGACAAGCGGTTGCACGGCAGCCATGTCAATCTGTTCGAGCGCCGCGACTCCGCGATCATGGACGTGAAGCTGGAGCGGATCGAACGAGAGCGGCACGGGCGGATGGAGCGGCTCGACGTTGCCGATCGCCAAGCTCGAGCCCAGCGTGAACGCGAGCTGGACGAGGAGATCGAACGCTTGGCCGCCCGTCTGCGCGGCGACTCGAGCTGAGCCAGGAACGGCCGGTGTCGTCGGATCGGCACCGGCCGTGGTCCTGATTCGGCGGAGGATGCAGGATTTGAACCTGCGCGGCGCTCGCGCGCCGACCACCGTTTTCGAGACGGATGCCTTACCGGGCTCGGCCAATCCTCCTTGCCAGGACGCGGAGGGCGCGCGGGTCGAACGCGCGCCGGGCATGATGCCCGGACCACGGAGTAGCAATCCGGTGCCTTACCACTCGGCCAGCCCTCCTCGTCCTGCGTGGCTCCCCAGGGAGTCGAACCCCGTCCACCGGATCTTCACCCCGGTGCTCTGCCGCTTGAGCTAAAGAGCCTGGTGCGCCCCCGAAGGGGCGCCAGTCGGATGCCCGCGAGTCGAACGCGGTGTGTCCTCATCCCAAATGAGGCGGGTTGCCGTCTCCCTCGCATCCGTGGAGCGCTCACGACGGGACTCGAACCCGTGATAGCCGCATCGACAATGCGGTGCCTTGGCCGCTAGGCGACGTGAGCTCAGTACCCCTGCCAGGAGTCGAACCCGGACTTCGGCGTTCGTAGCGCCGCGCTCTATCCGTTGAGCTACAAGGGTGAAAATTAAATGTGCACCAAATTGAGAAAGCCGCCCTGATCGGTTTCCCGATGGGCGGCTCCCTTGGTCATGACCTGGAACTCAAGTCACGGTGGGGAGCCATCGCCGCTGGTGAACGACGCGACCGGGCGTCGTGAGGCGCGATCGTCAGACGGTCGCGCGTCAGCGAAAGCAGCGCTGCCAAAGCGCTCCACTCGCATCTGCTGGCTCGTCATGACGGTCCCCTTCGGCTTGATGTGGTCCAAGTGTTACGGGTGTGCGCGGTGCCCGTCAATCATTTTTAGGAACGCTCGTAAGTCATGAACGAAACGCCGCTCTCGAACAGGCGCGCATCGGTGCGCTGGAACTTCGTGATGTCGGCCTTCCCGTCGAACAGCGGGATTCCGCGGCCGAACACGACCGGGTGGATCTTGAGGAGCAACTTGTCGATCAACGGCAGCAACTCGGCTGCCAGCTTGCCGCCGCCGCACAGCCAGATGTCGAGGCCGTCCTCGTCCTTGAGCGACCGCACGCGGCCGAGGACGTCCTCGCTGATCACCTCGACGTCGTCCGGGGTGTCGGTCAGTGAGGACGACACCACGAACTGCCGCAGGTGGGCGTAGGGCGACGCGAGGCCGCCGGGCACCTGGTAGGTGCTGCGGCCCATCAGGACGGTGTCGAAGTTCCGGTTCGGTGCGTCGGCCAGGCCGAGCGGTCCGCGGAACTGGGTGGGCAGCGTGTCCGGGTACTCGGCGTTGATGCCTTCCATGTGGTCGCCTTCGAAGAGGAACCCGTCGAAGGTTCCGTCCTCGGCCGCGATGAACCCGTCCAGCGTCACTGCCACGTAGTAGACGAGCTTTCGCATACAGACCATCCCCTCAGATGTCTTGAACCACGACAACTGTAGTACTATGTCTGTAGTGGTTGTCAAGGAGGATCTGTGGTCCGGAACGAAGCACGGCGAACCGCCCTGTTGGACGCGGCGATCGACGTCCTGGCGGAAGAGGGGGCGCGGGGGCTGACCTACCGCGCGATCGACGCGAAGGCGGGGGTGCCGGCGGGCACGGCGTCGAACTACTTCGCGAGCCGCGACGACCTGATGTCGGAGGTGGCGATCAGGGTGACCCAGCGGCTCATGCCGTCGCAGGAGTCGATCGCGGAGTCGCTGGCACTGCCTCGCGACAAGTCGCTGAGCATCAAGTTCATGCACGACATCGTCAAACGGGCGGACGCCGACCGGGCCGGCTACCTGGCGTTGATGGAGCTGCGGCTGGAGGCCACGCGCAGGCCGGACCTCCGCACCGCGCTCACCAAGACGATGGCGGACAACCTCGAGTTCAACATCGCGTTCAACGAGGAGTCGAAGCTGCCGGGCGACCGGATGACCGTCATCCTGCTGTACTTCGCGATGACCGGGTTCATCTACGAACGGCTGACCCTGCCGGACATCACCGAGCCGATGGACCTCGACGCGTTCATCGAGGTCCTCGTCAATAGGGCCATCGACTCCGACTAACGACTCAGCGGGCCGCCGGTGATCGTCAACGCCACGGCGATCACCACGATGCCGAGCGTCGAGTACAGGAACGCGTCCATGCCGCGGCCGCGGATCTTGATCAGACCGGCCTGCTCGTCGGTCACGAGGATCCGCAGCAGGGCCGCCACGAGCAGCGAGACGCCGAGCAGCACGGCGCCCTGCCGCCAGTGGTACTGGAAGATCCGCACCAGCCCGAGCACGCCGACCCCGAGCACCAGCGCGAACGGCAGGTGCTTGCCGGGGCCCGACCGCCAGCGCTGTTCCGGCATGAGCGCCTCGGCGTCAGACCGCCGCATGGGCGCGCTCGGCGGCTTCGACGGTGTTGGTCAGCAGCATCGCGACGGTCATCGGGCCCGCGCCACCGGGGATCGGGGCGAGCCAGCCGGCGACCTCGCGGACGTCCGGGGCCACGTCGCCGACCAGGCCGGCCTCGGTGCGGGTGATGCCGACGTCGACCACGGCCGCGCCCGGCTTGACCATGTCCGCGGTGATCAGGCCGGGGCTGCCGGCACCGGCGATCACGATGTCCGCGCGGCGCACCTCGGCGGCGAGGTCCTTGGTGCCGGTGTGGCACAGAGTCACGGTGGCGTTCTCGCTGCGGCGGGTGAGCAGCAGGCCGATCGGGCGGCCCACGGTGACGCCGCGGCCCACGACGGTGACGTTCGCGCCCGCGATCGGCACGTCGTAGCGGCGCAGCAGTTCGACGATGCCGCGCGGCGTCGCGGGCAGTGCGGCGTCCTCGCCGAGCACGAGCTTGCCGAGGTTGACCGGGTGCAGGCCGTCGCCGTCCTTGGCGGGGTCGATGCGCTCCAGGATCGCGTTCGCGTTGAGGTGCTTGGGCAGCGGCAGCTGGACGATGTACGCGGTGACCTCGGGGTTCGCGTTCAGCTCGTCGATGACGGCCTCGAGCTCCTCCTGCGTGGTCGACTCGGGCAGGTCGCGCCTGATCGAGGAGATGCCGACCTTCTCGCACGCCCTGTGCTTGCCCTTCACGTACGAGTGCGAACCGGGGTCGTCACCGACCAGAACGGTGGCCAGACCGACCGGCACCGGCAGCGCGGCGACCCGCGCCTTGAGGTCCTCGAACAGCGCGTTCCGGGTTTCGTTGCCGTTGAGCAGCGTCGCAGTCACGTCCTCATCCTCCCACTGGGCAGCGCGGCGACGCCCACCGACACCAGCGTCAGCACCACGCCGATCACCGTCGGCAACGCGAGGCGCCCGCTCGCCGCGTCCAGCAGGACGGCCCCGACGAGCTGCCCGCACACCGCGCACAGCCCGACCATCAGCACGCCGATGAACCGCACCGACACGATCGCGCCGCCCACGCCGACGATGCCGAGCAGCCCGCCGAGGTAGAGCCACCACTGGCCGGGGAACTCGGCCACGCCGCGCGCGGCCACCAGGTTGACGACCAGCAAGGCCGCCGTGCCCGTGGTGAAGTTCACCAAGATCGTCGCCATCGAGTGCCCCGCGGCCTCGCGCACCAGCCCGTTCACCGCCTGCTGCCAGCCCATCAGCAGTCCCGCGGCCAGCGGCAGCACCGCGAGCCACAACTCGCCCGGCGACGTGAACCGGTGCGACACGGCGACGATCACCGCGACCACGCCGACAGCCGCTCCGAGCACGCGGGTCACCGTCAGCGGCTTCGGCTCGCCCGGCCCGAGCCCCCTGCGGTCCACGACCAGGCTGCTCACCACCTGCCCGACGACCACCGCGACGGTGAACACCGCCACACCGATCGTCGCGATCGTGATTCCCTGCGAGGCCACCAGGAACGCGCCGGAGATCCCGCCGACGCACTCCCACCAGCGGATCCGGCGCGCGACCAGCGAGTCGCGCAACCGCCGCAGCCCGTCCCTCCCGGACTGTCGCGACAGGACTGTGACCACCAGCACGAGCCACCCGCCGCCGAACGAGATCAACGCGGCCAGGAAACCGTTCTGCAACGACTGGGCCAGCGACCCGTTGACCCGGCCCTGGACCGCGACGGCCACTCCGCCGATCGCAGCCAGCAGACCACCGGTCAACTGCGCGGATCGGGACAAAGCTCCTCCAAACTCGTCTGCGGGGTGTTCTTGATCAGCTTTAACCGGGAAGGGCTGCCGCGTTAAGGTCGGTCCTCCACCGTTCGGCGCAGCGGCGGGGGACGTGTGCGATCCGGCGATTTGCAGGGGAAGATGTTGGCGTGTCCGAGCCGAAGCCGTTGAACCCTACAGAGCAGGACGCTCTGGTTAAGCAGATCGGCCTGACTCTCATGCGGGCCGCGCCGGAGGACTGGCGCAGCGTGATCGCGCAGTACCGAGCCACCGGCCGGTACTTCGAACTCGAGGCCGAGATGCGGCTCCAGGACGGCACCTCGCACTCCTGGGCACCGCCGCAGGACGTGGCCTCGCTGTTCGCCCGGCTGCGAGCAGGCATGCACCGCGAGGGCAGGGGCAGCTGGACGAACGCCCGCTACCAGCTCGATCACCCCTCCAGCTACAACCTCGACTTCGACCGCGCCGAGCCGAGCTGGCAGACGCCGCCTCCGCAGCAGGCGTACTTCGACGAGATGCGGTTCTTCCCGCGCGCGGACGAGAACGTCCCGGACTGGCTGCGCCGCAGGCTGAACCCACCGACACCGGTGTTCCGCACGGTCCGCGTGTTCGACGGTGCGGGCCCCGGCGGCCGTCCGTCGGTCAACCGGCCACCGGTGCCGGAGCCCGAGGTCGCACCGCTGCTCGCCTACCTCTCCAACGCGCCGGTCGCCGTCGCCGGACGTGGCTTCGACGCCGACGTCCTGCACCCCGACTCGCCCCAGGTCGTGCCGTCCGGCTTCCAGACCGACGGTGTGTGGATCTGGCCGGCGGGCGTCTCGTACTACCTGCGCAAGTACGGCGTGCCGCCGGAGCCCGAGCTCGTCGAGCGCGCCAGGACCGCCGGTTTCAGCCTGCCCGAGGTCACCGAGGAGTCGAGGCTCGCCGCCGCCGCGAACCTCGGCGCGCCCGCCGCACCTCCCGGCACCCAGCTGCTCGAGCCGGAACCGGAGCCCGAGCCGGAACCGCAGCCGCAGCCGCAGTCCCAGGCGACGATGATCGTCGCGCCGCCGAAGTTCGAGGACGTGGAGGAGCCCGAGGAGTACGACTTCGAGCCCCTGGTTCCCCAACCGCAGGCCGCCGAGGTCACCACCGAGCAGCCGCACGTCGAGCCCGAGCCGGAGCCCCGCGAGGTCGGCCCCACCGTCGCGGTTCCGACGCCGGTGCCGACCGGCGACGGTCCGCCCTATCGGGTGATCTTCGACTCCGACGGCGTGCCCGACCACGTCGACGACAGGCGGCTGCGCGACACCTACGGCGCGGGCATGGACCTCTTCGCCCCGCACGCGACCGAGGCCGAGGAACCAGAGCCGGTCGCAGAGCCCGTCCAGGAGATCGTCGCCGAGGAGCCGAACGAAACGGACCTCGGCCACGAAGACGATGTCGTGGACGTCGCCGACGAACCCGAGATCCCGACCGCCGGCCCGGACGAGCCGGAACTCCTCACGCACCACCGCGAGGAGGAGCGCACGGACCACCTCGTTCCGGAGGAACGCCCGCGCGACGTCATGCAGGACACGATGGCGTGGAGCCCGGTCCTCGACGAGCCGCTGGAGAGCCCGGCCGAGGTCACCGAGGAGCACCCGGTCGTCGCTGTCGCCGAGGACGAGCCGGATCTGGCGGAGGACGAGATCGAGTCCACCGCCTCGTTCGAGGCCCAGTCCTTCGACCAGCAGTCCTTCGAGCCGCAGGCTTTCGAGCCGCAGGCGTTCGAACCGGAGCCCGTCGCCGAGCCCTTGCCGGTGGCGCCTCCGGTGGTGCCGGTCTCCGCGCCCGCGCCCGTGCCGGTGCCCGCGCCCACCCACGTCGAAGAAACGACCCAGTTCGACGCGGCGCTGTTCAACGAGCCCGAACCCGAGCCGGAACCGGAACCCGAGCCGGAGCCGGTGAAGCCGCCGCGCACCGTCACGCCGGAGGAGGACCGCGAACTGGCGGGCACCCGCCGTGCGCTCGACGACCTCAGCGTGCCGCACGGCGTGTACCGGATCGGCGAGCCCGCCGACCGCACCTGGACGTTGCGCCTCGACGGCGACAGCTGGGAGGTGTGCTGGTTCGACCACGGCCCGAAGAGCCCCGTGCGGTTCGACAAGGTCGAGGACGCCTCGGCGTACCTGGTCGGCAAGCTGGTGCTGGGCAACTTCCGCACGATCGTGCGGACGCCGCCTCCACCGCCTCCGCCTCCGCAGCGCCCGATGGCCAACGGTTTCCGCGAGGAGCCGCGCCGTCCCGTTCCGCCGCAGCGTCCGCCGATGCCTCAGCCGCAGGCACAGCAGGCCCCGCCGCCTCCGCCACCACCACCGCAGCAGGCCCCCGCGCCCGCACCCGCACCGGTGGCCGCCGCGGTCGCGCAGGAGGAGCCGGGGAAGCGGAAGTTCCCGATCTCCCCGCTCGCGGGCGAGCCGCCGCTCACGTTGTTCCGCCACAAGCAGATGTTCGAGCTGCCGGCGGGCACCGAGGTCGATCGCTACGGCGACCAGAGCGGCAACCTCGTCTACGTGGCGGGCACGCCGTTCCCGGAACGCAGCCTCGTGCCGTCGTGGATCAACCGCCCGTACCGCGTGTACCGGTTGCGCCGCCCGCTCGAGGTGCTGACGGGTGTCGCGGTGCCGTGGTTCGAGCAGCCCGGTGGCGGAACGGCCTACCTGCTGCCGAAGGCGATCGAGGAGATGGTCGCGGACGGCGTGCTGGTGGAGATCACCGGATCAGCCGACAACTGATGCAGGTGCCTTCCGACGACGAGTTCGTCGACGCGTTCGGGGTGAGCCCCGAGGCAGGGGACGAACCGTGGATCAAGGCTGTCCGGGTCGAGGACGTGCTGCTGTCGTTCGACGTGCATGCCGCTTCCGTGCGGGTGCGGTGGTTCGACGGCGACGAGCCCGTCGTCGACCTCTACCGCGAACGTGCCGACCGGATGCTCGTGCGGTCCGGTCGCGGTGAGTCGCATGTCGTCGTGAGTTCGCGGACGGGGAGTTGGCCGTGCGCATCCACCCGTCCGTGCGCATCAAGTCACGACACGACTAGTCCGTAGGCGGCGGCGAACGCGATCGCCGTGTCGACGTCGATCAGGGCTCCGGCCAGCTTGGCCTGCCGGAGCCCGTTCGCGTCGATCTTCGCCCCGCGCAGGTCGGCACCCTCCAGCTTGGCGTCGAGCAGCCGCGCGCCCATCAGGTCGGCCCCGGAGAGGTCGGTGTTGCGCAGGTCCGCCTCGCTGAGGTTCGTCTCCCGGAACCGTTGCCCGGCCAGCTTCAGGTCGTAGAGGGGTGCCTTCACGAACGACGCCAGCGTGAAGTCCACCTCGGTGAAGGTGACCGGCCGCAGGACGCAGTCGACGAAGTTCGACCCCATGAGGCTGCATGAGGTGAACGACGACCGGGTCAGCACGGTGCGGTCGAAGGTGCACTGCCGGAACGCCGTCGCGTGGTGTTTCGACTCACCGAGGTCCGTCCGGGTGAAGTCGCACCGGGTGAACGTGCACCCCGTCGTCACGAGCTCGCGGAGATCGGCTTCGGTGAAGTCGCAGTCGGTGAAAAACCGCTTCTCCCAGTGCTGATTGGGCAAGTTGGCGTCGGCGTAGTCTTCGCCGACCTCTTCGACCGGGTTGTCCACTCTCACACTCTGCCACTGTCCACGTGTTGGTAACGTGCGGGACGCCGGGCGACCTGCCCGACGTCAACGAGGACCGTCATTCGGGAAGGCTCATGACCCGCACGCCCGTGAACGTCACTGTCACCGGTGCAGCCGGCCAGATCGGCTACGCACTGCTCTTCCGCATCGCTTCCGGCCACCTGCTGGGCCCGGACACCCCGGTCAACCTGCGCCTGCTGGAGATCACCCCGGCGCTGAAGGCCGCAGAGGGCACCGCGATGGAGCTCGACGACTGCGCCTTCCCGCTGCTCAAGGGAATCACGATCACCGACGACGCGAAGACCGCGTTCGACGGCGTGAACGTGGCCCTGCTCGTCGGCGCCCGCCCCCGCACCAAGGGCATGGAGCGCGGCGACCTGCTCGAGGCCAACGGCGGCATCTTCAAGCCGCAGGGCGAGGCGATCAACGCCGGCGCCGCGGACGACGTCAAGGTGCTCGTGGTCGGCAACCCGGCCAACACCAACGCCCTCATCGCCCAGCAGCACGCGCCGGACGTCCCGCGCGAGCGCTTCACCGCGATGACCCGCCTGGACCACAACCGCGCCCTGTCGCAGCTCGCCAAGAAGCTGGGCGTCGCGGTCACCGACATCCAGAACATGACGATCTGGGGCAACCACTCGGCCACCCAGTACCCGGACCTGTTCCACGCCAAGGTCGGCGACAAGACCGCCGCCGAGGCCGTGAACGACCAGGCGTGGCTGGAGAACGACTTCATCCCGACCGTCGCCAAGCGCGGTGCGGCGATCATCGAGGCCCGTGGCGCCTCCTCGGCCGCTTCGGCCGCGAACGCCGCCATCGACCACATCTACGACTGGGTCAACGGCACCGAGTGGACCTCGATGGCCATCCCGTCGGACGGCTCGTACGGCGTGCCCGAGGGCATCATCTCGTCGTTCCCCGTCAAGTGCTCCGGCGGTTCGTACGAGATCATCCAGGGCCTGGAGATCGACGAGTTCTCCCGCGCCCGCATCGACGCCTCCGTGGCCGAGCTGGTCGAGGAGCGCGACGCCGTGAAGGGCCTCGGCCTGATCTGATTTCGTGGCAATGTGGGGCACGTGCGGATTTCATGGGACGTGCCCCAGCCACAGCTCTCCGATGACGTGCATCCTGCGCTCGCTGACGCCGCCCGTGCGGCGTCAGCGGCGTACGGACGCGCCCGATCACTGCACACGCGCCTCGAACTCCGCGAGGAAGTCGCGGACGGCGCCGACGGAACACCGACGATGCGCGTCGACCGCATCGTCGAAGACGCGGTGTTGGAATCCATCCACCGCAACCGTGTGAATCTGCTCTCCGAGGAAGCCGGGTTCGTCGACAACGGCTCCTCGATCACCCTGGTCATCGACCCCGTCGACGGGTCGGCGAACGCCGCGTTCGGCGTTCCTCTCTCGTGCTTCGCCGGCGCACTCGTCGAGGACGGCACGGCCAAAGAAGCTTTGACGACGTGGTTCGACACGGGCCGTGCGTGGCACGCGCGCGCAGGGGAGAAGACGTCGTTCCGCACGACCGGACGCACCACTTTGGACGGCGCGTCCGTGTGTTTGATGCGCCCCAAGACCGGCACGCAGGACGCGTGGCTGCGCATCGCGAACCGCGCCGACCGCATCCGGGTGCTGTGCACGACCTGCCTGGAGACCATGCTGGTCGCCGAGGGCACCGTCGACGCGTTCATCGATCCCGGCAGCGACACGCACCGGATCATGGACCTCGCGACGGCGCTGGTCACCGTGCCCGCCGCGGGCGGGGTGCTGGTCGACCTGCACGGGCGGCCGTTCACGTTCGAACCCGACCTGACCAGGCGGTGGTCAGGCGTGGCGGCAGCAACCCCTCAGCTCGCCGAGGAGTTGATCAGCACAGTCCTGGGTTAGATCTCGCTCCGCGGCTCGACGATGCAGTCGGGGCCAGGGAACACCAAGCCCTCGTGGCCGTCGTTGAAGCGGACCAGGTACGGCGGCTGGCCGTCGGTCCCGCGCACTTCGAGGATCTCGCCCAGGCGCTCCTCGAGTCCCACGGAGCGGCTGTGGACGTGGAGCCTGTCACCCACTGTTGCTTGCATGATGCTGCGACACCTCCGGTGTGCGGCGTGAGGCATGGCGCGTCGAACGCGTTAAAGCCTAGGCCGACACCGGAGGTACGCAACAGGGCTCAATGCACCTGTTGGGCGGAACGTGCGTGAACGCGGACCACCGTGAGTGGATCCGCCGAGAAGTCCCACGGCCTCGCCGATGATCGGCTGACCCCGCGGCGAGTTGCGCCGGGACACTGAACACGCCCGATGAAAACCAGGCCCACACCGTGTGGGCAGCGGGTACTGCCACGGGAAGCCCCGCGTCACCCGGTGTGGGCCAACGTCGCCGCCGCTATGCGCCGGCTGTCCGAATGCGGTGAACTCGCTTTCACTCGCACTTCAGGCAACGGCTCAAGTGCTCATCCACCGCAGGCGGAGGAGACCTTCGCGGCGAGATCGGCCTTCTGCTGCACCCAGTCCGCGGCGGAGCCGACGTTCTGCATGCCGTTGGCCGCCTCCTGCAGAGCCTTCTTCACCTGCTCGTCCGGCGAGGAGTTCGCCAGGTTCTGCAGCTCCTTCGCCTTGGCCTGGGTGTCCTCCAGCGCCTTCTGCGGGTCACTCAGGTCCGGCGAGAAGCCCAGCAACTGGATCGCGTCGGCGCACAGCTTCACCTTGTCCGCGGTGTTGCTGACGTCCTGGATCGTGTCGCAGGCCGTCAGGCCACCCAACGCGATGACGGCTGCTGCCAGCGGTCCGACTAGGCGCATTCGCTCTCCCTCTGCCCGATGTGTCCGTTTACCGTTGCCCACGACTCTACCGATGCGCGTCCTGTGCGACCTGGCGCTGGTAGAGCTTCCGAATCACGTCGTCGATCTCCGGCTCCACGACGGCGAGGTCGTGCACCTCGACCTGCCGCACCACCTGGGTGATCAACTGTGCCGCCGTCGTCTCCGCTCGCCTGAACGTGAGGTGGTGTCGCAATCCGTTGGCCTCGCTGCGCACCGCCGTCACTCCTGGGACGTCCGGTGCTGGTCCGGGTTCCCTGAGGTCGATCACCAGCTCGCGGTCAGGGGTGACCTCGGCCCGCAGCTCGTCCAGCGGTCCGTCGGCGAGCACCCTGCCGTGGTCGATCACCATCAGCCGCGGGCAGAGCCGTTCGATGTCGTCCAGGTCGTGCGTGGTGAGCAGGAGCGTGGTGCCGCGGCGGGTGTTGATGTCCTTCAGGAACTCCCGCAGGCGTTCCTTCGACTCGAGGTCCAGGCCGATCGTGGGCTCGTCGAGGACCAGCAGTTCCGGCGCGTGCAGCAGAGCGGCCGTGATCTCGCCGCGCATCCGCTGTCCCAGCGAGAGCTGACGCACTGGCGTGAGCAGGGTCTCCTCCAGACCGAGGAGCTCGACGCACTCGTCGAGCCTCGTCCTGTAGTCCTGCGAGGACACCCGGTAGATCGACTTGAGCAGGTCGAAGCTGTCCTTCAGCGGCAGGTCCCACCAGAGCTGGCTGCGCTGGCCGAACACGACGCCGATGCGTTTGGCGAGATCGCGCCTCTGCTTCGACGGGTCCACGCCGCTGACCCGGATGTCGCCGCTGGTGGGCACCAGGATCCCGGTCAGCATCTTGATCGTCGTGGACTTGCCGGCGCCGTTCGGCCCGACGTACCCGACGGCCTCGCCCGCCGCGACGTCGAACGTGACGCCGTCGACCGCGGTGACCGTCTTGTAGTTGCGTCGCAAGCCTTTGGACGTGGCGATCTTGAACTCCCTGCGGAGCTCCCTGACCTCGATCATGATCCCGTTCCCCGGTAGTGCCTGACCGCGAACCGCCACACCAGCCCGGCGACTCCCGCCGCCAGCGCCGCGACGAGCGGTGATGTCCAGCCGACCCAGCCAGGAAGGCCGAGCGGATCCTGCTTCCCGAGCAGCGCGAGGCTCGGGTAGTACGCCACGAACGCACCCGGCACGACGAACGCCATGAACCAGCGCAGCGGCCGGGAGTAGACGTTGATCGGGTACGAGGTGAAGGCGTTGCTGCCGTAGGTGACCGCGTTCGCGAACTCGCGCCCGTCGACGATCCAGAAGCAGATCGAGCAGGCGACCACCCAAACCGCGCCGTAGATGACCGAGCCCGCGATCGGCGTCGCGATGACCAGCAGCACCTTCGCCGGTGTCCAGCCGATCGGGACGTTCGCCAGCGCGTAGCCCAGCACGGCCAGTGCGCCGCTGATGCGACCGATCCTGCGCAACCGGATGTCGGAACACATGATCTGCGGCAACGTGCCGAGCGGCCGCATCAGCAACACGTCGAAGTTGCCGGTGCGGATGTAGGTCGGCAGGTTGTCGAGCTGGCCCGCGAACAGATCCGCGACCCCGAACGCCGTGCCCGCGAACGCGTACATCAGCAGCACTTCGTTCTTGGTGAACCCGCCCAGCGCGTGGATCTGGGTGAAGAGGATCAGGATGACGAGCAGCTCGTAGCACTGCGCGATCACCTGCGTGACGAAGTCCATCGCGAACGACGCGCGGTAGGACAGCTGGCTTCTCAGCCGGGCGCCGATGAGCCTCGGGTAGATGACGTCAGCCACCCTGCACCACCACCTTGCGCACCGCTCGCTGCAGCACGAAGTGGCCGACGGCGAGAATCGCGGCGGCCCAGAACAGTTGGTACAGCAGGAGTTTCACGACGTTCCCGTGACCGAGGAACACGTCGATCGGCGCCTGCAGCATCGCGGGAAACGGCGTCAGCCACAGCACCTCCCGCGCCCACTCGGGGAAGAACGCGATCGGCACGGTCAACCCGCACAGCAGGCCGGACGTGACGTTCCAGAACCCGTACAGCCCACGGTTGTCGATCAGCCAGAACGAGCTGATCTCCACGAGGAACCGGATGCCGAAGCTGCTGACGAGCGCGATGACCGCGCTCATGAGGAACAGCGGCCACTGGTAGGCGTGGGCGGGAAACTGGAACGGGAACAGCAGCATGCCGAACACCGCCGGCGGTGCGAGCCTCACCAGGAACGCGTAACCGCCGCGCCCGACGTCCTCGGCGAGGAGGGCGCCCTGGAGATGCCACGGCCGATACAGGTCTACCACGACGTCACCGGATCGCACGCGCTCGGCGAGCTCGTTGTTGCCCCACAGCAGGACAAACCCGAGCAGCCCCTGCCCGATCCAGACGTACGTGTTGGTGGCAGCGATGTCGTACTCCGCGATTTCGCCGTTCGCCGCCTTGAGAGCGGCGGCGAGGACGGCGACCCGCAGCAGGCCGAAGACCACGTTCGTGGTCATTCCGGCCAGCATCGCTTGTCGGTAGGTCGAGTACCTTCGAAATCCAGCAATGATCAAATCGGCGTGAACACGCACGTCGGTCTACGTTAGTGACCGTCGCAAGTGGATTACCTAGTTGATCGTGACCCTGGATTCGTGGTCGGGTCCAGGGGTCTCCCAGCGCGAAGCGGGCCTCGGCCGTTCACCGGGATAGGTCGCGGTCTCTCCGAAGCCCTGGGGGCAGTAGCCGAGCCCGGGAACGGGTTCCCAGTTGCCGCCGGCGGAGAAGTGGGTGGCGCTGACCCAGCCCCAGTACCCGTTGTCGCCCAGGGTGTAGGCGAACCAGTCGTTCTTGATCGGCCCGTACTCCAGCTTGATCCCGAACTTGCGCTGGCACACGAACCAGCTGTTCCCGGCGTTGAGAATGCCGTCGACGTTGCCCACCGGGTTGAAGATCGCCGATCCGTACATTGCCCACTGGTGGTTGAGCCGCCAGATGTTGCAGGTGTAGGTCGTCGAGTAGCCGGCGTGAGCGCCGGACTGGTAGCAACCCGCGGCCGCCTGCGCTGCCGGAGCGCTCACGACCAGCGAACCCGCGACGGCAAGGCATGCGACCAATGCGCGAAGCTTCTTCATGATCCCCCCAGGATGTTTGTGGGGGAGAGCATAGTCAGTTTCCGAACGCGCTGGTGGTGTGTCGCCCGCCTTCTTCTGGAGCACCGAGGCACATGTAGTAGGAGCGCTCGCCGTCCTTGTAGCCGACCGCGGTGAACTGCCAGCCCGTGATGTCGACGCCGGGACGCTTGTTGGCCTGCATCATCTCGTTGGTGCACGTCTGGGCGACTTCAGGTGCCTTCACCAGATCGTCGCTGCTGACCTGCGGGATGTCGCCGGAGAGCCAGCCGCCGGCGAACGCCTCCCAGTAGTGCTCCTCCGCGCAGCTGCCGACCCGCCTGGCCGTCGAGGCTCTGCCGCCGACGCTGTTGATGCCGTAGTAGCAGGTCGACTTGTCGATGCAGAACTTGTTGCCGCACGCCTTGAGGAACGGCGGCACCGACTCCAGCTCCGTCCCTTTCGTGCCGCCCACGGCCTGGGACTTGTCGCCGCCGAAGCTCCAGACGAGCGCGCCCGCCGTGACCGCGACGACGAGCGCTACCGCGACATACGGCCAGATCGCGCGCTTCTTCGGTGGTGCGGGCAGATGGGTCAGTCCGCGCAGCTCGTCGCGGAACTGGGCGGCGCTCGGCGTGCGCAGGTTGGCGTCGGGGTGCAACGCCCGCGCGATCGCTTCGTGCAGTGCCGGCGGCACACCGTTGACCGCGGTGATGGGCCTGCGCAGCACCTCCCCGAGGTGGTCGAACGACGTGATCGGCCACGGCACCGGACGCGGCGGCTTGCCGGCGAGCAACGTGTAGAGCGTCGCGGCGAGCGAGTAGACATCGGCCTGCGGCGTCGGTTCGGCCATCGCGAACGCTTCCGGCGGCGCGTAGCTGGGGCTCAGCGCGTCCCTGGTGACGGTGCTGCCGCCCTGCGCGTCGAGCAGCGCCGCGAGCCCGAAGTCGGCGAGCTTCGGCGTGCCGTACCGGTCGACCAGGATGTTGCCGGGCTTGATGTCGCGGTGCAGCACGCCTTCCGCGTGCGCCGCGGCCAGCGCGTCGGCGAGCTTGATGCCGAGATCGCGA
The DNA here is from genome assembly GCF_016907955.1 of Lentzea nigeriaca. Taxonomy (GTDB): domain Bacteria; phylum Actinomycetota; class Actinomycetes; order Mycobacteriales; family Pseudonocardiaceae; genus Lentzea; species Lentzea nigeriaca. The sequence continues at coordinate 512,326 of NZ_JAFBCX010000004.1, read as the reverse complement.
ACCTGCTCGTGCGGCAACGGCCCGCGCTGGTCGAGCTGATCCGCGAGAGAACCGCCCGTGCACAGCTCCATGACCATGTACGGCGTGCCGTGGGCCGTGATGTTCGCGTCGTGCACCCCGACGACGTGCGGATGCCCCGACAACTTCGCCGCCGCGTGCGCCTCGCGGAGGAACCGCCGCCGATCGCGCTCGTCGGCGAGCACCCGATTGTCGATCTTGACCGCGACGTCGCGGCCGAGCTGGGCCTGATGGGCGCGGTAGACGGTGGCGAACCCGCCGGCGCCCAGCGGTCTCAGATCGGTCAGGCCGGGGATGTGGGGTGCGGTCACGCGCGGCAGCGTAGTCGCGCACCCCGACAATCCGTCTCAGCCAGTGCAGTTCAACGAGCCGCTGCGCAACGCGTGACCGTTGGTGTTGTCGTCGTCCGACCACAACACGACCTTCTTGCCGCTGACACAACTCGGCGAGATCGCGAACCCCTCGAGGTTCAGGTTCGGCAGCGTGGACGGCCGGTTGTAGGTCGCCGTCACCTTGAACTTCCCACCGCTGATGCCGAGCGTCGTCGCCCGCCCGTTGCAGTGGTTGTCACAGGCCGCCCACAGCTTGCCGCCGTCGAACTCCAGGTCCATCACCTGAGCCTGTCCGCTCGCGAACGTGCTGAGCAGCTTGGCTTCCTCGCCCTGCAGCGCGTAGACGTACACCTCGCCGGTGGCCTCGAGCCCCACGAAGAACAACCCGCTGCCGTGTCCGGGGTAGTCCGCGGGGTTGTAGACCCGGCCGCTGTCGTCGGTGAAGCCCTTCTGCGTGAGGAACGAGTCCGGCACCCATGAGATGGCCTCGGGCCCGTCGTTGGGGTCGACCTCGGGCATCCCGCCGAGCTCCCACTCGCCGACCGCGTTGCTGCCGGTGCCGTACTTGAGGATCATCGGCCTGCTGACGTCGCCGTCGTCGTTGTCCCGCTCGATGGCCACGAAGAGCCCGTCCGGCGTGGAGACGACGGCCTCGGCGTCCGGGTCGCCCTGCCCGTCGGCGAACCGGAGCGACCTCTTCTGGTCGACCTTCCACCCGCTGCCGCTGGGCACGAGCCGGTAGAGCGTCGAGGGCGCGTTCTTGACCGCCCACACCACGCTCGCGTTCTCGAAGGACAGCCCGCTGAGGTTCGTCCCGAACACGTTCGTACCGTCAGCGGTCCTCGTGGCGGAGTCGCCGGGCCACGTCGTCGCGGCCTCGGCAGGAGTGCCCGCCAGGCAGAGCACGAGGATCGTGAAAACGCCAATCGTCTTGATGCGCAACGCATACGCCCCTTCTCTCACGAGGCACGATGGCACCTCGTTCGGGCTGGCGGCGTACGTCCAGTGGACCAGATCCTCAACAGCGGGTGCTACTTCTTGGCCGCGGCCTTGGCGGCCTTCTTGAAGTCGCGGACCTCCAGCAACGACTGCTGGTCCGTCACGTCGGCGACGCTACGTCGGCTTCCTTCCTCGCCGTAGTGCCCGGCGGCCTCCCGCCACCCGTCCGGCGTGACGCCGAACTGCTTGCCCAAAAGTGCGAGGAAGATCTTCGCCTTCTGCTCCCCGAACCCCGGCAACGCCTTGAGCCGCTTGAACACCGCGGCCCCGTCCCCGTCGGCCCAGATCCTCGTGACGTCCCCGTCGTAGTGCTCGACGACGTACTGCGACATCGCCTGGACCCGTTTGGCCATCGAACCGGGGAACCGGTGCACGGCGGGCGGGGTGGCCATGATCGCGGCGAAGTCGTCGGGGTCGGCCTCGGCGATGCGGCGCACGTCCAGGCCGTTCATGCGGTCGGCGAGGACCTTGGGGCCGGAGAAGGCCTTCTCCATTGGTATCTGCTGATCCAGCAGCATGCCGAGCAACAACGCGAACCGGTCCTCTGCCAGGAGCGCGTCGGCTTCGGGGTTCTGCGCGAGGCACACCGTACCGGTCATAGCGGGAAGGATGACACGGCACGCGGAAGATCGCCGGTAGCGGCACGGCACAATGCGGACTCACGCCTGACCGCGGTTCCATCGCTGCTCGGTCGCACACCACCGACCTGGGTCCGATGAAGCGAGCACCGGGGCTGAGGAACTGGTCCATCAGGTCGGTGGCTTGTGGGAGTGTCCGGTAGCTCGCCAGAGCATCGAGATCACCGGCTTCGCGTTCGTAGCCGAGGATGGCTTCAACCTTCGCGGTTCAGGAGTTCCGTGCAGCGGTGAGTGCACGACCAGGTCGACGCTGACGATTCCCTCTGTCCGCGGCTCTACCAGGATCCTGAACGACACGCGTGTGGTCGGGCGATTCCCCATTGTCTCGGTGCGTTCTCGATAGTCGTAGCGAACGAAGTCGCCGAGGTCGAGTGCGGCGGCTGAGCGGATTGCCTCCACGGCTTCGTTCAGGTCGGCGGCGCCTGGGCGGCACAGATCGATGTCCCGGCTGTGGCGGACATCGCGGTAGCGCACCAGCATCGCTTGGCCGCCTTTGAGCAGCCAGCCATCGGGATCGTGGTGGAAGACCCTGGCGAGGAGTCGCTCGAAGTAGAACCTGTTGAGCAGATCGCCAGGACTTGTGCCAGAGCAGCGTCTGCTACCTCCTAGGTGTAGCAAACGCTGCGTCGTGCAGCGGGCCTGTCATACATCAAGCGGTGTGCTGGTTCAGCAGCATGCCGAGCAACAGCGCGAACCAGTCCTCTGTCAGGAGCGCGTCGGCTTCGGGGTTCTGTGCGAGGCACACCGTGCGGGTCATGGCGGCATCCTGGCATATCCGGTGAGTCGGCACGACTCAGACAATGTCAGTGACGTGTCACCGCACATTTTTATGATCGCGGCATGACGGAAAGGCCTGCGGTTCTCCCGCCGTTGCCCGGTGTGCGAACTCGCGCACCGATCGGGACGATTGTCGTTCTTGCCTGTTGGGCGATTTGCACCGCGTTGTACCACCTGGGTGCCGAAGGGTTGTTCCTCGTGGTGCGCCGGGACCCGGAAGAGCTGATGGCGGGGCAGGTGTGGCGGTTGATCTCGCCGGTCCTCGTGCAGCCGGACCCGCTGACCTCGACGATCGGGCTCGGGGTGCTCGCCGCGGTGGTGGGCGTTGCCGCGGAGCGGACGTTCGGCAGCGGGCGATTTCTCGCGTTGTTGACGGCAGGTGCTCTTGCCGGGCACGGCATCGGGGAGTGGTGGCAGCCGTATTCCGGCGGCGTGTCGGTGGCGTTCTGCGGGCCGCTTGGTGCGATGGCGGTGTACGTGTTGTTGGCGCGAATTCGGAGGCACTTCGTTGTGGCCGGTGTTGTGCTCGTGGGTGCCGTTGTGTTAAGCGTGATCACCGATATTCACGGGCCCGCGATTCTGGCGGGGGTGGTGGCAGGGTTCTTCCTGTTCCGCTCAGCGGTGGCTGTTCGCCGCAACTGAAAGTGAACTGGCCGCCCGCAAATGTGCGGGCGGCCAATTCACGTGCACTTCAGATCAGGAGTTCTTCTTGTAGAGCGTGAACAGCTGGTTGTCGGCGCCGTGGCAGTCCCACTGCAGGAATCCGGTGCCATTCGCGGAGCCGCTGTGGTCGAGGTCGAGGCACTTGCCGGAGGCGCGGTTCTTGAACAGGACCGGCCAGGTGTGGGTCTGCGGGTCGGCGCCGGCGGGGAGCACGACGTCCCAGCGCTGGTTCGCGCCGTTGTGGCAGTTCCACTGGATCACGGGGGCACCGTTCTCGGTGGCGTTGCCGGACAGGTCGAGGCACTTGCCCGAGTTGCCGTTGATGAACATCGCGGTGCCCTCGGGGTTGTCGCTCGCGACCCAGATGGGAGCCCACGTCTGGTTGGCCGTGCCGTAGCAGTCGAACAGGATGACGCGCGCGCCGTTGTCCACGGAGTTCCAGGCCACGTCCGCGCAGCGCGGGTCGCCGCCGGTGTACTTGGGGTCCGTCGTCTTCGGGACGAGGAAGGTCCACACGGCCTCGCCGACCGCTGCCGCCTGCATCTGGCCCGCCTTCGGGACGACGTACGGCTCGAACTTCGGCGCGGCCGAGGACGGTGCGATCGCAATGGTCAGCAGAGCGGCGCCGGCTGCAATGGCAACGGAAACTCTGCGAATAACGTTCTTCACTTCTGCATCCCCCATGTTTGAATGTCGAATACGCGCACAGGAGGGCGCCCCCGACTCCAAACTGGCCCCCCAGGCAAGCCCAATCTTTCAGGCGGCCAGTCGTCCGTCAAGGGTCTTTTTGTCTCAATCAGGGTGAATTCGTAGCGGGACGAAACGAGTTACGCGCCGGCGACTCGGACTTCGGAGACCACCTGCCGCACGAGAACACGCAGTGCTTCGCGGTCGACCGTGGCCGGGTCGTCGGCCAGCCAGTCGCCGATCTCGCGCACGAACTGTTCCGGCGTCATCGGCGGCACCTCGAAGTCGAGGTCGTCGTCGCACGTGACCTCGCCGGCGCGGCTCGGGTAGACGATCAGGGCGCCGCGGATCTCGAGCCACGGCAGGAGCTCGGCGAACCGCTCGACGCCGTCGAGCAGCTGGGAGCCGCCGCCGCGGAACGGGTGGCCGTTGCGCCACAGCTCGCCGTCCTCGTCGCAGTAGTAGTGGCCGGGCAGCCACGACTTCGACTCGATCAGGACGAGGCGGCGTCCGCACAGCAGGGCGTGGTCGACGTCGGCGAAGACGGAGCCGGGCCAGGCGAGTCCGTGGAAGATCCGCACGCCCGGTAGCTGCGTCAGGTACTCGGTCAGCAGTCCGGCGGTCAGCCGTTCGCGTCTGTTTTCACCCGGACGGCCGAAAATCGTGTTCCCGTCGTACTCGCCGGCGAACGCCCGTTCGGCCCGCGCCGTGGCGACGTAGCGGCGCACCAGTCGGAACGCCCCGTAACCGGCACCGGCCACGAGCGGCAGCCAGACGGCCAGCAGGAGCGGCGACAACGGCATCGCCAAAGGGATCAGCAGGACGAACCACCCACCGATCGCGGCGGCTGCCGGGGCGTGTCCGAGACCCGCGGCCGGCACGTAGCGGACCCGTGCGCCGAGGTCGATGCGGTGCCACCAGTCCATCGAACCGAGGTCGACGCGAGGCCGTGGTGCCATGTAGTTCGGGTCGTCACCGAAGTCGCGCAACCGACCTGTGTGGCCCGTTCGGCGAGGTCGCGGGCGTGCCTGTGGGCGTACGACAGGGGGTGGCGGCGTGGCGGGGCGGTCGTAGTCGGCGCGGCGGACCGGGTCCTTCAGCGTCTCGTAGGCCTCCTGGAGCAGGCGGAAGCTGCCGGACGTCCCACCCGCGTCGGGGTGCATGACCTTGGCGAGAGAGCGGTAGGCCGACTTGATCTCCGCGGCGCTGGCGCCCCGGCTGACACCGAGCAACTCGTAGTAGTCGATCCCTGGCACGACACCGTCCAGTCCGAGGTTGGTGCATGAACCTTATTCGGTCCAACACTTTCGCCGGGCATACGGCCCGCGATTCGCCGACTAGTGTGTGGGAAGCGGTGGCGATGGGGCCTGTAGCGCAGTGGTCGACGCGCCCTCCGGCACGGAGGGAGAACGCCGGTTCGAATCCGGCCGGTCCCGCTCTCTCAGGGCTCCTGTGTTCGCGGAGAGCACGAACCACGTCGTTCGCCGTCACAGTGGGGACACCCACACCCCGAGTAAGTCCTTGTCGTTTCTCGGCTCTCTGTCGGTCTCCTTCCCTTCTCCTCGTACGGACCGGCCGCGGTCCCGGTTCACCATTGACGGCAGTGGTCTAGTCCACCTAGCGTGAGTGCAGCGCCGCCGCGCCGTCACCCATCGAGGAGACCGCCATGTTCAGGCGCAGAATCATCGCGGCCGTGACAGCCCTTCTGACAGCGGCGACGCTGGCAGCACCGGCATCCCAGGCGCGGGAAGACATCGGCATCCAGGCCATCACCAACCGCGTCGTCGGCTACTTCGTGCAGTGGGGCGTCTACCAGCGCAACTACCACGTGAAGAACATCCGCACGTCCGGCTCGTCGAGCAAGCTGACGCACATCAACTACGCGTTCGGCAACGTCTCCGGCGGACGCTGCGTCCTCGGCGACGCCTACGCCGACTACGACAAGTTCTACGACGCCGCGTCCTCTGTGGACGGTACGTCGGACACGTGGGACGCGGGTGCGTTGCGCGGCAACTTCAACCAGCTGCGCAAGCTGAAGAAGCTGCACCCGAACCTCAAGGTGCTGTTCTCGTTCGGCGGCTGGACCTGGTCCGGTGGCTTCCCGGCGGCCGCGAGCAGCCCGAGTGCGGCGGCGGCGTTCGCGGACTCCTGCTACAAGCTCGTCGAGGATCCGCGCTGGGCGGACGTGTTCGACGGCATCGACATCGACTGGGAGTACCCCAACGCGTGCGGACTCACCTGTGACACCAGCGGTTTCAGCTCGTTCAAGACGCTGATGCAGGCAGTGCGCGCCCGTTTCGGCTCCGGCAACCTCGTGACCGCCGCGATCACCGCCGACGCCTCGACCGGCGGCAAGATCGACAAGGCCGACTACGCGGGCGCCGCGCAGTACGTGAACTGGTACAACCCGATGACATACGACTTCTTCGGCGCCTGGGCCGCCCAAGGTCCCACCGCGCCGCACTCGCCGCTGACCAGTTATTCCGGCATCCCGCAGCAGGGCTTCAACACCGACGCGGCGATCCAGAAGCTCAAGAGCAAGGGCATCCCCGCCACGAAGTTGTTGCTGGGCCTCGGTTTCTACGGCCGTGGCTGGACCGGCGTCACCCAGTCAGCACCCGGCGGCACGGCAACGGGTGCGGCACCCGGCACCTACGAGGCGGGCATCGAGGACTACAAGGTTCTCAAGGGCCGTTGCCCGGCCAACGGCACCGTCGCCGGCACCGCGTACGCCAAGTGCGGCAGCCAGTGGTGGAGCTACGACACCCCGGCCACGGTCCGCGGCAAGGTCTCGTGGGCGAGCGGCCAGAACATGGGCGGCGTGTTCTTCTGGGAGCTCTCCGGTGACACGTCCAACGGCGAACTGATCAGCGCGATCCGTTCCGGCATCGGCTGAGCAGACGGAGAACCCGTGGCCGGACCCCGCGTCCGGCCACGGGTTCTCAGGAGATCAGCAGCCGCTCGACTCGATGATCACTTCCCAGGAGCCGCCGCCCCAGTCGGCGAAGCCCACGGCGCAGTTGTCGCCCGGCGAGTAGACCATGTTGCCGTAGTGCCGGCCGGGGGTGGGCGACGAAGCGAAGCGGACGAGCTTGTCCCGGTCCCTGTCCTGCACCGTCATCTCCAGGTTGGGAGTGCCGCCCGCGAAGTTCGGGGTCTCGATCCAGTTCGTCCTGCACGTGCTGGAGTAGTAGAGGATGAACGTGCCCTTCGAGGTCGACTTCCGGCCGGCCTCCGACCGGCCCCCGCAGCCGCTGCCGTACGGGTCCTTGCCGTCGCAGCCGGTACCGCTGCAGGTTGCCGCGGCGGAGAGCGGAGCCTCGGCCGGAGCGGCGTTCGCTACAGCCGTGACACCACCGAGCAGCGCGATGGACAGGCCGGCGGTCGCGGCCGCACTGGCCAGCAACTTCTTCCCCATTGGGCATCTCCTCAGATGTGAACATTCCCTGCGACCCGAGTTCCGGTCGCGGGCAGAATGCTGGCCGTGCCGCCTTGCATGATCCTTGTCGAAAGCTAGGACAACCTGGGCTCCGCGCGGACGATGTGCGGATGGACGCACTCGAACACCTGCGCCGCCTCTGTTTGGCGCTGCCCGAGGTGACCGAACGCCTGAGCCACGGCGAGCCGACCTGGTTCGTCCGCGGCAAGAAGACGTTCGTGATGTTCGCCGATCACCACCACGACGACCGCAGGGCGTTCTGGTGCGCGGCGGGCCCGGACGTCCAGCAGACGCTCGTCGCCCAGGCCCCCGAGAGCTACTTCCGCCCGCCCTACGTCGGCCACCGCGGCTGGCTGGGCGTGTACCTGGACGTCGAGGTCGACTGGGACGTCATCGCGGACCTGGTCGAGGACGCCTATCGGGTGATTGCCCCGAAGACGCTGGTCGCGCAACTCGACCACTCGAGTTGCCGACCCGACTGACCTGGCCCAGGCTTCCGCGCATGGCGACCTGTGACGTCTGTGGCAACGAGTACTGGATGGCCTTCGAGGTGCGCACTGTCGGCGGCGGCGTGCACACGTTCGACAGCTTCGAGTGCGCGATCCAGCGCCTCGCCCCGCGCTGCGAGCACTGCGACTGCCGGGTGATCGGGCACGGCGTGGAGGTGGAGGGCCGGTTCTTCTGCTGTGCCCACTGCGCGCGGTCCGCGTCGGCCGACCTGGGCGCGCAGATCCGCGACACCGTCGGCGCACATCCTGGTTGAACACAGTCGGGCTAGCAAAGCACCAGGTCCAGGCTGAGCGGCACGGGCGGCGGCAGCGCGTCCGTGCCGGTCCGGAACGCTTCGAGCAGGTAGGCGACCAGGCGCTGCGACGCCGCCACCGCCATTTCCACCGGCACGCCCGCGAGACCGCTGTTGGCCAGGAGCACCAGCGTCAGGTCATGCGGCGAGAAGTCCGCCCGGAGCTGCCCGCTTTCCTTCGCCCGCTCCACCAGTGCGGCGAAGCCCTCCCACGTCCTGTCCCGCACCTCGGAGTGCAGTTCGGGGAACGTCGAGACGAAGGCCGCGGTGAACCCGCGGTCGGTGGCCTGCAGCAGGCACACGTTCTCGATCACCGTGCGGAAGCCGCGCCACGGGTCCTCGTCCAGCAGTGCCTTGTCGATGACGGCCTGGCAGTGGGCGAACTGTTCGGTGAACGCCTCCATGACCAGCGATTCCTTGGTGGGGAAGCGCCGGTACAACGTCGCCACCCCAACGCCCGCACGGCGGGCGATCGCCGCCATCGGCACGTCGATCCCGCGCTCGGCGAACAACTCCCTTGCGACGGCCAGGACCCGTGCGCGGTTTTCCTGTGCGTCGGCACGCAACTGAGACTGCGAGGCGGTCATTTCTTCTCACTTCGAGCCAAGTGGACGGGGGTCTCCACTTGTCAGGCTACGTTGGACGCCATGGACTTCAAGGGACCGTGGGTGCGCCGCGTGAACAAGGCGATGGTCGGACTGCGCAACGCACCGCTCGTGGGGAAGCTGGTGCGCAAGGGCGTCACCATCGTGTCCTACACCGGACGGCGGTCCGGCCGCACGTTCTCCACACCTGTTGGCTACCAACGGGAAGGCGACGTCGTGAGCATCCAGGTGATGATGCCGGACGACAAGACGTGGTGGCGCAACTTCAACGGCGAAGGCGGCCCGCTCACGTTGGAACTCGATGGCACGCAACGGACCGGGCACGCGACATCGCACCGTGACGACAAAGGCCGCGTCACGGTGCGCGTGCAGCTCTAAACCGGAGGTGGCCGACGGTCGGCTCGGCCAAGTAGCGTCGACATGTGCCGGAGCAGGGAGAGATCATCGCCGAGCGGTACCGGCTGATGTCGTCGATCGGACACGGGTCCATGGGGGTGGTCTGGCAGGCGCGCGACGAGCAGGTCGGCCGTGTGGTCGCCGTCAAGCTGCTCAACGCGGACCGGCGGTCCCCGGACGCGGTGGCGCAGATGCTGCGCGAGGGCCGGGTCGCCGGCCGGTTGCGTCACCCGCACGCGATCAGCGTGTACGACGTCGTCGAGCACGACGGCAAGCCCTGCCTGGTGCTGGAGTACCTGCCCTCCCGCAGCCTCGCGGCGCTGATCGCCGAACGGGGCGCACTGCCGCCGGGCGTGGTCGCGGACGTGGGACGGCAGGTCGCCGCAGCGCTGGCGGCGGCACACGCCGAGGGCATCGTGCACCGGGACGTCTCGACGTTCAACGTCCTGGTCGCGGAAGAGGACGACATCGCGAAGATCACCGACTTCGGCATCGCCCGCGCGGTCGGCGAGGGCACGGTGACCGATGCCCGCCTGATCGTCGGCACGCCGGCTTTCCTCGCGCCGGAGGTGGCGGCGGGTGAGGCGGCGACGTTCGCCTCGGACGTGTTCTCCCTCGGCGCGACCCTCTACGCGGCGCTGGAGGGCACGCCGCCGTTCGGTGTGGACGAAAATCCCTACGCGCTCCTGCAACGCGTGGTTCGCGCGGAGATCGAGCCGCCGAGGTCGGGTGGCCCGCTCGGCGAGGTGCTGCTGCGCCTCCTGCACCGGGACGCGGCCGAACGCCCGACGATGGCCGAGGCCCACAAGCTGCTCGCCGCGGTCGCGGAGGGACTGCCGTTGCCCACACAGGCCCCGAGGAGCGGGACACGGCTGCTCGTGGTGCGCCGGCACTTGCCACGCCGGGTGATCGCGATGGTCGCCGGTGCGGCCGCCCTGGTCGCCGCCGGTGTCGTGATCGGCAGTGTCGTGCAGGGCGATCGGTCAGGCAGTGCCCAGGCCAACCCCACCACGACCACACCCACGGCCACGACCGCCTGCGATGCCCGCTACGAGGTGACCAACTCATGGCCTGGCGGCTACCAGGTCGAGGTGACCGTGCGCAACACCAGCCCGCGCGGCCTCAGCGGCTGGACCGTCACGTGGCAACCACCTGCGGGCCACACCATCGGCAACCTGTGGAACGGCACCCTGACCCAGAAAGCGACCTCGGTGACCGTCACCAACGCCGGCCACAACGCCGTGCTCCCCACCGGAGGAACCACCACGTTCGGGTTCGTCGCCGCCGGCCCCGAACCCGCCCGCCCGGCCGTGACCTGCTCCACCGCCGGCTGAACGAAGGCCTACCGGTCAACGGAATCCAGGCGGCGGGCTCCAGGAACGCAAGGTCCGGTGTGCGGTCCGTTCGGCGGCGATCATGACGAGACCTCCGGAACGATGACGACCTTGCCCAGCACGGTGCGCGACTCGGCCAGCGCCAGGGCGGCGGCTGCTTCCGGCAACGGGATGCGCGCGGCGATCTGCGGCGTGAGCACGCCGGCGCCGACCAGGCGCAGCACGGCCGAGAGGTCCTCGGCCAGCCGGGCGCGGAACGCGGCGGGACGGAACCGCTTGCCGGCCCAGAAGTTGTAGAAGCCCGCGCGCTTGCCGTTGGGCAGCAGGTTCCACAACAGCAGGCGGCCGAACAGCTTCAGCACCGGCAGCATCGCGTTGCCGGGCTCGTCCTTCGTGGCGGCCGAGCCGTAGTTGACCAACGTGCCGCCCCGGCGCAGCAACCGCCACGACTCGTGCAGGCCCGCGCCGCCGACGTGGTCGAACACCGCGTCCACGCCATCGGGCGCGAGCTCGCGGATCCGGCGGTACATGTGCGGGTCGCGGTAGTCCACCGGGATCGCTCCGAGCGCGCGCACCGCGTCGTGGTGGCGAGTCGAAGCCGTGCCGATCACCTTGATCCCGGCGTGGCGAGCGAGCTGCACCAACGTCGAGCCCACGCCACCGTTGGCACCCAGCACGACGATCGTGTTGCCGCGCTTGACCTTCGCGGTGCGGTACATCATCTGCCACGCCGTGACGCCGTTGACCACAACGGTTTCCGCGGCGGCCGCGTCCACGTGGTCCGGCACCGGCACGAGGTCGGCGGCCTCGACGATCAGGTGGCTGGCCCACCCGCCGACCTTGGTGACCGCGGCGAACCGGTGCGACTTCAGCGAGGGGTCCACGCCGGGGCCGACGGCGACGACCGTGCCGACCACGTCGTAGCCGGGCACGAACGGGAACGGCGGCTGGTCGAAGTACTTGCCCAGGCGCATCTGCTGCTCGGCGAACGAGACGCCGGTCGCGTCCATGCGCAGGACGACCTGGCCCTCGCCCGGCGCCGGCAGGTCACGGACCCGCACGTGCAGGCCGTCCGGCTCGACGACGCCCGGCAGGACGATCTCGGTGGCGGTGGTCATCGGAAGCTCCTCAGGTCTCGTGTGCTGACAGACGTAAGCTAACGCCCGTAAGTAAACGACCGCAAGACCTAACGCTCATAAACTTTCAGGTGTATGGTTACGGCCGTGACGACCACCGAACCGCGCAAGCGCAACCGTCGAGGTGAGGGCGGCAAGCTGCGGGAAGAGATCATCGCCGCGGCCGTGGCCCTGCTGGACGAGGGCGGCGACGAACGCGCGGTCACGCTGCGCTCGGTCGCCCGCAAGGCGGGCATCGCCGCGCCGTCGATCTACGCGCACTTCGCGGACCAGCCGTCGATCATGCTGGCCGTGGTGCAGCGGGAGATGGACCGGCTGGCGACGGCCCTCCGCGAGGCCGACGAGCACGCCGGTCAGGACGCGCGCACCAGGCTGTTCGCGGTGTGCAACGCCTATCTCGAACTGGCCAGGGAGCACCCGCAGCGCTACCGGATCATGTTCGGCGGCCTGTGGACCCCGTCGGTGGACGACACGTCGATCAGCGACGCCGACCTGGAGTCACTGGGCGCCGAGGCGCTCACATTGCTCGCCGACGTGCTCGAAGCCTGTGTGGCACAAGGGATCGCGTACGGCAGCGACGACCTCTACGGCGATGCGGTCGCGTTGTGGCTGGGGTTGCACGGCCTTGCGCACCAACGAGCCGTGGTGCGCAAGATGCCGGGGCCGGCCGACGTGGCCGAGCGTCTGATCACGGCGCTCGCTCACCTCAAGCCCTAGCCGAAAACATCCTCCGGATCGCAGTTCATGACGACCTCGCAGTCGCAGAAGCCACCGAGTTCCTCCAGTGCGGCAACGATCGGATCCGGCGCGAGGCTCTGTTCGCCCACCCAGCGAAGTGTGTGGCGAAGTGTGTGGTCGCAGCCTTCCTCGATCACGAGCGCGTCGACGAACTCCACCAGGGCCGTGAGCTGCTCGCGGCTCAGCGGCAGGCCGGCGGTTCGCGCCTCCGTCTCGGCGCGCTTGTACCGGTCGCGCAGCTCTTCGCGGCGGTTCTCGTCCGGCGGCGTCCCCATGGTCACGGCGCTTCGAACAGCGTCGACACCGACTCGCCGACGTTGATCCGCCGCATCGCCTCCGCCATCGCCGGCGCGATCGACAGCACCTTCAACTTCGGCACGGCCTTCGAAGCGGGAATCGGCACGGTGTTCGTCGCGACGATCTCCAGCACGTCGTCGAACGCCTGCAAGCGATCCAGCGCCCCGGACGAGAACAGCCCGTGCGTGCAGGCCACCCGAATCGACCCGGCTCCGCGCTCCCGCAGCTTGTCCAGCAGCTCGATCACCGTCGACCCCTTGGCGATCTCGTCGTCCAGCACGATCACGTCGCGCCCGGCCACATCGCCGATCACCGTCGAGATCTGCACCTTGTCGTCCGCGAACCGCTGCTTGGCACCGGCCGCGACGGGCAGCCCGAGAATCCGCGCGAAGTGCGCAGCCTCCTTGGCATTTCCCAGATCCGGCGACACCACAACCGTGTTCGACAGGTCGTAGGCCGAAAAATGCGCCGCCAGCTCACGAAGAGCGTGCAGGTGATCTACCGGCACCGAGAAGAAGCCGTGCACCTGCGGCGAGTGCAACGTCATCGCCAGCACCCGCGAGGCCCCTGCGGCCACCATCAGGTCGGCGACCAGCCGTCCGCCGATGGAGATCCGCGGCGCGTCCTTCTTGTCGGAGCGCGCGTACGCGTAGTGGGGCAGCACAACGGTCGTGCGCGCTGCGGAGGCGCCACGGGCAGCGTCCAGCATCAGCAGCAGTTCGACGAGATGTTCCTGCACCGGCGGCACCAACGGCTGGATCAGGAACACGTCCCGCTCCCGGCAGTTCGCCTGCAGCTGCACTTCGAGGCAGTCGTTGGCGAACCGGGTCAGGCGGCTGGGCGACAGGTCGACGCCGAGATGACGGCAGATCTCCTCGGCGAGTGACGGATGGGCAGAACCACTGAAGACAGCGATGTCACGCACATCCGCAGAACCTAGTCGATGACCAGCACCAACTTGCCGTCCTTGAAGAACGGTGTGAGGTTCCCGCGCGTGTCGACGGTGTGCACGCCACGCGGTAAGACGGCCTCGATGGCCGTGAACGCGAGGATGTCCGAGACGCCGTGACGGCCGCGTAACGACCGTTGGCCCTGGAACCGCAGAGCGCGTCCCTCGCGGCGGTATTGGTGGGCCTCGGCAGCAGCGGAGGCGCCTACTCGCAGCGTCTCCGGACCGGCCAGACGCCCCGACGCGGCACCGCGCACGGCGACCCCGAAGCCCTGCTCGACCAGCGAGTTCACCACTGCGTCGGACGGGGGAACGGGCAGCAGGAAGGACATCGCGTAGTGGCCGTCGACCTCGTGCACCACGACCGTTCGGGCCGTGGTCAGCACGGTGTCGTGCAGCTCCAGTGCGATCTTCTCCGCTTCCCAGCGGTTTTCGTAGCCGGCGTCGATGCCGACGAAGGTGCTGGTCACCTGACCTCCACGAAGATCGGGTTGGTGTAGCACCACAGGTCCTCCCACGGGTTCGCGGCTCCCGGAGTGTCCGCCTGCGGTTCGAACGCGCCACGGTTGCCGTCGGTTCCGCGCAACCGGATGTAAAAAGGCTCCCGGACGTTGCGGAACGTGTGCGTGAAGACCGCATAGTGCCAGCGCGGCTCGTATGAACGCTCGACGTTCACATGTGGCGTGGACAACGTTTCGGACGACGCCCGACCGGTTACCAGGCCTTTGATGAGGTCCAAACGACGGAGGCGCGGCACGAATCCCGCGCTGTTCGGGCGTGTCGCCAAACGGGCCTTGACCAGCACCGTCACGTCGGATCCACGCCGCACGCGCAGCCGCCCGCCCATGGTCTCGGTGCCGCCGGTGCCGTGAACGGTGAACCGCAGGTCGTCGACCAGCCCGCCATGCGAAACCCATGCCCGTCCAGCCCGCAGACCCTCCATCACGGCGCCGCGCGTGCGCCGGGTCGCGCCGACGACGGTCCGGGAAAATTCGCACGGGAAGAAGTCGACATAGGGCGGCAGGGTCTGCGGCGGACCGGTCTCCACCGGGTCGAGGTGCTTGCCGGTCTGGTCGAACTGGGTGGAGGGCTCCGGCACGCGGACGATCGTGTCGCGCGAGTTGAAGTGCGAGTCGGAGTTCGACGTGATCCACCAGCCGAGACCCTCGGCGAGCATCGAGTCCCACACGCCGCCGACCTGCGCCGTCATCCAGTCGAAGCCGCCGTACGTGCGGTAGGCCTCCGCCGGGTAGGCCGGGTAGGAGTTCGACCCGGCGCTGTTCGCGTAGCCGCCGCGGTGGCCACCGGGACCGCGCAACGGGTCGCCGTCGCCCTGTGCGCCGGGTGCGCCCTCCATGCCGACAACGATGTCGGGAGCCAGGTCGCGCATGTTCCGCAGCTCGTGGGGCGCCACGCGGCCGTTGCGCATCGGGTGGTTCACGAACACCAGCGCGGACTTCATGGTGCCGTTGCTGATCTTGGTCTGCAGCCAGCGGATCGCGTCGAGAGCCTTCTTCTCGTTGGCGGGACTGGAGGCTTCCTGCCCGTTCAACCGCCAGTCGAACTGCCGCTCGAAGTCGCGCAGCACACCGGCCTCGTCGTGGCAGTCCTCGAAGAAGAGGGTCGCGTGTTCGGCGCCGGGGACGTTCCACTCCATGCCTTGCCACAGCAGCAGATGCGGGAACTTCTGCTGCGCGCGGTGGATGTCCGCGGCCGTCGGCTCGACGGAGTGCGCCTCGTGCGACGCGTGCCCGTGGTCGGTGATCACGAGCCAGTCGGTGCCGTGCCGCAACGCGCCGCGGATCTGCTGCTCGATCGTGTACATGCCGTCGTACGAGTACTGCGTGTGCGTGTGGTGATCACCGGAAAGCCAGTGATAGCCGGAAGATGCCGACGCACGGCCGGTGCTGAGCACCCCCGCCAGACCAAGCGCGCTCGCGCCGTGCAGGAAGCTGCGGCGGGCTACTTCGGACACGGTTGATCCTCCACGCGATTGGTCGGGTTCGTGGAGGCTAGACCGATCGGGTGAGACGCAGGTAGCCGCTGAATGGCTGGTGAGAGAACGATTTAGATGGGCAGCAGATCTACCCAGTCGAGGAACGGCAAAGCGCCCGTGGCCTGCAGCGCGGCCAGTCCCAGCCACACCGACAGGATCGTCACGATCGGTCCGACGATCGCCATCTCGACCACGCCGCCGGTCTTCATCCGCATGATCTTCGGCGGCGCCACCGGGTACCACGTCCTGCCCATGATCGGGATCGGCCACAGCATCGGGCAGCCCTGCTCGGTGATCGCGTCGCCGATGTAGTGCGCGAAGCACCCGACACCGACCGCGATTCCGCACGCCGCGGCGGAAGCGTTCGTCTGCGCGGTCCACGCGATCATCGCCCAGGTGATCCCCGCGGACACCACGGTGATCATCAACGCGTCCTGCTTGGGGTTCCAGTCGTTCATGATGCCGCGCACGGCGAGACCCGCGAACACGAACATCAGCACGGGCAGCGCCCACTTCTGGCTGTTCTGCACGACCGCGGTGGTGAAGACGGCGGCGAACAACGCGAAGACGAGCGTGTGGGTGAGACCGCGATGTCCGCCGTCTCGCTTGGAATCCTTCTTCAGTCGTGTTGTCCGGTACACGAAGCTGCTCACCGCGTTGATACCGGCGGAGAATCCGCCGCTCAATGCTCCGAACGTGCGCGAGATGGTCGAACCGGGGTGGTCCAGGTCCGGCAGAAGTGCTGCCCCGGTAGCGAGAACCGCGCCGACGGCCCAGCTCTGCGGCGTGAGTTGGCCGATCGGGTGACTCGACGCGAGTGCGGTGACGGTGCTCCAGGCGAGCAGCCCGCTCATCGCATGTGTTGGCCCAGTTGACACTTACGCCCCTTCTGATGATCACCCGATGGTGAGAACACTAGCCGCAGGTATCACGTGCCCGAGCCGACTCTCCATATCTCCGGACGACAACCCCTCGGCAAGGAGCACCGACATGGCGCAGGTTTGGCTCATCACCGGCAGTTCCCGCGGCATCGGCCGCGCGACCGCGGAAGCGGTGCTCGCCGCCGGACACCGGCTCGTCGCCACCGCGCGCAACCCGCGCGATCTCGACGACCTCGTCTCTCAACACGGCGACCGGGTCAGATCTGTTGCACTCGACGTCCGTGATGCCGGGCAGGCGAGGGCGGCGGTGGCGACGGCGGTCCGCGAGTTCGGCCGGCTCGACGTCGTGATGAACAACGCGGGCGCGGGTCGCGTCACGTCGATCGAGGAGTGCTCGGAGGCGGACTTCCGTGATCAGCTGGAGATCAACCTCATGGGCGTGGTGAACGTGACCAAGGCCGCGCTGCCCGTCCTGCACGCGCAGCGTTCGGGTCACTTCCTGCAGGTCGGGTCGACCGCAGGGCACATGGCGTTCGGCGGAGGGCTCGCGCCGTACGTGATGGCGAAGTTCGCGCTGCGCGGCTTCACCGAGTCGCTGGCCGCCGAGTGCGCGCCGTTCGGGGTGAAGGCGACGATCGTCGAACTGGGAGGCTTCCAGACGGACTGGACCGGCCCCTCTCTGGTGGTGACCGAGCCGGGAGAGGACTACGTTCCGTCTGTCGGGGCAATGCTCGACATGATGCGTGGCGCGCACGGCAACATGCCTGGTGATCCGGCCAAGGCCGCGCGGGTCATGCTCGACGTGGTAGCCATGGACGAACCTCCGCTGAGTCTGCTGCTGGGCAGCGACGCGGTGGAGATGGTCCGCATGGCCGACCAGGCACGAAACGCTGAAATCGACAAGTGGGAGCACGTGAGCCGCTCGACGGACTTCGATCCTGAATCGGTGTAACCAGGGTCGCAGGCACACCTCGGCGGTTTACCAGTACGCTTGTCTTGCTTGCATCGTCGCGAGAGGAGCGCCCGGAGTTATGGGCAAGATCAAGGTTCAGGGCACCGTCGTCGAGCTCGACGGCGACGAGATGACCCGGATCATCTGGCAGTTCATCAAGGACAAGCTGATCCACCCGTACCTGGACGTCACCCTTGAGTACTACGACCTGGGCATCGAGCACCGGGACGCCACTGACGACCAGGTCACCATCGACGCCGCCAACGCCATCAAGAAGCACGGCGTCGGCGTCAAGTGCGCCACGATCACGCCGGACGAGGCGCGCGTCGAGGAGTTCGGCCTGAAGAAGATGTGGGTCTCGCCGAACGGCACGATCCGCAACATCCTCGGCGGTGTCGTCTTCCGCGAGCCGATCATCATCTCGAACGTCCCGCGTCTGGTCCCCGGCTGGACCAAGCCGATCATCATCGGCCGTCACGCGCACGGCGACCAGTACAAGGCCACCAACTTCAAGGTGCCCGGCGCCGGCAAGCTGACGATCACGTTCCAGCCCGAGGACGGCTCGGAGCCGATCGAGCACGTCGTCACCGAGTTCCCGGCGGAGGGCGGTGTGGCGATGGGCATGTACAACTACAACAAGTCCATCGAGGACTTCGCCCGCGCCTCGTTCTCCTACGGCCTGCAGCGGGGCTACCCCGTCTACATGTCCACGAAGAACACGATCCTGAAGGCCTACGACGGCGCCTTCAAGGACATCTTCCAGCGCGTGTTCGACGAGGAGTTCAAGGCGGAGTTCGACGCCAAGGGCCTCACCTACGAGCACCGCCTCATCGACGACATGGTCGCCGCGGCCATGAAGTGGGAGGGCGGCTACGTCTGGGCGTGCAAGAACTACGACGGTGACGTCCAGTCCGACACGGTCGCGCAGGGCTTCGGCTCGCTCGGCCTGATGACCTCGGTCCTGATGACGCCGGACGGCAAGACCGTCGAGGCCGAGGCCGCGCACGGCACCGTGACGCGTCACTTCCGCCAGCACCAGGCCGGCAAGCCCACGTCGACGAACCCGATCGCGTCGATCTTCGCGTGGACCCGCGGCCTCATGCACCGCGGCAAGCTGGACAACACCCCCGAGGTGATCCGCTTCGCCGAGGCGCTGGAGCAGGTCGTCATCGAGACGGTCGAGGCCGGTCAGATGACCAAGGACCTCGCGCTGCTGGTCTCGCCCGACCAGGAGTGGCTGACCACCGAGGACTTCCTCGCCGCGCTGGACGAGAACCTCAAGAAGAAGATGGCGTCGTTCTGACGTTCGCCTGACTAGAGCACGCGAAAAGGCCACCCCGGTCACGCCGGGGTGGCCTTTCTCGTTCGGCGTCACCCGGTCGGTTCCTCTTGCGGGTGGTTGCCGCGCCGAGCCCTCCATCTGGATCCTTCAGCCGCTATATCTGCTGGTCCAGGGCAGCTGCGGTATTCGGAGGCGGCGATGTTGGGTGTTCCGGTCAGGGGCATGATCGTGATTGGCGTGCTCGGCCTCGCCGGTGTCATGTACATGTCGGGCGGCGGCAAGCAGATGGGCAGCGACAAGGGCGGCCAGATCTGCAAGGTCACCGTGACCGCGGACATCCTCAACGTCCGCTCCGGACCGGGCGACATGCAGCCGGTCGTCTCGACCATGCCGCGCGACGCCGTCGCCGACGCCCAGCCGCGCGTCGAGAACGGGTACCGAATGCTGAGCGACCGGCGGTGGGTGAGCACCCAGTTCGTCGCGTTGACCAGCGACTCGACCTGCAAGTGAGCAATGCTCCGAATTTCCGGTCTTTCCACGGCCAGGTGTCCACATCGGACCGGCAGTGTGAGAAGGCGCTGCCGGTGAAGGCCGAGCGCGACCTGAGCTGTTCGTGACACCACGAGCCGTCGAACTCCATCTCACGCGTGCGTATCGGAAGCGAGGTATTTCCGGTCGGCGCGATTTGGCGGCGACACTGGAAAAGGCCGACGCGTGAGCCGGTCTTTTCCTCCGCTCGTTACTTGACGACCGCGATGCCCGACGCGCCGATCTTCAGCTCACGGGAGACGATGGTCTTCTCGAGGCCGTAGTCCACGTCCACCGTCGTGGCTCGTGGCCGGGGTGACGACGGCCTGCGCGGTACCTGCGAAGGGTTCTTCGTGATTTCAGGGGAGATTTCCTGGGCCTGTTTCGAATCTGACCACGCGGATCCGTACGCTCAAGATCGGCGCGCAAACTGTTCGTGTTCGCCGAAGTGCCGGTTTGTATTGGGCAACGACTTCGGTGGCGTGTGGCAAACTTGCGGGCATGCTGCGGAACATGTTTCGGTGGGGCCGGGGTAGGGGCGTCACGCAGTGCTCCTGCACGCCCGAATGGCAGGGCCTGTACACCGAGATCGACGGCCAGCGCCAGCTCGCGCTGCCCCGCGACGAGATGGCGACCATCGTCGGCTACCTGGACCTGACCGCCCACTGCGCGGGCTGCGGCGCCGAGTACCCGAAGCCCTGGGGTCTCGCGTCCAAGTAGGCTCCTCCGTCGTGCTCACGGTCTCCACGGTCAACGTCAACGGTCTGCGCGCCGCCGCCAAGAAGGGCTACCTGTCGTGGCTCGCCGCTTCTTCCGCCGATGTGGTGTGCCTGCAGGAAGTCCGCGCCGAACCTGACGAGCTGGCCGTGGAGGTCCACTCGCCTCCTGGTTGGTACGGCGTGTACGCCCCGTCGTCGTTGAAGGGCCGTGCGGGCGTCGGCGTGTTGTCGCGCGTTGAGCCTTCATCGGTCCGTGTGGGCTTCGGTGTTTCCGAGTTCGAGTCCTCCGGCCGATACGTGGAGATCGAACTGCCTGACGTCGTGGTGGCCTCGCTGTACCTGCCGTCCGGCGACGTCGGCACCGAGAAGCAGGACGAGAAGGACCGCTTCATGGCGGCCTTCCTGCCCTACCTCGTGTCGTTGCGCGAGAAGGCGGCCGTGTCGGGCCGTGAGGTGCTCGTGTGCGGCGACTGGAACATCGCGCACCAGCAGGCGGACCTGAAGTCCTGGAAGACCAACCAGAAATCGTCCGGGTTCCTGCCGTACGAGCGGGAGTGGATGTCGTCGGTGTTCGCCTCCGGGTACAACGACGTGGTGCGCGCGCTGCACCCCGACGTGGCCGGGCCGTACTCGTGGTGGTCGTACCGCGGCAAGGCGTTCGACAACGACTCTGGTTGGCGCATCGATTACGTTGTCACAACCGACCGCCTGGCCGCTTCGGCGACGTCCGCCGTGGTCGAACGCGCCGCAACCTACGCGGAACGCTGGTCCGACCACGCCCCGGTAACCGTCACCTTCGACTGGCCCAGCTGACCCGCGTTGCTGGTTCTGGCGTCTGCAAGTACCGCCAACCCATGATCAAAAGCGGCTGTAGCTACAACCAACTGGACGCCTTGATGCCCTCCAGCCCGGATGCGGCCTGGTCTCCGCCGAACGAGTTGGTAGTAGTTAGAGGCCTGTTGATCAGTTGTTGGCGGTACTTGCAGACACCCCAGCCGCGTTGTGAAGCGGCGATCGGGTGGCGCATCGACTACCAGGTGGCGACGGACGGGCTGGCGGCTCGGGCTCGGTCGGCGGTGGTGGAGCGGGCGGCGACGTACGGCGAGCGCTGGTCGGACCACGCGCCGGTCACCGTCGTGTACTCGGACTGACCGGGCGCGAAAGACCGGGCACAATCGTGCGCGGCTCGAAGAGCAGCTTCGTCAGCTGCTCGCTGGGCTCGACTGAACACCGTCGCCCACTCCGACTGATCACGCAGGCCGATTACGATCGGCTGTCCGTCCGGACAATCACCTTGCCCTCGTGCGTGACGTCACCACATACCACTCTTCCACGTCGCCCGGCGAGTCTCGTTCGCAGTCTGGTGCGTGGTGTGGTTACACCAAGATGTCGGCGTGGCGTTGTGCTTTCAACGTGACAAGGCGTGCGGATGTCGTGTCGGTAGAGCGACTTGACCGCGCATTCAGCACGCACCGCCCGTTGGGGTGCAAGGAGGCCGCCGGACCCGGAGTCAACCGGGAGTACCGCCTGAGTTCTGCTTGTTCGATCGTCTTGCGGCAACAAGACGTTCGAGCTCCAGCTCGGGCCGCTCCGGCGTGGTCCCGCCGACGACCAGGCCGAGCCGCCCGATCGCGACACGGCGGAGACCGACGGCTACGCCGACTGACCCAGCCCACCCGGTCTTTATCGCTCTTGTCCCCCGCCTGACGGCTCGATTTCACCTGCTAGCTCCCCGAACATGAGCACGATTCACCATCGATGAATCGGGGGCGCGCTCATGACGGGTTTCAGCCGACGTTCGTTTCTCCTGGCGATGGGGGTGGGCGCCGCGGGCGTGCCGCTGCTCGACCGCCAAGCGTTTGCGTTCACCGCGGGCACCACGCTCGACGTCACCGCAACGCCGATCGGCACCAGCGGCTACCGCAGGCTCACGGCCGGGCCGGGCTGGCCGACCGTCGTGCGCACCGACCTCGTCCAGGCAAAGGCGGGCAGGGAGGCACGGCGCCAAGCTCTCACGAGCTTCGTGCAGTTCTCCGACATGCACATCTGCGACGCGCAGAGCCCGTTGCGGTTCGAGTACCTGCACCCGCAGATGGGTTCCGGGGCGCACCGGCCGCAGGAGACGCTGACCGCGCAGGGCTCGACGGCACTCGTCCGGCGCGTCAACGCCGTCAAGCGCGGTCTGTTGACCGGCAGGCCCTTCGACTTCCTCATGACGACAGGGGACAACACCGACAACCACGAGCACGTCGAGCTCGACTGGTTCCTCACGATCCTCAACGGCGGCCGCATCACGCCGAACACCGGTGACTCCAGGTACGAGGGCGTGCAGAACGCGGGCATCAGCACGTTCTGGCAGCCGGACCTGTCAGGCCAAGACGACTACAAGGCAAAAGGCTTCCCGCAACTCACAGGGTTGCTCGACGCGGCGGTCCGCGGGTTCACCAGCCCTGGCCTGGACATCCCCTGGTACGCCACGATCGGCAACCACGACGACAGCGTGGTCGGCTCGCTGCCGGACGGCCTGCTCGACAGCTGGTACACCGGACGCAAGAAGATCGTCGGGTTCGGCGACCCCGTGCAGAACGCGAAGGTCGCGCAGGCGTTCAGCGACCCCACGGCGGTCCCGGAGGCGATGGCGCTCCTCGCGGGCGGCGGCGTGATCAGGACCGTCACGCCCGATGACCGCCGCAGGTTGTTCACCACGGGTGAGTTCGTGCGCAAGCATCTGCCGACGGGCGGTCACGGTTACACGGAGGCCAACGCGGACGGCGTCGACGTCTTCTACACGTTCCGGATGGCGCCCGGCGTCACGGGAATCAGCATGGACACGACGAACCTCGCCGGCTTCGCCGAGGGATCGATCGGGCTGCACCAGCTCAACTGGATCGAAAAGACCCTGAGGCGCAACAGTTCGCTGTACTACGACTGGCTCGGCCTGCCGCAACGGCAGAACGTCACCGACGAGCTGTTCGTCCTGTTCAGCCACCACACGTCCAAGACGATGGGCAACGTCCTGCCGGATCGGCGCCGGCCGTTGGACCCGCGCGTGAACGGTGACGCGCTCGTGAATCTTCTGCACCGCTTCCCGAACGTGCTGGCGTGGGTCAACGGGCACACGCACCGCAACGTGATCACGCCGCACCGGCACGAAACGCCCGGCAGGAGCTTCTGGGAGATCAACACCGCCGCGCACGTCGACTACCCGCAGCACGCCCGCGTGATCGAGGTCGCGGACAACGCCGACGGCACGTTGTCGCTGTTCACGACCCTTCTCGAAGCGGACGCGCCGTACCAGGTCGATTACGACGACAGGTCGGACACGGCGCTGGCGAGCCTGTGCCGGGAGTTCACCTACAACGACATCCACTCGCGGACGAACCCGCTGGGCACGCCGCTGGACCGGAACACGGAGTTGCTGGTCAGCGTGCGATGACGTAATCCTTGCCACACCCTGATCACGGTGATCAGGAATTTCAGCGGCATAAGGTCGTTGACGTGGCAGTGGACATCTCGCTAACCCCACCGCAGCCCCGTCCGAGTGCGGCGGCCATGAGGCGTGCGCTGCGCCGGGCCGCCGACGGTGCCGTGCTCGACGCGACCGAGGCCGCCGTGCTGCTGCACGCGCGCGGCGAGGACTTGGACGCGCTGCTGACGGCGGCGGGCAAGGTCCGGGACGCGCACCTGCTCGCCGAGGGGCGGCCCGGGGTCGTCACGTACAGCCGGTCGGTGTTCATCCCGCTGACCAGGCTGTGCCGCGACCGTTGTCACTACTGCACGTTCGCGACCGTGCCGCACAAGCTGCCCGCCGCGTTCCTCGAACGCGACGAGGTGCTGGCGATTGCCCGTGCGGGCGCCGAGCAGGGGTGCAAAGAGGCTCTCTTCACGCTCGGGGACCGGCCGGAGGACCGCTGGCCAGCTGCGAAGGAGTGGCTGGAGGCGCGTGGCTATGAGTCCACTTTGGACTATGTGCGCGCCAGTGCCATCGCTGTGCTCGAGGAAACGGGTCTGCTGCCGCACCTCAACCCCGGCGTGCTGAGCTGGGAGGAGCTGCAGCGGCTGCGGCCCGTGGCGTCCAGCATGGGCATGATGCTCGAGACCACGGCCGAGCGGCTGTGGAGCGAGAAGGGCGGGCCGCACTACGGCAGCCCGGACAAGGATCCCGCCGTCCGCCTGCGGGTCCTCACCGACGCCGGGCGCGTGAACGTCCCGTTCACCACCGGAATCCTGATCGGCATCGGCGAGAACCTCACCGAGCGCGCCGAGTCGTTGCTCGCGATGCGGCAGATCGCCAAGCAGTACGGCCACATCCAGGAAGTCATCATCCAGAACTTCCGCGCCAAGCCGGACACGGCGATGCGCGGCATGCCCGACGCCGACCTGACCGAGCTCGCGGCCACGATCGCCGTGGCGCGCCTGGTGATGCCGTCGACCGTGAGCGTGCAGGCGCCGCCGAACCTGGTCGGCGAGGAGTTCGGCCTGATGCTGCGCGCGGGTGTCGACGACTGGGGCGGCGTCTCGCCGATCACGCCGGACCACGTGAACCCCGAAAAGCCGTGGCCGCAGGTGGACGAGCTCGCCGGCGTCACGCGCGAGGCCGGTTTCTCCTTGCGGGAGCGGCTGAACGTGTATCCGCGGTACGTCCGCGCGGCGGCGGGGCAGTGGATCGACACCCGGCTCACGGCGCACGTTTCCGCGCTGGCGCTGGAAAGCGGCCTCGCGAACCCGGACGCTCTCGTGGTCGGCCGCGAGTGGCAGGAGCCGGACGGCGGGCTCGACACGTTCGGCCGCGCGGACCTGAACACCGCGATCGACACCGAAGGGCGCACGAGCGATCGTCGTGGCGACTTCGACGAGGTCTACGGCGACTGGAACGAGCTGAAGATCCCCGTTGCGCCGCAACGACTTCCCGAAGACGTCCAACGTGGACTGAAGATCGCCGCGAGCGATCCGGCAGCGTTGCTCGACGACACCGACGCCGCGATGGCTCTCCTCACCGCCGATGGTCAGGCGTTGGAAGAGATGACGCGTCTGGCCGACGACCTTCGCCGAGAAGTGGTCGGTGACGACGTCACGTACGTGGTCAACCGGAACATCAACTTCTCGAACGTCTGCTACGTCGGCTGCCGCTTCTGCGCGTTCGCCCAACGTGAGCGGGACGCGGATGCCTTCAGGTTGAGCGCCGAGGAGGTCGCGGACCGCGCGCAGGAGGCGTGGGACTCCGGTGCCACCGAGGTGTGCATGCAGGGCGGCATCGATCCCAAGCTGCCGGTGACCTACTACGCGGACGTCGTGCGCGCGATCAAGAAGCGTCTGCCGGAGATGCACGTTCACGCGTTCAGCCCGATGGAGATCGTCTCCGCTGCCGCCAAGGCGGGCGTGAGCGTCCGCGAGTGGCTGACGGAGTTGCGCGCGGCCGGCCTCGACACGATCCCCGGCACGGCGGCCGAGATCCTCGACGACGACGTCCGCTGGGTGCTGACCAAGGGCAAACTGCCGACAGCGACCTGGCTCGAGGTCGTCAGCACCGCGCATGAGCTGGGCATTCGCTCGTCGTCGACGATGATGTACGGCCACGTGGACCACCCAGGTCACTGGCTCACCCACCTCCGCGTGCTGGCTCGGCTGCAGGACCAGACCGGCGGGCTCACCGAGTTCGTCGCGCTGCCGTTCGTGCACCGCAACGCCCCCATCTACCTGGCAGGAGTCGCACGCCCCGGCCCCACCCGCCGCGACAACCGCGCCGTGCACGCGTTCGCGCGGCTGGCGTTGCACGGGCGCGTCGACAACATCCAGTGCTCCTGGGTCAAGCTCGGCGACGAGGGCACCGCGGAGATCCTCAACGGCGGCGCGAACGACATCGGCGGAACGTTGATGGAGGAGACCATCAGCCGCATGGCAGGGTCCGAACACGGGTCGGCGCGTACTGTGCGTGAGCTGGAGACCCTGGCTTCACTAGCAGGGCGTAACGCCCGTCAGCGGACTACGACATATGGGCGAGTGCGAACCGATCACCAGTGACCGATAGTCTGAATCGGCGCAAAGACGCTACCGGTGATCGGTAGCTTGGCGGCCAATCAGTCAGCAAGGTTCACCCTTCCGGGGTGGATCTGTGCCTTGGGGAGGCTCGGCAAGTGCACGGCATGAGTCTGGTACTGAGCGCTGCGGTCGAGAGCAGCATGACCGGTACCGCTGCTGCGGGTCCCGTGGGTCTGGTCGCGGTCACGGCCGGCGTGGGTGGTCTGGTGTACGGCCTGGTGAAGCGCCGCAAGCCGGCCCCGGTCACGGCCGCCAACCAGCGCGTCGACCTCGTCCAGCAGGACACCGCGCAGAACTGATCCACCTGGTCTGAGAAGATTTCCTTCGTGTCCACGGAGAACGCACCCACCAGCCGCCCTCGTGTCCTGTCCGGCATCCAGCCGACGGCGGGCTCGTTCCACCTCGGCAACTACCTGGGTGCCGTGCGGCAGTGGGTGGCCCTGCAGGAAGCCCACGACGCGTTCTACTGCGTCGTCGACCTGCACGCGATCACCGTGGAGCAGAACCCGAAGGAACTGCGCCAGAACACCCGCGTCTCGGCCGCCCAGCTCCTCGCACTGGGCATCGACCCGGACCGCGCGACGCTGTTCGTGCAGTCGCACGTGCCGGAGCACGCCCAGCTCGGCTGGGTCATGCAGTGCATGACCGGCTTCGGCGAGGCGTCGCGGATGACGCAGTTCAAGGACAAGTCGGCACGCCAGGAGCAGTCCGTCGGCGTGGGCCTGTTCACGTACCCGATCCTGCAGGCGGCGGACATCCTGCTGTACCAGGCGCACTACGTCCCGGTCGGCGAGGACCAGCGCCAGCACCTGGAGCTGACCCGCGACCTGGCGACGCGCTTCAACTCGCGCTACGGCAAGACGTTCCGCCTGCCGGAGGCGTACATCGTCAAGGACACGGCCAAGATCTTCGACCTGCAGGACCCGACGGCGAAGATGAGCAAGTCGGTCCCCGGCGGCGTCGTCGAACTGCTGGAAGACCCGAAGCGCTCGGCCAAGAAGATCCGCTCGGCCGTCACCGACACGGGCCGCGAGATCATCTTCGACGTCGAGAACAAGCCGGGCGTCTCGAACCTGCTGACGATCTACTCGGCCCTGACGGGCCGTTCGGTGGAGTCGCTGGTCGCCGACTACGACGGCAAGGGCTACGGCGACCTGAAGAAGGATCTCGGCGAGGTCTTCACCGAGTGGGTCACGCCGGTCCAGGAGCGCGTCCGCATGTACCTCGACGACGTCGCGTCGCTGGACAAGATCCTCGCGCGCGGCGCGGAACGAGCCCGCGAGGTCGCCTCGGTGACACTGCGCCGTTCGTACGAGAAGATCGGTTTCGTCCTGCCCGAGTAGTGCACGTGCACTAGCGTCCTGAGGGTGGACAAGTGGCGCCGGAAGTACGCATGGCTCGACCACATCATGCTGGCGTACGAGCGCTACACCGAGAGCTACGGCACCCACTACGCGGCCGCCGTCACGTACTTCAGCATCCTGTCGCTGGTGCCGATCCTGATGATCAGCTTCGCGGTGGCGGGCTTCGTGCTGCAGTCCCAGCCGGACCTGCTGGCCCAACTGCAGGCGAGCATCGCCAAGGCCGTGCCGGACCAGAACCTGCGCGACCAGATCAACGAGGCCGTGAACACCGCCCTGGACTCCAAGGGCACGGTCGGCATCATCGGCCTCCTCGGCGCCGCCTACTCGGGGCTGGGGTGGATGAGCAACCTCAGGGACGCCCTGACCGCGCAGTGGGGGCACGCCAAGGCGAACCTGCCGTTCCTGGGGACGCTGTGGCGCGATCTGCTGGCTCTGGTCGGTCTCGGGCTGGCGATCGTGTTGTCGTTCGGCATCACCGCCGCAGGGTCCGGGTTCGCGAAGCACGTGCTGGAGTGGTTCGGGTTCGAGGACGCCGGGTGGGCGCGTGCGCTGCTGAAGATCGGCACCATTCTGTTGTCGCTGCTGGCCAACTGGATGGTGTTCCTGTGGGTGCTGGCTCGGTTGCCGCGGAAGCCTGTCGGGTGGCGCAGCGCGTTGCGTGGGGCTTTTGCTGCTGCTATCGGGTTTGAGTTTTTGAAGCAGGCGGCCACGGTGTTCTTGTCGTTTGTTACCCGGTCGCCTACTTCTGCAGCGTTCGGGTCAGTTATCGGTGTGTTGGTGTTTGCCAACATTGTGGCGCAGTTCTTGTTGTTCATCACCGCTTGGACGGCCACTGCGCGGGAGAATCGCGAGCCTGAGGTGGTTCCCGCGCCTCCTCCTGCTGTTATTCGGCCTGTCGTTTCTGTTCGGTCCGGGCCTTCGCCTTCCTTGATGTTGGGGGCTGGGGCGGTTGTGGGGGCGTTGCTCGGGGTTCGGTGGCGGAGGCGGTAGTTTCGCTGGTCACCTTGACGAGCCGGGTTATTTCGTCGCCGCTTCGCGACGATTGCGATGGGGGCCGTCAGGTTCCGGGAATTACCGCTTCCCGGTGGGGCATTAGGGCCGTCCGGCTCGGCTGCACCTTTGCGGCTGAAGGTCTTCTCGGCCTGGATTCGGTGGGGCGGCCGCCGCCGTCACCACCGCGTGATCGCTTCGCCCAAGAAGTGTCAGACCTGCCGCGTACGTTGGGTCGCGGGGGATCCGAAATCCCAGGGGACCTCTGCGCGAGCCTGCGCAGCGTCGCCCTGGCAGGTGCTTGCCGCCCCAAGCCGCGCGGCATGCCCCGCCGGACCAGCTTCCCGGACTGCTCACACGAAAAGGCCCCAGCGCCGGTGCGCTGGGGCCGTGGCGTTGCGGAGGTCAGACCCCCTGGGCCGCTTGGGCGGCTTGGCGGCGTGCCCTTGCCGCCTTGGCTCGCTTGTTGCGGATGTAGAGGAGGATGGCTGCCAGGAGGCCGATGCCGGCCGCTGCCGTGATGGGGAGGCCCACGGTGCCGAAGGCGGTGGGGCTTGGGCGGCCCGTGTCGGAGGTCGTGGCTGCCGTGTCGTTCGAGGTTTCGGTGTTTTCCTGGGTCGACGTGACCTTTGGCTTGGGCTGGGGGGCGCCGTCGACCAGTTTGCCCACGCCACCGGGGCCCATGGCGAAGCCGTAGTCCAGGAGTTTCGCGGCCTGGTTGGTGATGTGGGTGGGCTGTTGCTGGCCGCGCAGGAGGACGACGACGAGGCGGCGGCCGTTGCGTTCGGCGGCGCCTACGTAGGTGTGCTGGGAGTCGTCGGTGAAGCCCGTTTTGCCGCCGATGGCGCCCTGGTAGCTGGCGAGCAGGCGGTTGTCGTTCGTCAGCATGATCGTGCCGCCGTTGCGGCCGGGGAACTGTGCCTGCTGGAGTTTGATGGCCTGGGCGAACTCGTCGTACTTCATGGCGCCGCGGAAGATCAGGGCCACGTCGTAGGCCGAGGTGCTCGTGCCGGGGGCGTCGAGGCCGGACGGGGTCACGGCGCGGGTGTCGAGGGCGCCGAGTTCCTTCGCCATGGCGTTCATCTTGCGCAGGGCGTTCGGGACGCCGCCGAGCTGACGGGCCAGGGTGTGCGCCACGTCGTTGCCCGAGGTGAGGAGCAGGCCCTGCAGCAGCTGGCGGACCGTGTACTGGCCGCCGTCCTTCAGGCCCACGCAGGTGCACTCCTGCTGCGTGTCCTCGGCGCTGGCGGTGACCACGAGGTCGCCGCGCAGTTCCTTGGCCACGACCATCGCCAGCAGCACCTTGATGACGCTGGCCGGGCGCTGACGGCCGTGCGGGTCGTACGCGGCGATGACGGCGCCGCTGTCGATGTCCGCGAGCAGCCACGAGGCGGCCGTGATGCCGCTCGGGGGCTGGGCCGAGTTCGGCGGCAGGATCAGGCCGCACTCGCCG
Organism: Lentzea nigeriaca; assembly: GCF_016907955.1. GTDB lineage: Bacteria > Actinomycetota > Actinomycetes > Mycobacteriales > Pseudonocardiaceae > Lentzea > Lentzea nigeriaca. Next base: position 482,312 of record NZ_JAFBCX010000004.1, on the reverse strand, counting down.
AGGCGGTCGCCGCCGATCGGCTTCTCCGGCACCTCCAGCGGGGTCGGCGCCTTCTGGCCGGGCGCCGGCTGCTCGGACGTGTCCACCGGGGGCGGCGGGGTCTCGCGGTTCGCGCACTGCGCCGAGGCGGCCTGCTGCGCGGTGCCGGTCGGTGCGGCGAACGCGGCTGTGGCCGTTGCTAGGACCAGGGCGACGATGAGCCGTTTGGTGAAGGGCACGCCTCCAGGCTATCCACCCCCGTTTAGCGTCGTGCACGCACCACGTCCGATACTGGTCGCCGTGAAGCTCTCGCGCCCGATGTCACTCTTCCTGGTGGCTTTCGGTGTGTGGTCCTGGGTGATCTGGCCCACGTTCCTGAAAAACATCTGGAAAGACCCACGTTCGTTCAGCGACGGACCTACTGCTTTCTTCACGGTGCACCTGGTGCTCGTGATCGTCTCGCTCGTGCTCGGCACCATCATCGGGGTGCTGGGCGTGCGGGGCTTCCTGGCCACTCGACGTCGATAGGAAACGCTGTGGAGTTCGTACGCCTGTTGCTGGTGTTCCTGCACCTGCTCGGCATGGGCTTGCTCGTCGCGATGATCATGTTGCAGGCCAAGGCCGGCAAGGACGCGCCGGTCAACAAGGGCTGGCTGCACGGCGCCGCCCTGCAGCTGCTCACCGGTGTCGCGCTGGTCGGCATCGACCCGCTGGTCGACTCGGTGAAGTACGACCACATCAAGATCGGCGTGAAGCTGCTGGTCGTCGTGGCCATCGCCGCGATCGTCGCCATCAACGTCAACAAGCCCAAGGCCCCGTCCTGGCTGATGCCGACGGCCGCCTCGCTCGTTGTGCTGAACGTGGGCATCGCTGTCTTCTGGACCTGATCGAGCGATGTCGGACGCACCTGACGGGTGATGTCCGCTCGCATCGCGAGCGACACGCAGTACCTGGGCGAGCCATCGTGGCATGTCACGGATCGCCTATATCGGTGTGCTCACCGCCGGAGCTGTGTTGTCGATCGTCGCGCTGCACGGTGCCGCCTCGGAGGCCTCGGCCTCCGAGGACGGCTTGGTGTGCGCCACCGCGTGGTGCGCGAAAGAACGTCGACGATGGCGCACGCCCGCGCCAAGAGGTGACGAACCTCCCACCTCGACGCGTCCGACCACCTGCACCAAGGCGTCCACGTTCACGTACACGAAGCCGTCGACCACGACGAGCACGAAGACGACGACGCCGGTCACAACGACGACGACCGCAACAACCACTCCACCGACGACCAAGCCTCCGACGACGACCAATCCGGTCGCGAACCTCCGCGCGCCAGGCACCCTCCTGCCGCTGGCCGTCAAAAACTGTCGGTGGCGCTTGTCACACTGACTCCATGCTCATCGAACACCTGCGCGAGCGCAGCGATCTGGGAGTCATCAGCGCCACCGCCCTGAAGTCGCTGGGAGTAGCGAACCCCTGGCGCCGATGCGAACCGGGCGGGCCGTGGCAGCGCATGCACGCCGGCGTGGTGCTGCTGCACAACGGCCCGCCCACCCGCGACCAACAGGTCACCGCGGCCCTGCTCCGCGCGGGCCCCGGTGCCGTCCTGACCGGTGCGGAAGCCTGCCGCCGCCACGGCCTGCCTGCCTACGGCACGGAAATCCACGTGCTGGTGCCGAATTCCGCCCGCGGCAGCGGCGCGCTGATCCTCGAACGCGCCTCGCCGATGCCCGCGTCCACCGACTTGGGCGGCTTTCCTGTGGTGTCGGCAGCCCGCGCCGTAGTCGACGCCTGCCGCCAGTTGTGCTCGGCCGACGCCGCCACCGCCCTGGTGGCCGCCGCCATCCAAAAAGGCCGCTGCACGCCGGAAAGCCTCACCGCGGAGGCCAGAACCAACCGCTACGGCACCAAGCTGGTCCGCACCGTCCTGAAAGAACTGGGCCGCGCGGAATCGGTGGCCGAACGCGACGCCCGCCGCCTCTCCCATCGAATCCGCCTGACCACACCACATTGGAACGTCACGATCGCCGACGCCGACGGTCTGGTCATCGGCCGACCGGACGCCTGGTTCGACGACGTGGCCCTGGCCTGGGAGATCGACTCGAAGGCGTTCCACTTCGGACCGCGCGACTACGAACGCACCCTCGCGCGCAACAGTCGTTATGCCGCAGCGGGAATCCTGGTCCTGCAAACCCTCCCCACCCGCCTTCGCGATCATCCGGACGCGGTGGCACGCGAGCTGAAGAAGGCTCATCAGGCAGCGGCGGCCCGGCCAAGACCACCGGTGCGCATCGTGTCCCTCGATCACCCTGTGGCTTCGGGAGACCCGCCGCAGAAGTCGAAGCGGTAGACGCCGCGCCGGCCGACCACGACCAGGTCGGTGTTGCCTGCCCAGTCGCAGTCAGCCACTTTGCCGTCAAGACGAATGGAGGTGAGGCACTGCCAGGTGGCGGTGTCGTAGATCCGCACGACCTGGTCTTGCGTGACCACGGCGATCAGCGAGTTGTCGGGTGTCCACGCGGCTCCCTCGATCTCGGTGCTGATCTCCGCGAGGGTCACCCGGTGAGTGCAGGTGCCCGTGTCCCACACCTGCAGCCCGTCCCCGTCGTCGAAAACGAGCCAGCGTCCGTCCGGAGAGATCACGGCACCGGCCGGTGAATCCTGCACAGGAATGGTGGCGATCACCTCACCTGTGCCCGGCGCGATGATGAAGATCGCCGTGTCGGTGGCGACCACCAGCGAATCACCGGACAGGGCAATGGATGCTCCGACGATCCTTGCTGGGGTTGGTGCCTTCCGGCGCGGGCGCGACCAGCGCTGGGGTTCTGCCGGCGGGCCGTCGGTCAGCCGTACCGAGTCGGCGTCGATCATCACGAACTTGGGTGGGCCCCAGTTGTCGACGTTCCACAGGTAGGCCTGCCCTGAGGAGCCGGTCACGCAGACGAACGAGCCGCCACCGGATGCCGAACTGAGGAAACGGCCTTCGGGATGCTCCAGTGCTCGGCCGGAGTACCAGTCGTTCGCATCGCAGAGGAGGATCTCCCTGAACTTCTCCACCAGCAACAGAGCGCCGCCACGAAGCGACGTTAGTTTCCTGGCGTTGTACGCGAACTCGAGCTCGAGCACAGGCTCCGGGGAGGCGGTGTACTGGATGATCGTGCTTCTCGGCGTCGAGACCGCGAGCCATGTGCCATCGGGCGCGACTGCGCAGGCGGATGCGGCGGTGTGTTGTATCCGTTCTGATGCCAGCGATGGATCCCACAGCCGTGCCGTTTTGTCCTCGCCGGCCGAAGCGAGAATGGAGCCGTCGGGGGAGAACGCCAGCTCATTGATCAACGAACCGTGCCCGGAGATCCGTCCGAGCAGGCGCCACTCCGCGACCTCCCAGATGGAGATCACGCCTCCGTCGTCGGCGGTGGCAAGCAAGTCACCACGAGGGGAGAACACAGCAGTGGTCAATTCTGGGTGATGCCGCAGGATTCGTGGCGGCTGGCTGGGGCGACTTAGGTCGAGCACGAAGAGGCCCGCGTCGTCGGCCAGTGCCATCCACCGGCGACTGGGGTCGATCGCCATGCCGGACCAGTAGGTCGACTGCAGCTCGGTGAGCGTCACGTGCTTGCCGGTGTCCGTGTGCCACAGACGAACAAAGCCGTCATCGAGACCTAGCAGAGTGGTGCCGGTCATCGCGGCGCAGCGGTCGAGATCCCGCCCGATCTTGAACCGCCGAAGCTCGTCCCTGGCGGCCACGTCCCACACGATCAGCTGCTTTCGGTCGTTGGCGGCGACCAGGGTGCCGTCGTCCAGGAAGGTGAAGCACTGAAGTGAGCCGCGGCTGTCCAGGGTCACATGCATGGCCCATGAGCTGGTGTCGAAAACATGGATCAGCGCCCGGACACCCTCGACCGCGAGCCACTTGCCGTCGGATGAAAGGACACTGTTCCCGAACAACGGTTCGGTGCTGTTGATGACCTGCAGCAGCCGACCGGTGTTCGGGTCCCACACCCGAATCGTGTCGTCGTCGCAGATCGTGGCGAGCCACTTCCCGGTGGGCGAGAACGCGCACCCGATCACGCTCTCGTTGTGTCCCACGAGCACTCGGTTCAACGCCGGATCGGGTAGGTCCGGCATCGGCCCGCGCGGAACGAGGCGCGGCACGTCTCGGGTTTCCGTGATCGCCGCCTCCTGCAGCTTCTTCAGCACCGGATACCTGATCAGCCGGTGTGCCAGGGCGTTGACCACCGCGTGTTCCGGGTTGGTCGGGGTGAGCGTGTGCCCCAACTGGTCGAGGAACCGGGTGAGTTCGCGGCTGTGTTCGTTGTCGACGAGGGCGACGTCCTCGGCGACCGCGACCGGGCCGAGCTTGCGCAGCTTGCCGATGAGCCAGGCAGGCGCCTCAACCAGCTCGGCCAGCTCCTCGGTCCGCTGAGCACCGGTGAGGTGGTAGGCGAGCGTGCGCCACAGGTGTTCCTGCTCGTCCGGAAGCTGCCACCACCCATCGGCTGGAAGCGTTGCGGCGACACCGTCGAGGAACGTGTTGTGCAGTGCGGTGAGGCGGTCGAGCCCGCACTCGTGGCGCAGGTAGGAGCGGATGACGTCGTGCAGGCGCACGCGGTGCAGACCGGTCGCCAGCGAGAGGTCGACGATCTCTTGGCACAGCAGGTCGGTCTCGTCGGACGACAGACCGGCGGTGCGGTGCCAGAGCAACGCGATCAGGTCCCGCGGGATGTCGGTGTCCTCGGGGAAGATCGCCAGCTCGACAACGCGGTCGCGACGTTCGCCGAGCAGGCTCAGCGAGGATTCGAGAGTGGCGGCGACGGTGCGGTCCCGGCGATCCGCGTCGGTGACGTCGAGTGCGGCAGGGCCGAGTTCTTGCAGGCGCTGCAACAGTTTCCGCGCGGTCTCGACCACGTCTGCGCCGGTGCGGTCCGCTCGGCGCAGAGCGGCGTTGGCCAGGCTGAGGGCGAGCGGCCACCGGCCGGTGATGTCCAGCAGGCCGTCCCTGACGGAGTCGGGCAGTCCGGCGAGGCCGCTGTTCACCAGCGCGCTCGCCTGGTCCGGGCGCATCTCGTTGACCTCGACGGGTTCCGCGTCGCCCGGCAGGACGTCGGAGAACCGGGTGGTCACCAGCAGCGTGCAGCCGCGGCCCGCGTCGAGGAACGGGCGCAGCTGCTCGGCGGACCAGACGTCGTCGACGACGAGCAGTGAGCGGCCGCGCTCCTTCAGCAGCGCGCCCAGGTGCATGCCTGCCTGCTCGGGCCGGGTGAGGCCTGGGCTCTGGCCGTCGATGCGCTTGATGACGTCGTTGATCGTGTCGGCGAGCGCGGCGCCGCGTACCTCCTGGCCGACGGTGACCCACCAGATGTTCGCGCCGAACGCCGCCTTGATCTCCGGGTTCTCGCAGACCTCCGCGGCGAGGGTGGTCTTGCCGAAACCTCCTGCGCCCCAGAGGCCCGTCGTGATGGCGACCTTGCGCGTTCCCGAGCCCAGCAGCAGGCGGACGATCCGGCTGGAGAGTTCCGGCCGGGCGACGATTCCGCCGGCAGCGGTCGCCGCGGGTGCTCCGAGAGGCTTGATGCGGCCCGCCGACACCTGCCACACCGCGAGCGCGACCCAGACGGCGGCGAGTACCGCCAGCAGCACGAAGAACGTCCAGCTCCACCCCGACGTCAGCAGGTTCACGACGATGGCGACGGCGATGCTCACCACGGTGACTGCCGCCGCAGCGGTTGTCTGCTTCTTCAACGTGGCCTCACGGTGGTCCGGTCATGCGCGTCCGGAAAGACTTACCACGCGCGAAGCGAAGCGCCGCGTCCCCGGAAGGGAACGCGGCGCCGCGGAAAACGAGAACTCAGACGCGCTTGAACAGCAGCGCGCGCTTCACTTCCTGAATCGCCTTGGTGACCTGGATGCCACGCGGGCAGGCGTCGGTGCAGTTGAACGTGGTCCGGCACCGCCACACGCCATCGATGTCGTTGAGGATGTCGAGCCGCTCCTCAGCGCCCTCGTCACGCGAGTCGAAGATGAACCGGTGCGCGTTGACGATCGCAGCGGGGCCGAAGTACGAGCCCTCGGTCCAGTACACCGGGCACGACGTGGTGCAGCAGGCGCACAGGATGCACTTCGTCGTGTCGTCGAAGCGCTCGCGGTCGGCGACGGACTGGATCCGCTCGCGCGTCGGCTCGTTGCCGTAGGTCACGAGGTACGGCTTGACGGCACGGAACGCCTCGAAGAAGGGCTCCATGTCGACGAGCAGGTCCTTGTTCACCGGCAGGCCCTTGATGGGCTCGATGGTGATCGTGGTCTGCTTCGAACCCTTCTCCAGCAGGTCCTTCAGCAGCACCTTGCACGCCAGGCGGTTCACGCCGTTGATGCGCATCGCGTCCGAGCCGCAGATGCCGTGGGCGCAGGACCGGCGGAACGTCAGCGTGCCGTCCACGTACCACTTGATGTAGTGGAGGAGGTTGAGCACGCGGTCCGACGGCAGAGCCGGGATGTCGAACGAGTCCCAGCGCGGCTCGTCGTCGAACTCCGGGTTGAACCGGCGGATCTTGACGGTGACCGTGACAGCGCCGTCCGGAACCGGCGGCTGGGAACCGCGCGAGCCAGTGGTGGTTTCAGCGGTGGCGGTCATCAGTACTTGCGCTCCATCGGCTTGTACCGGGTAAAGGTCACGGGCTTGTAGTCGAGGCGGATGTCCGCGGCCAGACCCTCACCCTGCTTGTAGAACATGCTGTGGCGCATGAAGTTCGTGTCGTCGCGGTTCGGGTAGTCCTCGCGGGCGTGGCCGCCGCGGGACTCCTTGCGCGCCAGCGCGCCGACGACGAGGACCTCGGCCAGCTCCAGCAGGAAGCCGAGCTCGACGGCCTCGAGCAGGTCGGTGTTGAAGCGCTTGCCCTTGTCCTGCACCTGGATGTGGGCGTAGCGCTCCTTCAGGGCCTGCACGTCGTGCAGCGCCTGCTTCAGCGTGTCCTCGGTGCGGTACACGGACGCGTTGGCGTCCATGGTGGCCTGAAGCTCGGTGCGGATGTCCGCGACGCGCTCCTGGCCGTGCTCGGACAGCACCAGCGCGACCTGCGCCTCGACGGCCGCGGCCGGGTTCTCCGGGAGATCGACGTGCTCGGGACGCGACAACGCGTACTCGGCGGCGGCGATGCCCGCGCGACGGCCGAAGACGTTGATGTCCAGCAGCGAGTTCGTGCCCAGGCGGTTCGCGCCGTGGACCGAGACGCACGCGCACTCACCGGCGGCGTAGAGGCCGGGGACGATGTTGTCGTTGTCCCGCAACACTTCGCCGTGCACGTTCGTCGGGATGCCACCCATCGCGTAGTGCGCGGTCGGGTACACCGGGACGGGCTCGACGACCGGGTCGACGGCCAGGTAGGTCCGCGCGAACTCGGTGATGTCCGGCAGCTTCGTCTCCAGCACCTCGGCGCCGAGGTGCGTGCAGTCGAGCAGCACGTAGTCCTTGTTCGGGCCGGCACCGCGGCCTTCCAGGACCTCCAGTGCCATCGAGCGGGCGACGATGTCGCGCGGTGCCAGGTCCTTGATGGTCGGGGCGTAGCGCTCCATGAACCGCTCACCCGAGGCGTTGCGCAGGATCGCGCCCTCACCGCGGGCACCCTCCGTCAGCAGGATGCCGAGACCCGCGAGGCCCGTCGGGTGGAACTGGTAGAACTCCATGTCCTCCAGGGGAAGGCCCTTGCGGAAGACGATGCCCATGCCGTCGCCGGTCAGCGTGTGGGCGTTCGACGTGGTCTTGAAGACCTTGCCGAAACCACCGGTCGCGAACACGACGGACTTGGCCTGGAAGACGTGGATCTCACCGGTCGCGAGCTCGTACGCGACGGCGCCGGTGCAGACCGGGCCGTTCTCCGTCTCGGTGAGGCAGATGTCGAGGACGTAGAACTCGTTGAAGAACTCGATGCCGTGCTTGACGCAGTTCTGGTACAGCGTCTGCAGGATCATGTGGCCGGTGCGGTCCGCGGCGTAGCAGGCGCGGCGCACGGCGGCTTCACCGTGGTTGCGCGTGTGGCCGCCGAACCGGCGCTGGTCGATCTTGCCCTCGGGCGTGCGGTTGAACGGCAGGCCCATCTTCTCGAGGTCGAGAACGGCGTCGATCGCTTCCTTCGCCATGATCTCGGCGGCGTCCTGGTCGACCAGGTAGTCGCCGCCCTTGATCGTGTCGAAGGTATGCCACTCCCAGTTGTCCTCCTCGACGTTGGCGAGGGCCGCGCACATGCCGCCCTGGGCCGCGCCGGTGTGGGAACGCGTGGGGTAGAGCTTGGTGAGCACCGCGGTGCGGGCGCGCTGGCCGGACTCGATCGCCGCGCGCATTCCGGCACCACCAGCACCGATGATGACTACGTCGTACTTGTGGAACTGCATTGTGGTGGGCTCCCCGCGCGGGTCAGTTCGAGATGTTCGGGTCGAAGGTGAAGATCACGAACGTGCCGAGCGAGACGATCAGCACCATCGAGACGTAGAGCAGCATCTTCAACCAGAACCGGGTGGAGTCCTTGCGGGCGTAGTCGTTGATGACCGTCCGCACGCCGTTGCCGCCGTGGATCTGCGCGAGCCACAGCATCGCGAGGTCCCAGAACTGCCAGAACGGGGAGGCCCAGCGGCCGGCGACGAAACCGAAGTTGATCTTGTGGACGCCACCGTCGAGGATGTTCATGATGAACAGGTGGCCCAGGACCAGGACCACGAGCAGCAGGCCGGACAGGCGCATGAACAGCCAGCTGTAGAGCTCACCGTTGCTGCGACGGGCCGCGGGGCGGCGCGGCTGGCGGGGCTTGTCGAGTGCGAGAGACATGGTCAGTGACCCCCAACCAGCTCGGAGATCGTGCGCTCCATCATGAAGTAGAAGCCGGGGATCATCACGACGACCCAGACGGCCAGCACGGTCCAGAGCATGACCCGCTGGTACTTGGCGCCCTTCTCCCAGAAGTCGACCAGCATGACCCGGATGCCGTTGAGCGCGTGGTAGAGCACCGCGCCGACGAGGCCGACCTCGAAGAGGTTCACGACCGGGTTCTTGTAGGTCTCGATCACCGCGTCGTACGCGTTCGGTGACACCCGCACCAGTGCGGTGTCGAGCACGTGGGTGAAGAGGAAGAAGAACGTGAGGACACCGGTGATCCGGTGGGCGACCCAGGACCACATGCCCAGATCACCGCGGTAGAGCGTCCCACCCCCTCGGGTGGTGCCCGAACGCTCGGGTGCGCCTGCGCTGGTCATGCGCCGAGGCCTCCAACGTCAGTGGTGGTGGTCGGTGAACAGTTCAGGCCGACCATGACCGGAAAATCCTAGTCCCGCACGTCGGACCCGACCCAGCAGGCGCACCCGCTCTGTGATCGATGAGACACGCTGTCGATCGGCCAAGCGGTCTTTATCGATCCTGAAATGCGGCCCACGCCACATCGCTGGAGTACGCGGGGAGCTTTCGTACTCCAGGAGCGCACGCGGGGGCCCCGCGTGCGCTCCGGAACGGAGGACGGCGGCCGGACCTCCGCCTTGGTCCGGCCGCCGTCGTCGGCAAGGGCACTTGCCACCCCCTACACGACGACGCGTCCGCGAACGGTTCATCGTCGCGCCGAGAAACCTCCCCGAACGCCGAACGCCGAGGTAGTCGATGCCGCATCCTGTCTCACATGGGGAGGAATCTCCCGCCGGGAGGCCCGGTGGCGGGGATGTCGTCGGCATTGGAGCGCTGGGTCCAGCGCGCGGAATTGGGCCGTTTGGACGACGATCAGTGCGGTGGAGCAGCCGAAGAGGATGTTTCACCACGCGCCGAACACGAGTGATCACCACAGGTAGGCCAATGCGTCGAATGAGTAACCGATAGGGGTCTTTGTAGGTGCTCGACGCAACAGGGTTGATTACTAAGAGGTACGGTGCGCCGTCTAGAACCCAACGGGGTCGTTGGGGAGGAACCTCAGGGAGGAGACGAGCCGTGCGTCGTCGTATGCGTGGCGTCGCGGTCGCCGCGATCGCGCTCACCAGCGTGATGACTATGGCCGCCTGCGCGAAGGACTCGGGTGGCGGTAGCAACAACTCGAACACCGGCAGTGGTGCCGCCTGCGAGTTCGCCACGCCTCCCGCAGCGCCTGCCACCTCGAACACCAGCAGCGCCGCCGGTGAGAAGGTGGACGGAAGCGCACTGAAGGTCGGTCTGGCCTACGACATCGGTGGCCGTGGCGACGCGTCGTTCAACGACTCCGCCGCCGCCGGTCTGGACAAGGCCCTCACCGACTTCGGCATCAAGAAGGAGAACACCAAGGAGCTCTCCGCCGCGCCGAGCGAGGACGAGGCCTCCAAGCAGACCCGTCTGCGCCAGCTCGCCACCGAGGGCTACAACCCGGTCATCGGTGTCGGCTTCGCCTACGCCGAGTCGATGAAGCTCGTCGCCGCCCAGTTCCCGAACGTCAAGTTCGGTCTGATCGACGCTGCCGTCGAGGGCGCGGCCAACGTCACGCCGCTGACGTTCGCCGAGCACGAAGGTTCCTTCCTGGCCGGTGTCATCGCCGCGTACCAGAGCAAGAAGTGCCACGTGGGCTTCGTCGGCGGTGTCGAGATCCCGCTGATCCAGAAGTTCGAGGCGGGCTACGTCCAGGGCGCAAAGGCCGCCGCGCCGAAGATCCAGATCGAGAAGAAGTACATCACCCCGGCTGGTGACTTCACGGGCTTCCAGGACGCGCCGAAGGGCCAGGAAGCCGCGAAGGGTCAGATCGACAAGGGTGCCGACGTGATCTACCAGGCCGCGGGTGCCTCCGGTAAGGGCATCTTCTCGGCGGCCAAGCAGGCCGGCGTGCTGGCGATCGGTGTCGACTCCGACCAGTACAACCAGGCGACCGTCGCGGACACCAAGGAGGTCATCGCCTCCTCGATGCTCAAGCGCGTCGACGTCGCGGTGTACGACTTCATCCGCGCGGCCGCGAAGAACGACCTCGCGTCGCTGCCGAAGGTCTTCGACCTGAAGGTGAACGGTGTCGGCTATGCCACCTCGGGTGGCAAGATCGACGCGAAGCTGCAGGGCATCCTCGAGGGCTACAAGGCCCAGATCATCGAGGGCAAGATCAAGGTCGCGGACAAGCCGTAGTCCGCTAGCCAAAGCACACGCCGGGCCCTGTGAGGATCTGCCCTCACAGGGCCTGGTGCGTCGTATGAGGAGCCTCGACGATGAGCAGTTCCACGTCCGTACGGACGGACGATCCACCCGCGGTGGTGCTCACCGGCATCACCAAGCGATTCCCCGGTGTCGTCGCCAACAGCGACGTCCACCTGACCGTCCGCCGCGGCGAGGTACATGCCCTGTGCGGTGAGAACGGCGCGGGCAAGTCCACCCTGATGAAGATCCTCTACGGCATGCAGGCCGCGGACGAGGGCACCATCGAGGTGAACGGCGAGCAGGTGCGGTTCCGCACGCCGTCGGACGCCATCAAGGCCGGTATCGGCATGGTGCACCAGCACTTCATGCTCGCCGACAACCTCACCGTCCAGGAGAACGTGGTCCTGGGCGCCGAGGCGCTGCACGGCATCGGCCAGAAGGCCCGCAAGCGCATCATCGAGCTCTCGGGCAGTACCGGGCTCAACGTCGACCCCGGCGTGCTCGTCGAGCAGCTCGGTGTCGCCGACCGGCAGCGCGTCGAGATCCTCAAGGTGCTCTACCGCGGCGCCAAGGTGATCATCCTGGACGAGCCGACCGCCGTGCTCGTGCCGCAGGAGGTCAACGAGCTCTTCGACACCGTCCGCGGCATGCAGCAGCAGGGCTACACGTTCCTGTTCATCTCGCACAAGCTCGACGAGGTCCGCGCGATCGCGGACTCGGTCACGGTGATCCGCCGCGGCACGACCGTGGGCAGCGCGGACCCGAAGACCGTCTCGTCGCGCCAGCTCGCCGAGATGATGGTCGGCAGCGAGCTGCCCAGCCCGGAGACCCGCGAGTCCACCGTCACCGACAAGGTCGTGCTGGACGTCAAGGGCCTGAAGCTGATGACGCCGGACGGCTCGCGGCCGATCCTCGACGACGTGGACCTGGTGGTCCGGTCCGGCGAGGTCGTCGGCATCGCCGGTGTCGAGGGCAACGGCCAGACCGAGCTCGTCGAGACGATCATGGGCATGCGCAAGGCCGGCAGCGGCACGATCACGTTGCAGGACAAGGACCTCACCAAGCTGGGCACGCTTGCCCGGCGTGAGGCGGGCATCGGCTACGTGCCGGAGGACCGCCACCGCCACGGCCTGCTGCTCACACAACCCCTCTGGTACAACCGGATTCTCGGCTACCAGACCCGCAAGCCCACGGCCAACGGCATCTGGCTCGACCCCGACGGGGCCAAGCGGGACACCGAGCGGATCGTCAGCGAGTTCGACGTCCGCACGCCGGGCATCGACGTGCCGGCGGCCGCGCTCTCCGGTGGCAACCAGCAGAAGCTCGTCGTCGGACGGGAACTGTCCGGCAACCCGGTGCTGCTCATCGCGTCGCACCCGACCCGAGGCGTCGACGTCGGCGCGCAGGCGTTGATCTGGGACGAGATCAAGCGCGCCCGTGCCGCCGGCCTCGCCGTGCTGCTGGTGTCCGCCGACCTGGACGAGCTGATCGGCCTGTCGGACACGATCAAGGTCATGCTGCGCGGCCGCCTCGTGGCCGACGCCGACCCGAACACCGTCACGCCCGAGGACCTCGGCAGTGCCATGACGGGTGCGGGCAGCACGAGCGCCGCGGTGCAAGAGACCGCGGTGGTTGAGGAAGGCGAGAACTGATGGGAAACCTGCGCGGCAAACTCCTGCCGCCCGCGTTGGCGATCGTCTTCTCGATGCTGCTCTGCGGTGTGGCGCTCGTGATCTCGGGCGCGAACCCGCTCAGGGCGTTCGGTGCGATGGTGACGCAGGTCGGCAAGGGCACGACGCTCGTCGACATCATCAACTCATCGGGCATCTACTACATCGCGGCGCTCGCGGTGGCGATCGGGTTCCAGATGAACCTGTTCAACATCGGTGTCGAGGGCCAGTACCGCGTCGCGGCCGTGGTCGCCGCGGTCGTCGGCGGCTCGATCGCGCTGCCGCCGGGCGTCCACACGCTGGTGATCATCATCGTGGGTGCCTTGGCGGGTGCGGCCTGGGCCGCGATTCCCGCGATCCTCAAGGTGACCCGAGGCGTCAACGAGGTCATCTCGACGATCATGATGAACGGTCTCGCGATCGGCTTCTCGGCCTACCTGATCCGCCGCGACGTCTTCGGTGAGCTGCGGGGCAACAACATCCGCACGCCGGAGATCCCGGAGAGCGGCTGGATGCCCGGCATCTCGTTCGGCGGCTCTGGCACGATGTTCGGCTTCCTGTTCGTGGCCGTCGCGCTCGGCATCGGCTACTGGATCATGATGAACCGCACCCGGTTCGGCTTCGAGCTGCGGGCGTCCGGCGAGTCGTCGACCGCCGCGTCGGCCGGTGGCGTCAACGCCAAGAAGATGGTCCTGGTCTCGATGCTGCTCTCGGGCGCCATCGCGGGCCTGATCGGCCTGCCGGAGATGCTCGGCCGCGACCACACGTTCAGCCTGAACTTCAGCGCGGGCGTCGGTTTCTCCGGCATCGCGATCGCGCTGCTGGGTCGCAACCACCCCGGCGGCATCGCGTTCGGCGCGCTGCTGTGGGCGTTCCTGGACAAGTCGGGTCTCGCGCTCGACAACGTCGGTGTGCCGAGGGAGATCGTCACCATCATGCAGGGCTCGATCGTCCTGTCGGTCGTCGTCGCGTACGAGGTGGTGCGCCGCGTCGAGCTCGCCGCCGAGCAGCGTCGCGTCGGCCGTGAGCTCGGAACTGTCGGAGGTGCCGCGTGATCACGACGTTGGAGGAGAAGCCCCACGTCCCGGCTGCGCCTCGCAAGCGCAAGGTGCCCGGCTGGGCCGTCGGAGTGCTCGGTGTCGCCGGCGCGATCGTGCTGCTGTCGGTCACCTCGTACCAGACCGGTTTCCTGCAGCTGACGTCGTCGGGCACGACCCAGACCGCCGTCCGGCTGGCGCTGCCGATCCTGCTCGCCGGTCTCGGCGGACTGTGGTCGGAGCGCGCCGGCGTGGTCAACATCGGCCTCGAAGGCATGATGATCATGGGTACCTGGGGTGCGGCGTGGGCCGGCTACCAGTGGGGCCCGTGGGCCGCCGTCATCGCGGCCGTCGTGTTCGGTGCGCTGGGCGGTCTGCTGCACGCGATCGCCACCGTGTCGTTCGGCGTCAACCACATCGTCTCCGGTGTGGCGATCAACCTGCTCGGCGCCGGTCTGACGAAGTACCTGTCGACGCTGATCTTCCAGCCGCTGTCGCACAACCCGCGTCAGTCGCCGCCGGTCCAGCCGTTCGAGACGTACTCGGCAGCGGGTCTCGCCGACTGGCTCGGTGAGCTGGAGCAGGGTCAGCGCCTGATCATCTCGGACGTCGCCGGCATCCTGCGCGGCCTCGTCACCGGTGTCTCGCCGCTGACGATGCTGACGATCCTGCTCGTGCCGCTCTCGTACTACCTGTTGTGGCGCACCAGGTTCGGCCTGCGCCTGCGCTCGGTCGGCGAGAACCCGCACGCGGCGGACTCCCTCGGCGTGAAGGTGTACTTCCACAAGTACGTCGCCGTGATCGTCTCCGGCGCCCTCGCGGGCCTCGGTGGCGCGGCCCTGGTGCTGAACGCCGGCCAGCTGTCCTATCTGGAGGGTCAGACCGGCGGTCGCGGCTTCATCGGCCTCGCCGCCATGATCTTCGGAAACTGGCGTCCCGGCGGACTCCTCGGTGGCGCGGCGCTGTTCGGTTACGCCGACGGCCTGCAGCTGCGTTCCGGCGGCGAGACGGTGCTCGCGCTGGTCTACGGTGTGGTGCTGCTGCTCGGCGTGATCGTGGTCTGGCAGCTGATCCGGCGCAGGTGGTTCTCGGCCGCCGCCGCGATCGTCGTGGCCGTGGTGCTCTACCTGCTGTACATCAGCCTCGACGAGATTCCGAGCGAGTTCGTGGCCTACGCGCCGCACATGGTGACGCTGGCCGTGCTGGCCGTGGCGTCGCAGCGGTTGCGGATGCCGGCCGCCGATGGTGTGGTCTACCGCCGTGGTTGATCGGACCGTGTCAATTGACTGGGATGGTCTGAGGGCACGGGCAGTGGAAGCGGCGTCGTTCGCCCACTGCCCGTACTCCGGGCTTCAGGTCGGGGCCGCCGCGCTGTGCGACGACGGCCGCATCGTGACCGGCTGCAACGTAGAGAACGCTTCGTACGGTCTCGGGCTCTGCGCGGAATGCACCATGGTCGGCCAGCTGCGGCTGACCGGCGGCGGCCGGTTGGTCGCCGTGGCGTGTCGTTCCGGCAGCGGCGAGCTGCTGATGCCGTGCGGGCGTTGCCGCCAGGTGATCTACGAGTTCGGCGGGCGTGAGTGCCTCGTCGACACCGCGCGCGGGCCGTTGCCGATGACCGAGGTGCTGCTCGACGCGTTCGGACCGGAGGACCTGCCATGAGTTTCTCGGCTGTGGACGTCATTCGCGCCAAGCGCGACGGGCTGACCTTGTCCGACGCGCAGATCGACTGGGTCATCGACGCGTACACACGCGGTGCCGTGGCGGACGAGCAGATGTCCGCGCTGGCGATGGCGATCTTCTTCAACGGCATGTCGCCGGCGGAGACCGCGCGCTGGACGCAGGCGATGATCTCGTCGGGCGAGCGGTTGTCGTTGCACGTGTCGCGCCCGACGGTGGACAAGCACTCGACCGGTGGCGTCGGCGACAAGATCACGCTGCCGCTGGCGCCGCTGGTGGCCGCGTGCGGTGCCGCTGTGCCGCAGCTGTCCGGGCGCGGGCTCGGGCACACCGGCGGGACGCTGGACAAGCTGGAGTCGATCCCAGGGTGGCGGGCCGCACTGTCCACTTCGGAGATTCTCGAGCAGCTTTCCTCCGTGGGAGCGGTTGTTTGTGCTGCCACCGAAGGGCTGGCTCCGGCTGACCGGAAGCTCTACGCGTTGCGGGACGTCACCGGAACCGTCGAGGCCATTCCGCTGATCGCGTCTTCGATCATGTCGAAGAAGATCGCGGAGGGTGCCGAGTCGCTGGTTCTCGACGTGAAGGTCGGATCCGGTGCCTTCATGAAGGATCTTTCTTCCGCTCGTGCGCTCGCCGAGGCGTTGGTGGCCATCGGAGTTGAACACGGCGTGCGGATTTCGGCTCTGCTGACCGACATGTCGGTGCCGTTGGGACGTGCGGTCGGCAACGCGGTCGAGGTGGCCGAGTCCGTCGACGTGCTGCGCGGTGGAGGACCTGCCGACGTCGTCGAGCTGACCGTGGCGCTGGCGTCGGAAATGCTTGCCCTGGCCGGGATTTCGGCTGACCCGGCCGCCGTGCTGGCCTCGGGTGAGGCGTACGAGACGTGGGCTCGGATGATCCGTGCGCAGGGCGGCGATCCGGAGG
Organism: Lentzea nigeriaca; assembly: GCF_016907955.1. Lineage (GTDB taxonomy): Bacteria > Actinomycetota > Actinomycetes > Mycobacteriales > Pseudonocardiaceae > Lentzea > Lentzea nigeriaca. The sequence continues at coordinate 465,921 of NZ_JAFBCX010000004.1, read as the reverse complement.
CTCCGCTTCCGGTCGGCTCGCACAAGCACGTCGTCACGGCACCTGCCACCGGTGTGCTGTCCACTTTGGACGCTTACGGTGTCGGGGTGGCCGCGTGGCGGCTCGGAGCCGGGCGGGCGCGCAAGGAGGACCCGGTGCAGGCCGGCGCCGGCGTGCTCTGTCTGGCGAAGCCCGGTGACGAGGTGGAGGCCGGGCAGCCGTTGCTGGAGCTGTACACCGACACCCCGGACGCGGTCGACGGCGCCTTGCAGGCGTTGGAGGGCGCGTACTCGGTGACGGACTCGGCGCCGAAGCGGTCGGCCCTGGTCATCGACACCATTCGCGGCTGACGAACCAACGAGAACGGCCCCGGAGCTTGCGGGCGCAGCTCCGGGGCCGTTGACGTGTCAGGCGATCAGGCGCCCTCGGCCGCCAGGTCGTCGTCGTCCATGTCCTTGCCGCCGTTGGCCGGCTTCGGGCCGTTCTTGCGGGTGCGGCGCTGCGGACGCGGCAGGGCGGTGGGCGGCGGGGGAGGCGTGGGCGAGCCGCCGCCGAGGATGAGCTCGGCGAAGGTGGCCATGGCCTCGTCCAGCTGGCCGCCGATGCGCAGTTCGGACTCCTGGTTCGACTTGCGGACCAGGGACTGCAGCGCGTCGGTGTCCGGGCGGGCACCCACGGTCTCGGCGACCTTGGACAGGCCGGCGTCGACCGAGCCGCCGAGCTCGGCGATGCGGGTGGCGAAGTCGTCCTCGACCTTGTCCAGGCGGTCGGTCATCGTGTCGAGCTTCGACGTGACCTGCTCCAGGCGGCCGGCGAGGGCCTCGAGGCGGTCGGCGGCGTCGACCTGGTCGCGGGACTGCTCGATCGCCGCGTACAGGGCGGTGCGGGCCTCGTCCAGCTTGCCGTTGACGACGTCGCGGGTGTCGGTGACGGCCGACGCCAGCTCGGCGCGGGTCTCGGCGAGCGAGGAGGCGAGGGAGTCGCGGGTCTCGGTGACCGCGCCGGCCAGTTCGCCGCGGGTCTCCGCCACGGCGCCGGACAGCTCGGTGCGGGTCTCGGCGAGGGACGAGGCCAGCTGGTTGTGGCGGTCGTTCACCGCGGACACGAGCTTCTCGCGGCTGTCGGCGACGGCGGCTGCGAGCTCGGCGCGGGCGGCGGCCAGGGCGTCGCGCTGCTCGTCGGCGCGGCCGTGGATGCCGGAGAACGAGTCGGCGAGGATCTTCTGCAGGGCCTCGCGAGTGCCGTCGAGGTGCTCGTGCACGCCCTCGTCGACCTCGTCGAGGCGGCCGCGCAGCGCGGCTTCGAGGGCCTCGATGCGCTCGCGCAGCGGGTTGGTGACAGCGCCCGGGATCGCGTCGACCTTGCCGTCCTGCTTGTCGAGGTGACCGTCGAGGTCGTCGATGCGCTTGTGGATGCTCGCGAGCTTGTCCTCGAGACCGTCCATGCGGCCCGCGACGCCCTCGAAGCGGCCCGCGACGCCGTCGAGACGGCCGTCCAGCTGGGCGAAGGGCTTGGCGAGCTTGTCCACCAGGGCGTCGACCGCGCGACCGATGTCGGCGACGGCGTTGTCCTGGGCCTCCAGCTTGGCGAGGGCCTCGTCCAGGCGCTCGGCGAGCACGCTGACCTCGGTGCGGTCCGGTAGCTCCGACAGGCGCTTGCGGACCGAACCCAGCGACTCCAGAGGCGACATCCGGGCGTGGATCTCGTCCAGCGCGTCGAAGATCTGCTGCTGCTCGCTCTCACGGATCTCCGCGGCGCGCGTGAGCATGTTGCGCATCCGATCGAAGGACATCGTGGAGTTGTTGTTCTCTGTCACGGCTGAGTGCCTTCGTCCAGGGGAGGGGGAGACCACGGGAGCCTATCCGCGTCACGGCACGTGTCTGTACCACCCCCGCCAGAAAACGGCCGGGTGCGGACGGGCAACTGGCCCGATCAGGCTATCCGATTGCTCCGAACGCCAAGTTACTGGCCGGAAGCGTCCGAACGCGACCGGTGATGTTCCTACCTTGGGGTGACTAGAGCGCCGCGATGGTTGCAGAAAGTTGCTGATCACGGATCTGCAACAACGTTGAAGCAGCAAATGATCATAGCGGATGCAAGATCATTTTGGCCAGCGCTGAAGCGGCGTGTCGGCTGAAGTAACGTGTAGCAATGTCCACGCCGCTTTCCTTGGAGACCATCCGCAGCGCGCCGAAGGTGCTGCTGCACGACCACCTCGACGGTGGCCTCCGCCCGCAGACTGTGATCGAGCTCGCCGACGCCTCCGGGTACCAGGGCCTGCCCACCACAGACGCGGGCGTGCTCGGCGGCTGGTTCCGCGACAACGCCAACTCCGGGTCGCTCGTGCGGTACCTGGAAGGCTTTGTCCACACGTGCGGTGTCATGCAGGACGAGGCCGCCCTGGTCCGCGTCGCGGCCGAAGCCGTCGAGGACCTCGCGGCCGACGGCGTCGTCTACGCCGAGATCCGCTACGCGCCCGAGCTGAACACCGAGAAGGGCCTGTCGCTGGAGCAGGTGATCGAGGCCGTGCAGGAGGGCTTCCGCCTCGGCGAGCAGCGCGTCGCCGCGAGCGGTCGCAAGATCCGCGTCGGCACCCTGCTGTGCGCCATGCGCCAGAACGAAGGCTGGCTGCGCATCGCGGAACTCGCCGTCCGCTACCGCGACCTCGGCGTCGTCGGCTTCGACATCGCGGGCCCCGAGGCCGGCTTCCCTCCCACCAGGGGCCTCGACACGTTCGAGTACCTGCGCCAGCAGAACGCGCACTTCACCATCCACGCCGGTGAGGCGTTCGGCCTGCCGTCCATCTGGGAGGCCATCCAGCACTGCGGCGCCGAACGACTCGGTCACGGCGTGCGGATCGTCGACGACATCAAGGTCTCCGACAACGACGCTGCCGGTGCGGAGCTGGGCCGCCTGGCCGCGTACGTCCGCGACCGCCGCATCCCGCTGGAGATGTGCCCGACCTCGAACCTGCAGACCGGCGCCGCGGCCAGCATGGCCGACCACCCGATCGGCCTGCTCGCCAAGCTGCGGTTCCGCGTCACCGTCAACACCGACAACCGCCTGATGAGCGACTGCTCGCTCTCCAGCGAGTTCGCCGCGCTCGTCGACACGTTCGGCTACGGCTGGGCCGACCTGCAGTGGTTCACGATCAACGCCATGAAGTCGGCGTTCATCGGGTTCGACGAGCGGCTCGCGATCATCAACGAGCTGATCAAGCCGGGGTACGCCGCGCTCACCGCGTAGCCCAGGCGCTCTCGTCGATCGGGCTGAGCTTCCGCAACGGCTCCCACCACGCGCGATTTGCCGCGTACCAGCGGATGGTGTCCCGGACACCGGCCTCGAAGCCGATCTCCGGGCGCCATCCGAGCTCGCGGCGGATCCGCGTGGAGTCCAGCAGGTAGCGCCGGTCGTGGCCAGGCCGGTCGGCCACGACCGACTTCCGCGACTCCGGCAGTCCGAGCTCGTCCAGCACCAGGTCCGCGATCTGGTCGACGCTCGCCTCGACGCCCGTGCCGACGTGGTAGGTCCGCCCGATCTCGCCGTCCCGCAGCACGGCGTCGATGGCCCTGCAGTGGTCCAGCACGTGGATCCACTCGCGCCGGTTGTCCCGTGCCGCGTAGATCGGCAGCTGCTCGCCGTTCAGGGCCTTGACCGTGAACAGCGGCAGGACGTTCTCGGGGAACTGGTTCGGCCCGTAGTTGTTGGCGCAGTTGGTGATCGTCACCGGCAGGTCGAACGTCTCGAAGTACGAGCGCACCGCGTGGTCCGCTCCGGCCTTCGACGCGTTGTACGGCGTTCGTGGGCGGTAGGGCGATTCTTCGTGGAACGCCTCCACGGCGTCCAACGCCAGATCCCCGTAGACCTCGCACGTCGACACGTGGTGGAACCTCCGCACACCCGCGCGACGGCAGGACTCCAGCAACGCCTGCGTGCCGAGGACGTTCGTGCGGAAGAACCGGCCGGGGTCCAGCACGGCGAGGCTGTTGTGCGACTCGGCCGCGAAGTTCACCACCACGTCGACACCCTCGACGTCGGCCTCGGCGATGTCCGCGTGCACGAACTCCACGTCCGCGGGCAGGTTCGTGCGCGTGCCGCGATACGTCAGCGCGTCGAGGGCGATCACCTCGTCCGACGGGTGTTCGCGCAGCCAGTAGCGGGTGAAGTGCGAGCCGATGAACCCGGCCGCGCCGGTGACGAGCACGCGCATTCTCTTCAGTCCTCCGAACGGATCGGTGCCACCCCGGGCGGCTCCGCGCCCGGCCAGCCGCGGAACTCGACCTCCAGCTGGAACCGGTGACCCAGGTAGTGGTGCTCGGACAGGGCGATCGGCTGCTCGGTCACGTCCAACGCGATGCGCCGCACCAGCAGCACGGGCGTGCCCTCGGTGACGCCGAGCAGGGGGCCGACCTCGCCCGCGGCCACGGCGGCGATGCTCTGCCGGACCACCGCGATCTGGTTTCCGTTGCGCCGCAACGTTTCCCAGGTGCCGGGCGACTCGGCGTCGGCACGGCTGACCGGCGCGGCCACCGCGAGCGGCACCCACTCGGTGACGACGTCCAGCGGTGAGGAACCGGTGCGGCGCAACGACCGCACGCGCAGCATCTCGCCGGTGCCGAGGGTCAGGGCGACACTCGAAGGCGCCTCGCGGTAGCCGTACTCGAGGACGGTGCGCACCAGCGAGACCCCGGCTTCGGCGACCGCGGACCGCGCGTGCTGGAACGTGCCCAGCGCGAGCGGCTGCGCGAACGACGCGACATACCAGCCGGCGCCTTTTCGCGATGCCAGTAGGCCCTCGTCCCGGAGCTGCTCCAGCGCGCGGCGCACGGTCACGCGGCTGATCTCGTAGCGGCGGCCGAGTTCGGCCTCGCTCTCGATGGCGCCTGCCGGGCCGTAGTCGCCGAGCGTGATGCGTTCCCTCAGGTCAGCGGCGAGGCGCTGCGACCGAGAACCTGTCATAAACCTGTATCATACAGGTGGTGTCGGGTGTAGACGAAAACGGGCCACCCCGCGCGGAGTGGCCCGTCCAGCAGCGCAATGGCCTCAGTTGGTGTTGAGGCGGTCCTCGAACTTCGCCTGCAGCTCGCGGAACGCGGCCACCTCGGAGTCGTAGGGAGCGGACGGCGCGAGACGCGTCGGGTCCGGCGCGACGACGAAGGACACCAGCCAGCCCAGCGACTCGGACGACGCCAGCGCCTCCTTCACGGACTCGTCCTCAGCCCACTCGCCCGCGTCCTCGAACAGTTCGACGGCGAGGTCGAGCTGCTGCGGGTCGAGGGCGTCGGGGCCCTCCTCCATGTCCTCGGCGATGCCTGTCAGCACGTAGACGTTGTCGTCGTCCACGTCGACATCGAGCTCACCGGCGGTGGCCTTGACCTTGACGTCGTTCCACGTCTCGACCTCGGCGAGGTCGTGCTCGTCGTTCTCGGCCACGAACCGGCTCAGCGCGCGCGCCGAGGTGAAGACCTCGATCTTGCCGCGGCGGCCCAGGAACACCGGGTCGTCGCCGAGGTAGCAGCGCAGCGTATAGAACTCGCCGGCCGACGTGATGATCTTGATGGGGTCGATGCCGACCTCGGCCCAGAAACCGGTGGGCTCGTCGGTCTCCTCGTCGGAGTCCTCGTCGTCGGAGGTGTCGGCGGCCGCCGCCGTCTCGGCCTCGAGCGCGGCGAGCTCCTCCTGCGCGACGGCCAGCTCCTTCTCCGGGACCTCCGGCGTGCTCACCACGCTGTCGATCGCGTCGAGCACCTCGTCCCACTTCTCGGAGACGACCTCGGACAGCTCGTCCCACAGCTTCGCGCCGTCACGGCCGCTGAACGGCAGCGTGCCCTGCGGCAGCAGCGAGAAGCCCTCGGCGGAGTCGAGCACCTCGTGGACCTTCTCCAGGTCGCAGACGTCCGCGAGCGCGCGCACGATCGCGATCACGTCGGCGAGCTCACCGATCGTCCAGGTGTCCGGGTCCTCCGCGATCAGCTCGGGCACGCCGACGAGGTCGAACTGGTGGTTGTCGTCCGGCGAGAGGTCCGCGACGCCCAGCGACGGCACGATCGACCACGCGGGGTGATCGGTGAGGTCGTGCTCCTCGGCGGTGCGGACGAAGGCGGCGAGGTGCGCGGCGTCGGGGAAGACGAACAGGTCCTCCTCGTCACCGAGGAACGCCTCCCACTCCTCGCCCTTCTCGCGCCAGCGGGGTGCCCACAGCGTGACCACGTCACCCTGCGTCAGCCCCAGCTCGATGGGGACGATGTCCTGCGCCATCCTGACCTCCCGGTCACGCCTGCCTGATGCCGTGGGCGAGCCTAACGGTGCTGATCACCGGCGCCCAAAGGGGTTCTCGAAGAACGCGTCCTCGTCGGGGTCGTCGACGATCGGCGTCCTGGGCCGCCGCTCGGGCGGTGCCTCTTCAGCTGCGGATTTGGGTGGCACGACGGGGTTCCACGTCGACCGGAAGGGCGAATCACCCGCGATCGATTCGACGTCGATCGCCATCCCGTCGCCCAGCGCCAGCGCCAGCTTGTTGAAGCTCGTCTGCACGGCGGCGTTGGTCGCGAGCCGCACGGTCTCCGTGACGACCTCGCCGACCGCCTGCGCACCCTGCTGCAGCAGCGCCGGGTGCAGGTGCAGCGCCTTGATCTCGCCCTTCGGGGACGCCGTGGCCATGCACAGCCCGTTCGGGTGCTCGATCGTGGCCGTGAGGGTCTCGAGGTCGCGCTGCAGCTGCTCGGTGGCCTGGATCCGTTCCTCGTTCACCGCCGCCACCCGAACTCGTCCTCGTCCCTCTCGTTCGTGAACCCGAGCTCCGTCAGCTCACGCGGGTCGACCACGCGTTCCAGCGTCTGGTGCAGCCTGCTCGACGCGTTGCGCTGCGCCTTCTCCGCGACGCGCATGATCTCGGTGGCCAACCCGTGCGGGCCCATCCGCAGCGCCGCCGCGCTCACCGCGATCCGCTGCGGCGGACCACCGGGCGTGGCGATCACCGTCACCGCGCCGTCCGGTGAGGACGCCCGCCCCGTGATGGGGCCACTGCGCTCGACGTGCTGCGACACGGCCTGCTCGACATCGCGCACCTTCCTGGCGGCGCGCTCGACGTCGTCGTCCACCTGACCACCCCCTACTGCGACAGTGTGCCGCATGATCCTGCGTTCGGTCGTGCTGTTCGCCCTCGCCGCCCTGATGGAGATCGGTGGCGCGTGGCTCGTCTGGCAGGGGGTGCGGGAGCACCGGGGCTGGCTGTGGATCGGCGGCGGCGTGATCGCGCTGGGCCTCTACGGCTTCGTTGCGACGCTGCAGCCCGACGCGCACTTCGGCCGGATCCTCGCGGCCTACGGCGGTGTGTTCGTGGCCGGTTCGCTCGCCTGGGGGATGGTCGTGGACGGCTTCCGCCCCGACCGCTACGACGTGATCGGCGCGCTGGTGTGCCTGGCCGGCGTGGCCGTGATCATGTACGCGCCCCGGTAGCGGCTTCGAGGAGCGCGGTCAGTTCCTTCGCGACGTCGTCGAGCGGTTCGATGCTGCGCTGGGCCCGGCACATCGCGACGGCACCCTCCGCGGCGGCGACGGCGAGCTGGGCGAGGCTCCCGGCGCGGGTCGCGTCGACGCCCTGCTCCTGAAGCGAGGCCTGAAGCTGGCCTGTCCAGGTCCTGAACGCCTCGGCGGCGGCGGTGAGCGCGTCCGAGCCGGCGGTCTCCTCGACGGCCACCGCGAGCACGGGGCAGCCGGCCTGGAACTCGGTCTCCGTCACGATCTGCCGCCACAGCGCGAAGAACGCCTTCAGTCCGTCGACCGGGCCTTTGCGCAGTTTGGCCGCGAGCACCTTCTGCACGGTGCCCGCCGCCCACTGGACGGCCTCGGTGGCCAGCTGCTCCTTGCCGCCGGGGAAGTAGTGGTACGTCGACCCGAGCGGCGTGCCGGCGTGCTTCGCGACCTCCCGGATGCTCGTCGCGTTGAGGCCGCGGCGCCGGATCATGTCGGCGGCTCCTGCGACGATCTGCTGTCGGGACATCTCGGGGCCTCTCTGGCTATAACGACCGTCATAGGATAGCGTTCTCCGCGCGCTATAACAGTTGTCATAGACGGGAGTCCGCAATGCCGATGATCGAACTGACCGCCCCTGCCGGCGCGTTGACCGACGCCGGCCGCAAGAGCGTTCAGCGCGACCTGGCCACCCTGCTGCTGAAGTGGGAAGGGGCTCCGGACAACGAGTTCTTCCGCTCGGTGGCGTGGGCCTACCTGCACGAGCTGCCCGCGGGCGCGCAGACGACCGCCGAGGACGACGCGCCGCGGTTCCGGGTCGACGTGCGGGTGCCTACGGGTGTGTTGTCCGAGCGGCGCAAGGCGGGGCTCGTGCAGGAGGCGACGGCGCTGGTGCTCGAGGCCGCCGGGCTGGAGGAGTCCGACGCGATGCGCGTGTGGGTGCTCATCCACGAGCAGCCCGACGGGACCTGGGGCGCGGCCGGGAAGATCGTGAACTTCGCCGAGCTGAAGGCCGCCGCCCAGGCCGCCAAGGGCTGAGGTCAGCCCGTCGGGCGGTAGAAGCCGTAGAACGACATCCCGCTGTTGGTCGTGCGGATCTTGCTGACCTGCACGGGGTCGCCGGCCTCGACCATCTGGCCGTTGCCGATCACCATCGCCACGTGCCCGTCCCACACGACGAGGTCGCCGGGCAGCACCTGGCCCGGCGGCACCGACGCACCCATGGCCTGGGACGACGCCGGACGCGGAAGGTCGAACCCCGCGTTCTTGTAGGCCCACTGCGTCAGGCCGGAGCAGTCGGTGCCCTGGGGCGGGTTCGCCCCACCCCACACGTACGGGGTGCCGAGCGCCGACAACGCGTTCCGCACGGCCTTGGCCGCCGTCTCGTTCGGGGCCTCCGCGCTGCTGCCGTCCGGCAGGTTCACGCCGACACCGGTGCCGGGCTGAGGCGGAATCGCGACGGGAAGCCGAGGGCCGGAACCGCCGCCACCGCCACTTCCGCCGCCACCGCCGCCCCCACCGCCACCTCCGCCCCCACCGCCGGAGCCGGAACCGGACCCCGTGTGGGAGTTCGAGTCGTGCTTCGGCGTGTCGGAAGCACCGGCCGTGGAAGTCGAGCCGTCGTCACCACCGAGCGGCTCGCCCAGCTTCTCGAGGGCGCCGACGTCGGGCTTCTGCAGGCCGTTCAGCTGCCCGACCAGCTGTGTGAGCTGGTCGCGCACCTTCTGCAGCTCGGCGGAGGTCTTGCCCTGGTAGCCGGACGCCATCCCGGCGAGGTCGGCGAGAGCGGCCAGCACCACGCCGGGCCCCGCGACGAAAGACGCGGCAACCGCGGCGGCGAGCTTCGGCGTCGCCTTCGAGGTGAACTCGTCGATCAGACCCTGGATCGCGGTGCGTCCGCCGGTCACCGCGGAAACACCGGTCGCGGCTACGGTCTTGAAGACGGAAGCGTTGGCGGACAACGTGTTCGCGGCCGAGGCGAAGGTGGCGACACGGCTGGTGAACGCGTTGGCCTTCTCGCCCGACCAGGTGTTCAGCACTGCGGTGGAAGCCGACCCGTGCCGCGTCCCCAGATCGGTGAGCGCGGTCTGCGCGCGACCGAAGGCGTCGCCCGCTCGTGTGGCACCACCGGTGTCGCCGTCGAGCTTGGCCAGGTCTTCCTTCATCGGTGCGATGAACTGGCTCAGGAGGCCCTCGACGCTCATGCGCGCGCCGCCTTGTTCAGTGCGGCCTCGTGCGCTTCCTCCTGCGCGATATAGGCGTCACGGGCCTTCGCGACGGCCGTGCCGAGGCCGGCGAGGCCGGTCGACGCGGCCTTCAGGGCGTCCATCTGCGCCTGCGCGGCGGTCTGGAACGCGGCGTTCAGACCCACCTCGTTGCCGATCTTGCCGAAGCAGTCGCCCGGCAGCGCTGTCGTGCCGCTCAACGTGCCGGTGCCGACCGTGCCGACCTCGCTCGCCAGACCGCTCACCGCCGACGCGTACCCCGTCAAGGCGTCGAGGTCGACCTTGAGACCTTGTTCCGCCATGTGAAGCTTCTTCCCCCAGTCGTGACCTGTTCGCCTAGATCCTGCCCCGATGAGCGGTACCTCGCCCGACGTTCCGCCAAGATCATGGGACCGTGGGTGTGATCGAGCACTGGAACCGGATCCTGGCATGGCTGGCGGAGCACGCGCCCGCCACCCGTGCCGTGTTGCGGCCGAGGTACGACGCGCTGCCGGATCTTCGGGTTCCGATCGATCTCCAGCTGTGGTGGAGCGTCTACGGGGGCCCCGAAGCCGGCCTCTACGCCGAGATCCTGCCGCCCTTCTACACGCCGTTGGGCGCATATCAGGCGTTCGTGCTCCGGGACACCCACCTGAGCAAGCCCGCGGACGCGACCGAGGCGGGGTCGCCGACGGCCGGGTTCCACCCCGAGTGGCTGCCGATCGCGTTCGACGGCACGGGTGACGTGCTCGCCGTGGACCTGCGTCCCGGCGTGCTGCGCGGCTGCGTGGTCGAGTGGGACCAGGAGCGCAACGAGATGGTCAAGCCGGAGTGGACGTCGATCACCGAGATGTTCGACCAGGTCGCGACGGCGCTGGAGACGCGCACCGCGGTCGGGCACTGCTTCCCCGAGGTCAACACGGCCGGGGAGCTGGGCTGGCGCACCTGCTAGGCCCGTTCCAGGATCCCCGCGACACCAGGCCCTCCATGATCTGGTCGACGTCCAGCGCCGAGAGCAGGACGCACTTCATGGCAGCCGTCGTCGAGGCGGGCCGACGGGCCCGCGCGTCACCTCACGCCGGCGAGTGAACGTTGCGGCAGAAGGCCCTCGACGCACATCGCGCTGAGGGCCAGTCTCCCGCTCGTACTTTCGATCGAGCGCTACTCGGCCGAGTAATCCCGCGGGCTGATGCCGCGTAGAACCGGACCACACGCCAGGGCTGCGACCAGCGCGACCACCATGCCGACGGCAACGGGAGCAGCCACCCACGGCGTCAGCGGCATTTCGCCGTGCCCCACCAGTCCGCGTGCCAGAGTGAGCAATCCGAGGCCGACGACAAGGCCCGCACCGCACGCCGCGATTGTGACCGCGAACACCGGCAACATCACTTCTCGGCGCAGTGCGTGAGCCAGCACCCGAATGGGCGTTCCGGCCGCGATCAAAGCGCCGAAAGTGCGCCTGCGGTCGATCACGGAGCCGGCCGCGGCCACCGCGGCGCCGATCCCGCCGAGCACCGCCGCGATCGAGAGGCCGATGATCGTGGCCCGTTGCAGGTCCTCCATCAGCGTGCTGCCGTACAGCTCACGCTGTTCACCGTCGACCAGCCGGACGCCCGGTAGCGTGCCGATCAACGCGGTGTGCACGGCGTCGCGGTTCTCCGGTGTGGTCGGCAAGCCGACCATCGACACCTTGCCCTCGGTGCCCGGCAACAGCTCCGGGTCGATCACGGCGCTGATGTGGCCGGCGCCGTCGAACGGCCGCGTCTCGTACCGCGCGGGCAGCTTCGCGGTCACCTGGTCCTTCTGCCCGGACGACTTGAACACGTCGCCGGTCAGCTTCGAGTGCGCGTACACGGCAGGGCCTGGCCCGCAGCTCAATCCGTTCAGCACCTTCGCGACGTCAGCGCACTTGCCGACGAGCACGTACGTCCCGTAGTCGGTGTCTTTGCCGGTGCTCACCGAACCGTCCAGCATCGTGGCGATCGGCGCCGAGGTCTGCAGCCGCAACGGCGTGACGTCGTGCGCCACCTGTTCGGCGACGATGGCCTCCTCGCGCCACGTGCCGTCGCGATACGGCACCTGACTTTCCAGTCCTGGCAACATGGTCAGCGCCATCGAGCCGGTGAACACGGCGATGACCACACCGGCCGAACCGCGGAACGCCGCCACCGGGTCACCGGCCAACCGCCGACCGGCGAGCAGCGTCGACGGCTTGGTCCACCTCCCGACGAAGAACCGCCCGACCCACGCCGTCACCACCGGTCCGGCCAGCACCAGCGCCATCGCCACCGCGCCGAGACCGAGGAGCACCACGGTGAACTGGTTGTCGCCACGGGCTCCCTGGGCGTACACGATCCCGAGGAAGAACACGCCCAGCGCACCGGCGATCATCAGCAGCCGCCAGGACCGCACCTTGCGCTTCCCCACCGCCGCGAGCGGTTTCTGCACCACCCGCCGCAGCCCCATGATCGCCGCCGCGATGACCAGCACCGGAGCGAGCACGGCGACCGCGGCCACGACCCCGGCCGAAGGCACGAAGTCGCCCGGATACCAGGTGCCGCCCTCCCACGGGATTTTCGCGGTGAGGTGGCTGAACGGCTGGGCCAGCAGCACGCCGAGCACGCTGCCGACGACCGCGCCGACCGCGGTTTCCACGGCCGTCATCACGATGACCTGCTTCGGTGACGCGCCGGCCAGCCTCAGCGCGGCCAGGCGCCGTTCCCGTTTCGCCGCGGTCAACCGAGCCGCCGACGCGACCAGCACGAGGCAGGGCACGACGAGCACGACGAGCCCGACGCGGGTGAGCAGGTAGAGCATGCCGTGGTAGTCGTTGCGGTACGAACCGGGGCCGCCCCGCAGACCCGTTGCCCGGTAACCGTTGTCGAGCTTGTCCTGCCCCACGATCGCGACGAGCTCACCGGGGTACTTCAGCGCTTCCGGCCCGAGCTCGCCGATCTGCTTGCCGGGGAAGCGATTGCCGAGCTTCTCGGCGGGTGTGCCGCGCACGAGGTCGTTCAACGCGGGGGACAGCAGCACCTCACCCGCTTCGGGAAACCTGACGATGCCCTCCGCCACCGGTACATCGCCCTGCTGCAGACGTGCGACGTCGAACCGCTGGATGAGCTTGCCGTCGAACGAATCGTTGTTCACCGCAACGGAAATCACGCCGCTCTGGTCGGGGTTGCCCAGAAGGTCGCGCCACGCCGTGCGATCCGCCCGCGCCTGCAGGCCGTTCGGCGCGGCGACGAGCCACAGCACCAGCGACACCGCGATCATCACGCCCAGCGCGACCAGCACGGTGGCGACCTGGCTGCGCCGGTCGCGGCGCAACACCGCGAGCGCGATCCTCATGCCGACACCCCGGCGGCGATCCGGCCGTCCTGGATCTCGACCACTCGCAGCGCCCGGTCCGCGATCGCCTTGTCGTGGGTCACGATCACGACTGCTGCGTTGGTCTCCTCCGCCGCGGCCAGCAGGGCGGTCATCATCTCCTGGCCGGTGCGGGTGTCGAGGGCGCCGGTCGGTTCGTCGGCGAAGATCACCCGCGGCCGGTGCGCGAGGGCTCGCGCGATCGCCACCCGTTGCGCCTGCCCGCCGGACAGCTCATCGGGTCGCCGCTTCTCCATGCCCCGCAGGCCGAGGCGTTCCAGCCACTCCCTGGCCGCGGCGAGCGACTCCTCGCGCGAACGGCCGGCGAGCAGCATCGGCAGCGCGGCGTTCTCCTCCGCGGTGAGCTCGGCGACGAGCATGCCGGACTGGAACACGAACCCGAACGCCGTGCGGCGGAGCTCGCTGCGCCCTGTCTCGTTCAGCTCGCCGATCGCGTGCCCGTCGAGGAACACCTCGCCGCCGTCGGCACGCAGGATGCCGGACAGCACGTGCAGCAGCGTCGTCTTGCCGGAACCGGACGGACCGACTACCGCCAGCACGTCCCCAGGGGAGATGTCGATGTCCACCCCGGCGAGCGCGTGCACGTCGCCGTAGGTCTTGACCAGGCCACGAGCGGCCAGAACCGAATTCATGCATCTCAAGGTGCCCTGGGCCGGCCGGCAAAACCTCAGCCGGAACGACACACCGGATCAGCCGGATGACCGAGGCCGGAGGGGTGTGATGGTCCTACCGTTGTCTGCCGTGGACAGTCATCGGGGCCAATGGCCGATCGCCGCCGTGCTGGCGTTGCTCATGGGTGGCGAGCTCGTGCTGATGAACGGGCCGGGCCGGGCGGAAGCGCTGGTGTGGCTGCTCAGCGTGCCTCCGTGCATCGCGGCCGTCGCCTCGTTCAAGTCACGCGCGTTCACCATCCCGGTGACGGTGGCGTCGATCTTCCTGGCGTCGTTCGTCATCCGGCTGTACAGCGTCAACCTGCCCACGCTGCTGAGCCCGCTGACCGTCGCCGAGACCGCGGCGTGCCTGGTCCTGACCGCCGTCATCGTGCGCGAGGAACCGCGCCGCGCCGCCATGTGGTCGGTGGGCTCGCTGATGGCCGTGAGCTTCTTCGCCGCGATCGTCCGTGACAACTGGCTCTCTGGCAGGAACTACAACGAGATCCTCGGCTCGCTCGTCCTGGGCTTCGGGGCTATCGGTGTCGGTCTGTACTTCCGCGCGCGGGACACCGAGAGCGGCCGGTTGATCGCGGCCGCCGTCACCGACGCGCAGAAGGAAGAGCGGATCGCGCTGGCCCGCGAGCTGCACGACGTGGTCGCGCACCACGTGACGGGCATGCTCGTGCAGGCCCAGGCCGCGCTGGAGGTCTCCGACGACGACCCGCGCGCCGCCCACCGCCTGCTGCCCGGCATCGTCCGATCGGGCACGGAAGCCCTGGGCGCGATGCGGCGCCTCGTCGGCACGCTGCGCCAGGGCGGGGAGGACGTCGCGACGACCGACCTGGCAGCCGACGTCATCTCGACCGTCGAACGCACCCGCGAGCTCGGCTTCGAGACCAGACTGCGCATCGACCTGCCTGACGAGGTTCCGCCTGAGCTCGGCCGCTCGGTGTTGCGCCTGGTCCAGGAGTCGCTGACCAACGTGCACAAGCACGCGGTGTCCCCGACGATGATCGACGTGGAGATCTCCCGGACACCGGGAGGGGCGCTGCGCGTGATCATCGCCGACGACGGCCGGCCGCACGAGCTGAACCAGGGCGGATACGGTCTCGTAGGCATGCGTGAGCGGGTGGACCTGCTCGGCGGCCTGTTCTCCGCGGGGCCGCGGGAGAACGGCTGGCAGGTGCTCGCGGAGCTACCGCTGGAAGGGAAAAAGTGATCTCGGTTCTCATCGCCGACGACCAGGAGATGGTCCGCGTCGGCTTCCGGATGATCCTCGAGAAGCAGCCGGACATCACGGTGGTCGCGGACGTCGCGGACGGCATCAGCGCCGTGACCGCGGTCCGCGAGCACAACCCGGACGTGGCGCTGCTCGACATCCGCATGCCCGGCCTGGACGGCCTCGAGGTCACCAAGAAGATCTCCGGTTCGACCAAGGTCGTCGTGGTGACCACGTTCGACCTGGACGAGTACGTGCACACCGCGTTGGAGAACGGTGCTTCCGGCTTCCTCACCAAGGACGCGGGGCCGGCGTTGCTGGTCGAGGCGGTGCGGGCGGCGGCTCAGGGCAACGCGCTGATCTCGCCCCAGGTGACCGTCCGGATGCTGGAGCACTTCTCCCGTCCCGCGGGCAAGCCGGACCTCAGCCTGCTCACCGCGCGCGAGCAGGACGTCGTGCGGGAGGTCGCGCGCGGGCTCAGCAACCAGGAGATCGCGTCGTCGCTCTTCCTGTCGCTGTCGACGGTGAAGACGCACCTCGCGTCCGTGCAGACGAAGCTCAACGTGCGCAACCGCGTCGGGATCGCCTCATGGGCGTGGCGAGCGGGCCTGGTCAACTCCTGAAGAACGATGAAGGGAACCGTATCCACCTGAGGTGGATACGGTTCCCTTCATCGTCTCCCCGAGATCAGACGCCCATCGGGTGCCAGACGGTCTTCGTTTCGAGGTAGGCGCGGATCCGCGACAGGTCCGGCGTGACGGTGAAGTCCTCGCCGGTCTTGTTGCGCAGCACGCGCTTCACCGTGCCCGCCGCCGAGCGCTCCAGGTCGGCGCGCAACGACTCGGGTGCGCCGGTCAGATCCAACGCGTTCACGTCGCCGTGCGACGCGAGCCACGGCGCGATCTCCGCGGTGCGGCCGGTGATGATGTTGACGACGCCGCCGGGCACGTCCGACGTCGCGAGGACCTCGGACAGCGTGATCGCGGGCAACGGGCGTTCCTGCGAGGTGATGACCACGCAGGTGTTGCCGGACGCGATCACCGGTGCGATCACGGACACCAGGCCGAGCAACGACGACTGCTGCGGTGCCAGCACGGCCACCACACCCGTCGGCTCCGGCGTGGAGAACGAGAAGTACGGCCCCGCAACGGGGTTCGACGAACCCAGCACGGCCGCGATCTTGTCCGTCCAGCCCGCGTACCAGACCCAGCGGTCGATGGCGCTGTCCACAAGGGACTGAGCCTTCTTCAGCGGCACGCCCTCGGAGGCCGCGACCTCGGTGATGAACTGCTCGCGGCGGCCCTCCAGCACCTCGGCAACCCGGTACAGCACCTGGCCGCGGTTGTAGGCCGTAGCACCCGACCAGCCGGGGAAAGCCTTGCGGGCGGCGGAAACCGCGTCACGGGCGTCCTTTCGGGAGCCCTGCGCGGCGTTGGCGAGGAACCCGCCCTTCGAGTCGGTCACCGGGTAGCTGCGACCCGACTCGGACCGCGGGAACGCGCCGCCGATGTAGAGCTTGTAGGTCTTCGCGACCGAGACGCGATCAGACATCGAGGTAGGCCTCCAGACCGGTGCGGCCGCCCTCACGGCCGAAGCCCGACTCCTGGTACCCGCCGAACGGCGCGGCCGGGTCGAAGCGGTTGAACGTGTTGGACCACACCACGCCGGCGCGCATCCGTTGCGCCATCCAGAGAATCCGCGAGCCCTTCTCCGTCCAGACGCCGGCGGACAGGCCGTACGGCGTGTTGTTCGCCTTGGCCACGGCCTCGTCGGGCGTGCGGAACGTCAGCACCGACAGCACCGGGCCGAAGATCTCCTCGCGGGCGATCCGCATCGCCTGCGACACGTTGGAGAACACCGTCGGGGCGAAGAAGAAACCCTTGTCCGGCAACGGGCACGACGACGTCCACCGCTGCGCGCCCTCCGCCTCGCCCGACTCGGTGAGCTCCTTGATCTTGGTGAGCTGCTCGCGCGAGTTGATCGCGCCGACGTCGGTGTTCTTGTCCAGCGGGTCGCCGACGCGCAGCGTCGAGACTCGCACGTGCAGCTTCTCCAGCAGCTCGTCCGCGACGGACTCCTGCACCAGCAGGCGGGATCCGGCGCAGCAGACGTGGCCCTGGTTGAAGAAGATGCCGTTGACGATGCCCTCGACGGCCTGGTCGAGCGGCGCGTCGTCGAACACGATGTTCGCGGCCTTGCCGCCCAGTTCCAGCGTCAGCTTCTTCGAAGAGCCGGCCAGCTGGCGCTGAATGATCTTGCCGACCTCGGTCGACCCGGTGAACGCCACCTTGTTGACGTCGCCGTGCTCGACGAGCGCCGCACCGACGTCACCGGCGCCGGGGATGATGTTGACGACGCCCGGCGGCAGGTCGCACTGCTGGATGATGTCGGCCAGCACCAGCGCGGTCAGCGGCGTGGTCTCGGCCGGCTTCAGCACGACGGTGTTGCCGCACGCCAGCGCCGGCGCGATCTTCCACGCGGCCATCAGCAGCGGGAAGTTCCACGGGATCACCTGTCCCGCGACGCCCAGCGGCTTCGGGTCCGGCCCGTAGCCCGCGTAGGAGAGCTTGTCCGCCCAGCCCGCGTGGTAGAAGAAGTGCGCCGCGGCGGTCGGCACGTCGACGTCGCGCGACTCCTTGATCGGCTTGCCGTTGTCGAGCGACTCCAGCACCGCGAGCTCACGCGCGCGTTCCTGGATCTGCCGCGCGATCCGGTAGATGTACTTGGCCCGCTCACTTCCCGGCATCTTCGACCACACGCGGTCGTACGCGCGCCG
This sequence comes from Lentzea nigeriaca, assembly GCF_016907955.1. Taxonomy (GTDB): domain Bacteria; phylum Actinomycetota; class Actinomycetes; order Mycobacteriales; family Pseudonocardiaceae; genus Lentzea; species Lentzea nigeriaca. Next base: position 448,227 of record NZ_JAFBCX010000004.1, on the reverse strand, counting down.
GGCCGCCTTGACGGCATTGTCCACATCGGACGCTGATGCCGTGGAGACCTCGGCGAGCACCTCTTCGGTGGCCGGGTTGATGGTCTTGAGCGGTTCGCCGGTGCCCTCGACGAACTTGCCGTCGACGAACATCCGGTAGTTCGGCTTGAGGTTCGCGATGTCCCGCGACTCGGGCGCGGGGGCGTATTCCCACATGTCTTCAGTCCACCGTCACGTAGTCCGGGCCGCTGTAGTGGCCGTCCAACTGGGTCCGCCGCTGCATGAGCAGGTCGTTCAGCAACGTCGACGCGCCGAACCGGAAGAGGTGCGGGTCGAGCCACTCCGGTCCGGCCACCTCGTGCACGGCCACCAGGTACTTGATCGCGTCCTTGGTGCTGCGGATGCCGCCGGCGGGCTTCACCCCGCGCAGCTCACCGGTCTGGGTCTTCCAGTCCCGCACGGCCTGCAGCATCACGTGCGTGACCGGCAACGTCGCGGCCGGCTGCACCTTGCCGGTCGACGTCTTGATGAAGTCGCCACCGGCGAGCAGCGCGAGCCAGGACGCGCGGCGGACGTTGTCGTACGTCACGAGCTCGCCGGTCTCCAGGATGACCTTGAGGTGCGCGTCCCCGCAGGCCTCCTTGACCTTCACGATCTCCTCGAACACCTGGCCGTACCGGCCGGAGAGGAACGCGCCGCGGTCGATCACCATGTCGACCTCGCTCGCGCCCTGCTCGACGGCGAACCGGGTGTCGGCCAGCTTGATGTCCATCGTGCTGCGCCCGCTCGGGAACGCCGTCGCGACACTGGCGACGTTGATCCCGGTGCCCTTGAGCTCGTCGGCCGCCGTCTTCACCATGTCCGGGTAGACGCACACCGCCGCGACCTGAGGCACGTCCGGCCGCTCCGGGTCGGGACGCTTCGCCTTGGCGGCGAGGCTGCGCACCTTGCCGGGGGTGTCCGCGCCTTCCAGCGTGGTCAGGTCGACCATGCTGATCGCCAGGTCGATGGCGTGCAGCTTGGCGGCCTTCTTGATGCTCCGCGTGCCGAGGCCCGCGGCTCGTTGCTCGACGCCGACCTGGTCGACGCCGGGGAGCCCGTGGAGGAAACGCCGCAGCGACGATTCGTCGCGCACGGCGTCAGCCAGGGCCGACGGCAGTGTCGTTGGAGCAGCCATGACCCGGAGTCTAGGCGGAATGGGACGCCCGTCCTAAGTGAAGCCGTTTGCGCTGCTCAGGCCCTGTCGCGGGGAGCTGATCGAGTGCCGGTTCTGCCGGGTGCGCGGCCAGGGCGGCCCTGCCCGCGTCCTGCGGGACCACCGGTTCCGGGCGGACGGACTGGGCCGTGCGGACGCAGGTTCGCGCGGTACAGCGGCACCGTGGTCTCGTCGATCTCCGGCGCGTTCTGGGCGGCGCTGCCCGTGCGCTTGAGCTTCTGCCACGGCAGCACCGCACCGGCCATCGCCGTGATCACGGACTGGATCACGACGAGGTACATGAGCTGCCGGTAGACGATCGGCTGCAACGCGACGGCCCACAGCGGCCGCAGTCGTTCGCCGTCGAGCCGGAACGCGATCACCGCGGGAACCAGCTGCAGCGCGAGGAAGCCGAGCCAGGCCAGCGCGCCGCGGGCGGGATTCGTCCACAGGCTCAGCAGCGCGAACACGTCGATTGCCGGCGCCAGCACGGGCAGCGCGACCTGGTAGAGGAACAGATACGGCAGCGCGCGGCGGCCGAGCTTGCCGCCCATGCCGCGCTCGAAGACGGCGCCGCGGTGCTTCCACATCGCCTGCAACGTGCCGTAGCACCAGCGGTAGCGCTGCCGCCACAGCTGGCCGAGGCTCGCCGGCGCCTCGGTCCACGCCCGCGCCGACTCGGTGTAGACGACCGACCACCCGGCGCGTTCCAGCGCCATCGTCAGGTCGGTGTCCTCGGCGAGCGTGTCTTCCGGCACGCCACCGACCTCACGCAACGCGCTGACGCGGAAACCGCCGACCGCGCCGGGAACCGTCGGCATGCACTGCATGACGTCGTACATGCGGCGGTCGAGGTTGAAGCCGATCACGTACTCGATGTGCTGCCAGCGCCCGAGAATCCCGGACCTGTTGCCCACCTTGGCGTTGCCCGACACCGCTCCGACGGCGTGGTCGGCGAACGGCTGCACGAGGTTGCCGACGGTCTCCGGTTCCAGAACCGTGTCGCCGTCGACCATGACGACGAGCTCGGTGCGGGTGTGCCGCAGCCCGGTGTTCAGCGCCGCAGCCTTGCCCGCGTTCTTCTGGCGCACCAGCGAAACATTGGGCAGGTGAAGGCTCTTCACCACCTCCGACGTGCGGTCGGTGGACCCGTCGTCGATCACGATCACGTGGACCGGCGTGGTGCTGGCGAGGATCGTGCGGACGGTGGCCTCGATGCCCGCTTCCTCGTTGTAGGCGGGCACCAGCACGGTCACCATCTGCGGGTTCAGCCGCGGTGCGTGCTTGCCGGGCTTGCGGCGCGCGTGGATCGCGGTCGTCACCAGCAGAACGGCCGCGCGGGCCAGCGCCAGCCCGCTCGAGATCATGACGAGCCAGGTCAGCATCTCGGTGACGAACCGGGAGAACCGCACCGCGAGCGACACGGCCGTGCCCTGGGCGCGTTCCGTCGCCGTCGCCGGTTCGGTGGCCTGCGCGATCCCGAACGCCGCGCTGGTGGTCTGGAACGCGAACCCGCGCTGCTTCAGCGCCGGGATCAGCTTCTCCAGCGCCGCAACGGTTTGGGACCGGTCACCACCGCCGTCGTGCATCAGCACCACGGCGCCCTTGTCGTCCTTCGGCGTGGCGTTCGCGAGCACGGCGTCCGCACCCGGCCTGCGCCAGTCCTCGCTGTCGAGGTCGGAGAGCACCGCGAGGTTTCCGGCAGTCGTGATCCGTTCGATGCCGACCAGGTCCTCGTCGTCGACGGCGTCCGGCCGGTTCGAGTACGGCGGCCGCACGAGCCGGCTCGACTTCCCGGTGCCGCTCGCGACGACGAGCCCGGTCTGCCCGATCTCGAGCCGGGCGCGCGTCTCACCGACCTTGCCGAGGTCGACGTGCGTGAACGTGTGCAGCCCGACCTCGTGACCCTCGGCCTCGATCTGCCCCAGCACGTCCTGGTGCTGCGCGGCGGCCGCTCCGGTGACGAAGAACGTCGCCTTGACACCGTTGCGCCGCAACACGTCGAGGATCCTCGGCGTCCACTCGGGATCCGGCCCGTCGTCGAACGTCAGCACCACGGTGCGGTCCGGCGTGGTGCGGGAACTCAGTCCGGTGCCGGTGTCGCCGATCAGCGGCCCGCCCTGGTGCACGCTCTCCGGCACGGTGTTGGCGGGCCCCGCCGTCGGTTGCGCGCCCTGGCCGACGTGCCCGACGACGAAGGTGTCCAGCAACAGCGCGCCGAGCAGCACCACCATGCCCAGCGCCAGCAGCGCCCAGTGCGCCCGCGGCTGAGGCCTCACGGCTTGCCGCCCTGCCCGGGATTGCTCGGCCGGTTCGACGAGCCGGGCGGATCGGTCCGCTTGTTGCCGGGCTCGGTCGTCGTGGTCGTGGTGGTGGCGTCCGTCACGGGGGCCGCGGTCTTGGTGGCCGGCGGTGTGGTCGTGGTTTCGTTGCGTGGCGATGATGTTGCTTCGGGTGACGGACGCGGGGTGTCCGCCGTCGTGCTGACGAGGGTGGGCACATCGGCGTGCGGGATCGGCAACAGCGTTGCCGGCTTCACCGGACCACCGGCGAGCGCGACCACGAGCAACACCAGATATGCCACCACACCAGCGGCAACAGTGCCGATGGCGATGCGCATCACCTTGCGGCGGCGGCCGCTCGGATCAACGAAAACGGGTCTGTCGGAGGGAGTCGTCATGACCTTCGCGGGGGGACGGCATGCGGTCGCAGGAGGGTAACCGGCCGCCGCGTTCAGCGGAAGACGCTCAGCCGAGCAGGTCGAGATCCTCGACGGGCTCGCCCAGCCACGACCAGTCGCCCGGCAGTTGCCCCAGCCACTTCCGCAGGTGGTCCACAACCTGGTCGAGGCGCTCGAAATCGCCCCGGTGAGTGGTCGTGTCCGGCTCGAGCAGGTCGACCGGCAGCATCAGTCGAGGAGTTCGCGCAGGACGCTGGACTTCTTGCGCTTCGGCCCCTTGACCTCCACGCCACCCATGATCGCGAGTCCGGTGATCCGCACGGTCGGCGCACCGGGGATGTGCCGCCGCCCCGGTGCCCTGTCCTCGAACGCGCCCATGAACCCGAACCCGTCGACCTTGACGTTGATGTCGTCCGGCACGCGGATCTCGACCCCGCCCCAGAACGCGAACACGCTGATGGTCACCTCGGCCTCGGCGAAGCTCGCGTGCGTCAGGTCGAGCTCGATGCCGCCCATGATCGCGACGGCGTTGTGCATGCGCGGGACGACCCACTGGCCCTTGCGGTTGACGCCGGACCAGAAAGCGATCGACACCGCGCTGCCCGGCTGGCCGCCGATGCGGTCGCTCACGACCGGTTGGTACTGCGGCACGGCAGGGGGCTGGGGCAGGCCGCTCAGCACCAGGTCGGCGGTGATGGGAGCGAGTTCGCCGTAGGTCTTCGCGGCGTAGACGGCCGCGAGTCGCTCGTCCAGCTCGTGGATGTCGAGGCGGCCTTCGGCGGTCGCCCTGTGCAGCACCTGCGCGATCCGTTCCCGGTCCGCGTCCGACGCGCGCATGTGACTCTGGTCAGCTGGTACCAGCTCGTCGCTCACCCGATCGAGTCTAGGGCTGTCACTTCCGATTCGGTGCGTACTTGATGGTGATCGCGAAAGCCAGAACGAGCAGACCGGCGAGCCCCGCCGCGAGCGCCGGGCTGTGGCCCCACAGCATCGGCAGCACGCCGATCAGCACTGCGAGTAACGCCGACACAGCCATGATGAGCAGCGGGGATTCACACAACTGCTGGACGGGCTTCCGCTCGATGGTCACCGTGCGCACCTCCGTGTCTCAACTGGTTACGAGACACTTCGGAGTCGCTTTGTCGATTCTTTACTCCCGGATCGGGTCGAACGGCCACCGAATCGGGTGGCGTCAGCGCAACGGGTCCGTCACCGGGGGATCGGCCGGTCGTACCGACTTCTCCAACGCGTCCAGCTCCGTGCGGGGCACCCGGCCCAGTCCGGGCCCGCTGACGCCGCTCCTCCCGACGCGAACGTCGTTGGCGAACACCAGCTCGATGATGCCGTCGGTGTCGCGAACGCCGTCGAGCTGCCACGAGGTCTCAACGGTGAACGGGACCTTGATCTGCACGTGCTCGTCGAACCTGAGGCTCTCCGCCAACAGCCGCGCCCGGTCCCGGTCGTCGGGAAATCCCTGCACCTCAACGAAGGCCCACGCGTCGTGCTGCCACTCGACCGCGACGTTCGTGCCCGTCCACAACGCACGCCTGCCGTTGATGTCCGGCATCGGTTCGCCCGACGGTGCACCTTGCGCGCCCGGTGCGTTGACCATGACGTGCGCGGACTCGTAGCTCTTGCTGTCCGGTGTCAGCAGCACCAGCTGGCGTTCGCGCCCGGTGACGTAGGTCAGCGGCCGGAACCCCGCCACCGAACCAACGCTGACGGTGCGCACCAGCGGGTCGAACGTCCTGGCGGCCACCGGATCGGGAGCGTGCCGCACCACTAGCGGCAGCACACCGGCGATGATCAGCACGAACGCTCCGGCCGCCATCACCCGCAACGCCTTGGTGCGCTTGCCGGAACGAATCGCCCGCGCCACGCTGACACCGTCGGAAGCGGGAACGTCCGTGTCCCGCAACGGCCCCAACAGCCGTGCACCGTCCTCTTCGGACATCACTGGGTCACTCCCAACTGTGCGCGCAGGGCCGTGAGTCCGGCGGAGGTCTGGCTCTTCACCGTGCCTTCCGAGCACCGCAGAGCACGCGCGACCTCGGCCACGGGCAGGTCGGACAGGAAGCGCAGGACGAGCACCGCGCGCTGCCCCGGCGTCAGGCGCATCAGCGCGACCCGGACCTCCTCGCGGGTCTCGAAGTCCGGGTTCGCCACGGTGTGCAGGTCGTCGACCCGGTCGAAGAGGCGCACCCGGCTCCACGGCCGCCTGCGTTCGTTGAGGAACGCGCGGACCAGGATCGCCCGCACGTAGGCGTCGAGGTTGTCGGCGGCCCTGGCCTTGCGCCAGTTCGTGTACAGCCGCGTGATCGCGACCTGCACCACGTCGTCGGCGCCGTGCACGTCGCCGCAGAGCAGGTAGGCGGTGCGCCGCAACCAGGGCAGCGCCGCCGTGACGTACTCGGTGTACTCGTTGTCAGCCAACCCTCCCCCTTCTGTCCACCCTCAGGACACGGCGAAGGGGACGAGAGGTTGGGTGACGTGGGTCACGCGGTCGGCTGACGTACCGGCAGCCCGGCCGCCCGGTAGACCGAGTCGATCACGGTCATGTTCTTCACCGCGTCGTCCGCGGTGGTCGGGAACGGCTTGCCGTGCAGCACGGCGTCGGTGAACGCGTCGAGCTGGTAGGCGTAGGTGGCGCGCCGCCCGAACGTCTCGACCGAGTTCCTGTTCTTGAGCCGCAACGACAACCGGTGGAACATCTGCGGCCCGAGCGGGTTGAAGACGCTCAGCGTGCCGTTCTCACCGATGGCCTTCATCGACAGCTTGAACACCGTCGACGACCACATCGACGCGTGCACGGAACCGGTGTGGCCGGAGGGAAAGCGCAACGAGGCACGCATCGCGCGGTCGATCGAGGGGCCGCGCAGCAACGCCCGTGCGGAACGGACCTCGGGTTCCTCGCCGCCCAGCAGCCGGGCCATGTGCACGGCGTAGCAGCCCGCGTCCATCATCGCGCCGCCCGCGAGCGAGTAGTCGTAGCGGATGTTGGAGAACACCGGCAGCGGGAAGCACACGCTGGCTTCGACGTGCCGCAACGGGCCCAGCACGCCGGACCGCATGATCTCGTCGACCCGGATGGCCAGCGGGTGGTAGCGGTAGTGGAACGCCTCCATGACCACAAGCCCGGAAGCGTTTGCGGCGGCCGCGACGGAAGCCGCTTCGGCCGCGTTGGCGGTGAACGGCTTCTCGCACAGCACGTGCTTGCCGGCTTCCAGCGCGGCGAGCGTCCACTTGCCGTGCAGGCCGTTGGGCAGCGGGTTGTAGACGGCATCCACGGACGGGTCGGCCAGCAGGTCCTCGTAGGAGCCGTGCACGCGCGGAATGCCGTGCTTGTCGGCGAAGGCCTGGGCGCGGGTGGCCGAGCGAGCGGCGATCGCCACCACCTCGGCGACGGTCGAGGAGCGGGCAGGGCGGATGACGGCTGGCGGCGTGATCATGGCCGCGCCGAGCACTCCGATGCGCACGTGGTCGGTCACGCGGCCGACCCTACACCCTTCAGTTAACGGCGTTCACTCCACCAGATCGGTGTCGCGCGTGGGGAAGAACGGGATCTTCTCCACCAGTGCCGGGTCGGAGGAGGGCCACGCCTGCATCTGGCGGCGCGACCGCCTGCCGAAGAACGCGCGCCACAGGTCGAACGCCCCGGCCTCGATCGTGGCCGGGCCGTCGCCGATCACGCCGAGGTCGGTCTTGAAGGTCACCCCTGGCAGCACGCGCGGTACCATCCACACCAGGGTCGGGAACCACACGGAGTCCGGCAGGCGTTCCCGGCCGAGCGCCGCCCGCAGGTCCGCCTCGTGGGTGATCGCGTCGAACGCCAGCTGGTGCGGGATCCGTTCCATCGCGTCGATGCGTGTGCCGGCGGCGTTCCACTGCTGCAGCAGGTCGTCCGCCGGGACGTTCTCGCGCTCGGCGACGTGCCGCGCCGTCCACTCGGTACCCGGTGCGCCCTCCATGCGGCCGTTCACCAGATCGGAGGCTCCGCCGGCCAGATGCGCGATCAGCTGGTGCACGGTCCACTCAGGACAGGCGGGCACCACGCGGGCCAGTTCGTCGGCGCTCAGGCCCATCGTCAGGCCGACGATGCGCTGACGCGCCTCGCGGTAGATCTCTTCGAACACCCTTGGCTCCTCGCAGCGGTTACGGTGTCGGGCATGGACGTCCTCGTCGTCGATCATCCACTCGCCAAGGCGAGACTCACAACCATGCGCGATGCGCGCACGGACAACGCTGCTTTCCGTGCCGCGCTGCAGGAACTCACCGTCATGCTGGTCTACGAGGCCATGCGTGAGGCGCCGCTGACCGAGGAGCGCACGCACACCCCGGTCGCGCGGACCACGGGCTACAAGCTCGCGAACCCGCCGCTGCTCGTGCCGGTGCTGCGGGCCGGTCTGGGCATGGCCGACCAGGCGCACAAGCTGATCCCGGACGCCCAGATGGGGTTCGTCGGCCTCGCGCGCGACGAGGAGACGTTGCAGCCCACCCCGTACATGGAGTCGCTGCCGGAGAACCTCGCGGGACGCCCGGTGTTCGTGCTCGACCCGATGCTCGCGACCGGCGGCTCGATGGCGTACACGATCCGGCTGCTGACCCAGCGCGGCGCGACCGACGTGACGGCCGTGTGCGTGCTCGCGGCGCCCGAGGGCATCAACCACCTCGAGGACTCCAAACTCCCGGTGCGTCTCATCACGGCGTCCGTGGACGAGCGGTTGAACGACTCCGGCTACATCGTCCCCGGCCTGGGCGATGCCGGTGACCGTCTGTACGGGGCGGTTTAGGACATACCTCCGATCGGACGTAGCAATGGTCTAGACCTCAGCCCTATGGTGCTGTGGACCACATCGCCGCTGCCGCGATCCGTATTGAGGAGAACCATGTCCAGACGGAGATGGGGTGTCGCCACGCTCGTGGTCGGCGCCCTGTCCGCGTCGCTGGCTTATGCGCCCGCGAACGCCGATGTCGAGACCGATGGGCACCACGGCTACTCGAAGACCCGCACGGTCGGGTACTTCATCCAGTGGGGCGTGTACGGCCGGAACTTCCGGGTCCGCAACCTCGTCGACAGCGGGGCCGCGGCGCGGCTCACGCACCTCAACTACGCCTTCGGATTCCTCGACGAGTCCGGCAAGTGCGTCAGCGCCGACCCGTGGGCCGACTGGCAGATGCCGTACACGGCGGAGCAGTCCGTCAGCGGCAAGGCCGACGAGCCGGGACAGGCCCTGATGGGCAACCTCAACCAGCTCAAGCAGCTCAAGGCCAAGTACCCGAAGCTGCACATCAACATCTCGCTCGGCGGCTGGACGGGCTCCCGTTACTTCTCCAACGCCGCGCTGACGCCGGAGTCGCGCGCCGCGCACGTGAAGTCGTGCACCGACATGTGGATCAAGGGCAACCTGCCGGGTCTGCCGGAGGGTGCCGCTAAGGGCGTCTTCGACGGCGTCGACCTCGACTGGGAATGGCCTGCCAGCAACGGCAACATGGAGCCGCCCAACGTCGTGCGCGACGAGGACCGCGAGAACTTCACGCTACTGCTGGCCGAGTACCGCAAGCAGATGGGCTGGAACCGCGACCTGACGGCGTTCCTCCCGGCCGACCCGAAGCAGATCGACAAGGGCTTCGAGGCCGGAAAGGTGTTCTGCTACCTCACCTTCGGCACGCTGCAGGGCTACGACTACCACGGCGCGTGGGACCCGGAGGCGAACCAGCAGTCCGCGTTGCGCGTGCCCAAGGGCGACCCGTCGGCGAACGAGTTCAGCTCCGAGGTGACGGTCGACGCGTGGCTGCGGCGCGGTGCCCCGCGGTCGAAGGCGGTGCTCGGCGTTCCGTTCTACGGCCGCGGCTGGACCGGCGTCGCACCCGGCACGCGCAACGGCCTGTTCGGCACGGGCACGCCGGCGCCTGCCACGTACGAGGCGGGCTACGAGGACTTCCACGCCATCAAGCCGAAACTCGCCGACCCGAAGTTCAAGATCTACCGCGATGAGCGAGCGGGCTTCGCGTGGATCTACGACGGCACGACGTGGTGGACCTACGACGACGCGACCGAGATGAGGCGCAAGGCCCGCTTCATCAACGCGAACCGCTTGGGCGGCGCGATGATCTGGTCGCTCGACGGCGACACCGCGGACGCTGAGCTGATCAAGGCGCTGCATGGCGCCTTGAGGTAGACGGACTGTCCGGATCGGACAGTTCAGCGGGTCCGGGGAGGTTTCGCGGCGGCCGCCTCCCCGGATTCCGCCAGCCAGCCCCTGCCGTGCGCGCGCAACGCCACCTCGTACGTGGCGGCCGCGTCGACACCGGGCGGCAGGTTTCCGTTGAGCTCCAGGCTCACCAGGCCGTGCGCGATGCCCCACATCGACATCGCGATCTGCTCGGGGTCGGAGTCCAGGAACACCCTCTGCTCGATCGCGCGCCGCACCGCGTCGATCACCGGCGCGAACGTCCTGCCGGCCGCGCGGCTCATCGCCTTCGTCGGTTCGACGACCTTCGAGTAGAGCACCGAGTAGAACTGCGGGTCCGCGAGCGCGCTGCGCCGGTACGCCAGCCCGATCTGGACCAGGTCCTCCGCGGGGTCGTCGGTGACCGGCACGGCCGTGAGGTGCGCCCCGAACCGGTTGAACGCCTCGTCGTAGAGCGCCTCGAGCAACGCCGGTTTCCCGCCGAAGAGGGAATAGACCGCCGTGGTCGAGGTGTTGACGTCGGTGGCGATCTTGCGCAGGCTCACCGCGGCGGGGCCCTCGGTGCTGAGCAGCTCGCCCGCCCGCTCGAGCAGACGCCGTCGCAGAGCGTCGTCGTGGGTCTTGGGCCGAGGCATCACGCAATCCTAACGGCCTCTGGTTTGTGTGGTATCACATTGGTACCGTGCCTGGAATGGCGATGACCTTGCGGTTGACCGAAGAGGAGAACCTGCGGCTCGCTGAACTGGCGCAGGCCGAGGGGCGCTCCAAGCAGGAGGTCGTGCGTCTCGCGATCGCGGACCGCTACCAGCGCATGCAGCAGGAGGAGAAGCTCGGCGAGGTGCTCGGGCGAGTCCTGCCCAAGTACCGAGGTCTTTTGGATAGGCTCGGATCTTCCTGAAACTGTCAGACCTCTGTGATCAACTGGGTGCCGTGATCTCCTACCTCGACGCCGGGGACCTCTTAGTGCTGGCCACGGCCGTGACCGGCGGCGACCTCGTCGTCAGGGACATCGGTCTGCTGGACACGGCGGCCTACCGTCCCCGCGCCACCGTTCTCGGCGTGGAGGCTTACGACACGCTGTGGTTGAAGTCCTCCGCCTTGCTCGACTCGATCGTGCGAACCCGCCCCCTGGTCGAGGGAAACTGGCGGCTCGGCTGGGTGTCCGCCGTCACGATGTGCGACATCAACGGCTACTGGATCGACGCTGACGAGGACGATGCGTTGGACCTGGTGCGCGCCCTGGGCCGGGACAAGATCGACGTCCCGGAGATGGCGGGCCATCTCGAGGCGTGGGGTCTTCCCAAGGATTCCGCTTGACCTAGAGCGCGCTCTAGGTCATAGCGTCGGATCCGTGAGTTACTCGATAGCCCAAGCCGCGCAGCGCAGCGGGTTGTCCATCGACACCCTGCGCTACTACGAACGAATCGGGCTCGTCGACCCGCCCGCGCGTGACTCGGGTGGTCGCCGCAGCTACTCGGATGAGGACCTCGGCTGGCTGGCCTTCGTGACGCGCCTGCGCACGACCGGCATGCCGATCCGCATGATGCGCGAGTACGCGCAGCTCAGGCACAAAGGCGACCTGACCACAGGGCGCCGCAAGCAGATCCTCGTCGACCACCGCGCCGACGTTCGCGCCCGCATCGCTGAGCTGCAGACGTGTCTGGAGGTGCTCGACTACAAGATCGACCACTACGCGGTGGTCGAGCGTGACTTGGAGGCCACGGCGTGAGCCGTTTCTTGGGTGAGCTGGAAGTCGGGCCGCAGGGGCTCGGCTGCATGGGAATGTCGGAGTTCTACGGCGCCGGCGACGAGTCGGAGTCGATCGCGGTGATCCACCGGGCCCTGGAGCTCGGCGTGACGTTGGTCGACACGGCCGACATGTACGGCCCGTACGTGAACGAGGAGCTCGTGGGCCGCGCGATCGCGGACCGTCGCTCGGACGTCGTGCTGGCCACGAAGTTCGGCATCGTGCGCGAGGAGGGCGGTGCCCGGTCGATCCGCGGCGACCGCGACTACGTGCGGGCGTCCGTCGAGGGCTCGCTGAAGCGGCTCGGCACCGACGTGATCGACCTGTACTACCTGCACCGCGTGCCGTCGGACACGCCCATCGAGGAGACCGTCGGCGCGATGGCCGAGCTGGTGACCGAGGGCAAGGTGCGGTACCTGGGTCTGTCCGAGGCAGGAGCCGAGACCCTGCGCCGCGCCCACGCCGTCCACCCGATCACGGCGCTGCAGAGCGAGTGGTCGCTGTGGTCGCGCGACATCGAGGCGGAGATCGTGCCGACCGCCCGTGAGCTGGGCATCGGCCTGGTGCCCTACTCGCCGCTCGGCCGCGGCGTGCTGACCGGCCGCTTCACGTCGGCCGCCGACTTCGGCGCCGACGACTTCCGCGCCGTCGGTCAGCCGCGCTTCTCCGGCGCCAACCTCGACACGAACCTGAAGATGGTCGAGGACCTGCGGGCACTGGCCGCCGAGCGCGGCGTCACGGCAGGTCAGCTGGCGCTGGCGTGGGTACAGCACCGCGGCGACGACGTCGTGCCGATCCCCGGCACGAAGCGCATCAAGTACCTCGAGGAGAACGTGGCTGCGGCGGCGCTGGAGCTGTCGGCGGACGACCTGGCCGCGATCGAGACCGCCGTGCCCGCCACGGCCGTCGCCGGTGACCGGTACCCGGACATGAGCGCCGTGGGTCGTTAGAACATACGTTCGAGGTAATCCCCAGGGTTGTCCACAGGTTGGGGACAAGTAGCTGTGGACAACCCTGGGGTCATGTGGACAACTGAGTCTCAGTCGTCATCTTCAGCGGTCGGCTTGCGCTTGGCGCGGTAGCTCTTCACGGATAGCGCCATGGCCAGCAGCGAGGCGATGACGCCTGCGGTGTCGTTGAGTGCGCTGAGAAGGTCGAGCACCGGTTCCTCTGCATTCCGCCGGTGTGCTCCCGCGGCTCCTGGAGAGGAACGACGAGGGTCCTCCGGCATTCAGGCATGCTGAATAGGCCGGAGGTCTCCCTCATCCGTGAAAGATCAACGGACCGGCGACACCGGAATCCTCTTGTCAAGGAGGATCCGTGCTGACGACATCGCCGTTTGAGAGGTACTCCCCTCTTATCCACAAGGCTACCGAGAACCGCCTACTCCTTTGGGGTGGAACCGGGCGCTGGGGGAGCCGCTAGTCCGCGAGGGTCGCCGCGACGGTGGCGCCGAGCTCCCAGCACGCCTCCAGGTCGGCCTTCGACGGCTCACCCGTGACGAGCACGTGCTGGGCGGCCTTCTCCCAGCCCAGCCCGGTCGTGGCCGTCTCCACACCGCGCACCGCACCCGTCGTGTCGTTGTTGCCGTGCATGTAGAGCTCGTACGGCCGACCGCGCATGCGCAGCCTGCCCGAGTGAGTCGGAAGCGAGAATTCGCGCCGTTGATCTATATGCTTTAGAAGGTGCAGCTAAGCCCTCTGTCACATTGTTCGCGCGGAGGGCTTTTTGTGTCCGACTTCGTCGGGTACGGCTTGTTGCCCTGTCGAGTGCGCTACTGTGTCTGCATGGAGTTCCTGAAAGTCGCGGGCAAGACGATTCAACGGCCGTCGTTCGAGGAAGAGGACCTTTCGGACGAGGTGGCCGCGTTCCGTGGTGACTTCGAACTCGAAGCGGTTCGAGTCCGGCAGGGCGATCAGTCGGGCGTCACTGGCGAGGGATCTATTTCGTTGGCGTTCGTGTCGGACGTGGACCTGTCGGAATCGCGTCTTGCTCCGCTCGAACTTTCGGACGTCAGGTTCGAGGAGGTGGACTTGGCGAACGCGGTCCTTGCTGATGTGATCGCGCGGAGGGTGGATTTTCTTCGTTGTCAGGCGATCGGGCTTCGAGTCTCATTGGGGCAAGCTTCGGATATCTACGCGGAGGATTGCCGGTTCGACTACGCGACCTTCAGGATTGATCAGGTGAAGAACGCTGTCATCTTCCGTCGGTGCTCATTCCGTGAAGCGGTGTTCGTCGGGGATCTTTCCAACGTCGTTTTTGATGAATGCGAGATGCCTCAAGTGGAGTTTGAGGCGACTCGCGCGAGCGGCTGCGACCTCACGACCTCCAGGCTTAGCGATGTCAGTGGGCTGTTGACGCTGCGAGGCGCGCGGATCGAGGCTGTTCAGGCCAGCTTCCTCGGTGTGCAGTTCGCCAAGGAGGCTGGCCTGACGATTGCGGGCTAGCTACTTCTTGTCCCAGTTGTCCCACGTGGGCCGATTGTCGAAGCCGCCGCCTCCGGTCACGTTGTCCCACGTGGGGTCATTGTCAAACGTGTTGATGCGCATAGGTGGCCGGCCTGTCCTGGTCAGCAAATCCACGAGCGTCGTTCGACACTCCAGGATCCTGGTCTCCAGCTGCTGTTGATTGGTCAAGACGTAGCACTCCTTCCAGTAGTGAAATCTTGCTGTTCCGGCAGTAGTTGGTTGTGGTTCCATCCATGCGGCCGTGCTCGAAGTAGCGGTTGGCCGGATTTCCGCCGCCGCAGAAGTTGAAGTATTGACATGTGAGCTGGCAGGTCTTGACTCCCTGGAAAAACTCGGAGATCCAGGAGTCTCCGGTTTTCGATCGCTCGACGATCTCGTTCAGGGTGTTTCGCAGTACGTTTCCGCTGGAGAACGTGCCGCGATTCGATGTGAAGCCCGCGAGTTCGGGGGAGATCAGGGTTACCGAGCCGTCATAGCCCACGGTCGGCAGTGGATTGATGAGCACTCCATCGCGGTGCGCAGCGCTGTCATTTCTAAGTACCGCACCCGCATAGCTGAGAGCCCGCTCAAGCTCTCGGACACGGACAATGGGGTTCTCGCGCCAACTCGCCGCGAGTGCTGTCCAGAAGTCAGTTACGACATCCTGGCGGTGAGCGTTGGTGGAGACGTTGACGCCTTCCTGCTCTTCGATGTTGACGCCGAGATGCGCGATCCCGTACTCCACGGCGAAGGCGTATAGCCTGCCAGCGCGCTCGGGTGTTGGATCGGACACCACCGCAATGGCGTGGACCTCATGACCGTGGGCGCGGAGAAGTTCTATGCCGCGCAACGCCTTTGCCTGCGTGGGCATCCGCCGCCGGTCTACGCGGCTCGCGTTGTCGGCGGGCGGGCCGTCGATGCTGACGCCCACGTGTACGTCCCGCTCTGCGAAGAACTCACACCACGCCTCGTCGATCAGCGTCGCGTTCGTCTGGACCACGTGCTTGACGTCGATCCCCGCGAACGCGTCCATCAACCGCCCGAGGTGGGAGCGACCGGTCGCCAGCGGCTCTCCGCCGTGCCAGCACACTTCGACCGTGCCGGACGTTGCCCACGGACGTACTGAAGCGGCTACCGCTTGTGCGACCGCGAGCGTCATGGTGTTCCGCTCGTGCCGGAACGGCAGGTAGCAATAGGTGCAGTCGAGATTGCACAGCGTCTCCGGCTGCATGATGACCGAGGTCGGCCGAAGGAAGAGTTGCTGCTCCATGATTCCCCCTCGTTCGTGACTTGGTCCGAGCGCTATTGGCGCCTCGGTCGCCGCCTCCACCACTTCCACGGGAAGCGATAAGCGAACGGCCATCGGTCTTTGAGCTGATCCCAGATGACGACGCCGATGATGAAGGCGGACGAGAGTGCGGCGAGGATCGCGCCGATGGTCTGTTCCCAACCCCAGTTCATGCCGACACCGCTCCTCGGGCGGTGGGCATCTCGGGCCACGTGAGCGCGATCCGGGCGACCACCTCGGCAACCGATCCGTAGGTCTGCAACGCCACAGCACTACCAACCATGCGGACTGCTTCGCACTCGTCTGGTCCGACGACGCGGACCAGGTCGCGGATGTCCACCTTGAGTTGGCGGATGTAGACCAGGCTCTCCGGTTCAGCGTCGAACTCGCCGAGCCGTCGACCCGCGAACCCCATCGCTGTCAGTCGGCTGACCGCGACCGACTCAGACGAGAACGGATTGTAGATCGTGCTCATGGCGGGTGAACCTCCCCGGTGGATCTGGTTGCCTGTAGTTCCTACCGGGAACAAACGGTGTTTATGCTGATCAACGCGTTTACAAGAGTTGACAACGCGGACCGGGAGCGGGCGTGTCGGAGCTGAGTGATGCCCTCAGGGCAGCGCGCGAGGCGGCCGGACTCAGCTTGTCCCGGATGTCCCAACTCACCCACTACAGCAAGCCGTACCTGAGCCTGATCGAGAACGGCAAGCGCAGGCCACTCCCGGACGTCGTCACCGCCTACGAACAGGCTCTTGGCGTGCCGCTGGGCAGCGATCCGGTGCGCCGCGCGCACGAGTGGCTTGTCTCGGACTCTCCGATTGCCGTGCAGAGCCGTTCCGGCCGCAGGGTTGGTGACTCCCTTGCGGACGCCGTAGAAGCTCGTGTGGTCGAGTTGCGGCACCTCGACGACGTGGTTGGAAGTACAGACCTCTTGCCCGCTGTGCGGCAAGAGCTGTCCGAGGCGGAGTCGTTGGTGCGTAACGGTTCCTACTCCGAAGTCACGGGGCGAAGGCTGCTGACCGCGACGGGTGAACTCGCCCAACTCGGCGGGTGGGTCGCATCGGACGCGGGCAAGTATGCGGAGGCTCAGCGGTTCTACCTCGGCGGCGTGTCCGCGGCTTCGGAGGCAGACGCCGATTCCCTTGCCGCACAATTGTTTTCCTCACTGAGCTACCAGATCGCGAACGTGGCCGACCCGCATGATGCGCTGTTGCTGGCGCGGTCTGCGGTGAAGGGTGCACGTGATGCCACGCCTGTGGTTCGGACGCTGCTGTTGGAGCGGGTGGCGTGGGCGAGCGCGAAGACGAAGGACCACGACGGAACACGGCGCGTGCTCGATGCCGTGGACGACGCGTTCGAGCAGCGGTCGCCTGGTATCGAGGAGCCTGAGTGGGTTTATTGGCTCAACAGAGGCGAAATCGACGTGATGGCTGGACGGTGCATGATCGAACTGGGTGACCCTGGCCAAGCTGAACCGCTGCTGTCAGCCGCTGTCGCCACCTACCCGGAGGAGCACTCCCGGGAAGTGGCGCTCTACCTCTCGTGGCTCGCGGAGTCGTACGCACGAGTTGGTTCCCTCGACGCTGCGTGGGACACGCTGAGTCGAGCGCGAGAGTTCGCTTCGCGGATGCCGTCCGCGCGGACAGACGACCGGTTCAACCTCCTGGACAGCTTGCTCAGGGCATGAGCTGTGCGGCGACCGTCGCGCCGAGCTCCCAGCACGCGCGCAGATCGTCTTTCGAAGGCTCGCCGGTCACGCTGACGTTCGGGGTCACCTTCTCCCACGCCAAGCCCGTGGTGATCGACTCAATACCGCGAATCGCTCCGGTCGTGTCGTTGTTGCCGTGGACGTACAGGCCGAACGGGCGGCCCCGCGTGGCGTCCAAACACGGGTAGTAGGCGAGATCGAAGAACACCTTGAGCGCGCCGCTCATCATCCCGAGGTTGGCGGGCGTGCCGAGGATGTAGCCGTCCGCTTCGAGGGCGTCGGACACGGAGGCGGACAGAGCCGGACGGCGCACGACCTCCACGCCTTCGATCTCAGGATCGGTCGCGCCAGAGACGACAGCCTCGAACATCGCCTGCGTGTTCGGCGACGGAGTGTGGTGGATGATCAGAAGCTTGGGCACGGTGCCAGGCTGCCTGGCGCCTCAATTGGTTGCAACGTCACTGCTAGCCTGAACGGCCTGGAAGTGGCAGGTAATGCCGCAACTGACGCACCACCTCCCCGGCTGTCGCGTGTCGGGGGAGTGAGCAGGTGGACTGCGTCGGTGCTGTGAGTGCTTCAAGTTCCGCGACAGGGGACCACACCATGTAAACGCCCGCGGAGCTCACGGTGGGCCCTAGTTGGTGTGAGGTCGTTGTGTCGGCTTGGTGGCTGGTAGCCGCATTCGTGATCTTGCGCGTGTTTGGAGCTGCGCTTCATGCGCTGGGTCTGCGAGAAGCATGGGTTGGCGGGTCTCAAGGCCGCCTCTGAGGCGCTCCGACGAACTCGCCCCTGGACCGTCTTGGAGAAGCTCGCACATGGCCGGAACACGCACGAACGCGGCCGTGACCAGGGCGAACGGTGAATGCTATTTCTTCGCGTTGTCACCGCTCATGTAGCCGAGGTTCGCGGGGGTCCCCAGCAGGTAGCCGTCGGCCTCCAGCACGTCCACAGCGGTTGTGGACAACGCGGCCCGCCGCACCACCTCAACACCCTCGATCTCGGGCGTGGAGGCGCCGGAGACCACGGCCTCGAACATCGCCTGCATGGTGGGCGACGGCGTGTGGTGGACGATCAGCAACCGCGCCATCAGTAGTCCATCTCGTAGTCGTCGGTCTTCGGCGGCGTGACGTTCACACCGAGCGCGGTCAGGTCCTCGGTGGTGACCGACTCGACGGTGGAGTCCACGAGGCCGAGCAGCTCCTCGACGATGTCGAGGTGCGCCTTCGCTGACATCCTGTTCAACGCGTGGATCTCTTGCACCTTGTCGAGGACGCCGCTGCCCTCCAGCTTGCGGATGAGCAGGCCGACCTCGCCGAAGTCGTCCATCGGACCGGTGATGGCCGCGTTCGACGCGATCGTGGCTTTCAGCATCATCTTCATCGCCATGTTGGAGTCGAGGTCGATGCCGAACGCCTTCAGCAGGCCGTCGCGCATCTCGACCTGGTGCTTCTTCATGTCGTCGCTGAACGCGCCGTAGAACATGTTGAGCCCGCGCTTGCCGGCCGGGTGGGCGTCGAGCACGGCCTGGGCGAGGTCACGCCGCGTGTACTCCATGAGCGGCAACATAGATGACCATGACCCGCGCCTCCTACGACATCGTCGCCGCCAGCTACGCCGAGCTCATCCCGGACGCGCACGACGGCCGCCCGCTCGACGCCGCGATCATGCGCGCGTTCGCCGAGCTCACCGAGGGTCCGGTCGGCGATCTCGGCTGTGGCACCGGCCGCATCACCCAGTACCTGCACGAGCTGGGCCTCGACGCGTTCGGCATCGATCTGTCCGACGGCATGCTCGACCAGGCGCGAAAGCGGTATCCGCACCTCAGCTTCACGCAGGGCGACATCACGAAGCTGGACCTGGAAGACGACAGCCTCGGCGGCGCGGTCGTCTGGTACTCCACGGTCCACATGCCCGCCGAAGAGGTGCCCTGGCAGGAGTTCCACCGGGTCCTCAAGCCTGGCGGACACCTGTTGCACGCGTTCAAGCTCGGCAACCTCAAGAACCACATGACGCACGCGTACGGCCACGACGTGGACCTCCACGTCTACTGGCACGACATCGACGAGACCGTGGACAACGCCACGAAAGCCGGCTTCAACGAAGTGGCACGGCTGCAACGTCAGAGGGATGTGGACGAGAAGGGGCCGCAGGCGTTTTTGTTGGTACAGAAACGGAACCCCGAAGCGCAGCAGACGTCCTAAAGGGTGTACACAGGAGGGACCATGAAGACCACCGCCCTTATGACCACCAGTCCTCGTCAGCGTCGCATCACCTGGGGTTTCGGCCTTGCGATCGGCATCGGGATGATCGGCATCGGGCCCCTCTTCGCGTCGCTGTGGCCGGGGTTCGACCACAGCCCGTGGGACGTCAACACGATGTTGCTCGGACTCGGCGTGGGGCTCTGCACGGTTGCGTACATCTTCGGGCGGATCGCCGTCGCGGCGGTCACGGAAGGACGTCGCAGCGCGATCGCCCCGCCGACCAGAAGGGCCTACTGGGTGGCCGGCGGGGGCTTCGCTCTTGCCGCGCTCTGCCTGATGATCGCGCTGGCTAGCTGACCAGCTCGGTCACCCTTTCCCTGAGCACGTCGAGCCGTTTGCGAGCCGAGGCACGGGCGGACTCCAGTCCGTCCGTGACCGGCTCGACGACCTCGAGGTACGCCTTGAGCTTCGGCTCGGTGCCCGACGGCCGCACGATCACGCGCACGCCGTCAGCGGTCCAGCGCAGCACGTCCGCGCCGGGCAACAGGTCTTCCGACGCGAAGTCCGCGGGAGGGTCGGCACGCAGTCGTGCCATCGTCGCGCCGATCAGCGACAGATCGGTGTAGCGCAACGAAACCTGGTCCGTCAGGTGCAGGCCGTGGTCGAGCGCCAGCTGGTCCAGCGCGTCCAGCAACGTGCGACCCGACGCCTTCAGGCCGGCAGCGAGATCAGCCGCGACCACCGCGGCCGAGATACCGTCCTTGTCGGCCACGAAAGCCGGATCGACGCAGTTGCCGAGCGCTTCCTCGTAGGCGAACACCAGACCTTCGCCCGCCCGTGCCAGCCACTTGAAGCCGGTCAGCGTCTCCGCGTACCGGGCACCGTGCGCGGCGGCGATCGACTTCAGCAGCGACGAGGACACGATCGTCGTCGCCACCAGCGGATCCGCGGACTCGGTGGTCGACAGCACGAGCGACCCGAGCAGCACGCCCGTCTCGTCACCGCGCAGCATCCGCCACCGGTCGCCGTCGCGAACTCCCAGCGCGCACCGGTCGGCGTCCGGGTCGAGCGCGATCGCCAGGTCCGCGTCCACCGACGCGGCAAGGGAAAGCAGCTCGTCGGACGCGCCGGGCTCCTCGGGGTTCGGGAACACCACGGTCGGGAAGTCCGGGTCCGGCACCGCCTGTGACCGCACCACGTGCACGTCGGTGAAACCCGCGCGCCGCAACGCTTCCACGGCGAACGCGCCGCCGACGCCGTGCATCGGCGTCAACGCGATCTTCAACTCACGGGCGTTCTGGCGCGGCAGCGAGGCCACGCGCTCCAGGTACTCGTCGATCTCGGCTTCGGAGACCGTCGAGTAGGACGCGTTTCGGGGCACCGACACCGCCGCCGGAACCGCCTCGATCGCCTTCTCGATCTCGCCGTCCGACGGCGGCACGATCTGCGAACCACCAGCCAGGTAGAGCTTGTAGCCGTTGTCCGCGGGCGGGTTGTGCGACGCGGTGATCTGAATCCCCGCCACCGCACCATGTTTGCGCACCAGGAACGCCAGGACCGGGGTGGGCAGCGGCCCCGGCAGCACCCGGACGTCGAAGCCCGCCGCCGCCATCACCTCGGCGGCTGCGGTGGCGAACTCCTCTGACCCGTGCCGGGCGTCGCGCCCGACGAACACCAGCCCGGACGTCCCGAGCCACGACGCCAGACCAGCGGTCGTGCGGACCACCGTGGCGACGTTCATGCCGTTCGTGCCCGCCCGCACCGGCCCGCGCAGACCGGCCGTGCCGAACGTGAGCGGCCCGGCCATCCGGTCCTGCAGGTCGGCCAGGGCGGCGGAGTCGCCGCCCATCGCCCGTGCCAACACGCTCTGCAGCTCGGTTCGGGTCGCCTCCGACGGGTCGTCGGCGATCCACCGGAACGTCGCGTCACGCAGTGCCGGCGTCAGGCTCATGCCCGGTCCACCAGCTCGCGCAGCAGCGTGCCCATGCGCTGGGCGGCGGCGGCACCGGCCTCCAGCACCTCCTGGTGGTTCAGCGGCTCACCGGTGATGCCCGCCGCGAGGTTCGTGACCAGCGACAGACCGAACACCTCGACACCCTCGGCGCGCGCGGCGATGGCCTCGTGCACGGTCGACATGCCGACCAGGTCCGCACCCATCGTGCGCAGCATCCGGATCTCGGCGGGCGTCTCGAAGTGCGGGCCGGGAAGCCCCGCGTACACGCCCTCCTCGAGCGACGGGTCGATCTCCTGCGCCAGCTTGCGCAGCCGCGGCGAGTACAGGTCCGTGAGGTCCACGAACCGCGCGCCGACCAGCGGCGACAGCGAGGTCAGGTTGAGGTGGTCGGAGATCAGCACGGGCTGCCCGACGGACATGCCCTGCCGCAGGCCACCGGCGGCGTTGGTCAGCACGATCGTCGACACGCCGGCAGCGGCGGCGGTGCGCACGCCGTGGACGACCTTCTGGACACCCTTGCCCTCGTAGCCGTGGGTGCGGCCGAGGACGACGAGGACCTTCTTGCCACCCACCTCGACGGAACGGATGGTGCCGCCGTGCCCGAGCGCGGTCGGCGCCTCGAAGCCCGGAAGCTCGCCCACGGGGATTTCGGTCTGCGGCTCACCGATCACGTCGGCGGCGGGCCGCCAGCCGGAGCCGAGCACGATCGCGATGTCGTGCTTCGCCACGCCGGTGCGGCTCTGGATCTCTTCCGCGGCCTTGCCGGCCAGCTCTTCTGGAGTCACCGCGAGAGCTTAAACCGGGGCGAAGGTGGAGGCGATCGCGTCGAACAGCCGGACTCGCGCCTCGTCCTCCTGTTCTGTGGGGACCACCACTTCGACGACCCACAGGTCGTTGCCGTACGGGAGCACGCGGGAGAAGTGCGACCTCCGCAACGCGTTGGATTCGTCACCCTCGACGGTCTTGTAGACGAACTGGATGCTGTCCTCGCTGTGCGGCCCCGCGAGGTTCGGCGTGATCACCTTCTCGCCGCCGAAGAACCGGCCGGGCCACCGCGCCTGCACGGCGGCCGTGTACGTGCTGATCTTGCGCGTCGGGTAGAAGTCCGGGAACCGCTGCACCGCCACCTCGTACGCGCCGGTGTCCGACACGAAGTGCACGACCGCCGACGGAGGCAACAGCTTGTCGCCGGCGCGCTGTTCCGCGTACATCGCCCAGCTCGCCTCGACGTTCAGCCTGAACTTCCCGCCCTGGTCGCCGATCGCGGTCACCGCCGAGGCCGTCCGCGGCTGCAGCGTGGGTGCGGTGGGCAGGGTCGGCAGCGTCTGCACCGTCTGTTCGGTCGGCGGCAGCAGCGACGCACCCGCTGCCAGTCTGGTGAGCGCGAATCCGCCACCCGAGCCCGCGATGAACAGCAGGATCGCCGCCACCAGCAGGAACGTGGTGGCGACCCGGCCGCGCTCCCGGCGCTGCGCGATCGGCTTGGTGATCATGAACGGCAACGGCCCGGGGTCGTCGGCCAGCGGCGCGTCCGGTTCGATCTTCGGCTTGGGTCGCACGATGACCGGCAGCGGCACCGACTCGCGGACCTCGAACGCGTCGGTGCCCGGCTCCGGCAGCAGCGGGTAGACCTGCTTGCGCACGTCGACCAGCGACAGCCGCTCCGCCGGGTCCTTCCGCATCAACCCGCTGATCACCGGCGCGAGCCGCCCGGCACCCGCCGGCACCGGCACCTCGCCGTTGATCACGGCGTTGATCGTCTGCATGACGTTCTTGCCCACGTACGGCGGCTCACCGGCCATCGCGGCCCACATCGTCGCGCCCAGCGACCACCGGTCGGCGGCCTCCGAGACATCACCGCCCTGGGCGACCTCCGGCGCGATGTAGGCGGGCGTGCCCAGCGTGATGCCGCGCGCGGTCATGGTGGCCTCGGCGACGTTGCGCGCGATGCCGAAGTCCGTGAGCTTGACCCGCCCGTCGTCGGCGATCAGCACGTTGCCCGGCTTCACGTCGCGGTGCGTGATGCCGGCCCGGTGCGCCGCCGCCAGTGCCGCCGCGACCGCGTCCAGCACCGCCGCGCCCTGCTTCTCGGTGAGGCAGCCCTGCTCCTGCAGCACCTCGCCCAGACTGCGCGACGGCACCAACTCCATCACCACGTACGGATCGCCGTCGTGCTGCACGACGTCGTAGAGCGTCACGAGGTTCGGGTGGGAGAGCGCGGCGACGGCACGTGCCTCGCGCATCGTCCGTTCCCGCAGCTCATCGGCTGCGGCGGCGGGCATGCCGGGTGGCCGCAGGATGCCCTTCACGGCGACCTGGCGGCGCAGCACCTCGTCGTGGGCGGCCCAGACGGTGCCCATCGAGCCCTGACCGAGCAGGTGCAGCAGCCGGTACCTAGCCGCGATCAAGCGCTCCTGGTCCTCCACGCCGTCATTCTTCCTGACAGACTGACTGCATCGTTAACGGCGGTGAACCTCACATAGCCGTGCCGGTACTGGTCGGTAACACTGCACCTCATGATGGAGTTGGCCTTGCCCGCCGAATTCCGCCCGAACGAGTTCCCCTCAGCGTCGAGGGAACAGTGGCGTGAGCTGGTCGACGCCGTCCTCGCGAAGACCGGTGCGAGTTTCGACTCGCTGGTCACCAGGACTTATGACGGCATCGAACTCCAGCCGCTCTACACGCTCGACGACGCGTTGCCTCCCTACGCGCTGGCGCCGGCCAAGCAGGGCTGGGACGTTCGGCAGCGCCACGCCGTGCCCGATCCGGTCGCTTTGATGAACGACCTGGAGGGCGGTGTCACCTCGCTGTGGCTCGCCCTGCCGGCTTCGTCGCTCGAACGCGTGCTGGACGGCGTCTACCTCGACCTCGCGCCGATCGTGCTCGACGGCGACGTCGAGGCCGCCCGCACGATGCTGCGGATCTACGACCAGGCACCGGTGCTGGCCGAGCAGGTACGGGGCAACCTCGCTTTGAGGCCTTCTCGTGATGCGTTGGACGTCATCAAGCAGGCCTGCGGGCAGTTCCCCTCGCTGCGGACCGTGGTGGTGGACGCGCTGCCGTTCCACGACGCGGGCGGCTCGGACTCCGAGGAGCTGGGCGCCTCCATCGCCCTGGGAGTGTCGTACCTGCGCGCGCTGACCGACGCCGGGCTCGACGTCGCGCAGGCGTTCGCGCAGCTGGAGTTCCGCTACGCCGCGACCGCCGACCAGTTCATGACCATCGCGAAGCTGCGCGCCGCACGCCGGCTGTGGGCGCGCGTGGCCGAGGTGTCCGGTGTTGACGTGCCGCAGGTGCAGCACGCCGTGACGTCGTCCGCCATGATGACCCGCCGCGACCCGTGGGTGAACATGCTGCGCACCACCGTGGCGACGCTGGCCGCCGGTCTCGGCGGTGCCGACTCGGTGACGGTTCAGCCGTTCGACGCGGCCATCGGGCTGCCGGACGAGTTCGCCCGGCGGATCGCACGCAACACGCAGAACCTTCTGCTGGAGGAGTCGCACCTCGGTGAGGTGATCGATCCCGCTGCCGGGTCCTGGTACGTGGAATCGCTGACCGACTCGCTGGCCGGTGCCGCCTGGTCGTGGTTCCAGGAGATCGAACGCGCGGGCGGGTTCGCTGCCGCGCACGGGCTGATCAGGGACCGGATCGCGGCGACCTGGGCTGCGCGCTCGGCTCGGCTCGCGGATCGGAGCGACCCGATCACCGGTGTGAGCGAGTTCCCGAACCTGACCGAGAAGCCGGTCGTCCGCGACCCCGCGCCGGAACTGCCCACAGGCGACTTGCCGCGCGTCCGATACGCCCAGGCCTTCGAAGAGCTGCGCGACCTCGCCGACGCACAGCCCGAACGCCCGCAGGTCTTCCTCGCCACCCTCGGCCCGGTCGCCGCCCACACCGCGCGCGCCACCTTCGCCGCCAACCTGTTCAACGCGGGCGGTTTCGCCACGCCGAACGCGGGCCCGACCAAGACGCCGGACGAGGTGGCCGAGAAGTTCAAGGCGTCCGGTGCGAAGATCGCGGTCGTGTGCGGCAGCGACAGCAGCTACGCCGACCTGGCCGTCCCGACCGTCGAGGCGCTGCGTGCGGCGGGCGCGGAACGGGTACTCCTGGCAGGCAGGAAGAGCGACGCGACCGTCGACGGCTACGTCTACCTTGGCTGTCCGGCGCTGGAAATCCTGAACAACACCTTCGAGTTCCTTGCCATCGAAGAATCCAAGGGAGTGGAGCGATGATCCCCAACTTCGCGGACATCGACCTCGGCCCGCTCCCGTCGGCGAAGTACGAGACCGACCTGCCGGCTTGGGAGACGCCGGAGGGCATCGCGGTCAAGCCGGTCTACGGTCCGTCCGACGTGGACGGGCTGGACTTCCTGGAGACGTACCCAGGCATCGCGCCGTTCCTGCGCGGCCCGTACCCCACGATGTACGTCAACCAGCCGTGGACCATCAGGCAGTACGCGGGCTTCTCGACGGCAGAGGAGTCGAACGCCTTCTACCGCCGCAACCTCGCGGCCGGGCAGAAGGGGCTGAGTGTCGCGTTCGACCTCGCCACCCACCGCGGCTACGACTCGGACCACCCGCGCGTCGCCGGTGACGTCGGCATGGCCGGTGTCGCGATCGACTCGATCTACGACATGCGCACGCTGTTCGACGGCATCCCGCTCGACAAGATGTCCGTGTCGATGACGATGAACGGTGCTGTGCTGCCGGTTCTCGCGCTCTTCGTGGTCGCGGCCGAGGAGCAGGGGGTGAAGCCGGAGCAGCTCATGGGGACCATCCAGAACGACATCCTCAAGGAGTTCATGGTCCGCAACACCTACATCTACCCGCCGCAGCCGTCGATGCGGATCATCTCCGACATCTTCAGCTTCACCAGCCAGCACATGCCGAAGTTCAACTCCATCTCGATCTCCGGCTACCACATGCAGGAGGCGGGGGCGACCGCCGACCTGGAGCTCGCCTACACGCTCGCGGACGGCGTCGAGTACATCCGCGCCGGCAAGGCGGCCGGGCTGGACGTGGACGCGTTCGCACCGCGGCTGTCCTTCTTCTGGGCGATCGGCATGAACTTCTTCATGGAGATCGCCAAGATGCGGGCCGCGCGCCTGCTCTGGGCCAAGCTGGTCAACGGCTTCGAGCCCAAGAGCCAGAAGTCGCTGAGCCTGCGCACGCACTGTCAGACGTCCGGCTGGTCGCTCACCGCGCAGGACGTGTTCAACAACGTCGCGCGCACGTGCGTCGAGGCGATGGCGGCGACGCAGGGCCACACGCAGTCGTTGCACACCAACGCACTCGACGAGGCGCTCGCGCTGCCGACGGACTTCTCCGCGCGCATCGCCCGCAACACGCAGCTGCTGCTCCAGCAGGAGTCCGGCACGACGCGCGTGATCGACCCGTGGGGCGGCAGCGCGTACGTCGAGCGCCTCACCAACGAGCTCGCGAAGAAGGCCTGGGAGCACATCACCGAGGTCGAGAAGGCCGGTGGCATGGCCCGCGCGATCGACGAGGGCATCCCGAAGCTGCGCATCGAGGAGGCCGCCGCCCGCACGCAGGCGCGCATCGACTCCGGCCGGCAGCCCGTCATCGGCGTCAACAAGTACCTGGTGACCGACGACGAGCAGATCGAGGTGCTCAAGGTCGACAACGCCGGGGTGCGCGCGCAGCAGCTCGAAAAGCTGCGCAGGCTCAGGGAAGAACGCGACCAGTCCGCTGTGGACAGTGCGCTCCGGCAGCTCACGAACGCTGCGACCGGCGGTGGCAACCTGCTGGAGCTGGCGATCAACGCCGCCCGCGCCAAGGCGACCGTCGGCGAGATCTCCGAGTCGCTCGGCAAGGTGTGGGGGCGGCACAGCGCCCAGATCCGCACGATCACCGGTGTCTACCGCCAGGAGGTCGGCCAAGTGTCCAATGTGGACGCCTGCCGCGAGGTCGTCGAGGCGTTCGCGGAGGACGAAGGCCGCCGGCCGCGCATCCTGGTCGCCAAGATGGGCCAGGACGGGCACGACCGCGGCCAGAAGGTGATCGCGACGGCGTTCGCGGACCTCGGCTTCGACGTCGACGTCGGCCCGCTGTTCCAGACGCCGGAGGAGGTCGCGCGGCAGGCCGTCGAGGCCGACGTGCACATCGTCGGCGTGTCCTCGCTCGCCGCCGGCCACCTCACGCTGGTGCCCGCGCTGCGCCAGGAGCTCGCGAAGCTCGACCGCGAGGACATCATGATCGTGGTCGGTGGCGTGATCCCGCCGCAGGACTTCGACGAGCTGTACGCGGCGGGCGCGGCGGCGATCTTCCCGCCCGGCACCGTCATCGCGGACGCGGCCAAGGACCTGCTGCTCAAGCTCGCCGACCAGCTCGGACACCATGCCTAGGGTGATCGACGTCGCCGAGTACACCAGGGGTGTGCTCGGCGGCAGCCGCGGGATGCTCGCCAGGGCGATCACGCTCGTCGAGTCGAAACGCGCCGACCACCGCGCGAAGGCCCAGGAGCTGCTGATCGAGCTGTTGCCCAAGTCGGGCAACGCGATCCGCGTCGGCATCACCGGCGTGCCCGGCGTGGGCAAGTCGACGTTCATCGACGCGCTCGGCACCATGCTGGTCGAGAAGGGCCACCGGGTGGCGGTGCTGGCCGTCGACCCGTCGTCCACCCGCACGGGCGGCAGCATCCTGGGTGACAAGACCCGGATGGCACGGCTCTCGGTCAACGAAAAGGCGTTCATCCGGCCATCGCCGACGTCCGGCACGCTCGGCGGTGTCGCGCAGGCCACCCGCGAGACGATCGTGCTGGTCGAGGCCGCGGGGTTCGACGTCGTGCTGGTCGAGACGGTCGGTGTCGGGCAGTCGGAGGTGGCCGTCGCGAACATGACGGACTGCTCGTTGTTCCTGACCCTGGCGCGCACCGGTGACCAGCTGCAGGGCATCAAGAAGGGCGTGCTGGAGCTCGCGGACGTCATCGCGGTCAACAAGGCCGACGGCGAGCACGAGATGGACGCCCGCAAGGCCGCGCGGGAGCTGGCCGGGGCGTTGCGGCTGCTGCGCCCGCCGGACGCGTTGTGGCACCCGCCGGTGCTCACTTGCTCTGGTCTCACCGGAAACGGGCTCGAAGAGCTGTGGTCCCGCGTGCTGGAACACCAGTCCACTCTGAGGGAAGCCGGTGAACTGGACGAGCGTCGTCGGCGTCAGCAGGTCGAATGGACTTGGATGATGGTTCATGACGAACTGTGGCGGCAGGTCCGGGAGAGCACCGCCGTGCGCGCGATGGCGCCCTCTCTGGAGGAGAAGGTCAGGTCTGGCGAACTGACCGCAACGCTTGCCGCGGAGCAGATTTTGAAGGCGTTCCAATCGGACTCTCGGTAGCGATGTAACTAGTTTGGGTGACCTTCGACCGAGGTATTCGTTGTAGAGTTCAGGTCATGTCGAGGTTGCTGCTGGCCTGCGTGTTCGCGCTGATGGGCGTCTTCGGGATCGCCGGGACATCCGTTGCCGGGGGGAGCGCGAACGCTGTTGTGGCAGCGCAGCAGACGACGGCCGTGAACCCGGCTCCCGACGTGAACGCGCCGCAGGAGCCGTCGCCGGAGGTGCGGCAGGAGACCAAGCGCAAACTGTGGATCGGCGGAATCGCGCTGGGCCTGTTCGTGCTGGTCTACTACCGGAACAAGAAGCGGTGGGCGAAATGGCGCAAGGAGCGGGCGGCGAAGAAGGGCTGAGCCGACCGTTCGCCGGTTGTTCGAGCTGAGACGATTCGTCCCAGCCAGTGGGACGCGATAGCCAAATTTAAGCGTGCTTCTCGACCATTTGCGTCATCGTTGATCGGTCAGACCGAAACTCGCTCGCCGCTCGGCGCAGCGCTGCGACCGGCCAGCCGGTTGATCATCATCAGCGCACTGCGCCTCACAGGTGGTGATGCAGGATGGTGAGCAAATGAGTATCGACTTGAAGATGAGCACACGCTCGACCGTCGAGCGGTACTCCGACGCGCTGCTGGACCTGTCTCACTCGATCCACGCCGAACCTGAGCTGGCTTTCGAGGAGTACCGCAGCGTCGAGAAGATCACCTCCCTGCTGGCCCGCGAGGGTTTCAAGATCGACCGCGGCGTTGCGGACCTCGACACCGCGTTCGTCGCCACCTACGGCGACGGCGAGCTGGTGCTGGGACTTTGCGCTGAATACGACGCGTTGCCCGAGGTCGGGCACGCGTGCGGGCACAACGTCATCGCCGCAGCCTCGGTCGGCTCGGCGCTCGCTCTGCGTGACATCGCCGACCGTCTGGGTATCACCGTGAAGGTGATCGGGACTCCGGCGGAAGAAGTCGGCGGCGGCAAGGTGCTCATGCTCGAACGCGGCGTCTTCGACGACGTCTCGTTCTCGATGATGGTGCACCCGGCGCCGTACGAGTCGTGTGCCGCCCGATCGCTCGCGATCACGGACCTCGAGGTGCACTACACGGGCAAGCCGTCCCACGCGGCCGCAGCCCCGCACCTCGGCATCAACGCCGCGGACGCGGTGACCGTCGCGCAGATCTCGATCAGCCTGCTGCGGCAGCACCTCGAACCCGGCCAGATGGTGACCGGTATCGTCACCAACGGCGGCACGGTGCCGAACGTAATACCCGCTCGCGCGTCGGCGATGTTCGATGTGAGGGCGGAGAACCTGGAATCGTTGCAGCGCCTGGAGAACCGGATCCGGGACTGTTTTCAGGCCGGCGCGCTCGCGACCGGCTGCACCCATGAGGTCGTGCAGGTCTCACCGATCTACGCCGAGCTGACTCCCGACCCGTGGCTCGCTGACGCCTACCGGCGTGCTGCCACTGAACTGGGACGACGACCGCTCTCGCCCGAGCAGGAACAGCGAGAGAAGATCGGGAGCACCGACATGGGCAACGTCACAAGAGTGTTGCCCGCCATCCACCCGACCATTGCCATTGACTGCGGAGACGCGGTGAACCACCAACAAGAGTTCGCGACCGCCTGTGCCTCGGCGTCGGCCGACCGTGCGTTGCTCGAGGGAGCACTCGCCATGGCCTGGACGACGATCGCGACAGCCACCGATTCCCAGCAGCGCGCACGGCTGCTGGCCCGCGGAGGTGCGGCGTGACGGTCCTGGACTCCCGTCCATCGGGCTCCTCAACTGTGACGACGTCCACCGAGATGCTCGTCGACCCCACCGGGGTGAGCATGTCTCCTGTGGATGATCTCGGAGAGGGCCGCGGTCCCGCGTGGCTCGACGACTGGTTGAAGGCACACGCCTCCGACATCGTCGCCTGGCGCCGCCACATCCACGCCAACCCCGAGCTGTCCCGCAACGAGTACAACACCACCGAGCTCGTGGCGAAGCTGCTCCGCGAGGTGGGCCTCAAGCCCCGCATCCTCCCCGGCGGCACCGGCCTCATCTGCGACGTCGGCAACGGCCCCCGCTGTGTGGCGTTGCGCGCCGACATGGACGCACTGCCGTTGCCGGAGAACACCGGTCTGCCGTTTGCGTCCACTGTGGACGGTGCGTCGCACGCGTGCGGTCACGACGCCCACACGACGGTCCTGCTCGGCACCGCCCTGGCGCTCGCGTCGGCCACCGAACTGCCCGGCCGCGTCCGTCTGGTGTTCCAGCCGGCCGAGGAGGTCATGCCGGGCGGCGCACTCGACGTGCTGGCCGCCGGTGGTCTCGACGGTGTGGAGCGGATCTTCGGCCTGCACTGCGACCCGCGCCTGCAGGTCGGCCGCGTCGGCACCAGGATCGGCGCCATCACGTCGGCCTCCGACCTGCTCGAGCTGCGCCTGTCCTCGCCGGGCGGCCACACCTCGCGCCCGCACCTCACCGCGGACCTCGTGCACGCGCTCGGCACCGTCATCACCGGCCTGCCGACGATGCTGTCCCGCCGCGTCGACCCGCGCTCCGGCACCGTCCTGGTGTGGGGCGCGGTCCACGCGGGCGAGGCACCGAACGCCGTCCCGCAGGACGGCCTGCTGCGCGGCACGCTGCGCACCGGCGACCGCGACATCTGGGCCGAGCTCGAACCGCTGGTCAAGGACCTGGTGACCGGTCTGCTGCTGCCCACCGGCGTCGGCTTCGACCTGCACCACCGCCGCGGCGTGCCCCCGGTCGTGAACGAGCGCGAGTCGACCCAGATCCTGCGCGCCGGCATCGAGGCCGCCCTGGGCGACGACGCCCTGGCCGGCACCGAGCAGTCGTCCGGCGGCGAGGACTTCGGCTGGTACCTGGAGCACGTGCCCGGCTCGTTCGCGCGCCTCGGCGTGTGGAACGGCCAGGAGGAGCAGCGCGACCTGCACCAGCCGACGTTCGATCTGGATGAGCGCGCCCTCCTCGTGGGTGTTCGCGTCATGGTCCACACGGCCCTGGCGGCGCTGGCCTGAGTTCGTGATCGAGGAAGCGCGCCGGTCTCTGGCGAACCTCGTCGGTGAGCGACGGCAGTACGTCGGACGTGCTGCCGGCCTCATCTGGGTGGGCTTCGGCGCGCTCCGCGTCGTGACCGGCCACAACGGCAGGACCCGTGAGATCGCCGAGTACGCACTCCACCTCCAGTGCCCGTGGCGGCTGCTCGACGGTGATGAGGTCGTCACCGGGTCGTACGACGTCCACCAACCGAGACCTGGTTGGTCCGGTGACGACGACTTCGACTGGGACGTGCAGGGCGCCAACAGGTTCGACGCACGAGCCAGGAAGCTGACCGCGTACCTGGCAGAAGAATCGGTCGTCGTGACGGCGGCCGACGTCACCGCGTGGTGTGACCTGACCATCTCGTTCTCGGACGGCCTCCGGCTCGACGCGCTGAGGACGGGCTCGGTGCGCCACGAGGAGTGGCGCTTCTTCCGGCCCTACCGCGACGACGAACAGGTTGTCGTGTTCCAAGCTCCCGAGAACGCCTGATCAGCTCACCGGCTCTTCCAGTTGGGGGCGTGCTTCGGGTGCCGCCGCCCGAACGGCATCTGCCGCCTGGTCGTCCGGCTTGGTCTGGGACGCGCGCTCGGCCTCGACGCGGGCGTTGTAGATCTCGACCTCGCGCTTGATCGCGTCCTCGTCCCACCCGAGCACCGGTGCGATCAGCCGTGCCACCGCCTCCGCCGACTCGACGCCGCGGTGGGCGTACTCGATGGAGATGCGAGTGCGCCTGGTGAGCACGTCCTCGAGGTGCATGGCGCCCTCGTGCGACGCCGCGTAGACCGCCTCGACCTGCAGGTAGTCGGGGGAGGCCGGGATCGGCTTCAGCAGGTCCGGGTTGTCGGCGGCGAGCGACAACACCTCGTGCACCAGTGAGCCGTAACGGTCCAGCAGGTGCCGCACGCGGTACGGGTGCAGGCCGTGCTTGGCCGCGAGTTGATCGGCCTGGTTGACCAGCGCGTGGTAGCCGTCGGCGCCGACCAGCGGCACCTTGTCGGTGATGGACGGCTGGATCCGGCCGGGCAGGTCGACATGTGCCGCATCCACGGCGTCCGCGCCCATCACCCGGTACGTCGTGTACTTGCCGCCCGCGATCGCGACCAGTCCGGGCGCGACCCGAGCCACCGCGTGCTCGCGGGAGAGCTTCGACGTCGAATCGGATTCGCCCGCCAGCAGAGGACGAAGGCCCGCGTAGACGCCCTCGATGTCGTCGTGCGTCAACGGCGTGGCGAGCACCGAGTTGACGTGCTCGAGGATGTAGTCGATGTCGTGCTTGGTCGCCGCCGGGTGGGCCAGGTCGAGGTTCCAGTCGGTGTCGGTGGTGCCGACGATCCAGTGGTTGCGCCACGGGATCACGAACAGCACGGACTTCTCGGTGCGCAGGATCATCCCGGACTCTGCGACGATCCGGTCGCGCGGAACGACGATGTGCACGCCCTTCGACGCCCGCACCCGGAACCGGCCGCGCGAGCCGGAAAGGCGCTGAAGCTCGTCGGTCCACACGCCCGTCGCGTTGATCACCGCGTGCGCCCGCACGTCGACCTCGCGGCCGTCCTCGACGTCCCGCACACGCACGCCGGACACGCGGTCCGCCTCGCGCAGGAAGCCGACTACCTGGGTCGACGTGCGGACGACGGCGCCGTAGTGCGCGGCGGTGCGGCCCACCATCATCGTGTGCCGCGCGTCGTCGGCCTGGGCGTCGTAGTAACGGATGCCGCCGATCAACGCATCCCGCTTCAGCGCGGGCACCAGCCGGAGCGCGCCCGCACGGGTCAGGTGCTTCTGGCCCGGTACGGACCGGGCACCGCCCATCGTGTCGTAGAGGAAGAGGCCCGCCGCCGTGTACGGCCGTTCCCACACCCGGTTCGACAGCGGGTACAGGAAGCTCACCGGCTTCACCAGGTGGGGTGCGATGCGCGTCAGCATCAGCTCGCGCTCCCGCAGCGCCTCGCGGACCAGGCCGAACTCGAGCTGCTCCAGGTACCGCAGGCCGCCGTGGAAGAGCTTGGAGGACCGGCTCGACGTGCCCGACGCCAGGTCACGGGCCTCGACGAGCGCCACCCGCAGGCCTCTGGTGGCCGCGTCGAGTGCGGCGCCGACACCGACGACACCGCCGCCGATCACCACGAGGTCGAACGTCTCCGCCCCCAGCCGCTGCCACGACTCCTCGCGTTCGGCCGGGCCCAGCCTGCCGGTGATCGGCGGGGCGGAGGGGGTTTGCGGTGCTGCAGCTGCGTTCTTGCGCGTGGCCACGACAGACGCCTCCCTGTGACGACTCGCGAATCACGTTACCTGCAGCAACCACCCTTCGCCCACGGGCGGGCACACCAGAATCGAACGGCCTGAAAACGGCCTGACCTCGTGTGCTGGGCGTGGACAACCCATCAGCGCGGTAATAGCGTCCGAGCACGTTGTGGGCGGGCGGCGCGGCCTGACCTCCCGGGGTGTGCGCTCCCTCCTAGCCACAAACGAGGGAGGTCGACGATGAGTGCAGGATCGATCTTCGTTTGGGAGCTGCTGGGGACCGCGGTCCTCATCCTCCTGGGCACCGGTGTCGTCGCGAACCAGGTGCTCAAGAACACGCTCGGCAACAGCACCGGGTTCCTGTTCGTCAACGTCGGCTGGGCTTTCGCCGTCTTCACCGGTGCGAGCATCGCCAACCCGAGCGGGGCTCACCTGAACCCGGCCGTGACGCTGGGACTCGCGATCGCGGACAAGACGCCGTGGGCCGACGTTCCGTTCTACATCCTGGGGCAGATGGTCGGCGCGATCGTCGGTGCGATGCTCTGCTGGGCTACGTACAAGATGCAGTTCGACACGCACGATCAGCCGCAGAACACGCTCGGCATCTTCTCCACCGGGCCGACGGTGCCCAACGTGCCGTGGAACCTCGTGTCCGAGATAATCGGCACGTTCGTTCTCGTCGCATGGATTCTGCTGTCGCCGCCTGCCAAGGCCGCGGCAGGCGGGGTGCCGCAGTTCGGCAACTCGGCGCTCGGGTACGCGGGTGTCGCGTTCGTCGTGCTGGTGATCGGTACGTCGCTCGGCGGCCCGACGGGGTACGCCATCAACCCGGCGCGCGACCTCGGTCCGCGCATCGCGTACGCGTTCCTCATGCCGATTTCCAACAAGGGCAACGCCAACTGGGGCTACTCGTGGATCCCGGTCGTCGGCCCGCTCGTGGGTGGCGCGCTCGCCGCGTTGCTCTTCCTGGTTCTCCCGGTCTGAAAGGACTTCTCGCATGACGCAGTACGTGGCCGCGATCGACCAGGGCACCACGTCAACCCGGTGCATGATCTTCGACCACTCGGGTCGGGTGGTGTCGGTCGACCAGAAGGAGCACGAGCAGATCTTCCCGAAGGCGGGCTGGGTCGAGCACGACCCGATGGAGGTGTGGCAGAACACCCGCCAGGTCGCCGCCGGCGCGCTCGCGAAGGCCGATCTGACCACTTCGGACATCGCCGCCGTCGGCATCACCAACCAGCGTGAGACGGCCGTGGTGTGGGACCGCAACACCGGCGAGCCCGTCTACAACGCCATCGTCTGGCAGGACACCAGGACGGACAAGATCGTCACCGAGCTGGGCGCGCTCGGCGGTGGGCAGGAGCGGTACCGCGCCAAGGTCGGCCTGCCGCTCGCGACCTACTTCTCCGGGCCCAAGGTCCGCTGGATCCTCGACAACGTCGAGGGCGCGCGGGAACGCGCAGAGGCCGGCGACCTGTTGTTCGGCAACATGGACACGTGGGTGCTGTGGAACATGACGGGCGGCGCCGACGGCGGAGTGCACGTCACCGATCCCACGAACGCGTCACGCACCATGCTGATGGACCTCGACACGTTGCAGTGGGACGAGAGCATCGCCGCCGACATGGGCATTCCGATGTCGATGCTGCCGGAGATCCGGTCCTCGTCCGAGGTCTACGGCCAGGTGCGCGAACGCGGTGCGCTGGCCGGTGTGCCCATCGCCGGCATCCTCGGCGACCAGCAGGCCGCGACGTTCGGCCAGGCGTGCCTGTCGCCCGGTGAGGCCAAGAACACCTACGGCACCGGCAACTTCATGCTGCTCAACACCGGCACCGAGAAGGTGATGAGCGAGAACGGGTTGCTCACCACCGTCTGCTACAAGATCGGCGACGCCGCGCCGGTCTACGCGCTGGAGGGGTCGATCGCGGTCACCGGTTCGCTGGTGCAGTGGCTGCGCGACAACCTCGGCATGATCTCCAGCGCGGCCGAGATCGAGGAGCACGCGCGCTCGGTCGAGGACAACGGCGGCGCGTACTTCGTGCCCGCGTTCTCCGGTCTTTTCGCCCCGTACTGGCGTTCCGACGCCCGTGGCGCGATCGTGGGTCTCACGAGGTTCGTCAACAAGGGCCACCTCGCGCGGGCCGTGCTGGAGGCGACCGCCTTCCAGACGCGGGAGGTGCTCGACGCGATGAACGCCGACTCGGGCGTCGACCTGACCGCGTTGAAGGTCGACGGCGGCATGGTCGTGAACGAGCTGCTGATGCAGTTCCAGGCGGACATCCTCGGCGTGCCGGTGATCCGGCCGGTCGTCGCCGAGACCACCGCGCTGGGCGCCGCCTACGCGGCCGGTCTCGCGGTCGGGTTCTGGAAGTCGGAGGACGACGTCCAGCAGAACTGGGCCGAGGACAAGAGGTGGGAGCCGCAGATGGACGACGCCCGCCGCACCTCCGAGTACGCGAACTGGAAGAAGGCCGTCACGAAGACCTTCGACTGGGTGCAGGACTGAGTTCGATGAACGGCGCTTTCGTCCTTCTCAGGTGAACGCGCCGTTCATCGCCCTAGGCGGGGGCTGCGTGCACGATCACGTTGTCGCGGGTGCCGCACGTGATCAGGCGCAGCCCCTGCTCGTCCGCGTCCCTGGCGACGGCTTCCGGGAAGAAGTCGTCGCGGATGATCCGCTCCGTGCGCGACACCGTGAAGCGGGCCACCGAACCATCCCTCTTGGACACTTCGACGACGTCACCCTGCTGCAGGTCGTTCAGCCGGTAGAAGACGCCCCTGGCCCTGTTGCTCTCGATCCGCCCGACGATGATCCACTGCTGGGGATGCGTTTGGCGCCAACCGGCCTGCATGCCCTCGTTGGCCGGCGGCATCTGGACGACACCCTGCGGGTCGAGACCGAGCTCGACCAACGACGACCGCACGCCGATGCGCTCGATCCGCAGCTCCATCGGATCGGACGTACCCAGCGGTGACACCACCGGCGGCGGCGCGCCGTCGCTCGTCGCCGCCGATGGCTTCGGTGCCGGCCCATGGGAGCAGGCGGTGGCCAGCACCACGCTCAGCACCGCGATCAAGACACGAGTCCCCACGAACCCATTGACGCACATCCGGTGGGTTCGTTGCTCGTCCGGTCGAGAAGGAGCCAAACCGTGATCATTCTCTGTGAGATTCTTCTGGCTCGGTGCCGCCGCCACCGGTGTCCCGCGCGCCCTTGGGCCTCACGACCGACGGCCGGGGCTTGTCACCCGCTGCCTTGATCCGGAACGTCTGCGTGACCACCTCGCCGTCGCGGGTCGCCGGTCTCGCCGTGGACGGCCGCCGTGGGGAACCTCGCCGTGGTTCCGTCCTTTCTGGACACTTCGACCTCGTCGTCCTCGACGAGTTCCTTGAGACGGAAGAAGATTCCTGGCTGCTTGTTGCCTCGTCGGGGTTGAGCCCGAGCGGGATGAGCGAGGACTTGGCGCCGGTCTTGGGGATGCGCATCTAGGTCGGTTCCGATGGCGGCATTCCTCTGGCCACTTCGGACGGTGGGGAGGTTGGGGGAGAGGCGGCATCCGGCCAGCAGTGCCAGTGCGACCAACATCACCCATGACGAACGCATGCCCCGAACACGCTGGTGTCCGGGGCACGGTTGCGTTGCTGCTGGGCGTTACCTAATCGAGATCGTCGTGCCGCATGAGCTGGCGGCCGGACTCGGTGATCGAGCCGGACAGCGACGGGTAGACCGAGAACGTCGTCGCGAGGTGCTCGACGGTCAGCTGGTTCTGCACGGCCAGCGCGATCGGGAGGATCAGCTCGCTCGCGTTCGGGGCGACGACCACACCGCCGATGACGACACCGGTCGCCGGGCGGCAGAACAGCTTCACGAAGCCGCGGCGCAGACCCTCCATCTTGGCGCGGGGGTTCGTGGCGAGCGGCAGCATGATCGTGCGCGCGGGCACCTCGCCCGAGTCGATCGCCTGCTGGCTGATGCCGACGCTCGCGATCTCGGGGTTGGTGAAGACGTTCGCGGCGACGGTCTTGAGCTTGATCGGGCTGACGCCCTCGCCGAGCGCGTGCCACATCGCGATGCGGCCCTGCATGGCGGCCACCGACGCGAGCAGCAGCACACCGGTGCAGTCGCCGGCCGCGTAGACACCGCTGACGTTGGTCCTGCTCACCCGGTCGACGGGGATGTATCCGCCGCGCCCGAGCTCGATGCCGATCTTGTCCAGGCCGATGTCGGTGGTGTTCGGCACGGAGCCGACGGTCATCAGGGCGTGCGATGCCTCGATCGTGCGACCGTCTTCCAGGTGGATCAGCACACCGTCACCGGTGTTCTCGACCCTGTCGGCGCGGGCGTGCTTGACGACGGCCGTGCCGCGCTCGGCGAACACGTCCTCGAGCACCGCGGCCGCGTCGGCGTCCTCGTGGGGCAGCACCCGGTCCCGGCTCGAGACCATCGTCACCTTCACGCCCATCTCGGTGTAGGCGGAGGCGAACTCGACACCCGTGACACCGGAGCCGATGACCGCGAGGTGCTCGGGCAGTTCGGGCAGGTCGTAGATCTGCCGCCAGGTCAGGACGCGCTTGCCGTCCGGCTCGGCGCCCTGCAGCACGCGCGGCGTGGCGCCCGTTGCGATGAGCACCACATCGGCGCTGAGGATCTCTTCGCTGCCGTCCGCGCTGATCGCGACGACCCGGTGCTGGGCGAGCCCCTTCGAGTCGTCCGCGAACTTCGCCCGCCCGTTGATCAGGCGCACGCCCTCGCGCTGCAACCGCGCCCGCACGTCGGCGGACTGCGCCAGAGCAAGGCCCTTCACCCGTCCGTGGACGACCGGCAGGTCGACGGCAGCCTGGTCGTTGTTGGTCTGAATCCCCAGCTCACCGGCGTTGCGGAAGGCGCTGCGAGCGCCGGCCGAGGCGATGAACGTCTTCGACGGCACGCAGTCGTACAACACGCAGGCGCCACCGGCGCCGTCGTTCTCCACCACGGTCACGTCGGCGCCGTGCTGCGCCGCGACCAGGGCTGCCTCGTAACCTGCGGGTCCGCCGCCCATGATGACGATGCGGGTCACGATCATTCCCCTTCTGCGCGCTTGCTGGCCGGGCACAACCGTACGCGTTGGCCGAATCGCCCGTGTCGTCAGTACCAAAAGCTGATCGCTGGGTCGCTACGCTGTCGGACGTGCCGCTCTATGCCGCGTACGGGTCGAACATGGATCCGAACCAGATGATGGAGCGAGCCCCGTACTCCCCGCTCGCGGGGACCGGCTGGCTCGTCGGTTGGCGTCTGACGTTCGGTGGCGAGGACCTCGGCTGGGAGGGCGCTCTCGCGACCATCGTCGAGGACCCCGACTCCCAGACGTTCTGCGTGCTCTACGACGTCTCACCGCGCGACGAGTCGCGCCTGGACAGGTGGGAGGGCGCGCTCGGGCTGTACAAGAAGATCCGGCTGAGGGTGCAGACCCTCGAGGGGTCCGTGGTCGCCTGGCTGTACGTGCTGGACGCCTACGAGGGCGGCCTGCCGTCCGCCCGGTACATCGGGGTGGTGGCGGACGCGGCGGAGGCGGCCGGGGCGCCGGACGACTACGTCAACGACCTGCGGACACGGCCCTGCCAGGGCATCGGGCCCTGATCAGGGCTGACCGGGGCTGAGGCCGCACGACCGGGCGTTGGTGGCGTCTCCCGACTCAGCCGCGACGCGATCGGGGCTTGAGACCCCGGCCGATCCGATCACCCCGCGGCGACCCTGGGCGGCGTCCGGACCACAGCGCTGCCAGGGCGTCGGCCCGTGATCACGACCCGGCGGCCTCCGCCAGCAACTCCACCAGGTGATGGTGCATCCGGCGGTAGTCCACGGGCGTGATCGTCGACCACGGCGGCTGCCCGTCCACGGCCCGCCTCATCTGCAGGTACCGCCCCTTCGGTGTGTCGAAGAACGCCACCACCCTGTCGGGCCGCACCCGCTTGCCCCACTTGTCCCGCGCCGCGGCACCGAACTGCCCGCGGTTGGAGGCGTCGCGGACCATCTCTGCCAGCGTGTGGGCGTCGTCACCGCGCAGCCCGCGGGAGCGCAGCTCGGCCTCCAGCGCCTCTGGGGACGAGGCTGAGGCAGCCGCTGCGTCCAGGTCGGCCGAGGGCAGGGTGATCGAGTGACCCTCGCCAGCCGGGGCCGTGGGGAGGGCGGTCAGGGCCTCGCGCGGCAGTCCGTCGGCCTCGGCGGGGCGCAGGACCAGCTGGCCGCCGTCCAGGGTGGCCAGAACGCCTGCCTGGCCCTTGCCCGCGGCCAGGACGCGGACGCTGCGCTCGGCGAGCCACAGGCGGGCGTCGATCTCCTGCTGCGGACGGTTCAGGACGTGCAGGAGGTCTTCCAGGGTCGGGTCCAGGGCGCGCGGGCCACCCAGGCCGCGGGCGCCCAGCTGGCGCCAGACCTGGTCCTCGATGTCCCTGCGTTCCTCGCGGGTCTTGCCTGGGGACGGGACCTTGAGGACGAGCGGCATCGTCTCCAGGCCAAGGTGCTCCCAGAGGACGTCGAACTCCAGCGTGGAGATGATCACCGGGTCGCGCGTGTCGCCCATCCCGAGGTCCAGGTCGAACATGGTCATCAGTCGGTCGTGCTCTCCCCGATGACGGGCAGCGTGTAGCTGCCGACGCCGTAGATGTCGTCGCGTTCGCGCAGGTAGTCGGCGGCCTTGTGCTCCAGGTCCTCCTCGTCCTCCCCCTTGCGCGGGCCCATGCCGCCGAACGGGTCGAACGAGGACTGCATCGGCACCGCCCTGCGGTGGACCTGGTCGTTGTTGTTGGAAGCACCGACCGTGCCGTTCGGGCCCATGGCGGAACCGGACGACGAGGACACGCCGGCGGCACCGCCGTGACCCATCACCGGGCCCACGGCTGCCGACGACGCGGCGGTCGCGCCCTCCGCCATCTCCTTGCGCTCCGAGGAGCCGGAACGGCCGGAGCGCTGACCGGGAAGACCGACGCCCGCGGTGCCCGTGCCCGATCCGCCGGACGTGCCGGCCGACGACAGCGAGGTCGTCGAGCCCTTCGCGGCCGACGACGAACCGGTGGACGTCGACACACCGGACGTGCGGGTCGACGAACCCGGCTGCGTGGTGCCGCGCGGCGGGGTGACGGCGGCCGTGCGCGGACCAGAGCCCGTGCGGCCGCGCGTGACTCCGCCGGTCGTGCCGTGCGGGCCGACCATCCAGGTACCGGCCGTGCCCACCTGGGCACCACCGCCCGGCGTCACGCCGCTGCTGCTGATCTGCAGCTGCGGCGGCTGGCCGAACTGGCCCAACGTCGAGGTGTTGGCCGTCGTGGACGACGCGTAGGTGGACATGACCTCACGGGCGCGGCGCTCGGCGGCGTCCTGGGCCGCCTCCTGCTTCTCGTGGTCGGTCTGGCCGCCGAAGAGGTGGGTGAGCCCGGTGACCAGGGCACCTGGCTGTTCCGCAGTGACGTTGACGGGCTTCGGCATGTCCGCGCGGGCCTTCGAGATGTGGTTCGCCTGCAGCTCGGCCGAGTACCGCATCACGTCCGCGCCGGTGCGCGCGCTGTCCGCCCAGGCCGCGATCGGGTTGAGGCCGGCCTGCGCGATCTCGGAGGCCTTGCCCTGCCACTTCGCGCCCGACAGCGTGATGCCCTTGTGCAGGTCGTCGTTGATCTCGGTCAGCGCGGCCGACACGCCACTCCAGCGCTCCATCGACGCGAACGACGCGGAGGGGCCCGGACCTGCGTGGATGCGTTCGTACAGCTCCTTGTGGCTGTAGCCCTGCCAGCGGTGGTCTGCCATGGTCAGCACCCGCTCTTGTTCATCATGCCGGTGTTGTCGCCTTCGACCACCCGGTACTGGCGCTCGATCTGGTTCAGGTTGTCCATCGCGGTCTTGAGCTGGCGCTGGTAGTTCAGCAG
Organism: Lentzea nigeriaca; assembly: GCF_016907955.1. Taxonomy (GTDB): domain Bacteria; phylum Actinomycetota; class Actinomycetes; order Mycobacteriales; family Pseudonocardiaceae; genus Lentzea; species Lentzea nigeriaca. Next base: position 406,310 of record NZ_JAFBCX010000004.1, on the reverse strand, counting down.
CGCCTGCAGCGCGGAGTCGCCGTCGGAGATCGACCGGTCGTTGAACTTCTCCGCGGCCTCCTGGCTCACCGGGTCACCCGCCCACGGCCGGACGCGGAACTCCGTGATCGCCATCTCGATCTGCTTGTCGAGCTTGGTGAGCGCCGTGGAGAACGTGCTGCGCAACGCCGGAATCGCCTCTGGCTCCACGTTCAGCTCGTGACTGACTGGCGGCGAGGAGTCTGCCCCGCTGCGTCCCCCTGGCGGCATGGTGAGACCTCCGGCGTTTGTGCGTACAAGCGCTTCGTCACTCTAACCACCGAAAGTAACCCTGGGGAGTGGGATCAGTGACATCCGCCCGTGTGGGTCAGCGCTTCTGGAGCAAACTGGCCATCGCCGCCTCGGCCACGCGCTGGGCTCCCAGACAAAGATGATCTTGTTGCACCGCAGTGGAATTCCCGCCGTCGCGGAACATGACGTCGAGGAACTGACCGTCCGCCACGTCGATCTCCACGTTGCAGACGTCGTGCACGTCGGGTGTGCGGACGGTAATCGCCGCGAACCCCTCGATCGAGCTCACCGTGTAGTCCACCTGGGAGGTCTCGGAGAGCCACACGTCGGCGCCGGAGACCAGCACGAGCGCGAGCCTCGCGACGTTGCCGCTGGTCGTGCTGCGGATCGTGCACGCCTTCGCGCCGCCGAAGCTCGTCTCGACGTACGCGCTGGGCGGGTTGTCGAGGCTCAGCGACGTGCGCTGCTCAGGCGTCAGGATCGCGCACGGGTCCAGATTGTCGAGCGGCACGGCGCGCGGCCGTTGCGGGAAGTCCAGCTGCGAGGGCGAGGTCGCCGACGGCGGAGGCGGGGGCGGCGAGCTGCCGAGCGAACTGGGGGCGGGCCCGGCCGTGCACCCGGCCAGCGCCACCGCCACGATGAGGAGCGCCGTGATCCGCATGGCCGGTCACCGTAGCCGGTCGGGCTGGGGGTCCGTCGCGAGCCGTGACCACAGCAGCTCGTCGACGCGCTGGTCATCGATGATCAAGCTGCCGCGAAGCCGACCCTCCAGGGTGAACCCGCACTTCTCCGGGATCCGCTGCGACGCCTTGTTGAACACCGAGTGCTTGTAGACGATCCGGTGCATGCCGGCCGCGCCGAACGCCCAGCCCATCACGGCGTTGAGCGCGATCGGCAGGACGCCCTTGCCGCGGTGCGCGGCGTGGGTCCAGCAGCTCACCTCGGCCGACCCGACGAACTGGTCCAGGTTGTGGAGCACGACCCCGGCGACCATGTCCGCGGTGACCGCGTCGCAGACCGCCCACGACCAGCGGTAGTTCCTCTCCCAGCCGTTGGTCATCAGCATGATGAACGTCTGCGCGCTCAGAGCGTCGTCGATGCCCATGCGGTTCATGTACCGCTTGGTCTCCTCGTCCGAGTAGATCTCGACGAGTGCCTGCACGTCGCTGATGCGGTCGTCATTGCGGAATGCGCGCAGGTAGTACTCACCCGCGTTGATCTCGACTGGCTCCACGAGCCCAGAGGCTAATCGTCCCCGGTGAACCCGTCGTGACGTTCCGCCAGTTCATCGAGCTCTGGCCGGTGAGCCGACGCGGGCGTGCCGTCGGGAGCAGTGGTGAGCTCGATCACCCAGTCCACGTCCTCGGCGTCGTCCTCGCCGGCGAGCATGTCCCGGTGCACCGCGCACGGGCCCCAGCCCTCCTCCAGCAGTTCGGCGGCGAGTTCCTCGGCGTCGTCGCGGTCGGGGAGGATCAGCAGCACCGTCGGCGAGATCAGCCCGCGCACCGCCAGCGCGGTCCGCAACGCCGCCGTGTCCGGCACGTGCACGCCGTCCAGCCCGGCTTCGCTCGCGGCTTGCGCGTTCTCCGCGGAGTCGTCGCAGAACACCGCGGTCTCGTAGCCGAGCTCGGCCAGCACGCGCCGGAAGATCGCGGGATCCGGCTTCGCGACGCCGAGCCGCGCCGAGTTGAAGATCGCGTCGAACTCCGCGTCCAGGCCGAGCCGGGCGAGATCCGCCTCCAGCCGTGTGGTCGCGTTGGACAGCAACGCCACGAAGCACTGCTTGCGCGCGGCACGCACCAACGCCAGCGCCTCGCTGATCACCTCGCCGGGCGACGCCTCCCAGCCGCGGCCGACCTCCTGCCGCCACTGCTCGTCGGTGATCTCACCGGTGACGGCGCGGCGCAGCAGCGACGGTTCGAAAGCGACCTCGGCGATCTCGGCGGGCAGCGGTGGAAAACCGCGCACGACACCGTCGAGATCGAGCAGCAGCAACGGTTTCAGCGCCGGCGTCCGTTCCACTGGCCCCACAGGATCGCGACCGCGGGGATGAGCAGGAAGATCAACGGGTTCTTCACGAACACGAAGAACGCGATCACCACGGCCACGCCGACGACCGGCACGACCGCGCCCTCCCACCTGCGCGCGGGCACGTTCGTCGGCTCGGGGTACATCGTCATCGGCGTGGCGAACTGCGGCCGCGGGTCCGGCAGGTCGTAGAACAACGCCATCAGGTCGCCGCGAGTCTTCGCGATCGTGATCTTCGCGGACCGCTCGCCGTACTCGTCGACGTCGATGCGGCCCGCGCTCATGTGCTCGCCGAGCACCTGCAACGCCTGCTGACGTTCGGTGTCACCGATGCGGATGTCCCTGGACGGGTCGCTCACCCTTCAATCGTAGGTGAGCGACCTCGCCGGTCAGTCCTTCAGCTCGCAGATCACGGTGCCCTGGGTGATCGGGTCACCCGGAGCCGCCGCGAGACCCGTCACGGTGCCCGCCTTGTGCGCGGTCACCGGATTCTCCATCTTCATCGCCTCGAGCACCACGATCAGGTCGCCCGCCTCGACGGTCTGCCCGTCCTCGACGGCCACCTTCACGATCGTGCCCTGCATCGGCGCGGCCACCGCGTCACCGGACACCGCGGCCGACCCGCCACCGCCACGCTTCGACTTCGGCTTCTTCGCGGCCGCGGCCGGACGTGCGGAACCGACGGCGAGGTCGCCCGGCAGCGACACCTCCAGGCGACGGCCACCGACCTCGACGACGACGGTCTGGCGCGGCGTCTCGTCCTCGGAGGCCTCGGCCCCACCGGTGAACGGCGGGATCTGGTTGTCGAACTCGGTCTCGATCCACCGCGTGTGAACCGTGAAACCCTCGGGCTTCTCGGCGGTGAACGCCGCGTCCCGCACGATCACGCGGTGGAACGGCAGCACCGTCGCCATGCCGTCGACGACCATCTCGTCCAGCGCCCTGCGAGCCCGCGCGAGGGCCTCCTCGCGGTTCTCACCGGTGACGATCAGCTTGGCCAGCAACGAGTCGAACTGCCCGCCGATCACCGTGCCGCTCTCGACACCGGCGTCCACGCGGACACCGGGACCGGACGGCGCGACGAACCTGGTGACGGTGCCCGGCGCGGGCAGGAAGCCGCGACCGGCGTCCTCACCGTTGATGCGGAACTCGATGGAGTGCGCGCGCGGCGTTGGGTCCTCGAGGTGCTTGAGCTTCTCCCCGGCGGCGATGCGGAACTGCTCGCGCACCAGGTCGATGCCGGTCGTCTCCTCCGACACCGGGTGTTCGACCTGCAGGCGCGTGTTGACCTCCAGGAACGAGATCGATCCGTCCAGGCCGACGAGGTACTCCACGGTGCCGGCACCGTGGTAGCCCGCTTCGAGGCAGATCGCCTTGGCGGAGCTGTGGATCGTGGCGCGCTGCTCGTCGGTGAGGAACGGCGCGGGCGCCTCCTCGACCAGCTTCTGGTGGCGGCGCTGCAGAGAGCAGTCGCGGGTGCCGACGACGATCACGTTGCCGTGGGTGTCGGCGAGGACCTGCGCCTCCACGTGGCGCGGCTTGTCCAGGTACCGCTCGACGAAGCACTCGCCGCGGCCGAACGCAGTAACGGCCTCGCGGACAGCGGAGTCGAAGAGTTCCGGGATCTCCTCGATCGTGCGCGCGACCTTGAGTCCACGACCGCCACCACCGAACGCGGCCTTGATCGCGACCGGAAGCCCGTGCTCCTGCGCGAACGCGATGATCTCGTCCGGGCCGGAGACCGGATCCTTGGTGCCGGGCACGAGCGGCGCACCCGCGCGCATCGCGATGTGCCGCGCGGTCACCTTGTCACCGAGGTCGCGGATCGCCTGCGGCGTCGGGCCGATCCAGGTCAGGCCCGCGTCGATCACGGCCTGCGCGAAGTCGGCGTTCTCGGACAGGAAGCCGTAACCGGGGTGCACCGCGTCGGCACCGGACTGCGCGGCCGCCGCCAGCACCTTCTCGAACGACAGGTAGCTCTCGCCAGGAGTGTTGCCGCCGAGCGCGAACGCCTCGTCGGCGAGCCGGACGAACGGCGCGTCGCGGTCGGGGTCCGCGTAGATGGCGACACTGGCCAGGCCGGCGTCTCGGCAGGCACGGATGACCCGGACGGCGATCTCACCGCGGTTGGCGATGAGGACCTTGCGCAGCGACACGGCGTCGTACCTCCTGCTGGACCGGTAATTACGGCTCTGGCTGGTGCCGCAGTCTACGGAAATCGGTGAACTCCGAGAGGGAGAGACGGCTCACTTCACATCCATCGTGGGCCCATCGGCCACAATCTGCGATGTGGGTGGATCGAGGTCTGTGCTGGTGACCGCTGCCGTAGCAGTCGCCGTGGTCGTCGCAGGGCTGACGTACGCCTTCTTTCAGCGCCCCGACCACACCGATTCAGGTCAGCCCGGCACCGACGCGACGATGCGCTGCGGTACCACCGTTTGCCAGTCCATCGTGGGCAGATCGGTCGGCAAGGACTTGGTGGAACTGCTCGGCGGCACCGGCGGCGGGCGGATCAGGGTGACCGGCGAGTCCGGCACGTTCATCTTCGAGATGACGATCGCCGAGACCGGCGCGACGATCAACGACAAGTCGTTGGTGTGCCAGGAGGCCGCGACCAGCGTGTGCCTGGTGCGCGGCACTCAGGCCGGCAAGTGGCTCGGTGAGGTGCTGATCGGCAGGCGCGGCACGTGGTCGCGCGAGCAGACCACCTATCTGGCCAGCGCCGGGTACCTCGGTCTGCACGACGTCAACGAGGACGGCATCGCGGACGTCGTCGCCGCCCAGCTCGCCTGCGGCGGCCAGTGCAACAACGCGTTCGTTCAGGTGTCGTCCATCGGCGGGAAGATCATCGGCTGTACGACACCGGCGCCGGCGCGCGACCAGCTCCCTGGCTGGCCCGCACCGGCGCCGAAGATGTCCCAGATCCGGCCCTGCGCCGATGGGTAGTGCGGCGACCGTCGACCTTCACCAGGTCTTCCGGCGCTCAGCAGGGCACCTCGTGGCGCCGGCCCTACGCCCCCATACGTTCCAATGCCAGGAACTCGAGCGGCGACGGGTTGCGCCGTTCATGGCGGTCGGCTTCGCCGCTCTCGCCTGGCGTACCGGATCTGCCGCGCACCCCTTCATCCACCGTCACGGCCACCTCGGGCGCGGCAACCAACCGGCAGAACACAACTCATCCCGACACGCTCAAGTTCCTGGCATTGCCCACATACCCGATTGGCCGACGGTCGCCGCACTAGGCGTTGACGAGTTCTTTCTCCTCGGCCGGCTCCTCGAGCAGCCCCTCGCTGCGCGCCACCAGCACCGGCACGGTGATCTGCCCGGCCACGTTGGTCGCGGTGCGGATCATGTCGAGGATCGGGTCGATCGCGTAGACCACGGCCACACCGGTCGCGATCACCTGCGGCGGCAGGCCGACGACGCTCAGCGTCAGCGTCAGCATCGTGTACCAGCCGGTGGTTCCGGCGGTCGCCAACGCGCCGAACACCGCGACCAGCACGATGCCGACGTACTGCCACACCGAGAGCTGGATGCCGAACAGGTTCGCGATGAAGATCGTCGCGACGGCCGGGTAGACCGCGGCGCAACCGTCCATTTTGGTCGTCGTCCCCAGCGGCACGGCGAAGTTCGCGTACTCCTGCGAGACGCCGAGGTCCGTGGCCGCCTTGCGGGACAACGGAAGCGTGGCGCCGGACGAACGCGACACGAACGCGAACTGGATCGCCGTGGCGGCCTTGCGGAAGAACTCGACCGGCGACGTCTTGCCGACGAACCTCAGCAGGATCGGGTAGACGACGAACAGCACCAGCGCGGTGCCGAGGTAGACCGCGAGGATCAACGAGAACAGCGGCTTCACGAACGAGTTGCCGTACGACGCCACGGCGTTGCCGATGAGACCGAAGATGCCGATCGGCGCCAGCAGGATGATCCAGCCGACGACCTTCTGCACGATGTCGAAGAACGAGCGGACCAGGTTCGTGAACGGCGCGGCCTTCTCACCGAGCGCGTAGGCGGCGAAGCCGACCAGCACCGCGATGAACACGACCTGCAGCACCTCGCCCTCGGTGAAGGCGCTGAAGATGTTGGTGGGCACCAGGTTGTCGAGCAACGCGCTCCACGAACCGGACGTGCGCTTGGCGAGCTTCTCGACCGCACCGGCAGCCGGCTCGATGTGCACGCCCTGGCCGGGCTTGACGATCGCGCCGACGGCGAGACCGATCAGCACGGCGATGAACGACGTGATGGCGAACCACAGGAACGTCTTGCCGCCGAGCCGCGCGGCGGTGCGGCCGCCGCCGAGGTTCCGCAGCGACGCGATGCCGACGACGATCGCGGTGAACACCAACGGGATCACGGTCAGCTGCAGCAGCGCAGTGAAGGTGGAACCGATCTTGGCGAGCACGGGCGCGAGCCACGTGCCCTTGCCGAGCCAGCCGGCGAGCGCGCCGAGGACGAGTGCGCCGAGCACGGTCAGGCCGAAGACCTTGGGCTTGCGGTATGTCTGGACGAACGACACTGGGACATCTCCGTTTGCAGGGATGAGCGAAAGGGGCCGGGAGCAGTCAGCTCCGACAGCCCGCGCTCGTCCTGCGTGCCAGGTCGATGTGCCTGCGACGCGTCAAGTACTCGTTCACCGTTGCCCCCAACGCCGGTGTCGAGGACATATCTTCCCTGATCAGCGGAACTGTGACCAGCGCTACCAGAGTGTGGACACCGGGACGCCCACCTGACCGAGCAGGCGGCGGGTCAGCGGCAGGCTGATGCCGATGACGGACGTGTGGTCGCCGTCGATGCCGTCGATGAACCAGCCGCCCAGCCCGTCGATCGTGAAGCCGCCCGCGACGTGAAGTGGCTCACCCGTGGCGATGTACGCCTCCAGCTCCTCGTCCGTCGGTGTGCCGAACCGCACGGTCGTCGCCTCGGCCGCAGAAGCCCGGTCCGTGATCGCCCCACCGGAAACCCGCAGCACGGTGTGCCCGGTGATCAGCTCACCGCTCTTGCCCGCGACCCGCCGCCACCGCTCCCGCGCGACCTCGGCCGTGCCGGGCTTGCCCACGAGGTCACCCTCGAACAGCAGCATCGAGTCGCAGCCGATCACGACGCACTCGTCGTCGTGTTCGATCGCCTCGGCCTTCGCCGCCGACAGCGCGACGACGGTCTCCTCCGGCGTGGGGTTGTCGAGCGACGCGACCAGCGCGTCCTCGTCGACACCGGACACGCGGACGACGGGCTCGATGCCGGCGGACCGCAGGACGCTAAGTCGGGCGGGTGACTGGGAGGCCAGGATCAGACGCACGACCGGAGTCTCGCATGCCCGTTTCGCGCCTCATCAGCACCGCCGCGGTCACCCCGACGGTCGTGGACGCGACGAGCATGAGCAACGCCGCTCGCGTCGCCGCGGTGAAGTCGCCCGTCGCCGCCAGCACGATCTGCAGGACCGCGCCGGTGCCCGCGCTGCCGAGCACGCCGCCGAACTGCCGAGAGGTGTTGTAGATGCCGGCGCCCGCGCCCATCAGCTGCGGGTCGAGAGTCTTCGTGGCGATGTTGGTGAGCGGTGAATAGACCATGCCCATGCCGGCGCCGACGACGACGAGCGCGGGCAGCAGCACCCACGGCGATCCGCCGAGCTGCATCGTCATCACGCCGATGCCGAGCCCGAGCAGCGCGAAACCGGTGATCGGCAGATACTTGGCTCCCGGCCCGTTCGACCATCGGCCCGCGAAGAACGCGACCACCCCGGACACGAGCGAGGTCGGCGCGGTGAGCATGCCCGCCTCGAACGCCGACAGCTTCGGCACGGTCTGCACGAACAGCACGAGCGGCACGAACAACCCGGTGACCGAGAAGCCGATCATCACGTTGGCGACGTTGCCGAGCGAGAAGTTGTGGTTGCGGAAGATCCGCAGCGGCAGCAGTGGTTCCGTGTTGCGCCTGGCCATCTGCCAGATCACGAACTCCACGAGGATCACCACACCGGCCACGATGATGTGGCCGATCTTGATCGGGCCGACGACGCGGCCCCAGTCGTAGTGCTCGCCGTTCTGGATCCCGAAGACGGCCAGCCCGAGCCCGAGGCAGCACAGCACGACACCGAGCACGTCGAACCGGTGCGAGCGGCGGGGCTGCCAGTCCGGCACCCAGCGCAGCACCAGCGTGAGCGCGAGCACGCCGATCGGGATGTTGACGAAGAAGATCCACTCCCAGCCGAGCTGGGTGACGAGCACACCGCCGAGCAGCGGCCCCGACACCGTCGCGAAACCGGCGACCGACCCCCACACGCCGAGCGCCGCACCGCGCCGGTCCGCCGGGAACAGGTGCGTGATGAACGCCATCGTCTGCGGCGTCATGGCCGCGGCACCCAGTCCCTGCACGGCGCGCGCCGCGTTCAGCACCTCGGCGTCGCCCGCGAGCCCGCAGGTCAGCGAGGCCAGCACGAAGACCGTGAGGCCCGCGAGGTAGATCCGCTTCGGCCCGAACCGGTCGCCGAGCCGTCCGGTCAGCAACAACGGCACCGCGAACGCCAGCAGGTACGCGCTGTTGACCCAGATGATGTCGTTGAGCGACGCATGCAGACCGTTGATCATCGCGGGCATCGCGACGTTCACGATGGTCATGTCCAGAAGGATCATGAAGAAGCCGACGCAGAGCGCGGCGACCGCCCGCCAGGCGGTTCGAGTAGTACTACTGATGCGCGCTCGCCTCCTTCGTCGGCACTCTCGATGGAGTGAAACGCTGGGTGCTTGTCCTCACCGAACGCGGTTCCGATCGCGAAGGCAAGCGCAGAAGGATCGCCGCGGTTCTCCTCGTGCTCGCCGGGCTCGTCGGCTCATGGGCCGTGGGGACCGTCCTCGCGAGCGATCCGATCGGCTACGGCGTTCCGGTCTGGCCGTTCGCCGACCGCATCGACCGCGCCGAGAACGCGCTGCTCAGCCAGGTCGTCCCGGTGGTGCGCGACAACCTGCCGCTGAATCCGGCCATAGCCCAGGTGCTGCGCAAGACCGATGCCTACGGCTCCGAGTTCTGGACCCTCAAACTGAACGTCGACGGCGAAACCCGCTGCCGTGAGGTCGCCATCGGCCTGAACGTCACGAGCCGGCGGGTCGACTGCTCAGGCTGATCTTGTCGGACCCCGTGAGGCGTCGAGCGGTGGCAAGTCGCCCTGCTGGGCTTGGCGTCTGCAAGTACCACCAACTCTTGATCGAATCGCCGCCAGCTACACCCAACTGGTTCGTCCTCTGGCGGGCCTTCGGTGCGCTGGGGCGGCCGATGCACCGCGAGTTGGCGGTGGAAAAGTGCTGGTTGATCTTGAGTTGGTGGTACTTGCAGACGCCATCAGCCAGCCGGGCACGACTTTGCCGGGGCCTTGCCAGCTCGGGGGTACCCCTGCGTCAGCGTGCCTAGCCCGGGAAACCCGAGGCGCGCCAGGCGCCGTGTCCGTGCTGCAACGGCCGGCGAACCCGCCGAGCCGGATTCGCCCACTCCGAGCGCGCAGCGGGCTTGCCCTCGACGGGCGCGGCCGAAGCCAGCCCGGCGATGACCGCGGTCAGCGCCGCCAGTTCGTAGTCGTCCGGCGTGCCTTTGACGACACGCAGGAGAGGCTTCTGGTCCGGCGCGGTCACAGCGGGATGTTCCCGTGCTTCTTGGGCGGCAACGTCTCCCGTTTGTCCCGCAGCATCGACAACGCCCGCGCCACGTAGCCGCGGGTGTACGACGGCGGGATCACCGAGTCGACGTACCCGCGCTCAGCGGCGACGTACGGGTTGCACAGCGTGTCCTCGTACTCCTGCTGCAACTGGGCGCGCAGTGCGTCGACGTCCTCACCGGCGGCAGCCGCGGCCGCGAGAGTCTTGCGGTGCACGATGTTCGCCGCACCCGAGGCGCCCATGACGGCGATCTGCGCGGTCGGCCACGCGAGGTTGATGTCGGCGCCGAGGTGCTTGGAGCCCATGACGTCGTACGCGCCGCCGTACGCCTTCCGCGTGATGACGGTGACCAGGGGCACCGTCGCCTCGGCGTAGGCGTAGATCAGCTTGGCGCCGCGGCGGATGATGCCGTTCCACTCCTGGTCGGTGCCGGGCAGGAAGCCGGGCACGTCGACGAACGTCAGCACCGGGATGTTGAACGCGTCGCAGGTGCGCACGAACCGGGCGGCCTTCTCGGAGGCGTCGATGTCGAGGCAACCCGCGAACTGCGTCGGCTGGTTCGCCACGACGCCGACGGAGTGGCCGTCCACGCGGCCGAAGCCGACCAGGATGTTCGGCGCGAACAGCGGCTGCACTTCCAGGAAGTCGCCGTCGTCCAAAACGCGCGAGATGACCTCGTGCATGTCGTACGGCTGGTTCGCCGAGTCCGGGATGAGCGTGTCGAGCTCGCGGTCGGTCTCGGTGATGGCGTCGGAGACCGAGCCCGCGGTCAGCGTGCCCTCGAAGGCCGGTGCGTCCGAGAGGTTGTTCGACGGCAGGTACGAGAGGAGTTCCTTGACGTACGCGATCGCGTCTTCCTCGTCGCTGCCGAGGTAGTGCGCGTTGCCGGACTTGGTGTTGTGCGTGCGACCGCCGCCGAGCTCCTCGAACGTCACGTCCTCGCCGGTGACGGTCTTGATGACGTCCGGGCCGGTGATGAACATGTGCGAGGTCTGGTCGACCATCACCACGAAGTCGGTGAGCGCGGGGGAGTAGACGTGCCCGCCCGCGTTCGAGCCCATGATCAGCGAGATCTGCGGGATCACGCCGGACGCGCGGACGTTGCGGGTGAAGATCTCGCCGTAGAGGCCGAGCGAGACGACGCCCTCCTGGATGCGCGCTCCGCCGCCCTCGTTGATGCCGATGATCGGGCGGCCGGTCTTGATCGCCAGGTCCATGATCTTGACGATCTTCTCGCCGTACACCTCGCCGAGCGAGCCGCCGAAGACCGTGACGTCCTGGGAGAACACGCACACCGGACGGCCGTCGACGGTGCCGTACCCGGTCACCACGCCGTCGCCGTACGGGCGGTTGCGCTCCTGGCCGAAGTTGGTGGAGCGGTGCCGCGCCAGCTCGTCCAGCTCGACGAACGAACCGGGGTCGAGCAGAAGGTCGATGCGTTCGCGGGCGGTCTTCTTGCCCTTCGCGTGCTGCTTTTCGACCGCGCGTGCCGAGCCGGCGTGGACCGCCTCGTCGTTGCGTCGGTAGAGGTCAACGAGCTTGCCCGCGGTGGTGTGGACGTCCGGAACGCCTGAGTCGTCGCTGGGGACGTTCCCGATCGGCTCGGTCGCACTGCTCATGGGCTCGCAGCCTAACGAGAGCATTGCTGAACTGCCCCGTGCAGTTGTCCAGGTCACGGCAACCTGTTGGTCATCTCCCATCGCACGTACTCTCTCCCGTTCCAATAACCTGGCCCGATGGACACCGCACTCGACGCCGAGGCGCTCCGCGCGCGCCTGGTCGCACCCAACGGTCCGTATGCCGCGCTCGACGTCGTGGCGACGACGGAGTCCACGAACGCCGACCTGGCCAAGGCCGCCGCGGAAGGCGCCAAGGACCGCACGGTGCTGATCGCGTTGGAGCAGAGCGCCGGCCAGGGCCGCCGCGGCCGCACCTGGTCGTCGCCGCCCGGCGGGCTCTACGTCAGCGTGCTGTTCCGCCCGAGCGGAGTGCCGCCGAAGCAGTTGCCGTGGCTCAACCTGATCGCCGGTCTGGCGTTGGTGCGGGTCGCCCAGTCGGTTGGTGTCGAGGCCTCCCTGAAGTGGCCGAACGACCTGCTGCTCGGTCCGGAGGCCGGCAAGGGCGCCGGGATTCTGTCCGAGATCACGGCCGGTGTCGCGCAGGCCGTCGTCGTCGGCATCGGCCTGAACGTGGCGAAGCTGCCGGACGACGTGCAGCCCGCGCCCGGTGGCCTCGCCCCGACGTCGCTGCAGGACGCGGGCGCGGCCGAGCTGGATCGAGGTGAGCTGGCGTTCCGGCTGCTGGTCGAACTGGCGCAGCTGGAAGGCGTGTGGCGCAAGAACGGCGGCGACGCGGTCGAGTCGGGGGTGCTGGAGGAGTACCTGGAGCACTCGGCGACCGTCGGCGAGCACGTGCGCGTGGAACTGGCGGGCGGCGTGCAGCTGCAGGGCACGGCGCAACGCATCGAGCCGGACGGGACGCTGGTCGTGCGCGGCACCGACGGCGTCGATCACGGCGTGTCCGCAGGTGACGTGGTGCATTTGCGCCGGGCGTAGTTAGGGTTTGCCCATGGCCTATCCCGACGACCTGCTGAGCCCGAGCGAGCACGTCGTGATCCACAAGCACCCCCACTGGAAGATGCTGATCTTCCCGGTGTTCTGGTTGCTGGTGGTGGTCGCGATCGGCACCTATCTCGCCGGGCTCGTCGTGGACCAGTCGTGGGCCTCCGTCGCGTGGATCGCGCTGACCGTGATCGGTGTCGTGCTGATCATGTGGCTGACGTTCACGCCCGTGGTGCGCTGGCGGACCACGCACTTCATCGTCACCTCCGACCGGGTCATGGCGCGCGAGGGCGTCTTCAAGCGCACCGGCCTGGACATCCCGCTGTCGCGCATCAACAGCGTCCGGTTCGAGCACAGCCTGCTCGACCGGGTGCTGGGCTGCGGCACGCTGATCATCGAGTCGGCGTCGGACGAGCCGCTCGAGTTCGACGACATCCCGTCCGTGGAGAAGGTGCATTCGTTGCTGTACCGCGAGGTCAACGACAACCCCGACGACGACTTCCACCCGAGGACGCTCGATGGGCGCGCGTGAGGCCGGCCTGCCCGACGTCGTCCCGTCCGGGTCGCTGCCCTCGCGGGTGACGATCTGGGAGGTCGGCGCGCGGGACGGGCTGCAGAACGAGTCCACCGTCGTTCCGGTGGCGGTGAAGCTCGAGTTCCTGTCGCGGCTCGCCGACGCGGGACTGTCCGTTTTGGAGGCAACGTCCTTCGTGCACCCGAAGTGGGTGCCGCAGCTGGCCGACGCGGCTGAGCTCCTGTCCGGTTTGGACGCCAAGCCCGGCGTCATCTACCCGGTGCTGGTGCCGAACGAGCGTGGCCTCGACCGGGCGCTGGAGGCCGGGGTCAAGCACATCGCGATCTTCGCCTCGGCCACGGAGACGTTCGCGTCGAAGAACCTGAACCGGACGCTCGACTCGCAGTTCGAGATGTTCGAGCCGACGGTGAAGCGGGCCCTGTCGGCGGGCATGGACGTGCGCGGGTACGTCTCGATGTGCTTCGGCGATCCGTGGGAGGGTGCCGTTCCGCGCGCCCAGGTCGTGGCGGTCGGCGAGCGGTTGCTGGAGATGGGCTGCTCGCAGCTGTCGCTGGGCGACACGATCGGCGTGGCGACGCCCGGCCAGGTCGAGTCGCTCGTGGAGGGCTTCCGGGACGTGACCCGGCTGGCCGTGCACTTCCACGACACCTACGGGCAGGCGCTGTCGAACACGCTGGCCGCCTTGCGTTGTGGCGTCACGACTGTGGACTCCTCCGCCGGCGGTCTGGGCGGCTGTCCGTACGCGGAGTCCGCGACCGGGAACCTCGCCACCGAGGATCTGGTGTGGATGCTCGACGGGCTGGGCATCGAGACCGGCGTCGACCTGGACAAGCTCGTCGAGACCTCGGTGTGGATGGCGGAACAGCTCGGCCGGCCGAGCCCGTCGCGCGTGGTGCGGGCGCTGGCGAAGTGAAGGTCGTCGAGCTGACTGCTGAGACTTGGCCGTTGGCCGAGGCGTTGTTCAGCACCAGCAAGACGGTCGAGTGGTGCTTCTGCACGTGGTTCATGCAGACCAACGCCGAGATGAAGACCAACGACAACCGTGCGGTGCTGCGTGAGCGGCTCGGGTCGCCGATCGGGCTGCTGGCGGTGGACGGGTCCGAGGCGGTCGGCTGGGTCGCTGTCGCACCGCGGGCGTCGTACTCGCGGCTGACGCGGTCGAAGATCACCGCACCGGTGTCCGACGACATCTCCGGAGTCTGGTCGGTGACGTGCTTCTACGTGCATCGGTCGGCACGGCGCCAGGGCGTGACGTCGCTGCTGCTGGACGCGGCGGTCGAGTACGCGCGCAAGGCCGGTGCGAAGTCGATCGAGGGCTATCCGATCGACACCGAGGGCAGGAAGCTGCAGGCCGGCGAGCTGTACCACGGGCGGCTGGCGATGTTCCTCGACGCGGGGTTCGAGCTGGTCGAACGGCGGGGCACGCGGCGGGCGCTGGTCAACCGCGTGCTGTGAACATTCCGGTGGCGATGAACCGGTAGACCAGCTCGTCGCCCCGGTGGGCCGTGCCCGCGAACTCGACCAGGCCCAGGTTCGGTCGCTTCTTCGACAGCCGCGCGCTCAGCACCTCGGCGGCGAACGTCAGCTTGTCGCCCGCGTAGACCGGTGCCAGCCAGGACAGCTCGCGGCCGCCCGGCGAGCCCTGGGACGTCGAGTCGGACAGCACCACGTCGACCCAGCGGCGCATCCACAGCGACGCCGTGTACCAGCCGGAGGCGGACAAACCGCCGAAAATCGAGTTCCGTCCCGCTTCCTCGTCCAGGTGGAACGGTTGTGGATCGAACTTCCTCGCGAACTCGACCATGTCGTCCCGGTCGACGATTATCTCGCCGAGCGGGATGATTCGGCCTGCGGGCAGATCCTCGAACGCGATCACGCGTTGATCGTACGTAACTGAATTCGCTGGGAACCGATCTAAGGGCAACGGCGTCCAAGAGCCCGAGCCCAGGGCTATGCGTGTGTGAGGGGGACTCGGTGGACGACCACCGTGCGCAGGTCGAGGAGCTGCTGGCCGACTACCGGCGCAGCCGCGAGCAGCTGGCGTCGGTCCAGCGTGAGCTCGCTGCCGTGTCCGGTCAGGCCTCCAGTCCGGACGGGACGGTCACCGCGTTGGTCGGCGCGGGTGGACAGCTCAAGTCGCTGGAGCTGTCGGAGCTGGCCTATCGCAGGCACCGGCCGGAGCAGCTGGCGGAGCTGATCGTCAGGACGGTCGCGGCGGCTGCCGCGTCGGCGGCTGAGGACACCTACCAGACGTTGAGCACGGTGTTGCCTGCCTCGACCGATCCTGTCGCGTTGGTCGCGGGGACGGCCGATCTGCGGCCTGCCGAGTACGAGCCGGAGCCCGCACCCGAGGTGGCACGGCAGCCTGCCCGCCGTCGCGTTGACGACGACGAGGACAACGAGCAACGGGAGAGCTGGCTCGACTCCGAGCTCATCCACAGGAGGGTTCGATGACCGGGTACGAGGCCGATCTCGATCGGCTGGACGCCGGGGCGCGTGAGCTGCGCGGGTTCGCCGGCCAGGCCAAGGAGATCGCGGGGACGCTGGACAAGGCGCTGGCGGCGTTCGGTGCCTGCTGGGGTGATGACGCGGTGGGGCGGAGTTTCGCCGCCTCGCACGAGAAGCCGTCCGGGGATGCGGCGGGGGCGGTGTCCGGGCTTTCCACGACGTTGGGGGACGTGGGCGACAAGCTCGCCGCGACGGCCGAGACGTACCGGCACGTCGAGGAGAGCAACGCGACCGCGATGCGAAGGTTGGACGGCTGACATGGGCATCGAGCTTCCCGTCGAACTCACCGAGGTCGCCGCGAAGGCCGGCGTTTCGTGGCCCAAGGCGGACGAGGACGCCATGCGTTCGAGTGCCGCGGCGTGGCGCGAGGCGGGCGACAAGATCAAGACCCTCGGTACGTCGTCCGATGGTGCGGCCACGCGTGCGCTGGAGGGCGTGACCGGTGCTACCGGGGACGCCGCGCGTGGGCGGTGGGCCAAGGTCGTGGCGCCGGACGGCGAACTGCAGCGGGCGGCCAAGGGGTGTCACGCCGCTGCCGACCGTCTTGACCACGCCGCCCAGCAGGTGGGGGCCGCGAAGGTCGAGATCGTCCGTGAGCTGGTGACGCTCGCCAAGAACAACGACGCGGCGAAGGCGTCGGCCTCCGCGGGCAACCCCAACGCTTTGCTCGGCCTCGACACGTTGACCCGCGGCACCGCGGCCAACGTCGCGAACCTCCACAACACGCTGTCGGCTGCCATTCGGCTGGACAGCGGCGTGGACATGAGCCAGGCCTCGCCGCCGGTCAACACCGCGCCCGGCGCCCACGGTCCCGGTGGCGGTGGTGGTCTGCTGTCGCCGGTCACGAACATCGTCGGTGGCGCGGTCGAGCCCGTCGGTCAGGTCGTGCGCGACGCGACGGCTCCCGTGGCGCCCGTGGTCAACGCCGTGACCGGGCCGGTCGCGCCCGCCGTGGGGGCGGCGACCGGCACCGTGGCACCCGTTCTCGGTGCCACTGCCCCCGTGACCGCGCCTGTCGCGGCCATCCTGCAGCCGGCCGTCGAAGCGGTGCCCGGTGGCCACGACACCGTCGGCCAGGTGGTCGACGCGGTCGACGGCCGGGGTGAAGGTCCCCGCGGCGAAGGCCCTCCCGGCAATCCCGGTCGTGGTGAGGGCCCTGGCAACCCCACGCTCCCCGGTCCGGTGCCCGACACGAGCCAGGCGTCCGCGCATGTGGTGCCGCCGGTGGCGGACGTCATCCCCAGCGTTCAGGGCTCCCTCGGCCAGATCGCCGAGGGCACGACGCAGGCCTCGGCCGCTGTTCTCGACCAGCCACTGATCCGTGGTGGCGACATGCACGGCCAACCGGGGCCCGCGCCCGCCGCGTCGGTGCCTCCGGCTCAGGCGGCTCCCGCGGCACCGGCCTTCGGTGGCGCACCCGCCGCTGGACCGGTGAGTGGTCCGGTGGGTGGCGCGGTCGGTGCTGTCAGCGGTGCGGTGAGCGGTGCCGTCGGTGGTGTGCCGTCGGCGGCTCCCGCGGCCGCTGCCCAGGTCGGCCCGGTCGTGGGCCAGCAGCCCGGCCAGCAGGCAGCAGGGCAGCAGGGACAGGCTGCTCAGCAAGCCGCGAAGGCCGTGGAAGCGAAGGCGGCGGAAGCCAAGGCTGGTCCGCAGGCGGCACCGGCGGCCAAGACAGGGCTGCCGACGGGATCGGCCGCCCAGGCGGTCGCCGGGCAGGCGAGCCAGGCGACTCAGGTCGGCCAGTCCGGCAACCAGGTCACCGGTCAGAACCAGCCCCAAGGGCCGGGCCAGAGCGGCAGCCAGGCTTCCGGTCCGGGACAGCCGGGCGCCAAGGACCCCGCGGCCAAGGACCTGTCGAAGGAAGCGCTCGACGCTCTGCGGGACGGTGCGCCGGGCGCGGAGCACCAGGTCGGCCAGACCGTCACCTCGGGCCCGATGGCAGGCGTCGACGTCAACGGTCACCAGAGCGGATCGCTCACCGACCGCCTCGAGAACCGCGAGCAGAACCAGGCCCTGTCCGGCGTGCCGGGCGTCGCGTACGACCTCGCCCGCCACGGCTACACCGCGGCGGCCGCCGGCAGCTGGTTCATGGCGATCTTCCTCAGCGCGGGCACGGCTCCTCGCCTCGCCCCGAAGCCGTCGCGGCAGCTCCCGGCACCGGTCCAGCAGGACGAGCAGCAGGTGGTTCCCCGGTTCGCCCCGCAGGACCACCCGCAGGCCGACCTGGTCGACACGTCCTTCCCGCAACCGTCCGAGCAGTCGGAAGGCCTCGGCAAGGATCACCCGGTCGTGCAGGAGCTGCTCGAGGGCTACGACCCGTTGGCGGGCATGCACGAACGCGACTGGGAAAGCCTCTTCCAGGACGAGGACGGCACCCCGCGCTGGCCGGTCGAACGTGAAGGCGGCTACGAGGACAGCCGGCCGGAGGTCCTCAAGGCGGGCGCCGAGCTCGACAGGTTCGGCACGCCGGAAGGCCGTGTCCTGTCCAAGGCGGGCACCCCGTTCAAGGAGCGCTCGCTGCCCCCGCAGGCAGCGGAGGAGGGCTACCGCCGGTACGTCGTCACGCGCGATCTGCCCGTCCACCGCACGATCAGCGCGCCGTGGTTCGGCCAGCCCGGCGGCGGAAGCCGTTACCGCACCACCTATCCCGTCGCCGACCTCGTCGCGCTCGGCTACCTCACGGAGATCACCGCATGAACGTCGAGACGCTGCCCGAGTGGTTGACGAAGATCGGTGTGCCCGACGACGTCGTCAGCATCGGCGAGGAGGCGGAGGGGCGCTGGTGCCTCCTCGCCGACGACGACGGCAAGGGCCACGAGGTGTTCTGGCAGGAGCAGGGCAACCGCTACGACTGGGCCCGGTTCGACGACGAGAGCGTGGCGTGCCACTACCTCTTCGGCCGGCTGGCGTGGGCTCAGGTCGCGCGCGGAAGTCTCACCGTGCCAACAGCTTGAGCGCTGCCTCGTGCAGGTGGCCGTTCGACGTCAGCACGCTGCCGCCGTCGTAGCGCACCTCGCCGTCGAGCGAGGTGAAACGGCCACCTGCCTCGGTCACGAGCACCTGGAACGGGGCGATGTCCCACGGGTTCGCCACGCATTCGGGTGCGAGGTCGATGGCACCCTCGGCGACCAGGCAGTGCTGGTAGAAGTCGCCGAACGCGCGGCTCTCCCAGGTCGCGTCGACGAGCCGCAGCCAGGCCTCGCGTGAGTGGTATTCCACCCACGACTTGATGTCCGTGGTCGACACGTACGCGTCCTCGAGAGAACGCACGCCGGACACGGAGATCGCGCGCTCACCGGACGCGTCCGACATGAACGCGCCACCACCGGCACCCGCCCACCAACGGCGACCCATCGCGGGCGCCGACACGACACCCACGACCGGTGTGCCGTCGACCACGAGAGCGATCAACGTCGCCCAGATCGGCACGCCGCGCAGGAAGTTCTTGGTGCCGTCGATCGGGTCGAGTACCCAGACGCGCGAGGCGTCCAGCGTGCCGCCACGCTCCTCGCCCATGACGACGTCGTCGGGACGTTCGGAAGACAGCAGCTCACGGACGGCGTCCTCGACCGCGACGTCGGCGTCGGTGACGGGCGTGCGGTCCGGTTTGCGCTCGACGGAGAGGTCGTGGGCGCGGAACCGGGCGGCGGTGATGGCGTCCGCGGCGTCGGCGAGGCGGAGGGCGAGTTGAAGATCAGCATCGTGGCGTGACACGCGGCGATCGTTCCACGAATACGCTGGGTGCCGTGAGCGTGGTGTTGCTGGCCGAGGACGATCCGGCCATCGCGGAACCGCTCTCCCGCGCGTTGTCGCGAGAGGGCTATTCGGTGCAGGTAGTGAGCGACGGGCCGAGTGCCTTCGAGGCGGCGATGGTGGGAGGGATCGATCTCCTGGTGCTCGATCTCGGCCTGCCGGGCATGGACGGGCTGGAGGTGTGTCGCAGACTCCGGCAGAACGGCAGAGGCATCCCCGTGCTGATGCTCACGGCGCGTGCCGACGAGGTCGACTTCGTGGTCGGGCTCGACGCGGGCGCCGACGACTACGTCGCGAAGCCGTTCCGCCTCGCCGAGTTGATGGCCCGCATCCGGGCGTTGCTCCGCCGCAGGGCACCGGGAACGCTGGAGGTCAACGGCGTGCGCGTCGACCTGGCCGCCCGCCGCGTCACGGTCGACGGCGACGAGGTCCAGCTCGCGAACAAGGAGTTCGAGCTCCTCAAGGTGCTCATCCAGCGCGCGGGCCAGGTCGTGAGCCGCGACGAGATCCTCTCGGAGGTCTGGAACGACCCGGATCTCAAGGGCAGCAAGACCCTCGACATGCACATGTCGTGGCTGCGCCGGAAGCTCGGCGACGGCACCCCGAACTCCGCAGAGAAACGCATCGCGACAGTGCGCGGCCGCGGTTTCCGCTTCAACGCCGACTGATGCGCCGCCGGATCCTGCGGGCGATCCTGCTCGCCGTCGCCGTCACGGGGATCGTCCTCGGCCTGCCGCTGGGCTACTCGGCGCTGACGCTGGTCGAGGACAACGCCCGCGGCGCCCTCACCGAACGCGCCCAGACCATCGCGACCAAGCTCGACGACCAGCTCGCCAACCGGCAGGGCATCGACGTCGAGGCGGTCAAGTTCGTCGTGCCCGCCGACGGCCGCCTGACCGTGGTGTCCGGCGGGGCGACCACGGTCACGGGCCCCTCACCCGGTGAGGACCCGCTCGTCGTGGAGCTGCCGATCGCGCAGCAGGGCACGGTCCGGCTGGAGGTGCCCTCCGCCGAGATGCGCACCAACCAGGCCCAGGTGACGGGCCTGGTGCTGCTCCTGCTCGGGCTGTCCGTCGGCACCGGCACGATCGTCGCCCTCGTGACGGCGCAAACGCTCGCCCGTCCGCTCGGCTACGTGGCCGCGCGGGCGTCCCGGCTCGGCGCCGGCGACTTCCGCGAGGACGAGCAGCGCTACAACATCTCCGAGCTGGACGCCGTCTCCGACGCGCTGGACACCTCGGCCACCGCTCTCGCCCGCCTGGTCCAGCGCGAACGCGAACTGGTCGGCGACGTCTCCCACCAGCTCCGCAGCCGCCTGACCGCGCTGCAGCTGCGCCTGGAGGCCCTGGCGGAGCACCCGGAAGCCGAGACCGCCGCCGAGGCCCGCGCGGCCCTCGAACAGGCCGAACGCCTGGCCGCCGTCCTCGACGAACTCCTCGCCGCCGCCCGCGCCGCCAGAGCCGTCGGCGCCGAGCCGCTGGAGCTCAGGTCCGCGATCAACGCCATCGTCGAGGAGTGGCGCGAACAGCTGAAGAGCCAGGGCAGGGCGTTGCGCGTCCGCGTCCCGGACGGCCTGCTCGCCCGCGCCACGCCCGCCCGGCTGCGCGAGGCCATCGGGGTGCTGCTGGACAACGCCCTCCGCCACGGCGAGGGCTCCGTCGTCGTCTCCGCGCGCAGCGAGGAGGGCACGGTGGTGGTCGAGGTCAGCGACGGCGGTGCGGGCGTGCCCGACGAGCTCGCGGCGCACATCTTCGAGCGCGGTGTGTCCGGTGGCGGGTCGACAGGAGTGGGGCTGGCGCTCGCTCGGGCGCTGGTCGACGCGGACGGCGGCCGGTTGGAGCTGTCGACGGCGCGTCCGGCGACGTTCGCGGTGTTCCTGCCGGTGCCCAAGGCCCAGGACGTCGTCGGCATACCGTGGCGGGCGCCCAGCACGCCGCGGTGACCAGCCGCGGAGCAGGTCGATCTCGGCCGTGAGCTTGGCGCGCAACGCGTCGTGCTCCGGCCCGAGCGCAACAAATGCGCCGTTCATCAACGCCCATGTCGGCGGGGAAGCGGGTCCGCCGGTCGCGTGGCAGGTCGGTCAGCCGTTCGCGAACCCGGCGCGGGACGGTGGGTTCTCCCCGCGCAACGCCGACCCGATCCGATCACGCTGCCACGTCACGAGTGGCCCAGCGCCTCTTCCTCGTCGAGCGGCCGTGGCCCGCGCGCGTTCTCCTCGGGGAACACCCACTTCTTGTAGCCGTACCAGCGGAAGGCCATCGCGATGAGCGTGCCGACGATCTGCGCGCTCAGGAAGTCCGAGACCTCCTCGGTGAGCCTTGACACGTACGGCTCCTGCAGGTGGAACAGGTACCGCGCGACGTACAGCGGCGCCGAGTTCAGCACGATGCCGATGCCGTTGACCAGGAAGAACAGCGCTGCCTCGTGGTGACGCTCACGCCCGCCGCGCGTGCGGAACGACCACTCCCTGTTGAGGACGTACGACACGATCGTGGCGACCAGGGTCGCGATGATCTTCGCCGTCACCGGGTTGTTCGGCAGGATGATGGTCTTGATCCCGAAGAACAGGACCGTGTCGATCACGAAGCACGTGCCCCCGACCAGGGCGAACTTGACTAGTTCACGATGCTTCAGCGCGATCGACCGGATCGGCTCCGGAAACCTGGAGACCACTGTTTCGGCTAGGGACACGCGACGAGTCTACGGAGATCGGGTGAACGCGTCGGTCAGGTCGAGCTCCCGCGTCCGGGAACACCCAGCGCCGCATCGCCCAGAACTTGAAGCCGGTGGCGAGCAACATGCCGATGATCGAGCCCGAGACGAAGTCCGCGATCTCCTCGGTCATCGCCGTGACGAACGGGGCCTGCAGGCCGAACAGGTGCCGCGACAGCCACAGCGGGATGACGTTGATCGCCACGCCGATGCCGCTGACCAGGAAGAACAGTGCGGCCTCGTGGTGGCGCTCGCGGCCGCCGCGGGTGTGGAACGACCATTCGCGCGACAGCACGTACGAGGCGATGATCGCGACCAGCACGCCGATGACCTTGGCCGTGACGACCTTTTCGGTCAGCACGGTGAGCTTCAGCGCGTACCAGACGCCGTTGTCGATGAGGAACGTCGTGCCGCCGACCACTGCGAACCGGATCATCTCGCGGTGCTTGTGCAGCAGGAACTGGAGTGGTTCTGGCAACCGGCTCATGGCGCGGCGAACGACTGGCAGCACCGCGCCAGCTTACGGATCAAGGTAACGGCGCCTGCCTCCGGGTGTTACCTTTCGCCACTCAGAGGTGCCTGACCTGCACGTTCAGTGATCGAAAAAGATCAACTTTTGATCAACTTCACTGGGGTTCGCACGGTCGCCCCAGCAGGTCGGGGATCAACCACGGGAGCAGGCCGGGACTCGGCTCGCACGGTTCCTCGGACCTCGGTGGCGCGGTCGGCACCGAGGTCGACGGCGGCACGGACGGCGTCGGCGAGCCGGTCGACGGAGGCGGCGCCGACGGAAGCTGCGAGGGCGTGCCCGGTAGCGGCAGTGGGAACGCCGGCGTCGTGGGCTCGGCGGGCTGCGTCGGCGTCACAGGCGTCGTCGGCGGCGGCGGCACGGTGGTCGGCGCGGGCTCGGTCGAGGTTGCTTTGACCACGTCGTCCACGGGTGGGTGGTCCGGCCCCATCCCCACCGGCACCGTCACGGTCTTCGTGGCGTTGCCCAGCGACGCGGTGACGGTGACCGTCCCGCCGCGGTGCGGCAGCCCGAACGCCCAGATCGACGCCCGGAAGCTGTCGCCCTTGTCCAGGTGGGTCTCGCAGTGGATCGAGTTCTTGTCGGTCCGCGAGCACTCGCGGCACGGCGTGAACACCACGATGTGCTCCGACGACGACACGTCGAGCTTCAACGTGCCGGCGCGCGGGCCCTTGTTGCGCACCCTCACGTCCACGCGCGGGTCCCAGAACACCTCGTGCCAGGTCGACACGGTCAGCTCGATGTCGTCGTTGATCGGCGGAACGTCGACCGCGACGCTGACGTTGACCGAGATCGAGGCACCCGCGCTGATCGTGCCGGTGATCGTGCCCGGCCGGGCGTCCTGGGTCGCCTGCAGCCGGAGCAGGAACGTCGCCTGCCCGCCGGGCGGGATGCCCTGTGGTGTCGAGCAGGTGATCGTGCCGCTGCCCGCGGGGCAGTTCACCGTCTGGTCGGCCGCGCCGTCCGGCTGCGAAAGCCGCGCGGCGAACGACGACGGCCCGCCGGTCGACAGCACGCCCGGCGGCAGGTTCAGCGTCATGCTCGCGGGCTGGGTCGCGGTACCGCCGGTGTTCCGGACGGAGATCGGGAAGTCCTTGGGCGCCTCGCCGGGCGTGAGCGTGTAGCCGCTCGGCGTCGTCGGGGTGAGCGACGCGG
Organism: Lentzea nigeriaca; assembly: GCF_016907955.1. GTDB lineage: Bacteria > Actinomycetota > Actinomycetes > Mycobacteriales > Pseudonocardiaceae > Lentzea > Lentzea nigeriaca. The sequence continues at coordinate 382,616 of NZ_JAFBCX010000004.1, read as the reverse complement.
GTGGAGGCGTCGGTTGCGGCGTGGGAGCCGGCGGCGGGGTCGACGCCGGGGGCGTTGGTGTCGGGGGCGTTGGCGTCGGGGTCTGAGCCGGCGGTGGCTGGGTGGGGCTGGGCGGTGACGGCGGCACCGGCGGTTTCGGTGACGGCGTCGGCGCGACCACTGTCTGCGCGGGCGGAGGTTCGGCTGCCTGCACCTGCGGCTGTTGCTGGTCCCCGCCTCCCGCGGTCAGCGCGATCACCACGGCGGCGGCGACGGCAGCGGCGGAACCACCGACCGTGATCAGCTGGCGGGGAATCGAGGCGCCGACCGCGCCGGCACCACCGGCGGCCGCTCCCGCGCCGGCGACTGCCGTGGTCGTGCCCGCGGCCACCAGGTACGTCGTGGCGCCGACACCGAGCACCAGCGGCGCCACGAAGATCCGCAGCGCGCCGTTGACGTCCGCGAGCTCGGCGGCCAGCGCGCGGCACCGGCCGCACTCGTCGAGGTGCGCCTCGACCTGGGTCGCCTCGCGCTTGGACAGGCCGGCGCGGGTCCACGCGCCGAGCCGGTCGACCGTCGCCTTGCAACGCTCCGCGTCGATCTCGGCCAGGTGCATCTGCAGGTACTGCTGCTTGAGGCCTTCACGGGCGCGGTAGGCGAGCGCGGACACACCGTTGGCCGTCAGCCCGAGCAGCGGGGCGACCTCGGCGGGCGACTGGCCCTCGATCTCGGTGTGCCAGAGCACCATCTGCCAGCGCTCGGGCAGCGCGGCGAACGCACGGGCCGCCATCGACCGCTCCAACCCGGCCACCGCCGTGTCGCTGAACGCCACGGCGGGCGCCACGTCGGTCATGTCCTCGGTGAGGTCGACCTTCTTGTCCCGCCGGGTCTTGTCGTACGCGGTGTGGCGCAGCGCCGTGAGGAGGTACGCGCGGAACGCCGCGTCGGGGCCGCGGCCGGCCCGCAGCGTGTCGAGCACCTTCGCGAACGCCTCCGACACGAGGTCGTCGGCCTCGGCCTGCGAGCGGGCCAACTGGCGGGCGAGGTTGTAGGCCGCCGAGACGTGCCGTTCGTACAACTGGCCGTAGGCGTCGATGGTCCCTCCGCGCACGGACTCGATGAGTTCCGCGTCGCTGGGGCCCTGGACGTCTGCAGGAACGGTCGCCAAGTCTCGTGTCCCTCCTCCGCGGCGCTCAGTGTGACGCACGACGCTGTGAACAGTCATCTCAATCCCCCGCGTGGGTTGCGTCATGAGTCGGCACCGGCTGCGTTTCCCACCTGGAACCGGGAGAGCTGGAAGGGAGACCGGGTGGGTGTCGCACAAGCGGAACGCCTGCTGAAGTCGAGGTGGCGCACCGCCGCCATGGCCGCAGGCTGGGCGTTCCCCGCAGATTGGCCGCTCGCCGAGGTCGACGAGGTGTGCGCGGCGATGCTCGAGAGCGCAGACCCCGGCGACGCGCTGGTCCGGCTGGGCCGGGCACGCGCGGAGGCGGGAGCGGGCCTGAGCGAGACGCTGCTCGACCTGGCCGCGCTGCACGCCGTGCTGACCGACGAGTCGCACATCGTGTCGCCGAACGTCGACGCGCTCCCTTCACGGATGCTGCGCATGACAGCGTTGGGATGGGCGGACGTGGTGACGAAGCAGGCCGGCGACTGCGCGGCCGAGGACCCTCTGACCGGGCTGGCGACGGCCGCGTACCTGCGGACCCGGCTCGGCGAGGTGTACCGGGAGACGCCGGTCGCGTCCCTCGACTACGCGCTCGTGCTGCTGCGTCTGGACGTGCACCGCGCTCCTGGCTGGTCGCGCGTGGTCGCGATGACCCTCGTCTCGGACGCTCTGCGCGCCGTGTTCGACAGCGGCGAGACGCTGGCGAGGCTCGGCCCGTGCGTGGCGGCGGTCCTGGTGCGCCGCGGCGAAACCCTCGCACGCCGGGTCTCCAACCTGCGCGTCCTGGCGGCAGACCGCCTGGCCGACGATCCAAACGTCCACCCGGTAGGCCCCGCCGAAGTCTGGACCGAACGCCTCCCGGACACCCACGCCGAGGCCTGCAGCCTCCTCACCACGCTCGGGCGCTGACTCACCCCTGTCCCGCGCCCGACACTCCCCGTTCCCCACCGCACGCGGGGCCCTTTCGTACGCCAGGAGAGTACGAAAGCTCCCCGCGTACTTTTCAGCACGCGGAGAAGTGTTCTATTGTCTTAGTTCAGTAGAACAATCTGGGGAGCGTGTGTGGTCGAGTTCCACGTCGACCGTGGCAGCGGCCTTCCCGCGTACCTGCAGCTGGGGCAGCAGGTCAGGGAGGCCTTGAGGCTCGGTTGGTTGCAACCGGGCGATCGCCTGCCGACGGTCCGCGACGTCGTCGCGACGAGCGGCGTGAACGCGAACACCGTGCTCAAGGCGTACCGCGAGCTGGAGCTCGCGGGCCTCGTCGAAGCCCGTCAGGGCTCCGGCACCTTCGTCAAGGCGTCTCCGGGGTCCGCCGCCCCCGAGGACTTCGACCCGCTGCGGGCCACGCTCGCCGTCTGGGTCACGGAGGCACGCTCCGCCGGGTTGGAGGACGAGGACATCTACGCGCTGCTGCGCGAGGTGCTGAGTGGGGGAGCGCAATGAGCGTGGTCGCGGCCGAAGTGTGGAAGTGGGCGGTGCACGACGTCTCCTTCGAGCTGCCGCCGGGCAGTGTCACGGCACTCGTGGGAGCCAACGGCTCAGGCAAGTCGACGTTGCTGAACGTGCTGGCCGGTCACCTGCCGCCGGAGTCGGGGCACACGTCGATCGCGGGCCGCGTTGCCTACGTGCCGCAGCACAAGCCGATGTACAAGAACTTCAACGTCGCCGACGTCCTGCAGTTCGGCCGCCGCATGAACAACGTCTGGGACAACGAGCGCGCCGACGAGTGGCTCGCCAGGTTCAAGGTGCCGCGCAAGCTGCCGATCGAAGACCTCTCCGGCGGCCAGCGGACGCACGTGACCCTCGCGTTGGCGCTGGGATCGCGCCCCGACGTGCTGATGCTGGACGAGCCGCTGTCCGAACTGGACCCTCTCGCGCGCCGGAAGGTCATGCGAGAGCTGCTGACCGAGGTCAGCGACAACGGCATGACGCTGATCTTCTCCACGCACGTCGTCGCGGAGATCGGTGGCGTCGCCGACAGGTTGCTGCTGCTCGCCGGCGGACGCCTGCTCCTCGACGGCGACACCGACGAACTGCTGGAAGAGCACGTTCTCTACACGGGTCCACGTGACTCGGAATCCCCTGTGGAAGGACCTGTGGTGCTGGCGAAGCACGGCAAGACGCAGTCGCAGTACCTCGTGCGTTCCGGCGGCACGCAGATCGCCGAGCCGTGGACCGCGCGGTACGTGACGCTGGAGGAGCTGGTCGTGGCGCACCTGGAGCGTGCCGCGTGAGCGCGTTCGTCTGGCTGACCTGGCGTCAGCACCGGTGGACGATCATCGGTTCCGCGATCCTCGTCATGGCCGCCGCCTACGGGCTTCTCTCGGCGGAGGTGAGAAAGCAGACGTCCATCGACTCGATGCCGATGAGCGGCTTCTACGGGCTCATGGTGCAGCTGTCGTTCGGTGGCGTGATCGGTGTGTTCTGGGGCGCCCCGCTGATCGCCCGCGAGCTGGAGGAGCGCACCTACTTCGTGGCGTGGGGCCAGGACGTGAGTCCCGTGAAGTGGTTGCGGGGCAAGGCACTCGTGCTCGGCGTCCTGGCTGTCGTCCTCGGCGCCGTCGCCGGGATCGGCGACGGGCACGTGGGTGACAACAAGGCGTGGTCGGCGTTCGAGGGCCACCCGGCCGTGCAGGCGGGCTACGCGCTCTACGGCCTGGCACTCGGCGTGCTCATCGGCCTGCTCAGCAGGCACGTCGTGACGGCGATGGCGGCGACGCTCGTGATGTACACGCTGTCCCGCACCCTGCTGACCGTGCTCCTGCGCGACCACTACCTGCCGGTGAGCCGCAGCGTTGCCCGTTGGGACAGCACCCCGGTGGTCCCGGTAGGTGCTGTCGAACTCGGCAACGGGTTCATCGGCAAGGACCTGAACCCGGTCGGCGTGCCGGACGTGTGCGCGACGTTGTCGAACCCGAACAGCTGCATGCGCAGCTGGGGCGGCGCCATCGGGACCTATGTCGAGTTCCAGCCGGTCGAGCGGATCGCGGCCTTCCGCTACATCGAGTTCGGGCTGTACGTGGTGCTCGCCGCGGTGCTGTTCGCGCTGACGTTCCGGCTGCTGCGCCACGGCGGCGGGTGGAAGCCGTCGCGTTCCCACCGCCGCATCACCTCCGAGGTCGAGCCCGTGCCCGCCTCGGAGCCTGCCGCCGCACAGGGGTAGCCGGGCCTGCCGGACGGTCCCGCTGGGGGTGGGGCCGTCCGGCAGGTCGGCTGCTGGTGAGCGCGGAAGAAGCCGCAGGTAGGATGCCTGAACCGTGGACTCCCGTACCCGTCTCCCCGTCGTCGGCATGATCGGCGGCGGGCAGCTCGCCCGCATGACGCACCAGGCCGCGATCCCGCTCGGCCAGTCGCTTCGCGTGCTCGCCGTCTCCGAGAACGACCCCGCCGCGCTCGTCGCGCGGGACGTGGTGCTCGGCACGCACACCGACCTGGACGCGTTGCGCGCGTTCGCGAAGGGCTGCGAGGTCGTCACGTTCGACCACGAGCACGTCCCGCAGGAGCACCTGCGAGCGCTGGTCGCGGAGGGCGTGAAGGTGCATCCCGGTCCGGACGCGCTGCAGTACGCGCAGGACAAGCTGAAGATGCGCGTGCGGCTGGCGGAGCTGGGGCTGCCGGTGCCGCCGTTCGCGGAGGTGCACGAGGTCCGCGACGTTCTTCGTTTCGGTGCGGCGCACGGCTGGCCGTGCGTGCTGAAGGCGGTCCGCGGCGGCTACGACGGGCGTGGCGTGTGGATGCTGAACCAGCCGCACAGCGCCGAGCTCGTCGTCCCGGAGCTGCTGGAGGCCGGGACGCCGCTGATGGTCGAGCAGTGCGTGCCGATGCGCCGCGAACTGGCGGCCGTGGTCGCGCGCTCGCCGTTCGGGCAGGGCGCGGCGTGGCCGGTCGTCGAGACCGTGCAGTCCGAGGGCATCTGCGTCGAGGTGCTCGCGCCGGCGCCCTCGTTGGACGGTGCCGCCGCCCAGGAACTGGCCCTGAAGGTCGCCGAAGCGCTGGGCGTCGTGGGCGTGCTGGCCGTCGAGCTGTTCGAGACCGCGGACGGCGTCGTCGTGAACGAGCTCGCGATGCGCCCCCACAACTCGGGCCACTGGTCGATCGAGGGCGCGCGCACGTCCCAGTTCGAACAGCACCTGCGCGCCGTCCTGGACTACCCGCTGGGCCGCACCGACCTGATGGCGCCCGCCGTGGTGATGGCGAACGTGCTGGGCGCGGCCGAACCGCCCGCGATGGGCCCGGACGAGCGCGTGCACCACCTGTTCGCGCGTTTCCCGGACGCGCACGTGCATCTCTACGGCAAGGAGGAACGGCCGGGCCGCAAAATCGGCCACGTCACGTTCCTCGGCAACGACATGACGTCGGTCCGGCAGCGCGCGCGGCTGGCCGCGGACTGGTTGTCCACCGGCGTTTGGTCAGACGGCTACGACATTCACGGGAGTGCGGAGTGACTCAGGTTGGCGTGATCATGGGCAGCGACTCGGACTGGCCGGTGATGAAGGCCGCGACCGAGGCGCTCACCGAGTTCGGCGTCTCGTTCGAGGTGAGCGTCGTCTCCGCCCACCGCACCCCGCAGCGCATGCTCGACTACGCGACGTCCGCGGCTTCCCGGGGTCTTCGCGTGATCATCGCGGGTGCCGGCGGGGCCGCCCACCTCCCCGGCATGGTCGCCTCCGCCACCGTGCTCCCGGTCATCGGCGTCCCGGTACCGCTGAAGTACCTCGACGGCATGGACTCCCTGCTCTCGATCGTGCAGATGCCCGCAGGCGTCCCGGTGGCCACCGTCTCAGTCGGTGGTGCCCGCAACGCAGGCCTGCTGGCCGTCCGCGTGCTGGCGTCTTCGGACGTGAAGTTGCAGGAGCGCATGGCCCGCTTCCAGGCGGAACTCGAGCAGCTCGTACTAGACAAGGACGCGGCGCTGCAGAAGTCCCTCTGAGTGCTCAACAGCACACCGGCGCCCCTGGTAAACGGGCGCTAACATCGTGCTGAGTACCAGCTACCCGGAGGTAACAAGGTGAACCCGAGCTTCGGCACCTACCAGCTCGCCGAGGAGCACGAGGCGCTGCGAGAGGCCGTCCGCTCGCTCGCCGAGAAGGAGATCAAGCCGTTCGCGGCCGAGGTCGACGAGAACGAGCGCTTCCCCGTCGAGGCCCACAACGCGTTGGTCAAGGCGGGCTTCGCCGCCGTCCACGTCCCCGAGTCCTACGACGGCCAGGGCGCCGACTCTGTCGCCACCTGCATCGTCATCGAGGAAGTGGCCCGCGTCTGCGCGTCCTCGTCCCTGATCCCGGCGGTGAACAAGCTCGGCACCATGCCGATCCTCCTGTCGGCCTCCGAAGAGCTGAAGCAACTCGTCATGCCGTCCATCGCCTCCGGCGAGGCCATGGCGTCCTACGCCCTGTCCGAGCGAGAGGCGGGCTCCGACACCGCCTCGATGCGCACGCGGGCCGTTCTGAGCGGCGATGAGTGGGTGCTGAACGGCACCAAGTGCTGGATCACCAACGCAGGCGAGTCCACCTGGTACACGGTCATGGCGGTGACGGACCCCAACGCCGCGAAGAAGTCTGCCGGCATCTCGGCGTTCGTCGTGCACAAGGACGACCCTGGCTTCTCGGTGGGCCCGAAGGAGCGCAAGCTCGGCATCAAGGGCTCGCCGACCCGCGAGATCTACTTCGAGAACTGCACGATTCCCGCCAACCGCATCATCGGCGAGCCGGGCACGGGCCTGAAGACCGCTCTTCGCACCCTGGACCACACGCGTCCGACGATCGGTGCGCAGGCTGTCGGCATCGCGCAGGGTGCGTTGGAGGCCGCGGTCGCGTACGTCAAGGACCGCAAGCAGTTCGGAAAGTCCATTTCGGACTTCCAGGGCGTGCAGTTCATGCTCGCCGACATGGCCATGAAGATCGAGGCCGCCCGGCACATGGTCTACGTCGCCGCTGCCAAGGCCGAGCGCGGCGAGCCGAACATCGGCTTCATCACCGCTGCCGCCAAGTGCTTCGCCTCCGACGTGGCCATGGAGGTCACGACGGATGCGGTGCAGCTCTTCGGTGGGGCCGGGTACACGCGGGACTTCCCGGTGGAGCGGATGATGCGGGACGCGAAGATCACGCAGATCTACGAGGGCACGAACCAGATCCAGCGGGTTGTCATGTCGCGCGCCGTGCTCAACGGCTGAGTTCGTGGAGCGAGGAGCCGGTCAACTCCGGCTCCTCGAACGAAACAACGGTGCAGCCGCGCAGTTCGCGAATCAGCGCGGACGCCAGAACCCGTCGCACCGCAGGGTCGCTGTAGGCGAAGTTCCCCGCTGCGGCCGCGGCCGGACCGAGCACGCTCTGTTGGTAGAGCACGCCACGCACCCCTGCGATCGGACATTCCCTGACGCGAACAGCCACGGCTCCACCACGCAACGCCGGACACGTTCGCCGCGCCACCGGAACGCACGGCCTGCACACCGGTGGCTCCACCGACGCCATTCCATTTGGCCAGTCAGGCCAGTCGTCGCTGTGATCCCGTTGCAGCCACAGGACTCCGTCGTCGGTCTGATCCGCCGGTCCACCGCAAACCTGGCACAGCAACAGTTCCATCGCACGCCGTTGTCGCAGCGGATGAACCCTGGTGAACTCGGGCCGTCCGACTCGATGGCGCAACGCTGTCTGGCGCCACAAGACACCATGTCGATCCCGGTCGTTCAGCAACTCGTTGGCATACCCGATGCTGTGATCCGGCCGCTCCACCAACGTGCAGGGCAGATCTTGCTCGCCACTCCACGCGGTGATGTACGGCGCGATGCTGCTCGACATGACGACCACCTGTTCTGTACAGAACCTGTCACTGACAGTGAAGCAGTTCTGTATAGAAGTGCAAGTCAGTTGTGAGCGGTGAACTTGTACTCGAGCACGTAGGCCGCTGAGTCGAGGACCATCTCGTTGACCTCGACTGGCTGACCATCGGCGGTGTACGCGGTCCGCACGATCAAGATGACCGGTGTGCCCTGAGCGAGGTCGAGGGCCTTGCGCTCGGTGTCGCGCGGCATGCGGCTGCGCAGCTCTTCACGGAATTTCGTGGGCTCGTAACCGAGTTCCCTGAGGCGGGCGTATGCGCCGCCTTCTCCGGTGTCGATCTCGGTGATCGCGGAACCGGCGACAAGTACTTCCGGATAGTAGGAGGTCGCGAGCTGCACAGGCTTGTCATCAACCACGTACCTGCGTCGTCGGGTCACGACGCGTGCGCCGTCATCGAGGTTCAGCACCTCGGAGACGTGGGTTGGTGGGACTTCCATGTCGACCGTGACGCCCTCGGTCCTCGGGCGCGTACCGATGTCGGTGGACCAGATCGCCTGGCCCGATCCCCATGAGGTGCTGGCCTGCAACCGGTCTGGCGACACGCGCCTGATCGGCTTGAACTCGCGGACGAACGTTCCGGAGCCGCGCTTGGCGACGATCAAGCCTTCGTTCTTCAGCTCGTCCAACGCCCGACGAGCGGTTGGCTGCTCCACGCCGTACCGGCTCACGAGATCGTTCTCGCCAGGAACGCGGCTGCCGGGCGGTAGCTCGCCGGAGTCGATCTGCTGCCTCAGGTCGTTCGCGATGTCCCGATAGCCAACGCGCCCTGGCCGGGCGTTGTCGGTCATGAGCCATCTCCTCGGTGAGCCGCAGTTCTGTACAGCGACCAAGCTACTCCGCGCGGAAGCAGCCGGTCATTGCCGGTTCCTCGACCGCGTCCTGGTCTCGAGGAAGAACTCCCAGCCAGCGTTGTAAATGGTGCTAAACAGCGACTGAGGGACGTCGTAGTACAGAAGCAGCAGGATGATGAGGATCTCGTGCTCCGCGGCGTCGCTGCGCAGATGCAGTTCAGGGCAGATTTCCCTGTGTACCTGTTTTCTCATGGCCAAGGCCTCGGCGGCTTCGGCCACCTCCGGCAGGAGGGCGTCGAACTGCCCGATGGTCCTGACCTGAAGGAAGTCGAGGAGTCGAAGGAGGCTGCTCCGGGGCTGTTCGACCCCTGGGCCGTCGACCGGGCTCAGCACGAACCCACGTTTCACCGCGGCGGCCATGATGCCGCGGACCTTGGCGCTGTTCTGGATGTAGGCGTCGACAGAGTCGGCGTCGATCTCGATGTCGAGGTTGCCCTGCTTCACGTTGTCCGAGTACTCGTCGGACAGTTCGGCGGCGGCCTTCCTGATCGCGGAGAACTGCTCGTCCGCCATCTCGAACAGCGCGCTCAACCGGAACAGCCTGCGCTGCAAGGCGGTCGGCACCTCTTCGACCCGCTTGTAGCTCAGCTTGTGGTTCACCGCGGCCCACGCGTGCTGCAACGTCGTGCGCACCTGGAACTCGACTGGAATCTCGGCGTAGTTCGCCCACTCCGGCCACGCCCCTCTGCTGCCGATGCGGGTAATCAGGTGGTCGGACATGTAGCCGAACTGGTCTGGTGCCAGCTCGCTCTGCTTGTTCGCCGAGTGCTCCTCGATCACCTGAACTCGTTGCGCAGCAACGAGACGATCTTGTCGACGTCCTCGACGTAGTACGCGATGATCCGCAGGCCGACGAGGTCGGTCATGTCCTTGAGCGGGTCGGCGTACTTGCCGGACTTGCGGCTGATCTTCTCGGCGAAGCTGTCCACCGTCTTGACCCGGCCCTCGACCTGGACGACGTCGATCTTCGCGTGCTCCAGCACCGTGGTGACGAGTTCGCGCAGCTTCTTCTCGTAGGCCTCGTACGTCGGGCGGATCTCGGCGTACCGGGCCTTCCAGTTCGGCGACGTCACTGCGGGCTCCCGATCTCGGTGGCGGTGCACGCCTTTGATCGGGAGCCGCGCGACGAGCATTACAGGCCACGTCGGGTGGCATAGCCACTAAGCAGCCACGCACGTGCCGATCGCGTCACCGATCGCACCCCTTGGCGCCCAGCACGCAGGACGACTCAGGCGTCAGCGACCGGTCTCGGACGGGTACGGCGCGATCTGCCAGCGAGCACCGACCGTCGCGTTGGCCAGCGGGGCGGAGAGCACCGCGAAGCCGAGCATGAGGGCCACGGCTCCGAGGAAACCGAGGAAACGTCCCATGAGGCCGAACGTAACCGCCCACAACGTTCCCAACCGGAGGACCCGCGGCCACGGCCGGTGACTACGCTCCGCGTAAACGTCCGAAGTGGACGAATCACAGCGTCGCGAGAACCTCGCCCAGGCGCTCGTACGAACGGCCCGCGCCGTCAGCCATCCCGGTGGCCAGCACCGCGTCGCGAGCCTCCTGCGACACCAGACGCATCGCGGTCGTCATCGTCGTCTGGCCGCCGGACTCGACGAACTCGACCGTTGTCACGGCAGGCGGGTTGTCCTCGAAGTGTTCGGTGTGGACGATCCGCGAATGAGGCGAGACTTCCTGGTATTCGCCGTGCATCTCGAACGCGCCGGAACCGTCTGCCTGGGCCCAGCCGTAGCGCCACTTGCCGCCCACGCGCAGGTCGACCTCGCAGATCGGCATCTCCCAGCCGTCGGGGCCGAGCAGCCAGCGCTTGATCAGTGAGGGCTTGGTGAACGCGTCCCACACCAGCGAGGCGGGCGCGTCGAACGTGCGGGACATCGCGATCTCGGTGTCGGACGGGAGGGTCACGGTGGTGCCGAACTTGACGGTGGTCATTGCTCTGTCTCCTTCATCTCGGTCAAGAGTGCGTCCAGGCGTGCGTAGCTCGCATCCCAGAAGCGGCGGTAGTTCTCCGCCCACACGGCGACCTCCTTCAACGGCGTCGCGTCGAGCCGGCAGGGACGCCACTGGGCTTCCCTGCCACGGGTGATCAGGCCTGCCTTCTCCAGCACGCGCAGGTGTTTGGAGATCGCCGGGCCGCTGATGTCGAACGGCTCGGAGAGCTCCTTCACCGTCGCCGGGCCCTCGGTGAGCCGCGCGAGGATCGCCCGGCGGGTCGGGTCCGCCAGTGCGGCGAAGGTGGCGCTCAGCTGATCCATCTTGTACCTAACCGCTTGGTTATCTAACCGCTGGGTTAAGTAGAGCCCTCGCTGCCCGTCCTGTCAAGAGGGCAACCGAGGAGCGAGCGCGTTCCGTCCTAGGCTCATGACCAAGCGAATCCTCCTCGCCGCGCTCGTCGTCTCGCTGCTCGTCGTCGCGTCAGGTTGCGGTGGCAGGTCGGCGGGCGGCGCGCCGGGAAAAGACCTGCGCGGCAAGGTGTTCGTCTCCACCTCGGTCACCGAGCAGGGCAAGCCGCGTGCCCTGGTCGAGGGCACGTCGATCGAACTGAGCTTCACCGACGACGGCAGACTCATCGCCAGGGCGGGCTGCAACATGATGCAGGGCCGGGTTTCCCTCGGCGACGGGAAGTTGTCCGTCTCCGACCTCGGCAGCACCGCGATGGGCTGTCCGAACCCCGATCTGCACAAGCAGGACGAGTGGCTGTCGAAGCTGCTGAGTGCGGGCCCGTCGTGGGAGCTGGACGGCGGGAACCTGGTGATCACCGGATCGGACGCGGAGATCGTGCTCGGTACGGAGGCGCCCGCTGCCCTCGAAGGCGGCACCTGGACCGTCGACAGCCTCGTCACCGGCGACGCCGTCTCGTCGATCCCCGGAGCTGTCACCGCCACGGTCGCGTTCATGGACGGCAAGATCAACGTGTTCACCGGCTGCAACTCGGGTTCGGCCTCCTACAAGGTGGACGGCCGGGCGATCACGTTCACGTCGTTGCTGCACACCGAGAAGGTGTGCGGGCCGGACCAGACGCTCGTCGAGAAGGCCCTGCTGGGTGCGCTGTCCGGGCAGGTCACGTACAAGATCGACCGGCAGACGCTGTCGCTGACCAGCGCGAAGGGTGACGGCGTCCGTTTGCGGAAGTAGCACCTGAACCGAACCTGTGGGCTCGCTGTCGGGTTCCTGTCGTTTTCATAAGGTTGTTCAAACCCGTACTAGTTTGGTTCGAGGTTGAACGACAGGACCAGCAGAAACGACAGGATCGGGGAGCAAGCACCATGGTCAAGGACGTCGCCGCACTCATCGGCCGCATCGGGATCGGCATCGTGTTCGTCGCGCACGGCTGGCAGAAGTGGACCGAGTGGGGTCTCGCCGGCACGTCGGCGGCTTTCACGCAGATGGGCGTGCCGATGCCGGGTGTCTCGTCCGCGTTCGCCGCGACCGTCGAACTCGCCGGTGGCCTCGCGCTGATCGTCGGCCTCGCGCTGCCGATCGCCGGCGTGCTGCTCACGGTCAACATGCTCGGCGCGTTCCTGCTCGTCCACGCGTCCGGGCCGCTGATCGGTCAGGGTGGTTCCGAACTCGTCGTCGTGCTGGCCGCGGCCGCGCTCGCGCTCGGCTTCAACGGTGGCGCCTACTCGCTGGACCGCGTGCTGTTCAAGAACAACAAGGTGCTCAACCCAGCTGCAGCGTAGTTTTCTCGCTGTCCCGGCGCGCGGCCAACCGGCCCGCGTCGGGATTGCTCACCTGGACCAGTGAGCCACCGGCCGCCAGCACGGCCAGAAAGCCTTCCACCACACCGGAAGTGGGCACGTTCCACTCCAAAGTGGACAGCACGCGCGGCTCGGAGCCCAGTCCCGCACCCAGCTCGCGCGCTCGTGCGACCAGCTCGTCCACAGTGGACTCGCCGAGGGCAGGCGTCGAACCCGCGATCGGTTCCCACGGCGTGAAGTCGTCACCGTGCCCGCGCACGTCGTCCATGTAGTCGACGGGGGCGCCTGAGCCCAGGCCCCAGGTGTCGAGCGACGCCACGGCCACGACGTCCGCGTCCGCGGTCCCGCCCTTCGGCACCACGGCGACCTTCGCCTCGACGCCCGCACCCACGACGTGGGCGCCGCACCACCACGCGCCGAGCAACAGGCCCGCGGTCTGCCAGTGCGCGGGCAGCAGCACCGCCACCGCGTCACCTGGCTCGACGTCGTGCTCGTCCCGCAGCCAGTTCGCCGTCTTCGCGGCCCAGTTCGCGATGGTCGCGCGGGACAGCTCGATGCGCGAGCCCACCGCGTCGTCGTAATGCGTGATCAGCGGACGGCCGGAGTCGGCCTTCAGCAACGGCGTGAAGAGGATCTCGGTCACGCTCAACGCGGCACTCCTAGTCGACGCAGGGCACATCCTGCTGGGCGGCAGCCGCCACGGCCGGGAAGCCGTCCAGCGAGAGCAGCTTTCCAGCACCGAATCGCGACGGCGCGGTGGGGGTGCTGGAGGAAGGCGGCGTCGGCCTGGACTTCTCGCCGACCTGCTGTGCCACCCACGCCTTCACGGCCTCGCGGTCCACCGTGACCACGCTCTGCCCGCGTTCGTTGCGCGCGTCGATGTTCGTCACCGGGATCGTGGCGAACTCCACGTTGCCCGACGCGAGCCCCTGCGCCTGCGTGGCGAGCGTCGCCAGGTCGAGCTTCTCGTCCACCACGATCGATTTCGAGACCGCGTCCAGCAGCCCCTTCATCCGCGCGGGATCGGTGAACGTGCCCGCGGACAGCAGCTGCTTCATGGCCTGCGACATGAACACCTGCTGCCGCGCGATGCGGCCGAGGTCACCGCCGGGCATGTTCCGCTGCCGCACGAACGACAGCGCGTCGCCGCCGGAGACCACCTGCTCGCCCGCGCGGAAGTTCGCGCCGGAGTTCGGGTCGGACGTGCCCGCCTTCAGGCACACCTTCACGCCGCCGATCACCTCGGTCAGCAGGTAGAACCCGTAGAGGTTGACCTCGGCGTAGTGGTCGACGCGCATCCCCGTGAGGTCCTGCACCGCCTGCACCAGCGCCTTGCGCCCGGCCTCGTCGGACTTGCGCTCGCGCTCCTGCTGGTCGCTCACGCCCTCGGCCTGCAGCCGTTCGGCGGTCAGGAACTTCACCGCGCCGTACGCGGAGTTGATCTTGTCTTCGCGGTAGCCGGCGATCGGCACGTACGTGTCGCGGGGGATGGAGATCGCGGTGACCTTGCCGCCGTTGCGCGGTACCCGCATCACGATGATCGTGTCGGTGTTCACCGTGTCCGTGCCCTCGGTGCGCAACTGGCGCAACACGTCCGCGGGAAGCGGCCTGCCCTGGGCGTCCGTCCGGCTGTCGCTGCCCACCAGCAGGATGTCGACCGCACCGTCCTCGACGGGCGGCGAGTTCGGGATGTCCTGCAGCACCTCGAGGATCTGCGTGGTGTTGGTGTTCTGCTTCACGAGCTTCAGCGCGGCCCAGAAGTAGCCCGAGAAGGCCAGCGTCGTCACGGCGACCAGCGCGACGGCCGTCCGGCCGACGACCAGTGCGGTCTTCTTCGCGCGGGTGGCAGCGCTCAACGTTGGTCCTCCGTCGTGCTGGATTTGCGTGCTCAGCGTAACTATCGGAAGGCCGTTACACCGGGTTTTCAGTTCACGCAGACCAGTCCGCCCGCCGTGATGGGCGGAGCGCTGCTCGACGGGGCGGTCGACGACGTGCCGGGCGCGGCCTGCGGGTCGACGTCCTCGCCGTCGTTCGAAGCGGAGTAGTCGGTGCCGACGAAGACCTGCACCTGTCCTTTTCGGACGGACGCGTTCTCCTCGACCGTCACGTTCGGCCCGACCTCGGCCGCGACCTTGCGCGCCGCCCCTTCCTCACCGGCCGCGTACCGCACGACCGTCGTGTCGCTGTTCTGCGCCGAGTCGACGAACCCGCGCTTGAAACCCTTGGCGACCAACGCGTTCTGCACCTGGCTCGCGAGGCCCTGGATGCCTGCCGCGTTGTAGACGTTCACGGTGATCGACGAGTTCGGCGGCGCGGGCAGCGTCGTGGTGGGCGCCGACGACGAGCTCGACGGAGACTTGTCCGCCGCGAGGCTCGTGAGGAACTTCCGCACCTGGGCCGGATTCACCGGCAGCACGTTTCCGTCGCCGTACGTGTCCATCGGGTCGCCCACCGGGATGGTGCGGAACTCGATGTTGCCGCCCACCAGGCCCTGCATCTGCTCGGCGAACGTCGTGATGTCCCAGCCGTCGCTCAGGATCACGGACTTCTGCACGGCCTCGACCAGGCCGTTCAGCTTGCTCGGGTCGGTCAGCGTGCCGGTCGACAGCACCTTCTTCGCGAGTGCCCCGATGAACACCTGCTGCCGCACGATCCGGTCGAGGTCACCGCCGGGCAGGCCCTTGCGCTGCCGCACGAACGACAGCGCCCGCGCACCCTCGATCGTCTGCGGGCCAGCCTTGAAGTTCGCGCCGGAGTCGCTGTCCTGCGTGTCCTCCTTCACGCAGACCTCCACGCCGCCGATGGCCTTCGTGACCTCGTAGAAGCTGGCGAGGTTGACCTCGGCGTACCGGTCGATCCGCACGGTGCCGCCGGTCATGTTCTCGATCGTCTTGATCAGCGTCTTGCGCCCGGCCGCCATCGACTCGGTGCGGATCTTCTGCTCGTCGGTCTCGCCCTTGGCGCGCATCTCCTGGTCGACGGTGTTGCGCTTGCGGGCGAACGCGGAGTTGAGCTTGTGCTTGCCGAACCCCTCGGCGATCTCGACGTAGGAGTCGCGCGGGAACGAGATCGCGATCGCGCGCGTGCCGTCGACGGGGATGTGTACGAGGATCATCGTGTCGGTGTTCTGCTCACCGTCGGCGTACCCGCCGTTGAGCAGCGCCAGAGCTTCCTTCGACAGCGGGTTGCCCTGCGCGTCGGTGCGGCTGTCCATGCCGACCAGGAGGATGTCGACGGCGCCGTCGAGCGGCTTGCGCCCGGCGTCCTTCGCGATCTCGTCCTCGATGACCTTGGTCTTGACGATGCCGTTGTCGGCGGCCCGCAACTTGCCCCAGCCGTAGGACGTGACGAGGAGCACAGCAGCCGAAACCAGTGCCACGAAGATCTTTCCGGCCGTGAGGAGGGCGCGCAGAGCCGTTGACGGTCGGGTCCCCTCCACCCTGACCGGCAGACTCCCGCCTTCCACAGCCGTTTCCTCCCCCACCACGTCGAGTTTAGTCGTTTATAGGACACACGACGTGACGTTGCTGTGGGTTGCAGCGATTAGGTACGTGACAGACTGCGAGCGGGGACACCACAGGAGGAAATGAGCATGCGCGTACTGGTGACAGGTGGGGCCGGCTTCATCGGCTCGCACTACGTGCGGGAGTTGGTGAGCGGCTCGTATCCGGCCTTCGCGGGTGCCGAAGTCGTGGTGCTCGACAAGCTCACCTACGCGGGCAGCGAGACCAACCTCGCGCCGGTCGCCGGCAAGTTCGAGTTCGTGCGCGGCGACATCTGCGACGCCGAAGTCGTGGCCGAGCACATGCGCGGCGTCGACGTGGTCGTGCACTTCGCCGCCGAGTCGCACGTCGACCGCTCCATCACCGGGTCGGCCGACTTCGTGCTGACCAACGTGCTGGGCACGCAGACCCTGCTGCAGGGCGCGCTGAACGCGGGCGTCGGCCGGTTCGTGCACGTCTCGACGGACGAGGTCTACGGCTCCATCGACAACGGTTCGTGGTCGGAGACGCACATCCTCGAGCCCAACTCCCCGTACTCGGCGTCCAAGGCCTCCTCCGATCTGCTCGCCCGTGCGTTCCACCGCACCCACGGCCTGCCGGTGAGCATCACCCGGTGTTCGAACAATTACGGGCCGTATCAGTTCCCCGAAAAGGTAATTCCCCTCTTCGTCACCAATTTGATCGATGGCAAGAAGGTGCCCCTTTACGGCGACGGCCTGAACGTGCGCGACTGGCTGCACGTCGACGACCACTGCCGCGGCATCCAGCTCGTCGCCGAGGGCGGCCGGCCGGGTGAGATCTACAACATCGGCGGCGGCACCGAGCTCACCAACCGCGAGCTGACCGAGAAGCTGCTGGCCGCGACGGGCCGCGACTGGTCGTTCGTCGAGCCGGTGACCGACCGCAAGGGCCACGACCGCCGCTACTCCGTCGACATCTCCAAGATCTCGTCCGAACTGGGTTACGCGCCGCGCGTCGACTTCACCGTCGGTCTCGCCGACACGGTCGAGTGGTACCGCGAGAACCGCGCCTGGTGGGAGCCGCTCAAGGAGCGCGCGGCGCTGGCGAAGGGCTGAGCGTTGATCCTCGTTCCCGGTGGTCGCGGCCAGCTCGGCCACGACCTCGCAGCCCTTTCCTCCGACGTCCGCGCGGTGTCGTCCGCCGAGCTCGACGTGACCGAGGTGTCCCCTGCCGATCTCGCGGGCGCCTCCGCGGTGATCAACTGCGCCGCCTACACCGCGGTCGACGCGGCCGAGACGGACGAGGACCGCGCGTTCGCGGTCAACGCCGTCGGCGCCGGCCTGCTCGCCGAAGCATGCGCTTCCGTTGGCATTCCGTTGATCCACGTGTCGACGGACTACGTCTTCTCCGGTGACGGGACGCGGCCGTACGAGCCTTCCGACCCGGTCGGCCCGAAATCCGCGTACGGTCGCACGAAACTCGAAGGCGAACGCCGTGTGCTTAACGCGGGCGGCTGGGTCGTGCGCACCTCGTGGGTCTACGGCGTGCAGGGCACGAACTTCGTGAAAACCATTGCGGCACTGGAATCCTCCCGCCCGTCGCTGTCCGTTGTGGACGATCAGCGCGGCTCGCCGACGTGGTCCCACGACCTCGCGGCAGGCCTTCTCGAGCTGGCCTCGGTTCTGCCGGAGCAACGTCTCCTGCACGCCACCGGCGGTGGCGAAACGACGTGGTTCCGTTTCGCACAGGCGATTTTCGAGGAACTGGGCGCCGACCCGGCCCGCGTGCAGCCGTGCACCACGGCCGACTTCCCGCGCCCGGCCCCGCGACCCGCCTACTCGGTGCTGTCGGGTGCGGCGTGGGCAGCAGCGGGACTACGTCCGTTGCCGCACTGGCGAAGCGCCCTTTCGGAGGCAATCAAGGCTGGTGTGGTAGCTCCCCGTACCGGTGCTGCGCCATTGGAGTGACCGGTCTGGCACGGCTGTTCCAAGTGCGGGAACCTGTTCGGCATGTTCGATTCCGGGCGCAACCCCCAGCGTCCCGCGACAGCGGATTCCGATCGGCAGCGCTTCCTGAAGTGCGTTGCCGTTGTCACGGGCTCGCGGCAGGTGTCGCTGAGCCAGCTCGACAGGTACTCGCCGAGGCCGCACTCTCGGTGAAGTCGTTGGGGCGTCAGGTTTCCTGACGCCCCGCAGCGCTACGCCCTGCTCTTCCGGTACGCCTCGACGGTCTTCTCCGCGCACCGCCGCCAGGTGAACCCGGCCGCGTACGCGCGCCGCTCGGCCTGAGCCGCGGGAGTGGCCGGTGCCGCGACGGCCTGAGCCATCCCCTCGGCCAGTGCCTCGACGTCTCCGACCGGCACGTGCAACGCGTGCCCGCCGGCGACCTCGCGCAGCGCGGGCACGTCCGAGCACACCACTGGAACGTTGCACGCCAACGCTTCCAGCACCGGCAGCCCGAAACCCTCGTCCCGTGACGGCAGCACCAGAGCGGTCGCCCCGGCGACGACCGACCGCAGGTGCACGTCCGACAGGTACCCGGTCCGCAGCACCCGACCGTCCACTCCGGACCGGCCGGGCCCCACGATCACCAGCGGTGGCAACGACGGATCCGCCGCGTGCGCCTTGATCAGGTACTCGAGGCCCTTGCGCGGCCCGTCCGCTCCCACGAACAGCAGGTACTCCGACGGCAGCCCCAACCGGCCGCGCAAAGTCACCGACGGCGGCCGGGACGCGAACCAGGCCGGGTCGACGCCGAGCGGCGTGACCACGATCTTCTCCAGCGGCACCGAGAACCGGTCGGCCACGACGGAAGCGACGGCCGCGGTCGGTGTGCAGATCACGTCCGCGCGCTGGGCCGACAGCCGGACCAGTTCCGGCAGCCGGTGGTCGGACGGCGGCAGGTCGCCGGGTGAGTCCAGGAAAGCCAGGTCGTGGATCGTCACCACGCGTCCGGCTCGAATGGTCGGCGGCAGCACGAAGTTCGTGCCGTGCATGACGTCGGAGAACCCCGCCAGCAGCTCGACCGGCGGGAACGGGGCGCGCAGCCACAGCTGGCGCAGCGCCCGTGCCGCGACGGGCAGGCCGCGGGCGGTGACGTCGTGCGGCAACACCGTCCGCAGCGCGCGCCAGCCGCGCAACGTGAAGGCGACCGCCCGTACGTCGGCCTCCTCCGGCATGGAAGCCAGTTCTTCCGCCAGGGCCGCGGTGTAGCGGCCGATTCCTGTGCGATGTCCGAGCAGGGGTGTGCCGTCGAGCAGCACGGAGAGAGCTCTAGCCATGACGTCCACCACGCGCGATCTTGCGCAGACGCCCCGTCGCCCGCTTGGCCAACTCGGTCGGGCCACCCGCGTCCAGGTACTCGCGCACCAGTTGCAGGTCCCGCTTCACCTTGTCCGCCTTGCTCAACCCCGGTGTGCGCACCAGGGGTGCGGAGCCAGGCAGACGGTCCGCGGCCGGCCTGGGGTCGCGGCAGAACTCCGCCAGCGGCGCGAGCGCCGTCTCCCAGGTGAACCGTTCGCGGACGACGGCGATGCGCTCACGGCACGCGGCCGCGAACTCGTCGTCGTAGAGCACCTTCTCCAGCGCGTCGGCCAGTGCCTCCGGATCCTCCGGCGGCACGACGACGCCCAAACCTTCCCGCACCACCAGGTCCGCGAACGAGTCGCCGGACGTGGTGACGATCGGCAGCCCCGCCCACAGGTAGTCGAGCACCCGCGTGCGGAACGCGAACGTGGTCTCCACGTGCTCGTAATGCGTTGTGACGCCACAGGACGCGTCGAGCAGGAAGTTCTGCCGGTCCTGGTACGGCACCCAGCCGTCGTTGAAGAACACGGTCGAACCGGTCAGCTCCAGCGACGCCGACAACGCGCGCGTCTGGCCGGCGATGTCCATGTCCGGCACCTCGGGGTTCGGGTGCTTCATGCCGAGGAAGAACAGCTTCGCGTCGGAACGCCGCGTGCGCAGCCGGTCCATCGCGTGGATCAACGACAGCGGGTCGAACCACGAGTAGACGCCACCGGCCCAGATCACGACCTTGTCGGTGTCCGAGATGCCCGGCACCACACCCTTGACGGCAGGGCCGGTGCGCTGCGGCGGCTTGCCCGACAGTCCGAAGGGGACGATCCCGAGCAACGACTGCGTCGTGGGGTCGTTGTCGTACAACGTCGGCGTGAGACGGCCGAGTGCGGCCAGGTGGCCGAGCCAGAAGTGACGCTGCCGTTCCGACGCGCACAGGAAGAAGTCGCCGCGTTCGAGCTGCGTGTTCAGCACCCGCGTGACGGTCTCGAGGTCGAGGGCGCGCTTCTCGTCGGTGTCGTCCTTGCCCTGTTCCAGCAGTTCGAGGTGCATCGGGTCGTACATGTCGCAGACCACGATCTTGGTCGACGACGGCCTCTTCAGCTCGCCGATCATCTCCAGCGCGTGGCCCTGCAGCACGACCACGTCCGCCCACGCGACGTGCGGCGGCAGTTCCTTCGGCCGGGCGCGTTCGACGGCGAACGGCGCGTCCGGCGGCACGCACAACGGGTTGGTCGTGACCAGCCGCACCTGGTGCTCGCCGGACAGCACGTCGGCCATGTGCCAGGCGCGGATCGCGGGGCCCGCCATCCGGTCGGAGATCGCGTCGCCGGTGATCACCAGGATCTTGCGCGGCTTGCCGAACACCTCGTCCAGGCCGAGGACGTCGACGAGGATGTCGTGCGCCGCGAGGTAACGCGGCAGGGGATAGGCCGGTTCCAACGCCTTGCGCATCAACGGCACCAGGTCGGTGTCGGACCTGCGGCGCGCGGCCTGCTCGATCTTGCGCGACTCGGCCAGCGACGGCATCAGCTCGACGAACTGGTCGATCGCGAGGAACCCGGCCAGCGCCTGCCGGGGCACCCCGACCGGCTCGCGGTCCAGCGCGGGGTCCGACGGCCTGCGGGTGATCTCCAGCTGCGTCGGGTCGATCTCACCGCGTGCGGTGGCCCTGCGCACGCACAACGCCAGCGCGGCGGGCAGCACCTTGGCGAGCGTCTCGTCGGAGAAGTTCTTGTACAGCGACGCGAGTGCGTTGCGCTCCAGCAGGTACAGCTCGCGGCTGTGGTCGATCGAGGTCATCGACGCGTGGTGGCGGTGGAACGTGAGCGACGCGGGCTCGTAGCGGATCCGCCAGCCGCGGAGGTTGAGCCGCCAGCCGAGGTCGACGTCCTCGTAGAACATGAAGAACCGGTCGTCGAACCCGCCGAGCTCGCGGTAGACCTCCGCGCGCACGAACATCGCCGACCCGGTGCCGAACAGCACGTCCTGCGGGATGTCGTACGCGCCGGTGTCGTCCTGCCCGGCGTGGCGCTTGTAGCCCATGCCGAACCAGGTCAGCCCGCCGTCGACGAAGTCGATCTTCTGGCCTTCCCAGTCGAGCACCTTGCTCGCGACCGCGGCGACCGACGGCTCCGCGTGGAAGACCCTGATCGCGGTCTTGATCCAGTCGCGGTCCGCACGCGCGTCGTTGTTCAGGAACGCCAGCACGCTGCCGGTGGCGTGCTCGACACCGAGGTTGCAGCCGCCCGCGAACCCGAGGTTCCGGTCCGACGTGATGATCTTCGCGCCGGGGAGCTCCGCCTTGAGCCGCGCGGTGTCGTGCGCCTCGTTGTCGACGACGATCACCTGCAACAACTCGGCCGGGTAGTCCACCTCGGCGAGCCCGCGCACGCAGGTGACGGTGTCCTCAGCGCCGTGGTAGTTGACGACGACGACGGACACGACAGGCAGTGATGCGCGATCCACGTGCTAAGCCTGCCTCATCACTCTGCGCGCCCGCAGTGTGGTTGCACAGATCAGCAGCAACAAGATCGCGATTGGTACCCCGAACACCCAGTCGCCGGACCAGTCGTTGCGGTCGGCGAGCAACGGCCGCATCAGCGGGTGCCGCAGCACGGTGGCCGGTCCCGGCACCATCTTCTTGTCCTGCTCGCCCAATACGACGATCCGCAGCTGCGCGCCGTCGGGGCAGGTGACGTGGTGCGCGAAGGCGGGGTTGTCGGGCCGGGGGAGGTCCTCGACGCTCGTGATCACGCACGTCTGCGGCGTCGCGAGCACGTCCATCAACGCGCGGTGACCGTCGCCGACCAGCACCGCCGTGCCGGGGATCACGACCATGAACGCGGGCAGCACCAGCCACGCCGGGCCGAGCTTGCCCACTCCCCACGCGAACGCGAGCGACAGCAGGCAGCACGGGGCGAGCACCGCGAGCTCGTACCGCTCGGGCACGATCGCGCCCAGCACGACCGCGGCGGCGATCGCGACCAGCCCGATCACGATGAGTGGTAGTGGTCGCCTCACGGCTGCCTCCTCATGCTGGGAGGACGCCCACGACCGGAGCAGGTTCCCAGGGGCCGGCGGCTCAACCCCGTGTGAGGATCTTCACCCGCAGTGTCAGCCCTGCCTTCACCAGCAACCGGAACGGCGCCCACAGCGCGCCCTGGTGCCGGTCGGCGAGGTAGCGGTAGGCGCTGCGGTGGTGCTCACGCAGCATCCGGTCCGACGACCGCGCGGTGGCGTGACCGCCGATGTGCGTGACCTCGGCGTCGGGCACGTAGACGCACTGCCAGCCGGCCCTGGTGACGCGGTCGCCGAGATCCACGTCCTCGAAGTACATGAAGTAGCGCTCGTCGAAGCCCTTGACCGAGTCGAACGCCTCGCGCCGCATCAGGAAGCAGCTGCCCGACAGCCATCCGGCGGTCCGCTCGACCGGCGTCTTCTCCTGCCGGTACGCGCGCGTCCACGGGTTCGACTTCCAGAACGAGCCGAACACCGCGTGCCCGAGACCGCGGCCCAGCGAGGGCAGCAGCCGTGCCGACGGGTACACCTCACCGTTCGGCTCGCGGATCAGCGGCCCGAACATGCCGCCCCGAGGCCACCGCGAACCGGCCTCGATCAACGTGTCGACGCTGCCCGGCGCGAACTCGATGTCCGGGTTGGCGATCAGCACCCAGCCGACGTCCTGCCCGAACGCCGCCACACCGATGTTCGCGGCCCGGCCGTAGCCGAGGTTGCCGCCGGTCGGCAGGAACGTGACGTGCTCGCGTTCTCGGGCGATCTGTTCCGGCACGCCGTCGGTGGAACCGTTGTCGGCGAGGATCACCTGCACCGAGCGGGTCGTCGCCTTCGCGAGGGTGTCCACGAACGGTGCCAGCGTCTCGCCCGGCGAGTACGTGACCGTCACGACACCAAGTCCGTCGCCGTAGTTCACGCGCGACACAGTAGTGGCTCGCGTTTCACCGGCGGCGGCGCACCAGCACCGCCCGCTCGTAGGCGAGCCGGTGGCGTTCGGCGCTCACCGCCCAGGAGAAGTCCTTCGCGCGTCGCTGTCCGGAAGCTGCCAGGGCCGAGCGGCGGGCGGGATCGTCCAACAGATCGGCGATCGCCGCCGCGATGTCCCCCGCTCCGACACCGCAGTACGCGACCGCCTCGCCACCGACCTCTGGCAGCGACAGTCTTCGGGTCGTGAGCACGCAGGCGCCGCACGCCATCGCTTCGAGCACCGGCAGGCCGAAGCCCTCGCCGAGCGACGGGTACGCCACCAGCTGGGCGCCGCCGAGGAAGCCCGCGAGCTGTTCGAACGGCAGGTAGCCGGCCCTGATCACGCGGATCCGGTGCGGCACCGAGTCGAGCGCGCGTTCGACCTGGCTGTCCCAGCCGGGCTGGCCGGCGAGCACGAGCGCGGGCGGGTCGGTGCGGCCGACCATCGCCTGGGCGAACCCGCGGATCAGCGCGGGGACGTTCTTGCGCGGCTCCAGCGCGCCGAGGAACGCCACGTATGGCGTGTCGCCCAACGACAGCGTCCGCCGGACCGTGGTGATCTCGTCCGGCGACGGCGGGTGGAACCGTTCGGTGTCGACGCCGTGCTGCGCGATGTGCAGGACGCGGCTGTCGGCTCCGGCGACGCGCACCAGCTCGGCGGACGTCGCCTGGGACGGCACCACGCACAGATCCGCGCGCTTCAACGAGGCGCGGGTCCACGCCCGGAAGAAGCGCGCCTTGACCGACGAGTGCAGCACGGGGTCGGTGAAGAACGTGGCGTCGTGCAGCGTCACGACCGATGCGGCCTTGCTGGCCAACGGAAGTGTGTAGTGCGGTGAGTGCACGACGTCGACTCCGAGCGACCGCACCAGGCGCGGCAACGTCGTCTGCTCCCAGGCCAGCCGGGCTGTCCTGGTGGCGACGGCGTCGGCGGCCCGCACGACGCGGGCGTTCGGTGCGATCTTGGTGTAGAGCTCTTCGTCGCGCGGCTGGCACACGACGGACAACCTGGTGCCGTCGGCGTCCAGTGCCGCGACGAGCGAATCCACGTAACGGCCGACGCCACCCCGGTCTGCGGGAACCGCGGTGGCGTCGATCAGCACGCTGGGTTCGGCGGTCGGCACGATCAGCTAGCGTAATGTCAGTTGCGAATGCGTTTAGCGAGAATGCGCTAATCCGGTCGTTACATGTGCGTGTCCCAGACACCTCGTGCGGTCTTTTCCCAGGTGAACTCACTCGCGCGGGTGAAAGCGGCCGCGATGGTGTGATGCGGATCCATCAACACTTGCCGCAAACCTTCCGTCAAAGAGCCCAGATCCCCGCGCCGAACGGCCGTTCCAGCACCGCCGGCGACCTCGACGAGAGCGGGGTCGTCGGAGTGCACGACGGGGACGCCGGCGGCCATCGCCTCCAGCACCGGCAGCCCGAAACCCTCGGCCAGACTGGGTGCCGCGAGCACCGTCGCACCGGCCAGCACCGACGCCAGCCGTTCGTCGGAAACCTTGCCCAGCAACGTGACGTGCGGCGCGCGCAGATCAACGCCGCCCCAGCCCCGCGGCCCGATCACGACCAGCGGCACGTCCAGCCGCTCGGTCGCCTTCACCAACAGGTCGAAGCCCTTGCGCGGCTCGATCGTGCCGATGGCGAGCACGTAGCGTCCTGGAAGATCGTGTGGCTTCTCGCCCACGAGCCTGGTGACTCCGTTGGGCACTACGTGCACCGGAACCTCGACGCGCACGTGGTCCCGCAGTTGGTCCGCGACCGCCTTCGTCGGTACGACAAGTGCTTTCGCGGTGGCGGCCGCTTTCGCGATGACCTTGCGGTGCCACGCGACACCGCGCGGCGTGAGCGTCTCCGGATGTGTCCACGGCACGACGTCGTGCACCGTCACGACCGCGCCCGGCAGCGGGGCGAGCGGCGTGGGGGCGTGCACGTGCGGGCCGAGCTTCGGTGGCAGTCCCCGTTCCCACAACGCCACCAGCGCCCGGCGCGGCAGCCTGATCACGCGGTCCGCGTTCGCCGTCGCCGCGGTGGTCACCGTCCAGCCGCTGGGCGCGGTCTCCCGCAGGGCCTTCAGCAGTTCCGCCGTGTAGCGGCCGGTGCCGCCGGGGACGGGGGCGTTGAGTTGCTCGGTCAGCACTACGAGCTCGGGCACGTCGCGTACCGTCTCACGCCGTGTCGGCACTCAGCACCGTGGTGGTCGTGACGTGGCGCGGACGTGACCACATCACGGCCTGCCTGGACGCTCTCGCAGCCCAGAAGAGTCCACATAGGACGATCATTGTCGACAACGCGTCCGATGACGGCACAGCCTCGTTGATCAGCGGACATGAGGTCGTGCGGCTGCCGCGCAACCGCGGCTACGCGGGCGGTCTGGCCGCCGTGCTCGGCATGATCGACACCCCGTACGTCGCGTGGCTCAACGACGACGCCGTGCCGGATCCGTCGTGGCTGACCGAGCTGGAGAACGCGCTGGAGGCCGAGGCGGACGCGGCCGCCGCCACCTCGTCGATCCTGCTGACGGACGGCTCGACGCAGTCCGTCGGTGTGGCGTTGACCTCGGACGGCCACGGCAAGGACGTGGTGCTCGCCGGGCGCGAGGTGTTCGGGTTCTGCGGTGGCGCGGCTCTGCTGCGGACGTCCGAGCTCCGCGCTGTGGGCGGTGTGCCGGCCGACTTCTTCTGTTATTACGAGGACACCGACACGGCCTGGCGGCTGCGGCTGGCCGGGCATCGGGTGATCTCGGTCGGACCGGCGCGGGTGCGGCATCGGCACGGGGCGAGCACACAGCCGGGTTCTCCGCTCTTCCACCGGTGGAACGAGCGGAACCGGTTGCTGATGCTGTTGCGGTGCGCGCCGATTCTGGTGGCGTTGCGCGAGTTCGCGCGGTTCCTGGCGATCACGGCGTTGCTGCCGGTGCGCGGGAACGTGCCCGACGCGGCGAACTTCCGGATCGGACTGCGGTTGCGAGTGCTCGGCGAGGTGCTGCTCAGAATGCCGGTGACGGTCGTCCAGCGACTCGTGATCGGCGTGCGGTCGAAGATCGCCCGCGGTGTGGTGTGGCGTGACTGGGCAGGGCGTTAGCCCTCACATGTCTCCGCTGAGGCGCTGCGACAGCGAGCTGCGGGTCTGCTGGTGGTTCGAGACGGTGGGGATCACACCCGGCTGCACGACCTGGGTGATCTCCGCGTCATCCGCGACCGGCCTCGGCTGCTGCGGCAACGGCTGCTGGGGCGGCTGCTGAGCCTGCACGGGCTGGGCCCGCATCGGCTGGGGTGGCCGCTGCTGCCCCATCTGTCCCATCTGTCCCGGCGGCAGGATCATCGTCGAGTCCGGGTCCAGCCGCGGGTCCACGGCGTTGACCAGCGTGCGAGGGATCTGGAGCGTGTCGGACGCGTCCATCGGGGACGTCATGTTGTCCGGTGTCACGATGTTCCGCCCACGTGCGCGGGCGCGGGCGAGCATGGCGTCGGCCCGGTCGCGGGGGTCCATGTCGGATTTAGCTCCTTGCCGGGACCAGATCCCGTATGACGATCTGCTTCGTGTCAGAGTATTCCGTCGAACGGCTCGCTGTAACGCGGAGGAGGAAAAAGGTGCACGGCGTCGAAGCTGTGGTGCTGGTCGGGGGCAAGGGCACCCGTCTTCGCCCGCTGACCCTGTCCGCTCCCAAGCCCATGCTGCCGACCGCGGGGGTGCCGTTTCTCACGCACCTGCTGTCGCGGATCAAGGAGGCCGGGATCACCCACGTGGTGCTCGGCACGTCCTACAAGGCCGAGGTGTTCGAGGAGTACTTCGGTGACGGTTCCAGGCTGGGGCTGGAGCTCGAGTACGTCGTCGAGGAGGTGCCGCTCGACACGGCGGGCGCGATCCGCAACGTCGCGGACAAGCTGCGCGAACCCGACGTGATGGTCTTCAACGGCGACATCCTGTCGGGAGTCGACCTGACGGGAATCGTCGAAACGCACCGCAAGCACGAGGCGGACGTCACGCTGCACCTGGTGAAGGTCGCGGACCCGCGCGCGTTCGGCTGCGTGCCGACCGACGACGAGGGTCGGGTGCAGGCGTTCCTGGAGAAGACCGAAAACCCGCCGACCGACCAGATCAACGCGGGTTGCTACGTCTTCCGCCGCGAGGTGATCGACGCCATCCCGGCGGGCCGCCCGGTGTCGGTGGAACGCGAGACGTTCCCCGGTCTGCTGGAGGCCGGCCGTCGCCTGCAGGGCCACGTCGACGCCACGTACTGGCTCGACCTGGGCAAGCCGGAGGCGTTCACGCAGGGCTCCGCCGACCTGGTGCGCGGCATCGCGCCGTCGGCCGCGGTGGCCCAGCCCGGCGACTTCCTGGTGCTGGAGGGCTCCTCCGTGCACGAGGGCGCGACGTTGCGCGGTGGCTCCACGGTCGGCGCCGGGTGCACGGTCGCGGACGGCGCGGTGCTCGACGGCGCGATCCTGTTCGACGGCGCTGTCGTCGGCGAGAATGCCGTGGTGGAACGCTCGATCGTCGGCGCGGGCGCGCTGGTGCAGGCCGGTGCGGTGCTGCGCGACGCCGTGGTGGGCGACTCGGCCGTGATCGGGGCGCGGTGCGAGCTGATCGGCGGGGCGCGGGTCTGGCCGGGCGTGGTGCTGCCAGAGGCCGGCGTGCGCTTCTCCACGGATGCCTAGTCGTTCCTGGACACCACCGTTCCCCCTCGATCTGGGCGCGGTGCTCGGACCGCTGCGCCGCGGACCCGGTGACCCGTCGTTCTCCACGGACGGCGGCATCTGGTTCGCGGCGAACACGCCGTGCGGCCCGGGAACCCTGCACGTTCGCCGTACGGACACGATCGAGGCGGAAGCCTGGGGCGACGGCGGCCTGTGGCTGCTCGACGGCCTGCCCGCCCTGCTCGGCGCGGACGACCCGCTGGACGAGTTCGTCGCGCACCACCCGATCGTCGCCGAGGCCCGCCGCCGACGTCCCGGCCTGCGCCTGGGCGCGACGGGCCGCGTCTGGGACCTGCTGTTCGCCTCGATCCTGGAACAGAAGGTCACCGGCAAGGAGGCGTTCCGGACGTGGCGTGAGCTGGGCCGTCGCTTCGGCGAGCCCGCGCCGGGCCCGCTCGCGCTGAAGGTTCCGCCGACACCACACCGCCTGCTGGGTCTGCAGGACTGGGAGTGGCACCAGTGCGGCCTCGACGGCGCCCGCCGCCGCACGTTGATCAACGCCGCGCAGGTGGCGCACCGGCTGGAGAAAGCCGCCGAGATGCGCAGCCGGGAGTTGCTGGAGAAGGTTCCCGGCATCGGCGTGTGGACATCGGCAGAGGTCGCGCAACGGTCGTGGGGCGACCCGGACGCTGTCAGCGTCGGCGACTACCACGTCGCGAAGAACGTCGGCTGGGCGTTGACCGGCAAACCCGTGGACGACGACGGGATGATGGAACTGCTGGAGCCGTACAAACCGCAGCGCCACCGGGCAGTGCGCTACCTGGAGGCCGCGGGCATGCAACGGCCGCGGCGAGCCCCGAGGTTCTCGCCGCGCGACTACCGCAAGTTCTAGCGGAGACGGGCCAGCGCCGACTCGATCAACGGGTGCAGGTCGTCCACGTTGGCGGGCAACGAGTCCAGCGGCCACCACTGCAGGTCGACCGACTCGGCGGACCGCACCGGCCGCGCGCCGACCGGCGCCCGCACCAGGAACCGCACGTCGAAGTGCCGCGTCGGCTTGCCGAGCGAGCACGTGATCGGGTGCACGTCGAGGTGGATCGGCGTCGGCTCGATCCGCAGGCCGCGCATGCCGGACTCCTCGGTGGCCTCGCGCAGCGCCGCCGCGGCCAAGGAGTCGTCGCCCGGCTCGCAGTGGCCGCCGAGCTGCAGCCACCGGCCCACCCGCGGGTGCAGCGTCAGCAGCGCGTGCTCCGCGGTGGCGTCCAGCACGAGCGCGGACGCGGTGAGGTGTCCCGGTTCGCACGACCGCAGGCAGGCGTCCTCTCTGGCAGCCAGGAAGCCCAGGTAGGCCTCCTTCAACGCGTCCTGGCCGGTGAACCGGCTCAGCGTGGCGACCGCGTCGGCGTGCAGAGTCACAGCTCGATCAGCCCTTCCAGCGGCTCACGGGGCGTCAGCGGTTCCGTCGGGTGCCCGACGGCCACCGCGCCCAGCG
This sequence comes from Lentzea nigeriaca, assembly GCF_016907955.1. Lineage (GTDB taxonomy): Bacteria > Actinomycetota > Actinomycetes > Mycobacteriales > Pseudonocardiaceae > Lentzea > Lentzea nigeriaca. The sequence continues at coordinate 353,190 of NZ_JAFBCX010000004.1, read as the reverse complement.
GTTCCCAGTCGTCCGGCACGCCCAGCACGGAGCGCACCACATCGGCGCAGAAGATCGTCGACGACACCCAGCACGAGCCGAGGCCCTCGGCGGCCAGCGCCACCAGCAGGCCCTGCACCGCGGCACCGCCGGCGACCGTGAACATCGTCTTCTCGGCCTCGGACCGGCGCTCGTCCGGGTACGCATGAGCCCCATCGCGCACGAGGAACGGCACGATGATCTCCGGCGCCTCCACGAGCAGGTCGCCGCGCTTCAGCCGGCGCGCGATCTGGTCGGGAGTGAACCCGTCGCCGCGCAGGTCACTCGACCACTGCTCGCGCATCGCCCGCAGCAGCTCGTCGCGCTTCTCCCGCACCAGCACGAACCGCAACGGCTTCGTGTGGTGCGGCGCGGGCGCGGTCAACGCCGCTCCGACAGCACGCTTGACCACGGCGAGATCCACCGGCTCGGACGAGTAGAACCGCACGGATCGGCGCATCAGCACGGCCTGGGCCCGGCCCTGGGCCAGCGCCTCCTCGGTGCCGAGCCGGAACAGGTCCTCCTCGGCCGGCCGGGTCAGGTCGCGGGCGGTCGAGCCGTCGTCCACCACGTCGAACCCGCGCAGCACCGCGACCGGCACCGCGCCGAGCTTGCCCTTCACGAGATCAGCGGCAGCCGCGATCTCGTCGGCGATCGCGACCATCGTCACGGCCAGCTCGTTGCCGTGCTGGTCCACCGATCCCGCGTAGTCGTGCAGCACGCGGATGCCCGCAGCGCCGATCGCGGCGTCGGTCTGGCCCACCCGCCACGCGCGGCCCATCGTGTCGGTGATCACCACCGCGACCTCGACACCGAGCAGGCTCTTCAACGCACCGCGCAGCGCCGCAGCTGACCCGTCCGGGTCGACGGGCAGCAGCGCGATCTCGTCGCCGGCCACGTTCGAGGCGTCGACGCCGGACGCGGCCTGTACGACGCCGAGCTTGTTCTCGGTGATCAGCGTCCGCATCTTGCGGGCGAGCACCCGCACCGACTCCGCGTCGACGTGCTCGCGCCGGATCCTGTCCCGCTCCTCGGGGTCGGCCGGCACGCGGACGAGCCGTCCCTCCACTTTGGACACGATCTTGGACGTGACGACGAGCACGTCGCCGTCGCGCAGCCACGGCGCGGCCGCGGCGATCGCGCCGGCGAGATCGTCGCCGGGGCGAAATTCCGGCAGGCCCGGCACCGGCAGCAGTTCGAGCGCCGCGGCGGCGTGATCAGTCAACGTCGACTCCGGCCAGCTCCAGCGCGTCCCTGGCCATCTGCGCCGTGGCGTCCACATCGGACATCAGCAGCGGGACGGCGCGAACCGCGACACCGGGCACGTCGGCGCGGTCGCCGGTGTGCACCAGCCACGCGTCGAGAATGCCGTCTTCAGAGCACTTGCGGGAGCCGTAGAGCCGCCCGACCGCCTCGGCGGAGGTCTCGACACCGATCGCGTCCAAACAAGCGTCGGCCATGCCCCGCAACGGCTTCCCGCCGATGATCGGCGACAGGCCCACGACACCGGCCTCGGTCTTGCGCAGCGCGTCCCGCACACCGGGCACGTTCAAGATCGTGCCGACGCTCACGACGGGGTTGGACGGGGCCAGGATCACCGCGTCGGCCTCGCCGATCGCCTCGAGCACACCGGGCCCGGCGGTGGCGGCCTCCGCGCCCACGAACGCGAACGACCGCGCGGGCACACCGGCCCGGTGCTTCACCCACCACTCCTGGAAGTGGATCGCCTTCGGCTCGCCGTCCAGCTCGACCACGACGTGGGTCTCCACGCGGTCGTCGGACATCGGCAGCAGCCGCACGCCCGGCTTCCACCGGTCGCACAGCGCCTCGGTCACGGCCGACAGCGGATACCCGGCGCGCAGCATCCTGGTGCGAACGAGGTGCGTCGCCATGTCCCGGTCGCCGAGCCCGAACCACGTCGGCTCGGCACCGTAGGCGGCCAGCTCCTCCTTGACGGTCCACGACTCGTTCTCGCGGCCCCAGCCGCGTTCGGTGTCGATCCCGCCGCCCAGCGTGTACATGCAGGTGTCGAGGTCGGGGCAGATGCGCAGCCCGTGCATCCACACGTCATCGCCGGTGTTGACCACCGCGGTGACGTCAGCCCCGAGTTGCTTGAGGCCCTGCAGGAACCTCGCGCCGCCGACCCCGCCGACCAGTGCTACGACCTTCACGCCGCGCCATGCTTCCACAGTGCGATGCGCGGCCTACAGGTAGCGCCAGAACATGAACGCGACCACACCGGAGCCCGCCGAGCTCGAGTTGCCGCCGATCAGCTCGAAGACCGTCGTCGCCAGCGCGAAGAAGAGCCGGTTCACCTCGGCGAAGGCGATCAGCACGGCGAACAGGATCAGCGGCGCCCACGGCCGGGCCTTCGCGCCGAACTGCTGCGCCTGGTACGACATGAACGGCTCCAAAACACCCCAGCCGTCCAAACCGGGAATCGGCAGGATGTTGAGCACGAACGCGATCACCTGCAACAGAGCCAGGTACGAAATTGCGCCGGCGAGCGCGGCCGGCGGCGAAAACACCGTGACGATTCCGGCGAGGATCACCCCGAGCACGAGGTTCGTGATCGGTCCCGCGAGTGAGACCAACGACTCGATCTTCTTCGAGCGCAGCGCGTGGTGGTTGATCCACACAGCGCCACCCGGAAGTGGAATGCCGCCGAACGCGAGCAGCACCAGCGGCAGCACGATGCTCAGCACCGGATCGGTGTAGCGGCGGATGTCGAGGGTCAGATATCCCTTGTCCCGCACGGAGAAGTCGCCGCCCTTGTAGGCGACGGCGGCGTGCCCGAACTCGTGCAGGCACAGCGTCACCGCCCAGCCGGCGAGTACGAACAGGATGGTGCCCGCGATGATGGCGACATCGCCTTCGAGGAGGGTGAGGGCCCCTCCGGCGACGGTCGCCGCGAGCAGGCCGAGGAACAGTGGACTGGGTCGCACCGCTGATCGCTTCACCCCTCCAGTGTGGCGTGTCGGCTGGCGTGGTGGGCCGATCGGGGACCAGTTGCGACGCGTGGATCACTGTCCGTGCTGCCAGTCAAGGTTTTGGCGGCCATTCGCGCGAATATCCCCCGACGTGTGGACTCCACTTGACCCCCTGCTGTGACGCAGGTGTAATCACATCGGTGTCATTCGTCGTTGTGGGAGCGGCGTCTGGCGTCCGCCAACCGGGGAGAGCGGAAGGCGAGGAGGCGGACGAAATGCAGGAATTCGAAGAAGATCACGTCGCGCAGCCGGTGGTTCAGGGCGAACTCTCGTACCTGTTCGACCCCGCCGACGAGCAAGACTGGCAGGAGCGTGCGCTCTGCGCACAGACGGATCCCGAGGCGTTCTTCCCCGAAAAGGGTGGTTCGACGAGGGAGGCGAAGCGCATCTGCCTGGGCTGCGAGGTCCGGTCGGAGTGCCTCGAGTACGCGCTCCAGCACGACGAGCGCTTCGGCATCTGGGGCGGTCTCTCGGAGAGGGAACGCCGCAAGCTGAAGAAGCGAGCCGTCTAGCAGGGCAGAAGTGTGATCTTTGTGCCTTAACTTGAGGATGTGACAAGTCCTCACCCGAGGCTCCGGACCGCGCCGGTGCTGTGCGTCCTGGTCTGCCACGACGGCGACCAGTGGCTCAGCACGGCGCTGTCCGCGTTGCGGCGTCAGCGAATTCGCCCGAGGAACGTGATCGCGGTCGACACCGGATCAACCGACCGCACGGCGAAAGTGCTGGCGGAGGCGGAAGATCTGCTGGACGGCGTGCTGACCGTGCCGCGCGGCACGGGCTTCGGCACCGCTGTGCGCATCGCCGTCGAGCACGCCGTCGACCGGTGGGGCGACCCCGGCAAGTGGCTGTGGTTGCTGCACGACGACAGCGCGCCCGAACCCGACTGCCTGGCCGCTCTGCTGACCGCGGCCGAGGTGTCGCCGTCGGCTGCCGTCCTGGGTCCGCTGTGCCTCGATTGGGTGGATTCTCGTCTCGTGGTCGAGGCGGGTTTGTCGACCGATTCGTCGGGACATCGGCAGACGGGCCTCTCGTCGGCCGAGCATTCCGCGTCGTTCCAGCAGAGCACCGAGGTGCTCGCGGTCTCGTCGGCGGGATCGTTGATCCGCCGCGAGGTCTGGCACGCACTCGGCGGCTACGACGAGGCGATGCCGCTGCTGCGCGACGACCTCGACTTCGGCTGGCGCGTGAACCGTGCCGGTCATTTGGTGCTGTGCGTTCCCGTTGCCCGAATGCGTCACGCCCGTGCCGCAACCAATGGCGCACGTCGTTTGGACGCGGCCATGGCACGGCCAGGGCCGTCGTTCCGCGGCGTCGACCGCGCGCACGGCATGCGTACCTTTCTGGTCAACACCTCGGGTTTCTCGTTCCTCATAGGACTTCCGCGCCTGCTGTTCCTGTCTTTGCTGAGGGCGTCGGGTTTCCTGTTCCTCCGACGCTTCGCCGACGCCCACGCCGAAGTGGGTGCCGCCCGCTACCTCCTGACCAGAGGCCGGCTCTTCGAGGGGCGTCGGGCCCGCCGGGGTTCCGCGGTGGTGCGCGGCCTGTTCACCTCGCGGCTGACGAGGTTCCGCAACGCCGTGCGCGCGGGTGCCACGTTCCTGATCCGCCGCCGGGTCGAGGCCGACGCCGCGCTGGGCAGGCTGCCCGCGTCCGACGCCGGTTCGGCCTGGCTCGAACCGTCCGAAGTGGACTCTCGTCCGGTGGGGCCGTCGGCGCTGCCCGCCGGTGCCTCCCGCGGCCGTCCGCGGGTCGCCGGTCTGCGCCGGCCCGCGGTCGTCGTGCCGGTCGACGCGGCGCTGCCCGGTGCTCTGCGCCCGTCGCCACGACCTCGTCCGTCGCCGGGGCCGCGTGGTCCGGAGATGGTCTTCGTCGAGGTCGACCAGTCGCGCGTGCTGCGCTCGTTGTTGCTGGCGCCGCCGGTGTTGCTGGTGCTGGGGCTGTCCGCGGTCGCGGTCGTGGCCAACTGGTCCCGCCTCGGGCTTTCGCTGGCCGGTGGACGGCTGCTGCCCGTCGGGTCTCTGGGCTCGGTCTGGTCGACGTACCTCGCGTCGTGGCATCCGGTGTCCGGTGGCACCGCGGCTCCGGCTCCCGCTGCGCTGGCCGTCCTGGGGCTGATTCCCGGTGGGCCTTCGTTCGCCGTCGCGATGTTGTTGCTCGGCGACATCCCGCTCGCCGCGTTGTCGGCCTACATCGCGTCACGGGGTATGCGCGTGCGGCGGTCCGTGCGCGCGGTCGTGGCGGCCTTCTACGGGTTGCTGCCGGTGGCCACGACCGCTGTGGCCGAGGGACGGCTGGACGTTGTCGTCGTCCACGTCGTGACGCCCGTGGTGTTCGCCGGGGTCTACGCGGTCTTGCGCGCGTCGTCCACACACGCCTGGTTGCCGATGGCCTCTGGCACGGCGCTCGGCGTTGCGGTTCTCGGGGCGTTCTCGCCGTTGACCCACGTCGTGACGATCGTCGGAGCATTGGGCGGGTTCATCGCGGTGTCCGGTGGGGCACGGCGGATCGCCGCGTTGTTCGCCATCGTGTTGTTACCGATGGCGCTGTTGTTGCCGTGGCCCGCAGTGCTGTTGCAGCACCCCGAGATGGTCCTGAACGGGCTCGGGGCGGCCTTCGAGTCGTCTCCGCCGAACCTGATCGTGTGCTCGGTCTTCGTGGCGGCCGGGTTCGCTGCCGGGGTGTTGCGGCCCAACGCCGCCATGCTGCCCGGCCTGTTCGTGATCGTCCTGGCGATCGGTGCCCTGGCGGCCGTGGCCGCTGTGCGGGCCTGGCCAGGAACGCCGTTGGTGATCCTCGCCTGGGGTCTCGTCTGGGTGGTGCTGGCCGGGTGCCGGCGCGGGGTGGCGCCGGGAATCGCCGGGCAGGCCAGGGTGCGGCGGGCCGTGTACGTCGTGGGCGTGGTGACGTTGGTCAGCCTCGGGGTGGCGGGGCTGCTCGATCTCCGGTCCGGGCCGTTGAAGGCGGACGGCGGGGCTCAGCTGTCGTCGTCGTTGACAGCCGAGCTGGAGCGGACCGGGCGGTCGGTGTTGATCCTCGGGACGCCGGTTCGGCAGGTCGCCGGGCGGATGCCCGCGTTCGGGGACGACGACCTGGTGCCCACGGTGTCGTCTCCCGCGCGGTTGCGCCGGTGGAACACGTCGTTGCTGGACGGCGCCGCTGCCGTCGTGAAGGTCACGCTGGCCCAGGCGGCCTCCTCCGGCGTCTCGTTCCTCGTGCTGCCGTCGGAGGAGGCGGCGGCACGGGTGCGCAGCGCTGCCGGGGAACTGGTGTCCGTCGCGCCCGGCACCACTGACGGGCGGCCGGTGCTGAGGGTGCGGCTGGCCGCGGACACCGGGGTGCTGCTCGGGCCCGATCTCGCCCGGCGGGCTCGCACCGGTGGCGAACCGCCCGCCGAACCGGCCGCGGCCGGGGTGGCGCCGGTCAACGTCACGCTGCCCGACGTCGCCGTGAGGGTCTCCGCCGGTGGGGAAGGCCGGGTGCTCGTGCTGGCCGCCGAGGACGAGCCCGGCTGGCGGATCACCGTGGACGGGCAGCAGGTGCCGGTCGTGCGGGCGTGGGGGCACCTCGTCGGGGTGCCGCTGCCGTCGTCGGCCGCCGAGGTCAGGGTCGAGATGTCGACGACACTGCGGGACTTCCTGCTGCTGGCTCAGGCCGCGGCGGCGCTGTTCACGTTCCTGACCGCGATCCCCACCCGGCGGCGCACCGCGGTGTGAGAGGGGTCTCAGCCCTCGTCGATCACGTCCGGGTCCAGGCCCAGGTAGTTCGCCACCTGCTCGACCAGGACGTCGTGCACCAGGTCGGCGAGGTCCGCGCCGTCCTTCGCGCGTGCCTCCAGCGGACGCCGGTAGAGCACGATCCTGGCGCGGGCATCAGAGCCGGCGGGCAGCAGTCGGGCCAGGGGAACGTTGCCGTCCTCGACGACCCCGTCCTCGCCTTCGACCTGCACGTCCGGCACGTCGTCCACGGCCACGTCGAGCTGGGTGAGCTCGGTCCGCCAGCGCGCCTCGATCGGCTCGAGGGCCTCGATGACCAGCGCGTCGAAGCGCTCGGCCCGCGACCGCGCGGCGGGCAGCGTGGCCGGGTAGAGCGGACCGCGCAGCCCTCGGCCGTGCCGGTCGCGGTTGCGCCGGCGAGGCGAGTTCTGTCGACGTGAACCCCGTGCCATCACCACAACCCAGCAGCCTAGTTGCTGCCGCGGGCGAGCAAACACAGCGTGCCTCACACACAGGTTCGCGCGGACGCGCTATCGTCCCCGATCGTGCGGAGCGTGAGACGGTGCTCGCGAACCGGGTGTGCTAACCCGGCTGTCGCCACGCTCACCTACGCCTATGCGGACTCCACCGCAGTCGTCGGACCGCTCGCCACGTACTCCGAACCGCACAGCTACGACCTGTGCGAGGAGCACGCCCTGCGGCTCACGGCGCCGCGTGGCTGGGAGGTCGTGAGGCATCAGGGTGAGTTCGCGGCGCCCGAGCCGACTGTGGACGACCTGACCGCGCTGGCCGAGGCCGTGCGCGAGGCAGGGCGAGCTGACGTGGTGCCGAAGGTGCCCGACGTGCCCCTGGGCACCCACAGGCGCGGCCACCTGCGGGTATTGCCCGATCCGCACGAGGACTGAGCGACCACACGCATCGCTGATCTGCTCGCCGGTAGGCTCCCGTGGCAGTGGCCGTCAAGAGCGAGTTTCGGGAGTGTGCGGCGTGCGTGACCTGTCCGGCATCGTCAAGGCGTACGACATCCGCGGGGTGGTCGGCGAACAGCTGGACGCCGGCGTGGTCCGCGACTTCGGCGCAGCCTTCGCGCGCTTGGTCGGTGGACCAGCCATCGTGATCGGTCACGACATGCGTGACTCGTCACCCGAGCTCTCGCGGGTGTTCGCGGAGGGCGCGCAGGCGCAGGGCGTCAACGTGATCAGCATCGGGCTCGCCAGCACCGACATGCTCTACTTCGCGTCCGGCAAGCTCGACCTGCCCGGTGCGATGTTCACCGCGAGCCACAACCCGGCGCAGTACAACGGCATCAAGCTGTGCCGCGCGGGTGCCTCGCCGGTGGGCCAGGACTCCGGTCTCGCGCAGATCCGCCAGGACGCCGAGAACCAGGTGCCGGACGCCGAGGGCGTCACGCCGGGCACGTTCGAAGAGCGCAACATGCTCGTGGACTACGCGGCGTACCTCAACGAGCTCGTCGACCTGAAGAGCATCCGCCCGCTGAAGATCGTCGTGGACGCCGGCAACGGCATGGGCGGCTACACGGTGCCGCAGGTCTTCGAGGGCCTGCCCATCGAGATCGTCCCCATGTACTTCGAGCTCGACGGCAGCTTCCCCAACCACGAGGCGAACCCCCTCGACCCCAAGAACATCGTCGACCTCCAGGCCCGCACCAAGGCCGAGGGCGCCGACGCCGGTGTCGCGTTCGACGGTGACGCGGACCGCTGCTTCGTCGTCGACGAGAACGGCGACCCGGTGAGCCCGTCCGCGATCACCGCGCTGGTGGCCGTGCGCGAGCTCGCGAAGGACCCCGGCGGCACGATCATCCACAACCTGATCACCTCGCACGCGGTGCCGGAGATCGTCGCCGAGCACGGCGGCCGGCCGGTCCGCACGCGCGTCGGCCACTCGTTCATCAAGGAGGAGATGGCGAAGACCGGCGCCATCTTCGGTGGCGAGCACTCGGCGCACTACTACTTCCGCGACTTCTGGCGTGCGGACACCGGCATGCTGGCCGCGCTGCACGTGCTGGCCGCGCTGGGCGAGCAGGAAGGTCCGCTGTCGAAGCTCACGGAGGTCTACAACCGCTACTCCGCCTCCGGTGAGATCAACTCCACGGTCGCCGACCAGGCCGGGCGGATCGCCGCGATCAAGGACGCATTCGGGTCCCGCGACGGCGTCACGCTCGACGAGCTGGATGGTCTCACCGTGCAGCTGCCGGACGGGTCGTGGTTCAACCTCCGCGCCTCGAACACCGAGCCGCTGCTGCGCCTGAACGTCGAAGCCGCCACCGACGAGGCCGTCGCCGCCCTGCGCGACGAGGTCCTCGCGATCGTGCGGGCCTGAGGAGAGAACAGTGGCCGTCAAGCTCGAAGAGCAGTTGCTGGAGATCCTCGCCTGCCCGTGCCCTGAGCACGCGCCGTTGCAGGTCGGGACGCCGGACGACCCGGAGGCGGACTTCCTCACGTGCACCGCGTGCGGGCGTTCGTTCCCGGTGCGCGACGGCATCCCGGTGCTCCTGCTGGACGAGGCGGTCGAGCCGCCCTCGGCTGGGTGATCCGGTGCTCGACGACACGCTGCTCGACGACCCGAGCCGCCTCGCCGACGCCGACACCGGCGGCTGGCTGCGCGCTGCCGCACGGGCAGGGGCACAGGTCCGTTCCACCGCGGAGGCCGCGGCCGAGGCGGGCGTGGACCGGATCTTCTCCGAACGCCCGCGCGCGGTCGTGCTGGTCACCCGGCCCGGCCACGCGGTGGCGGTCGCGGGAGTCGTCATGGCGTTGCTCGGCCCCGGCTGCTCGGTGCCCGTGGTGGTGTCCGACGAGGTGCCGCCGTGGGTCGGCGCGCTCGACGTGGTGCTCGCCCACACCGAGGACCCCGGTGACCGGGTGCTCGCCGAGTCGATCGACCGCGCCTGCAGGCGCGGCGCGCGGACGCTGCTGACTGCCCCGGACTCCGGTCCGGTCGCCGCGGCCGCGGCCGGTCAGGCCGTGCTGCTCGCGCCCCGCGTCGAGGTGCCGCCCGGCTTCAGCTTCCACCGCGCGCTCGCAGCGTGGATCGTGGTGCTGAACGCGCTGGGCCTGCTCAAGGTCGACGTGGACCTCGTCGCGGACGAGCTCGACCGCGAGGCCGAGCGCGACCACCCGATGCACGAGTCGTTCGTGAACCCGGCGAAGTCGCTGGCGCTGCGCGTCGCCGAGCGCACGCCGCTGCTGTGGGGCCTCGACGAGGTCGCCACGTCGGTGGGCGTGCAGGGTGCCGGCGCGCTGGCCGCGTTCGCCGGGGTCGCCTGCGACGTCGCCGGTTACCCGCAGGCGCTGACCCGCCCGGTGCTGCACCGCCGCGCGGTCCAGGGGACCTCCGGTGCCGACCTGTTCGCCGATCCGGACGACGAGACCGTTGGCGGACTCGTCCGGGTGCTGTTGCTGGCAGTGCGCCAGGGCCCGGTGGCGGATGCTGTGCGGCATGCGGCCGAGGAGGCCCTGCCGGGAGCCGACGTGCTGGAACCGGCCGTCGAGGTGGCGGGAGGCGACGCGGTCAGTGCCGCGCTGCTCGCGCTCCGCTTCGAGCTGGCCGCGCTTTACCTCGGGCTTGCCGCCGGCACTCTCGGCGGCAACCCGTACTGAGTCTGGGAGCTGAGAAGAGAAGTGGACCTGCTGCACAACACGGTCAGGCCGTACGCGTGGGGCTCGCGCACGGCCATCGCCGAGCTGCTCGGGAAGGAGGTGCCCGCACCCCATCCCGAGGCCGAGCTGTGGATGGGCGCCCACCCCGGCGACCCGTCCCGCGTGCTCGGCGCGGACGGCGTGGAGCGCTCGCTGCTCGACCTGCTGAACGCCGACCCGGACGGCCAGCTCGGCACCCGTGTCGCCGAGCGGTGGGGCAGCCGGCTCCCGTTTCTGCTCAAGATCCTCGCCGCCGACGAGGCGCTGAGCCTGCAGGCACATCCGTCCGCCACGCAGGCGGCAGAGGGCTTCGCCGCTGAGGAAGCGGCGGGCATCCCGCGCGACGCCTCGGTACGCAACTACAAGGACCCGGCGGCCAAGCCGGAGCTGATCTGCGCCCTGACGGAGTTCCACGCCCTGGCGGGCTTCCGCGCCCCGGAGCGCACCATCGCGTTGCTGCGCGCCCTGGACGCCCCCGCGCTGGCGCCCTACACCGAAATGCTGGTCGCACAGCCGGACTCGTCAGGCCTGCGCGCGCTGTTCACGATGCTGATCACCCTGCCGCAGACGTCGCTCTCGTCGCTGCTGCCGCAGGTGCTCGACGCGTGCGTGCTGCACGTGAAGGAGCACGGCGAGTTCGACCTGGAATGCCGCACGATCCTGGAGCTGGGCGAGTCCTACCCCGGCGACGCGGGCGTGCTGGCTGCCCTGCTGCTGAACCGCATCGTGCTGCAGCCGGGCGAGGCGATCTTCCTGTCCGCCGGCAACCTCCACGCGTACCTGCGCGGCACCGGAGTCGAGATCCTGGCGAACTCCGACAACATCCTGCGCTGCGGCCTCACCCCCAAGCACGTCGACGTGCCCGAGTTGCTGCGCGTGCTCGACTTCACGTGCGGCGACATGGAAGTGCTGACCGGCGAAGAGGTCTCGCCCGGCGTCCGCGTCTACCGCACGCCCGCGCCGGAGTTCGAGCTCTCGCGTCTGGACGTGTCCGGCGAGACCAGGATCAACCACGACGGTCCGCAGATCCTGATCTGCACCGAGGGCGCGGCCGTGCTGACCAACGCCCGCGGCGACTCGATGCGACTGGCACGCGGCCAGTCGGTGTGGCTGCCCGCATCGGACCCGGCTGTGATCGTCCGCCCGGATGGTGTTGAATCCGCCCAACTTTTCCGCGCCACCGCGGGAACGGACTAAGGTTCACCACCGGACAAACCGGACCGGTCAGCGAGGAGACAGGCGTGTCAGCAGGGGGCGGGACCAAGGCCATCGTCGCGGCATTGGTGGCGAATGCCGGTATCGCGGCGGCGAAGTTCGTCGGATTCTTGATCACCGGCTCGTCGTCGATGCTGGCCGAGGCGGTGCACTCGGTCGCCGACACGTCGAACCAGGGCCTCCTGCTGCTCGGCCAGAAAACGGCCCAGCGCAAAGCCACGAGGCTCCACCCGTTCGGCTACGGCCGCGACCGCTACTTCTGGTCCTTCGTAGTCGCCCTGCTGCTCTTCAGCCTCGGCTCGGTCTTCGCCCTGTACGAGGGCATCCACAAACTGCAACACCCAGAGGGCCTCTCGAACCCGATCGTCGCCGTGGGCATCCTCGTAGTCGCGATCGGCCTGGAGACCTACAGCTTCGTCACCGCGATCAGCGAGTCCAAGAAGATCAAGGGCGACGTCTCGTGGTGGGGCTTCATCCGCCAGTCCCGCGTCCCCGAACTCCCCGTAGTGCTCCTGGAGGACGCGGGCGCCCTGCTCGGCCTCGTCCTGGCGCTGCTGGGCGTCGGCCTGACCACTCTGACCGGCGACCCGGTCTTCGACGCACTCGGCACCGTCGCCATCGGCCTCCTGCTGGGCGTCATCGCGATCATCCTGATCATCGAGATGAAGTCGCTGCTGATCGGCGAGGGCGCCTCGGACGCCGACCTCGACCTGATCTGCGACGAACTGGCCGCCGGCAAGGTGCAACGGGTCATCCACATCAAGACCCAGTACCTCGGACCGGAGGAACTGCTGGTCGCGGCGAAGATCGCACTGGAGCCGCAGCTGCCGTTGGACGAGGTGGCGCAGGCGATCAACGATGCCGAGATGCGGGTGCGGAACAAGGTGCCGCATGCTCGACTGATCTACTTGGAGCCGGATTTGGATCGGACCACCGTTACCAGCGGGTGAGTTCTTCGGCCGTCTCGGGGTTTCCTGGGGCGGCCTTTTGACGAGCCTGGTTTTTTCATCGCCGCTTCGCGACGATTGCGATTGGCGCTTGACTTCGGGGCCCTTGCGAGGCGCTGGTCGGCCTCAAAAAGCCGGGCATAAAGAGCCCGGCTGATCCGAACACGGTAGCACCTCGCACCCAAAGTCAAGCGCCAATCGCCTGCGTGCGTGGTTGAGTTTGTGCGGTCGGGTTCCGGAAATTACCGCTTCCCATCGCGGCATTAGGTGTACGGGCTCGCTTCGCATTGCCATAGTGGGATCGGTTCTTGTCTTCGTCTTTGCCGATGCCGCTGCTGGCCGTCCCGCGTTTTGGGCATGGTTGTGCCACGGCCGTGGTGGTGCTGCACGGCCGTGGCGGTGGAGGTGGTGGTGGGGGTCCGCTCGTGTCCCTCGGTCGGGGTTAGGCGGCGGTGTGGAGCTGGTTGCGTCTGGGTCTGCGTTCGGGGTCGAGCCAGGCGGGCGGGTAGAAGACCGGGACGCCGTGTTCGATCGTGACGTCCCAGCCGCTGCGGTGGACCAGGGTGTGGTGGTGGCGGCACAGCAGCACGCCGTTGTCGAGGGAGGTGTCGCCGCCGTCGGCCCAGTGCTGGATGTGGTGGGCATCGCAGTGCTTCGGCGGACGCCCACAACCCGGGAAGGCGCAGCCGTGGTCGCGGGCGACCAGGGCGCGGCGGATGCCGGAGGTGAACAGCCGCGACCGGCGGCCCACGTTGAGCGGCTGGGACCGGCTGCCCAGCACGATCGGGAGGATCCCCGCGCTACAGGCGAGCTGGCGGACCTGGTCGGCGGGGACGTGCACGCCGTTGTCCAGCGTCGCCGCCCCAGCCTGCTCGGCCAGGTCGTCATAGTCCACGGTCACCGTCAACGCGACCGCCTCGCCGCCATGCTCGGGCAGCACGTCCGCCCGCAACACCAGATCGAGCAGCTCCGCCAGGGCGTCGCCCTGCCGCTCGTCCAGCGACCGCGGGTCCGGGCCCTCGGCGGTGGCAGGGCGGGGCTTGGCCAGCGGGCCCAGCGCCGCCATCAACGTCGCACCGGTCACCGGATCCATCGTCCCCGAGTACCTCACCACCCCGTCCCTGGTCTGACGCAACGCCAGCCGGTTACGGGAGCAGGCGGGCTCGGGCTGGGGATCTGTCGGTTCGGGATCGTTCTGGAACAACCCGTAGATCAGCTTCTTGCCCAGGGCACGGACCAGGGTGGGCTCGAACTGGCGGGCGTAGTCGACCAGCTGCGCCTCACGGTCGGCGGGCAGCGTCTGCATCGCCTCCGCGACCACCGCGACGTGCTCGATCGACAGGGCGCCCTCGGCGGCGGCCGTGGCGGTGATCGGGAGCCTTGCGGTGATCTCGCTGCCGGTCGGGGTGATCTCACCGCTCAGCTTCGCCGCCTGCTCGACCCACCGTGTCGCGGTGTTCTTGTCCCAGCGGACCGCGTCCCGCAGCACGAGCGCAAGGTTTTTGTAGCCGAGCTCGGCGGCGGCGCCGCGCCGGTTCAACTCGGCGATTTTCTGCATCACCACATAATCACGCGCCCGGGATTCCGTCACCTCGTCGACGATGCCGCGCAGCAGCTCGCCGGTGGAGAGAAGAGGAAGGCTGGGGTCGCTCACGTGTTCTAATTTACCGCAAGATCACGTGAATATCAGGACCGAAAATGAACACCATCGAGTGAATCGCTAGACCCGCGGCACCGATTCAGAACCGGGAAGCGGTAATTTCCGGAATCCGACCGCACAAACTCAACCACGTACGCTCGCGATTGGCGCTTGACTTTGGGTGCGAGGTGCTACCGTGTTCGGATCGGCCGGGCGCTTTACATGCCCGGCTTTTAAAGGCCGACCAGCGCCTCGCAAGGGCCCCGAAGTCAAGCGCCAATCGCAATCGTCGCGAAGCGGCGATGAAAAAACCAAAGCTCGGTAAAAGCCCACGCAACCACCTACGCAACGCGACCGAACCGGCACCCCAACGGCCAAACCGGACCATCACGGTCGAGCGTTGTCAGGTTTCGGGACAGTGAAACTCCGTACAACGCCCGAACACGGTAGTAGGAGTTCCACATGCTGGATACCTCTAGGGTGAGTCGAACAGGTCCATCAAGGAGGTATGCACCGTGCCGGGGAACGGGTTGTGGCGCACCAAGTCGATCGAGCAGTCGATCGCTGACACGGACGAGCCGGACACCAAGCTCCGCAAGGATTTGACCGCTTGGGACCTCACGGTCTTCGGTGTCGCGGTCGTCATCGGTGCCGGCATCTTCACGCTCACGGCCAGCACTGCGGGCAACCTCGCGGGGCCGTCGGTGTCGCTGAGTTTCGTGCTCGCGGCGGTCGCCTGTGCGTTGGCGGCGTTGTGTTATGCCGAGTTCGCCTCGACGGTGCCGGTGGCCGGTAGTGCGTACACGTTCTCCTATGCGACGTTCGGTGAGTTCGCGGCGTGGATCATCGGGTGGGACCTGGTGCTCGAGTTCGCGGTCGGGTCGGCTGCCGTGGCCAAGGGGTGGTCTGCCTACCTGCAGACGACGCTCGGCCTGCTGGGCATCAACGTCAAGACCGAGGTCGGTGACGGCTTCAAGTTCGACTGGGGTGCGGTGCTGCTCGTCGCGGTGCTCACCGTCCTCCTCGTGGTCGGCACGAAGCTGAGCTCGCGGGTCAGCGCGGTCATCACGGCGATCAAGGTGGCTGTGGTGCTGCTCGTGATCGTGCTCGGCATCGGGTACATCAAGGCCGAGAACTACAGTCCGTTCATCCCGCCGGCCGCCGAAGGTGGTTCCGCTGGGCACACGGGGATCGAGCAGTCGTTGTTCTCGCTGATCACCGGGTACTCGGGCAGCACTTACGGTGTGCTCGGCATGCTGGCCGCGGCGAGCATCGTGTTCTTCGCGTTCATCGGGTTCGACGTCGTGGCGACCACGGCGGAGGAGACGAAGAACCCGCAGAAGGCCGTGCCGCGGGGCATTCTCGGCTCGCTCGCGATCGTCACCGTGTTGTACGTAGCCGTCACGCTCGTGATCACCGGCATGGTGCCCTACACGAAGCTCGCCACCCAGCCGGACGGCACGCGCGCGACGCTTGCCAGTGCGTTCCGGGACAACGGTGTCGACTGGGCGGCCACGGTGATCTCCGTTGGCGCGCTCGCCGGTCTGACCACTGTCGTGATGGTGCTGATGCTCGGTCAGAGCCGCGTGTTGTTCGCGATGTCCCGAGACGGACTGCTGCCGCGGGGGCTCGCGAAGACCGGTAGCCACGGCACGCCGACGCGCATCACGATCATCATCGGTGTTCTGGTCGCGATCGCCGCGGGTTTCTTCCCGGCCGGCAAGCTCGAAGAGATGGTGAACGTCGGCACGCTGTTCGCGTTCATCCTCGTCTCGGCGGGCGTGTGGGTGCTGCGCAGGACGCGACCCGACCTGTCGCGCGGGTTCCGGGTGCCGCTCGTGCCGTTGGTGCCGATCCTCTCGATCCTCGCGTGCCTGTGGCTGATGTTGAACCTGACCGCGCTCACGTGGGTCCGGTTCCTCGTGTGGATGGTGCTCGGTGTCGTCGTCTACTTCGTCTACAGCCGCCGCAACGCGGTGCTCGGCAAGACCGGTCACGCCGCGGTGCACAACGAGCCGGTCATCAGGCACGGCGAGGAGCCAGGGCTCTAGACATCGGATCTCTTTTCCTCCAAGCTCGTGGTGCCGCCATGAGCTTGGAGGAGGAGTCCGATGCTCCACGCGCTGGTCGCGGCGCTGCTGGCGGTGCTGTCTTTGGCTGGCCCTGGAACGATTGACGATCCGTTCACGGCGCAGCGAACGGAATGGTTCCGGGACGCCCGGTTCGGCATGTTCATCCACTTCGGCGGCTACTCGCAGCTCGAAGGCGAGTATCAGAGGTCCGATGGCTCCACGTGTCAGGACGCCGAGTGGATCATGAACAAGTGCAAGATCCCGACCGCCGACTACGAACGGCTGGTCAAGTCGTTCAACCCGGCCCAGTTCGACGCCAAAGCCGTTGTCGGCACGGCGAAAGCGGCCGGGCAGAAGTACATCGTCATCACGTCGAAGCACCACGACGGCTATGCGATGTGGCCGACGAAGGTCAACAAGTGGAACCTCCGCGACCACTCCGCGTTCGACAAGAAGCGCGACGTGCTCGCCGAGCTCAAGGCCGAGGCCGACCGGCAGGGCATCAAGTTCGGCCTCTACTACTCGACGTGGGACTGGCACGACCCCGACGCGCGCAGCACCCAGAACTTCGCGCGGTACAAGGCACGCATGCGTGCCCAGCTCGTCGAGCTGATCGACGACTACGACCCGGCGCTGCTGTGGTTCGACGGCGACTGGGACACCGACAACCCGCCCAACCCGTGGACCAAGCAGGACGGCGCGGAGCTGGAGACGTTCCTCAGGGCCAAGGATCCGGACCTGCTGATCAACAACCGGATCTCGAAGCGCGCGCCGGGCGTGAAGGAACGCCGCGTCGTCGACGGCGACTTCGGCACGCCGGAGCAGACCTTCCCGTCCGCGCCGGTAGACGGCCAGCTCTGGGAGTCCTGCATGACGATCCCGAGCAAGTGGGGCTTCGCCAAGTGGGACAAGAACTTCAAGAGCGCCACCACGCTGACCCGCAACCTCGTCGACATCGCGAGCCGCAGCGGCAACTACCTGCTCAACGTCGGCCAGGACAAGCTGGGCCGCATCCCGCAACCCGAGTCGGATCGCTTGCGCGCCATGGGTTCCTGGCTCGCGCAGCACGGTGACGCGGTCTACGGCGCGTCGGCCGCGTCCTGGGTCGCCGACCCGGCCTGGGGTGCCGTGTCACGCAAGGGCGACAAGCTCTTCCTGTCGGTCTACGACTGGTCGAGCTCCTTGCACCTCAAGGTTCTCGAACAGTTCGACGTCACAGGTGCGCGCGTCCTGAACAGCCCGCAAGCCGTCACCGCCACGAAGGCGGGCGACGGCTACGACGTGAAACCCAGTGGTGCCAAGACGAACGACGTCGCGACGGTGATCGAGCTGACCGTCAGGGGTGAGCAGCCGGCACCGACCGGCACCGGAAACGGCCTGCGCGCGCAGTACTTCCCGACGAACAACTGGACCGGAACGCCCGTCACCCGCACGGATCCGTCGCTGAACTTCGCGTGGCGCTTCGACGGCGACGACTTCTCGGTGCGATGGACCGGGTTCGTGCAGCCGAGGTTCAGCGACACCTACACGTTCCTCACCGTCTCCGACGAGATCGCGAAGGTCTGGGTGGACGGCAAGCTCGTCGTGGACGCCTCCGACCCACACCAGGCCCGCGTCGACAAGGGCACGATCGCCTTGCAGGCCGGGAAGAAGCACGCGATCAAGGTCGACTTCGCGGAACGGACCGGCCAGGCCCACTTCAAGCTGCTGTGGACTTCCGCGAACCAGAATCAGCAGGTCGTGCCCGTGGAGCAGCTCTACACCAACTAATCTTCGTGCCATGGGCGATGCGCGGTGGCTCTCCGAGGAGGAGGGGAACACCTGGCACCACTTCGTGCAGGCGTACCACCTCCTCGAGAGGCAGATCGAACAGCAGTTGCAGCGCGATGCGGGCCTCTCGCACGCGCAGTACAACGTGCTGGTCGTGCTGTCCGAACAGCCGGGCAACCGCCTGCGCATGACCGAGCTGGCCCGCCGGGTCGTGGTGTCGAAGAGCTCGCTGACCTACCAGATCGGCAAGCTGGAGAAGGCCGGACTCGTGCGGCGCGAACCGCACGAGTCCGACGAGCGCGGCATCCTCGCCGTGCTCACCGAGGCGGGCAAGGACCTGCTGAACTCCACCGCGCCCGGTCACGTCGAGACGGTCCGCGCGTACCTGATCGACCTCTTCACGCCCCGGCAGCTCGCGCAGCTCGGTGAGTTCATGCAGGTCGTGCACGAGAAAGCCGACGACTAGGACGACCGGCCGGACGCCGCCTCCTGGAAGTCGACGACGGCGCCGCCGTACTCCCTCGCCCAGTTCGTCAGGACCTCGATGGGCTCGACGGGGGTCCGGCCGAGGTCGGTCAGGTGGTACTCGACCCGGCGGGACGTTTCGGCGTGGCGTTCGACCAGACCGTACTGCTGGAGCCGTCGCAGCGTCTGGGTGAGGACCTTGCGCGAGACGCCGCCGATGAGGTCGACGAGCTCACCGTGCCGGTGCGGCCGCCGGCTGAGGCCGAAGAGCACGAGCACGCCCCATTTGTCGGAGATGATCTCGACCGCCAGGCGGGTGGGGCAGTCGGCGAGGAAGGCTGGTCCGGCCGCGCTCTGCATGGGATCGAAGGTACCCCGAGGTAACTCACCGCTTCGTAACGTCTTTCGCAGCAACGAATCAGATGCGGAGGAGCCCATGCCACGAGTCGTCGTGTTCGACGAGTTCGGCGGACCGGATGTCATGCACGTCGTCGAGGAGCCGGTCATCGCGCCCGCGGCCGGTGAGGTGCGGGTCAGGATCGAGGCGTTCGCCGTGAACCCGCTCGATCAGATGATGCGGTCCGGCACCTCGTCGGCGACCATCTCCCTGCCCCACGCCCGCCTCGGTGTCGAGGGAACCGGCACCGTCGACGCGCTCGGCCCTGGGACCACGGCGTTGAAGATCGGTGATCCGGTCGTCCTCACGGCCGTTCCGGACGCGAGCGTGCGCGGCAGCTACGCCGACTACGCCACGGTTCCGGCGAGCCGGGTCGTCGCGAGGCCGGCCGGGCTCGATGTCACCGAGGCGGCGGCGATCTGGGTCGCGTTCTCCACCGCCTACGGTGCGCTCGTCGAGAAGGCGGCGATGCGGCCGGGCGACCACGTCCTCATCACCGCCGCGTCCGGCGGCGTCGGCAGGGCGGCGATGCAGATCGCCAACCAGATCGGCGCCGTGCCCATCGCCGTCACGCGGCGCACCGCGAACGAGGACGACCTGCTGGCCGCCGGTGCCGCCGCGGTCATCGCCACCGACCGTGAGGACGTCGTCGACGCCGTCCTCCACCACACCGGAGGGACGGGCGCCGACATCGTCCTCGACGTGGTGATGGGCCCCGGCCAGCAGGATCTACTGAAAGCGGTCCGTCCCGGCGGGACACTGGTCGCCGCGGGCTTCCTGGACCCGAGGCCCACGCCCTTCCCCGCAGGCCCGCCTCTCACGATCTTCAGCTACCGGAGCTTCGAGCACACCCTCGACGCCGTCGTGGTGAAGCGCATGGCTGCGTTCCTGAACGCCGGGGTGCGCCTCGGTGCGCTGCGGCCCGCCATCGACAGGGTGTTCGCGCTCGACGACGTCGTCGAGGCACACCGTCACCTCGAGAACGGCCTCCACGCCGGCAAGAAGATCGTCGTCACGGTCTAAAGCGTCAGCAGGTCGTTCTCGTCGAGCCACTCGGCCACGTCGTCCGGCCCGTGCAGCGTCACGTCGAACTCGAACACCGGCAGGATCGACTTCTTGGCGAGCTCGCGGAGCTGGGCCTGCTCGGCGATGAACGGCTCCAGCGACACGTACTGCTTCGGGTTCGCGCTGATCTTCAACCGCTCCACGCGCGCTTCCTCGAACGTGTCTTCCGGTCGTGTGCACAGCACGATCGCGAAGTTGAGCGGCTTGAGGCGTTCCTCCAGCCACCCGAAGTCGAACTCGCGTCCCTGCCGCGCCTGATAGGCCATCGTGGACAGGTGGAACCGGTCGACGATCCACGAGTAGTAGCGCTGCAGTTCGAACATCCGCACCCACGTCTCGTAGGTCTCCATCGCGTGTGGCGTCTCGTCCGGCGCGAAGTCGATCAGCCCGCGGCCCCACGGCTCGTTGCTGAACCCGCTCCACTCGGCCGAGATCAACGGGGAGTGGTAGCGGTACTTGCGGTGCCCGACGAGACGGGGGTGTTCGTTGAGCGCGTAGGCCAGGTCCGTCTTGCCGGTCAGGCGGGTGCCTTCGAGGATCACCTTGGGCGTGAGCTTCATGATGGCAAGCTTGCCTCGTGATCCTCTGTCTCGACGTCGGTTCCACCTGGACCAAGGCCGCGCTCCTCACCGAGGAGGGCGAGCTGGTCCGGACCGGACAGCACCCGACCACGCCGCCCGAGGTGCTGCGCGGCATCGACGCGCTGCGGGGCACCGTCGGCGACGGCGAGATCCTCGCGTGCTCGTCGGCGGGCGGAGGGCTGCGGCTGGCCGTCGTCGGCCAGGAACGGGTCGTGAGCGCCGAGGCCGGCTACCGGGTCGCGCTGTCGGCGGGCGCCAAGATCGTGCACGTCAGCGCGGGTCCGGTCGACGTCCGAGCGTTGCGGGCGGCGGAACCCGACCTCGTGCTGCTGGTCGGCGGCACGGACGGCGGCGACCAGTCGGTGCTGCTGCACAACGCCGCGAAGCTCGCCCGCGTCGCCGTGCCGATCGTGTTGGCGGGCAACGTGGAGGCGCAGCCAGAAGCGTTGCGGCTGCTCGCGTCGAGGACCGTCGTGGCCTGCCCGAACGTGCTGCCCGACGTGGGGCAGCTCGACCCGGAACCGGCCCGCAAGGCGATCCGCGCGGCGTTCCTGCAGCACGTCATCGGCGGCAAGGGACTCTCGCGCGGCCCGCGGTTCCGTCAGCTCGTGCGTGCCGTGACGCCGGACGCGGTGCTGGCGGGCGTTTCGCGGTTGGCGGCGCAGGACCGTGAGGGTGCCGTGCTGGTGGTGGACGTCGGCGGCGCGACCACGGACGTCTACTCCGCGGTGTCCACGGCGGACAGTGAAGGTGTGGAGCGGACTGTCGCGCTGCCACCGGACCGCCGCACGGTGGAGGGCGACCTCGGCATGCGCTGGTCCGCGCCGGGCGTAGTGGCCGAAGCGCTGGCAGAACGCCTCACGACCGAGGACCTGACCGAAGAAGCCCGGCTGCGCGCCGAGAACGTCGGCTGGCTGCCCGCCGACCCGGCCGTGGACGTGCGGCTCGCGTCGTTCGCGGCGATCTTGGCTGTGCGCAGGCATCTCCGTCAGGTCGACGGCCAGCTCGGACCGCACGGCGCGGGCCTGCTCGTGCTCTCCGGCGGCGTCTTCCGCCACACCCCGGACATCACGCCGGTCGTCGAAGCCCTGCGGAGCGACCCGGTGCTGCGTCCGGTGTTGCGCACCGCCGAGATCACCGTCGACCGCGACTACGTGCTCGCGCCGGTGGGCCTGCTCGCCGAGTCGGGACGGCTCGAGGCCGCCGACCGACTGGCGAAACGCCTGGCCTAGGAGGCTTCCTCGTCGTCGACGAATTCGAGCAGGTCACCGGGCTGGCACTCCAGCACCCGGCACATGGCTTCGAGGGTGCTGAACCGCACGGCTTTCGCCCGCCCGTTCTTCAGCACCGCGACGTTGGCCGGTGTCAGCCCGACCTTCTCCGCGAACTCGCCGACGCTCATCTTGCGCTTGGCCAGCTCGACGTCGATGCGCACGACGATGGCCATCAGATCACCGACTCCATGTCGGCACGCAACGCAGTCGCCCGCTGCAGCAGCGCCCGCATCACGATCAGCACGAGCCCGATCACCGACACCCCCGTCGTGAACAAGAAGAACAACACCAGCACACCGGGGTCATCGGCGATGAAGCCGAGGTAGATGAACACACCCACCAGCACGACCCATCCGGCCGCGATCGCCCAGACCATCACGTCGACCCACTTGATCGCGGCCTCGGTGAAGATCAGATCCTTGCGCACCAGGGTGAGCAGCTTCCACGTGGCCACGATCACCACCTGCACGCACACCACCCAGAAGATGGCGACGATCATCGACACGAACTGCTCGGAGGCGTGCTCCGGGTGCTGCTCGGCCGAGTACATGTACGAGCCCGGGATCGACAACGTCTCCAGCACGACGAGGATCCCGAACAGCGCCACCAGGAAGAACCGGAGCGCGACCACCGCCCACCGTTCAGAAATCATGCATCGAGTATCGGTAGCGATCTATCGAAAGTCAATCGGTAGTGATCGTGTTGCAACAGGTCTCTACAGTGATCGGCGTGGGACTGCGTGAGCGCAAGAAGACCGAGACCCGAGCGGCACTGTCCGCAGCCGCACTGAGGCTGGCGCTGGAGAAGGGCGTCGACAACGTGCGGGTCGACGAGATCGCCGAGGCGGCCAACGTCTCGCCGCGCACCTACAACAACTACTTCGCGAGCCGCGACCAGGCGATCGTCGCGGGCATCACGGCGTCCCGAGCCCTCACGGTGGCCGCGGCCCTGCGCTCGAGGCCTTCCGACGAACCCCTGGTCGAGTCGATCATCGCCGCGTTCGCCGAGCAGTACCGCGAACCACCGTCGGAGGCCCTGGCGCTGATCACGTCGACGCCGTCGTTGCGCGAGGCCTACCTGGACTCGACGTCGTCCATGGAACCGCCGATCGCCGAGGTGATCGCCGAGCGGCTGGGCAAGTCCGAGCTCGGTGCCGCGGTGCTGGCCGCCGCGGTGTCGGCGGCGGCCCGGATCGCCGTGCAGCGGTGGGTCGACCTGCGGCCGTCCGGCCTGGTCGTGGTGCCCGCGCAGTCCGTGGAGGACCACCTGCGCGAGGCGATCGGCCACCTCGCGCCCGCGCTCAGCTGAGCTCGTCCGCCAGCACGCACATCAGCAGCTCGTCGTACCACTTGCCGTCGCGGAAGAACGCCTGCCGCAGCCGTCCGTCGACCTGAAACCCGATCTTCTCGTAGGACCGGATGGCCCGCTCGTTCTCCTCCACGACGGTGAGCTCGATCGAGTGCAGCTGCAGCGTCTCGAACCCGTACCGGCACACCCTGCGCAACGCGTCGGTGCCGTACCCGCCACCCCAGTACTCCCGCTCGCCGATGTAGATGTCGACCTTGGCGCGCCGGTTGATCGGGTCCGCCTCCCGCATCGCGACAACGCCGATGAGCTTGCGCTCCTCCAGCGTCTCGATGCAGAGGGTGACCTTCTCGAACGAGTTCTCCTGCCGTTCGGCGAAGAGCTTGCGCAGGCCCGCGAGCGACTGGTGGAAGTAGCTCTGCAGCCAGCGCATGACCTCTTCGTCGTTGTGCCAGCGGTAGAACGCCTCGGCGTCCTCCGGTTCGGCGGGACGCAGGCGGACGAGTTCTCCGGTGAGCATGATCGGAAGCCTACGAACCGCCCAACGCGTCCCGTGACCGGGTTTCGGGTTTCCGCGCGAACGGCAGCGGCGGCGCCTCCGGTGCCTCCACGTCCAGCAACCCGGCCGCGATCGCGACCGCCCGGTCCCACTCCGGATCCGACGTGTAGTCCGAGTGCGCCGACACCCCGGACCGCCACCGCCGCCCAGGGAACGGTCCCCGCTGCGGATCCGGCAGCCAGTGATCACCGCCCAGCACCAGCGCCCCCGTCGGTCCGCGCAGCGCCGGCGCCAGCGCGCCCTCCGAGCCGTCCGCCCGGTAGCCGACGCCGAGCAGCATCCCGTCGAACACCTGCCGCCGCCACGTCATCACCGCGCCGCCCAACGGATCCGTGCCGCGGCACAGTGCCCGCCACCGTCCGTCCAGCCCACCGGCCAGCCTGGCCAGCGACGCGTGCGGCACCACCGCCGGAAACGCCCGCGGGTAGGCCCACTGCAGCTGCGAACCGGCCGTCACCAGCCCGATCCTTTCCCGGTCGTGCGCCGGCAGGTCCTCCAGCAACCGGGCGGCGGCAACAGCGACCAGCAGCGACCCCTGCGAATGTCCACAGAGGACCACACGGGTGCCGGGGTCCCGAAGGTGGTCCTGCACGCGGGAAACCAGCTCCGGCACGACCTTCAACGCGTAGCAGGGCGGCACGATCGGGTGCGCCTCCCGCGGCCAGAACTGCGCGATGTCCGCGATGATTCCCAGCCGTCGGCCCGACTCCGGCTGCCGCGCCGCCAGGTACACCGCCCTCAGCAACGACACGGCCAGCAAACCGAGCACGAACACGCCGAACGCGGAGAACGGTGCCGTCCACGGCGGCGGCGTCACGTTGCGCACCCGCAGCAGAGTCGCCAGCACAGCACCGACGACGAGCACGGACGCGATGATCAGGATCATGTGGTGCCCGTGGTTGCGTTCCCAGCGCGCCCACCACCACGCCCGCGTCGCGGCACGAAGATCACGCATCCGCCCGGAGTGCAGCAGTGAGGCCTCGCGCGCCCACACCTTGCCCTTGCGGAACGCCCGCCACCGCACCGCGCCGGTGAACGACGCCACCGCGAACGTCGTGAGCAGCGCCAACGCGCCCGCCACACCCCACAGCAGGGTGATGTAGGCGTACCCGTCGGGCAGCAGCAACCCGTCACCGAGCGCTTTGCGCACCGGCAGCGCGACCCCGGCTCCGAACCCGCCGCCGAGCAGCCCCGCGATCGCGAGCACCGGCGCGGCGAACCAGCCGCCCGCCCACGGCCGCAGCTCACGCGGCAGCGAGGCCCACGTCCTGCGTGCCAGCAGCGCCGCAGGCACCAGCAGCAGCGCGAACAGCACCGCCACGAACGCCATCAGCAACGCCACGACCTGCACCGTCACGTCCGAGCCGAGCACCCGCTCCTGCAGCTGCTCCTGCAACCCCAGCGTCGTCAGGACGAGCAGCGCCGACAGCACCATCAGCACCCGGCGAGGCCGCCTGCCGAGTGACGCGCGCAGCCACCGCCCACCACGGTGAGGAGCGCCGCCGGTCGGGTCGTCGAGCAGCAGCACACCGAGCGTCGACAGGCCGATGAACACCAACGCCACGACCCACGCGACGGTGATCGCCACCCCCATCGACCCGGTGGCCGTGAGCTGCTTCAACGGTCCGCCCAGCGCGATCAGCGAGGCCACCGAGAGTGCCGTCACGACGTGCAGTGACCGCAACGCGGGGGTGTCCGGGTCGGTGGCGACGTGCGCGCCGGGCAGACCGGAGGTGGGCTGCCGTTCCTCGTCCTGCGCCTCGGCGATCTCCCTGCGTTCGATCCGCCACTCGACGTGCGAGATCCGCCGCATCACCGAGATCAGCACCACGACCGGCAGGAGTCCCAGGAAGGTCCGGAACCAGGGGAACAGGCGAACCTCGGTCGGAATGCTGGTCAGGCACGCGGCACCGGGACGCAGGCACTGGGCGGCGACCAGGTCGAGGCTGACCACGGAGACCTGCGCGACCAGCAGCGCCGTCAGCAGCAGCGCGAACACCCGCAGAAGCGACCGCAGTCCGAGTCCGAGCAGGTGGGCGGGCAGGTTCCGTTCGGGAACGGGCGGCAACATCCAGTGCGCGACGTTCGCGATGCTGAACGGGAAGAGCAGCGCCCACGTGGCCTTGGCCACACCGCCGGACGTCATTCCACCCCAGAGGTACCCCTCGACCACGCGGGTCACCGGCCGTCCCTCGGTCTGCAGCACCGGACCGGGCGCGGGCCTGCGAAGTCTGTCGGCGGGACGCACGATGCGCCCGAGCCCGTCTCCCGCGACGTCCACGGCCGCGACGGCGTCGACCAGCGTCTGCGGCGTCGTGCCCTGAACGCCGTGCACCCGCAGTTCGACGACGCGTGTGTCCGGGCCAGCGATCAACACCCCAGACCTCCATCCACCGACATTCGAGTCATAGTGGTCCATCTTCGGGCGGTATGGTCGGACGACACCCTCTCTGAAGTGCCTTGGAGGACTTCGCAATGACCGCCGACCGGTTGCAGACCCGCAACGGCATCGACTTCGCAGTGGCCGACCTGTCGCTCCACGAGTTCGGTCGCAAGGAGATCCGTCTGGCCGAGCACGAGATGCCCGGCCTGATGGCGTTCCGCCGCGAGTACTCCGGGGTGTACCCGCTGAAGGGCGCACGCATCTCCGGCTCGCTGCACATGACCATCCAGACCGCCGTGCTCATCGAGACGCTGGTCGACCTGGGCGCCGAGGTGCGCTGGGCCTCCTGCAACATCTTCTCGACCCAGGACCACGCGGCCGCGGCCGTCGTGGTCGGCCCCTACGGCACGGAGGAGGAGCCCAAGGGCATCTCCTGCTTCGCCTGGAAGGGCGAGACGCTGGAGGAGTACTGGTGGACGGCTGAGCAGATGCTCACGTGGCCGGACGGCCAGGGCCCGAACATGATCCTGGACGACGGCGGCGACGCGACGCTGCTCGTCCACAAGGGAGTCCAGTACGAGGCGGCCGGCGTCGTCCCGTCAGCCGAGGACAACGACTCCGAGGAGTGGAAGATCGTCCTCGAGACGCTCCGCAACTCGCTGGCCGCCGACGGCAAGAAGTGGACGAACATCGCCTCGGGCATCCGCGGCGTCACCGAGGAGACCACGACGGGCGTCATGCGCCTGTACCAGCTGGCCGCCGCCGGTGAGCTGCTCTTCCCGGCCATCAACGTCAACGACGCCGTCACCAAGTCGAAGTTCGACAACCGCTACGGCATCCGCCACTCGCTGATCGACGGCATCAACCGCGGCACCGACGTCCTGATCGGCGGCAAGGTCGCGGTCGTCTGCGGCTACGGCGACGTCGGCAAGGGCGCCGCGGAGTCCCTGCGTGGCCAGGGCGCCCGTGTGATCGTCACCGAGATCGACCCGATCTGCGCCCTGCAGGCCGCCATGGACGGCTACGACGTCCAGCGCCTCGAGGACGTCCTCGACCGCGCCGACATCATCATCACCACGACCGGCAACAAGGACGTCGTGATGGTCGAGCACATGTCGCAGATGAAGCACCAGGCGATCGTCGGCAACATCGGCCACTTCGACAACGAGATCGACATGGCCGGTCTCGCCCGCTACCCCGGCATCCGCCGCAACAACATCAAGCCCCAGGTCGACGAGTGGGTCTTCCCCAACGGCAGGAGCATCATCGTGCTCTCCGAGGGCCGCCTGCTGAACCTCGGCAACGCGACCGGCCACCCGTCGTTCGTCATGTCGAACTCCTTCTCCAACCAGGTGATCGCCCAGATCGAGCTGTTCACCAAGCACGAGGAGTACGACAACGAGGTCTACCGCCTGCCCAAGGTCCTCGACGAGAAGGTCGCCCGCATCCACCTGGAGGCGCTCGGCGGCAAGCTCACGAAGCTGACCAAGGACCAGGCCGAGTACATCGACGTCGACGTCGAGGGCCCGTTCAAGCCGGAGCACTACCGCTACTGAGCACGTGCCGACGAGCCCCCGCCTGCACAGGCGGGGGCTCGTCGCCATGGGGAGAGAAGACGATGTTCGACCGATTTGTCGCGGCCTTCCCGTCTGACGGAGGCGAGGCATCGCCACCCGCGAACGTCGCACCACTGCGCCAGGTGCCGGGACTCGCCGAGCTGGTCACGATGGCCGCCGGATGTTCCTTCGGCGGCGGCGTCTTCCGCGTGTTCACCGACGAGGAGGCACGCCGGGCGCAGAGCCTCGCGAACGAGATGTTCCCGCAGTGCGCACCGAGGATCAGGCCGTTCGCCCAGGACTGGCTGGGCCGCCTGTACGCATTGGACCTGCACCGGAACGCGATGCTGATCCTGCTGGAACCCGGCTCCGGCGACGTGTTCGACCTCGACACCACCATCCCCGAGCTGCTCGATCGGCACATGGTCGACCACCCGGTCACCTTTCTCGCCCACGATCTGTTCGAGGCCTGGCGCGCGGTGCACTCCGAGCCCACGCCCGCCGGCATGTGCGTGGGCTTCCAGACGCCGCTGTTCCTGGGCGGTGCCGCCACGGTGCAGAATCTCGAAATCATCGACGAGGCCGTCTACTGGTCGATCCACGGCCAGCTGTGGGCCCAGGTCAAGGATCTCCCGCCCGGCACGCCGATCAACGTGCGGATCAACTGAGGGAAGAATGGGATTCTTCGGCACCTACGCCTACGAGCACGGCCAGTGGAAGACGCTGTCCGAGGGCGAACTGCCGCCTCTGGTGGAGCCGTTCCTGTGGATCGACATCCACGACAGCGACATCACCTCGGTCGTCTACGCGCCCGCCGGTCCGGGCACCGGTGTCGCCTACCTGGGCCTGACGCCGCGCACCTACTTCGAGAACCCCAACGCCTCCGATCCGACCGACGTCCTGCGCGAGGCGGCGGGGTTGGCGGCGTGGTGGGCGCTGCAGAACTCGGGCGATGTCACCGCCAAGCAAGCGGAACTGCTCGGCTACCTGGCCGAGGACGAGAACCCGGACGACTTCTCGGTGGACGACGAACAGGACGTCGAGGACGTCGACGTGTTCGTCGAGATCAAGACGGCGAGGTTCCTGGAAGTGCTGGGCCAGCCGTTGCCTACCGAGCTCCGGTGAACCCGTGCCAGGCCTCGACGCTGAACCTCAGCTCGGGGCCTGCGGTGTTCTTGGAGTCACGGACGCGCACCACCTGGGCAAACGCCACTTCAACGCACTCACTGTCCACGGCGTCGCCGCCGCTGTAGGTGCTCTTACGCCAGGTGCAGTCTCCGGCCACTGAGGTCCTCCCGCGATCGGCTGGCGAGATCCGCCACCATCGTTCGCGATTGTTCCTCACTGAGGGCTAGCGCATCCAGCCTCGCGAAGATCGACTTACAGTGCCTGACCCCAGGCAGATCCTGTACGAACACTTTGGCGAGGTCAGACTCAGTGAAGGCGACGCTGCTACGTTTTTCGTACTCCCACAGCATGTAGTTGGCCATGAAGATGCCTGCCGGTCCGCTCTCGGCGGGCACGATTCGGATGACATGTGTGTGGAAGAGGAGCCTCATGAGCTGGTCTTCCATAACTTCGTCGCTGCCGACCTTGAGCCGCAAGGCGTTCTCGTGGACGAAGAAGGTGCACGCTGGCCGACTGGGTCGTCGCAGGATCGTCTGGCGTTCCATCCGGAAGCGAACAGCCGCCTCGATCAGGTCGGGCGTGAGCACTCCACGGGCTTCATACAGCGCCCTCGCGTATGCCTCGGACTGTGCAAGGCCCGGAATGCTCGTCAGGCTGTAACTGGTGATCTTGTCGGCGCTCGACTCGGCCATCGTCACCGTGCGCAGGTTGGTCGGTACCTGCACGAAGTAGTGGTCGAACGCCGACCGGTACCGGTTGAGGAAGTCCTCGATGAACGATTGAGGACGGCCGCAGCGGCCCAGGTACTGGACGATGTCGATCTCGCTCGCCCGCACCTTGCCGTGCTCGATGTTGGAGACCTTGCCCGGATCCCACCCGAGCATCCGGGCGATCTTCCGCGCTCGGAACGTCGTGTAGCGCTCCCGCACCTGGCGCAGTTCGTCGCCCAGGTCACGGCTGTACGGAGTGGACGGATCGCCGTTCATGGAACTCGACGTTAGGCGATGGAGCGCGAACAACAGCGTGCCCAAACGGGTGGAATCGAACTCGGTTGACGTGCGGGTTTTACTGACCTGGTGCGGACGACCATCATCAAGAAGACCTTGCGCGTGCCTCTGTCGGACGGCGCCGCGGGCGATGGCGGCACGACCGCCAGACAGCTCGACGCCGCGCTGCTCAAGGTGGGCTTCAAGGCTTCTCGCGAACTGCTCGAACACATCTCCAGCACCGCTGACGCCGTGGAGTACTCCCACGAGATCGTCCGCGCGGTCAAGGAGCTGGTCGGCGCACAGGCGCAGCACAACCCGTACTTCAAGGACTTCCCGCACAACGTGCCGGACACCATCGCGTTCTGGTTGGAGTGCATCTACGAGCTCCGGACGTACGGCCGCGTTCAGCACACGTACGAGGAGATGCTCGCAGCGCACGACGAGCTGATCCCGTCGCTCAAGGACCGCGTCACCGTCCTGCACCTCGGCGGCACCCTCGACGAGGAGATCAGCCGCCTCTACCTGGAGCTCGCGGCGAGCGCGATCCCGCTCGGCGAGGACGACAGGGCGCTGCTCGGCGAGCTCGCGACCCAGCGCCTCGACCTCGAACCGCCCGTCGTTCCGACCAGGGAGAACCGCGCGATCCTCAACGCCGCGCGCCTCGTCGCGCAGCGGCCGTTGATCGAGATCGACACGGTGACGGACGTCCTGCGCCTGGCCTGTGAGGCCTCCGGAGGCGACGTCACGCTGCGGGAACCCACGCGCTTCCGGTCGTTCCGCAGGCCTGAGCGCCGGGCGTTGCTCGCCGCGCTCGACGGGGTGGCGGCGAGCAAGCTCGGCGACGTCAACCAGCACCGCGAGGCGTGGAAGCGGCTGGGGGAGCGGCTGCACCCGCACGAGCACCCGTTCGAACAGGCCCAGGACGTGTTCGCGGTGGCGCGCAAGGAGAAGACCGCCCGCTCGTTCGCGGGTCAGGTGGAGCTGGCGTTCGCGGACGGCGACCCCGATCTCGCGCTGCGCATCCTCGCGAAGGCGCCGGGCCTGTTGCTGCGCCAGGTCGACCGATTGGTCCGCAACGGTGCTTCGGGTGTCGCCGAAGCCGTGCGCGTTGCCGTGCCCGACGTGTCCGGTCGCGTGCTGGTGTCAGTGCTGGAACACCTGGCGAACCGCGAAAAGCCGGACGCCGCAAGGGTTTTCGCGAACCGCGGCCGCAAGGTGTGGATCACCGACGACACCCGCGCGCCGCTCGACGCCGCGGCCGTCGCCGAGATCATCCAGGTGATCGAGGCCGAACTGGTGCATAGGTTGCCGGACTTCTCCGAGCTGACCGTCGACCCGGAGGTCCTCGACGTCGTCGTGCCGATGTCCGGCACGGCCACCGAGGACGGCTTCGGCGTGCTGCCGCGCGGGTCGAAGCTGTGGCTCGAAGGTGACGTCCTGCGGTTCTTCGTG
Source organism: Lentzea nigeriaca (assembly GCF_016907955.1). Classification (GTDB taxonomy): domain Bacteria; phylum Actinomycetota; class Actinomycetes; order Mycobacteriales; family Pseudonocardiaceae; genus Lentzea; species Lentzea nigeriaca. Next base: position 322,013 of record NZ_JAFBCX010000004.1, on the reverse strand, counting down.
CACTGGCGCCAGAAGTCCAAGCGCACCGACTACGACCTGTCGGCGGTGCTGCTGGACGAGAACTTCGGCTTCGCGGGCCACGTGTCGTGGACGATGCTGCAGGACGAAGGTGTCTCCTACTCCGGCGACGTCACCGACGCCGCGGACGGCGCGACCGAGTTCATCGACGTCCACCTCGACGCGCTGAACGCCAGGTACGTGGTGCCGCAGGTGAACGTCTACGCGGGCGAGGGTTTCGACGAGGTCGCCGAGTCGATGTTCGGGTTCATGACGCGTGATCTGGACCAGCTCGGCAAGCCGTTCGAGCCGAGCACGGTTCGCGCGCGTTCAGCCATGCGCGGCAAGGGAAAGGTCGCGTTGCCGGTGATGTTCGAACGGGAGGGCGACACCTGGTACGGCACCTGGCTGCACCTCTACCTGCGCGGCACCGTCTGGGGCAACAGGGTCGAGCAGAACCGCGACCTGGTCAAGCTGGTCGCCTCGGCGGCGTTGCACCGCCGGTACTTCACCGTGCGCAGACTCGCGGAGCTGTTCGCGCGCAAGGGTTCCACTTCGGACGCTCGATCGATCCACATTGGACTGACTCAGGGTGAGGCGGGAGGTGTTACCACCGTTGCCGAACTGGGAAACATGCTGTCGGACTGACGGTAACGCTGCTAACGTGGCACCAGCGAGGCCATGAGAGGGCTTCCTTCTAAGATCCGGAACCGGAATGGTCTTCGGACCGCCGGTCTTCAGCCCTCTCGCCTTCCTCGCGTTCACTCACGAGACGTGTGTCCGCCGAGAGCGCGGACCGCGTCGTTCACGGTGTTTTCTGGGAAACTCCAGCCCCGGCCTAGCTCCACTCGACGGCGATGCCCGCGATCCCTGGGCCGACGTCGCCGAAGTAAGCGCTGACGACGCCGCCGAGCCCGCACACCAGCTCCTCGACGTCGACCGGCGTCGCGTCGGCCGATGCCCGGAACTGCTTGATGCAGCGCGCGGGCATCGCGCGTCGGTGGAACGACAGCTGCACCAGGTAGGAGCCGCAGACGTCGCGGAACGTCCGGTGGTGGCCGGGCGTCGCGCCGCCGGTGTCGTCGACGATCGTGAAGCTGAAGACGTGCTCCTCGCCGGCCGCGAGCCGCCGGTCGAACAGCATTTCCACCGCCAGGTTGCGGGAAGCGCCTTCCCGGCGCAGACGTCCCTGCCGACAGCCTTCGCCGGCGCGCACGAGCGCGTTCTCGATCGACGAACCGTCGTCGCCGCGGTGCACGGCCAGGTACCGGTCGGGGCCTTGCCGCAGTGCCCGCACGACCAGCCGGGTGGTGATCGAGCGTTGTTCGCGGTGCATGCCGAGCTGCACGGTGTCGTGCACGGACAGCACTTCGAGGTCGGCGTTGCCGCGCGCGGCTTCTGGTACGGAGTCGAACGTCGCGAGCAGCGGCGCGGGTTCCGGCCAGGTCGCCACCGGGCGCGGGGCGTAGCTGTTGGCGTTGCGCGGGCCGATGAGGTCCAACAAGGACGATGGCGGCAGCCGCAGCACGGACTCCAGCGCGCGCACTGTGCTGATGGCGCGGGGGACCTCGGGGTGGCGCAGGCCGCGTTGCCAGTACGACAGCGTTGACTGGCCGACCTGGACGCCGAGTTGTTCGAGGTGGGCGCGCAGCCGGGCGAGCGAGAGGCCACGGTGGGCGATCGCCTCGCGCAGAGCGCGGTGGAACGGCCCGTAGCGCAGCGTCTCGGCGAGCGGGGTCGGCAGACCCCCGGTCGGGTGACCGATCGGTTCGTCGACCGACTCGGCGTGCCCGGATTCCGCGGCCACCGCGGCACCTACCCTTCACACACGCGCCGTGTGACTCTTCACCGTAGTCACTCGTTCTGGTGATCGAAAGATCGGATTTCGCCCGTGTGGGGGACGCGCTGCGGCCGTGTGAGTGGCCGTTAGGGTTCGCGGCGTGGGAAAGCTCGTAGTGATCGAAGGCCTGGACGGGGCCGGCAAGCGCACTCTCGCCAACGGGTTGACCGAGGCGCTCCACGCTCAGGGCAGGACCGTGACCAGTCACGCGTTCCCGCGCTACGGGCAGAGCGTGCACGCCGACCTGGTCCGTGACGCCCTCTACGGCAGGATCGGCGACCTCAGCGACTCCGTCTACGGCATGGCCGTGCTGTACGCGCTCGACCGGCGTGGCGCGGCGGACCAGATCCGCGAGGACCTCGGGCGGTACGACGTCGTGCTGCTCGACCGCTACGTCGCCTCCAACGCCGCCTACAACGCCGCGCGGCTGCACCAGGACGAGAACGGCGAGTTCGTCGAGTGGGTGCGCGCGCTCGAGATCGACCGCTTCGGCCTGCCCGTTCCGGACCTGCACCTGCTGCTCCGTGTGCCCGTCGAGGTCGCGGCCGAACGCGCAGCCAGGCGCGAGCAGGACGACGACAGCCGCGCCCGCGACATCTACGAATCCAATAGCGACCTGCAGGCCCGGTGCGGGATCGTTTACGACGGATTGGCGAACATCAACTGGCTGGCCCCGTGGCAAGTGGTCGACGGGCGGTCAAACGTGAAGTTTTCTTCGCTTCTGGAACCGCTCTTCACTCCTTGAGTGGTCGCTCACGTGCGTACCGGTTGACACGATCGTGTGTCCGGTACGTCACTGTGAGTGAATAGGAGATCACAATTTGAAGCGTGTCCTGCAGCGCACCCCTGTCGGAGTCGCCCGTACGGCGGTCCTGATCGCTGCCGCCCGCGCCAACGAGCAACGTCATCCCCACCCCTTGTTCGACGACCCGCTGGCCGCCGGTCTGGTGGAGGCCGCCGGCTCCGCGAACGAACTCAACGGCGTCCGCACCCTCGCGGGTGAGCACTTCGTCCTGCGCACCCGGTATTTCGACGACCAGCTCCTCGGCTCGCCCCAGCCCCAGGTCGTGATCATGGCGGCGGGCCTCGACACCAGAGCGTTCCGGCTGCGGTGGCCGCCGGGCACAACGCTCTTCGAACTCGACCTGCCCGAGCTGCTCGAGTTCAAGGAGGACGCTCTGCGCGATCTGCGCGCCCAGCCCACCTGCGAGCGAGTCGTCGTCCCCTGCGACTTCCGCGAGGACTGGGCGACAACACTGATCCAGGCTGGACATGACCCGAACAGGCCCACGGCATGGTTGCTGGAGGGCCTGTTCATGTTCCTGCCGCCGGACGCCGGAGAGCAGCTCCTGTACTGGGTGAGTGCGCTGTCCACCCGCGGCAGCACGCTCGCGCTCGAACACGTCAACCGCGCCTTCCGCGACCTGCCGCAGATGAGAGCGGTGCACGAGCGGTTCGACGCGCTGGACGCCCGGTGGCGCTCCGATGTGGAAGACCCGATCGAGTGGTTGGACGGGTACGGCTGGCACGCCGCCGTGACACACCAGGTCGACCTCGCCGCGCGGCACCAGCGCGCGGTACCTGCGATCACCGATCCCCGGAAGGTGGGTGATGCGCGCATCTGGCTGGCCTCGGCCACCCGCACGGTCTGACAAGCCGACGTAACGAAAAGTGATCGTCGTGCGGATATTCCCGCAACGATCAGGCCAAATCGGGCGAGGTGGGGCACGTGGAGCGAGGGTTCCGGCCGGTTACCGAACGAGCGCACACCGCCACCAGCGGCAACGGAACGTGGGTGGTGCACGAACGCCCGACCGGCAGTGCGACGATATTGAGTATGAAGGCACGCGTGCTCGTCGTCGATGACGACCCCGCCCTGGCGGAGATGCTGACGATCGTGTTGCGCGGGGAGGGCTTCGACACCGCGGTGGTCGCCGACGGTGCCCGTGCCCTGCCCGCGCTGCGCGAGCTCAAGCCCGACCTCGTGCTGCTCGACCTGATGCTGCCGGGCATGAACGGCATCGACGTCTGCAAGGCGATCAGGTCCGAGTCGGGCGTGCCGATCGTGATGCTCACCGCCAAGAGCGACACGGTCGACGTGGTGCTCGGACTCGAGTCCGGCGCCGACGACTACGTGGTGAAGCCGTTCAAGCCCAAGGAGCTGGTCGCCCGCATCCGGGCGCGCCTGCGCCGCACCGAGGCCGAGCCGTCCGAGGTGCTGCAGATCGGCGACCTCACGATCGACGTCCCCGGCCACGAGGTGCTGCGCGAGGGCAGGCCGATCCAGCTGACGCCGCTGGAGTTCGACCTCCTCGTCGCGCTGGCCCGCAAGCCGCGCCAGGTGTTCACCCGCGAGGTGCTGCTCGAGCAGGTGTGGGGTTACCGCCACGCCGCCGACACGCGCCTGGTGAACGTCCACGTGCAGCGGTTGCGTTCCAAGGTCGAACGGGACCCGGAGCACCCCGAGGTGGTGTTGACTGTCCGCGGTGTCGGGTACAAGGCCGGCCCTCCGTGACAGGTGGCGTATGAAGTTCGTTCGGCCGGTCGTCGCGAAGGCGCAGTTCCTCGTCGAGGAAGCGCGGAAGCGATGGACCGCGTTTGGTGACCTGTGGCGTCGTTCGCTGCAGCTGCGCGTCGTGGTGTCCACGCTCGCGTTGTCGTCGGCCGTGGTGTTCGTGCTGGGCATGGTCCTGCAGATGCAGATCACCAACCAGCTGCTGGACACCAAGGACGCAGCCGCAGTGCGCCAGGCCTTGGCCTCGCGCAACCTGATCCAGTCCGACCTCGTCGGCCTGAACCCGGGCCCGGACAGCGTCCAGACGCGGTTCACGAGCGCCATCAACAAGCTCGCCGTCGGTGGCTCCGGCACGGATGCCACGACGGCGGGAGCCGGCGCGTTCGAGCCCGTCCTCGCCGACGGGCTCGGTTCGAGCGGGGCCGGGCGCGTGCCGTCGGTCGGGCCGCTCGAGGACGTTCCTCGCGGCCTGCGCGACATGGTCGAGAACGGCGACGAGGGCACCCAGATCCACACGGTGCAGCGCGGCAACACGCCGACCACGCTCTTCGTCGTGGGCCTGCCGATCAGCACGACCGCGCGCTCGATGCAGCTGTACCTGATCTTCCCGCTGACCGCGGAGCAGCGCACCGCCGAGGTCGTCCAGTCGACGCTGGCCGTCGGCGGCATCGTCCTGCTGATCCTGCTCGCGCTCATCGCGAACCTCGTGACGCGCCAGGTCGTGCGGCCCGTGCGGCAGGCGGCCGAGGTCGCGGAACGGTTCGCGGACGGCACGTTGCACGAACGCATGCACGTCGTCGGTGAGGACGACGTGGCGCGCCTGGCCGAGTCGTTCAACGAGATGGCCGAGTCGATCCAGGCCCAGTTCAAGCAGCTGGAGGAGTTCGGCCAGCTGCAGCGCCGCTTCACCTCGGACGTCTCGCACGAGCTGCGCACTCCGCTGACGACGGTGCGCATGGCCGCGGACGTCCTGCACGCCTCGCGCGAACAGTTCCCCGCCGGACTCGCCCGTTCCACCGAGCTGCTGGTCGACGAGCTCGACCGGTTCGAGTCGCTGCTGGGCGACCTGCTGGAGATCTCACGCCTGGACGCCGGCGTCGAGGAGCTGACCGCGGAACAGGTCGACATCCGCGTGCTGGCCCGCCGTGCCCACGACTCGGTGCGCGCGATCGCGACGAACGCCGGTTCGCCGGTGTTGCTGGACCTTCCCGACTCCGAGCTCACCGCCGAGCTCGATTCCCGCCGCGTGGAACGGATTCTGCGCAACCTGCTCGCCAACGCCATCGACCACGGCGAGGGCCAGCCGGTCGAACTCACCATGCGCGGCGACGACGACGCCGTCGCGATCACCGTGCGGGACCACGGCGTCGGCCTCCGGCCGGGCGAGGCCGAACTGGTGTTCAGCCGCTTCTGGCGGGCCGACCCGTCACGCAACCGCCGCACCGGCGGCACCGGCCTCGGCCTGTCGATCTCGCTGGAGGACGCGCGTCTGCACGGCGGCTGGCTGGAGGCGTGGGGCGAACCGGGCCACGGTGCCGTGTTCCGGTTGACCCTGCCCCGCAGACACGGCGAGGAGGTGCGCGAGAGCCCGTTGCCGCTCGCGCCCGCGATCGCGCACGGACCCGTTGCGGCGGTGCAGGAGCCGGTCGCCGAGGAGGAACCGGAAGAGGTCGAGCTGACCCCGGAGGAGATCACCTGGCAGCCTGCGGAGCCCGTCGACGGCCCGCCCGCGGAGAAGTCGCCGGAAGAGGTTTCGGAGGAAGTGCGGTGAAGCGGCTGGCGTTGCTGGTGCTCGTCCTCGTGACCCTGACGGGCTGTGCCGCGATCCCGACGAACACCCAGCCGAGGCCGATCGGCCCGAAGGACAGCAAGTCCACCAACACGGTGAAGGCGCCGGAGCCGAGGCGCGACCTCGACCCGATCACGCTCGTACGCGAGTTCATCGACGCGACGTCCAATCCGGACAGTGGCTACGCGGCCGCTCGCGCGTACCTGACGCCGCAGGCCGGCGAGAAGTGGAACACCAAGAACCCGTACATCATCGAGACGTCCTACTCGACGGTGCCGCCGGCGCAGGCCCCGCAGGACAAGACGGCAACCGTCCTGCTGCAAGGAAAAGCCGTCGGCCGCCTCGGCAACGACAACGCGTTCGTGCCGGAGCTCGGTGACGTCCAGCTGCCCATCAAGCTGGAGAAGAACGCCGAGAACCAGTGGCGCATCTCCGAGGCACCACCCGGCGTCTACCTGCCGATGAACGTCTTCAACAACAACTACCGCCGGGTGACGCTGTACTTCTACAACCCCGAGTTCACCGTGCTGGTGCCCGATCCGCGCTACGTCGTGGTCCCGCCCGCGACGAGCATTCCCTCGCGCGTCACGGAACTGCTCATCAAGGGTCCCGGCGACACGGTGCGCGACACGCTGGTGAGCGCGCTCAGCACGGACACCGACGTCTTCTCGGAGACGAAGGAAGCCGACGACGGGGCGCTCGAGGTCAACCTCACCAAGGTGGGCAAGGACCTGACACCGGAGAAGCGCAAGCAGATCGTGGCGCAGGTGGTGAAGTCGTTCTCCGGGGTCACGACCTCGCGGGTGCGCGTCCTCGTGGACGGCCAGCAGATCCTGCCGGACCAGCGCGACTACCGGCCGTCCGACGTGTCGGCGACCGCGGGCGAGGCGTTGCTGGCGCTGAATGCGAACCTCCAGGGCATGCTCGTGGTGGACGGGTCGATCAGGTCGCTGTCCGACGGCAACCCGATCAAGGGCCCCGCGGGCAGCGGCACGTACGGCGCGGTGAGCGCCGCACAGTCGCTCGACGGCTCACGCCTGGCCGTGGTCTCCCGCAGCAACGGCCGAATGAACTTGCGCGTGGGAGAGCTGGAGCAGGATCTGTCCATAGTGGACATCCCCGCGACAACGCTCACGAGACCCACGTGGCTGCTCTCCAGCGGCCCGAAGGAGCCGGGAACCGAGGTGTGGACGGCGGTGGACGGCACCTCCGTGGCCCGCGTGACCCGGTCCGACAACGGCGGCTGGACCGCCAAGGGCGTCAACGTCACCGACATCTCGCCCCTCGGCCCGATCAGCGAACTCCGACTCTCCCGCGACGGCGCGAGGGCAGCGCTGGTGATCGGCGGCAAGCTCTACGTCGCCTCGGTGGTGCGCAACAACCAGGACGTGGCGCTGCGCGCCCCGCGCCCGGTGCAGCCCTCCGCGCTGGCCTCAGGCGTGCAGTCGGTCGACTGGCTCTCCCAGGACGTGCTGGTCGTCTCCTCCTCACTGCCTTCGCTGCCGGTCACCAAGGTCTACGCCGACGGGTCCAGGCTGGACCGCTACAGCCAGTCGAACCTCACCGTGCCGGTGAGCTCGGTGGCCGCGGCCCCGGCCCGCCAGGTGCAGGTGATCGACCCGACCGGCCTGTGGTCGGCGTCGGACATCACCGACGTGTGGAAGTCGAGCTCGATCCGGGTGTCCTCTGGCGCGCTGGTCTTCTACCCGGGCTGAGCGGGCCGGGCAGAGGTCAGCACGACCACCGCGTGCGCACTCCTGCTCGCCGCAACGCACGAACAGACACCGACGCCGTCGCGTCGGTGGTGGCCGCGTCGTCGGACATCCCGGATGTGTGGAAGCCGAGCTTGGCCCTGTGAGTGTTGGTGCCCTACCCGGGCTGGGCGGGCCGGGCGGAGGTCAGCACGACCACCGCGTGCGTGCGCACTCCTGCTCGCCGCAACGCGCGAACACAAGCGGCTGCCGTCGCACCCGTGGTGATCACGTCGTCGAGCAGCACGGTGGTGCCTGGCGGCGGCCTGCCGTGCACCTCGACCCGCCCCTCGAGGTTGCGGCGCCGTTCGCCGGCGGTCAGCCCGACCGAGTCGCTGACGCCGGGCGCCAGCCGGAGTACCTGAGCCACGTTCGCGATCTGCACCGCCCGCGCGATTCTCAGCATGTGGTCGCCACCCCGCGCACGAGCGGCACTTCGCCGTGACGGCGCCGGCACGAGTGTCCACGGCGGCGGCCCCACACCGACCAGCGCCGCCGCCACGATGGCCCCGAACCACGCCACAAGCGCGCGTGCGCCCCGTTCCTTGAAGGCGAGCACGAGCTCCCTCGCGGCGCCGCGATAGGCGGCCAGCGTCCACACCGGCGGCCCCACACCGGGCACCTGGATTCGGTTGGGCGGCCCGAACTCGTCGAGACACGTGACGCAGCAGGCCGTGCCGGGACGGTCGCAGCCGGCGCAGGCAGACGGCAGGAGCAGGTCGAGAGCTGTCATGGCACCAGCATGGCGACGGGGTCTGACAAAAATCCGAGCCGAGGTCGGAGGACGCCTCGGCTGGGGACTTTCGGCACCGCCCACAAGGGTGAAGTTCAGGTTGCGTTGTCGATCACCGATGGGTCCAGGGTGGACGCATACGCCCAGCTCGGTGCGAGTTCTGTGACGACGTCCCAAGATCCGCTACTTCGTTTCGACCCGTTTGTCCCAGCCTCTGTTGAGCGGATGTTTCAGAACTGAGGCGTCCTCTGCCCGGCCCCGCGGGTCGGCACCGGAGGAGGTGTCGCATGTCGGCACGGGATCCGGCACGTGGAGGGCAGACCGACGGCCCGCACGGCCGGTGTTGGTTAACGATTATTCACATGTGGAGCTGACCAGCGGTTATTCCTGGAAATACCGGGTATGCCCGACACTGGCGTTGATCAACGGCCTTGTCCGTGATTGGGCGAAATCCCCCGTTCAGCCGGGCGTGACTGGGTCGTGATCGGGCAACGGCACCGATCAGTTCAGTTGCAAGAACTGCGCTTCGCACCCGGTTCGCGCATCGGAATCGATCTCTTCGAAGTTTCGGGAACATGACGCGGTGGTCGCCCGTTGGCTGGGTATGAGGCCGCACCTGGACCCGTTCGACGCAGGCAGACTGCCGTCGAGTGCCGGACTGTGGCTGAGCCGTACGGGTGAGCGGTATGCCGGTGAGCATGGTTCGTGGCACGCTCGGGACACGACTCGCAACGCGCTGTCGTCGCGCTGTGTAGTCACCAAAAAATCTCGTCGTTCCCCCGGCAAGGGGGCTTACGCGACGGTGAATCCCAAGCTAACGTGCACCGCTATCAGCGTTCCCGGCCCGCAGGGAGGAGGCGAACAGCCCATGACCCTGGCGCCGTGAGAGCTGCCGAGGACGACCCTCTGCGACACATTCGCGATCCGTTGATCGCCACGGCGCCCGAAACCAGTCCAGCCAAAGCTCGCAGCAAAGCGAGGGAGGTCGTGTATGGACATCGTCGTTAAGGGCCGCAACGTCGAGGTGCCCGATCACTACAGGGTGCACGTCGCCGAAAAGCTGGCCCGGCTTGAGCGCTACGACCGCAAGGTCATCCGCTTCGACGTGGAGCTTTTCCACGAGCCGAACCGCCGACAGTCGAAGAACTGCCAGCGGGTCGAAATCACTGGCAAGGGACGTGGACCCGTGGTCCGTTCCGAAGCCTGCGCGGGTGACTTCTACGCCGCGCTCGATTCTGCGGTCGCGAAGCTCGAGAACCGCCTGCGTCGGTCGCACGACCGCAGGCGCGTCCACCACGGGGCCCGAGCCCCGATCTCGGTGGCCGAAGCGACAAGCGGACTGGGGGACCCCTCCGCCGCTGGCGAAGCAATGACGTCGCGCCGCGCGAAGACCGCGGTGCTCGACGCACCCGAGGCCGACTACGAGGGCATGGCGGAAGTGCCTGCGCAGCGGTGGGACGACGGCCTCGACGACAAGTTGCCCGGACGCGTCGTACGCGAAAAGGAGCACGCCGCCAAACCCATGACCGTCGACCAGGCCCTCTACGAGATGGAACTGGTCGGACACGACTTCTACCTGTTCGCCGACACCGACAGCGGGCGCCCGAGCGTCGTCTACCGCCGGAAGGGATTCGACTACGGCGTGATCAGGCTGGCCTGACCCGGTAACTACACCCACCCACCCACGACCGTCGCCGCCCCGCACCCCTCGCGTGCGGGGCGGCGACGTGCGTCTACCGCCAGGCGGCCGCATTTCGCGGGCGGGCGTTCACCGTCAAGGTGAATCTCGCCGGACCAGGAACCTTCACCTGGGCCTCATGCGTTCTCCACACCAGTAGCCCCGGTGGCGGCGGACCACGCGGATGGGCCTTGACCTGCATATACCAGGTTGAGGGGGTCAATCCGCCTGTGTCCGTGCGCACATCTTGGCGACTTGCCTACGATGGGCAGGGGAAAGGCGTCCGACGTGGGCGCGCCGCGATACAGGTGATGAGGTCTATCCAGATGGTGCTGTCCCGACTGCTCCGCTCCGGCGAGGGCAAGATGCTCAAGCGCCTCCGCAACATCGCACACGCCATCAACGACCTCGAAGATGACGTGGTCGACCTCTCCGACGCCGAGTTGCGCGCGAAGACCGACGAGTTCAAGAAGCGCCACGCCGAAGGCGAGTCGCTCGACGAGCTGCTGCCGGAGGCGTTCGCGGTGGCCCGTGAGGCAGCGAAGCGCACCCTGGGTCAGCGCCCCTACGACGTGCAGCTGATGGGTGGCGCGGCACTGCACCTCGGCCAGATCTCCGAGATGCGCACCGGTGAGGGCAAGACGCTGACCTCGGTCATGCCGGTGTACCTCAACGCCATCGCCGGCAAGGGCGTCCACGTCATCACCACGAACGACTACCTGGCCAAGCGCGACGCGGACTGGATGGGCCGCGTGCACCGCTTCCTCGGTATGTCCGTCGGCGCGATCCTCTCCGAGATGACGCCCGAGCAGCGCCGCGTCGCGTACAACTCGGACATCACCTACGGCACGAACAACGAGTTCGGCTTCGACTACCTGCGCGACAACATGGCGTGGAGCCTGGACGAGTGCGTGCAGCGCGGTCACTACTACGCCATCGTCGACGAGGTCGACTCGATCCTCATCGACGAGGCCCGCACGCCGCTGATCATCTCCGGCCCCGCCGAGCAGTCGGCGCGCTGGTACACCGAGTTCGCCCGGCTCGCCCCGCGTATGCGCGGCATCGACGTCACGCAGCTCTCGCAGAAGGAGCGCCTCGAGGTCGTCGAGGAGAAGTCGAAGTCGTACCACTACCAGTACGACGAGAAGAAGCGCACGATCGCCGTCACCGAGCTCGGTGTGGAGTTCATCGAGGACCAGCTCGGCATCGACAACCTGTACGAGGCGGCGAACACGCCGTTGGTGGGCTACCTGAACAACGCCCTCAAGGCGAAGGAGCTCTACAACCGCGACAAGGACTACATCGTCCGCAACGGCGAGGTCATGATCGTCGACGAGTTCACGGGTCGTGTGCTCGCCGGCCGCCGCTACAACGAGGGCATGCACCAGGCCATCGAGGCCAAGGAAGGCGTGGAGATCAAGGCGGAGAACCAGACTCTCGCCACGATCACCCTGCAGAACTACTTCCGCCTCTACGAGAAGCTCGGCGGCATGACCGGTACCGCCGAGACCGAGGCTGCCGAGTTCCACCAGACCTACAAGCTGGGTGTCGTCCCGATCCCGACGAACCGCCCGCCGCAGCGCAAGGACCAGCCCGACCTCGTCTACAAGAGCGAGGAGGCGAAGTTCGAGGCCGTTGCCGAGGACATCGCCGAGAAGCACGCCAAGGGCCAGCCGGTCCTGGTCGGCACGACGAGCGTCGAGCGGTCCGAGTACCTCTCGAAGCTGTTGGTGCGCAAGGGAATCCCGCACGAGGTCCTGAACGCGAAGCACCACGAGCGCGAGGCGCTGATCATCGCGAAGGCGGGCCGCAAGGGCGCCGTCACGGTCGCCACGAACATGGCGGGTCGCGGTACCGACATCGTGCTGGGCGGCAACCCGGACATCCTGGCGGACCACGAGCTGCGCGAGCGCGGGCTCGACCCGGTGGAGACGCCGGAGGAGTACGAGCGCGAGTGGTCGAAGGTCGTCGAGGAGCTGACGACGCAGGGCAAGGCAGAGGCCGACGAGGTCCGCGAGGTCGGTGGCCTCTACGTCCTGGGTACCGAGCGCCACGAGTCGCGCCGCATCGACAACCAGCTCCGCGGCCGCACCGGCCGTCAGGGCGACCCCGGCGAGTCGCGCTTCTACCTGTCCCTGCAGGACGAGCTGATGCGCCGCTTCAACGCGTCCATGGTCGAGATGGTCATGACGCGCCTGAACGTGCCGGACGACGTCCCGATCGAGCACAAGATGGTCACCCGCGCCATCCGCAGCGCGCAGACCCAGGTCGAGCAGCAGAACTTCGAGATCCGCAAGAACGTCCTCAAGTACGACGAGGTCATGAACCGCCAGCGCACGGTGATCTACGCCGAGCGCCGCCGCGTTCTCGAGGGTGAAGACCTGAAGGAACAGGTCGAGCACATGATCGTGAGCGTCGTCGAGGAGTACGTCAACGGCGCCACCGCCGACGGCTACGCCGAGGACTGGGACTTCGAGAAGCTCTGGACGGCACTCAAGACCCTCTACCCGGTCGGCGTGGACGTCAACGAGCTCCTCGAGTCCGATGAGGACATCACCCGCGAGTACCTGCGCGAGCTCCTCGTGAACGACGCCCTGGAGGCCTACCGCAAGCGCGAGGCCGACATCGACGGCCGCGTCGGCGAAGGCGCCACCCGCGAACTGGAGCGCCGCGTCCTCCTCTCGGTCCTCGACCGCAAGTGGCGCGAGCACCTGTACGAAATGGACTACTTGAAGGAGGGCATCGGCCTGCGCGCCATGGCGCAGCGCGACCCCCTCATCGAGTACCAGCGCGAGGGCTTCGAAATGTTCAACGCGATGCTCGACGCGTTGAAGGAAGAAACCGTCGGCTTCCTCTTCAACCTCCAGGTGGAAGCGGCAGAACCGGAACCGGCCGAGCCCGAGGTCCCGGTAACCCTGAGCGCCACCCCCCAGCCCCTCCCGCAGGCCCCGCAAAGCGGCGCCCGAGCCCGAGCCCGAGCAGCAGCGGCCGCCCAGCAACAGCGCGACCAGCAGACCCAGGCCCCAGCAGGCCCGGCCATGGCCCAGCTGTCCAGTGGCAACGCCATCCCGCCTGCCCTGCGCGGCAAGGGCCTCGGCGGCCCCGGCGAACAGCACCTGACCTACAGCGGCCCAACCGAAGACGGCGGCGTCGAACAGCACGCCGACGCCAACGGCGCCCAGCAGTCCGGCACCCGCAAGGAACGCCGCGAGGCGGCCCGCCAGGCAGCCAAGGGGAACCGCAAGCGCCGCTGAGACCGCAATCCGCACGACCACAAGTGGGCCGCACTCCTCGGGGAGCGCGGCCCACGCGCTGTTCCGGGCATCGAGGCGGCACCCGAGGCCGAGCCAACACGCCGGCGCACCCGCCACGGCAACGCCGCGCAGGCTGACGCAGGCGTCCCCCGTGATTCAGGCTCCCCCGCGACCCAACGTACGCGGCAGGTCTGACACTCCGAAACCGCGATGCGAAGTGAGCCGGACAGACCTGATACCGCGTCGTTCAAGCGGTAATTTCCGGACCCGACCACCCCAAACGCAACCACGCACGCGGGCGATTGACTTTGGGTGCCGATGAGCGCCTCGCAAGGCCCGGAAGTCAAGCGCCAATCGCAATCGTCGCGAAGCGGCGATGTCGAAACCAGCGCTCGTCAAGACCTACGCAACCACGCTGGAACCGGCACCCACCAACAGGACCACAACCTCACTCCAAAACCGAAAACGCGGTAAACCACCACCGCCGCCCGCGATACTCAACCCGAGCAGCCACAGCCAACATCCGTCTCTCCCTCCGAACTGTCACACAGATCTCCCCGACAAACCGCGAAGGATGACAAACCCGAGGCGCCCGAACCATCCGAGTGGTCCGAGCCCGAACCTGCCCGCCCAGCCGAGCAGCAAGCCCGGGCACGGCGACCTCCCGCAAAACCCGAGAAGGTCGCCTCCCGTCCAACACCTCCAAAACCACCCAAACCAATCGAGCGGCATCCAACGCAGGCGAAGGCGGCTCCGGTACAGGAACCCAAACAGGCCGCGGTCGAGGCCGAGGAACCGCACCAGCCACAGCGCCCGGCACACCACCGGGCACACCGACAGGCGGCTCATACGCAGGCAGTCGACGAACAACTGGAGGCATGCCGAACCAGGCGAACCACCCGGCAGATCAGGACACACACCACCCGAAAGTGGGTACGGTCCAACCCGTGTTCAAAGCCCTGATACTCGACTACGGCGGCGTCCTGACCGACCCAGGCGAGGACAACGCGACAGAACCGCCGCTCCTGACCGCCCTCCGCAGGGCCAAGCAGCAGAACCTCAAAACGGCCCTGCTCTCGAACGCGGACGGCTGGTGGCACCCGCCAACCGCCTGGCAGGGCCTGTTCGACGCCACGATCATCTCCGGCGAGGTCGGCCTGGCGAAGCCGGACCCCGAGATCTACCTCCTGACGGCGACGAAGCTCAACGTCGAACCGCGGGACTGTGTCTTCGTCGACGACCTGGCGATCAACGTGAGGGGCGCGGCCGAGGCCGGCATGGTCGGTGTCCACCATCGGTCGACACGGTCCACCCTCGAGGAGCTGGAAATCCTGCTAGCGATCGCACTCCGCGATTGAGAGTTCACCCCGCAGCGTAATTGCCCGGTATTCGGCTGCGCACTACCGTCGATTAGGCAAGTAGTCGAATGCTTAGGGGAGACAATGCGAAGAATTGTCGCTTGTGTTGCAGTAGCGATTGCAGCCACGGCAATTGCGTCACCCGCGCAGGCGCAGGGTCCGCGCGACTGCTACGACGAATATCAACGGAACGGGCGCAGCGTCGAGGTCTTCTGCGATCACGGGGCTCCCGGGCGGTTCCAAGCCGTCGCGCACTGCTCCAACGGTCTCGGGTTCTACTGGGACCAGTACGGCACGGTCGGCAGGGTCAGGGGCCAGTCGTCGTTCGCCGAGTGCACCTCACTGGTGGGGAATCCTCAGATCAACGACTATCACGTTCGCTGGCTCTGAGCGCGGCGTACGAGTTCGAAGCAGAGCACGGCTGCCGCTGACGCCACGTTCAGCGATTCCACGCCCGCCGCCATCGGAATGGACAGCCACGACGTGATGTGCGGACGCACGTCGTCGGTGATTCCGGACGTTTCACTTCCCAGGACGAAAGCGGCGCGGGAAGGGAAAGTGGCTGAATAAAGAGTGTCGGACGCGTGGGAATCCAACGCGTAAAGCGGGAAGCCGGACGCGCGCAACAATGCCGAGGCCTCCGCCGAGGTGCCGCAGCGCAGCACTGGCGCTCGGAAAGCCACCCCGGCGGAGGCCTTCACCACGAGCGGGTCGATCGACGCCACGCCTCGGCGCGGCACCACGATGCCGTCGATGCCCGCGGCGGTCGCGGTGCGCAGGATCATGCCGACGTTCGCGGGTGTGGTGATGCCGTCCAGGACGAGCACTGAGCGCAGCCCGCCCTCTTCCAACGCCAGTGCAAGGGGCTTCATGCGGGGCGCCACCACGTCGGCGAGCACGCCCTGGTCCTGCTTTCCGTTTCCCGCCAGCACCTTCACTCGCTGTGCCGTCGCGCGCTGCACCGCGACGCCTCGGGAGCGGGCAGCGTCGAGGATCTCGCGTGCCGCCGGGCCGCGGGCCGTGTCGGCGAGCACGACCTTGTCCACCGACAGTGCCGGGTCGTCCAGTGCCTCCAGCACTGGCTTGCGGCCGTAGACGGTGACGAAGCGGTCCTTGGGCGAGATTTCCACAGCAAGAGGGTGACAGAAGCGAGCACCGCAGGCTCAAACGGGTGAAGCGCCCGACTGGAGCCGTTCGGCCATTGTGCTTTGGATCATGAAGATCGCGCTCTCATGGCTGCCAACTGCACGGTTGGCTGCAGTTGAGGTGATCAGCAAACGTTTGCGTCAGCATTTCTCTATCGCCAACTCGGCAGCGACGTGCATGACAGCGCGACCATCCGGCTTCGGTGACGAGCACCAGACCGCCCAGCCCCCTGCCCGACTCAACGGAGCACAACCAAGCCGCGACGCTCTAGTAGAGCCGTTCGGCCCTTGTGCTTTGGATCATATGCATGATGATCGTCACATGACGGCAGGTATGCGCAGCGTCGCGCAACGTCAACATCTGGCGAGCGGTCAGGACTCGGACGTGTTCATCCGGTCCGACGGGCTGCTCGTCAAACACACGCGCACTGGTCGTGACCTGCGGCGCGAGGCCGAGATGATGGTGTACCTGAGCGGCCACGGCATCCCCGTGCCGCGGGTCCACGACGTCACCGGGGACGAACTCGTCATGCAGTACGTGCCCGGCCCGCGCATGTCAGAGGAGATCGGCCGCAGGCCCTGGCTCGCGGGCAGCCTCGGGAAACAACTCGCGGACCTGCACCACCAGCTCGACGCCGTGGAAGCCCCCGACTTCCTCGCCGGCGACGGCAACCTCCTGCACCTCGACCTGCACCCCGGCAACGTCGTCCTCGGCCCGGAGGGTCCGGTGGTCCTGGACTGGGCAAGCGCCACGAAGGGTGACCGCAGGCTCGACGTCGCGCTCAGCTGGGTGTCGCTCGCGGTGGCCCGCCTCGCGCCGGTCAGGAAGCTGACGCGGTGGCGGTTCCTCAGGTCGTTCATGGCCAACGTGGACCCGAAGGCGCGCGAGGCGATCCCGGAGGCCGCGCGCATCCGGCTCGAGCGCCACGACCGCGACCCCCTGGAACGTGCCGCACTTCAAAAGCTCATGGACCCTGATCGCCACTAGGCTGGCGAGCATGCCGGACCGCCTGTCAGCGCTGGACGCCTCGTTCCTGTACCTGGAGGACTCCACGACGCCGATGCACGTCGGCGGAGTGGCGGTCTTCCGACGGCCGAAGGCGGGGTTCGACTACGACAAGCTCGTCGACCTCATCGAGCAGCGACTGAGCCTCGTGCCTCGCTACCGGCAGAAGGTCATGCACGTTCCCGGCCGCATCGCGCGCCCCGTGTGGGTCGACGACCCGGACTTCGACGTCACCTACCACGTGCGCCGCAGCGCGTTGCCCAAGCCGGGCAACGACGCCCAGCTGCACGATCTGGTCGCGCGCCTGATGTCGCGTCCGCTCGACCACTCCCGCCCGCTGTGGGAGATCTACCTCGTCGAGGGCCTCGCGAAGAACCAGGCCGCGGTCATCACCAAGACCCACCAGGCCATGATCGACGGCATCGCGTCGCTGGAGATCGGCCAGGTCATGCTGGACGTGTCGCCGTCGCCGCGCACCAACGTCGAGAACCTCTGGATGCCGCAGCCGGAGCCGAGCGGGCTGCAGCTCGTGGCCGACGCCGTCACCGACATCGTGCAACGCCCCGGCGAGCTGGTGGAGAACGTCCGCAGCGCCGCGCTCGACACCGTCGCCACGGTCGAGAAGGTGTTCAACGCCTTCGGTGCCGTGGCCTCCGCCGTCCGCACCGCCGCGACACCCGCGCCCGGCAGCCCGCTGAACGTCCGCATCACGTCGCCGCAGCGCCGGTTCGCGGTCGCGCGGGCTCAGCTCGACGACCTGCGCACCATCCGCAAGGCGCACGGCGGCACCGTCAACGACGTGGTGCTCGCGGCGCTGAGCGGGGCGCTGCGCAACTGGCTGCTCAGCCGTGGCGAGAACGTCACCGGCAGCACCACGATCCGCGCGATGGCGCCGCTGTCGGTCCGTGACGCCGACCCGGACTCCGGCAACAACGTCAGCGCCTACCTCGTCGACCTGCCGGTCGGCGAACCGAACCCGGTCGTGCGCCTGCACCACGTGAGCCACGCGATGCGCGCGCACAAGGAATCCGGCCAGTCCGTCGCCGCCGACGCGCTGGTGAAGGTCTCCGGCTTCGCGCCGCCGACGCTGCACGCACTGGGCGCGCGGGCCGCGAGCTCGTTCAGCCGCCGGCTGTTCAACGTGATCGTCACAAATGTTCCCGGCCCGCAGGTGCCGTTGTACGCGGCAGGGGCGAGAATGACCGAGATCTTCCCGGTCGTCCCGCTCGCCAAGAACCAGGCGCTGGCCATCGGGGTGACGTCGTACGACGGCGGTGTTTACTTCGGGCTGAACGGCGACCGCGACGCCATGTCCGATGTGGACGTTCTCGCGACCATGGTCGAGGAGTCGGTGGAGGAACTGATGGGGACGGCGAGCGCGTCATGAGGGTTTACATCCCGGCCACGGTGTCGATGTTGCGCACGTTCGTCGACAGCGGCGAACTCACCCCGATCGGCGGCACGGCCTTCGCGCTGACGCCCGCGCTGCGCGAGTCCTACGCGGCGGGCGACACCGAGGAGCTCGAGTACGCCGCGATGCTCGATGCCGCACGGGCTTCGCTGCGGTTGCTGGCGGGCGACGAGAAGACGGAACCGCGGCGCGCGGTGATCGCCGTCGACATGGACGACGTGACGCTGCGGCCCGACCTCGACTACTCGGTCGTGAAGGTCTCGGGTCCGGTCACGATGAAGGCCGTCGCGTCCGTGCACCTCGACACGTCAGAGGCCGAGGAGGACGTGAAGGCGGCCGCCGAGGTCGTCGACGCCGCCGACATGGGCGACCCGGACGCCGAGTTCGCACTGGGCAGCGCGGAGGACCACGAGCTGGCCTGGTACGCGCCGCAGGAGCTCGCCTTCGTGCTGGAGCTGCTCTAGTCCCTGCGCTGGTCCGTGACCTCGGGCAGCTGAACGAAACCGGTTGCCCGGTAGGTCGCGACGGCGCCGGCGTTCGAGCTCGGCCGCGGGGCGTCGCCTCGTCACCGAACCCGTTCAACACGGGTGATCACATGCCTTCCGCGGGCTCCCAGAGCTCGATCCGGTTCCCCTCCGGATCGACGCACCACCCGAACCGCCCGAACTCCGAGTCCTCGGTGTCCGGCAGCACCTCGACACCGCGCGCCCTCAGCTTCGCCATCAACGACGGCAGGTCGTCGACGCGCAGGTTCAGCATGGTGCGCTGGTGGGGTTCGCCGATGTAGTCGGTGTCCTGGGCGAACAACGCCATCGTCGTCGTGCCCGGACGTTCGGACGTGGCCGTGTCGAGCCAGTGGAAGGTGACGGTGCCCCGTTCGCTCATCGGCACGCCGAGGTTGTCGCGGTACCAGGCCGCCAGGCGCGCGGGATCTCTTGAACGCAGGAAAACCCCACCGATACCAGTCACCCGCGCCACCCGACGGACCCTACTACCGCGTGCCACGATGGGGGAATGGACGCCGTAACGTCTGCACCCGAACCGGTCAACGAGCCGGTGCACACCTACGCTCCTGGCAGCGCCGAACGTGCCAGCCTGCAGGCACGCATCACAGAGCTCGAGAACACCACCCACGAGCTGACCATGACCATCGGTGGTCAGCAGCGCATGGCCGGTGGTGACCGCATCGACGTGGTCCAGCCGCACGACCACCGGCACGTGCTCGGTGTGACGGCGCAGGCGACGAAGGCCGACGTCGCGGGCGCCATGAGAGCCGCCCAGCACGCCGCGCCCGGCTGGCAGGAGCTGCCGTTCGACGAACGCGCCGCGGTGCTGCTGAGGGCAGCCGACCTGCTGAGCGGGCCGTGGCGCGACACCCTCAACGCCGCCACGATCCTCGGGCAGTCGAAGTCCGTGCAGCAGGCCGAGATCGACTCGGCGTGCGAGCTGATCGACTTCCTGCGCTTCAACGTCCACTTCGGCCGCCGGGTCCTCTCCGAACAGCCGGTGTCGAGCCCTGGGGTGTGGAACCGGATGGACCACCGGCCGCTCGACGGTTTCGTCGTGGCGATCACGCCGTTCAACTTCACCGCCATCGCCGGCAACCTGCCGCTCGCGCCCGCCCTGATGGGCAACACGGTGGTGTGGAAGCCGTCGCCGACGCAGCAGCTCGCCGCGCACTTCACCATGCGGCTGCTGGAGGAGGCGGGCCTGCCGCCCGGCGTGATCAACCTCGTCACCGGCGACGGTCACGCCGTGAGCGAGGTGGCGTTGCGCGACAGGTTCTTCGCGGGCCTGCACTTCACCGGCTCGACGCGGACGTTCAAGGCCCTGTGGCAGACCATGGCGGCCAACCTCGACTACTACCGCTCCTACCCGCGCGTCGTCGGCGAGACCGGCGGCAAGGACTTCGTGCTGGCCCACGCGTCGGCCGACCCCAAGGCGCTCGTCACCGGGCTCGTCCGCGGCGCCTTCGAGTACCAGGGCCAGAAGTGCTCGGCGGCCTCCCGCGCGTACGTCGCGCGTTCGTTGTGGGACAACGAGGTCCGCGAACGCCTGCTCGACGTGACGAAGTCCCTGTCGTACGGCGATGTCACGGACCTGTCGGCGTTCGGCGGAGCGGTGATCGACCACCGCGCGTTCGCCAAGCACAAGGACGCGCTGCTGATGGCGTCCGCGTCCACGTCGGTGGAGGTGCTGGCGGGCGGCACGTGCGACGACTCGGTGGGCTACTTCGTCGACCCGACGGTGCTGCTGGGCACCGACCCGCACCACGACATCTTCACGACCGAGTACTTCGGCCCGATCCTCGCCGTGCACGTCTACGAGGACGCGGAGTACGCGAGCATCATGGAGACCATCGAGAATTCCACGCCATATGCGTTGACCGGGGCCGTCTTCGCCCGCGACCGCGCCGCCGTCACCCAGGCGCACAAGGCTTTGCGGTTCGCGGCGGGCAACTTCTACGTCAATGACAAGCCGACCGGCGCGGTCGTCGGGCAGCAGCCGTTCGGTGGCTCGCGCGGCTCCGGCACCAACGACAAGGCGGGCTCGATCTACAACCTGCAGCGCTGGACGAGCCCGCGCGCCATCAAGGAAACCCTGGTGCCGCCGACCGATCACACCTATCCGCACATGGGTTAGACCGTGGGTTTCCAGCCGGTGGCGTCGGTGAGCTTCGTGCTCACCACCCGCTGCGAGCGTCCGAACACCTCGAACACCGCAGCGAACCTGCCGAGGAACCCAGGCAGCCGGGTGATGCCCAGGTCCCGCTTCAACACCGATGACCCGACGTTGTAGATCCCAGGCGGCGCGTCCAGCACCGCGATGGCCGCGGCCGCCGCGTCGCCGGGGTGCACGACCGACATCCACCCGTCGCCCACGAGCACCGGCGGCGTCATCGCCTCGCCGCCGGTCAGCAACCCGATGCGCAGGAACACACCGCCGGGGTGGCGCAACACGTTGTGCTGGGCCTGCACGGAGCTCGCGACGTGCCCGACCGGCTTCAGCGGCGCGTCCTCGTCGAGCTCGCGGTCGCCGCCGTCCGCGTAGACGAACGAGATGCCCTCTTGCACGATCCGCCCGACACCGGCCCGCAGCGCCGCTTCGGCCACCGCGGCGCTGCCCTCGGTGCGGATGCGGTCGTTCTCCGCCCAGGCGCTGGCCATGACGGCTTTGGCGCTGAGCGGGATGCGGGTGGCGAGGTTGATGACGGCGTCGTAGCCCGTCAACGCCTCCGCGAGCTGATCAGCGTCGAACATCGAGGTGGTGCGCCGGTCCAGCACTCCGACCTCGTGTCCGGCCGCCCGCAGCCGCGGCAGCGCTTCCCGTCCGAGCACACCCGTCGCACCGATCACGAATACCTTCATGGCAGGTGGACGAGACAGTGCGTCAGGACGTGACAGGCAACCGTTCCAGCGCCTTCGCGGCGAGTCCCTGGGTGGTCTGCCCGACCATGTTGGAGTCGTTGCTGCGCTGAACCACGGTCAGCTCGATCAGCTGACCGTCCCGCGCCTCGACGAGCCCCTCACACGTCACCGTTCCGGACGCATCGGTACAACGGCGGGTCATCGGGTGGTCGTTCACCACCGCGCCATAGCCGCCGCCGGACAGCAACTTCTGCGACGCGTCCGCGAACTTCTCCGTCCGCAGCACCAGCCGGACCGTCAGCGAGTCGAACGTGAAGTCGCATGCACGCGTGCCCTTGGACGTACCGGTGAGGCTGCCCGCGTCGCCGGACGCCAGCAGCGTGCACGGGTCGGTGTCCTCGAACTTCGGGGGAGCGGGCTGTTCGGCGGTGCACGCGGCCAGCGCCACGAGCAGCGCGGCCACCCCCAGTCGTCTCTTCACCCGCAGAGTGTGACTGACCGGCACGACCTCAGTCCCCGTGTTCGTCCAACCCGGCACGCGACGCGAGCAACCGGCGCAACGAGGCGAGGCGACCAGGTGCGTCCGGCACGAGCTCGTCCAGCATGCAGTCCGGGTCCTCGGGCGCGCCGAGATGACCGCAGCCGGGCGGGCACTCCTCGGCGGCCTCGGCGAAGTCCGGGAACGCCTTCACGATGTCGTCCGGCGTGATGTGCGCGAGGCCGAACGAGCGGATGCCCGGCGTGTCCACGACCCAGCCGCCGCCGGGCAGCCGCAGCGCCACCGCCTGGGTCGACGTGTGCCTGCCCTTGCCGACACCGGACACCACGCCGACCGCGCGGTTCGCGTCCGGCACCAGCCGGTTGACCAAAGTGGACTTGCCGACGCCGGAGTGGCCGATCAGGCACGACACCGTGTCCGTGAGCCGGTCGCGCAGCTCGGTGGGTTCCTCGTCGAACCGCGTCACGATCACCGGCACGTTGAGCTCGGTGTACAGGGCCAGCAGGGAGTCGGGAGATGCCAGGTCAGACTTCGTGAGGCACAGCACCGGTTCCAGGCCGCCCGCGTAGGCGGCGACCAGGCACCGGTCGATGAAACCCGTGCGCGGCGGGGGATCGGCCAGCGCGACCACCATGATCAGCTGGGAGGCGTTCGCGACGACGACGCGTTCGAACGGGTCGGTGTCGTCCGCGGTCCTGCGCAGCACCGAGGTGCGTTCCTCGACGCGCACGATGCGGGCCAGCGTGTCCGGCTGGCCCGACGTGTCACCGACGAGGCCGACCTGGTCGCCGACGACGACCGGGGTGCGGCCGAGCTCCCGCGCCCTCATCGCGGTCACCACGACGTCGTCGTCCAGCGCGCACGTCCAGCGGCCCCTGTCCACGCCGATCACCATCGCGCTCTCGGCGTCGGCGTGGTCGGGCCGCCTCTTGCTGCGCGGCCTGCTGCCCTTGCCGGGGCGCACGCGCACGTCGGACTCGTCGAGCTTGCGCCAGTCGCGCTTGCTCACTTCAACGCGCCTGGAGTGAGCATGGCGTCCCACATCCCCGGGAAGTCGGGGATCGTCTTGGTCGTCGACCCGATGTCGTCGACGGAGACGCCCGGCACCACCAGCCCGATGATCGCGCCCGCGGTCGCCATCCGGTGGTCGGCGTAGGCCTGCCACACACCGCCGTGCAGCGGCGCGGGATCGATGATCAGGCCGTCCTCGGTCTCGGTCGCGTTGCCGCCCAACGCTTTGATCTCGTTGACGAGCGCGGCGATCCGGTTCGTCTCGTGGCCGCGGATGTGCGCGACACCGCGGATGATCGTCCGGCCCTCCGCCAGCGACGCCAGTGCCGCGACGGTCGGCGTCAGCTCGCTCTCGTCGTGCAGGTCGATGTCCAAACCGGACAGCTTCGCGGGCCCGCGCACCGTGAGGCCCTTGTCCGACAGGTCGACGGTGCACCCCATCCGTTCGAGGATGTCGCGCACGGCGTCGCCCGCCTGGGTGGTCTTGGCCGGCCAGTGCGGAACCGTCACCTCGCCACCGGTCACCGCGGCCGCTGCCAGGAACACCGTCGCGTTCGACAGGTCCGGCTCCACGTGCCACGTGCGGGCGGCGATCGGGCCGGGCTCGACGTGCCAGAGGTTCGCGCCGGTCTCCACCCGGACGCCGACCGAACGCAGCGTCTCCACCGTCATGTCGATGTGGGGCAACGAAGGCACGGGCTTGCCGTCGTGCCGGACCGTGACGCCCTTGTCGTACCGCGCGCCGGACAGCAACAGCCCGGACACGAACTGCGACGAGCCCGACGCGTCGATCGTGACCTCACCACCGGGCAGCGATCCCGTTCCGCGCAACGTGAACGGCAGCGCGTCGCCCTCGACGTCCGCGCCCAGCGAGCGCAACGCGCCCAGCACGGTGCTCATCGGCCGCTTGCGTGCGTGCGGGTCGCCGTCGAACCGGATCTCGCCCTCGGCGATCGCGGCGGCGGGCGGCAGGAACCGCATGACGGTGCCGGCCAGACCGCAGTCGACGTCCGCCGGTCCGCGCAGCAGACCGGGCAGCACGTCCCAGCCGCCGTCCTCCCGGTCGATGAACGTGACGCCCAGCGAGGAGAGGGCAGCCGCCATCAACACGGTGTCCCTGCTGCGCAACGGTGCGTGCACCGTGGACGGCCCGTCGGCCAGTGCCGCGAGCACCAGAACGCGGTTCGTGATCGACTTCGAGCCGGGCACCGGCACGGTCGCGTGGACTGGACCGGGTGCGCTGGGGGCTGACCAGTGCTGAGTCATGGGCAAATGATCCCGCATCGGAATTGGGGCGGCTCGCACAGGTGTTCCCGACGTGCGACGATGACGGCTTCGGAGGTGATCGGTTTTGTGTGGTAGGTACGCCTCCACCAAGGACCCGGCGCTGCTGGCGGCCGAGTTCGACGCGGTGGACGGAACCGGCGACGAGGCGCCAGGGGCGGACTACAACATCGCTCCCACCAAGCACGTCATGGCGGTGGTCGAGCGCAAACCTCCCCAAGAGGAGTCCGACACAGCCGAGGGCGAGGTGGAGCGGAGCATCCGCGTCATGCGCTGGGGCCTCGTTCCGCACTGGGCCAAGGACCTCTCCGGCGCCGCGAAGATGATCAACGCCCGTGCGGAGAGCGTGCTGGAGAAGCCCGCCTACAAGCAGTCCGCGATGAAGCGCCGCTGCATCCTGCCCGCCGACGGCTGGTACGAATGGCAGCCGGGCGAGGGACGCAAACAGCCATACTTCATCACTCTCGGCGATGGCGCTTCCCTGGCGATGGCCGGCATCTGGTCGGTGTGGTGGAAGGACGACGTTCCGACCGTCACGTGCGCAGTGCTCACCACGGACGCCATCGGCGCGATGACCGAGGTGCACCACCGCATGCCGTTGCTGCTGCCTCAGGACCGCTGGTCGGCGTGGCTCGACCCGACGTCGCTGGACCCGTCCGAGCTGCTCGCCCCGGACCCCTCGATCGTCGACGCGCTGGAGCTGCGTCCTGTGTCGATGGCGGTGAACAGCGTGAAGAACAACAATCCGTCCCTGATGGAACGCGTCTCTCTCAACGAGGAAGAGAAGCCCGCACCCACGTTGTTCGAGCTGTCGTGACGACGCTGTTGGTGGACACGCCGCACGGCCCGGCCAGGGCCTCGCTGCACTGCGCCCACGAACCGCGCGCGGCTCTGCTGCTCGGCCACGGAGCCGGTGGCGGCGTCGAAGCCCCGGACCTGGTCGCCGCGTGCCACGCCGCGAACGCCGTCGGCGTGCACGTGGCCCTGGTCGAACAGCCCTACCGCGTTGCGGGCCGCCGCGCCCCCGCACCGGCCACACAGCTCGACACCGCCTGGCTTTCCGTGGTCGACGATCTGGGCGAACGCTGGTTCGACGGCCTGCCACTGGTGTTCGGGGGCAGGTCGTCGGGCGCCCGCGTGGCCTGCCGCACGTCGGTCGAGGGCCAGGCGGTCGCGGTGCTGTGCCTCGCGTTCCCGGTGCACCCGCCAGGCAAGCCGGAGAAGTCGCGCCTGGCGGAGCTGGAGGGCGTCGAGGTCGCGACCCTGGTGGTGCAGGGCGAGAACGACCCGTTCGGGCAGCCGCCGTCCGGCCACCACCGCGAAGTGGTGCTGCTGAAAGGCGACCACTCGCTGAAGGCGTCGGTCGCGGACGTGGGCCGGTGCGTCGGCGAATGGCTGGACCGCGTGCTGCGCCCGCTCGACTAACGTCCGCGTCCATGACCGACTTCGACGAACAGGGCCGTCCCGAACCCCCGATGGACGGTGACGAGCTCGCCACCCTGACCGGTTTCCTGGAGTTCCACCGCGCCACCCTCGCGTGGAAGACCGACGGTCTCACCGCCGAGCAGCTCGACCGGACCACCGCGAAGTCGTCGATGACGCTCGGCGGCATGCTGAAGCACCTCGCATACGTCGAGCAGCAGTGGTTCCACACCGTCCTGCACGACCGGGAACCGCTGGAGCCGTGGGCGAGCGTCGACTGGAAGGCCGACAACGACTGGGACTGGCACTCCGCCGCCCAGGACACCCCGGAGCAGCTGCGCGCTCTCTGGCAGGACGAGGTCGGCCGGGCCCGCATGGCCGTCGCGGAAGCGCTGGAGAGCGGTGACCTGAACCAACCGGCGAAGCGCGCGCCGTGGCGGGACGGCCGGGTGCCGAGCCTGCGCTGGATCCTGACCCACATGGTCGAGGAGTACGCGCGCCACAACGGCCACGCCGACCTGCTCAGGGAGTCGATCGACGGTCAGACCGGCGAATAGCACCAATCAAGACGCGAATCGGCCGAAAGCATGAGTTTCGTTCTCGCTGACAACCGAATGGGGATCGAGCGCGTCACCTGTGGGCGTAGGGGATAACGCGAATCGACTTGAATTCGGGGAGAACACGTGAACAGGTTCCGCAAGACGACGATGATTGGCGTACTGGCTGTTGGCGCCGTTCTGGCCGTCGCGGGAACATCTGCGGCGCAGGGCTTCGGCAAGCAGTCCGAGACTTCCGCGCAGTCCGAGACTCCGTGGTGCAGCGGCAGCGATCTGGTGATCACCGCGCACAAGATGCACTCGCCGTCGGAGGCGACCACGGCGCACCACATCAGGCTCGCCGCGGCCGAGGGTGTCTCCTGCAAGATCGGCGGCACCCTCAGCAACGTGCGCTTCCTCGACGCCGAGGGGCGGGACATGAACGTCCAGCTGGCAGGCGGCCAGACCGGGCACTACGTCGAGCTGCCGGTCGACGGGACCCACGAGGCCGCTGTCTACGTCGCCTCGCAGATCCACGGCCCTCGGGTGAATCCCGCGTCCATCCAGTTCAACCTGCCCGGCAAGGGCAGCCTGGGCGACTCGGTCACCGTCGCGTGGCCGTCCGGTCTCGGCGCGCTCGTCCGGGTCGGCGACCTGATGGCACCGGCCAGCTAAGCGCTGATTCGCGCGACCACCGCATTGGTGAGTCGCACCAGGTCGGCAGGCGTGATCTCGACTTCGAGGCCACGCCTGCCGGCGCTGCAGAAAATCGTTTCGAAATTCGACGCCGACTCGTCGAGAACAACTGGCAACCGCTTCTTCTGTCCGAGCGGAGAAATTCCGCCGGCGACATAACCAGTCGCGCGTTCGGCGTCGGCGACTACGGCCATTTTGGCCTTCTTGCCCTTCAACGCCGCGGCGAGCCCTTTGAGGTCGAGCTGGGACGTCACCGGCACGACGCCGACCGCGAGCTTGCCGTCCACCTCGGCCACGAGTGTCTTGAACACGCGGCCGGGCTCCAGCCCGAGCGCCTCGGCCGCCTCCAGCCCGTAGGACTCGTGGCGGGGGTCGTGCTCGTACGAGTGCAAGGTGTGCGCCACCCGCTGCTTGTCCAGCAGCGCTGTGGCGGGCGTCCCACGTCCGGCCATGCGGAATTACTACCAGCACGTCCGTTGTTACCCAGGACGTGGTGACGAACATGCTCGAGCGGCCCCGCGTAGAGTCAGTCCCGACCCAGGACCATCGGGAAGGGAGCGCGGTGCCCGCCACCGGCACAACGGAGACGACGGCGGAGCGTGCCGCGCGTTTCGAGCGCGACGCCATGCCGATGCTCGACCAGCTGTACTCGGCGGCCCTGCGCATGACGCGCAATCCGGCTGATGCCGAGGATCTGGTGCAGGAGACGTTCCTCAAGGCCTACTCGGCGTTCGAGTCCTTCTCGGAGGGCACGAACCTCAAGGCGTGGCTGTACCGGATCCTGACCAACACCTACATCAACGGCTACCGCAAGAAGCAGCGTCAGCCCGTTCAGCAGCCGACGGACGAGATCACCGACTGGCAGCTGGCGCAGGCGGAGAGCCACACCTCGACCGGGCTGCGCAGCGCAGAGGTCGAGGCACTCGACAACCTGCCCGACAGCGACGTCAAGGAAGCATTACAGCGGTTGCCGGAGGAGTTCCGGATCGCGGTCTACCTCGCCGATGTCGAAGGCTTCGCGTACAAGGAGATCGCAGACATCATGGGCACCCCGATCGGCACGGTGATGTCCCGGTTGCACCGGGGCCGTCGCCAGCTCCGCGACATGCTGGCAGACGTCGCGCGTGAGCGTGGTTTCCTCCGAGGCAACAACGGAGAAGCGTCATGAACTGCGGCGAACCTCACGACACCGATTGCTCAGAAGTCCTGTCCGAGGTCTGGCTGTTCCTCGACCAGGAGTGCGACCAGAAGCGGCGCGAGGCGCTGCAGACGCACCTCGACGAGTGCCATCCGTGCCTGGAGCAGTTCGGGCTGGAGGAGCACCTCAAGGCGCTGCTCGCCCGCAAGTGCGGCGGGGATCACGCCCCTGCCGACCTGAAGGCCCGCATCCGCGCGACGATCGTGGAGATCCGCACCGAGAACTGATCTTGAAACGATGAAGGGAGCCTTCCTCCAGGTGGAGGAAGGCTCCCTTCATCGTTCTAACAGCACTCAGGCGTTGGGGCGCTTCCCGTGGTTCGCGCCACCCTTCTTGCGGTCGCGGCGCTTGCGGGCACGCTTCGACATCGGTGTCTCCTAGGATCAGAACTTCTTCAACTACCAGTTTGACATGGAGGAGTTCTGAGCACGCTCACGGACCTGCTGGCCGAGCACACGAAGCTCTCCGGCGCCGCCGTCGACCACCTCCAGCTGGTCGTCGCCGAGTGGCAGCTCCTCTCCGACCTGTCGTTCGCGGACTTCCTCATGTACGTGCCGCTGGACACCGACCATCCTTCTGGCGAGAAGTTCCTCTGCGTCGCGCAGGCCCGTCCCACGACGGCGCCCACCGCGCACCCCGAGGACGTCGTCGGCAGTGAGGTCGACGCGGAGGAGCACCCGCAGCTGCGCCGGGCCATCGACGAGTCGCGGATCTGCCGCGAGGAGGATCCGCGCTGGCACCTGGGCGTGCCCGTCCGGCGCGAAACCATCCCCGTACGGCTGGGCACCCAGGTCATCGCGGTGCTGAGCCGCAGCACGAACCTGGCGGTCCCGCGCGTGCCGTCACCGTTGGAGATCTCGTACCTCGGCAGCGCGGCCGACCTGTGCCAGATGATCGCGGACGGCACGTTCCCGGCGCCCGAACCGTCGCCGGACGTGCACACCAGCCCGCGCGTCGGTGACGGCCTGATCAGGCTCGACCCGTCCGGGGCCGTTGTGTTCGCGTCGCCGAACGCGCTGTCGGCCTACCACCGCATGGGCCACGCCTCGGACCTCGTCGGTGTGCACCTCGCGCCGTTGACCCGCAGCCTCATCGGCGACCCGTTCGACGCCACCGAGGTCGCTCAGCGCATAAGGCAGGCGCTGGACGGGCAGCCGTCCATGCGCATGGAGGCCGAGTCACGGCGTGGTGCGGCCGTGCTGTTCCGGTCTTTGCCCCTTCGGCCGCGTGGCCAGGCCGCGGGCGCGATCGTGCTGTGCCGCGACGTCACCGAGGTGCGCCGGCGCGACCGCGCGTTGATGTCGAAGGACGCCACGATCCGCGAGATCCACCATCGGGTAAAGAACAACCTGCAGACCGTGGCCGCGTTGCTCAGGCTGCAAAGCCGCAGGTTGACGAACCCGGAGGCCAAGGAGGCGCTCGCCGAGTCGGTCCGTCGTGTGACTTCCATCGCACTGGTTCACGAGACGTTGTCGATGTCCGTGGACGAGCGGGTCGATCTCGACGACGTGGTCGACAAGGTGATCCCGATGATGAGCGACGTGGCGGTCACCGAGACCCAGGTGAAGGTCCGCCGCGAGGGCGGTTTCGGGATCGTGCCCGCCGAGATCGCGACCCCGCTCGTCATGGTGCTGACCGAGCTCGTGCAGAACGCCTTCGAGCACGCCTACGCCCCTGGCCAGCGCGGAGAGGTCGTCGTGCACTCCGAGCGGTCCGCCAAGTGGCTCGACGTGACGATCTCCGACGACGGCAAGGGGCTTCCGCCCGGTTTCTCCCTGGAGCGCACCGATCGTCTCGGTCTGCAGATCGTTCGGACCCTTGTCGATTCTGAATTGAGAGGGTCGTTGAGCTTGCGGCGGAGGCCCCGAGGCGGTACAGAGGCGGTCCTGCGCGTACCGCTGAGGGGGCGGCGCTAAACTAACGCCGTGCACACGTGACGGCCAGCCTCAGCGGTCTCACGTGGTCATGCGGGAGGGTGTGCAAACAAAAGAAGAGCCCGACACCTGGCACGGTGTCGGGCTCTTCTTTATCTCTAGCTCTACGCGGCTAACTGCCTGGTCAGGCGTTGCTGCGGGCCCGCGTGCGGGCGTTGCGGCGCTTGAGTGCGCGGCGCTCGTCTTCGCTCATCCCGCCCCAGACGCCGGCGTCCTGGCCGCTCTCGAGCGCCCACGCGAGGCAGTCGGAGACGACGGGGCAACGGCGGCAGACGGTCTTCGCCTCGGCGATCTGAAGCAGCGCGGGACCACTGTTCCCAACGGGGAAGAACAGCTCGGGGTCCTCGTCGCGGCAGATCGCGCGGTGGCGCCAGTCCATTGGAACTACTCCTCAGCTAGGCGCGCACAAGGGCACGCCGGTTGTCAGCGGTCGTTTTGGGGTGCTTGTGAATGCTTTCACGAACGGCTGGGATGTCAAGGGGTTAGCACTGACCCGGTGAGTGAACTCACCCAAAAGATCGACAGTGTTCACCTGGGGTTTCACGCTCTGCTGTCACTCGACTGCAGTACATCCCGGGTGGGTACCGAGACGGTCACGAACCGATCACGGACTGTCAAGTTGCGCGTTCGGGCGCTCAACGCCCGAACATGCGGGGTCTGCGGGGTCACCCCCGCAAAATCACCCGTTCACGCTGGCCCGCGCTTTCCGCGGGCGCAGGTCACCCGTGAACGGCAACAGTCAACGCGTCGGGGACTGCCCGGAACTCCACCGCTGTCGTCGTGCCGAGGAAATCACCGTCGACCTGGAGGTTGGCGGGCTCCTCGCACTTCACTCTGACATAACCCACGTCGTCGCGCCGAACGAGATTCCCGCCCTTGGGATTGCCGGTCGAGAGGACCTGGGCGACGTAGCGGCCGACGGTGGGCACGCGCAGCGTCTTCAACGCGCTCAGGCCCAGGCCGCCGTCGAACGACGTACTGGGGTTGAGCTGGATCGCCTTGTCGCCGAAGTACGTCCACGGGTCGGTGTTCGACACGAACACCATGCCGACGTCCTTGAACGGCGGTTCTCCCGGAACCTCGACGGTGAAGTGCTGCGGCCTGCGGACATTCTGCGCATAAGCCTTGATGGCGACGCTCAGATAGAGAGCGGGACTCGCATTGCGGCCCTTGGCCCGCTTCTTCTCCACTCCGGCGACGACGTCCGCGTCCAGGCCCATGCCGGCGTTGAAGGTGAACCAGCGGCCCTTGCCGCCCTCGACGACGTCCGAGAAGACCTGGCCGAGCCCGATCCGGCGCCTGGTGCCGTGCTCGATCGCCTGAAGCAGGACGTGGGTGGCCTCGACGGGGTCGCGCGGGATGCCGAGCGCGCCGGCGAAGACGTTCGCCGATCCGCCGGGGACGACACCGAGCATCGGCTTGTCGGGTCGTGGGCCGCCCCGCAGGATGCCGTTGACCACCTCGTTGACCGTGCCGTCGCCGCCGTGGGCGATGACCAGGTCGAACCCGTCCTCCGCCGCATGGCTCGCGGCGTCCGCCGCATGGCCGCGGTAGCAGGTTTCGATGATCTCCAGACTCACGTCGCTGGCGAGCGCGTGCGCCAGAACGTCACGGCCCGCCGGCGTCGTTGTAGTCGCCTGCGGGTTCACCACGAGAAGAGCGCGCACTACTGCAGAGTAAGACAGCGCGTGACCGTCGGCGGCGCGCATGTCCTCCCTCAGGGTGGCTCCAGCTTCACGAAAGTGGCGCAAATCTCCCTTCCGCTAGCACCGCGTGCGCCTCGCAGACGAGTGCACCCCGGAACGACCGCCGGCTCGCTGAAGGCCCCTTGATCTTCCCCCGCCGGACGTGCTCGGAGAGCCCTCCAACCGGGTGGCCTACGATCCGTGACCAGTACAGAACGTGAGGAAAGGTCTCCCGTGACCACTCAGCCACCGGCGCCGCCGCGCTCGGTCCGCGTCGCCGCCGCACTCACCTTTTTGCAGGGCCTGGGGGGTATCGCGCTGGCCGTGGCGCTCGTCGTCCGCGTGCTCCAGGGCGCCGCTTCCGGCGGCCCGATCCTCGGCGCCGCGGGTGTGCTCGTGCTGTGGTTCGGCGGGGTGATCTTCGCTTCGGTCATGTTGTTCCGCGGCCACTACGGCGCGCGCACGCCCGTGATCGTCACGCAGCTGCTGCTGCTGGGTTGCGCCTGGTACGCGTACGGCCCGTCGGAACAACAGCTACTGGGCTCGTTGGGCGGCATCTACTGCGTGGTCGTGCTCGTGCTCCTGTTCACCCGCGACGGCCGTCAGTGGGCGATTGGTCTCGCAGATGTGAACGAAGGCGACAAAGCCGACTAAAGGAGGGTGGTCACGGTCACACGATCGGGTGAAGCTGTGCGTGGTTGCTTAACCACTCCCTGCACTCAAGAGGTGACCAACCATGCGTGTTCTGACCGCGATCGCGGGCGCCTTCCTGGCGGCGCTCTCCCTCGCACCCGCGGCCTCGGCAGCGCCCGAGGACCCGAACATGTCGCCGATGATCATCGACGGCAGCTACGCCCAGAACTTCCCGTACGCGGCTCGTCTGTTCGTGAACGGCCGCGAGAACTGCTCCGCGACGAAGATCGCACCTCAGTGGATCCTGACCGCTGAGCACTGCGTGGCCTCGTCCGGCAGGTACACGTTCCGGGCGGGCAGCCTGGACCAGACGTCCGGCGGCCAGCTCGTCACCGGTGACCGCATCGTCAAGCACCCGTCGGCGGACCTGGCCCTGGTACACGTGACCACGTCGATGTCGGCGCCGTTCTCCCCGCTCGGCGCGACCGTGAAGGTCGGCGACACCGTGCAGCTGTACGGCTGGGGTGCCACCTGCATCGGCCAGGAGATCAACTGCCAGTCCCGCTACCTGAAGGTCGCGAACACGCGGGTCACGAACACCCGCGGTGAGGACTACCGCCGCGGCGTCGCGATCAGCGTGTTCCGCATCGACGGCATCGCCGCGGGTGGGGACTCCGGTGGCCCGATGTTCGCGGGCGGCCGTCAGGTTGGCGTCGCGTCCACCTCGAACCGCAAGGACGTCTCGAACTACACCAGCATCAACCACGCTCCCTACCGCGACTGGATCAAGCGGACCGCGGGCGTCTGACGCACCTCGATTGATCAGCGGTAACCCTGCGATGACCCTCGGCTCCGGCCGGGGGTCATCACCCTGTGTGTTCACGAATGGTGGATGGACACGAACGGAGTAGCCAGTTACCGTGCTGCCAGCGTTCGCGCCGCTCGGGAGCAGCAGGGTGAGGTGCGCAGTGCAGGACGGCCCGAAGCGGGTGACGACAAACGGCGATTCCGAACGCCCAAATGTGGCCCGTCTCTTCGACTACTACCTCGGCGGCGCGCACAACTTCGCGGTGGACCGCGTCCTGGCCGAGGAAAGCATCAAGCACTTCCCGGTAGCCGAAATGGCCCGCACGATCCGCTCCTTCTCCCGCCGCGTGGTGCGCCTGTGCGTGGAGGAGATGGGCATCCGCCAGTTCCTCGACCTGGGCAGCGGCATCCCGACCGCGGGCAACGTGCACGAGGTGGCCCAGTCCATCGACCCGTCCTGCAACGTCGTCTACGTCGACCACGACACGGACACCGTGGCGCACGCCCGCACGATGCTGCGTGACAACCTGAACGCCGCCATCGTCCAAGCCGACGTGTGCGACGTGGGCGCTGTGCTCCGCCACCCAGAAACGCGCCGCCTCATCGACTTCACCGAGCCGACCGCCGTGCTGATGATCGGCATCCTCCCGTACATCGCCGACGAGCCCGTGGGCGTCGTCGCGCGCTACCGCGCCGCTCTGTGCTCGGGCAGCGTGCTGGCGTTGACGCACCTGACGAAGGACGTCGAGCCGGACGTCGTGGACCGTCTGCTGGTGTTGTCCGGCGATCTCGGCAGCACGCTGATCCCGCGGTCCAAGCAGGACGTGGAGGAGCTCGTCTGCGGCCTCAAGCTGCTGGAGCCGGGGCTGGTGCTCGCCGCCCACTGGAGGGCGGACGGCGAGCTGCCGGGGACTTCCGCCGCGGCCGACGCCTCCACCTATGGCGCGGTCGGCGTCATCTGAGGCTCACTAACCGGTCTTCGCCCGCAGCGCCTGTCCCGACGTCGAAGTGCTGTCCGTGACCGACGTTCCGCTGCTCTTGCGCCATTGCAGATCGTTCGCCCCGGTGCTGCGCTCCACCTTCACGCCGTTCAGCGAGATCCCGGAAACGCTGTCCGTCGTGAACGCGGGCCGCCCGTCACCCTTCTCGAACTCGATGGTGCTGTTGAGGAACCTCACGTCGGAGGCGTTGCGGATCCAGAACCCGAACGCGGGCCGCACGCCGAAGATCCGCGGCGGGTACTCGCCGGAGACCTCCGGCGGCACGCGGGAGGCGTCCGATTCCTTGTGACCGCCGGGAACCGTCAGCTTCACGTTGTCGAACGTCAGGCCGGTGATCTTCGAGTCGGCGCGGCCGGAGATGGTCGACGCGTACTCGGGGTCGCCGGGGATGTCGCGCGGTGCGGTCAGGTTCGTACCGGTGATGTTGCGGTAGGTGATGTTGCGGATGTTGCCGGTGGGCGGGTTGCCAGGGCAGCGGCCGCGTTTGCCGATGTGGATGAAGATCGGCGAGGCGGTCTTCGTGAGCTGGATGTTGTCGTAGAGGACGTCCTCGATGACCGCGCCGTCCATCGACACCATGCCGAGGCCGGCCTTCGAGGCGCCGGTGACCTTGAGGTTGCGGAACTGGACGTTCTTGAAGCTGCCGCAGGTCTCCGAGCCGAACTGGATGGCGTTGTTCTCCGTCGACTGGATGGTCGAGTCGCGGACGATGTCGTTCTCCGACAGGAAGGTCTTGCCGGTGGCGTAGTCGCTCTTGAACGCCACCGCGTCGTCGCTGGCGATGACCGTGGAGTTCGACAGCTCGATGTTGGAGCTGTTGATGAAGTTGATCCCGTCGCGGTCGTCGGGGGTGTCGACGGTGATGCGCTCGAGCTTCATCCCGTTGCAGCCGTTGGTGATGATGGCGAAGTGGCCGGCCTCGCGGAACGTCAGGTCGGTGATATTGACGTTCTTGCAGAACTTGAGCGACAGCATCTTGTCGCCCTTGCCCGCGGGGATGTTCTCGCCGGTCTCGAGTTTGTCGGCGCCGTCGATCATGCCCTTGCCGGTGAAGTTGATGTTCTCGACGTTCTCGCCCCACAGCAGCGCGTTGCGGAAGTGGCTGTGCCCGAAGTCCTGGTACTTGGAGTTCGGGTTGGACTCCGGCGCGTCGATGCCGCTGCCCGACGCCACGATTCGCGCGCCCTGCTGGAGGTTGATCGTGACGTTGCTCCTGAGGTGGATCGAACGCGACAGGTAGGTGCCCGGCGGGATCTCGACGACGCCGTTGCCCGCCGCCGACGCCGCCGCGATGGCCTTGTCGATGGCGACCGAGTCGATCGCCTTGCCGTCGCCCTTCGCGCCGTAGTCCTTGACGTTGAAGCTGGCCGCCTTCGCCACGCCCATCGGTGCCACGACCACCGCTAGCGCCACGAACGCGCCGGTCAGTCGACGCCTCATCGTTGAGAGGTCCTTCCTCGTCCTGCGTCGAGGGCGGCGGCTGCTCGGCGTCTGAAGCGTTCTGAAAACGGTTTCATTCCCGACCATAGTGAAGGCCGGGCCCGAAGTACAGACCCGGCCTCTCCTGGCGTGCGGCTCAGCCCTGGTAGGCCTGGCCACCGGCGGCCGGGCCGCGGTACTGCGCGCTGCCGAAGCCGAGCACCGGGTAGCCGATGAACGGGAGCAGCGCCAGCAGGAAGAACCCGAACCCGCCGCCCTTGCCGAACGACTTCGCGACGTCGATCGCGACGATGATCGACATGATGAAGTTGACGAACGGGATGATGAAGAGGATCAGCCACCAGCCGGGGCGTCCCGCGACCTTCAGCAGCACGTAGAGGTTGTAGATCGGGATGATGGCCGCCCAGCCCGGCTTGCCCGCCTTGCTGAACGTCGCCCACATGCCGGCGATGACGATCACGGCGAAAACAAGGCTGAAGATCAGGGATCCGGTGCTGCTGCCCGAGTCTTCGTACACGGTCTTCCTTCTTTCCACGCTTACTTGTGCCGGGGGATCGGCGAGCGGGGACGCTGCCAGGACCGTGCACTCGTCCTGTGTGGAATACCCGTTTCGTGAGCTTTTCGAGACCTTCCGTCGATCTTCAGAGTGAAGAACCGAGCTTTTGCAGCGCTTCTTCGGCCACTCGCATCACTGTCCACTCGTCCATTGGGACGGCGCCCAACGACTCGTAGAACCTGATGCTCGGCTCGTTCCAGTTGAGCACCGACCACTGCAGGCGCGTGTAACCCTTGGCGACGCACTCCTGTGCGAGTGTTTCCAGGAGTTTCTTGCCCAGCCCGTTGCCGCGTTGCTCCGGCGTGACGTAGAGGTCCTCGAGGTAGATGCCGTGCACGCCGTCCCACGTCGAGAAGTTGAGGAACCACAACGCCATTCCGACGACCTGACCGTCCACTTCGGCCACATGGCCGAACAGGGCTGGTCGGTCGCCGAACAACGCGGTGTGCAACTGCTCAGCGGTGAGGTGGCACTGTTCCGGCGCACGTTCGTACAGCGCCAGTTCGTGCACGAGCTTTACGACCGCGTCGACGTCGCGCGGTTCCACCCGCCGGATCATCACACCTCCCAGGCCGGCACGTTGAGCCGGCGCACCTGCGGGTCGCCCCGCTCGTCGCCCAGCTGGCAGGTGCCGGCCGGGTCCAGTCCGAAGTGGACACCCTGGTCGGGCGCCAGTCCCAGCCACGCGGCGATCAGCACGCGGCTGAAGTGTCCGTGCCCGACGAGCACCACGTCGCCGCCGGGAAGGATCTTGCGCACTTCGGCGAGCACGGTGCGGGCCCGCTCCTGCACCTCCGCGTGCGTCTCGCCGTTCGGCATCGGGTGCGTCCACACCGTCCAGCCCGGCACGCGCTCGCGGATCTGCGGCGTGGTGATGCCCTCGTAGTCGCCGTAGTCCCACTCGGCGAGGTCCTCGGTCATCGCGGTGATCTCGAGACCGGCGAGCTCCGCCGTTCTGGTCGCGCGTTGCCGCGGGCTCGTCAGCACGAGCGCGGGAGCCTGGTCCGTGCCCCGCAGCCGCGCGAGCGTGGCGCCCGCCCGGCGTGCCTGCTGCTCACCTTCCGGCGTCAGCTCGATGTCAGTGCGTCCCGTGTGCCTGCCGGTCTCGGACCACTCGGTCTGGCCGTGCCGCAGCAGGTAGAGGTGGGTGCTCACCTGTTCGATCCTAAGGAGTGACCGGCGACACGTTTGGGGGAGTGCCCTTACGAGGTACCCCGCTCGCCATGACCGCCGAGCACCCCGACCACGGCGCCCCTGACGAGGTAGATGCCCAGGAGATCCGCGAGGCCTTCGGGGTTCGCGTCGCGCGCATCAGAGCTGAGCTCACCTCGACGTGGAACAAGCTGCGCCAGAACGAGCGAGACGCCGACCCTGGGGGCCGCTGACATTTCGCCTTTTCGGATTGCTGAGGGAAATCACCCGCCTTTGGGCTGAATGGCGTAATACCGACGTCTGGTTGTCGTTTTAATTGGCGTATTCACGGCACAACGGTGTGCCGCGTGCAGTGCGGCGTCGCTAGAACTGAGTGGTATTCCTTTTCGAGGGGGCCACTCATGCGCCGAACAGTCGCACTTCTGATACCCGCTGTGCTGGTCGCGGTCATACCCGCGCTGCCGGCCGCCGCCGCGCCGGAACCACCGTCACCGGGCTGGGCGGTGGCCGGTGACGTCATCCGGTGGACCGCTTCCACGCCGATGCCGTTGTCGGACGCGGGTGTCGAGTTCTGGGAGGGGGACCAGCTTCTCGGCACGGCCAGGGAGTCGTCCGACCTGCGCACGTTCACCCTCACGGCCCCGCTGAAGAACCCCGGCGCGCTGCAGGTGCGCTCGGCGGGGAAGCGGCTGGACGTGACGCCGCCCGCACCGGCGAGCCTGGCCGTGCCGCGGCTGCCCGCGCTGTGGCCGGAGGCCGCCGTGGACCCCGGCAAGCCGGGACCGTTCGCGACGACCAAGGGCGAGTACTCGCTCGACTCGATCAAGCTGCCCGAGTACCCGCAGCCGATCGAGATGGAGGCCGTCGTCGTGGCGCCGAAAGGTGCGCCCGGCAAGCGGCCGCTCGCACTTTTCCTGCACGGGCGTCACTTCACCTGCTACAACCCGGCGAACCCGAACCAGTTCACCGGCAACTGGCCGTGCCCGGCGGGCCTGAAGGCCGTGCCGAGCCACCGCGGTTACCTCAAGGCGCAGGAACTGCTGGCGTCTCAGGGGTACGTGACGGTGTCGATTTCGGCCAACGGCATCAACGCCCAGGACGCGAACACCGTCGACGCGGGAGCGCAGGGACGTTCGTCGCTGGTCCGCCACCACCTGGCGAAGTGGGCGGACTGGGTTGGCTACGGACGCACGTCCGCGCCTGCCGCGGTGAAGGACGCGCCGCCCGCTGACCTGTCGAAGGTGATGCTGGTGGGCCACTCGCGTGGTGGCGAGGGCGTGAACCGGGCCGCGACCGACAGCCTGAACACGCCGCCGGGCGACACGGGCTTCACCGGCCCGGTGCGCTGGAACATCCGCGGCACCGTGCTGATCGGTCCGACGATCTTCGGCCACAACCCGCAGCCCGACGTGCCGTCCGTGACGTTCCTGCCCGGCTGCGACGGCGACGTGTCCGACCTGCAGGGCCAGATGTTCGTGGACCAGACCCGCGGTATCAGCCGCGGCGCGGCGTTGCACAGCGCGCTG
Source organism: Lentzea nigeriaca (assembly GCF_016907955.1). GTDB lineage: Bacteria > Actinomycetota > Actinomycetes > Mycobacteriales > Pseudonocardiaceae > Lentzea > Lentzea nigeriaca. Next base: position 282,788 of record NZ_JAFBCX010000004.1, on the reverse strand, counting down.
TACGTGGTCGGCGCGAACCACAACTTCTTCAACAGCGAGTGGACCCCCGGCCAGGCCGAGGCGCCGGCGTTCGACGACTTCTCGCCGGGCCAGCAGCCGGACCCGGTGTGCGCCCCGGGAACCGCCACCCGCCTCACCGCGGGCCAGCAGCAGGCGGCAGGCGCCACCTACATCGCGGCGTCGGCCCGTCTGTTCCTCTCCCGCGACGAGTCGGTGCTCCCGCTGCTCGACGGCTCCGGCGTCCGCGCCCCGTCGGCCGACCCGGCCCGCGTCCTCTCGCACGCGGTCGGCGGCCACCGCAAGCCGTTCGTCGTGCCTTCGCCCGACACCCAGGCTTCCGGCAGCGCGAGGGTGTGCGCCCAGGTGACGACCGACGCCGCTGCTTCGTGCGGCTCCCGCTCGCCGCACCTGGTCCGCTTCCGCTACGCCACGACCCAGCCGGAGCGCGAGTCGGTCGCTCTCAAGTGGACGGCCGCCGGCCAGGCAGGCGTGATCATCCCGGCCAAGCCCGTGTCGCTGCACGGATCGAAGGAACTCGCACTGCGCCTGGCGGTCCCGGCCAACACCCCGGCCACCCGCTTCGGCGTCTCCGTGACGGACCAAAGTGGACAGAAGCACTCCCTGGGCACGGTGTCGGTGACGGGCCTGCCCGGCACGACCCGCCTGAGTGCGTTGTGGGCACAGGAAGTCCGCGTCCCGTTGCCCACCGGCCTCGGCCACGCGACATCGCTGGAACTGGTTCCCGAGTCGGCCGGCGGCGAGGCACTGCTCATCGACGCCCACGGCTGGAACAAGGGCCTGCCCCCGGTCGTGCCCACCCGTCTGGGCCGCGTCGACGCCACCGTGATCTCGGTGGACGAGGGCGACTCGGGCACCGTGACCCACAACGTGGCCGTCACCGCCACCGGCAACGGCACCCGCGTGGTCCGGCTCTTCTACAACGACACGAAGACCAACACCCCGGTCACCAAGCTCGTGACGCTCAAGCCGGGTGAGCACCGCGTCGAGGTCCCGATCACCTACACCGCCAACACGAGGTGGAGCGCCGACACCCGCTATCCCATCGGCGTCACGGCCATCGGCAACGCCGTGGTGGGCGCCGCGTTCGGCGGCCTGCTGGTGCGCAACGACGACCCGATCCCGAAGCTCTCGGTCACGCCGGTCGCGGAGAGCGTCGTCGAGGGCGGGACGTTGCGCTGGAAGCTGACCCTGTCGGAGGCCGCGGATTCGAGCTTCGTCCTCGTGGGGCTGCCGGTGGCGCCTGGTGCTTCGGAACTGTCCACAACGGACGTTGACGCGCAGTGGTTCCGCGAGAACTCCGGCGAGGAGCCGTCGCCGTCTCGGCCGTTGTCGTCCACCGGGCTTCAGGTGTGGGTGTTCATTCCGGCCGGGCAGACGTCGCTGGACGTCGACGTGCCGACCGTGGCCGACACCGAGGTTGAGGGGGAGGAGCAGGTCAAGCTGAAGTTCGAGGGGCTTTCGCCCACTGGCACCGATTTCGAGGTGATCGGCAAGGTGGCGAACGCCGCGTAGTTCTTGATTCACCTGCGAAAGGTGCCGTTTCCTGGTTCAGGGAGCGGCACCTTTTCTGTACTTTTCGAGGATCTTGCGCGCTCTTTCCCCGGCTTCCTGGGCGTCATCGACATGGCCCATCCGCTCGAGAACCTCAGAGAGACTCATCAAGCAGTTGGCGACGACGGGGTGGTCGGGTCCGAGGACGGACTCGGCGATGGCCAGTCCCCGCAAGATCGCGTCTTTGCCTTCTTCTCCCCGGCCGGATTCGGAGAGGAGATCACCGATGTTGCAGTAGATCGACACGCTCTCGATGTGATCGGGTCCGTGGGTGGCGTTGAAGATGGCCAAAGCGCTTGCGAAGCGGTGCATCGCCTCCTGGGGCCGGCCCAACCTTCTGAGGACCACACCGAGGTTCGTCAGACCGGTGGCGACCGTGGGATGGCTGGAGCCGAGACTGATCGTGAGAATGGTGACAGAGCGTTCCAGCAGGGGAAGTGCCTCCGCGGACCGGTCAAAGAAGTGGTAAGCCATGCTCAGGTTCGCGAGGCCGTGGCCGAGTCCGGAGCGACCGGGCTCGTAGACGGCTTCATACAGGGAAACGGCGCGTTCGAGCAGCAAGGCGGCCTCGGCGACTCGTCCTTGGTCGATGAGCGCGCGCCCGAGATTGTTTAGGCTGTCCGCGACCCAGCGGTTGCCGGAGCCGTGGATCTCCGTCCGGATCGCGACGGCTCGTTCGAACAGGGGAATGGCGTCGTCGACGCGGGAAGTGAAGTGCAGATAGGTGGCGGCGCGGTCGAGCAGCCATCCGCTGAGCACGTCAACGGGCCCTGCCTGGGATTCCGTGACCGCGAGGACGTGTGGGAGCAGAGAACGCCATCGTGGCCAGCCTGCGGGTTCGCCGATGATGGCCTCGGGCAGGTCGTGCCTGAGGAGCCGCCGGATCGTCGAGACCTTCGGCTGCGCATCGGAGGCGCCGAGGTGGTGCGCACGCAGCGACTCCCGCAGCAGGCGATGGATGATCGTCACCTCGGTTGCGGTCCGTCGCGCCAAGGACAACCTGACCAGTGCTCCGACGGTGTCCGTCCACCTGATCGAATCACGTGCCGCGTCGGCCAGCGCGGCGGGAAGCCGGTCGGGATGGTCGACGAACAGGTCGAGGGGGACCGGTTCGGGTGCCATCCAGGCGAGTAGATCGAGGAGTTCGGCGGCGGCGGGACTTCGCGCCGCCAGCTCGGCCAGCGACATGTCCCACAGCGTCGACAGGGTCTCCGTCCGGCCGAGAACCTGCCCGCGGCTGATGAGGTCCACCGATCTGGTCGCGAAGAGCGCCAGGTACTCGTCCAACGGGAGTCCGGTGGTCTCCAGGTAGGCCGACGCCTGCTCGATGGCCAGCGGCAGATCGCCCATGACGTCGGCGAGGTCGTTTGCCTGTTGCTCGGTGGCCGACGACACGCGACGCCGCAGCAACGCGACGCTTTCCGCACGGCTCAGGACGTCGACGTCCAAAACCTTTCCCAGCGCGGTGAATCCGGCGCAGCGGGTGGTGATCAGAACGCTGCCCTGTCCGGAGGGCAGGTAGGGGTGCAGCACCGCGGGGTCTTCCGCGTTGTCGAACACCAGCAGCCAGCGCTGCCTGCTCCGCAGCTCACCGAGGACCTGGGCGACGGTGGGCGGATCGGCGTCGAGGCCGAGTGCGACGCCGAGCTCCGCCAGGTGGTCCTGGATCAACGTTGGTTGTTCGGCGGGAATCCACCAGACCACGTCGAACTGGCTCGCGAAGCGCCAGGCGTACTCGACGACGATCTGCGTCTTCCCCACACCGCCCATGCCGTGCAACGAGTGCACCGAGACCGTCGAGCCCGTGCGCAGTGCCTCGGCCAACCGGTCGAGCGACTCGACCCTGCCGGTGAAGTTCGGGTTTCGCGGCGGCACGTTCCACACAGCGGGCAATGCACCGGGAAAGGCCGGCTTCACCCGAGGGGTGGGAAGTCCAGGAGGTTCTTCAGGCGTCAGCTGCCCCTTCACCGCTCCCTGAACCGCACGCAGCAGCTGGCGGCGCGTGGCGCTCTCATCCAGTCCGAACAGATCTGCCGAGACGATCGGTGCGAGCAGACCGGGTGGCTCGCAGTCCTCCACCCGCAGCGGGATCAGCTTCCGGCTCCCGCCAGTCGGATCATCCCGCCACGCGGCCTGCCACTCGGGCCTGCCGTAGACGGACTCCCGGTAGGCGGCGGACAGCACGGCGATCATGCGTTCGGAGTGCTGGACCCCGCGATGCATCACGTCGACCCAGTTGGTGCCGGGCACCATGTCCCACTCCGGCAGGAGCACTCGGTAACCCTGCTCCTTGAGTTCCCAGGCGATCCACTCGGCCCATGCGAGGTCGGCTTCGGTGTAGGACACGAAGAAGTCCCATGACTCAGTCACCCGGAAATCCACCCCTCACAGCGTGTGCATCTGGTCACATCGCACACCGCGAGCCGAGGGTTACCCGGAGAACGCACAACGGCGCCGCTTCCCAACGGGATGCGGCGCCGTTCAAAGGGAAACTCAGCCCTGCTCGGTCTCCTCGAAAATCTTGTCGATTTGTCCGGTGCAGCCTCGTTCGTTGAGTAGTTCCACGCACGACACGACCTGCCCCATGACGCACGATCATCGCCATGGGGGTACTGCGAAGCATGGTGATCGGCGCGCTGGTGGGCGCCGTCTTCGGATGGGGCTACTACCTGCTGGCCAGGCCGTCCACCGCGAAGGTGCTGTGCCCGAGTGGCGGGATGGAGTGCTTTGGCGTCGGCATGCTCACCGCGGGTGGCGGGCTGGTCCTGGTCCTGGTGCTGGCCGGACTGACTCTGCGGTTGCTGGGCTTGCGCCCCGCGTGGCCGACCGGCTGCCTGAGCGGGGTGATCATCATCGCCGGGCTGGTCGTGTCCGCCAACGCCGGCGTTGGCACTCGTTTCGATTTCGCAGCCATTGGGGTCTTCGCGTTCGCGTATGCTTTCGCCGCCGTACTGACCACCGGTTGGGGCGCAGATGGCTTGTGACAGCCCGTTTTCTCGAATCATTCGGGCTGGAGACCCGCTTGCCGGGGTGCCCCGGCAGAGCCTCAACCACCAACCGTGGTCGTCCGCCTAGTAGCGTGTCGCAGCTGGCAGCCGCGCTTCGATCATGAAGATCGCGCTCTCATGGCTGCCAACTGCACGGTTGGCAGCAGTTGGGATGATCAGCAAACGTTTGCGTCAGCATTTCTCTACCGCCATCTCGGCAGCGATGTGCATGAGAGCGCGACCATCCGGGTTTTTGGGTGATGAGTGCCGACTCAACGGAGCACAACCAAGCCGCGACGCTCTACTGGCAGCTGTGTGAGACACGCTTGATCTTCTGCCGAGCCGTCTCTTCGGCGGTGCCCACAAGGCTTCCGTAGGCGCGTTGGAGTGGCGTGAGCTTCCGGCTGGGGGCCGCCGAACGACCCTGAGTGACGAAAAACGACGCTGGCCTGCGAAAGAGGTCTTCGCAGGTCAGCGTCGTCAACAAGGCTCTGAACTCAGCCCTGCTTGGTCTCCCAGAAAATCTTGTCGATCTGCGCGATCAGGTCGAGGAGAGCCTGGCTGGAGGCCGGGTCCATCGAGCCCTTCGTGCCCGCCGCGCCCGCGGCCTTGGTGGCGCGGTTGAAGAGGTCGTGCAGCTCGGGGTACTTCTCGAAGTGCGGCGGCTTGAAGTAGTCCGTCCACAGCACCCACAGGTGGTGCTTGACGAGCTCGCTGCGCTGCTCCTTGATCAGGACGGCGCGCTCCCGGAACTCCGGGTCCTCGTTGGCCTGGTACTTCTCCTGGACCGCCTTGATCGACTCGGCCTCGATGCGGGCCTGCGCCGGGTCGTAGACGCCGCAGGGCAGGTCGCAGTGCGCGGTTGCCTCGACGCGCGGGCGGAGAATGCGCGACACGAGTCGCATCGTTCCTCCCAGAATGAAAACAGTGGATGCTCCGACAAGAAGGACCCTACTCCGGCTGACCGAAGGGTGATCGTTGAGACCGCGTCTCTCCACCGTGCTCGTGACAGGGCCGTCGATGGTGCCTGCCCTGCGCCACGAGGACATCGTGCTGGTCAGATGGGGTGCGACACCCAAAAACAACGACGTGGTCCTCGTCCGGTGGGCCAGCCGACCCGGTCAGTTGTCGATCAAGCGTGCCTCCCACCCTGTGGACGGTGGGTGGCACGTCGTGGGAGACAACCCGTTCGCCAGCACCGACTCCGAGCAACTCGGGCCGGCCGAGGTGCTCGGAGTCGTCAAAGCTCGGCTTTGGCCGAGGCCCAGGCTCAGGCTTTGAGGGACGCGTACAGCGCCAGGCAGTCCTCGTAGCGCGGCAGCGTGCCGGCCTCGTAGGCCTCGGCCAGGGTCGGCGCTGCCTTGTCCTTCTCCGAGAGCAGGAATTCGAGCTCGCGCGGCCACGGCAGGTCGAGCGCCGGGTCGAGCGGGGTCAGGCCGTGTTCGCCGGACGGGTTGTAGGCGGTGGAGCAGAGGTAGTTCAGGGTCGTGTCGTCTTCCAGCGCGATCATCGCGTGGCCGAGGCCCTCGGGGAGGTACACGGCGTTGCACTTCTCCTCCGACAGCAGGACGGCGTCCCACTGGCCGAACGTCGGGGAGCCGACGCGGATGTCGATGACCACGTCGATGAGTGAGCCGCGCGGGCAGAAGACGTACTTGGCCTGGGATGGCGGCACGTCCGCGTAGTGGATGCCGCGGATGGTCCCGGCGCGCGAGACGCTGTGGTTCGTCTGGGCGACCTTCAGCGGGTGCCCTACCGCCTCGACGAAGGCGGCTTCCTGGTACGGCGAGACGAACACGCCGCGGTCGTCGGGGAATGTCCTCGGGGTGAACTCGAACGCGCCGTCAATTTTCAGCGAACTCGCCTGCATGCCGTCACTCTAAGGTGTCAATGTTCTTGACCGATCGGGTGCTTCCTGCCTGCATAAACCGACCGGTCGGTGCAGAAAACCGGACGGACGTCTTGCTACATGCCCTCTGACCTGCGGAAAAAGTGTGATCCCCGCCGCAGACAGCAGAGCGTGACCCTGCCACACTTCCCTCACCCGCAGCACTCGGGTGGCTTTCCGACGCAACTCGCCGGAGCGCCTCGACCGAGTTTCCAGGCCCCGTGTACCCGGCGTGACAACGCTGGGCCGGTGCGCCGTTTGGTGATGAGCCCAGATGGGGCTACTACGCCGCCCGCACCGCAGGAGGGACGCCGTGACAGCAGTGAACGAAGCCCGTACCGAGAACTCCGATCCGACGAAGCTGACGGACGAGGAGATCTTCAACGCGCACCTGGGCGGGAAGCTCGAGGTCGGCGCGACCGCCTCGCTCGCTGACCCGAAAGCGCTGTCCATCGCCTACACCCCCGGTGTCGCCCGAGTGAGCAAGGCCATCGCCGCGGACGCGAGCCTCGCCGCGAAGTACACCTGGGCACACCGCCTGGTCGTCGTCGTCAGCGACGGCACCGCTGTGCTCGGCCTCGGTGACATCGGCCCCAGCGCCTCCCTGCCCGTCATGGAGGGCAAGTCCGCGCTGTTCAAGACGTTCGGCGGCCTCGACTCGATCCCGCTCGTGCTCGACACGACGGACGTCGACGAGATCGTCGAGACCCTGGTCCGGCTGCGCCCGTCGTTCGGCGCGGTCAACCTCGAGGACGTCGCCGCGCCGCGTTGCTTCGAGCTGGAGCAGAAGCTGATCGAGGCGCTCGACTGCCCCGTCATGCACGACGACCAGCACGGCACGGCCGTCGTGTCGCTGGCCGCGTTGAACGGCGCGAACACGGTGCTCGGCAAGAAGGTGAATGACCAGCGGGTGGTCATCTCCGGTGCGGGTGCCGCCGGCATCGCGATCGCCAAGATCCTCCTCGCCGCGGGCGTCGGCGAGGTCACGCTGCTCGACTCGCGCGGCATCGTCCGCACCGGGCGCGCCGGCCTGAACCCGATCAAGGAAGAGATCGCGGCGGTCACCAACCAGAGCAACCTCGACGGCGGTATCGACGTGGCTCTGCGCGGCGCGGACGTCTTCATCGGCGTGTCCTCGTCGAAGGTGTCCGAGGAACTGATCGCGAGCATGGCGGACGACTCGATCGTGTTCGCACTGTCCAACCCCGACCCCGAGGTGCACCCGGAGGTCGCCGCCAGGCACGCCGCGATCGTGGCGACCGGCCGCAGCGACTTCCCGAACCAGATCAACAACGTGCTCGCGTTCCCCGGCATTTTCCGCGGGGCGCTCGACGCGGGTGCGCGGCGGATCACCGAGGGCATGAAGCTCGCGGCCGCCGATGCCATTCTTGCCGTCGCCAAAGATGATTTGGGTCCAGATCGAATTGTTCCGTCAGCACTGGACCCGCGCGTCGGACCCGAGGTCGCGGCCGCTGTCGCCGTGGCCGCGAAGGCCGACGGAGTCGCCTGATCCAACCCGAACATTCGCCACCTTTATGCAAGTTGACGGGTACCGGAACCACGAACGTGGCTTTTCGTTAACCCGTCAAGGGGTGGGCGATGACGCTCCGAAGCGCTACCGTCCCTCTCCTCGGGTGTTCACCCGAGGAGAGGGTTCGTGTTTGCCGCCGTTCGGGTGCCGTTGTCGTGCCCACCCGAATTGCCGCGGGCGGCGGATGCGGGAGAGGGTGGGCCGGTGCCCAAGTGGGTAGGACGCGCGACGGTGGTGAACGGCCGTGCACGGACGGCTGCGAAGCCTCCGGTGACGCTGGACGGGCTGACCCTGCCCGACGCGCCGTCGTTGCTGGTCGACATCAAGGGCGTCGTCATGCAGGCGAACCCCGCCGCCGTGGAGCTGGCCGGCGCGCAGGGAGCCGACGACCTCGTCGGGCACGCGCTGGGTGAGCTGCTCCTCGGCAACCAGTCCGACCTGCGGCTGGTGCGTTGCGACGGCAGCGAACTGCCGGTGCGCGTGGCCAGGCACGCCGTCCCGGGGACGGGACTGCAGGCCGTTCTGCTGATCGACGTCTCCGACCTCGCGGCGGCCGCGGACGCGTTACGCGACGAACAGCGCCGCCTGCGCAAGGTGCAGCGGGTCGCGGAGCTCGGCTCGTGGGAGTACGACCCCGAAACCGGTCTGACCGTCTGGTCGGACACGCACTACGAGCTTCTCGGCGTCGAACGCGGCGGTGTCGTGCCCGGGGCCCAGGCCGTTCTGGACGTGGTGCACCCCGACGACTACGACATGGTCGAGTCGTACTGGCAGGGCCGCGAGATCACCGGCGACCCGATCGACATCGAGTACCGGATCGTGCGCCCGGACGGTCAGCTGCGGTGGATCCGCGGTGTCGCCGAGGCGAGGCTGACCGACGAAGGCCGCCTCGACAAGATCACCGGCTACATCCGCGACATCACCGAGTCCAAGCGCGCCGCCACCGAGCTCGCCCAGGAACGCGCGCGGCTGCTCGAAGCCCAGCGCATCGCCCGCATCGGCAGCTGGGCCTACGAGACCGGCACGCGCGCCGTGCACCGCAGCGAAGTGCTGATGGAGATGTACGGCGAGCTGGGTATGACCCCGGACGACGACCTGCTGAGCGGCGTGCACCCGGACGACAAGGAAGCCGTCAAGGAGCTCCGGCACCAGCTGCTGCACGCCCAGGACGACGAGCCGGTCGAGGTCGAGGTTCGCAGCGAGCTGGGCGACCGCGTGTACATCTGCCGCGCCCGCGCCGAGATTTCACCCTCGGGCAGGGTGGAGCGCTACCACGGCACCATCCAGGACGTCACCGAGGCACGCGCGCTGGAACGCCAGATGCGCGACGACCGCCGAAGACTGGCGGACGCGCAGAAAGCCGCCCGCCTCGGGATGTGGGAGTGGAACCCGGCGACCGGCGACGTCGTGTGGTCGGACATGCTGCGCGAGCTCTACAGCATCCCCCCGGACGTCGTGGGTACCTACCAGGCCTATCTCGACCTCGTGCACCCGGAGGACCGGGACTGGGTCGACGACCTGTGGCGCCAGCTCGCCGTCGACGAGATCGCCGTGCAGTGCGAGCACCGCGTCGTCCTGAGCGACGGCTCGAACCGCATCTTCCGCTGCCACGGCATGATCGTCCACGATGACCAGGGCAAGCAGCTCGCCGTCGGCACCGCCCAGGACGTCACCGAGCAGCGCATCGCGGAGGCACGCGTGAAGCGTTCCTCGCAGCGCTTCACCGACCTGGTGTCGGTCACGCCCGTCGGCATCGGCCTGTTCGACGAGGGCGAGCGGCTGGTCGACGCCAACGACGCGTTGTGCGACCTGCTGGGCATGGAGCTGGAGCAGCTGCGCGGCATGACCGCCGAGCAGCTCACCCACCCCGAGGACACCTCGCCCGCGTTGCAGTGGGCGGCCGAGCGCACGCAGAAGATCCCGCAGCGCATCCTCGTCCGTCCCGACGGCGAAAAGGTGTACTGCGAACTGCACATCGCTCTGTCCGTGCAGGACGACGGCCGCCGCTTCTGGCTGATCGTGTTCCTCGACATCACCGAGCGCCGCCGCACCGCGGAGGCCCTGCGCCACCAGGCCACGCACGACGAGCTGACGGGCCTCCCGAACCGCGCGCTGGTGAAGGAGATGCTCGGCAAGCTGCTGGACGGCCCCGGCCGCTCCAAGGTCGCCGTCTTCTTCTGCGACATCGACAACTTCAAGCGCGTCAACGACTCCCTCGGCCACGACGCGGGCGACGAGCTGCTGGTCGCCCTGGCCCGCCGGCTGGAGGGCGGCCTGCCGGACGGCTGCACGGCCGCGCGCCTGTCCGGCGACGAGTACGTGATCATCTGCGAGGACATCGACTCCGTCGGTGGCGTGGATGCTCTGGCCACTCGGGTCGCCTCGTTGCTGAGGACTGCGGTTCCGGTGCACGGACAGCTCGTCCGGGTCTCGGCCTCGATCGGTGCCGCCGTGCCGAACGGGTCACGTGCCAACGGCGCTGACTTGCTTCGTTTCGCCGACGCCGCGATGTTCGAGGCGAAGCGCAGCGGTGCCGGGCGCGTGTCCCTGGCGTCCGCGGCGCTGATCGCGTCCGCGGACCGTCAGGTGCACCTCGAAGGCCAGCTGCGCGACGCCCTGCAGCACGACGGTCTGGCGTTGCACTTCCAGCCGGTCGTCGGCGTGGACGGCGCCGTGCTGACCGCCGAGGCGCTGGTGCGCTGGCCGCACCCCGACCGCGGTCTGCTGCCTCCGGACGTGTTCCTCCCGGTCGCCGAACAGGGCGACCTGATGCGCGAACTCGACCGCTGGGTGCTGCGGACGGCGTTGAAGGAGGCCGCGACCTGGCCCGCGCCCGACGGCCGTCCGGTGTCGGTGGCGGTGAACCTGGCGGGCCTGGTGCCGGGCGATCCGGAGTTCGTCGACATCGTGTCGACCGCGATCCTGGAGTCCGGCGTCCCGTGGGAACGCGTGGTGCTGGAGCTGGTCGAGACCGCGTTCGTCGACCTGCCCTCGCGCGTCCGCCAGTCGATGGACGAGCTGGTGCAGCGCGGCGTGCAGTTCGCCGTCGACGACTTCGGCACCGGCTACTCGTCGCTGGCCCGCCTGAAGGACCTGCCGGCGCAGATCATCAAGGTGGACCGCCGCTTCGTGTCCGGCGTGGGCAACGACTCCTCGGACTTCGCCGTGGCCCGCGCGGTCGTGGACATGGCACGGGCCATGGGCCGCAAGTGCGTGGCCGAGGGTGTGGAGACGGCCACGCAGTTCCACGTTCTGCGCGGTGTCGGGGTGGACGCGTACCAGGGGTGGTTGTTCTCACGTCCGGTGCCGCCGAAGGAGTTCCGCGCGGTGCTGGCACTCGGTCCGCTGCACATCCCGCGCGCCGGCTAGGCGGGCGGCTCCAGGTACCGAGCGCTGCCCTCGGCGGCCTTCAGCACGGCGGCGATCCGGTGCTTCGGCAGGTCGATCAGCCGCAGCTCCAGGTCGTCCTCCAGCACCCCGGCGTTGTCGACGATCTCCCGAGCCTGGTTCTTGGTCAGCAGCCCGGACGACCCGCTGATCAACGCTTCCCGCCACACGTTGCGCAACTTCCCGTGCGCCTTCATGAGAATCTCGCGCACGACCCGCTCGCCGGCCGACAGCGTTCCGGCGAGCACCTGGTCGGCGACGACGATCGTCGTCTTGCTGTCCGGGTTGTTGCGCAGGAACTTGAGTGAGAACCGGGTCCGCACAAGCGATTGCAGCTCCTGCTGCCCCGCGCCCGACGACACCGCGGGGTGGTTGTTCGGCACCAGGCAGGCCAGTCGCGCGGGCGAGGACGCCAGCAGCGTCCGCAGCAGCCACGGACCGGGATCCGCCGACAGGTCGACGGCCAGCGAGGCCGCGCCCTTGCCGACGGGCTCGGCCCACCCGGCCTGACGCGGCTTCGGCGGTGGCGACGACTCGGGTCGCGGCGCCAGTTCGGACAGGGCGGCAAGCGCTTCCCTGGACGGGCCGGAAGACTCCACGGACTGCGCGCCGTGCGTGTAGATCCGCGTGCCACCGGACACCGCACGTCGCCCAGTGGGGCGGCACACATACAAATCGGCGGCGGATCCGATGGCCTGAGCGCCGTCGAACCGGTGGAACGCGGGCAGGATCGCCTCGAACACCAGCCCGAGTTTCTGCAACTCCTGCTGCACCTTCAGCCCCAGCGCGGGCGTACGGTCGGAGAACCCGTAGGCCAGCAACACCCGTCCGTCGGCGACATCGGCCAGCGCCTCGACTGCGCGTCCGGCGAACAACCCCATGCCTTCCGGCGTGTAGGGCGGGTCGCTGAAGACGAGGTCGAACGACTCGAGCACCGAGGTGGGCAGCCCGAAACGCATGTCGCAGTGCAAGGTTCGGATGTTCAGGCCGCGCGCGGAAGCCCTGGAGTCGATGAACTCCAGCAGCCGCTCGTCGAGGTCCACGACCGTGATCGACACGTGCGGGTTGACCGCCGCGACCGCGAGCGACGTCAGGTCGTGGTCGCCGAGGCACAGCAAACGCTTGCCCGCGAGGTCGTAGGTGGAGTCCAGCCACACCGCGCGGTTCAGCGCGGTCTCGGCGGTGGCCTGCACGTGGTCCAACGAGGACAGCGGCGGCGGCACGTCGGCGATGTCGACCAGGATCTGGCGCAACACGTCCGTGTGGTCGCGAACGCCGGAAATGCCGAACTCGGCGCGATAGGCAGCGACGACACCGGGCGCTATGCGGTAACGATCGTCTGAAGATTCCATGTCGTCGCCGAGCGCCTTGAGCAGGTCCTGGACCGTGCGGCGGGGGACCGCGGGCAGGCGCACGAGCTCGGCCAGCGGGTGCCAGTCCTCGCTGAGCAGGGACAACACCTCGCGGAGCTTGCGGGCGTGGATGCCGCGCTCCGCCACCTTCTGGCGAACCTGGTCGATCGTCACAAGCGGTAAACCATACGGCCTGCCACATCCTGGAATGCTGTGCCGGGGTACGCCGAACGAGTTAAGGTCACACAGATCTGCATCCAGGGCGGTCCGAATCGGGGAGACCGTCACGACCGGAGGGATCCGAAGGGTGATCGAGTTCCGGGCCGTCACCAAGCGGTTCGAGGACGGGACCATCGCTGTCGACGAGCTCGACCTCACGGTCGAGGCGGGCACGATCACGGTGTTCGTCGGTCCTTCCGGCTGCGGCAAGACGACGTCGCTGCGCATGGTCAACCGCATGATCGACCCCACGTCGGGCACGATCCTGGTGGACGGCAAGGACGTCCTCACCGTCGACCCGCCGACGCTGCGGCGCGGCATCGGCTACGTGATCCAGCAGGCCGGGCTCTTCCCGCACCGCACGGTGCTGGACAACGTCGCGACCGTGCCGCTGCTGTCCGGTTGGGACAGACGAAAGGCCCGCACCCGTGCGGCCGAGCTGCTGGAGATCGTCGGGCTCGACCCGGCCTTCGGCAAGCGCTACCCGGCGCAGCTCTCCGGTGGGCAGCAGCAACGCGTCGGCGTCGCCCGTGCGCTCGCCGCGGATCCGCCGGTGCTGCTGATGGACGAGCCGTTCAGCGCGGTCGACCCGGTCGTGCGGGAAGGTCTGCAGGACGAACTCCTTCGCCTGCAAGCGGAACTCGACAAGACGATCGTGTTCGTGACGCACGACATCGACGAGGCGTTGAAACTCGGTGAGCGCGTCGCCGTGTTCCAGACCGGCGGGCACCTGGCGCAGTACGCGAAGCCCGCGGAGCTGCTCAGTGCGCCTGCCAACGACTTCGTCGCCTCGTTCGTCGGCAGGGACCGCGGTTACCGCACGCTGACGTTCCTGCACGCCGACGTGCCCGTGCATCCGGTCGACACGGCCAAGCTCGGTCAGCGCGTCGCCGTCACCGACTGGACCCTGGTCGTCGACGACCAGGACCGGCCGAAGGGCTGGCTGTCCGGTGTGGACGGTGAGATCGAGGTCAGCGACCAGGATCTGATCGCCGGGGGGTCGTTGTACGACGGCAGCACGTTGCGCGGTGCGCTCGACGCGGCGCTCAGCTCGCCGTCGGCGCTCGGCGTGACAGTCGACGACAACGGTGCCGTGGTGGGTGTGGTCAGGGCCGACGACGTGATCAAGGCGCTCGCGAAGGCCCGCGCGGCGGGTGAGGTCCCGAAGTGACCTGGATTTTCGAGAACTGGGACAGGTTCTGGGAAGTCACCGGGGTGCACCTCCGGCTCTCCGTCGTGCCGGTGCTGATCGGGTTCGTGCTGTCGATCCCGCTGGGGTGGCTCGCGAGCCGGTCTGCCACGGCGCGCGCGATCCTCTTCCCGCTGGCCAACATCCTGTTCACGATCCCGTCCATCGCGCTGATCGTGATCACCCCGGTGCTGATCGGCGTGAAGATCCTGGACGAGATCAACGTGATCGTGCCGCTGACGATCTACACGATCGCGCTGATGGTCCGCTCGGTCGCCGACGCGCTGTCGGCGGTGCCCGGTCACGTGACCGCGGCGGCGAACGCGATGGGCTTCCGGCCGCTGCGCCGGTTCCTGACCGTCGACTTCCCGCTCGCCCTGCCCGTCACGATCGCGGGACTGCGGGTCGCGACCGTGTCGAACATCAGCATGGTGAGCGTCGGCGCGCTCGTCGGACTCGGCGGTTACGGCCAGCTCTTCACCGAGGGCTACCAGACCGACAACACCGCGAAGGTCTTCGCGGGTCTCATCGGGACGGTCGTGCTGGCGGTGCTCGCCGACGGTCTGCTGTTGCTGCTCGGACGGGTGCTCACGCCGTGGGCGCGGGCGGGGAGGTGAGCTGATGGGCGGCTGGCTCTTCGATCCCGCGCACTGGTCGGGGCCCACCGGAATTCCGGTGCGGTTGCTGGAACATCTCGGCTACACGCTGATGACGCTGCTGATCGCCGCGGTGATCGCGATCCCGCTCGGCGCGTTCGTCGGCCACACCGGCAAGGGCGGGTTCGTGGTCGTCGGACTCTCCAACGCGCTGCGGGCGTTGCCGACGACGGCCGTGCTGATCCTCGTCGTGCTGTGGGCTGGCCTCGGCGACTTTCCGGTGTACGTCGCACTGGTGCTGCTGGCGATCCCGCCGATCATGGCGGGTACCTACGCGGGCATCCGCGCGGTCGACCCGGTGACGGTCGACGCGGCACGGGGCGTCGGCATGCGCGAGTCGGGAGTGCTGCTGAAGGTCGAGATCCCGAACGCGCTTCCGTTGATCTACGGCGGCTTCCGCGGCGCCGCGCTGCAGGTCGTCGCGACCGCCACCATCGCCGCCTACACCGGCGCCGGTGGTCTCGGCAGGCTCGTCTTCGACGGCCTCGCCCTGCAGGAGTTCGGACAGATGCTCGCCGGCGCGGTGCTCGTGGCACTGCTCGCCGTTCTCGTCGACCTGGGGTTCGCCGGCCTGCAACGGCTGACGGTCTCGCCAGGGCTGCGTCCAGTGGGAACCGGAGGAAAGACATGAAGCGCATCGCCACGGCTCTAGCCGCGGTCATGGTTCTGTCGGCGTGCGGCGGTGATCCGCTGACGGGCGGCAACAACAACCCGGCCCCGACGGACACGATCGTCGTCGGCTCCGGCAACTTCCCGGAGTCGACCGTACTCGCCGAGATCTACGCGCAGGCGTTGGCGAGCAAGGGCGTCAAGGTCTCCAAGAAGCTGAACATCGGCAACCGCGAGCTGTACTTCAAGGGCGTGCAGGACGGCTCGATCGACCTCATCCCCGAGTACTCCGGCGTGCTGCTCAAGCACGTCAACAAGGAGGCGACCGAGGTCGCCCCCGACGAGGTGTACGCGGCTCTGAAGAAGGCGTTGCCGCAGGGCCTCACCGTCCTCGACAAGTCAGCCGCCGAGGACAAGGACGCGGTCGTCATCACCAAGCAGACCGCCGCCCAGTACAGCCTGAAGTCGATCGACGACCTCGTGCCGTACTGCAAGGAGTTCGTCTTCGGTGGCCCGCCGGAGTTCCAGAACCGCCCCGACGGCCTGCCTGGCCTGAAGACCAAGTACAACTGCGAGTTCAAGCAGTTCAAGGCGCTCGACGTCGGCGGTCCGCTGACCGTCGCGGGACTGAAGGACAACACGGTCCAGGCGGCCGACCTCTTCACGACGGACTCGGCCATCAAGGCCAACGAGTTCGTGGTGCTCGAAGACCCGAAGAACGTCTTCGCCGCGCAGAACGTGTTGCCGCTCATCAACGAGAAGAAGGCGTCGCAGCAGGTCCGCGACGTCCTCAACGCCATCTCGAAGAAGCTCGACACGAAGGTCCTGCTGGACCTGAACCAGAAGCTCTCGTCGCCGGACAAGCCGGAGCCGGAGAAGGTCGCGAAGGAGTGGCTCGCCTCCTCGGGCATCTGAGCTGACGAACGGGCGGGGCGGCACCGGGAGGTGTCCGCCCCGCTTTCGTTTCACAGCTTCAGATCGGCCACGCGAGCGGACAGGCTGACCGTGGTGAGACGATCGGTGTAGCCGAGTGAGTGGTTGATTCGCCGCATGTGCTCGTTGGTGCTGTTCGTCTCGGTCTCGATGATCTCGATGCCGGTCAGCTGACGGAGCATCTGCGCTTTGATCAACCGGCCGAGGCCTTTGCCGCGATGCGCCGGAACCACGCTGGTGTTCCGTTGGTGGGCAACGGAAGGCCGGGAGAGAGTCCGGTACACCACGGTCACTCCGGCGGCCTCGTCGCCGTGCATCGCGAGGACAACCCACACGTCGACACCTGCGGTGGACAGGTCGTCCTCTTCCTGCCGCACCTGTTCTCGCGTGTACTCCACCAGTTCGATCGTGCTGTCGCCCATTGGCTGATCGTTCGTCGCGTTGAGCGCGTCGACGTAGGCGTCGAGCAGTGCCTCCGGAGCCCGTCCTGTCCACTGCGCCAGGCGGTATCCGGGCGGCACCTCACCCACTTCGGGCAAGGAGTCGGTGAGCACGAGCTCCTGCACGGTCAGCGCGGTGACGACCGTGAAACCGCGGTTGGTGGCCCACCGCTCGCCCTCGCTGCCTCGTGGCACCCACGAGGCTTCCGCGGTGTCCCGATTCGCCAGGCGTAGTGCGTACCGCAGCAGCGTGGTGCCGATGCCCTGGCGTTGCCATCGCGGGTCCACTACGACGGTGCCCGTGACGAGGTGCGTGTTGGCAGTCGTCGGCAGGTATCCGTCCGCGTACCCGATGATGCGTCCGTTCTCCCGCGCGACGGCGAACCGCGGGAGGCCCCAGCCTGCGTCGAGGGTCAGTCTCCGGCGCACCCACCCGCTGAACTCCGGCAGCTCACGTGGCGGCATGGCGCTCGACCACCAGGCCACCTGGAGATCGAACAGAGCACGCTGGTCGGTCTCGGCCGCACTGGGGAAGTCGAGTTCCTCGACATCAATATCCCCCATGCACGCTATGCAACCAGGGAGTGGCGCTCCGCCCAAGCGGCGATCTCGGCGGCGATCTCCTTCGGCCGGTCCTCTTGCGCGTGATGCCCGGCCTCACCGACGGCAACGACGTCCAGCGCGGCGATGTTCTGCGCGCACCACGCCTGCAGTTCCGGGCCGATGAGCAACGTCGGCGAGTTCGAGAAGGTCATCAGCAGCTTCGGCACCTCAGACAAGCCGAGCCACGCGTCGTAGGCCTCGATGCGCGGGATCAGCTCGGCCGGCTCGCCGTCGAACGGCATCTGCTGTGCCCACGCGAGCACCGGTCGCCTGCTCTCGGCGTCCGGGAACGGCGCCAGGTGAGCCGCCATGTCCTGCTCCGACACCGGCGTCAGCACGCCACCTGTGAACGCCTGGCGCACGAACCCGTTGTCCTCCAGCGTTTCAGTGGCGCGGAACCTGCGGACACGTTCCTGTGCGGGCAACGGCAGTTCGGAACCGTTCATCGGCTTCACGATCGTCTCGAAGAACGCGATACCCGCGACGCGTGAGGGATGCCGGGCGGCCCAGTCGAACGCCAGGGCGCCGCCCCAGTCGTGGCCCACCAGCACCACGCGGTCCAGGTCGAGGGCGTCGAACCACGCGTCGAGGTAGCGGGCGTGGTCGGCGAACGAGTAGGCGATGTCCGGCTTGCCGGAGCGGCCCATGCCGATCAGGTCCGGCGCCAGGCCGCCTAACTCGGGCAGCACCTTGCGCCAGCTGTGGGACGAGCCGGGGTTGCCGTGCAGGAACACGAACGGCGCGCCGCCGGACTCCACGTAGTGCATGGTCGAGTCGAGGACGGGAACAACAGGCATGACAGAGGTCCTTAGTCGAGGGGAACGGCGAGCAGTGCGGTGAGCTCGCGCGAGAAGGCGGCGGTGCGCTCGCCGAGGGGCTCCAGCAGGCGGTCCAGCAGCGAGCTGACCAGAGCCACGGCGGGTTCGACCGTCGACCGTCCGCGCGCGGTCAGCTCCAACCGGACGGTCCGGGTGTCGACGGCATCGCGCGTGCGCGAGATCAACCCCGACGCTTCGAGCGCGCGCGCCAGCTTCGAGACGTACAGCGCTTCGAGGCCCGTGTGGTCGGCCAGTTCGCGTTGCGACGGCCGATCGAGGGCGAGCAACGACGCCAGCACGACGTACTGCGCGTGCGTCAGCCCGAGGGGGTCCAACGCGCGGTCAACGGCCGTCCGCCACTTCATCGCCAGGCGCCACACGAGGTGCCCAGGAGTGGGTTCTGCACTGCTCATGGCAGATACAGTACATGGCTACTATGTACATGGCTACTAAGTGGCGACGTGCCCGCCGATACGGGCGGTCAGCTCCTCCGCGGCCTTGCGGACCTCTTTGGCGAGCTCTGGCCACGTCTGGCCGCACGGTGTGTCGCACACGTGCCGGAACGTCAGCGTGATGGCCGCGATCGGCCGCTCGCCGTGGTCGAACACCGGCGCTGCCACGGACGCGAAGCCCACCGTCACGAAGCCGTCCTCCACCGCCCAGCCTTGACGGCGTTCCATGGTCAGCAAACGGCGCAACGCCGGGAGGTTGTGCGGGCCCCGTCCGGTCCGGTCGACGAACGACGCCACGGACGGGAACAACGCCCTGACCTGGGCCGGAGGCACATGCGCCAGCATCGCGCGGCCGGAGGCGGTCAGATGCGCGGGAAGGCGCACGCCGACGTCGGACACGATCGTCTGCGGCTGTCGCGGCTGTTCGCGCACGAGGTACAACGCCTCCGCGCCGTGCAGGACACCCAGATGGGCGACCTTCTCCATCCGGTCGGCGAGCTTGCGCAGCAGCGGGCGGGCCAGCCGTTCCAGCGGGTCGTGCCGGAGATACGCGGACCCGAGTTCGAACGACGCGACGCCCAGGCCGTACCGCTTCTCCTCGGGAAAGTGCGTCGCGAAACCCGCCTCGGTCAGCTCCGACAGCAGGTGATAGGTCGTTGACCTGGGCAGATTCAGCTCGCGTGCCACCGACGCCGCGGAGACCGGACCCGGTCTGCCTGCCAGCAGCCGGAGGACCGCGAGCCCTCGCCGGAGCGCGGGAACGTCACTGCTGCTGCCCACAACCGTGATTTTCCCACGTGATGCAGCCCACGCCGTTCCTCCATCAGTGCACACTCAACAGGACAGGCCGCAGGTGCGTTGGAGTGGCGTGACGGTTTTGAAGGGGGTCGGGATTGACACCGAGTTTCGATGACTTCGTAGCAGAACAGGTGACCCCGTTGCTGCGCTACGCCACCGTGCTCACGTGTGACCCGCACCTGGCCCAGGACGTGGTCCAGGAAGTGCTGCTGCGCGCGCAGCAGAAGTGGGATCGCATCGGTTCCGTCGACCTCCCTCACGCCTACGTCAAGCGCATGGTGACCAACGAGTACCTCTCGTGGCGCCGGCGCAGGGCCGCCAAGGACGTCGCCCTCTGCATGACGACCCTGGAGTCCGTCACCCCGCCCGTCGGAGACACGACACACCACTACGACGAGCGTGAAGCCATGTTGCAGCGGATCGCCAAGCTGCCCCGCAAACAGCGGGCGGCGATCGTGCTCCGCTACTACGAGAACTACGAGGACTCGGAGATCGCACAGATGCTCGGTTGTGCCGAGGGGACCGTGCGCAGCCACATCTCACGTGCGCTGGCCACACTCCGGATGGACCACACGCCGGAGCCCGCAGGTGTCGGGTTGCGGCTCGGGGAGGGCCTGTCGTGAACGACACCGAACAGCTCGTCAAGGACGCGCTCGGCAAACTGGCCGAGCGGACGCCGCATCCGGGGCCGACGCTGAACGCCCTGCGGCGCAAGCGCAAAAGGCACCGCAACGTCTTCATGATCGCCGCCGCCGGAATGGCGGCCGTCGCCGTGCTGATCTTCGCGGGCGTCATCGCGAGCGACCGGTACTCGCCGCCGAGCGGTAACGACGCCGCCGCGGCGCTGATGCCGAACAACGGCCAGAGCATCGCGCTGAGGTACGCGCCGCATTGGCTGCCGGACGGGTTCGTCGAGAACTTCCGTGGCACGCATGAGCAGGTCTCTCGCGCGTGGGTGCCGAAGGGCGCCAAGGGCTATCCGTTCGACGACGGCGGTCCGGCCGTGATCATCGGCACCAGCGCGGAGATGCCGGACACGAACGGGTGGGACTCGGTCACCGTCCGCGGCCTGAAGGCGTGGGCGCGAACGGGGGCGGGCCAGTCGCGCGACGCGACCGCACACGTTGTGTGGAAGGCGCAGGACATCCTGAACGTCGAGGTGCGCGGAGTGCCTGACGCGCGGACCGTCGCGCTGCGCGTCGCCGAGTCCGTGCGCGCGGACCCGAAGCTCACGCACCAGCCCGCGTTCAAGCTCGACGGCAGGTTCGCCGACCACATGTGGGGCACCAAGCCCGGCGAGTGGGAGTCGATGACGAACTGGAGGAACCAGGTCAGCGTGCACGTCTCGCCCGTGGCGCCCGCCCTGGCCGGTGAGAGCTACCCGATCAGGGTGCGCGGCAAGGACGGCTTCCGCACCGGCAACACGGTGTCGGTCCTCGACGGCGGGGCCTGGATCTGGGCGAGCGCGGAGTCCTACAGCGACCTCGTGCTGGAGGCCGTGAACAAGGTCGAGCTCGTGCCCTCTCCCGACACGAGCTGGATCGGCAGCGGCCTGCGGAGCTAGTCTCGTATCCCAGACACGATCGAGCGCTCCGGGGTCGCTGAGTCGGCCCCGGAGCGCTGTGATGTCTGCATGAGACAACCGGTGGAGCTGGGTCCGAAGCCTCTGACCCTCGAGGACGTGCACGCCGTCGCTCGCGACGGTGCCCCGGTGGAGATCACCGCGGCCGCCCGTGAGGCGGTCACCACCGCCCGCGGCCACATCGAACAGCTCGCCACGGCCGAACGCCCCACCTACGGCGTCTCGACCGGGTTCGGCGCGCTCGCCGTCCGGCACATCCCGCCGGACCGCCGTGCCCAGCTGCAGCGGTCGCTGATCCGCTCGCACGCCGCCGGTTCCGGTCCCGAGGTCGAGCGGGAGGTCGTGCGCGCGCTGATGCTGCTGCGGCTGCGCACTCTCGCGACCGGCCACACCGGCGTCCGTCTGTCCACTGTGGACGCGATGGCGGGCATGCTGAACGCCGGCATCACGCCGGTGGTGCACGAGTTCGGCTCGCTGGGCTGCTCCGGCGACCTCGCGCCGCTGTCGGCCAGCGCGCTCGCGTTGATGGGCGAGGGCATGGTCCGCAACGCGTCCGGAGAGCTCGTCACCGCGGCGGAAGCGCTGGCGGAAGCCGGTATCGAGCCCGTGCGGCTGGCCGAGAAGGAAGGCCTCGCGCTGATCAACGGCACCGACGGCATGCTCGGCATGCTGGCGCTCGCGATCGCCGACTTCACCAGGTTGCTCGACATCGCGGATCTCACCGCCGCGATGAGCGTCGAGGCGCTGCTCGGCACCGACCGTGTTTTCTCCCCCGAGCTGCACGCGCTGCGCCCGCACCCCGGCCAGGGCGTGTCGGCCGCTCGGATGCTCGCGTTCCTGCGCGACTCCGAGATCGTCGCCTCGCACCGCGGCCCCGACTGCACCCGCGTGCAGGACGCGTACTCGCTGCGCTGCTCCCCGCAGGTGCACGGAGCGGCCCGCGACACCGTGGCGTACGCGGCGACGGTGGCCGACCGCGAGCTGTCGTCCGTGATCGACAACCCGGTGGTGCTCGCGGACGGCCGGGTCGAGTCGAACGGCAACTTCCACGGTGCCCCGGTCGCCTACGCGCTGGACTTCCTCGCGATCCCGCTCGCGGACGTGGCCTCCATCGCCGAACGCCGCACCGACCGCATGCTCGACGTCTCGCGCTCGCACGGCCTGCCGCCGTTCCTCGCCGACGACCCCGGTGTCGACTCCGGCCACATGATCGCCCAGTACACCCAGGCGGCGATCGTGTCCGAGCTCAAGCGCCTGGCCGTGCCGGCGTCCGTCGACTCGATTCCCTCCTCCGCGATGCAGGAGGACCACGTGTCGATGGGCTGGTCCGCCGCCCGCAAGCTCCGCAAGGCCATCGACGGGCTCACCACCGTGCTGGCCATCGAACTGCTCACCGCCGCGCGTGCTCTCGACCTGCGCGCGCCCCTCAAGCCCGCCCCCGCGACGGCCGCCGCCGTGGCGAAGTTGCGCGAGACGGTCGCCGGTCCCGGTCCCGACCGCCACCTCGCACCCGAGATCGCTGCCGCCGAGGCCCTGATTCGAAGTGGAGCTCTGTGATGACCGTTCGTGCTGATCGAGGTACGTCGCTGACCGCCAAGCAGTGGTCGACCGAGGCCGCGCTGCGGATGTTCCACAACAACCTCGACCCCGACGTCGCCGAGCGCCCGGAGGACCTGGTCGTCTACGGCGGCACCGGCAAGGCCGCGCGCGACTGGCCGTCGTTCGACGCGATCTCCCGCGAGCTGGCCAACCTCGAAGCCGACGAGACGCTGCTCGTGCAGTCCGGCCGCCCGGTCGGTGTCATGCGCACGCACGAGTGGGCGCCGCGCGTGCTCATCGCGAACTCGAACCTGGTGCCGGACTGGGCGAATTGGCCGGAGTTCCGCCGCCTGGAGGCCGAGGGCCTCACGATGTACGGGCAGATGACCGCCGGTTCGTGGATCTACATCGGCACGCAGGGCATCCTGCAGGGCACCTACGAGACGTTCGCCGCGGTGGCGAACAAGCGCTTCAACGGCACGCTTCGCGGAACCCTCACGGTCACCGCGGGCCTCGGCGGCATGGGTGGCGCCCAGCCGCTCGCCGTGACGATGAACGAGGGCGTCGCGCTGTGCATCGAGGTCGACCCGCATCGCGCGCAGCGTCGCCTGGAGACCCGCTACCTGGACGAGATCGCTTCGGACCTGGACAGCGCCATCGAGCGCTGCCTGGCCGCGAAGGCCGCCGGTGAGGCCGTTTCCGTCGGTGTCGTGGGCAACGCGGCCGAGATCCTGCCCGAACTGCTGCGCCGCGAGGTCGCGGTCGACATCGTGACGGACCAGACGTCGGCGCACGACCCGTTGGCGTACCTGCCGATCGGTGTCGCGCTGGAGGACTGGGCCTCGTACGCCGCCGCGAAGCCGGAGGAGTTCACCGACCGGGCGCGGAAGTCGATGGCCGCGCACGTCGAGGCGATGGTCGGGTTCATGGACCGCGGCGCGGAGGTGTTCGACTACGGCAACTCGATCCGCGGCGAGGCGCAGCTCGGCGGCTACGACCGGGCGTTCGCGTTCCCCGGTTTCGTGCCCGCGTACATCCGGCCGCTGTTCTGCGAGGGCAAGGGCCCGTTCCGCTGGGCGGCGCTGTCCGGTGACCCGGCCGACATCGCCAAGACCGATGCCGCGATTCTGGAGCTCTTCCCGGAGAACGAGCAGCTCGCCCGGTGGATCAAGATGGCAGGCGAGCGCGTCGAGTTCCAGGGCCTGCCCGCGCGCATCTGCTGGCTCGGCTACGGCGAGCGGCACCTCGCGGGCCTGAAGTTCAACGAGATGGTGGCGTCCGGCGAGCTGTCCGCGCCGATCGTGATCGGCCGCGACCACCTCGACTGCGGCTCGGTGGCCTCCCCGTACCGGGAGACCGAGTCGATGGCCGACGGTTCCGACGCGATCGCCGACTGGCCGCTGCTCAACGCGCTGGTCAACACGGCTTCGGGTGCGACGTGGGTGTCGATCCACCACGGTGGTGGTGTGGGCATCGGACGGTCGATCCACGCCGGTCAGGTGACGGTGGCCGACGGGACCGAGCTGGCCGCGCAGAAGATCGAGCGCGTGCTGACGAACGACCCCGGCATGGGCGTCATCCGGCACGTGGACGCCGGGTACGACGAGGCCAAGGCCGTGGCTTCCGCCAAGGGCGTGCGCATTCCGATGGAGGGCTGATGCTCGACCAGATCGCGGATGTCGGACGGGACCTCAAGCGCGGCGGTTACTCCCGCCACGCCTACGCCAAGCCGGAACTCGAGCTCCGGCACTGGTTCGTCGAGCAGGCCGTCACACGCGGCCTGAACGTCGAGACCGACCAGAACGGCAACCTCTGGGCCTGGTGGGGCGAGCGCGGCGACGACGCGCTCGTCACCGGCAGCCACCTGGACTCCGTTCCCGGTGGCGGCGCCTTCGACGGCCCGCTCGGCGTCACGAGCGCCCTGGAGGCCGTGGATCTGCTGCAGGCCAAGGGGTTCACGCCGCGCAGGCCGTTCGCCATCGCGGTCTTCGCCGAAGAGGAGGGTGGCCGGTTCGGTGTCGCGTGCCTGGGCTCCCGCCTCCTCACCGGCGCGATCTCCGCGGAGAAGGCGTTGGCGCTCAAGGATCCCGACGGCATCACGCTCGCCGAGGCGATGAAGGCCGCGGGCTACGACCCGGACCTGGTCGGCAAGGACGACCGCACCCTGGGCCGCATCGGCCAGTTCGTCGAGCTCCACGTCGAGCAGGGCCGCGGCCTGACGGTCCCGGTCGGTGTCGCGTCCAGCATCCTCGCGCACGGCCGGTGGCGCTTCACGTTCAGCGGCGAGGGCAACCACGCCGGCGCCACACTCATCGAGGACCGCAGGGACCCGATGCTCCCGGCGTCCCAACTCGTCCTGGCCGCGCGCAGGGCGGCCAGGGACGGCGGACGTGCCACCGTGGGAAGGCTCGTCCCCAACCCCGGCGGCACCAACGTCATCGCGTCCACTGTGGACGTGTGGCTCGACGCTCGTGACACCGACGACACGCGCACCCGTGCGATGGTCGCGGAGATCTCCGAGGCGGCCCACCAGGCCGCCAAGGAGGAAGGTTGCGAGCTGAAGATCACCGAGGAGTCGTACGGCGACACGGTGTACTTCGACGCCGCATTGCGCGACGACATCGCGGGAGCGCTCGGCGGCGTTCCGGCGTTGCCGACCGGCGCGGGTCACGACGCGGGCATCCTCGCCGCGCACGTGCCGACCGCGATGCTGTTCGTGCGCAACCCCACCGGCGTGAGCCACGCGCCGGAGGAGTTCGCCGAGCAAGCCGACGTCGACGAGGGCGTCAAGGCGCTGGCCGCGACGCTCGAACACCTCGGCTCATGAACTACTGGTGCGAGCGGGCCTGGTTGCCCGGCGGGCTCGCCGAACGCGTGCTGATCAGGGTCGAGGACGGCAAGATCGCGAGCGTGTCCACAGTGGACACGATTCCGCTGGGCGTGCGGCGGCTGTACGGCGTTGTCGTGCCAGGTTTCGCCAACGCGCACTCGCACGCCTTCCACCGTGCGCTGCGAGGCCGTACGCACGACGGTGGCGGCACGTTCTGGACGTGGCGTGAAGGCATGTACGCGCTCGCGTCCAAGCTGACCCCGCGGTCGTACTACCGCCTGGCCCGCGCGGTGTACGGGGAGATGGCGCTCGCCGGTGTGTCGACTGTCGGCGAGTTCCACTACGTCCACGACAGGTCGAACGAGTTCGGGTACGCGCTGCGCGAGGCTGCGAAGGACGCGGGCATCAGGCTGACCCTGCTCGACACCTGCTACCTCGCGGGCGGCATCGACCAGCCGCTGAACGAGGTGCAGCAACGCTTCTCCGACGGCACCGCAGAAGCCTGGGCGAGCAGGGTTGCCGACCTCGAGTCCGACGACGTGATGCGGGTCGGTGCCGCGATCCACTCCGTCCGTGCCGTCCCGCGTGACGAGCTTCCCGTTGTGGCGCAGGCCTTCCCGGACGCACCGCTGCACGTCCACCTCTCCGAGCAGCCTGCCGAGAACGAGGCCTGCCTCGCCGCCTACGGTCTTACCCCGACCGGGTTGCTGAACGAAGCCGGTGCCCTGTCTCCCCGCACCACGGCTGTGCACGCCACGCATCTGACGCCGGAGGACATCGCACTGCTCGGCGAGTCCGGCACGGGTGCGTGCTTCTGCCCGACCACAGAGGCCGACCTGGCCGACGGCATCGGCCCGGCGCGCGAGCTCGCCGACGCGCGGAGCCCCATCTCGTTGGGTAGCGACCAGCACGCGGTCATCGACCCGTTGCTGGAAACCCGTGCGCTGGAGCACAACGAACGCCTCCGCACCGGCCAGCGTGGGCGCTTCTCGCCGGCCGAACTGCTCGCAGCCGCCACCCGGCACTCCGCGCTCGGCTGGGACGCGGGACGCATCGAACCAGGTGCGCCCTGCGACCTCGTGGCGATCAGCTGCTCGACGCCGCGCACAGCGGGTTCGTTGCCGCAGCAGGTGTTCCTGTCGGCGACGGCGTCCGATGTGGACACCGTGGTCGTCGGGGGCCGGGTGGTCGCCTCCGGTGGTGTGCACGAGACTCTGGGTGACGTCGGCAGGCTGCTGGCGGACGCGATCGAGGAGCTGTGGGCATGAGCGTGCTGATCACCGGCATCGGTGAGCTGACCACCAACAGCGAGGCAGGCGGCGACGCGCTGATCGTCGACGGCGAGCGGATCGCCTGGGTGGGGCCGTCCGCGAGTGCCCCGGCCGCCGACGAGCGCGTCGACGTCGAAGGCCGCGCGGTGCTGCCGGGCTGGGTCGACAGCCACACGCACCTGGTCTTCGCGGGCGACCGCACCGCCGAGTTCGGCGCGCGCATGGCCGGAAAGCCTTACACCGCAGGTGGTATCGCCGTCACCGTGAACGCGACCCGGCAGGCCACCGACGCCGAACTGGCGGAGGTCGTCCGCAAGCACGTCGCCGAGGCGTTGAAGCAGGGCACGACGTTCGTGGAGACCAAGACCGGCTACGGCCTGAACGTGCCGGACGAGGTGCGCTCGGCACGCATCGCCGCCGAGCACGTCGAGGAGGTCACGTTCCTCGGCGCCCACCTCGTCCCGCCGGGCGAGGACGCCGACACGTACGTCGACCTGGTCCGCGGCGAGATGCTCGACGCCGTCGCACCGCTCGTGCGCTGGGCGGACGTGTTCTGCGAGAAGGGTGCTTTCGACTACGACCAGTCGAAGGCGGTGCTCGTCGCCGCCAAGGAGAAGGGCCTCGGCCTGCGCGTGCACGGCAACCAGCTCGGCGAGGGCCCCGGCGTGCGGCTGGCGGTGGAGCTCGGCGCCGCGTCCGTCGACCACTGCACCTACCTGTCGCAGCAGGACGTCGACGCGCTGGCGTCGTCGGACACGGTCGCCACGCTGCTCCCGGCGTGCGACCTCTCGACCCGCCAGTCGTTGCCGCCTGCCCGCGCTCTCCTCGACGCCGGCGCCACCGTCGCGCTGGCCAGCAACTGCAACCCCGGCTCGTCCTACACCTCCTCGATGGCGTTCTGCGTGACGACGGCGGTCCTGCAGATGCGGATGAGCGTGGAGGAAGCCGTGTGGGCGGCAACAGCCGGTGGCGCACAGGCGTTGCATCGCGACGATGTCGGCGTCATCAAGCCTGGTGCGCGCGCTGACCTCCACGTGCTGGACGCGCCGTCGATCACGCATCTGGCGTACCGGCCGGGAGTCCCGTTGACGCACTCAGTGTGGCGAAGGGGTAGGCGAGTCGTCTGAGACCGGCGTCTCATAACCCTCCGTGTGGGCCCACTGAGATCACGCGACGGTGAGCAGGATGGTCTCCGTGGGTGCCGCCACGCCGATCGCGCGGCGCTCCAGCAACGTCACCCCGGCCGCGATCCACCGGAACAGGTCGCCCAGGTGCTCGTCGGCCCAGTCGTCGGCCTCGGCGGCGAGGCAGAGCGCGGCGAGCCGGATCGCGGTCGCCTGGTCCGCGGTCGGGCACGGGTCCTCGGCGGCGCACACCGGCATCGCGAGATCGTGCAGCCGCCGTACGACGAGCTGAGCCCACTGCCGGCCGGAGTGGTTCTTGGCAGGCAGCGCCAGCATCGTCTGCTTCGCCGTGGCGATGTCGTTCGTCAGTTCGGACGGGATGACGACGTGGTTCAGATCGACGGCCGCGGCCTCCGTCGCGAGGGCCTTGCTGAACCCGGTCAGCCAGTGGGAGTGCGCGGTGGTGGTGGCACAGGCGGCCGACAGCGCGTTCGACAGCGCGCGTCCCATCACAGTGGGGTGGTCGGGAGTCGCCGGCAGGTTGAGCGCGAGGACGTAGGCCAATGATCTGGCGAAGTCGAGATCCCTGCCGAGCGGGTTGTCCAGGGCGTGCAGGACGGCCACCTCGCGGTCGAGCAGGTCGGTGAGGTGGTCCACGTTGGCCGAAAGGCGCGCGAGCATCGACCCTGCCTGCTCCATGTCGTCCGACATCATGGAGCAGAACTCGAGTTCTCTGGCGAGATCCTTCGCGAGGACGTGAGCGATCGCGTGGGTGCGGTCGCACGCGTTGGCAACGCTTCCGGCCAACTCGGCCGCCCTGTCGAAGTCGCGCTTGCGGTCGCGTTCGAACGTGCGGTGCGGTGCTTCCTTCAGCGTGCCGCGCAGAGCGCGCATCGAGTCGACGGCCTGCAACAACAGAAGACGGTTGAGGGTCGAGCCCGACCGCCCGATGTCCTGTGTGACGTGGGCGATCAACACGTCGCCCGTGATCAGGTGCGGGTGGGGCACACCGTGCGGAACCCAGAGCTCCGACCGGCCGTCGGGGCCGGGGTCGAGCCAAGCGCTCAGGTTCCCGCTCTCGAGCGCGCGGGACACGATCGGGTCGTCGAGCTCCTCCCGCTTCGGGAGGCGGTACACGGCGTCGCCGCCCACCACTGCCGTCACCCAGGTGGTGAATCCGACGGCATCGACCGCGGTGACACCGGTGACCGGGGCGGGTGAGTCGATGATCGACTCCGTGCGCGACCGCTCTCCGGTGTCCTGCAGGAAGAGCTGGTGGATTCCGGAGGTGACGGGTTTGGTGCACACCCGTCCGCCCGCCGCGGTTCTCGCCTGGTGCCGCAGGTGCCGCGTCACCAGGACGCCGGCCAGCAGCCGTCGTCGATCCGGGCTGATGTCCGGCGTCAGCGCGGACTCCACCAGGCGATCGAGCTGCTCGCGCAGTTCCGGTGCCAACTCGCACTTCTGGTCGTCGCTGCAGTCGACGGCGAGCGACAGTGCGGTGATGCTGCCCGACCGCAGACAGGTCGTGACGATCAGGTCGGCGTCGGTCTTCGCCGCGTACAGGAGCGTGGTCTCACGCCACCACACGTCGTCCACACCCGCCGCCAGCTCCTGGACTTTCCCCTTGTCGCGGATGTACCCGGACGCGAGGTATTCCTGGAACGTGAGGTGCGCGAAGGAATACTGACCGTTCTCCCGTTCGACCAGAAGACCGTTCGATCCCACGTCGGCGAGAAATTGTTGCGGAGTGAGGTCGCGGGAAACGCGCCTCAGCGCTGGAGTTATCTCCTTGACTATCTCGCCGTACGGCAGGTCGCGCACACGGCGTCGCATCATCGTGTACGCGAGACCGCGCAGGAGCATTTCCTTCTTGTCGCCGTCGATCTCCGACGGCAGCTTCTTGGCCTGCTGACGGCGCCACAGCATCACCTGGCAGATTTCGCCGTACAGCTCGGCGCGGCTGCCCGGCAGTGCGCCTCGGTAGCGGTGCACGTTGCAGATCATCGTGAGCAGCAGCGGATTCACCGTGAGTTCGTAGAGGCCGGCCGCGGTGCTCAACCTCTCCAGCAGATCGTCCGCCGACGATTCGGCCCGTGCGGCGATCTCGTCCGCGGTTCCGCGCGTGCTGTGCTTCTCGGTGGCCAGGTACCAGCCCCGGACGAACCTGGTCACCTGCCCGTTCGTGAACGCCCTGACCTGCAGGACGGTGGCACCGCTGATCGGCGCGGTGCGATAGCCCTGCGGTCGTGACGTGAGCACGAAGTGGTTCTTCGGATACTGCTTCGTCTGGCGCTCGACCCAGTCCGACACGTTCCTGCGCTGCTCGGGGCGGGCCACCTCGTCCAGTCCGTCGAACAACACCACGCAGTCACCCTCGACGAGCTGCTGCTCGAACCAGCCCGGCGGCTCCTTGGCCTTCAGCTTGTCGAGCGATCCGCGGATGAGGTCGGCGAGCGAGACGTCCTCGTCCGCGACGATCTCGTTGACGTGGTCCCGGAGGTAGAGCAGGACGGGAACCCGCCAGCGCAGCGACTTCCTCGCTCGGCTGACCTCACGTGCGGTGTGCCGCAACAGGGTCGTCTTCCCGCTGCCGGGGCCGCCGAGCACAGCGAGGATCTGCGGGCGGGGCTGGTCGAGGAAGTCCTTGATCGACCTGCGGTCCGCCACGTCCGCGGGCACTCGGTTGACGACTCCTTCCGGGACCTGGTGCGGCGGGCAGTACGCGAGACTCACGTCCACGAACACCTCGTCCAGTTCCGGCGTGAAGGGCCCGATCGTGGCGAGACCTTTCTGGTCGATGTGCCGCAAAGTGGCCAGCATGAACTCGCGGTATCGCTGGCCGAATTGAGACGTCCAGCGCAGCAGAACGCGATCCGCGCCGTCGATCAACCGCTCCCGCCACCGTTTCCAGAGCTCGCGACCCATCGCCACCGCAGCGCCGAACGCCGCGACGCCTGCCGACATGACGAGGTCGCCGAAGGCGAAGTGCAACAACCAAATCATCAGTCCGGCAGCCGGGACGGCGACGGCTAATTTGATCAAGCCGGGCCTGCGCATCTGTTGATCACTGTCCTTTGACGGATCGGCGGGATTCGGAATGGTACTCACGCCCTGCAGTGGGCTCGCCGAGGCCCTCGATTAGTCTGAAGTTCGAATTCCAATCGAGTTTGCAATCAGATTTTCTGTTGAGCTGAAAGGCCTACGCGGGCCTTGTGCTGGAGCAGCTCCACGTGGCATTCCGGCGCCCCGAGGGGCAGGGTGGACGGCATGGACTACACCCACCTCGGCCGCAGCGGCCTGTCCGTCTCCCGGCTGTGCCTCGGCACGATGAACTTCGGCCCCGAGACGTCCGAGGCCGACAGTCACGCGATCATGGATCGCGCCCACGAACACGGCCTGAACTTCTTCGACACGGCCAACGTCTACGGCTGGAAGCAGGGCGAGGGCGTCACCGAGCAGATCATCGGCCGGTGGTTCGCCCAGGGCGGCAACCGTCGCGAAAGGACGGTCGTCGCGACCAAGCTCTACGGCAGCATGGGTGACTGGCCGAACGACAACAAGCTGTCGGCCCTGAACATCCGCCGCGCTTGTGACGCTTCGTTGAAGCGCCTGCAAACCGACTACATCGACCTCTACCAGATGCACCACGTCGACCGGGACACGCCGTGGGACGAGATCTGGGAAGCCTTCTCCGTGCTGCGCCAGCAGGGCAAGGTCATCTACTTCGGCTCGTCGAACTTCGCGGGCTGGCACATCGCCCAGGCCCAGGAAGCCGCTCTGGCGCGCAACTTCCTCGGGTTGGTGTCCGAGCAGTCGATCTACAACCTGATGACCAGGTGGGTCGAGCTGGAGGTCCTGCCCGCGGCTCGGCACTACGGCCTCGGTGTCATCCCATGGTCGCCGCTGCACGGTGGCCTGCTGGGCGGCGTGCTGCGCAAGCAGCGCGAGGGCGGCGCTTCTCGTAGTGCCTCCGGACGTTCCGCGGACGCGTTGGAGAAGTACCGCGACACGATCGACGCCTACGAGAAGCTGTGCGCGGAGCTCGGCGAGGACCCGGCGAACGTCGGCCTCGCGTGGCTGCTGCACCAGGACGGTGTGACGGCGCCGATCATCGGGCCGCGCACGGTCGAGCAGCTCGACACCTCGTTGCGTGCGGCGGAGTTGAAGCTGGACGCCGACGTGCTGGCCAAGCTCGACGAGCTGTTCCCTGCGCCTGCCCCGAACGGGTCGAAGCCCGCTCCGGAGGCCTACGCCTGGTGACTCATGTGACGGCCAGGACGAGCGCCTCGTCCTGGCCGTGCCGTTCCAGGAAGGTGATCTTCGCCGCCAGCGCCCGGTAGTCCTTCGTGCCGAACTCGGCCGCATGGCACAGTGCCGCCAGCCTGAACTCCGTGGCGAGTTCCGGGGTGAGGGCCTTCTCCAGCGCGAAGTGGGGGCGCAGGTCGTCCGTCAGCCGCTTGGCCGGTGTTCCCCAGAGCCTCTGCCAGCTGGTGTCGCTGCCGACGGGTTGCGGGCGATCGGGAGGTGCCATGGCGAACGGTTCCACGGTGTCCCCCACAGCACGTGATTCGGCGAGCAGGCCGTCCGCGAAGCTGGTCACCGTGTCACCCGAGCGACCGCTGCTCGCCGCTTTGGCGGCGGCGTGCAGGCCGCGGCCAAGGACCGGATCGAGGGTGTGCAGCCAGAAGTTGTCCCTCTGGGCGGGCATGAACCGGAAGATCGGGTGGTCCGGCATGCCCTCGATGGCGGCGGTGATCCTGCGGGACAGATCATCGCCGGCCGAGGTCAACGTCGATGGCAGGGCGCGATCGAGCGCCATCGCACGTGCGAGGACGGGGACGACGTCGCGCGCTCGTTCGTGGAAGGAGGCGTTGAGCGCGTAGAGGAGCAGTGTCCGCACGATGAGCGGTGTCGTCTTGGTGAGGTCGGTGAGCACGTGTTCGCGGATGGTCGCCAAGGTGATCGTGTGCGGGCTTTCAGCACCGTCCGGTGTCCACAGACGCATTTGCACACCCACGGCCGCACTCGAGTACCAGGCGCTGCGCC
This sequence comes from Lentzea nigeriaca, assembly GCF_016907955.1. Classification (GTDB taxonomy): domain Bacteria; phylum Actinomycetota; class Actinomycetes; order Mycobacteriales; family Pseudonocardiaceae; genus Lentzea; species Lentzea nigeriaca. The sequence goes on along the minus strand of NZ_JAFBCX010000004.1, from coordinate 249,959 downwards.
CCTTCAACGCACGGCACACGACCGGGTGCCGCACCTCGTCGTATGTCGGCACCCGATACCGCGCCTCGGTGTTGGTGATCTCGTTGACCCAGTTGGTGAACGACGGAAGCGCGCCCAGCCACTGGTCCTCGCGTCCGGTGTCCGCGAGGAAACGGCGATAGATGTCCGGCGTGATCGGCTGGGTGCACATCCGGGTGCCGTTGCCCGTGCGCACCACCGCGTGCCGGAGGTGACGTGTGAGCTGGACTCCGGTCATCAACCTGCGCACCGCGTCCGGGACGTCGGCGTCGAGCGTCTGGCTGAGCAGGTCGTCGAGTTTCGCGCGCAGTTCCGGGGCCAGCTCAGTGGATTGTTCCGCGCAGTCGAAGGCGAGTGAGAGCGCGGCGACGCTGCCCGAGGCCGTGCAGGCCTCGACGATCGCGTCGGCGTCGGAGCGGGCGACGTACAGCAGCGTCGTCTCACGCCACCAGACGTCCTCGACGGTCTTGGTGAGCACGTCGCCGAGACCCTTCTCCCTGATGTGCTCGGCGGCCAGGTACTCCTGGAAGGTCAGGTGCGCGAACGAGTACAGGTTGCTCTCGCGTTCCAGCAGCAGCCCGTTCGATCCGGCCTCGGCCAGGAAGTCCTCCTCCGAGATCGTCCTCGACATCCGGCGCAGTGCCGGGCGCAACTCCACGAGCATCTCGTCGCGCGGCAGGTCGCGGACTCGGCGCCGCATCATCGCGTAGGCGAGACCGCGCAGCAGAACCGCCTTCTGGTCGCCGTTCAGCTCTGACATGAGGCCCTTCGCGTCATGCCTGCGCCACAACAACACCTGGCAGATCTCGCCGTACAGGTCGGCCCGGATGCCGGGCAGCGCACCGCGGAACCTGTGCACGTTGGCGATCATCGTGAGCAGCAACGGGTTGATCGTCAGGTCGTGCAGCGCGGGTGTGTGTTCCAGGCGTTGCAACAGGTCCTCGGCCGATTCCGCGGCCCGCCTGCGCACGTCCTCGTCGGCCGAGCCGGTGCTGCGCTGCTCGATCGCCAGGTACCAGCCGTGGATGAACTGGCCGACCTGCGCGTCGGTGAAACTGCGGACCTGGAGCACGGTCGCGCCGTCCACCCGTGCGGTCTGGTAGCCGTGCGGGCGTGACGTGACGACGAAGTCGTTGTGCGGATAGCGTTTCGTCTGGCTGGCGACCCACGTCGCCACCCGCGTGCGGTCTTCCTGGGACGCCACTTCGTCCAGACCGTCGAGCAGTACGACGCAATCGCCGTCGGAGAGCCGCCGCTCGAACCAGCCGGGTGGTGCGTCGAGGCCGTGCGGAACGAGGGGCGTGGCGATCAGCTCCGGCAGCGCGACCGTCGGGTCGGCGGTGATCGCCGTGACGTGATCACGCAGGTAGAGCAGGACCGGCACGGTGCGGCGACGGCCGCGGCGGGACCGGCACATGCGGCGTGCGGTGTAGCGCAGCAGGGTGGTCTTGCCGCTGCCCGGCGCGCCGACGACCGCGAGCACCACCGGCCGTTGCTGGTCGAGCAGGTTCCAGATGGAGTGGCGTTCGTCGACGTCCTCAGGCGCCTGGGCCAGCACGTCGCCTCGCACCTGGTTCGGCGCGCGGAAGACGAGGCTGACGTCGACGAACACCTCGTCCAGGTCCGGCGTGTAGAAGCCGATCGTGGCGAGGCCCTTCAGATCGATGAACCGCAGACCGCTCAGCACCGACTCGCGATACCGCTTGGAGAACCGCGAGAACCGTTGGCGCAGAGACTGGTCGATCCGGTCGGTCAGCCTCGGTTGCCAGCGCTTGCCCAGCTCGTCGGCGACCCCGCCCATGATCCTGCCGACGAAAGCGCTGGCCCAGACGACGGCTTCGTAGCCCGCGAGCAGGACGAGCGCTGCCACCGGATGAGCCTTCGCCCACTCCTGCAGGAACGTGAACGCCAGTCCCGGCGGAACGAGTGCGGCGCCCAGCAGACCGAGGATCTTGCCCATGCCTCGATCATCGCGCAGTGCGTGCGGGCCGTGACGGTATTCGACCCGATCGCGATCAGTCCTCGAAGTCGTCCTCGTCGTCGCGCGCCAGGTAGGTGGCGAGGCGCTCGATGGCCGTCTCGAAGTCGGGGTTGGCGTCGACGAACGCGCGGAGCTTGTCGGCGAGCCACGCGAGGGTGACCTCCTCGTCGCCGCGACGCTGCTCCAGCTCCTCGATACCGCGATCGGTGAAGTACATGGCAGAAACTCCTGTGAGAACTCAAGAAACGAGCCGCCGGACCACGAGGGCCCGGCGGCTCGTTCGCGTCAAACGGTGATCACTCGAACGCGCGGGTGATGATCTCGCGCTGCTCGACCTCGTGCACCTTGCTCGAACCGGCCGACGGGGCGGCCATCGGGCGGCGCGACACGCGGCGGACGGTGCCGAGGTGCTCGGGCAGCAGCTCCGGCAGGGCCAGGCCGTAGAACGGCCAGGCGCCCTGGTTCGCCGGCTCCTCCTGCACCCAGCGGACGTCCTTCGCGTTCGGGTAGCGCTCCAGGGTCTCGGTCAGCTTGCGGGCCGGGACCGGGTAGAGCTGCTCGACGCGCACGATCGCCACGTCGCCGGTGCCGCGCTTCTCGCGCTCGGCGTGCAGCTCGTAGGAGATCTTGCCGCTGCACAGCAGGACCTTCGTGACCGCGTTCGGGTCCTTGATCGTCGGGTCGTCGATCACGGACTGGAAGCGGTCGTTGATGAACTCGTCGGTCCCGGACACCGCGGCCTTGAGGCGCAGCATCGACTTCGGCGTGAACACCACGAGCGGGCGGTCGACGCCGTCGAGGGCGTGGCGGCGCAGCAGGTGGAAGTAGTTCGCCGGGGTCGACGGCACCGCGACGGTCATGGAGCCCTCGGCGCACAGCTGCAGCCAGCGCTCGATGCGGCCCGACGTGTGGTCGGGGCCCTGGCCCTCGTGGCCGTGCGGCAGCAGGATCACGACGTCGGAACGCTGACCCCACTTGGCCTCACCGGACGAGATGAACTCGTCGATGATCGGCTGCGCGCCGTTGACGAAGTCACCGAACTGCGCCTCCCACAGCACCAGCGCCTGCGGGTTCGCGACCGAGTAGCCGTACTCGAAGCCGAGCGCGGCGAACTCCGACAGCACCGAGTCGTAGACCATGAACTTGCCCTGGTCCGGCGACAGGTTCTGCAGCGGCGTGTACTCCTCGCCGGTCTTGCGGTCGATCAGGGTCGCGTGGCGCTGCACGAACGTGCCGCGGCGCGAGTCCTGGCCGGCCAGGCGGATCTTGCGGCCCTCCAGCGCGAGCGAGCCGAACGCGAGGAGCTCCGCGAACGCCCAGTCGATGCCGCCCTCGCGCGCCATCTTCGCGCGGCGCTCCAGCACCGGCTTGACGCGGGCGTGCGGCGTGAAGCCCTCCGGCAGGTTCACGTGGGCGTCGGCGATGTGCTCCAGCACCTCACGGGTGATGCCGGTCGGCAGCTTCGCCGGGACCTGCTGCTCGGCCTCCACCGACGGGCTGACCGTCACCGGGTGCTTCTCGAGCTCGCGGACCTCGTTGAAGACGTGCTCCAGCTGGCTGGAGAAGTCCTGCAGCGCCTTCTCGGCCTCTTCGACCGTGATGTCGCCGCGGCCGATCAGGGCCTCGGTGTAGGTCTTGCGGACCGAGCGCTTCTGGTCGATCACGTCGTACATCGCCGGCTGCGTCATCGAGGGGTCGTCGCCCTCGTTGTGGCCGCGGCGGCGGTAGCAGACCATGTCGATCACGACGTCCTTGTGGAACGCCTGGCGGTAGTCGACGGCCAGCTTCGCGACCCAGTAGCAGGCCTCGGGGTCGTCACCGTTCACGTGGAAGACCGGCGAGCCGATCATCTTCGCGACGTCGGTCGAGTACTTCGAGGACCGCGAGTGCTCCGGCGCGGTGGTGAAGCCGACCTGGTTGTTGACGACGATGTGGACCGTGCCACCGGTGCGGTAGCCGCGCACCAGCGCGAGGTTCAGCGTCTCGGCCACGACACCCTGGCCCGCGAAGGCCGCGTCACCGTGCAGGGCGACCGGCAGGACGGGGAAGAAGTCGCCGCCGCGGTCGATCAGGTCCTGCTTGGCGCGCACGATGCCCTCGAGCACCGGGTCGACGGCCTCCAGGTGCGACGGGTTCGCCGTCAGCGACACCTTGGTCTCGCCGTCGCCGAACATCCGGAAGTACTTGCCCTCGGCGCCGAGGTGGTACTTCACGTCGCCGGAGCCGTGCGCCTGGCCGGGGTCGAGGTTGCCCTCGAACTCGCGGAAGATCTGCGAGATCGGCTTGCCGACGATGTTCGCGAGCACGTTCAGGCGGCCGCGGTGCGGCATGCCGATGACGACCTCGTCGAGCTCGTGCTCGGCGGCCTTGTCGAGCACCGCGTCGAGCAGCGGGATGACGGTCTCGCCGCCCTCCAGCGAGAAGCGCTTCTGGCCGACGTACTTCGTCTGCAGGAACGTCTCGAACGCCTCAGCCGCGTTCAGCTTGCTGAGGATGTACTTCTGCACGGTGGCCGGGGGCTTCTCGTGCGGAACCTCGACGCGCTCCTGGATCCACTGCCGCTCTTCCGGCTCCAGGATGTGCATGTACTCGACGCCGACGGTGCGGCAGTACGAGTTGCGCAGCACGCCCAGGATGTCGCGGAGCTTCATCCGCTCCTTGCCGGCGAAGCCGCCGACGGGGAACTCGCGGTCCAGGTCCCACAGCGTGAGGCCGTGGCTCAGGACGTCGAGGTCCGCGTGGCTGCGCTGGCGGTAGTTCAGCGGGTCCGTGTCCGCCATCAGGTGACCGCGGGTGCGGAACGCGTCGATCAGCTCGATCACGCGGGCGGTCTTGTCGACGGCGCCCTCGGGGATGTCGGCGACCCATCGGATCGGCTCGTAGGGCAGCCGCAGCGACGCGAAGATGTCGTCGTAGAAGCCGTCCTCGCCCAGCAGCAGCTGGTGCACGCGCTTGAGGAACTCGCCCGACTCAGCGCCCTGGATGATGCGGTGGTCGTACGTGCTGGTCAGCGTGATGATCTTGCTGACGCCCATGTCGGTGAGCGCCTGCTCGCTGGTGCCCTGGAAGTGCGCGGGGTACTCCATGGCGCCGACACCGATGATCGCGCCCTGACCGGCGGTGAGGCGCGGAACCGAGTGGTTCGTGCCGATCGTGCCGGGGTTGGTCAGCGAGATCGTGGTGCCGGAGAAGTCGTCGGACGTCAGCGAGCCGCTGCGGGCCTTGCGGATCAGGTCCTCGTAGGCCTGCCAGAACTGCGTGAACGTCATGTTCTCGCAGCCCTTGATCGAGGCCACGACGAGGCTGCGCGAGCCGTCCTTGCCGGGCAGGTCGATCGCCAGACCGAAGTTCACGTGCTCCGGCGTGACGACGAACGGCTTGCCGTCGACCTCGGCGTAGTGCCGGTTCATGTTCGGGAACGCCTGCAGCGCCCGCACCACCGCGTAACCGATGACGTGCGTGAAGGAGACCTTCCCGCCACGCGTCCGCTTCAGGTGGTTGTTGATGACGATGCGGTTGTCGGCCAGCAGCTTGGCGGGCACGGCGCGCACGCTGGTCGCGGTCGGAACGGTGAGCGAGAGCTCCATGTTCTTCGCGATCGCGGCGGCGGCGCCGCGCAGCTGCTTCTGCTCGGGCTCCGCGCTCTGCGTGACCGGCTTGGCCTTCGCTGCCTGCTGCGGCGCGGGCTTGCCGGTCTGCGGCAGCGTGGCCGCGGGCTTGGGCTGTGCGGCCGACTTGGGCGCGGCGGGCGTGGCCTTGCCGTTGTCGGCGGCAGGCGGCGTCACGGTCGCGGTCGTGGTGGCCGTGGAGCCACCCGCGCTGGCCGTGGCGACGGTGCCGTTGCCGCCCGCACGCTTGTAGTCGGCAAAGAAGTCATGCCATGCCGGGTCTACGGATGACGGGTCCGCGAGGAACTGCTCGTACATCTCCTCGACGAGCCACTCGTTCGGCCCGAATTGTGACGCAGGACTGCTGCTGGACACGGCTGGCGCTCGCCTCTATCCATCTCGCTCTTGGTGTTGACTCATGCGGTAGTCAGGCTAGTCCCCCTGGCCCGGGCCTTCACACGCTGGAGGCGCCTGGCAAGGAGTGCTCGGTCACAGGATCGATCAGGACGAGCCCGTCGTCACCCGCAGTTGAGCAGTTCTTGATGTGCGTCTCACTACGTCCGCCTCCTTTCGGGCAATGGTGGTCGACCTGTTGGACGGGCATACGCACTGAGCGCACCGATCAGTTCACGATAGGTACAACAACGACACCTCGCCGATTGATCCACTCGATCACGCCGGGCCGATCTTGTTCAGGTGGGTTGTGCGAGTTCAGGTGAGTGAACTTTCAATCGAACTGGTCGTGGTTTTCACGAACTCCTCCCTGCTCCGGTGCGTGCGGGGCGTACTGGAAGTCGTGGTCCACGAAGTTGAACCTCGTACCCGGAAATCGATCTTGGGCTGGATGAGTCGATCCCGGCGGCTTTCGTTTTCGAGTTCGTCTCGGGTGACGAACTCCAGGCCATGAAGTCGGCACTGACTTTGGGCTTCACGACGTACTCGGCCGACCGCGGAAGGCGGTCGAGGTGCGCCGGGTAGTCGATCACGGGATGACCCGGCCCGGCTGGCCTCGGAAGTTGGTTTGTACGTCACGGGTGGGCGTGGGGGCGGGTGTTCCTGGTGTGGGGCCTCGGAGCGGGTTATCCGGCGGGCGATGTCCCCGTGGAGGGTGGGCTGCCGTGACCGCTGCTGGTGCCCTTGTGCCAGTTCGACATCGCCGCTCTGGTGCGGGCCACGGGGGCCTGCGCTCTGACGGCGATGTCCGCTGTCCTGGTTGACAGACGCGCTGTCAGAGGCGGTCTGGCGCAGGGAGGCGGGGAGATCCGGTGGCGGACGAACGCCGTGACGGTGGTTCCGGGCCGCGCGACCGTTGATTCGGATGCCCTTCGTTCCCGTGCGCGAGTGGCGCCGCCTTCAGGATGGTCGTTCCGCCGTGCTGCCGGTGCCGTTGTGTGCCGGTTCGACACCGCCGCCTTGGTGCGATGCGGGGGAGCGGGTCCGGTCAGGCGGCTTCTGGGGCGCCGTGGCGCCATAAGCGGGCGTAGGCGCCGTTGGCGGCTAAGAGGTCCGTGTGGGTGCCCTGTTCGACGATGCGGCCGTTGGCCAGGACGACGATTCGGTCGGCTCTGGCCGCGGTGGCCAGGCGGTGGGCCACCACGAAGGTGGTGCGGGCGCCGGACATGTGGTCGCTGGCGGCCAGGACCGCGGATTCGGTTGCCGGGTCGAGGGCAGCGGTGGCCTCGTCCAGCAGCAGGAGGTCCGGGTTCACGAGCTCGGCGCGGGCCAGGGCCAGCAGTTGGCGTTGGCCCGCGGAGAGGTGGTTGCCGCGTTCGCCCACCGGTTGACGGAAGCCCTGGGGGAGGGTGGCGACCATCGGGAGGGCGCCGACGGCTTCCACCGCCTGCTGGATTTCCTGCTGCGTGGCGGTGGGGCGGCCGTAGGCGACGTTCTCGGCCACGTCGCCGCCGAAGAGGTGGGCCTCCTGCGGGACCACGCCCAGGCGTTGGCGGTAGGTCGAGAGGTCGTAGGTGCGGACGTCCTCGCCGTCGATCAGGACTTCGCCCGAGGTGGCGTCGTAGAAGCGGGCGATCAGTTTGACCAGAGTGGACTTGCCCGCGCCCGTTTCGCCGACCAGGGCGATGGTTTCGCCTGGGGCGACGTGGAGGGACACGTTGTCCAGCGCCGGGTGGTCGGCGCCGGCGTAGGTGAAGGAGACGTTGCGGAGTTCCACCTCGCCGCGCAGGCGGGGTGGGACCGGGATCGGCGTCGCAGGGGGTTCGACCGTGGTCGGGGTGCGCAGGAGGTCGCCGATTCGGCGCAGGCCCACGCGGGCCTGCTGGTAGCCGTCGAAGACTCCCGAGAGTTGCTGGATCGGGTTGAAGAACAGGCCCAGGTACAGCAGGAACGCGAGCAGGACGCCTGGGGTCAGTGTGCCGGTGGCGACCCGGTGGGCGCCCACGGCCAGGACCACCGCCTGGGCCACGCCGGAGAGGAGAGCCACGAACGGGAAGTAGGTGGCGATGTAGCGCTGGGCTCGCAGCCGGGACTGGCGGTAGGCGTCGCTGCGTTCGGCGAAGGCTTCCGCCGAGTGGCGTTCGCGGGTGTAGGCCTGGGAGACGCGCAGGCCCGAGACGTTTTCCTGGAGGTCGGCGTTGACGGCGCTCACGCGTTCGCGGGCTTCGGCGTAGGCGGTGGAGGACAGGCGCTGGAAGATCGCCGTCGCCACGGCCAGGATCGGGAGCACCGCTAACGCGATCAGGGCCAGGGACGCGTCGGTGATCACCAGGGCCGCGGTGATGCCGACCACCGTGATCAGGCTGATCACCGCCGTGACCAGGCCGGTCTGCAGGAACGTCGAGAGGGCGTCGACGTCCGTCGTCATCCTCGTCATGATGCGGCCGGCCATCTCGCGCTCGTAGTAGTCGAGGCCCAGCCGTTGCAGGTGGGCGTAGCTGCGGACGCGGAGCAGGTAGAGGAGGCGTTCGCCGAGGCGGGCGGCGAACACCGTGCTGCCCGTCGTGGTCAGCCAGCCGACCACCACCAGGCCCACGCCCAGGGCGACCGCCTGCCACAGCGTGGATTCGGTGCCCGTCACCACGCCGCCGTCCACGCCCAGGCGGACCAGGGCGGGCAGGCCCATGCCCACCAACGCGTCGAGCACGACCAAGGCGGCCACCGCGGCCAGTGCCCAGCGGACCGGGCGGAGCAGGCGTGCCAGGCGGAAGCCGGGGTCGGGCGCGCGCGGGTCTTCGCCGTGCAGGACCGGGGTTTCGGTGGCCGGTGGCAGCGCGCGGACCTGAGCCAGGAGCTCCGGAGTCGGCGGGCCGCCTGCCAGAGCGGACATACCGCCACCACCGCCTCCTCTTCGGCCGGAGGCCGCGGGTGCCGTCGTTCTGGCCTCGTCGATCAGGCGTTGATCGCGGTCGTCCTGCGACAGCGATGGCCACAGCTCGCCCGTCGTCACCGGGGCGGTGGACTCGATCGCCTCGTCCGGGCCCGCCAGCAGATCGCGGTACAGGGCGCAGCGGGACGACAGTTCCTCGTGAGTGCCGATGTCGACCACCCGGCCCGCGTCGAGCACCGCGATCCGGTCGGCCAGGGACAGGGTCGAGCGGCGGTGGGCCACCAGGAGGGTGGTGCGGTTGGCCGTCACCGAGGCGAGCGTGGCGTGGATCGCGGCTTCGGTCGCGTTGTCGACAGCGGACGTCGCGTCGTCGAGGAGCAGCACGCGCGGGTCGGACAGAAGGGCGCGGGCCAGGGCCACGCGTTGGCGCTGGCCACCGGAGAGGGTCAGGCCGCGCTCACCGACCACCGTGTCGTAGCCGAGCGGCAGGGCCTCGATGAAGTCGTGGGCCTCCGCGGCTTTGGCGGCACGTTCGACTTCCTCGCGGGACGCGTCCGGCCGACCGTAGGCGATGTTCGCGAACACCGTGTCGGAGAAGAGGAAGGCCTCCTCGAAGACGACGCCGACGGCGCCGCGCAACGACTCCAGGCGGAGTGTGCGGACATCGGCGCCGCCCACCCGCACGGCGCCGGAGTGCACGTCGTAGAAACGGGGGAGCAGCAGGGAGACCGTGGACTTGCCGGAACCCGCTGTGCCGACCAGCGCCAGCGTCTCGCCCGGTGCCACGGAGATCGAGAAGTCCTGCAGCACCGGTTCGCTGCGGGTGTAGCCGAACGTCACGTCCGAGAACGAGATCCCGAGCGGGCCGTCAGGAACCTCGCCGGGCCCGTCCTTCACGTCCGGCTGCGAGTCGATCAGCTCGTAGACCCGCTCCACCCCGGCGCGCGCCAGCTGCGCGGACACCACCAGGCCGGACAGGATCCTGGTCGGGCCCACGAGATTGGCCACGTACGTCGTGAACGCGAGGAACGTGCCCAGCGTGACCTGACCGTGCAACGCGAGCCAGCCGCCGAGAGCCAGCACGCCGACCTGGCCGAGCAACGGCAGCGCGGTGACGGTCGCGAGCGGCCGCGACGACAGGCGAGCGGCGCGCATCCGTTCCGCGAACAGCGCGCGGGCGTGCTTCTCCAGCCGCGCCACCTCGCGCGCTTCCTGACCGAAGCCCTTCACCACGCGGACACCGGTGACGGTCTCCTCGACGTGCTGCGCGAGATCGGCCGCCCGCTGCTGCGCGGACCAGGTGGCGGGGAACAACGTCAGCCGCGTCCGCCCCGCGAGCCACGCCACCAGCGGCAGCACGATGATCGCGATGATCGTCAGCGGCACCGACAGGTAGAGCATCGCGGCCAGAGCCGCGAGGGCGAACACCACCGTGCCGACGGCCAGCGGCGCCATCATCAGCAGCGACTGCACCAGCTGCAGGTCGGTGATCGACCGGGACACGATCTGCCCGGTCCGCAGCTCGTCCTGCTTCGCGCCGTCGAGCCGCTGCACCGCGGAGAACACGCCGAGCCGCAGGTCGTGCTGCACGCCCAGCGCGAGCCGCCCGCCCAGATAGCGGCGCAGGAACGCCGACCCGAACGTGAGCAGCTCCAGCACGATCAACGCCACCATCAACGCCCACAGGCGGTCGGTGCGGCCCGCCGTCGAGTCGTCGACCGCGGTCTTGAGCAGCAACGGACCCGCCGCCTGCAGGCCAACGCCGACGACCGCGGCCAGCACCGACAGCACCACCAGCCGGGGGTGCTGCCAGCAGGCGGCGGTCAGTCGGCGGATCCAGCCCTTCGTCACGCAGCCAAGCCTACGGACGGGGTCTGACAATGAAGGTGATCTTCAGGAACCGCAGGTCAGGTGATGTCCTTGGACTGGGTGACCGCCCAGCCGCCCGCGAACACGATCCCGGCCCAGCCCAGGAACACGAGGCCCGACCACCACCAGTCGAGCGCTCCGCCGGCACCCGCGATCGCCCGCAGCACGTCCTCGACCTCCGGCGGCACCACACCCGCCGTCGACAGGAAGAGGTCGACCGCGACCGACCCGGTGAGCCCGTTGATCGACCCGTTCGGCAGGAACCCGATCACCGTCGGCACCTCGAGGTACACGAGCACGAAGTGCAGCACGTTCTCGATCACCAGGAAGTACAGCAGCAGCAACACGATCGTCCCCGCCACGTTCGGGATCAGCGCGCCCACGCCGACACCGAACATCGTCATCAGGATCGACGACAGCACGCAGGCCAGCGCCAGCATCGCCCAGCCACCGGCGTCCGGCAGCTGCCCGGAGTTGCTGGTGAGCACCACGCCGATGCCGACGAACAGCATGATCGCGAGGCCGTAGATCGCGCCCCACAGCACGTAGACCAGCATCTTCGCCAGCATCGCGTGCATACGCGACGGCGCGGTCAGGAACGTCGTCGTGATCGTCCGCCGGTTGATCTCACCGGAGATCGCCATCGCACCGAAGACCATCGGGAAGATCGTCGAGATGTTGATCGCCCGCGCGATGCCGAAGAGCGTGACCTTCCAGTGGTCCGGCGTGACGCCGAGGAAGTCCGACACCTCCTCGAGGTCGCTGCTCGACGCGAAGTCCACGAAGAACTTCCCGAACAGGCCGGTCGCGAGCCCCCAGCCGAGCGCCAGCACCACGGTGGGGATCAGCAGACCCCACCACAGCCCGGTCGTCGTCGTTTTGCGGAGCTCCGCCTGTACGAGGTTGCCCATCAGGCCCAACCACCCTGCTGCTGGTACGGATTCTGCGCCGGCGCGTACCCGGCGTACTGGCCACTGGTGAGCTGGAAGAACAGCCGCTCGAGGTCGACCTGCTCCTCCTGGATGCCGTAGATCGACACGCCCGCCCGCAACGCGCTGTCGGCCACGTGCTTGGAGTCCACACCGGACACGGCGAGCCTGCCGTCCGCCAGCTGTTCGATCGTCTGCACGCCCTCGGCGTGCAACGCCGTCGCGAGCGCGTTGACGTCCGACGGCTGCACGAGTACTCGCCTCTGTTGCTGCTGCCGCAACTGCTCCAACGGCCCGTAGAACATCGTCTGCCCGCGCGAGATGATCACGACCTGGTCGACGGTCTGCTCGACCTCCGCCAGCAGATGGCTGGAGATCAGCACCGTGCGTCCCATGCGCGCGTACGACTGCAGGAACGTGCGCAGCCACGCGATGCCCTCGGGGTCGAGGCCGTTCGCGGGTTCGTCCAGCACCAGCACCTGCGGGTCGCCGAGCAACGCCGTGGCGAGCGCCAGTCTCTGCTTCATGCCGAGCGAGAACCCGCCGACCTTGCGATCGGCGGCGGTGCCGAGGCCGACCAGGCCGAGGACCTGGTCAGCTTGCGCGTCCGGCACGCCGATGGCAGCCGCGTACACGCGCAGGTGGTTGCGGGCGGAGCGAGCGGGGTGGAACCCCTGCGCCTCCAGCACCGCGCCCACCACGCGGCCGGGCTGGCCGAGCTGGTGGAACGGTCGTCCGTTGATCGTCGCCGTGCCGCCCGTCGGCTTCACGAGACCCAGCAACATCCGCAGGGTCGTCGTCTTGCCTGCACCGTTCGGGCCGAGGAAGCCCGTCACGTTGCCAGGTGACACGGTGAAGCTCAGGTTCTGCACCGCCGTGACAGAACCGAACTTCTTGGTCAGGTTCTGGACCGCGATGAGACCGCTGCCGTCATGCATGCGGCCCATCCTGCCTGAAACGTCAGTCCGGCAAGGCGTGCTTGGGTCGCGACACGACCGGTGCGCGGTGCACCACCGGCGGCAGATCGCTCAGGATCGGCGGCAGTTCGGTGGTGAGCTCGACCGGTGTTTCCTCGGGAATCTCGATCGTGCCCGATCGGGTGAACGGATTGCGCAACGGCTTGCGGCGTTCCCGGTGCGGCAGGCCCTCGCCGATGAGGTGTTGATGCGCCATGTTCCAGACCTGGCACGGCCACCGCCGTCGCCGCAGCCAGCCGGGACACGCCTTGCAGCGGCCGTCCTCGTCCGGCTGGTGCACGGTCAGCAGCAGACGCCAGCCGTCCGCCAGGCGGTGGATCTCCGCGCGGGCCAGTGGCACCAGCGCGTCGGACTCGCCGTGCTCGGCGACCTTGTCCAGCAGTGCCAGCCGTTGCAGCACCGCGTCTCGCAGGGCCTCGTCCATCACATCTTCGCCGTGGCCTGGTCGAGCAAAGAGCCCAGCCGCCGCGTCTGGGTGGCGGACATCACAGCGGTCTCGCCCGGCGGTGTAACCAGGAGAACTCGGTCGTTCTCGACCAGAACGGTCATCGATCTGTCCCGACCGAACGGGTCGTGGCAGTGGATCCATCCCTGTGGTTCAGCCATGGAATCTCCCTCCGAGGGACACCCGACTCCGTCTTCATCGGCCGTCCGCCCTGCTTGCCGCACCGCGGGGCGGGGAATTCACTCGTTTGCTGGACGGGCCGAACACGGGCAGTGGTCCAGTCGGGGAAACTTTTGGGTCGCGTTTCGGTGGGGGTGCTGGGCGCAGCCCCGTCGCTACCGCTATATTTGGTCACGGCGGCCCCGCTCCCAGTGACCCCCAGGCTGGTTGAGCGCGGCCGCCCTTTACGTGGCAGGACATCCTCAGCCGACTTGTGTCTGCAAACTGCGCAGGCCGAGTCGGCTGTCGTGTCTTCCGGGGACGACCCCCAGACCCCCGCAGGCTCGGGCGCTGGGCGCCCTCGCGGTTCGCCGGACCCATTCCTTCCTCGCCTCTGAGCGGAAACACGTTGCGCGCCGCAGCCTCGTACGCTGTAAGGTCCTCGTACACCGTAAGGGGGACGAGATGACTTCGACGACCGAGAAGGTCGGGGTGCACCCGCACCCCCAGCGCTGGGCCGTGCTCGGCGTGCTCTGCCTGTCCGTGATGGTCGTGGTGCTCGACAACACCGTGCTGAACGTGGCGATCCCGTCGATCTCCACGGGGCTCGGGGCGAGCACCGCCGACATCCAGTGGATGATCAACGCCTACTCGCTCGCGCTGGCGGGTCTGCTGCTCACGACCGGGTCGCTGAGCGACCGGTTCGGCCGCAAGAAGGCGTTGCTGGCCGGTCTCGCGCTCTTCGGCGCGGGCAGCGCCGTGGCGGCCTACGCGGGCTCGGCGGTGGCCTTGATCGCGGCCCGCGGGTTCATGGGCGTCGGCGCCGCGATGCTGATGCCCGGCACGCTGGCCGTGCTGATGCAGTTGTTCGACGAGAAGGAACGCCCGAAGGCGATCGGCATCTGGGCCGCGGTCACGAGCCTCGGTTTCGCGGCCGGGCCGGTGATCGGTGGCGCGCTCATCAAGAACTTCTGGTGGGGATCGGTGTTCCTCATCAACGTGCCGGTGGCGATCCTCGCGGTCCTGGCCGTCGCGGCGTTGGTGCCCGAGTCCAGGGACCCGGCCGTGCGCAGGCCGGACGTCGTCGGCTCGATCCTGTCGATCATCGGCATGGTCGCGTTGGTGTACGCGGTGATCGAGGTGCCTGAGCACGGGTTCGCCTCGGTGCGGTTCGGCGTGCCCGTGGCGCTCGGTCTGGTCACCATGACGGCGTTCGCCTTGTGGGAACGGCACACCGCGGAGCCGATGCTCGACCTCGGCTTCTTCGCTGACCGGCGGTTCACCGGCGCGGTGGCGTCGGGTGTGCTGGCCGCGTTCGGCATGGCGGGCTCGCTCTTCCTGCTGACCCAACACCTTCAGGGCGTGCTCGGCTACAGCCCGCTGGAGGCGGGCATCCGCGTGGCGCCGATGGCGATCGCGTTGCTCGTCACCAGCAACACCCTGGGGCAGCTCGTGCTGAAACTGGGCGCCAGCAAGGCGATGCTGCTCGGCATGACGATCGTCGCGGGCGGCGTGGTGCTGCTGTCGATCGGCACGACCTACCCGCCGACCCTGGCCGGACTGATCCTCATCGGCGTCGGTGTCGGTGTGGCGCAACCGGTTGCGGTCAACGCGCTGATGGGTTCCATCCCGCCGGAGCGCGCGGGCATCGCGTCCGGGCTGTCGAGCACGTTGACGGAGCTGGGTTCCTCGTTCGGCATCGCCGTGCTGGGCGCGCTGCTGTCGGCGAGGTTCGCCGCCGCACTGCCGGACAACGTGCCGAGCAGGTCGTTGAGCGAAGCACTGCACAGCGGCGCGGACATCACGGTCGTGCGGGACGCGTTCTCGTCCGGCATGAGCGTGAGCCTCGTGATCGGCGCGGTCGCCGTGTTCCTGGGAGGTGTTGTGGCCAGCGTGCTGCTGCGGCGTGCCTAGGATCGGCCTGTGGACAGCGTGTGGTTCAGCAAACCCAGGCCCGGCAGCGGTCAGCCTCTCGGCCTGAGCCGGGAGGCGATCGTCCGCAAGGCGATGGAGATGCTGGACGAGCACGGCCTGGCGAAGCTGTCGATGCGCAAGCTCGCCGCCGCACTCGGCGCCGCACCCATGTCGCTCTACTGGCACGTGCCGACCAAGGACGCGTTGATCGAGCTCTGCGTCGACGAGATCTACGGCGAGTTCCCGCTGCCGGCTCCCGACGCCGACTGGGAGCCCGCGTTGCGCGAGATGATGCACTCGCTGCGTCATCTCGCGCTCAAGCATCCGTGGTGGCTGCGGGCCATCGGCGAGTTCACGACCATCGGCCCGAAGGCGGTGGCGATGGCGGACTCGATGCTCGAACCCATGCTGCGCGCGGGACTGACGACGGCGGCGGCCGCGCAGTCGGTGTCGACGGTGTCGAGCTTCGTCACCGGATACGCGCTCGCCGAAGCGAACTTCACCGCGCGCGGCGGGATGGACTCGCCGCCACCGGACCTGGGGAAGATCGCCGACCTGTACCGGGAGAAGCACCCCCGCTACGTCGAGATGCTGAACGATCCGGCGGTGTGGACGCTGGAAGGTCAGTTCGAGTTCGGGCTGGACTGCGTGATCGACGGGATCAAGGCGCGCGTCGCGGCCCTCAGATGAGCGAAACCCCCGCAGCGGTGATCGCGTGCGGGGGCTCCATCATTCGGTTGGCTCTCAGACCACGGTCTCCAGCGGCGTGTGCACGAGGCCGGTCGCCTCGGCCACCGGGCCGTTGGTCAGCTGACCCGCGTGGGCGTTGAGGCCCAGGGCGAGCGAACGGTCGTCCTTCAGCGCCTTCTCCCAGCCCTTGTCGGCCAGTGCGACCGCGTAGGGCAGCGTCACGTTGGTGAGCGCGTAGGTCGAGGTGCGCGGCACGGCGCCAGGCATGTTCGCCACGCAGTAGAAGACCGAGTTGTGGATCTCGTAGGTCGGCTCGGCGTGCGTGGTGGGACGGGAGTCCTCGAAGCAGCCGCCCTGGTCGATCGCGATGTCGACGAGCACTGAGCCCGGCTTCATGTCGGCGACCAGCGCGTTCGAGACGAGCTTCGGGGCCGCGGCGCCCGGCACGAGGACGGCGCCGATCACCAGGTCGGCCTCGCGGACGGCCTGCTCGATGGCGAACGAGTTGGACGCCAGCGTGCGCAGCCGACCCTGGAACTGGGCGTCGATCTGGCGCAGGCGGTCGACGTTGGTGTCGAGGATCTGCACGTCCGCGCCCATGCCGACGGCGATGGTGGCGGCGTTGAGGCCGGCCACACCGCCGCCGATCACGACCACGCGGGCCGGGGCGACGCCGGGGACGCCACCGGGCAGGACGCCGCGGCCGCCGGAGGGCTTCATCAGGGAGAACGCGCCGACCTGCGGGGCCAGCCGGCCCGCGACCTCGGACATCGGGGCGAGCAGCGGCAGCGCGCGGTTCGGCAGCTGCACGGTCTCGTAGGCGATGGCCGTGGTGCCGGACGCGAGCAGCGCCTCGGTCAGCGGCTTGTCGGCGGCGAGGTGCAGGTACGTGAAGAGGGTCTGGCCGGCGCGCAGGCGGGGGTACTCCTCGGCGATCGGCTCCTTGACCTTGAGGACCATGTCGCCCTCGGCCCAGACGTCGTCGGCCGAAGCGAGGATCTTGGCGCCCGCGGCGAGGTACTCCTCGTCGGTGATCGCGGAACCCAGACCGGCACCCTGCTCGACGAACACGTCGTGGCCGCGGCTGGTCAGCTCGTGGGCACCGGCCGGCGTGAGGGCGACGCGGTACTCGTGGTTCTTGATCTCGCGAGGAACTGCGATCCGCACGATGACTCCTCCGTTTCGGTGGCCGACATCTCACAATGTGAGGCAGCCGGAAGGTCATGTCACCGTGCGGATCGCACTATCCGTCACTCCGCGGTTGTTCTGTTAGGACAAAGCGACTTTGAAGACCCAGGCGTGCTGACCGGCCCCAGGTGGCACGTCCACCACGAGTTTTCCACCCGATCGGGCCCAATTCAGTGGCTTGTCGTGTCCCAGCAGGGTGATCTTGTCGCCGTCCTTGAGCGGCACCGGAGCGTCGACCACGAGCTGCGGCCCCGGCTGGACCAACGAAGTGATGTAGAAAGCCTCGTTCGGCTTGATCGCGAACCGCAGCGGACCCTGCTGGGCCATCCGCGACCAGTACGTCGTGCCGTAGATCGACTCGCCGTTCGTGCGCAGCCAGGCACCTGTCTCGCGCAGCCGCTGCTGCATGATCTCCGGGATCGATCCGTCCGCCCGCGGGCCGATGTCCAGCAGGAAGTTGCCGTTCTTGGACGTCGTGTCGACCAACGTGTCGATCACCTCGTCCGCGGTCATGTACATCGAGTCCGGCGTCGCCCGGTTCCACCCGTACGAGCGCGGGTCGAGGCCGCGCGAGGCCTCCCACTTCTTCACCACCGTGTTCGGGTACGTCGCGTACTCCGGCGTCGTGTAGTCGTGGGTCGGGATGCCGCACCTGTCGTCGACCGTCACGTCCTTCGGCACGGCCCGGTTCTTGGCCCTGTTGAAGTAGTCGGCCAGCACCCGCCGCGAGTCGTTCGCACCGCCGATGTCGCACCAGATGACGTCCGGGTCGTACCCGTCGACGAGCTCGGTCATCTGCGGCGCCTGGTAGTCGCGCACGAAGTCACGTCCGGCCTGGTAGCCGGTGTAGGGCTCGGGTGCGCCGGTCCACGGGTTGCGCGGGCCGTGGCCGCTCCACGGGTTGTCCGGGTTGAACCACTCGGGCATCGAGAAGTAGAGCCCGTTCTTCAACGACGGTGTGTACTTCCGCGACGCGTCGAACAGTTCCTTCACCAGGTCGCGACGAGGACCGAGGTCGACGGAGTCGCGGCCGGACACCTTCGAGTCCCACAGCGCGAAGCCCTCGTGGTGCTTCGAGGTCAGCACGTAGTACTTCGCGCCGGCCTCCTCGAACAGCCGCACCCACTCCCGCGGGTCGAACTTCGAGGCGGTGAACCGCGGGATGAACTGGTCGTAGGAGAAGTCCTTCCCGTACGTCGCCGCGTGGTACGGGTTCACGGCGTTGTTCGGGTCCTGCATCCACTGCCAGTACCACTCCGCGTACTGCTCGCCCGGCGGCGACCACGCGGGCACCGAGTACAGGCCCCAGTGGACGAAGATCCCGAACTTGGCGTCGTCGAACCAGTACGGCGACTCGTGCGCGCCCAGTGACGCGTCGGTCGCCTGGTAGTCCGCCACGCCCAGCGTGAACCTGGCCTTCTGCGCGGCGGAAACGTGACCCGCGACCGCGACGACCTTCCCGTCGAACGTGCCGGTCCGATAGGCGTGGATGCCGATCCGCACCCGAGCCTCCTCACCGGGCGCGAGGCGCTTCACCAACGCCGGCTGCAGCGTCGAGAGGCCGAGTCCCTCGGCGCGCACCCAGATGTTCGAGACCCACTGGTCACCGAGGTTCACAACGGTCGCCTCGACTGTCTGTCCGCCCAGCCGGGGCAGCTTGTTCGTGCTGCGCGCGCCGCGCACCGCGAGCACCTGGCCCTTGCCCGCGGGCTGCACCGAAAGCGCGAACACGTGCAGCGAGGACTTGCCCTCGACGGCGGGGTTCGTGACGGGGAGCGTGACGCCGACGGCCTCCTTCCGGGGATCCGCCCAGACCTGCGCGGTCCCGATCGACACGGGGTGCTGGTCGGTGCCACCGGGCGAGTACCGGAACGGAGCGGAGATCGGACCACTGCCCGAGTACCAGTCCGGCCCGCTCACGGCACCGGTCGTCGAGGACCCGTCCGCGTAGTGCACGGTCGCGGTCCCGCCGGCCGCTCCGTACGACGACGCCACGAGGAGGTGGGCGGTGAGGTAGTGACCACGAGGCAGGTCGACGCGCTGCCCCATCGCCACCACGTTGTTGTTCTTCGTCTGTGAATTTCCCGGGAAGGCGTACGGCACCCCGTCGACTGTGACCTGCCCGGACGGCAGTGCCTCCGCCGGGAACGCGTAGCCGGAACCGTCGAAGTCGCCCGTCCGGTCCGACGCCGTGTCGATGCCGTCGTTGTCGAAGAGGTGGCCGATGGGAACAGTGACAGGAGCTGGGGCTTCCGCCGCGGACGCCGCCGGGACGGGCGTCAGCACCAGTGAGGCGAGCAAGGCGACGATGAACGGTTTCCTCATGAGACCTCCGATGTCTGCCTCAGATCACCATGGCAGCGCTCTGCCGGATGTCAACCACGTCGCGTTGACACCTGGCGGTGGCCGCACATAGCGTTCGCGCCGAGAACTGAAGACCGGCCGCGGTGCCCGAGAGGCACCAGAACCCGAGTGGGAGAGACCTCGACGAACCGGTCGAGGCGCCGAAGGGGCAAGCTCCCGCACACTCTCAGGCAGCAAGACCGCTCGGGGTAGGCAACTCTGCACGGCGGAGGGGGCGCACGTTTCCTGACCCGTCACAGCCAGAGGAGTCGCCGTGGAGTTCCCCGAGAACCTGCTCTACACCCACGAACACGAGTGGGTCGACTGGACGCCGGGTACCCAGGACCCGTTGACCTGCGGGATCACCGAGTACGCCGCGGACGCCCTCGGTGACATCGTCTTCGTTCAGCTCCCCGAGGTCGGTGCGAAGGTCGTCTCCAACGAGGTGTGCGGCGAACTCGAGTCCACCAAGTCCGTCAGCGACCTGTTCTCGCCCGTCACCGGTGAGGTGATCGAGGTCAACAGCGCGGTCGTGGACGACCCGGCGATCATCAACAACGAGCCGTACGGCGCCGGCTGGCTGTTCAAGGTGCGCGTCGAGTCGGCGGAGAACCTGCTCACCGCTGCCAAGTACGCCGAGCTCACCAAAGACTGACTGCGCAACCACCACCACGAAGGACTGATCAGTGGCGATCAGCGTTTTCGACCTTTTCTCCGTCGGCGTCGGGCCGTCGAGCTCCCACACGGTCGGCCCGATGCGCGCGGCGGCGATGTTCGTCGAGAAGCTCGGCGCGCGAGTGTCCGAAGTGGACCGCGTGCACGTCGAGCTGTTCGGCTCGCTCGGCGCGACCGGGCACGGCCACGGCAGCCCGAAGGCCGTGTTCCTCGGCCTGGAAGGCAACCTCCCGGAAGAAGTCGACCCGGCGGTCGCGGCCTCCCGCGTGGAGGAGATCGTCGCGAGTGGACGACTGCGGCTCGGCGGCACGCACGAGATCGCCTTCGTGCACGACCGCGACCTCGTCATGCACCGCCGCAAGTCGCTTCCGTTGCACCCCAACGGGATGAGCTTCGAGGCCTACAGCGGCGACCAGTCGGTCGAGCACGCCGTCTACTACTCGATCGGCGGTGGGTTCGTCGTCGACGAGAACGCGAGCGGCACCGACCGGATCAAGCCGGACACCACGCCGTTGCCGCACCCGTTCCTGACCGGCGACCAGCTGCTCGCGCGCACCCGCGAGACCGGCCTGTCGATCAGTGAGATCATGATGGCCAACGAGCTGTCGTGGCGCAGTGAAGACGAAGTGCGCCAAGGACTTCTGCACATCTGGCGCGTCATGCAGGAATGCGTGGAACGCGGCTGCACCGAGCACGGCGTCCTGCCAGGTGGCCTCAAGGTCCGCCGCCGCGCCGCCGAGATGCGCAAGCGGCTGGAGGCCGAGCACTTCGCCACCGACCCGCTGCGGGTCATGGACTGGGTGACGCTCTTCGCGCTGGCGGTCAACGAGGAGAACGCGGCGGGCGGCCGCGTCGTCACCGCACCGACCAACGGCGCCGCCGGCATCGTGCCCGCCGTTCTGCACTACTACACGAAGTTCGTGCCGGGAGCCAACGACGACGGCGTGGTCAGGTTCCTGCTCACGGCGGGCGCGATCGGCGTGCTGTTCAAGGAGAACGCCTCGATCTCCGGCGCCGAGGTCGGCTGCCAGGGCGAGGTCGGCTCGGCGTGCTCGATGGCCGCCGGAGGTCTCGCCGAGGTCCTCGGCGGTACCCCGGAACAGGTCGAGAACGCCGCCGAGATCGCCATGGAGCACAACCTCGGTCTGACGTGCGACCCGATCGGCGGCCTGGTGCAGATCCCGTGCATCGAACGCAACGCCGTCGCGTCGATCAAGGCGATCACCGCCGTGCGCATGGCGTTGCGTGGCGACGGCTCGCACTTCGTCTCGCTGGACAAGGTCATCAAGACCATGCGCGACACCGGCAAGGACATGTCGGTGAAGTACAAGGAGACCGCACGCGGCGGCCTCGCCGTCAACGTCATCGAGTGCTGATCTCGGCAAGCACGCCGATCTCCGCCGCGCCGCCTTTCACCGGGCGTCGTACACCTGTTGTGCCTCGAGCACCTCGGGCATCCGCGCTTCCAGGTGGTGGATCAACGACAGCAGCCGCTCGGCCGTCTCCCGCCCGAGCGGCGTGAGGCTGTAGTCGACGCGCGGTGGGTTCGTGGGCTGTGCATCGCGGTGCACGAGCCCATCGCGCTCCAGCGCGTGCAGCGTCTGGGACAGCATCTTCTCGCTGACACCGTCGACCCTCCGGCGCAGCTCGTTGAACCGCAGCGGTCCGTCCACGAGCGCGCCCAACGTCAGGCTGCCCCACCTGCCGGTGACGTGCTCCAGCGTCGGACGTGACGGGCACGTCTTCGCGAACACGTTGAACTCCATGTCGCAGAGCATACCTCCAGTGAGCGCTAACTGATGGTTTGCGCTAACCAATAGTTAGTGTACGTTCTGGGGCATGACCTCAGTCGCCATCGCGTACCACTCCGGCTACGGCCACACCGCTGTCCTCGCATCCGCTGTCGAGCGGGGTGCGCTGGAGGCGGGTGCGACCGTGCACCTGATCAACGTCGAGACCATCACCGACGCCCAGTGGGAGCTGCTCGACAACGCCGACGCCATCGTGTTCGGCTCGCCGACCTACATGGGCACGGCGTCGAGCGCGTTCCACAAGTTCGCCGAGGACTCCTCGAAGCGCTGGTTCACGCACTCGTGGAAGGACAAGTTCGCCGCCGGCTTCACCAACTCCGGCTCCAAGAGCGGCGACAAGCTCAACACCCTGCAGTTCTTCACGGTGCTCGCCGCCCAGCACGGCATGCACTGGGTGAACCCCGGCCTGCACCCCGGCTGGAACACCAGCGAGGCGTCCGAGCACGACATCAACCGGCTCGGCTTCTTCCTCGGCGCTGCCGCCCAGTCGAACAACGACGAGGGGCCCGACCAGGTGCACAAGGCCGACATCGCGACGGCCGAACACCTCGGCCGCCGCGTTGCCGAGACGGCCGAGGTGTTCACCCGCGTCGCTGCCTGATCAGAACGGCCAGTCGGCGTTCTGACCTGCCTCGAGCAACGGGACCATGCGGAAAGTCGCGTCGGTGAGGCCACCGAACTCGTGTCGGTTGGCCTTGCCGGTCGCGAACGCCGCCTGCCGGTACCCGCCCAGGTTGAAGCCGTAGACCGGCACGTGCCGCGGCACGACGTCCGCGACGCCCGTTCCGTACGGCCCGGCGATGGTCTGCATGTCCGAGATGATGAACACCCGGTCATGGCCGCGGTAGGTCCGCTGCAGCGACCCGACGATGTCGGTGCCGTGCCCGACCTCACCGATCCGCTTCAGGAACGCGTCGACCGTGCGGATGACCGACGCGCCCGGCGCGATGTCGTGCCGGAACGTGCCGTCCGCGAAGCCGACCACGTCGACCTGCTCGCCCTTGGCGCCCAGCGCGACACCGAAGACCGCCGCGGCCTTGGCCGGGCTGACCTTCGACCTCGCCGAGACACCGCAACCCGTCATCGACGCCGAGGTGTCGACGAGGATCAGCGACCGGCCCGGCAGCGCGGGCAGGTTGCGCAGCGACGCCTGCAGCGCCTGGTCCAGGGCGTGGCCCCAGCGCAGGCTCGGTGCCGCCTCGTACGCGGACAGGAACCGGAACGGGAACTGCCGCGAACGCGCGACCTGGCCGGGGTCGGCGAGGCGTGCCGCGATCTGGGCGGCGACCTCGTCGGACATGCCTGCCTCGTCGAAGTTCCTGAGGTTCCTCAACAGGGCCATGTAACCCATGGACGGCGCGAGCGCCTCCCACACCTCCTTCGTCATCGGGCCCTGCAACCAGCCGGCCACCGACTCCCACGTCATCCCGGCCCGGCGCAGCACGTCGGCGGCGTCGGGCCGCGTGAACAGCTCACGGCGCTGTTCGACCGGCCACGCCATGAGCTCACGGCGTGCCGCGATCACGCGCAGCTCCGGCGGAACCGCCACGTCGCCGTCGCGGCGGCGGTCCAGCACGTGCTGGAAGAGCGAGCCCTGCCAGTCGGCGGCAGGCGAGGGGTGGGCGAGGTTCAGCACGTCGGCCATGCGGAAGCCGCGGGCGTCGCTGTCCCACTTGAGAACCGCGCGCTCGTCGTAGAGGCGCCGCACGGCGTCGGAGATGCCGCGCTTGACCGGCTTCGGCACGCGCCGGCCGTTCACGCTCGTCCAGTAGGCGAGGAGTTCACCCGGCTCGTCCGCGCGCTGCAGCACGGAGTCCACGACGGCCCGGTTGGTGACACCAGCGTCCGACTCGGCGACGAGCCGCGCGTACACGAACTCGGCCGCGCCGACGAGCGACGCGGTGCGCATGTTCGCCTCGCCGCGCAGCCACTTCAGCAGTCGCGCGGTCCACTCCGGATCCGCGAGCGCGGCGTCGTGGACGAGGTGTGCGAACCGGGTGTCACGCTGGTTTCCGGACTCGTAGAAGGTGTGCTCGCCGCCCATGTTCGACACGGCGAGCAGGAACAGCTCGGACTTCGTGTCGCGGGCGTAGCCGTCGCCGCCCTCGTAGGTGCGGCCGGACGGTGCCGGCGCCGTGGCGACCGGGCTGGTGCCCGCCGGACGTGCGCGAAAGATGTTGAACTTCGCCATCGGCTCTTCCCCCCTCAAGACGAAGAAAGGGAGCCACGAACTCCACACGTGTCCGAGATCAAGATCGCGGAAGGTACAAGCTGCTCTGCCGAGCTGAGCTACAGCCGCAATGGCTGGTGGGATTCGAACCCACGACCCGCCCATCCCAAATGGAAGTAGCCCTCTGCTTCGCACCGGACACGTGTGAAGTTGTGTGCTCCCGAGATCAGTTCGCCAACGGGACATTTGCGTTTTGAAGACGAAGTAACCGTTGGCTTCGCACCGGGTGCGAAACTATGTAACCACGCCGCGCCAGCGAATATTTTCTCCGGCCGATGTGGAGTTGTTGGGCGCCCGAGATCAAGTCGCGGAAGGTGACGTGCTCACCGGAGTGAGCGAAGACCGGCCGAGACCGGCTTCAGGAGTCGAACCTGAGTGATCACCAGAAGTAACCCTCTGCTGCGCACCGGGCGCACATTCATACAACCACACGGCGCCAGCGATTTTTCTACGGCGCGGCCTTCACCAGCCGGCGCAGCAGGAAGAAGAGGCCGACGGTCACCAGAAAACCGACAGCGCTGATCATCACGATCTCCTCGATGGTCTCAGCGCGTGACCCCGCGAGCACGTACGCGGCACAAATCGGAACGGTTCCGATGAGCGTGTACAGCGTGAAAGTCCCGAACGGCACCCGCGACACCCCGGCGGACACCGACACGGTCTCCGCCATCATCGGAATACCGCGCGCCACCCCGAAGAACCACGGCCCGAACTGACGCCCCCACCGCCGCATTTCGGTCAGTTCGTCAATGGTCACCACCCTGCGCACCAACCACGGGCGCGCGAACCTGCCGAGGGCGTACCCTGCGGCAGAGGAGCCCAGGGATCCGACGACCGCGAGTGCCAGCCCCAGCGGTACGCCGAGTGCCGTCCCCGCCAGCACGATGAGCGGAGTGGACGGCACAGGCAGCAGCACGTCCACGACGAGCAGGCTGAAGATCGCCACCGCCGCCCACACCGGGTCGATGCCGCGCACCCATGTCACGACTCCCGCGAAGTCGATGAGGTCGAGGGCCTCGAACACGAGCCAGCTCAGCAGGACGAACGCGAGCACGACGAACGGAATCCACTTCCACCGAACGCCCGTCTCATAACTCATCGGGTGATGGTCGCCCACCTCGATGCGCCGGACAATCCGCCAGTGGCGCAGGTTCCGCGAAGGAGACACACATGAGTGACGACCTCGTGCCGTTTCTAGGACACTGGGTGCTCGATCCGGCACGCTCCGCGTACACCGGCGGCGCTCCACCACGAAGCGGTCACTACGACCTGCGCCTGGAGGGCGACAGGTTGGTCGTCAGCATCGAAGGCGTGCTGGGGTCGGGTGATCCCATCCGCACCGGGTACACATTGGACCTGTGGCAGGACACGCCGATGAGCGTCGGCAAGGTCGACCGCGTGCGCACGGTCGTCGAGCCAAGGAAGTTCTGCACGATCGCCTTCGCGGGCTCGCAAGCGGTTGCGCGGGCGTGGCGGATCCTGGGCACCCTCAACGAGATGACGATCGTCCAATCCGCACCGGACGCGTTCGGCGTGTGGCGCGACGACGTTTCCGTCTACCGCAGGCAGTTCTGACGACTGTCGTGCCGCTCGAGCAGTGCCCGCAGCGCTGCCATCTCCGCGGCGAGAGCGGCGCGGCCGGCGCCGGTGATGTGCAGCCACGTCTTGGGGCGCTTCCCCTCGTAGCCCTTCTCCACCTCGACCAGGCCGGCCTGCTCCAGCACGGTGATGTGCCGCGACAGGTTGCCGGCGGTCAGCTCCAGCGCCGACTTCAGGTACGAGAACTCCACCCGTTTCGTCTCGGCCGCGATGGTCAGCACGCCGAGCCGGTGTCGCTGGTGGACAGTGTCGTCCAGCCCCGCGGTGGGGTTCTCGCTCACTGCGCTGCCTCCCGTCGCACGGACCCGATGATCCCTCCGACGAGCAGGACGGACGCCGGCAGCACCGTGCTCGCGAACTGTTCCACCGCCTGCGGCCAGTAGAAGCCGAACCGTCCCGCCTCGTTCACGAACAGCACGGTAGCGGCGAAGACCGCCACGGTGACCGTGCACACCGTGCTGCGCTCTAGAAAGGCGAGGCCGACCAGGCTCGTGGCCAGCACGAGCATCGGGCCGTACGGATAAAACGTGACGAAGTGTGCGAGACCGAACAGTGCGAGCACCGCGAGCGTGAAGCCGACCTTGCGCACGCGCCACGTCGCCGCGACGATCACCGCCACGGTGACGGGCAGGGCGATCTGCCAGCCCACCCGGCCGAAGAACAGTTCGCTCAGCACCGGGACGCCGATCAGCTGCAGCAGCAGCATGAAGATCGTGACCTGGGCGTACACACGCGTCGGCGTCTCCACACCGACCTGCGCGGCGCGCCACCGGTACCACTGGACGACCGCGAGACAACCGCACAGCAGCGCGATGATCCAGTAGATGTCCGCGGCGACGCCCGGCTGGTGGACGTTGAACACGGGGCCCATCAGCTGGCCGGTGGGGTGCAGCCAGTGGTAGAGCCACGGCTGGTCCGCCGAGCTCCACGAGCACAGCCTCGGCTCCACGAGCTGCGGGTCCTGCCCGTTCGGCACGCAGTACTTCGGCGCGTAGAACGGCGTCGCCCCCAGCGTGATCAGCCCGAACAGCAGGAACGGCAGCCAGTAGCCGCGCCGGTCGGCGCGGGCGCGTTCGCGCATCGCGGTGAGGTCGCTGAGCAGGCCCTTCGGATCAACGGTCATGATTAGTTCCCCCAATTGCACTCGTCTGCAATCAGGTTTGCATCACAAACCAGATTGGTCAAGCGCGGGGAAGTTGAACCTCTTGACTCGGCTGGGACGGTCACGAAAGATCCGATGAATCGCCGCCCGCGTGGACCTGACCGCACACTGAAGTGAGGTGCCCAAACGTGGTCGAACTCAACCGGCGCACGCTGATCGGAGGCGCGTTGGCCGGGGTAGCGGGCAGTGCGCTGCTCCCTGACATCGCGTCAGCGGGTGATGACTTCAACTGGCGAGACTTCATCGGGTCATCGGATCTCATCTGGAAGAAGATGCCGACGACCTGGTTCGAGGGGCCGTACCTCGGCAACGGTTTCCTGGGCTCCGGCATCTACGCCGAACCGGGCGCCAACGCCGTCAGATTCAACGTCCAGCACTCCCAGGTGCAGGACCACCGGCCGGAGTTCGGAGCGCTGTTCGGCCTGGCCCGGCTGCCCATCGGCTACTTCACGCTCGAACCCGTCGGCGCGATCACCGCCGTCGACTGGCGGCTCGACCTCTGGAACGCCGAGCTGACCGGCACGATCACCACCGCCGCCGGAAGCCTGAAGCTACGCGCGTTCATCCACACCGAGCGCGACCTCTACGCGATCGACGTTCAGGCGAGCGAGGGCGAGCGTACGTTCAGGTGGGTCTTCCACCCGCTCAAGGCCATCAGCCCGCGCACCGACCCGAAGTGGAACAAGCCCGCACCGGCCGGCTTCACGGACAACCCGCCGGTGCAGCTCACCAGCTCCGGTGACGTGCAGCTCGCGGTGCAGCCGTTGAACGCGGGCGGCGAGCACGTGACAGCGTGGCGCGAGGTCACCCGCGGCACCCGGCGCACGCTGTTCACCAGCGTCGCGTGGTCGCACCCACAGAAGACCGCTGTGCGCAAGGCGATCGGCAACGTCCGGTGCGGCTCGATCGAGGGCCTCGCCGTCGGCCACCGGCTGTGGTGGCACGACTTCTACCGCAGGAGCTTCCTGTCCATTCCGGACAAGCGGCTGCAGGCGTTCTACTGGATCCAGCTGTACAAGTTCGCTTCCGCCGCTCGGAAAGAAGCGCCCGCGATCGCGACATGCGGTCCGTGGCTCGAGAACACGCCGTGGCCCAACACGTGGTGGAACCTCAACGTGCAGCTGGAGTACTGGCTGATCCACGGCTCCAACCACGTCGACTTCGACGCCGTCACGTACTCCGTCGACAGGTATCGCGACGTGCTCGTCGAGCAGGTCCCCGCCGAGTACCGGCACGACTCCGCCGGTGTCCCGCGCACCACCGACACCGTGCTGAACAACGGCGCGGGCATCGGCAACTCCGGTTACGGCGTGGGCATTCCCGGCAAGGACGTGCCGACGCCCGAGGTCGGCAACCTGACCTGGACGCTGCACAACGTCTGGCTCACCTACCGGCACACGATGGACGACCGTGTCCTGCGCAACGTGCTGTTCCCGTTGCTGCGCAGGGCCATCAACTACTACTTCCACTTCCTGACCAAGGGCTCGGACGGCAAGTGGCACCTGCCGATCACGTTCTCGCCCGAGTACGGCGTCAACGCGCCGGACTGCAACTACGACCTCGCGCTGATCCGGTGGGGCTGCCTGACTCTGCTGGAGTCCGCGAAGTCGTTGCGCGTCAACGATCCGCTGATCCCGAAGTGGCAGGACACGCTCGCGAACCTCACGCCGTACCCGGTGGACGCCAACGGGTACATGATCGGCGCGGGTGTGCCGTTCGCGAAGTCGCACCGGCATTACTCGCACCTGCTGCAGATCTACCCGCTGTACGAGGTGACGTGGGAGGACCCGGCCAAGCGGCAGCTGATCGAGACGTCGCTGAACCACTGGATCAGCTTCGAGGGTGCGTTGCAGGGCTACACGTTCACCGGCGCCGCCTCGATCTCCGCGCAGATGTTGCGCGGAGACAAGGCGGACTTCTACCTCGGCGAGCTGATGCGCCGGTACATCAAGCCGAACACGATGTACCAGGAGTCCGGTCCCGTCATCGAAACGCCGCTCTCGGCGGTGCAGTCGATGTACGACATGCTGTGCCAGAGCTGGGGTGGCGTGATGCGCGTGTTCCCCGCGGTGCCGTGGCCGGAGATCTCGCTCGACAACTTCCGGACGCAGGGCGCGTTCCTGCTCAGCGCTTCCCGCCAGAATGGCGCCACGCGGTGGATCAAGCTGCGGAGCGAGGCCGGTGCGCCCTGTGTCGTCCGGACGGACATCAAGGACCCGGTCGTGCGTGATCACACGGGCCGGCCGAAGCGTTTTTCGGTGCTGCCCAACGGAGATCTGCGCATCGAGCTGCGGCGCGGCGAGGAAGCTGTCATCCACCGCAACGGGGACAAGCCGGACCTGAAGGTCGGCCCGGTGATCGGTGCTCCGGCACCGTCGTGGGGTCTGCCCGGCTGAAGGGCGATCTCCGGTGTCCCGCCGCGACGACGGTGCGGCGGGACACCGGAGATCGCGGTCTCAGAAGTCGAACACCTTGCCGGTGTTCACGCGCAGGACGCACGGGTTGGAGTAGGTCTGCTCGAAACTGACCTTCTTCCCGCGCCACTTGCCCTTCAGCGTGGCGATGGTCATGTTGATCTCCATGGTGCACGCGACGTCGGCCGCCGGCTTCATTTTGGTGAAGTCGCCGTTGACGGGAGTGAGGCCGTCGCACGCTTCCTTGGCGTTGCGGTGCGAACCGCCCGCGGGCTGGCAGTTGAGCCGCGTGGTGCTGAGCGTGCCCATCTCCGGACGCACCGACAGCACCAGGCCGGTTGCGGGAGGTGCTGCCTGCGCGGTAGCGGGGACGACGAGAGCGGCCAGCGCGAGGCAGGCAAACAAAAGGGGGGTCCTTGCCATGTCCACACTGTGACGTGGCAAGGACCGAGAATTCCACGCGACTCGGCGGTAAACACCAGATCGTGTAAACCGACGCGACTGCGTGCAACTAGACGCCCGCGAGCCCCGTCCCGGCGAGTGCGGCGACGACCTGCTTACCCACCGCTGCCATGCCGCTCGCATTCGGGTGAACCGGGAACGCCGGCCGGGTGGGGATCAGGCCTTCGACCCACTTGTCCCAGGGAGCCGCGCACACGTCACGGCCGAGGCTGATGTCGTACGGGTTGACCCAGCCGGCGCCCGCGGCTTTCGCCTGCGCGCCGAGCATGCCGTTGAGCAGCTGCTGCATGGTGTCGAGGTACGGCACGTCGCCGCTCGCGATGGGCACGACGGGCCAGCACCCGCCCGATGGCGGCAGGATGCGCAGGTAGCCGACGACCACGATCCTGGCCTTCGGCGAGTGTTGTCTGATGGCCTGCAGGACGTTCGCGACCTTCGGTGCGGTGGCGTCGATGCGTTGCGCGAGTTCGTTGCCGTAGAACGCCTTGCAGGGCGCGCCGTACGGGTCGAGCAGGCCGCGGCTCGCGCAGTTCTGGATGATCTCGCCGAACCCGATGTCGTTGCCTCCGATGGAGACGGTGACGAGATCCGTGTCCGGCTTGAGGGCGGAGAGCTGCGGCACGGACTGGCCGGGGAAGCCGCTCTGCGCGCCTGCCATGTCCTTGGTCTGGGCGCCACCGCAGGAGATGTCGGTGAAGTGGGCGATGCCGAGCTCGCGGGCGATGACCGACGGGTAGTTCTGGGTCGACTTGAAGCAGCTCAGCGGGTCGAGCCGCTGCAGGGGGATGAACGGTCCGGAGACGAACGAGTCCCCGAGTGAGACGTAGTTCCGGTACTGCGGCGCCGCGCTGGCGGTCGGGGCCAGAATCGCTGCTATCAGGGCCGTGAGCAGGGATACAACAGTCACTCGGCGCGTCATTGCTACCTCGTTACTGAAGAGTAGGAACGTAGGACGAAGGGTGACCGGGCCATTGCGCAGTGTCAATCCCTCCACCAGGCTGGAACGATGACGGGGGTACGCAAAGTAGCTGTGGCATCCGCGGTCGGTAACACGATCGAGCTCTACGACTTCCTGCTCTACGGCACGGCCTCGGCGCTCGTGTTCAACAAGATCTTCTTCCCGCAGTTCGACAGCCGCGTCGGCGTGCTGCTGGCGTTCGCCACGTTCGGCGCGGGTTTCGTGGCCCGCCCGCTCGGCGGCGCGGTGATCGGACACCTCGGTGACCGGCTCGGGCGCCGCGCGATGCTCGTGATCACCCTGTCGATGACGGGGCTGGCCACGGCGTTGATCGGCGTGCTTCCGTCCTACGCCTCGATCGGCATCGCGGCACCGGCACTGCTCGTGCTGCTGCGGATCGTGCAGGGCTTCTTCATGGGCGGCGAACAGGGCGGCGCGTCGCTGATGGCCGTCGAGCACGCACCGTCGGGGCGCTGGGGCTGGTACGGCAGCTGGGTGTTCATCGGGTCGCCGATCGGCCTGGTGCTCGCGAACCTGGCGATGTACCTGTCGTCGCGGGTGTCCGGCCCCGGCTTCCTGACGTGGGGCTGGCGCCTGCCGTTCCTCTTCTCGATCATGCTGGTCGGCATCGGTCTCTACATCAGGTTGCGGGTCGCCGAGAGCCCGCGGTTCGAACGGGCCGAGAAAGCGCGGACGCCGCTCGCCGAGGTCGTGCGCACGCAGTGGCGGGTGCTGCTGCTCGGCGCGGGCGTGAACCTCGGATTCCAGATCTTCATCTTCGTGTTGTCGGTGTTCACCATCAACTACGGCCGCACGGCCCTGCGGATGTCCCCGGACGAGCTACTGGTGGCGCAGGTCGTCGGCGGGCTCGCCCAGGTGATCTCGTTGCCCGTGTTCGCCTGGCTCTCGGACCGGGTCGGGCGGCTGCCGGTGATGTTCGGCGGGGCGGTGTTCCAGGCAGCGTTCGCGTTCCCGATGTTCTGGCTGATGGACGCGCGGTGGTTCACCGCGGCGATGGTGCTCGGCTTCATCGGCTCGGGTGCGTTGTTCGGGCCGATGGCCGCCTACTTCGCCGAGCTGTTCCGGACGCGCGTGCGGTACAGCGGGGTGGCGGTGAGCTACCAGCTCGGCGCCGTGCTCGGAGGCGGCCTGGCGCCGTTCGTCGCGACCTCGCTGCTGGGCTACGGAACCTGGGCCGTCGCGCTCTACCTGGTTCTTGGTGCTGTGTTGTCCGGCCTGTGCCTGCTGCTGATCGGCTCAGCGCACCAGGCGGAGCCTGCGGGCAGCGAGCCCGACGCTCAGCCGCTGTCCCCAGCCGAGGCGTAGCGCGTCGCTCTCGATGCCGTCGCCGAACGCCACCAGCCCGTCGGACTCGACGTCGATGGTCAGCGGCTCGCCGGTGATCTCGCCTTCGGTGTGCTCGATGCCGGTGCTCGGCGACGGCCACGCCTCCCGGACGAACCACACGAGCCTGCGCTCGGTCGGTTCGGGAAGGATCAGCCGGCTTTTCCGTTCCCGATGGGCACTCGAGCACCAGCCGGTGGCGCCGGTGCCGGTGCCGACGAGGACACCGGACGAGGCCTGGCGTTCGTCGCGGATGCGGTACCGGCTGGTCTGGTGGCTCGGGTGGCCGACGTAGATCTCGTTGAGCGCGAGGAGGCTCTGCCCGTCGTCGGTCGTCGCCTCGACCATCGTGCGCTCTTCGGTGTTTTCCGTGCTGTGCAGGAGTTCTTGGGCGTCCTGGGGTGCGTGCTCGGCGAGCACGCCCCGCTCCGGGTTGATGCCGATCACGGGCTGGCCGTCGAGGTACTTGGCGACGTTGGCGACCAGCCCGTCCTGCCCGACGATGACGACTACGTCCTCGGGCGCGAACAGGAACCGCGACAGGTCTTCCCTCTCGACCACGCCGCGGCGCCAGTCGAGCGGGATCGCGGCGCTGACAGCTCCCAACGCCCTGCGGGCCTGCTGGTCACGGTCCACCACCTCGTCCAGGGTTCTGTTGCGGGACTTCAGGAAGAACTCGACCTGGCCCCGTGTGCCATGCCGTGCCAGCAACTCTGTCAGCTCGGTGCGCCTGTGCACCAGCACAATTCTCGGGGCGAGACTCATCGGGCCAGTCTCTGCAGGATCGGCTGGATCACGTCCGGCGTGAGGGTGATGCTGCCGATCTCCGGCAGGTTGCCGGCGAGCTCCTTGGCGGCCAGTGCGAACAGCGTTCCCCGCGGGACCTCCTTGTAGGCGTCGAGCCTCGCCTTCTCGCCAGCCGCCTCGGCTTCCGCGAGCTTGCGGATGCCCTCGGCCTTGGCGTCGTCGGCGATCCGGCTCGCCCTCGCGTGATCCTCCGCCTGCTTAAGCGCGTTCGCACCTCGTTGCACGACAAGGAGTTCTTCTCGCTTCGCGAGCTCGATCTGGTTCTGCAGCTCGTTCTCGCTGATGGCTCGCTCCCGTTCCACCGCGATGGCCCGGCGCTCGTAGGTGGCCTTGTCGGCTTCCTGCTGGACCTTCTCGCGGATCGTGGTCTGGAGGGCCTTCTCCATGTCGGCGTCCGGGCGGATGGCGACCACCCTCACGTCGATGATCTCCAGCCCGATGTGGGTGGCGGTCAGGTTTTCCCTGACGGTTTCCTTGACCCTCTCCACGCCGGTCTTGATGGCGGTCTCGAGGTCCAGGGTGCCGAGGATCTTGAGGGCGTGCTGCTGGGTGCTCTCGGTGAGGGTGTTGGCGATCTGGCTCAGCGGGTCCTGGCGCCAGGTTCCCGTGTCCGGGTCGATCGAGAAGTCGATGCGGGCCGTTGCGGTCTCCGGATCGGTGCAGCGGTACGTGATGGTCAGCTGGACTGTCACGTCCTGGTAGTCGCTTGTGCGGGCGTGGAACAGCATCGGCAGTTCTCGGTCGTCCACCGGGACTTCGCTCAGGACCGCGGTTCTCGGACGGAACCAGAAGCTCAGGCCTGTGCCCTCGTGGATGACCTTGCCCTTTCTGATGTGTCTGATGTGGATGGTGGGGGCTCCTCTGAGGTGGCGGAGTCCCAGGTAGGTGCTGATGTCGGCCATGTCGTCCCCTGTGCTCGTGCTTCGCCCTGGTTGCTTGTCGTCAATCTGACGATAACCCTATACTCGGGGGTGTGTACACGCCAAGTGATTTCCCTCCCTTCGCTGTCACGGTCGACCTCGTGGTGCTGACCGTGCGGTCTGACGCGTTGTGTGCGCTGTTGGTTCGGCGAGGGGAGGCGCCGTATCGGGGGCGGTGGGCGTTGCCTGGCGGGTTTGTGCGGGAGTCCGAGTCGGTGGATGCCGCGGCCGCTCGGGAGCTTGTCGAGGAGACCGGGGTTTCCGGGCTGCACCTTGAGCAGCTGGCCACGTACGGGGAGCCTCGGCGCGATCCTCGGATGAGGGTGGTTTCGGTCGCCTACTTGGCGTTGGCCCCTGATCTGCCTGTGCCGGTGGCCGGGACCGATGCTGCGGCTGCCTCTTGGGTGCCGGTGTCAGAGGTTTCGGCGCTGGCCTTTGATCACGCGCGGATCTTGGCTGATGGGGTGGAGAGGGCTCGGGGGAAGCTCGAGTACACCGCGCTGGGAACCGAGTTTTGCGGGAGCGAGTTCACGGTTGCCGAGTTGCGGCGGGTTTACGAGATCGTTTGGGGGGTTTCGTTGGATCCTCGGAACTTCCACCGGAAGGTGACTGGGGTGGAAGGGTTCCTGGAGGCCACCGGGGAGACGACTGCTCGGGATGGAGGGCGGCCGGCTGCTCTGTATCGGCGTGGGGGTGCGTCTGTGTTGTATCCGCCGTTGGTTCGGGGGTGAGTGGGGCGCGCGGGTTTCGTGGGTCGTCCCCCGGTTGCGTTGGCGGGTACCGGTTTCGCGTCCGTAGGTTGGTTGCGGTGCGCGCGTCTGTTCCGGTTGGTTTCTGGGGCTCCGCCCCAGACCCCGCCAGTCCTCGGTACCTTGGGGCGCGGGGGACGCCGAACTCCGGGGGACCCTTGCGCGAGCCTGTCAGAGGGTGACTGAGTCTCCTGTGGCGGCTGACTGTTTGGCTGCCTCGATCACCTCGAGGCCCGTGACGGCGTCCTGGGGTGACACCGGGGCCACCCCGGCGGCCACCGAGGCGTAGAAGTCCTGGTAGGCGCCCGGCTCGGTGCGGTATGGCTTGCCGCCCAACGTGCCCCAAGCCTCCTCGGTTTCTTCGCCCCAGCCGTCGGCGGTGGGGGATTCGCCTGCCTTGAGGCGCTCTTCCTGCGGGTCCATGCCGTGTTTCACGTAGGCCGCGTCGTGGCCGAGGACTCGGAAGCGGGGCCCCAGGTCGGCTGCCAGGGCGCTCATCCAGAGGTGGGAGCGCACGCCGTTCTCGTGGGACAGGGAGAGGAAGACGTCGTCGTCGGCTCGGGCGCCTGGGCGGACGGTGGCGATTTCGGCGTGGACTGTTCGAGGGCGGCCGAAGAGGGCCACTGACTGGTCTACGAGGTGGGTGCCCAGGTCGAAGAGGATGCTGCCGAGGTCGGCCGGGTCGCCTGACTCCTTCCAGGAGGACTTGATTTCTGGGCGGTAGCGTTCGAAGCGGGACTCGAAGCGGTGGACCTTGCCCAGGGCGTTGGTGGACAGGAGTTTCTGGACTGTCAGGAAGTCGCCGTCCCAGCGGCGGTTGTGGAACGGGACCAGCATCAGGCCCTTGGAGTAGGCGATGGAGGCCAGGGCTCTGGCTTCGGCGGCCGAGCCTGCGAAGGGTTTGTCGACCACCACGTTGAGGCCGTGTTCCAGGACCTGGCGGGCGTGGGTCGCGTGGAAGCGGTTCGGGGTGGTGATGACCACCAGGTCGAACTTGCCGGACCAGACTTCGTCCAGAGAGGACAGCAGGCGGGTGGAGGGGTAGCGCTGGGCGACCTCGGCCTGGCGGGCCGGGTTGGCGGTGACCACGGCGGAGAGTTCCAGGCCTGGGGTGGTGGCGATGAACGGGGCGTGGAAGGCCGCCCCACCTAGGCCGTAGCCGACCAGAGCTGTGCGCATGAGATCAGCCTAAGCGTCCCACTTCGTGGACTGCGGGGCGGAGCGTGCGGTCAGGTAGTCGTTGAGCTGGGCCGAGGCGGCGAGCATGGCCAGGCCTCGGGTGTTCAGGCGGTGGCGCCAGTCGGTCAGGGCTGTGGCCAACGTGTCGGTGCCGCCCGCCGTGCGGATCTGGTCTACCACCAAAGCTATGCGGGACAAGGGATAGCCGCCTCGGCGGAGGAGGTGGGCCAGTTCGGCGTCGCGCACGTCCTCTGCGGTGAAGACGCGGTAGCCGGTGGGGTCGCGGGACGGGACGAGGATTCCTGCCTCCTCCCACGCGCGGAGGGTGGCCGGGGTGACGTTCAGGCGTCTGGCCAGTTCGCCGATCGAGCGTGGTTGCAGAACCGGTTCGAAGTCGGTCAGGTCGTGGACGGCTCGGCTGACCGCGTTGAGGGTTTCGCGGTCGCGGAGGAGTTGTTCGTGGCCGCGGTCGATGGTCTGCAGGACGTCGTCGAGGGAGCCGGCGTGGATCGCGTTCATGATCTGGCCCGCCACCGCGTGGCCGAAGGCCGGGATCAGGGCGACGAACGTGCGCAGCGCCGCGGCGTGGACCTCGGTGTAGACGCGGTAGCCGGACGGGGTGCGCGTGGCGGGTGGGAGGAAGCCGGACTGCTCGTAGTTGCGCACCGCTTGGGTGGAGATGCCGTGTTCGCGGGCGAGATCGGACGGGCGCACGGTTGAGACTTTAGACGCCAGAAGCAGCGGGAATCGTGTGAAAGTTTCAATGGAGCTTTCAATGTTACGGTTGAGCCACATGAGCCAGGACATTCGTGAGTTCATCAGCCCTTTCACCGAGATCTTCGCGTTCGGGGAGCCGACGCATCTGGAGCACGCGCACACCTGGATCCGCAACGAGCTGTTCGAGCAGCTGGCCGGGCTGGGCTACCGGTCGATCGCGCTGGAGAGCTGCCGGGTCAGGGGGATGCTCGTCAACGACTACGTCCACGGCGGGGCGGGGGACCTCGACACCGTCATGAAGGAAGGCTTCTCTCACTCGTTCGGGGAGAACTGGCCTGCCAACCGTGAGCTGGTGGCGTGGATGCGTGAGTACAACGCGGACAAAGTGGAGGACGAGCGCCTTTCGTTCTACGGCTTCGACTTCCAGACCGAGACGACCAGTGCGCCAAGCCCGCGGCCCTACCTCGAGCACGCCCGCGACTACCTCGGGGTGGACGTCGACCTGACGATCGACGACGAGAAGTGGGCGCGGGACGAGGCCGTGCTGGACTTCGCCCAGTCGCCTGGGCGGTCGGAGGAGGCCGTCAGGTTGCGGGAGATCGGCACCGATCTGCTCAGGCAGCTGTATCGGCGCAAGGCGGTCGACGAGGCGTGGGTGCGCGCGGAGACGTATCTGACGGCCGGGCTGAGCCTGCTGAGGTACCACCGGGAGTGTGCGGAGCCGAACCCGCTGGGGGTGCGGCTCACCCGCCTCTGTCAGATGCGGGACGGTGTGATGGCGCGGAACCTGCTGGAGATCAGGCGGATCGAGGCGGGCAGGGGGCCGACGTTCGTGTTCGCCCACAACGCCCACCTGCAGCGCACGAACAGTTCGATGGAGATGGGCGGCGAGCGGATCGAGTGGTTCTCCGCCGGTGCGCTCGTGGCGCCGGTGCTCGGTGACCAGTACACGGTCATGGCGGGCACGCTCGGGCGCAACGACGGTTTCGGACTGGCTGAGCCGGACAAAGACACTCTGGAAGGTCAGCTGCAGGGGCGATTCACCACCTGGGGCATGACCAAGGAGAAGCCGCAGGGCAAGACGCGGCAGGACACGTCGCGAGTGATGGGCTACTTCCCGCTCGACCAGCACCTGCTGGCCGGTGTGGACGCCCTGTTGCACGTCAGGGTTGGTCGTCCAGTGACGCGGTGATCCACGGCGCGACGGGCAGGTCGCGCGTCTCGCATTCGATCGCCAGCTTCAGGGTCCACCGCAGGGCTTGTAAAACGACCGTCGCGAGCTCCTGCGGTGCCCCGTTGGCCAGGGCGATCTCGATCTGCTCCGAGGCCGCCTCCTGGTCGCCGTGCACCTCCGCCAGCAACGCTCGGATCGCGGTGCGCACGGGCGGGTCCGCGTCGTCGATCTGGACCTCGCGGCCCTCCTCGTCGAAGACCTGCATCTTCACCGGCGTGGCGCCGCCGGAGCCGAGCGCGCCGACCATGCTGCTGCACTCGGCGAACAGCAGCAGGACGAGCTCCCTGATCTCCTCGTTGCCCTCCGGCGACCCGCTGAGGTAGCCGGTCACGAGGTCCACCGCCACAGCGTCCTCACCGGCCCTGGCCGCGGCCAGCGCCTCACCGGCCACGGCGGTCAGCCGTGCCCAGCGATCTGGATCCTGTGGTGGTCTCACAGGTACTGCCTACCGCGCGGTGTCACGCGTTCGCAATGCCCCATCTTGATCAGAGTGCTACCGGGGTATGTCACTCCGCAGGTCAATGTGGGAATCAGCGAATCCACCTAGCATCGGGTGGTGTTTCGCACGCTGTACCGAACGTTCGTCGGCCCGGACAAGACTCGGGTGCTCGCCACCGTGCTCGGCCGGTGGCGCTTCCCCGCTCACGCCGCACTGATCATCTACGGGTTCGTCTTCGCCGTCGTCGGCAGCGTTCAGTACGTGCAGCACGAGCAGCCGGACGGCTGGTGGCCGGTCGTGTTCGCCTCCATATTCGTGCCGTTCGTGCTGTTGATCTGGTCGCCGCTCTACGCGTGGCGGCTGTCCGCGGCGGCGTTCTGGCCTGTCGCCGGACTCATGGACTGGACAGGGGTTCCGCCGTTCCAGTACTGGGCAGCGCTGCCCCTGATCTTGCTGGTCGCCGCCTTCTACTCGGGTGGCATCGTCCTCACGGGCGCACTGGTCAGCACGCTCGTGGTCGCGAACTCCGACGGTGTCAACGCGGGGATGGCGCTCGTCGTCCCGGTGATCATGGCTGTCGTCTATCTCTTCGGTGCGCGCGGACGTGCGGAGAAGCGGCTCGAGGAAGAACAGGCCGCCAAAGCCGCTCTTGAGGAACGTGCTCGAATCGCGCGCGAGATGCACGACGTCGTGGCGCACCACATGTCGATGGTCGTCGTCAGGTGCGAGACCGCGCCCTACCGCCTCAAAGGCCTGAACGAGGAAGCCGAGCGGGAGTTCGCGGAACTCGGCCAGGCGGCGCGTGAGGCCATCACCGACATGCAACGGCTGCTTGGTGTGCTCCGGACCAACGGTCAGGAGCCGGAACGCGAGCCGCAGCCGGGCATCAGCCGCATCCCCGAGCTGGCGAGGCCCGGCGACGAGGCCGAGGTCGACGTGGACGACGTGCCGGAGGCGGTCGGGCTCACCGCGTACCGGATCGTGCAGGAGGCGCTCACGAACGCCACCAGGCACGCGCCCGGCTCGAAGGCGTCCGTCCACGTGCATCGCAACGACGACCAGCTCGACGTGCTGGTGATCAACACCGCTGGAGGTCCGTCCATGGGCGGCGGCAGCGGGCAGGGTCTGGTGGGCATGCGTGAACGTGTCGCCGTGCACGGTGGCACGCTGACCGTGAAGTCGACCGAGGACGGCGGGTTCATGGTGCGGGCGCGGATTCCGTTGGGGGACAAGTGATCAGGGTGGTCGTGGTCGACGACCAGGAAATGGTGCGCGAGGGCTTCTCCGCGCTGCTCAACGCCCAGGACGACATCGAGGTCGTCGGTGCCGCGGGCGACGGTGTGCAGGGCGTCGCGTTGGCGCGTACGGTCAAACCGGACGTTGTGCTGATGGACGTCCGTATGCCGGAGATGGACGGTCTCACCGCGACCAGGTTGCTGCTCAACGGCGCCGAGGACGTGAAGGTCCTCGTGCTGACCACGTTCGACCTCGACGACTACGTCTACGAGGCGTTGCAGGCCGGCGCGAGCGGGTTCCTGCTCAAGCACGCGCCCGCCCGTGAGCTGCTCAACGCCGTCCGCGTCGTGGCGGCGGGAGAAGCGCTGCTCGCGCCGTCGATCACGAAGCGGCTGATCGAGGACTTCGTGAAGTCCCGTCGCACCGAACGCGTGAAGCCGGCCCGGCTCGCGGTGCTGACCGAGCGCGAGACCGAGATCCTCGTGCTGGTCGCGCAGGGCCTGTCGAACACCGAGATCGCCGCGCACCTCGTGCTCGCCGAGCAGACGGTCAAGACGCACGTGAGCCGCGTGCTCACCAAACTCGGCCTCCGCGACCGCGCCCAGGCCGTCATCGCGGCGTACGAGAGCGGGCTCGTAGTACCGGGGTAGCAGCGGCAAAACCGCACGTCAGAGGGATGATCGACGGTTTGTCGTCCTCCTAGCTTCGGTTCATGCGCCGAGTCGTCCTGTTCCTCCTGCTGATCGCCGTTCCGTCGGTCGCGCCCTCGATCGCGCAGTGGCGTGCCGACGTCGCCCGCCGGGTCGCGATCGTCGGTGACCTCGCCACGGCACGTGACGTCGTGATCGTCGTACCGGGGTCCGATGTGGACGTCGGCGGGTTCGACCGGACCGTCGGGCGGATGGCGACCAACCTGTACGAGCAGGCGCACCGCGACGACCTCGCGGTGATCGCGTGGCTCGGGTACCGGACGCCGCAGGGGCTTGGTGTGGACGCCGCGACCGGTGGCCTCGCGCGTCAAGGCGCCACGGCACTCGTGGACTTCGTGAGCGCACTGAAGACCGACGCGCGCATCCACGTCTTCGGCCACAGCTACGGCTCGGTTGTCGTCGCGCTGGCGGCGCACGAACTGGCCGTGGACGACATCGTGTTCACCGGAAGTCCTGGTGTGCGGGCGAACTCGGTG
Organism: Lentzea nigeriaca; assembly: GCF_016907955.1. GTDB lineage: Bacteria > Actinomycetota > Actinomycetes > Mycobacteriales > Pseudonocardiaceae > Lentzea > Lentzea nigeriaca. The sequence continues at coordinate 209,433 of NZ_JAFBCX010000004.1, read as the reverse complement.
GCGGAGCTGGGGACGCGGGCGCACGTGTGGGCGATCCGGTCGAGCGGTGACTGGATGCGGTTCGTGCCCAAGGTGCGGCTGTTCGACCTCGGGCACGGCACGGATCCGGCGAGTGACGGCTTCGGCGCCACGGTGCTGCGGTTCGAGGGCGGCAAGCACGACACCTACTACGAGCCGGGCAGCGAGACGCTCGCCGCGCTGGTGAAGATCGCTTCGGGGGAGAACCAGCAGTGAGAAACCCGTTCATAGACGCAGTTCGCGCGATCGCGGTGGTCACCGTCGTACTCGGGCACTGGCTCGTGACCGCGCTGGTGGACACGCCTACCGGCATGTACATCGACAGCCCGCTCAAGCACCTGCCCGCACTCACGCCGGTGTCGTGGGTCCTGCAAACGCTGGGCCTGTTCTTCTTCGTGGGCGGGTTCGCGGCGGCGCACTCGCAGACGCCTTTCCTGGTCAGGCTGAAGCAACTCGCCGTGCCGACGCTGCTGATGGTCGGCGCGTGGGCGGCTGTCCTCTTCGGATTGTCGATGCGCGGTGTCGACCAGGACACCGCCTACAACATCGGCTTCCTGGTCACGACGCCGCTGTGGTTCCTCGGCGTCTACCTGGTTCTGCTGGCCATGAGACCGCTGGTGCGCAAGCTGGACGAGCACTCGTGGGGTGTGCTCGTCCCGATCGTGCTGGTGCTCGTGATCCCGTACGCGGTGTGGTGGACGGCCTGGCAGCTCGGCCACTCGTTGGCACGCAGGAAGATTCCCGGCCCGCCACTGCTCGTCCTCGGAATCCTGGGTTATGCGTTGCTGACGTACTTCGGCGGCTACCCGGCGTCAGCGGTCGGCATCCCCGGTGCGGCCGTCTCGAACCTGAACCCGCCGAACTACGCGACGCTCGCGCTGGCGTTCGCCCAGATCGGCCTGGTGCTGACGATCGCGCCGCTGCTGACCAGGCTCGGCACGACGAAACCCGCGCGGTGGCTGAACAAGAGCGCGCTGGGGATCTTCCTCGCGCATCAGAGCGCGCTGATCACCGTGGCGCTGGCGCTCAGCGCGTGGGGCCCGCTGCCGGGACTGCAGCAGCCACCAGATCATCCGGGCTGGGTGTGGCAACGAATGCTGTGGCTGCCGGTGTGCGCGGCCGTGACCTGGGGATGGCTCCGAGCACTGCGAGGCCGATCGCCACGGCGTGCAGCACCACCACCGGAGGGGTCGGTTCCAGCGCCAGCATCGGGGGAACGCACGCCAGCGCCGTGAGCAGCCACGGCAACCGGGTGTCACAGCTGCCGGTGCGGGCGGTGTGGATCAGGTACCAGCCGAGCAGGAGGTGGATGACGTTCTGCAGCGGGTCCACCGGCAGCAGCACCAGCGTCCCGTCGCCGAGGAACCCGCTCACCACGAACCCGAGCACGCCGAGCGTCCCGAACACCACGCCCATCGCGGTCGCGAGCCTGGTGCGGTGCGACTCGTGCGCGAGCTTCGGGAACGCGACCAGGCTCCGCTCGAACCGGTGGAACAGCAGGACCAGCGGCACCAGCCCGAACACCAGCCAGATCGGCGCCTGCGTCAGCCCGAGCAGCCCGACCAGCGCGCCGACACCGGCGAGGTACGCGAGGTACACCGTCATCGGTGCCCGGCGCGCGAAGTTCACGACGTGCCACGAACGGCCTTCCAGCCACGTCGTGACGCGCCCGCGGGCCAGCAGCGCCAGGCACACCTGCGCCACCCCGAGCACCATCATCGAGCGCGGGTAGTCGCTGAAGAACACCAGCGCGGGCACCGTGATCGCGCCCAGCGCGGCCAGCACCCTGCGGGAGATCTTCTGCAACGTGCCGTCCGCGTAGAAGAACCCGATCTGCTGCATCAGCAACGCGCCGACGATCAGGTTGACGTACCCGCCGGTCTTCCAGTCCGTCGACGTGCGCGCGACCTCGACGAAGACCGTCGCCAGCACCAGCACGAACGGCGTGGTGCGGCGGAAGTGCCGGTGCAGCCACGCGGCGGCGGGCGTGGCGGCCACGGCGAGCAGGTAGACGCCGAGGAACCACAACGGATGCGTGATCAGGCGGCTGTACGCGTCGACGTTGACGTCCAGCAGGTTCAACGCGGCGAACAGCACCACCCACAGCAACACGAACGCGAGCACCGGCCGCAGCAGCCACGACGTCCGGCTCGACACCCAGCAGCCGAAGCCGCCCTCGTGCGCCTGCCACGACCTCAGGTTCGCGTGCCCGCCCGCGAAGAAGAACAACGGCACCGCCTGCAACGCCCACAGCCACGGCGTGCCGACGCCGCGCAGGTGCGCGAGCGTCGCCACCGTCTCGCCGAGCACCAGCAGCACGAGGCTGAACAGCCGCAGGAAGGTCGCGTACCGGTCCTGCTCGACCGGCGCCGCTGCGGGGACCTCCTCGCGGCGACGACCGTGCAGGCGCGCCAGCAGGAGGAACACGACGACCGCGCTGCCGAACGCCCACGCCACCACCGGCTCGTGCCCAGGCGGCCCCCACCGCTGGCGCCAGGAGTTGAACTTCAGCCCCAGCGCGTAGGTCTCGGCGACCACCTGACAGCTCTGCTCGGCTCCGCGCGGGTTCAGCCGGCACTGGGTGTGCAGATCGGCCGTGAGCCGGTCGTCCAGCGCCTTGCGCGCGCTCTGCCCGAGCGGGTGGCCCTTGTCCTCGGCGTAGCGCAGCAGGTCGTATCCCAGGTCGTGAGCGCGGCAGCCGACGCTGAAGTCCCACTCGGTGTCGCCGGCCGGCCCTGAGCAGCCACCCGAGGCGTCGACCAGCCGCAACGTGCCGTCCGGCGCCGTCACCGTCTTGGGATCGCGGCCCATGTGCTGCGCGAAGTCCGACGGCAGGTTGATCTTCGGGTCGTGCGTGGCGGACGGCGTCACGAACGCGTTGACGGCGTTGGCCGCGGCGATCACGTCACCGCTCGGCGGCACGCCTGCGTCGCCCGTGGCGGGGCGCGAGGCGATCACCCCGCACACGAACACCGCGAGCGTGATCACCGTGAACCGGAACCAGGCCGGGAGCCGGAGGAGGAGTTTGCGCGCGCCCATCGTCGCGCCAGGTTACGGAAGGGTCTCGGCTGATCGCCAATTCAGGAGGTCACGACGACCGGTGTGAGGGACGCGAGCGCCATTCGAGACAGCAGAGCGGCCATCTGGTCGCGGTCGAGGTGCGCGCTGTGGGGCGTCGAGTTGATCAACCCGAACACGGCGTGCGCCGCGGCCCGCGCGGTCGGTTCGTCGAAGTCCGGCACGGTGCGCCGGATCGTCTCGACCCACACCTCGACGTAACGCCGCTGCAACGCGCGCACCCGCCGGCGGTCCGGGTCGGTGAGGTTCGCGAGGTTGCGCATCTGCACGGTGATGAGCGCCGGGTCGTCCAGCGCGAAGTCGACGTGCCAGCCGATCAACGCCCGCAACGCCTCGTCGGCGTTCGCCGCCGCGTCCACCCTGGCCTGGCCGCCGTCGAGCAGCCGTTCGGAGATCGACGTCAGCATCTCGCCGAGCATCGCGTCCTTGCTCCGGAAGTGCCGGTAGAGCGCCGGACCGGAGATGCCCACGGCCGCACCGATGTCGTCGATGCCCACGCCGTGGAAGCCGTGCCGCGCGAAGAGTTCGGCCGCGGCGGTGAGGATCTGGTCCCGACGTGAGGGTTTCTCGGCCACAGGGGGAGGTTAGCAGCCGTTTACCTAATCGTCCGATGGGTGGAATTCACGCTGGTACAAGCCCCAAATGTTGACTATTGACCAATACTTCACACGGGTCTTACTCGTGAGTAACCATTGGCGTGCAATGCATCACATCCCTGCGGCCCCTTCGGGAGTCTTCGATGCGTCCTGCCCACTTCCTCGCCTCGGTGGTCACCGCCGCCGCGGCCGTCATCGCACTCGCCAACCCTGCGAGCGCCGCCCCCGTCAACTACGTCGCGCTCGGCGACTCGTACGCGTCCGGCCTCGGTACGGGCTCGTACGACGGCACCAGCGGAAGCTGCAAGCGAGGTCCGCTCGCCTATCCGGCCCTGTGGGCGGCGGCGACCGCGCCCGCGAGCTTCAAGTCCGTGGCGTGCTCCGGCGCACGAACGGGTGACGTCATCAACGGTCAGACGGCCGCGCTGTCGACGTCCACCACGCTCGTCACCCTGCAGGTCGGCGGCAACGACGCCGGCTTCACCGACGTGATCACCACGTGCACGTTCGGGTCCGACCAGGACTGTGTCAACCGGGTGAACCAGTCGAAGACGTTCATCGCCAACACCCTGCCCGGCCTGCTCGACAACACCTACGGCGCGGTTCGCGGCAAGGCGCCGTCGGCACGGGTCGTGGTGCTCGGATATCCGCGCATCTACAAGGTGCCCGGCACCTGCAACGTCGGGCTGAGCGACACCAAGCGGTCCGCGATCAACTCCGGTTCCGACGCCCTGCACAACGCCATCAGCGCACGAGCGGCGGCGGCCGGGTTCGGCTACGTCGACGTGCGCGGGGCGTTCGGCGGGCACGAGATCTGCTCGTCCGACTGGTGGCTGAACAGCCTGAGCTGGCCGGTCGAGGAGTCGTACCACCCGAACAGGGCAGGTCACCAGAGCGGCTACCTGCCCGCATTGCGGGCGGTCGTCGGCTAGATTTCCGGAACGTGAGAGTGCCTGATCTGGCCTCTGACCTGCGGTCCGGCCACTCTCGAGCGGTTCCGGTAGACCGTCAGGTGAGCGGGCGTTAACATGGCCTTGTTAACGCCCGCTAACCTGAGGTCTGGGGAGCATGGACGCACCTGTCCTGCGCAGCGCCGCCGAGCCGTCGGACCGCTACGCCAAGGAGCACACCGCGCTCGTCGACGAGCTGCGCGGCAAGCTCGCCACCGCCGCTCTGGGCGGTCCTGAGAAGGCACGTCAGCGTCACGTCGACCGCGGCAAGCTGCTGCCGCGCGAGCGGGTGGACACGCTGGTCGACCCCGGTTCGCCGTTCCTCGAACTGTCGCCGCTGGCCGCGAACGGCATGTACGGCGACGAGGCGCCGGCCGCGGGCATCATCACCGGCGTCGGGCGGGTCTCCGGCCGTGAGTGCGTGATCGTCGCGAACGACGCCACGGTCAAGGGCGGCACCTACTACCCGATCACGGTCAAGAAGCACCTGCGCGCGCAGGAAGTCGCGCTGCAGAACAACCTCCCGTGCGTCTACCTGGTCGACTCCGGTGGCGCGTTCCTGCCCAAGCAGGACGAAGTGTTCCCGGACCGCGAGCACTTCGGGCGGATCTTCTACAACCAGGCCACGATGTCGGCGAAGGGCATCCCGCAGATCGCCGCCGTGCTCGGCTCGTGCACCGCGGGTGGCGCCTACGTGCCGGCGATGAGCGACGAGGCGATCATCGTCCGTAACCAGGGCACGATCTTCCTCGGCGGTCCGCCGCTGGTGAAGGCGGCGACCGGTGAGGTCGTCAGCGCCGAGGACCTTGGTGGCGGAGACCTGCACTCGCGCACGTCCGGTGTCACCGACCATCTCGCGGAGAACGACGCGCACGCGCTGCGGATGGTCCGGTCGATCATCTCGACGCTCGGACCGCGCGTTCAGCGGCCGTGGGACGTCGCGCCGGTCGAGGCGCCGGCGGTGACGGACGATCTTTTCGGTGTGGTGCCAACGGATTCCCGGACGCCCTACGACGTGCGCGAGGTGATCGCGCGGGTCGTGGACGGCTCGAGGTTCCAGGAGTTCAAGAAGGAGTACGGCGCGACGCTCGTGACCGGGTTCGCGCGCATTCACGGGCACCCGGTCGGGATCGTCGCCAACAACGGCATCCTGTTCGGCGAGTCAGCGGTGAAGGGCGCGCACTTCATCCAGTTGTGCGACAAGCGTTCCGTGCCGCTGGTGTTCCTGCAGAACATCACCGGGTTCATGGTCGGCCGCGAGTACGAGGCGGGCGGCATCGCCAAGCACGGCGCGAAGATGGTGACGGCGGTGGCCTGTGCGCGGGTCCCGAAGTTCACGGTGATCATCGGTGGCTCGTTCGGCGCGGGCAACTACTCGATGTGCGGCCGGGCGTACTCGCCGCGGTTCCTGTGGATGTGGCCGAACGCGCGGATCTCCGTGATGGGCGGTGAGCAGGCGGCGTCGGTGCTCGCGACGGTGCGCCGTGACCAGCTCGGTGACTCGTGGTCCGCGGAGGACGAGGAGGCGTTCAAGGCGCCGATCCGTCAGCAGTACGAGGACCAGGGCAACCCGTACTACTCGACCGCGCGGCTGTGGGACGACGGCGTGATCGACCCGCGCGACACCCGCATGGTGCTCGGGCTGGCGTTGTCCGCCGCGGCGAACGCCCCCATCGACGATGTTTCCTACGGCGTCTTCCGGATGTGATCATGTTCGACAGCGTTCTGGTGGCGAACCGCGGGGAGATCGCGGTCAGGGTGATCCGCGCGCTGCGGTCGCTCGGGATCCGTTCCGTCGCCGTGTACTCCGACGCGGACGCCGACGCGTTGCACGTCCGGCTGGCCGATGAGGCCGTCCGGATCGGGCCCGCGGCGGCTCGTGATTCGTACCTGTCCATCGAGAAGATCGTCGCGGCCGCTGTGTCCACCGGGGCGCAGGCGATCCACCCCGGCTACGGGTTCCTGGCGGAGAACACGGCGTTCGCGGCGGCTTGTGACGCTGCCGGGGTGGTGTTCGTCGGGCCGCCCGCGTCGGCGATCGACGCGATGGGCGACAAGATCCGCGCGAAGCTCACGGTGTCGGCGGCGGGTGTTCCGGTGGTGCCGGGCCGCACTCGCGAAGGAATGTCGGACGACGAGATCGTCGACGCCGCCCTGGAGATCGGTTTTCCCGTGCTGCTCAAGCCTTCCGCCGGTGGTGGCGGCAAGGGCATGCGGCTGGTGCACGCCGAGGACACCCTCCGTGAAGCCATCGAGTCGGCCCGGCGCGAGGCGCGCGGGTCGTTCGGCGACGACACGTTGCTGATCGAGCGGTTCATCACGAACCCCCGGCACATCGAGATCCAGGTGCTCGCCGACTCGCACGGCAACGTGATCCATCTCGGTGAGCGCGAGTGCAGCCTCCAGCGGCGGCACCAGAAGATCATCGAGGAGGCGCCGTCGCCGTTCCTCACGCCCGAGGCGCGGGAGGCGATGGGGGCCGCGGCGGTCGACGCGGCAAAGTCCGTCGGCTACGTCGGCGCGGGCACCGTCGAGTTCATTGTGGACGGTGCGTCGGGCGACTACTTCTTCATGGAGATGAACACCCGGCTGCAGGTCGAGCACCCGGTGACCGAGATGGTCACCGGCGTCGACCTCGTCGAGTGGCAGCTCCGCGTCGCCGCGGGCGAGGTGCTGGACCTCTCCGTTTCGCTGCAGGGCCACTCGGTCGAGGCACGCGTCTACGCCGAGGACCCGGCACGCGGCTTCCTGCCGACCGGCGGCCGGGTGCTGGCGTTGCGCGAGCCGACCGACGTCCGCGTGGATTCCGGTCTGTACGAAGGACTTGTCGTCGGCTCGGACTACGACCCGATGCTCGCCAAGGTGATCGCGCACGGCCGCACCCGCGAGGAAGCGTTGCGGCGCCTGGATCACGCGCTGGGCCGGATGGTGCTGCTCGGCGTCACGACGAACATCCCGTTCCTGCGGGCGTTGCTGCGTGACGAAGACGTTCGTTCCGGCGCGCTGGACACCGGTCTGGTGGAGCGGAAGCTGGACTCGTTGACGTCGGCCGAGATCCCGGACGACGTGTACGTGGCGGCCGGTCTCGAACGGTCGTTGGAGCCACGTGGCGACGACCCGTGGGACCAGCTGTCCGGGTGGCGCGTCGGTGAGCACGCGTGGACGACGTGGCGGATCAACGACGTCGACGTGCGAGTTCGCGGCGACGAAGTCGTTGTGGGCAAGGGAGAACCGGTCCGCGCGCGGGCTCGCCGGGAGGGTTCCGACCTGCTCGTCGGGTCGCGCCGGTACGCGATCGCGCGCGACGGGGACGTGCTGTGGCTCGGCCACGACGGCGCCTCCTGGGCGCTGACGGAGGCCGAGTTCCTGGTCGGCGCCTCCGGTGGCGCCACCGCGTCCGGCGGTCCGGTGAAGTCGCCGATGCCCGGCACCGTGCTGGTGGTCCGCGCCCAGCAGGGCGACGAGGTGACAGCCGGTCAGGCGTTGTTCGTGGTCGAGGCCATGAAGATGGAGCACACCGTGACCGCACCGGTCGACGGCGTGCTCGCCGAAGTGAACGTGCAAGCAGGCCAGCAGGTCGCACTCGACCAGGTGCTGGCTCTCGTCGTCTCTCACGAGGAGTGACACCGATGTTGGACTTCAGACTCCCGAGCGAGTACGAGGACCTGCGCAAGACCGTCGAGGAGTTCGCTCGCGACGAGGTGGCCCCGGTCATCGGCGAGTACTACGAGCGAGGCGAGTTCCCGTACCCGATCATCGCCAAGATGGGGCAGATGGGCCTGTTCGGCCTGCCGTTCCCCGAGGAGTTCGGCGGCATGGGCGGCGACTACTTCGCCCTGTGCCTGACCCTGGAGGAGCTCGCGCGCGTCGACTCGTCCGTCGCGATCACGGTCGAGGCCGCGACCTCGCTCGGCGCCATGCCGGTCTACCGCTTCGGCACCGACGAGCAGAAGGCCGAGTGGCTGCCGTCGCTCACGTCCGGCGAGAAGCTCGGCGCGTTCGGCCTGACCGAGCCGGGCAGCGGTTCGGACGCGGGAGCGCTCGCCACCACCGCGCGCCTCGACGGCGACGAGTGGGTCATCAACGGCACCAAGGCGTTCATCACGAACTCCGGCACGGACATCACGGGCCTGGTGACGGTCGCTGCGGTCACCGGCACGCTGCCGGACGGCCGCAAGGAGATCTCGTCGATCATCGTCCCGTCCGGTACCCCCGGCTTCACGGTGTCCAAGAAGTACTCGAAGGTCGGCTGGTGCGCCTCGGACACGCGTGAGCTGTCCTTCCAGGACTGCCGGGTGCCCGCCGCGAACCTGCTGGGCGAGCGCGGCCGCGGTTTCGCCCAGTTCCTGCGGACGCTGGACGAGGGCCGCGTCGCGATCGCCGCGCTGTCCGTCGGCCTCGCCCAGGGCTGCGTCGACGAGTCGGTCCGCTACGCGCACGAGCGCGAGACGTTCGGCGCGAAGATCGGTACGTACCAGGCGATCCAGTTCAAGATCGCCGAGATGGAGGCCCGCGTCCACACGGCACGGCTCGCGTACTACGAGGCCGCGTCCCGGATGCTGCGCGGAGAGCCGTTCAAGAAGCAGGCCGCGATCGCCAAGCTGGTGTCGTCCGAGGCGGCGATGGACAACGCCCGTGACGCCACGCAGATCTTCGGCGGTTACGGCTTCATGAACGAGTACCCGGTCGGCCGCTTCTACCGCGACGCCAAGATCCTGGAGATCGGCGAGGGCACGTCCGAGGTGCAGAAGATGCTGATCGCCCGCGAACTCGGGCTGTAGTCCGTTCCACCTAAATAACACGAAACCGCCGGTTCGAAAGGCTCGGTCCGGTTACCGTCGTCTCCCTTCCGCACGAGTGTGAGGGTGCAGATGACAGGTAGCCGGACCGAGCCCGACTTCCCCGGTTTGCGAGTACTCCTCCAAGTCATTCGCAGTCTTTGCGACCGACCGGGTTTCTTCTACCGCAGCAAGACCGAGGAAGTGGTCGGTGACCAGCCACTTCCGTTGCTGTACCTGGAGAGCGAAACCAGCCCGACGGCATTCCTGCGCACCCTGGAGCGCAAGCTCGACGAGGGGCGTCCGTCAATCCCGCACGCCTATGTCGACGTCGCCGCCGTGCCCGCGGAAGTGGACAGAAGATGGCCGGCGGAGTCACGTGAGACGCCGCCGCTGTTGCCGTTGCTGGACCAACTCGCCTTTCAGCTGTCGGAGATCCACGTCGGACGTGAGCGGCTGACCAGGTTCGACCACTACCGGCTCGTCGACTGGCTCACCGGCAAGCGGTTGCCGCGCAAGCCGGGGCGCGACGACCGGGCGAGCGTCATCGAGTTGCTGCGGCAGTGGACCGGCCGCGCGTCCGAGAACGGCGAGGCGCTGAACCGGGCCGTCGACGCGTTCATCCCGAACCTCGTGACGAGGCTCGGGCTCGGGCTGGTCGCGTGGGTCGGCAGCAAAGCGGGTTTCCGGTGGCTCGGCAAGCGGGTGCCGGGGCTCGCGCGCGAGTCGAAGTGGCTCATGCGGAAGCAGAACTTCGCGCTGCCCAACCACTCCATCGAGTTCCTCGGGTTCGCAGAGCGGCTCACGCTGGGGCGGCGCGAGTCCGAGAACGAGGAGCAGATCAAGCTGCTGCTCGTGCACGCGTTCCTGGAGGACCTGCGGATCGCGTACCGGCGGCGGCGCGGGCGGTTCTGGCCGCGCCGGGCCGGATGGCGGCGCACCGCGTACATCCCGGTGCTGCTCGACGGCGTGTCGAAGGACAACGGCGGCTGGGAGCTGCTGGAGCTGATCAACGCCGTCCGCAACGAGACCGGCGAGCTCGACCCGTTGCTGGTGATCGCGGCGAGCTCGGTCCAGCCCGCGCTGTCGCAGCGGCTCGGCACCACTCCGGTGGCGCCGAGGGACGCGGAGGACGCGCTGACGGCGTGGCGGGAGGAGCTGCCGCGCAAACGGCAGATGCTCGCGCCGGACGCCCGCTACCTGATGATCAAGCTGCCGTTCCCGAACCCGGACGGGACGAGGTGGAGGGGCACCCCGTCGTTCCAGGCGCCGCCGGTGCGGTGGCTCGCGCGGTCGCGGCGGCTGGAGGCGATCATCGCGGCGGTGGCCGTGGTGTTGCTGCTCCCGGGGTTCGTGACGGTGCAGAACCACATCAACGCGAACTGCTCGATCGTCGGCTCCGCGATCTCGCCGGGGGTGTCGACCACGCTGATGGAGGTCGACGGCAACGTCGAGTGCGTGGGCTACAGCGACAACAACAGCCAGGTGTTCGGCTCGAACGAACGCCTGCGGTGGACGCAGCAGGCGGTGTTCGCGCAGAACGAGGAGGCGGAACGGCTGCACGACGCCGATCCCGGCCGCCCGTTCGTCTCGCTGGTCTACTTCTCCAGCCTGACCCACAAGGACACCAACCCCGACGCCGACCACTCCAGGGCCGAGGAGCTGGAGGGCATGCTGCTCAAGCAGCGGCAGCAGAACGACAGGTCGCGCTCGGAACCGCTGCTGCGCGTCGTGATCGCGAACGGCGGCGCGACGATGAAGCGTGCGCCCGAGGTGCTGCGGGACATGTTGACCCCGTTGCTGGCGTCCGATCCCAGCATCATCGGCGTCGTCGGCCTCGACCGCAGCGTCGCGGAGACCAGGGACGTCATCACCGAACTGGGAGCGCTCGGCGTGCCGACCATCGGCACCACGCTCACCGAGGCGTCGCTGCCGACCCGTTCGTCGGTGTACTTCCAGCTGATTCCCGGCAACGTCCGGCAGGCCGACCTCGTCAGGCGGTACGCGCAGCACGTCGGCGCCACCAAGGTGACGATCTACCACCCGCCGTTGAACAAGGGCGACGTCTACCTCGACGACCTGGTCAACGTGCTGGGCAAGGAACTGGCGAACGCGGCGGTGCGCTTCCAGGCCGTCCCGTGGTCGCGCAGTCCTCAGGAGCTGCCGTCGCAGTGCGTCGAGGACCACTCCAGCGAGCTCGTGTTCTTCGCGGGCCGCGAGGAGGACTTCGGCGAGTTCCTGCGCGCGATCGGCAGGGACTGCTACGACAAGAACCGGTTGCCGCGGATCGTCGCCGACGACGCCATCATCCGGTTCATCGCGCAGAAGGCCAGCAGGGTGCACGACTCGCTGGCCGGGATGCGGGTGTCGTACGTGAGCATGGCCGGGCTCGTCGTGCTGGCCGGAAAGCCTTGTGTGGAGGGCAAACCGGATCCGAAGGCACGCGGCGGCCTGCCGCTGGACGCCTTCTGCGCCGGCTACAGCAGGCTGAACTGCGAGATCCAGGAGTCCTCGCTGCCCGTGGAGGACAAGCCGGTCAAGCCGTGGCCTGGCGAGCACATGGGGGTCGCCTACGACGCGGCGGGACTCTTCCTCGACGCCGTGCGCAACGCGCAGTCCCGGCTGGCCGGGCTGCCGCAGCACACGCCGCACCGCGGGGCGATCGGCGGGGAGTTCCGCGAGCTGGAGTTCTTCGGTGCCACCGGGCGCACGGACTTCAGCGCGTCGCGGATCGGTGAGCAGCGGAACTTCACGATCCTGGAGCTCACCGACATCCACGACTTCGAGCAGCAGCCGGCGTGCGTGTTCCTGACCGGCGACCTCTACGGCCCGGACTCGCCGCGTCAGCCCAACGGGTGCCCTGCCTAGATTGTGGGCCTGCGGAGCAGCAGTCCCAAATCATGGGAACCATGCCGGGTCGAACTGCCTACGTCTTTGTCACAGCGCGGTCGATGATCGCGGCGAAGTCGGTGGACTTGGGGAGCGTGCCGAACGCGACTCCCCAGTCCCCTCCGAGCCGGGAGCCGACGAACGCGTCCGCGACCGCGGGGTGCCCGTGCCTGATCAGCAGGGCACCCTGCAGGATCAGCGCCATCTTCTCGACGACCCTGCGCGCCTGCGACTCGTCCACATCGGACAACGCGGTGCCGAGCTCGTTCAGCGCCTTGTCGATCCGCGGGTCGACGCCGGTCACCGTCGCCAGGAACTCCTGCACCGAATCGGGTTCCTTCTTCATCGCGCGCAGGACGTCCAGCGCGGCGACGTTGCCGGAACCCTCCCAGATCGACATCAGCGGCGACTCGCGGAACAGCCGCGGCATCCCGCTGTCCTCGATGTAACCGTTGCCGCCCAGGCACTCCAGCGCCTCGGCCGCGTGCACCGGGCCGCGCTTGCACACCCAGTACTTCGTGACGGCGAGCCCGAGCCGCGGCCGGTGCTGTGCCAGCCACATCGCGGCGGTCGTCGCCGCCTCGGACTCGACGGCCAGGTCGGCCAGCACGTTCCGCATCGCGGGCTGGTCGATCAGGTACCTCCCGAACGCCTTGCGGTGCGCGGCGTGGTGCGCCGCCTGCCGCAGGCCGGCCCGCATGCCCGCCGCCGAGCCGAGCACGCAGTCCAGCCGGGTCATGTTGACCATCTCGATGATCGTCCGCACACCGCGGCCCTCGTCACCGATCCGCCACGCGAACGCCTCGTCGTACTCGATCTCGGCGGACGCGTTGGACTTGTTGCCCAGCTTGTCCTTCAGCCGCTGCAGGAAGAACCGGTTGCGTGTGCCGTCCGGCAGCACCCGCGGCACCAGGAAGCACGTGAGCCCGCCGGGTGCCTGCGCCAGCGTCAGGAACACATCGGACATCGGTGCCGAGGTGAACCACTTGTGGCCGGTCAGGAGGTAGCCGTCGTCCACCGGCTTGGCGACGGTCGTGTTCGCGCGCACGTCCGAGCCGCCCTGCTTCTCGGTCATGGACATGCCGGCGATCAGGCCGCGCTTCTCCAGGGGCGGCCGGAGGCCGAAGTCGTAGTCGCGGGCCGTCAGCAGCGGTTCGTACGTCCCGGCCAGTTCCGGCGCCACGCGCAAAGCGGGCACGGAGGCATAAGTCATCGAAATCGGGCATCCGTGACCTGCCTCGACCTGTGACCACACGTAGAACTTGGCGGCGCGTTCGAGGTGACCGCCGTCGACATACGCGTGCAATCCGTGCGTAACGGCGACGTTCATCAGTTCGTGCCACGCAGGGTGGAACTCGACCTCGTCGATCCGGTTCCCGTACCGGTCGTGCGTGTGCAGAACCGGGGGATAGGTGTTCGCGAGCCGGCCGTCTTCCTGCCACTCCTCGCTGCCCGCGAGCTTGCCGAGTGTGTGCAGCTCAGCGTTGTCGACCCAGCTGAGCAGCGCCGGATCGTCGGCGACGTCGTGACCGCTCAGCGGCGGAACCTGGTTGGTCACCTCGTGCGTAGCCATGCCTCGCACGTTACTACTCGGTAGTAACTTTGGGCAGGGTGTGACCAAAGATCGCTGGCCCATTCGGGCTTTTGGGCGTGCCAACGGCGCTGACGAGGAATAACGTCGTTCTGGTGAGTGACCATGGGCACAGCACGGCCGTAGCTGCGTTGACCGCGCAGTACGCCGCGATGCGCGAAGGTGCGCCGGTGCGGCTCGCGAAGAAGACGTCGAACCTGTTCCGGTTCCGCGCCGATCAGTCGGGCGGGTTGGACGTCGGCAGGTTCGACCGGGTGCTGGCGGTGGACCCGGTCGGACGCACCGCGCAGGTGCAAGGCATGACCACCTACGAGAATCTCGTCGCCGCAACGCTGCGCCACGGCTTGATGCCGCTGGTCGTGCCGCAGCTCAAGACGATCACCATCGGCGGCGCGGTAGCCGGGCTCGGCATCGAGTCCACGTCCTTCCGCAACGGACTGCCGCACGAGTCCGTGCGGGAGCTGGAGATCCTCACCGGTGACGGCGAGGTCGTGGTCTCCAAACCGGACGACGACCTGTTCCGCGCGTTCCCCAACTCCTACGGGACGCTGGGTTACGCGCTGCGACTGGAGATCGAGCTGGAACCGGTGCGGCAGTACGTGCGGCTGCGGCACGTTCCGTTCGGCTCGTTCGCCGAATGCGCCGCCGTCATCGAGGAGGTGTGTTCGGACGGTTCGGCGGACTTCGTCGACGGCACGGTGTTCTCGCGCGGCGAGATGTACCTGACGTTAGGCCACTACGCCGACATCGCGCCGTACACGTCCGACTACACAGGAAACCAGATCTACTACCGGTCCATCCAGAAGCGCCGCACGGACCACCTCACGATCCACGACTACCTGTGGCGCTGGGACACCGACTGGTTCTGGTGCTCGCGGGCGTTCGGCGCGCAGAACCCGGTGGTGCGGCGGCTGTGGCCGAAGCGCTACCTGCGTTCGGACGTGTACCGCAAGCTCGTGGCCAAGCATCGGCAGCTGCGGCCGCGGGTGGACGTCGAACCGGTGATCCAGGACGTGGAGATCCCGGTCTCGGCGCTGGCCGACTTCCTGGACTTCTTCGACCGCGAGATCGGCATCTCGCCGGTGTGGCTGTGCCCGGTTCGCCTGCGCGACACCACGGGCTGGCCGCTCTACCCGATGGACGCGGACACGTTGTACGTCAACGTCGGGTTCTGGTCGGAGGTCCCGGTGCGGCCGGGGGAGAAGATGGGTGACCGCAACCGGCTGATCGAGCGCGAGGTGGCGCGGCTGGGCGGCCACAAGTCGCTGTACTCGGACTCCTACTACAGCGAGGACGAGTTCTGGCGGCACTACAACGGTTCGCACTACCGGTCCGTGAAGTCCCGGTACGACCAGACGAACCGCTTGCCTGATCTGTACGCCAAGTGTGTCAGGGGACGATGAATGCGGTTGGCCTCCATTTTCCAGCGCATCACGGGTGGCGGCGACGTTCGCTTCCAGGCCTACGACGGCAGCACCGCCGGCCCTTCGGCCGCGCCGGTCTCCATCGACATCAAAACGCCGGAAGCGTTGTCGTACCTGGCCTCCGCACCAGGTGAGCTCGGCCTCGCCCGCGCCTACGTGACCGGTCACCTGGAGATCCTCGGCGACGTGCACGCCGGCCTCTCCCAGCTCTCGGAGTTCTCCCTGCGGGAACTCCCCTGGCTGCAACGGGTGGAACTGCTCCGCTTCCTGGGCCGGATCCGCCTGTCGCACAAGGTGACCCCACCGCCGCAGGAGACCCGCCTGCGCGGCCTGCGGCACTCCAAGGCCCGCGACCAGCAGGCCATCGCCCACCACTACGACGTGTCGAACCAGTTCTACGAGTGGATCCTCGGCCCGTCGATGGCCTACACCTGCGCGGTGTACCCGTCGGCCGAGTCCACTCTGGAGCAGGCCCAGTTCGAGAAGCACGACCTGGTGGCGCGCAAGCTCGGCCTGAAGCCCGGCATGAGACTGCTGGACGTGGGCTGCGGCTGGGGCGGCATGGTCATGCACGCGGCCCGCGAGTACGGCGTGCGCGCCATCGGCGTCACGTTGTCCCGCAACCAGGCCGAGTGGGCGCAGAAGGCGATCGTCGAGGCCGGCCTGTCCGACCTCGCCGAGGTGCGCCACCTCGACTACCGCGACGTGCGCGAGACGGGCTTCGACGCGGTGTCGTCGATCGGCCTGACCGAACACATCGGCAAGGCCAAGCTGCCCGGCTACTTCTCGTCGCTGTACAGCAAGCTCAAGCCGGGCGGCCGGCTGCTGAACCACTGCATCACGCGGCCGAACAACAAGGAGCGGTCGCTGTCCGGGCCGTTCATCAACCGGTACGTGTTCCCGGACGGTGAGCTGGTCGGGCCGGGCTACCTCGTGTCCCAGATGCACGACGCCGGGTTCGAGGTGCGGCACGAGGAGAACCTGCGGGAGCACTACGCGATGACCCTGGCCGCCTGGGGACGCAACCTCGAGGCGCACTGGGAGGAGGCCGTCGACGAGGTCGGCGAGGCACGGGCTCGTGTGTGGCGGCTGTACCTCGCGGCATCGCGGCTCGGCTTCGACCGGAACAACATCCAGCTGCACCAGGTGCTCGGGGTGAAGCTGGACGGCACGAAGTCGCACATGCCGTTGCGGCCGGACTGGCTGTCCTGACATGTCGAAGGGCCGCGGCGGTGCCGCGGCCCTGGCCTGCAGATTCGACCGTGGCGCTCGCCGAACACCTGCGTGCCACGCTCATCACGTGCGACGTGCGCTTGGCCTCCGCTCCAGGGGCCAAGCGCACGTTCGACGTGATCAGTCAGCTCAGCTTGTCCACGATCTGCTTCGCCGTGTTGGCCGGGATGGCGAAGCCGATCCCCACGCTGCCGGCCTCACCGCTGCTCGCCGCGGGCGAGTAGATCGCCGAGTTGATCCCGATCAGCTCACCGGCCGCGTTCACCAGCGCACCACCGGAGTTGCCGGGGTTGATCGACGCGTCGGTCTGGATCGCCTGGTACGAAACGGAAGACGCGCGCCGTCCCTCGCCGGGCACGGTCACCTTGCGGTCAAGGGCCGAGACGATGCCGGTCGTCACGGTGCCCTGCAGGCCGGACGGCGAGCCGATCGCCATCACCGCGTCGCCGACCTTGACGCCGTCGGAGTCCGCCCACTTGATCGGCGTGAGCCCGGAGACGCCGGAAGCCTTGATCACCGCCAGGTCGGACGACGGATCGGTCGCGACGACGGTGGCCGGCACCTGGCGGCCGTCGTTCAGCGTCACGGTGAGCCGGCCGCCAGAGGACGCCACGACGTGGTTGTTGGTGAGGATCTGCCCGTCGGCGGTCAGGATCACGCCGGAGCCGAGGCCGTTCTGGAGGTTCACCTGGACGACGGAGGGCAGCACCTTGGCGGCCACCGTCGTCCAATCCACAGTGGACTGGTTCAGGACCGTCTGCGCCGACACCGAACTGGACGCCGAAGGGGGTGAGTCCGGTGCGGCGATGACCGCGCCGGTCACACCTCCGAACAACCCCGCGACGAGTGCCGCCGCGGTGAGCATCGGGGCCGTGCGGCGCCAGAACTTCGGCGCGGGCGCAACGGCTGGCTGCGGTTCCACCAGTGACCCGCTCATCGCGGGGAAGCTCTGCTCGGTCATGGCTCCACGATGGACCGCCATCATGTGAGCAGCCTGTGGAAAAAGTTAAAGAATCCCTGATAAGAACTAGCTGAGCGTCGCGGCTTGGTTGTGCTCCGTTGAGGCGGGCAGGGGGCGGTCTGGTGCTCATCTCCGAAAGCCCGGATGGTCGCGCTCTCGTGCACGTCGCTGCCGAGATGGCGGTAGAGAAATGCTGACGCAAACGTTTGCTGATCATCTCAACTGCTGCCAACCGTGCAGTTGGCAGCCAGGAGAGCGCGATCTTCATGATCGAGGCGCGGCTGCCTGCCGAAATCACCTCACTGTCACATCCCAAGAGACAACTGCAACAAGCCACTAGCTGAGAAGAAGCGCGGAGACGTCCGCGGCCGACAGCGGTGGCCCGAAGTGCGAGCCCTGCGCGCCCGTGACGCCCAGCTCGCCCAGCCGTGCGGCCTCGGCGGGGGTTCGCACGTCGTCGGCGTAGAGCGGCAGGCGCAGGACCGACGCCCACTTCAGCAGGGCCACCGACGCGCTCTTGTCGACCTTGTTCGCGCCGGTGTCCAGGCCGTGCACGACGGAGCCGGTGAACTTCACGCCCGTCAGCGGGAGGTGGCGCAGCCGGTCGACGCCGACGTTGGCGCCGTTCACCTGGTCCAGCACCAGCCCGATGCCACGCTCCGCCAGGATCGTCAGCTCCTCCATCTGCTCGTCGTTCAGCAACGACGGCAGGCGCTCGTGCAGCTCGAAACGCAGCAACGACGCGGGTAGCCCCGCCCTGGCCAGGAGGCGGGCGACCTCGGCGACGAGCTCGGGTTCCTGGCAGAGCCGCGGCGGCAGGTCGATCGAGAGTGCCGGAGTCCTGGCGCCCAGAACGGAGTACCACTCGCCGGCCTGTGCGCACGCCTCGGAAAGTGCCCAGTGCACGAGGCGGAGGATCATGCCGTTGTCGGAGGACTGGTCCATGAACATGTCCGGGCACAGCACCCCGTGCTCCGGGTGGTTCCAGACGATCTTCGCCTCGAGCGCGAGCACCGAACCGTCGGCCAGCGAGTGCACGGGCAGGTAGTCGACCCGGAACTGGCCCTCCTCCAGCGCGCCGGGGATCGACGCCGCGAGCGCGTATCTCTCCTTGTCGCGCAGATCCCGTTCCCCGTCGTACAAAGCCCACTGCGCCTTGCCGTCGCGCTTCGCCCAGCCGACGGTGACGTCCGCCGCCCGCAACAGGTCCACCGCGTCGCCGCCGCGGGCCGCCCGCGCCACGATGCCGATGCTCGTCGTCACGCCGACGCCGTGCGCGCCGATCCAGATCGGTTCTTCCAGCTGCTTGGTGAACTCCTCGACCAGCGCGATCACGCCGCGCACGTCCCGCGGGTCCTTGATCAGGACGCCGAACTCGTCCTCGCCGATGCGCGCGACCTTGCCGACGTCCTCCGTGAACACCGCTCGCAACCGCGTCGCGACGTGCATCAGCACCCGATTGCCCGCCTCGTGGCCGAACGCGTCGTTCACGCCGCGGAACCCGTCGATGTCGACCTGCACCAACGCGAGCGTCTCCGGCCCCTTCGAGCCGACGGCGCCCTCGATCCAACCGAGGAACTGTGTCCTGTTGGGCAGCCCGGTCTGCATGTCGTTGAGGCTCTGGCGCACGAGTTGCGTCTGCAACGCGCGCATCTCGTTCATGTTCTCGATCATCGTGACGAAGTACGGCGGCGAGTCCTCGTTCTCGCGCACCAGCGAGATCGCCATGTGCGTCTGGATCGTCTCGCCGTCGCTGCGGATCATCCGCGCCTCGACCCTGAGGTGGTCGAGATCGGAGTCGATCAGCCGCTGCCCGACCTCCCGCAACGCCTCGCGGTCGTCGGGGTGGGCGAGCTCGCGGCCGGTGATCGTGTGCATGTCGTCGCGCTTGTAGTCGAGCATCGTCAACAACGCCTCGTTGACGTCGATGATCCGCCCCGTGAGGTCGACCACCACGATCGGGAACGCCGAACTCTGGAAGATCGCCCGGAACTTGGCCTCGCTCGCCAGCACCGCGCTCTCGGCCCTGCGCATCGCGTTGATCGCGGCCGTGCGGGTGATCTCCTGATGGTCGAGCGTGCGATCACGCACGCCCTCCGCGTACCCGGCGGCGAGCGCGGCGAGCTGAGCCGGCGCCACCGCCGCGTGCTCACCGAGGTAGGTGAGCGTCTCCTCCAGTGTCGACGAGGAGATGAAGTCGTTCTCCACCATGAGACGGCCGACCTGCCGAGCCTCGGCGGCACCACCGCCGAGCAGCTGCTCGACGTACTCGCCGAGCAGTTCCTCGAGCTTCGCGCGCGGGAGGTTCGTGAGAAGGGTGCTGGAGATCGCCGCTGCCCAGTGAGCGGCGTGCTCTCGGCTGTCGACCATGTTCATTCAGCTCAGGTGGCCATTCGTGGGGACCGGGGTGATCTGCTGATCGATCGTCCGATGGCCTGTGCGACCCACTTCCGCCAGGTTCGGTCGAACGGGTGACAGCCCCGCACGGACCACCACCGGGTGTGGGCCCGACAGACAAGCTTACGGATCACACTTCGCCTGTCCAACCGAACCTGATTTCCCGGCTCCAATCATGGCTTTGCCGATGAATTCACTCGTTTGAACTAGTGTCGCGGCACTGGCGAATCACCTTCTCGAAGGCCAGCGGGCCTATTGTCAGTGGGTCCGCGTCGACGTCGAACAGCGGCGTGTATCCGGTCGCCAGGTACAGACCTTTAGCCTCGGGCTGCCGCGGCCCGGTCGTCAGGTAGATCCGGCGGTAGCCGAACGCCAGCGCCTCCTTCTCCAGTTCCTCCAGCACCTTGCGCGCCAGTCCGCGTCTGCGGTGCTGCGAGTGCGTCCAGATCCGCTTCAGCTCGGCGGTCTCGGCGTCGAAACGTTTGAACGCTCCACCGGCGACCGCCTCGCCGGCTTCCAGGAGCAGCAGGAACTGTCCGTGCGGCGGCTCGAACACGTCCGCCGGACGTTGCATCTCCTGCGCGCCACTCGGTCCGTAGCGGGAGGTGTACTCGTACGTCAGCTCGGCGACCAACGGCGCCGCGTCCGGATCTGACTGCCGGACGCGGCGCACTTCCAGTGTGGTCATGCGGCCTTGGCCCGGTCCCGCTTCGCGACTTCCTCGCGCACCAGCGGAATCACGTACCTGCCGAAGTCGATCGCGTCGTCGAGCAGGTCGTAGCCGCGTGCCGAGAGAATGTCCACGCCGAGGTCGTAGTAGTCCAGCAACGCCTGCGCCACGGTCTCCGGGGTGCCGACCAGCGCGTTGGAGTTGCCGGCGCCGCCCGTTGCCTTCGCGGTGGGAGTCCACAGTGCACGGTCGAACCGCTCGCCGCGTTCCGCCACGGCCAGAAGCCGTTGTGAGCCGGTGTTCTCCGGGTTCGTGAGTGAATGGCGGCGGCTCAACGGGCCGTTCGCCTTGCGCGCCTCGATCCGGTCGAGCGTCCGGTAGGCCTTCTCCCAGGCCAGTTCCTCGGTCGGCGCGATGATCGGCCGGAACGCCACCTGGATCTTCGGCACGTCGGTGCGGCCCGCGTTCTTCGCCGCCTGCTTGACGGACTCGATCTGCTGGGCGGTTTCCGCGAGCGGTTCGCCCCACAGGCAGAAGATGTCCGCTTCCGCGCCGCCCGCCTCGTAGGCCGCGGGGGAGGAGCCGCCGAACGACACGTTGGGCCGCGGCTGCTGGACCGGGAACACGTCGCTCACGAAGTCCTTGAAGTGGTAGTGCTCGCCGTCGTGGTCGAACGCCTCCCTGCGCAGCCACGCCTTCTTGACGATCTGGATGTACTCGCGCGTGCGGCTGTAGCGCTGGTCCTTGGTCAGGTAGTCGCCTTCGCGCTGCTGCTCGTGGTCGGTGCCGCCGGTGATGAAGTGCACCGTCAGCCTGCCGTCGCTGATCTGGTCGAGCGTCGCGAACGTCTTGGCCGCGAACGTCGGGTACGACACGTTCGGCCGGTGCGCGAGCAGGATCTGCAGCTTGTCGAGCTTCGCCGCCAGGTAGGCCGCGGCGGAGGCGGGCTCGGGGGAGCCGGACCCGTACGCGAAGAGCACGCGGTCCCAGCCGTGCTCCTCGTGCGCACGGGCGAGCCTGATCGTGTAGTCCTTGTCGAACGAACCGCCGGAGCGCGGCGTCGTCTCCGAGCCGTTGTTCGTGGCGGCGATCCCGAGAAACTCAACTGGCATGGCGGATTCCCCAGAGCCGAAGGTGAAAAATTCAGGGATTGCGTTGAGGGAGACGCCATGCGAGTCCAGCACCGGACGATCAGTGCTCGCAACGGTGTCCACAGAGCGGGATTTGCTTGCACACGCGGGGTACCGTGGTGATGTTCGCGTTGAGGGGCGCGGCTCGTTTCTCGTTTCCCCTCAACGGAAAGACGCGCATGCGCACACTCGTCGTCATAGGTGGCGGCCCTCGTGCCGCCGGCCTGCTGGAACGCATCGCAGCCCAGTCGCCGTCGCTGGAGCTGGCCGTGCACGTCGTCGACCCCTATCCGCCGGGCGCGGGCCGGGTGTGGCGGCACGCGCAGTCTCCGTTGCTGCGCATGAACTCCATGGCCGAGGACGTCACGGTCTTCACGGATTCGAGCTTCGACGGCGCAGGTCCGGTTCGTCCCGGCCCGACGCTGGCGGAGTGGGGTGACGTCGAGCCGACGTCGTTCCCGTCACGTCAGGTGCAGAGCAAGTATCTGGCGTGGTTCTTCGACCACGTAAGAGAATCTCTGCCTCCGAACATCTCGGTGACCGTGCATCAGGCCCGTGCCTTGAAGGTCGTCGGCAACTGGGTGTGGCTCGACAGCGGAGAGTCGCTGCGGGCCGAGGTGCTGGTGCTCGCTCTGGGCCACCTCGACGCCGAACCGGAGCCCGAACACCGGAAGCTGGCCGACCACGCGTCGGAGCACGGCCTGGTCTACGTGCCACCGCTGTACTCGGCCGACGCCGATCTGTCGGAGGTCACGGGAGACGTCGTGCTGCGTGGCTTCGGGCTCGCGTTCATCGATCTCATGGTGCTGCTGACCGAGGGGCGTGGCGGCAGGTTCGTGCGTTCCGGTCAACTGGAATACCTCCCGTCCGGTGCCGAGCCGACGATCTACGTGGGCTCGCGGCGCGGCGTTCCGTACCACTCGAAGACCGGCTATCGGTTGCAGGGAACCCGTCCGGCGTTGCCGAACTTCTTCGTCGCGGACGCCCTGCGCGGCAGGGAGCTGGACTTCCGGGGCGACGTGTGGCCGTTGATGGCCAAGGAAATAGCGTGGGGGCACTACCACGAGCTCTTCACCGGGCATCCCGGCCTGGTGCGGATGCCGTTCACCGAGTTCGCCGTGAGCTTCGCGGCGTTGCCGTGGTACAGCGCGGAGATGCGGGAGCTGGAGGAGCTCGCGGTGCCCGACCCGGCCGACCGCGTCGACTTCGAACGCCTCGACCGTCCGCTGGCCGGCCTGACCTTCGCGTCCGGTGAGGAGTTCCAGGAGTACCTGCGTGCCTACGTCGAGGCGGACGTGGCCCGCCGCTCGGATCCTCGCCACAGCGCTGATCTGGGCGCGTTCCTGGCCCTGCTGTCGGTCTACGGCCAGATGTCGCAGGTGATGCCGTACGACAGTTGGTGGCACGGTTACTTCAGCTACCTGGCCTCCGGTCCGCCACCGGACCGGCTGGAGGAGCTGCTCGCGTTGTCACGCGCGGGAATCGTGCGGTTCGTCGGTGCCGACATGTGGGTGGAGGCGGTGGACGGCGCGTTCGTGGCGGGCAGCCCGACCACGCCGGAGGTGGTGCGCGCCAACGGGTTGATCGAGGCACGGCTGCCCACGCACTCGTTGTCACGCACGGCAGACCCGGTGCTGCGGTCGTTGCGCGCGGTCGGCGACGTCTCCGAGGACGACGCGGGGCTGGTGCGGGTGACCGCGGAGGGTCGCCTGATCAACGAACGCGGCGAGGTCGACCCGGTGCGGTTCGCCGTAGGCCCTTACACCACGGGAAAAGCGTACGCGGCGTTCGCGCGGCCGAACACGAACGCCCCGGCGTTCCGGCAGAACGACCGCCTCGCGCTGGAGATCCTGCGGACGTTAGGCGACTGACGTGTAGCGCCCCTGGTGCCGCACGAGCGGCGTGGCGATGTCGGAGTGCGTGATGTCGAGCGGCTCACCGACCAGCGCGATGTGATCGCCCACCACGATCCTGCGCGCGGTGCGGCACCTCAGCCGCACCGGCGCGTCCAGGAGCACGGGCACGCCGTCGTCATCCGGCTGCCAGCGGGTCTCGGGGCCGAACCGGTCGACGCCCTTGGTCGCGAACAGGTCCGCGAGCGGTGTCTGCGCGGCGTCCAGCAGGTGCACGGCGAACAGCGGCGCGGTCCGCAGCACCGGCCACACCGAAGCGCCCTCGCCGATCCACACGACGACGAGAGGCGGCTCGAACGAGGCCGAGGTGAAGGACGACACCGTGGTGCCGACCGGCCCGTCCGGCCCGGCGGCGGTCACGATCGTGACGGCCTGGGCGTGGTGCCGCAACGCGTTGCGCAGTTGTTCCTTCATCGCAGCACCTTCAGCGTGTCGAGGTCGAAGTCCGTGACGTCGGCGGGAAGCGCCGCCTCGTTGAGGAACAGGGCTTGCGGCACCAGCGCACCCAGCTCGGCCAGCACCGGCCGCAGGTGCACCTCGACGGCCAGCGCGTGCTTGTCCGACGCGGCGATCTGGAGCGGCACGACGACCTTGCCGCGCAACCACCCCGACGGCGCCTGGTCCAGCACGGCCTTCAGCAGCCCGGTGTACGCGGCCTTGTACGTCGGCGTCGCCACCACCAGCACGTCCGCCTGGCCCAGCGTCTCCAGCGCCGCCTTGATCGTGTCCGGGTCCGTGAACACGGCGGGTGCGAGCTCCGCAGCCTCCACCACCGGGCCCTCGACGGGCACGCCGAACGTCGAGGCGAGCGCCTCGCGCAGGGCCAGGGCCGCCTGCAGAGTGCGTGAGGCGGGCCGCGGGTTGCCGACCAGAACACCGATCTGCGTCATGCCTCCAGCACAGCCGCAAGCCGGGGGACCGTCAACCCGCGTCCACCACGCGAGATCAGTGCGAAATCTCCTTGGCGACCCACGAGTTGATGGCATCGACTCGCGCGTAGATCGCCGGGTGGTTCGGCCTGGCGCAGCCGACACCCTTCGACACCAGGCCGATCAGCTTGCCGCCCGCGATGAACGGACCACCGGAGTCGCCGTTGCAGGCGTCGATCCCGCCCTCCTGGTGGCCACCGCACAGCATCGACCGGTTCTCGTAGAAGTCGTTGCCCTCGTCGTCCTTGCCCCAGAAGACGCGGCAGGTCTCGTCCTCCAGGATGGGAATGGAGGCCTTCATCAGGTAGCCGTTGGTGCTGCCGCCCTCCTTGACCGCACACCAGCCCATCACGGTGGCGGACTTGCCCGGTGCGTACAGGTGGCGGTCGGCGGCACCGGCCATCCTGATCGGCTTCTGCTTCAGCGGGCGGTCGATGGTCAGGACCGCGGAGTCGAAGGAGATGCCGTCGTACTTCGGGTTGATGACGATCTTCGTGAGCGTCGCGACGACACCCTCGCCGGTGCTGTGGACGTTCTCCCGCCCCGCCACCACCACGCGTTTGGTCAACGGGATCGGCTTCGGTCCCGTCACGCCCTCGTCGACGCAGTGCGCGGCGGTGAGGATCTTGTCCGGTGCGACCACGACGCCGGTGCACCGGGGATCACGCGTGTCGGTTGCCGGCGCCAGGTACACCGCGAACGGGTTGTCCTTTATCGACGCCCGTGTGCCGCCGACGACCTGAGCGGACGGATCCGCCACGGCCGTGCCCGCCATAGTGAGCACGACCAGCGCAGCCGCGATTCCACCTCGTAACAGCATTTCGCCGTTCCTTCCGCAGGGAACTTCATTACGCGGCAAGGAACGGCGAGTGCTTCGTCTCAGTTCGACCTGTGCAACTTAAGAAACCGCGTCGGCCGCCGAACGCCCGGCCACGCGGCCGGAGAACAGGCAACCACCGAGGAAGGTTCCTTCCAGCGCACGGTATCCGTGCACGCCGCCACCACCGAACCCGGCGGCCTCACCGGCGGCGTACAGGCCGGGCAACACCTCGCCGGAGGTGTCGAGCACCCGCGACGACAGGTCGGTGTGCAGGCCGCCCAACGTCTTGCGGGTGATCACCGACAGCCGGACGGCGATCAGCGGACCCGCCTTCGGGTCGAGCAGGCGGTGCGGCTCGACGACGCGGATCAGCTTGTCCGTCAGGAAGTGGCGGGCCGCGCGGATCGCGTTGACCTGCATGTCCTTGCTGAGGCCGGCGGTCACCTGGCGGTCGCGCTCGATGATCGTCTTCTCCAGCGCGGCGGCGTCGATGCGGCTGTCGCCGGTCAGCGCGTTCATGCCGCGCGCCAGGTCCGCGACCGTCCCGGCCTGGATGAACTCCTTCGACTTCTGGGCGAACGCCTCCACCGGCGCGACCGCGCCCGGCAGCGCGCGCTTCAGCACCGCGCGCGTGTCCTTGCCCGTGAGGTCCGGGTTCTGCTCGGAGCCCGACAACGCGAACTCCTTGCCGATGATCCTCTTGTTGAGCACGAACCACGAGTGCTCGTCACCGCGCGAGGTGATGTGCTGCAACGCTCCCAGCGCGTCGAAGCCGGGGAACAGCGGGATCGGCAACCGGTTGCCGTCCGCGTCGAGCCACAGCGGCGACGGGCCGGGCAGGATGCGGATGCCGTGCCTGCTCCACACCGGCGCGTAGTTCGCGATGCCCTCGGGGTAGTGCCACATGCGGTCCGCGTTGATGATCGAGGCGCCGGCCTTCTGCGCCACCTCCATCATGTGCCCGTCCACGAAGTCCGGCACACCGGCCAGCATGAACTTGGGCGGCGTGCCCATCCGTTCCGGCCAGTTGCGCCGCACCAGGTCGTGGTTGCCGCCGATGCCGCCGGACGTGACGATCACGGCCTGGGCGTTGAGGGAGAACTCCCCGGTGACCGTCCGCGAGCTCGGTTCGGCGCGGCTGACCGACGACGGTTCCAGCACCTCGCCGGACACGCCGTCGCACACGCCGTTGGTGACGCTGAGACCGGTGACCCGGTGCCGGAACTTCAGCGTGACGAGCCCCTTCGCCACACCCTCGCGCACCCGGCGCTCGAACGGCTCGACGATGCCGGGCCCGGTGCCCCAGGTGACGTGGAACCGCGGCACCGTGTTGCCGTGCCCGTCGGCCAGGTAGCCGCCGCGCTCGGCCCACTGCACGAACGGGAACCAGCGCACCCCCATGTTGTGGAGCCAGGAGCGCTTCTCCCCGGAGGCGAAGTCCACATAGGCCTGCGCCCACAGCCGGGGCCAGTGGTCGCTCTCCCTGTCGAACGCCGCCGAGCCCATCCAGTCCTGCAACGCCAGGTCGTGCGAGTCTTTGACCCGAAGCCTGCGCTGCTCGGGAGTGTCGACCATGAACAACCCGCCGAACGACCACCAGGCCTGGCCGCCGAGCGACGCTTCCGGCTCCTGGTCGAGGAGGATGACCTTGCGGCCCGCGTCCGCGAGCTCTGCGGTCGCGACGAGACCTGCGAGGCCCGCGCCGACGACGATGACATCCGCGTCATGTGCCATCGGCCGAGCATAGATCCACCGCTGGTCACGCACGAGACCTGAATCAAGTTCACTTTTCTGGGGAGGAAGACCCTTGACGTTCCGACCAGCCTCTGAGGTGGGTTTCAGCACCAAGACCACCCGGTTCGTGGCGCCGGGATCGGTGACGAACGGCGAGTTCGGCCTGTTCGAGTGGCGGATGGAGGCCCGTCAGCCCGGCGCCCGCCCGCACTTCCACAAGACGTTCTCGGAGTCGTTCTACGTGCTGGAGGGTGAGATCTCGCTGTTCGACGGCGACGAGTGGATCAAGGGCGGGGAGGGCGACTTCCTGTACGTGCCGCCGAACCGGCCCCACGCGTTCCGCAACGACAGCGACGCGCCCGTCCGGATGCTGATCCTGTTCTCGCCCGGCATCGCGCGCGAGAAGTTCTTCCTGGAGGTCGGGGAGGCCAAGGGGCTGCCGCCGGAGGAGCTGGAGGCCTTCTACGCGCGGCACGACCAGTACAACCTCTGAGCGGGTGCCGTCGACCGCCACTACCGGTGAGGGGGGTTTCCGGTGTGCCGGTCGACGGCGGGTTGACCGCGGCGCGAGCACACATCGCCTGCGGAAGGACTTTTCCAGCCTGGGGGTGCCGGATCGTCCTGGCGCGGGCTCGAGCGCCTGCGGCCAACCACATTGTTGAACGTACAACCGGAGCGTGGTGTTCCGGTCGGCTTTCACTGTGACCAGGCTCAATTCCTTCAGGTTGTCTTCAGGTTCGGCCGGGGTATGTCACCAGATGTGACGGAAGAGCTGCCCACGATCACAAATCTCTCCGACCTCGTCGGCCTTCTGGGTGACGACGTCTATATCCGCTGGTCGAAGGGCCCGGACGCGGACGCCGCCTCGACCTCGCGCGACTCCCTGACCGGCGTCGACCTGCCAGGGCTGTCCGCGAGCCCGCTGCGCGTCGAACCGTGGTGGGAGGACCGCTCGCTCGAGCTGTGGGTGGCCCGCCGCCTGTTCGACTACCGCCACCTGCGCGAGCTGCGCGGCCCGGACGTCCGCGCCTGGGTGCTCCGCGGCGAGGAGGTGGGCCGCGGCCCGGACAACGAGCCCCTGGTCCGTTGCCGCCAGCCGCTGGCCTGGGTGGCCGACTCCGCGCTCAGCGAGTGCGAGGACATGGTCAACGCCCAGCACTCCGACGAGTGGGGCTCGCTCGACCGCTCTAGCTCAGATCGGTGAGCCTGCGCTCAGCGGCCTTGCGAGCCTTCTCCGCCGCCGCCGTGATCCGCTTGGCGTCCTCCAGCCGTTCCGCGGCCCGGTCGAACGCCCGCTGCGCCGCCAGCTGATCCGCCTGCGCCTCCCCGAGGGCCTGCTCGGCCTCGTCCAACGCCTGCTGCGCCTCTGCCCGCTTCCGATCCTGCCGCTCCCGCCGCTTGCGGGCCAGCGCGTCCTCGCCGTCGGTGCTCGCAGGCTCCGGCAGTGGCGTTGCGAAACCGAACCCGGAGTACTCCAGCGCCTTCGTGAGGTGCCCCGTCCGCACCTGCTCTGCGGACTCAGGATCGGACATCGCCGCAGTGAGGGTGTTCCGCACCTGCGTGACGGCATCGTCGGCGAGCGGGCCCGTCAGCTCCAGCGTGCGGTAGACCAGCGTCTCCAGCAGCTCCTTGCGCTTGCGTCCGAGCTCCCGCATGGTCAGCTGCGCCGTGGAGAGGCCCAGAGCCTCCTCCAGCCCCTTCGGAGCGTCCCTCACCAGGCGGTTGACCGCCCAGGCGCCCACGGTCGGCTTGCGCAGGTCGGCGATGGCCTTCGCGAGGTCCTTGTCGCCTGCCTGCTTGGCCGCGGCGTTGCGGGCCGCGGTGAACTCCTTCGGGGGCAGCCCGTAGAGCTCGTCGGCGACCAGCTTGAGGTCCATGGGCGCAAGGTAGCGCCTGATCAGCGATCAGTCCTGCTGAATGGACTCAAGCAGTGCCCGAGCCGGCGCCGTGGCACGGTGCTCCTCCCCGAGCACCTCCTTGGCCGTCGTGTGAGTCCCCGCGAAGCAGTACCGATGCCTCTTCTCGTTCTCCGGACGAGATGAGGGCGGTGCCGAGCACGTTGGCGGCTGTCTCCGACTGACGGCAGATAGGGCTTGATCGAATCGAGTGACACCACGTTGTCGAACACCAGCAAGGCCCGCCCAGGCCGCGTCTGCAGGTGGTCGCGCACCCGTGCTGCTGTGACTTCGGCGCTGTTCTCCGGGCGATACAGCGAAAGCCGATCAGCCGGCTCGACGATCCCGGCCTTGATCTGCTCGTCCGTCTCTCCGCCGGTCCACGCCACCAGCCAGCCGTCCCGCACGCGCTGCCGTGCATACGCTGCGGCGACCTGCGTCATCCCGACTCCGCGCTGTCCTGTGACCACGACGCAGACCGAGTCGCTCAACAACGCGAGGGCGGCCGGCGTTTGGAAGTCGGGCGGCTCGTGCGGGAGCAATCCGGTGACCACCTGGTCAGTGGGCACGACAGCAGGTCGCGGAACGATGCCCGCACCGGCATTCCGTCGCCGTCCTGGTTTCGCACCGAGCAATGCTATGCGCCCGAATCGGGTAAACAGGATGGGGAGATGCACACCAGGTGGAGATGGGTCCTCTTCGGGCTCGGCACCGCCGTCGCCGTCGCAGGCCCGGTGGCGATGCTCGACGGCCCTTGGTACGCGATCGTGTTCGGCGGCCTGTGGCTCGTCATGGGTGGTGCCGTCGCGTGGCGTGGCTTCGCCATGGGCACGCGGCTCACCGACGAGGGCATCGTGTCGACCGACCTCGAAGGTCGCACGGTGATCCCGTGGTGCAGCATTGCCGCGATCGAACCCGTGCGGCGGCGCAACCTGATCTTCTTCCACACGATCGCGCCCGTGGTGCGGTTGAGGCACCGCACGGAAACGCTCACCGAGCTGAGTTTGCTCTCGATCAAAAAGGACTCCGTGCCGGAACGGACCGCGAGTCAGATCAAGGAACTCCAGCGGGCGTTGACCGCGCACCGTCACAACTGCCCGGCGTGCGGGGCGCAGCCTAAGGCGCTCGCGACCGGTCAGGGGATCGTCGGGCGCCTGCGGTCGAGATTGCGGTCGCTATTGCTGGGAAATAGCGATCACTCCATCGTCCGTTGACGGGATCCTGTTACACGGCAATGTCATTCACCGTTGACGCAGGCCTTGACATTCCCCTCCATCAGCCCTTGACTGGAGGGCAACTGCTCGTTCCACGGCAAAAGCGAAACGCGCGGCACTAATACGGTGCGCGGACAAGCCGCTGAACAGTCCAATGTGGAAACACAGAATCCGCCGGGCAGACGATTGTCCCTCGCGAGGCGAAGAGATGTGCTTCTGAGCACTCTTTACCCCACGAAGGGCATTTGCGCCGTGAGAAACTGGAGACGCCGCACCGGCACGGTCTTGCTGACCGCGGTGCTGGGCACTGCCGGGCTCGGCTTCGCCGCCACCCCCGCCATCGCGCAGAACGCAGCGCAGCAGGACAAGCCGGCCGCCGACAAGCAGCTGGACAAGAAGGACCGCGAGCTCGTCGACCAGGCCGCCCGCGAGGGCAAGCCGACCGTCGACCTGCTGGTCGCCGCCGAGAACGGCAAGACCGACGCCGCGGTCAGCGAACTGAAGGCGCTCGGCGCCACGGTCCAGAAGACCGAGAAGGACGTCGACTACGTCAAGGTCACCATTCCGCGCGACAACGCGGAGAAGGCGGCCAAGCTGAAGTCCGTCAGCACCGTGGACGTCGACGGCCTCATCGCGCTCGACGACCCGCGTCCGCAGGGCATGGAGCAGCCGGCCCCGCAGACGCCGCCGGGCCCGAAGACGCCGCGCACCAACCCCTACATGCCGACGCAGGACACGCAGGCGGCGCAGTTCGCCACCGCGCACCCGCAGTGGGACGGCCGTGGCACCACGATCGCCGTGATCGACTCCGGCATCGACCTGGACACCCCGGCCCTGCAGAAGACCAGCACCGGTGAGCGGAAGATCATCGACTGGTACAACGCGAACGCCACGAACTCCGGCGACGGCACCTGGGTCACCATGACCAAGACCGGCGTCGTCGGCAAGTTCACCAACGGTGGCCGTGAGTGGACCGCGCCGGCGACCGGCGGCCCCTACTCGTTCGGCCTCTTCCGCGAGACCGCGGGCGACCTGGGCACTGCCGCGTCGGAGACCGGCGGTGACATCAACCGCGACGGCGACCGCACCGACGCGTTCGGTGTCATCCAGGACATCACGACGAAGGAAGTTTTCGTCGACACCGACGGTGACGGCGACTTCACCAACAACAAGCGGATGCTCGACTACAAGGTCAAGCAGGACGTCGGCTACTTCGGTACCGACAACCCCGCGACCCCGGTGGTCGACCGCGTCGCGTTCGTCGTGCAGACCGACCGCTCGATCTACGACAACGCGGGCACGCCGTACGTGAACCTGGGCATCGCGGGCGCCGCGCACGGCACGCACGTCGCCGGCATCACCTCGGCCTACAAGCTGTTCGACGGCAAGATGGCCGGTGCCGCGCCCGGTGCGAAGCTGATGGCCGTCAAGGCCTGCCTCTCCACGCCGTCCTGCACCAGCTCGGGCCTGATCGACGGTGTCCTCTACGCCGCGCGCAACGGCGCCGACGTCGTGAACATCTCCATCGGCGGCCTCCCCGCCCTCAACGACGGCAACAACGCTCGTGCGGAGCTCTACAACCGCACGATCAACGAGTACAACGTCCAGCTGTTCATCTCCGCGGGCAACTCGGGTGCGGGCGCCAACACCGTCGGTGACCCGTCGGTCGCCACGGACGCCGTGAGCGTCGGTTCGTACATCACCAGCGCGACCTGGCTCTCCAACTACGGCTCGAAGACCGCGCAGAAGCAGAGCCTGCACGGCTTCTCGTCGCGCGGCCCTGCCGAGGACGGCGGTTTCAAGCCGAACATCGTCGCTCCGGGTTCGGCGATCTCCACCACGCCGCGCTGGCAGCAGCCCGGCCCGGTGGCCGGCACCTACGAGCTCCCGGCCGGCTACGCGATGTTCAACGGCACCTCGATGGCTGCCCCGCAGGCGACCGGTGCCGCCGCGCTGCTCGTGAGCGCGTTCAAGGCCGAGCACGACGGCCAGCGCCCGACGAGCGCCGAGCTGCGGTACGCGATCCAGCGCAGCGCCAGCTTCGTGAGCACCCTGGGCGCCTACGAGCAGGGCGCCGGTCTGTTCAACACCAACGCCGCGTGGTCGTTGCTGGACAAGCACGGCGTACCGAACAAGGTCACCACCTCGGTTCCGGTCAGCACCGTCCTCAGTGGACTGCTGGCCAAGCCGAACACCGGTGTCGGCATCCACGACCGTGAAGGCGTGACCGCGGGCCAGGAGTACATCCGCACCTACACGCTGACCCGCACCACCGGTCACGACCACCTGGAGACGTGGAACGTTTCCTGGAAGGGCAACGACGGCACGTTCAAGGCGGCCAAGACGGTCGACCTGCCGCTGAACACGCCGGTCCAGTTCCCGGTGAAGATCAAGGCGACGAGCGCGGGCGCGCACAGCGCCGTCCTGCAGCTGGACGACGTCGAGACCCCCGGTGTCGACGTGCAGACCCTGAACACCGTGTTCGCGGCGGAGACCTTCAACGCCGCCAACAAGTTCTCGGCCACCAAGTCCGGCACGATCGCGCGCAACCAGTCGACCAGCCTCTTCGTGAACGTGCCGAAGGGCACGACCGCGCTGAAGGTCGACATGAACGCCGGCGGCGCCGAGGCCGGCAAGGGCCAGGTCCGCTTCCTGCGCTTCACCCCGCAGGGCGTGCCGCTCGACGTGACCAGCTCGACCAACTGCTACAACCCGGACGCGGGCGCCGGTTGTTCCGGTGGCACCCCCACCAGCCGCACGGTGACCAGCCCGATGGCCGGTGTGTGGGAGATCGTGGTCGAGGCGCGCCGCACCTCCGACGCCGACCTGGCGCCGTACTCGGTGACCGCGTCCGTGCTCGGCACGTCGATCAGCCCGAACCCGGACGTCATCGCGTCCGCGGCGCTGGGCGCCCCGCTGAACCGCAGCTACACGGTCACGAACACGCAGGCCGCGTTCAACGGCCGGCTCGTGGCGGGCTCGGTCGGCAGCGCCAAGTCGGACCGGCCGTCGATCGCGAACCTGGAGACCAAGTTCTTCGACATCCAGGTTCCCGCTGGTGCCTCGAAGCTGACGGCCACCATCGGCAACACGTCCGACGCGAGTGCCGACCTCGACCTGTTCGTGCTGAACTGCACGTCCGGCACGTGCGTCACCGCGGGTACGTCGGCGGACGGTGACTCCGAGGAGTCCGTCACCGTCAACGCTCCCGCCGCGGGTCTGTGGCGCGTTCAGATCGACGGCTACTCGGTGCCCGCGGGCACCACGGCGTACGACTACTTCGACGTCTACACCGCCGCCGGTCTCGGCACGCTGACCGTGACCGACAGCAACGCCGACCGCGCCGCCGGTGCGTCGTGGAACGCGGCGGGCGTCATCACGCCGCTCGGCCAGCCCGGTGCCGGCCGCGTGCTGCGCGGTGAGCTCGAGGTCCGCACGGCGGACGAGAACGTCGTCGGCAACGGCGCCGTGATCGTGCAGTCCGTCAGCTAGCTGATAAACGATGAAGGGAACCTTTCTCCACCTCACGTGGAGGAAGGTTCCCTTCATGGTTCTGGAAGCCTGTTGTTCAGGGGCTCGTCCAAGTCTACTTTGGACACACCGGAGATGAGGTACGCGTCCTCCACCTTGTCCACCGGCATCTCGGCCCGCAGGTAACCGATTCTGGAATCCCGCGACTCGACGGTCGCGCCCAGCTTCGTCAGTGCCTGCTCGACCTCCTCGTCGCGTCCCGGCTGCACGGAGATCATCAGTGGCACGGTGAGGTGGCCGTCGCGCTTCGCCTGCTCGATCCGGTTCTTGTCCGGTTTTGCTGAGGACACGGTCGGCACCTCCGCCAACGGCACGGCTGGGGAACCGTTCGCACCACAGCTTCCGAGAGCCAGCGCGCAAAACGCGACGGCGAGCGGTCTTCTCATGAGCCTAGGACGGAGCGGGCTCCGCGAGCGGTTGCATCTTCGTTTCCGGCGCCGCGATCATCATCACGACCACCCCGCCGACCACCACGACACCGATCGTCGCGAACGTCAGCGGCAGCCCCAGCCGCGGCCACAGGAACGCCCCGAGCAGCACCGGCACGAACCCGGCCCCGATCCGGCTGATCGTCGACGCCCACCCGAACCCGCTGGCCCGCAGATGCGTCGGGTAGAGCTCGGGCGCGAACGCGTACAGCGCGGGAATCGCGATCTGGATCAGCGTCCCGTAGAGCGTGATCCAGGCCTTCGCGGCCGTGTCGACGTTGATCTGCACCGCGAACATGACCAGGGCCGCCGACGCGAGTGGCGCGGTGACCGCGATGACCCACTTGCGTCCGAACACGTCCACGAGCCAAGCGCTGATCAGCGCCGCCACGACGCCCACCGCCACCGTTCCCGTCGTGACCATGAACGCCGCGTAGGTGCCGTAGCCCTGCGCCTTGAGGATGCTCGGCAGCCACGTGACGGCGCCGTAGTACAGCAGGAACACGGCGAGGAACATCAGCCACATCGCTCCGGTGCGCCGCAGGTCGAACCGCCAGATGTCCTTGAGCTGCGCGAACATCACCTTCGGCGAGAGTTTCTGCACCTGCTGCGGGTCAGGCAGCCGCCACTCCTCCCGCGGCGCGCCGGTTCTGGCGATCAGACCGTCGATGACCTGCCTGGCTTCCTCCGGCCTGCCCTTGGCCACGAGGAACATCGGCGACTCCGGCACCCCTCTGCGGATCCAGAACAGCAGCAGCGCGGGCAGCACCATCGTGAGCATCAGGAACCGCCAGCTGCCCAGACCGGCGAGGAAGGCCGCCGTGAGCCCGCACAACGTGGCTCCCAGCGGCCAGAACCCGTCCATCGCCGCCAGCACCCGCCCGCGCACCCTGGCGGGCGTGAACTCGCCGACCAGCGCGAAGTCGACCGGGATGCACCCGCCGAGCCCCACCCCGGCGAGGAACCGGAACACGCAGAACGTCACGAAGTCCTGCGACGCGGCCCCGGCCACCGTGAAGATCGAGAACATCAGGATCGTCAGGCTGAACGCCTTCTTGCGCCCGATGGTGTCCGCGATCGCACCCCACGCGAACGCCCCGACGGCCATCCCGATCAGGTTGGCCGTGCCGACCCACCCGCGTTCGCCGAGACTCAGCCCCCACTCGGCGCTGACCAGCGGGATCAGGAACGCGTTGAGGGTGACGTCCCACGCGTCGAACAGGAACCCGAGCCCGCCGATGACGAAGATCGTGCCTTGCGCGCGCCAACGCCACGGCAGGTTCTGGACGACCTGATCCCCGGTTCTCATGACCTCAGTGTGGTGGAAACCTCGCGGATCGTCGCGGCCAGAAGTTCCGGATTCGACCGGTGCGCGACGTGACCTTCCCCGGCGAGCGTGACCGGCACCCGCACCTTCGGCGGCCAGTAGCGGTAGTTGTCAGTCCAGCAACCTCTGGTGCGCGAGCCGGTACCAGCGGGCGAGCTCGCCATCGATCCGCGCCGACTCCTGCTCGCTCAGCACGAACGCGGGCGCCTGCTGCGGCCAGGCCTCCACGATCCGTGCCCGCAGCCCCGAGGGTGGATGGCTGTCCCACAGGGTCGACTCACGCAATGTGAGCTGCCGATACGCGCCGATCTGCTCCTGCCGTGCGGCGTGGAAGTCGGCGACCAGTGCCGGCCAGTCAGCGGGGCCTTTGGTGTTCGCGCGGTAGGCGAGGAGGCGGATGATCTGTGACCCCAGTGCCAACCTGTCCATCAGGCTGGCGGTCGCTGCTGACCCGGCGACGTCCACCGCCACCCCGTCCGCGAGGTACTCGGCCCGCTGGTGGTCGCGGAACGCCAGCACCGACAGCGCCACCTGCACGACCAGGAACACCTGGCCGATCACGAACATCAGGAACCGCAACGGCACCATGCTCTTCCCGCCGAAGACGACCTCCCGAATGTTCTCGTACGCCCCGAACATGTTCGCCAGCGTGCCGAACGTCGTCAGCGCCGGCTGAACGAGCAGCAGCCGCGCCGGATCACCGTTGACCTGGTGCCCGAGCTCGTGCGCGAGCAGGGCGACGCGCTGCTGCGGGCTGAGGGTCGCGAACAGGAAGGTGCCGATGTCCAGCCCTGTCGTGCGCCGGAACCCCGCCCGGTAGGTGGAGGCGTTGTACTCCGAGCTGATCGTGACGATCTCCGGCACCGGCGTGCCTGCCGCCGCGGCGACCCGGTCGATCAGGCCGAACAGCGTCGGTGCCTGTTCTCGGCGAAGGCGGTAGTTCTTGCCCGGCAGCCGCCCGAGCCTCGGCCGCAGCAGGAAGGCGAGCACCAGCAGCAGCGATCCGACCAGCCACGACCCGGTCGCCAGCAGCCAGGCACCCCACCCGAGAAGTCCGAACGGCACCAGGCCGAGCAGCACGGACACGATCACCAGCGCCACACCGAGCGGCGTGCGGGGCGGCTTGGTCGGCCGTTGCCGCAAGAACTCGGTGAAGAGCGCGCGATCCCACCGCGTCGCCAGCCTGCTCGCCGGGCCGAACAGGTTCCACTCGCATGCTGCGCACCACGGGGCGTCGTCGCCTGCCCTGGACAGCTCTTGTCCGCACTCCGGGCAGGTCAGGCGGGTTCTGGCGATCTCCACGCGCGGGATCGTAGGTCACCACGTGGGCAGCGCGACGCTACTTGGGGCCCGCAAACGCTTGCTCCCGCTGCGCCCCGTCGAGGCTCTCGCCGAACACCCGCGCGTCGGTGTGCTGGTCGCTGGTCGGCTGCAGCCGTTTCGTCCCGGTGACCGCCCGCGTCCTGACCTGCGGCAACGCTCCGTTGTGGTGCCGCTGCACCCAGTCGACCAGGTGTTCCCTGACGAGGCACCGCAGGTCCCAGAGCTTGCCGGCATCGGCCGCGCTGACCAGCGCCCGCAGCCGCACGAACCCCTGCGTGGCGGCCGTCACCTGCAGCACCGATACCCGGCCGTCCCAGAGATCGTTGCCCTCCAACATGGACCGCATCTCCTGGCGCATCGCCTCGACCGGCACCGTCCAGTCCAGATCGAGCTCGACGGTGCCCAGCAACGCCGACTGCGTGCGCGTCCAGTTCTCGAAGGGAGTCTTGAGGAAGTACGAGGTCGGCAGCACCAGCCGCCGGTCGTCCCACAGGTGCAGCACCACGTACGTCAGCGTGATGTCCTCGACCCGTCCCCACTCACCTTCAACCACCACAACGTCATCCAGCCGCACCGCGTCGCTGAACGCGATCTGCATCCCGGAAATCACGTTGCCCAGCAACGACTGCGCCGCCAACGCAGCCACAGCACCGATGACGGCCGCCGACGCCAGCACCGTCGACCCGATCGCCCGCGCGCTCGGGAACGTCATCAGGATGGCGCCCACGGCCAGCACACCGATGACCACCAGCACCAACCGCCGCACCAGCGTGATCTGCGTGTGCACGCGCCGGGCGTGCCGGTTGTCCGTGACGTCGGTGCGCACCCGCGCCAGCGAAACGTCCACGAGCGTGCTGATGAGCGCCGAGAGCAACCACGCCCCCGCCAGGATCAACGCTATTCCCAGTACGTGCAGGGTGATCGGCGCGTTGACCGGGTACACGCTCAGGCTCGTCTGGGCTGCCAGCAGGGCTCCGAACACCTGGCCCGGCCGGTACATCCTGCCGCTGTGGGTGAAGCGTCGGACCAGCCGGTGAATCACCTCGACCGCCAGCAACGCGAACACCACCGAACAGCCGAGTACCACATACAGCACGTCTTCTTCCTCCTCCCGTTCGAGGCCGGGTACCCGGCGTCTGGGGAGGGGAACACGCGATTGTGACTAGGCTGGCAGTCCCGGTTCGAACAGCCAGCGCGTGAGCAGGTCGCGATGTCCGGCCAGCACGAGGAAGTCCTCAGTGGTCACCACACCGTGCCGGTTCCGCGCACACCACTCCCGCAGCAACGCGAAGAACGAGTCGTCGCCCATCGCGCGACGCAAAGCGTGCAACGTCAACGCTCCGCGCTTGTAGACCCGGTCGTCGAACCAGTCAGCCCGACCGGGCCGCCCGATCACCAGATCCTGCGGCAACCGCGACAACAGATCGCGAGCCGCGGCAGCACAGGCATCCGCGGTCCGCCCACCGGACGCCTCCGACCACAACCACTCCGAGTAGCAGGCGAAGCCCTCGTTGAGCCAGATGTGCTCCCACGAGGCGATCCCGACGGAGTTCCCGAACCACTGGTGCGCCAGCTCGTGCGCCACCAACCGTTCCGAGCCCCGCCGCCCGTCGACGTGGTTGGCCCCGAACGTCGACAACCCTTGAGCCTCAACGGGAACGTCGAGCTCGTCGTCGGTGACCACCACGGAGTACCGAGCGAACGGATACGGCCCGAACAGCGACGAGAACAGCTCGATCATCTGGTTCTGCCGCGCGAAGTCGTGCGCGACGAGCCGGCGCAGCCGGGCCGGTGCCCACACGTCGGGCAGCGCTTCGACGTACTGTCCGATTTGGACGGTCGCGAGGTAGGTAGCCATCGGGGCCGCCATCGAGTAGGTCCACCGCGTGGTGCTGCCGGAGACCTTGCCGTCGACGAGAACCCCGTTGCAGACGACCACATACGGCGAGGGCGCGGTGACGTCCAGCAGGTAGGAGGCCTTGGACGAAGGCTCGTCCAGGCACGGGAACCACGACGGCGCACCGATCGGCTGCGAGGCCACCAGGGAGCCGTCCGTGAGCTGGTCCCAGCCGAGGTCGCCCCACTCCGGCGTGGACACCGGCACCGGCGTGCCGGAGTAGCGGACCTCGACCGAGAACGAGCCGCGCACGGCCGCACGCACGCGCAGGACGCCCGCCGAGTGCACATACCGCGCGGGCTTGCCGTTCACCAGGACCTTCGACACGCGCAGCGGCCCGAAGGACAACTCGATGGACGACAACGACGTGCAGGAAGCCTGCAGCACCGCACGTCCGGAGAGACGTGCGGAGTGCGGCTTGTAGTCAAGCTCTAAGGCGTAGTGGTGTACCGAGAAGCTCATGTCCACGCGGAGATCGGGTTGCCCAGCCAACGGGTTCCCGACGGTACATCCTCTCCGCGCATCACGAGCGAGGCGGGTCCGATCGTGGTGTCGGCACCGACGGAAGCGCCGGGCAGGACGATGCCGTGCGGGCCCAGAGTGGCGCCGGAACCCAGTGAAACGCGGTCCATGCGCAGGATCCGGTCGTGGAACAGGTGCGTTTGGACCACGCAGCCGCGGTTGACCGACGCACCGGTTCCCAGTGTCACCAGGTCGGCCTCGGGCAGCCAATACGACTCGCACCACACACCGCGGCCGACCGAGGCGCCCAAGGAGCGCAGCCACCAGTTCATGATCGGTGTGCCACCGGAGAAGCCGATCAGCCACGGCACGGCGAGCACCTCGACGAACGTGTCCGCCAGCTCGTTGCGCCACACGAACGCCGACCACAACGGGTACTCGCGCACCCGGAAGCGGCCCACGAGCGCCCACTTCGCGATGGCGGCCACCAGGCAGGCCGCGACGCCGGCGCCCAGCAGCACGACGCCGGACCACCACAGCCCGAACTCCTTCAGGGCGAAGAGCACGAGCACGACCAGGGTGACGTTCAGCATCACCGGGACGAACCGGCACAGCTCGACCAGAGCGCGCGCCCACATCAGGTGCGCGGGCGGGTCGAACGTGCGGGACTGGTCGGACACCTCGGCGGCACGCGGCAGCTTCATCGGAGGCATGCCCAGGTAGGAAGAACCCGCCTTGGCACGCTTCGGAGCCGCCGACAGCACTCCGACGAGGCCGCCCTTCGGCACGGTGCGGCCGGGTGCGGTCATGCCCGAGTTGCCCAGGAACGCGCGTTTGCCCACGCGGGCCGTAGCGATGCGCAACCAGCCGCCACCGAGCTCGTAGGAGGCGACCATCGTGTCGTCGGCCAGGAAAGCGCCGTCGCCCACGCGGGTCATGCGCGGCAGAGCGACCACAGTGGACGCTTCGACGCGGCGGCCCACCTTCATGCCCAGCAGGCGCAGCCACACCGGCGTGAACAGCGAGGCGTACAGCGGGAACAGGGCCGAGCGGGCGTTGTTCATCAGGCGCTCGGTGGTCCAGGCCTGCCAGGCCACGCGGCTGTGCACGGGGTAGTGGCCCTCGCGCATGCCGATGCCCAGCAGTCGCACGAAGAACAGCACCAGCAACGCGTAGGAGCCGAACCAGATCGCGGAGGCGA
Source organism: Lentzea nigeriaca (assembly GCF_016907955.1). Taxonomy (GTDB): domain Bacteria; phylum Actinomycetota; class Actinomycetes; order Mycobacteriales; family Pseudonocardiaceae; genus Lentzea; species Lentzea nigeriaca. The sequence goes on along the minus strand of NZ_JAFBCX010000004.1, from coordinate 169,044 downwards.
CCGGGACGTCCCACAGCGCCGACGTCAGCGACACCGGCCGGCGCAGCACGTACAGCACGGCGGGAGCGCCGGCCAGCAACGGCAGCGCGCCCAGCAGGCCGGACGACACGCCGTACATGAAGCTCCAGAAGTGCGAGCGCGAAGGACGGCGGGACGGGAACGAACGCGCCGCCTTGCCCTCGCGGATCGCGGGTACGCCGGCCCAGCGCTGGCCGGTCGGCACGGATCCGACGACACCGGAGCCCGGAGCGACCTCGGCGCGCTTGCCGATGCGGGCACCGGGGAACAGCGTGCTGCGGGCGCCGACCGTGGCGCCCGCCCCGATGCGGATGCGGCCCAGCACCAGGCGGTCGCCGTCCAGCCACCAGCCGGAGAGGTCCACCTCGGGCTCGATCGCGGCACCTCGGCCCACCTTCAGCATGCCGGTGACCGGGGGCAGCGAGTGCAGGTCGACGCCGGGGCCGATCTTCGCGCCCAACGCCCGCGCGTAGTGCGTCACCCACGAGCCGGAAAGCTCGGTGGCGCGCGACATCTGCGCCAGCATCTCGGCGGTCCACAGTCGCATGTGGACGGACCCGCCGCGCGGGTGCTCGCCCGGCTTCACGCCGCGCAGCAGCAGCCGTGCGCCACCGGCGGAGATCGCGAGCCTGCCCAGCGGCGAGATGAACACCGCCCACCCGGCGACGACCCACCACCAGGAGACTGAAGTCCAGCCCAGCACGTTCGACAGGGCCGTCAGCGCGACGACCCACCGCGCGCCGGAGATGGTCAGCAGCGGGATCATCAGCAACGTCTGCAGAACACCCGTCCAGCGCGGCGTCGGGGCGACCTCGCGCACCTCCGCCGTCGAGCCGTACGACTCCAGGCGGCGCGCGAGCTTGTGCAGCGTCGTGTTCTGGTAGATGTCCGAGACGGACGTGCTCGGGTAGCGCGTGCGCACGAGCGAGACGAGCTGCGCCGCGGACAGCGAGCTGCCGCCGGACGCGAAGAAGTCGGCGTCCTCGGAGGCCGGGCCCGAACCCAGCACGGCCGCCCACTGCTCGGCCAGCCAGCCTTCGAGGCCGGAGAACACGGCACCCGCGGTGTCGAGCGACTCCAGTGGCCACGGCAGGGCAGCCCTGTCGACCTTGCCGGACGTGCGCGTCGGCAGCGTGTCGACCACGGCGATCAACGGCACCAGTGCGGCGGGGAGTTCGGCCCGCAGCTGCTCGACGGCCGCTGCCTGTTCGAACTCACCGTCGACCACGACGTAGCCGACGAGGATCTGGTTGCCGCCACGCGTGGTGCGCACGGCGGCAGCGGCACCCGCGACACCGGGCAGCGCCAGCAAAGCCGCGTCGACCTCGCCCAGCTCGATGCGCCGCCCGCCGAGCTTGATCTGCTCGTCCGCGCGGCCGAGGAAGACGAGGCCTTCCGGCTCGGCGCGGACCATGTCGCCGCTGCGGTACGCGCGGTCCCAGCCCACGGAGGGCAGCGGCGCGTACTTCTCGGTGTCCTTCGCGAGATCGAGGTAGCGCGCCAGGCCGACGCCGCCGATCACGAGCTCGCCCGCCTCGCCCATCGGCACGACCTCACCGGACGCGTCGACGACGACGAGTTCCCAGCCGTCCAACGGCAGTCCGATGCGCACGGGACCGGAGCCGGTCATCCGCGCGGCGCAGGCGACGACCGTCGCTTCCGTCGGGCCGTAGGTGTTCCAGACCTCGCGACCGTCGACGGCGAGGCGCTCGGCCAGCTCCGGCGGGCACGCTTCGCCGCCGAAGATCAGCAGCCGGACGTCGTCCAGTGCCTCGACCGGCCAGAGCGCGGCGAGCGTCGGGACCGTGGAGACGATCGTGATCTCCTGCTCGACCAGCCACGGGCCGAGGTCCATGCCGGTGCGCACCAGCGACCGCGGCGCGGGCACCAGGCAGGCGCCGTGACGCCACGCGAGCCACATCTCCTCGCAGGAGGCGTCGAACGCGACGGAAAGTCCCGCCAGCACGCGATCTTCGGGGCCGATCGGCTCGTCCTGCAGGAACAGGCGCGCCTCGGCGTCCACGAAAGCAGCAGCCGAACGGTGCGTCACGGCGACGCCCTTGGGCTTGCCGGTGGAGCCGGACGTGAAGATGATCCAGGCGTCGTTGTCGAGACCAGGCTCACCCGGCATGCCGAGCGGAGTGCCGTGCAGCACCAGGGATCGGCCTTCGCCGAGCACGGCGGACACGCCCGCTTCGCCGAACACGAGCTCCGCTCGCTCGTCCGGGTCCTCGAAGTCGACGGGCACGTAGGCCGCGCCAGCCGCGAGGGTCGCCAGGATCGAGACGTAGAGGTCGACGGTTCCGGACGGCACGCGAATGCCGACCCGGTCGCCGACCCCGACGCCTTCGGCGGCGAGCTTTTCCTTCAGTTCCAGTACTTCCGAGATGAGCGCGCGGTACGTGAGCGCGGTGGTGCCGTCGTCGACGGCCGGCGCGTCCGGGTGCTGTTCGGCACTCGTGCGCAGGATGTCCAGGAGCGTGCGCGGGGTGGGCGCCTCGCCTGCCGTGAACATCGATCGAAGAACAACGGGTTCGGCCGCAATGGTCACGACAGCGTCACTTCTCACCCTCTCGACAGCTTGTGGACCAGCAACTTTACCGGCAGTTAACGAACTACCGCTCTCCGGAGTAGGTCGACTCACAGGTGACGTCAGTCACCGCAACACTTTCGAGTGACTTGTGAGCGTTGTGCCGCGCGAGGTTCCACTCCCGCCAGTCCTGCTCGACGTGGCGATCCTTCAACCACCGCAAGGAACACGAGCGTTGCGGCTCCGGCAACCTGACGAGGGCGGGCACCGCGTCCTCCGACAACCGCGACAGGTAGACCGCGTCGATCTTCCGCGTCGCCTCGAACCGGCTGACGTTGTAGTCGGCCACCACCTGCTCGGGGTTCATCACCAGGACCGCGAGGAAGAACGCCGTGCCCGTCCCGACGATCGCCTTCGGCAACCAGTCGGCGCGCAACGTGATCCCGCTCCCGATCACCATCAGGTAGACGACCGCGAGCCAGATCTCGCACGACGAGACGAGCAACCGCAGCACCGTCCACCCGTACGCCTGCTGGTAGAACCACATACGGCTCAACGCACTCGCCACGATCACGAGCGTCAGCACGGCGAGCGACCCGAGCAGAATCCGCAGCCACAACTGCTCCTGCGCCGTCTTCTTCGCCGCGAACCGCGCCACACCGGCGATGACTCCGAGCGTCAGGATCGAAACCCACAGCAGCTGCCAGAACCCGGACCTCGCGTACTCGGCGAACGTCACGCCCGCCGTCTCCATCACGTACTTCTCGCCACCGAACAGCACCGCGAGCTGCGTGCCCACGAACCCGGCGAACAACAACACGAGCACACCCACGGGCAGCGCGTAGTCCTTGACCCGCAACGACCCCGGCTTGCCCGCCGCGTCCTCGTTGATCTTCGGAGGCGCCGCCACGAGGTAACAAGCACCCAGCGCACCGAACGCCGCGACACCGCCGAAGAACGCCGACCGCACGAACCCGTCGATCTCGAGGTCCGGCACCAGACTCTCGAGGAACTTCCCGAACGCCCGGTCGGCCCCGGCGAGCAGCGATCCGAAGATCAGCAGCAACGCCACTGCCACGCCGACGGAGATGAGCGGCCTGATGCCGACCGGCCCGCGCTTGCTGAGCCCCTTCGCGACCCACGGCAGCGACCGCAGCCCGCCGAGCCCGACCCCGAGCGCACCGAAGACGAGCCCGCGAACCGTCCTGCCGCCCGCCATGGCGATCGAACCGCACATCATCGACGCGAGCACGCACAGCGGGAAGATCCACTCAGCCGCGCGGAGGAAGCCCATCGCCAGGAACGCCAGCGCGCCCGCCAGCCAGAGCGCGCGCTCGATCGACGGCTTGCCCGCGTAGAACAGGACCGCGCCGACGCCGAACAGACCCGCGAGGAACCAGCCGATGCCGTTGTTCGGCGGGGCGAGGACTGCGGCGCCCAGGCCTGCGACGAGGCCCGCGACGAGGACCTTGCTGGACGCGGGCGTCGCAGGTGGGGTCCACCAGGGCAGGAGCGGGGCCGGCGTCGGAACGACCATCGGGCCGGCGGTGGGGTAGCGGGGCGGGCCCTGCCAGGGTGAGGGCGGAGGCAGGGTGGCGGTGGCGACCTGAGCCGGCTGATCTTGTCGGTCCCCCTGAGTAGGTTGAGTTGTAGGGGTTCCCGGCTCGGGGGTACCCCTGCGCGAGCCTGCCGCAGCACCCTCGATTGCCTCCGCGCGTCCGCTCTCGCCGCCCTCGATTGCCTCCGCGCGCCCGCCCTCAACGCTCTCCGTGGCCGCCGCGCCTTCGTGCTCGGCGCGCTTCGAGCCGTCGATCTCGGCACCCTCGGCGGCGCCATCGTCCTCGGCGCGCTCCGCGCCCTCGACCTCCGCAAGTTCCTCGTCGTTCTCAGCCGAGTCCGGCTCTCCGGATCCGGCAACGGGCCGATACCCCACCTTCCGGAAGTTCCGATACCGCCGCCGAGCAGCAGCCCCGTCCGCACCAGACGAGCCGGCCGATGGCGATTCCGTCGAGTCAGTCATGTCTCTCTCTCCCAAGCCCGAAAATGGGCGTGCTTCACCGTCACACCACCTCGGCGGTGCGAACAAGAAAGTCAGCGAGGCAAAGTCACCCGGATGCAAGACCCGGGATCCACCACGGCGATCGTCCCGCCGTGCAGGTCCACCACCCACCGGGCGATGGCGAGACCGAGCCCGGTCCCACCACCGCCCGCCCTCTCCCCTCGGGTGAACCTCTCGAAGATCCGCGACCGGTCTTCCGGAGCGATCCCCGGCCCCTCGTCCCGAACCTCCAGCACCACCGAACCCGCGCACGACGACCCCGACACGGACACCAACCCCTCGGTGGGTCCGTGCCTGGCAGCGTTGTCCACGAGGTTCACCAGCACCTGGTGCAGCCGTTCCCCGTCGGCGAACACCGTCAGATCCCCTGGCACGTCGATCGAGAACGACGCCGTGGGTGCCGCCACGGCAGCCTCGGCCACCACGTCGGCGACCAGCGAGGACACCGACAGGGTCTCCCGGTTCAGCGACAGCACCCCGGCGTCGATCTTCGACAGGTCGAGCAGCTCGGTGACGAGCCGTCCCAGCCGTTCGGTCTGCGCCAAAGCCGTCTTCATCGTGGCCGCGTCGGCCTGAGCCACCCCGTCGACCACGTTCTCCAGCACGGCCTGCAGGGCCGAGATCGGCGTCCGCAGCTCGTGCGACACGTTCGCGATCAACTCACGCCGCTGCCGGTCGGCGGCGGCGAGGTCGGCTGCCATCACCGTGAACGCCTCGGCCAGTTGCCCGACCTCGTCGGACGACGTCGCCCGGACCGAGCGCGAGTAGTCCCCGGACGCCATCGACCGCGCCGCGGAGGTCATCTCCCGCAGCGGCGAGGTCATGCCGTGCGCCAGCAGCTGCGACGTCAGCAGGCCGAGGGCCAGCGCGATCAACGTCGTCCGCGGTGGCAGCCACCCCGTCACGTAACGGAAGTACGCGAACGACACGCATCCCGACACCACGATGACGATCCCGAGCTTGAGCTTGATCGACCGCACCGAGTCCAGCGGACGCGGCAGCATGTCGAGCCAGCCCAGCAATGTCTTCACTGAGACACCTTCTTCTGGGGAACCTCCAGCGCGTACCCCACCCCGTGCACGGTCCTGATCAGGTCGGCCCCGAGCTTGCGCCGCAGCGCCTTCACGTGGCTGTCGACCGTCCGCGACGACGCTCCCTCGTGCCACCCGCACGCCTCCGCCAGCAACCGCTCCCGCGCCTGCACGGCCGACGGCCGCTCGGCCAGGAACACCAGCAGGTCGTACTCGGTCGGCGTCAGATGAGCCTCCACCCCCGAACGGGAGACCCGCCGCGCGGCCAGGTCGATCACCAGGTCCCCGAGCTCCAGCGACCGCGACGTGGCCGCCCGCGACACCCTGCGCAGCAGCACGTGCACCCGCGCCGCGAGCTCGCGCATCGAGAACGGCTTCGTCAGGTAGTCGTCGGCCCCCACGGCGAGACCGACCAGCAGATCGGTCTCGTCCCCTCGTGCGGTGAGCATCAGCACCGGCACCGAACGCGACGCCTGGATCCGCCGGCACACCTCGAGCCCGTCGAACCCCGGCAGCATCACGTCCAGAACGACCAGGTCAGGCACGAACGAAGCGGCGGCAGCCACCCCTGAGGGGCCGTCATGGGCGACCATCACCACGAACCCCTCCGCCCGCAGCCGTACGGCCACGGACTCGGCGATCGTGATGTCGTCCTCCACGACGAGCACCCGGCGCTGACCTGTCATGGCGGTGACTTTATGTGCATGTCGTGGAGGACGCCGGGACAACTTGTGAAGATCGTGTGCAGAACCCGCAGGGTAAGTTCCACGCCATGAACGTCCTCGAAGCGGTCCTGGAGAGGATCACCTACGCCAACGAGGACAACGGCTACACCGTCGCCAAGGTCGACACCGGCCGCGGCGACCTCGTCACGGTCGTCGGCGCACTGCTCGGTGCCCAGCCGGGCGAGTCCATCCGCATGCGCGGCCGCTGGGGCTCGCACCCGCAGTACGGCAAGCAGTTCCACGTCGACGACTACACGACGATCCTGCCCGCGACCATCCAGGGCATCCGCCGTTACCTGGGTTCCGGCCTGATCAAGGGCATCGGCCCGGTGCTCGCGGACAAGATCGTCACGCACTTCGGCGTCAACGCGCTGGACGTCATCGAGAACGAGCCGGAGCGCCTCATCGAGGTCCCGAAGCTCGGCCCGAAGCGCACCAAGCTCATCGCGGAGGCGTGGGAGGAGCAGAAGGCCATCAAGGAGGTCATGGTCTTCCTCCAGGGCGTCGGCGTCTCGACGAGCCTCGCCGTCCGCATCTACAAGCAGTACACGGACAAGGCCATCGAGGTCGTGAGGGAAGAGCCCTACCGCCTCGCGAACGACGTCTGGGGCATCGGCTTCAAGACCGCCGACGTGATCGCCAAGGCGGTCGGCATTCCGCACGACAGCCCGCAACGCGTCAAGGCGGGCCTGCAGTTCACGCTCTCCGAGGCCACCACCGACGGCAACTGCTATCTGCCGGAGCAGTCGCTCATCGCGGATGCCATCAAGATCCTCCAGGTCGACACGGGCCTCGTCATCGACTGCCTCGCCGAGCTCGTCGAGGAGGAAGGCGTCGTCCGGGAGGAGCTGCCGGACGACGAGATCGCCATCTACCTGATCCCGTTCCACCGCGCGGAGATCTCGATGGCATCGCAGCTCAAACGCCTGCTGTACGCGGACAACGACCGCATGCCGAGTTTCGCGACCGTCGACTGGGACAAGGCGTTCGCCTGGCTCGGCACCGAACTCGAACAGCACCAGGCGGAAGCGGTCAAGCTCGCGCTGACGCAGAAGGTCGCGGTGCTCACCGGTGGCCCTGGCTGCGGCAAGAGCTTCACCGTCCGCTCGATCGTGCGCCTGGCCCAGGCGAAGAAGGCCAAGATCGTCCTGGCGGCGCCGACCGGACGTGCCGCCAAGCGCCTCACCGAGCTGACCGGCCACGAGGCCCGCACCGTCCACCGCCTGCTCGAACTCAAGCCCGGCGGCGACGCGGCGTTCGACCGCGACCACCCGCTGGACGCCGACCTCGTCGTCGTGGACGAGGCGTCGATGCTGGACCTGTTGCTGGCCAACAAACTCGTGAAGGCCGTGCCGCCCGGCGCCCACCTGCTGCTCGTCGGCGACGTCGACCAGCTGCCGTCGGTGGGTGCGGGGGAGGTGCTCAGAGACGTTCTGGCGCAAGGAAGCCCGATCCCGAACGTCCGGCTCACGCACATCTTCCGCCAGGCCCAGGAGTCAGGCGTCGTCACGAACGCCCACCGCATCAACAGCGGTGACTACCCGCTGGTGCAAGGACTTCCGGACTTCTTCCTCTTCAGCACCGACGACGCGGAGGAGGCCGCGACGATGACCGTCGACGTCGTGGCGAACCGCATCCCGCGCAAGTTCCGGCTCGACCCGCGCAAGGACATCCAGGTTCTCGCGCCGATGCACCGCGGACCGGCCGGTGCCGGCGCATTGAACACCGTGCTGCAGGAAGCCCTGACGCCGTCGCGGGACAACCTGCCCGAGAAACGCTTCGGCGGCAGGGTGTTCAAGGTCGGCGACAAGGTCACCCAGATCCGCAACAACTACGACAAGGGCAAGAACGGCGTCTTCAACGGCACTCTGGGCGTCGTCATCGCGTTGGACCCGGTCGAGCAGAAGCTGACCATCCGCACCGACGAGGACGAAGAGGTCGACTACGACTTCTCCGAACTGGACGAGCTCAGCCACGCCTACGCCATGACCATCCACCGCTCGCAGGGCAGCGAGTACGCGTGCGTGGTCATCCCGATCACGACCAGCGCGTGGATGATGTTGCAGCGCAACCTGCTCTACACGGCCGTCACGCGCGCGAAGAAGCTAGTCGTGCTTGTCGGCAGCAAACGCGCGATCGGCCAAGCCGTCCGCACCGTTGGCGCGGGCCGCCGCCACACGGCGCTGGCCCACCGCCTCCGCACTGTTTGACAGCACGCGGGGCCCTTCCGTGCGCTCAGAGAGTACGAAAGCTCCCCGCGTACTCTTACAGCCGCGTAATTACACCGATGTCAGGTAGTCCGTGATCAGCCGCGCCCACGGCATCGCGGACTCCAGCGCGATCGCGTGCCCGCACGCGATCTCGGTGTACTTCGAACCGGGGATGAGGTCGGAGACCTCCTTGCCGAGGTGGCGCGACAGCAGTTGGTCGCCGGACGCGCCGATCACCAGCGTCGGCTGCGTGACCCGCGGCAGGAGACCCGACAGGTCGATCTTCAGGATCAGGTCGACGTGCGAGGGCGACCCGGTCGGCACGCTCGCCGCGATCAGCTCGGCGAAGCCCTCCGCCTGCGCGGGCGTGAGCCGGGCCAGGTACTCCTTGCTGCACATCACCGAAAGGATGAACCGCGACAGCACCTCGCGGGACCCGTCCAGCAACGACTTCCAGTGGTCGATCTTCGCCCTGGTCGCTGCGTCGATCTTGGTGAACGGCGTGCTCAGCACCAGGCCGCGCACGCGCTCGGGATGCCGGACCGCCGCCGTGACGGCGACCGCGCAGCCCATCGAGTAGCCGCAGACGAAGAACGACTCGTGCCCGGCCGCCACCGCGACGGCGACCAGGTCGTCGGCGAGTTTCTCCAGGTCGAGCGGCGCCGCGGCCTTCGGCGAGCCGCCGGAGCCGGGCAGATCGGGCGCGATGACGGTGAAGTACTGGGTGAGGGTCCCGATGATCGGGCCGTAGTTGGCCTGGACGCTCCCGCCCGCGCCGTGCACGAGCAGCAGGGCCGGGCCGGTGCCCTTGACGACGGTGGACAGGCCGGACATGGGGGACCCCCGGGTTTCGTCAGTCCATGCTGCGAACGATGGTCGGCTCCAACCCCTCGTCGTCGTCCGTGAGGGAACCGCGCCACGGGAAGGAAAGGGAGATCTCGGTGACGTTGGCGTTGTAGAGATGATCCATGGTGAGCACTCCCGTTTTCTTCCCAGGACTTGCGCGCGGACCTCGCTGTTCGTCGAGTCGGTTTCGGCTTGTCAGCACAATAACCGCTGCGATGCTGGTGTAAATCCTATTGATTTACGTCACATTGCGCCAAGTGGGCGGATTCGGAGTCCCAAGCACCGGGCGGTAATCATCCGGTCGGTCGAACGGACTGGCGTGACTCACACGAACAGTCGATCATCGTTGATCATGCGGATCGCACTGGCCCTGCTCGCCTGTCTCGGCCTCCTCCTGAGTCCCTCGCCGGCGCCGGCGGACGGTCCACAGTCGACGTTTGTGCTGCGTGTGCCCGCTCCGCTGGGATCCTCCGCGCAACGACTGCTCGGTCTCGGCTACGACGTCCTGGAGCAGCGGGACGGCGCGGATCTGTTCGTGGTGGGCGACGCGCGCACCGCCGACAAGCTTCGTTCGGACGGCTTCCAGCCCGCTATTGAGACGGTGATGCCTCCGTCTCAATGGGCTCCGCGTTCTCTCGGCGATTCGACGTACTTCGGCGGCTACCGGACCGTCACCGCGCATATCGCTCATCTCGACGAGGTGGCCGAGGCCCATCCCGAACTCGCCACCGTCGTCGACTACGGCGACTCGTGGCGCAAGACCCAGGGCAATGGCGGATATGACCTGAAAGCCATCTGCATCACGCGGAAAAGCCCAGGTGACTGCGCATTGACGCCCGCCGCGCCGAAACCGCGCCTGTTCGTGATGGGACAACTCCACGCGCGCGAAATCACCACCGGCGACATGGCGTGGCGTTTCATCGACGACCTGGTCAGCGCCCCTGATCTCGCCGCGATGCTCGGCTCGACCGAGGTCTGGGTCGTGCCGATCGCCAACCCCGACGGCGTCGAGATCGTCGAGTCCGGCGGCGACTCCCCGGTGCCGCACCGCAAGAACGCCAACGGCACCTGCTCGTCCGGCCAGCGCGGCGTCGACCTGAACCGCAACGCGGGCTCGCACTGGGGCGAGGTCGGTACGTCCACGAACAAGTGCAGCGAGGTCTACGGCGGGGCGCGCGCCGACTCCGAGGTGGAGACGCGGGCGCTGGAGTCGTTGTGGCGCAAGCTGTACCGCGACACCCGAGCGCCTGGTGACACCGCCGCCGCTTCAGCCGACACCACGGGCGCCGTGATCTCCATGCACAGCTACGGCAACTTCGTGCTGTTCCCGTGGGGCTGGAGCACGCAGAAGACCGGCAACGACGCGGCGCTGCGCAGGATGGCGCAGGACATGGCCGCGCTGTCGGGATTCCGGGCGGGTCAGCCGGGCGAGCTGCTGTACAACGCGTCCGGCGCCACGGACGACTGGGTGTACGAGGACCTGGGCGTGCCCAGCTTCGTGTGGGAGATCGGCACGAGCACGGGGACATGCGGCGGCTTCTTCCCCGCCTACTCGTGTCAGCAGGACGTGCATTGGCCGAAAGTGCGGTCCATGCTCGTTTCGGCCATGAAAGCGGCGCGGAAGCCCTACTGACGGCATCTTGAATGCCGCCACGCGTACGGCCTCGTGGACGGCAAGTCCGTCGACATCACCCGCTGGAACCCGTCGGTCTTCTGGGCGGACGGCGACATCATCTCGACCACGCACGACCGCGCACGACCTCGAACGGTTCTCGTCCGGACGGTGTCGTGCGGTACCACGATCGTCGGCCACACGACAAGGTCGTCAACGAGATCTTCTGTTAGGAGCAGGGGACATCCCTGAGGCAGCGTCAGCCCTCAGGCCGATGCGCCCTCGGCCCCGCGGCGGAAGGGTTGGTGTCATGGGGATTCGATTGGTAGCCACAGTGACCGCAGCAAGCCTGCTGGCCGTGACCACCGCGGGCGTCGCGTCGGCCGACACGAGCGCCGACCGCGACGTCATCCAGAAGGCGATGGACCAGCTGACGTCGGGCGGGGGAGCGCTCGGCGTCCAGGCACGCGTGACGGACGGGCGGCAGCGCTTCACCGCCCGTTCGGGCAAGGCCGAACTCGACAGCGACAGGCCGGTGCCGCTCGACGGCCGGTTCCGCATCGGCAGCATCACCAAGACCTTCGTGTCGACGGTCCTGCTGCAGCTCGCGGGCGAGGGCAAGGTCGACCTGGACGCACCGGTCGACCGCTACCTGCCCGGCCTGATCGACAAGCAGATCACCGTGCGGCAGGTCATGCAGCACACCAGCGGCCTCTTCAACTACACCAACGCGTTGCCGCTCACGCCCGACGAGTTCGAGAAGATCCGCTACAAGCACTGGGAGCCGAAGGAGCTGCTGGCCATCGCCACCAGCAAGCCGCTCGACTTCCCGCCCGGCACGAAGTGGAGCTACTCCAACACCAACTACATCGTCGCGGGCCTGCTCGTCGAGAAGCTGACGGGCAGGCCGTACGAGAAGGCCGTCGAACAGCGGATCCTGAAGCCGTTGCACCTCAACGCAACCGAGGTGCCTGGCGACAACCCGAACATCAACGGCCCGCACGCGCACGGCTACTGGCCGGTGAACGGCAAGCCGTCCGACATCACCCGGATCAACCCGTCGGTGGCGTGGTCCGCCGGTGAGATGATCTCCACGACCCGCGACCTCGACACGTTCATCGTGGCGTTGACGAGCGGCAAACTGCTCAAGCCCGCGCAGCAGCAGGAGCTCGTCAAGACCACGGTGGTCAGCCCGGACTACGGCCTCGGCCTGGTCGTGCAGACCCTGCCGTGCGGCACCAAGGTCGTCGGGCACGGCGGCGGCATCCCCGGCTACTCGACGGAGCTGCTGACCACGCCGGACAACAAGAAGCGCCTGGAGATGTCCGCCACCAGCGCACCGGCGGGCGGCGACTCCGGTCCGGCCCACAACGCCATTCTCAACGGGGTTTTCTGCTGAAGATGAAGCTGGTGGCCGCACTCACCGCGGCCACCCTGCTCGCCACGGCCGGTGTCGCTTCCGCGGCACCGGCTTCGGCGGCTCGATCCCCGGCTGCGGCGCGATGATGATCGGTACGTCCGGGAAGCGGTTGGAGGTATCGGTCAGGCCGCGAACGGCGGCGATCCCGGTGACGGGTACCTCAAGCTGGTGAACGAGGTTTTCTGCCGAACACAAAAGGGGAGCTGGGCGACCCAGCTCCCCTCCCGGCGTTGTGAAGAACTACCCGAGGGCGTTCCTCATCGCTGTGATCAACTCTCCGTTCGCGGTGTCACCCGTGAGCTCCCAGAAGAACGCGCCGCCGAGACCCTGGCCACGTGCCCAGGAGATCTTGCTCGCGATCGTCTGCGGGGTGTCGTAGCTCCACCACTGGCCGTTGCAGAACGCGTAGGCCGTGCCCGCGACCGTGCCCGTGGCGGGGCACTTGGTCTTCAGGACCTTGTAGTCCTCGATGCCCTGCTCGAACGTGCCGGGCGCCGGACCCGTCGCCGTGCCACCGGGAGCCGCCTGCGTGACGCCCTGCCAGCCGCGGCCGTAGAAGCCGATGCCGAGCAGGAGCTTCGATGCGGGGACACCCTTGCCGCGCAGCTTGGAGATCGCCGCCTCGGCGTTGAAGCCGGCCGTCGGGATGCCGCTGTACGACGTCAACGGGGAGTGCGGAGCCGTCGGACCCTGCGCCGCCCACGCGCCGAAGTAGTCGTACGTCATGACGTTGTACCAGTCGATGTACTGCGCCGCGCCGCCGTAGTTCGCCGCGTCGATCTTGCCACCGTTGGAGCCGTCGGCGGTGATCGCCGAGGTGATGAGGTAGTTGGAACCGAAGCGGGCCCGCAGTGCGCCCATCAGGTTCTTGTACGCCTCGAAACCACTGGTGTCGCAGGACAGACCACAGGCGTTCGGGTACTCCCAGTCGATGTCGATGCCGTCGAACAGGCTGGCCCAGCGCGGATCCTCGAGCAGCTTGTAGCAGGACTCCGCGAACCCGTTCGGGTTGGCCGCGGCCGCACCGAAGCCACCGGACCAGGTCCAGCCACCGAACGAGTAGATCACCTTGAGGTGCGGGTACTTCTTCTTCAGCTTCATCAGCTGGTTGAAGTTGCCGCGCACCGGCTGGTCCCACGTGTCGGCGACGCCGTCCACGCTCTCGGCCGCCGTCATGGCCTTCTCGAGCGCGGGGTAGGACTCACCGATGGTGCACTGCCCGTTCGACACGTTGCCGAACGCGTAGTTGATGTGCGTGAGCTTCGCCGCCGAACCCGAGGTGTCGATGTTCTTCACCTGGTAGTTGCGCGCCGGGTAGACGCCCCACTCCGCGAAGTAGCCCAGGTTGATCTTCCCGGGAGGCGGCGGTGGACCAGTCGTGGTCGTCGTCGTGGTCGTGGTGGTTGTCGACGTTGTGGTCGTGGTCGTCGGGTCAGTGGTCGTCGGGTTCGTGCCGCCCGCGTCGCACGAGGCACCGTTCAGCTTGCAGTTCGTCGGCGCCGCGTACGGGCCCGTGTACGAGACGTTGAAGCCGAAGCTCGCCGACTGACCCACACCGACGTTGCCGTTCCACGTGTTCTTGACCGTGACGACCTGACCCGACGTGGTGAAGCTGCCGTCCCAGAGCGAGCCGACCTTGTGGTTGGCGGGCAGCGTGAACTCGACAGTCCACGACGTCAGGGCCGCCGTGCTGTTGTTCGTGATCGTGTACTTGCCCTCGTAGCCCGTTCCCCAGTCCGAACCCTTGGAGAACGTGGCGGACACGCCACCGGCACCGCTAGCAGCGGGCACGACGGCGAGGCCGAGGACCATCGCGGCGACGGCCGCGAAGAGAGCAGCAAGATGCCATCGGAACTTGGACATCGGTCTCCTCAGTCGCAGGGGTACCGGAACGATGTGGTCCAGACCACTCAACGGTCAAGGTCTAGACCTCTGCCGGCACTCGAACGGAGTAGCCCGGAAACGGTTCCAGGACAGCGGTTGTCCAGTTTCGGTCTACAACGTTGACGATTGGAGGCGTTCCGAGACGACGCCTCTTCGGGTTGAGTTTCCTGTCGCTGACTGCACAAAGAGGACGGTCGGCCCTAACTTCGTTCCATGCCAAAGCGTTTCTCCACGGCGCGCGGCCGTGAGTTCGGTGATGCGGTGCGAACCGCGGTGTCCGCCACCGGTATGACCGCGAGCGAGATCTGCGAGAAGATCGACTGCGGATTCCGGCAGGCAGCCGCGCTTCGATCATGAAGATCGCGCTCTCCTGGCTGCCACCTGCACGGTTGGGAGCAGTTGGGATGATCAGCAAGGACGTTTGCGTCAGCATTTCTCTACCGCCATCTCGGCAGCGACGTGCATGAGAGCGCGACCATCCGGGCTTCGGTGATGAGCACAAGACCGCCCAGCCCCCTGCCGGACTCAACGGAGCACAACCAAGCCGCGACGCTCCACTAGAGCTCAGCGCTGACGCGTGGTCCGCGTTCCTCCGCGCTGTCAAGGCTCGCGAGCAGGCGTAGTCCGTCCTCGGCCGGACTGCCGGGAGCCGCCGACAACACCAGCAGCTCCATCCCCGACTCGTCGGGCAACGAGAAGTTCTCCTGGTGCAGCTCCAACACCCCGACCAACGGGTGCCGATACGTCTTGCGCCCATGCGCACGCGCCCGCACGTCCGCGCGAGCCCAAAGGCGCCGGAACCGCTCACTGCCCATCGACAGCTCGCCGATGAGCGAGGCCAGCCGCGGGTCGTCCGGGTACTTGCCCGCCGCCAGCCGCAGATGTCCCACCACGTCGAGCGTGCACTTCTCCCACTCGGCGTACAGCCCGGGCTCCTGCACGAAGATGTGCCGGGCGATGTTCAGCCCCGGCAACGGCGCGCTGTAGAGGAGTCCGGCGAGGCGGTTGCCTGCGAGCACGTCGAGGCGGTGGTTCATGATCACCGCCGGTGCGCCGGTCACCAGGTCGAGGACGCGCAGCAGCTCCGGGCGGATCCGCCCGCTCGGTGCCTTCGCGGTGCGGCGGCGTTGCCTGGCCAGCCGGTGGAGGTGCTCGCGTTCGGTCTCGTCGAGGCCCAGGACGCGGGCGAGTGCGTCCAGGACCTGCTCGGAGGGCTGGGTCGCGCGGCCCTGCTCCAGACGCACGTAGTAGTCGACGCTCACGCCGGACAGGTGCGCGACCTCCTCGCGGCGCAGGCCCGAGACCCGGCGGTGCCTCTCGGTGGGAATGCCCACGGAGGCCGGGTCGACTCGGGAACGCCGGATTCGCAGGAAGCCCGCCAGATCGTCCACGGCCTCCAGTATGGCCGCCAGAACGCCGAACAGGGTGGTCCTGCCAGTACCAGGAAGTCCAGGCCCTGAACGCCGCACGAGGGAGCGCCCATGATCTCCGAACACCTGATCCGAAGGAGTTCCCGTGAAGACGCTGATCGTCTACGCCCACCCGGAGCCCAAGTCGCTCAACGGCTCGCTGAAGGACCTCGCCGTGTCCACATTGGAGGGTGCGGGGCACGAGGTGCGGGTGAGCGACCTGTACGCGATGAACTGGAAGGCGGTGGTGGACGCCGCGGACTACGGTCTCGACGCCTCCAGCCGGCTGAAGGTGGCCCTGGACTCCGGCCGGGCGTTCGACAGCGGGACGCTCACCCCGGACGTCGCCGCCGAGCAGGAGAAACTGCTGTGGGCCGACACGATCATCTTCCAGTTCCCGCTGTGGTGGTACTCGATGCCCGCGATCCTGAAGGGCTGGGTCGACCGGGTGTTCACCTACCGCTTCGCGTACGGCGTCGGCGAGCACAGCGACACCAAGTACGGCGAGCGCTACGGCGAAGGCACGCTCGCCGGCAAGAAGGCGCTGCTCTCGGTGACGTTGGGTGGGCCGGAGTCGCACTACTCCGCGCGCGGGATCAACGGGCCCATCGAGGATCTGCTGTTCCCGATCCACCACGGCATCCTCTACTACCCCGGCATCGAGGCGTTGCCGCCGTTCCTGCTGTACGGGGTCGACCGGATGACCGGCGAGGACTACGCGGACGTCGCCAAGGCGTGGGAGCAGCGGCTGCTCACGCTGGAGTCGACCGAGCCGATCCCGTTCCGGCGACAGAACTTCGGCGATTACGAGATCCCCTCGTTGCAGCTGAAGGAGGGGCTGGAGCCCAAGGGGCGCACGGGTTTCGGGCTGCACGTGCGCGCCTGAACTGTCAACTGTGAGTAAACGTTTTCACGGTCAGCCGATGGCACGTTCGGCTCCCCAGGCCGCGATGTCCTCCCGGCTCTGCAGCCCAAGCTTGTCCCGCAGCCGCTGCAGCCGGGAGGCCACCGTCCGCACCGACACCCCCAGCCGGTTCGCGATCTGCTGGTTGGTGAGTCCGGTGGCCAGCAACGCGATCACCCGTCGCTCGCCGTCGTCCAACGAGTCGTCGGCAGCGGTGCGGTCGAGCCACACCTCGTCGTGGATGAAGGCCTCGGTTTCCGCGGCGGTCAACGGCGTGGCAGCAGCTTCCGCGCGTGCGGCGGACAACATCAGCCGTGCGGTGCGCATGGCCCCAGCGACCTTCCCTGCCCAGAACGGATCCGGCACGACTCCGACGGACCGTCGCAAAGCACGTCCGGTCGCCTCAAGCCTAAGCGCGCGCTCGGCCTGACCGCGCATCAACGCCACGACGGCCAACCCTTCGAGGGCGTCAGGTGCGGTCAATGGATTGATGCCGTCCATCTGCAACGCCTCCTGGAAGGCGTGTGTGGACTCGTCCAGGTCGCCTTGCACCAACGCCACGACACCGCGCGTGTTCAACGCTGAGGCGATGCGCGCGGGAACACCGGATGCGCGCGAGATGGGCAACGCCTTCATGACAGCCTTCTCGGCCCGTTCGTGCTTGCCGAGAGACAACGCCGTACGAGCCAAGTCCACCAAACAGGTCGCACGCGCGAGGGGTTCTCCCAACAACTCGGCCACGCGCAGGCATTCGGTGTTGTTCTCCGCAGAAGCCTCCCACTCGCCAGAAGACTGCTGCACGGCCGCCAGTGTGCTGCGGCAGCTCATCGCCAGCGCCGGATGCTCCAACGGCCGCACCAGTCGGGAGGCCTCGCCGGACAGCTCGACAGCCTCGGCGTGATCTCCTTGCTCTACCGCGAAACGGGCGGCGTGGTTCAGGGCAACGCACCGGTAATCGTCCCTGGTGGACGGTCGTCGCAACGCGTCCCGCAGCATCACGCGGGCCTGCCCGAGCAGCCCGCGCCGCGCCGTGCAGTCGGCCAGGGCGGAAGTCAGCAGCAGCAACCGTTCGTCCGCACGCTCCGCAGCCCACTCCACGGTCCCCAACAGACTGTCGACGTGGTTGTCGAGCTTGTCCTGCACGTCGAACGGCACCGACAGCGGCGCCGTGATCAGCACGTCCGACAGGTCGGTGAACCACCGCGCCAAAGCCTCATAGGCGACATCCAGCTCGCCCGCCGCGACCAGCTTCTCCCGAGCGTGCAAGCGAACCGACTCCAGCTGCCGGAACCGGGTCGTGCCGGGGATCGCCGTCAGCAGCGACTTGGCCTGCAACCGCGACAACACGTCCAGCACGGGCTCGGCGGACCGCTCAGACGAACAAACCTCAGCCGCCGCAACCAGGTCGAAGCCGCCGTCGAACACCGACAGTCGTCGCAACGCGAACTGTTCGTCCGAATCGAGCAGCTGGTAGCTCCAGTCGATCGCCTCGCGCAGTGATCGCTGCCGCGAGGGCGACTTCCGGCATCCCAGCGTCAGCAGTTCCAGCGGCTCGTCCATCCGGTCGCAGATGTCGGTGACGGGCAACAGCTGCACCCACCGCGCCGCCAGCTCGATCGCGAGCGGCATGCCCTCCAGTCGTGCGCACAGCAAGGCGACCGCGGCGGTGTTCGAGGGCGTCAGCCGGAAGTCGGGCTTGCGTTCGCGAGCCCGGTCCACGAACAGCTTCACGGCCTCGGACCGCGGCGCCGCCGTCGTGACGAGGTCGCGGTCGGTCGACGGCACCGGCAGCCCCTCGACCTGGAAGCTCACCTCACCCGTGATCCACAGCGCCTCACGCGACGTCGCCAGCACCCGGACGCCGGGGCAGCGGTTCAGCAACAGGTCGACGAGTTCGGCGCACGTGTCGAGAAGGTGTTCGCAGTTGTCGAGGACCACGACGACCTTCATGTTCACGAGCGTTTCCAGCACCGTGTCGCACAACGGCTCGTCCGCGTGCGCGACGACACCGAGCGCGTGTGCGACAGCCGGCATGACGTCCCGGGAAGCACGGACCTCGCCGAGTTCGACGAGCAGCACCCGGTCCGTCCTGCCGCGCCGCAACCGGCCGGCGGCCTCCAGCGCGAGCCGGGTCTTACCCGCACCCGCACTGCCCACGAGCGTAACGAGACGGTGCCTGCGCAACAGCTGGTCGATCTTCGTGAGCTCCTGCTGGCGGCCGATGAACGTGTCGCGCGCGGCGGGCAGGTTCGAGAGCACGCGCAGGTTCTGCCTGCTCACCGTGGCAGGCGCGGAAGCGGCGGCGCGGCGGCGGTAAGCCCTTTGGCGGCAGGCGTTGGAGCAGTAGGACCTGCGCTGGTCGGAGGTGGCGGGAGGCAGCGTGCCGGCGCACAGGGCGCAACGTCCGGTGCTGGTCATGATGTCCTCTCCTCCAGCCGTAACGGCGGGGTCTTGCCGTCTCGGGCCGACAACAGCGCAGGTCGCGGGTGGTGACCTGCCGGGTGCAACCCGTTACACGGCTGTGCGCGCGAGACGGTTCGCAACGTGCTCGTTATGCCTGCCTTCCCCAGATCCTCGTTCGGGAACAAACTGGTGACTGGTCCGGTCTGACAGGGAGTGCGCATGACGTTGACGACGAGCACCTCGTGGGCGAGCACAGGTCTGCAGCTGGTGGACAAGCCGCGCACGATCACCGTTGGCATCGCCGACGACGAGGTTCTGATCCGCACCGGCGTGCGAGGTGTGCTGGAACGGTCCGGCAACATCGCGGTGGTCGGCGAGGCCGGCGACGGCGGCGGTGCGGTCGAGCTCGCGCGGCGCCATCGGCCGCAGGTGCTGTTGATGGACGCCGCGATGCCCGGCATGGAGGGGCTCGGGGCGGTGCGCATGGTGCGCAGGCACGTTCCCGGCACGCAGGTGATCATGCTGTGCACGCCGCAGACCGAGGAGCTGTTGTTCCCGGCGTTGCGGGCGGGTGCGGCGGGTTTCCTGTTCAAGAACGGCGAACCCGACGCCCTCGTGAACGCCGTGCGCGTGGTCGCCGCGGGAGAGGCGATCCTGTCGCCGTCCGCGACGCGTGCTCTGGTCGACCACTTCACCGGTGCCGACTCGGAACGTCGTGACGCCGCGCGCAACCGCATCAGCCTGCTCACTCGGCGGGAGCAGGAAGTGCTGGTGTACCTGGCGCAGGGCATGGCTAACGCGCGCATCGCAAGGCTCATGTACCTCTCGGAGGGGGCGATCAAGGCCCACGTCAGCCGACTGCTGACGAAGCTGCGGTGCGACAACCGCGTCCAAGCCGCTCTCATCGCACGCGACGCCGCCCTTCCCTGCTGAAAACCCGACTTCACAACGGCGCAGGAGCCAGACTAGCCAGGACAGATCGCGTCGCGAAGCAGGTCACCCGGTTGGCCCCGTCCAGAGTGATGTCCTTTTTCCGCCAGCGTCTCGGTTGGATCGGCGTCATGCTTGCGTTCATGCGCTTGGACAGGTTCACGGAACGCTTGCCCTTCAAGGCACCTCTTTGCCCTGACAACCTGTTCGGTCACCTGATCGCCACCGCCGTTCCCGGCGTCGAGGAGTGGAGGGACGGCATCTACCGGCGCACTCTGCGACTGCCTTTCGGTTGCGGGATCGCGGCTTTGCGGCCCTTGACCGATCACGTCGAGTGCACTGTGGAGCTGTCCGACGCGCGTGATCTGGCTACTGCTCTAGACCTCTGCCGCTTCCTGCTCGACCTCGACGTCGATCCGGTCGAGGTCGACACCGCGTTGTCTTCCGACCCGTTGTTGGAACAACTGGTGCTGAGCGCACCTGGCCGTCGTGTCCCGCGGACGGTCGACGGCGCGGAGTTCGCCATCAGAGCCGTTCTGGGGCAGCAGGTCTCGACGAAGGCCGCGCGCACGCACGCCGCCCGTCTCGTGTCGCGTTACGGCACACCGGTCGGCGACCTGTTCCTGTTCCCGCTGGAGTTCGATCCCGCGGAGCTCGCGATGCCCGAGTCGCGGCGCCGCACGATGGCCGCGTTGCTGGAGGCGCTGCGGTCCGGTTTGGACCTTTCGCCGGGTGCGGACAGGGCTGTCGCACGCGAATGGCTCGCCACCCTGCCCGGCTTCGGTCCGTGGACTGTCGAATCGATTGCGATGAGGTCGTTGGGCGATCCGGACGCGTTCCTGCCGACCGATCTCGGCATCCGGTTGGCGGCCAGGGCTTTGGGCCTGCCGTCGACGCCGGCGGCTCTGGTCAGGCGTTCGGAGGCGTGGCGACCGTGGCGTGCGTACGCGGTGCAGCACCTGTGGGCGACCGGTGATCACGAGGTGAACCGGATCCCGGCCTGAGCTGCACGCTCGCGTACAACGCCGCCGCGGAGCAGCCCTGCACGAATCCGGGCAGCGGTGGTGGATTCTGTGCGAATCCTTGCAGGTCAACGAAAACGTCTCGCGCGGTCGCCGGCCGGTCGGCGGGTTCCTTGGCGAGCAACCGCTGCACGACCGGGTCGAGTGCGCTGCGCAGCCGGCGCGGCGCTTCCTTGACGTGCTTGTCGAACACCGCGTACGCCGTCGGCCCGGTGAAGAGCTGTTCGCCGGTCAGCATCTCGTGCAGCACGCAGCCCAACGCGTACAGGTCGCTGCGCGGTTCGGCGGTACCGCGCTGGATCTGTTCGGGCGCCATGTAGGACGGCGTGCCGAGAATCTGGCCGGCCCGGCTGAACGGCGCGATGTCGCTCTCCCGCAGCAGCGCGAGCCCGAAGTCCAGCACCTTCACCGCGCCGTCGGAGCACAGCATCAGGTTGGTGGGCTTGAGGTCCCGGTGGCAGATGCCGTGTTCGTGGGCCTCGGTGAGGACGGCGGCGGTCTGCGCGGCGATGGTCGCGGCCCACGCCTCCGGCAGCGGGCCGAACTCCTGCACGAGGTCCGCGATCGTGACGCCGTCGACGAACTGCATGACCTGGAACAGGCGCTGGTCGTAGGTGCCGAAGTCGTACAGGACGGGCACTCCGGGGTGCTCCAGCTTCGCGACGATCCTGGCTTCGCGCGCGAACCGTTGCCGCACCTCGTCATCGCTGCCGGGCAGCCGCAGGAGCTTGACCGCGACACGACGATCCAGGCGCAGGTCCCGTCCCTCGTGCACGGCACCCATGCCACCCCGCCCCAGCGGCAGGTCGTCGATCTCGTAGCGGTCGGCGATCAGCACGTGCGAAGCCTAGCTCTCACACCGGACCGATCTGCCCGCCCAGCAACCCCACGTACCCGAGCCGGACCAGCCCGGCGGCCTCCCGCAGCCCGTCTTCGAGTGCTTTGAGCTGCGCGAACGCCCGTCCGTACCGCTGTTGCTCGCCGAGCGGCAGCGACGGCACCTGCGTCCTGCGCACGTCGAGGCGCGTCGAGCCGGTAGGGGTGCGGGCGAACGCGGCGCGCAGCACGCCTTCGAGGAAGTCCGGATCGATCCGGTCCGGGTCGATCTCGTACGTCGCGCCTGTGGGTGAGGTGACGACGTGCCTGCCGGGTGCGCTGCGGACGAGCTCGCCGATCGTCGTCATCGGCGGGGCCGCCTGCTCTCGCAGCTCGGGAAGGCTGGGCACGGCGAAACTCGACTGGGCGGCGAGATACGCGCTCGCGTCGGTGCGGCTGCGGCGGGCTGGGCTGAGGTCGACGTCGTCGTCCAGCAGGTCGATCACCCGCGTGTTCGGCTCGATCGGGCCGGGTTCTTCGAGCAACGCGATGTGCTCCGGCGCCTTGCCCACGGGTTGCCTGAGCAGCCAGAGATCGCGGCCAGGCTGCACGGTGATCACCGCGTGGATCGCCCCGGCCCGCAACAGGTTCCCGCGGATCCGCTTGCCGGGCCGCCTGGTCGCGGCGGCCGACGGCAGCAGCACCGCGACCTGGCCGCCGGGCTTGGCGAGCGACAGACAGTGTTGCAACCAGGCCAGTTCCGGCTCCCCACGTGGTGGCAGGCCGTAGGTCCAGCGGGCGTCCCCGACGAGCTCCTCGTGGCCCCACGCCCGGTCGTGCCACGGCGGATCACAGATCACCGCGTCGGCCTTCTGGTGGATTCCGTTGTGCCGCAGGGAGTCGCCGGTGATGATCTGCGCCTTCGGCATCCGGCGTCGCGCGATGGCCGCGGAGACCGGGTCGAGCTCCTGCCCGATCTTGTGGCGTGCTCCGGACGCCTTGAGCAGGTTTCCCGTGCCGCACGCGGGATCGAACACCGTGTCTCCGCCGATCAGGCTCGTGACGAGCTCGACGACCTCGGGCGGCGTGGGGTTCAGCAGCCGCGAGTGGGCTTCCAGGTAGCGCTCGTGGAGGAACTCGAACGTCTCGGCGTCGGCGTCGACGGTGCTGAGCGCCTCGCCGAGCTTGAGGTCGTCGACGGTCCGCAGCCGGGTCCAGAGGCGTTCGGCCGGCGACACCCGGAACGGCTTGCCGTTGCGCCGCAGCCACGCCTCGACGTCGCGCAACAGGTACAACGGACTGGAGGCCGTTCCGCCGACCGGCGCGGGGAAGTCCTCGAACCGCCGCCGCCAGTTCGACACGGCTGCTCGCCCCACGTCGGCGAGGCGCGCGATGTCCCCGGCGTTGACCGTCTCATCCATGTTCACAACCGTATTGCTTGTGAACTGACTTCACAACTGGTCTACTGGTCGTATGACACACGAGCTGCGCATCGCCGTGGCGACCGATACCGGCCTCGTGCGCGAGCACAACGAGGACTCGGTCTACGTTCGCCCGGACCTGCAGGCCGTGGCCGACGGCATGGGTGGCCACGAGCAAGGGGAGCTGGCGAGTGCCATCGCGGTGAACGTCCTCGCGACGTGGCGGGGCGACCTGGGGCCCGCGGTGGCCGAGATCGCGCGCAGGCTCGACGCCGAGACCCCGCAGGGCACCGGCACCACGCTGACCGCGATGCGCTGGGAGGGCCTCGCGTTCCAGCTGGCGCACATCGGCGACTCGCGCGCGTACCTGCTGCGCGAGGGCGAGCTGCGGCAGATCACCCATGACCACACCATGGTGCAGGCGCTCGTCGATGCCGGCCGGATGACGCCGGAAGAGGCTCTCGTCCACCCGCGCCGCGCGTACGTGCTGCGGGCGTTGCAGTCCGGCAACTCGCACGACCCGGACCTGTCGTGGCACCAGGCTTCAATCGGTGACCGCTACCTGCTCTGCAGTGACGGCCTGACGGACTACGCGGATCTCGACGATATCCACGAGGTGCTGGAGTCCACAGAGGACGGCACCGAGGCGGTGTGGCGGCTGATCGCGCTCGCCAACGCCAACGGCGCCCCGGACAACATCACCTGCGTGATCACCGACGTGGTCCGCAAGAAGTGGTGGCAGCGGTCGTGAGTAAGTAATGCCGCCCTGTGGGGATGTCGGGGGCGACGCCCGGAATCGGGAACGCGAACATCGCTGCCTGTGTCGCTCGAGCAAGTCAAGGCTAGCCGTGCGCGCTCCGGAAAATACGGCGAGAGGTCCAAAAAGAGTCCGCTTCTCAAAGTGGGCACCGTCGTGTTGGCGGCAGTGGGGGCGGTCAGCAGGCGCTTGCTTTCGCCGCTGACTACCGCCAACTCGTGATCACATCACCGACTGAGCAGCACTGCGTCCGGAGACAGCCGATCGTCCAACAAGATTCCCTTCGGAGGCTCTGAACCGAAGGTACTTGTTCAGACCTTGGCGGCGCGGCGCATCACCCCGAGGAACAGCGCGTCGAACGCCCTGTCGGACAACACCCTGCGCGCGAACAGGATCGGCGCCGCCCCGAACCCGGCCGCGTACCTCGTCCGCGGCCTGCGCGCCTGCGCCGCCTTGACGATGACGTCGGCGATGACCTTGGGCTCCGACCCGCGTTCGGCCTGGCCGAAGAACGCCGCCAGCTGCCGGACCTGCTCCTTGTACGCGCCGCCGCCGGACGTCTTGCGCATGTTGTCGAGCGCGATGCCGGTCCACTCGGTCTTGATCGCACCGGGCTGGATCACCACGACGTCGATGCCGAACGGCTTCAGCTCCAGCCGCAACGAGTCGCTCAGCCCCTGCACCGCGAACTTGGTCGAGTGGTACCAGCCGCCGAGCGGTTCGTAGATCCTGCCGCCGATCGACGAGACGTTCACGATCCTGCCGCTCTTCTGGTTCCTCATGTGCGGCACCACGAGCTGCACCAGCCGGGCCAGCCCGAACACGTTGACCTCGAACTGGTACTTGCCCTCCGACAGCGGCACGTCCTCGAACGCGCCGTACGAGCCGTAGCCGGCGTTGTTGACGAGCAGGTCGATCCGGCCCGCGTCGGAGATGATCTGCTTGACGCCCGCGACCATCGAGTCGTCGTCGGTGACGTCCATCTCGATCACCCGGATGCCCTGGGCGGCCAGCCCCTCCATCCGCTGCACCCGGCGCGCCGCCGCGTACACCACGTATCCGGCCTTGTGCAGCTCAACCGCCGTCGACTCGCCGATCCCCGACGAAGCGCCCGTGACCAGTGCGACCTTCATGAGCCCTGCTCCTAACTAACCAGTTGGTTGCCTGACTCCAGGCAACCACGACACCGCTCGCGTGTCAACCAACTAGTTGGTTACACTGGTCTGGTGGTGAGGGACAGGGAAGCGACCAAGGCGAAGCTGCTGGATGCGGCGCTCGCCGAGTTCGCCAAGCACGGCATCGCCGGGGCGCGGGTCGACCGCATCGCCGCCAAGGCCGGTTGCAACAAGGCGATGATCTACGCCTATTTCGGCAGCAAGGAGGATCTCTTCGACGAGGTCCTGAAGGTCCAGATCGTGCGGCTGATCGAGGGCGTCCCCATCACTCCGGACGACCTGCCGGGCTACGCGGGCCGGCTCTTCGACGCCTACCAGCGGCAGCCCGAGCTGCTCAGCCTCCTGGGCTACCACCGGCTGGAGAACGGCTTCGAGGCGATCAACAAGGCCGAGGCCGACGCACACGTCGAGAAGGTCGCCGCGATCGCGGAGGCTCAGCGTGAGGGCCGCCTGCCGGCCGACTTCGACGCGGAGGAACTGCTCAGCCTCGTGGTGCACCTGTCGATCCTGGCGTTCTCGACGGCGGTCGCGAACCGTGACCTCGTCGTTCGCTCGGTCGCGAAGCTCCTCACCTGACAGACGGCCGCATTCAGGTCCTGCGCAGCAGGTAGGTGTCCATGATCCACCCCTTGCGCGCACGGGCCTCGTCGCGCAGCTCACGGATGCGCGGCGCCACGTCCCCGACCCGCCCGGACACCAGGATCTCGTCCGGCATCCCGAGGTACGCGCCCCAGTAGATCCACGTGTCGGGGTCGACGCCCTCGAACGAGTACGACGCGTCCAGCATCACGGCCACGTCGTCCACATCGGCCGGCCAGCCGGCGGCCAGCCGCCGTCCGGTGGTGATCTGCACGGGCTTGCCGACCTGGTTCAGCGACACCCGGTGCCCTGCGGTCAGCGCCGCCACGGACGTCACGCCGGGGATCACCTCGACCTCGAACGACTCCCCGCGTGCCGCGAGGTCGTCCAGGATCGCGAGCGTCGAGTCGTACAGCGACGGGTCGCCCCACACCAGGAACGCGCCGACCTCGTCCTCGCCCAGCTCCGCCAGCAGCTCCAGGCACACGTCCGCGCGGGCCCGGCGCCAGGCTTCGATCGTGGCCTGGTAGTCGGCGGGGTTCCGATCGCGGTCAGGGTCGCGGCCCTCGACCCAGCGGTACGGCCGCCTCACGTGCTCGGCGAGGATCGAGGCACGCAGGTCGACGAGCTCCTGCTTCACGGATCCCTTGTCCAGCACGAAGAACACGTCGACCGTCTGCAACGCCTTGACGGCCTGCACCGTCAGGTGGTCGGGGTTGCCCGCGCCGATACCGATGACCAGGATCTTTCGCACCGGCACACAGTAACCGCGATCGCCGGCCGGAACGGACAGGGGAGAACTCGGTGGAGTTGTCGGAGTTACCGCAGCGTGCTCAGCAGGTCTTCTTCCGGTTGTGCTGCCTGGAGGAGCAGGACCGGTTCACCTACTTCCTGCGGGAGGCCGACGACGGCCTGGCGGTGCTGGCCGAGCACGGCCTGATCGAGTTCGAGGGGCAGCGAGTGCGCCTCGATCCCGGAGCGGAGGCGGCGGGACGGACGATGGCGGGACCCGAGTTCGCGAGGTCGGTCGACGAGGAGCTCGCCGCCAACTGGGTCGCGTCGATGATGGTGGAAACCGGCCCCCACAAGGCGGATGCGCTCGACCGCGCCACGCCCTACCTGCGCCGCCTCGGCCGCTGGGACGAGCTCGCGAGCCACGAGGACCAGCTGGGGCGTCACGACCGTGCCATCGCGATGAAGGCCGAAGCGCTGCGACAGGCCTACGAGGCCGGCGAACCGCACGCGATCAGCAAGGGACACCACGACTTCGCGGTGCTGCTCGGCCGCGTGGACAACGCGTCCCAGCGCGTGCTGGCCCACTACTTCGCGTCGGCCGTCATCGCCGCCAGGTCCGGCGCTCCCACCCTGGGCGACGAGATCGAGATGCTCGCCATGTTCACGTTCGCCTTCGGCCTGCCGGAACGCATCTCGCTGGACGACATCTGCGCCCTGGCCGAGCAGACGGAGGGCGTCCGGCTCGGTGAGCTGCTCGGGCGTCTGCCGATGAGCGCGCCCGACGAACTGCAGCAGCTGGCCGACCGCACGATGGCGCGGGCTCAGGAGACCATGCGGGACTGGACGCCTCTCATGACCGCCGTGGTGCTGCGGGCGGAAGGCGACACCACGTGGGCGGAACAGCTGGAGAACGAGCTCGCCGACCTGGAGCGAGACCCCGGCGCGGTGCCGATGACACGGGCGCTGCGGCGCGTCCTGGCCGGCGAGCGAGGGCCCGAACTGGTGGCGGGACTGGGAATGCTGCCGTCCGGGATGGTGCTGAAGATCCTGGCTAGCCTGCGAGAACGTGCAGGATCCTGACCGGCTTCCTCGGCGCGCCGTCGAGCGTCCCGTCCGGCTGCGGCACGATCCCGGCCTCGACGATCCGGTCCAGCGTGTCCATGCCGTGGACGACATGTCCCATCACGGTGTACACGGGCCGGATGTTGGCGAACGAGTGGACGATGAAGAACTCGCTGCCGTTCGTGCCGGGGCCCTGGTTGCCGTACGCGATGGTGCCGCGCGGGTACGTCTCCTTGCCCGTCACCTCGTCGGCGAACCGGTAGCCGGGCCCGCCCTCCTCCGCGCGGTAGATGTCGCCGCACTGCAGCACGCCGAGCCGCGCGGTGTCGGTCAGCCGCCAGCACTGGGTCATCGTGTAGAACCAGCTGCGGGCCAGGTGTGCGAAGTTCTCCACGCCGCACGGAGCGTTGGCGCGGTCGAGCTTCGCGACCACCACGCCGTAGTTGGTCACGATGGTGACCTTGACGATGCCCTTCGCGGGAACGGTCGCGGGCGGCGGCTGGACCGGGCGGGCCGCCGGGTTCTCCGGGGTGGGGATGAACTCGCACTTCGCGGTCGGCGGTGCGGCGTGCGCGGTGGCGGGCGCCAGCACGACCATCATCAACACAGCGAGCAGTAGCCTCATGACTGCCGACCGTAGCCGTCCGGACGTCACGCGGGAACGGTTTCACGCTGCTCGACCACCGGGCGACGCCGCGCGGGCTTGCGCTCCAGCCACCACTGCGCGATCAGCAGCGGCACCACCCATCCCGTCCACGTGGCGATCCCCGCGAGCGTGTTCGGGAGCTCGGCTTCCGGCACGCGGTCGGCCAGCAACAGGAACCCGACCACGCCCCAGATCCGGTTCGAGATGATCGAGACGGTCAGCGCGAAACTGCGGATCATCCACTTGCGGTGGTCGCGGAACTGCCGCGTCCTGGCCGCCCGCCACGCCAGCCACGTGAAGACCAGCCACAGCACGGCGAGCATCACGTCGCTGACCATCGCCACCGCACCGAACGGCGTCATCGCGCCGATGACCAAGCCGGACAGTCCAGCCGGGAGCACACCCGCCCACACGTAGACCCGGCCGACGCGGCGGTGCCACGCGGGAAAACGGCCGCGGAACCAAGGCCAGATCTGCACGACGCACGTGAGGATGGCGATCGACGCGCAGAAGACGTGCACCAGCAGGAAGGGATAGTGCGGTCCCCAGTCCGACTGCACACGCGCCGCTGCACGGTCACCGGTCAGATAGGGCGGCAGCGAGAACGCCACGAACGCCACCACCACGAAGGCCAACGGTCCTACCCAAGGCTTGCGCAACCACGTCATGGCGCCACGATCGCGTTCGGCGCTGACCGCTCGCGCACCGCTCGCTGACGTCCATGATTTGTCCACTGATTGGTCGTTTCGCGCGCGTCCGATCGGCTCCAAACTGACGTGATGACACCCGAGTCGTCGGTCGCCGCCGCCCTCGACACGATGCCGGAGCAGCGTCAGGCCATTGCGGACGGCGTGGCCACCACCGAGACGTACGAGGCCGTTGCGGGGCGGGTCGCGGTCTTCGAGGCGTTGGGCAAGGGCTGCACCGACCTCGCCGAGATCGACGCCGAGGACTTCGGGTTGATGCAGCAGCACGTGTTCACGTGCGCGCTCTGCAAGCCCGCGGATCCCAAACGGCTCAGGGAACGCGTCGAGTACATCGCGCCGGGCCTGGTGGCGGTGCCGGAGGACGAGGAACGCCGGTGGCTCGCGTGGCTGAACAGCCCGGTGCGCACGGTGTCCGACGTGGTCACGAGGCCGGTCAGGGCGTTGACCGACCTCATCACCAAGAACAGTCCGGTGCTGACCGACCCGCAGGTCTGGAAGGTCGCCGCCGCCGTCGTGGGATTCGTGGTGTTCCTCGTGGCGATGCCGAGCTCGGAACGGGTGGAGCCGCCGACGCGCAACGAAGCCCAGTCAGTCACCGATCCGACCGAGACCCCGCCGGGGAACACGCCACCGCCACTCGCGGGCCCATCGGTTTCGGTTGCACCGCCTACCACCGGCACGAATGCCACGGGCACGAACGCGAGCGGTACCAACGCGACCGGTGTCAACGCGACCGGCGGGCCGAACGAGCCGGTCACCGGAGGAACGTCCACAGGGGACGGAAAGATCGGCGCTTGGGCCTACGCGACCACGTCCTTCGGCCAGTACGACCAGCCGGTGGGGCAGGAGGTCGAGATGGACCGGCGGTGGCAGTGGGGAACCTGGCGCCGCAACGGCGTCGAGCGCTACGTCACGCTGGTCCGGCAGGGCGAAGGTGCCTACCTCGTGCGGGTGCCGGAGGTCAACGGTGGCACCGTGCACGCGGAGCTCAGCATCGGCTGGGGCTACTACCAGCCGTTCTCCTGCCAGACCGAGGGAACCCGCGCCGACGGCCGCGACCTGCTCGTCGACGTCGCGTGCTTCAACCCGAACGGAACGCGGAAGAACCTGCCGTTCACCGTGGTCTTCGTGAGCGACGGCCCGGCCGTCCGGTACCGCGGTGGCGCGAACGGCGTCGTCAGGACCGGGCCGGGTCAGTACGAGGTGACCACGTTGGGCGGCAACGGGTTCGCGATGGTCTCACCGGTCGGGCAGTACCCGGCGCGCTGCCGGTCGACGGTCGAGGCCGCCCGGATCAAGGTCGCGTGCGACACCGACAGCGACTGGAACCTCACCTACACGTCCAACGCGATCCACCACGACCTGTCCGCTCCTGCCGCTCAGCTCGAGACGGGCAGCAACAGGTCGTGGAGCAGCAACGGTGAAACGCCGACGGTGACCAGGACCGCGGTGGGGCGGTACGACGTCCAGTACAAGAGCATCGGCAATCCGAAGGTCTGGCCGGGCGAGGCCGTGCTGGTCAGCGCGAGCGGGCCGGAGCCGCGGTACTGCCGGATCTGGGCGTGGAACGGTTATTCCTACCCGCCCGGGGTGCTGGTGCAGGTCTATTGCTACGACCAGGCGGGCGCGGCGGCCGACTCGACGTTCGCGCTCGCCTACCTCCGAAGTCCGTGATCGTCCGCGGCGATGTCCTCGGCCTGCCTCATCCGCCGCAACGCCTGCTCGATGAAACCCGCGGCGTACAGCAACCTTGCGGCATCGCCGAGAACCTCTCCGTCTCGCAGGCGGAACGCGTGCTCGGCCGCCCGTTCGTAGCTGTCACCAGCCTTCTCCAGGTCCCCGAGCTCCTCGTAGGTCAGACCCAGGTTCAGCAGCACTGAACCGTCCACAACGGACTCCAGCGCCGCGGTGTAACAGGTGACGGCCTCCGCGTGGCGCCCGGCGCGGTGGTGGAGGTTTCCCATGCCGTTCCACGCCCGGCTGAGCCTCTCCGAGTCACCGATCCGGGCGCTGACGTCGCGAGCGCGTTCGTAGTAGGAGATGTCACCGGTGCTGCGGCCCAGGCTCAAGCAGGCCCGCGCTTCCCCGTGCGCGTCACCTTCCTCGACCCGGATCTTCAGCACCTCCCGGTAGAGCCGCACGGCGTCCTCCGTGAGCCCACTGGCCAGGTAGACGTTGGCCAACCCCACCAGCGCCCGTGTCTCCCGGCGGATCGCGAGCGCCTGCGCGTGACAATCCTCGGCGTCGTCGAGGCGTCCGCGGTCGAACAGCGCGTGTCCGAGGTGGGCCAGCGCCAAGGCTTCCGCCGACCGGTCGCCCAGTGACCGCGCCGCCGCCACGGCCGCCGCCTGTGCCTCCACCGACATCGCGTCGACGAGCTGCTCGGCCAGTGCGAGACAACGCCGGTCGTCGGCGAGGGCCACGGCCGCGACAGCGTTCTCGGTCTCCTGCGCCGCGACCGCCACGTAGTGGTCGAGCAGGCGATCGAGGGCCTCGGGCTCGCGGGGTTCCAACGTCTTCGCGTAGTCGCGGAGCAGCTTGTGCATCGTGATCCGGTCGTCGGACCCGTTCTCCAGCAGGTGCAGTGAGAGCAGCTTGTTGCGGGCCTGACGTACGTCACCGCCGGCCAGCGCGTTCAGCGCGGAGATCGAGAACTCCCGCTCGAACCCGTCTCCGAGCAACCGGAACACGCGGGCTTCCGCGGGGGAGAGCTGCTGGTACGCCCACTTGAACGAGCTGTAGACCTTGTCGCGCTCGGAGGGGATCT
Organism: Lentzea nigeriaca; assembly: GCF_016907955.1. Classification (GTDB taxonomy): domain Bacteria; phylum Actinomycetota; class Actinomycetes; order Mycobacteriales; family Pseudonocardiaceae; genus Lentzea; species Lentzea nigeriaca. Next base: position 137,376 of record NZ_JAFBCX010000004.1, on the reverse strand, counting down.
CGTCGACCAGCGTGGCCAGTGCGGCGGTGGTGCGGAGGTGGGCGAGCTTGGCGGCGATGATCAGCGCCAGCGGCAGCTGCCCGCAGGCCAGGACGAACCGGCGGGCCACCGCCGGGTCCTCGTCGTCGATCCGCGGGCCGAGGTACGCTCGCAGCAACGTCAGCGAGTCCTCGACGCTCATGGGGCCGAGGTCCACGCCGCCCAGGCGTTCGCGGCTCGTCGCGATCACCGCCGAGTTCTCGTGGTGGAACGGGCCGAGGTCGTGGTCCTCTCGCACGTTGTCGAGCACGAACAGGACCTGCCGGGTGTCGAGCAGCTCCATCAGCTGGTCCACCGGCTCCGGTTCGATCACCCGGCCGGGCTCGGTGAGGGCTCGGACGAACCGGACCAGCACCTCGTCCATCGTGTGCTTGGCGAGATCGGCGCGGAGCTGGCCGCCGGGGAACCGGTCCGCGACCTCGTGCGCGAGCCGGACGGCCAGCGTGGTCTTGCCTGCCCCCGGTGGGCCGCAGAGCAACGCGACACCGCTCTCCTCCAGACCGGCGCGCAGCGCGGCCAGCTCCCGCTCGCGCCCGTGCACCACCGGGTTGGGGCCCAGCTGCCGTGGCGTGCGGCCGCGCGGTTGCGGCAGGGCGAGGTTGTTGTACGCGTCCACCGGGTACTTCGGCACGCGTTCGAACGTAGCGTGTCCTGCTGTTCTGACACCTCGCTGACACCTGACCGGGTGCAGCTGTCAGGTCGGTGCAAGCGCTGCTCAGCAGTGTCAGCGCCATGAAGTCGACAAGCCTGCTCGCCGCGGCGGCGCTGACGCTCCTGAGCTGCCTCATGGCGCCGGACGCCCAGGCGGCGTCCTGCAGCGGACGTGGCTGCAACGGCAAGGACCCGGCCGACACCGGGTGCGGCGCCGGTTCCACCGTGGCGGACACCGCGGAGATGTCCACCAGCGGCAAGGCGGAGTTGCGCTGGTCGCCGACGTGCAGGACGAACTGGGTGCGCGTCTCGAACTACTCCGGCGGTGACTCGGCACTGCGCATCACCGTGTGGTCGAGCAGCGACCACGTCGGCTTCGTCGCGCCGGGAACGCCCGGCAACCACTGGGGAAACATGGTCTACGCGCCCGGCTGCGCCCGCGGCGAGGTGCTCTACGTCGACGCCGACGGCGTCCACCGCACCGCCAGGCTGCAGTCGAGCGCCTGCTGAGGGGGCGCGCCGTGACCGGCTACATCACCGACTGACTTGTCCGCCCTGCATCAAGACCTTCGTAAAACCATTGAGGGAGAAGCATGTTCAACAAGATCGCCAGCACCGTGGGCGCAGCCGTCATCGTCGGGGGTGCGATGCTGGGGCTCACCTCGCCCGCCCAGGCCGAGTCGGCGCCGGGCTGCTCCAGGGTGGACCAGATCGGCTCCACCGGTTACATCAAGAGCGGCGACACCAAGATCGGTTCGGTCAAGCAGTTCAAGGGCTGCAACAAGAACTGGGCCTACGTGTACGTCTGGGAGGGCTTCCGCAGCTCGCACTCCAACTGGGACGTCTGCGTCAGCGTCGCGACCGGCCGGAGCGCCCCGTTCAGCCTCGAGGGCCTGCAGTGCCACGGCAAGAAGGCCGAGAACTGGTCGGAGGGCACCGCCACGTTGAGCGTGTGCACCCACGCCGTCGGCAACATCCAGTGGGGCACCCACGAGCCCAACGGCAAGACCGACATCCGCTGCTGATCTCTAGCTGATCACGCTTTCCAGCAGGGTGTCCTTGCGCAGACCGGGTGTGCCGAGCAGTTCGGCCGCCCGGTCCGCGTGCTTTTCCAGCCCTGCCTTGGCGAGCACGCGATGGGCGACGCCCTCGCCGTACCGGTCGCCGCGCGCGCTGGTGATCTCCAGGCAGCGCTGAGCGTCCATTGTGGCCTCTTCGGTCTTCCCTGCGGCCAGCAGCACCTCCGCGCGGCACAGCAGAGCCTGCCACTCGTCGTTGTGCTCGCCCGTGGCCCGGCACAGGTCGATGCACTCGTCCAGCGCGATCGCGGCCTCGTCCAGCCGGCCGAGCTTGAACAGCGCCTGGCCCTGCGACGCCAGCGCGTACGCGGTTCCGGCGGCGTCCTGGTCCCCACGGGCGTACCGCAGGCTCTCGGTCGCCGCTTCGAGCGCCTGCTCGTACCGTCCGGCGACCTGGTGCACCTGGGCCAGCGCCGAGAGCGGAACCCGTTGCGCACCAGCGGGTCCGTGATCCTCGATGAGCCTGACGGCCTCCGCGAGCGTGCTCTCCGCCCGGTCGAGATCGCCGAGTTCGCGGTGGATCGTGCCGATGCCCGCGAGCGCGCGGCCCTGTCCGAACGGGTCGTCCGCTCGTGCATCCAGCACCCCTTCGAGCTGGGCGAGCGCGGTCTCGAACTCACCGATCCGGCGATTGGCCGCGGACTGCACCAGAAGCGCGGTCTGCAACGCGGCGGAGGTGCCGATCGTGCGCGCTGCCCGCAGAGCGATCTGGCCGAGCTCGACCAGGTCGGCGACCCTGTCCTGTTTGAACAGATGCGGGTAGAGCATGTGCGCGATCGCCAGGGCGTGCTCGGCCAGCGCCGGCTCCGCCATCGTGGACCGTGCCGCCGCCAGCAGGTTCTCCGCCTCGTCGGTGAGCCACTGCAACGGCTCGGCGAGATCCTGTTGCGTGGCCGAGTTCGTGAGCGCGCCGTACGCGTGCGGGCGCAGCTTCTTCAATGCCGCGGTGAGAGTCTCGCGGTAGTGCGCGAGCGCACGGGCGAGAGCGTCGTGCTTCTCGTCGTTGGGGTGCTCGGCGCCGAAGAGCCTCAGCAGGTCGTGCACGCGGTACCGCTCCGGCCCGCACGGCTCCACGAGCTTGGCGTCCACCAACGGATCCAGCACGCGGTCCACGTCGTCCTGCCCGAGCAGCGCCTGTGCCGTCGACTCGCTGACCGTCGGCACGTTGAGGCAGCACAACAGGATGAACGCCCTGGTCGACGAGTCGTTAAGCCCCTCGAAGCTCAGCTGGAAGCTCGTCCGCACGCCGAGGTCGTCGAAGTTCAGCTCGTCCAGCCGGTGCCGCTGGTCCGCGAGCCGCTTGGCCAGCGTCCGCGTCGTCCAGTCCGGCCGGCTCCGCAGCCGTGCGGCCGCGATCGTGAGAGCCAGCGGCAGGTAGTCGCAGGCCTTCGCGACCTGCCTGGCCGCCTCGCCGTCGTCGCCCAGCAGCTTCACGGCGTCTTCTTCCGGCAACGGGTCGAGCCGGACGTGCCGCGCGCCGAGCGTCGCCAGCATCCGGCGGCTGGTGATCAGGACCGCCGACCCCGCCTCGCCGGGCAGCAGCGGGCCGACCTGCGCCGCGTCCACCGCGTTGTCCAGCACGACCAGGACCTTGCGCCGGGCGAGCGTCGACCGGTAGAGCGCGGCGGCTTCCGACGTGTCCGTGGGCACCGCGAGCGGTGGCGTGCCGAGCGCGCGCAGGAACCTCCTGAGCACCTCGGCCGAGGAGAGCGGTGAACGGCCCGGCGTGGCGCCGTGCAGGTCCACGTACAACTGGCCGTCCGGGAAACGTTCCGCCATCGCGTGGGCCGCAGCGGTGGCGAGAGCACTCTTGCCCTGCCCGCCGGGGCCGTGCACGGCGATCACGGTGTCCGGCGAGCTGGTGATCAGCTCGATCTCGGCGCGGCGTCCCACGAACGGTTCGGGGGCCTTGGGCAGCTCCCGCGGCACGGCGGGGATGTCGCCCTGCAGGATCGCCGAGTGCAGGTCCTTGAGCTCCTGCCCCGGATCGAGGCCGAGCTCGTCCGCCAGGTGCCGCCTGCCCTCGTCGTAGACCCTGAGCGCGTCCGCCTGCCGCCCGCTGCGGTGCAACGCGACCATGAGCGCGCCGCGCAGCCGTTCCCTGGTGGGGTGTTGGGTGACGTACCCGGTCAGCTCGCCGACGACCTCGTGGTGGCGGCCCTCCTTGATCGCTTTGTCGACACGTCGCTCGATCGCCCCGAGCCGCTCCTCCTCCAGCTGGTTCGCGAGCTGCGTGTTCGTGGTCAGCTCGGCCAGGGCGGGACCGCGCCAGTGACTCAGCGCCTCGTCGGGGTCCTCGGTCTCGCGGAACAGCTGCAGGTCGAGCGACCGGTCCGGGATGTCGAGCCGGTACCCCTGGCGCGACCACTCGAGCGAGACGCCCGGCAGGTCCTTGAGAGCCCGTCTGAGCTGCGAAACGTGCACCTGCACGGCTTTGCGCGCGCTGGCGGGTGGATCGCCGTCCCACAGGATCGACATGAGGTGGTCGACGCTGACGGTCTGACCGGCGTGCAGAAGCAGCAGCACCAGGACCTGGCGGGGCTGACCAGCGGAGATGCGCACGTCCCGCTGCCCGTGCGTGACGAGCAGCGGCCCAAGCACCCCGAACCTCACGCCGTCCACACGGGCAACGATATCGGGTCGAAAACACTGTTGTGGCCGCTACGGCCAGGACACGTCCGCAGTGCGTCCACATTGGATGGACAGATGCCATTGTCGGTCCGCCCCGTACCAGCAACGGTTAACTACGAAGGTCTACGGTCGACAATTCGGAAGAGATGTCCGGGACGGCCGTACGAAAATCACCGCGGCCGTCGACACGGGCCCGCGTTGCACCCCTCGGGTGTCCGCCAACAGGTCGAACGCGCGATCATGCACGCGATCTCCGTGGTACGAGGTGTCCGAATCACGCTCAGGCGGGGAAAAGTCGTGCAAAAATCGATCGGGGACCACCCGCGGGCACCGATCGGCGACACACCCGGGATCACGCGCCGGACGCACTCGTGGGCGGATTGGGTGAGCCGGCGTACCCGGCTGCCGCAACGGCACTCGGTTTTCTTTCACGTGAAAACAGAACAGGGATTTGCGGTAGCGTCCGTAATAGTGGTCACCTCATTGGAGTAACGGCGGTGCCGCGATCATCCCAAGTCGGGCATCATCACCTGGCTCGACCAAGTCGTAGAACGAGGGGTCTCGTGTGACCATCTTCCGTGCCGGCCGGACCGGAGTGTGGTGGATGTACCTGGTGGCAGGTCACCTGCTGCTGGGCGTCTACTACCTGATTCCGGTCAGCCCTGCGGGGACAACGGGTCAGACGGTACGAGTGGTGCTCTACTGCGCGATCAGCGCGTCGGCTGCGATCGCGACATTCACCGGGGTGCGCCGCAACCGTCCCCAATGGAGGCGGCCGTGGGTGTTCCTGGCACTCAGCCAGGTCGTTTACGCGATCGCCGACCTCACGTTCTACACAGCGCACTACGTCTTCAGATACGACGATTACCCCTCGTACGCGGACATCTTCTACCTCGGCCATTACCCGCTGATGGTCGCCGGTGTGATCCTGCTGATCCGCCGCCGCGCTCCGGGACTCGACCTGCCGAGCCTGCTCGACGCCGCCGTCCTCGCCGTCGTCGCGGGCATGGCGTCCTGGCTTTTCGTGATCGGCCCGCAGGCCAGGCTCACGTCGCCGGCGCTCGTGAAGATCGCGTCGCTCGGCTATCCGATGATGGATCTCGCGCTCTTCGTGGTGGCACTTCGTTTGATCTTCGGCGCAGGGCCGCGGCCGCGCGCGTTCGTCCTGCTGACGGCGAACCTGCTGGGAATCCTGACGGCCGACACGATCTACGTGCTGCAGCGCCTCGACGGCAGCTACCACGCGGGCAACTTCCTCGACGCCATCTGGTTGTCGGCCAACCTGTGCATGGGTGCGGCCGCGCTGCACCCGACGATGGCGCGTCTCGTCGACCGCGCGCACGTCAAGGACGTCGGCTTGAGCCGCGGCCGGATCATCGCGCTGTCGTCGGCCGCACTCGCCGCGCCGGTGCTGATGCTCATCCACGACGTCAAGTCGTCGCAGGACGTCCTGGTGCTGGCGGCGGGTGGCGCGCTGCTGTCGTTGCTGATCATCGCCAGGCTCGCGGGGCTCGTGGCCGACCAGCGCAAGCTCGCCATCACCGACAGCCTCACCGGTCTGCACACCCGCAGGTTCTTCGAAGCACAGCTGCCGTTGGAGATCGCTCGCGCACGCCGCAGCGAGGGCTCGGTCGCGGTGTTCATCATCGACGTCGACCGCTTCAAGTCGATCAACGACAACTACGGCCACCCGGCGGGCGACGACGTGCTGATGGAGGTCGCGGCACGGCTGCGCGCGGCGTCGAGGTCGGGTGAGGTGCTCGCGCGGTACGGCGGCGAGGAGTTCGCGCTGCTCGTGCCGGACGCGGGCCCCGGCAGGCTGTCCGTGATCGCGAACCGGCTGCGCGAACGCGTCGCGGAGAAGCCGATCCCGGTCAACGCGGGCAACGACGACATCCCGTTGTCCGTCACGGTGTCGGTCGGCTCGGCGAGCTTCCCGACGCACGGCGACGGCCCCGACGACATCGTGGTGATCGCGGACAGGGCGCTGTACGCGGCGAAGGCGGCGGGGCGCAACCGGATCGCGGTCGGCCCGGAGCCGCTGCCCGCGGTCGACCCGGACACCGACGGCGCGATGGCGGAGTTCCTCTGCCAGGTCGCCGACAGGGTGGACGGGTGGCTGCACCGCTACGACCACAGCCGCTCGGTGTCGCGCTGGGCGGGCGTGGCGGCGGCGGAGTTCGGGCTCGACGCGCCGACGATCAGGGTCGCGCAGCTGGCCGGGCGCCTGCACGACATCGGCAAGATCATCATTCCCGAGGTGGTGCTCACCAAGCCGGGTGCGCTGTCGGAGGAGGAGTGGCGGCTGCTGCGCCAGCACCCCGACTTCGGCTACCGGCTCGCACGGATGGTGCCGGGGTTCGCGGGCGTCGCGCACGTGATCAGGCAGCAGCACGAGCGCTACGACGGCGACGGCTACCCCGACGGGCTGCGCGGCGCGGACATCAGGGCAGAGGCCCGCATCTTGTCCGTATGCGTGGCTTGGGCCGCGATGCGGTCAAACCGTCCACACCAGACCGCGCTGGACGAGAACCGGGCCCGGCGCGAGCTCTGGGCAGGCCGAGGTCAGCAGTTCGATCCGGACGTCGTCGACCTGTTCCTGGACCTGCACACGCAGGGCAGCATCGGCACGCTGCGTCCGTCCGGTTTGTCCGTTCAGGAGGCTGGATTCCCCGCCGACTTCAGGCCTTGATCGTCGGGTAGTGGCATGCTCTGCGCCATGAGCACGGAGTACGCCATCCCTGCAGAGGTCCCGAGCCCGGAACGGCCGGACCCTCCGGGCGGACCGGTCGCGCGGTGGTTGCTCGCCGACCGGGTGGCTCCCAGCGGCCCGGAGAGCAACGAGTCGCACGCCAAGCCGCACGCGTGGTGGAAGGTCATGACGCTGACCGGCGTCGACTACTTCTCCACGCTGTCGTACCTGCCGGGTATCGCCGCGCTGGCCGCCGGTGCCCTGTCGCCGCTCGCGACCTTGCTGATCGTGGCGCTGACGTTGCTCGGCATGCTGCCGATGTACCGGCGGGTGGCGAAGGAGAGCCCGCACGGGCAGGGCTCGGTGGCGATGCTCGAGGACCTGCTGCCGTTCTGGCGGGGCAAGGTCTTCGTGCTGGTGCTGCTCGGGTTCGTGGCGACGTCGTGGATCATCACGATCACCCTGTCCGCGGCCGACGCCTCGGTGCACGCGCTGGAGAACCCGTACGTCCCGGAGTCGTTGCGCGGCTACGAGCTCGCGTTGACGATCGTTCTGCTGCTGATCCTCGGCGGCGTGTTCCTGATGGGCTTCAGCGAGGCCGTGGGCGTCGCGATCCCGCTCGTGGTGGTCTTCCTGGCGCTGAACGCCGTCGTGGCCGTGGTGGGCATGGTGGACGTGTTCGCGACGCCGGACGCGTTGCAGCGGTGGCTCGACGCGCTGGGGTCGCACGGCAACGGGGTCTTCGGTGTCGTCGGACCGGCGATTCTCGCGTTCCCGTTGCTGGTGCTCGGTCTGTCCGGCTTCGAGACGGGCGTCAGCATGATGCCGCTGGTCTCGGCCTCCGGGAAGACGCCGGAGGAGCAGATGGAGAGCCGGGTGCGCAACACCCGCAAGCTGCTCACGACCGCCGCGTTGATCATGTCGGTGTACCTGATCGCGACGTCGTTCATCACCACCGTGCTGGTGCCGCAGGACAAGTTCGCGCCGGGCGGCCCCGCGAACGGCCGAGCGCTCGCGTACCTCGCGCACGAGCTGCTCGGTGAGGCGTTCGGCACGGTCTACGACATCAGCAGCATCCTCATCCTGTGGTTCGCCGGCGCGTCCGCGATGGCCGGCCTGATCAACATCGTCCCGCGGTACCTGCCTTCCTACGGCATGGCACCGGAATGGGGCCGCGCGGTCCGTCCCGTCGTGATCGTCTACACGGTCATCTGCATCATCATCACGATCATCTTCAACGCCGACGTCAACGCGCAGGCCGGCGCGTACGCCACGGGAATCCTGGCGATGATGGTGTCCGGCTCGTTCGCGGTGACGGTGTCCGCGTGGCGCAAGAAGCAGCGCGGCGCGATCATCGGCTTCACCGTGCTGACGCTGGTGCTGCTGTACGCGCTGGTGGAGAACGTGATCGAGAAGCCGGACGGCATCACGATCTCGTTCGGCTTCATCCTCGGCATCGTCGTGATCTCGCTGGTGTCACGCGTTTCCCGCACCACCGAGCTGCGTGTCGACAAGATCAAGTTCGACGAGAAGGCACGTCAGTTCATCACCGACACGATCGAGAACGACGGCCGGATCACGTTGATCGCGAACCGCCGCCAGGCCGGTGACAAGCAGGAGTACGACGAGAAGGAGACCGAGCAGCGCGGCATCAACCCGGTGCCGGGCTCGGCGGACGTGATCTTCCTGGAGATCGACATCGTCGACCCGTCCTCGTTCAGCCACGTGCTGTGCGTGCAGGGCGTCGAGGTCGACGGACATCGCGTGCTGCGCGCGTCCGCTCCCGCCGCACCGAACGCGATCGCGGCGATCCTGCTCGCGCTGCGCGACTCCACCGGCGTGATCCCGCACGCGCACTTCGAGTGGTCGGAAGGAAATCCGCTCGGGCACCTCTTCCGGTACCTGATTCTCGGCCGCGGGGATACGCCTCCGGTTGTACGCGAGATCATCCGCTCGGCGGAGTCGGATCCTTCCCGACGGCCACGCGTGCACGTCGGATAGCTGCAAGACTTCCCCCTGTACGTCCGTCTACAGGGGGAAGGACGCTATGCATCGCAAGTTGTTCGTTGTGGTTCTTTCGGTGTTGCTGGTGGGAGCGGGGATTGCTCCCGCCGTTGCCGCCGATCAGGGTTCGCGTCCGGTGCGTTCGTGTGCCGACCTGGTGCGTTCGTACGACGTGCCGGACGCCCGGACCCGCGTCACGTCAGCCTCGGTCGTCTCCGGTGCAACGGAATTCTGCGACGTGCGCGGCACGATCGAGCCGAACATCGGCTTCCAGCTGAAACTGCCGACGCGCGGCTATCAGGGCCGCTACCTCCAGTACGGATGTGGCGGATTCTGCGGAATCATCGGCGATCCGGCCTTTCCGCAGGGCTGCGGACCGGCGTTCGGCAACGCAGCGGTGGCCGCGACCGACGACGGTCACCAGGTGACGCCGGAGAACGGTTTCGACACGACCTGGGCGATCGACAACCAGCAGGCCCGCGACGACTACTTCTACCGCGCACCGCACGCGTTGTCGAAGGTGTCGAAGCGGATCATCTCGGTGTTCTACGGCTTTGCGCCGCGCAAGTCGTACTTCAACGGCTGCTCCAACGGCGGCCGCGAAGCCCTGCTGCTGGCGCAGCGCTACCCGCACGACTTCGACGGCATCATCTCGGCCGCACCGGCGTTCACCTACACCGCGCTGATCGCCTACCAGGCGTGGATCGCCCGCAACGCCATCCCGAACGACAAGATCCTGTTGTTGCACAACGCGGTGATGAAGTCGTGCGACGGCCTCGACGGCTTGGTGGACGGCCAGATCGAGGACCCGAGGCTGTGCAGGTTCGACCCCTCGTCGTTGGCGGGCCAGCTGACCGCCGATGAGATCGCCCGCGTCCACCGCCTCTACGCCGGCCCGTCCGACGCCGGCGTGCGGCTGTATCCCGGTGGCCAGGCGTACGGGTCGGAGGTGTCGTGGACGTTCTGGCTCAACCCGACGCCGGAGTTCGGCCAGGCGATCTCCGCCGGCTTGGCGGACAACGCGTTGAAGCACCTCGTGTACCCGATCGGCAAGCCACACTCGTCGCTGGCCTCGTTCGAGTTCACGCTGCGCGAGTTCCGCCGCCTGGTACCGGAAACGGTGAAGGCCAACGCGATGTCCCTGGACCTGCGCGAGTTCCGCCGCGCGGGCGGCAAACTGATCATCTGGCACGGCGCAGGCGACCAGGGCATCCCGTTCGAAGGCACACTCGACTACTGGCAGCGCCTGACCGGCGGCCGATCCCAGGACTGGGCCCGCCTGTTCGTCGTGCCGTCGATGTGGCACTGCTCCGGTGGCGACACGTTGACCGACTTCGACCCGTTCCCGGCGCTGGTCTCGTGGGTCGAGGGCGGCGCGGCACCCGCACGGGTAGTCGCTTCCGGCCGTGACTCCGAGGGCAACGTCGTGCGCACCCGCCCGGTGTTCCCGTATCCGTTGCGCGCCAAGTACGACGGCTCGGGCTCGGTGGACGACGCGGCGAACTTCGTCGCGGCACCGGGGTTCGGCTTCTCCGACCGGATCCGGTGGGCCGGTGAGGACCTGTACCACCGACCCGGACCCGTTGCGCCCTAACGGAATTTCTCGACGGCCTCGGCGATGGCTTTGCCCATGCTGCTGCCGTCCTTCGCCTGGTGGCCCGCGTCGTTCAGAATCACCAGTTCGGCGTCGGGCCACCGCTTGGCGATCTCCCACGCGGTGCGCAGCGGCCCGCCGAAGTCGTTGCGCCCGTGGATCAGCACGCCCGGGATGCCCTTGAGCCTGCCCAGGTTGTCGAAGATGTAGGTCGGCTCCAGGAAGCAGTCGTTGCCCCAGTAGTGGGTGACGGTCCTGGCCATCTGGTAGCGCACCACCGGGTCTCCGTAGCTCGTGCCAGTGAAGTCGTTGTCGCCGCCGGTCATCGTGGACAGATCCCACTTGTTCCAGTCCCAGGCGGCTTTCTCGCGAACCGCCGGGTCGGGGTCGTTGAGGAGCTTGTTGTAGGCGCGGGCCAGGTTGCCTTCCCGGTCTTCTGCCGGGACACCGTTCTGGAAGGCCTCGAAGTAGTCCGGGAAGAACAGCCCCAGGCCCCTCGTGATCCACTCGATTTCTTCCGGGCGCCCCGCTGTCACGGCAGGGATGACGATCTCACTGACCCTGTCCGGGTGCTGGATGGCGTAGGCGAGGATCAGGGTCGAGCCCCAGGAACCGCCTGCCAGCAACCACTTCTCGATGCCGAGGTGTTCCCGCAGCTTCTCGGCGTCGTCGATGAGGTGCTGGGTGGTGTTGTGCTCCATGCTGGTGGCCGGGTCGCTGACCGGTGGGGTGCTCCTGCCGGTGCCCCGCTGATCCCAGAGGATCAGGTTCCAGTGTTCCGGGTCGAAGTCCTCGCGCCATCGCGGGCTGGAGCCAGAGCCTGGGCCGCCGTGGAAGACGACCGCGGGTTTGCCGGTTGGGTTGCCGCTTGCTTCCCAGTGGATTCGCTGGTTGTCGCCTACTTCGAGCATGCCCTGGGCGTAGGGCTCCACCTGTGGGTACATGGTGGGGAGGGTATTGATCTCCTGGTTCGGGTGCCGATTGGTTTTTGTCCAGGGTGAGCGGTTACGGTTCCAGCGGAGGGGTTGCCTGGGCGGGTTCGGTCGCCTTGTGTAGGTGGTTGCGCGGGCTTTTACCGAGCGCTGGTTTTTTCATCGCCGCTTCGCGACGATTGCGATTGGCGCTTGACTTCGGGGCCCTTGCGAGGCGCTGGTCGGCCTCTAAAAGCCGGGCATAAAGAGCCCGGCCGATCCGAACACGGTAGCACCTCGCACCCAAAGTCAAGCACCAATCGCGAGCGTGCGTGGTCGCGTTAGGCGGTCGGGTTCCGCAAATTACCGCTACCCGGTTCTGAATTGGTCTGTCCGGCTCGGCTGCGCCATCGCGGCTTCGGGTCTGCCGCGGCTTCGCCATTGGCCATGTGAGCGGCGGAGGTTTGCAGCTCGCTTCGAATTGCCATAGCGGGATCGGTTCTTGTCTTCGGCATTGCTGATTCCTGTGTTTTCCCGATGCCGCTGCCCGATCCGAGGCACCGCTTGGGTCGATACCGCCGCCTTTCCGAAGCTGCTGCTTCGTCGGAGCCGCTGCCTCCGGGAGTGTCGCTACCTGACGGGTGCCGCTGCCTGCTCGGTGCCTGCATGTCCAGGGCACTGCTTGCCCACCCGGTGCCGCAGCTTGCCCGGTGCCAGCGCCTTGCCCGTGTCATCGCCTTGTCGGCGCCACGGCCTCGCCAGTGTCAGAGCCTCGTCGGTGTCGTGGCTTTGTCGGTTCCGCGCGGCGTTGCCGCTGCTGGCCGTCCCGCGTTTTGGGCATGGTTGTGCCACGGCCGTGGTGGTGCTGCACGGCCGTGGCGGTCGACGTGATGGTGGTGGGGTCCGTTCGCGTCCCTCGCGGTCGGGGTTAGGCGGCGGTGTGGAGCTGGTTGCGTCTGGGTCTGCGCTCGGGATCGAGCCAGGCGGGCGGGTAGAAGACCGGGACGCCGTGTTCGATGGTGACGTCCCAGCCGCTGCGGTGGATGAGGGTGTGGTGGTGGCGGCACAGCAGCACGCCGTTGTCGAGGGAGGTGTCGCCGCCGTCGGCCCAGTGCTGGATGTGGTGGGCGTCGCAGTGTTTCGGGGGGCGGGTGCAGCCGGGGAAGGCGCAGCCGTGGTCGCGGGCGACCAGGGCGCGGCGGATGCCGGAGGTGAACAGCCGGGACCGGCGGCCCACGTTGAGCGGCTGGGACCGGCTGCCCAGCACGATCGGGAGGATCCCGGCGCTGCAGGCGAGCTGGCGGACCTGGTCGGCGGGGAGGTGCACGCCGTTGTCCAGCGTCGCCGCCCCGGCCTGCTCGGCCAGGTCGTCGTAGTCCACGGTCACCGTCAGCGCGACGGCTTCGCCGCCGTGTTCGGGCAGCACGTCCGCGCGCAACACCAGATCGAGCAGTTCGGCCAGGGCGTCGCCCTGCCGCTCGTCCAGCGTGCGCGGGTCGGGGCCCTCGGCGGTGGCGGGGCGGGGTTTGGCCAGCGGGCCCAGCGCCGCCATCAACGTCGCGCCGGTGACCGGGTCCATCGTCCCGGCGTACTTCACCACCCCGTCCCTGGTCTGGCGCAGCGCCAGCCGGTTACGGGAGCAGGCGGGCTCGGGCTGGGGATCTGTCGGTTCGGGGTCGTTCTGGAACAACCCGTAGATCAGCTTCTTGCCCAGGGCACGCACCAGGGCAGGCTCGAACTGGCGGGCGTAGTCGACCAGCTGCGCCTCACGGTCGGCGGGCAGCGTCTGCATCGCCTCGGCGACCACCGCGACGTGCTCGATCGACAGGGCGCCCTCGGCGGCGGCGGTGGCGGTGATCGGGAGCCGGGCGGTGATCTCGCTGCCGGTCGGGGTGATCTCACCGCTCAGCTTCGCGGCCTGCTCGACCCACCGTGTGGCGGTGTTCTTGTCCCAGCGGACCGCGTCGCGCAGCACGAGTGCAAGGTTTTTGTAGCCGAGTTCGGTGGCGGCGCCGCGCCGGTTCAATTCGGCGATTTTCTGCATGATCGCATAATCGCGGGCCCGGGATTCCGTCACCTCGTCGACGATGCCGCGCAGCAGCTCGCCGGTGGAGAGGAGGGGAAGGCTGGGGTCGCTCACGTGTTCTAATTTACCGCAAGATCACGTGAATATCGGGGCCGAAAATGAACACCATCGAGTGAATCGCCAGCCCCGCACCGGCGTGGCGAAGCGAAGCGAGCCGGACAGGGCAATGCAAAACCGGGAAGCGGTAATTTCCGGAACCTGACCGCACAAACTCAACCACGTACGCACCGCGATTGGTGCTTGATGCGATGAAGGAGCGGGGCCTCGCTCCTGGTGGGTCCCGAGCGGACACTCGGGTTGGCTCACTTCAACTCCAAGGGAGGCCCCTGTGTCTGAGTATGACGGGAAACAGTTCGTCGGGATCGATCTGCACCGGTCTCGTTCGGTGATCGTGCGGATGACCGCGGCGGGTGAGCGGCTGGATGCGGTGCGGGTCGTGAACGATCCGATGGCGTTGATGGCGGAGGTCGCGAAGGCGGGCCGGGCGCCGGAGGTGGTGCTGGAGGCCACCTATGGCTGGTACTGGGCCGCGGACGCGCTCGCGGAGGCGGGCGCGAACGTGCATCTGGCGCATCCTTTGGGGATCAAGGGGTTCGCGACCCGGCGGGTGAAGAACGACTACCGGGATGCGGCGGATCTGGCGGATCTGCTGCGGATGGGCCGGTTGCCCGAGGCGTGGATCGCCCCGCCGGCGGTGCGGGAGTTGCGGGAGCTGGTGCGGTATCGGTGCCGGCTGGTCGGCCTGCGGTCCGGGTTGAAGGCGAGCGTGCACGGGGTGCTGGCCAAGCAGGGCCTGCGGCTGCCGGTGACCGACCTGTTCGGGGTGCGGGGGCGTGCGCTGCTCGCGGCGGCCCCGCTGGAGCCGGTGTTCCGGGCCAGGGTGAACTCGCTGTGCCGGCTGGTCGACGAGTTCGGTTTCGAGATCGGCACCGTCACCGGCCTGGTCCTGCGCCGGGCCGCCCGGGACCCGGGCTGGGCGGTGATCCAGCAGGTCCCCGGTATCGGCCCGATCCTCGCGGCGGTGATCGTCGCCGAGATCGGTGACGTTCACCGGTTCGCCGGGCCGCGGCAGCTGTGCTCGTGGGCCGGGCTCACCCCCGGCATCACGAGTCCGACCGCACCGTGCGGCGCGGGCACATCACCAAACAGGGCTCGCGGCTGCTGCGGTGGGCGGTGGTCGAGGCCGCCCAGAAGACCCCCGCCGGCGCGGGGTGGCTGGTCGCCACCCGCGACGGCATCCGCGAGCGCCGCGGCCGCGGCATCGCGACCGTCGCGGTGGCCCGCCGGCTGCTCACCCTGGTCTACTACGGCCTGCGCGACGGGCACATCCGCGCGCTGAACCCGCGGGCCACAACCAGTTCACCGGACTCCGCGGCATGAGCCGCGGGCCTGGTCGTGACCGGGCGCGGATCGTCCGAAGTCTGACCCCCGCACCGGCGTGGTCGTGGTCTTGATCGACCCCGCCCGGTCACGGTCGCATCCCACCACGCACACACCTGCGAATAGATGACCGGCAACCAGGACGATCCTGGCCTGTCACCGGGAACAGACCCCGGCACGGTGAACGCGACCCCACACCAAGCAGAGCCTGTTTTTCGGCTCGAACAGCGTGACGTGTCCCTCGGCGGCGTCAAGACCCTCCGGCCCCTGGCGGGGCGGCCTGCGGCCGGTCGTTGACCCCGCCGCCGGACACGCCATGCCACAAGCAGCCGAAAACCCGGAAAAACAAGCCCCACAAGGGACTTGACCGGCCCCGCTCCTTCATAGATGACTTTGGGTGCGAGGTGCTACCGTGTTCGGATCGGCCGGGCGCTTTACATGCCCGGCTTTTGAGGCCGACCAGCGCCTCGCAAGGGCCCCGAAGTCAAGCGCCAATCGCAATCGTCGCGAAGCGGCGATGAAAAGACCAGCGCTCGGTAAAGGACCAAAGCGACCACGCCGGAACGCGACTCCTCACGGGTACGCCGACACGCCCACCACGCGGATGCGATGGGCGTGTGCTGGGGGCTGAGCGGGGTCCGGTGTGCGGTCAGGCCTTCTTCTTGGCGGCGATTTGGTCGATCACCTCGGTTTGGGAGACCACGATCTTGCCTGCCAGAGCCTTGGATCCCACGTGCACACCCTGGGTCTGGGCTTCCTTCGCCATGTCCACACCGCTGCGCAGGTGCCGGGACAGCGTGGCGAGGAAGAGGTCGTCGAACTGCTTGCCCTGGGCCGCCTTCAGGCTTTCCACGTCCTTGGCGGTCATCATGCCCGCCATCTTGTGGGTGGTGGCGGCGTCGTCGCCCGGGATCGGGATGTTCCAGGAGCGGAGATAGGTGGACATCTGCTCGATCTCGCCGGCTTCCGCTGTGGCGATCTTGTCGGCCACGTTGATGACGAAGTCGTCCTTGGAGCGCTCCACGGCGACCTTGGCGATCTCGATCGTTTGGCGGTGGTGGGGGATCATGCGCAGCGAGAAGGTCGCGTCCGCCTCGTTGGCTGCCGGCTCGCCGCCGGCGGTGTTGCCGCCCACGCTGGAGCAGCCTGTCAGTGCTAACAGGCCTAGCACGATGATGAGCAGACGCGCACGCATGAAGCCTCCCGTCTCGGTGTTCCCTGGTGAGGGATACGGGTGGCCGTTCTGTCCGGTTCAGAGGAAGTTCTAAGAGCTCAGGGTGTTGAGGGCCTTCACCACGTTGAAGACCACGTCGGGGTGGCCCAGGGGGAGCGGGGCCGGGATTCGGTCGTCCGGGCCGCCGTGCGAGCGGACGACCACGTGGGCGAAGGGCTCGTGCACTTCCACTTCGGGGTCCACCAGCAGGACCGAGCGGACCAGGTCCTCGTGGTGGCGGACGAGGTCGATCACGTCGGCTGCCACCGGGCCGCTCGTCACCACGTGCAGGACGGTGCGCGGGTCGTCGCGGTGTTTGTCGAGCACCTTGTCCACTGTGGACTTCCACTCCGGGGCGGCGGGGACTCGGAGCCAGACGATGCGCAACCGGTCGGCCAGCTCGCGCCAGGTTGCGGGGATTTCGTCGTGCGAGGCTTCGCCTGCTGGATCGATCACGAGCACCGTGGCCGCTCCGGCCGGTCCGTCGGCTACTACGCCGGGGCCTGTCGCCCTGGCGGGCTGGGTGAAATCGCGCATGTCCCGGGCTACCCGCGAAAACGCTTCTTTGCACCCAGTACCAGTCCGGTGATTGGACAGGACCACTTGCCGACGCGGACTTGTTGGCAGTCACCGATTTCCGGTTGCGAACCAGTGACTGCTTGACCGCTTTCCGGAGTCAGGTTTATGGTCTAGACCACCCCGAAACTGGATCGGCGAGCGATCTGGTCGCTCCCGGTTCCCGCCCCCTGCCACGGGTCCAGCCCGTTTGGGAACGATCCAAGGAGTTCGGACGATGAAACTCACCCGAAAAGCGGCCCTGGTCATGGCCGCGGTCCCTGTCATCGTGTTCATCACGCCGGTCGGTTCGGCCAGTGCGCACGGCTACGTGTCCTCGCCGCCCAGCCGGCAGGCGCAATGTGCTTCCGGAGTCGTCAAGAACTGCGGTGGTCCCGAGTGGGAGCCGCAGAGTGCCGAAGGCGACAAAGGTCTCGTCACCTGCAGCGGCGAGGATCGCAAGGACTTCGCCGTCCTCAACGACGACAGCAAGCCGTGGCAGGCCACCAGCACCGGCACCAGCCTGACGATGACCTGGACGTTCACCGCCCGGCACCGCACGCGCGACTACGAGTACTTCATCGGCAACACGCGCGTGGCCTTCGTCGACGGCGGCAACGCGGCGCCGGTCGACCCGGTGCGGCACACCATCAACCTGAGCGGGTTCTCCGGCCGCCAGAAGCTCCGCGCGGTCTGGAACATCGCCGACACGGTGAAGGCGTTCTACTCCTGCGTCGACATCAACATCGGTGGCGGCGGTGGCGACCCGACACCGCCACCGACCACCACGACCACGACGGCCCCTCCCGTCGGTGGCACGTGGGCGCCGAACACGTACTACGCGGTCGGCGCGCAGGTGACCTACGGCGGGTCCAGCTACAAGTGCCTGCAGGCGCACACCTCGCTGACCGGCTGGGAACCACCGAACGCGGCGGCGTTGTGGCAGAAGCTCTGATCCGATGAGGCGCCTGGTGATCGCGATCGCGGCCGCGGTCCTGGTGCTGGCGGGGTGCGGCGGGGAGGCGATCGTGCCACCGGGCCAGGGAGGCCACGGGCACGGCGCCACCTCCGCCGCACCACCCGTTCCCGCCGCCGGCGCGAGGTTCAACGACGCGGACGTGATGTTCGCGCAGATGATGGTGGACCACCTGCAACTCGGCATCAGCCTCTCGCAGCTGGCGCTCGCGAAGGCCACGAAGAAGGAGGCGAAGGACCTCGCCGGCGCGATCGACGCGACCCAGCGGGAGGAGCTCTCCATGCTGAAGTCGTGGTTGAAGCTCTGGGGCAAGCCGGAGGAGGGCGGCGCGAACCTGCACGCGGCTCACGGCGGTCAGCCGCTGCTCGACGACAAGGTCATCAACGACACCAAGGAGAAGAGCGGAGCCGAGTTCGACCTCACCTACCTCAACCTGATGGCCGGGCACCAGGGGGCCGCCGTGGAGATGGCCCTCACGGAGAAGAAGGACGGCTCCAACCCGGAGACGATGGCCTACGCCGAGCGCGTGGTCAGCACCCGGCAGGGCCAGATCTCGCAGATGCTCAAGGCCATCAGCGAACAGTAGGCGTTTGGTCAGCGGCCCGGCGTTCCCTTCCCGGTCATGGACGTTTTGATCTCGGGAGCGGGAGTCGCCGGGCCCGCGCTCGCTCATTGGCTCGCACGCTTCGGCTTCTCGCCCACGGTCGTGGAACGGGCGCCGTCGTTGCGTGAAGGCGGTCAGGCCGTGGACTTCCGCGGCGAGGCACACCTGTCCGTGCTGCGGCGCATGGGCGTGCTCGACGCGGTACGTGCCGCGCGCACTTCGTTGCCGGACATGGTGTTCCGCGATCCCTCAGGACGGGAACGGTGCCGGTTGCCCGCGTCGTACACCGGGGGAGAGGTGGAGATACGCCGCGGTGACCTGTCACGGATTCTGTACGAGGTCGGCGTTGCCGATGCCGAGTACGTCTTCGGCGACTGGATCACCTCGCTCGACGACGACGGTGCCGGGGTGGACGTGACGTTCGCCAACGGACGGCCGCGGCGGTTCGACTTCGTCATCGGCGCGGACGGGATGCGGTCCGGGGTGCGGCGGCTCGTCTTTCCCGAGTACCGGCCGAAGTTCCAGGGCTACTACTTCGCGATCTGGGACGCCGAGGGCAACGACCGCGACCTGACGTGCGCGCCCGGCGTCATCACCGCGCCCGGCTGGCTGATGTTCAGGTCGTCGGTACCGCCGGAGCTGATGCCGGACGCGCTGGTGGCGCCGGACGTCTACTTCGACTCGATCAGCCAGGTGCGGATGCCGACGGTCAGTTCGGGACGGGTCACGCTGATCGGCGACGCCGGATACGGGTCGACGCTGGGCGGCATGGGCACCGGGCTCGCGGTCGTCTCGGCCTACGTGCTGGCAGGCGAGATGGCCGCGGGAGGTGATGCCTTCGCCAGGTACGAGGCGAGGATCGGGCCGTACGCGCGCGGTTGCCAGGGCAGTCCCGGCCGGTTCCTCGCGCCCGCGACCAGGCTCGGGATGTGGGCGCGGGACCGGATGTTCGGCTTCCTGCCGAAGGCGCCGATGTTCGCGAGGATCGACCTCCAGCGGGCGACCGCGATCACGCTCCCGGAGTACGTCCCAGCTCGGTGAGCAGTTCCGCCAACGCGGCTTCGACGTGCTGCTTGGCCGCCGTGTGCATCCACCCGAAACCCAGCTCCCCCTGGGCTTCCCGCAACAGCTGTTCGGCACCGGCCAGATCTCCCCTGCGCTGGGCGATCTTGGCCAGGCCGGCGTTGGCGAGCGCCCGAGTCGCGGCCAGACCTGCCTCCGTCGCCATCTCCAACGCCTGCAGGTAGTCGCGCTCGGCCTCGTCGGAGTCGATGTCGAGCAACCGGTCCGCCCGCCGTCCGCGCAGCTCGGCTAGCTCCTCCTTGGCGCCGAGCTCTCCGACGGCCTTCAGCGCCTCGTCGGTGAGGGCGAGGGCCTCGTGCGGGTCCTCGGTGAGGGTGGCCAGCACGTCCAGGACCTGGGCGGAGCCCCAGCGCTCGCCCAGCTCCTGGAACTGCCGGAGCGCCTCGCGGGCGCTCTCGATCGCCACGGCTCGGTCGCCGCGCGCCGCCCAGCCGGTGTAGGAGTTGCTGAAGGCGATCAGGCCCTTGATCCACGGGTCGTCGCTGCGCTCCACCTCGTTCTGCAGCTCGGTGCGCGGGGCGCCGGGGTCCGGCGGGCCGACGAGCATGGCCCACGCGACGAGCGCGAACGGTTGCCTGATCGGGCCGGTCAAGCCCTGCAACACGTTCTGCACGCGCTCCGGTGCGGCCAGGGCCAGCAGGATCGCATAGTCCTCTGTGGACTGTTCGGGCACGCGGGAGAGGAGTTTCCTGGCAACGCCCTGGACTTCAGTGCGGCTGCCCTTCACGTACCAGTACCACGACAGCGCGGACACGAGCCGCAGAGCGAGCTCCGGGTCGTGCTCGGTGGCCCACTCGACCGCCTGCATCAGGTTCGCGTGCTCGGCGGTCAACCGGGCGAACCACCGCACCTGGTTTCGTTGCCGCAGCTCGGGATCCGCGCGCCGGGCCAGGTCGAGGAAGTAGGCGGCGTGCTCGGCGTCGACCCGCTTGTGTTCGGCGCAGAACTCCCTGATGGTCACCAGCATGCGGTAACGGCCGTCGGCTGCGTCCACCAAGGACTTGTCCACCAACGCTTCCAGCACCTCGATGTCGTGCCGGCAGACCTGTTCGACAGCTTCCAGCGTCGCCCCGCCGCTGAACGTGGCGAGACAAGCAGCGAGATCGCGCTCGTCCGCGTCGAGCAGGTCCCAGCTCCACTCCACCACCGCGCGCAACGTCTGGTGGCGCGGTGCGGCGGCACGGTTTCCCTTGGTGAGCAAGCGAAAGCGGTCGCCCAGCCGAGCCGAGATCTCCTCCGTCGTCAACGTTCTGGTGCGCGCCGCCGCGAGCTCGATCGCGAGCGGCAGGCCGTCGAGCTCGCGGCAGATGTCGACCGTGTGCTGGTCCTGCACGAACGTCGGGTTCACCAGGCGGGCGCGGTCGGTGAACAACGCCACGCTCTGCTCGGGCTTCAACGGCGGCACCGGGCACAGCGTCTCGCCCGTGATACCCAACGGTTCCCGGCTCGTCGCCAGGATCCGCAACGACGGGCACGAGCTGAGCAGGTGCTGCGCCAGCCGGGCGGCCTGGACGATCACGTGCTCGCAGTTGTCCAGGATCAGCAACGTCTCGCGCTCGCGCAGCGCCAGCGTCAGGCGATCCTCCGGCGCCAGCACGGTTTCCTTGAGCCCCAACGCCTGCAGCGCGGCCGCCGACACGTCCTTGACCGGCGCCAGGTCGACGAAGATCGCGTCGGGACCGGCGGCCTGCAGGGCGAGCCTGGTCTTGCCCGCACCACCGGGCCCGGTCAGCGTGATCAGCCGCGCCGTCAGCGACGCGATCCGCCGCAGTTCCTCCTGCCTGCCGACGAAACTGGTGAGCTGCGCCGGTAGCTCGCGGTGCGTCTGGCCGCGCAGGATCTGCAGGTGGATCGCGCGCAGCTCCGGCGACGGGTCCGTGCCCAGCTCCTCGGCCAGCAGTGCGCGGGCGTCCTCGAACGCCTGCAACGCCTCGGCCTGACGGCCCTGCTGGTTCAACGCCTGCATCAGGTAGCCGCGCAGGCGTTCGTCCAACGGGTGCTGCCGGACCAGCGACGAGATCTCCTGCACGTCGGCCTTGCCGAGCCGGATCCGCGCGGCGACCAGCGCACTCGTGGCGGCCGACCGCTGCTGTTCGAGCCGGGTCGCGTGGCCGTCGGCGTCGGCGTCGGCGAGCGCGGGACCGCGCCAGAGCTGAAGTGCCTCTGCCAGAAGGGATTCCGCCACTCGCGGATCACCCTGCTCCAACGCCTGCTGGCCCTCCGCGGCCAGCGACGTGAACCTGTGCGCGTCCACCTGGTCCGGCTTCAGCGCCAACCGGTACCCGGCCGGGTGGAACTCGATCAGCGACGCGTCCCCGAGCGCCCGGCGCAGCCGCGACACCTGGCCCTGCAACGCGTTCGCCGCGTCCGACGGCGGCTCGTCGCCGTAGAGCTCGTCGATCAACCGGTCCAGCGGGACGATGTCGCCCACCCGCACGGCCAGCAGCGCGAGCAGGGTACGCGGCCGCGGCCCACCCACCGCGACTTTGCCGTCCGGGGAGTGCGCCTCAACGGGGCCGAGGATGCCTACGTGCACCGTGTCAGCGTACGAACCGGCCGGGACTCGTACCCAGGACACGGCGAAAATGGCGGGTCAGGTGGGACTGGTCGTGGAAACCGGCCAGCACCGCCGCCTCCGCCGCAGGGCGTCCCTCCACCAGGTACCCGCGAGCGAGATCCACGCGGCGCCCGGTCACGTACCGGTGCGGTGGCAGCCCGAACCGCCTGCTGAACGCCCGCACCAGGTGCGTCGGACTGGTCTGCAACTGCTCGGACGCCTCGGCGAGCGAGATCCCGAACGGCAACGACGCGTCGAGCAGCTGCCGCAACCGGTCGGCCAGCGTCGGATCCGCGTGGACGACGGGCGAGGTGCCCGCGAAGTGGTGCGTGAGCCGTTCGGTGATCAACGCAAGCCTGCTCGACGCCTCCAACGGATCGTCGAGCGCCAGGTGCAGCTGGTGCACCCGCTGCCGCAGCAGCGGATCGACCAGCATCGGGGTGTCGACGGCCTTGCCGATCAGCTCGTCGGGCAGGACCGAGCCGTCCAGGTACAGCACGCGCTTGTGGAAGCCGGTCGGGTGCGCGGACCGGCCGTCGTGCGGCACGTGCGGTGGCAACAGCGTGACGCCGGAGACGAGAGCACCGTGCTCGTGACGGTCCAGTTCGTAGCGCACGGCACCCGTGTCGAGCAGCATCAACGTCCACGCGTCGTGCGTGTGCGCTGGGTAGACGTGCGTGGTGAAGGAGGCGTGGAAGACCTCCTTGATGCCTTCTATCGCCGGCTTCCAGGCCACGACGGACATGTCAAAAACGTACAAGACGCGGACCTCGAGCCGCAGCGATCGTGGGGCCATGTTCGACACCAAGATCGCTGTGTTGCTGCGGGACGACCTGGCCGGCTGGCAGGCGTTGAACGTCACGGCCTTCCTCGTCAGCGGACTGCCCGACGAACTGCGCGGCGAGCCGTACATGGACGCCGACGACGTCACCTACCTGCCGATGTTCCGCCAGCCCGTCGTGGTCCTTCAGGGCGACAAGGACTTGCTCACCAGGGCCCGCGAACGCGCGCTCAACCGCAACCAGACGATGGCGATCTTCACCGCCGACCTGTTCGCGACCGGCAACGACGAGGACAACCGCGCTGCCGTGCGCAAGGTGCACACCCAGGACCTCGACCTGGTCGGAATCGCCGTGCACGGCCAGAAGAACGCCGTCGACAAAATCTTCAAGGGCGCCCGCATGCATCCGTGATTGACTGCGATCATGCTTGCGCTGTTCGAGGAGTCCAGGCCACGGCTGGAAGCGATCGCGTACCGGTTGCTGGGTTCGGCGGCGGACGCCGAGGACGCGGTGCAGGACACCTACCTGTGCTGGCAGGCCGCCGACCGCGATCACGTCGAGGTGCCGGAGGCGTGGCTGACGAAGGTGCTCACCAACCTCTGCCTCAACCGGCTCACCTCGGCGCGGGCCAGGCGCGAGACCTACGTCGGCCAGTGGCTGCCGGAACCCGTCTTCGCCGGTGACCGGATGCTCGGCCCGTCCGAGACCGTCGAGCAGCGCGAGTCCGTCTCGATCGCGATGCTCACCCTGATGGAACGGCTCTCGGCCAACGAACGGGTCGTGTACGTGCTGCGGGAGGCGTTCGGCTACTCGCACGGCGAGATCGCCGAGATCCTCGACCTCACCGAGGCCAACTGCCAGCAGATCTACCGACGCGCCAAGCAGCACCTCGCCACCGGCCGCACCCGCGTGGAGGTCGACGCGGCGGGCGCGCGCAAGATCGTCGAGGAGTTCCTCGCCGCGGCGCTCAGCGGCAACACCGACTCGCTCGTGAAGCTGCTCGCCGACGACGCGATCAGCGCGGGCGACGCCGGCGGCGTGTTCCCGAGCGTGTCCAAGCCGATCACCGGCGCGCTGAAGGTGGCGAGGTTCCTGCGCACCCTGTTCACGCCCAGCGCCGCCAAGAGGGAGATGGCCGGCGGCCCTCTCGAGTTCTTCGCCGAGGTCGTCAACGGCGTTCCCGCGCTGGTGCTCGCGGTCGGCGGACGGGTCTTCGTCGTCATGTCCCTCGAGGTGACCACCGACGGCATCGCGGCCGTCCACACCCAGGCCAACCCCGCCAAGCTCGACCACGCCACGCGGCAGTGGGCCGGGATCGACCGCCGCGAACCCCTCCCCGGAGAGTGGTGACCCGGATCACAGTCCGCTCCTGTCAGGTTTCGCGTCGCTGTCCGGTTCAGGAGGCGAAACCAACCTGACAGGAGCAAGACCATGACCCACCGCATCGTCGTCCTCGGAGCCGGATACGCCGGAGCCAACGCCGCCGGCCGCCTCGCCAAGAAGCTGCACCCCGCCGACACCGAGATCACCCTCGTCAACGCCGACCCCGAGTTCGTCGAGCGGGTGCGCCTGCACCAGCTCGCGACCGGGCAGGACCTGAAAGCGCGCAAGCTGACCGACGTCTTCGCGAACACCGGCGTGCGGGTGCGAATCGCGAGGGTCGCCGCGGTCGACGCCGAACGCAAGATCGTCAACACCGACGACGGGGACATCGCCTACGACACCCTCGTCTACGCCCTCGGCAGTGCCGCCGTGGACGTTCCCGAGCACGCCTACGACATCGCCGGCAAGCAGTCCGCACTGCGACTGCGGGACCGGCTGGACGACCTCGGCGCCGGAGCCACCGTGCTCGTCGTCGGTGGTGGCCTCACCGGTATCGAGGCCGTCACGGAGATCGCGGAAGCCAGGCCGGACCTTCATGTCTCGCTCGCCGCGCGCGGTGAGCTCGGCGGCTGGCTGAGCGACAAGGCCCAGCAGCACCTGCGGAAGGCGTTCGACCGGCTCGGCATCACCGTGCACGAGGGCGTCGACGGTCGTGAGCTTTCCGCTGACGTGACGGTGTGGACCGCCGGTTTCGCCGTCCACCCGATCGCCGCGGCCACGACCCTGGAGGTCTCCCCGTCGGGCCAGATCGTCGTCGACGAGACGATGCGCTCGGTCTCGCACCCGGACGTGTACGCCATCGGCGACGCGGCGCTCGCACCTGGTGGGAACGGTTCGCCGTTGCGGATGTCGTGTGCCTCGGGCGTTCCGACGGGCCACCTGGCCGCCGATGCCATCGTCGCGCGCCTGACGGGCCGCGAGATCCCGCAGAACAAGATCGGTTACAACGCCCAGTGCATCAGCCTCGGCCGCAACGACGCCCTCTTGCAGTGGGTGACTCCCGACGACCAGCCCAAGCCGTCAGCCGTCACCGGGAAGGCGGCGGTCCGCCTCAAGGAGTTCATCTGCAAGAGTGCGGCCTGGAGCATCTCGCACCCGACGCTGATGATCCCGACCCGTCGTCGTCGCGTCGCCGAGGTCAGCGCCGTCACCGAAAACGCGCTTCAATTCTGACCGTGATCAAGCTGCTCGGGCTGCTTCACCGTGGCTGTCAAACGTGTTCGTAGCCTGTGTGACACGAAATTGGCCCAAAGAAGCAGTGCTGTTTTGTCCTACAACTAGGGCCAATCGTCGCCATACGGTCTAGGACATGACCAGGCGACTCGCGTACGCACAGCTGACGAACTCCATCGGTGACGGCGGTTTTCTCGTGGTTTCGGCGCTGTACTTCACCCAGATCGTCGGCCTGAGCGCGGCACGGGTCGGGCTCGCGCTGACCCTCGCGTGGGGTGTCGGCGCCGTCGCGGGTGTCGCACTCGGCCACGTCGCCGACCGGCTCGGCCCGCGCACCACCGCGGTCGTGCTCGCCGCGGCCACCGCCGCGAGCATCTCGACCCTGCTGCTCACCAGGAGCTTCGCCGCGTTCGTGGTGGTCATGTGCCTCTACGCGAGCTTCCAGAGCGGACTCCAGGCGTCCAGGCAGGCCCTCCTCGCCGGCCTCACGACACCGGAGGAACGCACGCGGGCCCGTGCGCGGATCCAGTCCACGGCCAACGCCGGCATCGCGATCGGCGCGGCGATGGGCGGGTTCGCGTTGCACCTCGGCACCGAGGCCGCCTACACGGCCGTGTTCGTGCTCGACGCGCTCAGCTTCCTCGTCGCCGCGGCGATCCTGAGCACGCTGCCGGAGACCGTGATGTCCCGCGCCAAGGGCAGGTTCGACGTGCTGAAGGACCGCCCGTACGCGCTCATCACGTTGATCAACGCGGTGATGCTGCTCTACATGCCGTTGCTGAGCCTGATCATTCCGTTGTGGATCGTGCAGCGGACGCAGGCGCCGACCTGGCTCGCCGCCGCGCTGCTCGTGCTCAATACCGGCGCAGTCGTGCTGTTCCAGGTGCGGATCGCCAAGCGCGCCAACGGGTTGGACGACGCCTCGAAGCTCGTCCGGCACGCCGGCCTGATCATGCTCGCGTCCTGCGCGGTGTTCGCGGTGACGGCGTTCAGCTTCGGCGCGTGGCAGGGCGCGGCGTTGCTGATCGCGGCCGCCGCGTTGCAGGTGCTCGGCGAGATGATGCTCGCCTCCGGCGCGTGGGAGATCAGCTTCGCCCTCGCGCCCGCCGACCGGCAGGGCCAGTACCAGGGCTTCTTCGCGACGGGCACGGCCGTCGCGCGCATGGTGGGCCCCGCGCTGCTCACCACCGTCGTGCTCGGCTGGGGCTCGCTCGGGTGGCTGCTGGTCGGCGGGCTGTTCGTCGGGGCCGGCTACGCGATGGGACCCGCTGTGCGCTGGGCCCGCGTGAAGAACTCCACCAGCACCGGCGCCATGACCGACGACTTGTACATGTGCGTCTGACCCGGCAGCGTCCGGTACTCCGTGTCCGGGCCGAGCACCTCCGCGACGTTCTTCATGGTGTTGCGGAGGTACTCGGGGCTCTTGCCGCCGTCCATCGCGAGGGTCGGCACCTTGACGGTCCAGCGGTCGGTCGGCAGCTTCGAGCCGCGGCCGTCGTCGCCGAGGATGGTCAGGTCCCACGGCAGCGTGTGCGCGACCGGCTTCAGCTTCCGCCACCACGGCATCAGCTTCATCATCGCGATGCCGATGCCGGGCGCGCCGACCATCTTCATGAACTTCGTGAGCATGCCGGAGCGGTCGTCGCGGGCGAGGAGCTCGTTCATCTGCTGCACGATGTCGGCGGGCCGCGGCTTGAACGTGTCGTCCACGACGTAGGGGGCCTCGTAGACGGCGAGCCGGGTGATGCCCGGCAGCCGGGACGCCGCCTCCATCGCCAGGACCGCACCGGAGGACACACCGAACACGAACGCGGAGCCGCCGGCTTCCTCGATCAGTGCCCCGATGTCCTCGACCTCGCGCTCCAGTGACCACGGCGTCGCGCCGTCACCGGTCTCGCCGCGGCCGCGCCGGTCGTAGGTGTAGACGGTGAAGTTCTTGTCCAGCACGGACGCCAGCTCGGTGGACGGGCCGAACATCCGGTGGCACATCGCGCCGTCCACGAGGATCAGCGCGGGTCCGGAACCGGTGATCGAATAAGCGATCTCGGTGCCGTCTGCGGAGGTCGTGAAGCGCGTCATCGCTGTTCTCCCAGGGTGGTGTCGAGGAAGCTCTGCCAGTCCTGCTCGGACTCGTCGCCTTCGAAGACGTGGTGCGCGGCGATCATCGGGCCGAAGAACCCGCGCATGAAGCGGTACATGGCCTTGTCGGTGCGCAGGCCGAGGGTGTGGGCGTTGCGGTGGTACTCGACGGCGCCCGGCAGCTTGGCCGCGACCGCCTCGTCGAGCTTCTTCCAGGCCTCGTCCCAGTCGCTGATCATCGGCCCGAACACCGTGAGCGGCCGGGCGGTGCGGCCGGCGAAGTGGTGCAGGTACTCCCTCAGCGTGCTGACGAACAGCGCGCCACCCAGCTTCATCGCCTCGAACTCGTCGGCCCAGTCGTCGCCGGGCAGGAAGCCGCTCGTCACCATCCGCAGCACCGTGCTGCTGTGTTCACGGCCCTCGACGAGGAACTCGTAGGCGATGAACCGGCCGTCGGGTGCCTTGCCGCTGTCCTGCTTGAAGTGGTGGGGCGGCTCCCACGCGGTGATCTCGTGCGTCGGCCGGTACTCGCCGAACGCCATCTTGACCTGGCCGTTCGCGACCTCGTTGCGACCCATGAACCACGAGTCGATGCCGGGCCCGGTCGCGATGGCCTGCCAGACGTCCTCGACGGACGCGGGCACCTCGATCTCGTCGACGCCTTCGAACTCGTGACCCATCAGCTCTCCTCCTGGCCTTCGTGGATGGTCCCATCCTGTCTCCGACAACTCTTCCCGTCAAGACAGCACGACTAGTCTTGACAAAAAAAATTGTCGGTGGTTCTGTTCTCGCCAGTCGAACCATCGGAGGAAGTCATGTCCCGCATCGCGTGCGGCGTCGTCGCCGGTCCGCTCTACCTCGTCGTCGGCTACGCCCAGGCCCTCACCCGCGAGGGCTTCGACCTCTCGCGGCACCCGTTCAGCATGCTCAGCCTGGGCTCACTCGGCTGGGTCCAGATCGCGAACTTCATCGTGAGCGGCGCGTTGTTCGTCGTCGCCGCCACGGGCATGGCGAAGCACACGAAGTGGGGCGCGCGGCTCATCGGCCTGATGGGCGTGGGGATGGTCCTCGGCGGCGTGTTCACGGCCGATCCCGCGCTGGGCTTCCCGGTCGGCACACCGGACGGACCGCCGTCGTCGTTGTCGTGGCACGGCGCGTTGCACGCGGTGGCGTTCGGTATCGCCATGATCGGCTGGATCGGTGCGTGCTTCGTGTTCGCGCGTAGGCTCGGGGGGTGGCTGGCGGTGATGAGCGGCCTGACGGGCGTGCTCCTGATGGTGCCGATGGCGTTCCTGGGCAACCCGTCCGGAACCGTGCTGCTCTACGTCGTGGCGACGATCGGCTGGCTGTGGACCTCGATCGTGTCCCTGAGGCTGAACCGGCCTGCCTTCTCGAACTGATCTGCCCCGAGTGCGGGCGCGTCACCACCGACGAGGACGCGCCCGGTTGTGAGGCCTGCCGTCAGACCAGCTGAAGCGCGTGCATCTTGCTGATGTCGTAGGACACGCCGCAGAACGTGCACTGCAGCCCGTAGCGGCTGCTGATCGTGAACAACGGGATGAAGAAGATGGTGGGCTTCGTGTACCGCCGGAACAGGTTGTGCGCGGCCTGGTGGTGGCAGTGGCCGCACACCAGCGACAGCATCCGCAGCTGCTCGATCGTCGTCCGCCAGCCGAAAATGACCATCTGCGCTCCCTGGGTTGGCTGTCCTTTCGACGTCTCGCGTCCCATTTCGGTTGCAGTGAGACCGACAACTTCGAACGGTCCAAGTTACGCGCGCCTCGCGACTGATCGGGTCTGAGGTTCGCACGCTGGCCAGCCGGGTAACCGGCAGTGCATGAGCGACGTGCAGGACGAGCTGCTGCGGACGCTGACCAAAGTCGCGAACGCCTTGCGCAGCGCGCAGATACCGTTCGCCCTCACGGGTGGATGCGCGGGTTACGCGCGAGGTGGCCCGGCGAGCGAGCACGACGTGGATCTCCTGGTGCGGGAGCAGGACGCGACCGAGGCGGTCCGCGTCCTCGTGCAGCGCGGGATGCGAGCCGCTGAGCCCCCGGAGGACTGGCTGCTCAAGGTCTACGACGGCGACTCGCTGGTGGACCTGCTGTTCCGGCCCAACGAACGCCCCGTCACCGACGAGATCCTGGCGATGGCCGAGGAGATGCCCGTCGGTTCGGTGATGCTGCCGGTGATGCCGGCGACGTTCGTGCTGAGCAGCAAGCTGCTCGTGCTGGACGGGCACCGCTGTGACTTCAGCGAGCTGCTGCCGTTCGCGCGCGCCCTCAGAGAGCAGATCGACTGGGACCAGGTGCGCGAGGAGACCAAGCACTCGCCGTACGCCGAAGCGTTCCTGGTGCTCATCGAACGCCTGGAGATCATCGGGAGGGGCAATGGAATCCGAGCAGTACCTCGCGGCAAACCTGCGTAGGGCGGTGGCGGAGGACCCCAGAACGGCAGAGCTCGGCGTGCGGATCACCGTGCGCGGCGATCACGTGATGCTCTCCGGTGACGTGGCGTGTGCGGAGCGGCGGAAGGCCATCGAGGAGGTGCTGCACGAGGCGGCGCCCGAACTCAAGATCTTCAACGACGTGCGCGTGACACCGGCGGGCGAACCGGACGGTGAGGAGGACCTGCGATGATCCGGATCGCCGCTGTCGGCGACGTCCACCTCGGTGAGGACATGCGCGGCAGGCTCCGGCCCGCGCTCGAGAAGGTCGGCGAGCACGCGGACGTCCTGCTGCTGGCCGGTGACCTGACCCGGCACGGCACCGTCGCCGAGGCGCAGGTGGTCGCCGACGAGTTCGCGGACCTGCCGGTGCCCGTGGTCGCCGTGCTCGGCAACCACGACCACCAGGACGACAAGCCGCTCGAAGTCACCAAGACGTTGCAGGACAAGGGCATTCATGTGCTGGAGGGCACGACGTTCGAAGCCCGGATCAACGGCTGCACGCTCGGCGTCGCGGGTGTGAAGGGCTTCGGCGGCGGGTTCGCCGGCAAGTGCGGAAGCGCGTTCGGCGAGCGCGAGATGAAGGCGTTCATCCAGCACACCTGCGACATCGCCGAAACGCTGGAAGGCGCACTGTCCGAACTGGACACGGACATCAAGGTGGCGCTGACCCACTACGCGCCGGTGCCCGACACGTTGCGCGGAGAACCGCCGGAGATCTACCCGTTCCTCGGCTCGTACCTGCTCGGCGAGGCGATCGACGCGACCGGCACGCATCTCGCCATCCACGGCCACGCGCACTTCGGTACCGAGCAGGGCATGACACCGGGCGGGGTGCGGGTGCGCAACGTCGCGCAGCCGATCATCCGGTCCGCGTACACCGTCTACGTGATGGAAGGTGCTCACGCATGACCGTCGGCGATTTCATCGTGCAACGCCTCCGCGACTGGGGCGTCAAGCAGGTGTTCGCGTATCCCGGCGACGGCATCAACGGGATCGTGGCGGCGTTCGGCAAGGCGGACAACGATCCCACGTTCATCCAGACCCGTCACGAGGAGATGGCCGCGTTCGCCGCGGTCGGATACGCGAAGTTCAGCGAGAACGTCGGAGTGTGCCTGGCGACGTCGGGGCCCGGCGCGATCCACCTGCTCAACGGCTTGTACGACGCGAAGCTCGACCATGTCCCGGTCGTCGCGATCGTCGGCCAGACCGCCCGTACCGCGCAGGGCGGCAGCTACCAGCAGGAAGTCGACCTGCACTCGCTGTTCCGCGACGTGGCCTCGTACCTCGTCGACGTGACGGTGCCGGAGCAGCTGCCGAACGCGCTGGACCGGGCGATGCGCACGGCGGCGGCCGACCGCGCGCCCGCTGTCGTGATCATCCCCAACGACGTGCAGGAGCAGGAGTACGAGCCGCCCAAGCACGAGTTCAAGTACATCCCGTCGAGCCCGCCGTCGCGTTCCTCGTCCTGTGTCGTGCCCGCCAACGACGAGGTGCGGCGCGCGGCCGACGTGCTGAACACGGGCGAGAAGGTCGCGATCCTGATCGGCCAGGGTGCTCGCGACGCGGCCGCGGAGGTGCGCGAGGTCGCCGACATGCTCGGTGCCGGAGTCGCGAAGGCGTTGCTGGGCAAGGATGTTCTGCCCGACGACCTGCCGTACGTGACCGGCTCGATCGGGTTGCTGGGCACCCGGCCGTCGTACGAGCTGATGCGTGACTGCGACCGGTTGCTGATCATCGGCTCGAACTTCCCGTACTCGCAGTTCCTGCCGAAGTACGGTGCCGCCCGCGGCGTGCAGATCGACGTCGACGGGCGCGCGATCGGCATGCGTTACCCGACCGAGGTCAACCTCGTCGGTGACGCGCGGGAAACGTTGCGGTCGCTGATCCCGTTGCTGGAGCGCAAGACCGACCGCTCGTGGCGGCACACGATCGAGGCGAACGTCGAGCGCTGGTGGGAGGTCGTGGAACGGCAGGCGCAGGTGCCAGCCGACCCGGTCAACCCGATGCTGATCGTCTCGGAGCTGTCGAAACGCCTGCCCGCCAACGCGATCGTCACCGCGGACTCGGGTTCGGCGACGAACTGGTACGCGCGGTTGCTGCGAATTCACGGCAACGTGCGGTCGTCGTTGTCCGGCACGCTGGCGACGATGGGGTGCGCTGTGCCGTACGCGTTGGGCGCCGCGTTCGCCCAGCCGTCCCGCCCGTTGATCGCGTTGGTCGGCGACGGCGCGATGCAGATGAACGGCATGGCGGAACTGTTGACGCTCAAGCGTTACGGCATCAGGTGCGTCGTGTGCGTGTTCCACAACAACGACCTCAACCAGGTCACGTGGGAGCTGCGCGCGATGGGCGGCGCGCCGAAGTTCGAGGAGTCGCAAACGCTGCCGGACGTGTCGTACGCGACCTACGCGCGATCGATCGGCTTGCAGGGCATCGAGGTCGACTCACCGGACCAGCTCGGCCCGGCCTGGGACACGGCGCTCGCCTACGAGGGCACGACGGTGCTCGACGTGCGCTGCGACCCGAACGTGCCGCCGATCCCGCCGCATGCGACGTTCGACCAGATCAAGGACATGACAGAGGCGGTGCTGCGCGGCGACCCCGACGCGTGGGAGGTGCTGCGCCGCGGCCTGCAGACCAAGATCCAGGAGTTGTTGCCGTGAAGCTCGGCTATTTCCTTTCCTCCGAAGAACACGGCCCGCGTGAGCTCGTCCGGCACGCGAAGATGGCCGACGATCACGGCTTCGAAGCGCTGTGGATCTCCGACCACTACCACCCGTGGAACGACGAGCAGGGCCAGTCGCCGTTCGTGTGGGGCACGATCGGCGCGTTGTCCGAGACGGTTTCGCTGCCGATCACGACCGCCGTGACGTGCCCGACCGTCCGCATCCACCCGGCCGTGATCGCTCAGGCCGCCGCCACGGCCGCCGTGCAGTGCGAGGGCCGTTTCGTGCTGGGCGTCGGCAGCGGTGAGGCCCTGAACGAGCACGTCCTCGGCACGCACTGGCCGTCGGCGGACGTGCGGCTGGAGATGCTGGAGGAGGCGATCGGCCTCATCCGCGCGCTGCACCAGGGTGACGAGGTCACCCACCACGGCAAGCACTACACGGTCGAGAACGCCCGCGTGTACACGGTCCCGGAACGCCCGGTGCCGATCTACGTGTCCGCGTTCGGCCCCAAGGCGGTCAAGCTCGCCGCCCGGTGCGGTGACGGCTACATCTGCGTCGGCCCATCCGGCGACCTGGTGCGGCAGTACCGTTCCGAGGGCGGGCGCGGACCGGCGCAGAGCGGGTTGAAGGTCTGCTACGCCGAGTCCGAAGAGGACGGTGTGCGGACCGCGCACCGCCTGTGGCCCAACGACGGCCTGCCAGGCGAACTGGCCCAGGTGCTGCCGACTCCGAAGCACTTCGAGCAGGCGTCCGAACTCGTCACGCCGGAGATGATCCAGCAGGCGATCCCGTGCGGTCCGGACCCGGAGAAGTACGCGGCGAAGGTGAAGGAGTTCGCCGACGCCGGGTTCGACGAGCTGTACGTGCAGCAGATCGGGCCGTCGCAGCAGGAGTTCTTCGAGTTCTGGGCCAAGGAAGTCGTGCCGTTGATCGAGGTTTAACCGATGTGGCGCAGGGCATCCGCTCCTATGAGGAGATTCCTGCGCGAGCACAGCCTGACGCTCGTTTTCGCCGGTTTGTTCCTCGCGGCGCTGGTCGGCCAGCTGTTCACGGGCCACGCCGACTACAACGAGCGTCAGGCTGCGCTGGGTGAACCGACACTGACCCTGGGCTCCTACCTGTTCTCCTCCGACTTCCTCGTCGACGTCACGGAGAACTGGCAGTCGGAGTACCTGCAGTTCTTCCTGTACGTCACCGCCACCGTCTGGCTGATCCAGAAGGGCTCGCCCGAGTCCAAACCGGCGGGCAAGGTCGGCAACGAGAGCGACAAGGAGCAGCAGGTCGGCCAGTACGTGAGTGAGTCGTCACCGAAGTGGGCCCGCGCGGGAGGCTGGCGCACCGCGGTGTTCTCGAGGTCGCTCGGCCTCGTGATGCTGGTGCTGTTCCTGTTCTCGTGGTCGATGCAGTGGGTCGCGGGCTGGTACGCCAACAACTCCGACCCGCTCGCCGAGAAGATGGGGCTGTTCGACTACTTCTTCAGCTCCGACTTCTGGAACCGGTCGCTGCAGAACTGGCAGTCGGAGTTCCTCGCGATCGCGTCGATGGCGATCCTCAGCGTCTACCTGCGGCAGCGCGGGTCGGCCGAGTCGAAGCCGGTCGGTGCCGCACACTCCGTGAGCGACGAGTCAGGCTAAGTGGTGTGGCGCGGAATGTTGCTGGGGAATTTGCGGTCAGACGGCCGCGAGGCGCCCTGCTGAGCGTGAATCACCTCGCTGACGTTCCGGGTCGTGGTTCGACCCACTGCGCCCGCCACTCGGGCGGGTCGAACTCCTGCGAGTAGTAGCGGGTGTCGCGCAGGATCCGGCCGTGCTCGTCCAGTTCCCACACGACGATGACGTGCCAGACCTCGTCGCCGTAGTCGTTGACGCCTTCGACGACCCAGAACCTGCCGGCACCGGCCACCCGCCGGAGGGTGATCGACGGCGGCTTCGGGAACGCCTGCTGCATCGCGAGCATGTTGTCGCGGCCGCGGATGGTTTCTCCGGACTGCGGCATCTCCATCACGTAGTCGGGCGACCGCAGCTCGTACTCGGACCGCGCGTCGAGGTCGCCGAACATCAGCTCGACGCCTTCGCGCATCGCGTCGGCGTCGTCGGTCTGCGCGGCGCGGCGGAACAGCTCCAGGACCTGGTTCATCCACGGAGTCTGCGCCGCCGCGCCCCAACAGGCAGCGCGACCACCTTCTCGGGCCGTCGCCACCGCCCTACGCGAGGATCTCGCCGACCGTGCCGGCGCCCACGGTCTTGCCGCCCTCGCGAATCGCGAAGCCGAGCCCGGTGTCCATCGCCACCGCCTTGCCCAGCTCCACCGTCACCTCGACCGTGTCACCCGGCATCGCCACCGCCCGGTCGAGCTCCACCACCCCGACGACGTCGCCGGTGCGGAAGTGGAACTGCGGCCGGTAGTTCGAGGCGATACCGGTGTGCCGGCCGCCCTCCGCGTGCGACAGCAGGTACACCGACGCGCGGAACCTGGTGTGCGGTGCCACGCTGCCCGGCAGGGCCAGCACCTGGCCGCGCCGGACCTCGCCGCGCTTCACCCCGCGCAGCAGCACCGCGGCGTTGTCTCCCGCCTGGGCCTGCTGCATCGGTTTGCCGAACGTCTCGATGCCCGTGGCGACAGAAGTCACCGCGGCACCGAGACCGATCACCTCGACCGCGTCGCCGAGGCCGAGCACACCGCGCTCCACCGCGCCGGTCACGACGGTGCCGCGACCGGTGATCGTCATGACGTTCTCAATCGGCATCAGGAACGGTCCGGTCAGATCACGTTGGGGCACCGGCACGTGCTCGTCCACGGCCTCCAGCAGCCGCACGACCGACCGAGTCCACTCCGGGTCGCCCTGGAGCGCACGCAGGCCGGACACGCGGACCACCGGCGTGGCGTCGCCGTCGAAGCCGTACCTCGACAGCAGGTCGCGGATCTCCAGCTCCACCAGGTCGAGCAGCTCCGGGTCGCTCACCGCGTCGGCCTTGTTCAGCGCCACCACCACGTGCGGCACGCCCACCCGGCGCGCCAGCACCACGTGCTCGCGCGTCTGCGGCATCGTGCCGTCCTCGGCGGACACCACGAGGATCGCGCCGTCCAGCTGCGCCGCACCCGTGATCATGTTCTTCACGTAGTCGGCGTGGCCGGGCATGTCGACGTGCGCGTAGTGACGCGTGGGCGTCTCGTACTCGACGTGCGCGATGTTGATCGTGATGCCGCGGGCGAGCTCCTCCGGCGCGCGGTCGATGCGGTCGAACGCGGTGAAGGTGGTGCCCGACGGGTCCATTTCGGACAGAACCTTGGTGATGGCGGCCGTCAGCGTGGTCTTGCCGTGGTCGACGTGACCCATGGTGCCGATGTTGAGGTGCGGCTTGGCGCGCACGAACTCCTGCTTCATTTCCCTTGTCCTCGTAGCCGGCAGATCTCAGAACCGTGGACCGCTACGACCCTCCTCCAGCGGTCTGAGAAGGAGCAGACTGGAGAAGGGTCAGATTCGGGCGCCGGCCAGCTGTACCGAGGCAACGGCGAGCGCGCCCGCAGGAACACCTGCGAACGTGTTGTGCTCAGCCGTCAGGAACATGCGGTGATCGTGACAGGCCTAGAGATCCGCTGTCACGTGGTTTTCCGCGAGCCGGATCAACGCCCGCGCGGCCGGGCTGTGCGGGCCGGAGGAACGCCACGCGAACCCGAGCCGGCTCTGCGGCGCCGGATCGGTGATGCGTACCGCGTGCAGATCCGACACCATCGACGACGCGAGGATCGCCGGGCCGAGCCCGCGTTGCGCCAGCGTGATCACCATCGGTGGCGCAGAGGCCTCGAACGCGATCCGCGGCTGCCGTCCACCGCAGGCCGCGTCCAGCGCCCCGCGCAACCCCGTCCCAGGTGGCAGACAGATCAGCCCGCGCGTCAACAGCTCGTCCACCGACACGGACTCCCTGCCGTACCACGGATCCGCTGACGAGACCGCGGCGACGAGCGGCTCATCCGCCAGCACCCGCACCGACAGACCCTCCGGCGCCGAACCGGCGTACCCGACGAGTGCGAAGTCCAGCCGACCGTCCAAAAGGGACGCGATCAGCGCGTCGGAGTTGGCCTCCACCAAAGTGATCTCCACGTCGGGATGCCGGGAGTGGAACGCGGACAACAGCTCCGGCAGGTCCATGATCCCGCACGACACGACCATCCCGACGCGCACGGCACCGCGCACCAGCCCGGCCATCTCCTCGACGGTCCGCCGAGCCGACTCCACCGAGAGCAGTGCCGCCCGCGCCAACGGCAGCACCGCCGCTCCGACGTCGGTCAGCGTGACCGTGCGGCCGGACCGGTCGAGCAGGTCGTGCCCGAGCTCGCGCTCCAGCCGCCGGACCTGCGCGCTCACCCCCGGCTGCGCGACGTGCACCCGTTCCGCTGCCCGCGTGAACGAGGCCTCCTCCGCGACCGCGACGAAGTACTCCAGCTGCCGAAGCTCCATAACCAATGATTATAGAAGCGAGCACAACTAGATCTTGGACATATAACCGCAGCCCAACCATGCTGGAGACATGCAGATTTTCCACCCCGGCGACACCGGCTACGACGACGAACGCAGCGGCTTCCAGACCGGTCTCCGCCACGAACCCCAGGTGATCTTCGCCGTCGAGAACGCCCGCGAGGTCGAGGAAGCCGTGCGGTACGCGGAAACCCACGGCCTGGAGTACGCCGTCCAGACCACCGGTCACGGCCTCACCACCACGACCACCGGCGTCCTCATCTCCACCAAGCGCATGAACTCCGTCGAAATCGATGTGGAGACCAGGACCGCGCGGGTGGAAGCGGGCGCGATCTGGCAGCAGGTCGTCGAGAAGGCGGCGCCGCACGGCCTCGCCCCGCTCAGTGGTGACGCGAGCGACGTCGGCGTGGTCGGCTACACCCTCGGCGGCGGCTACAGCGTGCTGGGCCGCGAGTTCGGCTTCGCGAGCGACCGCGTCCGCTCCACCGAGAAGGTCGGCGACGTCGTCACCGCGCTGGAGTTCGAGCTCCTGCCGATCGACCAGGTCCACGCCGGCGAGATGTACTTCGACGTGACCCACGCGGAAGCGGTCTTCGAGGCCTTCCACCGGTGGGACCTGCCGGACCACGTCACGCCGACGCTCACCACCATCGCGTTCCCGGACGCCTTCCCCGGACCTCTCGCAGGCCGCAGCGTCGTCCGGCTGACGTACGCGAGCACGAAGCCGTTCGACGTCGACCACCTCCGCGTGGCGCCGACGCTGGTCGAGGAGTTCGGCCTCAAGCCGTTCGCGGAAGCCGCCGGCAAGCCACTGCCGCCGCACACCTACCAGGGCGACAACGTTCTGCTGAACGACCTGCCGCTGGACGCGCTGCACCGTGTGCGCGAAAAGGCGGCCAACGCGGTAGTGCCGATCTTCCTCGGCCTGCACCCGCTCGGCGGCGCCCTCACGAACGCCACCCACCTCCTCAAGCTGATCTCGCCTCGACTCGGCGCCGAGAAGCAGCACGCCGCGGTGTTCGACGAAGTTCGATCGTTCGTCGTCGGCAGCGCGCGGAACTTCCGATACGCCGTAGGCTGAACCACATGACCAGAGTGGTTCTCGTGGAGGACCACGACATGGTCGCCGAGGCGATCGGGCTGGCGCTGGAACGCGCCGGGATCGAGGTGGTCGCCCGCGCGACCACCGTCGCGGCCGCGCTCGCGGACACCCGTCGTGTCAGGCCCGACATCGTCCTCCTCGACCGCAGGCTTCCCGACGGCGACGGCACCGCGCTCATCCCTGAGCTCGTCAGGACAGGTGCCAAGGTGCTGGTGCTGACCGGGGAGGCCACCGCGTCGGTCGCCGCCCGCGTCGCCGAGGCAGGCGGTGCCGGGCTGATCCTCAAGTCGGCCCGGCTGGACGAGCTGGTCGAGGCTGTCCGCAGGGTCGCGGACGGCGAGGTGGTCTTCGACGCGAAGCTGCTCTCCGGCGTGCTGGACCGGCTGACCGGCAGGGTCGGGATCGCCGGTGCCACCCTCACCGCACGCGAGCAGGAGACGTTGCTGCTGCTCGCCGACGGCGCCGGCACCGACCAGATCTCGAGCAGGCTCGGCGTGGCCCGCAACACGGCGCGCAACCACGTGCAGCGCGTGCTCGACAAGCTCGGCGCCCGCTCGCAGCTCGAGGCGGTGTCCATCGCCCGCCGCGAGGGCCTGCTCGACTGATGCAAATGCACCAGACGGCCTGGTTGGCTTGCGTCTGCACCCGGAACCGCGGTTGAGGCAGTGTGCAGTTGTGGCCACGAGCTCGCTCACCGAAGCCGTGTTCTCGCTGCCGGAGCTCGACCGGCGCGGCGGCGTGGCACTCGCCCGCGACTTCGCCCGCCGCGCCTCGGCCGTCTGCGGCTACCTCGGCTGCCTGGAAGACGTGGTGCTCGTGGTCAACGAACTCGCGACCGACGCCGTCCGCCACGGCAGCGGCCGTCCGTTCGTGCGCATCGTCGGTGGCAGGGACCGGCTGCTGGTCGAGATCATCGACACCGCGCTGCCGCGGCTGCGCGGCTGGGGCATGCAGCTCGTCACCACGCTGGGCAAGAGCTGGGGGGTAACCGTTCGTGCTGGTCAGAGAGTCGTCTGGTGTGAGCTGACGGCCTGAGCCCCATGATGAGGCCGTGCACCCGGACGACTGGCGCGAGAGCGACCTCTTCCGCCTGCTCGTGCTGGGCGTGCGCGACTACGGGATCTTCATGCTCGACCCCGGCGGGCACATCGTGAGCTGGAACGCGGGCGCCGAGCGCATCGAGGGGTACTCCGCCGAGGAGATCATCGGGCGGCACTTCTCGACGTTCTACCCGCCGGAGGACGTCCAGGCCGGCAAGCCGGAGTGGGAGCTGCGGGTCGCGAAGGCCGAGGGCACGCTCGAGGACGAGGGCTGGCGGATGCGCAAGGACGGCACCCGGTTCTGGGCGAACGTGATCATCACCGCGCTCTACGACGACACCGGCGAACTACGCGGGTTCGGCAAGGTCACCCGCGACATGACCGAACGTCGGCGCGCCGAGCAGGAGCTCACCGACCGGCGCAGGCTGCTCGCCCACCTCGTCGAGGCGCAGGAGCAGGAACGGCAGCGCATCGCGTGGGACGTCCACGACGACACCATCCAGGCCATGGTCGCGGTCGACATGCGGCTGCAGCACCTCGCCCGCAAGCTCCCCGACGAGTACCGCGAGACCATCGAGCAGCTCGACGGCGCGGTGCGGTCCGCCATCAGCAGGCTGCGCAACCTGGTCTTCCGGGTCCGGCCGCCCGGCATCGAGCGGCAGGGGCTGCGGAACTCGCTGGCCGGCTACCTCGCCGACACCGCCATGATCGGAGAGGTGCGCGACGAGCTCGAACGCGAGCCCGGCGACGCCGCAGCCATCACGATCTTCCGGATCTGCCAGGAGGCGCTCACCAATGTCCGCAAACACGCCAGGGCTTCGTCGGTCGTGGTCACTTTGTCCACAATGGACCGAGGTTTCCTGGTGACGGTGGTGGACGACGGCGTCGGGTTTCCCGACCTCGACCCGAACGGTGGGCACTTCGGGTTGATCGAGATGCGGGAGCGCGCGGAAGCCGCGGGTGGGTGGTGCACCGTGAGCGCGCGGGACGGCGGCGGCACGGCGGTCGAGTTCTGGCTCCCGGACGTGCGGCCGTGATCGTCAGGATCCTGATCGCCGACGACGATCCTCTCATCAGGGACGTTCTGCGCGACGTGCTCGACGACGAGCCGGACATGGAGGTGGTGGCGGTCGCCGCGGACGCCCGCGAGGCCGTCGAGCTCGCCGAACGGCACACGCCGGCGGTGGTCGTGCTGGACGTCCGGATGCCGTACGGCGGTGGCTCGCGCGCGGCGACCGAGATCCTGCAACGCGCGCCCGGCACGCGAATCCTGGCGTTCTCCGCCTACGACGACGCGGGTGCGGTGGACGAGATGCGCCGCGCCGGCGTGACCGTCTACCTGGCCAAAGGCGTGCGGAACACCGAGTTGGTCGCGGCTGTCCGCAAACTGGGTGTGCAGTAGGTTGCAGACAGCAATAGGTTGTGGTGTGGAAGCAACAGCCGTACCGTCGAAGTCTCAGCCGGGTTCAGCAGAGTGCTCGGACCGGTATCTATGTGCTTCGGCCACCGGGGAGTGCTGGTGAACGAAGATCAGTTCAGGGAATCGCCGCTGCTTACCGTGCGTGCCTCAGACGTGACCGGAGTTGTGGTCGTCACCGTCGAAGGTGAGATCGACGTGGACACGGCGGACGTCGTGCTGGAGGCGTTGCGGCTCGGCTTCGAGTCCGATGGTCCCGCTGTCGTCGCGGATCTCACGGAGGTCAGCTTCTTCGGCTCGACCGGCATCTCGACGTTGATCACCGCCCATGAGTTCGCGGACGAGCACTGCAAGGACTTCCACGTGGTGGCACCGCATCGCGCGGTGAAAAGACCGTTGCAGGTGACAGGAGTCGCCGAGGTCCTGTCGCTGCACGACTCGGTGAACGAGGCGTTGTCCGTGCTGAAACCGGTGCCCAGCGAGTAGGCACCGGTTTCCCGTGTTCAGCTCGCCAGTTCGACGAGCTGCGGCACGACGTCGTCCGGATGCGGCATCGCGGCGATCTCCGCCGCGATGCCGGCGGCGGCGTCGCGCACGCCGGTGTCGCCCAGGAGTCCGCGCGCTGTCTCGTGCAGCGCCTCCTTCGTGAACTGCTCACCGACGAGCTGTGCGCCGAGCCCCGCGTTCGCGACGATCTCCGCGTTGCGGAACTGGTCGGCCCCCTGCGGCACCACCACCTGCGGCACGCCGTGCGACATCGCGGCCGCCGTCGTGCCCGCGCCGCCGTGGTGCACGACGAGATCCGCGTGCGCGAGCAGCTCCGCCTGGGGCACCCACGGCAGCACGTGCACGTTGCCCGGCAGGTCGGGCAACGCGGCCGGCTCGACCAGCGGCCCGGTGGCGACCAGCACCTCGGCGTCCACATCGGACAGTCCGGCGATGGCGGTCCGCAGCAGGTCCTCGTTCGCGAAAGCGGTACCGAAAGTCACGTACACCAGCGGCTTCGCGTGTTCGACCACCCAGCCGGGCACCTCACCGGGTTCGGCGAACGGGATCGGTCGCAGCGGAATCCGCCGCACGCCCGACAAGTACGCGAGATCCTGCAACGACGGCGGGAAGATGTCGAGATAGGGCGTTCCGAGTCCGTAGTGCTGCCCGTCCGGCAGGCTGATGCCGAGCTCGGCGACGTACTCGAGGAGGTGGTCGCGCATGACATCGGGGACCAGGGTGCCGTCGATCTTGCCGAGGCCGTGGCACACGGCCGGAATTCCGGCTTCCAGGGCGACGATGCCCGCGCCGGGGTTGAGGATCTCGAAAACGACCAGGTCGGGCTTGTCCCGTTCCACCTGCGGTCGCAGGTCCTCGACGAACCTGCGCGGCAGCACCGAACCGAAGGCGTGGCCGGCAATCCGCAGCAACGAGTCGCGGTCGAGCTCCGGCGTGCCGTGCAGACCGTCGACCTGCTGAAAGGCCTCTCCGATGCTGATGCCGGCGTCGATCACGGTGAAACCCAGCTTCCGCGCCAGGTCGTGAAATCCCTGGTCGACGGCGTAGAGGATGTCGTGTCCCTGCTTGCGGGCGGCGATCGC
Source organism: Lentzea nigeriaca (assembly GCF_016907955.1). GTDB lineage: Bacteria > Actinomycetota > Actinomycetes > Mycobacteriales > Pseudonocardiaceae > Lentzea > Lentzea nigeriaca. The sequence continues at coordinate 95,161 of NZ_JAFBCX010000004.1, read as the reverse complement.
AAGCGGGAGCAAGGGGTACATGTGGCCGTGTGAGCCCAAGCTCGAAAAGAGAATGCGCACCTACCCGACACTAGCGCCGTGACTGCCAACCTTCACCACGACTTTCGGCGCTCAGCAGGGCACCTGGCCGGCGCCGCGATGCACCCGTCTGCCCGTCGAAAGACGGGGCAAAGGCCGGCGGTCACGACTAGTAGAGCGTCGCGGCTTGGTTGTGCTGCGTTGAGTCGGGCAGGGGGCTGGGCGGTCTGGTGCTCGTCTCCGAAAGCCCGGATGGTCGCGTTCTCATGCACGTCGCTGCCGAGTTGGCGGTAGAGAAATGCTGGCGCAAACGTTTGCTGATCACTCAACTGCTGCCAACTGTGCAGTTGGCAGCCATGAGAGCGCGATCTTCATGATCGAAGCATGGCTGCCTGCCGGCCACATCCCAAGAGATAGCTGGGCACGCTACTGGCTACTTCCGCGGGGCGAGGTCGTCCCACTGCCGGGCGATGTCCGAAGGTGCGGGCATCGCCGCGATTTCGTCACGCACCTCGGCGGCGGCGCGTTGCAGCCCGGAGTCCTCGATCAGCCGCGTCAGCAGCTCCGGCGTGACGGCTTTCGGGCCGGTCGCGAGCCCGGCCCCGCGTCTCGTGATGGCCTTCGCGTGCGTGGTCCGGTCGCCAGGCCCTGGCTCGACGAGCTGCGGCACCCCGGCCGCGAGGGCACCGAGCAACGTGCCGGCTCCGCCGTGGTGCACGATGCCGTCGCAGAACGGCAGCACCCGCGGGATCGGCACCCACCCGACCGTCTTCACGTTGTCCGGCAAGCCTTCCGCGCGTACCGGCCGCACCAGCACGAACTCGGCGTCGACGTGCTCGGCGGCCTTCACGACGGCCGCCATCATCCTGCCCGCGCCAGGACCGGGCGCCGTGCTGCGGCTGACCAGGATGCGCGGCCTGCCGGCGGGTTCGGCGAGCCACTGCGGCACCTCGCCGTCACCGCTGTAGGCGACGAACCGCAACGGCTGCCCACCGGGGAACTCCGCGAGACTCCGCGGCGACGTGCGCAGAACCGTTGCGGGAGAACGCACTTCGGCCTTCATCCGCGCACCCACCGCTCTGGTGAGCTCAAGGCCGTCGAACACCGACACGTCGTGCACGATCGAGGGCACGCCGAGCGCGGACCCGGCGACCGCCAGCGGTTCGTGCAGCACGACGTCGGGCTTCCACCGCGCGGCAAGCGCCCGCAACGGCCCGGTCATGGCGTCGCCGACCGTGCCGAACATCCGCGACACGAATTCCAGCCTGCCGCTGCCCTCCATCTCCCTCTTGGCCACCAACGGATGCGCGACCATGATGCGCAACGCGATCGGTCCGAAGCGGACGTTCGCGGGAACCACGTCCTCGACGGGCAGCCCCGAGTCGCCGACCCGCAGCGCATCGCCGCCGGTCGCGACCACGACGTCGTGCCCGTTGTCGCGCAGCGCCAGGGCGAGCGGCATCAACGGGAAGACGTGACCGAGCAACGGCGCGGCAACCACGAGAACACGCATAGACCCAGGTTAACCACATGCGCGGGGATGCTCCGGCTGTCAGACTCCCGCCATGCCACGCCCCTGGAACGCGATCAACTCCGACGTCGGCCACCCCGGCCTCGTGGAGCTCATCGCCTCGCAGAAGACCATCACCTGGTCTCAGGTCGCGGTGGCGGATTCCGCGCTGGACCGGTACCTCGAGCAGGTCACCGCGACACACGTCAACGGCGGGTACCTGATCGGCCGGTGGCGGGCGGTCGAGTACTCGGACACCGTGGCCTGGTTCATGTCTCGCAACCGGGTGGAGGACTACAACCTCTTCCGCGTCTTCTTCGACGACCAGGCGGTCCGGAACGGACTGAGCGAGCTGCAGATCCCGGCTCCGCTCACCGAAGCTCTCGGGTTCGAGCAGCAGTGGGCGGGGTCGTTGTGCCTGGACGGCGTGCTGGCCGGTCTGATCGTCCAGGGTGGCGCCTACGAGAGGTACAAGGGCTCGGCCGGTGAGGCGAAGGCGCTTGCCACAGCCGCCGTCGAGGCGTTGACGCAGAACCGGTTCGCGGACTTCCGGGTGGACATCAGCACGGCGGCGTGGACTCCGTGGTTCCACGACATCGCCTGGGACCACACCCTGGTGCTGACCGACTTCGCGAACGCCGAACTCACGGTCCTCTGCATGACCGACACCGACTGACCTACGGCTCCACCAGCCGCCGCACCGCCTCCTCCACGGTCTGCCGCCGCACCACGTGATCCGAACTGTCCGCGGGCGCGTTCGACCACATCGAAGCGATGGCGAGCACGAGCACCAACATTTGCTCGGCGGAGAACCGCGTGGACACCAGCCCCGCCGCCTGCGCCTCCCGGATCGCCTCGATCTCGGCTGTCCGGCTGATCCGCCCTGGCCGCTCCAGCCGGCGCCAGGTCGCGAGACGTGCGAACTCCGGGTGCTCGTGCTGCCGGTCGTACAACCGGGCCGCGTACCCCGGCAGGTCCGCGGCGTCGAACTCCACGAACGCCGCGTCCACCACCTCGGACTGCACGGCGTCGAACAGCTCTTCCTTGCCGCCGTAGTAGGTGTAGGCGAGGCCCGCGGAACACCCGGCGATGCGGGCGATGCGTTCCATCCGCGCGCCGGCGATTCCGTAGGCCGCGAACTCCACGAACGCGGCGTCCAGCAACCTGCGACGGGTCTGCTCGCGATCGCGGCTGGCCATGCCGATCAGGTTATGGACAAAGGGAACCTTCATCCACCTCGTGGATGAAGGTTCCCTTCATCGCGGATCAGGTGCCAGGCCCCACGGCACTCCGTCTCAGGCGAGAACGCGGGCGAGGTCCCTGCGACCTGCGATTCCGAGCTTCGTGTAGATCCGGCCGAGGTGGTTCTCGACGGTCTTCGGCGTCACGAACAGCTCCTGCGCGATCTCCCTGTTCGCCCTGCCCGCCGCCGCCAGGTCGGCCACCCGGCGCTCGGACGCCGTCAGCGCCTCCGCACCCACGACGACCTGCCTGCGCGGCCGGTCGCCGAGCGCCTCCAACGCCTCGACGGCCCGCGTGCGCAGCACGACGGAGCCGCACGCCGAAGCCAGATCGATCGCCCGGTGCAGCTGTTCCCGCGCGTCCGAACGCCGTCGTGCCACGCGCAGCGCCTCGCCGAGGTCGACCAGCGATCGGGCGAGCTCCAGCCGTGACGGCGAACCCTCCAGCACGGACACCGACTCGGTCAGCAGCTCCAGCCGCGACTCGCTCGCCGCGTGTGCGAGCAGCCGCAGGGCAGCGCCGACCTCGGTCGCCGCACCCCACTTCCGCGCCACGCCCAGCTGTTCGGAGGCCAGTTCCGCGGCGGGCTCACCGAGCTGCAGCAACGCCCGCACGGCCACCCCGCGCCACGGGATCGTCGGTGGATCCACCTGCACAGCCGCCATCGCGTCGCGCTGCCGGTACGCCTCGTCCAGGGCACCGGCCGCGTCGCCACGGGCCAGCGCGATGAGGCCGCGCACCTCGTGCAGCCAGATCGTCGGCATCATCGGGGGAGCGTCGGCGAGGTCGAACGCGTCCATCAGGGACTGTGCGGCTTCAACGTCACCGCGTTCCAGCGCGGCGTAGGCAGCGAAGTGCGTCGAGGTGGCCCTGAGCCCGATCACCTGCGACACCGGGTCTTCCTGGGCGATGGCCGCGAGCGCGCCCTCCGCCTCGGCCTCGACCGCCTGCATGTTGCCGCAGCGCCAGTTCAGGAACTGCGACGCGTTGGTGACCATCGCGAACTCGACCGGCGAGCCGTGTGCCCTGACCTTCAGCCGGGCCCGCTCGATCTCCCGCCGTGCGACGTCCACGCCGTCGGCGGCCATCAGCGCGAGCAGCGCCACCAGCCACGCCACCATCGCGTCCGTGCTGCCCGTCGCGTCGTCGAGGTACGCGCCGTTGGCCAACGCACGGGTCGCTGTCGCCGCCACCACGTCGTGTGGCCACACCTCGTAGCGCCCCATCTGCGCGAGAAGGCCGAGCAGCGTGCGTTCGTCCGGTGTGCCGCCCGCGAGGTTCGAGTAGCCGCTGAGGTGGGCCGACGCGACCTGGCGTTGATCAGGAAGGAACGAGCGGAACACCGCCAGCCGGGCCTCGAGGTGCAGCCGTGACTCGCCGTCCGGGCGTGCCGCGATGGCGTCGGTCAGCTCCTCGATCGCGGCGGCGGGTCCCTCGATCGCGGCCGTGGCGGACGCTGCGGCCGCCACGAGTTCGGCGTCCGGCAGTCCGGTCGCGGCCGCTTTCAGGTGCCTGTGCGCGTTCACCGCGTCGCCGGTGCGCAGCAACGCCCGCCCCAGCTCCGCTCGCAGCGCGGCGTCGTCCGGACGTTCGTCCACCGCCCGTGCCAGGTGGGCGGCGGCGGTCTGCGGATCACCGGCGGACAGCAACGTGGCCGCGGCCTTGCGCAACACGTCGGCGGCGTTGGGCAGTGTCCCTTTAGGAGCGTGGACGAGGTGCGCCGCCACCCGATCGGCCGGAGCGTGGGCTTCCTGCAATGTTTTCGCGGCGCGCGCGTGCAGTGATGCGCGCGCGATCGGCCCGAGGCCGTTCAACACCGCCTCGCGCACAACGGGATGCACGAACTCCAGGTGCTCCCCGGTGACGATCACGTTGGCCGCCACGAGCGACTCGACCGCGGCGGGCAGGTCGTCGACGTTCGCGAGCGCCGCAGCTTGCCACGGATCGGCGTGCGACCCGAGGACCGCGATCGCACCCGCGAGCGCCACGGCGTCCGCCGGCAACCGGCCGAGCGTGGCGCGGAAGACCGTGCTGGGCCCGAGCCCGCCGATCTTCGCGGCGGTCTCCGCGTCGTCCAGCGGCAGCCCGAGGGCAGCGAGCTCGTCGACCAGCACCCCCGACAGGAACGGGTTGCCGCCGCCGGCCGCGTGCAGGGCCTTGATCACCTCGGGGTGGCCGCCCACCAGCTCACCGAGGGCGTCCTCGGTGAGCGGCCGGGGAAGCAGCCGCTCCGCCGACACGCTGAGCGCCGCGAGCGGCCCGAAGTTGTCCGCAGGTGGACGGGTCGCGACCACCAGCGCGATCGGCAGGTCGGCGATCCGGCGGGACAGGTAGACGAGGAACTGCAGCGACGACAGGTCGGCCCAGTGCGCGTCGTCCACCGTGATCAGCAGCGGGCGGGTGGAGGAGAGGTCCACCGCGACCCACCACAGCGCGTGCAACGTGCGGGCCAGCTCGGCCTCGCTCGGGTCCAGCGCCGCGTCGTCCAGGGCCTTGAGCGCCGCCCCCGACGGCCCGGCGAGGATCTTCTCGCGGGTCTCGCCGGAGTACCGCGACACCGACCGTTCGACCAGCTGCCGGACGACGCCCCACGCCATGGCGCTCTCCAGGGCGTCGCCGACAGCCTGCAGTCGTCCGAAACCGCGTTCTTTGGCCAGCTCACGGCACTCGTGCACGAGCCTGGTCTTCCCGATCCCCGCACGGCCCTCGATGACGACGACACGACCCTCACCACGGGTCGCTGCGTCGAGAGCTTCACGAATGTGCGCGATCTCGGAGTCTCGCTCAAGTGGTTCGCGCACGAATTGATCGTAGCGGCCATCCGGCGGGCTACATGTTGGTCATCGACACCGCGTCCGGGCGACTTGATGCTCCATTGGTGTGAACGTCAGTTCACACACCCGTTCTGTTCGGTTCCCTTGCCGCCGAACTGGTCCTCGACGAACTGCTTCGCCTGGGCCGGATCCGGTGCGAACCCGAACACGCCGTCTCGCTTGATCGTCTCGCCGACCGGCAACGTCGCGGTCCTGATCTTCACCGGCCCCTGGAACCGCGCCGCGAACGCCAGGACGTCCCAGCCCTCGTCGACCTGGATCGACCCGCTGACCGCGCGGGCGAGCGCCGCCGCGTTGTCCTTGGTGATCTTCGCCGCGAGCCCGGACAGGAACGCCTGGTGCCGCTTCGTCCGATCCAGGTCGCCGTTGGGCAGGCCCATCCGCTGCCGCAGGAACCCGAGCGCCTGGTCGCCGGAGATCGTCTGCCTGCCTGCGGGCAGGTCGACGCCGCTGTATCGCTCCTTCACTGCCGCGTTCAGGCACACCTCGACACCGCCAACGGCAGTGGCGATCCTGCCGAACTCGGACATCTTGATCGCGGCGAAGTGGTCGACCTTCGCACCGGTCAGGTGCTGGATCTCCTCGGTCAGCCTGCGCGGACCCCCCAGGTACAGGCTGTTGATCTTGTCGCGGCTCGACCCCACGTAGATGTCCCGCGGCAGCGAGATGACCGAGGCCGTTCCGTCGGGTTCGAAGCGCGCGAACACGAGCGCATCGGTGTTGTTGACGTCGTCGGTGCCGATGAGGAGGACGTTCTCCGCCTGGGCTGGAGGAAGTGTCGCCGGCGCGGCGTCGGTCTTCTTGACCGCCGTCGGGATGATGACGGCCGCGGCGGCTGCGGCCGCCGTCAACGAGGCCACGCCGATGATCAGGCCGAGCGGCTTGCGGCGCTTCTTGGCCTTGTGCAGTTCGGCCAGCACGATCCGGGAGTCGACGCGTTCCTCGGCCTCCGCGGCGATGGCCGAGCGGATCAGGTCGTTCATGAGTGCACCCCCAGGGTGGTGGACCGGGCGAGTTCGTGGGCACGCAACGTCTGCAGTGCGCGAGAGAGTTGGCTGCGCACGGTCGATTCCGCGCAGCCGAGCACCTGAGCGATCTCCGCGTCAGAGCAGTCCTCGTAGAACCGCAGCACCAACGCCGCACGTTGCTTCCGCGGCAGCACGGCGATCCGTGCGCGCATGGCCTCCCGTTCGGCGTGCGCGTCAGCAGGGTCAGCCATCGACGGCACGTGCTTGGCGAGCTCACCGCGTTCCACGGCGACCTCCCGCGCGGCCCTGCGGCGACGCCACGACAGGTAGTCGTTGGTCACCATGCGCTTCACGTAGAGATAGGGAGCATCCATCGCTCCGATGCGATCCCACTTGTTCTGCGCGCGCATGAGCACGTCCTGCACGATGTCCTGCGCCAGATGTTTGTCGCAGGCGATCGCCGTGGCATACCTCAGCAGCCGGTCGAGCCGCTCAGCGACGAACTGGTCGAACCCCACGCCGCCCCCTTCGTTGTCCATGGTCGGTCACGGCTAGGGAAACCCCCCGCTGCCGCCATCCGCTGCATCGGTTTTTGTGGCCCAGCCCACAGATGTCTCGGTTCGGACGGATTTCGGTGTGAAGTCTTTTCACGTTCACGTCCATCCGTGAGCCTTCACCCCATGCGCATCATCCCTGCACTCGCGCTGTTGTCGCTGCTGCTCGTCCCCGTCGACGCTGCCGCGGCACCCAACGGCTCGTACTACCTGCAAAGCGCCGTGACCGGCCAGAACGCGGCCGTCGCCGGCTCGTCCGTGGTCCAGCACCGCCCCAGGGGCAACGAGGACCACCAGCAGTTCACCTGGAACGGCAGCACCCTCTCCGAGGGCGGCCAGTGCCTCGGCCGATCCGGCGACACCGCCCAGATGGTCAGCTGCTCCAGCCCGGACGCCCAGTGGACCGCGATCCTGGACGACCAGGACGGATACCGCTTCAAGGACCCCGGCGCCGACCGCTACCTGATCGCGTCCGGCACCGACCAGGTCCGCGTCGGCACGGGCGACGACAGGTGGTTCCTCACCCCGGTCAACCCCGTCCGGGTGCAACCGCAGAACGACCCGCGCCTGGACGAGGTGACGTTCCTGACCGCCCACAACGCCTACGCGAACGGCGTCGACGGTGGCTTCACCTTCGGCAACATCGCCCCGAACCAGTCGCACGGCATCGTGCAGCAGCTGAACGACGGCGTCCGCGGCTTCATGTTCGACATCCACCAGACCTCGGACGGCGCAATCCTCTGCCACAACAGCTGCACCCTCGTCAGCAAGCCCGTGGCGCTCAACGTCGACCTCCAGCGCATCGTCGACTTCCTGAAGTCCCGCCCGGCCGAGATCGTGACGGTCTTCCTGGAGGACTACGTCTCGGCCGACGTGCTGCGCTCCGAACTGGCCCGCGTCAACGGCCTGAACGACGTGCTGTTCCGCGCCGAGGGCGTCCGCGAGAACGGCTGGCCGACGTTGTCGCAGATGAGGGCGAGTGGCAAGCGTCTGCTCATCTTCACCGACCACAGCGCCGACGGCCGCGAGAACTCGGGCGTCCTCTACCAGCGCGACTGGACCGTCGAGAACTACTGGTCGATGGGCTCGGGCGCCGGCACGTCCGACTGGTCCTGCTACTCCCGCTGGAGCAAGCCGCTCACCGCCGAGGAACCGAACTTCCGGCCGCTCTTCGTGATGAACCACTTCCGCGACGTCCCGATCGAGGGCACCGTCGCCACCGACAACTCGAAAGCCGTCAACCGAGCACAGCGCTTCTGCGAGCCCGCGGCCCGCAAGACCCCGAACTACCTGGCCGTCGACTTCTACCACCTGAACACGCCGACGCTCCCGGCCGAACGCCGCCCGTCCGGCGCGGGCTCCGTGGAGCTCAAGGCAACACCCGGTCTCTGCCTGGACAACAGCGCCGGCGGCACCGCCAACGGCAACCCGGTGCAGATCTGGACGTGCAACAACTCCTACGCCCAGAAGTGGCGCGTCATCGCCGACGGCACCATCGCCATCTCCGGCAAGTGCCTCGACGTCAACAACAGTGGCACCACCAACGGCACCATCGTCCAACTGTGGGAGTGCAACGGCACCGGCGCGCAACAGTGGCGCGTGCGGTCCGACGGTTCGGTGCAGAACCCGCAGTCGGGGCTGTGCCTGGACGATCCCGGTGCGTCGACGACTCCCGGCACGCGCCTGAACATCTGGACCTGCAACGGTTCCGCGGCCCAGGCCTGGCGGTTCCGCTAGGGCTTGCGGCCGACCCCGACGTAGACGTCCTCCGGGCCACCCTCTCCGGCCGGGCCGAGTTCCGGGTGCCACTTCGGCGCAGGGACGACGCCCGGCCGGAGAACCTCCATGCCCTCGAACATGGGCTCGAAGTCCGCCAGCGAACGGAAGTACATCGGGTCGCGGCTGTGCTTCATCGCCTCGACGACCTCGCCCATCTCCTGCGGCTTGAAGTCGGCCGTGAGGTGCGAGAGCGCGATCAGGCTGCCGGACGGCATGGCGTCGAGGTAGCGGGCGACGACCTCGGCCGGGCCCTTCTCGTCCGAGACGAAGTGCAGCACCGCGACCATGAGCAGGCCGACCGGCCTGGAGAAGTCGATCAGGTCCTGCACGACCGGGTGGGCGAGGACGTCCTGGGGCCGGCACATGTCGGCCTGGACGACGCCCGCGTTCTCGTCGCCCTCCAGGAGGAGCTGGCTGTGGGAGACCGCGACCTCGTCGTAGTCGACGTAGACCACGTGCGCGTCCGGGTTCTGCTGCTGCACGATCTCGTGGACGTTGCCGACCGTCGGGATGCCGGAGCCGAGATCGAGGAACTGGTCGATGCCCTGCTCCATCATCAGCAGGACGGCGCGGCGCATGAACGAGCGGTTCGAGGCGGCGATGGCGCGGCCGTCGCGCAGGATCTGCAGCACCTTCTCGCCGACCATGCGGTCCGACGCGAAGTTGTGGCCACCTCCCAGCAGGAAGTCGTAGACGCGTGCCGCGCTGGGCACGTCCGTGTTGATTCCAGCGGGCACCCACGAAAAAGGCTCGGCCATGCCGCAGAACCTACCCGTTTGCCCGGACACGTGTGGCGGCCCGGATCCGGGAAAACGTCAGGTACGGCGCGCGATGTGCTTCACCAGCGCGGATGCGCCGGCGTCCCGCGCTTCCTGGTCCAGCCAGCGCAGGTGGTCGTCGACGCGTGCCGACCGCAGGTTGGTGGCGGCCGTCAGCGCTTCTCCCGTGAGCTCGGCGGCGGTGGTCAGGTCGCCGAGCGCGAGGTGGTTGCGGGCCAACGCGGTCAGCGTGAGCGCACGGGCTCGGACGCGGTCGGCGCCGTACGTGCCGACCTTTGTGGTGAGTGACGCGATCGCCTGTGGAGGATCGCTCAGGTCTCTGCGGTCGGCCCACGAGTTGTGCGCGGCCACGAAACCGAGCTGGAACGCCTTCAACGCGTCGTCAGGTGCGTTGTGGTGCAGGAACATCCGGCCCGCGCGGGTCAGCACCGAGGCGATCAGCGCCTCGTTCTCGGCCTGTCGCGCCAACGTCAGCGCCCGCGCGAAGTGGGGCAGTGCGACGCCGGGCATCCCGCTGTCGAACGCGGTCCAGCCCGCCAGCTCGTGCACCTCGGCGACGGCCGTCCACATCTCCTCGTCACCGACGGCGATCATCGGTTCGACGGTGGTGAGGTGGTCCAACACCAAGGTGTGGCAGGCAATCCCGCCGTATCGCCGGTCGAGCGCGCGCAACGCCCGTGTGCGTTCCTGCACCTCAGACAGCTCGATGCGACGTTCCGGTCCCGAAGCGGGAACCCAGTCGAAGGTCGGCGCGCCGACCATGACCCTGGCCGCGTGCTCCAGGAACCGTTGGCGGGCCTCGGAATCCTCCTGGATCATCTCCTCGGCCTCGCCGAACCCGTCCGCCACGGCCGCGTGGCACCACCGCGTCGCCTCGGCGCGCTCGCCGAGTGCGAACAGCACCCGCGCCAGCCGCACGGCCGCGTCACCGAGGCGCTGGTCGGCGGCAACGCGGTAGCGCACGGCGGCCTCGCGCAGGTTTCCGGCCCGTTCCGCGGCCTCGGCCAGGCGGTAGAGGCGTTCGACGGCCTCGTCGTGCTCGTGCTGGGCCAGCAACTGGTCAATCCGCATCGGAGCCTCCGAGAATCCGCCGCAGTTCGGCCCGGCCGCGGGTGAGGTGCGTCCGCACAGTTGACTCGCCGACCATGAGCACGGCGGCGATCTCGCTGACCGGGTAGCCGAGGAGGTGGTGCAGCGCCACGGCCTCACGGTGCCTGGGGGAGAGCTGCCGGAGTGCCGAGTGCAGCGCCTCCACCTCCTGCACGTGCTCCACGGCATCGACAGCGGGCATCGAGCCCAATGGCGTCTCGTGCTGGTGCCGCTGCTGCCATCGCCGCATCAGCCGGATCGCGACCTTCAGCACCCACGCCTCGGGTTTGTCGTACGCGTGGACGTCGGCCCAACGGTGCTGCGCGATCACCAACGCGTCCTGCGCGATGTCCTCGACCACGCGCGTGTCGCCGTTCAAGGCCGTCAGCGTTCTCGTCACCACTGGCAGGCAGGTGCGGAAGAACTCGGCGAAGCCCTGATCCGGCTCCGGTGTGCTCAACGGCCTTCCCTTCAGCGCTCGGTCTGCGTCTTCACCGCCCTCCGGCGACCTTCACCGGTGACAGGCGCTGAAGCCAGGAAAGGCTGAGTCGAAAGCACAGGTTCACCCGTTCAGACTCATGGGCCGTGTGGTCAAGCCGTGACGTCCACACACACGAACGGCCCGGAAGAGCGAACATCCTCTGTGGACGGCCGCGCACAGCGACGGGCGGATGCAAACCGTTCCTCGTCGATCCGCACGAACTGCCCAAACGATCTTGTCGGTGCTCCTCGGCACACTGGACGAGACACGACCTCGCCCGCTCACTCCAACTCCGAGGAGACCCCTGATGTGCTGGGACTGCGAACATCCCGCGAGCCGCATGGACGACCACCTGGCCACCCTGCGCCGCTGCATCGACGCGCGCGGCTGGGCCGTGCAGGTGATGGAACGCGACCGCGCCCATCCGCCCTGGGCCTACACCGTGGGCCTGACCCTGCTCGGCCTGCCGGAGCTCGTCGTCACGGGCATGCCCGTCCTGCAGGCCGGCCGCCTGCTCGACGAGACGGCCGAACACCTCACGCACAGCTGCGTTCCCTCGCCGGGCCGGCGCTTCGCCCTCGCCGACGGCCCGCTGCTGGAGGTGGTCCGCGTGGCCCGTCCGTGGGCGCACCTCCTCGTGTCCGCCCGGCTGTTCGGCGAAGGCATCGAGGCGCTGCAACTCGTCCACGCCGACGAGTCCGGCACCTGGCCGTGGGACAAGGCCTACGAAGGGGTGCGCGGCGGTCAGCCGGTCCTGGGCGTCAGAGCGAGTCCACCGAGCGGGTGATCCGCTCACCCAGCACGCGCAGGTGGTCCACGAGCTCCGGCGGCCCGTGGACGGTGAAGTCACACCCCAGCAAGGCCAGGCGGAACGCGAGGTAGTCGATCGTGTCCTCGACGCTGTGCCAGGTGCACGAGCCGTCGTCGAGGGCTGACAGGTCGCCTGCGAAGTCCGCCAGCCGCGCCCGTGCCAGCCCCACGGGCAGTTGCAACGTCGCGTGCGCCCGATAGGTGGGCGCCGACTCGTACATCTTCTGCGTCACGTACTCCGTCGCGTCCCCGCCCGGCGCGACCCGTGCCGCGAACCGGGCCCCGGTGGCCACCGCGTCGGAGATGCGATCCAGCCGGAAGATCCGCCAGTCGTCCCGTTCCACGTCGAAGGCGAGGAGGTACCAGCGCCGGCCGAGCGCGACCAACTGAACAGGTTCGACGTGCCTCTTCGACACCACACCGTCGTTGGACACGTACGCGAACCGCACCCGCTCCCGCGCGTGCGCCGCTCCGGCGATCACCGTGAGCTGCGCCGGGTCGACCAGCGACGCGAACGACGCCGCGGCCGCAGTGGTGGCCGCCGTCAGCGACGACACCCGCCGGGCGAGCCGGGGTGGCAACACCTGCTGCAGCTTCGCCAGCGCCCGCAGCGACGCGTCGGCGATGCCCGCCACGGGCTGCCTGGCGGCCGTGCGCAGCCCGACTGCGATGGCGACGGCTTCCTCGTCGTCGAGCAGCAACGGCGGCATCGCCTTGCCCGCGACCAGCCGGTACCCGCCGAGCACGCCCATCGTGGCCTCGACGGGGTACCCGAGGTCGCGCAGCCTGTCGATGTCCCGCCGCACGGTCCTCGGCGTCACCTCCAGCCGCTCGGCCAGCTCGCTGCCGGGCCACTCCCGCGGTGTCTGCAACAGCGACAGCAGACGCAACAACCGGGCCGCATCACTCATACGGGCGAACCTAGCCGAGAAGTAGGGCTGAACCTGTCCTAGATGGGTCGTACGGTCGTGCTGCACAACATCGAAGGGATGGACTGATGAACGTCGTGCCCGAGGGCTATCACACCGTGACCCCGTGGATGATCACGAACGGCCGCACGGCCGAGCTGATCGACTTCGTCATGGAGGTGTTCGACGCGACCGACCTCGGCCGCGTCGGCGAGGCCCCGGCGATCGCTCACGCCGAGGTCCGCATCGGCGACTCGGTGGTGATGATGTTCGACGTGCCGAACTGGCCGAAGATCCCGGTCTTCCTCCGCGTCTACGTCGCCGACGACGTGGCGACGCTGAAGAAGGCGGAAGAGCTGGGCAGCAGGGTCGTGACCGACCCGACCGAGCTCTTCTGGGGCGACCGGGTCAGCCGTTTCGTCGACCCGTTCGGCAACCTGTGGTGGCTGCACCAGCGCGTCGCGGACCCGACCCCGGAGGAGATGAACGCCAGGATGGCTGATCCGGCGTTCATCAAGGCCATGGAGTACGTGCAGAGCGCGGACTTCACTCCGGCGATGTGACCCGCTCCCGCTCGTCGGGCCTCAGCGTGGGTTCCGGCGACACCTCTCGCCGGGGCCCGCGCATGGTCGCCCACATCATCCTGGGGCTGAGCAACCTGGCCATGGGCCCGGACAACGTGAACGCGTCCAGGAACACCCGCGTCACCGCCGCCTCGGTGGTGGCCGTCCGCACCAGCCGTTCGACATAACGCTGGAGAACCCGCCCTGCCAACGGCAACGGCTTCCCCACGGCGCCCGGATACAGGATGTCCTGGTTGGTGGCCATGGCCCAGGCGCCGTCGACGACCTTGCCGATGCCGCGCTGGATGCGCTGAGCCCCGTACCCGGCCGCCAGCCCGGCGTCCAGGGCCTGGGCGCTCTGCGCCGCGATGGACATCCCGTGCCCGTAAACGGGGTTGTAGGTGGCCACGGAGTCGCCCAGCGCCAGCAACCCGCTGGGCCAGGACTTCATGCGTTCGTAGAAGTTCCGCCGGTTGGCCGTGCTGTGCGACCCGTACACGGGCGACAGCGGCTCGGCCGACGCGATCAGCTCACCCACCACGGGATTGCGCACCGACCGCGCGAATGACACGAACTCCGAGGCGTCAGTCGTCGGCTCTCCGCCCCGAGTCCCGGACAGCGTCACGAGCCACCGGCCGTCCTCGATGGGCAGCAACGTGGCCGTGCAGCCGGGATGCGGATCACGTGGGTTCGCCTGCACGTTGACGATCGGGAAGCCCGAAGCGGCCGACGGGGGAGCCCGGAAAATCCGGGTGGCGTAAGCAAGTCCGGAGTCGACGCTCTCCGAGTGCACCGGAGGCAGGCCGAACGAGGTCAGCCAGGCGGGCAGCCGCGAACCACGTCCGGTCGAGTCCACCACCAGGGTGGCTTCCAGCGAGATCTGCTCGCGGGAGATCCGGTCCTCCACCAGCACACCGGTGACGGCGTGCCGATCACCCAGCAACGACACGGGTTCGGTGCCCGTCAGCACCGAGATCTTGTTGTCCCGCAACGCCTGGCTGCGCACGACCCAGTCCAGCAGCCCGCGGCTGCACGAGACGATGAACTGCATCTCGGGGAACCTCGGCACCCATCCCTGGGCGCTCAGCGACACCAGGTCGTTGGGCACCCCGATCCGGTGCGCGCCCGCGGCGAACAACGCGTCCAACGTCCCTGGCAGCAACGACTCGATCGCACGGGCGCCACCGGACATCAGCAGGTGCGCGTGCCGGGCCTGCGGCACACCGGACCGCGGCGAGGGCCCGTCCGGCAGCTTGTCGCGCTCGACGACGGTGACCTCGTCGAAGTGTCTGACGAGAACGGACGCCGCGAGCATGCCCGCGAGTCCGCCTCCCAGGACAACGGCGTGTCTGGGTGCCATCTAATCCATTCCCCCTGCTGCTTCCACACGGGTCGCGACCGCCGCGTCCACGATCGGCGAGTGCTGGAACGCCCGCGAGATCCGCACCCACCTGTCGTGCTCGGCGGCGAGGTCGGTGCCGTCGACGATCTCCGAGGCGGGCCGGCGCTTCGCGGGTGTCCTGCGGCAGCCGGATCCCGCTGCCCGCAGCTGGGCCGCTTCCACGACGGCGGCGACCTCGTCCTTGGGCAGGGACGCCTGGCGTGCGAGGGAAGTCGCGGTCTCGCCCACGGACAGGTCGAAGTACGGCGTGAGTGCCCACCGCCAGTCGTTGAGCTCGATGATCTGCCGCCGCACCCGGTGGTGCGGATTGAGGAACTTGCCGGGCGCCACCAGCACGATGCCGGGGTTGACGTGCACCAGAGCGCGGTGCAGCGGGCGCAGGGCGAAGTAGGTCCGCCACCGGCGCAGCCACAGCGACGGCGACGGGCGGCGCGGGCCGAACACCGGCAGCGCCATCGCGATCACGAGCGGGATCATGCTGAGCGACGCCATCAGCGGCGCGGTGAGGCTCAGGATGTCGAAGCTGCGCTCACCGGCCCAGTCCATCATCAGCACGAACAGCTTGATGACCGCGAACGCCACCGGGAAGAGACCGGCGAAGCAGTACCAGCGCAGTCCCCGCGCGAGCCACGGCCGGGCGGAGATGGCCTCGTCCCGCGCACCCTGCCAGCAGTGGTACGCCTGGCCACCGCACCCGACCCCGGTCGCCACGAGGTAGATGAACAGGAACAGCGCCACCGTCGGCTGCGTGGCGTAGAACGTGTCGAAGTCGACCTGGCGCTCCTCGTCGACCTCGGACTTGAAGAACAGCACGATCATCGCCGCGACGATCGAGGTGTAGCTGACGACGATCAGCCGGACCCGTTGCCACGCAAGGGCAGCCGGGTAGCGCCAGAACAGCACCAGGGAGAACGACGCACCGGCGAAGCAGACCACGAGGCCGTAGACGAGCAGTGCCGCGAAGTTCGGCACGCCGCTCGACCAGTTGATCCACGTGATGTTCGCGGGCGCGGCGAACAGCACGGCGAACGCCGAGAAGAAGACGGTGGAGATCAACGCCACGACCCGCGGGCTGCCCCAGCTCGACCACAGCGCACGGATCTTGTACGCGAGGAGGAGCAGACCGACGATGCCGCACGAGAGGTAGATCAGGTTAAAGATCGCCACGACGCACCCAGCGAGATCTTCCTTCGAGAGACTCGGCCACCCGGCGCACGTGCGGGGGCTCCTCGGTGGCGGCCGTGTCGGCCCACACCCGGTGTTCCGTCAGGCGTTCCAGCAGGTGGTCGGCGAGGTTCTCGGCCTCGCGCTCCTCGTCCTCGGTCAGCGTCGTGCGGCCGGCGATGATCTGCGCCATCCGCGGCAGCAGGTGCGGTGCGAGCTTGCGCATGCCCTCGCTGCGGCCGAGCGCCACCGGCTGGTGTTCCAGCAGCACGTGCGCGAACTCGTGCAGCAGCACGTGCAGGCGGTGGTACCAGGACGGAGAGTCCGCGCAGATCACCAGATACGTGCCGTTCTCGAGCAACGCCGTGGCGCCGCTCAGACAGACGGCGTTCGTGATCGCGGCGAAGCGGACGTCGACCGAGCGTCCGAGCCGTTCGCTCATCAGCTCGCAGACCCGGCGGCTCGCGTCCCGGTGCGTGGCGTCGGGCGGCAGGTCGAGGTCTCGGGCGACCTCGTCGACCAGCTTGCGCAGTTTCCTGCGGTTCACCCGTCGCCTCCTCTCGATGTCGTCTGCAGCGGTCCAGGCAGAGATCTTCACGCCGGTGTCGTCATCAAGTGTGGTCCGCGGATGTACGGCGGCTGTTCAGTGGGAACGACCAGCCCTCCCCGACTTCGAGTGCCTGCCGGAACCCTTCTACCGCAGCGGCTCTGGCCTGCGGGGACAGTTCGCCCGTACGTTCGGCCAGACGGGTGACGAACTCGACGACGCCGAGTTCGCGCAGTGCCAGGAAGTCCGTGAGCTCCGAGTCGACCCGAGCCGCGAGGTCGTCGTCGAAGAAGTACGCGGGGTCGGCGCCGAAGTGGTCGGCCAGGCCGAGGATGTGCTTGAGGCGCGGGTTGTCGCTGGTGTTGCTCAGCAGCTCGCGGATGTAGCTCGCGGAGATGCTGCCGAACTGACCGGACGAGCTGATCGAGGCGGCGACCTCCTCCGGCGACCACGGTCCGCGGTCCGGTGGGTGCACGGCCTCGAACAGGGTGCTCAACGCGGTGGCGCGCCAGCCGGGCCGCTCACCGGGGTGCAGCTCGCGGCGGCCGCCGAGGAACACGGCGGGGTGCACGCCGAGCGCGCCGGCGAGGTCGACTATGGCCTGGCAGGTCGGGTTGTCCTTCACACCGAGCCGGAGCTGCGAGATGTAGCCGTGCCCGATGTCGCCACCCCGTGACTTCACCGCCGCGGCGAGCGCTACGTTGGTCACCTTGCCCTGGCCGTTGGGCGGGTTGTTGCACAGCTCGTTGAGCATCTCGGCGAACGGCCTCACGCCACACCTCCGCTGGAGCGACCCCTGGCCAGCGATCATTCCACTGTTGTGGAACCCGCAGAGCATATGGCATCACAGGGGTTGAATCCACCAGTGCGTAGCCCTATGATCACACTCCGCCGCTTCAACTGTTGTGTCG
The DNA here is from genome assembly GCF_016907955.1 of Lentzea nigeriaca. Lineage (GTDB taxonomy): Bacteria > Actinomycetota > Actinomycetes > Mycobacteriales > Pseudonocardiaceae > Lentzea > Lentzea nigeriaca. The sequence goes on along the minus strand of NZ_JAFBCX010000004.1, from coordinate 77,602 downwards.
CGTTTGATCCGAACGACGTCACTTGAGTTGAAAGCGGCAGTTCGAGCCAGTCAGAGCTGATGTCTGGGGGGACTCATGACGACTGTGCGAATGGGGCTTCCTGTGGACCACGGTTCTCTGCGCCTGCACGACGAGAGCGCTCCCACGCGCTGTGGCACGTGCGCACAACCCGTGGGCGCGTGGGCGACGGATCGGCTGACGGGCCTGCTCGGCCGCTGGGGCTGGGACGACCAGGCGCCCGCGATGTACCGCCGCGCTCAGCGCCGGTGGGAGCAGGTCGCGCTGCTGATGATCGACCTCGACCGCTTCAAGAAGATCAACGACGACTACGGCCACCCGGCCGGCGACGTCGTGCTGAGCGACGTGGCCGACGTCCTGAAGGCACACACGCGCTCGTCGGACCTCGTGTGCCGGTACGGCGGCGACGAGTTCCTCGTGCTGCTGCCGCGCACGACGGCTGGTGAGGCGACCGTTGTGGCCGAACGAATGCTGCGCGGAATCCGCTCGCTACAGACCGAGATCGTCACCAACGACGGCTACGGCATGACGTTGTCCGGCCAGACCGCGTCCATCGGCGTCGCGTCCCACGTCCCTGCACGCGACGACACGTTGATCGACCTCGTCCGCGACACCGACGCGGCGTTGCAGCGGGCGAAGCGCAAGGGCAGGGCCCGCGTCCAGGTGCACGACCCGAGCGCGTGCGCGGCCGAGCGCAACACCGACGCCTCGGCGCTGCACCACCTGATCGCGTTGCAGGACCTGATGAGCAGCGAGCAGCTGCCGCACGTCCTCGTCGCGTTGTCCGACGGCGCCAAGGTGCTCGAGGAACTGGCCTCGGCACTCGGTCCGAACGTGCAATGCACCCTGGAACGCCTGCAGGACAACGGTTTCGTGCACCGTCGGGCCGCGCGCTACGAGCTCACCGCCGCTGCTCGCGAATGGATCACCGACGTGTTGCCGGCCGTGGCCGCGTGGACGAACCGCCACCAGTCCCGCTGACTCAGAGCAACGTGGCCAGCCTGGACTCGACCTGCTCGACCGAGGCGTGTCCGCGTGCGAGCGCGTACGCGTCGTTCCCCTTGACCGCGATCAGCGTCGGGTAGCTGCTCACGCCGAGTCGCGCCGCCAGCTGGAAGTCCTCGTCGGCCACGGCGGCCTTGAACGCGCCCACGACCGCGTCGGAGTCGAGCCCGAAGTCGTCGGCGATCTTCCGGTAGGTCTTCGCGTCGGACAGGCTCAACCCGTCGTGGAAGTAGGCCTTCTGCATCGCGATGGCCAGCTCGGCGGCCTTCTCCGGAGCGGCCTGGCGCAACGCGATCAGCCCGCGCGCGGCATCGCCGGAGTCCATGACGAACGTTCCCTCGTCGAGCAGCGCGTTGAACGCCTCGCCGAACCGCGCCCCGGTCTGCTCGGTGACCTGGACGTTGGCGGCCTTGATGAACCCGTACTCGCGGATCGGCACCCGCCGCTGCCCGGTGAACAGCCCACCCGAGACCACCTCGACCGGCAGGTCGGGATGGCGGGCGATGACCTCCGCCAGAGTGCCGGAGAAGGCGTGCGACCAGCCGCAGTAGGCGTCGAAGACGTAGACGAGCTTCACGGTGGAAGCAAAGCACCCGATCGCGTGGAATATTCCCGTCTGTGACGACCGGCACTCAGCGGGCGAAGATCGTGACGGCCTGCCGCGCCAGCCACTCCTCGGCCTCGTCCCACGACCAGCCGCACTCCTTGACGAGCGTCCGCCACGCCCCGAACCCGAAGCAGAACCACAGCACGTCGGTGGCCTTCTCGACGTCCATGTCGAGAAAACCTTTGTCGTGCAGGTGTTCGGCGACATCCCGCAACGCCTGCCGGTACGCCGTCGTGCTCTGCTCCCACAGCGCGGCCCCGTCCTCGTGTGCGGGGATCGCCGCGTAGAGCACCTCGACGACCTGCTGCCCGCCCTCGTTGCCCAGGCGGGTTCCCTTGGCCAGCAACGTCAATGCCGTCGCCAGATCGTCGCTCCGCCTGATCGCAGCAGTGGTCGAGGCCGCGTCGCTCCTGCTGATCGACTCACCGATGATCTTGTGCAGGATCTCCGACTTGCTGCCGACGCTCGAGTAGACGGTCTGCGGCGCGACCCCGGCCCGCTTGGCGATGTCCGCCACCGTGACCCGCGCGTACCCGTTGGCGGAGAACAACTCCACAGCCGCGCCCAGGATGTCCCGACGGGTGTCGGCGGCGTCCTGAGCGCGGCGCGGAGAGTGGTAGGACCTCGTCATGAACCAGCTTCCAGCATCACGGCCACCTCGTTCGCATCCGGCATGGCGGCGATCTCCTTGGCGATCGTCGTGACGTTCTCCCGGAAGCTCACGTCCTCCAGCACGGTCTTCACCGCCGCCACCAACGCCTCAGGCGTCTGCGCAGGAGGGTTGAGCGCGATCCCGGCCCCGGCCGCGGCCACCCGCTCGGCCTGGAAGAACTGGTCGGCGCCCTGCGGCAACACCACCAGCGGCACACCCTTCATGAGCGCGGCCGACGTCGTGCCGGCCCCACCGTGCGTCACCACGACGTCGACACCGTCCAGCAGGTCCTCCATCGGCGTGAACCCGACGAACGTGACCCGCTCGTGGTCCACGTCGAACTCCTCCGACCTGGCCGCCAGCCCCAGCGTCACCACGACCTCCACGTCCAAAGTGGACAGGCTGCGCAGCAACGGACTGAGCTTCGCCGGATCGCCGAACCACGTCCCGAACGTCACGAGCACCCGCGCCCGCTCCGAAACAGCCGGCTTCGCCCCACTCACGCCGGGCAGGCTGAACGCCTCCGGCCGCAACGGCAACCAGCCCTCCGGCTGCCGCCACTCGTCCGCCCGCATCGAGGCGGGCCACGTGTCGAGCAGCCACCGCCGCGGCTGCCACGGCAGACCTCGCGCGTCGTGCCGCGTGCGAGCCATGCCGTCCATGGCCTCAGTAAACACCGGCGGCAACGGCGGCCCGAACGCCAGGGTCGCGACCGGCGCACCCTGCGCGGCCGCCACCAACGGCCCCACGTAGTCACACAACTCGGCCACGACCAGATCGGCCTCGAAGCCCTCCATCGCCGCGAACGCCTCGTCCGCGGTCAGGTCGATCCGGGTCCCGGCGAAGAACTCGGCCACCGACTCGGGCGTAGGAGCACCCGCCGGATCAGCCCCGGTCCGCCGCGCGACCTCGGCGAGCAGCACGTCCGGCAACGGCCCGGCCGCACGTAGTTCAAGCCCCTGAGCTGCGACGACCGGCGCCATGCCGGCGGCGGCCAGCACGGCCACCTCGTGACCCCGCTCCTTGAACGCGCGGGCGAGGGGGAGCAGCGGCAGCAGGTGGCCGTGCTGCGGAACACTCGAGAAGAGGATGCGCATATTCACCAGAGTACGCATCTAACGAATAGCTAGGCCGTCGAGCCAACACCCTTGATCCGGCCTTCCCGGAACGCGTCCACGAACAGGCGGTGGTCCTCGCGGGTCTGCCGGGCGTAGTCGAGGGCGAACGCGACGATCGAGTCGGCGAACGCGGCCGAGCGGTCGCCGATCACCGCGGCGATGGCCTCCTCGCACTGGAACGCGACGAGGGTCTGCTCGGAGTCCTCGTCGGCCACGCAGTGCATCTTGGCCGTGGCGCGGCCCAGGTAGTCGAGGACCGGGAGCATGTCGGCGGGTTCGGTGAGGTCGGACCAGTCGAGGTCGGCCTCGTAGGGGGAGAGTTCGGCGACGACGTAGCCGACGCCGTTGATCTGGGTGTGGCCGAGCCACGGGTCGGCGTGGGCCTGGAGGGCTCGTTGGGAGACGGCGGTGCGGTGACCGTGGTCGGTGAAGTAGTCGCGGATGCGCTGGTCGGGGACGATTCGGCTGGGGGCGGCGACGTTGGCCTGCTTCATGGAGAGGACGACGTCGTTCTCCAGCGCCTGGGTGCGGCCTTCGACCAGGATGTTGTAGGCGTGCAGGCCGGCCGACCCGATGCCGAAGCCGCTGCGGCCGACCACGTCCTTGACGGTGTAGGTCCGGCTGCTGGCTCGCTTGCCGGTCGGGATGGTGTCCAGGTAGGACGTGAAGGCCTCTTCGACGGCGGCGCGCACTGAAGGGGTGAGTTCGTGGGTGCCCTCGCGGTCGCGGCGGAAGGTGCGCTCGTAGTCGACGATGACGGTTTTCTCGTCGAGAAGGCCGATTCGGGTGGCCAGGCGGGCGCGTTGCAGGACGCGGTGCAGGGCGCCCTCGGTGCTGTCGAGGCGCAGGCTGAAGAGCTCGTCGTTCGGGCGTTCGGCGAACGCGCGGACCTGGGTCACGTAGGCGGCGACGTAGGTGCGGATCAGGTCGGTGATCACGCTGTCCGGCAACGCCTTGCGCCAGCCCAGCAGGGCCATCGAGGCGGCGAAGCGGCGGAGGTCCCAGGTGAACGAGCCCAGGTAGGCCTCGTCGAAGTCGTTGACGTCGAAGACGAGCGTGCCCTCGGAGTCCATGTAGGTGCCGAAGTTCTGCGCGTGCAGGTCGCCCTGGATCCAGATGCGGCTGGTGCGGTCGTCGGTCCACTCATCGGACAATTCGGCCATGTCGGCGTAGAACAGGCAGGCGCTGCCTCTGTAGAACGCGAACGGTTCGGCCGCCATCTTGCGGAACTTGTGCCGGAACGCGGCAGGGTCGGCGGACATCAGCCCGGCGAAGGCGTTCTCGAGCACGCTCACAATGCGGTCACCGCGATCGGTCATGGTGCCCCTCCCTCTCGCTCTTGAGGACGCAGATCTCAGCACGAGGATGCTCGCGCGTGGCCATGCGTCTGCAAATTTCACGAGACGGGCAGGAATCGAGAAGCTTGCGGTGAGGGGTGGGCCTAGCGTCGACGGCATGTGCTTCATGTTCGGAGCCAGCAGGGAACAGGTGCGTCACATGCTCGGCCTCGACGACGAGGAGATACCGCAGGAGGAGGTGCTGGTTCCCGCGACCGACGACCGGCCGCGGGATTGAGTGCGCCCAGGCCGTGGCCTGGGCGCAGCACCTCACGCGTGGCACTCCAGCAGGGTCTCGGTGGATCCGCCGTACGCGCTCGGGTCCACTGTGGAGCAGTGCTGCTGGATCCACTCCTGGCGGCCGTGGTCGCCGCGACCGCCGCGGCCGTCGCGAGGGCCACCGCGCTCGCCACCGCCCAGCACGAACTTCAGCTTGCCCTCGCTCACCCACGACTGGAGCTGGTCGACCGACGGCGCGTTGTCCGAGCCGGAGAACCCGCCCATGCCGATCACCACCTCGTCGGAGCCCATGATGTACGGCGAGGCCGCCTGCGCCGAACCGTCGACCGCCAGGGTGATCTCGGCGCCCCCGCTGTGCTCCTTGGCGTAGTTGAGGATCCGCTTCTGCTCGTCGGTGAGCTCGCCGCGCAGACCACCGGGGCCACCGATCATCGGCGCGCGGTTGCGCATGCCGCCGGGCGGTTGCATGCCGCCAGGTGGCTGCATGCCGTTCGGGGGCTGCTGGCCGTTCGGGGGCTGCTGGCCGTTCGGCGGCGGGCCGTTCCGGTAGATGAACCCACCGAAGTTGCGGTCGATCGGCCCGGCCGCGGGCATCACGCCGTTGATGCCGGCCCTCGCAGCGGTGGCGGTGGACCACACCGCGGGTGTCAGCAGCACGGCGACGAGCGCGGCCACCAGCCCGACCCTCCGCAGGCCGACGACGAGCACGACCACCGCGACCACAGCGACTCCGAGCGTTGCCCAGCGAGTCCACCCGTGGAACGAAAGGTCCCGCGACACCACCACGAACGCCCATCCCGCGGTGATCGCGACGGCCAACGGCAGCAGGAACCGCACAGCGCTCTTGGCACGCCAGAACATCGCAATCCCGGCAGCGCTGATCGCCGCCACCGCCGGTGCCATCATCGTCGTGTAGTACGGGTGGAAGATGCCCTGCGCGAAGCTGAACACCGCGGCCGTGACGAGCAGCCAGCCACCCCACATGAACCAGCCCGCTCGTTCGGCGGGATCGCCGGGAACCTTGGCCCGCCACCGCAGCACGCCCGCAACGGAGACAGCGCCCAGCACCAACAGGCACAACGGCAACAGCCACGAGATCTGCCCGCCGACCGAGGCGTCGAACATGCGCGTGATCCCCGGCTGTCCGCCGAACATCGCGCCGCCGCCAGGCCCGGCGAACTCCATTTCCGGAGGTGGCCCTGAACCACCCCGGTTGCCATCACCGCCGAACACCCGGCCGAGACCGTTGTAACCGATGATCAGGTCCCACGCGCCGCCGTCCGTGCTACCGCCGATGTAGGGCTTGGATCCCGGCCACCACGCGTGCAGCGCCACCCACCAGAACGACGACGCCACCAGCACCGCACCCGCCGCCACCAGGTCGAGGATCCGCCGCTTCACCGGCGTGGAAACACCGACCAGGTAGGCGAGAGCGAAGGCCGGCACCACGATCCAGGCCTGCAGCATCTTGGTCAGGAACCCGCAGCCGATGAAGAACGCGCACCACAGCAACCACTTCCTGCCTCCGTTCGCGCGCACCGACCGCGTGAACGCATAGGCCGCGGCCACGAGCAGCAACACCAGCAACGTGTCCGGGTTGTTGTCCCGGTTGATCGCCACGGTGATCGGCGTCAGAGCCAGGATCAACGCCGCGAGCAACGCCACCTTCTCGTCCGCCCACAGCCGGACCGTGCGGTGCAACAGGAACACCGCCGCCACGCCCTCGACCACCTGCGGCAGCAGCACCGCCCACCCGTGGAACCCGAAGAGCCACACGGCGACGGCCTGCGGCCACAACGCCATCGGCGGCTTGTCGACGGTCACCACACCGGCGGGGTCGAACGAGCCGAACAGGAAGTTGGTGAGGCTCGTCGACATGGACTTCGCGGCGGCCGAGTAGTACGGGTTGCCGACCTGGCCGGAGCCGATCGCCCACACGTACAGAACCCCTGCCACCACACAGATCGCGACGAGCGCCCACACCGGCCAACGGGAAGGTCGTGCTGATTCCGGCGTCTCGGCGGGAGAAGCCACTTCGGCAGTGGCGGTCATGCCTGGTCCTTTCGGTTGACCCGGCGGAACACCCAGCTCCGCAACAGGAAGAAGCGCCCCGCCGTGCCGATGGCCGACGAGCCGAGCAGCACGACCAGCTCCAGCGCACGGGACGGATCAGGAACGGCCGCGTGCGACACGAGCAGCGCGGCCGACGTGAACGCGTAGTAGAGGCCGAACACCACGAAGCCCTGCAGATGTGTTCTGCCGCGGGCCGTGTTGCGAGCCGTGAAGGTGAAGCGGCGATTGGCCTCCGTGTTGAAGAGAGTCGTGATGACCAGGGCGGCGAGGTTGGCCGCGAGCACCGGCCACCACAGCCGGAAGACGCCGTACAGAGCCAGGTTCGCGAGCGTGGAGATCACGCCGATCACCGCGAACGACAGCACCTGCCAGGAGAGCCCGCCCTCGCTGCGGCTCAGCACGGCGTCGGGGTGGATGGCGCGGGGCTGGGGCCGTTGCGGCAGACCGCGGACGAGCGCCGTGCCGTTGGCCTTGGCGCGCGCCACGCGGATCAGGCCCTTGATGTCGTCGATCGCGGTGTTGACGACGTCGACCCGGCTGTCGACGTCCTCGACCCAGTCGACCGGCACCTCGTGCACGCGCAGACCGTTGTGCTCGGCCAGGAGCAGCAGCTCGGTGTCGAAGAACCACGCCTCGTCGCGCGCCCGGTCGAGCAACGGGCGGATGACGTCGGTCCGCGCCGCCTTGAAGCCGCACTGGGCGTCGCTGAACCGCGCGCCGTGCGTCAGCCGGATCAACGCGTTGTACGCACGGGAGACCAGCTCACGCCGTGGCCCGCGCACCGTCCGCGAACCGGGCGCGAGCCGAGAGCCGATCGCGAGGTCCGAGTGCCCGTTGAGCAGCGGCGCCACCAGCGGCAGCAACCCGTCCAGCCCGGTGGAGAGATCGACGTCCATGTAGACGACGACGGCCGCCTCGCTGGAGCCCCACGACTCCCGCAACGCGAGCCCGCGGCCCTTGCGGTCGAGGTGGTGCACGCGGACACGCTCGTACCGGGCCGCCAGCTTCTCGGCCACCGCCAGGGTTCTGTCGGTGCTGGCGTTGTCCACCACCACGATCGACCAGTCGAACGGGAACTGCTCCTCGAGGAACGCGTGCAGCACCTCGACGCAACCGGGCAGGGCGCGTTCCTCGTTGTAGACGGGGATCATGATGTCGACCGTCCCCGTGGCCTGTGCGGTGCTCACCGCCATTGGTTCTCCGTTCCACTGTGGACTGCAGCTGTGCTCGCTGCAGCACCGAGAGTGCTGACGCGGTCGTGAGAACGTCCTTGGCTTCTGCTGAGAGATTCGTGAGAGGTGGCCGCTTCACACAGCGGACTCACAGGTTCCGGCTCTACCGTCGCCACCATGCGACTGCTCGTGGTGGACGACGACCCGGACGTCCGGGACAGTCTGCGGCGCAGCCTCGAGTTCGAGGGCTACGAGGTCACCACCGCCGCCGACGGAGCCGAGGCGCTGCGCCTGCTCACCGGCATCGACCTGGCGATCCTCGACCTGATGATGCCGAACGTGGACGGTTCGGAGGCCTGCCGCCGGTTGCGCGCGGCGGGGGAGCGTCTGCCCGTGCTGATGCTCACGGCCCGCGACGCGCTGGGCGACCGGGTGACGGGTCTCGACGCCGGCGCCGACGACTACCTGGTCAAGCCGTTCGCGCTGGAGGAACTCCTGGCCCGCGTCCGCGCCCTGCTCAAGCAGAACCGCCTGAGACCGGCCCCGAGCTCGTTGCACTTCGCCGACCTGGTCATGGATCCGCAGGCCCGCGAGGTCACCAGGGCGGGCACGCGGCTCGACCTGACCCCGACCGAGTTCGACCTGCTGGCGGTGTTCCTGCGCGACCCGGAACGGTTGCTGACCAAGCAGCACCTCAAGCACGCCGTCTGGGGTCACGACCACGGCACCAACAACCTCGACGTGTACATCGGCTACCTGCGCCGCAAGACCGAGGCAGGCGGCCGCTCCCGCCTGCTCCACACGGTGCGCGGCCTCGGTTTCATCCTGCGCGAGTCGTCGTGAGGGGCCCGGTGCTGCTGCGCGGCAAACTCGCGTTGATCACCGCGTGCGTGGTGGCCGTGGCGATCACCGGGATCAGCGTCGTCACCTGGCTCGTGACCGAGCACAACCTGCGCACGCAGCTGGACAAGTCGATGCTCGCGAGCCTGCCACCGCCGGTCCTGCGGCCACCGGAGCTGGGGATGAGGCGGGAGTTCAAGCTGCGGTGCGACGAGGGCGCTCCCGGTCAAGGGCTGCAACTGGTCCTGCAGGGCATCCAGCTGTTCAAGCTCGACGGCAGCACCTGCGCTCCGCCCGGCGTCGACCCTGCCGTCACCGTCCCCGGCGACGACCAGGTGACCACTCCGACGTTCCGCGACGGCCTGACGGCGGCGGGCACGTCGGTCCGCGTTCTGCTGGTACCGCTGGACAACGGCGACGTCCTGATCCTCAGCCGCAGCCTCGTCGAGATCGACGACACGCTGGCCGCGCTGGCCGGGGTGCTCGTGAGCGTCGCCGTCTTCGGAGCGGTGCTGGTCGCCGCACTCGGTTTCTGGTTGACCCGCCGTGCCCTGGCCCCGATGGAACGCCTCACCGAAGCCGCCGAACACATCGCCCGCACCGAGGATCTGACGACCCCGGTCACCGTCTCGGGCCAGGACGAGGTCGGCAGGCTCGGCCGCGCCTTCACGTCGATGACCGCCGCGCTGGCCGAATCCCGCCGCCGGCAACGGGATCTCGTCAACGACGCCGCCCACGAGCTCCGCACGCCGTTGACCAGCCTGCGCACCAACATCGATCTGTTGGTGCGCAGTGAACGCACTGGCCGCGAGCTGCCCCAGCGCGGCGAGGTGCTCGACCGTCTGCAGGCCCAGAGCCAGGAGTTCACCGACCTCGTCACCGAACTCGTCGTGCTCGCCCGTGACGACCGCGAACTGGCCCGCGAACCCGTCGACGTCGCCGACGTGATCGACCGCGCGGTGAAACGCGCCCGCAGCCGTGCCCACGACCACGTCTTCGATGTCGACCGCTCCCAGTGGCGGACCCTCGGCGACGCGGCCGCGCTCGAACGCAGCGTGCTGAACCTGCTGGACAACGCGGTGAAGTTCGGCCCGGCCGGTTCGACGATCACGGTCCGCTCCCGGCCCGGCTGGCTCACGGTCACCGACGAGGGACCCGGACTCCCGCCAGAACACAGGGAAGTGGCGTTCGAACGGTTCTGGCGCGCGCCCGGCGCCCGCGGCCTGCCCGGTTCCGGGCTGGGACTGGCGATCGTGGCGGACATCGTTGCGGTGCACGGAGGTGCCGTGCGGTTCGTGCCCAACGGCCGAGGCGCCTCGGTACGTCTCAAGCTGCCGACGATCGTCGGTGGTTGACGCGGGCGGCTCTGCACCACGGTGGTGGTATGGACCGCAGACACCGGCGCCCTGCCCTGATGATCACCGCGCTGTTGTCGGTCGCGATGATCACGGCCGGCAACTCAGCCGCTTCCCCTGACCAGCCAGCGCATCCGTGGCAGTTCGACCACTGGCCCCAGCAGCAGCCCTGGCAGCAGGCCAGGGACGCGGCACGCGTGGCCGCCGTCGACGGGTTCCCCGGCCCGATCGACCCGCAGAACTGGGTCAACCCCGACCACATGACGTGGGAACGTGACTACAAGAAGATCCCCGGAACGAACTGGGCCGACCCGGCCGTCCGCGGTTCGGTGCGCGACTTCAAGGGCGCACTGGTTCTCCTGGACTACCCGAACCAGCCGTTCGTCGTCACGCAACCGAAGAACTCCACGGTGTTCGGCAACCCGAGCGTGGAGGCCAACAACGTTCCCCGCGGCCAGGTCGCGCAGTTCTACCAGGACTTCCTCAACAAGCCGAACGGTCTCAACCGCGGCCACACCGTGCACGAGTACTGGATGGAGACCTCCGGCGGGCGCTACGGCGTCGAGCTGAAGGCGTTCGGCCCGTACACGATGCCGGGCAAGGACCACGAGTACGCCATGGAGTTCCAGGGCGGCACCGGTTGTCCCGCCGGTGACTCGTGCAACCGCAACATCCGCACCGACGGCCGTGCCGCCTGGGTCGCCGACGTCGGCAACGAGGTGCCCAACGGGTACGACTTCATCTACTACCTGTCCGCCGGCCAGGACGAGTCCGGCACCTGGCAGGAGTTCGGGATGATGAAGTTCCGCACCAAGGAGGACGTCACCGACGACTTCGGCCCGCCGGACCCCGCGCTGCCGAACTGGTCGAAGACCCGGTACGTCGACTGGACGTCGTGGGCGGCGGGGTCGAGCATCTGGCCCAACGCGGGCGGTGGCTCGTCCACCCAGGCCGAGAGTTCGGGCCAGGGCGTGTACGCGCACGAGCTGAGCCACATCCTGGGCATCGGCGACAACTACAACAACCCGTACGGCAGCCCGCCGCGCCGTGACTACAGCGGCCCGTGGGACATGTTGTCGCGCGGCTCGTTCAACGGCCCCGGCGGCCCGCACTCGCGTTGGACGATCCCTGCCACCGGCGGTGCGTCTCTCGGCGCGCAGCAGACGTTCCGCAACAAGATCAAGCTCGGCATCATCGACGAGCGCAACGTGCTGCGCCTGTCCAGGGAAGCGCTTTCCAGCTCCGGCCTGGTCATCGCGAAGATCACCGCCCGCGAGGTCGATCCCGGAGCGACCGGCCTGACCGGCATCAACCTCGCGCTCGGCACCGGTGACAAATCGCCCTCGTGCAACGTGAACACCAACCCGTTCTGCGACGGCGGCGGCTACAACAACTACACGCTCGAAGTCGTCGACAGGATGGGCGCCGACTCGTTCACTCCGGACGCGGGTGTGTTGCTGGCCAAGACGAAGAACCAGGACGCGGCCCCGTTCACGTGGGTGATCGACGCCAACCCGCAGGACATCGGCATGACCGACTACGTCCTGCCCGACGGCACCAAGGTCCCGATCACGATCGGCGACTACCGGCAGCTGGCGGACGCGTTGTTCCACGTCGGCACGAACTCCGGCAGCGAGTACGAGTACGTCGACACGGCCAACCGGCTGCACTTCTACGTGCTGGACCTGCAACGCGACTCGCGCGGCGTGCTGTCCTACACCGTGGCGATCCGCTCGCTCGACGGCGCCGGCCCGCAGCAGCGAGGCGTGCGGGTCACCCCGACCGCGGCTCGCGCCGACGGGACGGGCGTTGCGACGTGCCGCTTCCCGTTGACCAACACGGGTCGCACCGCGCCGCCGGGAAGCCAGCACCCGGAGCCCGTCGACCAGTACCTCGACGGTGACGTGTACCGCGTGACGGCGAAGGCGGAGAACGGCTGGTCCGTCTCCGTCCCGAATGCCTTGGCCACGGCCAAGTTCGGCGGCCGCGTCGACGTTCCGGTGCACGCGCGGCGCACGGGTGGGCCGATGTCGTCCAAGGTGACCCTCACGGCCACCTCGGAGAGCAACCCGGCCAAGACCGCGACCGCCACCTGCACGGTGACCGGTCGGCGCTAGACGGTTTCGTCCAGGTGCGCGTCCCACACCGCGTTTGCCTCGGTGTGGGACGCGGCACCGACGAAGAACGCCTCCGCCATCGCGTCGAACTCCGGGTCGTCGCAGTCCGCGTTCATGAACTTGGGCTTGTGCACGGCGAATCCGCGCGGGTCCTGCGCCGGCCGGTAGGGCACGGCCAGCTGCAGGCTCTGCCGGTACGCGCCGTACTGGACGGCCTCGATCAGCAACGCGTCGGTCTTGCCCTGGTCGAGGTGGATGTAGCCGTCGGCCACGAGCACGGCGCCGACCCAGCTGGGATCGCCGTCCGCCAACGCGTCCTGGCCTGCGCGGGCACCTTCCGCGTAGTCGTCGAACATCAACCGGTCCATGCCGTACTCGCCGTCGGCGTGCAGGTACCCGAGCAACGGGATCAGCGTCTCTCCCTCGGAGACGCACCAGACACCGTGGGCGGCGAAGAACCCGGCCAGCCTTGCTGTCTCGATCATGGCGGACACCATGCCAGGACGGAACGCGGTTTTCAGCGAGTTCGCACAGATCGGCGGCGTTGCTGTGGAACCGGTCCGGAAGTCAGCATCACGAAACCCGCGAGCAACACGATGGTTCCGCACGCCACCCACGTCCACGTCCTGACCGCGGAAACCGGTGCCGGCACACCGATGCCCAGCAGCAGCAACGGCATTCCCAGCGCGTAACAGATCCCGGCCGCGAACGTCCGCCCCGATCCGTTGAGGAGCAGCGGAACCGCGGAGACGCCGGCGAGCACCGCGAAGACGAGCCACGCGTACGTCAGTCCGGTGTGGAGCGCGATGGTGACGTCCAGGCCGTCCTGCGAGCGGATCGCGAGCTCCGTCTCCGCCTCGTAGCTGAACCCCACTGCGGCGCGCGTGCCCGCGACAACTGCTGTAAGCACCAACGACACGCCCAGGATCGTGCGGCCACGACGGGCTGGGTCGACTCGCTTCCTGGTGTCCACGCGCCCAGTCTGCTGGCCTCCGCGGGCAACGTGGCGCCGCACACGCCGAGATGCACTCTGTAGTGGTAAGCGATTCCCGCCATCGGCCCACTCTCCTCATAGGACAGATGTGCCTCTTGCCGCATTTCGTGAGTGCGTGAGCCGAGGATCTGCCAACCTCGGTCCGTGATCAGAAACCTCCTGCTGGTCCTGCTGGCCGTCGCCGCGTCGACCACAGCGACCGCCTGCGGCGTCTTCTGCACGGACTCGGCACTCGAAGCCCGTCCGGCGTCCGGCACGCCGCTCGCGCTGGAGGCCGTGTTGTCCTCGGACGGTTCACCGGTGTCCGGCGGCAGGGTCGCGTTCTACACGCGCGCCACCGGACCTGGCGGTGAGGAAGGGCGCCTGATCGCGCAGGCCTCGACGGATTCTTCAGGCGTGGCAAGGCATGTGGTGCAGGGCGGCAAGCAGGCTCTGCACTACGAAGGCGCGACGCTGGACGGTTACAAGGTCACGTTCCAGAACCACGAGGTGAACGGCGTGCGCTACTGCTCGTCGTCGGCGGAGGGAAGCATCGCGTAGGTCTCCCGTTGAGTCGCACGGCACGGGGGCCAACTGAGGCCACCGACAGTCCTCGCGCGCCAGCACCCGGTCGCGTGACGTGCGGGTCCTAGTTCCGGGGAGGCCCGCTACCTGCGGGTTTCTCTCTCGCGGCCGTGTCTCGACCACGGACCGGAGCCGTCCGCCGACCGAATCGGGCTTGGCAACCGGTTCGGGAGCGGAGTCCGTTACGTGAATGGACTTGATTGGGTTGTTCAGGCAACGCGTCGACCTCGGTTGTGGAATCCTCTGGGCCGTACGGTCGAGTGCGAGATGGAGTGCTGGTGAAGACGCCCGAGGAGTGGATGCGGGACTTCGAGGCGAAGATCGCCGAGGCGCAGGCGAAGGCTGCCGCGGTGCAGGAAGGACTGGCGCAGGCGGGCGGGTCGGCGTCGTCGAAGGACGGGTCGATCACGGTGAGCGTCGCGCCGAACGGTGCGCTGACCGGCCTGGAGCTGACGGCGGAGGCCATGCGGAAGGCGCCGGGTCAGCTGTCGGGGGAGATCCTCGAGATCGCACGCCGGGCGCAGCGTGGTGCGGCGGTGAAGGTCGCGGAGACGTTCGGCGCGGTCGAGGGCGAGGGCTCGGAAACCTATCGCCTGATCACCGAGTACCTGCCGCCTGCGGAGGAGGAAGAGCAGCAGCCGTCGGGCTATGCGTTCAACGAGGAGTACGAGGAACGCGCCGTGACCGCCGCACCGGCACCGCCGGCTCGTCGTCCCGCGCCACGTCCGAGTGTGGATGAGGACGAGGACTTCGGCGACGGCTCGATCTTCAAGAACCGCTGATCGGCCCTGGGGGAACCGTGGCAGAGGAGAACAGCACGACCACGTGGTCGACCGGCGCCGGCGTGGTGGACAGCGTCGCGGGCTTCGTCGATTCGCTGACGTCGGAGTCCGAGGGCGAGGGGCCGGACGTCATCGACGTCGCGCTCGGCGGTGCCGGCATGGTGGTGGACGTGGTCGCCACCATGGCGAACCCGCTGAGCATGCTCGCGTCCGCGGGCGTCGGCTGGCTGCTGGAGCACGTCGACTTCCTGCGCGAGCCGCTGGACGCGTTGCTGGGCAACCCCGACGAGATCAACGCGAACACCGACCAGCTCAAGCAGGCCGCGCTCGAGATGAAGATGATCGCCCAGGAGCACCGCGAGGATCTGCGCGGTGTCTCGGACTGGGAGGGTGCGGCCGGGGACGCGTTCAAGCGTGAGATGGAGCAGATGGCCGGCGAGTACGAGGCGCTGGGCAAGACCATGGACGGCACCGCGGCGATCTACGCGCTGTCCGGTGCGCTGGTCTGCGAGCTGCGGTCGCTGGTGTTCGGCTGGATCTCGGACCTGATCGGTGAACTGATCGCGAGCGCGTTGATCGCCGCGGCGTCGGCGGTGGTCACGCTGGGCAGTTCCATCGCGGCGTTCGCGGGCTATGCGGGCACGCGCGCGGCGATGATGGCCACCAAGATCGCGGGCAGGCTGTCGAAGCTGGCGTCGGCGATGGCCCGCTTCGGTGGCCGGATGGCGAAGCTGGCGCAGAAGATGGAGGGTCTGGTCAAGGGGCTGGAGCGGTTCGCGGAGTACGGCGGTTACGCGAAGTCCGCGTATGACGCGGTGAAGCCCTACGACATGCCGCCTGCCACCGCCTGATGACCGGCAGGACTCGGGGGCCTTCCTCTCATCACGGCGGTAGCTCACACAGCAGCAACAGCGGTCACAGCACACCATCGACGCCGTCGTCGTCTTCGCCAGGTGGTGTCGGCGGCCGTGGCACCCGTATGGACCCGGATGCCGTCGAGTCGCTCGGCGGCAAGATCACCAACCGCGGTGACCAGGTCCGTTCCAGCGTCGCGAGCAAGCTGAACATCAACGCCACCTCGGGCAGCGCGGGCGTGTTCGGCCAGGTGGCGATGCAGCACGCCGACAAGGCGATCCAGACCGCCCGCGGCGGCGCCGAGAAGGCCGCTGCCGCCGCGGACAACGCGGGCACCAAGACCAGGGAAACCGCCCAGACCGCGCGCAACGCCGACCAGTCGGTCGCGTCGTCGATGAACCGCATCCAGCCGACCGCGCCGACCCAGACCTCCACCAACTCCTCCAGCAGCACACCGGCTTCCTCGTCGTCGTCCTCGGGCAACCGCACCTCGGCACCGCCCCCGATCCCCGGCGGCACCTCCGGCAACGGCTCCCCGAAGACGCCCTCGGTCTCCAGCCCGTCGGTGAAGCTGCCGGACAGGCCGGGCGGCTCCACCACGCCGTCCGGCGCGCCGACGACCAGTCCGGCAAAGCCTTCGACTTCCGCTCCGCCTGCGGGCGGTCGACCGTCTGCGCCCGGTCTGCCCACCGGTGGTGGCGCACCACCCACGCCGAGCCCGGCAGGCCCCGGTGCGCCTCGCCCCGCCACGACACCCGCTGGTGGACCGCCTGCGGCTGGTCAGGGACGTGCGCCCGTCGGTGGCCCGCCTGCGGCCGGTCAGGGACGCCCGCCTGCCGGCGGACCCCCTGCTGGAGCCCCGGCGGCTGGCGGCCAGGGGCGTGCTCCCGCGAGTGCTTCCGCGGCTGGCCAGGGACGTGCTCCCGCTGGGGCGCCAATGGCTGGTGGCCCGCCCGCGGGTGCGTCGGCTGCCGGTCAGGGTCGTGCTCCCGCTGGTGGATCACCTGTCGGGGCCCCGATGGCTGGTGGCCAAGGACATGCGCCTGCCGGACAGGGACGTGCACCTGCGGGCGGACCCCCTGCTGGAGCTCCGTCGGCCGGTGGCCAAAACCGCCCGCCGGGCACACCGGCGCAACCGATGGGCACGGCCGGCCCCGGCGCACCCGTTCACGCGGCGTCCGGCCGAGGTGGCCCTGGTCAAACTCCCGGCGGACAGAGCCCGACGGGCACGAGTCCCGTCCCAGGTGGACGCGGCCCGACCGGCACCGGCCCCTCGCCGGGTGGACACAGCCCGACAGGTGCGGGTCCCACCCCCGGCGGAATGCCCCCCGGCGGAATGCCTCACGGTGGTGCGACTCCCCATACCTCGGCTCAAGGCTTCGGTGGCCCGCCACCCGGAGCACCTCCCGGCAGCCCGGGAATGCGTCCTGGCGGCCCCGGCATGCCCGGCGACGCCCCCGGCACTCGCCCAGGCATGCCGCCAGGTGGCCCCGGCATGCATCCTGGCCAGCCTGCCGGCGGCCCTGGCATGCGCCCTGGTGGTCCCGGCAACGGCCCCGGCACGCCACGCGCTGGCACTGGCATGCGTCCCGGAATGCCCGGCAGCGGCACGAGCAGCCCACCTGGCACGCGCCTCGGCATGCCTCCCGGAACCCCCGGCAATCCCGGCATGGGCGGACGTCAGCCGGCCATGCACCCCAACGCTCCGAACGGCCTGGGCGCGCCCCGCCCCGGCGGCCCGCCGCCCGGCTTCCACCAGCAGCAGGCCCCGTCCCACCCCGCACAGCACCGCGCGCCAGGCGTGCCCGGCCACGGCAACCCGCCCGTTCCGCACGGCGGCGAACGTCGTCCCGGCATGCCGCCGCAGTCGTTCGCGCCTCCCGGCCGGCCGCATCAGGGCATGCCACCCGCCCCCGGCTCCTTCGGGCCGACAGGAACGCAGCACCCCGGCTCCTCCGGTCCTACCGGGACCCAGCCGACGCCGGACACCCACCAGCGGACACCGGACACGCACCGGTCCACACCGGACACTCAGCAGCGGACACCCGACACCCACCAGCACCACACGCCGCCGCCTCCCGGCCCGGACGGCGGACCGCCGGTCGCCATGCGGCACGTCGACCCGTCCATGCACGGCGTGGACCCGTCGAAGATCGCGTACCGGGACGTCCCCGGCTGGATGCGGGACGAGAACGCCCTGTACCGCGGCGATACGCGGTCGCCGGAGGAGATCAAGGCCGCGGGCGGCTTCGACGTGCCGCGGCCCCGCGAGAAGCCCGACCTGCTCCAGCACGTCGACGGGCACACCAACGCCTACGTCAGCACCAGCTCCGAACAGCACAAGGCGATGGAGCGCGCGGGCGTCGGCGAAGGCAAGATGTACGTGGTCAAGGCGCCCGGCGGCATCATGACCGACGACACGCTGCACAACGTCGGCCACGGCCGCGAGTACGCCGAGAACGAGACGCTCTTCCCCGGCGGCGTCGACTGGCGTTATGTGGAGGGCTGGCACCAGGTCCGGCGCGAGGCGGGCAAGTACGTGCTCGGGCCGTTCGTGCCGAACCCGGACTTCGTCGGCCACAAGACCGCCTCCGACAGCACCACGACGCAGTCGGATGTCCCCACCGACTCGCGCAGTCCAGCGGACCGGCCGGCGGACCGGCCACGCCCGAGCCGCGAACCGGCTGCGCCACAGCACACCGAATCCCCGGCGAAGGTCGAGACACCAGACCAGCGCCCACCCGGCCCGACACAACCACTGCCGGCCCAGCCGCGTCAGTCGGACCTGCCACGCCCTTCCATCGCGGATCGGCTCAACACCGCGCAGCCGTCCCAGCCGGCCGGCCACTCCGACCGCCCGGCAACGCCGACGAAGACGGACCGGCCTTCCACGTCGTCGATGCTCGACCGCCTGAACGGCCAGGAGTCCACCAGCCCGCCGGTCCCTCAGGCCTCACGGGACCACACCCCACCGAGCCGCCCCCAGCCCGAGGCCGCTCGAACCGACCAACCGCACGCGTCCCAAGACCGTCCACAAGCAGACCAGGACCGCCCGCACCAGGCCCAGGACCGTCCACAAGCAGACCAGGACCGCCCGCACCAGGACCACGACCGTCCCCACCACGACCAAGACCGTCCGCATCAAGACCAGACCCCGCAAGACCGGCCACACCACCAGGACGAGCCGTCCACACAGGACCACGACCAGCGCCACGACACCGGCCGCCGCGACGAAGAACCCCCGCAACGCCCGCAGAAACCGCTCAGCGACCGCCTCGGCTCACTCAGCGAGGAACTCGACCCGGTCGTGCGCGACCACGTGCACAGCACCCCCGCCGGCATGTCGATCTACGACAGCAAGGCGGACAGCAACAATCTCTACACGGCCAGGGAACTGCCCAGGATCCCCGGCCAGTTCGTCGTCGACGTGCACAGCAACGCGACCAGCGCACACGTGCGCAACTACCCGCTCACCCCGAGGGATGTAGCGGACATCGTCCGCGCGAACCCCGACTACAAGCCCGGCGACCCGATCACCCTCGTCGGCTGCGACGCGGGCAAGCGGGACGACGGGTTCGCGGCACAGCTCGCCCAGGAGCTCGGCGTGCCGGTCACCGCGCCGAACACGGACGCCTGGGTCGACTACGACGGCAACCTCTTCGCCAGCAGGAGCGACAGCAACAACCGCCCCGGCTGGCCGCCGGACGGCGAGTGGCGCACGTTCGGTCCGGACGGCTCGCAGACCATTCACGAAAGTCCTCACCCGCCAGGGCACGAGCCCACCTGGGGCGACGAAACGCCCGAGTCCGCGCCGGGGTCCGCCGAGCGGCGGGGCGAGCGGGAGGACGACTTCCGCGAGTTGCGCGAGGAGAACCGCGAGAAGCGCGAGGAGGGACTCGACTCGGTCCGCGAGCTCACCGGCCGCAACCCGAGCACGGACGCCGAACGTCGCCCGCACGAGCGCACCCTGTCGACGGCGCGCTACCGCAGTGACCGCGACGGCGAGTCGGCCGACTTCTACAACTTCAGCGGCAAGCAGCACGACTGGAGTCCCGCGGCGGAAGCCCCGACGCAGCCGCCGAAGAACGAGCGCCTCTTCGAGACGTCCAACGCGACCTCGTACGACCCGGAGAACGGCGGCTGGCGCGACGGCAGCGGCACCCCCAGGGCCAACGACTCGGAACCGAAGATGTTCGAGGACCTCGCCCGGCACCAGCTCGCCGAGTACAGCGGCTTGTCCCGCAACGAGGTCGACACGGCACTGCGGCAGGCCAACAAGATGGTCGACACGCTCAACAAGGAAGACGAGAACTACTACAAGAACGGCTTCAAGGGCGAGGTGCAGCGCACGCAGGACCGCATGTCCCTCGCGATCGACGAGCTGAACAAGCGCGCGGCGGCGAAGGCGGAGGCGAACGGCACGACCTACACGCCGTTCTCCGCCGCGGACATCTCAGGTGATCTCCGCATGGTGGTCGACCTGCCGTCGGCCAAGCGCGACGGAACACCGGCCGAGTTCCAGATCTGCATGTCGTGCCAGAAGGTCATGCTCACCTACGAGCGCATTTTCCCGAACATGCGACTGGAAGTCGTCAACCGAGCTGGAGAAAGGCTCTACCCGCTGTGAACCAACCGACTGACAACCCGAGCGAGCGCATCGACGCGATCTTCGACCGCGTGTGCGCGGCCGGACTGCGCCGCGGGTCCGTGGTCGGCGCGTCCGACGACGAGATCGACCAGATGGCGGCGGAGCAGGGCGTGGACCGCGTTCCCGAGGCGGTGCGCGAGGTTCTGCGCATCATGGGTGTCCAATCAGGACTGTGGCTGGCCGGCACGGCGTTCGGGGTCAACGCGATGACCGCCGAACGCAAACGGCACGTCGTCGCCACGCTGAACCAGCTCGACCACGAGCTGACCGACCCGCGCGGCCTGCTCGCCCTTACGGCGCACCAGGGTTACGCCTACCACGTCGTCGACGGCGCCGACCTGGACCAGGACGACCCGCCCGTCTGGGACGTCGTCGAGGGCGAGGGGGCGCGCAAGGCGTGGGACAGCGTGAGCGACTGGTTCGCCGGGACCTCGCCGAACGTCACCGATCTCCGCGACATGCTGGAGATGATGGAGGAGATGGGCAAACAGCCGCCGAAGTGGGCAGAGTTCGTCGAACCGCGACAGTCGTGACCGTTTTTCCCGTGTGCGCCGAGGAGTGAAGCACGTGCAGTTCGACATCGCGATCGACGGGGACAAGGCGTTCCGGATCGAGCCCGGCACGGACGCTACGACCGCGCAGTTCGAGACGGTGCTGGGCGCCGAGATCTGGCGCATCACCGAGGAGGGCGCGGCACCGACCGACCTGGATCCGTTGCAGGGCCATGTGAGCGACGAACGGCTGGTCTTCCTCCGCGAGCTGCCACCGCTACCCGGCGCGTGGCCGCAGTACCCGTCGCTGCCGCCCGGCGACACGATGCCGCGCACCAACACCTCGATCCTCGCCCAGGTCGAGGAAGCTCTCGTCGCGCACGCTCCGGACGGCTGGCAGCAGATCGACCTCCGGTGCCGCGCGCTCGCCCGCCGCATGGAGATCGAGGCGACGGTCACTGTAGACGGCACCGTGCACGTGTGGGCGCCGCCGGTAATGGTCAGCCAATGGCTGCACCGGCAGCGGATGCGCGACTTCCGCAACAGCCTCGGCACTTGGTTCGCCGCCGCCTTCACGTTCGTCGCGGGCGGCGAGACCACACGCCGGTTCCTGATCGAGGGCCAGCCGGAGTGGCAGATCGCACCGGGCCACGGCGCCGCGCTCCAGCACGCCGCCGACGAGCTGCGGCTGCTTCCGCGGCGGCCGGAAGCGGTGCCGGACTGGATGTGGCTCGCGGCGGGCAAGATCCAGCAGGACGGCCGCACCAGCGCGCTTGAACCGCGGCAGCAGGACACCCAGATCGAACTCGCGCGCGCGTTCGACGTGATCGAGGACGGCAAGGGCATCTGGTACCGGCCGATGATCGGTGCGAGGGAACAGGTTCTGCTGTTGCGCTACCTGGAGAGCGCGCCGGTGGTCCTGTCGTCACGCGGCTCTGCGAAGGACCTCTTCACCGGCGGCGAGGAGGAAGTCGTGCCGCTCGCCTTCCAGACGGACGGCCGCTGGGTGTGGCCCGCGAGCGTGGCGTACTACCTGCGCGAGCACCAGATCCCGCCGTCGATGGCGTTGGTCGACCACATCCGCCAGCAGCGCTACGAGCTGCCTGTCGTCGCGGAGATCGCGAAGGCCCGTGCCGCCGCGCTCGCGATGGGCAGGCCGTTCAGCGAAAAGCAGGTCGAAGCGACGTTCCGCAAAGCCCTGACCCCGCTCCTCGACGTGATCAGGCGCATCCAGACCAGCCCGCGCTTCTTCAGCCTGGAGGGCCACCGCGACCAGGCGTGGTGCCTGGTCCGCGACGGCGACTGGTACGAGGTCTACTGGGCAGAAGGCGAGCTGAAGGAGAAGCACGAGCGTTTCGCCGACGTCCGCAACGCCGTCACCTACCTGATCGGCCAGCTCATCGAGAACCAGGACGCGCTGCAGTGGGAGGTCGGGGAGGAACTCCCCGCGTGGCAGTCGCCGTACCAGGTCATCTCCGAACTGGACCCGCCGCTCGACACGATGACCGGCGTGCGGTTCACCAAGGTCGAAGACCTGTTCGTGCACCGCTACGGCGCCCCGGACGGCAACCTGGCCTACGAGACCGAGATCGAGTCGGACCGTGAACACCACCTGTACCGGCTCAAGGGCCCGTGGATGCTGATCACCGCCGTCACCGCGGAAGGCGCCCGCGTCTACGTCCTGCCGAAGCCGTTCCTCGAGTACCCGGACTACATCGACGACTTCACCCTGCACCCCGGCCTGCCCCCGGCCACGGAGTCCCTGCGCGAGCAGGCCCGCCGCCAGGTCCCGGACACGTGGCTGTGGTGCGCCGACCCCGAGGTCAACCCGAACTACATCGAAGGCATCCCGGACGCGACCCTGTTCGGCGCCTACGCCGTCGGCGAGGACGGCGAGCTGACCGGCGAGACCTACCTGAACCCCAACTACAGTCCGGGCCCACGCCGTCGCGGCTTCCCGGAACCGCTGTCGGACCTGGACGTGGTGCTGGGCTACGTGGCGGTCGGCTGGGCACCGCAGCAACGCCTGCTGACGGCAACGCTCGAAGCCAACCTGATCGCCGAGACCGACGGCCAGGGCAACCTGCGCATGGGCGTGACCCAGGACGGCAAACGCTTCGTGGCGGTGTGGACGGCACCAGGCCACGTGCCGCAGGGCGCCGCGTCACCGATGCAGACGACCGGCCGCGAACTCGCCCCGGTACTGGCGGGAGGCGTGCTGGCGATCAACCCCGGCGGCGTGCTCGGCGTGGAGCTGCCGGGCGACGACCTGATCGCGGCCCTGAACACCTGAGCAGCGGCAAACAGCAGGAAGGGCCGTCACCGAGATGGCGACGGCCCCGCTGACGGCGAGGTGATCAGCGGTTGCCGAGTAGCTCCCAGTAGATCCACACGTCGGAGCGGCCGCCGATGATGTTGTCGTTGGCCCACGTGAGGTCCGGGCCACCGGACCGCAGCACGTCGAATCGGGTGCCGTGGTGCACCTGGCACGGCGACCCCGCTCTGGCACGTCACGATTGTTCGTGTCGGAGGATTTGCACGACACAGAGGGTATGATGTGGATCACTCGGCCGTGCGATGTGGCGAAGTTCTCAGAAGAAGCGAATTGCTCGCCGAAGGCGCCCTGCTACGTTCTGGCCGATTTGTCTTCCAGAAAAGAAGCGAGTGTGCATGTCGACATTTTTTCGCCGCGCCCTGATGCTTTCCGTCGGGTTCGTGACGCTCCTCGGGCTGGTGTCCGTGCCTGCGCAGGCCGCGGTCTCGTGCTCCGGCACGATCACCGCCCGGAAGTACATCGGCTACGCCGAGCTGGTCATCTACTACAACTCCAGCAACGGTGGCACGAACAGCGCGTGCCTGAACCACCTGGGCGATTCCTACGGTGTGTCCCGGCCGACCTCGGTGCAGATCTTCCGCTGTGCTGAAAAGAGCGGCCAGGGGCAGGAATGCACGGTCACGGCCAGCTCGCGAAGGGATTCCGACTCCTATGCCTACTACGCCGGCCCGGTCGGCGTGACGGGAACCGCGAATTACTGCGTCGCGGCGTCGGGGTCGATTCTTTGGGATGGCGAGACGCGGTACGTCAACACGGGTCGCCAGGGCTGCCCCAACTGATTCGAGCTCGTGAGTGGCGATGGTTCCGCCCTCGCCACTCACGGGGCTGTGCCACCCGTCGGCCACGGTGGTCAGTTTCTCAGGTCGACCTGCCAGATCTGCTGTTCGGGGCGCCGCAGGATCTTCAGGCCGCCGACCATCCGCACCTGCAGATGTCCTGCCGCACCCGTGGTGACGGTGCTCACCTCACCGACCGGACCGGCTGTGCCGAACAAGCGGATCTGCTGCCCCACGGTGAGCGCCGCCGTCGGGACGCGTCGCGTGTTGACGGCTCGCGAGGCCGGTCGCCACCTCATGCCCAGCTTCCAGGCCAGGTAGCCGATCGGTGGCGCGACGACCGGTACGAGGGGTGCCACCGACACCAGGGGCACGGCGGCGGAGAACGCGATCAGCGCCGCCAGGAAGCCGGAGGGGATCGGCATGTTCCCGAGTTGCACCCAGCCGGTCGTGCGCACCGTGCCGTCGGGGAGGAGGCCGCGCGGCGTGGTGCCGTCGGGCAGCCGCACGGCCGGAGCCTTCTCGGTCCGTGCGGTGGGTTCGTCATCAGTGGACAGGTGGAGTGATGTGTTGTGCACCTGGATGCGGTGTCCGCACGTTGTGCAGACGAGGCACATGCCGGACGGTGCGTCGGCGTCCGGCCACACCCGCAGGGCACCGTGCCCGGCGGGACAGCGGTGGGCGGACGAACTGCGCTGGAACATGTGCAGTGCTCGGGCCTCGGCGCTGTCCATCCGATTGTCGTCGCCGCTCATGAGTTGCTCCCGACGAGTGAGTCCTTCTGGGTAACCGCGCACGTGCCCAGTCCGCCGGTGAGATCCATGCAGGACTGTCCATTTCGGAGGGATGTGCCGGAGGTGTCGTTGCGGCGCGGCTGAGCCTCGACGGCAGGTGTCGGCGGGGCTGGGGGCGGCGTCGTGGTGGTCGTTGCGAAGGTGCTCGGTCCGGCGGTGTGCGAAGCAGGAGAAGCAGGAGAGTCGGAAGAAGCAGGAGAAGCAGGAGCCGTGGTGCTCGGCGTGATCGGGACTGCCTGGAGGGCGGGTGTCACCGGATCGGCCGGGGCGAGTGAAGCCGGCGGCCTCACCGGGCTCACCGGGCTCACCGGGCTCACCGGGCTCACCCGGTTCACCGGGTTCACCGGGTTCACCGGTGACAGAGGAGCGAGCGCGATGCTCGAGGCGTGGTCCGACCCCGGTGGTATGGGCACAGGCACCAGCGCCATTGGCGCGAGCAGCGCGCCGCCGAGCACGGGCAGCAGGCGGGCCCAGTTCGGGATACCCCACCACATGCGCAGGAAAGCCGGTGGCTGATCGGGTAGCTGAGTCAAGATCACTCCATTAGGGACCGTGGGGCTGTTTTGCCACCTGTGGCATCGATCGCGGCGTGCTCCAGCGGTGTTATCGAGTCTGGAGACGATCACCCTCTTGAGGGAGGCAGATCCACTGTGGACGGCCGCCCGTCGCACGATCAGGTGAGGACGGCTGAGAGTCCGCAATCAGAGATGCCCGATGCGGTCAGAGGGAGTCGAGAGTTCACCGCGCAACGGGTGGAGGCCCGCTCGATGACCGATTCCCGTTCTGTCCTTGTGACGGTCGGCCGTTGGTGGGTGCCGTCGGCGATGGCCTTCGTCGTGGCCCTGACGGTCACGTTGGCCGCGCTCCGCGGGACGGATCACGACGTGGTCGTGACCGTGGACGACGGGATCGACACCGTCACCGAGAATCTCCCGGCCACCTACCGGGTCAGCGTCCACAACAACACCGGCCAGCGGCTCGACCAGCTCGAGGTGACGCTGACGACGCCGTCGTCGCTCGTGCTCGGACGGACGGGCAGCGCCTCGGCGCAGGGGGCCACCGAGACGAAGTGGCTCGTCGACGTCGCCGCGGGTGCGACCGCACAGGTCGAGCTGGATGTGGTCGCGGGAGCGGTCTCCATGGGGTCGGAGATCACGGTGATCGCCTGTGCCTCGGCTGTGGGCCTGTCGTCGACCTGTGGGGCCGATGTCGACCGCGCGGCGACCGCGGTGAAAGCCGAGAGCGGTGCGCCGTGGTGGGCCACGCTGACGATGTGGTGGCAGTTTCTGCTGGTCGCACCGGGCCTGCTGCCGTTCGTGCTGGTGGGGTTCGCGGTGTGCCGGCCGCGCGGGCGACGAGGCGAAGCACACGACCGGAGTGAGTCGTCGTGACCGCGTGGCGGTTGCTGGGTAGCGTGTGCACCGCGGGATTCGGCGTGTGGCAATGTTGCGGGTGCCGAGGCGAGCGATATGCGATTGGGTGTCATCCCCACGATCACGGTGCCGAGCCCCAAGCGCGGTGCGGAACAACTGGCCCCACATCTCGCAGAGCCACTCGAATGAGTGAATGCGCTCGGTGGTGTCCAGTGTGTCGGTGAGCGAACGGCAGGGGCATGCGACGCGTTCGAGCACTCGGCGTTTTCGAACAGAACATCGATCAGGGACTGAGCAAATGGGTGCAGGTTCGGAAGAAGAGATACCGCCGGCCGGAGACGGCGGCGCGCGCCCGCTTCGAATCGCGCTGGTGGAATCGCTGCCGTTGCTGAGACGCGGTGTGCAGACGGTCATCTCGGCGTATCCCGGTCTGGAGTGGGTCGATGCGGTGAGCAGCACGCGCGACACCATCGACCTGTGCGAGTCGGCGCGTCCCGACGTCGTTCTCGTCAGTTCCGCCAGCGACCCCGGCTGGCACCGCTGCCAGTTGCTGACTCGCCTGTTCAGGGACATCACCGTGGTGGCACTGCTCGGCCGGGAGGCCCGCACGCCGGAAGGCATCGCGATGGCTCGAATCAACGGTGCCCGAGCGCTGGTGCCACTGGATGCTGATCCTGACCGGCTGGTGAAGGCCATCACCGTGGGCGCGACAGTCGGGCACCACATCGATTCGGCCCTCGCGGTCTTCGCCACCTCGATGGAAGGCGCGCGTGCGGCGGGTGGAAAGTCGTTGTCGCGCCGGGAGTTCGAGGTGCTGCAGCTCATCTCGGAAGGCCGCACGGCGGTGCAGATCGCGTTGCGGCTCCAGATCACCGCCGAGACCGCGCGCACACATGTCAGTCACATCCTGCGAAAGCTCGACGCCAGGGACCGTGCGCACGCCGTGGCGCGGGCCTACGAGCTGTCGTTCCTGCCGAAGTGATCTCTGGGGCCGGGTCTCGAGGAGGTCGTGGATGTTTCGTCGCCATCGCGAAGCATGGTTGTCGTCAATGCTGGTCCGGGCGTTCCTACGGGCACGTGATCGTCGTTTGTGGACGGTGCGCTGTCGTGACCAGCGCGGCAGGAACGCCACCACCGTGGTGGGGCTGACCGAGGAGTGCGTGATCGTGGAGAGTGCCGACCACGAGACGATTCACCTGTCCGAGGCACAGGTGGAGCGCTTGCGGGTAGCGCTCCGTGCAGCCGTCATCAGCCTGGGCAAGCTGGATGACGACACCTGCGCAAGCCGGGCTCACGCGATTCCCGTGCAGCGTTCGAGCGGGCTCCCTCGCGAAGCTGATCACTCTAACGGGTGAGAAAATGCCCAAATTTGGGGATGCCTGGCAATGTTTAGACCGCGTGATCGTGCACTTGTCGGGCGACAAATTAGCCGATTCGGAGCGTTGCCTTCCCTGCGGCAACTGCTCGTTGTAGCTTCGTAACCCACACGTGGGGGCGAGGAGAGGAATCAGAAACCTTAGGCAGGTGAAATGACTGACGAAGTCGAGGACATCGACGCCGATCTCGTGCGGGCAGTGCGCGCGGGAGACCGAGAGGCTTTCGTCCAGCTCTACCGCAGGAATTTCGCGCATGCGTACGGACTTGCGTGCAAACTGATCGGCACGTCGCAGGGCGCCGACGATCTGGTCTCCGACGCGTTTGTCAAGGTGTTCAACCGGATTGTCGCGGGCGGCGGTCCGACGGAGGCGTTCCGCGCCTACCTGCTGACCACGGTTCGCACCACCTTCTACAAGCAGGTGGCGCGCGACCGGATGTTCGACCGGCGCGTGGAGGTGACCGAGCTCCTGCTGCCGGCCGAGGAGAACGATCCGGTCACCGAAGGGCTGGACGCCCAGCTCGCGAGCCGAGCTCTCGACAGTCTGCCCGTGCGTTGGCGGTCCGTGCTGGTCCTGCTCGAGTTGGATCGGCTCAGCACGTCAGCGGTAGCGGACGTGCTCGGGATGCGGCCGAACGCGGTCGCCGCATTGGCTTTCCGTGCCCGCGAGGGACTCCGGCTGGCCTACGTGCAGATGCACGTGAAGGCGGCGGCCGAGGAGACGTGTCGGGAGGCGGTCGGCAACCTGGCCGCGCTGCTGGCCGGCCGTAAGGGACGCACCGTCCGGCAGCGTGTGCGCGACCATCTGGCGCTCTGTGACAACTGCACGGGTGCTGCTCGTGAGGTGACCGATCTCCTGGCGCAACTCGGCCGCTCGGTGCCTCCGGACGACCGGCTCGTGGCCTGATCATCGGACGTTTGGCAGAGTAGGGGCATTCGGACATATTGCGCGGCGTGCCTGGCTGTCACTCGAACGGGTTAACGCACATCAGTGGTGAAGTGCGTACTTGTCGAGTTTGGCCAGAATTTTGTTGACCGTCAGTTACTGAGACGTTAGCCAAAGCGGGGCTAGTATCACATTTTGATGGAAAGTTTCCTCCCGATGAGGTGGGCGTTCGCTGCGGACCGTAGTCTTTGCGTGGCTCCACGGCGGTTTACTCGGGTAAGGGGCGAGATTGTCTTGGCTAACGAACTGCGTTTGCAGCAGGTCGTCGACCTGATGCAGGAACCTGCATTGGTGTGGAAACCGATCCAGCGCGAGGATCCCTCGGATGTCGTGGATTATCGCGTGGAAATGTGCAACAGGTCCGCCGGGGATTTTCTCGGGGTCGACGACGCTGCCGGCCTGACAGTCGGGCAACTCCTGCCGGAGGACACGGCCGTGCTGCTACGCAGGCTGCTCACGCAGGCCTCCCGGTCCGATGAACCCGTCGAGCTCGTTGCGGCGGCGCCTGATCCGCTCACGGATCTCGCACGGACGCCCAGTGTGTCCGTGCGCATCACACATGTGGACGACTTCGTGTTGTGCACCTGGTTGCCGGGTTGGCTGACCGGCGCCGGTGCGGGCGAGCAGTGGGCGACCGCGGGCGACGGCTTCTCGACCGCGGACCGGCTCGAGTTCGCGGACGCCGTCGACGCCGTGGCGGATGCCGGAGTCGGAGTGTTCTCCCTCAACCTCATGAGCGGCAGGCTGATGCTGTCCAGTGGCCTGCACCGGATCTTCGGCGAGGGATCGGACCCGCAGACGGGCCTCGAGTCGGCGATCTCGGGCGTGACCCAGTGGCAGGCACTGCTGCGGCGAGGAGAGCCGATGGACGTCGAGGTGCGACTGGCTCCGGAGCACGGTGGCCATCGGGTCCGGGTCGTCGGCAGGGTGGCCTGCGCGGCCGACGGGCTCCCTGCCGTGGTGCGGGGGTGCTGTCAGGTGCTGGAGTCGTGAGCTAACCCGGTTCCGGTGCACCCGGCGGCTCCGGCGAGCACCTCCGGCACCAGGGAGAACCGGCGTGATGGTTGCGCTGCAGCAACCACTGTTCGAGCTCCCCCTCGGTGATTCGCCGGCTCACCCTTGTCTCCTCCCACAGCACGGCCATGATCCGGTCCACGTCTCCGTTCAGCGGTCCGTGCCAGGCCGCGTACGTGTGTACGTCCGTGCCGGGGTGCCCAGGTCCTCGAACCGGTGGCGCGACCGCGCAGTCCCACCTGTGCACCGTGCCGTTGTCGAGCAGGTACGGGTGCGTCTCCGGCGTCATGCTCCGCTGTTGCCGCTGCCATCGCTCGTAGGCGTCCCGGTGCCGGCGGAGCACCTCCGGGTAGGCCGGGGTGGCGAGGTCGCACCAGTAGCAGCAGTCGCTGTTCCACCGCGACACCTCGCGTACGAGCTCGGCGGCTCGCTCGGCACTGATGTCGCCGTCGGCGACCCGGTCGAGCAGCCACCGCACCGCCGTGGAGTCGAGCAACCACCGTTCCGTGCCGTCGGCCACTTCTCCGGTCTGCAGGGCCCACACCTGGGTGACGTACTGATGACCGCCCACCTCCAGGCTCAGCGACAGCGGTACGACCCTGGCCACATGTGCTCCTCGGAGAAAGGCCGTGCATGCCTGCGGGCGATCGGCTCGTCTCCGTATCGCCGGTGAGGCCCCGTGCGCAACACAAAGCCTGTCACAATCGGGTCGATCGCTCAGGCATCGAACATCACGGTGACCATCTGATGGAGCGCGGCGCCGATCATGTCCGTGCTCAGGTTGTGAGCGTTGCGTGATCGACCGTACGGATCCGGCACCGCGTCGGCGGTCCTGTCCACCCACGGGACGTAGGCGCGGCGCATTGCCGCGGTCGAGACCGCCGCGCGTGCACGGAGCACGGGATCATTCCCGGTGCGGCGCAGCGATACCGGTTCCAGCAGGCGGACGAACTCACGGAGGCAGAAGGTCGAGTGCAGCAGCGCGGGGTGTGTGGAGACCACCTCCGCGCGGTGTTCGCGATCCGCCGTCAGCACCAGGTCGGCCAAGGTCAGCATGTTCAGATCGAGATTGCGGGCGATGTGCGTCTCGCCGGACACCCGGTCCAGGCCCCACCTGGGCAGCTGCTCGCGCGTCAGGGAGTGCATCGCCGCTCCGGTCATGGCCTGAGTTCCCGCGCTCGAGACGGTGAAGCGCATGAACTGGTCGCGTGGCAGCCGTTGTGCGAGCAGGTGCCGGGTCAGCAACTCGGCGAACGGCGAGCGGCAGATGTTGCCGGTGCACACGAACAGGATGCGAAAGTCCTTCCTCACCGCGGCCTGCCCTTGAGGTAGCGCTCGATCTGGTTCTGGCGCAACGCCTCCCACAGCCGGCCGGCGCGTTCTCCGTCCGGCGCCGTCACGAACGTGACGGCCGAGGGGGCCAACTCCCTCAGCGCGAAGGCGAGTGACTGCAGGGCGTCGGAGGTGAGGAGGTCGTCGACTTGGACGTACCTGCGCACCGTGCCGGCGAAGTCCTGCGCCTGGCTCGGGCTGCTCAGCATTCCTCTCGAAACAACCTTGGCGATCAGCATCCGCAGCGTCTCCTGCTGCCGCTCGACGGGATCGGCGATGCCGGGATCGACGCGGTCGATTCCACCCACTGCCCGCGTCAGCGCCCTGAAACCAGGGGGATCGGTCACAGCGAAGTGATCCACCCGTACTCCGGTGAGCGTCTCCACGGTGCGGACCATCAGCGCGGGGCCGCCGAGCGCGGACACCGCACCCATTCTGGCCATGCCGTGTCCGGGAACCGCGACCCAGCTGCCGGGTGGGATGGACACGACCGTGGCCGCGTCGAGGCCGGGCGACAGCCGGACGAGCATGATCACGTCACTGCGGCCGGAAAACGGAGCGGAATCCGTGCTCGCCAGCACGAACGTCATGCCGTCCGTCCGCCGGGGTGGGCGGTGCGCCGCGTCGAATGAGGTGAAGGCCGATGGTGACTGTGGCATCTCTCCTCTTTCGTAGGTGCCGACCGTGCACAATCCGCAGACGGTCAGGCACAGGGCGAACGCGAATGCCCACGCCAGCCGTGTCTTTCTCGGCCGGCGCCCCGGCATGGGGGTGATCATGGTCGGAACTCCTGGTGGGCGGGGGATCGAGGGATGGGCGCGGTCTCCGGCTCGTCGGCGCGGTGGTACCGGTAGCCCTCGCCGAGACGGGCCCTCGGTGTCATCGTCATGACCGTGCCGAGCAGTCGTGCCGACACGGCTTCGAGGGCGGCGACGGATTCCTTGACCTGTTGTTTCGTGGCCTTGGCGTGCCGCACGACCAGGATCGCGCCGTCGCATCGGCTGGCCAGGATCGCGCCGTCGGTGACAGGCAGCAGCGGCGGTGTGTCCACGAGGACGACGTCGAAGCGGTCCGCCAGCAGATCGAGCACTTCCACGACGTGTCGCGAGGCGAGCAGTTCGCTGGGGTTGGGCGGGACCGGGCCGCTCGCGAGCACGCTCATGCCGCGGTGACCGTACGGTTGGATCGCTTCCGTGAGCGACGCGTGCCCGATCAGCACGCTGGTCAGGCCGACAGCGGACTCCAGGCCCAGGTAGTCGCCGATACGTGGCAGGCGGAAGTCGGCGTCGACCACCACCACGGTCCTGCCCGCTTCGGCGAGGGTGATGGCCAGATCGCAGGTCAGCGTGGACTTGCCCTCCTCGGGCAGCGAACTGGTGATGACGATCGTGCGGGCAGGGTGGTCGACGTCGACGAACTGGAGGTTGGTCCGTATCCGCCGCAGTGACTCGGCCCGTGCCGACGCGGCGTGCGGGAAGGTGATGACCGGGCGTTCTGCCGCGCGTGGATCGAAGGCGATGGTGCCCAGTGACGGAGCGGTGATCAGATCCTGGAGCATCTCCACGGACCGGATCGACGTGTCGAGCGTGTTGCGCACGAGTGCCGCACCGACACCGGCAGCGAGCCCGATCAGCACACCGAGCACGATGTTGCTCACCGGCCGGGGAGACACCGGAGTGTTCGGCAGTCTCGCGGTTTCGACCACCTTCACCGTGACGGCGGGCTGACCACCGTCGGTAGGCGTTTCCAGCTGTGCGACGAGCAGGCTGAACGCTTCAGCCGCCGCGTCGGCCAGGTCCTGCGCCCGCTTCGGCGACGGATCGGCGGCGGTGATCGTCAGCAGCACCGTGCCCGGCTGGACGTCGGCTCGGATCGAGTCCGGTCCCGGAGCGAGCCCTCTTCGTTCGACGTCCTCACGGATACGCCCGCTCGTGACCAGCCGCGTGTACGACTTGACCTTCTGCTGCGACATGAGGCTGCCCTGGTAGGCCTGAGCCGCGTCGCTCTCACCGTTCATGTCCTGCGCCGAGACGAACATCGTCACGTTGGCCTCGTAGAGAGGAGTGACCGCCCAGGTGGCCGCCGCCGCTGTGGCGACACCGAGTGCGAGGCCCGCTGTGACGACCCGCCAGCGTTCGCGGATCAGCAGGAGATAGCCGCGCAGAGACACGGGTTCCCTTCGAGGTCGGATCAGAATTTGCCCCGGGATGACCGCTGAATTGTGCCAAGACTTCCTGGTCGCGCAAGCGGGTAACACTTTCGGGTAGTCGCGAGTAATGGACCACCACCTCGGCGGTCTGACCACACCAAGTGCTGGTGTGCGAAGGTGGGAATGAGGTGTGACCCTGTGCCCTCGACCGGTCTGGGATTCCGGTTTCTCCTGTGTGGAATAGATGCCTCCGCGTGGATCTTCTCAATGGCAGCAGTTACCTGGTTCCGCTACGCGTTGGAAGCGACACACATCGAGGGAATGCGGTTCGTTCGGTTCACGCTGATCGTTCTCGTCATTGCGGCGGTGGTCGGGCTCGCGGCACGCCTGTACAGCGGGCGTTACCCGGCGGGCAGTCTCGAGGAGGCGGTGCGGCTGGCCTGGGTCGCCGTCATCACCGGTGCGTTCGCCGTCCTCGTCGACGTGTGCTGGGCGGCTCCGCCCGTACCCCGATCCGTACCGCTGACGTCCGCGTTCGTCGCGTTGTTCCTGTCGTGGTCGGGACGCGGCATGCTCCGGTGGAGTCACGAGCGCTGGGCGTCGCCGGAACGGGCGTCTGCCCGGCGAGTGGTCATCCTGGGCGCGGGTGTCACGGGGGAGCAACTCGTCCGGTCGATGCTGAGCGACCCCACGAGCGGCTATCTCCCCGTCGCGCTCCTCGACGACGACCCGGCGAAGCAGACGCTGCGCATCCGCGGCGTGCCGGTGAGCGGCACGAGGAAGGACGTGGTGGCGGTCGCCTCGCGCACGGGCGCCACGTTGATCGTCGTAGCGCTGCGCGAACCTGACCCGGCTGTGTTGCGGGAGATGTCCGACACCGCGCGGCAGGCTGGTCTCGGCCTGCAGGTGCTGCCGTCGCTGGACGAGCTGCTCCGCTCCAGGGTCGGTGTCGCGGATCTCCGCGAACTCGACCTCGCCGCGCTGCTCGGCAGACAGCAGGTCCACACCGGTGCCGACACGGCGGGTGAGCACCTCGCGGGCAAGCGGGTCCTCGTCACGGGAGCGGGCGGGTCCGTCGGAGCGGAGCTGTGCCGCCAGATTCACCGCTTCGGGCCCACGCAGCTGTTCATGCTCGATCGCGACGAGTCGGCGCTGCACGCCGTGCGGTTGTCGATCTACGGCGAGGCCATGCTCGACTCCCCGGACGTCGTGCTCGCCGACATCCGGGACGCCGAGGCCATGCGGGTCGTCTTCGCCCGTTGCCAACCGGACGTGGTCTTTCACGCCGCGGCGCTCAAGCATCTCACCGCTCTCGAGCAGTACCCGCTCGAAGCGTGGAAGACCAATGTGCTCGGGACGTACTACGTGCTCGAGGCTTCGCGGGCGGCGGGCGTGAACACGTTCGTCAACATCTCCACGGACAAGGCGGCGAACCCCACGAGCGTGCTCGGCAGCTCCAAGCGGGTCGGTGAGCGGCTCACGGCCGACGCGGCGACGCGTTCCGACGGCAAGTACCTGTCGGTGCGGTTCGGCAACGTCTTCGGCAGCCGGGGTTCGGTGCTCAGCACCTTCACCGAGCAGCTGGCACAGGGCCGTCCGATCACCGTCACGCACCCCGAGGTGAGCCGCTTCTTCATGACCATCCCGGAGGCGGTGCAGCTCGTGCTCCAGGCGGTCGCGATCGGCCGCTCCGGGGAGGCCCTGCTGCTCGACATGGGGGAGCAGCTGCGGATCGCCGACGTCGCCCGCCAGCTGATGGAGGTCTCCGGCAAGTGCGCGCCGATCGTCTACACAGGACTGCGCGAAGGGGAGAAACTGCACGAGGAGCTGTTCGGGCCGGGCGAACTCGACCAGCGGCCGTCGCATCCGGCCATCTCGCAGGTCGCCGTCCCGCCGCTCGATCCGGCCTACCTGCTGTCGCTCGCGGTGGACCACGGCGAGATCGAGGCGATGACGGAGTGCGCGACCGGTGTCGTCCCGGTACCGCGCCCCGCCGACACCGCCCGCAGCGACGCGAGCGTGACGTCGTGAAGGTCGTCGTGACCGGTGGCGCCGGGTTCATCGGTGCCAACCTCTGCCGGGAACTCGTGCGCCGAGGAACTCACGTGACCGTGCTCGACGACCTCAGCACCAGCCTGCGAAGCAATCTCGACGGGATCGACGTCGATCTGCGGGTGGGGTCGGTGCTCGACCGGGACGCGGTGGCGGACGCGTGCAGCGGCGCGGACTCGGTGGTGCATCTCGCGGCGATTCCGTCCGTGCCGCGGTCGTTGCTGGACCCGCGGCGCAGTCACGACGTCAACGTGACGGGAACGCTGGAAGTGCTGGAGGGCGCCAAAACCGCGGGTGCGCATGTCGTGCTCGCTTCGTCCAGTTCCGTGTACGGACATAACCCCGTGCTGCCGAAGGCCGAGGGCATGGTGTGCCGGCCCGTGAGCCCGTACGCGTCGAGCAAGCTCGCGGCGGAGCTGTACGCGTTGTCGTTCCAGCACTGCTACGACCTGCCGTGCGCAGTGTTCCGCTTCTTCAACGTGTTCGGACCGCTTCAACAGCCTGCGCATCCGTACGCGGCCGTCGTTCCCGCGTTCACCTGGGCGGCCCTGCGCGGAGAGCCGCTCGTGGTGTTCGGGGACGGGGAACAGACCCGGGACTTCACGTTCGTCGGCTCGGTCGTGGACGTGCTGGCCGACTGCGTCACGCGGGCCTTCAGCTGTGCCCACCCGGTCAACCTCGCGTTCGGTACCCGTACCAGCCTCAACGATCTGATCACCATGCTGTCCGCGTTGCTGGGCCGGACGCTCGACGTGGTGCACCGTCCTGCGCGCATCGGTGACGTACGGCACTCACAGGCGTCCGGGGACACGCTGCGCGAGCTTTTCCCCTCGGTGCAACCAGTTCCCTTGGAGGAAGCCCTGCGCAGGACCATCGAGTGGATGAAGCGGCTGGTCGCCTCGGAGACGTCGAGGTCGACCACATGACCGCGGTGTGTGGCCAGGACAGGCTCGTGGTCATCGGCCAGGGATACGTGGGTCTGCTGATCGCGATGCGGGCGGTGGAGACCGGGTTTTCGGTGGTGGGGATCGATCTCGACGCCGGGCGCGTCTCGTCCTTGCGGGAAGCGCGGTCCTACGTGACCGACGTGTCGGACGGTGATCTTGCCGCGGCGCTGGAGAGCGGGCGCTACCTCCCGTCCCAGTCCTATGCGGACGCGCAGGGCTTCGATGCGGCGATCATCGCGGTGCAGACCCCGTTGACCCACGGAACGCCTGATCTCAGCTTCGTCGAGTCGGCTGCTGCCTCCATCGCGCCGCACATCCGCCGCGGCGCGCTCGTGGTCCTGGAGTCCACCACGTTTCCGGGCACCACCGAGGAACTGCTCGTTCCCCTGCTGGAGGAGGGCAGCAGGCTCGTCGCGGGCGAGGACTTCGCTGTCGGCTACAGCCCGGAACGCATCGACCCCGGCAACACCCGATGGACCTTGGCCAACACACCCAAAGTGATCTCCGGCGTCAATCGGTCCTCCCTGCGAGCGGTCGACGCGCTGTACTCACGGCTGGTCAGCACGACCGTGGCGGTGTCGTCGACCAAGGAAGCCGAGTTCGCCAAACTGCTGGAGAACACCTTCCGGCACGTCAACATCGCGCTGGTCAACGAGATCGCCATGTTCGCGCGGTTGCTCGACGTCGACGTGTGGAAGGCGATCGACGCCGCATCGACGAAACCCTTCGGCTACATGCGGTTCACGCCGGGCCCCGGCGTCGGCGGGCACTGCCTGCCGGTCGACCCCGCCTATCTGGCCTGGCGGGTGCGTAACGAGCTGCAGAGGCGGTTCCGCTTCGTCGAGCTGGCCAACGAGATCAACGAAACCATGCCGGACTACGTGGTGAAGCGGATCTGTGCCGCGCTCTCCCGGCGTGGGAAAGCCTTGGCGGACAGTGTCGTCCTGCTGCTCGGCATCGCGTACAAGGCCAACACCGGTGACGTTCGCGGGTCACCCGCGCTGCGCATCGCCGAACTGCTCGTGACGCTCGGCGCGCGGATCGAGGTGGTGGACTCCCACGTCGAGCCGCATCGCTGTCCGTCGGGCGTGAAACCGATCGAACTGTCGGAGGACGCTCTGAAGCTCGCCGACATCGTCGTCCTGCTCGCCGACCACGACGACGTCGACTACCTCCTCGTCGAGAGGGCGGCGGGCTGCGTGCTCGACACCCGGCATCGGCTCACCGCGGCGCACGTGGAGTACCTGTGACGATGAAGGAATTCTCCCCTGCCCGCCGGTTGCGCGTCGTTCTCGTGCTGAAGACGAACCGCGGATGCATGTGGACGACACCGCACGTCGACGCGTTGCTCGCCCGCGGGCACGACGTCGTCGCGGTGCTGCCGCCCGGCGATGGCCGGCTGCGCAAGGAGCTCGCCGGCCGAGGCGTGTCCGTTGTGGACAGTCCGTTCGACTTCCGGTTCCGGCCGTCGCTCCACACGCTCGCCGGCCTGCTCAAGTTGCGTGACATGCTGCGGCGACTGAAGCCGGACGTGTTGCACTACCACCTGCTCGCCTCGGCGCTCGCGGTGAGGATCGCAGGCTTCGCGACCAGGGCGGGGCGAGTGCACATGGTGCCCGGTCCGCTGTACCTGGAGTCGCGGGTGCTCCGGCTGCTGGAAATGGTCGCCGCACGTCTGGACACCGTCACCATCTGCGGAAGCGGTTTCACCGCAAGGCGCTATCGTGAGCTCGGGCGCCCGGCCGCGCGGACACCGGTCGTGCCCTACGGTGTCGACACCGTTCGATTCCGGCCTCCGAGTCCTGCCGAGCGCGTCGAAGCGCGTGCGCGGTTCGGCGGGGACGAGGCTTTCGTCGTCATCATGGCCGCACTGGTGTACGCCCCGAAACCGTTCGTCCACAAAGGACGCGGTGTCAAGGGACACGATGTGCTCCTCACGGCCTGGCGGAGGTTCAGCGCCGACCACCCGGACAGTCACCTCCTGCTGGTCGGCGGAGGCTTCGACGAGGCCGGGGCGGAGTACCGCCGGCAACTGATCGCGAGGTTCAGGCTCGCCGACGACACGTCGGTGACGTGGCTCGACAGCGTCGACGACGTACGGCCGCACTATGCGGCCGCTGACCTCAGCGTGTCGCCGTCCCTGTCCGACAACCACGGCGCGGCCCTGGAGGCCGGCGCCATGGGCGTGCCCAGCGTGGTGAGCGACGCCGGTGCGCTGCCGGAGGCCGTCGACCGTGACGCGTGCTGGATCGTGCCGAAGGACGACCCCGATGCACTGGTCGCAGCGCTGAACGAGGCCTACGCCGAGCACCGGGCCGGCCGGTTGACCGCGCGATCCGACGTGGTCCGCGACCGGATCGTGCGTTTCTTCGACAGCACACGTGCGGCCGCCATGGTGGCCGACATCGTGGAGGACGTCGCGGACGTTCCTCTCGCCCGCGCACCCGGTGGCCGGCTCATCAGCGTCTTCACCGAGATGAGGCTGGCGGCCGACACGGTCGCGCAGGACGGCTTCGCCAGGTACCTGAACGATGGTGACCTGGTGTGCCTGGTCGCGAGGACGGGCGAACAGGCCGCCGAGGGGGAGAACCTGCGGGCGTTGCCGGACTATCGCGGCCCGGTGGGGTTGCTGCGCGCGCTGCCCCGGCTCGTTCCCGCGATCGCCGACGCCGTCGCGCGTGCCGAGGTGATCGTGCTGCAACAGCCGGGCTCGATCGGCTTCCTCGCCGCTGTCGTGTGCAAGGTGTTGCGTCGCAAATACTCCGTCGAGGTCGTCGGTGACGCGTTCGACGTGCTCGCCTCGGGGACGTTCGGCCCGATGGGCGCAGCGGTGGCGCGTGTGGCGGCCCGGCTGACGAGGTGGGTCGTGGGTGGCGCGTCCGCGGTGTTGTACGTGACCAATTTCGTGCTGCAGCGCCGCTATCCCGCTCCGCCCGGCCGGTTCACCATCGCCCTGTCGAACGTGCGCATGGCCGAGGGGATGCTGCTCGACCGGCCGCGCAAGTGGCGGCCGGGACCGTTCTGCGTCATCGCCGTCGGCACCCACGAACAGCTCTACAAGGGCCACGACGTCCTGCTGCGGGCCGTCCACAGGCTGGTCGACTCGCGGCTCGACGTGCATGCCGTGCTGGTGGGCGGTGGCAGGCGGCACGAGGAACTGGTGGCGTTGGCCGAGTCGCTCGGGATCGCCGACCGGGTC
The DNA here is from genome assembly GCF_016907955.1 of Lentzea nigeriaca. GTDB lineage: Bacteria > Actinomycetota > Actinomycetes > Mycobacteriales > Pseudonocardiaceae > Lentzea > Lentzea nigeriaca. The sequence goes on along the minus strand of NZ_JAFBCX010000004.1, from coordinate 38,442 downwards.
TCGTTCATGGGGCCGGTGCACGACCGCCGGCTGATGACCGTGCTGCTCGACTCCGCGGACCTGTTCGCGATGCCGTCGCGTGCGGAAGGCCTGCCACGCGCGCTGATCGAGGCGATGGCCAGAGCGTTGCCGGCGGTGGGCACCTGCGTGGGCGGCATCCCGGAGTTGCTGGAACCCAGATGCCTGGTCGAAGCCGACGACGACGTGGCGCTGGCCCGCGTCATCGGCCGGATGCTCACCGATCCGTGTGAGTGGGAGCAGCAGTCGCGCCTCAACCTCGAACTCGCCCGCACATACGAGAAGGCGTTGCTCGACGAACGCTTCTCGACGTGGTTGTCGCACATCCCCAACGCGGTGCCCAACAGGAGGACCACATGAGAGACGCTCCCGTGAAGGTGGTGCACGTCCTCGGGACCCTCGACCGGGGCGGAGTGGAGACGATCGCGTTGCGACAGTGCCGCACGATCCCGGCTTCCTGCGTCAAGCAGACCTTCGTGCTCCTCGGGCCGCACGAGGGCCTGCTCGCCCCGCAGTTCCGTGCTGCCGGAGCCGACATCCGTCGCTGCCCCCTCAACCCCCAGGTGACTTTCCCGATACGGATCTGGAACGTCCTGAGTTCCATCCGGCCCGACGTGGTGGAGTCGCACGTGAGCCTTGTCAGCGGTCTTGTGCTTGCCGCGGCATCGGCCGCACGCGTGCCCGTGCGGATCGCACGCATGCACAGCGAGGGCGACGGACGGCGCGACACCTTGGCGCGGAGGCTGCAACGCGCCCTGCTGCGCGAGATGTTGTGCAACTCGGCCACCGACGTCCTCGGCGTGACGAGCGCCGCTTTGGCGTTCGCCGATCCGCCCCCGCACGACCACCGGTACCGCGTCGTGCCCGACCAGGTCGACGTGGACCGGTTCGGTCTGGTGCCCCGTGTCCGGCAAACGGGCGCCGGGCCGATACTGACCCACATCGGGCGTGCGTCACCGGAGAAGAACCGCGCGTTCCTGATGGAGGTGTACACCGAGGCGCGCCGCCTGAATTCCGGAGTGCGCTTGGTCGTCGCCGGACCCGGTGGCGTCGAGGACCTCATGTCCGTCGCACCGCGCGTGGCGGCGGATCCGGCAGTTCACCTGCTGGGGCACACCGAGTGTCCCGAGGACGTGCTCGCGATGACCGATGTGCTGCTCCTGCCGTCAGTTCGGGAAGGGTTGCCCGGCGTGGTGCTCGAGGCGCTCGCCTCCGGTGTGCCGGTTCTCGCGACCGAGCTGCCCGGCCTGCGGGAGCTGGCGGCCCGGTTGCGCGGTCTGCATCTGCTGCCGTTGCGCGTGGGGCCCGTCAAATGGGCGGAAACGGCGCTCACCCTGGCGAGCACCTCGGAGGCCGAACGGAAGCTGATCTCCGAAGGAGTCCGCGACTCGGAGTTCGCGTTGTCGTCGGGCGATCAGTGGTGGCGGACGGTGTGGACCGCGTCGCGGTGATCGGTCCGCCGGGGCCGGCCGGTGACGTGCCGCGCGGGAGTGGCCGAACCGAGGTGGAGCCGGACGCCACGTCGGCGCCGGTTTCCGGTGGGCTGACCGGTGAGGCTGAGCCGGGTGGCGCGGCTGTGTCGCTTGGCGGTGGGCTGACCGGTGAGGTGGAGGCCGCTGAGGCGTCCGCGCCGCTTCCCGGCGGACTCAGCGTTGGGCCGCGGCCGTTGGGCCGCGGCGTCGTGGTGGTAGTGGCGGTGGCCGTGGCGGCGGCCGTCGGATGGCGTGAGCCGTCCGGCGACGTGGTGTCGGCCGCCGTGACGTTCTGGGTCTCGTGGTCGCTGTGTCTCGCGGTGCTCGCGCGCGGGCATCCGCAGGGCATCTACCGTCCCGCGGCGGCCTACCTGGTGTTGTTCGGGGTTTTCCACGGGGGGCTGTTGCTCAGTTTCGCGGTGCGCGGTGACGCGGCCTCCGGCGACGGGCAGTGGCTCGACGACACGTTGTGGCTGGAGGACGCCTATCTGCCACAGGCGGTGGCTCTCGCCGTGCTCGGCATGGCCGGGTACACCCTGGCCGCCGGGCTGGCCGGTCGTGGCGCGCCGACGGCCGTCGCGAGCCGGGATGGCGGCTCGGCGGGACCACTCGGTGTGGTCGTCCAGATGGCCGGGTTCGGGATCTTCGCCTTCGTGCTGTTCCGCGCCGGTGGGACCGACCTCTTCTCCGGCGGTTACAACACTTTCCTGGAGATGAACGGATCCGACACCGCACTGGCGTTCGGCACCCTGTGCTGCGGGACGGGCGGCGTGTTGGCGGTGTCGGCGGGTGGGACCGCGCGGATCGCAGGGTGGGTCGGATTCGGGCTGTACGCGGTGATCGCGCTTCCGCTCGGGACTCGAGGAGATGTGTTCTTCCCGCTGGTGGCCATGGCGGTGATCGAGGCGAGACGGCGGCGCATTCGTCCTTTGTGGACATCAGTGGGCGCTGTCGTGGTCCTGCTGCTCACCGGTGCGGTCCGGGAGACCCGGCTCGGTGGCCTGCCGGAGTTGTCCCTGTCGTGGTGGCTGACCGCACCGCTGGACGCCATCGCGGAGATGGGTTTCTCGCTGCGTCCTGTTGTGGTCGTGCTCGGCTGGGACGAGCCGCCGCGGGCGGGGGCGACCTTGGTGGCCGTGCCGGTGCGGTTCCTCGAGTCGTTCCTCGGCTGGCACGGCGGGCCTCCGGCCTACGACGACAGATTGTTCAACGTCGAGATCGCGAACCGGGCCGGACAGATCGGAGGATCCCCTGTGGCTGAGGCATTCCACAATTTCGGCACGCTTGGCGCAGTGCTGTTCATGGCTGCACTCGGTGCGCTGCTGGCACGGCTGGAGTGGCGGTCCGACGCGCTGCTCGGTGTGGTGCTGCTGCCGTTGCTCGTCCAGGTGCGCAACAGTTTCGCGCCGGTCCCTGTGCAGATCGGGATCGGGTTGCTGCTCCTGGCCATCACCAGGGTGTGGGACCGATGAGCGAGCTCGCGGTCCACGGAGGCGCGCCGGTGCGCACGACCCCGATGCCGCCGTGGCCGTACTTCGACGACGACGACCTGGAAACGGCGGCGACGGTGCTGGCCTCCGGGCGGGTCAACTACTGGACCGGCATTCACGGCAGGGCTTTCGAGACCGACTTCGCCGCCGCGGTCGGCACGGCCCACGCCGTCGCCGTCGCCAACGGAACCGTCGCGCTGGAGCTGGCGCTGCGCGCCCTTGGCATCGGTCGCGGTGACGAGGTCATCGTTCCCGCGGCCACGTTCATCGCGACCGCGAGCGCGGTGGTCGCGGCCGGGGCGCGTCCCGTGATCGTCGACGTGGACCCGGCCAGCGGGTGTCTCACCGCGAGCACCGTCGCCGTGGCGATCACCGGTCGCACGAGGGCGGTCATCGTCGTGCACCTCGCCGGGCATCCCGCCGACATCGATCCGATTCTGGAACTCGCGCGCAAGCACGACCTGCGAGTGGTGGAGGACTGCGCCCAGGCGCACGGGGCCGTCCACAGCGGACGGTCGGTCGGCAGCCTCGGAGACATCGCCGCCTGGTCGTTCTGCCAGGACAAGATCCTCACCACGGCGGGCGAGGGTGGAGCGATCACCACGTCCAACGAGTCGCTGTGGCGGCGGTGCTGGGAGATGAAGGATCACGGCAAGAGCTGGACAGCCGTGCATTCCCCGCACCCACCCGGCTTCCGGTGGCTTCACGACAGTTTCGGTACCAACGCGCGCATGACGGAGGTGCAGGCGGCGATCGGGCGCAATCACCTCCGCCATCTCGACGGCTGGGTGGAACAGCGCAGGGCCAACGCCGCAATACTGCTGGAAGCGCTGGCCGCCGAGCCGGCCGTCGAGATCTCCCTGCCGCCCGCGAGAGTGGAGCACGCGTACTACAAGTTCGTCGCCCATCTACGGCCCGAACGACTGGCACCGGGCTGGACCAGGGATCTCGTCGTCGACGCTGTCCGGGCGGAAGGTGTTCCGTGTCAGCACGGCGGATGCAGTGAGGTCTACCGCGAACGGGCGTTCGCCACGGTGCCGGGCACACCTGAGGAACTGCCGGTTGCCGCACGTCTCGGTCGCACCTCGTTGATGCTGCTCGTCCACCCGACGTTGTCCAAGGCCGATATGGAGGACACCGCCGCCGCGCTCACCAAGGTTCTCCGGGTGGCGACCGCATGATCCGGCGGACGGTGGACGTCGTGTTCGCGCTGGTGGGGCTCGTGGTGCTCGCACCGGTGTTCGCGGTGGTGGCCGTGCTGGTGCGCTGGCGGCTCGGCGCACCCGTGTTGTTCCGGCAACAGCGCAGTGGACGGCACGGCGTGGAGTTCTCCATCGTCAAGTTCCGCACGATGCGACCGCAGGAATGGCCAGGGCAGCCCGATCGGGAACGCGAGACCGGGCTGGGCGCTGTGTTGCGCCGCACGAGCCTGGATGAGCTGCCGCAGCTGGTCAACGTCCTGCGCGGTGAGATGAGTGTCATCGGTCCTCGGCCGACGCTGCCGGAACAGGTGCGCAACTACAGCCCACGCCAGCGCGGACGGCTTTCGGCCAGGCCAGGCCTCACCGGGTGGGCTCAGGTGTCCGGGCGCAACGCCCTGAGCTGGCCGGAACGCATCGAACTCGACCTGTGGTACCTGGAGCACCGAAGCCTGCGGCTCGACGCGCTGATCATCCTGCGCACGCTGGGCCAGCTGGTGCGGCCGCGCGGAGTCATGGGAGTCGGCGGTGTCAACCCCGGTTTCCCCGAAGGGCGGGAGGCAGGATGACGCACTTCTACATCGCGGGCGCCGGTGGTGCGGGCCGCGAGGCGCTCGACATCTGCGTCGCTCTCGGGCAGGAGGTGACCGCGTTCGCGGACGACATGGCGGCCGGTCGGATCGTGCGAGGGCATGTCGTGTGCCTGCCGGAGGACACGGAGGCAGGGTCGCTGTACGTCGTCGCGATCGCGGACCCGGACGCGCGCGTGAAGGTGTCCAGACTGCTCGAAGATCTCGCCCTGCGGCCGGGCAGGCTGATCCACCCGAGCGCGGTGATCGGTCCGTGCGTCATCGTGGGGGACGGCCTCATCGTGCACGCCCACACGACCATCTCCAGCGGTGCCGTGATCGGTGATCACTGCCAGGTGCACTACAACGCCAGCGTGGGGCACGACACCGAGCTGGAGGACTTCGTGACTGTGTTGCCAGGAGCCAATGTTGCCGGGAACGTGCGGCTCGAGACCGGTGCCACGGTGGGATCGGGCGCGGTCGTGCTGCAAGGCCGCACCGTCGGCGCCGGAGCGACGGTCGGCGCGGGAGCTGTCGTGACTCGCGATGTGGTGCCGGGGACGGTGGTCGTCGGGTCACCTGCCGCGCAGCTGCTCGGCGCCGGTCGATGAGAGGCGCCGCCGCAGCAACGTCCACGCTGCGGTGGACAGTCCTCCATACAGGACAACGGATCCCGCCGCCACTCCGATGGCTCCGCCCAGCGTGCCGGTGACACCGTAGACACCGATCGCGCCGGCCGCACCCGCCGCGCCGAGGATGCCCGCCGCGGTGGTCCACCCGCCGCCGATCAGTCCGCGGCTCGCGACCACGAACGGCGCGAAGCACACCTCTGCGGCGAGGAGCACCACCAGCAGTTCGCGCGCGGCGGCGAACTCCGGCCCGAAGACCGGAACGACGAGCAGCCACGCCGCGAGCCCTGTCAGCAGGCCTCCGGCAGCGGTCGCCGCGACGGCGAGCAAGATCGTTCTGATCGGGTTGGGCGCACCCTTGCCGTGGGCGATGTCCTGCAGGCACAGCTGACCGAGTGCGGCCGGGATCATCCGGGGGATCTCGCCGAGCGTGGCCGCGAGCGAGTAGACGCCGACCGCCGCGGTGCCCGCCGTGAGCCCGATGACGTACCGGTCCGCGCGCAGCACGACCACGAGCCCGATGGAGAGTCCCAGCGTCGGCGCACCGAGACGCAGCAAACCGGTGACGGCACTGCCGGAGATCGGCGTCCAGCTCAGCAAGCCGCCACGGCGCAACGCCACGGCTTCGACAACCAGCAGCACGGCCACACCGCCTGCCTGGGCCAGCAACAGGGTCGTGGCGCTCTCGGTGTCGGAGGCCAGCAGCACCCCGGCTAGTCCGCCCAGGCTCGTCACCGCTGCCGCCATCCCTCCGCGGTGGAACCGGCCGTCGGCGAACCACGCGTCGGCGACCTGGCTGACGACCATCTGTCCGGCGGTGAAGCACCCGACCGCGAAGAGAAACGGCGGTCTGGCCAACGCGGTGTCGATGAGCGGAGCGGAAGCGGCGATGCCCGCCATGCCCAGCAGGGCCGCTGAGAGTGCTCCCACGGTTGTGCACCGTGCGAACGCGGACACCAGTGCGGACCGGTCACCGTCCGCGAGGCAGAACTGCCGGCGGAACGCCGATCCGGTACCGAATCCGCCGATCAACGCCGAAAGGCTGCCGATCGTCATGCCGAGCACCATGAGTCCGCGCTGATCCGGACTCAGCGCGCGGGTCGCGACGAGCGCGGCGCCCGCGTTGCAGACGAGCTGCGCGGCGCTGGTGCCGGACATCGTCATCAGCTGGCCGAGTCGCGTCATCGCGCGGCGTGACGTCCTGTGGGTACGGCGGTGTCGAATGCGCAGAGCCGCCAGGTGACCTCCACCGACGAGTCGACGCAGCGGACCAGGTGCCACGGCGTGTCCGTGACCCATCGCCGGTCGTCGGTGACGGTGAGGTGGGTCTTGGCCGCGAAGTTGTCGGAGAATGCGATCCGCAACGCGTCGTCGCTGTCTCTGCGTGCCTCGTCCACGGTCATCCCGTTCAGCCGCGACAACACCTCCAGGTGGTGCGGCCCGACACGTCTGTCCCGGCCGGACACGCCGAGCCGCCATCGGTAGTCCTCGCCGAGGAACGCACAGGCCTCCGTGCCGTCGAACCGCACCCTCCAGTGTGTACTCAGCTCGAGCCGGAGCTCGTAGTCGCGTTCATCGCTGTAGAAGACCAGGAAAGGCGTTCGCTGCCGCTCGCCCACGGCCACCACGAACGTGCCCGCCAACTCCGCTGGGTTCGCTATCACGGGGGGCATTCTTGCCTGCATCGCACCAGGTCATCAGCCCTTTTCACACGAACTCGTGAGATCGCGTCATCACGCGTCATCCATTTCCTTTACAGGGTCTGTCTCGGGGGAACCGTGGCATGATCACTGGAGGAAGTACTGATGTCCTGTTGGACGCGGCTCGCTGGAGTCTGCGCTGTGGCCCTGCTTCTCGGCAGCGCACTCACCCCGTCGTTCGCCCTCCCGGCTCAGCGGGAGAACAGGTCGATCAGCGCGACTCAGGCACACCTCCGATCGCCACAGACCTTCTTCGCCTACCTCGAACCCGGCGAAAGCCTCGACGTGTCGTTCGTCAAGCACGACAATCTCGCCGGCAGCCCGGCGGAAGATCTCGTCGTCACGGTGCGCAGGCCCTCCGGAGCCGACGTCGGCTGCACGATCCCGGACGGCGGTCCTGTGGGCGGCAGGTGCGAGTGGTCCGGTCTGGCGGCCCCGGTCGCCGGCATCTGGGCGGTGGAACTGACCATGCCCGCCTGTCCCGCCACGGGGACCTGCGGGAGGGACACGTACAGCTGGGGCGTCACCGTGCGCCGCGGTGCCACCGCCCGGCCGGGCAGGGTGTGGTCCGAGCGGTTCGTCACGCACCAGGGTCCGTCGTCACCACCGGCGGACATCTCCTTGTGGTACCAGAGCGAGTTCGGCTACACCTACCTCGCCACCCAGCGCGGCTACCACGGCGTCGACTCCACGTTCGAGGCCGACAGCTTCGGCATCGTGCAGGACGGCACCTGCACGCCCGCCTACCAGAGCAGCGCCACTCTGCGGCCGGCAGCGGGTGCGTGCGGCGGCACGTACAAGGTCTTCTTCGAGCCTCCCGCAACGGACCTCCCACCGACCGCGACGCGCTGGAACGGCGTGACGGACTGGGTCAGGCCGGAGGTACCCGCGACACCGGCGATCACCTCCGGCGCGTTCACGCCCTCGCGGCCCGGCGCCCACGCGGGCACGCTCTCCTTCGGCCTGAGCGGTTACCGCGGTCCGCTCACCGTGCACGTCGACGCCGACGACGACGGTGATCACACCGACACGGTCGACCGGAGCCTGCCGGTCACAGCGGACGCCGGTCGCGTCGAGGTGCCGTTCGACGGGCTCGACGGCCGCGGTGCGCCCATTCCCGCCGGGCAGTCGTTCTCGTTCGAGGTCGTCGTCGACAGGGTCGCCGAGATCCACTTCGTCAGCACCGACGTCGAGTTGCGTGGCGGTGGCATCGATGTGCTGCGGCTCAACGGTTCTCCTCTCGGCAGGACCACCGTGCAGTGGAACGACACCGCTTTCCCCAAGTCCGCCACTGACCGGTGCAGCACGACTCCGGTCACCGACGGCCGCGCGGGCGTCGGCAGTGCGGGGGGCGTGCACGGCTGGGATCTGGGCGCCTGCGTCGACGTCACCGGTGCCGACGCCGACGACGGCGTCCACGGAGGATGGGGTGACCTGCGGGCGATCGAGGAGTGGGCGTACGCCCCGGTCCTGGTCACACACACGGTCCGGGTGCCGGGCGGGGACATCCGGATCGCCAGTACGGCGAGCAGGTCGACCGCGCGGCAGGACGACGTCGTCACGTACTCGATCACTGTCGAGAACACGGGCGATCACGTCCACACCGTCACCGACCCGGTCGAGCTGACCGACGACCTCTCCGGGGTTCTCGACGACGCGATGGTGGAGGGTCTGCCGGTGGCGACCTCCGGCAGGGCGTCCTTCGCCGCGCCGATGGTGCGGTGGTCGGGTCCGCTGGCACCGGGAGAACACGCGACGATCACGTACTCGGTGCGGGTGAAACGGGTGGACTTCGGTGACACCAGGCTCGTCGACGCGCTCACCTCGGACACTCCGGGGAGCGACTGCGCCGCGGCATCGGGGAACCCGGCCTGCGGGACCGTCGTGGACGTGCCGAGATTGAAGATCACGACGGCTGCGGACCGGGCCGAGTTCAGGCCGGGGGACACCGTCCTCTACACGGTCACGGTGACCAACGACGGTCAGGTTCCTTTCACCGCAAGCGATCCGGCGAGCTTCTCCGACGACCTGACCGACGTGCTCGACGATGCCGTGTTCTCCCCGGACGACGTCACGGTGTCGGCGGGCGCCATCGACTTCGTCTCTCCCGTGCTGACGTGGACCGGCCCATTGGGCGTGGGGCAGACCGCGTCGGTGACCTACCCGGTCGTCGTGGCTGATCCGCCCACCGGGAACGGGGTTCTCCACCACACCGTGACCGTGCTGCCCGGTGTGGCACTGGCCTGCTTCAGGTGTGAGGCGGAGTTGCGGTCCAGCGTGGTGTCGGTGAGCAACAAAGTGCTTTCCTCGGCGCCGAACTCGGACGGCTCCTTCACACTCGTCTACGACGTCACGGTCACCGGCGGTGGCTCGGCTCCGTCCACCTACGACCTCAGTGACACGCTTCGGTTCGGTGCGGGCGTCACGGTGAACGCGGCGAGCGCGCTCGACCTGAGCGGGTCCACCGTCACCTCCGGCTGGAACGGCGTCGGTGAGACGTCGGTGGTGTCCGGCGCGAAAATCGCTCCCGGTGCGAGCCGCACCTACCGGCTGACCGTGACCGCGACACCGGATGCGACCGTGGTGGGCGCCGCGGCCGACTGTTCACTGGCGGCGGGAGAAACCGGCACCGGCTTCCGCAGCACGGCCACCGTGACCGGCACCGGTGGAACGCGCGGTGCCACCGCTTGCGAGCCGGTTCCCCAGGTCATCCTCGGCAAGGAGCTGCCGCCGGAACCCGGCGGTGACCTGCCGGGATCATCCGATGTGGACACCGCACCGCGAGGTTGGCGCGCCCACGTCGCGACCCCGCGCGTGACGGACTGCACGGCGACGGAAGACGAGGGACGGACCTGGTTTCCCGGCATCGCGATGCTCACCGGCAACGGCCAGGCTCCCAGGGTGGACTCGTGCGCCGATGCGCCGGACCTCGTCGTCGGCAAGCAGCCCGTCGGAACTCCGGTCCCCGGTGAGGACGGCAGGTTCACGCAGATCTACGACATCACGGTCGAAAACCGCGGTGCCGGTCCGGCGGTCTACGACCTCGCCGACCAGCTGGTGTTCGGCAAGGGGATCGCCGTCGAGTCCGCGGCGGCGGTGAACACCACGCCAGGTTCACTGCCGGTCAGGCGCTCGTGGGACGGCCGGGTGGACACGATGCTCGCGAGCTCGGTCGCCATCGGTGGTGGCGGCACGCATGCCTACCGCGTCACCGTGGTGGTCACTCCCGATCGGCTCGTCACCACCGGCGCCGCCGCGAACTGCGACCTCGAACCAGGCGAGACGGGCACCGGCTTCCGCGCTGTCACCACGCTGTCGCAGAACGGCCGGGTACAGCAGGCCGTCGCGTGCGCCGCACCGCCGGCGATCTCGGTCACCGAGAGCGTGACCGCCACCGTGCCCAACAGCGACGGCACTTACGCCATCACGTACGAGATCACCGTGACGAACGGTGGCACGGGCACCGGTCGGTACGACCTGGCCGCCTCCCTCGAGCACGGAGACGGCGTGCGGCAGGTCCACACGGACGTCGTCGCTCCGCCCGCCGCAGGGGCGGGCACGGGGTGGGACGGAAAGAACGACGCCCTCGTCGCCGGGAACGTGACGATCGAAGGCAACTCGAGTCAGGCCTACACGGTGACAGTGGTCGTGGCGCCGCCGGCCGACCCGGCGCCCGGCGCGCTGGACTGCTCGCTGGATCAGGGCGAGAGTGGGACCGGCGCGCGCAGCACCGCCAGGGTCACGAGCAACGGCGTCGTGGAGAGCGCCACCGCGTGTGCCGCCTTCGCGGACCTCTCGACCACCCAGACAGTGCTGCCCGGCTCGCCGAAGGCGAACGGCGACGCCACGTTCACCGTCGTCTACCAGATCGACGTGAAGAACTCCGGTGCCGACGCGACCACCTACGACCTGAGCGAAGCGCTGCTGCACGGCGAGGGCATCAGCGTCGTCTCGGCGACCTCGACGGCGAACCCCGGCTGGAACGGCTCCGGTGAACAGAAGATCGCGAACGGCGTCGCCATCGGCGCCGGTGAACGTGACACCTATCTGTTGACCGTCGTCTACGTGGTCAACGTCGTGTATGCGAGGAGCAGCACGACGGACTGCCTGGTCGATGAAGGGGAGACCGGATCCGGGTTCCTCGGTCGCGTCACCGTGACGGGCAACGGCCTGCCCCGCACGGCTTTGGCGTGCGCCGAGGCCCCGGTGTTGTCGATCAAGCAGGCGATGACCGGGCTCAGTCCTCACGAGGACGGTTCCCAGACCGCGGTGTACGAGATCTCGGTGATCAACCTCGGCGCCGGAACGGGCTACTACGACCTGTCCGGCGAACTCCGGTTCGGATCCGGCGTCGACGTCGGGAAAGCCTCGGTCAGCGCTGTCGGCGACGCTCCGCCTCCGGACAGCGGGTGGGGCGGTGCCGGCCGACTGATCTCGCAGGCGCGGATCGACGGAGGCGACACCCATGTCTACCGCGTCACGGCGGTGTTGGCGTCCAGGGCCACCGGCAAGGCCGCGGACTGCGTCGTGGATCCGGGGGAGACCACGACCGGTCTGCGCAACGTCGCGACGATGTTCACCAACGGTGTCACGGAGCAGGCGGTGGCGTGTCGTGAGCTCTCCGGGGTGTCGGTGGCGGAGGACGTCGTCCGCACCACTCCGCTCGGCGACGGTTACGACGAGATCAGCTACCGCATCTTCGTCGCCAACGAGGGGCCGGCCACGGCCGTCTACAGCCTCCACGACACGTTGAGGTACGGCTCGGGCACCGCGGTCCGATCGGCGGTGATCGAAGGCGCGCCGGAGTGGAACGGTGCTCTCCATCCCGTCGTTCGTGCTGACGTGCGGATAGCGCCGGGAGAGCGGCATGTGTACGCCGCGAAGGTCGTCGCGGCGCCTCCCACGAACGCGCGTGCCGAGTCGGCCGACTGCGTGCTCGACCCCGACGAGGAGGGCACCGGTGCGCTGAACGTCGCGGCGGTGGTGGTGGACGGCGTCGCGAAGTCGGCCAGCGCGTGTGCCCCGTTCCCGGCCGTGACGGTCAGTGAGGAGGTGTTGCCCGGCTCGCCGAAGCCCGGGCCCGACGGTGAAGTCTTCGTGGACTACCGGATCACCGTGCTGAACCGCGGGGCCACCGACGTCACCTACGACCTGGACGACCGGCTTCACTTCGGGAACGGGACGGAGGTGGATGGCTTGACGGTGCGGATGAGTCCCGACATCGCTCCCATGAACTCGGGCTGGAACGGCCGCTCGGACTCCTGGATCGCTCGCGGCGTGCGTATCGCGCCGGGCGCCGGGCACAGCTACGTCGTGACCGCACGGGTCGTGTCCGCCGAGGCGGACGGCGGCGCCCCGGACTGCACGCCGGATTCGGGAACCGGTGGCCGTGGCCTGCGGACTGAGGCGACGGTGACCCTCGGCGGGACCACGCTGACCACCAATGCCTGCGCGCCGTATCCCGTCGGTGAGCTCGCCGCGGGCGGCAAGGACCTCAGGTCGCTCTGCGGTTTCGGCTTCGGGTTGATCATCGCGGGAAGCCTGCTCGTGTTCGCCGCTCGCCGTCGCCGGGCTGGGTGACGCACGATGCGTCAGCTGGAGCTGATCGCGTCCGGGTGCACGAACTGTCCTTTCTCGACGGTCGCGCGGATCGTGGTGAGCAGTGCCTCGCCGTCCGCGTTGAGTCCGATGAGGCCGCGGACTCCGTGCAAGCGGGCCCAAGCCGCGGCCACGGAGTTACGGGCGTCCCTGCGCAACAGCCCCACGATCGCCAGGTCCGGGAACATCGACGTCAACAACAGCGCCAGATCCCAGCGCGGGTCGCTCGCCGAGTCGAGAAGCAACACGTCGGGGCCGTCCGTCCGGCACAGGTGGATCGCGGAGTTGCTGTCGGACGCCGAACCGATCCACGCCAGCTCCCGGCTCTCCCGGATGATCGGGGCGACGCCTCGCTCCAGCGACGACGCGGAGCTGATCACGGCGACGCGCAACACACGAGCCGGCATGGTACTGATCACGACTGGTCTCCTCCTACGACTGCCTCACGTGGCAACGACGTTGGTAGACACCGGCTCCCCGGTTCGCTTACGCGTGGGCACCGAGGTTCGCCCGCTTCGGTGAACTCCTGTTCGCTCGCGTAAGCGGCTCGCTCACCAGGGTCATCAAACGTTGTGCGGTGATCAACGCACGATGAGTCACAAGGTGAAGAAGGAGTTCGGCATGTTGCGCCGAAGGGCAGCGGGCAAACATCGATTGGTGCGGCCGAAGAAAGCGGCGCGCCCCAGATGTGGTGACTGCACCAGGAGGGGCCTCATAGGTGCTCTCGTCGTGCCGCTCGCGATACTGGCCGGGGCGTTGTTCGACTCCGTCACCAAAACGCCGGACGCGGTCGCCAACGTGATCGACAGCGTCAGCGCGGGAGACCTGCACACCGTGACCGTGACAACGACGGTCACGGTTCCGGCAGGTCCGGAGTGGACAGCGCCTCAACTGCCCGCACCGGCCCCACGGGACGCGGTCACGACACCCCTGCCCGCACCACAGCCGACGGTCGCCGCGGCGCAGCACCCGATCGGAGAGGCTCCGGACCTCCAGTCCTGTGTGAAGGGGCACGACACCAGGCCGCGGACACCGAAGGAAACTCCCACCGCCGGCATGTCGGTGGAGGTCCTACCTGGACGGTCAGGACCGAATCGGGGCGAGCACAAGGAGTCCCGGGCCGGTCAGCCGGTGCGTTGCGGGTGAACATGACACAGTCGCTGGCCGAGGCCGACCTCGGCACCTGTCGGCGGCACAGGGACGGACAGCTCCGTGTCGCGCTGGTCGACTCGTTGCCGTTGCTCCGTAGTGGTGTCGAGACCGTCGTCGCCGCCGACCCCGGTCTTACCTGGATCGGCGCGGCGAGTGGTGCACCTGCCGCCGTCGAACTGTGCGATCGGACAGCCCCGGACGCGGTCCTGATCACGTCCGGCAGCGATCCCGGCTGGAAGATGTGCGAGCTGCTGACCCGTCTGTTCAACCGCATGATCGTCGTCGTGCTCATCGGTCCGGAGGCGAGGAGCGCCGAGGCGATGGCTCGGGCACGCCTGCACGGAGCCCGGTCGCTGGTGCCGATCGAGGCGGACTCCGACCGCCTGGTGACAGCGATCAGGCTCGGTGTCGATCTCGGCGACTACGTCGATCCGCAGCTGCGCGCCTGTTTCGGCCCCGTGCGACTCTCCACGGTGGCCTTCAGTGGCAAGCCGTTGTCACGCCGGGAACTCGAGGTGCTGCACGAGATCGCGAAAGGACGGACCGCGGTGGAGATCGCCGGCCGCCTCGGTATCGGTACGGAGACCGTCCGGACCCACGTGAACCACGTCCTGCGCAAGCTCGACGCACGTGACAGGGCACATGCCGTCGCGAAGGCTTTCGAGATGTCGTTGCTGTCCCGCTGAGGTGGAACCCCTCCGGGTGACTCAGGTGACGGGTCCGTAATGAGGTCATGGCTACCAGGTCCACATTCACGGCGGCGGACATGCCCCGTTGACGACCGGGTCTTCGGGTTCATCGGTCGTCACGCCGTCGCCTCCCGGGGCCGTGGTGGCGAGTTCCTCTCCTTCCTCGTCACCACGGTTCCACTGTGCGCGTCCACGGTCGGATCGACGAGGAGCTGTTGATGAGGCACCACTTTCGAAAATGGCCACGGATGTCGATGTTGATGAGGTTGGGGTGGCACCGGCATCCGGTGTCGTCCCCCTCGGACGGCGAGGCGGACGAGCGGCACGAGGCGAACGTGGTGGTCCGGCTCGGCCGCGGCTGCGTCGCGCTCGAGGGAGCGTCCTTCGGGCCCGTCTACCTGTCACCGCTGCAGGTGGGGCGCCTGCGCGGGGCGCTCAGGGATGCCTCCACCCAGTTGGCGGGCCGGCGGGAGCGGACGTGCGCCGCGGCGGATCCGTTCGCACAACGCTCGTGAAGCGGGGACATGTACGAGATCGTCGAGCACTACAGCTTTGTCGCCACACATGAGATCCCAGGCCTGCGGCGGACTCATCCGTGCCACGGCGTACACATGCACCAGTGGACGGTGGAGGTCGTCCTGCACGCGACCGGCTTGTTGCCCACCGACGCTCCGGCCGAGACCGCGGCCCTCGAGCCGCTGCGGCGGTACGTCACGAGCGAACTGGAAGGCCGTCACCTCAACGATGTGCTGGTGGGTGATCCGACGCCGGCGAGGCTCGCCGGTCATCTGGCGGGCTGGTGCCGCTGCCACCTCACCGCCTACGTGGCCGAGACGCTGCACGGTGTCAGGGTGTCGGCCGGGCGAACCTCGTGGGGCAGGTACCTGGTGTCCAGGGGGCAGGGCAACAGTCATCGATGACAGAGAGGCGGTGCTGTTGTGAGCAGTCCCGAATACCTCGAAGCCGTGTGCGGTGACTCCGGGCTGCTGAAGCTGGCGGCGATGGCACGGGACGGTTCCGGTTGGATCTTTCTGACCGTGCACGTTGTCGGTGTCGACTGCATCTACGGCACTCGCGAGCGACGGACCGTCACCGAGACGATCACGGTGCGGGCGGTGGACGACGTGACGGTGGCCCGCTTGAGGATCGAGGATTGCCGGGGCCAACGGCGTTCGCCGGTGCCCGGTGTCCTGTGGGAGTACACAGGCACGCTGGGTGACGCCATCGACGAGTTGTACGCGTTGCCGCACCCCGACGACCCGAGGGCGCCCAAGTTGCTCCGCCCGGCATCGTCACTATTCGTGATCGACGACAAAAGATGAACACTGTGTCCGATTGTGAAATAAATGCACATGATTGAGTTTCAATTATCATCCGGTTGGGGTGGTTGCGCATGAGAGGCGCGCCGACTTCGTCCGGCTGTGTCACCGCGCCGCCCCGGTCGAGCGGAAGTAACGTCAGAATGGAGGCTCGCGGACTGCGTTCCGTCAGGTCTGGTTGTAGTTTTGTCCTGCGGTTCATCAGTCACTATCGCAAAACAAGGGGCAGGTGAGATGGCTGAGGATCTCGACGACCACGACGATCAGAGTGCCTGCAGCTCGGACTCGGCCCTCCTGCACGCCGTCCGGGTCGGCGACCGGGATGCCTTCGGTGAGCTGTACCGCAGGTACCACGCTTGTGCGCACAGCTTCGCGTGCCGGTTGCTCGGAACGTCGCAGGGGGCGGACGACCTCGTCGCGGAGGCCTTCACCAAGGTGCTCAACCGGATCGTGTCCGGTGGCGGACCATCCACACTGTTCCGCGCCTACCTGCTGACCACGGTGCGCACCACGTTCTACAAGCAGCTCGCGATCGATCGTCTGGTGGACCGTCAGGCCGACCCCTCCGAGCAGGTGGTGCCGATCACCGACCGGGATCCCCTGATCGAGAGGCTGGACGCCGACCTGGCGCTGCGGGCGTTGGAAAGCCTGCCCGACCGGTGGCGGAGCGTGCTGGTCCAGCTGGAGATCGAGAAGACGCCTACCTCGACCGTGGCCGGCCGGCTCGGCATCCATCCGAACGCGCTGGCCGCGCTCGCGTTCCGGGCACGTGAAGGTCTCCGGGTCGCCTACCTGCAGATGCACGTCAAGTCGACGGTCGTGGCCGAGTGCAGGTTGTCCGCGAGCAATCTCGCCGCGTGGCTGTGCGGCAGGCTCGGACAGGGACTGCGGATCCGCGTGCAGCGGCACATCGCCACCTGCGACCGATGCACCAATGCGGCACACGAGGTGTCCGAGCTGATGACGCAGCTGCGTCGGTCGGCGCCGTTGACGGTCGTGGTGCCCGAGGTGCCGGACTTCCGGCTGGTCGATTCTTTTGGTGCGTAGCGCGTCCGCCCGTCGGTAATCCCGATTTGGGCCGGGCATCCCCAAATCCGGGCTCGCGCATCCCCACAATTGATGATCCGGCTTGGTTTCGATGTTTCTCCACGGCTAGTGTTCTGCTGCGCCGCCGCTGCGGTTCGATGCGAATTTTCACTGCGGTGTCGCGTGCGCATCCCAGTCGAGTCACGAGGCTGTCGACCTCGTTCCGAGAATGTAAACAAGGGAAACGGAATGCAGAAGAAGCTGTACAAGGGGTTCATCGCGGCTGCTGCGGCAGGTGTCGCGATTCTCGCGAACGGGTTCGGGACCGCCCACGCGCACGTTCAGGAGGGCCCGGCGCCCGCACCGCAGGAAGCTCCGGCGGCTGCGGAATCGGCACCGGACCCCGGCGCGACGATGGCGGGCACTCCCGAAGAGGAGACCCCCGAACAGGAGATCGTGACCATCAGCTCGACCCCCGATGACACGCCGTGCGCGATGGAGGTGGCCTCGACCTGCAACGCGAACGCGGCCGGCATCGCGGCGGCCGCCGATGTCAACGTGCCTGTTGTCGCCACTGTCGACGCCGCGTTGGCTGCCGGTGTCGGTGTCGCTGCCGACGCTGCGGTGGGGGCTGCCGCCACTGTCGACGCCGCGCTGGCCGCTGGTGTCGGTGTCGCTGCCGACGCTGCGGTGGGGGCTGCCGCCACTGTCGACGCCGCGCTGGCCGCTGGTGTCGGTGTCGCTGCCGACGCTGCGGCGGGCACGAGTGTCGACGCGGATCCCTGCGCCGACACGGCCGGTTCGAGCTCCACCGGCTCGAACTCCTCCACTTCGTCGTCCACTTCGTCCACTGACCACACCCATGGCGTGGTCGCCATCGCGAGCACGCACGGTGCCGGTCTCGGCGTCGCTGCTGCTGCCGCCGCCGATGTGCACGGTGTCGTGGCTGCCGGGTTGGGCCTGGCCGCCGCTGTGGACGTCGACGCCATCGTCGACGTCGACGCCGCTCTCGCTCTCGCCCTCGGCCTTGGTGCCGACGCGCACGCGGTGGCTGCCGCGGGCGTGGATGCCGCTGGCGTGTCGTCGAGCACGGCGGCGGACGACTGCCCCGCGGACGCCGCCGAAGCCCTGACCGGATCGGCCATCGCGGTCTGATCTTCCCTGGACACCGGTCGTCAGTTGCCGGTCGAGCGGGTGCGGTGGGAGCCAGGCTCACCGCACCCGTGTCCAGGGTTGTCGCATGTCGTCGGTGAGGTGAAGGACATGGTGGTACGGATCATCGTCCACAAGACGGACGATCTGAACGGGATCGTCAGCGACGACGTGTCCACGGTCTCTTTCGGGGTGGACGGGGTTCACTACGAGATCGACCTGAACAAGGCTCACCAGGAGCAGCTTCGTGCCGCACTGGCACCGTTCCTCCCCTTGGCACGCCGGGTGGACTGGGGTGCCGGCACCTTGTACTCCACCCAGGACGACCTCATGGCCCGCATTCGGGCGTGGGCGCAGGAACAGGGTGTCGGCCTGAGCAGCCGAGGTCGTATCCCGAACGCGGTGATCGCGGCTTTCAAAGCCGCGCACGAGAGCCGGTCGGACGACATCATGCAGCGGTGTGACGGTCTCCTCGAACCGTCTCCCGAGCCCGATTGACCGCTGTCCGGGTCCGTGGCCCGGGCACTTCGGCGTGCTGTGGTACATCCAGCTTCCGCTTTCGCGTGGCGCGCTGCTGCTTTGGCCGCGCAACCACCCTCAGGACGGTTCCGGAGGCGAGGAGCAGGATACCGGCGAGCGTAAGATCGTAAAGTGGCATGCCTGTCGGGTAAACCCATTCCACCGGATTTGACATCGGCACTCCCCACTCGTCCGGGTCTGCTCGTCAAGGCTACGTCGGGAGCTGGGGCGCGTGCTGTCGCAAAACAGGGTGAATCACTGGCTCGTGCTGGTGTGCGTTGGCGCCTTGCGAGGCTTGCCCGCTGCTCTGACGTGTGATGAGCGCCAGATTTCATTCGCGCAGAGTCACAAATATCGAGAAGAATGACGTGTTCTTTTTGAACGAGACTCCGACGCGCTCGGACCGTTTCATGGTCAGGCTGGCGCCGGTATAGACGGGACATCGTTGCGTGCGCCCCCTCGGCACGTGGCGTGTCCTCGGACAGGCGGTGACGGATGGGCCCCCGATAGCTCACCGTCGCCGCCTCGTCGGTTCTCGTCCCGGTCCGGGCGTCACGGCGAGCTGTCGGTGCGCCGCCTCACGACCTGTATGCCAGTGCGGCGCAGCCGCTGAAGTGCTCGGGGTTCTGGTCCGGTTCGGTGTCGAGGTCCGGCTGCCAGAGCGGGATCGGGACCAGGCCGGGCTCGGTGATCTCGAACCCCGCCAGGAGCTTCTCGACCTCCGCGGTGGTGCGGAAGGCGAACTCCGGCAGTGGCGTGTTGTAGATGTCGCTGTAGAGCCTCATGGCGTCGAGCAGTTGCTCGTGGCGGCAGGTGTGTGACAGGGCGACCCGGCATCCGGATCCCAGCCCGTCGGCGTAGGTGGTCAGCAGCTCCGCGGGCCCGGCCGAGTCGGGGATGTGGTGCAGCACGTCGATGGCCAGGAGTGCCACGGGCTCGTCGAGGTCGAGCAGGCGGCGCAGGGCCGGCGAGTCCAGGACCTGTTCGGGTCGTTGCACGTCCGCGAGGATGTACGCAGTGCGGTCGTCGCCTTCCAGCAGCGCGCGCGATTCGGTCACCACGACGGGGTCGATGTCGGTGTAGACCACGCGACACTCGGGAGCGCACTGCTGTGCCACCTGGTGCACGTTGCCCATGGTCGGCATCCCGGTGCCCAGATCGACGAACTGGCGAATTCCGTCACCCACGAGCCGGGTGACGACGCGGCGCAGGAAGTTTCGATGCGTGCGCGCCAGATACGGCAATTGGGGCGCGCACAGGGTGAACTGTTCTCCCAGTCGCCGGTCGGCCGCCGAGTTGCGCGTGCCACCCAGCCAATAGTCGCGAACTCGGGCGATATTGGGTGTTTCAGGGCCTTTGGTGCCCGGCGCCCAGATGGGTGGCATGTCCATCGAGGAGGGGGTTTTGGGATTGATCACACCACGCAGTATGTGCCATCGGCAGCAAACGGGATGATCATAATGCCCAAAATTGGGGATCAATTCCCCCTCGGTTGGCTCCGGTGGCGGAATTACGCGTGCGGACCTGCTTTGCGCAATCTGCGACGTTGACCACGTGGATGTGAGAAGGCCCCGTGTGCCGGCAGGGGCGCGGAATCTGTCTGCCGGCACACGGGGCTTGGTCGTGGTACTTCGGCCGGGGGCATCCGGCCGGCGGTCAGAAGTCCCGGTTGCTCATGAGTTCGTCCTCTGCGGTGTGTCGAAGCACAGCCCGAGCGCCGCGATGAGCAGGATCGCCGCGAAGACACCCTGCCACGCGGTGGGTTCCGTGATCATCACGACGAAGTTGACGGCACTCAGCAGTCCGTAGACCACGACCAGAACGCCCTTGACGCGCTGCATGTCGAAGCCACTCGCCGAACTCTGCTGGTTGATGCCGGCCATGTCGAACCTCCTTTGCGCCCAACGTGTTCGTCAACGGCCGGGGCGTCCGCTGATCCCGCTCTCGACACGCGGGCGCGTGCGCAGCGGAGGCCGGTAGCGGTACCCGACACCGCGAACCGACTCGATCGGAGAGCTCGCCGAGTCGTCCCAGCCGAGCTTGCGGCGGAGCCTGAGCACGGTGAACTTCACGCGCTCGGCGCCGATGCCGGTCGGGTCCTCCCACGCCTCGGCGAGGAGCTGGCCGGTGGACAGAGTCGCGCCCGCGTTGCGGGTCAGCATGCTCAGCAGCCGGAACTCGATCGGCGTGAGGGACACCTCGCGCTCGTCCACGTGGACGAGCCGGGAAAGGGGGTCGATCTTCAGCGAGCCGTCGTCGTAGACGCGTTCCGACCACTGCGCGGGGCGAGCCCTGCGCAACAGTGCCTCGACCCTGGCCAGCAGTTCCCCGTTGGTGAAGGGTTTGGTGAGGTAGTCGTCCGCGCCGGCACGCAGGCCGCGGATCTTGTCCGACTCCTGGTCGCGTGCGCTCAGCAGCAGGACCGGCACGTCGCTGAGATCGCGGATACGTTCGAGGACGCTCAGTCCGTCCATGCCGGGCAGTCCGATGTCCAGCACGACGAGGTCGGGCTTGGAGTCGTACACCGCCCGCAGCCCTGCCCTGCCCTCGGACACCCGGTCCACCTGGTAGTTGTTCCTGGCCAGGAGCAACGCGACGATCCGGGCGATGTCCGGGTCGTCCTCGACGACGAGTACACGTGGCATGGTTCCTCCTGCCGGTTTGCTCACGATCAAACGTATGTGCGCAACAGGAAGATCACCTTCGTGTCACCCGTCTGTGGTTTGACCTTGTTCGCAGGGTGACGAATGTCCCTAAAGGACTCTCAAAGCGACGTACTTCTCACACGAACGAATGACGGGGGCTAATGCGGAAAACGCGGACTATCGGCCTGGAGTGATGAGCAGGACCACGAACGTGGCATAAACCATGAAGGGCCCGAGTGGGAGGGGCGTGTCGGCCCTCGCCCGTCGCAGGGCAAGCAGGACCGCGCCGGCGAGTCCACACAGGACGAACGAGAGCATGCCCGCGAGCAGGACCGGTCGCCATCCCGTCCATCCCAGCACCATGCCGAGTGGTCCGGCCAGCAGGACGTCACCGAACCCCAGATCACTCGGCCTGATCAGCGCGAGCAACAGGTAGCCGGCCGCGAGCGCGGCGCCCGCCAGCACCGCGCGGAGGAACCGGCCGGGCTCGGAGCTCAGCAGCGCCGAGCCGGCCAGCAACGCGGCGACCACCGGGTAGGCGGGCAGGGTGAGACTTTCCGGCAGCCGGTACACGATCAGGTCGATCGTCGCGAGTGCGACGCACAGGACGGCGAGCCAGGCGAAGGCGACCAGCTCGGGCCGCGGCCCCACGGTGTACGCGATGCTGCCGAGAACGGTCGCGGACGCGATTTCCGTTACGCCGCAGCGCAATGCCACATGCTCGCGGCAGGACGGGCAGCGGCAGGCGATCGCGGAACGCAGCCGGCTGCCACAGCGCGGGCACGCTGTCCGGTCGGGTGCGTCCGGCGGTACGGAGAGCCGGAAGACCGCCGCACGGATCCACGGCCCGGCCGCGAGACCCGCGGCCGCTCCGGCCACCGCCGTCGTGAGATGCACGCCTGGGACGTTAGGGCAGCGTCCACACGGGACCCGGTTTTGTCATCCATTCGCACTACAAGACATCGTCCCCATCGGGCGTTTCGCGAAATCTTCTGGCCGTTCGCCCGCTGTCCGCGGGGCTTGCCCCTGCCGCACAGTTGTCCACGTCGGGCGGTGACGGATCGCCCACACCACCGGAGGAGAACAAGATGTCCACGGCAATCGCCTACCTGCAGCTCTGGATCAGCGACCGCTTCCGCGACCGCGAGCGTGGCGCCACCGCCGTCGAGTACGGCCTCATGGTCGGCCTGATCGCCGTCGTGATCATCGGCGTGGTCATGACCCTCGGCGGCCAGCTGGAGGCACTGTTCACCGGCGTCAGCGACGAGCTGCCCGCCGTACCGGCCGGCTGAACCGGATGAAGCCGCCGCTCGGGGCCGATTACCACGGATCGGCCCCTGCTTCGAACCGCGATCGCGGGGCGGCGGCGGTCGAGTTCGCGCTGGTACTTCCCGTCCTGCTGCTCGTGATGTGCGGCATCATCGATTTCGGACGGGCGTTGCACGCTCAGGTCGTCCTGACCCAGGCCGCCAGGGAAGGCGCGCGGCTCGCGGCACTCGGGGAACCGGACACGGTGAGCCGCACCCGCGACGCCGCAGGGTCGCTGACCGCGGTCGAGGTCGACGTGACGGCCTGTCCTGCGAACCTCGCGGCGGCGGACGCCGTCGTGACCGTCACCCACGACTTCACCTTCGCCACCCCGATCGACGCCATCGCGGGCACGTTCGGTGGCGACATCGGCCCGATCACCCTCAGCGGGAAAGGAGTCATGCGATGCCAAGGCTGATGCCGAGGCTGGTGGCACGGCTGCGGCGCGACGACCGCGGCGCGGTCACCATGCTGGTCGCACTCCTGCTGGGCGGTGGGGTGCTGCTCGGCGGCGGTGCGCTCGTCATCGACCTCGGCAGGCTCTACAGCGAACGCGCCCAGCTGCAGAACGCGTCGGACGCGGCGGCGCTGGCGCTGATGCAGGCGTGTGCCAAGGGCACGGACTGCGCGAGCAGCACGGCGCTGGACTACGCCAACGCCAACTCCAACGACGGGTCGTCCACAGTGGATCTCGTCTGCGGAGTCGACGCGTACGGCCTCCTGGACCCCTGTCCAGAGGACGACGGTGAGGCAGCGGGCTGCCGCGGCGAGCGGCCGGAAGGGACGAAGTTCGTCGAGGTCCGCACGAGCACCCGCCAGGCGGACGGATCCACCTTCCTGCCCGCGACGTTCGGGGAGGTCCTGCTCGGATCCTCTTACCAGGGACGGGGTGTGGCCGCGTGCACCAGGGTCGCCTGGGGCAGCCCCAGGGTCGCCTACGGCTTCGGAGTGACGATCTCGCTGTGCGAGTGGAACACCGCGACTGCCTACGGCACCACGTTCGCGCCGGAGTCCGGAACGGTCGCCCCGAGCTTCGAGCGCGTGCTGAAGCTGCACACCACATCGGGGACGAGTTGTTCGGGCAACCCGGCTGGCTGGGCTCTGCCCGGTGGCTTCGGCTGGCTGGCCGGCGTGACGGGAGCCTGCCAGTCGTACGTCGACCTCAACGGCGTCTACCTGGGCGACACCGGTGTGAGCGCGTCCACCGCGTGCAAGGAGGAACTCGCCGACGCCAGGACGAACCGGACGACCTTGCTGGTGCCGGTGTACGACGGTGCGGGCGGCACCGGCCACGACGGGTACTTCCACCTGAAGGGCTTCGCCTCCTTCGTCGTGACCGGCTACAACCTGCCGAGCCTGAAGGTCGCGTCGTCGCTGACTTCCCGCAACCACTGCAAGGGCGACGAAAAGTGCATCTACGGCTACTTCACGACGGACCTGCTGGCCGCTGACGCCGTGCTCGGTGGTCCCGAGATGGGTGCCACCGTCGGGCGGATGCTCGGCTGACGCCGGAGAAGGATCATGAAACGACGCTTGCTCACCCTCGGCCTCACGCTGCTGCTCGCCGCGGTCGGTACTGTCGCGGTGCTGCTCTACGTGCGCAACGCCGACGCTCGGGCGCTGGCCGGCAAACGCGCCGTGCCGGTGGTTGTCGCGGACAAGCGCGTGCCCGCGGGCACGAGTGCGGGGGCCGCACTGCGCAACGGCTCGCTGCGGCTGAAGAAGATGCCCGCCGAGACCGTGCCCGAGAACGCACTGGGAGAGGTCGGTGCGGACCTCGTCAAGCTGGTGGCGACCGCCGACATCCAAGCGGGCCAGCTCGTGCTGAGGCCCATGTTCGCGGCCACCAAGCCCACGTCGTCCGGCCTGGCGATCCCCGAGGGGAAGGTGGCCGTCAGCGTCGAGCTCGGCGCCCCGCAGAGGGTGGCCGGCTACGTCAAGGCCGGTTCGCAGATCGCGGTGTTCGACACCTACAGCGTCCTGGACGAGAAGTCGCGCACACCGTCCGGCGCCGGACTGGAGAAGCAGCACGAGAGCACGCAGGTGACCCGGTTGCTGCTGCCGAAGGTCGAGGTGCTCGCCCTCGGTAAGCCGCCGGTCCCGAACGCGAAGTCGGCTGACGGCGCGGGCCAGGGCCAGGGCGGCGTGCTGGTCACGGTCGCGGCGACCCAGGCCGAAGCCGAGCGACTGATCCAGCGCTCCCAGTTCGGCACCCTGCACCTCGTGCTGCTCACCGACAGTTCCCAGATCAGCCAGGGCGACGGCACCGACAGCAAGTCGGTCTTCGACCCGGTCAAGTAGGAGTGGAAAGAGTCATGGCAATCCTGTGCACCAAGACGAAGGCGGTGATACCGCCGCTGGCCGGAGCGATGGGTGGCGAAGTGTCCCATGTGGACGATCTCGTCGAGGCTGAGCGCCTGCTCGCGTCCGACCCGCTCGAGACGCTGGTCGTCATCGGGTCCGATGTGGACCTGACGGAGGCGCTCGACTTCACGTCGACCCAGCGCCTGGTACGCCCCGCGCTGGGAGTGGTCCTGCTGCGCGAGCAGCTCGAGGTGACCGTACTGGCCCTCGCCATCCGCGCCGGAGTCCGCGAGGTCGTGCCGGAGTCCGACCTCGACGTGCTCGCCGAGTCCTGCCTGCGTTCCCGCGACCTGTCGAGGTTCACCCCCGCGAGCGTGACGATTCCCGCTCAGCAGTCGATCGAGGGCAAGGTCGCGGTCGTGTTCGCCACCAAAGGCGGCTGCGGCAAGACGACCACGGCCACCAACCTGGCGGTCTGCCTGCACGCGGGCGGCGCCAACCGCGTCTGCCTGGTGGACCTGGATCTCGCCTTCGGCGACGTGGCGATCTCACTTCAGCTCACTCCGGTCCGCACGCTCGTGGACGCGATGGCGATGGACGGTCAGCTCGACGAGACCGGCATGTCCGGACTGCTCACGCGCTACCGGCAGGGGCTGGACTGCGTGCTGGCACCGGTGGAGCCCGGTGACTCGGAGCAGATTCCCGCCTCTCTCATCACGAACGTGCTCCGCGTGCTGCGCCGCATGTTCGACTACGTCGTCATCGACACGCCGCCGCAGTTCAACGAGCACGTGCTGGCGGTGCTGGACGAGGCCGACCACCACATCCTGCTCACCACACCCGACGTGCCGACGCTGAAAAACCTGCGGCTCACCATCGACATGCTCGACATGCTGTCCTACGCCCGCGACCGGCGCACCATCGTGCTGAACCGGGAGGACCCGCGGGTGGGGCTCACCGCGGCCGACGTCGAGAGCGTCGTGAAGACCAACGTCGCCGTGCGCGTTCCGGCGAGCCTCGCGGTACCCGCCTCGATCAACCGGGGCGTGCCGATCACCATCGAGAAGGCCGACCACCCGGTCAGCATGGCGTTCCGGGAGATGGCCGCGCGGATTCTCGCGGGCGCCAGGCACGAGCCGCCGGCAACCCGGCGCGGGTTGTTCGGGTTGAGGAAGTGGTCCGGTTGAAGCTGAGTGACCGGCTGGTCCAGCGAGCCGCGCCCGTCGGGACCAACGGCGCACCGGCGGTGACGGCCTCCGCACCGATGCCCGAGATGCGCAGGGAGCGCAGCCCCGACCACTTCGCCGCGGTCAAGCTCCGGGTGCACCAGACGTTGCTGGACACACTGGGGCCCAAGCTCTACGACGAGCGCCTCGACGAGCACGAGCTCGAGCTGCGGGTGCGCAACTCGCTGCAGGTCGTGCTCGAGCAGGACGAGACCCCGATGACCCTGGCCGACCGCGGCCGGTTGGCTGCCGAGGTCGCCGACGAGATCCTGGGCCACGGCCCGCTGGAACCGCTGTTGCGGGACCCCGACGTCAGCGAGGTGATGGTCAACGGACCGAACCAGATCTACGTCGAGCGCAAGGGAAAGCTCCAGCCGGTGGACGCCGCGTTCACCGACGAGAGCCATCTGCGCCGGATCATCGACAAGATCGTGTCGCGGGTCGGCAGGCGGGTGGACGAGGCGAGCCCCATGGTGGACGCGCGGTTGCCGGACGGCAGCCGGGTCAACGCCGTCGTGCCGCCCATCGCACTGGACGGCTCGTCGCTGACGATCCGCAAGTTCGCCACGGACCCGCTGCAGGTCGAGGACCTGATCAGGTTCGGCACGATCAGCCCCGCCGTCGCCGAGCTGCTGTCGGCGTGTGTGCGCGGGCGGCTGAACATCCTCGTCAGCGGCGGCACCGGTTCGGGCAAGACGACGACGCTCAACGTGCTGTCCTCGTTCATCCCGGAAGACGAGCGCATCGTCACGATCGAGGACGCGGCCGAGTTGCAGCTGCGACAGGACCACGTGCTGCGGATGGAGTCACGCCCGGCGAACGTCGAGAACCGCGGCCAGGTGAGCATTCGCGAGCTCGTCCGCAACTCGCTGCGGATGCGGCCGGACCGGATCGTCGTGGGCGAGGTCCGGGATGGTGCCGCGCTGGACATGCTGCAGGCCATGAACACCGGGCACGACGGGTCGCTGACGACGGCGCACGCCAACACTCCGCGCGACGCGCTGTCGAGGCTGGAGACGATGGTGCTCATGGCGGGCGTGGACCTGCCCAGCCGCGCCATTCGCGACCAGGTCAACTCCGCGCTCGACCTGATCATCCAGCAGGCCAGGCTGAAGGACGGCACCCGGCGGATCACGCACATCACCGAGGTGGTCGGCATGGAGGGTGACGTGATCACGCTCCAGGACCTCTTCGTGTTCGACTTCGCGGCGGGTGTGGACGAGAACGGGAAGTTCCGCGGCACCCTGCGGTCGACCGGTCTGCGTCCGACCTTCGCCGACCGGCTGGCCGACCAGGGCATCACGCTGCCCACCGGCCTCTTCTCGGCACAGAGGTGACGCGGTGGTCAGGCGGTTGATCGCGGTCGCGCTGCTCCTCTGTGCGGCGTCCGGGCTCCCGGCGAGCGCGGACCCGACCGCGGAACTCGGCTCGGCGAAGGTCGAGGACGGGCGGGCGCACGTCACGCTCACGGCCCGTGACCTGCCCGGTTCGGTCGATCCGGAGGGTGTGCAGGTCGAGGTCGACGGCACACCGGTGCGCGCTACCGCGAAGGTGGTCGGCCAGCCGCAGGCGACGCGAGCGGTGATCGTCGTGCTCGACACGACCGGCACGATGGACGGCGTCCCCATCGGAACGGCACGCGGCGTGGTCACCGCCTATCTGGCGGCGCTGCCGTCGAACGTCCACACCGGACTGGTCACCTTCTCGGACCGGCCCGTGCTGACGGTGCCGGTCACCGCGGACCGGCAGCAGGTGACGGCCGCGCTCGCCAGGGTCACCGCGGGCGGGAGCAGCGCGCTCAACGACGCGGTGACGCTGGCCGCCCGCAGCCTGGCCGGTGTGCCCGGCGAGCGCAGGTTGCTCGTGCTGTCCGACGGTGAGGACGCCGACGGTGGCGCCTCGCTCGACACCACGCTGAAGGTGCTGTCCGAAACGGGTGTCACCGCCGACGTGGTGACGCTCGACGTCGCGGCCGCGGCCACGGCCTCCGGCCGGGACCGGCTCGCGTCGGGCAGCGGCGGCCGCCTGGTGGCGGTCGGCGACCCGCAGGCGGGTGCCACGTCGTTCCCGGCCGCTCCGGTGCGGCTCGACGTGAGCGCCATCGTGCCCGACGAACTCTCCGGCAGGGACGTGCGGCTGACCGTGCGCGTGCGGGGACTCGTCACGGAGACCAGCGTGTACGCCCCGGACCGGCGGGGCGACATCGTGCCCGCCGCACCGGCCTGGACCTTCGGTGCGGTGCTCGGCGTGATCTTCGCTGTTTTCGCTGGACTGGGCTGGCTCTGGATCAGCCGCCGACGTGTGGTCGGGCGTGTGCGCTCGCAGCGGCTGGCCGAGGTACGGCGCTACCGGGTGCGCGATGGCGCGGAGCCTGAGACCGGCGCCGTGCGGGAGCGGGCGCTGCCGACGCGCCTGCTGCTGGCGCTGAGCGAGCGGATCATCAGCGGCGGCGACGTGCGCGAGAGGATCGAGCTCGACCTCGACCTGGCCGGCGTCCGGCTGCGCCCGGCGGAGTGGCTGCTCGTGCGGTTCGGCATCGCGGTCCTGTTCGGCGTGCTCCTCGCCGCGGTCACCGGTGCGCCGGTGGTGTTCGGACCGCTCGGGGCTCTGCTCGGGTGGTTCGGCGGACGTCTCTACCTGAAGTCGCGGATCGACAGGCGGCGCACGTTGTTCGGCGAGCAGCTCCCGGACACGCTCCAGCTGGTCGCGGGCGCCCTGCGCTCTGGTTTCTCGCTGCCACAGGCGCTCGACAGCATGGTGCGCGAGGGCACCCAGCCCATCGCGGGCGAGATCGCCAGGGCACTGGCGCGCACCAGGCTCGGCGTCTCGGTCGAGGACGCGCTCGACAAGGCAGCGGACCGGATGCGGTGCCAGGACCTCTCCTGGGTGGTCATGGCGATCCGGATCCAGCGCGAGGTCGGTGGCAACCTCGCCGAACTGCTGCTCACCACCGTCAACACCATGCGTGAGCGGGCGACCGTGCGCAGGCAGGTCAAGGCGCTCACGGCCGAGGGCCGGATGTCGGCGTACGTGCTGATCGCGCTGCCGATCGGGCTCGGCACCTGGTTGTTCGCGAGCCGCCGGGCGTACGTCGAACCGCTCTACACCCGTCCGGTCGGCTGGATCCTGCTGGGCATGACCGCGGTCTGCCTCTGCGTCGGCTGGTTCTGGATGAAGAAGATGATCAAGGTGGAGGTGTGAGGTGAACGGAACGCTCCTGCTCCTGGTAGGCGTCTGTGCCATTGCCGGTGCGCTCGTGCTGGTGGGGGTTCAGATCACCGCGGCCACCACGGGTTCGGCGCGCGTGTCGCGCAGGCTCGCCCACATCGAGGCCATCTGGGGCCGGACCGCCACCGACGTCACCGACACCGACCACGAAGAACTTCCTCCCGTCCTGGAACGGCTGCGTGCGTTGGCCGCCCGGCTCTCGCCCGGCACCACCCTCGCAGCCCTGGAGCACCGGCTCGACCTGGCCGGCAACCCGTCCCGGTGGACCACCGATCGGGTAGTGGCCTTCAAGGGCATCGGTCTGCTGGCGCTGGCGCCGATCGGGGCCCTGTACGGGCTCGGGTCCGCGCTGACCGTGGTCGCCTACGCCCTGGTCGGCGCCGTGGTCGGCTTCTTCCTGCCGGACGTGCTGGTCCACAACGCGGCGGTCAAGCGCCAGGCGCTCATGAGCAAGGAACTCGCGGACGTGCTGGACATGCTCACGGTGTGTGTCGAGGCCGGACTGGGTTTCGACGCGGCCGTGTCCCAGGTCGCCCGCAACACCTCCGGCCCGCTGTCGGTGGAGTTCTCGCGCATGCTGCAGGAGATGCAGCTGGGCAAGTCCAGGGTCGAGGCGCTGCGGGCGTTGTCCGGCCGCACCACCGTCGACGCGGTGCACACGTTCGCCTCGTCGCTGATCCAGGCGTCCGAACTCGGCATCCCGACAGCACGTGTGCTGCACGAACAGGCCGGCGAGATCCGGGTCAAGCGTCGTCAGGCGGCAGAGGAGAAGGCCCAGAAGGTGCCGGTGAAGATCCTGTTTCCGCTGCTCCTGTGCATTTTCCCGGCGTTGTTCATCATCATCATCGGACCGGCGGGCATCGAGATCTACGACAGCCTGATCGCCGGCTGACAGCAACCGAACGGCAACCGTCCGACACCCGGACTGACACCAGGCGTGGCGCTTCATTGAGGCACACGGTTGTCAGTGGGAAGCAGAGGACGTCATGTCGATTCGGCTCGTGGTCGTGGACGGTCAGCCCCTCGCCAGGTTCGGGCTCTCCCGGCTGCTCGAGGGCGAGACGGACATGGAGATCGTCGGCGAGGCCACGACGGCGGCCGAGGCACTCGGTCTGATCGCCACCACGAAGCCGGACGTCGTGACCGTCGACGTGACACTTCCCGACGGCAACGGGCTGACGCTCGCCCGCGAGCTGCGGGACCGCTGTCAGTCACTCGGCATCGTCGTGCTCACCTCCAACGGCGAGGACGACGTGCTGTTCCGCGCGATGGAGACCGGGGTGTCGGCGTTCGTCCCGAAGACCTCGACCTTGATGGAGATCGTCGGCGCGATCCGGCACGCCGCCGTCGCCGCCTCGTCCTTCACCGCCACGGGACTCGCGGACGCGTTCACCCGGCTGCGGGCGTCACGTGCGCGTTCGCCGCTGAGCCCTCGGGAAGCCGAGGTGCTGTGCCTGTTGCAGGACGGGCTCTCCGTGCCGGGAGTGGCCAGGGCGCTGAACATGAGCACGTCGACGGCGAAGACCTACGTGGCGCGGCTCTACGAGAAGCTCGGCGCCTCCAGCAGGGCGCAGGCGTTGATGACGGCGCTGGACCGCGGGCTGATCGGCCTGCGCGGAGTGTGACCACAGTGGACGGTCACCAGTTTGCGGTATTGGGCGGGCTCGCGTCACGAATCCTGTGTCAGCATCGGATTCCTGGCAGTTCCGGCAGGCGTGGGCTGAGTGACCGGAGGTGCCCGGTGGTCGCGAAGGTGCTGGTGATCGAGGACGATCGGGACATCCTCGGTCTGCTCGCGCGCCACCTCAGGGACATGGGGCACGAGGTCGTGCTGGCACAGACCGGGGAGCTGGGACTCGACCTGGCGCGGGCGGACCCGCCGGACGTCGTGGTCGTCGACATCGTGTTGCCGGGCAAGGACGGCAGATGGGTGATCCGTGAGCTGCGGGCCGATCCGCGAACCCGGCACTGCCAGGTCGTTGTCACCTCGATGCTCGATCCCGGTGACATCCGCGTCGACGACATCGACGGAATGCTGCTCAAGCCGTTCGACCGCGCCGCCGTGTGGGCGGCTCTTGGGAGTGTGTCATGACCGCCTTGGTCATCGCGGAGGACGACGCCGACATCCGTGATCTGCTGGTGTACAAGCTGATGCAGGAGGGGTTCGACGTCACGGCCGTCGGTGACGGGCCCGCGGCGTTGGACGCGGTCACGCGGGAGATCCCGGATCTGGTCATCCTCGACGTGATGATGCCCGGCATGTCCGGCCTCGACGTCTGTCAGAAGCTGCGGTCGGAGCCGGCGACGAAGAACCTGCCGGTGATCCTGCTGACCGCTCGCGCGCAGGAGACCGACGTCGAGGCCGGTTTCGGCGTGGGCGCCGACGACTACGTGACGAAGCCGTTCAGTCCCCGGGAACTGCTCAGCCGGGTGCACGCCGTGCTGGCCAGGGTCGGCCAGTGAGTTCGATGACCTCGGCCGTCGTGCTGGTCGCCACCGTGTCGAGCCTGGTGCTGGGACTGCTCATCACGGTGCACCACACGGTATCGGCGCGTCTGCGGCAACGCCGTGAGCAGGAGGCGCAGCGGTTGCGGCCGTTGGTCTTCCGGTTGCTCGGCGATCCGGGGGTGCTGCCGGAGCTGGTCGCGCTCGACGGCCGGACGTGGGCCGCGGTGGAACCGACCGTGCTCACCCTGCTGGGCAACGTGAGCGGCGCGGCGCGTGAGCAGCTGGTCGAGTTGCTCGCCCGCCGAGGGGTCCTCGACTCGGCGCGTGTCGGCCTGCGAGCCCGACGAGCTCATGTGCGGGTCAAGGCCGTCCAGGTGGTGGGGTTGCTGCGCAGCAGGGAGGACCTGCCCCAGGTGGTGTCGCTGATGGGTGACTCGCGTCCGGAGGTCAGGATCGCGGCCGCCAGGACACTGGGCGGCCTCGCGGACGTGCGGGCCGCCCGGCCGCTGCTGGGTGGTCTCACCTGCTCCCGGCCCGTGCCGTCGCACGTCGTGGCGCACTCGTTGCTGACGCTGGGAATCTCCGCGCATCCCGTGCTCGTCGATGCCCTGCGGCATCCACATGCGACGGTGCGGGCGGTCGCGGCGGAGGTGCTCGGACGCGGGGGCGCCGTGGTCGCGTTCTCTTCGCTCGTCCGTCTCCTGCGCGAGGACACCGAGCTTCCGGTCCGGCTGGCGGCCGTGCGCGCGCTTGCCAGGACGGGGACACCGTCCACAGCTGCGGCGCTCGTCGAGTTCGTCGGCAGGGGAAGTCCAGCTGAACTGCGGATCGAGGCCGCGGAGGCGCTCGGCGAACTCGGCGACCCCGCCGCGGGCGAGACTCTTGGCTTCCTCCTCGCCGAGAAGCCGCATCGGTTGGCGCACAACGCTTCTCGGTCTTTGCTCCGGCTCGGTGACCACGGTCGCGGCATCCTCACGAGCGTGGCGGGCGGAAGCATCGGCCCGGCGGCCGCCGCGCACGCCGTCGAGGCGCTGGCCTGGGACCGGATCAGCCAGGCGCGGCTGGCCGCGACGGCTCGGAGCCGTTCGTGACCACCCGACGCCCGCGGGAGGCCGCGTGGTCCTGAACGCCGTCGAGGTGGCGGGCGTCGTGTCGGCCTGCTACTTCCTGCTGGTCAACTGCAGTTACGTCGTGTTCCTGTCGATCGCCGCGGTCGAGTTCGCGCGAGACAGCAGGCTGAAACCGTTCCTGGCGGTCGACGAGCTGTACTCGGGTCCGTTGACCACCGCGGTGTCGGTGCTCATGCCCGCGCACAACGAGGAGGCGGGCATCGTCGACGCGGTGCGGGCGATGCTCGCGCTGCGCTACCCCGTGTTCGAGGTCGTGGTCATCGACGACGGGTCCACGGACGAGACCTTCGCCCGGCTCGAAGCCGAGTTCCAGCTCGTGTGCCTGCCCGCGGTCGTCTCCGACGAGTTGCCGCAGCGCGGTGTCGTGCGTTCGGTGCACGTGCCTGCGATTCGTGCGATCCCGCTCGTGGTGGTACGTCAGGACAACGGAGGGAAGACCCGCGCGCTGAACACCGGGCTGTGCCTTGCCAGGCACCCGCTCGTGTGCATGGTCGACGCGGACTCCATCCTGGACCCGGACGCGTTGATGCGCGTGGCCAGGCCGTTCCTCGACGACCCGTTCCGGGTTGTCGCCGCCGGTGGCGCCGTCCGCGTCGCCAACGGGTGCCGGGTGGTGGCGGGCAGGCTGGTCGACGTGCGGATGCCGAGGAGCCTGCTGCCGGCGATCCAGGCCGTCGAGTACCTGAGGGTGTTCCTTCTCGGCCGCACCGCGTGGTCGCGGTTCAACGGCCTGCTGGTGATCTCCGGGGCGTTCGGGCTGTTCCGGCGGGATGCGGTGGTGGCGGTGGGCGGTCTCGACCCTGGCTGCATGAGCGAGGACGCGGAACTGGTCCTCCGGATCCACCGGTGGATGCGGGAGAAAGGGCAGGACTACCGGATCGTGTTCGTGGCAGAACCGGTGTCGTGGACGGAGGTACCGGAAACCGGGTTGGTGCTCGGCCGTCAGCGCAGGCGGTGGCACCGAGGCCTGACCGAGATCCTCCTGAAGCACCGGCGGATGATCGGTAACCCGAGATACGGGGTCGTGGGGCTGTTCACGCTGCCCTACCACGTGCTGTTCGAGCTGATCACCCCGCTGGTCGAGTTCATGGCGGTGCTCGTGCTGGTGCTCGGCCTGGCGACGGGTGCGGTCACGTGGTCGTTCGCGGTGTCCCTCTCGGCGACCGCGTACGGCTTCGCGTTCCTGATCTCCGCCTTCGCGCTCACCGTCGAGGAGTACTCGTTCCGCCGATATCACCGCTGGGCGGATCTCGGGATCGCGCTCGTCGCGGCGTTCGCGGAGAACATCGGCTACCGGCAGCGGACCGCGCGGTGGCGGATGTGGGGTGGGTGGGCCGCGTTGCGCCGGTCGGAGCGCACGTGGGGAGTCATGACCCGGCGTGGATTCGACGTTCCGACATCCCGAGGTGGCAAACCGACATGAGCTCAGGACAGTCCTTCCGGCGTTTGCTCGCGCTCACGTTCGGACCGCTCGTGGCGGTCGTCCTGGTCCTGCTCGCGCTGGGCGCGGAAGCCGTCACGACGACAGCGAGCTCCATGGAGGAGCTGACCTCGCGCGTCGTGCCGATGCGGCATCGCAACGCCGAGCTGCGCGGGATCGTGCTGGACAGCGCGCTCGGCCTGCGCGGATACACCTTCGACGGCGACCCGGAACTCCGCGAGGCATATGACCGCGGTCGCGAGAGCTATGTTCGGACGAAGGACGAGCTGGTCCGGTTGGCCGCGACCGATGAGCGGCAGGCGGCAGCCAGGGTGGCCGAGCTGGCGGACCGGTGGTTCGCCACGACGGCCGGCCTCCGGGCAGTCCCACCCGGTACAGCGGACGACGTGTCGGAGCGGCTGGCGGACAGCACGCTCGTGCTCGACGAGTTTCTCGACGCCGGCACCCGGCTCGCCGAGATGCTCGACGCCACGACCACCTCGTTGCGGCAGCGAGGCCTCGGCACCCGGCGTGACGTGATGCTCGTCCTGATCAGCTGTGGCGCCGTCGCCGTCGTGCTGGCGGCGGCCTCGGCGATGGTCACCGCGCAGCGGCTCGGCAGGTCGATCGCCGCATTCCGGAACACGGTGACGAAGTGGGCGACCGGCGACGGGCAGGCCCGCATCCCCGAACAGGGGATCGCGGAGTTCCAGGAGGTCGCCAGATCGATCAACAAGCTCGCCGACGAGGCCGCCAAGCTGTACGCGCTGGAGCAGGAACGGCAGCGCCACCGCGAGATCGCCGCCGACATCGGTCTGAGGATCAGGGAGCACCTGGACGTCGACACCGCCGTCGGGCTGGCGACCGCCGAGATCGGGCAGCACTTCGACGCCGAACGGGTGTGCGTCTGGCTGTCGGAGGGTGCACCCGAGGACACCTCCGCGGATCTCGTCGCACTGGACTGGCACCGGCCCGAACTCGCCTCGCTCCGATCCACGCTCGGCGAGGAGGAGCGCGTGTTGCCGGTGGCCCCGTTGCGCAGGCTGTATGCAGATCATCGCTGCCTGGAGGTGAACGACGCCGAGGAGGCCGCGAACCTGGGGCTGCCCGTCGCCCTGCACGACCGCGCGGTGCTGGTTCTGCCGCTGGGGCGAGGGGAGAGTGTGCTCGGAGCGCTGGTTCTCGCCCGTCCCGGCGCCGGATGGACGGCCGCCGAGACGGACGCGCTCGAGCACATCGCTGCCGATCTGTCCCACGGCCTCGACCAGGCCCGGCTCTACCAGGAGCAGCAGCTGCTCGTCCGGGAACTGCGAGCTCTGGACCGCAGCAAGTCCGAGTTCGTGTCGACCGTCTCCCACGAGCTGCGCACACCGATGACCAGCATCGCCGGGTACGTGGAGCTGTTGCGCGACGGTGACGCCGGCAAGATCGACGCAGCTCAGCGGAAGATGCTGGACGTCATCCACCGGAACATGACCCGGCTGCGGGGGCTCATCGAGGAACTGCTCCTGCTCGCCAAGCTCGAGTCGGACACGGTCACCATGGCGGAGAAGCCTGTTGACGTCGGTGAGCTCGTCGACGGCGTCGTCGAGGCGTTGCGGCCCGCCGCGGACGTCGGCGGAGTTCACCTGGATCACGAGAACGCCGGGGCACTGGTGGTGTGCGGCGACGCGGCGCAGCTCGACCGGGTGCTGACCAACCTGGTGTCGAACGCGGTCAAGTTCACCCCGGCCGGAGGCGACGTGTGGGTGACCTCCCGCCGGTGCGCTGACGACTGGGTCGAGGTGAAGGTCAGTGACACCGGCATCGGTGTTCCGAAGACGGAGCAGCACGCGATGTTCACCCGGTTCTTCCGGGCGAGCAACGCGACGGAGCAGGCGATCCCCGGCTCCGGTCTGGGGCTCGCGATAGTGCGGCAGATCGTACGCAGGCACGGTGGGCAGGTCTCGCTCACCTCCACGGAGGGTGCGGGCACGACGGTGACCGTGCTCCTGCCGGACGGCCGGACGGGAGGAACGTCGTGAACAGGATGTCGACGACTCTGCCGCCCGCGATCACCGAGCGGCTGGAGTTCGGTGCGACGACGCTGGTCGCCGCATCGCTCGGCCGGGTGCCGATCGCGGGCGTCGCTCTGCTGGAGGCTGATGAGCTGAGACTTCTCGAAGTGCGGGGTATGCCGCGTGGGCAGGATGAGCTGCTGTCGTTGTGCAGGCAGACGGTGGAAGCCGACGAGCTCGTCGTGATCGCCCAGCCGCGACGGTCCCTGGGCCGTGCCATCCACCTCTTCGCGGGCGTGCCCATCCGCGGCGACGATCTCCTGCCCATCGGCGTGCTGTTCGTCGCCTCCCGCGAAGTCCGGCACCTCGACAACGTCGTGCTGGAGGCGTTGCTCGCCTTGGGAGGTCAGCTCGAGCGAGAGCTCGGCGCCGAGCGAGCGACGCGCGCGAGGGAGGTGCGCGGCCGGGTGGTGTCGAAGGTCTGGGGGGCCTCCGATCTTGCCGAGGTGCTGCAACTGTGCTTGGACGAGGTGTGCGCCCACGCCGGGTGGCCGTTCGGGCACGCCTGCGTTCCCGCGGGCGACGGCACCGGTGACCTGGTGTCGGCGAAGTTGTGGCACGGCGCGGACGACGACAGGTTCGGACGGCTGCGGGAGATCCTGGCGGAGACGAGGGTGTCGGCCGGCACCGGCCTGAGCGGTGAGGCGGCCGCGGCCCTGGGTCCCAAGTGGATGGACGATCTCGGCCTCGACGGACTCGGAGCGGGCAGCGGGTTCGCGTTTCCCGTGCACTCCGAGGACGGGGTGGTCGCCGTGCTGGAGTTCTTCGCCCCTGACGTCCGGCGTCCTGGCCAGTGTGTGCTCGATCTGGCCACCGAGCTCGGGCGGGAGGCCGGTCTCGCTGTCGCGCGGATGTCCGACCGTGCCGAACTGGCACGCTGCCAGGCGACGCTGCGGGAGACCCTGCACCGGCTGCGGACGCTCATCGGCACCGCGCACGACGCGTTCATCGCGCTGGACGGGGACGGTCGTGTCACCGAGTGGAACGCGGCGGCCGAGCGGATGTTCGGCTGGCCGCGTGCGGACATCATGGGCAGAACCCTTGCGAACACCATTGTGCCGCAACGGTTCCGTGCCGATCACGTGGCCGGGATCGCGCGTCTCGAGGCCACCGGGGAAGGGTCCGTGCTCGGCCGGCGGATCGAGCTCGCCGCCCTGCACCGCGACGGTCAGGAGTTCCCGATCGAGTTGTACGTGTGGCAGCCGGAGCCGACCGGCCCCTATCGCTTCAACGCCTTCGTCAGGGACATCAGTGAGCGCAAGGAAGCCGAACGCGCCCTGCGTGACGCGTTCGCGCGGGAGCAGGAGGTGGTCGAGGAGTTGCGTGGGCTCGACCGGGTCAAGACCGAGTTCGTCGCCAACGTGTCCCATGAGCTGCGCACGCCACTGACGAGCATCTCGGGCTACCTGGAGCTGCTGGTGGACGGTACCGCCGGAGATCTGACCGAGGACCAGCGGGAGATGACGTCGATCATCCAGCGCAACACGAGGCGGTTGTTGCGGCTCGTCGAGGACATCCTGACCGTCGGTAAGATCGACTCCGGTCAGTTCCAACCCTCCGTCGAGCCGACGGATCTCGGTTCTCTCGTGGAAGCCGTCGTCGAGAGCGTCGAACCGGCCGCGGCCAGGAAGGCGATCACCCTGGTCCGCCAGGTCACTCCTGACCCGATCATGGTGCGGGCCGACCCGGACCAGCTCGACCGGGCACTGCTCAACGTGCTGAGCAACGCGGTCAAGTTCACCCAGGCCGTGGGCACGGTGGTGATCCGCGTGCGGCGCATCGGCGACGAGGCACGGATCACCGTGGCGGACACCGGAATCGGTATCCCGCAGGACGAGCTGCCGAAGTTGTTCAGCCGGTTCTTCCGTTCGTCGCTCGCGATCGAGCACGAGATCCAGGGAACCGGTCTGGGGCTCGCCATCGTCAAGCACATCGTGGACAGGCACGGCGGCAACATCTCGGTGGCGTCCCGCGCCGGCGAGGGAACGATGGTGACGATCGTGCTGCCGGTCGATCCGGAGGCGGGTTCGGAAGCGGGTTCGGAGGCGGATTCGGCGCAACCGTAGCGCAACCGAGCGCGACCGGGTCGCGCTACTCGGGGCCCGGAACCTTGTGACATCGAAGCGGACGATGCGCACAAGGGA
>NZ_JAFBCX010000003.1 GCF_016907955.1 Lentzea nigeriaca | reverse complement strand
GACGTTCACCTACCACCGGTTCTGGGCGCAGTCGGAGATCGCCACCGCCTTCGCCCTGCACACCGAACTCTTCGGCTGAGGAGTACCGAGATGAGAAAACGCATCGCACTCCTGGCCGTCGCAGCGGCGGTCGGCGCGGTTCTCGTGCACACCGGTGGCACGGCGCTCGCGCACGGCTCCATGGTGTGGCCCGCCAGCCGCACCTACGCCTGCTACGAGGACGGCAGGGCCGGCAGCGGTGGTGGCGACCTGAAGCCCACCAACCCTGCGTGCGTCGAAGCGGTCGCGCTCGGCGGCAAGCAACCGCTGTGGGACTGGTACGGCAACCTGATCAGCAACGCGGCCGGACGGCACCGGGAGATCATCTCGGACGGGCACCTCTGCGGCCCGACCACGAAGTACGACGCCTACAACCAGGCGCGTGGCGACTGGCCGGTGACCCAGGTGACGGCGAACGCCACCGTCACGTTGCGGTACAACGCCTGGGCGCCGCACCCCGGCACCTGGGAGCAGTACGTCACCAAGGACGGCTTCGACGTCACGAAGCCGCTCAAGTGGTCCGACCTGGAGCCCGTGCCGTTCGACAAGATCACCAACCCGCCCCAGGCGAACGGTGAGTACAGCTGGCAGGCGAAGCTGCCCAACAAGTCGGGCAGGCACATCATCTACTCGCTCTGGCAGCGCTCCGACAGCCCGGAGGCGTTCTACAGCTGCTCCGACGTCCAGTTCGGCGGCGGCGTGCCCGACACGCAGCCACCGACCGCACCGGGCACGCCGGTCGCGTCGTCGATCACGGGCAGCTCGGTGCGGCTCGACTGGCCTGCCTCGTCCGACAACTTCGGTGTGTCGGGGTACCGCGTGTACAGCGGCAGCCAGGTGGTGGCCACCTCGGCCACGAACTCGGTCACGGTGAAGGGTCTGACGGCGAACACCGACTACTCCTTCACCGTGGTGGCGCTGGACTCCGCGGGCAACGCCTCGCCGGCGTCGGCGGCGGTCGGAGTCCGCACCGGCAGCGGTCCCGGCGCCTGCACGGTGACGTACTCCAAGCCGAGCACGTGGAACGGTGGCTTCACGGCGAACGTGAAGATCGCGAACGGCAGCGCTGAGGCCGTGCGCGCGTGGCAGCTCGTGTGGGACTTCCCGGCAGGACACCAGTTGTCGTCGGCGTGGTCGTCGACGATCAGCGTCGCCAACGGGAAGGCCACGGCGAAGGGGGCTTCCTGGAACGCCGACATCGCCGCGGGTGGCACCACCGAGTTCGGGTTCAACGTGTCGACCACCGCGACCGCACCAGATCCGGTGAACTTCACGCTCAACGGCGTCTCCTGCGCCGTTCCGTGATGAGGGTCCTCCTCGCCCTCTTCGTGGCCGGTTCGGTCGCGGTCGCCATCGTGGTCGTCCGCGCCGGATCGGCCCCGGACCCGGCTCGCGGGGTCGACGGCATCGCCGCCTGGCTGAACCAG
This sequence comes from Lentzea nigeriaca, assembly GCF_016907955.1. Lineage (GTDB taxonomy): Bacteria > Actinomycetota > Actinomycetes > Mycobacteriales > Pseudonocardiaceae > Lentzea > Lentzea nigeriaca. The sequence goes on along the minus strand of NZ_JAFBCX010000003.1, from coordinate 759,102 downwards.
GTCAGCGGTGGCTGCACCGACGTGCGCAAGGGCGGGGACTTCACCGCGTTCGCGGGACCAGTGCGGGCGAAGGTCTACGAGCCGTTCATCGCGGAGTGGGGCACCTGCACCAAGCCGCCCTACGAACAGCTGGGACTGCTGGTGCTCCGGCCGGGCCTCGACGAGGCCTGGCGCAAGGCGCTGGTGAGCGGAGAGGTCAGGGGCGACCCGGACCTCGTGTTCGGTGACGGGTTCGCGATCACCGGCTCGACCGGCATGGAGCACCTCGGCCTGAAACGACTCGAGTGCACGCCCGCCGCGTGCTCGCTCACAGAGATAAAACACCATTGAAGGACAGGAGATCCGTGGCAATGAGGCTCAACGGACAAAGGCGGTGGGCCGCGGCGGGAGTCGTGGTCGCCACCTCCGTCGCGACGCTCGGGGTGGCGCTCAGCGCACCACCCGCGGGCGCCGCACCCGGCTGCCGTGTCGACTACACGGCGAACAACTGGGGCGGTGGCGGCTTCGGCGGCAAGGTGAAGATCACCAACCTGGGCGACGCCCTCTCGTCGTGGACCCTGAAGTTCACGTTCCCCGGCTCGCAGAAGGTGACCCAGGGCTGGAGCGCCACCTGGTCGCAGTCGGGTGCCGACGTGACCGCGACGAGTATGTCGTGGAATGGCAACCTGGGTACGGGCGCGTCGACGGAGATCGGGTTCAACGGCAGCTACACCGGCACCAACACCGACCCGGCGTCGTTCTCGCTCAACGGTGTGACGTGCACGGGCCAGCAGCAGCCGACGACCACGACCACGACGACCACGACGACCACCACGTCCGGTAACCCGAACCCCGACCCCGGCAACCGCGTCGACAACCCGTACGTGGGTGCGAAGATGTATGTGAACCCGGACTGGTCGGCGAAGGCGGCTGCCGAGCCGGGTGGGAGCAGGGTGGCGAACCAGCCGACCGGGGTGTGGATCGATCGGATCGCGGCGATCACCGGCACGGTCGATGGCCGTGGTGTGGAGGGGCATCTGGAGGAGGCGGTGCGCCAGGCGGCGGGTTCACCGCTGGTGATCCAGTTCGTGATCTACAACCTGCCGGGTCGTGACTGTTCGGCGCTGGCGTCCAATGGTGAGCTCAAGCCCACCGAGATCGACCGGTACAAGTCGGAGTACATCGATCCGATCGCGGCGATCTTCGCCAAGCCGGCGTACCGGAATCTGCGGATCGTGACGACGGTGGAGATCGACTCGCTGCCGAACCTGGTCACGAACGTGACGCCGCGCAACACGGCGGTGCCGGCGTGTGACGTGATGAAGGCCAACGGCAACTACATCACCGGTGTCGGCTACGCGCTGGCGAAGCTGGGTGCGGTGCCGAACGTGTACAACTATCTGGACATCGGTCACCACGGGTGGATCGGCTGGGACGACAACTTCGGCCCGACGGCGGAGCTGTTGTTCCAGGCGGCGAACGCCTCGGGCAGCACGAAGGCGAACGTGCACGGGTTCATCGCCAACACGGCGAACTATGGTGCGTTGAAGGAGCCGTACTTCACGATCGACGACTCGGTGAACGGCACGTCGGTGCGGCAGTCGAAGTGGGTGGACTGGAACCGGTATGTCGACGAGCAGTCCTATGCGCAGGCGTTCCGGCAGCGCGCCGTCCAGGCGGGCTTCGATCCCGGTGTCGGCATGCTGATCGACACCAGCCGCAACGGCTGGGGCGGTGCCGCCCGTCCGACGGGTCCGGGGCCGAAGACGAGCGTGGACGCCTATGTCAACGGGGGCAGGCTCGACCGGCGTATCCACACCGGCAACTGGTGCAACCAGGCCGGTGCCGGTCTGGGTGAGCGGCCGAAGGCGGCGCCCGCGCCGGGGATCGACGCCTATGTGTGGATGAAGCCGCCGGGTGAGTCCGACGGCGCGAGCAAGGAGATCCCGAACAACGAGGGCAAGGGCGCGGACAAGATGTGCGACCCGGCCTACACCGGCAACATCCGCAACGGCAACAACATGTCGGGCGCGCTGCCGGACGCCCCGCTGTCGGGCAAGTGGTTCTCCGCACAGTTCCAGGAACTCATGCGCAACGCCTACCCGGCGCTGTGACGACGAGACTGCCCTGAATCGGTTCCCGCGCGAATTCCGCTCGCGCGGGAACCGCCCGCCGCCGTCGCGGCCCGCATCCGCGACGGCGGCGCTCGGCGTTTTCGGCGTATCTCGAAAGGGAAACCGGCAGGGAACCGGTGGCGTTCGGCGTTCTTCGGCGTTCTTCGGAAAGGAAACCCGTGGTCACCATCGCGGACGTGGCACAGCACGCGGGGGTCGCCCCGAGCACCGTTTCCTACGTGCTCACGGGCAAACGGCCGATCTCGGCGGGCACGAAGTCCAGGGTGCGGGCGAGCATCAGCTCGCTGGGGTACGAGCCGCCCGTGACCGCCAGACAGTTCGACGGGACCAGAGCGGGCGTGATCGGCCTGGTGCTGCCGTTGCGGGCGGGCACGTATCTGCCGGCGGTGACGCGGTTCGTCACCGGCGCGGTCACGACCGCGCGCAGGTACGGCATGGGCCTGCTGCTGATGACCGCGGACGACGGCCTGCCCGCGCTGAAACGGGCCGCGAACGCCGCCCAGGTCGACGGTTTCCTGGTGATGGACCCGGAGATGAACGCCGACATGGACGACGATCGGCTGCGCCAGCTGTCCGCCCCGTCCGTCCTCATCGGACGGCCGACGACGGCGAAGGGCCTCACCTGCGTGGACCTCGACTTCGAGGCCGCGGGTGCGCAGTGCGTCGACCACCTCGCCGACCTCGGTCACCGCTCCATCGGCTTTCTCGGCGCTCCGAGCGCCGTGTACCGCCGCACCACGGGCTTCGCGCACCGGGCGATGGCGGGGTTCAGCGCGGCCGCGATGCGCCGCGGTGTCGCGGCGACGGCGGTGTCGGTCGAGGAGGACCACGGGGCGGTGCTCAGGGCGACCGAGACGCTGGTGCGCGCGACCCCGTCGACGACCGCGCTGGTCGTGCACAACGAGGCGGCGCTGCGCGGGATCACCGCGTGCCTGCGTGCGGTAGGACGCGAGGTGCCCCGCGACATCGCCGTGGTCGCGATCTGCGCGGACGAGCTGGCCGAACGGATGTCGCCACCGCTCACGTCGGTGCGGCTGCCCGCGGAGGAGCTCGGCAGGCACGCGGTGGAGCTGTTGATGGCCGAGCTGGACGGCAGGCAGCCGCCACCGCTGGTGTTGTTGCCGCCGTTGTTGTCGCGGCGGGCGAGTACGCCGGACCGCTGGTAGCGGGCGGTGGCGTGAACCACCGCCCGCATCATTGCCGCTAGGCCTTGGCCCAGCGCTGGTTGGTGCCGCCCTGGCAGGCCGACACGGTCACTGCTGCGCCGTTGTTGTTGCCGCTGGAGGTCAGGCACAGTCCGGTTTGGACGTTCGTGATCGTGCCGTTCGTGACGTTCCAGTTCTGGTTGGCGCCGCCGTTGCAGTCCCAGATGCGGGCCTGGGTGCCGGAACCCGCGTTGGCCGGGGCTTCCAGGCACTTTCCGGTGACCTGGAGGGTCTGGCCGTTCTGGGTGAACTGCTGGTTGGCGTTGCTGTGGCAGTCCCAGGTGATCATCACGGTGCCGTTGGCCGTGCTCGCCCCGTTGACGTCGAGGCACCGGCCGGAAGCTTCGCCGCGCAGCCGGAACGTCGTCGGGGTGGGCGGGGATTCACCGGTGAAGAACTTCCACACCTCGGTCTTCACCCAGCTGCGGGCGCCGCTTTCACAGCCGGCACACCCGTCGACCGGTCCCTGCTGGTGGCCGCCGTCAAAGGGCGCCCACACCACCGGATAGCCGGTTTTGCAGCCCGAATAGTAGGTGGTGATGTGCGTGTTGCTGCCCCGCGCCGGTTCGGGCGGGTTCTGCGGGGTGCAGCCGTTGTTGCGGACCCACCGGTCCCGCAGGGCCCGTCCACCGCCGATGTTGTCGCTGATGCCGTGGATGCCCATGAAGGCGACGGGCGTGGTGCCTCCCGCGCATCCGCTGATCTCGCCACCCGCGATGGAGACGATGGCACGGAACACCGTCGGGCGGGCGCAGGCGAGCGCGACGCTCATCCCTGCGCCGTAGCTGAAGCCCAGGGCGAAGACCTGCGTGGTGTCGACGCAGAGATCGCCGCTGATCCGGCTGATCATGTCGTCGACGAACCGCACGTCCTCGCCGCCCGAGTTGGCCCACCCGTTGTTGAGGCCCTGCGGTGCCACGAAGATCGTGGAGTTGTTGGCCAGTCTGCGCAGGCCGTAGTGGGCGTAGACGTCGCCGTCGCTGCCGCCGCCCGCCACCTGCTCGGCGGTGCCGCCGTACCAGTGGAAGCCGAAGATCAGCCGGTACTGGCGGTTGTTGTCGTAGTTGTCGGGGATGCTCAGGATGAACTGCCGGTTCTTGCCACCGCTCTGGATCGTCAGCTTGCCGTTCCGGAGCGTGGGAGCCTTGCCGCAGCCAGGAGTTGTCCGCGTGTCCGCGGTGGCGAGGCCGGCGCTGGAGACAACCAGCGCGACGACGGCCGCCGCGATCAGCCACCATCGAGGTTTGCCGCTGTGCCGCATGCGTGCGCTCACCTCCTAGGCCTTGGCCCAGCGCTGGTTGGCGCCGCCCTGGCAGGTCGCCACGGTGACGGCCGCGTTGTTGCCGGTGCCACTGGCGGTGAGGCACAGTCCGTTTTGGGCACTGGTGACGGTGCCGTTGGTGAGGTTCCAGTTCTGGTTGGCGCCGCCGTTGCAGTCCCAGATCTGCACCCTGGTACCGGAACCCGCGTTGGTCGGTGCGTCCAGGCACTTGCCGCTGACCTGCAGCGTCTGGCCGTTCTGGGTGAACCGCTGGTTGGCGTTGGTGTGGCAGTCCCAGATGATCAGCTGGGTGCCGTTGGCCGTGCCCGCGCCGGTCACGTCGAGGCAGCGGCCGGACGCCTCGCCGCGCAGCCGGAACGTGGCCGGGTCGGGAGGTGGCGTGGTGGTGGTCGTCGTCGGGCCGGGGCCACCGTCGCCGAACTGGGTGATGAACTTCCACGCCTCACCGGAGGTCCAGGTGCGCCAGCCGTCGCCGCCGGAGTCGATCGGGCCGGGGGTGTGGCCGCCGTCGAACGCCGCCCACACCACGGGATAGCCCGCGCGGCAGCCGCTGTAGGCCGTGATGATGTGCGTCCTGCTGCCCGCACTCGGTTCGCGCGGGTTCTGGGCTGTGCAACCGTTGTTGCGCACGAACCTGTCGCGCAGCCCGCGACCGAGGCCGATGTTGAGCACGTTGTCGCTGACGCCGTGGATGCCCATGTACGCGATGGGGTCGTTGCCGCCGCTGCAACCGCTGAGCTCCGCGCCCGAGTAGACCACGACCGCGCGGAAGACCTTCGCGCGGGCGCAGGCGATCGCGTAGGACATGCCGCCGCCGTAGCTGAAGCCACCGGCGTAGCGCTGGCCCGTGTCGATGCAGAGGCTGTTGTCGAGCAACCGGACCAGGTCGTCGATGAAGGTCAGGTCCTGGCCGCCGGGGTTGGCCCAGCCGTTGCCGTTGCCCTGGGGTGCGACGAAGATCGTGCCGTTGTTCTCCGCGTCGGCGAGCTTCCGCAGGCCGTAGTAGGACCAGTTGTAGCCGTCGGTGCCGCCGGAGTCGACGTCGTTGGCCGTGCCGCCACGCCAGTGCAGGCCGACATACAGCCGGTACTGCCGGTTGTTGTCGTAGTTGGCCGGCACCCGCAGGATGTAGCTGCGGTTCTGGCCTCCGCTGTTGATGGTGTGCTGCCCGCTGTTCAGAGCAGGTGCCTTGCCGCATCCCGCGGTCCCCGCGGCGATTCCGGCCTGGCCGTCCGGAGTCGTGCCGCCGAGCGCGATGCCCGCCGCGCCCAGGAAGACCACGGCGCTGGCGGCGGCCATGGCGATCACGAGCCTATGCCGGGACATGGCAGGGCCCCTTGTGCTGCTGGAACATCGTTGTTCCTTCCGTTTCTCACACTGGTTGCGGTGGAAAATCGGCGGGTGACGGCGGCTCCGCGCCCGGCGCCGCCGTCACCCGCTGTCGGGCTAGGCCTTGGCCCAGCGCTGGTTGGTGCCGCCCTGGCAGGTCGCCACGGTCACGGCGGCGCCGTTGTTCGTGCCGCCCGCGGTGAGGCAGAGTCCTGATTGGACGTTGGTGACGGTGCCGTTGGCGACGTTCCAGTTCTGGTTGGCTCCGCCGTTGCAGTCCCAGATCCGGACCCTGGTGCCGGAACCCGCGTTGTTCGGCACGTCCAGGCACTTGCCGGTGACCTGCAGCGTCTGGCCGTTCTGGGTGAACTGCTGGTTCGCGTTGGTGTGGCAGTCCCAGACGATCATCTGGGTGCCGTTGGCCGTGCCCGCGCCGTTGACGTCGAGGCACCGGCTGGAAGCCTCGCCGCGCAACCGGAAGGGGGTCGGACCGGGGTTCGGGGGAGTCGTGTCACCGGTGAAGAACTTCCACACCTCGGTCTTCACCCAGCTGCGGGCGCCGCTCTCACACCCACCGCACCCGTCCACGGGACCCTGCTGGTGCCCGCCGTCGAAGGGTGCCCAGACCACCGGGTAGCCGGTCTTGCAGCCCGAGTAGTAGGTGGTGATGTGGGTGCGGCTGTTGGGTCCCGGCTCGGGGGCGTTCTGCGGCGTGCAGCCGTTGTTGCGGACCCAGCGGTCGCGCTGGCCACGGCCGCCGCCGATGTTGTCGTTGATGCCGTGGATGCCCATGTAGGCCACCGGCGCGGTACCTCCGGCGCAACCGCTGATCTCACCGGGGCTCGCGATCGCGGCGATGGCGCGGAAGACGGTCGGGCGGGAGCAGGCGAGCGAGATGCTCATCGAGCCGCCGTAGCTGAAACCGAGCGAGAAGAGCTGCGTGGTGTCCACGCAGAGGTCGTTCTCGATGCGGCTGATCATGTCGTCGACGAACTTGACGTCCTCGCCGCCGGAGTTGCCCCAGCCGTTGTTGAACCCCTGCGGCGCGACGAAGATCGTCGAGTTGTTCGACAGCGGCTTCAGTCCGTAGTAGGCGTAGACGGCGCCATCGCTGCCGCCGCCCGCCACCTGGTCGGAGGTGCCGCCCAGCCAGTGGAAGCCGAAGACCAGCCGGTACTGCTTGGTGTTGTCGTAGTTGTCGGGGATGCTCAGGATGAACGAGCGGGTCTTGCCGCTGGTCTGGATCGTCTGGTTGCCGTTGCGCAAGGTGGGAGCCTTGCCGCAGCCCGGAGTCGCGGTGGCGCTGATCTGGCCGGCGGACGCGGGGGGAGCCTGTGCGCTGGCGACCCCCGGCCCGGAGAAGATCAAGGCGGCCGCAGCGACCAGCCACCCCGCCTTGCGGAGAGTTTTTCGGTGTCCCATGGATGTTCGCGCTCTCTGTGGTGAGTGGTTCATCCGGGCGGCGGTCCGGCGATGGTGGGATCAGGAGGAGATCGAGCAGGTCTTTCCGTTGAGGGCGAACGAGTCCGGTGCGGACGTGTTGCCGGTGTGGTTGGCCTGGAAGCCGATGGTGATCGACGCGTTCGGCGCGATGTCGCCGTTGTAGTTGACGTTCTTGGCGGTCACCTGGCCCGAGGCCGGCGAGTAGGTGGCGCTCCAGCCGGACGTGATGGTCTGCCCGCCGGGCAGTGTGAAGGTGAGCGACCAACCACTGATCGGCGCCGAGCCCGTGTTGGTGATGGTGATGCTCGACGTCAGCCCGGTGTTCCACGCGTTGATCGCGTCCTTGACCTGGCAGTCACCAACGGGTGGGTTGGACGTCGTGGTGGTGGTAGTGGTCGTCGTCGTGGTTGTGGTGGTCGTCGTGGGACCGCCGCCACCCGCGAACTGGGTGATGAACTTCCACGCCTCGCCCGACGTCCAGGTGCGCCAGCCGTCACCACCGGAGTCGATGGGACCTGGCGTGTGGCCACCGTCGAACGCGGCCCACACCACCGGGAAGCCTGGGCGGCAGCCGCTGAAGTTCGTGATGATGTGCGTGCGGCTGCCCGGCGCCGGCTCCGGAGCGTTCTGCGGCGTGCAGCCGTTGTTGCGCACGAACCTGTCGCGCATGCCGCGGCCCTGCGAGATGTTGAGCACGTTGTCGCTGACGCCGTGGATGCCCATGTAGGCGATGGGATCGTTGCCGCCGGTGCAGCCGCTGAGGACCCCGCCGGAGTAGACGACCACCGCGCGGAAGACGTTGGCACGGGCGCAGGCGATCGCGTACGACATGCCCCCGCCGTAGCTGAAGCCACCGGCGAAGCGCCGCGTGGTGTCGACGCACAGCCCGTTGTCGATCAGCTTGACCAGGTCGTCGATGAACGTGAGGTCCTGGTTGTTGGGGTTGGCCCAGCCGTTGTTGTTGCCCTGGGGCGCGACGAAGATCGTGCCGTTGCTCTCCGCATCGGCGAGCTTGCGCAGCCCGTAGTACGACCAGTTGTAGCCGTCGGTACCGCCGGAGTCGACGTCGTTGGCCGTGCCGCCCAGCCAGTGCAGGCCGACGAACAGCCGGTACTGCTTGTTGTTGTCGTAGTTGGCCGGCACCCGCAGGATGTAGCTGCGGTTCTGGCCGCCCGTGTTGATCGTGTGCTGACCGCTCGTCAGCGTCGGCGCCTTGCCGCATCCCGCGGTTCCCGCGGTGTTTCCGACGTGGTCGCTGGGAGTCGTGCCGCCGAGCGCGATACCAGCGGCACCGAGGAAGACCACGGCGCTGGCGGCGGCCATGGCGATGACGGTCCTATGCCGGAACATGGCACGGTCCCTTGCGCTTGTGGAACATCGTTGTCCCCTTCTCGTCACACTGCTTGGACCTGGAAGCGTTGGTTGTCGGCCCCGGTCTGGTTCCACTGGGAGACGCGGGCACCGTCGGCGGTCGACACGCTCCAGACGTCCATCGCGAGGTTGCTCTGCCGGTTGACCAGGCTGATCACCCCGCCGCCCTGGTCGACCACCCGCCACTGCTGGCTGGTCGCGTTCGTGTCGGCCTGCTGGCTGATGTCGGCGCCGGTGCTGGAGCTCGCGACCTGGAGCACCAGACCGCTGTGCCGGGCCCTGACCCGGTAGTAGCCGCCACCGGAGTCGACGAAGTCGAACTGCTGGTTGAGGCCGCCGGTCTGGGACCACTGCTGCAGCAGCGCGCCCGCCGCGGTGGAGGAACCCGCGATCTCGATGGGCTTCCCGCTGTGGCGGGCGACGAGCCGGTAGTTCACGCCGGGCCGCACGACCGGTCCGGATCCCGCGCCCTGGCCGGTCGCGCGGTAGTTGTGTCCCTTTTGGACGGAGAACTCGACCAGGTCCGCTTCCAGCTTCGTCGGCTGGATCGCGGTGCCGGTCGTCGTGTCGCGCAGCTCGAAGGTGCCGCCGAAGATCCGGTTCCGGACGCGGACGGTGCCGTCGCGGTCCGGCGTGACTGACAGGGTGATGGCGCCGTCGGCACCCCACGTCGCGCCGACCGTGTAGCCACCGCGCCCGCGCAGCCCCGTGAAGCTGCCCGCGGGCCACGCCGGTGGCAGCGCGGGCAGCACGTGCAGCTCGCCGTTGTGGCTGTGCAGCAGCATTTCCGCGATGCCGGAGGTCGCACCGAAGTTGCCGTCGATCTGGAACGGCGGGTGCAGGTCGAACATGTTGGGTGCGAGCCGGTCCGTGGTGACGAGGGACCGGATCAGGTCGTGCGCCCTGGAGCCCTCCTCGAGCCGCGCCCAGTAGTTGATCTTCCAGGCGAGCGACCACCCGGTGCCCGCGTCACCGCGCAGCTCCAGCGTCCTGCGAGCCGCGGTGTGCAGCTGCGGAGTGCCGCGCTTGGTGATCTGGTTGCTGGGGTGCAGGCCGTAGAGGTGCGAGACGTGCCGGTGGTTGGGCTCGGTCTCGACCCAGTCGTACAGCCACTCCATCACGTTGCCGCGCGAGCCGACCTTCATCGGGGCCAGCCGCTGCCTGGCCGCCCGCACCTGGGTGCGGAAGTCCGCGTCGACGCCCAGCACCTCGGACGCGCTCGCGCACCCGTCGAACAGGTCGCGCAGGATCTGCATGTCCATCGTCGGACCCGCGCACACGCTGGCGTTCGAGTGGTGGTTGAGCTCCGGCGAGTTGGACGGGTTGGTGACGAGGTACCCGAGACTCGGCTCGGTGACGAGCGTGTCGAGGAAGAACTGCGCGCACCCCTTCAGCGCCGGGTAGTACGTGCGCAGGAAGTCCACGTCGCCGGTGAACCGGTAGTGGTCCCAGATCATCGTCGAGAGCCACGCTCCACCCGTCTGCCACATGCCCGCCGCCGCGAAGTCGACGACCGAGGAACCGCGCCAGGCGTCGGTGTTGTGGTGGGTGACCCACCCGCGGGCGTTGTACTGCACCTGGGCGGTGCGCGCGCCGGTGATCGTCAGATCGTTGATCATGCGGAAAACCGGCTGGAAGCACTCGCCGATGTTCGTGGTGTTCGCGTGCCAGTAGTTCATCGGCAGGTTGGCGTTCAGCGTGTACTTCGAGTCCCACGACGGGGCCATCTGGTCGTTCCAGATGCCCTGCAGGTTCGCCGGTTGCGTGCCGGGTCGCGACGACGAGATGAGCAGATATCTGCCGTACTGGAACAGCAGCACGGAGAACTGCGGATCGGGGGTGCTCGCGTGCCGGGTGATGCGGACGTCGGTCGGCTGGTCGGCCGCCGAGGTGCGGCCGAGGTCGAGCGTCACGCGCCCGAACAGCGCCTGGTAGTCGGCGACGTGACGGGCCCGCAGCGTGTCGAAGGCGAGGCCCTGCGCGGCGTTCAGGCGGTTGCGTGCGAGGCCCTGGTAGTCGCCGTTGACCGTGCGGAAGTCGACGTAGCTGGTGCCGATGGAGATCAGCACGGTCACCGCGTTGGCGTTGGTCACGCGCAACGTCCCGCCGGAGCTGGAGACCGTGCCGCCCTCGGCGACCGCCCTCGCGAGTGCGAGGAACTTGACAGTGCCCGCGATGCCGCGCTGGGTGCCGGAAATCCCGTCCAGCGCGATCGTCGTGGCGTCCGGGCTGGACGCCGTCGTGCGCTGGGGTGAGGAGAACGAGGCGGAGAACGTGACCGAGCCCGGTGTCTCCGCGGTCAGCCGCACGACGATCACCTGGTCCGGCGCGCTGGCGAACACTTCGCGCCGGTAGCGCACGTTGTTCGCCGTGTACGTCACGACGGTCGTCGCCGTCGTGAGATCGAGCGAGCGCTGGTACCCGGACGCGGTCGCGGAAGGCAATGCCAGCCGGAGATCGCCGACGGGTTGGTACGCGAGCTGCCCCGCGGGGTTGCCGAGCATCGTCTGGTCGATCAGCGACTGCGCCTGCGTCCACTGGTTCGAGAACACGAGCTGCCGGATCTGGGCGAGCGAGCCGGCGCCCCGGGGGTTGCTGTAGTCGTGCGGGCCGCCCGCCCAGACCGTGTCCTCGTTGAGCTGCAGGCGTTCGGTGTCCGTGTTGCCGAACACCATCGCGCCGAGCCGGCCGTTGCCCACCGGCAGGGCGCGCAGCCAGTCGGATCCGGCCGGCCGGTCGTACCACAGCGAGAGGTCGCCGGCCGCGCGCACCTGCGCGGGTGCCGCGGCGGCCGTCGCTGTCCACCCTGCCTGCGTCAGCACAGCTCCCGCGCCGAGCTTCAAGAGCTGCCGCCGGTTCAGGTCGGACATGCTGTTCCTCCAATGGTTCTCTGGCGGTCAGGCCACTTCGCACGGCTCGCCGTTGAGGGTGAATCCGGCTGCGGCCGTGCTGTCACCGGTGTGGGTCGCCTGGAAACCGATCGACACCGAACCGTTCGGCGGGATCTGGGCGTTGTAGTCGACGTTGCGTGCGGTCACCTCGCCGGTGGTGGGGGAGTAACTCGCGCTCCAGCCGCTCGTGATCGCCTGTCCGCCGGGCAGCGTGAACCGCAGCTGCCAGCCGCTCACGGCGGTGGTGGACGCGTTGGCGATGGTGATCGTCTCGGTCAGGCCGGTGTTCCAGGCGTTGACCGAAGCGGTGACCCTGCATCCGTTGACAGGCACCGGCGTTGTTGTCGTGGTGGTTGTCGTTGTGGTGGTGGTGGTGGTGGTCGTCGTCGTTGTGGTGGGCGGCTTGTCCAGGCCGAGGAAGGCGATGGAGTACGCGAGCATTCCGGCCATCGGCAGGCTGTGCCCGGTGCCCTGGATGCTGATGCCCTCGATCGTCGCCGTCGTGCCGGTGGTGCCGTACCGGGTGCGCGTCCAGCTCGGCTGCGGCTGGTCGGTCGACAGCGGCGTCCTGCTCACCCCGTGGAGGTTGGTCCACTGGTCGAGCTCCTCGCCGAAGTTCGGGTACGCCAGCGTGGTGTCGGTCGTGCCGTGCCACAGCTGCATCCGCGGGTAACGGCCGGTGTAGCCGGGATACATCGCCCTGGCCTGGTCACCCCACTGCTGCGGGGTCTTCTGCACGTTTCCGCCCGAGCACTGGCTGTTCCACAACGAGCCGTTCGTCGTGGCGAAGCAGCCTGCCGGAACACCGGAGAACGCCGAGCCCGCGCTGAACACGTCCGGGTACTGGGCGGCCAGCACGTTGGTCATCATCGCGCCGGACGAGAAACCGGCGACGACGATCCGCTCGGGGTCCACGTTGTAGCGCTGGCGCGCGTACGACACCATCGACATGATCCCCGTGGAGTCGCCGCCTCCGTTGCGCCGCAAGGCGTTCGGCGTGGAGACGTCGAAGCAGTGACCGTCCCTCGTGGCCTCCGGGTAGACGATCAGGTACCCGAGCCGGTCAGCCGCCGTGACGTAGTCGCGTCCGTTGCCGTTGTGGACGGCACTCGCGGAACCACTGCAGTAGTGCACCATCACCAGCATCGCCGGACGGGCCGCGATCCGGTCGGGCGCGTACACGTACATGTTCAGGCCGGTCGGGTTGGTGCCGAAGTTCGTGACCCGCACCAGCGACGCGGCCTGCGCCGGTTGGGGCACCAACGAGAGTCCGACGGCGGCTAGCAGCAGTGTCAACGCCGCGAGGAGCGCGATGATCCCGAACCTGTCGGGGTGCGACCGGGCGCTCATGACGCGCTCCTCCTGCCGGCCGTGCCGAACGTCCACCAGTCCATGTTGAGCAGGAAACCGTTGCCACCGCTGAACCTCAGGTAGAGATCACGGGTGCCGGTGAGCCCGCTCACCGGGCACGAGACGGTGGTCCAGTTCTGCCAGCCGCCGGTGTTCGGCACCGCGCACCGGCCGGCGAGCGGACCGGTCGGGCTGCCGGAGCGCACCTCCACGGAGCTGCCGGCGACGGTGGACGCGACCCGAGCGGCGAAGAGGTTCGCGCCGGCCCCGAAAGCCACGTTCTTCACCTTGACGTAGTCACCGTTGTTGATGTTGGCGATGTTCATGCCGCCCTCGCTGGACTTCTCGGTCTCGATGCCGTTGCCCCACGCGATCGTCTCGGCTTCCTGGCGCGTGTAGGGGTTGAGCGTGTCCGCGGCCGGTGGTCCCGCCGTCGTCATGTTGATCTGCGGAATCGTGCCGTCGGCGTTGTAGCTGAACTTCTCGACGGCGACGGACCGGGTGAAGCCACCACCGCCCGGCAGAGCGCCGTTGTGGTAGAAGAAGTACGAGCTGCCCTTGAAGTCGATGATGCCGGGGTGGTTCGTGAAGCTGTTGCCCTGCGTGGGCATCACGGTGCCGCGGTAGGTCCACGGGCCGGTGGGACCGGGAGCCGTGGAGTAGGCGATGAACTCCGAGCAGCACTTGGCGGCGAAGACGTTGTAGTACAGGCCGTTGCGCTTGTAGACCCAGGGGCCTTCCTCGTACAGCGTCGGCCTGTTGGGGTCACCGGTGCGGGTGCCGAACCCGGCCGTGGTGAGAGGGATCCGGTTGATGCCGCCGGAGTAGGAGATCATGTCGGTGTTCAGCCGCACGTACGACAGGTTGGGGTTGCCCCAGTACAGGTACGCCTGCCCGTTGTCGTCGATCATCACCGTGGGGTCGATCTCGCCGTTCTCCACCAGGGGCCGGCCGAGGGCGTCGCGGAACGGCCCGGTGGGGCTGTCGGACACGCCGACACCGATGGCGGGGCGTCCGGTGGCCTTGGTGACGACCGGGACGTACCAGTAGAACTTGCCGTTGCGCTCGATCGCCTGCCCGGCCCACGCGTCCTGCTTCGCCCAGCTGAAGGTGGCGAGGCTCATCGGTGAGCCGTGGTCGGTCCAGTTGACCATGTCGGCCGACGACCAGACCCGCCACTCCTTCATGGTGAACCAGGTCGAATTGTCCTCGTCGTGTCCTGTGTAGAGATACACCCGTCCGTTGTGGACCAACGGCGCCGGGTCGGCGGTGTAGATGTGTTGCACGATCGGGTTGTCCGCCCTCGCCGGGGCGATCACCGTCAGGACCAGGCCCGCGACCGCGGCGATGGTCGTCCAGAGACTTCGTTTCGTGGCCATCATCGTCTCCTGCGAGGGCAGGGAGGCTCCGCGGACCGGGCTGTTCGCCCGGTCCGCGAGGTCCCTGGGGGTGTGTGATGTGGAACGTCAGCTCGCGGCGCAGGTCGGGTTGAGCCCCGATCCGCTGCCGGTGCCCTGGAAGCCGAACTCGGTGGACTGACCGGCCGGAACGTTGGCGTTGTAGTCCACGTTGGTCCAGTTCACGGTTCCGCTGTTACCGCTGCGGTTGGCGCTCCACGAGTTCGTGACCGTGCCGTTCGACAAGGTCGTCGTGACCCGCCAGCCCCTCAGCGCGGAGGACCCGGCGGTGACCTTGATCGTCGCGACGAACCCTTCACCCCACTGGTTCAGCGACACCGAAGCGGTGCAGTCACCGGGTCCGGGGTTGTTGGACGTCGTGGTCGTCGTGGTGGTGGTGGTTGTCGTGGTGGTGGTGGTGGTCGTCGTCGTTGTGGGGCCGGGGCCACCCGCGTTCAGCGCGTCCAGCACCGCGGTGTACGCGGGCTTCTTGGCGCCGGAACCGGTGAACAGCAACGGGTTCTCGCCACCGCGCCACGAGTCGGTGTCGCGGATGCCCCAGGTGGTGATGCCGGCGCAGGCGCGGACGGCCATGCAGGCCTTCGTCACGACGCCGTAGGCGTTGGCCTGCTGGTTGCCGGCGATGTCGAGCTCGGTGATCTGCACCTCGACGCCGAGGTCGGCGAAGCGCTGGAGGTTCGCCTGGTAGTCCCCCGGCGGGTTGTTGGTCAGATGCGACTGGAACCCGACGCAGTCGATCGGCACACCGCGGGACTTGAAGTCGCGCACCATGTTGTAGATGCCCGTGGACTTCGGGTTGATGCCGTCGGTGTTGTAGTCGTTGTAGCAGAGCTTCGCGCCGGGGTCGGCGGCACGGGCGGCGCGGAACGCGGCCTCGATCCAGTCGTTGCCGGTGCGCTGCAGGTTGGAGTCGCGCCTGCCCCCGCTGCCGCCGTCGGCGAACGCCTCGTTGACGACGTCCCAGGCGTAGATCTTGCCCTTGTAGTGGGTGGCGACCTGGGTGACGTGGTTCATCATGGCCTGCCGCAGGTCGGAGCCCTCCATGCGCTGCGCCCAGCCCGGTTCCTGCTGGTACCACAGCAGGGCGTGGCCGCGCATCCGCTTGCCGTTGTTCAAGGCGTGGTTGAGGATGCGGTCACCACTGGAGTAGTTGAACTGGCCGCGGTTGGGCTCGGTCGCGTCCCACTTCATCTCGTTCTCGGCGGTGACCATGTTGAACTCCGTGTTCAGGATGTTCACGTAGGTCGAGTCGCCGAGCTTGGACGCCGCGACCGCGGCGCCGAAGTAGCGGCCGGTCTGTGCGGCCGCGGCACCGAGAGTGGTGGCAGCGTTGGCGGTGGCCGTCACGATCAGGGTGGCTCCGAGCGCCGCCGCCGCGACAGCCGAAACGATCGGGACAAGTGACACTGACCTCGATGTCAGTTTCATCTTCCAACTTTCGAAAACTCGCCCGGAACGCGGGCGTGGTGGGCAGGGAGAGCGATCCCCGCGCACGTGGTGAGGTCCGGTGCGGCGTTGCCGGGAGTCTCGGTGTGCGGAATCGCGAAGGTGCTGAGCGCCGTCACCCGCAGCGCGGTGGCGTGCTGGCCTCGGGGCCGGAACGTCTTCGGTACCAACCAGAACTGTTCACTGCCGTCTCCTTCACTCACGTGCGGGTGAGCGTCGTAGAGGGGCCGCGTGGGGCACGCCGTGCAGGAGTGTGGCAGCTCCGTGTTCGCGCTCACAAGAAGGCGTCGCGGTTTTTGCGCCCAGATTGAGCTGAACGGA
Source organism: Lentzea nigeriaca (assembly GCF_016907955.1). GTDB lineage: Bacteria > Actinomycetota > Actinomycetes > Mycobacteriales > Pseudonocardiaceae > Lentzea > Lentzea nigeriaca. The sequence goes on along the minus strand of NZ_JAFBCX010000003.1, from coordinate 742,932 downwards.
GTACAAAAAGAAGGGAGCGCTCCCAATCTGCACGAAAAATGGCCTGGACCATCGACTGCCAGCACCCAGGTCGAATGGATATTGCTAAAGTTAGCGCTAACATTTTTAGCATTTGACGGCCCATGGAGCCGTGGTTACGTTGACCCCGAGTCGAACCCGCTCTCGCAGGCGGATGCTTGCCGCCATTCATGAGAGCGCTCTCACACCCCTTACCGCACCAGCAACGACGCTGCGAGGACCTGAATGAGAGCAAACGATCCCTCGTCCCGGCCGCATCTTTCACCCGGCGTTCCGGCGAGCGGCAGCACCACACGATGGAAGCCCGCGATGGGTGCCTGCGCGGCCGTGGGCGTGCTCGTCGCCGGCACCGTCGCCCTGACCGTGGGCGGAGGTGTCTCGGTCAGTGCCGCCGAGTCGGCGTTCTACGTCGACCCGGCGAGCTCGAGCGCCAGATGGGTGGCCGCCAACCCCGGTGACTCGCGGGCGGCGGTCATCCGCGACCGCATCGCCTCGGTGCCGCAGGCACGGTGGTACACGACGACCAACACCTCGTCGGTCCGCTCGGAGGTCAGTTCGTTCGTCGGCGCGGCCGCCTCGGCCGGGAAGATCCCGATCCTGGTGGTCTACAACATCCCCAACCGCGACTGCGGCGGCGCGAGCGGTGGCGGAGCGCCGTCCCACGCGGCGTACCGGGCGTGGGTCGACGAGGTGGCGGCAGGGCTCGCCGGGCGTGCCGCGACGATCGTGCTCGAACCGGACGTCCTGCCGATCATGAGCAACTGCCAGAACGCGGACCAGCAGAACCAGACCAAGGCGTCCATCGCCTACGCGGGCAAGAAGCTGAAGTCCGGTTCCTCGCGGGCCAAGGTGTACTTCGACATCGGCAACTCCGCGTGGCTCAGCGCGTCGGAGGCCGCGAACAGGTTGCGCGCCGCGGACGTGTCGAACAGCGCCGACGGCATTTCGACGAACGTGTCGAACTACCGCTGGACCTCCGACGAGGTGAACTACGCGAAGAACGTGCTCAACGCCGTCGGCGACGGCCGGCTCAAGGCCGTGGTGGACACCAGCCGCAACGGCAACGGCCCGCAGGGCACCGAGTGGTGCGACCCGCCAGGCCGCGCGATCGGCACCCCGAGCACCGTGAATACCGGTGACTCGCGGATCGACGCGTTCCTGTGGGTCAAGCTGCCCGGTGAGTCCGACGGCTGCATCGGGCCGGCCGGTCAGTTCGTGCCGCAGCGGGCCTACGAACTGGCGATGGCGGCAGGACCGACCACCACGACCACCACTACTACGACCACGACCACCACCACGACCACCACCACGACCTCGGGCGGCAACCCCGGCACCGGCTGCCGGGCGAGCCATCGCCTGATCAGCCAGTGGCAGGGCGGCTACAGCGCGGAGATCGTGATCGAGAACCGCGGGGCCGCGGTCAACGGCTGGACGTTCACGTTCTCGGCTCCCGGTGTGACCGTCACGCAGGGCTGGAACGGGACGTGGTCCGACGGCGGCGACGTCGTCAGCGTCGTCAACGCGTCCTGGAACGGCTCGATCCCGTCCGGCGGCCAGGTGAGTATCGGCTACAACGCGAACTACAGCGGCTCGACGCCACCGTTCTCGACGGCGACGTTGAACGGCACCGTCTGCTCCTGACCTTCTCGTAGCAGGAAAACGGTTCCCCGTCCCGGCCGGGACGGGGAACCGTCGTGTGTGGACGGTCAGCTGCGCAGACTCCACTGCTGGTTCGTCCCGCCGTGGCACGACCAGAGCTGGACCAGCGTGCCGTTCGCGGTCCCGTTGCCGCTGGCGTCGAGACACAGGCCGGACTGCGCCCCGGTGATGCTGCCGTCGGCGTTGACGTTCCACTGCTGGTTCAGCCCACCGTGGCAGTCCCACAGGATCGCCGCCGTGCCGTTGCTGGTGCCCTGCCCGGAGGCGTCCAGGCACTTGCCCTGCACCGTGAGCTGCTTGCCGGAGGTGTAGTTCCAGCGCTGGTTCGTGCCGCCGGTGCAGTCCCAGAGCCTCGCCTGGGTGTTGTTGTTCGTGTTGGCCACGTCGAGGCAGCGGCCCGACTGGGCGCCGACGACGGTGACGTTCTCCTTGCCGCCGCCGCCACCGGAGCCGCCCGGTCCCGCGTTCGCGATCACCGCCTGGGCTCCGGCCGGCCAGTTGCCGTTGGAGACAACGACGTTGCCGTTCACGACGTTGCCGCGGTCGCCGTTGGTGATGTTGGTGCTGCCGTTGGTCGACCAGTTGTTGGTGACCGTCCAGTTGCCCATGTTCTCGCCACCGCCGTAGTTCGCGGTGGCCCACGTGCCGGTGGCGGAGAAGACGTTGCCGGTCGCGCGGTAGTACTTGGAGCCCTCGTCGAAGTAGAGGCCGAACCACCCGTTGGTGCGCAGGCAGTAGTTGCCGCTGATCTCCGCGTTCGGGTTCCAGCCGAGCGTGTAGATGCAGCCGCCGTCGGTCATCTGCTGCATCACGTCGTGGACGTAGTTGTTGAGGAGCTTGTTGCTCGACGCCGTGGTGGGCGTCGAGTACCGGGGCTGGTAGTTGTACAGACCGCGGCCGGCGTAGTGGTTGCTGCCGCCCGCGTCGTTGGAGCCCCAGCCGTAACCGAGCGAAAGGCCCGAGTACGGCATGTTGTAGACCTCGTTGTTGGCCACGGTGGCGGTGCTGACGTAGGTGCTGAGCACCGACACGTTGCCCCGGTACTCGATGCCGAGGTCGTGGATGCGGTTGTAGCTGATCGTGATGTTCCGGTTGACCATCCGTTGGTCGGTCGGATGGTGCGCGTCGGCGCGCACGCCGCCGGCCACGACGCCGCCCGCCGAGTTCTGCGCGATCTCCGACTTGGTGATCGTGATGTCGGACGCGCCCAGGCCGACGCCGCTGGCGTGCGCGTTGGCGTCGTTGCCGATGCCGATCGCCATCTGCCCGAGGTTGACGAAGCGGGACTCGGTGAAGGTGATGCCGCTGGCCGCGGAGATCTGGACGGCGGCGGGCATCTGGAACCAGTGCGGCCGGACCGCCTCGAACGCCTGGCAGCCGCTCTTGCACGAGTTCAGCCGGTCGGCGGGCCAGTTCCAGTTGCCGGAGATGTAGGCGCCGGTCTGCTGGTCGGCGAAGCCCTGGTTGCTGCTGGGGCCGAGCCACGACGTGCCGGTGAAGGTGATGCCGCTGAACGTCATGTTGCGCGCGGGAGCGTCGTAGGTGCCGCCGACGCCGACAAGCGACTGCAGCGTGGGCAGTTCGACGCTGACGTTGCTCATGTTCTGCCCGGCGCGCGGAATGTAGTAGAGCACGCCCGTGCCGGGGTTGAGGTACCACTCGCCTGGCGCGTCGAGGAACTCGTACGCGTTCGCCAGGTAGAGCGGTCCCGCGCGGAACGGGTTGTTGAGCGCGTCGTAGCCGAACGTGTTGTTGTTCCACGCGGGCTGCTGCATTGTGATGAAGTTTCCGGCGATGCTCTGCACCGGCGAGTACCTGTCGGTGAACGAGTTGACGCTCTCCACCTCGACGCGGTTCTGGTTCGCCAGGTTGTTCAGGTAGCTCAGTGCGCCGTTCGAGAAACGCAGGCCCGTGTCGGTGAAGGTGAAGTCGGACCGGTTCACCTGCGTACGCGCGCGCGTGGCGATCACGCCGTCGACGTAGAGCTGACGGCTGTCGAGGCCCGTGCCGACGGTGGCGCGCCAGATGTTCTTGCCGGAGTCGGCGACCGACCACCCGGTGACGGCCTTGGCACCGCTGACGACGGGCCGTGCGCCCGCGGCGGCCTGCCACAGCACGCGATAACCGTTGGTGCCGGAGTCCTCCGCGGTGAACCGCAGCGGCTGCGAGAGCCGGTACACCCCGCCGGCGAGCTCGACGACGATGTCGCCGGACATCGTGCCGGTGCGGGAACGCACAGCGGCCTGTGCGGCCGCCAGCGAACACGGTTCGGTGGTGGTGCAGGAGGTTCCGGTTCCGGTGGGGGAGGCGTACAGGGTCGTGGTGGCGGCGGACGCCGGGGGAGCCGTGGCGATCGCGGCGGTCACCACCACCGCGGCGGCCGCGAGTGCCACTCGCCGCCGCACAGCAGGGAATGAGGACGTGGACAAGGGACCTCCTGAGGGGTGCTGGATCGGCCTCCCGTGGCGGCGGAGGGGGCAGCTCGTGTCCTTTGTGGACTCGCAGGAAAGATGGGGTGGCGGGGATCAACCGACGGCGATCGCGCTCGCACCCGGCAGTGCGGACCACTGCGAACCTAACTCGTATGACGTGTGACGTCAATGTTACATATAGTGTGAGGCCAGATCAGCAGGCCGCGGCGCAACGGAGTCGAAGATGACAGCGACAGGTCGGCAGCCGGAACCGAGCCAGGGCTGGACCCGGAGACCGGCCAGCCTCGCGTCGGCGGTGACCGCTGAGCTGGTGCAGCGCATCGTCCGCGGCACCTATCCCGCCGGCGACACGCTGCCTGCGGAACCGGTGCTCTGCCAGACCTTCTCGGTGAGCAGGACGGTGATCCGCGAGGCGGTGAAAGTCCTGCAGGAGAAGGGTTTGGTCCGGGTACGCCAGGGTTCCGGCACGATGGTCAGCCCGCGGGTGCAGTGGAACATGCTCGACGAGCTGGTGCTCGCCGCCACGATCGCGGAGGACGAGAGCCTCTCGATCCTCGACGACCTGGTCGTGACGCGGCGGCTGCTGGAGTCCGACATGGCTCAGGTGGCGGCACGCACCGCCGACCGGGAGGTCGTCGAGCGGCTGCGCGCGTTGGTCGACCTGATGGACGAGCTCGTCGACGACGTCGCCACCTACGAGGAGCACGACCGGATCTTCCACGACACGATCATGCAGGCGTCGGGCAACCGCATCGCCCGCGGTGTCGTGCGCTCCCTGGAGGCGCAGGCCATCACCACGGCCGGCTATCTCGGCAGGAGCAGCCGTGACCTGTGCAAGGCCTCCAACGCGGGGCACCGGCGCATCTGTGAACGCATCGCCGCCCAGGACGCGGCCGGTGCGGCGGACGCCATGTTCACCCACATCACCGAGGCGTGGCTCGTGCGGCGCGGTGAGGCCGGTGATCCTGGTCGTCTGAAGCGGTGAGCGCGCGCCGGACGTTCCCTCCGCCCAGGACCGTCCGGCCTCGCAGGCATCTCGTGGAACCCCGGCCGGAACACGCGGCCGGAACTGCACGGCAACAGGAGGCGGATCGGCAGTGGGACGCACACGAGTGACACTGGCCGACGTCGCGGCGGCGAGCGGAGTCTCGGTCACGACGGCATCACTCGTCCTGACCGGACGAGCGCGGGAGCTGCGCATCTCGGCGGACGCCGAGCGTCGGGTGCGATCGACGGCCCAGGAGCTGGGCTACCGGCGCAACACCCTGACAGCGGGACCGCGCGCCGGCCGGTCGCAGACGATCGGGTTCGTGTCGGACACGGTGGCGTCGTCCGGCTGGGCGGGCGACATGGTGAAAGGCGCCGTGGACGCCGCGTACCGGCACGGGTTCATGCTGTTCGTCGGCGAGTCCGGCGGAGACCCGGTGGTCGAACGAACGCTGGTCGACGCGATGGGCGACCGGCGAGCGGACGGCGTGGTCCTCGCGTCCATGCACACCAGAACCGTCGCCGTGCCGGACGGCCTGTACGACGGACCGGCCGTGCTGCTCAACGCCACACCGGCATCCCGCACGACCGCACCCTCGGTGCTGCCCGACGAGGTGCAGGCAGGCCGCTCGGCCGCCCGCGTCCTGGTGGAGGCGGGTCACGACCGCGGCATCCACCTGATCGGCGCGGGACCGGGTATGTGCGACACCCCGCCGCACAGCATCGCGGCCGAGGAACGACTCCTCGGCCTGCGCGAGGTCTTCTCCTCGGCGGGAGCCGAGGTGGCCGGCGCGCAGTGGTGTCCTAAGTGGACACCCGAGCACGGCTTCGCCGCCACGGCCCAACTGCTGCGCACGCACCGGCCCAAGGCGTTGGTGTGCCTGAACGACCGGCTCGCGTTCGGGGCGTACCAGGCGCTCACGGAAGCCGGGCTCTCGGTGCCGGAAGACGTGTCGGTGATCGGTTTTGAGGACCATCCCATCGCCTCGTGCATGCGACCGCGGCTGACCACCGTGGCGCTGCCGCACTACGAGCTGGGTGCGTGGGCGGTCAAGGTGCTGGTGGAGATGGTTCTGCGGCGTGGGCGTGGTGCGCGCGGGCCGATGGTTCATCGGGTGCCGATGCCGGTGCGTGAAGGTGGTTCGGTGGCGGCGCCGCGAGGTTGAACGCGCCTGGGGACGGCTGTTCGGCGTGCGGGAGCCGGTGGTTCATCGCGTGCCGACACCGGTGTGCGAAGCCGGTTCGGTGGCGTCGCCGCGCGGCTGAACGTCCTGACGGCGGTACGTGACGGCGGACCGGTGCCGCGCCGTGCGGGCGAACCCGATGTTCACGCTAACAGCGCAAGACTTACGAGCCGCAGCGACGTGCCGTGGCCGGAAGAGCCTCTCCCTGGTGTCGAATGGGAATTCGACATCGTCGATCGCTCGCCAGCTAAAGTGAACGCTCACATTTTAGCTTTGACCGTGTGTGACGGCGTCATTACATTGCTGGACGTCGACCCTGTCGCTGACCTCCCGTCAACGAAGACGCAGGGAGGCCCTGGTCCTGCAACCTCAGGTCTCCCGGGAAGGCTCACCATGTCGAGCCCGCTGAAGGCTTTGTGTGCAGCGCTGATCGCCATCCTGCTGACGGCGCCGCCCGCCGGAGCTGACGAGTCCACTGTGGACGCCAACGCCGATCCGGTGCGGGTGATGCCGCTCGGCGACTCGATCACCCAGGGCGGCTCGATCGGCGGCTACCGCCTCGACCTCGGGACGAAGCTCCGGGCCGCCGGGCGCAACGTCGACTTCGTGGGTTCGTTGTCGGACGGACCTTCCTCCATGCCCGACCGCAACCACGAGGGCCATCCCGGCTGGACGATCGCGCAGATCGACGCGAACGTCGTGAACTGGCTGCGCACCTACAACCCGCGCACGATCCTGCTGCACATCGGCACCAACGACATGTACGGCAGCGATCCGGCCGGTGCGCCGAGGCGGCTCTCCGCCCTGGTCGACAAGATCACGAGCCAGGCGCCGTCGGCCGAGGTGTTCGTCTCGACCATCATCCCGATCCGGTTCGCCGACTCGACCGTGCGCAACTACAACGCCGCGATCGTGCCGCTCCTGCGGGCCAAGGCCGCTGCGGGCAAGCGGGTGCACGTCGTGGACATGTACCCGGCGGTACCGATCTCCGACCTTCCCGACGGCATCCACCCGAACGCCGCCGGCTACAGCAAGATGGCCTCGGTCTGGTACGCCGCGTTGTCGTCGGTGCCCGGCAGCATCGGCGACCCGCAGCAGCCAGGCGATCCGCAGCAGCCAGGCGACACGTGCACGGCGACGCCGCGGGTGGCGAGCACGTGGAACGGCGGCTTCCAGGCGGAGGTCACCGTCGCCAACCCCACGGCGTCGGCGATCTCCGGCTGGACGGTCCGGTTCACCCTGCCCGGCGGCCACACCGTCACGCAGATCTGGGGTGGCACCGCCAGCGGTTCGGTCACGGTCACCAACGTCAACTACAACGGCGCGATCGCCCCCAACGGTTCCGTCACCTTCGGCTTCATCGCTTCCGGCGCAGGTGAGGCGGCCATCGGCGCCGCCACGTGCTCCAGCTCGTGACCGATCCCTCCGACGACGAAGGGTGATCATGTTCTTCGCACGACTGTTCAACTCCCGGAGAGCCCGGCTCACGGCCATGGCCGCGGTACCGCTCGTCGCGTTGTCCGCCATGACCGCCGCGACGCTGCCTCCCGCGGCGGCCGCGCCGGGGTGTTCCGTCACCTACTCCTCACCGTCGCAATGGGACGGTGGCTTCACCGCCAACGTCAGCATCACCAACCTCGGTGACGCGATCGACGGCTGGACGCTCACCTGGAGCTTCGGTGCCGGACAGCAGGTGAAGCAGGCCTGGAACGCCGAGGCGACCCAGTCCGGCGCCGACGTGACCGCGCGCAACGTCTCCTACAACGCGACCATCCCCACCGGCGGCAAGGTCGAGTTCGGGTTCAACGGCTCCGCCACGGGAACGGACAACCCGAACCCCACGGCGTTCACGCTGAACGGCACACTGTGCACCGGCGACGTCGGCCCCACCACGACCACCACCACCACCACCACGACAACGACGACGACCACGGGCAACCCGCCCGCAGGCAACCTGCCGTCGAGCTTCCGGTGGTCCTCCAGCAACGTGCTGATCAGCCCCAAGCCGGACTCCGCGCACCCGAACGTGTACTCGGTCAAGGACCCGAGCGTCGTGTACTACAACGGCAAGTACCACGTGTTCGCGTCGGTGTACACGACCGGCTACAACATCATGTACACGAGCTTCACCGACTGGTCGCAGGCCGCCTCGGCACCGCACCACTACCTCGACCGCACGGCGGTCGGCAGCGGTTACAAGGCCGCGCCGCACGTGTTCTACTTCGCGCCGCAACGCTTGTGGTACCTCGTCTACCAGACGGGATCGAACGCGTCCTACTCGACGACGACCGACATCTCGAACCCGTCGTCGTGGTCGGCGCCGAAGAACTTCTACGCCAACGGAATGCCGCAGATCATCCGTGACAACATCGGCAACGGCTACTGGGTCGACTTCTGGATGGTGTGCGACAACGCCAAGTGCTACCTGTTCTCGTCCGACGACAACGGCCACCTCTACCGGTCCGAGACGACCCTGGGCCAGTTCCCCAACGGGTTCACCAACACCGTGATCGCGATGCAGGACTCGAACCGCAACCGGTTGTTCGAGGCCTCCAACGTCTACAAGGTCGCGGGCAAGAACCAGTGGCTCCTGGTGCACGAGGCGATCGGGTCGGACGGCAGGCGCTGGTTCCGCACGTGGACCGCTCCGGCGATCACCGGACCGTGGACCCCGCTGGCGGCCGAGGAGTCGAACCCGTTCGCCCGCTCGAACAACGTGACGTTCCCGAGTGGATCGTGGACGCGCGACTTCAGCCACGGCGAGATGATCCGCGCCGGCGTCGACCAGACCATGGAGATCAACCCCTGCCAGCTCCGCTTCCTCTACCAGGGCATGAACCCCAACTCCGGTGGTGACTACAACAAGCTGCCCTGGCGGCTCGGCCTGCTGACCCAGACCAACTCGACCTGCTGACCCACCCCACAGGACCGACGCCGCCGGGAACCCGGATCCCCGGCGGCGTCACCCTGCCAGAAAGGAATCGGCGATGTTCACCAGGCCGAAGAAACTTCCGCACGTCGCCGCCGCCGTGCTGGCCGTGATCGCGACCATCACCGCGGGCCCCACCACGGCCACCGCCGCTCCCGGCAGTCCCGCGCTGACCCCGCCGATGGGCTGGAACAGCTGGAACAGCTTCGGTTGCGGCATCACCGAAGCCCAGGTGCGCCAGGCCGCCGACGCGATGGCGTCCTCCGGCATGCGTGATGCCGGCTACCAGTACGTGGTCGTCGACGACTGCTGGTTCGACCCGCAGCGCGACTCCTCCGGCAACCTGCGCTCGCACCCGACGAAGTTCCCGAGCGGCATGAAGGCGCTGGGCGACTACATCCACTCGCGCGGCCTGAAGTTCGGCATCTACCAGGTGCCGAACGAGAAGACGTGCGCGCAGGGCACCGGCGCCTTCCCCGGCGCGACCGGGAGCAAGGGCCACGAGGTGCAGGACGCGCGCGCGTTCGCGTCCTGGGGCGTCGACTACCTCAAGTACGACTGGTGTTCCGGCGCGGGCACCAGGGACGAGCAGGTCGCGCGGTTCACGATCATGCGGGACGCCCTGCGCGCCACCGGCCGCCCGATCGTCTACAGCATCAACCCCAACAGCTTCCACGCCATCACCGGCGACAAGTACAACTGGGGCGAGGTCGCCGACCTGTGGCGCACGACCGAGGACCTGCTGGACATCTGGCAGAACAACAACGTCAACAGCTATCCGATGGGCGTGGGCAACGTCGTCGACGTCACCGCCCCGCTCGCCGTCCAGTCCGGCCCGGGTCACTGGAACGACCCGGACATGCTCGTGGTCGGACGACCGGGACTCTCCCTCACCGAGGCCCGCTCGCACTTCGCGCTGTGGTCGTTGATGGCGGCACCGCTCATGGCCGGCAACGACATCCGCACGATGTCGTCCGACGTGAGCGCGATCCTGCGCAACCCGCGCCTGATCGCGGTGAACCAGGACAGGCTCGGCGCCGGTGGACGTCGGGTACGCGATGACGGCGCCACCGAGGTGTTCGCCAAACCGCTCGCGGACGGCTCGGTCGCCGTCGGCCTGTTCAACCGGGGCAGCGGCACCACGACCGTTTCCACCACGGCAGCCGAGATCGGCCTGTCCGGCACGAGTTTCACGCTGACCGACCTGTGGACCGGTGGCACCTCCACCACCTCGGGCGCGATCTCGGCTTCCGTTCCCGCCCACGGCGTGGCCGCCTACCGGGTGAGCGGCGGCAGCCCGCTCGCCGCCACCACCGCACGGCTGCGTGGCACGGCGTCCAACCGGTGCCTCGACATCGAGAACGCCTCCACGGCCTCCGGCGCCAACACGGTGATCTGGGACTGCCACACCGCGGCGAGCCAGCAGTGGACCACGTGGCCGAACGGCGAGATCCGCGTCTTCGGCGACAAGTGCCTCGACGCCTACAACCAGGGCACCGCCACCGGCACCCGCGTGATCAGCTGGCAGTGCAACGGCCAGGCGAACCAGCGCTGGACCGTCGGCTCCGACGGCTCGATCCGCAACGCCAACGCCGGGCTGTGCCTGGACGTGGAACGGTCGGGCACCGCCAACGGCTCGCGGATCGTGCTGTGGACCTGCAACGGCCAGACCAACCAGAAGTGGGCACGGTCATGAGGCGCGCACCGATCGCGGCGGCGCTGTCCGCCCTCACGCTCGTGGCGGGAGGACTCGCCGCGAGCACGGGCGCGCAGGCCGCTCCCGGCTGTTCGGTCACCTACACCAAGACCTCCGAGTGGCAGGGCGGTTTCGGCGCGTCCGTGTCCATCACGAACACCGGTGACGCGATCACCGGCTGGACGCTCGAGTGGACGTACGCCTCCGGCCAGCAGGTCGGCCAGCACTGGAACTCGGTGATCACCCAGAGCGGCAACGAGGTCAGCGCGCGCAACGCCTCCTACAACGGCTCCGTGCCGTCCGGCGGGAAGGTCGAGTTCGGGTTCAACGCCACGTACACCTCGACGAACCCCGACCCCGTGTCGTTCCGCCTGAACGGCACCACGTGCAACGACCCCGGTACCCCCACGAGCACGACGACGACCACGACGACCACGACAACTGCGACGCCGCAACCCTCGTCGTTCAAGAACCCAGTGATGTGGCAGGACTTCGCGGACGGCGACATCATCCGCGTGGACGACACGTACTACTACTCGGCGTCGACCATGCACTACTCGCCGGGCGCGCCGGTCCTTCGTTCCTATGACCTGGTGAACTGGGAGTACGCCGGGCATTCCGTACCGCGGCTGGAGTTCGGCGCCAAGTACGACCTCAACGGCGGCCGGGGTTACGTCCGCGGCATCTGGGCGTCGTTCCTGAACTACCGCAAGAGCAACAAGACGTACTACTGGGGCGGCTGCGTCGACTTCGCCCAGACCCACATCTACAGCGCCACGGCGGTGGACGGGCAGTGGTCGAAGCTGTCCACCATCAACAAGTGCTACTACGACGCGGGAATGCTGGTCGACGACAACGACACGATGTACGTCGCGTACGGCAACACCCAGATCAGCGTCGCGCAGCTCTCGCCGGACGGGAAGTCCGAAGTGCGCTCCCAGCAGGTGTTCCAGACCCCGTCGAACATCGGCACCCTCGAGGGCGCGCGGTTCTACAAGCGCAACGGCAGCTACTACATCTGGCTGACCAGGCCCGCGAACGGTCAGTACGTGCTCAAGTCGTCCAGCCCGTTCGGTCCCTACACGATCCAGCAGGTGCTGCTGAACATGCCGTCACCGGTGCAGGGTGCGGGAGTGCCGCACCAGGGCGGTCTCGTGCAGACGCAGAACGGCGACTGGTACTACATGGCGTTCATCGACGCCTATCCCGGCGGCCGCATGCCGGTGCTCGCACCGATCACCTGGACCTCCGACGGCTGGCCGCGCATCACCACCGTCAACGGCGGCTGGGGCGCGAGCTACCCGATGCCGAACCTGCCGGCCCCACCACGTCAGGTCAAACCGATGACCGGTGTGGACACCTTCGAGGGCACGACACTCGGCCCGCAGTGGGAGTGGAACCACAACCCGGACACCACGAAGTACAGCGTCAACAACGGTTTGCGGCTCTCCACCGCGACCGTGACCAACGACCTGTACAACGCCCGCAACACACTGACGCACCGCATCCAGGGCCCGTCGTCCACGGCCACCGTCGCGCTCGACGTGGCGTCGATGCGCGACGGCGACCGCAGCGGTCTCGCGATGCTGCGGGACTCCTCGGCGTGGATCGGGATCAAACGCGACAACGGCCGCAACCGCGTCGTGATGGTCAACGGTCTGACCATGGACGGCAACTGGAACACCACCGGCACCGGCACGGAGATCGCGAGCACGAACCTCACCGGCAACCGGATCTGGTTGCGCGCCAACGCCGACATCCGGCCCGGCAGCGGGCGGCAGGCGCGGTTCTCCTACAGCACGGACGGTGTCAGCTTCACACCGCTCGGCACGGCGTTCACGCTCAAGAACGAATGGCAGTTCTTCATGGGCTACCGCTTCGGCATCTTCAACCACGCCACGCAGGCGCTCGGCGGCGCGGTCACGGTGTCGCGGTTCGAGCTCTCCACTCCCTGAGCGGTTACCCGAAGTCGTGTTCGCGGGGCGGGGCGGGATGATGGGTTCCTTCCTCCACCTGGCGTGCGGGGCCCCGGCAAGTCCTCCGAGTGCGGCCGATATGCCGATGAGAGCGCGCCCACGCGTCAAGTGTCGTGGATGAACGGAACCTTCATCGCCCTGTGGTGGATGAGGTTCCGTTCATCCACCACAGGGCTGCACACAGGCGGTTCATGGTTGGGTGCAGGTAGACGCCGGTTGATCTTGAGTTGGTGGTACTTGCACACGCCATGAGCCCAGCGCGGTGTCACGGACACGACTTCTGGTCAGGTGCTCAGGTGAGCTTCTCGAAGAAGAACTCGTGCTTGAGGAACGAGGTGCCGTACTCGGCTCCCGCCTGGGGCGGGAGCAGCTGCGAGGCCTGGATGAGACGCCAGCCGTCGCGCAGCGCGGCGACGCCGTCGGGGTAGGGAGGTTCGTCGGAGTCGCCGGTGGTGGGCTGGGAGGTCCCCGTGCCGTCGTAGCGGGACCAGCCCACCACGGGGGAGTCGAGTGCGGACGTGGACAGGTAGAGGACGAGGACCTGTTGCCGGAGAGTCACGAGTGGCTCCTGTCTGCGGGACGGTTGGTGACACGCGTGACCCAGTGCTCGACGTCGAACGACGGATCACCGGTCAGCGCGCGCCACAGCAGCACGCGGTTGTAGATCTCCAGCCGGGCGGTGGCCTGCTCGTACCACGGGAAGTACCGCCCCAGCTCGGCGGCGACCTCCGGGTCGGCCATGTCGGAGGTGTCCCACAGGCGCACTTGCGGGGTCGTCGGGTTGAAGCGGATCTTGAACATGTACCGGCGGAGGTCGCTGTCGTTGCGGCGCCCGCCGTGCCAGATCCCGTGGTGCAGCAGCAGAACCGTGCCGGCCGGGCAGACCAGCCTGGTCTGGCCGCGCAGGTTCTGGTAGCGGCCGGTGTCGCTCTCGTTGGTGCGGCGCAGGTGGCTGCCCGGCACGACGAGCGTGCCGCCCATGTCGGGGCTGACCCGCTGCGGGTAGTACATGAGCTGGACGTCGAACGCGTCGGGCCGCACGTCGATGATCGCGTCCCCGTGCAACGGCTGGGCGTGGCCCTCGTGAGGTTCGCGCACGTGCACCGCGTGGTGGTCCACGTGCGGGTCGGGGCCCACCAGAGCCAGCAGGGCCTCGGCGACGGCGGGGAGTTCGAGAAGGCGCCGCGGGAACGAGCCTTCCGGGTAGGCGTCGGCGACCGGGATGCCGTACGGCACGTCCGGTATGCCTTTCGGGAGCAGTTCCAGCGCCTCCTGGTTCATCTCTTCCGGCACGACGGCGTCCATCCGCATATAGCCGTGCGAGACGAAACGCGCCAGCTGCACGGACGTGATGGTGGTTCGCATGGGACGAACGTAGGTGGGTCCGCCGTGCTTGGCGTGGGCTGAAATCACCCACTGCTGGTAGTTTTTCACCGTGCAGGAGGTCGTGGTTCCGTTGAGCGAACCGCCTTTCGTGGCGGACATCGGTGTGGCGGTGCACGGGGTCACGACGCTGGAGGACGTCTTCCTGCTGCCCGACCTCTGGCAGTTGCACCTCTACGGCTACGAAGGCGCGGTCGAGGTGGGTGGCGTGGTCCACCGCATCGCTCCCGGCCGCGCGAGCCTCATCCCGCCGGGAACCGTCGTGCGCTACCGGTACCGCGGCAGGTCCGAGCATCTCTACGCCCATCTGCGCCTCGACGGCACCGCGGAACGCCGTGTCGCACAGGTGATGCAGGACGCCGGTCCGAACAGGCCGCTGATCACCAGGCTGATGCGGGGCGCCCTCGCCGCCGCGCCGGCGAGGGCCGCGGCTCACCTGTGGACCGTGCTGTGGCAGCTGACGGACGCGGGTCCGGCAGGCCAGGAGATCAACGCCGACCCGGTCGCGGTGGCCGCCGCGCACATCGAGGCGAACCTGGCGACGTCGTTGCCGGTCGCGGAGGTGGCGAAGGCGGCAGGGGTGTCGCACAACCACCTGACGCGGTTGTTCCGCGTCCGCACCGGAACCACGGTGGTGGCCTACATCCGGCGCCGCCGGATGGAACGAGCCCGGCACCTGCTCACGGCCTCGACGCTGTCGGTGAGCGCCGTGGCGGCGGCTGTCGGGATTCCGGACCTGCAGGCGTTCAACAAGGTGTGCCGGCGCGAACTGGGGGAGTCACCTCGTGCCGTGCGGCGGTCGTTCACGGCACCGTGACGCCGTTCTCCTGCAGCGCCCGGCGAAACGCGTCGGCGAGCTCGGCGACGGTCATCGTCCACAGTGGTCTCCTCCCGAGCTGCCGGACGCCGCTGCCGCACAGGCCGGGGCGCGTCGGACCTGTGCGGCAGCGGTCAGGCTGAACCAGGAGTGAGCCTGCTCAGCCGGTCTTGCAGGTCTTGCCGTTCACCGTGAAGGCGGTCGGATCGGACCCGGTGCCGGAGGCGTTGAATCCGATGTAGACGGACTTGCCCGGTTCGACCTGGCCGTTCCACGACAGGTTCGTCGCGGTCACGTCGCGGCCGGTCTGACTCCAGTTCGCCGACCACCCGGTGGTGATCTTCTGCGTGCCGGGGAAGGAGAACGCGAGCTTCCACCCGTTCCACGCCGTGGTGCCGGTGTTGGTGAGCGACACGTGCGCGGACAGGCCGGTCGACCACTTGTTGGCGTCGTAGCGGACCTCGCAGTCCGGCTTCGTCACCGGCGTCCCGGACTTCTCGGCCGCCCAGCCAGACACCCAGGCGAGCGCTGAGTTCCAGTTGACCGCCACCTCGTTCACCGAGTAGGCGCCGATGTCGTCCACCCAGCACTTCTGCTGCGGGCAGCCGGCCAGCAACCGCTGGACCACCGGGTCCTGCAGCGCGCTGTTCGGGCCGCCGGACAACGATCCGGGCGGCGCGATCGGCAGCGTCGCGTCGTTCTGGTGTGCCCAGAACCGGTGGTGGACGTTGTGCACGGCCTGGTCGCCGTAGCCCGCCACGTACGAGGTGCTGAGCGGGTTGCGGCCGAGGAGGTAGTGCAGCGCCTCGAACACGCCGTCGCGGTACTTGGCGGCACCGGTGAAGTCGTGTGCCAGCGCGAGCACCTGGGCGTTGTTCAGGACAGCGGAGTTCGAGCCCCAGACGTAGCCGTCGGTGCTGTTGTCGTACGGCGTCGCGTAGCCCATCCCGGCCATGGCGGTCAGGTGCTGGTCCGCCACGGAGGCGAACGCGGACTTGATCGCCGCCACATCCGCTGCGGGCAAACCGTTCGGGACCAGGGCGAGCGTGATGTCACCCAGCGGAGCCGTTCCGCCCCAGAAGAAACCGGCCCTGGTCAGGCTGGCCGCCTTGTAGTGCGGTGAGGAGGTCACGTCGGCGCGGTACGCGGCGTCGCCGGTGGTCGCGTACAGCTCCGCGGCGGCCCAGTAGAACTCGTCGCTCACGGTCTTGTCGTCGTACGCGCCGCCGCCGACGTTGTCGTTGGGGTCGGCGAGCTTGGCGGGATTGGCCTTGGCCGCCGTGTAGGCCTTGCGCGCCGCCGCGAGCAGCTTCGCGGAGTACGTCGCGTCGATCCCGCGCCAGAGCCTCGCGGCCTGCGCGGCCACCGCGGCCAGGTTCAGCGTCGCCGCGGTGCTGGTGGCGGACAGCCTGCGCGCCTGGTCGTCCAGCTCCGGCCGGGTCGGCAGCGCCGTCCAGGCCGCGTCGTGGATCTTGTGGTGCGCCATGCCGTCCGGTGCCTGCATCTTCAGCAGGAAGTCGACCTCCCAGCGCGCCTCGTCGAGCAGGTCCGGCACGCCGTTGGCCTTCTCCGGGATGGCCATCGAGCCGTCGCGGAACGCCGACGCGTCACCGATCCTGGCGGCCCGCTCGTAGGAGTTGAGCAGCTGCCACGCCGCGATGCCGCCGTTGACCACGTACTTGCCGTGGTCGCCCGCGTCGTACCAGCCACCGCGCACGTCGAGCGTGTAGCCACAGGCGAGATCGGCGCGGCACGGCACGTTGTTGTCGCCCTGGTTGGGCGCGACGTTGACGTGGCCCGCCGGACGCGCGTACTCCGTGCCGACGTACTGCGCGTCGATCGGGGTGCCGCTGCGCTGGTGGTAGAAGAACGCGAGCGAGTCGTAGCGCAGCTTCTTGATCCCGTCGGCGGAGATGTCGAACGGGAAGCTGCTGTCGGCACCGACGGACAGCGTGTACCCGGTGCCCGGTGTGTCGAACGACGAGAAGTCGATCAGGTGCACCGAGTCGCCGGACGTCGCGTCCGCACCCTTCGGCGTCGTCTGGCCCGTGGCCACGGCCGCACCGGCGGAGTTCTTCAGCGTCCACGTCTGCGGTGCGGTGGCGGTGGAGACGAGCGTGGCGCGCTTGGGCAGGCCCGGCACGTAGCCGACCAGGTCGACCTGAACCTTCTTGGTGGGGTTGGGGGTCACGCCGCCGGGTGGCTTCACGCCGCCGACCAGCGAGACGTTGTCGACGCAGATCGTGTTGGCGAACGACTGGCCGCCCAGCTGGAAGGCGAGCTGGCCGTTGCCGGCGTCCGGGAAGTCCAATGT
The DNA here is from genome assembly GCF_016907955.1 of Lentzea nigeriaca. Lineage (GTDB taxonomy): Bacteria > Actinomycetota > Actinomycetes > Mycobacteriales > Pseudonocardiaceae > Lentzea > Lentzea nigeriaca. Next base: position 725,537 of record NZ_JAFBCX010000003.1, on the reverse strand, counting down.
GGACGTGAAGGTGAAGGTGAAACGCTGCTTCGCGGGAGTGAGCGCGAACTCCTGCCGGGCGATTCCCCGGTACGGGCTCACGCTCTCGCCCGCCGCGGCGGCCACGGTCTGCGCGGTGGTGGCGTGCGCGTCGAACGACAGGGTGTAGGACTGCCCGCTCTCGAACGGGACGCCGTTCTGGCCCACCAGAGCGTCCCAGGGGTTGGTGGTGCCGCCGGTGACCGCGGCGCACAGTTCGCCACCGGTCACCCGGTTGGTCACGCCGGCGCTGCTCCACCAGGGATCGGCGGAGCCGTTCTCGAAGGTGCCATTGAGCACTCGCTGGTACTCCGCGGCCAAGGCCGTGCCCACGGCGGGGAACGTGCTCGCGGCCAGTGCTGTCACCAGGGCGGCAGCGAGCAGGCGTGGGGGTTGCGTTCTCATGGTCGTGAGGTTCTCCGTCCTCGTCGACGGGATTTCTGGGAGCGCTCCCACATGACCGTAGGGTGCGCTGAACGGCGCCGACAAGCGCCGTTCAGCCGCTACCCGGCAACGGCACCCGGTCCAGACCGCTGGTCCGGGCGCGGCAGTACCGGCTACGTCACCCGAACGAGCTCCACAGTCGCCAGGTCTGGTTGAGCTCGTTGCCTTGATCGGCGGACTTGCAGGTCCACTGGATGATCGGCGCTCGGGCGGCGGTGGAGATCCCGTTGACGTCAACGCACTTGCCGCTGTGCCGTGCGACCAACTGGTAGTCGTGCGGATCGTTGCCGCTGTAGGTGACCTTGCGCAGCGTGAACTGCTGGCTGGTCGAATTGGCAGAGCAGGTGTTCTGCGTGACGGCGGCACCGTCGGCGGTCGAGGCGCCGCTGACGTCGAGGCACTTGCCGGACTGCTGGTTCACCACGGTGTAGGCGCCGGACACCGGCGTGAAGTTCCACAGCTGCTGGTCGCCGCCCTCGCAGGGGAACTGCTGCTGCGGGTTGCCGTCGGCGTCGCTCAGGTTCGTGTTGTCCAGGCACTGCTGGGAGTGCTGGGCGGCGGCGACGGTCTGGAAGCCATTCGCCGTCGGCGGCAGAAGCGTGATGGTGTACGTGTCGTTGATGTTGTTGTGCGGCACGTTGACGGTCGTTGCGTTGCCGTTCAACGTCACCACGGAGTTCTGCACGGTGACAGGCCCTTGCACCGCACCGCCGTTGTTGTACGGGATGCGCTGGACGAGAACGCGTACCTGGTTGTTCTGCACGATGCCGCTCGTGGTGTCCAGGCGCTGCAACGAGACCGCGACGTTGCCGGCCGTGCCGCCGCCACCGACGAGGACCTTCGCCACGCCGTTCGCCTTCGTGGCGAACGGGTCGTACGCCTGGCTTGGTGTCGAGGCGACGATCTGGCCGGTTTGCGAGGCGTAGAAGCGGTAGACCCACCACTCGCCCTTGGGCTGGTGCTGACCGGCCGAGTCGCGGACGAGCAGGTTGCCGAGATCGTTGTGCAGGTTCCCGGCGCTGGCCCAGTTGGCGCGCAGGCCGTCGGCACCGGCCCGTTCCAGTCGAGCGACGTACCACGCGCCGTCACCGGGATTCTGCTCGTCGCCCGCGCCGTACTCGTTGATCTGGTAGGGCCGCGGGTGCGGGATGCCGCGCGAGTCGAGCGTCTGGTTCGCGACGGCCACGTTGGACACGGGATCGCCGGGCAGCGAGTGCCAGCTGATGATGTCCGGCACGACGTTGTTGGCGCGCACGAAGTCCAGGTACTGGGGCCACCAGCCGCCGGTCGACGGAGTGCACGCGCAGCTCGGGCCGACGATCGGCTGACCGGGGAAGGCCGCGCGGACGCGCTGGTAGGTGCGCCGCCACAGCTCGAAGTACTGCGACTGCGAGCGGTTCCAGAACGCCGTGATGTTGGGCTCGTTCCACAGGTCCCACTGCACCGGCGCGCCCGTCGCCCGCACGTCGTTGATCAGACGGGTGAGGAAGGCGTCGTAGTCGGTCCAGTCGCCGTTGTCGCCGGGGAAACGCGAGATCGGATACCCGTCGGCACCCCACAGGTCGTGCACCAGCAACACGAACTCGCCGCCGAGCGACCGCGTGCGCAGCAGTTGCGCGCGCGTCGAGTTCCAGCGGCGGTCGTACTTCCCGGACACCCAGCCACCGGGACTGTCGAGCTGGGCGCCGCCCGCGCGCATGTACCGGAACTTGACGTCGCGGTAGAAGTGGTCGGCGGGACCCGAGGCGTTCTCCGTCATGCCGTAGATCCAGCCGGAGGCGCGGTAGGTGGGTGTGCCGTTCGTGACGGAGAAGTTGACGCTGACGGACTCGTCCACGGCGTTGGCCGGTGCCGCCGCCGTGAACGCGAGTGCCGATGCCAGGACGGCCAGAACAGCCGTGCTGGTTCGTCGCTGAACCATGAGGACTCCGAAACAGGTCAGGGGAGACGGAGACTCGAACCGGTTCGATCGAGAACTGAACGTACGCGCAGTACTGTCGACACGGCAAGAGCCGCATCGAGTCGAATCGGTTCGACCCACTCAGGTCGGCACCGTCAGAGCCAGACGATCTGCCACTGCTGGTTCGCCGCACCGTTGGCGGGCCACTGGATCACCTTCGCGCCGTCGGCCTGCGAGCCGCCGTCGACGTCCGCGTACCACCCGGTGCGAACGTTGACGAGGTGCATGTGACCGCCGCCCGCGTCGACGACCTTCCACCACTGGTTGTCGCCGCCGGTGTCGGTCCGCTGTTCGAGCTGGGCGCCCTGGGCGGATCCGCTCGTGCTGGTGAGGGCGCGGCCGCTGTGCCGGGCGACGAGCCGGAAGGAGCCGTCCGCGTTGGAAGCGAGCTGCCACTGCTGGTTCGTGCTGCCCGACCACGTCCACTGGATGACCTTGGCGCCATCAGCGGTGCCCGCGCCGGTGATGTCGAGAACCTTGCCGCTGCGCCGGTTCACCAACCGGAACCAGCCGCTCTGCAAGGACACCGTGACGTCCGTGCGCTGGCCGGCGACGAGCGTGAGCTGCCTGGCGTGCGGGCCGACCGCTGACGGGGCGATCGGCGCCGTGGTGGTCACGGATGTCATGCCGCGCCTGCTGATGAGGGTGACGGTCTGATCGATGGCGGAGGTGATCGACACGCTGGCCGTGCGCGCGGACAGGTCCCAGCTGAGACTGTGCACGCGGATGCGGCCGCGGGCGCGCATGCCGGTGATCGTGCCCTTGGTGAGCTGTCCTGGCAGGGCGGGCAGGAGTTCCAGCACACCGGGCCGGGAGTAGAGCAGGGCCTCGCCGAGCACACCGGGGATCGCGTTGGCCGCGTCCGCGTTGTAGATGTCCAGGTTCGGGTTGTGCGACGTCATCAGCGACCTGAAGACCATGTTGTTGCCGATGATCTTGCGCAGGTTGTCGTAGACCTTGCCGCCGTCCTTGAGCCGCGCGCCCGCCAGCGCGCGGTGCAGGCTGCCGTGGGCGGAGACGTTCTGGTCGCCGCGGACCTCCAGCGCCCGCAACCCGGTGCGGACGAGGTCGGGGGTCTCCTCGGGGTTGATCTCGTGCAACGGCCAGGCGCCGTAGAGCTGCTGGACGTGCCGGTGGTTGTACTGGTCGTTCAGCCCCGGCCACGACCACTCGGCGAGCGCGCCGTCGCTGTTGGTCCGATAGGCGGGCATCTTGGCCAGCAACGCTTTCCAGCGCTGAACGCCTGCCTGCTCGACGCCGAGGGTGGTGGCGGCGAAGATCGCGGCCTGCAGGGCGTGCTTGCCCGCCATGATCTCGCCGGTGGCGTTGACGGTGAACGCCACTCCGGTGTTGCTCGGCGCGTTCTCCATCGAGAAGGACGGCACGAACACGACCTTGCCGTTGGCGTCCGTGCGGGTCAGGAAGTCCTCGTAGAACAGGGCGAGCTCCATGAGCGCGGGTCCGAGCTCGTCGCGCAGGAACGCCTGGTCGCCGGTCACCTCGTAGTACTCGAGCAGCGGGTAGAGCAGCCAGTCGGCGCCACCGGTCCAGGTGTGGCCGGGGAAGTCGCTGTTGTTGAAGTGCAGCATGTGGCCGTACTCGCCGTCGGTGCGGGACGGGGCGAGGAAACCTCGTGCGCCGTAAAGGTTTCGCGCGTTGGTGCGCCAATGGTTCAACTGACCGAGGATCAGGCTGAAATAGCCCCGCATCGCCTCGGGCAGGTCGAGAATGTTGCCGCCTGCGACCTGGAGGTTGACGTTGGCGTCGGTGGTGAAGTCGTCCGCCCAGGCACCCGACCACGTGCCCGTCCAGATCCCGGTCAGGCGCGGCGGGAGAACACCGCTGGAGCTGATGAAGAGGTAGCGGCCCGAGTCGTAGAGCCGTTCGAGCAGCGCGAGGTCGATGACGCTCTTGTTGTTGTTCTGCCGTGCGATCAGCTCGCTGGTGGACAGTTTGCGGTCGGCGTCGGACACGTTCAGGTCCAGCCGCGAGCGGTCGTACATCTCGGTGTGGATCGCGGTGTGCCTGGCGAGCAGTGCCGCGTAGTCCGCGCTGATCGACGCCAACGCCGCGTGCAGCGGTCTGGCGTCCCAGGCGGCCGACTCGTAGCGGTCGAGTTTGGTGAGCAGCACCAGCTTGCTCGCTCCGGTCACGACGATCGTGGCGCCGTTCGCGGTGACCGTGCCACCGGTGGGCACGACCCTGGTGACGCCCTCGTAGCCGAACGCGCCCTGCCCGGCCGGGTAGGTGCCGCGCAGGTTCAGGTAGCCGGACCCGTTCGAGACCGTGGCCAGCGTGGCGTAGCCGACGCTCGACGGCGCTCCGTCCAGCGCGGTGCTGACGCTCAGCGTCACGTCGACCGTGCGGCCGGACGCGGGCAGCAGTTCGTGGACGATCACCTTGTCGGCACGGGAAACGAACGCCCTCCGCGTCCAGGTGCCGTTGTTGTCCGTCCAGCTGGAGGTGACCTCGCCGCTGCGGAAGTCGGTGACCCGGCTGTAGTTCACGAAGGTGGTGCTCGCCGTCGCGATCCGCAGCTCGTACGCCGGGTGGTAGGTCTGCGTCCAGCGCAACGACCAGCCTGCGGCGAAGTCCCTGTTCGCACCGGCGTAGTCACCGGCGAGTGCCTTGTCCCGCACGGCGTTCAGGCGTCCCGCGAGCACCGGCGGCGTAACCGAACGTGTGCCGTTCGGCAACACGAGCCGGTGGTAGTTGAAGATCACCTTCTCGCTCGCGGGAGCGCCGTGCAGCACCGCGCCGTACTCGCCGTTGCCGGTGAGGAAACCGTCCATCCAGGACGATGCCGGGCTCGTGTCGTGGATGCCGCGGTCGGGCAGTGCCGCTGCTTTCGCCGTGTTGCCGGACAACGCCGCTCCGGCCGTGAGCGCGGTGGCGGCCAGAAAACGCCTGCGGTTGAGGTGCGTCACGCGAACTCCTACTCCTGGGCCTTGCCTCCGGTGACGCGGGACAAGGCCAGCGCGATGAGGATGATCGTGCCGTTGAGCGCGCCGATCCACTGGGCGGGAACGCCCGCGAGCGTCAGCACGTTCTGGATCAGGAACAGCAGCAGGATGCCGGTGAAGGCACCGAACATCGTTCCCTTTCCGCCGTTGAGACTGATGCCACCGATGACCGCGGCGGCGAACACGGTGAAGATGTAACCGTTGCCCTGCGCCGAGGCGACCGAGGCGAGCCGCCCGGACAGCAGCAGACCGCTGAGCGCCGCGAGCAGGCTCGCCGTCACGATCACGATCCACAGCACCCGATCGGTGCGGATGCCCGCGGCCTTCGCCGCGTCGACGTTCCCGCCGATCGCGTAGAGGGACCGGCCGAAACTCGTGAACCCGAGCACCACGATGCCCGCGGCGAACAGGATCAGGCACAGCCAGACCGACGCCGGCATGCCGAGCCACTGCGTCGTGCCGAGGTAGAGCATGGACGCGGGCAGCCGGAAGAACGTCTGGCCGCCCGAGATGCCGGTGAGGATGCCGCGCAACACGATCAGCATGCCGAGCGTGACGATGAACCCGTTGAGCCCGAACCGGATGATGAACAACGCGTTGATCACGCCGATGACCACGCCGACCGCCAGTGTGATCGGCACCGACCAGCCACCGGGCAGCAGGCCGAGCCCGTGCCCGGCGCCGACCGGCACGGTGAGCCAGGCGGCGACACCGGGCGCGAGGCCGACCGTGGACTCCAGTGACAGGTCCATCTTCTTGACGATCAGCACCAGGGTCTGCGCCAGGACCAGGATCGCGATCTCGGACATGGTCTGCAGGACGTTGACGAGGTTGTCGCCGCGCAGGAAGACCGGGCTGACCAGCTGGCCGACGATCGCGATCACGATGATCGCGGGGATCAGGGCGAGGTCGCGCAGCCGGGCGATGGCGATCTTCCGGCTGGTGGGGGCCGGGGAGGCAGTGGTGACTGCGGTCTGGGTGTCAGTCATCGAGCTCGACTCCTTCCATCGCGGCCACCAGCCGGTGGTCGTGCCACCCGCGCGGCATCTCGGCTACCACGCGTCCCCCGAACACCACGAGGACCCGGTCGCACAGACGCAGGTCGTCGAGCTCGTCGGACGCGATGACGACCCCGGCACCGGACTCGGCGACCTCCTCCACCTTGCCGAGGAGGAACTCCTTCGACCGCACGTCGACGCCGGCGGTCGGGTTGATCAGCACCAGCAGCTTCGGGTTGTTCGCCAGTGCGCGGGCCATCACGACCTTCTGCTGGTTGCCGCCGGAGAGTCCGGACACCGGCAGCTCCGGTCCCGGTGTCTTGATCGCGAGCTTGCCGATCATGTCGCGGGCGAAGCCGTCCCGGCGGCGTCCGTCGATGAAACCGGCTGGGCCCAGGCGGTCCGGGATCGTCAGGGTTCCGTTGTCCGCAATCGACATCTGCGCGACGTAACCCTGGTGATGGCGGTCCTGCGGGACGAAGCCGACACCCGCCCGCAGTGCCGCGGGCACGCTGCCGGGCCGCGGGCGGGTGCCCGCGATCTCCAGCGAGCCTTCGGTCGGGGCGCGCAGGCCCGCGATCGTCTCGGCGATCTCGACCCGGCCGCTGCTCGCCGCACCGGCCAGGCCGACGATCTCGCCCGCGCGGACGTGGAACGACACGTCCTCGTACGTGCCTGGCAACGTCGCGTCCGTCATCTCCAGCACCGGGGCGGCGTGCTCGGCCGGAGTACGGCGGCCGGCGCCGGTTTCCGTTGCCGCCTCACCCGTCATCGCCGCCACCAGGTCGGCGCGGGGGAGCGAGTCGACCGTGGTGGTCAGCACGTGCCGGGCGTCGCGGAACACGGTGACGACGTCGCAGATCTCGTAGACCTCCTGCAGGTGGTGGCTGATGAACAGGAACGTGACGCCCTGCCGCTGGAGTTCGGCGATGCGGCCGAAGAGCCTCGCGATGGCGGCGGCGTCGAGCTGGGCGGTCGGTTCGTCGAGGATGATGAAGCGGGCGCCGAACGAGAGCGCTCTCGCGATCTCCACGAACTGACGCTGCTCGACGTCCAGCTCGCCGGCGGGCAGCCGCACGTCCACGTCGACCGACCAGGTGTCGAGCAGCTCGCGTGCCTTGGTGCGCACCGTCTTCCAGCTGATCAGGCCGCTGCGGCCGTGGTCGTGCCGGTTGAGGAACAGGTTCTCGGCGACCGTCAGCTCCGGCAGGATGGTGGACTTCTGGTAGACGCACGCCACACGCTGCCGCCACGCGTCGCGGTCGGTGAGCCGGGGAGCGGGCTCACCGCCGAACGTGATGGTGCCCTCGTCCGGCGCCTGGAGTCCGGTGAGGACGGACACCAGGGTGGACTTGCCCGCTCCGTTCCGTCCGACCAGCGCATGGGTCTGGCCCTGCTCGATGGTGATGGCGGCGTCGCGCAGGGCCACCGTCGACCCGTACCGCTTCGTCACTCCCGTCGCCTCGACGACGGGCGGCGCTGCGACCATGTCGCCTCCTGCTCACTGGAGTTTGTTGCCCCACAAGGACTTGTCGTCGTGCTTGAGGCTCGGCACGCCGTCGAACGTGCCGCCGTCCGCGGTCACCAGGGGAGCGGAGAGCTGGTCCTCCAGCAGCCCGTCGCGGACCTGGACGATCGTGCTGTCGTGGTCGGTCTTGCCCGGCTTGAACGACTCGCCGTTGATCGCGGCCTTCAGGTACTGCAGGGCGTACTTGGCGTAGAGGTCGGCCGGCTGCGAGACGGTGGCGTCGACGTGACCGTCCGCGATGTTCTTGAGCTCCTCGGGGATCCCGTCGTTGGAGACGATGAAGACGTGCTTGGGGTCCGAGGGGCCGACCAGCAGGTCCTTCTGCTTGAGCACCTGCAGCGTTCCGGAGAGGGCGAAGCTCGACTGCATGTAGACGCCCTTGATGTCGGGGTTGGCGGTGAGGTCGGTCTGCAGCTTCTGCGCCGCGACCGCACCGTCCCAGTTCGTGGCCTCGCCGAGAACCGTGATGCCGGGGTAGTTGGCCTTCATGCAGTCGTTGAACGCCTCGGTCCGGTCCCTGCCGTTGATCGACGCGAGGTCTCCCTGCAGCATCACGACCTTGCCCTTGCCTGCGAGCTTCGCGCCGAGGAACCGGCACGCCTTCTCGCCGTAGGCCCGGTTGTCCGCGCGGACGACCATGAACACGTCACCGCTGTCCGGCCGGGTGTCGACCGTGACGACCGGGATCTTCTTGGCGGCCAGCTGTTCCAGCGCGGGTGCGATGGCCGCGGTGTCCTGGGGTGCCATCGCGACACCCTTGACGCCCTGGCTGATGAACGTCTGGACGTTGGCAGCGAGCTTGGCGACGTCGTTCTGCGAGTTGGTGGTTTTGAGCTCCAGCCCCAGCTCCTTGGCGGACTCCGGGGTGTACTTGATGTAGGAGTTCCAGAAGTCGGTGTCGGACCGCGGGTAGTCGACACCGACCACCGGCCCGCCGCCGCCGGAACCCGAAGTGCCGCAAGCGCTGAGGACGACGGCGAGAACGATGCCCAGACAGGTGCGAGAACTGGTGTTCACAGCGGATCTCCTAACGGGTGGCGGGATCGGGTGTGAGGTTCCAGACGGGCCCGTCGGGGAAGCGGTGGGCGGCGACGGACGTGGGGTGCAGCTCGGCGCTGATGCCGGGAGCCGTCGGTGCGAGGTAGTGGCCGTCGTGGACGTGCACCGGATCGGTGAAGTGCTCGTGCAGGTGGTCGACGTACTCGATGAAGCGGTTCTCGGTGGTGCCGCTGACGGCGACGTAGTCGAACATCGCGAGGTGCTGGACCATCTCGCACAGCCCGACCCCGCCCGCGTGCGGGCAGACCGGGACGCCGAACTTGGCTGCCAGCAACAGGATGGCGACGTTCTCGGTGACGCCCGCGGTGCGGCACGCGTCGAGCTGCAGGACGTCGATCGCCTCCAGCTGCAGCAGTTGCTTGAACATCACCTGGTTGTGGGTGTGTTCGCCGGTGGCGACCTTCACCGGCGCCACGGCCCTGCGGATCGCGGCGTGGCCGAGGAGGTCGTCGGGTGACGTCGGCTCCTCGATCCAGTACGGGTCGTACGGCGCGAGTTTCGCCATCCAGTCGATGGCCTGCCGCACACCCCACGCCTGGTTGGCGTCGACGGCGATCCTGATGCCGGGCCCGACCGTCTCGCGGGCCAGCCGCAGGCGACGCATGTCGTCGAGGGCGTCCGCGCCGACCTTCAGCTTGATCAGCGTGAACCCGTCGTCGACGGCCTGCCGCGACAGCCGCACGAGCTTCTCGTCGTCGTAACCGAGCCAGCCGGGAGTGGTCGTGTACGCGGGATAACCGTTGTGCAGCAGGTGGTTGGCGCGCGCGGCGCGACCGGGCTCCGCGCGGCGGAGGATGGCGAGCGCCTCGTCACGGGTGAGGGCGTCGCTCAGGTAGCGGAAGTCGACGAGGTCGACCAGCTGCTCCGGCGTCATCTCGGACAGCAGCTGCCAGACCGGTTTTCCTTCCCTGCGCCCGTAGAGGTCCCAGATCGCGTTGACGATCGCGGCCGCCGCCATGTGGACGGCACCCTTCTCCGGGCCGAGCCACCGCAGCTGGCTGTCACCGGTGAGCCGGCGCGAGAAGGCACCGAGGTCGTCCAGGACGTCGTTCACGGCCAGACCGGTTACCAGCGGAGCCAGCGCGCGCACGGCGGCGACCTGGACGTCGTTGCCCCGCCCCACGGTGAACGCGAGTCCGTGGCCTTCCGCGCCATCGCTCGTGCGGATGGTCACGTACGCGGCCGAGTAGTCCGGCTCGGGATTCAACGCGTCGGAGCCGTCCAGCTCGCGGGAGGTCGGAAACCGCACGTCCACCGCGTCCACCGCAGTGATCAGCTCGGTCCGTGGCATCGCAGACTCCCTCGTCGCGTGTCAGCTGCGTGTCCGTCGTGCAATGATCAGTGAGCGGACATGGGATGGATTTATAGGCCACGAACGGTGGAGTGTCCAGGGTTGAAGTGGGCGGGGCACCTGAAAAGTCCAGCTAGAACTGGGAAATGCGTCACGTGACGAAGCAGGGCGACATCCCATGTCTTGGGGGTAGAGGTGGGATGTATTGCTATCCTCCTGCGGTGTCACTGACCGACAAGGCGATCGACCGCATCAGGGACCTGATCGGGTCGGGTGAGCTGCCGCCGGGATCCAAGCTCCCGCCGGAGCAGCAGCTGGCCGCCGAACTGGGCCTGTCCCGCAACCTCATGCGCGAGGCGGTCAAGGCTTTGGTCGTGGCCCGTGTCCTGGAGATCCGGCGCGGCGACGGCACGTACGTGACGAGCCTCGAACCGGAGGTGCTGCTCGGCGGCATCTCCTCCGCGGTGGAGCTGCTGCGCGGCGACACGCTGCTCGAGCTCACGGAGGTCCGCAGGCTGTTCGAGCCGATCGCGACCGGACTCGCCGCCACCCGCATCTCCGCACGCGAGCTGCAGGAGGTCGAACGGCACCTCGACGCGATGCGCGCGGCCCGCGACGACGTCGAGCTGCTCAATGCCCACGACGCCGCCTTCCACCGCGCGGTCGTCGCGGCCACCGGCAACGCCACGCTCACCACGTTGCTGGAGGGCATCTCCAGCCGCACGGTCCGGGGCAGGGTGTGGCGCGGGCTGGTCGACGACAACGCCGCGAGCCGCACCCTCGCCGAGCACGAGGCGATCTACCAGGCGCTGGTGGACAGGGACGCCGCGCTGGCGCAGGCCGCGGCCCTCGTGCACGTCAACACCACGGAACGGTGGTTGCGCGAGCACGTGGGCCGCGACGAAACCCGCTGACGGCGCAGGGTGCTCGTCGTCAGGAAGTCAGGTTCCACTGCTGGTTGGCGCCGCCCCAGCAGTCCCACAGCTGCAGCTTCGTCCCGTTGCCGGTGCCCTGGCCACTCGCCTCCAGGCACCGCCCGGCCTGCACGCCGGTGATAGTGCCGTTGGCGTTGACGTTCCACTGCTGGTTCGTGCCGCCGTTGCAGTCCCAGATCACGACCGCCGTGCCGTTCGCCGTCCCGGCGCCGAACGCGTCGAGGCACTTGTTCCCGTACACCACCAGCTGCTTGCCCGAGGTGTAGGTCCAGCGCTGGTTCGTGGCACCGGAGCAGTCCCACAGCTGGACCTGCACACCGCTCGTCTTGGACGCGCCGTTGATGTCGGCACAGCGGCCCGACTGCCAGCCCACGAGCTTCACGTTCTGGGTCGGCTGGACACCGGCGGCCGCCATCACGTTCTGCGCGCCGCCCGGCCAGGACCCGTTGCTGACGAAGACGGTGCCCGTGACGGTGTTGCCCCGCGTGCCGTTCGTGATGTCGGCGCCGTTGTGGTCGGACCAGTTGTCGGTCAGCGTGAGGTCGCCGGTGTGGTTGTTGGCGTTGGCGTTCGCGTGGGCCCAGTTCCAGCCGCCCTGGTAGACGTTGTTCGTCACCGAGACGTAGCGCGAGCCTTCGTCGAAGTACATGTCGAAGCCGCGGTTCATGGTCCTGAAGTAGTTCTGCTTGAGCACCGTGCCGGGGCTCGCGGACAACATGTAGAACCCGCCGCCGTCGGACATGGTCGTCATCGTGTCGTGGAGGTAGTTGCCGATGACCAGGTTGTTCTTCGCGGTCGTCGCCGTGGTGTAGAGCGGCTGGTAGTTGTAGGTGCCGCGGTTCTGGTACTCCTGGCTGCCACCGGGATCGTTGATGCCCCAGCCGTAACCCAGGTTGAGGCCCGAGTACGGCAGGTTGTAGATCTCGTTGTGCGAGATCGTCGCGTTCGTGGCGTAGGTGACCAGGATTCCGACGTGGCTGCGGTACTCGAGAGCGACGTCGTGGACCTTGTTGTTGCTGAGGACGATGTTCTGGACCGTCATCCGGCTGTCGCTCGGGTGGTGCGCGTCGGCCCGCATGCCGCCGACGACGATGCCGCCGGCCGAGATCTGTTCGAAGGTGCTGCCGGTGACCGTGATGTTGTTCGCGCCGAGCCCGACACCGGTGGTGTGGCCGTTGGCGTCGTTGCCGATGCCGATGCCCACCTGGCCGAGGTTCGTGAACTTGCTGCCGCTGAAGGTGATGGCGTTGGCGGCCGAGACCTGGACCGCCGCGGGCATCTGGCTGAAGCCGGGGCGGGTCGACTCGAACTGGCTGCAGCCGGAGCCGCAGCTGCTGAACGCGTTGGACGGCCTGGTGTTCCACGTGCCCTTGATGTAGCCGCCGGTTTGCTGGTCCGCGTAGCCCTCGCTCGTGCTCGGCAGCAGCCAGCTCGTGTACGAGAACTGCAGCCCGGTGAAGGAGATGTTGTGGGCCGGCGCGTCATACGTGCCGCCGACGTTCACCAGCGACTGCAACCGTGGGAGCTCCACGTCGGCGTTCGCGATGTTCTGCCCAGCCAACGGCTTGTAGTAGAGCGTGCCGGTGGCGGTGTCGAGGTACCACTCGCCCTCGGAGTCGAGGAACTCCCTGGCGTTCTCCAGCCAGAAACCCGCCTGGTTGAACGGGTTCTGGACGGTGTCCCAGCCCCAGGTGTTGTTGTCCCAGGCCGGCTGCTGCATCGTGATCGCGTTGCCGGAGATCGACTGCACCGGCGTGTAGCGGTCGGTGAACGAGTTGGCCGACTCGAGCTCGACCCTGCTCTTGTTGCCGAGGTTGTTCAGGTACGACAGCGCGCTGCTGGTGAAGGTCATGCCCGTGGACGTGAGCGTGAAGTCGGACCGGTTGATCGCGGTGCGGGCCCTCGTCGCGATCTTGCCGTCGACGTGGAGCTGCCGGGCGTCGAAACCGGTGCCGACACTGGCCTTCCAGATGTTCTTCGCGCTGTCCGCCTGGGTCCAGCCGGTGACCTTCTGTCCTCCCGAGATCACGGAGCCCGGTGCGCCCTGCCAGGTCACGGTGAAGCCGTTGGTGCCGGAGTCGGCGGCCGTGAAGGTCAACGGCGAGGTCAACGTGTAAGTGCCGCCCGCGAGCTGAACGACGATGTCACCGGTCATCGACGGCGCGATCGCGCGCACCGACGTCTGGGCCTGGGTGATCGAGCACGGCTGGGCCGACGAGCAGGCGGTGCCGGAGCCGGTTGCTGAGGCGTACACGGTCGACATGACGGCGGCCGAGGCCGGTGCGTGGACCACCGAGACGCCTGCAGCCGCAAGCAGAACGGCTGTCGCGGCACCGGTGAACCGGTTTGCTGTACGTGGGGAGAACGGAGAGGGACCACCTGGCACGTTGTGCTCCTAAGGGGTGGGCTTCGCGGATTCCGATCGGGGCGGTGCTGCCGAGTGGGCCGCGCGGCGGACACAGGTGCGCCGAAGTACCGGCCGAGAGGCTCGGCCGGGATGCGGATCGGGGTGTGCCTTCGGACATGAGATCCAATGTCTGGGCAGAACATAAGACGTATCACGTATGACGTCAACTGTGACGTGGCGGTAACATCGATCAACGATCGAATGGCTGTCGAACGGCGTTGCGCGTGTGCGAAGTTCGTTGCGGGACAAGGACTCCCGGTTGTCGAAATGTTTGTCGAAGGCGCTGCGGATCACTACGGTCTCCAGGTCGAAGCGCTTCGACACCGGAGGGTCACCATGCCTCTTCTTCTCCACCAGACGCCGCAGGAGGTCCTGCGCGTCGAGCCCTGGGGCCCGCACGCGATGCGCGTCCGCAGCGCCGTGACGGCGATCGAGAGCGGTCTGCCCGGCGCCCTCGACGCGACGGCTCCACCGTCACCGGGTGTCGAACAGGCCGTCCTGGACGACGGATCGGCCCGCCTCGTCAACGGCAGGCTCACCGTCGAACTGGCGCCCACCGGCACGCTGCGGTTCCTGCACACGGCAACCGGACGCGAACTCCTCGCCGAGAAGCGGCCGCATCTCGGCCACAGCGGACCGCGGATCTTCACGCCGCGCGGTGACGGCAGCTACCACGTCCAGCAGCACTTCGCCGCGTACGAGGACGAGCGGATCTTCGGCCTCGGCCAGAACCCGAACGGCCGGTTCGACCAGAAGGGCGTGGTCGTCGACCTGATCCAGGCGAACGTCGTCGCAGCCATCCCGTTCCTGCACTCGTCGCGCGGCTACGGCCTGCTGTGGCACAACCCCGCGCTCGGCCGGGTGGAACTGGGCGCGGACGGCACGCGCTGGGTCGCCGAGTCCACCGGCCAGATCGACTACTGGATCACCGCGGGCGACACCCCCGCCGAGATCATGGCGAGCTATGCGGACGCCACCGGCCGTCCGCCGCTGCTGCCGGAGTGGGCGAGCGGGTTCTGGCAGTCGAAGCTGCGCTACCGCGACCAGGAGGAACTCCTCGCCGTCGCCCGTGAGTACGCCCGGCGCGACCTGCCGCTGGCTGTGATCGTCTGCGACTTCTTCCACTGGCCGAACATGGGTGACTGGCGCTTCGAACCCGCGGAGTGGCCCGACCCCGCGGCGATGGTGAAGGAGCTGGCGCAGCTCGGCGTCAAGCTCGCCGTGTCGGTGTGGCCCACCGTGGAACCGAGCAGCGACAATCACGAAGCGTTGCGCACCAACGGGTTGCTGGTCCGTGACGTCCACGGCGGCCTGCTCACGAGCCACTGGCCGTCCCGCGAACCAGGACCCGCCTACCAGCCGATGGCCTGGTACGACGCAACCCATCCGGACGCCCGGAAGTTGTTGTGGCAACAGCTGAACGAGCACTACCACGCCAACGGGATCACCCTGTTCTGGCTCGACGCCTGTGAACCGGACGTGTCGCAGCACCTCGCCGCCCGCGCCGTCTACGCCGCCGGACCGGGCCCCCAGGTCGCCAATCTCTATCCGCTGCTGCACGCCCAGGGCGTCGCCGACGGCCTGCGGTCGGCCGGCGAGGACCGCCCGCTCAGCCTGATCCGCAGCGCGTGGGCGGGTAGCCAGCGCCACGGCGCCGCGCTGTGGTCCGGCGACATCCCCACGACGTTCGAGTCGCTCGCGACCCAGCTCCGGGCCGGCCTGAACGTCGCACTGAGCGGCATCCCGTGGTGGAACACGGACATCGGAGGTTTCCACGGCGGTGACCCGGACGACCCCGCCTACCGCGAGGTCCTCGTCCGCTGGTTCCAGTACGGCACGTTCAGCCCGATCATGCGGCTGCACGGCGACCGGGCGCCGAACCAGGCCTTCAGCACCTCGATGTCCGGTGGGCCGAACGAGGTGTGGTCCTACGGCGACGAGGTCTTCGAGATCCTCAAAGCACACCTGCGGCTGCGTGAACGCCTCCGGCCTTACCTCGCCGAACTGTCCGAGGCCGCCCACCGCACCGGCGCTCCGCCGATGCGTCCGCTGTTCTTCGACTTCCCCGGCGACGAGCACGCGTGGACGGTCGACGACGAGTTCCTGCTCGGCCCCGACGTCCTGGTCGCACCGGTCACCGAGGCCGGGACGCGGGCCCGGCCGGTGTACCTGCCGGCGGGAACCCGGTGGCAGGACACGGCGACCGGCACTGTCCACGATGGAGGGACGACCGTCGACGCCGCGGCACCGCTCGACCGCATCCCGGTCTTCGTCCGCGCAGGCGCCGCGGTGGGAGCAGCGTTCTGAGCGAAGGCAGGTCGGCGCAAGCCCCGGCGTTCACGCCGGGGACAACCGCACCAGGTTCGTGTGGCCCGTGCGACGGGTCGTCATGCCGGACGGCCCTGGTTCTCCGACGTACTGCCGGACCTCCCTCCGGGGAGGCCGCGGGTGATGAAGCAGGAACCACCCCAGACGCGGCCTGGCTACGCGGGAATCCGAGCGTTCACGCTGGGGAGGACGTCGATCAGTCCATGTGCCAGACCTCCTGCATCGGCGCCCACCACTGCCCGGACCCGGCCGGCATCAGCGACTCCTGGCACGGATCGGTGAACGTCCACCACCGCTGCGTCTCCGGATCGGCGGCGATGCGGGCCTGGTCGGCTTCGTGGTCGTCACCGATGTACTCGTAGTAGCCGAACAACAGATCCTCGTGCAGGAAGATCGTGAAGTTCCGCATGTTCGCGTCGAGCATCGTCTGCTCGACGGCCGGCCAGACGGCAGAGTGCAGCCGCAGGTACTCCTCGCGTCGTTCCGGGCGGAGCCGGATCACCATGCCGTAGCGCTGCGGGCGGTTCATCGTTCTCCTTCAGGGCTGGGCGTTGAGCACGGCGGTTCCGTCGACCCTGGCCGGGAGCAGGCGATGGCCCGCGCGTTCCGGCCGGATGTGCGAGCCACCGGAGGCCGGGTGGGGGATCAGGTGACCCGCGGCGGCGATCGCCTCCTCGTCGAGGCGCACTCCCAGGCCGGGGCTGTCGCCGAGGACGTAGGCCCCGTCCTCGACGTGCAGATCGACGGAGATGCCCACCGGTGGCTGGAGGTCCTGCAGTTCGCTCACGAGGTGGTTGGGGATCGACGTCGCGGCGTGCAGCAGCCCGACCGGCGTGGTGCCGATCGGGCTGACGGGCAGGTCGTGCGCGTGCGCGAGGGTGGCGACGCGCAGGAAGTGCGTGATGCCCCAGACCGCGGCCGTCTGCGCGATGTCGACCGCTCCGGCCGCGATGAGCGACCGGTGTTGTTCGAGGCCGGTGAGGTTCTCGCCGGTGGCGACCGAGGCACGCACGCCGCGGCTGACCGCCGCGTGTCCTTCCGCGTCCCAGCGCCGCACCGGTTCCTCGATCCAGGTCAGGTCGAGGGTTCGTTCGATCTCACCGACGTGGCGCACGGCCTGTTTGCGCGTCAGGGCCTCGTTGACGTCGAGCATCAGGCTCGGCCGCACGCCGTGCCCCGCGTCGACGAACAGGTCGCGCAGCAGGGTGAGGCGGTGGCGGTCGCGGTCGACGTCGAGACCGCCCTTGAGCTTCGCCGCGCGCAGGCCGTGCTCCGCGTAGGTCCGGTACACGGCAAGGAGTTCTTCGTCGTTCAGCGCGATGCACAGAGCCGAGGCGTAGGCGGGGACGCGGCGGTCGCGTCCGCCGAGCAGCCGCCACAGGGGTTCGCCCGCCGCCTGGGCCTTGATGTCCCACAACGCGGTGTCGAGGGCTCCGATGGTGCCGAACACCGCTCCGGCGTGGCCGGCCTTGAACGTCCGGCGCAACATCCGGTCGTAGAGCGCCGTGACCGAACGCGGGTCCTCGCCCTCGATGGCGGCGAAGACGTTCTCGATCTCCACGTGGGGGCCGAGCCCGACACCGGTGATGCCCTCGTCGGTCTCGACGACGACGAGCGGGACCCTGACGATGCCGTCGGCGTACACGCCGTTGGCGTCACCGACCGGCCGGCCCCAGTCCTGGACCGTGGTGAGAGTCCGGTATGCCGTGATGCGCATGTCAGCCCTTCGTGGACCCGGCGGTGACACCGTCGGCGATCTGGCGTTGCAGGAACAGGTAGACGACGAGGACCGGTACGGCGGCGATCAGCACACCCGAGGCGAACGTCGGGATGTCGTCGGAATACTGGCCGCGCAACGACGTGACGCCGACCATGAGCGTGCGGTGCTCGGCGGACGGCATCATCAGCAACGAGATGAGGACGTCGTTCCAGCAGAACAAGGCGTTGAGCACGCCGACGGACAACAACGCGGGTGCGCCGATCGGCAGCATGATCCGCCAGTACACGCCGTACACGGTGTTCCCGTCGATGCGCGCGGCGTCGACGATGTCCGCGGGCACCGTCGAGTAGTAGCTCGTCAGCAGGAAGATCGTGAACGGCAGGAACTGCGCCACGTACGCGAGCACCAGCCCGGGGTAGGTGTCGACGAGGCCGGTGTCCGCCATGATCCGGGCCAGGGGAACCATGATCACCTGGAACGGGATGAACAACGCGGCGAGCACGCCCAGGAAGAGCGTGGACGAACCGCGGAAGCGCAACCTGGCGAGCGCGAACCCCGCCATCGACCCGATCAGCAGCAACAGTGCGACCGAGCACGCCACGACGATCACCGAGTTCAGGAAGTAGCGGGACATCCCGACGCTCGTCCATGCCTTGACGATGTTGTTCCAGCTCAGTGAGTCGGCCAGGGAGAACCGGTCGAGGACGTACTCGCGGCGGGTCTTCATGGCGACGTTGGTGGTGAACACGATGGGGTAGATCGTGGCCAGCGCGAGCACGGCCATCGGGATCGCGACGACCCATCTGGTCAACCGGGTGCGGGGCATCAGTCCTCCTTTCCCGCGCGGCGCAGGATGCTGATCTGGGCCAGCCCCACCACGAGCATGATCAGGAACAGCGCGGTGGACGCCGCGGACGCGAGTGCGGGCTGGTTCATCTGCCCCTGCTGGATCCACACGTAGTACTCGGGCAGGTACGTCGACCCCTCCGGCCCGCCGCTCGTCATCACGTACACCAGGCCGAACATCGACGTCAGCATGCCGATCATCGTGGTGACGAAGACGAACTGGATGGTGCGCGACAGGCTCGGGACGATGACGTGCCAGATGGTCTGAGGCAGCGATGCACCGTCCACTTTGGCCGCGTCCAGCAACGAGGAGTCCAGTGTGGCGAACCCGGCCAGGAAGACGACCAGTGCCATGCCGAACGTCGCCCAGACGTGGACGCCCACGACCGCGAAGATCGCCACGTCCGGATCGCCGAGCCAGTCCACCGGCCCGATGCCCAGGCCGCCGAGCAGCGCGTTGAGCGGACCGTCGAAGGCCAGCAGCAGGTTGAAGATCGCGCCGACGATCACGGGGGAGAGCACGGCGGGGAAGAAGTAGACGCCGCGGTAGAAGCGGTGCCCCGGCACCTTCAGGTAGATGAACGTCGCGAGCAGACCGGGAATCGCCACCGCCACCGGCAGCAACAGCACGAGCAGGCCCACGTTGCGCAACGCCGTGCGGAAGAGCGGATCGCCGAGCAGCGTCAGGTAGTTGTCGAACCCGACCGCCAGGCCGTTGCGGTCGCCGTCACCGGTGAACGAGAAGTTGATCCCCAGTACCAGCGGCCACAGCCGCAGCCCGGCGATGACGAGGACGGCCGGTGCGAGCAGGACCAGCGGTGCCAGGCGTTCCGCCCGCGAGCCCCTGCGGTTGCGTCGCGACGACGCGGCCCCCGCTGTGGACGCCGGCACGGCGGCGTCCACAGCGGACAGTGATTGAGCTGCCACGGTCGGTCAGCCCGTCTTGTCCGAGGCGGCCAGCTGCTGCAGCACCTCGTCCACCGTGATCGAGCCGCTGAGCAGCTGCTGGGAGAGACGGCCCATCAGGTCGACCGTCTTGGATCCCAGCGCGACGTGCAGGGCCGGCTTGCCGTTCTTCACGTCGGACACGATCGTCTTGACTGCCGGGCCGCCCGTGGAGGTGTCGATGGTGGTGTCGGAGGCGATCGCGCCACCGTCCACGAAGAACGCCTTGAGCGCGTCGGTCGAGGTCAGCGACCGCACCAGGTCCGCGGCGAGCTTCGGGTCCTTCGTCCACTTCGCGACGGCGTAACCGATGCCGCCGTCGTAGGGCAGGCTCGGCTTCGCGGCCGGGTTGACCTGCGGCGCGACCATGACGCCTACCTTCTCCGGGGTGAGGAACTCGGCGAAGTCCTTCCAGTGCCCGACGTCCGACATGAGGCCGATGATGTTGGCGGCCTTGCCGGAGTTGAAGGACGCGAACGCGTCGTTGAACATCGCGGTGGAGTTGGCGCCGTCGGTGTTCAGCCCGGTGTCACCGGCCTGCTTCCACAGTTCGAAGATCTTCTTGACGTCCGGTGAGGACCAGTTGCGCTTGCCTGCGACCCAGTCATCGTACTCCTGCGGCGTCAGCACCGCGGAACCCAAGGAGGACAACCAGAACTGGATGCCGACGCCTTCCTTGTTGCCCAGCGAGAAGCACTTCGCCCCGGTCTTCTGGGTGATGGCACCGCAGCTGCGGATGAACTCGTCCAGCGTCTTGGCCGGAGCGTCGGGGTTGAGGCCGGCCTTGGAGTAGAGATCCTTGTTGTAGTAGATCGGGTGGCCCTGCAGCGTCACCGGTTCCGCGTAGATCTTGCCGCCCTTGGTGAACGCGTCCCAGCCGGCCAGCCGCTGCTTGTCGTCGGCGACGTAGGAGTCGAGCGGGGCGAGCGCGTCGGAGCGGTCGCGGATCTGCCCGCCGCCGTTGAACAGGATGACGTCGGGTCCCTTGCCGGACTGGATGGCCGCGCCGAGCAGGGTGTAGTACTGGTCGAAGGGCTGGGCCACGAACTCGACGTTCACGCCGGGGTGCTTCTTGGCGAAGTCCGCCTTCGCCTTCTGGACGTAGCCGGCCGCCTTCGCGTCGCCCGACTTCCAGTCCCAGACCACGAGTTTGTCGCTCGAACCGCCGGACGAGTTGCCGGGCCCTGACGCGCTTCCGCATCCGGCGGCGGTCAACGCCAGCCCCACCACGAGGGCGGCAGTCCATGGTGTGCGCTGCTTCATCGCTGCTCACTTCCCGAGAGACGGTGGCCGGGCGTGCAAGCGGCCCGACGAGGTGCGCCTGAACGTAATTCGTATGACGTATTACGTCAATGCCCGTTTGGCGGTACACTCCCCGGCATGACTGCACCAGGCCAGCGGCCCAGCGCACCGGAAGCGCCGAGCTGGGCCCGTCGGCCGATGAACCTGACCGGAGCGATCACGACCGAGCTCGTGGGCCGCATCGTGCGCGGTGAGCACGCTCCCGGAACGTCGCTGCCGCCGGAGCCCGCGTTGTGCGAGTCCTTCTCGGTGAGCAGGACCGTCATCCGCGAGGCGATGAAGGTGCTGCAGGAGAAGGGTTTGGTCCAGGTGCGGCAGGGTGCCGGCACGATGGTCAACCCGCCGTCGACGTGGAACATGCTCGACGAGCTCGTCCTGGGCGCGGTGGTCGCCGAGGACGAGACGCTGGGTGTGCTGGACGACCTGGTGGTCACGCGCCGGCTGCTCGAGTCGGACATGGCGCAGGTCGCCGCGCGCAGCGCCGATCCGGAAACCGTTGCGGCGCTTCGTGATCTCGTCGAGCGCATGGAGCAGGTGCTGCACGATCCGGTCGCCTACCGCGAGCTCGACCACGCGTTCCACGACACGATCATGCGGGCTTCCGGCAACCGCATCGCCAGAGGTGTCGTGCGGGCGCTGGAAAGCCAGGTCTTCAACACCGCCCGCTACACGGGCCGCACCGATCGCGACCTGTGCGCGGCGTCGAACCGCGGGCACCGCCTCATCTGCGAGCGCATCGCGGCAGGCGATGCGACCGGTGCGGCCGAGGCCATGTTCACCCACATCACCGAGGCCTGGCTCGTGCGCCGCAGCGACGCGGGTGAGCCCGGCCGCCTCGACCGTTAGTTCCATCGGCGCGCATCCTCAGGCGGACACGGATTCCGCCTGTGCGGCGTGCTCTCACCCCGGCAAGCAACCGACGAACGGAGCGACTGATCATGGCTGACTTCGACGGGCTGGTGGCGCTGGTCACCGGTGGCGGCTCGGGCATCGGCCGGAGCACGGCCGAGCTGTTGTCCGGCCGCGGCGCGCGGGTCGCCGTGCTCGACCTGGCAGCGAACGACCTGCCGGACGGCATGTTCTTCGTGCGGGCCGACGTCACCGACGACCAGAGCGTGCGCGAGGCGGTGGACGCGGTGGTCGCGCACTTCGGCGGGCTCGACATCGTGATCAACAACGCGGGCATCGGCGCGCAGGGCGACGTGAGTGCCGCGACCGACGACGAGTGGCTGAAAGTGCTGAACGTCAACGTGGTCGGGATGGCCAGGGTGGCCCGCGCGGCGTTGCCGCACCTGCGGAACTCCCACGCCGCCGCCATCGTGAACACCGGTTCCATCGCGGCCACCGCGGGTCTGCCGCAACGGGCCGTGTACTCGGCCAGCAAGGGTGCGGTGCACGCGCTGACCCGTGCTCTGGCCGCCGACCACGTGCGCGAGGGCATCAGGGTGAACGCGGTCGCGCCCGGCACCGCCGACACGCCCTGGGTGCAGCGGTTGCTCGACTCGGCACCGGATCCGGCTGCCGAGCGCGCGGCACTGGAGGCCAGGCAACCGCACGGCCGGCTGGTCAGCGCCGACGAGATCGCCGGGGCGATCGCGTACCTCGCGAGCCCGTTGTCCGGCTCCACCACCGGAACCGTGCTCGCCGTCGACGGTGGCATGGACGGGCTGAGGTTGCGTCCCCGTGGCTGACGTCCTGAGCAGGCTCGGACTCGGCACCTCGCCGCTGGGCAACCTCTACGCCGAGGTCGCGGACCACGAGGCCCGTGCCGTGATCGACGCAGCGTGGGAGGCCGGAATCCGGACCTTCGACACCGCACCGCACTACGGGCTCGGGCTTGCGGAGAAGCGGCTCGGCTCGGCGCTGAAGGACCGCCCGCGCGACGAGTTCGTGTTGTCCACCAAGGTGGGCAGGCTGCTCGTGCCCGACCCGTCCGGAGCGGATCGGCTCGACGACGACGGCTTCGTGGTTCCGGCGCGGTGGCGCCGCGTGTGGGACTTCAGCGCTGACGGCGTGCGGAGGAGCCTGGAGTCGTCACTGGAACGGCTCGGGCTCGACCGGGTGGACGTGGTCTACCTGCACGACCCCGACGACCACTGGGACCAGGCCTTCGGTGAGGCGTTGCCCGCGTTGGCGGAGCTGCGCGAGCAGGGCGTCGTCGGTGCGATCGGGGCCGGGATGAACCAGTGGCGGATGCTCGCCCGGTTCGTGCGGGAGTCCTCTGTGGACTGCGTCCTGCTCGCCGGGCGTTACACGTTGCTGGAACAACCGGCGCTGGACGAGCTCCTCCCGTTGTGCGCCGAGCGCGGGGTCGACGTGCTCGCCGCCGGGTTGTTCAACTCCGGTCTGCTGGCGCGTCACGACGTGCCGGACGACGCCACCTACGACTACCGGACCGCACCGGCGGACGTGCTCGGCCGCGCCAGGCGGATCGCCGCGGTGTGCGCACGGCACGGCACGACGCTGCCTGCCGCTGCGCTGTGGTTCCCGTTCGGGCACCCGGCGGTGACCGGCGCGCTGATCGGGGCCCGCAGCGAGGAGGAGCTCACCGCGAACGTGGCGGCCTTCGCCACTCCTCCGCCACCGGAGCTGTGGGCGGACCTGCGTGCCGAAGGACTGCTCGCGGCCGGCGTGCCGACTCCGTGACCCCCGCTTACGAGAACAGAGTGAGGTAGGGCAATGCGACTGCTGCGTGTGGGCGACCCCGGCGCCGAGATTCCCGCGGTGCTGGACGACGCCGGCCGCGTGCGTGATCTGCGTGCGGTGACCAGTGAGATCAACGGTGACTTCCTGGCGAACGGTGGTGTCGCGCGGGTACGCGACGCCCTGAGCGGTCTGCCGGAGCTGGACGCCGCGGGGATGCGGATCGGCGCGCCCGTCGCGCGTCCCGGTGCCCTGGTGTGCATCGGGCTCAACTACTCCGACCACGCGGCCGAGACGTCGGCGGAACCGCCCAGCGAACCCGTGGTGTTCATGAAGAACACCAACACCGTCATCGGCCCGAACGACACGGTCCTGGTGCCCAGGAAGAGTGTCAAGACCGACTACGAGGTGGAGCTGGCCGTCGTGCTCGGGGACACCGCGCGGTACCTGGAGAGCCCGCAGCACGCGGCGGCGGTGATCGCCGGCTACGCGATCTCCAACGACGTCAGCGAACGCGAGTTCCAGATCGAGCGCGGCGGCCAGTGGACGAAGGGCAAGTCCTGCGAGACGTTCAACCCGCTGGGGCCGTGGCTCGTCACCGCGGACGAGGTGGGCGACCCGCAGGCGCTCGGCCTGAAGCTGAGCGTCAACGGCGAGCTCCGCCAGGACGGCAACACCAAGAACATGCTCTTCGGCGTGCACCACATCATCTGGTACCTCAGCCAGTTCATGGTTCTCGAGCCCGGTGACGTGGTGAACACGGGCACGCCGGCCGGGGTGGCGCTCGGCGTCAACGACTTCGGGTACCTGCGCGCGGGCGACACCGTCGAGCTCAGCATCGACCGCCTGGGCGCGCAGCGGCAGCGGATCGGGCAGGCGTGATGCGCCGGATCGACGCCCACCACCACCTGTGGGACCTTTCCTCCCGGCCGCAGGACTGGCTGTCCGGGCCGATCCGCCGTTCCTTCTCGCCTGCGGATCTGCGTGCGGTGACCGAACCGGCGGGCGTGGACGCCACCGTGCTGGTCCAGGTGCTGAACGACCTCGACGAGACGGCGGAGTTCCTCGCCGTCGAATCAGACCTCGTGGCGGGCGTTGTCGGGTGGGTCGACCTGACCGCGCCCGACGTCGCCGAGCAGCTCGACCGGTTGCGGTCGGGGCCGGGCGGCGACCGGCTGGTGGGCATCCGCCACCTGGTGCAGTCCGAACCCGACCCGGACTGGCTCATGCGTCCGGACGTGATCGCCGGGCTGCGTGCGGTACGCGACGCCGGGCTCGTGTACGACGTGCTGACCCGTCCCCATCAGCTTCCCGCGGCGCTGGTGGCGGTGCGGGCGGTGCCGGACATGATGTTCGTGGTGGACCATCTGTCCAAACCGGACATTGCCGGTGGGCTGGTCGAGCCCTGGGCCACGCACCTCGCGGCGCTGGCGGCGGAACCGAACGTGACCGCCAAGCTGTCCGGTCTGGTCACCGAGGCCGGTCCACAGTGGACCGTCGAGGCGTTGAAGCCCTACGCGGACGTCGCGCTGACGGTGTTCGGGCCCGACCGGCTGATGGTCGGCTCGGACTGGCCCGTCTGCCTGCTCGCCGCCTCCTACTCCGAGGTCTTCGACGCGGCTGCGGACCTGTGCTCGGGTCTGTCCGCAGCCGAGCGCTCCGAGCTCTTCGGTGGCACGGCGGCCCGCGTCTACGGGTTGGGAACTCGCTGATGGAAAAGGTTCGACTTGCTTACGGCGAGACTGGCTTGGACCTGCTGTGCGATCCGGCGGTGACCACGGTCGTGACTCCTCGCCATCACCAGGTTTCCGCACCACCGCAGGAGATTCTCCGCAGCGCGTTACGCGCTCCAGTGGCAGGCCCACCGTTGCGCGAGCGCGTGCGTCGCGGCCAGACCGTGGCCATCTCGGCTTGCGACGGCACGCGCCCGCAGCCGCGGCACCTGATGATCCCGGCGATCCTGGAGGAGCTCGACGGCCTGGTCGACCTCGACGACGTAGTCGTGCTGGTCGCGACCGGCACACACCGGGGCAACTCCCCGGCCGAGCTGCGCGAGATGTTCGGTGACGCGGTGGTCGACTCGGTCCGGATCGTCAACCACGACGCGCGCGACCGGGGCAGCCTGACGTGGATGGGTGAGCTCGGCGCGTCCGTGCCGGTGTGGCTGAACAGCGAATGGGTCGATGCGGACGTCCGCATCACCACCGGTTTCGTCGAACCGCACTTCTTCGCCGGCTTCTCCGGCGGCCCGAAGCTCGTCGCACCCGGTCTCGCGGCGCTGGAAACCGTGCTGGTGCTGCACGACGCCCGCCGGATCGGTCACCCGCGGGCGGCGTGGGGGATCATCGAGGGCAATCCGGTGCACGACGACGTGCGTGCCATCGCGGCCGCCACCGGCGTGACGTTCGGGTTCGACGTGGTCCTGAACCAGGACAAGGAGGTCGTGGCGGCGTTCGGCGGCGACCTGCTGGAGATGCACGCCGCGGCCGTGCGCACCGCCCGCGGCGTGGCGATGCAGCCGGTGCCGCACCTCTTCGACGTGGTGGTGACGACCAACTCCGGCTATCCGCTGGACCAGAACCTGTACCAGTCGGTGAAGGGCATGTCGGCCGCCTTCCAGGTGGTGAAGCCGGGCGGCACGATCGTGTGCGCGGCGGAGTGCCGTGACGGCTTCCCGGATCACGGCTCGTACCGCGCGGTTCTGGCGTCCGCCGACTCGCCCGCCGCGCTGTTCGAGTCGATCTCCGCGCGCACGGTCACCGAACCCGATCAGTGGCAGGTGCAGATCCAGGCCCGCATCCAGTCCGCGTGCCGGGTCGTCATGCACACCTCGCACCTCAGCGACGCCGACCTGGCTACTGCTCACCTCTCCCAGACCTCGGACATCTCTTCTTTCGTGGCCGAGGCGTTGGCGTCGGCGGGCCCGAACGCGCGTTTGTGCGTGCTGCCCGAGGGGCCGCAGACGATTCCGTACGTCGCCGGGACTGCGCGATGATCGCCCCGGTGCTGATCTGCCTGGACAAGTTCCGCGGCTGCCTCACCGCGGCCGAGGCCAGCGCCGCCGTGGCGGTGGGAGTGACCGCCGCGGGCGGTCGCGCGATGACGATGCCGGTGGCGGACGGCGGCGAAGGCACCCTCGCCGCGCTGGCAGGCGCCGGCTACCGGTTGGTGCACGCCGACGTGAGCGGACCCACCGGTCGTCCGCTGCGCGCCGCGTTCGCCGTGCGAGGCACCCGCGCGGTGATCGAAATGGCCCAGGCGAGCGGCCTGGACGTGCTGCCGGGCCGCCCGGCACCTCTCGTGGCCGACAGTCACGGCACCGGCGAACTGATCCGTGCCGCCCTCGACCACGGCTGCCTGGACATCGTGCTGGCCGTGGGCGGCAGCGCCACCACCGACGGGGGAGCGGGCCTGCTGCGAGCCCTGGGCGCCGTCATCACCGACGCGCGCGGCGTCCCGGTGGGCCCGGGAGGCGCCGCTCTGACGACCGCCGCCCACCTCGATCTGTCCACCTTGGACTTCCGCTTGCGCTTGGCGCGCGTGACCCTGGTGTCCGATGTGGACAATCCGTTGTGCGGGCCTTCCGGTGCCGCCGCGGTGTTCGGTCCGCAGAAGGGAGCCTCCCCGCGCGATGTGGAGGTGCTGGAGCGCGGGCTGCGTCAGTTCGCCTCGGTGGTGACCGCCGCGACCGGACGTGATGTGAGTTCCGCGCCCGGTGCGGGTGCCGCCGGTGGCACCGGCTTCGCGGCTCTGGCTGCTCTCGGGGCCCGGCGTGTTTCGGGTGCGTCCTTCGTCCTCGGTGAGCTCGGCGTCGCGGAGGCGATGCGGGACGCGTCGCTGGTCGTGGTCGGAGAGGGGAGGTTCGACGAACAGAGCCTGCACGGCAAGGCTCCGGTCGGTGTGGCCTCGCTGGCGCGGCGGTATGGGGTGCCGGTTGCCGTGGTCGCCGGTGATGTCCGCCTTTCCGCCGAACGGCTGCGTGAGATCGGGGTCGTCGGCGCGTGGTCGCTGCTGGACCGGGCCGGGAGTCTCGATGTCGCGATCGGCCGGGCGCCGGCGTTGCTCGCGGAGATCGGGCGGGAGCTGGCAGGCGTCGTGGCCAGGGGTGGAGCGGCATGACCGGATCCGACGCGGTCGACCTCGGTTTCGCCAGGGTGGACATCGCCCGCGAAGCCCGCCAGGGCCTGCCCGAGGTCATCTACGGCACCGGCAAAACCCCAGCCGAGATCGCCTCGATCGCGCAAACGTTGTTGCGGCACAACAATGGTCCGGTGCTCGCCACCCGCATAGACGCCGAGACAGCGGCCTCCGTCCTCGGCACAGTGGGCGACGGCACCTACGACGCCCCGGCTCGCCTGCTCGTCTGGCGCCCAGCCGAACCGGTCGGGTTCACCGTGGTCGTCGCCGCCGCCGGCACCGCCGACCAACCCGTGGCGCGCGAAGCCGCCGCCGTTGCCACCGCCGCGGGTCTCACGGTCACCACCGTCACCGACGTGGGAGTGGCCGGCCTGCACCGGCTCCTCGCCGAGCAGGAACGGCTGCGCGCCGCGGACACCGTCATCGTCGTGGCGGGGATGGAAGGCGCCTTGGCCAGTGCGATCGGTGGTCTGGTCGCTTGCCCGGTGGTCGCGGTTCCCACCTCCACCGGCTACGGCGCGGGGCTGGAGGGCATCACCGCGTTGCTCGCCATGCACGCGTCCTGCGCGGCCGGGATCACCGTGGTGAACATCGACTCCGGGTTCGGCGCGGCCATGGCCGCGTTCCGGCTGTCACGGGTGGCGCGATGAGCCGGGTCTGCGTCATCTCGCCGTTCACCGGTCTGGCCGGGGACATGCTGCTCGCCGCCCTCGTCGACGCCGGCGCGCCGCTGGACGCGATCCGCGCCGCCGTCGCCGACACCGGACTGACCGGCTGGGACCTCACCGTCACGCAGGTGCTCACCCACGGGATCACGGCCAGGAGAGCGGCCGTCTCGGTGTCGGACGACGCCACCAGTCGCAAGGCGAAGGAACTGATCGCCATGGCCGGCAGGGTTCGCGACCGTGCGGTGGCGGACGTCGCCACGAAGGCGTTGCGCGTGATCGCCGAGGTCGAGGGACGCCTGCACGGTGAGGAGCCCGACGAGGTGCACCTGCACGAGCTCGGCGGCCACGACACCCTCGTCGACGTCGTCGGGGTGGCGGCTGCCCTGCGTGCGCTGGGTGTCAGCACTGTCCACTGTGAACCGTTGCCGCTCGGTACCGGCGAGGTCCGCACGGCCCACGGCATCCTGCCCTGCCCGGCCCCCGCGACGGCGGCGCTGCTCGAAGGCGCGGTCGTCACCGGGACGTCGGTGCGAGGCGAGACCGTGACGCCGACCGCGGCCGCTCTCCTGCGCGCGCTGGACGTCGACTACGGTCCGCCGCCCCCGATGCGGCTGGCCGCCACCGGCTACGGGGCGGGCACCCGGACGCTCGCCGACCGGCCCAACGTCGCGGTCGTGCGGCTTGGCGAGGTGGAGACGGCACGGGTGCGTGATCTGGTGTTGCTGGAGACCAACCTCGACGACGTCAGCGGCGAGGTGCTCGGCTACGTCGTCGGCCACCTGCTCGACCGGGGCGCGCTCGACAGCTGGATCACGCCCGCCGTGATGAAGAAGGGGCGACCGGCGCACGTCCTGCACGCCCTGGTGACTCCAGAGACGGCCGACGAGATCGAAGGCCTGATGTTCGCCGAGACCGGAACGCTCGGGGTGCGGCGAAGCGAGGTGCGTCGAACGGCCGCGGCCAGGACCACGGATGTCGTCCACGTCCACGGCATGCCCGTGCGGCGCAAACACGGTCCGCACCACGGCAAGCCCGAGTTCGACGACGCCGTCGCGGTGGCCAGGCAGACGGGATTGCCGTTGCGTACCGTGCTGGCCTTGGCGGCGCAGGAGGAGCGTTGATGCACACACGGCTGGTTGCCCGCCTGGCCGAGATCGGCCCGGTAGCTGTCGCGTTCTCCGGTGGTGCGGACTCCGCCCTGGTCCTCGCCGCCGCCGTCAAGGCGAACGGACCCGACGCGGTCCTCGCGGTCACCGCCAACTCCGACAGCCTGGCCGCCGCGGAACTGGAGCACGCCAAGGCCTTCGCCGAAGCCCAAGGCGTGCGGCACCTCGCGCCGAACACCACCGAGCTGGACAATCCCAGGTACGCCGCGAACGGCCGCGATCGTTGCTACTTCTGCAAGTCCACGGTTCTGGACGCCATCATGACCGAGGCGCGGAAGCACGGGCTGACGGCGGTCGCGACCGGCACGAACGCCGACGACGCCGTCGACCCGTTCCGGCCGGGAATCCGCGCGGGTGACGAGATCGGGGTGCACACCCCGTTGCGAGACCTGGGAATGAGCAAGGCCGACGTCCGCGCCCTGAGCCGCCACTGGGGTCTGTCCACGTGGGACAAGCCCGCGATGCCGTGCCTGGCGAGCCGGGTGCGGTACGGGCTGACGATCACGCCGGCGCGGCTGGCCAGGGTCGAACGTGCCGAGGTGGCCGTGCGGGCGTGGCTCGCCGCGCGCGGGACGCCCAGCAGGGATCTGCGGGTGCGCGATCTCGGGAACGTCGGACGGGTCGAGCTCGACCGGGATCTGGTCACAGACGAGATCCGGGCCGCGCTGGAAGACATCGTCCGTGCGGCCGGGTTCGACGGCGCCGAGCTGACCGAGTTCCGGTCAGGTGCGCTCAACCATCAGGCCGACCAGCTCGTGCCACCCCGCCTCGATCCGCTTCAGCGGCATGCCGCGGTTGCGGATGAGGTGATCCACCAGCACGACGTCCACTGAGGACAGCAGCGTGTGGGCGAGCAGCTCGACGTCGGTGTCCGGGAGGACCGCGCGCACCAGCGCCGCGACGTGGGTGTGGCGCACCCGCTGCGCCGGAACCGAGAACCGTCGCTCGGCGACGGGCTCGGCGGCCAGGTAGAGGCCCAGGTGGGTGCGTTCGTGGCGCAGCAGGGCCGGTCCGAACGCCCGCAGCCGCGCACGTGCGTCGGCGCCGGGGCCCAACGGTGGCTGGCCGCTGATGAACGCCTCCTGGAACTGTTGCTCCGAGTGGTCCAGCAGGGCCTGGAGCAGGCCGTTGCGGTCGCCGAAGCGGCGGGACACCGTGCCCTTGCCGACTCCTGCCGCGGCGGCGACGGACTCCATCGTGATGGCCGCCGCGCCGTGTTCGGCCGCCAGTCTGGCCGCGGCTTCCAGCAGGCGCGCGCGGTTGCGCACCGCGTCCGCGCGCAGCTGTGTGTCCGAGCCGAGGAGGGGCAGAGGTGTGCCGTCGATCACGTCATCAGCCTACTGGGAAGATAAACGGGCCGCTTCCCGTTTATGGTGAGGACCGTTCCACACAGCCTGCACCCCGGGAGTAAGTAATGGCCGTCCGCATCCTCACCCTCGTCGGCAGCCTCCGCGCCGGATCGCACAACCGCAGGCTCGCCGAAGCCGCGGCGCAGATCGCCCCGGAGCACGTCGAGGTCAGCCTGTTCGACGGCCTGGACACCGTGCCGTTCTACAACGAGGACATCGACGCCGAGGGCACCGTTCCGGCCGCCGCCGTCAAGCTGCGCGAGGCCGCCGTCGAGGCGGACGCGCTGCTCCTGGTCTCGCCCGAGTACAACGGCACCATCCCTGCCGTGCTGAAGAACGCCATCGACTGGCTGTCGCGCCCCTACGGCGCGGGTGCCCTGTCCGGCAAGCCGGTCGCCGTCGTCGGCACCGCGTTCGGGCAGTACGGCGGCGTCTGGGCGCAGGACGAGGCCCGCAAGGCCGTCAAGATCGCCGGCGCCGAGGTCGCCGAGGACCTGACGCTGTCGATCCCAGGCTCGGTGGTCCGCTTCGCCGAGCTGCACCCGGTCGACGACCCCGAGGTCACCGAGAAGCTGGGCGCCGTCATCGACGGTCTGGCTGCCCGCACCACCGCCAGCGTCTGATCCGGCTTTCCGGCCGCGGTGCGAAGAGCACCGCGGCCGGAGTCGTGTCATGAGGTGCAGGCCGCCTGGTTGAGCGTCACGGCAGAAGGTGCGGCCGTCGTGCCATTGGCCGTGAAGCCGAGCGACACGGCCGCTCCCGCGCTCAGCGACGGGCTGTGCGACGGCGCGGTCACGGTGACCGTGGTGCCGGACTGGCTGAAGGTGCCGTTCCAGCCGTTGGAAACGGTGACTCCGCTGGGCAGCGTGAACGCGACGGTCCACGGGTTGGCGGCGTTCGTCCCGGTGTTCGTGACGGTCAGCGCGCCCTGGAAACCGCCCTGCCAGGAGTTGTCCAGCTTCCACGCCGTCTTGCACGCACCCGTGCCACCGCCGCCGCCCGAAGTGGTCGTCGTCGGACCGGGCCCGCCACCGGTGGGCGGGATAAGGTACGGCTGCAGGATGTTCTGCTTGGCCTGGTTCACCGTCGTCCAGTCGTCGCCGACGATGCCACCGGTGTCGCCGGAATTGGGATTCCACGACCAGTAGGTGAACGAGATGCCGTTCACGCCGGTCCCGGTGTAGGCCATCAGCTTCTCGAGCCACACCTTGTCGACCGGGTTCGCGAGCGTGGTGCCGAACTCGCCCATCATCAGCGGTGCGATGTTCTGCTTGTACAGGTAACCCCAGTACTTGTCCCAGATTCCCGGCATGTTCGCCGGGTAGTCCGGTGCGCTGAACCACGGCTGGTTGTAGACCGAGGTCGCGTACTCGTGCGGCGAGTACACCAGCCGGTTCGCCACGGACAGGCGCACCGGGAACTGGCCCGCCTTCGACAGGTTCCCGCCCCACCAGCCGCAGTCCTCGTCGTTGGACGGGTCGCCGTCCCACACGTTCGACAGCCCGCCGCTCGGGCAGCTCACGCCCTCCACGAAGATCAGCCAGTTCGGCTGCACGCCAAGAATCGCGTTGCCGGCCCGTTCGGCCGCGAGCCGCCAGTCGCGGCTGGTGTCACCGCAACCCCAGCACGACCCGGTCGCCGCCGGGTTGGTGCCCTCGGCGTGCGGCTCGTTGTGCAGGTCGGCGCCGATGACAGTGGTGTTGCCCGCATAGCGTTGCGCGAGCATCTTCCAGTCGTTGATCCACGTGCTCTCCGGAACACCGGCCGTGTACCAGAGGGCGGTCTGGCCCGCGCTGGTCGGCCGGTGCCGGTCGAGGATGACGCGCATCCCCTTCTGGCCCGCGTAACCGATCACCTTGTCGAGGATCTGCAAGGGTGACAGGCCCACCAGGTCGGGATTGGTGTAGTCGTTGATGCCGGTGGCCCTGGCGTCGGGTTTCAACGCGTCGTTGGAGAACGGGACGCGCAGGGTGTTGTAGCCCAGCTGCGCCATGTGATCGAGCTGCTGGCGCCACGTGACGCTGGCCCACAGACCGTGGAACGTCTTGTTGTCGGTCTCCATCCCGAACCAGTTGATGCCGGTCAGCCTGACCGTCGCGCCGGTGCTGTCCAGGATCTTGCTGCCGCTGGTGTGCAGGTATCCCGTGCCGGTGCCGCCGGCCGCCACCACCGTCGCGACCTGACCGGCCGTGGCGATGGAGACCATTCCGCCCGCGGCCACCACAGCCGCGATCAGCGCGCCGAAAACCTTGTGCCGCCGCTTCATCCGCTCTCCTTTGAGCACAGCGTTCCGTTCAACGTGAAGGCCGCCGGCGGGATGTTCGGCCCGGTGTAGCTGCCGACGAAGCCGGTGCCGACGGTCGAGTTCGGTTCGATGCGGGTGGAGCCGGTGACCGTGACCGTGCGTCCGGTCTGGGCCCACGTCGCGTTCCAGCCGGACGACACCTGCTGCAGACCGGTGGGCCAGCTGAAGGTCAGCGTCCAGTCGGCGATCGGCTGGGAGCCGGTGTTGGTGATGTCGACGGCACCGATGAACCCGCTGCTCCAGTCGGTCGTGTTGGTCAGGCGCACCCGGCAGGCGCTCTGCGCGGGGGTGCCGGTGGTGACGGTGAGCGGGGGAGACGACCACGACAGCGCCCCCGCGGCATCGCGCGCCAGCACGTTGACCGTGTACCTGCTGCCGGGGTTGAGGTTCCCCGCGGTGAACGACGTTCCCGGCGTCTCACCCCACTGCTCGCTGGTCGTGCCGAGCTGGCGGTGGACCTCGTACTTCACGGCACCCGGCACGGACGGCCAGGTGATCGTCGCGGTCCGGTCGGTCGTCGAGCCCGTCGGCTGTCCTGGTGCGGCGGGAAGCTTGGCGTGGCCGGACGGGTGCAGCACGATCGTCGTGAGCGAGAACGGCGGCAGCGTCTGGCTGACAGCGCTCCCGTCCGTCGACGTCACGACCCCGCTCGCCCCGTTGGTGAACGTGTGCACCGTCGGCGCGGCAGAAGAAGGTGTGTAGCCGGCGTATTCGATGCTGACCGTGCGCGAGTTGCTCTCGTCGGAGTTGACCAGCAGCACGGCGAGATCACCGTTCGGCCGGCGTGCCGCGTGCGCTCGGACCGACGGGTCACCGGAGCCCGCCCGGATGAGCTGGTCGCCGGGGCGGGCGAACAGGCTCAGCATCTTCAACGCGTGGTACGGAGCGAACGGCGTGTTCAACGTCGGCTCGCACGGGCCTTCCTGCGTGCACCCACCGCTGGAGAGCAGGCCGAAGTCGTCGAAGTCGGGCTGACCGCCCACAGTGGACGCCTTGCCGGGTCCGTTGTGGACGTTCCACCAGTCGACGTTGAAGACCCCGTTCTCCAGCAACGACGTGTACGCCTCCGCGGCGAACAGCGCGCCGGGCTGGGTGTTGCGTCCGTAGTTGGTGTTCACCTCGGTCATCGCGACGCCGAGGCGGTCCGCGTCCGCCCCCGCGTACCGGCTGATCTGCTGACGCAGCAGGTACATCATGTCGGGGACCTGGTCCGCGCTCGCCAGCACCTGCGCCGTCGTGGAGCCGCTGGGATACCAGTGCACGATCACGAAGTCCACGTACGGGCCCGCGATGGACAGCACCGTCTGGTTCCAGCTCGCGGCATCACCGGTTCCGACGACCGCGTCCGGCCAGTTCGCCGGGGTCGTGAGCACGGCACCGACCTTGATGGTCGGGTCGACCGCCTTCATGGCCTGGGCGAAGGCGACGGTCTCCCTGGCGTACCCGGCGGGGCTCTTGTCGGGGTGGTTGTCGGCTTCCCAGTTGGCGCCGTAGTGGCCGTTGCCGTACAGCTCGTTGCCGATCTCCCAGTACTTCACGCCGTAGCCCTTGGTGAGGTTGGCGTGCCGGACCCAGTCGGCGGCTTCCTGCGGCGTTCCGGTGCCGTAGTTCGCGATGACGATCGGCTGTGCCTGCGCTCTGCGCACACCGGCCATGAACGTGTCGAAGTCGGTGTTCGGTGCCACGTACCCACCGGGCGCCGTGTGGTCCTTCCAGTGGTAGATGTCGCCGTACGAACCGCCGGGGTAGCGCATCATCCGCACTCCCGCGTCGCCGAGCAGGTCGTTCACGGCGTTCGTGCCGAGCTGGCTGTCCCAGATCGCGTGGTTCGCGCCGATCGCGGTGTCCGGCACGGTGGCCAGTCCTGCCTTCGCGTTGACCACGACGGTGGCGTCGGCCGCGCCGGCCGCGGTGCTCGCCACCGCGGGTAGACAGGCCGCGACGAGCGCGATCACCAGGAGAAGCCTGCGGGCTGCCATGCGCACCACGTCCTCGTCGACGGTTCTGGGAGCGCTCCCAGAGTCCAGACTCGGCCATCGGCGGTCAAGACGGCGTTCGGAGTAGGCGCGATGCCCAACTCCGTCGGCACGCGGCCGTCGAGTCCGGTGTGGACAGTCGTGGCGCCGGTGTGACAACTCGCCCGAAAAGAGATTCACCTGTCGGTTTCGGGGTTCACGTGGCGAACGACTGGAGAGGCGAGCACGCCGTGGCCATGGCTCCCGTCGAACTCACGGACCCGTTGGACGGCGACATCGTCAAGGCGGGGCCACCCGTCACCCTGGGCGCGCGGGACGTGCGGGTGTTCACGGCGTCAGGCGCTGGCCCTGCGCACGAGTGACGTCGGCAGCAGGATCGACAGCGGCAGCTTCTCCTCGCCCGCGAGCTCGGCGAGCAGCCGCCACGTCATGGTGCGGCCGAACTGCTCCACGTCCTGGCGCACGGTGGTGAGCGGCGGCACCGCCGTCGCCGCCACCACCGAGTCGTCGAACCCGACCACCGCCACGTCGTCGGGAATGTGGTAGCCGCGCGCCTGCAGCACCATCATCGCGCCCAGTGCCATGATGTCCGCGGCCACGAAGACGGCGTCGAGGTCGGGTGCCATGTGCAGCAGCTGCTCCATCGCGAGCGCGCCGGCTTCCGGCGTGAAGTCGCTGTGCACCACCAGCTTCACGGCCAGTCCGTGTTCCGCGAGACCGCACCGCCACCCGCTGAGCCGGTCCATGCCGACCGCCATGTCGGCGGGACCCGCGATCGTGGCGATCTTCTCGCGGCCCAGGGAGATCAGGTGGCGCACCGCTTCCAGCGCGCCGTTGAAGTTGTCCGAGTCGACGAACGGCAGGGAGCCGCCCGCGAGCGGGCGGCCTCCCACCACGATCGGCAAACCGGTCTCGTGCAACGTCCTCGGCAGCGGGTCCTCGCCGTGCAGGCTCACGACGAGCGCGCCGTCGACGTGACCGCCGGTGAGGTAGGCGATCTGGCCCGCGCCGTCCGACGGCTGGTTCATCATCAGCAGGAGCTGCACGTGGCGCCCGGCCAGCTCGGCGTGGACTCCGCGCAGGACACCGGCGAAGAACGGGTCGGCGAGCACCCGGCTGCCCTGCTCGGAGATCACGAGCGCGATCGCGTTGGCCTTGCTGCCGGCGAGCGTCCGCGCGGCGTGGTTCGGGCTGTATCCGAGCAGCGCGATCGCGCGGTGCACCGCCTGCCGGGACCGCTCGCTCACGTACTTCTCGCCGTTGATCACCCGGGAGACGGTGGACTTCGACACCCCGGCCACGCGCGCGACTTCCTCGATGCGCGGGCCGGGGCGCCGACTCCTGCCTTCCGTCATGACACGGCGACCAACGCGTTGTCGCGGGCCACTCTGGCGAACCACCTCGCACTCATCTTCGGCGTGCGGATCTGGGTGTCGTAGTCGACGTGGACGATGCCGAACCGCTTCGCGTACCCCTCGGCCCACTCGAAGTTGTCCAGCAACGACCAGCAGAAGTAACCACGCAGGTCGACTCCGGCCTTGATCGCCGTGTGCGCGGCGCGCAGGTGCGCCGCGATGTAACCGGTCCTGTCGACGTCGTCGATCGCGCCGGCACCGGAGATGTCGTCGCGGAACGCGGCGCCGTTCTCCGTGATGTAGAGCGGAAGCCTCGGGTAGTCGTGGTGCAGCCGCAGCAACACGGCGGTGAGGCCGTCCGGCCTGACCTCCCAGTCCATGTCGGTCCTGGGGGCGTCGCGGCGGGGGAACGACGCACTCTTGACGCCCACCCAGGGTGAAGCCTCGTCGACGCTGCCGTTCGGCGAGGAGCTGACGTAGTGCTCGGTGTAGTAGTTCACGCCGAGCATGTCCATCGGCGCCGAGATCACGTCGAGGTCGCCCTCGCGCACGTTCTCGCCGAACCCGAACGGCTCGAGGTCCGCCAGGACGTCCGCGGGATACTCGCCGCGCAGCAACGGGTCGAGGAAGATCCGCTGCTGCAGTCCGTCGAGCCTGCGCGCCACGTCCAGGTCCGCAGGGTTCCGGGGATCGACCGGGATGATCGGGTACATGTTGAGGGTGATGCCCACCTGCGCTCCCGCGGTGGCGGAGCGGATGGCGTCGGTGGCGAGCCCGTGCCCGAGCAGCAGGTGGTGCACAGCCGCGACGGCCGCGCGCGGATCCGTGCGGCCGGGCGCGTGGACACCGGACGCGTAGCCGAGGAACGCAGAGCACCACGGCTCGTTCAACGTCGTCCAGGTGCCGAGCCGGTCGCCGAGAGCGTCCACTGTGGACGCCGCGTAGTCGGCGAACCGGAACGCGGTGTCACGGGCGGCCCAGCCGCCGGCGTCCTCCAGCTTCTGCGGCAGGTCCCAGTGGTACAGGGTCGGCCACGGCACGATGTCGTGCGCCAGCAACGTGTCCACGAGCCGCTTGTAGAAGTCGAGGCCCGCCTGGTTCACCTCGCCGCCGTCCGGCCGCACCCGCGGCCAGGCGATGGAGAACCGGTACGCCTTCAGGCCGAGCTCGGCCATCAGCGCCACGTCCTGCTCGAACCGCCGGTAGTGGTCGGCGGCGGGTTCGCCGCAGTCGCCGCCCACCACGTTGCCGGGAACGCGGCAGAAGACGTCCCAGATGGAGTCGGTGCGACCGTCGACGTCGGTCGCACCTTCCACCTGGAACGCCGCGGTCGCGGCGCCCCACAGAAAACCCTGTGGGAAAACAATGTTCTCCATTTTCACCCCTTGACGGCGCCCTGCATGACACCGGCGACGATCTGCCGCCCGAGCACGAGGAAGATGATCAGGACCGGAACCGTGGCCAGCGTGGTCCCGGCGAGGACGAGCGAGTAGTCGACGTAGTAGCCGCTCTGCAGTTTCTCCAGTGCGACCTGGAGAGTGGGGTTGTCGGCGTTGAGCACGACCAGCGGCCAGAGGAAGTCGTTCCAGGACTGCATGAACGTGAACACGCCGAGCATCGCGGCGGCGGGGCGCGCGGCGGGCATACCGACGTGCCAGAACGTCCGCCACAGGCTGCAGCCGTCCATTCTGGCGGCCTCGACGAGTTCGTCGGGCACGGCGTCGACGAGGTACTGCCGCATCCAGAAGACTCCGAACGCGGTGACGAGGTTGGGCACGATGACGGCTTCGAGCTCACCGGCCCAGCCGAACTCGGCCATCGCCATGTACAGCGGGATGATGCCGAGCTGCGTCGGCACGGCGAGCGTCGTGACGACGAAGAGGAAGAGGACGCCCCGGCCGCGGAACCGGAGCTTGGCGAACGCGAACCCGGCGAGCGCCGACAGCAGCACGACGGACACGGTCACGGTGCCGGACACGATGAAGCTGTTGCCGAGCGCCTTCCAGAACGGGATCGTGTCGAACACCCGCGTGGCGTTCGCCCAGAAGTTCCCGCCGGGGACGAGCGTGAAGTCGCCGGTCAGCACCGAGTTGTCGCGGCTCGCGACCAGGTACGACCAGTAGAACGGGAAGGCGGAGCCGAGCACGAAGGCGCCGAGCAACCCGTACACCAGGAACGACGGCCTGCGGTTGATCATCGCACCGCCCTCCTCGTGATGAGGAAGTTGAGTCCGGCGACGGCGATGACGATCAAGAACAGCACCCACGCGATCGAGGAGGCGTAACCGAGGTCGAGGCCCTGGAACGCGGTCTGGTAGAGGTAGAGCACGACGGTCTGGTACTGGTGTTCCGCGCCGCCGCCGCTCCCGCCGGACGGCTCGTACAGCTTCGGCTCGGTGAAGATCTGCAGGCCACCGATCGTCGACGTGACGATCACGAAGATCAGTGTCGGCTTGAGCATCGGCAACGTGATGCTGAAGAACCGCCGCAGCGATCCCGCGCCGTCGACGAGCGCGGCCTCGTGCACCTCGCGCGGGATCGCCTGCATGGCGGCGAGCACGATCAGCGCGTTGTAGCCGGTCCACCGCCAGTTGACCATCGAGGCGATGGCGACGTGGCTGCCGAACGTGCTGGCCTGCCAGTCGACCGGGCTGATGCCCACCGCCGACAGCACGGTGTTGACCAGCCCGTACTGCGGCCCGAACAGGTTTCCGAAGATGATGGTCAGCGCGACGAGCGAGGCGACGTAGGGGAGCAGCACACCCATCCGCCAGCCGGTGCGAGCGCGGAGGTTCTCGTTGAGCAGCGCCGCGATCGCCACGGCGACGACGATCTGCGGGGCGCTGGAGAGCACGAAGATGCTGAAGGTGTTGAACAACGCCTTCCAGAACTGCGCGTCCTGGAACAGCGTGCGGTAGTTGTCCAGGCCGATGAACGCCGGGTCGTCGGCGCCCACCTCCCAGTCGAAGAGCGAGACGTAGGCGGTGTACAGCAAGGGGAAGAGTCCGATCGCGCCGAACAACACGAAGAACGGCGCGACGAACAGGTACGGCGACACCTTGTTGTCCAGTTTGGACAACCGGTACCGCCGGGCCGGCTGCGGGAGGGGCTCCTGCTCCCTCCCGCGGCCGACCTCAGGAAGCACGGCGGTCACTTGGCCGCCTTCTCAGCGCCCTGCACCGCGGTGCGCCACGCCTCGTCGGCGTTCTTGCCCTGTTCCACCGACTGCAGCGCCGGGCTGAAGACGGTCTCCTGGATCTCGCCGTCCTTCGGGCCCTTGTACTGCGCGGCCGTGACCTTCTTGGCCTGCACCGCGAACAGCGCACCGGCCTTGACGTCACCGAAGTAGGCGTTCGTCTGCTCCAGCAGCGCGGGCGCGTCCAGCGCCTTGACCTGGCTGGGGAAGGTGCCCTTGGCCTTGAACGCCTTGATCTGCTGGTCAGGCGCGGTCAGCCAGGCGGCGAGCTCGGCGGCCTTCTTGGCGTTCTTGCTCTGCTTCGGCACGCTCAGGTACGAGCCACCCCAGTTGCCGCCACCGTTCGGGAACGCGTCGGTGACCGCCCACTTGCCCTTGTTCTCCGGTCCGGCCTGCGACTCGACCACGCCGAGCATCCACGACGGGCAGGTCTTGGTGGCGAACTTGCCGAGCTTGAACCCGGTGTTCCACTCGTTGCTGAACGCCGCGAGCCGCGCCGACTGCCCCTTCGTGACAGCACCGGTCACCGCGGTCCAGTCCGCCTTGATGTCGGAGTTGGTCTCCACGACCAGCTTGTCGTCGCGGTCGTAGTAACCGACCTTGTGCTGGTTGTGCATGGCGTTGAAGACCTGCGCCGCGCTGTCGAACCAGGCGACACCGGGCACCTTGGCGATGAACTGGTCACCGGCGGCGAAGTAGCTGTCCCACGTCGAGAACAGCGCCTTGACGCCCTCGGGGTCCGACGGCAGACCGGCCTGCTGGAACAGGTCCTTGCGGTAGCACATGGCGAGCGGGCCGATGTCCGTGCCGTAGCCGATCAGCTTGCCGTCCTTGGTGGTGACCGCGTCGGTCTTCCACTGGAGCCACCGGCCGTCCTCGATCTTCGGCCCGATCTCCTTGAGGTCGTTGAACTGCCCGGCCTTCGCCATGACCTGGCTCAGGTAGCCCTCTTCGATGGCCTCGATGTCGGCGAGACCGGATCCGGCGCCCAGCTTGGTGAACAGGTTCTGGTGGTGCGGCTGGCCCTGGCCTGTTTTCCGCTGTGTGATCTTCACGTCCGGGTGCGCGGCCTCGTACTCCTTGAACAGGTCCTCGTACCCGAACTCGTTGAACGTCGCGATCGTCAGTTCGGTCTTGCCGTCCGGGGTCTGACTTGCCCCTCCCGAGCCGCATGCGGTGGTGGCGGCGGCGGACACGGCGGCACAGATCAGCACGCTGACCCAACGCTGTCGCACGGGAGAACTCCTCTGGTCTCGGCGGTTTCTGGGAGCGCTCCCAGATGCGGAGGAGTTTCGCGCCGTGTCACAGGTGTGTCAAGGCTCACTCTTGGGTAGCAGTAGTGGTTGTCGCCTACTGTGCGCGTGTGACCTCGCGGTTTCCGGCGTGGGTCACGTTTTGAAAACCTGGGAGCGCTCCCAAATTCTGGCCCCGTCAGGCGCTGGCGCGGCGAACCAGAGTCGTCGGCAACAACAGCGAGGGCGGCAGTCCCGTTTCCCCGGCGAGCTCGCCCAGCAACCGCCACGTCATCGTGCGGCCGAGCTGTTCGACGTCCTGCCGGACCGTGGTGAGCGGCGGCGTCGCGGTGGAGGCGAGCAACGAGTCGTCGAACCCGACGACGGCCACGTCCTCCGGCACGCGCCGGCCCCGGGAGTGCAGCACCTGGAGCGCTCCCACGGCGATGATGTCGGCCGCGACGAACACGGCGTCGAGGTCCGGTGCCCGGTCCAGCAGCTCGGTCATCGCACGGGCACCGCTCTCCGGCGTGAAGTCGGCCTCCGCCACGAGATCGGCGGACATCTTCGCCTCGCCGAGCCCTCGCCGCCATCCGCTCAGCCGGTCGAGCCCGGCGGCCATGTCACGCGGTCCTGTCACCGTCGCGATCCGGTCGCGGCCCAGCGACACCAGGTGACGTGCGGCCTCGAGCCCGCCGGTGAAGTTGTCGGAGTCCACGAACGGGACGGAGGTGGAGCCGAGCGGGCGGCCGCCGACGACGACCGGGAGACCGATCTCGCGCAGCCGTCCGGGAAGCGGGTCGTCACCGTGCAGGCTCACCAGCAGCACGCCGTCGACGTGCCCGCCCGCCAGGTAGCTGACCAGGTCGTCATGGCCTTCCGGCTGGCTGAGCATCAACAGCAGCTGGATGTGCCGCCCGGTGAGCTCGGCGTGCACGCCGCGCAGCACGCCGGCGAAGAACGGGTCGCCGAGCACGCGGCTGCCCTGTTCGGAGACGATCAGCGCGATGGCGCTGGCCTTGCTGCCCGCCAGCGTTCGCGCGGCCTGGTTCGGGCTGTACTTGAGCCGGGCGATCGCCGCGTGCACGGCTTCACGGGACTTGGCGCTCACGTACTGCTCGTCGTTGATCACCCGGGAGACGGTCGACTTGGACACTCCGGCCAGCCGCGCGACCTCCTCGATCCGCGAGCCTGGCCGCCGGTGCCGGTCGATTTCCGTCATGTCGTTCATCGTAGGAGTCAGCGGCCGTCAATTCGAATGTGTACGAACTTCGCGTGTCGCCCACAGTTTCGCGTGTCGCCGACAGCTTCAGTCAGCTATGAAGCGTCCCAGGCATGGAGGCGCCCCCGGCACGACGCTGTGCCGGGGGCGCGGAGGGGACCCGGTCACGAGACCGGGGGTGGGATCGGCGCGGGACGCCTGGGCGCGCAGAACGTCCAGCGCCGAGATCTGGTCAGGGTTCCGCGCCCCACGCGAGCGTGCCCGCGGAGTAGGCGGTGACCCGGTCGAAGTCGGTCAGCGCGGCGCTGACCCGGTAGCTGTGGTCGTCGGCCTGGTCGAACGCGGACCAGTCGGACTTCGCCACCCGGAGCTGGATCTCGCCCGTGGTGGCGTTCGCGGCGAGGCTGCCGGTGGTGAAGGACACCTCCAGGTACGCGTCGGCTCCCGGCCGCGGGGTGGCGAGCTTGACGACCTGGACGCGAACGCCCGCACAGCCGATCTGCGCCCAGTCGCACCAGACCTGGTAGCCGGGCGCCGACTCCCCGGTGAACCAGTACCTGACGGTCGTCGTCGTGAGGCTGACCGGAGTGGTGCCGTTGTTGGTCACCTGGAGCGTCGCGCCGATCTGGTTCGTCCTGGCCGCGCTCGTTCCCTTGTGCTGTACGGAAAGTGTGCTCCTGACACCGGGCAGCGTGCGCACGCTCACCGGTGTGCTCGCGCCAGAGACGTTGCCCGCGGCGTCTCGCGCACGCACCGAGAACGTGTACTGCGTGTCAGGAACCAGGCCGGTGACGAGCAGGCTGGTCGTGGTCGCCGAACCGACGACGTTCGTGCCGTTCGACACCTCGTACCCGGTGACGCCGACGTTGTCCGTGGAGGCGGTCCAGTTCAGCGTCACGCTGGAGCTGCCCGCGTTCGACGCGATCAGTCCTGTCGGGACGGTCGGCGCCTCACCGTCGTCGACGATGCCGCCGGGCTCCTTGCCCCACAACGTCTTCCCGTCCTGCCGCAACACGATCCGGTCGGTCTGGGCGACCGTGTTGCCGCTGCCGAGCCCTGCGTACGACCAGTCGTTGGAAGGGTCCCACGTGCCGGTGCTGGTGATGCGGAACTGGACTTCCTTGCGGTACGCGGACTGCCCGGCCGGGGCGATGCCGGAGCACGGGATCTCCACGTAGTACACCGCG
Source organism: Lentzea nigeriaca (assembly GCF_016907955.1). Taxonomy (GTDB): domain Bacteria; phylum Actinomycetota; class Actinomycetes; order Mycobacteriales; family Pseudonocardiaceae; genus Lentzea; species Lentzea nigeriaca. The sequence goes on along the minus strand of NZ_JAFBCX010000003.1, from coordinate 682,358 downwards.
CCGCGGTACTGCATCGGCGCGCTCGCCGGGCCGCACTGGTTGTAGTTGGTGGTCACGGAGATCTGACTGGGCGTGGTGGCACCGTCGAGCGTGAAGAAGTAGCGCAGCGTGCCGTTGAACGTCCGCGCGGGCCACGCGCTCTTGTTGAGCACGAACGCCTTGATCTCGGTGAACTGGGCCGCGCTCTGGTTCACCGACGCCTGGACCGTCAGCTCGGGACCGTCCGGGGTCTCGGCGACCGGGAAGCTCGCGAGCGGGGTACCGCCGAACTCCTGGTACAGCCGGGCGAGGGCGCCGGTGAAGCCCGCGTTGTAGTCGAGCGCGACCTCGTTCATCACGTAGTCGTTGCGGCTGTCGGTGTAGGCGTCGTTGTTCGTGCTCGGGCCGCCGACCAACGCGCCGTAGAGCACGTGCCGGCTGGTGACGGGTTCCTGGATGCTGTCGGCCCAGGACCCGTGCGCGGTGCGGTGGTGCGGGTTGCGAGGCGAGCCGGCGCCGAAGCCGACGACGTAGCTCGCGTTGCGCGGGTTGTCGCCGAGGGCGTAGTTCACCTGCCGCACGCCGAAGTCGTGGTAGGTCCTGGCACGTGCACTGTCGCGAGTGGACAGCCAGTCCGAGTACACCAGCGCCGTGAACGCGGTGTTGGCGGCGTAGCGCAGGGAACCCCAGCTGTCGAGCACCGCCTGGCCGCCGGGGGAGTAGCGCACCCGGTTGCCGTTGTAGCCGGTGGTCCAGAAGTCGAGCCAGCGGTTGGCGTCGGTGATGTAGGTCTGCTCGCCGGTGAGCTTGGCCATCAACACGTAGGCTCCGTAGGACTTGTCGTCCCACGCGATGGTCCACTTGTAGGAACGCTCGGAGCTCTGCGGTTCGGTGCCGAGCTTCTGGTACTCCGTCTTCGCCTTGGTCAGGTAGCTCGCGTCACCGGTCGCGCGGTGCAGCCAGATCGCGCCCCACACCAGCTCGTCCTGGTAACCGCTCCACGAGTTGTAGAAGTTCGCGGCGTCGGTGATGCAGGAGCTGTACTTGCCGCGGTAGGTGTCCGCGAACGAGTAGAGCTGCTTGGCGTGGGTGAGCAGTGTGGCCGCGTAGGTGGGATCGGTGTCCTTGAAGACCATCGAGGCCGACGCCATCGCGGCGGCGTACTCGCCCGCGAGGTCGGAGCCGGGGCAGGAAGCGTCCACTTTGTACGAAGGACGGGCCATCGGCATGACCTCGGCCGATCCCCACCACGCGTGGTCGGGATTGCCCGCGCCGACCTGGCCGTAGACGACGTTCGGTGACGGGTGCGCCTTGATGATCCAGTCCGTGCCCCACCTGAGGTTCGCGAGCAGGTGCTTGAGCTGCCCGGAGTCCGCGTAGGCCGCCCGGTTCTCCACCGCGCCCCAGGCGAGCATCGACATGCTGAACGCGAATGGCAGCCCGAACTTCACGTGGTCACCGGCGTCGTAGAACCCGCCGGACAGGTCGAGCCCGACGTCGGAGCCGTCGCGCAGCGCCGAGTCCGCACGCCAGCTCACGCGGTTGTCCGCCGGGAGCTTCCCCGACCTCTGCGCGTCGTAGAACCAGATCGACTTCTGCAGCGCCTCCGCGTAGTTGAACGCCGGCGCGGCTTCTGCTCGCGGCACCACCAGGGCGGTGAGCACCACGACGATCGCGGTGGTGAGGGCTCGTGACCTGAGACTGAGCACTTGAGCCTCCGATGGCAGGGATTCGGATGCTTATGGGAGCGCTCCCAGTTCGGGCCGACTGTAACGGTCACGAAAACATTCCGGAAGAGGCGCCCTCTGAACGCACTCGTAATGCCGACAGCTGGCCCTGGCGCGTCGGCCGAATGTCGGCGCGGTGTTGTGCCGAACGGGTTCACGATCGTTCAGGTGGCAGAAAGTATCCAGCCGCCGCGACGCTGAGCCGTTCAGCACAACGAATTGTGGCCATTTGCCGTAACTTTTCCGTCGATCATGCCACGGCCGCGGTTGATCACTTTCCGTCGCACCTCACTGGAATGGCGCAGTGAAGCGGAATCGGAGATACGGTGCGTATCGCAGCTGGGCCGTTCCGGTATTGTGCTGACCGGAATGCCGTGAAATCGACCCTTCCGGCGATCACTCCGGGTAAAACCCGAAATTCACTCGGACATCGACTCTTGTTCGACGACGCTTCCCGAAGCCTGTTTCCGGCCGTTACAGTCCGTTTTCACCTGGGAGCGCTCCCAGGTCCCTGACTCGGGGTCGGCAGGGATGCGGACTGACACGGTGCGGCGTCGTGGAGGTCACCTCGCATCCCGCGACGGCAGCGCGGCGGCCTCTCACCGTTCTGTTCCCCGGCGTCGAACGGTGTCACTGCCGCTCGGCCGTCCCGGCCCCGCCGAGCGCTCCCTCCGGACATGAGTTCCGGAGGGAGCGCTCCTGGACAAACCACCTGACTACCTCGTCAGACCCGTTTTCGCGGCCATCCACGGCAACGAGTCGTAGAGCCCCGGCCGCCACACGTTCCAGTCGTGCCCGCCCGGCAGTTCCTTCCACTGCACGTCCATCCCCGCCTTGCGGCAGGCCTCGAACACCTCGGCGTCCGCTTGGTGGTAGAGCGCGTCACCCTTGCCCGCGACGATCACACCCGCGGTCTGCGGGAACCGTTCGCGCGCAAGGATGTCCATCGGGTTGACGCGGGTGAACGCCGCTTCGTCACCACCGAACGCGGCTTTGACCGTGTCCTGGCGGGTGCCGAGCGACGGCTCACGCTGCCCGGTGAGGTCAATGAAGTTCCCGTACACGTCCGGCGCCCGCACGGCGAGCTGCAGAGCACATGTTCCACCCTGGGAGAAACCCGCGATGGTCCACGCTTCACGGCGTTCGTCGACGGTCAGCCGCCGCTTGATCCACTCGGGCACCTCGCGCGCCAGATAGGTTTCGGAGCGGCCCAGCTTCGAGTCCAGGCAGAGCGGGTTCGCCATCCGCGCACCGAGCTGGTCGGCCACGACCACGATCGGCGCAAGACCGTCGTGCTCACGCGCGAACTCGTCGAGCCGCTCGGTGAGCCTGCCCGCGTCGAACCAGTCGCGCGGCGACCCCGGTTGTCCTGGAAGCAACACGACGACGGGCAACCGCGGGCGGGGCGTCGCGGCGTAGGCGGGCGGCAGGTAGATCCACGCCGGGCGCGCCTTGAACACCCCGGGGATGTCCGCCTCCGACACCGTGCCCTTCTCCGGCAGATCGGCGGGCTTGTGCCACACGTCGGCGAGCCTGCTTCCCGCGGGCAGCACGCTGGAAGCAGGCTTCGCGGCCTCGTCCAGGTCGACCCGGTTGTTCGTGAACAGCTCGAGCACAGCACGCGACGTGGGGTAGAAACCGAAGTACGCGTTCGCCGCGGTGAGAGCGCTGGTCATGGCGACCAAGGCGAGCACCACGCTCAGCACCCGTGCGTACCACCGCCCGGCGCGGAGCCGCGCGATCGCCAGGCACCCCGCGAGCAGGGCCACACCCGTCCACACCACGAGGATCGCGGGCAGCGGTTCTGGCCACGGCTTCCACACGTGGTCGACCACGAGCTTCAGACCGATCACGGCCAGCACGCACGCCGGCACGACGGCAGGGAGGATCCGGGTCCACCAGCTCCGGCCGCGCCGGATCGCCAGGGTGAGCAGTGCGAGCGCGCCGGCGACGGTGGCGGCGGTCGGGATCGGCCCGTTCGTCAGCGACAGGTCCAGTGGGTTGAGCATGTGGTCCGTTCGTCAGGAGGTCGACGATCACCAGTATCCCTTCACGCACTCGACTCGCGGATCACCAACCGGCACGGCTGCCGCAACACCCCGGACGCCGTCGTGCCGTCCAGCGCCGCCAGCAGGTGCCGCGCCGCCGTCTCGCCGAGCTGCTGCAGGTTCAGATCAACTGTGGTGAGCGGTGGCTTGCTGTCCGCCGCGAAGATCTCCCAGTTGCCGTATCCGACGATCGCGACGTCGTCGGGCACGCGGCGACCGAGTTCCACGAGAGCCTGGGCGGCGCCGCTGGCGATCTGGTCGTTGCCGCAGAAGATGGCGTCCACTTCGGGCGTGGTGGCCACCAGCAACCGCGCGGCGTGTCTGCCCCAGTGCTGCGACCATTCGCCGTGCAGCGGCTGACCGCCGGCCAGCCGCAGGCCGTGATCGTGCAGGACGGCACGCGTCGCGGTGGCGCGGTCGCGGGCGGTGCGATAGGACTGCGGGCCGGTGATGTGGGCGATGTGCTTGCGGTGCAACGCGATCAGGTGTTCCACGGCGAGCCGCGTGCCGCCCTCGTCGTCGGACACCAGACAGAGGTCGGCCGGGTTGGTGGACCTGCAGTGGACGTACACCGCGGGCACCGGGATGTCGGCGCTGAGCGACAGGTGCGTGTCGTTGCTGTCGCCCACGATGATGAAACCGTCCACCTGGCGCGCCAGCAGGGTGCGGAGGTAGTGGTCGCGGCGGATCGCGTCGCCGCGCGTGTCGCACAGCAGCACCGACATCTCCTCGTGTGACAAGGCGTTCTCGGCGCCCAGCAGGATCGGGATGGCGAAGCGGCCGTCGAGCTCGTCGGTCAGCAGGCCGATGGCTCGGGTGCGGCCTGCCACGAGGCCCTGCGCGAGAACGTTGGGGCGGAAGGACAACTCGGCCGCCGCGCGCAGCACGCGGGCACGGGTCACGGCCGCCACCTCGTCGCGGTTGTTGATCGCTTTGGACGCGGTGGCGATCGACACGCCCGCCAGCCTCGCCACGTCCCTGAGTGTGATCGCGTCCGATCGCCGTCTCCCCATCGAAATCCTTTCGAACGAGATTCGACTGCTCATTCGACGATTTCTGCGACTTCCGGCGCATTGTCGAAATCGTTTTCGATCTCCAGAGTGGGTTAGGCGGCAAAGATGCGCAACACCCAGTCGGGCTCGCTCCATCCACTTAGGACGGACGTGGTGCGGCCGTGCGTGGACCGACGTGCCGTGGGGCATGAGCGAGATCAAGGCGTACTGAACGTGCTTCCCGGGGCCGCGTAGTCGACAGGACCCCGATAACGGGACGACGCGCGTGCGACCGCTTGCTGCGGCGACAGGAAGCGGCCCACGTGCGTCACGATCAACCTGCCCGCGTTCGCGCTCGTCGCCGTGTCGCCCGCGTCCTCCGGCGTGTGATGGGCCATGTCCTGCGTCTTCTCGGCGCTTTCGGCCTCGCACAGCAGCACGTCGGTGTCGCGGGCGAGTTCGACGAGGTTGGGGCACGGCGCGGTGTCGCCGGAATAGGTGAGGGAGACGCCGTCCGCCTCGGCGCGCACGCCGAACGCGGGAATGCCGTGGTGCACGGCCCTGCTGATGAGCCGGAGCTGCCCGATCGTGGTCTCGTGCCCGTCGTGCAGCTCGGTGATCTCGAACGCGTCCTCGACCGGGCTGCGCTGCGGGCCGTTGGTGAGGAAGCCGGCGAGGCGGTCGGCGATGCCGGGCGGGCCGAACAGCGGGATCCGGTCGCGTTCGATGTCCGCGAACAGCAGCGCGTAGTAGGCGGTGAGCAGGTCCGCGCTGTGGTCGGCGTGCAGGTGCGAGATCCAGATCGCGTCGAGGTCTTCGAGCCTCGTGTGGCGCTGGAGCGGACCGAGCGTGCCGGTGCCGGCGTCCATCCACAGTCGAGTGTCGTTGTGTTCCAGAAGATAGCCGGAGCACGGGTTGTCCGTGCTCGGGTACGGCGTCGCGCACCCGAGCACCGTCAGGCTGAGTCCCATGCGGCGACTCTAGTGGTGCGACTCGGAACGTCGGCGAGGTAATTCACGCTCAGCAGGGCACCACGATGCACCGCACCACCAGTAGAGCGGCACGGCTTGGTTGTGCTCCGCTGAGTCGGGCAGGGGGCTGGGCGGTCTGGTGCTCGTCACCGAAAGCCCGGATGGTCGCGCTCTCATGCACGTCGCTGCCGAGTTGGCGGTAGAGAAATGCCGACGCAAACGTTCGCTGATCACCCCAACTGCTGCCAACTGTGCAGTTGGCAGCCATGAGAGCGCGATCTTCATGATCGAAGCGCGGCTGCCTGCCGGCATCACTCTCACGGTCACATCCCAAGAGGTAGCTGCGACACGCTACTGGATCAACGCGCGCGGGTTCCCTTGAGCTTCACCAGTTCCGACTCGTAGAGGTCCTCGACGACCTTGAGCGTGCCCGGCACGCTCGCGTCCGGCCGCGTCATGTACGACTGGGTGCTGGAAGGCCGTCCCACCAACGAGAACTTCAACGGGCCCGTGATGCCCTTGGTGGTCAGGCCTGTCGTGTCGTGGAACGCGCGCAGCACACCGTCGCGCGTCAGATCCTTCTTGCCGCACGCCTTCTCCAGCACGGCCACGAACGCCATCGCGACCGTGTAGCCGTGCACGGTGTTGAGCGTTCCAGCCTCGCCGCGCGAGCGCTCCTGGTAGCCGTCGCGCAGCTCCTTCACGCCCTCGGCGTTGCCGCTCCACGGCGCGACGGGCGTCGGGATCAGCACCTGCTTCGCGAACACCGGCGCGACCGGCGACTGCATGATCGCGGAGTCGTAGCTGACTGCGTTGGCGAGGATCGGCACGGTCCAGCCGAGCTGCGCGGCGATTCCCACCGCGGCGGCGGCCTGCGGCGGCGTCAGGCTGAGGACGAGCACCTTGACGTTCGCGGCCTTGAGCGCGGCGATCTGCTCGGCGAAGTTCGCCGTCGACTCGGTGACCGCCTGCTCGGAGACCTTCATGCCCCAGTTCTCGGCGACGAACCGGCTGCCTTCCAGGGCGTTGTCGCCGAAGCTGCCGCGCAGGTGCACATGGCCGATGGTGTCACCGGCCGCGAGGACGCCGTTGCGCTTGTAGTGGTCGAGCCCATTGATGATGTCGAGGTCGTATGTCGTGCCGACGATCATCATGTGCGGGTTGCCGAGCAGGTCGGCCGCCCACGAGCCGGGCACGGTGAGCGCCCGCGTCTGCATCAGGTCCGGCTCGATGGCGGCGGTCATCGGCTGGCCCAGCACGTCGATGAATCCCAGCACCTGCGGTTCGAGCTCGAAATAGCCGTCGAGCGCCTTCTGCACGTCGTACGCGTGGTCCTTCTGCTTCAGCTCGATGCGCCGCCCGCACACGCCACCGTGTTTGTTGACCTGATCCAGATAGAGTTCATAGCCGCGGATCCGAAAAATCGACGACCCTTTGAACGGGCCTGTCATGTCTGTCAACACGCCGAGCGAGATCGATTCAGTCGAGACGCCAGGACCAGTGCGAACAGGCTCGGTCATCTGGTCATCGGACGCGCACGCCGTGAGCGTGCCGAGCAGCAGGGTGGCGGACAGGGACAGGTGAGGAATGCGCATTCGAGGCCTTGTCGCAGGGGGACGTTACTCGCGGGTAACGCGCAGTATTGGTTAATCCATACCGGGGCGTCCAACCATGTGGCCCGAAACACCCTCCGGGGTGAAACCTTCGATTGACGATGGAAATGTCCCGCCGGGTACCGTGATCGAGTGGAAGAGCCCGTGTGGAACGAATGGCGGCGACCCGGCCCCACTCCCGCCCAGCAACGACGCGACATCGGCATCGCCGTGCTCGTGCTGCTGTGCGCGGTCGAGTTCACCGTGCTGGTCAACAGCATCGGCGCCTTCGCCCAGGGCCGGGCTCCCGATCTGCGCGAACAACTCGCCTGGGTGCTCGCCCTCTCCGTTCCCCTCGTCGTGCGCCGGCGCTACCCGCTGGCCGTCATGCTCGTGGTGTCCGCGTTGTTCATCGCCGCGCAGTGGCGGCAGCTCGGCGACAACCTGGTCCCGTCCGGGATCCTGTTCCTCGCGATCTTCACCGTCGGCGCCTGGGAACAGAACCGCCTCGTCGCCCGCTGGTCCCGCATCGGCGTCATCGCCACGATGTTCTTCTGGCTGGGCTTCAGCCTCGTGCGCGCCCTGCTCGGCCCACCGGGAAATTTCAAGAACGCCGCGGGCCCACTGGACCCGACGCTCGCGACCGTCGTTTATGGACTGGAATTCAACATCTTCTTCTTCGTCTTCGCCTACGTGGTGGGCGAAATGGCCTGGACCGCAGCCCGCCGCCAGGCCGAGCTCTCCTTCCAGGCCGAGGAGTTGCGCCTCTCCCAGGAACAGAACACCCGCGGAGCCATCGCCGCCGAACGCATGCGCATCGCCCGCGACCTCCACGACGTGGTCGCACACCACGTGTCCGTGATGGGCATCCAGGCCGGCGCCGCCCGCCGAGTCCTCGACTCCGATCCCGCGATGGCTCGCGACACCCTGCAAACCGTGGAGGAAACCGCCCGAACTGCGATCAGTGAACTCCGCGGCCTGCTGGGCGTGCTCCGCGCCGACGCCGAACCGGACCTCCGCGCCGCCCCAGGCCTCGACGACCTCCCGGAACTGCTGGAAAACGCCCGTGCCGCAGGCCTCGAGGTCACCCACGGCGTCTACGGCGCACCACGAGAAGTGCCGTCAGCCGTTGCGCTCTCGGCCTACCGCGTAGTCCAGGAAGCCCTCACGAACGTCGTGAAACACGCGGCCGCGCAACACGTCGACGTGCGAATGCGTTACCTGGACAACACCTTGGAGGTCGAGATCACCGACGACGGCCGCGGCCCGTCCACCGCCCCTGTCCCCGGCTTCGGTCTGGTGGGCATGCGCGAACGCCTGGCCGTGCACGGCGGTTCGCTGGAGACGGGCCCACGACGCGACGCGGGCTATCTCGTACGTGCATCACTGCCAACGGGGGAGAAGCCGTGAGCTTGCGAGTAGTGCTGGCCGACGACCAGGACCTGGTCCGCGCCGGCTTCCGCGTCATCCTCGGCACGGAGCCGGGCATCGAGGTCGTGGGCGAGGCGGGCGACGGCGCCGAGGCGCTGGACCTGGCCCTGCGCCTACGTCCGGACGTCGTGCTGATGGACGTCCAAATGCCGCGCATGTCCGGCCTCGAAGCCACTCGCCAAATCCTCGCCGCCGGTCATGGCACCCGTGTGGTCATCCTGACCACCTTCGACCGCGAGGACTACCTCTTCGAGGCGCTGCAGGCGGGTGCGAGCGGGTTCCTGCTGAAAAACGCCTCGCCGGAGGACCTGGTCGAGTCCGTGCGGGTGGTTGCGCGCGGCGACGCCTTGCTGTCGCCCGAGGTGACTCGGCGGGTGATCGCGCGCTTCAGTGCCGCCGGGAAGCAGCGGACTCGGCCGCCTTCGTTGACCGATCGCGAGTTCGAGGTGTTGGTGGAGCTGGCCAAGGGTGCTTCCAACGCGGAGATCGCCGCTGCGTTGTTCCTTGGTGAGACCACTGTGAAGACCCACGTGTCGCGGGTGCTGGCCAAGCTCGGGCTGCGCGATCGGACGCATGCGGTGGTGTTCGCCTATGAGCACGGCATCGTGACGCCCGGCGGTTGAGTTACCGCTTCGCCGAGCCGAATTTCCGTGTCCCGTTTTCGTCGGCGGTTTCTAGTGGCGTCGAGAGAGATGGATGCCATACGGTGCCATAGGTGGTTTGACCTGCGATTTTCAAGAATAGAATTGGGGTATGGATGTCGTCTAGGTTCTAGATGCTCTCATCTATCCGCCTGGGAGGTCGCGCTGCCCACGGAACCGGTCTTCGACGACCCACCACCGTTCTGAACCACGCCCACGCAACCCAGCCACAGAACCCAGGTCGGCGAGCCGCCAACCCAACCACCCCGCGTACGCAATCTGACGTACGCGAGATCAGAACGTGAGCGGATGAACGATCCAGCGGAGGTGGCGAGAGTAAGACCCAACACCACGAGACAAGCGAGTGCACAGCGATGATCACGATCCGCAAGCTCAGCGGCCGCGTCCGCAAAGCAGTTCTGCTGCTGCACATCCTCTCGGCGGCGGTCTGGCTGGGCATCGACCTGGCCTTGGGGATCCTGGTCGCGGTATCTCTGTCCACCGAGGACACCGCAACCGCCGCAACAGCGATCCAGTCGATCGACATCTTCGCGATCTGGCCGATGTTCGGCGCCAGCGCGGTCTGCATGATCTCCGGCGTGGTCCTGGGCCTCGGCAGCAAGTACGGCCTGGTCAAGTACTGGTGGGTCGCGATCAAGCTGTTCATGAACATCGGCATGCCACTGCTGATCGCGTTCGCACTACGCCCAGGCGTGAACGAAGCCGCGGAGATCGGCAAGCGGATGATGGCAGGCGACCCGACCGCGGTGATCCCGTCCGGCCTGATGCATCCGGTCGTGGTCGCGCCGACGTTGCTGCTGTTCGCCTACATCCTGTCGGTGTTCAAGCCGTGGGGCAGGATCCGCAAGGCAGCGCAACCCGCGAAGAACCACGAACTCGTCGGGGTCTAGCGAAGTCAGAAGTCCACCCGCATCACCACACGCCGCTTGGTGGGGTGCGTGACCAGGCTGAACCCAGCCTCCTCGAACACCTGGCGCGTACCGACGTGCATCTCACCCCACGTGACGTACTGGCCGGGCGCGACGATCATCGGGTACGCCTCGATCGCCCGTGCACCGTTCTCACGCGCGTGCGATACCGCCGCGGCGGCCAGTTCGTAGGTGAGACCCTGGCGACGGAAGGCCTTGCGCACCACGAAACACGTCACGGCCCAGACATCGGGGTCGTGCTTGTCCTCGGACCGCCCCTTCCACGGGATGGGCATGTCCAACAACTTCGCATAGTTGCAACGGGGTTCGACGGCCACCCACCCGGCAGGCTGACCGTCCACATAGGCCACCAGGCCACTCCCGCGCGCAGACTGCGAGCAGTGTGCGGCGTAGCGTTCATCGGACGTCGTGTCGCGCCAAAACCAGCCCTTCACCTTGTACCGCTGACAGTGGCACTTCGAGGGCTCCGACCCGTCGAAGATCGCCTCGACGTCCTCCCACGGCACCTCGTCCGACGGCACGATGCGGATCACGACGACCACCCTAGGTGAACAGCGGCAGAAGCTCGTCGACGTTCAGAAACGTCGTGCTGCCCGTGACCAGCCCACCGCGCACGTCGATGAACACCAGCCCGAACGGCCGGTCCAGACCCGGCCGCATCTGCCAGTAGGCGGGCGACGCGTTTGCCTCGACCGGCACCAGCCAAGCGCCGGCACAGGCAGCGTTCGGATCGTTCAACGCGAGAGAAATCGGGCCACGGCCCCGCAGCCACCAGCTGAACGGCGGCATCGACATCGTCGCGTCCTCGTGCAGCAACGCCACCAGGGTCTGCACGTCATGCCGTGAGAACGCCTCGCAGTACCGGCTGAGCAGCGCCTTCTGCGTCGGATCTGCGGGGTTCAGCGGCTCCCCGGGATCGACCGCCTGCAACGTGGCCCGTGCCCGTTGCAACGCGCTGTTGGCCGATGCCACCGAGATCGAGAGCAACGTGGCGACCTCGCCGGCCTTCCACGCCAGCACATCGCGCAGGATCAGCACCGCGCGCTGACGAGGCGGAAGGTGCTGCAGGGCCGCCACAAAAGCGAGCCGCACGGTTTCGCGGCGAATCGCGGTGTCCTCTGGCAGGACCCGAGCATCGGGCACCGGCTGGACGAAGGCCCGCTCGGGCAGCGGCGCGCCGAAATCGCCACCCGCCGGTCGCAGGTCGATGGCCAACGCACGCCGTTGGGCGCTGCGCAGCATGTCGATGCAGATGTTGGTGGCGATGCGATACAGCCAGGTCCGCACTGACGCGCGGTTGGAGTCGAAGCTGTCGTACGCCTGCCACGCGCGCACGAGGGTCTCCTGCACGGCGTCCTCGGCCTCGAAGCCGGAGCCGAGCATGCGGTAGCAGTAGCCGGTCAGCTCGATCCGGAACGGCTCCAGCGTCTCGATCACGCGAAAACCCTACGCGGACCGATGAGTTTTCGTCGGCTGGTCCGTACAACGTGCATGACCGAAGAAATCAGGGCCGCGGTGGCGGCGGAACGACGTGACCAGGCCGAACTTCTCGCAAACCTGACCGAGGAGCAGTGGAACGCGCCCAGCCTGTGCGAAGGGTGGCGCGTCAAGGAGGTCGTCGCGCACACGGCGCTGCCGTTCCGCAGCTCGGGCTGGCGTGTGCTGCTCGAGATGCTCAAGTCGGGCGGCCGGTTCAACCACGCCGCCGACCGCATGGCACGCAAGGATGCCACGACGCTCTCCACGAACGACCTGGTCAAGACCCTGAAAGTCAACGTCGGCCACCCGTGGACCCCACCCGGCGGCGGTCCGGCCGGCGCGCTCTCGCACGACGTCATCCACGGCCTCGACATCACCGTCGCACTGGGACTCGACCGCCGGGTGCCCCACGACCGCCTGAAGCTCGTCCTCGACGGCATGACCCCGCGCAGCGTCAGGTACTTCGGCGCGGATCTCGACGGCAAGAGGCTGGAGGCGACGGACCTGGACTGGACGTTCGGCGAGGGCGAGCCGGTCAGAGGTCTCGCTCAGGAGCTCCTGCTGCTCATCTGCGGACGTCGGCTGCCGGAGGGCTCACCGCTGTATGTACCCGCGCCGTCGCCTTGGTCGCCGTCGTGAGGAACCAAAGTGGACGGCCTGGCCGAAGTCCGGGCCACCGGCACGGCCGACGGGCTCGTCCGCATCGAGGCCACTCTGAAGGACGTACCGGACTCCGACGCGGTGGTGGACGTCAGTGGCCGAATCTGGTGGCCGTCGAAGCTGGGGTGAGCCAGGATCTCGGGCATGACCTTCTCGGCACGGCAGCTCAACCGCGCGACGCTCGACCGGCAGATGTTGCTACGGCGCGAACCGGTGGACGTGCTCACGGCGATCGAGAGGGTCATGGCGATCCAGGCGCAGGAACCACCGTCGCCGTACATCGCGCTGTGGAACCGGATCGAGGGCTTCGACCCCGCCGACCTGGACGACGCGTTCACGAGCGGTGCGGTGCGCAAGGCGTCGCTGATGCGCATCACGCTGCACGCGGTGACAGCGGCCGACCACGAGGTCTTCCACCACGCGATGCTGCCAGCGCTCAGGGCGTCCAGGCTGAACGACCGACGGTTCAGGAACATGGGTCTCACGATCGAGCGGGCCGACGAGGTGCTCACGCACGTGCTGGAGTTCGCGGCACAGCCGAGGACCAAGCCGGAGCTGGAGGAGTTGCTGCACTCGCACGTCGGCGAGGTGGGGGAGCCTGGCCTGTGGTGGGCGCTGGCGACCTACGCGCCACTGGTGCGGGTGCCGACGGGCGGGCCGTGGGCGTTCGGGCCGCGGCTGTCGTTCCAGACCGCGGTGATCGAGCCGAGGGAGCGGATGGCGGCGCTGGCCGAGCTGCTGCGCCGCTACCTCACCGCGTTCGGGCCCGCGACCATTCCGGACATGAACCAGTTCACGATGCTGCCGCGCGCCACGATCCGGGAAGCACTGGAGCTGCTGGAACTGGTGCGGGAAGGTCACTACTACGACGTTCCGAACCAGACGATCCCGGACGAGGACACCCCGGCACCGCCACGGCTGATGGCCATGTGGGACAGCACGTTGCTCGCCTACGCCGACCGCAGCCGGATCATTCCGGAGCAGTACCGCAAGGTCGTCATCCGCAACAACGGCGACACGCTGCCGACACTTCTCGTCGACGGCCACGTGGCGGGAGTCTGGCGTCCGCACGAGGACGGCGGCATCGAGGCGACCGCCTTTCACGCCTTGAGCAAGCGCCAGTGGGCCGGCCTCGCCGAGGAGGCCAAGGCGTTGCACAAGTTCCTCGGCGACCGGGAACCGCAGGTCTACCGGCGTTTCGCGCGCTGGTGGACCGGTCTGCCGGCCGATCATGTTCGAATTCTGTGAATACGTCAAGATCCACAAAGGACCATGCATGAGTCACTATTCCTCCACCCTGCATGGAGGAAAGCTCAATGTTCCAAACGAAAAAGCGCTCCCACGCGGCCCTCGCGGCCGGTCTGCTCGCGGCGGGCGCGATCACCCTGCTCGGCGGTGCTCCCGCTACTGCGGTGAACACCGCTTCGGAGTGCGTTGACACGCACGCCGGCGAGCACTCCGCAGCGCGCGGCCTGCCTGGTGTGAAGGGGCACGACCGCAACGAGATCTCCGACGCTCAGGCGGAGGCGATGAACGCGGACCTGCGCAAGAAGGTGATGGAGGCCAACCAGCGCGGCGCTGTGTCCGCGTTGGCGGCGGGCGGCACGATCAACGTCGTGTTCCACGCCGTGAGCACCACGTCCGGCACGGGCAAGATGACCGATGCCACCATCGCCAAGCAGATCAAGGTCCTCAACGACGGCTTCGCCGGTGCGGAGTCCAGCGTTGCGGCCAAGACCGGGTTCACGTTCGTGCTGCAGCAGACCAAGCGCTACACGAACGACAAGTGGTTCAACAAGGGCGCGGACGACGCGGCCATCGAACGTGAGATGAAGACCCAGACCCGCGTCGGCACCGCCGCGACGCTCAACGTCTGGTCGGTCGACATCGATGGTCTCGGCTTCGCGACCTTCCCGAACTGGTACGCGGGCGAGCCGAAGCTCGACGGCGTCGTGATCGACTACTCGAGCGTCCCAGGTGGTTCGGCGACGAACTTCAACCTGGGCAAGACGCTCACGCACGAGACCGGCCACTGGATGGGCCTCTGGCACACCTTCCAGGGCGAGTGCACGAAGAAGAACGACGAGGTCGCTGACACCCCGGCGCAGTCCGGTCCCACCAGCGGCTGCCCGGAAGGCCAGGACACGTGCCCTGCCTCGGGAGTCGACCCGATCCACAACTACATGGATTACTCGTACGACTCCTGCTACAACCAGTTCACGCCCGGCCAGAACACCCGCATGCAGAACGCCTGGACGGCGTACCGCAGCGGCAAGTGATCTAGCGTGACGACGGGATCTGGGCCGCGACGCCACGAGCGCGGTCCAGGTCCCGTCGGTAGCGGCCGGCGTTGACGGCGGCGAGTTCCTGGTGCAACACAAGGGATTCGCCGATCGCGGCCTCGGCTTCCGCGCGTTCGGCCCGCAACACGCGGATCAACGCGTGATCGGTCAGCGCGTCGGCCAGCAGCGGCGCGTACTCGTACGGATCGTGCGCGAGCCACTCGCGATACTCGGCGACCGACTGCAGTGACGCCTCCAGTGCGACGTCGTACTGGCGCAAGTGAGCCGAGGCCAGCGCGAAGGTGTTGCGTGCCATGGCTTTCCCGTCCGCGGTCTGGTACAGATCGAGGCCTTTCGCCGCCGCGGCAACAGCTTCGGCGTACGAACGGCGCGAGATCAGCAGGCTGGCTCTGTTGGTCCACGCCCGCGCCAGCTCGGCGCGGCCGAGCTCGCGGTCGGCATACGTCCCGGCGAGGCCGATGGCCTCGTCGCTGGCCGCGAGCGACTCGTCGAGCCTGCCCACGTCGTGCAGGCGGCTGCCGAGACTGACGAGCACGAGCGCGAGCCGCAGCTCCATCTTCATGACCATCGCCCGGCCAGAGGCCTGAGCCGCGATCACCCGGTACCGGTCGACCGACTCCCGCGACGCCGCGAGCGCCTCCTCGTCGAGTCCCATGGCGTGCAGGCGGTTGGCCTGGTTGGTGAGGGCTGAAGCGAGGTTGGGGTCGGCGCGCTGCCGGAAGGCGTTGACAGCCTCGGCCGCGGTGTCCACGGCCTCCTCGAACCTGCCGAGGCGGATCTGCAGGACGCTCAGCTCGTCGAGCGTGGTGTAGAGACTCACACCGCTGTCGCCGGGCTGCTGCCGCCAGAACGCCACCGCCTCCGACGTGACGTCCGCCGCCTGCTCGTACGAGCCGATGGTGGTGAGGCGACGCGCGTGTTCGAGAAGGGCGTGCGCGAGCTGGTACCCCGCCGAACGGTCCTTCTTGGACGGTTTGTGCGCCCGTTGCTCCGCCACCGCCTCGCCGGCGTTCACGGCCGCTTCCTCGTGCCTGCCGAGCTTGCCGAGCAACGCGGTGATCCAGTACTTGGCGGTGTGGACGATGTCGTGCTCGCCGAGCCGCTTCGCGAGGTCGTACTCCTCGCGCGCGACCGGCAACGCCTCCTCGTACAGCTCCTGCCGGAAAAGATTGGCGCGCAATGCACTCAGGACACGCCGCAGGCTGACGTCCTGACCGGCCTCCCGGCGCAGCTGGAGTTCCTCGTAGTGCGCCCGCCGGGCGAGGTCGTACCAGCCGCACTCGTCGAACGTCTCGGCCAGGTACCCCACGGCCGTGGGCAACGCGTCACGCCGCGGCCACGTCTCGCGCGGCGTGTCCCGCAGCTCCTCCACGACGTCGAACTGGATCCGGATCACCCGCCAGGCCTGGTCCGGGTGGCCGCTCTCCGCCTTGCGATGCCATGTTTCCTCGCGGCGCACTCGCTCCATCACACGCGAGTGGATATCACGCCCGGCAGGTCCAAAGGCCCCGAACCGCGAGGACGTGGGATAGTTCCGGCGGGTGGCCCCGTTTCACCAGGCGGCCGCCGACGCCGGGTTCGCCGCCGTGCACGCACTGCCGTTGCGCCCGCGCGACCGGCGGGCTGAACCTCTTCAGCGGGCGAGCGGGGCGCGCTGCCGGCCGGAGTCCGTCCGGCTCGGGCAGGCGCTGGCCGACGTGGCCACGATCGGAATCGTGCAGCAGCGCACGGTCCGGCCCGGCGAGGTCGTGTTCGAACAGCTGCAGGCCGCGCTGAACAGCCGGATCCTGGCCGAACGGCTGCGGACGTCCGTGGAAGAGGCGTTCACGCTGCTGCGCGACTACGCCCGCGGCGCGCTCAAGCCGCTGGTCGAGGTCGCGGCCACCGTCGTCGACGGTTCGGCGGACGTGGAGGCCATCGCCCGCCGCTGAGTGGTGGTTGCTCGGAGGTCCTCCAATGGGCAAGGTGAGACAGGTGAGTGATCCCGTGCCGCACATGTCAGGGGTCGATCGGCCAGAGCTCGACGAGATGCTCGGCCAGGTCGTGCACCAGCTGTTCGCGGCGAGCCTCGACCTGCACACGGTGCTGGGTCTGTTCAGCAGGCAGCAGGGAGCAGGCCGCGACCGCGTGCACGCCGTCATCGACCGGCTGGACGACACCATCGCCGCCATCCACCACGCGGGCGCGCGCCTGCAGATCTCGCTGGCCGACCACGCCGCGATCAACCAGGCCAGGGGAGTGCTCGCCGAGCGACGGAACATCTCCGTCGCGGCCGCGTCCGAGGTGATCAGCGACCACGCCTCACAGCACGCGCTGGACGTCTCCGCCGTCGCCCGCGCGGTGCTGGCCGGTGATCAGCTGTCCGCCACCAGCTCGTAGCCGTTGACCAGCTGCGGGCTAATGCGGACGACCTGGTTCACGTCGCCTGCCGGCCACGGCGCCAGCACCTGCTCGTAGCACACGACGTCGGCGGGGTCGGCCACCCGTTCCGCGAGGCCGGATCGCCGGGAGCGCCCGCTCGGAGAACACCATGCGTCCGAACGACACGCTCGCGAGCAGCCGCATCGCCCTGTCGCCCATTCGGAGAACGCTACCGCCAGGGACGAGGGACCATTCAGACCTTCTGGTGCTCTGCCTCGGCGGGTCGCATTTCCGGAACCACCCCGTTGGGTGACGCCGCGGGCTTTCCCTCGGGTTCCGCCAGCCGGTCCGCCATGCTGCCGCCCTCGGGAACACCGGCGGGCGACGGGATCTTGCCCAGCAGGTAGCCGGCGTGGCTCACCGCGAGCAGCACGAGGAACGTGTCCGAGAACGCCGGCAGCCCACCGATGCCCGCGGGGTTGTTGACGGCCTTGAGCGCCGCCACCGCCTGCGCGACGTAGGCGAGCAACAGCAGGATGGTGATGAGGAAGTTCTGGAACTTCGACAGGTCGATCGACTTGCCGGCCGACGCACCCTCCTCGACGGTCAGCATCTCCCACAGCGGCCCGCCTTTCCGCCCCTTCGGGTAGGCAGCCACGGAACCAGGCCGCGTCGTGCTCTTCATGACCTTGATCGCGCCCGCCACCACCGCGGACCCGATCGCGATGCTCAGCAGCATGAGCACCTGACCGGGAATGGTGAACCCGGCGACGTCGACCTGCCCGGCCGCGAACCGCCCGAACGCCATGCCGCTGATCAGCGACAGCAGCACGACGGTCCACGACATCATCTGCAGCCGCGACAGGCTGTAGCGGCCACGCGCGTCCCGCAGGACGTTCTGCGTGCCCAGCCGGCTGGGAAGCACGATCGCGAGCAGCACGATGATGAGAGCGGACACGAGCCAAGCCCAGAACGTGGTCGCCATGGCGGCCTCCTCGTTACGCCTTTCGGACGCTGTGGGGAGTACGTCGTCGCGAGGCGAGCCGGCGTTATCACGCCGGGTAACGATTAGGGGGTCGATCTACCAGGTGCAGGCGGTGTCCGGCTCGCAGCACGGTGCGAGGAACCGGCAGGTCGGGCAGATCCATTTGGAACCGTTGCCGTAGGGCCGCAGGTCGTCGGACTCGCACTGCGGGCACTGGGGGAGTCGCACTGTCTTCTTGGCCGGCTCGGTCACGGCCGACACCGTACTTCAGGTCGCCAGGACGCGCGGCTCGGCGAGGTCGTCGTAGTCGATCACGAGGCTCGCCCGCGTGGCCGGGGCGCACTTCGCGATGTACAGCCGCTGGCCCTCGACGTAGCGGCGGTTGGCCGGATCGTCCGGATCGGACGGACTGCCGTCGCGGACAGCCATGCGTGCCACGGAAACCGCGAAGTCGACGTGGAGGAACACCGAGAAGTCCCAGTGGTCCACGAGCTCGTCGCGGTGCAGGAAGACGCCGTCCACCAACAGGATCGCCGGAGGCTCCACGACCTCGAAGGGCGAGTCGACGTACTCGTCCGTCTCCAGGTCGTGGCTCGCGCGCTGGAACGGCTGCCCGGTGGCGAACGGCACGAGCAGGCGGGCGGCGAAGCGTTCGTGGTCGAAGCTGTCCAGGAAGAAGCCGTCCGGCGACGTCCTGCCGCGCTGGTAACGGATCGCGCGCGGGCGGTGGAAGTCGTCCACGGAGGCACGGACGACCGTGCGGCCGCGGCCGCGCAGCACCGCCGCCAGGTCGTCGCAGAACGTAGTCTTGCCCGCCCCGTCGACCCCGTCCACCGCGACCAGCCCCTCGGTGGGGAGCAGGTCGGCGACGGCGTTCAGCACCTCGTGTCGGCTCACCCGGTCGATCATGCCCCAGCCCACCTGTGAGCCGGGGCACCGCGCTCGTCGTCGCGGTGAAGGACGGGGTGGCGCGGCTGATCGTGCGGCGTGAGACAGAGGAGGACCTGTTGCGCCGCTACGTCTGAGTCGGTTCGGCTGCGGATCGAACGTGTGTTCCCTAGCATGCGCAGATGCACTCGTACGCGTACGTGGCCGACTCACGCCTCGACGAGGCGAAGCGCGCCCTGGGCCTGCAGACTTCCGGCGGCAGGGCGCCGCACCCGCGCTTCTTCACCGGGTTCCTCGGCGACTCACAGCAGGCCGCCACCGCACTGCTCGCCGTCGCCAAGGTCGCGGGCGCGCGGTACTTCCAGCCGACCAGCGAACGCCTGCGCGACCCCGTCGTCACCTGCAACGGTGACCGGCTGCGTTTCGAGTCGTTCTCGGGCTGCTGCGGTGTCTACGCCCGGCTCGACGTCCTCTCCGGAGCGCTCGACGGCGAGGTCCACGACCGCGGCACCACGAACGTCGACGTCAACGAACCGCTCCGCCGCGCGCTCGCCCGCGTCACGAAGGGCGATCCGCTGCACCTGACCGTCGGGCCGGATCAGGTCGAGGTCGGCACTCTCGACGGCGCGGTCGTCGAGAAGAAGGTCCCGCTGCCGCCGCGCTGGCTGCGCGGGTTCGCCGAGACCCAGGTCCTGACCTCGCGCTTCGACCTGAGGGCCGAACTGTCCGCCGCCGACGCCCAGCGGTTCCTCAAGACCCTGCCCAAAGGCCGCGCGGCGGTGTGGGCGGTCCCGTCCGGCAGGTCGCTCAGGCTGAGTGGAACGGCGTCGGCCAACGCGGTGTGCCTCGCCGGACCGAACCGCCTGGAAACGCTGATCCCGTTGCTGCGCTTCGCGAAAACCGTCCGGCTGTACGGGCCACCGCCCGACGGCAAGCCCGTGGCGAGCGGCTGGGAGGTCGACCTCGGAGCGCAACGCCTCACGCTCGTGCTCTCCCCGGAGGTCACGCGCGGCCTGTCCGGTGAAGGCGCGGTCCTCGACGGACTCGCCGCCGGTGACGCCGACACCGACGCCGAACTGATCGGCGCACTGCTGGACTTCGAGCCCCGAGTGGACATCGCGGACCTCGCCGACCGGTCGGGGCTCGCCCCTCAGCGCGTGAAGGACGCGCTGGCGCAACTCGGCACCGCCGGACGGGTCGGCTACGACCTCGCGGAAGCGTCCTACTTCCACCGCGAACTGCCGTACGAGGGCACGGACGTCCAGGCGATGAACCCCCGGCTGCGCAACGCGAAGGCGCTCGTCGAGCAGGGTGCGGTCAGGTGGGACGGCGACACGGCCGTGGTCGGCGACTACCGGGTCAACGGTGACGCGTGCACCTGTCAGTGGTGGGCCGAGTACCGGGGCGGGCGCGGCAAGTGCAAGCACGTGCTGGCGGCGGACATGGTCAGGAGCAGGGCGTGACCTTCCAGAGAATCCAGGCGCTGATCGAGTCGGACGAGGTGCTGCCGCTCGGGGAGGTGCTGAACAGCCTCACGCCCGAGGAGCGCAAGGAGGCCGCGAAGGACCTGATCGCGTACGAGAAGAAGCACCGGGCGGGCGACCGGCGCTGGTTTCACGGCGAGACGCTCGCGATCGCGGGAGCCGGGTTGCTGCCGAACGCGTCGACGCTCACGCCCTGGCTGGTGCGCTACCGCATCTGGCACAACTGGACGAGCCACGCCGGCAGCACCAGCGTGGTGCTCGACGTGCTGCGGCACCGTGAGCTCACGTGGCTGCCCGACCTGGTGGCGCGGCTCGGCGCCAAGATGCCGACGCGCGATCTCTCCCGCCGGGACCTGCTGGTGATCGTCCTGGAGTTCTGCGGGGACAACCCGCCGGACTCGGACGGGTTCCTGATCCACTTCATGGACTTCGGCGGCCACACCAGGTGGCGGCCTGCCTTCGACGCGCTCATCCCGCGCCTGCTGGAGGTCGTCGGCGCCGGTGCGATCATCGCGAACACCCGGCAGTGGCGGACGTTCCTGCGCGACAGGGCAGACCGCCAGGTGCTGCTCGACGGGTGCCTCGCCCGGCTCCAGCAGGGCGGCAGCGCCAAGGAGATGGAGGGTTTCCTGGCGCTGCACGAGGTCGTGCAGGTCACGATGGACGAGGCGGCCGAGCACGCGCGGGACTACGTCGCGATGCTGCCGGACTCACGGTCCACTGTGGCCACTCTCGCGCAGGACCAGCTGAAGCGGCTCGACGAGGCGCGGCGGCTGGACTTCGACCTGCTGTGCGACGCGAGCCGCTGGGTGTTCGGCCGTACCGAGAAGAAGCTCATCCGCACCCAGCTCACCTGGCTCGGCAAGCACGCCAAGGAGAATCCGGACGAGGTCGTGCTCACGGCCGCGGAACTGTTCGCGCACGAGTCCGACGACCTGCGCGGCCACGCCGTCAAGCTGGTGACCAAGCACCTCGCGAAGATCAGCGACGCCACGAGGACCGAGCTGCTGGCGTTGGCTGAACAACTGCCGCCCGACCTCGCGGCACAACTCGGTGCCACCACGGCACAAGAGGACACCGTCGCGCTCGCGCCGTTCACGCGGCGCCCGTGGCCGGAGCCGATCGCCACGATCGACGAGCTGACGGGCGAGGTGCACGCGCTGTTCGGCCGCAACGCCGGGCACGTCGAGGCGGTCGTCGGGGAACGGATCATCGAGGCCGTGGTCCGGTTCGCGTGGCAGGACAGGGAAGCGGTCGCCAGGGCGTTCGCGCCGATCTACGACAAGTACCAATGGATCCAGAACCGCGCCTACTACGGCTACTCCGAGAACGCGGACCGTGCTCCCTGGGAGGAACTGGTCGGGATCATCGCCGCCGTGGCCGAACCCGCGACGTCGGCTGGGCCGATCGAGTCGATGCTGAGCTCCGCCCGCACCTGGCTGAAGCAGCTCAAACGCGCCCCGTCAGTTTCGGTCAGCGAGCAGCTCGCCTTGCGGCTGCGCGAGATCACGAAGGGGCTGGCGCAGTCGCCGCGCCCGGCCCTGGTCTCCTTCCCGACCGAGATGTCCGGCCTGCTCGACGCCGCCACGCTGCTCGAACGGCTCGCCAAGGCAGAGGCGGAGGGCTGGGAACCGTGGCCGCGCGACCTGCAGCAGGCCTACCACCGGCTTCCGCGTGACGTGACGCCCGAGGCGTTCACGTCGTTGTCCGGCAACACCGGCCGGCTGCTGCGCGAGTGGCTGAAGGACCGCTCGGACCCACAGGTCACACTGGTCGAACGGATCCGCACTTCAGAGAACTACGGCTACTACCGCCCGTCGATGACGGAGAAACGACTGCTCGTCACCGTCGATCCAGGGCTGCCCGAGCCGGAGAAGCACTGGTACGGCCACAACGAGTGGGGCCCGATGATCGAGTGGTGGCCCGCCGTCCTGCCCGTGCAACGCGAGGTCGTGGCCGCTCACCTCGTGCCGCACCTCGCCCACCGGCGCGACTCGAGGGGCGGCGACGGCCCGCTGCTGCCGCTGCTCGCCGAGGCGGACGGCCCGATCGGCGTCGCGATGAACCTCGCGCTCGCGTACGGGCTCGGCGCCGAGCTCACGGTCAACCGCGCCCATGCCGTCGACGCCCTGCTGATCCTCGCTTCTCGCGACCAGTTCGACGGCAAGGCGCTCGGCGAGATCATCGGCCTGCTGGTGCAGCGCGGCGAGCTCGCCCTGAACCGGATCGTGCCTGGACTGCGCGACGCCGCCCGGTCCGGTGCGTCCACCCAGGTCTGGGACATCCTGGCCACCGCGCTGCCGAAGCTGTGGACGCACAACCGGGTCGCGGACGTGATCGAGCTGGCCGTCGAACTGGCACAGCAGTGCAGGCCGCGTGGCGAGGTCGAAGGACTCGCGGAGGTCGCTGGACGCAAGGGCTCCAGCAAGGCCGTCGTGCAGGCGAAGCGGCTGGTGACGGCACTGGGCTGACGGCATGGAGCTGGGAGAGATCGTCGCGGAACGGCGGATCGGGGGCGTGGCACCGGACGGATCGCACTTCGAGGTGGTGATCAGGTTCGGTGCCCCGCGCCCCGATCCGTTGAGACCGCAACGGCGACTGGGTCTGTCCACATCGGATCGCCGGTCTCGGCGACGACGAGGTCGGTGCCGCGTACGGAGTGGACTCGCTGCAGGCGTTGCTGCTCAGGTGTACGCGGTCAGGGTGAAGCTGGCCGAGTCGGGCGGCACTCTCGACTGGCTGGGCATGCCCGAGCTCGGCCTGACCGTCGCTCCCGTGCTCAGCTAGCGAAAACGGGGTAGTGGTCGGAGAAGTCGGTGTAGGTGTACTTGCGCCCCCACGACCAGGTCGACCACTCGGGACTCTTCACCCGCCGGGTTTCGTTGCGCAGCACCGGACCCTGGATCGTGAGCACGTAGTCGAGGTGCTCGGACGCGTACTCGGGCCCGTACTGGTCTCGGCAGATGCTGTTGTCCGCGCAGTCCCACGAGAACGGGTGCCCGGTCACCTCGGGCGTGGCGGCGCCGAGATCGGCGATCATCCGCGGGAACTCGTCGCTCGCCTTCACGACGTTCATGTCGCCCACCACGTAGACCGGTTCGGACGCAGGGATGTTCCGCGCGGTCAGAAACGCCCTGATCTCGGCCCGTTGCTTCGTCCGGTAGCCGGCCGGAGCGCTCGTGCAGCTGGAGTCCTCCGCCTGCATGTGGGTGCCGATCACGTGCAGCGGGCCGGTCGGTGCCTCGATCCGCACGTACGCGAAACCCTTGTTGGAGAACCAGTCCGCGCCGCACGCGTCGCGGTAGATGTGCTGCATGCGCGTCGTGATCGGCCACCGGCTCAGCACCGCGACCCCACCGTCCTCCGGCGTCGAGTCGCGGTACGCACCCGAGGTGACGTCCCATCCAGCGGTGCTGCGGCCGAGCACCGGCGTCTGGTGCGGGTAGGTGTCGCGGAGGTTGGCGAGCAACCGGTCGGAGGCGGTGTTGTCGAACGCCTCCTGCAGCACGACGACGTCCTGACCGTTCAGCACGCCGGTGCTGTCGATCAGGTCGGCCCGCGTCACCTGGCCCCAGTTGGGATAGAGGTTGCGGGACAGCATGAACACGTTGTGGGTGGCGATCTTCGGGGCGGCCGGGGCCGCGACCGCGGGTGCGGCCGGGATCGTGAGCGCGACGGCAGCGGCGAGCGTGATCAGGCGCATGGGGCCCGATGGTGAAGGACATGAGAATCATTCACAACCGGGCGGGCGTGTCGTATCGATCAAGCGTTGACGAACATCAGCGCAACCGACCGAGATCCGCGCCCGACTTGTCGACCAGCGCCCGCATCGCGGCGTAGGCGGCCTCGGGGTCGCGGTCCGTGATCGCGTCGAGAACGGCACGGTGGGACGGCACCCGGTCGTCCCCGTGCACGAGCTTGTCCTGTTCGGCCACGCAAGAACCAGCGACCCAAACCGCCCCGCTCAAGACCGCGAAGCGCGAACCAACCCCTGAATCTCGGCAAGAGGAGTGCGAGCAAGCGCCGACCCGACTCCGCAAGCCACCGCACCCGCCGCCAGCCAGCCGGGAACATCCGCAGGCGCCACTCCGCCGGTAGGCACCAACGGCGCATGGGGCAGCACCGCCAACACATCCTTGACCCACTGCGGCGTAGGCGCCGGAAACACCTTCACCGCATCCGCTCCGGCCTCCATCGCCTGCACGATCTCGGTAACGGTCCCAGCGCCGGGGAGCACAGCTGCCCCATACCGATGCCCCGCCCGGATCACCGACAGCTCGAGGTTCGGCGCCACGAGGAACTGTGCCCCAGCCCGCACCGCGGCGACCGCGGAAGCCGAGTCCAGCACCGAGCCCGCACCGATCACGGCGTCCGGGTACTCACTTCTGAGGTGCGCGATCGCCTTCAGCGCCTCGGGGTTCGTGAGTGGCAGTTCCAGTGACGTCAGGCCGGCGTCCAGCAGCGGAACGGCGGCCGCAACGGCCGAGGACGCATCGTCGGTGCGGATGATCGCGATGATGCCCTGCCGCACGACTGCCTGGGTGATCTCGTAGCGGTAGCCCACGCGCGCCAGCCTAGGGCTTCGATCGCACCGCATTGTCCACTCGGGCCGATCTCGCTGGCGGCGGCGTTGCAGGTCGACTTCACGGCGCCGAGCTTGCTCATCCAGGAACGTCGGCGAGCGGTAGCTGACAGCGCCTGCCAGCCGCGTGCCAGCGGTGTGTGCGGCCGGTGCCAGCGGTGTTCGTCAGTGTTGCCTCATGCACAAACCAGTCACGATCATCGGCGCCGGTCTCGGCGGTCTCACCCTCGCTCGCGTGCTGCACGTCCACGGCATCCCGTCCGTCGTCTACGAGGCGGAGGAGTCGCCGTCGGCGCGGTCGCAGGGTGGAATGCTCGACATCCACGACTACAACGGCCAGCTCGCCGTCGAGGCCGCGGGGTTGACGGAGGAGTTCCGCGGCCTGGTGCTGGAAGGCCGACAGGCGATCCGGGTGTTGAGCCCCGAAGGCGAAGTCCTGTTCGAGAAGAACGACGACGGCACCGGCGGGCGTCCCGAGGTGCAGCGCGCCGACCTGCGGCGGATGCTGCTCGACTCGCTTCCAGCGGGCACCGTTCGGTGGGGCCACAAGGTGACCGGGGTCCGAGGCCGTGAGGTGACGTTCGCGAACGGCAGCACGGTGGAAGCGGAGTTGCTGGTCGGCGCGGATGGTGCGTGGTCGAAGGTCCGCGCGGTGCTGACCGACGCCAAGCCCGAGTACGCGGGCCTGACGTTCGTCGAGACCTACCTGTATCACGCCGACACCGCGCACCCCGCCGTCGCGAAGGCCGTCGGTGGCGGTTCGATGTTCGCTCCCGGCCAGGGCAAGGGAATCTTCGCCCACCGGGAGCGCGGCGACACCCTGCACGCCTACGTGGAGTTCAACCGGCCGTTGGAGTGGTTCGACGGCATCGACGTCACGGACCCCGCGCAGGTCGTGCGGGAGTTCGAGGGCTGGGCTCCCGAGCTGACCGCGCTGATCAGCGAGACCGACACGACACCGGTGTTCCGGCCGCACTACCGGCTGCCGTCCGGACTTCGCTGGGACCGGGTGCCGGGGGTGACGCTCCTCGGTGACGCCGCCCATCTGACGGTGGCGAACGGTGAAGGCGCCAACCTGGCCATGCTGGACGGCGCCGAGCTCGCCAAGGCGATCGCCGCGCGCCCCGGTGACGTCGAGCGGGCGCTGGTCGAGTACGAGGAGACCATGATCGTGCGCGCGGTGAAGACCGTCGAGGACACCGACGGCATCGCCGAGAGCCTGTTCGGGGACGAGCCGCCGGAGAAGTTGGTCGAACTGCTCGACCAGCAGTGATGAACCGGTAGAACTGATCGCGTGGAACGCATCGAGGTGTGGCGCGAGTCGTTCGGTCCGTTGCCCGGCGTGCGGGACGGCGACGCGCTGGCCTACGAGTTCCAGCTGCCCGACCGGTTCGTGCCGTGGCGGGGCGGCACGTTGCTGGAGCGGGTGTTCGTCCTGCTCGATCTCGGCGTCAGCATGTCCGTGCCCGTCTGGCAGCGCAACGACCGCACCGACCGGTCCGCCCAGGGCCCGACCACCTGGTACGTCGACCTCGTGCAGATCACTGCCGAGCCTCATGGGTTCGTCATCCGTGACCTGTACGCCGATGTCATGGTGCCCGTCGACGGCCGCCACCAGCGCTTGCTCGACCTCGACGAGTTCGCCGACGCGATCGAGTCCGGGGAGCTGTCGGTGGCGGAGGCCGTCGACGGGTTGCGGCGCTGGCAACGGTTCCAGGACCGCCACCTGCACGCCGCCCGCGAACCGCAGGGGTACTGGACCGACTTCCCGCCCCGCGCTCTGCGGGCCCTCGCCGCCCTTCCCGCCCCGCTCGGGCCTGTCGTCACGGCCCAGTGATACCGCTCCGATTGGACTAACGTGCGGTTCATGGTCAACTGAAGCTGGTCACGGCGGTGCTTCGCCGCCGCCATGACGACCGTCACCACACGGTCCGTTCACCACCTACCGCGGCTGGGTCTACCCGCGACGGTACTTCCCGAGCCAGACGCGGATCTGCGTGGAGGGCTTCAAGAGCGGCGGCAGCTACGGCCTGCTCTGCTTCACCGTGGCATAGTCCCGAACAGCACTCGGAACACCGCGCCCTCACCCGGCGCGGTGTCCACCTCCACCCGCCAGCCGTGGGCCGTGACCAGCGCCGCCACGATCGCGAGCCCCAGCCCGGTGCCGCCGGGTCCACGCGCGGGATCCACGCGGTAGAAGCGTTCGAACACCCGAGCGGCCTGCTCGGGTTCCATCCCGGGCCCGTGATCAGCCACCTCGATCACGTCCGGCGTGAGCCGCACCTCGATCGGCGATCCGGTGGGCGTGTGCGTCAACGCGTTGTCGAGCAGGTTCGTCAGCACCCGCCGCAGTCGCGCATCGTCACCGTCGACCAGCACGGGCGCACCGGGAAGTTCCAGCGACACAGTGCGTTCCGGGTCGCGCACCCGCGCCTCGTGCACCGCGTCGGTCACCAGCACCACCAGGTCCACAGTGGACAGCGTCAGCGGCTGCTCCGAGTCGAGCCTGGCCAGCTGCAGCAGGTCCTCGACGAGCACTCCCATCCGGGCGGCCTGGTCCTCGATGCGCCGCAACACCTCGCCCGCGGCCGAAGCGGCACCCTGCCGGTAAAGCTCTGCATAGCCCCGAATCGACGTCAGCGGCGTGCGCAGCTCGTGTGACGCGTCGGCGACGAACTGCCGCATCCGGTTCTCCGAGCTGACCCGCACCGCGAACGCCTGCTCGATCTGCCCGAGCATCGTGTTCAACGCCGACGCCAGCTGCCCGACCTCGCTGCCCGGCCGCCGCACCGGCACCCGCCGCGAGAGGTCGCCGGCCGCGATCTCGCCGGCGACCTGCTCGACCTCCTCCAACGCCCGCGTGGACGCCCGGACGAGCGCATACCCCGCCATTCCCACCAGGATCAGCGCGCCGAGGCTGATCAGCAGGAACGCCACCCGCAGGTCGTCGACCGCCCGGTTGACCTCCGACTGGTCCGCCACCGCGATCAGCTCGACGTCGTCGAACTTCCGCATCGCCACCCGGTGCGTGCCCACCGTGACGTGCTCGCCCGGCGTCAACGTCCCGTACGCGGGCAGGCCCTCGAACGGTGTGCCCGCGACAACGCCCTGGGCGTCGCGCAGCAGCATGTTGTCCCGCAAGGGGAACGTCCTCGGCGTCGACACCGCCCGGTCCAGCCGCGCGTCGAGCTGGCCCAGCAGGTAGTTCTCCATCACCTTCGACCCGATCAGCCATGTGCCGAACAGGCCCGCGGCCACCAGGGCGACGAGCACGACCACGAGCCGCAGGCGCAACGTCATGGGCGGATCATGTAACCCAGGCCGCGCACCGTGTGGATCAGCCGCGGCTCCACGGCGTCCACCTTGCGCCGCAGGTACGAGATGTACGACTCGACCACGCCGACGTCGCCGTCGAAGTCCTGCGACCACACCTGGTCGAGGATCTGCGCCTTGGACAGCACCCGGCCGCTGTTGCGCATCAGGTAGTGCAGCAGCCGGAACTCGGTCGGCGACAGCTCCACGACCTGCGTGCCGCGCCGCACGATGTGGCTCTCCACGTCCAGCGAGAGATCACCGCACGTCAGCTGCTCGCTCTCGTGGTCAGGCCGGGTGCGCCGCAGCACGGCCGTGACGCGGGCGATGACCTCCTCCAGGCTGAACGGCTTGGTGATGTACCCGTCGCCGCCGATCGTCAGGCCGGTGATCCGGTCGTCCGGGCTGTCGCGCGCCGTCAGGTACAGCACCGGCACCCGCACGCCATCGGCCCGCAGCCGCCTCACCACCTCGAACCCGTCGCGGTCGGGCAGCATCACGTCGAGCAGCACGAGGTCCGGCCTGTCCGCGCGGGCCGCCTGCAGGGCCTCGCCGCCGGTTGCGGCGCTGGACACGGTGAACCCCGCGAACCGCAGGCTCGCGCACAGCAGTTCGCGGATGCTGGGTTCGTCCTCGACGACGAGCAACCGGCCACGTTCCACCCGTGAATCCTGCATCAGCCGTTGGGCGGCCGCTGGGTCAGCGTCTGCGCGGTCACCGTGCCGTCCGACCCTGCCTGGCCCTGCACGACGACCTGCTGTCCCGCCTTCAGGTCGGTCAGCTTGCCGTCGGAGGTGATCTGCACCTTCGTGGAGTCCGAAGTGGACACCTTGATGACCTGGCCGTTCTGCGTCTTCACGTACACGGTGGTGCCGTCGACGTGGTCGATCGTGCCGATGGTGCCGCGGCCGAAGCCGCCGTTCGGCCGCTGCTGCGAACCGGACGGCGGGGTGCCGTTGAACTGCCGGGCGGCGTTCTGGCGGGTCGGGGTCCGCGTGGAGCCGAAGGACTTCTGCACGAACACCCCGCCGACGAACGCGACGATGGCGAGCACCGCGACCCCCAGGATGATCGTGGTCTTGCCGAAGCCGGTCTTGCGCTCCTTCAGCTGCGCCGACAGGTCGTTCTCGAGCGGCTGGTCGAGTGGGCTGGTCACTTGCTGCACTCCTATTCGTGCCTGAGAGCTTCGATGGGACGGAGCTTCGCCGCGCGCGAGGCCGGGTAGCTGCCGAAGAACAGGCCGATCAACGCCGACACCGCGAAAGCGAGCAGCACCGACGACGGCACGAGCACGGGCTTGATGCCCGCGATGGTGAACTGGGTGCCGAGCATCCCCGCGGCCACGCCCAGCGCACCGCCGAACAGGCTCAGCAGCGTCGCCTCGATCAGGAACTGGCCGAGGATCGACGAACGCGGCGCGCCGACGGCTTTGCGGATGCCGATCTCGCGGATCCGTTCGGTGACGGTCACCAGCATGATGTTCGTGATGCCGATTCCGCCCACCAGCAACGAGATCGCCGCCACCGACGCGAGCAGCACGGTGAACGTCTCCGTCGTGGCGGTCCGCGCGGTGAGCAGCTGGTCCTGGCTGAGGATCCGGTAGTCGGCGGTCTGGCTGACCTTGTGCCGTCCGTTGAGGATCGTCGTGACCTGGGCCTGCGCGTTCGGCAACGCGTCGGCGCTGCGGGCCTGCACGACGATCTGGGTGAGGCTGCCGTAGCCGGTCAACGCGTTCTGCGTGGTCGTCAGCGGTGCCACGGCCATGTCGTCGGCGTCCTGCAACCCGCTGGAGCCCTTCGCCGCGAGCACTCCGACGACGGTGAACGGGATGTTGTTGACCAGCATGGACTTCCCGACCGGATCGACGCCGGGGAAGAGCTGCGTGGCGACGGTCGCGCCGATCACGACGACCTTGCGCGCCTGCTGGATGTCGTTGTCGGAGAACAGGTTCCCTTGCGCGACACCGCTGTTCGTCGTCTCGAAGTAATGCGGGTCGGTGCCGATGAACTGGCTGATCGCGTAGCTGGTGCCGCCGTACCCCGCGGTCGCCTGCGCGGACACGACCGGCGACGCGTACTTGACGTCGGGGGAGTCGGGGCCGACCAGTGCCGCCGCGTCCGCCGTCGTCAGCGGCTTGACCGTGCTGCCCTGCTGGGCGCGCTGCGGGCTGATCGTCAGGATGTTCGTGCCGAGCCCCGCGATGCTCTGCTGCACCGCGCTCGACGCGCCGTTGCCGACCGCGATCAGCAGGATCACCGACGCGACACCGATCAGGATGCCCAGCGTCGTGAGCCCCGACCGCATCTTGTTCGCCGTCAGCCCGCGCACCGCGAACGCGGCGATTTCGACCAGTCTCACACCAGCACCCCCGCGACGCGGCCGTCAACCACGCGAATCGTGCGCATGGCGTGGGCGGCGACCTCGTCCTCGTGCGTGATCAACACGACCGTGCGGCCGCTGGCGTGCAGGCGGTCGAGGATCGCCATGACCTCGCGGCTGGAGTCGGTGTCGAGGTTTCCGGTCGGCTCGTCGGCCAGCACGATCGCGGGCGACGTGACGAGCGCGCGGGCGATGGCGACGCGTTGTTGTTGCCCGCCGGACAGTTCGTTGGGCCGGTGGTGCGTACGTTCTTTCAGACCAACGAGATCGAGCGCTGCCAACGCGCGTTCACGGCGCTGGGCACGCCGCACGCCCGCGTACACCAAGGGAAGTTCCACGTTCGCGAGCGCCGTGGTTCGCGGCACCAGGTTGAACGACTGGAAGACGAACCCGATCTTGCGGTTGCGCAGCAGGGACAGCTGCTCCTCGTCGAAGTCACCCGTGTCGATGCCGTCCAGCAGGTACGTGCCCGATGTCGGGATGTCGAGGCAGCCGAGGATGTTGAGCAACGTCGACTTGCCGGACCCGGACGCGCCCATGATCGCGATGTACTCGCCCTTCTCGACGGTGAGATCGAGGCCTCTGAGGGCGTGCACGGCCGTGTCGCCTGCTCCGTAGGTCTTGCGGAGGTTCCTGACCTCGATGACCGGGCTCATCGGCCGAACCCGCCACCGTTGCGGTTCCCGGTGCCCGGGAAGTTTCCTTGCTGCGGCTGGCGGTTCGTGCTGGTCGACGTGGTCACCGGCGGCAGCACGACCTCCTCACCCGCGGTCAGGCCTGACTTGATCTCCACGTACTGGTCGCCGCGCACCCCGACCTCGACGGTTTTGCGGGTCTCGGCGCCGTTCTCGAGCACCTGGACCGTGCTCTGGTTGTTCACGGTCTGCACGGCGGCCGCGGGGACGGCGAGCACGTTCGACACCTGGCTGACGGTGATCTCCACGCTCGCCGACTGACCGGGCCGCAGCCCGGCCGGCGGGTCGGTGAGGCTGAGCGTCACGCCGTACTGGACGACGTTGTTCGACGTGGTGGGGGTGAGGTCGACCTGGGCGACCTTGGCCTGGATCGGCTGCGTGGCCATGGCGTTGACCGTGACGGTCGCCGCCTGGTCGACCTTGAGCTTGCTGACGTCGGACTCGGAGACGTTCGCGTGCAGCACGAGGTTCTTCAGGTCGGTGACGACGACGAACCCAGATGTCGTCGTCGTGGTGGTGGTGCTTGTGGTCGACGCGGTGTTGTTGCTGCTGCCGACCTTCTGCCCGACGGACCCGGTGATCGACGTGATCGTGCCGTCGCCGGGAGCGGTCAGCGTGGTTGAGGCGAGCGTGTCCTGGGCCTGCTTGAGCGCGAGCTGCGCCTGCCGGTAGGCGGTGAGCAACGCAGTGGTGCCCGTGCCCTTCGCGGCGGCCGCGTCGAGGTTGCCCTGCGCGATGTCGACCTGCAGCTGCGCCTGCGTCGAATCCAGCCTGGCGAGCTGCTGCCCCTTGGTGACGGCGTCGCCGACCTTGACGTCGACCTCGGTGACGGTGCCGCTCGTGCCGAACGACGCCGCGGCGCTGAACGAGCTCTGCACCGTGCCCGACGCCGTGACCACCTCGCTGACGTCGCGGTTCGCGGCGGCCGCCGTGCGTGCGGCGGTGGGCTGGGCGTTGCCGGAGGAGCCGAAGAACACCAGGTAGCCGGCCACGCCGGCACCGAGGAGCACCACCACCAGCAGTCCGTTGATCAACAAGGATCTGCGACGTCGAGTCATGGAGACGGATCGTCGTCTGCCAAGCTGTAGACCGGCTGCGAGATTCCTGGCAGTTTCCTGATGATCCCGGCCAATACGTTTTCACCCGAATGAGCATCTTGTTGCTTTTCGAGCAACCCCTAGCGTCGATGGCATGGCAACGACCACTCCATCCACCGCATACAGCCGGGATCTGGGCGACGAACTGCGCCGCTTGCGCGAAACCTGCACCGGGCTGACCGGCAACGCGCTCGCCGTCAAGCTCGGCTGGGATCCGAGCAAGGTCTCGACCGTCGAGACCGGCAAGTACCGCGCCAGCGAGATCGACCTCGTGCAGTACTTGTCCATGTGCGGCAAGGACATCGACTTCTTTGAGGACTTCAAGCGGCGCTACCGGTACGCCTTCGAGGAGTACATCGTCCAGGTGTCGGACAACCTCCGCACGCTCGCGATGGCGGAGTCGACCGCCAAGACGATCATGCGGTACGACGCGCAGTCCGTGACGGGTCTCCTGCAGACGCCCGAGTATGCCGACGCCTGGTACCGGATGGGTGGGTTCGTCACCGAAGATCGCATCCCGTCGCTCGTCCAGTTCCGGACGGACAGGCAGTCGCTGTTGCGACGACACGATCGGCCGATTTGCTGGTTCTACATCCATGAGCACGCGTTGCAGCTGCAGGTCGGGGACAGCGACATCATGGCGGACCAGTACGCACGCCTGCTGTTCAGCGCGCAGCTCATCCGGATCATTCCTGCGAACGCGCCTGTGGTGGCCACGAACTGCACCCTGTGGGAGTTCGAAAAGGCGATGCCGGTGGCCTTCATCGAAGGCGACCTGGTGAACGTGTTCGTTCAGGATCCTGGTGCCATCGTGAGGGCCCGTCTGCTGTTCGACCGTTTGGCTGAGGTCGCCTTGGATGCGGAACAATCGCGGAAGAAGCTGGCTGAGTACGTCGGCCGACCGCGAGAGGACCACGATGACGCAGGAACGCGTTTGGCGTAAGAGCAGCTACAGCGGTGCGACGGAGGACGGCGACTGCGTCGAGGTGTCACTGGCCCACGACGCACTCGTCCGTGACTCGAAGAACCCCTCCGGAGGCGTTCTGATCTTCACTTCCAGCGCCTGGAAGAACTTCATCGAGAATCGCTAGCCAGGTACACCCAGGCCTCGCTGCCCGAACCGAGCCGCACCAGCGCACGCCGGTAGTCGTCGACCTCGTAGAGGTCGGCCGCAGCAAACTCCGCGGTCGTGACCTCCAGCATCGTGCCTGCGGTCGTGTCGGCGGGATCGCCGGTGTGCCGGACGATCGGGTGCCGATCCGTGCCGCTGACCTCGATCACGGCCGGATCGGTGATCGTCACCCACTCCTGCCGATAACCGGGCAGCACGTCCTCCTTGCCCACCAGCGTCCGCCCGAAGTGCTCGATCTGCACCGACGGCGTCTGCAGGGTCCCGTACGAGAAGAGGTTGACCACCGCATCGGCGGGCCCGCCGATCCGCCGCAACACGGGGTTCGCGACGTCCTCGTTGCCGATCACGACGGTGGCGCGCCGTTCGGGCCCGACCTCGTCGAGGTAACGGCGGCTGGCCGCGTGATATCGCCGGTCGAACGCACGCTGAGCCTGCTCCAGCCCGCCGAGCAACTCCGTGTCGCGGCGTGCCCCGCGCTCCCGCGCAACCTCGAACGGCGTGTCGACGAAGACCACCTCGTCCCACACCAGGTCCCGCTGCAGGAAGCTGCCGTCGACCACCAGCACCTCCGGCGCCTCGACTGGCGGCTCGTCGATCGGGGTGTCCGAGGCCAGGTCGATGATCCGCTCCCGGTACTTCCGATCCCCGCCGGGTCCGAGCGGTTCGAGCACGAGCCGGGAGAACGACGCGAAGTCGTAGGCGTCCGCGTAGTACCCGTCCGCCGAGTCACGCCCTTGCCGGTGCCGGATCGCGCGTGGGTTGTGGAACCCGTCCATCGACAGGTGCGCCGCCACGCGGCCACGTGCGGAAACCGCGGCCGCCAGCTCACGGGCCAGCGTCGTCTTGCCTGCCGCCGTGATGCCGTCGACGGCCACCCGCAGTGGATGGCCTGGAAGCTGAGCGACGAGGTGGTCGGCGATCCTGCCCAGCACGCGGTCCCGTGGAGTGATCATGAGACCGACTCTATGTCAGGAAGACCCACCGCAGGCCGGCCGAGCATGATCGTCAGCGTGCGTCGTTGCCGCTCGGTCAGCGAGGCAACGAAGATCACCGCATCGGCGTCAGCCTGCTCGCAGGCCTCGGCCACCTCGCGAACCTTCCCGTAGCTGAGCAAGGTCCGCGAGGAGAAGGGCAGGCTCATCTTCCTGACCCCGCCGTGCGAGACGCCCCGTCGTTGCACGATCTGCCTGACGACGTGAGCGCCGCGTGCCGCCAGTTCGTCGGCAGCCGACGCCATGAGCTCCGCGAGCTTCTTCTCCTTCGCGGAGAAGTAGCCCACCAGCACCACGTCGGCTCCGGCGAGGTCGAGCCGCTGACGCGGAGCGTGCCCCGGTGACACCCTGCGGGCCGGGCGCCGGTCGCGCCTTCGGGGCTGATGCACGCAACGCAGACTAGATGCCGAGTGAGCCGGGGCGAGAAGCGTTTTCACTGTTACCAGGAGATGCGGTTGGACATCGGGCTGACCCCACGCCGTCCACCTCCCCCTGTTGGTGGTAGGAAAGCGCCTGTTGATGTTGAGTTGGTGGTACTTGCAGACGCCATCAGAGCAGGTCAGTCCTCCTCGATCTCCCGCCGCGAGAGCCGCACCTCCTCGATGTCGAGCTTGCGCTGCACCGCCCGCAGCACGATGTCGTCGATGGCCTGCTCGTCCCGCAGCCGCACCACCGTCGCCCGCTTGTGCCCGATCAGCTCCAGCCGCAGCGCGTTGTATTCGACCTCGGACTGCACCACCTCGAGGTCGCCGGCTTCCTTGGCCCGCCTGACCTCCAGGTGGTGCTCGTACTCGGCGAGCACGCGTTTGTAGACGACGTCCGACACACCGACCTTGTCGGCGAGGCGTGGCAGGGCCTCGTAGGCCTCCTCGGACGCGGTCACCTGGGCCAGCCGGAGTTCCTCCTCCACCGCCGTGTCCTCTGGCAGCTGCGAGAAGCGGAGGATCGACGGCAGCATCAGCGACTGCACGACCAGCGTCAGCACGACCACGCCGGACGTGATGAGGATGATCTCCTCGCGGAACGGGAACGGCCCGCCGCCGACGACTGTCTCCGGCACGGCCAGGGCGGCGGCCAGCGACACCGCGCCGCGGAACCCGGCCGCCGACGACACCAGGCGTTGGCGGGCGCCCACCCGGCGCAGCCGTTGCTGTGGCCGGCGGTCGATCGCGCGGATGATGTACGGAGTGGTGTAGCTCCACAGCAACCGGGTGCCCGCCACCGTCAGCGCGACGAGTCCGATCGCACCGAACGACTTCCAGATCTGCGAGCCGTCCAGCGAGCGAACCGCGCTGTTGGCCTGGAGTCCGATCAGGACGAACAAGGCACCGTTGAGCACGAACGTCGCGATGCCCCAGAACGCCGTGGTCACCTGGCGGGTGTCGGCGCGCACGATGCGTGGGCCGACCCTGGCCAGCGCCAGGCCGCACGTCACCACCGCGATCACGCCGGAGCCGTGCACCAGCTCGGCCAGCAGGAACGCGGTGAACGGCGTGAGGATGCTGACGACCGTCTCATGGAGCGGGTTGTCGAGGCGCTTGCGCACCTGGACGGAAAGCCACGCGATCGCCAGACCGGCCGCCGCGCCACCCGCGTACGACAGGAGCAGCCGCAGCCCGACCAGGCCGGTGCTGAACTGCTGCTCACCGGTCGTGATGGCCACCGCGATCGCGTAGATCACGAGCGCCGTGCCGTCGTTGATCAACGATTCGGCGCGCAGGATCGTGGTGGTGCGGCGCGGCATGCCGCGGGCGATGGCCGAGACCGCGGTCGCGTCGGTGGGCGCGAGGGCCGCGCCGAGCACCCACGCGGGGCCCCAGTCGAGGCCGAGCGCGTGGGCCACCGAGGCGACCGCGGCCGCCGTCGCGAGCACCAGCAACGTGCTGAGCAGCACGATCGGGCGCAGGTTGCTGCGGATCTCCCGCAGCGAGGTGTTGAGGCTCTCCCAGTAGAGCAGGGCGGGGAGGAAGATCAGCAGCATCGCCTCCGGCGGCAGGCTGACCGACTCCAGGGTGGGCACGAAGCCGAGCAGCGCGCCGCACAGCACCAGCAACACCGGGGCCGCGAGGCGTAACCGTCCTGACACGACACTGCTCGCCAGGATGCACACGCCCAGCACCACTACGAGTTCGAGACCGAGCATGCGCTCAAGATAGGCGGCTCACGCGCTCAACGCGTCATCCAATTCGGCGAGCAACCGCGACTTGGGGCGCGCTCCCACGATCTGCCTGATCGGCACACCGTCGCGGAACAGCAGCATCGTCGGCAGCGACATGACCTGGTAGTCGCGTGCGGTGGCGGTGTTCTCGTCGGCGTTGATCTTCAGCACGGTCAGGTCGTCGCGTTCGCGGTCGATCTCGTCGAGCACGGGCGAGAGCATGTGGCACGGTCCGCACCACTGCGCCCAGAACTCGACGAGCACGGTGCCTGTCCGCGTCTTGTCGGCGAACGTGGCGTCGGTCAGCTGCACAGGAACTCCTTGGGTTCGGGCACGAGGCACGGATCTTGGAAGGCGAGTCTGGCCAGCAGGAACTCCCGGACGGTGTTCAGCCGCTCCAGGCACGCGTCCACCTCGGCGAGCTTGCGCCGGTAGACCTCGCGCGAGTCCGGGCACGAGTCGCCGGACTCGTGCCCCGCGCGCAGGCACGCCACGAACGGCCTGGTGTCCTCGAGTGACAGCCCGACCGCCTGCAGCGACTGGATCTCCTTCACCAGCCGCAGGTCGTGCTCGTCGTACTCCCGGTAGCCGTTGGACGTGCGCTGCGCGTCCAGCAGTCCCTGGGACTCGTAGAAGCGCAACGCACGCGTGGTGGTGCCGGCTCGCTTGGCCAGTTCGCCGATCCTCATGCACCGAACGCTAAACCTTGACGCGCACGTCAAGGCAAGCCGCGCGAAATATTCCCGCTCCAGCGACTTTTCCCACCCTGTGGCCGTCCCAGCACAGGTTCCCGCGGCCCGCACAGAATGCGAGAACCCGACGAGAGGGGGGACCGGTGGGATCACCACTGCACCTTGCCGTCGCCTTGCAGGCGACCGGCGACGAAACCTTCAGCGCCGAGCACTGGGTGGAACAAGTCCGCGAGGCCGAGGAGGCGACGCTCGACTTCGTCACGTTCGACGACTCACTGGCCGGTGAGCCCGGCCTCGACGCGGTGCTGACCGCCGCCCGCGTCGCGCCGCTCACCACGCACATCGGCCTGGTGCCGACAGCGGTCGTCACGCACACCGAGCCTTTCCACCTGTCGAAGGCGATCGCGACGCTCGACTACGTGAGCAAGGGCCGCGCGGGCGTCCAGCTCACGACGGATTCGTTGGCCGCCAAGCACTTCGGCCGCCGCGACGACTTCACCGACCTGTGGGAGGAGGCCGCCGACTACGCGGAGGTCCTGCGCAGGCTGTGGGACAGCTGGGAGGACGACGCCGAGATCCGCGACGTCGCCACCGGCCGGTTCATCGACCGCGAGAAGCTGCACTACATCGATTTCGAGGGGCGCTGGTTCAACGTGCGCGGCCCGTCGATCACGCCAAGGCCACCGCAGGGCCACCCGCCGATCGCCGCCACCGAACCGGGATTCGCGGACGTCGTGTTCGCGGACGACCCGTCGGTGTCCGACAAGCTCGTGTTCCGAGACGTGGACGGCACAGCTGATCCGCAACAGCTGATCACCTGGCAGGACCAGGGCTTCGCCGGGTTCCGCTTCCACGTGGCGGATCTGCGCGAGATCACCCGCGGCCTGGTTCCCGAGCTGCGCCGCGAAGGCCTGTTCCGCACGGCCTACGAGCACCCCACCCTGCGCGGGCGCCTCGGCCTCGCGAAGCCCGCTGACCAGTACGCCTGAAGGAGCGCGAGATGACCAAGCAGATCCACCTCGCCGCGCACTTCCCCGGCG
Organism: Lentzea nigeriaca; assembly: GCF_016907955.1. GTDB lineage: Bacteria > Actinomycetota > Actinomycetes > Mycobacteriales > Pseudonocardiaceae > Lentzea > Lentzea nigeriaca. The sequence continues at coordinate 643,788 of NZ_JAFBCX010000003.1, read as the reverse complement.
TGAACAACACGACGGTGTGGAGCGATCCGCAGGCGGGCAGCCACATCGAGTTCGACTCGTTCGTCCACTTGGCACAGACGGCGGAACGGGCGAAGTTCGACTTCTTCTTCCTGGCGGAGGGGTTGCGGCTGCGCGAGCAGGGCGGCCAGATCTACGACCTCGACGTCGTCGGCAGGCCGGACACGTTCACGGTGCTCGCCGCGCTCGCCGCCGTGACCGACCGGCTCGGGCTCGCCGGCACGATCAACTCCACGTTCAACGAACCCTACGAGGTGGCCAGGCAGTTCGCCTCGCTCGACCACCTCTCGGCCGGCCGGGCCGCGTGGAACGTCGTCACCTCGTGGGACGCCTTCACCGGCGAGAACTTCCGGCGCGGCGGGTTCCTCGCGCAGGAGGACCGCTACACGCGGGCCGGGTCGTTCCTCCGCACCGCGTGGAAGCTCTTCGACACGGGCATCGGCGAGTTCGAGCACAAGGACCAGCACTTCGACATCAGCGGCAGGTTCGGCGTGCCGCGGTCTCCGCAGGGCCGCCCGGTGATCCTGCAGGCGGGGGACTCGCACGAGGGCAGGGAGTTCGCCGCCGCCACGGCCGACGCGATCTTCTCCCGGCACGGGACGCTGGAGGCGGGGCAGAAGTTCTATCACGACGTGAAGGGCAGGCTGGCGAAGTACGGCCGCACACCCGAGCAGCTCAAGGTGCTGCCCGCCGCCACGTTCATCCTCGGTGACACCGACGCGGACGCGCAGGAGAAAGCCGCGCAGGTGCGGCGGCAGCAGGTCAGCGGCGCGACCGCGATCCGTTTCCTGGAACAGGTGTGGAACCGCGACCTCAGCGGCTACGACCCGGACGGCCCGCTGCCCGACGTGGAGCCGTTGACCGGTGAGAACTCCATCGCGAAGGGACGCGCCAGCGTCCGGATGTTCAAGGATCCGGCGGCCACGGTGAAGGAGTGGCGCGAGAAGGCCGCGGCCAAGAACCTCTCCATCCGCGACCTCGTGATCGACGTCAGCGCCCGGCAGACGTTCGTCGGGTCGGCGGACAGCGTCGCCACCCAGATCGACGACCTGGTGCAGCAGGACGCGGCGGACGGGTTCATCCTCGTGCCGCACGTGACGCCGGGCGGACTCGACGAGTTCGCCGACACCGTCGTGCCGCTGCTGCAGGAACGCGGCGTGTTCCGCACCGACTACACCGGTCCGACCCTGCGCGATCACCTCGGTATCCGATAGTTGTTCAGCACGTGGACGTCCTTGCCGGGCAATCGTGTGCTCCCTAACGTGAGCCGCGTTCTGCAAGTGCTCTCATCGGAGCGCAGGGAAGGGGGGACAGGAATGGACGGCTTCGCCCTGTTCCTGTCCTCCCGCAGGCACATCGACCACGGGCGCGTGTCCACCACCGCCTGTCGCGGCTGACCTCTCTCAGCCCCTTCCTCTCCGCCTGGCCCGACAAGGACTCGCCATGCCGCCTTCCGGCACCCTCACAGTTGTGTCCACAAAGGACAGATCGGTCGTTCTGGCCTCGTTGCCGGTGGTCGCCGCCCGCCACCCGTGGCGGTGGGTCGGCGTCGCCGCGGTGCTCGTGCTCGCGGCGCAGTTCGTCCACGGCCTGGTCACCAACCCCGCCTGGGACTGGCCGACGTTCGCCCGCTACTTCACGGCACAGTCGATCCTCACCGCGGTCGGCACGACCATCTTGCTGACCGTGCTCGGCACGGTGCTGGGGTTCGCCCTGGGCATCGTCGTCGCCGTCCTGAGGCTCTCGAAGAGCCCGTTCCTGCAGGCCGTCGGCTGGACCTACGTCTGGGCGTTCCGGTCGATCCCGCTGATCGTGCAGCTGTTGTTCTGGTTCAACATCTCCTACCTGTACCAACGGCTCAGCCTCGGCATCCCGTTCGGGCCCGAGTTCGTGAGCTTCGAGACCGTCGAGCTGATCAGCCCGATGGGCGCGGCCGTGCTCGGTCTCGCGCTGCACCAGGCCGCGTACGCCGCGGAGATCGTCCGTTCCGGCGTGATCTCCGTCGACCGCGGCCAGCTGGAAGCCGCCGCCGCGCTCGGCATCCCGAAGTTCCGGCAGTTCCGCAGAATCGTGCTGCCCCAGGCGATGCGGGCGATCCTGCCGAACGCCGCGAACGAGGTGATCAGCCTCTTCAAGGGCACGTCCGTGGTGTCCGTGATGGCGATCGGCGAGCTGTTCTACCAGGTGCAGGTGATCTACGGTCGCAACGCGCGGGTCGTGGCGCTGCTGATGGTCGCCACCGTCTGGTACATCATCCTGACCACGCTGCTCTCGATCGGCCAGCACTACGTCGAGCGCTACTTCGCCCGAGGAGACCGCCGGTGATCGAGGTTCTGGGCGTGCACAAGAGCTTCGGCTCCAACGAGGTGTTGCGCGGCGTGTCGCTCGACGTCGCGGCGGGTGAGGTCGTGGTGGTGCTCGGCCCGTCGGGCTCCGGCAAGTCGACGTTGCTGCGCACCATCAACCACCTGGAGAAGGTCGACCGCGGGTTCGTCAGCATCGACGGCGACCTGGTCGGCTACCGGCAGCACAAGGGCAAGCTGCACGAGCTGAAGGAACGCGAGATCCTCAAGCAGCGCAGGCACATCGGGTTCGTGTTCCAGAACTTCAACCTGTTCCCGCACCTGACCGCGCTGGAGAACATCGCGGAGGTCGCGCCGCTCGCGGACGCACGGCAGTTCCTGGCCCGTGTTGGCCTGGCGGACAAGGAAGACTCCTATCCACGCCAGCTGTCCGGCGGTCAGCAGCAACGCGTCGCGATCGCGCGAGCCCTGGCCACGCGGCCGAAAGTCGTGCTGTTCGACGAGCCGACGTCGGCCCTCGACCCCGAACTGGTCGGCGAGGTGCTGGACGTGCTGCGCGACCTCGCCCGCACCGGCACGACGATGATCGTGGTCACCCACGAGATCGGCTTCGCCCGTGAGGTCGCCGACCGGATCGTGTTCATCGACCAGGGCGTGATCGTCGAACAGGGAACGCCCGCCGAGGTACTCGACCACCCGGCCCACGAACGCACCCGCGCGTTCCTGTCCAAGGTTCTCTAGAAGGAGTCCGTTGTGCGCAAACCACTTCTCGCCGCCCTCGCCCTGCTGCTCGCCGCCTGCGGAACGGCGGAGAGCGAGCCCGCCGCCCCCGGCGGCCTCAACGTCAACGTCGGTCCGAACCAGAACCGCGTGACGGCCCAGAAGGACGACAAGATCGCCTCGAAGGTGCCGGAGAAGTTCCGCACGAAGGGCGAGCTCGTCATCGGCGGATCCGCGGGTACAGCACCACCACTGCGTTTCTACGCCACCGACGACAAGACCGTGATCGGCGTCGAGACCGACATCGCGACGCTGGTCGCCGACGTCCTCGGCCTCAAGCCCCGCCTGGAGGTCGCGTCCTGGGAGAACCTGTTCGTCGGCCTGGACAGCGGCAGCTACGACGTGGGCCTGTCGAACATCACGGTCACCGAGGCGCGCAAGGAGAAGTACGACTTCGCGACCTACCGGCTCGACACGCTGGCGTTCGAGGCGAAGAAGGGCGGCAGCTGGCGGGTGAGGGAACCGAAGGACGTGGCGGGCAAGGTCGTCGCCGTCGGCTCCGGCACCAACCAGGAGAAGATCCTCGTCGACTGGAACACGAAGAACGTCGCCGCAGGGCTGCCGGCCACGGACATCAAGTACTACCAGAACTCCTCGGACTACTACCTCGCGCTGCAGTCCGGCCGCATCGACGCCTACCTCGGCCCGAACCCCACGTCCGCCTACCACGCGGCGACCTCGGGACAGACCGAGGTGATCGGCACCTTCTCGGGCGGCGCGTCCGTCCAGGGCAAGATCGCCGTGACCACCAAGAAGGACAACGGTCTCGTCGGTCCCGTGCAGGAGGCGTTGAACCAGCTGATCGCCAACGGCAAGTACGCGGAGGTGCTGGGGCGCTGGGGCCTGTCCGGCGAGGCCGTGCCGACGTCGGAGATCAACCCCCAGGGCCTCCCCAAGACCTGAGCGAGGGAGCATCATGCGGTTCAGCATCACCATCGACACCGAGGACGAGGAAGTCGCGCTGCGGCTGCTCGGCGCGTTGAAGGACGTGGGTCTGGTACAGGCCACGGAAGCCGTGGTCGAGGACGCTGTCGTGCGAATCCTGCCGGACACGAGGCAGGTCCTGCTCAGAGACGAGCCCGTCGAGCTCACCAGGCTGGAGTTCGAGCTGCTGCTCCACCTGTGCGAGCACCCCGACCGGGTGCACCGCCGTCGTGACCTCCTGGCGGCGGTGTGGGGAGTCAACGACGACTACAGCGGTGCCAGGACAGTCGACGTGCACGTCCGGCGGGTGCGGCAGAAGCTCGGGGACGCGGCGGACGTGATCCAGACGGTGCGCGGGGTCGGCTACCTCGTCGCGCCGAGCGGCCGGGTGCGGGTCGACCGGACGCCGAACATCGTGCAGCTGGCTGATCGACGGGCCGGGTGACGGAGGTAAAAGCGGTTGCTCCCGGCCGTCGCGCCCGTGTTGCATGCGAGCATGCACGACGGCGAGGTCGCGACGAATGTGTCCCTTGTGGACGAACTGATCCGCACGCAGTTCCCGCGGTGGCACGGCCTCCCGATAACCCACGTCCGGCACGGCGGCACCAGCCACGCGATCTACCGGCTGGGCGACGAGCTCGCCGTCCGATTGCCGCATCGCGACTGGTCGACCGGTCAGGCCGAACGCGAGACGGCCGTGCTGCGGCTGCTGACCCGCCATCTCCCGATCGCCGTGCCGGAACCGGTCGGCCTCGGTGAACCCGGCTCCGGCTTTCCGAGCCGCTGGACGGTCGTGCGCTGGCTGCCCGGCGACACAGCGACCGTCGGCGCGGTGCGAGAAGACACCCCGGTCCGCCTGGCGGAGCTGATCCACGCGTTGCAGGGCATCGAGGTGAACGGGCAGCAGTGGGTTCCGCACCGCGGCAACGCACACCAGGAGAAGGGCGACGACCGGGTGCGCGAGTGCATCGCCGAGCTCGGTGGTGATCAAAGGCTCGTCGACCTGTGGCAGGAGGCGCTCGACGCACCGCGCTGGGACGGCCCCGGCCGCTGGCTGCACGCGGATCTGCACGGGGGCAACCTGCTGTTCACCGACGGCGAGCTGACCGGGGTGGTGGACTGGGGCTGTGCCGGTGTCGGCGACCCCGCCGGTGACCTGATGCCCGCGTGGTTGTTCTTCGACGAGCCGGGGAGGCGCGCGTTCCGGCGTGAGCTGAGCTTCGACGACGCCACCTGGAGGCGTGCCCGTGGCTGGGCGCTGCACCTCGCGGTGCTCGGCCTGCCCTACTACCGCGACACCAACCCGGTGTTCGCGGACATCTGCCGGCACACGCTGCACCAGCTACTGGCGGAACGCGCCGGGTGACACGCCTGGACTGCCGGAGGTTTCCGTTCGATGAACTTGTGATCCACTCCTCGAGCGGCCGAATCGGCGGTGCGACGGGGAGGCCTGCTCGACCGGCAAACCCGTGCCGCGTATGCCATAGCACGCCGCGCCATCCGCGAACCGGCGTAATGGCCCCCGCCATTCGGGGCCATTCGTCAGGTTACGCACATGAGAAAGTTTCAGCACCCCTCTCGACGGCACCCGTGGTTTGTGCGTACGGTGAGCCCACTAACGTACTGGCCAGTAGGTAGCGAACTGAATTCCTTTCTCCCCACCCCTGCACGGTGAGGAAGCGAGCGCAGTGGACATGCTGTCGGATCGAGAACGGGTGCTGTGCCTGAGTCCCTTCGGCACCCCGAACCCGGCCCTCGTGGTCGCGGCTGAACGAGCGGGTGGACTGGGCGTGCTCGATCTCGGGCCGCGTGCTGCCCGTGATCTGGAACGCGTCGTCAAGCGGCACACCGGCTCGTTCGCGGTGCGGCTGCACGGGCCACTCGCCGTGCCGTTGCCGGACGCTGTTGACGCTGTCGTAGTCGATCTCCGCCAAAATGATCTGACACGGCATGCGCCGAACCTGGCTGAGCTGGGTGAACGCCGCGTGCTCGCCGTGATCACCTCGGTCGCAGAGGCCGTCGAAGCGATCGCGTTCGGGGCCACCGGACTGATCGCCAAGGGTGCCGAGGCGGGCGGCCGGGTGGGTGGCTCGCCCGCGTTCGTGTTGCTCCAGCAGGTGCTCGCGCTGACCGATCTGCCGGTCTGGCTGGCCGGGTCGATCGGGCCCGACACGGCCGCGGCGGCGGTCGCGGGCGGGGCGCGCGGGGTCGTGCTGGAAGGCCAGCTCACACTGGTCGCGGAGGCGCGAAAACACATTTCCGGTGAAATTGTGAACGTCGTCCGCGCGATGGACGGGGCCGACACCGTCGTGAACGACGGCGTACGCGTGCATGTTCGTCAGAACACGCTCGAAATTGGCCAGGAAGGCGCGTTCGCGGAATTCAATCGAGTCTCGTTCGGGACCGTCGGCGGCGTCGTCGGCGCGATTCGGCGGGCCATTCGCGACAATGTCGCGCTGGCGGGCGAGCATCGTTCGATCCGCGTCGGGGGGCCGTTCTGCGAGCGTGTGCCGGGCCTGCGCTACCCGATCGCGCAGGGGCCGATGACGCGCGTCAGCGACCAGCCCGCGTTCGCCGCGGCCGTCGCCGAGGGTGGTGCGCTGCCGTTCCTCGCGCTCGCGTTGACGGAGGGCCAGGCGGTCCGCGAACTCCTCGACGACACCGCCGAGAAGCTCGGCGACCGGCCGTGGGGCGTCGGACTGCTCGGGTTCGCGCCGCCGGAGCTGCGGGCGCGGCAGCTGGAGGCCGTGCTGGCGGTGCGGCCGAAGTACGCGATCGTCGCCGGTGGCACGCCCGCGCAGGCGCGCGAGCTGGAGGACGCCGGGATCGAGGCGTTCCTGCACGTGCCGTCACCGGCGTTGCTGCGCCGCTTCCTCGACGAGGGCGCGCGCAAGTTCGTCTTCGAGGGCTCGGAGTGTGGCGGTCACACGGGCCCTCGAACCAGCTTCACGTTGTGGCAGCAGCAGATCGACGTGCTGCGCGGCCGCGAGAAGGACGTCACGGCGCTCTTCGCGGGCGGCATCCACGACGCGCGGTCGGCCGCGATGATCTCCGCGCTGACCGCGCCACTCGCGGCACGCGGTGCGGCGATCGGCGTTCTGGTCGGCACGGCGTACCTGTTCACCGAGGAAGCCGTCACGCACGGCGCGATCCAGCCGGTGTTCCAGCAGGTCGCCCTGGAGTGCGAGGACACGGCACTGCTGGAGACCTCGCCTGGCCACGCGGTCCGTTGCGCGCAGACGTCCTATGTGGACACCTTCGAGCAGAAGAGGGCAGAGCTCGCCGGCCTGCCGAAGCAGGAGAGCTGGGAGCAGCTCGAACAGCTCAACCTGGGAAGGCTCCGGCTCGCGAGCCGGGGTCTCGTGCGTGCCGACGGCGGCCTCAAGGAGGTCGGCGAGGACGAACAGCGCCGCGAAGGCATGTTCATGATCGGTCAGGTCGCGACGCTGCGGTCCGAGCGCACCACGATCGCCCGGCTGCACGAGGACATCGTCTCCGGCGTGCTGCCGGAGTCCGGCGAGGACGTCGTCGAGCGGGAACCGCTGGACATCGCCATCGTCGGCATGGCCGCGATCATGCCGGGCGCGCGGGACGTGGCCGAGTTCTGGGCGAACATCCTCAAGGGCACCGACTCCGTCACCGAGATCCCGCCGGACCGCTGGTCGCCCGAACGCTACGACAGCCCGTTCAAGTGGGGCGGGTTCATCCCGCGCACGGCGTTCGACCCGCTCGCGTACGGCATCCCGCCCGCGTCGCTGACCTCGATCGAACCCGCGCAGCTGCTGGCGCTGGAAGTGTCGGCCCGCGCGCTGAAGGACGCCGGGTACGCCACGCGGGTGTTCGACCGCGAGCGTGCTTCGGTGATCTTCGGCGCCGAGGCCGGTGCCGACCTCGCGAACGCCTACACCGTCCGCTCCGCGTTGCCCGCCCTGGGAATCCGCGGCCTCGACGACCACCTGCCCGCACTCACCGAAGACTCGTTCCCCGGCGTGCTGGGCAACGTGATCTCCGGCCGCGTGGCGAACAGGCTCGACCTCGGCGGCGCGAACTACACGGTCGACGCCGCCTGTGCGTCCAGCCTCGCCGCGCTCGACGTGGCGTGCAAGGAACTCGTCGGCGGCACCAGCGACATGGTGTTGTGCGGTGCGGTCGACCTGCACAACAGCGCGCACGACTACCAGATGTTCGCCTCGGTGAAGGCGTTGTCCGCGAAAGGACGTTGCGCCACGTTCGACTCCGCCGCGGACGGCATCGCGCTCGGCGAGGGCGTGGCGTGTGTCGTGCTGAAGCGGCTCGCCGACGCCGAACGGGACGGCGACCGGGTCTACGCGGTGATCAAGGGCATCGGCGCGTCGAGCGACGGCCGGTCGCTGGGCCTCACCGCGCCGCGTCCGGAAGGCCAGCAACGCGCGCTGCGCCGGGCCTATGCCTCGGCGGGACTGCCGGTCACGTCCGTCGGCCTGGTCGAGGCGCACGGCACCGGAACCGTGGTGGGCGACCGGACCGAGCTGGCGTCGCTGACCGAGATGTTCTCCGGCGTCGAGCCCGGCACCTGCACGATCGGCTCGGTCAAGTCGCAGATCGGGCACACGAAGTGCGCGGCGGGCCTCGCGGGCGTGATCAAGGCGGCGCTGGCCGTGCACACCGGGCTGCGGCCCGGAACGTTGCACGTCAAGCAGCCCAACGCCTTCTGGGACGCGCGGACGAGCCCGTTCGCGTTCGGCCACCGCACCTGGGCCGCACCGGTCGAGCAGCGCGTCGCGGGCGTGAGCGCGTTCGGCTTCGGTGGCACCAACTTCCACACCGTCGTCGCCGGATACGCCGGTGCCGACGAGCCCCGCCACGGCCTGACCGCCTGGCCCGCCGAGCTGTTCCTGATCCGCGGTGACGATCAGGCTGCCGCACAACGGGAAGCGGCCCGGCTGAGGGCCTTGGTCGACGAACGCACACCGCTGCGCTCGCTGGCCGCGGCCTGTGGCGTCGGGACGATCCAGGCCGCGTTCGTCGTCAGTGACCACGAGAGCCTGCGGAAGGCGCTCGCGGACGTCGAGGTGTGGCGCGCATCGGACGTCGTGCGGTTGCGCGGGGGAGAGCGGCCGAAGATCGCGTTCCTCTATCCAGGACAGGGCAGCCAGCGGCCGGGCATGCTGCTCGACCTCGTGACGGCCTTCCCGCGGCTGCAGGAGTTCGTGGACGCACGGTACGAGCGGGTGATGTACCCGCCGACCGCACTGACGGCCGAGGACGTCGCAAAACAGCGCGCCGAGATCACCGACACGCGGATGGCCCAGCCGACGCTCGGCATCGCGGGCCTGATGGTCACCTCGCTGCTGGACTCCGTTGGTGTGCGGCCGGATCTGGCCGGTGGCCACAGCTACGGCGAACTGGTGGCGCTGGCGGCCGCGGGTGTCTTCGAGCCCGCTGACCTGCTCGCGCTGAGCGCCGCCCGTGCCGAGGCGATGCTGGACGCGGTCGGCGAGGACCCCGGCACGATGGCCGCGGTGTCCGCGCCGCTGGCCGACGTCGAGGCGCTGCTGCCGGCGGATGTCGTGGTGGCCAACCACAACGCGCCCGACCAGGTCGTGATCTCCGGGCCTACCAGCGCCGTCGGGAACGCCGTCGAGGTCCTCCGCGACGCCGGCCTGAGCGTGAAGACCATCCCGGTCGCCGCCGCGTTCCACAGCCCGCTGATGGCCGGTGCCCGCGACAGGTTCGCGGCTCGTCTCGCGGCCATGTCCATTGGTGAGACGGCTTTCCCGGTCTGGTCCAACGTCACCGCCGCACCCCACACCGACGTACGCGAAGGACTGTCCGCGCAGCTCGCGGGCCGGGTGCGGTTCGTCGACCAGATCGAGTCGATGTACGCGGCGGGCGCGCGGATCTTCGTCGAGGCAGGGCCGGGCGGCGTGCTGACGTCGTTGGTGGGCAAGACCCTCGGCGACCGGCCGCACCAGGCGTTGCGCTGCGACGACCACGAGACGTTCCTGCGCACGCTCGCGGAACTCGCGGTCGCCGGTGTCGAGGTCGACGCCGCACCGCTGTTCGAGGACAGGGCAGAGCCGGCGACGGCCGTGCCGCAACGACCCGGCTGGTACGTGGATGGAGGTCTCGTGCGGGACGCGAACGGCGACGCACTGCCCGGCGGGCTGCGGCCCGCCACGGAGTTCCCGACTGTCGACATCATTTCGGGCAGGATCGGCTCGGGGCCGGGGCGTGACGAGATCGTCGAGAAGTTCCTGGACGGCATGCGGGACGCGGTCAGCGCCCAGCGCGACGTCCTGCTGAGCTACCTCGGCAACGCGCCGGTGGCTCCGGCGCCGCTGCCGGTCGTCGAGCACGTGAAAGCACCCGAACCACAGGCCGAACCGCGGCAGGAGGACGTCGCCACCGTGGTGCTGCGGACGATCAGCGCCCGCACCGGCTATCCGGTGGAGATGCTGCAGCCGGGTCTGGACCTGGAAGCCGACCTCTCGATCGACTCCATCAAGCGCACCGAGATCGTCGGCGAGCTGGCCCAGAGCCTCGGCGCACCCGGTTCGATCGACGAACTCGCGCAGCTCAAGACGATCGACGGCATCGTCGGCTGGTTCGGTGCCGCACCAGCGCCCGCGCCGGCGGGCAAGGACGTCCGGGCGGTCGTGCTGCGGACGATCAGCACACGCACGGGCTATCCGGTGGAGATGCTGCAGCCGGGGCTGGACCTGGAAGCCGACCTGTCGATCGACTCCATCAAGCGGGCGGAGATCGTCGGCGAGCTCGCGCAGGAGTTGGGTGCGACCGGCTCGGTGGACGAGCTGGCTGCGCTGAAGACCATCGACGGGATCGTCGGCTGGTTCGGCGTTGGGCAAGTGGCGTCTGCAAGTACCACCAACTCGAAGGCGGTAGTACTTGCAGACGCGCCAACGACGGGCCGGCTCGTCCGGCTCGTTCCCCAGGTCGTGCCGTGCGAGCCCGCCGAACCCGCGGACCTCGCTGGCAAGACCGTCCTGATCGTCGACGACAACGGCATCGGCCTCGAACTCGCCGATCTCCTCGAACGCCACACCGCCCGCCCGCGCATCGAGCCGACGTTCCCGGACGACCTGACCGGCATCGACGTCGTCGTCCGGCTCGGCGGACGGCTCCCGGAGGCGTTCAGCGAGGTCAAAGCCTGCGTCACCAACGGGGTGAGCCTCCTCGTGGTCACCACGGGCGGTGGCACGTTCGGCTTCGACCACACCCCGGACGAGCTGCCCGCGGACATCGGCCTGCACGGCCTGATCCGCACGGCCGCTCTCGAGTACCCCGACCTCGTGGTGCGCGCGGTCGACGTCAACACCAAGGAAAGCCATCGCGACATCGCCACCGCGCTGCTCACCGAGATCGGCCCCGGCCCGGCCGTCGTCGGCTACCACGCGGGCAGGCGCCAGGTCATCGAGGCGGTGCCGGCGGAACTCGGCACCGCGGCCCTCGACCTCGACGCCGACAGCGTGGTGCTGCTGACCGGCGGCGCCCGCGGCATCACCGCGCTGGCCGCGACCGCGCTCGCCGAGCGCACCGGCTGCCACGTCGAGCTGATCGGCCGCACGCCCATCACCCCGGAAGACCATCGACTCACCCACGCCACGACCGAGCCCGAGCTCGTCAAGGCGCTGTTCGAACTGGGCGAAACCGAGGACGTACCGGCGAAAGCACGCAAGGTCCTCGCCGAACGCGAGGTCCGCCGGACCATGGAACGGTTGCGCGCCAAGGCGTCCAGCGTCCGTTACCACGAGTGCGACGTCACCGACGCTCAGGCCGTGGCCAAGGTCGTCGACGACATCAAGGCCCGGTTCGGCAGGCTCGACGGCGTCATCCACGGCGCCGGCGTGCTCGACGACAAGCTGATCGCGGACAAGACCCAGGAGTCGTTCGACCGGGTCTGGGCCACGAAGGTCAACGGCGCCAAGGCGTTCCAGGACGGCTTCCTCGTCCTGTTCGGCAGCGTCAGCGGTGTGTTCGGCAACCGCGGCCAGGCCGACTACTCGGCCGCGAACGACGCCCTCGACCGGATGGCCAGGTTCTGGGGCGTGCAACGCCGGGTCGTCGCCGTCGACTGGGGACCCTGGGCCGGTGCGGGCATGGCCGTCGGGCTCGCCGGTGAGTACGCGCGCCGCGGCATCCCGTTGATCGACCCGGAGCAGGGTGTGGACGCGCTGCTCAACGAGATCGCCAGCGGCTCGGACGTCCAGGTGGTCTACCGATGGGAGGCATAGCGATCGTCGGGATCGGCGCCGTCTTCCCCGGTGCCCCCGATGCCACGACGTTCTGGCGCAACATCGTCACCGGCGTCGACGCCATCGGCCAGATCCCGGCAGGACGCTGGGACCCGGCCACCTACTACGACCAGGGCAGCACGACCGGCGACCGGTTCTACTGCCGCAAGGGCGGGTTCGTCGACGACCTGGCGGAGTTCGACCCGACCAGGTTCGGCATCATGCCGTCCACTGTGGACGGTGCGGAGCCCGACCAGCTGCTCGCCCTCGCCACGGCCGCCGAGGCGATCGCGGACGCGGGCGGCGAGTCGGCGCTGCCTGACCGGAACCGGGTCGGTGTCGTCGTCGGCCGCGGCGGTTATCTCACGCCCGGCTGCGCCCGCCTCGACCAACGGGTGCGGCTCGCCGACGAGGTCGTGTCGGTCGTCCGCGACCTCTTCCCGAACCTCGTCGGCTCGGACCTGACCGCGGTCCGCCAGGCGATCAGGGAGAAGCTCGGGCCGGAGCAGCCGGAGTCGTCGATCGGGCTCGTGCCGAACCTCGCGGCGTCGCGGATCGCCAACCGGTTCGACCTCAAGGGCACCGCCTACACGGTCGACGCGGCCTGCGCGTCCGGGCTGGTCGCCGTCGAGCACGCCGTCCGCGAGCTCCAGGAGGGCCGCGCGGACGCCATGCTCGCCGGGGCCGTGCACGTGTGCCACCACCCGACGCTGTGGAGCGTCTTCACCCAGCTCAGGGCGTTGAGCCCGAGCGAGCGCATCCGGCCGTTCGACGCGAGCGCGGACGGAACGCTGCTGTCCGAAGGCGTCGGCATGGTCGTGCTGAAGCGGCTGGAGGACGTCGGCGACGAGCGCGTCTACGCGGTGATCCGCGGCATCGGCACCGCGAGCGACGGCCGCGCGACCAGCATGATGACGCCGAACCCCGAGGGCCAGTTGCTTGCCGTGCAACGGGCTTGGGCCAACGCCGGGCTCGACCCTCGCGTCGACGGGCTCGGCCTGATCGAGGCCCACGGCACCGCGACGCCCGCCGGTGACGCCGCCGAACTGCAGACGATGATCAACGCGTTCGGTGAGCAGGGCGACGAGATCGGCATCGGCACGGTGAAGTCGATGATCGGCCACGCGATGCCGGCGGCGGGCATGGCCGGGCTGATCAAGGCCGCGCTGGCGTTGCACCACAACACGTTGCCACCGACATTGCACGTCGAGAAGCCGCACAGCGCGTTGCGGGGAACCAGGTTCACGCCGATCCAGGAAGCCCGCGAGTGGAGCGGGCCGCACCGGGCGGTCGTGAACGCGTTCGGGTTCGGCGGGATCAACGCCCACGCCGTGCTCGACGGCCACACCGTCGCCAAGCCGCGCAAGCCGGTCGTGACGTTCGCCGCGGACACCGCGGAAGAACTGGCCAGGGCGCTGCGGGAACGCCGCACGTCGAACGCCGACCGCGCGTTCCGACTCGCCATCGGCAACCCGGACGAACGCAAGCTCAAGCTCGCCGAACGCGTGATCGCCCAGGGCAAGGCGTGGCCGGGCAGACACGACATCTGGTTCGCCCACGAACCGCTGCTGACCAGCACCGACCAGGTCGCGTTCGTGTTCCCGGGCTTCGAGCGCGAGTTCAGCGGCGAGGTCGTCGACCACGCCGTGGGGCTGCTGCGGGACGGACGGCGTGAGGCCCGCGAACTGATGGCGCTCGGCATCACGCCCGGCGCGCTCGCCGGGCACAGCATGGGCGAGTGGACGGCGATGGTCGTCGGCGGGATCTACCCGACGGTCGACGAGTTCGTCGACGCCCTCGGGCCCGGCGCGGTCGCCGTCGTCGACATCGCCTACGCCGCACTGGGTTGTTCGGCCGACGTGGCCGAGCAGCACCTGATCGACGGTGTCACGATCAGCCACGACAACTGCCCGCACCAGTCGGTCATCTGCGGCCCGATCGACCAGCTCGAACTCGTCCTGGAACGCCTCAAGGCCAACGGCGTGATGGCCCAGCTCATGCCGTTCCGCACCGGCTTCCACACCCCGGCGCTCACCCCGCATCTCGGTCGCGCCAAGGAGATGCTCGACCAGCTGCCGGTCCGCGCGTCGGACATCCCGGTGTGGTCGGCGAACTCCCTGGAACCCATGGCCGTCGACGAGGTTCGCGATCTGGTGCTGCGTCACCTCGTCGAGCCCGTGCGGTTCCGGCCGCTGCTGGAGCGCCTGCACGAGGCCGGCTTCCGCGCGTTCGTCCAAATCGGACAGGGCAGTGTCGCCGGGTTCGTCACCGACACGCTGTCCGACCGGCCGCACCTCGCGGTGAACGCCGACATCGCACCGGAAGCGCTGTGGGCGTTCGGGCTCAAGCGCGGCACCTCGCACAAGGTCAAGCTGCGGCTCGGCACCCCGAAGATCAAGGTCGACCCGCTCGGCACCGAACCCGTGCTGGTGGCCGACGACAGCCCGATGTCCGCGGCCGTCAACGCGTTGCTCGCCCACACCAACGCCGTGGCGCGCGAGGTCGTCGGCGCGCTCAGACCGAACGAGGCCGGGTTCACCCGCGAGTTCTCGTTGCGCACCATGCCCGAGCTCGTGGACCACTCGGTGTTCCCGCAGCCACCCGGCTGGCCCGACCTCGCGGACGGCTTCCCGATCGTGCCCGCGACCGGGCTGCTGGAGGTGTTCGCCGACGCCGCCCGCAGGCTCACCGGCGGCACCGTCCACGGGTTCACGCAGGTCAGAGCCAAGCGCTGGCTGACGGCGCTGCCGGCGACGACCGTGAAGATCTCCGCCCGCGCGGAGGGCCCGAACCGCGTCGTCGTGAAGGTCGGCGACTACGCCGAGGGCGTCGTGCTGATGGCACCGGTGGCCGCGCAACCGGTCGGCACGAACCTGCAAGGCGTTCGTGAGGCACCGGTCACCGCCGAGGAGCTGTACCGGGACAACTGGATGTTCCACGGACCGGCGTTCGCGGGCGTGACGAAGATCGACTGCCTGGCGGACAACGGGATCGCCGGTGTGCTGACGCCGTTGCCCGCGCCAGGAGCGCTGCTCGACAGCGCGGGGCAGCTGATCGGGCACTGGATGCAGGTCACGCACACCGTCGACCAGACGGTCCTGCCGACCGGCATCGAACAGGTGTCGTTCCACGGACCGGTGCCCGTGGGCGATGTCCAGTGCACGGCCTGGATCCGTTCGGTGACCGCCCAGGAGATGGTCGCCGACGCCGAGCTGACCGTGAACGGTGAGCTGTGGTGCCGGATCACCGGCTGGACGACCCGCCGGTTCACCACGGACGACCGGATCTGGCAGGTCAAACTCCGCCCCGGCACCGAGATGCTGTCCACAAGGGACGGTGAATGGCTGCGGGTCGAGGAGAACTGGTCCGACAGCGCGACCCGCGACCTGATCATGCGCCGCTACCTGAACTCCGCGGAGAGACAGCACTACGGCGGGCTGGACGTGCCGGCCCAACGGGCCTGGCTGCTGCGCGTGATCGCGGTGAAGGACGCCGTCCGGGCGTGGCTGTGGGACCGCGGTGCCGGGCCGATCTATCCGGCGGAACTGACGGTGACACCGGAACTGCGGGTGCGCGGTGCGTTCTCCGTGCCGCAGCTCGAAGTCGTTTCAGAACAAGGCAAAGCCGCCGCGCGCGTGCGAACGGAGAAGTGATGGACGAGGTGCTGCAGCAGGTCGCCAAGATGATCACCGAGGTGGTCGGGCCTGACTTCCTGCTGGGCGTGGAGATCACCAGGGACACCACGTTCAGCGACGACCTCGGCCTGGAGTCGATCGAGTTCGTCGCACTGGCGGACAAGCTCAACGCCCACTACGGCGTCGACCTGGTGGCGTTCCTGGCGGACATGGACATCGACGAGATCATGGCGATGTCCGTCGGCCGTCTCGTCGACCACATCACGGCTCGTGTCTGACGTTCACGCCCGAGGGCTGCGCTTCCACGTGCAACGGCTCGGGCCAGAGGACGCGCCGACCGTGGTGTTCGTGCACGGCCTGGTGATGGACAACCTGTCGAGCTTCTACTACACGCTGGCCGCGCCGCTCGCCAAGGCCGGGTTCGGTACGGTGCTGTTCGACCTGCGCGGACACGGTCTGTCCGAACGTCCGCCCTCCGGTTACACGCCGGAGGAGAGCGCGCTCGACCTCGTCGCCGTGCTGGACGAGATCGGCGTGACCGAACCGGTTTTCCTGCTGGGCAACAGTTACGGCGGGGTGGTCGCGATGCACGCGGCCGTCCAGTCCCCCGAACGGGTTGCCGGCGTCGTGCTCGTCGAGTCGGCGTGCGGGGGAGTGGTCGGCGACGCGTGGTTCGAGGACATCACCAACACGCTGACGGTCGCCGCGCTGGGCCTGGAGTTCGACCGGACGCAGGACCAGTTGATGGCCCTCGGTCAACGCAAGATCGCGCGGCTCGCCGTGAACGCCGACGCGTTGCTCAACGGGACGACGTTGATCGACGACCTCGGCTCCGGCGCGAAACTCGACCTGACCCAGGTGCAGTGCCCGGTGCTCGGCGTGTTCGGTGCCGAGTCCGAGCTGATCGGCGCGGCCGCGGAACTGCGGGAGCGGATCCCGTCGTGCCGCCTGCACATCGTGTCCGGGCTGGGGCACACGGTGTTGCGCGAAGCCACGGCCGAGCTGCTCGACGTGCTGCTGGACTGGTTGCCGTCATGAGCCGGTTCCTGTTCGTGGTGCCGCCGCTGACCGGCCACGTCAACCCGACCGCGTCCGTCGGCGGCGAGCTGCTGGCGCGTGGGCACGACGTCGCGTGGGTCGGGCATCCGGGCACTCTCCGGCCGTTGCTGCCGGACAACGCGGTCGTCTTTCCCGCGATCGACGACGTGCTGGAGGCGGATATCCGGGCCAAGCGGGAGCGGTGGCTCGCGTTGCGCGGAATGGCCGTGCTGAAGTTCTTCTGGGAGGAGTTCCTCCTCCCGCTCGGGCACTCGATGGTGCCGGGAGTCTCGGACGCGGTCAGGTTGTTCGCGCCGGACGTGATCATCGCTGATCAGCAGGCGCTCGCCGGGCCGCTGGTGGCGCGGCACGCCGGTCTGCCGTGGGTGACCTCGGCGTCGACCACGGCCGAGCTGGTCAATCCACTGAGGACGATGCCGAAGGTCGACGCGTGGGTGCGGGACCTGCTGCACGACTTCGCGGGTGGGGACATCAGGTTCTCCGATCTGCTGGTGCTGGTCTACAGCTCGGCGGCGCTGGTGGGGCAGGAGTTCGGCGAGGAAGTGGCCTTCGTCGGGCCCGCGCTCACGCACCGGGTGGAACGGGTTGACTTCCCGTGGCGACGACTCACCGGACAGCGCCGGGTTCTCGTGTCGCTGGGGACGTTGAACGGCCCGGCGGGCGAGCGTTTCCTCGGCCAGACCCTGGACGCGGTGGCGGATCTCGACCTCCAGGTGATCATGGTCGCCGAGCCGCGCCCAGCATCCCCGAACGTCCTCATGCTCCCGTCCGTGCCGCAACTCGCGTTGATGCCGCACCTCGACGCGGTCGTCAGCCACGGCGGCCACAACACGGTCTGCGAGGCGTTGGCGCATGGATTGCCGCTGGTCGTGGCCCCGATCCGGGACGACCAGCCGACTGTTGCCGGCCAGGTCGTCGCAGCGGGCGCGGGCGTGCGGCTGACCTACTCGCGGGCACGCGCCGCGGATATTCGCAGTGCACTGGAATCCGTGCTGGACGAGCCGGAGTACGCGGCCGCCGCGGAGCTGGTGCGCGAGTCGTTCTTGGCGGCAGGCGGCGCAGCGGCCGCGGCCGACCGACTGGAGAAGGTGGTGGCCGGGTGATCCTCAGCGTGTTGGTGGTGCTCGTCGTCCTGCTGGACGTGCTGCGCCTGCGTTCCCGCGCGTCCAAGCTGCGAGTGCTCGCCAAGGGCGCGGGTGGGCATTCGCTCCTCACCGCGACCGGTGTGCGTCCCGAGGGCTCGTGGGAAACCGACGCGGACCTGGTCGACCTCGTGCCGCCCGACCTGCCGACGGTGGCCGCGATCGACCTGCTCGGGTCGGTCGACCCGGCCGAGTACCGCACCGACCAGTGGGCCCGCGGGATCAGCGCCTCGCAGGCCGTCCTGGTGCGCGAGCCGTACGTCGAGAAGATCAACACGGACGACCCGACCGAGTTCGTCGCGTACGTGCGCAGGGTCAAGGACCACGTGCGGGCACAGGTCGACATCGCGGTGGCACCGGGGCTGAAGGCCGGGCCGTACGACCTCGGCTACCGCGCGGCGACGTTGCGGCAGCTCGGGAAGCGGCCGTCGCTGTGGATCGCGGGCTCGGTCATCGGGTACGCGGCGGTCGTCGCGGCTCTGGTCACGGCGTGGCCGTGGGGGCTCGTCGCGGTGGCCGCGTACTGGGCGCACCCGATCCTGGTGTTCGCCGGAACGCCGTTGCGGCCCCGCGACCTGTGGGTGCCGCGGGTCCTGCGCACCCCGTACCTGTGGGTGAAGACGGCCGGTGGCAAGAAGTCCACGGCCGAGAAGCGCCAGGCCGAACACCTCAGGCAGGCCACGCCCTGGTACGAGCAGAACCGGGACAAGAACTTCCACGAGGCCCGGCGCGACAACTGCCCGTCGTGTGGCAGCACCGACCTGCGCCGCTGGGTGACGGCAACGGACCTGGTGCAGCGCAAGCCCGGCAGGTTCACGATGGACCGCTGTGTCCGATGTGGACACGTTTGGCAGAACCCGCGGCTTTCGGAAGAGGGCCTGGGCTTCTACTACCGCGACTTCTACGACGGCCTCGGCGAAACCTCGGCGGAGGCGGTGTTCTCCGGCAAGACCGATCCGTACTACGGCCGGGCGCGCATGGTCGAGCCGTTCACGAAGCCGGAGCGGTGGCTCGACGTCGGGTCCGGGCACGCGCACTTCTGCCTGGGCGCCAAGGAAGTGCTGCCGCAGACCGTGTTCGACGGGCTGGACCAGGGCGCGGCCATCGAGGACGCGGCGCGGCTGGGCCGGATCGAGCACGCCTACCGGGGCAGCTTCAAGGAGTTCGCGGGCGAGCTCAAGGGCCGTTACGACGTGATCAGCATGCACCACTACCTGGAGCACGTGCGCGATCCGTGGGAGGAGCTCGACATCGCCGCGGACGTGCTGCCAGAGGGCGGTTACCTGCTGATCGAGCTGCCGGACCCGGAGTGGCGGCTCGGGCGGTTGTTCGGGCAGTACTGGATGCCGTGGTTCCAGCCGCAGCACCAGCACATGATGCCGATCGACAACCTGGAACACGCGCTCGCCGACCGCGGACTGACCACAGTGGCCAAGGAACGCTCGAAAGCCCACCTGTGCAACGACTTCACGCTGGCGTTGCTGCTGTTCCTCGGCAACATCGCGCCCCGCACACCGGCTCCCTGGCGTCCGGAACGGGTGCGGCTGCGCAGGACCCGCAGCTTCCTGGTGTGGTCGCTGGGAATTCCGGCGTTCTTCGTCGCGATGGCGCTGGACCAGACCGTGAACCGGTTCCTCGCCCACCGCAGCGACCGGGGCAACGCCTACCGGCTGCTGGCCCGGAAGTCATGACCGACATCGCGGATCGGCCGGAGATCGCGCCGGAGCTCAGGCTGGTGCCGCACGCGTTCCGGCGCACGTTCGGCCGCCCCGCCGAGGGCGTCTGGTACGCGCCGGGCGTGCTGAACCTGCTCGGTGGCGCCGTGAAGGTGCACGCCAAGTGGGGTGCGATCGTGGCGGGGGACCGGCGAGACGACGGCAAGCTCGAACTGGTGTCGGTGAACCGGCCGACCGAACGCGCTGTGCTGCCTTCCGACGACGTCCCAGCCTGGGCAGCCCCGCTGGCCGCCTTCCCCGGCGGCGCCACCCTGATGTGCAGCGTCGACCTGCCCCAGGGCAGCGGCCTGTCCGCCGGCGAAGCGCTACGCACAGCCGTGACCCTGGCGCTCCGCGACCTCGCACGGCCCCCCACCGCTTGCGATGAAGGGAACGTTCATCCACCTCACAAGGATGAAGGTTCCCTTCATCGTTTTCTGGTGGTTGACACGCGGGTGCGGAGGATGGAACCGCAGGTGGAGCGGCCGTACGTGTGGGACGGTGAGGATCTCGGGGCGGCTTTGACCGCGTACCACCAGACCCAGGATCCGGATCCCGTGCAGGACGCGGTGGTCCGTGCCGCGCTGGCCGCCGGCGCGCGCGGTGCGAGCATGCTGGTCGACCCGCCGGGCAGGCCCGCTGTCGCGCTGGTCGACGCGGACCTGGTCCCCGCGGTGAAGAAGGCGATCACGAAGGCGGTGGAGACCCCTCCCCGCTACCTCACGATCACCCCTGCTTCCTTCAGAACTGAGGCTTTACGGTGAACTCCGCCCGGCGGAGGTCCTTCGAGCTCGGACCCACCAGGAGGACGAACTCGCCGGGCTCGACCACGCGGCGGCCGTGCTGGTCGACGATCGTGCAGGCCGACACCGGCAGCTCCAGGGAGACCTTCGCCGACTCGCCGGGTTCCAGGTCGACCTGCTTGAACGTCTTGAGCTCCTTGTCGGCCCAGCTGACCGACGTGACGGCGTCGCTCACGTAGACCTGCACGGTCTCGCGGGCGGGCCGGGAACCGGTGTTGGCCAGCGTGATCGAGGCCCGCACGGTCTCGTCCGGCCGCAGCACTGCCGTCTCCACGTGCAGGTCGCCGTACTCGACGGTCGTGTACGACAGGCCCTCGCCGAACGCGAACGCCGGCTCCTGCGTGAGGTCGGCGTAGCGGGAGCCGTGCTGGCCGCGGATCTGGTTGTAGTACGTCGGCTGCTGCCCCGCGTGCGCCGCGAACGAGATCGGCAGGCGGCCGCTCGGCTCGATCAGGCCGTGCAGCAGCTCGGCGATCGCACGACCGCCCCGCATGCCGGGGTTCGCGACCCACAGCAGCGCGGCGGCGTTGCGGGCCGACTCCGGCAGCACCAGCGGCTTCGAGGCGAGCAGCACGACGATCATCGGCTTGCCGGTCTCCGCGAGCGCGTCCAGCAGCGCGATCTGGCCGCCGATCAGGTCGAGCGTGGCGGTGGACCGGCCCTCACCGACGAGTTCGATGCGGTCGCCGACGACGGCCACCACGTAGTCCGCCGCTTCCGCGGTCGCAACGGCTTCGGCGATCAGCGCGGCGTCCGGCGGGCACGGCTGGACGATGCGCGGCCGCGGCTGGCCGTCCGGGAACGTCTCGCCCTCGGGGTCCGGTTCGAGCGTCAGGATGTCCGCGCCGCGCGCGTACGTGACCTCCTGCGAGGAGAGCTCGCGCAGGCCGTCCAGCACCGTCGTGATCATGTCGCGCGGCTGGCCGTCGGGCAGCCAGTCGGCCTGGCCGGACGAGCCCGCCCAGTCGCCGAGCTGGGTCTGCGCGTCGTCCGCGAGAGGACCGACGACCGCGATCTTGCCCTTGCCGAGCGGCAGCACGCCCTCGTTGCGCAGCAGCACCAGTGAACGCCGCGCCACCTGGAGGTTCAGCGCCACGTGGTCCTCGTGGCCGATCACGACCTGCTGGCGTCCGAGGTCGGGCCTGCGCGGGTTCTCGAACAGGCCCAGATCGAACTTGAGCGTCAGGATCCGGCTGACCGCCTGGTCGAGGTCCTTCTCGTCGAGCAGACCCTCCTCGACGGCCTGCAGCGCGCCCTCGAAGAACTGCGGCGTCGTCATGATCATGTCGTTGCCCGCCTTCACCGCCGCCGCGGCGGCGTGCGCGTAGTCGGGCTGCAGCTTCTGCTCCCAGACCATGCGACCCACGTTGTCCCAGTCGGTGATCAACGTGCCCTGGTAGCCCCACTCGCCGCGCAGCACCTCGTCCAGCAGCCACGAGTTCACCGTGATCGGCACGCCGTCGGTCGTCTGGTAGCCGAGCATGAACGTCGCGCAGCCCTCCTTCGCGACCCGCTCGAACGGCGGCAGGAACCACGACCGCAGCTTGCGCCGCGACAGGTCGGCCTCGCTGGCGTCCCGGCCGCCCTGCGTCTCCGAGTACCCGGCGAAGTGCTTGGCGGTGGCGAGGATCGCCGTCTCGTCGGTGAGGCCGTCGCCCTGGTAGCCGCGCACCATCGCCGCCGCGAGCTCACCGATCAGCACAGGGTCCTCGCCGAACGTCTCGTCGACGCGGCCCCAGCGCAGGTCCCGCGCGATGCAGAGCACCGGCGAGAACGTCCAGTGCACACCCGTCGCCGCGGCCTCGACCGCGGTGACCCGTGCGACCTGCTCGACGAGACTCGGGTCCCACGTCGCCGCCATGCCGAGCTGGGTCGGGAAGATCGTGGCGCCCTCGTGGAACGAATGACCGTGGATGCAGTCCTCGGCGATCAGCAGCGGCACCTGGAGCCGCGTCCGCGCCGTGAGGTCGTGCGCGCGCAGCACCCGCTCCGGCGAGGTGTGCAGGATCGAGCCGACGTGCTTGCGCAACACGTGGTCGTCGAGGTCCTCCCTCGAGTCCAGCTGCATCATCTGCCCGATCTTCTCCGGCAGCGTCATGCGGCCGAGGAGGTCGGCGACCCGCATCGCGGTGGGCAGCGTGGCGTCGAGGTAGGGCACGTCGTCGCGATCCATGTGGTCTCCGAGAGGGCTCGTGCGGCGGCAGCGTCTGTGGGAGCGCTCTCACAATGTCTAGCCGAAACCGGTTCCGCGCGAAACCGGTTTCCCGGATTCCGGTACAACGGATCGGTCGAGTTGCGGCGAACGCGACAAACCGGCTGCCCGTCAGGACAGCCGGCGACATACCGGTCAGACGTGGACGCGTTGTCGCGCGGTGATCGCCAGTGCCGCGAACCCGGCGGCGTTCAGGCCCCATGCCGCGAAGTCGAGCTCGTGACTGGTGATGATGACCGCGGCTACGAAGTGCAACGGCTGGGAGACCGCCGTTGCCACCGCCGCCCAGCGGGGGAGGCCCGCCTGCCACATCGCGGCGCCCAGCAGCACCGTGCCGATCACGTGGCCCGCCACGAAAACCGCGGTGGCGGAGGTGAGAACGGGGTGCGTGATCGTGTCGCCGTTGAGCGCCGCGGCGTCCTCCGCGACGAGCAGGCCGATCGACAGATAGGCGGGGACGAGCAGGACGACGGCCGCCGTCGTGAGCTTCGGCGCGTGCTCGCGGGTGACGTTCGCGATCCAGAGCACCGCCGGCGCCAGAGTCAGCATCCCGACGAAACCCAGCCAGACCACCCAGTTCTGCGCGTCGGGTGCCGCGGCGACCTTCTGCAGGACCGTTGCCGGGTCGTCGGTCGTGTCGTACGGGAGGATCAGCCGGAGGATCGCGATCGCCGCGGGGCCGATCGGGAGCAGCCATCTCATCGCGCCACCGCCGTGCGGCCCTTGAGCACGAGTGTCGCGCCCACGGCGGTCAGCAGCACGACGACGCCGGCCGCGGCGATCGCGGGTGCGGGAACTGCGGGTTCGAAGAACGCGGGCAGGGCGGCGGCCGCGGAGAGGGCGCGGAGGAGGATCAGCGGGAGGACCGCCTTGCGGGCGCCTCGCCAGGCCGAGATCACGAGGATCAGGCTCGCGAGGCCGAGGGCGGCGGCGGCGATGGCCACGGCGATCGGTGGGGTTTCGCCGTCGGTGAGCAGCGGGAGCAGCAGGTCTGCGACGGAGAGCAGACCGAGGACGAGCAGGCCGGCGCGGTACATGGGCACCTCCAGGTTGGCTGGAGGCAACTGTCGGTGCGGGAGTGTTCCTCGGTCAGGGGTGCGTGGTCCGCTGTGGGCGGGAGGCTTCCCGGACCTGCCGGGAACACCTTCCCGGGACAGCAGGCGCCCGGCGCCCCACACTTACCGGCATGACCCTCGGTCGCGTGCTCGCGTCCGGTCTCGGCGCACTGGTGGTGGCCGGGACCGGCGCCGCCGTCGTGATCGTGTGGCGGCTGGGCTGGACGTGGCAGCACGCGCTGGACGCGTTCGTCGTCACCAACTCCGCGATGGCGCTGACGTTCGCGATCTGCGGCGCGATCCTCGCCTGGCACCGGCCGCGTAACCCGATCGGCTGGCTGTTCCTCGCCGACGGCCTCGGGCACGGCACCACCGCGCTCGGTGCGCCGTTCATGGCCGACCGGCTGATCGCCACGATCGCGGCGTACGCGTGGCCGTGGTCGATCGGGCTGTTCCTGCCGATGGCGCTCGTGCTCTTCCCGGACGGGCGGCTGCCGTCACGGCGCTGGCGGCCGGTGGCGGTCGCGATCGTGGTGACGGCGCCGTTGTTCGTGATCGAGGTGGCGGCGGATCCGGCGAACCCCGGTTACCTGACCCTGCCTGGGTTCGCCTCGCTCGGTCCACTGTGGATCGTGTCGGAGTTGCGGACGCTGGGCGCGTTGCTGTCCGGGATCGTCGCGCTCGCGGTGCGGTACCGGCGGGGCGAGGACTCGGTGCTGTGGTTGTTGCTCGCGGCTTCGGTGGCGGCGGTGTTCGTGGTGCCGTGGTCGTTCGTCGCGGGCACGCCGGTGTTCGTGTTGCTCGCCATTCCGTTGATCCCGATCGCGGTGACCATCGCGATCGTGCGGCACCAGCTGCTCGACATCCGGCTCGTGGTGTCGCGGGTGCTGGCGTGGCTGCTGCTGTCCGCTGTGGTGCTGGTCTTCTACGGTGTGCTGGTCGCGGTGCTGGACCGGTTCGTGTCCGCGCAGCTCGGCCGGTCGGTCGTCGCCACCGTCGTGGTCGCGCTGCTCGTGGCGCCGGTGTTGCCTCGTCTGCAACGGCTCGTCGACCGCGCGCTCTACGGCGATCGCGGCGATCCGGCGCGGGTGGTCTCGCGTGTCGGGGAGCATCTGGCGGGTTCCGGGTTGGACGGTGTCGTGTCCGCCGTGCGGGTCGCGTTGCGGGTGCCGCACGTGGCGCTGATGGCCGGTGATGTCTCGTTGGCCAGTGACGGCACACGGCCCGAGAACGTGGTCGTGGTGCCGTTGGAGTACGACGGCGCGGTGGTCGGTGAACTGCACGTGGGCGTGCGCACCGGCGAGAGTTCGCTCGGTACGGCCGATCGCAACGTCTTGAGCCTGGTGGCAGCTCCTCTGGCCGTAGCCGTGCATGCGACGTTGTTGTCGTCGCAGCTGCAGGCATCACGAGAACGCCTCGTCACCGCACGCGAAGAAGAACGCCGCCGCCTCCGCCGCGATCTGCACGACGGTCTGGGCCCGACGCTGACCGGCGTGGCGCTGAGCGCGGATGCCGCCACGAACCTGCTGGCCGGCGACCCCGAACGCACCCGCAGCCTGATCATGGGCGTCAGCGCGGACGTGCGTACCGCGATCGCCGACGTGCGCAGGCTCGTGGAGGACCTGCGTCCGCCCGCACTGGACGAGCTCGGCCTGCTCGGCGCCCTGCGGCAACGCGCCGAACACCTGGTCCGCTCACCGCTGCAGCTGCGGCTGGACGTTCCCGAGACGGTTCCTTCGTTGTCCGCCGCGGTCGAGGTCGCCGCCTACCGCATCGCGATCGAAGCGCTGACCAACGTGGTCCGCCACTCTCGCGCGTCCTCGGTGGTGGTGCGGCTGCGGTGTGCCGAAGAGCTGGAAGTGGAGGTCACCGACGACGGACCGCCCAACGGTCCGTGGAGTCCGGGCGTCGGGATACTGGCCATGCGCGAGAGGGCCGCCGAACTGGGCGGTGGGTTCGAGGCCGGACCGACGGCCGAAGGAGGACGGGTGCGCGTGCGCTTGCCGGTGGAGGTGCCGTGACCGACATCCGCGTCGTGATCGCCGATGACCACCCCATCGTCCGCGAGGGCATGAGCGCGTTGCTCACCTCGTTGGACGGCTTCGTCGTGGCCGGTGTCGCCGCGACGGGACGCGAGGCGGTCCGCGAGGTCGTCACCACCCGCCCCGACGTCGCGGTGCTCGACCTGCAGATGCCCGACCTCGACGGCATCGCCGCGACCAAGGAGATCGCCCGCGCCGCACCGGGCGTCGCGGTCCTGGTGCTCACGATGTTCTCCGACGACGACTCGGTCTTCGCGGCCATGCGCGCGGGCGCCCGCGGCTACCTGGTGAAGGGCGCCGAACAGGACGAGATCGCCAGGGCGATCCGCGCGGTCGCGGCCGGCGAGGCGATCTTCGGCCCGGCCGTCGCCCAGCGCGTGCTCGGCTTCCTGACCGGATCGTCCACACCGGACGTTCCGTTCCCCGAGCTCACCGCACGCGAACGGCAGATCCTCGACCTGCTCGCCGCCGGCCTGTCCAACGGCGCCATCGCGGCGAAGCTGGGCGTGGCGGCGAAGACCGTGGCCAACAACGTCTCGGCGATCTTCGCCAAACTCCAGGTGGCCGACCGCGCGGCCGCGATCATCCGCGCCCGCGACGCCGGCCTCGGTCGCTAGCGGGCCGCCTTGGCCCCGTTCGGCGCGATGGCGAACCGGCCGTCGACCCCGTGCCCCGTCGTGTCGCCAGCCTGCTCGTCGTCGACATAGCGGTAGACGGGATGACCGCCGATGGTGACCTGCTCGAGGCCGTCGGGGCGCTTGAACGTGCCGACCAGCTTCGCGTCGAGCTCGGGCGCCTCCACCTTGCCGCCTGCGGCCAGCAACGGCACCCAGACCAGCGTGCACTCGGCCTCGAGGCACGTCGACGACGACGGGTTGGTGCCGTCCTTCTCGTGGAAGTACAGCGTGTAGTGGTCGCGATCGGCGACGACGGGGCCGACCTCGGCCGACTGCTCGACCCGCAGCTTCGCGATGTCTCCCGGCAGCACCGGCGTGGGTCCGGCGGCAGGACCGGAGGCGGCCTCCAGTTCCTCCAGCGTGGCGGTCTCCTCCGGATCTGCCTTCGCAGAGCAGGCACCGAGCAGCAGGACCAGTGCGAAAACGGCGAAACGGATCACATCAAGGGACTACGGACGCGGGCACGGGTGCGGTTCACCACAGGAAGATCAGCCTGAGCAGCCCGACGACCAGGAACAGCCCGGGCACCAGCAGCAGGACCTTGCCGATCGTCGCGAGCATCCTGCTGTTGATCCGGTAGCCCATCGCCCGCCGGCGCGCCCCGATCTCCATCAGGGCTTTCTGCATAGCCCTGGCGACGTAGAAGGCCGGGGCGCCGTACTTGTTCCGCTCACCGGGAAACGGCCCGACCGGCTGCACCCGCGGCGTCCAGTCCTGGTCGAAGACGACCACGGCCGTCGTCCACTTGTCGTTGGTCACCGCCACTTTCGCCGGCGTGGGCAGGTGCGCGTCGAGCCGTTCGGCGAGATCGGGCCTGCCACCGGGCATGAGCAGCACGAGCTTGCCCGGCGGCTGTGTCGCCCGCGCCTGGTCGACCTCCCACCACAACCCGTCGCCCTCGCCGAGCCGCAACACGATCAGCTGCGACAGCTCCATCAGCTTGAGAACGCCCGGCTGCCAGTCGTCGCCCGGCAGGTAGAACCGCGCCGCGCCGAGCTGGGGAAGTTGCTCACCCGGCTGTCCCACGGCGATGACCGGCCCGAACGCCCCGAGCGCGCCGATGAGCTGCTCCTCGCGCGTGTGCACGCTGAGCAGCCCCGCTGACAGCGCGCCCGGCAGTTCGTCCACGACCGCCGAGTCCGGGTCGTCGCCGAAACCGCGCAGGTAGAGCACGGGTTTGCGGGAGTCGTCTCGGAGCGTTTCCGCCGCGCCCTTCGCCGAGCGGGGCCGTGAGTAGCGCAGGACGTAGTAGGCAATGGGCAGCGCGATGACGCCCACGGCCAGGACGACTCCTCTTGCGGCCCACGGGAGCTCATTGGCGCGCGTGGCCGCGACGACCGCGAGGAAACCGACCACCAGCAGCGTGTAGCCGATGCCGGTGACCACCATGAACACCGGACGCCGCCATGCGGGACGTGGCGGCACGTAATGGTTGACCAGTGCGACGACCTCGGCGTTGGCCTGGCGTTGTCGTCGGCGCAGGACAACTGCGATGGCGGCCAAGATTGTGCCGATGACCAGCCACGGTGTGGCGCGCCCCCACGACGCTGCTGATTCCGCGTCGAGGACCTTGCGGTCTTCCTCGATGTTCGCGTCCACGTCGGCGACGAACCGTTTGGCGAGGTCGAACTCGCCGGTCTCGGCTGAGCCGGTCGCGAGCGAGATCGAGGCGCGGGAGCTGCTGCGGGACGGAGTGCGGTCGACGAACCACCGGTATTCCTCGGAGACCTGGGTGGTGTCACCGCGGTCGAGGGCCTGGCGGAAGGCGGCCAGGTGGGCGGGAGCGTCGTCGAACTCGATGGCCTCGCGGAGATCGGTGGCTGCCGTGATCGCCAGAAGTGCTGCCACGTAACCGATGACGACCGCTACTGCTGTGACGAGCCGGGCCACCGTTCGCATCCGGTCGATGCTACGGGCGTGTGATCGCCGCCAGCATGAGTTCGCGAATCTCCGCGGCGATCTCATCCACCGCGAGCGGCGGCTCGTGCGCCTGCCACTCCCGCAGCAACCCGGTGATCGCCCCCACCAGCGCGATCGCCGTCAACCGGTACGACCGCCGCGGTGCCACTCCCGCGGCCGCCGCCCGCAGCGCCTCCGACTCGATGAACTCCGCCCACGTGTTCACCCACCGCACGTGCTGTTGCTCGATCTCCGCGTTGACCCCGACGGCTTCCACGTAGTTGAGGCGCGGCGCACGGGGGTCGGCGGTCACGGCGTGCACGAACACGTTCAGGAGCGTCGCGATCCTCGTGCGCACGTCGGCCGTCTCCAGCGACGTGAGCGCGGTGCGGACCTCCGCGAACGCCGTGGCGTTGATCAGGTCGTGCAGCTCGCGCAGCAGGTCTTCCTTGGAGGCGAACTCCTCGTAGAAGTTGCGGGTGGAGACGCCCGCTTCCGTGCACAGCTCGGAGATCTTGGTGGCCGCGAAGCCCGTGGTGGTGAAGAGCGCGAGGCCTGCCTGCAGCAACCGGGCGCGGCGCTCGGCTCTGCGCTGCTCGGGTGACACACCGGCGTAGGCACGGGCCACGGAACGGACTCCAATCCGGTAATCGACGTTGTCAGATTACGTCGGCGCAACCTCGTGCGCACCCCAGGCGTCTAGACCTTTACACGGGCACTCAGCTGCCGGTCGCGCTCTTCTCCAGCGGGGGACAGCCGCCCGTGGAGTAGGTGGCGTTGTACTCGAAATGCCACTGCTCGTTTTCGTAACGGCGGCACCAGCCGAGGGTGCTGCCGTTTTTCTCGACCCATTTCGCCGATTCGATCGGCTGAATGTCGACGGCGAATCCGCGCACGTGCATCGACCTGTCCGGCGGGTTCAGGACATAGCGCGAGGCGAGCTCCGCTGTGCCGAACTTCTGCACGGCCTCGTCGAACTCCTTCTGCTGTTGCTGCCTGCTGCGCTTGCCGTCGTTCAGGCAGAGCTGAACGCCCTGCTCAGAGGCCTTGGTGCGCAACGACTTCCAGGCCTGCAGCACCTCCGGGCGCAGGCCTTGCGGCGACTCGTCGAGGTAGCGGGCGTCGATTGCGCACTTCGGTCCGTCCGCCGGGCCGGGCACTTCCTCGAGAATCGCGAGCGGCTTTCCGGGGTGCCGGTCGAACACGAGCGTCAATCTGCCCAGGTATCCCAGCGCGCCGCCGGTTGAAACCACGAGTGTGACGATCAGCAGCACGCCGAACACGACGCGTCTGGAGGTCTTGGACATGAATCGAATAATACGTCCGCGCGCAACGGTGTCTGTCAGCGTCCCGTAACAGTCTCTCGGCAGCTGTGTCCCCGTGTGCGTGGCGGAGAACACATCCATTCGGCCCAATCACGCTTTCGGCGGAGCAGACAAATGTGATCGGTGAACGAATCCTGGCCCCTTTCGCGGCCACGAAACATGCTGGCAACATCTGCGGCGGCCGAGAACCGGCCCGTTTTTGTGAGGTCTCAGGAGGACCGCTTTCATGTTCGGCCGCATTTTTGCGATCGTGTTCGTATCAGCTCTCGCGTTCGCCGGCACCGCGCAGGCCGCCCCGGCCGCAGCCGGGAACACCGCGCTCGTGCTGACGGTGCAGTACTCGGACGTCGAGGACAACGCCTTCAAGGCGACCGTCCTGACCTGCGGACGAGGCGATTCGCACCCCCGCAGGGCCCAGGCCTGCGCCACCCTGGCGTCCGCCGGGGCCGACCTGCAGTCCATTCGGTCGGACGACCGCGCGTGCACGTTCATCTACGCGCCGGTCGAGGTCACCATGTTCGGCTTCTGGCGGGGCAAGCCCGTCTCGGAGGTCCAGACCTACCCGAACTCGTGCGTCATGCTGGCGCACACCGGTGCTGTTTTCGATTTCTAGGGTTCGATCACGGCACCGGAAATAATGTGCGGCGGGGCGCGGCAGGGGCGCTCCGCCGCACATTTTCTCGTACCGAAATCAGTTGTGAGCCGAATGGCGGAAGCGCCGCCGGACGTGCGAGGGTGTGATCATGGCCGCCACCTCGCGCTTCTCGCTGCTGTCCTGGACGACCATCGCCCCCGTGTTCGGCGTGCTGCTGCTCGCCCTGGCATGGGGACGTGACCTCGCACCGGTGCTCGTCGCGCTGGTCGCCGTCGTCCTCGCCGTCACGGTGCTCGCCGCCGTGCACCACGCGGAGGTCGTGGCGCTGCGGGTGGGGGAGCCGTTCGGATCACTGGTCCTGGCGGTCGCGGTGACGATCATCGAGGTGGCCCTGATCGTCACGCTGATGGTGTCCGGCGGCCCCGAGGCGTCGTCACTCGCACGCGACACCGTGTTCGCCGCGGTCATGATCACGACGAACGGCATCGTCGGCATCGCGTTGCTGCTCGGCGCCCTGAAGCACGGCACGACCCTCTTCAACGCCGAGGGCAGCGGCGGCGCGCTGGCCACGGTGATCACGCTCGCCACCCTCACGCTGGTGCTGCCGACGTTCACCACGACCACGCCCGGCCCCGAGTTCTCCGGCCCGCAGCTCGCGTTCGCCGCGCTCGCCTCCCTGGCCCTGTACGCGATGTTCGTGTTCACCCAGACCGTCCGCCACCGCGACTTCTTCCTGCCCGTCACCGAGGACGGCGTGATCGAGACCGAGGAACACGCCGAGGCGCCGTCCGGGAAGGCCGCGCTGGCCTCGCTCGGACTGCTGCTCGTCGCCCTCGTCGCGGTGGTCGGCCTCGCGAAGATCGAGTCACCGGCGATCGAGGCCGGTGTGCGGGCCGCCGGTTTCCCGCAGTCGTTCGTCGGCGTCGTCATCGCGCTGCTGGTGCTGCTGCCCGAGACCATCGCCGCCTCCCGAGCCGCGTTGCGCGACCGCATCCAGACCAGCCTCAACCTCGGCTACGGCTCGGCGATCGCGAGCATCGGCCTCACGATCCCGACGATCTCGCTCGCCACCGTGTGGCTCGACGGACCGTTGATGCTCGGCCTCGGCCCGATGCAGATGGTCCTGCTGCTGCTCACGGTTCTCGTCAGCGTGCTGACCGTCGTGCCCGGCCGCGCCACCCGGCTCCAGGGCGGTGTGCACCTGGTGCTGCTGGCGGCCTTCCTGTTCCTCGCTGTGAATCCGTAAACCCGAAGAGGCTCTTGCGACGTTACGACGTTCGGCCCTACATTGCGGTAACGCCGGTTACCAAAAAGGGGTCCACGATGCAGTTCCGCACCGTGCTTGCCGCCGTTCTCCTGTTATCAGCCCTGGTCACGCCCGCCGCCGCGGCCGCACCGGGCGATCTGGTCAGCAGTCGGGAGGTGGCGTGGCATCCGGAGCCCCTGGGGGTGCTGCCGGCACCCGTGAAGGCCTACGACATCCGCTACCGCTCGACGTCCGCGACGGGCACGGGCAACGTGGTGTCCGGCATGGTCCTGGTCTCGCCGCTGCCGTGGACCAACGGCCCGCGCCCGATCGTCGCGTACGCGATGGGCACGCAGGGCATGGCCGACCGTTGCGCGCCCTCGCAGCAGTTGCAGAACGGCACCGAGATCGAGATCGCGTTCCTCTCGCAGGCCATGTTCCACGGCTGGGCCGTCGCGATCACCGACTACGAAGGCCTTGGTACGCCTGGAGATCACACCTATGCCGTCGCCCGTTCGGAAGGCCGGGCGCTGCTCGACGTCGCACGGGCCGCGAGTCACATCCCCGGCCTGTCCGCGGCCGCCCCGGTCGGCGTTTTCGGTTACTCGCAAGGTGGTCAGGCCGCGTCGGCAGCTGCTGAGCAGTGGAAGGCCTATGCGCCAGAGCTGAACGTCGTCGGTGCCGCGGCCGGTGGTGTGCCGGCCGACGCCAACGCGGTCGCGAAGTTCAACGACGGCAACGCCGGTTCGGGCCTGGCTTTCGCGGCGGCGGCGGGGTACGCCGCGGCCTATCCCGAACTGCCGCTGGCCGAGGTCCTGAACGAGCGGGGCAAGCAGGTCGTCGACCGGATCCGCAACTCGTGCGTCGCCCGGATCGCTTTGGTGGCACCGTTCACGCGACTCAACTCGCTGACCACGCGGCCGGACGTGATCCAGGACGCGGTGTGGCAGAAGCGGCTGGTGGAGAACACGCTCGGGTCGGTGAAGCCTGCCGCGCCCGTATACCTCTACCACGGCACGATCGACGAGCTCATTCCGTTCGCCGTCGGGCAGAAGCTGCGTTCACAGTGGTGCTCGCTGGGTGCTGACGTGCAGTGGACCGCGCTTCCATTGCTCGCTCACATCGCCGCGGTCAGCGCGTGGGGTTCCAATGCCCTGAACTGGCTCGGTGATCGCTTCGCCGGCAAGGTCACGCACCCCAACTGCTGATCACCGCGGCGGCGAGAGCCGGCGAACCCGATCCACGCCAACACCGCGGAACCCGCTGCCGTGAAAGCGAAGTGAGGAGATCGATCCGCGGCCGCCAATGGAGATCGTCGTCAGAGAGGCTCTGGCGCCGGGAACCTCCGCTGGAACGTGAACCCCTCCGGCGTCGGGCCTTCCCGCCGGACCAGGTCGAGCTTCGCGAGCCCTTCCTCGGTCGTCGGCTGATACCCGGCGGGTACCCACCACATCACGTCGAGGGCGGTGGCCGGGTCGAACCACTTCGCGCTGCGCTGCACCGCCTCCAGGTGGATGCCGCCGAACGTGAAGGCCCACAACGACTCGACCGACTCCCACACGCTGAGGTTGAACGCCTCCAGCATCGGGTCGCGCCCCAGCCGGCGCAGGTCCTCCATCATCCGCTCCGACGTCGGCCGCCACACGAAACCGGGCGCCTGGTGCGCCAGCTCGTTGATCGGGTCGACCCTGCTCGCGAACCCGCGCATCCGCCAGTGGTCGAACGGCCAGAGCCCGGTCGAGATGTTGGCCTGTGCCAGGTGGAAGTCCCCCATGCCACCACTCTGACATGATCACCCCATGAGGTGTGTGGTGCTGGACGACTACCAGGGTGTGGCTCTCGCGAACGCGGACTGGTCGGGCCTCGACGTGACGGTGCTGCGCGAGCACCTCGACGACCCGGCGGACGCGCTGGCCGACGCCGAGTGCGTCGTGATCATGCGCGAGCGCACGCCGTTCACCGCTGAGCTGTTCGCCCGGCTGCCGAAGCTGCGACTGCTGATCACCAGCGGCATGCGCAACGCCTCGATCGACCTCGACGCCGCCAAGGCACACGGCGTCACGGTCTGCGGCACCGGCAGCGCGAAGACCCCGCCGACCGAGCTGACCTGGGCACTCATCCTCGGCCTCGCCCGGCACATCGCCGTCGAGAACGCGGCCTTCCACGACGGGGGACCGTGGCAGAGCACCGTCGGAGTCGACCTCGCCGGTGCCACCCTCGGCCTCGTCGGCTTCGGTCACCTCGGCAAGGCCGTCGGCCGCATCGGCAAGGCGTTCGGCATGGACGTCGTGGCGTGGAGCCAGAACCTGAAGGCCGAGCGCACGGAGGCCGAGGGCGTGCGCCTCGCGTCCTCCTTGCACGACCTGCTCGGCCAGTCGGACTTCGCGTCCGTCCACCTTGTACTCGGCGACCGCAGCCGGGGCCTGGTCGACGCCGCCGCGCTCGCGACGATGAAGCCCACGTCGTTCCTGATCAACACCTCGCGCGCGGCCATCGTGGACAACGCCGCACTGCTGGAGGCGTTGCGGGAACGCCGGATCGCCGGCGTGGGCCTCGACGTCTTCGAGATCGAGCCGCTGCCGCTGAACGACGAGCTCAGGACGTTGCCGAACGTGCTGGCGACCCCGCACCTCGGCTACGTCACGGCCACGAACTACCGCACGTACTTCACCGAAGCCGTCGAGGACATCCACGCCTTTCTCCGTGGCACGCCCGTCCGTGAGCTGTCGTAACGGACCCTACTCGTAGTAAGTTCTGCGGCATGACGCCTGACGCTTCCGCGCACGTTGACGTGGCGGCCTCGCCGCAGCGGGTGTTCGAGCTGATCAGCGACCTGCACAGGCTGGGTGGCGTCGCAGAGGAGTACGCGGGAGGCCGGTGGCTCGGTGCCGCCGGCCCTTCCGTGGGAGCCCGGTTCCGCGGGGTGAACCGGCGCGGATGGCGGGTGTGGCCGACGGTCTCCACGGTCACCGACTGCTCGGTTTCGCGGTTCGCGTTCGAGGTGAAGTCGCTCGGCATGGCGGTGTCGCGGTGGCAGTACGACATCGAGGAGACTCCTTCCGGCTGTCGTGTCACCGAGTCCACCTGGGACCGGCGGCCTGCCTGGTACAAGCCGATCACGGTGCTGGCGACCGGGGTGAAGGACCGCGCCGTGACGAACCAGCGCAACATCGAGGCGACGCTGGAGCGGTTGAAGCAGGCCGCGGAGGCCTGATCCGCTGTCCGCTGGACCGGATGTAGCCAGGCGATCGGCACCGTTCAACCGATTGCGGTGACCTGGGTGCTCCGGCAGTGTTCAGGACATGGTCGTCCTCGCTGATGCGGGCTCGCAGGTGTGGTTCTTCGGCCCGGTCAACGCCGACGTCTTCGCGGCGTGGGGTCAGGTGATCGGTGCCGCGGGCACGCTTTTGGCGGTCGTCGTGGCGGCCTGGATCGCGATTCGTGACGGCCGGTACCGAGATGCGGAACGCCGGGACAACGAGGCAATGCACGCGCGGCTGGTCTCCGGTTTCCGCGCGTCGAATCCACCACACCTGACCATCAGCTATTCGAATTACGGAAACTGCCCGGTGACCAGTGTGCGGGTCGTCGACGTCGTCGGACGGTTCGGCGAGACGCATTCCATCGGCTGGTCGATCGACGGCTCGGCCGAACCGTACGTGCTGGGTGCCATCGGGCCGGGGCAGACGGTGACCACCCCGCCGATTTCCCTCACCTGGCCGGAGGGGCACCAGGTCGACGAGACGGCGGCGCTGTACTACCCGACCATAGTTTTCTTCGACACCAACGGTCGCTGGTGGGAACGCCGGGCCCACGATCAGCCCCGGCGCCTGCTCAGTTCCCCGGCGGTGGTTCCCCGGCTGCCGTCGCGGAACGCGCCAGGTCACGTGTAGCTGTCGAACGGCGAAGCCGGCCCGCGTCGAACGCCGTCGAACGGCAGAGGTGCCGACCACCCCGCTCCGCCTGTCGGGGCGGCCCCGCTCGGTCTGTTCACGATTCACGAACCGAACCGCGGTCACCATCGGGAAAACCGGCTCTGACCAGCAAGATCACGAACGCCGCAAAACCTTAAACGCATTTAAAAACCCATGTGGTCTAGTCCGATTTGAACCCCGTCCGTGACCTCCCCGTAGTCATCGGTACAACACCGATCGACCCCCGAGGAGAATCGAATGGGCGCTCGACACCGCAAGCCCGCCATGATCGGCGCGGGCGCCATGCTCGCGGTCGCTGCTGTCGCCGGTGGCTTCTTCGCCTTCAGCGGCACCGACTCGAACGCGGCTGAGGACTGCGGCGGTCTGGACAAGGCCCTGCAGAACAACCTGAACTTCATCGCCGGGCAGCAGGCGAACCCCGACGCTCAGTCGGACGCTCGCATCGCCAACCGGCAGGCGGTGGTCAACCTGATCAACCAGCGGCGTCAGGCGGCCGGCTGCGGCAGCAAGGTCGAGGCGAAGGCCGAGAAGGGCCAGGCCGCCACGTCCGGAGAGGACTGCGGCGGGCTGGACAAGGCGCTGCAGAACAACCTCAACTTCATCGCGGGCCAGAAGGCCAACCCGGACGCGCAGTCCGAGGCCCGCATCGCGAACCGGCAGGCCGTGGTCGACCTCATCCAGCAGCGACGCAAGGCGGCGGGCTGCAAGGGTGACGGCGGCGCGGCGCAGGGCAACGCCAACCAGGGCAACGCCAACCAGGGCCAGAACACGGCTCAGCCCCAGAAGCCCGACGCGAACCAGGGCAACACCGGCGGCGCGTCCGGCCAGCAGGTCTGCAAGGGTTCGACGGTCACGCTGTCCGGTGAGGGCGGCGCGCCCGCCGCGTCGAGCGGCGAGTTCCCGATCGGCACCACGCTGAAGGTGACCAACCTGGACAACAACAAGTCCACCACCGTGAAGGTGGCCTCGGTGTCCGGCAGCTGCGCGCTGCTGAACAACGCCGC
Source organism: Lentzea nigeriaca (assembly GCF_016907955.1). Lineage (GTDB taxonomy): Bacteria > Actinomycetota > Actinomycetes > Mycobacteriales > Pseudonocardiaceae > Lentzea > Lentzea nigeriaca. The sequence goes on along the minus strand of NZ_JAFBCX010000003.1, from coordinate 607,185 downwards.
CTTCGAACAGGTGCGTGAGCCCGGCAAGTTCCTGATCCGCAACGCCAAGATCGAGAAGATCGGCTGACGACTGTCCACAACGGACGGGCACATCCGCGTGGCGCGGGGTGTGCCCGTCCGTTGTGTTGTGCGGACGATTCCGGCTGACGGAGAAACGGTTCCGCGGGCGACGCTTGGATGAGATCTTGGTCTTCAGGCCAGCTGTCGAACAGTGCCGGAGTGAGCCAAGTGACCGAGAAAACGCAGTCACAGTCCGTCTTCCGGAGCGTGTCGTTCGTGCGCTTGTGGACAGGCACGACCGCGTCGGGGCTCGCGATGTGGGCCCTGCCGTTCGTGCTGGGCCTGGCCGTGCTCGAACGCTCGATCACCGCCGTCGAGCTGGGTGTCGTGCTGGCCACCAGAACAGCGGGATTCCTCGCCGCGGTTCCCGTCGCCGGTGTGCTCGCTGACCGGTATCCCCGCCGTCGTGTGGTCTTCTGGTCCTGCGTGACGGCCGCGGTCACGACACCGGTCATCGCCACGGGCATGGGCAGGTCCCTGGTGCTGATGGCCGTCGCCGCCGCGATCGTCGGAGCGGGCCAGGGCGCGTGCCGGCCCGCGTTCCAGGCGCTCGTGGCCGAGGTGGTGCCGGAGTCGCAACGACAGCAGGCCAACGCGGCGACCACGCTGGCCGTGCGGGTGACGACGTTGGTCGGGCCCAGCCTCGCCGCGCTCGCCGCGGTGCTCGTGGACGCCCGCACGCTGCTGGCGGTGACGGGGGTGGTGTGGCTGTGCGCGGCGCTGGTGCCACCGGCGGGGGCGGGCAAGCCGCATCCGGGCTCCACTCGAACGGGTTTCGTCGCCGATTTCGTCGAAGGCATCAGGGAGGCCCGCCGCCACCCGTGGTTCCTCGCCGGGCTCGGCGCGTTGAGCGTGGTGATCGCCACCGGCTACTCGGCGTCTGCCGTTCTGCTGCCGGTCGTGAGCAGGGATCGGTACCACACGGAGGCGGTGCTGGCGGCCGCGACGACCGCGCACACCCTCGGCGCACTCGCGGGCGCGGTGCTGATCGCCCGCTGGCGGCCGCGTGCGGCCGGATGGGCGGCGCTGGCCGGACTCGGCTGCTACGCGCTCATCCCGTTGAGCCTGTTGCTGCCGGTGCACCTCGTCGTCGTGGTCGCCGCCTACGCCGTCGCGGGAATCGGCATCGAGCTGTTCAACGTGCCGTGGTTCACCGCGACCCAGCGCGAGGTCGAGCCTGCCAAGCTCGCCCGTGTGTCCTCTTTGGACTTCCTGCTGTCGTACGGGCTCGCGCCGGTCGGCCTGGCCCTCGTCGCGCCGGCGGTCGACCAGCTCGGTGTGGGCGTCGTGCTCGGTGGCTGTGCGCTGATCTGCCTCGCGGCTCCCGCCGCTGCCGCGCTGGTCCCGTCATCGCGCGGGTTCAGCGCCAGGACGTGACCCTCACCAGTCCCAGCGAAACCCGCGAATCCCCGGCTGCACGTCCAGTGCGACGTCCAGCAGGGTCTGGCTAGGCTCCACGCGCGAGTTGTCGGCGAGCTGGACGACCGAGGCCGGTGGCGCCCCCTCGAAGGTCACCTCCAGCACGTACTCTCGCGTGGGCAGCCGGAACTTGCGCTCGTAGCTGAAGGCTAGCGGGCTCAGCTCGGAGTTGACGAGCTCGTGCTCGACCACGATGCTCTCACCCTTGCGCAGCACGCGGTCGAACAGCAGTTCGGCGACCAGGAAACCCTGTTCCTCGTCGCGCACCAGCTGCCCGATCCGGCAGTTGCGCAACGTGCGCACCTCGGGCAGTGGCCGGTCGTACTCGTCGCTGTGCATGATCACGACCCACCGGTCGGGCCCGTCCATCGCCGCGGACAGCACCTGGCGCGACCGGAAGGACCGCTCGCTCCGGTCTGCCCCGATGGTCACGAAGTCCTGCTGGCTCACCCGGATCAGCTGGTCGTCCCACCGCGTCTCCAGGTCGAGCAGCGCGTGCTCCACGCAGGACGGCTCCGGCCAGAACTCAGGAGCCCTGCGCAGCCACCGGCCACGCGGCCGGGACGACCCGAGGAGCTCGGAGAGGTGGCCGGGCGGCACCTGCAGGATGTGTTCCAAGTGGACGACGGCCTGCAGGGACTTCTGGCGCTCCGGCCGGCTGCGGCCGGTCTGCCAGTAGCTCAGCGTCGCCATCGAGACGGACACGCCGTGCTGCGAGAGGTGTTCGCGGAGGCGCTCCAGACCGAGACCGCGATTCGTGATCGCCGTTCGGAGCGCTTCCGCGAACTCGTTCACATCCCTCAAGCTAAAGCATCACTGCCGGGGGCGGTAGGTCACCTGACCGTTCACCACGGCCAGGTCGAGCTCCACGGCGACCTGGGCCTGGGCGCCAACCAGCACTGGCCGGAGCCGGCGCGGGAGTTCCGCGCCGACTCCGACCAGCAGACCTGCCGCGAGGTGATCGACCTCAGTGCTGTGCGTTGTAGTCCCTCAGGTCACCCATGAAGCCCTCGGTCCCCTTCCGGGTGGCGGTGTCGGGTGCCAGCTCCTTCCACAACTCGTGGGCGTAGTGCAGAAGCGTGCCCGTCGCGAACGCCTTTCCGGCGATCATGAAGTGGCCACCCGGTGCGGCGAGCTCCTCGAAGTTCTTGATCCACTGGCTGATGCCGGCGGCCTCCTCGGGAGTCTTGCCGAACTTGGTCTTGAGCACGTCGTCCAGGTGGTCCTTGCCGTACTTGCTGAAGTCGTCCATGTGGTTCTTGACCTCGGCCCACGACAGCTTGTTCCACGGGGTGGAGCCACCGCCGGCGCCGCCCGCGCCGCCCGTGCCCGGCGCGTTCGGGTCCGGTGGCTTGGGCGCGGCGGGGTCCGGTGGCTTGGGCGCGGTGGCGTCCGGCGGCTTCGGTCCACCGGTCGGTGACGGGGGCAGCGGGATGTCCTGCGGCGGTCGCGGTGATCCGGCACCCGGTGACGGGGGCAGCGGGATGTCCTGCGGTGGCCGCGGTGATCCGGCACCGGGTGACGGGGGCAGCGGGATGTCCTGCGGCGGCTTGACGTTGGTGTTGATCGGCGGTGGGGTCACCCCCGACGTGCTCGTCGAGCCACCACCTCCGCCCGACGGCTTCGGTCCACCGGTCGGTGACGGGGGCAGCGGGATGTCCTGCGGCGGTCGCGGTGATCCGGCACCCGGTGACGGGGGCAGCGGGATGTCCTGCGGTGGCCGCGGTGATCCGGCACCGGGTGACGGGGGCAGCGGGATGTCCTGCGGCGGCTTGACGTTGGTGTTGATCGGCGGTGGGGTCACCCCCGACGTGCTCGTCGAGCCCCCACCGGTCTCCGGTGGTTTCGTCACCGGTGGGCCGTCGGGCGTCGTGTCCGTCTTGCCCGCGCCGCCTGCGGCACCTCCGCCATTGGGCTCCGGTGGCTTCGTCACCGGTGGGCCGTCAGGCGTGCCCGTCTTGCCGCCACCACCGGCGGCGCCCCCGCCATTGGGCTCCGGCGGCTTCGACACCGGCGGGCCGCTCGGCGGCGGCGCACCGCCGCCGGAGGGTCCGTCGCCGCCCTTGATGGTCGGCGCGTCTCCTGCCGGGCCCTTGACCGGCGGCGGGGTCGGCACGGTGGCCGAACCGCCACCCTTGCCGGCGGCGGCGGTGTTGTCGCCCATCTTCGCCAGCGCCGAACCGAGCTCGTCGGTGGACTTCGCGGCGCCGGTCAGGAACCCCTTGAGCTTGGTGATGTGGTTCAGGATCCGGCTGAGAGCCTGCAGAGCGGTGGCGACCGCGGTACCGATGAACGCGACGATCGACGCACCGAACGTGATCGGCGCCAGGCCGGCGGCCACCAGCGCGCCACCGATCAGGTTGCCGACCACCATGGCGATGATGTCGCGGACCAGGGACCTGGTCGCGGTCACGCAGGCGCCCATCGTGCCCATGATCTTGCCGGCGGCGTTCATCGCCTCGCCGACGGCCTGGAGCTCCTTGCCGACCTGGAGCATGATCTTGCGGAAGCTGTCGGCCGCCTCGCCGGCCCAGCCGTCCAGCTTCTTCAGAGCCGCCACGTGCGCGGTGGCGAACTCGTCGTACTTCTTGGCTTCGTCGGTGATCTTCGCGGTCTCCTGCCGGATGGCGATGTTGTCGCCCATCAGCAGGTCGAGCGGTTCACGCAGGAAGAAGATGTGGTCGATCAGCCAGCCGACACCGGCACCGATGACCGCGCCCAGCGGGTTCAGGGCGGCACCGACGACGTCGAACGCGAGACCGACGCTGTACGCGGCGATCGCCGCGTCGTTCTTGTCCTGCACGGCCTTCGTCAGACCGGCCACGGTGTCGACCATGCCGGCGCCGGAGAAGCCGTCCGTCCACTCGGTACCTTCGCCGAAGCCGGGAGTCAGGGTGAGTCCCCGAGCCATCACGCCCTCCCGCTGAAGGTGTTGGCGTTGCCCTCTTCAGTACCGGCGTACGTGTCCGCGGTCTGCTTCGTGTTCTTCGCGGCCTCGTGCAGACTCGCCTCGTACTTCCCGATGCACGACGAGGCGTCCCTCAAGTTCTTGTCGACGGCGATGTAGAAGAGCCCGCCGACGATGCCCCACACCGTGGGGGTGTATTTGACGCTGTCGATGACGCTCTTCGACGATCCGAGCTGGTCGGCGATCGACTGCACGTGCGTTGCGAACGTCCGGAGATCTTCCGGGGCGACCGTGAACTGCCCACCGCTGGTCATCGGCGCCTCCCTCGGTCAGTTGAGATCACCACGGGTTGTTGTCCTCGTCCATGTCGTCGTTCGCCGGGCGGGGTCGCCGGGCGGGAGGTGCGGGAGGTGCTGGAGGTGCGGGAGGCGGTGCGGCGCCCCAGGAAGGGGCCGGCGGCCGGGGCGGAGCGGGCGCGGACGGCGGCTCGTGCTCGTCCACGGCGGCCGCGTACGGGTCGTGGTCGTCCTCCTCTTCCTCCACGGCCGGCGGGAGGTAGGACATCACCAGGTTCATCGACTCGGTGCCCGCGCCGAGCGGCTGGAACGCCTCGAGCATCTTCTCCGAGGCGGCGCGCTGCGCCTTGCCGACGGCCTCCATGATCGACGCTTGCAGTCGTTGCGGACTCATGCCCGCCGCGCGCTCGGTCAGCTCGATGCCCTGCAACGCTCCGGTCGGCGCGATCGTCACCCGCACCGCGTGGTCCTTCGACATCGCGGTCGCCGACGAGTGCGCCAGGTTGTCCTGCAGTTCAGCCGTCTTCACCGAGAGGTCGGCGATCTTCGCCTGCATGTCCTGCATCCAGCGGTCCGGATCGACTCCGGCCATCCGCTGTGCGTCTATTGGTCCCAACGGGTCCACGAAATTCCCTCTCATGCCAGCACGGCGTTGATTCGAGTTGCGATGCGATCGTTGTCTGTGGGCGAGAGGCTCAGCCAGCCGTTCGCGTTCACCATCAGATAGCGGCCCTGGTGGGTGTCGAACCAGTTGATGACCACGTCGGCACGTTGCCGGCCGTGCGTCACGCCGAACTGGCCGCCCGCGACGCGGTTCGCGGTCAGCTCACCCACCTGCGCCGCGTCCTGAGGGGACAGACCAGACCGCTGCAGCGCCTTTTTGTCGTCGAGCTCGTCATCGGCCGCACCCCACGGGTCCTCCGACTCCTCGTCGTCCGCCTCCTGCAGCGCCACGGCGTCGACGAGCGCCTGCAGCCGCACGGAGAGGGCGGTGCCCGGCCCGGGCTTGCCGTCGGGCAGCACCTCGACGATCTCGCGCGCGAGGCCGGTCGGCCTGATGCCCGTCAGGCCGACGCGGCCGTCGTCGATGATCGCCAGCACGGCCAGGTCGCCGTTCGACGCGGCGAGCGCGCGGACGAGCCGGTCGAGGCCAGCGACGGCGTCCACGGACACCTCGTGGTCGTCGAGCAGGCGCAGGTAGTCCTCGAGCTGTTCGTCGTCCGCCAGACCCCGTTCGCGCAGCCCTGCAAGCGTCTGTTCCTGCAGCGCCTTGCGTTCCGACTCGGTCGCGCCCTCGGTGGGCACGTCGAGCGGGTAGGGCATGCGGCCGAGGCGCAGGGTGTGCCACAGCACGTCGAACTCGCGCGGCGACAGCAGGTACTCGGGCGTGATCAAGACTGCTCGGGCCCCTTCTGCTTCTTCGGCTTGGTGCCACCGATCACCGACGGCGGCAGGTTCTCGCCCGGCACCTCGAACAGGTCGCCGCCCATGATGTAGCTGGCGGACTTGCGTTCCTTGTCCTCGCCGCCGCGGCCGCCGGCGGCACCGGCACCCGCGCCCATCCCGGCCCCGCCCGCCGCGCTGCCCGCCGCGGCGGAGGCACCGGGCAGCGTCATGCCCGTGGGCATCGCGCGGCCACCCTGAGCCACACCTGCCGCACCACCGGACTGCATCGCGCCGCCGCCACCCGCGGCACCGGCGCCGCCGAAACCGCCACCGAAACCGCCGGCGCCGCCCTTCATGGCCGCCGCCGCGGCGGCCGCGGCACCGGCGCCACCACCAGCTGCAGCACCGCCGCCGCCACCGCCGCCGCCACCGGTGACTCCAGGAGTCATGCCCTTGGGCAGGTTCGTGTCCTTGGGGAGGTAGGTGTTCGGATCGTTGAGGCCGGGTGGGATCGTCGGTTTCGGCGTGGTCACGTTCGGCCGCGGCGTCGAGCCGGGCCTGTTGATCGGTCCTGCGCCGGGATAGGGCGTGCCACCACCGGAGAACTGCGGCTTGTAGTCGGTGCCACTGGTGTAGGTGTTGCCGCCACCACCCGAGAAGGACTGCGGCGTGTACGAGGAAGGCTGCGGCGTGTACGTCGCGGCCGCCGCGGCCGTGAGGTCCGGCCGGATCGGCGGGGGAGGCGTGGCCCAGCTACCGCCTCCGGAGCCACCGGCCGGAGTCGCGGCGGCGGCGGGTGTGTAGGAGCCACCGGTCGGCATTGCGGCGGCGTCGGGAGCGTAGGAGCCACCAGCCGGCATCGCGGCGGCAGCGGGAGTGTAGGAGCCGGCGCCCGGCGGAACGGCGCCCGGCGAGAGCGCGGTGCCGGTCGGAGCGGTCGCGGTGCCTGCACCGGCGCCCTGCGGGTGCGTGGACGTCAGCGCGTCCGCGCCCCTGAGCGTGCTCACGGGAGCCAGGCGCCGCGTCGCCAAGACCGGCTCCTCGACCTTGCCGGTGGTCGGGTTGAACGGCGGTTTGAAGGTCGGCGTCGACGTGTCGATCTGCCGGGAGTTGGCCTCCATGTTGGTCATCACGGCGATCGCCTGGTCGTGCGCCGCACGCGCCTTCGCGTTGGTGACAGCGATGTCAGCGGCCGCCATCACGAAGGCGGGCGTGCCCGGCCCGGCGAGGACCGTGGCGACCTTGGCCCAGTCGAACTGGACGGGCGCGGGCATCTGCGCCCGCGCGGCCTCCATGACGTTGCCCTGCTCGGAGACCTTCTTGCCGACGTCGACGGCCGTGCGGGCGGTCTCGTCGACCCAGTCGCCGAGCTTCTTCATCGCGTCGCGGGCGGCTTCGGCGGCACCGCCCGTCCACTTGGACTCCGACGCGGTGATGACGGCGTTGATGGTGCGAGCGGCCTCGGTCAGCTCGGAGCCGTACTTGCCCCACTCGGAGCTGATCTGGCCGGCCTGACCGGGGTCGTTGTTGGTGTGCACAGCGGCGTAGAGCTCTTGGTGTGAGCGCGACGCCCAGTTCTGGGGGTCCGTGAGGACGGGCTTGTTCTCGAACTCGCTGGGGTCGGTCTCGGGGGGCATGACCGGCTCGCCTCTCGCGTCGGTGGAGTCAGCTGGATCCGAGCCGGGATCAGCTGTTCATGATTTTCTTCAGTTCGGCTTGCTTTTCCTCGTCGAGGCGGGTGAAGTTCTCGATCGCCTCGACGATCGAGTTCTTCGTCTGCTCCAGCACTGTGCGGTACGCGGTCATGACGCTGACGAACGAGTCCTGCTCACCCTCGGCCCGCTGGGTGAACTTCTCCCGCATGGCGTCGCCGACCGGGTTGGCGCCCAGCGGCGCGGGAAGGGCGATGCTGTGGTTGGCGCGTTCGATCCACGAGTCGACTTGGTCGATCTGAGCCTGGAACTGCTTGCGGAGCTCCTCGCCCGCGGCCGGGTCGAGTTGCACCTCACCCGAGCTGACCGTGTCGCGCAGCGGGACGGCATCGTTGTCACCGACGATGTACATGTGTGCAGTATCAAGTAGCTTTAGGGAGAAATCTCGTATTCCGGTTCACGGGTGACCAATTGAGATCCACTGTTCACAATCCCTTGCCGTGCACGGAAACGGGCGCCCGGCCCAGGGGTGACCGGTGATCAGGAAGATCGTTTTCCCAGGTCGTGGAAGCGCTCTCGGCCATCTGCCCGTTCGGGCATCGGATCTTTGTTCACACCGGCGGGACGGCTCTTGACTCAAACTTTCCGTGTTCTAAATCACACCGGATTGGAGCTTGCTCTTAGGCTTGGCTTGAGGGTGTGACCGTTGTTCATCACTGACCAATATTGTGCGATTTCCGTTGCTGGAGCGGCAAAGCGGCTCACGGCGCGGGTGTGTAGCTGCACCGCCTGCCCGTTCGGACGTGGTCGCGCACGTGGTCGCCGATCATCGGGTCGGCCGACGCCAGTGCGGTCACCGCGCGCCGGATCGCCTTGCCCACAGCGATTCGGGCACGTTCCCCGGAGTCGGGGAACGACCGGGGTCTGCCGCCCAGCCCGGTGGCCGCCGCGATCTCGCCCGCGAGCCAGTCGTGCTCTGCCCGCTCGGCCTCGCCGAGATCGCGTTCACGCAGCTCCGCGAGCCTGTTCCGGTACTGCCGCAACGCTTCCGGGTCGAGCCGGTCCTGCGCCGTGACGTCTCCGGTGAGCGCGTTCGTGCCCGCGACGAGCTCCGCCGCGTCGATCTCCCTGCCGGGGTTGGCGACGAGTACCGCGAGGTGCGCCATGCCGATCCCGCCGTCGACGAGGACGCTCCGGCCGCCGAGGCGGACGAGCCATTTCCTGCCCTCGCGCCGCACCGACAGCTCCGCGTCGGGAGGTGCCGCGACACCGAGTTCCGCGGCCTCCTGGGCACAGGTGGCGAGCTGGCGGCGTGCTTCCTCGACCTCGCCCGCCCGTTCCAGCGCCTCCGCGTACTTCCGCCGTGACGACAGCACCGCGGGCCAGTGCCCGAGCGCCAGGTTGTCGCGCACCGCGGATTTGAGGTGCGCCACCGCCAGATCGACGTCGCCGAACGTCAGCGCCGCGAGCCCGAGCGGGTGCTCCGCAGAGCCGAAGCACGTGACGGCGAGGCTCGCCATCAACGGCAGCCGCGCGAACGGCAGCAGGATCTCGTAGACCTCGCGGGCGACGTCGGCGTCACCGAGCAGGTGCGCCGCGTCCGCCACCCCGCTCATCGTCACGAGCCACGTGCTGGAACGGGGCAGCGACGCGAGCCCGTGCCTGCACAGCATCGCGAGGGCGCCCTGGGCCTTGCGCCGGTCGCCGGACAACGCGGCGGCGACCGCGAGCGCGGCGAAGAACGAGTTGTCGACCGTGCTCAGGGTCGGCGAGTGCACCAGGTGGTCGAGCAGCGGGAACAGCTCCGCCGTGCGGCCCTGGTACCAGCGGATCGCGCAGAGCTGGGCTCCGTACCAGGCGGTGGCGTCCACGTCGCCGACCTCGGCACCGAGCTGGGCGCTCGCTCCCGCCAGCTGCTCGGCCTCGGCGAACCGGCCGTCGCGGATCGCGAGCATCACCTCGACCGCGCTCACCACGAACCGCACGGCGAGGTGATCCTCGTGCTTGAGCCGCTCCTGTAGATCTGTGAGACGGCGGACGGCGTGCGGGTCGGCGGCGAGGAAGTGGTCGACCACCTGCCACAGCAACGCCATCATCAGGTCGCCCTGGCGTCCGCTGCGCAGGCTCTCGGTGATCATCTCCGCGGCGAGTTCCTTGCGCAGCTCCACGTGGCCCGGCCCGAGGACGCAGTGGTGCGCGAGGCTGAGTGCCTCCACGCGGACGACCGGGTCGGCGACCTGCCGGGCCTCGTCGAGCAGTCCGAGGACGTTCGAGTGCTCGTTGGCCTGGTAGTCGCTTTCGGCGGTGAGACGCAGCCGCAGTCGCAACGCGATGGCGGACTTCGGTTCCACCAGCGTGAGCGCGTGCCTGATCCGCGACCGCACCAGCTCCGCCTCGGCGGCGGTGCGGTGCTCGTGCACCCACACGCCACCGGCGCCGAGTGCCGCCGCGACGAGCGTGTGCACGTCACCGGCGCGTTGGGCGGCCTCGTAGGCCTCGGCGAACCGTTCCCGGCTGGTGCGCAGGTCCCCGTTCTCCGCCAGCGCTCGGGTGCCTGCTGCCAACAACGACTCGGGCGTCACGCCGCACACCCAAGCAGACGCGTGGAACTGAGGTGGAACGGGGTGGAACGCCTCAGATCGTGAACCGTCGAACAGGATTTGCTTTAGGGGGCAATGCTTTGAGGCGCAATGCGTGGAGACGCGCGGTGGGTGCCGTCGCCGTGGTGCTCGCGGGTCTGCTGCCCGCGGCACCGGCGGCCGCGGCGCCCGTTCCGACCGCGAAGTACGCGCTGGCGGCGTTCGGGTACGACCAGGGGTGGCGAACCGACCGGCACATCCGCACGCTCGTGGACGTCACGCGCGACGGCAAGGCCGACATCGTCGCGTTCGGCGACGACGGCGTGTGGACGTCGATCGCACTGGGAGGCGGCGGTTTCGCCCCACCCAAGTTCGTCCTCGGGGGCTATGGCTACAACTCCGGCTGGCGGATCGGCAAGCATCCGCGCTGGGTCGCGGACATCACCGGGGACGGCTTCGCGGACCTGGTGGGGTCCGGGCCCGACGGCGTGTGGACCGCGGTGGGCAAGGGGGACGGGTCCTTCGGCCCGATGCGGTTCGTCGCGGGGATCTTCGGTTCCAACGGGCGGCCGGGCCCGCTGAGCGTGCAGCTGGGCGACGCGAACCTCGACGGACGCGCCGACCTCTACGCGTTCGCCGACGGACGGGTGGACGTCTCACTGGCCACCGGCGACGGCGGTTTCGCCCTGCCGTACCTCGCGACCGCCGAGTTCACCCTGGACCGCTTCGACTTCACCCAGTTCAAGCTCGCGAACATCGGCGGTGACAAGCGACCGGACATCCTCTCGGTCCGCTACAGCCCCTCTGTCGTGCCGATGTCGGCGATCGCCCGCCCGGACGGCACCTACGGCGTCTCGCAGACGTCGACTAGCAACGCCGACCAGTCCGCGAACGCCGTCTTCAGCGTCGCCGACATCACCGGTGACGGCTTCGCCGACGCGATCCGCTTCGGCTACGACGCCAACACCTACACCGGCCGTGCGACCGGCGGCGGCACCTTCACCACGTTCGGCGTGGGCGTCGGCTACTTCGGCTACAACAACGGCGCCGGTTACGGCACCTCGTCGCAGCCGTCGCCGTCGATCGGAGATGTCACGCACGACGGCCGCGCGGACATCGTCGGCTTCGGCTCCAACGGCGTGGTGTCCGCGGTGTCTCGCGGTGACGGCACGTTCGGCCCGGCCCGCCGGGTGAACGCGGACTTCGGTTCCGAGAGCGGGTGGACGGTCGCCCAGCATCCGAGGGTCCTGGCGGACATCACGGGTGACGGCGCCGCGGACGTCGTGGGCTTCGGCAACAAGGGCGTGTTCGTCGCGATCGCCGACGGGAGCGGCGGGTTCGGCGGTGGTCCCGCGGTTGTGGCCGTGCCGGGGTTGCGCGGCCTCACCTACGACGAGGCGCTGGCACGACTCGGCGCGGAGGGCCTGAAGGCCGGTACCACCACCGGGGTCGCGGCACCTGCCTGCGGTGACATCGACCGCGTGGTGAGCAGCAACCCGCCGGCGGGCAAGGAGGTCGCGGCCGGGTCCGTCGTGAATCTGACGATCGGCAAGCAACCGCCAGGAAGCTGCCCGGTCCCGTCGTAAGGGAGGCGGTGGGACCGGGACGAGTGGGACCCCCAGCCCGCTCGTGAGGGGGAGAGGCCGTGTACGGCTCATTTGAGCCGTACACGGCCTCTGTCGCATTGGTCCCGAGCGTGCCGTTCTGGATGGCCGACCGCCGAGATCACGGCTCGGCTGGCGCCGGTAACTGTCTCACCGCTCGCCGGAATCCCTTCCGCGCCACCGGTTCCGGTTACCACCGTGTCTGCCCCGCGTTCGAGGCCGAAGCCCGCGCCGGTATCAGCGTCGTCCACACCAGAAGCCGCACCGGCACCTTCGGCCGATGCCGTCGTGGTCGACCTGCCCGCCACCCGACCGCAACCGCTCGACGTCGTCGACCGGCCCAGCACCCCGGCGGAGCAGACGCTGTTCGGCCAGAGCGCCGGATCCGCCTACACCGAGCCGCTGGCCTCGGTGAACGTCGCCCTGTCGGCGCGGCCGATGCTGCGCACCGACGCCAAGGCAGACCTCGTCGCCGTCTGCCTGTACCTCGGCCGAGGGGCCTGCCTCGACCAGTTCGACGGCTACCTGCCGTGCCTGGTGTCCGGGTTGCGACGGCTGCCGACGCATCGCAAAGTCGTGCTGCGCCAGATGAACCAGCACGACGCGGACAAGGGCGCGATCCTGTGGGAGCCCGGCTTCCTCGACGCGAGCACCCAACTCGACATCACCACCGCGGCCGCCGGTCTCGACCTGCTGATCTGGCCGGTGTCCGCCCGGCGCACGACCGAGCTGCTCGCCGGACGTGTCGTCGAGGAGGCCGTGTTCCCGGCAGGGCCGCGATTCAAGGTGCTGGCCGTGCGCACCCGCGAGGACGAGGGTGGCCCGCAGCGGGCGTTCCTGGTGCGCGAGCTCGCCAAGGACGAGGACCCGGAGTCGGTGGAGGCGCTGGCACGGGACGCGGCCGCGTTGTCCCGCCTGGAGCGCGCGTGGGAGCAGCGGCAGCGGGCCGAGCTGCGGCTGGTCGAGGACGAGGACGTGGTGGCACGGCTGGACCGCGCCGCTGTCCGTGGCCGTGCGCGCGCAGGTGCACGAGACGTTCGAAGCGGCGTCCTAGGTGTCCCGCGCCGGAATTCCGTAGCAGAAGTCCAGTCTTGTTTCTTTTGGCACGCGGGGGCCTTTCGTCCGCTCCGAGAGTACGAAAGCTCCCCGCGTACTGTTCAGCACCGGCGTGTCGTGGCTGGACACGCCGGGTAGTGAGGAACGACTTCGTTGCCGGATTTCCAGCGCAGGACACTGGCGCTCATTCCCGGAAGCGTCCGGTGAGCATCGCCGACGCCAGCTCGACCCTCGACCGGTACCCGGTGCGGGAGAACAGCCGGGACAGACGGCCCTCGACGCTCTTCTCGCTCGCGCAGAGCAGGGTCGCGATCTGCTTGTTGCCGAGGCCGTCTGCGACCAGGACGGCCAGCAGGCGTTCGTTCTCCGCCACGGTCGCCTGGCGGCCCGGTACGGGAATGCTGTGTGCGCGCATGAGGTTGCGCAAAGCCGCACGGAACATCAACGCGTCCAACTCGCCCGCCGCGGTGTAGGCCTCCAGCAGCAGTTCCGGTGCGGCGACGGAGAAACGCACGAGGCGTTCGAGCCCGCTCGCCAGTTCCAGCGGCTGGGCGCGCTCGCGCAGCAGGGCCACAGCCTGGTCCGCCACATCCCGATCGGAGTCGACCACCGCGCGCAGCGTCAGCCGGTGCACCTCGGCCTGCTCGGTGCCCATGCGCTTGGCCACCGTCTCGACCCGTTCCAGGTAACCCGGCAGGAGATGCCGCTCGCCGAGGTCCACGGCGATGTCCGCCAGGGCCGTCCACAGTGGATCGGTCAGCGCGACGACACCGGCCTCCTCCGCGTGGCGCAGCGCCGTCTCCAGCATCTGCCTCGCTTCCAGGTCGCGCTGGTACAGCCGTTCGTGCGCGGCCTCGGCCAGCACCAGCAGGTGCGGCAGGGCGGGCGTGCGGTCACGTGCCGTGGTGACGAGTGCGAGCGCACGGGAGAGCTTGCCGCGGTGCAGCTGCAGGGTCGCCGCGACGTGGAACATCGTGGTGTGCTCGGCGTCGCAGCCGTTGTTCGGGCCGGTGGCGATGCTCTTGCGGGTGAGCGCGAGCGCCTCGGTCGCGCGGCCCTCCGCCGCCGCCAGCGTGGCCTGGCAGGCGGACGTGAGCCGGATGTGCACGCGGTTCGACAGGGCGAGCAGGCCCCGTGCCCGGCGCAGCTCGCCGAGCGTCACCAGCACGCTGGTGCGGGTGTGCAGGTCGTCGTGCGGCTTCTCGCCGGCCTCGACCCTGGTGACGAGCTCCGCGACGTCGTGGTCGAACTCCGTCGCGTCGCCCAGCCACAGGCTGATGATCGGGCTGATGGACCGGACGTACGACTCGACCAGCGCGCCGTCGGGGTCGCGCCGGATCTCCTCGAGCAGGTCGTGGGTCTGCCGCCACCGACCGAGCGTCGCCAGTGCGAACGCGCGGCCCACGGCGCGTTGCAGGTCGGTGCCCGGCCACGGCCACCAACCCTCCCGCGCCACCCGTTCGAGCGTGGTGATCTCACCGGACTCGTGCAACGCGGTGAGGTGCAACAGGCAGACGGCCATGACCTGGTCGTCGGGGATCTCCTCGACGTACTCCCGCAGCACGGCGCCGGTCGACTCCAGCGCCTGCCTGGCCTCGCCGCACATCAGGCAGGTGCGGGCGTGGGTGAGGAAGATCTGCACGCGCTCGGCCCGGCACGTCGTCAGCTCCGCGGCGGCCCGCAGCCACGACAGCGACCGGTCGGCCTCGCGCCACGCGGCACGCCCGGCGGCGGCGAGCAGCTCGGAACGGGCCCGCTCGGGGTCGACCAGCCTGCCCGCGCTGAGGAGCTGGTCGGTCAGGTAGTGCGGCTGCTCCCACCGCGCGGTTCCCTGCCAGACGGCCGTGACCGCGATCTGCGCGAGCCTGCGGCGTTCGTACGGCCCGCACGCCGACTCCAGCGACAACCCCACGAGCGGCACGCGGAACCGCCAGGTCGAGCTCGCCCTCGCGTACCGCAGCACACCCGCGCGGGCCAGGCCCGCGAGCTCCGCCTCCACCTGCGCCTCGGTCAGTCCGAGCGCGTCGCCGACCAGCCCCGGCGCGGCCGCGCCGAGCGGGCCGAGCACGGCGATCGCCTTCGCCACCTGCCACGCCGTCGGCCCCAGCGCGCGGACGTCCGCCAGCAGCTCGTCGTCCTCCACGACCCGGAACTGCCTGCGCCACGCCGTGAGGTAGGCGTGCCGGTCCACCACGGTCAACAGGTCGTGGTCGCGGCCGATCCGCAGCGCGGTCGTGAGCACGTTGGGCCAGCCCCGCGTCGTCAGCCAGAGCGCGTCGCGCAGCTCCGGCTCCGGCACCGCGCCGATCAGCGACGTGACCAGGTCGGGAATCTGCGGCAGCGGCACCGGACGCAGGGTCACGAGCCGCACCAGGCCGTCGCCGCGCAGCCGGTCGAAGCTCGCCAGGAAGGCGGCCCTGGTCTCGGGCGGCAGCGGCAGCGCCACCGCGCACACGCAGCGCGTCCCCGTGGCCGCGATCTGGCGCACCAGCGCCTCCAGCGCTCCCACTGAGTCGGCCGGCAGCCGGTGCGTGTCCTTGAAGAGCAGCAGCGTTCCCGGCGCCGCGCGTAGCACCGACAGCGGCGGAACCTGGCTCATCAGGTCGAACCCCGTGCCGGGTTCGCTGTAGGAGAGACTGACGACCCTGACCCTGCGGCCGTGCTCGGCCGTGCTCGCGGCGAGTGCGCGGCCGATCTCGTCGACGGCGGTGCGGGACTCCACGCCACTCGGTCCGGCGATGATCGTCAACGGTGGGTGATCGGCCTGGCCCATCCAGTCCAGGACGTCGGCGGCGAGAACTTCGGCGGGCGCGACAAGTCGTTCTGACGGCACGGAAGTGGCTCCGCCCTGTTCTTCTTCACGACCTCGTGAGGGAACTCCCCCATTTGGTCTCCGGCAGGGGTGGGACCGCCGTTCGGCGGTCCAGGGCCGCGCCAGACTAGCCGGACCAGCTGGGTACCGCCGTCTGGGCGCCTCGCGACGTCCCGTGGCGTGCGAACGGGACGGATCAGCGCGGAGACGGAAGGAATCCAGGTGGCCCGGGACGTGATCACCGTCAACCCCGCGACGGGGCAGGGACACAGGACCATCTCGGACGCGCTGACCTCTCCAACGCCGGTGACGGCATCACCGTGAACAGCGAGAACCAGGTTCGCGTCGTCGAGTGCCTGGTCCGCGACAACCTCGGCACCGGGCTGCGGCAGACCCGGCCGAGCAAGGACCACGGAGTCTTCACCAGCGCGCTCGGCGGTGTGCTGTTCATCGACGAGGCCTACACGCTCAGCGCGGGCCAGAGCGGCACCGGCCCGGACTTCGGCAGGGAAGCGATCGACACGCTGCTGAAGCTGATGGAGGACCACCGCGAGGACGTGGTCGTCATCGCGGCGGGCTACTCGCAACAGATGATCGAGTTCCTGCAGGCCAACCCCGGCCTGGAATCGAGGTTCAGCCGCACCATCGAGTTCGAGAACTACACGCCGGCCGAACTGGTGACGATCGTGGGCCTGCACTGCCGCCGGCACGTCTACCGGCTCGACGAGGGTGCGGCGGAGGTGCTGCACGACTACTTCGACCGCATCCCGAAGGACGGGACCTTCGGCAACGGCCGCACCGCGCGCAAGGTGTTCGAGGTGATGGCCGACCAGCAGGCGACCCGGCTCGCGATGGCCCACTCCGTGTCCGCCGCCGACATGACCCTGCTCGTGGCGGAGGACTTCGCGGAGTCGATGGCCTGAGCCGCCGTTCACCTCTCCGTGCGAACTTCATCCGCACCGGCACGACCCCGCCTCCGTCGCGTGCCTACGATCGGGCATTAGCCCGAATGGCGCAGCGGTGGAGGTCTTGTGTCGAGCGAGCGCAGACCGTTCGTGGGTCGGACCGCGGAGACGACGGCCCTCGACGAGTTCGCCGGCACACCGGCTCTCCTGGTCGTGCGAGGTCGCGGTGGCATCGGCAGGACCGCGTTTCTGCACGAACTGCGCCGCATATGGCGGGAACGCGGCATCACGGTCCTGTCCCTGCCGGTCACGGCAGGCGAGCCGCCGGATGACGTGTTCCGCGCCCAGGCCGTCGTCGACGCGGTTCGCGAGTCGTTCCACGAGTACGACGGCCCGGAGCTCGCGTGCTCCGTGGCGCTGCTCAGCAGGCTGCCGCGCAACACCGTCTTCACCGAACTGGTGCGCCTGTTCACGAGACTGCGTGCCACGAGGCCGGTGGCGGTGCTCGTCGACAACGTGGACACCGCGCCCGACCCGCTCAGGGCGATCGCCGCCGCACACCGCGCGGGCTGCACGGTCGTCGTCACGTGTCGCGACAACGGCGGTTTGGCGCCGCTGGCCGACCGGGTGCTCGACCTCGGCCCGCTGCGGGAGGCCGAGATCGGGGAGTTGCTCGCGCGCGTCGCCCTCATGCCGCTGGACGAGGCGGTCGTTCCCGCCGTGCGTGCGGCGCTCGGTCCTCTCGCGGGTCATCCGGGCACCGTGATCGCGACCTTCGAGTCGTTGTGCCGTGAAGATGCGTTCGCGGAGGTGCTCGGCCATCTGTGCCTGCGTGCCGAGGTCGCGCTGCCCCGCGACCACTTCCTCGTCCGGTACGTGGAAGGGCTCGGCGAGGTGGCTGTGCGGATCGTGGCGGTGGCGGCGGGTGCGGCGCGGCTCGACCTCGACGACGTGCTGGGGGCTGCTGCCGCGTTCGGGCGCGAGGTCGGCGGTCCTGGCGGCCCCGTGGATGCCGTCGCGCCGGGGCACGGACTCCGCCGCTGCGGCGATGTCGTGGACCGGCTCGTCGCGGCCGGTGCGCTGGCGTGCGACGAGAACGGGTCTCTCACCGTGCCGTGCCTCGCGCTGGCGACCGCGCTCGTGCGCGGGTTCGGCGCGGACCGGCTGCGCGCGGTCCACGGCGCGATCGCCGGCCAACTGCTGGGCGACATGTCGGTCGCCGCGGACCACATCGCGTTGGCGGGCAACGCTCTGCTCAACGACCCCGCGCTCGTGCCGCTGCTGGAACGCGAGGCGACCCGGATCGTCCAGGTGAACCAGGAGCTGGCCGCGCGGTGGTTCCGTGCCGCGCTACGGCACGCCGAGCCAGCCGATCGCGTCCGGCTGCTGCGGATCGTGCTGCACCTGCTGGTGCGCACCGCGCAGTACGCCGACCTGGCCGAGGTCGTCGAGGCCGAGGTCGCCGCGGGTGTCCCGGAGTGCTGCCGGTACGAGCTCGCCGCCGCGGCCGCGCTGGTGACCATCCACATCGGACAGCCGCTCTCGGGCACCGTGCGCGACGCGCTGGCGGACGACCCGCGTGCGCTGGTGCCGCTGCGGTTCGCCGCACGCTGGTTCGACGAGCACCACCCGGTGCGCGCCGCGGACGTGGCTGCCGCGTTCTCCGGTTTCCGGGTCAACCGGCTGCCCGACTGGGAGCACGACACAGCCGAGCAGGTCGCGATCGCCGAGGGGCGCTACGACGTGGTGGCGATGCTGCGACTCGTGCTTGGGCCCTGCTACGGCCTGCCCCGGACCGGTCCGCTCGGCGTCTACCACCGGCTCCTGCGCGACTACGCCGCCGGCGAGTGGTCGCGCGTCGTCTCCGGCGCCCGGCGGCTGGAACTGAGTGGGGCGCCCACCGCGATGCACCACGTCGCCCGGCTGCTGGCCGCCGAGGTGCACTCCTCGTCCGGTGACGTCCTCCCTGCCGCGCAGTGGTTCGGCCTGGTGGACGAGAACTGCCCGTTCGCGGGGCTGCGGGCGTGGGTGGATCTCGGTCTCACCGGGCCTGACCGCGGCTGGTCCGGCTACGACCTCGTCCGTGCCGCAGCCGAGAACGGCGACGACGTCGGCCTGTCCTGCCTCCTGCTGCGGCTCGGCCTCGTCGAGAACGGCCTGGGCAACGACACCGGGCTGGCGCGAGCTGCCGGTGAGGCGAGGCGGTGGTACCAGCGCTTCGGCGGTGCGAGCCTGCGTGCGACGGAACTCGTCCTGCGTGGACTGTCCGAAAGGGACTATCGAACCGCGGCCTCGGCCGTCACCCTGCTGCGCCGCACCGGCAACGCGGCCGAACTGATGCGGACCTGCCTGGCGATGGCCTCGCTCTGCGACGACCCCGCACCGTGGTACGCCGAGGCGCTGGAGTTCGCCGAACGGCTCGGAGATCTGCACACCAAGGAGACGATGCGCAAGGTCGGCGTCGCTCTGCCGCGTGCCCGCGTGGCCCGTGACGACTTCTCCGACGTCGAACTGCGGATCATCGACCTCGTCCGGCAGGGCAGGACGAACCGGCAGATCGCGTCGAAGGTGCGGATGAGCGAGAAGACCGTGGAGAACTACCTCACCCGGCTGTTCGTGCGCACCGGCTGCCGGTCGCGGCTCGACCTCGCCAAGGCGAGTCTCGAAGGCAGGCTGGCCGGCACGTGAGGGATATCCCCGCGGATCGCCCAGAGCGCGCCTGTCACGGCCTGCCCCGGCGGTCGAGTTTGTGACGATGCGGTGCCGGAGGAGTCGCGTCAGGCCCACGAACAGGAGGGCGCACCTTGGCAGCACCGGCCACCGGCGCTCCGCTACCGTCCCGGCCCCGCGAGCTGGCGGCACGTCCCAGCGCACGCAGGGCGAGTTCTTCAACACGCCACGGGCGGAAACGCGAACCCGCGTCGAAGTCCTGCACCGCGAATTCCTCGTCCATGCGGCTGATCGCGGCGACGCTGCGGGAGGTCGCCGCGAAGAACGCCTGATTGCTCAGGCGCTTTCGCGCACGACGAGCGTGGAGGGGAAGAAGGTGGCGGGGGCGCTGCCGTCGCGGTCGAGCACGGCGCGTGCCGCCGCCGTGGCGATCTCCTCCACCGGGTGAGTGGACGTGGTGAGCGCCGGGCGGCTGAGCGAGGCGAAGGCGATGTCGTCGAACCCGGCGACGGCCACGTCTCCCGGCACCGAGACGCCGAGGGCGTGCAGTCCGTCGAGGACGCCCAGCGCCGTGAGGTCACTGAGCGCGAACACCGCGTCGGTGTCCGGCCAGCGGGTCATGATCTCGGCGGCGGCCGCGGCTCCGCGGGCCGCGGTGAAGTCGCCCGGAACGACCCTGGTCTCGCCGCCGCTGTCCCGCATCACCCGCTGGTAGGCCTCGACGGCGCGGTCGCCGCACGGCAGCCACGACGGCCCGGTGACCATCGCGATCCGGCGCCGACCGGTGCTCACCAGGTGGCGCACGACGCCTTCGGTGCCGGTGCGGTTGTCCACGTCGAACGACGGCACGTCGCGCGTGCCCACCCCGATCGCGGCGACCCTGCCGCGCAGGTCACGCGGCACGGTCTCCAGTGCCGGACGTGTCGGGTTGACCACGAGCAGCCCACCCAGACCGCGGCTGCCCGCCAGCCCGGCGAGTGTCACCGGCTCGTTCAGGGGTAGCCAGTGCAGGGACACACCGACCTCGCGCTCGGCCGCGATGTGCGCGGCGGTGGTCAGGACCCGGCCCACGTAGGGGTCGTCGAGCACGGCGGCGGTGTGGCCGATGACGGCGATCGCGAGGCGGGTGCCGCTGCGGGAAGCGAGTGCGCGGGCGGCGGCGTCCGGCACGTACCCCAGTTCGATCACGGCCGCGGCGACCCGGTCGCGCGCCCGCGATGACGCCGGGCCCTGACCGGTGACCACACGTGAGGCGGTCGCCCTGGAGACCCCTGCGGCCCGTGCCACGTCGTCCAGCGTCGCGCTGCGTTGTCCCTTCATCTCCACAGTATTGCGGTGGAAGCGCTTCCATGTGTGGGGTATGTACTTTGTGTATCGAGAAAGGGGGACCGGGATGACGGTCACGTTGCCACGCAAGCAGGTCCGAGCCGCCGCGGCCGGGGTCGCGGTGACCTTCGGGCTCAACGGCGTCGCCGTGGCGACGTGGTTCGCCCGCGTGCCCGCCGCCCGCGACGCGCTCGGCCTGACCGCGGGTGCGCTGGGTCTGCTGCTGTTGTCGATGTCCCTGGGCGCGTTCCTCGCGATGCTCACCGCGGGCGAGGTCACGCACCGGCTGGGAGCCCGGCGCACGGTGTGCGTGGCGGCGATCGTGGTCTCGGCGGGTCTCGCGGTGGCGGGAGTCGGCATCGGAGCCTTCCCGTCGGTGGCGCTGACCGCGATCGGGATCTTCGTGCTCGGCTACGGGTCGGGCCTCTGCGACGTGGCGATGAACGTCGAGGCAGCGGAAGTGGAACGCGCGCTCGGGAAGACCGTCATGCCGCGCTTCCACGCGATGTGGAGCCTCGGCACCGTGGCCGCCGCCGGGCTCGCCTCCCTGGCGGCGTGGGCGGTTCTGCCGGTGACCGCGCACCTGGCCACCGTGGCGGCGGTGGTCGCGGGCGGCACGGTGCTGGCGGCGCGGACGTACCGGTTCGGCGGCGAGGCGGAGCACGGTGGCGGCAGCGGGGTCATGGCGGCGTGGAGGGAACCTCGCACGCTGATGGTCGGGTTGCTGGTGCTGGTGCTGGCGTTCACCGAGGGCACCGCGAACGACTGGGTGGCGGTCGCGTTCATCGACGGCTACGCCTTCGAGCCCGCGATGGGCGCGGTGGTGTTCGCGGTGTTCGTCACGACGATGACGTGCGGCCGGATCTTCGGCACGATCGCGCTCGACCGGTGGGGCCGTGTGCCGGTGCTGGTGGGCACCATGCTGCTGGCCGCAACCGGCGTGGCGCTGGCGGTGTTCGGCGGGTCCCCGGTGGTGGCGGTCGCCGGTGTCGCGGTGTGGGGCCTCGGGACGGCGCTGGGCTTCCCGGTCGGCATGAGCGCCGCGGCGGACGACCCCACGCACGCGGCCGCTCGGGTGAGCGTGGTCGCGGTCATCGGCTACACGGCGTTCCTCGCCGGTCCGCCGCTGGTCGGGCTGCTC
The DNA here is from genome assembly GCF_016907955.1 of Lentzea nigeriaca. GTDB lineage: Bacteria > Actinomycetota > Actinomycetes > Mycobacteriales > Pseudonocardiaceae > Lentzea > Lentzea nigeriaca. The sequence goes on along the minus strand of NZ_JAFBCX010000003.1, from coordinate 585,371 downwards.
GGTGATCAGGTCGGTGTGCTGCGGGCGCTGCTCGTGGTGCCGCTGTTGCTGCTCCCGGCGCTCGCGCTGGTGCCGGCCCTGCGGCCCGTGGATCGCTCTGGGGCCGACACTTCTCGCTGAGTGGGATGGCCCCTTGTGAGGGCCGATAGCGTCGAACGCATGATCTCTCGGCGCGGCGTCCTGATCGCGGCAGGACTCACGGTGCTACCGTCCCGGGCTGTGGCAGCGACGGCTTCACCGATCGTGAAGCCGTTGCCCGCCAGCGACTTCATCGTGCACGGCACCAACGCGGAGACCCGCTGGGAGGCGTTGCGCGACGTCGGTTCCCTGGTGCCGGTGTCGAAGTTCTTCGTGCGCAACCACACCTCGACGCCCGTGCTGGACGGTTCCGCGTGGCGGCTGCGGATCTTCGGGTCCGGGGTGTCGCGGCCGTTGTCGTTGTCGCTGCGGGACTTGCGGGCGCTGCCGTCCTGCACGGTCGAGGCCGTGATCGAGTGCGCGGGCAACGGCCGCAGCTTCTTCACGTCGCAGCAGGGCCAATCGGTCCCGGGCACACCGTGGAAGCTCGGCGCGGTGGGCAACGCCCGGTGGCGCGGGGTGCCGCTCGGGGTGTTGCTGCGGCTGGCCGGGGTGCGGCGGTCCGCGGTGGACGTCATGGCGGCAGGGCTGGACGACGAGTACGTGGCCGGTGGCGTGAACCACGGACGGGTGCGGCGGCCGTTGCCGGTGTCGAAAGCTCTGGACGACGTGCTGGTCGCGTACGAGATGAACGGCGTCGACCTGCCCGTGGATCACGGGTATCCGGCGCGGCTGGTGGTGCCGGGGTGGGTGGGGATCGCGAGCATCAAGTGGCTGGGGTCGCTGGAGGTGTCCGACTCGCCGCTGCACTCGCCGTGGGACACGCAGTTCTACCGGCTGCTCGGGCCTTCCTACCCGGCTGACGGGACGCTCGTGACCACGCAGGTCGCCAAGAGCGCGTTCGAGCTGCCGTGGGAGGCGACTCTGCCCGCTGGGCGGCAGGTGCTGACCGGGCGGGCGTGGGCTCCCGGTGGGGTGCGGCGGGTGTCGGTGTCCACGGACGGGCGGACGTGGCGGCGGGCCACGCCGGTGTCAGGTGGCGGGTGGACCCGGTGGCAGATCCCTTGGCGGGCAACGCCAGGTTCGCACGTGCTGCGGGTGCGGGCCGATGATCAGCCGGAGTCGTCGCCGTACAACACGCAGGGGTATCTGTTCGGGGCCGTGGTCGAGCATCCGGTGACGGTTGTGTGAACCGCTCTCAATAGCTTCAGTGTTGACCGAAGTCAAAGCGCTCGGCAGACGACCCCCGCAGGTGTGAAGATCGGGCGGTGACTGTCTCCGCGTGGGCACCCCTGCGCCGCAGTGCCTTCCGGGCGCTGTGGCTCGCCCAGTTCGCCTCCAACATCGGTACCTGGGCGCAGACCGTCGGCGCCCAGTGGCTCATGGGCGACCTCGGCGGCACGGCCCTGCAGGTCGCGCTTGTCCAGACCGCCACCACGCTGCCGGTGTTCCTGCTGGTGGTGCCGTCCGGAGCGCTCGGCGACATCCTCGACCGGCGGCACGTGCTGATGTCCGGGCAGGCCCTGATGCTGGTGGGTGCGGCGGGCCTGATGCTGCTCGCGGGTACCGGCAGGGCGACGCCGGTGAGCCTTCTCGGGTTGCTGGCGTTGATGGCCGTCGGCCAGGCGTTGTCGATGCCGTCGTTCCAGGCCATCCAGCCGGAACTGGTGGCGCGGGAGGAGATCCCGCAGGCCGCGTTGCTCAACGGCGTCAACATGAACGTCGGGCGCGCGATCGGGCCCGCGCTCGGCGGGGTGCTGATCGCCCTGGCAGGGCCCGAGGCCACGTTCGCGTTCAACACCGTGTCGTTCGTCGGCGTGATGATCGTGCTGGCGCGGTGGCGCAGGCCGTCGGACAACCGTCCACTTGGGACTGAGCACATCGCCACCGCCGTGCGGACCGGGGCGCGGTACGTGGGCAGTTCGCCGTTGTTCCGGCGGGTGCTGGTCCGGCTGTTGCTGTTCATCGTGTTCGGCAGCGGGTTGTGGGCGTTGTTGCCGGCCATCGCGCGTGGGCCGCTCGAACTGGACGCCAGCGGGTACGGCGTGCTGCTCGGAAGCGTGGGTGCCGGGGCGATCGGTGGCGCGTTCGTGGTGCCGAAGTTGTTGCAGCGCATGAGCAAGAACCGGATGGTGCTGCTCGCGACCTGGCTCTACGCGGTGGCCACCAGCACGGCGGTGCTGACGGAGAGCTTCGCGCTGGTGATCGTGGCGATGTTGCTGACGGGCGCATGCTGGATCGCGACGCTGTCGACGTTCAACGCCACGGCGCAGGTGTTGCTGCCGTCGTGGACGAGGGCTCGGGCGTTGGCCTACTACCAGCTGATTCTCATGGGCGGGCAGGCGTTGGGCGCGGTGGTGTGGGGTGCCGTCGCGGACGCGTACGACCTGCGGGCGGCCATGATCTTGCCCGCGGTGGGCATGGCGGTGGGGGTGCTCGCGGCGACGAAGTGGTTGCCATTGCTGGATCGTCCGCTCGACGTCACGCCCGCCACGTACTGGGACGCGCCGCCGGACCTCGACGACACGAACGCCGGACCGGTGCTCGTCACCGTCGAATGGCCGGTGGCCAAGGAGAACGAGGACGACTTCATCGACGCCATGCAACGGGTCGGGCGGGCGCGCCGGAGGACCGGGGCCACGATGTGGGGGTTGTTCCGCGACACCGAGAAGCCCGAGACGTTCCTGGAGACCTTCACGGTGGCGACGTGGCAGGAGCACCTGAGGCAGCACCTCGAACGCGGCACCGTCGTGGACCAGAAGAACCAGGAGGCCGCACGTGCGCTGGCCAAGGACGACCCGCACGTGCGGCACCTGATCTTCGCTGAGCCGACCAAGCCCGAGTAGGCCTCGCCGGGCAGCAGCCACAGCTGGTTGCCACGTGTTGTGACATCGTTGTCAGCTCTCACCTTGAAGGTGCGCGACACCGGCAAGATCGTGGCGGCGATGACCCGCATCGGTTGCGCGACAAACATTCCGGCGGGCGCGTACTGCCGACCCGGCACAGCAGGATGACAAGGTTGTCCATAGCGGCGGGCTATGAGCGGAAGGGATGCTCGCGCACCCGCGGACGGTGTGACGCTCCTGGGCACCTCATTCCCCTGCGGAGGACACACGATGCGATTAGCGGCACTTGTCCTGGCCCTGCTGGCCGGACTTCTCGTCCCGACCGCGGCGCAGGCCGCTCCAGGGACCGGTTCGCCGAACAGCCCTTTGCTGCCACCAGAAGTGGCGCGGAACCTGCACCACGCGACACCTGAGTCGACGATCTACGCGACCGTCACCGACTACCCGGCCGAGCTGCGCGCGTTGACCCACGTGCTGGACAACTACACCAACGCCGACGACGCCAAGGTGCACGCCGGCATGATCATGCTCTTCCAGGGGCACGGTCAGCCCGAGTTCCTGGCGGCGGTGAAGGCCGATCCCGCGATCCTGCGGGCACTGCGCCGGTTCGTGGTGCGGCACCTCGACTTCTTCGGCACCGACCGCGCCTACCTGGTCCACAACGCGACCCGCGAGCTCGGCCGGTTCCTGCAGCACCGCGACCTCGCGTCGCGCGTCCGGCCACTGCTGGTCGACCTGATCAAGCGCGGTGACGTCGTCGGCCGCCTCGCGCCGATGTGGGTGGGCGTGGCCGAGATGGCCGACTGGTACGACAAGGCCAACTGCCGCGCGTACCGCACCTGCGACTTCCGCGAGCAGATCGACCGCAGGGTGCTGGCCATCCGCTACACCTGCGGCACCACGTTGCGCATCCGCGCCCAGCAGCTGACCGCGGACGAGCTCCGCCGGACGTGCACGAGCCTCGCCGGGCAGGACGCGGTCTTCCACGGGCTCGTGCGGGATCCCGGCCCGGTCGCCGGTGACCTCAACACCGCGCTCGAGGTCGTCGTGTTCGACTCCAGCACCGACTACCGCACCTACGCCGGGGTGATGTTCGACATCGACACCAACAACGGCGGCATGTACCTCGAGGGTGACCCGTCGAAGGCGGGCAACCAGCCGAGGTTCATCGCGTACGAGGCCGAGTGGCTGCGCCCGGACTTCCAGATCTGGAACCTCAACCACGAGTACACCCACTACCTCGACGGCCGGTTCGACATGTACGGCGACTTCGAGGAGAACATGAAGACGCCCACGGTGTGGTGGGTCGAGGGCTTCGCGGAGTACGTCTCGTACCACTACCGCGGCGTGACGTACGACAAGGCGCTCGCCGAGGCGAAACTGCGCACCTACGCGTTGAGCACGCTCTTCGACACGACCTACGACCACGACACCAAGCGGGTCTACAACTGGGGTTATCTCGCGGTCCGGTATTTGGTCGACAAGCACCCGGACGACGTCACGACGGTGCTGGCGAAGTACCGCGCGGGCGACTGGGCCGGCGCGCGCGACCACCTGACGCGGATGATCGGCAGCCGCTACGACACCGACTGGTACGCGTGGCTCAGTTCGCTGTAGTGAGCACCGAGCCCCGCTCCTCCCACCACGGCCGGAACACGGGGCTCGCCAGCGCCTGGTCCGCGTAGGCGCCCAGGACCCCGGCGAACACGCGGCTGGCCTGACTCCAGGTCAGCCGCTCCCGCCGCCAGCAGAACACCAGCCGCATCCGCATCGGCGACCCCGCGAGCGGCCGCACCGCCACGCCGGGCCCGCCCTGCGAAGTCGGTTCGACCAGCTGCACGGCCTTGCCCGCCGCGATCAGCTGCCGACCGGCCCCGCTCGGCACCTCGAACCGGATCCGCGGCACGAACCCCGCCGCCCGGCACGCCGCGCGCAACGTCGTCAACGACCCGTCCTCCGCTCCCGGCGGCCCGACCCACGCCTCACCGGCCAGATCGGCAAGGTCCACTTCGGACCGCGCGGCCAGCGGGTGATCGGCGGGCAGAGCGACGTACACCGGCACCCACGGCACGACGATCCGCTGCGCGACGCCGCGCGGCAGGCCCAGGTCGCCCTCCTCGTCGACCGCGATCACCGCCGCGTCGAGATGGCCCTTGCCGAGCGCGAGCGCCAGTGCCGTCGACGACGGGTCGACGTGCAGCGTCACGTCCGGCAGCGTCTCCTCCAGCCGGGAGAACAGCGCCGCCACGCACTCCATGTGCACCGACCCGAACCGTACGGGCCCGTCGACCGGCACCGCGGCGCCGAACGCCTCCAGCTCCACCAGCAGCAGCCGGGCCCGCTGCAGCATCTGCGCACCGAGCGGGGTGGGAGCGGCGCCGGAGCGGCCGCGGTCGAAGAGCCTGCCGCCGACCAGCCGCTCGACCCGCTGCAGCAGCGTGGTGAGCGACGGCTGGGAGATGCCGAGCTGCGTCGCCGCGCGCGATACGCTGCCCGCGTCGCCGATGGCGCAGATCGCCCGCAGGTGCCGGATCTCCAGTTCCATAGCGCGAGGCTATACGCGTCCGGGCCTCAGCAGGAACGAGCGCCGAATACACGCCCGCGGTCCATAGGACGGATCTATGGCCAACTGGGATTGGCGCGGCCGTTCGGGCCGATGCAGTCTGGGCAGCAGCCGCAGCGAGAGGACGAAGAGTGGCCCGCACACGCCGTGACATGGCGAAACTGGTGGACGCGGACGGTTTCCGCACGTACATCCGCGACGGCTGGGGTGACTGGGACAGCCACATCGACCTGCCGAAAGGCACCGCCGAGGCGGCCGCTGCCCATCGCGCCAAGCTCGCCGCAGCCCTCCCCGGCAAGCGGGTCGCGCTGGCCGCCGGGCGCGCGCACGTCCGGTCCAACGACACGTTCCACGACTTCCGCGCCGACAGCGACTTCGTGTGGCTGACCGGCTGCCAGGTCGAGGGCGCGGTGCTGGTGCTGTCGGACTCCGACGCCACGCTGTTCGTGCCGGTGCCGTCGGACGCGCACAGCGTCGACTTCTTCGGTGACGCCGACCGCAGCCCGTTCTGGATCGGCGCCGCCGCCGGGCCGAAGGAGTGGGGCGAGGCGCTCGGCATCACCGCCCGTCCGCTGGAGGACCTCGCGCACGCGCTGCGCGGCCGTCACCCGGAGACGCTGACCGCCAAGGGCGTCGACCCGCTGCTGGACGCGCTCACCGGCTCGCACAGCGACGAGCTGCGCACCACGCTCGCCGAGCTGCGCCGGATCAAGGACGACTGGGAGATCGACCAGCTGCGCCAGGCCGTCGACGCTTCGGTGAAGGGCTTCGCCGATGTCGCCATGGAGCTCGGCCAGGCCGTGCGCGGCGGGGGAGAGCGCTGGCTGCAGGGCACGTTCGACCGCCGCGCTCGCACCGAGGGCAACGGCCCCGGCTACACATCGATCGTCGCCGCCGGCGCCCACGCCCCGGTCCTGCACTGGACGCGCTGCGACGGCCGCGTGAACGAGACCGACCTGCTGCTGCTCGACGCCGGTGTGGAGATGAACTCCCTCTACACCGCGGACGTCACCCGCACGTTCCCGGTCAGCGGCGAGTTCAGCGAACCCCAGCGCCAGGTCTACGACCTCGTGTACTCCTCCCACGTCGCCGCGCTCGCGGAGGTCAGGCCCGGCAACGACTACAGCGCCTTCCACCACACCGCGATGCGCGTGCTCGCGGAGGGTCTGCACGACTGGGGCCTGCTGCCGGTCAGCGTCGACAAGGCGCTCGACCCGAGCGGCCAGCACCACCGGCGCTACATCGTCTGCGGCACAGGGCACTTCCTCGGCCTCGACGTGCACGACTGCGCCGACGCGCGCCAGGAGACCTACCAGCAGGGCATCCTGGAGCGCGGCATGGCGCTGACCGTCGAGCCCGGCCTGTACTTCCACCCCAACGACGAGACGCTGCCGCCGGAGCTGCGCGGCATCGGCGTGCGCATCGAGGACGACCTCGTGGTCACCTCGACGGGCGCCGACGTCCTGTCCGACGCGCTGCCCATCGATCCCGACGACGTGTCCGCCTGGGTCCGCAAACAGCGCTCCTGACTTGCGATGAAGGTTCCCTTCATCGAGATCAGTTCGGGGTGGAGCGGGCCCAGGCGAAGGTCAGTTCCACGGCTCGCTTCCAGTTCGCGTACTCGTCCTCGCGGTGCCGGGCATCCATCACCGGGTTCCACCGCGCGGCCAGATGCCAGTTGCGGCGCAGTCCCTCCAGGTCCGGCCAATATCCGGCGGCGAGGCCTGCGGCATAGGCGGCGCCCAGTGACACGGTCTCGGCAACCAGCGGCCGTTGCACCGGGATGTCCAGCACGTCCGCGATGAACTGCATCAACAGGTGGTCGGCGGTCATCCCGCCGTCCACCTTCAAAACGGGCGTCGGCGCACCGAGGTCGGCGTTCATCGCGTCGACGACCTCCCGCGTCTGCCACCCGGTCGCCTCCAGCACGGCCCGCGCCAGGTGGCCCTTGTTGATGTACGAGGTCAGCCCGACGACGAGCCCACGTGCCTGGGCGAGCCAGTGCGGCGCGAAGAGCCCCGAGAACGCGGGCACGATGTAGCAGCCGCCGTTGTCCTTCACCGTGCGCGCCAGCGTCTCGATCTCCGGGGCGCTGTGGATCAGGCCGAGGTTGTCGCGGAACCACTGCACCAGCGAGCCGGCGACGGCGATCGAGCCTTCCAGCGCGTACGCCGGTTCGCCGCCGATCTGGTAGCCGATCGTCGTCAGCAGCCCGTGCTTGGACCGCACGAGCTCGTCACCGGTGTTCATCAGCAGGAAGCCGCCGGTGCCGTAGGTGCCCTTGATCGAGCCCTTCTCGAAGCACGTTTGGCCGAACAGCGCCGCGTGCTGGTCGCCCAGCGCCGCCGTGATCGAGATGCCCGGCACCACGCGGGTGGTCGTGCCGCGGATCTCGGTCGACGGCCGGATCTCCGGCAGCATCGTCGCGGGCACGCCGAAGAACTCCAGCAGCATCGGATCCCACTGCCGCGAACCGAGGTTCATCAGCATCGTCCGCGACGCGTTGGTCACGTCGGTGACGTGCAGGCCGCCGTTCACGCCGCCGGTGAGGTTCCAGATCAGCCAGGTGTCCATGGTGCCGAACAGGACGTCGCCGCGCTCGGCCTTCGCCCGCAACCCGGCCACGTTGTCGAGCATCCACCGCAGCGACGGCGCGGAGAAGTAAGTGGCCAAAGGCAATCCGCAGCGCTCGCGGACCTCCTCGATGCCGGGCTGTTTCCCCAGCTCCGCAACGAGTTCCTCGGTGCGGATGTCCTCCCACACGATCGCGCGCCCGACGGGGACACCGGTGTGGCGGTCCCACAGCACGAACGTCTCGCGCTGGTTCGTGATGCCCAGCGCGACGACCTGCTCGGCGGTGATCCCCGCCTGCCGCAACGCCTGCGGCATGATCCGGTCGACGTTGCGCCAGATCTCCACGGCGTCCTGCTCCACCCAGCCGGGCCTCGGGTGGTACTGCCGGTGCTCGCGCTGGGCGACCGCGACCAGGCGGGCGTTCTGGTCGAACACGATGCAGCGGGTCGACGTGGTGCCCTGGTCGATCGCCATCACAAACCGTTGCACGGCTCGCCTTTCAGTTCTCGTCGACCAGAGACGTGGTGACCGCATCCGCGGCCTGGGACACCTGACGCACCAGGGTCGCACGTGGCCTGCCCGCTGCGTCGCACAGGCGGTCCACGGGGCCGGAGATGCCGATCGCGCCGACGACCAGGCCGCCGGGGATCCGGATCGGCGCGGCGATGCTCGCCTCGCCCGGCATGTACTCCTCTGCCTCGCCGGCCCAGCCCTGCGCGCGCACCTCGGTCAGCACCCGCTCCAGCGCCTGGGTCCGCGTGATCGTCCTGCGCGTCAACGACGTCAGCTCCCGCCGGCGTGCGGCCGCCGACAGGTCCGGGTCGTAGGCGAGCAGCACCTTGCCCAGCGCGGTCGCGTGCAACGGCAGCATCGCACCGATGCCGAGGGTCTGCACGGAGTCGTCCGGCCGGAAGACGTGGTGCACGACGAGCACCGCGCCGTCGTGGTGCATGCCGATGCGCACCTCCTGGCCCGACCGCGCGGCCAGGGTGTCGGCCCAGTTGATGGAGCGGGACCGCAGCTCGTTCGCGTCGAGGTAGGAGGTGCCGAGGTGCAGCAGGGCCGCGCCGAGCCGGTAGCGGCCGGTCGCCTGGTCCTGCTCGACGAACTCGACCCGTTGCAGCGTGCGGAGAATCCCGTGCGCGGTGCCGCGCGCCAGACCGAGCGAGTCGGCGATCTCCGTGAGACCGTGGTGGCCGGAGCCACGCGCGAGAAGCCGCAGCACCGCTGCGGCGCGTTCGATCGACTGGATGGGTCCCGGCACGGCGAGAAACGTAATTCAGACGACCCGTGTCGGCAATGTCGAACTGCTTCGTCAGCCTGCTGACCTGGGCAGGCGGTGGAAACCCGCTGGAAACGTGGCCTTTGAGCACAGAGTGACCGAATGGTCACAGTTCCGCACCCCGCTGGTGTCGACATTGTCGAAACGTGCGTGTTGAGCAGGCGTGACCTGGGTCATTACGTTCCGCCTCAATCACCGACAGGGTGATCAGCCGTTCAAGGACGAATGGGAGGCCAGCGTGGGTCTCGGGTCAGTGTTCCTCAGCGAGGTGCTCGGTACGGGCGTCTTGCTGTTGCTGGGTGCGGGTGTGGTGGCCAACGTGCTGCTCGCCAAGTCGAAGGGGCTCGACGGCGGATGGCTGTTGATCAACTTCGGCTGGGGCCTCGGCGTCTTCGCCGGCGTGTACGTCGCCTACAAGTCGGGCGCGCACCTCAACCCGGCCGTGACCGTCGGCATCCTCACCAGCGGTGCGGCGGAGTACGCCCCCGGCGTTCCGGTCAGTGCGGGCTCGACGATCGTGTACTTCGCCGGTGAGTTCCTCGGCGCGTTCCTCGGTGCCGTGCTCGCGTGGCTCGCGTACAAGCCGCACTTCGACGAGACGCCCGACGAGGGCCTCAAGCTGGCCGTCTTCTCCACCGGCCCGGCGATCCGCAGCTACACCTGGAACCTCGTGTGCGAGATCATCGGCACGTTCGTCCTGGTCTTCGTGATCCTCGCGTTCGGCAAGACGCCGACCCAGATCGGCCCGCTGGCCGCGGCGCTGCTCGTTGTCGGTATCGGTGCCTCGCTCGGTGGTCCCACCGGCTACGCGATCAACCCGGCTCGCGACCTCGGCCCGCGCATCGCGCACGCCCTGCTGCCGCTGTCCTACAAGGGCACCGACGGTGAGGCCGCCAACACTGATTTGGCTGGCAAGAAGGACTCCGACTGGGGCTACTCGTGGATCCCGGTCGTCGGCCCGATCGTCGGTGGCGCGATCGCCGGTGTCGTCGCCTCGCTCGTGTTCTGACCATCCCGAAAGGACAAACTTCGATGACGCAGTACGTTCTCGCCGTCGACCAGGGCACGACCAGCACCAGGGCGATCATCTTCGACCACAGCGGCTCCATCGTCGCCGTGGGCCAGAAGGAGCACGAGCAGATCTTCCCGCGCGCGGGCTGGGTCGAGCACAACCCGGTGGAGATCTCCGAGAACACCCGGTTCGTGATCGGCCAGGCGCTCGCCGCCGCCGACCTCAACACCGGTGACCTCGCCGCCGTCGGCATCACCAACCAGCGCGAGACCGCGGTGGTGTGGGACAAGAACACGGGCGAGCCCGTCTACAACGCGATCGTCTGGCAGGACACCCGCACGCAGGCGATCGTCGAGGAGCTCGGCGCTTTGGGCGGTGGCGCTGAGCGCTACAAGGCCAAGGTCGGCCTGCCGCTGGCGACCTACTTCTCCGGCCCGAAGATCCGCTGGATCCTCGACAACGTCGAGGGCGCCCGTGAGCGTGCCGAGGCCGGCGACCTGCTGTTCGGCAACACCGACACGTGGACGCTGTGGAACCTCACCGGCGGCCCCAACGGCGGTGTGCACGCCACGGACGTCACCAACGCTTCGCGGACCATGCTGATGGACCTCGACACGCTGCAGTGGGACGCCGAGATCGCCGGTGAGATGGGCATTCCGCTGTCCATGCTGCCGGAGATCCGTTCCTCCTCGGAGGTCTACGGCAACGGCGGTCCCGGCGGGGTGCTGAAGGGCGTGCCGATCGCGGGCATCCTCGGCGACCAGCAGGCCGCGACGTTCGGCCAGGCCTGCTACGAGCCGGGCACCGCGAAGAACACCTACGGCACCGGCAACTTCATGCTCCTCAACACGGGCACGGAGAAGGTCGCGTCGAAGAACGGCCTGCTGACCACGGTCTGCTACAAGATCGGCGACGAGGCCCCCGTCTACGCGCTGGAAGGCTCCATCGCGGTCACCGGCTCGCTGGTGCAGTGGCTGCGCGACAACCTCGGCATCATCGGCTCCGCCCCGGAGATCGAGACGCTGGCCCGCACCGTCGAGGACAACGGCGGCGCGTACTTCGTGCCCGCGTTCTCCGGCCTCTTCGCCCCGTACTGGCGGGCGGACGCGCGCGGCGCGGTCGTCGGCCTCACCCGGTTCGTCAACAAGGGCCACCTGGCGCGTGCCGTGCTGGAGGCGACGGCGTTCCAGACCCGCGAGGTCCTGGACGCGATGAACGCCGACTCCGGCGTGCCGCTGACCGAGCTCAAGGTCGACGGCGGCATGGTCGCGAACGAGCTGCTCATGCAGTTCCAGGCCGACGTCCTCGACGTGCCGGTGGTGCGTCCGGTCGTCGCCGAGACGACCGCCCTGGGTGCCGCGTACGCCGCCGGTCTGGCCGTCGGCTACTGGTCGTCGCTCGACGAGCTGCGTGCGAACTGGGCCGAGGACAAGCGCTGGACGCCCGAGCTGGACGCCGACGAGCGCGAGCGCGAGTACCGCAACTGGAAGAAGGCCGTCACCAAGTCGTTCGACTGGGTCGACTCCGACGTCCGCTGACTCCTGTGTGCTGACTTCTGTTAGGAGCTGAAGTTGTTCGCAAGGCTGGATCCGGCTCGGCGTGCTGACGCGGTGCGTTCGTTGGGCTCGACGGAGTTCGACGTGCTCGTGGTCGGAGGTGGTGTGGTCGGCGCCGGCGCTGCTCTGGACGCGGCGTCGAGAGGCCTCTCCGTCGCGCTGGTCGAGGCACACGACTGGGCCTCGGGCACGTCGAGCCGGTCCAGCAAGCTCGTCCACGGCGGGCTGCGCTACCTGGAGCAGCTGGAGTTCAAGCTGGTTCGGGAAGCCCTGAAGGAACGCGGCCTGCTGCTGCGCCGGCTCGCACCGCACCTGGTGCGGCCGGTGCCGTTCCTCTTCCCGTTGGAGAAGCAGTGGGAACGCGCCTACGTCGGCGCGGGCGTGCTGCTGTACGACTCGATCGGTGGCGCCGGTGCCGTGCCGATGCACCGGCACCTCTCCCGCCGCAAGGCTTCCGAGATCGGCCCGTCGCTCGACCCGTCGAAGTTCGCCGGTGCGATCCGGTACTACGACGCGCAGATGGACGACGCGCGGCTGGTGCTGACCCTGGTCCGCACGGCCGCCCAGCACGGCGCGACCGTGTTGTCACGCGCTCGGGTCACCTCGCTGGTGCGGTCCGGCGGTCGCGTGTCGGGTGCTCGGGTCTCGGTGGACGGGTCCACTGTGGAGGTCCGGGCGCGGCGGGTGATCAGCGCGACCGGCGTGTGGACCGACTCGCTGAACTCGATGTCGCCCGGCACGCCGCCGTTCCACGTGCGGATGTCCAAGGGCGTGCACATTCTGGTGGACCGCTCGAAGATCCAGCTGGACGGCGGACTGATCACGCGGACCGAGAAGTCGGTGCTGTTCGTGATCCCGTGGGGCCGTCACTGGATCATCGGCACCACGGACACGCCGTACTCCGGCGATCCCGCCTCGGTGACCGCCACCTCCGAGGACGTCTCGTACATCCTCGATCACGTCAACGCGGTGCTGCGGTCGCCGCTCACGGTCGAGGACGTCGTTGGCACGTATGCGGGTCTGAGGCCGTTGCTGGACGGCGCGTCCGGCGACACGGCCAAGCTGTCCCGCGAACACGCCGTCGCACAGCCGGAGCCTGGCTTCTTCGTGATCGCGGGCGGCAAGTACACGACCTACCGAGTGATGGCCGCGGACGTCGTGAACGCCGCCGTCTCCGGCCTCGGGCGGGCTGTCGCGCCGTCGCTGACCGCCCGGCTGCCGTTGTGCGGCGCGGTCGGCTACCACGAGCTGTGGGCGGACCGGGCTCGAGTCGCCGCCGAGTCCGGCCTGCCCACGTCCACTGTGGAGCGTCTGCTGCGGCGGTACGGCTCGGCGATCTCCGACGTGCTGGCGCTCGTCGCGCAGGACCCGTCGCTTTCCGTTGAGGTGGCCGGACATCTCGCAGCCGAGATCGTGTACGCCGTGACCCACGAGGGCGCGCTGGACCTGGAGGACGTGCTCGCCCGCCGCACCCGGATCGCGATCGAGCACCTCGACCAGGGCGCGTCCGTCGCCGGCACGGTCGCCGACCTGATCGCCGGCCCGCTGGGGTGGTCTCCCGCCGAACGCGAGGCGGCGGTGCGGACCTACCGGCAGTACGCGACGGAGATGGCGGCGAGATGAGATGGACCCGCGAACCGGTGCTGCGGAGCTGATCGAGCGGTTGCGGCTGGAAGGTGGCTTCCGGCTGTTGCCGCTGCTGGGGAACACCGGGCAGGTCGCAGGGGTGCACCTGACCCGGTTTCTTCCCGGCGGGCACCTCGACGTGATCCAGGCGTGGGACGAGCGGTGGGCGGCCTGGGCTCGGTTGCCGGACGTGCTGGACGCCGGTTCGCCGTTCGCCGGGCCTGCCGGCGGGACGTTCCACAGCGGGCCGTTCGCCCAGGTGGTGGCTCCGCTGCTGCCCATTCAGTCTGGGATCACTTGGCACGGACTTACCACCCCTTAAGCGGCCCGCGCGAGTGTGCGGAGCATGATGAGAGCACTCGCGCTGGCCCTGCTGGCCGTCGTGGCGACCGCCCCGGCCGCGCACGCCGCCAGCCCCGTCAGCCTCACCGACGGCTTCTACGTCGACCCGGACTCGAACCCCGCCGTGTGGGTGCGCACCCACGCGAGCGACGGCCGTCAGGCCGACATCAAGGCGAACATCTCCTCCAAGCCGATGGCCCGCTGGTTCGGCAACTGGAGCGGCGACATCAAGTCCTCGGTGTCGGCCTACGTGAACAAGACCGGCACCAAGCTGCCCGTCCTGGTGGCCTACAACATCCCCGGCCGCGACGCGTGCGGCGGCCACTCCGGCGGAGGCGCCGGCACGCCGGAGGCCTACCGGGCCTGGATCTCCGCGTTCGCGGCAGGCATCGGCTCGCGGCCCGCGGTCGTGGTGATCGAGTCCGACTCGCTGGCGGACTTCAACTGCCTGGACAGCGCCAAGATCGCCGAGCGCACCGCGATGATCAAGTACGCCACCGAGCAGTTCAAGGCCAAGGCGCCCAACACGTGGGCCTACCTCGACGCGGGCAACGCGCAGTGGGTGCCCGCCGCGACGATGGCCGGCCGGCTCGACGCGGCGGGCGTGCGCAACGTCCGCGGCTTCTCGCTCAACGTGTCGAACTACCACACCACGACCGCGTCGACGACGTACGGCAACGCGGTCAGCGCGAGCTTTTCGGGCTACACCAAGCCGTACGTGATCGACACCAGCCGTAACGGCAACGGCCACAACGGCGAGTGGTGCAACCCCGGCGGCCGCAAGCTCGGCACGCCTGCCCGCACCGGCGGTGGCGCGGAGATGTTGTTGTGGGTCAAGGTTCCCGGCGACTCGGACGGCAAGTGCGGCAAGGCGCCGAACGTCGAGGCCGGCGAGTTCGACCCGCAGCTCGCGTACGACCTGATCCACGGTTACTGATCGGCCGGGCTGCCCCAGGGCGTGCCCTGGGGCAGCCGGTTGGGTCAGGTTCGCTGCAGGGCGGGTTTCGCGTGCCCGCGCAGTGCTCTGACGTACTCCATCAGCTTGTCCTTCGATTGCTCCTGGTCCAGGGAGATGGCGTCCAGGCGTTCGAACAACCGCCTGGCGCGGCTGACGGCGAGGTCGTTCTGCGCGAAGACCTGGGCCGTGTCGGACTCGCCGTACGTCACGGGCGCGGCCTTGTCGAACTCGTACAGCGTGCATTTGTCGTGCGTGGCAATGGTTCTGAAGTGCGCGGGCACGATGCGCAGGACGTGCGTGTTGAACAGCAGCCGGAGGTACTGGTCCTCCATCAGCTTCGCGTCGCCGACGCGCAGTTGCAGGGCCAGCTCGTGGACGAAGAACAAGCACTCGGGCCGGAAAGGCCGCCGCAGCACCGTCTGCCGCTCCATGCGGAGGTCGACGAACCTGTCGACCTCGTCCGGGGTGTTGAACGCCGACTCCGCGATCAGGTGGTGGGCGTACTGCCGGGTCTGCAGGAGGACCGGCGGCTTCAGCACCTCGTAGCTGGTGATCTTCGTGGCCATCGACTCGGTCATGGCCAGTGTGCGGAGATTGTCGGGCACCTGCGCGAAACAAGTGTCGAAGGCGTTGCAGTAGCGGCGGCGGAAAGCGTCGATGGCGTCGATGTCCTGACCGCACACCGTGAGGTACTGAACGAGGTCGATCTCGCTCGCGCGCACCTTGCCGTGCTCGATGTTGGAGACTTTGCTCGGATCCCAGCCGAGTTGGATGGCGAGCGCGCGTCCTCTGAGGCCGGTGTAGCGCTGCCGCAGCCGGCGCAGCTCGTCGCCGAGATCCCTGCTGTAGGGCGTCGAAGTCGTCACTGTCACGTCTTCGACGCTATGGCTTGTTTTTAGTCCATGATACGGGCTCGTTCGGGTGAAAACGCCGCTAGCCGACCAGGCGGCGGCGCCAGTCCAGGGGAGTGACGGTGATGGAGCGGCCGGGGTCACCGTCCCACTCGGCACGAAGCCCGGCTGCCGCGAGGGCTGCCACGACTTCGTGGCCGACGGCCGTGGTGGTGTCGGACGAACCGTCGAAACCACCGTAGTAGAGCGCCAGTCCGTGGCCGGCCGCGGCGGAATCCGTGCACTGGCTGTGGAAGTAGACGAAGCCGCGAGCGTCCGGCTCGGCTTCACCGCCGATCTCGGCCTGGCCGCAGCTGCGGCAGCAGGTGAAGTTCTCGCGGGCGGTGATTCCGTTGTCCTGCAAGGCCGTGAACGCGCGCGTGAGTCGCTCGGGATCGGTCTCGCCTTGCCACGATTCCTGCTCCGCGACCCGCTCCAGCCACAACCGGTCGGCCAGTACCCGTGCCTGTTCGCGCGACACGGGCCGACTGTCCTCAGTGGACAGACGGTCCTCCGCGAGCTCGGTCAGTTCGGCGCGGGTGGTGTAGCCGCCGGCAAGCACCTCGCGCAGCCGTTCCTCCAGCTGCTCGCGTTCGTCGTCGCCGAGGTCGAGCGGCGGCACCTCGCGGGCGGGCCCCAGGTCCAGCGGCGTCCAGGCCAGAGCACCGTCCCACCCGGCCTGTCCGCGGGCCCAGCCGGCGATCGCGGCGACCACGGCCTCCGTGCTGCCGGTCGTCGCCTGGAAGTGCCGGCCCGGCCCGCCGTCGCGGTGCTCGACCGTGTAGTCACCACCGGCCTCGTGCCAGATCTGGGCGAAGAAGTCGGGCAGATCGGGCACCCGCTGGACCACCAGGAACCGGTCGCCGTCACCACCGATCCGCCGGACCAGCCCGGCGAGATCCTCGGCGGACACGCGGACGTGCCGTTCCCCGTTCTCGGTCTGCACCACGATCTCGAGCATGCGCAGACTCTGGCACACCCAGACCGGCCCTTGATCAGCTGGCTATGGTGGGAGCAGGCCGCCACCTGACGAAGGGACATTCGTGATGAGGCGGCCCTGGTTCCCCGCTCTCCTCGCCGCTGTGCTGGCCCTGTGTGGCCTGACAGCTCTCGACCCCGCACCGGCCTCGGCCCAGTCGCCGCGGTCGGCGGTGTACGGCGGCGGTCCGTTCTACGCCGACGGCCAAGCCGTGATGAACACCCTGCGCGCCTCCGGGTTCACGACGGTGATCCTCTGGAGCATCCACGTCCACCCCGACGGCGACCTGTACTACAACGACGTCCTGATCGTGCGGAACGGCCGCTACGTCGGCGACCCCGGCTGGCCCGCACGCCTGAAGACGCTCAAGCAGGCGCCCACGAGCGTCAACCGCATCGAGGTCAGCATCGGCGCCTGGGCCGTGCCGGACTGGGAGAACATCGCCAAGCTGATCGGCTCGCAGGGCACCGGGTCGTCGAGCGTCCTGTACCGCAACTTCCAGGCGCTGAAGACCGCCACCGGCGCCGACGCGATCAACAACGACGACGAGTCGTACTACCAGGTCGACGCGACCGCCAAGTTCGCCAGGATGGCGGCCGGGCTCGGGTACTCGAAGTTCACGTTCGCGCCGTACACGAACCAGTCGTTCTGGGGGAACCTCAAGAACAACCTCGGCGCGCTCGTCGACCGCGTCTACCTGCAGGGCTACGCGGGCGGCGCGGGCAACAACCCGGCCACGTGGAACCGCGCGCTCGGCATGACGGTGGATCCGGGCCTGTGGAGCAGGCACGGGTCGGGGTGCTCGGCGGGTGACTCGCCCGCGACCGTCGAGAGCAAGATGAGGTCGTGGCACGGGTCGGCCGGAATCGTCGGCGGCTTCATGTGGCTTTACGACGACATGAAGACGTGCTCAGCCCAGGGGACCGCGGCGGCCTACGCGCGCGCGATCCGCAACGGCGTCAGTTAGTCCAGCAGCTTGCGCAGTTCGGCGTCGAAGTCGATGTAGTCGTTCTCGTGTCCGGGGGCGACTACGTCGTAGGTGGAGTTCAGGAACTCCTGCAGTTCGGAGGACCGCACGTGGAACACCGCCTGCGACACGTCCGACCGCAGCTCGAGCACGGCGGTCGTCGAGTTGTGCGGCCGCAGCCGCACGTCACCGGCACCGCTGGTGGTGATCAGACCGTCGGCGAGCAGGTCGCGGCTCACCAGCCACACCGTCTCCTGGCGTCCCATGCGGAACGTCATGGTCACGGCGTGCGGGTCGTCAGCGCGGTAGCCGAGCTCGACCTCGACGGGCAGGGGGCGCCCGGAGGGAGCGATGAAGGCGAAGACGGACTCGGCGCCCACTCGTGTCACGTTCGTCATGCCCTCCTAGACGCGTGGCAACCGCCGTGGATGCCTCGCTCAGGAAAAGCGATCGGAACGTGATTTTCAACGGTCTGGAACTATGACTTTTGACAACAATTTGCGCTGGGCGCTTTCCGTGACCGTGCTGGCACGCTAGGTGAGAGGGCGTCTCATGTCGCTGCAGGCAGCGTTCAGGGCGGCGCTTCGAGACGTGGTCGGTCCCATGGCCAGGGCAGCGGGCTTCAAAGGCTCCGCGCCCACCAGCAGCAACCCGCACCGCCCAAGGCCGGTCCCGGTTCGGTCCGATTACCCGCGGGCGGCACCGCCATGCTGGTGCTGGGAAGCGTGCCGAAGCCCGTCTCCGAGGCCGAGGAACTGTACCGGGACAGGCTGCACTCGGACCGCCGTGACGGGTGGTGGGAGGTCAACAGTGAACAGGACGCCCGCGCCATCGCCGTGCTCGCCGGTGCAGGACCGAGCCGCCCGGCTGGACGAACTCCTCGGTGTCCTGGCTGCGAGGTCAGGCGCCGAGGAGTTCGTGGACTGGGTGCTACGCCGGATTGCCGCGCGGGCGTAGCCGGCCGCCGGGCAGCGGTGGAGGGGGCAGCCGCGCGCCTGCGTAGCCCTCGACACGGCCGAACCTGTCGGTCTCGGCCTGCCACTCGTCTCGGAAGGCGACGATCTCGTCGTGGGTGCGGCCCACGAAGTTCCACCACATGACGATCTCCTCGCCGAACGGCTCGCCGCCCAGCAGCACGACCCTCGCGCCGTCGCGAGTCGTGAGGCGCAGCGTGGCGCGGCCGGTGCCGACGTAGCCGAGTGCGCCGGGGTCGAGAGCGGTGTCGCCGACGGTCACGTCGCCGGTGTCGAGCAGGACGCCGTGTTCGAACTCCGGTGTCACGTCGAGGTCGATCGTCGTCCCCGCGGGCAGGACGATCTCGCTGCCGAGCAGCGGTGTGAACGTGGTCACAGGGGACGTGGAGCCGGCCAGCGAGCCGAGGAACACCCGGATCGCGGCACCGTCCAGCGTCACCGTCGGCGGCGCGTAGTGCTGGAAGTCGCGCGGGGCGTCGCGGTGGGCGTCCGGCAGGGCGAGCCACAGCTGCACGCCGTGCAGGACGGTGGAGGACGGCGTCGAGACCTCGGAGTGCGCGATGCCGCGGCCGCCGGTCATCAGGTTCAGCTCGCCCGGCCGCACGAACGCGTGCACGCCGAGGCTGTCGCGGTGCTCGATCTCGCCGGTGAAGAGCCAGCTGACGGTCTGCAGTCCGGTGTGGGGGTGCGGGGCGACGTCCATCTTCACGTTGTCCGGGCCGTAGTGGTCGCAGAAGCACCACGCGCCGATGAACGATCGCTGTTTCTGCGGCAACGTCCGGCGCACCGACATGGCGCGCGGGCCGCCCAGCGGGACGTCCCGCGGCTCCAGGACTTCCACCCCGCCGGGGGTGGAGGCGCACGTCACTTCCGCGGGCTCGGCCTCGACATTGCTCACGGGTGCGATCGTAAGCTGGCGCGGGGGGAACAGTGGATCTTCGCGCCAGTCTGCTCGCACACGTGTCCCGCAGCGGCTACGTCCTGGACGACGCACAGCTCCGAGCCGTCGATCGGCTCGCCTCGCTGGGGGAGCGGCGCCGGGGCGTCTACCTGCACGGGCCGGTCGGCCGGGGCAAGAGCTTCCTCGCGGACGCGTTCTTCGACGTCCTGCCCGTGCGCCGGAAGCGGCGTGTGCACTTCCACTCCTTCTTCCAGGAGTTGCACGCGCGCATCTCGGCGCGTTTGCACATGCCGGGTGCGGTGAAGAAGGCGGTCGACGAGCTGATCGGCCGGTGCGACGTGCTGGCGTTCGACGAGTTCCACCTGCACGACGTCGGCGACGCGATGCTGATGACGCGGCTGCTGGAGGTGTTGAAGGCACGCGGGGTCATGGTCGTCGCCACGTCCAACTACCCGCCGGACGGCCTGCTGCCCAACCCGCTGTACCACGACCACTTCCTGCCGGGCATCGCGTTGGTCCACGAGCTCATGGACACCGTGGAACTGGCCGGACCCACCGACTACCGGTACCTGCACGGCCGTCCGCGTTCGCGGTTCGAGACCGGCTCGATCGTCGGGTTCGCCGAACTGCCCGTCACCCCGGTCGTGCTGGAGATCAACGGCAGGCACGTCACGGCACTGGGCACCGACCGCGGCCGCGTCTGGTTCGACTTCGGCGACCTGTGCGAGAAGCCGACGTCCACGCAGGACTACCTGGTGCTCGCCGATCGCTACGACGACTGGGTGATCGCCGCCGTGCCGCGCCTCGACACGTGCGATCGCGAGGCGCGGCAACGGTTCGCGAACGTCGTGGACGTGCTGGTCGACCGCGACGTCCGGCTGACACTGGTGAGTGACCACCCGCTGGCCGAGATCGTCGGCGGCGAGGCTCTCGACGTCGCCCGGACCGCGAGCCGCCTGGAGCTGATCAACACGACCGGGTGATCAGCTGGGGTCTCGTCCGGCCGACAGTGCCCTTGTCCCGCGGCAAGGAGTAGCACGGCACGACCTCTGCTACCTGCTGGTCGTCTTCATCGCCGTCGTGTGCAGCGCGATGGAGGCGGACGTGCAGCAGGTGCCCGCACCCCGCGCCGCGACGCACTACGACCTGTTGTTGCAGGAGGTCCGGGCGTTGCGGGACGAGGTGCGGGCACTTCGTTCTCTCACGGGGTGACCGGGACGTTCGTCAGGCCTTTCTTCGCGCGGGTGACCGTGTTCGAGGCGTGGACGACGTTCGGGTTCGCCGAGCACCTCGACGTCGACGTGATCTTGATGGCGTACTCGCCGACACCGCCGAGGTCGGAGGAGTTGCCGCGCCACACGTTGCCGCAGCCGTTGGCGAACGACGGCGTGGTGCTCGGGTTGTGGGTCTCGTAGCCGTTCGCGAACGTGCCCGGCGTGGTGAAGGTGCCGGTGTTGTTCTCGATGCGGTAGCCGATGCCCTTGATGTCGATCCACGAGTCGGCGGAGTTCTCGCCGGTGATGCCGCGGCCGTCGAACGTGTTGCCCTGGATCAGGCCGTTGTGCGTGCCTTCCTTGACGTCGATCGGTTCCGCCGCGATGCCGGGGCCGATCCTGTTGCCGATCACCTGGACGCGGTCGGAGCGGTCGACGCCACCGGAGTTGCCGTGGCAGGACCAGTTCGAGTTCGCCGATCCGATGTAGACGCCTTCACCGTAGCCCTTCTGCACCAGACCCGTGTCGGTGATCGTGGAGTTCCTGACGACGCCGTCGGCCGACGAACGCCGGAAGTGCACGGCCTCCTCGTCGGTCTTGGTCACCGTGACGCCGTCGATCGTCACGTGGTGGGAGTTGTCGAGGACGATGCCCTTCTTGGACTCCTTGACGGTGAAGCCCTTGAGGTTCCAGTACGGCGCGCCGAACAGCCAGAGGCCGTACCCCGAGTCCCAGCCCGCCGTCGGCGCCGGGCAGGACGGTGCCTCACCCGACGGGCCGTCGTTGATCAGGATCGCGGTCGACGGGCCGGTGAGCGTGATCGGGGCGCTTGCAGTGCCTGCCTTGGTCGTCACGAACGAACCGCGGTAGGTGCCGGGCGCGAGCGTGATCGTCTCGCCCGGTTTCGCGTTGGCCAGCGCGGTTTTCAGCTGGTCCGCGGTCGTCACGGTGCCTGGCGTCTCGCTGGGCGGTGGGTCCGTCGGCGTGCCGGGGACGTTCTTGAGGAAGAGCGAGCGGGCCGGGTCGGTCCTGGAGTCGTCGACGCCGTGACCGCCGGTATAGTCGCGCTGCTCGTTCTTCGCCCAGTCCGCGATTGCGGTGCCGCCGATGTCGAGGTGCTGGTAGGCGGTGCCGTTCCAACCGAACTGGTAGATCCGCTGCCGGTCGTCGTAGAAGGGCTCGTAGGCGCCGCCGGTCGACAGCTGCTTCGTCATCTCGTTGTTGAAGAAGACGTTGCGCGGGCCCGACGCGCCGGACCACTTCACGGCTTTCTTGCCCGCGCCCCACCAGATCGGGAACCAGTTGGAGTCGTCGGGCCCGCCGCCGCCTTCCTCGCCGCAGTTGGCGCGGCAGTTGCCGGAGCGGTGGGCGTAGGGGACGCGGACCGTGTTGAGCTCGAAGAGGTTGTTGCGTTCCCAGCCGCCGTGCAGGTTGAGGTCGGAGTCGAAGTCGTTGCCGATCACGACGTTGCCCGAGGCGGACCACTGGAACGTGAAGTGGCGCAGGTTGCGCGACGTGTTGCCCGCGTAGAGCGAGTCCCACACGCGCGAGCCGCGGAAGTAACCGTTGCCGCCCTTGCCTTTGTTCCACGAGCCGTCGAGGTAGTTGTCGACGATCTGCAGGTTCTTGGCCTCCTCGGTGACGATCGGGTGCGAGCCCGTCATCTCCGCGCGGATGCCGCGCACCCACGAGTTCGCCGCCCACTTGAACACGATGCCGTGCATCTCGTCCGCGGGGGCCATGTTGCCGTAGTTGTGGACGGCCTCGGCGGGGTCGAGGTTCGGCATCGCCTGCGTGAAGCCGAAGTTCTCGAACCCGACGCCGAGGACCGGGTCCACCAGCGGCGACACCTTCGAGTCGTAGGTCGCCCCGGCTATCGCCGGTGAACCGTCCGAGGTGGAGTTGACCGGAACGTCGAACTCCAGTGGTTTGTCGAGCGTGACGGTAGTGCTCGACACCGAGGCGACGGTGAAGATCTGCTGGCGCATGTGCATGTTCAGATACGGCCACTGTGTGCCGTTCGCGAACTGCTGCTCGTAGAACTTGACCGAGTTCGCGGCGCGGACGTTGACCAGCATGCCCGCCTTGATGTTGGTCGTGGACTGCACCTGGATCGCGCGGTCGCCGGCCTTCGCGGCCGTCCTCACCTTCGCACCCGCCTTCCAGTGCACGTTGACGGTGCCCTCGAAGATGTCCTTGCGGTTGGCCGGTGCCGACGCGTAGTCGTTCGCGTAGGCGGTGTGGACCCCGCGCGACTGGACGCGGAACAGGCCGCGGCCCGGCCACAGCCAGCCGCCCTTGCCCTGGCCGTACGTCATCCCGTCCTCGTCCCAGTGCGAGCCGTCGGGAGTGATGGCGTCGTAGCGGGTGATGGCGTCGGGCGTGTAGACGATCTTCGTCGCGGTCGCGCCGGCACCTCTGATGATCAGGTAGTCGGCGTCGGCATGCAGCTCCCTGGACACCTTCAGCTCGCCGGCGGGCAGCGTGATCAGGCTGAGCTTGGAATAGCTCGCACTCGGTGAACACTGCGTCCTGATGGCGTCGATCGCGGCCTGCAACCCGGCGCTGTCGTCGGCGGGGTCATTCGGACGGACGTTGAACTGGGAAGCGAGTTCCTCTGCCGTGATCTGACAACTCGCACTCGGGTTCACGTCATTGTTTCCGGGCAGCACGCCATTGCCGCGATACCCCGCCTTCGACCAGTCGTAGAGGCCGGAAACAGGGGGTCGGCGGTTGCCTGACGAGACATCCAGGCCGGTCAGTGCCGGTGTGGCGGCCGCCGTGGTCACGGGTACGCCGAGTGAACCGATTAAGAGCAGTGTGAGCAGGGCTGGGGAGGTTCGCGTCATTGACAACCCTCTTCGGCAGGGCGGGGCTATTTCTTTGTAGTCGAAGGGTGCATATGTGTCAAACATTCACATTCCTGAATCAGGTAATCCTGAAACGGTTTTCAATGACGGTTTTCCGCCTGTTCGGACGGGCTGGTCGTGGCGGCGGCGTGCCGAATTTTCCAAGCGAGATGGAATCTGCGCTTTTTGTCAGCCGGATGGACGCGCGAATCCCACGAAAGTGGGGGTACCGCGCCGGTTGCGCGAGTTAAGGGATGTACCGGAGTGCACCATCCGGCGCACCCGTTCGTGTCCGAACCAACCCCTGAACGGCGGATCGCCCGCTGCGCCGACAGCTGCAAGGGTCGAATGCTGTTCGGCAGTGAGCGTTCCAACGAACAGGAGCACCACAGGTCATGGCGAGCCCCACTGTGAAGCCGGTTCTGCGCACCGACTACCAGCGTTCCGTCGCGGACTACTGGAACAGGGAGAAGGACCCGGTCAACATCAAGCTCGGTGAGGTCGATGGGCTTTACCACCACCATTACGGGCTCGGTGCCTACGACCCGGCCGTGCTGGAGATGGGCGACGAGGCGATCATCGCCGAGATGCACAGGCTGGAGACCGCGCAGGCGGAGGTACTGCTCGACCACTTCGGCGACATCCCGCTGGGCGGCAGGCTGATGGACGGCGGTTCCGGCCGCGGCGGCACGAGTTTCATGGCCAACGCCCGGTTCGGCTGCGAGGTCGACGGCGTCAGCATCTCCGAGCAGCAGGTGGCGTTCGCCAACCACCAGGCGCGGGAACGCGGTGTCGCCGACCAGGTTCGGTTCCACTTCAAGAACATGCTCGACACAGGCTTCGAGACCGGAGCGTTCGACGGCATCTGGACCAACGAGACCACGATGTACGTGGACCTCCAGCAGCTGTACGGCGAGTTCGCCCGGCTGATCGCGCCCGGCGGCCGGTACGTCTGCATCACCGGCTGCTACAACGACCTGACGGGTGGCCGCTCGCGGGCGGTCAGCCAGATCGACCAGCACTACATCTGCAACATCCACCCGCGCAGCGAGTACTTCAAGGCGTTGGCGGACAACGGTTTCGTGCCGATCAGCGTGGTCGACCTGACGCCGGAGACCATCCCGTACTGGGAGCTGCGCGCGAAGTCGTCGGTCGCGACCGGCATCGAGGACCCGTTCCTCACCGCGTACAAGGAGGGCTCGTTCCACTATCTGCTGATCGCCGCCGACAGGATCTGATGGAGTTCGTGTCTGACATGAGGGAGCTGCTTTCCGGGCCGTCCGGGCTGGGCACGTCTGCTGCCCGCCTCGGGCGGCCCGAGGCGGTCGAGCTGCCACCGGAACCCGGCTATGCGGAACGCCCGTGGGGCGACGGCACGGCGCCGCCGTTGTACGTGCCGGTGGTCGAACGCGAGGACGACCTGCTGGCCGCCGCCGTCGACGAACGGCTCGTCGCGTGGGCGGGGGACTGCGGTTTCGCGGAGCCGGAACGGTTCCTGGGCGGCATGTTCGGCCGCCTGGCCGTGCTGACCCACGTCGACACCGACGACGTGGAGCAGCTGCTGATCGCCGCGAAGCTCAACGCGGCGTGGTGGGCGGCCGACGACCTCTACGCCGACAGCACCGAGATGGGCGCGGTCCCGGCGGAGCTGCCGCCCAGACTGGCGCTGGCGATGGCCGCGATGGACCCGGTGGCGCCCGCCGCCGAGTTCACCGAGGAGCTGGAGGAGGTACTGGCCTCGGACCCGGTGCTCGTCGGCCTGCGGTCGGGCATCACGCACCTGTCGTCCCGCAGCACACCCACTGTGGTGCAACGGGTCTGCTACTCGACGTTCGCGATGTTCGTGTCGTGGAGCGCCTACGCGGCATGGCGGCACACCGGCGACTACCCGCCGGCGTGGCAGTACCTCGCGACGCGCCAGCACGACACCTTCTACACGTCGATGACGCTGGTCGACGCCGTCGGCGGGTACGAACTCGCTGCGCCGCTGTACTACGACCCGCGCGTGCGGCAGCTGCTGACCGCGGCGGGCACGGCGTCGGTGATGGTCAACGACCTGGTGTCGGTGGAGAAGGACGCCGCCGACGAGAAGCCGGTGTGCAACATGGTGTTGCAGATCGCGGCGGACCGGGAGTGCTCGATCGCCGAAGCCACAGCTCGGACGGTGGAGCTGCACAACCAGCTGGTGCGCGACTTCGAGGCGGGGCACAAGGCGCTGCTGGCCGTGCCGTCGCTGGAGCTGCACCGGTTCCTGAAGGGCACCAAGGCCTGGATGGGTGGCGGCTTCGAATGGCACACCACCCATCCCCGCTACCGCTAGGTGAGGCGCCGCCGCAGCTCAGGCAGGAACTCCGGGTCCTGGCCCACGAGCGCGGCGGCGTCCAGCTCGTGCGGGACGGCCGTGTTCGGCTCGCGGTCGAGCAGGTACCGGATGATCTCGCCGACCAGCGCGGACTCGTCGGGCTCGACCAGCGCGAGGTCGTCGAGGAACGCCTCGGAGAGCACGACGTGGTGCGTGGTCGTCTCGGCGCCCTCGTGCACTTCGGCGGCGTACTCGTGGTCGGTCAGGGTCATGACGCGGACATCCGTGCTCATGGCGGTCGGCTACCCGTGAACCCACCGCGGAAACCGGTGTGAGACGGCCGGATCCGGGTATGCGCGGTAGATGCGTCTTGGTGTGCTGGACATCGGATCGAACTCCGCGCAGCTGCAGATCGTCGACGTGCGGCCGGGCGCTCCGCCGCTGCCCGCGCACGCGGTGAAGGAACCCACCCTGCTCGGCGAGGAGGTCCTCCCGGACGGGGCGATCAGCGACGACGGCGTCGAACGGGTGGTGCGGGCCGTGGCGGACGCGGTGACCGCCGCCGCCCAGCACGGTGTCGACCAGCTGTACCCGTTCGCGACGTCCGCGGTGCGCGACGCCACGAACCGGGACGACGTCGTCGACCGCATCCAGCGGATCGTCGGCATCCGGCCGCAGTTCCTCGACGGGGAGCAGGAGGCCAGGCTGACGTACCTGGCGGCGCACCGCTGGTACGGGTGGTCTGCCGGGCGGCTGCTGCTGTTCGACATCGGCGGCGGGTCGATGGAGATCGCACTCGGCCGCGACGCCGACCCGGACCTCGCGTTGTCGCTGCCGCTCGGTGCCGGGCGGCTGACGCGCGCGATGCTCGCCCACGACCCGCCGAAGCGCTCCGAGGTCAAGGCGCTGCGCCGGTACGTGCGCGAGACGCTGAGCGAGGTCGTCGACCGGTTGAGGTGGGAGAGCGTGCCGCGCAACGTCGTCGCGACGTCCAAGACGTTCAAGCAGCTCGCCCGCCTCGCCGGCGCGCCGCCGCAGCGGGAGGGCCCGTTCGTGCGGCGCATCCTGACGGTGAACGACGTCCGCGACTGGATTCCGCGGCTGGCCTCGATGTCCGCCGCGCAGCGGGCGCGTCTGCGGGGCGTGTCGCAGCCCAGGGCGAGACAGATCCTCGCCGGGGCCGTCGTCGCGCACGCCGTGATGACCGCGCTGGGTGTCGAACGGCTGCGGGTGTGCCCGTGGGCGCTGCGTGAGGGGATCATGCTGCGGCACCTGGAGGCCAACGCGAGCGGCAGTGTCGACCTGCCGTTGCAGCCGCTCGTGCGGCTGAATGGCCAGACCGACGCGACGGTGACGCCGTTGCACCACTAGCGGTCGCCGGACACGACGGTGGCCTGCCTCGCTGTGCCGTAGTTCCACAAAGGACAGTTCCGGAGCGTTAGTCCACAGTGGACGACCGATTCACTCTTATGTCGCAGCGGTAGAACGCATGTTCGCGCTGCTCGCAGGGTATTCGGTGATCCCGAACTTCCGGCTGATGGCCGCTCACACGCGAGGGAGTGGTTGTGATGGCACACGTGCGTCGTCTGGTTGACGTCCGGACCGGTGACGAATTCGATCAACCGGTTCCCTTCGGTCTGGTGTACCCGGTGTGCACCGCGGACGGGTCGGCCCCTCCCAGTCAGCGCGGCCGGACGTGGGAGCACCTCGTCGCGAGCGACCGCGAGCTGCGTCCGGTCAGCTGAGATTCGTGTGAAGGGTGCGCGCGCCGGGTATTGCGTGGTGCGGGTGGCCCGGCTGGGCGCCCGTGCGAAGGGAGCTCGACATGGACTTCGGACAAGGGCTGACGGACGCCTGGCGCGCGGTAGCGACGTTCGTGCCCAAGCTGGCGGTCTTCCTGCTGATCCTGTTGGTCGGCTGGTTCGTCGCCAAAGCCGTGGCCAAGCTGGTCGACAAGGTCCTCGAGCGGGTCGGGTTCGACCGGCTCGTGGAGCGCGGCGGCGTGCGGCAGATGTTGTCGCGGAGCAAGTACGACGCGTCTGATCTGCTCGCGAAGCTGGTCTACTACGCGCTGATCCTGATCACTCTGCAGATCGCGTTCGGCGTGTGGGGGCCGAACCCCGT
Organism: Lentzea nigeriaca; assembly: GCF_016907955.1. GTDB lineage: Bacteria > Actinomycetota > Actinomycetes > Mycobacteriales > Pseudonocardiaceae > Lentzea > Lentzea nigeriaca. The sequence goes on along the minus strand of NZ_JAFBCX010000003.1, from coordinate 557,334 downwards.
CTCCGAGTTGCTGACCGGCATCGTGGCGTGGCTGCCGAAGGCCGCCGTGGCGATCATCATCATCGTGGTCGCGGGCGCGATCGCCAATGCCGCCAAGGACTTCATCAGCGGCGCGCTCGGTGGCCTGTCCTACGGGCGGGTGCTCGCCAACATCGCGTCGATCTTCATCTGGGCGCTGGGCATCATCGCCGCGCTCAACCAGATCGGTGTCGCCACCACGGTGACCACGCCGGTGCTGATCGCGGTGCTCGCGACGGTCGGCGGCATCCTCGTCGTCGGTGTGGGCGGTGGCCTGGTGCGGCCGATGCAGCAGCGGTGGGAAGGCTGGCTGGGACGGGCGGAGCAGGAGCTGCCGCAGGCCCGGGCTCAGGCCGAGGCGTACCAGCGCGGCCGCGAGGACGCGGTGCGGGCCGCAGCCGAGACGACCACGCCGGTCGCGCCGGCCGAGCCGGTCACCTCGACCCGGCGCCAGGTTCCGACCGAGGACCCGGTGCTCGGCGCGCGGAGGCCAGAGGACCTCTGAACGATCTGAACGCGAGGCGCACCCCCTGGGGTGCGCCTCGTTCTCATGTGAGCTCGGGGAGCGCGTACGCGTCGGCGGTCAGCGGCTTCGCGTCGTGCGCGTGGGCCAGCTGACAGATCGCCATCAGCCGGACGCCCAGCCACGACCTCGGGGTCCACTCCAGGCCGACGGCGTTGTCCAGCAAACCCCGCCCGTACGCGGCGAGCAGCACCACCGCGCCCACCGTGCCGGCGCCCTCGACGCCGAGCACCAGGATGTCCCGCACCGCCGCGGCGTGCTGGTCGACCTCGGCCGCGAGCGCGGGCGTGACGGCGAGCGCCGCCCATCCGGCCATCCCGATGCGGTCGGACAGTTCGGCGATCCACCGCCGCGCGTTGTTCTCACGCCAGGTCGCACGCATCCCGACACGGTAACCGCCGCTGGTTAAGTCCTGGTTTCAGGGTGCTCGAACCGGGTACTCGGTCCCGATGCGTCAAGCAGTCGGCGCCAGGATTCGGCTGTGGAGGCGAGAGATGACCCTCAACGACATGTCGTTGCGACAGCTGCACGCGACCGCGTTGGAGAAGCTGGACAACGCCGTCTGCACGGCCCTGACCAACATCGATGCCGACGAGGCGCGCAGGTGGCTGAGCGAGGCGCTGGCCGACTGCGCGGCGACCGACACCGCTGTTCCTGCCCACGTCATGGCGTGCGTCGAGGCCGCGGACGAGCACTTCTCCTACAGCGAGCGGATGGAGGCGCGGACCCTGCTGACCGTCGCCCACCGCCTGCTGGCACGTCTGCGGCGCCCGATGGCCGTGCCGAACCCGTCGAAGCCCGGTGACGTCACGTTGCGTGCATGATTCCGGGGCGTTCCGGGTATCTCGAACGTGCGTTCGAGTGAAAGGGGACGACCGTGAACCGCACGCCGGAGAAGGACCCGCGGGACTGGACGACCGGTGACGAGCCGATGACCGGCCCACAGGAGTCCTATCTGCACACACTCGCCCAGGAAGCGGGCGAGGAGGTGCCGGACGACCTCACCAAGGTCGAAGCCTCGCAGCTCATCGACCGGTTGCAGCAGAAGACCGGGCGCGGGAGCTGACGACCCGCACGGTCTTGAGCTCCGGGTCGGCCGGATCCGGCAGCTGCATCCCGGCGGCCAGTCCGCTGCGCACGTAGTCCAGCACGTCGTCGGTGATGACCTCACCGGGCAGCACGGCCGGCGCGCCCGGCGGGTAGGGCGTGATCATCTCGGCGGAGATCCGCCCGGCCGCCCGCTGCGCCGGCACCTGCTCGACCTCGGCGAAGAACGCGTCGCGCGGCAGCATCGCCGTCTCCAGCTGCAGCTCCTCCGGCGACGGCAGGTCGACCGGCTTCGGCGAAGGCAGGTCGGCCTCGGTCAACGCCAGCAACGCCTCGACGAGCTTCCGCGCCGAGCGGTGGTCGTCGGCGTGGGTGAACTGGGCGACGACGCGCCGGTGGTCGGACAGCCCGAGCGTGACGCGCTGGTGCTCGCGCAGCCAGTCCGTCGCCTGGTAGCCGCTGATGTCGAGCCCCGACACGTCGATGACGATCTTCAACGGGTCGAAGGAGTGCACGAGGTCACCGAACTCCATGACGTGCAGACCCGGCAGGGCCTCGATGGCCGATCGGACGGACTCGGCCAGCGCCAGCGCGGCGGTCAGCAGGAGTTCGCCGTGCTGCACCATCTGGCGGCGCCACCCGTCGAGCGTCGCGTAGACGAGCGAGGTAGGGCTGGTCGTGCCGAGCAGGTCCTCACGGGCCTTCAGCACCTTGGGGTCCACGAGGTTGCCCTGCAGGTGGAACACCGAGCTCTGCTCCACCGCGGCACCGGACTTGTGCACGCTCGTCACGACGACGTCCGCATCCGCGTCCATGCCCCACGGCGGCAGATCCTTGTGGAACGGCAGATGAGCGCCCCACGCCTCGTCCACGATCAACGGCTTGCCGAACTCGTGGCACACGTCGGCGATCTCCTTGATGTCACCGCACGTTCCGTAGTCGGTCGGCGTCACCAGCAGCATGCCCTTGGCCTCTGGTTCGGCCTCGAACAGCTCGCGCACCCGGTCCGCGCCCGGCGGGTGGGCCAGGTGCCGTTCGGCGTCCCAGTTCGGACTGATCCACACAGGACAGACACCGCTCAGGATGAGCCCGGACACCACGGACTTGTGCGCGTGGCGCGGCACGATCAGCTTCTCGTGCGGCCCGGCGACCGACAGCATGGCGCTCTTGACCGACAACGAGCTGCCGCACGTCGAGAAGAACGCCTGCTCGGCGTTGACCGCGTGCGCCATCAGCTCCTGGGCGTGCTCGATCACGCCGCCGCTCATGAGCCGGTCGTCCAGCCCGTTGAGCGCGATGACGTCGGCCTCGAACACCTCCCGGCCGAGCACGTCGAGAACCCTCGGGTCGACGCCCCTGCCCTGACGGTGGCCGGGCGGGGTGAACGGGACGTAGCCGCGTTCGCGGAACTCCTGCAACGCTTCCAGCACCGGTGCTCTGCTGTGGTCCATGCATTTGGAGTAGCCAGGACGGAGGGTTCTCGAACCTCACCGCAGCAGCGGCCGCACGAGCTCGTGGATGTGCCTCGACGGTTCCAGGCCCAGCTCGGCCCGCAGCCGGGCGCGGTAGCTCTGGTACTGGCGCACGGCCTGCGCCGGGTTGCCGTCGGCCAGGTGCAGCTCGACGAGCGTACGGTGCGCGCTCTCGCGCAACGGGTCGGTGTGCACGGCGGCGAGCGCGGCCTGATGCGCGTGGTGATGATCTCCGCACGACCGGAACCGGTCGCTGAGCACCTCCAGCGCGCGCAACCGTGCCTGCCGCCACCAGTCGCGCTCGGCCAGCACCCACGGCTGCCACCAGCCGGGCAGCAGGTCCGCTTTGAGCATCGCCACCGCCTCCGGGCTCGCGCCGGGTGCGGCGGCGAACGCGCACGCCCGCCTGAAGTCGACCTCGACGTCGGACCCCAGCGTCAGGGTGTCCTCAGTGGCCACGACCAGCGGGGTCGAGAGCTTCACCAGCCGCCACAACGACGAACGCAGGCACGCGCCCGCCCTGCGTACGGTCGTGTCCGGCCAGAGCAGTGCCGCCGCGACCGGGCGCGGCACCGGTGAGTCGCGCAACGCGAGCAGCGCCAGCAGCCTGCGCGCGCCGGGCACGACGTGGACTCCTGTCCCGCCGCAGTCCAACCGGAAGCCGCCGAGCAGCTGGATGTGCACCCGCGTCATGGTTGCCCGAGTGCCCGGTAGTTGCGGGCTCACACACCTCCGCGACGAAATTGCTCCGTCCTGACCAGCGACGGTGACGCGGTCGTGTCGCGCGGGTGGCCGCACCGCGCCGTTCGCGTCACGGGCGCTGCCTAGCTTCGCCGTGAACCCCGAGCAAGGGAGGCGAGATGTTCCTGCACACCAGCAGGTTGCAGTTCGAGGCCAAGCCCGACCGCCCGGACGCGCACTACGCCCGCAAGCTCCAGGAGCTCATCGGCGGCGCGTACGGCGAGATGACCGTGACGATGGTCGCGCGCCTGCTCGACAACGCGCCGTCCGAGGTGACCGCCCAGGCGGTGGCCGGCGACCCGGTCGTGGCCGCGGTGATCGGCGGCATGGACCCGCAGCAGGCGATCGTGAGCGGCGGCGGGCCCACGCTGTCCGACAGCAACGGCGTTCCGTGGAACGGCCGCTACATCGTCGCGAGCGGCAACCTCATGGCCGACTTCCGGGCCAACGTCGCGGCGGAGGCGCAGGGCAGGTTGCAGACCGCGCGGCTGTACAACATGACCGACGACACGGGCGTGCGCGACATGCTGAAGTTCAACCTCGCCCGCGACACGGCGCACCAGAACATGTGGCTCGCCGCGATCGAGGAACTGCAGGAGGACGGCCTCGAAGGCCCGATCTCGCCGAGCGCGCTGTTCGACGAGGAGCACGCCGAGCACGCGGGCACGATCTGGCACAACTCCGACGGGCCCGCGGGCGCCGAGGGCGGCTGGGCGTCCGGCACCGCACCGGACGGCGTGCACGAGTTCTCCTACGTGATGAAGCCGGAACCGCTGGGCGGCAAGGGATCCACGCCGAAGCCCGATCCGCTGCTCTACGCCACCAGCCCGGCGAACCTCGGGCTGATCGAGAAGGCGATCCGCAAGCTCACGTGAGGGGGTGTGGGTGATGGTCGGAATCACGGTGCCGGCTCGCGTCCGGTCGGCCGCCGTCGTCATGGGGCCCGCGTTCGTCGTCGCGGTCGCCTACGTCGACCCCGGCAACTTCGCGACGAACATGGCGGGCGGCGCGGCGCACGGCTACCTGTTGCTGTGGGTGATCGTCAGCGCGAGCCTGCTCGCGATGTTCGTCCAGTACCAGTCGGCGAAGCTCGGCATCGTGACCGGCCGCAACCTGCCGGAGCTCTGCCGCGAGCACTACCCACGGCCGGTGACGGGCCTGCTGTGGGTGCAGGCGGAGCTGGTGGCCATGGCCACCGACCTCGCGGAGTTCGTGGGCGCGGCGGTGGCGCTGAACCTGTTGTTCGGCGTGCCGCTGCTGCCCGCGGCCGGCATCACCGCCGTGGTGTCGTTCGGGATCCTCGCGCTGGCACCGCTGCGGCGGCGCCGGTTCGAGTCGGTGATCATCGGCCTGCTCGCGATCGTGCTCGGCGGGTTTCTCTACCAGACACTGCATCTCGGCCCGCTCACCGGCGCGGCGGCCGGGCTGGTGCCGGGGTTCGCCGGGGTGGACAGTGTGCTGCTCGCGACCGGAACGCTCGGCGCCACGGTCATGCCGCACGTGATCTACCTGCACTCCGCGCTGACCCAGCGGCACCACAGGCCCGGCGACGTCCGGGACGTGTTGCGGGCCAGCCGCACCGACATAGTGGTCGCGCTGGGCATCGCCGCGATGGTGAACGTGAGCATGCTCGTGGTCGCGGCCGGTGCCTTCCACCAGGTGGGCTCGCCACGGGAGTCGTTGGAGGACATGCATTCCGGGCTGGGCAGGCTGCTCGGACCGGGTGCCGCGCTCGCGTTCGCGCTGGCGCTGCTCGCGTCCGGGCTCGCCGCGTCCAGCGTCGGCACCTACTCCGGCCAGGTGGTGATGGAGGGGTTCCTGCGCCGCCGGATTCCGTTGTGGCTGCGGCGATCCGTGACGATGGCGCCCGCACTCGCGGTGCTCGCGCTCGGGGTCGACCCGACGAAAGCGTTGGTGCTCAGCCAGGTCGTGCTGTCGTTCGGCATCCCGTTCGCGTTGGTGCCGATGGTGCTGCTGGCCAGGCGCCGGGACGTGATGGGCGCGTCCGTGAACCGGCGTGGCGTGACGGCGGCCGGTGTGGCGGCGGCGCTGGTGATCTCCGCGCTGAACCTGTTCCTGCTCGTGCGGACGGTGGCCGGCTGATGATCGCGGCACTGGTGCTGGGGATCGGGATCGGCGGTTTCCTCGACGGGATCGTGGCGCATCAGCTGCTCGGCTGGCATCACATGCTGTCCGGCTGGTATCCGCGCGAGGACATGCGGCTGATGATGGTCGGCGACGGGCTGTTCCACCTGTTGTGCCTGGTCATCGTGCTCATCGGGGTGGCGCTGCTGAACCGGCGCGCCCCGCTGCCGGAACGGGTGTTGCTGGGCGGGATCCTCGCCGGGTGGGGTGTGTTCAACCTGGTCGAGGGGATCGTCGACCATCAGGTCCTCGGGCTTCACCACGTCCGCCCCGGACCCGACCAGCTGGCCTACGACCTGGGCTTTCTCGCGTCGGGGGCGGTGCTGCTGGTGATCGGGTTCCTGTTTGCGCGTCGTGCGCGCGGGTAGCCGTTTCGGGTGGACATCGAACAGAGGGTGACCGAGTCGAGCCTGCTGGCGAGCTTCTCCGACTACGTGGAGGCCCAGCGGCTCGTCGACCGGATGTCGGACGACGGGTTCCCGGTCGAGAGCGTGCGGATCGTCGGCGAAGGCGTCCGGACCGTCGAACAGGTGACCGGGCGCATGACGCGGGGCAGGGCGGCGGCCATGGGCGCGGCGAGCGGAGCGTGGTTCGGTGTACTGGTCGGGCTGCTGTTCGGCCTGTTCACCGCCGGTGCGGCGTGGATGTGGCTGTTGCTGGTCAGCCTGGCGATCGGTGCGTTCTGGGGCGGTGTCTTCGGGTTCGTCGCGCACTGGAGCACGCGCGGGCAGCGCGACTTCTCCAGCGTGATGACGTTGCAGGCGCAGCGGTACGAGGTCCACGTCGACAAGGAACAGGCCGCGCGGGCCGCTCGGTACGTGCTGTAGACGCAGACGTTCCTGCCGTACTCGGCCAAGGACATCGCCGTCGTGCCGGACGATCTGCCTTACCTTTGGCCGGAACCGCCGACGCTCACGCGGACCGTGAACCCGTCCTCGTCGCGGCCCATCGACACGTAGTCGCACGTGCGGTGCAGGATCCACAGTCCCAGACCGGCCGAGCGGGTCGCGGTGGTCGGCATCAGGCCCGCCATCGGATCCGCCGGGCCTGATCCCTGGTCCGTCGCCGTCACCACCACGCGTGACCCGTCCGCCCACAGCCGGAACCGCACCGGGCCGACGCCGTGGCTCAGCCCGTTCGTGACGATCTCGCTCGCCGCGTACACGACGTCGTGCGCGTCGTCCTCGCTGAGCCGGATGCCGCTGATCGACGCGTTGACCGCTTCCCGCACCGCAGCCGGCGTCGGGTCGACCAGGAAGACCAGCGGCGGGCCTTGTTCGAGCACGTCGGGCACGGGACGGCTGAGCGGCGGGCCGTTGCCGAAGTCGGGGTTGGGCAGGTGGTCCCCCGCGGTCGTGGCGACGTACTCGTGGGTGCGCGCCACGTCGGCGAGCACGTCCGCCGGCGTGATCCTGGTGTCGTACGGGCACAGGCCCCACAGCGGGAACTCCGCGAACGCCTGGTTGACCGCGTGCTCGTAGCGGCCCCACCAGTCCCACGGCACGCCGAAGCCGGGGTGCGGGACGTCGCCGACCGTGCGGATCTCGGTCGCGCCGCCCTGGGCGAGGCCGCCGAAGATGTCGCGGTAGCTCGCGATCGCGTCCGCCGGCCGGGCGTACTGGTCGGCCCCCGGCAGGTAGGTGACGGCGCCGTCGTCGCCCAGCGCGTCGCGCAGCAGTGTCGTGTTCTTCTCCGCGCAGGCGATCAACGTCGGCTGGCCCGCGCGCAGACCGCCCTCGACGAACGGCACCGCGATCGCCAGGAAGTCGTCGTCCGAGTCGTAGAACGCAGTCTCGTGGTAGAAGCCCGTCGTCGGACGCACTCCGCCAGGCCGTGGCGGTCGATGAACCGCGGAGAACGGTTCCGTGGTCATGTGAAACCGTCCCGCATCGCCGCGCGCGTGGTCGCGGGTTCCTCCGCCGGATGGGTGGCAAGGTGGTCACACCGTGCGACGTGGCAGGCGCGCTGACCGAGCTGCGTACCGTCGGCGGGGAGGTCGGCGAAACCGTCGAAGGACCAGCGGAGATGGTCGTTCGGAGACAGCCCGACGACGACGTCGGTGACACCGGACGTGCGCATGACGACCGATCCTACGCTCGCATTGTGTGGTCCATCCGAGGGAAGATGCGGCACGATCGACGATGCCTGGTCCACCAGACCGCACACCCACGTGTACTGCGCTACGGTCGTGTCGGGTTGAGCAGCCAGCCCGTGACGGTCGTGCCCGCCCCGGCGAGAGGTTGCCGTATGTGTGCCGACGAGCTTCTGTTCCACGCCTCGTGTGAGGACATCGGCGCGGCGGTCGTCGTCCACGTCACCGGTGAGCTCGACGTCAGAACGGCCGACGAGTTGTCCGACTGCCTGGGCGGCGCGGTGCGGTCGGTCGACCCGCCCGCGTCCGTGGTGGTGGACCTGACCTCGGTGGACTTCCTCGGTGCCTGCGGCATCGGGTTGTTGCTCGACCACCGGGACCTGTGCCGGAGCAAGGGCAGCGCGTTCGTGGTGGTCGCGAACACGTCCGTGGTGCTGAGGCCGTTGCAGGTGCTGGACCTCACGGGGCCGCTGGGCGTGCGGTCGTGCGTGCCGGACGCGCTGGCGTCTCCCGAGGTGTCCGACCTGGTGTGATCCGTCCACACCGGACTGAGAGGAGGAGCGTCCACGGACCCGGCCTTCGCCATGCTCGCGAACCTGCTCGAGGACAGCCACCTCGTCACCCTGGAGATGCTCCCCGAGCTGGTAGGGGAGCGTGCGGCCGCCGTGGGGTTCTCCGAGGTGGTGATCCTGCTCGCGGACCTGCGGGAAGAGGTGCTGGTCGCGCTCGCTCCGGATGGCATGCGGTCGTTCCCGATAGACGCGAGCCTCGCCGGCAGGGCGTTCCGCGACATCACGCTGGTCTCCACCACGCGGGCGACCGGTCATCACTTCTGGATCCCTTTGCTCGACGGCACGGAACGACTGGGCGTGCTCGGCGTTGGCGCACCCGACGACTCGAAGTGCACCGTGGACAACCTGAAGGCGTTGGCATCGTTGCTCGCGCTCATGCTGGTGAGCAAACGACCGCACAGCGACACCTTCCAGCGCCTGGTGCGCACCCGTCCGATGACCGTGGCGTCCGAGGTCGTCTGGCCGTTGATGCCGCCGCTCACGTTCGCCACGGACAGCCTCGTGCTCACCGCCGTCCTGGAACCCGCGTACGACATCGGCGGTGACGCCGTCGACTACGCGATCGAGGGCGACGTGGTGCACCTGTCGATCTTCGACGCGATGGGCCACGACCAGTCGGCTGGCCTGACCGTCGCGCTGGCCACCGGCACGTGCCGCAACCACCGCCGCCGCGGCCTGAACCTGGTCGACACCAGCGTCGCCGTGGACGAGGTGATCGACGAGCAGTTCGGCGGCCTGCGGTTCGCCACCGGCGTGCTCGCCGCCCTCGACTACCGCACCGGCGTGCTGAGCTGGGTGAACCGCGGCCATCCCGCGCCGCTGCTGATCCGCCAGGGCCGCTGGCTGCGGCAGTTGCGCTGCCGTCCGGCGCCGCCGATGGGCTTCGGTCTGCCCGCGAAACCCGTGCTGTGCCACGAACATCTCGAACCGGGCGACCGCCTGCTCTTCTACACCGACGGCATCGTCGAGGCGCGGGACCCCCACGGCCGGCAGTTCGGCCTGCGGCGGTTCGCGGACTTCGTGATCCGCCGCGAGGCCGACGGGTGCGCTGCGCCCGAGACGTTGCGGCGCCTGATGCGCACGGTGCTCGAGCACCAGAACGGGCGGCTGCAGGACGACGCGAGCGCACTGCTGGTGGAGTGGCAGCACGACCGCGGGAAGTCGTTGGTCGTGCAGGGGCTCTAGCCGTGCCTGATCCAGCGCAGCACCACCCAGATGACGGCGATCCCGGCCAGCACGCCGAGGCCCGACCGCGCGGTCACGACGCGCTCGATGTTGGTCTGCCTCTTGAGGTCCTCGTCCTTCTTCATCGGGCGGCCCCCTTCGGTGCCTAGAGCAGCGGCGGCATCGCGCGGTAGCTCTCGGTGTAGTACTCGCCCGTGCGACGCCGGTACTCCTCGTGGTCGTCCGGGTCGTACTCGGGCGCGTTCTTGATCTGCTCCTTGGTGCGGTCGACGTAGACCTTGCGTTCATTGTGGTCCACGCGCTGCACCGTGCCCACTGGCAGAACGACGGTGCGCCCGAAGATCCATGGGCCCGTGGAGATCATCAGGCAGTCGTTGGGCACCTTGGCGTTGTCGTCGTCGATCTTGCCGAGGCTGCCGTCGGTCGCCTCGACCTCGTAGCCGATCAGGCCGGTGTCAGGGCGCCGGGCGAGCTCGGCCTCGTCGGGCCTCGACTCGTCGGGTACGGGCTCGTTCATCCAGGACGGATCTCTCCAGACCCACGGGACGAACGGGACTGGTTGCATCTCAGCCTCCCTGGTCGTCTGCGGTCACACGAATCGGCTACCCGGCTTGTTCACGGATCAACCGGGGGTCAGTCCCGCGTCACGCCGTCGAGCACGAGGGACAGGCCGATGCCGAGCATCCACACGTCCTTGGCGAGCCCGATGCCCTGCTCAGTGGGCCAGAATGCTGCCCTTGCGCCGCATTCCCGGCGTCGTCGCGTACAGGCCGAGCAACGCCCCGGAGAACCCGGTGAGCACGGCACCGGCGACGACCGCCGGCACGAACGGCATCAGCAGCGCCGCACCGGTCGCCATCTCGCCGGCGGCGAGCAGCCTGGTGAACCGCCGTGCGTCGAGCTTGCCGAGCACCGGGTAGGTGCTCGAGGCCCAGCCGTGCAGCTTTCCCGCCGTGTCCTCGTCGGCCTTGCGCTTGCCGAGCCCTGAGTGCAACACGAACGCCCCGGCGGCGACGCGTGCGGGCAGTTGCCGCAGAAGCGAGCGGCTGATCATGTCGTGGCCTCCTCCGTGCCTGGGGAAACCGCCGGGTACCCGTGAGCGCGGACTTCAGACGCGCGGGATCTTCAACGGGAAGGCGTTTCTGCGCGGGTCGTCGGATGCAGCTCAGAGGGATGGCCGACCGCTGTGAACGCCAAACACCACGCCACGATCGCGCGATCATTAGGCTTCAAGCATGTCCGCCGGCCCGAGACCTGACGAGGCGCACGCGCTCGACGAGCTGATCGCTCAGCTGCGTGCGTTGAAGGTGTGGGCGGGAAATCCCTCGTTGCGGCAGATGGAGAAGCTGTCCGGTCTCGCCCGCAGCACCCTGGCCGACGCGCTCAACCCGCGCAGGAAGACCGCGCCGACGCTCGAGGTGTTCCGCGGGCTGCTGCGGGCGTTCAGCGTGCGGGAGGACGAGATCGCGCCGTGGCTCGCGGCCTGGCGCCGGGTGCAGGCCGAACCTGCCCGCGTTCCGGTCGCCTCGGCCGTGGTGCCGCGCCACCTGCCGGCGGTCGTGCCGGGTTTCACCGGGCGTGCCAAGGCGTTCAAGGAGCTCACCGCGCTGCTGGAGGGTGGCAACAGGCTCGCGGTGGTGTGCGGGATTCCCGGTGTGGGCAAGACGGCGCTGGCCGTGCAGTGGGCGCACCAGGTGGCGAACCGGTTCCCGGACGGTCAGCTGTACCTCGACCTGCGCGGCTACTCGTCGGGTCCGCCGGTCACCCCGGACCAGGCGCTGGCGCTCGCGATCCGCGCGTTCGGCGTGCCCGGCGAGGACATCCCGCTGCAGCAGGACGCGATGATCGGCATGTACCGATCGATCACGTCGGACAAGCGCGTTCTCGTCATGGTGGACAACGCGCCGAGCGCCGCGCACGTGCGGCCGCTGGTGCCCGGCGGGCCGGGCTGCATGACGGTCGTGACGAGCCGGCATCGCCTGGCAGGGCTCGTCGCTCGCGATGGCGCGCACCGGCTGGAACTCGGTGTGCTCACGCCGGAGGAAGCCCCGGCCGTGGTGATCGGCGTGCTCGGCCCGGAACGGGTGCTGCGCGAGGAAGCGACCGTCGAGGAGCTCGTGCGGCTGTGCGGCTATCTCCCGCTGGCGTTGCGGATCACCGCAGCGAACCTCGCCGACCGTCCACATCAGACGATCGCGGAGCTGATGGCGGAGCTCACCGCGGGCGACCGGCTCACCGCGCTGGAGGTGGAGGGCGACTCCGACGCCGCGGTGCGCACGACGTTCGACCACTCCTGCGCGGCGCTGGACCCGGTGGCGCGGATGTTGTTCCGCCGCATGGGAATGGCGCCGGGACCGGAGCTGCCGGCCCGTGCCGCGGCGGCGTTGCTCGACGGCAGGGACGCCGAGGCCGCGCTGCGTACGCTGGTCACCGCGCACCTGGTCGAGGTGAGGTCAGCGGGCCGGTACGGGCTGCACGACCTGCTGCGCCTCTACGCGCGTGAACGGTATGCGGCAGAGGAAAACGCCACCGACGAGTCGATCGGCCGTCTCTACGCGCAGTACCTGGACCTGGCCGTGGCGGCGGCACGCGCTGTGCGCCCGGATTTCTCGGTGCTCGCGACCATCACTCCGCGGCACACGTTCGCCAATGCCACCGAAGCGTTGCAGTGGTTCGACGTGGAACGGTCCACTTTGGTCACTGCCGTCGAACGGGCGGAGTCGCTGGGACAGGCACCGATGGCGTGGCTGCTGACCGACGCGCTGCGCGGCTGCTACTGGTTGCGCCGCCACACCGCGGAATGGCTGGCCGTTGCTCGGGTGGGCCTGGCCGCTGCGGCGGGGAATCCGAGCGCGTCCGCCGCGATGCACCTGTCGCTGGGCACCGCGCACTGGGGCGCGGGCGATCACCGGTCCGCCGCCACGCACTTCGAGCGCGCCGTCGAGTTCAGCCGGGCGGCGGGGGACCGGTTCCGCGAGTTCAGCACACTCGGCAACCTGGGCGGCGTCTACTCCGAGCTCGGCTCGCTGGAGGAGGCGGCCGACTGCCTGCGCCGCGAACTGGCCTTCTACACCGAGATCGGCGACACGGCGAGGCGCGCGCGGTCGCTGGGCAACCTCGGCCTGACCGAGATGCGGCTGGGCCGGCTGGTCGAGGCCGCGGCCGACCTGAAGCTCGCCGTGGAGCTGCGGGAGGAGATCGGCGAGACCCGTTCCGCCGCGAACTCGCTCGGCGCGCTCGGTGTCGTGCACCGCTACCTCGCGACCTCGACCAGGCCGCGCACTTCCTGGAACGGGCGCGGCAGCTCAACCACGACCACGAGGACCGGGTCAGCGAGGCCGCGGCGTTCGACGACCTCGCCCGCGTCCACCGCGACGCCGGACGGCCAGAGGAAGCGCTGCGGTGCGCGGACCAGGCGCTCGCCCTCGCCAAGGGCTCCGGCCGGGTGGAGATCGACGCGCTGATCACGGTCGCCGCGATTCGTGGCCGTACGGATGACCTGCGCAGGGCGTGGCGGATGGCGGTCGAGATCGGCTACGGCCACGGCGTGGCCGACGCACTGGTCGAGCTGGCCTGGCTGGACCTCGCCGCCGGTGACGCCGAGGCCGCCGTGAGCGACGCTTCCCAGGCGCACGAACGTGCGGACGCCACCGGTCAGAGCATCCTGGCCGGTCTCGCGCTCGTGGCTCTGACCAGGGCGTACGAGGCACAGGGCGATGCGGCCGCGGCGTCGGAAACACGGCTGCGGGCAGAGGAAGTGCTGGCGAGGGCCGGATATCGGGGTGTCCGGGATCGTCCGAACGGCTTGTGAGGTGCCACGGCACTTGGTACATCCGTGGTCAGAGGGGGGAACTCATGAAGAGGTTTGCTGTGTCGATGGCTGCTGCCCTGGCCCTCGGCGTGCTCGTCGCGCCGGCTGCGAGAGCGGCGTGCGATCCGGTTTACGATCCGGGCTCGCCGTGTCCGGGGAAGTTCGTGATCAAGGTCGACCTGCCCGGCGGTGAGACGGAGGTGCACGGCAAGTGGGTCGAGCACTCGGTGGCGTTGCGTGCGCCGTCGTACGTGAAGGACACCGCCGACGACGACCTCGACGCCAGGCTGTGGGTGCTCTACGGCAAGTACAACGGCGTTCTCTACAAGGAACAGATCGCCACCGCCTCGGGCCTCGGCGCGAAGACGGACGTCGTGTGGACAGGGCCGGCCGATGTGGTGGTCAACTGGTTCCAGGTGCGCGTGTGTCTCGGCACTGGTGAGGACCGCTGCACCAGGTGGGTGGGCTGATGATGAGGATGTCCGCGGCTGTCGCCGCCGCCCTGGTCCTCGGTGTGCTCGTCACGCCCGCAGCGGACGCGGCCCGTGATCCCGTTTACGATCCCGGTGCGCCACGGCCGGGAACGTTCGTGCTCAAGGCGGGCCTGTCCGGCGGCGAAACGAGCGTGGACGGCAGGTTCGCCGAGCGTTCGGTGACGTTGCGCCTGCCGTCGTACGTGAAGGACACCGCCGACGACGGCCTCGACGCCAGGCTGTGGGTGCTCTACGGCAAGTACAACGGGGTCAGTTACAAGGAACCGATCGCCATCGCATCTGGTGTCGGCGTGAAGACTGACGTCGTCTGGGCCGCGCCGGCCAACGTGGTGGTTGACTGGTTCGAGGCGCGCGTGTGTCTCGGCCCCGGTGAGGACCGTTGCTCCAAGTGGGTGGGCTGACCGGCTGACCGGCTGTCCGGATCTGTCCGGGGTCGTCCGAACGTCTTTCCCGGTGAGGGGCCTGGGACAACGCTCGACAGGTGGGGATTTCGCGGACGTGCCGCCGGTCCGGCCTGGGGGTCTGGACCGTCGGCACCACCGTTTCAGTTCCTTCGACCGTGATGCTGCCTCGCACGAGCTGACGCGATGAGTTCGGGGCCTTGGCCCGGTCCACCCTCCCGAACACGGGAGGAGTGGACCAGGTGGACCTGTACAGCGTGATGTGTGTGAGCGACCTCGCCAGGTCGATGGAGTGGTACGAGGTGTTCTTCGGCCGCAAGGCGGACGAGATCATCGGTGAGGAACACCTCTGGCAGGTGGGGGAGAACGCGTACGTCGTCATCGACGCCCGAGAGGTGCGGGCGCAGCGCGTCGGCGGGTCGATGATCACGTTCGGGGTGAGCGGGACGGAGTTCGACGAGGCCATGGCCCGGATCGCCCGGCACGGTCTGCGTCACGGACCGACGGAGACGTATTCCAACGGTGTCCGGCACGTCGAGGTGCTCGACCCGGACGGCAACAGCCTGTCCCTGGCCGCCGTGCCGTAGTCGTTCCACGTGCGGTGTAGGTCGGTTTGCGACAAGACTGTTTGCTACCAGACTGGGCACCATGACCAGCGACCCGACCGTGAGCGCCTTCATCGCCGCGGTGAACGCGGGCGACAGAACCGCGTTCTTCGACCTGCTCACGCCGGAAGCGACCATGTCCGACGACGGCACGGACCGCGATCTCCGCGCGTGGACGGACAAGGAGATCTTCGACGACAACGGGCACATGGAGGTCGAGTCCGAAGCCGACGGTGGGAAGTCGCTGATCATCCGGTACCGCAACGACACCTGGGGCGAGATGCGCACGTACTGGCGGTTCGTCGTAGAGTCGGGGAAGGTCAGCCGATTCGAGACGGGACAGGCGTAGATGAGCGACGAGAACGTGCTCGGCCGCATCAACGAACTGGTCGACGAGGAGCACAGGCTGCGTGAGCAGCTCGCGGCCGGCGAGATCACCACGGACGAGGAGCACGCGCGGCTGCGCGCCCTGGAGGAGGCCCTCGACCAGTGCTGGGACCTGCTGCGGCGCCGGCGGTCGGCTCGCGATCAGGGCGAGGACGCGGAGGGTGTCGCGGCTCGTTCGGTCGGTGAGGTCGAGGGCTACCTGCAGTAGCTCTACCTCGGGTCGCGGAAGATGATCCAGCGCATCACGCTGTACATGAAGGCGGCCTCGCAGGCGCCGGCGACGACGCGCGACACGAGGTACTGCACGCCGATCGCGGTCAGCGCGCTGCCGAGACCGAGGATGAACGCCAGATAGTTGATCACGATCGCCACCGCGTAGAGGCCTGCCTGCGGGCCGACGGGGGCGTGCGAGCGGAAGTTCAGCGCGCGGTTGAGCACGAAGCTCAGGCCGAACGCGAGGACGTACGCCACGGTGAACGCGAGCGGCACCGGCAGACCCAGACCGCTGCGGAACGCCGTGAGCAGCAACAGGTCGACGGCGAACGTGAACCCGTTGATCAGCGCGAAGCCCAGGAAGCTCGGCGCGACGACCTCCGCGAGACCGAACGGCAGCCACCTCACGACGGCTTCCATCAGCGCGTGGAACCGCTGTCCTTTGTCTGCCAAGGTGTTGCCGGTCATGGTGTCGACATTGCCATGATCGAGAAGGACGAACCCGGCGAACCGGTACTGCCTCGCCGGGTCGTTCGCAGGAGTTCAGCCCACGTTCACGCGACGCCACCGCGTCGGGCTCATGCCGTGCACCTTGCCGAACGTGCGGGCGAAGTACCCGGCGTCCGGGAAGCCCACCTGCCGCCCGATGTCGCTGATCGTCAGCTCGGTGACGGTCAGCAGGCGCCTGGCCTGGACCATCCGGCGTTCGGTGATCCACTCCTGCACGGTCCGCCCGGTCCGCTTGCGCACCGTGGACGTCAGGTGGCCGGGGGAGATGTTCACCGCCGCCGCCACCTCGCGCAGCGACAACGGTTCCCGGTAGCGCCGTTCGATCACGTCGAACACCTCGGCGAGCAGCGGTTCGGCGTTCTCGCGCAGGTCGCCGACCACGTCCGCGGCCAGCCGGGACACCCCGACCAGCAGCAACACGAGATGCGCCGACACGGCCTCGCGGTAGCCGTCGCGGCGGTGCGTCAACTCGTCGTGCAACGCCTCGATGCGGGCGGTCCAGCCGTCACGGTCCGGTGGTGGCACCTTGAGCCGCAACGCACCGATCGCGCCGCCGCGGACGAACGGGAACAGCAGCGGATGGGTGCGCCACGCCAGGTGGGCGCCAGGGGTGTCCGGGCCGAGCGCGTCGGCGGTGAAGAACACGCCCCAGCCCTGCGCGCCGACGAGATCGTCGCGGTCGGACCGGCCCATGACGTCACCGGGTGCGATCACGAACAGGTCGCCCGCCTCGACGTGCCTGACCTTCTTGCCGTAGCGAACGATGCCGCCGTCCGCGCGGAAGTAGGCGATGCCGGGGAAGTCGTGGGAGTGCGCCTCGAACGCGCCGTTGATCTCGGCGTCGTGTTCCAGTCGCATGGCCGATACGGCCAGCTCACCCGGCGCCGGTCGCCACCGGTAGGTCGCGGGCTCGCCGTTCAGCGGTGATCGCCGGGTTCGCACCGTCAAATCGTCCCACTCAAACCGCGAATCGGCACAGAAACCATGCAGAAATCCCCGCCAGAATGGGTTCATGACCGAAATATCGTCCCAGGAGCGAGACTATCTGCCGGGCATGGGGAAGCACTACCTGCTGCCGCTCTACGACGTGGTGCACCGCGTGTCCGCGTTGCGCGGAGTGCACGAACAGATGATCGCGCTGGCCGGCCTGAGGGACGGCCACCACCTGCTCGACATCGGCTGCGGAACGGGAAACCTGTTGCGCGCCACGGGGAAGCGGCATCGCAACGTCGAGCTCTTCGGCCTCGATCCCGACCTGAAGATGCTCGCCAGAGCCGAGCGGAAGTTCCGGCGGGACGGCCTGACGGTGCGGCTCGACCGCGGCTACGCCCAGGAGCTGCCGTATCCAGACCACTCGTTCGACCGGGTCTTCTCCAGCCTGGCGTTACACCACCTGGACACCGCGTCGAAGGACGAGATGCTCGCCGAGGTGCGCCGCGTGCTCAAGCCCGACGGTGTGCTGGTGCTCGCCGACGCCGTGCTGCACGACCACAAGCACGAACACCTGCGGGACAACGTCGGTGACGCGGTGTCGAAGCGCATCGCCGCGGCGGGGTTCACCGTCGAGCCGACGCGGACGAAGAAGCTGCGGTTCTTCGGCGAGGTCGGCATCGAGGTCGCGAGAGTCCACTAGCGACAGGTCCATTGTCGACCGATTGAGCGCGCATGATGTTGCTTGTGCGCCAACATTTCCCGTGTTTCCCGAACTTGAGAGACCCGCGCGAAAAGCGGTTCGTTCTCATCTACGCTGCGCGCCGTGACAGATGCGACGGGAAGCCTGGTGGCCCACCGCTACCGGCTCGTTCAGGTGATCGGCACCGGCGGCATGGGCCGGGTGTGGCTCGGCCGTGACGAGGTCATCGGCCGTGAGGTGGCCATCAAGGAACTGCTGCTGTCCGCCGGTCTCGACGCACAGGAGCGGGCGTTGCTGTGCCGTCGCGCGATGCGTGAGGCGCAGCTGGCCGGTCAGCTGAACCACCCCGGCATCGTCACGGTGCACGACGTCGTCGAGTACAACGGCACGCCCATGATCGTGATGGAGTACGTGCGGGGCGGGTCGCTGTCCGACGCGATCAAGGCTCACGGCGCGCTGCCCGTCGACCAGGTCGCCCACGTCGCGAACGCGATGCTGGGCGCGTTGCGGGCGGCGCACCAGGCCGGGATCGTGCACCGGGATCTCAAGCCCGCCAACGTGTTGCTGTCCGGCGAGCGCGTGGTGATCACCGACTTCGGCATCGCGCGGCTCACCGGCGACGTCCCGCTGACCACCGACGGCTCGATCGTCGGCACGCCCGCGTACATGGCGCCAGAGCAGGGCACCGGCGCGCCGATCACCCCGGCGACGGACATGTGGTCGCTCGGCGCCACCCTGTACGCCGCCGTGGAGGGCAGACCCCCGTTCCAGGGCCAGGACTTCATGACGACGCTGTCGATGCTGCTGACCCAGGAGCCGCCGCCTCCGGTGCGCGCCGGATACCTCTCGTCGTTGCTGGGCGGGTTGCTGCGCAAGAACCCCGCCGAGCGCGCGTCGGTGGACCAGGCGCAGGCGTTGCTCGCCGGTGCGCCTGTCGTGCTGCCGGCGGCGAAGTCCGGTGTCAGCAGACGCACGATGCTGCTCGCCGGCGCGGGTGCGGTCGCGGCGATCGGCGGCGGCACCGCGTGGTGGCTCAGCTCCCGGAGCAACAAGGGTGACGCGGCGGAACTGCCGACCAGCAACGACAAGAAGGCCTCCACCAAGGAAGGCGGCTCCGAGCAGTCGACGCCTTCGTCAGGAGCCCGGCCCGAGGACATCACCGAGCACATCCAGCTGTCCGACCACAAGGACACGGTCACGTCGATCGCGTGGACCCCGGACGGCAAGATCCTGGTCAGCGGCGACGACGGCATCGACGGTGCCGTGGTCCGCATCTGGGACACCGGGACCGGCAAACTCATCGGCACGGTCCAGAACCCGGACGGACCCGGCGGCGCCTCGTCGTGCGCGGTGGCGATCAGCCCCGACGGCAAGATCCTCGCGGCGGGCGGCAACCGTACCGGCGACAGCACCACGTTCCTGTGGAACCTCGCCGACCGCACGCAGATCGGCACGCTGGAGGACGCCAGGTCGATCATGAAGTGCCTGCGCTTCCACCCGGACGGCAACACGATCGTCGGCCTGACCCACACCGGCGGCCTCAAGGTGTGGGACGTGGCGACCCGCAAGGTCAAGATCGGCCTGACCGACGCCCACGGCGGCGACGACCTCGCGTTCAGCCCGGACGGCAAGCTGCTCGCCTACGGCGGCACCAAGTTCCAGGAGATCAAGCTCGTCGACCCGGCCACCGGCAAGACGGTCAGGACCATCAACGACTCGACCGCGAGTGGCGTGGCGTTCTCCCCGGACGGCAAGACCCTCGCGGTGCCCGACGACGACGGCACGAACAGCATGCAGCTCTGGGACGTGGCGACCGGTCAGAGCAAGGTCGTCCTCGACCGCACCGAGGGCGACGACATCATCACCAAGGCCCTGTACCACCCG
The DNA here is from genome assembly GCF_016907955.1 of Lentzea nigeriaca. GTDB lineage: Bacteria > Actinomycetota > Actinomycetes > Mycobacteriales > Pseudonocardiaceae > Lentzea > Lentzea nigeriaca. The sequence continues at coordinate 537,601 of NZ_JAFBCX010000003.1, read as the reverse complement.
GACGGCAAGACCATCGCGACCTGGGGCCACGGCAACGCCGTGCAGTTGTGGGACGTGGCGTCGAAGTCCGTGCGCGCCATGGTCGTCGGTGCCGCCGGCCGGATCGAGACGGTGGCGTTCGACCCGAAGGGGGAGCGGATCGCCTGTGCCGGTGCGGACAAGTCGATCCGGATCTGGAAGCTGAAGCAGCGGTAGCCGCAACGGAACTGCATCTGCCTCGGGGTTTCCCGTGGTATTCGGGTTGATCCGTGGAGGGCGAGTACGGGTCGAGCCCGGCGAAGTGGATCCGCGACCAGGTCGAGCTGTACGAGAGTTCGGGCGGTACGCAGGGCACCACGCTGTGGGACACGGGCCTGCCCGTCGTCATCCTCACGACGCGAGGCGCACCCGTGCCGCATAACCGGTGAACGCCCGAGTTCGCCACCGTGATGGCCCGGCCCCGCAGGCCGGGGCGTCGACGCCAAGCTGTACACCGTAGATTCCCTATACAGTGTAGATCGTGACCGCAGAACGGACAGCCGACCGGATCGCCTCGGCGGCAAGGGCGATTCTGCTCGCGGAGGGCGCCGCCGCGGTGAGCATGCGCCGGGTGGCCGAGGCCGCCGGCATCACGCCGATGGCGATCTACACGCACTTCCCGAACCGGGACGCGCTGCTGCGCGAGGTCGCCGAGGCCACTTTCGCCGAGCTGGCCACGAGCTGGGGGCGGCGCGGCGAACAGGGCGGATGGGAGGAGCGGTTGTTCGGGCAGTTGCAGGACTTCCTTGATTTCGCGCTTGGCCAGCCGCACCTGTATGCCTTCCTGCTCACCGAGCAGCGGGCGCAGGCCAGGCGCTTCCCCGAGGATTTCCGCGATGGCGGCTCGCCGATCTTCACGCCGGCCGCCCAGGCGCTGGAGCAGGGCATGCGGGAGGGTGCGCTGCGCCGCGACGACCCCCTCGAAATGGCGCTGACCCTCACCGCGCAGACGCAGGGCCTGGTCCAGCTCTACCTCGGCGGCCGGATCGGTCTGTCCGAGCAGGAATTTCGCGCACTGTGCGAGCGAACCGGACGGAGGGTCCTCGATGGGCTCAGAGCCTGATCATCCAGAACCCGAGCCCGCGGGGGCATCGGAACCGGCCAGGCCGGGGATGCGGCGGCGCTGGCTTCGGATCGTGATCCCCTCCGCAGCCGCCCTTGTGGTGTTGCTGGTCGGCGGGACCTTCTGGGTCTCGTGGTGGGCCTCGAGCCAGCAGATCGTGCCGGACCATGGACAGCACCTGGAGACCGTGCTGGCCGTGAAGGACGCCGGGGCCGGGAAGGACGTGGTCGTCACCGCCAACACCAAGACGGCACGCCACCGGGGCACGTACTGGCTGTCCTGGGACGGCGGCTGGGCGCTGATGGGCGACATCGTGTCCCAGACGGCGGATTCGGTGGAGCGCCGACTGCTGGACGGCGCGCTCCCGACCATCGGCGCGGGTGTGTACGTGGGCGGGGCGATGCCCTCGGATCCGAAGACCACGCTCGGCTTGGACTACTCGGAGGTGATGGTGCCCACCGAGCTCGGCCCGGCTCCGGCCTGGTACGTGCCGGCCACTGGCCCGGACGACTCGACGTGGGTGATCGGGGTGCACGGTCAAAACGGGCGCCGCAAGGCGGTGATGCCGATCGCCCCGGTCGTGCACCGGCTCGGCCTGCCGATGCTCGCCATCACCTACCGCAACGACGAGGGAGCCCCGGCCTCCCCGGACGGACTGCTGCACCTGGGCGGATCCGAATGGCAGGACGTCGAATCGGCGGTCCGGTTCGCCCAGGAGCACGGCGCGCGGAGGGTGGTGCTGCTCGGCGAGTCCAACGGCGGGCAGATCGTCGGCCAATTCCTCGCCCGCTCCCCGCTGGCCGGGATGACCGCCTCGATCGTGCTGGACGCGCCGACCACCAGCATGCTCGCGGTGTCCGCCTACGTCGGCGGCGAGCAGTACGGCGCGCCCCGGTTCGCAGTCCATCTGACCGACGCCATGATGGGCTGGCGCACCGGCGTCGACTTCGAGCACCTCGACTTGATCAAATACCCGCCGGCCGTCAAACCGCCGGCGCTCGTCCTCCAGGGCGACGCCGACACCGAGGCCCCGGCCCAGATGAACCGGGACTTCGCCGAGGCGGGTAAGACGACGGGCTGGCAGATCCAGTACGAGGAATTCCCCGGAGCCGACCACGTCGAGTCGTGGAACTCCGACCGCCAACGCTACGAGAACCTGGTCGCTGACTTCCTCACCCGCACTATCCACACACCCTAGGTCGTTGACCGCTGTGCGGCTCGGGTGGCGACACGCGCGAAGGCACCACGGCGGCCGCCTTCCGGTCGGACTCTGGACCCGTATCGTGCAACCCGATCTGGCACAACTGGACGATCGGCGCACCCGTCAAACGATCCTTGACCGCATACGATCACCAGGCTGTGACCAGCAGCCTTTCCCGGTCAACGATCTAGAGCTCTTCGAGTTCGGCCACGTCGATGCCGTGCCGATCGAGCGCGTCCGCGAAGGCCTCGATGACGTTGTCGAGGATCCACTCGCACCTGGCCTTCAACGCGGCACCCTCGGCCGTGCGGAACGCGGGGATCGTCGCGGTGAGGCGGGCGGACATGGGCCACTCGTTGTCGTACTGCCAGAGCTCGCCGCTCGGCGTCAGGAGGATCCCGGCGTCCTTGAGCACGCCGGGATGCGCCGCGCTCGGCGTCCTCGTCGTCAGCACGAGCCAGCCGGACGCGATCCGCACCTTGTGCTCACCGGCCCTGTCGAACAGCGTCTGGTCAGCCGGGATCTCGTGGCGCGTCAGCAGGGTCGCGACCTTCTTCGCCCACGCCGTGATCGTCGCCGAGCGCTCCGCCCACGCCGCCGCGGCGGCCTCGTCGGCACGCCTGCGTTCCCTCATGAAGGCCACCAGATCGTCCATGACCCCAGACCGTAGCGTCACGAGGTCGTCACAAAAGGTGGTGATGGACCGAAACGCGGCGTTCCTAGCGTCAGGGTTCATGACCGTTGACGAGGTGCGCGCGCCGGTACGCGAAGCGTCCAACGAGACGCTCGAGGACTACACCCTGCGGTTCGCGCCGCGCACCTATCGGCGCTGGACGCCAGCGGTGGTCGGGGCGTCGGCGCTGGGCGGCATCGCGTACATGGCGGACTTCTCGATCGGCGCCGGCATCGGTCTGACGCACGGCACCGGAAACGCCTTGCTGGCCATCGTGTTCGCCGCGGTCGTCATCTTCGTGACCGGGTTTCCGCTGGCCTACTACGCGGCCAGGTACAACATCGACCTCGACCTGATCACCCGCGGCTCCGGGTTCGGCTACTACGGGTCGGTGCTCACGAGCGTCATCTTCGCGAGCTTCACGTTCATCTTCTTCGCGCTCGAAGGCTCGATCATGGCGCAGGGCCTGCGGTACGCGCTCGGCCTGCCGCTGTGGCTGGGCTACGCGACCTCGACGCTGGTGATCATCCCGCTGGTGATCTACGGGATGAAGGTGCTGGCGAAGCTGCAGAGCTGGACGAACCCGTTGTGGCTGCTGCTGATGGTCGCGCCGCTGATCTTCCTGATCGTCAAGGACCCGGACTCGGTGCAGCGCTGGCTCTCCTACGGCGACAACGGGGTGAGCACGGCCGCGGTGATGCTGGGCGCCGGTGTGTGCCTGTCGTTGATGGGGCAGATCGGCGAGCAGATCGACTACCTGCGGTTCATGCCGCCGCGGACCGACGAGAACCGGCGGGTCTGGTGGACCGCGACGATCCTGGCCGGGCCCGGCTGGGTCGTGTTCGGCGCGCTCAAACAGGCGATCGGCGTGTTCATGGCCGTCTACGTGCTCGACGCCGTCGGCGCGGTCGCCGCGGTCGAGCCGATCGAGCAGTTCACCGGTGTGTTCAAGCAGTTCATGCCGCCGTGGCTGGTGGTGCCGCTGGCGCTGGTGCTCGTCGTGCTGAGCCAGGTGAAGATCAACGTCACCAACGCCTACTCCGGCTCGCTGGCCTGGACGAACTCGTTCACCCGCGTCACCAAGCGGTATCCGGGGCGGCTCGTGTTCGTGCTGGTGAACCTCGCGATCGCGCTGGTGCTGATGGAAGCCGACATGTTCAGCTTCCTGAACAAGCTGCTGAGCTTCTACTCCAACTGCGCGATGGCGTGGGTCGTCACCGTCGCCACCGACATCGCGATCAACAAGTACGTGCTGAAGCTGTCACCGAAGCAGCCGGAGTTCCGCCGCGGCATGCTCTACGCGGTCAACCCGGTCGGTGTCGGATCGTTCCTCGCGTCGTCGATCCTGTCCATCTCCGTCTACTTCGGACTGTTCGGTGCCGCGATCCAGCCGTACTCGCCGCTGGTGGCCGTCGGCATCCCGGTCGTGCTGACGCCGCTGCTCGCCGTGCTCACCCGCGGCCGTTTCTACCTGCGCCGCACCGACGACGGCATCGCCGAACCGCTGCTCGACGCCGGCGGCAACCCGAGCGGCACGACCTACGACTGCGTGGTGTGCGGGGAGTCGTACGAGCGGCCGGACATGACGGCCAGCGCGCTCGGCGGCACGATCTGCTCGTTGTGCCTGAGCACCAACCGCGACGGACGGCACGTGCTGCCGGCCTGACCCCTGCACGGGCGAGGGCCGTCCTCATCAGACAAACTGCACGTCATGCAGGAACTGGCTTTGCTCGCGGTCGCGGCCGTGCTGATCATCGTGGCGGTGTCGTACCTCGCGCCCAAGCTGGGTGTCGCGGCGCCCGTGCTGCTGGTGCTCGTCGGCATGGGGTGCAGTCAGCTGCCCGGCGCGCCGCGGGTGTTCGTCGAGCCGGAGCTGATCCTGGTGGTGGTGCTGCCGCCGATCCTCTACGCGGCCGCGGTGAACGTGCCGGTGGTGGACTTCCGGCGCAACGCCAAGACCATCGGGGCGCTGTCGGTCCTGCTCGTCGCGGTGTCGGCGTTCGGGACGGGCCTGCTGATCTGGTGGCTGCTGCCGGACATCGGCTTCGCGGCGGCACTGGCGCTGGGTGCGGTGATCAGCCCGCCGGACGCCGTCGCGGCGACGTCCATCGGCAAGCGGCTCGGGTTGCCGCCGCGACTCGTGACGATCCTGGAAGGCGAGGGTCTGGTCAACGACGCGACCGCGCTGGTGTTGATGCGCACGGCCATCGCCGCGATCGCGACGACCGTGTCGTTCGGCAGTGCTCTCGGCGACTTCGCGTTCGCCGTGGCCGTTGGCATCGCGATCGGCGCTGTGGTCGGCGTCGTGTCGGTGTGGGTGCGGTCGAAGATCCAGAGCCAGCCGGTGCTCACCACCGCTATCTCGTTCGTGGTGCCGTTCCTGGCGTTCATTCCGACCGAGGAGCTGCACGCGTCCGGTGTCATCGCGGTCGTCACGGCCGGTCTGATCACCGGTCATCAGAGCGCCAGTAGGTTCGCGGCACACGACCGGATCTCCGAACGCACGAACTGGCGCACGATCCAGTTGCTGCTGGAGAACGGCGTGTTCCTGCTGATGGGCTTCGAGCTCACGTCGGTGGTGAGCGACGTGGCGGACGAGGGCCTGAGCCGGACGCTCGTCCTCGGTCTGCTGGTGACGGCGGCGCTCGTCGTACTGCGCGTGGTGTTCGTGGTCCCACTGATCGGGTTGCTGCGCCACCAGCAGAAGCGCGCGGACCAGCTGTCCGGGCGCATGGAGTCGTGGGTGGGCAGCTTCACCGCGCGAGGGCCGCGCCCCGGCGAGGAGGAACGGTTCGACCGCGCGGCGCGTGCCCTCCAGCGTCGCCAGGCCGACATCAACTTCTACGCGAGCGAAGGCCTCGGGTGGCGCGGTGGCGCGGTGCTCGCCTGGTCGGGCATGCGCGGCGTCGTCACCCTCGCCGCGGCCCAGTCGTTGCCGACGTACGTGCCGCACCGCGCCGAGCTGATCCTGGTCGCGTTCACCGTCGCGATCCTCACCCTCGTCGTGCAGGGCGGCTCACTGCCGTTGGTGATCAAGTGGCTCGGCGTCCGCGGCAACGACGAGGAACACGAGCGCCGCGAGTACGCGCGGCTCGCCGGTGAGCTGATGACGGCGACGCAGGCGTTGCTGGAAAGCCCGTCGCTCCAGCGGGAGAACGGCAAGCCGTTCGACGACGAGATCCTCGAGAAGGCCAGGAAACGCAGCCTCGTCATCAGCGAGGTGATCGACAAGATGGTCAACGAACGCGACCCCGACAGCCACCTGAACCAGCAGCGCGAGCTGCAGCGGTTGATGATGGAGACTCAGCAGAGCGCGCTGCTGGACGCCCGCGCGGGCGGGACGTACGGCTCGCACACCCTGGAACGCGCGCAGATCTTCATCGACGGGGCGTCCACCCGGTTCACCGCCTAAAGCAGTTTGTCCAGTGTGATCGGCAGATCGCGAACCCGGACACCCGTCGCGTGGTGGACGGCGTTCGCGATCGCGCCGGCCACGCCGACGATGCCGAGCTCGCCGATGCCCTTGGCGCCGAGCCCGCTGACCAGCGGGTCGGGGTGGTTCAGGAACCGGACGTCGATCTTCGGGATGTCGGAGTGCACCGGCACCAGGTAGGAGGCGAGGTTGGCGTTGGCGAAACGGCCCGTGGCGTGGTCGACCTCGGTGGCCTCCAGCAACGTCTGGCCGATGCCCATGACCACCGCGCCCTGGATCTGGCTGCGGGCTGCTTTGGCGTTCACGATCGTGCCCGCGTCGCACACGGACCGCCAGCGCGTCACGCGTGGTTCGCCGGTCAGCCGATGCACGCGCACCTCGCAGAAGTGCGCGCCGAACGACCGGTAGCCGTGCTCGGGGTCGACGAGCCGGGGCGAGGTGCCGACCGCTTCGACGCCACCGACGTCGCACGTCGTGAGCAGCGTGCCGAAGCTCATCGTCACGCCGCCGGACGAGATGCTGCCGTCGCGGTCGACGACCGTCGCGGGATCCTTGCCGTGGAACGGAGAACGCGGGTTCGAGACCGCGAGGGTGATCAGCTCGGTCTGCACCGCCTTGGCCGCGACCTGGACCGCGGGGCCGTTGGTGCCTGTCGATGTTGAGCCACCCGCGTTCGCCGCGGCGGGGGAGGTGGAGTCGCCGAGCTCCGGCCGTACGCTGGAGACCGGGATGCCCAGCTCGTCGGCGACCAGGATCGCGAACACGGTGTATTGGCCGGTGCCCAGGTCGGCGGCGGTGCCGGAGACGGACGCGGTGCCGTCCGGGTGCAGCCGGACCTTGACCGACGCCTGGCCGCGGCCCGCGCCGTAGGTGGCGGTGGCCATGCCGGTGCCGACGAGCCAGTCGCCGTCGACGGTCGCGCGGACTCCCTTGGGCCGCTCGGCCCAGCCGAACTCCTCCGCCCCGATCCGGTAGCACTCGTCGAGATGCTTGCTGGACCAGGGTTTCCCGGTGTTGGGCACGAGGGTCGCGTAGTTGCGCAGCCGCAGCTCGACCGGGTCGACGCCGAGCTGCTCGGCGAGCTCGTCCATCGCGCTCTCCAGCGCGAACGAGCCGTTGGCCTCGCCGGGTGCCCGCATCACGGTCGCCGCGCCGAGGTTGAGCGGCACGATCTTCTTGGTGACGCGGATGTTGGGGCTCGCGTAGGTGGTGAGCGTCCAGTTCGCGACGGACTCGGACCAGTTGCCGCCGAGGCCGCGGCTCGTCACACCGTCGTTGACGATCGACGTGAGCTTGCCGTCGGCCGTGCACGTCATTGTGAGAGTTTGCTCGGTCGTCGGCCGATGTCCGGCCATCGCGAACACCTGCTCGCGCGTGAGCACGGCCTTGATCGGCCGGCCCAGTGCTTTGGACGCGGCGCACGCCAGCGGTACCTGCGCCCAGTTGCCCCACTTGCCGCCGAACCCACCGCCCACGTGCGGGCTGAGCACGTGGATCTTCGCCGCGTCGATGCCGAGCGTCTCGGACAGCCTGCGCTGCACCAGAAGCGCGCCCTGCGACACCGTGTAGACGGTCAGGTGGTCGCCGTTCCAGGTCGCGACAGTCGCGTGCGGTTCCATCGCGCAGTGGTGCTGGAACGGCGTTGTGTAGGTGGCGGTGAAGGTGATGTCGCCGAGGGCCTGGGTGCCGACGACCTCTTCGACCTCATCGAACCTCCGCGCGGTCCGGCCGGGGAACTCCGTGGCCGGCGGCTGCTGCTGGTAGGTCGCGGTGACCAGGCCGGCGGCGTCACGGGCCTGCTCCCAGGTCTCGGCGACGACGAACCCGATGGCCTGGCCGAAGAACCGCACCTCGTTGTCCTGCAGCGGAGGGAAGCGCTCGTCGTTCTGCTCCTGGACGTACGCGAAGAGCTTGAGCGGGTTGAACGGTGTGTACACGGCGAGCACGCCGGGGGAGGCCAGCGCCGCGGCCGTGTCCATCGCGGTGACGGAGCCTTTGCCGATCGTGCTCGTGACGAGGTAGCCGTAGGCGACGCCGGGGACCTTGGTGTCGGCGGCGTACGGTGCCGCGCCGGTGACCTTGATGCGGCCGTCGACCCGGTCGACGGGCTGGCCGATCATCGCACACCTGCCGCGTCGAGCAGGGCGCGGACGATCGAGCGCTTGAGCAGGCTGGTCTTGAACGCGTTGTGCGCCAACGGCCGTGCTCCGTCCACAGCGGACTCGGCGGCATCGGCGAACGTTCTTTCCATCGCCACGCCGCCTTTCAGGGCTTCCTCGACGGCTCGCAGCCGCCACGGTTTCGTGCCCACACCGCCCGCCGCGAGCCGGACGTCCTGCACCACACCGCGCTTGAGGTCGACCGCCGCCGCCACGGACGTGAGCGCGAACTCGTAGGACTGCCGGTCGCGGATCTTGAGGTAGGTGGAGTGCCGGGCCCAGGGCAGCGTCGGCACGACCACCTCGGCGACCAGTTCGCCGGGTGCGAGCGCGTTCTCCCGTTCCGGCGTGCTGCCCGGCAGGCGGTAGAAGTCGTCGAGCGGGATGGTTCTGTCGCCGTCCTTGCCGCGCACCACGACCTGGGCTTCCAACGCGACGAACGCGACGGCGACGTCACTGGCGTGGGTCGCGACGCACGAGTCGCTGGTGCCGAGGATCGCGTGGCCCCGGTTGACGCCGGTCAGCGCGGGACACCCGCTGCCCGGCCGCCGCTTGTTGCACGCCGACGTGACGTCACGGAAGTAGTCGCACCGCGTGCGCTGCAGGAGATTTCCGCCGATGCTCGCCATGTTCCGCAACTGCCAGGAGGCGCTGAGCAGCAACGCGCGGGAGATCATCGGGTGAACCGCCGTGACGACGGGATGCGCGGCGACGTCGCTCATCCGTTCCAGCGCCCCGATCCGCAGCGCGCCCGCGTGCAGCCGGATGCCCTTGAGCGGCAGGGAGTTGACGTCGATGACCCGGTCGGGCGTCAGGACGTCGAGCTTCATCAGGTCGACGAGCGTCGTGCCACCGGCGAGGAACGCGGAGCCCGGCCGCGCGAGCTTCAGGGCGTCGTCGACGGTGGCCGCCGCGGCGTAGTCGAACGCGCGCATCAGCTCTCCTTGACCTGCTTGATCGCCGCGAGGATGTTCGGGTAGGCGCCGCAGCGGCAGATGTTGCCGGACATGGCTTCGCGGATCTGGTCGTCGGTGCGGACCTCGCGCTCCTCGACGACCTTGACCGCCGACATGATCTGCCCGGACGTGCAGAACCCGCACTGGAACCCGTCGTTCTCGATGAACGCCCGCTGGACGGAATGCAGCTCGCCGCCGTCGGCGATGCCCTCGATCGTCGTGACTTCCTTGCCCTGCACCGTCACCGCGAGCGTCAGGCACGACAGCACCCGACGGTCGTCGACGTGGACCGTGCACGCGCCGCACTGGCCGCGGTCGCAGCCCTTCTTCGTGCCGGTGAGCTGCAGCCGCTCCCGCAGCGCGTCGAGCAGCGTGACCCGCGGGTCGACGCCGAGCTTCCGGCGTTCGCCGTTGACCTTGAACGCCACCTCGACGACGCCGGAGTCGTTCTCTGGCGCGGCGACGGCCTCTTCCAGTGGTGAGGTCAGCGCGACTCCGGCCGAGACCGCCGCCGCCCGACCGAAGAACTGCCGCCTGCTGGTTGTCACGTGACCCCCTGTGCTCGGAGCCACACAATCAGTATCGATTCGAGCGGTCAATCCCTACCGAAGTTCCGGTTCGAGGTTCATCAACCTGAACGCCTAGCTGGCGGTCGTCGCCTCACACGTCACCTTCTGGCCGCGCGGTGCGGTGGCGCTGGCCAGCTCCTTCACGCCGTCGAGCAGGATGCGGCACGACAGCACCTCGTCGCCGTTGGGTGTCGCCGCGACCTGGGCCTTCTCGCCGTAGTTGATGACCACCTCGTGCGTGAAGGGAACGGGAGCGTTCTTGGTGACGGACTGCGGGGTCTGCTTCTTGTACCTGTCCGGGTTCTCGAGGTACTGGACCTGCACGAGACCGTTGACGGCCGGCTCGGTCCGCACCTCGTAGGTGATGGCCCAGGCCTTGCCGATCAGCGTGTTCCAGCCGCCGAAGTGGTTGACCAGGACGACGGTGCCGGTGCCGATCACGGCCAGCACCGCCAGCACGACGAGCGTCTTCATAGGACAGACGTTAGGGCATGGTTCGGGGGTGTGACTCCGGGGTCATCCCGCAGAACCGGTGCGAGGACTGAAGACTCACTTGAGCAGCAGGCGCACCGTGAGCTCGAGCCGGTTCGCGACGTCCGTGGCCGTGGCGCGTCGGGTGACCCAGGCGACCAGGTTGGACAGCCACACGTCGCCGATCACGCGGGCGATGGCCTTCTGCTCGTCGGTCGGCTCCTCGGCGCTCATGGCGCGGGTGAACATGCTCTCCATCAGCCAGGCCACGCGGTCGACCTCGGCGCCCGCGGAGGCGTCGGCGAACGTGAACGCGCGCGTCATCGCCTCGGTGAGGTGCGGGTTGCGCTGCAGGCCCCTGGTGATGCGGCCGAGGACGAACAGCACGCGCTCGTAGGCGCTGTCGCCGGGCACAGTGGTGCGGTCCATCTTCTCCTGGGCGCGCTCCAGTTCCACCGCGAGGCTCGACACGAGCAGGTGGACCTTCGACGGGAAGTAGCGGTACAACGTGCCCAGCGCGACGTCCGCCCTGTCGGCGACAGCGCGCATCTGGACGGCGTCGAAACCGCCCTTGGACGCCAGCGCGATGGTCGCGTCGACGATCCGCTTGCGCCGTTCGCGCTGGGCCGCGGAGCTGAGCTCCTCGCCCGCCATCAGCGCGTCCGTGCGGGACTTCGAGGGTGACACGGAGATGATCCTCCTGGAACGTGTTGCAGCTGCGCCTCCATCGTACTCGATCGGTTTGGCGGCCATGATCTGTTGCCCGAATTAGAACACGTTCTATAAACTCCTTCACATCTTGGAGGAGGTCGTATGCCGATCGCCACGACCGGGGAACAACGAGCGCTGCGGGACAGCGTGGACGCCGCGAAGGGTGAGTGGGCCGACCTCGTCCGGGTCGGGTTCTTCGAGGTGGTGCGGGAGGGCGGCACGGTCGTCGATCTCGCGGTGATGCTCGAACGGGCCGCGGAGAACCTCGTGCCAGGGCCGTTGCTGCCCACAGCGCTGGCGTCCGTGCTGGTCCCCGAGTTCGAGGGGATCGCGGGATTCGGGTTCTCGTCTCACCACGTGGTCGGCGCGGCCGAAGCCACGCATGTGCTGGTCAGAACGGACTCCTGGCGGCTCGCGCCCGTCGGGCAGGTGACCGAGCTCGACGCCGTCGACCTCTCGCGGTCGCTGGGCTCGGTGGTCGTCACCGAACCCGGCGTCGAGGTCGATGATCCGACGGATCTCGCGATCACGTTGATGGCGGCCGAGGCGAGCGGGATCGCCGCGTGGTGCCTGAACACCGCGGTCTCGTATGCCAAGCAGCGTCAGCAGTTCGGCCGGGCGATCGGGTCGTTCCAGGCCGTGAAGCACCTGTGCGTCGAGATGCTGTGCCGGGCGGAGCAGGCCAGTTCGGTCGCGTGGGACGCGGCAGGGTCGGTCGGGGAGGACGAACACCCGCTGGCGGCGGCGGTCGCGGCGGCCGTGGCGCTGGACGCGGCGGTGCGCAATGCCAAGGACTGCATCCAGGTACTGGGCGGCATCGGGTTCACCTGGGAACACGACGCCCACCGCTACCTGCGCCGGGCGTTGTCCCTGCAACAGCTCGCCGGTGGGACGACCCGGTGGCGGCGGCGGGTCGCGGAGCTGGCTCTGCAAGGCATGCGTCGCTCTCACGCTGTGGAGATCACGGGCGATCCGGAGGTGCGGGCGTTCGCCGAGGGGATCGCCGGGCTGGATCCCGCCGCCCAGCGGGAACGGCTGGCGGACAGCGGTTTCCTCGTCCCGCACTGGCCACGTCCGTACGGGTTGGACGCCGACCCCGCGCGGTTGCTGGTGATCGACGACGAGTTCGCGCGTGCCGGGGTGCGCAGGCCCGACCTGGTGATCGGCGGCTGGGCGGGGCCGACGATCCTCCGGCACGGGACCGCCGAGCAGCAGGAACGGTTCGTGCGGCCGACGTTGCGCGGCGAGATCACGTGGTGCCAGCTGTTCAGCGAACCGGAGGCGGGCTCGGACCTGGCGTCGTTGCGCACCAGGGCGGTCCGCGTGGACGGCGGCTGGCGGATCACCGGGCAGAAGGTGTGGACGTCGCTCGCGCACCAGGCCGACTGGGCGATCTGCCTCGCCCGCACGGACTCCTCGGTGCCCAAACACAAGGGCATCACGTACTTCCTGGTGGACATGCGCTCCGAAGGCGTCGACGTGCGGCCGTTGCGGGAGATCACCGGCGATGCCCGGTTCAACGAGGTCTTCCTGGACGACGTGTTAGTGCCCGACGACTGCGTGGTCGGCGAGGTCAACGACGGCTGGCGGCTGGCCCGCACGACGCTCGCCAACGAACGGGTCGCGATGGGGTCGTCGCTGGGTGAGTCGCTGGAACGGGTGCTGGCTTCCCAGGCTGCGACCGACCGCCCGGAACGGCTGGGCGAGCTCGTGGCGCAGGGGCTCGCGGTCGCGGCGCTGGACCTGCGGGCGAGCCTGCGCGTGCTGAGCGGGCAGGAGCCGGGGGCGGAGTCCAGCGTGCGCAAGCTCGTCGGGGTGCGGCAGCGGCAGGACGTCGCCGAGTTCGCGGTCGAGCTGCTCGGACCGGAGGCGAGCGTGCACAGCGACGTGGTCCACGAGTTCCTGCTCACCCGGTGCCTGAGCATCGCCGGCGGGACGACCCAGGTGCTGATGAACCTCGCCGGCGAACGGATTCTCGGTCTACCCAGGGAAATTTGACGCAGGGAGCCCTGATGGATTTCGAGCTCGACGAGACCCAGCGGGAGATCGCCGCGCTGGCGGCCGACGTGCTGGGCAGGGAGAGCGACACCCCGTGGAAAGCCTTGGGGGAAGCGGGTTTGCTGGCCCTGGCCGTTCCGGAACGACTCGGTGGCGATGGGCTCGGCGTCCTGGAAACCGCCGTCCTGCTCACCGAGGTCGGGCGGCGGGCCGTGGACGTGCCCGCGCTGGCGACACTCGCGTTGGGAGTGCTGCCAATCGTCGCGCACGGGACTCCCGAGCAGCAGGACGAGCTGCTGCCGCTGATCGTGGAGCAGCACGGCGTGTTCACGGCGGCGCTGAGCGAACCGTCCGCGCCTCTGCCCACGCTGCCGAGCACGAAGGCGGGGCCGGACGGGATCTTCGGCATGAAGATCAACGTGCCGCACGCCGCCGAGGCGCGGCGGATCCTCGTGAGCGCCGACACCGGGGTCTACGTGGTCGATCCGGCGCAACCCGGTGTGTCCATTTCGGACGGAACCGTGTGCTTCGAAGGCGCTCGCGGCGAAGAGCTGCGCGGCGCGGCCGAGAACCTGCGCCGATTCGCGCTGGCCGGTGCGTGTGCGATCGCGGACGGTGTGCTGGCAGGAGCGCTCGACCTCACGGTGCAGCACGTCGGCACCCGTCACCAGTTCGGCAAGCCGTTGTCGACGTTCCAGGCGGCCGCGTGCCAGGTCGCGGACGTCTACATCGCCTCCCGCACCCTCCACCTCGCGGCACTGACCGCCTGCTGGAGCCTCGACGACTACGACCTCGCCACGGCCGCCTACTGGCTGGCCGCCGAAGCGCTCCCGGCCGTCCACACCTGCCACCACCTGCACGGCGGCCTGGGGCTCGACATCACCTACCCGATGCACCGCTACTACGGCATGGCCAAGGAGCTGACGCGGTTCGTCGGCGGAGTGGAGCACCGCTTGGGGGCCATCGATGTTCATTGACCTCACCGCGGACCAGCGCAAGCTGCGCGACGAGCTGCGCGAGTACTTCGCGAACCTCATGTCACCCGAGGAACGCGAGGCCATGCTCACCGAACGTCACGGCGCGACCTACCGCGAGCTCGTGCGCAGGCTCGGCCAGGACGGCAGGCTCGGCGTCGGGTGGCCGGTGGAGTACGGCGGCAAGGGGTTCGGGCAGGTCGAGCAGCAGATCTTCGTCAACGAGGCCGCGCGCGCCGACGTCCCGCTGCCGTACGTGACGCTGCAGACGGTCGGCCCGACGTTGCAGGCGTTCGGAACCCAGGAGCAGAAGGACTTCTTCCTGCCGCGCATCCTGAGCGGCGACCTCCACTTCGCCATCGGCTACACCGAGCCGGACGCGGGCACCGACCTCGCCGCGTTGCGCACCAAGGCCGTTCGCGAAGACGATCACTACGTCGTCAACGGGCAGAAGACGTTCACGACGGGCGGCCACGACGCGGACTACGTGTGGCTCGCCTGCCGCACCGGAGCGCCGGACTCGCGGCACAAGGGCATCACGATCCTCATCGTCGACACCAAGGATCCCGGTTACTCGTGGACGCCGATCATCACGTGCGACGGCGCACACCACGTCAACGCGACCTACTACAACGACGTGCGTGTACCCGAGGGCATGCGGGTGGGCGAGGAGAACAAGGGCTGGCGGCTGATCACCACCCAGCTCAACCACGAACGCGTGATGCTCGGCCCGTCCGGCCGGATCGGCGCTCTGGTGGAACGGGTCCACCGCTGGGCCGCCGAACGTCAGCTCCTGGACGAACCGGACGTGCGGCGGGCGTTGGCGGAGGCCGGAGCGGTGCACCGGGTGAACGAACTGCTCAACTGGCAGGTCGCCGGCGGCGAGGTCTCGGTCGCGGACGCGTCGGCGACCAAGGTCTTCGCCGCAGACCGCACCCAGCGCGTCGGACGGCTGCTGGAGGAGCTCGTCGGACGCCACGGCGCCGACGCCGAGCTGGTCCGCTGGCTGGACGTTCAGGCACGGCGCAACCTCGTGCTGACGTTCGGCGGGGGAGTGAACGAGATCCAGCGCGAGCTGATCGCCAACATCGGGCTCGGACTTCCACGGGTGGTGCGATGATCGACATCGAGAAAGAGGCCGCACGCGTCGCCGAGCAGGGCGAATCCGCGCCGAGGCTGGCCCGCGACCCTGTCAACCTGCCGATGATCAACAACTGGCTGGAGGCGATCGGCGACCAGCACCCCGGCTACACCGAGGTCGCGCCGCCCGCGATGGTCCAGGTGTGGACGATGGGCGGCCTGCACGGTCAACGTGCGCTGGACGACCCGCTCGGCGCGATGATGAAGATCCTGGACGAGGCCGGGTTCACGTCCGTTGTCGCCACGAACAGCGACCAGACCTACCACCGCTACCTCAAGATCGGCGAGCACGTCTCGGTGACGTCGACACTCGAGGACGTGACGGGCCCGAAGAAGACGGCGCTCGGCGAAGGGTGGTTCGTCACGACCAGGAGCACCTGGTACGTGGGGGACGAGGCCGTGGCGGAGATGCGGTTCCGGGTGCTCAAGTTCCGCCCAGCGGAGAAACAGGAACCCAAACCAGAGCCGCGGCAAGCTCAGGCGATCCGCCCTTCGATCAACCGCGACACCGAGTACTTCTGGGAAGGCTGCCGAAACCAGGAACTCCGCATCCAGCGCTGCGGCGGCTGCGGCCTCCTGCGCCACCCACCGGGCCCGATGTGCCCGGAATGCGGTGCCACCAAACCGAAGTACCTCGTGTCGGACGGCCGAGGCGTCGTCTACAGCTACGTCGTGCACCACCACCCGCAGGTGCCCGGCAAGCAGACACCGTTCGTCATCGCCCTGGTCGAACTGGACGAGGGCGTGCGCATGCTCGGCGAACTGGACGGCGAACCGAGCATCGGGCTGCCGGTCGAGGTCGTGTTCACGAAGGTCGACGACGAACTGACGATGCCGAGCTGGAGGCCCCGTGCGGATCGGTGATTCCCTGCCGGAGTGGCACGTCGAGGCCACCCCGACGTTCGTGATCAGCACCGCGATCGCGACGCGTGACTTCCAGGACGTGCACCACGATCGCGACCTGGCGGTGAAGCGCGGCTCGAAGGACATCTTCATCAACATCCTCACCACGACCGGGCTGGTGCAGCGGTACGTCACGGACTGGGCGGGCCCGGAAGCGCTGGTGCGTCAGGTGAACATCCGCCTCGGCGCACCTTGCTACGCCTACGACACGCTGAAGTTCTTCGGCCAGGTCATCGAACGCGAAGATCAGAACCTCACCATCGAGGTCGTCGGCAGGACCGGGCACGGCGACCACGTCACCGGCATCGTGAAGATCGAGGTAATGGCATGAACGCCGCGATCGTGGGCGTCGGCGCGACCGACTTCTCCAAGAACTCCGGCCGCAGCGAACTCCAGCTGGCGGCGGAGGCGGTGCGGGCGGCACTCGCGGACGCGGGCCTGGAACCGTCTGATGTGGACGGTCTGGTCAGCTTCACCATGGACACCAACGCCGAGATCGCCGTCGCGCGCGAGCTGGGCATTCCGGAGCTGACGTTCTTCAGCCGCGTCCACTACGGCGGCGGCGCGGCGTGCGCGACCGTCCAGCAGGCCGCGATGGCCGTCGAGACCGGCGCGGCGAAGGTAGTCGTGTGCTACCGCGCCTTCAACGAACGCTCGGGCCACCGGTTCGGCCAGGTGCAGACTGCGGCCGCCGTGAACATCGACAACAGCTGGTCGTACCCGATGGGCCTGGGCACTCCGGCCGCGATGGTCGCGATGTTCGCCCGCCGCTACATGCACGAGTACGGCGCGACCTCGGAAGACTTCGGCCGGATCGCGGTGATCGACCGCAAGCACGCCGCCACGAACCCGCACGCGTGGTTCCACAACAGGCCGATCACCCTCGATGACCACCAGGCCTCCCGCTGGATCGCCGAACCGCTCAGGCTGCTCGACTGCTGCCAGGAGACCGACGGCGGCGTCGCCCTCGTCGTCACCTCGGCGGAACGCGCCCGCGAGCTGCCGCAGAAGCCGGCGCACATCAATGCGGCCACGCAGGGCAGCGGCGTCGACCAGTTCACGATGACGAGCTACTACCGCGACGACCTGACCAGGCTGCCCGAGATGGGCGTGGTGGCACGCGGGTTGTGGGAGAAGTCGGGCATCGGTCCGTCCGATGTGGACGTTGCTGTGCTCTACGACCACTTCACGCCGTTCGTCCTGGTCCAGCTGGAAGAACTGGGCTTCTGCGGCAGGGGAGAGGCCAAGGACTTCGTGGCGTCCGGTGCTTTGGAACTGGACGGTGATCTGCCGCTCAACCCGCACGGCGGCCAGCTCGGCGAGGCCTACCTGCACGGCATGAACGGCATCGCCGAGGCTGTGCGCCAGGTGCGCGGCACGGCGGTGAACCAGATCGCGGACGTCGAGCACGTCCTGGTCACCGCCGGCACCGGCGTGCCGACGAGCGGTCTTGTGCTAGGCGCGTCGTAGCCGGTCGCGCATGACCTTGCGCACCATGGTCACCAGCCCCTTGGGTTCGTTCTCCTGCTCCGGCTGGAGGTACCCGAGCAGTTTGTGCAGCAGCTCGTTGGTCGACGTCCACAGTGGAACGAAGTCGCCTGCGACGGGACCGGTGCCGCGAACAGGGCCGCCGGTCAGCTCGGTGACACGCCGCACCAGGTCGAGGGTCTGCTCGTCGCGGAACACGAGCTGCACCTCGTCCTCGGCCAGCCGCAGCTCCATCCTGCGCGCCGCGGCCTCCTCGGGGGTGGCGTCCGTGGTGCTCTCCGGGTCGAGCTCATCGATCTTCGCGGCGATGGTCTCCGGATCTACACCGAGATCGGCGAGCACGCGAGCCGCCATGCTGCCCTCGGACCTGACCAGGGCCTCCAGCAGGTGGTGGCTGCCGACCGGGCCCGCGCCGGCCAGCGCCTCCGCGGCGGAGAACGCCTCCTCCGCCGCCGTGGTGGACTTCTGCGTGCGGGTGGCCGGTTCGGTCATCTCGGCCAGCACGAGTCTGCGCAGGCGGTCGAGGTCCTCGGCGTGCCGCACGAGGATCTTGGCAGCGACGCCCTCGCCCTCCCTGATCAGCCCGAGCAGCACGTGTTCCGGCCCGATGTGGTTGTGGTTCAGGCTGAGCGCCTCCCGCAACGACAGCTCGAGGACCTTCTTCGCCCGCGGCGTGAAGGGGATGTGCCCCTCCTTCTTCGGCTCGGTGCCGGCGCCGACGATCTCGATCACGTCCGCCCGCACCGTCTCCTTGGTGAGCCCGACGCGGTGGAGCACCTTGGCCGAGACGCTGGCCGGCGCGTCGAACAGGCCGAGCAGCACGTGCTCGGTCCCGATGTAGTTGTGCTGCAGTTCCCGCGAGGCCTCCTGTGCGCGGACGACGACCTGGCGGGCTTCCCCCGTGAATCGCTCGAACATGAAGCCAGCGTGCGCGCCTATGATTGACCATGTCAATGCAGTGTCACTGACAGGGTGGGATGCCAATGTCAGGCGAGTGGGAAGACCGGCTTTCCCGGTGGCAGGACGAGCTGCGGCTGTTCGCGCAGCTGGAGGACACCCCGTGGGTGTCGCTCGCCCAGGCCGAGGCGGAGACCGGAGTGTCCCGCTCGGCCCTGCGTTCCTGGTACCGCAACGGTGAGATCGAGTCGCGCCTGGTCGACGGGCCGAACGGCCCGCAGCGGCTGGTGCCGCTGGACGCCGTGGTGGAGCGCGCCGCGAAGTCGCCGCGGATCCAGCGCCGGGCCGAGCGCGAGATCGGGCTCGAAGCGCAGGTGACCCTTCTGCGGCACCGGGTCGACCAGCTCGAGCTGCGGCTCGCGGCGCTGGAACGACGGCCGCCGGCGGATTGATCGCGGCGGCCCGGCATCAGCTGCTCGCCGACCAGTCCGCGCTACGCCAGCAGGTCGGTGGTCCGCGTGGCCCCCATCCGAGGCAATGTCGGCAGGTGACCGCCGGGCCTGCACTGATGGCGTTTGCAAGTACCACCAACTCAAGATCAACCTGCGTCTTTCTACTACCAACCGGCCCGCAGGGCGCCGTATGGCCACGCCAGCGACCAAGCCGCTTCGCAGGACATCGAACCAGTTGGGTGCAGTCAGCGGCGATTTGATCAAGAGTTGGTGGTACTTGCAGGCGCCTTGCCAGGCGTTCCGGCCAGTGGCCTGGCACTGGCCCACTCTGTCGAACCGGTTCGACCATGGCGGCGGCTTGTTCGACGAACCTTCTTGCCGAACATCGACACCTGCGCAATGTTGTGCAGTTGTCGGTATTCAGCCTCGCCCTCAGGTGTGACGAACCGGTTCGACCTGGGGCACCCACGGAAGGCACGACAGCATGAAAGGTCGATCACGCCGCCTCATCGCCGCAGCGACGACAACACTCGCCCTCACCGCAGCTGTCTCCCTCGCCCCTCTGCCCGACGAACCGAGCGCACACGCCGCGGGATCGGGTCCCTGCGACATCTACGCCTCAGGCAACACGCCCTGCGTGGCCGCGCACAGCACCACGAGGGCGTTGTACGGCAACTACAACGGCCCGCTCTACCAAGTCAGAAGATCCTCGGACAACACCACGCGGGACATCGGCGTGCTCAGCGTGGGCGGCGTGGCCGACGCCGCCGCCCAGGACTCGTTCTGCGGCACCGCGGCCTGCCTCATCACCGTCATCTACGACCAGTCCGGCCGCGGCAACCACCTCACCCAGGCACCCCCTGGCACCTGGAAAGGCCCAGAGCCGGGCGGATGGGACAAGCTCGCCGACGCGAAGGCGGCACCGGTCACCGTCGGCGGCCAGAAGGCCTACGGCGTCTTCATCTCGCCGGGCACCGGCTACCGCAACAACAAGACCAACGGTGTCGCGACCGGTGACCAGCCGGAAGGCATCTACGCAGTCGTCGACGGCCAGCACTACAACCAGTGGTGCTGCTTCGACTACGGCAACGCGCAGACGAACAACGCCGCCGACAGTCCCGCCATCATGGAGACCGTCTACTTCGGATCCAGCAAGCAGTGGGGCTACGGCGACGGCCCCGGCCCGTGGGTCATGGCCGATCTGGAGTGGGGCCTGTTCTCCGGCGTGAACCCCAAGTACAACAGGAACCCGACCATCAACCACCGCTTCGTGACGGCGATCGTCAAGGGCGAGTCGAACCACTGGGCTATCCGCGGCGGCAACGCGCAGTCGGGCGGCCTGTCGACCATGTTCGACGGTCCGCGTCCCAACGGCTACCACCCGATGAAGAAGCAGGGCGCGATCCTGCTCGGCATCGGCGGTGACAACAGCGTCACCGGCGCCGGCACCTTCTTCGAGGGCGTGCTCACCTCCGGCTACCCGACGAACGCCACCGAGGACGCCGTGCAGGCCAACATCACCGCGGCCGGCTACACACCAGCCGCCTCGCAGCCGGGTGTGCAGATCGTCGGTAGCCAGTCCGGCCGCTGTGTCGACGCTCCGGCCACCACCAACGGCACCCAGGTGCAGCTGGCGGACTGCCAGAGCGCCGACCGGCAACGCTTCACCTACACCGCCGACAAGAGGCTGCAGGTCTACGGCAACAAGTGCCTCGACGCCAACGGTCAGGGCACCACCAACGGCACCCAGGTGATCATCTGGGACTGCCACGGCGGTGCCAACCAGCAGTGGAACGTCAACTCGAACGGCACCATCTCCGGCGTGCAGTCAGGGTTGTGCCTGGACGCCAACGGCGCCGGCACGGCCGCAGGCACGAAGCTGATTCTCTGGTCGTGTCACGGCGGCACCAACCAGCAGTGGACTATGCGAGGCTGAGCACGGCGTCAGCGAGAACGGGACGGTCCGCGGCGGACGTCGTCAGCAGAAGCCGCGCACCGTCCCGCCACACCCGTGTGGTCAGGGTTTCTCCCGGGAACACCACACCCGCGAACTTCGCCCCGAACGACAGCACCTGCTCCGGCCCGTCGAGCAGCGCGTCGATCACGGCCTTGCACACCACGCCGTACGTGCAGAGCCCGTGCAGGATCGGCTGGTCGAACCCGGCCCGCCGCGCGAACTCCGGATCGGCGTGCAGCGGGTTCCGGTCGCCGCACAGCCGGTACAGGTAGGCCTGCTGCGGCAGAGTCGCGGTCTCGATCACCGCGTCCGGTTCACGCGAAGGCATCTCGACCTTGCCCGAAGGCCCGCGTTCGCCGCCGAACCCGCCCTCGCCGCGCGCGAAGATGCTCGACCTGGTGGTGTAGAGCGAAGTCCCGTCCGGAGTCACGGCCGTCGACTCCTGCACGATGACCGCGGCCTTCTCCTTGTCCCACACGTCAGCGATCCGGGTCCGCAGCACGGCCTCGCCCTCGGCCGGGATCGGCGCGTGCACCGTGATCTCCTGCGTCCCGTGCAGCACCCGAGCCAGGTCGATGTCGACACCGGGAAACGACACGACGGGCGGCGCGGTCTCGTGGAACCGGGGGGCGACGACGCCGAACGTCGGCAGCACCCGCAGCCCCTGCTCGTAGACGTACCGGAGTTCGGTGGCCCCCAGCGCCAGGTGGTAGAGCAGCACGTCCGACTGCGTCCAGGAGAACTTGACCTCGGGAAGTTCCGCTCCCACAGCAACATCAGGGTCGATCGGCATCCAGTGCCCCTCACTCGTAGGTGATCTTCACGATGTCGGTGACCGGAACCGACTGGCACGCCAGCACGATGCCGTCGGCGATGTCCTCGGAGTCGAGCACGTCGTTGTTGAGCATCTTGACCTCGCCCTCGACGAGCCGGCACGCACAAGCGCTGCACGCCCCCTCCCGGCACGAGTACGGCGCGTCGAGCCCCTTCTCCAGCAGCAGATCCAGCAGCTTCGTCCGCGCGGGCCACGGAAACCGGTGCTGCTCACCGTCCAGGTCGACCTCGACGACGGCGTCCGGGCGATCGTCCGCCACCGGTTCGGCGTTCGAAAACGGATCACTCGACAACGACACGAACTTCTCGATGTGCACGACCGGAACGTCCTGCAACGCCTTGCGTGCCGCCTCCATGAACGGCGCGGGCCCGCACACGAACGCCTCGTCGCACTCCCGCACGAGCGCCCGCAATCCATCTACGTGCGGCAACCCCTGCACCGACTCCAGCCAGTGCACGACCACCAGTCGATCCGGATGCGCCCGCGCCAGCTCGTCGAGCTCGCGCGCGAAGATCACCGAGCTCTCGTCCCGGTTGGCGTACACCAGGAACACCCGGCCGAACCCCTGGGTGAGCACCGCCCGGATGATCGACATGACGGGCGTGATCCCGCTCCCGGCCGCGAACGCCAGCAGCGAGGAGTCCAGCGACGAAGGGGTGAAGACCCCGGCCGGTGCGAGCACGTCCAGCTCGCACCCCTCGCTGAGCTCGTCGCACATCCAGTGCGAGCCGTACCCGTCCGGCGTCCGCTTGACCGTGATCTTCAACGGCTCACCCGGCGCACTGGACAGGGAGTAGCAGCGCGCCACGTCACCCGCCCGCACGGTCAGGAACTGCCCGGGCTTCACCGGGAAGTCCACTCCGGACAGCACGAACGACCGGGCGTCGGACGTCTCCTCGATGACGGCGTCGATCCGCAGCCGGTGCACCTCAGCCATCGGCGACCTCCAGCGTTCCATCGCGCACGGCCTTCTCGATGCTGTCCCGCAGCCGCAGACACGTCGGCACGAACGCCGACCGCGGCCCGCACAGCTCAGGACAGGAACTCGTGTCGGCGAGCCACTGCACGCTCGTGTGCTGCGGGCTGTTCTTCTTGACCAGCACCCGGTTCCCGCAGTCGCATCTCACCGGCACCATCCCGCCGACGAGGAACTCGTCGCGCTCGTTCACCTCGCCTGCTCCTGAGGTGCCGGTTCCCTCCTGGCCAAGTTCTCGGCAACTTCCTTTTCCCACACCTCGATGGCACGACTCGTGTCGACCTCGAACTCGAAGCGCCGCACCATGTCGTCGGTGACGTCCTCCACGTCGACGTAGAACTGCTCGTACCACCGCCGTAGCTGGTAGACGGGCCCGTCCTCCTCGCACAGCAACGGGTTGTCGATCCGCGTCTTGTTCTGCCAGATCTCCACGTCCTGCAGGAACCCGACCCCGATGCCACGCGCGAACTTCGCCGCGATCTTGTCGGCGTGCTCGTCGGAGACACCGGGCAGCTTCTTCACGATCGCGCCCCACTGCAGCCGGAACGACGTGGGCGTGATCGGGTAGTGGCAGTTGATCAGCACCGTCTCGATCTCGATGCCCTTGTAGTCGTTCCACAGGTAGTCGATCATGTACGACGGTCCGTAGTACGACGCCTCCGAGCGCACCTCCACGTCACCGGTGTAGTTCGAGCCCATCGCGACGTCCGGCCGCCCGCGCGTGGTCAGGTACTGCGAGGCGACGTGGCCTTCCATCACGTTCTTGAAGTACGTCGGGAACGCGAAGTGGATGTAGAAGAAGTGGGCCATGTCCACGACGTTGTCGATGATCTCGCGGCAGTTCGCGCCGTCGATCACCACCGAGTCCCACGTCCAGTTGCTCCACTCGTCGCTGAACGCCGCGTCGATGCGCGGGATCGTCACGTGCTCGGGCGGCGGGTTGCCCTGGGGGTCGTTCCACACGAAGAGCTGCTTGTTCTCCTCCATCGTGATCCACGACCGGGTGCGTGCCCGCAGCGGAACCCGTTTGGCGTAAGGGATGTCGATGCACTTGCCGTTGCCCGCCCAGCGCCAGTCGTGGAACGGGCAGGCCACGGTGTTGCCCTTGATCGTGCCCTGGGTGAGGTCGCCGCCCATGTGCCGGCAGTACCCGTCGAGCACGTTGAGCTTGCCGTCCTCCGTGCCGAACACCACGAGCTTCGTGCCGAACGCCTCGACGGCGTGGGGTTTGCCGTCGCGGAAGCTGTCGGCCAGACCGAGGCAGTGCCAGCCGCGCGCGAACCGCGCTGGAGGTGCGCCGGTGTCGATCGTCCGCACGCTGTCCTGCGTCATCGCATTCCTCCACTGATGTCGAGTCCGGCGAGATAACCGAACGTCATCGCCGGTCCGAGGGTGGCGCCCGCGCCCGCGTAGGTGTGTCCCATCACCGACGCCATGGTGTTGCCCGCGGCGTAAAGGCCTTCGATCACCGAACCGTCCTCGCGCAGCACCCGCGCGCGGGTGTCGGTGCGCAGGCCGCCCTTGGTGCCGAGGTCACCGGGCACGATCTTGACCGCGTAGAACGGGCCGGTCATGAGTGGCGCCAGGTTCGGGTTGGGGTGGTTGCGCGGATCGCCGTAGTAGCGGTCGTACGCGCTGTCGCCGCGGTGGAAGTCGGTGTCGTCGCCGTCCACGGCCAGGGTGTTGAACCGCCGCACGGTGTCGGAGAGTTCGGGCAGATCGGCTTCCTGGGCGAGTTCTTCGAGGCTGGGAGCGGTGAGCACGACATCCCGCCAGCGCCGGGGGAGAGGACGGCGCGGCGGGACGCCGCAGAACGGGTAGCGGCTGCGGTAGGCGTGGTCGAACACCAGCCAGGTCTTGCCGCTCATCGCCTTCACCACGTCGATGTAGGGCGCCGCCTCGTTGACGAACCGGCGCCCGGTGCTGTCGACCAGCACGCATCCGGGCAGTGAGCGTTCGGCGAGCAGGAAGTACGGGCCGCGCGGCAACGGGACGGACGGGCCCCACCAGGCCTCGTCCATCAACCCCAGCGTGCCTCCCGCGCGGAGCCCCGCCTCGATGCCGTCGCCGGTGTTGGCCGTCGCGCCGACCGTCCACTCCGTACCGATGTCCTGGTGTTGTTTGCGCAGCTGTTCGTTGTGCTCGAAGCCGCCGGACGCGAGAACGACGTGGTTGGCCGTGATCAGCTTGTCGCCCGCGACGATTCCGGCGACCCGGCCGTTCTCGAAGTGCAGGTCCGTCATCGCGGTGTTGAGCCGGACCTCGACGTTGAGCGCTTTCAAACCAGCACGAAGTCCTGCTGCCAGCGCCTGGCCCATCGTGAGGCGCCTGCCGGGCAGGAACCGGCGGGCGAACACCTTGGCTGCCGTGACCATGCCGCGCGGGTGCCGTCCGATCAGCGTCAGCCAGCGGTAGTCGGTCTGGGTGATCACGATCCCGGCCGGTGTCGGCACGTACGGCGGTTCGAGGTCCTTGATCTCCTCGCCGAGGAGCTTCGTGTTGAACGGCAGGGGCTCGACCGAGCGGCCACGCGGCCTGCCACCCGGCGCCTCCGGGTAGTAGTCGGCGTAGTCGCGCACCCAGCGGAACTTCAACGGCGTGTGCGCGCAGACGAACGCCAGCATCGCGGGTCCGGCGTCGAGGAACGCCTCGCGCAGGTCGGCGGGCACGTCCCCGGCGATGTGCTCCAGGTACGCGGCGGCCTGCTCCGGCGAGTCCTGCTGGCCGGCCGCGGCGACGACGTGGTTGTTCGGCACCCAGATGCCACCGCCGGACCGCGCCGTCGAACCGCCGAAGTGCTCGGCCTTCTCGACGACGAGGGTGCGCAGGCCGTTCCCAGCGGTGCAGAGCGCGGCTGTCATGCCTGCCGCGCCGCTGCCGACGACGATCACGTCGTACATCGCACCTCCCAGAGGCTCAGACTAGAACAGGTTATAGTTCTGAGCCGGTTTGGCGCTATGGTGTAGGAGTTCCAGGCAAGTCGACTCACCGAGAACACGTTTCGGGAGGGATGCGTGGACGGCACCGCTGACGTGGTCGTCATCGGCTTCGGCGCGGCCGGCGCGTGCGCCGCCCTCGAAGCCGCGGCGGCCGGTGCGTCCGTGGTGGTGCTCGACCGGTTCGCCGGCGGTGGCGCCACCGCGTTGTCCGGTGGCGTCGTCTACGCGGGCGGCGGGACGGGGCAGCAGGTCGAGGCCGGGATCACCGATACACCCGAGGCGATGTTCTCCTACCTCAAGCACGAGGTTCGGGACGCCGTCTCGGAGGCGACGCTCCGGCGGTTCTGCGAGGACAGCCCCAAGATGCTGGCCTGGCTGGAAGACCAGGGCGTGCCGTTCGACGCGAGCCTGTGCCCGTTCAAGACCTCGTACCCGACGGACGACTACTACCTCTACCAGTCCGGCAGCGAGGACGCCGTGTTCGATCATTCCGGGCCGAGCCCCGCGCCGCGCGGTCACCGGACCAAGGCGAAAGGAACGTCGGGCAGGGTCTTCTTCGCCCGGTTGGCCGAGGCGACCCGGCGGGCGGGCGCGAGGATCATGACCCAGACCCGTGCTGAAGAGCTGATCACCACCGACGGCCGGGTCACGGGCGTGCGCTGCCGGACGCTGACCGGGCTGCCGCGAACCCTGCACGGCGTGTTGTCCAAAGCAGGCGCCAAGCCGTGGATCTACTACCCGCCTTTGGGGAAGAAGCTGTTCGCGCTGGCTGAGTGGCTGGAACGGCGCTTCGCCCGGCCGATCACGGTGACCGCGCGGCGAGGAGTCGTCATCTCCGCGGGCGGGTTCATCGCGGACCGGGAGAGCGTGCGGCAGCTCGGCCCGGAGTACCGGGGTGGCCTCGCACTCGGCACGCCCGGCGATGACGGAACCGGTATCCGCCTCGGTGTCGCCGCTGGTGGGAAGACCGCGCGGATGGACAAGATCTCGGTGTGGCGGTTCATCACGCCGCCCAGCGCACTGCAGCGCGGTGTGCTCGTCGATTCCGCCGGCCGGAGGTTCGGTGATCCGACGAGGTACGGCGCGGCGATCGGCAGCGAGATCATCCAGCGCGATGGCAAGGCGTGGCTGCTGATCGACGACGACATCCTGCGGGTGGCGCGGGCCCAGGTGACGACGCAGGCCGCGCCGTTCCAGCGGTGGCAGGTCCGCTACCTCCTGAACCGGGGCATGGTCACCGCACCCACGATCGAGGAAGTGGCGGCCAAGGCCGGCATCGGCACGCCCCAAAACGACTCAACACAGCCGTTTGGGACGCCGCCGTACTCGTTGATCAACGTGAGCGTGCGAGCCGGGTTTGGTTACCCGTGCCCGATGCTCACGCTCGGCGGACTCGTCGTGGACGAGGAAACCGGGCAGGTGCAAGGAGTTCCCGGCCTGTACGCGGCCGGCCGATCGGCGGTCGGGGTGTGCTCGGAGTCCTACGTCAGCGGGCTCTCGCTCGCCGACTGCGTCTTCTCGGGCCGCCGTGCAGGGCAACACGTCGCGAAGGAGGCCAGGTGCTGACGATTCAGAAGAGGGAAGCGGCGGCCGAGCTGCTGCGCGTGGCCGAACGCGACCGCGTGCCGATCAAGCCGCTGGTCGAGCTGTATCCCGAGATCGACGTGGTGGACGCGTACGAGATCCAGCTGCTCAACGTCCGGCACCGCAACCGCGACGTGATCGGCCACAAGGTCGGTCTGTCGTCGTTGGCGATGCAGCAGATGATGGGCGTCGACGAACCTGATTACGGCCACCTGCTCGACGACATGCAGCTGACCGGAACCGCGGACGCCTCCGCGTACCTGTACCCGCGGGTCGAGGTGGAGATCGCGTTCCTGCTGAGCGCCGACCTGCCGGGCGAGGGCTGCACGGTCGAGGACGTCCTCGCGGCCACGGAGTTCGTCGCGCCGGCCATCGAGCTGATCGACAGCCGGATCATCGACTGGAAGATCGGGTTGCAGGACACCATCGCCGACAACGCGTCGTCGGCCGGGTTCGTGCTCGGTACCGAGCGGGTCCGACCGTCCGAACTGGACATCCGTGCGGTGCGGGCGACGTTGCGCCGCAACGGTGAGGTCGTCGCCGAAGGCCGGGGCGACGCGGTGCTGGGTGATCCGGCGATCGCGGTCGCGTGGCTCGCGGAGAAGGTCGCTTCGTTCGGTGTCCGGTTGCTCGCCGGTGACATCGTGCTTCCCGGTTCGTGCACGCGGGCGATCGACGCGCGGCCGGGTGACGAGTTCCACGCCGAGTTCGCCGGACTCGGTTCCGTAGACCTGAAATTCGATTGAGGTGACTGCGTGAAGGCGGCCATCGTCGGATCCGGCAACATCGGCACCGACCTGCTCTACAAGCTCCTGCGCTCGCCGGTGCTGGAGCCGCGCTGGATGGTGGGCATCGACCCGGCCAGCGAGGGGCTCAAGCGCGCGGCGTCGCTGGGGCTCGAGGTGTCGGTCGACGGCGCGGAGTGGTTGCTGCGTCAGGACGAGCTGCCGGACATCGTGTTCGAGGCGACGTCCGCGGCGGTGCACCGGGCCAACGCGCCGCGCTACGCGGAGGCCGGTATCCGGGCGATCGACCTGACACCGGCCGCGGTCGGGCCGTACGTGGTGCCGCCGGTGAACCTCGGTGAGCACCAGGACGCGCCCAACATCAACCTGATCACGTGTGGTGGCCAGGCCACGATTCCCATGGTGCACGCGGTGTCTCGCGTTGTCCCGGTGCCGTACGCGGAGATCGTCGCCAGCGTGGCGTCGGTGTCGGCGGGGCCGGGGACGCGAGCCAACATCGACGAGTTCACCCGCACGACCAGCAAGGGCATCGAGGCGATCGGCGGGGCCGAGCGCGGCAAGGCGATCATCGTGCTGAACCCGGCGGACCCGCCGATGATCATGCGCGACACGATCTTCTGCGCGATTCCCCAGGACGCCGATCCGGACCTGATCACGGACTCGATCTCACGCATGGAGACAGACATCCGTTCGTACGTCCCGGGTTTCCGGTTGCTGAGCGACCCGCAGTTCGACGACGGCCGCGTGTCGATCTTCGTGGAGATCGAGGGCGCGGGCGACTTCCTGCCTGCCTACGCCGGAAACCTCGACATCATGACGGCCGCCGCGACGAAGGTGGGGGAGGAGATCGCGAATGCAGCTGCGGCTGACCGACACGTCACTGCGTGACGGCTCGCACCACAAGCGGCACCAGTTCACGGTCGAGGACGTCCGGTCGATCGTGGCGGCGCTCGACGGCGCCGGGGTGCCCGTCATCGAGGTGACGCACGGCGACGGGCTGGGCGGGTCGTCGTTCAACTACGGCTTCAGCCTCACGCCGGAACAGGAGCTGATCAAGGTCGCGGCCGAGACGGCGCGGCAGGCCAGGATCGCGGTGCTGATGCTGCCGGGTGTCGGGGTGAAGGACGACATCCTGATCTCGCAGGACAACGGTGCGTCGATCGTCCGGATCGCCACGCACTGCACCGAGGCGGACGTCTCCGTGCAGCACTTCCAGCTGGCCCGCGAGCGCGGGCTGGAAACCGTCGGGTTCCTGATGATGGCCCATTCCCAGCCGCCGGAGGCGTTGGCTCGTCAAGCAAGGATCATGGCGGACGCCGGCTGCCAGTGCGTGTACGTGGTGGACTCGGCAGGAGCCCTTGTGCTGGAACAGGTTTCCGACAGGGTGTCCGCGTTGGTGGCCGAGCTGGGCGACGACGCCCAGGTCGGGTTCCACGGGCACGAGAACCTCGGGCTGAGCGTGGCGAACTCGGTCGCGGCGGCCCGCGCGGGAGCGAAGCAGATCGACGGCAGCGTGCGCGGATTCGGTGCGGGCGCGGGAAACACGCCGCTGGAGGCGTTCGTCGGCGTCTGCGACAAGCTCGGGTTCGAGACCGGCGTCGACTTCTTCAAGATCGTGGACGCGGCCGAGGACGTCGTCCGGCCCGTCATGCCCGAGGAGTGCCTGCTCGACCGGATGGCGCTGATGATGGGGTACGCGGGCGTCTACTCCAGCTTCCTCAAACACGCGTACACGCAGGCGCGACGCTACGGCGTGTCCGGCGCGCAGATCCTCGTCCGCGCGGGCGAACGCAAGCTCGTGGGCGGGCAGGAGGACCAGCTGATCGACATCGCACTGGAGCTGAGCAGGGAGAAAGTCCGATGAGCGAGGAAATCCTCGGCAAGGTGCGGGAACTGCTGCCCAGCCTGCGGGAACGCGCGGCGGAGGCGGAGGAACTGCGCAAGGTGCCGCCGGAGTCGGTGAAGGCGTTGCAGGAGACCGGGTTCTTCCGGATGCTGCAGCCCACACGGTACGGCGGCTTCGAGTCGCACCCGCTCGACTTCTACACGGCCGTGAGGCTGATCGGGAGCGCGTGCGGGTCGACCGGCTGGGTCGCGTCCGTGCTGGGCGTGCACCCGTGGCACGTCGGGCTGTTCGACCTGCGGGCTCAGGACGAGGTGTTCGGTGAGGACCAGGACACGCGTATCTCGTCCTCGTACGCGCCGACGGGCCGGGCGACACCGGTCGAGGGCGGTTTCCGGTTCAGCGGCAAGTGGAGCTTCTCGTCCGGCTGCGACCACGCGACGTGGGTGCTGCTCGGCGGCCTGGTGATGAACGACGAGGGCAAACCCGTCGACTTCCGCACGTTCCTGCTGCCGATCGCCGACTACACGATCAACGACGTCTGGGACACCGTCGGACTGCGCGGCACCGGCAGCAACGACATCGTGGTCTCCGACGTGTTCGTGCCGGAACACCGCACGCTGAGCATGATGCACACCGCGCGGTGCGTCTGCCCGGGCCAGGACGTCAATCCTGGGCCCTTGTTCCGCATGCCGTACGGGACGATCCACCCGTACGCGATCACCGCGCCGATGATCGGCATGGCGTACGGCGCCTACGAGGTGCACGTCAACGCCACCCGTGAGCGCGTCAGGGCCGCCTACCTGGGCGAGAAATCCGTCGAGGACCCGTTCGCGCAGGTGCGGATCGCCCAGGCGTCCAACGACATCGACACCGCGTGGTGGCAGCTGGAGAAGGACATCAACGACGAGTGGGAACACGCCGTCGCCGGCACGAAGATCCCGATGGAGCTTCGCCTGCGGGCGCGCAGGGATCAGGTTCTGGGCAGTGCGAGGGCGATTTCCGCGATCGACCGGCTCTTCGAGAGCGCGGGCGGCAAGGCGATCAACGGCGGCCTGCCGCTGCCCCGGTTCTGGCGCGACGCGCACGCCGCACGGGTGCACGCGGCCAACGACCCGGAGCGCGTGCTCGTCATGTACGGCAAGGGCGAGCTCGGCATCCAGGTCCGCGACGGGCTGTTCTGAGGGGGCGGTGATGAACGTGCGGCTGCACTACCACGAGGCGGGCACCGACCACACCGAGACGCTGGTCCTGCTGCACGGCGGCGGGCCGGGCGCGTCGGCGATGAGCAACTTCGCCCGCAACATCCCGGTGTTCGCGAAGTCGTTCCGCGTGCTGGCCGTCGACCTGCCGGGCTACGGCCAGTCCGACAAGCCCGCCGAGCACGGCCAGTACTTCACCTTCGCGGCACGGGCGTTGAGGGACCTGCTCGATGAGTTGGGCGTCGAGCGGGCACACATCCTGGGCAACTCGCTCGGCGGCGGCACCGCGGTCCGGTTCGCGCTGGACTACGGGAAACGGGCCGGGCGGCTGGTGCTGATGGGGCCGGGCGGGTTGTCGCTGAACGTCTTCTCGCCGGACCCGACCGAGGGCGTGCGCAAGCTCAGCGCGTTCGCGCGCACACCCACGCGGGAGAAGATCGAGGCGTTCCTGCGGATCATGGTCTTCGACCAGTCGCTGGTCACCGACCAGCTGATCGACGAACGGTTCGAGGCGGCCAGGCAGCCGGAGTCGTTGCGCGCCATGGCCGCGCTCGGCAAGTCGTTCGCCGGACCGGACTTCGAGCAGGGGATGCTCTGGCGTGAGGCCTACAAGTTGCGCCAACGGGTGCTGCTGGTGTGGGGCCGCGAAGACCGGGTGAACCCGCTGGACGGCGCGTTGCTCGCGTTGAAGCTGATCCCGCGGGCGCAGCTGCACGTGTTCGGCGGCTGCGGGCACTGGGCACAGCTCGAGAAGTTCGACGAGTTCAACCGGCTTGCGACTGACTTCTTGGCCGACAGGTGAATGGGGGCTGAGGTGTGATGGGGATCCGATCACTGGGATATCTCCGGATCGAGGCCACCGACATGGACCGGTGGCGCGAGTTCGGGCTGAAGGTCCTCGGCATGGTCGAGGGCAAGGGCTCCACTCCCGGCGCGTTGTACCTGCGGATGGACGACTTCCCGGCACGCCTGGTGATCGTGCCGGGCTCGCACGACCGGTTGCAGGTGTCGGGCTGGGAGGCAGCCACCGAGGCCGAGGTGGAGGAGGTGGCAAAGCGGCTGGCTTCGGCCGGTGTCTCCTACGTCGAAGGGACCGCGGAGGAGTTGGCGGAACGCCGGGTCAACGGGCTGATCCGCTTCGACGACCCGTCCGGCAACACCCTGGAGGTCTTCCACGGTGCGGCCTTGGAGCACCGGCGGGTGGTGTCGCCGTACGGGCACCGGTTCGTGACCGAGGAGCAGGGCCTCGGCCACGTCGTCCTGTCCACTTCGGACGATGAAGCGGCGTTGCGCTTCTACCGGGACGTGCTGGGCTTCCGGCTGCGTGACTCGATGCGCCTGCCTCCGCAGTTCGTCGGGCGTCCTGCCGACGGGCCACCGGCGTGGCTGCGGTTCTTCGGCTGCAACCCGCGCCACCACAGCCTCGCGTTCCTGCCGATGCCGACGCCGAGCGGGGTCGTGCATCTGATGGTCGAGGTCGAGAACACCGACGACGTCGGCCTGACCCTGGACCGGGCGATGCGCCGCAAGGTGCCGATGTCGGCGACGCTGGGCAGGCACGTCAACGACCTGATGTTGTCGTTCTACGTGAAGACGCCCGGCGGGTTCGACGTCGAGTTCGGCTGCGAGGGACGGCAGGTGTCCGATGAGGACTGGATCGCACGCGAGAGCACGGCGGTGAGCCTGTGGGGACACGACTTCAGCGTGGGCTACCAGAAGTAGCTCCCCAAATAGACTCAACACAGTTTCGATCCGTACTCGGTCACTTCTGCACGGGGGTGACCGTGGTGACCGGCATGTCCCCGGACGGGCCTGTCGGCTTTGCCTGCCAGGCGTTCGCGGCGTTGTCGCTCGACCCGCCGCTGGTGCTGTTCTGTCCACAACGGACGTCGCGCAGCTGGACCGCGATGGCATCCTCGGGTGCGTTCTGCGTGAACGTCCTCGCGGAGGACCAGAGGGAGATCTCGACGGTGTTCGGCAAGGCCGGGGCCGACAAGTTCGCCGGCGTGGCCTGGACGCCGTCGGCCACCGGTGCCCCGGTGCTCGACGGCGCCCTCACGTGGGTCGACTGCCAGGTGTCGGCGGTGCACGACGCCGGCGACCACCACATGGTCGTCGGCTCGGTGGTCGAGCTCGGGCCGGTGCGCGACGCCCAGCCGTTGCTCTTCTACCGCGGCCGCTACGCCGTGCACGCCGAACTGGACACCCGCGGCTGGTCCGGTGAGGTGCTCGACAACCTGATGACCTGGCAACGCCAATCAGAGTGGAGTTAGCGCCCTGATCTCCCACGACGCGGTGGGGAAGCGGACTTCTCCGTCGTGCACGAACTCGTCGAACGCGCGCAGAACGGTGTCGAGGACCTCTTTGCGCTCGTCTTCCGGCATGGGCTGGAGTGCCCGCCCCACCGGCCCGAGCATCGTGAGGTACGTCGGCAACACGCGCTCCGGCATGGCGCAGGTCAGGTCGACCTTCCGCAGGTCGATCGCCGTCCAGCCGCTGTCGTCGAGCACCTTCCGCGCCCGGTCGGGGTCCGCGAGCCCGTACGGCCCCGGCGCGTCGGCCTCGAACGTCGGCAGGTCCGGCATCAGCGGCGCGACGGCTCGTTCCGCCGCCGTCATGAACGGGTTCTCCTCCTTGTCGCGCCACACGACGACACGCAGCTCGCCGCCGGGCATAGCGGCCTTCCCGAGGTTGCGGAACGCCGCCACCGGGTCGTCGAAGAACATCACCCCGAACCGCGAGACGATCAGGTCGAACTCGGGCTCGAACGGGTGCACCTGGGCGTCCGCGTGCACGAACCGCACGTTCGGGCCCTCCTGCGCCACGGCGATCTGCGGCCCGGAGATGTCGACGCCGACGCACGGCACGTTGCCGAGCGCCGCCGCGATCGCCCTGGTCACGCCCCCGGTGCCGCACCCGACGTCGAGCACGCCGGTGCGCGGTTGTTGTGTCGCCGCCGCGACGAGCAGGTCCTCGTACGGCTGGAGAACCACGTCGACCATGTCGCGTGCGGCGGCCCACCCGTGCCCGCCGGGGCCGTTCCACAGGGCCGCCTGTTCGCTGTTGACCTCTGGTGTCATGCTCCTACCGTCCTACTTCAAGTCGGCTTGAGGTCAAGTGTCATGCACGAACTCGGCATCGGCGAGGTGGTCCGGCGTTCCGGCGTCCCCGCCTCCACCCTGCGCTACTACGAGGAGCGCGGCCTGATCGGCTCGGTCGGTCGGCGCGGCCTCACGCGGGTGTTCGGCCACGACGTCTTCCAGCGGCTGGCGCTGATCTCGGTCGGCCGCGCCGCGGGCTTCACCCTCGACGAGATCGCGCGGATGTTCGCGCCGGACGGCCGCCCGCAGCTCGACCGCGCGATGCTCGCCGGGAAAGCCGACGAGCTGGACGCGACGATCCGCAGGCTGACCGTGATGCGGGACGGGCTGCGGCACGCGGCGGCCTGCCCGGCGCCGAGCCACCTGGAGTGCCCGAGGTTCCAGCGACTGCTGGAACGCCTGACCTAGTAGCGTGTCGCAGCTGTCTCTTGGGATGTGACAGTGAGAGTGATGCCGGCAGGCAGCCGCGCTTCGATCATGAAGATCGTGCTCTCATGGCTGCCGACAGCACAGTTGGCAGTAGCTGGGCTGATCAGCGAACGTTTGCGTCGGCATTTCTCTACCGCCATCGACGTGCATGAGAGCGCGATCATCCGGGCTTTCGGTGATGAGCACCAGACCGGCCAGCCCCCTGCCCGACTCAACGGAGCACAACCAAGCCGCGACGCTCTACCAGCCTCGACAGCCGCCGTTCATCGGTTGCGCTGGACGCTCCAGATCTGCGGTGCCACGGTGACGGCCGCGGCCTGGTAGGGCGGCAGCGGCCTGCCCTCGACCACGACCTCCAGCGGCCACTTCTCCTTCAGCACCACCCACAACCGGCCGGAGAGCCCGGCGAACGCGCCCAGCAGGTTCGCGGTGTCGGACGTCTGCAGCACGTACACCCACTTCGCCCCGTCCGGCGCGCCGTCGAGCGGCTCACGCCAGGCGCGGCGCAACCGGCGGCCACCGTGCCGCGCGGCGTCGGCGGACAGCACGACGTCAGCCTTGCTCGGGTCCGGCGCACCGGCGGGAGCGGTGGCGCTGAAGCGGTAAGGCACTGGCGGCACCTCGTCGATCACCGGCACCGCGGCGAGGTCCTCGTTGTCCGGATCATCCAATGTGGACGCGATGAGCTCGCGCTCCTCCGCCGTGATGCCGACGTTCTCGTACGCCATGCTCATCAACAGCGTCGCCTCGGCCTGCGCGACTTCGCCACCGAAGTAGTCCTCGCGCACCGAGCGCAGGGTGTCGTCCTCCAACCGGCCCGCGAGCCGCGCGCACAGGTCCGTGACCGTGGCGTAGGTCTTCACATCCATGAGCTTCACTTCTTCTTCGTGTACGGGCCGAGATCGGTGGTGGTGACGTTGCCTTGGGCGTCCTGGACGACTCTGATCATCCGGTTGCCCTTCGGTCCCTCCCAGGTCCAGCTGCCGTTCCCGCCGACGTCCGGGTGACTGTAGCGAGGCGGGGTGCTCTGCGGCACGCCCTGCGGTGCCGGGTTGGGCGCGGCCGGGTTGAGGATCACACCGGGGTTGGTGGCATCGGGCGGGAACGACGTGCGGATCTCGCCGGTCGACAGCACCGTCGTGCGCACCAGAACGCCGTCGACCATGCCCTCGTAGTTGTACGCCCACGCGGGGTTACCGTCGGCGTCCTTGGTGGGTTTGGGCCCGGACACAGGTGGTCCCATCTGGGTGACCTGGTAGGCCGCGTCCATGATCTTGGGTTCTTTCCAGCTCTGCGGGAACTCCGTCTTGGTGGAGAGCCCGGTGCCCGCGATGTGACCGCCCTGCTTGCCGCCCTCGCCCTCGATGATGTGCGTTCTGGACTTCTCGCTGTGGTGGATGTCCTCCGGCTTGGGCGGTGCCGTCGGCTTGGGAGGCATCGGCTTCTTGCCGGGCTTGTTGCTGCCCTGCTGCTGACCGGGCTTGCCGGCCGGGGTGCCCGGCTGGTTCCCGCCGCCCGGCGTGCCCGCCTGCGCGGTCGCCTTGGCCGCCTTCGTCGCGCTGGACAGACCGGCGCCCGCGTTGATGTGGCCGTGCTGCTGGGACGGCTTCTTGGGTTTCGGGGTCATCGAGCCCTATCCGTTCAGCAGCTTGGTGAGGTTGGTCAGACTGGAGATCAGGCCGGTGGTGTAGGTGAGGATGCGGCTCGCCCACTTGACCACGGCCGCGGTGATCTGGGCCGCGATCACCGGGATGGTGACCACGAAGATCGCCTCCACCGCCCACACGATCACCCTGGCCACGAGGTCGGCGATGAGGTCGCGGACGATCTCGCGGGTCATCTCGACCAGCCCGCCCGCGCCCTCGGTCGCGGCCGCCATCGCCGCCGCGATCGCGGACAGGCCACCGATGGCGTCCACGTTGTTGACCATCAGCCGCTGGTAGGCCTCTGACGCCTCGCCGTCCCAGCTGATCAGGTCGCTTTCCAGGTCCGCGCGCAGGTCGGTGGCCATGTCGGCGAGCTCGGTCGCCATGTTGTTCCAGGTCGCGGCGTGCGCTCTGACGACGTCCGGTTGGCCGGTGAGCTCGTCGAGCATCTCCCGCAACGGGTCGAAGTACTCGATCGCCCAGCCGAGCCCGTTGGACAGCAGCGCGCTGATCGGGTCGAGCACACTCGCCGCGACGTCGATGCCGAGCGACGCACCCGCGAGCACGTCGTCGACCCAGCCCTCGCTCTTGATCGCCTCGACGAGCCCCTCGATGCCGTCCGCGAGGCCGGCCCCGGTCCAGGCCTCACGGGACGACTGGACCGGCGCGACCAGTGAACCCTCCGTCACCGGTCACCTCCCGCCGACGTGATGCGGTCGACGTTGTCCTGGTCGGCCGTGACGTAGGTGTCCGCGCTGGCCCGCAGTTCCTTCGCGACGAGCTCGAGGTTGTGCTCGACGGTGGCGATCACGTCGTCGATCTCGGTGTGCCTGCCTTCCAGCACGCCGGAGATCCACCCGCACAGCGCGCCGTACGCCTGGTCGTCCCCGATGATGTGCGCGCTGGCGGCCTTGACCTTGGCGAACCGCTGCCTGATGGCGTCGATGCTGCCCGCGTGCGCCCGCAGCTGCTCAGCCTCGACGTTGAACCCGCTCACCACCGCTCCTCGGTGTAGGTCCGGCCGCCGTTGTCGTCGTCCTGGGCAGCGGGCCTGACAGCCGGTTTCGCGTCGTCGAGCTGGCGGCCGACGCTCTCCACGATGGCGCGCCCCGCCGCCGTCTCGGTGCCGATGGTGTCGGAGAGGATCTCCTTCGACCGCTCCGCGAGCTGCCTCCGCGCGTCCGCGAGCGTGGCCATGATCGTCGCCGCCACGGTCTCCGGGCGGGCGTTGCTCATCCGGTCGGTGAGCTTCAGGTCCGTCATCGCGCCGGTCGAGTCGATCGTGACCTCGGCCATGCCGGCGGGATCCTTCGCGACGATCCGCAATCCTCGCAGCTGCTCACTCATCGACTTCGTGTCGGCGGCCAGCTTGTCGATCCGGCCTTTCCACGCGGCCAGCCGGTCCCGCGCGCCGTCGGGATCAAGGATTCGTTCGTCCACGGGGCGGGAGCATAGGTACCGGAACGATCACCGGTGGGCGAAACGGGAGAGCCGCTCGATGTGATCTTGAGGACTGCCGAACAGCTGCGCGCTGCCGTGCGCCCGCTTGAAGTACAGGTGCGCGTCGTGCTCCCAGGTGATCGCGATGCCGCCGTGCAGCTGGATCATCTCGGCCGCGACCTTGTAGAACGCCTCGGAGCAGTACACCTTCGCGACGGCAGCGGACACCTCGTCCGTTGCGGCCAGCGCGGCGGATCGGGCCGTCTCCACCAGCACGTGGAGGTCGGCCATGCGGTGCTTCAACGCCTGGAACGACGCGATCGGCCGTCCGAACTGGACACGCGTCCTGGTGTACTCGACGGTGAGTTCCAATGCTCTCGCCGCCGCGCCGACCTGTTCCGCGGCCAGTGCGGCCAGGGCGATGTCGCGGATCTCGGGTGACCAGCGGCCGAGGCGGGTCGCGGGAGCGTTGGTGAGGTGGATCGTGGCGAGCCGACGGGTCTGGTCCAGCGTCGGCGTGTGCTCGCGGGTCACGCCGTACAGGTCCACCTCGTACACCCAGGCGCCGTCGCTGACCAGGAGAACCTCGGCCAGGTCGCCGTCGAGGACGTAGCGTGCGGTGCCGCCGAGGTAGTGGCTGGCGGCGTTGACCTCCGGGTAGTCGAACGCCTCGGTCGACGTGACCTCGACGGAGTCCCAGGCGAGCGTCGCGACGGCGCCGTCGGCGATCCGGCGCAGCAACCGGCCTGTGTCGTTGAACCTCAGCAGCGCTCGGGCGGCGATGGTCGAGGCCAGCAGCGGCGACGGCGTGAGGGTGCGACCCAGTTCTTCCAGCACGACACGGGTTTCCGCGAGCCCGGCGCCGGATCCGCCGTACTGCTCGGGGATCGGCAGCACGCCGATGTCGCACAACCTCGCCCACAGGTCCTTGTCGTAGCCGTCCGGGGTCTCGATCGCGGCCCTGACGTCGGAGTGCTTGGCGAGCAGGCTGCGGACGGCGTCGCGGAGTGCTTCCTGTTCCGGTGTCACAACGCCTCCAGTACGCGCGCCCGGTGCATCGAAGGACTGCCCCACGCGGTGCGCAGGGCGCGTGTCTGCAGCAGGAAACGGCCGAGCTCGTGCTCGGCGGTGTAGCCGATCGCGCCGTGCACCTGCAGTGCGGTCCTCGCAGCGGCCCAGGCGGCGTCCGAGGCGGCGACCTTGGCGGCGGAGACGTCGCGGGTCGTCATCGTGATGGCGGCGCCGAACACCAGCGGGCGGGCCAGCTCCAGTCCGATCAGGACGTCGGCGAGGTGGTGTTTGACGGCCTGGAACGAGCTGATCGGCTTGCCGAACTGGGTGCGGGCCAGCGCGTGGGCGGTGGTCATCTCCAGCATCGCGCGGCCGAGGCCCAGGAGCTGGGCGGAGCAGGTCAGGACGCCGAGGTCGAAGGCTTGGGCGGCGGGGATCCCGGTTGCGACGACGGCACCGGCGGTCAGTTCGACCAGGCGGCGAGCGGGATCCACTGAGGACAGTTCGGCGGTGGCGACCGCCTCGCGGAGGCTGTCGCCCTCGACCAGGAGGTAGTGGTCGGCCTCGACGGCGTGGGGGACGGCGGGCGGGAAGGCGACGGACCAGGTCCCGGCTCCCACCGCCGTGCCGATCGACGCGCCTGGTCCGCTCCCGGCAGCACCCACCAACGCCGGCACCACGGCCAACGTCTCGATCAGTGGCCCACCCAACGCGTGATGCCCCAACTCCTCGAACACGACCACCAGATCGACCGGGTCGGTGACCTCCGCGATTCCCACCTCGTCCAGGTCCCTCTTCCCGGCCGCGAGAAATCCGTGCAGCACCCCGGCGAAGTCCGCCTGCTCCGGCGACAGAGTCAACATCATCGCGGCAACCCCAGAATCCGCTCGGCGATCACGTTGCGCTGAATCTCGTTGGTACCGGCATAGATCGGCCCCGCGAGCGAGAACAGCCACCCGTCCCGCCATCCCGGCGCGACCTCCCCGAGCAGGTCCAGCGCGGTCTCGTGCAACGCCACGTCCAACTCCGACCAGAACACCTTCGTCACGCTCGCGGCCGGCCCGGCAGGAGGGTTGGCCAGCGACCCGAACGTGTGCAGCCGATATGCCTGCGCACCGATCCACGCGTCCACGACCCGATCACGCAACGCCGGATCGGGGTTCTTGCGGTACAGCTCCACCAGCCGACCGGCCGCGGCGACGAACCGGCCAGGACTGCGCAACGACAGCCCGCGCTCGTTCCCGGCGGTGCTCATCGCCACGCGCCAGCCGTCGCCGACGGCGCCGATCACGTCGCGGTCCGGCACGAACACGTCGTCCAGGAAGATCTCCGCGAAGCCCGGTTCGCCGTCGAGCTGGTTGATCGGACGCACGGTCACCCCGTCGGCGCGCAGGTCGAACATCAGATAGGTCAGGCCGCGATGACGCCCTTCCGCGGAC
Source organism: Lentzea nigeriaca (assembly GCF_016907955.1). Lineage (GTDB taxonomy): Bacteria > Actinomycetota > Actinomycetes > Mycobacteriales > Pseudonocardiaceae > Lentzea > Lentzea nigeriaca. The sequence goes on along the minus strand of NZ_JAFBCX010000003.1, from coordinate 497,347 downwards.
GTGCGGAAAAGGCCGAACGCCCGGTCCGCGAACGCCGCCCGCGAGCTCCAGGTCTTCTGCCCGCGCAACAACCAGCCGCCTTCGCCACGAACGGCGGTGCTGCGCAACGACGCCAGGTCGGAGCCGGCCTCCGGCTCCGACCACGCCTGCGCCCACACCTCGTCACCGCGTGCCATCGGTGGCAGGATCCGCGCACGCTGCTCGTCCGTGCCGTGCGCGAACAGGGTCGGTGCCAGCAGGAAGATGCCGTTCTGCGAGACCCGGCCTGGCGCGCCCGACGCGTGGTACTCCTCCTCGAAGATCAGCCACTGCAGCAACGAGGCATCGCGGCCGCCGAACGAAGCAGGCCACGAGACCACCGACAGCCGTTCCGAGGCGAGCAGCCGTTCCCACGAGCGGTGCTCCTCGAAGCCCTCTGCGGTGTCCATTGAGGACAGTGGGCGAACGTGCGCGGCCAGCCACGACCGCACCTCGGCCTGGAACTCCAGCGTCGCGGCGTCCAGATCGAGATCCATCAGCTGGAGGCCTTCTTCATCGAACGGGCGTCCATGCCCGCCAACGCGTCGGGGCTCACCTCGGCGTTGTGGGCGTGCGCGAAGTGGTGCAGTCCGAACACCGAGTCCATGCCGGCCCGCATACCCATGAGGTCCTCGGCCTGGTTGACCGCCTTCTTGGCCAGCGCGAGCCCGAACTGCGGCATCGCCGAGATCCGCGAGGCCAGCTCGAAAACGGACGACTCCAACGAGGAGCGTGGCACGACGCGCGAGACCATGCCCCACTCGTAGGCGCGCTGGGCCGAGAAGCGGTCGCCGGTGAACAGCACCTCCTTGGCGGCACGCGGACCGAGCACCCACGGGTGGGCGAAGTACTCGACGCCGGGAATTCCCATGCGCACCACGGGATCCGCGAAGAACGCGTCCTCGGCGGCCACGATCAGGTCGCACACCCAGGCGAGCATCAGGCCACCCGCCACGCACGCGCCCTGCACCATCGCGATCGTCGGCTTGGGGATCTCCCGCCACCGCCGGCACATGCCGAGGTAGACCTCCATCTCCCGGGCGAAGCGGAGATCACCTCCGGCCCGGCCGACGTGGTCCCACCACAGCACGGCCTTGCGCTCGAACGACACGTCGACGTCCCGGCCGGGCGAGCCGATGTCGTGGCCGGCGGAGAAGTGGTCGCCGGCACCGGCCAGCACGATCACCTTGACCTCGTCGTCGTCGACGGCGCGCGTGAAGGCCTCGTCCAACGCGTAGGTCATCGCCGAGTTCTGCGCGTTGCGGTATTCCGGGCGGTTCATGGTCACGACGGCCACCGCGTCCCGCCGTTCGTACGAGACTGTCACGCGTTCTCCTTGCGCAGTAGGTTTTTCATGACCTTGCCGCCGGCGTTGCGGGGGAGCGCGGGGTGGAACTCGACGGCCCGCGGCACCTTGTAGTTGGCCAGCCGTTCCCGGCAGAACTCGATCACCCCGGCCTCGGTCAGCTCGAACCCCGGCGACGTCACGACGTGCGCGACGCCGACCTCGCCCAGCCGTTCGTCGAACACGCCGACCACGGCCGACTCGGCGACTCCCGGCAGCCGGGCCAGCGCCTGCTCGATCTCCGCGGGGTAGACGTTGAACCCGCCGCAGATGTACATGTCCTTGAGCCGGTCGGTGATCGAGAGGTAGCCGCGTTCGTCGACGCGCCCGACATCGCCCGTGTGCAGCCACCCGTCCGCGTCGATGGCCGCCGCGGTCGCGTCCGGGTCGTCGAGGTAGCCGAGCATCACGTTCGGGCCGCGCAGCAGCACCTCGTCCTTCTCACCCAGCCGGAGCTCGAAGTCCGCCATCGGCCGCCCGCACGTGTGCGCGACGGTCTCGGGGGAGTCGTCGGGACGGCACATCGTGGCCACCACGGCCTCGGTGAGCCCGTACGCCGTGAGCACCGTCGAGAACGACAGCTCCGACTGCATCCGCTCGACGAGCGCCACCGGAACCACGGCCGCGCCCGTCACCGCGAGCCGCAGACTCGACAGGTCGTACGACCCGCGATCCGGGTGGTCGAGCAACGACTGGTAGATCGTCGGCGGGCCGGGCAGCACGGTGATGCGTTCCCGCTCGATCAGCCGCATCGTCTCGGCGACGTCGAACACCCGCTGCGGCACGATCGTCGCGCCCCGCAGCAGGCTGGCGAGAATCCCCGCCTTGTAGCCGAAGGTGTGGAAGAACGGGTTGACGATCAGATACCGGTCGCTCGACGACAGCTCGCCGCACGTCGCCCACGCCTCGGCCACCCCGAGCGACTGCCGGTGCGCGCTCATCGCGCCCTTGCTGCGCCCCGTCGTGCCCGATGTGTACATGACGTCGCAGAGCTGGTCCGGATCGAGCGACGGCAGGTTCGTCGCCCAGTCGACCCAGTCGGCGGGCAGTCGCACGATGATCTCGGGCAGGTCCTCGCCGCGCAGCTCGGCGAGCCGGTCGCGGCCGAGGAACTCGCCCTCCACGACGAACGCGCGCGCCTTGCTGCGCCGCAGCACGTCGAGCGTCTCGGTCGCGGTGAACCGGGTGTTGATCGGCACCAGCGCGGCGCCCGCGTGCAACGCGCCGAGCGCCGCGACCACCCAGTGCCGCGAGTTCGGTGCGCACAGCGCGACCCGGTCGCCCGGCTGCACACCCATCCCGACGAGTGCGCGCGCCGCGGTGTGCACCTGCGCCCGCAGCTCGGTGTAGGTGAGGCGAACGTCCCCGTCCACCAACGCTTCCGCGCCGCCGAAGAGCGAAGCAGCGCGGTCGAGCACCGCTGAAACCGTTTGCCTGCTTGGATCGCCGCCCATCACGTCCTCCAAAGCAAGTGCTTGGTAGGTTAGAGTATGGCCCATGGAGTCCTTCCGGCGCGAGGTGCGGGAATGGTTGTCCGCCAACCTCGTCGGTGAGTTCGCGGAGCTGCGCGGCCTGGGCGGTCCCGGTCGCGAGCACGAGGCGTTCGAGGGACGGCTGCGATGGCACCGGCACCTGGCGGCACACGGGTGGACGTGCCTCGGCTGGCCCGGCGAGCGGAGCGTGGAGGAGCAGGTCGTCTTCCACGAGGAGTACGCGGAGGCCGACGCGCCCGCGAAGGTCGACATCGTGGGCGAGGGGCTGCTCGGTCCGACGCTCATCGCGTTCGGTACTCCGGAGCAGAAAGAACGCTTCCTGCCCAAGATCCGCAGCCTCGACGAGCTGTGGTGCCAGGGCTACTCCGAGCCGGGCGCGGGCTCCGATCTCGCGTCCGTCCAGACGAGGGCCAGGCTCGACGGCGACCAGTGGGTGATCGACGGCCAGAAGATCTGGACGTCGAACGCGCACCACTCGGACTGGATCTTCGTCCTGTGCCGCACGGAACCGGGATCGCAACGCCACCAGGGCCTGTCGTACCTGCTCGTCCCGATGCACCAGGCCGGTGTCGAGGTCCGGCCGATCCGCCAGCTGACCGGCACGTCCGAGTTCAACGAGGTCTTCTTCGACGGCGCGGTCACCGCCCGCGAGAACGTCGTCGGGCAGCCGGGCGAAGGCTGGAAGGTCGCCATGGCCACGCTCGGCTTCGAACGCGGCACGGCGATGCTCGGCCACCAGGTCGGCTTCCGCCGGGAACTCGACGCGATCATGGCCGACGCTCCCGATCGCATGCGGGAGAAGCTCACCAGGGCGTGGCTCGAACTCCACGTCATGCGCTCACACACGTTGCGCACCCTCAACGACGAACCAGGTCCGGAGGCGTCCGTGCTGAAGCTGTTCTGGGGCGGCTGGCATCGCAGGCTCGGTGAGCTCGCGATGGAGTCGCTCGGCCCTGAGGCGATGCTCGACGGCACCGCGTGGCGGCGGATGTTCCTGTTCAGCCGCGCGGAGACGATCTACGGCGGCTCGGACGAGATCCAGCGCGAGATCATCGCCCACCGCGTCCTGGGGTTGCCGCGATGACCGGCCACGACCTGCTCAAGGGCAAAGTCGTCGTCGTGACCGCGGCGGCGGGCACGGGCATCGGTTCCGCCACCGCGAAACGCTGCCTCGAAGAAGGCGCCACGGTGGTGATCAGCGACTGGCACGAGCGCCGGTTGAATGAGACCCACGAGGCGATCGGCGCGGATCACGCCATCCCGTGCGACGTCACGAACGAGCAGCAGGTGCAGACGCTCGTTGACGAAACAGTCGCGCGCTACGGCCGCATCGACGTGATGGTCAACAACGCGGGCCTCGGTGGAGAGAAGTCCGTCGTGGACATGACCGACGACGAGTGGTCGCGCGTGCTGGACGTGACGTTGAACGGCACGTTCCGCTGCACCAGGGCCGTGTTGCGCCAAATGGTCGCCCAACGAAGCGGTGTTGTCGTTAACAACTCGAGCGTCGTCGGCTGGCGCGCCCAGCGCGGCCAGGCCCACTACGCGGCGGCGAAGGCAGGAGTCATGGCGCTCACCCGGTGCGCCGCGATGGACGTGGCCGAGCACGGCATCCGGGTGAACGCGGTGGCGCCGAGCTTGGCGGCGCACCCGTTCCTGGCCAAGGTCACCAGTGAGGAGTTGCTGACCGAACTGGCGTCCCGCGAGGCTTTCGGGCGCGCCGCCGAGCCGTGGGAGGTCGCGAATGTGATCGTGTTCCTCGCCAGCGACTACTCGTCCTACCTGACGGGCGAGGTCGTCTCGGTGAGCAGTCAGCACCCATGAGGAAGGAAAGACCGATGAGCAACCGCAGGACGGAGCTGCTGGAGCTCGCCGCACGGATGTTCGCCGAACGTGGGTACGGGCAGACCACGGTCAGGGACATCGCGGACGCGGCGGGCATCCTGTCCGGCAGCCTCTACCACCACTTCGACTCGAAGGAGTCGATGGTGGACGAGATCCTGCGGACCTTCCTCGACGAGCTGTTCAGCAGGTACCGGGAGATCGTCGACGCCGGCCTCGGGCCGAAGCAGACGCTGAAGGCGCTGGTCGTGGCGTCGTTCGAGGCGATCGACACCCGGCACGCCGAGGTCGCGATCTACCAGAACGAGTCCAAGCACCTCATGCCGCTGGAGCGGTTCTCGTACCTGGACGACCGCAACGTGGAGTTCCGCAAGCTCTGGACGGTGCTGCTGGAGGAGGGCATCGGCGCGGGCGTGTTCCGCGCCGATCTCGACGTGGATCTCGCCTACCGGTTCATCCGCGACACGGTGTGGGTGGCCGTGCGCTGGTACCGGCCGGGCGGCGGACTGTCCGCGGACGCCGTGGCAGACCAGTACCTCGCGATCCTGCTCGACGGCATCGCCACGGGACGCCGTAAGAACTCGAAGACCTAGAAGGAGGGCCCTCGTGGCCGAGGCGTACATCATCGAGGCTGTGCGGACTCCGGCGGGTCGGCGTGGAGGCGAGCTGAGCCACGTGCATCCCGCCGATCTCGGTGCACACGTGATCACCGCGCTGCTCAACCGCGTCGACGTCGACCCGACGGACGTGGACGACGTGATCTTCGGCTGCGTGGACACGGTCGGGCCGCAGGCGGGTGACATCGCGCGGACGTCCTGGCTGGCGGCGGGTTTCCCGGAGCAGGTGCCGGGCGTGACGGTCGACCGGCAGTGCGGGTCGAGCCAGCAGGCGCTGCACTTCGCGGCGCAGGCGGTGATGAGCGGGACGGCCGATGTGATCGTCGCCGGTGGCGTGCAGAACATGTCGCAGGTGCCGATCAGCTCGGCCATGACGGTCAGCCCGTTCGAGGGCTGTGAGGGCTGGCAGCACCGGTACGGCGACGAGGAGGTCAACCAGTTCCGCGCCGCCGACCTGATCGCCGTGCGGTGGGACCTCTCCCGGCGCGAGATGGAGGAATACGCGCTGCAGAGCCATCTCCGGGCGATCACCGCGATCAAGGAGGGCAGGTTCGACCGGGAGATCGCGCCGGTCGACGGTGTGGTGCACGACGAGTGCCCGCGCCCGGACACGAGTGCGGAGAAGATGGCCGCGCTGCAACCGCTGCGGCCGGGCGGGCGGACGACGGCCGCGTTGTCCTCGCAGATCTCCGACGGCGCTTCGGCGGTTCTCGTCGTGTCGGAGCGGGCGTTGCGTGAACGGAAGCTGACGCCGCGAGCTCGGGTGCACCACCTCTCCGCTCGCGGGTCCGACCCGATCTACATGCTGACCGCGCCGATCCGCGCCACCCGGTTCGCGTTGGAACGAGCCGGGATGTCCATTTCGGACATCGACCTGTTCGAGATCAACGAGGCGTTCGCGTCCGTTCCGCTGGCGTGGGCCAAGGAGTTGCGCGTGGACCTGGCGAAGGTCAACGTCAACGGGGGAGCGCTCGCTCTCGGTCATCCCATCGGCGCGACCGGCACCAAGCTCTTCACGACGTTGCTGCACGAACTGGAGCGGTCCGGCGGCCGTTATGGGCTCCAGACCATGTGCGAGGGCGGCGGTCAGGCGAACGTGACGATCATCGAACGTCTTTGAGCCGGTCGATGATCGCCTCGGCGTCCTCGACGATGCCGGTGATCAGCTCTTCGCACGTCGGCAGGTCGCCGAGGAGACCGGCGACCTGACCCGACGCGAGCACACCCGCGTCTGTCCTGCCCTCGACCAGACCGGCGCGCAGCAGCATCGGCGTGTTCGCGGCCATGATCACCTGCGACCAGGTGAGATCCTTGCCGTGCCGCAGGGCCAGGCCCTCGCGGATCATCGCGCGCCAGGTCAGCCCGGTGTGCCGGCGGAACCTGGCCGCGTTCGTGATCGCGCGCACCAGACTGCTGACTTTCCCCGACTGCTCCAGGTGGTTCACGAGGTCGGTGCGCAGAACTCGGTGCGGCAGACCGTCGACGCGGGTGGTCACGACCGTGCCGTTCAGATCTCGTTGCAGGTAGGCCTGTTTGACCGCGTCGGGAACCGTGCTCTCCTGGGTGAGCAGGAACCTCGTGCCCATCGCGATTCCGGCCGCGCCGTACGCGAGCGCCGCCGCGAGCCCTCTGCCGTCGAAGAAGCCGCCCGCGGCGATCACCGGGATGTCGACGGCGTCCAGCACGCTCGGGAGCAGCAGGGTCGTCGCCACGCCGCCGGTGTGGCCGCCGCCCTCGCCGCCCTGCACGATCACCGCGTGCGCGCCCCACTTCGCGACCTTCTCCGCGTGCCTGGCCGCGCCGATCGACGGGATCACGACGACGCCGGCGTCGTTCAGCTTCGCGATCATGTCCGGTTTCGGGGCCAGCGCGAAGGAAGCGACCTTGACCTGTTCGCGGATCAGCAGGTCGACCCGGTCCGCCGCGTCCTGGGCGTCGGCTCTCAGGTTGACGCCGAACGGTTGTGCCGTCCGGGAGCGGGTCTCCTTGATGGCGGCTTCGAGTTCGGCGTAGGTCATCGTGGCCGACGCGAGGATGCCGAGCCCGCCCGCTTCCGCGGTCGCGGAGACGAGGCGTGGCCCGGCGACCCAGCCCATCCCGGTCTGCACCACGGGATGGCGGACGCCGACGAGCTCGGTCAGCGCGGTCCTCATGCCGGGACTTCCTTGTCGCGCTTGCCGTCCGGGTCGAGCACGGTGCGGATCAGGTCGAGCTCCTCGTCGGTGGGCAGCCGGGTTTCGGCGACGTCGTCGGCCACGAGCGGGAACGACGTCTGCTTCTGGACCTCGTCGATCGAGACACCGGGATGCACCGAGAGGATGCGCATCGAGTGGTCGGGGGTGTCGAAGCCGAGCACGGCCAGGTTCGTGACGACGCGATGGACGTCGTGGAACGGGCCCACGGCGTGGTCGTAGCCGACGCCGGAGACCACGTCGACGGCCTCGACCAGCACGCGTGGGCTGTGCCGCGGCACCCAGTAGCTGGTGCGGTGGTTGATCGTGTTGCCGGGCGCTCCGCGGAAGCCGAGCAGCTGGCGGGTTGGCCTCGCGTGGTCGCCGATCGCGGAGATGTTCTGGTTGCCGAACCTGTCGACCTGGTTCGCGCCCATCACGACGTGCCGGCGGCCGTGCGCGACGACGTCGAACACCTTCCGGTACGGCAGCCATCCCTCCACAGTGGACCCCGGAGTGAGCAGGAAGGCCTCGCCGTCGCTCAGCAGCAGGTCGGGCTCTGTGGTGAGGCGGGCGAGTTTCGCGCCGAGGGACGGGATGAGCCCCATCGGGCTGGCGAGCGTCTCACCGGCGCCCAGGAACAGGTCCGCGCAGGCCGTGACGCAGATCTCGGCCCTGGTGATGTCGCTCATCCCAGCAACCTCTCGTAGAAGTCCGGCCATTTCTCCAGGTCGGCGGCGGCTTCGGCGTACTCGCGCTGGAGCTTCTCGTCGCGGGGGTAGTCGGGGACGCAGCTCGTGAACCCCGCGCCACCTGGTGCTTCCACGACGCCGTCGACCATCATCCGGTTGAGCAGCAACGTCTGCGGCGGCCCGTCGAACGTCTCCACGATCCGCTCGCACGAGACGTAACGCCGGTCCGCGGCGAGGCAGAAGAGGTCGTCGAAGTACGGGTCGGGCCCGAGGTACTGGGCGTTGCCGTGCCGGTCCGCGCGGTTGAGGTGCACCAGTGCGACATCGAGCTTCAGCGCGGGCATCGCGACCAGCTCTTCGCCGTCGTCATAGGGCGAACGGACGGTCTTGATCCCGGGCGCGTACTTGAGCACGTCCGAGCCCAGGCCCGCCCTGATCGGCAGGAACGGCAACCGGTGCCCGGCAGCCCTGAGCCCCGCCTGGAACATGCCCTCGTCCAGCTCCAGCACCTCGATCCCACCGGCCTCGCGGACCCGTTTGAACCACGGGTCGTACGGGATGGTGTCGAGCGAGACGAACCCGTAGACCAACCGGCGGACCTTGCCCGCCGCGCACAGCAGTCCGACGTCGGGGCCGCCGTAGGTGACCACTTCGAGGTCTTTGAGATCCGTCCGGAGAATCGCCTGGACCAGGGCCATCGGCTTGCGCCGCGAGCCCCAGCCGCCGATGCCGACGGTCATGCCGTCCTTGATTCCGGCAACGGCCTCGTCAGCTGTCATTCGCTTGTCGCGCATGGTTTCCGTCCAGGAAGGCCTGCCGGGCGTGATCCGACACGCCGGTGAGGTTCAGCTCGAAGGTGAAGCCCTGCTCGTAGCGGTAGCTCGTGTGCACGCGCTGCGGGTCGATGCCGTTGATCGCCTCCTTGGCCGCGCGGATCACCGTCGGGTCCTTCTTGGCGATCTCCTTGGCGACCTCGCGGGCCGCCTCGTCGAGCTGCTCGCGCGGCACGACCTCGTAGACGCTGCCGTGGTGCAGCAGCGTCCGCGCGCTGACGTTGCGGGCCGTGTAGTACAGCGTCCGCATCAGGTGCTGCGGCACGAGCCTGGCCAGGTGCGTCGCGGCGCCGAGAGCGCCCCGGTCGACCTCGGGGAGGCCGAACGTGGCGTCGTCGGACGCGACGATGATGTCCGCGTTGCCGACCAGCCCGATGCCGCCGCCGAGGCAGAACCCGTTGACCGCGGCGACGACCGGCACCTCGCAGTCGTACACGGCCGCGAAAGCCTTGGCGCAGCCCCTGTTCGCGGCGATCAGGGCGTCGTAACCGGGCGTGCGCTGGAGTTCCTTGATGTCGACACCCGCGCAGAACCCCCTGCCCTCGGCCCTGAGGATCACGACCCGTGCCTCCGGATCCCTGCCCGCGTAGGTGATCGTCTCGGCCAGCTCGAACCAGCCGCGCGCGGGGATGGCGTTGACAGGAGGGAAGTCGACCGTCACCTCGATGATGCCGTTTTCGGTGTGGCTGCTGGAGATTCCCACGGCGCCGCCTTCCGAACCAAGCGATTGCTTGGTAATTTAGCAGCGCCGGAGCGACCGGGGTAGGTGCGGAGTGGAACTCTCCCTCGACGGAAGCGTCGTCCTCGTGACGGGCGGCGTGCGGGGTGTCGGACTCGGGATCACCCGCGCGTTCCTGTCGGCTGGTGCGACGGTCGTGACCTGTGCGCGGCGTCCCGCTTCCGTGCCCGGTGCGTCGTTCGTGCAGTGCGACGTCCGGGACGTTTCGCAGGTTTCGGAGCTGATCTCCGGGATCGTCTCGCGGTTCGGGCGGCTGGACGTGCTGGTGAACAACGCCGGCGGGGCGCCGTTCGCGTTGGCGGACCAGGCCTCGCCGCGGTTCCACCAGAAGATCGTGGAGCTGAACCTGCTGGCGCCACTGCTGGTGTCGCAGGCCGCGTACTCGGTGATGTCCAGTGGCTCGATCGTGATGGTCAGCAGCGTCTCCGGGCGCCGCCCGTCACCGGGCACCGCTGCGTACGGCGCCGCGAAGGCCGGGCTGGACAGCCTTACTTCGTCTTTGGCTGTCGAGTGGGCGCCGCGCGTGCGGGTCAACGCCCTGGCCGTCGGCATGGTGCGCACCGAGCAGTCCCACCTGCACTACGGCGACGAGGCCGGGATCGAAGCCGTGTCGCGCACCGTGCCGCTCGGCCGGCTCGCGTCGCCCGACGAGATCGGCGCGTGCGCGGTCTTCCTCGCCTCTCCGCTGGCTTCCTACGTCACCGGTGCGACCTTGGTCGTGCACGGCGGGGGAGAGGTGCCCGCGTTCCTGGCCGCCGCCAACACGAACGGGAGTTCTTCATGAGGTTGTGCGAGGACCGCGTCGTCATCGTCACCGGTGCCGGTCGCGGCATCGGGCGCGCGCACGCTCTGGCGTTCGCCGCGGCCGGGGCTCGGGTCGTGGTGAACGACCTGTCAGCGGAGCCTGCTTCGGAGGTGGCCGCGTTGATCGGGCCGCGTGCTGTGGTGAACACGGACGACGTGGGAACGTGGACCGGTGCCGCGCGGGTGGTGTCGGCCGCCGTGGAGACGTTCGGCGGGCTGGACGTCCTGGTCAACAACGCCGGGATCGTGCGCGACCGGATGATCGTGAGCTGCGGCGAGGACGAGTGGGACGAGGTCGTGCGCGTGCACCTCAAGGGCCACTTCGCACCACTGCACCACGCCGCCGCGTACTGGCGCGGCGTGCACAAGGCGGGTGGCGCGGTGTCGGGCCGGGTGATCAACACGTCGTCCGGCGCCGGCCTGTTCGGGAGCGTCGGCCAGGCGAACTACTCCGCGGCCAAGGCGGGAATCGCGGCGATGACCCTGGTGGCGGCGGCCGAACTGGCGCGGTACGGCGTGACGGTGAACGCGATCGCGCCGGCGGCGCGGACGCGGATGACCGAGCAGATGTTCGCCTCGACGATGGCGGCACCGGACGACGGGTTCGACGCGATGGCGCCGGAGAACGTGTCGCCGCTCGTGGTGTGGCTGGGCAGCGCGGAGGCCGCGGACGTGACCGGGCGGATGTTCGAGGTCGACGGCGGCCGGATCTGCGTGGCCCACGGCTGGCAGCGCGGGCCGGAGATCGACAAGGGGGCACGGTGGTCGCCGGACGAGCTGGGCGAGGTGGTCCGCAAGTTGGTCGCCGCCGACCACCCGGTCCCTGTTTACGGCGCCTGAAGCTTGAGCAACACACCGGCCCAGTCTTCAGATGCGTTCGATGATCGTTCCCGTGGCCAGTGCACCACCGGCGCACATGGTGATGAGGGCGGTCGTGGCGTCCCGGCGCTCCAGCTCGTGCAACGCCGTCGTGATGAGCCGCGTGCCCGTGCTGCCCACGGGGTGACCGATCGCGATCGCCCCACCGTTGACGTTGACCCGGTCGAGGTTCGGCCGGTGCACGGCGGCCCACGACAGCACGACCGACGCGAACGCCTCGTTGACCTCGAACAGGTCGATGTCGCCCATCTTCATGCCGCTGCGTTCCAGCAGCCGGGTGGTCGCGTCCACCGGGCCGTCGAGCAGGTAGTACGGGTCGGAGCCGACGAGGCACTGGGTCACGATGCGCGCGCGTGGCGTGAGGCCGTGTGCGCGCGCCCAGCCCTCGTCCACAACCATCACGGCCGACGCACCATCGGAGATCTGCGACGACGTTCCTGCCGTGTGCACGCCGTCGGGGAGAACCGGTTTCAACGCCGCCAGTGCCTCGAGTGACGTCTCCCTGAGGCCCTGGTCGGTCTCGACGAGCTCTTCGCCGACCTTCACCGGGACGACCTCGGCGGTGAACCGTCCCTCTGCCCAGGCCCGCGCCGCCCGTGTCTGCGACTGGACGCCGAACCGGTCGACCTCCTCACGCCCGATGCCACGGCGCGCGGCGACCCGTTCCGCACCGACGAACTGGTTCGGCTGGTCGATGCTCCACGAGTCGGGCCGCGGTGAGCCGGCGTCACCGATGTTGCTGCGCAACGGCACCCGGCTCATCGCCTCGACCCCGCACGCGATGCCCGCGTCGATGGCACCGGCCGCGATCAGCCCGGCGACGAGGTGCGTGGACTGCTGCGCCGACCCGCACTGGGCGTCGATCGTGGTGCAGCCGGTGGTGTGCGGCAGGCCCGCGTGCAGCCAGGCGGTCCTGGCGATGTTGTTGGACTGCTCGCCCGCCTGGGTGACGGTGCCGCCGATGACTTGTTCGACAGTGGACGGATCGACACCGGTCCTGTCAAGCAAACCCCGTTGCGCCGCACCGAGGAGCTCGGCGGCGTGCAGCCCTGACAACCAGCCGTTGCGCCTGCCGATGGGCGTGCGCACCGCTCCCACGATCACCGGACTGCCCACGCGAGCCTCCTAGAAACTAGAACACGTTCCTGTGCATGACCAGATTGGCTGCCTGGGGGCTTCAACACAAGGCGCAACCGTGTTTGAATCAGGTAGAACGTGTTACATCAAGGAGGTGGCCTCCGTGGGCAAGCCGCGCATCCCTGAGGGCTTCGACTTCACCGACCCCGACATGTACGCGAAACGCTTACCCCTGGAGGAGTTCGCCGAACTGCGCCAGACCGCACCGATCTGGTGGAACTCCCACCCGACCGGCCAGGGCGGCTTCGAGGACGACGGCTTCTGGGTGGTGACCAAACACGCCGACGTCAAGGAGGTCTCCCGCCGCAGCGACATCTACTCGAGCTGGGAGAACACGGCGATCATCCGCTTCGCCGAAGGCATGACCCGCGACCGCATCGAGATGCAGCGCCTCCTCCTGCTCAACATGGACCCACCGTTCCACACCAAGCAACGCGGCATCATCTCCCGCGGCTTCACTCCGAAGTCGATCAACGCCCTGCGCGACGCCCTGAGCGCGCGAGCCGAGAAGATCGTCGCCGAGGCCGTCGCCAAGGGCCAGGGCGACTTCGTGACGGACGTGGCCTGCGAACTCCCGCTGCAGGCGATCGCGGAACTCATCGGCATCCCGCAGGAAGACCGTCGCAAGATCTTCGACTGGTCGAACCAGATGATCTCCTACGACGACCCCGAGTTCGAGGGCGACCCGATGGCCGCGGCCACCGAACTCCTCGGCTACTCGTGGACGATGGCCGAGGACCGGCGCGCGTGCCCGCGCGCGGACATCGTCACGAAGCTGGTACAGGCCGATGTGGACGGTGCCGGCCTGGCGTCCGAGGAGTTCGGGTTCTTCGTGCTGCTGCTGGCCGTCGCGGGGAACGAGACCACTCGTAACGCGATCACCCACGGGATGAAGGCGTTCTTCGATCATCCTGAGCAGTGGGAGCTGTTCAAGGCCGAGCGACCGGCTACCGCTGCTGATGAGATCGTCCGGTTCGCCACGCCTGTCGTGGTGTTTCAGCGGACGGCCACACAGGACACCGAGTTGAGCGGGGTGGAGATCAAGAAGGGGCAGCGGGTCGGGCTGTTCTACTCGTCTGCGAACTTCGACGAGGAAGTGTTCGAGGAGCCTGGGCGGTTCGACATCACTCGGGATCCCAACCCGCATCTCGGGTTCGGCGGGAGTGGGGCGCACTTCTGCATCGGGGCCAACTTGGCTCGGTTGGAGATTGATCTGATCTTCAACGCCATTGCTGACCACATGCCTGGGATTCGGCAGGTGGCTGAGCCTCGGCGGTTGCGGTCCGGGTGGTTGAACGGGATCAAGGACTTTCAGGTGCAGTATTCGTAGGCGGTTGCGTGGGCCGTTGACGAGCCGGGTCATTTCATCGCCGCTTCGCGACGATTGCGATTGGCGCTTGACTTCGGGGCCCTTGCGAGGCGCTGGTCGGCCTCTAAAAGCCGGGCAGGTAAAGCGCCCGGCCGATCCGAACAGGGTAGCACCTCGCACCCAAAGTCAAGCGCCAATCGCGAGCGTGCGTGGTTGCGTTAGGCGGTCGGGTTCCGGAAATTACCGCTTCCCATCGCGGCATTAGGTGTGTACGGGCTCGCTTCGCATTGCCATAGTGGGATCGGTTCTTGTCTTCGTCTTTGCCGATGCCGCTGCTGGCCGTCCCGCGTTTTGGGCATGGTTGTGCCACGGCCGTGGTGGTGCTGCACGGCCGTGGCGGTGGAGGTGGTGGTGGGGTCCGCTCGCGTCTCTCGTGGTCGGGGTTAGGCGGCGGTGTGGAGCTGGTTGTGTCTGGGTCTGCGTTCGGGGTCGAGCCAGGCGGGCGGGTAGAAGACCGGCATGCCGTGTTCGATGGTGACGTCCCAGCCGCTGCGGTGGATCAGGGTGTGGTGGTGGCGGCACAGCAGGACGCCGTTGTCGAGGGAGGTGTCGCCGCCGTCGGCCCAGTGCTGGATGTGGTGGGCGTCGCAGTGTTTCGGCGGACGCCCACAACCCGGGAACGCGCAGCCGTGGTCGCGGGCGACCAGGGCGCGGCGGATGCCGGAGGTGAACAGGCGGGACCGGCGGCCGACATTGAGCGGCTGGGAGCGGCTGCCCAGCACGATCGGGAGGATCCCGGCGCTGCAGGCGAGCTGGCGGACCTGGTCGGCGGGGAGGTGTACGCCGTTGTCCAGCGTCGCCGCCCCGGCCTGCTCGGCCAGGTCGTCGTAGTCCACGGTCACCGTCAGCGCGACCGCTTCGCCGCCGTGCTCGGGCAGCACGTCCGCGCGCAACACCAGATCGAGCAGCTCGGCCAGGGCGTCGCCCTGCCGCTCGTCCAGCGTGCGCGGGTCGGGGCCTTCGGCGGTGGCGGGGCGGGGTTTGGCCAGCGGGCCCAGCGCCGCCATCAACGTCGCGCCGGTCACCGGGTCCATCGTCCCCGAGTACTTCACCACCCCGTCCTTGGTCTGGCGCAGTGTGAGCCGGTTACGGGAGCAGGCGGGCTCGGGCTGGGGGTCTGTGGGTTCGGGGTCGTTCTGGAACAACCCGTAGATCAGCTTCTTGCCCAGGGCACGGACCAGGGTGGGCTCGAACTGGCGGGCGTAGTCCACCAGTTGCGCCTCACGGTCGGCGGGCAGGGTCTGCATCGCCTCGGCGACCACCGCGACGTGGTCGATCGACAGGGCGCCCTCGGCGGCGGCCGTGGCGGTGATCGGGAGCCGGGCGGTGATCTCGCTGCCGGTCGGGGTGATCTCACCGCTCAGCTTCGCGGCCTGTTCGACCCACCGTGTGGCGGTGTTCTTGTCCCAGCGGACCGCGTCGCGCAGCACGAGCGGAAGGTTTTTGTAGCCGAGTTCGGTGGCGGCGCCGCGCCGGTTCAACTCGGCGATTTTCTGCATGATCGCATAATCGCGGGCCCGGGATTCCGTCACCTCGTCGACGATGCCGCGCAGCAGCTCGCCGGTGGAGAGGAGGGGAAGGCTGGGGTCGCTCACGTGTTCTAATTTACCGCAAGATCACGTGAATATCGGGGTCGAAAATGAACACCATCGAGTGAATCGCCAGCTCCAGACTGGCGTGGCGAAGCGGAGCGAGCCGGACAGGGCAATGCAAAACCGGGAAGCGGTAATTTCCGGAACCCGACCGCACAAACTCAACCACGTACGCACCGCGATTGGTGCTTGACTTTGGGTGCGAGGTGCTACCGTGTTCGGATCGGCCGGGCGCTTTACATGCCCGGCTTTTTGAGGCCGACCAGCGCCTCGCAAGGGCCCCGAAGTCAAGCGCCAATCGCAATCGTCGCGAAGCGGCGATGTCGAAACCAACGCTCGTCAAGGCCCGCGCAAGCACGCTGGAACCGCAACGGAACCCGCACTGGTGACCCCTCCGCTGGAACCGCAACCGACGGTGCCAACCGGACCAGCCCGCCCAAGCCGGACCAGCCCGCCCAAGCCGGACCAGCGAGCAAGCCCGAATCAGGGTTCGGCGCGGAACGTGGCCATCGCGCGTTCGGTTTCCCAGAAGGCGCGCATCGAGCGGATCAGGCCGTCCTCGCCCACGTTGTAGACGAAGACGCCCTCGGTGTCCACGCGGGCGCCGCCGGGCAGGAAGGCGGTGATGACGCCTACGTTGGCGCACTCGGAGCCGGCGGCGAAGGAGTCGTGCATCGCGAACTCGAAGCGTTCGACGTTGGCGATGGCCAGGTCCCAGAAGGCGGCGATGGCCTCCTTGCCGTGGTGGCCCTTGCCTTCCGCGTCGAACATCGACGGGCCCACCGGGTCTTCCACCACGGCGTCTTCGGCGAACAGGGCCAGCCACTCGTCTTTCGCGCCGCGGGTCACGGCGTCCATGGAGCGCCAGGAGGCCACGCGGGCCGGGGTTTCGGTGCGGGAGGCGTTCCATGTCACGGCGGTCATGCGAACTCTCCGATCACCTCGTCGGCGAAGCGCCGAAGGCCGTCCTTCTTGGCTTCCAGGCTGCCGTCGAAGCCGACGCCGTAGAACAGCCAGGGAACTACGATCACGTCGGTCACGCCGATCTCGTCGAGCTGGCGGTAGCCGTCCAGGCCGAAGCGGTCGATGCACACGGCCTGGATTTCGAACGGGCGCTCGAAGGCGCCCAGGTCCGCGAGCTGGGAGATGACCGAGCGAAGGTCCGCGAACTTGATCATGGCGGACGTCCAGCCGTCGCCTACCCGTGCGGCGCGCTTCAACGCGGCAGGGGAGTGGCCGCCCACGTAGAACGGGACGGGGGCAGACGGAGCCGGCGACATCTGGAGGCGGTCGAAGTCGAAGTATTTGCCGTGGTACTCGACCATGCCGCCGGCCAGGACGAGTTTCAGGATGTCGATCATCTCGTCGACGCGGGGGCCGCGGTTCTTGTACGGAGCGCCGCACCACTCGAACTCTTCCGGGGACCAGCCGAGGCCCACGCCCAGGCCGAAGCGGTTGTCGGTCAGGTGGGCGACCGAGCCGATCTGGCGGGCCAGGAGCAGCGGGTTGCGGGAGCCCAGTTTCAGGACCTGGGTGTAGAAGTGGATGCGGGACGTCACGGCGCCCATTGCCGCGGCGGCCACGAACGGGTCCACCCACGGGGTTTCGGCGTTCCACATGCGGGAGCCGTCCGGGGTGTAGGGGTAGTCGGCGGAGACCTTTTCGGAGAAGAACAGGGAGTCCGGCAGGGCGATGGAGGCGTAGCCGCACTCCTCGGCACATTGGGCCAGTTCGGTCAGCTGGTCGAGTGGGCTCATGGCGATGCCGACGGTGAACTTCATGGCGTCTCCGATCCGACTACCCACATGGCGAAGAACTGCGAACCGCCGCCGTAGGCGTGTCCCAACGCGACTCTTGCGCCGTCCACCTGGTGGTCGCCGGCCGTACCCATGACCTGCATCGCGGCCTCGGCGAAGCGGAGGAGGCCCGAGGCGCCGATCGGGTTGGACGAGAGGACGCCGCCGCTCGGGTTCACCGGGAGGCGGCCGCCTATCTCGGTTTCGCCCGCCTCGGTGAGTTTCCAACCCTGGCCGATGTCGGTGAAGCCGAGATTTTCCAGCCACATCGGCTCGAACCAGGAGAACGGGACGTAGATCTCGGCCGCGTCCACTTCGGACAGAGGATCGGTGATCCCCGCCTGCTTCCACAACGCGCGGGCGGCGTCGCGGCCGGCCTGCGGGTTGACCTGGTCGCGCCCGGCGAACGTCGTCGGCTCGGTGCGCATCGCGGTCGCGCGGATCCACGCGGCACGACCGGACGTCGGTTCCGAAGAGATCACCACCGCGCAGGCGCCGTCCGACGAAGGACAGGTCTCGTCGTAGCGGATCGGGTCCCAGAGCATGGTGGACGCGCGGACCGACTCGACGGTGATGTCCGGCTGCTTCAAATGCGCGTACGGGTTCAAGGCGCCGTTGCGGCGGTCCTTGGCGGCGACCATCGCGCCCACGTGTTCGGGGGCGCCGGCGCGGCGGATGTAGGCGCGGACGTGCGGTGCGAAATAGCCGCCCGCGCCCGCGTGGACCGGCATGGTGAACGGGGTCGGCACGGACAGGGCCCACATCGCGTTGGACTCGGACTGCTTCTCGAACGCCACGGCCAGCACGCGGTTGTGCACGCCGGACTGGACGAGCGACGCCGCCACGTTGCCGGTGCTGCCGCCGACGGAACCCGCGGTGTGCACGCGCAGCAGCGGTTTGCCGACGGCGCCGAGCGCGTCGGCCAGGAAGAGCTCGGGCATCATCACGCCCTCGAACAGGTCCGGGGCCTTGCCCAGGACCACGGCGTCGATGTCCTGCCAGTCGACGCCCGCGTCGGCCATCGCGCGGTCGATCGCCTCGCGGCACAGGCCTGCCATCGACACGTCGAGGCGCTTTGCGGCATGGTGCGTCTGGCCGGTGCCGACCACTGCTGCCGGTCGCATCTACTCCCGCCCTTCCATCACGCAGACGAGGTTCTGTTGGAGCAGCGGGCCACTGGTGGCGTGGCCGAGCACCTTCGAGGCCGAGCCGTCGTGCACGCGCCGGGCCGCCTCGCCGATGCGAGCAAGTCCCGCCGCGAACATCGGGTTGCCGGCCAGGACGCCGCCGGACGGGTTCACCACGACGTCGTCGCCGAGCCCGAGTGCCTGGCGCAGCAGGATCTCCTGGTGGCTGAACGGCGCGTGCAGCTCCGCCACCTCGATGCCCTCGGCACCGGCCGCCTTGCCCGCGGCCACCGTGGACGGTGACGTCAGCAGATCGCGCGCACCGAACGACGGCGAGTCCACCCGGTGTTCGAAACCGGTGATCCACGCGGGCCGTTCGCAGAGCTCTCGCGCACGATCACCGGCCGCCAGCACGATCGTGGCCGCGCCGTCGGTGATCGGCGCGCAGTCGTGCCGCCGCAACGGATCCGCCACGTACGGAGTGGCCAGCAGGTCCGGGATCTCGAGGGAACCGGAGAGCTGCGCCATCGGGTTCGAGACGGCCGCGGCGCGACTCCGTGCGGCGACGGACGCCATCGCTTCCTCGTCCCAGAGCCCGGCCTCGATCCCCATCCGCGCCTGAATCCCGGCCAGGCCAACGGAATCCGGCCACAGCGGCGTCACGACGTACGGATCGAGCTGCATCGCCATCACACGGCGGAGCTGTCCGGCCGACGACTTGCCGAACCCGTACACCAAAGCGGTGTCGACCTCACCGCACAGCAGCTTCACCCAGGCTTCGTACAACGCCCAGGCCGCGTCCATCTCGACGTGCGACTCCATGATCGGTGGAAACGCGCCGATCGCGTCGACGGCGGAGACGAACGAGAACGCACGCCCCGCCAGGTAGTCCGAGGAACCCGAACACCAGAAGCCGATGTCGGACTTCGTCAGCCCGAGCGAGCCCAGCACCTCGTGGAAGATCGGCACCAGCATCTCGACACCGTTGGTGGTGCCGTCGGTCTCGCGCACGCAGGGCGTCTGCGCGAAACCGACTACGGCGATGTCCCGCATCAGGGCCTCACAGGTGCTGGGAGTAGGAGTCGAAGGGCGCGTCCGGCTCGCCGGAAGGCCTGAAGTGGTCGATGTTCTGCATCGTCGGGCCCCACTCCTGGCGCGGTTTCCACACCGCCTCCACGCGCATGCCCATCCGCACGTCCTCGGGCGCGACACCGAGCAGCAGGTGCAGGAACGGGATGTCCGCGCCGTCCAGCAGCACGTAGGCGGAGACGTAGGGAGGCGGGATGCGCTGGCCGAGGAACGGCACGTTGACCACGCAGAACGTCGTGACGGTCCCGCGGTCGGACAGCTCGATCTGGTCGGTCGTCGGCACGCCGTCCGTGGGGCATGCAGGCCGCGGCGGGAAGTAGACCTTCGAGCACGCCGGGCAGCGCTGGGCGATCAGTCGCCCCTCCATCAGCCCGCGCAGGAACGGATCCTCGGTCGGCGACGCGGAATGCGTGTAATGCAGGTGGACCGGCGTGGTCACCATCGTGACCTCGTCCGCGTCGACCGGATCGTCCGCTGGCTCGTCGGAGAGCTCGAAGCACTCGATGTCGGTGATCGCACCGACGCGCTCGGCACGCCATCGCACCCGGACCCGCGCGCCCGTGGCCATCCGGTCCGGCGAACCCGCGTCGACGGCGTGCAGCAGCGTGGTGTCGGCACCGTCGAGCTGGATGAGCGCCCACGCGAACGGCCGGTCCAGCGGTTGACCCTCCAGCGGTTCGGGGATCCACGACCACCCGCGGACGACACCGGTGGACGCCACCTCGACGAACTCCGACAACCGCTCGGCGGTCACCGGGTCGTACTCGAGCGGCGGCACGTGCACACGGCCGTCGGAACCGCGGATCCCGGTCACCTTCCGGCGGCGCAGATCCGTCAGGAACCGGCCCAGGGTCGGGCCGAGCGAGCGCGTGTAGTCGAAGCCGACGTCAAGTGGAGCACTCAGCGGCTTGGTCACAGATCAAAGTGAAACAGGTTCTCGAAATGGTGGCAAGATGGCGGCATGAAGCTCGGTCTGCAGCTCGGGTACTGGGGTGCCGCGCCACCCCCGAACGCCGCCGGACTCGTGGCGGCGGCAGAGGAATTCGGCTTCGACGCGGTGTTTGCCGCCGAGGCGTGGGGATCGGACGCCTTCACCCCGTTGGCGTGGTGGGGATCCACGACGCAACGCGTCCGGCTGGGCACGTCGGTCGTGCAGATGTCGGCGCGCACACCGGCCGCCTGCGCCATGCACGCGCTGACCCTCGACCACCTCTCGGGTGGACGGTTCGTGCTCGGCCTGGGCGTGTCCGGGCCGCAGGTCGTGGAGGGCTGGTACGGCCGCCCGTTCGCGAAACCCCTTGCCAGGACCAGGGAATACATCTCGATCCTGCGTCAGGTCATGGCCCGCGAGGCGCCGGTCACCAACGATGGTCCGCACCACCCGTTGCCCTACCGGGGGCCGGGAGCGCTCGGGCTCGGCAAGCCCCTCAAGCCCATCACCCACCCGCTGCGCGCCGACCTGCCGATCTGGCTCGGCGCCGAGGGTCCCAAGAACGTGGCGCTGGCCTCGGAGATCACCGACGGCTGGCTCGCCATCTACTACGCGCCCCGGCTGGCAGGCATGTACGACGAATGGCTGGAGGAAGGGTTCGCGAAGTCCCGTCGTAGCAGGGAGAACTTCGAGGTCGCTGCCACGTGCCAGGTCGTCGTGACGGACGACCCGGTGTCCGTCCGCGCCATGCTCAAGCCGTTCGTCGCTTTGTACATCGGCGGAATGGGCGCGCCCGGCATGAACTTCCACGCGGAGGTCTTCACCCGCATGGGATACGGAGAGGTCGTTCAGGACATCGGCAGGCTGTTCCAGTCAGGACGCAAAGACGAGGCGGCACAGGCGGTTCCGGACGAACTGGTCGCCGAGATCACCATCGTCGGCACCGCCGAGCACGTCCGCGAGGAGGTCGGCCGGTGGGAGAAGGCCGGCGTGACGATGTTGCTCGTCGGGTGTCGTGACGTTGCCTCGATCAAGGCGGTGTCTGAGGCTTGTCAGTAGGTGAAACGCGTTCTACTTTGAGGGTGTGGTCACTGGACTCTGGAACATCGCCACCGATCAGCCGGACCTGACCGCGCTGGTCGATCCGAGCGATCGCGAGATCACCTACTCGGAGCTCGCGGCGTCGGCGAACAGGTACGGGCGCGGGTTCCAGGCCCTGGGGCTGGCACCCGGCGACAGCATCGTGCTGATGCTGCCCAACAGCGCCGAGCTGGTGGCGGTGTACTTCGCCGCCTTCCAGACCGGCCTCTACGTCGTCATGGCGAACTGGCACCTCACCGGCGCGGAGGTCGCGTACCTCGTGCAGGACAGCGGTGCCAAGGCGTTCGTGGGACACGAACGGTTCGCCAAGGCCGCCACGGAGGCCTCGGCGAGCCTGCCGGCCACCGCGCGGTTCTCCGTCGGTGACATCGCGGGGTTCGAGCCGCTGAGCAAGCTCGGCGAGGGCGAGCATGGCCGCCCGGACGTCCGCACGACCGGGTCGCCGATGCTCTACACCTCGGGCACGACCGGCAGGCCCAAGGGCGTGCGCAGGCCGTTGACCGGCGCCGATCCGGACGTGGTGCCGCCGTCGGCCCCGTGGTTCTTCGGCATCTTCGGGATCAAGCCGCACGACGGCCACGTGCACCTGTGCGGCTCACCGCTCTACCACACGGCGGTGCTCAACTTCGTCGTCATCTCCATCCAGCTCGGCCACACCGCCGTGCTCATGGACCACTGGGTGCCGGAGGAGATGCTGCGGCTGATCGAGCGGTACAAGGTCACCCACAGCCACATGGTGCCGACCCAGTTCCACCGCCTCCTCGCGCTGCCCGACGACGTCAAGACGAAGTACGACCTGTCGTCGCTGCGGGTGATGATCCACGGTGCGGCCCCTTGTCCGATCGAGGTCAAGCGCAGGATGCTCGACTGGTGGGGTCCGGTCGTGACCGAGTACTACGCCGCCACCGAGGGCGGCGGCACGGCGATCAGCGCCCGGGAATGGCTGGAGAAGCCGGGATCCGTCGGCCTGCCGTGGCCGACGTCGGAGATCAAGATCCTGGACGAGGACGGCAACGAGCTCCCGGTGGGCGAGCGCGGCCTCGTCTACATGCGCATGGGCGACGCGACCTTCGAGTACCACAAGGACGCCGAGAAGACGAAGGCAGCGCGCGTCGGCAGGCTCTTCACGTTGCAGGACATCGGTTATCTCGACGAAGACGGCTACCTGTTCCTGTGCGACCGCAAGAACGACATGATCATCTCCGGCGGCGTGAACATCTACCCGGCGGAGATCGAGGGTGAGCTCGTGTGTCACCCCAAGGTCGCCGATGTCGCCGTGTTCGGTGTGCCGCACCCGGACTGGGGCGAGGAGATCAAGGCGGTCGTGCAGCCCGCGGACGGTGTCGAGCCCGATGACGACCTGACCCGCGAGCTGCTGGAGTTCGCGGGCACGCGGCTCGCGAAGTTCAAGCTTCCGCGCACGATCGAGTACCTGGCCGAACTGCCTCGTGACCCCAACGGCAAGCTGTACAAGCGAAAGCTGAGGCACCCATGACCCTGAACCGCCGTCAGGTGCTCGCCGGAGCCGGTCTCGCGCTGGCCTCTGGACTCGTGCAGACCTCTCGTGCCTCCGCAGATCCGCTCGGCGAGTTCGACGTCGTGGTGGTCGGCGCGGGCGCGGCGGGCATGACCGCCGCCCTCACCGCGGCCAAACGCGGCCTGAGTTGCGTGGTGCTGGAGAAGGCGCCGACGTTCGGCGGTTCCGCCGCCAGATCCGGTGCCGGGATCTGGGTTCCCAACAACGAGATCATCCTCGCCGCCGGCGTGCCCGACACGCCGGAGAAGGCGCGGCAGTACCTCGCGGCCGTCGTCGGCGACATCCCGGTCGTGCGGCAGCAGGCGTACCTGACGTACGGGCCGCAGATGATCTCGTTCGTGATGCGCAACAGCCCGCTGCGCTTCCGGCACATGGACGGCTACAGCGACTACTACCCGGAGCTTCCCGGCGGCATCGCCAAGGGCAGGTCCATCGAGCCGGAGATGCTCGACGGCCGCGTCCTCGGCGCGGAACTGGCGAACCTGAACCCGCCCTACCTCGCCACCCCGGCGGGCATGGTCATCTACGGCGCCGACTACAAGTGGCTCGCACTCGCTCTGGTCAACGCGAAGGGTGCCGCCACTGCCGCGGCCGCGCTGGCCCGTGGAACCGCGGCCGCGCTCGCGGGCCAGAAGCCGCTCACGATGGGGCAGGCGCTGGCCGGTGGTCTGCGGGCGGGCCTGCTGCAGGCCAACGTGCCGGTGTGGCTGAACACCCCGCTGGAAGACCTGCACGTGGAAAACGGCGCTGTCAAAGGCGTGCTGACCTCGCGCGGGCTTGTCAAAGCGCGGCGTGGCGTGATCATGGGCTCCGGTGGCTTCGAGCACAACGCGGCCATGCGCGCCCAGTACCAGCGTCAGCCCATCGGTACACAGTGGACGGTCGGCGCGAAGGAGAACACCGGCGACGGTCACCGCGCCGGCCAGCGCGTCGGCGCCGCGTTCGACCTCATGGACGACGCCTGGTGGGGCCCGGCGATCCCGGTGCCCGGCTCGCCGTACTTCTGCCTCGCCGAACGCACCCTGCCCGGCGGCCTGATGATCAACGCGGCGGGCCGGCGGTTCGTCAACGAGGCCGCGCCCTACAGCGACGTCGTGCACGTCATGTACGACAAGAACCCCGCCGACCCGTGCATCCCGGCGTGGCTGATCGTCGACCAGAACTACCGCAACAGGTACCTGTTCTCCGACGTCGCACCGACGCTGCCGCTGCCGGACGCGTGGTACCAGTCCGGCGCGGTCGTGAAGAACTGGTCGCTCGACGGCCTGGCGTCGGCGATCGGCGTGCCGGCGACCGCGCTGAAGGCCACCGTCAGCCGGTTCAACAACCAGGCGCTCACCGGCAGGGACCCGGACTTCAAACGCGGCGACAGCGCCTACGACCACTACTACACCGACCCTGCGGTGATCCCGAACTCGTGCCTCGCGCCGCTGTGGGTGGCGCCGTACTACGCGTTCAAGATCGTGCCCGGCGACCTCGGCACCAAGGGAGGCATGGTCACCGACGCGCGCGCCCGTGTGCTGCGGCCGGACGGCTCCGTGATTCCCGGGTTGTACGCGGCGGGCAACGTGAGCTCGGCCGTGATGGGCCACAGCTACGCCGGTGCGGGGTCGACGATCGGGCCCGCCATGACGTTCGGGTACATCGCGGCCAACGACATCTGATCGGGACCGGCCGCGACCCGTGGGTCGCGGCCGCATCACTCAGCGCTGTCCGGCGATCGCCTGCTGCAGCAAGGCCAAGGCCTGCTTGGCGGCGACGTTGAACATGCCCATGGTCGTGTTCCTCTCGCTGAACACGACCAGCAGGGTGTCGGGGTCCACGGAGAACACGCCGACCTGCCCGGCGTCCCCCTCGAAGAACACCACGCGCGGGTCACCGACGCTGGCCCTGGCGATGAACTGCGCCGCCAGCCCGGCCGCGGCGGCCGCCATCGCGGCAACACTTTCGTTCTCGATGTCGCGAGTGTGCGCGCACAGCACCAAGCCGTCCCGCGTCGCGGCCAGCACGCCGCTGATCGCGACGGGATCGATGCGATCGCGGATTTCCTGCAGCGCCTCGGTCACCGTCTTCTTACCGGCATCGTCCGGCGGCGGCGCCACCGCAAGCCCGATCGGCAATGCCGAACCGCGCTTGCGCATGGGCAGCACACCGGAGTCCGCCGATGCTCTGCCGGTCACCTCGCTCACACGACCAGGCCGGCTTCGATGGCCTTGAGGCCGTGCCTCGCGAGCGCGAGGTTGGACCGCTCCCTGTCCAGGACGAGGTAGAGGAACAACGTCGAGGCGCCTCGGCTGTTCGCCTTCAGCAGGCGGATCAGGTGGTACTGGCGGCCCAGTGTGATCAGGATGTCCTCGATCTCGTCGTTCAGCTTGAGCGCGGAGACAACCCGCTGCTTCGCCCGCACGACCTCGGTGTTGCCGGCCGCGGCCACCTCCAGGTCCAGCCAGTCACCACCTCCGACCGAACCGAGCGACATCCCGCTCTCGAAATCGACGAGCGCGGCTCCCACCGCACCGGAAATGGTCATTGCCTCTTTCAAGGCCGTGTCGATGTTCATTCGACAGTTGCTCCTCGTATCCGCACGATTGCGCGCAAAGACAATTCTTCCGGCGGTATCCCCCGAATTCACCGGCCGGGTCGCGTGATCGGCATCACCCTATGTCGCGCGGCGAAGTGCGTACATGCCCGTTCGGAGCAACGTGCGTGAGCTGGCGAGTCCACTGTGGCCGGCGGTTGTCGAACGCTGTCGAACGCATAGTCGAATCTGATCGAACGTTAGTAGAGCGTCGCGGCTTGGTTGTGCTCCGTTGAGGCGGGTAGGGGGCAGCGGTCCGGTGCTCGTCACCGAAAGCCCGGATGGTCGCGTTCCCATGCGCGTCGCTGCCGAGACGGCGGTAGCGAAATGCTGACGCAAACGCTGATCACCCCAACTGCTGCCAACCGTGCAGTCGGCAGCCATGAGAGCGCGATCTTCATGATCGAAGAGCGGCTGTCTGCCGACATCACCCTCACTGTCACATCCCAAGAGACAGCTGCGACACGCTTCTAGCGGCCCTTGAACTCCGGCTTGCGCTTCTCCGCGAACGCGCGCGGCCCCTCCTTCGCGTCCTCGCTGCGGAAGACCTCCATGCCGAGCCGGGCGTCCACTTTGAACGCCTCGTTCTCGTGCATCGCCTCGGTCTCCCGCATGGTCCGCAGGATCGCCCGCACGGCCAGCGGTCCGTTGGCGGTGATCAGCTCGGCCAGCTCCATCGCCTTGTCGAGCGCCTGACCGTCCGGCACGACGTGACCGATGAGGCCGATTTCCTTGGCCTCGGCGGCCCTGATGTGGCGTCCGGTCAGCAACAGGTCGGCCGCGACGGTGTACGGGATCTGGCGCGGCAACCGCACGGCTGATCCGCCGAGCGGGAACAGGCCCCACCGCGCCTCGGACACACCGAACCGCGCGCTCTCGCCGGCCACCCGGATGTCGGTCGCCTGAAGGATTTCGGTGCCGCCCGCGACCGCAGGGCCTTCCACGGCGGCGATGAGTGGTTTCGTCAATCGACGACCTTTGAGCAGTGGTTCGATGACGGAGAAGTCGTAGCTTCCCGCCGTGTCACTGGGATGGTTCGCCGTCATCGCCTTGAGGTCGGCGCCCGCGCAGAACGACCCGCCCGCGCCGGTCAGGATGCAGACGCGCACGTCGGGATCGTTGTCCACGCGGTCCCACGCCTCGCGCATGATCGCCATCATCGGGCCGGACAAGGCGTTGCGGACCTCGGGCCGGTTCATCGTGACGACCAGAACGTTGCCGACCAAGTCCACCAACGCGTGGGGTTCTGTCGTGGTCGTCATTCGCGCGCCTCCTGGATCGAGTTTGACCGCACGGGGGATTGTCCAGAACAGTAACACGTTCTACTTTGCCTACCATGGCCCTCAACGTCGCAGACCTCGTTGAACACGCCGCGGACACCGTGCCCGACCGGACCGCCCTCGTGTGCGGCCCGAAGCGGGTCACCTATGCCGAGCTCGAGTCACGAGCCAACAAACTGGCTCACCACCTGGCAAAGAACGGCGTGACACAGGGGTCGCACGTCGGGCTCTACGCACGCAACTCCATCGAACTCGTCGAAGCCCTGCTCGCGGTCTACAAGCTGCGCGCGGTGGCCATCAACGTCAACTACCGCTACACCAAGAACGAGTTGCAGTACTTGTTCGGAGAAGCGGATCTGGTCGCTCTCGTCCACGAACGGCGGTACTCGCCGCTGGTCGCGGAGGTCGGGTCCCCCGGCCCCACCGTCGTGATCGACGACGAGTCCGACGAGGAGTTCGCCGGCGTCGAGTACGAGGCCGCGCTCGCCGAGCAGTCGGGGGAGCGGGACTTCGGGCCGCGCAGCCCCGACGACCTCTACATCCTGTTCACCGGCGGCACGACCGGCATGCCCAAGGGCGTGATGTGGCGGCACGAGGACGTGTGGCGCACGCTCGGCGGCGGCATCGACTTCGTGACCGGTGAACGTCTCACCGACGAGTGGCAGCAGGCCAGGTCCGGCAAGGACTACGGCCTCGTCCGGCTCTGCCTCCCGCCGCTGATCCACGGCGCCGCGCAGTGGGCCGTGCTGGGCGCGCTGTTCTGCGGCAGCACCGTCGTGCTGGTGCCGAAGTTCGACCCTGCCGAGATCTGGCGGGTCATCGAGCGGGAGAAGGTCCAGGTCGCGGCGATCACCGGCGACGCGATGGGCCGGCCGTTGATCGAGGAGTTCCAGCGCGGCGGCTACGACGGCTCGTCGCTGTTCATCATCAACAGCAGCGCAGCCCTGTTCTCCTACCCGGTGAAGAAGATGTACCAGGAGCTCCTGCCGCACACCACGTTGCTGGAGTCGATCGGGTCGAGCGAGACCGGGTCCACCGGCATCGGCGCGGTGCCCAAGGAGATCGTGCAGACCGACGGCACGAAGGTGAAGCTCAACGAGGACACCATCGTCATCGACGACGACGGCAACAAGCTCGAACCGGTGCCGGGCGTCATCGGCAAGCTGGCGCGCGGCGGGCACATCCCGCTGGGCTACTACAAGGACCCCGAGAAGACCGCGCGGATGTTCGTGGAGGTCGACGGCAAGCGGTTCACGGTGCCCGGCGACTACGCGCGGTTCGAGGAGGACGGCGACATCACGTTGCTCGGCCGCGGCAACACCTGCGTCAACACCGGTGGCGAGAAGGTGTTCCCGGAAGAGGTCGAGGGCGTGCTGAAGTCGCACCCGGACGTGTTCGACGCCCTCGTCATCGGTATCCCGGACGACCTGCTCGGCCAACGGGTCGGTGCTCTCGTGCAGCCACGCGACGGTGCCCGGCCGACACTGTCCGAACTGGACGCTCACGTGCGCCTGACGCTCGCGGGGTACAAGGTGCCGCGCTCGCTGTGGCTGGTCGACGAGATCGGCAGGACGCCGAGTGGCAAACCCGACTACCAGTGGGCTCGCGCTCACGTGGAGGAACATGCGCACCAGCCTGTGTGACCGGTTCGGCATCGAGCACCCGATCTTCGGCTTCACGCCGTCCGAGCACGTCGCGGCGGCGATCAGCCGGGCGGGCGGCCTCGGAGTGCTGGGATGCGTGCGGTTCAACGACGCGGAGGACCTCGACCGCACCCTGACGTGGATGGACGAGAACACCGACGGCAAGCCGTACGGCGTCGACATCGTGATGCCCGCCAAGGTGCCGACCGAGGGCACGCAGATCGACCTGGACAAGCTGATTCCGCAGGGCCACAAGGACTTCGTGCAGCAGACGCTGCTGAAGCTCGGCGTGCCGCCGTTGCCGGAAGGAGAGGACAGCCAGGGAGTGCTCGGCTGGCTGCACTCCGTCGCGCGGTCGCACGTCGACGTGGCGCTGGAGCACCCGATCCGGCTCATCGCCAACGCCCTGGGCTCGCCGCCGACCGACGTCATCGAACGCGCGCACGCGGCCGGGGTTCCGGTCGCCGCCCTCGCGGGCAAGGCCGAGCACGCCCGCAGGCACGTGGAGAACGGTGTCGACATCGTGGTCGCCCAGGGCTACGAGGCCGGTGGGCACACCGGCGAGGTCGCCACGATGGTGCTCGTGCCGGAGATCGTGGACGCGGTGGACGTTCCGGTGCTCGCTGCGGGTGGCATCGGTTCGGGACGTCAGGCCGCCGCGGCCATGGCGTTGGGCGCCTCGGGCGTGTGGATGGGCTCGTACTGGCTGACCACCGCAGAATACAAGCTCGGGAACTCCAGCACCCAGGACGCGCTGCTGGCCGCCGGATCCAGCGACACCGTCCGCACCCGCATCTACACCGGCAAACCGGCGCGGCTGCTGAAGACCCGGTGGACCGAGGCGTGGAATGCAGACGCCGCACCGGAACCGCTGCCGATGCCGTTGCAGAACCTGCTCGTCAGCGAGGCGCACCAGCGCATCGCCCGGTCCGACGACCCGTCCGTGGTGTCGATGCCGGTCGGTCAGGTCGTCGGGCGGATGAACGAGGTCCGCCCCGTCGCCGACGTGATGACGGACCTGCTGCGGGAGTTCGAGGAGACCGTCGAACGTCTCACCAAGCTGCGCTGAGCTTCAGAAGCTGGGCGGTCGCCCCGCCCAGCTCGAACTCGGCCCGCTTCGCCGCGGTGAAGTACCTGTGCACCTCGTGGCTCATGTCGATGCCCGTGCCGCCGTGGACGTGCACGGCCGTGTGCGCCACCCGGTGCCCGGCATCGGCCGCCCAGAACTTCGCCGTCGCCACCTCGGCCGCCGCGTCCAGCCCCTCGGAGAGCCGCCAGGCCGCCTGCCACAGCGTCAACCGGATCGCCGCCACGTCGATGTACGCATCAGCAAGACGTTGCGCCACGGCCTGGAAACTGCCGATCAGCCGGTCGAACTGCACACGGGTCCGCGCGTACTCGGCCGTCAGCTCCAACGCGCGTTCGGTCACACCGAGCTGGAAGGCGCACAGCCCCACCGTGTACCGGGTGATCAACCAGTCCGGGGTGAGCCCCTCGATCAGGCGTCCGCCGGTGAACTCGAAGGTGCCCGCGTCCGAGCCGTCGACCAGCTCCTGCGCGCTGATGTCCAGGTCGCCGGCCTCGACGAGGAAGACCTGGTCGTCGTGCACCACGAGGAACGCCGAGGCGGTCGTGGCGAACGGGACGGTCGTCTTCGCGCCGTTCTGGTCCTCGGCCAGCGCCACCGAGAGGACGGCGCCGGGGCGAGGGGTGTCGAACTGCGCCAACGCTTGCTGGGCGAGCATGGTCGGCAGGTACGGGACGGCCGCGACGGCGCGCCCGAGCTCGACCTGGACCGCGCAGTGCTCCAGCACACCGAACTCGGCGGGATCCTCCGGCACGACCCCCGACTTGACCAGGTCGGGCCACGGGTGGTCGGACGAGTCGAGGATCTTGCGGGTCAGCGCGGCGAGCTCGCGTTGTGCCTCGGTCAGTGTGAAGTCCATGGAAGTCTCCGTTGTCGAGGCGATCTATCTGGGCACGGCAGGCAGTCCGAGGCCCACCCGCGCGATGATGTCCCGCTGGATCTCGTTGGTGCCGCCGCCGAACGTGAGGATGAGCGACGAGCGGTGCATGCGTTCCACCCGGCCCTGCAGTAGTGCTCCCGGCGATCCGGTGCGCACGATTCCGTTGGCGCCCAGCACTTCCATCAGCAGCCGGTAGCCCTCGGTCGCGAACTCGGTGCCGAACACCTTGGTGGCCGAGGCTTCCGCGGGTGAGGGCGCCTCGTCACCGCCGGACGCGATCCGCCAGTTGACGAGCTTCAGGAACTCGGTCTTGGCGTGCACGCGGGCGAGGTGCAGCCGTACCCACTCGTGCCGGGACGCGCCCGTTTCGTCCGCCCATTGACGAACTTCGCGCAGCGCGGTCTGCAGCGGCGCGGCCGAGCACAGGGCGACGCGTTCGTGGTTGAGCTGGTTGGTGATGAGCTTCCAGCCCTTGTGCTCCTCGCCGATCAGGTTCGCCGCCGGCACGCGCACGTTGTCGTAGAAAGTCGCGCTGGTGGTCGGCCCGGACATCGTCGGCACCGGTGTCCAGGAGAAGCCGGGGGAGGTGGTCGGCACGATGATGATGCTCAACCCCCTGTGCCGCTGCGATTCCTGGTCGGTGCGGCACGCCAGCCACACGTAGTCCGCGTACTGGATGAGGCTCGTCCACATCTTCTGGCCGTTGACGACGTAGTCGTCGCCCTCGCGGACCGCCCGAGTGCGCAACCCCGCCAGGTCCGTACCTGCCTCCGGCTCGGAGTAGCCGATGGCGAAGTGGATCTCGCCGGAAGCGATTTTGGGCAGGTAGAACGCTTTCTGCTCGGCGGTGCCGAACGCCATGATGGTCGGCCCGATCGAGTTCAGCGTCAGGAACGGAACCGGCGCACCGGCGGCGGACGCCTCGTCGAGGAAGATCAGCTGCTCGATCATCGGGCGGTCACGGCCGCCGTACTCCTCCGGCCAGCCGATGGTGAGCCATCCGTCCGCGCCCATCCGGCGGACGGTGTCCTTGTACACCTCGGCGTCACCGTAGTCACTGCCGCCGACGAGCCCTGCCCGGCGTTCCGGCGTCATGAGCGCGGCGAAGTACGCCCGCAGCTCCTGGCGCAACTGCTCCTGTTCGGGCGTGAAACCGATGCGCATGACCGCTACTCTAGAACAAGTTCTACTTGATGTCAGGAGGCCGCGATGAAGGTGGACGTGGACCCTTCGATCTGCGAGGCGCACGGCGTCTGCACGTCGGTCCTGCCCGAGGTGTTCGACCTCGACGACGAAGAGGTTCTGCAGATCCGGGATGGTGAGCTGGCCGAGGACGAGGTGGAGCGGGCGGAGAAGGCCGTCGTGTCGTGCCCGATGGGCGCACTGCGGCTCTCACGCTGATGGACCTTGTCACGAACAGGAACAGATTCTAGTGTGCGACGGTGAGTCAGCCGTGAGCTCAGCGAGGAGTGATACCGGGTGAAGGCAGCCGTGCTCAACCAGGTCGGTGACGACAAGCTCGAGCTCCGGGACGACGTGACGACCACCGCGCCGGGGCCGCAGGAAGTCCGCATCAGGATCAAGGCGTGCGGAGTGTGCCACAGCGATCTGTCCGCGATGGACGGAACGTTGCCCGCGCTCGCGCCCGGTGTCATCGGCCACGAAGGCGCCGGTGAGATCGTCGAGATCGGCAGCGCCGTGACGTCGCTCGCGGTCGGTGACCACGTGGCGATCACGTTCGTGCCGCCGTGCGGCAAGTGCCCTCAGTGCGTGACGGGCCAATCGCACTTGTGCCTCGTGCACACGTTGTCCGCGTTCACCTCGCCGCGGTTCGTCGTCGGTGGCAATCCCGCGTTCGGCTACGCGGGTCTCGGCGCGTTCGCCGAGGAGATGGTCGTCCCCGCCGACGCGGCGATGAAGGTCGACAACGACGTGCCGTGGGAGATCGCGGCACTGCTGTCGTGCGGCATCCTCACCGGTGTCGGTGCCGTGCTGAACACCGCGAAGGTCGAACCGGGTTCCAGCGTCGCCGTGATCGGCTGCGGTGGCGTGGGCGTCGCGGTGATCCAGGGTGCGCGGCTCGCCGCTGCCGCGCGGATCGTCGCGGTCGACCCCGTCACAGAGAAGCACGACGTGGCCAGGAAGTTCGGCGCGACGCACGCGACGACACCGGACGGCATCGCCGACCTCAACAATCAGCTCAACGGTGGCATGGGCTTCGACTACGTCTTCGACGTGGTCGGCCTCGCGGCCACCATCCGCCAGGCTTGGGACCTGACCCGGCGCGGTGGCCACACCGTGGTCGTCGGCGCGGGCAGGGCCGACGCGATGGTGTCGTTCAGCGCGCAGGAACTGTTCCTGCACGACAAGACTTTGCACGGGTCGTTCTACGGAACGGCGAACTTCCGCCGGGACGTGCCGCGCATGATCGCGCTGTGGCGGGAAGGCAGGCTCGACCTCGAAGGCATGATCAGCAAACGGATCAGGCTCGAGGACGTCAACGAAGGCCTCCAGGCCTTGCGTGGCGGAGGTTCCCTCATCCGCCAGGTCATCCTGTTCGACTAGGAGTCTCAAGTGGACCTCGCGGGGAAGGTCGCCGTCGTCACCGGCGCCGGCGCCGGACTGGGCAGGGCGGAAGCACTGGAACTGGCTCGGGCCGGTGCTTCTCTCGTTCTCAACGACCTGCCGGGCTCGGCCGAGGCCGCCGCGGCCGAGATCGAGCAGCTGGGCGGGAAGTGCGTGGTGGTCGAGGGCGACGTGGGGGAGCGGACCACCGCGGACGCCCTCGTCGCCGCGGCGCTGGAGGAGTTCGGCGGGCTGCACGTCGTCGTGAACAACGCCGGCGTGCTGCGCGACCGAATGCTGTTCAACATGACCGACGAGGACTGGGACCTCGTCGTGAAGGTGCATCTGCGCGGCCACTTCCTGTTGTCGCGCAACGCCGTGTCGTTGTGGCGGCAGCAGTCGAAGGCGTCCGGCGAACCGGTCTACGGACGGATCGTCAACACCTCGTCGGAGGCGTTCCTGCTCGGCTCGGAAGGCCAGGCCAACTACGCGGCCGCCAAGGCCGGCATCGCCGCGCTGACGGTCGCGACCGCGCGCGGCGCGTCCCGCTACGGCGTGCGCGCCAACGCGATCTGTCCACGTGCCCGCACCGGCATGACCGCCCACGTGTTCGGCGAGGCACCGGAGGGCGATGACTCGCTCGCACCCGAGCACGTGGCGAGGTTCGTGGCACACCTGGCGGGCCCGTCCGGGGAGAAGATCAACGGCCAGGTCTTCGTCGTGCACGGCGGCATGGTCGCGTTGATGGCGCCGCCCAGCGTGGAGCAGAAGTTCGACGCCTTCACCGATCTCGACGGCTACTTCGCCGACCGGGATCCACAAAGGACTTTCGCCTGTACTGAAACGATGTCTCTGTAGGAGGAGCTGTGACGCTCACCGTGCAACCGCACCGCGAGACGCTCGGCCTGAAGGACGGCCGGCTCCTCATCGGCGGCGAGTTCCGCGAGACGGACGAGACCTGGACCCACCACCACCCCGCGACGGGCGAGGTGATCGGCAGCTTCGCGGTCGCGTCGGCCAAGGACGTCGACGCCGCGGTCCTGGCCGCGCGCAAGGCGTTCGACGAGGGTACGTGGGGCCGGTCGAAGGCGGGCGAGCGCATCAGGGTCCTGCGCCGGTACAGCGACCTGCTGCGGGAGCACTCGGACGAGCTGCGCGGCCTGCAGGCGCTCGACAACGGCGTGCCGCTGTCGTTCGGCCAGATCTACGCCACGTCGGTCGGCATCGCGGCCGACATCTTCGACCACCACGCGGGCTGGATCGACAAGGTCGGTGGCCAGACCCTGCCGCCGTACCAGGGCGGCGACCACCTGGCGATGACGTTCCGCGAACCGGTCGGCGTCGTCGCGGCGATCCTGCCGTGGAACGCGCCGTTCGTGCTGTTCGCCCAGAAACTCGCGCCCGCGCTGGCCGCCGGGTGCACGGTCGTCGTGAAACCGTCCGAGTACGCGTCGTTCTGTGTGATCCGCATGGTCGAGCTGCTCATCGAGGCCGGTCTGCCCGAGGGTGTGATCAACCTCGTCACCGGCCCCGGCGACCCGACCGGCGAAGCGCTGATCACCCACCCCGCCGTCGACAAGATCAGCTTCACCGGCAGCCGCGCGGTCGGCCGCCGCATCGTCGAGGCCTCCGCGGGCACGATGAAGCGCGTTTCCCTGGAGCTGGGCGGGAAGTCGCCCGCACTCGTGTTCGCGGACGCCCCGAACGTCGGCCTCGCCGCGATGACCTGCATGGGCATGGTCACGA
This sequence comes from Lentzea nigeriaca, assembly GCF_016907955.1. GTDB lineage: Bacteria > Actinomycetota > Actinomycetes > Mycobacteriales > Pseudonocardiaceae > Lentzea > Lentzea nigeriaca. Next base: position 462,456 of record NZ_JAFBCX010000003.1, on the reverse strand, counting down.
TGGGTCTCTCTGGCCAGGCGTGCGTCGCGCACACACGGGCGTTGGTGCAGCGGGACGTGCAGGAGGAGTTCGTCGCCAGCGCGTCGATGCTCGCGGGCGCGGTCACGTTCGGCGACCCGTTCGACCCCGCCGTGCTGGCCAGCCCGTTGATCAACTCCAGGCAGCTCGACCGCGTGCTCGGCTACATCCAGCGCGGCCAGGAGGACGGCGCTCGCCTCGTCACGGGCGGCACGCGGCTCGAAGGCGACCTCGCGTCCGGCAACTTCGTGGCACCGACGGTCTTCGCCGACGCCCGCAACGACATGACGATCGCGCGAGACGAGATCTTCGGCCCGGTGCTGACCGTCGTGCCGTTCGACGACGAGGAAGAAGCCATCCGCCTCGCCAACGACACGGAGTACGGCCTGGGTGCGGGTGTCTACACCAACGACGTCCGCCGCGCGTTCCGCGTCTCGAAGAGGCTGCGCGTCGGCATGGTCGGCATCAACGGGTTCCAGCTCGAACCGCACGTTCCGTTCGGCGGCTACAAGCAGTCCGGGCTGGGCCGTGAGGGCGGGCAGAGCGCCTACGAGGCCTACACCGAGCTCAAGACCGTGATGATGCCGCTGACCGACGAGCTGATGTAGATGCGGCTGGACGGCAAGATCGCCCTGATCACCGGTGCGGCCCGCGGTCAGGGCGCGGCCGCCGCCCGCAGGTTCGCCGCGGAGGGTGCGAAGGTGATGCTCACCGACGTCCTCGACGACCAGGGCAAGGAGCTCGCGGCCGAACTGGGTGCCGAGTACTGCCACCTCGACGTGTCGGACGAGGACGCGTGGGCCGAGGCTGTCGCGTTCACGGTCGGCACGTTCGGCGACATCACCGTTCTCGTGAACAACGCGGGCATCCTGCACTTCTCGGCGCTGGCGGAGACCACGCTCGCCGACTACCAGCGGGTGATCGGCATCAACCAGGTCGGCACGTTCCTCGGCATGCGGGCGGTCGTGGAGTCGATGACGCGCGCGGGCGGCGGCTCGATCGTCAACGTGTCGTCGGTCGAGGGCCTGGGCGGCATGCCGTACCTCGTCGCCTACACCGCGTCCAAGTTCGCCATCCGGGGAATGACCAAGGTGGCCGCGATGGAGCTCGGCCAGCACGGCATCCGCGTCAACTCCGTGCACCCCGGCGCGATCAACACCCCGATGGTCGGCGAGGCGCTCGGCCGTCCGATCGACATCTCGCCGATCGGCAAGAAGGTGGCCCTGCGCCGCGTCGGTCAGCCCGACGACGTCGCGAACGTCGTGTTGTTCCTGGCCAGTGATGAAAGCGCTTACTGCTCCGGTGCCGAGTTCGTCGTGGACGGAGGAGCGACGGCCACGCACGCTCTCAGTTGATCTGTGGTCCCCGGATGCAACCTCGGGGGTGGCGATAGCGTCTCCCTGACCGAGAGGTTGAAAACTGGGGAGCTACATTTGAAATCACTACTGGTCACGGCGGCGCTGCTGATCGGCCTCGCGCCGGCCGCCGTCGCGGAGCCCGACCTGGAGACACCGGCTCTGTCCTGGCAGGACTGTCAGGACGGGTTCCAGTGCGCGACGGCGAAGGTGCCGCTCGACTACGACCAACCGGCAGGCACGAAGATCGACCTCGCGGTCATCAGGCTGCCCGCGACCGACCCGTCGAAGCGGATCGGCTCGCTGTTCGTGAACTTCGGCGGTCCCGGTGCGTCCGGTGTGGACAGGCTGCGGGGCCGCGCCAAGTGGGAGTGGCTGTTCTCGGCCGAGCTGCGGGCGCGGTTCGACCTGGTGTCGTGGGATCCTCGCGGCATCGGGCGTTCGGCCACTGTTCGGTGCTTCGACAGCGTCGAGGAGCAGCAGAACTTCCTCAACTCGATTCCGGTCTACCCCGACACCGCCGCGCAGGAACCGGCGTTCTACGAGGGGTACCGGGAGTTCGTCCGGCGGTGCGAGGCCAAGTCCGGCGACCTGCTGGACCACGTCTCGTCCGCCAACACGGCGCGTGACCTCGACCAGCTGCGCAAGGCCGTCGGCGACAAGAAGCTGACGTACCACGGCATCTCGTACGGCACGCACCTCGGCGCGATCTACGCGAACTTGTTCCCGGACAAGGTCAGGGCACTCGCGTTCGACGGCGCGCTCGACTTCGTCGGCAACGCGACCGGGCACGGCAACCAGGGCACGACGGTGCCGCTGGACACGCGCCAGGACGTGCCGCGCGGTGTCGCGGAGACGTTCGACCAGTTCCTGAAGCTGTGCGCGGCTCCGGGAGCGAAGTGCGCGTTCGCGGGCGGCGACCTCAAGAAGAAGTGGGCGGACCTGGTCGCCAAGGTGACGGCCTCGCCCGTCACCACGCCGGACGGCCGCTTCGACCGCGTCACGCTGATCAGCACCGTCTGGGACGCGCTGGCGCAGCCGGAGACCTGGCAGGACACCGCCAGGATCCTGCAGGGCGTGTGGGAGGCACCGGCGTCGCTGCGCGCGGCGTCCGCCGACTACATCACCAACCGGTTCGAGGCGTACAACGCGATCCAGTGCGCGGACAGCGACTTCCCGCGTGACACCGCCGCGTACACCAAGTACGGCAAGAGCGAGGACGAGCGCGTGCCGTACTGGGGCCGTCCCGTGGTCTACGACATGATGGCCTGCGCGTTCTGGCAGGGCCGTGATGCCGACCGCTACACCGGTCCGTGGAACCGCCGGACGTCGGCGCCGATCCTGTTCATCAACAACAGGTTCGACCCGTCGACCCCGCTGCACGGTGCTCAGGACGGCGCGGCGGAGATGTCGCGCACCGGGTTCCTGACCGTCGAGGGTTACGGCCACACCTCCATGTACGTGCACAGCACGTGCGCGGAGAAGGTGAAGCGGGAGTACCTCTTCACCGGTGTCCTGCCCGCGCAGAAGACGTGCGGCATCGACAAGTCGCCGTTCGCCTGAGATCGGTCGTCAGAGAGGGACCCCACCGCGTGTGGGGTCCCTCTATGCTTTGTGAACGAGCTAGGCGCGCAGAGAACGGATCATGCTCTGCAGGATCCGGAACGCGCTTGCCTGCTCACTCTCCGTCAGATCGGCCAGCATCCTGACCTCGACGGACCGGACCGCCGCGCTCGCCTTCTCCAGGCGCCGCCGTCCGCGCGGCGTGAGCCGGGTGGGCAGCACCTTTCCGACGGGTGCTTCCGCGGGCCTCGTCACGTCGCCCTCTCGCTCCAGGGCCTGGAGCAGTACGTTCATCGTCTGCCGGGTCACGAACGCGCCGCGCGCGAGCTCGGAGTTCGACAGGCCTGGTCGTTGGGCCAGCAGCTCCAGGCAGGCGTAGTGCGTCACGTTCATCCCGAGTGGACGCAGCACCTCCTCCATGGCGGCGCGGAGCGCGCTCGACGCCTCCTTCAGCAGGTAGCCCAGCGACTTCTCCAGGTCGACGCCGTCTTGACTCATGTCAGTATTCTGACATAGCGTTGGCCGTGTCAGGAAACTGACACGAAACGAGGAGCATCATGCCCGCCACCGGTCCCGACTTCATCTCGCTCCAGGCACGCGACCTGGACGCTTCGCAGGCGTTCTACGAGCAGTACCTCGGCCTCGTCCGTTCGCCGGCCGGACCCCCGCACGCCGTGGTCTTCGAGACGAAGCCGATCGCGTTCGCACTGCGCGAAGTCATTCCCGGCACCGATCTCGACTCCGCCGCCCACCCCGGCGTCGGTGCCGCGATCTGGCTGCACGCCACCGAGGTCCAGGCCATCCACGACGCCCTCGTCGCCGACGGCCACACCATCGTCTCCGCGCCGATCGACGGCCCCTTCGGCCGGACGTTCACCTTCGCCGACCCCGACGGCTACCGGATCACGCTCCACGACCGCGTCTGACAGCCGCTGTCAGGGGCTGACAGCGCTTTGTGCGCGTCCTGTCAGCCGCCCGGCGCACAGTTCGTTCCGACACAGGGAGGAACGGACGATGTCGCTGGCGATCAGGGCAGAAGGCCTGGTCAAGCACTACGGGGACACCAAAGCGCTGGACGGTGTCGACCTGGAGGTGCCGGAGGGGAAGGTCGTGGGTGTGCTCGGGCCGAACGGCGCGGGCAAGACCACGGCGGTGCGGGTGCTGGCCACGTTGCTGCGGCCCGACGCGGGGCACGCCACGGTCGGGGGACACGACGTGGTGAAGGACCCGCGGGCGGTTCGGTCGCTGATCGGGCTGACCGGGCAGTACGCGTCGGTGGACGAGGACCTCTCCGGCACGGAGAACCTCGTGCTGCTGGCCAGGCTGCTCGACTACTCGCGTGCGGGGGCGCGGGCCAGGGCGGCCGAGCTGCTGGAGCAGTTCGAGCTGACCGACGCCGCGGGGCGAGCCGCGAAGACGTATTCCGGGGGTATGCGTCGGCGGCTCGACCTCGCGGCGAGCCTGGTCGGGAACCCGTCCGTGCTGTACCTGGACGAGCCGACCACCGGGCTGGACCCGCACGCCCGCAACGAGGTGTGGGCGGTGGTGCGCAAGCTCGTCGCCAACGGGGTGACGGTGCTGCTCACCACGCAGTATCTGGAGGAGGCCGACCAGCTCGCGGACACGATCACGGTGTTCGACCACGGGCGGGTCGTGGCGCAGGGACGCCCGGACGAGCTCAAGCGGCGAGTCGGCGGGCAGACGCTGCAGGTGCGGCCGACGTCGTTGCGCGATCTCGATGCCGTGCAACGGATTCTCGGCGACCTCACCGGCGTGCGGCCGACGCGGGACGAGGACACGGGTCTGCTGACCGCGCCGGTCAACGATCCGGTGCTGCTGTCCACACTGGTCCGCAAGCTCGACGACGCCGGGATCACCGCGGACGAGCTGGCGCTGCGGCTGCCGTCGCTCGACGAGGTCTTCCTGGCGCTGACCGGCAAGCAGACAGAGGGGAGCCTGGCATGAGCACCATCGCGTTGGACAGGGGCATGCGCCACGGGTTCTCGCTGGCCTGGCGCGGAATCCTGAAGATCCGCAAGAACCCCGAGCAGCTGATGGACGTGACGATCGCGCCGATCGTGTTCCTGGTGATGTTCACCTACCTCTTCGGCGGCGCGCTCGCCGGCAACACCGACGCGTACCTGCAGATGCTGGTGCCGGGGATCATGGTGATGAACATCCTGCAGGCCAGCATGACCGCGGGCGTGCAGCTGAACACGGACGTCTCCAAGGGCGTGTTCGACAGGTTCCGGTCCATGCCGATCGCGCGTTCGGCGCCGTTGATCGGCGCGGTGCTGGCGGACATCGTGCGGTACGTGGTGTGCATCCTGGTGCTGCTCGTGGTTGCCACGATCATGGGCTTCCGGGTGCAGACCGGGCCGGCGGAGCTGCTGGTCGCGGTCGGGCTGACGATCGCGTTCGGGTTGTGCTTCTGCTGGGCGTCGGTGTTCGTGGGCATGCTGCTCAAGACGCCGCAGGCGGTGCAGGGCATGATGTTCGTGCTGATCATGCCGTTGACGTTCGGCAGCAACGTGTTCGTCGGGACGTCCACGATGCCGGGCTGGCTGAAGGCGTGGGCGGACATCAGCCCGGTCACTCTGATGGCGGACGCGTTGCGCGGGCTGCTCAACGGCGGTGCGATCGCCGGGCCGCTCACCGGATCGCTCATCTGGATGGTGGCGGCGGTCGCGATGTTCTTCCCGCTGGCCACGCTGGCCTACCGCAAGAGGGTGTGAGAAGAGGCGGGCATCAGGTGCTGGTGCCCGCCTCCGCACGAATCCGTTGCAGCGCCTCGGCTTTGGTGATCGAGAGCCGTTCGGGCTCGCCGAGCAGGGCGACGAGGTCCCGCACGTCGGGGTCGCCCAGGTCGAGCCGCCCGCGGATCACCTGGGCGAGCGCGAGGGAGCGGGCCGCGGCGTCGTCGCGGCCCTGCGCGTGCCGGACGAGCGCGAGCAGTTCCGCCACCGTGGCCAGATCGGGCATGTCACCGCGTTCCGACGTCGTGGTGATCGCCACCGCCACGCAGGACTCCGCCTCGTCCGGGATGCCCTCCGCGATCGCGATGCGCGCGTCGAGCATCGACGACCACTCCGCGACGAACGAGCCGAGCACGGTCGATTTGGCGGCCTCCTCCTTGAACCGGGCGCTCAGCTCCCGGGCCTCGGCTGTGTGGCCGGCCCGGAGCCTGACCTCGGCCTTCGCGTAACCGACCATGATGGACATCTGGTCGTTGCCGATGTCGCGGATGTACTCCTGCGCCGCCACGACCTCACGCGCGGCCGACTCGTGATCGCCTGACCGGGCGTACTCCACCGCGAGCCGCCACCGCTGCTGCACGGCGTCGTCCAGGGAGCGCAGCTCCAGTGCCACGTCCAGGCCTCGCCGGTACAGGTCGATGGCCGCCTGGTTGTCGCCGGTGTGCGAGACGAACGCGGCCTTCATGCCGAGCGTCATCGCCGAACCCCAGCGGTCGCCCACCGCCACGAACTGGTCGTACGCGCGGTCACGGGCCACTTCCGCACCGTCGAGATCGCCCTCGTCGACGAGGATGAAGCTCAACGCCCAGTCGGCCGCGGCTCGCGCCCACGCGTCCTCACTGGTCGCCGCACGTGCCACTTCACGGCGCGCGATCTCGGGATTCTGGCTCAGGAACGCGAGCATCGGCAGCGCGATCGACAGCGCCGGGTACTTCTGCGTGGCACCGGTGCGCACGCAGTCCTCGATGACGGACGAGGCCTCCCCGATCTCCGGCAGGCCGGGAATCGCTCTCATGATGAGGTGCATCGCCCGGAACGAGGCCGCGAGGTCGTCCGGCAGGTCGCTGCCGAGCGCGAGCACCTCGCGCACCGACAGCTCCGCGCGTTCGTTGTCGCCCTTGATCAGCCAGTACCAGAAGACGCCGATCAGCAGGTCCGCCGCCAGCCCGACCTGCCGGTCGTCCACCGCGCCGCGCAGCGCGGCCGCGATGTTGTCCTGCTCCGCCTCGAACACCCCGATCGCCTCGAGCTGGCGGGACGTGCGGGTGAGCGGCTCCCACTTCTTGGTCAGGTCGCGGTAGTACCGCCGGAACCGGTCGAGGACCTCGGGCTTCTCACCCGACGCGTCGAGCTGTTCCGCCGCGTAGACCCGGATCGTCTCGAGCATCCGGTAGCGCGGCTCGTCGGTCTCCATCACGTCCACAATGGACTTCTCGACCAGTGACGTGAGCACGTACAGCGCGTCGGAGTGGCAGACCTGTTCGATCGCGGCGAGGTCGGCTCCCGCCGGGAAAACGGACAGGCGGCGCGCGAGCTCGCGTTCCTCCTCGGTCAGCAGGTCCCAGCTCCACTCGACGACAGCGCGCAGCGTGCGCTGGCGGGGCAGTGCCGTGCGGCTGCCCGAGGTCAGCAACCGGAACCTGTCGTCGAGGCGCTGGGTGATCTGCCGGACCGTCATCGACCGCAACCGCGCGGCCGCCAGTTCGAGCGCGAGCGGCATGCCGTCGAGCCTGCGGCAGATCTGCCGCACGTCGTCCACAGTGGACTCGTCCAGGACGAAGCCGGGCTTCACCGCGCCCGCCCGGTCCAGGAACAGCCGCACCGAGCCGAACCCCGACACGTCCGCCTGCCCGTTCGGCACCGAGAGCGGCCCGACCGGGCACAGCGACTCGCCGTCGATCGCGAGCGGTTCCCTGCTGGTCGTGATGACGCGCAGGTTCGGCACCCGCCGCAGCAGATCGCCGGCGAACTCGGCCGCGGCGGCGATGAGGTGCTCGCAGTTGTCCAGCACCAGCAACGACTCGCCCGCGCCCAGCACCTCGACGATCCGGTTCATGCCCTCGGCCCTGCGCCGCAGCGGATCCCCGCCGAACGACAGGTCGAACGCGCTCAGCACCGCACCGGCCAGGTCCTCCGGCGCACGCACACCGGCCAGCGCCGCGAACCACACGCGGCCCTTGGCGTGCAACGGATGCCGGGCCGCGACCTCGGTGGCGAGCCGCGTCTTGCCCGCACCGCCCGGCCCGACCAGCGTCACGAGCCTCGCCTGCCCGAGCTGACCGGTGATCTGGGCCAACTCCTCGTCACGGCCGACGAAGCTGGTGAGCCGCACGGGCAGCCGGTCGACCGCGGCCCTCGGCGTGAGCTCCCCGCGCAGCGCCGCGAGGTGGATCTCCTGCAGCTCCTGCGACGGGTCGACGCCCAGCTCGTCGGCGAGCTTGCGGCGAACGTCCTCGTAGACGCGCAACGCGTCCGACTGCCTGCCCTGCGCGCACAACGCCCGCATCAGCAGCCCGGTGACGCGTTCCCGCAGCGGGTGCTTCTCGTGCATCACGGTCAGGGCGGCGACGTCGAGCTCACCGGTCGAGAACCGCTCTTCCTCCGCGGTGAGGCGCGCCTCGTCCAGACGGGAGGCCGCGGGCTCTGCGAACGGTGCCTCCCGCACGTCGGCCAGCGCCTCGCCACGCCACAGCGCGAGCGCCTCGTCGAACCGCCCGGCGGCGCGGAGCCGTTCGAACCGGTGGACGTCGACGTCGTCCGGCGTGATCGCGAGCCGGTAGCCACCGGGCTCCAGCGTCACGTCCGGGACGACCTTGCGCAGCCGCGACACGAGCGACTGCAGCGCGTTCGACGCGTCCGCGGGCGGCTGTTCACCCCACAGGTCGTCGATCAGCGTGCTGGTCTGCACGGGACGGCCGGGGTCGAGCGCGAGGCGGGCCAGGAGCATGCGGACGCGGGCACCACCGATGTCGACCGGTGTGCCGTCGTCGGTCTCGACGGTCGTCGGACCCAGCAATGCCACGCGCACACGTCCAGCTTTCCAGATCACCCGCCGTGGTCAGGCGAGAACGTCGACTGCGGCCTTGAGCGCGTCGGTGACGAGGCGCTCCATCGAGTCGTCGGTGCTGCCGCGCGGCACCCGTTCGACCAGCATGATCGAGTACAGGTAGGCCTGGTAGGCGGCGAGCCGGACGCGGGCGGAGTCGGTGAACTCGAAGCCGTAGCCCGCCAGGAAATCCGTGTCGTGCTCGATCGAGGAGAACAGGGCGAGCGACACGAACTCGGCCACCGGATCGCCCCAGAACGCCCGCTCGCCGTCGACCAGCCCGGTGAGGCCGGTGTCGGTGAGGATGTTGCCGTCCCAGAGGTCGAAGTGCACCAGCGCAGGCCGCTTGACCTCGTCGAACACCGCCGCGTCCAATGGAATCTCTGGCAGCGTCACGCCGTGGCGTTCGGCGTCGGCCTGCACGGCCCCGACCATCGCGAAGAACGCCGAGGTCCACGACGAGTGCAGGCCGAGCTGTGGATAGCCGAAGCCGGGCCCGGTGACCTCGTGCAACGCCGCCACCGCCGGGCCGAGCTGACGACGGATCGACGGCCGGTCGACGTCGCACCGTCCGAACAACGGCCGACCCGGCAGGCAGGTCATGAGCAGCGCGTCGCCCGAAGTCAGCGAACGGGAGAAGTCCGTGTGCACGACCTCCGGCACCGGTGCGACCGTGTGGCCGAGCGTGCAGAACATCGCCTCCGTGCGCATGAGGTTGCGCTCGTAGGTGAGTCCTGGCTGGCCGGCGGGGGAGATCTTGAGCACGAAGTCGCCCTCGGGTGACGTCACGCGGTACACCGAGTTGTAGGTGCCGCCATCCAACTGCCGGATCGTGAACTCGGTCAGGTCTGCTTCGGCCAGAATCCGCTCCACCGTCACACCGGCAATGTATTGACTCCTCCCCCCTCGTGAACGAGGGGGATTCCTACGGCTCGCGCCGCAGGGTTTTCTGCTTCGTCGCCGACTGCCCGGCGTCGGCTGGATGCACGGCGCGCATGGACACCTGGTGGGCCTTCAGGACTGCCAGCCCAGCTCCGGCCCCAGCTTGGTGGCGATGTCGGTGAGGATCTGCACGTAGTCCTCGTGCTCGAAGCTGAACGGCAGCGCGAACGCCACCTCGTCGACCTCCTGGAACGCGAGGTGCGCGTACAGCTGCTCGGCGATCTGGGCGGACGTGCCGATGAGGTCGCGGGCGAACATGAACCGGCGCGGCCCGACCGGTGCGCCGGTGCGGGCCGTCCGCTGGTCCACGTAGGCCTGGTACTTCGCGCGCTGCTCTGGCGTGGCGGAGTCGGTCGGGATCACGACGAGGCCCTGCGAGACCCGTCCGCCGCCGTGCTCGCGGAACGTCCGGATGTGCGAGAGCTGGATCTCGGCGAAGTCCTCCGACTCCTCGGCCTGGACCACGTTGCTGCACAGCAGGTTCAGCCCGTGCTCGCCCGCCCACCTCGCCGACCGCAGGCTGCCGCCGCCGTACCACATCCGTTCGCGCAGACCGGCCGAGTGCGGCTGCACGCGATCGGAGAACACCTCGATGCCCCTGGTGCCGGCGAAGTCCGTGACCTTCTCGCCGCCCACGAAGTCGAGCAGCCGCTGCAGCCGGTCGTAGCTGAAGTCCTCGACGTCGGCCGTCTGCGGGTACAGCGCGTGCTTGACGTCGTCGTAGTACATCGGCGGCCCGACGCTGACGCCGGGGTTCAGCCGGCCGCCGGACAGCACGTCGACGGTCGCCAGGTCCTCGGCGAGCCGCAGCGGGTTCTCCCAGCCCAGCGGGATCACGGCGGTGCCGAGGCTGATCCTGCTGGTGCGCTGGGAGGCCGCCGCGAGGATCGCGACCGGCGAGGAGATGCCGAACTGCAGGTGCCGGTGCCGCACCCAGGCGCTGTCGAACCCCAGCTCCTCGCCCAGCTCGATGATCTCGAGAGTGGTTCGGTGGCCGGGTGCCGGGTTCTGCTCGTCGAACAGCCCGATGGTGAGAAAACCCAGCTTCCGCAACGGCTCTGACTTCCGCGGCACGGAATCCTCCTTCAGTCCTCCCTCCGAGCTTAGGTGACGTCTCAACTAGGTCCACATGCTGGAACGTCAGGTCAGCGGGGCGAAAGTGAGCGAGAAGCTCGCCTTCTGCGCGTGAAGCCGGTACTGCGGCAGCACGCCCGGTCCGCACGACGCCGTGCCCAGTCCGTGCTGGGCGAGGTCGAGGTTCAGGTAGACGTGATCGCGCGGCTTCAGCTCGTCGGTGTGCCGGGCCGCGTCGAGGTCCTCGCTGGTCCAGCGGCGGGCGGTGAAGTCGAACACCGGCTCGCCGCTCACCCGGATGCCGCGGCCGCCCGCGGTGAGGTGGAGCCAGCGCACGTCGGACCGGTTGCCGTTCTCCTGCGGGAAGACGTACGGCGTCTGCAGTTCGTCCACAGTGGACGTGAACCGGCCGATGCGGGCGGCCTGGCGGCTGTCCGCGTACGCCTCACCGGGACCGGCGCCGAACCACTCGACCGCGTCCAGCTCGGCTGGAAGCGCCAGGCGGAGGCCGAGGCGGGGGAGCGTGCACGGCCACTCGCCGTCGGGGGTGACGTCGAGCCGCAGGCGCAGCCGGTCGCCTTCCGCGGTCCAGTGGTAGTCGGCGAACATGCCGTAACCGACGGCCGGTGGTGCCACGCGGGTGCGGACGACCAGGGCGGTCTCCTGGACGCCGACCTCGATGACGCGGTGCTGCAGCCGGTGCAGGCCCGCGTCGCGCCACGTCCGTTCCTCTGGCTGGTCCGCGCTGCGGTCGTTGTCGGTGGGAGCGCGCCACAGATCCAGGCGCGGGCCGACGACCAGGTGCTCGCCGAGCCTGGTCAGCCGGCCGGTGGCCGGGTCGAACTCGCCGGGCCCCAGCCAGAGGGCGTCGCCGACGCCCACCTGTTCCACTGCGTCGACGGGCGCGACCGGGGTGGCTTCCGCGACGGCGATCTGGCCCCAGGCGAGGACGTGACCGGCGTCGGCCCAGGTGGTGGCGGCGGCAAGGGAGGCGTGGACGGTCAGCCACCCTTCGCCGGAAGCCTCGGGGAGCTCAGGGAGGGCAACGTCCGCGTGCTGGCCGGCGGCCACCGCGGGCACGTCGAGCGCCCCTGTCGCCACCTCCACACCGTCGACCTCGTACACCCAGTCGAACCGCAGGTGGTCCAGCGACACGTGGTCGTAGTGGCTCTCGATCCGGATGCCCTGCGCGGTCCCGGTGATCCTCACCGGCTCGAAGACCTTCGCGAACTCCAGCAGGCCCGGCGACGGCGTGCGGTCGGGGAAGACCAGGCCGTCGATCACGAAGTTGCCGTCGTGGATCGGCTCGCCGAAGTCGCCGCCGTACGCGTAGTGCCCGTCAGCCTCGAGTCCGTGGTCGATCCACTCCCAGATGAACCCGCCGTGCACGTGCCGGTACCGCTCGAACAGCTCGCGGTACTCGAGCATGCCGCCGGGACCGTTGCCCATCGCGTGCGCGAACTCGCACAGCACGAACGGCAGCGTTCGGCGGTGGGCGTTGGTGTCCTCGCGGCGGCCGATCTGGTCGACCTCCTCGTGGGAGGCGTACATGCGGCTGTAGACGTCGACGTACTCGCACTCGCGGTCGCCCTCGTAGTGCACCGGACGTGACGGGTCGCGGTCGCGGGTCCAGGACGCCATCGCGGCGAGGTTGCGGCCGGTGTGGGACTCGTTGCCCAGCGACCACATCACGACGGACGGGTGGTTCTTGTCGCGTTCGACGGTGCGGCGCATGCGGTCCACATAGGACTCCGCCCAGCGCGGGTCGTCGCTCGGGTTGCCCTCCCAGTGCAGCTCGCCGAACCCGTGCGTCTCCAGGTCGCACTCGTCGATCACCCACAGGCCGTGCTCGTCGCACAGCTGCAGGAAGTGCGGGTCCGGCGGGTAGTGGCTGGTGCGGACGGCGTTGACGTTGTGCCGCTTCATCAGCAGCACGTCGGCGAGCATGGCCTCGCGGGGCACCGCGCGGCCGAACCGCGGGTGGTGCTCGTGCCGGTTCACGCCGCGGAACACCACCCGCGAGCCGTTGATCGTGATCACGCCGTCCTCGATGGCGACGGTCCGGAACCCGATCCGCACCGGCACCCGTTCGGCGGCGGTGTGCACGACACCGTCGTAGAGACGGGGGTTCTCGGCGCTCCACGGCTCCACCGGCACCTCGGCGGACCGCGCGTCGCGCACGCCCAGCTCCGGCACGGTGACCAGGACGCCGGGAGCGGCGTCGATCTTCAGCGTGCCGAGCCCGGAGACGTGGTCGTACGAGGCCTGCAGGTGGTAGTCCGCGACACCGCCGCGCGGCCGCGACAGCAGCGTGACCGAGCGGAAGATGCCGGACATCCACCACATGTCCTGGTCTTCGAGGTAGCTGCCGGACGACCACTGGTGCACGCGCACGACCAGCACGTTCCTCTGTGGACGGAGCAGGTCGCCGACGTCGAACTCGGACGGCAGCCGGCTGCCGCGCGTCACGCCGAGCTCGGACCCGTTGAGCCACACCCGGCCGCACGAGTCGATGCCGTCGAACCGCAGCACGGCCGGTTCGTCGGAAGGCCAGTCCGAGGGCAGGTCGAACTCCAGCCGGTGATCGCCGGTCGGGTTCTCCGAGGGCACGAACGGCGGCTCGACCGGGAACGGGTAGTCGACGTTGGTGTAGGCGGGTGAGCCGTGGCCCTGCAGCTGCCAGTGCCCGGGAACGGTGAGCGAGCCCCAGCCGCTGTCGTCGAAGTCCTCGCGCTCCACGTCTTGGGGCGCCGCCGCGAGCGACGGCGACAGGTGGAAGCGCCAGGTCCCGTCGAGGGACAACGACGCCGCGTCCGAGGTGAAGAAGGCGCGCGGCGGCAACGCACCGGTGCCAGGACCCATGTCTTCGATGTACACGATCAGCCCTCCGGAGTGGCCCGTGAACGCTCCCGTGAACGTTCACGGGATGCTCGGAGCATGCTCAGGAACGTCTGACCCTGTCAAGGCGTCAGGTGGATTCGCGCACCAGGAGAACGGCGTTGACCAGCAGTTCTTCCGGCGGCAGCTGTGGCTCGCGCGCCAGCAGCCTGCCCGCCTGCTCGATCGCGAGCGCACCCACCCGGCGGGTGTCGAGCGCGACGCTCGTCAGCGCGGGATCGACCACCGTGCCGAGCTGGAGCCCGTCGAAGCCGACCACGGCCAGCTCGTCCGGCACCGCCCTACCGAGCCGCCGGGCCGCCCTCAGCGCCCCGACGGCGATGACGTCGTTGAACGCGAACACGGCGGTGAGATCGGGGCGCCGCGCGAGCAGGTCCGTGAGCGCCTCGGTGCCGCCGTCGACCGACTGCACGGCGTTGCCGACGGCATCGGCCACGAGCCCGTGCGCGCTCATCGCGTCAGCGAACCACGAGTGCCGGATGCTCGGCCTGGAGCGCTCCTCGTAGTCCAGCATGCCGATCCGGCGGTGTCCGTTGGCGACGAGGTGGTCGACGGCCTCGCGCACCCCGGCCGCGCCCTCGATCCGGATCGAGCTGAACCGCGGCGTCTGGTGCTCGCGCCCGATCAGCACGGCGGGCATGCCGCTCAGGTGAGCGTCGAGTTCGGACTCCGCCAGGTTGAAGTAGCCGACCACGGCGTCCACTTGGGACACGACGACCTCGATCGTGCCGCGTTCCTCCTCGTCGCTGCCGGCGGTGTCGTAGACGATGACATGCCAGCCGCGGGCGCGTGCGGCCTCCAGCGCCCCGGCGGCGACCTCGGTGAAGAACGGGTTGAGCAGGTCGGGGATGACGAGCCCGATGGTCGTGGTGTCCTGCCGCACCAGCCCGCGGGCGAACCGGCTCGGCCGATAACCGAGCTCCCGCGCTGCGTCCAGGACCCGCTGCTTGGTGCTGCCGTCGATCTCGCCCTTGTCGTTGAGCGCTCGCGACACCGTCTGCCGCGAGACCCCGGCGGTCCGCGCGACGTCGTTGATCGTCACGCGCTTGCTCACGTGATCACCTCTCGTCCGATTGGGACCGAGTATGCAGGGCGTCCAGCACGGCGGTGATCGCGGCGCGCGCGTCCCTGCGCACGGCGGCGGTGATCCTCCTCGTCACCGGCAGCTCCTTCGTGACGACGTCGAACCGCGGGTCGACGGCCAGCGCGGGCAGCACCGCGACCGCCAGACCGGCCTCGACGTGCTTGAGCGTCAGCATGTAGTTGCTGAACCGGCCGACGACCCTCGGCTCGAAGCCCGCCTGCCGGCAGAGGCGGGTCGCGAGGTTCGCCATGTAGGAGCCGGGGATGTCGAACGCCCACGGCTCGTCCTCACACGCCTTGAGGTCCGTCTTCGGCTGGCCCGGCGGGGAGAGCAGCACGATCGGGTCCTCGCCGAGCGGCACGACGTCGATGTCCCTGGGGACCGGCAGCTCGACGAAGTCGGTGGTCGTGATGATCACGTCGACCTCGCCGGCCAGCAGCGCGGGCATGCTGGCGTGCGGTTCGAGCTCGACCAGCTCCACCTGGAGGTGAGGATGGTCGAGTCGCTGGAGCGCGGGGACGACCAGCGTGTGGATCGAGCTCTGGAACCCGCCCAGCCGGACGCGGCCCGACGGCTCCTCGTTGAGGCCGCGCAGCTCGGCTTCGACGGCGTCCATCTGGTCGAGGATCGATCGCGCCCTCCTGGCGAGGATCAGCCCGGCCGACGTCAGCCGCACGCGCCGCCCGGTTCGTTCGAGGAGCTGTGTGCGCGTCTCGTGCTCAAGCACCGCGAGCTGCTGCGACACGCTCGACGCACTGAGGTTCGCGGCCTGCGCCACGGCTCGCACGGTGCCCAGCGCGTCGAGCTGGCTGAGCAGGCGCAGGCGCCACGGGTTGAGCGTCATGCTGTGCAGTATCTCCGAACAGCGAGCGTGGAATTGTGAGATGGACCTGATGCTCGCGGGTTCGTAGCTTCTTTCCATGGACACCTTCTGGGATGACGTCGACCGCCACCTCGTCCGCTACGGGGGCACGTTCACGCGAGAGATCATCGACGGCGCGTCGGGGAGCTTCCTGTTCACCGAGGACGGCCGCCGCATCCTCGACTTCACGTCCGGCCAGATGAGCGCGATCCTCGGCCACTCGCACCCGCGCATCGTCGCGACCGTCCAGCGCCAGATCGCGAACCTCGACCACCTGTTCAGCGGCATGCTGAGCCGCCCGGTCGTGGACCTGGCCCGCCGCCTCGCCGCGACGTTGCCCCCGTCGCTGTCGAAGGTGCAGCTGCTGACGACCGGCGCCGAGTCGAACGAGGCCGCGCTGCGCATGGCCAAGCTCGTGACGGGCAAGCACGAGGTGGTGTCGTTCGCGCGCTCGTGGCACGGCATGACGGCAGCGGCGGCGGCCGCCACCTACAGCGCCGGCCGCAAGGGCTACGGGCCGGCGACGCCCGGCAACTTCGCGATCCCGGCGCCGTCCGGGGACTGGCAGGCGCAGCTGGATCTGGCGTTCGACCTGATCGACGCGCAGTCCGTGGGGGCTTTGGCCGCCTGCATCGTCGAGCCGATCCTGAGCTCTGGCGGGATTCTGGAGCCGCCGGTGGGGTATTTCGCCGCGTTGTCCGCGAAATGTCGTGAGCGCGGAATGCTGCTGATTCTGGACGAGGCCCAGACCGGGTTGTGCCGCACCGGGACCTGGTACGCGTTCGAGCGTGACGGCGTGGTGCCGGACATCCTGACGTTGTCCAAGACCCTGGGCGCCGGGCTGCCGCTGGCCGCGGTGGTCACCTCCGCCGAGATCGAGGAGGAGGCGCACGCGCGGAACTACCTGTTCTTCACCACGCACGTGTCGGATCCGCTCGTCGCTGCGGTGGGGAACACGGTGCTGGACGTGCTGGAGGAGGAACGGCTCGACGAGCAGGCGGCGAAGCTCGGGGCGTTCCTGCGCAACGGGTTGGACGACATCGCGGCCCGCCACCCGTTGGTGTCCGACGTGCGGGGGCGTGGATTGCTGGTGGGGGTGGAGATCGCGGACGAGGGGCTGAGTGCGCCGATCACCCGGAAGTGCCTGGAGCTCGGGCTGCACATGAACATCGTGCAGATTCCGGGGATGGGTGGGGTGTTCCGGATCGCGCCGCCGCTCACGGCGACCGAGGAGGAACTGGCGTTGGGGTTGAGCATCTTGGACGAAGCGATCGGGGCCGTCGGCTGACCAGGCCACGCGGCATCGCTCGCCGGGCGAACCCGTCGAGGTCGGTGAACCGGCCGGTTACCTGGCGGCTGGTTCCGGCAGCTTGCCGAGCAGCGCGCGGGCCTTCCGCAGGATGTCGGCCTCCTCGTGACCGAACTCCGAGAGATAGTGGCGCAGCGCGTGCCGGAGGAGGACGAGCTCCTCGTCGGTCAGCTCCAGGGTCTTGGTGCCCATGACTCCATGGTAGGCCTTCGGGTGGCGGCACCCCACCCGGTCGCGCGCAGCCCAAAGCGACGCACGGCCGGGGGTGCCGTTGGCGCGGAATCGACTTCTCGCCGGTGGCGAGTGAGACGAGCCGGGCGATCGTGTCGGCGGGCTCGCGTGGATCAAGTGTGGCGCTCGCGCCGAGCAGGCCCAAGGGGCCAATCGCGGCTAGATCAGGCCCAGCCTGCGCGCGGCGAGAACGGCGTCGCGGCGCTGGTTCACGCCGAGCTTGCGGTAGATGCCGCGCAGATGGGTCTTCACCGTGTTGACCGACACGAACAGCGAGTCGGCGATCTCCTCGGTGGTGCGCATGGACGGCAGTTCGAGGAGCAGGTCGCGTTCACGGCTGGTCAGCACGTCGGTGGAGGCCGTGGACGCGGCGGGCAGCGCGGTCATCGTGGTGGTGGCGAACGATTCCAGCCGGCCGAACCGGCCGGCGCCGCGGGCCAGCAGGTCGCGCACGGGCTTGCCCGCGTTGTAGAACGGGCGCAGCGCGCCGACCGGTTCCGCCGCGGCCAGCGCTTTCGTGACGGCCTCGTGTGCCCGCCGCTGGTCGCCGGAACGGTCGACGAGCACCGCCTCCAGCAGCCAGCCGTCCACGACCGTCGGTGCCGCGAGAGCGGGAAGTTCGCCCGACAGCAACGGTTCCACGAGCTTGCGGGCCTGCGCCGCGCGGGCGTGATGGGTCTGCACGACCGCGCGCAGCACCGCCTGCTCGCCGCACGGCCCGAACATCGCCTCCACCTGGTCGGGCATGGCCGACGCCCACTGCTCGTCCCCGGAACGCAACGCGATCCGTTGCACCGCTGGGGCGATGTGCGCGATGACCGGCGGTATCACCTGCCGTTGGGCGACATCCTGCCACTGCGCGCGGATGCGGCCGACGATCGCTCGCGGATCTCCGGACGTCGGGAACGACACCGCCGCGTCCAAAGTGGACACGGCGAGCCCTGTCGCCGGGTCTGGACGGTCGCCCAATGCCCGCACCGCACGGCTCGCGAGGTCGGCCGCGCGCGTGTCGTCCAGCCTCAGATAGGCCTGCACCCCCACCAGCGTGTAGGCGAGCGCGCAGACGAAGTGCGACTGCCAGCCCTTCTCCTCTGCGAACTCGAGCGCCTCGCCCGCCTGTCTGGCCGCGGCCAGGATGTCGCCGGACGCGCTGGTCAGTGTTGCGAGGTGGACCTGGCCGTCCAGCACCGCGTGGTCGAACCGCTCCTGCCGCGCGATCGCCGTCGCCCGCACCAGATCGCGTTCCGCGCCCGCGTGATCGCCGGAGAGCATCGCCGCGACCCCGCGGTTCAACAGTGCCGCGACCTCGGCATCGGTGCCGCCACGCCCCGCCGCCGTGCGTGCCATCACCCGCAATGCCTCACCCAGTCGCGCGTCGAACCGGCCGCGCCGCAGCAACGCCGTCGCGTGCAGCACCCGCACGCGGTCCTGCCGCAGCTCGAGCGGCTCACCGCCGAGGGCGGCGAGCATTCTGTCCGCGGTCGCGAGGTCACCCGCGTCCATCGCGACCAGCGCCGCGACGACCCCGACCTGCGGCCGCGCGAGCACGTGGCCGGGTACCGCCTCGACCACCGTGCGCAACCGCGCGCTGCCCTCTCGCAACACCTCCGGCAGCACCGAGTGCTCGACGATCTCGGCGGTCAGCTGGTCGTCACCGGCTTGCAAGGCGTGCCGCAGCGCCACCGACGGTTCGTCGTTGCGGTGGTACCAATGCGCTGCTGTCCGGTGCAGTGACGCCTCGTCGGCCGGCCTCGACCGGCGCAGCTCGGCGGAGAGGTGTGCGCGCAGCACCGGATGGCAGCGATACCACTCGGGCGCGGTCTCGAGCCTGCTCACGAACGAGTTGGTGCGTTCGAGCGCGTCGAGCACAACACCGGGGCTCGCGTGCCGGGTCAGCGCACAGGCCAGTTCCGCGCTGACGGTGTCGCACACGCTGGTCGCGACGAGCAGGTCCCGCACCGGCCGCGGTTGGCGCGCGAGCACCTCCTCGCCCAGATACCGGTTCACGACCTGGTCCAGACCAGCGAACATGAGCAGGTCGCCCGGTCTGGCCTCGGCCGCGGCCAGCCGCATGATCGCGAAGCGCAGGCCGCCGATCCACCCCTCCGTCTGGGCCAGCAGCTCGCTGACGTCGTCGGGGGAGAGGTGCAACCCGTGCGCGGCGAGCAACGCCTCGGTGTCGGCGCGGTCGAAGGCGAACTCGTGCGGCAGCACCTCGCGCAGCCGTCCTTCCAGGTGCAGGCGCGCGAGGTGCAGCGGTGGCGGGAAACGGCCCAGCAGGAGCAGCCGGAGCCGGTCGGGTGGCTGGCGCATGAGCTGGTCGATGCTCGCGAGCGCGCCGGGGTCGCGGATCTCGTGGACGTTGTCCAAAACCAGGCACCGCGACTCGCCCGGCTGGTCGAACGCGGCGATGATCGCCGAGGAGAAACCCGGCTCGGTCAACGGGATCGCGTCGGCCAAGGCGAGGGCATCCCGGATCGCGGCGCGCAGACGCACCGGGTCGTTGTCGTGCTCGTCCAGCGTCAGCCAGGCCACGTCGTCGTCGCGGCGGCGCGCCCACGCGGCGAGCAGCGTCGTCTTGCCGCAGCCCGCCGGTCCGGTGAGCACGGTGACCGGCGCCGACGACACATGATCGTCCACTGTGGATAGTAGCTTGGCGCGTGGGACGAGCGGTGTGGCGGCGGCGGGCAAGCGCAGCTTCGCCTGGCTGGTCTCGGGGTTGGACGACTCACACTCCGAACTGTCGGACATTGCGGATTTTCTCCCGATGGAGTTTGTCGAGGCATGATCGCGTGATCGAACCGCATCACCGCGAGGGCGGGCAGGCGGACTCGTTCGCCTTGTCACGAGCGGAAAGCAGCCACAGTCCTCTCCCGATCACACCCATCAGCCGCGGCAGCAGGCTGAGCGTGGCGATCACCCCGGTCGTGCTGGACGGCTCGCAGTCGTCGCCGGTACCGCTGACGACGACCGCGATGAACACCGCCACGGCGAACACGATGCGGCGGGAGCGGGAACGGTCGGGTTGACGACTCAAGATCGGTCACCTCCGCCGTCGACGCTGCTCGCCGGAGTGCGCGTCCGGCCTCCTCCGCGCCGGGCGGTCGCGGCACGGGGGTTCACCTGCGGCGGGTGAAGCAGCGGGCCTGGCCGCCCGCAGAACCTTTGGCCCATGAGCATGAGCCACCGACTCTCCTTGCACGACCTCGTCGACGTCGTGCGTCCCGCCCGCCCTGTCGCGTCCGTTTACCTGGGAGCGAGCCCGCTGCGTTCGTGGCGGTCACGCTGGCACCGCCTGGCCGACCAGCTGCGCTGCGACGGCGCGGGCGCCGACGTGATCACCGCGGTCGGCGAGGTGTTGCAACGGGCCCGTTCCCTTTACCCGGGGGCCGATGCGCTCGTGGCGTTCGCGGGTGAGGAGCTGCCCCCGCGCGTCTTCCACACGCCCGGTCTACGCCACCTGGATCTGGCCTGGTTCAGCTCGCCCGCCCACGTTCTGCCGCTGCTCGCCTGGCTGCAGGACCGTCCGCCGCGCGTCGCCGTGACCACCGGGCGTTGCTGCACCGACCTGGCCGCCGGTGGCGAACGGATCTCGCTGAACTACCCGGAACCGGAGTGGCGGCCGGGCGTGCGGTCGGCCGCGGCGGCGTGCGCGGAGATGCTCGACCGCCAGGAGGCCAGGCTGCTGGTGGTGGCGGGGGAGGACGAGGTGGTGGGCGCGTTGTGGGAGGCGCTGCCCGCCCCCGTCCGCCGCGACGTCGTGGTGCGCTGGACCGGCCGCGACCTCACCCCGAGCCGCATCGCCGCCGAGACGCGTGCGGCGGCGCGGGCGTGGACCGAGGGCGTCCTGGCCGACTTCAACGCCCGAGGCCGGGCACGGAACCTCGCGGTGGAAGGAGTCGACCACACCCTCACCGCGATCGCCGAGGGCCGCCTGGACGACCTTCTCGTCGGCTACCCGGAGGACATCACCGCGACCGCCTGGTACGGCCCCGCACCCACCGACGTGGCGCGCGGCTGGTCCCCGTCCCGCCGCTGCGGCCTGCTGGCCGACGTGGCGGTGCGCGCCGCGTTGCTCAGCGGCACGCGCGTGCACGTGATCACCGCCGGCACTCTGTTCGAAGGCATCGGTGGCCTCTGCCGCGCGCAACTCTCCCTGGTGCGCTCATGACCACCGAGTTGCTGCCGTTGCGCACCGGCTTCGACGTCGTGTGGCTCGGCTACCGCCGCGACCAGGTCCAGTACTACGTGGCCGAGACCGAACGCGACTTCGCCCTGCTGGCGGCCGACCGCGACGCCGCCGAGGCCAGGGCCGTGTCACTGGCACGCAACCTCGAGGCCGCACGCTCCGAGAACCGCGCGCTGCAGGACCGGATCGATCGCCTGTGCCGTCAGCCGCTGTCGCCGGACGCGGTGGGCGAACGCCTCCGCCACGCCGTCGACGCGGCGCTGTCGGAGGCGGCCGCGATCGTCGAACGGGCCAGTGCCATCGAGGACCACGTGTGGGCCTCGGCCCGCCAGATCCACGCCGAACACCTCGACCTGCTGGCCACCACCCGCGAACGCATGTCCCGGCTGGTCCGCGAGGGCGAGGCACGCCGCCGGGCGCTGGACGAGGCCGCCGCCGGGCACCGGGCACAGGTCGAGGAGGACTTCTCGCTGGCGCTGGCGTTGCGGCGCAAGGAAAGCCTGCGGGACGCGCAGCTGATCGAGGAGACGGCACGGCTGCGGGCCGAGCGGATGGTGCGGGAGGCGCGGCGGCAGGTGGAGGTGCTGCGGGAGCACCGGGACCGGGTCGCCGACGTGTTGCGGGTGGTGCACGCGTTGCTGGGCAAGGCGGCCGGGCACCTGCGGGTGGGGGAGAGCGGGTGAAGATCCTCCCTTTGGCACTGGCCCAGTTCATCGCGAGCTACGCCGCCACCAACATGAACGTGGCCATCAGCACGATCGCGGCCGACCTCGGCACCACGATCACCGGCGTCCAGACGACGATCACCCTGTTCACCCTCGTCATGGCAGCGCTGATGGTGCCGGGCAGCAAGCTCACCGACATCTGCGGCCGCCGCCGCTGCTTCGTGCTGGGCCTTGCGATCTACGGCACGGGCGCGTTGCTCGCCGCGTTCGCGCCCGGCCCCGGCCTGTTGCTGATCGGCTACGCGATCGGCGAAGGCGTCGGCTCGGCGCTGATGATCCCGCCCATCTACATCCTGGTCACGGCGCTCGCCACCGATCCGACGGCGCGGGCGAAAGGGTTCGGGATCGTGTCCGGGGCCGGTGGGCTGGGTGCGGCGGCGGGACCGTTGCTGGGCGGGCTGATCACGAGCACGTTCAGCTGGCGCGCCTCGTTCGTCGTGCAGGTGCTGGTGGTGGCTGTGATCATCCTGTTCGCCAGGAACCTTCCCGGGACGCCGGGACAACACGACAGGTTCGACCTGCTCGGCGCGTTCCTGTCGGGCGCAGGGTTGTTCCTGCTGGTGCTGGGTGTGTTGCGTACCAACGTGAACGGCTGGGGCGTCACCACCTGGCTGCTCATCGGAGCGGGCGTGGTGGTGCTCGCGTTGTTCGCGCTTCACATCCACCGGGCCGAGAATCCGTTGTGCGAGCCGAAGCTGTTCCGAGACCGCACGTCCAACCTCGGCCTGGGCACGCAGCTCGTGCAGTGGCTGGTGCTGCAGGGCACGTTCTTCGTGCTTTCCGTGCACCTGCAGCAGGAACAGGGTCTCACCGCGATCGGCACCGGTCTCGCGCTGCTGCCCGCCACCATCGGACTGCTCGTCACCTCGGCGCTCGCGGGCCGGTTCGCCCGGCGCCACTCACAGCGCACGTTGATCCGCGTGGGCTTCCTGATCACGATCGCCGGCACCCTGCAGCAACCGGTCGGGCTCTTCCTGGTGGGAGCCGGGATCGGGATCATGCTGACGGCCTCGGTCAACGTCGTGCAGTCGCGCTGGCCCGACGCCGACCAGGCGGACGTGTCCGGGGTGTCGCGCGCGGTCTCGAACCTGGGGTCGTCGCTCGGCACGGCGTTCGTCGGCTCGGTCCTCACCGGGGCCGGGCATCCGTACCGCGCGGCGCTGACGCTGCTGGTGCTGTTCGCGACAGCGGGTCTCGTCCTCGCGCTGTTCATCCGGAGCGACGGCGAACCGCCGCGAGGATGACCTTCAACGCCACGCCCACGACGAGCAGGTCCGCGATCATCTGCACGGTCACGAGAACGCGCGCGGCAGTGGAAACCGGTGCGATGTCACCGAATCCGACCGTGGCGAACACGGTGACGACGAAGTACAGGGCATCCGTGCGGCTGAGCGGAACGGTGAAGCTGCCGGGGTGGTGCCGCGCCAGCAGGAAACAGGCCTGGGCGAACACCAGCAGGAACAACGGAACCACGAGGGCGAGCGCCTGCACGCCCTGCCAGCCGGGGTGCGCGGACCGGCCGATCATCCGCACCTGCCACCAGAAGACGACGAGCACCAGGAGCAGAGCGGAGACCAGCCGGAGGACGGTGTATCCGTCCTCCGGCTGGTCCATCGGCAGGCGGTAGTAGACCAGCAACAGCACCCCGACACTCGCTGCCGGCCGCACCACCGCCGAGATCACCGCGCGGGTCAAGACGTGAACGTCTCGCGCAGCAGCTCTTCCTGTTCCACCGAGAGGTTGGTCGTGACCAGGGTGGCTCCCGTCTGCCTGAACTGGTCGGCGACCCGGTCGACGACGGCGTGCTCGGACATCACGAACAACGCCGACGTGCCCGGCGTGACGCTCTCCCTGACGTCCTTGACGAAGTCGTCGTCGATACCCGCCCTGGACAACGACCCGGCCAGGGCGCCGACGCCCGCGCCGATCGCCGCGCCCAGCACCGGGATGAAGAAGATCAGCCCGAACAACAGGCCCCAGAACGCCCCGCCGAGCGCACCCGCGCCGGTGAGTTTCCCGAGCTCCTTGGTCTTCGGGCGTTTGGCATCGGCCTCCCAGTAGACGTAGGCCGCGTCGCGGACGGTGATCAGTTGCTGTTCCTGGAGTTTCCGCAGGAGGTCGAGCGCGAGACGCGCTCCGTCGGAGGTGTCGAACTTCCACACGGTCAAAGTGGCCATGAGCCAAACTGTGCGAGAGACACCCGGCCGCGGTCCTCACCCGTGCGGGGTGGGCCGCGCGTCGAGGGTGATGGCCGCGTCGATGAGCGCCAGGGGGTGAACGCCTGCGGGAAGTTGCCGTAGGTCGGCGTTTTCTCGAACACCAGCCGTGCCTCGCGGGACACGGGACGGGGAGCCGAACCGCCGGAGGCAGAACCACCCGCCGTGACGGAGCACGACGACGCCTCTCGCACGTGACGGGTGAAGATCCGCCCAGCGCGCCGGTGCCACGGTGGCCGGGCAATCCCGTCCCGAGACAACGGAGGCACGATGCGGGAGACAGGATGGCTCGGCTGGATCTGGTTCGCGGGCATCATGATGATCGTCATGGGGTCGTTCAACGCCATTGAGGGGCTGGTGGCGTTGTTCCGCGGTGAGTACTACGTCGTGACCGAGGAGCAGGTGCTCGTCTTCGACCTCACCGCGTGGGGCTGGATCACCCTTCTGATCGGGATCCTGGTGGCGCTCGCGGGCGGCGCGCTGCTCTCCGGTGCCGCGTGGGCCAGGGTGGTCGCGGTGGTGCTCGCGGTGATCAACGCGGTCGCGCAGCTGGCGTTCGTGTCGGTGCACCCGCTGTGGTCCACGATCGTCATCGCCCTGTGCGTCACGGTGATCTGGGCCGTGGTGGTGCACGGATCGGAAGCGAACACCACGACGAACACGACGAAGTTCGAGTCGACACCACATCACCGGTGATGCCACGCGCACTCACGATCCTGCTCGGTGGCGCCGCCGCGGTCGTGGTGGTCGCCGGTGTGCGGGCGGTCGCGTGGCTGGTGGCGCCGGCGTTGCTGGCGCTGCTGGTCGTGATCGCGATCAGTCCCGCGCACCGGTGGCTGCGCGGCCGCGGCGCGCCGCCGTGGCTCGCGACGCTGGCGGTGGTCGTGCTCGTCTACGGCGTGCTGGCGGTCGTGGCGGTCACCGTCGCGGTGTCCGGGATGCGGCTGGCGTCGATGCTGCCCGAGTTCGCCCGCGACGAACTGGTCGTGCGGGCCGAGCGGGCGATCAGCGGCATCGACCGCGGGCAGCTCGTCGGAGCGATCGGCGGGCTGCTCACGGAGCTGACGAGCCTCACCACGAGCCTGGTCTTCCTGTTGGCACTGCTGCTGTTCCTCGGTGTCGAAGTGGGCTGGGCGGGCTCGAGGCTGGCCGAGATCGCGGTGGACCGGCCGCGGCTGCGCGAGGCACTGGTGGAGTTCGTCCGCCGGACCCGCCGCTACCTTCTCGTCACCACCGTGTTCGGGCTCGTCGTGGCGACGCTGGACACGGTGGCGCTGGCGTTGCTCGGCATCCCGCTCGCGGTGCTGTGGGGCGTGTTGTCGTTCGTCACCAACTACATCCCCAACATCGGTTTCCTCCTCGGCGTGGTGCCGCCGGCGGTTCTGGCGCTGGTGCAGGACGGCCCGCGCCGGGCGCTGGCCGTCCTGGTGTTCTACGGAGTGCTGAACTTCGTGGTGCAGTCGCTGATCCAGCCGCGGTTCACCGGCGACGCCGCCGGGTTGTCGACCACCGTCACGTTCCTGGCCCTGGTGTTCTGGGCGTGGGTGCTCGGCCCGCTCGGCGCGTTGCTCGCGGTGCCGCTCACCGTGCTGGTGAAGGTGGTGCTGGTCGACATCGACCCGGCGGCGGGATGGGCGGCGGCGCTGCTCAGGCCGCCGCGAACAGGTGACATCCCCACGCCCCCAGTGCCACGTACAGGGGACTGAGGTCGTCGTCCTGCTCGTAGACCATGCCGTCGAGCAGATCGGTGTACCGGTGCAGCTCGACGGGAAGCAGTCCCTGAGCGGGCTGGTCGGAGAAGTTCACGACCACGACGTGCCGAGCACCGCGGGCGGCGGTCCACGTCCACGCGAGCAGCCGCCGGCACGACCGGTTGTCCGGCCAGCCCTCGGCCTCGAGCAGGCGCCACTCACCGAGCCGCACCTGGTGGTCGTGCACGACCGCGAGCAACCTGCGGTACCACGCGGCCAGGTCGTGGTCGAGCGGTTCGTCCGGCCGCCTCGCCAGGAACACCGGCGGCCGGACCCGCCTGCCCTCGAACTGGCCTTCGTGCCAGAGGGTCGCGCCGGGAAGTGTCGCGATCGCGACGGCGGCGGCCCGCGCGGCGGCGGGCGGCAGTTCACTCGCGATGCGCGGCTCGTCCTGGTTCTCCAGGAACCGCAGCAGCCGCGCCTGGTAGCCGGGATCGGCCCGCAGGTGCTCGCGGACACCGGCGCCGCCGCCGACGAACCGGTCGTAGAGCCGTTTGTCGTAGCAGAAGTTGAAACCCTGCTGCTGCAACGTCCACTCCATGTCCCAGTACGCCTCGGCGATCAGCACGGTCTCCGGGTGCCCTGCCCGCAGCGCGCCGATGACCTCCGGCCAGAAGTCCTGCTCCGGCGGTGTCCGGTGCCACGTCCTGGCGAAGACCTCGTTCGTGACGAGCATGGCCATGTCGCAGCGGATGCCGTCGCAGCGGGCGGCGACCGAGCCGAGCGTCATCGTCGCGGCCGCGCGGAAGGCGGGGGAGAACGCGTCGAGCTGCACGACGTCCGGCCACGCGGGGAAGTACGGATCTTTCCCGCGTGCCAGCACGTTCCCGCCGACGACGAGCCAGCTCCGCGGGTCGTGCGTGTAGTCGTCGGCGGTCCCGCGGACGAAGAACTCCGGATGATCCACGACCCAGGGATGGTCCGGCGCCACGTGGTTCGGCACGTAGTCGAGGATCAGCCGCACGCCCCGCGCCGCGAGTTCGGCGCGGGCCTTCGCGAGGCCCTCGTCGCCACCGAACGCGTCGGCCACGACGTAGCGCTGGACGCAGTACGGCGACCCCGCGACGTCCTCCGCGCGCAGATCCGGCAGCGCCTCGTGGAACGACGCTCGCAGGCCGGGATGCGCGTTGGCGATCGCCAGGCCCAGCACGCTGCGTTCCCACACGCCCATCAGCCACACCGCGTCGACTCCGACCGGGGTGACCGCGTGCCAGGCGGACGCGGGCACGTCGCCGAGCGTGATCTGGTGGCCCTCCGCACGGGACAGCTCACCCAGCCACACCGCGGTGTTGATCTCGTAGATGACGGGTTGCTCCGGCCAGCTCATCGTGCCATCTCCCGCGGCAGCAGGGCGACCAGCGCGGTCCACCCGGTCTGGTGGCTCGCGCCGATGCCCGCGCCGTTGTCGCCGTGGAAGTACTCGTAGAACAGCGGCAGGTCCTGCCAGAGCGGATCCCGGTACCGCGTCTGTCCACCGTGGACAGGACGACCGTCCACACCGGACAGGAAGGTGCGGAGCAGCCGGTCGCCGATGTCCTGCGCCACCTCGCGCAGGGTCAGGTGCCGGCCGGAACCGGTCGGGCACTCCACGGTGAAGTCGTCGCCGAAGTACTCGTACAGGTGTCGCAACGCCCTGATTACCAGCACGTTGATCGGGAACCACACCGGGCCACGCCAGTTGGAGTTGCCGCCGAACATGCCGCTGTCGGACTCGGCCGGCAGGTAGGCGACGCGGCGCTCGACGCCGTCGACGGTGAGCGAGTACGGGTGCTCGCCGTGCCAGCGCGAGAGCGAGCGAATCCCGTGCGGGCTCAGGAACTCCTGCTCGTCGAGCATCCGTGCGAGGATGCGGCGCAGGCGGCTCTCGTCGAACAGCGAGAACAGCACGGGGCCGGTGGCGTCGGTCTGCGCGCCGTGCCCCCACAACGCGGCCCGCACCGCCGGATGGCGGTGGAGGAACTCGCGCATGCCGTCGACCAGCTCGGGGTGTTTGCTCCTGATCTCGGGGCCGATCACGGTCGCGGCGGCCAGCGGCAGCAGCCCGACGGCGGAGCGGATCTTCAACGACGTGGCGCTGCCGTCCGGATGCCGCAGCACGTCGTGGAAGAAGCCGTCCTCCTCGTCCCACAACCCGCTGCCGACGTGACCGGTGGCGGCCGCGATCCACGCGAGGTTCTCGAGCAGGCTCGCCGCCTGCTCCACCTCGTCGAGCTCCAGGGCCATCTGGATGAGGTTCTGGCAGTACAACGCCATCCACGCGGTGCCGTCGGCCTGGTCGATCCGCCCGCCGGTGGGCAGCGGCGCGCTGCGGTCGAACACCCCGATGTTGTCGAGGCCCAGGAACCCGCCCTGGAAGAGGTTTCGTCCGTCGGCGTCCTTCCGGTTGAGCCACCAGCAGAACGCCCGCAGCAGGGGCGGGAAGACGCGCGCCAGGAACGCCTTGTCGTGGTCGTGCTGGTAGACGAACCACGCGGCCCACGCGTGCGCAGGTGGGTTGACGTCGCCGAAGTTCCACTCGTAGGCCGGGATCTGGCCGTTCGGGTGCAGGTAGCGGCGGCCGAGCAGCAACTCGATCTGCTGCTTCGCGAGTTCCGGGTCGACGATCACCAGCGACACGGCGTGGAAGGCGAGGTCCCACGCGGCGAACCACGGGTACTCCCACTTGTCCGGCATGACGATGACGTCGTCGGCGACGAGGTGCCGCCAGTTCTGGTCCGCTTCCAGGGGATCCGTGCCGCGTTCGGTCAGCCAGCGCTCGACGTCGAACGAGTAGTACTGCCGAGACCACAACAGCCCTGCCAGAGCCTGCCGGCACACCAGCCGTTCGTCGCCGCGCGGATCGCCGCCGAGCACGTCGTCGTAGAAGTCGTCGGCCTCCTCGCGCCGCGTGCTGATGATCGAGTCGAAGCCCTCGAAGGGTTCGTCGAGGCTGCTGTCGGTGAGCCGGACCCTGACCGTGGCGCTCTGCCCCGCCCGGACGCGGAGCTCGTGGTGCGCGGCGGCTTTCGTGCCGACGCCGTCCGCGGCGACCGCGCTGAGATCACCGTGCACCACCGCGCGGTCGATGCCGTCCTTGACGTACGGGGTGACGTTGGGCGAGCCGAACACGCGCTCGTTGTCGGTCTCGTTCTCCGTGACGAGAATCGGCGCGGGCGGCGCGACGTACCACCACCGCACGCCGAGATCCGGATGCTCGGCCCGCACGGTGCCCGGTTCGCAGACGTGCAACGACGGCATGCGGACATCGCCCGCCCACGACCACGTGTGCCGGAACCACAAGGTGGGCAACAGGTGCAGCGTCGCGTCCTCCGGGCCGCGGTTGTGGGCCGTGATGCGCATGAGAATGTCGTCAGGACCCGCCTTCGCGTACTCCACGACGACGTCGAAGTAGCGGTCGTCGTCGAACACCCCCGTGTCGAGCAGCTCGTACTCGGGTTCGAGGCGGGTGCGCGCGGCGTTGGTGGCGACCAGGTCCTCGTACGGGAACCGCGCCTGCGGGTACTTGTAGAGCATCCGCAGGTACGAGGAGGTCGGGGTGGCGTCGAGGTAGTAGTAGCACTCCTTGACGTCCTCGCCGTGGTTGCCCTCGCCGTTGGTCAGGCCGAACAGCCGCTCCTTGAGGATCGGGTCGTTGCCGTTCCACAACGCCAGCGCCAGGCAGACGCGCTGCTTGTCGTCGCTGAACCCGGCCAGCCCGTCCTCGCCCCACCGGTACGCGCGATACCTGGCCTGGTCGTGGGTGAACGACGTCCAGGCATCCCCGGCGCCGTTCCCCTCGCGGACCGTGCCCCACTGCCGTTCGCTCAGGTACGGCCCCCACCTGCGCCACGGACCGGCGTCCTGCAGCCTCTGCTTCTCCACGTCGCCCACCTCTCGTCTCACCGGGAAACCCAAGGCTCGCCGGGAGATCGGGCGTGCCGGTTCACCCCGTGCGGATGGTTCGGCGGGCCGCGGCCACCCGTGCGGGACGAGTTGGCCCCTCGCCGGGGCGGGTGGTGCGCGAGGAGGATGAGGTCATGGCGACCGCGTTCGTGCTCGCAGGCGGTGGGAGCTTGGGCGCGACAGAGGTCGGCATGCTGGCCGCGCTCACCGAGGCCGACGTCCGCCCGGACTTCGTTGTCGGCACGTCGGTGGGCGCTGCCAACGCCGTGTGGTTCGCACTCCATCCGTCCGATGTGGACTCTCTGGTCTCCCGGTGGATCTCGTTGCGCCGAACCGATGTCTTCCCCATCCGGCCGGTGCGCGGCCTGCTGGGTCTGCTGGGGTTCCGTGACCACCTCGTGCCGAACGCCGGGTTGCGCCGCCTGCTGGAACGCTCACTCGGCCCGATCGACCTGACCGGCACCGAGATCCCCGTCCACGTCGGGGCGACCGACGTCCTCGCCGGCGCGGAAGTGCTGCTGTCGAAGGGTTCCGCGGTCGACGCCGTGCTCGCCTCGACCGCGATCCCCGCCGTGTTCCCACCGCTGAACGTCGATGGCCGCTATCTGATGGACGGTGGTGCCGTGAACAACACGCCGGTGTCCCACGCGGTCGAGCTCGGCGCCGACCACGTGTGGGTGCTGCCGACCGGCTACGCGTGCGCGCTGACCTCCCCGCCGCGCAGTGCCGTCGGCGTCGCGTTGCAGGCGTTGACGTTGCTGGTCAACCACCGGCTGGAGGCGGACGTCGAACGCTACCGCTCGCAGGTCGAGCTGAAGGTCGTGCCGCCGCTCTGCCCGCTGCGGGTGTCACCGGCCGACTTCAGCCGTGCCCGTGAGCTGATCGACGCCGCGTACGCGAGCACCCGCGAGTGGCTGACCGCGGGCTGTCCCACGAGTCCTCGGCATCAGGACTGCGGAACGACGAGTCCGGACTCGTAGGCGATCACGACGAGCTGGGCCCGATCACGGGCGTGCAGCTTCATCATCGCGCGGTTGACGTGGGTCTTCGCGGTCAGCGGGCTGATCACCATGCGATCGGCGATCTCGTCGTTCGACAGACCCTGGGCGACCAGGACGACGGCCTCGCGTTCACGGTTGGTGAGCCCGCTGATGTCGCCGTTCGAGTGCGGCGGGCGCCGGACGTAGGTGTCGATCAGCTTGCGCGTGATCGACGGGGCGAGCAGCGCGTCGCCGCGGGCGGCCACCCGGACGGCGTGCAGGAAGTCCTCGGGCTGGATGTCCTTGACGAGAAAGCCGGCCGCGCCGGCCTTGAGGGCGTTGAACACGTACTCGTCGAGGCCGTAGTTGGTGAGGATCACGACGTGGATGCCCGCGAGCGACGGGTCCGCGGCGATGCGGCGGGTCGCCTCGATGCCGTCCAGCACAGGCATCTGGATGTCGACCAGGGCGATGTCGGGCAGGTGCTGCCGGGCGAGGGCCAGGCCTTCCTGGCCGTCCGCGGCTTCGGCGACGACCTCGATGTCGTCCTCGGCGTCGAGCAACGCGCGGAAGCCGCTGCGGATGAGCGGCTGGTCGTCGACCACCAGGACACGGATCACGGTTGTGCCACCGGGAGTTCCGCCTGGACGGTGAAGCCGCCTCCGGTGCGCGGTGCGGCGTCGAGTGTGCCGCCGAGCGCGGTGACGCGTTCGCGCATGCCGAGCAGGCCGACGCCGGGACTCGGTGCCTGGGACGGGGTCGCGCTGCCGTCGTCGCTGACCTGGATGACGAGCGCGTCCGGCCGGTAGTCGATGCGGACCTGCGCGGTCGCGGCGGCCGCGTGCCGGGCGACGTTCGTGAGCGACTCCTGCACGATCCGGTACGCCGTCCGCTCCACGGCGGCGGGCACGTCGTTGCGCTCGCCCTCGATCGTCAGCCGCGCGTCCAGGCCGGTGGATCTGGCGCGTTGCACCAGGGCCGGGACGTCGTCGATGCCGTGCGGCGGGTTCTTGTCGTCGTCCCGGAGTGCTTCCAGGGTCGCGCGAAGCTCTCTGGCCGCCTCCCGGCCGGCGTCGCGGATCGCGAGCAGCGACTCGGGGACCTCCTCGCCGCGCTTCTGGGCCAGGTGGACGGCGACCTCGGCCTGGAGCTTGATCACCGAGATCTGGTGGGTGAGCGAGTCGTGCAGCTCGCGTGCGATGTGCAGGCGTTCCTCGTTGGCACGCCTCAGCGCGGTCTCCTCGCGGGTGCGTTCGGCTTCGTCGGCACGGCGTTCTGCCTGCCGGAGGGCTTCACCGGCGGCCGCGGCGGCGATCAGCCAGGCGATCTGCAGGACGTCGCGGGACTGGGCGAACGCCTCCGCCGTCGTCAGATCGCGTGGTGACACTAGCGCGGCGAGGGGGAGCACCCCCAGCATCACCACGGAACCGGCCACGGTGACGACGCGGTGGCCCGCCCTCATCGTCGAGTACACCGCGAACAGGAACGCGATCACCGGCACGTCGTACCCGAGCGCCTGGTAGCCGAGCGCCGCGAGCCCGGTCGCGGCCAGCACGGCGATCGGTGCGGTCCGGCGCGCCACGAGCGCCAGGCCGCCCGCTGCCAGCAGCGCGTAGCCGAGCGGGCTCGCCGGGTGTCCGGCCACGACGAGGCTCGCCGCCACCCCGGCGGCGATCACCCAGTCCAGCCAGCGCTTGTTCATGGGAGCACCTTAAACCCGTGTTCGCACTGGTAGATCGTGCGCCGGGAGGAGATCGGGCCTACTGCGCCCGCGGTAGATGATGTCTGCGCGTGCACGACGACGTGCGGTCGTGCGGCGGACAAGCTCATGCCATGTCTCTTTCACAGATTGCCGCTCAAACGTACGGGTTGACCGCGGGACGTGCCTGGTCCCTCGTCGGCATGGTGTTCGGACTGGCCGGTGTGGGCATCGGCGTGTTCGTGCGGCGCAGAGGAGTTGTCGCCGTGGCCTGCGGGGTCGTCGGCGTGGTGCTCGGCGCGGTGGTCGTGTTCATGGCGAAGGGCGGCCCCGGCACCGGCTACGGCATCGTCGGCGGCTACGTCTCGATGGTCGTGGGCGTGGTGGCCGCGGCGCTCGGCTGGAGGGCTATGCGAAAAGGCGCTCGGGCTGCTGCACCGCGCGCCGAGTGACGAGCCCGGCGGCGCCGCGCACGACGGCGAACTCGCCGAGCGGTGACGCGACCAGCGTGGTGTGCCGTTCGCCGCCCGCGAGCACCCTGGTGTCCATTTCGGACTGAACGGCCACGCTCAGGTGCTCGTGCAGCACGGCGTAGCTGCCGCCGAGCACGACCGTCGGCAGGTCGAAGAGGTTCATCAGCGTGGCCAGGCCGACCCCGAGCGCCTCGCCGGCCGCCTTGACCGCGCTGAGCGCCTTGGGATCGCCCGCGGCGAGGGCCTTCGCGAGCGAGTCGAGCCGGCGTCGCCCTGCCTCGCGCAGGATGACGTCGAGGCCCGCGTACCGCTCGACGCAGCCACGGCTGCCGCACGTGCAGAGGGCGCCGTTGCGTTCGATCACCACGTGACCGAGCTCGCCGGCGAAACCGCTGACACCGCGGTAGACCTCGCCGTTCAGCACCACGCCCGCGCCGATGCCGACGTCCGCCGAGACGTGCACGAAGTCCTCACCGGCGAGGTGGCGCGGCCAGAGGTGGGCCAGTGCGGCGAGGTTCGCCTCGTTGTCCAGCTCGACGTCGAGGTTCAGCCGCCTGGCGAGACCGGCGGCGAGGGGAACGCCGACGAGTTTCGGCAGGTTGGGGGCTCTGACCAGGACACCCTCGTGCACGACGCCCGGCACGGCGAGGCCGACGCCGAGCACGGGCCGGGCCGGGGTGATCTCCCCGATCAGCTCGGCGACCCGGTCGAGCACCTCGTCCGGCGGGGCGTCGCGGATGTCGGTGGGCACGAGCACCCGGCGCAGCGTCTCGCCGTCGAGGCCGAGGGTCTCGACGGCGAGGTGGCTGACGTTGATCTCCGCGCCGACCGCGACCGGGCCGTCGGGGTGGAAGCGCAACGGCTTGGACGGCCTGCCCATCCCGGCGAGCGTCGCCGGTTCCTCGACGAGGATTCCGTTGGCCAGCAACGGTTCCGTGAGGTTCGACAGGGTCGCCTTGGTCAGCCCGGTGCGGGCGGCGAGGTCCGCCCGCGAGCCCGGCCGGTCGACGAGGGCGAGCAGGACTGTCCGCAGGTTGCCGAGACGGACCTGCCGCAGGTGGTCGACGGTGGTCATCGACTCAAGTATCGCTGTGCGGCCTCTCCGTACCGCGAGCGGATCTCCGGCACCCCGTCGGCGGAGTACCGGCTGCTCTCCGACCCCGCCCACTCCGGCGGCGTCGCCCCGCCCGTGAGCGTCCACGCCGCCTGCCGTGCCGCACCGTCGGCCACGTACTCACCCGGCGCGGGTACCGTCACCGGCACGCCGAACACCGTCGGCGCGATCTCCCGCACCGCGGGTGAGGCCGCCGCACCGCCCACGAGCCGGACACCGGTGACGTCGGCACCCTGCTCGGCCAGCGCGTCGAGTCCCACCGCGAGGCCGCACAGCATGCCTTCCACCGCGGCCCGCGCGATGTTCGCGGGCGTCGCGTTGGTCAGCGTCAGGCCGTGCAGTGCTCCCGTGGCGTCCGGCAGGTTCGGTGTCCGTTCGCCTTCGAGGTACGGCACGAGCACGACGCCTTCCGCACCGGGCTGGGAGGACAGCGCGAGATCGCTGAGCCGCGCGAGATCGACGCCCAGCATCCTGGCGGTCGCGTCCAGCACGCGGGCGGCGTTGAGGGTGCACGCCAGCGGCAGGTACCGGCCCGTCGCGTCGGCGAAACCCGCCACGATGCCGGAGGCGTCCGCCGCCCGCACGTCGCTGGCCGCCGTCACGACCCCGGAGGTGCCGAGCGACACCAGGACCTCCGTGCCCGCCCCGACGCCGAGGATCGCGGCCGCGTTGTCACCCGCGCCCGCGCCGATCCGGACCGGCCCGTCGACGAACTCGGCGGGGCCGAGCACGCGCGGCAGCACCACGTCCGCCCGGCCGAACCCGCGTTCGAGAAGGTCCGGCACGTACTCGTTGGCCGTGGAGTCGAAGTAGCCGGTGCCGGAGGCGTCCGAGCGGTCGGTCACCAGGTCGGCCAGGTCACCGCTGCCGCGCAGCCGCCACGTCAGCCAGTCGTGCGGCAGGCAGACGGCGGCGGTGCGCTTGGCGTTGGCCGGTTCGTGCTGGGCGAGCCAGCGCAGCTTGGTGATCGTGAACGACGCGACCGGCACCAGCCCGATCCGCTGGGCCCACTGCTCGGCACCCAGCTCGGCGGTGAGGTCCGCGGCGGCCGCCGCGGACCTGGTGTCGTTCCACAGCAACGCTTCCCGCACGACGTTGCCGTCCTCGTCGAGGCACACCATGCCGTGCTGCTGCCCGGCGACGCTGAGCGCCGCGACGTCGTCCAGCCCACCGGCCTGCTCGACGGCCGACCGCAGCGCCGTCCACCAGTGGTCCGGGTGGACCTCGGTGCCGTCCGGGTGAGCCGCGCGGCCCTCCCGGACGAGCCTGCCGGTCTCCGCCTCGCGCACCACGACCTTGCACGACTGCGTCGAGGAGTCGACGCCCGCGACGAGCGTCATGTCAGCGCGCTCCCGCGAGGTGCTCGAGCGCGAGCTGGTTCAGCCGCACGAACCCGAAGCCGCGCTCGGCCGCCTTGTCCGGGTCGAAGCTGTCGTCCTTCAGCAGGTCGTCGTAGGACTCGCCCTCGCCCAGCGTCGGCTTGCCCAGGTCGGCGACACCCGCGATCTGCAGCGCCTCCTGCACCTCGGGGTCGGCGCGGAAGGCCGCGGCGCGCTCCTTGAGCAGCAGGTACGTCCGCATGTTCGCCGCGGCGGAGTCCCAGACGCCCTTGATGTCCTCGGTGCGCGACGGCTTGTAGTCGAAGTGCCGCGGACCCTCGTACCCGGCGCTCTCCAGCAGGTCTACGAGCGCGAACGCGTTCATCAGGTCGCCGTGGCCGAACACGAGGTCCTGGTCGTACTTGATGCCGCGCTGGCCGTTGAGGTCGATGTGGAAGAGCTTGCCCTGCCACAGCGCCTGCGCGATGCCGTGCACGAAGTTGAGCCCGGCCATCTGCTCGTGCCCGACCTCGGGGTTGAGCCCGACCAGTTCCGGCTGGTCCAGCGTGGAGATGAAGCCCAGCGCGTGCCCGATCGTCGGCAGCAGGATGTCGCCGCGCGGCTCGTTCGGCTTCGGCTCGAGCGCGAACCGGATGTCGTAACCGCGGTCCGTGACGAACTGGGTCAGCAGGTTCAGTCCCTCGCGGTACCGGTCGAGCGCCGCCCGCACGTCCTTGGCCACGTCGTACTCGGAGCCCTCGCGCCCGCCCCAGAGCACGTAGGTCTTCGCGCCGAGCTCGGCCGCGAGCTCGATGTTGCGCAGGATCTTCCTCAGCGCGAACCGTCGCACGCCGCGGTCGTTGCTGGTGAGACCGCCGTCCTTGAACACCGGGTGGGTGAACAGGTTGGTCGTCATCATCGGGATGACGAGACCGGTCTCCTCGAGCGCGGCCTTCAGCCGGTCGATCTGCTGCTGCCGGTTCGTCGCCGCGAACCCGAACAGGTCGTCGTCGTGGAACGTCAACCCGTAGGCCCCGAGTTCGGCGAGCCGGTGCACCGCCTCGACCACGTCCAGGTCGGGCCGCGTGGCGTCGCCGAACGGGTCGCGACCCGGCCAGCCCACGGTCCAGAGACCGAAGGAGAACTTGTCCGCCGGAGTGGGCGCCGTCATGATCCACCTCATTCGTTCAATGCTTGAACTTAGTGCGGACAGTACGACGCCGGAGCCGTGATCGCAATCGGTCAGGCCCGATGTTCCGCGGCGACTGCCTCGACCGCCGGCCCGAGTGCCTCGGCGATCGCGCGGTAGCCGGCGGCGGACGGGTGGAAGCGGTCGGCGGCGAAGAGTGCCGGGTTCGCGGCGAACTGGGGAGTGACGACGCGTTCGACGTGGGCGACCACGCCACCCGCGCGGATGACGGCCTGCAGCTGCGCCTGCGCGTAATCGCGGCTCACGGTCGACACGAGGCCGCGCAATGCGGGCGGTACATGGGCGACCACGCTCAGGTCAGGTGCCGTGGCCACGACGACGTGGGCGCCTGCCCGCCGCAGATCGGCGACGGCATCGTGCAGCTGCTGGGCACCGACGTGCGCCGGTACGAACCTGGTCAGGTCGTTCGCCCCGACCACCACCACGGCGAGATCCACGCCGCCGGTGATCGCGGCTCGCACCTGCGCGCCCAGGTCGGCGCTGCGGGCGCCCGGCACGGCGTGCACCCTCAGATCGACGGCGTGCCCGGCTGCCCGCAGACGTGCGGCGAGCAACGGTCCGAGGGTGTCCTCGCGACGCGTGCTGCCGACACCCGCGGCGATGGAGTCGCCGAGTAGTCGCAGTCGCATGCCAGGTAAAACGGCGAGCGTCGGGACGGTGTTCCAGGCCAGACTGTGATGGTGGACGAACTGCTGGGGTGGTGCGCGGTCGCGAACGTGGCCGCCGCCGATCTGAAGCACTTCTCGCAAGGAACGAAACTCTGGGTGCTGCCACCGCAGTGGGGTGATGGCGGTGAGGACCTGATGGTGGTCGGCCGGCACTGCGGCAGCCCCGGGCCGTTGTGCACGATGGTCGTGCCTCGGGTGCACCTGACGAACTTCCGGGTGCGCGGGGTCTACCAGCCCGTGGTGCATCGCGCGCTCACCAGGGAGTGGAAGCGTGGTATGCCGAGGCAGTGGGAGTCGCGGGAGGAAGCGGAGAAGGTCGTCGAGTGGTGGGCTCGCGACGCGGCCATCCACGCGGGAGTGCGGCGGCCGCTGAAGCGCGCCGAGTTCTACTACCGGCTCGCCGACGTGCTGCCGGGACACGTCCTTCAGCAATGGGCCGTCCAGGACGTCATGAACCCGAAGCTCTCGTTCGAGCTCGGCGACGTGTTCCGCGATCAGCAGGAGGTGGACGCGGTCCGCGAGCTGCGCGAACTCCTGGACACCATCGCCACGGCGGGAGTCGCCAACTGGGCTGACAACGAGCTGTGGCCGGTTGTCCGGACCGTCGCGACCAGGACGCAGGCGCTGCTGAGCCGCTGAACTGGTCAGCGGCCCGCGGTGTGGCTCCGTTCCTCCAGAGCGTCGAGCTGCCGGCGCACCCGCTCGGCGTCGTTGTCGCGGCCCTGTTCCCGGAACAGCTCCAGCGCCTCCTGCCACGTCTTGCGGGCCTGGTCGTCCTGTCCGATGGCAGCGTGGGGGTGGCCGAGGTTCTCCAGGGTGTTGGCGACCTGGTAGGCGTTGCCGAGCGTGCGGTACCGGGCGAGTGCCTCGTCGTAGTGGTCGAGGGCCTGCCGATGGTCGCCAGCGCGGTGCGCGATGAGCCCGAGACTGTCCAAAGTGGTCGCCTCGCCCTCGGTGAACCGGTGGTGCCGTTGCAGGGCGAGGGCGGCGCCGCAGTGGTCGCGGGCCGAGTCGAGGTCACCCAGCTGCGCGGCGCACCAGCCCGCCGCGTTGAGCGCCTCGGCTTCCCACAGGGGGTTGCCCAGCGATTGGTAGTGGTCGAGGGCCTGCCGGGCGTGCTCGAGTGCCTTCCGGCTGTCTCCCCACCCTTCCCGCACGTACGTGAGGATCAGGTGGGTGTGTGCCTGTTCGGTGGCGTCGTTCTGCTGCGCGGCCAGGGAAAGGGCCTGATCCAGGTGTGTGGCGGCTTCTTCCCGCAGGCCGAGTTGGGCGCAGGCGTACCCGAGATGCCGGTGGGCACAGGTGCGGAAGAAGGGGGTGTCCGGGAGATGTGCGGCGGCCTCCAGCGCCGCGCGCCACGCGGCGATCCCGTCGTGCCGGTGTGCCTGCCGGAGGTGGAAGGTGTTCAGTGCCCAGGCGAGGTGCCAGACGACGTGGTGTCGGCGGAGGGAAGCGGCGACGCGCTGGGTGGCCAGGAAGGTGGCGCGTTCGGCCCGCAGCCAGGTCGTCGCGGCCGCGGTGTCGGCCAGTGGGAGCGGGTGCACGCCGGCCGCGGGCGGGTCCGGCTGCACGAGTGGGCGCTGGGGTTCCAGGAGCCGGTCGGCGGCGCAGGCGGTGTGCAGACAGAAGTCCATCACCCGCACCAGCGCCGCCTCCCGCTCGTCGTCGGGCAGGTCGTGGGCGGTGGTGGCGGCGTAGGCGCGGACGAGGTCGTGCATCGCGTACCGGCCACCCGGCTGCCGTTCGAGCAGGGACGCCTCTTCCAACGCCGCCAACGCCTTGCGAGCCCTGGCGGAGGCCAGACCGGTGAGGGCGGCCACGGCGGGCAGGGTGGTGTCGGGGCCGGGCGCGACACCCAGCAGCCCGAACACGGTGCGCTGCTCGCCGGTGAGTCGGCGCAGCGACCAGGACAGCACGGCGGGCAGGCTGGCCGCGGGGTCGGTGTCGTGGTCGAGCGTCGCGAGGCCCAGCTCGCGCAGCTCGGCCGCCACCTCGGCCAGCGGCGTGCCGGGGCGGGTGACGGCGTTGCGGGCCGTGATCGACAGGGCCAGCGGATAGCCCCCGCACAGCTCGACCAGCTCGTCGACGGCGGCAGGCTCGGCGGCGACCCGGCCGGCGCCGAGGCGTGCCGCCAGCAGGGCGCGGGCCTCGGCACCCGGCAGCGCGTCCAGCTGCAGGTGGCGTGCGCCGTGCCGGTCGAGCAGGGAGACGAGCCTGGTGCGGCCGGTGACCAGCACGGTGCAGGCCGGACTGCCGGGCAGCAGCGGCACGACCTGCTCGGCGGTGGCGGCGTTGTCGAGCACGATCAGCATCCGCCGGTCCGCGACCAGGCTCCGGAACAGCGCGGCCTGGGCGTCGAGGGCCGGCGGGATCCGGCCGGAGTCGACACCGAGGGCGTCGAGGAACCCGCGCATCGCCGACTCCGGAGCCATCGGTTCTTCCGTGGGGTTGAACCCGCGCAGGTCGACGAACAGCTGCCCGTCCGGGAACCGTTCGGCGTGCTGGTGTGCCCATCGCAGGGCGAGCCAGGTCTTGCCAATCCCGCCCGCACCGCCGATCGCCGAGATCAGCACGGTGTTGATCCCGGCGAGCGTCTCGTCCAGGCGTGCCAGTTCGGCGGCGCGGCCGGTGAACCATCGTGGCGGCGCGGGCAACTGCCTGGGCACCGGCGCCGTCCTGGCACCCAGAGCCGCCGCGGGTGAGGTGAGGGCGGGATCGGTGTCGAGGATGCGCTGATGCAGCTCCTGGAGTGCGGCGCCGGGATCCGTGCCGAGATCCTCCGCCAGGCGATCCCATACGTGCCGGTAGTGCGCCAGGGCGTCCGCGGTGCGCCCGGCGCGGTGCAGCGCCAGCATGAACTGGCCCGCGACCCGCTCGTCCAGCGGGTGCCGCGCGGCTCGTGCCGACAGCTCCGCCACCAGTTCCTCGCCCTGGCCCAGACGCAGCAGGACGTCGGTCAGATCGTGCTCGGCAGCCCACCGTTCCTGTTGCCACCGGTCGCGTTCGCCTTCCACCCACTCGCCGCTCACGCCGGAAAACGGTTCCCCGTGCCACAACGCCAGCGCTTCGGTCAGTGGCGCCACCTGCGAGGCGCCGTCCGCGCGGCGGGCCCGATCGCGCAGTGCCTGGAAGCGGAGCAGATCGACGGTCTGATCCGCCTCCACCTCCAGGACGTAGCCGTCGGAACGGTGCACTACGGCCAGCGCGCCACCGAAGGCCTTGCGCAGCCGTGAAACGTGACTGTGCAGCGTGGCCCGTCCTCGCCGTGGTGTGTCCGCGCCCCACACCCGCTCGACCAGCCGGTCCGCGGGCACCAGCCGGCCGGCGTCCACCGCCAGCGCCGCCAGCACGCATCGTTGGCGGGAAGGCCCGAGATCCACCGGCCGTCCGTCGACACGCGCGGAAACCTCGCCCAGCAGAACGATCTCCACCGCCATGCCGTCTCCCCATCTCCCCGAACCACAGGGATAGCGCAGTGACCAGGGCAATGCAGAAATCTCG
This sequence comes from Lentzea nigeriaca, assembly GCF_016907955.1. GTDB lineage: Bacteria > Actinomycetota > Actinomycetes > Mycobacteriales > Pseudonocardiaceae > Lentzea > Lentzea nigeriaca. The sequence goes on along the minus strand of NZ_JAFBCX010000003.1, from coordinate 421,591 downwards.
CAAGAGGTTCACACGAACGGCCGCGCACTGTGAATCCCGAGGCGGCCCAAGGGATCGTCAGGGGGATGGGCCGCCTCCTGGTTCGTCGACCTACGACAAGAGGGGCTGAACGATGAGGCTGTTTTCCACCATCACCGCACTGGGGGTCGTGCTGGCGTCGGGCATCGCGATGACACCCGCGAGCTCCGCCGACGTCGGCGTGTTCGGGCGCGTGTACCTCGGAGAGAACTACGCTTCGTCCAACGGGACGTGGGTCGAAGTCTGCGACATGGAGCGAGACGGCAACGGCGTCTACGGCCAGTTCGAGACCAACACCGGGACGAGCCGCGTCAACGACGGTAACGGCTCCGCCGGCGGCTGCGGGAACGCGACGTTCGGCCGGGTCAACCGCTTCCGCGTGTGCGAGGACCGCAGCGGGCGCCCGGACCCGTGTTCGAGCTGGGCTCGCCCCTGATGCGGTAAAACCGTTTTGCGGCTGCGCTCGTCCGTCTACACTCCACGATCAACATCACCGAGTGGCGAGGGGAGACCGGCCGTGCGTACCGCCGTTGTCGTTCCCTCGTCCCGTTTCGACGTGATCCTCGTGTCTCCGCACCCCGGCTGCTCGCTGCGCGCCGGGCACCGGAGTGTCTGACGAACCCAGAGTTCGTCAGGTCATCGCGCTGACCTCGTAAGTCCTTTCGCACCGAAAAGGCACTGAGCCATGCGCACGATCACGTTGAACGCCGTCCGCAACCTGGGCATCCTCGCCCACGTCGACGCGGGCAAGACCACGCTCACCGAACGCGTCCTGTTCGCCACCGGCAGCACGTACAAGCGCGGCGAGGTCCACGACGGCACCACCGTCACGGACTTCGACCCGCAGGAACGCGACCGCGGCATCACGATCTTCGCCGCCGCTGTCAGCTGCACGTGGGACGGGCATCGCGTCAACCTCATCGACACGCCTGGGCACGTCGACTTCTCCGACGAGGTCGAACGGTCGTTGCGCGTGCTGGACGGGGCTGTCGCCGTGTTCGACGGCGTGGCCGGGGTGGAGCCGCAGAGCGAATCCGTGTGGCGCCAGGCGGATCGGCACGGCGTGCCGCGGATCGCGTTCGTCAACAAGCTCGACCGGGCGGGTGCGGACCTCGACAAGGCCGTGGAGTCACTGAGGACGCGGCTGCACACCGTTCCGTTGGTGGTGCAGCTGCCGATCGGGGCCGAGGACGGCTTCGCCGGTGTCGTCGACCTGGTCCGCATGCGGGCGCTGACCTGGGAACCGGACCTCGTCGAAGGCCCCGTTCCGGAAACCCTGCTGGCAGAGGCGCAACGCCGCCGCCGCCTCCTGGAGGAGACGGTGGCGGAACTGAACCTCAAGGCGTTGGAGGAGTTCTATGCGCATGGAGCGTTGGGGGAGCAGACGCTCACCGAAGCGTTGCGGGAAGTGACGCGATGTGGCACCGGAACCGTCGTGCTGTGCGGCTCGGCGTACCGGAACCGGGGCATCGAACCGTTGCTGGACGCGGTGATCGCCTACCTGCCGTCCCCTGTGGACGTTCCGCCGGTGCGGGGCGTCGACGGCGAGGAGCGGCAGGCGGATCCGGAGGCGCCGCTCGCGGCGTTGGTGTTCAAGGTGAACTCCACCGCCACCGGGCGGCTGACCTACGTCCGCGTGTACTCCGGCACGCTCCACAAAGGACAGACGGTCCTGGCGGGTGGCCGGTCCGAACGCATCGGCAGGATCCTGCGGGTGCAGGCGGACCGCCACACGCCGGTCGACACGGCTGTCGCCGGTGACATCGTGGCCGTGGTGGGCCTGAAGTCGGCTCGCACCGGGGCGACCCTGTGCGCGCCGACGGCTCCGCTGCTGCTCGAACCGCCGGTGTCGGCAGACCCCGTCGTGTCGGTGGCCGTCGAGCCGAAGTCCAGCGCGGACAACGGGAAGCTGGCCGAGGCCCTGGCGTACCTGGTCGACGAGGACCCGTCCCTGCAGGTGAGGACGGACCCGGAGACCGGTCAGACGGTGTTGTCGGGCCTGGGTGAGCTGCACCTGGAGGTCGCGGTGGAGAAGGCGCGCGCGAACCACCGCCTCGAGATCACGATGGGCCGACCGCGGGTCGCCTACCGGGAGACCCTGGCGAGCGGCGTCACGGGATTCGTGTACCGGCACGTGAAGCAGGACGGAGGTTCGGGACAGTTCGCGCACATCGTCATCGACACCGAGCCGTTGGAGACGGGCTTCGAGTTCCGCTCGACGGTCACCGGTGGGCGCGTGCCGCAGGAGTTCGTTCGCGCGGTCGAGCAGGGTTGCCGGGACGCGCTGGCCGAGGGACCGCTTGGCCACCCGGTCACCGGCCTGCGGGTGACGCTCACCGACGGGTCCACGCACGTCAAGGACTCGACGGACATGGCGTTCCGCACGGCGGGCCGCCTGGGCCTGCGCGAGGCCCTGAAGGCGGGCGCGATGACGTTGCTCGAACCGATCGCCGAGGTCACCGTCACCGTGCCGGACGAGTACATCGGCGGTGTGCTCGGCGACCTGGCCGCGCGCCGGGGCCGGATCCTCGGCTCCGAGGCCAGGACCGGCACGACGGTGGTGACCGCTTCGGTGCCGTTGGCCGAGATGTTCGGTTACGTGACGAGGTTGCGCAGCCGGACGCAGGGCCGTGGCACGTTCACCGCCCGTCCTACCGGGTACGCGCCGGCATAGGTGCCCACTCGGGCGGCAGGTCGTGGGAGCACGTGGCCGCGCCTGCCGCCCGAGCCCGGCGGAGATCGAGGTAGGGCCCCGCGATCTGCTCGCGGGGCACCGCCCCGAGTGTGAGCACGGCGTCACCCGCGGCGAGAACCTGGCGCCGCATCCGTTCGTGGTCGACGGCTTCGGCGCCGAACGAGGGCGCCCACAGCGTCCACGGCCCGGAGATCATCGCCATCGTCGGGACCAGGTGCGAGTGGAAGTGCGTCCCGATGCCGCCGAACGAGCACTGCGGCGGCGCCCGGTCCGGCACCGGGAGGTCGCTGCCGGGCAGGACGAACGTGCGATCCACCGCTCGTGCCGCCAACGCCGCGGCGGCTGCCCGAGCGAGCACGGGACTGCCCGCGAACCAGCCCGACAGTTCCGCGGCGCCCGTCGGTTGCAGAGAACCCGCGCTCGGCAGGAACTCTCGTGTGCCGAGATGTTCCAGCACGAACGCGAACGCGACTCCGCCATCGTCGTATTCGGCGTCCAGTGCGCGTGCCCGGAACTCGCTGCCCTCTGCCGGGCGGTGCAGGTGGCCGGTCGCGAAGACGAACTCCAGCGTGCGCGGCCGGCAGCGCTGCGGGACGTGGGCGAAGTGTTCGGCGAGGGCGAGAAGGGCGACGGTTCCGTTCTCCTGCACCCAGCCCACGCCGTCGGTGTTGGTGTCGATCACGATGCGTTCGGGGCTCCGGCCGGGCAGCGTCGCGATGAGAGATCGCGTCACGGCGGGGGAGCGGCCCGCCAGGACGCCGATGGTCGTGCGGGTGCCGGGCTGGAGTTTCCCGGCCGCGTCCGAGCCGACGAACACCCCTGGCACACGGTAGTGCGTGCCGGTGTGCGGATCCCAGTAACCGCGAACCTGCTCGTGCGGGAACGGGAACGCGACGACGACTCCGGCCGCACCGGCGACGCCGGCGTCGATCATGTCCTGATGCAGCCGGGTTTCGGCGAGGTAGCCGCGGTCGACGGCGGGGAAGTCGCGCAGGACGACCTTGCCGCGGGCGTTGGCGGCGGTGATGGGCTCGCTGCCGGGCAGCCGGATCAGCTCTCCTGAGCGCAGACCGGGGGCGGAGTAGGGAATCGCGGCCGCGACCGGCACCACGCCGCCGGACACCAGCAGGCCTGGGCCCGGCTGCCAGCGAACGATGGGAAACCGTTCGGAGCGGACGGACATGCCGGGGAGCCGGGAGACACGGCGTTCCAGCCAGGAGAGGAACCGGTTGTGAGCCGGGCTGCCGGTGGCCCGCACGCCGAACCCGGCCATCCGGCCGTTCAGTTCCCGCAACTTGGCCGCCGAGGCGAACGCGCGCTCGTCGATCGACGCGGGGCAGTCGGACGCGGCAGCGGCAGGAGAGGTCAACTGGAGGCAGAAAACCGTTACGACACCGATGAATCCAAGCCATCTGGCAGGTAGCACGCCCACACTGTGGGCCGTCGTGAGGCGTCCTCACAATCCGCTGTCCAGGTCACGCGGTCAACCGTGAACGAAGAATGGTTCAACCAATATCCGCTACGGTCCGCGAGATGCGCTTGAATTCGACGCTCGGCCGCATCGCGGTGATCGCGTGCGCGCTGTTCCTGCTCGGCACCACGGCCACCGCGAACGCCGCGCACGGCCATGAGTGCGACACCCCGTCCATCGACCGGCTGCAACAGTGGCTCGCCAGCGGCGAGGGCGCCACCGAGCCCGCGACCGGCAGCATCCTCGTGCCGCGAAACCGCCACGGCTACACGGCGAAGATCAAGTTCCTGGCGAACGACTGGCACGTGATGGTCGTGTGGCTCGGCAACAGGTTCGAGGCCCAGGCCGACCTCACGAAGTCACACGGCTTCTGGATGACCTACCGCGCCACCGACGACCTCTACGTCCAACTGCGTCCCGCCTCGCACTGGAGCGGCGGCGACAAGTGGGTCACCAAGATCCCGTCGACGCGCGGCAGGCTGGTGCAGAGGTTCTTCGGCTTCGCCGAGAAGGACTGGACGACCCTGCCCGAACTCGGCAAGCCCAGCTACCCGCTCCGCGAGGCGCTGAAGGACGCCCGCGGCCTGGTCTTCGTCGGCAAGACGCCGAACGATCTGGAGTTCCGCAGCCTGAAGATCGACGGCTACCGCCCACCCTGCGTCTATTAGCGATGAACGGCGCATTTGTCCACGTCAGTCAGGTGAACAAGTGCGCCGTTCATCGTTTTCCGTCGGCACGGGTGCGGTCACGTACCGCAGAGTGCGTCTCATTCCCTCGACGCGATCAGCGCCTGCGGTGCGCTCTGCTTCATCCTCGTTTTCAGCCATGCGAGCTGCCGTGCGGTGTCCTTCTCGCACGAGCTCACGACGTCCAGAAGTTCCTTGTCGCGCAACCCCTGCGCGGCCTGGCCCACGACGGTCCAGGTGATGTCGGTGAACGACGCGAGCGCGTAGAGGTCCTGCAGGTCGCGCAGCAGCCCGACGCCGCCACTGCGGGTCTGCTCGAACTCGGCCGCGTGCAGGCGTTCCGGCTCCGACTCGCGGTGCTCGCCGTAGCGTTCGACGATCGGGCCCAGCTTCTCCACCTGGCCGTCGAGACGTTTCGCCAGTACCTGGCAGGTGCTCGCGACGTCCGGCTCCTCGCCGTGGCCCTTCGCCACCTCGCGGAAAGCGCCGGCCAGCGTCCGCAGCGAACCGTGCAGGAGTCCCAGGTAGGTGGCGAGGTGCATCAGGCCCTCCTGATCCGCACGGCGCTGAGCTTGAACAGCGGCTGCTTCGACACCGGGTCCCACTCGGTGAGCGTCAGCTCGTTCGCCGCTCGCTCGTGCCCGTCGTGCTCGACGTCCCAGTAGCCGTAGTGGAACGGCAGGAACACCACGCCGCCGCGGCACCGTCCAATTCGGACCGGGACCTTGACGCTGCCGCGTTCCGACTCGACCAGCACGACGTCGCCGTCGCCGAAGCCGAGCTCCGCCGCGTCCTCCGGCGACATCTCGACCCACGGCTCGGGCGCGGCCCGGCGCAGTTCGGGCGAACGGCCGGTCTTGGTACGGGTGTGGAAGTGGTACACCGAGCGTCCGGTCGTGCACAGGAACGGGTACGTGGCGTTCGCCTGCTCGTGGGGCGGCAGGTACTCGGCCGCCTTGAGGAACGCCCGCCCGTCGGGTCGTTGGGCCTTGTACTCGGTCGGCGTGGTCTGCGCGCCGGTGAGCAGGTCGTGGCCGTAGTCCTCGCAGTAGTCCGCGGCGGTGGGGAAGTGGCCGTCGGCGTAGAGCCGCTCCGGCCCCCACGCGATTCCGCTGCCACCGCGCAGCTTCTCGTAGGTCAGCTCCGTGTAGTCGCACGGGCGGCCGCGGCTGCACTCGCGCCACGCGTCGAACGCGCCCTCCGCGTCCTTCCACTTGATCAACGGGTCGCCGTCGCGGTCGCGGAAGCCCATGCGGGAGGCGTAGTCGAGGAAGATGTCCAGGTCGCTTCGCGCCTCGCCGGGCGGTTCGACGGCCTGCTCGGACAGGTGCACGACCCGCGACAGGTTCGTGAACGTGCCCTGTTTCTCGCCCCACAGCGCGGCGGGCAGCACCACGTCGGCCAGTTCGGTCGTCTCGGTGGGAAAACCGTCCTGTGCCACCACGAACAGGTCCTTCTTGCTCAGGATGGCGCGGATGCGCGAGAGCTCCGGCAGCGACACGGCGGGGTTGGTCGCGGAGATCCACAGGAACTTGATCGAGCCCTGCTCGGCGTACCGCCAGATCTGCATCGCATGCGTCGGCGGTGCCCAGTGCGGGATCGTGAGCGGGTCGACCTTCCACAGCCGCGCGAGCTCCTGGACGTGCTGCTCGTTGTCCCAGTTGCGGAAACCGGGCAGGTCGCCGTTCGCACCGGTCTCACGGGTGTTCTGCGCGGTCGGCTGGCCGTTCATCTGCAGCACACCGCTGCCGGGCCTGCCGATCAGGCCGCGGATCAGGTGCAGGTTGTTGACCTGGCACGACGCCGCGGTCGCCTGGTGCGACTGGTAGAAGCCCTGCAGCACGGTCGACAGCACCCGCTGCGAGGTTCCGAAGATCTCGGCGGCGCGTAGCAGGTCGACGGGGGAGACGCGGCAGATCTCGGCCACGTGCTCGGGTGTGTAGGGCTCGACGGTGCTCTTCAGCTCGTCGAAGCCGAGGGTGTGCCGGTGGACGTAGTCGTGGTCGACCCAGCCGTGCTCGATCACCGCGCGCACCAGGCCGTTCATCAACGCCTGGTTCGTGCCGGGCAACGGCGCCAGGTGCACGTCGGCGGACTCGGCGACCGGCGTCCGGCGCGGATCCACGACGACGACCCGAGGGCGGTCCGGTCCGGCGAGACGGTCGAGCACACGGGCCCACATCACGGTCTGCGTGGCGGCCATGTTGTGCCCGAACAGGAACAACGCGTCGCACAGGTCGATGTCGGTGTGGCAGGCGGGCTGTCCGTCGGAGCCGAACGACTCCTTCAAGGCCGCTGCCGCCGTCGCAGTGCACAGCCTGGTGTTGCCGTCCATGTGCGGCGTGCCGATGCCGGCTTTGCCGATGACGCCGAGGGTGTAGTACTCCTCCAGGAACAGCTGCCCGCTCGTGTAGAACCCGTGCGACGACGAGCCGAACTCGGCCAGCAGCTCCTGGGAGCGGTGCACCACCTCGCTCATCGCGGTGTCCCAGTCGGTCTCGACCAGCACGCCGTGGCGGCGGATCAACGGCTGGGTGAGGCGATCCGTGCGATGTGCCTGCCACGAGCCGAAAAGCCCTTTCGGGCCGAGCCTGCCGTGGTTGACGATGTCTTCCGCACGTCCGCGAACACCCACCATGCGGCCGTCCTTGACCGCGATGTCGCAGCCGCACCCGTTGCTGCACAACACGCAGGCCGACTGGACCCAGCGATCCACATCGGACTCTCCGATCCCGTGCGCGAGCTGCTGGTCGACCCGGACCGGCCAGTCGGTCTCTCGCCCGTGCGGAGTGCGTGGTCCCCATACGTCGGCGATGCGATCCACGATCGAGCAATACCCGGCGTTCCGGGAACGAAACTCAGTCGGTCAGCACCCTGCCGTAACGGTGGAGAACCCGTTGCCGCAAATCGGCGTTCGTCCTGGGTACTGGCTGGATGAACACCTCGTCCACCTCGTGGAACAGCTCGCGCAGCTCGTTGTCGATGCGAATGCAGGCCTGTTCCACGTCACCGGCGGAATAGTTGTCGATGAAGTCGACCCGTGCGCATATGAGAACTTTGTCCGTTCCGGTGAGCATTGTCTGGACGTCGACCAGATCGTCGACCTCCGGCTGCCGTTCAATGTGGTCCCAGACGGCCCGCACGAGCCGTGGATCAGCCTGGCGGCCGATCAGCAGACCCTTGCAGACGCGGCCGAGCAGCACCGCCACGACAGCCAGCAGCACCCCGATGAGAATCGACGCGATCCCGTCCCACACCGCCGACCCGGTCAGCTGGTGCAGCCCGACACCGGCCGCCGCGAGCACGATGCCGATCACCGCCGCGAGGTCCTCGGTGAACACGGCCCGCGGCGCCGGATCGTCGGTGCCGCTGAGGTGCGCGGCCATCGAGTGCTCGTGTTCCTCGGCCTCGTCGCGGACCTGCCGCGTCGCCTGGACGAGCGAGGTGCCCTCCATGACGAACGCGATGGCGAGCACGACGTAGTTGACCCACACGTACGCACTCTGCTCGTGCGGCGAGATGATCGTGTGCACGCCTTCGTACAGCGAGAACACCGCGCCGGAGATGAGAATCCCGAACGCGGCCAGCAACGACCAGAAGTACCGCTCCTTGCCGTACCCGAACGGGTGGCGCTGGTCAGCGGGCCGTTCCGATCTCCTGACGGCCGTCAGGAGCAGGATCTGCGTCGACGTGTCACCGACCGAGTGCGCGGCCTCCGAGAGCAGCGCGCCAGAGCCGGACAGCAGTCCGGCGACGAGTTTCAGCACCGCGACACCGGCGTTCGCGAGCAGGGCGAGCAGGACGGTGAACCTGCTGCGTTCCGATCCGGCCATGTGCCCCCGGCTACCCGTTCCCGGTCTTGGCGACACGTGTTTGCGCCGCCGGTCTGGGGGAACCAGCCGACAAACGGGAGGAGAAGAGAAGTGAAGGCTGTCGTGTGGCACGACGTGGGCGACATCAGGCTCGACGAGGTGCCCGACCCCCGCCTGGAGGAGCCGACCGACGCGATCATCAGGATCACCCGCAGCGCGATCTGCGGCACCGACCTGCACATGGTCCGCGGCACCATGCCGGACATGGTCGAGGGCACGGTGCTCGGCCACGAGGCCGTCGGTGTCGTCGAGGAGGTCGGCAGCGCCGTGCGGGGATTCACGCCCGGCGACCGCGTGGTGGTGACGTCGACGATCGGCTGCGGAACGTGTTCCTATTGCCGTGCCGGATATTTCGCCCAATGTGACACCGCGAACCCCAATGGACCCGCCGCCGGAACGTGCTTCTTCGGCGGGCCGAAGTCGACGGGGCCGATCAACGGCTTGCAGGCCGAACGCGCCCGGATCCCCCACGCGATGACGACGCTGGTGCGGGTGCCCGACGGCGTCAGTGACGACCAGGCGATCCTGCTGTCCGACATCTTCCCGACCGCGTGGTTCGGCGCACGTCTCGCCGAGGTCGGGTCCGGTGACACGGTGCTCGTGCTGGGCGCGGGCGTCGTCGGCCAGTTCGCGATCGCGTCGGCGAAACGGCAGGGCGCGGGCCGGGTGATCGTCGTCGACGGGATCGCGTCGCGGCTCGACCTGGCCCGTGCGCAGAACGCCGAGACGGTCAACTTCAACGAGGAGGATCCCGTCGAGGTCGTGCGGGAGCTGACCGGCGGCATCGGGCCGGATCGGGTGATCGAGGCGGTCGGTGTCGACGCGGAGGAGCCGGGGAAGCGCACGGACGAACAGTGGAAGCCGGGTGACGCGCCGCGGCTCGCGCTGGACTGGGCGGTCGAACTGGTCGCGAAGGCCGGTTCCGTCGGGATCATCGGCGTCTACCCGCCGGGGTTCGACGACTTCCCGATCGGCCAGGCGATGAACAAGAACCTCACGATGCGGATGGGCAACTGCAACCACCGCCGGTATCTGCCGCGCCTGCTCACCATGGTGCAGACGGGATCGGTGGACCCGACCGCGTTCATCACCAGGCACGAGAAGCCGACCTCCGCGATCGAGGCCTACCAGTCGTTCGACCTGCGCGAGGACGGCTGGCTGAAAACGGTGCTCGATGTCGCGTGAGCGGGTCGTCGTCACGGGCGGTGCGGGCTTCCTCGGCTCGCACGTCTGTGAGGCGCTGCTGGCGGACGGCGCGCAGGTCGTGTGCGTCGACGACTTCCGCACCGGATCGCGCGACAACGTGCCGGACGGCGTGGGGGTCGTCGTCGCCGACGTGTCCCGTCCGCTGGACCTGCTCGGGCCCGTCGACCTTGTGCTGCACCTGGCCTGTCCCGCGTCGCCGGTCGACTACCTGCGGATGCCGGTGGACACGTTGCGGGCCGGTGGTTTCGGCACGTACAACGTGCTGGAGCTGGCACGCCGCAAGGGTGCTCGCGTGGTCGTCGCGTCCACCAGCGAGGTGTACGGGGACCCGGAGGAGCATCCGCAGCGGGAGTCCTACTGGGGCCACGTGAACCCGATCGGGCCGCGCAGCGTCTACGACGAGGCCAAGCGGTTCGGCGAGGCCATGACGGTCGCGTTCCGGGCGGAACACGGGGTCGACGCCGGGATCGTGCGGATCTTCAACACCTACGGGCCGAGGATGCGGGCGCACGACGGGCGGATGATCCCGACGTTCCTGAGACAGGCCCTGGCCGGTGAGCCGTTGACGGTGCACGGCGACGGTCTGCAGACTCGGTCACTGTGCTATGTGGACGATCTCGTGCGCGGACTGCTCGCGATGGCGCGCAGTGATCATCCCGGCCCGATCAACCTCGGCAACCCCGCCGAGGTCACGGTGCTGGACGTCGCCCGCAAGACGATCGAGGTCACCGGCAGCTCGTCGGTGGTTCGTCACGTCGAGTCGATGACCGACGACCCGCGGCGGCGCCGGCCGGACATCAGCCTCGCGCGGGAGGTTCTGCACTGGCAGCCGACGGTTCCGCTGGACGAGGGGCTTCGCTCGTTTGCGCGGGAGTTCGCCGGGTAGCCGCAGTCCATGCGAGTTCTCGGGATCAACGCGGTGTTCCACGACCCGGCCGCGGCAGTGGTGGTCGACGGCAAGATCGTCGCGGCGGCGGAGGAGGAACGGTTCTCCCGCCGCAAGCACGGCAAGCGCCCCGTGCCGTTCTCGGCGTGGGAACAGCCGGAGCTGTCCGCGCGGTGGTGCCTGGAACAGGCCGGGCTGAGCGCGTCCGACCTCGACGCGGTGGCGTACTCGTACGATCCGTCCCTGGTGGACGCGGAGTACGCGCCGTGGGAGGACCTGCGGACGACGTACGCCCGCAAGGCACCGCAGTTCCTGGCGACGGCGTTGCCGGGCCTCGATCCCGAGATCGTGCGGTTCGTGCCGCACCACGTGGCGCACGCCGCGTCCACCGGGCTCGCCGCGCCGTTCGGCGGCAACTGCGCGGTGCTCGTCTCGGACGGTCGCGGCGAGTGCGGATCCCATCTCGCCGGGCGGTACGTCGACCAGCAGCTGACGACCTTCGCGTCGCAACGGCTGCCGCACTCGCTCGGGCTGATGTACGAGGAACTGACCGAGCACCTGGGCTTTCTGCGGTCCAGCGACGAGTACAAGGTCATGGCGCTGGCGTCCCACGCGAAGCCGGTGCACCTGGACCTGATGCGCGAGCACGTGCTGGTGCACGACGGCGGCTTCGAAGTCCGGCCGCTCGACTGGAGCGCCCTGGCGAAGCAACGCGCGAAGGACGACGAGCTGACCCAGGAGCACGCCGAACTGGCCGCGAGCGTGCAGGTGCGGCTCGAGGAAGTGCTGCTGGAGCTGGTGCGCTGGCTGCACGATCGCACCGGGGAGCAGCGGCTCACGATGGCCGGCGGGGTGGCGCTGAACTGCGTCGCCAACACCAGGATCTTCGCCGAGGGGCCGTTCGACGAGGTGTGGGTCCAGCCCGCCGCCGGTGACGCCGGAACGGCTCTCGGCGCGGCGTTGGCCATGTCCCCCGACCGCCTGGAGGCGATGCCGGGGGCCGACCTCGGCCGGGGTTTCCCGGACGAGGAGATCGAGTCGGTGCTGCGCACCGCCGCGGTGCCGTTCTCGAAGCCAGCGGATGTCGCGGCGGAAGTGGCCGAAGCGCTGGCCGCCAACAAGATCGTGGCGTGGTTCCAGGGCCGCAGCGAGTACGGGCCACGGGCGCTCGGGCGCCGCTCGTTGTTCGCGAACCCGTGCTTCGCCGAGAACCTGACTCGCCTGAACGACGTGAAGGGACGCGAACAGTTCCGGCCGGTGGCCCCGATGGTGCTGGCCGAGAGGGCTCCGGCCATCTTCACGCGCGGGCCGATTCCCAGCCCCTACATGCTCTTCGTGCACGACGTCAGTCCGGAGTGGACTGACCGGATCCCGGCCGTGGTGCACGTCGACGGCACGGCGCGCGCCCAGACCGTGGCCGACGACCCGCTGCTCGAACGCATGCTGCGTGACTTCGAGGCGCGGACCGGCGTCCCCGTCGTGGTGAACACGAGTCTCAATACCGCGGGCCGCCCCATGGTCGACAGCCCGCGCGACGCACTGGAGTGCTTCGGCTCGTCCCCGATCGACCTGCTCGCCATCGGCCCGTACGTGGTGCGCCGATGAACTATTCCGTCGTGATCCCGACCGTCGGCCGCCCGAACCTGGACGTCCTGCTGACCGCGCTGGTCGAGGGCGACGGGCCGGAACCGTGCGAGATCATCGTGGTGGACGACCGCGAAACAGGCCTCGGTCCCGCCGCCGCCCGCAACACCGGCTGGCGCGAGGCCCGCGGCGACTGGGTGGCGTTCCTCGACGACGACGTGGTGATCCCGCCCGACTGGAAGGCCCGGCTGTACGCGGACCTGGCCGATCTGCCCGAGGACGTGGGTGCGAGCCAGGCGCGGATCGTCGTGCCGCTGCCGGGTGATCGCCGCCCGACCGACGCCGAACGTGGCACGGCAGGCCTCGCCACGGCCCGCTGGATCACCGCCGACATGGCGTACCGGCGGGAGGCGCTGGCGCGGTCGGGCGGCTTCGACGAACGGTTCCGGCGGGCTTACCGCGAGGACGCCGAGCTGGCCTTGCGCGTGCTGTCGCTCGGCTATCGGATCGTGCGCGGCTCGCGGACCACCACGCATCCGGTGAAGCCCGCGACCTTCCTGACGAGCGTGGACCAGCAGCGCGGCAACGCCGACGACGCGTTGATGCGAAGGCTCGTCGGATCGCGCTGGCGTTCACTGATCGGCGGGCAACGTGGACGGCTCAAGACCCATGCCGCGACCACGGCGGCAGGGCTCGGTGCTGTCCTTTGTGGACTTCTGGGGTGGCGGCGCGTGGCGTTGGGGCTCGGCGCGACGTGGGCCGCGCTGACGGGGTGGTTCGCGGCCAGGCGGATCGCGCCAGGGCCGCGCACGCCCAACGAGGTCGTGCGGATGGTGGTGACGAGTGCCCTGATCCCGCCCGCCGCCTGTGTGCACCGGCTCAAGGGCGAGGTGCGGTATCGGGGGGTGCGGCCATGAGGATCCTGGTGCTCAGGGCGCTCGGCCTGGGTGATCTGCTGACGGCGGTGCCCGCGCTGCGCGGCCTGCGGGCGGCGTTCCCGCGGGCGGAGATCACGCTGGCGGCGCCGGAGTGGTTGCGGGACGCGGTGGACCGGATCGAGGCGGTGGACCGGCTGCTGCCGACGCGGGAGCTGGCGCCGATCGCGTTCGACCGGCCGGACCTCGCGGTGAACCTGCACGGCAAGGGCCCGCAGAGCGTGGAGAGGCTGCTCGCGACGAGGCCGCGCGAGCTGATCACCTACGAGGGCCGGGACTGGCCGGTAGGACGGCACGAGGTGCTCCGCTGGTGCGATCTGCTGCAGCGCAACGGGATCCGGTGCGACCAGGACGACTACCGGCTCCGGCCCGTCGGCGACCGGGCCGACCGGATCGTGATCCATCCCGGTGCGAGCACGGGAGCCCGGCGCTGGCCGGTGGAGAGGTACGCGGCCGTCGCGCGGGCACTGGACTCGGAGGTGGTCGTCACCGCCGGGCCGGGGGAGCGCGACCTGGCTCGCTGGGTCGCCCGGGATCCCTTCTCCGGCACTCTCGCCCAACTCATGGACCTGGTTGCCACTGCCCGTCTCGTGATCTGCGCCGACACCGGCGTCGCCCACGTCGCAACCGCCTACGGCACGCCGTCGGTGCTGCTGTTCGGCCCTGTCCCGCCCCGCCTCTGGGGGCCGCGCCGAGGCCCGCACCAGGTGCTCTGGCACGGCGAGACCGGCGACACGTTCGCCGACGAACCCGATCCGGGGCTGCTCCGGATCACGGTGGAGGAAGTTCTCGACGCGGTGGGAGGTGTCCTGTGCGAGCAAAGCGAATCGGTGTCGTCGGCGCGGGCTACGTCGGCCTGACCACGGCCGCGTGCTTCGCGCACCTCGGCCATCGCGTGATCTGCGCCGACGCGGACGCGGCCAAGATCGAGGCGCTGAACGCGGGCGAGATCGCCCTGCACGAGCCGGGGCTGCGCGAGCTGGTCGCCGAGAACCGCGATCGGCTGGAGTTCGTCACGGACAACGCGGCCGCACTGTCCGATGTGGACTTCGCGTTCGTCTGCGTGCCGACACCGACGGGGCCCGACGGCGCGGCCGATCTTTCGGCGGTCGAGGATGTGCTGAGCGAGGCGCCCGCCGGAACCCAGGTGGTGTTGAAGTCGACGGTGCCGGTCGGGACGGCGGCGAAGCACCCCGGTGTGGTGTCGAACCCGGAGTTCCTGAGGGAAGGCCATGCCGTCGAGGACTTCCTGCGGCCCCAGCGGATCGTGATCGGCGCGCAGGACGAACGACAGGCGCACGAGGTGGCCGAGCTCTACGCGCCGACCAGGGCACCGGCCGTGCTCACCGACAACACGAGCGCCGAGCTGGTCAAGTACGCGAGCAACTGCTTTCTGGCGCTGAAGTTGTCGTACGTCAACACGTTGGCGGAGCTGTGCGAGCACCTGGACGCCGACATCGACGGCGTCACCGAGGGCATGCGGCTGGATGACCGGATCGGTGCGTCGTGCCTGCAGCCGGGTCCGGGCTGGGGCGGATCGTGCCTGCCGAAGGACACCCTGGCGCTGCTCGCGACCGCCAAGGCCGCCGGTGTCGACTTCGCCACCCTCGAAGCCGCCGTGAACACCAACCGGCATCAGCCCCATCGCGTCGTCGACCGGATCCGCGAGGAGCTCGGCACGCTGCGCGGTGCGAAGATCGGGTTGCTCGGGCTGACGTTCAAGGCGGGTACGAACGACCTGCGTGACTCGCCGGCACTCGTCGTCGCCCGGCTGCTGGCCCAGGAAGGCGCCGAGCTGACGGCTTTCGACCCGTGCGTCAGCGCCGACCGGCCGAACATCCGGACGCAGGACTCCGCGCAGGACGCGGCGGCGGGCAGCGACCTGCTGGTGGTGCTGACCGAATGGCCGGAGTTCGCCGAGCTGGACTGGCCGGAGCTGGCGCGGCGGATGGCCGACCCCCGCATCTTCGACACCCGCAACGTGCTGCCGGAGGAGAAGGTGCGGGAGGCCGGGTTCCGCCTGATCAGGACAGGCCGTTAGGCAGACCGAGGTGGACCACCTTCGTCGTGGTCATCTCGTCCAGCAGCTCAGGCCCGTACCCGAAGCCGGTGCCGGACGCGCCGCGCGGCTGGGCCGCACCACCGGGAGCGCCACCGAACACGGCGTTGACCTTCACCGTGCCGACCGGGAGCGACCGCCACGCGCGCTGGGCGTGCTCCATCGAGCTGGTCAGCACGGTCGCGGCCAGGCCGTACTCACCCGAACACGCCTCGGCCAGGCCCTCGTCGAACGACGACACCAGCTGCACGGGCGCGACCGGGCCGAACGTCTCCTCGCACATCACCCGCATCGCCGACGAGCAGTCCGCCAGCACCGTCGCCGGGTAGTAGGCACCGCGTCCTTCCGGAACCGAGCCGCCGACCAGCGCCGACGCCCCCGCCCCGATGGCCTCGGCCACCTGCGAGTCCACGAACGCACGATGCCGGACGTCGACCAACGGCTGCGGATTCTCGTTCCACGACCGGGCTTGGGCGCACAACGCCTCCAGGAACGGCTTGGCGACCGCCTTGTGCAGGTAGATCCGTTCGACGGACGTGCACAGCTGGCCCGCGTTGGTGAAGGCGCCCAGCGCCGCCTGCGCCGCCGCCCACACCGGGTCGACGTCGTCATCGACGAGCAACGGGTCGTTGCCTCCGTTCTCCAGCAACAACTTCGCCGAGGAAGCCTGCGCGATCGTCCGACCGGTGGCGGTGCTGCCGACATGGGCGACGACGTCGACGTCGGCAGAACGGACCAGCGCGGAGCCCACCTCTCCGTCGCCGACCAGCGTCTGCACCACACCGGAGGGGAAGCAGGGCCGCAGCACGGTGGCCAGCAGCAGGCCGGTGTGCGGGCAGCGTTCGCTCGGCTTGTGCACCACGACGTTGCCGGTGACCAAAGCGGCGCCCAGCAATCCACACGCAACCGCGATCGGGTCGTTCCACGGCGTCAGTGCCACGACGACACCGCGCGGTTCGGGCACCATGAAGTCGACGGCGGAGCCCAGCAACGACCGTCCACGATGGACTGGGCCGAGCTCGGCGTACTGCTCCAGCGTCCCCACGCCCGCCAGCACACCCTCGCGGGCCGACGCGAACGGACGCCCGGTCTCGGTCTCGATCACCGTCGCCAGATCGTTCGCTCGTTCCCGCACCGCCGCGGCCGCTGCCCGGACCGCCGACCCCCGTTCCGCCGCGGGTGTCGCCGCCCAGTCCGGCCAGGCGGCACGCGCGGCCGCGAGCGCGGCGGTCACGTCGTCCTCCCTGGCGGCGGGAAGCCAACCGACCAGTTGGTCGTCGAGGGGGCTGTGGACATCGATGGCGTGCATGGCGGTCATGGCTCGCGGGTACCCGTTGGCGCAGGTCGAAACCTTGGGAGGAGCCATGCCCGGACGCCAGGAACTGCCCAGCACGGTGGCACGTTCGTCGAAGAAGGCCCAGCGGACGTGGATCAAGGCGCACGACTCCGCCGTTGAGACCTACGGCGAGGGCGAACGGGCGCACCGCACCGCCTTCTCGGCACTCAAGCACAGCTTCGAGAAGGTCGGCGACCACTGGGAGGCCAAGGCCGAGAAGGGGCCGTCCGACCGGCAGGCGGCGCGCAGCACACCCGCCGAGGGCGAGACGGCGGGCGGCGTGGACGCCAACGCCAGCAAGCAACACCTCTACGACATCGCGAAGCGGCTCAAGATCGAAGGCCGGTCGCAGATGACCAAGGAAGAGCTCGTCGACGCCATCGAGAAGGCGAACAACCGCGAGACCGCGCGGGCTCGATCGTGAAGGTCGTCGTCACGGGCGCCAGCGGCAACGTCGGCACCGCCCTCCTGCGCAGGCTCGCCGACGAGCCGGACGTCCGGGTGCACGGCATCTCGCGCCGGCCACCAGCGGACGCGCCGCCGTACCGGGGCGTCGACTGGACACCGATCGACATCGGCCGGCCGGGCGCCGAAGAGCTGCTCGACATCACCTTCGAGGGTGCCGACGCGGTAGTCCACCTCGCGTGGCTCATCCAGCCGTCGCACGACCAGCGCGAGCTGTACCGGACGAACGTCGCCGGATCGGCGCGCGTCTTCAGCGCCGCGGCGCGGGCCGGTGTGCCGCATCTCGTGCACATGTCGTCGGTCGGCGCGTATTCGCCGACCCGCAAGGACCACCGCGTCGACGAGTCGTGGCCGGTCGACGGCGTGCCGTCGTCGTTCTACAGCAGGCACAAGGCCGCCGTGGAGCACCTGCTCTGCCAGTACGAGACCAGCATGCTGATCACCCGGCCGCGACCGGGCCTGATCCTGCAGCCCGACGCGGGAACCGAGGTGCACGACTACTTCCTCGGCAGCCTGGTGCCGAAAGCGCTGTTCCGGCACCGGATCCCGATCTTGCCGCTGCCGAACGACCTGGTGCTGCAGTTCGTCCACTCCGCCGACGTCGCCGACGCCCTCGCGCTCATCCTGCGGCACCGGCTGCACGGCCCGGTGAACCTCGTGTCCGAGCCCGTCGTCACTCCGCGTGTTCTCGCCGAGCTGCTCGGCGGGCGGCACGTCCCGGTCCCGGCCGGGCTGGTGCGCCCACTGGCGAACGTCACCTGGCGATTGCGTCTGCAGCCCACCCCGCCGGGCTGGCTGGATCTGGCGCTGACAGCGCCGCTGCTGGACGCGACCCGCGCCCGGACGGAACTCGGCTGGAAGCCCGCTTTCGACGCGCAGGAGACGCTTCAAGCACTTGTGCGGGGCATCGGGGAAGGCAAACACGTTCCGGCCAGTCCGGTGCTGTGAATCGCTTCGGTGAGTAGCGTTTCAAGCCGCTTCTGGTGGCTAAATCTCCTCTATGGACCAGGCCTTCGACGCGGTGCTCTTCGACCGGGACGGAACGCTCATCCGCGACGTTCCGTACAACGGTGACCCCCGGCGCGTCGCACCGATGCCGGGTGCCCGCGAGATCCTGCGGGACCTGCGCACCCACGGTGTGCGCACCGGTGTGGTGAGCAACCAGTCCGGCATCGGCCGCGGCCTGCTCACCGAGGCGCAGGTCGCCGCGGTGAACGCACGGGTCGAGGAGCTGCTGGGCCGCTTCGGCACCTGGCAGATCTGCCCGCACCACCCCGACGAGGGGTGCGCGTGCCGCAAACCGGCCCCCGGCCTGGTGTTTTCCGCGTGTGAGGCGCTCGGCGTCCGCCCGGAACGCACGCTCGTCGTGGGGGACATCGGGGCGGACGTGGCCGCGGCAGAGGCCGCCGGTGCGGTGCCCGTGCTGGTGCCGACCGAGGTGACCAGGCCCGAGGAGATCGAACGCGCACCGCACACCGCCCCTGACCTGCACGGCGTGCTGGGGATGATCCGGTGAGGACCCTGATCGCCCGGCTCGACAGCGACGGAGACGTGTTGCTGTCCGGACCCGCTGTGCGCGCTGCCGCCGCGGCGGGAGAGGTCGTCTTCCTGTGCGGTCCCGGCGGTGTTCAGGCCGCGGAGCTGCTGCCCGGCATCACCCGGATCGTCGAGTGGGAGTGCCCGTGGATCGCGAACCCGGCGCCCGAAGTCCGGCCGTTCGACGTCGAGGCCATGACGGCGTTGCTGCACGGCGTTCGCGCCGACGTGGCGTTGATCCTCACGTCGTTCCACCAGAGCCCGTTGCCGCTGGCCCTCGTGCTGCGGCTGGCGGGCGTGCCGAAGATCGTCGCGCGGTCGGTCGACTACCCCGGTTCGTTGCTGGACGTCCGGTTGCGTGACGACCCGGACATCCCCGAGGCGGAACGAGCGCTCGAGGTCGCGCGAGCCGCGGGTTTCCCGGCGTCGGACAGCAGTCTCGCCGTCGTCGACCCGCCGAGGACCGAACTGAGCCATCCGTACGTGGTGGTGCACCCCGGTGCGACGGCGCCCGCCCGCACCTGGTCGCCCGACCGGTGGGCGAAAGCCGTGGTCGCCCTGACCGCGGCCGGGTACCGCGTCGTCGTGACCGGAGGTCCGGCCGAGGCCGGGCTGACCGAGCACGTCGCGGGCGCGTGCGGACACGATCTCGGCGGGCGCACCAGCTTCCGCGAGCTGGCAGGGGTGCTGGCCGGTGCCGACGCCGTCGTCGTCGGCAACACCGGCCCCGCCCACCTCGCGGCCGCGGTCGGCACCCCTGTCGTGTCGCTGTTCGCCCCGGTCGTTCCGGCGTCCAGGTGGGCACCGCACGGCAAACACGTGCTGCTCGGCGACCAGAACGCGCCGTGCGCCGGCACCAGGGCCCGCGAGTGCCCGGTGGCCGGCCACCCGTGCCTCGACCTGATCGACCCGGCCGAGGTCGTCGCGGCGGTTGCGGAGGTGACGGCATGAGGATCCTGCTGTGGCATGTGCACGGTTCGTGGACGCACGCGTTCGTCCAGGGTGGTCACGACTACCTGATCCCCGGCCCGCCGGACGGCATCGGGCTCGCCGGCAGGCCGTGGACGGCGACCGAGGTTGGCCTGTCCGAAGTGGACGCTGCGGGAGCTGACATCGCGATCGTGCAACGGGTCGAGGAGCTTTCGCAGGTACCGGTCGGCATTCCGGTCGTGTACCTGGAGCACAACACACCGAGTGCACCAGGCGAAGAACACCCGCTGGCCGGCTGGGACGGCACGATCGTCCACGTCACGCACTTCAACGACCTCATGTGGGACTGCGGCACCACCAGGACCGTCGTGATCGAGCACGGCGTCGTCGATCCCGGTCCGCTCTACACCGGTGAGCTTCCGCGCGCGGCAGCGGTGATCAACGAACCGGTCCGGCGTGGCCGGATCGTCGGCACCGACCTGCTGCCGCGGTTCGAGCCGATCGACGTCTTCGGCATGGGGACCGAGCAGATCGGCGGCCTGGGGGACCACGACCTTCCGGCCCTGCACCGGGAACTGGCCCGTCGCCGCGTCTACGTGCACACCGCGCGCTGGACGTCGCTGGGGCTCTCCTTGCTGGAGGCGATGCACATCGGCATGCCGGTGGTCGCGCTCGCCTCGACGGAGGCGTCACGTGCGGTGTCCGCGGAGGTGGGCGCGATCTCGACGAACGTGGAGGAGCTGGCGGCGGCAGCGCGGGAGCTCGTCTCGGATCCGGCTCTCGCGCACGAGAAAGGGAAACGGGCCCGCGAATTCGCGCTGGCCCGGTACGGGCTCGATGCGTTCCTGCGCAACTGGGACGTGCTGCTGAAGGAGGTGATCGGATGAGGATCGCGATGGTGTCGGAGCACGCCAGCCCGCTCGCGGCTCTGGGGGGTGCCGACGCGGGAGGACAGAACGTCCACGTGGCCGCGCTCGCGGCGGCTCTGGTGCGACGTGGTCATGAGGTCGCGGTCTACACACGGCGCGACGCCCGCGGTCTGCCGCGGCGCGTCGACACTCCGGACGGCTACGAGGTCGTGCACGTGCCCGCGGGGCCGGCGAAGCAGATTCCCAAGGACGACCTGCTTCCGCACATGACGGACTTCTCCCGGTTCCTGATGCACGACTGGCAGGACCAGCCGCCGGACGTGGTGCACAGCCACTTCTGGATGTCGGGGCTCGCGTCGGTGCTGGCGGCGCGGCGGGAGCGCGTCCCCGTCGTGCACACCTACCACGCGCTGGGCACGGTCAAGCGCCGTTACCAGGGCGCGCAGGACACGAGCCCGGCCGACCGGATCGCCATCGAACGGCTCGTCGGCCGCGAGGTGGACGCCATCGCGGCCACGTGTGACGACGAGGTCGAGGAACTGGTCGCGATGGGGCTGAAGCGGAACAGGATCACGGTCGTGCCGTGCGGGGTCGACACGAAGCTGTTCGAGTCGGTCGGCCCGGTGGCGCCGCGGACCGCGCAACCCCGGATCGTGTCGGTCGGCAGGCTGGTGCCGCGCAAGGGGTTCGACGACCTGATCGCCGCGCTGGCACTGGTGCCGGACGCCGAACTGGTGATCGCGGGCGGCTCGGCCGACCTCCGCCATGATCCTGAGGCGCAACGACTGCTCGCCTGCGCGGAGGCACACGGAGTGTCGGACCGCGTGCACCTGATCGGGCAGGTCGCACGCACGGACATGCCCGCACTGCTGCGTTCCGCGGACGTCGTGGCCTGTGTGCCTTGGTACGAGCCGTTCGGCATCGTGCCGTTGGAGGCAATGGCCTGCGGTGTACCGGTTGTCGCGTCGGCCGTCGGCGGTCTGACCGACACCGTGGTCCACGGCGTCACGGGCGTGCTGACCCCGCCACGTGACCCGAAGGCTCTCGGCCGGGTGCTGCGCAGACTGCTCACCGATCGCTCGCGCGGCATGGCGTACGGCATCGCGGGACAGGACCGGGTGGACGCCCGGTACACCTGGGACGAGGTCGCGGCGCGCACCGAGCTCGTCTACCGCCGGGTGTGCGTGAGCGACGGCTTGGCGGTGGCGCAGTGACCGTCGAAAGCCACCTCGCCGGACTGACCGACACGCTGACCGGTCTCCGTGCTCAATCCTCGCGGATCAACCGCTGGGGCGCGCAGCTCGCCCGCCTGCTCACCGACGGCGGCAGGCTGCTCGCCGCGGGCAACGGCGGATCGGCCGCTGAGGCCCAGCACCTGACCGCCGAGCTCGTCGGCCGCTACCGGCACGACCGCGCCGCGTTCTCCGCACTGGCGTTGTGCTCCGAGACGTCCAGCGTCACGGCCATCGCCAACGACTACGGCTACGACCAGGTGTTCGCGCGCCAGGTGACCGCGCACGCCAGGCCCGGCGACGTGGTGATCTTGCTGTCGACCAGCGGGAGCAGTCCCAACCTGCTGGAGGCAGCGCACGCGGCCCGGTTGGCGGGAGCGAGCGCGTGGGCGCTGACCGGGCCGTTGCCGAACCCGCTGGCCTCGCTGGCCGACGACACCCTGGCGTTGCCGGGCGATCCGTGCCACGTGCAGGAAGCACAGCTCGTGGTCGTGCACGCGTTGTGCGAGGCCTTCGAGGCAGCGCTGCCCTCGGCCTACCGGAGGGCGTCGTGAAGGT
Organism: Lentzea nigeriaca; assembly: GCF_016907955.1. GTDB lineage: Bacteria > Actinomycetota > Actinomycetes > Mycobacteriales > Pseudonocardiaceae > Lentzea > Lentzea nigeriaca. The sequence goes on along the minus strand of NZ_JAFBCX010000003.1, from coordinate 399,253 downwards.
GGTCGTGGTGGGGGACGCACTGCTCGACGTTGATGTGGAAGGAACCGTCAGCAGGCTGTGCCCGGACGCTCCCGCACCCGTGCTGGACGTCTCCGCCGAGCACCCGCGAGCCGGCGGTGCGGCGCTGGCGGCGACGATGGCCGCACGGGACGGTGTGGACGTGACGCTGGTCAGCGCGCTGTCCGGCGACGAGGCGGGGGACCGGCTGCGGTCGCTGATCGGGGTTCCCTCGGTGTTCGGGCGTGCCGACGCCGTGCCGGTGAAGACCCGGTTGCGGTGCGGCGGAACGTCGTTGGCCCGCATGGATCGCGGCGGCGGGTCCGGGGCGCCGCAGGTCACCGACGACATGCTCGACGTCGTGCTGTCGGCCGACTTCGTGCTGGCGTCGGACTACGGACGAGGGTTGCTTCGCGACGAACGGCTTCGCTCGGTGCTCACGCGTGTCCCGGTGGTCTGGGATCCGCATCCGCGTGGACCGGCTCCGGTTCCCGGCGTGCGGCTCGCGACCCCGAACCTGCCGGAGGCCACAGCGTTCAGCGGCACGGCCGATCCCGACGAGGCGGCGGCCAGGCTGCAGGCCGGGTGGAAGGCACGGGCGGTCGTGGTGACCCTGGGCGGCAACGGCGCGGTGCTCCACTGTGGAGGGACGCCGATCGCGGTGCCCGCGCCCGTCGTTCCAGTCGCCGATCCGTGTGGTGCCGGGGATCGCTTCGCCGTGACGGCAGCGGTTCGGCTGGCCGGCGGCGCGGCGCCGGACGACGCCGTGGCCGATGCGGTGGCGGCCTCGGCCGAGTTCCTGGCGCACGGCGGTGTTTCGGGCATGCGGGCACCGTTGCCGTCCACTGTGGACGAGGTGAGGAGGCGTGGCGGAACCGTCGTCGCCACCGGAGGGTGTTTCGACGTCCTGCATCCGGGTCACGTGCGGATGCTGGCGGCGGCACGCGCGTTGGGGGACTGCCTGGTGGTGTGCCTCAACTCCGACCTGTCGGTGCGGCGCCTGAAAGGCGAGGGGCGGCCGGTCAACGGCCAGAACGAGCGCATCGAGGTGCTGCGCGCCCTCGAGTCGGTGGACGACGTGGTCGTGTTCGGCGAGGACACCCCGGAACACGTGCTGGGCCGGTTGAGGCCGGACGTGTGGGTGAAGGGCGGCGACTACAACGCCGACCTGCTGCCAGAGGCCGCGGTGGTGCGGCGCTGGGGCGGCCGGACCGTCGTCGTGCCGTACCACCGGGGACATTCGACGACCGAGATCCTGTCGAGGAGGGCTTGATGCTGGGGAACGTGCTGGTGACCGGTGGCGCGGGCGGGCTCGGTGCCGCCGTCGTGGACGCGGTGCGCGAGGCCGGCGGAACACCGCTGGTGCTGGACAAGTCCGCGCCGTCCACGGCGGAGTTCGAGCTGGTCGACCTGGCGGACGGACGAGCGGCCGAAGCGGCCGTCCGGAAGCTGGCGGAGCGGTACGGCAGGTTCAGCGGTGTCGTGACGGCGGCGGGCATCGACCGGTGCGGCACGCTCGCCGAGGTACCGGCCGAGGAGTGGGAGAACGTCGTCCGCGTCAACCTCTTCGGCACCGTCGCGGTGGTCCGTGCCGCGTTGCCGCACCTGGAGAACGGCCGGGTGGTGACGGTCGCGTCCACACTCGGGCTGCGGGCCGTCAGCGACGCGACGGCTTACTGCGCCTCGAAGTTCGGCGTCGTCGGGTTCACCCGCGCACTGGCCGCCGAGACCGCGGGCCGGACCGGTGTCACGCTCGTGGTGCCCGGCGGGATGCGGACGAACTTCTTCGACGACAGGACCGAGCAGTACCGGCCGAAGGACCTGGAGAAGCTCAACCCGCCGGACCGCGTCGCGGCCGCGATCGTGTTCGCGCTCAGCCAGCCGCCCGGCTGTGAGATCCGCGAACTCGTGATCGCGCACAGCGAGGAACCGTCCTGGCCCTAGCGCCTCTATCGAGGTCCATGTTCGCGATAGTCGGGCCTGAGGCGGCCCCTGGCGGCACGGCCGGCGGCCCACATACGACACCGGTATGCGAGCCGTCCGGCCGCACCACCAGAAACCACTTCCGGCGCGAGTCTCATCGAACGGGACCTCGATACAGGCCCTGGTTTCTCCGATCACGTGTTCTGGGTACGTAAAGCAGCATGTTCGGTGATAACGAGCTGGACGAGGAGTCCCTGCGCGACAGTGACGCGTTGCCGTCCGAACGTCCCAACCCGATCATCATCGCCGTGAGCGTCATGGCACGGGGTGGCGCGTTGTGGGTGCCGGTCGCCGGCCTGATGACGTTGGCGGGCAAGGGAAGAGCGGCGAAGAAGGCCTTGACCGCGGCTGCCGTGGCGCTGCCGATCGGGCACCTGGTCAGTCTGGTCGTGCACCGCCGCAGGCCGCCGTCCGCGCACCTGCCCGCGCGAAGGGCGCTGCCGGAAGACCCGGACTCGTCGTCGTTCCCGTCCAAGCACGCGATGACGGCTGCCGCGTTCGGCACCGCCACCGCGCTGGAGGACAAGGAAGCAGCTGTTCTCGTGACGCCGCTGGCGCTGCTGGTCGCCTACAGCCGCCTGCGGACCCGCGTGCACTGGCCGACCGACGTCCTGGGAGGACTGCTGATCGGCGCGGTCGTCGCGCTGGCTCAGGCGGGAATCGGGCGCTCCGCCAGGGCGAGGGCCACTGCGTGGAGGTTGGCGGCCATGGTGCGGCCGGTGTTCTCCGACCACTCGTGACCCTCGGACGTCTCCGAGAAGCTCGGGCCGGGGCCAGGGCCGCGGTTCCAGTACGTCCAGGCCTGGCCGGGGATCGTGTAGCCGATGTCGCCGAGCCCGCCGGCGATCTCGCTGATGACGTGGTGCGCGCCGTCCTCGTTGCCGGTCACCACGACGCCCGCGACGCGGTTGTAGGCCACCGGCCGGTCCTCGTCGTCGGTCTCCGAGATCATCGCGTCCATCCGCTCCAGCGCCCGTTGCGCGAGCGAGGACGGGTGCCCGACCCACGTCGGCGTCGCGACCACCAGGATCTCCGCGTCCAGCAACGAAGCGTGGATGCGCGGCCACTCGTCGCCGGGACCGAGGTCGGTCGTCACGCCGGGCGGGATGGTGTGGTCCGCGAGCCGGTACGTGGTGACGTCGACGTCCTTCTTCGTCAGCTCGTCGATCACGACTTGGGCGAGCATGTCGGTGTTGGACTGGTCGGGGGACTTCTTGAGGGTGCAGTTCAGCACCACGGCACGCATCAGGGCTGCCTCCACTTCTCGTCGCCGAGCATTCCGCTCGCCTGCGGGCCCATCAGGGACATTCCGCCGTCCACGACGAACGACGCTCCGGTCACGTAACTGGCGGCCGGGGTGGCGAGGAACGCGACGACGGCCGCGACCTCGGCGGCGTGACCGGGACGGCCGAGCGGCACGCCCGGACGGGGCTGGGTGCGTGGGTCGACGTCCTCCTGGCCGGTCATCGGCGTCGAGATCTCGCCGGGTGCCACGGAGTTCACGGTGATGCCGTGCTCGGACAGTTCGAGCGCGAGCACCTCGGTCAACGCGCCGAGCCCGGCCTTCGCGGCGCAGTACGGCGCGGCGCCGACGCGTGGCAGGTGCTCGTGGACCGAGGTGATGTTGATGATCCGGCCGCCGCGCCCGGCGTCGATCATGTGCCTGGCCGCGCGCTGGCAGCACAGGAACGCACCGTCCAGGTCGACCGAGATCACCTCGCGCCAGGTGTCGAACGGCATGTCCATGACCTTCTGGCTGGTGCCGGTGCCCGCGCAGTTCACCAGGATGTCGACGCCGCCCAGTTCCTCTGCCAGCTCGTCCACGACGGCCGCCGCGGTGGGCAGGTCCGTGAGGTCGAGCTGCCGCACGCCGCAGCGCGCGCCCGCCTCTCGTACCTGGTCAGCGGTTTTCGCGGCTCCGTCGGCGTCCTCGTGGTACGTGATGCCCACGTCCACGCCGCCGCCCGCCAGCGCGACGGCGATCGCCTTGCCGATACCGGAGTCCGACCCTGTCACTACGGCGTACAAGGGTGCGTTCATGAGACGCGAGTACCCGTGGGGGTGGCGTGCATTCGCAACCCGAAGTGGTTCAGCGTCTTCGGCAGCGGTGCGGTGAGCTTCGGGAACGCGAGGTGCTCGCTCAGCGCGTCCAGCATCGCGCTGCCGGTGGCCAGCACGAGGTCGCGGCCGGGGCACACGCCGGGGCCACCGCTGAACGGCACGATCGCCGGATCGAGCGGGCGGTCCCAGATGTCCGGCGCGTACTCGTCGGCGAACGGCAGCCGGTCCGGGTCGCGGTGGAAGAACGGCGTGAACACGACGAACTCGGTGTTCGCCGGCAGCCACGTGCCGTGCCAGCGGGTGGGCCTCGTGCTCTCCCGCAGGATCACCGGCGTCGTCGGCCACAGCCGCGCCGACTCGAGGATGCCGTGCGTGCCGCGGCCACCGATCGCGAGCGCTCGCATCGTGACGATCCCGGCCGCGTCGAACGCGAACAGCCAGTGCGGCACCTGCCCGGACAGATCACCCGGTTGGGCGGCCAGGCTGCCCTCCTCCGCACGGTCGAGGTGCTCGTCGAGCCTGCGCTGGAACCGTTCCCGCAGGTCACGCTGCCTGGGATGGAGGAAAGCCCAGTTGGCGTTCTCCCGCAGCGCCTTCAGGTCATCCGTCAACTGCTCGTCGTCGCGGGCGTGGTCACCGAGCACGATCCTGCGCACCACCCGCCACCACGCCTGGGCGAACGCGTCCCAGGTCAGCTCACCGGTGTTCATCACGTGCCGGGTGAGCAGGTCGGCCTCGTCGCGCACGATCGCGTCGACGGGCACATTCTCCGGCCGCAACGCGCGTTCGTTGAGCTCCCTGCGCCGTTCCCGGGACGTGCCTTCGGAGATCAGCACGCCGTGCGGCTGGAAGTGCTTCAGCGCGGCCTTCTTCTCCTTGGTGGCCAGCGCGAACGGCTCCGGCGACTCGGCCAGCAACCGGCCGACGTCAGCCGGGTCGACGAGCATCGCGACACTGCGGCCGGTGATGCGCAGCCGCACCGGCTCCGGGCCGTAGCGGTCGCGCAGGTGCCGCATCGTGTCGATCGCCGTGCCGTCGGCCTGCAGCTTCTCGGACAGGGCCATCACGCCCGGCCTGCGGACGATGACGCCCTTCGCGAGCGTGGGCAGCAGCACCGTCGAGAACACTCGGGCGGTGTCGAGTCGTGATGAGATCGCCATGCCCTCCGGCTACCCCCGGTGACGCTGGTGTGAACCGCCCTGACCGGGGGTATTCGCGGGTCAGCTCGAACCAGGAGGTCGTGATGCCCGCGGGATCGAACGCGAAACGTGAACGCCAGTACGAACACATCAAGGACTCCGCCCGCAGCCGTGGCGCCTCGCCCAAGCGGGCGAAGGAGATCGCCGCGCGCACGGTGAACAAGAACCGCGCCCAGTCCGGCGAGTCCAAGACCGCCAGCGAGTCCTCCACGAAGGACATGTCGCCGCAGAAGCGCGGCGGCCAGCGGTCGGGTACGAACAGGCCGAAGGGGCCGACGAAGGAACAGCTCTACAACGAGGCCAAGAAGAAGAACATCAAGGGCCGCTCGACGATGACGAAGAAGGAGCTCGCCAACGCCCTCGGACGCTGACGTGGACAAGCCCTCGGCCCTGACCATCCTCACCGCCGAGCACTACACGCTGCAAATGGCGCGTACCGCGACGATCACCGACGCGGCGAGCCGGGCGGGCCATCTGCTCACCACGATCTCGGCGTCGATGATCGCGCTGGGCTTCGTCGCCCAGGTCGTGCCGCCGCGGGTGCTGCTGACCCTGATGCTGGTGATCTTCACCGGCCTGTTCCTGATCGGCCTCGCCACCTTGTTCCGCACGATGGAACTGACCATCGAGGACGTCCAGGCGGGACTGGGGATCAACCGCATCCGGCACGTCTACGGCGACCTCGAACCGTCCACAAGGGACGTCTTCGTGCGGCAGATGCACGACGACACGGCCGGCGTCAAGGCCGACGCCGGGCAGACCGGCTGGCCCAAGGCCAGGCGGCCGCGGCTCATCGGCACCGCGCTGGGCGTGTCCGGGCTCGTGAACCTCGTCAACGGACTCGTCGCGGGCGCCATCGCCGGTGCCGCCTCCGGTCTGCTCGGCGCCGGGCTGACGTGGTCGATCGTCATCGGCGCCGCCGTGGCCGTGACGGTGATCAGCGCGTTCGGCGTGGTGCTCGGCCGGATCGGGCGACGCGGCCTCGCGCCCATCACCACGCGATATCCCAGAACCGAAGGAGAACCACCGTGAAGTACGACGTCGTCGACCTGATCATGCAGGACCACCGCGAAGTCGAGCGCCTGTTCGCGGAGTTGCAGAACAGCCCGGAGAAACGGCCGTTGCTGACCCCGGTGCTCTGCGGCCTGCTCGTCGCCCACAGCAGGGCCGAGGAGACCGAGGTCTACCCGGTCGCCAAGCAGGAGGCGGACGAGTCCGACGAGGTCGAGCACAGCCAGGAGGAGCACGCCCAAGCCGAGCGTCTGCTCGCCGAACTGCTCGACTGCGAGTACGACTCGCCGCGGTACGACGCCAAGCTGCGCGAGGTCGTCGAGGCCGTCACCCACCACGTCGAGGAAGAGGAGAAGACGGTCCTGCCGGGCATGAAGCGCCGCCTGAGCGAGGAACGCCGGCACGAGCTCGGCGAGAAGTTCGCTCACGTGCGGGCCGACCACCTCGGCGACATCCCCGGCCAGGCGAGCCGGGAGGAACTGCTCGCGCAGGCTCGCAACCTCGGGCTGCAGAACGCCTCGTCGATGAGCAAGTCCGAGCTGCAGCGCGAGATGCAGAAGGCCGGTTCCTGACAGTCGTAATGGACTGGAATCGGAGACGATAAGCAGGCCAGGAGGCCTGCCATGGACGATTCCGGGATGGTCGCGGTCACCGGTGCGACGGGTCGCCAGGGCGGCGCCGTCGCCCGGCACCTGCTCGCGGCGGGCTGGCGGGTGCGGGCCCTGACCCGCGACCCGTCGTCGGCGAAGGCGCGGCGGCTGGCCGAGGCCGGGGCCGAGGTGGTGCGGGCGGACATGGCGGACGTCGCCACGTTGCGGCCCGCGTTCGCCTGGGCACACGGCGTGTTCACCGTGCAGAACCCGATGATCAGCGGGCACGACGGCGAGCTCGCGCAGGGCCGCAACGTGGGTGACGCCGCCGCCGAGGCGGGCGTGCGGCACGTGGTGTACGGGTCCGCCGGCGTCGGGAAATCGGGCACCGGTGTCGCGCAGTGGGAGTCCAAAGTGGTCATCAAGGCCCACCTGGAGTCACTGGGCCTTCCGCTCACGGTGCTGCGGCCGACGGCGTTCATGGAACTGATGACCGACAAGGACTTCTACCCGCCGGTGTCGATGTGGCACCTCATGCCGAAGCTGATCGGCGGCGATCGCCCGTTGGTGTGGCTGTGCGCGGACGACCTCGGTGCGATCGCCGCACGGGCGTTCGCCGAGCCGGACCGGTTCGTCGGCGCGGACCTGTCGCTGGCCTCCGACGTGCGCAGCATCGACGAGTGCCGCGACCTGTGGCGTGCGGAGTTCGGCAGGCCGCCACGCCGTTTCCCGATGCCGATCCGGTTGTTCCGCCGGTTCGTCGGTGACGACCTGCTGACGATGTGGCGCTGGCTGCACGACAACCCGGTCGAGGTCGATCCGGCGGAGACGCGCGCGATCGTGCCGTCCGCGAAAACCGTGCGCGAATGGCTCAGCTCTCGCGCTCGGTAGAGGCGAGGGTGTCCTCCGTCGGTTCGTCGGGCGGAGTGTGGTGGCCGCGCCGCAGGATCGAGAAGTGGGCCTCGTCGCGCATGCGGTCCACCATGTGCGGGTAGTGCAGCTCGAACGCGGGCCGCTCGGACCGGATCCTCGGCAGTTCCAGGAAGTTGTGCCGCGGCGGGGGAGAGGTGGTCGCCCACTCCAGCGAGTTGCCGTAGCCCCAGGGGTCGTCGCGTCCTGCCGGTTCGCCGTGCCGGTAGCTGCGCACGATGTTGTAGAGGAACGGCAGCACGGACGCGCCGAGCACGAACGCGCTGATCGAGGAGATCGTGTTGAGCAACGTGAACCCGTCGCTCGGCAGGTAGTCGGCGTACCGGCGCGGCATGCCCTGGTTGCCCAGCCAGTGCTGGACCAGGAACGTGCCGTGGAAGCCGAGGAACGTCGTCCAGAAGTGCAGCTTGCCCAGCGGCTCGTCGAGCATCCGCCCGGTCATCTTCGGGAACCAGAAGTAGATGCCCGCGTAGGTGGCGAACACGATCGTGCCGAACAGCACGTAGTGGAAGTGCGCGACGACGAAGTACGTGTCGGTGACGTGGAAGTCCAGCGGCGGTGACGCCAGGAGGATGCCCGTCAGGCCGCCGAGCAGGAACGTCACCAGGAACCCGATCGAGAACAGCATCGGTGTCTCGAACGTGAGCTGCCCGCGCCACATCGTGCCCGCCCAGTTGAAGAACTTGATCCCGGTCGGCACCGCGATCAGGAACGTCATCAGCGAGAAGAACGGCAGCAACACCGCGCCCGTCGCGAACATGTGGTGCGCCCACACCGCGACCGACAGCATGCCGATCGCGAACGTCGCGAACACCAGCCCCTTGTAGCCGAACAGCGGTTTCCGGCTGAACACCGGCAGGACCTCGGTGATGATGCCGAAGAACGGCAACGCCACGATGTAGACCTCGGGGTGACCGAAGAACCAGAACAGGTGCTGCCAGAGGATGACCCCACCGTTGGCCGGGTCGAACACGTGCGCCCCGAGGTGCCGGTCGGCCGCGAGACCCATCAGCGCGGCGGTCAGGATCGGGAACGCCAGCAGGATCAGCACGGACGTCACCAGGATGTTCCAGGTGAAGATCGGCATCCGGAACATGGTCATGCCTGGTGCCCGCAGGCAGACGATCGTGGTGGTCATGTTGACCGCGCCGAGGATCGTGCCGAGGCCGGATACAGCGAGCCCCATGATCCACAGATCCGGGCCGATGCCGGGAGCGTGGGCGGCGCTGGACAACGGGGTGTAGCCGGTCCAGCCGAAGTCGGCGGCACCGCCGGGCGTCACGAAGCTGCTCATCACGATCAGGCCGCCGAACAGGAACAACCAGTACGAGAACGCGTTCAGGCGTGGGAACGCGACGTCCGGAGAGCCGATCTGCAGCGGCAGGACGAAGTTCGCGAAACCGAACAGGATCGGGGTCGCGTACAGCAGCAACATGATCGTGCCGTGCATGGTGAACAGCTGGTTGTACTGCTCGTTCGACAGGAACTGCAGCCCTGGACGTGCTAGTTCGGCGCGCAACAGCAACGCCATCACGCCGCCCGCCATGAAGAACGCGAACGACGTGACCAGATAGAGGATCCCGATCTGCTTGGGATCCGTGGTGCGCAGCAGAGACAGGAAAACGGCACCTTTGGGACGCCGGCGTGCGACGCCCGGATGCGGCACCACCGGCGTCGGCTTCAGGGCGGTCATGAGTGTGGCTACCCCGGCCACGGGTACCCGGAAACGGCCAGGAGAGAGGACTTGCCATGCGGACCGCACTGCACGGCCTGGCCGAACGCGGCCAGAGCCCGTGGATGGACCAGTTGTCACGAGACCTGCTCCGCGGAGGCGATCTGGCCGGCCTGGTCGAGGCGGGCGTGCTGGGCGTGACGTCGAACCCGACGATCTTCCAGGACGCCATGAGCAGCGGCGACGCCTACGACGCCCAGAAACGCGAGCTCGACGAGGACGACCCGAAGGAGGTCTTCCTCGCTCTCGCCGCCGAGGACATCCGCAACGCCTGCGACCTGCTGGCCGGCAAGGGCACCGCGCCGCAGGACGGCTGGGTGTCGATGGAGGTCGACCCGAACTTCGCCTACGACACGCAGGCGACGCTCGACGAGGCGCGGCGGCTGCACTCGTTGATCGACCGGCCGAACCTGTTCGTGAAGATTCCGGGTACCCCGGAGGGCATGCCGGCCATCGAGGAGTCGATCGCCCGCGGCATCCCGGTCAACGTGACGTTGCTGTTCTCGCTCGACCGGCACCGCGCCGCGGCCGAGGCCTATCTGAGGGGTCTGCGCAGATTCCGCGCCGACGGCGGTGACCTGAGCAAGGTCGCGTCGGTGGCGTCGTACTTCGTGTCCAGAGTGGACACCGAGGCCGACAAGCGCCTGGACGCGATGCGGGGCCACGAGGTGCTCAAGGGGAAGCTCGCGATCGCCAACGCCAAGCTCGCCTACCAGCAGTATCTGGAGATCTTCTCCGGCAAGGAGTGGGACGAGCTGGCCCGTGCGGGCGCGACCCCGCAGTGGTGCCTGTGGGCGTCCACGTCGACCAAGAACCCGGCCTACCGCGACACGCGCTACGTCGAGGAACTGATCGGACCGGAGACGGTGACCACCATGCCGCGCAAGACGATCGAGGCCTTCCTCGACCACGGCCGCATCGCCGACACCCTGACCCGCGACGTCGAGGGCGCCCGCCGCGTCCTCGACAGGTTCGCCGAGATCAGGATCAGCTACCGCGACGTCACCGAGACCCTCGAACGCGAGGGCGTCCGCAAGTTCGCCGACTCCTACCAGCAGCTCCTGGACAGCCTGACCGCCCACCCAGCCCGGAGGTGACCCTTGCCCCACAACGACTTCCGCCACGAACTCGCCCAGCAGCTCCGGGTCGACTCGATCCGCGCGAGTGACGCGGGCGGCTCCGGTCACCCGACGTCGTCGATGTCCGCGGCCGACCTGATGGCGGTGCTGCTCGACGGCTACCTGAGGCTCGACTACGCGAACCCGGACAACCCCGCCAACGACCACCTGGTGTTCTCCAAGGGCCACGCCTCACCGCTGTACTACGCGATCCTCAAGGCGGCGGGCGCCATAACCGACGAGGAACTGCTGAGCTTCCGCACGTTCGGCAGCCGGCTGGAAGGCCACCCCACACCCCGCATCCCACCGACCGACGTGGCCACCGGCTCGCTCGGCCAGGGTCTGCCCGTCGGTGTGGGCCTGGCGCTGGCGGGCAAGAAGCTCGACGCGCTGCCGTACCGCGTGTGGGTGCTCTGCGGCGACTCGGAGATGGCCGAGGGTTCGATCTGGGAGGCGTTCCAGCACGCGGGCTGGGCAGGCCTCGACAACCTCACCGCCATCGTCGACGTCAACCGCCTCGGCCAGACCCGCGAGACTATGCTCGGCTGGGACCTCGACGGCTACGCCGCCCGCGCCGAGGCGTTCGGCTGGAAGGCCATCGCGATCGACGGCCACGACCTGGACGCCATCGACGCCGCACTGGCCCAGGCCACGTCCGTGACGGACCGGCCGACCGTGATCCTCGCCAAGACCCACAAGGGCCGCGGTGTGAAGGCCGTGGAGGATCAGCCGGGCAAGCACGGCAAGCCTTTGGAAGAGCCCGCGGAGGCCGTCGAGGAGCTCGGCGGCGCGCGTTCGCTGGCCGTGACGGTCAAGACGCCCACACCCGGCACGCCGCATCGCTTCGCCACCAACGGCGGCACGTTGCCCCGCTGGGAGATCGGCGAGGAGGTCGCGACCCGCCAGGCGTACGGGCAGACGCTGGCCGAACTGGGCGGGCTGCGCGGGGACGTCGTGGTGCTGGACGGCGAGGTCTCGAACTCGACCATGTCGGAGCTCTTCGCCAAGGCGCATCCCGACCGCTACTTCGAGATGTTCATCGCCGAACAGCAGATGATCGCCGCCGCCGTGGGCATGCAGGCCCGCAACTGGGTGCCGTTCGCGTCGACGTTCGGCGCGTTCTTCACCCGCGCGCACGACTTCATCCGCATGGCCGCGATCTCCCGCGCGGACCTCCGCCTGTGCGGCTCGCACGCCGGGGTGTCGATCGGCGAGGACGGCCCGTCGCAGATGGCGCTGGAGGACATCTCGATGTTCCGCGCCATCCACGGCTCCACGGTGCTGCACCCGTCCGACGCGAACCAGACCGCGGCTCTGGTCTCGGAAATGGCTTCGCTGCCGGGGATCTCGTACCTGCGGACGTTGCGCGGGAAGACGCCGGTGCGGACGTCGCCGGACGAGAACATCCGCGTCGGCGGCAGCAGGGTGCTGCGCAACAGCGATCACGACGACCTGACGATCGTGGCGTGCGGGATCACCGTGGGGGAGGCCGAGAAGGCGGCCGACGTGCTGGAGGCCGACGGCATCCGGGCACGGGTGATCGACTGCTACTCGATCAAGCCGATCGACGGGAACACGCTGGTGCAGGCCGCGTCGCAGACACGTGCCGTGCTCACCGTCGAGGACCACTGGCCCGAGGGCGGGCTCGGTGACGCCGTGCTGGACGCGCTGGCCGCGTGCGAGGCTCGGCCGCCGGTGCGCAAGCTCGCGGTGAGCTCGATGCCGGTGTCCGGGAAACCGGGGGAGCTGCTGCACGCGGCGCACATCGACGCCGAGGCCGTGGTGGAGGCGGCTCGGCAACTCGTGAAGGCGTAGTTCAGACCGGTTCCGGCGGCTGCGGGTCCGGGTCCGGGGCCGGTGTGGGCGGCTGCGGGTCCGGGTCGGGTCCCGGTGTGCGGGGCAATGGTCCTGGGTCCGGTTCCGGGGTCGGCGGCACCGGGCCTCGGCCCGGCGTCGGCGGCAGCGGATCCGGGTCTGGTCCCTGCGGCCGGGGCTGGTCCGGCCCAGGGGTGGGCGGCAGCGGTTCCGGCGGCGGCACTGGCTGGCTCATGCCTACCGGATACCCACGGCGAACCCCGCCCTCACCAGCCCGGATTCCGCACCGCCTCGAATTCCGGGATTTCCGCACTGTCCAGGATGACCTCGCGCGAAGACTGGTACCTCGGCTCGTCCCGCGGCCTGAACTTCCTGGGCGCGCTGGAACTCCTGGAGTTGCTCGACCAGCTGGCGTCCCGACCGCGCTGGCCGGGAAGGGACGTGCCGCTGCCGATCATCCACCTGCGCCGGCCGCCGGGCACGGACAGCCCGCTCGAGGCACTGGCCAACCGGCCGGCCACCGCGCGCGGACGCCGGGTCGCGCTCGCGTTGGTGGACGGCAGGAAAACTACCTCGACGTCTTCCGCAAGAACTGCAAGACCCTCAACGACGGCCGCTCCGCCGCGGCCTACGACGCGATGCAGGTGCTGGCAGAAGGCGTGCGGCAGGTGCGCCGGACCGACCCCGGCGCCCGCGTGCGGGAGGGACTGCTCGCCGGCATCGGCAGCATCCGGCCGGACAACGCGATCCAGGGCGCCACCGGGACGATCGGGTTCGGTGCCAGCACACGAATCCCGTCGGACAAGGCCGTGCTGGTGTTGCAGGGCAACACGGACACGACCTCGACACCGCGGTTGTTGTGCGGGGAACTGCCGTTCAAGGGTGATCTGGCCTCAACACTGGTGCAGGACAGCGGTTGCCCGCGTGATCCGCACTAGCGCTCGGACCCGAGCACCGGCTTCACGTCGAGGACGGGCGTGCCGTCGATCGCCTCCAGATCGGCGACCCGCACCTTCACCCCGTCCACGCCGAGGATCCGGACCCGGTGCAGCCCGATCGGGTTCGGCCGGTCCGGCGACCGCGTGGAGAACACGCCGGTTTCCGGCCGGTCCGCGTCGCCGCGCGGATGGACGGCCAGCACCGACCGGTCCGCGCGGTCGAGCCACGTCAGCACCAGGACGTCCTGCCCGGCGGCGAGTTCGCGCATCGCTCGCGCGTACTCCGGGGCGAAGACGAGCCACGACTCCGGTGCGCCCTCGTCGCCCTGCTTCGGGGCGGACGAGCGGTCGAGCAGGGGTGATTCGACGTGGCCGATCGGCAGCAGCTTCATCAGGTCCCGCAGAAGGTCTGGTAGGTGGCACTGAAGTCCTGCGGCGCAGGTGCGGCGAAGTATTCCAGGCCGGGCCGTTCGCCGTACGGCGCGGTCACCGCGTCCAGCAGTCGTTCCAGCGGACCCAGGTCACCGGCGGACCCCGCCGCCAGCGCCTCCTCCACGAGGTGGTTGCGCGGGACGTAGACGGGGTTGACCTTGTCCATCGCGTCGGCGTCGGGTCCGAGCGCACGCCACCGCTCGATCCAGCCGTCGATCGCGGCGAGGTCGAGGAACAGCGACCGCGCGGGCTCCGCGTCACCCCGTGCGGCCGCGGACAGCCGGTGGAAGAACAACGTGAAGTCGACGTGGTTCGCGTGCATCAGCGCGAGCAGGTCCTTCACCAGTTCGACGTCACCGGCAACGCCGAGCTTGGCCTGCAGGCCGCCCATCCAGGCGCGTTCGAAGTGCCCCTCGAACGTGCCGAGTGCTTCCACCGCCACGGAGACCGCCTGGTCCTCGTCGGAGGCGAAGAGCGGCAACAGGGCTTCGGCGAGCCGGGCGAGGTTCCACTCGGCGACGATCGGCTGGTTGCCGAACGCGTAGCGGCCGCGGTGGTCGATGGAGCTGTAGACCGTTGCCGGGTCGTAGGCCTCCATGAACGCGCAGGGGCCGTAGTCGATGGTCTCGCCCGAGATCGTCATGTTGTCGGTGTTCATCACGCCGTGGATGAAGCCGACGAGCATCCACTGCGCCACGAGCGCTGCCTGCGCGGCGACGACCTGCTCGAACAGCTCCACGTGGCTGCTGCCGGGGTAGTGGCGGGCGATGGCGTGGTCGGCGAGGCGGCGCAGCAGGTCGTGGTCACCGGTGTTGCGGGCGTACTGAAAGCTGCCGACCCGCAGGTGCGACGAAGCCACCCGCGCCAGCACAGCTCCCGGCAGCGGGGTCTCGCGGTGCACGACGGCGCCGGTGGCCACGACGGCCAGTGAGCGGGTCGTCGGGATACCGAGCGCGTTCATCGCCTCGCTCACGACGTACTCGCGCAGCATCGGCCCCACCGCGGCCAGCCCGTCGCCGCCGCGGGCGAACGGTGTGCGGCCGGAGCCCTTCAGGTGCAGGTCGCGCAGGCGGCCGTCGGCGTGCGTCAGTTCGCCGAGAAGCAGCGCGCGGCCGTCGCCGAGCCTGGGGGAGTAGCCGCCGAACTGGTGGCCGGCGTAGGCCTGGGCCACGCCCGGCGCCTCGTTGCCGACGAGGAACGGCAGGCCGTCGGAGCGCAACCAGGCGGGATCGAGGCCGAGTTCCTTCGCCAGCGGCTCGTTGAGGACGAGGAGGACCGGTTCCTCGACCGGCGCCGCCTCCCAGGCGACCGCCATCTCCGGCACGGCACGTGCGAAGTCGCTGCTCAGGCTGATGCTCACGGCCTCAACGGTACCTGGCTGCGCCAAACCCGTGCGTGAGTCCGAAGTGGACGTCGGCATCACCCGATCAGGTCAGGACCGCCGTCGCTAGGCTCGGGCCATGCGCTCTTCCGCCATTGCGCTGGTGTTCCTGCTCGTCGGCTGCGGTTCCGCCGGGACGGCGTCCTTGCCCACCATCACCCCGGACGCCACCTCGTCGTCGTCCTCGCCGCTGCCGGAGCTGCAACCCCGGCTCGACGCGATCGGCGTCCTGCTGACCGCCTGCATCCCGAGGCTGCGCGGTGAGCCTGTCGACAACGTGGACAACTGCGCCCACCTCATGCCGGACGTGAAAGGCGTGATCGACGAGGTCGAGAAGCAGACGGCCAAGCTGCCGCCCAACGGCCGTGCCGCCGTCGAGCAGGTCCGCAAGGCCCTCACCGACATCAAGCCGTGCGAGCCGTGGTTCGCGGCAGGCGGGTCGAGTGCCGACGGGCAGCTCAACGCCCGCTGCGGCAAGGCGTGGGACGAACTCTTCAAGGGCTTCACCACGTTGCGCAATGCTGCTTAGCGACGCAAGGCAGATCGGCCGCGTCGCGCTGCCGTTGTACCTGTCGATGGTCGCGGTGTCGCTCAGCGCACTGGTCACCACCGCGGCGCTCGGCCGGTTCGACACCGGGGCGCTGGCCGGTTTCGCGGTGACCACGGCCGTCTACTTCCCCGCGATGGCAGCGGTTTCCGGTGCCGTGCGCGGGGTGATGCCGTTCGTGGCGGCGAAGGCGGACGATCCGCCGGGGCTGCTGCGGGTGGTGCGGGACGGCACGGGGCTCGCCGTGGTCGTCGGCGTGCCCGCCGCGCTCGCGGTCGCCTGCGCCCCGCTGATCGCGCGGGCCGGCGGTGTGCCGGAGGCCACGGTCCAGCGGCTCGGACCGCTCCCGCTGCTGATGGCGGCCGGGGTCTTGTTGAACGCCTTCGGTTCCACGGCCACGTCTTGTCTGGTCGGCCTCGGACTGAGCAAGGTCGTGATGCGGGCGGGTCTGGCCGGGGCCGCGTGCACGGCGGTCCTCTCACCGCTGCTGGTGTGGAAACTGGGCCTCACCGGCGCGGGCATCGCCCTGTGCACCGCGATCCTCGCCAGCTGCCTCATCACGGTTTCCGGGCTGCGCAAGCGACTGCACGGCCGGCTGGAGCTGAACGTCCACTTCGGACAGATCGTGGAACTCGCGAAGGTCGGCATCCCGATGGCCGGAACCGTGCTGGTCAAGTTCGGAGTGCTCGGCGTGCTGACCGTGGCCGCCGCCCGCGTGAGCGCGACGGCGGTCGCGGCGCACAACATCGCGACGGGACTGGTCAGCCTGACGTTCACCGCGGCCCTGGCGATCGGGCAGGCGGTGGTGCCGCTGGTCAGCACGCGGACCGAAGGCGTGCGGCGCGCGGTGGGCGCGGGCCTGGCGATCACCATCGCCACGCTGTCGGCCATCTCCGCGATCATCGCGCTGGGCGGCGTCCACCGGCTGTTCACCGACCCCGAGGTGCTGGCCGCGGTCGGCCACCTGCTGGCGTTGATCGTGCTGGTCGTCCTCGCGGACGGCGTGCAGGCCGTGCTGGGGTTCGGCCTCGCGGGGTTGAAGCGCACGACACCGAGCTTCGTCATTTTCGCGATCTGTTACGGCGTGCTGGCCCTCGTCGCGGTCCCGGCAGCCGATCACGGGCTGACCGGGCTGTGGGTGGCGCTGGCCGCCGCGAACCTGGCCGTGGCGGTGGGGCAGGGCATCGCGTTCCGGAAAGCGAGCAACCTCTGATCAGGCGAACTTGGCGGTGAGCTCGTGCGAGATCTCGTAGTGCCGCACCAGGAACGCGCGCTCGTCGAGCTTCTTGCGCCGCAACCAGCCCGTCACCTCGGCGTTGCACTTGCTGGCGTTGCACGACCCGCACGCGGGCACGACGTTGCCGAGCGTGTAGCGCCCGCCGCGCGAGATCGCCTGCACGCAGTCCTTCTGCAACGACGCCGCGGGCGCACCGCAGTAGGCGCACCCGCCCCAGGACGCCTTGAGCGCGTCCCACTGCGCGTCGGTGAGGTCGTGCGCCACCCGCGCCATCCGCTTCTTGCGCTTGCGGGCCGCGCGAACCTGTCTGCTACCGCCGGTCGGCACGATGCGTGACACTACGCGTAGCGATGGTCAACAGGTCGGAGGCGGGTCCTCGGGGTGTCCTGCCCGACGGCCACACCGCCCGCAACGCTCGATGCAGATCGACATCGCTCACCTCGACCCGCACCAGCGTGCGCGTCTTCAGATCGGCCTCCACAGCGTGAATGCTCAGCACGGCGGGCCCGATCCCGCCGATCGCCGCCGCCTTGATCGCCGTGGTCGACGACATCTCCAGCAACGGCCCGGCGAACTCCGTGATCCCGGCACCCCGCAGCGCGTGCTCCCACGCCTGCCGCGTGCCCGACCCGGACTCCCGGCTCACCAACGGCGTCCCAGCGGCCTTCGCGGCCGTGACCCGGCGCCGCCGGGCCCACGGATGCCCCGGCGCGACCACCAGCACCAGCTCGTCCTTGGCCACCACCCGGCTGGCCAGCCCCTGCGGCATGCCGGTGCTCTCGATGAACCCCAGATCGGCCCGCTCGGCCAGCACCTGCTCCGCGACGTGCACGGAGTTGCCCGCCGTCAACACCGTCGCGGTGTCCGGACTGACCGCCCGCAGCGCGATCAGCCACGCCGGCAGCAGGTACTCGGCCACCGTGAGACTGGCGGCAACCCTGAGCTGACCGTGCCGATCCGCCCGCAGACTGGTGATCCCGGCATCGAGATCCACCGCCCGAGCCAGCACCGGCGCCGCCCACCCGGCCACGAGCTGCCCGGCCGTGGTGAGCCGGGCCCCACGCGACGTGCGTTCGAGCAACGCCACCCCGACACGTGCCTCCAGGGTGCGGAGCCGTTCACTCGCCGACGGCTGCGACATCCCGTGCGCCTTGGCGGCCCGCCCGATGCTGCCCAGCTCGGCCACGCTCAACAACAGGTCGAAGCTGGCCAGATCACTGACCCTGGACGGCAGAGGCATAGGCACAGCCTATGCGTTCATCGGCGATTGCCACCTACCGGCGTGCCGGGCGCACGAGCATCGTTGTCTCGTGACCGCTCTCGCACCTCACCCACACCGTGCCCCCGAGGTGCGACGAGCGGCGCCCTTCGGCCCGAACCTCTTCGCCTCGGTGATGGGCACCGGCATCGTCGCCACGGCAGGCGCCTCCATGCCGGGCCTGCGCACCCCGGCCACCTTCGTCTGGGCCCTCGACGCGGCACTGCTGGTGTGCCTGGTCATCGCAGCCCTGCGCCGCTGGACCTGGACAACGGTGCGCGACCAACTGGCCGACCCGGTGATGGCCCAGTTCTGGGGCGCCCCACCGATGGCACTGATGACCGTCGGCACCGGCACGTTGTTGCTGGGCTCAGACTGGATCGGCCTGCCGGCGGCCCTCGCCATCGACTGGACACTGTGGACACTCGGCACCGCACTGGGCCTGACCACCTCGGTCCTGGTGCCGCTGCGCATGATCGGCAGCGGCGAACGCCCGTTCGGCGGCTGGCTGATGCCCGTGGTCCCACCCATGGTCTCCGCCGCCTCAGGCGCCCTCCTGGCCCAGCACCTCCCAGAAGGCCAGTTCCGCCAGGCTATGGTGCTCGGCTGCTACGCCCTGTTCGGGGTGAGCCTGTTCGCCACGATGATGATCGTCCCGCAAATCTGGCAACGCCTCGTCCAACACGGCCTGGGCACCGCCTCCACCGTCCCCGCCCTCTGGATCGTCCTGGGCCCGCTGGGCCAGTCGATCACTGCGGCCAACCTCCTGGCAGGCGTCCACGTCCTCCCGGGCCAAACCGCCTTCGGCGTCCTCTACGGCACGATCACCTGGGGTTTCGCCCTGCTCTGGGTGGCCCTGGCCTCCACCGTGACCCTCCGGACGGCTCGCCGCGGCCTCCCGTTCGCGCTGACGTGGTGGAGCTTCGTCTTCCCTCTGGGCACCCTCGTGACCGGCACCAGCGCTCTCGCTGCCCGCATCCCGTCCGCCATGTTCTCCTTGGTGGCCGTCGTGCTCTACGCCACTTTGGTGCTCGCCTGGATCACGGTGGCCGTTCGCACAACTCTGATGACCGCGAAATCTGCCTAACCCCCCGCTTGGGGATGTTTACCGGGACGGGTCTTTTCATCGCCGCTTCGCGACGATTGCGATTGGCGCTTGACTTCGGGGCCCTTGCGAGGCGCTGGTCGGCCTGTAAAAGCCGGGCAGGTAAAGCGCCCGGCCGATCCGGTCACGGTAGCACCTCGCACCCAAAGTCAAGCACCAATCGCCTGCGTACGTGGTTGCGTTGTGCGGTCGGGTTCCGGAAATTACCGCTTGAACGGCGCGGCATAGAGCTGTCCGGCTCGGCTTCGGCTTCGCGGTTTCGGGGTGTGCCTGGGCTTCACCATTGGCCATGCCCGGTCTTTACGGTTCGTATTGCTGGAGCAGGATCGCTGCCTTGCCCAGTGTGCCGGGTTGTGGGCATGGTTGTGCCACGGCCGTGGTGGTGCTGCACGGCCGTGGCGGTCGACGTGGGTGGTGGGGTCCGCTCGTGTCCCTCGTGGTCGGGGTTAGGCGGCGGTGTGGAGCTGGTTGCGTCTGGGTCTGCGTTCGGGGTCGAGCCAGGCGGGCGGGTAGAAGACCGGCATGCCGTGTTCGATGGTGACGTCCCAGCCGCTGCGGTGGATGAGGGTGTGGTGGTGGCGGCATAGCAGGACGCCGTTGTTGAGGGAGGTGTCGCCGCCGTCGGCCCAGTGCTGGATGTGGTGGGCGTCGCAGTGTTTCGGGGGGCGGGTGCAGCCGGGGAAGGCGCAGCCGTGGTCGCGGGCGACCAGGGCGCGGCGGATGGCGGAGGTGAACAGCCGGGACCGGCGGCCGACGTTGAGCGGCTGGGAGCGGCTGCCCAGCACGATCGGGAGGATGCCGGCGCTGCAGGCGAGCTGGCGGATCTGGTCGGCGGGGAGGTGCACGCCGTTGTCCAGCGTCGCCGCCCCGGCCTGCTCGGCCAGGTGGTCGTAGTCCACGGTCACCGTCAGCGCGACGGCTTCGCCGCCGTGTTCGGGCAGCACGTCCGCGCGCAGCACCAGGTCGAGGAGTTCGGCCAGGGCGTCGCCCTGCCGCTCGTCCAGCGTGCGCGGGTCGGGGCCTTCGGCGGTGGTCGGGCGGGGTTTGGCCAGCGGGCCCAGTGCCGCCATCAGCGTGGCGCCGGTGACCGGGTCCATCGTCCCGGCGTACTTCACCACCCCGTCCTTGGTCTGGCGCAGCGTCAGCCGGTTACGGGAGCAGGCGGGTTCGGGCTGGGGGTCTGTGGGTTCGGGGTCGTTCTGGAACAACCCGTAGATCAGCTTGTTGCCCAGGGCGCGGACCAGGGTGGGCTCGAACTGGCGGGCGTAGTCGACCAGCTGCGTCTCACGGTCGGCGGGCAGGGTCTGCATCGCCTCGGCGACCACCGCGACGTGCTCGATCGACAGGGCGCCCTCGGCGGCGGCCGTGGCGGTGATCGGGAGCCGGGCGGTGATCTCGCTGCCGGTCGGGGTGATCTCACCGCTCAGCTTCGCGGCCTGCTCGACCCACCGTGTGGCGGTGTTCTTGTCCCAGCGGACCGCGTCCCGCAGCACGAGCGGAAGGTTTTTGTAGCCTAGTTCGGTGGCGGCGCCGCGCCGGTTCAATTCGGCGATTTTCTGCATGATCGCATAATCGCGGGCCCGGGATTCCGTTACCTCGTCGACGATGCCGCGCAGCAGCTCGCCGGTGGAGAGGAGGGGAAGGCTGGGGTCGCTCACGTGTTCTAATTTACCGCAAGATCACGTGAATATCGGGGCCGAAAATGAACACCATCGAGTGAATCGCCAGACCCGCGGCACCGATTCAGAACCGGGAAGCGGTAATTTCCGGAACCCGACCGCCTCACGCGACCACGCACGCTCGCGATTGGTGCTTGACTTTGGGTGCGAGGTGCTACCGTGTTCGGATCGGCCGGGCTCTTTATGCCCGGCTTTTAAAGGCCGACCAGCTCCTCGCAAGGGCCCCGAAGTCAAGCGCCAGCGCCAATCGCAATCGTCGCGAAGCGGCGATGCCGAAACCAGCGCTCGTCAAAAGCCCACGCAACCACGCTGGAACGGCGACCCGCGCTAGCCCCGAGCAGGGTTTCACCGACACCCCGCAGGGGTATCCACCGCGCGCACAACGGGTTCGTTCGGCCAACGGAGGCACTGCTGGCATGGACCGCGACATGACCGCCGACTTCGACGCGGAGATCGACGTCACCTTCGACTTCGACGACGAGACGGCACGCCGGACACGGCGTTATGTGAGCGATGTGGTCACGGCATTCGGACTACGCGGTGACAGCTCGTTCGTAGAGACAGAACCACGCGCCAGCGCGTACGTGGCACTCGACGGACGGCTGCCGGACTTCCCGGACCACGACGTGGCGTTGCTGTGGAACGAGCTCAGCGGCTGGTCGGCGGCGGTCGAGGACCGCGGTGGCGAGCTGGTGGTGGTCGCACGGATGGCAGGCGATCCGCGGCCTGAGCCCACCGCGGTTGTGCACTGGGCGCAGAGCCTGTTCTGCCGGGAGCGTACGGAAGGCCAGGCGAACCGCGATTTCGCCGCCTTCGTTCCGTCGCCAAGGGCCAGCGACTCGTGACGTTCACGCAGGCCGGTCCAGGGTGACTGGTCGGCATGAGCGCTGAACGGCAGCAGGAGTACGGCGAGCGAGCCGCGCGCACCGTTTCGGGCCGAGCGATCAGGGGTACTCTGGTCTGATACGTGGCAGGAGCGTTGTGAACCGCTCTATCGCGACCAGTTCACTGGTTGGCTGCTTTCGCACATGGATGTTAGACAGGCGTTGCCCGGCTACGTGACAGGGACACCGCGGAGTTCTTGACCCCGCGGTGCCTGACACACGCGGCAGGGAAGAGCACCGACATGGCCATGCACGCGCATACCCCTTTACCAATTTGGGTTCAGACGATCTATGTCGACGCCCAGGTGCCCGTCACCTCCGTTCGCGGTGAGATCGACCTCAGCACCGACCAGGTGGTCCAGGACGAGGTCACCGCTCAGCTCGCCGCCAAACCACGTCTGCTCGTCCTCGACCTGAGCCAGGTCGCGTTCATGGGATCGGCTGGCATCCATTTGGTGCTGCGCAACCACGCCCACGCCCGCTCGGTGGGATCCATGCTCGCCGTCGTCGCCGAGGGGTACTCGCGCCACGTTCTGACGTTGAGCGGCATCGATGGCGTTTTGCGCCTCTACCGGGACGTGCGGACGGCCATTGAGGAGATGTGCTGAGTCACGGGTAGTGCGGAGCTCGCACGGCCAAGGGCGAGGTCGCGCGGCACCCGGTGAAGCGGCCGGCCAGGCCAGGTACGTCGTGAGAGATGTGCGGGAACGTGTTGCGGCGGAAGCGGAAGAGCAGGCGGTGCGGGTGCCGAGGCAACCCGGCCGCATCAGCTGGGCGCGGCGTCAAGCAGCCGACGCCGTTCCTGGTGACCTACAGGCCGCCCTCGTCGTCGGGCTCGGACTCGTCGGGTCCCCGGTGCGGTCCGCCGGGATTCTCGTCGGCGTAGGTCGGCCGCGTGTGCTCGGAGCCGATGTCGGCGTCCTCGAGTTCGCTCTCGGCCGTGTCGCGATCGGGCTCCGGCGTCGTCATCGCCACTCCTCCTGCCAGTCGTGGTGGGTGTCGTAGGCGGCGGCCAGCAGTCGCAGCAGCGCCTCGTCGTGGGTCTGCTCGACCTCGGCCCGCAGCAAGGGGAACTTCTCCGGGAACGGCACCGGCACGCGTTCCTCCGCCGCCTGGATCGGGCCGGGCAGTAACAGCAGCCCCGACCCGTCGTCCGAGCGGATGATCCGCAGCCTGCCTCTGCCCTCGGCCTCGTCGAGCAGCGGCAGCTTCTCCTGCGCCAGCCGCTCCTCGTCCTCCGCCAGTCGTACGAGGACGAATCGCCGCAGTTCGTCGGTGTCCATGCCGGAGGGGTATCCGCTGTGCCGCTGGGTACGCCTCTGGCAGCTGTACTCGGGAGAGGAGCGCTTCGCCTTCACGGCGGCCCGCCTGATCGCCACCCGTGTGCTGATCAGTCCGGCGGCTCACTCGCCTCGTCGTCGGTTTCCTGCTGCGGCACCTCGGGTTCCGGGGTCTCGAGATCGTCGAGGCTGGGCGTGCCGGGGGAGTGAGGTGCTTCGGGGTTCAATGGATCGGTCATGCCGCCCGGTTACCCGGACGGCATGACCTCAAAGCAACTCTGCCTCTGGTTCGCCCCGCCGGTGCACGACCGGATCTGCAGCCTCGCGCCATCGCCCGCGTTGTTTCCGATCATGTCCAGGCATTGCCGTGACAAGGCCGCCGACCTCGATGAGGCCACCGACCCACGGCTGACGACCGTCCGGCAACCGTTGCAGGAAAATGGGAAGGATCGCCGTCACCCGGCTGATGCGGGTACTCGACGGCCATCAGCCAGAGGCGTTGCACATGGAGCTGGCGACGACGCTGGTGGTGAGGGAGCCACTGGTCACGCCTGACAGGCGGGGCCCCACCAGGGCTCCCGCGCGGCGACGGTCGACAGCACCGGGCGTTCGGCGCACAGGCGCCGGTTGGCCGCGAGGATGTCGGCCCTGAGCTCCTGCAGGAACAGGGCTCCCGGCATCAGCGCCACGATTTCCCGTTGGCAGTGCAGGCAGTGCCTGCTGTGCTGCCGGAACTCCGCTGTCTCCTCGGGGGAGAGCATCTCGAGCAGGTAGCTGCCGGCTGAGACAACGTGCGGACAGATGTCGTCGGACATGGCTCTCCTCCTGCGGGGCGGCGAAGGGGTGGACGAGCGGCGGCGTGTGGGGCAGGCCGCCGCCCGTCCTGGAATGGGCGACCCGGTGAGGGAGTGGGAGAGCAATCGGGTCGCCGGACGTGTGCTGGTGTGCGTCAGCGCTCCGGCTTGGTGGGCTTGCCGGGGGCGGTGTGGTCGGGCTTGCCCGGCTTCTCGCCCAGCTGGTCGGCGCAGAAGGCGGGCACCTTGTCGGCACCGCCCGCGGCCGTGATCAGCGCGCTGAACGCCGGGTTCTCGTGCGCCTTGCCGTGTTCCGATCCGGCGCCGGCGGTGTAGGCCTGGCACAGCCCCTTCAGCGAGGGCGAGGGAGAAGCGCTGTTGTCCGGCTTCTTGTCCGGGCTGTTCGGCTTGTCCTTCGTCGTCACGGACGTCGTGGCGACGACGTTCGTGTCGGCGGCCGGCGAAGGTTCTTCGTGCCGTTGGCCTGGCAGCGTTCCCGTCGCGGCAGCCAGCGCGATGCCGCCCGCGGCGGCTGCCGTGACGGCGGCGATCTTCACAGTCAGCACGTTCGCCAAGGCGATCTTGAGCATCCGGGGTCTCCGTCGCTGAGGGGCGGTGGCGAGACGAGCGGCGCGGAACGCCGCCAGGGCGGCCTGCTCACCGGTCAGCTCGCGATCGCGGGCCGGGGCGGACGCCGCCGCGAGCACTTCGCTCAGGCGGTCGTGCCCGGTGGCCCGCGTCCGGCCGGGCGCGTCGCAAAGCAGTCGCTCCGCGGTGCGCCGGCTGATGCGGCGGAATCGGTGGTTGCTCATCTCATGTCCTTCAGCGTCAGGGCCTCGTTTTTTGTCACTCCGATGGTGTTCGCCCTGGTGGGGGAGCTTTGTCGAGGTGTGCGGCCAGGGTGCGCAGGCCCCGGTGCGCCGCGGTCCGGACGGCGCCTGGGCGCTTGCCGAGCACCTTGGCGGCGGCCTTCGCGTCCAGGCCGACGACGACCCGCAGCAGCACGGCCTCCGCCTGGTCCCTCGGCAGCCTGGCGATCAACGCCAGCGCCGCGTCCGTGGCCACCGAATCGACCGCGGCCTGGGCGGTGTCCTCCGGACCGGCGGGCTCGGCCACGTCCTCGACCGTTCCGTGCACGACCGGGCGCCGCTGCTGACGGCGCAGGTGGTCCATCGCGCGGTTGCGGGCGATCGTCGTCGCCCAGCCGCGGAATCCGTCCACGTCGCCGCGGAACGATCCGAAGTCCCGTGCGATCTGCAGCCACGCGTCGGAAGCCACGTCCTCCGCGTCCGCTCCCACCAGCACCTGGAGGTACCGCAGCAACTTCGGCTGAACCTCGCGGTAGAGGGCGCGGAAGCCGTCCTCGTCACCCCGGCGCGCCGCGGTCAGCATCGCCTCGGCGCCGGTGTCCGCAATGGACCTTCCCGCGCTCGACCGTCGCGGCGACCACACGACACCGGAGATCTCGCCGCTGTCGCCGAAGCCCGCCGCACTCTGCACGCGCGGCATCTTGAACGAAGTTCAGGCATTGTGCCAAGTCCTTGCCATCGAGGCCGATGTGGACTAACGGAGCCTTGCCCACCTGTCGTTGGACTGAACGAACTAGGCCGGACGACCCTGCTGCCACTCGCCCATTCGGGGTAGCGTCTTTGGCGGCTTTGCGCGGGAAAAGGAGCGTTCAAAGGAAGAAAGGTCATGCGTCCACGCAGCATTTTCACGCTGTTCGCGGCGATCGTCGCCGCACTGCTCATGGTTGTCACGCCTGCCGGGGCCGACGCCCCGAAGTTCCACTCGGCCAGTGGCAGCGTCAACGGCTCGGGCGCGCTCGTCGTCAACTTCGACGAGCGGGGTCTGGGCAACGAGAACATAGACTACGTGCTCACGGCCGACGCGACCGCGACGTACGCGTGCATCAACGGCGGCGGAAACCACCCGCAGGCCGCGAACAAGGAGACGTTCAACTCCGAGGTTTCGGCCGGGGGGACGTTCCAGCCGAAGAACGGCCGCGTGACGGCGAGTCTGTCCGCCGGCCCGATCTCCGCCGGCTCGTTCAGCTGCCCGAACGGTCAGCGGCTGGTGCTGGCGAGCGTCTCGTACAGCAACATCGTGCTCACCGACACGACGAACAACGTCAGCACTTCGGTCGCCGACGTGTCACGGACGTTCTTCGCTGTCTGACCGGCGCACGGGGAGACTGGTGCTCCAGCCTCCCCGTCACCACAGGGGGTAGGATGCGGGCGGGAACGGGTTGTACCAGCCGTAGGACTGGAACACCGCGAACTCTCCGTTGTCGTTGAACGCCGTCGGGTAGCTGCGTGACGGACCAGCCGCGCTCCCGTTCGGACGGTGGCAGGTTCCGGCCGTAGACCTCGAACGCGAGGACTCGCGCCCGTGCTGGGTGTCCTAACCGGACACCCACGGCCGCAGCCGCGGGAGCCAGCCGGGCACCGCTGCCCGGTAGGTGTCGTACTGATCGCCGAACTGCCGGTGCAGGGCCGGTTCCTCGTGCCAGTGCACCATCGCCGTGAACGCGGCGGTCACCACGGCGGCATAGGCGATCAGGACCAACTGCCCCAGCACGAGCGCCTGCCCGACGATCAACGCCAGCACGGCGAGGTACATCGGGTTGCGCACGTACCGGTAGAACCCGCCCACCACAAGACGATCCGGCGGCGCGACCGGCGCGGGCGTGCCCAGGCCCTCCGCGGCGAACCGGGCGAACGACGAGATCAGCACCGCGAGCCCGCCGAGCAGCAGGAGCGCGCCGAGCACCCGCAGCGGCAACCAGAAGGGCAGCGGCTCCTCCACCCGCCACCGCGTGAGCAGCCACGGGAGGAGCCCGGCGACGCCACCGGGCGCCAGCACGAAGAACGCCGCCGAGCCGAGCGCCGCCTGTCGCCTCTCCATGGCGTACAGCCTTATCCACCACCGACCACTGCAGGTAGCTCTGAGCCGTGTCTTCGTGGCGGGATTCACCTGGTCGGCCTATCGGGCCGGGTCGCAGCGGTCACGGTGCGGGATCATGTCCGCGCAGGCTCGTGTATCGGCGATGTATCCGCCGTGGATGTCCCCTCGAAATGCTGCGAGAGCAGTGCATTTCTTGCGAAAAGGGGATCTTCATGCGTTTCACCGCAGTGACGGCCGCGGTCGTCGGCCTGCTCGGCGCGGCTCTGCTCGGCACCGCCGCCCCGGCCGGTGCGACCGGCGCGGAGGCGTTCAGCCAGGGCGTCGAGATCGCGCAGCCGTGGCTCGAGGACACGGCCACCGCGCCCGCCCTCGACGGCGACATCACCATCCAGCAGACGGCGGCCGGCGCCATCAAGTGGATGTCCGACCGGCGCGGCAGCACGGCGTACGAGGGCTACTGCGAGCGCGCGGTTCGTCTGGCGTGGGCGCGGCAGACGCACCACGCCTCGGCGATCGAGCACTGGCGGTCCTCCGACGGTGCCCGCCACACCACCGGCACGCCGCCCAAGGGTGCGTTCGTCTTCTGGAACACCAGCCAGAACGGGCACGTGGGCATCGCCGACGGTGCGGGCGGCTTCTGGTCGACCAGTGTCGGCGGCAAGATCGGCCACGGCAGTTCGGTGGGCTACTTCCGCAACTACCTCGGCTGGAAGTACGGCAACAGCAACTGATCCAATGCACCCGCCGCGCGCGCCAGCGTGCGCAGCGCGGCGGGTTCGCCTTCCCGGTTGCCCGTGCGGCGATAGGTTTCCAGCGCCTGTTCCACCAGGTCGTGCGCCGCTTGCGGGTGACCGTTCGAGATCAGCGCCTCGGCCAGCTCGACCTGGGCGAACGCGGTGCACCGCTCGTCGGTGAGGTCCATCAGGATAGTCACGGCCCGGCGTGCGCTGACCAGCTCCGCCTCGTGTTCGCCGGTGGTGCGGTAGAGCGTCGCGAGACGGACCAGCACGAGCGCTTCCCGGTGTGCGTCACCGAGATCGGCGGCGAGTTGCCGGGCGCCGGTGAGCCATTCCCGCGCCTCTTCAGCCGCGCCGAGTGCGCCGTGGACGGCACCGATCGACGCGCGCACGTGGGCGACGGAGTGCAGGTCTCCTGCGGACTCCAGCAACCGCAACGCTTCGGTGTAGCAGGCCATCGACTGTTCGTACTCCGCCCGTAGCCGGTGCACCACGCCGACGCCGGCGATCGCGGTGCCCTGACCGCGTTCATCGCCCACCGAGCGGTAAAGTTCCCGCGCCGCAAGCATTTTCCGCTCGGCGTCGGCGAACTCGTCGCGGTAGATGTGGACCTGGGCGATGCCGCGCAGCAACGCCGCTTCGCCCGCCTTGTCCCCCGCCTCGCGAACGCAGTGCAGGGCCCGCGCGTGCGTCCTCGCCCAGTCCTCGTAGTGACTGTGGAGGTCGAAGAACGGCACGCAGGCCGCCGCGATCTGCCACGCCAGCTCGTCGAACCCCGCGGCCGCCGCGATGTCGACCGCACCGCACAACGTCCGCCGCTCCGCCTCGAACCACGCGACCGGGTCGGTGAGCAGATGCTCCGGTGCAGCCACCCGCTCGGCGTCGGCGATCGTCGTGCCGAACGTGACCGGCAGCCGCCGCGCCGCCGTGACCGCGAGCCACAGCAACGCCCGCAACACTCGTTCCACAGTGGACATTCGGTCGGGCAACGAGCGGGCCAGCTCCGAGGCGTGGCAGCGCAAGAGGTCGTGCAGCCGGTAACGGGGCCGGCCGATGCCGTCGGCGCCGCAGGACTCGAGCAGGCTCGCGTCGACCAGTCCGTCGAGCAGGTGTTCGGTGCCCGGTTCGCCGAGCAGCGTGTCGACGACCCACCCCGGGAAGTCGTGCGGCCCGAGCAACGCCAGCCGTACGAACGCGCGGAACTCCTCGTCGGGAAGCTGCCGGACGCTGAGGTCGAAGCTCGCCCGCACCGCCAGTTCACCGGAGCTCAGCTCGCGCAACCGGGTCGACTCGTCGACCAGCCGCTCGCGCAGCACCTGCATCGACCACCCGCTGCGTCCGGCCAGCCGCGCGCCGGCCACCCGGATCGCCAGTGGAAGATGCCCGCACGCCAGGGCGATCGCCGCGGCCTCGTCCGGCTGGGCGTTCACGCGGTCCTCACCCGCGATGCCCGCGAGCAGCTCGGCGGCCTCCTCCGGTGCGAACGGCCGCAGCTCGACCTGCACGGCGCCGGGCAGTTCCGACAGCCTGCGCCTGCTGGTCACGAGGACCGCGCACCCGGCGTCGCCCGGCAGCAGCGGCACGACCTGGCTCACCGAGGCGGCGTCGTCGAGCACCACCAGCACCCGCCGCCCGGCGAGCCGGGAGCGGTAGAGCGCGGCACGGGCCGTGAGGTGGGAGGGCAGTCCGGCACCAGTGATTCCCAAGGCGTGCAACAGTTCCGTGAGCACGTCGCTCGCATCGCGCGGCTGTTCGGCCGTCCCGCCGAGCTCGACGTACAGCTGACCGTCAGGGAACTGATCGCCGACGAGGTGCGCCACCCGGATCGCGAGCGTCGACTTGCCGACACCGGGCGGCCCGGTCACGCCCGCCACCGGCGCCGACACCGAACCTCGTCGCAACGCCCGGACGAGCGCGTCGGTTTCGGCGGCACGACCGCAGAAATCGGACACCGACGGCGGCAACTGCCGGAGCGGCGCGGAGGCCCGCTCGCCCCGCAGCACCGCGAGCTGAGCTTCCTGCAACGCCGGGCCGGGCTCCAAACCGAGCTCGTCGGCGAGCCGTGCGCGCATGTCCGCGTAGACCTGCAGTGCCTCCGCGCGCCTGTTGTCCTTTCGCAACGCGATCACGAGCTGACCGCACACGCTCTCGCGGTACGGGTGCTCCGCCAGCAACGCCCGCAGCTCAGGGATCGCGGCGGCGCACTCGCCCTGCTCCACTTGCAACGTGAGCCGGTGCTCGGTGGCCACCAGCCTGGCCTCCTCCAGCCGGGCGATGGCGGGCGTCCACGCGTCGTGTTCGGGCAGGTTCTCCAGCGGGCGGCCACGCCAGAGGGAGTCGGCCTGGCGCAACAACTCCAGCGCGGCGCCCGGACTGCGGCGCGCGTCGGCGACGAGCTCGTCGAACAGCAACGCGTCGAGCTCCTGCGGCGACACGGCCAGCACGTAGCCGGTGCCGTGGGTGCGCAGGTGATCATCGAGCAGCTGCCGCAACCTCCAGACGTAGGTGCGGACGTTCGACACCACCGATCGCGGCCGGGACACCGGCCACAGCGCCTCGACGAGCTGGTCGAGCGACACACCGGTGTTCGCGTGCAGCGCGAGGTGCGCGAGCAGCGCCCGCTGCTTGACGCCGCCGAGGTTCTCCGTGCGATCGCCTCGCCGGACCTCGAGCGGGCCCAGCACCCGCACGCTCAACGCGCTGATGGCTCCTCCGATCGTCGGGCCTCAGCGCGGCAGGATAGTGCCGGTCACACCGCCTTCGTGCCGCTTTTCGCCGTTTCCGGTGTGGTCTGCGCTCGCAGAAGTCCTTCGACACCACGCAGGAAGGTCTCGCAGACGATCTCCGCGTCGGACAGGCACCCGGCCGCCATGGCACCGTCGCGCAACATCACGAAGTGCCGCGCGGCCGCCTCGGCGGACTCCTCTCTGAGCTGGGTGAACAGCTCGGTGACGGTGGTCTGGAACCACTCGCGGTGGGCGAGCACCGCCTGGTGCACCGGGTGCTCGGGATCCGGGTACTCCGCGGCGGCGTTGAGGAACGCGCAGCCCCGGAACTCAGGTGAGCGGATG
Source organism: Lentzea nigeriaca (assembly GCF_016907955.1). Lineage (GTDB taxonomy): Bacteria > Actinomycetota > Actinomycetes > Mycobacteriales > Pseudonocardiaceae > Lentzea > Lentzea nigeriaca. The sequence continues at coordinate 368,567 of NZ_JAFBCX010000003.1, read as the reverse complement.
CCCTCGGCGATCGCCCTGGCCAGCGCCCGCACGGTGTCGGCGGGAGAGTGGCCGCGGGCGGCGGCCCGCTCGGCCTGCGCGCGCATGGCCGCGTCGGCCTCGCCCAGGTAGGCGACGACGAGCTCCTCCTTTCCCAGGAAATGCCGGTAGAGAGTCGCCCTCGTGACCCGAGCCTCCTCGACGATGCGGTCGATGCCGACTGAGTGGATCCCCTCCGCGTAGAAGATCTTGAGGGCCGTGTTGAGCAGCCGCGTCCGAGCCTCGGACGGCCGGCCCGTCTGCTGGGTGCGTGCCATGGCACCGACTCTAGCGGATAGAACGTTCGGTCTTGACGAACGAGCGGCTGACCGTCAGGGTGGAAAGAGGTAGAACGTTCGGTCTCATTGGCCGGGCATCGTCGAAAGGACCTCCATGACCACCGTTGTCTCGTCCACCCCGACCGCGCTGCGCCGGCTGTACCTCGTCCGGTTCGGGTTCGCCGTCGTCTGGGCGGTGCTGCTCTTCCTGACCAGGTCGGATCTCGGGCCGGTCAGCATCACCCTGCTGGTCCTCTACCCGTTGTTCGACGTGGCGGCCGCCGTCGTGGACGCCCGCTCGTCCCGCGCCCGCGGCCTGTACGTGAACATCGCGGTCAGCCTGTTCGCCGCGGCCGGCCTGGCCGTGGCCTGTACGTCCGGTCTGCCCGCCGTGCTGCGGGTGTGGGGTGCCTGGGCGATCGTCTCCGGGCTGGTGCAGCTGGTCGTGGGCGTGAGCCGGCGGAAGATGGGCGGTCAGTGGCCGATGATCCTCAGCGGCGGACTCTCCGTGCTGGCCGGGTCGTCGTTCGTCGCGATGGCGTCCGCGGCCAACCCGTCGCTCGCCACCCTCGCCGGCTACGCGACCGTCGGCGGCGTCTTCTTCCTGGTCTCCGCGCTGCGTCTCGGCCGCGTCACAGGCTGAGCCGCTGCCTTGTCTCGAGGTGAAGGCTCAGGCGCAGGCGTTTGATGACGATGCCGAGCGGGGACGGGAACACGACGGCGGGACCGACTTTTCGAGTACCTGGCGCCGGAACTGCGGCCGTAGCGGCAAGGCTGAGATCACCGCAGGGCGATCTCAGCCCACACCGGTCAGGGCAGCGTCACGAACGGCGCAGCGCGTCGGTGACCTGGTTCAGTTAGGGCGTCACCACCGGGCACACGACGGTCCCGCTCGTCGTGCAGGTGACACGGCCGACGATCGCCGGGCTGATCGGCGTGTTCGCGGCGATGTGATCGGCCAGCACCTGGTCCAGGATCTCCCTCGTGGTCGCGCGGCTGGCGAAGTTCGGATAGCCGTCACCGCCGTTGGACATGAAGTCGTTCTCCGCCAACGAGTACGTCGCCGCGGCGGTCAGGTCGACCGGTGCGCCGGTGCACGACCCGTCGGCGGCCTGCCGGACCGCCGACACCACGCGCGACCCCGCGGGACCGGAGATGTCGTAGGTGAAGCAGAGCCCGGACACCTGGGCGAAGCGCCCGTTGACGGCCGGCATCTGGGAAACACCGTTCTCCAGCATGGTCTTCAGCTCGGCGCCGCTGACGTTCAGGGTCGTCGCGACGTTGCCGAACGGCAGCACGCCCAGCACCTGGCCCCGCGTGATCGGATACGGCGGCGGGGTGAAGGCCGGGCAGAAGTCGTTCGGGTTGTCCGTCGTCGGGCACGTCAGGTCGGCGCGCAGGCCACCGGAGTTCGTGATGGCGAAGTCGACGCCGTACTTGAGCCGCATCGCGTCGGTGACCGTGTTGCCCACCAGCGACTCGCAGGTGCGGCCCGCGCTCTGACCGCACGCGTCGGCACGCGGGATCACGCGGGTCGACGCGCCGATCACCGTGCTCAGCACCGGTGCCAGCTGCGCGTTGAGGTCGTTGATGCGGGACTGGATCGCGGGATCGGCGGTGATGCCGATGTCCCACGGCTTGTGGAAGTCCGCGGTCTTGTAGACGACCTTCTTGGCGTTCGTGTCGACGACCAGCCGCACACGCGTGAACCGGATGCCCTTGCTGCGGTTCTCCGTCAGCAGCACACCGTTCGATCGGGTCGCGACGACCTGGAAGTCGGTGTGGTCACCCAGCACCGCGTCCACATTGGACACGTTGTCCGCCAGGTTCACGACCGGGCCGGTCGGAGCGGTGAGCGTGCCCGCCGTGGCGCCGAGGTGGCCGAGCGCCACGATCGCGTTGACACCGCGGGCCTTCAGCCGCGCGGCCTCGGCGTTCACGGCTGTCGTCGAGTTGGTCAGGTGGAACGGGTCGATCGCGCCGGGCGCGGTCAGCTCCAGCAGGTCGTCGTTGGAGAAGCCGACGATGCCCAGCTTGACGCCGCCGAAGACGTCCACGACGGCCGACGGCGCCCATTCGGACGGGGTCCTGCCGTTCGCGTCGACGATGTTGGCGGTGAGGAACCTGTACTGCGCCAACGGGATCAGGGTCTGCCGGAGGTACGCCTGGCCCTTGTCGAAGTTGTGGTTGCCGAGTCCGTCGAACGTGAAGCCCATGGCGTTCATCAGCTCGATGGTCGGTTTGTCACCGAAGAACGCGGAGATCGGCGGGGTGGCGCCCACCGAGTCGCCGCCGGCGACGGTGATCGAGCCGTTGGTGGCCTCCGCGCGGTACACGTCGAACCACGGCTTCAGGAACGCCGAACCGCCGATGCCGAACGCCGGGTCGGTGCCGCCCGCCACCGTGTCGGCGGTCTCGGACAGCGGCACCAGCTGACCGTGGTAGTCGCTGATGTTCAGTACGGTCAGCTCTTTCAGCGAACCGGGTTGCGGCAGCAGCGAGTACAGGATGCGGCCGCGCGCGTTCTGCGGGCCGGGCACGCCGAGCAGCAGCGCCATGGTGGGCGCGAGGTCGATCGCCCGGACGCCGGCGAGCGGGCTCTGCTTGCGGATGCCGGGACCGGACGCGATGAACACGGCGTGCATGTTCACGCTGTGCGCCAGGTCCACGAGGTCGGGCAGGTAGCCGTGCTGGCCGAAGAACTGGCTGAACGCGATCAGCTGGCCGGGAGTCGCCGCGTCGAACTGGTACGGCGGACGCGTCACCACGACCACGTCACCCGAGCGCGACGGGTGCAGCGAGTCGGAGCCGTCGACGTTGCGCAGCTCCTCCTTCTTCATCACCTTCAGCACGACCTGCTTGCCGTTGTGCGTCAGCCCGCTGAAGGCGTTGATGATCTGGGTGCGCACGGCCTCGTAGTCGGCCGCGGGCACCACACCGCCCGGATCGCGGCCGGCGAGCGAGATGTAGATCTGCGCGGTGCCACCGGCGTAGCAGGCCTTGGCCTTGGTGACGCTACCGGTGCGGCAGTTGCCCGCCTGCTCGGTCTGCTGCAGACCGGCGTCGGCGAGCACCTTGCCCGCGTTAAGCGCGTACCACTGCGGCGCGAACCCGTGGTCGCTCGCCGCCATCGTCGTCGGGTTGCCGCCCATCAACGCACGTGCGCGCGCGAGCTTGGCGTCCGCCTCGTGGTAGGCCGAGCGGAGGTACCCCTCGCGGATCGCCAGGCGGTTGTCCTTCACGCCGTCGCCGTTGACGTCGTCGAAGTACGGGTTCGCCGCGCCGTCCATGTCGGCGGGCACGGTGAGCCCGAGGAACTGGTGCGAGAACTCGTCGGTCACCGGGTAGCCGACCTGCGCGAGCTGGGTGTCCGGCTGCAGCGTGCCCAAGATGTAGTCGAGCACCGCGTCGCCGTAGGCCTTCTCCAGGTTCAGGCCCTGCTGGACGTAGGTGTCCTCGTCGATGATCCGCGCCTCGAGCGGTGCGAAGTCCGCGGCCACCGCGGTCGGCGCGTTCTCGGCCAGGTACTTCTCCAGCCGGTCCTCACCGGCGCCACCCGCGGGCAGGGCATTGCACGCCGCCGTGCCGCACGTGGCGATCAGGCGTTCGACCGAGGTGAAGTACAGCTTGAACGACGACAGGTCGGGCGCGAGGCCGATCAGCTTCGTGTAGAAGCCCGCCGTCTGCCCGGCACGGGCCCCGATCAGCCCGTCCGCACCGCGCAGCTTGACCTCCTTGAAGTCGCCCTGCGTCAGCGACACGGCCTGCGCGGCGTTCTTGCCCGCGCTCGAAGGCGTCAGCAGCACGCGGTCGTACGCTGCTGTCCCGTTGACGTTCGCGTCGAACACGTAGACGTCGTAGGTGCGCGTCGGGTTCTGCGAGGCGAACGTCGTCGCGATGGTCAGGGTCGTCTGTTGCGGAGGTGCCGCGGGATCACCGGCGGGCACGTTCGTCCAGCCGTCGGCCGGGCTGAACGCGGCGACCTGGTACGACAGCCCGAACGCCGCCGCACCCGCCTGCTCGTCCGCCACGGCCGGCGCCGTCAGCACGCCACGGGTGGAGAAGAAGTTCGCGAAGTCCACGGTCGGACCCGTGATCTTCGCGGCGGCGCCGCCCACCCAGTCGACCTGCGCGACCTTCTTGCCCGCGCGTTCGGCGCCGGCGGCCAGGGTGTCCGCCTGCAGCACCCCGCCGGCGGAGAACGACGTGCGGTTGTTGAAGTTCGCCTCGCCGGTCCGGTGGAACGTGTTGTTCGTCGAACCGTGCTCACCGGGGTAGGTGCCGGTGGCCATGGTGTACCAGCCGACGCCGGTGTTGGGCGGGAACGCCTGGACCATGCCGTTGGCGCCCTTGACGCCGTCGGCCATCAGCTTCGCGTACGTGGGCATGGCGCCCGCGGCGGCGTACTTGTCGACCAGGTCGGGCCGCATGCCGTCGGAAGCGAAGAACACCGCCCGCGACGCGGCCCCGACGGAGGGTGCGGCCGCGGCGGTGACGGGAGGGGAGACGACCACGAGCGGAATGACGGCGGCCAAGGCGAACAAGCGGGTGCGGCGCATGGCAGAACCTCCAGGTGCCTGCCCCGACCCGCCCAAAGCGTAGGTCCGTCCGCGCGTGCTTCCTACGGCCGAACGACCCTAACGGGAGCGGTTCAGCCGGGCGACGCGTACCTGTGGTTGCGCTACTTCGTGCCGGCGTGACGACGGGTTGATCGGGTTAGGGTTGATCAGGATTCCTGGGGAGGAAGCGGTGGCCGCGGCAACAACGATCGTGAACGCGAAGGTGTTCGACGGAACGAAGGCGCGGGACTGGACCTCGATCCGGTTCTCCGGCGGCCTGATCACCGAGTGCTCGGCGGTCCCGGTCGCCCGCGAAGGCGACGAGGTGATCGACGCCGCGGGCGGCACCGTGGTGCCCGGCCTGATCGACGCGCACGTGCACCTCGTTCCCGGCGCTCTCCAGCAGTCGTTGACGTTCGGCGTCACCACCGTGCTCGACATGTTCAGCAAGCCCGGCCTGGTGGCCGCCGCCAAGGAGCAGGCCGCGTCCCGTCCCGACGTGGCGGACGTGCGCTCGTCGGGAGTCGGTGCCACCGCGCCCGACGGGCACCCGTCCTTGATGTACGCCCCGTTCCCGACGGTGACCGCCGCCGGCCAGGCCGAGCGGTTCGTCGCGGACCGGATCGCGGAGGGCGCGGACTACCTGAAGATCTTCTCCGGTGTCGGCGGTCTGTGGCCGTCGCTGGACTCCGCGACCATCACGGCGCTGGTCACCGCCGCACACGCCCGCGGTCTGCTGGTGGTGGCCCACGTGAGCTCGGCGGCCGGTGTCGAGCAGGTGGTGTCCGCCGGTGTCGACGTGATGGCCCACGTCCCCGCGGACACCGAGCTGGACGAGGCCCTGATCGACCGCATCGCCGAGGCCGGAATCGTGGTCGGCCCGACGCTAGCCACCATCGAGAACACCCTCGGCGAACCGGGCGGCGCGGCGGTGGCAGGTGATCCGCGGCTCGCGGAGGCACTCGGCGAGGCCTGGACACGCCGGTTGACGGCGGGTGCCCCGCTCCCAGGTCGCCTGCCGTACGCGTGGGCCGAGAACAACGTGCGGCGGCTGGCCGACGCGGGTGTCACGGTGCTGGCGGGCACCGACGCCCCGAACCCGGGAACCGTGTTCGGGGCGAGCCTGCACCGGGAGCTGGAACTCCTCGTCCGGTGCGGCCTCAGCCCGGCGCAGGCCCTGGCCGCCGCCACGAGCGAACCGGCACGGGTGTTCGGACTCGCCGACCGGGGACGTGTCGCGGCCGGACGGCGCGCGGACCTGGTGCTCGTGTCCGGTGACCCGTTGTCGGACATCACCGAGACACGGGCGATCGAGCGGATCTGGCGCGGGGGCGTGGCGTGCGACCGACGCGCTTTCGTGGCGAGCCCGGCGGAAGCCGAGCAGCTCGACGCGTTCGACGCGCAGGTCGCGAAAGTCGTTGCGGCGGTGCGCGAACGCCGGTCCGCGCAGAGGTTCTAGGGCCGCTGAGCCTGGTGGCGTTCCCACAACCAGCCGAAACGGTCGATCCGCCACAGCTGGGCCACGACCACGAGGGTGGTGCCGAAGACCGTCGGCCACACCTGAAGGCCGATCAGGCCCCAAAGGATCATGCCGAACCCGATGACGCCCAACGAGACCAGCAGCCGCAGCACACTCCGGTGGTCGGGCGGCACCAGGTTCCTGTCGCGCACCCACGCCCGTTCGCCGTAGATCCCTCGCGCGGCCCAGCTGCGTGGTTCGTCGACGGGTGGAAACGCCCTCGGATTGACGAAGAGCCACACGACGACGGCGGCGACCGGCACGAGGCACCACCACCCGATCCACGTGCGACTCCAGATCGCCAGCAGCATCAACGGGATCGCGGCGAACCGCGTCCACACGCTCCACGGGTTGGCGTGCCGTCGCCACGCCTCGTCGGTCATGCCGAAGGTCTTCGCGATCCGGTCGGCAGCGTCCATCGTGGATCCTCCTTCAGCGATCGCCGAGCTCGTTGAACGCGGTGAGCCAGCGGTCGTCGGCGAACAGGCCGGAGGTGAGCATCTCCAGCCCGGCCCGCGCACCACGCACGGCTGTCGCGGTCTCCGCCGGATCCCCGCCGAGCAACCGTCCGACATGATCACCGAGCACGAGCGGCGCCAGCAGCCACGACACGTACGTGACCGCGCGCGCCCGTGCGTCGGCGGCCGGACGGACCCTGCCTTCCTCTTCGCCAGTGGCGAGCCATTGCTGCGTGCGGTCGACGATCTCGTCGAACAGGGTGCTCGCCGCGGCGGTGCCGTCGAGCAACGCGCGCGCCAGGTAGCGCCGGACCGGAGTCGCTGCCTGCAGCACTTCGCCCAACGCGTCCGTTCCCGTCTCGCCGCCGGAGCGGATCCCTTCGAGGACGTAGTCGTCGCAGGCCTGCCGCAGCCCTTCCTTGGAGCCGAAGTGATGCACCACCAACGCCGGCGAGACCCCGGCGTCCGCGGCCACCGCGCGCACCGAGGTTCCGGCGATCCCGTCGGCGCCGAACCTGGTCAGCGCGGCATCGCGGATGCGCGCACGTGCCGTGAGGTCAGAGGCTGAACGCATGTTCAGAGTATTGAACAGTTGTTCAACGCACGTCAAGCGAGCTCGGCCGCGGCCATCGCCCTCAGCTCGACGCGGCGGACCTTGCCGGTGGCGTTGCGCGGCAACGCGTCCACGAAGAACAGGTGCTTGGGCACCTTGAAGCGGGCGAGGTTCGCCTCGAGGTGCTTGCGCAGCGCATCGGCGTCGAGGCCCGCGCGGGCGACGACGTAGGCGGCGCCGACCTCGCCCCACCGCTCGTCCGGCACCCCGACCACCGCGCACGACTCGACCTCGTCCAGCCGCACGATGACGGCCTCCACCTCGGCGGGGTAGACGTTCTCACCGCCGGAGATGATCACGTCCTTGATCCGGTCGACGACGTGGGCCCAACCGTCCTCGACACGGACCACGTCACCGGTGCGGAACCACGAGTCGACGAAGCTCGACCGGGTTTCCTCCGGCCGGTTCCAGTAGCCGGCGAAGACGTTGGGACCGCGGACCAGCAGCTCGGCCGGTTCGTCCCCGAGAGCCGTGACACGCGAGGACGGATCGAGTGCGGCCACATCGGTGAAGAAGTGCGGCACGCCGGCGGAAACGGGATGGTCCAGCGTTCCGTCGTGGGTGGCCATCGACACGCCGGGGGATGCCTCGGTCATGCCGTAGCCCTGCAACAGCCGGACACCGCGGTCGAGCCACGCGCGCGCAACGCGTTCCTGCACCGGTGAACCGCCGTACAGAACGCACGTCAGCGAGCTGAGGTCGGCGGTGTCCCAGGCCGGGTCCTGGCACATCATCTGCAGCATCGTGGGCACCGCGGAGAAGCCGGTGATCCCGGCCTCTCCGATGCGCGTGAGGATCGCGCCGGGATCGAACTTCGCGACCGGCTCGACGCTGCCGCCCTTGAACAACGTCGGCAGGGTGATCTGACCGAGGCCGACGCAGTGGAACAACGGAGCGATGCACAGCGCGCGGTCGGTGCTGAGGACGTCGAAGTGGGCGAGCTGGTTGACGGTGTTCCAGGTCAGGTTGCCGTGCGTGAGCACCGCGGCCTTCGGTTTTCCGGTCGTGCCCGAGGTGTAGAGCAGCAGGCACGGGTCGTCGAAGGTCACCTCGGCCGCGGGTGGCTCACCTCCGGCCACGGTGTCGAAGTCGGAGGTCCGCAGCACGGGCGGCAGGGGACCGGCCGCGGCGACGAGGGCGTCGGCGTCCGCGCTGTGCACCAGCATGCAAGCGCCGCTGTCGGCGAGCATGTAGCCGATCTCCGCGCCGGACAACCGGTGGTTCAACGGCACGAAGATCGCCCCGAGCAGCGCCGTGGCGAACAACGTCTCGAACACGGTGATGTCGTTGACGCCGAGGTAGGCCACCCGGTCGCCGCGGCGGACGCCGAACCCGGCCAGCGCGCCCGCGAGCCGGTCGGCCCGGTGCGCGAGCTCGGTGTAGGTCAGCGTCCGGTCTCCCTGCACGAGTGCGGTGCGGTGCGGCGAGATGCGCGCCCGTCGCGACGGCCAGCTGCCGACGCCGTGGTTGGCCGGTCCGATCATCCCGGTCTCACCCGAGCCGCAACACGGGCTTGATCGTCACGCCCGCCACCGCGTCGTCGACGGCCTGCTGGATCTCCCCGAACTCGTAGTGGGTGATCAGCCGGTCGATCGGCAGCCTGCCAGCGGTGACGAGGTCGACGAGCACCGGGATGAGCGACTGCGTCTCGGCGTCGCCCATGGTGAGCCCGACGACCTTGCGGCCGGACAACATGAAGTTCACGTTGACCGGGACCTGGGTGCCGAACGCGGGCGCGCCGACGATCACCGCCGTGCCGCGGGTGGCGAGCGAGGAGATCGCCGTGCCGAGCACGTCGGCGTTGCCGGTGGTCTCCACGACGCCGTCGACCCCGCGGCCGGACGTGAGCTTCGCGACCGCTTCGCCGAGGTCGTCGAGGGTGGTGTCGATGGTGTCGGTGGCGCCCAGTTCGGCCGCCAGCTCCAGCCGTCGCGGGACGCGGTCGGCGGCGATGATCCGGGTGGCGGGGGTGAGCCGGGCCGCCATGATCGCGGAGAGACCGACCGCGCCCGCACCGGTGACGAGGAGGGTGGCGCCGGGTCGCGGGGCGAGGACGTGCCAGACCGCGCCGGCGCCGGTCATGACCCCGCAGCCGAGCGGGGCGAGCAGGTCGAGCGGTGCGTCGGCGGGTGCCTTCACCACGCTGCGTTCGTCGACGACGGCGTGGTGGGCGAAGCTCGACTGGCCGAAGAAGTGACCGCCGAGCGGGACGCCGTCGCGGGAGATCGGCGACGTCCCGTCGGCTCGTTCGCCGCCGATGAGGTTCGACGGCAGCCAGGTGTCGCAGTAGGCGGGGTGGCCGTCGCGGCAGTTCTGGCAGCGGCCGCACGACGTGTAGCTCAGCAGTACCTGGTCTCCGGCTGCCACCTTCGTGACGGCGGAGCCGACCTCCTCGACGATTCCCGCGCCCTCGTGGCCGAGCACGCCGGGCAGCGGGAACGGCAGGTGACCGCCCGCCACGCCGAGGTCGGTGTGGCAGATGCCGGCGGCGACGACACGCACGCGCACCTCGTCGGGGCGCAGGTCGTCGAGAGCCACCTGGGCGAGCGTGAATCCGGAACCGGCGGACTCGACCACGGCCGCCGTCGTTGTGGTGGGCATCGGATTCTCCTGTGGGCTCAGGCGAGGGAGATGACGACGGACTTGGTGCGCGTGTAGGCGGCGAGTGCCTCCGGGCCGTACTCGCGGCCGTGTCCGGAGTCCTTGACGCCGCCGAACGGGATCGCCGGGTCGAGCAGCGCCCAGTCGTTGATCCAGACGATGCCCGCCTGCAGCCGGGCGGCGACGCGGTGCGCCCGCGCGAGGTTCTCGGTCTGCAGCCCGGCGGCGAGGCCGTAGGGCGTGCTGTTGGCCATGGCGACCGCCTCGTCCTCGGTCTCGAACCGCTGCACGGTGAGCACCGGGCCGAAGATCTCCTCCCGCACCACCGAGGACGTGTCCGGCAGGTCCGCGATCACCGTGGGCGGGAAGTAGCACCCGGCCCGGTCGACGCGCTGCCCGCCCGTGACGATCCGGCCGCCGTCGGCCTTCGCCTGCGCGACATAGCGCTCCACTTTGGACAGATGCCGCTCGCCGGCCATCGGGCCGATCACGGTCGCCGGGTCGAACGGGTCACCGAGCGGGACGGTCGGCACGGCCTCGGCGAGAGCGCCGAGAACGGCGTCGTACAACGGTGCCGCGACGAGCAACCGGGGCCCGCCCATGCAGAACTGGCCGGTGTTGAAGACGAACGCCTTGATCGCCGCACCGATCGCCTTCTCCAGATCGGCGTCCTCGAAGATGATGTGCGCCGCGTTGCCACCCAGTTCCATGGTCACCGGCTTGAGCTGCGCGCCCGCGATGCTCGCCGCGTGCCTGCCGACCGCCGTCGACCCGGTGAACGCCACCTTGTCCACGCCGGGGTGACGCAGCAGGTGTTCGCCGATTTCCGCGCCGTAGCCCGTCACCACGTTGACCACGCCGTCGGGCACACCGGCCTCGGCGAGGATCTCGGCCATCAGCAACGCGCTGAGCGGCGTGTCCTCGGCGGGCTTGTGCACCACCGTGTTGCCCGCCGCCAGTGCCGGCGCGATCTTCGAGCTGGACAGGATCAGCGGGAAGTTGAACGGCGTGATCGCCGCGACCACGCCGACCGGCTCGCGGCGGGTGTAGGCGTGCGAGGGGATCGGGATCTGCCGCGTGGCCCCGTCGAGGGTCTGCGCCAGTGCCGCGTAGTACTCGTACTGCTCGGCGGTCGTCTCCACGTCGACCGGACGGCACAGCGAGACCGGCTTGCCGACGTCGAGGCTCTCCACCGCGACCAGTTCGTCCGCCCTGGCCCGCACGATGTCCGCGACCCGGTGCAGGATCCGCCCGCGGAGCCGGCCGGGCGTCGCAGCCCAGCCCTCGAACGCGGCGCGCGCCGCGTCGACCGCGTCGTTCACGTCCGACGTCGTGCCCCAGGCGACGGACGTCACGACGGATCCGGTGGACGGGTCGGTCACCCGGATGCGGGCGTCCTCGCTGGACTCCCGCCACTGGCCCCCGATGAACAACCTGCCGGGTGCGACGACCGGGCGGCGCACCGTTGCGGTCGGACGCTCGTCGAGTGCGGTCATGATGGATTTGCCTTCCTGTGCCAGGCTCTGGGGGAATCGGGGAGATCGATGGGGAAGGTGGAGCACGTGCGGCCGTCGCTGATGTACGAGATCAAGCAGGTGGAGCTCGCGGTGCGCGCACTCATGGACGAGGTGCTGCGCCCGGCCGGAGTGACGACGCTGCAGTACACGGCGCTGACGGTGCTGGCCCGGCGCGACGGCCTCACGTCGGCCGAACTGGCGCGGAACTCGTTCGTGACCGCGCAGACGATGACCGACATGGTGGCCGCGCTGGAGCGGCGTGAGCTGATCGTCCGCACGCCGGATCCGGCGCACGGCAGGAGGTTGCTGATCAGCCTCACGGACTCCGGCAGGGCGTTTCTCGAGGAACACGCCGCCGAGGTGACCGCGATCGAGAAGCGGATGGTGAGCAACCTCAGCAAGGGCGAGCGAACCGCGTTGCACGACATGCTCAACCGATGTCGTGCCGCGCTCGCCGGTTCCTAGCGACCACGCATGGGTTCGGCTCCTCACTGAGCGGGCTGTATCAGGACCTCGAATATCAGGAATCCTGATATAGCAAGCATGGTTCTGCGTAGTTGAACTGTCAAGTGTTTCTGTGGTGTGTCTCGGTTCAGAGATCGAGCACCAGGCGCGGGGAACGCGACCGGGACACGCAGATCATCATCGCGTCGCCGGTCTCCCGTTCCTCCGCCGTGAGAATGGAGTCGCGGTGGTCGGGCGTTCCCGCCAGGACGATCGTCTCGCAGGTGCCGCACGTGCCTTCCTGGCAGGACGACAACACGGGCACGCCCGCACGTTCGACGACCTCCAGCACGGATTCGTCCGCCTCCACCCGCAGGACCTTGCCGGACTGCGCGAGCTCGACCTCGAACTCGTGCCGCGGCCCTTGTCCCGCATCGGGTTTCGGTGCGAACCGTTCGACGTGGAGCGTGCCGGCAGGCCACTTCGCACAGTGCTGCTCCACGGCGGTCAGCAGGCCTTCCGGTCCGCAGCAGTACACCGCGGTGCCGCTCACGGGTTCGCCGAGCACCGCCGCCAGGTCCAGCAGGCCGTACTCGTCCTGCGGGCGGATCTCGACCTGGCCCAGAGGTTCGAGCTCGTCGAGGAACGCCATGGAGGAACGCGTTCTGCCGCCGTAGACGAGCCGCCAGTCGTGTCCGGCCGCGGCCACCTCGGCGATCATCGGCAGGATCGGCGTGATGCCGATGCCGCCCGCGATGAACACGTACCGCTCGGCCTCGACGAGCGCGAAGTGGTTGCGCGGCCCGTGCACCTCGATCAGCTGCCCGGCTTGCAGCACGTCGTGCACGTGCTGCGAGCCGCCGCGGCCGTCGGGTTCGCGGAGCACGGCGACCTGGAGCACCGTGTCGTCGTGCGGGTCGCCGCACAGCGAGTACTGGCGGACCAGGTCGCCGGCGAGTTCCAGGTCGACGTGGGCACCGGGCGTCCACGCGGGCAGCGGATGATCGTCCGGATGGCGCAGGGTCAGCAGGACGACACCGTCGGCGATCGGTTTCTTGTTCTCCAGCAGGAGTTTCATGGCGTGTGTCCCACCGGGTGGTCGAGGAGCCACTCCCACAGCTCGACCGGGTCCTCGAACTCGCGCTCGGCGGAGCAGTGGCACACCGCGCGGAGCCGGTCGGTGCCGAGGACCCAGTGGATGCGGAAGACGCGGTCGCCGGTCAGCACGTTCATGCCTTCTCGCACAGCCGCTTGAGCATCCGCCGCGCGGCGAGGCCGCCGGTGTCGATGTTGATGGAGAGCTCCTGGTAGCCCTCCGGCTCGGTGGCGATGACCTGCTCCAGCACGTTCAACGCCACGACGTCCTGCAGGACGACCGTGCGGTTGTTCTCGGCGAGGAACGCGGAGACCTCCTCGTCGCCGAGCGCGAAGTCCCTTGCCACCGCCCAGAAGTCGTGCGTCGAGTTCTCGGTCTCCGGCGTGATCGCGTAGACGACCTCGACGTGGAACGCGTCCGGGTCGGTGCCGTCCTCATTGGGCACGGATCCGACCGGCGCGATGCGGCTGTGCAGCTTGTACAGGCACGGCGGCGTGTACTCGATGTCCTGCCAGCGCGCGATCCTGCCCTGCAGGCCGGTCGACTTCGAGTAGAACGGCGGGCACTCCGCGTCGTCCATGTGCCGGGAGACGTAGACGATGCCGGCGTCCTCGTCGACCTCGGTCGTGATCGGGGTGGAGGCGACCTCGGGCGTGCCGATGTACCCACCGTGCAGATAGGTCTCGTGGGAGAGGTCGAGCAGGTTGTCGACGAGCAGTTCGTACCTGGCCTGCAACGGCTCCATACCGCACACCGTCGTGTAGTCCGGCGAGACGAGCCACGGCGCGCGCGGGATCCGCGACGCGTCGGCGTTCGCCGGGTCGCCGATGAACACCCACACGAACGAGTCCTGCTCCACCACCGGATACGGCAGCAGCCGTGCGGTGCGCGGGATGCGGGTCTGACCGGGCACGGCGACGCACTTGCCGCTCGCGTCGTAGGTGAAGCCGTGGTAGCCGCACACGACCTGGTCGTCGACAAGCCGGGAAGGCGCCTGGGACAACGGGAACCGGCGGTGCACGCACCGGTCGGGCATGGCCGTCACCGCTCCGTCGCGGGTACGCCAGAACAGGATCGGCTCGCCGCAGATGGTGCGGGTGAACAGGTCTTGCCCGATTTCGGAACCGTAAGCCGCGACGTACCACTGGTCGCGCGGGAAGCCGGTCATCGACGCTCCTTCTCCGTGGTGGGAGTCACAGCCTGGCCGAGACCGCGGCCCGATCCGTAGCGCTGTTTCCGGAAAATGGAAGCCCTTAGGCCGAGAGGGCGCGCGAGATCGCCTGAGCGCTGGTACGCACCAGCCGCGCCAGCGCGTGCGGTGTGGTGCTGCCGTGCCGCACGACCAGCGACACCGCGGCGATCACCACGCCGTGCCGGTCGCGGATCGGCGCGCCGACCGACAGCGAGTCCATCGTGACCTGGCGGTCGCTGACGGAGAAGCCGTTCGACCTGGTGTCGGCGAGCATCCTGCGCAGCTGCACCGGATCGGTGACGGTCTTGGCCGTGTACCGGTCGATCGGGCCGTTGAGGACCTCTTCCTGCACCTCGGCGGGGGCGTGGGCGAGCAGCACCAGGCCGACGCCGGTGGCGGTGAGCGCGAACCGGCCGCCGACGCGGGTGAGCACCGGCACGGCGCCGGACCCCGCAATCCTCTCGACGAAGACGACCTCCGTGCCTTCCCTGACGGCGAGCTGCACGTTCTCCTTGGTGATCTGGGAGAGGTCCTCCAGGAACGGCAGCGCGGCCTCGCGCAGCCCGGGACCGCGCGGCGCGAGCGAGCCGAGCTCCCACAGCCGCAGCCCGATCCGGTACAGCCCGTCCGTGCCGCGTTCGACGGCACCCCACGCGCAGAGCTCCTGCATCAGCCGGTGCGCGGTCGACAACGGCATGTCCGCCCGCCTGGCGAGCTCGCTCAACGTCAGCTCACGGCGCTGGGCGTCGAACGCGTCGAGCAGCCGCAGCGCACGGCCGATCACCGGCCCGGTGGGACCGGCGGGTCTGCCTCTCCTCGGCACGCTCACACAGCCATCATCCGTTACCTGAGGTGTCGAGTGCAGACGAACACATTCGATCACACATGATTACAAACCACCGAACAGCTCAGAACCCGCTTGGACCACGTCTGGTAATCGTGGTGGCATGAGTGACACAGCCGAGTTCGAGAAGATCCCGCCCACCACCCTCGCCGACGTCCTGGGCCGCGAGCGCGTGATGGACCTGGGCATCCGTCCCTTGTGGACGCCGATGCCGCGGGTCGCGGGTCCCGCGTTCACGGTGCGGTGCCCACCGGGCGACAACCTGATGCTGCACGCGGCGATCTACCGGGCCGAGCCCGGCTCGGTGATCGTGGTGCAGTCGGGCGACCTCGACTACGCGCTGGCCGGCGGCAACGTCTGTGCCGTCGCGCATCGCCGTGGCGTCGCCGCGTTCGTCCTCGACGGCGTGATCCGTGACGTGGCCGAGACCAGGGAGCTGGGCTTCCCGGTCTTCGCCAGGGGAGTGATGCCGATTCCCGGCACCAAGAAGGCCGTGTCGCCGTTCGACGAGCCGATCGACTGCGGTGGTGTGCGGGTCGAGGCGGGTGACGTCGTCGTGGCGGACGAGGAGGGCATCGTCGTGGTGCCTCGGGACCGGCAGGACCAGGTCCTGCGCGACGCGCGGGCCAAGCTGGAGAAGGAAGCCTCCCAGTCGCTCGACGACTGGGAGGCCGAGCACCACGCCCGTATCACCAAAGCGCTGCGGGACAACGGCTTCGCCGACTAGTGGTGCGACCGGGTGCTTCGTCAGCCGCAGTGCGACGGCGCCGAGTACCAGGCGTTCCACACTCCGCTGATCGTCACGCCGCCTCCCCAGATGATGCACTTGCCCGCGGCGGACACCTTCACCGGACCGGCGTAGGTGGTGTAGGGCTTGTCGTCGTTCTTGAAATCGGTGTAGCTGCCGTCGGCGTTCTCCTTCGCGATGGCGGCCAGCAGACGGGTGGGGCTGCCGGGGTTCGCCCGCCACGTGACCACGCAGTTGGTGCTGCCGTTGTACAGCAGGTGGATCGTGACGCCGCCCAGCCTGTGGCTGTCGATCTCGTGGTAGCTGCCACCACCGCAGGCGTCGATCGGTGACGACGCCGCTTCGGCCGCGGTGCTCATCGCGACCGAAGCGGCGAGCACCGCCGCGGTGGTGATGCCGAGAGAGAGCGCTTTCCTGAACTTGTTCACGGCCGGGACCATATGCGGCGCGTGGGCGAAAACCGCAGCAAGTCGGACAACCTCGGACACCTCGTTCAGAGGGTCTGTGCCGATCGCAGTAATCGAATGCAATCTTCGAATTCGGCCAAGTGCTCTAAAGTATTCGCCCGGATTTTATCCGTTAACATGTCAATTCTTCCTGGGCGGGCCATTCTGCAAAGCCGAGCCCAGTGCCCCTATGGTGGGGAGAGTGGCTGACGATTCGAATGAAAGTTCGCCATCCGGAAAACCTGAGAAACTGACCGCCGCATTCGCCATTCGAGCTGCGAAGGAGCAGTTCGGTGCTCTGATCGGCAGGACACCGGAAGCCGTTTCGGGGATTCGCGCGCTGCCGGACGGCGGCTGGTCCGTCCTGGTCGAAGTGCTGGAACTCGAACGCATCCCGGCGACCACCAGCGTGATGTCCACCTATCGCGTCGATGTCGACGCGACGGGCGAGTTACGCGGCTGCGAGCGGCTCCGGCGCTACACCCGTGGGACGACCGACATGTGAGAGGACGGTTCCAAAGTGGACAACAGACCCGGTTCTCTCGCCGACACACTGGAACGCGTCCTGGACAAGGGCGTGGTGATCGTCGGGGACATCAGCGTCTCCGTGGTGGACATCGAGCTGCTCACGTTGCGGGTGAGGCTGTTCGTCGCATCCGCGCAGACCGCCCGCGAGATGGGCATCGACTGGTGGGAGAACGACCCGTTCTTCGCGCCGCGAGCGGCGGACCGCGCGGTCAAGGAGCTGACGGCGGAGAACGCCGAGCTGCGCGAACGGCTCGCGGTGCTGGAGCGGGCGGTGGAAGAGAGACGAGCATGAGCCGCGGCCTGTACGCGTACGCGATCACCAGGGACCGGCGGATCGACCTGGCCGGGCCGTGGCTGATCGGCCACCGCGGGCTGGCGCTCGTCGTGGCCGAGATCGAGATCGAACGGCTCAGCGGGCTCGAGTTCGACGAGCCCGCTGAGGACAGTCCGCTGGCCGTGCTGGCTCGCTACCACGACGCTGTCGTACGTGCCGTGTTCCAGCACGAACCGGTGCTGCCGCTGCGGTTCGGCACCGTGCTCGACGGTGTCGACGCGGCCGTGCGGTTGCTCGGCGCCCGCCACGAGGAGGCGTCGGCCTGGCTCGACAGGGTGGAGGGACGACGGGAGTGGGGTGTCCGGGTGCGCGCCGCCGCGCGTGCGCCGGTGGACCTCGACGCCGTGTCGGGAACCGCTTATCTGGCGCAGCGCCGTGAGCGCCTGGCAGCCGCCGATGCCGTCCGTCGCGGCGCCGATGCCCTGCACCGGGCGTTGACCCTGCGGGCGGCCGAGAGCACGTGCCGCGACCTCGCAGGCGACGTGCTGCTCGAAGGGGCGTACCTGGTCGACGTGGAGAACGAGGAGGACTTCCACGCCGAGATCGACCGGTTGACCCGGGAACTGGGGCTGCGCGCGGAGATCACCGGTCCGTGGCCGCCGTACTCGTTCACGAGGGTGGAGTTCGCCGATGCCTGAGCACAGTGCGGCGAGCCTCGTCGACCTGCTCGACCGGGTGGTGCACCGCGGCGCGGTGGTGCGTGGTGACGTCGTGATCACGTTGGCGGGCATCGAGTTGATCCGGCTCGACCTGAGGTTGCTGCTGATCGGCATCGGCGGCGACCGGTGAGCACGCAGGACGCGGGCCGGGGACTCGGCCGGATCGTCGTGGCGGTGCTGGAGATCGTGTGCGAGCTGCTCGAGCGTCAGGCGCTGCGCCGGGTGGACGCGGGAACCCTGACGGCCGAGGAGATCGAGAACCTCGGCCAGGCGCTGATCTCGCTGCAACGCCAGTTCGCGGCGTTGCGCGAAGCACTCGGTGAGCCGGACTCGTCGGGCGTCCGGCTCCCGGTCGACATCGCGACCCTGCTGAGCGAAGAGAGGGCAGCATCATGACCGCACCTGTCGTTCCGAACTCCGGCGGCCTGGCCGATGTGCTGAACGTCCTGCTGGACAAGGGACTGGTGATCGACGCGTCGGTGCGGGTGTCGCTGATCGGCATCGAGATCCTGGCCATCGACATCAAGGTCGTGATCGCGAGCGTCGACACCTACATCCGTTACCTGGAGGCCATGCAACGGCTGGAGGCGACCCGCCGCGGCGTGGTGCCGGCACCGCCCGCCGCTCAAGGTATTTCCGGCACCTACGGCCTGCTGGCCTCCGCGGTGCCCGCCATGGTCGCGCCCGCGGTCGTCACCCCGGCGCCTGTCACGGTGGAGGAACCCCAGTCGTGAGCCTGCATCTGCACGGTGTCGTGCGGGCGAGCCACCGGCTGCCGGACGCCTCACCGCTGCGGCTGATCGAGGTCGAGGACCTCGCCGTCGTGGTCAGCGACCGGCAGGACGACCACGTGCTGACCGAGCAGGAGGTCGTCGCACACCTGGAGGGCCTGTGCGCGCTGCTGCCGGGCGGTCCCGTGCTGCCACTGCGGATCGGCACCACCGCGGCGGACGAGGCCGCGGCCCGCGCTGCGGTGATCGCATTGGGTCCGCCGTCGCTGAGGCACCACCTGGACGAGCTCGACGGTATGGCGGAGATGCACGTGCGGCTGGTGTTCGACGAGGATGTCGCGTTGCGCGCCGTCCACGACAAGGGCGCGGTCACGGGCCGGGGTACGGATGTCGTCGCGCAGGCGCAGCTGATCGCGCGGGAAATCGTGGCGTGGCGACGAGAACAGGCCGACGCTCTGCTCGCGCCGGTGGCGGCGGTGGCGAAGGCGGTGGCGCTGCTCGACGCGCAGACGCCGACCGAGGAGGCCCGTGCGTACCTGGTGCCGTTGGATCAGGTCGAGGCGGCGTGCGCGGCGGTCGCGGAGATCGGTGGGGTCACGGCGACCTGCACGGGTCCCTTGCCCGCCTACCACTTCCTGGATCCGCCACGACCTGTCTCCCGCTGGGGCTGGTAGGACTCCGGTCAGCCTGGGTATCGGCCCGCGTCCCGCCGGGCTGACCGCACTCACCCTTTCGCGGACACCAGTCCCCGTCCGGTCGTCAGCGGCAGGTCGAGCGCGGTGAGCAGACCGGGTGCGGCGGCCACGACCGCGGGAACGGCGTTGACCAGACGCATGGCGGTCGCCGCCACGCCGGCGGTGTTGTGGTCGCCGTCGCCACCGGTCAGCCGCACGTCCACCACGTAGTTCGGTTCCCCGGTGACCTCCACGCGATAGCAGCCGGTGCCGACCGGCTGCGGCCAGTCCGGCGCGTGGTCGGCCCGCAGCCGCGTGACGTGTTCGAGCACGAGCACCGGACGATCACCGACCATGCCGCTGACCGTGAACCGCAGTGCCGCCATGCCGCCCTCGGCGATCGTGCGGCCCGCGGCCGTGAACTCCTCCGGCGCCGCGAACCGCTCGTGGTGTTCGACGACCGAGTCCAGCGTGACGTCCAGGGCGGCGGCCAGCTGACGGACCACGCTGCCCCAGGCGAGCGTGAGCACGCCGGGTTGCAGCAGCAGCGGAGTCTGGTCGGGCGACGAGCCGAAGCCCATGATGTCGAACAACACCAACGGGTTGTCGTAGGTGGAGTAGTCGGTGATCTCCGAGCAGCGGATGAGGTCGATGCGCTGACAGGTGCCGGACAGCAGCAGCGGCAACCAGTCGTTGGCCCAGCCGGGGTCGATCCCGTTGACCCACAACGAGCTCCCGCCCTCGGCCGCGGCCTGCCTGATGGGCTCGACCACCTCGGGCGGCACGGTGCCCTCCGGATAGGACAGGAACACCGGACCGCTGGCCACCACGTCGATGCCCGCCCGCAGCAGCCGGCACAGGTCGTCGATCGCCTCGGGCAGCCGGTTGTCGGCCATCGCCGTGTAGACCACGCAGTCGGGTTTCGCCGCGATCAGCCGGTCGGCGTCGGTGGTCGCGCGAATCCCGACCGGCTCCACCCCGGCCAGCTCTCCCGCGTCGAGACCGTCCTTGGCCGGACTGGACACCCAGACGCCCGCCAGCTCCAGACCGGGATGGTCGATGATGCCCCGCAACGCCCACCTGCCGACGTTGCCGGTGCTCCACTGCACCACGCGAAGCGCCACCTGTGTCTCCTCGCCTACAGATCCGGGAGGTTGAAGTCGAGGTTGGGTGCGCCGATCCCGCCGTCCACGCGGAGCACCGAACCCGTGGTGTAGCCGGAAGCCCGAGATGCCAGGTACAGCACCGCCGCCGCGACCTCGTCGGGATGGCCCAGCCGGCGCAGCGGGGTGGCCTGTTCCATCGAGGTCCTGATCTTCTCGTCGCGGGCCACCACGTCCAGTGCCGAGGTGTGGACCGAGCCCACGTCGATCGCGTTGACCCTGATCCGCGGCGCCAGATCGGTGGCGGCCAGGTGCGTGTAGTGCGTGAGGGCGGCCTTCGCCGTGCCGTAGGCCAGGAAGCCGCGACCGGCCAACCGGCCCATCACGGAGCTGATGTTGACCACCGATCCGCCACCGCCTTCGAGCATGAGCGGCACCGCGGCCATGGTCAGCGCGTGCGCGGTGGTGACGTTGAAGTGGAAGGCGTCTTCGAGGAACTCCGCGGTCGTCGTCAGGAATGTGTTCGGCAACGTGCCACCCACGTTGTTCACGACGACGTCCAGCCGCCCGAACTGTGAAGCGGCGGTCTGCGCCAACGAAGCCGTAGCGTCCACATCGGACAGATCGGCCGGGACGACGACGGCTCGACGGCCCAGGGCCTCGATCTTGCCGGCGACCTCCGCCAGTTGGTCCTCGGTGCGCGCGCTGATCACCACGTCCGCACCCGCTTCGGCGAGCGCGAGCGCCGAAGCGGCACCGATGCCTCGGCCGGCGCCGGTGACCACCGCCACCGCGCCGGGTAGTCCGAACATGTCCGTCACCACCCGGCCCACTCTTAAGCGCTGGTGCTTAAAAGTCAAGAGCTGGTGCTCACCCCGTGCTACCGTGCGAGCCGTGGCCAGCGCGGATGCCAGGGAACGGATCATCGTCGCCGCCGAGCGGTTGATCGCCGAGCACGGCGTCGAGGTGCCGTTGCGCGACATCGCGACGGCCGCCGGGCAGCGCAACAACTCCGCGGTGCAGTACCACTTCGGCGGCAGGGACGGGCTGATCGACGCCGTCGCCCAGCACCGCATCGCCGACCTCGAACAGCACCGCCTCGAACTGCTCGCCCAGAGCGAGGCCACCGGCGAGGCGCAGGACGTCCGCGCGCTGGTCTCCGCCTTGGTCGTGCCGATGCTGACCGTGCCCTACGAGCACGGTGCCACCCACTACGCGCGGTTCCTCGACCGGGTTCGCACCCATCCCGCCCTGGCCGCCGACACCAACCTGGACCGGGCGGGCAGGGCCGCTGTCCGGCTGATCATCACGCGCCTGGACCGGGCACTGCGAGACCTGCCTACCGAGGTCAGGCGCCGCCGCCTGCGCGTTCTCCCGACGGTGCTGTTCGCCCTGCTCGCCGACCGCGAACGGGCCGAACCCACAGCCGACCCGCACGCGGCGGCGGAGCTTGTCGACCTGGTCGTCGGCATGCTCACCGCGCCGGTGTCCGTTGGGCCTCGATGAACGAGCGGTACCAGTGGTAGCTGGCGCGCGGTGTGCGCTGCTGGGTGGCGTAGTCGACGTGGATCAGGCCGAACCGGTGCTTGTAGCCGTGCGCCCACTCGAAGTTGTCGAGCAGCGACCAGCAGAAGTACCCGCGCAGGTCCACCTCTGACGCCGCCTCGGCCGCCGCGATGTGGTCGCGGAGAAAGACGATGCGGTCGTTGTCCTCGAACGTCTCGGTGTCCGGGTAGACGCAGCCGTTCTCGGTGACATAGACGGGCGGCAGATCCGGGTGCCGGGCCTTGAGGTCCGTCAGCGCGATGGTGAGACCGGCGGGCTCCACCGGCCAGCCCATGCCGGTGCGCGGGACGTCCGGCAGCCGGGTCGTGTCGACGCCGATGTCGTGCGCGGTGCGCTTGGCCGGATCCGGTTCCCGGTGCGGCGCGTCGGCGACGTGCAGGCGGTAGTAGTAGTTGAGACCGACGTAGTCCAGCGGTTCGCCGATGACCGCCAGGTCCCCGTCGTGCCGGAACGAGAAGTCGGTGACCGCGCCGAACATCGACGTCAGCTCGTCCGGGTACGCCCCGCCGAACAACGGGTCGGTGAACTGCCTGCGCAGCAAGCAGTCCTGGCGGCCGGCCGCCGCGATGTCGGCGGGGGAGTCGGTGACCGGCACGGTGGGGGACTGGTTGAGCACGATGCCGAACTCCTGGCCCGGCGCACCGTTCGCGCGCATGGCCTGCACGGCGAGACCGTGCCCCAGCAGCAGGTGGTGCGCCGCTGCCAGCGCACCGTGGCCCTCCCGCGCGCCGGGGGCGTGCCGGCCCTCGCCGTAGCCCACGATCGAGGAGCAGTACGGCTCGTTCAACGTGGTCCACTTGGTGATGACGTCGTTCAACGCCTCGTGCACGGTCGCCGCGTAGTCGGCGAACCAGCCGGACGTGTCGCGGCTGCGCCACCCGCCCTGGTCCTCCAGCGCCTGCGGCAGGTCCCAGTGGTACAGCGTGACGAACGGCTCGATCCCCTTGCCCAGCAACGCTTCGGCGAGTCGCCGGTAGAAGTCGAGGCCGCGCTGCTCGATCCGGCCCCGGCCCTCCGGCAGGATCCGCGACCACGAGATCGAGAACCGGTACGCGTCCACGCCGAGGTCGACGAGCAACCGCACGTCCTCCGCCCACCGGTGGTAGTGGTCCGCCGCCACGTCACCGGTGTCGCCGTTCGCGACCGCGCCCGGCACCGCCGCGAACGTGTCCCAGATGGACGGACCGCGGCCGTCGAGCCGCGCCGCCCCCTCGATCTGGTAGGCCGAGGTCGCCACACCCCAGCGGAAGCCGTCCGGAAAGCTCACGACATCACTCCTTGACTCCAGGTCAGCCCTTGACGGCGCCCGACATGATGCCGCCGACGATCTGGCGGCCGAACAACAGGAACACGGCCAGCACGGGTACCGTGCCGATCGTCGCGGCGGTCAGCACCAGCGTGTAGTCGGTGGTGTAGCCGCTGGCCAAAGTGGACAGTGCGGTCTGCACCGTCGGGTTCTCCGGCACCAGCACCACGAGCGGCCAGAAGAAGTCGTTCCACGCCTGCATGAACGTGAACAACCCGAGCACGGCGGCCGCGGGCCGGGCCGCGGGCAGCGCGATGTGCCAGAACAGCCGCAGCGAGTGGCAGCCGTCCATCATGCCCGCCTCGAGCAGCTCGTCGGGGATCGCCCGCTCGAAGTACTGCCGCATGAAGAACACCCCGAACGCGGTCACGAGCCCCGGCACGATCACCGCGTGGATCTGCCCCGCCCAGCCGAACTCGCTCATCATCATGTAGAGCGGGATGATGCCGAGCTCGGTCGGGATCGCCTGCGTGGCGATGATGAGCAGCAGCAACACGTTGCGCCCACGGAACTTCAGCTTGGCGAACGCGAACCCGGCCAGGGTGGAGAAGAACACGACCGACACGGTGACCGTGCCCGACACCACGATCGAGTTCGTCAACGCCAGCGCGAAGTCCGTGGTGTCGAAGACGCGGGCGATGTTGGCGAATAGGTTGCCGCCCGGCACCAGCACCGGTGGCACGCGGTCGATCGCGTCCGGTGTCTGCGACGACACCACGAACGACCAGTACACCGGGAACGCCGAGCCGGCGAGCACCGCGATCAGGGCGGCGTACGTCCACGGTCCCGCCACGCGCCTGGCCAGCCTGCGCGCCCGCACCGCGGGCCCGGCGGGACGTCGTACCGGCGCGGGAGGATCCAGCACTGCGGTCATGGTGTCCTCACTCCGTCTGGATCCGTTTGGTCACCAGGTAGCCGAGACCGGCGACGATGACGGTGGCGATCGCCAGCACGACCGCGATGGCCGAGCTGTACCCGAAGTCGTAGTTGGTGAAGCCCTGCTCGTAGAGGTAGAGCGCGGCGGTCTGGAACTGCCGGTCCGAACCACCCGTCGCGGCCGCGGCGCCGGGGTTGAACAGCAGCGGTTCGGCGAGCAGGCGCATGTTCCCGGTGGTCGCGATGATCGTGGAGAAGATGATCTGCGGCCGCAGCAGCGGAACCGTGATGCGCCAGAACTGCTGCCGGCCGCTCGCGCCGTCCAAGGTGGCCGCCTCGTACAGGCTGGGCGAGATCGCCTGCATCGACGCCAGGAAGATCAGCGCGTGGTAGCCCGTCCAGCGCCACACCACCATCACGGCGATCGCGACGTGCGACGTGGCGGTGCCCGCCTGCCAGTCGACGTGGCCGGC
Source organism: Lentzea nigeriaca (assembly GCF_016907955.1). Lineage (GTDB taxonomy): Bacteria > Actinomycetota > Actinomycetes > Mycobacteriales > Pseudonocardiaceae > Lentzea > Lentzea nigeriaca. The sequence goes on along the minus strand of NZ_JAFBCX010000003.1, from coordinate 343,984 downwards.
ACCGAACAGCTCCAGCACCCAGTTGATCAGCCCGAAGTCCCTGCCGAACAGCTGGGCGAAGATGATCGTCACCGCCGCCACGGAGGTGATGTTCGGCAGGATCACGCCCATCCGGAACAGCGTGCGGGTCCTGACCTTGCGGTTGAGCAACGCGGCGATGCCCAGCGCGAACAGGATCTGCGGGACGGTGGTCAGCAGCCACAGGCTCATCGTGTTGCCCATGGCGTTCCAGAAGTACGGGTCCACCAGCAGCCGTGCGTAGTTGTCGAACCAGACGACGGACGCGCCGCCCTCGTCGAGCAGGTTGCGGTGCTGCAGCGAGACCCAGATCGTGTAGAGCAGCGGGAACAGGCCGAAGACCCCGAAGAGCAGGAAGTACGGCGCCACGTACCCGTACGGCGCGAACCTGGTGTCCCAGCGGTGCCTTCTGGCCGTTTTGTCGATCACTGGCATGTCCGTCACTTCCGGACGTCCGTCACTTCTGGACATCGGCTACGAACTGGCGCCACGATTCCTCGCCGTTCTGCTTGCCCTGCTCGACGCGCTGCATCGCGTTGCCGATCGCGGTCTGGATGTCACCGGCCTTCGGCCCCTGGTACTGCGGCTGCAGCTTCTTCGCGGCGTCGGTGAACAGCTTGCCCACGGGAGCGTCGTTGAAGAACGGGTTCTTGTAGCCCACGATCGCCGGGTCGTCGTAGAGCTTCGGCGTCGACGGCAGGAGCCCGGAGGTGGTGAACACCCTGGCCTGCTGCTCGGGAGCGGTCAGCCACGCGGCGAGCTCCACGGCCTTGTCGACGTTCTTGCCCTGCTTGGGAACCGTCAGGTACGAGCCGCCCCAGTTGCCGCCACCGCCCGGCACGGACGTCACGTCCCACTTGCCGGCGGCGTCCGGCGCCTGGTCCTTGATCTTGGCCATCTGCCAGGCCGGGCAGGTCACCGTCGCGAACTGGCCCTGCTTGAAGCCGGTGTTCCAGACCGGCGTGGAGTACAGCAGCTTCGCCGACAGACCGGCCTGCACGCCGTCGACCACGAGGTCCCAGCCCGCCTTGATCTCCTTGTTGTCGCCCACGGTGATCTTGTCGGACTTGTCGTAGTAGCCGACGGAAGCCTGGCCGACGATCGCGTTGAGCACGGTCGGGCCGCCGTCGAACCACTTCACGCCCTCGGGGGCGTTGGTCTGGAACCGCTTGCCCGCGGCGATGAAGTCCTGCCAGGTCGGCCACAGGGCCGCGACCTGGTCGCGGTCCGCGGGCAGTCCGGCCTTCTGCAGCAGGTCGCGGCGGTAGCAGATGGCCAGGCCGCCGATGTCGGTGCCGTAGCCGATCTGCTTGCCGTCCTTGCTGAGCGAGGCCTCCCACTTCCACGGCAGCCAGCGGTCCTCGAGCTGGTCACCGCCCTTGGTGTTGAAGTCGACGAACTTGTCCGGTGTGGCCTTGAACTGGTTGATGTACCCGGTGTCGACCGCCTCGATGTCCGCCGCGCCGTTGTTGGTGGCGAGGTGGGCGGCGAGGTTCTTGTGGTGGTCGGAGTAGGACGCGGTGCGGTCGGTGATCTCGACGTCCGGATGTGTGCTCGCGTACTCCTTGAGCAGCTCGGCGTAACCGAAGTTGCCGAACAGCCCGATGGTCAGCTTGGTCTTGCCGCCGGACGTGGTGCCGCTGCCGCAACCGCTGAGCACCACGGCTGTCGCCAGCGCGGCGCAGCCGATGGCAAGTGCTTTGGGGCGCATTCCAGGCCTCCGTCGTTTTCTGGGCGCGCTGAAGCAGAGAAAGGTGTTCGTGGGGCGGGTGAACCGGCGTCAGGACGAATCGACAGCCGGTGATGTGTGGTGCCTATGACAACCGGGTTACGCGACGCCCGTCAAGTAACAAAACGATAAAGGCGTTGTCTGCTGCGCGCGTTTGACTAGGGCAACTGCTGCTCGTACGGTGATGTAACCGCTTACGGTGAAACGGAGGGTCCGATGGCGACCGGGCGAGAGATCGCCCAGCTCTGTGGCGTGTCCGTGGCAACGGTGTCGCGCGTCTTCAACCAGCCGGAAACGGTCAACGAGGAAACGCGGGAACGGGTGCTGCGGGTCGCGCGGGAGCTGGGCTACCAGCCCAACGAGTCCGCGCGGGCGTTGTCGACGAAGCAGTCCACGATGATCGGACTGGTCTGGGACACCGACCACCGCAGGCCCGGCTGGCGGCACCCGTACCTGCAGGACCTGCTCATCGGGCTGAAATCCGCGCTCAGCGCGCACGGCTACCACCTGCTGATGCTCGCGACGAGCGGCGACGCCCGCGAGGTCGGCGCCTCGCTCGCGGATCCGGTGGGCTACGTGAACATGACCCGCCGGCACCACCTCGGCGGGCTGGTCCTGATCGACAGCGGCTCGGACGCGGAGGCGTTCGAGGCGTTCGCGCAGTCGGGCGTGCCGTGCGTCGCGCTGGACGTCGCCGTCGACGGCCCCAAAGCCACCTACGTGACCTCGGACAACGAGGGCGGCGCCCGCGAGGCCGCCGGCCACCTGGCAGGACTCGGCCACACCCGGATCGCCATGATCACCGGCCCACCGGGCAACCAGCCCTCCGAAGCCCGTGTCTCGGGCTACCGCAAGGCGTTGGAGGAAGCCGGTCTGCCATCGCGTGCCCAGTACGTCGTCGCCGGTGACTTCTACCGCACGAGCGGAACACTTGCCATGCAACGACTTCTGGCGCTCGACGAGCCGCCCACGGCCGTGTTCGCGGCGAGCGACGAGATGGCGGTCGGCGCACTGCGTGCCGCCCGCGCCGCGGGACTGCGCGTGCCGGCCGACCTGGCGATCGTCGGGTTCGACGACATCGAGATCGCGTCCGTGGTCGATCCGGCGCTCACGACGGTGGCGCAGGACAAGCCGGGGTTCGGCGTGGCGGCGGCCAAGGCGATCATGGCGATGATCACCGGCGGCTGCCGTGAGGACCCGGTGATCCTGCCGACCAGGTTGGTCGTCAGGGACTCCTGCGGATCCTGAGGGTCAGCCGGCCCGCACGACCTGGCCGCACCGGGCCAGCCAGGTGCCGACGTGCAGCCACTCGCGGCCGCGGCGGTTCGTCACGAGCACCGTCGGCCGCAGGCACCGCGGGCACGGCTGCGGTGGTGAATCGATGGTCATGGCGGTTCTCCGGTAGTGGGATCACGGGGCGGACGACCCGACCGCAGAGGCGCGCTGCGGCGAGCAGGCCGTCCACCCCGTCCGCCCGGTGCGCGTCGGTGTCGAGAGGGGGGAGTCGACACCGACGTCGGGGAACCACCGGGCACGTTTGAGGGCAACCGACGGGACTCAGGCCGCCCCCGAACGAGATCAGGCGGCGGGAGCGATGACGCTGTGGTCGGGCATCATCAGGCCCCCGTCGTCGAACAGGACGATCCCGTTGCAGAGCAGGTACCAGCCCTGCTCGGGGTGGGAGACGACGATCTCTGCCCGCTGGCCGCGCGGTTCCGCTGCGGCGGGGCACTTCGGCTCATGCTGGCACATGCAGAAAGCGTGCTCGGCACGCGGCGCGGCCACATCGGGAGGAGTACGTAGAAGCCTACGGATTCCGAATTGTTGCGTGTTCTTTCCTGCGGGCCCGCGGGGACCGCACTACCGTTCGTCGGTATGGGCACGGTCGTCCGGAGGAGAACGACAGGTCTACCTCTGGAGCTGAGCAGCTTCGTCGGGCGCAGGCGCGAGGTGGACGAGGTCAGAAGCCTGCTGCAGACGTCACGCTTGGTAACTCTGACAGGACCGGGCGGAGTCGGCAAGACCCGCCTCGCCCTGGAGGTGTGCCGGGCCGTGCGCAGGGCGTTCCCCGACGGGGTGGTGCTGGTCGAGCTCGACGAGCTACGCGACGCCGAGCTCGTGGCCAACGCGGTGGCGCTGGCCGTGGGCATGCGCGAGGCGGGCAGGACGTCGCTCGAGATGCTGGTCGACTACCTGGCGTCCCGTCGGCTGCTGCTGGTGCTCGACAACTCCGAGCACCTCGTCGACGCGGTCGCCGAGCTGTCCCAGACGCTGCTGCAGAGCTGCCACGAGCTGCGGATCCTGTCGACGAGCCGGGAGTGCCTGGGCATCGTGGGCGAGGCCGTCATGCCCGTGCCGCCGCTGACGCTGCCGGCCGAGGACGGGCCGCTCGCCGAACAGGAACTGAGCGGTTCCGAGGCGGTGACGCTGTTCGCGGAACGCGCGGCGTCCGTGCGGCTCGGGTTCACCGTGAACGCCGCCAACGGCAGCGTGGTGGCCGAGATCTGTCATCGCCTGGACGGCCTCCCGCTCGCGATCGAGCTGGCCGCGGCACGGGTGCGCGCGCTGTCGGAGAAGGACATCCTCGCCCGGCTGATGGACCAGCCCCAGCTGTTCACGGCGCCGCGCCCGCACGTCCCCACCCGGCAGCAGACGCTGCGGTCGTGCATCGAGTGGAGCCACGGCCTGTGCTCGGATCGGGAGAGGCTGCTGTGGGCGCGGCTGTCCGTGTTCGCGGGCGGGTTCGAGCTCGACGCCGTGGAGGACGTGTGCTCCGGCGGCGGGCTCGCTGCCGAGGACGTGCTGAGCACCCTGGCGTCGCTGCTGGACAAGTCGATCCTGGCCGCCGAACAGCACGCCGACGTGATGCGCTACCGGATGCTGGAGACCATCCGCGAGTTCGGCGTCGAGCGGCTCAAGGACACCGGCGAGTACGACGACCTCTTGCGCAGGCATCGCGACTTCCACCTCGGGCTGATCGAGCGGGCCAACGCCGACTGGGTGAGTTCCCGGCAGGTGGAGTGGTTCGCCCGGCTCGACCGCGAGCACGCCAACGTCCAGGCGGCCGTGGACTACTGCCTGAAACAGCCGGGGGAGCTGGACGGCGCGTTCCGGATGCTGTCCGGGCTGTTCCACTTCTACTGGTGGGGGCGCGGCTGGGCCAGGGAGGGTCGGCTGTGGTTGTCCCGTGCCCTCGACCGCCCGTGCCCGCCGTCCGCGTTGCGAGCCAGGGCCCTGCTCACCGACGGCAGCCTGGCGTCGGCGGACGGCCAGTTCGACGTGTGCCTGCAGCGGCTGGCCGACGCCAGGGTCATCGAGGAGGTCGTGGACGACCCGACCATCACGGCCTTCGCCTGCTGGGTGGAGGGCAGCGTCGACCTGTACAGCGGTGACCTCCCGGCCGCGATCGCCGTCTTCGAGCGCGGCATCGCCGTGTTGCCACCGGGGGTGGACGTCACGCGCCGCCTCGACCTGATGCTGAGCTACTCGAGCGCGGTCGGACTCGCTGGCGACGTCGCCCGTGCCACCGCCTGCCACAAGGAATGGCTGCGGATCACCGAGCCGGCGGGCGAGTGCTTCCACCGCTCGTACGCGCTGTGGAGCATGGGGATCTTCGCGATGGCGCAGGGCGACCACGACCGGGCAGCCGCGCTGTACCGCGAGAGCATCGGGCTGCGCCGCGACATCCGCGACCTCACCGGAATCGGCTGGTCGGTCGAGTCGCTGTCGTGGGTCGAGTCCGCGCTGGGTCACGCGGAGACCGCGGCGACGCTGCTGGGCGCCGCGGACCGCATCTGGGAGATCATGGGCCGACCGCTGCGGACCTACCAGCACCTCTACCCCTACCACGAGGAAACCGAACGCGTCGCGCGGGAACGACTGGGCGCCAAGGGGTTCGACGAGGCGTTCGGGCGCGGGCGGGCGATGGACGTGGACGAGACCGTCGCGTTCTCGCTGCACGAGGAGCCGCCGGCCGCCGAGCCGGAGGCGCCGCCCGCCGTGCTGACCCGGCGAGAGCGGGAGATCGCCGAGCTCATCGCGGAAGGGCTGACCAGCCGGGAGATCGCGGACCGGTTGGTGATCTCGGTGCGGACCGCGGAGACCCACACCGAGCACATCCTCGTCAAGCTCGGGTTCAGGTCGAGGGTGCAGGTCGCGACCTGGGTGTCGCAGCAGAGGTGAGCGAGCCTCATGTGAGCGCTAACAGAAGCCGTACCGGCTGAGACGCCAATACGCGTTACCGGCGAGTTCTGTTGGTTCACATCAGGAATCCCGGCGGTCGGTGAGCCCGTCTCAAGTGGCGAGGCGTATTGACGTGACTCCTTCGCGTTATCCAGTGTTAGCGCTAACGCAACATGGACTGCGACAGGGAGAACATGATGCAGGCAGGACTACGGCGGCTCATCGTCTGCGCCGCCGCTTTGCTCACCGCCGCGCTGCTGCCAGCCACGCCGGCGGTCGCGGAGTCCAACGGCGGAACACGGGTGATGCCGCTCGGCGACTCGATCACCGAGGGCACGCAGGTGCCCGGCGGCTACCGCATCGGGCTGTGGCAGCGCCTCGGTGCGGCGAACTACCGCGTCGACTTCGTCGGCTCGCAGTTCAACGGCCCTGGCTCGCTCGGTGACCACGACCACGAGGGCCATCCGGGCTGGCGCATCGACCAGATCGACGCGAACATCGTCAGCTGGCTCCGCAACACCGACCCGCGCACGGTGCTGCTGCACATCGGCACCAACGACGTGCTGCAGAACTTCGACGTGGCCAACGCGCCCGCACGCCTGTCGGCTTTGGTCGACCGCATCACCGCGACCTCGCCCAACGCCGACGTGTTCGTCGCGACGATCATCCCGATGAGCAACGCGGGGCAGGAGCAGGCCGGGCAGGCGTACAACGCGACGATCCCGGGAATGGTGCAGAGCAAGAGGAACGCGGGCAAGCGCGTGCACCTGGTCGACATGCACTCGGCCATCACCACCGCCGACCTGATCGACGGCGTCCACCCGACCGCCACCGGCTACGACAAGATGGCCGCGACCTGGTACGCCGCGCTGCGGGGCGTGCCGGGCAGCATCGGCGACAGCACGGGCAGGCAGATCGTCGGCGTGCAGTCGGGCCGCTGTGCCGACGTCGCGGGCGGGAGCTCGGCCAACGGCACCCAGGTCCAGCTGTGGGACTGCCACGGCGGATCCAACCAGAACTGGGTCCAGACGTCGTCGAAGCAGCTGGTGGTCTACGGCTCGAAGTGCCTGGACGCCTACGGCTGGGGCACCACCAACGGCACCAAGGCGGTGATCTGGGACTGCACCGGCGGTGCGAACCAGCAGTGGAACGTGAACGCCAACGGCACGATCACCAGCGCGCTGTCCGGCTTGTGTCTCGACGCAAACGGCGCCGGTACCGCCAACGGCACGCAGCTGGTGCTGTGGTCGTGCTCGGGCCAGGCCAACCAGCAGTGGAGGCCATGACCCGGCCAAGGGCGATGAAGGGGACCTGATCCACCTCAGGGTTTGCCTCATTCGGTGCCCCACCGTCATCTGCCGTTCGTGACTCTGACGCCCTCCTGCCCAGGTAGGAGGGCGTCAAAGGGTGGACAGGGGCTCACTGGTAGCGTGTCGCAGCTATTTCTTGCGATGTGGCCGGCGGCAGCCGCGCTTCGATCATGAAGGTCGCGCTCTCATGGCTGCCAACTGCACGGTTGGCAGCAGTTGGGGTGATCAGCGAACGTTTGCGTCGGCATTTCTCTACCGCCATCTCGGCAGCGGACGTGCATGAGAGCGCGGCCATCCGGGCTTTCGGAGACGAGCACCAGATCGCCCAGCCCCCTGCCCGACTCAACGGAGCACAACTGAGCCGCGACGCTCCACTGGCCTGATGACCTGGCACTTTCGAGGTGGAGGAATCCATGCCGGGGAGCGGCCAGGAAGGACCTGCCAGGCATGTGGGCCGCACGTGGTGTAGCTCGCCCTGCTGCGACTACCTAGGCGTGCAGGTCGCTCGCACCTACCGCAGGGGGCGCGATGCTCATGCGGCAGGCCATAGGTTGCTCGCCGCCTCTGCGATCAACTCCAAAGAGTTGGCCGGACTCAGTGCCATCTGTTGCAGGGCTGCGAAGCGCTGAACGCAACGTTCGCGGTTGTGCTGATCTTCGATGTATCCGCTTGTGAGGAATGTGCCCACGTACGCGACGTCATCGTGCTGCCGATGCGGGAACGACAACCCCGCGAACGGAAACCCCACGACGGGGCAGGAAGCCACGTCGTGTGCGACAGAGCAACTGCGCGGTCAACGTCCGTGGACCGCCGACAACTTGCCTGATGGCGGACTCAGGAATAAATAGCCTGCATGCCCGCCTGCTTCATATGCCCGCCCTGTTCGATGACGCCGTCATGCGCCGCGACACATCCATGCAGGTTCCGTCATGGTCAAGCATGTGAGCAGCGTCGAGCTGACGAGCCCGCCGATGACCACGATCGCCGGCGGCCGTGAGATGAACTCGCCGGGGCCACAGCTCGACAATGGCCGATCCTGTGCGGTTACAGCATCAGTCGGGTGCGGGAAGGCGTGCGGGGGTGGTGCTGCTCACCTGCTGAAAAATGACCGAGGTGCGGAAGCCGGTGACTTCACCGCGCTTGCTGAGCCGGTCGGTCAGGAAGGCGTGCAGGTGGTCGAGATCCTGCACCGCGACGTGAAGGAGGAAGTCGTCGCCTCCGGAGAGCACGAACACGTGGAGGACTTCCGGCAGGCCGCTGGCGAAGCCCTTGAAGGCGTCGATGACGGCGCGACTGAGGGGTCGTACCTGTACTGACACGAGCGCCTGAACGCCGCGATTGAGGGCCACAGGGTCGATGTCGGCGTGGTAGCCACGGATGACGCCCCGGCGGTGGAGCGCCCGAACCCGCTCCAGGCAGGTCGAGGGGGCGATGCCGAGCTGGCGGGCGAGTTCGCGGTTGGACTGCCGAGCATCTGTCTGGAGAAGCCGGACAATCTCCGAATCAAGTTCGTCCATGGTCGACAACTGTACCGAATTTTCACTCAATCGTTCGGCCATGGCCGCATTCAGTGATTTGTTCGTGCAGCATGCACCTGTCGAAGCCGAACATATGAAGGGACGGCGGGTACATGCTCGATCATGAGCAGGTCGCGATCCACACCGGCCGGCGCTCGCGGCTTGCGGTGATCGTGGCTGTTCACTCCACGGCACTCGGTCCGGCAGCCGGCGGCCTCCGGCTCTGGCACTACCCCGACTGGCGGGACGGCCTCACCGACGCCCTTCGCCTGTCGGCCGCGATGACCTCCAAATTCGCCGTGGCCGGGCTGCCCAGCGGGGGCGGGAAGACCGTCGTGGTCCTGCCGGAGGGGATCAAACTCGATGCCGGCCGACGTCGCGACGTGCTGCGTGACGTGGCAGATGTCATCGACTCGCTTGGCGGGGCGTACGCCACCGGACCGGATGTCGGGACCGGCCCTGACGACATGGCACTGATCGGGGAAACCACTCCCCATGTGTTCTGTCGGCCGGCGCGTCTGGGCGGCAGCGGCGACTCCTCGCCGCACACCGCGCAGGGGACGCTCGCCGCGCTGCGGGCCGTCAGCCGACGGCTGTACGGCACCGCGAGTCTGGCCGACCGCAGTCTCGCCGTGGTCGGTCTGGGTCGCGTCGGCGCTCACCTCGCCCGCCTCCTCGCCGCAGAGGGCGCCGCCCTGACGGTCACCGACATCGATCCGGACAAACGCAGCACCGCCGACGAGCTCAACGCTGTCTGGCGGTCGCCCGACGAGATCCTCGCCGCGAACGTTGACATCCTGGTCCCCGCGGCCCTTGGCTCCGTCCTGACCAGGCAGACAGTGGCGGAGCTGCGCTGCCGCACCGTGGTCGGACCGGCGAACAACCAGCTCGCCACTCCCGATGTCGCAGACCTGCTGCACCACCGCGGCATCATCTGGGTGCCCGACTACGTCGCGAGCGCAGGAGGAGTCATCAACGCCATCAGCACCGAGCTCCACCACGTCAGTGCCGACGAAGCCCACGCACGGGTCCGCGCCATCGAGGACACTGTCGACGACCTGCTGGACACCGCGCAACGGTGCGGCCAGACCCCGGCGCAGGCGGCCGGCGAGCTGGCGATGCGCCGCCTGCGTGCCGCCTCGGACGGGGCGAACTCACCCACACCACCGCTGCGGGCGGCTGTGCCCGGCGACGGCGAGAACATGGCGCTGCTGGACGCCGACCGCTGAACACCAGGTGCCCCAGGCGCCGACCGGACGTGATGGCGACGGCTCCAAGATGCGGTGCGGTCATCGCGACGATCACACCGGCGAGACCTGAAGGGTGGACATGACCGATCCCACCAGAAGAGGCGAACTGTTCGGCGGCGCGGACGGTGTTCGCCGGTTCACCGGACCGACGACCGGCGACGAACGGCGCATGCTCGTCGACGTCCTGTGCGCCCAACGTGCCACGCTGCGGCTGAAGTGCGCCGGCCTGGGCCCGGAGCTGTCCCTGCGATCCGTGAAGCCGTCCACGCTCTCGCTGCTCGGCCTGGTCCGACACCTCGCCGATGTGGAACGCCGCTGGTTCCGGCGGGTCCTGGCCGGGCAGGACCTTCCAGCCCTCTTCTCCTCGACGGCCGATCCCGACGGGGACTTCGACGGTGCCACAGACGATCCCAGCGCCATCGCGGCGGCGTGGGAGGCTTGGCGGACCGAGGTGGCCTTCGCCGAACAGTTCGTCTCCGAGGCCCCCGACCTCGACGTCGAGGGTGACGACTCCTGGCGTGGGACAGTGTCGCTGCGCTGGGTCCTCATCCACATGATCGAGGAATACGCCCGCCACAACGGCCACGCAGACCTGCTCCGCGAGCGCATCGACGGAGCAATCGGCATGTGAAGCGAAGACAGCATTGCCGCCGCACGATGTTGTGGCCCACCGCATCGCGTCGTGAAGGGGGCAGGCCACCGGCACGTCGGCGCGAGGGATCCTGCCACGGCATCCTCGGCATCTCGTGCCCGCGAGACCGGCCGGTTCGACGCACCGCAGCTCGTCGTCGACAACTTCCGTATGACGCTGGTGGTTGGCGGGTGGAGAAGCATCCGCGGTTCCTGTCCGACACCACGGGCGACGGCAGGGCCGACATCATCGGCTTCGGCTTCGCCGGGGTCTGGTCCTACCGCTCCCGACCGGCACGGATCCTCTGGCCCGCGCGGCCAGAGGATCCGTTCGCGATGATCACGCCGCCTGAGTCGCCAGCGCGGGCTTCGGCTGCGCGACGAGCAGGCCGAGTGCTCCCAGCGCCACCAGCGCGGCGATCGGGGGCAGTGCGAGCAGCCCGACGTTGCTCACCACCAGGCCGCCGAACACGCCAGACAGGCCCACGCCGAGGTAGATCGCGGATGCGTTGACGGACAACAGAAGTCCGCTCGACTCGCCGGGTGCGAGCTCGATCAGCCAGTTCTGGATCGGCGGGTTCACCGACCACGTGAACAGGCCCCACACGAACAGCACCACGCCCGCGGTCGCCGCCGTCGTCGCGGTGAGCGGCAACGTCGCCAGGACGGCCACGAAGACCGTGAAGATCACGAGCAACGGGACGCGGCTGCCCCAGCGGTCGGTGACCCGGCCGCCGACCGAGTTGCCGATCGCGCCGCCCACGCCGTAGACGAGCAGCAACACGCTGATCGTCCAGCCGTGCACGTTCGCGAGCGACGTCAGGATCGGCGCGATGTAGGTGAACACACTGAACGCCGAGAGACAGCCCAGCACGGTCATGCCGAGCACCAGCAGCACACGGCGGTCACGCGCGGCGGCGAACCGTTCGCGCAGGCCGGCGAACGGAGGCGCGGCGACTCGCGGGACGCCGAGCTGGATCGCCAGAGCGCCGAGCAGTGAGACGACCGCGACCGAGGCGAACACGCCCTGGTAGCCGAGCTGCTCGCCGACGACGTTGCCCAGCGGCACGCCGAGGATCAGGGCGAAGGTGAGGCCGCCGAACACCGTCGCGACGGCACGGCCGCGGTGGTCCGGCGGGGCGAGGACGGTCGCGACCGCGGTGGCGACCGGGGTGAACGCGGCGGCGCCGAGCGCGCTGATCACGCGGGCGCCGAGCAGCAGCTCGAACGTCGGCGCGACAGCGGCCAGCGCGTTGCCGACCGCACTCGTTATCAGTGCTGTGATCAGGAGTTTCCGGCGTTCCCACCGTCCGGTGAGCACCGCGAGCACGGGCGAGGTGATCGCGTAGGCGATGGCGAACGCGGTGACGAGCTGGCCCGCGGCGGCGGGGGAGACGTGCAGCTCGCGGCTCACGGCCGGAAGGACTCCGGTGACGATGTAGCCGCTCGTGCCGACCGCGAACGCTCCGGCGGCGAGCAGGTGGATGCGAGACAAGGTGACCCCTTCGACGGCTAGTACGACGCACACCGTACTACGAAACTCGTCGAACTACGATGGTTATCGTACTATTGCCGTCATGAGCGAGGACCTGCCGCACCCCGACCGCGCCGAGATCCGGATCGAGGCCGTGCTGCACGCCCTCGCCGACCCGGTGCGACTGCACTACGTCCGGGAGATGGACCGGATCGGCACCGGGGTGGCCTGCGGCGCGATCGAGCTGCCGGTGACCAAGTCCACCCGCACCCACCACCTGCGGACGCTCCGGGAGGCCGGGGTGATCCGGCTGCGCAAGGAGGGCACGGCCCGCATCGCGACGATCCGGCGGGACGACCTGGACGCGCGCTATCCGGGGCTGCTGAACGCGATCTTGTCCGCCGAGAGTTAAGGGTCACCCCGAGTTCGTCCGGCAGTGAACTAGGAGACTGACGATTAACCGCCTTGACTGGGCCGTGCTACCTCCGGCACTCGTGAACGCAGTTGAGAAGGAAGTAGGTCGCGTGATCAGTACGGAGGAGGCTCCGGCTGGCCGTAACTCCGAGATCGCCGTTTCGCTCGTGGCTGCGGATGGCCGGTTCTTCTGCAAGGGGGTCAAGGCGGACGATCCTCAGTCATTTATGCACCGCAACGAAGCGGCCGTGAACCCCTTCCTGCCCGAAGGCATGGCGCCGCGGTTGCTCTGGCAGATCGAAGAGGAGGGTTGGCTGCTGCTCGGGTTCGAGCACGTGTCTGGGCAGCATGCCAATTTCTCTCCCGACTCTCCTCATCTGCCGATGGTCGCTGACGCTGTACGAGTGATCAGTACAACGGATGCGCCGCCTACGTCCTCAGCCAAGCGTGAGATGGCGAAGCAATGGGCGACCGCTCTCGACCGCGAGTTGAGCATGGAACTTCCCGTGGCCGCACATGCGTGGTCCCGCGAGAACGCGGCAACGATCGCGGAGTGGGCGCGTCGGGCTCCGGCCTATATGGACGGTGCGACCCTGATCCACTCCGACCTGAACCCATTCAACTTCCTCATCTCGGACACCGCACGCGTCGTGGATTGGGCGTGGTGGCGGTCCGGCGCTCCGTGGATTGACGCAGCGCAGGTCGCGGTTCGGCTCATCGCTGCGGGACATCGACCGCTGGAAGCTGAGGCATGGGCCACGCAACTCGACGGATTCCGCACAGCGGACCCAGACGGGATCACGGCGTACACCGCGTCGCTCGTGCGACTTTGGGAACGGAAGTTCGCCGCGACCGACGCCACGGAAGGGGCGCGTCGCTGGTTCGAGTACAGGGTCAGCAACCGCTGAAACCTGACGCGCACGAGAGCCCTGGTCAAGCAACGGAGGGTTATAGCGATCCCCGCAACACCCTGGATTTCAGGGAGTTGCTGGGATCGTGGTTTCTGGATAGGGCGAGGTTGCTCGAGGCTCTGGACCGGGAGAACGGCAGCATCTCGGGTGCTGCACGAGCGGTCGGAGTGAACCGTGCGACGGCGGCCGGGTGGGCGCGCAAGGCCGGTATCCGTGGTCGTGGGAAGACCAGGACGGCTGGGCATCCTGGTCGGGCGGAGTACGACAGGCTTCGTGCGGCCGGGGTGTGTCGGCGGGATGCCGCGGCGCAGGCCGGGGTTCATGAACGCACTGCCAGGGACCGGGACCACGGCATCCGCAAGATCGGTAACGCGCGGCTGCACGACGATGGGCGCTTGATCGACTACAACACGGGTGTGACCACCATCGTCAGTGGTACGACGTGTCGGTCGTGTCCACTGAGGACAGTGGCTACCCGCGGCGGTTCGCCGGTCACGTCGAGACCGGCGCTCCCGGCGTCAGCGACCCGGCGATCGGGACGGCGTGACAGCGGCCCGGCTGCGGGAGAACCGCAGCTCGTCGTCCTCGACGGGCAGGCGGCGCAACAGCTTCACGTCGCTGGTGTAGCTCATCGACGTGAGCCACGGCGCCCGTTCGCCCTGCCGTGGCAGCTGGTCCACGACGCGCTTGATGTAGCCCGCGCCGAAGTCGATGAACGGGCGCGTCGGCGCGCCGGGATCGGTGATCACGGGCCGGGCGGTGTCGTAGCCGTGCGCGTCCATGTGTGCGAGCAGCCGGCAGAAGTGCTCGCACAGCAGGCCGATCTTGAGCGTCCACGACGAGTTCGTGTACCCGATGGCGTAGGCGAAGTTCGGCACGCCGGACAGCATCATCCCCTTGTACGCCAACGTGTCCGGGAGGTTCACCGGCTCGCCGTCGACGGTGAGCGCCATGCCGCCGAACGCCTGGACGTTGAGTCCAGTCGCGGTGATGATGATGTCCGCTTCCAGGGTGCGGCCGGATTCCAGCCGCACGCCGGTCTCGGTGAAGGTCGTGATCCGGTCCGTCACGACGGAGGCTTTGCCGCTGCGGATCGCCGTGAACAGGTCGCCGTCCGGGACGATGCAGAGTCGTTGGTCCCAGGGGTTGTACGGCGGGTTGAAGTGTTCGTCGACCGGATAGCCCTCCGGCAGCAGCTTGGCGTTGAACCGCCGGATCAGCCGTCGTGCCGCCTTCGGGAACCGCTGGGCGAACCGCCAGGTCAGTTGCTGCTGCAGGATGTTCTTGCGCCGGGTCAGCGCGAACGCGCGGTCCTCGCTCAGCACCTTGCGCAGCAGGTTGCCGATCGGATCCTGGGCGGGCACGGGCAGGATGTACGACGGGGTGCGCTGCAGCATCGTCACATGGCTCGCGGTGGGAGCCATGGCGGGCACGATCGTCACCGCCGTCGCGCCGCTGCCGATCACGAGGACCCGCTTGCCCGCGTAGTCGAGGTCCTCCGGCCAGTGCTGCGGGTGGACGATCTGACCGCGGAAGCGTTCCCTGCCTTCGAAGTGCGGCGTGAACCCCTCGTCGTAGCGGTAGTAGCCACCGGCGCAGAACAGCCACGAGCACGTCAGCGTCTCGCGTTCGCCGTTCCTCTCGACCTCGACCGTCCAGTGCGCGTCCGCCGACGACCACTCGGCGGCGATCACCTTCGTGTGGAACCGGACAGCCTGGTCGATGCCGTGCTCGGACGCCGTCTCGCGCAGGTAGGCGAGGATCTTGTCCGCCCCGGCGATCGAGTCCTCGTCGCGCCACGGCTTGAACTCGTAGCCGAACGTGTGGAGGTCGGAGTCGGACCGGATGCCGGGGTAGCGGAACAGGTCCCAGGTGCCGCCGATCGCCCCGCGCGCCTCGAGGATCGCGTACTTCTTCCGCGGGTGCTCGCGCTGCAGGTAGTACGCGGCGCCGAGGCCGGAGATCCCGGCTCCGACGATGACAACGTCGAGGTCAGCCATGCCTTCATGGTGGCCGGGGTGACGCCGGTCACGAAAGCACGAAGTGCAACTGTTCACCCCTCTTGTGGTGCAATGTGCACCATGTCGTGGGAGCGACCGTCACCCCGCGTGCGCGAGCTCATCCGGCGCGGTGCGGAGATCGCGCTCGACCCGCCGGCCGAGTGGCTGGCCGAGCTGGACACGGCGACCTTGTCGGGCGCCAACCGCAGGCAGGTCGCCGAGGATCCCGTGCTCACCGCGGCCTTGAAGCGCACGAACCGGTCGAACCTGCTGGGCTGGGCGTCGGCCAACATCCGGGCGCCGGGGGAGCGCGTGCCCGCCGACCTGGGCGAGGCACCGCTGGCGTTCGCGCGTGACCTGATCCGCCGCGGTCTCGACGAGTCGGCGCTCGACGCCTACCGCTCAGGGCAGGGCGTCGCGGTGCGGCTGTGGCTGCGGATCGCGTTCTCGCTGACCTCCGACCCCGAGGAGCTGCGCGAGCTGGTCGAGGTGTCGTGCCGGTCGATCGAGGCGTTCGTCGACGACACGGTGGCCGCGATCTCGGTGCAGATGACCCGCGAGCGCGAACAGCTCACGCGCGGCACGCACGCCGAACGCCTGGAAACGGTGACGCTGCTGCTCGACGGCGCACCGATCACCGTCTCCCGCGCGGAACAACGCCTCGGCTACCGGCTCTCGGGCGAGCACACGGCGGCCATCGTGTGGAGCGACGACGCCCTGGGCGACCTCGACCGCGTGGCGGACCTGCTCGCCGCGGCCGCCGGGGAGCCGCGTCCGCTGACCGTGCTAGCCAGCGCCGCCACCCGATGGGTGTGGGTGCACGGCGCACCGGACGACGCCGTGCTGCGCGGGGGCGTCGCGCGGTTCCCGGCCGTGCACGTGGCGCTGGGATCGAGCGGGCTCGGCGCGGACGGGTTCCGGCGCAGCCACCTCGACGCGCTCACGGTCCAGCGCATGCTCGCCAGCCTCGCCTCACCGCAACAGCTCGCGACCCACGAGGAGGTCGAGCTGGTCGCGCTGCTCACCACGGACGCCGAGCGGGCCGATCGGTTCGTGCGACGCACCCTCGGCTCCCTCGCCACCGCCGACCCGGAGGTCATCGAAGCCGTGCGGGCGTTCATCGCCGCGAACTGCAACGCGACGACGGCGGCGGCACGGCTCTATACGCATCGCAACACGCTGCTGCGGCGGTTGGCCCGCGCGTCGACGCTGCTGCCGCGGCCGTTGGAGCACAACTTGGTGCACGTCGGGGTGGCGTTGGAGGTGCACCGGTGGCGCGCGCAGTGATTCCGTTCAGGTAAGGTTGACAGGTCAACTAAGCGACGGAAGTGGGCGCGCGATATGAAGAAGATCGGGTTCCTGTCGTTCGGCCACTGGTCGGACAGCCCGCACTCGCAGACGAGGTCCGCGTCGGACACGTTGCTGCAGTCGATCGACCTCGCGGTGGCCGTGGAGGAGCTGGGCGCCGACGGCGCCTACTTCCGGGTGCACCACTTCGCGCGGCAGCTCGGGTCGCCGTTCCCGTTGCTCGCGGCGATCGGCGCCAAGACCGAGCGCATCGAGATCGGCACCGGCGTGATCGACATGCGGTACGAGAACCCGCTGTACATGGCGGAGGACGCCGGTGCCGCCGACCTCATCGCAGGCGGCAGGCTGCAGCTCGGCATCTCCCGGGGATCACCCGAGCAGGTCGTCGACGGGTGGCGGCACTTCGGCTACCAGCCCGCCGAGGGCGAGACCGAGGCCGACATGGCCCGCCGGCACGCCGAGGTGTTCCTGAAGGTGCTGGAGGGCGAGGGTTTCGCGCAGCCCAACCCGCGGCCGATGTTCCCGAACCCGCCCGGCCTGCTGCGGCTCGAACCGCACTCGCCAGGCCTGCGCGAGCGGATCTGGTGGGGCGCCGGGTCCAACGGCACCGCCGTGTGGGCGGCCGAGCAGGGCATGAACCTGATGAGCTCGACCCTGAAGTTCGACGAGGGCGGCGCGCCGTTCCACGTGCAGCAGGCCGACCAGATCCGGGCGTTCCGCAAGGCCTGGACCGAGGCCGGCCGGCAGCAGGAGCCGCGCGTCTCGGTGTCGCGCAGCATCTTCGCGCTCACCACCGACCTCGACCACGCGTACTTCGGCGACGACGGCGAGAGCCGCGACCAGATCGGCTACATCGACGGGCCGAACAGGGCGATCTTCGGACGTTCCTACGCCGCCGAGCCCGACGTGCTGATCGAGCAGCTCGCCGGGGACGAGGCGATCGCCGAGGCCGACACGCTGCTGCTCACCGTGCCGAACCAGCTCGGCGTCGAGTACTGCGCACACGTCGTCGAGAACATCCTCGTGCACGTGGCGCCGGCTCTCGGCTGGCGCTGAGCTGCGCTAACGTCGAGCGATGGCCTCACTGCGGGACCTGCCCGACCGCCTCAACGAGCTGGACGACGACTCGACCATCTACGCCGCGCCGCCGTGGACCAGTGCGTCCGCGGCGGTCGCGGTCGTGGAGGACAGCCCCGAGATGCACGCGGCGCTGGCAGCCGGGATGACCTACCTCCTGGAGGTCGACCTGGTCTACGACGTGCTCGAGGCGTGGCACGAATGGCGGCCGGGGCGGACGGCGACCTCCGACGACAAGTGCGCCGCCGTCATCCACTACGCGGAGCACGACGCGTATCTGGAAGGGTGATGTCCCCCGAGCGAGCTACACCGAGATGTCCACTGCGCGGTGACGATTCCGCACGGCCGAATCCCTAGCGTTCGCGGTACCGGCGGCGCGATGGCCGCGGACGTCTCACGAAGGAATTGGTCATGCGACTGTTGGTGCAGCTCGTAGCGGTCGGGCTGGTCGCGTTCGGCGGCAGTGCACTCGTCGGCGCGGTGCGGTGGAACGTGCCCCTCACCCTGGTGTTCGGTCTGGCGACCGCGGCGCTTTCGCTGTTCGTGTACGCGCGGGTGGTGCGGCGGACCGAACGCCGGGCGCCGATCGAGGTGGCCACCAAGGGAGCGGGCCCCGCGTTCGGACGAGGACTGCTCATCGGGTTCGGCATGTTCGGCGCGGTCATCCTGAACATCGCTCTGCTGGGCGGTTACGAGGTGCGCGGCCTGGGTTCGGTGGCGGGTCCGGTCGCGATGATCGGCTTCACGGCCGCGGCCGTCGTGGTGGAGGAGCTGATCTTCCGCGGCATCCTGTTCCGCATCGTCGAGCAACGCTTCGGCACCTGGACTTCCCTTGTGCTCAGCGGGGTGCTGTTCGGTGCGGCACACCTGTTCAACCCGCACGCCACGTTGTGGACGGCGACCGCGATCGCCATCGCGGGTGGTTTCATGCTGGCCGCCGCCTACGCCGCCACGCGCACTCTGTGGGTGCCCATCGGCGTGCACTTCGGCTGGAACTTCGCCCAGGGCGCCATCTTCGGCACGAGCGTGTCGGGAACGGAAGCACCGCAGGGCCTGCTGGACGGCGTGACGTCCGGCCCGTTGCTGCTCAGCGGTGGGGAGTTCGGCCCGGAGGCGAGCGCCTACTCGGTGCTGGGAGGAGTGGTGGTGACGGCGGTGTTCCTGCGGCTGGCGTGGAAGCGGGGCAACATCGTGCGCCGGGTTCCCGCGGCTACGCTCGCCGGGTGATCAGGCAACTGTGGCGCCGCTCGGACGTCACGGTCCGGGACGCTCCGATCGCGGTGGCACTCGCGCTGGCCTCGCTGATACCGGCGCTGCACAACCGGGGAACGCAGCTGGGCGACCTGCCGAGCCGGCCGCTGGACGCGCTCGCCGCCGCCGTCATCGCGCTGGAATGCCTGCCGCTGATCGTGCGGAGGCGGTGGCCGATCGTCTGTCTCGCGCTGGTGTCCGCCGGGTTCGCGGCCGATCAGCTCCTCGGTTACCACGCTGTCGCGGGTACCGCGCTGCCCATCGCGTTGCTCAGCACGGGACTGCATCTGGACCACTACCGGCGCACCACCGCCGTGCTGGGGTCCGCGGCGTACGTGCCGCTGGCCATTGGGCTCGACCGGCAGGGCTCGGGCGAGGGCGTGGCGGGGTTCGTGACGTTCTACCTGGCGCTGGCCGCCGCGTGGGCGATCGGGGCGTGGCTGCGGGTGTCCAGGGTCGCGGAGGAGGAGCGGCGTCGCCACGTGGCCGAGGCGACCCGTCTGGCCGAACGCACGCGCATCGCCCGTGAACTGCATGATGTCGTGACCCACCACGTGACGGCGATGGTCGTGCAGGCCGAGGCGGCGCGGTACCTGACCGCCGCTCCCGAGCGGCTCGACCAGGCGTTGACCGCGATCACCGACACCGGCCGCAGGTCCATCGCCGACCTGCGGCACCTCCTGGACCTGCTGAACCCTGACCACGACGGCGATCCGCACACGCAGTCCGTCGGTGAGCTCGTCGAGCAGACCAGGCGGGCCGGGCAGCCGGTGGAGTTCACGCAGGAGGGCGCGCCTACGGCGGGCAGCGCGAAGGTGGTGGCGTACCGGGTGGTGCAGGAGGCGTTGACGAACGCCCTCAAACACGCGCACGGCAGTCGCACCAGGGTGCACGTGCGCTACGGCGGAAGCGAGATCGTGGTGGAAGTCGGAACCGACGGCGCGGCTTCGTCCAGCGCGTCACCTGGCGGCGGCGGACGGGGTCTCGCCGGTCTGCGCGACCGGGTCGGGGCGCTCGGCGGCGAGTTCAGCGCGCGCAGGCTCGACGACGGCTTCGTCGTGCGCGCCCGCATTCCGGTGGAGGCTCGCTCATGATCCGGGTGCTGGTCTGCGACGACCAGGCGTTGATCCGCACCGGCTTCGCGACGATCATCGACGCCCAGCCAGACCTCGAGGTGGTCGGCGAGTGCGCTGACGGGCGGGCCGCGGTCGATCTCGCCGGGCAGCTGAGCCCGGACGTGGTGGTGATGGACGTCCGCATGCCGGTGCTCGACGGCATCGAGGCGACCCGCCTGCTCGCGGGAACCGGTGTCGCGCATCCCGCGAAGGTGCTCGTCGTGACGACGTTCAACCTCGACGAGTACGTGTACGAGGCGTTGCGCGCGGGAGCCAGCGGGTTCCTGCTCAAGGACGCCCCGCCCGCCCAGCTGTTGCACGGGATCCGCACGGTCGCCTCGGGCGCGGCATTGCTCGCGCCGGAGGTGACCAGGCAGCTCGTAGGCAGGTACGCCGAGCGGATCAGGCCCGCCGGAGGTGCACCGGACGACGTTCCGCTGACCGCGCGGGAACTCGAGGTGCTGCGTCTCATCGCGGAAGGCCTGTCGAACGGCGAGATCGCCGCGGCACTGGTGATCAGCCACGAGACCGTCAAGACGTACGTCTCGCGCATTCTGACCAAGCTCGACCTGCGTGACCGCGTGCAGGCCGTCGTCTACGCCTTCCGGCACGGCCTGGTGGCCTGAGCCGTCAGTGCTGTACCAGGCCGGGGATCGGCGCTGGTTCCACCTTCGGCCGCTCGGCGCGCACCGAGGCGATGCCGCCGAGGATCAGCAGTCCGCCGGCCAGCTGCGGCGCGGAGAGCTCCTCACCCAGCAGGAGCCAGGCGAACAGAGACGCGGAGACGACCTCCAGCAGGGCGATGAAGGACGCGAGCCGCGACCCGAGGATTCCGGAGGCCGTGATGCCGGACGCGTAGGCGAGCGCCGTGCCGACGACCGCGACGACGAGCAGCGGCACCCACCAGGCCGTGGTGGTGCCCAGCAGCGGCACGTCGCCGAACGTCGCGGTGAACGGCAGCAACCCGGTCGCCCCGATGAGCGCGAGAACGGGTGCGGCGAGCAGCAGTCCCGTCCCGGCGAGCGCGACGGGCGGCAACCCCTCGTTGGGCCGCGCCGCGATCACGAAGTAGCCGGCGCACCCGAGGGCGGCACCGAACGCCGCCGCCAAGCCGATCGGGTCCACGGCGTGGATCGCGCCGGGGCCGATCACGAGCACCAGACCACCGACCGCGAGCACGGAGCCGAGCAGGACGACGGGCGCGGGCGTGCGCCTGCTGACCGCCCAGGTGAACCCGACCAGGATGATCGGCGCCAGGAACTCGATGAGCAGCGCGGTCGCCACCGGGATGCGCTGGATGGCGGCGAAGTAGAGGACCTGGGTGACCGCCACGCCGACCAGCCCCATGCCGAGCACGGGCCATCTGGCTCTCAGCAGCAGGTCCCACCGGCCGCGCAGCGAGGCCACGACGAACGGCAGGAGCACGAGCCCGGCCGTGAGCGCGCGGGCCGTCACGGCGGCGGTCGGCGACCAGCCCGCCTCCAGGAGCGGTTTGACGAACGCCCCGGACGTGCCGAACGAGATGAACGAGACCGCTGCCGCGATCAGGCCCGTGGACTTCGACGGAATCCCCATGTCCTGCCTCCCCGTCCGGCCCTCTGTCATGGTCTAACCTGGGTTACGCCCCTGACGCTAGGCCGGTGTCGGTAAGGAGTCAATTTGCGTTTTGCCCCTGACACGGAGGATGCACTCGTCTTCGTCGTCGTCCTGTGCAACACCGACCCGTCCGCGTCCCGCAGCGGCACGGACGAACTGGCCACGATCGACCAGCTCGCGGCCCTGCTGGACCGGTATCCGTTCTCGGGCCGCATCGACCACGACGAGGCGGAACTGCGCGATGTCCAACGCACGCGCGCGCTGCTCCGGCACGTGTGGACCCTCGACCGTGACGACGCCGCGGAAGCCGTCAACAAGATGCTGCGCGACGCCAAAGCGCTCCCGTACCTCGTGCGGCACGACTCGCTCGACTGGCACATGCACGCCACCGAGCCCAGCTCGCCGCTCGCCGAGCGACTGCGGGTCGAGGCGGCGCTCGCGCTCATCGACGTGATCAGGATGAACGAGATGGACCGCCTGCGGGTCTGCGAGGCCGACGACTGCGCCGGCCTCCTCCTCGACCTGTCCCGCAACGGGCTCAAGCGGTTCTGCAGCGTGCGGTGCGGCAACCGGATGAACATGATCGCGTTCCGGGAGCGCCGCCGGTGAACCATCTGGCACCAGCTCGGTTGCTCGTGCCGCGGTGCGGCCGGCTTGACGCCGAACGCGGGGCGAAAGCCGGCCGCGGCACTAACGGAGAGCGGCCTCGATGGCGTCGGTGATCGCCGAGTCCTCCGGCTCGGTGCGCGGGCGGAACCGGTGCAGCACCTGCCCGTCCCGCGACACCAGGAACTTCTCGAAGTTCCACTGCACGTCACCGGCGACGCCGTCCGCGTCGGGCTGCTTCACCAGCTCCTCGTAGACGGCGTGCCGTCCGGAGCCGTTGACCTCGACCTTCTCGTACAGGGGGAACGACACCCCGTACGTCGTCGAGCAGAACGTGGCGATCTCCTCCGAGGTCCCCGGTTCCTGCCCGGCGAACTGGTTGCACGGGAAGCCGATCACCGAGAATCCGTCCTCGCCGTACTTCTCCTGCAGTCGCTCCAGGCCCGCGTACTGCGGGGTGAGGCCGCAGCGCGAAGCGACGTTGACGACGAGCAGTACCTTGCCCCGCAACGCGCCCAGGTCGCCCGGTTCGCCCGCGAGAGTGTTGACCGGGATGTCGAAGATCTCCATGACCCCAACGTAGTTCATCGCGGCGGGTCGACGAGCTGCAGCAGCCACGCGCTCCACGCGGTGTCCACCCGACGTTCCGGCAGTTCGAGCGCGCCGGTGACGGTCTGGATCAGGCCGGTGGCGAAGAACGTGCGCACCTGCAACGGATCCGCGCCGGTCAACCGGGCGATCGACTTCATCAGGTCCAGGTGCCGTCGCCGCACGGCCTGTCGGACGTCGTCGTCGCCTGCTGCCGCATAACCCTGCAACACCACCATTCCGACGGTGCTCTCCCGTCGCAGCAGTCGCACGTAGGCATCGCCCAGCGCGGTCAACGTCGGTTCCGCGCGCTCGAACGCCGTCTCGATCTTGCCGTAGGCGATGTCGACGACCTCGAGGAACAACTTCTTCTTGGAGCCGAACATCTGGACGACGCGCGGGTGCGAGATCCCGGCGCGCTCGGCGATGGCGTCCAGCCTCCCGCCCGCCAGGCCGTGCCGGGCGAACTCGAGCTCGGCGGCGTCGAGGATCCCGGCACGGCGGGCGGCGGCGGGCAGGCGGACGGGTGCGTCCTCGGTCACCGCCCGGCAGTCCCGCGGACCTGGCGCTCCACGAACTTGTTGTCGTACAGGCAGCGGTAGGCGTGGACCAGGCCGTCCTCGCCCAGCTCCAGGCGGTCGTCGCCGTGGAACTCGACGCGCCGGTCGGTGCCGGCGACCGTGCCGGAGAACTGCCACGCCACGACCACCGCACGACGTGTCGTCTCGGCGTAGACGCCCACCGGCGAGAACGAGAAGTCCGGGAAGTTGCGCGCCATCTCGGCCACGAACTCGCGGATGGCTTCCCGGCCGTGCGCGGTGCCGCGCAGCGCCGGTTCGTCGTAGACCAGGTCGTCCGCGCACAGTGCCGCCACGGCGTCGGCATCGCGCGCGTTCCAGGCCTTCTCCCACTTGCCGCAGAACTCCTCGACCGCGCCGATGTCGGTGGCGGCCACGTCAGCCAGGATCGTCATGGAGCTAACTTACAGGTTAGTAAGAAGTGTCGTCCAGCGTGCCGGGACCGAACACCTCGTACCTGATGTCGTCAGCGGACATCCCGCGGCGGAGCAGACCCGCGCGGACGTCGCGCATGAACGCGATCGGGCCGCACAGGTAGGCGATCGCGCCAGGAGGCAGTGGGATCGCGTCCACGTCGATGAGCCCGTCGCCGTTCTCGTACCAGGTCAGCTGCCGCGAACCGCCGAGCTGGTCGTACTCGGCGCGGTGTGCGTGCCGCTCCGGCGTGAGCTCGGCGTGCGCGGCGACGACCGTGCGCGTGGGCTGCGTGGCGGCGATGTGGTGCAGCATCGACAACATCGGCGTGATGCCGATGCCCGCGCTGATCAGCAACACCGGCCGTCCGGTGTGGTCGAGGGTCACCTCGCCGGCGGGCGGACCGACCAGCACGACGTCGTCGGTGTGCACGTTGTCGTGCAGGAAGTTCGACACCGCGCCGTCGGCGACGCGCCGCACGGTGATGCGCAGCTCACCGCCGCCGGGAGCCTGCGACAGCGAGTACTGGCGCGGCTGCCGGTGCCCGTCGGGCAGGTCGACGGCGACGGACACGTACTGGCCGGGCTCGAACGCCGGCACCGGGCCGCCGTCGTCCGGCACCAGCGTGAAGGACGCCGTGTCTACGGCCTCCTCGTCGCGCTTGGCCACGCGCCACGGGCGCCAGAGCGTGTCGGGGGAGACGCCGGCGTTCTGGTACAGCCGCGCCTCCGCGGCCACCAGCAGGACGGCGAAGAGCCAGTAGACCTCCTCCCACGCCGCCGCGACCTCGGGCGTGACGGCGTCACCGAGCACGGTGGCCACGGCGCCGATCAGGTGCCTGCCGACGATCGGGTACTGGTCGGGGCGAACGCCGAGCGAGACGTGCTTGTGGGCGATGCGGTCGGCGATCGGGCCGAACGGCACCCCGTCGAGCAGGTGCTCGGCGAACGCGACGACCGCGGCGGCCAGCGCGATCCGCTGCCGTCCGCTGGCCTGGTTGCCCTGGTTGAACAGGTTCAGCAGCTCGGGATGCGCGGCGAACATCGACGGGTAGAACTCGGCGGTGATCTCGGCGGCGTGCGCGCGGACGACGGGAAGGGTCGCGCGCACCACGGCGGCTGAAGCAGCGGACAGCACAGAAGTCTCCTCGGCCGAATGGGAACGGATGCCTTGAGCTTGCGTGATCAGAGGCGTCCGCCCGCAGTTCGGAACGTCGTGTGCGGGGCGGGACCAACGTCCCGGCAATCACGACCGGAAGGCTCCAGCGATCAGCAGACTGCCTCTTCCTCGGCGCCCACCAGCAGTTCCGCGACGGAGCGACGCGGCGAGGCCGGAACCTGGGTGCTGTAGCCGACCCGCAGCACGGTCTGCGGCACGAGCACGCCACCCAGTGCGCGGCGCAGGTCCTCCCTGACCGGCCGCACCTCGATCGGCTGGGAGAGGAACGACGCGGACAGCCCGCGCACGGTGGCGGTGAGCAGGACCCGTTGCATCGCCTGTCCCGCCTGGAGATCGCCGAGCGGGCTGTCGTAGTGGGAGCAGAGGACCGCGACGAGCGGATCGGACTCGTAGTCCTTGCCGGGGCCGCGTTCCTGGCCACGGAAGTCGCGGAAGGCCCACTCGTCCTGCATCGCCGGGCGCAGGCCTGCCGAGGCCGGTGGCACGCCGTCGGTGGCGCCGGGACGGTGGCCTGTGTACGCGATGAGCTCCGCCTGCACGGCCCGATCGGCCAGCTGGATCTCGTGCGCCCTGCGGACGAACCGCTTGAGCTCGGCGCGCCCCTGCGGCGTGGTGACGACGTGCAGCCACGAGCGTTCCAGCTCGGCGGCGCGGACCAGCGCGTGCCGCTGGCGGGGGTCGACGGGAGCCTCGAGGAACGGCCTGCGGTTCGTGCGACGGCGTGGCACGGCGTCGAGCAGCGCGCGGCTCTCGTCGTCGATCTTGATCGTGCCGCCGCGCCGCACGACCGCGAGGGCACCGGGCGCGTCCCTGCCCGGCTGCATCGTCACCAGCGGGCGCACGCCCATGCCCTGCAACGCCAGCCGGAGGTTGTAGAGCGCCGCACCGCAGGACAGCCGCAGCTCGCGGTCCTCGGGATCGGTCGCGGACAGCACGCGGGACGTGTCGGTGTGCAGCTCGATCCGGTCGGGCCGGACCTTGAACCGCCAGGGCTGGATGTTGTGCACGGAGGGGGCGAGCGTCGCGGTGACGAGTGCGCGCTCGACCTGCTCCGCGGTCAGGCCGAGCGCCGCCGTGACAATCCGTGGTGAAGCCGTCATCCCTCCACTGTCGGTGCGGCTGCCGGGCGCTCACACCATCGAAGGTCCCTACCTGACCGGGACTCGGCCCCGCCATTCTTCACGATTACTTCAGTGTTGACCGAAATAAATCACCTCCGTCGAACGGCTTCGAACAGGGTTTTGGACGCGCTCTCACGGTGCTACACACGGATGGAGTTCTCGCGCTGCCGCCGCCGCGGACACCTCGTCACCACAGGAGGCATGCATGAGAATCCGCGAAGGTCTGCTGCTCGGCACCGCGATGGCCGTGGGTCTGGCGTTGACACCGGGTACGGCCGCCGCCGTCGAGCGCGACCTGGCGACGAACCTGGCCGTGCCCTGGGACATCGCGTTCCTGCCGGACGGGACGTCGCTGGTGACCGAACGCGGCTCGGCCCGCGTGCTGTCGGTCGACAACGGGACGACGCGCGAGGTCGCCCGCATCCCCGATGTCTCGGCGCAGGGTGAAGGAGGTCTGCTGGGCATCGCCGTCTCGCCGAACTACGCCACCGACCGGTACCTGTTCGTCTACTACACGTCCAGTTCGGACAACCGGATCGCCCGGTTCCGCATCGGCGAGACACCGCAGCCGATCGTGACCGGCATCCCGCGTGGACAGACGATCCACAACGGTGGCGGTCTGTCGTTCGGACCGGACGGACTGCTCTACGCGGGCACCGGCGACGCGGGCAACACCGCCAACGCGCAGAACCCGAACTCGCTGGGCGGCAAGGTCCTGCGCATGACGATGGACGGCAGGCCCGCACCGGACAACCCGAACTCGTCGCTGGTCTACAGCCTGGGGCACCGCAACGTCCAGGGCCTGGCCTGGGACAGCGCGGGCCGGATGTACGCGGCAGAGCTGGGACAGAGCCGGCTCGACGAGGTCAACCGCATCCAGCGCGGCGGCAACTACGGCTGGCCGACCTGCGAAGGTCCCTGCAACGACGCCAGGTTCGTGAACCCGCTGCTGACCTGGTCGACCGCGGTGGCCTCGCCGAGCGGCCTCGCGTTCCACCAGGGCAGCCTCTACATGGCGGCGTTGCGCGGCCAGCGGCTGTGGAAGATCCCGGTCAACGCCGACGGGGGTGTCGGCCAGCCGCAGGCGTTGTTCTCCGGCAGGTACGGCCGCCTGCGTGCGGTCGCCTCGGCACCGGACGGCACGTTGTGGTTCTCGACGTCGAACCGCGACGGGAAGGGCAGCCCCGGCTCCATGGACGACCGAGTCGTCAGCACGACGGGTTGACGAGGATGGTCCTCCGCCTCGGCGCACTGCCGAGGCGGAGGACCACTCCTGGAGAGCCTGTCTCAGCTCTCCGCCTTAGAGGGCTGCTCGTCACCGAGCCCCGGAGGCGCCGAACCACCGGCGAGCGGCACGGTCGAAGCCTTCCCGGTCGGGGACGCGATCGCCGACCCAGGCGACGATCCCGTCGGGCCGGACCAGCACGGCGCCCAGACCGAGGTCGTCCACGGCGGGACCCGCGGCATACCGCACGTCGGCGTCCCAGCCCGAATCCCTCAGACACCCGTCGGCACTGAAGTCGAGGACGACACCTCGCCCGTCCTGCATCAGGTCGGCCAGGCGGGAGCCGTCCTCCAGGCGGAAGTCCGGGGCGCTGCGCCCGACCAGCGGGTGCTCGTCGCCGAGGTCGTAGCGGGTCGTCGCGCCCGTCATCTTCCGGACCACGTAGTTGGTGCCGTCCCTGGTCGCGAGCAGGTCCCTGACGACGGCCTGGATCGCCTGGGCGTGCGGGTCCGGCCGCATGGTCGCCACCTGGGCGCGGGTCCAGTCGAGCGCCTGGGCGCCGACCGGACGGCGTTCGCCGTCGTAGGTGTCGAGCAGGCCTTCCGGCGCACTTCCACGCACGGTCGCGGCGAGCTTCCAGCCCAGGTTCACGGCGTCGCCGAGGCCGGTGTTGAGGCCCTGCCCGCCGAGCGGCGACATGATGTGCGCGGCGTCTCCCGCGAGCAGGACGCGTCCTCGCCGATAGGTCGTCGCCTGCCTGGCCCTGTCGGTGAAGCTGGAGGCGAACCGGACGTCGGTCACCGTCACGTCGATGCCGGACACGCGGCGCAGCACGGCCTGGAGGTGGTCGCGGGTCAGCTCCTGGGACCGGTCGAACGCGCCGCCGTCGAAGTCCATCATGCCGATGTGCCCAGGCGTGGGCATGTTGATGTACATGCCCTCCGGCGTCAGCGTGAAGCCGGGGTCGAGCCGCTCTTCGTTCGTGATGGTCGCCAGCATCACGTAGCCGGTGAACGTCGGCTCGGTGCCGTCGAAGCCGAAGCCCGCGAGGGTACGCACGGCGCTGCGCCCGCCGTCGCAGCCCACGACCCAGCGCGCCGCGTACTCCTGTTCGCCGTCGCTCACGACGACGGTCCTGTCGTCCTGGGTGATGGCGGAAACCTCGGCGCCGTAACGGATTTCCACGCCGAGCTTGACGGCTCGCTCGGACAGCACCGTCTCGACGGTGCCGAGGTCGGTCATCACGAACTCCGGTGTCGAGCTGGGCAACCCGAACGGCTGCGGGCCGGTGTCGAGGTTGGCCGCGTCGAGCATGATGCCGGCGAAATGACCCACCGCCCGCCGCCGTGGCCCGGCGAGGGCGGCGGGATCGCCCGCCGTCGCCAGCAACGGCTCCAGCATCCCGCGGCGGTCCAGCACCTCGATGGACCTGGTGAACAGGCCTCGCACCCCGAGAGGCGCCGTCCGCCACGGCGAGCCGGGCGCCGGTTCCCGTTCGAGCACGAGGACCGAACGCCCCGCGAGGCCGAGCTCGCCGGCGAGCAGGAGACCGACAGGGCCCGCGCCCACGATCACTACGTCATGCATGAGAAATCCCCTTCTGCCACCGGATCTCCGGCGACCGGCCAAGACTGCGGCCGGCCGCTGGCAGGGGACGCACATCGCGCTGGCATCGCGCGCACACCGGCTGTCAGAAGGGAATCGTCGCCAGCACGAGCGACCGATGAACGGCGCATTCGTCCACGCCGACGCCGCCCAGGCCGTGCGGTTCGGTGATCCGGCCGCGGCGGAACAGGCGCTGCGCGACGAGATGGGCCGACCGGTCAGGCGTTCGGTGCGCTCACGCCGCGGTAGGCCGCGGTCTGGCTGTAGACGATGCTCGTCGTGGTGCTGCCGAACGCCATCAGCTCGTCCACCACCTTCTCCAGGTGCGGCATCGAAGTGGCGGCGACCTTGAGGGTGTAGCAGTCCTCACCCGTGGTGCGCAGGCATTCGAGGATCTCGGTGCGTTCGGCCATCAGCCGGTGCAGTGGCTGGTGCTGGTTGCCGGGGTACTTCAGCCGCACGACGGCGAGAACGCCGTAGCCGACCTTGCCGAGATCCACGGTGGCTCGGTAGCCGGTGATGACTCCGGTGCTCTCCAGCCGCTTGACGCGTTCGGTCGTGGCCGACGCGCTGAGGTTGACCCGGCGGCCGAGCTCGGTGAGCGGCACCCTGCCGTCCTGCTGCAGCTCGGCGAGGATGGCCCAGTCGGTCGCGTCCAGGGTCTCGGTCATCCGCCGAAGCTACCGTGGAATCCACGGCGTCCGGGCCCGGATGCCGTGAACGATCTCTTCTGTCACAGGCGTTCGGGCTCATAGTCTTGATCACGTGTTGATCGGTGTGAACGTCCCGAACTTCGGCCCCGGCACCAGCCCCGGCGTACTGCGCGACTGGGCGCGGACGGTGGAGGGCCTCGGCTTCGACATGCTGCTGATGTCCGACCATGTCGTGGTGACGCCCGATGTGGCCCAGCAGTACCCGGCACCGTTCTACGAGCCGTTCACCGCGCTGTCGTGGCTTGCCGGCGTCACCGAGCGGATCACCCTCGGCACGACGGTGCTGATCGCGCCCTACCGCCATCCTCTGCTGGTCGCGCGGATGGCGGCCAACCTGGCCGACCTGAGCGGCGGCCGGTTCGTGCTCGGCGTCGGGATCGGGTGGGCGCGCGAGGAGTTCGCGGCGCTCGGGGTTCCGTTCGAGCGCCGGGGAAAGCTGACCGACGAGCTGATCACGACGGTGCGCGAGGCGTGGCAGGACGAGGGTTACCGCGCGGGGGACATCCCGATCTGGGTGGGCGGTCACAGCGACGGCGCGCTGCGCCGCGTGGTCCGGCTCGCGGACGCCTGGCACCCGCTGCGGCAGACCCCGGCGGGATGGCGGGAAGCGTTGGCACGACTGGAAGTCCTCGCCGCCGCCGAGAACCGGCCGCGGCCCTTGCCTGCGCCGCGCGTCATGCTGAGGCTGACCGCCGAGCCGCTCGAGAACCGGCGGCTCGGCGAGGGCACGCTGGACCAGGTCGTGGCGGACCTGGAAGGACTGCGCGCGGACGGAGCGCACGCGGTGGTGCTCGACCCGTTCGTCGGCGATCCGGAGGAGACGCGGCATCCGGAGGTCGCCTGGCACGCGTTGGCCGCGGTGCGAAAGGATTTCCGGTGAACGAAGAACATCTGCGGCGGGCGATCGCGCTGGCGGCCGAGGCGCGGGCGGGCGGCAACCCGCCGTTCGGGTCGCTGCTCGTCGGGCCGGACGGCACCGTGCTCGCCGAGGAACGCAACTCCTCCCTGACCGACGACGACATCACCGCCCACCCCGAGCTGAAGCTGGCGCGGTGGGCGGCGCGGTCGCTGGACCCGGCCACGGCCGCCGGGACCACGATGTACACGAGCTGCGAACCGTGCCAGATGTGCTCGGGTGCCTTGGCGCGGTCGGGCATCGGGCACGTGGTGTTCGCACTTTCCGGTGATCAGTTGAACGGGTTGAAGACGTCGGGAGGGTTCGCGGCCGTCCCGACCGACGGGCCGCACCTCTACGACGAGGCGAAGGAACCGGTCGAGGGTTACTACCCCTGAGCCGCTGGGGAGGTCACGCGTTGCAGCGTGGTCCGCAGCACGGTCAGCAGCGCGTCGCGGACCGACACCTTCACGCGGGCGTCGAACGTGATCAGCGGGACGTGGTCGCCGATGGCCAGTGCCCAGCGGATGTCCGCCACGGCGTGGCTCAGCCTGCCCTCGAACAGGTTGACGGCGACGACGAACGGCAGGCCCGCCTTCTCGAAGTAGTCGACGGCCGGATAGCACTCGTCGATGCGCCGGGTGTCGACGATCACGAGCGCGCCCAGCGCGCCGAGCACCAGATCTCGCCACATGAAGCCGAAGCGGTCCTGGCCGGGTGTGCCGAACAGGTACAGCTTGATGTCGTCGTCGATCGTGATGCAGCCGAAGTCCAGTGCCACGGTGGTGGTGGTCTTGTCGGGGACGTGGGCGGTGCGGTCCACGTCGTCGGACGCCGTGGTGATGGCCGCCTCGGTGCGCAGCGGGGTGATTTCGGAGATGGACGACACGGCAGTCGTCTTCCCGACCCCGAAACCGCCCGCGATGATGATCTTGACCGGTGTCGGGGTGCGGGATTCAGCTGATTGCTTCAAGGCGGCGGATGATCCTCTCGATCATGGCGGGGTCGCCGGCGAGGCCGGCGGCCGGACGGTGGACGACGACGTACCCGAGCGCCGCGAGGTCCGCCACGAGAACCCGGGCCACACCGATGTGCAGCCCGAGGATCGCGGCGACCTCCGCCACCGACATGGTCTTCGTGCACAGCGCCACGATGTCGCGGCGCTCGAACGACAGGCTCGCGTGGGACGCCGCGCCGAGCTCGGTGGTGAGCACCTGGGCCTCGATCTCGAGGTTGCGGTCGATCGGCCCCGCCCGTCCCGACGTGAGCAGGTACGGCCGCAGCAGCGAGACCTCGCGGTCCTGCATGTCCTTACCGCCCGACCGTGAACTTGAGTTCCTCGATCACCTGCGGGGTGAGCACGGCGCTGGCGCGGTTGGCGAACATCGCCATCTCGTAGCCGATCGTGCCGAGACCGGCCTGTTTGGACGCCAGCACGCCGAGCGCGCAGCCGATGCTGATGGTGGAGACGATCAGGTAGCCGTGCCCCAGCTCGACGATGACCTTGTCCGGCCCGCCGAGCGGGTGGCAGTCCGAGACGCCGCCCGCGAGGCTCAGCATGGCCGAGGTGATCGCCGCCAGCCGATCGGCGTTCTCCCGCACCAGATCCGTCGACATCGCGATGAGCAGACCGTCGGACGACACCGCGATCGCGGCCAGTGCGCCGGGGGTGGCTTGCGCGAACCGGGTCACGAGCCAGTTGAAGTTCTGTGCCTCGACGCTCGTCCGTGCGGCGGGAAGCGCGCTCATTCAGTGCCTTCTCTCGTGGGTTGCGTGCCTGCTCCGGCGGCGGCGCCCAGTGCCAGACCGTCCGCGAACGCGTCGAGCGCGGCTCGTTCGGCGGCGGGGTCGCGGTCCTGCCAGGAGGCGGTGTTCTCGGCAGCCGGCGCGGCCGGCTTCGCGGTCGTGCCGGTGCTGGTGCGCAGGCTCGGGGCGAGGTTGGCGCCCGGCACCCGCCGGGTCAGCCCCGCGCGTCCCGCCTGCTCCGGTGCCATCGCGGGCGGTGGTGGGGCGGGCTGCGGCTGGACCGCCACCCGCGCGATGGCCGACGACACCAGCGTGATCTCCGCGGTCAGCTCGCCCGCCAGGTGCTCGGGCTCGTCGCTCACGACGGGCAACGTCGTGGTCTGGTCGCTCATGACCGGCAACGTCGTGGTCGGCTCGTCCATGAACCAGCCGAACACCCTGCCGTCCAGCGGTGCCGGTGGCGCGGGCGCCAGCAGCGACGACCGCGAAGGCCGGTCGTCCTGCCTCAGCAGCCGGGACGGCACCATCACCCGCGCGGTGACGCCGCCGCCCTCGGTCGGGAGCAGGTCGACGGCGAGGGAATGCCGGCGCGCCAGCCGGCCCACCACGAACAGACCCAGCACGCTGGTCGGCGTGATGTCCAGCCGTTCGCGGTCCACCAGGCGCAGGTTCTCCTCGGCGAGCCTGGCCTCGGTCATCCCGATGCCGTGGTCGACGATCTTCACGACGCAGGAGCCGTCGGCCGCGCGTGCCGTGCCGACCTCCACAGTGGACTCCGGTGGCGAGAACGAGGTCGCGTTGTCCAGCAGTTCCGCGAACAACAGGATCAGGTCCGAGCCGAGCGAGGACGGCATCGTGATCTTGCTGACGGAGCCGAGCCGGACCCGTTGGTAGTCCTCGATCTCCGCCAGCGCCGAACGCAGGACGGTGCCGAGCTCCATCGGGCCGGACAGCTTGCCGTCCTCGCGGGCGCCCGCGATCACGAGCAGGTTGTCGGCGGTGCGCCGCAACCGGGTGGAGAGGTGGTCGAGCTGGTACAGGCTGGCGAGCAGCCGCTCGTTCTGCTCGTCGCGCTCCAGCTCGTCGACGAGCGCGAGCTGCCTGCTGACGAGGCTCTGCGTGCGCTTGGCGACGTTGGCGAACATCAGGCTCACGTTCTGCCGCGTGACCGCCTGCCGTTCCACGAGCTGCGCCGCGGTGCCCTGCACGCGGTTGAACGCCTCGGCGAGCCTGCCGAGCTCGTTGCCCGACGACACCTCGATCTCGCGCAGCAGCGGCACCTGCTCGTCCGCCGTCTCGGTGTCGGAGACGCGCACCAGCTCGCGGCCGGCGAGATCGGCCACCGCGCCCGCCGCGTCGGTGAGGTTGCGCAACGGGTTCGCGATCGAGCGGCGGACGACGATCACGAGCCACACGACCAGGACGAACAGCGCGGCACCGCCCGCGCCGACGGTCCACGCGACGACGGTGGCGCTGGTCGCCCGCGCCGAGGCCGCCGCGGCGATCTCGTCGGTGACCGTGTCCTGCGCGGCCTTGCGCAGCTCGGCCTGCGCGGTCACCGCGGTCAGCGCTTCCGCCGCGAACGCCGGGTTCGGCTGGCCGGGCAGCCGGGTGGCGAGCTCGCCGACCCTGCGCGCCTCCGGTCCTTCCTCCACCGTCACGACCAGTGCGGCGTGCTCCGCGTCGGCCTGCTGCACGAACCGCTCCGTGAACGCGTCCGCCTGCATCACGGCGTCGTTCAGCAGATCCTGCCCGGTCTGCCTCCTCGTCGCGGCGATGATCAGGCCGGTGTCGCGCAGGGAGTGCTGCTCGGTGGCACGCAGCAGCGCTTCGAGCGCGGTGAGCTGCCTCGTGCCCTCCGCGTCGCCGGTCGGCTGCGGAACGAGGCGCAGCGAGTCGATGATCGCGCTGATCGTGGCGTGGTACGTCCGCGCGACGCCGTCGGACGAGGCGCCGCCGCGCAGGGCGTTCTGCCGCAGCCCGGTCAGCGAACCCAGGCGCACCAACGCGTTCGTGAGCTCGTCGGACATGGTCGACCCGAGTGCGGCACGCACGTCCTCGACCGCCTTGTCCACGTTGCCGTGCTGGCGCTTGAGGTTCTCGCCGTCACCCGTGGGCGCGGCGAGGTGCGCGGCCGTGAGCACGCGTTCCTTCTGCAGTTCCCAGATGAGGCCGCCCAGTTCGCGCACCTGCCGTGCGGACGTCGCGGTGCCCGAGGCCGATCCCGCGTCCCCGGCCTGGCCGAGGAGGAACGGCACGGCCACGAGGACCGCCGCGACCAGCGGAGGCACGATCAGCAGGTTGAGCTTGCGGCCGATGGAGTGCCCGTGGAGTCTCACGCGGTCACCCCACCGCGGTGCTGGGCGCGGACCATGTCCTCAATGGACGCCCGCAGTTCGAGGAACGCCGGTGAGCGCTTGGTCGCGAGGCTGCGATCCTCCGCGAGCGGGATGCGGAGGTCGGCGGCGACCCGGCCGGGCTCGCTCGCGAGCACGACGACCCTGGTGCCCAGGAACACGGCCTCCTCGACGTCGTGGGTGACCATGAGCACGGTGGTGCCCGTGTCGCGCCAGATCTGCCTGATCAACAGCTGCATGTCCTCCTTGGTCTGCACGTCGAGCGCGCCGAACGGCTCGTCGAGCAGCAGCACGGCCGGTTCGCAGACCAGGGCCCTCGCGATCGCGACGCGTTGCTGCTGGCCGCCGGACAGCTGGCGCGGCAGCGACCGTCGGACCTCCGCGAGGCCGGTCTCGGCGAGGTACCAGTCGACCCGGCGGCTGCGTTCGGCCGCGTCGAGCCCGAGCAGCTCGAGTCCAAAAGCGACATTGCGCTCCACCGTGCGCCACGGGTAGAGCGATCCGGCCTGGAAGACCAGCCCGCGGTCCGGTCCAGGGCCGGTGATCGGGTGGCCCTCGATGGTGATCTGGCCGCTGGTCGGCATCGTGAGACCGGCGACCAGAGACAGCAGGGTCGACTTCCCGGAGCCGCTCGCGCCCACGACGCAGAGGAACTCGCGCGGGGACACCGTGAGGTTCACGCTGTCGAGTGCGCGCTTCTCCTTGCCGCGCAGGCGGTAGTCCATGGAGACGTCGACGAGTTCCAGCGTCACGCGGCCCACCGCCCCACCCGAGTACGCACCAGGCGCAGGGCCACGTCGATCGTCACGCCGATGACGCCGATCACGACGAGCACCGCGAAGATCTTGTCCGTCTGCAGGAAGCGTTGCGCGCGAACGATCCGGTAGCCGAGCCCTGCCGTGGAGTTGACCAGCTCCGCCACCACCACGAAGTTCCACGCCGCCGCCGCGTTGACCCGGATGGCGTCGATGATGCCGGGCAACGAGTGCGGTACCACGACCTTGCGCAGCACCTCGCCGCGGTGGGCGCCGAGCGTGTAGGAGACGTCGATGAGCGCGCGCGGCACACCCCGAACGACGTCGGCGGTCATCAGCGTGTTGAAGAAGACCGTGCCGATGAACAGGATGGCGATCTTGGAGGGTTCGCCGAGCCCGAGCCAGATGATGAGCAACGGGATGAACGCGCTCGCCGGCAGATACCGCAGCAGCCCGATCACGGGCTCGAACGCCGCCTGCCCCGCGTGGAAGGTGCCCATCAGGATGCCGAGCGGCACCGACACCACCACGGCGAGCCCGAAGCCTTCCAGCACCCGCCGGGTCGTCGTCCACGCGTCGACCGCGAGCTCGCCCGATCTCGCCATCTCCCAGCCGACGGACAGCACGGCGCCCGGCGACGGCAGGAACGTGGCGGGCACGGCGCCGGTCG
The DNA here is from genome assembly GCF_016907955.1 of Lentzea nigeriaca. Classification (GTDB taxonomy): domain Bacteria; phylum Actinomycetota; class Actinomycetes; order Mycobacteriales; family Pseudonocardiaceae; genus Lentzea; species Lentzea nigeriaca. Next base: position 307,750 of record NZ_JAFBCX010000003.1, on the reverse strand, counting down.
CGCTCAGCACCACCCAGCAGGCGAACGGCACGGCCAGCGATCCGACGGTGAGGATGGTCGTGGTTCGGCGGGAGAGCGGTGTGCGGATGGCGAGCACCGTGCGCTGCGGGCGGGTTCGGCGCGGCAGTGGAGGCCACGCGGCGCGGACGTCCGCCGCGCGTTCGGCCAGAGCGGCCTTCAACTCCGCACCGCCTTGACGAACCTGTCGTCGAACAGCCCGTCCAGCGACGGCCGTTTCTGCGTGAGCCCGGTGTTCACCATGAAGTCCGCGATCTGACCGGCCTGGTGGTTGAGGTGCGTGGGCGTGACGCCCGGCGTGAAAGCGTCGATGTTCTGCTGCAACGTGAAGATGGTCGTGCCCGCGTCGTAGGTCCGGTAGTCGGCCACGCTCACGCCGCCGCGCCTGGCCATGATCTCGACGGCCTTGTCGTTGTTCTGCTTGATCCAGTCGAGCGTGTCGAACCAGGTGTTCACCAACGCCTGCGCCGCCTGCTGGCGGTTCTTCGCGAACTCGCGGGACACCACGAGGTGGTCGGGGATGGCACCGGGGAACTCGGCGGAGGTCGCGATGGCACGGCTGCCCGCGCGTTGCAGCGCGGTGGTGGTGAAGGGCGCGAAGGCACCGACCGCGTCGACCTTGCCCGCGACGAACGCCGCCGCCGCCGCGTCGGTGGCGAGCGGCACGAGCTCGATGTCCTTCTGCGACAGACCGGCTTCGGTGAGTGCGAGCAGCAGCAGGTAGTGGTCGACGGTGCCCTGCTCGACGGCGACCTTCTTGCCCTTCAGGTCCGCGATGCCCGAGATGCCTTCACGGGCGATCACCTGGTCGTTGCCCGTGGAGTTGTCGTTGACGAGCACTATCGTCTGCTGCGCGCCACCGCTGACCGACGCGAGCGTGTCGTTGAGTGTCTGGCTGTTGGCGTCGATCGCGCCGCTCGACAACGCGTTGAGGCTGTCGGTGTAGCTGTCGAAGTACTTGAGCTCGACGTCGATTCCGTTGCGGCGGAAGAGCTCCTGCTCCTGCGCGACCTGCCACGGGAACCAGCCGGGCCACGCGCTCAACCCGAGCGTGATCTTGCCGGCGGACGCCGGGGTCGATGTGCATGCCGTGGCGCACAGCAGAACGAGTGCGATGAGGAAACGGCTGATGCAGCGGGAAGTCAAACCGAACTCCAATGAGATTCTGTTGTGTGGAAGGGCTTTCAGCCCGCGTGGCGAGGGAGGTGGCCCGCGCGGACGAGGCAGCCGAGGGTGTCGCAGATGACCCTGGTGGCGATCAACGACGTGATCTCCGCCTGGTCGTACGGGGGAGAGCACTCGACGACCTCGATGCCGGCGAGCGGCTGCGCGGCGACCAGCTGGATGAACTTGAGCACCTCGCGGGGCAGGAACCCGCCGGGTTCCGGCCAGCCGGTGCCGGGCACGAACGCCGCGTCGAGGCAGTCGACGTCGAAGCTGAGCCAGACGGCTTCCGCGCCGTCCCAAGCCACGTCCAGCGCCCGGTGCGCGGCGGCCTCGATGCCCATCTCCACGCAGTCGGTCACCGTCATGATCGTCGTGCCGCGCTCGCGCCCGACCTGCACGCCGGGGCGAGGCGCCTGCCAGCCGCCGATGCCGATCTGGACGAGGTTGCGCGCCGGCACGTTCGGGATGTCCGTCGCGTGGAACCACGGCGTCGTGTGCATCCGCTCGTCGAGATCGGTTTCCTGGGTGTCGACGTGCCGGTCGAAGTGGATGATGCCGAGATTTCCGCGCAGGTGCCCGGAAACACCGCGCACGGTGGGATAGCCGATCGAGTGGTCGCCCCCGAGCACCACCGGAAAGGCGCCCGACGCGTACACGTGCCCGACCGCCTTGCTGATCTGGTCGAACGTCTTCTCGATGTTGCCGGGAATGGTGAACACGTCGCCGACGTCCGCGATCGTGATGGACTCGCGGAGGTCCACGCCGAGCTCGAAGTTGTAGGGGCCGTACAGCGCGGAGATCTTGCGGATGCCCTGTGGCCCGAACCGGGTGCCCGGCCGGTAGGTGGTGCCCCCGTCGAAGGGTGCGCCGAGCACGACCACGTCGTACTCGCCGCACATGCGGACGTCCTCCACGAACGGCGCCTTGAGGAACGTGTCGATGCCCGCGAAGTGCGGCAGCTCGCCGCGGGAGAACGTCGGGATGCGTCTGTCCACAATGGAGTCTGCTGCGGGGAGTCCCAGTTCGAGGCCGCGGCCGACCTCGCGTTCCCAGCCGGTCGTCGGCAGCACGGCCTCGCGTTCGACGGCACTGCGGGCTTCCGGGCCGTAATTGTCGTGCAACGGTTGGCCGCCGGGCTCAGTCATCGGTGTCCGCACGCTTCCTCTGCGCATTCTTGATGTACCGAAATGCGGAGGTCCCCGAAAACTCCATGCATTTTCTCATGCACCTGGACGAAAGCTGTTGATCCAGGACCGAATTGAGATTCCAAGCCTAGCGGTGTGCGCAACCCCTTCTGGTCCCGAGCGGGGTTGTCGAATGGGGCAACGACTTTCGGCACCTGGGGTTTCCGTTGTGCTGCGCGTCGCCGTGGCCTGCGGCGTTGAGGTGTAAATGGTCCAAGCCAATGACGTTCCACTTCGCCGGATTACGATGTTTGGGGCCAACCGGGTGATTTGACGAGGCGTCCGCTGGGAACGTTGTCATTGATCTTCCGCAGAACAGGGCAATTGACTGACTGCGAGGTGCGGGTCTACGTTGTAACTAGTTGCATGTAACTAGTTACATCAACGGATCGCGGAGGTGCGGGATGCGGATCATCGTGGTGGGTGCCGGCGTCTACGGCGCGGCGGTGGCGGCGGCGCTCGTGCGGCGCGGAGCGACGGTGACGGTCGTCGACGCCGGTGCGCCGGGCTCGGGAACGTCTGGGGCGTCGTTCTCGTGGGTCAACTCGCGCGACAAGCGGCCGCTCGTCTACCACGAGCTCAACGTCGCGGGAATGGCGGCGCACCAACGGTTGGCGGCCGAGTTCCCGCCCGGCGACTGGTACCACGGTGGCGGCGGCATCGAGTGGACCACCGACGAGGCAGGGCTGAGCGCGAAGGTCGACGGTCTCGTCGCGCTCGGCTACGAGGCCACGTTGCTGACCCGTGCCGAGGCGCTGGACCTGGAACCGGGCGTCGCCGCGGACCGGCTCCCGGCCGACGGCATCGCCTACTACCCCGACGAGGGATGGGTCGAGCCGACGCGGTTGATAGCGCATCTGCTGTCGAGGGAGGTCGACGTGGTGGCGGGCGACGCCGTGATCGGGCTGGACCTGAGTGGCGAGGCCGTGCGGGCCGTGCGGCTGGAGTCCGGCCGGGTGCTCACCGCGGACGCCGTCGTGAACTGCGCGGGGCCGAAGGCGGCCGAGGTCGCCGCGATGGCCGGGCTTGCGTTGCCGATGCGCAACCTGCCGTGCGTGCTCGTGTACACGTCTCCTGTAGCGGTGCCGTTGTCGAGGGTGGTGCACGCGCCGGACGTCCACATGAGACCAGAGGGTGACGGCCGGATCCTGTTGCACTCCAGCGAGGTCGACCGGGGCGGCCAGGAGGCGGTGGACGAGCTGGTGCGGGCCGCCACGTCGCTCTGCCCCGGCATTCGGGCGGCGAAGGTCGAGAGCGTGCGCACGGGGGAGCGGCCGATCCCCGGCGACGGATTGCCTGTCCTGGGGCGGGTGGCCGACCTGCCCAACTACTTCTTCGCCGTGTCGCACAGCGGAGTGACGTTGTGCCTGCACGCGGGCGAGCTCGTCGCCGCCGAGGTGCTCGGCGAGGACTCCGACGACGCGCTGGCGGCGTTCCGCTTCGAGCGGTTCGAGCGATGACGACGATCGTGCGCGGCGGCGACCTGGTCGACGGCCGGGGCACCGAACCGCGGCGCGGCGTCGACGTCGTCATCGAGGGCGACGCGGTCCGCGAGATCGTCGAGCCGGGCAACGGTGCCTACCCGTCGGCGGAAGTCGTTGACGCGCAAGGAATGCTGGTGATCCCCGGCCTGATCAACAACCACACGCACGGCACGGCGTACGGGCCGCTGTTCCCGAGCGGCCACGAACCGTTGCCGCACCGGCAGGTGAACGCGAACCTCGACCGGCATCTGCTGGAGGGCACGACGACGGTGCTCTGCGTCGACGGGTTCATCACCGCGGAAGCCGTTGCCAGGACTGACGAAGCGCATCCGGTCAACGTGAAAGCGGCCTCCTGCAACGTACCCGCGTGCCTGGAGGCGGCGAGGATCACCGACGGTGGCGGCCTCACCGACGCCGACAGGGCGTTCACCGCGCGTCAGGCCGTTGCCGAAGGAGCGGTGGCGCTGGGCGAGATCGGCTCGGGGCACACGCTCGGCGGCGGCGGGGCGAGCTACCTGTACATCCCTCAGGAGATCGCGCGGCGCACAGGTGTCCGAGTGACCAGGTCGCAGGCGAACGAGTTGAAGGTCGCGGTGCTGGGCAGGCACATCAGCACCGCGGCGTTCGACCGCGACGCGGTGGAGCAGGCGTTGGAGAGTGCCGGGCTGGCCGGGCTGCTGTCCGTCGACGACGCCCGCGAGATCGTGTCCGGTGTGGTGCTGCCCGCGTTCGACGTCGCGCTGCGCGGTCTGTCCGAAGCGGCGGACCAGGCCAGGGAACTGGACGTCCCGGTGCTCGTGCACAACGCTGCCGCGTCGATGACGCAGGTCGCCGCGATCGCGAGGACGGACGTGCGGCTGGTCGCCGGGCACTCCAACCACCCGAGCTTCACGACGCGGGAGGCGCTGGAGCACGCGGAGTGGCTGAAGGAACGGGGAGTGGTCATCGATGTGTCCATTTTGGACACGTTCCGGGGTGGGCGGCCGGACCTCACCCCCGACCTGCTCTTCGCCCTGTTCGAGGCGGGCCTGGTGGACACGATCTCGACCGACTACGCGGCCGGCCACCACGACCCGATCCTGCTGGCGATCGACCGCGCGACCAAGGCGGGCGTGGTCGGCCTGCCCGCCGCGATCGCGATGGCCACGTCCGCGGTCGCCGACACGTTCCCCGGACTCGCGCCCCGGCGTGGCCGGATCGTGCCGGGGGCGGTCGCGGACCTGGTGGTGACCGACCCGGCGGCGCTGGACAATGTCCGGGTCGTCATGATCAACGGCAGGATCGTCGTGCGGGAAGGCAGGCTGGTCGCGGATGAAGCGAGTGACGATCGGTGACGTCGCCGTGCACGCGGGAGTGTCGACGGCGACGGTCTCCCGAGTGCTGAACGGCGGCCTCGTCGCCGAGTCGACCGCCGCGAAGGTGTGGGCGTCCGCCGAAAGCCTCGGCTACAGCCCGAACGCGCTCACGAAGAGCATCTTCGCCGGCCGGTCGAGCACGATCGGCGTGATCATCCGCGACCTGAGCAGTCCGTTCTACCTGGACCTGATCCGGGGTGTCGACGAGGTGGCCGCGGCCAACGACAGTCCGGTCATGCTGGCCAACACCTACCGCCGCACCGACCGGGAAGCCGCCCAGGTGCGGGCGATGGACCAGCACCGGGTGCGCGGCCTGATCACCACCGCCGACGAGACCGCCGACGACCACGCACGGCGGATGGCGGAGAACGGCACACCGTGCGTGATCGTCGCGCGCACCGCCCCAGGGCTGCACTCGGTGAGCCTCGACGACGTCGCGGCCGGGAGGTTGATGGCAGCGCACCTGACGGACTGCGGCCGGTCGCGGGTGGGAGTCGTGAGCGGCAGCCATCGGCCGACTCAGGTCAAGCGCGTGGAAGGACTGCGGCAGGGCCTCGCCGAGAGCGGTCTGCCGCAGCCGCAGGAGGTCCTCGTGGAGAACGAGGACGAGGTGGATGCCGCTGTCGGCTCGTTGCTGCACCGTGTTGACGCCGTGGTGTGCACGACCGGCCGGCTGACCGCGGCCGTCCACGCGGCACTGACCGCTCGGGATCTCAAGATGCCCGACGACGTCGGTTTCCTGACCGTGGACGACTTCCCGTGGGCGAGCACGCTCGGGATCAGCGTGGTCGCCCAGCCGTCGTACGAGATGGGGCGCAGGGCCGCGGAGCTCGTCGTCGAGGAGCCCACGGCACCGGAGCGGATCGTCTTCCAACCCAGCTTGATCGCCCGCGGATCGTGCGGGTGAGTCAGCCGACCTCGTCGATGAAGGACGTTCCCGCGGCGGCGTGCGGGCCGTAGCGCTCCCACTCCTCGCGCAACCGCAGGCGGCCTTCTGCCGTGAACTCGGGTGTGTTCACGGTGTGCCCGCAGATCACCTCGCCGTTCGTGAGCACCATCGTGTATCCCATGTGGAGGGTGCCGTCCGGGGCGCGCGTCCCGGCGATCGAGCCGCGGCGGACGGTGCCACCGGCGAAGTCGGCCCAGACGAGGTCGCCTTCCTGGTGGTACTCGGCGACGGTGTGCGGGTCGCTGTCGGGCTTGCGGAACTTGCGGCCGTTGTAGTCGATCACGCCAGGTACTCCTCGGCCATCACGCCGTCCCACCAGATCGCGTAGTACGAGAAGTCCTCGTCGTTCGGGTTGAGGACGTGGTGGTCGACGTCGCCGGGCATCAGCATCAGGTCACCCGCCGCGATCACGTGGGTGCGTTCGCCCACGACCACCTCGGCACGTCCCGCCATCGCGATGAACAGCTCCTGCTCGCGGTGCTGGTGCGTGTCGGTGCGGTCGCCTGGGCGCAGGACGCACCAGGCGCCGCGGAACGGTGTGGCCAGGCCGGGCCACGGGTGCAGCAGCCTGAGGTCGAGCCCGTGTTCGCGGACGAGGTTCTCCGGCTCGCGCCTGCGGAAGTCCACGTGGTCTGTCGGCATCCCCAACTCCGATCGACGTTCGACGACGAGGCGGAGCGTAGGTTCGCGGGTTTCCCCGCCGACAGGGGCGGCTTTCCCTTTTGTATCAGGAACTACCGCCCCAGTCCCGCGTCGCGGGCGAGGACGATCGCCTGGGCGCGGTCCGCCACACCGAGCTTCGCGAAGATCGAGGACACCCGGTTGCTGATGGTCTTCGAGGCGAGCGCGAACTCCCGCGCGATGGCGACGTTCGACCGGCCGGCCGCGATCCTGTCGAGGACCTCCCGCTCCTTGCCGGTGAGTTGGGGGAACGGGTACGGCGGTTGTCCCGCCACCGGGTGCATGAGGGTGCCGAAGCGGGCGGCGATGGTCTTGCCGATGAGGAACTCGCCCGCCGCGACGGCCTGGATGCCGCGCACGATCTGGGCGGGGTCCGCGTTCTTCAACAAATAGCCGCGCGCGCCCGCCCGAATCGCGGCGAGGACGGTCGCGTCACAATCAAGCGCGCTGAAGACCAGGATGCCCGTTTCGGGGCATGCGCGCGTTATTTGCTCCACTAATAGGCAGTTTCCGGCTCCCACGGTGTCGACGTCGATGACGAGGACGTCGGGTTGGCACCGCATTGTCTCCGCGAGAACGTCCGAAGAAGTAGAAGCTTCACCTACAACGGAAACGCCGTCCACGCGTTCGAGCACGGAACGCACGCCGTGCCTGATGGCTGGCTGCGTGTCGGCCAGCACCACCGTGACTGTCGCAGGTCTGTGCAGGACCGCGATGTCGTGGCCGCGGCGCAGGCTTGGTAGGGCCGCGTGTTCCACCTGAGTCATCTGACTCCCCCGAAAATAGCTGTACGTGTCATTCCACAGCGGTCACCTGATCTCCCCCAAAGAGCGGCACCGGCCGTAGGGTATATCGCCTCATCGGGGTAAGTCGCGATCTCGAAAACGCGGTTTTCACTCGTTCGGCCCAACGTGATCCCTGGGGCCGATGACGACCGGAGTAGCGGCGTGACTGCGTTCGGCTCGTCCGTTCGGCGAAGCGGTCCAACGAGGCGGCGCAACGGGTGACACCCGGTGAGCGCCGCGCATGATCACTGTCGGTGACCCGGTTCCGTACTTCTTTGCCCCGTAAGGGAATCGGCATTGCCCATGCGGTCGGGAACAGTTCCCCTACCTGTGGGGAAGTGCCGCTACCTAGCCTCTGGAACGCCACTCGGGGACGAACAGAGGGGGACGTGTGACTGTCCAAGACGTGGGCGTACTGGCGATCGGCGCGGGCCCGGCGAACCTCGCCCTCGCGGTCGCGATCGAGGAGTCGGGTGCGCGGGAGCTCGCGGGCGACACGCTCGTGCTGGAGCAGCACGAGGACGTCAGGTGGCAGCGCGGCACGCTGATGCCGTGGGCGCGCAGCCAGGTGTCGTTCATCAAGGACCTCGTGACGTTGCGCAACCCGCGCAGCCGGTTCTCGTTCCTGAGCTTCCTGCACGACCAGGGCAGGCTCGACGAGTTCGTCAACCTCGGCACGTTCCACCCGTACCGGTGGGAGATGTCCGACTACCTGCAGTGGGTCGCGTCCTCTTTGGACCGCGTCGGCGTCCGCTACGACGCCCGCGCCGCGCGGATCGATCCCGTCCGGCAGGACGGTGTGATCACCGGCTGGACCGTGACGCTCGCCAACGGCGACGTGATCCGGTGCCGTGACCTGGTCGTCGGCGGCGGCCGCGACCCGCACGTGCCCGCGGTGTTCGCCGGCCTGCCCGCGGACAAGGTCGTGCACAGCTCGCAGTACCTCGACCGCATCGGTGACGTGCCGAAGGACCGGCCACTGCACGCCGTCGTGGTCGGTGGCGCGCAGAGCGCCGCGGAGATGTTCTACGCGCTGCACTCCGACCTGCCCGACAGCCAGGTCACCTGGCTGGTGCGGTCGATCGGCCCGCAGAACTACCAGACCAGCAAGTTCATCAACGAGGCGTTCTTCCCGTCCTACGTGGACGAGTTCTACGACACGCCGGAGGAGGTGCGCGCGCAGATCCTCGACGAGATGCGGTTCGCGAACTACGCGGGCCTCGCGCCGCCGTTCCTCGACGAGCTCTACACGATGCTGTACCAGCAGAAGATGCTGGGACCGCGGCGTTCCAGCGTCCGGTCGATGACCGAGGTGGTCAACGCCCGGCAGGACGGCGACGAGATCGTGCTCGACCTGCACGACCGGAAGACCGGCAAGGTCGAGCCGGTGCGCTGCGACCTCGTGGTGCTCGGGACCGGCTACGACCAGCGGATGCCCGCGATGGCACGCGATCTCGCCGACCGGCTCGGGCTGGACGACATCGCCGTCAGCCGCTGCTACCGCGTCGACATCGGTGACGCGGCGTGGGGCGCGTTGTACCTGCAGGGCGTCAACGAGAAGACGCACGGCATGTCCGACTCGCTGATCAGCGTCCTCGCGCACCGTTCGCAGGACATCGTGAACGACCTGCTCGCCCGTCGTACCGCTGAGCTGAGGAGTGCCTGATGCTTCTGGTGATCGCTCCAGGCCCGACCGCGAACGGCGACCTGCACCTGGGCCACCTCGCCGGCCCCTTCCTGGCCGCCGACATCTGCACGCGGTACGCCCGTGCCGCCGGGTGCGACGTGCTGTTCGGCACCGGCATCCACTCGACGCAGAACTACATCGTCACCACCGCCCGCCGCCTCGGCGTCCGGCCGGAGGACCTGCGGGAGAAGTCGGCGAGCGAGGTCGATGCGTCGCTCGCGGCGATGGGCATCGAGCCGGACGGGTTCGTGCGGTTCGACGAGCGGTACGTCAAGACGGTCGTCACGTTCTTCGACCGCCTGCACAGCGCGGGCAAACTGCGGTTGCGCGCAGTCGAGTTCCCGTACTCGCCGCGGACCGGGGAGTTCCTCACCGACGCGTACGTGCGCGGTGGTTGCCCGGTGTGCCTGAGCGACGGCTGTGCCGGGCTGTGCGAGGGCTGCGGCCACTGGATCGCCTCCGGCGAGCTCGTGGACCCGCGGTCCACATTGGACCCGGACGACCCGGTCGAGCTGCGCTCGGCGGAGGTGCTGGTCCTGCCGGTCGAGGAGTACCGGGCGGGACTGGAGGAGTTCTTCGCGCGGCACGCGCCGACGTTGCGGCCGCGGCTCGCGCGGATGATCGAGGAGATGCTGGCGCGGCCGTTGCCGGACTACCCGATCACGCTGCCCATCTCCTGGGGCATCCCCGCGCCGTTCCCCGAGGTCGCCGGCCAGGTGTTCTACTCGGACACCGAGACGATCACGTGGAGCGTCCACGCGTCCGCGCTCGCCGCGCAGCGTCGAGGCGAGGTGCTGGAGAGCGACGACCAGCTGTGGTTCGGTGACACGGAGATCGTGTACTTCTTCGGCTCCGACGCGGGGTTCGCGTTCGCCGTCGCCGGTGTCGCGATGCTGCTCGCCCTCGAGGAGTACGTGCTGCCGGAGCAGTTCGTCACCAACGAGTTCTACGAGCTGGAGAACGACAAGTTCTCGACCAGCCGCGGCCACCTCGTCACCGGCCAGGAGCTGCTCGGACAGGGTGTCCCGCGCGACGTCGTCCGGTTCTACCTCGCCTCGACCAGCCCGGAGTTCCAGCGCACGAACTTCACCCGCGCCGCGATGGCGGAGGTGACGTCGTCGCGCCTGGTCGCGCCGTGGAACCGGATCGCGGCCAGGGTCAACGCGCTGGCGCCGGCTCCGCTGCCGGTCTCGGAGCGCTCCCGCGTCGCCGCACGGCTGATGGCCGAACGCTTCGCCGGCGCCTACGACGTGCGTCGGTTCAGCGTCACGGCGGCGGCGTTCACGCTCACCGAGCAGCTCGCCCGCCTGGACTCCTTCCCGCTCACGGCCGGGAACGCGGGCGACTTCTGCCACGAGGTCGACGTGTTCCTGCGCTGCGCCGCGCCGATCCTCACCGACCTCGCCGCCTCGGCGCTGCCGGACACCGCGATCCCGGCGACGTTCGACACTGTGCGGTTCACGCCTCGGCGGCTGCCGGAACTTCCCGAGTGATGGCCAGGATCGTCATCGTCGGGGCGGGCGTCACCGGCCTCGTGACAGCGGTGGAGTGCGCGCTCGCCGGCCACCGCGTGACCGTGCTCGACCGCGGCAGCATCCCCAGTCCGGTGTCCACGTCGTTCGACCAGCACCGCGCGCTCCGGACGTTCGTCCCGGACGACGTGGACGCCACCCTCGGCCGCGTCGCCGCGCACCGGCGGTGGCTGGAGCTGGAGTCGTTGCTGGACACCAGGTTCTACCGCCGGGTCGGCGTCGTCACGGCCTGGCCGCGCGCTCAGGCCGCGGTGATGGCCGGGCAGGCGATGGCGTGGGGGCTGCCCGTCGAGACGCTGGAGCCGGAGAAGCTGCCGCACCTGGTGTTCGCTCGGGACGCGGTGGGCGTGCTGGAGGTCGACGCCGGGGTGTTGCTCGCGACGCGAGTGCTGGTCGCGGCCGTGCGCTGGCTGATCGAGCACCCGCTGGTGTCGTTGCGGCCCAACAGCCGCGTCACCGCCGTCGGAACCGGCCGCGTCTCCGTCGAGGGCGGCGTCACGGTACGGGCGGACCTGGTGCTGGTCGCCGAGGGCCCGTGGACCGCAGAGCTGGTCGGCGTCCCGGTGCGGCTGCACCGCCAGACGATGGTGTACCTGCGGCCTCCCGAGCCGCTGATGCGCTGGTGGGAGAACGCACCCGGTGCCGGCGGGCTCGGCGACGACGGCCGGGCCTGGCTGCTGCCGCCCGGTGACGGCACCCTGCTGAAGATCAGCTCGAACGCCGTCTGCCGGGAGGTCGAGTCCGTCGACAGCGTCGAGCTCTACCAGGACTGGGCCGACCAGCTGCTCGCCGCGTCCATCGTGTCCGATGTGGACCGATACACCGTGGTCGCGGTGAAGCACTGCCACTACGCCGCCGACGCGGTCACGGGTGGCGCCCAGCTCACGGAGGTGGCGCCGGCCGTCTGGGCACGCGCGGCCTGCGGGGGCTCGGGATTCGCTTCGGCGCCGCTGGTGGCCGCGCGCATCGTGGGAGCTCTCGGTGCGCTCGGGGAGGCGGCGTGATGTCCGGTTCCGGTTCGGTCAACGCTCCTGAGGAGTCAGCCTGATGGCAGAGAAGACCGGGGTGATCGCCACGTTGCGGGCGACCCCCACCCCCGTGCGCTACCTCCTCGGCGGCGTACTGATCAACCAGCTCGGCGCGTTCGTCCAGACGTTCATCCTGCTGTACCTGACCTTCCGCGGCGACGCGATCGGCGTGGCGGGCCTGTGCCTCGCCGCGTACAGCGTCGGGGCGATCTTCGGCACGTTGCTAGGCGGCGAGCTCACGCACCGGCTCGGGCCGCGCACGACGATCACGCTGGCCATGCTGGCGTCCGCGCCGCTGGTGTCGTCGATCCCGTTCGTGGCCAAGACGCCGGTGGTGCTGTTCCTGGTCGTGGGCCTCGCGGGGCTCGTGACGCAGGCGTACCGGCCCGCCGCGGCAGTGCTGCTCAGCGACCTGATGCCGGAAGAGCACCAGGTGATGGCGTTCTCGATGATGCGCATCGCGCTGAACACCGGCGCCGCTCTCGCCCCGCTGATCGCCGCCGGGCTGATTCTCGTCGACTGGGACCTGCTGTTCTACGTCGACGGCGCCACCGCGCTGATCTACGCGCTGCTGGCGTACTCGCTGCTGCCGCGGGTGGAGGCGCCGGAGGAGGACGAAGAGAAGTCCACCGTGGACTCGCGCACCGCGTACTCGACGATGCTGCGGGACGGCAAGTACCTCGCCTACCTCGCGGCGGTGTTCCTCGGCACGATCGCGTACGCGCAGTCCGTCACGGCGCTGCCGCTGGAGATCGTCGCGGACAAGTACCCGACCGGCCTCTACAGCGCGGTGCTGACGATCTCGTCGGTCGTGCTCATCACGTGCGAGCTGAAGATCACGGCGTACATCGTCAGGATCCCGGTGCACGTCGCCGTGCTCGCCGGGCACCTGGTGAACTCGTTCGGCTTCGCCCTCTACGCCCTCGCCGTGCACTCCGGGACGTTCGTGATCCTGGGTGCCGTGTTCGCGGTGAGCGGCCTGATGATCGCCGGGCCGAGCATGTTCGCGCACCCGGCGAAGTTCCCGGCGGCGTACAAGTCGCGTTACATCGGCACGATGCAGGCCGTGGTCGGGTTGGCGTGCGCGATCGGGCCGTTGTTCGGCGTGTTCACGTTCAACTCGCTCGGTGGCGCGTTCTGGATCGTCATCGCGCTGGTCAACGGGGTCGCCGGGCTGCTCGCCGTGTACGGCGTCCGCGTGGTGAAGGAGCCGGCAGAGGCAGGTGTGGCATGAAGCCCGTCATCGTCGTCGGGTTCGTCGGTGTCACGCTCGGCCTGATCGCCGAGTTCCAGCCGGACGACTCGCTGATCTACGTCGAGGAACCGGACGTGGTGCGCAAGCGGCACGTACGTGAGCAGATCGAAGGCGTCGGGTTCGCCCGCGGCCTGATCGAGTGGGAGTACCTCACGCCGGGCAAGGCCGACGAGTTCTTCCACACCCACCGCGATCTCGACCCCGCGGCGATCATCCCCGCGATCGAGTACGCGACACCGTTCGCCGCGCGGCTCGCCGAGCGCTACGGGTTGCCGGGGGCGACGCTCGGGGCGGCGCAGATCATGCGGGACAAGGCGTTGCTACGGCAGGTCACCGCGTCCGCCGGCATCCGGAATCCGGCGAGCGTGCGGGTGACGAGCCCGGCTGACGTCCTGGCGTTCATGCAGGACCGGCCGATAGTGCTCAAGCCGTCCAACCGCCAGGCCTCCGTGGGCACCCAGGTGATCCGCTACCCCGACGACATCGAGCAGGCCTGGGCGCACTGCACCGCGCAGGACGAGGGCATCTTCGTCCCCGACCGCCCGATGGAGCTCTCCATGCTCGCCGAGGAGTTCGTCGAGGGCGAGGAGTTCAGCGTCGAGACGCTGGTGCAGAACGGGAAACCGTTGTGGGCCAACGTCACCGGCAAGCAGCTCGTCCCCGGCCCGCGCCCGGTCGAGCTCGCGCACGTCGTGCCCGCGGACATCCCGCCCGAGCTGGACGACCTGCTGAAACAGGACACCGCGCTGGTGATCGACGCGACCGGGTTCCGCGACGGCATCGTGCACTGCGAGTGGATCGTCGCGGGCGGCGTCCCGCACCTCGTCGAGTGTGCGGGCAGGCTCGCGGGAGACGGCATTCTGGACGTCGTCCAGCTCGCGTACCCGGTCGAGCTGCTGCGCTGCTACTACGCCGTGCTCAAGGGCGAGGACCCGCCGAGCGACCTGCCGGCCCGGGCGAAGTCCGGTGCAGCCGTGCGGTTCCTGACGATCGAGCCCGGTGTCGTCGAGAGCGTCGAGGGCGTGGACGAGGCGCGGCGGCTCGACGGAGTGCACCTGCTGCAGGTGACGGTCGCGCCGGGGGAGAGGTTCGACGGCCTGCGCAGCTCGTGGGACCGCGCGGGCATCGTCATGGCCACCGGCGACACGTCCGCGGAAGCGTTGCGGCGCGCGGAAAACGCGGCGAACACCGTCCACATCGAAGTCCGGTAATTCCCGCTCGGTCGGGAACGGTTCCTCTTCTTCTCGGGGAACTTCGTTGTCTAGCTTGGTTTTCGGCTGCGAAACCATCGGAGGGGGCACTGTGACTGACCGAGAGGTTGGGGTACTGGCGATCGGCGCGGGACCGGCGAACCTGGCGCTCGCCGTCGCGATCGAGGAGTCCGAGTCGGACCTCGCCGAGAACACCCTTCTGCTGGAGCAGAGCCCGGACGTCAAGTGGCAGCGCAACCTGCTCATGCCGTGGGCGCGCAGCCAGGTCTCGTTCCTCAAGGACCTGGTGACGTTGCGCAACCCGCGCAGCCGCTTCTCGTTCCTCAACTTCCTGCACGACCAGGGGCGGCTCGACGAGTTCGTCAACCTCGGTACGTTCAGTCCGTTCCGCTGGGAGCTCTCGGACTACCTCCAGTGGGCGGCGAAGTCGTTGGAGCGCGTGCAGATCCGCTACGACTCCCGCGCGCAGAGCATCGAGCCGACGCGGTCGGGCGACGGGACGATCACCGGCTGGGAGGTGTCCCTTGTGGACGGTGGTCGGATCCGGTGCCGCGATCTCGTCGTCGGCGGTGGTCGTGACCCGCGCATCCCGGACGTGTTCGGCGAGCTGCCGGCCGAACGGATCGTGCACAGCGCCCAGTACCGCACCAGGATCGCGCAGATCCCGAAGGACAAGCCGGTGCGCGCCGTGGTCGTGGGTGGAGCGCAGAGCGCGGCGGAGATGTTCTACGCGCTGCACCAGAATCTGCCCGAGAGCCAGGTGACGATGGTCGTCCGGTCGATCGGGCTGCAGAACTACCAGCACAGCAAGTTCGTGAACGAGCTGTTCTACCCGTCGTTCGTCGACGAGTTCTACGACAGCCCGCCCGAGGTGCGCAAGCAGATCCTCGGCGAGATGCGGCTCACCAACTACGCCGGCCTCGCGCCGGAGTTCCTCGACCAGCTCTACACGATGCTGTACCAGCAGAAGACGCTCGGCCCGCAGCGCTCGTGGGTGCGGCCGATGACCGAGGTCGTCGCCGCCCGCGTGGAGAACGACGAGGTGGTCCTCGACCTGCGTGACCGCATGAGCGGCAAGGTCGAGCCGTTGCACAGTGACCTCGTGCTGCTGGGCACCGGCTACGACCCGCGCATGCCGTGGCTCGTCCGCGATCTCGCCGAACGGGCCGGCATCGACGAGATCACCGTCAACCGCAGCTACCGGGTCGACCTCGGCGACTCCGCGTGGGGCGCCATGTACCTGCAGGGCGTGAACGAGGAGACGCACGGCATCGCCGACTCGCTGATCAGCGTCATCGCCCACCGCTCGCAGGACATCCTCACCGACCTGCTCACCCGCAGAACGGGAGCCACCGCATGAACCCCGCGATCCTCGTCATCGGCAGCGGACTCAAGGTCTACCGCGAGTACCTCGTCGCGCCGATCGCCCGCCGCGCCAAGGCGGCGGGCATCGACCTGGTCCTGATCAACAACCTCAAACCCACCTGGCAGCGCCAGTACTTCGACGAGATCATCGTCGCGAACGTCTTCGACTCGGACGTCATGGGCGAGGCCGCCAGGGCAGTCGTGGCCCGCCGCGCCGTCGTCGGGCTGATGTGCTGGGACGAACCCCTTGTCCTCGACGCGGGCCTGCTCGCCGCCGAGTTCGGCGTACCAGGCCTGTCCGCGGCGGGCGTGCGCGGCTGCCGCGACAAGGAACGCACCCGTGCCGTACTCACCGCCGCGGGCCTGCACCAGCCGGGTTTCGAGCTCACGACGACCGTCGAGCAGGCCCGTGCCGCGGCGGAACGCATCGGCTATCCGGTCGTGATCAAGCCCCGCGCGATGGGTGCCAGCATCGGAGTCGTCTTCGCCACCGACGAGTCCGAGCTCGACGAGGCGTTCCACACCGCCTTGTCGGCGAGCGAGGTCGACCCCGGCCCCTACCGGGCGAGTGCGATCGTCGAACGCTACGCGCCAGGCCAGGAGATCAGCGTCGACGGCGCTGTCCACAAAGGCGAGTACCTGCCGATGTTCGTGGCGCGCAAGCACTCCAGCGACCACCCGTACTTCGAGGAGGTCGGGCACGTGGTCGACGCGAACGACCCGCTGCTCGACGACCAGGACCTGATGCGGCACCTCGCGAAGGCCCACGAGGCGCTCGGCATCGAGAACGGCATCACGCACGCGGAGGTGCGGCTGACCGACCGCGGCCCGCTGATCATCGAGATCAACGGCAGGCTGGGCGGCGACCTCATCCCGTTCCTGGGCCGCACCGCCACCGGCATCGAACCCGGCGAGGTGCTGTTCGACGTCACGACCGGGCAGCGGCCGGACATCACGCCGAAGCACCGCCGCGTCGCGGGCATCCGGTTCGGCTACCCGGCAGAGGACTGCCTGCTGAAGTCGATCGAGGTGCCCGCCGAGGCGCCCGGCCTGGTCGCGGCCTCGCCGATGTGCGAGCCCGGCACGACGTTGCGGCTGCCTCCCGGCGGTTACCTGGCGCGGCACTCGTTCGTCGTGTGCGAGGCCGACGACACGCAGACGTGCCTCGACCGGCTGGAGACCGCCGCCGCCCTGGTGGAGCTGGAGACCGAACCGGTCGGGCCGGCCGATCCCGACGCGCCCTTCGCGATGCCCGCGGGGCTTCTGGACGTGGACGAGTGAGGAGCGAGAACATGACGACGGTGGCCGACGAGCCCCGCACGGCGACCGAGATCATCGCCCGTGCCAAGGCGCTCGCGCCGGTGCTGCGCGAACGGTCGGCGGAGATCGAGCAGGCAGGGCAGCTCCCGGCGGACGTCGTCGAGCTGCTGCGCGCCACCGGCGTGCACCGCATGTGCTTCCGCCGCGAGTGGGGCGGCCCCGAGCTCACGTCGATGGAGCAGACGCAGGTCGCCGAGGCGCTCGCGTACGGCGACGCGTCCGCCGCGTGGTGCGGCATCATCGGCGCGAACACCGGTCTGCTGGCGAACTTCCTGGAACCGGACGTCGTCCGCGAGGTCTACCCGCGGCTCGACATGGTCACCGCCGGCGTGCTCGCCCCTGCCGGGCGCGCCGACAAGGTGCCCGGCGGGTTCCTGCTGAGCGGCCGCTGGTCGTTCGGCAGCACCATCCACCACGCCGACTGGGTGATGTCCGGCGCGTTCGTCTTCTCCAACGGCGAGCCGTACGCGAGCCCGGACGGCAGCAACCCGCACGAGTCACGCCAGTTCCTCGTGCCGCAGAGCCAGGTCGAGATCCTCGACAACTGGGACACCACCGGTCTGCGCGGCAGCGGC
Organism: Lentzea nigeriaca; assembly: GCF_016907955.1. Lineage (GTDB taxonomy): Bacteria > Actinomycetota > Actinomycetes > Mycobacteriales > Pseudonocardiaceae > Lentzea > Lentzea nigeriaca. The sequence goes on along the minus strand of NZ_JAFBCX010000003.1, from coordinate 290,154 downwards.
AGCTCCGACTACACGATCACGGACGTGTTCGTGCCGGAGGCGCACACCCTGACGTTCGACAACCCGCGCTGCTCGCCGCACCCGCTCGCGCAGCCCGAGTCGTTCATGCGCAGCCTCTGCGGTGTTCCGCTCGGAGTAGCGCGTGCGGCGTTGGACTACGCCCGCGAGATCGTGCTGCAGCGCGTCGACCGGATGACCGGCACGGACTGGGCGGACATCTGGCGCGTCCAGGTCACGCTCGCCGAGTGCGAGGCCGACTTCAACGCCACCCGCAACGGCGTGTACTCGGCGATGACGCGGCAGTGGGAGGTCCTGTCGTCCGGCGGCACGCTCGACGACCTCACGATGAACGAACGCGCCGCGTCGCCGATCGCGTGGCTGCACGCGTTCCGCACGTCCCGCTCGATCGTGAACCGGCTGTTCGACCTGCTGCAGACGTGGTCGATCCACCGGTCCTCGCCGATGGACCGCTGGCTGCGCGACACCGCGACCATGTGCCAGAACCTCTCGGCGCAGGACGCGATCCTCGAGTCGGCTGGCGCGTACCTGCTCGGTCGCCGGCCCAAGTTCCGCATCTGCCTCGGCATCGTCAAGTAGGGGAGTTCAGGTGACCATGACGAGGGAACCCGCCGCCACCACGGCCGCGGAGCTCATCGAACGCGCCAGGGCGTTGGCGCCGATGCTGCGGGAACGGTCCGCGGAGATCGAGGAACTGCGCCACCTGCCACAGGACATTGTGGACACCTTGCGGGACAACGGTGTTTTCCGCATGTGCTTCGGAAAGCACTGGGGTGGCCTGGAACTGACCTCGATGGAACAGCTGGAGGTCGTCGAGGCACTGTCCTACGGGGACGCTTCGGTCGGCTGGTGCTCGATGATCGGGTCGAACACCGGCATCTACGCCGAGTTCATCGACCCGGTCGTGGCCAAGGAGATGTTCCCGAACCCCGACCAGATCGTCGCCGGTCTGCTGCAGCCGTCCGGCCGCGCCGAGAAGGTGCCCGGCGGCTACCGGCTCACCGGGCGGTGGCCGTTCGGCAGCGGCATCACCCACGCCGACTGGGTGATCTCCGGCGGGTTCGTCTACCAGGACGGCAAGAAGTACGCGAGCCCGGACGGCAGCAACCCGCACGAGTCGCGCCAGTTCCTCGTGCCGCGCGAGCAGGTCGAGGTGATCGACAACTGGGACACCACCGGTCTGCGCGGCAGCGGCAGCTGCGACTACACGATCACCGACGTGTTCGTGCCGGAGGAGCACTCGTTCAGCTTCGACGACGTCCGCGGCCGCCGCGGCCCGCTCGCCCAGCCGGACGCGTTCACCCGCACGATGTGCGGCGTCGCGCTCGGTGTCGCGCGGGCGGCGTTGGACTACGCCCGCGAGTGCGTGTTGCAGCGCGTCGACCGCATGACCGGCACGGACTGGGCGGACATCTGGCGTGTGCAGGTGACGCTGGCGGCATGTGAAGCCGACTTCAACGCCACGCGTGCCGGTGTCTACGGGGCACTGGAACGCCAGTGGGAAGTGCTGGCCGCCGGTGGAGTGCTCGACGACCTCGACCCGATCGACCGCGCCGCCTGCCCGCTGTCGTGGGTGCACGCGTTCCGCATGTCGCGCTCGATCGTGGGCCGCCTGTTCGACCTGCTGCAGACGTGGTCGATCCACAAGTCGTCGCCGATGGACCGCTGGCTGCGCGACACCGCCACGATCTGCCAGCACCTCGCCGCGCAGGACCGGATCCTCCAGTCCGCCGGCGCCTACCTCCTGAACGCCAAGCCCGAGTTCGGCATCGCCCTCGGCATCGTCTAGTCGCCTCGTTGGCTTCGGGCGTCTGCAAGTACCACCAACTCAACATCAACAGGCGCTTTTCTACTACCAACTCGCTCGTGTGGCGGCGAGCGACGCCACGCGGGTTCGACGTGTGACGAACAGGTTGGGTGTAGTTACAGGCGATTCGATCATGAGTTGGTGGTACTTGCAGACGCCCCGATCACTTGGCCAACGGTGCGCGGCACGCCATTAGCTGACCGATTAGCGGGGAAGATTCGATGAGCAGAGGCCTGGTAACACTCGTCAACCCGAACAAGGTGCACCCGCCGATCGCACCGTACGCGCTCGACGTGCTCACCACGTCGCTGGAGAACGCGGGGTTCGAGGTCGAGGTGGTGGACCTGACGTTCCACCGCGACGACTGGAAGACGTTCCTGACGGAGTACTTCACGACGCGCGAACCGATGCTGGTCGGCATCACGGTGCGCAACACCGACACCGTGTACGCGTTCGAGCAACGCCCTTTCGTGGGCGAGCACAAGGAGATCATCACCGAGATCATCCGCCTGACCGAGGCACCGATCGTCGCGGGAGGCATCGGCTTCTCCACGATGCCGTTCGCGCTCGTCGACTACTTCGGCGTCGACTACGGCGTGAAGGGGCCGGGTGAGGTGATCGTGGTCGACCTCGCCGACGCCATCGCCACCGGACGCGACACCTCCACTGTGGACGGTCTGATCCGCAACACCCCGGACGGGATCGTCCGCACCTCCACCGTCCTCACGCCCCGGCCGCTCGTCGGGCCGACCGTGGTCAAGACGTGGCAGGTCGACGGTGCCGGGACCTACATCAGAAGATCCGGCGACAAGTACAAAGTGGACAACGGTGAGTACTACCGGCGTGGTGGCCTCGCGGGCATCCTGACCAAGTCCGGCTGCGTCTACCGGTGCGCGCACTGCGTCGAACCCGACGCGAAGGGCGGTGCCGTCGCACGCCGTGACGTCGCCGCCGTCGTGGACGAGATGCAGTCGTTGGCGGCGCAGGGGATCTTCGACCAGCACACCACCGACAGCGAGTTCAACCTGTCGATCTCGCACGCCAAGAACGTGCTGCGCGAGATCGTGCGGCGCAAGCACGCGAGCGCCGCCAACCCGCTCAACGACCTGCGCCTGTGGGTCTACTGCCAGCCCTCGCCGTTCGACGAGGAGTTCGCCGACCTGCTCGCCGCGGCGGGGTGCCAGGGCGTGAACGTCGGCAGCGACCACATCCGGCCGGACGTGCTCGCGAACTGGAAGGTCACCGGCAAGGGCACGACGTACTACACCTTCGACGACACCGAGCGACTCGTGCGGCTGTGCCGTGAGCGTGGGATCAAGACCATGGTCGAAGCGCTGTTCGCGATGCCGGGCGAGACGTGGGAGACCATGCGCGACTGCGTCGACGCGTTCATGGCGCTGGACGCCACGGTCACCGCGTTCTCGCTGGGACTGCGGCTGTTCCCGCACCACCCGCTCGGCATCTCGATCGCCGAGCAGTGCGCCGGCGTCCGCACGGTGCCGGGTCTGCAGTCGAACACCGCGAGTGGGCCGATCATCCTGAAGCCGTTGGAGATGTGCGCCGGCCTCGTCGAGTACGAGAGGCAGTTCATGTTCGACGAGCGCGGCGAGTTCCGGCTCGTCTGCTACTTCTCGCCGGACCTGCTGGAGGACGAGGGCACGAACACCGACCCGAACGGCCGCTGGTCGCGCACGGTCGAGTACCTCTGGTCGCTCGTCGACCCGGCGGACCACCACCGCGTCATGCTGCCGACGCTCGCGGGCATGAGCGAGTCCGAGAACAACTACGCCGACAACCCGTTCCTCATCGGCCTGACCAGCCTCGGCTACAAGGGCGCGTTCTGGTCGCATTGGCGGGAACGCGAGGAGATCCTGCGCGAAGCCCAGCTGGCAGGGGTCGTCCAGTGACGTTCGACGGTCTCGCCGCCAGGGTCCGCGGCCGGGTGCTGCTGCCGGGCGACGACGGGTTCACGACGAGCAGCAAGCCGTTCAACGAACGCTATGCCGGCATCGTGCCCGCGGCGGTGCTGTCGGCGAAGTCCACAGAGGACGTTGTCACGGCGATCACGTGGGCACGGGAGAACGACGTCCCGCTCGTCGCGCGCGGCGGCGGCCACAGCTACGCCGGAACGTCCGTCAGCACCGGACTGGTCCTCGACCTGCGTGGGCTCGATCAGGTGCACGTCGACCCGGATACGGCGCTGGTCACGGTCGGCGGCGGAACGCGGATGCGGGCGCTGTACGAGGCGTTGCGGCCGCACGACATCACGTTCCCGCTGGGCAACTCCGACGAGGTCGCCATCGGTGGCCTCACCCTGGGCGGGGGAGTGGCGGCGGTGTCGCGGGCGTTCGGCCTGACCTGCGACTCGCTCGTCAGCACCGATGTCGTGCTCGCGGACGGGAGCGAGGTGACCTGTTCCGCTGCCGAGAACTCCGACCTGTTCTGGGCGTGCCGAGGTGGTGGCGGCGGCAACTTCGGCGTCAACACGTCGTTCACGTTCCAGGCGCGCCCGGTGGTGGACAGCGCGACCTGTCTGCTGCTGTGGGAGTGGGAGCAGGCGATCGACGTCGTGCTGCTGGCGCAGGAGATCCAGCGCACCGCACCGGACGCGTTGGCGTTGCGCATCGGCCTGACCAGCACCGGAATGGTGTCGCTGATCGGCTGGCACCTCGGGTCGGCAGACGAGCTGCGCGCGTTGCTCGCGCCGTTGACGGGTACCCGGCCGTTCCGCTGTGACATCGAGGATCGGACGTACTGGGAAGCGGTGGAGTACGTGCACCACGAGACGGCCGGTGGCGCGTTCGCGGGCCGGACGCGCACGACGTCCGTTCCCCTGCCAGAAGAAGGCGTGCGCACGCTCGTCGCGGCCGTCGGCAAGTGGCCCGGCAGCGGCAATCCCGACGGCGGAGGCGCGGCGCTGTTCGGCTGGGGTGGTGCGATCAACGCGCTGTCCCCGACGGAAACGGCGTTCCCGCACCGCGACGCGTTGTTCCTGGTGTCGCTGGACACGTCGTGGATGCCGTCGGACGGTCCGCAGGTGGTGTGCGACAACCTGGAGTGGCTGACGACGTTGCACGAGGACATCGGCGAACACACCGACAACGCGTCCTACCTGAACTTCACCGACCCGGACCTGCCGGACTGGCGGCAGGCCTACCACGGCCCGAACCTCGCCCGGCTGGCCGAGGTGAAACGCCGGTACGACCCGGATCGGTTCTTCGAGTTCTCCCAGGCGATCTGAGTCAGGCGCCGTCCACCGGGTTCGCCCGTGTCCAGTCGTCGACGTGGAAGGGCGACCCGCCGCTGACGGTCCGCGCGTGCGTGACCACCTCGGCCGGCAGCTCTCCGTCGGACAGGCCGAGCCGGGCGCGGTAGTCCGCCGCGAACGCCGCGGCCACGTCGTCGGCGGTCAGCGCGGGCGCGTAGTCGGCCAGGCCCGCGATGGAGCTGCGGCGCAGGTCGTAGCCGAGCGCGTCGGACACGTCCGCGATCACGGCACGCACCCGGTCCGAGACGACGACCTGCACCACCGCGCTGAACAGGGAACCGGTGGCGGTGACGCGTTGCGCCGAGCCCACGATCTTCGCCGTGCCTCCGACGTTGACGCTGTACTCGCCGGGGCAGTACTCCCCGTCCACCTCGCCGACGCGGGCGTCGACGTCGCCGAGCCCGCGCAGCACCCTGGCGTGGTTCTCCGCGTTGTCCGCGAACGTGGCGCTGCCCGCGTGCCGGATGCCGGTGGTGCGGTCGAGGTGGTCGATCACGACGGCGCCGCTGTCGTAGGCGACCATCCGTCCGCCCGGTGACCGGACCACGGTCTCGAAGCCGGCCGCACGCGCCACCTCGGTGGCGGCGGCGATGCCGGGCGAGCGCAGGTCCCGGCCGCTGAAGGCGACCATTGGCCCATGTGGCACGTACACGTGGACGAGCTCAGACCACGTCGCACTCGGTGCGCGCAGCAACAACGCCGGGATCACCAGCTCGGTGACGGCGGGCCCGGCACTTCCGGACACCAGCAGACGGTTCTTCACGCCCGTGATTCTCGATCACGACCCGTGTGCATGCCGCTCAGGACCTGCATGTGCCCGGCGCGGTCATGCCGGGGGATCGGTGATCGTGAGCGACAGGTCCGAATCGGTGACCGTGACGACGACGTGCTGCCCGCTGTGCAACTCACCCGCGAGCAGCGCGCGGGACAGCCGCCGGTCAAGCTCCTTGCCGATGGTGCGGCGCAACGGCCGGGCCCCGTACTCGGGGACGTAACCGCGGGACGCGAGCCAGTCGATCGCCTGCCCGTCCACCTCCAGCGTGATGTTCTGCTCGCGCAGCCGCTGGCGGGTGCGTTCGAGCAGCAACCCGGTGATCTGCCGCAGCTGCCCGGAGTCGAGGCCGCGGAACAGGATGATCTCGTCGAGGCGGTTGAGGAACTCCGGGCGGAAGTACCGGCGGACCGTGGCCATCAACGGCTCGCGCAGCTGCTCGACCGGAACCCCCGAACTCGCCGCGGCGAGCAGCTGGTCGGCGCCGATGTTGCTGGTCATGATGATCACGGCGTTGGCGAAGTCGGCGGTGCGTCCCTGCGCGTCGGTGAGCCGGCCCGCGTCGAGCACCTGCAGCAGCGTGTTGAAGACGTCGCTGTGCGCCTTCTCGATCTCGTCCAGCAGCAGCACCGAGTACGGGACGCGCCGGACCGCCCCGGTGAGCTGACCGGCGTCCTCGTAGCCGACGTACCCCGGCGGCGCGCCGATCAGCCGCGCGACGGTGTGCTGCTGCGAGAACTCGCTCATGTCGAACCGGATGAGCCGGTCCTGCGAGCCGAAGAGCACCTCGGCCAGCACCCGTGCGACCTCGGTCTTCCCCACCCCGGTCGGCCCGAGGAACAGGAACGAGCCGACGGGCTGATGCGGGTGCTTGAGGCCCGCCCGGCCCTGGCGGACCGCGTCGGCGACGGCCTCCACCGCCTCGTCCTGCCCGACGATCCGCTCGTGCAGGTGATCCTCCAGGTGCAGCAACCGATCCCGTTCGGCCTCGGTGAGCTGCGCGACCGGGATGCCCGTGCTGCGGGACACGACCTCGGCGACGTCGTTCGCGCCGACCTCGGGCGCGTTGGCCAGCGCGGCGCGGGCGGCCTCCAGTTCGGCGACGGCACGGCCGAGCTCGTCCTCCAGCGAGGACGCGTCCCCTTCTGCCGCAGCGATCTCCCGCTTCAGCCGCCACACCCGCTGCTCGAGCACCACCGGATCCGGCGGCATCGGGGACTTCTCCCGCAACCGGACCCGCGCGCCCGCGCGGTCCACCAGGTCGACGGCCTTGTCCGGCAGGAACCGGTCGGTGACGTAGCGGGCCGACAGCTCCACGGCCGACACGATCGCCTCGTCCGTGATCCGCACCCCGTGGTGCATCTCGTACCGGGCGCGCAGGCCGCGGAGGATGGCGACCGACTCCTCGGCCGACGGCTCGGTGACCACGATCGGCTGGAACCGCCGCTCCAGCGCCGCGTCCCTGGCGACGTGCCGCCGGTAGTCCTCGACCGTGGTGGCGCCGATGACCTGGAGCCTCCCGGTCGTGAGCACCGGTTTGAGCATGTTCGCGGCGTCCATCGGCGCGCCTTCGGCACTTCCGGCGCCCACCACCGTGTGCAGCTCGTCGATGAAGAGGATCACCATCCGGTTCGTCGCGGCCACCTCCGCGATGACGCCTTCCAGCCGTTCCTCGAACTCGCCCCGGTACTTGGCTCCGGCGACCATGCCCGCGAGGTCCAGCGAGATGAGCCGCCTGCCGTTCAACGTGGTGGGCACCTCGCCACTCGCGATCCTGGCCGCGATGCCTTCGACGATCGCGGTCTTGCCGACTCCCGGATCGCCGATCAGGACGGGGTTGTTCTTGGTGCGCCGCGACAACACCTCGAGCACCTCGTCGATCACGTCCTCCCTGCCGATCACGGGATCGAGCAGGCCATCCCGCGCCGCGGCGGTCAGGTCGCGGCCGAAGTGGTCGGTGCGCCGCGTGGCGGAAGGGGACCGTCCCAGTCCGCCGAACAGCTTGCCGACCAGGTCCTCCAGCGAGTTGGACCCGAAGCCGAACAGCCAGTCGTCGCCCACGCCTGTCACCTCCACCTCAATCCTGCGCCTCGTCGGCCAAGAGCACAGGTCAGAGGCATTGCGCAGAGGTATTGCACCGAGACGCAAAAGCTTCTTCCGGGGCTCTGGGCGATGTTGACTGCCGCCATGGGTTCGAGAAGCTTCAGCAAGATCGCGGCCGCTGCCGCGGTGGTGGTGTCGGCCACCGTCCTGAACGCGCCGTCCGCCGGTGCGGCCGCGCAGGAGTTCATCTACTCGGCGCAGGACTACGGCTACGCCGGGGCGACGTTCGACTGGACCGGGCGGAGCTCCGCGTCGAACATCGACCTGATCGTGTCCGACTGGGGCTGCGACGCCAAGCCGGTCTACGCCTACTTCCTGTTCTACAACGGGTCGTTGCATCCCGACACCACGCCGACGCGCCGGTACGACCACTCCGGCTGCGACAAGGAGGACTACACGACCTACAACGACCTGAAGTGGTCGATCAGCGGCGACACGATCACCTACATGGGAGTCGTGGTGTGCCGCGACGCGTTCAACGGTCCGTGCAAGGTGGGTGGCCTTTCCGGGCGCAACCCCTACGCGTGAGGATGTCGGCGCTGGCCGCGTCCACCGGCAGCCAGGCCTCCAGGTGCAGCTCGGCCAGCGTGACGTCGACGGCGGTGGCGAACGACGTCAGCGTCGTGAGCAGCTGCAGGGTGCCGTCGGGCGTGCTCAGCCGCAGCGGGACCGCGAAGCCGAGGTAGTCGTCGCCGGGCGGCGGCGCGTCCGGCACGTACCCGGACAGTTCGGTGATCAGCTCGCTGAGCTGCGGATCGGGATGGCGGGCAGCCCTGGCGCGCAGGCCCTCGATCACGTGCCTGCCCCAGACGTCGAGGTTCTGCACGCGGCCGGCCATGCCGTCCGGGTGCAGGGCCAGCCTCCAGACGTTCACGTCGCCGGTCAGCAGTTCCGGTGCGGCGCCCTCGGTGAGCACGTCGATCGCGTCGTTGGCGGCGACGATCTGGCCGCGCGGGCCCGCGACGAGTGCCGGGTACGGCATGTGCCCGGCGAGCACCTGCTGCAGCGCATCCCGCACGGGCCGCATCCGGGGGTCGTCGAGGTTCGTCTCGCTGAACGCGGGCGCGTAGCCGGCGGCGACCAGCAGCGCGTTGCGTTCGCGCAGCGACAGGTCCAGCGACTCGGCGAGGCGCAGCACGAGCGGGCGGCCGGGCAGTGAGCGGCCGGTCTCGACGAAGCTCATATGCCGTTGGGTGGTGCCCGCACGCGTGGCCAGCTCCAGCTGGCTGATGCGGCGGGCGTCGCGCCACCGGCGCAGCTCGCCGCCCAGGGCGTTCCCGATCGTCGGCACCCGGTCTTTCTAGCCGGTCACGGGCCATTCCTCGCAGGGAATTGTTCTCCTCCAGCGGAAATCACAAGATCAGCTCATGACGGAGAAGATGCGGAGCTGGCGGGCGGCCAGTGGTGCGGGGATCGACGGGTTGACGCTGCGCGAGGAACCGGTGCCGGTGCCGGGACCCGGCGAGGTGCTGGTGGCGGTGCGGGCGGTGTCGCTCGGCTTCCGCGAGCTCCTCGTGCTGCGCGGCACGTACGTGTTGCCGGTCAAGGAGGATCTGGTCCCGGTGTCGGACGGCGCCGGTGAGGTGGTGGCGGTGGGACCGGGCGTCGAACGGACGCGCGTCGGCGACCGGGTGACCGCCGGGCTCTTCCCCAGCTGGGTGGACGGTCCGTTCGGGCCGGAGCACCTGCCGCAGCTCGGCGGGTCGCTCGACGGGATGCTCGCGGAACTGGTGGTGCTGCCGGAATCCGCGCTGGTTGCGGTGCCGCGGCACCTGTCTTTCGCCGAGGCCGCGACGCTTCCGTGCGCCGGGGTGACGGCGTGGAACGCGTTGTCCGGCGTACGCGCGGGCGACACGGTCGTCACCTTGGGCACCGGCGGCGTATCGCTGTTCGCGGCGCAGTTCGCCGGACTGCTCGGCGCCGACGTGATCGCCACGACGAGCGGTGAGGACAAGGCACGGCGGCTGAAAGCGCTGGGAGCTCACGAGGTGCTGAACCACCGCGCAACGCCGGACTGGCCGGCTCAGGTGCGGGAGTCGACCGGTGGGCGCGGTGCGCACCGCGTCGTGGACGTGGTGGGCGACCTGCCGAAGTCCCTGCGGGCCGTGGCGGTGGCCGGGGAGGTGGCGCTCGTGGGGTTCGTCGCCGGTGACGTGCCGATGCTCGACCCGAGGGTGTTGTTCGGCTCCGGTGCGAGCGTGCGGTCGATCGCCGTCGGCAGTCAGGCCCAGTTCCTGGCGATGAACCGCGCGATCGAGGCCGGCGGTCTGCGCCCGGTCCTGGACCGGGAGTTCGAGTTCGAGGACGCCGCGAAGGCGTTCCGGTACTACGAGGACGAGCAGCCGTTCGGGAAGGTCGTCATCACGGTGAGCTGACCGGGTGCCGGTCTCCGGCACCCGGTCAACGGGGATTACTTCAGGCCCACCGTGACGTAGAGGATCTGGCCGTCCTCCAGCTTGGCGCCGATCCGGTAGGCGTACCCGGCCGACAGGCCCTTGGTCTGCCAGTTGTAGATGTACTGCTGTGCCGTGGCGTCCCAGCGGAACGCGCCGTCGGTCGTCGCCGAGTCGGTCGAGACCGTCTCGTTGACCGAGGAGGTCAGCAGACCACCGCGGACGGGCACGACCCACTGCGGCGCGGTCCGTGACTGCACCAGCGCGCCGGTGCCGTTACGCAGCTGGAACTTGACCGGCACCGTGCTGCCCGCCTTGAACACGCTCGTCGAGCCGCTGGCGTTGATCGGCTGCAGGAAGCCGCCGAACTCGTACAGCTGCACCTGGTACCGGCCGGTTCGCGTGCTGGTGTTGCCCGCCTTGTCCTTCGCGGTCGCGGTGAACGACCATGCGCCCGGATCCGCCAGTGCCGTCGTGACGACGACGCAACTGTCCACACCGGACACCGCGTCGGTGGCGGTGCACGCGGGAGCCGGAGCGGTGAAGCGGTACACCGCGCCGTCGGCCACGCTGACCGACTCGAAGACCGGAGCGGCGGTGTCGACGTTGATGCCGTCGACGGTCGCGCTCTGGCTGTTGCCCGCCCGGTCGGTGACCGTGCCGGTGACGGACTGGCCCGCACCGTTGGTGCTCACCACGACGTCGTCGGGGCAGGCGGTCGCCGGGATGCCGGATCCCGTGTCGGCACAGGTGAAGTGCACCTTCACCGGCGCGGTGAACCAGGGCTTGGCGCCACCGACGATCTCGGCGGTGATGGACGGCTTGGTCTTGTCGAGCTTGATCGTCACCGAGTCGGTGCCGACGTTGCCCGCCACGTCCTTCGCCGAGCCGATGACGACCTGGCCGCTGGTGTCGGTGCCGACCACGACGTCCGGCGTGACCGATGCCGCGTCCAGACCGGAACCGGCGTCGTCGTCCTTGGCCGTGAAGTGCACGGTGACGTCACTGTTGGTCCAGTCGTCGGCGTTCGGGGCGGGCGACGTGGTGTGGCTGACGGCCGGGGCGATGTTGTCCCACTTCAGCGACACACCGTTCGGGGTTTCGGCGTTGCCCGCCTTGTCCACCGCCCAGTACGTCACGGTGCCCGCGCCGCTGCCGTCGAGCGGGACCGCGACCGTCTTGCTCGCGCCCGCGGCGACCTGCTCCGCGCCGCCGTCGATCCGGTAGTGCAGCTCCTGCACGCCGGACAACGCGTCCGTCGCGGTGAGCACCACGTTCGCCGTGGAGCCGGTGCACCAGCCGTTCGTCCTGGTGCACTGGTTGTCGCTGGTGGTGCTCGGGGCGGTGCCGTCGATGTTGATGCCGCCGACGGTCTTGCCCTTGGTGGTGTTGCCAGCGACGTCGTTCGCGTCGCCGCTCGTGACGGACTGGCCGGCCCCGTCGGTCTTCAGCACCGTGCTGCCGGGGCAGAACGCGACACCGGAGCCGTCGCTTCCGTCGGCGAGCTTCGGGTCGGCGCAGGCGAAGTCGACGACGACCTCGTCGCGGTACCAGCCCGCGGCGTTCGGCGAGGTGATCGGGCCACCGCTGATCACGGGACCGGCGCGGTCGATCATCACTCCGGTCGCGGACGCGGGCGTGCTCTCGTTACCAGCCTTGTCCTTCACCGTCACGGTGTTGGACGCGAGGTTGCGGCCCTCACCGGTGATGACGCTGTCCGCGGGCACGGTCGTTTCGTCCACACCGGACAGGCCGTCGACCGCGGTCCAGTGCACGGTGACGTCCGCGTTGTGCCAGCCGGCCGTCGAGGACCGGGTGAGCACGGGTGCGGTCCGGTCGATGTTGATGTCACCGACCGTCGTGGACGCGCTCTTGCCGACGCCGTCGACAGCGGTGCCGCTGACGCTCTGGCCCGCGCCCTCCGCCGTGACCGTGGAGGGGTCGCTGCAGCTCGCGAGCCCGGACTCGCTGTCGGCACACGCGAAGGAGACAACGACGTCCGTGTTGTTCCAGCCGTGGCCGTTCGCCGGGGTGCGGCTGCCGATGATCGTCGGCGCGGCCGTGTCGACCCACAGCGCCAGCGCGTTGCCTTCCGCGCTCTCCTGGTTACCGACCTGGTCGACGCTCCAGAAGGTGATCACGTGCTTGCCGCTCGCGGTGAAGCCGAACGGACCGGTGTACAGCTGCGCCGCGTTGTCGTCGACGCGGTACTGCGTCTGGCCGACGCCGGAGAGGGCGTCCGCGGCGGACAGCGTCACCTCGACGCTGTCGGCGTACCAGCCGCTGTCGAACGGCTGCGCGACGCTCGCGGTCGTGTTCGGCGCCGCGCGGTCGATCTTGATACCGGACACCGTCGTCGTGGCGGTGTTGCCCGCCTTGTCGGTGCACGAGGCGGACGCGGACAGGTCCGTGCCCTCACCGGTGACCGTGCTCGGCGACGGTGAACCCGCCACACCGGAGCCGCCGTCGGTGCAGGTCCACGTGACGGTGACGTCCTCGCGGCTCCAGCCGGTCGTGCTCGGCGTTCCGGTGAGCGTCGGCGCGGTCTTGTCGACGTTGATGCCGGTGACACTCGCGGTCGCGCTGTTGCCCGCCGCGTCCGTCGCGGTGCCGGTCGCGGTCTGGTTCGCACCTTCGCCCAGCGTCTGGGTTCCGGTGCAGCTGTCCACACCCGACAGCGCGTCGCCGCACTCGTAGGACACGGTGACGTCCTGGCTGTACCAACCGTCCTGCGCGCTGCCGGTGACGGACGGCGTGATGGTCGGCTTGGTGGTGTCGATGCTCACCGTGGCGGGGTCGGACGCCGTGTTGCCCGCGTTGTCCTTCACGGTGCCGGTGACGGCCTGGTCCTTGCCCTCGGTGCCGACCGTCTGGTTCGGACCGCAGGTCGCCACGCCGGAACCACCGCTGTCGCCGCAGGTGAAGGTGACCGTGACGGCGCCGTTGTTCCAGCCGTTCGCGTTCGCGGCGGGAGACTGCGCGTGGGTGATCGTCGGCGGGGTCTTGTCGATGTTGACGGTGACGGTCTTCGCGGACTCCGTGTTGCCGGCGTTGTCCGTGCTCCAGTACTCGACCGCGTAGGTGCCCTGGGCGTTCAGCGTCAGCTGGGCGCCGGTTTGCGCCGCGCCACCGTTGACCTTGTAGTGCGTCTCGCGCACACCGGACAGCGCGTCGCTCGCGGAGAACGCGACCGTGACGTCGGTGTTGTTCCACGCCGTCTGCGGCGCGGTCGCGCTCGTGACCGGCGCCGTCCTGTCGATGTCGATGTTCGACACGCTCGCGGTGCCGATGTTGCCCGCGAAGTCCCTGCCGGAGCTGTTGGCGGTCTGGTCGGCGCCCTCGCCGTTCAGGAACGTCTCGGTTCCGCACGTCGCCACCTGGGACAACGAGTCCGCGCAGGTGAAGACGGCGGTGACCTTCTGGTTGGTCCACGTGCCAGGAACGTACGGGCTGCCGTCGGGCAGCTTCGCGCTCGCGGTGAGGGTCGGCGCCGTCTTGTCGATGTTGATGCCGCCGACGGTCGTGCTCTGCGCGTTGTCGGCGTTGTCGGTGGCCGTTCCGCCGGCCGACTGGTTCGCGCCCTCGTTCGTGAGCGTCGTGGCACCGGGGCAGCTCTTGATCAGCGACAACGCGTCGGAACAGGTGAACCCGACGGTGACGTTGGTGTTGTTCCAGCCGGAGGAGTTCGCGGCGGGCGAGCGGGTGCCGCTGATCGACGGCTTCACGGTGTCGCGCTTGACGACGACGGACGACTCGGGCCCGACGTTGCCGAGCGCGTCGGTACCGCGGCCGGTGACCGTCTGACCGGCGGTGTCAGCGGAGATCGTGGTCGGCGCGGTCGTCGTGCCGCCGCCGACGCCCGTGCCGTCGTTCGCCGACCAGGACACGGTGGCGTTGCCGTTGTTCCACCCGGCGGCGTTCGCGGCGGGGCTGAGCGACGACGTGACCGAGGGGCCGGTGTTGTCCAGCACGTACGAGGCGGTCACCGTGTCGGTCTTCGAGCTGCACGTGTTGTTGTTGGAGCTCTCGCCGATGAGCACGGTCAGGGTCTGCAGGCCGTCCGCGCCGTTCGGGGTCGTGAGCGGCTGCGTCCAGCTGGTGACGCCGTTGAGGGCCACCTTCGGGAATCCCGTCACGTGGATGCACTTCGCGGTGTTGGCGAAGTGTGCGACCAGGTTGATCTGCTTGCCGGACCTCGCGTAGAAGACCCCGTTCGACGTGACACCGTCGCCACTGAACGTAATCGCGGGGTTGCTGAACGACGTCGCGAACGCGGCGGGTGTGCTGAGAAGGATCGCGGAACCGGCGACCAGCGCCGTTAGCCCCCGACGAGACCTCTGTTTCATATTTTCACCGATTCCGGAACGGGTGCGGATACGGTCCTCGTTTCGGAACGCGGATACGCACCGTTACCCCCGGCCCGGGCAAACGGCGTAATTGAGGTCTTTGGTCCCGAATCGGCGGGGACCTCCGGGCGATCTCACCGTTCTGGGAAGCTGTTCGGTTCAGGCTGGAAGTTGATCAGGAAGGGGGACCGTGGCTGACTACGCGGAGGTTCCGGACGAGGTCCTGGAGCGACTGCGGGCAGTGTGCGCGGCGCTACCCGAGGTGGCCGAGGAGCGAGCCTGGCGCGGCATCCGCTGGCGGGTGGCCCAGCGGGCGTTCGCGCACGTGCTGGAGATCGAGGACGGCAGGCCGCCGTCCTACGCGGACGCGACCGGGATGGCGGACGGCAGCGTGCTGACGTTCCGGTCGGAAGGGCCGGAGCTGGCGGCGTTGAGCAACGCGCCGCACCCGTTCTTCAAGCCCCGGTGGTCGGCCAACGTCGTCGGGCTGGTGCTCGACGACGACACCGACTGGGGCGAGGTCGGAGAACTGCTCGTGGAGAGCTACCTGGTGACGGCTCCACGGCGGCTCAAGGCGTTGGTACCCGGCGGCGACGCCATGATCCGGACGCCGCCGAGGTGACGGACGGTATGTGTCGAACGCACCCCGAACCCCCGCGAAGGTCCGCGAGGCGTTGCGGACCTGAGTCACCGGCGGGGGCCGAAGGAGCGGTCGAGGACGTCGTGGGCGACGCTCGCACCGAGCCGATGGCCGTCCTTGGTGGCGAACCGGTAGTGCACACCCGCCCAGATCCTGGCCTGGTCCAGCTCGGCCGCGGCCACCGAGAGGCTGCGGTAGTGGCGGGTGGTGCCGGAGTCGGCGCTGTGGGCGCTGAAGGACAGGTCGTCGCGGCCGAAGAACGCGCGCAGGGCCGTCGTGGTCGCGGCGGTGAAGCAGGCGTGGCCGGACGGGTACTCCGGCGAGGGCGCGGTGGTCCGCAGCGGGGTCCACGCGGGGTCGCCGCCGGTGGCCGGGTTGCCGTCGGTGTCGGCGAGCGGGACCGCCGTCACCGGGCGCCAGAAGTGCCAGCGCTTCTTCTCCTGGTAGCAGGCGATGAGCGAGTCGGCGGCGGCCACGTCCACCATCGCGAACATCCGGGCGGTCTGCAGGGTGCCGAGCCGGTGGGTCGTGGCGAGCTGGCGTTTGATCTGCCATTCCACCAGCCGCGGGTCGTCCCACCAGATCGCCGCCTCGGTCTGGCCGGGCGTGCGCGTGGTGCTGGTGGCCGAGCCGAGAGACTTGGTCTCGGTGAAGTCGCGGGCCCACGCGGCCCTGGTCAGCGCGGGCGGCCCTGGGGCGCGGTAGGGGCCGGGCGCGACGACGAACGGCTTCAGCGTGGCGAACCAGGCGCCGGTCTGGAGAAAGCCCGGCGGAGTCGGCCGCCACTGGCCGGGGCCGGTGCCGACGGGCCAGGTGGCGTCGGAGAACGCGCCGTCGTTGCGCCGCGCCTCGATCATCGCCGTCGCCGTGGCCTGGCCGACGGCGATGCCGCCGCGTTCGGACGGGCCGTCGGGGATCGCGGCGAGCGACTCCTCGTACTTCGCGCGCAGGGCGTCGGCCTGGGCGGGGAAGAGCCACTCGAGCGTGCGGTAGGCCGCCGTGGCCACGGCCGCCGCGGTCGAGTCGCCCGGACGGCTGCGGGGAGCGACCAGGTACGGCTCGTACGGGGTGCCGGCGATCGCGTTGACCGCGTCGTACACCGCGCCCTGCACGATCGCGAAGCTGCGCGAGGTCGCGGTCGGCGACTGCCGGGCGACGTCGAAGATGGCGTTCTCGGCGTGGAGATTCCACGTGATGACGGCGTTCTGCCGGAGTGTGGCCTCTGCCTGCGCCGTCACCGGCACGGTCAGCGAAAGCGCGGTCAGCAGAGCGGCTCCGCACAGTCGGCGCAGTTTTCCGGGCTCACGAACACCGCGTGTCATGGAATCCCCCAGTAGCCGATCGGCAACGGCTTCCAGTGTCCTGCCGCCGTGCGGCACGGGCAACAAGCCTTGCCGGGTATGCACTTGCTCCGAACGCTGCACACCGGGAGCGATCCGGCCGGCCTCTCGAATCGTCCACTGTGGACGCCAGTGCGACGGCTGAGCACCGTGACCTGCTGGAAACACGGCCGTCATGGATTGTCGGATCTGGACAATCCAGCGGCGTGACTTCGACGAATTGTCGACTGTTCCTCGCGGCGGTGCCGCTCTCAGACTGTGCGAAACCAATTCTCACCGAGGGAAGGAGGGCCGATGTCGCAGGACCTGCAACCCTCGTTGCGGAAGCGGCACCTCAGCATGATCGCCATCGCCGGGGTCATCGGCGCCGGTCTGTTCGTCGGCAGTGGCGCCGCGATCGGCAAGGCGGGACCCGGTGTTCTGCTTTCCTATGCTGCCGCCGGGCTGCTCGTCGTGCTCGTGATGCGGATGCTGGGCGAGATGTCGGCGGCCAACCCGGACACCGGCAGCTTCTCCGCCTACGCCGAGCGCGCGATCGGCCCGTGGGCAGGGTTCGCGATCGGGTGGTTGTACTGGTGGTTCTGGGTCGTCGTGGTCGGCATCGAGGCCACCGCGGGAGCCGCGATCGTGCACCGCTGGGTCCCGGCCGTTCCACAGTGGACGTGGGCTCTCGTCCTCACGATCGCGCTGACGCTGACGAACCTGTACTCGGTGCGATCCTTCGGTGAGTTCGAGTTCTGGTTCGCCGGCATCAAGGTCGCGGCGATCACCGTGTTCCTCGTCGTCGGCGTGCTCGCGATCGGTGGCCTGCTGCCGGGCTTCTCCTCACCGGGCCTCGCGAACCTCACCGGCCACGGCGGCTTCTTCCCCCAGGGCACCGGCCCGATCTTCGCGGCGATGCTCGTCGTGGTCTTCTCCTTCTTCGGCGCCGAGATCGCCACCGTCGCGGCGGGCGAGTCGGCCAACCCCGTGCAGGCCGTGCGCGCCGCCGTGAAGTCGGTCGTGTGGCGCATCCTCGTCTTCTACATCGGCTCGATCGCCGTCGTCGTCACGCTGCTGCCGTGGGACGACGCCAACGTCGCCAAGAGCCCGTACGTCGCGGTGCTCGACACCCTCGGCCTGCCCGCGGCCGCGGCGGTCATGGACGTCGTGGTGCTCACGTCGGTGCTCTCGTGCCTCAACTCGGGCCTGTTCACCGCCTCCCGGATGGTCTTCTCACTCGCCAGGCGCGGTGAGGCCCCTGCGGCGTTCGGCCGGGTCTCGCGGCGAGGAGTGCCGACGGCCGCGGTGCTGGCCTCCACCGTCGTCGGGTTCATCACGGTGGCGCTGAACTACCTCTCGCCGGACACGGTGTTCCTCTTCCTGGTCAACTCCTCCGGCGCGGTGGCGGTGTTCGTGTGGCTGGCCATCGCGGTGTCCCAGCTGCGGATGCGGCGCCAACTGGAACAGCGGACGCCCGAGCAGCTCACGCTGCGGATGTGGGGCTACCCGTACCTGACGTGGGCGACGATCGTCGGCATGGTGGCCCTGCTCGCGGGCATGCTGTTCGACGCCGACGCCCGGTCCCAGCTGCTGTTGAGCCTGCTCGTCGCGGCGGTCGTGGTGGTGGTCGGCGTGGTGCGCGGCCGTCGGCACGCACCGGAGGCCGTGGCGGTGCCGGAAACGACGTGACGAGGAGCTTCACCTCGCGTGGGTGAGCAGCCCTTCGCACGTCCGCACCAGCACGCGGCAGGCGTCGGCGGACTTCCGGGCCAGCATCGGGTTCTCCGCTTGCGCCTGCCAGCGTCGCAGTGCCGCGAACGCGGTGTGCCGCACCTCGGCGGCCACCGCGTCCGGGGCCAGGCCGAGGCGTGCCGCCGGTGCGATGCCGGAGTCGCCCAGCAGGCGCTCCGCCTCCGCCACCATCGGCAGCGGCAGGGACACGACGCCGGACCGCAACGCCGACAGCAGCCGCAGTTCCGCGAACTCGTGGGTGCCGGCGAGGATCCGTTCCACCTCGCCGGCCAGCCGCCCTCCGCCGGAGGTGCGCACGACCCGGTCCAGCGCCAGTAGCGCGGACCTGGCCTTCAGCAGGTCGCGGCGCTCGCTGAACTGCGTCTGCAGCACCCGCTGCAGCTCCCGCAGCCCGCTGCGCGCCACCAGTTCGTCGGCCAGCGCCGCCTGCGACCGGATGCCCTGGCGGATCAGCGTCACCGACAACCGGATCCCGAACACCCCGAACCGGCGCAGCAGAGCGGCCCGCTCCTGCGACCCCGACGTGAACCGGTCCGCCGAGAGCAGCGACGACTCCAGCGACTCCCGTGGCTCGGCCGCGAGTGCCGACAGGGCCACGAACTCGGCCTGCGTCAGGGTTCGTCCGGCCATGGCGACCAGCCCCGCGACGGCGACCACGTTGTGCGCCAGGCCGTGCAGTTCGGGCGCGGAGCGGTAGCGGGCCGCGATGGCACGGGCGGAGATCATCGCGTCGACCCGGCCACCGGCGATCTCGTCGGCGCGGGAGATCACCGCGACGGTGTTGATGGCGGCCGCGCGGGCGACTCCCTGGTCGCGGAAGGACTCCAGGAAGGCCGCGTCGGCCGAGTGCAGGTGCTTCATCAGGTACACCACGGCGTCGGCCTCGGTCGGCGTCTCGTCGTCCGGTGTCAGGAACCGCACCGCCTTGGCCGAGTTCTCCGCCGACAGCGAGGCGATGCCGGGTGTGTCGATCAACGTGGTGTGCCGCAGGCTCTGCGACGGCCAGTCCACGACCAGCCGGGACACGGCGGCACCGCCGAGGTCGATCGACAGCGCCCCGTCCCGCCGCACCACGGGCAGCGACACCGGGTTGCCGGTCACCGGGTGCAGCACGATGCGCGGCGAGCGCCCGTCCTGGTACCAGGTGACGACCCGCGTGCACTCACCGGCGTCCGTGGGAGCCAGCGAGTCGCCGACCAGGGCGTTCAGCAGGGTGGACTTGCCCGCCTTGACCCGGCCGGCGATCGCGACGCGCAGCGGTGACTCCAGCCGGTCCAGCTGGCCGCGCAGGAAGTGGGCGGCACGCGGCTGGTCGCGGTAGGCGTCGACCGCGAGGGACAACACGCGGCGGACCTCGTCGATGATCACGCCGTCACCTCCGCACGGACCTTCTCCAGCGCCGCCAGTTCCGCGGCGATCTCCTTCAGCCGCGCCGAACGATCCGCCGACGAGGCCTTCACGGACTTCTGGGCCGACTGGATCGATTCCTGCAGCGAGCGCTTGAGCTGGTCGGCCAGCGCGGTGAAGTGGTCGCGCAGGTCGCGTTGCAGCACCCGGAGCATGTCGCGGGACTCCTTGCCCGCGTGGAACGTCACGTCGTCGATGTAGCGGCGCAGCGCGGCTTTCGCGTCGTTCTGGCGGCGCTGTACGATGCGTTTCCGCTCGTCGCCGATGGTCTTGCCGCCCAGCAGCACCGCGGCGCCGATCGAGATCGGGTTGATCAGCGACAGGCCGATCGCGGAGCCGAGCAGCCCGAACATGAGCAGACCCGAGTAGCCGCCGCGCAGGCCGTTCAGCAACCGGCCGCCGACACCGAACTTCTCGTCGGACCGGACCTCCAGCGCACGCACCGCGCGCAACGGGTCGCCGGACGACGTCTGCAGCGACGGCAGCGTCTGCTCCCGGTCCGAGTCGAAGTGCTCGGCCACGCGCCGGGCCAGCCAGCGGGCCCGCTGGGTCGCCCACACCGAGTTCGCCGAGACGGCCGACGCGGCGGTGTCCTGGACCCAGGTCGTGAACTGGTCCCAGATCTTCGTCGGATCACCGTCCATGATGGACTCCTCCGCCTCGCGGACGATCTCCCGCATCCGGTCGCGCAGGTCGTAGTCCACGTCGGCGTTGAGGTCCGCGACGCCGTCGGACAGGGTCTGCTGCCAGCGCGCGGACCGTTCCTTCAGGCCCGCCGCGCGCTGCTCGGCCGCGGAGAGCTGGTCGATCAACGCCTGGGCGGACGCCGGATCCGACTGGGCCGACTCCTCCGCGCGCAGCGACGAGGTGATCTGGTCGATGACGGCGTGCACGTCATGGGCGGTGGAGCGGCGGGCGAGCGCCTCGGCCTCGCCCAGCACCTTCTTGCGGATGTAGGTGACCAGCGGCGGGTAGCCCGACTCGCGGTTCACGTCCTGGTCGCCCGTCTGCAGTGCGTGCCAGCGCAGCGTCGACGACACCGTGAAGAACGACGGCTCGAGCCCGACACCTTCCAGGTGGGCCTTGTTCTGCGCCGCGACGAAGCGCCAGTCCGGGTAGAGATCGGTCTTGGTGATCACACACGCCACGTTCGGGCACACGGCCACGGCGTTGCGCAGGAACTCCAGTTCCGGCGCCGTGTACTCCTGGGACGCGTCGGACACCAGGAGCACCGCGTCGGCGGTCGGCAGCGCGGACATCGTGGCCGCGCCGTGGACGGAGCCGAGCCCGCCGACACCGGGGGTGTCGACGAGCTCCAGCCCCTCGCCGAGGATCGGGCGGGGAATACCCACCTCGACGTGGTCCAGCCGTTCCCTGTTACCGGGGTTCCCCGATTCCGACGCGTACACCGGCAGCTGGTCCACCGGCACCTCGACGCGCGAGTCACCGCGCACCAGGGTGACGACGGGCTGCTCGGCGTACCGGACGACGGTCGGGACCGACGTCGCGATGTCGTCGAACACCGGGCACACCGGCGCCCCGAGCAGGCCGTTGACCAGCATGCTCTTGCCCTGCTTGAACTCACCGACGACCAGCAGCCGCACGCGGTCGTCCCGCAGTCGTGCCCTCGCCTGGCGCAGCCGCGCTTCCAGGTCAGGCCGTTCGTAGCGCGCGATGGCGGCGAGCGCGCGGTCGACGGCCTCGATCGGTGTGGTCGTCATGGTGGGTTCACGCAATCACTGGGTCGGGTTCGGCATCGTGTTCGACGTGTTCGAGGGCAGGCTCCGGCTCGACGTCCACCGGCAGGGGCTCGGGCTCGGGTTCGGGGAGCACGACCGGGTCGTCCAGCACGATCTCCGGGTCGTCGTCCTCCACGGGGTCCGGCTCCGGCGGCACGTCGTCCTCGACGCCGGCATGCTCGTTGAAGGAGTCCTTCACCTGCACGACGTTCGTGTCGTTGTCCTGGATGGCGACGGAGTTGACCTCGGTGTCGTCGTCGGAGTTGAACGAGTCGTCGATGATCGTGACGTCCCGGTCGTCGATGCTGATGTTCTGCTCGATGTTCGTCACCGGCTTCTCCACCACGTACTCGTGCGTGGTGTGGTGGATCTCCCGGACAGGATCGTCGTCGTGGGAGGACGATCTCTCCGCACCACGGCTGCGCACCGCGCCGGAGTCGGCCATGATCAGCCGCGCGTCCCGGACGTCCTGTCCGGTGACGCCGTTCAGGCCCGCCTTCTTCAACTCGGAGTCGGGGTTCTCGTCGAACGCCTTCTTCGCGTCGTCGTCCCTCAGCAGGTTCATCAGGAAGTCGATCAGGGTGGACAGCATGTCCGGCTCCTCACGTGGAACGGACCGGCCCCAGGTGGCCCTGGGGCCGGTCCGGGGATCAGAAGGCGGGCAGGTCCAGGTCCTCGACGATGTTGTCGATCTCGTTCTCGACGTCGATGTCGAAGTCGTTCGACTGGTCCGAGACGGCGGTCAGGTCGGCGTCCTGGTCCGAGGTCTGGTCGACGTCCTGGTCCAGGTCCTGGTCGGCGTCCACGTCCACGTCGGACTGCGCCGCGCCGCCGTTGCCACCGGACGCGTCCGCGTCGCCGCCGTCACCGGTCACGCCGCCGTTGCCACCGAAGCCGATGCCGCTGCCACCCGACGTGGAGCCGAAGTTGACGTTGACGAGGCCGTCCTGGTCGATGTCGCCGCCGGCGCCGCCGACCCCGAGGCCGTTGCCCCCGTCGGCGCTGCCGCTGTCGCCACCGACGGCCGTCCCGCCGTCGCCCCCGCCGCCACCCTCGGTGTTCGTGACCGTGGTCGTGTCCTGGTCCTGGTCGGCGTCCTGGTTCGCGGACTGCGGGTTGACCTGAGCCGTCTGCAGCTGCTGCTCGGCGGCGTTGGTGGTGTCCAGGTCGAGGTCGGCGGTCAGGTCGGCGAGGAACGTGTTGAGGTCGATGGGGTTGCTCATGTCCTGCTCCTTGGTGTTGGTCGCCGGCGGCGGTTCCGACCGGCTGACAACAACGAAGCTAGGTCCCGGCGAGGCCTCTGCCATCGGGATCGAACCCTGTTCGTCTCCGCCACGAACACAGGGATCGAGGGAGGGGAGGAGTGGCCATTGAGGGATTGCCCCCTGTTTTGTCAAGAGTGGTGAACCGGACCAACTGAGACACACGTGTAGGTACGTCCGCTGCGAAGTGCCATAGGAGAGTCCGATGTCGTACCAGGTTGGACTGGATCTGGGATCGACCTTCACCACCGTGTCGACCTGTAGACCAGATCAGGCCGCGAGGCTTGAAGTGCTTGTGCCGTCTGTGGTTTTCCAGAGTCCTGACGGGACGTTCCTCGTGGGACCCGACGCGGAACGCCGCGCGCTGACCGATCCCGGCCGGGTCGCGCGGGAGTTCAAGAACCGCATCGGCGATCCCACTCCGTTGCGGATCGGTGACGCCGCGTTGACGGCGGAAGCGGTGACGGCCCGTTTTCTGGTGCGGGTGCTCGCTTCCCTGCCGGGGGGACAGCCCGCGCGGGTGGCGGTGACTCACCCTGCGGGATGGGGTCACTACCGGCTGGAGTCGTTGCGGGCCGCCCTGTCCGCGAGCGGTCTGGCCGACGCGCTGTTCGTGCCGGAACCGCAGGCCGTAGTCCGCGCGCACGACGCGCTCGCCCGCCTGGAAGATGGTGCGGCCGTCGCCGTTTATGACCTTGGTGGCAAGACTTTCGACGCCGCCGTGGTGCGCAAGCTGTCCGCCGACCGGTTCGTGATGGCCGGGCCGCCGGAGGAGCTGGAAGTCGGTGGCCTCGACTTCGACGAGGTCGTGTTCCAGCACGTCGTCGAGGCGTTGCAGCCGGGGTGGGACGCGCTGGACGCCATGGATCCCGCTGTGCTGACGGCGGTGGTCGAGCTGCGGCGTGCCTGTACCGCCGCCAAGGAGAAGCTGTCCGCCGACACCGAGGTGCTGATCCCCGTTGCTCTACCGGGGATCGCGACGCGGGAGGTCCGGCTGGGACGGACCGAGTTCGAGTCGATGATCCGGCCGGTGGTCGAGGAGACCGTGGCCGCGCTGGACCGCGCGCTGCGTGCCGCGGGAACGTCGCCGCACGAGCTCGCCGCCGTGCTGCTGGTCGGTGGTTCGGCACGGATTCCGTTGGTGACGCAGGAGGTTTCCGCGCAGCTCGGACGGGCCGTGTCGCCCGCGCCGAACGGGATGGCCGCGATCGGTGCCGCGCTCCACGCACGCGGTCTCGAACCGGAACCCGCCGCGGTCGCCACCGCGATGTGGACCCGGCCGCCGCTTCCCGAAGCGCCGAAGTCGTTGCGGCGCAAGCGGGTGAGGCTGACACCGTTCGTGACGGCCGGTGTGCTCGCCGTGGCCGTCGCAGGTGCGTTGCTCGCGAACAACGCGCTGGCCAACAAGGCCGGTGCGAAGACGACGAGCATCACCCCGACGGCACCGACCACGACGACACAGACGACAGGGCAACCCACCGTCGTCGAGTACGTGCCCACCCAGCCGCCGGCTCCGGCGCCTCCGCCGCGGCAGAACACCACACAGCCGCCGAAATCCAAGCCCACCACCACGACCACGCGTCCTTCGACGACGGTCACCACGACGAAGTCCACTCCGCCGCCGCCGAGCTCGACGACCACCACCACGAGCGGCACGACGAAAGCCGGTGCCCCGTGACAAGACCCGCCGTACCTCCAAGACCCCGCCTGCAACGCTTCCAGCCCGTCGAACGGGTCAAGCCGCCGGTGGTCCGAACTGTCGTGTTGTCGTGGACCATCGCCGCAGTGGTGCAGCTGGCCAGCTCGGCGCTCGCGTCGACGGAGGCTCGGAAGCTCTTCGCCGACCTGCTTTCTCAGATCGCGCAAGGATTTCCGGCGGAAGCCGTGGCCACGCGGGAACGGGTGGCTCTCGCCGTGCTGGCGTTGCTGCTCGGCGGCGGACCGCTGCTGGCGTTGCTGGAACTGGGGTGCGTGGTCGCGCTGAACCGGGGGAAGCGGTGGGCGCGAATCGTGCTGGTGCTGCTCGCCGGTGTCGCGGCGGTGCACGCGGTGATCGCGGTTGGGGGACTGCGATCGACGTTCCTCGTGGGCCTGGTGGTGGCGAGCGGGATCGCCGTCCTCGCGGTGGTCGTCTCGTTCTCGCCCGCGGCTCGGGTGTGGTTCGGAGGGGGAGAGAAGCGATGAAGGCACCTGAGGTCGACCTGGCGTGGAGATCCGGGAACACGGCCGCGGCGATCGAGGCAGCCGATCGGATCCTCGCCGCGGGAGCGGACGAGAACTGCCTGGCCGCGGGAGTGGCCGCCGCGGCCGCGGCAGCCGACGGCTCGCTGCTCGACGCGGCGGCCAGGTGGCGGGTGATCGCGACCGCGCTGACCGGCGCACCCTCCGTCGCCGCGCAGGCACGGGCGGCGCTGGCCGCGTGCCTCGGCGGTGACGTCGAAGCCGCCGACCGGGACCTGGCCGCGGCGCGTGAGCAGCTGTCGGGAGCGGCACCGCGCGGGCTGACGGTGTTCCTCGACGGCGTCGACGCCGCGATCGAGGCGGTGCGCGGCGGGTTCGACCGCGCCGCACGCAGGCTGGCGGGACTGGCGGCAGCGACCGTGCCCGTCGACGGACTGGCCGCCGAGCAGTGGGACGACCTGGCCGTGACCGTGCTGATCGCCGGTGGCGACGACCGCACCGCCCAGGAAGTCCTGGCAGCGCACGAAGATCGCCCGCCGACGTCGCGGCGGCGCCTGCTCGCGGCCTGGCTGCACCTGCGGGCAGGACGCCTGTCCGAGGCACGCGCCGCGATCGCGTCCGCCGGTGGCGCACCGGTGCTGCGCCGGGACGCCGTGCTCGCGGCCGCCGTCACGATCGGCCTCGCCCGGCGCACCGGAGACGCGGACGCGTTGCGCGCCACGTGGCGCCGCGTCGCACCGGTCGTCGCCGGCGCGGACGTCGAGGTGCTGCTGCTCGACGCCTGGGGCGAGCTGTCCGTTGGCGCGGCAGCGGTGTCGCGGTTCGACGGCGAGACCGTCGTCGAGGCCATGACCTGCGCCATCGCCAAGGCCGGAGTGCCGCAGTGGGCGTTGCACACCAACCACTGGTGGAGGCTGCATCGCGCCGTCGGTGCCGGAGACGGTGAGGCCGCGACCCAGGCCGCGGTGGCGTTGCAGGCAACGGAACGAGGCCCGGTCGCCCACGCGTGGGCCTCCGTGGTGCGCGGAGACGTGAACGGACGCGAGGTGGCGGCCGTGGCCGCCGGGCTGGACGACGCGTGGGAGGCCATGGCGTTGTGCGGTGCCGCGGCGGCGAAGCTCGGCGACCCCGCCGAGGCACGCGAACTGCTGAGCACCGGACGGACGTTGCGGGCGAGGTTCGCCACCGAGGAACCCGCCGACGGACTGTCCAAACGCGAGCGTTCGGTCGGCGAGCTGCTGCTGGACGGCTTGACGCAGAAGGAGATCGGCGCACGGCTGTACATCTCGCCGAAGACGGTGGAGCAGCACGTGGCACGGATCCGGCAGAAGCTCGCGGTGTCCAGCCGTGCCGAGCTGATGGCGTCGCTGCGGTCACGCCTCGCCGGCTGAGCCAGGGCCTGTATCGAGGTCGGCGCCGGCTCTGACGGCGTCTGCAAGTACCACCAACTCAACATCAACAGGCACGTTCCTACTACCAACAGGCCTCCCGTAGACGCGGTGCGGCGACCACGTTGGAGGTAGTCGGGCGTGCGGAACACGCCGGTTTGATCTTGGTGTGCGCGTTCCCGCGACGGGGCGAACCTGCGCGGCGTGCAAGTTCGGGATGAAGGGTCCCTTCAGACCCCACGTGCAGGGCTCCGGCAAAGTCGTCCTGCCTGGCACGGCGCCTGCAAGTACCACCGCCTCTTGATCAAATCGCCGCTGACTGCACCCAACTGGTTCGATGTCCTGCGAATAGGCTGGTCGCTGGCGCGGCCGTACGGCGCCCTGCGGGCCGGTTGGTAGTAGAAAGACGCAGGTTGATCTTGAGTTGGTAGTACTTGCAAACGCCATCAGTGCAGGCCCGGCGCTCACCTGCCGACTTTGCCGGGACCCTGGACCCCACGTGTGACGAAGGTTCCCTTCATAAAGATCAACGAGGGGCACCTGTCCCGTAGCACATCAACGGGAACCAAGACGGAAACCTACGGGTCATTTCGAGACGCGCCCTTGGCGGCGTTTCGATCAAGAGTCGGTGGTACTAGGTGGTCCAGGGTCGCAGCTTTTCCGGGTTGCGGATCGCCCAGATGTGCGTGATGCGGTCGTCGGCGACGTCGAACGCGTAGACCGACGTCGTGACGCCGTTGTGCCGGATCAGCAGGCCGGGCTGGCCGTTGACGGTGCGTTCCAGCAGTGTGAAGTCGCCGGAGACACTGCCGGCGACGGCGAAGAGGAACTGACCGATCTGCTCACTGCCCGTGATCGGCAGCAGCGCGGTGGTGACCAGGCCGCCGCCGTCCGCCGTGAAGGTCGCGGCTGGGTCCAGGAGACCGACGAGAGCCGTGATGTCCTGGTGCTCCCACGCCTGTTTGAAGTCGCGGACCAGAACGGCCTGGCGGACGGCCAGCGTCTCCGGCGGTGGTGACGTGCGGACGCGCCGCCGGGCGGAGGACGCCAGCTCGCGGCAGGCGGCCGGGGTGCGGCCGGTGATCTCGGCGACCTCGGCGAAGGAGTAGCCGAAAACGTCGTGCAGGACGAGCGCGACGCGCTGGGCAGGAGTCATCGACTCGAGCGCGACCAGGAACGCCATGCTGACGGACTCGTCGAGCGTGACGCGGTCCGCGGGGTCGGAGGCGTGTCCTTCCGCGGGGTCGGGCAGCGGTTCGGGGATCCACGCGCCGACATACCGTTCGCGGCGGTTGCGTGCAGAACCGAGCAGGTCGAGGCAGATGCGGCTGGTGACGGTCGTGAGCCAGGCACCGGGCGAGGCGATCTCGTCCTGCCGTGGCCCCGACAGCGCGTACCAGCGGGCGTAGGCCTCCTGGACCGCGTCCTCCGCCTCGGCCAGCGAACCCAGCAGCCGGTAGGCGAGGTTGATCAGGTGGCGGCGCTCGTCGAGGACCAGGTCCGTCATCGGTGCTCCCGTCGGTTCGGTGTCTTCACTCTGTCCGACGAGACACCACCCCGAAGTGTCAGGGCCTGACATTCCCAGGGTCCATGTCGTCGTAGTGATCGGAAGCGAACACCACGAAACGAAGGAAGCCCATGATCAGGATCGGCATCATCCTCGGCAGCACCCGTCCGGGCCGCAGGGGCGAGCAGGTGGCCCGGTGGGTGGAGGGACGCGCTGCGGCGCGCGAGGACGCGGAGTTCGAGGTGATCGACCTGCTCGACCACCCGTTGCCGCACCTGGACGAACTGCCGGGGGAGTACCGCAACGCGCACACCAGGGCGTGGTCGGCGAGGATCGCGTCGTTCGACGGTTTCGTGGTGGTGACACCCGAGTACAACCACTCGGTGCCGGGCGTGCTGAAGAACGCGCTGGACTTCCTGCGCGCGGAGTGGCGCAACAAGGCGATGGGGTTCGTGTCGTACGGCGGTGTGGGCGGTGCGCGCGCCGTCGAGCAGCTGCGGCTGGCGTGCGGCGCGCTGGAAGTGGCCGACGTGGCAACGCAGGTGACGCTGCCGCTGGCGACCGAGTTCGAGAACTACGCCGTGCTGAAGCCGGGCGAGTACAACGTCGCCGCGCTGGACGGGCTGCTGGACCAGGTCGTCGCCTGGAGCACGGCACTCGCGCCGCTGCGCGCAGACGCTCCGGTCACCGCGGCCTGACTGACGGAGGGGAACGAAAGTGTCCGAAGTGGACGAAATCAGGAAGCACATCGGCCTCATCGCGGAGGGAATCAGGGCCAAGGACCTGGAGGCTCTCCGGCGGCTGTACTCGGAGGACGTCGTGTCCTTCGACGTGGAACCGCCGTTGCAGCACGTCGGCATCGACGCCAAGCTGAAGAACTGGGCGACGGCCTTCGTCTTCTTCCAGGACGTGGACTACGAGATCCGCGACCTGGCGTTGACGGTCGGCGACAGTGTCGCTTTCGGACACTGCTTCGGGCGTCTGAGCGGCACGCTGACGAACGGCGTGCCGACGGACGGGATGTGGGTGCGCGCGACGTTCGGCCTCCGCAAGATCGACGGCAAGTGGTTGATCACGCACGACCAGGTCTCCGTCCCGTTCGACATCGCGAGCGGCGCGGGGGCGACCGACCTCAGTCCTTGACGTACGGCGGCGCCACGCCCCAGCCCCACTGGGGAACCGGGGCCCCGTGGAAGGGCGTGGCGCCCGGCTGGGAGTTCTGCACCGCCAGCCTGGTGCCCCATTCGAGGTAGGAAACGAACGCGGCACGGAACTCCGGATCGTCCGGCAGTCCCACCTCGTCCGCCGCGTCCATGACGAGGTTCAGCCAGCGGCGGCGCTGCTGCTCGGTGATGGCCCGGCCGAGGTGCTTGCCCAGCATGAACTCGTACCCGCCCCGCTCGGCGGTGTAGTCGGCAGGTCCGCCGAACACCTCGCCCAGCCACAGCGCCACGTAGCGCGCGTGGCCGGGATCCATGCCGGCGAACACGGGCGCGAGCAGCGCGTCGTCGGCGACGCGGCGGTAGAACGCCTCGGTCAGCCGCAGCAACGCCTCGGCGCCACCGGCCCAGGCGTAGAGGGTGGGTGTTGACTGGTCGTTGATCACGACGCCAACTCCAGCATCACCCTGAACGCCCGGCAAGTACGCACCTTTTGGTGAGGAGCGCCCATGTACCACTGTCCTGTCGAGCTGGCCCTCGACGTCATCGGCGGCAAGTGGCGGGCGGTGATCCTCGCCCACCTCAAGGAACGCGCGCACCACTACGGCGAACTGCGCCGCAAAGTGCCTGGCATCAGCGAGAAGATGTTCGTGCAACGGCTCCGCGAGCTGCAGGAGGCGGGCCTCGTGGCACGGAAAGAGGTGTCCCCGAACGTCGAGTACTCGCTCACCGAGGAGGGCAGGACCCTGGGGCCAGCGCTCCAGGCGCTCTACGACTGGGGCCTCCTGCGCGCGGCCAGGACAGGTGTGGTCATCGCGCAGTCGTGACTCCTATGCTCTCCAGCCATGAGCAAACTGGGGGTAGTGGTCCTGCTCGTGCTGTGCCTGGGTGCCTGCGCGGAGTCCGGACCGACGAAGCAGGACGTCATCGCCAAGATCAGGGCCGACGCCGGCACCAAGGACGCGCCCGCGCAGGCCGTCGAGTGCGTCGCCGACTGGTACATGGGCAAGCCCGTGCAGGAACGGCAGGCCTTCCTCGACGGCAAGGCCGCGGCCGGAGAACCGGACCAGGCCGTGCTCGACTGCCTGAAGACCGCGGCGCCCTGAGGTGAGAGCGCGATGAGAGTGGTCTGAGAGACCCCGGCGCTTGGGTGAGGTGGGACCTCTGGGGGAGGTCTGCCTGTTGCGCTGGAGGTAGTCGTGAGGGCTAGGCGCTCGATCACGATCCCCGTGGTGGGGACGTTGCTGGTCTCGTTGGCCGTGGCGATAGCCGTGGTGACACGGGAGGATTGTCCGGACAGCAGACCGGACGGGCCCGCGGCCCGTGCGGCGGCGAAAGCTTGTGGCGAGCCGGTGGACGTGGCGCTGCTGACCAGCGCCACCCGGCTCGTCGTCGCCAATCCCGACGGAACGATGACCGTCACCCAGCACACCGCTCCACAGCGGGTGCGCCGCGACGACGGCTGGGTGGCGGTCGACACCGCGCTCGACCCGGTGACGGTCGCGCCCAAGGCCGCGGCGGTCGACGTGCGGTTCGCCGGCGGCCCGCAGGAGTCGCTGGTCACGATCAAGGACGACGACAGGTCCCTGGAATGGGGGCCCGCGCCACAGGAACCGCCGAAGGTGGACGGCGACACCGCCACCTTCGCGACCACTCGGGTCCAGGCGCTGGCGGACGGGTTCCGGATCGTCATCACCGGCCAGGGCGCGCAGCAGGTGCGCATGCCGGTCAACACCCGCGGGCTCGCCCTGCAGGAGAGCGACGGCGTGATCCGCGCGCTGGACGCCAAGCACCGCACCGTGTTCGTGGCCGAGCGGGCCACCACGCAGGCGGGCCCGGTGCCCACGAAGATCGAGAACGGCAACGTGGTCTTCACGCTGCCCGACGGCGCGTGGGAGCTCACGCAGGTCGTGCGCCACGACCAGGGCTTCGACGGCACGGTGCTGGCCGGCGGCCGCATCGACAGCGCAAAGCTGGGCGACGAGAACGTCACCAGCACCGTCAAGACCGCGGTGGCGCAGCAGGCTTCCCGCCTCCCGCTGGAGAAGCGCGACCAGCCGCTCGTCACCACCTTCACGCCGGGCACGACCGCCACGCCGGTCGTGACGTCCACCGACTACCCGGCCGACGAGCGGGCCCACGGCGCCCCGAAGCAGCCGGGGAAGGTCGTCTTCGCCGCGCCGGGCGCCGTGGAGTTCCGCCACCGCTGGCAGGGTGAGGGCGAGTTCACGCGGGTGCCCGCACCCAGCGGCACCGCCGAGGTCAGCGTGACGCCACCGGCCAAGGGCACGCAGGTGCTCGAGGTCAGGGCCGTCGACGCGACCGGCCAGGAGTCGGAGCTCGCGCCGCACGCCACCCGCGTCGCCGCGCTGCCGGAGCCGATCGTCAAGCACGACAACGGTGTCTTCACCGCCGAGCGCGGCACCGCGTTCAAGTATCGGTGGAACACCGACTGGATCTTCGAGAAGGCCGTGGACGGCAAGGCGAAGCTGAGCCTCGTCCCGCCCACCGCGAACACCGTCGAGGTCGTGGCCATCGGCGCCGACCCGTCGGTCGAGTCCGCGCCTGCCACCTTCACCACGGCCGCCGTCGGCACGCCGCAGGTCGCCTCCGCCGACTACCCGGCCGACGGCGTCGAGCACGGTGCGGCAGGCAAGGAGGGCACGTTCACCTTCCGCGCCACCGGAACCGACCCGGTCACCGGCTTCCGCCACCAGCTCGACGGCGGCGCCGTCACCGACGTCGCGGGCTCCGGCAAGGCGCAGGCGAAGATCACGCCGCCCACCGCGGGCGAGCACGTCCTGACCGTGAAGGCGGTCGGCGCGAACGGCGAGGAGTCGCCCGCCGCGCAGCACCGCTTCAAGGTCGCGTCCGCCGCACCTCAGGCACCCGCCGCGCCGCAGGTCGTCTCCAGCGACTATCCGGCAGACGGCCAGCCGCACGGCGCACCCGGCCAGGCGGGCACGTTCACGCTGAAGAGCCCCGGTGCCAACGGTTTCCGGTACCGGCTCGGCGACGGTCCGACCACGACCGTCGCGGCCGCCGGTGAGGCGCAGGTCCAGCTCACCCCGTCGACCAGCGGCACGCACACGCTCACCGCGTGGGCGCTCAACGGCCAGACGTCCGCTCCGGCCACGTACACCTTCACCGTCGGCGGTCTCCCGGTGCCCGCACCGGACGCCCCGGTCGTGACGTCCACGGACTTCCCGGCCGACGGCCAGCCGCACGGCAGCATCGGCCAGGCCGGCACGGTCACCGTCCGGCCGCAGGGCAGCACCGCCGCGGACGTGATCGTGCACCAGCTCGACACCGACGCGGCATCGAAGGAGCAGCCGGTCGCGAACGGCGCGGCGCAGCTCTCCGTCACCCCGGTCCGCTCCGGCAAGCGCACGCTCACCGTGTGGTCCAAGGTGTCGGCGACCGGCGCGCTGTCCACGCCCGTCCGGCACGAGTTCGTCGCGGGCGCGCCCGCCGGACCGCGGGACTTCTTCTACGACGCCGCCGGTCAGCTCGCCGGTGTCGCGAACAACTCCGGTGAGGCGGCCGCCTACCGGTACGACGACAGCGGCAACCTCCTTGCCACCGAACGGTTCGTGCAGGGCGACGCGACGGTGTTCGCGATCGTGCCCGCGCGCGGCCCGGCGGGCAGCACGGTGGAGATCAGCGGCATCGGTTTCGCCGCGCAGGGCACGACCGTGACGTTCGACGGCATCAACGCCCCCGTCACCGCCTCGTCCGGCAACCGCGTCTCCGTCACCGTGCCGCAGGGCGTCCGCGAAGGCGTCGTGCGCGTCACGGCCAACGGCAAGACCTCGGTCAGCCCGCGGCCGTTCCAGCTCGCGCGGGGCGTCACCGCGCCCGCGATCACCGCGGTGTCAACGGATCGCGGCGACGCCGGCAACGTCGTGACGATCACCGGCACCGGCTTCGACCCCGACATCGCCCGCAACGTGGTGCGGTTCCACCAGACCGTGGCACGGGTGCGCGAGGTGACGGCGACGAAGCTGGTCGTGCAGGTGCCCGACGCCGCGTCCTCCGGCAGGATCACCGTCCGCACGCCCGGTGGCGAGGCCACCAGCGCGGCCGACTTCCTGGTCGCGCCGCGGGGTTTCGTGACGGGCAACCTGATCTACGGCGGCAGGCTGCAGGTCGGCACCACGACGAACCTCGACATCCCGGCGGGCAAGGCCGCAGTGGTGCTGGTCGACGGCAAGATCGGCGAGCAGCTGAACCTGAAGCTCGAGAACAACACCATCCCGGTGCGCTCGGCGATGTGGATGTTCACCCCGCACGGCGGCGACTTCGCCCGCCGTGCGCTCGGCGACCCGCTCGACCTGTTCGCGGGCAGCAAGCTGCACCAGGACCTGCCGACGTTCAAGCACAACGGCACGTACACGATCGTCGTGGCGCCGGACGACGCGGCGGCCGGCAAGGTCAGCGTCACGCTGTCCAAGGACCTGACCGGCGACAAGCTGACCCGCGACGGGTCCGGCGTGCCGTTCGACATCCGGCAGGGCCAGCCGGTGAAGGAGATGCCGTTCACGGCGACCGCGGGTGAGTGGATGAGCTTCGGGCTCACCGACATCAGCGAGCCGGGCAACTACTTCAACGTCACCGTGGTCGACCCCGACGGTACCCGGCTCACCTGGCGCGCCCGGCTCGGCGACTACATCCCGACGATGGTGTTCCAGGCGAAGAAGACGGGCACCTACAAGGTGATCCCGAACTTCGACCCGAACCAGCTCGGCTCCGGCCGGGTCTGGCTGTCCAGCGTGATCGACGCGGGACCGTTGGCTGTCAACGGGAACCCGACGTCCTACCAGGTGCTGCGGCCCGGCCAGTCGGTGCGGATGCAGTTCCAGGGCACGGCGAACCAGCCGCTGGTGCTGGGGCACACCGACAACACCATCCGGGAGAACGGCCGCGCCGCCTACCCGGTCAGCATCATGTCCGAACCGGACGGTCAGCAGGTCGAGCTCCGTGAGGGCACGGCGGAGACGCGGAACCTGAGGATCCGCAAGACGGGCACGCACAACCTGTTCATCAGCGGATGGGAGGCCGTCGGCGCGGCCAAGGCGTGGCTGTCGACCGTCGCCGAGGGCGGCAAGCTGCCCCCGAACGCCTCCACCACGGTCAGGGTCGACCGGCCGGGCCGCGAGATGTGGCTCGACTACGACGGTGTCAAGGACAAGCCGCTGACGATCGTGGTGCGCAAGAGCGTGCCGGGTGAGGTCGTCATCAGGCTCTACCGGCCTGACGGCACCACGTCGGTCGGCGCCGTCAGCGACGGCAAGCTCGACGTCGCGGCGCTGCCGGTGACAGGCAAGTACCGGATCTTCGTCGACCCGGGCTTCGCGGTCACCGGCGACCTGACGTTCCACATGTCCGAACCGGCCGACCTCGGCACGCTCGTGCCCGACGCGGCACCGTCGAACCTGAACATCACCGTGCACGGCCAGAAGATCATCGGAAAGATCGCCGGCACCCAGGGCCAGCGGCTCACGATGGGCACGGCGTCCGACCGGATTCCGTTCCTGAAGTGGACCGTGATCAAGCCGGACGGCCGGAACCTGGACACGTCGGGCAACAGCGCGTTCCCGACCGCGCTCGGTCTCGACCTGACCCAGCTCCCGGTGACCGGTGACTACAAGGTCGTGATCGAACCGGTCGACCAGGACGTCCAGCCCATGGCCGGTCCGCTGACGGTGATGCTGAACTCGGAGACCGACGGCGGCAAGATCGAGTACGGCGGAGCGGCCAAGACCGTCACGTTCAACCGGCCCGCGCAGAACGGCAGGCTGACGTTCGACGGCACGCTGAACGACCTGCCGAAGCTGAGCATCAAGCGCAACATCGGCAACAACGGCGTCTACTACACGCTCTACGCGCCGGACGGCACGGTGGAGACGACCCGCAGGTTCATCAGCACCGAGCCGTACGAGTTCTTCAGCAGGCTCAAGGCGACCGGCACGTACACGCTCGTCTTCGACCCGGCCAACAGCCCGACCGGTTCGATCGACGTGTCCATCACCAAGCGGGCCACCGCGGCCCCGGTCACGCAGATCGCGCCGCCGACGGTGCAGGAACCGACCTGCCCGCAGGTGGACCGGCGGCCGCCCGCCGCCAAGGTGGGTGCCGCGCCGCAGGGCACCGACCAGCCGAAGGTCGAGGAGAAGGAGAAGCCGACCTCGACGCCGTGCAGCTCGAGCAGCGGCTGGCGCCCGGACGCCGCGAACCTCGGCGGCGTCGACTGGACCACCCGCTACGACCCGCGCCCGGTGCGTGATCGCCCGTTGCAGTTCGCGGTCGGCTTCACCGGCGTGGTCGGCACCGTGCAGTCCACCGACGGCAAGCCGCTCGCCGGCGTGACCGTGAGCGCACGGGACAAGAAGGCGACCACCGACGCGGACGGCAAGTTCACGCTGATCGGCCTGACCGACGGCCACGTGTCGCTGCGCGTGGACGGCCGCACCACCGGCCGTTCGTTCGGCACGTTCGACATCGGCGTGGACGTCAAGCAGGGCCAGGTGCTCGTGCTGCCGCACACCGTGTTCCTGCCGGAGATCGACAGGAACTCCGTCGTGCACGTGCCCAGCCCGACCATCACCGAGACGGTCCTCACTACGAAGTCCATCCCGGGCCTCGAGGTCCGCATCCCGGCGGGCACGGTTATCCGCGACGCGGACGGCAACGTGGCCACCGAGCTGTCGCTGACCCCGATCCCGATCGACCGCCCGCCGTTCCCGCTGCCCCCGTCGAAGGTGCCGGTGTACTTCACCGCGCAGCCGGGCGGCGGCTACCTGTTCCCGCAGGGCGCGACGATCATCTACCCGAACTACACCAAGGAGGCGCCGGGCACCCGGACGCAGTTCTGGAACTACGACCCGGACGGCAAGGGCTGGCACGTCTACGGCCACGGCACCGTCTCCAAGGACGGCACGCAGATCGTGCCGGACTCGGACGTGAAGTTCTACCGCCTGACCGGCGCGATGACCGTGGTGCCGGGCCTCAACCCGGCGGCCCGCTCGCCCAGGCCCAACAACACCAGGGTCGGCGACCCGGTCGACCCGGCCACCGGCCTGCTGGTCGACGAGCAGGTGGACCTCGTCGTCGACGACATCATGCCGATCGAGGTCAAGCGCACCTACCAGCAGGGTGACGCGTTCGTCCGCCCGTTCGGCGTCGGCGCCAGCTTCGACTACGGGGTCTTCCCGTGGGCACCGCTGGTCGACGGCGCGCCGACGTTCAAGGAGTTCGACCTCGTCCAGCCGGACGGCAGCAAGATCCACTACACCCGCACGAGCCCCGGTCAG
Source organism: Lentzea nigeriaca (assembly GCF_016907955.1). Taxonomy (GTDB): domain Bacteria; phylum Actinomycetota; class Actinomycetes; order Mycobacteriales; family Pseudonocardiaceae; genus Lentzea; species Lentzea nigeriaca. The sequence goes on along the minus strand of NZ_JAFBCX010000003.1, from coordinate 253,776 downwards.
GACTACGCGGGCGCCGTGTTCGCCGCGGACCCGACGCCGACGAAGTTCGACGGCTCGGTCGCGGTGTGGAACGACGCCGGCTGGGACGTGAAACTGCGCGACGGCACCATCTACGTCATCGGCGAAGAGGCGCCGCTGCAGGAGATCCGCGACAAGTTCGGCAACGCCACGACCATCACCCGAGCCCCGGCACCACCGGGCACCGACGGCAAGGTCAGGGCGAACGGCCCCATCACGCAGGTCACCTCGTCCAGCGGCCGGTGGGTGCGCTTCAGCTACGACGACGCGAACCCGGCCAAGGTCAAGTCCGTCGAGGACAACCTCGGCAGGCGAGTGAGCTACACCTACCTCCCGACCGGCCAGCTCGAATCGGTGACCAACACGGAAGGCGGCGTCACCAAGTACACCTGGGACGCCAAGGGTCTGCTCAAGACGATCACCGACCCGCGCGAGACCCGATTCCTGCTCAACGAGTACGACGACAAGGACCGCGTCAAGTCCCAGACTGCGGCCGACGGCGGTGTCACGAAGTTCGAGTACACCGACGTCAACGGTGCGATCACCGAGACCCGGATGATCGACCCGCGTGATGCCGTGCGCCGGTTCGTGTTCAACGACAAGGGACAGGTGGTCAGCGACACCAAGGCGTACGGCACCCCGTTCGCCCAGGAGACGATCACCGAGTACGAGACCAACGGCGTGCGAGTGAAGTCGACGACCGACGCGCTCAAGCGCAAGACCTCGTACGTCTACGACGCCAAGGGCTACGTCAAGGAGAGCACCGTTCTCGCGGACACGCCCAACGCGCGCACGCAGAAGTTCGATCGTCTCGGCCCGAACGGAGAACTCACCAAGCACGTCGACGACTACACCAAGGAGACGATCTACGAGCTCACCGCGCGGGGTGCGGTCAAGTCGGTGACAGATCCGCTTGGCCGCAAGACGTTGTTCGAGGTCAACGAACGCGGCCAGGTCACCAAGGTGACCGATCCGGCAGGCAAGTCCCGCATCACCGACTACTCCGGCACCGACGCGGTGCGGACGACGGATGAGCTGGGCAAGGTCAGCACGATCGGGTACGACGTCATCGGCCGCAAGGTCCGCACCTCCGACGCGGCGGGTGTGGTGACCGAGACCGCGTACACGGCGAAGGACTTCGTCGCCTCGGTCATCGACGGCCTCGGTCGCACGATGCGGTACGAGTACGACCGCAACGGCAACCGGACCAAGGTGGTCGACGCCCGCAACAGCGAGACCGTCTTCCACTACAACGCCATGGACCAGCTCCGTGCGGTCACCGACCCGCTCGGGGTGACTACCCCGGACGCGGTGTACGACCGCAACGGCAACCTGGAGAAGGAGACCGACCGCCGCGGAGTCGTCGTCGAGCACAAGTACGACCCGCTGAACCGGAGGTACGAGAGCACCTACGGGTCGGAGAGCAAGGTGACCAACACCTTCGACGCCGGTGACCGGGTGCGGTCCAGTGTGGACAGCGTCGCCGGCACGTCGACGATCGACTACGACGACCTGGACCGGGTCAAGCAGGAGACCACGCCGACCGGCTCGGTGTCCTACGCCTACGGCACGACGGTGCGGGACCGCACGACGACCGTGCCGGGACGTCCCGCGGTGCGGCACGTCTACGACGCGGCGGGCGACCTGCAGGAGATCCAGCAGGGCGGCACCGCGATCAGCGTCGTGACCCGGGACCGCGCCGGCCGCACGGAAAGGGTGGGTGCACCCGGCACCGGTGTCGGGCAGACCTACACCTACGACGACACCGGCAGGGTCAAGACGATCACGTACAAGTCGGGCGCGACGACGCTCGGCGACCTCGCCTACGAGTACGACGCCACCGGCCTGCCGATCAGGACCACCGGCGCGTCCTCGCGGACGATGCTGCCCGAGCCGTACGGACCCGCGACGTACGACAACGCCAACCGCATCAAGACCATCGGCGGTTCGACGATCACCTACGACCCGGAGGGCAATCTGTTGTCCGACGGCGCGACCACCTACTCCTGGAATGCGAAGGGAGAGCTCGCCACCGTCACGGGGCAGGGCAGGTCGGCGTCGTTCAACTACAACTCCGACGGCCGCAGGCTGGGCCGCACGGTCTCCGGCGTGACCACCAACTACGTGTACGACGGGCAGAACCCGTTGCAGGAGAAGGTGAACGGGCAGGTCACGGCGAACATGACCGCCAGTGGTGTCGACGGGTTCCACCTGCGCGAGTCCGGTGGCACCACGCGACGGTTCCTCACCGATGCGGTCGGCAGCACGGTCGGCCTGGTCGACCCGGACGGTGCGGGTGCGTCCTACACCTACGAACCGTTCGGCCGCACCTACGCGAGCGGAGCGGGAGCGGACAACCCGTACCGCTTCACCGGTCGTGAGGACGACGGCACCGGCCTGTACCACTACCGGGACCGCTACTACAGCCCCGTGCTGCAGCGGTTCATCAGCGAGGACCCGATCGGGTTCGAAGGCGGTCGCAACGTCCACGCCTACGTGGACAACCAGCCGACCGTCCTGGGTGACCCGAGCGGCAACAAGCCCACCAACAACGGCAAGAACAACCGGGAGAGCTGCTTCGTCAACAGCTTCGTCGCCGGCACGCCGGTGCTGATGGCGGACGGTTCCCGCAAGGCGATCGAAGAGGTGAGGACCGGCGACCAGGTCACCGCGACCGACCCCGAGTCCGGCAAGACCACGGCGAGGGAGGTCACGGCGACGATTGTCGGCAAGGGCGCGAAGCGGCTCGTCGACATCACGGTCGACACCGACGGGATGGCGGGTACGGCGACCTCGACCCTGGTGGCCACCGACGGTCACCCGTTCTGGGTCGAGAACAGGGGCCAGTTCGTCGAGGCGCAGGACATCCAGCGGGGCGACCGGGTGCGCACGTCGTCCGGCGAGCTGCTCGGCGTCACGGGCCTGGGCATCCGCGCGGTGGCTGACCAGCAGGTGTACAACCTGACGGTCGACACCGACCACACGTACTACGTGGTCGCCGGCGACAAGCCGGTGCTGGTGCACAATGCCCGCCCGCCGCGTCAGCGTCCAGACCCGAACGCCAAGGGCCCGCACTCCACCTTTATGCTCGGGCCGGACGGCAAGGTGAAGAAGTACGCCACCTGGCAGGAGCAGTCCAACCCGCGCAACCCTGCTCCGTGGGAGCTGGAGAAGCGGTACGACCGGTGGGGTCCGGCGCACACCAACCCGGACGGCACGGTGGTGGACACCCCGCACCTGAACCTGCCGGATGGAACGGCGCGCCCGCCGGACGCCTGGGAGGATCCGAATGCCGGTTGCTGAAAGCCCGTTCGAGTTCTTCCAGCGGTGGTACGCCGAGCAGTGCAACGGCGACTGGGAGCACGAGTTCGGCGTGGAGATCAAGACGCTGGACAATCCCGGCTGGCACATCGTGGCCGACCTGGTCGACACCGACCTCGAGGGACGCACCCTCGAGAAGTCGAAGTCGGAACCGGCTGAGGGACGGTGGATCTGGGCGTCGTCGGACGGTGAGCGGTACGAGTCGTCCTGCGATCTGCAGTCGCTCGACGAGGCGTTGAGCCGGTTCCGCGAGTTCGTGCTGAAACGGGCCGACGGCTGATGGGGAAGAGCAGGAGCGCCACGTCGATCCGCTCGCTGTACGAAGCGGATCTGCGCAAGGCGTACGGGGATCTCACGGCTCCACGGCGTGATTTCGCGCGGGAGATGGTGAAGCGCGACCCGTATGCGGCGCTCCTGCTCGACCTGTCGTCCACGGGTGACACCGAGGACGACACGGACATCAACCACGAGGTGGCCTTCACCTACTTCGTGCGCGGCAGCCGGCTGCTGATCGTCAAGCTGTCGATGGTCGGTCCGTACGCGGTGGTGCCGGCGTTCGGCGAGGACGGTCACGGCAGGGGAGAGCTCATCTCCCGCCCTGCCGGGCCGTTCGAGTCGCGGGTGCTCGACGTGGTGGCGGCGCACGGGTTCCGGCTCGTGCCCGCCGAGCATCTGGAGACTCCGGTGCCGGTGGCGGTCGTGCCCGGTCGTGCCGAGGTGTCGCTGTACGCGGCGCTTTTCGAGCCCGAGGCGGAGCCGCCGTGGCTGTGAGTGCGTTCGAGTTCTTTCAGCGGTGGTACGCCGAGCGGTGCAACGGCGACTGGGAGCACGAGTTCGGCGTGGAGATCAAGACGCTGGACAATCCCGGCTGGCACGTCGTGGCCGACCTGGTGGACACCGATCTCGAGGGACGCACCTTCGAGAAGTCGGAGGACGAAGACGGGCGGTGGATCCGGGCGACGTCGGACGGCGAGAGGTTCGAGTCGTTCTGCGATCTGCGGTCGCTCGACGAGGCGTTGAGCCTGTTCCGTGAGTTCGTGCTGGAACGGGGCACATGAGGTCGGTGCTCGACGAGTACGACGAACTCCTCCGCGACACCTCCTGGCACATGAGCCGAGTCGTCATCACGGAGGACGACGGGCGGGTCTCGTTGAGGGTGGAGGCTACGTCCACCGAGTCGGAACGCGTCGCGTTGTGCTTCGACGGGGTCGTCGAGCTCGCGTTCCGGCAGGAGAGCGGGTTCCCCCTCGACCTGCAGATCATCGACATGGGTGATGCGGGCTGGGAGGGGGTCACCTTCAAGGTGACCGATCCGGAGCACGGCATCGCGTCGTTCTGGTGCGCCGAATTCAGGATCGAGGTGGGCAACCCCGATGAGTGACCGTGTTTTCCTGCTCTGGCACGTGCATCACGTGGCTGAGGACGAGAGCGGGGCGGTCAGGCACTTCGACCCCGGCGGCGAGTTCTGGGCCGACGAGGAGGAGGGCGACGACGTGAAGGTGCTCGGCGTCTACTCCTCACGCGAGAACGCGATGGCGTGGATCGAACGTGCCAAGGAGCTTCCAGGGTTCCGCGACGACCCGGAGTGTTTCCACATCGACGAGTACACGCTGGACGAAGCCCAGTGGACCACGGGGTTCATCACGGTCTGACGAAGGTCAGCAGCGGATCCAGCCGATGGCAAAGGCCAATCAGCCGGCCTTACCAGAAGGGATCTTGACGATGAGGATCGAGGTGTCCGCTGTCGGCACGGATGATCTCGTGTCGTTCCGCTGCCCGGCCGGTGCGGGCGCGGGTGTGTGGAAGTCGGCGGAGCCACCTGTGGTCGGACACGAGTACGAGGTCGAGGTGGACGTCGACGACGAGGTCAGCTCTCGCTCGGGTGGCGTCGCCGGGGTACGGCTCGACGGGACGTCGGTGGTTCTCGGTGGCCTGTGGCGGATGACAGAGGACGGCGTGACCTACCTCCAGGTGGCGGGTTCACCGGTGTCGGTGGACGTGGCCGACGGCGACGCGACGGCCTCCGGTGAGGTGGTGGAGGTGGTCGCGGACAGGACCGCGGTGCACCTGTTCCCCTCCAACACCTGACGTGAAGAGCTCGGCGCCTCCACGAATTTCGTGGAGGCGTCGACCGGCTCAGCTCGCCTGCAGGATCGCCGCGAACTGCTCCCGCAGCTCGGGTCCGGGATCCAGCCCCAGCTCCTCGGACAACACCTCCGAGACACTCCGGTAGGCCGCCAGCGCCTCAGCCCGCCGCCCAGAACGCCGCAGAGCCAGCATCAGCTGATGCCAGAACCGCTCCCGCAACGGGTGCTGCGCCGTCAACGACCACAGCTCCGGCACCAGGTCGGTATGCCGCCCCAGTTCCAGATCGGCGTCGATCCGCATCTCCACCGCGGTGAGCCGCAGCTCTTCCAGCCGGGGCACCTCGGCCCGTTGCAGGACGGGCGAAGGAATTCCCTCCAACGCGGGCCCGCGCCACAGCTCCAGCGCGGCCGTCAGCAACCGGGATCGGGTGCCGGGGCCTGCCGCGGCGGCCTCCGTGGTCAGCTGCGAGAACCACGTCAGGTCCAATTGGGACGGACACAACGCGATCGAGTAACCCCCTGGTGTGGTGCGGATGAGCGAGTCCCCGAGGGCCTGCCGCAGCCGCATCACGTAGTTCTGCAGCGCCGCCACGCCGCGTTGAGGTGGCTGGTCGCCCCACACCTGCTCGATCAGCGTCGTCGTCGGCACCGTGCGGTTCGGTCTCAGCAGCAGTGCGGCCAGCAGCGTGCGGAGCTTGGCTGCGCTGATCGGGACGGGCACGCCGTCCGCTCGCACCTGCACCGGGCCCAGGATTCCGAACTCGAACACAATTCCCCCTGTTGTCACGACGACTCGACCATGGCGCGGCCGAGGTAGTCGTCCTTCGTGCCGTCGGTTCCCGGCAGGGTGAAGAAGTAGCCGCCGCCGAACGGCAGCACGTACTTCTCCAGTTCCTCCCCGACGAGGCGGCGTTGGGCGGCGGCGAAGCCTGTTTCCGGATCACGTTGGTAGCACATGAAGAGGTGGCCCGGTTCGGTGGCGAACGGATAGCCGCGGCGCAGGATCTTGTGCTTCTCCTCGGCGGGGCGGGCGCGCCGCACGTGGGAGTTCAGCATCTCGGGCAGTTCTTCACCCGACTCCTTGCGCCTGCCGAAGACCCGCTCCTGGTCCTCTGTGGACTTGTGGTCCCACGTCGGCGTCGCGAGCCTGATCAGTCGCACCACCTGGTACGTGCCGCCCAGGTAGCACGCGGGTTCGTCGTCCCCGACCCACACCTGAGGCGTCGTCGGGTTCCCCGCGCCCTCCTTGAACCCGAACGCGTTGCGGTCCTCGGGCAGCTTGTGCCCGTTGATCCGCCAACGAAGCGTCAGACCGGGCACGTCGGCCAGTTGGGAGTCCACCTGGTCCGGTGTGTCCGCGAGCGCCTGCAGCAGCAGATCTCCGTGGCACCACTGCTCTTCGAGCACGTCGCCCGCGAACTTCGGCATCGTTGTCAGCCGTCGTGGCGGGCGCAGGCCGAACCTGCCGTCGAACAGGGACGCGCCGGCTGCCACCGTGACGCCACGCGACGTGACCGCGCGCAGTGTCGCGGTGAGCTCGGCGCGGGTGCGTGCCGTGACGTCGTACGCGGCCACCCCCGCGGCGGCCGGGCTCGGTGCCAGCACGCCGGGTTGGTGGTGGACGGGAACGGCAGCGGGCATCGGCGCTTCACACGCCGTCAGACCCGCCGCCGCCAGTCCCGCCAGAAAAGTTCGTCTGGTCAGAGAGTGAGCGTCCACCCGACCAGCGATCCCTCGTCGAGGCTGAAGTTGTCGCGTACGACCAGCTTCCACGTCCCGTTGCCATCCAGAGTGGACAGTGAGAGCGGGAACGTCTGGTCCAGGTTGACCGCGCTGTCGGAGCTGTTGGCCTCGCGCAGCACGACCTCCGTGCCGGTCGGCGTGACCAGGCGCACGGACAGGTCGCCGCGGAACGGGTGTTCGGCCTGCACACGCACGGTGGCGTTGGTGGCGACCTTGCGCCCGCACGCCGTCACGTCGAGCGCGACGGTGATGCTGTCCTGGTCCGGCACGGCCCGGCGGGTGGTGTCGGAGACGGTGCAGACCGGCTGCGGAAGCGGACCCGTGTAGAGGAACCTGTTGGGAGACTTCTGCGTCGTGGGCGGGTTCATCGGCGGTTCGAGCGTGCTGGGGTCCAGCACGCCGGTCACCGACCGGTTGAGGATCTCGGCGTGCACCTGCGCGGGCGTCAGGTTCGGCGTCTGCGACAGCAGCAGCGCCGCCGCGCCGGCGACGTGCGGTGAGGCCATCGATGTGCCCTTGAGGATCATCGTCGCGTGGTCGGTGGCGTTGTGCGCGGACTCGATGGACTCGCCCGGCGCGAACAGGTCGAGGCAGGGGCCGTAGTTGGACCCGCTGTCGGTGCCCTTCCAGCCGCGGGCGCGTTCGTTGACGGGGTTGGCCGCGCCCACGGTGATCGCCGCGGGCACGTTGGCCGGGCTCTTGAGACAGGCGTTCGACTCGGAGTTGCCCGCCGAGACGACGTAGGAGATGCCGGCCGCGATCGACGCCTTGACGGCGTTGTCCTCGGTCGTGCTCTGGCCGCCGCCGAGGCTCATGTTCACCACGGCGGGCTTGGCCGCGTTCGCGGTGATCCAGTCGATGCCGGCCACGATCTGGCTGATCGTGCCGCTGTTCTCGCAGCTCAGCACGCGCACCGACGCGATCTTGGCCTTGCCGGCCACACCGAACGTCTTGCCCGCGATGGTGCCGGCGACGTGCGTGCCGTGGCCGCTGGTGCTGCAGTCCTGGCCGTTCCAGCCGTCGCCGATCGCGTCGAACGCGACGGTGGCCCGCCCTTCGAACTCGGCGTGCGCGGTGCGCACACCGGTGTCCATCACGTAGACGGTGACGCCCTGACCGGCCTGGTCCGCGTACTCGTAGCGGTTGTCCAGCACGGTTCCGCGCTGGTCGATGCGATCGAGGTTCCAGATCGGGTTGGTCCGCACCGACTCACCGCGCACGACGGAGTCGGCCTCGACCCGTTCGACGCGCGGGTCGGCGGCCAGCCGGCGAGCCTGCTGCTCGGTGGCGGTCATCGCGAACCCGTGCAACGCCGCGCCGTAGACGCGGTCGACCTTCCCGCCGTGAGCTGCGGCGACGCCGAGTGCGTTGACCTGACCGGTTTTCTTCAAGGTGACGATGTACTTGCCCGCGATTACTTCAGCGCCCGCGGGTCTGAGTACGTCGCCGACGGCCGCATGGGCGTCGGCGGGAACGACGGTGGCCGCGAGAACGAGAGCAGCGATTAATCCGCGCATGCGAAACAGAGCCCCCAAAAAATGACTGGCGGACGTCAGACGTCCGCACCCCCAGGTGTCGCGTGGGCCGCGCGCCTCAGAGGCTCCCACGGCATAGGAAGACCTTATACCGCCAAAAGGGGGCTTGATCAGCGTGCTGAGACACAGCACGAAAGTGTGCAACTGAGGCACATGAATGAACGAAGAAGCAAGGGGCCAGTATTTTCGGCGCTCGGGCTGGGCTTACTCGTCGGACTGGATGACCATGAGCCGGAAGGTCGTCGACGGCGACTCGCGCCCGCACGTCTGCAGCATGTGCCAGGCCAGGTTGCCCGGCCCGTTGTCGGCCTGAGGAAGGCGCTCCCTGCTGATCCCGAGGATGCCGTCCGGGCTTTCGTCGAGGATCTCCGGCGTGCCGACGAGCACGGCCAGCCCGTACGCCAGCACGTCGGCGCGCAGATCGTCGTCGAGGTCGTCGGAAAGCCCGATCATGCACTGCGGCTCGCCGTTCTTGTCCGAGCCGAGACCGACGAGGCCAGCGAGTCCGATGCTGCGTGCCGCCGGCATCTCGAACACCCGGATGTCCGTGCCCATCGCCAGTGCCATCAGCCTGGCCACCGGCGTGGTGAGCAGCGGGTCGTTGATGGAGGCGCCGTTACCTGAGGAGTCGTCCGTGCGTTCGCGCATGATGCCTCGGATCGTATTGCCGGAGGCGGCGATCAGCGGTCGCCCGCGCGGGCGTGTCGGCCAACGTCACCCGGACGACGCACCTCCGTCCGGAAGAGCACCTGAAAATCGGGCGACCGGCCAATCCGATATGAGCCCGCTGGCCATTTTCGAAATTTTGTCGAAACTTTTTAGCCAACCTTTAGCTCCGGCGCGCGCTGCTACTGTCGGCACTGTTGACCGGTGTGCCCGTCGAATTCGGCCGACCGGTCACAATCGCACCCGACGGCGGCCGTCACCGCGATCACCACCATCCGTCGCGGGTTGTATGGCGTGCCTGGCTGCCGTGCCGACCTCAATGATGAGGAGTACCGCATATGGCTGAAGCCACTGTGCGATCGTCGCGCCGCCCACGCGGCCGCGTCGCGTTGTTCATCTACGGCGCCTGCGCCGCGCTGATCATGGCGTTGGTGCCCGGTGCCGTCGCCACCGCCGACGTGGGCGCTGCCGCCACGTGCTCGAGTCAGACGGGCAACAACGGCGGTTACTACTACTCGTTCTGGACTGACGGTGGTGGCCGGGTCTGCATGGAGTTCGGGTCCGGCGGCAACTACAGCACCTCGTGGAGCAATGTCGGCAATTTCGTCGGCGGCAAGGGCTGGAGCAACGGTTCACGGCGGACCGTGAACTATTCCGGTAGCTTCAACCCGTCCGGAAACGCGTATCTGACTCTCTACGGGTGGACGTCGAATCCGCTCGTCGAGTACTACATCGTCGACAATTGGGGCACTTATCGGCCCACCGGCACGTACAAGGGAACGGTCACCTCAGACGGCGGCACGTACGACATCTATCAGACGATGCGCTACAACGCGCCGTCCGTCGAAGGAAACAAGACGTTCCCGCAGTTCTGGAGCGTCCGGCAGCAGAAGCGGACGGGCGGCTCCATCACCACCGGCAACCACTTCGACGCGTGGAACCGCGCCGGCATGCGGCTCGGCAACTTCAACTACTACATGATCCTCGCCACCGAGGGGTACCAGAGCAGCGGCAACTCCAACATCACGGTGAGGTGAGCCTTGCGGGCTGCGGCACGCCGGCGTGTGCCGCAGCCCGCGATGGCACGTCACGGCCGAGGACGGCGTCCGCCAGGTCGCCACGGTGGCCGACCTGGCCAACAAACCGCACTGCGGCGACGGTGCCGTGGCCGCGCTCGCCGGTCTGCGGGCCGCCATGAGCACGGCGGTCCGGTTGCGGGCAGCGGGCCTGGAGTTCGTGGTCGCACCGTCCGGCGAGCCGGTGGTGGAGCTGGGAGGCGACCACGCGCTCAGCGTGTTCCCGGTGGTGGACGGGACTCCTGGACACTTCGGCCAGCCGATGACCGCGGATGACGCTGTCCTGGTGCGGGAGGTTCTGGCCCGCCTGCACACCACCGGCGTCGACGCGCCCCCGTGCCCGATCGACCTGCCCGCACCGAGGACGGGCGGCCCGTGGAGCGACGGCCCGTACGCGGAGCAGGCGCGCAGGCTGGTGCACGACCACGCGGGTGTGATCCGGGAGCGGTTCGAGTAGTTCGAGCGGCTCGCGGAAGGCGTGCGGCGGTGGTGGTGACGCACGGCGAGCCGCATCCCGGCAATCTCATCCGGACAACGACGGGCTTTTACCTGGTCGATTGGGACACCGTCGGCATGGCGGTGCCGGAGCGCGACCTGTCCGTGCTGACCGACGATCCCGCCGAACTCACGCGGTACCGGGAACTGACCGGCCACGAGCGGTCAGCGGACGCGTTGCGGCTCTACCGATTGCGATGGTACCTCTACGACCTGGTGGATTTCGTCGACTGGTTCCGCGAACCGCACACCGACGACCCGGACACGATGCCGGCGTGGACGTCGTTCCGGGAAACACTCACCGCGCTACAGGTCCAGCCACATGATGCGTAGGCCGACGTTTCCCTGACTTGGGTGGCGGAATGCCCCAGGGGCAACCCCGAGCGTGACGAACCCAAGACTCTCGTAAAGGCGGACAGCGGCCGTGTTCGTGTCGACGACGGCGTTGAACTGAACGGCCGCGAATCCGCTCCGGCGGGCCCAGTCGATCATGTCGGTGGTGAGCGCCCGCCCCACGCCGGCGCCCCGTGCCCGTTCGGCGACCATCAGAGTGCCGGAGGCGACGTGGTTTCCGGGCCCCTGGCGGTTGGCGTACATGTTCGCGGTACCGAGCACCTGGCGGTCATCGGCGGCCACGACCACCCGCGCGGGCGCGGGCAACTGCCACATCCGCCTGGCGTCGTGCTCGCTCATACCGGGGTCGTAGGGAATGGTTTCCTGCGCGGTGATGACGTCACGAATGATTGACCACATCTGCGGCCAGTCGTCGTCCTGTGCTTCGCGGACCGCGAAACCCGGCGCGACACGATGCTGCGGTTCATACACGCCGTTGATCCTGCACGTCTATCGTGGTCGCTCACCATCCATTTATGCGCACCCCGACTCATTGCTCTGAGGGTTGAATCAGGGGGAAACCCTGATGGCACGACGCTCGATCGCGGGCAAGCTGGTGTCGTAAGGGGAGATCCGCAGTTCAAGGAGAGTCATGAGCGAATCCAAGCCCGAGTCCGCCCGTGCCGCCGTCGACTCGGTGGTTGACGCCGTTCGCGGTCTGGTCAGCGAGGGCATGAACCGTCGGGTGGTCGTCCGGGACAGCAAGGACGACGTGGTGCTGGAGGTGCCGGTGGCTCTGGGGTTGGTCGCGGCCCTGGCCGCTCCGGTGGCCACGACGATCGGTGCCGGTGTCGCACTGGTGGGCAAGTGCGGGATCAAGATCGAGAACCGCCAGCAGCCCGGGAACCAGCCCGTGACGACGGTCGAGTCCGAGCGGGTGTAGTCAGGGCCCCAGAGGCCCGCCGAGATGAGGCGGGCCTCTGGGGCGTCAGGGGAGCATCGTGTCCGGCGGGATCTGCAGGGCGATGGTGATCAGCGAGTGCACCCTCGTCGCGATGACCGCGAGCAGGCCCTGCATCTCCGGTGAGGCGCTGTCGGCGGCCGCCTGGAGGCACTGCAGGTCGGTGTCGACGCGGTCCAGGATCGCGGCGACGTCGGCCTCTCTGGCGTGCAGCGCCGTGGAGATCTCGTCGAGGGGAACTCCGTGGACCTCCAGACGTTGAACGAGGTGGATCCGGTCCACGTCGGCGGAGGAGTAGAGGCGGTAGTTCGACGCGGTGCGCTGCGCGGGGCTGATCAGGCCCAGCGACGTGTAGTAGTCGACGGTGCGGATGCTGACGCCGGCTCGGGCGGCCAGCTCGCCGATCTTGAGCAACGCTTCGCTCACGTGCACCTCCTCAGGCAAACCATACAGTGCTACGTGCTACTGTTGCCTCATGCCTGATGAAGCCGACGTAGACGGCTGCAGTAGTGGGCCGGGGCGAGCCCGGCTGAACGTTGCGAGTGCCGCGGGTGCGGCATGTTGATCTTTTCCGGCCTGCTGGCGATCGTGACTCTGACCGCCGCCACCGGCTATTTCGTGGCCCAGGAGTTCGCCTACATGGCGGTCGACCGGGGCCGTCTGCGGCAGATGGCCGAGGCGGGCGACAAAGCCGCTGAACGGGCGTTGCGCGTCACGCAGAAGCTGTCGTTCATGCTCTCCGGCGCCCAGTTCGGGATCACCGTCACCGCGCTGCTGGTCGGCTACGTGGCCGAACCGCTGCTCGGCACGGGGCTCGCGAACCTGCTCGGGTTGCCCGAGTCGTTCGGTGTGCCGCTGGCCATGGCGGTCGCACTGGTCTTCGCGACCGTTGTGCAGATGGTGCTGGGCGAGCTGCTGCCGAAGAACCTCGCGATCGCGAAGCCCGAGCCGCTCGCGAAGTGGCTCAGCTCCTCGACGCTGGTCTACCTCAAGATCGCCGGTCCGGTGATCCGGTTGTTCGACGCGACCGCCAACGGGCTGCTGCGCGCGATCGGGATCGAGCCCGTGGAGGAGCTTCCGCAGGGCGCGACGCCGGAGGACCTCAAGCAGATCGTCGGCGACGCGGGGGAGCGGGGGCACCTGGACCCGGAGCTCGCCCAGCTGCTCGACCGCGGCCTGGACTTCCGCGAGCTGGTCGCAGAGCAGGCGATGACGCCGCGGGTGAACGTGCGTTCGGTGCGGGTCGACGAGCCCGCGTCACGGGTGGTGGAACTGCTCGACACCGGTCACTCGCGCTTTCCGGTCGTGGGCAAGGACGTCGACGACATCCAGGGTGTGGTGGGGCTGGCCGAGGTGCTGACCCTCACGCCGGAACAACGGCCTGTCACGCCGATCGGCGACATCGCCTCGTCCGCGCTGGTCGTGCCGGCGACGTTGCCCCTTCCCGCTGTGCTGGAACGGTTGCGGACCGAGCGCCGCCAGCTGGCCTGCGTGCTGGACGAGTTCGGCGGCTTCGCCGGGATCGTCTCGCTGGAGGACCTCGCGGAAGAGCTCGTCGGCGAGATCCACGACGAGGACGACCTGGTCGAGGACGCCATCGAACGCGTCGACGGCACCACGTGGCAGGTGCCCGGCCGGATGCGGCTCGACGAGGTCGAGGACGCCACCGGCATCGCGCTGCCGGAGGACGACGCGTACGACACGGTGTCCGGCCTCGTGCTGCACCGGCTCGGCCGCACCGCGCAGGTGGGCGACGAGATCGAGGTCGGCGACGTCACGCTGCTCGTCGGCGTGGTGTCGCGCAACGTGCCGGACACCGTCGTGCTGACCGCGCGGGTGCGGGAGGAGGCTCGATGAGCATCGGAACCGCTCTCGGGATCTCGCTGGTCCTGTTGGCGCTCAACGCCTTCTTCGTCGCCGCCGAGTTCGCGCTGATCGCGGCCAAGCGGCACCGGCTGGAGCAGGAGGCCGAGAACTCGCGTGCGGCGCGGGCCGCCGTCGCGGGGGTGCGCGAGCTGTCGTTGATGCTCGCGGGCGCCCAGCTCGGCATCACCCTGTGCACGCTGGGACTCGGCGCGCTGGCCAAGCCCGCCGTTGCGGACCTCTTCGACCCGCTGCTGCGGCTGGCCGGCCTGCCCGACGCGGTGGCGTACGGCATCGCGTTCACGATCAGCCTCGTGCTGGTGGTGTTCCTGCACATGGTGGTCGGCGAGATGGCGCCGAAGTCGTGGGCGATCTCGCACCCCGAACGGTCCGCGGTGTTGCTGGCGTTGCCGTTCCGGGCGTTCGCGCACTCGGTCCGCTGGATTCTCGGCGGGCTGAACTCGACGACGAACCGCCTGCTGCGGCTGATGAAGGTCGAACCGCAGGACGAGCTGGCGCACGCGCACCGGCCGGACGACCTGCGCATGCTGGTGCGCCAGTCGGGCGAGCACGGGCTCATCCCCGAAGGGCAGCAACGGCTGCTGACCCGCATGCTCCAGGTGCAGAAGACCACGTTGCGCGAGGTCATGGTGCCGATCGCGGAGACGTCGACGGTCACCGAGCACACCACGGCGCGCGCGATCGAGCGCCGCAGCCTCCACTGTGGACGTTCGCGGTTCCCGGTCACGAACCTGCGCGGCGAGTTCGTCGGCCTGGTGCACATCCGCGAAGCCATGCGCGCCACCGCCGCGGGCACCGACCCGGCGGCGCGGGAACTCATGACCCCGGTGCTGACGTTGTCCGCTTCGATGCCGGTCGCGGCAGCGGTCACCGCGATGAGGGCGGAACGGGCGCAGCTCGCGCTCGTGTCCGGCGACGACGGCGTGATCGGCATCGCGGCACTGGAGGACCTGCTCGAAGAGCTCATCGGCGACTTCGACGACGAGACCGACGCACCGCGCGTTGCGGTGCGCCAGAACTGACTCACACCAGTCCCACAGGAGGAGACTTGTTCAAGCGGATGCTCAGCGCGTTCGGCGTCGGCGGACCGTCCGTCGACACCGTGCTGGACTCGCCGCACGCGACGCCCGGCCAGGTCGTCACCGGCCAGGTGCGCATCCAGGGCGGCACCGCGGACGCTGAGATCGGGCAGGTCGTGCTGTCGCTGGTGACGCGCGTGGAGGTCGAGCACGGCGACCACGAGTACGGCGGCGTTTCGGAGTTCTTCCGCCTGATCGTGCAGCAGGGCGTGCGGGTGCCCGCGGGCCAGCTGCTCGCGATCCCGTTCCAGCTGCCGATCCCGTGGGAGACCCCGATCACCGCCGTCGGTGGCGCGCAGCTGCCCGGCATGACCATCGGCGTGCGCACCGAGCTCGTGATCGCGGGCGCCCCGGACAAGGGCGACCTCGACCCGGTGCTGGTGCACCCGCTGCCCTCGCAGGACGCGGTGCTGAACGCGTTCGGGCAGCTCGGCTTCTCGTTCCGCAGCGCGGACGTCGAGGCCGGTCGCCTGCACGGCGTGCCGCAGGAGCTCGGCTTCTACCAGGAGATCGAGTTCTTCCCGCCCGCCCAGTTCGCCGGTGCGGTCAGCCAGGTCGAGCTGACCTTCGTGGCCAACCCGCACGAGCTCTACGTGATCCTCGAAGCCGACAAGCGCGGCGGCATGTTCTCGTCGGGCGGTGACGCGTTCGGTCACTTCCGCGTGTCACACCAGGAGGCACCGGCCACCGACTGGGCGTCGGCGATCAACGGCTGGCTCGCGCAGGTCGCCCAGCGCGGCCACGCGAACCCGGCGTTCGGCGGTGGTTACGCGGGCCACAACCCGGCGTTCGGCGGCCACCACGGCTACGACCAGCACGGTCACCACGGCCACCACCGCGGTCCCGGCATGGGCGGCATGATCGCCGCCGGTGCGGCCGGCGTGGTCGGCGGCATGGTGCTCGGCGAGGTCATGGAGGAGGTCTTCGACGACGACGGCGGCGATTTCGCGTTCGGCGAGGAGTGATCTGACCGTTTCTCCTGTTCCGGCGTCCTTGGCAGGACGCCGGAACAGGTGCGATGGTGGAGGCGAGCACGGCAGACCAGGAGGCCCGCATGGCGCTGGCAGACCACGAGAAACGTGAGCTGGCTGAGATCGAGCAGCGCTTGTCCGTCGAGGACCCGAAGCTCGCCGCCAAGCTCGCCAGGCCGTCCGCGCTGACGTTCCTGTCCAGCCGGACGCTGCGCGTGCTCGGCGTGTTCGCCACCTATGTCTGCGGCCTGCTGGCCATGATCGGCGGAGTGACCTGGTCGTCAGTTCCGCTGATCGGGCTCGGCGCGGCGCTGTGCGTGGGCGTGTTCGGGCACCTGGTGTTCCAGGCCTGGCGCGCGCACCGCGGCTAGCCGGGGCTCAGATCGTGGGCTTGGGCGTCTGCTGAGCCGCCTTGAGCTGCTGCTGCAGCTCGTCGACCTGCTGCTGGAGCCGCGCGACCTGGGTGGCGTCGGTCACCGCGGCGTCGGGCGTCTCGTCGTTGCGCAGTCCTGACGACTCGGCCTTGAGGATCTTGGCGGACCGCCCCAGGGATCGGGCCATCTCCGGGAGCTTCTTGCTGCCGAACAACAACACGATCACCACACCGATGATCAGCAGCTCGGTGGCGCCGAGGTTGCCCATGACTCACTTCCTTCTGGTGCGGACCTGCCGGCCTCACTCGTGCGAGGCCCACAGCCGACGATAACCCTTACCGCGTCAGCACATCAGGGTGCATTGCCCTACTGTCCATTACGGACCGATTGTCGTGGATGTGCCGCGGCGTCAGGATCAGTCGTGGTCGGGCTTGCCGGTCAGGTGGTGGTCGGCGGCGTTGACGGCCTCGAACAGCAGCCGCCGCACGTGCCCGCCCCGCGCCGCGTAGAGCGCCCGCCGGCCTTCACGGCGCACGGTGACCAATCCGGTCAGACGCAGTTTGGCGAGGTGCTGAGATACCGCCGGACGTGCGATGCCGACCTCGGCGGCCAGGGTCGTCACGTCGTACTCGGCGCCGCAAAGCAGCCACAACATGCGAAAACGCGTCGGGTCGGCGAGCATCCGGAATCCGTCGACAGCCGCTTCGACGTGCGCGCCAGAGGGTAGCTGTTGCCAGTGTTCGGTTGTTGCAACGTCGTCGCGTGCGTACATGAGCACATATAGTGCCACGCATGCTCGCCGTCCTGCGCAATCGCACGTACCGCCACCTGTTCGGCGCACACGTCGTGGCTCTCACGGGGACCGGTCTGGCGACCGTCGCGCTGGGGCTGCTGGCCTACGACCTCGCCGGCGCGGACGCGGGCGCGGTCCTCGGCACGGCGCTGGCGATCAAGATGGTCGCCTACGTCAGCGTGGCGCCGATCGCGGCCGCGTTGCTCGGCGCGCTGCCGCGGCGAGCCGTCCTGGTGACCCTGGACCTGGTCAGGGCCGGGGTCGCGGTGGCGCTGCCGTGGGTGGACCAGGTGTGGCAGGTCTACGTCCTGATCTTCGTGCTGCAGGCGGCGTCAGCGGCGTTCACCCCGATCTTCCAGGCCACGATCCCGGACGTGCTGCCCGGCGAACGCGACTACACGCGAGCCGTCACGCTCTCGCGGATGGCCTACGACCTCGAAGGCCTGCTCAGCCCGGCGCTGGCGGCGGCACTGCTGGCGCTGACGAGCTCGGGCAACCTGTTCCTCGGCACCGCACTGGGCTTCGCGGCGTCCGCGCTGCTCGTGGTCTCGACCGCCGTGCCGCGCCCGAAACCGGTTAGCCGCAGGGGAAGCCTCTACGCCGCGACCACCAGAGGCATCCGCATCTACCTCGCCACACCCCGGCTGCGCGGCCTGCTGGCGGTGCACCTCGCCGCGGCGGCGGCCGGGTCGATGGTCCTGGTGAACACCGTCGCCTACGTCCGCGACGTGCTCGATCGCGGCACTACCGACGTCGCCGTCGCGCTGGCGTTCAACGGCGTCGGCTCCCTGGCCGCCGCCCTGGTGCTGCCCGAACTCCTCGACCGCGTGTCCGACCGGGCCGTGGTGCTGCGCGCTGTGCCGGCGTTGTCCGCTTCGCTGCTCGTCGGCGCGACGTTCGCCTCGCTGCTCGACGCCTGGCACTGGCCCGCGCTTCTGGTGGTCTGGGCGTTGATCGGCGCCGGGTGCTCGTTCGCGCTGACTCCCGGTGCGCGGCTGCTGCGCCGGTCAGCTCACTCGGAGGACCGGCCCGCCCTCTTCGCCGCCGACTTCGCGCTGTCGCACGCCTGCTGGCTGCTCTGCTACCCGCTGGCGGGCTGGATCGCGAGCACGATGACCACGACCGCCGCGTTCCTCGTGCTCGGCGTGATCGCCGCGGCAGGTGCGCTGACCGCGCTCCGGCTGTGGCCGCGGCACGACCCAGCGGTGGTCGAACACGAGCACTGCGACCTCGACGCCGGCCACGACCACCTGCACGACGCGGTGCTCGCGGGTGGCGTGTACCGGCACGCCCACGAGTTCCGCATCGACGACCACCACGAGCGCTGGCCGCGGCACTGACCGGGCGAGTCGGCCCCGGACGAGACGCCCGCCGTCATGCGCTGCCGGTGCCGGATTCCAGGCCGTGAATAATATTCCATGCACTCGCAGATCTGTATGGCGCCGTTCGGAGTGTTGACGCCTCTTCGTGGCAGCGGTTAGCTGACCTTCTGTTCTTCCCCGCTGGCTTCCTTCGAGGGGAGCGAAGGTGGCACTCGGTCCGGACTCCGATCCACTGGCCGCACTAAGGAAACTCCGCAGCGATCATGGCTCCGTTTTCACCAAGAGCCGGGGTGAGATCTATGTGTCAGATCCGGTGCTGGCGAAAGAAATACTGGCGAACAACGACGATCTTTTCCGGGAGCATTCCGACTTTTTCCGGATCAGGACGGGAATGTTCGCACCCCGGTCCGCGCAGGTCGAGATCGGCCGGACCGCACGGGTGCTGCTGCGGCGGCACATCGCCGACCACGCGCACGAGCTCCCGGCTATCGTCGCCGGGCTGACACCCTCCAGCGACTGGCCGGACGCGGGAAACCGCCTCGTGTACGAGCACTTCCGCCCGGCACTGATCGGTGACGCCCCTTCGGCCGCCTTGCGCGAGACGGTCGACCAGGTCGTCGAACGGGCCGTGCTGGCCGGGGCACGTGACCGCTGGTCCTGGCTCGCCCGCCACCGGTTCCGCACCCGTGTGTCGCGGACCCTGTGCGCGGAGCTCGCTGTCCGGCGCGCTCGTCGGAGGGCCGAGCCGGCCGACCTGCTGGACGTAGTCGCACTCGCGGCGGCCGAGGGCACGCCGGACCCCGACCTCGCCGAGGTGTTCCTCTCCTGCCTCTTCGCGGTCGCCGGCTCGGTCGGTTTCCTGCTCGGCTGGTCGATCTACCTCGTGGGCACGGCGGAGTCCGAGCCGGTGCACCCCTCGTGGGTGGTGCGCGAAGCCTTGCGACTGTGGCCCGTGGCGTGGCAGTTCGGCCGAACACCCAACCGGGAGCACCGGCTCGCCGCGGTCACCGCGAAGCCGGGCGACGAGGTCGTCGTCTGCAGCTACCTCGTGCACAGGGATCCCTCCCACTGGAGCGAACCGGACGAGTTCCGCCCCGGCCGGTGGGCTTCCGGCGCAGGGCAGGAGGCGTTCATCCCGTTCGGCTGGGGACCGCACGCCTGCACCGGTGCCGGTGTCGCGACCACGGTGGCGGAGACGCTCGTCGGGCTGATCACCTCGGCCTACCGGCTCGACGTCGCCGCACCTTCTTCCAGGCCCCAGGTCTCGGCGGCGCTCGCGCCCCCGCGGTTCCACCTGCGGCTGGAACCGGTTTCCGCCTGAGGGGAGGTGATTCCAGTGTCGAAGATCTTCCGCGCCGCTCTGTCCGCGCTGAACATCCGCAAGTCCGACCGCCAGTACCGCTGGTACCTGTACCACCACATCTGACAGACCGGCGGGGAGCGACCCCACCGGGACCGCTCCCCGCCCACGGCGACTGGAGTGAGCGATGGACACGGATGTGCTGCGCGACCTGCGTGGGCCGAGCGCGGCCGCGGGCGGCGTGTTCTGGCAGACGGAGCGGCAGCTCATGGTGTTCGACGCCGATGCGGCCGCCCGCGCCAACACCGACAACTACGCCGACCTCACCCTGCCCGACCGCCTGCTCGACCTCCTGCTGCGCCGGCGGAGCACACCGGTGTCCTGGAAGCGCGTGCGGTCGGCCTGGATGGCTCAGCTCCGCACGCTCTCGGGTGAAGAAGGCCTGGCGGCGCTGGATGCGCGGATGGACTCACTGCTGCGCGCACGGACAGGCGAGCTGCTGAACCTGCCGTGGCTCGGGCACGAGGTCAGTTTCCGCTCCCTGCTCCCTATCGTGCTCGACGGTCTCTCCTCCGCGGACAGTGCGAAGATCACCGAGGACGCGATCGCGAAACTGGCGAGACTGATGGGCGAGGCCGAGGAAGACCCGCCGTGGTGGCGGTCGTGGCGGCCGGTGTCGATCCAGGTCAAGGCGGGCCTGGTGGTCCGCCGCGCACTGCGGCGCCGGTCCCGTGACACCACCGCCGCGCGGACGGACCTCACCCAGCCGATCGCCGCTCTGCTGGGCGAGCTCGGCATGGACCGCGCCGTCGACGCCGTCACCGCCGTGCTGACCGCCATCGCCGGCCCGCCGGGCGCGGCCGCGGCCTGTGTCATGTACGAGCTGGTCAACCGCCCCGACTGGGCAGATCGCCTCGCCGCCGAGTTCGCCTCGGCCGGCACCGCCGAGCTGTATCGCTCCGGCACCCGCTGCGCACCGGTGACGCACCGGTTCGTGAAGGAGGTGCTGCGCCGCTGGACCTCGCCGACGATGCTGACCCGCAGCGTCCGCACCCCGATGCGCGTGGCGGGCCACGACCTCGACGTGGGCCAGCACTTCGTGCTCAGCCCCGCGATGGTGCACCAGGACCCGAGACACTGGCGGGACCCGGAGGTGTTCGACCCCGACCGCTGGCTGCCCGGCGCACCCCACGGTCCCGCGGGCGCTCAGCACTACGTGCCGTTCGGCTGGGCGCCGACCGCCTGCGTCGGCGCCGGGCTCGGCCTGTGCCAGCTGGTGCTGCTGTGCCGCCTGCTGTGCACCACCTACCGAATCGAACTGTCACGGCCGGCCACACCGACGATGGCGATAGGCCCGGTCCCGCTGCCACTCGGGTTCGACGGCCGAGTGTCCATCCGGGGCCGGACGAACCCTAAGGTGTGATCTTCCGGATCCAGTTCAGGAGATCACCATGCAGGCGGAGCTGGCGGCTGTCGCGCACGAACTCATCACCACAGTCGAACCCGGCTTCGACTTCCTGACCCTGAGGGCCTCCTGCAGCGGGGGCGGGGGCACCCACCGGCTCACGGCCGGACCGTCCGAACAGGACGCGTTCTCGCCGCTGGCGAGCCTGCGCCAGGTGGGCCACGACCGGCCGGCCGAGTTCGAGATGAGGGTCGACGCGGACGGCACGTTCGAAGCCCTCGTCACCAGGGACGTCATCCAGGGCATGTCCTACCTCCCACCCACGTACACCGTCCTGCTCAAGCCACATCAGCGCCCGGCCAGGCACGAGGTGTCGACGCTGACCGAGGTGGAGGCCGCGATCGGGGTGTCGCTGCCCCCGGAGGTGCACGCGCTGTACGCGGGCCGCGCGAAGGTCGACGACGACATCTGCCTGTACTCGCCCGACGACATCCTTCTGACGTGGCAGATGTACATCGCGACGGAAGGGGAGGACCCGCGCGAATGGGAACAGCCCGTGCTCTACGCAGGACCTCCGAACGCCGTGCGGACCGTGCGCTTTCACCCGCTGTGGGTGCCCATCGGCTACAACGACTGGGGTGACATGCTGTGCGTCGACCTCGCACCCGGCCCCGCCGGACGGGCCGGCCAGGTGATCCAGCTCGCGGGTGAGGGACCGCTGACCTACCTGGCCGCCTCCGTGGCGGGCCTTGCGCTGCCGGACTCCTACCCCGGCACCGAGGGGTTGGAGGACCACTTCGACGTGGCGGACTACGGGCCGACCGGCGTGGCGGCGCTGCCACAGACCCTGCAGACGGTCACCGTCCGCGAACCCGGCGACTTCGACTTCGGCCTGCTCGCCCGGCTGACCTCGTTGCGGCAGCTCAGAATCGTGCGGGGCGGGTCCGTTCGTCTCAGTGCCCTCGCCCACCTGCCGCTGGAACGGCTCGAAGTGAGCGGCTATGAGGTCGAACTGCCGGCGTGCGAGACCCTGACCGCTCTGGTGGTCGACGGCCCGTTCGTCGGCTTGCCCCCGCTGCCGAACCTGCGCGTGCTCGACGTGTCCAAGGCAGAGGTGGACATCGAGTCGTTGCCCAAGGTCGACTACCTCGCGCTGAACGCCTCGCAGTGGCGGCGGTGCTCGATGACTCCTGCTGCCGCCACGCTCACGGGAGAGTCCTCGCTGGCACGTGCGCTGGTGTGGGCGGGCGAGCGCGGTGTGGAGCTGCCACGCGAGGTGGTCAGGGGACGAGTCGCGTCAGCCTGACGACGGAATCCGACACCTGACGCGGGTATCGCGCAGGCGTTGATGAACGCGGTTGTGCCGGACCGGTCGCATAGGCCGGCCGGTGCTGCTGCCCCTGCCGTTGTCCGGCACGCAGCATGTGCACTTCCGTGCTGGGCAAGGAGTTCAAGGACCTCCGGCAACTCGCTGTCGGACATGTGTGCCGCATCGGACGGTCATCCTGGATTGAGGCGATCTCGACCGCGGACCACGGGCCCCAGGTCCGCACGTTGCCGACGGGTCAACGCTCCGGGGCGACGGGTGCGTCGAGCTGCTGATGGACCCGTTCGGCATCGGTGCTGCGGCCTTGTTCCCGGTACAGCTCCAGGGCTTCCTTCCACGCCGCGCGGGCCTGGTCGGGTTGGCCGAGAGCGGAGTGGGCGTGGCCGAGCTTGTCGAGCGTGTCCGCGACGTCATAGGTGTGGCCCAGCGTGCGGAGGAGGGCGAGGGCCTGGTGGTAGTGGTCGACGGCACGGCGGTGGTCGCCGGTGTGGTCGGCGATGAAGCCGAGACTGTCCAAAGTGGCCGCCTCACCGCCGCGGTCGTGGTGGCGCCGGTACAGGACGAGGGCGGCGTGGCACTGGTCGCGGGCGGTGTCGAAGTCGCCCAGGCGCGCGGCGAGCCAGCCCACCGCGTTGAGAGCGACGGCTTCCCACACCGGCAGGCCGAGCGTGCGGAGGAGGGCGAGGGCGTGTCGGGCGTGGTCCAGGGCCTGTCGGTAGTCCCCTCGTTGTTCGCCGGCCGACGCGAGCACCAGGTGGGTGTATGCCTGTTCCACGGCGTTGTGGTCGCGCACGGCCAAGGCGAGAGCCTGGTCGAGGTGCCTGGAGGACTCTTCGTGCTGACCCAGCTGGGCATGGGCGCGGCCGAGGAGCCGGTGGGCGCGGATGCGGGTGGCCGGGTCGGGCAGGTGGACGGCGGCGTCCAGCGCGGCCTGCCACGTCGTCACCGCGTCGCGCAGGCGTCCCCGCCGGAAGTGGAGGGCGTCAAGTGCCTGGGCGAGGTGCCAGACGACGTGATGGCGGCCGTGGGCGACGGCGGCGCGCTGGGTCGCCAGGAGCGTGGGGTGTTCGGCCTGCATCCAGGCCATCGCGGCCGCGCTGTCGGGGAGGGGAAGGGGGTGGACGTCCGGAGCGGGCGAGCCGGGTTGCAGGAGTTGGCGATGGGGTTCCAGGAGGCGGGCGGCGGCCAACGCGGTGTGCAGGTGGAAGTCCATCACGCGGGTCAGGGCTGTCTTCCACACGTCGGCGGGAAGGTCGTCGACGGTGGTGGCGGCGTAAGCGCGGACCAGGTCGTGCATCACGTAGCGGCCGCCGGGGCGCCGTTCGAGCAGAGATGCTTCCTCCAACGCCGACAACGCTTTGCGGGCGCGGGCCGGTGGCAGGTCGGTGAGGGAGATCGCGGCGGGCAAGCTGATGTCGGGGCCGGGGGCGATGCCCAGCAGCCCGAACACGGTGCGGTGTTCGTCGGTCAGTCGGCGCAGGGACCACGACAGCACGGCGGGCAGGCTCGCCGCGGGGTCGCTGCCGTGGTCGAGCATCTCCAGCCCCAGCTCACGCAGCTCGGCGGCGACTTCGGCCAGCGGGAGGCCGGGACGCGTGGCTGCGTCGCGGGCGGTGATCGACAACGCCAGCGGATGACCCCCGCACAACTCGACCAGATCGTCGACGGCGTCAGGCTCGGCGGCGACACGGTTCGCGCCGAGGCGTGCGGCCAGCAGGGCACTCGCCTCGGCGCGGTCCAGGACGTCCAGTCGCAGGTGGCGGGCGCCGTGCCGGTCGATCAGCGAGGGCAGCAGGGCGCGGCCGGTCACGAGCACGGTGCAGGTCGGACTGCCCGGCAACAACGGGACGACCTGCTCGGCGGTGGCGGCGTTGTCCAGCATCACCAGAATCCGCTTCCCGGCGACCAGACTCCGGTACAGCGCGGCCTGTGCGTCCAGGTCGGCCGGAACGCGGCCGGGGTCGACTCCGAGGGCGTCGAGAAACCCGCGCACCGCCACGGCCGGAGCCATCGGCTCCTGCGTGGGGCTGAACCCGTGCAGATCCACGAACAGCTGCCCGTCGGGAAACCGGTCCAGGTGGCGGTGCGCCCACGCCAACGCGAGCCACGTCTTGCCGATCCCGCCCGTCCCGCCGATCGCCGAGATCAGCACCGGGCCGGCCGTGGCGGCCAGCGTCTCGTCCAGCAGCATCAGCTCGGCGGCACGGCCCGTGAACACCGGTGGCGCGGGCAGTTGCTGTGGCGCGTCCACCATCGCGGTGGGACCGAGAACGGGGTCGGTGTCCAGGATTCGCCGGTGCAGCTCCCGCAACTCGGGCCCCGGATCGGCACCCACCTCGTCGGCGAGCCGGGCACGGATGCTCTCGAACCGCAGGAATGCCTCGGCCTGGCGACCGTTGCGGTACAAGGCGAGCATCAGCTGGCCGGCGACCCGTTCGTCCAGCGGATGCGCGTCCGCTCGCTCGGCGAGCTCCGCGCACAACTCCGCGTGCCTGCCCCGCGCGAGCGCCAGGTCCACGCGGTCGACGTCAACGGCGAACCGTTCGCGCGCCAGGCCTTCGCGGACCGCGGTGATCCACGGCGTGTCCAGCCCTTCGAACGCCTCGCCGCGCCACAGTCCCGCTGCCTCCTCGAGCAACGCCAGCGCCCGTTCGTCATCACTTCCACGCGCCTGTTCCACGAGCATGCGGAAGCGGTGCAGGTCCACCACTTCCGGATCCACTCGCAGGACGTACCCACCGCCCTGCCGCACGATCGAGGCTTCGCCCGCCAGCACACGCCGCAGCCGTGAGGCGTAGTTGCTGGCCACCCTCCGTGCCTTGTACGGCAACCGGTCCCCCCAGACGCGGTCCAGCAGTTGCTCCACCGTGACCACCCGGTTCGCCTCCACCAGGAGCACCGCCAGCACGCACCGCTGCCGCGCGTGACCAACCTCCACCAGCCGGCCGTCGATCCGCAGCTCGACCTGCCCGAGCACCCGCAGCTCGATCGCCACGATGCCCACCTCCCCGGCCCCCTTACTACTCCGGCGCATGCGGTCCTACGACCGCTGACCAGGCGATTGCCCGAACATGGTGATGTCGCGATGAGCCGGTGGCCCACCTTGGTCAGCCCGGCGGAACAACCGCCAGGGCACATGAGTGAAGCGAGGTCACATGTTCAAGAAGTGGGTCACCGCCGCGGCCGTGACGGCGCTGCTGCTGACCGGAATCGGGACGCAGGCGCAGGCGTCACCGGCTGCTGAACCCCGAGCCGCCACCACGGCGGACAAAGCCGTCGAGATCTGGCACGCCATCGAGTCCAGATACGTCGACCTGAAGGTGACCGAGACAGGTCCGCTGACCAGGACGATCACGTTCGCCGACCACAAGGGCACGAAGTACGAGTACTCGTTCGACGTGCCCGAGAACGCCGCGAACGGCGACATGAAGGCCGAGTACAAGACGACGTGGACGTCGTGGCAGCTCAACCGCAGGGAAACCCTCGAACTGGCGCGGGATGGCGCCGACGCGGCCGTCATCTACGCCATCGCCGCCGCCGCCGGCTGCGGCGCATGTGTCGTGGGCGCCGTGATCGAGGGCTACTGGTCCACGCAGGCCAACGCCTACTACAACCGCGGCAACTGCGCGGAGATCAAGTTCTGGCTCGCGATCCGCGAGTACTCCGGGGGCTACTGCCGCTGATCAGCCGACCGGTGGCCGCGACCTGGGGGTGCGGCCACCGGGACGCGTCACCCGAAAGGAGACAGGAAGATGCGAGTGAAGCCGGCGACAGCGGTCGGCGCGGTGATGGCACTCGTCGCCACCGTGCTGATGTCCGCTCCTGCCGTAGCCGCAGGAGGTTCCGCGGACTTCGTCGTCCAGGCGCGAGCCGCCGGGCTGTCCGCGGAGCAGGCCGCAGGTCTTCAGGAGAAGGCCGACCGGTACCTGGCGAAGCTGGGCGGTCAGGCTCGCCAGGTCGCACCGAACCGGATCGAGTTGCCAGGAGCGGTGCTGAACATCCCGGTGCCCGGCGAGACCAGGCCACGTGCCCTGAGCGCGGCGGCTCCCATCCCGGAGTGTCAGGGCGGGGCGAACTACAAGTGGTTCTGCGCCTACCAGTACGAGAACTTCGGCGGCGCCCATGTCGGCATGAAGCGGTGCGGGCAGTGGAATGTCATTCCGTGGTCCACCACCGGGTCGTGGGAGAACAACCAGACGCGTGGCACACAGCCACTGCTCCAGTTCCTCGCCGGCTCGACCTGGAGGATGCCAGGCGCATATGCCGTGCAGCGCACGGGTGTGGGGTGGTCTTCGGTGTACCGGATCATGCCGTGCTGACCACTTCCCGCTGATCACGTTGTGCGTGGTGGTGCGATGGAGGTGGTGGCCCCGCTAGAGGGGATTGCCGTGCCAGCGCCAGTCGTTCTGCTCCGGCTGGCCGGGCAGCTGAACCCTGTTGGTGGACCACAACAACGCGGTCCACGGGTCGATGTCGGTCAGTGTCGCGGCGGTGTGCGGAAACAACCGCGCGATGACGTTGTGGCACATCTGCGATGGCGGAGTGAGGCGCAGGCCGAGCCCGAGCGCCAGATCGTGGCCGTGCACGAGCATCTCCACGCAGCCCATGGCCGCGAAGCCTTCGGGATCGGAGCGGCCGGTGGGGTGGTACGCCCTCGTGGTCGGCGAGCACGTGCGCACGACCGAGGCGAGCAGACGGCCGCTCAGCACCAGGAATTCCAGCAGTTCGGGTGCGGAGGCGTTGGCGTCGGCGACGGCCATGAACCGCGCATAGCGGTCCTGCGGCGCCGCGATCAGCTGGCCCGCGTAGGAGATGAGGCAGTCGCCGATGTGTTCGGCGGTGGCGCGTGCGGTCCATTCACCTGTGCCGGAGGCGGTCAGCCAGTCCTGGCCGACCGCCGGCTTCAGGGTGCTTTCCACCGCGTTGATCGCGAGGTCGAGGTCATCGGCCGTGACAGTCACGTGGCTCCTGACGGGACGGCAGAGTGATGAGATCACCACCGTAGGTCACCACCCCGGTGGTGCTGCTAGTGATGTCCGTGGCCGGTGGACAGCGTGCGCGCGGTGCTGTCCTCCGTGCCCGGCTGGACGATCACGAACTGACCCATCATGCCCTTGTCCTCGTGCTTGAGGATGTGGCAGTGGTACATGTAGGGCGTCCGCGGGTCGGCGTGCCGCCCGAACTCGACGGCCAGGCGGGCTTTCGTCTTGCCGGGCACGAACACGGTGTCCTTGGCGCCGCGCAGGTGCTCCGGCGGCTGCCCGCCGTCGAGGTCGAGCACCCGGAACGACACCTCGTGGATGTGGAAGTTGTGGGAGAACGTGACGTTGTCCAGCTCCCAGATCTCGTGGGCCCCGGCCGGCACGACCAGGTCGATCCGGGACATGTCCATGTCCTGCCCGTTGATGTTCGTGCCGTTGAGGCGGAACGTGCGGACCGTCGTGCCCTCGACCGGCGGTGCGAGGTGCGCGAGGTGGTCCGGCAGCTCGGGAGACGGGGAAAGCTGGTGGGCGGCAACGAGTTTCAGCACGTCGTAGTCGCCGTTCTCGACCTCGGAGTCGCCGTCGAAGCTCTTCAGCAGCACCTGCTCGCCGGGGGTGAACGCGGCCACGATCTCGAACCGCTCACCGGGGCTGATTCGGAACCGTTGCACCGCAGCGGGTTTGGCCAGCAGCCCGCCGTCGCTCGCGACGACGTGGAATGTCCTGTCGTCCGCGAACCCGAGGGTGTAGACGTGGGCGTTGGAGCCGTTGAGAACCCGGAACCGGACGCGGCTCGTCGTGACCTGGAAGAACGGATCGTAGGTGCCGTTGACCAGGAGCTGGTCGCCGAGCAGTCCGAACGTGCCGCCGAAGCTCTCGTCCAGCCGGCCGTCGGGCGTGAACTTCCTGTCCTGGATGATCAGCGGGATGTCGTCGGTGCCGTAGTCACGGGGCAACGCGACGTCGTGGTCGTCGTCGATGAGGAACATCCCGGCGAGGCCGCGGTAGACGTGCCGGGACGTCTGGCCGTGCGGGTGCGGGTGGTACCAGGTGGTGGCGGCCGGCTGGTCCACCGTCCACTCCGGACTCCAGGTGCCGCCGGGCTGGATCATCTGGTGCGGGCCGCCGTCCATCGCCGCGGGCAGCCGCATCCCGTGCCAGTGCAGGGTGCTCGCCTCGCCGAGCCCGTTCGTCACCGACATCGCCACCCGGTCGCCCCGCTTCGCGCGCAGCGTCGGTCCGAGATGGTCACCGTTGATGCCCCACGTCGACGCGGTCTTGCCCGGCAGCAGCTCGGTGCGCCCTTCCTGCAGCCGCAACGGGTAGCGCTTCACGCCGTCCGCGCCGGGCACGGGGTCGAGGACCGGCGGGATGCGCAGGGGGTTGCGGAACGTGAGGGCGCCGGCGTTGCCGTCCGCGCCGCCGCACCCGGCCAGCGCGAGTCCTGCCACGAGCCCGGTGAGGGCGAGGAAGCTGCGTCGTCTCATGACACCGGAGCATGGTCAAACCGCAGGTCGAAGGCGTCGGCCCTGGACGGCAACGTCCGTGTACATCCTCGGCGGTAGTGTCATCCTCCGGCGGTACGCGGCAGGTGTCCGCCGTGGACGGACGCGGTGACGCCGGCTCGAACGGCAGGCTCGCCGCCATGAAACTTCTGCTGATCCCGGCCCTGCTCGGCTCCCTCGTCACGACCGTCCCGGTGGCGCAGGAGGTGGACATCGCCGTCACCCCGGAGGGTTTCGCCGCCCCCGCGACGCTGCGGGCGGGCTCGGTGACGTTGCGGGTCCGCTCCAGCGATCCCCAGGGGGCGTGGATCGGGCTGGTCAAGCCCCGTCCCGGAATCACGCTGGAGCGGTACCTCGCGGATCTGGAACGGTCGATGGGCAGCGACCCCGTCGAAGGCGGCAAGGCGGTGCTCCAGGACGTCGAGATGCTCGGCGGCGTGGCCGTCGCGGGCGTTCCGGCGTCGGTGACGCTGCGGGTGCCGCCCGGCGATCACTACCTGGTCGACTTCCGCGACGTCGGCCAGCCCGGCCTCGCGAGCCGGGTGCGGCCGGTACGGGTGCTCCCCGAACGCGCAGGTGCGGCGGCACCGGCGTCGGCACAGATCACGTTGCTGGACGGGAGGTTCCTGGCGCCCGCGAGGCTCACCGGCCCGGTTCGCGTGGTCAACCGGTCCGCCCAGCACAACGAGGCGATGCTGATGCCCGTCCGGCCGGGGACGTCGCTGCCGGACCTGGACGCGTTCTTCACCGAGGTCGACGCAGGGCGGTACCCCGCGCGCTCTCCCTTCACCGGAGGCCCGACCGGCGTGGTGCCGTTGTCGCCCGGCCGGTCCGCCGTCCTGGACGCCCCGCTGCCGCCTGGCGAGTACGCCCTGGTCACTTGGGTCCGGGAGATCAGGACGGGCAAGATGTTCGCGGCGCGCGGGATGCGCGCGTTGATCACGGTGGGGGGATAGGACGTGCCACGACCGGCCGACCTCGCGCTGGGCGCCGCGCTCGCCGCCCTGGTTCTGATCGGCGGCGTGCTCGCCGTCGGGCCGCCGGGCCCGTCGGGCCCGCTGGACCTCGGCGCGATCGCACTCGCGGTGACGGCCGGGGCGGCGGTGGCGTTGCGGCAACGGTTCCCCGTGGCGTGCCTGCTGATCGTCAACATCGCCACGGTGGCGTGGTTCCACCTCGACTACCACGGCCGGCTGATCACCATCGCCCCGCTGATCGGCTGCTACACGCTGGCCGCGCACCGCGGCCCGAAGGCGGGCGTGCTCGGCGGGCTGTTCACCGCCGCCGTCACCGTCCTCGCGGTGCGGCTGGCGCTGAACGGTCAGTGGTTCGGCGACCAGGTGTTCAACGCCGTGCCGCTGGAAGCCGCCGCCACCGCGCTGGGTGCGGCCGTGCACTCGCACCGGGCGTTCGCGGCGGGTGCCCGCGATCGTGCCGAACGGATCGCGCAGGCTCGATCCGACCAGACCCGCAGGCAGGCGGCCGAGGAACGGCTGGAGATCGCCCGCGAGCTGCACGACGTGTTCGGCCACACGATGGCCGCGATCAGCGTCCAGGCCGGGGTGGCGGTGCACGTCATGCGGCGCAGACCGGAACAGGCCGCGGAAGCGCTGAACACCATCAAGCGCATCAGCGACGAAAGCCTGGCCGAGGTGCAGGTGCTGCTCGGCGCGATGCGGACGCCGGACCTGCGCACCGCGACCGGCGGTCTGGCCAAGCTGGACAAACTCCTCGACACCGCCGGCGTGAAGGTCGACCTGGTGGTGCGCGGCGAGGACCAGACCGTGCCGGTCGCCGTGGACCTCGCGGCGTACCGGATCATCCAGGAGTCGCTGACCAACGTGCGCAGGCACGCCCGCGCGTCGCACGTGCGGCTCGAACTCACCTACGGCGACGTGCTGGAGATCGTGGTGAAGGACGACGGCGAACCCGGCGAGGTGCCGACAACCATTGGCGGACATGGCATCGACGGGATGCGCGCCCGCGCCGAGAAGCTGGGTGGCACGCTGACCGCGGGACGCGTGGAGGACGGGTTCGAGGTGCGCTGCGCACTGCCGGTCAAGAATCTGGCGGCCGAGAAGGAGACTCCGTGATCAAGGTGCTCATCGCCGACGACCAGGCGCTGGTACGCGGCGGGTTCCGGGTCCTGATCGACAGTGAGCCGGACATGACCGTCGTCGGCGAGGCGGGCGACGGCGCGGCCGCGGCCGAGCTGGCCCGCGCCACCCGGCCGGACGTGATCCTGATGGACGTGCAGATGCCTGGGGTGGACGGCATCGAGGGCATCCGCCGGGTGGTGGCCGATCCCGACCTCGCGGGCGTGCGCATCCTCATCCTCACGACGTTCGACGAGGACGACTACGCCGTCGCGGGCCTGAACGCGGGCGCGAGCGGGTTCCTGTTGAAAACCACCGATCCGGGGCAGCTGCTGCACGGCATCCGCGTGGTCGCGGGCGGCGAGGAACTGCTGTCGCCCGGCCTGACCAGGCGGCTCATCGCCCGCATGACCAGGCCGGCCGCGGTCGACCACGACGTGTTCGAGCAGCTCACCACCCGCGAGCGCGAAGTCGTCGCACTCGCCGCGCAGGGACTGAGCAACGAGGAGATCACCCGCGAGCTGGTGATCAGCCCGGCCACGACCAAGACCCACATCAGCAGGGCACTCGCGAAGCTCGGTGCTCGCGACCGGGCACAGCTCGTGGCGCTGGCCTACCGGCACGGTCTCGTACGGCCGGGCTAGCCACCCGCCGACCGCAGCGCGGTTCGGACCGCGACGGCTTTGGGGTGGTCGAGGCGGTCGAGGATCACCAGCGCGTGGCGCAGCGCGTCTCGTTCGGCTTCGACATCGCCCGCCGCGCGATGGACGGCCGCGATGTGCCGCAACGTGTGGTTCGCACCACCGGTGCAGCTCCGGGCACGAGCCGAACGCCCGGTTGACGACCTCGACGTGACCGCTCGCCCTGGAGCGGAACTGCCACCGCTGGGACTGGGCGGCGTACGGGTCGCCTGCTGGACCGAGACGTCCCGGCCAACCCGCAGTCCTTTGTGGACATGGGCAATCCGTCGAGCTCCCTCACCGCACGCGGCCGCCTCCCCTCTGACGCGGCCGGGTCCAGGACGAGGTGGGGAGCCCAGCCGGGCAGCTGAAACGCCGAAGGGAGGCCGGTGCGACACCGGCCCTCCCCGAAGCGGTTCGTCAGATCTTGCCCGCCGCCACGTCGGTGAGGAAGACGCGGGACGACTTGTACTTCACCACCCCGGGCTTCGACGGGTGCGGCGAGTTGTTGTTCGGGACGGTCTCGTCGAGGATGGGCAGGCCGTTGTCGGCGTTGATGGTGAGCACGGCCGAGGCGTCGCCGCCCAGGATGTCGGCGCCCGTGGTGATGGTCAGCGCGCGCTGGCCGTCGACGTCGGTCTTGCCGACCGTCACCTGCTTGATGGTCGCGAGCAGCTTCAGCACACCCGCGCGAACCTCCGCGTTGGCGGCACCGATGAACAGCGCGTGCGTGGCGTTGCTCCACAGGTGGTTGCTGATCAGGTTCTCCAGCTCCTGGCCCGTCGGACGCGGCCTGGGGGCGGGGACCGGCTTGCCGATCTTGCGGAACTCCTCCGCGAGCTGCGCCTGGGCGTCCGCCCAGGCCTTGTCCGCCTCGGCGGGGCTCAGGCCGACTCCCAGCGCGTTGTTGGACGCGGTGATCATCGCGATCCTGGCCTTCTCCACGTCGCCGTTCGCCGCTTCGCGAGCCGCCGCCATCACCTTCGCGTCGAACGGGACGGCCGTGTCCTCGTTCCTGGCCACCGAGGCCGCCAGGCTCTTCGCCGAGTCGCCCCTGAAGATCTGACCCTTGTCCGTGTAGACGACGTAGAACGTGTACTCCGGGAGGCCCGCGGGCATCTTCGTGCCGATGATCAGCGACGAGTCACCGATCAGCGCGGTGGCCTTGACGTCGGAGGCCAGCTTCACGAGCGGTGACTCGACCACTGGCGGGGCCACCGGCGCGGCCGCCTCGGGAGTGGACGGGCCGACCGGGACGCTGCCGCCCGTCGTGCTCATCACCACGGCCGCGGCCACCGCCGCCGCGCCCACGGCGGCGAGACTCGCCCTGGGCCAGGAAAACCAGCGCTTTGGCCGCACGACCGTGGTCACGGGTTCCGCCATCGCCGTCTGCAGCACCGTGCGGGCACGGTCGTAGGCCTCAGGACTCGGGGACGGCACATCACTCAGCTTCTTCATCAGGTCCATTTCATCCATGAGTCGTCTTCTCACGTCGTCGGGACTTGCAGCAGCGCGGCCACTTCCGGGGCCTCTCGCAACGCCTTGCGCGCCTGGTGCAGCAGACGGCGAGCAGTGCCGGCGGGGATGTCGAGCACCCGCCCGGCCTCGGCCACGGTCAGGTCCTCCCAGGCGACCAGGCCCAGCACCTCACGTTCCTCGGGTTTGAGCCGGGCCAGAGCCCTGCGCAGCAACGCCTGCGTGTCCACGCGGGCGTCCACCGCCGGCCAGGGATCCCAGTCGCTCGCCACCCCGGTCAGGTCCGGTGCCGGCTCCTCGGCCGGTTCGGACCGCCAGTGCCGCCGCAACCTGTTCAGCGCGACCCCGTACAACCAAGGTCTGGCTTCGGGATACGAACGGTCGTAGGTCGCCCGTGACTCGTAGGCGGCGACCCATACGTCGCCGAGCACGTCCTCGGCGGCCTGACGTCCCACTCTGCGCGCGAGGTAGTTCCCGATCGCCGTCTCGTGACGGCTGATCACTTCCACGAAGGCATCGGTGTCTCCGCTCAGCGATCTGCCGATCAGTTCCGCGTCTGACGACATGAAGCTCCTCGGTTTCGCTTCGCCCTTGCACCCCGTCTTTGCCAACGCGCGGCGAAAGTGTTCAGGTTGCCAGAAACCCGCTGATCAGCGGGGCACAAGCCGGCCGGGTGAGATCAGGGGTGCCTCCCCTCCGACACGGGTGGTTCAGTGAGGAGATGACCGAACTGGTCCATGCGATGAGTGAGGCCGCCGACGGATTCGGCCGCCTCGTGCGCGCCGTGGCGCCGCACCAGTGGCAGCTGCCGACCCCGTGTCCGGACTTCACGGTGCTCGCGTTGGTCGAGCACGTGGTGGAAAGCCTGACGCAGTACGCCGATCTGGTGGTCGACCAGCGGTTCGACCCCGATTTCACGGCCGACCTCGCCGGCGCGGACGTGCCGGCCGCACATCGGGCCGCGGCCGCGCTGGCGATCGAGGCGTGGTCAGCCGACAGCGTGATCGAGGCCGACCACCCGATGCCGTGGGGCCCGGTGGCCGGCCGCGACCTGGCCGGTCACCTGGTGCTGGAACACGTGGTACACGGCTGGGACCTGGCTGTCGCCACGGGACAGTCCTCCCCGTTCCACGACAAGCTGGTCGCGGCCGCGGACCGGATCGCCCGTGCGCACGACGAGCGGGTACTGCGTCAGCCGGGCATGTTCGCCGCCGCGGTGCCGGTCGCCGCCGACGCGACTGCGTCCTGCCGCCTGGCGGGCTTCCTCGGGCGGCGCTTTTCGGGCTGATCTCCTCCCACGGGAGGACTTCCTCGCCGCATTTCTCCTCCCCGGCGGCCCGCGGCTGATCGACCCGCGGGCGATGCCCGGCCGAGCCACCGGCTGCGACGCTGATCGCGGTTCGGCGGTGCACGCGAGTGCCTGGCGGAAGGGGATCGGTGGTGACGGCGATCGACGGCGGCAGCGAGGTGGGAGGCGAGGTCGAGGACCTGCTCCGCGCGGTGGGGACCACGGTGCTGGCGCAGGACGACGGCACGCCCTTCGGCGACCTCGGCGTGGACTCGCTTGCCAGGATGGAGATCTCCAAACGGGTGCAGGACCGCTACGGCGGTGACATCGAGGACCTGTTGACGGAGGACACGACGCCGGCCGCCCTCCGCAAGATCATCAACCGGCTGGCCGGTCGCCGGCCGATCGCGCGCACCGAGAACCACGTGGAGATCGCCGCTCCCATCGGCTACGTGTGGGCTGCGGTCAACGACGTGCGCCGGTGGACCGAGCTGTTCACCGAGTACGCCTCCGTCGAAGTGCTGGCGGAGGGGGAGAACTGGGTCACCTTCCGGCTCACCCTGCACCCCGACGCGAACGGCGTCAGCTGGTCCTGGGTGTCGCGCCGCCGCTGGAACCGGGACAAGTGGACGGTCAGGGCGTGGCGGATCGAACGCGGCAACTTCGAGTTCATGCGGCTGCGCTGGTCGTTCGAGCAACTCGCGCCGGATCGCACCCGCATGACGTGGGCTCAGGAGTTCCGGATGAAGCCGACGGCGCCATTGGACGACGCGGCGATGGTCCAGCGGATCAACACCGGTTCGGCCGTGCAGATGGAGATCATCGCGCGCCGGATCGAAGAGCGCCGCCGCACTGTGCGGACCTGGGACACCACGTCGTCGGTGCGCAAGCGCGGCGGTGACATGCGGACGTTGATCGGACCGGCCGCCTGCGGTTCCGCCTACGGCATCAGCGGATTCGTCGAGCTGGCGCCTGGCGAGCGGATCGACGAGCACCTGCACCCCTACTCGGAGGAGCACCTGCTGATCGTGTCCGGCCAGGCCGAGATCGACTTGGAGGACACGCCGGTTCCGTTGCAGGCCAAGCAAGGCGTGCTCGTACCGCGCAATGTCCGGCACCGGCTGCGAAACACCGGCGACGTCCCGCTGGTCGCGGTGTTCGCGCTGAGCCCGCTCGCGCCGAGGCCGGAACTGGGGCACGTGGACACCGAGTCCGGAGGGCGCTGATGACGCGCCGCACCGCGGTGACCGGCATCGGCGTGGTCGCGCCAGGAGGCCCGACCAGAGAGGCTTTCTGGCAGCGGGTGCTGGAGGGCCGCCCGGCGGTCCGCACGATCACCGCGTTCGACCCCTCGCCCTTTCGGTCCCAGGTCGCTGCCGAGTGCGACGACGTGCCGGATCTGCATGAGGATCGGTACATCTCGATGGCTGCAGCCGCCGCCGACGAAGCCGTCGCCGACGCGGGGATCGATTTGTCCACAGTGGATCCGTTCACCGTCGGGGTCAGCATGGGCACCGCCGTCGGTGCGTCGCTCAGGCTGGAGGAGGAGTACGCGCGGGCCAGCGACAAAGGTCACGTGTGGACGGTCGACGGCACGCGGGTCCACAGTGACCTGTACCCGGCGCTGGTGCCGTCGAGCCTCGCGACGGAGGTGGCGATCCGGCTGAGGGCCCGCGGGCCGGTGATGACCATCTCCACCGGCTGCACGTCGGGCATCGACTCGATCGGCGTCGCCCACGAACTGATCGTCGACGGCGAGGCCGACGTCGTGATCGCCGGTGCGTCCGACGCACCGGTCACGCCGATCACCGCCGCCTCCTTCGACGCCATCCGCGCCACCACTCCTCGCAACGAGGACCCGGTCACCGCCTCCCGGCCCTTCGACGCCACCAGGGAAGGTTTCGTCCTCGGCGAAGGCGCCGCTGTGCTGGTGCTCGAAGAGCTTTCCGCGGCACGCCGGCGCGGCGCGCGCATCTACTGTGAGCTGGCTGGATACGCCGGCCGGGCCAACTCGTTCCACATGACCGGCCTCAAGCCGGACGGCACGGAGATGGCCGAGGCCATCCGGATCGCGCTCCGCCGCGCGGGTCTCCAGCCGGGTCAGGTGGACTACATCAGCGCGCATGGTTCCGGCACGAAGCAGAACGACCGGCACGAGACGGCCGCGTTCAAGCTGGCGCTCGGTGAGCACGCGCGCAGCACCCCCATCAGCTCGATCAAGGCGGTGGTGGGGCATTCTCTCGGCGCCATCGGAGCGATCGAGATGGCGGCCTGCGCGCTGGCGATCCGAGACCGCGTGGTCCCGCCGACCGCGAACCTGCGGAACCCGTCGCCGGAATGCGACCTGGACTACGTTCCGCTGATCGCACGGCAGCACCACGTGCGCAGCGCGTTGTCGGTGGGCAGCGGGTTCGGCGGTTTTCAGTCCGCCATGGTGTTCTCCGAGATCGCGGACGGTGGCCGGTGAGCCAGGACCCCATCGTGATCACCGGCCTCGGCGTGGTCGCGCCGAACGGAATCGGCACCGAACAGCAGTGGAAAGCCACTCTGGCCAAGCGCAGCGGCATCGCGCCGTTGCCGGAGGACGTGCGCGGCGGTTCCGGTTTGCCGGCAGGCGGCCTGGTCGCCGACTTCGACGCCGACCAGTTCGTCGTGGATCGGCAACGGGTGCAGACCGACCGGTGGACGTGGTTCTGCCTGGCTGCCGCCGAGCTCTGTCTCGCCGACGCGGAACTGGACTTCGACCGGACCGATCCCTACTGCCTCTCGGTGGTCACGCCGAGCTCGACCGGCGGCAACGTGTTCGGCCAGCGGGAGTTGCAGTCGCTGTGGTCGAAGGGTCCGCGGGCGGTCACCGCGTACCAGTCCGTCGCCTGGTTCTACGCGGCGAGCGCGGGTCAGCTGTCCATCCGGCACGGTTTCAAGGGCCGCTGCACGGTGACCGTCGCCGACGGCGCGGGCGGCCTGGCCGCCGCCGGCGCGGCGTTGCGGATGCTGCGCTCGGAGCCGGACCAGCGTGTGCTGGTCGCTGGCGGCGAGGCGCCGTTCTCCCCGTATTCCGTGGTCTGCCACCAGAAGCGGACCGACCTGAGCCGCTCGGGGGACTACCAGCCGTTCCGCACACCGGCGACCGGCGGCGTGATCGGTGAGGGCGGCGCGGCCCTGCTCGTCGAGACGCTGGAGTCGGCGACGGCGAGACGCGCTCCCGGCCGTTACGCCGAGCTGGCTTCGGTCGCCTGCACCCATGACGCCCACGATCACGTGCTGGCTCCACCGACACCGGACGCGCTGGCGGCGGCGATCACCCGTGCGCTGTGGCGAGCCGACGTGACCCCGGCCGAGGTCGACATCGTGTTCGCCGACGGAAACGGCGCCGAGGACTGGGACGCGTTGGAGGTGGCCGCGTTGCGGAGCTGCCTCGGCGCACAGCTCGCCGACGTCCCGATCGTCGTGCCGAAGACGATGACCGGGCGGCTCAACTCGGCCGGGGCGCTGCTCGACCTGTGCTGGGCCGCGCAGGCACTGGTGTACGACGTGGCGCCACCGTCCCTCGGGGCCGACGAGCCTGGGCGACTCGACGTGGTCGGCGAGCCGTGTTTCGCGGCCGGGCTGAGTGTCGCGCTGGTCGTCGCCCGCGGCGCCGGAGGCTTCAACGCGGCCGCGGTGCTGAAGTCGATCGGGGGACGGGCGTGACCACAATGGACAGGACCACCACCATCGTCGACCTCAGCATGCCGGTTGCCGACCTGCCGTTCGACCCCGGTGTGGTGAAGATCGAACCCTGGACCCACGCCGACGGGCCGCGCCGGATCGGCCGCAAGGCCGCCTTCTCCCGGCACGTGCCGCTCGCGACCAGGCTGGGCCGCGCGATCGGTTATCTCACCGGCCGCAGGCGGATCGACGAACGGAGCTTCCCG
Organism: Lentzea nigeriaca; assembly: GCF_016907955.1. GTDB lineage: Bacteria > Actinomycetota > Actinomycetes > Mycobacteriales > Pseudonocardiaceae > Lentzea > Lentzea nigeriaca. Next base: position 215,142 of record NZ_JAFBCX010000003.1, on the reverse strand, counting down.
GACGGGTTGTTCCTGGGCAACGAGTTCCTCACCCTCTCGGTGCACGCGGGCACCCACGTGGACGCCCCGTTCCACTACGGGCCGACCTGCGAGGGCAAGGCCGCCAAGAAGATTCACGAGATCCCGCTGGACTGGTGCGTCGGTCCCGGTGTGCTGATCGGGCTGACCGACAAGAAGCCCGGTGAGTCGATCACCGTGGAAGACCTGACAGCCGAGCTCGACCGCATCGGTCATGAGCTCCAGCCCGGGGAGATCGTGTTGCTGCACACCGGATCCGACCACCTGTGGCCGACGCCCGCCTACTTCGGCGGCCACCCCGGCATGACCGTGCCTGCCCTGGACTTCCTGCTGGACCACGGGATCAGGGTGATCGGCACCGACACCGCGGGGTTCGACCTGCCGGCCCCGGTGATGATCGAACGGTACTACCGGACAGGCGACAGGACGCACCTGTGGCCCTGCCACCTGTTCGGCCGCACCCGTGAGTACCTGCAGATCGAACGGATGGGCCACTTCGACCGGTTGCCGGCGCCGACCGGGTTCACGGTGTGCTGCCTGCCGATCAACGTGCGCGGTGCCGGGGCCGGCTGGGCGCGGCCGGTGGCGCTCGTCCCAGCAGAAATCGACACCGCAGCCATCGACAACGGCGCCACCAGCAGTGAAGTCGTGAGGGGGTGACATGCGCGTCCTACTGATCGCCACCAACCGGGAAGCCCGGCCGTCCTACGCCGTGCCCGCGGGCGTGGCCTATCTGCAGAACGCCCTGCTCGAGGCGGGCCACGAGGCGCGGATCCTGGACCTGTGCTTCGAGCCGGACGAGCGGCTCGGACCGTTGGTCGAGGAGACCGTGCGGGAGTTCGACCCTGCGCTCATCGGGGTGTCCATCCGCAACGTCGACAACGAGACGTACCTGAGGTACCGGGGAAATCTCGGCGACGTCCGGATCGTGATCGAGGCCTGCCGGGCCAACTCGCCCGCGCCCGTGGTGCTCGGCGGCTCGGCGTTCTCGCTGATGCCGATGGAGATCATGAAGGTGCTGGACGTCGATCTCGGCGTGGTCGGCGAGGGCGAGTCAGCGATCGTGGCGCTGGCGGACGCGATCGGCAAGGGTGAGGCGATCGAGAGCTCGCCAGGCCTGATCCGGATGGTCGACGGGGCACTGGTCGCGGCGGAGCCGGCACGAGTCGCCGATCCGGCGAGCATCAGGGCACCGCGGACGTTCGTGCCGGATCCGCGTTACTTCAGCGCGAAGGTCGTCGGACCGCAGCCGACCTACGGCATCCAGACCAAGCGCGGCTGCACGTTCCGCTGCTCCTACTGCCCGGTGCCGTCGATCGAGGGCAAGCGGTTCCGGCTGCGCTCTCCGGTGGAGATCGTGGACGAGATGCGGCACGTGCGCGATCTTGCCGGGGTGCGCCGGTTCTTCATCACCGACAGCATCTTCAACCTGCCCAGGCGGCACGCGATCGCGGTGTGCGAGGAGCTGGTGCGAGCCGATCTCGGTGTGTCGTGGATGGCCTACACGAACCCGTTGCAATACGACACCGAGCTGACCGACCTGTTCAAACGGGCCGGCTGCGAGACGCTGAACTTCGGCCTGGACGCGGGCTGCGACGAGATGCTCACCAGTCTGCAGAAGGACTTCAGCCGCGAGGACATCCTCAACGCCACCCGCTGCGCCAAGCAGTCCGGAGTTCGCATCGTGCACTCGTTGCTGCTCGGCGGACCCGGTGAGACCGCGGAGACCGTCAAGTCCACATTGGACACGATGGCGGAGTGTCAGCCACACGTGCTCACCATCGCCTTCGGCATCCGTCTCTACCCGCAAACCCCGCTGTGGCAGAGCCTCGGCAAGCCGAGCGGCGACGTCGACATGCTGATGCCGCTGTTCTACGTGGACGAGGCCCTCGGCGGGGACGAGTGCACCGAGATCCTCCAGCTGATCAACACCTTCATCGCCGACCACCCGGAGGTGATGGTGCGGATGAACTTCGACCAGAACAAGCTCGCAACCGAGGTGGCCGCCAGCTCACTGCGCGTCTCCGCGACACAGGGATGAGTTCGATGACAGCAACCAAGGAACCCGCGCTGCCGTTCACGGCACGGGACCGCTACCCGGTCATGTGCTACCCGATGCCGTGGGCATCACCGGACTACCCGGCCATCGCGAGCCAGATGGGGCTGGGCTCGCCCGCCCCCACGCCGGGGCCGAAAGCCATGTACATGCACATCCCGTTCTGCCAGTACCTGTGCGGCTTCTGCCCGTTCGTCAAGTACAAGCAGGACCCCGAACGCATCCGGCAGTACCTGGTCGACCTCAAGCGGGAGATCGACAACTACGGTGCCACACCGTACTTCCGCGACGCCGCGTTCGGCTCGCTCTACATGGGTGGCGGCACCGCCAGCATCCTGGAGCCGGAGCAGCTGGCCGACCTGGTCGGGCACGCCAGGAGCGTGTTCACCTTCGCGCCGGACGCGGAGATCACCCTCGAATGCAGCCCGATCACGGTGGACGAGGACAAGCTGCGGCAGGTCGCGCAGGCCGGCGTGAACCGGGTGAGCTTCGGCGTGCAGACGTTCGACGACGAGGTCGGCAGGGCCAGCGACGTCGCGCAGGACGGCGACACCTCGCGCAGGGTGATCGGCTGGGCCCAGGCCGCCGGCATCGACCACATCAGCATCGACCTGATCTACAACCTGCCCGGCCAGACCGCGGAGCACGTCCGGTCGGACATCGACAGCGCGCTGGCGGCCGGGGTCAAGCAGGTCACCATGTTCCCGCTGTCGGTGATGCCGCACACCAAGCTGTTCCGAGACGTCAACGAGCGCAAGGTGGCGGGCATCGGCGAGCTCGACCACGAGCTGGAGCTCGCCAGGGTCGCCGCCGAGCACCTCGGGGAACGGGGCCTGGCGCAGACGTCGGTGCCGGACTTCTCGCTGCCGGAGGTCACCTACCGGCACGCACAGCTCCACTTCACGGAGTTCGAGGACCTGCTGGGCCTGGGCGCCGGTGCTATGGGCACGGTCAACGAGTACACGTACGTCAACGTGGCCGAGCTCAAGCGCTACCGGGAGCTGACCGAGCAGGGCCTGCCGCCGATCAACGCGGGCCAGCAGACGCCGGAGTCCGAGCGTCCCCGCGCCACCATGGCGATGGGCCTGCGGATGCTGGAAGTGAAGCGCTCGACCTTCGTGGCCCGCCACGGCGTGCAGCCGGAGGACTTGTTCGGCCCGCTGCTGACCGAGCTGACCGACCGCGACCTGATCGTCGTGGACGACGACGGCGTGCGGCTCACGCCCACCGGCACCCTGTTCGGCTACGACGTGGCCAAGGCCTTCTACTCCGACCAGATCAAGGCCGTCGGGCAGAAGCTGGCCGAATCGCTGGCCCGCAAGCGGGACGTGATCGACCTGGAACTCAACGGCTCGCACTCCGGAGGCACCGCGTGAGCACACCGACCATTCCCTACGCCAGTCGCGAGCGGATCTGCGTCTCGCACTACCCGCTGCCGGAGACCCCGCCGGAGCAAGCGGATATCGCCACCCTGATGGAGCTGGACCAGCCGAACACGCGGCCGGGCCAGAACGCGATGTACGTGCACATCCCGTTCTGCGACAAGATCTGCAACTTCTGCCCGTTCAACAAGCAGCTGATGGACGAGGCGAAGATGGACGCCTACCTGCAGCGGCTGAACGCCGAGATCACGCACTACGCCGGGACGCGCAGGGTGTCGTCGATGACGTTCGGCTCGCTGGCGATCGGGGGCGGCACGCCGAGCTGCATGACCGCCGACCAGATGGCGGGGTTCCTCGAGCACTGCCAGGACAAGCTGCGCTTCGCCGACGACGCGGAGTTCAGCATCGAGGGCAACCCGTCCAACTTCACCTACGACAAGCTGGTCGCCGCGCGCGCCGCCGGGTGCAACCGGATCAGCTTCGGCGTGCAGACGTTCAACGACCACTTCGCTGCCACGCTGGAAATTCCGCAGGAGCCGGAAACCTCCAGGGAAGCGACCCGGCTGGCCCGCAAGGCGGGCTACGACAACGTGGGCATCGACCTGATCTACAACCTGCCCGGCCAGACGGTCGAGCAGTGGCGGGCCGACGTGCAGGAGGCCATCGACTGGCGCTACGACCACGTCACGCTGTTCTCGCTGATCATCCCACCGTTCACCCGGCTGCACTCGTTGATCGACACCAGCAAGCTCGCCCGCCCCGGCGACCACGAACACGAGGTGACGCTGTACCGGCTGGCCTCGCAGATGCTCCGCGACGCGGGCTACGAGCAGTACTCGGTGTACGACTTCGCACTCCCCGGCAAGATCAACAAGCACGCGGTCCTGTACTTCTCCGAGCAGCGCGACCTGCTGGGCGTGGGCGCCGCCGCGTTCGGCTACCTGGGCCGGTACATGTACGTCAACAAGGGCCCGCTGGCCGAGTACGAGGGCTGCGTGGACGGTGGCGAACTGCCGGTGCTGATCGGCTCGAAGGCCGACCGCGGCGAGGAGATGTGCGGCCAGATGGCCAAGGGGCTGCGTCTGTTCAGCGTCAACCGGCACCTGTTCCGCGAGCTGTTCGCCGTGGACGCCGTCGACGTGTTCGCCGAGCAGATCGCCAAGCTCACCGCGCAGGGGCTGCTGACCGTCACCGACGACGCCATCGCGCTGACCGAGGACGGCGTGTTCTGGGGCAACAACGTCTGCCGCGAGTTCTTCTCCGAGCGGTTCACCCAGGTCGAGGCCATCCCGCGGGAAGTGCTCGCACGCGGGCGCCTGCTCAGGGAGGGCCAGAAGATGCCGAAGCGGCTGGACCGCTGACATGAGGACGAAGAACGTGCTCGGCATCTGCGGCTCGCCGAAGACCAGCGCGCCCAGCGCGAGCGAGTACCTGTGCCGGCAGGCGATGCGCGGCGCCGAGGAGGTCGGCGCGACGACCAGGGTGATCAGGCTGGTCGACTACCCCATCGAGGACTGCGACGGCTGCGGAGACTGCATGAACCGCACGCCGTGCCATTTGTTCAAACGGCCGGAGGACCGCTACATCCAGCTGTACAAGCACATCAAATGGGCGGACGCGTTCGTGTTCGCCTCCCCGGTGTACGCGCTGGGGCTGCCGTTCACCTGGAAGCAGTGGCTCGACCGGTGCGAGCCGGCCAACGCGGACGAACTGCAGTACCAGTACTACAACTACGAGGTGGCCGCGGACGTCAAGGGCACCGCGTTCCAGGGCAAGGTGGCCGCGCAGATCGTCACCTCCGCCGGCATCGGCCAGGAGTGGGCGATGGCGAGCCTGATGCCGTTGTGGACGAACGTGAAGCTGTCGGTGATCGCCAGCGTCGGACTGAGCTTGATCGAGTTCGACGAACAACCCGGCATCCGCACCAAACCGTGGGGCCAGGGCGTGCAGAACGCGGAGTACGCCATCGAGATCAGCCGGCAGATCGGCCGCAGGGTGGCCAACGCCATCGGCTTCTCCACGTTCAACGTGAACGGCTCGTCGCCGCGGCTGGGTCCCAGCAAAGGCAAGGACATCAGCGAGCACCTGAAGCTGCTGACCGATCTCGGCGACCGGCCTGCCGACGTCTCGCAGGGGCCCGGCGAGCTGACCGTGCTGGTGCTGGCCGGTCAAACCAAGAGCGAGGAGGCGATGCAGCGCATCGAGCGCATCCGCAAGCTCGCTCCTGGGCTCGACGTCCGGCTGGTGGCGGCGGTGGACCAGTTGCCGCACTTCATCAGCAGGGACTTCGTCAAGGGCAAGATCGCCGAGCAGAACCACCAGGTTCCGGTGCTGATGGACTGGGAACGCGGGTTCGGCGGCGCGTTGGGCCTGTCCGCGAACGTGGAGCCGCACCTGATCGTGGTGGACCGCCTCGGCCGGATGGTGCGGCAGATCTCCGGCACGCACACCACCCGCGACGCCGTCACCGAGGTGCTGGCGGTGCGCAACGACCTGTCCGGCGCTGGTCCGGTCTCGGTGGAGATCGGGATGGGAGAACCCAGATGACGCAAGGGTTGAGCACGCGCACCACCGTGCCGGCGACCGCGCGGGTGGTCACGCTGCCGGACGGCGCCCAGCTGTTCGTCCGCGTGGACGAGGGTGACCCGGAGGCGCCGCCAGTGGTGTTCCTGCACGGAAATCGGGACAACCACACACATTTCGCCGAGCTGGCCACGATGCTGTCCGGCGAACGCCGCTGCGCCAGCGTGGATCTGCGCGGCCACGGACTGTCGTCCAAAGAGGACGTTCCACTGTCCGCGCAGCAGTGCGCCGACGATCTCGTCACGGTGCTGGACGAACTGGGCTGGGAGAGCGCGGTCCTGGTGGGTCACTCGCTGGGCTCGGTCACGGCCATGGTGTTCGCGCTGGACCACCCCGATCGGGTGAATTCATTGGTGTTGATGGGATCGGCCGCGCACTACGAGATGAAGTGGCAGCGGCCACCGGTGACCGAGGAGACCTATCGGGACGTCATCGCGCAGTCCAACGAGCGGGCGGGGCCGTTTTTCTTTCTGCCGCACCATCCCGAGGTCGCGGCGAGGGTCATCGCGAGCTGGTCGTGGGTCCCTTTCTCCGTGCACAAGAATTTGATCCAGCTGCAACATCCGGACCTGCGTGAGCGGATCGGCGGCATCACCGCCCGCACCCTGGTGATCGCTGCCGACCAGGACAGGAGCACCCCGGTCAGCAGCGCGGAACTGCTGGTGGAACGCATTCCCGACGCGCAGCTGCACGTCGTGTCCGACGCCGGCCACTTCATGTTCCTGGAACATCCGGTCGAGGTCGCCACGACGATCAGGGACTTCCTGTCCCACCCCACAGAGTGAGTAACGTGTCGCGCAGGGTCACGATCAGTTGAGAAAGACCTTTGCGTGAAAGGGGAAAGCATGTCCGAGCCATCAGCAGGGGAGGCACGGCCGAACAGCGTGTGGCAGTCCCCGCACCGCACCACGCTCGCGGTGCTCACGGGCTGCGTTGTGCTGGTGTGGGCGGTGATGATGTCGGTATTCCCCGTCCTGCCGCACATCGCCGCCGAACTCCGCCTGGACTCGGCGAACCTGGGCGTGCTGCTCGCGGTGTCGTCGTTGGTGATGACCGTGCTCAACGTGCCGGCGGGCGTGCTGGCAGACCGTTACGGCCGCAAGCCACCGATCACGATCGGCCTGGGACTGTCCGCCGTCGGCATCGTCCTCGCCGCGTTGTCCACTTCGGGGCCCGCGTTGCTGATCGTCGGCTGGCTGGTGTTCGGTGTCGGCCGCGGCCTGTTCCTCTCCCCGGCCTTCACGGTGCCCGCCGACCTGTTCTCCTTCCAGCAGAGGGGAAAGGCGATCGGCGTGCTGGCAGGCGGGATCGGCGCGGGTTCGGTCATCGGCTACGTGCTGGGTGGTCTGCTCGCGGCCGGCGGCAGCTGGCAGCTGGTGTTGTGGGTGGACGGCGTGCTGCTGGTGATCGCCACGGTCGCCGCCGCGATGTTGCCGGAGAGCCTGAAGGAGAAGCTGCCCAGCACGCTGCCCAGGGCGTTCGCGCAGACGTTCGGCTGGTTCACCAACCGGACGGTGGTGCTGTCCGGTGTGGTGGCCGGTGTCGCGTTCGCCGTCGGTGTGGCCGCGACCTTCCTGGTTCCGTTCAGCCTCACGGTGCTCAACGCGTCGGCCTGGCTGATCGCGTTCGTCTTCATCCCGTACGAGGTCGTGGCCTCGGTCGGCACGACGGTCGCGGGCGCGATCTCCGACAAGATCGGCCGCAAGCCGGTGCTGATCGGCTGCCTCGCGCTGGTGGTGGTGGCGCTGGCCCTGCTGCCGCTGGTCGGTGTGTCGGTGGCGAGCGTGGCGATCATCTACGCGTTCGTCGGCCTGGCAGAAGGACCCGCGATCTCGTTGTCCACCACCATGGTCACCGACGAGGTGCTCAAGCTGGACCCGCGCCGCGTCGGCTCCGCGCTCGGTGCCAACCGGCTGGTGCAGGGCATCGGCCCGATCCTCGGTCCGGTGTTCGGCGGCCTGCTCGTGCAGGAGCTCGGCATCGACGCCCGGTTCTGGGTGCTGGCGGCGGCCGGAGTGGTCGCGGTGCTGCTGACCCTGCCGCTGCGCGGCACGCCCGCGAAGGTGGTGACGGCGTGAGCACTTCCGCGCTGCGCAAGGAGTTCAAGGACATCACCGAGGACGTGTCGGTGCCGCAACTGCGCAGGAACACCGCCGCGTTCTGGAAACGTCATCACGGTGATCCCGCCGGCGTGACGACGGCGTTGACCGGCCTGTGGACCGGTGCCGCCGACGAAAGCCTTCGCATGGGCATCGCCATGACGCTCGGCCCGGCCGCGGACACCGTCGCCGACGCGATGGAGTTCCTGCTCGTCACCGTGCCACGTGACGACGACTGGCGCGTGCAGGAGGCGCTGGCCAAGGGATTCGACTGGTTCTGTGCGGTCCGGGGCTGGGAGAAGTCCGTTCCGGTCATCGAGCAGTGGCTCGGACACGAGCACCACAACGTGCGCAGGGCCGCGGCGGAGGGCCCGCGCGTGTGGACGAAACGCCCGTACTTCAAAGACAACCCCGAGCATGCCCTGGAGTTGCTGGGCCGGTTGCGCGCGGACTCCAGCGAGTACGTGCGCAAGTCGGTGGGCAACTCGTTGTCGGACATCAGCAAGACCCATCCGGACCTCACCCTGGCCTCGCTGAGCGCATGGGCAGCCGAGCCCGGTGCCGCCTGGGTGATCACCCGCGCCTGCCGCCACCTGGTGGACACGCGCGCCGAGCAGACGAAGCGACTTCTCGCTGTGATGAAGGGATGAACCTGTGGCCATCGGTTCGGACGTGTTCTCACTCCCCACCTTCGCGGGCGCCGTCGACGGGCCGCCCACCGCCATGTTCCAGCGGATCAGCGAGCTGACCGTGCTCGCGGACCAGCTCGGTTTCGGCCGCGCGTGGTTCGCCGAGCACCACTTCCAGCCGCACGGCGGCATCCTGTCCGCGCCGGACGTCCTGATCGCCGCACTGGCCGACCGCGCGCCGCGGATCCGGTTCGGGCTCGGTGTCGTACAGGTGCCCTACCACCACCCGCTGTCCGTCGCGGAGCGGGTGGCCACACTCGACCAGGTCACCGGGGGCCGGGTCGAGCTGGGGCTCGGGCGGGCGTTCCTGAAGTGCGAGTACGACGGCTTCGGCATCCCGATGACGGAGAGCCGCGCGCGGTTCAACGAGGGCGTTGACGTCATCGTGTCCGCGCTCACCGGCAAGGAGTTCGGTCACGACGGGCAGTTCTTCCAGTTCCCGGAGCTGCACGTGGAGCCGGCGTGCGTGCAGGCGCCGCCGCCGGTGTGGGTGGCGGCCGCGACCACGCCGGAGACGTTCGAGTGGGCCGGGCGCAACGGTTTCCACCTGATGGTGGCGCCGCTGCTGTCGCCGGACCTGCCGTCGCTGGGCGAGAAGGTCGAGCTGTACCTGGACTCCTGGACCGCGTCGGGGCACGCCCTGGACGACGTCGAGATCATGGTCAACGTGCACGTGCACGTGGCCGACGACGACGAAACGGCGCTCGCCGAGGCAGAGCCGCACCTGCGCCGGTACGTGGACGAGACCCGCGCGGCCGGCGCCTCCGCGATCGCCACCTTCCACCGCGACGGCGTGCCTGCCGACTTCGCGCACTATCCGGCGCTGGGCAAGCGCTGGTTCGACTTCACGGTGCCCGGCGCCATCGAGCGGGGCGCGGTAGCGGTCGGCTCGCCGGAGACCTGCCGGCGGATTCTGAACGCCCTGGCCGACCAGCTGCACTGCACGTCGATCGCCGCCACCTTCGACTTCGGGCAGCCGCAGGAACTGGTGGAGCGGTCCATGCGCCGTTATGCCGCCGAGCTCTTGAGCGCGCTGTGAGCGGCTTCCCGTTGCCGTTCCGGCTGGCGCTGCGGGTCCTCGGTGCGCTGAAGGTGCTGGGCCTGCGGCCGGGGGAGCCGTTGCTGCCCCGCCTGCTGTTCATGGGCGCGGACTCAGGCGAGGCCGTGGATGCGTTGCGGCGCATCAGATCCGTGTCCGACTGGGTGCGGGAGTGGACCGCACTCGGTGAGAAGCACGAGGAGTTCGGGAGGCAGGCTGTCGACGGGGGCGACTCGGTCGGTGCGGTCGAGAGCCTCACCCGCGCGGTCGCGTACCTGCGGGTCGCCGAGTACCTCGAAGCCGACGATCAGGCGCGGCGCCGGCTGTGGACGCACCTGGTGGCGGTGAGCGCGCTGGTCGCCGAGCACAGCACGCCCCGCGTGGTGCGGCGGGACATCCCGGTACCGACACTGCTCAGCCTGCCGGGGACCGACGGGCCCGCGCCGTGTGTGCTGACGCTGGGAGGGGTGGACGGGGTGAAGGAGGAGTTCTTCGGCCTGCTCGCCGCCTACGCCGCCCGCGGCTGGGCCGGGGTCGCGCTCGACCTGCCGGGTCAGGGGGAGCTGCGCCGGTTCGGTGGGGTGCCGTGGCGCGCGGATGCGGAAACCGTGGTGTCGGAGGTGATCGACGGTTTGGTCAAGACACCGGAGATCGATCCGGAGCGGATCGTCGTGGTCGGCGGCAGTGCCGGCGGCTACTTCGCCCTGCGCATCGCCGCCACCGACCACCGGATCGCCGGTTGTGCGGTGATTTCCGCTCCAGTGCGACTTCTGGACGTCTATGCCTCCGCACCGGAACCGATTCCACGCACGATGCGGTACAACCTGAAGGCCGAGTCCGCCGAAGCGGCGCGAGAAGCCTTGCGCGCCTTCGACGTCGAGCCGCTGCTGGGCGACATCACCTGCCCGGTGCTGCAGATCCACGGCGGCCGTGACGGCACGGTGCCGATCGGGCAGAGCGAGCCGGTGCGGACCGTGCTGGGAGATCTGGTCCAAACCGTCGTCTACCCGGACGGCGACCACATGTGCTTCAACCACCGGCCGGCGTGGGAGGCGACCCTGCGTGGCTGGCTGACGGAGCGGTTCACTCACCAGCGCCGGATGCCGTGCTCGAACCCGTAGATCACGAGCTGCACGCGGTCACGGCAGCCCAGTTTCTCGTGCAGGTGCCGGACATGGCTCTTCACGGTGGTGTAGCTGACCATCAGGCGATCGGCGATCTCCTCGTTGCGCAGCCCCGAGACGACGAGTTGCAGCACCTCGAACTCGCGTCCGGTGAGACCGTCCGGCATCTCGGGTGTCTGCCCCGGCGGCGGCTGGGACACGAAGGCGGAGATGAGCCTCAGCGTGGAACTGGGTGACAGCAGCGCCTCGCCGGAATGCGCTGCCCTCAGCGCCGCGACGACGACCTCCGGCGGCGAATCCTTGACGATGAAGCCGGTGGCGCCCCGGCACAGCGCGGTGAACAGGTACTCGTCGTGGTCGTAAATGGTGAACATGACGACCTTCACGCCTGTGCAGCCGCCGGGGCCGGTGATGTGGGACAGGGCCTCCAATCCATCCATTCTGGGCATTCGGATGTCCATCAGCACGACGTCCGGTTTCAATTTACGGCACAGTTCGACCGCGTCCGCACCGTCCTCCGCTTCGCCGACAACGGCCATGCCGGCCCGTTCGCACAGCACGCTGCGCAAACCGATGCGGACGAGCGGTAGGTCATCAACGAGCAACACCCGGATGAGCCCCATTGCCGCTCACCCAGGCAGGGACACTTCGAGGGTGAATTGATCCGCGGCGCTCAGTCGTGTGGTCACCCGGCCGCCGCTTTGTGCGACGGCCTTGACCAGACCATTCAGGCCGGATCGGCCCTCCCGCTCGGTGCGTGTGACGCTGGTCCGGCCGGCCACGCTCGAGATGGTCAACAGGATTTCCGATCCGAATTCGAGCTGAACCGAGACGCGCCCGCCGGTGCTGTGTTTCGCCGCGTTGGCCACGCCTTCCCGGACGATCCTTTCGATCAGGATTTCCTGAGCGGGGGTGACCTGGAAGAAGCTCGACCCGGACACGGTCGTCGAGACGTCCACGACGTTGTCCGGAACCTGCGCAGGAAGCTCTTTCATCCACTGCACCAGCCCGTTCGGCGACGGCTTGTCGATCTGGCCTGCGCGCAACAGCGTCGAGACCCGGCGCAGGCCGCGCAGCGCGGCTTCGGACATGTCGGCGAGCCGGGCCAGATCCTTGGGGTCGCAGCCGCCGCCCTCCGCCCGCCAAATCCGCGTCTGCGAGGTGAGAAGCACCAGGTGATGGCCGACGATGTCGTGCAGCACGTCCGCGGCGTGTCTCAGGTCGGTCAGCGGATGCGCCTCCGACGGGTGGGCCGGCCTGTTTCCTTGCGAGGAATCACCCGCGTCATCCATTATTCCCCCCTGGCGTGATCGTTACTCGTGAGTCGGTTACCTGCCCCGCGCGTTGTTCCGGTTTCGGCAAAGATTAGCAGCTCGGTCGAGGAGGAGTCGGGAAACAGTTGCTCTCGACGCTGTTGCGAACGGGTGATTTACTTTCACTTTCAGTCGTGGTAGGGCAGTCGTCGTTCTGGTCTCCGAATCGGGCATTTGAGGCAAGTTTCGGTTTCATGTTAGCGGTGAGTTTGCTGGTATTGATCCAAGTAATTCGCCGATACTCCAACCGCAGTCGGCACCGGTCGTCCTCGCGGCTCATTCGATTTCTTGATGGGCGGTCGCTCGGTAATTGACGCGCCTTCGAGTGGATCACCATGACGTGATCGCGGATACCGACAGGAGGTGACCGGTGTTGTACCTCGCCGAGGGTTGCGAGGCCGAAGTGATCCCCGGCGGCGGTGTGCGAGCCGGCCCTGCCGGCCCTGGACGAACTCGTCGTGACCGCCTGGGCGGCCGGCGGCCCAGGCGCTACGAGGGCTACCTGGTGCGGAGGCACGGCAATGTGTGGGGCTGTGGACCGAGGGAGGCGAGTTCCGCTTCGACAGCACGACCGGGCTGCTGGAGAGCCTGGCGATCGACCGCGGCGCCACCCCGCCGCCGGTCGGTGCTGTGGGAGAAGATCGCCTGTCACAATTCGCGGTGGTACTGCCCAGGAACAGCCGAGACTGCCGTCGGTGGGTGGAAACCGCTGCAGGACAACGGTTTCCACCCACCGGCCGGTCATCAGGCCATCTCGGCCAGCAGCGGGACGGGGATCTCGAAGTGCACAGTCTGGTTGCGATCGGGGTCGCCGTCGCGCGCGTCGCACACCTCGACCGCGACGGAGCGCCAGAACGCTTCCGCGCCCGCCACGCGAGTGTCCGTGTGCAGGTAGATCTGTTCGTAGCCGGGGGTTTCCGCGATGAACCGGACCGCGGCGTCGACCAGCGCACGTGCCAGGCCGCGGCGGCGGTGCGACGGCCGGACGTACACCCGGAACAGCTGCGCCGTCCGGTCGCCGGAGTAGCGCTCGGCGATCCAGGCCGGGTGCGGCGGGCTGGCCGGTCCCTGCGCCCGCACGGCCGTCGTGCCCACGACCTCGTCCCCGTCGACCGCGACGAACAACGCGTGCCTCGGGGTGTCGAGGTAGGTGCCGGCCAGGTCGATCACGTCGGTGTGCCACTGGGGGCGGTAGCCGTGGCCGAACTCGTGGTAGAAGGTGTCCAGCATGACGCTGCGGGCGCCCGGCAGGTCGGCGTGGGTCGCCAGCCGCACCTCGTGGGACCCCTTGTGGTGCTCGTTCACTTCATCCTCTCTTTGGCGCCGTCCAACGTCGTCGCCACCGGGCCGTCCAGGACGACCCGTCCTTCGTGGAGCACGACCACCCTGTCGGCGAGGCGGGCCACGACGTCGAGGTCGTGGCTGATCAGCACGAGCGCGCACGGCACGCTCGCGAGCAGGTCGAGCAACCCGGCGCGGGTCACCGCGTCGAGGCCCGAGGTGATCTCGTCGCACACGAGCACCTCGGGTGCGGCGAGCAGGGCGCGCACGAGCGCGGCTCGCTGGAGCTCGCCGCCGGACAGACCGCGCGGCGGCCGCAGCACCGTCCGTGAGTCGAGGCCGACCTGGCCCAGGGCGGCGAGTGCGGCGGTACGGGCCTCGGTGGGGCGGGCGCCGCGCAGCCGCACTGCCGTCCTGGCGACCTGGTCCAGCACGGGACGGTGCTCGTCGAACGAACTCCGCGCGTCCTGGAAGACGTACTGCACGGCGGCGAGCGCGGCGCGCGGCCGGCGGCGCAGCGACCGGGCGAGTGGACGGTCGTGCAGCAGCACCTCGCCGGTGACCTGCTGGTGCAGACCGGCGAGGCAGCGGCCGAGTGTGGTCTTGCCGCTGCCGGAACGGCCGACGACCGCCAGCCGTTCGCCGATCTCCAGATCCACGTCGTGCAGCACGGTTGCGTTGCGGTAGCGGGCGGTCAGGCCGCGGACCCGCAGGCGTGGCGGCCGCTCGGGCACCTCGAACGACACCGGTGGCAGAGCGTCGAGCAGCGCACGGGTGTAGTCCTCTTGAGGATTGGTCAGCAGCTCGTCCGCAGGCCCCGCTTCGACGACGCGTCCGGTACGCAGCACCACGATCTCGTCGGCCAGCGCCCGCACCACCTCCACGTCGTGGGTCAGCAGCACCAGTGCCACGCCCTGAGCGACCACGGCGGCGAGCTCGTCCACGACCTCGGCGCGGGTCAGGGCGTCCTGCCCGGTGGTGGGTTCGTCGGCCACCAGCACCGCCGGGTTCCCGACCAGCGCCTGGGCGAGGACGACGCGTTGCTGCTGGCCGCCGGACAGCTGGTGCGGATAGCGGCGCAGCAGGTCGGCAGGCACCCGAGCGCGGCGCAGGGCCGTGTCCACCAGCGAGCCGGGATCACCGTCGTGCAGTGCGGCGATCTCACGGAACACCGCGCCGAGCCGGCGCACCGGGTTGAGTGCGGACGCCGGCTGCTGGGGCACGAACCCGACGCGCCCGTGCACCTCGACGCGGCCGCTCACCGCCACGCCGGGAGCGTGTTCGCCCAGCAGAGCCAGACCCGTGGTGGTCTTGCCGCTGCCGGAGCCGCCGACCAGCGCCAGCACCCGGCCAGCTGACAACGCGAAGCTCACGCCGTCGAGCAGCACGTGCCCACCCGCTTCGGCGCGCAGGTCTTCGACGTGCACGACCAGGCTCATGTGCGCACCTTCCGCAACGCGCGGTCGAACACCAGGTTCAACCCGACGGACAGAGCGACGATGAGCAGCGCGGGGACCACGACCGTCAACGGTTGCAGGAACAGCCCGCCGCGGTTGCGGTCGACCATCACGGCCCAGTCCGCGGCGTCGGGCGGCACACCGACTCCCAGGAAACTGGCCGATGCCACCAGGTACAGCGCCGCGGTGAGCCGGACACCCACGTCGGCGGCGAGGGTGCGCAGCATCGACCGTCCTGTGTAGACGATCGAGGTCTGCCACCACGACTCGCCCTGCATGCGCATCGCCTCCAGGGCCGGCCGTCCGGAGATCTCCAGTGCCGCCGCGCGGGAAAGCCTTGCGACGTCAGGAAAGTTGACGAGCGTGACGACTCCGACGAGCACCGGAAGACCCTGTCCGGCGATGGCGGCCACGAGGATGAGAACCAGCAACGACGGCACCGCCAGCAGGACGTCGAGCGGCCGCATGAGCAGCTCGTCGACCAGCCTCGACCGGGTGGTGGCCGCGAGAACGCCGTAGGGGACACCGGCCAGATAGGACGCGAGGGTGGCGATCAACGCCACCAGCACGACCGTCTGGCCTCCCGCGAGCACCTGGTACCAGGCGTCGCGGCCCACGAAGTCGGTGCCCAGCAGGCCCTGCGGCAGGAACGGCGCACGGCGGTTCTGCTGCTCCGGCACGAACAACGGTCCCAGCAACGCCAGCGCCAGCGGTACCGCGATCAGCAGCCCGCCGATGCCCGCCCGCCTCACGCGACCACCTCCGCGCGCGGTGCCAGCCGGAACGCCACCAGGTCGGCCAGCAGGTTGACGGTCACGGTCGTGACGGCGAAGACCACGGCCAGGCCCTGCACCACGGGAAGATCGCGGGCGGCCACGGCGTCCACGAGAACGGTGCCCAGGCCGGGGATCACGAACACCGCCTCGACGACGATCACCCCGCCCAGCAACCAGTCCGTGGTGCGCGCGACCTGCTGCACGGCCGGCGCCAGCGCGTTCGGCAACGCGTGGGCGAACCGCACCCGCGTCTCGCCGAGCCCGAGCCGGCGGGCGTGGCGCACGTAGTCCGAGGCCAGTGCGTCCACCATGCCCGCGCGCACCAGGCGGCTGATCGAGCAGATCGGCCGGGCCAGCAGCACCACCAGTGGCAGCACCAGCACCGCGGGCTGGGCGAGCAGGTCCGCGCCGACCGCCGTCGGCGGCAGCCACGTCAGCTGCACACCGAACACCGCGATCAGCACCACGGCGAGCGCGAACTCGGGGATCGAGTGCAGCGCCACACTGATCGACGTCAACGCCCGGTCCAGCAGGCTGCCTTCGCGCAGCGCCGCCAGGACACCCACCAGCACGGAGATCGGCACCAGCAGCGCCAGGGTCAGCGCCGCCAGCAGGAGCGTCGGGCCGATCCCGCCGAACAGGAAGTCCGCGACCGGTCGCCCCGACACCAGCGACACGCCGAAGTCGAGTCGTGGCAACGCGATCAGCCACTCCAGGAACCGTTCGGGCGCGGGGCGGTCTAGGTCCATGGCCGCGCGGATCTGGGCGATGCGTGCCGGGTCCGGGTTGTCGCCCGCCAGCGCCACCGCCGCGTCGCCGGGCAGTGCCTGCACGACGAGGAACACGAGGGTGACGACGGCGAGCACCTGCACCAGCCCGAGTGCGACCCGCCTGGCCGCGTAGGACGCGAGGCTCACCCCAGCCACACCTTGTCGAACCGGGCCCAGTCGAGGGTGTTGGCCGGTGCGGTGGAGATCCCGCCGACGCTCGGCTTCGCGCCCACGATCCAGTCGGCGAAGCCCCACATCAGGTAGCCGCCCTCGGCGTGCAGCACGCGCTGCATCTCCCGGTACGCCTCGTCGCGCGCGGACGCGTCCGAAGTGGACACCGCCTTCTCGTAGAGCGCGTCGAACTCCGGCCGGTTCCACTTGGTCACGTTGGTGCCCGCGCCCTTGAGCAGGCGTTGCGAGATGTGGGTCTCGATGGGCATCGCGCCGGAGCGGAAGCTCGACAGCGAGCCGTTCTTGAGCGTGTCGGCCCAGTAGCTGTCCTTGTTGCCCTGGACGACCTCGATCGTCAGGCCGGAACCCTTGACCTGGTCGGCGAACACCGTGGCCGCCTCCACCATCCCGGCCGCGGCGGTGGAGGTGTCGAGCTTGACCACCAGGCCCTCGGCACCGGCCTTGCGGATCAGGAACTTCGCCTTGTCCAGGTCGCGCTGCCGCTGGGGGATGTCGCCCGCGTAGTGCTGGTAGCCCTTGCCGAACAGGTCGTTGCCGACCTGTCCGCTGCCCGCGAGCACCGACTCCACCAGCTGCGGTCGGTCGGCGAGCAGGAACAGCGCCTCGCGCAGGTCGCGGTTGTCGAACGGCGGCCGGTCGAGCTTCATGGCGAACGCCTGCACGGCGCTGTTGGGGGAGCGGTGGATCGTCATCCGGTCGCCGGAGGCGTGGCTGCGCGCGGTGGTCGGCGTCAGGTCGTGCGCGTACTCGACCTGCCCGCCCAGCAACGCGTTGGTGCGCGCGGACTCCTCGTTGGCGATCACGAACTCCAGCTCGTCCAGGTGGGGAGCACCTTCCCAGTAGTCCGGGTTTCGCTTGAGCAGCACGGACTTTCCCGGCTCGAACGACACGAAGCCGAACGGACCCGACCCGATCGGCTTGGTGAAGTCCTCCGCACCCTCGGGCACGATGTACGTGCCGAACGCCGCGAGGGCGTTGGGGAACTCGGCGAACGGCCGCTTCAGCGCGAACTCGACGGTGCGGTCGTCCACCGCACGGCTGTTCGGCAGGTCGATCAGCGCGAGGCTCGACTTGGCGCGGAACGCCCGGTTCGGGTCGAGGATGCGCGCGTAGCTGGCGAGCACGTCCTGGGCGCGCACTGGTCTGCCGTCGTGGAACTTCGCCTGGCGCAAGGTGATCCGCCAGCGGGTCAGGTCCGCGTTCGGCTCCCACTTCTCCGCGAGGCGCGGCTGCGGTGACACGTCGTCGCCGAGGTCCGCGAGCTTGTCGAACAGCGCCTTGGACCGTGCGGCTTCGACGAACAGGTTCGCCAGGTGCGGGTCGAGGACCTCCTTGGCGCCGCCACCGGCGAACGCGGCGCGCAGCCTGCCGCCGGCGCGCGGCGTGGACGTGGCCGAGGTGGCACCGCTGCCGCATCCCGCGAGGGTGACGACCGTCAGGCCGGTGGTGAGACCGAGGAAACCGCGGCGGTTCAGGGGCATGCTGGTTCCTTTCACTGGCACCCGCTTCGGCGGAGGCGGGCCACGACGTGGAGACGATCACCGGACAGCGCGCCGCTCAGTGGGGCGTCGGCGGTCCAGGGCTCGTTGGTGCGCGGGCCGGGGGAGTCGAACAGGGCGAGGACGTCGAACCCGGCGAGGTCGAGCAGGTGACGCAGTTCCTGGGGGAACAGCAGCCGCCAGGCCGAGGTCTGCACGAGCGGTTCGGCGCGCCCGGCCCACTCCCAGGTGCGGCGGCGACGCAGCAACTGGCCGGCGTGGTCGATCCACAGCTCGGTGTGCGACGTGTACTCGGTGCCCCGCCACGTCACCGAGCGAGTGCGCACGCCGTCGAGGAGTTCGGTGTTGCCGAGGAAGAACGCGCCGTTGCGCATCTCCGCGACGAACAACCCGCCGGGTACCAGGTGGTTCCGGCAGCGGTTCAGGAACGCGTCGAGGTCGGCGTTGGTGTGGCAGTACAGCATCGCACTGTCCAAACAGGTCACGACGTCGAAGCGGCGGCCGAGGTCGAACGTCCGCATGTCGGCCGGCACTACCTCGACGGCCGGGTGGTGCTCGCGGACGTGCGCGAGCATGCTCTCCGAGCTGTCCACCCCGGCGACGCGATAACCGTTGCGGGACAACCACCCCGCGTCGCGCCCGGTGCCGCAGCCGACGTCGAGCAGATCCCGCCCGCTGGTTCCGAACCGCATGACGACGTCGTGCACGAACCGGGCCGCCATGTGCCCGGGATCGGGGAACTGGTGCTCGTACAGCTCGGGGTTGTCGGTGAGCAGGTTCATCGGACGACCTCCCGCTGTGGTGGGGCGAGCGCGCCGCGGCGGTGCAGCCACATCGCACCCGCGGCGCCGGTGAGCCCGATCGCGACGCACAGCAGGAACGCGAGCCGGTTGCCGAACCCGGCGACCCACCCGACGGCGGTGTTGCCGAGGGCGGCGGCCAGTCCTGACCCCAGGTAGAACACGCCGAAGTGGGTGCCGGCCAGACTGTCCGGGCCGAACGAGGGGATCAGGTCGTAGACCAGCGGGTGCGCGATCATCACGCCGGCCGCCAGCGCGAGCGTGGCCACCAGCACCGGCGCGAGGCCGGACCACAGTGCGGGCGCCGCGAACCCGGCACCCATGACCGCCAGGCCCGCCGCCATCACCGGCCCGCGTGCCCAGCTCGACACCCGGCGTGTGATGCGGACCTGGAACAGCAGCGTCGCGACCGTGGAGACGATGAACAGCGCGGCGACGATCGCGTTCGACCCCGTGGCCTGGTGCGCCTGGATCGGCAACAGCAGGTAGAGCTGGTTCTGCAGCACGAATATCCCGCTGAACACGCACGTGAACGCGACGAACCGGCGGTTCGTGAAGCACTCACGCCAGTCACCCAGGATCGATCCTCCGCGCCGGGCGGCCGGTCGTGCGGGCAGCACGACGGCCTGGGCGACGGTCAGCACCGCGAAGATCCCGGCCGCCACCACCGCGGACACCCGGAAGTCCCACAGCAGCAACACACTGCCGAGCACCGGCCCGCACAGCGCGCCCGCCTGAGCGTAGACGTTGAACCGGGCGAACGCGTCGGCGCGCGCGTCTCCGGCTTCCAATGCGATGTAAGCGCGCACCGCGGGGTTGAACAGCGCCCCGGCCAGTCCACTGAGGACGGACGCGGCCAGCACCACGGCGAGCGACTCGCCGATCGCGAACAGCCCGAACCCCACCGCGCGCAGGGCGCAGCCGGCGAGGATGACGGTCCGGGGTCCCAGCCGGTCGGAGGCGGTGCCGCCCAGCAGGAACAGGCCCTGCTGGCTGAGCGTGCGGACGCCGAGCACCACACCGATGACGGCCGCGGACATGCCCAGGCTGCCGAGGTGGGTCGCCAGGTAGGGGATCAGCAGGTAGAAGCCGGTGTTGACGGCGAACTGGTTGACCAGCAGCAACCGCACCGGCAACGCGAACCGGGGCGTGGTCGCGGCAGCGGTTCGGGTCATCGCCGCACCACCCCGAGGCCCGGCGCTCCGGAAAGCCGCAGCGTGCCGTCTTCTCCGCCGATGCCGGCCCACGGGTCGTGCGCCAGCAGCAGATGCCCGTCCAGGTCGACCCACCGCGCATGACCGGCGAGGTGGACCGCCGGCGCGATGCCCAGCGAACTGGCCACCAGACACCCGAGCATCACGTCCAGGCCGCCGTCCCTGGCAGCCGACACGATCTCCAGCGCCGGCCGCAGCCCGCCGCACTTGGGGAGCTTGACGTTGACCCCGTCGACCGCGCCCGCCAGCTTCCGCACATCGGCGACGGTGGCCGCGTCCTCGTCGGCGACCAGCGGTGCGGGACACCGTTCGCGCACCCACGCCAGCGCGTCCGGATCACCCGGCGGGATCGGTTGCTCCACCGCGTCGAGCACCACACCGGCGGCGGTGAGCCGGTCCACCACGCGCACCGTCTCGTCCGGGGTCCAGCCGCCGTTGGCGTCGAGCACCAGGCGTGCGTCCGGCGCGGCGGCCGAGACCGCCGTCGTGCTGGCCACATCCCGGTCCAGATCCGCGCCTGCCTTGACCTTCAGCACGGAGAACCCGCGCCCGGCCAGTGCGGCGGCCCGGACCGCCGCGTCGTCCGGTGTGGTGATGCCGATGGTGGAAGCGGTCGGGGTGTCCCGCCATTCCTGTGTCCCGGCGAGCACGTGCACCGGCACCTCGCGGCGCAGACCGAGCAGATCGTGCAACGCCGCGTCGACCGCGGCCCGCACGCCTTGCGGCACAGCGGCTTCGGCGTGCAGGGCGTCGAGCGCGGTCTCCGGGGAGTCCGCGAGCACCGGCCGCAACCGGTCAAGGCTGGACGTGATCGTCTCCACGTCGAGCCGGCAGTAGGTGCTGGTGACCACCTCGCCGTGCCCGCGATGTCCGTTGTGCTCAACGACAACCCGAACGGCGTCACGACGGGACATCACCGACCTGGAGATGCGCAGTGGTGAGTCCAGTTCGAGTCCGTAGACCTCCCAGTCGATTTTCATGCGAGCACCCCTGCCCTGGACGCGACTGTTCTGGGGGCAACCACCGTTCGGCACCGCGTCCAGCCCGTGGCCTCGACGCGGAGCGGATCACCGATCTCCACCGGCCGGTCGGAGGCAGGCCCGAGCAGGCCGCGGGCGTGGCAGAAGTCGTCGTCGAAGATCGTGCCGAGGTAGCGGTGCGGACCGTCGGGGAAGATCGTCGCCACCACCACGCCGGGCTCGACCCTGGCCGCCCACGCGGCGACCAGTGCGACCGCTCCGCTGCTCCAGCCGCCGGTGACGAAGGCGTCGCGGGCGAGCCTGCGGCAGGCGTCGACCACCTCGACGGGGCCCAGCCAGTGCACCTCGTCGAACTCGGCGTACGCGACGTTGCGAGGGTGGATGCTGCTGCCGAGGCCGCGCATCACCCTGGCCCGCGCGGGTTGTCCGAAGATCGTCGAGCCGACGGTGTCCACGCCGATCAGCCGCACGCCCGGCCAGTGCCGGCGCAGTTCCCTGACGACGCCGGCGCTGTGCCCGCCGGTACCCACGCTGCACACCAGCACGTCCACCGGATCCAGCTGCTCCACCAGTTCCCTGGCGAGCCCCGCGTAGCCCCTGGGGTTGTCGGGGTTGTTGTACTGGTCGGGCCAGTAGGCGTCGGGAAACTCGCTGAGCACGGCCTGGAGCCGGTTCAGGCGCGCCTGCTGCCAGCCGCCCACCGGGTGCGGCCGGTCGACCACCTCCAGCCGTGCGCCGTGTGCGCGCAGGAGGGTGCGCATGGACGGTTCGAGTTCGTTGTCCACCACCAGGACCACGGGGTGCCCGAACGCCTGGCAGGCGAACGCGAGCCCGAGGCCGAGCGTTCCACTGGTCGACTCCACGACCACCGCGCCGGGGCGCAGCTCTCCCCGTTCGCGAGCGGCGCGCAGCATGGACACGGCCGGCCGGGCCTTCATGCCTCCGGCGCTCAGGCATTCGAGCTTGGCCCAGAACCCGCCGTGCCGGTGGGGCAGCGGCGTGTCGATGCGGGCGACCGGGCTCTGGCCCAGGAGACCGAGCAGGTGCCGGTTCTGGCGCGGGATCATCACGACGGACGCTCCGTGTGGTGGTGGATCGTCGTGGCGCCGCCGTCGAGCCAGAAGAACGGGTAGGGCTCGGCGGACACGGCCCGCACACCGCTCCCGATGAACCACGGCAGGATCGCGGCCGCGGTCTGGGCGAACATCACCACCGGCTTGCCGGCGGCGGCCCGCAGCAGCGACTCGAACGTGCCGTTGCCGACGGTCATCCCGGAGGCGAGGACGAGATCGCAGCCGTCCAGCGCGCTTTCCGCATCGGTGATGATCGGCTCGTCCCACTCGGTCCTGCCGCCTTTGAGATCACACGCCACGTAGGTCGCGCCTCGCTCGCGCAGGTGGTGCAGCAGCGAGTTGACCACGCCGACCACCAGTACCCGGTCGCCCGGCGCGGGGTCGAGCAGGTCCACGACGGCCTGCGCGCGGGCCATGGACTTGGTCAGCGAGCTGCCGGGACCGACGGTGATGGACTTGGTGGCGCACAGGTGATGCGGCCGCACGTGCGTCAGGTAGGCGTCCAGTGCGGCGGTGCGGATGGCCGGATTCGGATGGTCGAGCAGGTCGAGCACCGTCGCGCCAACGCAACCGTGCACCTCGCCGTCGGTGATGTCCTCCACCGCGCACGAGCCGACCGCCTCCTCCACACGGAGGCTGACCACGGTGTTGCGATAGGACTGTCCGCGCGTGGCGTGCCGGGCACCCTGCCTGGTGGTGAACCCGACGCTGACGGCGCACGCCGCCGGATCGAGCCCCAACCGTCCACTTCGGACGATGTCGACGAGATCGGCGAGGGTCACGCGGACTCCTCGGCGTACTCGACGGACAGACCGCCCACGAGCCGCTCGGCCCGTGCCCGCGCGCCGAGACCGGCCGAGTCGGTCACCACGACATGGCCGAGGTAGCTGTTGTTGCTGGTCGGCTCGCCCGCGCGGTGGCCGGGCTGCTTGACCGTCCAGTCCACGACGTCGTCCGCGTCCTTGAGCGCCTCGGCACCGAGGACGGCCGACACCTGACCGGAGCGCGGCGGGAGCAGGAACGAGATCGCCGCGCTGCGCACACCGGTGTCCGCGGGGCGGAGGTCCGGTCGTTCACCGGCGGCCAGCTGCGCGTACGCGGCAGGCAGGTCGATGCCGGTGACCCGCCGGACCAGTTCGGTGATCTGGTTGCCCGCAGGGCGCGGGTTGACCTCGACGAGCTTCGGGCCTTCCGGCGTCAGCTTGACCTCGGTGTGCGCGACGCCGCGGTCCAGGCCCAGTGCCTCGACGGCGGCGACGGCGACCGACTCCGCTTCGCCGGTGGGCAGGTCGGCGGGGAACATGTGCCCGCTCTCGACGAACCACGGGTCACCCGCGACGCTCTTGTCGGTGACGCCGACGACATGCGTCGTGCCGTCCACCGTGACGGTCTCGACGCTGACCTCCGGCCCGGTCAGGAGCTCCTCCACCAGCACGGTCCGCACCCTGGGCTGGTTGCGGGCGTTGACGGGGAACGCCTCGATCGCGGCGAACGCCTCGCGCAGCCCGGTCTCGTCGTCGACCTTGCGGACGTACATGCCCGCGCACAGGTCGACGGGCTTGACCACCAGCGGATAACCGAGCTCGGCTGCCGCCTTGGCGAGCGCGGGCCAGTCCTCGGCGAGGGCGAAGCGGGGGCCGGGCACACCGGCCTCGCTCAGGGTGCGGCGGGTGAGGTCCTTGCGGCAGGCCCGTTCCACGGCGTCCGGATCGGAACCGGGCAGGCCGAGGTGCGCGGCGAGGAGTGCGGCGGTCGGGAGGTAGTAGTCGCACGACGAGATCACGCCGTCGAAGCGCAGCACCGCGTGCAGGCGCTCGACGTGGTGCAGCAGCGCGGGCACGTCGTTGGTCTCCGCCGTGAGCACGTTCTCCGCGGCCAGCAACGGATGCGGGTGCGCGGGGGCGGCGCGCAGGTAGTGGTGCAGGTCGCGGGTGATGAAGGTGAAGCGGTGCCCTGACTCGTTGATCGCCCTGGGCAGCAGCGAGCTCATCGCACCGACCCAGCTCTCGATCATCAACAGGTGAGCCACATGTCCCCCTCCTCGGCCGCGCCTTCCGCGGCCGACTGTAGAACATGGTAATCATTACCGTTTTCAAAGATCTACTCCCCTCGCCCGAAGGTTGATGAACGGCGCATTTGTGCACGTGAGGTGGGCAAATGCGCCGTTCATCGTGATCGAGGTGTCTTCACGCGCCGCGGGATCTTCGCTACGGTCGGGTTGGGAGCGCTCCCAGGCCAGCTCAGCGGCCTGTCCCGCCGGTTGCAACGTCGCCCCGTCGGTACGCGTCCGCTCGTGCGGACGCGAGAGGAGTGGTCATGGAGGAGAAATCGGACCTGTCGAGGCGCACCTTCCTCGGGATGAGCGCGCTGGGCGTGCTCGGTCTCGCCGGGTGCGGGGGAGGCGGCCCTGCCACGCCGCAGGTCGATGTTCAGGTACCCCAGGCACTGCTCGACCAGGCGGCCTCGCTCCGCGGCGGATCGGTGGGGATGCTGTCGCAGAAGCTGTACTCGGAGGCCGCCAACAAGGCGCTGGACCGGTCGCTGCAGGTCTTCGCGCAGGCCACGGGAACCACGATCCGCAACGACCTGGTCTCCGGAGACGCGGGCGACATGGTCGCGAAGATGGACGCCGAGGTGAAGGCGGGCACCAGCCGCGATCTCGCCTTCGTGAGCGATCGGCGGTTCGTCGGCCAGCTCCACAACCTCGGTGCCCTCACCGACGTCACCGACGTGGTCGACGAGATGCGCAAGCTCTACGGGGAGCCTGCGACGGAGGCGAGCACCTACTGCGTGTTCGGCGGGCGCTGGTTCGCGATCCCGTACCACTTCATCGCGTCCGCGATGTATCTGCGCAAGGACTGGTACACCGAGAAGGGTCTCCCGCTCAAGCCCCACTACACGTGGGAGGAGCTGCGCGACAACGCACTGGAGGTCTCCGACCCGGCGAAGCGGCGCTACGGCTGGGGCCTCACGGTGAACCGCTCCGGCGACGCCAACGGTTTCATCGGCAACGTCATCAACACCTACGGCGGGGCGATCGCGGACAACACCGGCACGAAGGTGGTGTTCAACTCGCCGGAGACGGTCGCGGCCGTCACGTTCATCGGCGACATCTACACGAACCCGAAGTACGCGCCGATGCTTCCGCCCGGCATCGGAAGCTGGACCGACTCGAGCAACAACGAGAACTGGCTGGCCCAGATCCTGGGGCTCACGCTCAACCAGTTCAGCGTCTACGCGGATTCGAAGACCAAGAACAACCCGGTCTACGCCAACACACACCCGTTCAACGGCGCCACCGGACCGGCGATCGACAAGCCGCTCGCGTTCGGCGAGTCCAACTCGTTCGTCGTGTTCAAGGGAGCGAAGAACCCCGACCTCGCCAAGCTCGTGGCGAAGTTCATGGTCGGCGGGAGCGCTCTGCTCGGTGTCGCGAAGGAAGCACCGTGCCTGGTCAACCCCTCGTGGGACAAGGTGTGGGACTCCGACCCGTACTACACCAGCGGTGACCCGGCCTTCCCGGCACTGCGGGAGCAGACCCGCACGCAGCTCCCGCTGAAAACCACGACCGGCTACGCGTTTCCCCAGGCCCCGAGCCCCGGCGACCAGGCGGCCACCGCCGCCTATCTGCTGACCGACATGATGCAGTCGGTCATCCAGGGCACCCGGCCTGCCGAGGCCGTCGCCACGACCCACGCGCGCATCGTCCAGGTCTTCGAGCAGCAGGGCTTCAAGCAGTGACCGTCCTGCGCACGCGCCCGGTGCCGGCTCGGCCGGCACCGGTGTCGTCCTCCCTCACCCAGTCGCAGCGGCTGCTCGGGCGCGACTGGCGTCTCGCCGCCGTATTCGTCGCGCCGACGCTGGTGCTGGTCACGGGCCTGATTCTGTTCCCGATCATCAGCTCGGTCTTCACCAGCGCCACCGAACGCCACGGTGCGGAGACGGTCTTCGTCGGCCTGGACAACTACACCGACCTCATCGGCGACACGGTGTTCCACAAGGGCGTGCTCAACTCGTTCGTCTTCACCGCGTACGCCGAGATCTTCAAAGTGACCCTGGGTCTCATCGCGGCGCTGATCCTGCACCACCTCCGCCGCGGCCGGGCGATCATGGCCGGGGTGATCCTGCTGCCGTGGGTGGTGCCGACGGTCGTCACGGCGTTCACCTGGCGGTCGTTGCTGGACCCGATCTTCGGCAGCGTCAACGTCCTGCTCACCGACTCCGGCATCGGGCCCGCCCTCGCCGCGATCGGGCTCGTCGACCGATGGCCAGCGGAGTGGCTGTCGGATCCCGCGCTCGCGCTGCCGTCGGTCATCCTGGTCAACGTCTGGAAGGGCATCCCGTTCTTCGCGGTGACCTTCCTCGCCGGGCTCAAGGCCATCGACGGCAGCCTCTACGAAGCGGCCATTGTGGACGGTGCGTCGCCGTGGCAGCGGTTCGTGCACATCACGTTGCCAGGTCTTCGGAATATCATGATCGTGACGGTGCTGCTGTCGTCGATCTGGACGTTCAACAACTTCGATCTGATCTGGCTGATGACCCAGGGCGGACCGGGGGACGCCACCGCCCCGTACGTGATGGTGGCCTACTCGAAGGCCATCCAGCAGCTGCAGCTGGGCGCGGGCGCCGCGGTCACGCTGGTGATGCTGCCGATCATCGGTGTCCTCGTGGTGATCCTCGTGCGGCTGATGCGCCGCGGCGACCTGCCGGGCGCGGGCGACCTGGGACGCAGGCGGCTGACCCCCGCCCAGCGCAGGGCACTGCCGTGGGTGATCGTCGCGGTCTCGGTGCTCGTGCTGGCCTGGGCGTCGCCGCACATCGTGTGGAAGGCCGCGCTCGTGCTGGGCGTGTTCGTCGTGCTCGCGGCCGCCGTCGGACGGGTCGTCTCCGTGCTCGCCGCGCGAGGCAACCGGCTGGCCGCACGCCTCGTCAGCGGCACCGGCACCGGGATCGCGCTGCTGGGGCTGCTGGGCTTCGTGCTCGCCCCGCTCTACTGGATGACCGTCACGGCCTTCAAGTCCGACAACCAGATCGTCGCGCGCACCGACGACCTCTGGCCGACCCCGTGGAACACCGAGCAGTTCACCAACCTGTTCACCGGCAAGGCGTTCGGCACCTGGTATCTCAACACGATCCTGGTGTCGGTGGCGTCCACCGTGATCGCCCTGGTCTGCGCGGCGCTGGCCGGCTACGCGCTGGCACGGCTGAAGTTCCGGGGGTCGGAGAGTTTCACGGTGACGATCCTGCTCACCTACGTGATGCCGGGCGCGCTGCTGTTCATCCCGCTGTACCAGATGATGAGCGGTGTCGGGCTCAACGATTCGTTGTGGTCACTCGTGCTCGCGTACCCCACGTTCACGCTGCCGTTCGCGACGTGGCTGCTCGTCGGCTACTTCAAGTCGATCCCGGCCGACCTGGAGGAGGCCGCGCTGGTCGACGGCTGCACGCGGTTCGGGGCGTTCCTCCGGATCGTGCTGCCGCTCGCCAAGCCGGGCCTGCTCGCGGTCGCGCTGTTCACGCTCACCAACGCGTGGAACGAGTTCCTGTTCGCCTTCGTGTTCATCACCAAGGACCACTACAAGACGTTGCCCGTCGGCATGCAGTCGATGATCTTCGGTGACGTCGTGCCGCAGGGGCAGCTGGCCGCCGCCTCGCTGCTGATCAGCATCCCGGTCGTGCTCATGTACGGGTTCGGGCAGCGGTTCCTGACCGAGGGTCTGACCGCTGGAGCCGTGAAGGGATAGACGCACTTTTCCGCCGCCATGAGAACTCCAAGCCAGGAGAAGGAGCTCGAGCATGGCAAGAGCATTGGTGTCGGCCGTCCTCGCGGTGGTGCTCGCCGCCGCGGGGGTGACCGCCCCGGTCCCGGCGGCTGGTTCCGCAGCGCCGGTGCCGGACGTGAACGGTGTCGCGGCGGGCAACGCCGCGATCGGGTCGGTCGATCTGGCCGGCAGGTGGAGCTTCACTCCGGCGGGCCGTCCTGCCACGACGATCACCGTGCCCGGTGGTGGCTGGTACAAGCAGGGCTTCACCGACGTGTCCGAGGCGACGTACTCGCGCACCGTCACGGTGCCGGACTCGGGGCAGCCGCAGTCGGCGTGGATCGAGTTCGGCGCGGTGAACCACCAGGCGACCCTGTCGGTCGACGGGCGGGTCGTCGCCACCCAGACGACCTCGTACACCCCGTCCAACTTCGACATCACCGCTTTCGCGGCTCCCGGCACGACGCACACGATCAGCGTGAACGTGAAGGGCCGCAACGCGTTGAAGACGGCGGCGGGCAAGTACCTGGTTCCCGACGCCGCCAACTGGTCGGAGGCGGTGCCGCAGGGGATCTTCCGTTCGGCGTTTCTGCGCGTGTACCCGGCCGTGTACGTGAGCGACGCCTTCGTCCGCACCTCGGTGACCGACCAGAGCCTCACCTACGACGTGTCGGTCACCAACACCTCCGCCAGCGCCCGCACCGTGACCCTCGACGGCACGCTCGCCTCGGACAACGGACAGACCTTCGCCTACCCCGCCCTGCCCAGTCGCACGATCACGGTCGCGGCCCGCTCCACCGCGACGGTCACGGTCGGTCCGGTGGCGTGGACCCTCGGCGCGGCCTCGTACTGGTGGCCGAACGCGCCGTACCGCGAGGGATATCGCGCTCAGCTGCACCGGCTGTCGGTGCACGCGACCACCGACGACGGCCGCACCAGCGACGCCACGTACCGGTTCGGGTTCAGGGAAAGCACCCAGAACGGCGAGTACTACCGCCTCAACGGTGTGCGGCTGAACGTGCGCGGCGACAACCTGCAGGGCGCCGACTACGACCGGATCGACAATGGTGGCAAGGGGGACGCCTACGACACGTTGCCGGGCTTCCTCCCCGCCGTCGACCGGCAACGGCGGCTGGCCGCAGGCGGTCGGCAACTACCTGCGGCTCAACTTCAACGTCGTCCGCATCCACCAGGAGCCGGCCAGTCCGTACATGCTCGACACGGCGGACGAGCTCGGCCTGATGATCATCGACGAGACCGCCATCCGCGGTGCCGGCAACGCACAGGACTTCAACGCGGGCCGCGCCAACATGGTGGCCCACGCCCGTGCACTGACCCTGCGCGACCGCAACCATCCCGCGATCATCCGCTGGAGCCAGATGAACGAGCCGAACCTGGCCGACTCCGACTCCGAGCAGTTCCAGAAGGACCTGTACGCGGCCGTGAACGGCGCCGACGGCACCAGGCCGATCACCCTCGAGGTGGCCCCCGGTGCGTCGCCCACCAGGTATCCCACCATGACGCAAGCCAACTTCAACCTCATCCCGCACTACCTCGACGGCACCGGCCGCTACGGCGAGCAGACCTGGTCCGTGGCCGGCAGGCCGGACGGTGAGGGCGAGTACATCTGGCCGGCGTGCAGCAGCAAGCAGGGCTTCGAGTGGTTCGCCACCGCGACCGCCGCCAAGCGCGGCAAGGACACCAGCGATCTGCGGCCCTACACCCTGTTGTCCGCCTGGGCGAGCGTCATCCCCGGCGTGCGGACCACGGACTTCACTCCGGAGGAGGGCGGCCGCCCCGTGTACGGTGTGGACAACCTGCCGGACCCGTGGAGCAACGCCCAGATCCAGCGGGTCCAGGCCGGGTTCAACCCGATCGCCGCGATCGACCTGCCCTACTGGTCGGCTTCCGGTGTGTCCGACGGGAACGGCAGCTTCCCGCTGCCGTCGGCCGTTCCCGGTGTCGCCGGCAACACCAGGGTCGACCGCAACATCACTGTCTTCAACGACGACTTCACCGGTACCGCCGTGGACTTCGCCTGGAGCGCCCGGCTGGACAGCCCCACCGGAGCGGTGATCGCCTCCGGCAGCACGACCCTCACCATCCCGCTGGGTTCGCGGGTGGCCCAGCCCGTGTCCTTCACGACTCCTGCCAGTGGCTCACGGGTGTACCTCGTCCTGTCCACCGGCAAGTCCGGCGTCACCACGTTCACCGATACCGCCGAGTACTTCACCCTGGGCGCCGGACAAGGCCCTGCGCCGGGCAGGTACCGCATCGTCAACCGCAACAGCGGCAAGCCGCTGGCCATCGCCGGCAACTCCACCGCCGATGGTGCCAAAGCAGTCCAGCAGAGCGGAAACGCGACCTGGACCGTCAGTGCAGGCCAGAACGGAGCCTTCAGCCTGCGCTACGACCCGACCGGCAAGGTGCTCGACGTCAACGGGTCCTCGTCCACCACAGGATTGCAGCTGCAGCAGTGGACGGCGAACGGCGGTACCAACCAGCAGTGGTTCCTCCGGTCGGCGGCTGACGGGTTCTTCACCATCGTCAACGTCGGCAACGGTCTCGCCGCGGACGTCTACGGACAGTCCACAAGCGATGGTGCGCAGGTCGTGCAGTGGACTGTCAACGGTGGTGCGAACCAGCAGTGGCAACTCCAGCCGCAGTCCTGAGAGGCCTTGTCAACCAGCCGATCGGCCACTCCTGGTAGTTCTGCGGGATGACGCCGTTGACAGTACGTCGGGTCTTCCGGTGGACGCCTCACAACGCGAGGTTTCACTACGGTCCTAGTGAAACCCAATCCGATGCGCTGGAGGTAGACCTGTGAGGGCTGGAAAGCGGTTTCCCTGGAGAGGGATCACCGCGCTCGCGTTGGCGGCCTGCCTCGTCACCACGACGACGGCGGCCGTCGCGCAGGCACAGGAACCGCCGCCGGGGGAGCGCGACCACAGCGTCACGCTGATCACCGGTGACCGGGTCGGCCTGGCGGGTGGCAGGGTCGTGCGGTATGTACCGGGACCGGGCAGGTCCGACGTCCCGGTACGCACCTACACCGAGAACGGGCGGCAGCACGTCGTGCCCGCCGACGCGCTGCCGTTGGTGACGAACGGCAAGCTCGACCCGCGGTTGTTCGACGTGACGTCGTTGGTCGAGTTCGGCTACGACGACGCGAGCCGCGACACCATCCCCGTGATCGTGCGCCCGGCGGCGGGCGCACGGTCGGCGACCGCGGTCCTGCGGGCGGGCAAGCCGGTGCCCGCGGCCGACGTGGTCACCGGCGTGGTCGAGAAGTCGGGCGGTGCCTGGGACTCATTGCGTGGTGGCGGCGTCGAGAAGGTGTGGCTCGACGGCGTCCGCAAGGTGGCGCTCGACCGCAGCACCCAGCAGATCGGTGCGCCGCAGGCGTGGCAGGCCGGGATCACCGGCAAGGGCGTCAAGGTCGCCGTGATCGACAGCGGTGTCGACGAGAAGCACCCGGACCTGCAGGGCAAGCAGGTCGCCGAGAAGAACTTCACCAACGCGCCGGACGCCACCGACGAGGTCGGCCACGGCACGCACGTCGCGTCGACGATCGCGAGCAAGGGCGAGAAGTACCGCGGTGTCGCGCCGGACGCGGAGATCCT
Source organism: Lentzea nigeriaca (assembly GCF_016907955.1). Taxonomy (GTDB): domain Bacteria; phylum Actinomycetota; class Actinomycetes; order Mycobacteriales; family Pseudonocardiaceae; genus Lentzea; species Lentzea nigeriaca. Next base: position 183,412 of record NZ_JAFBCX010000003.1, on the reverse strand, counting down.
CGACGCCAAGGTCTGCCGGGCGAGGGGCTGCGACGACTCGGCGATCCTCGCGGCCATGCAGTGGGCCGCCGAGCAGGGCGCTCAGGTAGTCAACATGAGCCTCAGCGGCCCGGACACGCCGGGCATCGACCCGGTGGAGGAAGCCGTCAACCGGATCTCCCGCGACACCGGCACCCTGTTCGTGGTCGCGGCGGGCAACGCTGGACGGCCGGAGACCATCGGGTCGCCCGGCAGCGCCGAGTCCTCGCTCACCGTGGGCGCGGTGGACCGCAACGACGGCATCGCGCCGTTCTCCAGCCGCGGCCCGGCTGCGGACGGCGCGGTGAAACCGGACGTCACCGCACCCGGCGTCGACATCATGGCGGCAGAGGCCGGAACGCAGGGCCACGTCGCGATGTCCGGCACGTCCATGGCGACCCCGCACGTCGCGGGCGTTGTGGCGTTGCTCAAGCAGCAGCACCCGGACTGGACCGGGCAGCAGCTCAAGGCGACCGTGATCGCTTCGGCCAAGTCGAACCCGGCGCTCAGGACGTTCGACCAGGGCGCAGGCCGGGTCGACGTGCCCAGGATGCTGGCGCAGCAGGTGACCAGCGCGCCGGCCAACATCAACTTCGGTGTGCAGTCGTGGCCGCACGACGACGACCAGAAGATCGTCCGCGAGGTCACCTACCGCAACACGGGCGAGGAACCCGTGACGCTCGACCTGACCGTCGATGTCGCCGGGCCGCACGGGAAGTCCGCACCCGCCGGGATGGTCACGGTCGCCCCGGCGAAGCTCACCGTCCCCGCCGGCGGTGAGGCCAAGGCCACGATCACCACTGACACCAAGGTGAACGCACCCGACGGCGCCTACAGCGGCGCGATCGTCACGTCGACCGGTGTGCGCACGTTGGTCGCCGTCAACCGCGAGGTGGAGAGCTACGACCTCGGTGTCTCGGTGATCAGCCTGGACGGCGGCGCTCCGCTGGACCACTCCACGTCGTTCATCAACCTCACCACCGGAAAGCGGTACACGGCTTCGGCCGAGAAGCTCCGCCTGCCCAAGGGCGGCTACATGCTGGACAGCGCGATGCTCACGCCGGACAGGAAGATCGTGCTGACGGTGCAGCCGCTCTTCCAGGTGACCGGCGGCACCACGGTCACGATCGATGCTCGCCGGGCCAGGCTGGTCGCGCTCAAGACGCCGGACCCTGCGGCCAGGGCCGTCATGGGGGCGCTGGGGTACACGCGCACCGTGGCGGGAGAACCGCGTTCAACCGCCTGGGTGTTCTCCGATGGGATGGCCGGGCGGCTGTTCACCGCCGGGCTCGGGCCGGACGTGCCGGACTTCACCACGATGATCACGGAACACTTCAAGGGCACGGCCCGCGACGAGAAGACCCCGGTCACCTATCGGCTGTCGTGGACCGAACGCGTCATGCCGACCGGGTACGAGCGCACGGTCAAGGCGACCGAACTGGCCGAGGTGTCGAGCGGCTTCCGCCCGGCGGGCGCCGGCTATCAGCACACGATCGGCGTGATGCCGCACGCCGCCGGAGACGACGGGGTCTCCTGGCCCATTCCGGTGGCAGAAGGCGGCCGTGGCGTCGACCTGGTCACGACGAGCTCGGGCGTGACGTGGAGCTGGCTCTACGACCGGGTGACGCCGGACGGCGTCACCGAGTACACGCTCGAAACCGGGAAGCGTGCTCTCGAGCCGGGCAGGAAGTACGCCCAGACCCTCGGTGCCGCGGTCTTCGGGCCGTCCGCGTCGGGCCTCGCACTCGTCCGGGTCGAGGACCTGATCGGCGTCCAGGTGCCGCTGTTCACCGACCGCAACGGCGGCGCGGGCTGGGCGGGCATCGGAACCGCGCGGACCGCGTTGTTCCACAACGGCACCAAGCTCGGTGAGTCGAGCAAGCGGAGCAACGCCTTCCGGGTGCCTCCTGAGGAAGGCGCTTACCGGGCCGAGATGGAGTTCAGTCGCGCGGCCGAGCTGTCGACGAAGGTCAGCGGCGCGTGGACGTTCAAGTCCAAGCTCACCAACGCCATCACGCCGCTGCCGCTCTCGGTGGTCCGCTTCCTGCCAGAGCTCGACGACAAGGACACCGCGCACGGCCGCGTGCTGGCCGTTCCGCTGAAGGTCGATCAGCAGGACGGCACCCCGAAGGTCAAGCACCTCGCCGTCGAGGTGTCGTTCGACGACGGCGCGACGTGGTGCCAGGTCCCGGTGGCCGGTGACAGGGCGATCGTGCGGCACCCGAAGGACGCGAAGTTCGCCTCGTTGCGCGGCAGGACCACCGATGCGGCGGGCAACACGGGTGAGGTGACGATCATCCGGGCCTACAAGATCGCGGGCTGACGTCGTCGCGACGCACGCGGGGACCGCGGATCGTCAAGCAATCGCAAGGCGATCAGCAGGTCCGCGGTTCCCGCGATCGGGTTGGGTGGAGACCCGTCGGAAGGTGCGTCCAATGATCAACACGATTGTCGCCGCTGCCGTGGCGCTGTCCACCGTCGTCATTCCGCAGGCCACCACACCGCCACCCGGCGGGGTCACCGCCGAACTGGTCACCGTCAACGGGTCCGGCTGCCTCCCTGGCACGGCCGGGGTGGCGGTGTCACCGGACAACGCCACCTTCCACCTCGTCTACAGCGACTACGTCGCCGCGGTCGGTGTCGGCACCAGACCGACCGACTTCCGCAAGCACTGCCAGCTCACCGTGAAGGTGAAGGTGCCGCAGGGCTTCACCTTCGGCATCGCCCAGGTCGACTACCGCGGCTTCGTCCACCTCGAACGTGGCGCCACCGGAACGCTGAGAAGCAACTACTACTTCCAGGGCTCGCCGGCCACGTCGTACCGGACTCACTCGTGGCAAGGCCCGCTGAACGACGACTGGCAGGCCACGGACTCCATCGACGTCGGGTTGCCGGTGCTGCGCCCGTGTGGCGAGGTCACGAACCTCCACCTCACCACCGAGCTGCGGGTCGGTGCGGGCACGTCGGATCCGAAGACGACGACGAGCTACATGGCGATGGACTCGACCGACGCCTACATCGCTTCGGTCTACCACTTCTGGTGGGCGCGGTGCCCGTGACCGATCAGATCAGCTTCCACGCGCCTTCGAGCGCGTGCCTGATGATTTGTTCCATCTCGTCGAACTGGGCCTGCTCGCAGATCAGCGGTGGCGAGAGCTGGATGACCGGTTCGGCGCGGTCGTCGGCGCGGCAGTACAGGCCGTTGTCGAACAGGGTGGTGGACACGTATCCCTTGAGGATGCGCTCGGACTCCTCCGCGGTGAAGCTCGTCTTGGCGGCCTTGTCCTTCACGAGCTCGATGCCGTAGAAGAAGCCCGTGCCGCGGACGTCGCCGACGATCGGCAGGTCACGCAGCTTGTCCAAAGTGGACTTGAAAGCGTCCTGTTCGGACAGCACGTGCCGGTAGACACCCTCGCGGTCGATGATGTCGAGGTTCGCCAGTGCCACGGCACACGACACGGGGTGGCCGCCGTACGTCGAGCCGTGCATGAAGATCGTGCCGTCCTGGCGGAACGGCTCCATGAGCCGCTCGTCGAGGATGACGGCGCCGAGCGGGGCGTAGCCGGACGTGAGGCCCTTGGCGGTGGTGATCATGTCGGGCTGGTAGCCGTAGCGCTGCGCGCCGAAGGTGTGGCCGAGGCGGCCGATCGCGCAGACGACCTCGTCGGACACCAGCAGGACGTCGTGCCGGTCGCAGATCTCCCTGACCCGCGCGAAGTAGCCGGGAGGCGGCGGGAAGCAGCCGCCGGTGTTCTGCACCGGCTCCAGGAACACGGCGGCGACGGTGTCCGCGCCCTCGAACAGGATGGCCTGCTCGATCTGGTCCGCCGCCCACCTGCCGAACGCCTCGTAGTCGTCGGCGTGTTCGGGAGCGCGGTAGAAGTTGGTGTTGGGCACCCGGATGGTGCTGGGCACGAGGGGTTCGAAGTCCTTCTTCAGCGCGGGCAGGCCGGTGATCGACAGGGCGCCCTGTGAGGTGCCGTGGTAGGCGAGCGAGCGGCTGATGACCTTGTGCTTCGTCGGCTTGCCGGTGAGCTTGAAGTAGTTCTTGGCGAGCTTCCACGCCGTTTCGACGGCCTCGCCGCCGCTGACGGTGAAGAAGACCCGGTTGAGATCGCCCGGCGCCTCGGCGACGAGCCGTTCGGCGAGCTCGATCGCCGCCGGGTGGGCGGCCGACCACAGCGGGAAGTAGGCGAGCTGCTTCGTCTGGCGGGCGGCGGCCTCGGCGAGCTCGTCGCGGCCGTGACCGACCTGCACGGCGAACAGGCCGGCCAGTCCGTCGAGGTACCGCCTGCCCTCGGTGTCCCAGATGTACGCGCCTTCACCGCGCGCGATGACGGGCACGCCGTGGTCGTCGGCGGCGGAGTGGCGGGTGAAGTGCAACCAGAGATTGTCAAGCGGCATGACACGTTTATCGCACATGGATGACAAGATCACAAGTGAATCCGTGGCGAAGTGGCGTGCTTGCAACTAAATCCGCAGTCAGCGGGTGCCCCACTGGTAGGACTGCTTGCGCAGGGAGAGGTAGACGAGCACCTCGGTGTCGGCAACGCCCGGCAACGTCCGGACGCGGCGGGAGATCAGGTCGAGCAGGGCGGCGTCGTCCTCGCACACGACCTCGCACAGCACGTCGAACCGGCCGGCGCAGATGACGACGTACGCGACCTCGTCGATCTCGGCGAGCGCATCGGCCACCGGCTCGATCGGCCCCTGCACGTTGACCGCGACGAGGGCCTGGCGGAACAGTCCGACCTGCAACGGGTCGGTGACCGCGACGATCTGGATCACGCCGGCGTCCGACAGGCGTTGTACCCGCTGGCGCACGGCCGCCTCCGACAGCCCCACCGCCTTGCCGATCGTGGCGTACGCCCGCCGGCCGTCCTGCTGGAGCTGTTCGATGATCGCCTTCGACACGTCGTCGATGACCAGCTGGTTGCGGTCATCCGCACCGTTCGTCTTCTTCACCGCCACAGTATGACCATTCGGCGGCCCACATCCGGGCAGGCGCGACCATCGCCATCGTGCAACTGTTCCGGTAGCGTTGGCGTGACATTGCTACTGATTCCGTCGTTGGAATAGCCTTTGACCGAGGAGAAGCACCGTGACGCTGGGACTGCGCAACTTCGTAGGTGGAGAGCACGTGGACCCGGTCGAGGGTGCCCGCGCGGAGCTGGTCGACCCCGCGACCGGTGAGGTGTTCGGCACAGCGCCGGTCTCGGGTGCGCAGGACGTCGACCGGGCGTGCCGCGTCGCGGCGAACGCGTTCGAGACCTGGCGCGAGACCACGCCCGCGCAACGGCAGCGTGCGCTGCTCGCGTTCGCCGACCTGGTGGAGGAGCACGCCGACGAGCTCGTGCGGGCGGAAAGCCGCAACACCGGCAAGCCGATCGGGCTCACGGCGAGCGAGGAACTGCCGCCCGCGGTGGACCACCTGCGGTTCTTCGCCGGCGCCGCGCGCGTGCTCGAGGGCAAGGCCGCCGCCGAGTACCTGCCCGGCCACACGAGCTTCATCCGGCGCGAGCCGATCGGCGTCGTCGGCCAGGTCACGCCGTGGAACTACCCGCTGCTCATGGCGATCTGGAAGATCGCCCCCGCACTCGCGGCCGGGAACACGATCGTGCTCAAGCCGTCCGACACGACCCCGGTGACGACGCTGCGGCTGGCCGAGCTCGCGGCCGAGGTGCTGCCGGCCGGGGTGTTCAACGTCGTGTGCGGCGGGCCGGAGACCGGGCGCGCGCTGGTCGAGCACGAGATCCCGCAGCTCGTGGCGATCACGGGCTCGGTGCGCGCCGGCAGCGCGGTGGCGGCCTCGGCCGCCCGCGACGTGAAGCGGGTGCACCTCGAGCTCGGCGGCAAGGCACCGGTCGTGGTGTTCGACGACGCGGACGTCGAGGCCGCGGCCGCCGCGATCGCCACGGCGGGCTACTTCAACGCGGGCCAGGACTGCACAGCGGCGACCCGTGTACTGGCCGGGCCGCGCGTGCACGACGCCTTCGTGGCCGCGCTCACCGGGCAGGCCAGGAGCACCACCACCACGTACGAGAAGGGCGCCGAGGATCCCGACGCACTCGTCCCGCCCGTGAACAATGCGCGGCAGCTCGCCCACGTCACCGGCTTCCTCGACCGCGTGCCAGGCCACGCCGAGATCACCGCGGGCGGCCGCCGCCAGGGCGACCGCGGCTTCTTCGTCGAACCGACCGTCGTCGCCGGACTGCGGCAGGACGACGAGATGGTGCAGCGGGAGATCTTCGGCCCTGTCATCACCGTGCAACGGTTCACCGACGAGGACCAGGCGGTCGAGTGGGCCAACGGCGTCGACTACGGCCTCGCCTCCAGCGTGTGGACCCGCGACTTCGGCCGAGCCATGCGGATGAGCAAGCGGCTCGACTTCGGCTGCGTGTGGATCAACGCGCACATCCCGCTCGTCGCCGAGATGCCGCACGGTGGCTTCAAGCGCTCCGGCTACGGCAAGGACCTCTCGCTCTACGGGTTCGAGGAGTACACGCGCGTCAAGCACGTGATGGCGAACATCGAGTCCTAATAGGAGAGACGCGGTAGCTTGCCATGAGGGTGGCGTGACCTACTTGCGTCCTGGGGCTTGACAGCCGCCACAACCGATCACGACAGGTCCAGCGGTGGTGAGCCACGTCGGGGGCTGTTTTCTCGGATCAGCTGGTCTGCTGGAACAGCCCTCATGTCCCGCTAGCCAAATCGAGCTGTGGCGTAGGCGCACGGGCCGACGGTCGAGCTTCTGACGACAGCAGGGTTGCTGAACATCTGGATCAGCTGGAAGCCCGCGAGGTCGAGGTACAACTCAAGTTCGCGCGGGTAGATGACGCGCCGCCTGATCAGGTCCTCGTCTTCTCGGCCGTCATCGTGGTGCCACTGCCGCCTCATGGTGTTGATCTGTGTGCGAGGGTTCCAGTCGTACTCGATCGTCACATCAGCGTGAAGCCCATCAACGTCCAGCCGGGACGTGTGCGGCTCGCTCCGGATCATCCGTGTGACCTAAGCCGGGAGCATCGGGGAGGCTTGCCCGGTCTCGACCTGGCTCTGTCGCTGGTCGAACGAGACGCCATGCCCATTCGTCTAGTCCGACCGTCCAATGTGGTCTGTGGTCAGTTCGCGTTCTCGGTCATACAGCAGGTCAGCGACGGATCGGCCGCCTCGCTGGGGCTTGTGCTGGCCGTACCGGCGACCAACACCACGTCGGCCTGTCGCATGTGTACCGATGTGGAAGCACACAAAGCAGGCCACGCAACCGGCGACCGCGACGACAACCGTTTCCCAGCCGCAGATGCAGAGCACCGCGATGCCCGCCGTCAGAACGCGCCACGGTCGGGGCCGGGCGCCCAGTCGCAGAGCGCCGAACCCAGGTCCGCCGCAAGAGCCGGAAGTGCCAGCAGCCGGAGGAACCCGATCACGACGAGTCCCATCAGATGGTCTGCGGACTCGTGATGTGTCGTACCGCGCTGAGCACCAGCGGCAGCGACGGCACGTTGACGAAACCGCGGCCTGGCTCCGCGATCCACCGGACTGGTTCGCCGTCGATCTCGGTGGGCGGCAACGGAATCCGGCTGGCTCCAGTCATCAACCTCACGCCGACCGGAAGGCCCTGGTTCAGATTGGTCGGCGACTTGATCAGAGGAACACCCACCGGCACGGCTGACCGGACACGGCGAGAATCAGGACGATGCAGGCGGAACGCCGATCACGTAAGGAGGCAAATCGACTACCGGTAGTATTTGCCTCCCCTTGATCCGCTTCGGAGACGCACGTGGCAGACGACGAACTGATCCACGACGAGCCGGCAGAGCCTGCGGCCGTGAGGTTGGCCAAGGAGATCCGACGGTTCCGGCTCAAATCGAGCAAGAGTGACGCTGACGTAGCCACCGACATCGGCTATAGCCGGCAGTACGTGTCGATGGCCCAGAAGGTCGGGAAGAGCCTGCCTTCCAAAGAACTCGTGAACGCGTTGGACAACGCCCTTGGGGCGGGAGGGTTGCTGGTCACGCTCCGGGAAATGGCCAGGTCTGAACAGCTCGAACTACGTCAGCGGATCACAGAGCCGCCGATCGTGTCCGCACGTGCGCCCGGGCCAGCAGTAGCCGAGCAGATTCGGCAGAGCCAAGCCGAATGGCTGCATGTCCGGAATGCTCCAGGTGTCCGCGGCCGGGAACTGACAGAACTTGCGGCCTGGTTGTATCCCCAGTCGCAGCGCGGTCCTGGCGGACACGTGCTGGCAGGCCCAGGCTGGCTGCTGGACGAGCCGATAGAACTGGACGAGGTACACCTGCAGTGGTCAGACGGGCAAGGCTTGCCTTCGGCTCTCCCGCCGATGGAACATGTCCTGCCGCTGACAGATCGCGGCTACCGGTACACGACCTACAGCCGTGCTGTTCGGGACCTGGTCCGGCCGCGACTGCTGGAGAACCGGCTCAGCTATCGACTGCTCGACGTCCAGGCCAGCAAGGGCCTGACCATGACGTTCGGAACAACCGCGTTCTTCGATACCTTCGATGTGAAGCAGTCCGTCGCACATGAGTTCAAAGCCGCGTGGCTGGCGGCAGATGGATCTGTCCCAGACTGGGATGCCCTGCCTCTGCGCGCCGCCGTTGGTGATCCGTTTGATCCTCAGCGTCTGCTCATGTCTCCAGGCGTCAGCACGCTGACCATCCGGCGAGGTAGTGATGGTGATCATAGATTTGTGCTGCACGAACGCGACGGCGGCAAGGTCGCAGACGGCGGCGGGGTTTGCCACGTCATGCCGGCCGGCGAGTTCCAGCCCTCGTCCGTTGACCCCACCGACGTCTACAACGACTTCTCCCTGTGGCGCAACATCATGCGCGAGTTCTCAGAGGAGTTCCTCGGAAACCCCGAGCACGATGGGAACAGCCCGCAGCCAATCGACTACGCCAACGAGGAACCCTTCAGGTCCTTCGAGCGCGCACGCGCGAGTGGACGTTTCCGGTTGTGGCACTACGGGTTGGTGATCGAACCGCTGGAACTCGGCACAATTCAGCTCACCGTGGCAGTGATCGACGACGACGTGTTCGACGGGTTGTTCGCGAACATGGTGCGCACCAACGACGAAGGCAAGATCGTTGGCGGCAACGGGCGGACCGACATGCCGTTCACAGGCGAGGCGATCGACCGTCTGAACCCGCGCCTGTCAGCCAGTGCCTTGACGCTGCTGCGGATGGCATGGAGGGACCGAGCGAGATTGCTTCAGGGAGAGTGATCGGCACCGAGGTCGACGACCTCGGTGCCGGGCCCGCGCCAGTCCCGCCTCTCACGCCACAGCTTCCTCGGTGCTTTCCGCGTTCGCACCCTCGCCGACGCGCGCGTAGGTCTCCGGACGGCGGTTGCGCAGCAGGACCGCGAGCACGCCGCCCGCCAGCAACGTCGCCGGGACGATGCCGACCAGTACGACGTTGACGCCGGTCGGTGCGTTGGTGAGCAGCCCGACGTTGCTGATCAGGATGTAGGTCGCCGCGGCCAGCAGCACGGAGGACGCGACCGCCGCGGTCAGCGCCGCCGGTGTGCTCGCGGCCTTGTTGCGCCGCACGAAATACACCACGCACGAGACCGCGGTGAGGGCCTGCAGCACCACGATGCCGACGACACCCGGCGTGTTCACCCACAGCAGCAGGCCGGTGACGGGGTCGGCGCCGGTGAGTGCGAACCCGCCGATGACGACGACCGCGACCACGGTCTGCACCACGCTCGCCCGGTACGGCGAACCGAAGCGCGGGTGGACGCGGCCGATCCACGCCGGCAGCACCCCGTCCTCGGACAACGCGTGGGTGTAGCGGGTGATGGCGTTATGGAAGGCGATCTGCGAGGCGTAGACGCTGGAGATCACGAGCAGGCGCATCAGCGTGGCCGCCCACGGTCCGACGTAGGTCTCGGTGGCCGCGAAGAACAGGCCGGGGATGTTGTCGCGGGCCGCGCCGACGACCTGGTCGCTGCCGTATCCGATCACCACGGACCAGAGGACGAAGCAGTAGAAGAGCGCCATGAACCCGACGGCGAAGTAGGTAGCGCGGGGGATGGTGCGCTCCGGGTCGCGGGCCTCCGTGCGGTACAGGGCGGTGGACTCGAAGCCCATGAACGCGGCGAAGGCGAACGCGAGCACCGCGCCCATTCCGGGGCTGAACGCCGCGGACGGGCTGAAGGACGCGAAGTCCACACCGGACGCACCACCGCGGGTGAGGACACCGATGGCGAGCAGCAGGAGAATTCCCGACTCCAGCACCAGCAGGACGCCCAGCACCTTCGCGCCGACGTCGATGCCCAGCCAGGCGATCACCAGCACCAGTGCGAGAGCGATCAGCGCGATGACCGGCCACGGCACGTCCAGCCCGAAGAGGTCGGCCAGCGTCGCCTTCGTCTGCGCGGCGAACAGGCCGTACACCCCGATCTGCAAGGTGTTGTAGGAGATCAGCGCGAGCAGGGCGGCGGCGAGTCCCCAGCCGCGGCCGAGCCCTTTCGCGATGTAGGCGTAGAACGCGCCACCGCCGCTGACGTACTTGGTCATCCGGGTGAACGCGACGGCGAAGACGATCAGCACCGCACCCGCTGCCAGGTAGGCGACCGGAGCCCCGACGCCGCCGATCATGAGTCCGAGCGGCGCGACACCGGCCATGACGGTCAGCGGGGCGGCGGCCGCCACGACCATGAAGACGAGCCCGCCCACGCCGAGGACGCCGCGTTTGAGCTGTCCTTCCGGCACGGGGGCGCTGCTGTGCTGCAACGACGAGGGTCGGGTCATGACGGCACCCTTCTCCGATGTGGTTGGGGTCACTCGGCCCCGCGATTGCTGAATCATTGGCCAGCACGCCACTCAAGTCAAGGTTTTCGTCGTTGGATGGTCACTCTGACACTCAAACGGTAGGTTGACGGCGCATTGGCAACGGAAACAGTAGGCCGGGCGCTCAGAGGAAGTACAGGCGGGAGAGGGCGACTGAGTCCGCCGGCGCGGAGGAAACGGGCTCGCCGTCGACGGTGACGCGTCCCGTCCGTTCCTCCACGCGGACTTCGGCGGTCCGGTCGTTGTGGATCATGTCGGCGGGGCCGATGCCGCGGGTTCCGCGCACACCCACGCGACGTCGGCGGGTCGTGAGGTGATCTTCCTGCGACTCGGCGGCGGCCTGGCTGACGAACGCGACCGACAGATCGGCGGGGGTGGGGCCGAATCCGCCCAGCTGGGGGCCGATCACCAACGGCTGTGAGCTGTCGATGCTCGCGTTCGGGTCGCCCGTGACGCCGTACGCGGGAAAGCCGGCCTTGAGCACGAGCTCCGGCTTCGCGCCGAAGTGGTCCGGGCGCCACAGCACGATGTCGGCCAGCTTGCCGGGCTCCAGGGACCCGACCTCGTGGGCCATGCCGTGCGCGATCGCGGGGTTGATCGTGAGCTTCGCGATGTAGCGCCTGGCCCTGTCGTTGTCGTGCCGCGGGTCCAGCGAGCCGCGCTCGGTCTTCATCTTGGCGGCCATGGCGAAGGTGCGCCGGAACGTTTCCCCTGCTCTGCCCATGCCTTGGGCGTCGGACGACGTGATGGCGATGATGCCCAGGTCGTGCAGCACGTCCTCGGCGCCCATGGTGCTCGCTCGAATCCGTTCCCTGGCCATCAGCACGTCCCCTGGCAGATCGGCCTTCAGCTCGTGGGCGTCCATGATCATGTGGAAGTGCTCGTCGACCGCGTCGCGGCCGAAGGGGAGCGTCGGGTTCGTGGACGACGCGATGACGTTGCTCTCTCCGGCCATCCGCATGACGTTGGGGACGTGCCCGCCGCCGCACCCCTCGACGTGGAAGGCGTGGATGGTCCGCCCCGCGAGTACGGCCAGGGTGTCCTCGACCGAGAGGCACTCGTTGAGCCCGTCGGTATGCAGTGCCACCTGGACGTCGTACTCCTCGGCGACCGTGAGCGCGGAGTCGAGAGCGCGGGTGTGCGCGCCGATGTCCTCATGGACCTTGAACCCGCACACGCCGCCCTCGACGAGCGCCTCCACCAGCGGTTCGCGGGTGGACACGGAGCCCCGGCCGAGGAAGCCGATGTTGATCGGCCACGCGTCGAACGCGGTGAACGCGTGGCGCAGCGCCCACGGCGTGCTGATACCCGGCCCCCACACCGGCCCGAACTCCTGGCTGAGCACCGTGGTGACGCCGGAGGCGAGCTCTGCCTCGAGGACCCTGGGCGACAGCAGGTGGACATGGGTGTCGATCGCCCCGGCCGTGGCGATCAGACCCTCGCCCGCGATGATCGTCGTTCCGCTGCCGACGACGATGTCGACGCCTTCGAGCGTGTGCGGGTTGCCGGCCCTGCCTATGCCCGCGATCCGTCCGTCGCGGATGCCGATCGACGCCTTGCGCACGCCCTGGACGGCGTCGATCAGCAGGACGTTGCTGATCACCAGGTCACAGGTTTCCCGTGCGGTCGCGGCCAGGATGTGCAGCCCGTCGCGCGCTGTCTTGCCGAACCCGACGACGAACTCGTCGCCCGGCATGCTCGCGTCGGACTCCACCTCGACGACGAGGCCGGTGTCTCCCAGTCGCACCCGGTCGCCCTTCCTGGGCCCGTAGGCGGCGGCGTAGTCGTTCGGTGTGAAGGTCATGGCTGTTCCTCGTGTTGGTAACCGCAGGCAACCGCGCGCCGCAGCGCTTCTTCCTTCGCTCCGGGGGCGTCCAGCGGGCCGTCGACGAGACCGGCGAAGCCGATGGCGACGCGGTCACCTCCGATGGGGGTGAGGTCCACCGCTGTTCGCTCGCCGGGCCCGAACCGGATCGAAGAGCCCGCGGGAATCGCGAGCCTCATCCCGTACGCCGCGGCACGGTCGAACCGCAGCCGCGGATTGGCTTCAAAGAAGTGGAAGTGCGAGGTGACGCTGATCGGCACCGTCGAGGTGTTGGTGACGAACACGGTCACCACTCCCGGCCAGTCCACCATCGGCTCGGGTCCGAGCAGAACCGCTCCGGGTGCGGTGCCGGAACCGGCCGTGCCGATCGGGTCGGTCACGACGATCAGCCTCGTGCCGTCGTCGAAGACCGCTTCGACCTTGACGTCGCCCATCACCTCCGGCACACCGGGAAGCACGTCGTCAGGACCGAGCACGGCCCGGCCGGCCGAGATCGCCTCGTGGAGCCGGAGCCCGTCGCGGGCGGCTTCGCAGACCGTGTCGGCGATCAGCGCGGTCGCCTCCGGCACGTTGAGCCGCAACCCGCGGGCGAGCCGGCGCCGTGCGAGCTCGGCCGTGTTGAAGATCAGCAGTCGGTCCCGTTCGCTCGGCGTCAGGCGCACGGCCGATCACCAGCCTTCCGACAGCACGCGGTCGAGGGTGTCCACGAAGAAGTCGGCGGCGGACCGGTCGATGCACAGCGGTGGCTTCACCTTGAGCACGTTCATCCGGTCGCTCGTCGGCTGGATCACGACGCCCAGGTCGAGCATCCGGTCGCAGATGGCCTCGGTCTCAGCCGCCGCGGGTTCGAGGGTCGTCCGGTCGCGCACCAGCTCCACGCCCAGGTACAGGCCGAAACCGTGGACGGCTCCGATGATCTCGTGCCGCTGCTGGAGTTCCTCGAGACGTGCCTTGAGATGGCCACCTGTGTTCCGAGCGTTTCCTTGCAGGTCCTCATCACGGATGATGTCGAGGACCTGCAGACCGATGCGGGACGACAACGGGCTTCCTCCGGTGGAGGAGAAGAAGTAGCCGCCATTGCGGTACTTCTCGGCCACGGCGCGGCTGGTGATGACGGCCGCCACGGGAACGCCGTTCCCCACCGCCTTCGCGACGGCGATGATGTCGGGAACGACGCCCTGCTGCTCGAATCCCCAGAACCAGTGCCCGAGCCGGCCGTAGCCGACCTGGATCTCGTCGGCGATCGCCAGGCCGCCGTGGCGGCGCACCGCTGCGTACACAGCGGCGAGATAGCGGTCGGGCAGAGGCATTCCGCCGGCGTTGCCGTAGAAGGACTCGCCGATGAAACCGGCCGGCGGTTTTCCGGACGCGGCGAGTTCGTCGATGATCGCGGCCGCTTCCGGTCCGTACCGGCTCGCGTCGACGCCCCGGTGCCGGCCCCGGTACGGGTTGGGCGCCGGGACGGTGTGGACCCAGGACGGCCGGCTGTGCAACGCGTTCGGGTTGTCGGCGACGGACGTCGAGACCGCGTCCGACGCGTAGGTCCAGCCGTGATAGGCCTCGCTCATCGCGACCACGTCGGACCGGCCGGTGGCCACGAGCGCGAGCCGGAGCGCCAGGTCGGCCGCCTCCGAACCGGAGTTCACCAGGAAGACCGTGTCCAGCGGATCAGGTGCGAGGTCCGCGAGCCGGGCGCTGAACGCGGCGATCGCCTCGTAGTTGAACCGGGAGTTCGTGTTCAGCAGCCGTAGCTGGCGTTCGGCGGTGGCGGCGATGCGGGGGTGGGAGTGGCCGACCACCGCGACGTTGTTGATCATGTCCAGCAGCGGGCGGCCCTCCTCGGTGACGAGGAAGTGGCGCCAGCCGCGTTCGATCCTGGGCGGCTCGCGGTAGTAGTGCTCCTGGACCTCGGCCAGGGCGCGTTCGCGTTGCGCCAGCACGGAATCGGCCGCACCGGTGCTCGTCGCGGGCAGCCCGAGCAGGGGAGCGGGGTCGGCGAGCGTGGCCAGCCATCCCGGTGCGTACTTCGGTGCCACGCCCTCGGGGACGCCTCCGGCCCGGTGACCCGCTGCGATCCGGGTCCGGCCGCGCGGCACCGTAGTCGCCACGACCGTGCCGGCGACCACGGCTCCCGTGGCGCGAACGGTCACACCGTGCGCCACCAACTCGACGTTGTCCGTGCTCAGCACGATGCCGGAGTCCGTCGGTGACACCTCGCAGTCCCACGGTGCGCGGAGTTCCTCGGATCCGGCTGTCCAGAGGTCGATCCCGGTCGCGATGGAGGCCGGCGCCGTCTGGCCGAGCACAGGGCTTCCCGCGAGGCGTGCCTCGCCGAACTTCGTCACCACGGCTCGATGCCCGGCCGAAAGCCGTTCCGCGGCAAGCCTTTCCATGATGTCGGCGTCCTGCCAGGCGCCATCGTCCAATGAGGACGATTGTGGCGACAGGTCCAGCACCTCCGCGTCCACGAGGGCGAGCAGCACGCCGTCCGGAACCGAAACACCGCTTGTGCTCAGGTACAACGCGTCGCGGATCAGCGCGGTCATCACCTCGGGCGGGACGGCGAGCGCCTGGTCCGCGATGCGCCACTCCCGCTCGAGGCGTGTCTCCGCGTAGGAGTTGTCACCGTCGACCGCCACCTGGTGGCAGCCGCTCACGACCAGGACCGCGGCCCGCAGCACCACGAGTGGCCAGATCGCGTCGACCTCGGCGTCGGACAGCGGACGCAGGGAGTGGTACGCGCGCACCGCGGGCAGGACGTCGGCCGGCTCGGCGCCGGGGTGATGCAGGATCGAGGAGATCGCGATCGCGAGCTCGCTGACGGTCCACGTCCTGGTCAGATCGCTGAAGTCGATCATCCCGTCGACGAGACCGTCCGCGCCGAGCACGGTGTTGTCGTCGGTGAGGTCGAGGTGCACGACCTGGACGGGCAGGTCGGGAACGAGCGGTGCGAGGAGGTCCCAGGCCCTCGCGGCGGCGCTCTCGATCTCGGCACGTCGAGCCGCGGGCAGCGCCGGACTCAGCGAGGCCACCGTCCGGTCGGCGTACCGGAGGTCCCACTGCAACGTCCGGTCGAGTCCATCACCGCCGGTGATGTCGGCGAGTGCCAGGTCGACCCTGCCCGCGACCTCGCCCAACCGGGCGATGGCGCGTGGAGCCAGGTAGGGCTGGTCGAACAGCGTGCCGCCGGGAAGGAACCGGAGCAGCCGAACCACCGCCGGGCCGTCCGGCGTGGCGACCGCTGCGCGTTGCACGGTCCCGTCGTCCGCGCGGAGCACCTGGGCGACCCTGAGGTCCGGGCAGGCGGCGGCGATGCGGTCCGCGGCAGCGTCCTGGACCGCGACCTCGGCGGCGCTGAACGCCGGGTTCGACACCTTGAGCACCGCCACCGGTTGCCCGGCCGGTGTGCGCAGGAGGAAGTTGGCGTCCTGGTTGCTGCCCAGCTGGTACGCGACGGCATCGACGCCGAACGACTCGTGGGCGACCCTTCGGGCCCACGCCTCGTCGACGCGGGGCGCGGGAAGTGTGACGGCGTTGAGGAAATCCATCCCGGTCGTCATCTCGTCACCCACGCCGGCCCGCCGCGGGCTCCTGCTGGGTGATGCAGTGAATGCCGCCGCCGCCGGAGAACACGTCCAGCGCCGGCACCATCACTACCTCTCGTCCGGGATACGCCACCTCGAGGATCTCCTTGGCCTGCAGATCGTTCGGGTCGTCGAACGAACACCCGATCACTCCGCCGTTGACGACGAGATGGTTGATGTAGCTGTAGTCGACCCAGTCGACGCTGTCGCGCACGACCCGTGGCGCGGGGACCTCGATGATCTCCCAGGGCCGACCGGAGGCGTCGCGTGTCTCGCGCACGACGGCCAGGATCTCGCGGGTGACGGCGTGGTCCGGATGTGCCGGATTTTCCTGCACGTGCACGAGGAGAACGCCGGGCGAGGGAATCGTGACGGTCAGGTCGACGTGCCCGCCGGTGCCCAGCCGCAACGAGTCGCGGTACAGGCCGCGCGGCAACCAGATGACGTGGTCGGCGCCGATCGTGCGCGCCAGTTCGGCCTCGACGTCCTCCTTCGTCCATCCTGGGTTCCGTCGTGGGTCGAGCTGCACCGTCTCGGTCACGAGCACGGTGCCGAGGCCGTCGACGTGAATGCCGCCGCCCTCGTTGACCATCCGCGAGACCTCCAGCTTCGCGCCGGCCCGGCCCGCCACGAAGGATCCGATGCGTTCGTCCCTGCCCCAGGTCGCCCAGGACTGGGCGCCCCAGCCGTTGAAGGCCCAGTCGACCGCGCCGAGCCGGCCGGACTCGTCCACCACGAAGGTCGGGCCGATGTCGCGCATCCACGCGTCGTCCAGCGGCGCCTCGACGATCTCGATCTTCTGCTCGCCGAGGTGGCGCCGGGCCGTCGGAGTCTCGGCCGGATCGACGACCATGGTGACGGGCTCGAACTCGGCGATCGTGTGCGCGACTCCCGCCCAGGACCTGGCGGCGGTCTCCTGGTTGTCGGCGAGGTAGGAGTCGCTGGTGGGGAAGGCCATCCACACGCGTGCTTGCGGTTCGGTTTCGGCAGGCATGCGCCAGGACATCAGGTGCTCCAAAGGCTGGTGGAAACGGGCTGGACGCCGAGACCCTTGCGCAGGGCTCGCAATCGGATCGCCCACATGTACCGTGCTACTTCCGCGTCGGGCGCGTAGTACTCCGCGGCGTGGTAGACGCCGGGATGGACGTGCAGCTCCGTGGGGACACCGGCGGCGAGGAGCCGTTGCGCCAACGCGAGGTTCTCGTCCAGGAAGAGGTCGGCGGTGCCCACGTCGATGAACGTCGGCGGCAGGCCGGTCAGGTCCTCCGCGTGCAGGGGAGCGGCATAGCCATCGGGCTCCTGCCCTGCGAGGAACCAGCCCCAGGCCTCGGTGTTGTCCCTGCGATCCCACGTCCCGACGGCCGTGACCTCGCCCTCCGACCTCGTGGTGTTCCGGTGGTCGACCATGGGGTAGAGAGCCACGATGTAGGAGAGCTCGGGTCCCCCGAGGTCTCTCGCCTTGAGGGCGGTGGCCAGGGCCAGATTGCCGCCCGCGCTCCCGCCGAAGATCGCCAACCGTCCCGGGTCGAAGTCCAGGGACGTCGCGTTGGCGCTCATCCAGCCGAGGGCGGCGTAGCAGTCGTCGACCTGTGCCGGGTGCGGATGTTCGGGAGCCTTGCGGTAGCCGGTGGAGACGACGAGCACCCCGAGCTCCTCGCAGATCCGCACGGCTGTCACGTGCTCGTAGTCGAGGTCACCGAGGTACATCCCGCCGCCGTGGATGAAGAACACGGCGGGCGAGGCAGGCTGGAACCGCCTGGGCCGGTAGACGCGGACCGGCACGTCCGGGCACCCGACCGGGCCGGGCACCAGCAGGTCCTCGGTGGAGCACGTCTGGGCGGCCTTGACCGGCGCGAGCATCTTCGCCGTGAGCGCGGCGTCGATGCGCCTGCGCTCCGCCACGTCCTCGATGGCGGACAAGCCACCGGGAAAGGCCTCGCGGAGCTCTTCCAACGGTGCCCGCAGCTCGGGATCGATGCCGTTCAACGGTCCTCCCGCGCGTCCACCAGGAAGCGGGTGTCGCGACGACGGCGCAGGTACAGCACCTCGTAGCCGAGCGCGGCGACGACGATCCCGCCGGTGATGACCAGGTCCACGGGAGCCGACTGGGACAGGGCGTAGCCGATGGCGATGATCACCACCGCCGGAGCCAGCGGCCAGAGCGGCATCTTCCACCCGGCGTGCGGCCTGCGCCGGACGGCGAGCGCTCCGACGGCCAGCAGCAGGTAGACCATGGCGATGATGACGCTGGTGATGCTCACCAGGGCTTCGATGTTCAGGAAGTAGGCGAACACAGCGCCCGGCAACGCCACCACCAGCGTCGCCACGACCGGCGTGTTGAAGCGCGGGTGCAGCCGGGTGAGCGCGGCGTTGATCGGAGCGGGCCACGCCTGGTCGCGCCCCGACGCGAACATCACGCGGCCGTTCTGCAGCACCATGACGATGACCGCGTTGAGGATCGCCAGCGCGATGGCGGCGCTCACCGCGGCGGCGACGCCGGGGCCCGCCCACTCCTCGACGAACTCGGGGAACTTCCGCACCCCCAGGTCCTCGAGCGACCCGGCACCGAGGACGATGGCGGCCGTCGGCACGACGATGACCGCCGCGCCGATGAGGATCGAGCCGAAGACGGCGCGGGCCACGTCCCGGCGCGGGTTGATCATCTCCTCGGCGAGGTAGGACGCGGTGCCGAAACCGTTGACGATGAGCATCGCGACGAGGAACCCGGACACCACGACGCCGAGGGTGAACGGGGAGAGCGCACCGTCGGTCAGCGCCTCCGGCCGCACCAGCGTGCTCACCGGGCGCTGGGCGTGCGTGAAGCCGAGGTAGGCGACCACCGCGGCCGCGAGGACCTCCAGAGCGAGGAAGCAGCTCGTCACGAACGCGTTGGCGCGGACGTCGAGGATCGCCGTGGCCGTGGCCACCAGCATCACGACCGCACCGGTGGTGGCCCGGTCGAGGTTCGCGATCGAACTCAGGTAGTCCGCCGTGCCGAGCGCGATGATCGGCGGGATGACCACGAGCAGGGCTGCCGTGAGCGCGAACGTCAGCCAGCCGAACGTGCGCCCGATCGTGTGGGTGATCATCGCGTACTCACCGCCGGAGCTCGGCGTGCGCGTGCCCAGTTCGGCGTAGCAGGCACCGACGGCGATCGAGACCAGGATGCCGACGAGCAACGCGATGACGACGCCGGACCCCTGCGTGACCAGCAGCTGCGGAACGATGATGAAAAGGCTGGACGCTGGCGTGATGCACGAGATCGTCAGCAGGAGCGCCGCACTCACACCGAGCACCGGCTTCAGCCGTCCCGACGCCGTGGAGAGAGGTTCGGCAGGGGGGTCGGCGGGCATCTCGGTGGGGGTCGCTGACATGGCGTCTCCTCGCGATTTGAAAGCCTTTCAAACTGTGTGTTGGGCAAACATGAGGCACGGCGTCGCTAGAGTCAAGAGGTGACCAAGCAGAAGTTCAGCCGGCTCGAGCGTCCGCGTGAGCGGGTCATGCAGGAGGCGTGGGCGCTGCTCGCCGAGCGCGGCCTGGCCGAACTGAGCCTCTCCGAGCTGGGGCGCCGCCTGGATACCAGCGCCGGTCACCTCTCGTACTACTTCGGCAGCAAGAACGGCCTGCTCCTCGAACTGCTGCGCTGGAGCGAGGACGAGCTGGCCAAGGAGCTGGCGCTCGTGGTGGAGTCCGACCGCCCGGCCGAGGAACGACTGCGCCAGGTGTGCCTGCTCAACTTCCCGCGCTTCGTCGGCGACCCGCGCTGGCTGCTCTGGGTCGAGCTGTGGCCGCGGGTGATGCACGAACCCGCCCTGCGCGAGGCCCAGCTCGAGTTCGACGCCGTCTGGCGCTCCGCGATCAGCCGGATCCTCAGCGAGCTGACCGACGACGTCGACACGCTCACGCAGCGCGTGTTCGCCCTCATCGACGGGCTGAGCGTGAGTTTGCTGACGGGCGACACCACGCTGACCGTCGACAAGGCGTGGGAGCACGTGAAGGCGTTGCTGCCCGCCGCCGGCGCGGGCGGGCTCAGCCGGAGTCGTTGATACGCCGCAGGAAAGCGAACTTCCTGACGGCCGTTCAGACGGTCATCGGCCAGATCCGGGTGCGAGCCGAAGCCGGGCGGGCCCACCGCCGGTCCTGACCGGGCTCGCTCCACTGTGGACGGACAGGCGCGCTCACCCGGCGAGTGCCGCCTCTCGGTGGACCACCGTCCCGGCCACCGCGGTGAGAGCGATGGGCGCGTCGGCCAGCTCGTCGGGATCGGCGCGCAAGGGGTCGAGCGTGAACGCCGTGAGGTCGGCCGGTGCTCCGGCGGTGATCGTCCCGGTGCGGCCGGCGGCCTCGGCGGCGAGGCGCGTGCAGCCCTCGAGCGCCATCAGCGGGGTGAGTCCCTGTCGCGGCTGCACGGGTGGGACGCCGGGCTCGCCTGCCGGACGGCGCAGCTGGGCCGCGGCGAGGACCCGGCGCGGGTCGAACGGGGCGACCGGCCAGTCGGAGCCGAGGACGACGGGGACTCCGGCGTCGCGCAGGTCGCGGCAGCGCCAGGCTCGGCCGGCCCGTTCGCTGCCGAGGCGCACCGACCAGTTGTCGGTGTGGTCGGCCCTGGTGAAGTGGCAGTGGGTCGGCTGCATGCTCGCGACGACCCCCTGCCGGAGGAACCGGTCGATCAGGTCGGTGGGCAACGTCTCGATGTGCTCGACGCGGTGAGGTGCCGTCGCGGTGCGGCCGAGTCCGTCGAGGGCTTCCAGGACGTGGCGGACGGCGGCGTCGCCGATGGCGTGGGTCGCCGTCGGGACGCCGGCCGCGGCCAGGGTGCGCACGGCCTTCGTGAAAGCGGCGGGGTCGGTCCAGAAGCTGTCGGTCGACTCGCCGTGCGAGTCGGGCTCCTCCAGCCACGCGGTGCCGTTGTCGATGGTGCCGTCGACGAAGAACTTCACGCCACCGACCTCCCAGCGGCGTCCGCCATGTCCCTGGAGCTCGATCAGCTGGGCCAGGCCGTCGGCGTCGACACCGGGATCGCACCAGGGCGCGAACCGCAGCCGCAGCGGGAGTTCACCGAGTTCCTCCGCGGCGGCGACGACTTCGGCGCTGTCGCTCAGCAGGTCCATGACGTGGCCACCGGTGAGCCCGGTGGCGGCCATTTCGCCGAGCAGCGCGCGCAGCCGGGCGGCACGGACGGCGACCGGTTCCCTCGGGGCATGCGCGGTGACCAGGTCCATGGCGGCGGACTCCAGCAGCAGGCCGGTCGGGTGGCCGTGTTCGTCACAGACCACGCTCGATCGCTGGGCGAACCGCCGCGGGCCGTCGACGCCCGCCATCCGCAGCGCGGCCGGGGTGGCCAGCGCGGAATGCGCGTCGAACAGCCGCACGAACGCCGGTCGGCCACCGACCGCGGCCTCGATCGGTGCGCTGGTGATCGGTCGGCCGCCGAAGACGTTGGGGTCGAGGCCCCACGCCTGGATCCACTCGCCCGGCGCCCTGTCCGCGGCCGCGGCAGCGAGCAGATGCCGCACCTCGTCGAGGGAACGGGCGGCGGACAGGTCGACGTCGGCGGTGAGCTGCAGCCCCATCACCGGGTGGGTGTGCCCGTCGATCAACCCGGGGGTCACGGTGGCGTCGCCGAGGTCGACGATCTCGGTCCGCGGTCCGCGCCAGTCGCGGACGTCGCGGCGGGTGCCGGTCGCGGTGACGACGCCGTCCTGGACGGCGATCGCCTGGACCGGGCGGTCGTCGCCGGTGAGGGTGTGGACGGTGCCGGCGCAGACGACGAGGTCCGGGTTCACGCGGGTTCCCTTCGGCAGGGGTGCGGGTCTCTTAACCGAATAGCATTCGTTTAAGGATGCGGTGGCCCGTCGGGAAGGTCAAGGAACTCGTCGATGCCTACGCTCGGTGGCGCCCGACGCAGTGGAGGACTTGGTGGCACAACGACGGAAACGGCTGCTCTCGACCGAGGTGATCCTCGACGCCTCGCTGGCGTGCGTCGACGCCACCGGCCGGCTCACGATGGCCGATCTGGCCGAGCGGCTCGGCGTGAGCGCCTCCTCGATCTACCACCACCTGCCGGGCAGGGCGGCGATCGTCGAGGCACTGCGCGAACGGCTGGTCGCGGTGATCGAACCACCCCCGCTGGACGGAACCGACTGGGGCGAGCAGATCACCCGGTGGATGCGGGACTACCGGTGTGCGCTCGCCGAGCACCCCGGCCTGATCCCGTTGCTGAACGAGCAGACGATGACCGCGGGCTCGGTGCTGCTCGGCTACGAGCAGGTCGCGACACTGCTGCGGCGTGCGGGGGTGCCCGTCGGAGAGGTGGTGCTCTGGATCAGCGTTCTCGACGCCTATGCGCTGGGATCGGCTCTCGACCTCGCGGCACCGGACGACGTGTGGCGGGTCGACCGCGACGACCTGCCCGTACTCGCCGAAGCGATCAGGGCGGCGCCGGCCGGGCGCAAGCGGGCGGACGAGGCTTTCGACCTTGGCCTGGAAGCACTCGTCGCCTCGCTGCGGCACCGGCTCTCCTCCGGCTGAGGAGGCTACTGCTGGCCGTCCGCGACGACGTCCCAGTGCTCGATGATCTTTCCGTCGACCACGCGGAAGATGTCCGCGACGACGTAGTCGGAGCTGAAGACCCACACGAGATCGCTGTCGGCCAGGGTGTTGCCGAACTGGGTGCGGCCGGCGGCCGGGGTGGACTGGGTGACGCCCTGCTGCTGCATGAACTGCTTGAGCGGCTCCGTTCCGTTCGCGGCCGCCGGGTTGTGCTGGTAGTACCGCGGGTCCCAGCTGGTGTCGATCACGGTCGCGTCCCCGTCGGAGAGCTTGCGGTAGGCCTCGACCGCGAACGTCCGGTTCTTCTCCTCCTGCTCCTCGGACAGGCTCGGCACCCCGTTCCGGTACTGGTACTGGTCGCTGAACAGGGAGTTGCCGCTGGCCGTCGTGGCAGGCACGGTCTGCGTGATGCTCCAGTGCTCGACCAGCTTCCCGTTGCCCACGCGGAACAGGTCGATCTTGGCCTCGCCGGTCGCCTCGTCCGCTGGAGTCGCCGAGGCGTGCCAGTGCACGGCCACCAGGTCGTGATCGGCGGCCGTGCGCTTGACCGTCGCCACCGCGCCGGGGATCTTCGCCTTGAGGTCCTGGAACTGCTTGACCTGACCGTCGGCTCCACCGGGCACGGACTTGTCGTGCTGCACGTAGTCCGATCCGATGAGCTCCCGCACCACGTCGGTCTTGTTCTGGTTGAACGCCTCCGAGTACAGGCGCAGGACGAGCGTCTTGTTCTGCGCCTCGGACGCCGTCGACGAGTCCGCCGCGGGGGCGGTGCCGGACGCGCCGCCGCACGCCGTCGTGAACAAGGCCAGGACGGCGAACCAGGGAAGGGTCTGCCGGGCGTATCCCATTCGGGTCTCCTGTGTGCGATCGGGAGGGGCCGGACGACTGTCCACATGAGACACGTCTGTGAACTCGAAGATCGTCCGGCCGCGGACGCCCGGTAGGGTGAGCGATTAACGCCTTAACCACAAGCGCGTGCGGAACGTCTCAGTTGGCCACCTCGTCCAGATACGCCTTCGCCTGGAGCGTGAACAGCTCGGCATACCCGGCCTTGGCCGCCATCAGCTCCTCGTGCGTCCCGTATTCGGCGACCTTCCCGTGCTCCAGCAACAGGATCCGTTCCGCCTGCCGCACGGTGGAGAACCGGTGCGAGATGTACAGCGTGGTCCGGCCTTCCGACAGCTCGCGCAGCCGCGCGAACAGGTCGTGCTCGGCCTGTGCGTCGAGCGCCGACGTCGGCTCGTCGAGCACCAGGATCGGCGCCTCCCGCTGGAACGCCCTGGCCAGCGCGATCTTCTGCCACTCGCCGCCCGAGAGACTGACCCCCTGGTCGAACCACCGGCCGAGCGGACTGTCGTAACCCCGTGGCAGCCGTTCGATCCGCTCGTCCGCGCCGGCCCGGCGGGCGGAGTCCTCGATGTGCGGCCGGTCCTCGAGCCGCGTCAGGTCGCCGAGGCCGATGTTCTCCGCGGCCGTGCCCTGGTACGTCACGTAGTCCTGGAACATCGCGCTGATCCGCGTGCGCAGCTCGACGGGGTCGTAGTCGCGGATGTCGACGCCGTCGAGCAGGATGCGGCCGCCGGTCGGGTCGTAGAGCCGGCAGAGCAGCTTGAACAACGTCGACTTGCCCGCGCCGTTGCGGCCCACCACCGCGACCGTCTCGCCGGGCCGGATCTCGAAGCTCACGTCGTCCAGCGCGGGTTCCTCGGAGCCGGGGTAGCTGAAGGTCACCGACTCGAACTCGATGTGACCCTCCACTGTGGACGGCATCGGCCGCGGCGACGCCGGCGCCGTGATCTCCGGCTTGGTGTCCAGGAACCGGTACAGCGTGTCGAGGTAGAGGTTGTTCTCGTACATCCCGGAAAACGCCGTGAACAGCCCGGACACCGACGTCTGGACGGACGCCGCCGCGGCCGTGTACAGCGCCAAGTCTCCCAGCGTGAGCCGGCCGCCGACCGACTCCAGCGCGATGTACAACGTGATCGCCGAGCCCGCGAGCGTGCTCAGCAGCCCCCAGGACGTCGAGCTGATGTTGCGGTTGATCGTCAGCTTCCGCTGGCGCTCGTAGGAGACGGTGCCGAGCCGGCGGAACCGGTCGACGAAGTACGGGCCGAGCCCGAACAGCTTCGTCTCCTTGGCGTAGGTGTCCGTTGTGACCAAAGAGGACAGATAATCCATTCGCCGCTTGATCGGCGACATCACGAACGTCAGCCAGAACGCGCGCGAGCCGTACTTCGACTGCGAGATGAACGCCGGGATCGGCGCCACCAGCGCGACCAGGGCCAGCAGCGGGCTGATCGAGACGAGCAGCGCGACCATGCTGCCGAACGTGATCAGCGTCCGCAGCAGCCCCAGCGCCGAGTTCATCATCGACAGCGGCCGTGTCGGCGCCTCCTGCGCGGCCTGACGCAGCATGTCGTACGACGACGAGCCCTCGAAGTACGCGAGGTGCAGTTCGCTGGCGTGCGCCATCACCTGGTGGCGGATGGTCAGCGTCATGCGCTCCTGCAGCAGCGACTGCGCGATCGACGTCAGCGCGCTGCTGATCGCGGTCGCGGCGAGCACGCCGAACTGCAACAACGCGATGTTCACGATGTCACCGGTGGTGCCGGTGTGCTGGATCGCCGCGACGACGGAGTCCAGCAGCAGCTTCGCGACGTACGCGGTCACGGTCGGCAGGAGTCCCGACAAAAGCGTGATCAGCGCCAGCATGACGGTGAGGATCGGGCTGGCCTGCCACGTCAGCTTCGCGACCTTCGGCAGACCGCGGACGGTGCCCGCCACCGACGTCTTCGCGCGCTTCAGGCGGGAGCGCAGGTCCTTCGGTCCGTCCTCCTGCTTCGGTTCGGGAATGTCGACCGGTCCGGTGAGCCCGCTGTCCGGCACCGTGGTCGCGTGCCGCCGACGGCCGCGCCGGCTCAGCATGAACTCCATGCCGCCGCCCCCGCCGCCCGGGATCATTCGGCCCCCATGGCGCCGTGCAGGAAGAAGTCGACCACCTGGCGCGTGGTGGGCGGGTCGACGTCGGGCGCCAGCCGGCGACCGCCGAACAACAACGTCAGGAAGAGGGCGGCGAGTTGCTCTGGCGGCAGCCGCAGCCGATCCTTCTCCGGCGTGAAGAGCTCGACCATCGCCCCGCGGATGGCGGCCATCGACTCACGGCGCCCGCCCTTCCACGTGCCGCCCTGATCCTTGAGACGCTGTCCGTGATCACGGTGCCTGGGCCGGCCGGACGCGTGCAGCGCGCCCATCAGCGCGCCCATCCGCTCGAGATGCGCGCCGAGCGCGTCGGCCGCTTCGACGAGCCGGTCCGCCAAGGGCTGGTCGACGGGGATCTCGGCGATCGCGTCGAGCACGTGATCGGGCCTGAGCGCCTCGGCCGTGCAGGCGTCGAACAGCTCGTCCTTGTCCTTGAACGCACGGAAGATGGTGCCTTCGCCGATGCCGGCGGCGCGGGCGATCTGGCTGCTCGTCACGTTCGCGCCGTGCTCCATCAGGAGCGGCAGCACCGCGTGCACGATCATGGCGCGCCGCTCCTCGACGCTCATGCTCGGCGCTCTGCGCCGGGTTTCGGGTGCTGGTGTCATGCACCCATGGTGCGGAGTGAGCGCTCACTCCGTCAAGCGAGCGCGACCTTGGCGGTCGCGTTCAACGCTCGCTGGTGCGCTGATCCTGCAGGTGTTGGCCGGTGCCGTGGTTCTGGTGCGCCGCAAGGTTCGCGACTGACTCAGCGGGCGGCCGCCCGGCAGCGGTTCTCCTCGATCGGCCGGTGCAGGGTGGCGTACAGCTCGGCCGCTTCGAGGTACAACGCGGCGGCCTGGGCGGTCTGCCCGGCCGCCCCGCGCAGTTCGGCCCTGACCTCCCAGAGCGCTGCCGACCACGGGCCGCCCTGCCACAGCCCGCTGATCCGTTCCGCCTCCGCCAGGTGCTGCCGGGCCCGGCTCAGGTCGTTCGCCCGCGCGCAGGCCCGTGCCGCCTCGATCCGGAACGCCATCGAGCACGGATCGCACACGTGGGCCGCCTCGGCGAGCAGGCGTTCGCCGTCGCGGACCGCGCCCAGTGCCTCGACGAGCCCGCCGGCGAGCACGCGCAGTCCGTGGATTCGGATGACGAGGTGAGACCGGATGCCCGACGCGTGCGCGAGCGGCATCGCGCGGTCGAGCAGCGCGACGGCGGTGCTGCGGTCGCCCCGCCGGATGTGCGCTTCCGCGGCACGTTCGAGCGCGATGCTCTGGGCCGAGAGGCATCCTGCCCGCTCCGCGTCCGTGAGCGACCGGTCGAGGTAGGCGGACGCCTCGTCGAGGTGGCCGGACAGCAGTGCGAGCTCGCCGAGCAGCAGGTGCGCCAGTGCCCGGCCGGCAGCCGAGTCGGCCTCGGAGGCGATGCCGAGCAGGTCGCGGCCGAACGACTCCGCGCCCTCGTGGCCTTCCGGTCCGTAGAGGTAGAACTCCTGGAAGCACAGGTGGGCGTCGAACACGGCGCCTTCCAGGCTCGCCGAGCGCCGGACGGAGTCGGCGAACTCCCGCCGGAACTGCTGGTGCCACGTGCCTTTCGCGTAGGCGACGAGCGCGAGCAGCGTGGACGCCTCGCCCAGCTCGTGCCCGAGGTTCGCGTCCAGTGCCAGCGCCCGTGCCCTCTTGGCGAGCCGTTCGGCTTCCTCGATGTTGCGGCGGCCCCAGGCGACCAGTCCGTTGGCGAGGGTCACCGCCACCGTCTGCCGCACCGACGGCGGCTCGGCCCCCTCGGCCAGCACGGTCTCGTAGAGCGCGACCGTCTCGGCGTCCGGTCCGACACCGATGCGTTCCCGCAGCGCCTCGCGGAGTTGTTCGAACTGGCGCAACGCTTCCCGGCGCCGCCCGGCCGCGAGGTGGCGCCGCATCAGCGCGCGGTGCGCCTCCTCGTCGGTCTCGTCGAGCTCCAGCAACCGGGTCCAGTCACAGGCGGCCCGCAGCAGCGCGATGTAGTGGGTCCTCGCCTTGGTTCGTCGTTCCTCCGCCCACCACTCGTACCGGTCGTCCGGCAGCACGTCACCGCTGTAGGTCGCGGCCGCCTCGGCACACGCCCGCGCGTCGCCAGAGGCCAGCGCGACGTCCGCGGCTCGGTCGAACCGGTCGAGGTCGCAGTCCAGGCGCCCGCCCGGCCACAGCACCAGTACGTGACCCTCGACGGCGATCGCGCCGGGCCCGCCGAGCGCCCGGCGGGCGTAGTGCACGGCCTTGCGCAGGTTCGCGCCGGCCGCCTCGACGGGCAGGTCGGGCCACAGCAGCTCCATGACCTGTTCGCGGTGCAGCCGATGCGCGTTCTCGAGCGCCAGCAGTTTCACCACGTCGGCGGCTCTGCGGCTGCGCCAGGCATGGCTGGGGACAGGGCTGCCGTCCACGGTGACGCCAAACCCGCCGAGTACACGCACCTGGCAGGTGGCAGGCATGGCCCGACCTTACGTCGGCCGCCGCGGGAACGCTCGGGGAACGCTCCGCTGCCTAACCTCGCCGCACAGAGTCGCAAGAGGAGGAACGCCATGCTGTTCATGGATGTCCACAATCAACTGCCCGACGGCGCCAGCGCGAAGGACGTGGCGGAAGCCCACCAGGCCGACCTGCGCACCCAGGACCAGTACGGCGTGCGCTACCTGCACTACTGGGTCGACGACCAGGCGGGCAAGGTGTTCTGCCTGGTGGAGGCCCCGGACGCGGAGGCGGCGCACAGAGTGCACCGCGAGGCGCACGGTCTGGTCGCCGACGAGATCTACCCGGTCGTGCAGGGGTAGACCTCCGGCGGCGTCAGCCCTTGGCGGTTTCCGCACGGCCGTCGCGGAAGAACCCGACGATCGAGTCGAGCCGCGTGAGCGGGTACGCGGCGCCGAACGCCGTGTTCCAGAACGATCCGGTGCGTTGCCGCCAAGGGCCGACATAGGCGTAGGGCTCGGCGAAGTGCCCGTCGCCGGGGGAGACGCCGTAGTTGACCTCGTCGAGGGTGATGCCGAGGTCGAAGTGCTCCGGCCAGAGGACCGGCGTCTGGTCAGGGGCGAACTCCCGCAGCGCCCGGTCGCCTTCGGCGAAGGCGTCGGCGATGAGCCGGGCAGCGGACGGGTCGATGTCGAGCTGCTCGTCGGGGGTGACGCCGGAGCCGTCGCGGTAGACGTCGCCGAGCGCGCGCAGGCGCACTCCCGCGCCGGCCGCCAGGTCGCCGCACGTGCCCTTGAGCGGCAGGCGCACGCCGTCGGTGACGAGCTGGTCGCCGTCGATGCGCAGGTCGGGTTCGGCGACGGTGCCGAAGCCGCCGGGTCTGATGCGCAGCCGGATGGTGCCGCTGCGGTCGTACTGCGGTCCGGCGAGGACCAGTTCGGCGATGCCGTGCAGTGCGCGGCGGGTCGTCTCGAAAGTCATGTCGTCTCCTCGTGTAACGCCGGTCACGGCTGCGGGAACTGAGTCCTCAGTGTCGGCTCACCGAGGAGGCGTTACATGTCGTGGCATCGGGTGGATCCCGCTGACGTCCCGGAGGACGGGCGGGTGCGCAGTGTCGTCGTGGACGGACGGACCGTCGCGTTGTCGCGGTGCGGTGCCGGGCTGGGGGCACTGGAGAACCGGTGCCCGCACCAGGGCGGTCCGCTGGGGGAGGGCGCGATCGAGAAGGGCTGGCTGCGCTGCCCTTGGCACGGCTACGACTACCACCCGCTGACGGGCAAGCCACCCGCGGGATTCTCGGACGGGGTCCCGGCGTTCGAGGTCGAGGAACGCGAGGACGGCGTCTACGTCGAGCTGCCGGAGCTGGAGGTGCGGCCACGCACCGTCGCGGACGTCATGGTCGAGACGCTGGTCGCGCACGGTGTCACGCACGTGTTCGGCATGGTCGGCCACTCGAACCTCGGGTTCGCCGAGGCGTTGCGCCGCGCGGAGGAACGCGGTGAGCTGACCTACGTCGGCATCCGGCACGAGGGCGCGGCCGCGTTCGCCGCCGGCGCGTACGGCAAACTCACCGGCCGGCCCGCCGCGTGCTTCGCGATCGCCGGACCGGGCTCGACCAACCTGCTCACCGGTCTCTACGACGCGAAGCTCGACCAGGCACCCGTCATTGCCATTTCGGGCCAGGTGCCGTCGAAGGTGCTCGGCCGTGGTGCGTTCCAGGACGTCGACCTCTCCGCGGTGTTCAAGGACGTCGCCGTGTCCACCACGACCGTCCACAGTGGAAGCGATCATGCGGAACTCGCTGCCCTGGCGGTGAAGCACGCGATCGACGGACGCGGCGTCGCGCACCTCGTGCTGCCGGACGAGGTGCAGGTGCTGCCGTCGGAGGCGAAGGCCGGGATGCCGGACGGCAGGTTGTCCGATCGGCGGACGCGACCGGACGACGCGGCCTTGTCCAGAGCGGCGGCACTGATCCGGGACGCTCGCCGGCCGGTGCTGATCGCCGGGCACGGCGCGTGGGCGGCCCGCACCGAGGTGCGGATGCTCGCGGAACGCCTCAACGCGCCGGTGCTGACCACGTTCAAGGCCAAGGGGGTCGTCGCCGACTCGCACCCGCTCGCGGGCGGCGTGCTCGGCCGCAGCGGCACGCCGGTCGCGAGCTGGCTGATGAACGAGTCCGACCTGCTCGTGGTGGTCGGCGCCTCGTTCGCCAACCACACGGGAATCGCGCCGTACAAGCCGATCGTGCAGATCGACGACGACCACGCCGCGATCGGCCGCTTCGACGCGGTGACCTGTGACGTGCTCGGTGACGCGGCGCTCACGCTCACCGCACTCGTGAACGAGCTGGACGAGGTGAAGTCGACCGACCAACGGCCCGATGTCGCCGCTCGGTGGGACATCTGGCGGCACGAGAAGTCCCGGCGCGCTGCCGACGACCGCGGTCGTGGCGTGTCCGCGGCGGCGGTTTTCGCCGCGCTGTCACAGCATCTGAGCGCCGACGCGATCGTCACCGTGGACGTCGGCAACCACGCGTACTCGCTCGGCCGCTACCTCGAGTCCAAGGGGCAGCCGGTGCTCATGTCGGGTTATCTCGGGTCGATCGGCTTCGGGTACCCGGCCGCGATCGGCGCGTGGGCCGCCGCGCCCGGCCGCCCGATCGTCGCCGTCACGGGTGACGGCGGGTTCGGGCAGTACGCCACCGAGCTGACTACCGCGGTGAAGTACGGCATCCCGATCAAGCACGTGCTGCTCAACAACAACGCCCTCGGCAAGATCAGCAAGGAGCAGCTCGCCGAGGACTACCCGGTCTGGCACACCTCGCTGCACAACCCGGACTGGGCCGCGTACGCCCGGCTCTGCGGCGCGACCGGCATCCGCGTCGACCGGCGCGACCAGCTCGACGAAGCCATGACCGAGCTCTTCACCACCGATGGACCGGCCTTGTTGTGCGTCGAACAGGACGCCGAACTGCTCTAGGAGGAGCATCCGCATGCCCAGAATCGTGACCAGCGCTGTGCTCGACGCCCCCGCCGAGGAGGTGTGGGAGCTGGTGCGGGACTTCTCCGCCATCGGCTCCTGGCATCCGTTACTCCCGGAGGCGAAGATCGAAGGCGGTGACCCCGCCGACCGGGTGGGCGCCGTCCGCGTCTTCCCCGCGGCAGGCGGGCACCGCGAACGGCTCGTCGCCCTGGACGACGCCGAGCGCAGCACCCGGTACGCGTTCGAGGACACCGCCGGACTGCCCGTGCGCGGCTACGTCTCCGGCCTGCGGGTGAGGCCCGCGTCCGACACCATGTCGCTGGTCGAGTGGACGGCCGACTTCGACTGCGACGCGACCGACGAGTCCCAGGTGATCTCCCAGGTCCGCGACGGGATCTTCCTGCCGGGCCTGACCGCGCTGAAGGAGCGTTTCGCATGACCGACTACAGCGACCTCAAGGCGATGTTCATCAACTGCACCCTGAAGCGTTCGCCGGATCGCAGCAACACCGAGGGCCTGGTGGACGTCAGCCGGGCGATCATGGAGAAGCAGGGCGTGCAGGTCGAGGTGCTGCGGGCGATCGACCACGACATCGCGATCGGCGTGTGGCCGGACATGAGAGAGCACGGCTGGGCGACCGACGCCTGGCCGGAGATCTACGAACGCGTCATGGCCTCCGACATCCTGGTGATCGCGGGCCCGATCTGGCTGGGCGACAACAGTTCGGTGACCAAGCAGGTGATCGAACGGCTCTACGCGTGCTCGCACCTGCTCAACGACGCCGGCCAGTACGCCTACTACGGCCGCGTCGGCGGGTGCCTGATCACCGGCAACGAGGACGGCGTGAAGCACTGCGCCATGAACATCCTCTACAGCTTGCAGCACCTCGGCTACACGATCCCGCCGCAGGCCGACGCGGGCTGGATCGGTGAGGCAGGGCCCGGACCGTCCTATCTGGACCCCGGATCGGGCGGGCCGGAGAACGACTTCACGAACCGGAACACCACGTTCATGACGTGGAACCTGCTGCACGTCGCCCGCATGCTCAAGGACGCGGGCGGGATCCCGGCGCACGGAAACCAGCGCTCCGGGTGGGACGCGGGATGTCGCTACGACTTCGACAACCCCGAGTACCGGTAGATTTCCCATGTGGATTCTGTCCGGATGCTGCCCGCGGACGACGTCCTCGTCGCCGGACTCCGGTCCGGTGACGAGGCGACGTTCGCGCGGCTGCTCGACAGCTGGTCGGCGTCGATGCTGCGGCTGGCCCGGTCGTTCGTGTCCACCGACGCTTCCGCGGAGGAGGTCGTCCAGGACACCTGGCTCGCCGTGATCCGCGGCGTCGGTGGGTTCCAGGGCGCCTCGTCGTTGCGCACGTGGGTGTACCGGATCCTCGTCAACACGGCGAAGAAACGGGGTGTCAAGGAGAAGCGCACGGTGCCGTGGACGAGCCTGGAGCCGGACGGTGGCCCGACCGTGGACCCGGACCGGTTCCGCGGGCCCGATGACGCCTATCCGGGGCACTGGCAGGAGTTTCCCGAGCCGTGGGTGCTCGGCGACGAGTTTCGCCACGTCGTCGCGCGGGCACTCGACGAGCTGCCGGAACGGCAACGCGTCGTGGTGACGTTGCGCGACGTCGACGGTCACACGTCGGACGAGGTGTGCGCGATGCTGGAGATCTCGGCGGCCAACCAGCGGGTGCTGCTGCACCGCGGCCGCGCGGCGGTCCGCGCACACGTCGAGAAGTACCTGGGGGGAGCGGCATGACCTGCGAGGAGTTCGTCGAGCTCGTCACCGCGTTCCTGGAGGGCGCGCTGGACGAGGAGACCGAACGCGACTTCGTCGCCCATCTCGCCGAGTGCCCCGGCTGCGAGCGCTACCTCGACCAGTTCCGCATCACCATCGCCGAACTGGGCGAACTGCCGCCGGAGACTCTGTCCGGCGACACGCGCGACCGGCTGCTGGAGGCGTTCCGGAACTTCCCGCGGGCGTAACGTCCGGCGGGCACACCGGCACTGAACTCCCATGCCGGATGTGGAGTTCGTCAACCTGCTGATCGTCGCCGCCATCGCGCTGACGGCACCACTGCTGCTCGGCCTCGCACCCGCACTGCGCGTGCCGGCCGTCGTCCTGGAGATCGTCGCGGGGATCGTCGTCGGGCCCTCGGGGCTCGGCTGGGTGGAGATCGACCTACCGGTGCAGATCGTCGCGCTGCTCGGGCTCGCGTTCCTGCTGTTCCTCGCGGGACTGGAGATCGACGTGCACCGGCTGAGCGGCCAGGCGCTGCTCGGTTACGTCGTCACGCTCGCGGTCGGCCTCGCCGCCGGGTTCGCCTTCCAGGCGGCCGGCTGGGTGCAGAGCCCGCTGCTGCTGGCGGTCACGCTGTCGGCGACCTCGCTCGGGCTGATCGTCCCCGTACTCAAGGACGCCGGCCGCGTCGACGGCGACGCGGGACAGGTCGCCATCGCGGGTGCGTCCGTGGCGGACTTCGCGGCCATCATCCTGTTGTCGCTGGCGTTCTCGATGTCCGGTGGAGGCCTCGGCGGACGGGTGGGCCTGCTCGGCCTGTTCGCGGGACTGGTCGTGCTCACCGGCCTGGTGATCGTCTTCGCCGGAAGGTCACGCCGCCTCGCGGACGCGCTGTTCCGGTTGCAGGACACCACCGCGGAGATCCGGGTGCGCGCGGCCGTCGTGCTGCTCGTGGCGTTCGTCGCGCTGGCCGAGGAGCTGGGGCTGGAGAGCATCCTCGGCGCGTTCCTCGCCGGGGTCGTGGTGGGCGTGATCGACCGGGACACGACGTCGCACCCGCGGTTCCGGATCAAGCTGGAGGCCGTCGGCTACGGCTTCCTCATCCCGGTCTTCTTCGTCACCAGCGGTCTGCGGCTCGACCTGGGCGGCCTGCTCGCCGACGCCGGGGCGCTCGCACGGGTCCCGTTGTTCCTCGTCGCACTGCTGCTCGCCCGCGGACTGCCCGCGTTCCTGCACGTGCGCTCGCTGCCGCGCCGTGACGTCTTCGCTGTGGCGCTGCTGCAGGCGACCTCGTTGCCGTTCATCGTCACGGCCACTCAGATCGGTGTGGCCGTCGGGCTGATGTCCCCGGTCACGGCCGCCGCGCTCACCTGCGCAGGGCTGCTGTCGGTGCTGCTGTTCCCGGCCGGCGCGGTAGGCCTGTTGTCGACTCGCGACCCAGACCAGACGAACGAGGGTGCACGTGAGGTAACCAACCTTCCTACCGTCGGTGACTGATCGGAAAGCCTTGCACCCGTCCGGCTCCTGATCAGGCCCGGCTCACCAGCAGGTAGCGCTCGTCATCGATCGGGCGCCCCCACAGTGCCGGATCGTCCAGCCGGGTGACCTCGGCTTCCCGGCGAACCTCCAGCACGAGCGCCCGGCACTCGGCGGAGGTCAGGCCGGCGCCTGTCGACCAGCGTCCCTCGACGAGCACGAGCAGGCCGCCGGGCTTGAGCAGGCCGACCCAGCGCCGCAGCGCGGCAGCGGGGTCGGGCAGCGCCCAGAGCACGTGCCGGGCCAGCACCACGTCGCAGGCGCCTGGTGCGCAAGGAGGCTGCGAGGCGTCGCCCTCGACGAACGCCGCGGCGACCCCGGTTGCGTTCGCCTTCGCCCGCGCGGCGGCGACCATGCGGGGTGAGAGGTCCACGCCACGAACCTCGTGCCCTGCCTGCGCCAGGAGCACGGACAGGCTGCCCGTCCCGCACCCGAGGTCGACGACGGACACCGGACCGCTCGGCATCAGGGGCAGGAGCACCGCGGCCCACGCGGCACGCACCTCCGGGTCGAGCAGCCCGTGGTCCGGTTCCTGGTCGAAAGTCGCCGCGTGCTGGTCCCAGAAGTCGCGCACTTCGCTCGTCATGCCCGCAGTTTGTCGCAAGCATCTGCACCGGGTGCACAGTGCGGGCGCCGTGGGCGCGATCTTCGCGGGTGCCTCCTCGACCACGCGGACGGGGGAGGTTCGTGCGGACCTCGACACCGAGGCCGCCGCCTGGTGGTTGCTGTCCCTCGCCTCCTCGCAGAGGTTCCGTCAGGCGACCGCCGGTGATCCGAAGGCGGTCGAGGCGCGGCTCGCCAGAATCCTGCCGTCGACGGGAGAACTTCCATCCGCCGCCAAAGAAGTTGCACCCTCACCACTTTCGGTAACAGGGCACAACAGAGTGGGCGATACACCCGCAGCGGGGGATGCGAGGAGTTGTCATGGCTGAGCGGGGCCTGACGAGTCGCGGCGCGCGGGCGGTGCTCGTCGGAGCGGTGCTCGTGCTGCTGTCCTGCGCGGTGGGCAACGTGCTGCTCGCCGCCGTCGAGTCCGTGTGGTGGCCGTTGGCCGTGGGCGTGGGCTGGTGGGGTGTCGCGGTCGGTGTGACGGTCCAGGCCGGGGCGGGTGCGCCGGCCGGATCGAGAACGCACCGCGTGGCGTCGGCACGGACGGCGTCGGCGGTTCCCGCTCGTCGCGGGTGAAGTCGCCAGGCTGACAACTGTGGCAGATATCTGCCACTGCTCCCCGGTGCCGCCCGGCTTCCTGGAAGGTGACGTTCGGCCAGTCTGCTCGCGAACGAGGGAGAGCAACGTGAGAGCAGCCATGAGGTCGTTGTCAGCCCTTGCGGTGCTGGTGTCCGCCGCACTGCTGCCGATCACGGCAGACCAACCGCGCGCCGCGGCCGCCGTCCAGGAAACGTATTACGTCGCTCCCGACGGAAATGACGCGAATCCGGGGACGATCACGGCCCCGTTCAAAACCTTGCCGCGTGCGCGGGACGCCGTCAGGGCGGTGAACGCGAACATGTCCGGGGACATCCAGGTCTACCTTCGTGGTGGGAACTACCCGATAGGCAGCACGGTGGATTTCACGCCGAGCGACTCGGGCACGAACGGGTACCGGGTCATCTATTCCGCGTACCAGAACGAGACGCCGGTGCTGAGCGGTGGCGTGCAGGTGACCGGCTGGACGCAGCACAGCGGCAGCATCTGGAAGGCTCCGCTCAGCCGCAGCAACAAACTTCGGGCGCTCTACGTCAACGACAAGCGTGCCTTCATGGCGACGAAGACGATCAACTCGCAGGGGTGCTACGGCACGTACAACGTCACCGCCGGGCAGGCTCCATGGGCGTTGGAGTCGGGCTCGCAGTGCGACGGCGCCAAGTACAGCCTGTCCGATCTGCCCGCCATTTCCCGCAATCCGGACGACATCGAAATCGAGACGGCGACGACCTGGACGACGGCCATCGCCGGAGTCCGCCAGATCAGCAGTGACGGCGCCAACCGTGTCGCGCTGTTCCAGCAACCGGGTGCGGCCATCGCGCAAGGCGCGTTCAACGGCAACTTCCAGTCCGGTGGAAGTCACAAGTTCATGAACGCCTACGAGTTCCTGGACTCGCCGGGCGAGTTCTACTTCGACAAGTCGAGTCAAACGGTCTACTACTACAAGGCCGACTCCGAGAACATGACGACCGCGACGGTCTATGCGCCGAACAACGTGTCCACGCTGCTTCGGGTCGCCGGCACGTCCACGGCCAACCACGTGCGCAACATCGTGTTCTCCGGCCTCACGGTGCAGCACTCGGACTGGAACCTGTTCACCGTGGCCGGCTCTTCGTTCAAACAGGCCCAGCAGGGCAACCTCGGCAACACCGTGTACGTCAAGGGCAACTTCCACGTCTACTACTACCGCAACGTCGACACCGCGCCGGGCATCATCCAGCTGGAGAACGCAGACGGGATCGCGCTGCTCCGCAACCGGGTGCAGCACACCGGTGTCGACGGGATCAACATGGTCAACGACGTGCAGAACACGCAGTTGATCGGGAACTACACGAACGACATCGCCGGGTCCGCCATCACGGTGGGCCATCCGCAGCACGTCTACATCGGGGACCACACCCCGACGAACCGCGAGAAGTACACCGCGCAGGTCGAAGGGCTTCCGAAGAACATCGAGATCAAGAACAACTACCTCTACGACAGCGCGGTGTTGTTCAACGGGCACAGCCCCATCTCGGCGTACTTCGCCGACAGCCTGACCGTGCAGCACAACCGGATCGAAAAGGCCCCGTGGAACGGCATCACGCTCGGCTGGGGCTGGTGGAACTTCGACGGCTCATCGGGCTCCGTCGCACCCAACCGGCCGACGACCACGGCGCGGAACAACAACATCAGCTACAACCACATCATCGACACGGTCCAGCGCCTCAACGACACGGCCCCCATCTACACGCTCGGCAGCCAGCCGGGAACCACGATCACCAACAACTACTTCCAGGGCGTCCCGTCCGGACACAAGTACGGACTTCACCCGGACGAAGGATCGGCGTACATCACCTTCCGCGACAACGTCCTCAGCGTCGACAAGAACGTCACGTGGCTCATCAACTCCGACGACTTCGGACGCAAGCACGACCTGAACATCACGCAGACGTACGGTCCGGTCAACAAGGTCTCCAACAAGAACCTGCCGAACAGCACCATCCAGGACATCCTCGTCTATTCCGACTACGTCTGGCCGGCGGCGGCCCACAGCATCGCCGTGAACTCCGGTCTGGAGGACGCCTATCGGGATGTCATCCCGCAGAGCAATTTCTCGCGGCCCGACTACGCTTTGCCCGACAGCACCTTCGTCGGCGCAGGGGTGTCGTCGATTCCGATCCGGAGCATCGGCGACGCGACCAGGACCGTCTGGCTGGCTCCACTGGGCACGACGAACTTCGCCGTCGGCCCGACGATGACCAAGGCGAGCGGGACGGCGACGACGATCGACGTACCGACCACCGCCGGTGACTACCGGCTCTACGTCCTCGACGCGCAGGG
Source organism: Lentzea nigeriaca (assembly GCF_016907955.1). Taxonomy (GTDB): domain Bacteria; phylum Actinomycetota; class Actinomycetes; order Mycobacteriales; family Pseudonocardiaceae; genus Lentzea; species Lentzea nigeriaca. The sequence goes on along the minus strand of NZ_JAFBCX010000003.1, from coordinate 145,420 downwards.
AAACCGGTCGGCCGAGTCGAAGTCGCTCGTCCGGCGGCAGGGCGGCGGTGGTCAGCAGGGCAGCACGATCGTGGGCGGCCAGTCCGGCCGGTGCGTCGACATCAGCGGATCGAGCACCGCCAACGGCGCCCAGGCGCAGCTGTGGGACTGCCACGGCGGCACCAACCAGCGCTTCACCTACACGGCGGGCAAGCAGCTGCAGGTGTACGGCAACAAGTGCCTGGCAGCGAACAACGGAGGCACTGGCAACGGCACCGCCGTGGTGATCTGGGACTGCAACGGCCAGACCAGCCAGCAGTGGAACGTGAACGCCAACGGCACGATCACGGGTGTGCAGTCTGGGTTGTGCATGGACGCCAACGGCGCAGGCACCGCCAACGGAACCAGGATCATCCTCTGGACCTGCGGTAGTGGCGCCAACCAGCAATGGAGCCTGCGCACCTGAACCGGCTCGGGGCCGGGACAACACCGCCCGGCCCCAGCACACTCCCTTTCGGACCGTCCACTGTGGTGCCGCGGACAATCGAACGGCATAAGACTGATCAATCTATCGCAGGTCGGTTGCGTTGGGTTCGAAATGAGTAATACAAATATGGCGGCTGGTGCGCCAGGAGACCGCCGGGCCCCTGTGCGCCTGAAGGCCACGGGTCGGCGACCACGTCGCAGAGGTGGTCAAGGCGCATGCCGCGATCGGCGACGTGCGAGGTGAGGCGTCCGATGTTCGGCTGATCGGCGCTGGGCATTGTTTCCATCGGACTAGTCCGACTCATCCAGGCCACATGTACTACCTATTGACCGTACTAACGGCGGGTCCTACCGTAGAAACTGTCGTACTAATCGCGTTCTGTGTCGGCGCGCTTCGCGTGTTCGATTCAAGGAGTACCTGTGACAACGCTGTCTCATACTCTCAAAAGCGCTTCACGCCATGCCTTTCGCGGTGAGGACCGGGCATGGCGCGAGTGCTGATGCTGGCGGGGGACGCCGCGGAAGAACTCGACTCGATGTACCCGTTGTTCCGGCTGCGGGAGGACGACCACGAGGTGGTCGTGGCCGCGCCCACGACACGTCCGGTGCAGCTGGTGGTGCACGACTTCGAACCCGGATGTGACGCCTACACGGAGAAACCCGGTCGCCGGCTGCCCGTGGACCTGGCGTTCGCGGACGTGCGTCCGGAGGAGTTCGACGGGCTGGTGATTCCGGGCGGCCGCGCGCCGGAGTACATCCGCACGGACCCGGACGTGGCCAGGATCGTCGCGTACTTCTTCGCTCACGAGCTCCCGGTCGGCACGATCTGCCACGGCGCGCAGGTCCCGGCCGCACTGGGGCTCCTGCGCGGTCGCACGACGGCCGCGTACCCGCCGCTGAAGGCCGACGTGGAGCTGGCCGGTGGCACCTTCGCCGACGCGCCGGACGTCGTGGACGGCGCGATGGTGTCCTGCCGCGGCTGGCCCGACCTGCCCCAGTGGTCACGTGCGTTCCTCCGAGTGCTGGCGAAGCAGGACGTCCAGCGGAGCTGATCGTCCACAATGGATGATCGCGTCGAACGCCTGCCGGGAGCCCGCTGGTCAAGGGAAAAATTGGCCGATATGTGACACCGCCACGACCTTGACCGTGCGAAAAGCGGCTCATTACCTTGACGGTCCGTGAGGTCGAATTCCCTGCTGTCGCAGCAATTATCGGGGCTCGGAGGACTCAATGGTGAGCTCGCCCAGGCGTGACCGCGCCCTGGTTCGCCCGTGGGCCGGAGTGACCGGATGACGGTCACGTCGACTCCACTGCTGTCGGTCAGCGGACTGGTGAAACGCTTTCCCGGCGTGATGGCGTTGCAGGGCGTGGACTTCGAGGTCCGCGCGGGTGAGGTGCACTGTCTGCTCGGGCAGAACGGGGCGGGCAAGTCGACGCTGATCAAGGTGCTGTCCGGGGCGCACCGGCCGGACGAGGGGGAGATCCGCTGGCAGGGTGAGATCGCGGAGTTCGGCAGTCCGACCGCCGCGATGCGCAGCGGTGTGGCTGCCATGTACCAGGAACTGGATCTGGTGGCGGGCCTGTCGGTGGCCGACAACGTGTTCCTCGGTCACGAACTGTCCACAATGGGCTTCACCCGGCGGGCGGAGGCGCGCCGCCGGACCCGTGCGCTGCTGGACCGGCTGGGCCATCCCGACATCCCGCCGGACCGTGACGTCGGCCGGCTTTCCGTGGCTCACCAGCAGGTGGTGAGCATGGCCAGGGCGCTGTCACTGGACAGCAAGCTGCTGATCATGGACGAGCCGTCGGCCGTGCTGGACCCGGACGAGGTGCGGATCCTGTTCGGGGTCATCCGCGAGCTGACCGCCCACGGCGTGGCCGTGGTCTACATCTCGCACCGGATGGCGGAGATCCGCGAGATCGGTGACCGGGTGACCGTGCTCAAGGACGGCCGCACCGTCGCGACGGGCCTGTCGGCCCGCGAGGTCAGGACCTCCGAGCTGATCGGGTTGATGACCGGGCGTGTGCTGGAGAACGTGTTCCCGCACAGGGAACCGGTCGACCCGGCGGCGCCGGAGGTGCTGGTGGTGCGGGGACTGGCCGACGGCGACCGCTTCAGCGGCGTGGACCTCACCGTCCGCGCGGGTGAGGTGGTCGGGCTCGCCGGGCTCGTCGGGTCGGGTCGCTCGGAGATCCTGGAAACCATTTACGGTGCGCGGAAACCGGCGGAAGGCACCGTCGAGGTCGAGGGCAGGAAGTTGCGGCCGGGGAGCGTCGGAGCGGCCGTCCGCGCGGGGATGGGCCTCTGCCCGGAAGAGCGCAAGAGCCAGGGACTGCTGCTGGACCAGGCCGTGTACCGCAACATCACGGTCTCGTCGCTGCCGTCGTTCGCCCGCTTCGGATTTCTGGACGACCGCACCGAACGCGCGCGCTCGAGCCTGCTCACCGAGGCGCTCGACGTCCGTCCGCCCGGCGTCGACCGCGTGGTGCGGGGCCTGTCCGGTGGCAACCAGCAGAAGGTCGTGCTCGCACGGTGGCTGCTGCGCGAGTGCCGCGTGCTCCTGCTGGACGAGCCCACCCGCGGCGTGGACGTGGGAGCGCGCAGCGAGATCTACGAGCTGATCCGCGACCTGGCGGCCAGAGGAGTGGCCGTGGTGGTCGTGTCGAGCGACGTCGAGGAGGTCCTGGGGCTGGCCGACCGGGTCCTGGTGGTGTGCGAGGGCAGGGTGGTCCACGAGGGACCGTCCGGCGAGATCGACGAGTCCCGGGTCCTCGACCTGGTCATGGAAGGACATGCCGCATGAGCGAGGACACCGCCGTGACCCCGACGAACAGACCCGTGCCCGTGAAGGAGTCGCAGAGCACCGTCTCGGCGCTGCTCTCCTCCGCGGCCGGACGCAACACCGGTCTTGTCGTGGCACTGGTCCTGTTGTGCCTGGCCGGGGTGGTCACCGCCGGCGACCGGTTCGCCGACGTCGACAACGTGCTCACGATCCTTCGGCTGGCCGCGGTGATCGGCGTGGTGAGCGTCGGCATGACGTTCGTGATCACCGGCGGTGGAATCGACCTGTCGGTGGGCGCGATCGTCGCGCTGTCCTCGGTGTGGGCGACGACGCTCGCCACACAAGGCTTGGCCAACAGCACGCACTGGATCGTCATGGTGTTCACCGCGCTCGCCGTGGGCGGGGCGTGCGGGCTGGTCAACGGCGTGCTCATCGCCTACGGCCGGGTCGTGGCGTTCATCGCGACCCTGGCGAGCCTGGCCGCCGCCCGCGGGCTCGCCGAGATCATCTCCAACCGCAAGACGCAGATCGTGAACGTACCGGGCTTCGCCGCGTTCTTCGACGCGTCGGTGCTCGGCGTGCCGGTGCTGGTCGTGATCTTCGCGGTGGTCGCGGCGGCCGGGTGGGTCCTGCTCAACCGCACCACGTTCGGGCGGCGGACGTTCGCCGTGGGTGGCAACCCGGAAGCGGCGCGGCTGGCCGGCATCGACGTGCGGCGCCACACCGTCCTGCTCTACACGTTGCTCGGCCTGTGCTGCGGACTGGCCGCCGTCATGCTCATCGCCCGCACCACGACCGGCAGCGCGACCCACGGCGGGCTGTACGAGCTCGACGCGATCGCCGCGGTCGTGATCGGCGGCACGCTGCTGTCCGGTGGCCGCGGCACGATCGCGGGCACCGTCTTCGGCGTCCTGATCTTCACCACGCTGTCGAACGTCTTCACCCTCAACAACCTCTCCATCTCCGCCCAGGCCGTCGCGAAGGGCGCGATCATCGTGGTCGCCGTCCTCCTCCAGCAGCGGCTGGCCAGACGCAGCGGCGTCTGACGCCGCGACCACGACCGCTGCCACCCGAGGAGCCGAAAAGCCATGCCACACAAGAGAACAACCCGTCTCGTAGCCGCGCTGACACTCGGCGTCGCGCTCACCGCGTGCACGGGCAACACGCCCCAGAACACCCAGAGCGGCGACAAGGGCGGGGTGAAGGTCGCCAACGACGAGCCGGGCAAGAAGGTCGTCATCGGCTTCTCCGCGCCGGCCGCCGACCACGGCTGGATGGCCGCGATCACCAACGCCGCCAAGGCGGAGGCGGGCAAGTACTCCGACGTGGAGCTGCGCGTCGTCGAGGGCACCAACGACGTCAACCTCCAGATCAGCCAGGTGGAGACGTTCATCAACGACAAGGTGGACGCGATCGTGCTGCTGCCGTTCGACGGCGCGGCGCTCACCCCGGTGGCGCTCAAGGCGATGAAGGCCGGCATCACCGTGATCAACGTCGACCGCCAGTTCGACAGCCCGTTCGCCGCGCGCTCCACCGTGCTGGGGGACAACCACGGCATGGGCGTGTCCGCCGGCACCTACATCTGCGAGAAGCTCAAGGGCCGCTCCGACGCGGTGGTCGCGGAGATCGCCGGCATCGACTCGCTGCCGCTGACCCAGGACCGCAGCAAGGGTTTCGCGGAGGCGCTCGCCAACTGCGGGCTCAAGGTGAGCAACCGCGTGGCGGCCGAGTTCACCGTGGAGAGCGGCGAGAAGGCAGCCGCGAACCTGCTGCAGGCCGCACGCAAGATCGACGCCATCTGGAACCACGACGACGACCAGGGCGTCGGCGTCACGGCCGCCATCAAGAACTCCGGCCGCAGCGAGTTCTTCATGGTCGGCGGCGCCGGATCGGCGAACGTGATGCGGGAGATCAAGGCGGACAACGGCTCGCACAAGGCGACCGTGGTCTACCCGTCCACCCAGGGCGCGGACGGCATCCGGCTGGCTCGGCTCGCCGTGCAGGGCAAGAGCCTCGGCGACCTGGTCGAGGTGGAGGTCCCCCGCCAGGTCGAACTGTACGCACCGGTCGTCACCAAGGAGAACGTCGACCGCTACCTGCCGACCGCCTTCGAGTCCTGAGAAAGGAGCACAACCACTGTGACGGCACCGATGCTGGGCATCGCGATGGTCGGCCACGCGTTCATGGGAGCCGCGCACTCCCAGGCGTGGCGGGTCGCCCACCGCTTCTTCGACCTGCCGGTGCGCCCGGTGATGGCCGTGCTGTGCGGCCGGGACCCCGCCCGCGCCCAGGCCGCCGCGGAGCGCCTGGGCTGGGCGGAGGCGGTGAGCGACTGGAAGTCCGTGCTGGACCGCGACGACGTGCAGGTGGTGGACATCTGCACGCCGGGTGACACGCACGCCGAGATCGCCGTCGCCGCGCTGGCCGCGGGCAAGCACGTGCTCTGCGAGAAGCCGCTGGCCAACAGCGTCGCGGAGGCGGAAGCCATGGCGGAGGCGGCCGAGCGCGCGGCCCAGCGGGGCGTGCGGGCGATGGTGGGGTTCAGCTACCGGCGGGTGCCCGCGCTGAGCCTGGCCCGCGACCTGGTCGCCCAGGGCAGGCTGGGACGGATCCACCACGTGCGCGCCGTGTACCTCCAGGACTGGATCGTGGACCCCGCCGCGCCGTTGTCCTGGCGGCTGGACAAGGAGAAGGCCGGTTCCGGAGCGTTGGGCGACATCGGCGCGCACATCGTGGACGCCACCCAGTTCATCCTCGGCGACACGATCAGTGAGGTGTCCGGGACGTTGGAGACGTTCGTCACGGAACGCCCGCTGGCGTCGTCACACTCCGGACTGTCCGGCACCGCCTCGTCCGACGAGACCGGACCGGTCACTGTGGACGATGCCGCACTGTTCCTGGCCCGCTTCTCCGGTGGGGCGCTCGGCTCGTTCGAGGCAACGCGGTTCGCCAACGGCCGCAAGAACGCGTTGCGCATCGAGGTCAACGGCTCCGCGGGCAGTCTCGCGTTCGACTTCGAGGACATGAACGTCCTGCACTACTTCGACGGTACCGAGGACTCCGCCGTCGCGGGCTTCCGCCGGATCGTGGTCACCGAACCGAACCACCCGTACGTGGCCGCCTGGTGGCCCGCCGGGCATGTCCTGGGCTACGAGCACGCGTTCACGCATCAGGCCGTCGACTTCGTCCGCGCCGTGGCTGAAGGAACCGACCCCACTCCGTCGTTCGCGGACGGGCTGCAGGTGCAGCGCGTCCTGGCCGCCGTCGAGGCGAGCGCGCTGTCCCGCAGCTGGCACCAGGTTTGAGGAGGAGACACCGAGATGGCACGCCCGATCACGTTGTTCACCGGCCAGTGGGCCGACCTGCCGTTCGAGGAGGTCGCCCGGCTGGCCGCGGGGTGGGGCTACGACGGCCTGGAGATCGCCTGCTGGGGCGACCACCTCGACCCGTGGCAGGCAGCGGAGGACGACGACTACGTCGCGGACCGGCTCGCGATCCTCGCCAAGCACGACCTGAAGGTGTGGACGATCTCCAACCACCTCACCGGTCAGGCGGTCTGCGACGACCCGATCGACGAACGGCACCAGGGCATCCTGTCCGCCAGGAACTGGGGCGACGGTGACCCGGAAGGCGTGCGGCAGCGGGCGGCCGAGGAGATGAAGGCGACCGCACGGGCCGCGGCCAGGCTCGGTGCGAGCACGGTCGTCGGGTTCACCGGTTCCTCGATCTGGAAGACCGTCGCCATGTTCCCGCCGGTGCCCACGTCCATGATCGACGCCGGCTACCAGGACTTCGCCGACCGCTGGAACCCGATCCTGGACGTGTTCGACGAGGTGGGTGTCCGGTTCGCGCACGAGGTCCACCCGTCCGAGATCGCCTACGACTACTGGACGACCGTCCGGACCCTGGAGGCGATCGGCCACCGGCCTGCGTTCGGCCTCAACTGGGATCCGTCGCACTTCGTCTGGCAGGACCTCGACCCGGTCGGGTTCCTGTGGGACTTCCGCGACCGGATCTACCACGTCGACTGCAAGGACGCCCGGCGCCAGGTCGGCAACGGCCGCAACGGCCGCATGGGCTCACACCTGCCGTGGGCCGATCCTCGGCGCGGCTGGGACTTCGTGTCCACCGGACGCGGTGACGTGCCGTGGGAGCAGTCGTTCCGGATGCTCAACACCATCGGGTACTCCGGTCCGATCAGCGTCGAGTGGGAGGACGCCGGGATGGACCGGCTCGTCGGCGCACCCGAGGCGCTGGAGTTCGTGCGCCGCAACGCTTTTGACGCGCCGTCGGCCTCGTTCGACGCCGCGTTCAGCTCTGGCGGCTGACGAGAGGAGACGGTGGTGACCGAACGAATCGGCTTGTGGTTGAACGGTGCCAGGGGGTCGGTGGCGACCACCGCCGTGAGCGGGCTGCTCGCGTTGCGCGCGGGTCTCGTGCCGCCGGTCGGTTGTGTCACCGAGCTGCTGGACGTCTACCTGCCGCCGTGGGACGCGTTCGTGGTCGGCGGGCATGACATCGTGACCACGCCGCTCGCGAAGCGGGTCGAGTCGCTGGTGCGCGACGGCGTGCTGCCGTACGACGTGACGGGGTGCATCGCGAGTGGGCTGGACGCCGCGGACGCGGAGATCCGGCTCGGTTACGACCCCGCGGCGGCGGCCGGCAGTCAGGCCGACGCCGCCCGGCGGCTGGCGGATGACATCGCCGACTTCCGCGCCCGGCACGACCTGGCCCGCGTCGTGGTGGTGAACGTGGCGTCGACCGAGCCGCCCACGCGGGTCGAGCACGACTCGCTCGCGGCGCTGGAGGAAGCGCTCGCCGTGCCGGGAAACGCAGTGCTGCCGCCGAGTTCCCTCGTCGCGTACGCCGCTTTCCAGGCGGGGTGCGGGTTCGTGGACTTCACCCCGTCCACCGGCGTCGCGCTGCCCGCGCTGGACGAACTGGCGCGGTCGAAGGGACTGCCCTACGCGGGGCGGGACGGCAAGACGGGGGAGACGCTGGTCCGGGCGGCGGTCGCACCGATGTTCACGTCACGGGCTCTGCGTGTGCTGTCGTGGACGGGCACGAACCTGCTCGGCGGCGGTGACGGGGCGACGCTGCAGGACCCGGCGCACGCGGACAGCAAGCTCGCGTCCAAGGCCAGGGGGCTCGCGGCGTTGCTCGGTGAGGACGTCACCGCGCCCCTGCACATCGACCACGTGCCCGATCTCGGCGAACGCAAGACCGCGTGGGATCACGTGTCGTTCGAAGGGTTTCTCGGCGCGCGGATGTCACTGCAACTGATCTGGAGCGGCCTGGACTCGTCCCTGGCCGCTCCGCTGGTGCTCGATCTCGCCCGTCTGACGGCCGCCGCCCACGCCGCCGGTCGAGCGGGTGTCCAAGGGGCTCTTGGCTTCTTCTTCAAGGACCCGTTGGGCAGCGACGAGCACCGGCTCGCGGAACAGGCCCGCGAACTGCACGAGTGGGCCCGCACCTTGAACACCCGCTGACACCTCCAGGTTGGACTCCGCTGCGCAACCTTTCCCTGCAAAGGAGCAGGCGTGAACACCACCACGAAGAAGCGAGCGGTCCTGCCGCTGCTCGCGGCCCTGCTGTCCGTCCTCGCCTTCGTCGTTCCGGCGCGGGCGGCGGACGAGTCCATCGCCGTCGACTTCTCCACGGGCGGCGGCGCTCCGACCTACCGGGCGTCGGGCTGGATCTACGGCATGACCGAGAACGCGTCCGGGCCCGCGGACAACTTCTACCGCGACGTGAAGTTCCGGTACATGCGCGCGGGCGGCGCCCAGCTCGACAGTCCCGGCGGCTGGGTGTCCGGCAAGTACGACCGCCGGTGGAACGCGACGCGCGCGCAGCTGCTGCGGACCCGTGCGCTGGGCGGCGAGTTCGTGTTGCTGCCGCACGACCTGTGGGGTGCCGACGGGTTCGCGATCTCCCGTTTCCCCGGTGACAACGGCAACTGGACCGACTACGACAACTTCCTCACCCGCCTGATCGCCGACGTGCGGGCCACCGGCGTCCCCGTCCAGTGGGACATCTGGAACGAGCCCAACATCACGATCTTCTGGAACCGCCCGCAGTCCCAGTACTTCGAGCTGTGGCGCCGTACGTACCAGCGCATCCGGGCGGAGTTCCCCACACACCTGATCGTGGGTCCGAGTTGCGCGTGCACCCCGTCCACCGGCGGCTGGTGGACGCAGTACCTGGACTTCGTGCGCTCCAGCAACACCGTGCCCGACATCATCAGCTGGCACTCGCTGCCCGGCGATCCCGTGTCGAACGTGCAGGTGGCGAACCAGACCCTCGACTCACGCGGCATCCCGCACCCGCGGCCGTACCAGATCAACGAGTACGGCGCGTCGAACGAGCAGAACCCCGGCGACGGCTCGTGGTACATCTCGCGGCTGGAACGGGCGGGCGCGGACGGCCTGCGGGCGAACTGGGCCAGCGGTGGCAACCTGCACAACGACCTCGGCAACCTGCTCGTCCACAACTCCGCGGGGCAGCACCAGCCGAAGGGGGAGTGGTGGGTCTACCGCTTCTACGGCTCGCAGACCGGCCAGATCACCACGGTCACGCCCAGCCAGAACTACGACGGGTTCGCGACGAAGGCGCCGGGTGAAGCCAAGATCCTGGTCGGCGGCGGCCGCACGACGGGCAACATCGCGGTCAACCTCCGGCGCCTGGACACCACCGAGGGCATCGTGAAGAACAACCAGGTGCGGGTCCTCGCCGAACGCATCCCGTACAACAACGGCGGAGCGGTCTCCGGCCCGGTGACCGCCATCGACACGGTCGTGACGCTGAACAACAACGGCACCACGGTGAACCTGCCGCATTCCAACGTCGACGAGTCCTTCACCATCACGGTCCTGCCGCCGTCCGGTGGTGGTGGCGGTGGAGCCTTCCAGTCCACCGCGGTCGCCCAGCACTCGCAAGCCTGCCTGACCAACCCTGGCCGCAGCACCGCCGACGGCACCCGGCAGCAGCAGATCACCTGCGGCACCGCCGACGAGCAGCGGTGGAACTTCAGCCCCGTGACCGGGATGGCCGACACCTTCACGGTCACCAACCAGCAGTCGGGCAAGTGCCTGGACGTCAACGGAGTGTCCACAGCGGACGGTGCCGCGGTCATCCAGTGGACCTGCAACGGCGGCACCAACCAGCAGTTCACCCTGCGGAAGGTCACCTACACCGGCAGCGCTCCCACCGACTTCCAGCTCGTCGCCCGGCACAGCGGCAAGTGCGTCGGGGTCGTGGGCGCCTCCACCGCGTCGGGTGCCCTGCTCGAACAGCGGACCTGCAACCCCGTGAACCAGGGCAGCCCGCTCAACCAGACCTGGCGCCTGCCCGGACGCCAGACCACCTAGCACCACCTCGGCCCGCGCTCCCCGGCAACGGGGAGGCGGGCCGAACTTCCGCCCCTTTCTGGGAGCGCTCCCAGGGGCGGATCGGCAGACACCTTCAACGAAGAAGGACGATCATGGCCTCGTACCTCCACTCCCCGGCGCCGCCGCCGGGTTTTCGCGCGTTCCGCGGTCTTCTCGCCCGTCTCGGCCGGCACCGCGACGCCCGCACCGGGTCCACCTCCGACGGGTCCGCTCAGCCGGACCGGACGCCCCGGCCGTCCACCGCGAACCCCGCACCAGCGCGCCACCGAGACCAAAGGTATGACCAGCCATGAGAAACCGACTCACCGCGGCGTTCTCCGCCGCGCTCCTGACCGTGGCCACAGCCGTCGCGGTCGCGGCGACCAGCGCACCGCCCGCCGCCGCGCACACCGTCAACCCCGCCGACTTCCAGCAAGTCGAACTGGCCAAGGGCGTCGCCGAGATGGGCGAGCCGATGTCGATGACCGTGCTGCCCGACCGCTCGGTGCTGCACACCTCCCGCAACGGCACGCTGCGCCGCACCACGGCGGCCGGCGCGACCAGCGTGATCGCCAACATCCCCGTCTACACCCACGACGAGGAAGGGCTGCAGGGCGTCGCGGCGGACCCCGGCTTCGCCACCAACCGCTACATCTACCTCTACTACGCGCCGCCGCTGTCGACACCGGGCGGTGACGCGCCGGCCAGTGGCACCGACTTCTCCGCGTGGAAGGGCGTCAACCGGCTGTCCCGGTTCACCCTCAACGCCGACTTCACGGTCAACATGGCGAGTCAGGTGACCGTGCTGGAGGTGGAGACCAGCCGGGGGATGTGCTGCCACGTCGGCGGTGACATCGACTTCGACGCGGCCGGAAACCTCTACCTGTCCACCGGCGACGACAGCAACCCCTTCGACTCCAGCGGGTACAGCCCGATCGACGAGCGCTCCGGCCGCAACCCCGTCTACGACGCGCAACGCAGCGCGGCCAACACCAACGACCTGCGCGGCAAGGTGCTGCGGATCAAGGTGAACGCCGACGGGTCCTACTCGATCCCCGCCGGGAACCTGTTCCCGCCCGGCACGGCCAAGACGCGGCCGGAGATCTACGCGATGGGCCTGCGCAACCCGTTCCGGTTCAACGTGGACAAGGCCACCGGCGCGATCTACCTCGGTGACTACGGACCGGACGCCGGCTCGACCGACCCCAACCGCGGCCCGGCAGGCCAGGTGGAGTTCAACCGGATCACCTCGGCGGGCAACTACGGCTGGCCGTACTGCACGGGCTCGAACACCACGAATGAGACCTATGTGCGCTACACGTTCCCGTCCGGGCCTTCCGGAGCCAGGTTCGACTGCGCCGCGCCGGTCAACACCTCGCGGAACAACACCGGCCTGACGAACCTGCCGGCCGCGCGCCCGGCATGGATCAAGTACGACAACTGCTCCTTCGCCGCGTTCGGCTGCGGATCGGAGTCCCCGATGGCCGCGCCGGTGTACCGGTACGACGCGGCGAACCCGTCGACGGTCAAGTTCCCTGCCTCGCTGGACGGGCACGTGTTCGCGACCGAGTTCGGCCGGCGCTGGATCAAGACGATCGACGTCAACTCCGACGGGTCGCCCGGACAGGTCGGCGACTTCCCGTGGCGCGGCACCCAGGTCATGGACGCGGCCTTCGGCCCGGACGGCGCGCTCTACGTGCTCGACTACGGCACGGGCTGGGGCAACGGCGACGCGAGCTCCGCGCTCTACCGCATCGAGTACATCGGGGCAGCGGGCAACCGCGCGCCGACGGCACGCGCGTCCGCCAACCGCCTGTCCGGCGCCGCACCGCTGACCGTGGACTTCTCCTCTGCCGGGTCGTCCGACCCGGAGAACGGCGCGCTGACCTACTCGTGGAACTTCGGCGACGGCAGCACGTCCACGGCGGCGAACCCGAGCCACACCTACACCGCCAACGGCCAGTACACCGTCACGCTCACGGTCGCGGACCCGGCAGGGCTCACCGGCAGCACCAACGTGATCATCACCGTCGGCAACACCGCGCCCGTGGTCACGTTGACCACCCCGGTCAACGGCAGCCTGTTCAGCTTCGGCGACAGCATCCCCTACACGATCACGGTGTCCGACGCCGAGGACGGGACGATCGACTGCTCGCAGGTGACGGTGTCCTACCTCCTCGGCCACGACAGCCACTCGCACAAGATCACCTCGCGCAACGGCTGTTCGGGCACCATCGAGATCCCGGTGGACGGTGAGCACGACACGGCGGCGAACATCTACGCCGTCTTCGACGCCGAGTACACCGACAAGGGCGCGAACGGCGTGCCGCCCGCGACCACCCACGCCCAGAACGTGCTCCAGCCCCGGCACCGCCAGGCCGAGCACTACACCACGCAGTCGGGCACCGGCCTGTTCGACAAGACGCCGGCCGAGGGCGGCCGCACCGTCGGCGACATCCACAACGGCGACTGGATCGCCTTCGACAACTACAACCTCACCGGCGCGAACCGGTTCACCGCGCGCGTGTCCTCCGCGGGAGCGGGCGGCACGATCACGGTGCGCACCGGTTCCCAGACCGGACCGGCGGTGGCCACGCTGACCGTGCCGGTGACCGGCGGGTGGGACACGTTCCGGGAGGTCTCCACCGCGCTGACGAACGTGCCGACGACCACCGGCAGGCTGTACCTGACGTTCGCGGGCAGCGGCACCGGTTACCTGTTCGACGTCGACGCCTTCACGTTCGACACGTCCACCGGCGGCGGACGCACCGGCCCCATCACCGGGGCGGCGTCCGGCAAGTGCGCGGACGTCACCGGTGGCAACAGCGCCGACGGCACCCGGATCCAGCTGTACACCTGCAACAGCGGCACGAACCAGCAGTGGACGGTCGACGGGACCACGCTGCGGGCACTGGGCAAGTGCATGGACGTCGCGAACGGCGGCACCGCCGACGGCGGCGCCGTGCAGCTGGGGACCTGCAACGGGGCCACGAGCCAGAACTGGTCCGCGGGCGCCAACGGTTCCGTGGTCAACACGAAGTCCGGCAAGTGCCTCGACGCCAACGGCGCCGGGACCGCCAACGGCACGGTGCTGATCATCTGGACCTGCCACGGCGGCACCAACCAGCGCTGGACCCTGCCATGACGACTCCGCCGCGTGCTTCCACACCAAGGAGGATCAGATGACCTACCAGGCTTGGCGACGGGCGCTCGGCGTCGCCGCCGCGGCGCTCGTCGTGGGCGGGGGCGCTTCCGCACCACCGGCGGCGGCCGCGGACGCGCCTTACGACGTGCTGGTGTTCTCCAAGACCGCGGGCTTCCGGCACGACTCGATCCCCAACGGCATCCAGATGATCCGCGAGCTGGGCGCCGCCAACAACTTCACGGTGACCGCCACCGAGGACGCGGCGCAGTTCACGACCGCGAACCTCGCGCAGTACGAGGCCGTGGTGTTCCTCAGCACCACGGGGGACGTGCTGAACGCCACCCAGCAGAGCGCCTTCGAGTCCTACGTCCGCGGCGGCGGCGGTTACGTGGGGATCCACTCGGCGGCCGACACCGAGTACGACTGGCCCTTCTACGGCGAGCTGGTGGGGGCGTACTTCGCGTCGCACCCGGCCATCCAGCAGGCGACGGTCCGGACGGAGAACCGTGCGCACGCGGCGACCGCGCACCTCTCGCCGGCCTGGGTGCGCACCGACGAGTTGTACAACTACCGCGCCAACCCGCGTGCCACCGCCCGTGTGCTGTCCACTTTGGACGAGTCGACGTACTCCGGCGGGACGATGGGGGCCGACCACCCGATCACGTGGTGCAAGCCCATGGCGAGCGGACGCTCCTTCTACACCGGCCTGGGCCACACGAAGGAGAGCTACACCGAATCGGCCTTCCGCACCATGGTTCTCGGCGGCATCCGGTACGCGGCGAACAGGACGAAGGCCGACTGCCGCCCGGAAACCGTCTACACCACCCTCTACAACGGGTCGACGACCGGGTGGACGCAGGCGGGCCCCGGCGGGTTCACCAACAGCGACGCCACGCTCACGTCGTTCGACGGCCTGGGCATGCTGTGGTACAGCGCCAAGGAGTTCCGGTCCTACTCCCTCAAGCTCGACTGGCGGATGCCGGGGGACGACAACTCCGGTGTGGTGCTGGGATTCCCGGCGGGCAGCACCCCGGACTCGGCTCTGGCCAACGGGTACGAGGTCCAGATCGACGCGACGGACACCGAGGACAAGACCACGGGGGCGATCTACGGGGTCAAGGCCCCCGACATCGCCGCCAGGGACGCCGCGCTGAACCCGCCCGGCGAGTGGAACACCTACGAGCTGCTCGTCGAGGGCGAACGCCTCCAGGTCTTCCTGAACGGCGTGAAGATCAACGACTTCACCAACACCGACCCGGCGAGGTCGCTCACCTCGGGCCACATCGCCCTGCAGAACCACGGGTCCGGTGACGACGTGTCGTTCCGCAACGTCCGGATCAAGGAGCTCGGAGGGACGGTTCCGCGCACCGGGCGGATCACCGGCGGCTCCGGCAAGTGCGTCGACGTCGCCGGCGGCAGCAGTGCGGACGGCACGAAGATCCAGCTGTGGACCTGCAACACCAACGCGAGTCAACAGTGGACGGTCAGCGGGAACACGTTGCGCGCCCTCAACAAGTGCATGGGCGTCGCCGGCGGCAGCACCGCCAACGGCGCGCAGGTGCAGCTGGTGACGTGCAACGGCAGCGGTTCGCAGAACTGGACCCCAGGGGCGAACGGCTCACTGGTCAACCAGCAGGCGAACAAGTGCCTGGACGCCAACGGCGGTAGTTCGGCCGACGGCACCCAGCTCATCCTCTGGACCTGTCACGGCGGCACGAACCAGCGCTGGACCCTGCCATGAGCCAGCGGCGAACCTTCCCAGGAGGTGCGGAATGAGGCTCTCGCCAGTCTCACCGGCGGTGCGAGTCGGGGCCGCCTCGGCGTTGACCGTGTTGGCGGCGGCCACGTTGACGTGGTCCACGCCGGCACCTGCGGCGGCGGCGACCACGGGACCGTGTGACATCTACGCCAGCGGCGGCACGCCCTGCATCGCCGCGCACAGCACGACGCGTGCGCTTTACGGTTCCTACAACGGAAATCTCTACCAAGTCAGGCGTTCGTCGGACAACACCACCAAGGACATCGGACTGCTCGCCGCGGGTGGCAACGCCAACGCGGCGACGCAGGACACGTTCTGCGCCAACACCTCGTGTGTCATCACGGTGGTCTACGACCAGTCGGGCAAGGGGAACGACCTCTGGTACCAGGGTTCGAGCGTGGTCCCCGGCTCGCCGCAGAGCAAGCCAGCGATCGCGACCTCCGAGTCGCTGGTGATGGGCGCCGACAAGAGCAAGGCGTACTCGCTCTACATCAACCCCGGCAACAGCTACTGGCGTGACGGTCACCTGACGGGCGTGCCCACCGGCAGTGCGCCGGAGGGCATGTACATGGTGACCAGCGGTACGCACGTCAACGGCGGCTGCTGCTTCGACTACGGCAACAGTGAAACAACCCGCAAGGCCGACGCGGCCGGTGCGATGGACGCGATCAACTTCAGCACGCAGTGCTGGTTCGGCGGGTGTTCCGGCCGCGGTCCGTGGGTTCAGGCGGATCTCGAATGGGGTCTGTACCCCGGCGGGAGCCAGCAGTGGAACCCGAGGCAGCGGGCCTTCACGGACAAGTTCGTCACGGCGATCCTGAAGAACAACGGGACCTCGCGGTTCGCGCTCAAGGGCGGCAACGCCCAGGCGGGCGACCTGACCACGTTGTACGACGGCTCGCTGCCGAACGGCTACAGCCCCATGAAGAAGCAGGGCGCCATCATCCTGGGCAGCGGTGGTGACTGCTGCAAGCCCGACGGCGGCGCCAACCTCAGCGCGGGCACCTTCTACGAGGGTGCGATGGTGGCGGGTTACCCGTCCGACGCGACCGAGAACGCGGTGCAGGCCAACATCATCGCTGCCGGGTACGGCGGTGGCGGTGGCAATCCGCCCGTGCCCGGCGGCGCGGTGCGTGCGGTGGGCGCGGGCAAGTGCCTGGAGGCGCCGAACGGCACCGCGGGCACGCAGACCCGGATCTGGGACTGCCAGGGCACCGCGGGCCAGAAGTGGGCCCGGTCGGCGTCAGGTCAGCTCACCGTGTTCGACGGCACCGCCCAGCGGTGTCTCGACGCGTACGGCCAAGGGACCACGACGGGCACGAGAGTGGCGATCTGGACGTGCAACGGCCAGGCCAACCAGCAGTGGAACGTCAACGCCAACGGCACGATCACCGGCGCGCAGTCCGGTCTGTGCGTGGACGTGTCCGGCGCGTCCACGGCCAACGGCGCGCTCGTCCAGCTGTGGACGTGCAACGGCCAGTCCAACCAGCAGTGGAGCTTGACCTGATCCGCGGTCGTGAGTGCTTTCGGCTGCCGAGGCCGAAAGCACTCACGACCATCCTCATCACTGACAAAGGAGTCGTGTGATGCGCATGCCCGAGCCGACGATCCACACCAGCCCGGCCGCGTGCTGGACGGACGGCTTCCGCACCGCCAACGGCGAATGCGGTGCGGTGCTGTACGGCGAGCCGGCGATGGAGAAGGTGCTCTTCGAGGCCGGCCGGTCCTGCCACCCCGCGTACGAGTTCCGGATCTCCAGTCCCGGCATGACCGCGGTCGGCGGCTACGGCCGGATCACCGACTCCCGCACCGGCGAGGTCACCTCGACCTGGACCGACGGGCACGGCACCTGGGCACGCCGCGCCTTCGCGTCCAGAGCCGACCAGGTGATCGCGCACGAGCTGCTGCCGGCGCCCGGCCGGACGATCGACACCACGCTGAGCGTCGGCACCGCGCTCGACGGCACGCGCGTCACGGCCAGAGCCACCGTCAGCAACGGCTCGGGCTACCTCACCCTGCGGGGTTCCTCCCCAGGCCGCGGCTACGAGGGCATCACCAGGGTGGTGGCGTTCGGTGGCACCATCCTCGCGAGCGGTGCCACGCTGATCGTCATCGGGGCGGCGAGGCTGCTCCTGCTGACCAAACTCGACCGGTACGAGTCGTCCTCACCCGGCTGGATCTTCCCGGCGCTGCGCACGGCACTCGCCGGGCTCGAGAGCGACTACGCCACCCTGTTCGCGCGGCACACCGCCACCAGTTCGGGCGACGATCACACGCAAGCGTGATGGCGCGACCGGTTCTTTCGTCGCCGGTGTGACAATTGGCCGATGGAGAGCACCCAGGGCATCGAGTCCGGTTCGCCGGCCGCCGTGCTGCGCATGCTGATGGACGGCAGGCCCCGCACCCGAGCGGAGATCGTGGCCGCGACCGGCCTCGCCCGCTCCACCGTGCGGGCCAGGCTCGACGTGCTCCTGGCCGCCGGTCTGGTGACCGGCGGCGGGACCGGTGAGTCCACCGGCGGGCGCCCGGCAGGCCGGTTCGTGTTCAACCCTGGCGCGCACCTCGTGCTGGTCGCCGAGGTGGGCGCCACCCACGCGACTGTCGCCGTGGCCGATCTCGGGTGCCGGTTGATCGCCGTCGAGCAGGTCGGCCTCGACATCGCCGACGGACCGGAGGTGATCCTCCAGCTCCTGGTCACGACCTGGCGCGACCTGCTGGGCGAGGTCGACACGCCGGACAACGAGCCGGCGATCGCCGGAGTGGGCATCGGACTCCCAGGGCCGGTCGAGCACTCCACCGGCCGGCCGAACAACCCGCCGATCATGCCGGGCTGGGACGGGTTCGACGTGCCGGCGACGATCACGGCGGAGTTCGGCGCGCCGGTGCTCGTCGACAACGAGGTCAACCTGATGGCCCTGGGCGAGCACACCGCCTCGTACCCGGACGTGCGGCACATGATCGTCGTGAAGGCGGCGACCGGCATCGGCGCCGGTCTGATCAGCAACGGCGTGCTGCACCGCGGCGCGGCGGGCGCGGCGGGGGACCTGGGGCACATCAGGGTTCCCGACGGCGGGGACGCGCTGTGCCGCTGCGGCAACACCGGCTGCCTGGAGGCGATCGCCGGTGGCCCGGCGCTGGCGGCGAAGCTGAGGGACCTGGGGATCGCCGCCGACTCGACGGCCGACGTGGTGCACCTGGTCCGGTCCGGCAACCTCGAGGTCGGCCGGGTCGTGCGGCAGGCGGGGAGGGACATCGGCGAGGTGCTCGCGGGGTGCGTGAGCATGTTCAACCCGTCGCTCGTGGTCATCGGCGGGCTGGTGGCGGAGGCGGGGGAGATGCTGCTGGCGGGGGTGCGCGAGTCGATCTACCGGCGTTCTCTGCCGCTGGCCACGGAGAACCTGCGGATCGTCGCGTCGACCGCGGGTGCGACGGCCGGTGTGCTGGGCGCCGCGGCGATGGTCGTGCAGCACGTGCTGTCGCCGGAGGTGCTGGACGTGCGGCTGGGTGCCGTCCTGTCGTCGATCTCCGCCGGAGAGGCCTGACCTACTTTTGGCAGAAAGTAGTCAGAAGTTCGTCCGGAATGGCCAGACTTCTGCATTGACCGCGCCATATGGCCGGGCTTACGTTCACCTGTATGTGGGACATTGGCGTCAACACATGGGTTTGGACGTCGCCGCTCACCGACGACGGGTTGGCCGCGCTCGCGCCGAAGGTCCGCGAGTGGGGCTTCGACGTCATCGAACTGCCGGTGGAGCAGCCGGGTGACTGGGACCCGCACCGCGCCGCCGACCTCCTGGCCGAGCTGAACCTCAAGGCCACCGTCTGTCTCGTCATGCCTCCCGGCCGGGAGCTCGTCGCGGCGGACGGCATCGCGGAGACCCAGGACTACCTGCGACACGTCGTTGACGTCGCGGCGATCGTCGGCAGCCCGGTCGCCGCGGGTCCCGCGTACAGCTCGGTCGGCCGCACCTGGCGCGTCGACGACCGGCCGCGGGTGTACGGCGAACTGCGCGCGAACCTCCACCCCGTCGTCGAGTACGCCGCGCAGCGCGGTGTCCGCATCGCCGTGGAGCCGCTGAACCGGTACGAGACGAGCCTGCTGAACACCGTGGACCAGGCGCTCGAGGCGCTCGACGGGCTGCCTGCCGAGGGGTGCGGGCTGGCGCTCGACACCTACCACCTCAACATCGAGGAAGCGGCGCCGGTGAAGGCGATTCTCGCCGCCGGCGCGCGCATCGCACACGTTCAGGTGTGCGCCAACGACCGCGGTACGCCGGGTCGCGATCACCAGGACTGGCCCGCGTTGCTGGGTGCCCTGGGTGACGCCGGCTACCGCGGTCCGTTGTGCATCGAGTCGTTCACCCCGGACAACGCCGCCATCGCGACCGCCGCGTCGATCTGGCGGCCGCTCGCCGACTCGCCGGATGCCCTCGCCGTCGAAGGCCTGGCCTTCCTGCACGCTGCCGCCGCCGCTCTCACCCGTTAACCGACCGCGTCACCACCCCCGGAGGAGTGGCAATGCAACGCAGACTCACGCGATTACTGTCGGTGTTGGCCGGTGCTCTGGTGGTGATGGGGCTCGTCCTGCCGACCACCCCGGCACAGGCTCATGGCCTGCACGTCCTGCTGTTCACCAAGACCGCTTCCGGCGCCTACCGGCACGACTCCATCCCCGCGGGCATCACGATGATGGAGCAGCTGGCCGCCGAACGCGGCTGGGAGATGACCAAGACCGAGGACGCGTCGGTCTTCAACGACACCACGCTCGCCACGTTCAACGTGATCGTGATGCTGCAGACGTCCGGCATGGTGTGGGACACCGCCGCGCAGCGCACCGCGATGCAGAACTACGTGCGCAAGGGCGGCGGCGTCGTGGCGATCCACAACGCCACGGACATGAACATCGAGCAGCAGTTCCCGTGGTGGGACCAGATGCTCGGCATGACCATGACCCAGCACTCGTCGATCGTGTCCGGCACCGCCAAGGTCGCCGACCACAAGCACCCGTCCGGCGCGAGCCTGCCGGACCGGTGGACGCGCACCGAGGAGTGGTACAACTTCAACCGCTCCGCACGCGGCGACGTGCACGTGCTGGTCACCGCGGACGAGTCGACCTACGACGCGGGCCCGTCCAAGATGGGCTACGACCACCCGATCTCGTGGTGCCGCAACTTCGAGGGCGGCCGGGTGTGGGCGACCGGCATGGGGCACAACGCGTCCAGCTACTCGGAACCCCTGTTCCGCCAGCACATCACCGGTGGCGTGGAGACCGCGGGCGGCATCGTGGGCGCGGACTGCGGTCCCACGGTGTGGGGCAGCTTCCAGAAGGTGCAGCTCGACAACTCCACCGTCGCGCCGAGCACGCTCGACGTCGCTCCCGACGGCCGGGTGTTCTTCAACGAGTACGGCGGCAACCTGAAGATCTACAAGCCGGACACCAGGACGACGGTCGTCGCGGGCACGCTCAGCGTCTACGGCCAGGGGCAGAACTCGGAGGACGGCCTGGTCGGCATGGCGCTCGACCCGGCGTTCGCCACCAACGGGTGGGTCTACCTGAACTACTCCCCGGCGGGAAGCCAGGAGATCGCCAGGATCTCGCGCTTCACCATGAACGGCGACCGGATGGACATGGCGAGCGAGAAGGTCCTGCTGACCCTGCCCGCGTCGCGGAAGGAGGAACCGGGGCACACCGGCGGCCAGCTGAACTTCGGCCCGAACGGCAACCTCTACATCAGCGTCGGTGACGACACCAACCCCAACGGCGACTCGGGTGGCTACGCGCCGATCGACGAACGTCCCGGTCGCTCGCTGTACGACGCGCAGGGCACCGCGGCCAACACCAACGACCTGCGCGGCAAGATCCTGCGCATCCACCCCGAGCCCGACGGCACCTACACCGTGCCTTCCGGCAACATGTTCCCGCCCGGCACGGCCAAGACGCGGCCCGAGATCTACGCGATGGGCTTCCGCAACCCGTTCCGCATCAGCGTGCACCCGACCACCGGCGTGATCTACGCGGCCGACTACGGTCCGGACGCGGGCGGCGACAACCCGAACCGCGGCCCGGCTGGTCTGGTCGAGTGGAACGTGATCAAGTCACCGGGCAACTACGGCTGGCCGTACTGCGTGGCGAACAACATCGCCTACAACGACTGGAACTTCGCGAACGGCACGTCCGGCCCGAAGTTCAACTGCGCCTCGCCGGTGAACAACTCGCCCAACAACACCGGTCTGACGACACTGCCCGCGTCCCGCGCGGCGGATGTCTGGTACGGCAACGGTGCGAACGGCAACGCGTTCCCGGAGATGGGGCCGAGCAGCGGCGGTGAGGCGCCGATGGCGTTCCCCGCCTACCAGTACAACGCGAGCAACCCGTCGAAGACGAAGTTCCCCTCCTACTTCGACCAGACGCCGTTCTTCGGTGAGTGGTCCCGCAACCGCATGTGGGAGTTCCGGCTGGACTCGTCCGGGAACCTGTTGAAAATCAACGACTTCCTGTCGAACATGTCGTTCGCCTCGCCGATGGACGCGAAGTTCGGTCCCGACGGGTCGATGTACCTGCTGACCTGGGGCTCGGGCTGGGACGACAACAAACCGTTGCCGGGCGCGGGGTTGTGGCGCATCGACTACACGACCACCGGTGAACGACTTCCCGTGGCGCAGGCGTCCGGCACTCCGCTGACCGGTCCCTCACCGCTGACGGTGCGCTTCTCCAGTGCGGGTTCCAGCGACCCCGGTGGTCTCCCGCTGACCTTCAAGTGGACGTTCGGCGACGGCGGCACGTCCACGGAGCCGAACCCCACGCACACCTACACCGGCAGCGGGAAGTTCACCGCCCAGCTCACCGTCACCAACTCGGCGGGCAAGATCGGCACCGCGAACGTGACCATCAGCGTGGGCAACACCGAGCCGGTCGTGAAGTTCACCGGTCCCGTCGACGGCGGCATGATCAATTTCGGTGACCCGATCCCGTACACGGTGTCCGTGACCGACCTGGAGGACGGCACGATCGACTGCGGCAAGGTGAACGTCCAGTCGAACATGGGCCACGACTCGCACAAGCACCCGATCGGCTCGCCGATGACGGGCTGCACGGGAACGCTCCAGACCACGATCGACTCGGGGCACCAGGGGCTCAACGTGCACGTCATCGGGTCGGCCGAGTACACCGACAAGGGCGCGAACGGCGTGCCGCCGCTGACCGGCAGTGCCCAGGTCGTGTTGCAGCCCAAGCAGAAGCAGGCCGAGTACTTCAACGGCTCGTCCGGTGTGACGATCGTGTCGCAGGCGGGCGCCGAGTCGGGCGCCAAGGTCGGTGACATCAGCAACAACGACTGGATCTCGTTCAAGCCGGTCAACTTCACCGGCATCAACCAGGTGTCGTTCCGGGTGTCCGCGCCGACGGGTGGCGGGGGCACGATCGAACTACGCGCGGGTTCGCCGACCGGCACGCTCATCGCGTCGTCACCGGTCACCAGCACCGGCGGCTCGGACACCTACGCCAGCACGCCCGCGGTGAACGTGACCGCGCCGGCCGGCACCGTCGAGCTGTTCGCGGTGTTCAAGACGTCGTCGTCGACCAGTTTCGACCTCGACTCGATCACCTACGTCGGACCGGGTGCGGGACAGCCCGGCGGCGGCACCGCGAAGGAGATCGTCGGCGCGAGCGGCAAGTGCGTCGACGTCAACGGCGGCAGCTCGACCGACGGCGCGAAGGTGCAGCTGTGGACCTGCAACGGCGGCGCCAACCAGAAGTGGACGCAGAACGGCACCACGCTGCGGTCGCTCGACAAGTGCCTCGACGTCACCGGCAACAGCCAGACCGACGGCGCGATCGTCCGGTTGTGGTCGTGCAACGGCGCGTCCGGGCAGAACTGGACCGCGCAGTCCGACGGCTCGATCCGCAACGGCACGAAGTGCTTGGACGCCAACGGCGCCGGCACGGCGGACGGAACCCAGCTCATCATCTGGACCTGCCACGGCGGGACCAACCAGAGGTGGACCTTCCGGTAGCCGAGGAGCCGGTCAGCGGTCTTCCGGGGCCGCTGACCGGCACGTCGAGGAGGAACGATGAGCAGGACCGTCCGGTCGCGCGCGACCAAGGCCGCCGCCTGGACCACTCCGCCGCCCAAAGCGAAGGGCCGGGTGTGGGCCGGTTTCCTCACGGCTTTCCTGCTCGGGCTCGCGGTCGCCTTTCTGATCACGTCGGGGAACGGGCCGGACGCGACCCAGCGGCGGATCGCGGAGCTGGAACGCGAGGACGCCGCACGCGACGCCGCGCAGCTCGGACCGCTGACCGACCAGGCCAAGGACATCCGGGACCGGCTGGCCCCGGTGCTCGCGGCCATGGCGCAGGCGGCTCCCGTCGACGGGTCGGCCCCGAAGTCGCCGCTCACGTCCGACGCGGTGACCGGGTGGCGGGATGTCGTCGCCGCGGCGGAGAAGTCGTACGAGCAGTCGCCTTCCGCGGGCAACGGGATCAACGTGGCACGCTCCGGCCTGCGCACGGCCGTGCAACAGCTCGCCGCGGCGGTGAAGGGCCTCGAGACGGCACTCACCGCGGCCGAACCGGTCAGGGGCACGCTGGTCGCGCTGGCGGGCGAGCAGCGCACGCTGGCACTGCGCACGTGGTCGGTGGCCGCGGTCCAGCTCGACGTGATCAACATCGAGGCGGGCAGGGGACACGTGCACGTCCAACTCTCCACCGGTGGCGCCCCCGGCGTGATCGCACCCGACGGCAATGGCTGATCACGTCGCCGGCCTCCTGGTCGGCGCGCGCACGCTGATCGAGCCAGTGCACCGCGCCACGATCGACGAGCTCGGCCCGGCGCTGCGTCGCGTCGCGGGCTATCACATCGGCTGGTGGGACGCGGAAGGCAGACCGTCACCGCCGGGCGGCAAGGCGCTGCGGCCCGCACTCACCCTGGCCTGCGCCCGCGCGTTCGCCGACGGGCCACAGTCGCCGGACGTGATCGCGGCCGCGACGGCGGTGGAGCTGATCCACGACTTCACGCTCCTGCACGACGACGTCATGGACGGCGACGAAACGCGGCGGCACCGCCCGTCGGCCTGGGCGGTGTTCGGGACCACGGCGGCGATCCTCGCGGGAGATGCGTTGATAGGACTCGCGATGCGACGGGTTCCACGCTCGTTGACCGGAGTGCTCGCGGACGTGCTGGTCGACCTGTGTGAAGGGCAGTCGGCCGACGTGGCGGCCGAGACGGCGGTGGACGTCGAGCAGTGCCTCGCCACGGCGGCGCGGAAGACCGGTGCCCTGCTGGGGGCGGCCTGCCGCCTCGGTGCTCTCGCGGCCGGAGCCACCCCCGCCGCCGCCGACCGCTGCCGGTCGTTCGGGGTGCACCTCGGCGTCGCTTTCCAGCTGGTCGACGACGTTCTCGGCATCTGGGGCGACCCGAAGAGAACCGGCAAACCGGCCCACTCCGATCTCAGGGCTCGACGGAGAACCCTGCCGGTCGTGGCGGCACTCGCCTCGGACACACCGGCGGGGCGCCGGCTCGCACGCGTCTACCTCGAGGGCGGCGGTGCCGACGAGATCGCCGAGCTCGTCGCGGAAGCGGGCGGCCGGGCGTGGGCGGAAGCCGAGGCGGACCGCCGCGTGCGGCTGGCGTTCGACTGCCTGCACCGGGCGGACCCGCGCCCGGCCGCCGCCCTGGATCTGCGCGGACTGGCCCGGCTGGTCACGAGTAGGGACCGCTAGCCGAGCTGCTGGTCCACGATGCTGGGTGACAGGACGTGGTGGACCACCATGGCCGCCGCCCCGAGCACGCCCGCCACCTCGCCTGCCCGCGACGGCACGATGCGCAGGTTCTCCGTGGCCAGCGGCAGCGAACGGCGGTAGACCGCCTCCCGCACCCCCGCCAGCAGCATCTCGCCCGCCGCTGCGAGGTCGCCGCCGACGACGATCAGCGACGGGTTGACCATGCTGACGCAGGCGGCGAGCACTTCGCCGATGGTGCGGCCGGCCTGCCGGATTGCCTGACCGGCCTCGACGTTGCCCGCGCGGACCAGGGCGACGACGTCGGCGCTCGTGTGGGCCTCGACTCCCTTGGCGCGCAACCGGGCAGCGATCGCGGAGCCGCTCGCGACGGCCTCCAGGCAGCCGGTGTTGCCGCAGCCGCACGGTGCGTCGTCGCTGCCCGGTGCCTGGATGTGGCCGAGGTCGCCCGCCGCGCCGACCGCGCCGCGGTGCAGGACGCCGTTGCTGATGAAACCCGAGCCGATCCCGGTCGCCACCTTCACGACGATCATGTGGTCGGTGCCGGGGAACGAGTGCGCGTGCTCGCCCAGCGCCATCAGGTTGACCTCGTTGTCCACCAGCACCGGAACGCCGAACTCGGCGCGGACGTGCGCGGGCACGTCGAAGCCGTCCCAGGCGGGCATGATCGGCGGGTGGTTCGGCTTGCCCGACGAGTGTTCGACCGGGCCGGGCAGGCCGATGCCGACGCCGGCCAGCGACACCGACGACACCCCGGCGTCCTTGACGAGTTCCCGCCAGGTCTGGGCCAGGCGCGCCAGCACCGGCTCCGGCCCGTCGGCGATGTTCAGGTCGAGCCGGCGCAGGGCCAGCGGGCCGCCGGCGAGGTCGGTCACGGCGACGGTCGCGTGCGTCGCGCCGACGTCGGCGGCCAGGACGGAGCGGGCGGCCGCGTTGAACGCCAGCCGCCCGGCGGGTCTGCCGCCGGTCGACACCCTGATGCCGCGGTCGGTGAGGAACCCCGCGTGTTGCAGCGCGTCGAGCCTGCTTCGGACCGCGGCGCGGGTCAGGCCTGTCTGGCTCGCCAGTTCGGCACGCGTGCGCGGCACCCCGTCGAGCAGCAGCCGCAGCAGCTGCCCGGGAGAAGCCGCAGGAGCCCAAGGTACGTCCGGCACGGGTCGAGTGAACCAGGGAAAGCCGACTAATGGTGATGTTCATCCGTAAGACATGTGCACTTTGGCAGAGAAGCGCCAACTTTTGATTGACAGTCGCCAATAGTCGGTCCTACGTTCGCCTCATGGCTGTGACCCACGGAACACCGGGGGCGGAAGACCCCGTCGTGCGGCTGGAGGGCATCGGGAAGAGCTTCTTCGGCGTACCGGTGCTGCGCGGCGTCGATCTCTCGTTGCACGCGGGCGAGGTGCACGCGCTGGTGGGGGAGAACGGCGCGGGCAAGTCGACGTTGCTGAAGGTGCTGGCCGGAGTCCACCGGCCGGACTCGGGGCGGATCGTGGTGCGGGACGAGGAGATCTCGTTCGCTTCGCCGCGCGACGCGCAGGCGGCGGGCATCGCGATCATCCACCAGGAGTTCACGCTGCTCGAGCACCGCACGGTGGCCGAGAACGTCCTCCTGGGCCGGGAACCGGTGCGACGTGGTCAGGTGGACCGGCGCGCGCTGGAGGCGGAGACCCGGCGACTGCTCGACTGGCTGGGCGAGGACGGCATCGAGCCCGGCACCGAGGTGGCCCGGCTTTCCGTGGCCCGCAAGCAGGTCGTGGAGATCGTCAAGGCGCTGTCGGCGGACGCCAGGGTCCTCGCGATGGACGAGCCCACCGCGGCGTTGGCGGACAACGAGGTCGAGCTGCTGTACGGCCTGGTGCGCAGGCTTCGGGATCGTGGGATCGCGATTCTGTATGTGTCGCACCGGATGCGTGAGGTGTTCGACCTCAGCTCACGGATCACGGTGCTGAAGGACGGTGCGTTCGTCACCTGTGCGCCGACCGCCGACCTGGACACCGACCAGGTCGTGCGGCACATGGTCGGCCGTCCGCTGGAGGCGCTGTATCCCGAACGCGCGAGCCGTCCCGGTGCGGTGCGGATCGCGTTGCGGGGAGCGGGAAACGAGCGGGTGCGGAACCTGACGTTCGAGGTGCGGGCCGGGGAGATCGTGGGCCTCGCCGGGTTGCAGGGCTCCGGTCGTTCCGCGATCGCGCGGGCGATCTGGGGCATCGAGCCGTTCACGACCGGCACCGTGGAGCTCGACGGCGTGCCGACCCGCGTCACCGGTCCGCGCACGGCCGTCCGCAAGGGCATCGGGTACGTGACGGAGGACCGCAAGGGCGAAGGCCTGGCGCTGCGGCAGTCGGTGCGGGACAACACCTTGCTGGTCCGCCGTGCGGCGTGCCGTGGTGCGGCGGCTCGTCAGGCCGCGGATCTGACGCGCCTGCTCGGCGAGGTCGGTGTCGTCGCGCGCGGGCCCCATCAGGAGGTGCGTTACCTCTCCGGCGGCAACCAGCAGAAAGTGGTACTGGGCAAGTGGCTTGCCGTGCGGCCGCGCGTGCTGATCGTGGACGAGCCGACCCGCGGCGTCGACGTCGGCGCGAAGCAGGCCCTGTACCGGTTGCTGCGCGAACTGGCGGACGACGGCATGGCGATCCTCATGATCTCCTCGGAGCTGCCGGAGCTGATCGGCATGAGCGACCGGATCCTCGTCATGCACGAAGGCGCGCTGGCGGGCGAACTTCCGGCCGGTGCCGACGAGGAAACCGTCATGGCACTGGCCACCGGGCACGGGACAGCGGCGTGAGCGCCGTGCGTGAGCAGGTCCGCCGGCGCAGCGAGGCGCCGGCGCGGACGAGAACGTTCGTGATCACTCCGGTCCTGGTCGTGTACCTCGCGCTGGCCGTGCTGCTGGTGGTCGGCAGCGTGCTGGTCGGCGTCCACGGAGGTGTGCTCCTCGATCACGGAGGCGTTCTCAACATCCTGACGCGCGGCACGGTGCTCGGGCTGGTCGCGATCGGGCAGACCCTGGTGATCGTCACCGGTTCCCTCGACCTGTCGGTGGCCTACCTGATCGGCCTGTGCTCGCTGGTGGCGGCCGAGACGATGGCGGGCAGCACGACGCTGATCGTGCCCGGTGTGCTGGCGGCCCTGGCGGTCGCGGCAGTGGTCGGGCTCGTCAACGGACTGGTGATCACCGTGCTGAAGGCCAACGCGTTCATCGCCACCCTCGGCGTCGCGCTGGTGCTGCGCGGCTACCTGGAGCACAACTACACCGGCCCGGCGGGCAGCGTGCCGCGCGCGTTCCAGCACATCGGCTACGACCGGATCGGGCCGGTTCCGGTGGCGGCGCTGCTGATGTTGCTGCTCGCGGCGGCGGCGTGGTGGTATCTGCGGCGCACCCGCACCGGCTACCACATGTACGCCGTCGGCGGGGATGTCGACGTGGCCCGGCTGTCCGGCGTGCGCACCGGGCGGACGATCGTCACCGCGCACGTGCTGTGCGCGGTCATGGCCGGGCTCGCCGGGGTGTTCCTGGCAGGACGGCTGGGATCGGGCGCCCCGTACGTCGGCACCGACGCCGGGTACGACCTGGAGTCGATCGCCGCCGTCGTGCTCGGCGGCACTGCCCTCGCGGGCGGACGCGGCGGTGTGGCCGGGACCATCGGAGGAGTGCTGATCCTGTCCACATTGGACACGATCTTCGACGACCTCGAGCTGGACTCCTTCTTCAAGGACGTCGTGCGCGGCGTCGTGCTCATCGTGGCGGTGGCGCTGTACGCCCGCCGCAGGACTGCCGGGAGATCGGCATGAGAGCGCGGCTGCGTCTGGGCGACGGCACCGGCCCTGTCCTGGTCGTGCTGCTGATCCTGTTGGTGGCACTGACGTTCGTCGGTCCCGCCTACGTCGAGCCCGCGGGCTACCTGGCGCTGCTCAAACGCGCGGCGCCGCTCGTGGTGCTGGCCGTCGGCCAGTACTTCGTGGTCGTGTCCGGTGGGTTCGACCTCTCCGTCGGCTCGCTGGTCACGGCCGAGGTGGTCGTCGCCGCCCGGCTGGTGGACGGTGACGACGCCAACACGTGGTGGGTGATCGCGCTGCTGCTGGGCTGCGGAGTCCTCGTCGGCCTGGTCAACGGGCTGATCACGACGAAACTGCTGGTGCCGTCGTTCATCGTGACCCTGGGAATGCTGCTGGTGCTCGACGGTGCGGTGTTCCTGTGGTCGGGTGGAGCACCGCGCGGCGCCCTGTCCCCGTCGTTCCGCGTTCTCGGCCGGGGCAGTGCCGACGTCCCGGTCATCGGCCAGGTGCCGTGGTCGGTGATCGTGCTGCTGGTCGTGCTCGTCGCGGCGGTGTGGTTCATGCACCGCGGAACCGGACGCATGCTGCTCGCGGTGGGGGACAACGACAACGTGGTCCGGCTCGCGGGCGGCCGGGTGGACCGCCTGCGCCTGCTCGCGTTCGTGCTGTCGGCGCTGCTCGCGTCGGTCGCCGCGATCCTGCTCGCCGGGTTCGCGGGCGTGTCGGCGCAGGTGGGTGAGGGCATGGAGTTCCGTGCCATCACCGCGGTCGTGCTCGGCGGTGTCCTGCTCGGCGGTGGCCGCGGCTCGGTGGTCGCCGCGGCCGCGGGCGCGTTGTCGCTCGAAGCGCTCTTCTCCCTGTTGAACCTGCTCGGTGTCTCCGGCGCGCTGGAGTCCGCCGTGCAGGGCGTGATCATCATCGTGGCCGTGGCCTACGCCGCTCACGGAGCCGGTCTCCGGCGGATGTTGCGCCGGCCCGTTCCCGACACCGCCTGAACCCTGCCTGTACCCCGTCGACGAAGCCGAGGAGCAGCACATGAACAGGAAATGGTCCGCCGCGGCTTTGGCGGGCGCTCTCACGCTGGCCGGCTGTTCCAGCGACCTTCCCGCCGCCCAGGCCCCCGGCGGCACCTCCGAGTCCGCCAAGGCGAAGTCGGAGTTCTTCGACCAGGGCGAGTACGAGCGTCAGCTGCGGTTCCGCACCGCGAAGGCGGTCGGGCTCGACTCACAGGACGGTGCGGCGAAGCCCTGGGAGCAGGCGCTCGAACCGCAGCTGGTCGACACGGCCAAGTTCGCCAAGCCGGGTGGCGGCTACCACCTCTGCTTCTCCAACGCCTCGGTGGACAACCCGTGGCGGCAGGTCGGGTTCAAGACCATGAAGGAGGAGGTGAAGCTGCACCCGGAGATCACCAAGTTCACCGTGCTCGACGCGGAGGCCAAGGACGACAAGCAGATCAGCGACATCCAGTCGCTCGCCTCCCAGGGATGCAACGCGCTGGTCGTCTCGCCGAACACCACCGCGACGCTCACCCCGGCCGTCGAGGCCGCCTGCGCGACGGGCGTGCCCGTGATCGTCTTCGACCGCGGCGTCAAGACCAGCTGCCCCGTGACGTTCATCCACCCGATCGGCGGGTTCGCGTTCGGCGCGGACGGCGCGGAGTTCCTCAAGGACAAGGTGAAGCCGGGTGGCAAGGTCCTCGCGTTGCGCATCCTGCCGGGCGTGGACGTCCTGGAACAGCGCTGGGCGGCGGCCAACGAGATCTTCGCCGGCAGCCAGGTGAAGGTCGTGGGGGTCGAGTTCACCAACGGCGACGCGGCCAAGACCAAGAGCATCGTCAACGAGTACATCCAGCGCGAAGGCAAGATCGACGGCGTCTGGATGGACGCGGGCGCCACGGCGGTCGCGGCCGTGGAGGCGTTCCAGGACGCCGGCGCGGCGATCCCGCCGTTCGTGGGTGAGGACCAGCAGGACTTCCTGCGGATGTGGGCCGACGAGAAGATGACCGCGGTCGCCCCGACCTATCCGACCTACCAGTGGCGCACGCCGATCATCGCCGCCCTGCGCGTCCTCGGCGGCAAGCAGGTGCCGCGGGAATGGGTCCTGCCGCAGCCGAAGGTCACCCAGGACACCCTGAAGGACTTCATCAAGCAGGACATGCCGCCGCTGCACTACGCCATGTGCGGCTGCGAGGGCATGCCCGGCTACCCGGCGCCCTGGAAGTAGCCCGGGATGATGAAGGCGTACGTGGACCTGGTGCGCGCACCGGCGGCGCTCACGGTGCTGGGGGACACGCTGGTCGGAGCTGGGAAACCGTTGCGGGGCAAGGGCCTGTTGCTTCCGCTGGCGTCCGTGTCGTTGTACTGGGCCGGAATGGCGCTCAACGACTGGGCGGACCGCGACCTCGATGCGGTCGAACGGCCGGAACGGCCGATCCCGTCCGGACGGATCAGCCCGGACGCGGCCCTGGCCGCCGCGGCCGGACTCACCGCGCTCGGCGTCGGTCTCGCCGCGGCGGCCGGGCGCAACGCTCTGCCGCTCGCCGCGGCGGTGTGGGCCTACGACACCGTGCTGAAGGGCACGCCCGCCGGCCCGTTCGCCATGGCCGCCTGCAGGGCGTTCGACGTCCTGCTGGGTGGCCGGGCCGTCCTGCCCGCCGGACTGATGGCCGCGCACACCCTTGGTGTGACGGTGTTGTCGCGGGGCGAGGTGCACGGCACGTCACCCGGCACGGCGAAAGCGGTCCTGGCGGGCACGGTGCTGACGGCGGTGGCGGCAGGTGCGTCCACCCGGCGGTTCACCGGGATCGCGGGGGCGCTGGGCTACGCGGTCACGGTGGGGCGCGCGCAGTGGCAGGTGGTCCGGCAGCCGTCCGCCGAGTCCGTCCGCGCCGCGACGAAGGAGGGCATCCACGGCATGGTGCTGCTCCAGTCCGCGCTGGCCGAGCACGGCGCCGCGCTGCCGCTCGTGCTGCCGCTGGCCCGAGCGTTGAGCAGGAAGGTGAGCCCGACATGACGTTCCACTTCGGCTACGGCACCAACGGGTTCGCCAACCACCGGCTCGACGACGCGCTCGCCGTGATCGCCGATCTCGGCTACACGGCGGTCGCGCTCACCCTCGATCACCACCACCTGGACCCGTTCGCCGACGATGTCGTCAAGCAGACCGAGCGGGTTGCCGCGCGCCTGCACGAACTGGGACTGCGCGTCGTCGTGGAGACGGGCGCGCGGTACCTGCTGGACCCGCGCCGCAAGCACCACCCGACGCTGGTGAGCGAGGATCAAGCGGTACGGGTCGATTTCCTGGTGCGCGCCAAGCAGATCGCGCTGGAACTCGGCGCCGACTGCGTGTCGTTCTGGTCCGGAGTGGGGTCGCCGGAGGCCTGGGACCACCTGAAGTCGGGCGTCGCAGCCGTGCTGGAGAGCGGGCCTTCCGTCCCGATAGGACTGGAGCCGGAGCCGGGCATGGTCGTGCAACGGCTCGACCAGGCACTGCGGCT
The DNA here is from genome assembly GCF_016907955.1 of Lentzea nigeriaca. Lineage (GTDB taxonomy): Bacteria > Actinomycetota > Actinomycetes > Mycobacteriales > Pseudonocardiaceae > Lentzea > Lentzea nigeriaca. Next base: position 112,892 of record NZ_JAFBCX010000003.1, on the reverse strand, counting down.
GCGGACCGAGCTCGGGAACCCGGACCTGCTGCGGATCACCCTCGACGTCGGGCACTGCGTCGCGGTCGAGCCGCAGGACGCGGCGGCGTGCATCAGGCAGGCGGGCGAGCTGCTCGTCAACGTGCAGCTCGACGACATGCTGCCGGGTGTGCACGAGCATCTGGAGTTCGGTGAGGGACAGCTGGACCTGCCCGCCACGCTCGCCGCGCTGACCGGCATCGGCTACACCGGCGTCGCCGCGGTGGAGCTGCCCCGGCACAGCCACGCCGCACCGGACGTGGCGACGCGGGCACTGCGAGCGCTGCGCGCGGCGGAGTGGCTCGCCGACGCGGAACGGGCGGTCCGCGCCGATCCCGGCGCGATCGACACCCTGTTCCCCGCGGCGGGAAGGGCGGTGGGAGCAGGCCAGGACGCCGCACGGGTCCGCCTGCTCACCGCGTTCGCCGACGTGTCCGACGATCCGGTCGACGGCTTCACGAGGCTCTACCGGTACGGCACCTCCGCGGAACGGCGAGGTGTCCTGCGCGGGCTCGCCGAGGTGGGGGACTGTGCCCCGGCAGCCGGGGTCGCGCTCGTGGAGGACGCCTTGCGCAGCAACGAGACCGACCTGGTCGCGGCGGCACTCGGCCCGTTCGCCACCCGGCACCTCGGCAGGCACGCGTGGCGGCACGGCGTGCTCAAGTGCCTGTTCATGGGCATTCCGCTGACCGTGGTCGACGGTCTCGACCGGCACTCGGACGCGGAGCTGCTGCGCATGGTGGCCGCGTTCGCCGACGAACGCCGCGCGGCCGGCCGTCCGGTGCCCGCCGACGCCCTCGCCCTGCTCGGAAAGGCTTCATGATGCGCATCTTCGACCCGCACATCCACATGACGTCCCGCACCACCGACGACTACGAGGCCATGCACGATGCCGGTGTGCGAGCGCTGGTCGAGCCCGCGTTCTGGCTCGGGCAGCCGCGGACGAGCGTCGGGTCGTTCGTCGACTACTTCGACAGCCTGCTCGGGTGGGAGCGGTTCCGCGCCGCCCAGTTCGGCATCGCGCACCACTGCGCGCTCGCGCTGAATCCCAAGGAGGCCAACGATCCCCGGTGCGCCGAGGTGCTGGAGGTGCTGCCGCGCTACCTGGCCAAGGACGGTGTGGTCGCGGTCGGCGAGGTCGGGTACGACTCGATGACGCCGGAGGAGGACGACGCCTTCGCGCGCCAGCTGGAACTGGCGCTGCGGCACGACCTGCCGGTCCTCGTGCACACACCGCACCGGGACAAGCAGGCGGGCACGAAGCGGACGCTCGACGTGGTGCGCGAGTCGGGCCTGGCGCCGCACCGCGTCCTGGTCGACCACCTCAACGAGACCACCGTCGCGATGGTGGCGGACGCGGGCTGCTGGATGGGCTTCTCCGTCTATCCGGACACCAAGATGGACGAGGAGCGCATGGTGGCGCTGCTCGCCGAGTACGGCACCGAGCGGATGCTGGTCAACTCCGCCGCCGACTGGGGCCGGTCCGATCCGCTGAAGACCCGCAAGACCGGGCTGGCGATGCTGGACGCCGGGTTCGATGAGTCCGAAGTGGACACCGTGTTGTGGCGGAACCCGGTCGAGTTCTACGGCCAGAGCGGCAGGCTGTCGCTCGAACCGGTGACGGCGGGCGCGGTCGACGCGGCGACCGGCAGCTCGGTGCTGCGGGGTGAGCGGTGATCGCCTACTGCACCAACGTCCACCCGGCTCCCGACGTCGCGGGCATCCTGGCCCAGCTCGACCGGCACTCGGTCCGGGTGCGGGAGGCGCTGGAGGCGGACACGCTGCCACTGGGGTTGTGGCTGCCCGCGCCGGTCGCGCGAGGACTCGCGGAGGACGGCACCGCACGGCAGCGTTTCCGCGCCGAGCTCGCGAGCAGAGGTCTGACGGTCTCGACGCTCAACGCGTTCCCGTACGGCGACTTCCACGACGAGGTGGTCAAGCACGCGGTGTACTTCCCGACGTGGACCGATCCGCGCCGCCTCCAGTACACAGTGGACTGCGCGACCGTGCTCGCCGATCTGCTGCCCGATTCCGCGTCCTACGGCAGCATCTCGACGCTGCCGCTGGCTTGGCGGGAGCCGTGGACGGGCCGCGACGACGACCGTGCCGCGGAGGCTTTCACCGAGCTCACCTCGTCCCTGCGTCGGCACGGCAGGCCGATCAGGCTGGCCGTCGAGCCGGAACCGGGGTGTGTGCTCGACACCGTCGCGGACGCGGTCGGCTGGCTGGCGGGCCGGGTCGATCCCGAGTACATCGGGATCTGCCTGGACACCTGCCACCTCGCGGTGTCGTTCGCCGATCCGGCCGAGACGGTCGCGTCGATCCGCGCAGCGGGGTTGGACGTGGTCAAGGTGCAGGCGTCGGCGGCACTGGAGGTGGCGGAACCGGGCACCGCGGCGGGCAGGCGCGCGGTGGCAGAGTTCAGCGAACCCCGTTACCTGCACCAGGTCCGGGAGCACACCCCGGGCGGTGTCCTGGCGGCGGACGACCTGCCGGAGGCGTTCGAGACCCTGCCCGCCGAGCACCCGTGGCGCGTGCACTTCCACGTGCCGCTGCACGCCGTCCCGCCCACACCGCTCACGTCGACCACGGACGTGCTCGTGGCCGCGGTGGCGGCGGTGGACCCCGGCGTCCACGTCGAGGTGGAGACCTACACCTGGACCGTGCTGCCGGGTGCGGGTGACCTCGCCGACGGCATCGCGGCGGAACTGCGCTGGGCGCAGCGGCATCTGAAAGCGGGGGTTGCGGTGTGAAACCGTTGGTGGTCCTCAACGTCGTCGGCATGACCCCGGCGCTCCTCGAACACATGCCCAATCTCTCGCGGCTGGGCTGGCAGGCCGAACTGGGCACGGTGCTGCCCGCCGTGACGTGCAGCGCGCAGGCCACGCTGCTCACCGGCCTCACCCCGGCACAGCACGGGATCGTCGGCAACGGCTGGTACTTCCGCGACCTGGGCGAGATTCACCTGTGGCGCCAGCACAACCGCCTCGTCGGCGGCGAGAAGCTCTGGGAGACGGCGCGTCGGGCACACCCCGGCTACACCGCCGCCAACATCTGCTGGTGGTACGCGATGGGCGCCTCGACCGACATCACCGTGACCCCGCGGCCGATCTACCACGCGGACGGACGCAAGTCGCCGGACTGCTACGTCCGCCCGCCCGGCCTGCACGACGACCTCACCGGAGCCCTGGGCGAGTTCCCGCTCTTCCAGTACTGGGGGCCGACAGCGGCACTGGCGTCGAGCGAGTGGATCATCGGCGCCGCGCGGAAGGTCCTCGCCGAACGGCGGCCCGACCTGTTGCTGGTCTACGTGCCACACCTGGACTACGACCTGCAGCGGTTCGGACCGTCCTCACCGCAGGCGGCCAAGGCCGCGGCGGACGTGGACCGGGCGCTGGCGCCGTTGCTGGCCGACGCGTCGGACGCCACCGTCGTGGCGTTGTCGGAGTACGGCATCACCGACGCACGCTGCCCGGTCGACATCAACCGGGCGTTGCGCACCGCTGGTCTGCTCGAGGTCTACACACAGGCGGGGATGGAGTACCTGGATCCGTGGACGTCGCGGGCGTTCGCGGTGGCCGACCACCAGATCGCGCACGTGTACGTCGCCGATCGAGCCGATCTCGCGAGAACGAGAGCGGTCCTCGAGGGCCTTCCCGGTGTCGACGTGCTGTACGACCGGGAAGCGCAGGCATCCGTCGGGCTGGACCACGAGCGGTCCGGTGAGCTGGTGGCGGTGGCCGAGCCGGACGCCTGGTTCACCTACTACTACTGGACCGACGACCAGCGCGCACCGGACTTCGCCCGTGGTGTGGACATCCACCGCAAACCCGGCTACGACCCCGCGGAGTTGTTCTTCGACCCGGCCGACCCACTCGTCAAGGCCAGGGCGGGGTTGAACCTGGCCCGCAAGAAGCTCGGCCTGAGATACACGATGAACGTCGTGCCGCTGGACCCGTCGTGCGTACGCGGCACGCACGGCAGGCTGCCCGACCGGGCGGCGGACGGCCCGGTGCTGTTGTGCTCGGATCCGGTGGCACCGCGATCGGTAGAGCGCACCGGCCGAATCGCCGCGACCGATGTCCGCACCTTCCTGCTCGAACTGCAGGGGATTCCAGCGGAGGTGTTCAGGTGACCATGGCGCACCCGAATTGCGAACGCTCCGTGCTCGTGGGCAAGGAGCCCACGGCGGCGACCCAGCGCCTGCTGAGGCTCATGCGAACAGGCGCGACCGACCGCGCGATCGCCCGTGAGCTCGGTGTCAGCCTGCGGACCCTGCACCGGCGCATCGCCCGCCTGCAGTCGCTGCTCGGCGTCCAGTCGCGGTTCCAGCTCGGCGTGCTCGCCGCCGAGCTGGAGTGGCTCCGTCCGGGGTGAGCGAGTCCGTCACCCGAACACGCGGCGCTGGATCTCCCGCCGAGCTGGTGGCAGAGCGGATCCTGCAGCACATCGCGGAGCTGGAGCTGCGTCCCGGCGATCGCATGCCGACCGAGAACGAGCTGGCGGGCCGGATGGGGACCAGCCGGACCGTGGTGCGCGAGGCAGTGAAGATCCTGTCGGCGCTCGGCAGGGTGCGGGCGCACAAGGGGCGCGGGCTCTATGTGGCCGACGACGAGGGAATGCCGGGTTCGTCCCGGTGGGGCGGCTTCTTGCAGCCCGGCCGGTAGGAGGTGGGCGACGCGTACGCGGCATCAGCGTCCACCGGCGGGCTCCTCGTCATGAGTACGACTTCGCTCCGGTAAACGAGGGTACGGACGCGTTGGAGTCCTACCGGAGGGTGTCACTTTCTGTAGCGATGCGCTTACCAGTCGAAATGTGGGCATCAACACTTGCCTGTGACGTTCCCGTGTTCTTTTCGTAATGTTGCGCGCCGTGTGACCGTGCCCCCGTCCCCGACGCGAGGTGTTCCCGAATGCCGGGCCGACATAGAACGAAGCAGACAGCCAGCCGGAAGCTGCCCGTCGCAGCTGCCGCCACCCTCACCGCGGGCCTGGTCGCGACCTTCTGGGTCGTCCGCATTTCGGACCAGCCGGTCGATCCAACCGGAGCAGCCGCGCAGCTGGCCGCCCGGTCGGTCTCTGTCAGTCAAGACCTGCCGCCTGTTGCGACGTCGACCACCACGCCGTCGTCCTCACAACCTACGACCACCACCACCACGGTGCCTCCGGTGACCACGACGACAACCACGACCACCGCACCGGCCTGTCCGACCACTTTGGACGGAGTCAAACCGCATGTGGCGCAGGTAGGTCACCACCTCGCGGCCAAGTTCGGCGTCAGCGACATCGGCGGCGCCGCCGGTCGGGGCGGCTCCGGTGACCATCCCCTCGGCCTGGCGCTGGACTTCATGGTCGACACCGCCACCGGCAATGCCCTGGCGGACCACGTGCTGGCCAACCGTCGGGCGTTCGGCGTCACCTACGTCATCTGGCGCCAGCGCTACAACGACGGCAGCGGCTGGTCGACGATGGAGGATCGGGGTAGTCCCACGGCCAATCACATGGACCACGTGCACGTGTCGTTCCAGGCGTCCGCGACCGTCAAGGTCACCTGCTGATCTCTTCGGCTTGGGAAGCGGCGTTGCCGTTGATCTCCATCGCCTCCGCTCTCACAGATGGGCGGCGGTGCTGCCGCCGACTGGAAGAGCGGGCAGCCCGAGCTTGCGGTGGTCCCACGACCGGGTCCGTTCGACGTCGACCCGCACAGCGACGCGTTTGGCGAGCATGAACTCCACCATCGGCCGGGCTTCCTCGGTGTAGGGCCCGGTGTAGCGCTCCCACACGCTCACGCCGACCGCCCACAGCGCGTCGGGGTCGTCGACGATCGTGGCGCGGCCTTCCAGCGAGACTCCGCGCAACGTGTCGTAGGTGTGGCCGGTCTCGACCATCACGGTGACCCTGTTGTCGCGGCGCAGGTTCACGGCCTTCTGCGACTTGGCCTTGGTCTCGAACCACACCACGCCGTCGATCACCGCGTACCACATCGCGACGAGATGGGGCTGTCCGGAGGGAGCGATCGTGGCGAGCGTGGCGACCCGCTGTTCGGTGAGGAACTGGGCGATCTCGTCGGGGGACATCACGACCTGCGCGCGCTGGTTCACACCCATGAGAGCCCCTTTGCCGCTCGATGAGACTTAGTCCAGAATGAGACTATGTCTCACAGTCAAGCGGACGGTCTCGCCGTCCGCAAGAGGCGGGCGACGCACGCGCGGATCGCCGCTTCGGCCGCGCGGCTCGCCGGTGAGCAGGGGGTCGGCAACACGACCGTGGACCAGATCGCGCGGGATGCCGAGGTCGCGCGCGCGACGTTCTTCCGCTACTTCGATTCGAAGGAGAGCGCTGTCGCTGAAGGGATTACCGGCTCCTGGCTCACCCAGGTGACCGAGGCGATCGCCCGTCAGCCCGCTCACCTGCCCGCGAAGGACGCGTTGGTGGCCGCCTTCGCCGAGCTCGCGGACCAGTTCCCCGCGCACGCCGGCCAGATCCGGGAACTGGCCGGGCTCACCCGCGGGTCACCGGCCCTCGACGCCTGGACAGCCCAGACCTACCACCGCTACGAGCGCGCCATCGCCGAACTGCTGGCTCCGCGCATGTCCGCCGGCACCGAGCGCGATCCACGACCTCACCTGCTCGCCGCCCTGGCGATGGCGTCGGTCCGCGTCTCCCTCGACGACTGGATCCGTCACGGGGGCGACCTTCCCGCCCTGATCCACCGCGCCCTCGAATCGATCTCCGTCGAACCGGCGTGAAGGGCGTTCGGGTCTGGGTTCGGTACCCTTCGGACCGCCTGACGGAAGGACACGGGTGGACGACTCGTCGAAGGTCGGTAGGCACGCTCGCGCGGTGCTGGGCGCCGCGAAGGCGTTCCGCGCCGAGGCAGCGGGGGTGCGCGCGGAACCGGATCGGCTGCTCGCGCTCGCCGTCGCGAAGTACCAGGAGATCCTGGACTCGCTGGTGGCAGGCCAGCTCCGGGCCATGCCGGTGGACAAGCTCCGGGAGACGAAGGCGAACCTGCGGCTGAGCAAGCTGAAGGCCGCCGGGTATCGGACCGTCGCCGATGTCGCCGGCGCGCGCCCGGAAGAGCTCGACGGCGTGCCCGGAGTCGGCAGGCAGTCCGCCGAGCAGATCGTGCGGGTCGCCCGCGCCGTCGTCGACGGCGTCGCGCGCGACACGACTGTCCGGCTGAACCCCGACCGTGCTGACCGCGGCCAGACCGAGCTGCTGCAGCTGATGTCCAAGCTGCGCAGGGCGAACCAGCTCGTCGGTCCGCTGCGCGAGCCGCTCGCCGACGTGCTGGGCAGGGTCGACGCCGACGTGCGTGCCGCATCCCGTGCCGGGAGCCGGGTGCGGATGTTCTTCTCGTTGCGCAAGAGCCGGCAGGCGGCCGTCGACTCGCTCGGCCGGCTCGAGGCCCTGCTGGCCAGTCGCGATGTGACGGCGTTGCGCGCGGTGGGCACGCAGCTGCGCGTGCCGGACCTGGATCACCGCGCGCTGTGGCGCGACTACGAGCTCGACGCGGCCGCCTACAACACGCTTCTCGCCGACCTCGCCGGTGCGGAAGCGATGCCGGATCGCAGTGCCGCCAAGGGTTTCGTCCCGGCCGACATCGAGCACGAGGTCGACGCGACCACACTGGACACCAGCCTGCTGAAGGTGTCGCTGCGTGGTTACCAGGTGTTCGGAGCCAAGTTCGCGCTGGCCCGCAAACGCGTCATCATCGGCGACGAAATGGGACTGGGCAAGACGATCGAGGCCATCGCGGTGATGGCCGGCCTCGCCGCCACCGGGCGGCGCGGGTTCCTGGTGGTCTGCCCGGCGAGCGTCGTCGTCAACTGGGTCAACGAGATCGCCAGGCACAGCGACCTCGTGCCGCACCGGATGCACGGCGCGGGCCGCGACGGCGCCGTCGGCGAGTGGCTGGCGCAGGGCGGTGTCGGCGTGACGACGTTCGGCACGTTGCCGAAACTGGTGCTGCCGAAGAGGTTCCGCCCGGCGCTGGTCGTGGTCGACGAGGCGCACTACGTGAAGAACCCGGACACGCAGCGCTCACAGGCGGTCAACACGATCGTGCAGCGTGCGGAGCGGGCAGTGCTCCTCACCGGCACACCGATGGAGAACCGCGTCGAGGAGTTCCGCAACCTGGTCGGCTATCTGCAGCCGGGCGTCGCGGCCCGCACTGGCGCCATCGACGCCGTGGTGGGAGCGAAGGCGTTCCGCCGCGTTGTCGCACCGGTGTACCTGCGGCGCAACCAGGAAGACGTGCTGGGGGAGTTGCCCGAGCTGCTCGAGATGGAGGACTGGGTCGAGTTCGGCAGGCAGGACCGGCGTGCGTACCTCGACGCGGTGCGCGACGGAAACCTGATGGCGATGCGCCGCGCCGCCTACGCGCCGGGCACGCCCCGCGGCTCGGCGAAGCTGGAGCGGCTGCTGGAGATCATCGAGGAGTCGAGGGACAACGGCTGGAAAGTCGTGGTGTTCTCGTACTTCCACGACGTGCTGGACACGGTCGCGGACCACGTCGAGGTCTTCGGCCCACTGACCGGCGCGACGTCGGCGCAGGGCCGTCAGCAAATGGTGGACGCCTTCACGGCGTGCGAGGACCACGCGGTGCTGGTGGCCCAGATCGAGGCGGGCGGCGTGGGCCTCAACATCCAGGCCGCGTCCGTGGTGATCATCGCCGAGCCGCAGTGGAAGCCGAGCACGGAGGACCAGGCGATCGCCCGTTGTCACCGGATGGGCCAGGTCCGCAAGGTCCACGTGCACCGGTTGCTGGTCAAGGACAGCGTGGACGCGCGGGTGCAGGAGATCCGCGACCACAAGACCCTGCTGTTCGACCACTACGCGCGCGAAAGCGACACGAAGCACTCACACGCGAGCGCACTGGACTCGGCGGTGTCGGTGGAGCAGCGAGTGGTGCAGGCCGAGCAGCGGCGCCTTGGTCTCTAGGCCACCCCGTGGCCCAGGACGGGGCGCCCATCCACTTGGCGGTGGTCCGCTCCGGGCAGTCGTTCGGTGAACCGGACGGCATCCAGCGGACGGACCTGTTCGGCGGTGTGGCGGAAGCCGTGGTCGATCAGGTCGATGAGCCACTCGAAGCTCTCGCCGACGTCGGTGGACCACTGGAAGCCGCCAGTGGCCTGAAGGTCCGCGAAGCCGTGGAAGACGCTGCGCAGCGCACGCAGTGCGTGGGCCATCTTCTCCGGGGCGATGTCGTATCCCCGGAGGACGGCTTCGAAGGGGCCGAGTCCGCGCAAGGCGGCGATCGCGACCGGGTCGCCGGGGCCGGTCGGGGTCAGGCCGACAGTGGCGGCGTAGCGGCCTGGGTGGGTGAGCGCGAAGTCGCGGAGCGCGTGTGCGGCGGCTGCCAGCGCGTCACGTCCCGCGCGGCCCTGGGTGGCCGTGCCGATGGCGTCGGCGATCTCCGCGTGGGCGAGTGCCGCGATCCGGCGGTTGAGGTCGTCCTGGCCGGCGATGTGCTTGTACAGGGACGGGGCGCGCACTCCGAGTCGTTCCGCCAGCCTGCCCATGGTCAGTTCGGTGAAGCCGATCTCGTCGGCCAGTGCGGCGCCGGCCGCCGTGATCGTGTGGGCGTGCAGGCCGGCCCTAGGCATGGACCCCGTCCAGGAACGTCAGGATCGCAGCCAGAGTCTGCTGGGGGAACTGGACGTGCGGGTAGTGACCGGCACCGTCGATCATCTCCAGCTTGCCCAGGCCGCTCGGGAGATCGGCGATGATCGCCTCGCCCTCGGTCTGCGGCGAGGCCCAGTCGGGATCGTGCGTTCCCTGGACGACGAGCACCGGGCAGGTGACGTTGGCCAGCTGCTCGCCGGCGTCGGCGGGGGAGATCTTGCCCATCGCCTGGAGAACCTTCATACGTGCGGGATCGCCGAGCATCCCGGTGATCTCCGCCAGACGGGCGTCCCAGTCCGCCGGTTTGACGCCGGGGTAGGCGATGTCCAGGTACTTGGCCCACTGCGTGGTGCTGCCGAGGATGGCGGTGCCCAGGAGTCGGGCCATGCCGCGGCGGTAGCGGCTCATCCGGAAGTCGGACAGCCGGACCTGCTGCTTGCGCGTGAACGGCGCGAGCTCGACCAGTGCGGTGACCAGCTCCGGTGCCTTCGCCGCGGCGATCGTGACCGCGCCGCCGGAGATGGAGTGGCCCACGAGCACAGCGGGCCCGCCGAGGTGCTTCACCAGGGCGATCAGGTCCCCCGCGAGATCGGTGCGGGTGTAGGAGGACCAGCCGACACTGGACTCGCCGTGGCCGCGCAGATCCGTTGCGGCGACCCGGAATCCCGCTTCGACCAGCGCGGGGCCGAGGAACCGGTAGGCCTCGCGGCTGTCTCCCATGCCGTGGGCGAGAACGACCAGCGGTCCGGCGCCGGTCACCTCATAGGCGATTGTCCCGCCGTCGACGTTCAGGAACTCGGTCATGACTGCCTCCAGGTGGCCGTTGGCTAACTGCATTAGCTAAAAGCTATCACGATTAGCCAACGAGTCAAGCCCTTCCTGTCCGCAGCTCGCGCGAATGACGGGTCGTGCTCCGGTTTCCACCGGCCTTCGACCAGATGTCGCTCGTGCTCGACCTGAGCGTGGCCTGGCGTCTCGCCGGGCTCGACGACGTGCGGGTCCGGACCCCTCTCACCTGACAATCTCAGTTGCGTTGCCGGACAGCGGCCTGCTGAACTGCGCATGACCAGTCGTCCGGACGAGGAGAGGCACATGCGCGAGGCGTTCGTGTTCACCCAGAAGGTATTCGTTGCCTATCTAGAGGACATGACGCTTGTCGCGCACCTTGAACTTGGGGATTCTGGCTCACGTCGACGCTGGTAAGACCAGCCTCACCGAGCGGTTGCTGCACACCGCCGGTGTCATCGACGCACTCGGCAGCGTGGACGCGGGGAACACGCAGACCGACTCGCTCGCGCTCGAACGGCAGCGCGGTATCACGATCAAGTCCGCCGTCGCGTCGTTCGTCGTCGGTGACGTCCTGGTCAACCTGATCGACACACCGGGCCACCCGGATTTCATCGCCGAGGTGGAGCGGGTGCTCAACGTGCTCGACGGCGCGGTGCTGGTGGTGTCCGCGGTGGAGGGCGTGCAGGCGCAGACCCGCGTGCTCATGCGCACGTTGCGGCGCCTGGAAATTCCGACTGTCGTGTTCGTGAACAAGATGGACCGTCGTGGTGCCGATGGGCCGCGAGTGGCGCGCGACGTGGTCGAGAAACTGGCGACCGAGGTGCCGATCTACTTCGGATCCGCGATGACCGGTGACGGAGTGCGCGAGCTGGTCTCCGGTGTCACATCGTCGTTGCCGGTGACCGGCGTGGTCGACGGTCCGCTGTCCGGCACTGTGTTCAAGGTCGAACGTGGCAGAGCGGGGGAGAAGGTCGCGTTCGTGCGGTTGTTCTCCGGGACCGTGCGCGTGCGTGATCGGGTGAGAATCGGTGACCGCGAAGGAAAAGTCACCGCGATCGCGGTGTTCGAGGGCGGCTCGGCGCCGCGTCGTACCACCGCCGGGGCAGGGCAGATCGCGAAGCTCTGGGGCCTTGATGTCCGCATCGGCGACACGATCGGCGTCGCTCATCACGATCGCGTCCACCACTTCGCGCCACCGACGCTGGAAACCGTGGTGGAATCGGACGATCGTGCGGCTCTGCACGCCGCGCTGCAGCAACTCGCCGAGCAGGATCCGTTGATCAACCTGCGGCTCGACGGTGACGACATCGTGGTGTCGTTGTACGGCGAGGTGCAGAAGGAGGTCATCGAGGCGACGCTCGCTCTGGAGTACGGCGTGGCTGTCACGTTCCGCGAAACGCGAACGGTCCGGGTGGAACGTCTCCGGGGGGTGGGCGAGGCGGTGCGGTTCCTCGGTGAGAGCCCGTACGCGGCCGGCATCGGGTTCCGGGTGGAACCAGGGCCGGAGGAGTTCCGGCTGGAGGTAGAGCTGGGCTCGTTGCCGCTGGCCTTCTTCAGGGCCGCTGAGGACGCCGTGCGCGACACGTTGCGCGCTGAGCGGATTCACGACTGCACGGTCACGATGACGCACTCCGGCTACTCCTCACCGGTGAGCGTGGCGGGCGACTTCCGCGGCCTCGCACCGATCGTGCTGCGGGAAGCGGTGCGACGAGCGGGAACTGTGACGTGTGAACCGATGCACCGCTTCCGGCTGGAGATTCCGGCGGACGTGCTCACCGCGGTGCTCGTCGCGCTGGGCAAGGTCGGCGGCGTGCCACTGATGACGACCGCGACCGTCCTGGAAGGACACATTCCAGCGGCTCGAGTGCATGAGCTGCAACGACGGCTGCCCTCGCTCACCCGTGGGGAAGGCGTGCTGGAAACCGAGTTCGATCACTATGCCTGAGGGTCGTGTTGTGGCACAGGCTCGAGGTTCCGGATTCGGGCGTTGAGATAGCGCTGCTCGGGCAGGCTCGTCGTCAGCAGGGCTGCCTGACGGTAGCTGTCGACGGCACCTGCCGGATCTCCGGCCATTTCCAGCAAGTGGGCGCGCACGGCGTGAGTGCGGTGGTGCCGCCTCATCGTCGGATCGTCGAGCAACGGCCGGATGAGTGCCAAACCGTCCTGCGGGCCGAGCGCCATCCCGACGGCGACCGCTCGGTTGAGCGTCACGACGGGGCCGGGTGCCATCTGGGCGAGCATGGCGTACAGCAGGCTGATCTGCTGCCAGTCGGTGCCTTCCCAGGTGGCGGCTTCGGCGTGCACGGCGGCGACGGCGGCCTGGAGCTGGAACCTGCCGACGTGCCCGCGGGGCAGTACTCGCTCCAGGATGCGCACTCCTTCCGCGATCTGCTGGTGATCCCATCGTGAACGGTCCTGTTCGGACAGGGGCACCAGGTTGCCGCCATCGCTACGTGCGGCCGCGCGGGCGTGGGTGAGCAGCATCAGGGCCAAGGCGCCCGCCACTTCGTCGTGGTCGGGGATCGCCGCGTGCAGCTGCCTGGTGAGTCGAATGGCTTCCTCGGCCAGGTTCGAGTCGACCAGCGCGTCGCCGGTGGAACGCGTGTGTCCCTCGGTGAACAGGAGATGGCACACGTCCAGCACCGCGGCGATACGTGCGGGCAGCTCGGCCTCGGTCGGCAGTTCGAACACCGCACCCGCCGCCCGCAAGGTGTTCCGTGCCCTGGTGAGGCGCTGCGTCATCGTGCGCTCCGGTACCAGGTACGCGGCGGCGATCTGGGCCGTGCTCAGGCCCGCGACGGCGTGCAGGGTCAGGGCGACCTGTGAGGAGCGGCTCAAACCGGGGTGGCAGCACAGGAGCAACAACTTCAAGGAGTCGTCGTGCCCGTTGTCGGCCGGGGGCGCGAGGTGGGCGTCGCCGGGCTGTGCCGCGGCCACGGCTTCCTCGCGCCCCGCACGGGCGCTGTCGGCGCGGAACCGGTCGATCAGACGCCGGGAGGCGACCCGGATGAGCCAGCCGCGCGGGTTGTCGGGCACGCCGTCGGCGTCCCACTGCCGTGCCGCGGCTTCGGCCGCCTCCTGCGCGGCGTCCTCGCAGTCGCCGAGGTCGCCGTACCTGCGCAGGAGGGCGGCGAGGACGTGGGGCGACTCGCGCCGCCACACGTCCTCGACCACCCGCGGGTCCATCAGGCGTCCCCGCCGGGCCACATCGTGGGCCGAAGCTCGACCGTCTCGCCCGGACCCGAGAAGCGGGCCGCGATCTCCTCCGCACGAGCGTGGCTGTCCACGTCGATCAGGAAGAAACCGGCCAGGTGCTCCTTGGCCTCCGAGTACGGCCCGTCGGTGACCAGTGGCTTCTCGTCCGCCCACCGGTAGAGCCGCGACGACTCGGGCGCCGCCAGCGCCTCGCCGCCGAGCAGTTCGCCCTTCTCGTGCAGCTCGCCGAGCATCTTCTCGAACTCGGAGTTCAGCCGGTCCCGCTCCGCCCGCGGCATGTCCTGGTAGTGGGGCAGGTACTCGGGCGTCGGGTGCCCCCACGGCTGCGGGTTGGAGTGGATCAGGATCACGTACTTCACCATCGGCTCCTCGGTCGGCGTCGTGGATGCGTCCGGACGACCCATCCTCGCCTGAGACGTCGGTGCCGGGCTCCTCACGTCTACATCCCCGGCTCATTTTCGTCGGCGGCGTGGTTCACGGGGAATTTACGCACGTCACCTGTCGGCGAAATACCGGGGCCAGACAGTCATACCTGTCGCTCGACAGATATTCCGTCCGGCTCCGGGAGGGCCCATGAGCACGTCTCTCAGTGACACCGGTTCCCCTGGATCCGGCTACGCCCAGGAGTTGCGCAGGGGGGTGGGCACGTTCTCGTCCTTCGCCGCGGGCTTCTCGTTCGTCTCGATCCTCACCACGGTGTTCCAGCTCTTCGGGCTGGGCTTCGGCCTCGGTGGTGCCTCGTTCTTCTGGGCCTGGCCCCTGGTCTTCGCCGGGCAGCTGCTCGTCGCGCTGTGCTTCGCGGAGCTCGCGGCGCGGTGGCCGGTCTCCGGTGCGATCTTCCAGTGGTCCAGCCGCCTGGCGGGCACGACGGCGGGCTGGTTCGCCGGCTGGATCATGATCATCGGGCAGATCCTCACCGTCGCCGCGGCCGCGATCGCGATCCAGGTCGTCCTGCCGAGCATCTGGTCCGGCTTCCAGATCGTCGGAGGATCCGGCGCGGACTCCTCGGTGACCTCGGCGACCGGCGCGCAGAACGCGGTGCTGCTCGGCGTGATCCTCCTCGTGATCACCACGGCCGTGAACATCGCCGGCGTGCGCCACATGGCGTCGGCCACGAGCGTCGGGGTCACCGTCGAGATCGTCGCGGTGATCGTGCTCGTCCTGGCGCTGTTCGTCCTTCCCGAGCGCGGTCCTCAGGTCGTGCTCACGCACGAGGGGTGGACCGGCGAGGGTGCTTATCTCCCGGCGTTCCTCGCCTCGGCGCTGATGGCCGCGTACGTGATGGTGGGGTTCGACTCCGCGGGTGAGCTGTCCGAGGAAACACACTCACCGAGACGAACGACACCGCGCACGATCCTGCACGCGCTCATCGCGTCCGCGATCGGCGGCGCGTTGCTCATCCTCGGCGCGTTGATGGCCGCGCCGAGCCTCACCGACGGAAACCTCGCCACCGCAGGGCTTTCCTGGGTGCTCACCGAACGACTGGGCGGCGTGCTGGGGCGTCTGCTGCTGTGCTGCGTCGCCGTGGCCGTGTTCGCGTGCACGCTCGCCATCCAGACCGCGGGTGCGCGGATGATCTACTCGATGGCCAGGGACAAGGCCTTCCCGTTCCACAAGCAGCTGGCCAAGGTGTCCCCGCGCACCGGAACGCCGGTCGGCGCCTCGATCGTCGTGGGTGTCGGCGCCGCGGTCGCACTCGTGGTCAACATCGGTCAGTCCGCGCTCTTCACCGCGTTGTCGAGTCTGTGCATCGCGATGCTCTACCTCGCGTACCTCGGCGTGACCTTGCCGCTGCTGGTCACCCGGCTCCGGCACCGCAGGACCGATGGCTGGCCGGCAGGTGTCGACGAGCACGGCAAACCGCTGTTCGGCCTCGGCAGGTGGGGAATCCCGCTGAACGCGCTCGCCGTCGTCTACCAGATCGGCATGGCGGTCAACCTGTTGTGGCCACGGCCGGAGATCTACGACCTCACCGGCGAGACCTGGTGGCTGCGCTGGAGCGCGCTGCTCGTGATCGGCCTCAGCCTCGCCGCCGGTGCCGCGTACCTCCTCTACAAGCACCGGCTGCACGGCCGGATCGAGCTGCGCCACGTCCCGCACAGCGCACAGGAGGCCTGAGTGACCGACTCCGTTCTCAACGCCAGGGCGGACGCTCGCGCACGAGGCGGGCAGACGAGCGAGTGGATGCCCTACCTGCCGGCATCGTCGAGCCCGTACCGGCCCCTGGGAGTGGAAGCGCTCACCTGGGCGGAAACCGTTGCGCCGGGCGGATACACGCACAAGGTGCTCGCCAGGGGAACGCGGATCCGGTTCGACGACCCCACCGGTGACGCGTGCGCGCACGTGATCGTCTACAACGCGCTGGAAACGGTCGAGCGGCTCAACGTCGCCGACACCGTGAAGATCCCCTGGCAGGCCTACCTCGGTGCCGGGCACCCGTTGCTGTCGGGTGACGGCCGTGTGCTCGCGACGATCGTCGAAGACACGTCGGGACACCACGACGCGTTCTGCGGGACGACCACCGAGGCGTGGAACCAGCGCAAGTACGGCGATGCCAGGCCGGAGGGGCCGTCCCCGGCGGGCCGTTCGCTGTTCGTCAAGGCCGCGGCCAAACACGGTCTCGCGCCGCGCGACCTCCCGCCGAGTGTGTCCTTCTTCCAGGGAATCAGGGTCGACGCCGACGGTGCGTTCGAGTGGCGGGGATCGGCGGGGGAGGGCACCTCGGTCGAACTGCTGGCCGAACTGCCGTTGCTGATCCTGGTGGCCAACGTGCCGCACCCGCTGGATCCACGCCCGGACTACGTGGCCGGACCGCTGCGCGTGCACGCCTGGCGCAGCGCACCCACCGGGCCGGACGACGACCGTTTCCAGGCCACGCCCGAAGCACACCGGGCCTACCTGAACACCATCGACTACGCGGAGGCGCGAGGACTGTGACCAGCACGATGTCTCTCGACTGGTCGGAACCGCTGGTGCCGGGCGAGGTCGTGCTCGACGACCGGGTCGCTCCCAACGCCTCCTGGTCCGCCGTGGTGCGGGCCGGCCACGTGCTGACCATTGTGGACGTGGGAGGCAACCAGTCAGGCGACTGCCTGCTCTACAACGCCGCCGACACCGAGGAGCGCTACAGCGTCCCCGACACGCTGGCCTGGCAGGGAAACGCCTACGTCCGCACGGACACGGTGCTGCGCAGCAACCTCGGCAACCCGCTGATGACCGTGGTCGGCAACGAGATCGACCGGCAGGACACCATCGGCGGCGCGTGCTCCAAGGAGTCGAACACGCTGCGGTACGGCCACCACGTGATGTTCCACCACGGGTGCCGGGAGAACTTCCTGTCCGAGGGCGCCAAACACGGACTCGGCCTGCGCGACCTGGTGTCCAACCTCAACTGGTTCATGAACGTCCCGGTCGAGGCGGACGGCGCGCTCGGCATCGTCGACGGGATGTCCGCGCCCGGCAAGAGAGTTGCGGTGAGGGCCGACACGGACGTTCTGGTGCTGGTCTCCAACTGCCCCCAGATGAACAACCCGTGCAACGACTTCAACCCGACGCCGCTGCGCATGATCGTGGTGAGCCCATGACGTCGTTCGACGTGGTCCTGGTCGCCAACCGGGGCGAGATCGCGCGCCGGATCATCCGCGGTGCCAACGCCCTGGGCATGAAGACGGTCGCGGTCTACTCCGACGCCGACCGCGCCGCCCCGCACGTCCGGGAGGCCGACACCGCGGTCCGGCTCGGGCCCGCTCCCGCCCGCGACTCCTACCTGCGAGCCGACGCGGTCATCGAGGCGGCTCTCGACAGCGGCGCCGGGCTGATCCACCCCGGCTACGGGTTCCTGTCCGAGAGCGTCGCTTTCGCCCGTGCCGTGGAAACAGCGGGTCTGCGGTTCGTCGGCCCTGCCCCCGAGCAGATCGCCGCGTTCGGCGAGAAGCACACCGCCCGGGAGATCGCGCGCCGCGCGGGCGTGCCGATGCTCGCCGGCACCGGTCTGCTGTCGTCGGCCGACGAGGCCGCCGCCGCGGCCGAACGGATCGGGCTGCCGGTGATGGTCAAGGCGACCGGCGGTGGTGGTGGCATCGGCATGCAGGCCTGTGCCACCGCAGACGAGGTGCGCGGGGCGTTCGAACGCGTGGAGTCGCTGGCACGGCAGAACTTCGGCGCCGCGGGCGTGTTCCTCGAACGGCTGGTGCGCCCGGCCCGGCACGTCGAGGTGCAGCTCTTCGGCGACGGGCTCGGCCGGGTCGCGGTGATCGGCGACCGGGACTGCTCGCTGCAGCGCCGCAACCAGAAGGTCGTCGAGGAGGCGCCCGCTCCGGCCCTGCCGGGCCACGTCCGCGAGCTGCTGCACAGCTCGGCGCGGGAGCTGGCGGCGTCGGTGCGGTACCGCAGTGCCGGCACCGTCGAGTTCATCTACGACCCGGTCCGCCAGGAGGCCTCGTTCCTGGAGGTCAACACGCGGCTGCAGGTCGAGCACCCCGTGACGGAGATGGTCTTCGGTGTCGATCTCGTCGAGCTGATGCTGCGGCTGGCCCGTGACGGCGCGGACGGCCTGCCCGATCGTGTCTTCGACTCGCCGTGGATCCCGGACGGACACGCTGTCGAAGCCCGTGTCTACGCCGAGGATCCCGCGAAGGAGTCACTGCCGTCGTCGGGTCTGGTGACTCGGGCGGTCTTCCCGGAAGATCTCGACGGTGTCCGGGTCGACGGCTGGATCGAGACCGGGCTGGAGGTCTCGCCGCACTACGACCCCATGCTGGCCAAGGTGATCGCCGCCGGTCCCAACCGCGACGCCGCGCTCGACCTCCTCGGCGAGGCGCTCGACGGCTCCCGCGTCGACGGCATCGTCACGAACCTGGGGCTGTTGCGCGCCCTCACCGCCTCCGACGACGTGCGGGCCGCGGTGCACTCGACCTCCAGCCTCGACGTCACCACCGATCCCGATCCCCGCGTCGACGTCCTCGTGCCGGGGACGATGACGACGGTGCAGGACCTCCCAGGCCGGGTCGGGTACTGGCAGGTCGGTGTCCCGCCGAGCGGCCCGTTCGATCCGGTCTCGCTGACCGAGGCGAACCTCGCGGTCGGCAATCCAGCCACCGCACCGGGACTGGAGATCACGGCGACGGGACCGACCTTGCGGTTCTCGGTTCCGTCGGTCATCTGCCTCACCGGCGCACCCGTCGAGTCCTCTGTGGACGGTGAGCCGGTGCCGCAGTGGGAACCGGTCGACGTCCCCGCCGGTGGCACGGTGCGGATCGGTACGGCCGCCGGGCCTGGGCTGCGCACCTACCTCGCCGTCCGGGGCGGCCTCGACGTGCCCGCCTACCTCGGCAGCGCGGCGACGTTCACCCTGGGCGGCTTCGGCGGCCACGCCGGTCGCGCGCTGCTGGCAGGCGACGTGCTGCGGCTGTGCTCACCGGACGCCGCGGAGAACCCGGGACTGACCACGATCGGTGGCCCGACCCCGGCGCACCGCCGTCCCGCGATCACCGGCAGCTGGCAGATCGCGGTCACCGAAGGCCCGCACGGGGCACCCGAGTTCTTCACCCGTGGCGACCTCGACTCCTTTTACGCCAACGATTTCAAGGTGCACCACAACTCCGCGCGCACCGGCATCCGGCTGATCGGCCCGAAACCGGAGTGGGCGCGCCCCGACGGCGGGGAAGCGGGGCTGCACCCGTCGAACATCCACGACACCCCGTACGCCGTCGGCGCCATCGACTTCACCGGCGACACCCCCGTCATCCTCGGCCCCGACGGCCCGTCGCTGGGCGGGTTCGTCTGCCCGGCCGTGGTCGCCAGTGGTGATCTGTGGAAGCTCGGGCAGTTGCGTCCTGGCGACACGGTTCGGTTCGTGCGGGTGCGGGAGGCCGATGCCGCAGCCGACCGGCGATCCGTCCCGCACGTGGTCACTTCGGGCGGCGACGATGACGACGGCGTGTTGGGACGGTTGGAGGAGACCGACAACGGCCCTTCCGTCACGTATCGCCGTGACGGCGACAGCAACGTGCTCGTCGAGTACGGGCCCATGACCCTCGACCTCGCCCTGCGCATGCGGGTGCACGCGCTCCAGGAAACCCTTGCGGCCCATGCCCCGGAGGGCATTCTCGACGTCACGCCGGGCATTCGCTCCCTGCAGGTCCACACGGACCCGGCCCGGTTGAAAGCCTCCGACGTCGCGCGGCTGCTCCAGGAGCTCGAAGGCGAAGTGCCCGCCACGCAAGATCTCGTGGTGCCGTCCCGCACGGTGCGCTTGCCGCTCAGCTGGGACGATCCCGCCACCAGGCTGGCGATCGAGCGGTACATGGCCGGCGTGCGTTCCGACGCGCCGTGGACACCGTGGAACATCGAGTTCATCCGCCGCATCAACGGTTTGGAGTCGGTGGACGACGTCTATCGGACCGTCTTCGACGCGTCCTATCTGGTGCTGGGTCTCGGTGACGTCTACCTCGGCGCGCCGGTGGCGACCCCGCTCGACCCCCGGCACCGGCTCGTGACGACGAAGTACAACCCCGCGCGGACGTGGACGGCAGAGAACTCGGTCGGCATCGGCGGCGCCTATCTCTGCGTCTACGGCATGGAAGGGCCTGGCGGATACCAGTTCGTCGGCCGGACGGTGCAGGTGTGGAACCGCTACCGCCGCGGCGGGCTGTTCGCCGAGCACCCGTGGGCGCTGCGCTTCTTCGACCGGATCGAGTGGTACCCGGTCGAAGCCGACGAGTTGGTCGAACTGCGGGCCGAGACCGACGCCGGACGTGGCGACTTCGAGACGGTCGACGGCACGTTCTCGATCGCCGACCACCTCCGTTTCCTCGACGACAACGCCGACGACATCGCGGCCTTCCGAGCACGCCAGACCGCGGCCTTCGAGGAGGAGAAGGCCCGCTGGCGGCTCGCAGGGGAGTTCGACCGGCACGACGAACCCGAAGTGATCACCGCACCCGACGTGACGCTGCCCGCCGGCGCGGTCGCCGTGACCGCACCGTTCACCGCGACCGTCTGGCGGCTCGCAGTGCAACCAGGTTCCCCGATGACCGAAGGGGACGCGGTCCTCTCGGTCGAGGCGATGAAGATGGAGGCCGACGTGACCACACCCGTCACGGGCAGACTGGTCGAGCTGTACGTGAGTCCCGGCGACCAGGTCGACCCCGGTCAGATCCTCGCGGCGGTGCTGCCATGACGCTCGATCCCATCGCCGCCGTCGACAGGGCCTACGACCGGATCGAGGCCGAGGGCCGCCGGGAGATCTGGGTGACCCTGCGCTTCCGCGAGGACGCGCTGTCCGAGGCGAAGATCATCGCCGAACGGGTGGCCGCGGGCGAGGACCTCCCGCTGGCGGGCCGGGTGATCGCGGTCAAGGACAACATCGACGTGGCCGGGCTGCCGACGACCGCGGGTGCGCCGTCCTACATCTACCGCCCGGACTCGGACGCCACGGCGGTCGCGCGGCTGCGGGCCGCGGGCGCCGTGGTGATCGGGAAGACCAACCTCGACCAGTTCGCGACCGGGTTGGTGGGCACCAGAAGCCCGTACGGCGAGGTCCGCAACGCCTGGGACCCCACCAGGATCTCCGGGGGTTCGTCCGCGGGCTCCGCCGTCGCCGTCGCGCTGGGCATCGTGGACGCCGCACTGGGCACCGACACCGCGGGGTCCGGACGTGTCCCCGCCGCGCTCAACGGCATCGTCGGGGTGAAACCGACGAAGGGGCTGGTGCCCGTCACCGGAGTCGTGCCCGCGTGCTATTCCCTGGACTGCGTCACGGTTTTCGCCCGCGACCTCGCTCTGGGACGGCTGGTCGCCGAGCTCATGTCCGGACCCGACGCCGAGGATCCGTTGTCCCGCGAAGCCCGCGCGGACGCGGTTCTTCCGCCGCGGCCGCGGGTCGCCGTGCCCACCGGCGAGCACCTGGCCGAGATGGCACCCGGCTGGCGCGAGGCCTTCGCCGCGGCAGCGGAGAGCCTGGCCGCCACTGGCGTGGAGATCGTCGAGGTCGACATCGCACCGCTGCTCGAGGCAGCGAAGATGTTGTACGGCGGCGCTTTCGTCGCCGAACGCTACGCCGCCGTCGGTGCTCACATCGAGGCTCATCGCGACCAGATCGGCACCGGCCTCGACCCCACCGTGGCCGCGATCATCCTCGCGGGAGCATCGCCGACGGCCGCGCAGTGGGCCGCCGACACCGCCACGCTCGCCCGCCTCGGTGCGCAGGGACGCGCGTTGCTCGACGGCTGCGACGCGCTGCTGACCCCGACCACCACCTGCCATCCCACCCTCGAGGAGGTTGCCGCCGACCCCGTCGGCGTCAACAGCAGGCTGGGCCGCTTCACCAACTTCGCCAACCTGCTCGACTTGGCCTCACTCGCCGTGCCCGCCGGGTTCGTCGGCGGGCTGCCGTTCGGCGTGATGCTCACCGGTCCGGCGTTCAGCGACCGCGGCCTGGCCGATCTCGCCCGCCGCCTGCTCGCGCCCTCGATCGACCTCTTCGTCGTCGGCGCGCACCTCAGCGGCCAGCCCCTGAACTCACAACTGGTGCAAGCGGGCGGCACCCTGGTCCGCCCGGCCACGACTGCCGCGGCGTACCGGTTGCGCGCACTGGACACGACACCACCCAAACCCGGTCTCATGCGCGTCGCGGACGGCGGTGCCAGCGTCGAGGGAGAGGTCTGGCGGCTCCCGGCGGCGGGGTTCGGCACGTTCGTCGCCGCCGTTCCGCCACCGATGGTCATCGGCACCGTCGAACTCTCCGACGGCGCCGCGGTCCCGGGCTTCCTCGCCGAACCGTGGGCTCTGGAGGGCGCCGACGACATCACCCCGTTCGGGGGATGGCGGGCCTACCTCGCGGCCAACCGGACGAAGGAGACAATGACGAGGTGACTCGCCCCCGCCCCGGCCGCCCACGCCACGCGCCCGACGAGGGCGGCAGCATGTCGCCACGGGAACAGATTCTCGAAGCGGCCGCCGCGCTGTTCGTGGACCAGGGGTTCTCCGCGACGTCGACCCGCGCCATCGCCGACCGGGTCGGAATCAGGCAGGCCTCCCTCTACTACCACTTCGCGGGCAAGGACGACATCCTCCTGGAACTGCTCCGCACCTCGGTGCGCCCCAGCCTGGAGACCGCCCGTGCGCTGGAGGACGCCGCCCCGCAACTCCCGGCGGAGGCGGCGCTCTACGCCCTCGCCATGGCGGACGCGCACACGCTCGCGACGGCACCGCACAACATCGGCATGCTCTACCTGCTGCCCGAAGTGCAGCTGGAGCGCTACGACCTGTTCCGCGAGGACCGCGTGGAACTCCAGGAGACCTACGCCCGCCTGGGCGCCCGCGTCGCCGGGGACGACCCCACCTCGGCGGCGGGGGCGCGCCGGGGGGAGATGCTGATCCAGCTCGTCGAGGTCGTGATCCACCAAAGGCGGACCCGCGTACCGGGCGCGTCCGACTGCCACGCCATCGCCGAGGCATGCCTGCGGGTCTGCGGCGCCGACGAGCCGGCGATCGCCGCCGCACGCAGGGGCTACTCCGCCCTGCGGGGGAGCAGTGACGAGGAGATCTCGGAGAATTCTCCAGGCTTGCACGTTCTCTGAAGTGATCCATGTCGCCGATGTACGCAGCCACTTCGTGAGTAGCGTCGTGAACATGGAGAACGGCGGACCCAGCCGGACGGCGCTCGTCACCGCGTACGCCCGCGCCTACCACCAGATCGCTGACCAGCCACAGATCTTCACCGACCCCCTCGCGGCACGTCTGCTCGGCCATGTCGGGGAAGAACTGCCGGAACTGGGCACGGCCGCAACCGATCGCCTCGGCGGTGCCGTGACGGACCGGCCCCGCCGCCTTTTCTTCGCCACCAGGGCTCGCTTCGCCGAGGACACCGTGGCCGCGGCCGTCGCCGCCGGTGTGCGGCAGGTCGTGATCCTGGGCGCGGGCCTGGACACCTTCGCCTACCGCAATCCGCACCGCGATCTGCGCGTCTTCGAGGTCGACCACCCCGCCACCCAGGCGTGGAAGCGAGAACGCCTTGCCACGGCCGGAATCGACAGCCCCGACACGCTGACCTTCGTGCCGGTCGACTTCGAAACCCAAACGCTCGCAACGGAACTGGAAGCCGCCGGATTCAGCCGGACGGATCCGGCCGTGTTCGTGTGGCTGGGCGTCGTCTACTACCTGACGCCGGACGCCGCCCACGCCACCCTCGCCTACATCGCCGATCAGGCCCAGCCGGTCGAGGTGGTCTTCGACTACCTGCGGACCGCGACCACCGCCGCGGAACGCGCCTACCAACGCGCGCGTGCCGAACGGCTGGCCGCCATCGGCGAACCCCTGTTCAGCTACTTCACTCCCGACGGCATCGCCGCGAAGTTGCGCGCCCTCGGGTTCACCGGTGTCGAGGACCACTCCGCTCCCGACCTGATCTCCGGTTACCTCGGCGGATCCGTGGAGTTCGAGGGATCCTCGGCGCTGCACGCGATGCACATGCTGCGCGCGAGCCGCTGAGGTTGCCGCGTGTGCCTGGTCGTGCCCGCTTGCCAGTGAGCCGGCCAGGTGCCGGTGTGTTCACGTCGTAGGCGGGACCGAAGCCGCCCACCGGAGCACGAACCATTGACGTGAAAGTTGCCACCGTGTTTTGATTTAGCTCACCAGAAGATGTTAACGCTAACATCAGGGCTTCGCACCACTGGGGCCCACCCGTGACCAGCCTGCTGGTCGACCAAGGCTGCCGCTGCAAGGACGCAGGGAGTACGCAGACATGGCACCAGTCACTACACCTTTCGCGGGACACTGGCCCCTGGAGAGCGCCGACCGAGCTCGGCGCCGCGCAACCTAGCCTGAGTCACCCTCGCGCTCGCCTCGGTAGGGGATGTTAGCGCTCACTTGCAGGGTTCCCGCTTCCGAGTCGCGCCCTTCGGCCGCACAGCGGTGGAACTTCGAGCTCCGGGTGGAGTCCTTTGAGGACACCGCGCGGCTCGGGCGTGCGACCCGGTCCGGCTGACCGCACCGCGGACGCCGAAGACCGGCAACGGAGCGGTCATCACGGAGCGGTCATCCCGGCCTCGCCGACTCCTCCTTCGCGTCGTCCCAGACCGCCACCGGCCGCGGCGACGCCACCTTCCGCGTGACGAGCTGACTCGACGCCGACACGGATGTCGGCGCTCACCTCACACCCCACCTGGAGAAGGAGTTCTCGTGATCAATCCACCGCGCCGCGCCCAGCGTGCGCTCCTCGCCGCGGGTGCCACTGCCGCGCTCGCCGCAGGACTGCTCACCTCCACGGCCACCTCGCAGGCCGCCACCCAGGGGCCGTGCGACATCTACGCCGCGGGCAACACCCCCTGCGTGGCCGCGCACAGCACCACCCGCGCCCTGTACGGGGCCTACAACGGCCCGCTGTACCAGGTCAAGCGCGCCTCCGACAACACGACCAGGAACATCGGCCTGCTGAACGCCGGAGGTGTCGCCGACGCCGCCGCGCAGGACTCCTTCTGCGCGGGCACCAGTTGCGTCATCACCGTCATCTACGACCAGTCTCCCAAGGGGAACAACCTCACCCAGGCGCCTGGGGGCGGAGCCGCCGGCGGGCCGGACAACCTGGCCAACGCCTTCGAGGCGCCGATCACCGTCGGCGGACACAAGGCCTACGGCGTCTACGTCGCCCCCGGCACCGGTTACCGCAACAACAACACCAACGGCATCGCGACCGGTGACCAGCCGGAGGGCATGTACGCGATCTTCAACGGCGCACACTTCAACGGCGGCTGCTGCTTCGACTACGGCAACGCCGAGACCAACAACCTCGACACCGGCAACGGCCACATGGAGGCCCTCTACTTCGGCAACAACAAGGGCTGGGGCTGGGGCAGCGGCAACGGCCCCTGGGTCATGGCAGACCTGGAGAACGGCCTGTTCTCCGGAGTCAACCGCGGGTTCAACGCGGGCGACCCGACCGTCAACCACCGGTTCCTGACCGCCATGCTCAAGGGTGGCCCGAACCAGTGGGCCCTCCGCGGCGGCAACGCCCAGTCAGGCAGCCTGTCCACCTTCTACAACGGCATTCGCCCCACCGCCTCCGGCTACAACCCGATGAGCAAGGAAGGCGCGATCATCCTCGGCATCGGCGGTGACAACAGCAAGTGGGCCCAAGGCACCTTCTACGAAGGCGTCATGACCTCGGGCTACCCCTCGGACGCCACCGAGAACGCCGTCCAGGCCAACATCACCGCCGCCGGCTACAGCAGTGGATCGACCAGCACCGGCTCACTGACCCCCGGCTCCCGGATCTCCCTGCGGGCCACCACCGCGCCCTGCTGCACCTCGCACTACCTCCGCCACAACGACGCCGACAGCAAGGTCGTCATCTCGTCCATCAACTCCTCGAGCTCGGCCACCGACAAGGCCGACGCCACCTGGATCGTCCGCGCCGGCCTGGCCAACACCTCCTGCCTGTCCTTCGAGTCCGTCGACAAGCCCGGCCAGTTCCTGCGCCATTACAACTACCAGCTCAACCTGAACGCCGACGACGGCGGCAGCGCGTTCGCACAGGACGCCACGTTCTGCTCCACCACGGGCAACAGCGGCACCGGCAACTCGTTCCAGTCGGTCAACTTCCCGACGAAGTACCTGCGCCACTACAACTACACCGCCTACATCGCGAGCAACGGCGGCTCCAACACCTGGGACTCCGCCACCTCGTGGGCTCAGGACACCAGTTGGCTCACCGCGTCTCCCTGGAGCTGACGGGCGTCATTCTCTAATTTTCGGTAGGACGGGCGATCGCTGATCGGGTGGAAGTTCATTTTGGCGTTCGGCGTCACACTCGTGTCCGGGGCGGTGCTGGGAGTCCTTTCGCTCGTACTGTTCCCCAGATGTTTGTCGACGTTTGGCTGAGCTGTTTTCACCTATTACTGCTCCCGTTGGGCCAACCGCGCAGCGCTGCGCGGTTGGCCCGCATCCATCCTGACCCGTGTCCATTCCCCGGCCGGCCGAAGCCGTTGACATGTTCCCATTTTGGCAATTCGCCGCACTACCGCGCAACTGATCGAGTCAGCAGGATCGACCGGGTGAGCCCTGTTCGTCACCCGAGCGAAAGTAGATCTTCATGCTTACGCTGAGATCCTTGCGTCTGGTCAGAGCAAGTGCGGTTGCAATTACTCTGATCGGCGCCTCCGCAGTATCGGCGAATGCCGAGCCCGTGGCCGTGCGGGCCGTTTCCCAAGCGATTCCGGGAAGCTATGTCGTTGTTCTGAAGGACAACACGATCACCACTTCGGCCGCGCTGACCAGCAGGTACGGCGGCACGGTCACGGCCACCTGGCAGCACGCCCTGCACGGTTTCGCCGCGCGCATGAGCGCAGGCCAGGCCGCCCGGCTCGCGAAGGACCCGGCCGTGTCCTACGTCCAGGAGGACGGCCAGGTCCACCTCACCGACTCGCAGCAGAGTCCGCCGTCGTGGGGCCTCGACCGGGTCGACCAGCGGCAGAACGCGCGGGACAGCCGGTACACGTTCGAGTCACGTGCGGCGAACGTGCGGGCCTATGTGATCGACACCGGCATCAGGACGAGCCACGCCACGTTCGGCGGCCGGGCTGCTTGGGGCACGAACACCACTGGAGACAACAACAACACCGACTGCAACGGCCACGGCACGCACGTCGCCGGCACCATCGGCGGCGCCGAGTACGGCATCGCGAAGAGCGTGAACCTGGTCGCCGTCAAGGTGCTCGGCTGCTCGGGTTCCGGATCGTGGACGGGCGTCATCAGCGGCATCGACTGGGTGACCGCCAACGCCGTGCGGCCTGCTGTCGCCAACATGAGCCTGGGCGGTGGTGCGAACGCCGCGGTCGACCAGGCCGTGCGGAACTCGATCGCGTCGGGCGTCACCTACGCCATCGCGTCCGGCAACAACAACGCGAACGCCTGCAACTACTCGCCGGCCAGGGTGACCGAGGCGTTGACCGTCAACAACGCCACCGTCGACGACCGTCGGGCCTCCTCGTCCGACTTCGGCTCCTGCACCGACCTGTTCGCACCCGGAACGAGCATCACGTCGTCGTGGAACACCAGCGACACGGCGTCGAACACGATCAGCGGCACATCGATGGCGACCCCGCACGTGGCGGGCGCGGCGGCGCTGTGGCTCGCGAACCACCCGTACGACACCCCGCCGCTCGTGGCGAACGCGTTGCTCACCAACGCGACCCCGAACGCGATCACGGACCCGGCCGGATCGCCGAACCTCCTGCTGTACGCGCCTGTCTCCGACGGCGTGACGGACACCAAGGCGGACTACAACGCCGACGGACGCGGCGACATCGCGTTGAACGGTGTACCCGGCTGGGGCTCGATCCCGACCGCGTTCTCCGCGGGCACCGGCGCGTTCGGTGTCACCAACGCGGGTGTGCCGGACTTCGCGACCTGGTCGAGCACGCCCGGCGTGAAGTTGCTGACCGGCGACTTCAACGGCGACGGACGCACCGACATCGCGCTGACCGGTCCCGCCGGCTGGGGCTCCATCCCGGTCGCGTTCTCCAACGGCGACGGCACCTACTCCATCACGAACGCCGCGGTGCCCGACTTCCCGGTCTGGGCGACCACACCGGGCGTCAAGATCGTCACCGGCGACTTCAACGCCGACGGGCGCACCGACATCGCACTGGCAGGCGGCGCGGGCTGGGGTTCCGTGCCCGTCGCGTTCTCCCGCGGAAACGGCACGTTCAGCATCACCAACGCGGGGGTCGGGGACTTCGCGACCTGGGCGAACACGCCGAGCGTGAAGCTGGTGACCGGCGATGTGAACGGCGACGGACGTACCGACATCGCACTGACCGGTGTGCCGGGCTGGGGTTCGATCCCTGTCGCGTTCGCCAACGGGGACGGCTCGTTCAGCATCACCAACAACGGTGTCGCGAGCTTCCCCGGATGGTCGGCGACACCGAACGTCAAGGTTCTCACCGGCGACTTCAACAACGACCGGCGGATGGACTTCGCGTTGACCGGCGTGCAGGGCTGGGGTTCGATCCCGGTGGCGTTCTCCAACGGGGATGGTTCGTTCGGCGTCACCAACGCGGCGGTCGCGGACTTCCCGACATGGGCGACGACCGCGGGCGTCCGGATCGTGGCCAAGGACTTCAACGGCGACGGCCGCACGGACATCGTGCTGACCGGTGGCCTGGGCTGGGGTTCGATCCCTGTCGCGTTCTCCAACGGAGATGGTTCGTTCGGTGTCACCAACGCCGCGGTCGCGGACTTCCCCGCCTGGGCGAACTCGGCAGGAGTCGAACTCGTGGCGCGTGACTTCAACGGCGACGGCAGGACGGACCTGGCGTTGACCGGTGTCAACGGCTGGGGCTCGATCCCCGTGGCGTTCTCAGGCGGCAACGGCACGTTCGGCATCACCAACGCCGGCGTGACGGACTTCCCGACCTGGGCGGCGACCCCGGCGGCGTCGATCCTCTGACCAAGGGTGCGACGAGCCCAGGCCGGTGGCCTGGGCTCGTCGTGATCCGCTCAGGCCGCGTGGTGCTCCGCCGGGTCGTTCGCCAGGAGGAACTCACGCAGTCCCACCAGGTCGTCGGTGTTGATCTGGTCGACGTCGGCGGCGATCAGCTCGCGCCACACCGCGTCCCGCGGTGCTCCGGCCACGTCCGGCGTGGCCCAGAACCGCACCCGGTACCCGGCGGCATGCGCCTGCGAGACGATGCGGTGCAGCTTTTCCCGTTCCTGCACCGGAATCGGGCCCACTCCCTGCCACGTGAAGTTGTTCGTCCAGTTGTCGCTGACGAGCGGCATGAACGTGGCCGGCGTGCCGGTGCCGAGATCACTCAGCCGCCCGTCGTACCCGGCGAGGCGGCGGCACTGGGCGAGCATGTCCTCACGCGGCCGGTTCCCGCTGATGACCACCTCGACCGCGCCGCGCCGTTCGTGACCGTTGGTCCACTGGGTGAACATGGAACGGAACTCGCGCAGCGCCTCGTCCACCGCACGGTAGGTGGAGGGCCCGTCGCTCTTCACATCGATGAGCAGCTGCAGGGATCCGCGCCAGCGCGGGTAAACGCTGCCCTTGTTGGTACGCACCCGCTCGGCGAGTGGCTGGAGGTAGAGGCTGCGCAGGGTGCGGCCCGGTCGTGTGCCGGCCAGGTCGTGCGCCACGCGGAGTTCGCCGTCCACCAGCCACACGTCGGCCTCAACCGACCCGAACCCGTTGTCGAGGGCGTCGGCCAGCGGGCGAGCGTGCTCGTAGTCGTTGTGCGCATGGGCGCGTTCGAGCGGCTGCACGGGTGCCGCCGCGGCGACCGCGGGCGACACGACGCCGGCGGCAACGGTCCCGAGCAGCGCCAGGAGAACGGACAGCGTCGATCGCTTCATCTGGTAGTTCCCTTTCTCTGCTCACAGGGCACGGGCGATGCTGCCACCACCGGCGTGGTCCGTGATCAACGATTGGGGGAACTGTCGCGGAAATCAGGGAAAGCGACCTGTGCCCGATCACGAATGCTCGGCGTGGCAGTGCGGCACGTGGCCAGGCGGCGGCACGTCCAGCGAGGGGTTGCGGTCGAAGAACCCGGCGGGCTTGAGCGAGAACCCGACGTACTCGCACGGCATGATCGGCCAGTCCTCCGGCCGCGGCAGGTGGGAGGTGCCGAAAGTGTGCCAGAGCACGACGTCGGTGTTGACGAGGTCGCGTTGCTGGGGCACCCAGCGCCGATGCCGTCGCCGGGGTGCTGGTAGTCGCGTGCAGCTCCCGAGGGTCACAGCCGTTTACCCCCGAAAAGGCGATCGCGTCGAACCCCGACTGGGTGCGACACCGCGAGCAGCCTCTGGCACGCCGGGAAGCTCGCCGACAAACCAGTCACGTTCGTGTCGTCCGCCGTGCAGCACGGCGGACAGGAAGCCACGATCCGGTCGCTGAACAACGTCTTCTACCACTGGGACTGCGTCATCGTCCCGCTCGGCTACACCGACGACATCGTGTACGCGGCCGGTGGAAACCCTTACGGCACTTCATGACCCGCGGGCTTCCCGTCGACCATGCCCGACGAGACGACGCTCGAGTGCGCCCGCTTCCAGGGCGGCCGCCTCGCTCGCTTCGCCTAGGTGCTCGCGGGCGCGCGGTCGGAGGCGAGCCCGGACTGAGATGAGCAGGAGAGGGGAGGAGCGATCGTCAGGTAATCGCAAGGTGGCAGGAACCCCGCCAAGCCGCCGTCATCGTGTTGGGTACATCTTCGCCGCCGCTGCCCAGCGTACGAGCCGGAAGGTGTCCAATGATCCACGCGATTGTCGCCGCGGCCATGGCGATGTCCACCGTCGTCCTCCCACAGGCCGACATCCCGCCACCCGGCGCGGTCACCATCGACACGATCAACGGAAGCGGCTGTCCCAAAGGCACCACCTCGGTGACGGTGTCACCGGACAACTCCGCCTTCCACGTGGTCTTCAGCAGCTATGCGGCCAAGGTCGGCCCTGGTGCCGCGCCGACGGACTTCCGCAAGAACTGCCAGCTGAGCGTCAGGGTGAACGCGCCGGAGGGCTTCGTCTACGGCATCTCCAAGGTCGACTACGCCGGCTACCTCCACCTCGAACGCGGTGCCACCAGTTCCCTGAGGTCCAGCTACTACTTCCAGGGCATGACGGACACGGGCTACCGCAGCCACAACTGGCAGGGCCCGGTGGATGACGAGTGGCAGGCCACGGACGTGGGCTCGCCGATCATCTACCCGCCCTGTGGTGTGAACAGGAACCTCAACATCAACACCGAGCTGCGGGTCAACGTGGGCACGTCGGATTCGAAGAAGGCGAGCTTCATGGCGATGGACTCGCTCGACGGCCACGCCAAGACGGACTACTTCTTCTCCTGGAAGCGTTGCCCGTAACCGAAAACCTGGTCGCAGGCTCGGAGCGTTGATGGCTCCGGGCCTGACGACTGTGCTCGTCGACGCGCGATGCGTCGCCCCGCGATGAACGGCACGTTCTACGGTTCACAAGGTCTCGACGAGCTTTCTGAGCGGTGCGGAGAGGTCCGGTGTAGCAGCCGGGCTGCGACGTAGAGCAGTGCGAGGTGTCCGGCGTCGGTGTTGCACGTCGGCTTCGCTCAGGTCGACGTTCGCCGTTTGGCCGGCGAGGTCGAGCATGCGTGGATGGTCGAGCAGTCGCGGCTCGCCAGTATTCACAGTTGTTTCAGTGTGAACTGAAGTCAGTACATATCGTCGCACATGTCGCTGCTGACCTGCTGTTCAAGCAAGACTTCGAGAACCCACAACGTTGGAACGTTCTGCCGCACTGACTGCGGTTTGAACAGGGTTGAACCAGAACCCGTTGCCGTTCAACACCGGGAGTACATGTGCGCTGACGACGACACCGGCTCGGCCCGGTGTGCCCGTCAGCGCAGGGCGGGCTCCGTCTTCGCGCGCACCTCGTCCTCGGTGACCCCTGGTGCCAACTCGACCAGCCGCAGCCCGTCGGCGGTCACGTCGAGGACGCAGAGGTCGGTGATGATCCGCTGGACGACGGCCCTGCCGGTCAGTGGGAGGCTGCACTCGCTCACGATCTTGAATGACCCGTCCCTGGCGACGTGCTCCATGAGGACGATGATCTTGCGAGCGCCGTGGACCAGGTCCATCGCCCCGCCCATGCCCTTGACCATCTTGCCGGGGATCATCCAGTTGGCGATGTCGCCGGTCGCCGAGACCTGCATGGCGCCGAGGACGGCGCTGTCGATCTTGCCACCGCGGATCATGCCGAACGACGTGGCGGAGTCGAAGAAGCTCGCGCCCGGACGCACCGTGACCGTCTCCTTGCCGGCGTTGACGAGGTCCGCGTCGACGTGCTGCTCGTCGGGGTAGGGCCCGACGCCGAGGATGCCGTTCTCCGACTGCAGGACCAGTTCGACGCCCTCCGGTACGTGGTTCGGTACGAGGGTCGGCAGCCCGATGCCGAGGTTGACGTAGGCGCCGTCCTCGAGTTCGGCCGCGGCGCGTGCGGCCATCTGCTCCCTGGTCCAGCTCAACGGACCGTCCTCTTCTCGATGCGCTTGTCGGCGGCCGCCTCCGGCGGGAGCGCGACGACGCGCTGGACGAAGACACCTGGGGTGTGGATCTGGTCGGGGTCGAGTTCGCCGGGGTCGACGAGCTCCTCGACCTCGGCGATCGTGATGCGGCCGCACATCGCCGCGAGTGGGTTGAAGTTGCGCGCGGCACGCCGGAAGACGAGGTTGCCGTGACGGTCGCCTTTGCTCGCGCGGACGAGGGCGAAGTCGGCGATGATCGCCTGCTCCAGGACGTACTCGCGCTCGCGGCCGTCGACCGTGAACCGCCTGGTCTCCTTGGCCGGGGAGCTCACGACCACGTTGCCCTCGACGTCGTACCTCCACGGGATGCCGCCCTCGGCCACCTGCGTGCCGGCCCCGGTCGCGGTGAAGAACGCCGGGATGCCGGAGCCGCCCGCGCGCATGCGTTCGGCGAGCGTGCCCTGCGGCGTGAGCTCCACTTCGAGCTCTCCGGCGAGGTACTGGCGGGCGAACTCCTTGTTCTCCCCGACATACGACGACACGATGCGCCGCAGCCTGCCGGCCTGCAGCAGACGGCCGAGGCCCCAGTCGTCGACGCCGCAGTTGTTGGAGACCACCTCGAGGTCTGCGGCTCCGTGGTCCAGCAGGGCTTCGATGAGCGCGGACGGGATGCCGCACAGCCCGAAGCCGCCGACCGCGATGCTCGCCCCGGACGGGATGTCCGCCACCGCCGCGGCCGCGTCGTGGAGCACCTTGTCGATCACCGCGTGCCTCCGGGAGAGGGAGAGACCGCGGCCCGGCACTCGCCGAAGCCGATCGGGGCGGCGCCCTCGCGGTGGGCGCGAGCGCGCAGGACGACCTCGTCGCCGTCGAGCAGGAAGGTCCGTTTCTCGCCGTTGGGCAACGTGATGGGCTCGGTTCCGCCGTGGCTGAGTTCGAGGAAGCTGCCCTCCGATCCCGGCGTCGGACCGGAGATCGTGCCGCTGCCGAACAGGTCGCCGGGCCGCAGGCTGCAGCCGTTGCTGGTGTGATGGGTGATCATCTGCGCGACCGACCAGTACATGTGCCGTGTCGACGAGGAGCTGACGAGCGCGGGCTCCTCGCCCGCCGCCCGCATCCGCGCGGTGGCCAGGTGGACCTCGAGGTCGATGTCGAAGCCGCAGCTCCGCCGGTGTGCCTCGGAGTCGAGGTGCGGCAGTGGGGCGGGGTCGGCGGCGGGACGGTCCCACGGCGTCCGGTACGGCGCCAGCGCCTCGGGGGTGACCACCCACGCCGAGACGGTCGAGGCGAAGTTCTTCGCCAGGAACGGGCCCAGCGGCTGGTACTCCCAGGCCTGGACGTCGCGTGCGCTCCAGTCGTTGAGCAGGCAGAAGCCGGCGACGTGGTCCTCGGCCTCGTCGAGCGCGATCGGCTCGCCGAGCTCGTTGCCAGGGCCGATCCAGATCCCCAGCTCCAGCTCGATGTCGAGCCGCTGGGTCGGGACGAACGTCGGCGCGTCGGCGTCGGGGCGCTTCGTCTGACCGAGCGGCCGCACGACGGTGCCGCCGCTGACGCCGATGCTGGACGCCCGGCCGTGGTAGCCGATGGGCACCCACTTGTAGTTGGGCAGCAGCGGGTTGTCTGGCCGGAAGATCGAGCCCACGTTCACAGCGTGGTGGATGCCGACGTAGAAGTCGGTGTAGTCGCCGATCGCACCGGGGAGCAGGACGTCGACGTCGGCCACCGGGGTGAGCAGTGCCGCGACCTGCTCCTGCGCCGGGGAGCCCTCGACGAGCAGCCCGTGCAGTGCCGTCCGCAGGGCCCGCCGCGGGCCGGCGCCCAGCGCGAAGAGCGCGTTGAGAGACTCCTCGCCAGCGGCCTTCGCGGCAGCCAGCGCCTCGTCCTCGAGCAGGCCCGCGACGGCGAGCCCGGTCAGGTCGAGCACGTCGTCGCCGATCCGCACGACCCCGCGTGGTGCTCCGCCCGCGCGGGGTGCGACCACACCGAACGGCAGGTTCTGCAGCGGGAAGTCGCTTCCCTCACCCGCCGACGCGACCCAGCTGCGCAGGCTCGGGTCGTGCGTCACGTCGAGGTCGGCCAGGGCGCTCACGGCTGCTCCGGGGTGAAGCGCTTGACCAGACCGCTCCAGCAGTTCGCGTAGTCCCGCTGGCGCTGCGGTGACTCGGCGGCGTACGCCGTGACCCGCTGGGGGAAGCGGGTCTCGAACATGAAGGCGAGGGTGCCCTCCTGCTTGACCGGCTTCATCTCCTCCGTGCTGCCTGCTTCGAACGCCTTGGCATCCGGACCGTGGGGCATCATGCAGTTGTGGAGGCTGATGCCACCTGGCGCGAACCCGCCGCCGGGCTTGGCGTCGTAGACGCCGTACACGAGTCCCATGAACTCGCTCATGATGTTCATGTGGTACCACGGCGGGCGGAAGGTGTCCTCGGCCACCATCCAGCGCTCGGGGAAGCAGACGAAGTCGATGTTGGCTGTCCCCGGCGTCTCGCTCGGCGAGGTGAGCACGGTGAAGATCGAGGGGTCCGCGTGGTCGAAGAGCAGTGGGCCCACCGGCGAGAACCGTCGCACGTCGTACTTGTACGGCGCGTAGTTGCCGTGCCAGGCGACCACGTCGAGCGGTGAGTGGCCGAGCGTCGTCCGCCACAGGTCGCCGCCCCACTTCACGTAGAGCGTCGAGGGCACTTCGCGGTCCTCGAACGCCGCGACGGGCGTGAGGAAGTCGCGTGGGTTGGCCAGGCAGTTCGCGCCGATCGGGCCGCGCTCGGGCAGCGTGAAGGCGCCGCCGTAGTTCTCGCAGAGGTAGCCGCGGGCGGGACCTTCCGGCACCTCGACGCGCAGCTTCACACCGCGGGGGACGACCACGATCTCACCGGGTGCCGCGTCGATGACGCCGAACTCGGTGCAGAACCGGACCGGGTTGTGCTCGAGGACGAAGAGCATCTCGGCGTCGCCGTTGTAGAAGTACTCGTCGACCATCGAGTCCGTGATCGTGTAGACGCTGTTGGCGAAGCCCGTCTGCGCCTCGACGTCACCGCCGGTCGTGATCGTGCGGATGCCCGTGATGAACGTGGTCCGCTCGGTGTCCGGCAGTGGGTGCGGGTCCCACCGCATTTGCGCGATCGGCACCTTGGGGGCGTCGTCCGGGGCCGAGCGCCAGTGCTTCACGGACTCCGTGGGGCTGCCCGCCTCGGTCGGCACGAGGCTGAACTCACCCCAGTGGGCGACACTCGGACGGATCCGGTAGAGCCAGGAACGCTCGTTGCTGGCGCGCGGGGCGGTGAACGGCGAGCCGCTCAGCTGCTCGGCGTACAACCCGTAGGCACATCGCTGCGGCGAGTTGCGGCCGACCGGAAGGGCACCGGGAAGGGCCTCGGTCTCGAAGCCGTTGCCGAAGCCGGACAGGTACGAGGTCATCGCGTGTTCCTCAGGTTCG
The DNA here is from genome assembly GCF_016907955.1 of Lentzea nigeriaca. GTDB lineage: Bacteria > Actinomycetota > Actinomycetes > Mycobacteriales > Pseudonocardiaceae > Lentzea > Lentzea nigeriaca. The sequence goes on along the minus strand of NZ_JAFBCX010000003.1, from coordinate 76,816 downwards.
GTGCTGGAAAGCGGTGACAGTGGAAGGAAGACCCAGCGCGGCCAGGTCTTCGACCGGCGCGCTGGTGCTGCAGGAGCCGAACGAGCGGAACAGGTTCCGCACGTCGCCGGCGGCGTCCGCGGACAGGCCCGCGGTGGCTTCGACGACGGCCGCGGGATCGCGCTCCAGCAGAGTCGCCTCGACCTCGGCGACAGGTGCGCCGACGAGCGCGCGGGCTGTCCCCGCGATCACGTCGAGAAAGCCGAAGTGGCCGAAGCCGGTCGTGCTGTCGGTGTGGGTGATCGCGTGGTGGAGCCCGGCGGTGGCCTTGAACGGGAGACCCCGCTCGGCGGCGGCGACGAGGAACGCGGCCAGTTCGGCGGCGGACGGGAACATCTCCCGCCGTACGCCGCCACAGCGGACCTTTGCCCGGTGGCCATGCGCCTTCAGCAGGTCGAGGTCGGCGCCGTGCACCGGCCGGACGCCGACCTCGACCCAGACCTCGAGGCCTGGGACCTGGGCGACGAGCGCGTCGGCGACGGCGAGCACCTCCTCGCGTTCGGCCGACCCAGCGGGCAGGACGGTCTCGAACCCGCGCAACACCAGGTGCGGGTCCTCCAGCACCGCCTCGATCTCCCGGCAGGTCGTCCAGGCGGCCGGCCCGAGGGCGATCAGTTCGATCCGGTCCCCGTCGGCCAGGTGCTCCCGCAGCTCGGCGAACCGGCCGACCGGGCACACGAAGCGGTGCGTCAGCACCGGGCTCGCGGCTGCCCGGTCAGCCCGGTGACGGGCCACGGCGGCGGCCATGTCGAGCTCCTCCGGCGGGAACAGCCCAGCGTCGTCGACCAGGCCGCGGACCAGCTCGTCAGAGGTTGCCACGGCGATCCTGCTCGCGCTCGATGGACTCGAAGAGGGCCTTGAAGTTGCCCTTGCCGAAGCCCAGCGACCCGTGCCGCTCGATCAGCTCGAAGAAGACCGTCGGCCGGTCACCGAGCGGCTTGGTGAAGATCTGCAGCAGGTAGCCGTCCTCGTCGCGGTCGACCAGGATGCCCCGCCTCTTCAGCTCCTCGACCGGCACCCGGACCTCACCGATGCGGGCCCGCAGCTCGGGGTCGTCGTAGTAGGCGTCGGGCGTGTCGAGGAAGTCGACACCTGCCTTGCGCAGCTCGTCGACGGTGCGCAGGATGTCGTTGGTCGCGAGCGCCAGGTGCTGGGCGCCGGGGCCGCGGTGGAACTCGAGGTACTCGTCGATCTGCGACTTCTTCTTCGCGACGGCCGGCTCGTTGAGCGGGAACTTCACCCGGTGGTTGCCGTTGGCGACCACCTTCGACATCAGCGCCGAGTAGTCGGTGGCGATGTCGTCACCGATGAACTCCGCCATGTTCACGAAGCCCATGACCCGGTTGTAGAAACCGACCCACTCGTCCATCTTCCCGAGCTCGACGTTGCCGACGATGTGGTCGAGAGCCTGGAAGAGACGCTTCGGCGCACCCTCACGCTTCACGAACGTGCTCGACGCCGGCTCGTAGCCAGGGAGATGGGGGCCGTCGTAGCGGACACCGCCGACCACGCGCTGCACGAGCGTGTGCCGGGTCTCGCCATACGTCGCGATAGCGGCGACGCGGACGGTGCCGTGCTCGTCGGTCAGGTCGTGCGGCTCCTCGAGGACAGTGGCTCCGGCCTTCTTCGCCTGGGCGATGCACTTGTCGACGTCGGGCACCTCGAGAGAGATGTCGACGACGCCGTCGCCGTGCTTCGCGTGGTGGGCGACCAGCGGGCTGTCCGGGTGGACAGCACCCTTGAGAACGAAGCGGATCGAGCCGGACTTGAGCACGAACGCCTTGTGGTCGCGGTTGCCGTTCTCCGGGCCCGAGTAGGCGACCAGCTCCATGCCCCAGGTCGCCTGGTAGTAGCTCGCGGCCTGGGTGGCGTTGCCCACGACGAACACGATGGAGTCCCAGCCGCTGACCGGGAACTGATCCTGGGTCTCGTCGTAGTCGACGAGACCGACCAGCTGCCTGAGCTGCTCGGCGTCCAGGCCGGCGAGCTTCTCCTGCGCGGTCAGGGTGCCTTCGAGGGTCATGTCGTCTTCCTCCAGCAGCTCTGTGGGGGCTATCTAGGCACGGAGCATGCGGAGACTGCGAGAAGCTCGGCAACATCACCAAACAACGATGCGCACACTGCTACTCTCGCTCAGACGAACCCCACTGCAACTATGCAAATTGCCTAGCAGAGGGCGCCATGAACGAGGCCGCTCAGCTCGACGACATCGACTTCGCCCTGCTGGAGTCGCTCGCCGAGCATCCGCAGATCGGCGTGCTCGAGACCTCGCGCCGCATCCACGTCGCCAGGGCGACCGTGCAGGCCCGGCTGCGCAAGCTCGAGGAGGCCGGCGTGATCTCCGGCTACCAGCCGCACATCGACGTGGCGGCCGCCGGCTTCCCGGTGCAGTGCTTCGTCCAGCTGCAGACCGTCCAGGGCGAGCTCGACAAGGTCGCCGAGGAGCTGGCCGCGATCCCCGGTGTGCTCGAGGCGTACGCCACCACCGGAGCCAGCGACGTCCTGTGCCGGGTCGCGGCCCAGTCGCATCAGGGACTGCAGGAGGCGCTGATCCAGATCGGCCGGTCCCGCTTCGTCGCCCGTTCCGCCAGCATCGTCGTGCTCTCGGCGATCATCCCGTTCCGCACCATGCCGCTGCTGCAGACGCTCGACCGGCGCAAGGCCGCCAGGGCGCCGCGCTACCGCTGACCGGTGTGCGACTGCACAATCTGCAGAGCAGGTGGCGGTGCCAGTCACGTGTTGCGCCCGTCAGGAGCCGGTCACGACAGTGCGCGGAGTTGACGTCTGGGGATTGCCGTCACGGGTGTCGTTGTTGTCGTGCAACGAGATCGCTGTCCCGCTCGCTGATGGTCCCCGTGGTGATGTCCGCCAGCGGCCTCCCGCCGGTCACCAGACCGCCAATGCGAAGTCGTGCCGACAGCCCGAGTCGCAGCCGCTGATCGTCCGTCCACTATGGACGCGATGAAGTCATCGGACGTCGGCGGCCAAGATCGGCCGCAAGCTCCCACCGCCGTGTTGCGCGGCGTCATCGTGGTGGTGGGAGTCGCGGCGATCGTTCAGCTGCTCATGAGGTGAACGCGCGGGCGGCGGCGAGGAAGGCGTCGTTCTCGTCGGGCTCGCCGATGGTCACGCGGGCGCCTTCGCCTGCGAACGCGCGGACGATGACCTTGTGCGTCAGGCAGTGCTCGTTGAACGCGGCGGTGCGCTCGCCCAGCGGCAGCCAGACGAAGTTCGCCTGGGTCTCGGGCACCTCGTAGCCCATGGCGAGCAGTTCGCCGCGGACGCGGGTGCGTTCGGCGACGATGGCGCGGCAGCGGACCATCAGCTCGTCCTCGGCGTCCAGCGAGGCCATCGCGGCGACCTGGGCGAGGGCGTTGACGGAGAACGGCACGTAGACCTTGCGCAGCGCCTCGGCGACGGCGGGCGGGGCGACCGCGTAGCCGATCCGCAGGCCCGCCAGGCCGTAGGCCTTGGAGAACGTGCGCAGCACCGCGACGTTGTCGCGGCCGGCGGCCCACTGCTGTTTGGCGAGCTCGACGCCGTCGGGGATGTGCGCGTCGTCGACGAACTCCTTGTAGGCCTCGTCGATCACCACCAGCACGTCGGCGGGCACGCGGGCGATGAACGCCTCGATCTCGTCGGTGCGCAGTGCGGTGCCGGTCGGGTTGTTCGGGTTGCAGACGAACACCATGCGGGTCCGAGGTGTGATCGCCGCGGCCATCGCGTCCAGGTCGTGCACGTGCTCGGACGTCAGCGGCACGCGGATCTGCTTGGCGCCCGCGACATGGACGACGATCGGGTAGGCCTCGAACGACCGCCACGCGAACAGCACCTCGTCGTTCTCGGTGCAGGTCGCCTGGACGAGCTGCTGGCACAGCGTCACCGAGCCGCAGCCCAGGGCGAGGTGGTCGGCGGGGACGCCGAGCTTGTCGGCGAGCCTGCCGGTGAGGTCGGTGCAGCCCGAGTCCGGGTACCTGTTGATGCCCGTGGCCGCCTCGGCGATCGCCTTGACGACGCTGGGCAGCGGCCCGGCGGACACCTCGTTGCTCGCGAGCTTGATGGCGCCCGGGATGGTTCTGCCGGGCACGTAGGCGGGCAGGGACGCCAGGTCAGCACGGGTTCGCACGGTCATGCGCCAAATCCTCCGTCCGGCTCCTGGGAGCCGATCGATCGTTGGGGTTCAGGGTCAGTTCTCGGCGTCTTCGAAGATCAGGAACGTCTTGGTCGACAGCACTCCGGGAATCGTCTGCAGCTGCTCCAGGACGACGCGGCGCAACGCGTTGTTGTCCTCCGCCCTGACGAGCAGCATCACGTCGAACTCGCCGCCCGTCAGTGCCATGTGCCGCACCTCAGGGATCGCCCGCAGCTGGACCTGCAGATCGCGCCAGGTGTTCTGCCGCACCGTCATCGCCACGTAGGCCGACGTGGTCAGCCCGACCTTCAGCGGGTCGACCCGTGCGGTGAAACCGGTGATCACCCCGTCCGCCACGAGACGCTCGAAACGGGCGTAGGCGTTCGCGCGCGAGATCGTCACGCGTTCGGCCAGCGCTCGCCCGGACAAGCGCCCGTCGGACTCCAGTTCGCGCAGGATCCGGCGGTCGATCTCGTCCAGCTCCGTGTCCACGTGTCTCGCTCCTGGGGTCAAAAGTGCGGCACATCGAGCCAATTGGACCTGCTGAATCGTGCACGCAAGTCAATCGTCTCGCACCGCTTCCTGGATCTGGCCGAATGACCGTCAATCTAGGCAATATTCGCGACAACTGTAAAGCCATGTGGAGGTGTGGATTGAGTGCCGGTCAGCTCAAGGCGGCCATCACCCCGGCCCGGTTGCTCGACGAGACCGGCCGGCTGGTCAGGGGAGCGTCGGCGCCCGACCCGGAGGCGCTGGTCGAGGGGTACCGCAAACTCGTGTTCGCTCGCAGGCTGAACGAGCAGTGCGGGGCGCTGGTCCGTCAGGGACGGCTGGCCGTGTACCCGTCCTCGCGGGGGCAGGAGGCCTGTCAGGTCGCGTGTGCGTCGGTGCTCGCGGACGGGGACTGGCTGTTCCCGACCTACCGCGACACGGCCGCGATCGCCGCCCGTGGGGTGGACCCGGTCGAGGTGCTCACTCTGCTGCGCGGTGACTGGCATTGCGGGTACGACCCGAACGAGCACAAGGTCGCGCCCCAGGCCACGCCGCTGGCGACCCAGCTGTTGCACGCGGTCGGCGTCGCTCACGCGGCTCGTCTCAAGGGCGAGGACACGGTGGTCATGGCGCTGTGCGGCGACGGCGCCACCAGCGAAGGCGACTTCCACGAGGCCTGCAACTTCGCCGCGGTCTTCCGCGCCCCGGTGGTGTTCTTCGTGCAGAACAACAAATACGCGATCTCGGTGCCGCTGGCCCGCCAGTCGGTCGCACCCTCCCTCGCGGCCAAGGCGATCGGCTACGGCATGCCCGGCGTGCGCGTTGACGGGAACGACCTGCCGGCGCTGGAAAAGGTGCTCGGTGAGGCCGTCGCACGGGCTCGCGCGGGGGAGGGGCCGACGCTGGTCGAGGCGGACACCTACCGCATCGAGTCCCACACCAATGCCGACGACGCCAGCCGCTACCGCGCCGACGACGAGGTCACCGAGTGGCTTCCTCGTGATCCGCTGCTGCGGGTGCGCACCTACCTGACGGCGGTCGGTGCGCTCGACGACGACCGCGAGCAGCAGATCACCGCCGCCGCGGAGGAGATGGCGGCGGCGGTCCGGGCCGGAGTCGGCGCTGAGACGGTCGCCGATCCCGAGGAACTGTTCACCCACCTCTACTCCACCCCCACTCCGCAGCTCGTGGAACAGCGTGCGGCCCTGCGGGCAGAGCTCGAACTCGAGGAGGCCTGATGAGCGCCCCGAAGATGACCATGGCACAGGCGATCAACGCCGCGCTGCGGGACGCCATCGCCGAGGACGACTCGGTCGTCGTGTTCGGTGAGGACGTGGCCCAACTGGGCGGGGTGTTCCGCGTGACCGACGGTCTCCACCAGGAGTTCGGCGAGGGCAGGGTGTTCGACACGCCGCTGGCCGAGTCCGGAATCGTCGGCATGGCGGTGGGAATGGCCATGAACGGCATGCGCCCGGTCGTCGAGATGCAGTTCGACGCCTTCGCGTACCCCGCGTTCGAGCAGATCGTCAGCCACGTCGCGAAGCTGGGTAACCGCACGCGCGGCAAGGTGCGGCTGCCGATCGTCATCCGCATTCCCTACGCGGGCGGGATCGGTGGCGTGGAGCACCACTGCGACTCGTCCGAGGCCTACTACGCGCACACCCCAGGTTTGACCGTTGTCGCACCGGCCACCAACGCCGACGCCTACGGCCTGCTGCGCGCGGCGATCGCCAGCCCCGACCCCGTGGTCTTCCTGGAGCCCAAGAAGCACTACTTCGCCAAGGAAGAAGTCGACGTGTCGGTGCCCGTGCCGCCGATCGGCCGCGCGGTGGCCCGGCGCCAGGGCAAGGACGCCACGTTGATCGCTTACGGCCCCTCCGTGCCGGTGGCGCTGGCCGCCGCCGAGCAGGCCGCGACCGAAGGCAGGGACCTGGGCGTGATCGACCTGCGCTCCATCGTCCCGTTCGACGACGACACCGTGTGCGCCGAGGTCCGCAAGACCGGCAGGGCCGTCGTGGTCGCAGAAGCACCTGGCTTCGCCTCGGTGGCCTCGGAGATCGCGGCACGGGTCGGGGAGCGCTGCTTCCACCACCTGGAAGCGCCGGTTCGCCGGGTCACCGGGTTCGACGTGCCTTATCCGCCGCCGAAGCTGGAGCACCACTTCCTGCCGGGCGTGGACCGGATCCTCGACGCCGTCGACACGTTGCAGTGGGAGGACGCCGCGTGAGCACCCAGGTGTTCGACCTGCCCGACCTCGGTGAGGGACTGACCGAGGCCGTGCTGATCCGGTGGCTCGTCAAGATCGGTGACCCCGTCGCGGTGGACGAGCCCGTCGCCGAGGTCGAGACGGCCAAGGCGATGGTCGAGGTGCCGTCGCCGTTCGGCGGTGTGATCGCACAGCTGCACGGTGAGGAAGGCGCCACCCTCCAGGTCGGTTCGCCGTTGATCTCGGTCGAAGCGGGGACTTCCGCCGCGGAGTCCTATGTGGAGGAAGAACGTGCCGGTTCGGGCAACGTCCTGATCGGCTACGGAACTTCGGGGGCGGACTCGTCTCGCCGCCGCCGGAGAAGGGCCGTTCCCCGTTCCGCGCCCACGAGGCAGAACCGCAACGGGGAACGGCCCGCCGTGCAGTCGCCGATCGTGCGCAGGCTCGCCCGTGACAAGGGCGTCGACCTGACCACGTTGACCGGCACCGGTCCCGATGGCCTGATCATGCGCCGCGACGTCGAAGCAGCTGCCGCACCCGAGCCTGTCGCCGTGCCGCAGCCTGTCGTGGTCGTGAGCGACGTGGACCAGCGCACCGGCCTGCCGATCCGCACCCGAGTGCCGCTGACGGGCATGCGCAAGGCGGTCACGACGACGCTGACCCGCAGCCGCACCGAGATCCCCGAAGCGACGACCTGGGTGGACGTCGATGCGACGGCACTGCTCGATCTTCGCGCCGAGCTGAAGGAAACCGGTGCGGCACCGGGAATCCTCGCGATGATCGCCCGGTTCGTGGTCGCGGGCCTCGCCCGTTTCCCGGAGCTGAACTCCCGGGTCGACACCGAGCGCGGCGAGATCACCCACCTCGACGGCGTCAACCTCGGCCTCGCCGCGCAGACCGACCGCGGGCTCGTCGTCCCGGCGATCAGGGACGCGCACCGCCTGAGCATGCGCGGACTCGACGCCGAGATCCGCAGGCTCACCGCCGCGGCGCGAGAGGGAACCGCCACTGCGGCCGAGCTGACCTCGGGTTCGTTCACCCTGAACAACTACGGGGTGCTTGGGGTCGACGGCAGCGCCGCGATCATCAACCACCCGGAGGTCGCGATCCTCGGCATGGGCCGGATCCTGCCCCGGCCCTGGGTGGTCGGTGGAGACATCGCGGTGCGGCAGATCGTGCAGCTGTCGCTCGTGTTCGACCACCGCGTCTGCGACGGCGGCACGGCGGGCGGCTTCCTCCGGTTCGTCGCGGACTGCGTGGAGGCGCCGAAGTCGGCGATGGCGGACCTTTAAGCAGGTGGTCGCCTGGCCCAGATGGCGTCTGCAAGTACCACCAACTCAACATCAACAGGCACTTTTCTACGACCAACAGCTTCCGGTCGCCGCAGTTCGGCGGGAGGCGAACAGGTTGGCTGTAGTTGAGGACGATTCGATCAAGAGTTGGTGGTACTTGCAGGACTTTGTTGGCAAATAGGGGACTGCCTGCCGGAGGTCGGGCCGCGCCGGTTTGTCAAGCCCTGATGGACGCGCTCTCATGGTGGTGAACGGTCGAGTTGGTGGTAGTCGACGTGATCTGACAACGATGTCATCGGCGCATTTCTACAACCAACTTGTTGTGAGCGGGGCATGAGAGCGTTTCCCATCGCCCCTCGGATTGATCGTTTGTCAGCGCGCGTTCCAGGCCGAGCCGCAGCAGCTGTTCTTTGCTCTCGATGTGGTGGTAGACCGAGGAACGCGACAACCCCGACGCCTGCGTGAGGTGTTGCAAACTCGTGCCGTCGTGGCCGCATTCGGTGAACACCCGCACGGAGACCTCCAGCAGCCGCTCGAGGTCGTGGGGCCCTGTCGACCTCCCGCGCCGCGGTGCCTGCTCGCTCACCGGCTCACCGTCCCACGGGGTGATCGGCCGGCAGCGAGCAGGCGTTGCCCTATCGCTTGGCGACCAGCGTCAGGACGTCGTAGGTGGCGACCGGGTCGTTGTCCTGGTTCGTCACGACGGCGTCCCACCGCACCTCGCCGTACTCGGCGTTGGTGCGCGGGGTGATCTGCTTGACCGTCAGCTTCACGGCGATCGTGTCGCCGGCCTTCACCGGAGTGAGGAACCGCAGGTGGTCCACACCGAAGTTGGCGAGCACCGGTCCGGGGTTCGGCTCGACGAACAGCCCGGCCGCCAGCGACACCACGAGGTAGCCGTGCGCCACGATGCCGCCGAACAACGGGTTCTCGGCCGCCGCTTCGGGATCGGTGTGCGCGTAGAACGTGTCACCGGTGAACTCGGCGAAGTGGTCGATGTCAGCGAGGGTCACCTGCCTGGTCGCCGACTCGACGGTGTCACCGATCCTCAACTCCGCCAACGACTTGCGGAACGGGTGCACCTCGTCGACCACGCGGCGAGACCCGGTCGTCCAGCGTCCGGTGATCGCGGTCAGCATGTCCGGCGACGCCTGCACCGCGGTGCGCTGCATGTGGTGCAGCACGCCCCGCACACCGCCGAGTTCCTCGCCGCCGCCGGCGCGTCCAGGTCCACCGTGCACCAGCATCGGCAACGGCGACCCGTGGCCGGTCGACTCGGCGGCGTCGTCGCGGTCGAGCACCAGGATCCGGCCGTGCCACGGTGCCACTCCCAGCACCACCTGTCGTGCGACGTCGGCCTCGTGCGTCACGAGCGAGCCGACGAGGCTGCCCTTGCCGCGTGCCGCCAGTTCGGTCGCCTCGGCGGTGGTGCGATAGGTGAGCACGGTGCTGACCGGGCCGAACGGCTCGACGTCGTGCGGCTCGACGGCACCGGCGCGGGCGCGCAGCAGCACGGGGGAGAGGAAGGCGCCACGGTCGGCGTCGGCGTCCACCAGCTGCACGTCGTCCGGATCACCGAACACGATCTCGGCGGAGTTGCGCAGCGACTCGATCGCCTTGCGCACCTCCTGCCGCTGGTCGAGCGACGCCAGCGCGCCCATCCGCACGGTCTCGTCGGCTGGATTGCCCACCGTGACCTTGGCCAGCCGCGCGGAGATCGCGTCCACCACACTGTCCGCAATGGACTCCGGCACGATCGTCCGCCGGATCGCGGTGCACTTCTGGCCGGCCTTCACCGTCATCTCGGTGACGACGCCCTTGACGAACAGGTCGAACTCGGGATCGCCTGCCCGCACGTCGGGCCCGAGGATCGAGCAGTTGAGCGAATCGGCCTCCACACCAAGACGAACGCCGCCGTGCTGCACGTTCGGGTGGCTGCGCAGGATGCCGGCGGTGTGCGCGGATCCGGTGAAGGCAACGGAATCCTGCTCGTCCAGCACGTCGAGCAGGCCGCGCGGGCTGCCGCACAACAACTGCAGCGATCCTTCCGGCAGGATCCCGGACTCGATGATCTGACGCACGACGGCTTCGGCGAGGTAGGCGCCCTGGCTGGCGGGTTTGACGATGCTCGGCAACCCGGCCAGGAACGCCGGCGCGAGCTTCTCGAGCATGCCCCACACGGGGAAGTTGAAGGCGTTGATCTGCACCGCGACACCGGGGCGCGAGGTGTAGAGGTGCTGGCCGAGGAACGTGCCCTCGCGGCCGAGGCGCTCGAGACCGCCGTCCAGCACGACCGTGTCGTTCGGCAGCTCGCGCACTCCCTTGCTTGCGAAGCTGAACAGCGTGCCGACCCCGCCGTCGATGTCGACGAGCGAGTCGCGCTGGGTGGCGCCGGTGCGGAACGACAGCTCGTACAGGCCGCCCTTGTGTGCGCTGAGGTGCTTGGCCAGTTCCTTGATCAGCGCGGCGCGCTCGTGGAACGTCAGCTCGCGGATCGCCGGGCCGCCGACGCGCTTGGCGTGCTCGACCATCGCGCTCAGATCCAAGCCCTGGCTGGACATGCGTGCGACCTCTTCACCGGTCGCCGCGTCGAGCAGTGGTTCACCGTCGGCCTGTGCGCGGAACCATCGGCCCGAGGCGTAACTCTCCAGAAGTGCAGTCACTGTCACAGATTCCTCTCCCTTGCGAAGGCCGTGCTCCGTGTGTCACGGTAATACAGAACGTTCGGTCAGTAAATCGAGAGAGGCGCGATGACCGTCACGGAAACGGAGCTCGCGGGGCACTTCGAGGCGACCGTCGCGCGGGGCGACCGGGTCGAGCCACGAGACTGGATGCCCGAGGCCTACCGCAAAACGCTGATCCGGCAGATCGCGCAGCACGCGCACTCCGAGATCATCGGCATGCAGCCGGAGGGCGACTGGATCTCGCGGGCGCCCTCGTTGCGGCGCAAGGCGATCCTGCTCGCCAAGGTGCAGGACGAGGCGGGGCACGGGCTCTACCTGTACTCCGCGTGCGAGACGCTCGGCACCTCGCGACGCGAGTTGACCGAGAAGCTGTTGAGCGGCAAGCAGAAGTACTCGTCGATCTTCAACTACCCGACGCCGTCCTACGCCGACGTCGGCACGATCGGCTGGCTCGTGGACGGTGCCGCGATCTGCAACCAGGTGCCGTTGTGCCGCACCTCCTTCGGCCCCTACGGCCGGGCGATGATCCGCATCTGCAAGGAGGAGTCGTTCCACCAGCGGCAGGGCTACGAGCTGCTGATGACGATGATGCGTGGCACGGACGAGCAGCGGGCGATGGTGCAGGAGTCCGTCGACCGGTTCTGGTGGCCCGCGTTGATGATGTTCGGTCCACCCGACGACGCCTCGCCGAACACCGAGCAGTCGATGGCCTGGGGCATCAAGCGCAACACCAACGACGAGCTGCGGCAGAAGTTCGTCGACATGACCGTCCCACAGGCCCGTGCGCTCGGGGTGACGCTGCCCGACCCGGAACTGAGGTGGAACTCCGAGCGGCAGGCGCACGACTTCGGCGAGCCGGACTGGCACGAGTTCTGGGCCGTGGTCAAGGGAAACGGGCCGTGCAACGCCGAGCGGCTCGACCGCAGGCGCAGCGCCCACGAGGACGGCGCCTGGGTGCGGGACGCGGCGGTGGCGTTCGCCGAGGAGGGTGCGCGATGAGCGAATGGCCGCTCTACGAGGTGTTCTTGCGCAGCAAGCGCGGCCTCAACCACGTGCACGTCGGATCGCTGCACGCACCCGATGACAGGTTCGCCTTGATGCACGCACGGGACGTCTACACCCGGCGCAACGAAGGCGTGTCCATCTGGGTCGTGCGCGCGTGCGAGATCACCGCGTCCAGCCCCGACGAGAAGGACCCGATGTTCGCGCCGAGCGGGGACAAGGTCTACCGGCACCCCACGTTCTACGACATCCCCGAGCACGTTCCCCACATGTGAGGCCTGATGATCAGCGACGACCTGCTCGGGAACGACGCGCACTGGGCGTTCGGCACCGACTTCGAAGACCCGCTGGCCGGCGTGGACACGACCGTGCCGGACGGTGTCGATCCTGCGGCGCTCGCGCGGTACTGCCTGATGCTCGGCGACGACGCTCTCGTGCTCTCCCAACGGCTTTCGGAGTGGTGCAGTCGTGCCCCGGACCTCGAGGAGGACATCGCGCTCGCGAACGTCGCGCTGGACCTGCTCGGCCAGGCGCGGTTGCTCCTGGCGCGTGCCGCGGCCGCTGACCCGTCCGTGGTGCCGGCGTTGCCGGACGACTCACCGGTGCCCGCGGAGGACGCCCTGGCGTTCTTCCGCTCTCCGGCGGAGTTCCGCAACGTGACGATGGCCGAGCTGCCCAACGGCGACTTCGCCGAGACGATCACTCGGTTGCTGCTGCTGAGTATCTGTCGGCTGGCGGAGTTCGAGTCGATGGTGGCGCACCCGGACGCGGTGCTCGCCGCCGTCGCCGCGAAGGGCCGCAAGGAGCTCGCGTACCACCGCGACTTCGCGGCCCGCTGGTTCGTCACGCTCGCGCGTGGCACCGCCGAGTCCCGCCGGCGGGTGCTCGGTGCCCTCGACGGGCTGTGGGCGTTCTGGCCGGAGCTCGACGCGCCCGCCGACGTTGAAGTCGTGCTGGACCAGGTGTTCGCGGCCGCTGACGTGTCCCGGCCCGAAGTCACACCCGCTCGTGGTCTTGGTCGCGAGTGCGTGCACACCGAGGCGTTGACCGACTTGCTGGCGGAGATGCAGAGCGTCGCCAGGGCACACCCGAAGGGACTGTGGTGACAGTGCTGGAACGTGCCCGTGCCGTGGCCGCCACGGTGGTCGATCCGGAACTGCCGATGCTGACGCTGGCGGACCTCGGTGTGCTGCGCGACGTCGAGGTCTCGGCGCTGGGCGGGGTCGTCGTGTCGATCACGCCCACCTACTCCGGCTGCCCGGCGATGGCGACGATGCGCGACGACCTCGTGCGAACGTTGCGCTCCGAGGGCTTCGCGGACGTCGAGGTCAAGATCGCGCTGCGGCCTGCCTGGACGACCGACTGGATCACGCCCGCGGGGAGGGCGGCCCTCGCCGGCGCCGGCATCTCACCGCCAGGGTCCGCACCGCGGCGCGATGGTCCGGTGCCGCTCTCGCTGGGGCCGGTCAGGCGCGCGAATCGTTGTCCCCGTTGCGATTCCGGGGACGTCGAGCTCACCTCGGAGTTCGGTTCGACCGCGTGCAAGGCCCTGTACCGGTGCCGCGCGTGCCTGGAGCCGTTCGACCACGTGAAGGAGATCTGACATGGCGTTCCACCCGCTGGCCGTGTCCGCGGTCGACCGGGTCACCGACGACGCCGCGGCGATCACCTTCGCCGTGCCGGACGACCTGCGCGAGGTGTTCTCGTTCGCGGCCGGGCAGTCGCTCACGTTGCGCCGGGTCGTGGACGGCGTCGAGCACCGCAGGACCTACTCGATCTGTGCGCCGGTCGGCTCGTCTCCGCGGATCGGCGTGCGGGAGATCCCCGGCGGTCTGTTCTCCAGCTGGCTGGTGCGCGACGTCCGGCCAGGGGACTCCCTGGAGGTGCAGGCGCCGTCCGGCAGCTTCCGCGCCGACCCGGCCGAGGGCGGTCGTCACCTGTGCATAGCGGCGGGCTCGGGCATCACGCCGATGCTCTCGATCGCTTCGACCGTTCTGGGCAACCCGGACGCGCGCGTGACGTTGCTCTACGGCAACCGGACCACCAACACGGTGATGTTCGCGGAAGAGCTGGCCGACCTGAAGAACGCGCACAACACCCGGTTCGACCTCGTGCACGTGTTGTCCCGCGAGCCCCGGGACGTCGAGCTGTTCTCCGGCAGGCTCGACGCCGACCGGATGCGGCAGCTGCTCACCCGGCTCGTGCCCGTCGCGGAGATGGACCACGTGTGGCTGTGCGGGCCGTTCGAGATGCTCACCGAAGCCCGCGAAGTGCTTGCCTCGCTGGGAGTTCCGTCGGAGAAAGTCCACTTCGAGCTCTTCTACGTCGACGAGCCGCCGCCGCGGCTCCGGCACGTCGAGAACGTCGTCGAGGGCGACACCAGCGAGGTCACCGTCGTGCTGGACGGCCGGACGACCGTCACGCCGATGCGCCGCGACCGCACGATCCTCGACTCCGCCCAGCAGGTGCGCGGCGATGTGCCGTTCGCCTGCAAGGGCGGCGTGTGCGGGACGTGCCGGGCGCGGATCCGCGACGGCAAGGCCGACATGGTCCGCAACTACGCGCTCGAACCCGACGAGGTCGCCCGCGACTTCGTGCTGACCTGCCAGACGTTCCCCATCAGCGGCACCGTGACCGTCGACTTCGACGCCTGAGAATCAAGGAGCACTGTTGCACGAGGCATTCGTTCTCGACGGCGTCCGCACGCCGATCGGACGGTACGGCGGCGCCCTCGCCAAGATCCGCCCGGACGACCTCGCGGCGCTCGTCGTGCGCGCGGTCGTCGAACGCACGGGCATCGACCCGGCCGACGTGGACGAGATCGTCCTCGGTGCGGCGAACCAGGCGGGGGAGGACAACCGCAACGTCGCCCGCATGGCCGGCCTGCTCGCCGGGCTGCCGGACACCGTGCCGGGCTTCACCGTCAACCGCCTGTGCGCCTCCGGGTTGACCGCGCTCACCACCGCCAGGCAGATGATCGCGGCCGGAGACGCGGACGTGGTGATCGCCGGCGGCGTCGAGTCGATGACGCGCGCGCCGTGGGTGACCGAGAAGCCGAGCAAGGCGTTCGCTCGTCCCGGCGCGTCCTTCGACACCTCGATCGGCTGGCGCTTCACGAACCCGGCGTTCGGCGCGGACACCACGCTGTCGATGCCGCAGACCGCCGAACGCGTTGCCCAGCAGTGGAAGCTGACCCGTGAGGAGCTCGACGAGTTCGCGCTGCGGTCGCACCAGCGCGCCGTCGACGCGCAGAAGAACGGCCGGTTCGCCGCCGAGATCGTGCCGGTCGGCGAGGTGACGGAGGACGAGGGGCCGAGGGCCGACACCAGCCTGGCCAAGCTCGCCGGTCTGCGGCCGGTCCACGGGCCCGGCGGCGTGATCACCGCGGGCAACTCCAGCCCGCTCAACGACGGCGCGGCCGCCGTGGTCGTGGTGAGCGAGCGGTACGCGGCACGGCACGGCCTGCAGCCGCGGGCACGGCTCGTCGCGGGAGCGAGTGCCGCCGTTGCCCCGGAGATCATGGGCATCGGACCTGTTCCGGCGACGCGGAAGGTGCTCGGCCGGGCGGGCTGGTCGGTGTCCGATGTGGACGCTGTCGAGCTGAACGAGGCGTTCGCCTCCCAGTCACTCGCCTGCGTCCGCGACCTCGGTCTGGACCCCGAGATCGTGAACTCCGACGGTGGGGCGATCGCGCTGGGGCATCCGCTGGGCTGCTCGGGCACGCGCATCGTCGTCACGCTGCTGGGCAGACTGGAGCGGGCAGGTGGCAGGCGTGGCCTGGCCACAATGTGCGTCGGCGTCGGCCAGGGCTCGGCATTGCTGCTGGAGCGCCCGTGACCACCTTCCCTGTTTCCGTCGGCGTGTACGGGGGCGGCCGCATGGGCGCCGGCATCGCGCACGCGTTCGCCGTCGCCGGCAGCACCGTCACCATCGTCGAGACCCGTGCGGCCGCTGCCGACGCGCGTGTTCGCGTGGAGAAGACCCTGGCCAAGGCAGCCGAGAAGGGCATCGAGGTCGTCGGCGGCATCTCGGTCACCACGGATCCGGCCTCGCTCGCCTCCGCATCGCTCGTGGTCGAGGCCGTGCCCGAGCTCGTCGACCTGAAGTACCGGGTGCTCGCCACGATCGCCCGCTTCGCCCCGGCGGCCATCATCGGCACCAACACCAGCTCGTTGTCGATCGACGACCTCGCCTCCGCGCTCCCGAACCCGTCCGTCCTCATCGGACTCCACTTCTTCAACCCGGTCCCTGCGAGCGACCTGGTCGAGGTCGTGGTCGGCGCCCGCACCGCGCCGGGACTGGCCGGGCAGGCCCGGGAGTGGGTGCGCTGCCTGGGCAAGCGCGCGATCACCGTGCGGGACTCGCCGGGGTTCGCGAGCAGCCGCCTCGGCGTCGCGATCGCCCTGGAGGCGATGCGCATGCTGGAGGAAGGCGTCGCGTCCGCCGAAGACATCGACCGTGCGATGACCCTCGGCTACCGGCACCCGATCGGACCACTGCGCACGACCGACCTCGTCGGCCTGGACGTGCGGCTCGCCATCGCGGAGCACCTCGAACGTGAGCTCGGGCCGCGCTTCGCTCCACCGCGGTTGCTGCGGGACAAGGTCAGAGCCGGGCAGCTGGGCCGCAAGTCGGGGCAGGGTTTCTACCAGTGGTGACGCCAAGCTGACGCCGTTTGGGACAATGCACGGCATGACCACCTCGGAGAACGGCAAGGCGCGCCGCCGCGGACGACCGGGCTACGACCTGGAAACCCTGCTGAAGGCGGCCGCCGAGCTGTTCTACGAGCGCGGCTACGACGGCACCAGCATCCAGGACCTCGCCACCCGCCTGGGTGTCGCGAAGTCCGCCATCTACCACCACGTGCCCAGCAAGGAAGCCCTGCTCAGCCTCGCTGTCGACCGCGCACTCGACGGCCTGTTCGCCGAGGTCGCCAAACTCGAACAGGTAGACGGCCGCGCCATCGACCGCATCGAGCACCTGGTCCGCGGCAGCGTCACCGTCCTGGTCGACGAACTGCCCTTCGTCACGCTCCTCCTGCGCGTCCGCGGCAACACCGAAACCGAGCGCAACGCCCTCGCCCGCCGCCGCGAGTTCGACCACCTCGTCACCGACCTCGTCGCGCAGGCCGCGGCGGAAGGCGACCTCCGGGCCGACATCGACCCGGCCATGACCACCCGCCTGCTGTTCGGCATGGTCAACTCGATCATCGAGTGGTACCGGCCCCAGGGCGGCCTCACCAGTGCCGACCTCGCCGAAACCGTGGCCACCGTGGCGTTCGACGGCCTGCGCGTACGAAGCGCGTGAGCTCGGTGTGGATCGTGAGCGGAACTCGCGGCTCGTGCTGCAATAACCCACCGGGTGCGGACACGGTGTGGTCGCGGGTCAAGGCCGTCGACGGTGACGCAAATGCATCAACGGCGCCTACCTCCTGCGTTGGGCAGAGCCCAGGCCGGTCGTGAGTGGTTTTTCGTTGCTATGACGACGGAAACCACTCACGGCACCGGGCGTGGTACCCGTCCAGCGGCGGAACGCGCGGATGAAAGCCGCCGCGTCGGCGTAACCCAGTCGCAGCGCGACCTGCTCGACGCTGAGCTGGTGCAGGTTCATGAGCTCCACGGCCTTGGCCCGGCGGGCTTCCTCGACGAGGCTGCGAAGTGACGTGCCTTCCGCGGCGAGGTGCCGGCGGAGCGTGCGGTCCGACAGGTGCAGGCGCGCGGCGACAAGGCTCGCGTCGGTGACTCCTTCGGCGATGATCGTCCGCACGCGCTGTGTGACGCCGGGGGAGCTGCGTTCCAGCAGCAGTGTGTGGCACGCGTGTTCGCACGCCGTTTTCGTGAGTGGATCTGCTTGGGGGAGTGGGAGATCCAGCACCGCGGTGTTCGTGACGATCGCGTTGTGCGGCGCATCGAACCGCACCGGTGCGTCGAGCACGGTCTCGTAGTCGAGGGACGGTCGGGGTATGCGCAACTCCACGCGCATCGACGGCGGCGACTCGTCGAGGATGGTACGGAGGATGCCTGCCGTGACCGCGATCTCGCGCTCGACGAGGAACGCCCTGAGCGCCGGCGGCGAATCGGGTTCCTCCACGATCAGGTGGGCTTCGTCCTCACACACGCACAGACCGAGGCCGGTGACCGCGTAGGTGAGCGGCAGGTAGTGCAGACCGAACTCGACCGCGCCCCGCACCGTCGGGCAGGTCAGCAGTGCGAAGCCCAAGACCCCGTAGGCGCGCAGCGAAAGCCGTTCACCGACCGCCAGCCCGACACCGGACGCGGCACCGGACGCGGTGACCAGGTTGGCAGCCACAGCGAGTTCCTGCGTGCCGTTCACCACCGCGCTGCCGTACAGCATCTCTGGGGAAATCCCCGTGCCACGCAACATCTTCCGCACGTCCACGCCGTACTCGGCGCCGACCTCGACCATCGCCCGCATCCCGGCCGTGCCGCGGCGGAACCCGAACGGTTGGCCGGAAAGAGCAACAGGTCGGCCGCGATGGCCATCAGGCGACACCGTCGATCTCCCTAACCTCGAACCAGGTTGAGGGCGCCGGTGCCCGAGTTCGATCTCACGATAAGGGCGGCCGGGCCACCGACCTGCGGCATCACCCGGACGCCGATGATCCGAAAGGTGCACACGATGACCCGCACAGTTCTGGTGACCGGTGGCAACCGGGGTATCGGCCGGGCGATCGCCGAGGCGTTCCTCGCCGGTGGCGCACGGGTGGCGGTGACGCACCGCGGAGGCGACCACCCGGAGGGGACGTTCGGCGTGAAGTGCGACGTGACCGACGGTGGGCAGGTGGACGCCGCGTTCACGGCGGTCGAGGCCGAGTTCGGGCCGGTGGACGTCCTCGTCGCCAACGCCGGAATCACCGACAGCACGCTCATCACCCGGATGACCGAGGACAGGTTCACCTCGGTGCTGGACGCGAACCTGACCGGGGCGTGGCGTTGCGCCCAGCGCGCCGCCACGCCCATGGTGCGTGCGCGGCAAGGTCGGATGATCTTCATTTCCTCGGTGGTCGGGATGTACGGCAGCGCGGGCATGACGAACTACGCCGCCAGCAAGGCGGGCCTGATCGGGCTCGCCCGGTCGCTCGCCCGGGAACTGGGCAGCCGGGGTGTCACGGCGAACGTGGTCGCACCCGGATACGTCAACACGGACATGACGGCATCGCTGCCCACGCAGTACGGCAAGCAGTACCGGGAGTCGATTCCGCTGCGCCGCTTCGCCGAGCCGGAGGAGGTGGCGGGGGTGGTCGTGTGGCTCGCCGGTGAGTCGGCGCGGTACGTGACCGGGGCCGTCATCCCGGTCGACGGCGGCCTGGGAATGGGGCACTGATGCCCGCCTCCGTGCTGCTGATCGATGACGAGGTGCTGGTCCGCAGAGGGTTCCGGCTCGCATTGGAAGAAGCCGCGGACGTCGTCGTGGTGGGGGAGACGGCCCGGGCGGCCGACGGATTGCCTCTCGCGCAACGACATCGGCCACACGTGGTGATCACGGCGGATGTCACGGAACTGGCGCGGCTGCGGACGTGCGTCGGCGGCGGCGTCATAGTGCTTGCCGCGGAAGGCACTGACGAGCAGCTGCACCGGGTGCTGACCGACGGTGCCCGCGGCTTCCTGCTCAAGCGGTCGAGCCACGAGGAGCTGCTCGCCGCGGTGTACGCGGTGGCGCGGGGCCACGCTTACCTGTGCGCCGAGATGACCGGGCGCCTGCTCGACCGGTTCGAGATCCTGCCCCCGCCCGAGGAGGCCGACCGCGGGCTGGGGCTGCTGAGCGAACGGGAACGCCAGGTGCTCGTCAGGATGGCGCGCGGCCGCAGCAACGACGAGATCGCGCGGGAGCTCTATCTCACCTGTGCGACGGTCAAGTCCCATGTCTCGCACATCCTCGCGAAGCTGGGCCAGCCCAACCGGATGCACGCGGCGCTTCTGGCGCAGCGGCTCGGACTGCTCAGCCGGACCGCGTGAAGGCGAGCACGACGTTGTGACCGCCGAACCCGAAGGAGTTGGAGATCGCCGCCCCTATCCGCGCGTGCCGCGGCCGGTCCGCGACGATCTCCAGCTTCACGTCGGAGTCCTGGTCGTCGAGGTTGCGGGTCGGCGGGATGACCCCGTCGCGCACGGCGAGCACGGTGAAGATCGCCTCGACGGCTCCCGCGCCGCCGATGAGGTGACCGGTCACCGACTTCGTCGCGGTGACCAGCGGGTGCGGGCCCAGCGCCTCGAGCACGGCGGCCGCCTCGACGCGGTCGCCGACCGGGGTGCCCGGTGCGTGGGCGTTGACGTGCGTGACGTCGTACGGACTCAGGCCCGCGGACCGCAGCGACTGCCGGATGGCGCGGATCTGGCCGTCCGGTGACGGTGCGGTCATGTCGTGGGCATCGGAGCTCATGCCGACGCCGGCGAGCCGGGCGGCGATCCTGGGCCCATGCGCACGTGCGAACGAGCCGCGTTCCAGTACGAGCGCCCCCGCGCCCTCACCCATGACGAAGCCGTCGCGGCCGGAGTCGAACGGCCGGGACGCGTCCTCCGGCCGTTCGTGCCTCCGGGACAGCGCCCCCATCCTGGCGAACGCGGCGATCGACAACCTGCCCAGACACGCCTCGGTGCCTCCTGCGACGACGACGTCGGCGAGTCCTCGTTGCAGGAGCGCGGCACCCAGGGCGATGGCTTCAGCGCCGGACGCACACGCGCTGGTTGGCGCGTGCGCACCGCCTCGCGCACCGAGATCCATGCTCACCGCGGCCGCCGGGCCGTTCGGCATGAGCATGGTGACGGTGAACGGCGACACGCGGTCGGGACCGAGCTCCTGGCACCGGTCGTACTGCTCGACCAGCGTGCCGCCACCGCCCAGCCCGGTGCCGAACACGACCGCCAGCCGGTCCGGCTCCACCTGCGGCGCTCCGGCGTCCGCCCACGCCTGCCGGGCGGCGACGACGGCGAGCTGCTGGCAGCGGTCCATCCGCCGGCGGGCCACGCGGTCGAGGAACGTCCCGGGATCCTCGCGGACCGGCGCGCCGATCCGCACGGGCAGGTCGGCCGCCCACGGCGCGTCGAGCAGCCGCACACCGGAGGTGCCCTCCAGCAGCCCGTCCCAAGTGGACTGGACGTCGCCGCCCTGAGGAGTCGTCATGCCGAGGCCCGTGACGACGATCTCCTCCTCTCTGCCCGGCAGTGGCGGCAGGGACGGGTGGAGCACGGAGAAGTCGAGGAACGTGTGTTCATGAGGCATGTGTCGAGAAGAACACCGCGACGTCCCCGGCGGCAGCGGTCGCGGGACTGATTCGCACCTCCGTCGCACGACCGATTACGTCGCCGCTTGATCTCCGTAACGTCCGCACCGCAAGGAAACCGGGATGAGCGGGAGTTGATGCGCGGTGTCAGCGGAAACGGCGGCGGACGTGGCGAACCTGGCGGACCTGTGCCGCACACAGGTGGCCCGCAGAGGCGGGGAACGCGCGTTCGTGTTCCTGGAAAGCGGTGTGGTGGAGTCGGCCTCGCTCACCTACGCGGAGCTGGATCGCCGGGCGCGCGCGATCGCCGTGCGGCTGCGGTCGCTCGCGATGCCGGGATCGCGTGCTCTGCTGTGCCATCCACCCGGACTGGAGTTCGTCGCGGCGTTCCTGGGTTGCCTGTACTCCGGCGTGATCGCGGTTCCGGCACCACCGGTGCGCCGAGCCGCCGGGGACGCGCGGCACGCCCGGTTGCTCGCCATCGCCGAGGACTGCGATCCCGAACTCCTGCTGTCCACATCGGACACCGTCGCCGGTGTGCACGCCGTGCTCGGAGACCGGCCGATCGTTGCGCTCGCGACGGACACCGTCGTGGACGGCGACACCGAGTGGACCGAACCGGGTGGGCGGCACGAGATCGCCTACCTGCAGTACACCTCCGGCACCACGGGCAGGCCCAAGGGCGTTGTGCTGACGCACGCGGGAGTGCTGCACAACCTCGAACTGATCGTCCGGGGCGGCTCGCGGCCGGACGAGGACTACGGGCGGCTCGCACCGACCGTCTCGTGGCTGCCGGTGTTCCACGACATGGGCCTCATCGGCGGTGTGCTGCAACCGCTCTTCCTCGGCCAGCTGTCGGTGCTGATGTCCCCGCAGTCGTTCGCGCGGGTGCCGGCGAACTGGCTGCGCGCGATCTCCCGTTACGGCGCGGAGATCGCGGCCGCGCCCAGCCTCGGCTACGAGCTGTGCCTGCGCCGAGTGACCGACGACCAGCGGGACGGCCTGGATCTGAGCCGCTGGCGCATCGCCGCGATCAGCGACGAGCCGCTGCGGGCGGCGACGATCGACCGGTTCGCCGCGCGGTTCGCCCCGTGCGGCTTCCGTCGGCAGGCCTTCTTCCCCAGCTACGGCATGGCGGAGTCCACCGTGCTGGTGAGCGGTGGCCCGCTGGAGGGTCAACCGGTGGTCCGGCCGTTCGACTCGGCCGAACTGGAACGCGGGCGAGTCGTCCGCGCGTCGAGCGGAGCCGGTGCGCGCAGCCTGGTCGGCTGCGGTGAGCCGGATCCGTCGCTACGGGTCGTCATCGTCGATCCGGAGACCTGCGTGCCGGTCAGGCCGGACGAGGTCGGTGAGATCCTCGTGTCCGGGCCGAGCATCGGTGCGGGGTACTGGAACGACCCCGCCGGCACCGAACGCACCTTCGGCGCGCTGGTGGACGGCCGCCGATTCCTGCGCACCGGCAACCTGGGATTCCTGTTCGAGGGTCAGCTCTTCGTCACCTGCCGGATCCCCGATCTGCTCGAGATCGACGGCCGTCAGCTCTACCCCTACGACATCGAGTCGACCGTGGTGAGCAGTCATCCCGCGGTACGGGCGGCGTGCGCGGTGATGGACGGCGCGGACGTCGTCGTGTTCGCCGAGGTCGATCACCGGCACCGCACCACGTCCCAGGAAGACATCAGGTACGCCGTCTCGTCGGCGGTGCACGCGGAGAACGGTGTCGTGCTCAGCCGGGTCGGGCTGATGTCACCGGGCACGCTGCCGCTCACGACGAGCGGCAAGCTCCGTCGCGCAGCCTGCCGTGCGCTCATGTTGGGAGGCCAGTGATGCACATCCAAGACGGAGTCAGGCTGCCGAAGGGCGTCGCGGGCGGCAGGCGCAAGTTCACCACCCTGGTCGACCTCTGCCGGGCCAGGGCCCAGGCCGAACCCGAGATGCGGGCGTACTCCTTCTACGCCGACGGCCGAACGGAGTGGGAAGCGCTGACGCTGGCCGACCTCGACCGCCGGGCGCGGGCGCTGGCGGCGCAGCTCACCGAGCTGGCGCCGCGCGGCACCCGCGCACTGCTGTGCTTCGAACCCGGCCTGGACTTCCACATCGCGTTCCTCGGCTGCCTGTACGCGGGCCTGATCGCGGTCCCGGTCGCACCCCTCGACGGCACCCGCACGAGCCTGAAGGTCGGCCGCATCGAGTCGATCGTGGCCAGTTGCGGGCCGGAGTTGCTGCTGTCCACCGGCCTCACCTTCGCCAAGTGCCTCGCGGTGGTCGAGGAGTCGCCCGCGCTGGCCGACCTGGTGCGCGTCGCGGTCGACGAGATCGATCCGGCACTCGCCGAGCGGTGGAGCCCTCCCGGCATCGGCATCAACTCGCCCGCGTACCTGCAGTACTCCTCCGGCTCCACCGGTGAGCCCAAGGGCGTGACGCTGACCCACGGCAACGTCCTGCACAACCTCGCGCTGATCCACCAGAACCTTTACCGCCCGTCCGACGAGGACGGGTTGCCCCGCCCGCCGAGCGTGTCCTGGCTGCCGTCGCACTACAACATGGGCCTCATCGGCGGTGTGCTCGACCCGCTCTACGCCGGCCGGTCCGCGCTGCTGTTCCCGGCCGGGGTGTTCGTCCGCAGCCCGATCAGCTGGCTGCGGCTGATCTCGCAGCTCGGCAGGGCCGACAGCTGCGCGCCGAACTTCGCGCTGGACCTGTGCGTGCGGCGCATTCCGGAGGTGCAGCTCGCGAACCTCGACCTGAGCGGCTGGGAGATGGCCCTCATCGGCGGCGAGCCGGTCCGCGCGGAGACGCTGGACCGGTTCTGCGAGGTGTTCGCCCCCGCGGGCCTGCGCAGGGGCACGCTGGTGCCGGGCTACGGCCTCGCGGAGGCGACGGTGATGGTCACCAGCGCGGTCGTCGGGGAAGGACCGGTGATACTGCGCTGCGACGCCGACGCGCTCACGAAGCAGCGGGTCCGGCCGGTCGATCCTCCCGGCGGCAGGCGACTGGTGAGCAGTGGCCCGGTCTCGCCCTCGATCACCGTGGTGGTTGCGGATCCCGGCACGTTCCAGGAGTGCGCGGACGGCGAGATCGGCGAGATCTTCGTGCAGGGCCCGAGCGTCGGCACCGGCTACTGGAAACGTCCGGACGAGGTCTTCCACGCCGAGCTGCCCGGCCGACGCGGCACCTTCCTGCGCACGGGCGACACCGGGTTCCGGTGGGACGGCGAGCTGTTCGTCACCGGACGCGCCAAGGAGGTGATCATCGTCGCCGGGGCGAACCACCACCCGCACGACCTCGAGACCACCGCGGAGGCCGCACATCCCGCAGTGGTCGCCTGCTGTGTGCTGGGCGTCGAGGACGGGCAGCGCGAACAGGTCGTCGTGCTGGCGGAGGTGCTGGGCGAGGTCGATCGCGAGGAGATCGCGATGGCGGTGCGCCGGACCGTCCACACCGGACACGGTGTGCGAGTGGACGAGGTCCTCGTGGTCGCGCCCGGATCGCTGCCGCGCAGCTCCAGCGGCAAACTGCAACGCGGGGGATGCCGGGACGCCTACACCGCGGGTGCGCTCGGCTCGGCCGGCATCGAGTCCGGGAGTGGGCGTTGACGTAGCCGTGGTCTGGTCGACGGCACGCCAGGCTTCGCAGACTGACACCCTCCAATGTCCAGGCCGAGGTGCTGAACACCCGGTCTGGTGATTGCGGCGGGTGTGTCGCGGACGTTGGATGAGCGGATGAGCGAGCTGACGCTGGACCCGAAGACGACCGCAGTGGTGCTGATCGAGTATCAGAACGACTTCACCAGCGAGGGCGGTGTGCTGCACGGCGCGGTGTCCGAGGTGATGGACAAAACCGGGATGCTCGACAAGACCGTCGCGGTCGTCTCCGCGGCCCGTGCGGCCGGGGCGACGATCATGCATGCGCCGATCACGTTCGCGCAGGGCTACCACGAGATCTCTGCGCACCCGTACGGGATCTTGAAGGGGGTCGTGGACGGCAACGCGTTCGTCAAGGGCAGCTGGGGCGCGGCGATCACCGACCAGCTCGCCCCGCAGGACGGCGACATCGTGGTGGAGGGCAAGCGCGGGTTGGACACGTTCGCCAGCACCAACCTCGACTTCATGCTGCGCAGCAAGGGCATCACGACGATCGTGCTCGGCGGGTTCCTGACGAACTGTTGCGTCGAGTCGACCATGCGCACCGGTTACGAGAACGGCTACCGCGTCATCACGCTGACCGACTGCGTGGCAGCCACCTCACAGGCCGAACACGACAACGCGATCACGTTCGACTACCCGATGTTCTCCCTCCCGGTCAGCGCTGATCAGGTCATCGCCGCACTGACCTGACCATCGTCGAACACCAACCGGTGCGGACGGTCGTTCGCGGCCGGTGCCGCCGCACAGGAGCCATTTCACCCCTGTGGCAGCCAACTGCTCTCCGGGGGCAGCGCAACGCGTTGGCGACCGGCGTCGGTGATCGCGGCGCGGAACGCCGTCGCGGCAGGGGAGAGCGGCCGGTGGGGCACGCGGACGATCGCGATCCGCCGTTCGGTGCGTGGTGTGCCGAGCGGCCGGTGTGACAGCCCGGCGAACCGGGTCAGCGGCAGCACCAGGCCGGGCACGGCCGACACGCCCAAGCCCGCGGCGACCAGGCCCGCCACGGCGCTGATGTTGCGTGCCTCGATCGCGTTCCTCGGGTGGGAGCCGGACTCGGCGAACGCGAGGTCGAGGTGCTGGCGGATGCTGGTCGTGCGGTCGAACGCGATGAAGGCCTCTCCGGCGAGATCCGCCCAGGCCACCTCGTGCAGGCGTGCGAAGGCGTGGTCGGGTGGGAAGACGCAGCAGAATCTGTCCGTGGCCACCGGGGTGACGTCGAGATCGTCGGTCGGCTCGGCCACCGCGGACACGACGGTGACCGCGAAGTCGACGACGCCCGCGCGCACCCGGTCCAGCACCTCGGTCGCCAGAGTGTCCTCGATGGACAGTTCGACGTCCGGACTGGCCTGCTGGTAGGTCGACACGATGGAGGGCAGCAGGATCGCGGCGAGCGACGGCAGCGCGGCCACGCGCACCCGTCCTCGCCGCCCGTCCAGGAATCCCGCGAAGTGCCGGAGGTTCGCGTCGAACGTCGCGAGGGTCGAGCGGGCGATCGCCACGAACTCGATGCCCTCCGCGGTCGGTTCCAGCCGGCGGGTGGTGCGCTCGAACAGCGCGACGCCGAGCTTGCGCTCGACCTCCAGCACCGAACGGCTCAGTGACGACTGGGCCAGCAGAAGTGTGTCGGCGGCCGTGGTGAAGCTCCCGGCGTCGTGCACGGCGACGACGACGCGGAGCTGCTGGACGGTCAAATCCATGCGCACAACGCATCAAACTATCGAAAACCGATGCTTGATCGCGATAGCGGTCCGCCAGAGGGTAAGGAGCACGTGAAGGAGGTGGACGATGCTCGCCGCGAGTGGCTTCATCACGATCGCCGTGTTCCTGGTCGCCGTGCTGTCCCGGCGGGTGTCGGTGCTCATCGCGTTGACCGCGTTGCCGATCCTGGCCGCGCTGGTGACGGGGTTCGGCGGCCGGCTGGGCTCGCTGATCGGCGACGGTCTGGTGAAGGTCGCCCTGGTCGCCATCATGATCACATTCGCGGTCCTCTACTTCAGCCTGATGGTCGACGTGGGCCTGTTCGATCCCGCGGTGCGGCGGGTGCTGCGCTGGGCGAAGGGGGATCCGCTCAGGATCACGGTCGGCACGGCGGTGCTGACCCTGCTCGTCGCGCTCGACGGGGACGGCGCGTCGACGTTCCTGATCACCATCTCGGCGTTGCTGCCGATCTACCACAGGATCGGCATGCGTCCGCTGGTGCTGGCCGGGGTGGTCTGCCTCGGGGCGGGCGTGATGAACATGGTGCCGTGGGGCGGTCCGACCGCGCGGGCC
Source organism: Lentzea nigeriaca (assembly GCF_016907955.1). Classification (GTDB taxonomy): domain Bacteria; phylum Actinomycetota; class Actinomycetes; order Mycobacteriales; family Pseudonocardiaceae; genus Lentzea; species Lentzea nigeriaca. The sequence continues at coordinate 49,810 of NZ_JAFBCX010000003.1, read as the reverse complement.
ATGGCGGCGCTCAAGCTCGACAGTGCGGACGTGTTCGTGCCCGCTGTCCCCGCCATGGCCGCGGGTATCGTGTGGGTGCTCGTCGCCTCCGTCCTGATTGGACGGAGGGAACGCAGGCGGCTCGGCGTGGTGGAGCTGGAACCCGACGAGAACGAGACCAGCAGGACCCGGCCGGAGAGCGTTCGCTTCTGGTTCAACGTGGTGCTCACGCTCGCGTTGATCGCGGTGCTGCTCGGACAGTTCGCGAAGCTCGAGGTCGCCTTCGTGATCGCCTTCGTGGTCGCGGTGATCGTGAACCGGCCGACCTGGGCCCAGCAGCAGGAGTTGTTCGCCAAACACGGCGGCAACGTCGTGCTGGTCACCTCGATGATCTTCGCCGCGGGCGTGTTCACCGGCATCCTCACCGGCACCGGGATGATCCCCGCGATGGCGCGTGCCCTGGCCGGTGTCATCCCGGACGGCGCGGGCGGGCTGCTGCCGGTCCTGGTCGCCGTCACGAGCATGCCGCTCAGCCTGGTGTTCACGCCGGACGCCTACTACTTCGGTGTGCTGCCTGTGCTCGCGGAGACGTCGTCGGCGTTCGGTGGCAGTGCGGCCGAGATCGGCACTGCGGCGATTCTCGGGCAGATGACGACCGGTTTCCCGCTGAGTCCGCTGACCGCGTCCACGTTCATCCTCGTCGGGATGAGCGGGGTGGACCTGGGCGCGCACCAGAAGTTCGTCTTCAAGTGGGCGTTCGGCACGACGATCGTGATGACCGTCGTGGCCCTGCTCACCGGCGCGATCTAGGGCGTGAGGGGAGAGGTGTGCAGACGACCAGGATCGGTTGCGGGGCGGGGTTCGCCGGTGATCGGATCGAGCCGGCGGAGGACCTGCTGCGCCGCGCCGGGCTCGCCGACCTCGTGCTGGAATGCCTGGGCGAGCGCACGATCGCGCTGGCCCAGCTGCGCAGACTGGCCGACCACACCGCCGGGTACGACCACAGGTTGCCCGCCCGGTTCGCCCGGCTGCTGCCGCCGGCGGTCGAGCACGGCGTACGGGTGCTGACGAACATGGGCGCGGCCAACCCGCTCGCCGCGGGCCGGGTGACCAGGGCGTTGCTGGACCGGATCGGCGCACGGGCCGCGGTCGCCGTCGTGACAGGGGACGACGTGCTCGCCGAGATCGATCTGGACGCACCCGCCTGGGAGAACGGCATTCCGCTGCGCGAGCACGGCGAGATCGTCTCCGCGAACGCCTATCTCGGCGCGGACGCGATCGCGATGGCGCTGGAGACGGGCGCGGACGTGGTCATCACCGGACGGGTCGCGGACCCGTCGCTGTTCCTCGCGCCGCTCGCGCACCGGCTCGGCTGGGACCCCGGCGACGTCGCGACGACCGCCGCCGGAACCCTCGTCGGGCACCTGCTGGAGTGCGCGGGCCAGCTGACGGGCGGCTACTTCGCCGATCCCGGCTACCAGGACGTGCCGGACCTCGCGCACCTGGGTTTCCCGTTCGCCGACGTCGCCGCGGACGGGACCGCGGAACTGGGCAAGCTGGCCGGCACCGGCGGAGTGCTGTCCCGTGCGACCGTGCGGGAGCAACTGCTGTACGAGATCACCGATCCGGCCGCGTACCGGACACCCGACGTCGTCCTCGACGTCCGCGCCGTCACCGTCGACGAGCACCGGGGCGGCGTGCGGGTCGCGGGCGCGCGCGGGGCCCCGCGGCCTGACCGGCTCAAGGTGAGCGTCGGGTACCGGGCGGGCAAGAAGATCGAAGCCGAGATCTCGTACGTGGGCCCGAACGCCGCCGCGCGGGCCGCGCTGGCTGGGGAGATCGTCACCACCCGGCTGTCCGGCCGGCCGCTGCGGGCCGAGGTGCTCGGCGGCGAGACGGACTGCCGGCTGCGGGTGGCCGCGATCAGCCGTGACGACGCGGTGCTCGACGCGATCGGTGACGAGGTCGAGTCGTTGTACACCAACGGGCCCGCCGGCGGTGGCGGGGTCCGGGTGCACATCGGTGAGGTGCTCGGGATCGCGTCGACCCTCATCCCGCGGGACCTCGTGCGACCCGTGGTCACCGTGGTGGAGGCCGCCGATGCTGCTCCATGATCTCGCCCACTGCCGCGCCGGTGACAAGGGCAACGTCGCCACCCTGTCGGTTTTCCCCTACGAGGAACACCTTTTCCCGTTGTTGTCGCGCGAGGTCACCGCCGAGCGGGTCCGCGAGCACCTGGCGGAGTTCGTGGCCGGTGAGGTGGTCCGCCACGAACTGCCGCTCCTGTCGGCCCTGCACTTCGTGTGCCACCAGGTCGTCGACGGCGGTGTGACGACCTCGCTGGCACTCGACACGCACGGGAAGTCGTTGAGCTCCAGGCTGTTGTCGTTGCCCATCGACGTGGCCTGGACGCCGTTACCGCGGGCGGCGACGTGACTGGGCGAACAGCCAGTCGAGGACAACGTCGTTCTCGTAGGTCTGCGCCCACGCGAAGTGCGGGTTCACCGCCGTTGTTCCAGGTGAGTAGCTGGTGAACAGGACATGACCGCCTGCCGCGGTCGCCGTGCGCAGCAGCTCCCGTGACCGTGCCTCGAACTCCGCCTTCGGCAGGTTGTTGGCCCACTCGCCACGGGTCACCTTCGCGCCCGCCGCCTCCAGCGCGTTCATGAGCGTCCAGGTGCCGGGTTTGCCGAATCGGCCCTCGCGATACGGGACGGTCGCATCGTCGACCGAATGGTCCGCCCACAGCGGGACGTCCACCATCCGGTCCATTGTGGAGGGATCGCCCCAGCCTGCGGTGGGCACGGCCGCGGCGAACTTGCCTGGGTACTTCGGCAACAGGCTGAACACGCCACGACCGCCGGACGACAGACCGACGAGGTAGATCCGATCGGCGTCGACCGGGTACAGGGCCGTGACCGTGTCCATGAGCTCGACGGTCGCCTTCTGCACCCGCGGGTCGGTCCAGTCCGTGCCGTCGGGACCCTGCATGGGGCGTGGCAACGGGATCTGCGGCGCGAGCACGAACGCCGGGTGGCTGCGGCGGCGCTCCGGCGTGGCGAACGTGACCGCGACCCGGTTGGCGGTCAGCTGGGTCATGTTGTTGTCGGCGACTTCTCCGCCGCCGTGCAGGGTGACGACCAACGGATACCTGGTGCCGGCCAGGACATCCGGCGGCTGGCAGAGCCGGAAGCCGAGTTCGAAACCGGTGGAGTCGACGAACGAGCCTGCCGTGAAGTCGTCGACCACCGGGTTGAGCACGCCGTCGTTGCGAACGGCGAGTGGGTTGGACGGCAGGACGACGTCGCCCGCGGGGGTCGTCAGGTCCGCCACCTGCCGGATCGCGTATTTCCGGTCGAGCGGGAACGGGTCGGTGCCGGCCGCGAGCGCGTTGGCGTCGTCCACGGCCAGTTCGATGATCAGGTACTCGCCCGGCCGGCCGCGATCGGCCACCTCGGGGGAGGTGTTCGGATAGACCCTGGTCACGGTCCGCGGCGCGGTCTGCCGGTTGACGGTGGCGGTGACCTTGAACGCGGCCACCGGGATCGTGCCGCCGCGCAGGTCGATGCGTGCCGCGTACCGGATGGCCACGGCGGTCACCCGCCAGTTGCCGCTCGGTGTCACGGTGGTGATGAGGTCGGCGTGCACGACGGGGTTCCGCCCGGACGCCGTGTGTGCCGCGGACGCCGTGGTGCCCACGGCGGGAGAAGCTGCCACGCTCGCGGCCAGGGTGAGTGCGGTGCGCCTCGAAATCGCTCTCATGGGCCCTCGTCTCGTCGTCGAGCGGCGGCGTGACCTGAGTGTGTGACCGGACGATGCGCGTGGTCCAACAGCAATGTTCGATGTATTGATGCGTTCAGATCATCAGTGCGTGCGGCATTGATGTTGGACACGGCCATGCCGGGCGCAGAACGATCAGGTAACGCCGCCGGTCGAACTTCCAGGAGGCGAGGATGCGAAACCGGATCATAGCGGGACTGATCGCGGCAATGCTCGCAGCGCCGATGTCCGACGCCGCCGCGGCGGCGCCGGACACGGATGTCGAGGCGGCCCACGGGGCACCCGTCGCACGGGTCGACACCGGAGTCCTGCGCGGCGCCCGAAGCGGCGGAGTGGACAGCTTTCTCGGTGTGCCCTATGCGGCCCCACCTGTCGGCTCGCTGCGATGGCGACCACCGCAGCCTGCCCGAACCTGGCCGGGAATGCGCTCGGCGACGTCCTACGGCAACCGGTGCCCGGCCGCGGCGAGTTCCAACGGGCCGCGGTCGGAGAACGAGGACTGCCTGTTCCTCAACGTCCAGCGCCCCTCTTCGGTCCACAGTGGACGAAACCGGCCGGTGTACGTCTGGATCCACGGCGGCGGCCTGCGCAACGGCAGCTCGAACCAGCACGACGGCAGCCTGATCGTCAGCCGCACCGGAGCCGTCGTGGTGACGATCAACTACCGGCTGGGCGCGTTCGGTTTCCTGTCCCATCCCGGTCTGACCGCCGAAGGTCGCGGGCAGTCCGGCAACTACGGCCTGTTCGACCAGCAGGCCGCGCTGCGCTGGGTACAGCACAACATCGCCGCCTTCGGCGGAGACCCGCGGCAGGTGACCATCGGCGGTGAGTCGGCGGGCGGCTGGTCGGTCTGCACTCACCTCACCGCGCCCGGTTCCCGCGGCCTGTTCCGCGCCGCCATGATCCAGAGCGGTTCGTGCTACAGCCAGACCCTCGCCCAGGCCGAGACGTCCGGCACCGCGGCCGCGCGGGCACTCGGCTGCACCGACCCCGCGACCGCCGTCACCTGCCTGCGCGCACTGCCGCCCGGCCGTCTGGTCGACACCCAGGTGAACGCCGGGTTCGTCGACGGTGTCCCGGCGCTGCCGCAGGCCCCGGACGCCGCCGTGCACAGCGGAGCCTTCGCCAGGGTCCCGATCGTGATCGGGGCGACCCGCGACGAGGGACGCTCGTTCGCACTGGGGTTCGCGGGCCAGGACCGGAACGCGTACGAGGCGTTCGTACGGGCGAGTTTCCCGAACCAGGCGGAAGCGGTGCTCGCGCGCTATCCCTGGCCGGCGGGCGCCGACAGGTTCACACCGGTGTACCTGGTCGGCGCGATCATGACCGACGCCGGTCTGATCGCCCGCGTCGGCGGCTGCCCCAACCTGGAGCTCACTCGCGTCTTCGCCCGGTACACCCGCACGTTCGCCTACGAGTTCGCCCACCGCACCGGGCCCGGCCTCACTCCCATCCCCGGCTTCGTCTGGGGCGCAGGCCACGCCGCCGAACTCGCCTACCTGTGGCCCAGCTTCGACAACGGCACTCCGATCGCGCCCACGTTCACCGCCGCCGAGCGGCGCCTGGCCACGACCATGGTCGACGCCTGGGGCAACTTCGTGCGCACCGGCCGGCCCGGCACGGCGGGACGAACACCCTGGCCCGCCTTCACCGGCACGGCACGGGTGATGTCACTCGACGCCGGCGGCTCGACTCTCGTCTCCGCCCGAACCCTTGGTGCCCAGCACAACTGCGACCTGTGGGTCCAGGGCACGACCTGACGATCCCGTTCGGGCTGCTTCCGGGCCCATCGGCTGCTGCGTCACTGCTTCGGAGTCGAGGCGAACGGGTCAGCCGGACGGCTGTGAACGCCCCCATCGAGGCCCTGTCGTCAACAAGGTCGAGCAACGCTCATGATGTAGGGCGCCTTCATCCACCACAGGTGGATGAAGGCGCCCTACATCCCGAGCTAGTTCACCCGGACGATCTGCCACTGCTGGTTGTTCGCACCGGTGTCGGTGACCTGGACGATCCGGCCACCCGCTGTCGTCGACGAGCCGGACACGGCGAGAACCTTGCCGCTGTTGGCGTTTGTCAGCTTGCTGTACCCGTTGCCGGCGTCGACCAGCTGCCAGCGCTGGTTGCTTTCGTTCTTGTCGGTCCACTGCACCACGGCCGCGTTGTCGGCGGTGGAAGCACCGTAGACGTCGATCAGCTTGCCGCTGCGGCGGCAGGAGATCTCGAACACGCCCTCGCTCACGGGCTCGAACTTCCAGTTCTGGTTGTCAGCGTTGTTGTAGGTCCACTGGATGACGCTCGCACCGTCCGAAGTGGAGCCGGAGGACACGTCGGCCGCCAGCCCGCTGTTCCTGTTCACGATCTTGTAGTAGCCGTTCGGCGCGAACCCCACGCTGGAGAAGGCGTCCAGCGCGCACACCGCGCTACTTGCGGCCGGGTTCTTCGTTCCCTTGCACACGACCTTTATCGTGTGTGATCCGACGGACAGGTCCGTCTTGCGGAACAGCGCGACCTGCTTCGTCACGGACGGCGCATAGGCGTCGATGTCGGACTGCACGAGCGTGCCGTCGAGATAGACGTCGACCTTGCCCATGTTGGGCTGGGTCATGCTGACGTACTGGACGTCGGTTCCGGTGAACGTGTACTCGGCGGAGTTGCCGGCCTGCGCGGTGTAGCTCTCCGACCCGTGGAAGTCCTGCGTGTCGTTCCAGTTGTTCCACGTGCCCGTGTACGTCACGCGGGCGTCCTTGTCGTCGACGTGGGTCCACTGCTGCCGGACGACCGACGCCGACTCCGCGGACCGGTTGCCCTGAGCGTCCACGACGTACAGCTTGTAGTCGCGGGCCTGCTCCGGGATGGCGATGGTGGTCGCGGTGCCGCTCGCCCTGGTCATCGTCGGGCCGGGGGTGAAGCTGGTCGTGCCCGGCGGGGCCAGCCAGATCGTCTTGGTCGCGTCGCCGGTGCTCCTGATCGGAACGGACGATGCGCCGGTGTCGTTGAACGTGCTGGCCGGCAACACCCGGTCGGGAGAGGATGCGCCGTTGCCGGGCAGGATGTCCCGGTACGCCGGTTCGATGCCGGAGTTCACCGTGATCCGGTACGCCGCCGACGGCCAGACGTTGTCCGGGTAGGCACGCACGTCCTCGATGGTGCTGTTCGGCACGTTCTTGTTGGCGATCTTGCCGATGGTGCCGTAGGTGTTCCTGATGGTCAGGTCGTGCTGGCGTCCCCAGGTGCCCGAGTTGATCGCGTACGCCGTGTCCGGTGACAGGTGCAGCACGTTGTCGTGGTGGTTGATGAACGCCGAGCCCTCGTCGGGGTGCATCCCGTACTTGTGCCCGGCTGGAACTCCCTGGAGGTAGTTGTTGCCGATGGTGGTGTTGGGCTGGCTGCCCAGCGTGTAGATCGGCGCCGAGTCGTTCAGGCGCTGCATCGTGTCGACGATGTGGTTGTAGCTGATGTTGTTGTTCCTGGCCGTGGTGGTCGGCACGTTCGGCATGACGGAGTTCGTGGAACCGTCGAAGTTCCACCAGCCCCAGCCGAGTGTGATGCCGTTCCACGGCGCCTTCTCGATCAGGTTGTGGTGCGCGGACAACGTGTCGACGAAGTAGGCCGAGATCGGGCTGCTCCCGTTGAAGAGCACCGCGCTGTCGTGCAGGTAGTTGTTGCTGATCTCGATGTTCTTGCAGAGACCCTCGGCCGAAGCCGGGTACTTCTCGTTGTTCGTGCCGGTGTGGTCCCCGATGTAGATGTGCTGCGGATGTCCGACGTTGACCGCCGAGCCGCCGATGTCCTCGGTGTGGTTGCCGATCAGCTTCGAGTCCCGGACGTCGTTGTTCAGGGTGATGCCGTCGGCTCCGGTGTGCTGCACCTTGTTGCGCTCCAGCACAATGCCGTCCGCGTTCTCGAGCTGGACGATCCCCGGCGGCAGTTCGATGTTCCGGTAGAGGTAGGCGTGGAAGTTCTTCTTCCCGTAGAAGCGGTCACCGCCGTTGCCCTGCTGAGCCTGCTTGAACGACGAACCGGCTACGTCGAACAGGTTCCAGTCCGAGTGCTGGACCGTGATGCCGCTGAAGGTCAGGTTGCGGACGTGGCTGGAGGTGGAGGTGCCGGCGATCTTGAGCACCGTGGCCACGTTGTTGGGCGCCCAGACCGACGCGGTCGCCATGTTCTCGTTGTCGGCCTTGTAGTAGTAGACGGTCTGGTTGGCCCGGTCGAAGAAGAACTCGCCCGGCGTGTCCAGGAACTCGCGGGCGTTCATGATCTTCTGACTGCCGGTGGCCTGGAAGTCGCCGTTGTACGCGCCCTGGGCGATGGCCGCGCCGGGCTGCTGGAACAACGCGACGCGGCCGGTGCCGTCAGCGGTCGTGGTGACCTGCCGGACGCCCACGATGGCAGTCGTCCACGTCGTCGCCGTCTCGATCTCGATGTCGTCCTGGTTCGCCGCGATCACGGGCAGGTCGGACAGGTTGTACCGGGACCCGTCGCACTCCGACCCGGACTCCCACGCCCACGGCGCCTGCCCGGCGGTGACGGTGTAGGTCCCTTGGCAGCCGAGTGAGTTGATCGTCTTCGAGGCCATGGACGCGCGCTTGTCGTTGACGTAGAGCGCGCGGAGCTTGTTCGCGCGGCTGAGCGGAGCCTTCCAGATGTTGCCGCTCTGCTGCGTCCACCCGGTCACCCTGACGCCGGCGTTGAGAACCGGCGTCTCACCTGGATAGGCGGAGTAGAGCACCCGGTGGCCGTTCGTCCCCGAGTCGTCCGGCGCGAACTCGATCGCGCTCGTCACCGGGTAGTTGCCGCCGCGCAGATACACCTGGATGTCGCCGGTCATGGTGTCGTTGACCGTGCGGACGACGTCCCTCGCGCGCTGCACCGTCCGGAACGGCGCGGCGATGGTCCCCGCGTTGGTGTCGTTGCCGGACGGTGAAACGTAGAACGTCGCCTGGACGGCGGCTGCCGCCGACTGCGCGGAACCCACAAGCAAGAGCGCGAACAACGTCAACGCCAGCGAGCACGACAGTGTTCGCCGGGCAGCACGAAGTGAAGCCACACTGGTTCCTCTCGTCGATCTACGTTGATCGGGCAACCGCAGGCATCCCAGGGGTGACAGCTGCGCTGAAACGTAAGACGTATTACGTACCAATGTCAATGGCGGGGATCGTCGGCCGTGTCGTCCGAGGCGAGCTGGACCATCGCGTTCTGTCCATAGTGGATGGATGTCGGTTCAGGGGTGAAAAGCGTTGACACACTTCGGGTTCGGTGTCGGACCTCGGTGATCGAGAGCGGTTTTGGACGCCTCAGGCCTGCTTTCTCATGGTTCACAAGAGTTGCCAATCGGCGATCGCCTACCTGCTCGAACGGAGATGTTAGCGCTAACATTGGTAATTGCCGACCTGAATCGGTGGAGTTGTGACCGACGAAGTCCCTGCCCTGATCATCAGGCGCGACACGGCGTCCGGTTTCACAGAAGTGCTGCTCCAGTAACGATACTTGCGGCGCACGGGCGTTCCGGGTGCGGACATCGTGTCCCCCGAATCGAGGTATTGGGCTTCTCGCCGTCGCCTGTTAGCGTTAACGTGCCCTGCGTTCGATCAGTGCTTCGGAGTCCACAATGGACACAACTCGCACATCGCAGATGGGGAGTGATCAGCATCGAGACTTCACGCGTTGGGAGCCGGAATGTCCTGCGCGGCGTCCTGGCCACCGGTGTGCTCGTGGGTTCAATGGTGATAGGTGTACAGCAGGCGAGCGCCGCGAACCCGATCATCCCCGACCGTTTCGTCGCGGACCCGTCCGCACACGTGTTCAACGGACGGGTGCACCTCTACCTCACCGATGACCAGACCAACAGCGGCACGTACTGGGACTCGAAGTCGTGGCGGTCCTACTCGTCGTCGAACCTGGTGGACTGGACCGACCACGGCGACATCTTCTCGATCTCCGGCTTCTCCTGGGCGAGCCAGTACGCGTGGGCGCCCGGCGCGACGGAGCGCAACGGCCGCTACTACCTCTACCTCCCCGTGGACCGCACCAAGATCGGTGTGGCGGTCTCGTCCTCGCCGCAGGGCCCGTTCACCGACGCGCGGGGCAGCGCGCTGGTGGACAAGGCCAGGGACGCCAACACCGGCGAGGAACCCATCGACCCGATGATCTTCACCGACGACGACGGGTCGTCCTACATGTACTTCGGCACGCGCACACCGAAGGTGGTCCGGCTGGGCGCGGACATGGTGTCCACGACGGGGCCGATCATGGACGTCGGCCTGTCCGGTGCGACCAAGTACGGCGAGGCGCCGCACCTGCACAAGGTCGGCGACACCTACTACTTCTCGTACTCGACCGGCTGGCCGGGCCAGATCCACTACGCCACCGGCACGTCACCGGTGGGCCCGTTCACCTACCGCGGCGTGCTCCTGGACTACGTCAACGTCAACACCAACCACCACTCGCTGTTCCAGTACGAGGGCCAGTGGTACGTGGCGTACCACAAGAACGCGCGCGAGGGCGGTGGCAACCACAAGAGGTCGGTCGTCATGGATCGGCTCTTCCACAACCCCGACGGCACGATCCGCACGGTGACGCAGACCGCGGGCGGCGTGGGACCGTTCGCCACTTTCACCGCCCAGCACAGCGGCCTGCGGCTGGACACCTCGGGATCGGAGGTCCAGCAGGCGACCGCGTCGGCCGCGGAGTCCCAGCAGTGGCAGCTCCGCGCGAAGCCGGGCGGCTATGTCGAGGTCGTCAACCGCGCCACCGGCTCATGCCTGGACGTGTCCGGCGGTTCGGCCGCGAACGGCGCGAGTGTGCTGCAGTGGCGCTGCCACGGAGGCGCCAACCAGCAGTGGACCGTGCGCACCGTCGACGCGACCACCGTGTCATTGGTCAACCGCGCCAGCGGCAAGTGCCTCGACGTCCCCTCGTCCAGCACGACCAGCGGGACCCGGCTCATCCAGTGGACCTGCACGGGCAGCACGAACCAGCGCTGGCGTCAGGCGTCGGCCTGAAACCGAGGACAGCACCGTGGACTTCACCAGACGACAGTTCGGCCGGCTCGCCGCGGCCGGCACCGGGGCGCTCGTCCTGCCGGGCCTGCTGCCACCGGGAACGGCGGCGGCAGCCGTACCTTCGGCCGGGACGTGGGGCGACCAGGGTGACGGCACGTACGTCAACCCGATCATCCCGGCCGACCTCAGCGACTGGGACTGCATCCGGGTCGGCACCGACTACTACGGCATCACCAGCACGTTCGGATACTCGCCCGGCATGGCCGTCCTGCACTCGACGGACCTGGTCGACTGGCGGACGCTCGGCGGCGCGGTCGATGACGTCACCCGCATCGGTCCGGAGCTGAACTGGGACCGGATGAACCGCTACGGCCGTGGCGTGTGGGCCGGGTCCATCCGCCACCACGCGGGGCGGTTCTGGGTGTACTTCAACACGCCCGACGAAGGTTTCTTCATGACGTCGGCCCCGTCGCCGACCGGGCCGTGGGAGCCGTTGCACGCACTGTGGCGAACCTCCGGCTGGAACGACGTGTGCCCGTTCTGGGATGACGACGGCCAGGGCTACCTGGTCACCACCAACTACGCGGACGCCTACAAGGTGCACCTGTTCAAGCTGTCCGCGGACGGCAGGTCACTGGTCGGTCCGTCCACGGTCATCCACCAGTCGCGGGGCAGCGAGGCCAACAAGCTGTACAAGATCGACGGCACCTACTACCACCTCTTCAGCGAGGTGAAGTCCGAGGGCCGCGTGGTCATGATGAACCGAGGCAGCAGCCTCACCGGCCCGTTCGAGACCAGGCAGTTGCAGCACGTCTCCCGTTCGGTGGACCGGGAACCCAACCAGGGCGGGCTGATTCAGGCACCCAACGGCGCCTGGCACTGGGTGACCCACCACGGGACCGGGGCCTGGGAGGGACGCGTGCTGTCGCTGCTGCCGGTGACCTGGGTGGACGGCTGGCCGATCCTGGGTGAGGTGGGCGCGGACGGCATCGGCAACATGGTGTGGACGGGCCGCGTGCCTCCCGGCGGCACGCCCGGTCTGCCGGTCGACGCGCTGCCCGCCGTGGTGACCAGCGACCTGTTCACCGACACGCGCCTCAAACCGCAGTGGGAGTGGCACTACCAGCCACGTGCGGACCAATGGTCACTGACCGAACGCCCCGGTTTCCTGCGGCTGAAGGCGTTCGCACCGTTGGTGGCCGACAACCTGACCAAAGCCGGGAACACGCTCACCCAACGGGTGCTGCGCACGGCAGGCGGCGCGACGGTCACCGTCCGGCTCGAACTGGCCGGCCTCGCCGACGGCCAGCACGCCGGGCTGTGCCACTACGCGGCGACCTATGCGGGGCTGGGTGTCCGCCGTTCCGGGACCACGACCACGATCGCGCACAACGTCGGCGGCACCGTGACCAGCGGCCCGGTGATCACGCAGAACGTCGTGTGGCTGCGCACTTCGTGGGACGTCAACGGGGTCAGCCAGTTCTCCTACAGCCTCGACGGGAGCACGTTCACCTCGTTCGGCGGCACCTACCAGCTCACCTGGGGCGGTTACCGCGGTGACCGGGTCGGCCTCTACACCTACAACCCCAACGGCACCGGCCACGTCGACGTGGACTCCGTGCACTACACCATCGCGCCCACCAGGGCGTACAAGTTCGTCAGCGCGCGCAGCGGCAAGGTCGCCGACGTTGCCCGCGCGTCGAAGGCCGACGGTGCCGCCGTGATTCAGTGGCCCGACACCGGTGCCGTCAACCAGAAGTGGGCCTTTCAGTCCACAGTGGACGGCTACCGCACGATTGCGTGCCTCGCCAGCGGCAAGGTGCTCGACGTGGCTGGATCCTCGTCGGCGGACGGCGCGCGGGTCGTGCAGGCGACCGCCGACGGCCGGGCGAGTCAGCAGTGGCAGTTGCGCCCGCAGCCCGGCGGCGAGTTCCTCGTGGTCAACCGCCACAGCGGCAAGGTGCTCGATGTGAGCGGCGGCAGCACGGCCGACGGTGTCGCACTGATCCAGTATCGCGACACCGGAGGTTCCAACCAGCGGTGGATCTTCCATCGCGTCGCCGACTAGGAACTGGTTCCCCAAGACTGGAGTGTCAATGACGACATCAGGGACGACATCGGGAATGTCCCGCCGGGGTTTTCTGGCAGCCACCGGCATCGCGGCGGCCTCGGCCGCGGTACCGGGTCTGACGGGCCTCTCGCCGCTGGCTCACGCGGCGGACCCGCAAAGCGACCTGGCGAACCTGGTCAACCTGCGGTTCGGCATGTTCAACCACTTCAACCTCGGCACCTTCACCAACGAGGAGTGGGCGGCGGGCGGTCAGAGCCCGGCGAAGTTCGCTCCGTCCTCTGTGGACTGCGCGCAGTGGGCGGCGGCCGCTGCCGCCGCGAAGATGAGCTACGGCGTGCTCACCACCAAGCACCACGACGGCTTCTCTCTGTGGCCCACGGCGTTCGGTACGCAGAACGTGGCCTACTCGGGCTACCGGCAGGACGTCGTGCGCCAGTACGTCGACGCGTTTCGTGCCAAGGGCCTACGGGTCGGGCTGTACTACTCGGTCTGGGACCGCACTCACACCGTCCAGGCCTACAACGGCACTCACGTCAAGGATCCGTACCAGGCCATCGAGCCGGGCGACATGACCGTGGTGCTCGGCCAGATCCGCGAGCTGCTGACCAACTACGGCACGATCGACGTGTTCGTCACCGACGGCTACGCCTGGCAGATGGGCCAGCAGCAGATCTCCTACCAGGAGGTCCGCAACCTGGTGAAGTCGTTGCAACCGAACTGCGTCATGGTCGACCACGGCGCCCTGTCGCAGCCCTGGCTCGGCGACGCGATCTACTTCGAGGCCCCGATGGGCATCCGGGCACCGGAGGGGAACACGTTCGCGGCCATTCAGGGCGAGACGATCAGCAGGGGCTGGTTCTGGCACCCGCACACGGCAACGGACGCACCACGTAGCCGTGACGCCATCCTGGCCGACCTCAGGGAACTGGAGCCCAAGTACACCTCGTACCTGTTGAACTGCCCGCCCAACCGCCAGGGCAGGCTCGACACCAACATCGTCAACCGGCTCGCCGAGGTCGGCGCGGCCTGGAGCCCGAACCCCTCGCGCGCGCCGCTGCCCGCCCAGCCGCTGCGGGTCGAGTGGCCGGTGAACGCGGTGGCGGCCTACGCCTCGTCCTACAACCCCGGCGAGTTCGCCTACCACGCGATCGACAACCGCAGCGACCGCAACGTCGAGACGTGCTGGTCGACCTGGGGCGGCGGTCGCACGCTGCCGCAGACGATCACGATCGACCTCGGCGGGGTGTGGAGCAACGTCTCCACGCTCGAGTACCTGCCGAAGCAGTGGAACCGCACCAACTCCACCGACGGCGACATCACCGCTGCCACCATCGCCACCAGCACCGACGGCGTCACCTTCACCACGGTGGCCACCGTGAACTGGGCCGCGAACGGCCGGGTCAAACTCGCCGAGTGGACCAACCGGAACGTCGGCTTCGTGCGCCTCCACGTCACGGCCGCCACCGGTGGCTACGTCAACGTCGGCGGTGTGCACGTCGGAGGCCGGAGCGCCCGCCCCCAGCTGGTGTCGCGCTTCCCGGTGGCGAACACGGTCTACCGCATCGAGTCCCGGGCCAGCGGCAAGGTGCTCGACGTGCGGAACTCCGGCACGGCCGACAACACCCCGGTGCAGCAATGGCCGTGGCTGAACAACGCGTGCCAGAAGTGGACCTTCATCTCCACCGGGGACGGGTACTTCAAGATCCGCGACCAGAACAGCGGCAAGCTGCTGGAGGTCGGTGGCCGGTCCCGGGCCAACGGCGGAACCATGAACATCTGGGGTGACTCGAACGTCTTCCAGCAGCACTGGGCCGTCACGCCGGTCGACGGCGACCACTTCATCCTCACCAACCGCCTCAGCCAGCGAGTGCTCCAGGTCCCCGGAGCATCCACTGTGGACGGCACCGTCCTCGACCAGTGGGACCACACCGGCGAGGGTCACCAGCAGTGGCGGTTGGTCCGGTCCTGACGGGAGTCCGTCCACACCTGGCCCCTTGGTGAGCGGTATCTGTGGTGTGGGATCGGCGCGTCAACACCCACCGCGAGCCCTGTTGCGACGAGGCGGCAGTCAGCGGGCCGGAGAAGTCGCACCGTGATCGTTTCCGTTCGCGCCCTGCCGGTTTCTTGATGTGCAGCCGCCACACCGTGCCCGAAGGACCTTCGGGCACGGTGTGGCTTCACCGTGAGACGGCCGAATCAACTCGTCACGCGGAACGTGGCGTCGCTGCGGCTGGTCGCGGTGGTGATCGGGTCGAGCCGCAACTGGTACGCGTAGTGCCGGAGGTAGCGGTCGGGGTAGTTGTACGACTGGAAGGACGACCAGGTCGCGTCGGCGAGCCCGGCGACCTGCCGGAAGGTGGCATCCGCCGCGAACTGGGCGGTGCCGTCGTTGTAGGCCAGCTGGAAGTCGAACCCGAAGTGCCGCAGGAAGTATCCGGGGTAGTCCACCGACTCGAAGGACACGGTGCCGGAGCCTGCCAGGCCGTTCCTCAGCCGGAACTGGGACTCGTCGACGGGGCTGACGTTCGCGTCGATGCGCACGTCCATGTTGGTGTTCCTTACGTACCTGTCCTGGAAGTTGTACGACTGAAGCCGCTTGGGCGGGGTGTTGGGCCAGCGCGCGAGCACGCGGCTCTCCTCGGCGGCCGTGAGCGTCGTGATCGCGCCGTGGCGCTTCGCGGTGCCGCCCATGTCGTAGTTTTCCGGAGCCTGCAGCCGGTAGGCGCCGACGTCGAACGGGTTGGTCGTGAGGATCGGCCGGTACTCGCGCACGCCGTTCGTGCCGAGGTGGTCGATGTAGAGGGCCCACTCGTCGCGGTCGCGGAACTTCATCCACACCGGGCCCTCGACCACGTTGCCGGTGAGGCCGATGCTGGAGAGGGTGCCGAGTGTGGTCCACGTGCCGAGGATGGAGTTGCTGCCCTCGACGGTGTTCTGGCCGTCGCCGGAGACGCGCACGTAGCGGTACTGGCCGCCGCCGGGCACCTCGGTCATCTGGGTGTCGACGATCGGGGTGGTGCCGGGCGGGTCGATCCAGACCTGCGGGGTGGTGATGGTGCGGAAGTCCTTGGTGCGGGCGGCGTAGATGCGGTACTTGAACACGCCGTTCACCGTGGCGTTCGTCGCCCAGTACAGGACGTAGTCGCCTGTCTCCGGGTTCCAGATCGCCTCCGGTGCCCACGCGTTGCGCCCGCCGGGGATCGCGCCGGCGACGTTGATCAGCCGCGGCTGCGACCAGGTGACCAGGTCCGTCGACTCCCACACCACGAAGCTGGGGCTGCCGTTGGTGTACGTGGAGCCGCAGCGGATGCACAGGTCGGTCGCGATGATCCAGTACTTGCTCCCGTCGGGAGAGCGCACCAGTGCGGGGTCGCGCACGCCCTTCGTGCCGACCGTGGAGCGCAGGACCGTGCCTCCGCCGTTGAGGTCGTTCCAGTGCAGGCCGTCCGTGCTGTGCGCGAGGTAAAGCCGTTGACCGGTAGCGGAATCGCCGGTGAAGTGCACCATCAGGTAGCCGGGGTCGGCAGCGGCAGCCCGCTTGGGTGTGACGACGACCTGGGAGGTGAAGAGCAGGGCGACGGCGACACAGATCGCTGCCAGCCGGGGGAGACGAGTGCGTAACACGTGCTTTCCCTTCTACCCGGTCACGCGGAACGTCGCGTCGCCGCGGCCCGTCGCGGTGGTGATCGGGTCGAGTCGCAGTTGGTAGGCGTAGTGCCGGATGTAGCGGTCGGGGTAGTTGTAGGACTGGAAGGAACTCCACGACGACGACGCCAGCCCTGGGACCTGGCGGAAGGTCGCGTCGGCCTGGAACCGCGCCGTGCCGTCGTAGGGCGCGAGCACGAAGTCGTAGTTCTGGTGCCGCAGGTAGTAGCCGGGGTAGTTCAAAGACTGGAACGACACGGCCGAGGAGTCCGCCAGGCCGGGCATGATCCGGAACTGGGAGTCCTCGATCCGGCTGACGTTCGCGTCGATGCGCACGTCGAAGTTGGCGTGGCGGACGTAGCGGTCGGGGAAGTTGAACGACTGCAGGCGGTTGGCCGGTGTGGTCGTGCCCCACTTGGCCAGCACCCGGCTCTCCTCGGCGGCGGTCAGGTTGAGGACGGAGCCGTGGCGCTTGCGCGCGGTGCCGAGGCTGTAGTCGGAGAGCCTCCGGAAGTTCTGCGTGCTGCTCAGGTCGGTGGAGGCGATGGGCAGATAGCCGTCGCCGCCGGCGTTGTCGAGCCACAGTGCCCATTCGTCGCGGTTGTTGAACCGCATCCACATGGGACCTTCGACCTGGCCGGCGGTGAGGCCAAGGTGGGACAGGTTGCCGACGGTGGTCCAGGAGCCGAGGATCGAGTTGCTGCCCTCGATGGTGATCTGGCTGTCCTTGGATGCCCGGTAGTAGCGGAAGCCGCTGACGTCGCGCGACGACTCGACGATCTGGGTGTCGATGATGTGCTGCGTGCCTGACCGCTCGATGTAGACCTGCGGTGCGGTGATCGTGCGGAAGTCCCTGGTGCGCACGTAGTGGATGCGGTGCTTCCGGACGCCGTCGATGGTGGCGTTGGTGGCCCAATAAAGGACGTAGTCGCCGGAGACCGGGTCGTGGATCGCTTCGGGTGCCCAGGCGTCGCCCGCGGTCGGGATGCCGCCCGCGACGTCCAGCAGTCGTGGAGCGGACCAGTTGACCAGGTCGGTGGACTCCCACACGACGAGCGACGTGCTGCCGTTGTTGGACGCGTCGCTCCACGACCTGCCGCTGCCGGACATGCGCAGGTCGGTTGCGATGATCCAGTACCGGTCACCGGCGGAGGAGCGGACGATCGCGGGATCGCGCACGCCGCGATCGCCCACAGTGGACAGCAATACGGGCGCGCCGTTGTTCAGCTCGGTCCAGTGCAGGCCGTCTTTGCTGTGGGTGAAGTAGATCTGCTCGCCGTTCGCGTGCTCGCCGGTGAAGTGCGCCATGAGGTAACCGGTGAACGGGTCGGCGGCCGAAGCCCGGTCCACGGCGACGAGGACGTGGGCGGTGAGCATCAGCAACGCCGTGACCAGGGCCGCGCCTACACGCGACGATGTTCGTTGCACGGTTCGACTCCTCCGGTCAGAGGTGGGGACGATCGGGCGATGGTGCGTCGCTCGGGAACCCCGGCGTGGTGATCGTGCGCCGGTGCGTGTGGAAGGCGTGACTTCCCGGAAATCGGGGGAAGGAGCCTAATGTCCTCTGTGGACAGAAAGCCGGTGTGGCGAGGGTGCGATGCGCTGAACCTGCTCGGTACGGTAGGCGAGCTCGGTCGCGGCGACGGTGCAACACGTTGATGCCATGTCTGCGTACTCCCTGCGTCGTTGCAGCGGCAGCTCCGAGCCGCCAATTGTTAGCGTTAACATTTGGCGGCTGAGCTAAATGACAACATGGCGATGATCGGGAGTCAATGGGCTGTTTCAGCGAGATGCTGCTGTGTGAGCGATAACAGGAAGACTGCTCGCTTTTGTGCGGGCGGCGGCTTCCGTTGCGCGGTAACACGTTCTGGGAAGGCCCACGCCGCGATCGAACCGAGGCCGACGATCACGCAGTGTAGGAGATGCCCTGGCGGTAGAAGCGGTTCCGGTCGACGTCGCGGGCGTGGCGAGGACCAGGGCGCCGTCGGTGGAGAACGGTGAGACGTCGACGGGTCCGCGACGACGGCGTCGCGGACCTCGATCTGAACGTGCTCTCCCGCGCCGACGGCGACAAGCGGTGGTCGAACTCGGCGATCGCCGCTACGAGCGGCTCGGCGGTCCCACAGCGACACCTGGGTGAAGCCCTGGCGCGGTACCCGTCAGCAGTGCGCCCGTCTCCGGCCTGTGCCGGCACCCCGCCAACTGGCCGGAATCGCAATGAGTCCGAAGTGGACGCTCTCGACGACGAGTGCGACAACCGAGGTGCCCACGACGATCCGGCCGGACCTGCCGGCCCGACGGGCTCGGTCCACTGTGGCCGGTCAGGCGCGGCTGATCATCTTGGCGGCGAGGCGGAAGCCTCGGCGCGGGGTGATGTGGGGCAGGTGGGCGCGGCTGACCGCGTTCGCGATGGGAGCGCGGCGGCCGGGCTGGAGCTGCGCCCTGAACGCGAACAGCGAGCTTAACCCGTAGACCTGTTCCATCACCTGTCCGGGGCACCGCAGGGAAGAGCTCGACGCGTTGTTCCAGCACGAGGTGAACGTGGGGTTGTGGGTGAACACCCGCCCGCTGTACGCGCTGTGCTTCTACGACCTCGACCTGTTCGACGGTGACGTGATCGTCACGATGGTGAAGGCCCACTCGCAGATCTGGATGACCGGCGTGCTCGTCGACACCCCGTACCACCAGCGGCCCGCGGCCTGACCAGGAAGCGCTTACCTGAGCTCTCCCGGGGTACTCGGCCACGCATGCAGAAGACCGTTGTGCTCGGTCTGCTCGCCGATCCAGGGCTGGCCACCGACATCGTGGAGGACCTCGCGGAAGACCTGCCGCAGCGGCTGTGCCGTGACGTGGACGGCGATGTGGAGTGGCGAGTGGTGTCTGTTTGCGACCAGTTCGCCGCCGACGAGCATGGCACCGTGCGGCACGTCGTGCAGGCCGTGCGCGATCAGGTCGTCGAGGAGCGCTGTGACCTCTGGGTGTGCCTGACGGACCTGCCACGCAGGGCCGGCACCGACCCGGTGGTGGCCGACGCCAGCGCCGACGACGGGCTGGCTGTGGCGTCACTTCCGGCACTCGGCGGCTGGGGCCTGCACCGGAAGACCGGGGACGTGGTCAGTGCGGTCGTCGCCGAGCTCACCGACCGTGAAGCCCCGATGAAACGGCTCGCCCGGCGGGTGGACTCACCCACCGACGACACCGGTGTGCGGTTCGTGGCACCCGGTCTGCGCGGCCGGTTGCGGCTGCTCGCGGGCATGGTCAGGGCGAATCGGCCGTGGAGGCTCGCGATGGGGCTGTCCAGCATGCTCGTCGCCGCGTTCGGCACGGGCGCGTACACGTTGATCAGCCCGACCATGTGGATGCTCGGCACCCACTCGAGCGTGGTCAGGCTGGTGGCGGCGATGCTGTTGTCGATCGCGGCCATGGTGGTGTGGCTGATCCTCAGCCACAAACTGTGGGAGCGCCCGTCCGACGTGGTCGGGAAGGAACGTGCGCGGTTGTACAACATCACCACCGTTCTCACCCTGGTGCTGGGGATCTCCACCCTGTACCTGGCGTTGCTCGTGGTGGTGCTCGCGGCCGGCGCACTCGTTCTCGAACCGTCCGTGATGGCGCAGCAGGTCGGCCATCCGCTGACCATCGGTGACCACCTCGGCCTGGCGTGGCTCGCCGCGTCGGTCGCGACCGTGGCCGGTGCGTTGGGTGCGCGGCTGGAGAGCGACGAGGCGGTGCGCAACGCCGCCTATGGCTACCGCCAGCAGGAGCGCCGCGAGAAGCTCCAGAAGTGACCCCTGCGGGCCTACCGCCTGCCGGGCAATTCCGCCTCGCGGACCGAAGCGCCGCAAGCGTTCGGTGCGGGACCGTCTTCACCTCGAAGGTCCGCTGGAGGTGAGCATGGTGGTTCCCGTCACCGTGGCGAAGATGATCAGGGTTCGGTGATTCATCTGAGCGGGGAGATCGATGCGTCCACTGTGGACCTGCTGGCCCGCGCGATCGAGCCGCGTCTGGACATCTCGAACGCCACGATCGTGGTGGACCTGAGCGAAGTCACGTTCCCGGGAACGGCCGGCTTGAGGGCGCTCGCACGGGCCGAGCAACACGCGAGCCGGATCGGGTCGAAGCTCTATCTGGTCAGCGCGACCAAGGCTGCCCAGCGGCCCCTGGCGATGCTGAACCTGTTGCGTGTGTGACTCACCTGGCCCCGAACACGGGTGCTGTCAAGGCTTGAGCACGACCTTCTCGCAGTCGTCCTGCTTGTTCTTGAAGATCTCGCGTTCGACCTCTTGCAGCGCGTCGCTGGGCTGGATGTCGCACGTGTCGGCACCCATGCGATCCCCACTCGAGACCGCCACGGACGTCCGCGCGTCGAGGCTGATGATCTCGATGACTGGCCCGCAGCCGCCTCGTCAGCTCTGGCTCAGGTCGAAACTTCCCAAACAATCCATGCCTCACCGGCGGTGAAGCTGCTGCTGGCGATCACGGTGGCGATGCGGTTAGGGTCCCCGGTCGAGCGAGAGATGTCTCAGAACGGCATCGCTCACGACACGACGAGGTAACGGATGCTGAAGCGAGTTTCGCTTGCCCTGGCAGTAGTGGTGACCGCATCACTGGCCACGCTTGTGCTGGCACACAGTGATGCCAACGTCAGCACGGTCGCCGTGAGCTGCCTCACCACGGGCAACGGTCAGGTGTCGCCCAGGGCCGGTCGCCACTGCACGCCGACCACGACTCCCACCAGCGAGACCTCGTCCACGACGGCACCGACCACGACCGCCTCGTCGACCAGTACGACGAGCAGCGCCACGACGACTGTCGCGCCACCAGCTCAGGTGACGGCCCCGTCATCTCCGGTGACCACGACCGCGACCACCGCGCCGGGTGGCTGGTGGCACCCGAAGCCCGGGTTGACGTGGCAGTGGCAGCTGAGCGGGACCGTGGACCTGTCCGTCGCGGCAGACGTCTTCGACATCGACTACCAGAACCCGCAGGCGGCCGATCTGGTCGGCAAGCTGCACGCCCAAGGCAAGCACGCGGTCTGCTACCTGGAGACCGGCGGCTGGGAGAACTACCGGCCGGACGCCGGCGCCTACCCGGCCTCCGTCCTGGGTGCGTCGATGTCCGGTTGGCCGTCGGAGCGCTACGTCGACGTGCGCCAGCGGTCGGTGCTCGAGCCGATTCTGAAGGCGCGGTTCAAGCAGTGTGCCGATGCCCACTTCGACGCCGTGGAGACCGATATCGACGACACGCACGTCGAGAAGACTGGCTTCCCGCTGACCGAGCAGGACCTCAAGGCGTTCAACACCTGGGTGGCCGAGGACATTCACGCGCTGGGCATGGCGTGGCTGCTGAAGAACGGCATCACCGGCGACTCGTTCCTCACCGACATGCTGCCCGTCGCCGACGGCACGGTGAACGAGCAGTGCTGGCAGTACAACGAATGCGCCGCCGTCAAGCCGTTCATCGCGGCCGGGAAGCCGGTGTTCAACGCCGAGTACAACCTCGACCCGTCGGCGTTCTGCCCGGCGGCGAACACGGCCGGTTTCTCCTCGATCCGCAAGAACGTCGACCTCGGCGCCTGGCTGGTCGAGTGCCGGTGATCCGCCCTTCTGGACCTCTGTCGTCGAGACGCAACGAGTCGCAACAGGACTGAACAGGCAAACACGTCGATGGGGCCATCTTCGGAAGTTGTCCCGAGAACGGTCCAATCGTGGCCCGTCAGGTCTGGTCGGTTCACCAACTCCTCGACCAGGTTCTGTGCCAGGCGCAGTTTCTCCGCGTCACTCGACATGTGAATCACCCGCCGCGGATTCGCGGGACAGGTTCGCGAGGAGCGAGGTGGCAACGGCGATGAGAGCGGCAGCAAGGAGTACTGGCGGCATCGAGGCGACCCGCTGCCCGCCAGCCGCTCGGCTCGCCCAGGCGTCACGTCCCCGCTGGTTCCGCGTGGCCGGTTGTGGGCTGCTTGTCGTAACGTCCGTGGCTGTAACGGGTGTGCGGCGGGCTCCGAAGTAGACACCAGTCTGCCGTTGAGGAGGTCGTCGTGTCGGTTGCCGAGAACATCGCGACGGTGCGCCGCTTCTACACGGCGGGACCGGCCGACGACGACACGTTGCGGCACTCGTTCGCGCGTCCTGATGTCGTGTGGCACGTGCCCGGCGACAACCCGGTGTCCGGGCGGTACGAGGGGCAAGCCGCGGTCTTCGAGGCCATTCCGAAGGCGATGCGGCCGCTCGACGAGTGGACCATCCGGGTCGACGACGTCATGGGCAACGCCGACCTCGTCGTCGCGACGTTCCACGTGGTCGCCAGGCGCGGCGACACAAAGGTGGAGACGTCCGGCGCGCACGTCTTCCGGTTCGACGACAGCGGCCTGGTCGCGGAGGCTTGGGGGTTCGCGGGGGACCAGTCCGGACTGGACGCCGTGTTCACGGCCTGACAACCCGGCGGCGGGATGTCCCAACCCGGCCGTGAGAGGCGGCGGGCGTGGATCCCGCGGCGTCGCAGTCTGGACGGCGACGCCCGATCAGCACGCCTGGCCGCTGACAGCCGTAGTTCTCACTCCCCGCTCCGAAGGTGCTTTCAGCCGCCTCCACCGCCTCGTCGACGAGGTTTTGAGCAAGCTGAAGTCGGAATCGTCGACCGTCCATCGCCCAGGGCGCTCTACACGCAGTCGCACGATCTGGTGTGATCACGCGGCCGTGAGGCGACAGGCACCTCACGGCCGCGGATGATCAGCAGTGGTCGAAGCGGTAGGCGGAGTCGTCCGGCCCGACCAGGTAGTGGTCACGCAACGTCGTGGTGCGCGGGGTGGCCGGGTCCTTGCAGACGTCCTTGAACGTGCCGCGCAGGTTGTCGGTGTACTCGATGTCCATCACGTTCGAGCCGTAGACCTTCGAGTAGGCCGAGCACTCCTTCCAGCGGTGGCACTCCTCGGAGACGGCGAAGTCGAAACCGACCTCCGAGCGGGCCTGAGAGGCCTGCTCGGGGGAGTTCTTCTGCCCGATCGCGAGGTTGCGGCTGTGCGTGCGGTCGGCGAGCAGCTTGGCGTAGGCCAGGTTGTTGCTCACCGTCAGCTTGCCGCCCGACCGCGAGAAGGAGTCGAGGTTGTCGATTTCGACGGCCTTGAAGCCCTTGGTCGCGCATTGGTCGATGACGGTGCCCATGATGCCGGCGAGCTCCGTGCGCTTGGCGGCCGTGGAGGTGTCGACCAGGTACTCGCCCGGCCAGTCCGGGTCCTCGACCGGCTTGCCGGAGGAGTCCTTGAGCAGCAGGTGCTTGCGCTGGTTCAGCCAGACGTTCTTCTCGGAGGGCTGTGTCTGGAACCCGTTGACGTAACAGATGCTGTACATGCCGGCCACGGGCGAGGCGGTGCTGTCGCGGGTCACGAGCGTGACGCCCGCCGGCGGCGTGTAGGCGGCGCCGAGCTGGTAGTCGAGCACCGCGCCGACAGGGGGAAGGGTCACTGCCGCGGCGGACTGGCTGCTCGCGGACGACGACCCGACGCAGGCCGCCAAGGCGGCCGCGGTCAGCGCAGCCGAGGCGAGAGTGCGCGCAGGGAAGCTCATCTAGCTCCTTGATCGCTCAGAAGTGGTGATTGAGTGTGAGCGACAGTACCGATGGGAACGCGCCCATGCCAACATTCGATCTCAATCGGTCACGTGGCTTGCTTGTTTGAGCGATTTCGGCTTAGTGTGCCCGACCACAGAGCAGCACTCACCAGGGAGTCGACATGGCACACGGCCGAGGACTGAGCCGCCGCGCGGTGCTGACGATGGGCGCCACCCTCGTCATGACAGCCGCCTGCGGCACAGGTTCCGGCGCGGACGGCAAGGCGAAGGTGTGGCACGGCTACACCGAAGACGAAGCCTCCGCACTCGACAAGCTCGCCGCGCGCTGGAACTCCACGCATCCGCAGCAGCAGGTCGAGCTGGTGTTCAACGGTGGCAACGACAACGCCCTGCAGAAGACGCTGGCGTCGTTCGCGTCGGGCAACCCACCCGAGGCCGCCTACCAGTACGGCTCTTCGATCACGGGGCTGACCGACCGTCCGCAGACGCAGGACCTCACCGACCTCTTACGCGGTGACAAGGATTTCGACTGGGACGATCTGTTCGCCGCGGGACGTGAGGCCGCGACGGTGAACGGGAAGATCTACGGCGTCCCGGCGCTCGTGGACAACCTGTCGCTCGTCTACAACAAGAAGCTGTTCGACCAAGCCAAGATCTCCTACCCGACCGCAACGTGGACGTGGGAGGACTTCCGGACGGCCGCGAAGAAGCTCACCGCGGACGGACGGTTCGGCTGGGCATACGTCAACGATGGCAGCGAGGACACGGTGTGGCGCTTCCTCGCCCTGCTCTGGCAGGCGGGCGGCGATCTCCTCTCGAAGGACGGCAAGAAGGCCGCGTTCGCCTCGGAGGCAGGCAAGCAGGCCATGCAGCTGTTGCGGGACATGTCCGTGACGGACAAGTCGGTGTACCTGGATCAAGGCGACCAGCAGTACCTCAACCTCTTCAACTCCGGACGAATCGGGATGCTGTGGACGGGACCATGGGACCTTGGGAACCTCAACAAGGACGTGTCCTACGGCGTCCAGATCCTGCCGGGCAAGGTCACCCACGCGACGATCGCGGGACCGGACACGTTCGTGGTGTTCGGGGAGAAGGGCCGCAAGGACGCGCTGCCGTTCCTGAAGTGGCTGCTTTCCCCGGAAGTCCACCTGGAGTTCGCGATGGACACCGGTCACCTGCCGATCCGGCAGTCCGAAGTGGACCTGGCGGGCTACGCGGAGTTCGAGGCGAAGTACCCGGGTACCAACGTTTTCGTGGAGAACTTGGCGAAGAACGTCACGAAGTCACGGCCGAACATCCCGCAGTACCCGAAGATCTCGCAGGTGCTCGGCACCGCCGTGCAGTCGGTCCTGCTCGGCATGACCGAGCCGGAGGCGGCACTCGGCCAGGCGCGCAACGAGGTAGATCAGGCGCTGGCGGGTTCATGACGCTGGACAGGCGCAAGCTCGCCGACCACACCGCCGGGTGGGGGTTCGCGGCGCCCGCCGTGATCCTGATCGGCGCCTTCGGCCTCGTGCCGGTGGTGTGGTCGTTCTTGCTGTCCTTCCAGCGCACCGACCTCACCTCGCCGGGGACGTTCATCGGTGGCGACAACTACGCGAAACTCGTCGCCGATCCGCTGTTCTGGGACGCGGCTCGGCGCACCCTCGTCTACGTGGCGCTGTTCGTGCCGATCACGCTCGTGCTCGCGCTGCCGATCGCGGTGATGCTCAACCAGAAGATCCGCGGTGTCCTGCTGTACCGGCTCGCCGTGTCCGTGCCGCTCGTGACCTCGACGGTCGCGACCGGCATCATGTTCAACTGGCTCGCGAACCCGCAGTTCGGCCTGGTCAACGCCGCGCTGGACGCGGTGGGCCTGCCGAAGCAGGGCTTCTTCACCGATCCTGGCCAGGCGTTGTACGTCGTGGTGGCGATGACGGTGTGGGGCTGGCTCGGTTTCGCCGTCATCATCTACCTGGCCGCGTTGCAGAACGTGCCGAAGGACCTGCTCGAAGCGTCCTCTCTGGACGGTTGCGGGCGGGTCCGGTCGTTCTGGCACGTCGAACTGCCCCTGGTGGCGCCCGCCACGGGATTCCTGCTGGTGTGGCTCACGATCAACGGCCTGCAGCTCTTCGACGCCGTCTACGTGACGACCAAGGGCGGCCCACTGCGCGCGACGACAGTGCTCGTCTACCACCTCTACAACGAGGCGTTCGTGAGCTTCGACGGTGGCTACGCGGCCGCGATCGGCTGCGCGGTGTTCCTGGTGATCGGCGTGTTCACGCTCGTCCAGCTGCGGTTCAACCGCCGCACGTCCCACTTCGAGGTCCGATGAGAAGGCCCAGCGCGCTGCACCTGATCCTGCTGCCGCTCTCCGTGGTCATGGTGACGCCACTGGTCTGGATGCTGCTCGTGTCGGTGTCCACGCAGGAGGAGTCGCGGCGGTTCCCTCCCGGTCTGCCGAGCGGGATCGAGTGGGAGAACTACCTCGCGGCGATGCGGGACGCACCACTGGGATCGTGGCTGACCAACAGTTTCGTGGTGTCTGTCGTCTGCGTCGTGGGAAACCTGCTGCTGTGCTCGTTCGCGGGCTACGCCTTCGCGCGCATCCCGTTCTTCGGCAGCAAAGTCGCGTTCTTCCTCATGCTCGCGACGCTGATGGTGCCGTTCCAGATCGTCATGCTGCCGTTGCTGATCATGATGCGATCACTGGGCCTGGTCGACACTCTCGGAGCGTTGATCGCGCCGAATCTGGCGACGGCGTTCGGCGTCTTCCTGATGCGGCAGTTCTTCACCACGTTGCCCCGTGAGCTGGAGGAGGCTGCGAGGATCGACGGCGCCAGCAGGCTGCGGACGTTGCTGCAGGTGCTGCTGCCATTGATGCGGCCCACCCTTGCGACCCTCGCCGTGCTCACGTTCCTGCAGACCTGGAACGACTTCCTGTGGCCGTTGCTCGCCGTGCAGAGTCCGGGCACGATGACGGTCCAAATCGGACTGCAGAGCTTCCAGGGCGCGCACACCACGAACTGGCCCAAGCTCATGGCCGGCACGGTGCTGAGCCAGCTGCCCGTCCTGCTCGTCTTCTTCTTCGCCCAGCGCTTCTTCGTGCGGTCGGTCGCCGCCGCGGGCATCAAATGACTGAACAACCAAAGGAATACGCCATGCACACCAGTTCCGCCGCGCAGCTGCACACCACCGCCGAGATCGCCTCACAACCAGACTGCTGGCGCCGGGCGATCACGCTGGCAGAAGAGCCGGAGGTCGTCGCGGCCCTGCCCGCGGCCGGTGAACGCGTCGCCGTGATCGGCTGCGGCACGTCGTGGTTCATGGCTCAGGCCTACGCCCGGCTGCGTGAGGACGCGGGCCTGGGGGAGACGGACGCCTTCGCCGCGTCGGAGTTCCCGTTCGGCCGCAAGTACGACCGCGTGGTAGCGCTGTCGAGGTCGGGCACGACCACCGAGGTGATCGACGTCCTGCGCAAGCTGCGGTCGAACGTGCCCACGACGGCCGTGATCGGCGCGCCCGGCACGCCCGTGACCGAGCTGGCAGACCAGGTCGTCCCGCTGGAGTTCGCGGACGAGCGCTCGGTCGTGCAGACGCGGTTCGCCACGACCGCGCTCGTGCTACTGCGCGCCCACCTCGGCGAGTCTTTGGAGCGCGTGGTCCTCGACGCGGAACAGGCGCTGTTCGAGCCGTTGGCGGCCGATCTCGCGAGGAGCGAGCAGTTCACGTTCCTCGGCGGCACGGCCTGGACCACCGGTCTCGCCGCCGAGGCCGCGCTGAAGATGCGCGAGGCGTCGCTGAGCTGGGCCGAGTCGTACCCGGCCGCCGAGTACCGGCACGGCCCGATCGCGATCACCGACGAGGGCTCGCTGGTCTGGGTGTTCGGCACCCCGCCCGTGGGCCTGGACCTCGACGTCGCCGCCGTCGGAGGCCGGTGGGTCGCACGGGACAGGGACCCGCTCGCCGAGCTCGTGGCGGTGCACCGGCTCGCCGTCGAGGTGGCGCAGCTGCGGGGACTCGACCCCGACACGCCGCGCAACCTCACCAGGTCGGTCATCCTCGACGGCACGCCGTGAAGGTCCTGACCGTCACCCTCAACGCGGCGCTCGACGTCACCTACCGCGTCGGCGCGGTGCAGCCGGGATCCACTCATCGGGTCACCGACGTCGCGGTGCGCGCGGGTGGCAAGGGCGTGAACGTGGCGCGGGTGCTGCGCGAGCTCGGCGTGCCGGTGCTCGCGACGGGACTGGCGGGAGGCGCGGCAGGGGCCGCGCTGTGTGACGACCTGACGCGATCCGGTGTGCCTCAGGCGATGTTCGCGATCGAGGGGGAGACCCGGCGCACTGTCACCGTGGTGTCCGGGTCGGGTGAGGCGACGCTGTTCGCCGAACCGGGCCCTGTCGTCACTCCAGAGGAGTGGAACGACTTTCTCCGCCACTTCGCCGCACTGGACGCTGATGTCGTCGTGCTGTCGGGATCTCTGCCGCGGGGACTCCCGGTGGACGCCTACGCGACGCTGGTCCGTGCCTCCGCGGCACCGGTCGTGCTGGACGCGGACGGACCTGCGCTGGCCAGGGGAGCGGCGGCCGCGCCTGCCGTGATCACCCCGAACCGGGCCGAGCTGGCCGCGGCGTCCACTGTGGACGATCCGCTGGCGCTCGGCGCCGAGGCCGCGCTCGTCTCGGACGGCGCGCGTGGCATGACCGCGTACACGTCGGACGGCGTGTGGACGGCGGCTCCACCGGAGGTGCTCTCGGGCAATCCGACCGGTGCCGGTGACGCCGCGGTGGCCGCCCTGGTCGCGGCGTGGCACCTGCCGTGGCCGCGGCGGCTCGCCGAGGCGGTGGCGCTGTCGGCGGCCGCGGTGCGTGCGCCGCTCGCGGGCGACTTCGACCGCGCTTTCTACGACGAGCACAGGGCGTCCGTCGCGCCCAGACGACTTTCCGGGGACTAGAACAATGCCATTGGTCCAGCTTCGCGAGCTGATCGACGGGCCCGCGCAGGTGCCCGCGTTCAACGTGATCCAGGTCGAGCACGCCGAGGCGATCGCCGCCGCGGCCGAGGAAACAGGCGCCCCCGTGGTGCTGCAGATCAGCGAGAACGCGGTGCTCTACCACGGCTCGCTGCGGCCGATCGGCGTCGCCGTGCTGTCCGTCGCCGCCACGGCTCGCACGCCGATCGCGGTGCATCTCGACCACGCCACGTCCGAGGGTCTCGTGCAGGAGGCCGTTCGGATCGGGTTCGGGTCGGTGATGTTCGACGCCTCCGCGCTGCCGCACGGTGAGAACATCGCGCGCACTGCCGAGGTCGTGCGTCGCTGCCACGAAGCCGGTGTCGGTGTCGAGGCGGAGCTCGGCGAGATCGGCGGCAAGGACGGCGTGCACGCACCGGGTGCGCGCACCGACCCGGACGACGCGGCGGCCTACGTCGCCGCGACAGGAGTGGACTTCCTCGCCGTCGCGGTGGGCTCGTCGCACGCGATGCTGACCCGCGACGCCGAGCTCGACTTCGAGCTGATCTCGTTGCTGCACAAGAAGGTGCCGGTGCCGTTGGTGCTGCACGGTTCGTCCGGTGTCGCCGACGAGCACCTCGCGTCCGCCGTGCGGGCCGGCATGTGGAAGATCAACATCGCCACGCAGCTCAACAAGCACTTCACGGCGGGTGTGCGGACCGTGCTCGACGACGACCCGACGCTCGTCGATCCCCGGCGCTACCTCGGCGCCGGTCGTGAGGCCATGTCCGCCGAGGTCGCTCGGCTCATCCGGGTTCTGGAAGGCTGATCAATGTTCACCATCGCGTTCGTGGGCGCGGGTTCCGTCGAGTTCACCCGTCAGCTGCTCCGCGACGTCCTTTCGTTCCCGGAACTCGCCGACTGCAAGATCTCGTTGCACGACATCGATGCCGAACGGCTGGAGGTCGCGGCCGCGCTCGCCGGGCTGGCCGGTGCCAAGAGGGTGCGCACGTCGCTGTCGCGCTGTGAAGCGCTGGAGGACGCGGACGTCGTCGTCAACATGGTGGCGATCGGCGGGCACACGGCGACGCTGACGGACTTCGACGTGCCCGAGTCGTTCGGGCTGCGCCAGACCATCGGCGACACGCTCGGCATCGGCGGCATCTTCCGCGGCCTGCGCACGTTCCCGTTCCTGGAACAGCTCGCGGCCGACATGCTCGCCGTGTGCCCGGACGCCTGGTTGCTCAACTACACCAACCCGATGGCCATGAACATACAGTACCTGGCGACCATCGCGCCGCGGCTGAAGGCGGTCGGCCTGTGTCACTCGGTGTACTGGACGATCCACGACCTCAGCGCGCTGGTCGGGGTTCCGCACGACGAGGTGGACTTCCTGTCGGCGGGGGTGAACCACCAGGCCTGGATCCTGCGCTGGCAGCACGAGGGCCGCGACCTGTACCCGGCGCTCGACGCCGCGATCGCCGCCGACCAGGAACTGGCCCGGCGGGTGCGGGTGGACCTGTACCGCAGGTTCGGCCGCTATCCGACGGAGACGAGCGAGCACTCGTCCGAGTACGTGCCGTGGTACCTACGGCATCAGTCCGAAGTGGAGCGACTGCGCATCCCGGTCCGTGACTACACGACGATCAGCGCGGAGAACATCGCCACGTACGAGAAGACCCGTGACGCCCTGGCCGCCGGAGACGCGCCGCCGCCGCTGACCGAGGACGCCGTCGAGTACGCCCCGCAGGTGATCCACAGCCTGGTGACCGGCCGTAAGCGCACGATCCAGGTCAACGTCGCGAACCACGGCCTGATCTCCAACCTGCCCGAGGGCGCCGCCGTCGAGGTGCCCGCGACGCTCGACCGGCTCGGCGTGCACCCGCACCGCGTGGGTGCGTTGCCGCGTCAGCTCGCCGCGCTGAACCGCGGCTTCCTCAACGTGGTCGACCTGACCGTGGCGGCCGCGGTCGAGGGCGACCCGGACCACATCCGGCACGCGGCCCTGTGTGATCCGGCCACCGCGGCGACGTTGCGGGTCGACCAGATCGACGACCTCGTCGCGGCGATGAGGGCCGCGCACGGCGACCTCCTGCCCGTCGCGCTGCGGAGTGCCTGATGCTGGACCTTCTCGTGATCGGCGACGCGAACCCGGACGTGCTCCTCTTCGGCGCCCCCGGCACTCCCGCCTACGGGCAGGCGGAAACGCTGGTGGAGCAGGGAATTCTCGCGCTCGGCGGCTCGGCGGCGATCGTCGCGCACGGTGCAGCGCGGCTGGGCCTTGCGGTCGGTTTCGCGGCGATGGTCGGCAGGGACGCCGCCGGCGACTTCGTGCTGGACGAACTGAAATCCGCGGGTGTGGACATCAGCGCGTGCGTCCGGCACGAGTCGCTGCCGACGGCGTTGACCGTCTGCCTCAACCGGGACGACGGGGACCGCGCGATCCTGACGGCGCAGGGTTGCCTGGCCGCGTTCGGTCCCGAGCACGTTCCCGACGTCGCGGCACGGCACCTGCACGCGGCCTCGTACTTCCTGCAGCCCCGCCTCGCCGCCGGCCTGCCCGAGTTGTTCCGGTCGGCGCGCGGTGACGGTGTCAGCACTTCGCTCGACACCAACGACGACCCGTCCGGTGCCTGGAACCTGCCGCTGGCCCTGGTGTCGCGGTGCACGTTCCTGCTGCCCAACCAGGACGAGGCGATGGCACTGACCGGCACCGCCGACCCGTTGCCCGTGCTCGCGGCCGCGGGCTGCGTTCCGGTCGTCAAGACGGGCAAGGACGGCTGCGTGACGTTGTCGGGCGGGGAACGGATCACCGCTCGCCCGCCCGTGCTGGCACCCGTGGACACCGTCGGCGCTGGTGACTCGTTCGACGCGGGGTTCCTCGCGGGGTGGCTGGAGAGCGGGGACCTCGCCGCCGCCCTGGCGCTCGGTGCCGCCGCGGGTGCGCTGTCCACGCGCGGAGCCGGCGGAGTGGCCACGCAGCCGACCCTGGCCGAGGCGGCGGCACTCGCCGAGCGTGTAGAGATAACGCGCAACTAGTTGCGCGTTTGACGGCCAAAATATCCCAAAGCGAGCACCCTTCGTGCGTTATACTGATCGGATGCGTCAAGAGCAACGACTTGCTGCGATTCTGGGCAAGCTCGCGGACACGGGCTCGGTCACGGTGACCGGCCTCGCGGACGACCTCGGCACGTCGGTCGCCTCGATCCGCCGCGACCTTCAGGCGCTGGAGGAGCAAAAGCTGCTCAAACGGACCCACGGCGGCGCGGTGGCGGTCGAGGTCATCTACGAACTGCCGCTGCGCTACCGCGTTGGCCGCCGCGAGGAGAAACGCCAGATCGCCGAGGCCGCCGCCCAGCTGTTGACCGAGTCCGTCCACTCGGTCGGCTTCAACGGCGGCACGACGACCACCGAACTGGCCCGCCTGCTGGCGACCACGAGGTCGTTGAAGGTCGTGACGAACGCCCTCAACATCGCCTCGGACCTCTGTTCCCGCCCGACCGTCGACCTGGTGGTCACCGGCGGCGGTGTCCGCCCGGAAAGCTACGAGCTGGTCGGCCCGATCGCCGACCGCGCACTGGCCGGCATCAGCCTGGACCTCGTGTTCCTGGGTGTGGACGGCATCGACGCCCGTGGCGGCATCACCACGCACGACGAGGTGGAAGCCCAGACCGACAACTGCCTGCTGCGCACGGCCCACCGCGTGGTCGTGCTCGCGGATGGCTCCAAAGTGGGCAAACGCGCCTTCTCCCGCATCGCCGCGATCAGCGAGGTGCACATGGTGATCACCGACTCGTCGGCCCCTTCCGACGAGCTGGACCGGCTGCGGGCGGCGGGCGTCGAGGTCGTCGTCGCCTGACCGCGAGAACCGCGTTCTTCGTCGCGATATCGCGGCCCCTGCCCACGATCGAGGACAGCCTCGGCTCCACGTCGCGGCCGCGCGGACCACTTGGGCATGCGTAAGAGCACGGCCCTCTGGCACCACAGCGGCGGCGCTTTAATCCTGGCCTCAGGTTGATCGGGGACGATGAGCGGCAAGAGCATCGACTGGGAGGGGGCGGGCCGGCGTGCGGATCATGATCGCGGATGACGAGGCGGCCATCCGTGAGTCCCTGGAGCGGGTGCTCCAGGTCGAGGGTTACGACACCAGCACCGTCGCCAACGGTCTCGCCGTGCTCGACGGGGTCGGTGCCGACGCGCCGGATCTGCTGATCCTCGACGTGATGATGCCTCGCCTCGGCGGGGTGGAGACCTGCCGGCGGTTGCGGGCGGCGGGCCGGGATCTGCCGGTGTTGATGCTGACCGCCCGGGATCAGGTGTCCGACCGGGTCGCGGGGCTGGACGCGGGCGCCGACGACTATCTGCCCAAGCCGTTCGCCATCGAGGAGCTCCTGGCCAGGGTCCGCGCTCTGCTGCGCCGCCGAGCGCCGGGTGACGACGAGTCGCAGATCCTGACGTTCGCCGACGTCCGCGTCGATCCCGACAGGTTCGAGGCGTGGCGTGGCGAGCGGCCGCTCGGCCTGACCCGGACCGAGTTCTTCCTGTTGGAGGTCCTCGTGCGCAACGCGACCCAGGTGTTGACCCGAGGCGAGCTGTTCGAGGCGATCTGGGGCTTCGACATGAGCGTCACCTCCAACAACCTCCAGGTGTACGTGAGCTACCTGCGCCGCAAGATGGAGGCCGAGGGTGAGCCGCGATTGATCTTCACGCTGCGCGGCTTGGGGTACACGTTGCGGGAGACTCCTCCGTGAGCAGGCCCGCCGACGGGGGCTCGCGCCGGCTGACCCGGTGGTGGCGCCGGCGGTCCCTGCGGACCAGGCTGACGGTGATCGCGGCGACGGCCATCGCGGTCAGCGTGTTCGTGGCCTTCCAGATCGCCAGCGAGCTACTGGCCTGGGAGCTGCGGGACACC
The DNA here is from genome assembly GCF_016907955.1 of Lentzea nigeriaca. Taxonomy (GTDB): domain Bacteria; phylum Actinomycetota; class Actinomycetes; order Mycobacteriales; family Pseudonocardiaceae; genus Lentzea; species Lentzea nigeriaca. The sequence goes on along the minus strand of NZ_JAFBCX010000003.1, from coordinate 15,915 downwards.
GCGGAGGATCAGTTACGCGCCGACTCCCGCGTCCTGGCGGCGAACGCGGAGCGCGCCGGTCTGGCGCAGGTCCAGCTACCGCCGTATCCCGGATCCGGTCAGCTGGTGCGGGTCATCCTGCCCGACGGCTCGATCCGGACGCCGGCCGGCCAGCCCGCGCTGCCCCCGGTCAGCGAGCACGCCGGGCGCGTGGCGCAGGGCGCGTCGGCCGACCTGATGGAGGCGGGCGACACCGACGAGGACGGCTACCTCGTCTACACGCTGCGGGCGGGCGGCGGCGCGGTCCAGGTGGTCCGCGTCGCCGACGACAGCCCGATCAACCGGTTCGGGTTGGGCATGCTGCTGATCGGGCTGCTCTGCGTGGCCAGCGGCGCCCTTGTCGGGCGAGCCGTGGCGCGGACCGGGCTGGCACCGATCGACCGGCTGACCGCCGCCGCGGTCCGTGTCGCGCGCACCCGGGATCTCGACGCCGACATCCCCGATGAGGGCGGTGGGGAGATCCGGCGGCTGATCCAGTCGATCAACGACATGCTCGCCGCGCTCCGGGACTCCCGGCGGGCCCAGCGGCTGCTCGCCGAGGACGCCGCCCACGAGCTCAAGACCCCGCTCACCAGCCTGCGCCTCAACATCGAGCTGCTGATCCGGCTCGATCGGCGCGGCACGTTGGACAGCGCACTGCCGGCGGAGAGCCGAACCCGGCTGCTCAACGATCTCGGCGCCCAGGTGGCCGAGTTGAGCACCCTTGCCGCCGAGCTGACCGATCTGGCGCGAGGTGACGTCAGCGACGAGAGCACCGAACTGCTCGACCTCGCCGATGTGGTGGTGGCCGCCGTGACCCAGGCGCGTTCCCGCGTGCCCGACATCGAGGTCGCGCTCGACGTGACCTCCGTGTGGGTGAGCGGACGTCCCGCTGCGCTCCAACGGGCGGTGCTCAACCTCATCGACAACGCCGGCAAATGGTCCCCCGCGGACCAGCCGGTCCGGGTCCGGCTCCGTGCCCAGGGCGCGTCGGCGGTGCTCGAGGTCGACGACGCCGGGCCGGGTATCGACGCCGCCGACGTACCGCGGGTGTTCGACCGGTTCTACCGCGCGGACAGCGCCAGGGCGTTGCCGGGATCCGGTCTGGGGCTGTCGATCGTGCAGCGGGTCGTCGATGCCCACGGCGGCCGGGCCACCGTCGCCCGCTCTCCACGCGGTGGCGCGCTGCTTCGGGTCGATCTTCCGGCCGCCCCGATCGCGAGGCTCACCGCCGGCGAGGACACCGCGGTGCGCTGACCCGCCCCGCGTCCCGGATCTCGTCCGTGCCGCCGCGCTCAGCGTTGCAGCGCGGGCTCCGGCTGGATGGTCCACTGTGGACATCCGTCTCGTCCCAAGTTGTGACGGGCCTTGATTCTCGTGCGCGTGCCGAACGGCGCTCCGGAGAGAAGTACCGTGGTACCACCCCCTACCGGGAATGACGACCGCAGTACGACGAAACGGGACGGAATCGGGCCTAGCGTTCAGGTTATGACAAAACCTGGTAGTCCACTGTGGAGGTTCGGGGCGGCCGCCGTGGCGCTGGCGACGGCGTTCGCTGCCGTCGCCTGCGGGTCGAACGCCGGCAACGGTGCGGCGCCCGTCCCGACCGGCTTGCACGGCGCGCACGCGGGCGAGTCAGCGGCTCCACCGCAGCCGCTGCGCGCCGGCGAGCGGTTCGTCGACCTGAAGATGGCCGAGGCCTACACGCCCAAGCCGCCGGAGGGCGGTGGCACGGACGAGTACCGGTGCCAGGTGATCGATCCGGGCCTGACCAGGACGGTGTTCCTGACCGGGACGCAGGTCACGCCGGAGAACGTCGCCCTCGCGCACCACGCCATCGTGTACGCGGTGCCGCCCGGCGGCGCTGCCGCGGTGCGCGAGCAGGACGCGAAGACCCCCGGACTCGGCTGGCAGTGTTTCGGCGGGACCGGCGTGGACGGCGCCGAAGTGGAAAAGGGGGAAGCGGCGTGGGTGGACACCTGGGCGCCGGGTGCCACGGAGACGCTGTTCACCGAGGACGCCGGCTTCAAGCTGGAGCCGGGCAGCCTGATCGTCCTGCAGATGCACTACAACCTGCTCGCGACCGACGGCAAGCCGGCCGGGTCGGACCGCTCGGCGGTGCGGCTGCGGCTGACGGACGGCACGCCGCAGACCCGGGAGTTCGAGACGTTGCCGCTCGACGCGCCGACTGACCTGCCCTGCGCCGCCGACGAGTCGGGTCCGCTCTGTGACCGGGCGGCCTCGATCGCGGACGTGACGAAGCGGTTCGGTGAGGACGTCGGCGGCACCGCGGACCGGCAGGTGCAGGAGTGCGGCCAGAGTGGGCCGAAGCCCGGTGACGTCCAGACCTGCGACCACGAGGTGCCGGCGCCGATGACGCTGTTCGCTGGTTTCGGCCACATGCACCTGCTCGGGCGGGCCATCAAGGTCGAACTCAACCCAGGCACGCCGAACGCCAAGGTCGTGCTGGACATGCCGCAGTTCGACTTCGACAACCAGCGGCTGGTGAAGCTGCCGTCGCCGGTGGAGATCGGTCCGGGGGACACGCTGCGGGTGACGTGCACGCACGACGCCGGGCTGCGCAAACGGCTGCCGCAGCTGAGCAAGCTGCCGCCGCGTTACGTGGTGTGGGGCGACGGCACCAGCGACGAGATGTGCACGGGCATCATGACGGTCTCTCCCCGCAAGTCCTGACGAAGCGTCGGACGTGTGTGAGCTCACTGGGGTCAACAAGCCGGAAACAGCTCTGAGTTCACACACGTCCGCAGTGAACTCACACCCGTGCGGCGTCGTGGCTGTCGGACGGGCGGTGACGTGGGCGGCCGCAGCCGGACCCGGCAGCGGAGCGGTCGATCGAAACGTGCACCGGGATTCTCATCGCCATTGCGACATGAAAGGCGACTTCTCTTGTCCTCCACGCCTTCCCTCGGCGAGACAACGCCGCGGGCCGATGCGCCACTACGGACACCGATCTGGGTACTCCTGCCGCTACGCGTCTTCCTCGGCGGCACGTTCCTCTACGCGGGCCTCTCCAAAATCCTCGACGCCCACTACCTGGACCACACCTCACCCCTCGGCGTCCACGCTCAGATGCTGCAGGCCGCGACAACCTCCCCGATAGGCCCGATGGTGTCGTTCGCGGCCGAGCACCCGACCGTCACCGGCCTGGTTGTCGCCGTCGGCGAAGTCGCTGTCGGGCTGGGTACTCTGCTCGGGCTGTTCACCCGCATTGCCGCACTCGGAGGGTTTCTCCTTGCGCTGAGCTTCTTCCTCACCGTGAGCTGGACGACCCGCCCGTACTACTTCGGCGCCGACATCGTCTTCGCAGCCGCCTGGACCCCGTTGCTGGTTGCCGGCGACGCAGGCCTGTTCTCCGCGACGGCCCGCCTGCGTGCCGCGATACGTCGCCGCCAGCCGAACTCCACCCCAGACGACGTCGAACGGCGCATTCTGCTCTGGGGCGGCCTGATCACCGCGACGGCCGCTGCCCTCGGCGGCGGCGTCATCGCCCTCACCCGTCGCACCACCAACCCGAAACCAAGCCGGCAGACAGACCCAGAAACGAACTCCCAGACCGTGATCGCTGCGGTCTCTGCCGTCGCCGTCGGTTCGTCGACAAGCTTCACCACACCGAACGGCTCCGTCGCATACCTGTTGCGCCCCTCGGCCGACACCTTCATGGCATTCCTCGCCACCTGCACACACCAGGGCTGCCCCATCACGCCCGCCGGCTCCGGCTTCCGCTGCCCGTGCCACGGCTCCGCTTTCGACGGCAACGGCCAAGTCACCGGAGGGCCGGCCACAAAACCCCTGACCAAGGTGCCAGTGCGAGTCGTCGACGGGCAGGTCACCACCGCATGACCGGGCCCAATCGTGTCCACAAAGGATCGAGTGGCTGCATCGGGCAGGTTCGGCAGCGACGACCTCGGCCGCCACCGAACCGCTGGCAACACCGGTGGTGCAGGCTCCGATCGAACTACCTTGCGCCGTCGACGAATCGGCCCGCTGTGCGACCACCCGTTCGTCGGCGTCGCGCCGACGACGGACGGGCGAGATGAAGCGCTAGATCGGTCGCGTGAGTCTCAGGTCGTAGGCGAGGATGACGGCCTGGATCCGGTTCCGTGCGCCGATCTTGGCGAGGACCCGCCCGACGTGGGTCTTCACCGTCGACTCCGCCAGCGTGAACCGTTGCGCGATCTCGCTGTTGGTGAGGCCTTGGCCGATGGCGACGAGGATCTCGCGCTCGCGGCCGGTCAGGGAGTCCAGCCGGGGATCCTTGCGCACGACCCCGCAGAGGTCATCGCCGAGCTGGTCGGCGAACGCGTCGAGCAGCCGCCGAGTCAGCGCCGGCGCGATCACCGCGTCCCCGGCGGCGACGGCCCGGATGCCGGCGAGCAGCTCCTCCGGGCGGATGTCCTTCAGCAGGAAACCGCTTGCCCCGGCCCGCAGCGCGGCGAGCGCGTACCGGTCGACGTCGAGCGTCGTCAGCGCCAGGATTCGTGAACGCCCACCGGCGGCAACGATGCGCCGGGTGGCCTCGATCCCGTCGACGCCCGGCATGGGGATGTCCATCAGCACCACGTCGGGATGCAGCTTGCTGGTCCACCGAACGGCTTCGGCGCCGTTCTCTGCCTCGCCGACGATCGTGGTGTCGGGGGTGCTCTCGAGCAGCATGCGAAACCCGAAGCGCTGCAGCGGCTGGGCGTCCACCACGAGCACAGAGATCATGAATGGCTGCCTTTCAGGGCGCGTTCGGTCATGCCGGCGAGGCCGAATACCCGCGTCGCCCGGCGATGCCTACTTCTTATCGAGCGAACCTGAGACGACTGTTAGAACAGCGCTCAGGCCGGCCACCCGCCGCGCGTGATCTCATCCGGCCACTCCTGGAAAGACGATCCCTCGATCTCGACCAGCAGAGCGGAGCGGCAGAGGTCCACGTCGAGGAGGCGATGTCGGCGGCCGGGCTGAACGCCTTCGACGCGCTGGCCAGGCACCGGACCGCACGCGGACTGCCCGCCCAGTCCCTCGCCTGGGGCCTGTGGGAGTCGGACGGTGGCATGGGCGGGAGCACGCCGCGGCAGCACGACGGTGTGCTCCCGCTCAGCGCCGCCGCCGGCATGGCCGCGTTGGACCGGGCGATGCGCACCGCCGAACCCGTGCTCGTGCCCGTCCTTCGGCGGGGGACGCCGAGCCGGTGTTGCGCTACCTGCCCAGCAACCTCGCGGACGGCGACCCGGTACCTGTCCAGCTGAGCAAGCGGTTCGAGGGCGAGTACGACCTCTTCCTGTTGGGTTCTCCCGGTTTCGGCGCCGACCGAGGCATTCCGGAGGACGTGCAAACACTCGTCCGCACCTTGGCCGACTCGGTGCGCGCGGTGGCCGAGGACCGGCCGACCGTCCTCATCGGACATCGCGCCGGCGGCCTGGTGGCACACGCTCTGGCAGCCCACCTGGCCGCGACCGGTGGGGCTCCGGCAGGTGTGGTGCTGCTGGAGCCCGACCACGGTGTGGTGAGCCGTGACGACGCCCGCGCGCTCGCGGTGCCGGCCGCTGAAACACGTCGTGCCAGCGAGCTCCACGACGATCCCGCCGCGGACCCGGTGGCGCTCGCGGGTGGTGGTTACCGCCGGATCTTCGACGGCCGGCGGTCCGAGGCCTCTCCGGTGCCGACCTTGCTGGTGCGCGGCGGCCCGACACCGGAGATGGCAGCGGCCGACCCGGCGCGCGACTGGAAGCCGCGCCGGCCGTTACGGCATTCCTCGGTCGACGTGCCGGGTCACGACGACACGGTGCTCACCGAACCATGCAGACACCACCGCCGAGGCGATCCGGGTGTGGGTCGATCAGTCCATGTCGAGGTGGCGGATTCGGAGTTGAGTAACGCTGCTCGGGCGTGCTCGTCGTGAGCCGGGCCGTCTGGCGGCAGCTGTCGATCGCACAGGCGAGATCGTGTGTCCTCGCTGGAGATGGTGCCTCACCCCAGACGGGTTCAGCGTGGTGAGTACATCCAGGGGTTCTTGAGGTCGAAGAACTTCGGAGGTTCCGCCGTCATGGCCTGCAGCTCGTCCATCTGGGCCTTGAGCTCCGGGGGCGGCTCCTTCTGCTCGCCCTTGCGCGCGTCGGCCTCGTTGGTGAAGAACATCTCCATGGCGTACCGGCCATCGGCGAAGTTGGCGCCGATGCTGCCGAGGATGTCCGGCCGGAACTCGGCCCACTTGTCCGAGTTCTCCATGGACAGCTCCAGACCCCTGGCCGCGTCGGTCGCGCGCCCTTCGATGATCTGCACGAACTGGGCCTTCGCCGGGTCGCCCGGCGTGTCCTCGGTGACCTGCTCGCTGTCGAGGAACTCCGCGCCTTGCGGGAACAGCCTGGACGTCTCCGCCCACCAGGCACTCTGCTCCGCCCGGTCGCTGTTCTGCCGGGCGTGCTCAGCCGTGTCGAACCGGACAAAGCACACGCAGGTGCCGTCGTCGGTCACGCCACAGGTCGAGCCCAGCCACCCCGTCGCCGTGGGGGCCAGGTCCTGCATCCACTTGTCCAACTGGGCGTGCAATCGCTCGGCGTCGGACACCTTGCCCTGCACTACCTGCACAAACATGGTGAACCTCCCGATCCCGCCGCACCCCGGCCGCCGGTGGCCGGGCCTGCGCAGCCACCGACACTACGATCCTCTGGAGCCCACCGCTCGCCGATCATCGGGCATCCACAGTGGACCTGGGCCCTCATCCGCGGCAGGTCATGGCGCCGCGGGGCAGACGGCATCCGGTTGGCCGGCAAACCCTGGCCGCTGTACCGACGGCGGGCTGGCGCACGGCCCGTCGCGTGCTCGAATCGACGTGGCAGCAACGGTCGCTCCTCTGGGGCGAGCCCATTACGTGCGGACTGCTCCAGGCGCAACGTGAGAGGTCACCCTCGGCGAGCAAGATCTCTGCTGCGCTGAGAGCTGAACAAAGCACCGGTGGATCAAGTCCTCCGGCGTCGGGGAAGGAAGGCGCCGATGACCATGAGAATGCCGCCACCAGCGAACATCCAGAGTCCTGGGCCCACGTGAGCGGATACGTATTTAGCCATTTTTGAATACGTGTTGGCGCTGTGCAGTGCACTCGGGCCATAGATGAGGAGAAACGCTGCATATCCGGCGGCCGTCAGCCCTGCCGAGGCGGGAAAGATCCTGCCGACTGGGTGGTCTCGAACCACTGCGGCGAGGATCGCCGAGATCCCGCCGGCAATGAAAATCGCCATTACCACGGCAGTAACAACCTTGCCGCCGACGCCCATGAGGTCCAATAGGCTGAAGCTGAGGCTGCCGATGAATGGAGCCTTGATATACACCCAGGACAGCAGTGGAGACACTGTGACCAGTACCGCACCTTTAGCTGTTATCAGGTTTGGATGCCAGATGCGGGATCGTTGCGCTGTCAGGGAGGGTGCGCCCGAGAGGTGTCCCGCGGAATCGGAGTAGCCGACATGCCTCCTCGCCTGCCGTCCCAAGATCTCCGAGAAATTACTCATCGCGCGCTCTCCATCTCCGAGGGATTGCTGACAGGTAGGCGTTACTGCACGATGTCGCAGTCGGTCGCCGCAGCGGACCCCGTGCAAGCCATCGCATGCATTCCGAGTACGCCATTTGACGGTTCCAACTGCAGTTGCGACGCGGTAGCAAGTCAGTTGCCAATCGCCGCCGCACGGAGCAGGACCGCGCCTGTCAGAACTCATCCGCCTGGTGGCATGAGACGCTGTGGGGTGCCAGCAGTCCGCCAAACGTTCTGACCTGCGGTTGGCCTGCTACGGGTTCGTACTCGTTGATCAGGCCGCCGAGGGCCGATCGGCGCGTATCGAGGTGCGGCCCGGCTCTGCGGTTGACCGGTCAGCTCGTGGCGGCGTGTGTTGCAAGGAGCCTGACCAGCACGATCATTCAGCTCGCCGCAGCAGTCCTGGTTCACCCGACCTGGTGCGAAGTCAACTCTGTGTGTGTTTCGCGGGTCCCCGCTACACGAAAGCGATTCGCACGATCTGGGCGGCAGGCATTCCGGATGGCCGCAGAGTCACAATTGTTTCCACATTCGAGTGATCGTCTCAGCCGTCGCCGCCTGATAGCTTTGGGCGTCGCTATTGCGGAACGTGCCTGCCAACGGTGATGGGAACAGTGTGAGCCGCAGCAAAACTGCCACCAAGTTGGCTGTGATCTTCGTTCACGGTGTCGAGATCAACAATCCGCGCTTCGCCGACGGCGCCACGGCCAGGCTGAAGAAGGCTTTTGCCCGTCACTCCGGCGCCGACCCGGACGAGGCACTGGTCATCAAGCCCGCGTTCTGGGCGCAGGAACTGGACGCAGGCCACGACGAGCTGCTGAACCGCCTCGGCGGGGGCGGAGCCACGTCGTTCTTCCGCATGCTCAGCCGGTGGGCGACGGCGACGGACGCCGGTTCCGGCCTCGCGCTGGCGGCGCTGGTTCTCAGCGGCCTGGTACGGCGCCTGCCCTGGGCGCGCGATTTCCAATTTCCGACGATGCGCTGGCTCGCGGTCCACTACGTCGGCGACGCGGTCGCGTACCAGATCAACTCCTCCGAGCGGGAGCTCTACGACCGGGTGCACGCCGTGCTGGCGCGAACGTTGACCGAACTGGCCGCGGAGGCCGGTGAGAACGCTCCGCTGTGCGTCATCGCGCACAGTCTGGGGTCGGTGGTCGCCAGCAACTTCTTCTACGACCTCGAAGTGGAGGCGGGCTGCTACGGAGAACCGCGGCAGTTGAAGGGCCGCCGGGTCGCGAGCAGCCTCGGCTCCAGTCCGGTCGAGCGCGGTGAGACGCTGAGTTTCCTGTACACGCTCGGCAGCCCGATGGCGTTGTGGGCGGCCCGACTGCCCGACTGCGGCACGCCGTTGATCGTCCCGCACCCGCGTGCCGTCCACCACCACCCGCGGATCGAGGGCGAGTGGGTGAACGTCTACGCCCCCGACGACGTCATCAGCTCCCCGCTGAAGCAGTTGAACGAGCGGTACGACCGGCAGGTCGCCGAGGACCGCGCGCTGCCGGTGGGTCCGTGGTGGTTGTCCTGGAGTCCGCTGTCGCACCCCTGGTACTGGAACGACGACAGGGTCATCGACCCGATCGCCAAGTCCCTGGCAGGCGCCTGGCACACGTTGCGAGCCGAGGGCAACGGAGCCTCGGGAACGAGGGGGGTGGATGCCGCCGTCACCACGCTGCCGTTCGGCCGCCGGCGCTGACCGACGGCTCCGCGGCAACCCGTCCCGTTGTCGTAACAACCCTCTCCCAAGATTGCGGTGGTAGCCGTGCAGCGTGAGATTCCGTTGTTCACCCTCACCGGCGTCCAGGACGCCGAGATCACCGAGCATCCGGTCACGACAGCCGACGGTCTCGGGCTCAACCTCACCAGATTCCACCGTGACGAGTCCGACGACGTCGTCCTCGTCATCCACGGACTGACGACCTCGACCGACATGTTCATCATGCCCGAGCACGAGAACCTCGTCTCATACCTGCTGGGCAACGGATTTCCGGACGTCTGGACGCTCGACTACCGGATGAGCAACCGGCTTCCGTACAACCGCTCGATGCATCGCTACACCATGGACGACATCGCGTTGTACGACTATCCGGCGGCGTTGGACGAGCTGCGCCGCGTCGTCGGTCACGACCGGCGGATTCACGTCATCGCGCATTGTCTGGGCTCGGTGTCGTTCATGATGAGCCTTTTCGGCGGTGTGGTCGACAACATCGCGAGCGTCATCGCCAACAGCGCCGCGCTGACGCCACGGGTGCCGAACTGGTCGCGGATCAAGCTCGCCGTCGCGCCGAACCTCGTGGAGTGGGTGCTGGGGCAGCCGTACCTCGATGCCGCGGCCGGGTCCGGACCGCGTTTCTCCCGCGGTTGGCTGCTGTCCAAAGTGGTCGATCTCGTCCACCAGGAGTGCGACGTTCCGGCGTGCCACATGCTGAGCCTCATGTGGGGCACCGGCTGGCCCGCGCTCTACAGCCACGACAACCTGTTGCCCGTCACGCACCGCCGCGGCGGTGACCTCTACGGCGCGACCGGGCTGCACTACTACCGGCACGTGGCGAAGATGGTCAACGCCGGCCGGGCCGTGAAATACGACGACAACAACCCGGCGCACGCACGTCTGCCCCAGGACTACCTGGCCGGCGCGGCGGACATCACGACGCCGGTGCTGCTCACCACCGGCGACGACAACCGGGTCTTCGCCAACTCCAACATCGTCTGCTGGCAGCGGCTCAACGAGGTGGCGCCGCGCAGGCACGAGCTCAGGGTGTTTCCCGGCTACGGGCACCAGGACGTGTTCATGGGCAAGGACGTGAGCCGGGAAGTGTTCCCGGAGATGCTCGAATTCCTCAAGAGGCAGGGGAGCTGACCATGGCAGGCAGGAACGGTGCCGGCAGGGGCACGAAGCCGAGCAACCACCGGAAGTACGTGCCGACGAGCCACGAGGGCATCAGTCACGACTCCCTCGCCAACCTGGGCCAGGACTGGTCGCTGGTCGCCGACCCCGGCATGGAGCCGCGGCCGCCGTTCAAGGTCTACCTGCCGCGCACGACCGAGGACGTGGTGACGGCCGTGCGTGAATGCCGTGACGCGGGCGTCCAACTGGTGGTGCGCGGTCATGCCCATTCGAGCAACGACCTGGTGACTCCGGACCACGGCACGGTCCTGCTCACCGATCTGCTGAACGGTGTGCTGGACGTCGACCCGCTCGAGCTCACGGTCACCGTCCAACCGGGAGCCCGGCTCGCGATGGTCGACCAGGTGCTGTCCGAACACGGTTTCGGCCTGAAGGTGATCGGCGACCACGACCACATCACGGCGGCCGGCTTCGCCTCTGTGGGCGGCATCAGCCCCGCCTCGCACCGCCACGGCATCTTCCTCGACACCGTCCTCGCACTCGAGTACGTCGACTGGACTGGCGAGGTGCACCGTTGCGGACGGGAGCAGGACCTCGACCAGATGCTCAAGGTGCTCGGGGGGACCGGGCGGCACGGTGTCATCACCGAACTGACCCTGACAGTCGAGGTGGTGGACAAGTACCGCACGATCCTGCGCAACGAGCGCCACATCACGACCTCGCTCGACGAGTTCGTGCGCTACTCGTCGCGCATGATCCGGGATCCTGGTGACGCGATCATGGAACGCGGGGTGTGGGCAGACTTCGAGGTCCCCGGCCTCCGCGACGTCAGCGAGCTCAGCCTGCGCGTCGGCCAGTTCTCCTCCTACCACCCGACCTCGCAGAACCCGGTGAAGACGCTCTGGAACCGCGTCGCCTACGGCTACCAGCAGGCGATCGGGGCCGTCGCAGGCCGGCTTCCGGCGGCGATGGACAACCTGCTGAAGTACGTCGGCATGGGCTGCATCATCCTGAGCCCGCGCTACGGCAACCACAAGAACATCGAGCGGTTCACCGACCAGATCCTCGACTCGACGGTCGGCGACCCCACCCGGATGTTCGTCGTGCTCGGGCCGGTCGAGCGGTACGAGAACCTGTTCTACGCGCTCAACGACGTCGTCGTGAAGGAACGGCGCCGCAGCGGGGCGATCACGTTCATCTCCGTCTACGTGAAGTCGATCCGCTCGCGCTATCTCACCGGCCCCGAGGCGTGGGGCCTCACCGGCGAGGAGCAGGAGCCGCGGCGCTTCTGCGAACTGATGCTCTACGTCGGGGTGCGGCCCGAGAAGATGACGCGCGCCGTGACGGACCGGCTGGTCGCGGAGGTGGACGAGATCTGCCTCGCCCACGGCGCGTTCCGCTATCTGCACTCGCTGACCAGCACCGACCCGGCCAAGCTCGCCCAACTCGATCCGAACGCGCTCTACGGCGGCCGCGAGATGCCCGCCGGGCGCCGCAACGGGCAGGCCAAGGTCGCCAAGCCGGGCGGACGGCGGATCGCCGCGGTCAACACCCGCACGCCGCGCGGCCGCAAGCAGGTCGAGGAGGCGGTGGGGTGACCGGGCCGCGGGAGCGAACGCGCGTCGAACACGTCAACACGGTCGTGGTCGGTTCCGGTTTCGGTGGCTCCGTCGCCGCCTACCGGCTGGCCGAAGCGGGTCAGTCCGTGGTCCTGCTCGAACGGGGCAGGCCGTACCCGCCGGGGAGTTTCCCGCGCACGCCCGCCCAGATGGGCAAGGCGTTCTGGGACCCCGGTGCCGGCCTGCACGGGTTGTTCGACGTGTGGCGCTTCGGCGGCTTCGACTCCGTGGTGTCCAGCGGGCTCGGGGGCGGCTCGCTGATCTACGCGAACGTGTTGCTGCGCAAGGACGAGAAGTGGTTCGTCCGGGAGGACCCGCTGCCCGGCGGCGGCTACGAGCACTGGCCGGTCACGCGGGCCGATCTCGACCCGCACTACGACGCCGTCGAGAAGATGCTCGGTGCCACGCGTTACCCGATCGACGCGGCACCCTACCGATCCACCCACAAGACTCACGCGATGATCCAGTTCGCGGAAAGGAACGGGCTGGACTGGCAGTTGCCTCCGCTCGCGGTCAGCTTCGCACCGGCGCAGGGCGCCGAACCCGGCATGGGGCTACCGATCGCCGAGCCGGCCTACGGCAACATCCACGGCGTGCCGCGCCGGACGTGCCGTCTGGTGGGGGAGTGCGACATCGGTTGCAACGACGGGGCGAAGAACAGCCTCGACCACACGTATATCTCGGCTGCCGCTCACCACGGCGCGGACGTGCGCACAGGGTGCGAGGTACGAGGAATCGCGCCGCTTCCCGAGGGCGGATACACGGTGGCGTTCGTCCGCCACGACTTCGACGGCGACGGTGCTCCCGCTCCGGCGCGCAGCCTGCCGGTGCACCGCATCACCTGCGACCGGCTCGTGCTCGGCGCCGGTGCCTACGGCACGACGTTCCTCCTGCTGCGCAACAGGGCTGCGCTGACCGGTCTGAGCCCGACCCTGGGCAGCCGGTTCTCGGGCAACGGCGACCTGCTCACCTTCGTCGTGCCGGAACCGGGCAAGGTCAGCGCGCCGCTGGACGCGAGCTTCGGCCCGGTGATCACGACCGCGGTGCGCGTCGACGACGCCCCCGACGGGGCAGGCCGTGGCTTCTACCTCCAGGACGGCGGATATCCGGGCTTCACCGACTGGCTGCTCCAGTCGACCGACCTGACCGGCTCCGTGTTCCGGTTCGGCGAGTTCGTCACCCGGTGGGCGTTGAACGTGCTGAGCCGGTCGCCGCAGAGCAACGTCAGCAAGGAGGTCTCGCGCCTGATCGGCAGCGGTGCCCTGTCCGCGGGTTCGTTGCCGTTGCTGGGAATGGGACGCGACGTGCCGGACGGGCGGATGCGCCTGCGCGAAGGGATGCTCGACATCCGGTGGAGCACCCGGACCAGCAAGGAGTACTTCCGCCGGGTCCGCGACACGATGCGGGAGTTGTCCGACTCGCTCGGCGCGGGGTTCCTCGACAACCCGATCTGGTTCTTCCGGCGCGTCGTCACCGTGCACCCGCTCGGTGGTGCGCCGATGGGCCGCGGTGACGGCGAGGGGGTCTGCGACTCCCACGGCGAGGTTTTCAACCACCCAGGGCTGTTCGTGGCCGACGGCGCCGCCATGCCCGGACCGGTCGGCGCGAATCCGTCGCTGACCATCGCCGCCCACGCCGATCGCATGGCCGAGCACATCCTGCGGCAGCCCAAGCGGCGCAGGCCGGCACCTCGTCGGCAGGCACAACGCCGCCAGCCCGTGCCGGCGCGCAGGTCGGTCGTGATCCGCACCCCGGCGAAGGCGGGGCGTTCGACCTCGCTGGCGTTCACCGAGGAGATGAAGGGGTTCTTCGACTTCGGCGCGGCCGACCCCCGCACCGGCCTCGACTCGGGCAAGGCCAAGGACCAGGCGTTGATGTTCCGCCTCACGATCGCCACCGACGACGTCGACTCCTTCATCCGCGTGCCGAGCCACCTCGCGGAGGCGACCGGATACGTGGAGTCGGACGTGCTCGGCGGGCGGCTGCCGGTCCAGGCGGGCTGGTTCAACCTGTTCACCGCGGGCGCCGCGGCGGACTCGCGGTCGATGCGGTATCGGCTGCACTTCGCCGACGGTGTGGGCAATCCACTCACGTTGAGCGGGTTCAAGGACATCCGCCACGGCTCGCCGCTGCGGATCTGGCCCGACACCTCGACGCTCTACTACCGCGTCCTCACCGGGCACGTCGACGAGAAGAACGAAGCCGACGCGCCGGTCGTCGGCGCGGGCGTGCTGCGCATCCTGGAGGCGGACTTCCTTCGCCAGCTCACGACGTTCCGCACCAACGGCCCGATGGCACTCCCGGCGCTGACCGAGTTCGGCCAGTTCTTCCTCGGGCAGCTCTGGAGTGTCTACGGTCCCCAGTTCAGGGCCAACGCCCTGCAAGTCGCGACGGGGTAGCCGATGCACGTCTTCCTCACCGGCGGATCCGGCTTCGTGGGAGGTGCGGTGCTGCGCGCATTGCGCGAGCGAGGCGACACCGTGGCCGCGCTCGCCCGCTCCGAGAACGCCGTCAACGCGGTCCGAGACTCCGGCGCGACGCCCGTCGAGGGAGAACTCGACGACCGTGCGGCCCTGCGCCTGGGTTGCCGCAACGCCGATCTGGTCGTGCACGCGGCCGCAAAGCTGAGCGGCGGTCCCCGCGAGCACACGGCGTTTCATCGGACCAACGTCCTCGGCACCGGGAACGTGCTGGCGGCCGCACGTGCCGAGAAGGTCCCCACGCTGGTCCACCTCTCGACCGAACAGGTGGTGCTCGGCCGCCAGCCTCTGATCGACGTGGACGAGACCACGCCATATCCACGTCACCATCCCGGGCTGTACGCCCAGACCAAGGCAGAGGCGGAGCGCCTGGTGCTCGCCGCGGGCGACGACGGCTTCCGGACGGTGGCGGTCCGGCCCCGCCTCGTGTGGGGCGCGGGCGACCGCACCGTGCTGCCGGCGCTCGTCGCCGCGGCCCGGTCCGGGCGACTGCGCTGGGTCGACGGCGGACGCTATCCGACATCGACCTGTCACGTCCGCAACGTCGTGGAGGGCGTGCTGGCCGCTGCCGAGCGCGGCGCGACGGGTACCGCCTACTTCCTCACCGACGGCGAGCCGGCGGAATTCCGAACGTTCATCACCGCGCTGCTGGACACGCAGGGCGTGCCCGCACCGACGGGCTCGATGCCCCGTCTGGTCGCGAGTGCCGCGGCGACCGTGTGCGACGTGGCGTGGCGCCTGCTGCCCCTGCCGGGCGAACCCCCGCTGAGCCGGACCCTGCTGCTGGACGTCCTCAGCACGTGCACGGTTTCCGACGCACGTGCCCGCGCCGAACTCGGCTACGCCGGCCGGGTCAGCGTCGCGAACGGCCTCGCGGAACTGCGCGGGGACCCGGTGACCGAGCCCGGCGCCGGTCGTTGAGGCTTCAGGCCGTCGACCCCGAGTTCGGGTCCGTAGCAGGATTTCTTGACCGCGCTGAAGGGGGCCGCTCGGTGACCCCAACTTCGACCGTCGCGACGGCGGCGGCGTCGACTTGGTCGACCACATCTTCGCAAGCGACGCGCTCGTCCACCCGTTGCCGAGGTCCGGCCGATGGACACCGAGAATCCGGTCGAGCGCAAAGGTGGGCCCGGTTCGGATCACGTGCCGGTCGTGGCCGCCTTCCCCCAGGCACGAACAACTCCGAGGTGTGCACGACCGCCTGCATCGGGCTCGAAACACGCTTGTAGGCCGATCGCGCCGAGCGTCAGATCGCGTGCTGCAGCTCGTGTGCCGCCCACACCGGCAACCGCCAGTGCTCGGCGTTGGGGATCATGCTGCCGGTGGAATTCGGCGCAACCGTAGCGCAACCGAGCGCGACCGGGTCGCGCTACTCGGGGCCCGGAACCTTGTGACATCGAAGCGGACGATGCGCACAAGGGA
>NZ_JAFBCX010000002.1 GCF_016907955.1 Lentzea nigeriaca | reverse complement strand
TGGTCGACGTCATCTGGGCACTGCTGCGTGACGGCCGGGAGTTTCATCGCTCACCACTCACAGCCCAGATCACTTGACCTGATCATTGAAACTCCCGGATGATGCGGCCCAGTTCCTGTTGCGCTGCTTCGGCTTGCTCGGCTGTCACGTCCTCGTGCCCGAAGCGCGCTCGCTGGTAGAGGTTCCTGAGCACCGTCGCGTCGACGCCGAGCTTCTCGGTGAACTCGGTGGGCGTCTGGTGCGGCTCGCGCGGCTCGGCCTCCTCGAGCGCGAGCCAGGCGGCGATCACGGCGTCCCGCGGTGGCCGTTGCGGGTGGTTCGTGAACTCCTGCAACGCCTTCTCGACGCGCTGGATCGCCGGCACGGACGCACCGATTTCGAAGTCCTCGATCTCCACACCGCGCACGCCGCGGCGGCGGCGCCAGTGGGGCAGCCGAAGCGCGAGGACGAGTCCTACGAGTCCGAACAGGACCAGGCCGGTGAGGAGCAGCAGGTACACCGTGAACGGCGCGGCGATCAGCGCCGGCAGCTCCTGCGGGATCGGCACTTCCAGCGTCTGCTGGCCGTGCTGCGGCGGCGGCCGGTCCTCCAGGCGGTTGACGAGCGTGACCGGCGACGAACCGCTGGCCGCGACGACGACGATCAGCAACGCCGCCACCGCCACCCCGGCCCGCAACCACCTCATGCGGATCAGCCTTACACGGTTCGGCACCGTTCGGATGATCCTTTGGCCAACTCGCGCGGGTGTGGCCCTGACGCGTCACACCTCCGGCCGCTTCGGGTTGCGGTCGACCTCCGTGCTCGCGTCCCAGGCGCGCCTGAGCACCTCCTGCAGCATCTCCTGGGTGAGCTTTCCGGTAAAGGTGTTCTGCTGCGAAACGTGGTAGCAGCCGAAGATCCGCAGCCCGCCGATCTCGACCTCCACCCCGTGCCCGAACTTGGGACGCTCGGGCCCCAGCAACGGCAGGAAGGCCTGCCACCCGAACGCCCCGAGCACGACCACGGACCGCAGCGACTTCATCAGCCCGAGCTCCTCGCGCAGGAACGGCGAGCACCGATCCCGTTCCTCGGGCGTCGGTTTGTTCTGAGGCGGCGCGCAGCGCACCGGCGAGGCGATCCGGACGCCGTACAGCTCCAAGCCGTCGTCGATCGCCCACGCTTCGGGTTGTGAAGCCAGGCCGACCTCGTACAACGCGCGGTAGAGGAAGTCGCCGGACCTGTCGCCGGTGAACATCCGTCCCGTCCGGTTGGCGCCGTGCGCGGCGGGTGCGAGGCCCACGATGAGCAGCGAGGCGTCGATCGGGCCGAAGCTCGGGACCGGCTTGCCCCAGTAGGTCTGGTCGCGGAACGCGGCGCGTTTCACCGCGGCGACGGACTCGCGCCACGCGACCAGGCGGGGGCACGCTCGGCAGGCCGTAATTCGATCGTCGAGTTCCGTAGTGTTGCTCCTATGTCCGAGGAGAAGACCGAAGAGAAGCCCGAGTCTCCTGCTGATGACCTGGTCACCACCCAGCACAGCATCACCGTCAAGGGCCGCGAGCTGAACTACACCGCCACCGCCGGGCGTGTCGTGCTCAGGGAAGAAGTGCTCAAGGACGGCGTGTTCGAGGGCCACAAGCCCAAGGCAGAGGTGTTCCTGACCGCGTACACGCTCGACGGCGCGGACCCGTTGAAGAGGCCGGTGACGTTCGCGTTCAACGGCGGGCCCGGATCCGCGAGCCTCTGGCTGCACATGGGGCTCCTCGGGCCTCGCCGGGTGCTGAGCGGTGACGTCGGCAACCTGACCCCGCCGCCGTACGGCATCGCGGACAACGAGGAGTCGCTGCTCGCGGAGAGCGACCTCGTGTTCATCGACCCGGTGTCGACCGGCTTCTCCAGGGCCGCGCAGGGCGAGAAGCCCGGCAGTTACCACGGCTACCAGCCAGACATCGACTCCGTCGCCGAGATCATCCGGCTGTGGACGTCGCGCAACGGCAGGTGGATGTCGCCGAAGTTCATCTGCGGTGAGTCGTACGGCACGCTGCGCGCGGCGGGCCTCGCCGAGCACCTGCAGAAGAAGTACGGCATGTACCTCAACGGCCTCATGCTGATCTCCTCGGTGCTGGACTTCGCGACGCTCGAGTTCAACGAGGGCCACGACCTCGGCTACACGCTCTTCCTGCCCACCTACGCGGCCATCGCGCACTACCACGGCCTGCACGGCGACCGCCCGTTGAAGGAGGTCCTGGCCGAGGCGGAGGAGTTCGCGGTCCGCGACTACCCGTACGCCCTGGCACGCGGCAACAGGCTGAGCGACGTGGAACGCGCCGCGACGATCGAGAAGCTGGCGCGGCTCACGGGTCTGTCCGAGGAGTACGTGGACGCGGTCGACCTGCGCATCGAGCACATCCGGTTCTTCACCGAGCTGCTGCGCCGCGACCGCAGGACCGTCGGCCGCATCGACGGCCGCTTCACGGGCTGGGACAAGGACTACGGCCGCGAGGAGATCTCGGCGGACCCGTCCATCGACGCGATCCTCGGCCCGTACTCGGCGACCATGAACCACTACCTGCACGCCGAGCTCGGCTACTCCAACGACCTGCCGTACGAGATCCTCTCGCGCGCCATCGAACAGTGGTCGTACAAGGAGTTCGAGGGCCGCCACGTCACCACCGCGGGCAAGCTCTCGGCGGCGATGCGCGCGAACCCGCACCTGAAGGTCCACGTCGCGTTCGGCTGGTACGACGGCGCCACGCCGTACTTCGCGGCCGAGCACCTCCTCGCGCACCTGCAGATCCCGAAGGAGCTCACCGCGAACATCGAGTCGGCCTACTACCCGGCAGGCCACATGATGTACGTGCACGAGCCCAGCAGGATCCAGCAGTCCGAGGACCTCGCGGCCTTCGTGCGGAACTCGTCCAACACGTGATCCTCGACCTGTCCGACGACACCGTCCTGCACGAGCTGTGGACGGTGCAGCGGCTGGCCTATGCCGTCGAGGCCGAGATCATCGGCTTCGACGGCATCCCGCCGTTGCACGAGTCGCTGCAAGAACTCCGGTCGTGCGGTGAGACGTTCATCGGGCTGCACGACGAGGAAGGCCTTGCCGGCGCGGTGTCCTACCGGCTCGATGGGTCCACTGTGGACATCTGCCGGCTGGTCGTGCACCCGCGGGCGCACCGGCGGGGCATCGCCTCGCGACTGCTCGACGCGCTGCCCGGCGGCCCGCAGACCGTCAGCACGGGTACGAAGAACGAGCCGGCGCTGCGCCTGTACCGCAAGCGCGGGTTCGTGGAGGTCGGCGAACGCGAGGTGGCGCCCGGCGTGTCGCTCACGGACCTCACCAGGGCGCACGGTTGATCATCTTTCTCAACGGGACGTCCAGCTCCAGGCAAGTCACGCATCGCCTCGGAACTGCCGTGGGTGCTGGACACGCCGTTGGGTTCCACCGGGCGGTGGCCGGGATGGCGCAGGCGGTCAGGCCAGTTCCCGGGCCGGGCACCGGCGCGGCGGGCGTTCGACGAGCTGCGGTGGCGCTGAGACTGTCGGACCCTGCCTCTACGGTCGGATCATGACCCCAGAGATGTGGGACCGATTAGGCCCTTTCCGCGACGAGGCGACCGCGCGGGGCATCCCGGCGGAGGACGTCGAGCGCTGGCTCGCCACCGCGCGTCCCTGCGCGACGCTGACACCCGACGGCGACGGGCCGGTCGTGGGCCGGTTCGGCGGTCCGCTCCTGCTTCCGGCCGACGTCCCGGACCCGGCCCACCCCTACGTCGCCACCATCGACTTCGCGGCGCTTCCCGGCGGCATGACGGACCTGCCCCTGCCCTCCGACGGGCACCTGCTGCTCTTCGCCTTCCCCGAGATCGACTACACGGGCGTGGGCAGTGCGGTGTACGTCCCGGCCGGCTCGGCCGTGGTGGAGCGGGACAAGCTCGCCTGGGACGACGTGGGCTGGGAGGAGAACGAGCGGATGATGGAGGCGTTTCCGCAAGGGCCGGTGCGGGCGAGGGCCGATGTGTCGCTGCCCTTCCACAAGTACGTCGAACTGCCCGGTGAGCCGTGGGGCGATGCGTTTCCGGAGCACCCTCGTTCCGAGGAGCTCGTCGAGGTCTGGGAGGACACCCGCGACCAGATCGCTCCCGCGGGGTCGCTGCAGCTCGGCGGATACGCCGACGAGGTGGACATCGAGAACGACCCCGTCGCCTCCGCCGTGAAGTGCGCGGTGGAAGCCGGGTGGGGCGGATCGGGCGACGCCGCGGACTGGGTGCTCCTGGCCGACTGGCAGATGGGCGTGGACGACTACGAGTCCGCCACCGTCCACTGGGTGATCCAGCGCGACGACCTGGCCGCGCGCCGCTTCGACCGCGTGTTCGCCAGCTTCAACGAGAACCCCTGACACGAAGAAAGGGGCCGCACCCCAGCAGGTGCGGCCCCCGACGAACACGATCAGACGACCGCGCGCTCCTCGGCGAAGTGGCACGCCGCGGGGTGGCTCCCGCCCCGCGCCACGAGCTCCGGCACCTCGGTCGCGCAGATGTCCTGCGCCTTCCAGCACCGCGTGCGGAACCGGCAGCCCGACGGCGGGTCGATCGGTGACGGCACGTCGCCCGTCAGGCGGATGACGTCACGCCGGCCGCGCTGGGTCGGGTCCGGCACCGGCACGGCGGACAACAGCGCCTGCGTGTACGGGTGCATCGGGCGCTCGTAGATGTCGTCCTCGGTGCCGATCTCCACGATCTTGCCGAGGTACATCACCGCGACGCGGTTCGACAGGTGCCGCACCACCGACAGGTCGTGGGCGATGAACAGGTAGGACAGGCCCAACTCGGACTGCAGCTCGCCCAGCAGGTTCATCACCTGCGCCTGGATCGACACGTCCAGAGCGGACACCGGCTCGTCGCACACGATCACCTTGGGCTTCAACGCCAACGCACGCGCGATGCCGATGCGCTGGCGCTGACCGCCGGAGAACTGGTGCGGGTACCGGTTGATGTGCTCCGGGTTGAGACCCACGATCTCCAGGAGCTCCTGGACCTTCCGCTGGCGGTCGCCCTTCGGCGCCACCTCGGTGTGGATCTCGTACGGCTCGCCGACGATGTCGCCGACCGTCATGCGCGGGTTCAGCGACGTGTACGGGTCCTGCAGCACGATCTGGATGTCGCGGCGCAGCTTGCGCAGCTCCGCGCCCTTCATGCCGAAGATGTCGCGGCCCTCGAAGCGGGCGACGCCGGACGTCGGCGGCTCCAGGCGCATCAGCACCTGGGCCAGGGTCGACTTGCCGCAGCCGGACTCGCCCACGACGCCGAGGGTCTCGCCCTTGTTCAGGCTGAAAGACACCCCGTCGACGGCCTTGACGTGGCCCACGGTGCGCTTGAACAGCACGCCGACGCGGACCGGGAAGTGCTTGACGAGGTTCTCGACCTCGAGGATTGCCTCAGCCACGAGCGACAACCTCCTCCGCGATGTGGCACCGGCTGGTGCGGCCCATGCCGAGGTTGTGCACGGCAGGGACCTCGGAGACGCACCGGTCGAACGCGCGCGGGCAGCGCGGGTTGAACGGGCAGCCGGGTGGGATGTTGGTCAGCGACGGTGGCAGACCCTTGATCGTCTTGAGCTCCTGGCCCTTGAGGTCCAGGCGCGGCAACGACTCCAGCAACGACTCGGTGTACGGGTGGCCCGGCGCGCGGAACAGCTCGTACACGTCGGCGTGCTCGACGATGCGGCCCGCGTACATGACCGAGATCCGGTCCGCGACGTCGGCGACGACGCCGAGGTCGTGGGTGATCAGGATCATTCCCATTTCGCGTTCCTTCTGGATCTCCGCGAGCAGGTCCATGATCTGGGCCTGCACGGTGACGTCCAGCGCGGTGGTGGGTTCGTCCGCGATCAGCAGCTCCGGGTCGAGCGCCAGCGACATCGCGATCATCGCGCGCTGCCGCATACCGCCGGAGAACTGGTGCGGGTAGTCGGAAACCCGGCCCTTCGCGTTCGGGATCTTGACCTGGTCGAGCAGCTCGATCGCGCGCTTGCGGGCGTCCGCTTTGGACATTCCGCGGCGGACCTTGAGCTGCTCCTCGATCTGGAACCCGACGGTGAACACGGGGTTCAGCGCGGACAACGCGTCCTGGAAGATCATGGCGATGCCCTCGCCACGAACCTGACGCCGCTCCTCCGCCGACCTGGTCAGCAGGTCCTCACCGCGGAACTTGATGGAGCCCTTGGTGATGAACGCGGGCGGCATGTCCAGGATGCCCATGATCGTCTGCGCGGTCACGGACTTGCCGGAGCCGGATTCACCCAGCACCGCAAGGGTTTCGCCCGCCGAGACGTGGTACGAAACGCCGTTGAGCACCTTCGCGACACCGTCGCGGGTGCGGAATTCCACGTGGAGATCCTCGACCTCCAGCAATGGCTGAGTCACGAGATCTCCCTATCGGGACTTGGGGTCGAGTGCGTCACGCACGGCATCGCCGAGCATGACGAAGGCCAGCACGGTGACGGTCACGAAGCCCGCGGGGAACAGCAGCATGTGCGGTGCCGACTGGAAGTAGTCGCGGGACTCCGAGATCATCACGCCCCACGACACGACCGGCGGACGCAGGCCGATGCCGAGGAACGCGAGCGTCGCCTCGGCACCGATGAAGGCGCCCAGTGCGATCGTCGCGTAGACCATCACCGGCGCGATCGTGTTGGGCAGCAGGTGCCGGAACACGATCCGCATCGGGGAGGCGCCGAGACCGCGCGCGGCCTTGACGTAGTCCTGCTGCTTCGCGACCAGCGTCGCGGACCGCATGATGCGCATCGCGACCGGCCACGACAGCACCGCGATCGAGAGCACCACCTGCGTGACGATCCGGACAACGCCGGGGTTCTCCGTCGGCGCGTTGAGCGTGGTCAGGATGACGATCGCGCCGAGCACGAACGGGATGCCGGCGAAGATGTCGGCGAACCGGGACAGCAGGCTGTCGAGCCACGTCTTCGCGTAGCCCGCGACGATGCCGACGATCGAGCCGATCAGCACGGTCAGGACCGTGGCGAAGATGCCCACCAGCAGCGACGCGCGGGCGCCGTGCATCGCGCGGGCGTAGACGTCGTAGCCCTGCAGGTCGTAGCCGAACCACGCGTCACCCGACGGCGGCTGCAGCGACTTGTCGAGGTCGGCGTGGCGCGGGTCGACCGACGTGAACAGCGTCGGCCAGACCGCCATCAGCACGATGACCGCGATGATCACCAGCGACACGATGAACGTGGGCTTGCGACGCAGCTCACCCCACGCGTCGCTCCAGAGCGACCGCGGCTTGCGCTGCTTCTGCGACGAGTCGTCGACGTGGCTGAGCTGGTCGACACCGGCCGCCGCGGCCGCTTCGAGTCCGGAACCGCCGGACACGGATCCTGGGTCACTCATAGCGAATCCTCGGGTCGAGAACGGCGTACAGGAGGTCGACGAGCAGGCTCGCCAGCAGGTAGACCAGCACCAGCAGGGTCACGATGCCCGTGACCATGACGCCTTCCTTCTCCTGGATGCCGCGGAAGATCAGGCCACCGATGCCGTTGATGTTGAACACGCCCTCGGTGACGATGGCACCACCCATGAGGCTACCGAGGTCGGTGCCGAGGAAGGTGATCACCGGGATCAACGAGTTGCGCAGCAGGTGGATGCCGACGACGCGGGTCTGCGGCTGTCCCTTCGCGATGGCCGTGCGCACGTAGTCGGAGCGCCGGTTCTCGACGATGCTCGTGCGGGTCAGACGCGCCACGTAGGCCATGGAGAGGCTGCCGAGCACGAAGCCGGGCAGGATCAGCTCGCCGATCGTCGGATCGGAGCTCACCGAGGTGTCCATGAAGTCGAAGCCCTGCGGGCCGAGGTAGAGCCGCAGCACGAAACCGGTGACGAACACCGGCAGCGAGATCAGGAACAGGGTCGAGACCAGGACCAGGTTGTCCAGGAAGCCCTGCTTGCGCAGACCGGTGAGGATGCCGGCGGTGATGCCGATGATGGCCTCGATGACAAGGGCGATGATGCCCAGCTTGAGGGTGATCGGCCACGACGTGCCGATCTGCTCACCGACGGACACGCCGTTGAAGGTGGTGCCGAAGTCCCCGGTGAGCAGGTTGCCGAGGTACTTGAAGTACTGGATCAGCAACGGGTCGTTGAGGTTGAGCTTCTGGCTCATCTCGGCGATGTACGCCGGGTCGCACGGCCGCTGGCCGCACTTGCCCGAGAAGGGGTCCTGGGGGATCGCCCAGACCAGGGCGTAGATCAGAAAAGTGGTCCCGAGGAAGACCGGTATCAGCTGCAGCAGACGGCGCAGCACATAGCGACCCATGAGGTCGGCTCCTTGCGTGGTGGGGGGCGCCCGATCCTGAAAACCGCTCCGGCCCCACGCCCGTGAACGCTCGACGGACGCAGGGCCGGACGGTCAATCAGAACTCAGGTTGTGCGGCTGTCAGGCCTTGACACGGAACGACTCGAGCACGGCCTGGCGCTTGAACGACATCTTGGCAGCGGTCAGGTTCTTCGAACGACCGCCGATGCCCTTCTCGTTCCAGGTCGGCATGGACGGCAGGTCCTTGGCGATGAGGTCCTCGGCCTGCTGGTAGAGCTTGATCGCCTCGTCCTCGTTCGCGGTCTCGTCCGCCTTCTTCAGCAGCTTGTCGACCTCGGGGTTCGAGTAGTCCGAGTCGTTGGACGACCCACCCGTGCGGTACAGCGGGTTGAGGAAGTTCTCGATCGACGGGTAGTCGGCCGACCAGTCCGAACGGCTCATGCCGGTCAGCTGCTTGCCGTCGACGATCTGCCGGAACGCACCGAAGTTGGTGGCGCCGACGAACTCGCACTCGATGCCCAGGGCCTGCTTGATGCTGTTGCACGCGGCCTCGAGCGGCTCCTTGCGGCCACCGTCCTGGTTGGACTGGATGGTGAGCTTGCCGGTGAAGCCGGACTCCTTCAGCAGCTCCTTGGCCTTCTCCGGGTTGTACTTGCAGTACTCACCGCAGGTGTCGGGGCGGTAGCCCTTGATGCCGGGCGAGACGAAGCTGGTGGACGGCACGTACGAGCCGGCCAGCACGGTCTTGGTGATCTGCTCCCGGTTGATGGCCATCGAGACGGCCTGGCGCAGCTTCAGGTTCTTGAACGCCGGGATGTACTGGGGGAACGCGATCGCGCTCTGGCCCAGCAGGTTCGCGGTCACGACCTGCTCGCCCAGGTCGGCCTTGTACTTCTCGCCGACCTTGGCCGACGGGGGCAGGGCCTCCATGAAGTCCAGCTTGCCCGCGACCAGGTCCTGGTACGCGGTCTCCTGGGAGGAGTAGATCTTGTAGTCCAGGGTCTTGAAGTGGACCTTGTCCTCGCCCTTGTAGTCGTCGAAGCGCTCCATCTTGATCAGCGCGTTCGGCGTGCGGGAGACGAACTTGAGCGGGCCGTTGCCGATCGGCTTGGCCTCGGCCGCCTTCGGGTCAGCGAAGAACGAGTCGGCCATCGGCGAGAACGGCGTGTAGCCGATCATCGTGGTGAAGACCGAGGTCGGGCCGTTCAGGGTGACCTTGAACTCGTAGTCGCTGACGACCTCGAGGCCGGACATCTTGTCCTTGGCCGGCTTGGCCTTCTCGTCCTCCGGGTGGACGTCCGAGAAGCCCTCGATCACGGAGAAGAACGAGGCAGCCTGCTGGGCGTTCGGCGCGTACGCGGCCCAGTTCCAGGCGTCGACGAAGTTCTTCGCCTTCACCTCGGTGCCGTCGTGGAACTTCCAGCCCTGCTTGATCTTGATGTTGTAGACCTTGGCGTCGGTCGTCTTGATCGACTCGGCCATCAAGTTGTAGGGCGCGCCGTCTTCCGCCTTGTAGCCGACCAGACGCGAGAACAGGGAGTCGGTGACCTTGCCACCGCCCGCCTCGGTCGTGTTGGCCGGGAACAGCGTGCTCTTGGGCTCGGTGCCGTAGATGGACACCGTGCCGTCCGGGTTCTCCTTGCCACCGGCAGTGGAACCACCACCACCGCCGCCGCATGCGCTAAGCGTCATGGCCAGCGCGACTGGCAGAGCCACCCACGCAACCCGTGATCGCGACATCAGTCTCTCCCGCCTTTCCCCGGCGTCGCCGCAGTTATTGCGTGCGCACGCCTCCCCGGGAGGTCTCGTCCACCTCCCAAAACGTGAGAGGACGTTAACCGGGGTGTCCAGGAGTACGCGCATCGAAAGCGGTCACAAACTCGTCACGATCACCTCAAGTCGACCTTAATTCGGCCCTAGACCAGGGCAAACGCGATGCCGTCGAGGATGTCGTGCTCGCTGCACACGAGCGTGCGAATACCCGCGCGATTCGAGAGCTCCTCGGCAATCGCACGTAGAACGATGGCTCCACCGCAGATCACGTCCACCCGCCCCGGATGCATGGGGCCGAGCGAGGCGCGCTCATCATGAGTCATCGACAGGATACGGTCGGTGATTTCTCGTACATTGTCAAGTGTGATCCTGCTGAGGTGAATAACGTCGCTGTTGTACACCTCCAGCCCTTGGACCAGGGCTGACAACGTTGTGACGGTCCCGGCGACCCCAATCCACGTCTTCGCCTTCTCGACAGGCACGACTTCGAACGCTTCTTTGACGGCCGCGCGCGCAAACGCATCCGCTTCCGCGATTTCGCTCTTACCGGGCGGATCGGAGTGGATGAACCGCTCGGTCAGTCGCACGCATCCGATGTCCATCGACCGCGCGGCCTCGACCTCCAGCCCGCCGCCGAGGACGAACTCGGTCGAACCTCCACCCAAATCGGTGACGAGGAAGGGTCCCTCGTCCGGGTCAAGATCGGCCACCGCACCGAGGTAGGAGAGCCTCGCCTCCTCGTCCCCGGTGATCACCTCCGCCGGCGCGCCGAGGATCTCCTCGGTCATGCCGAAGAACTCGTCGCGGTTGCTCGCGTCACGCGTGGCGCTCGTGGCGACCATGCGGGCCACTTCGACGCCCTTGCGCTGCATCGTGCGCGCGTAGTCGAGGAGCGCTTGTTTCGTCCGTTCGATCGCGTCGGGGTGCAGCCGCCCGGTCGCGTCCACGCCCTGCCCGAGCCGGACGATCTTCATCTCGCGGTGCACGTCCCGCAGCCACGCGGTGCCGTCGTCGCGCTTCGTCACGTCCGCGACGAGCAGTCGGATCGAGTTGGTCCCGCAGTCGATCGCCGCAACCCGCGACATGATCACCCCTACTTCAGCGTCCGATACTCCTCGGCAAGCATGGCGTACACGTAGAGGTCGCCCCACTCCCCCTTCAAGATCCCGAAGTCCCTGAAGTGGGCTTCCCGGCGCATGCCCAGGCGTTCCATCAGCCGCCACGACGGCTCGTTGCGCGGGTCACACTGGGCGATGATCCGGTGCAGGCCGAGTCGTTCGAAGCCGAGCTTCAGCATCGCGCCGGCGGCCTCGGTGGCAAGGCCCTTGCCCTGGAACTCGGGGTTGAAGCCGTAGCCGATCTCGCCCTGGCGGTCGGTCTCGCTCAGCCACTTGAGGACGACGTCCCCGACGACCCTGCGCGCCCGCGGCCAGTAGACGGCGAGCGCCAGCCGTTGTCCCTCCTCGGTCAGCTCGTCCTCGGTCATGCGCCTGGCGAGCAGCTCCTGGCACGCCGCCCGGTCGGGGACCTCGGTGAAGAGGTAGCGCTGGACGTCCGGGCGGACGCGGTAGTCGAAGAAGTCGTCCAGGTCGCGCTCTTCGAAGGGACGGAGAAGGAGGCGGTCGGTCTTCAGCGGGTAGTCGGGACGCACGCACACACTCCGATTCCTCGCCTTCGCCGAGATACGTGGCCATCACGCCCAGCACCAGGTTCTCCAGTTCCTCGTCGCCCTCGGCGAACGACGCCAGGAAGTCGCCGACGAGGTAGATCACGCGTGCTCGTCGATGCCGAGGAAGAACCTGCCGCGGTCGAGCTCACCGAGCGCGCGACGCGCCGCACAGCGGTGTCGACCGTCCTGCCGGGGTACCGGCCCGCGCTTCGGAGCGCTTTTGGCGTGAATCGCGCGGTCACGGCGCTTTCACGAGGTGAAGGAACGCCGTCCACGCCTGCTCCGACACGGGAAGGTGGGTGGCGGGAGCCTTGCTGTCGCGGATGCCGATGCCGTGGCCGACCTCGACGCAATCGCTCGCTTCAGGGCTGTAGCTGCTCTTACGCCACGCGGACATACGGCACGCCTCCTCAGGCAAGCATGGTGGTGATCAGCCTCCTCGATTCTTCCGCATCCAAGGCATCCCGATCCAACGACTTCAGCACTTCGGCGTAGCTCGCGAGCGATCCCTTGTCCTCAAGGAAGAGTCCGGAGTTCTGGCTCTCGATGAAGACGACCGGCTCGTACTTCTCATAACTGAGCTGCGTGAACGAGCCCGACATTCCTGCGTGCGCGCCGATCGCGATCGGAACGATCCGGAAGGTGATGTAGCGGCGCATCAACATCAGCTGGATATGGTTCAGCTGCGACCGCATCACGTCCGGACCACCGACAGGCAACCGAAGCGCCTGCTCGTGCACGAAGAAGACGAACTCACGGCCAGGCGCCAGAATCGACTGCCGATCCAGCTTCGTCCGGATCAACGCATCGATGTCCGCGGGCTTGATCTTGGCCGACTTCTCGCTGGCCGCGCGGATGTATCCGGCGATCTGCAGGTGGCCTGGCACGAGGTTCATCGACCACACGGTGATTTTGCTGGCGAGGCGTTCCTGACTGATCAGCGAGTGCACCTGGTCTGGTACTCCGTCCTCCGGGAACAGCAGCCAGCCCTTCTCCCGCGACTCGCGGAACAAGGCGACCAGCCGCTCGACTTCGGCAGCGGGCGTGCGGCAGTACGACAGCAGCCGCACGAGATCCAGCTCGGTGACGCCGCCCTTGCCCTGCACCAGATCGGAGACCTTGGCTTCCTGCCAGTCCAACAGCTCGGCCAGCGCCCGCTGGGTCAGACCGCTTTGCTCGATGGCGTTCCGGACTCCGTTGCCGAACTCCCGGCCCACCACGCTTGAGTTGCGCTTCGGCATGGAAAGGAAGCTAGGAGACGAAAGCCCTTTGGCTCCAACGTTTCTGCTCGAATCGCCCCGAACGAAGTACGACTTGGAAACGTTCCAACGCGACACGCCGGACTAGCTCGGCGTACTCGTTACCAGGCTGCTGCTCGGCGTGGAGCTGCTCGACGCCGGCTTCGCCGAGCTGGTGGTGCCGGCCGTGGACGACGACTTCTCGGTCGACGAGGTGGACGACGACTGCGAGGTGCCGGACGACGTCTGCTGCGGCGGTGTGGACGGGTCGGTCTGCGGCGGGTTCGACGGCCCGGACGAGGGCGGCGTCGACGGGGGCGTCGAAGGCGGGCAGGACGTCGACGGGGTCGACGACGAAGGCGCGGTGGACGACGAAGGCGGCGTCGACGAGGTCGAGGTCGGCGTCGGGCAGTTCGGCGTCGAGGACGGCGGGGTCGAGGACGGCGGCGTGGAGGACGCGGGCGGGTTCGACGTGCCCGAGTTGTCCGGGGGCCTCGTGGCGGGCTCGGTGCCGGGGAGGGTCGGCTTCGGGTTCTGCACGTTGTTGCCGTTGTCCGGCAGCGTGGGCAGGGTGTCGACGTTCTCGCTGTACTGCTTGGCCCACTTGAGGACCGTCTCCACGTACGTCGTGGAGTTGTTGTAGCGGAAGACGGCCGCGGCGCGGTCGCGCTGCTTGGTCATGTCGCCGCCGCCCGCGCAGAGGTAGCGGCCGGCGCCTAGGGCGGCGTCGTAGACGTTGTTCGGGTTGACGTTGCCGTCGTCGTTGCCGTCGGCGCCGTAGCTCGCCCAGGTGCCGGGGATGAACTGCATCGGGCCCACCGCGCGGTCCCAGGCGCTGTCGCCGTCGAGGCGGCCGGCGTCGGTGTCGCGGATGGCCGCCACGCCGGGGGCGCCGTTCAGGACGGGGCCGAGGATCTTCGGGTTGGCGTCGCCGACGGCGTTCACGCGGCCGTTGTTGGCGTGGTTGGACTCGACCTTGCCGATGCCCGCGAGCAGCGCCCAGTCGAGCTTGCAGCCTGGGACGAGATCGCCCATCTTGTCCGCGGCGCGGAAGTAGGCCTCCAGCACGACGCCGGGGATGCCGTAGTCGCCGGGGAAGTCGTCGATCACGCCGGGGTCGTTGTCGACGGGGTCGTCGAGCTTGCCGTCCTCGAGGTCGGCGAGCAGGGCCGCGCTCAGCTCCTCGGAGAGCGGCAGGCGGCCGGACGCGCCGAGGTCGGCCGAGGCGTAGCGCAGGGCTCCGTAGACGTCGGCCGGGCCGAGCGCGACAGCGAGGTCGTTGTGCTTCGACAGGTTGACCCAGTCGACGAGCTTCGTGCCGACGATCAAGGCGGGAGCGAGCATCGCAGCCAGCGCGGCAACGGCGAAACCCCTTTTCCTGGGGGTCAACGCCACCGGACCGCGCAGTTTGGCCATTGCCACGAATACTCACCTCTCGTGCGTCATCGCGGCGCGCCGTCCGGAAGTTACGGCGAGCGCCCCCTCGCTGACCCGTTCCACCCTGCCCGAACTCCAGGCCCAGGTGTACCCAAGACGGAGTGAAGCCTACGTTCGGTTCCTTTGACTGTTAACCGACGCAGTCACCAGTTGGCCAGAGCTCCTGCTCCTTCAAGATTGCCAAAGCCTCGTCCCCCATGGGATTGACCCCAGGGCCCTTCGCGAGGGCATGAGCGACGTGCACGTGAAGGCACTTGACCCTGCCCGGCATGCCGCCCGCGGTGACTTGAGTGCCCAGCGACTCGATGGCGTCGCGCTCCGCGAGGTACGACTCGTGCGCGCGCAGGTAGGCCGCCGCGAGCTCCTCGTCGGTCTCCAGGCGCTCGGTCTGCTCCTTCATCAACCCGCCGCTCTCCAGCGTGCTGACAAGGGAGTTCAGCTTCGGGCAGGTCAGGTAGTAGAGCGTCGGGAACGGCGTCCCGTCGGGCAGCCGCGGGGCCGTCTGGACGACGTTCGGGTGCCCGCTGGGGCACCGCGAGGCGATCGCACGTGTCCCGCGCGGCGTGCGGCCGAGCTGCTTGGCGACCATTTCCAGGTCAGCAGCACTTACTTGTGCGTCACCGATTCCCACAGTTCCTCGTACCAAGCCCTTTGTGCCGCGGGCTTGCCCGACGGCCTCTCCGATTCCGTGTTGCGGTTCTCGTCGCCCGGCAGCTGCACGATGTAGGGCGTCTCGCCCGGCCGCACCCAGTGCAGCCGTTTTCGTGCCTCGATCTCCACGTACGCCGGGTCGTTCAACTGCGCCTTGCGCTGCTCCAGCGCCGCGACCTGCTCGCGCAGCTTCTGCTGAGCGGCACCCACGTCGCGCAACTCGTCACGCTGCGAGAGATAGGTGCGCAGCGGAACCGCGATGCTCAACGCCAGCGCGCACAGCACCATCGCGAACATCGCGGCCCGCCGCGTACCGGTCATGCCGAACGCGCCACCCGTGCCGTCACTGCGCCGCGAAGGCGCCTTGGGACGCGGTGGCTTTCGAGCGCGCGCGGGCCGCGCCTCCCGCTCTTCGCGGGGGCGGCGGGGACGACGCGCGCGCTCGGCCATGCCCGAAGCCTCTCAGCTCTCCGGCGTGTAGCGCGGGAACGCCAGCTCACCGGCGTAGCGCGCCGCCTCACCGAGCGACTCCTCGATGCGCAGCAGCTGGTTGTACTTCGCGGTGCGCTCACCACGGGCCGGGGCACCGGTCTTGATCTGGCCGGCACCGGTCGCGACGGCGAGGTCGGCGATGGTCGTGTCCTCGGTCTCGCCGGAACGGTGCGACATCATCGACTTGTAGCCGTAGGAGGTGGCCAGCGAGACCGCGTCCAGCGTCTCGGAGAGCGTGCCGATCTGGTTGACCTTCACCAGCAGCGCGTTGGCGGCGCGGCGGGAGATGCCCTCCTCCAGGCGCTCCGGGTTGGTGACGAACAGGTCGTCGCCGACGATCTGGACCTTCTCGCCCAGCTCGGCGGTCATCTGCACCCAGCCGTCCCAGTCGTCCTCGGACAGCGGGTCCTCGATCGACACCAGCGGGTAGTCGCGCACCAGCTCGGAGTAGTAGCCGATCATCTGCTCGGCGGAGCGCTTCGACTTCTCGAAGGTGTAGGCACCGTCGTCGAAGAACTCGGTGGCGGCCACGTCGAGCGCGAGCGCGACGTCGCGGCCGGCCCGGTAGCCTGCCTTCTCGATGGCCTCGAGGATCAGGTCGAGCGCGTCGCGGTTGCTGGACAGGGACGGCGCGAAGCCACCCTCGTCGCCCAGGCCGGTCGCGAGGCCCTTGCTCTTCAGCACGGACTTGAGCGCGTGGTAGACCTCCGCGCCCCAGCGCAGACCCTCGCGGAACGTCTCCGCGCCGATCGGCGCGATCATGAACTCCTGGATGTCCACGTCGGTGTCGGCGTGCGCGCCACCGTTGAGGATGTTCAGCATCGGAACCGGCAGCACGTGCGCGTTCGGACCACCGACGTACCGGAACAGCTCCAGCCCGCTGCTCGTCGCCGCCGCCTTCGCCACCGCGAGGCTGACGCCGAGGATCGCGTTGGCACCCAGGCGGGACTTGTCCGGCGTGCCGTCCAGGTCGACGAGCTTCTGGTCCACCACGCGCTGCTCGACGGCCTCGATGCCGACCAGCTCGGGCCCGATCTCGTCGAGCACGGCGGTGACCGCACGCTCGACGCCCTTGCCCAGGTACCGCTTGGCGTCGCCGTCCCGCAGCTCCACCGCCTCGTGCTCACCGGTCGACGCGCCCGACGGAACGGCCGCGCGCTCCAGCGTGCCGTCGTCCAGTGCCACCTCGACCTCGACGGTGGGGTTGCCGCGCGAGTCCAGGATCTCGCGTGCTCCGACCTGCTCGATGACCGCCACTTGCGCTCCCTGTTTCTCCTGCGTCTCGTCTCGCGACGAGCCTACTTGGGCCAGGTGACCGGCTGGGGCTCGACACCTGAGGATCACAGCGGGGCCGCCGGCGCCGGTCGTCTGAATCGTGCCAGACGGCTTCGGCGCACCACATACCCGATCGGTCAGCGTCACGGTCACGTACTCCAGCGTTCCTTCGACCGGCCGCATAGCCGCCCTCAATGCGTGCGGAGCGGCAGGTGCTTCACGCCGTTCTGGAAGTTGGACCGCAGGCGGCTGGCCTCACCGTCGAGCCGAAGCATGCCCGGCAGGTCCAGGACAGCGTCGAAAATCGCGCGCATCTGGGTCCTCGCCAGCTGCGCACCGAGACAGAAGTGCGGCCCGTGCCCGAAGCTCAGATGATCAGCCTCGCGCCTGCCGACGTCGAACTTCATCGGTTCTGTGAAGACGAGCTCATCCCGGTTGGCGGACGAGAACCAGACGACGACCTTGTCCCCTGCCTTGATCGGCTGCCCGGAAAGTTCGGTGTCCTGAACGGCCGTGCGCCGGAAGTGCATCACCGGCGTCCACCACCGCAGCATCTCCTCGACGGCGGTCGGCAGCAGCGAGCGGTCGTTCCGCAACCGCTCGTACTGGTCGGGATGGTCGAGCAGCGCGATCATGCCGCCGGGAATGCCGTTGCGCAGGGTCTCGTTGCCCGCCACCGAGAACAACCAGAAGAGGTTCTCGAACTCCTCGATCGAGATGTCCTCCTGCATGAGGTTGCTCAGCACGTCGTCGCCAGGGTGCGCGCGCTTGTACGAACCCAACGCGTGCGCATACGCGTAGAGGTCGGGCATGCCGTCCCGAGCGCGTGGATCGCGGCCGTCGTCAGGCCGAAGTTGGAGCGCCTCCAAGGCCATGTCGGTCATGCCTGCCGTCGAACTGGACGACAGCGCGTACTCCGCGTCCTGGAAACCGATCACGCGGTTGCTCCAGTCGTAGAGCAACGCGCGGTCCTGCCGCGGCACCCCGAAGACATCGGCCAACGTCAGCAACGGCAGGTCTGCGACGTCGGCGGCGAAGTCGCCGGACAGGTTGGCGACGATCTCGCGGGCGTTCGCGCGGATCCCCTCTTCCAGCCGAGCTACCGCGCGGGGCGTGAAAGCCCTGGTCAGCATGCGGCGCAACCGGGTGTGCTCAGGCGGGTCCTGGTTGAGCATCATGCGTCGGACGTACTTGAGGTCGTCTGGCGCGGGGTCGCGGATCTGCGTGGCGCCGCGGTGGGACGAGAACACGCCGGGCGAACGCAACACGGTCCGGACGTCCTCGTACCGGAAGACCGCCCAGAATGATCCGGCACAGAGGTCGTCGATGCGCACGACGTTCTTTTCGCGCAGCCGGGTGAGTGCGTCGTGCGGGACACCCGAGGTATACGTGTCCGGGTCGACGATCAGCTCGGCATCGGCTACATGTCCTTCTGGCCGCATAGAACGGGATTCTGACGTGCTTCATGTCGAACGTGGTGGAAACGGGCCGCTGCTCGTGTTGCTGCACGGCCTCGGCGCGACCGGCGAGGTGTGGAAGGACGTCGTCGACGGCTGGCCCGGCAGCTGGCTCGTGCCGGATCTGCCTGGTCACGGCCGGTCGGCCCCGATCGAGCGCTACTCGTTCGGCTCGTTCGCGGCCGCCGTCGCCGAGGTCATCCCGCGCGAGACGGTCACGATCGTCGGGCACTCGCTGGGTGGCGTCGTCGGGCTGGCGCTGGCGAGCGGGTGGTTCGGCGTCGACGTGACCAGGTGCATCGGTGTGGGCATCAAGGTCCAGTGGACCGACGAGGAGCTCGCGAAGACCGCGGCGCTCGCCGCGAAACCGGGCAAGGTCTTCGCCACCAAGGAAGAAGCCGTCGAGCGGGCGTCGAAGATGGCGGGCGTGCCGCTGGAGCACGGCGTGTCCGAAGTGGACGGCGGCTGGACTCCGAGCCTGGACATGAAGGCCTTCGGCGTCGGCAGGCCTGACATGCCCGGCCTGATCATGGCGTCGCAGGCGCAGATCGTGCTGGCAGCGGGAGAGAACGACCCGATGAGCCCTCAGGAGCACCTGAAGGAGCTGGTGCCCGAGCCGGTGGTGTTCCCAGGCGCGGGCCACAACGTGCACGTCGAGTCGCCCTCGTCCCTCTCCCCGCTGCTGGCTCAGGTCGCGACGTAACCACCGTCGGCGTGGAGCACCGCGCCGGTGACGTAGCTGGACTTGTCGGAGGCGAGGAACAGCACGGCCTCCGCGATCTCCTCCGGCTCGCCGGCGCGGCCGAGCGGTGTGCTGTTGCTGAACCCGTCGAACATCTCGCCCACCGAGGTGACGGCCATCTCCGTGCGGATCGGGCCGGGTGCGACGGAGTTGACGCGGATGCCTGCCGCGCCGAACTCCACCGCCCACGAACGGGTCAGCGCGTCCATCGCGGCCTTGGAGGCGTTGTAGACGGAGCCAACCGGGGTGCCGACGACCGCGGCGATCGACGAGACGTTGACGATCGAGCCCTTGCCCTTGGCCACCATCGCCGGGGCGAGGGCCGCGGTGAGGAAGTAGGTGCCGCGCACGTTGACGTCGAACACCCGCTCGTAGTCCTCGAGCGACTGCTCAGGCGTCGTCGAGAACGGGAAGATGCCCGCGTTGTTCACGAGCACGTCCACGTCGCCGACCTCCGCGGCGAGCCTGCGGACGTCGTCGATGCTCGCGATGTCCGAGACGATGAAGTGGCCCGTTCCGCCGGCCTTCTCGATGAGCTCGACGGTCTCCTTGCCGAGCTCGGCGCGACGGCCGGTGAAGTAGACCGTCGCGCCTTCCTCGGCGAGCTTCACCGCGATCGCGCGGCCGATTCCCGACGTGGCACCGGTGACGAGCGCCTTCTTGTTCTCCAAAGTTCGCATGCCTACGAATCTGGCCCCGCCAGATCATTTCGGCATAAATTCCAGATATATGCCCAGTTCAGGTCGCGATGGCACCGCCGTCCGCGGTCACGATCGACCCGGTGAGGAAGCTCGACCGGGGCGAGGCCAGGAACAGCACGGCCTCCGCGATCTCCTCCGGCTCGGCCGCGCGGCCGAGCGGGGTCGGCGCCACGATGCGCTCGATGGCGTCGCCGAGATTCTCCTCGACCTTCTCCGTGCGGGTGAGGCCGGGCGCGACGGAGTTGACCCGGATGCCGTTGCCACCGAACTCGACGGCCCAGCTCAGCGTCAACGAGTCCAGCGCGGCCTTCGACGCGCCGTAGACAGACATGATCGGCGTGCCCGTCCGCGCGGTCACGGACGAGATGTTGATGATGCTGCCGCCGCCCTTCGCGATCATCTTCGGCAGCAGCGCGGCGGTGAGCAAGTACGGCCCGCGCACGTTGACGTTGAAGACCTGCTCGTAGGTCTCGACGTCCTGCTCGAGCGTCGGCCCGAACGGGAAGATGCCCGCGTTGTTGACCAGCACGTCGACCTCGCCGACCTCGTCGGCGAGCCTGCGTACGTCGTCGAGGTCGCCGAGGTCCGCGACGATGTGCTGCGTGCCGCCGACCGCGCGCCGCCCCGTGGTGATGACGGTCGCGCCCGCCTCGGTCAGTTTCCGAGCCACCGCACGGCCGATGCCGGAGGTAGCGCCGGTGACGAGTGCTCGTTGTCCCTGCAGTTCCATGGCCATGACGGTTCCGCCGACCCGTCGTCAGACCGTAAACGCGGAGTGAATCAGCTGGTCAGCACCGGTGAGCGGATGCCGAAGTAGATGCGCACGAACTGCGGCAGCCGATAGCGGCCGAGCACGAGCGGTTCGATCAGGTGAACGTCCGCGAGCGACTCCAGCACCATCTCGATCGCACCGGGTTCGGCCCCCGACATCTCCGCGGCCTCGTGGATGTCGATCACGTCGGTGTCCCGCCGGGCGAAGCACGCGAGCACGTGGCGTTCGTCGTCGGACAGGTCCTGCTCCGCCCTGATCAACGGGGCGAGCGTCGCGGCGCAGTCGACGGGGACCGCGTTGCCGAGCCTGGTCTCCCGCTCCATCTGCTCCAGCAGCATCCCGATCGTCCAGTGCTGCCGCGCGCGGAGCTTGCCGCCGATCACGCGGATGGGGTTCGGCAGCCGCGAAACACGCCCGAGCAGCACCTCGGCGTTCTCGGGTTCCGCGTCGAACCGCTCCGCCCCGAGGACCTTGCGGAAGAACTCCCGCGCCGCCTGCTCGGTCAGCCCGGCGATCTTCACCCACGTCACCCCCGGCAGCTCGTTCAACTGCCGGACGCTCGTGAGGACCAGCGCCGAACCGGGCGTGACGAGATCCTTGACCGACGCCGCGTCCCGCACGTCGTCGATGACGATCAGGAACCGCTTGCCGCGCGCCTTCTCCCGCCAGAGCGCGGCCTTGTCGCCGCTGGGGTTCTCGACGCCGACCGCGCGCAGCAGTTCGTTGGCGACGTCCTGGGAGCGCACGAAGATCTGGCCGTCCGGAAACCGCTTCTTCGCCAGGTGCCCGATCCTCGTGGCCAGCGCGGTCTTGCCGCTGCCGCGCATCCCGGTGATGCCCACCGTGCCGGGCAGCACGTCGAGAATCCGCGCGATCTCGGCGTCACGGCCGGTGAAGTCGGCGAGGTCCGGCGGCAGCTGCTCGGGCCGGTGAGGCAGGCGGAGGTCGCCCTTGAGGATCTGCGCGTGCACCTTGCGCAGCTCGGGCCCCGGTTCGATGCCGAGCTCCTCGTTCAGCAGAGCGCGCGCCTGATGGAAGTGGTCCAACGCCTCCGCCTGCCTGCCCTCCCGGAAGAGCGCGTACATCAACAGCGCCCGAGGCCGCTCGCGAAGTGGATACGCCGCAACGTGTTTCTGCAACTCCAGGACGTTCAGCTCCCGTTCCAGCCAGTCCTCGCGAGCCTTGAGCCGGTACTCGCCGAGCCGCACCCGATGCGCGTCGAAGTACGAACCTTGGAGCCCCTCCAAGGGCTCGCCGCGGCAGTCGTCGACGATCTCGGCCCTGACCGTGTACCCGCCGTCCTTGGACTTGAGGTCCAGCTCCGGCAGGGCCTTGCGAATCTTGTACATGTAAGTCCTGAGCGCCATGACCGCACTCGGCGTCGGGTCGTCCCAGACCATGCCGATCAGCTGCTCGTTGCTCAGCCGGATGCCGTTGTTCAGCAGCAACGCCGCCAGCACCGCGCGTTGCTGGCGCGGCCCCAGTTCGATCTCCTCGTCGTCTCGCCAGGCTCGTACCGGACCCATCAGTGAGAAGCGCAGGCTCATGCAACAGCACAACGCCCGCGAGCATTCCCCGCTTCCCGCGATGAAGAGCCCCTTCATCCACTCCAGGTGCAGGGTCCCGGCAAAGTCGGCAGGTGACCGCCGGGCCTGCACTGATGGCGTTTGCAAGTACCACCAACTCAAGATCAACCTGCGTCTTTCTACTACCAACCGGCCCGCGGGGCGCCGTACGGCCGCGCCAGCGACCAAGCCGATTCGCAGGACATCGAACCAGTTGGGTGCAGTCAGCGGCGATTTGATCAAGAGTTGGTGGTACTTGCAGGCGCCCTGCCAGGCAGGACGACTTTGCCGGAGCCCTGGACCTGTGGTGGATGAAGGTTCCGTTCATCCACCACAGGGCTGCGCATGCGTTGACACAGGAGGCGGCCGACCTCGTCCGCGAAGCAACGGGCGCCTCGGTGCAGAAGTACGAATTCGCCTCGACCCCGCCGGACTCGAGTGGCGGTCGCAGCTGGCACACCAGACCCGTGAACTTCCCGAGCCGCAACGATGCCTGGACGCGGTCCGAACTGCGTACGGCGAGGTTCTCGGCTGGTAGGCCCGTCGCGTCACGGCTGCGTCGGCAACGGCCGTGGCTCGATCACCTGCTTCATCACGATCGTCGACGTCAGCCCGCGCACCCCAGGCAGCTTCGCCAACGTCTCCTCGTACAACCGCTGGTACGACGCCAGATCAGCGGTGACCACCCGCAGCAGGTAGTCGGGGCTGCCGAACAACCGCTGCGCCTCCACCACGTTCGGCACCTCGGCCAGCGCGCGGTCGAAGTCGGCCATCGTGTCCAGCCTCAGCTTGGCGAAGACCAGCGCCTCGAACCCGAACCCGAGTGCGGCGGCGTCCACGACAGCGCGGTAGCCGCGGATCACGCCCGCCCGTTCCAGGTCGCGCAACCGGCGCTGGCAGCGGGAGATGCTCAGCTGCACCCGGTCGGCCAGCTCGGTGATGGTCAGCCGGCCGTCCGCCTGCACCTCGGCAAGAATTTTGCGGTCCAGAGCGTCCATGCCTGGATTCTCGCGCTCCGACGGCCTCCGAGCAGCAAAGAAGGCAAACACTTTCTCCGCCGACTCTCCTAGCTTTGCGGGTATGAACCCGTTACGTCAGCTCACCCTGGATCAGCTGAGGCGACGCACGAGCATGAAGTGGCGGTACTACCCCGAGGACGTGCTGCCGGTGTGGGTCGCCGAGATGGACGTCCCGCTCGCCGAACCGGTCGCGCGGGCCATCACCGACGCGGTGGCGATCGGCGACACCGGCTACCCCAGCGGAACGGCCTACGCGGAGGCGCTCGCCGAGTTCGCCACCAAGCGCTGGGACTGGACACCGGCGGTGGAACGCACCGCGATCGTGCCGGACGTGATGCTCGGCGTCGTCGAGATGTTCCGCCTGGTCTCACACCGGGACGCGCCCGTCGTGGTCAACTGCCCGGTGTATCCGCCCTTCTACCAGTTCATCGAGTCGCTGGGGCGGACCGTCGTCGAGGCGCCGCTCAGCGAGACCTGGCGGATCGACTTCGAGGCGTTGCGACAGGCGTTCACGAGGGCCGGTGAGGGCGCGGTCTACCTGCTGTGCAGCCCGCACAACCCGACCGGCACCGTGCACACCGAGGCTGAGCTCGCGGAAGTCGCAGCACTCGCACGCCAGCACGGTGTGCGGGTGGTGGCCGACGAGATCCACGCGCCGCTCACGACCGCGGAGTTCGTGCCGTACCTGAGCGTTGCGGACGACGGGCTGTCGTTGATGTCGGCCTCGAAGGCCTGGAACCTCGCCGGGCTCAAGGCCGCGCTGGCGATCGCCGGGCCCGCGGCCGCCGACGATCTCGCGCGACTGCCGGAGGAGGTGAGCCACGGGCCCAGCCATGTCGGCATCCTCGCCCACACCGCGGCGTACCGGGACTGCGGCGACTGGCTGGACGCGTTGCTCAACGGGCTCGACGAGAACCGGCGGCTGCTCGCGGATCTGCTGGCCGAGCACCTCCCGGCTGTTCGGTACGCGCCTGCTCAGGGCACCTACCTCGCCTGGCTGGACTGCCGTGAACTGGGTCTCGGCGACGATCCCGGCAAGGTCTTCCTACAGCGGGGCAGGGTCGCGCTCAACTCCGGGATTCCGTTCGGCACCGGCGGCGAGGGGTTCGTGCGGATGAACCTCGCCACCTCGCCGGAGATCATCACCGAGGCGGTCCGCAGGATGGCGTCGGTGCTGTAGAGCGGAACGAGACCTCGTGCCGCGCGGCACCGGCTGGTAGTGCTGGTGCCGTGCGGATCAAACCCGGCTTCGCGGCGGGCACTGTGCTGGTGTGGGCCTCCGGTTATCCGGTCGGCGCGCTCGCCGTGGCCGTGGCTCCGCCGTTCCTGATGACGACCATCCGCTTCGCCCTCGCGGCAACGCTCATGGCTCTCGTGGCGCTGGTGACGAGCGCAAACTGGCCTCGTGGCCGGGCGCTCGCGCACACGTGCGTGGCTGGGTTGCTGGTGCAGGCGTGCCAGTTCTCCGGCGTCTACCTCGGGCTGCGGCTGGGGGTGCCGGCGTCGGTCACGGCGTTGGTGATCTCGTGCACGCCGGTGCTCACGGCCGTCGTGGCTGCTTACGTCTTCCGTGTCCGAATTGGACTGAAGCAGGTCGCGGGCCTGGGGCTCGGGGTCGCCGCCGTGCTGGCCGCGTTGTGGGACCGGCTGGGATCGTTCGGATCCGGCGCGGTGTTCACCGTGCTGGGCATGCTGGGGTTCGTCGCGGGTGGCGTCTACCAGCAGAAGTTCTGCCGGGACACGGACTTCCGCAGCGGCAACGCCGTGCAGCACGCCGTGTCGGTGCCCGTGGTCGGGCTGCTGGCGCTGACCGAGAGCGCCGGGGTCACGGACTGGCGGCAGTTCTGGCTGACCGTCACGTTCCTGGTGCTGGTGAACTCGATGGGCGGGGCGTCACTGTTCCTGGTCGGCGTGCGCAACGGGGGTGCGGCGGCGATGACGACGCTGTCCTCTGTGGTGCCATCGGTCACGGCGTTGATCGCCTGGCCGTTGCTGGGGCAGGTACCGACGGCCGGGGTGATGGCCGGGCTGGTGCTCGGGTTCGGGGCCTGCTGGCTCGGGACGGCCACCCCAAAGAGTTCTGTCGCCCGGACGGCAGTCGAAGAACGCACGATCGGTGGGTAACGTTGATCGAATGACGGACAGCACCTTCGAAGCGTTCCGGAAGGCGGAGGCGTTGCTCGCACAGCGTCGGCCTCTCGACGCGCTGCGCGAACTACAGCAGGTGCTGGACGAGGCCGGGGAGGCGCCGTCCGTGCAGCTGCTCGCCGGCCGGGCCTATCTCGGATCCGCGCAGCTGGGCCGGGCTGAGACGGCGTTTCGGAAGGTGCTCGACCTGGATCCGAGCGACCACTACGCGCGGTTCGCGCTCGGCAAGACGCTGCAGCGGCTCGGGCGCCTCGCCGAGGCGCTCGCCCAGTTGCGGATGGCGGTCGCGATGAACCCGTCACCTGAATACCAGGAAGCGCTCGGCGAGGTCAAAGCCCGGATGGCTCTGGGGAACTGATCACCGGAAGAGGGTGTCGCCCCAGAACCCTCCCTCCTTCACTCCCGGCGGCACCGCGAAGTGCCCAGAGCTCGTGTGCTCGACGTACTCCATCATCTCGTCCTTAGTGGACAGAGCCTGCTGCATCGGCACGTACTGCTTGCGCGAGTCGCGGTTGAACGCCACGAAGAACAGGCCCGCGTCGAGGTGGCCGAGGCCGTCGGAGCCGTCGGTGAAGTTGTAGCCGCGGCGCAGGATCCTCGCCCCGTTCAACGACTCCGGCGACGCGAGCCGGATGTGCGAGACCTCGCCGATCAGCGGAACCCCACCGGCGCCCCTGACGTGCAGGTCGGGCTCGTCGAACTCCTTCTGCTGCCCGAGCGGCGCGCCCTCGCCCTTGGTGCGGCCGATGATCTGCTCCTGCTCGGAGAGCGACGTGCGGTCCCAGATCTCGATGTGCATGCGGATCCGGCGCGTCACCAGGTACGTGCCGCCGACGAGCCAGTCCGGCCCGTCCTCCTTCGTGACCCAGACGTGCTCCTTGAGCAGCTCGGTGTCCTCGGCCTTGATGTTACGCGTGCCGTCCTTGAACCCGAACATGTTGCGCGGCGTCGCCTGCGAGCGCGTGGTCGACGACGTTCGGCCGAACCCGAGCTGCGACCAGCGGACCGCGACCCGGCCGAAGCCGATGCGGACCAGGTTGCGGATCGCGTGCACGGCGACCTGCGGGTCGTTCGCGCAGGCCTGGATGCAGATGTCGCCGTTGCTGCGCGCGGGATCCAGGTCGTCCTGCGGGAAGCGCGGCAGGTCGATCAGCCCGGCCGGCCGCTTGTCCTTCAGTCCGAACCTGTCGTCGAACAACGACGGCCCGAAGCCGATCGTGATCGTCAGCGCGGACGCGGGCAGGTCGAGCGCCTCGCCGGTGTCCTTGGGCGGCGCCTCGGCGTTGCCACCGACCGCACCGTTCTCCGCGGCTTCCTGACCTGCGGTCATCCGTTCCGCGGCCACCGTCCACTGCTTGAGCAGGTCGATCAGCTCGTCCCGGCTGGTCGTCTTCACGTCCAGCGCCACGAAGTGCATGTGGTCCTGCGCGGGCGTGATGATGCCCGCCTGCACGTCACCCCGGAACGGCACCTTGGCCGCGGCGACGTTCTCGACCTCGGGAGACTCCTTGGTCGCGAGCACCCCTGCCGTGGCGCCGGCACCCGCGAGCGCCACTCCCGCCCCCGCGTAGCCCAGCAGCCTCCGCCGCGAAAACCCGCTCACTTGGCCGACACCACTTCCGCGACCTTGCTGACCGGCTCGCCGAGCGCGTCGACGGCCTCTGCCAGCGCCTTGACCTCGTCCTTCGACAGCTCGGTGTAGAGCTTGAAGCCGTCGCCCTTGCGGTGCTTCTCGAGCGCCTCGTCGAGCGCCTTGAACTTCACGTCCAAAGTGGACGCGAGAGCCTTGTCCTTCTGCTCCACCACCGGCCGGAGCGCGGCGATCGCGGCCTGCGAACCGTCCACATTGGCCCGGAAGTCCCACAGGTCGGTGTGCGAGTAGCGGTCCTCCTCACCGGTGATCTTGCCGGTGGCGACCTCGTCGAGCAGCTCCTTGGCGCCGTTGGCCAGCTGCACCGGCGTCAGCTCGACCGCCTTCGCCTTGGCGACGATCTCCTTGACGTCGACGAGGAGCTGGTCCGCGATCTTCTCGGAGTCGGCCTGCAGCCCGGACTCCCACAGGTCCTTCTCGAGGCGGTGGTAACCGGTGAACGCCATGCCCTCCGCGATGACGTCCTCACGGCCGTCGATCTTGGGGTCGAGGTCGCCGAAGCTCTCCGCGACAGGCTCGATGCGCTCCCAGTAGATCCGCGACACGGGGAAGAGCGCCTTGGCGTCGTCGACCTTCTTGGCCTTGACGGCGTTGACGAACTCCTCGGTCTTCACCAGCAGCTGGTCGGCCTGCGAGTTGACGTAGCGCTGGTAGCTCTTGGTCGCCTCGGCCAGCAAGGCGTCGCCCTCGGTCGACTTCTTGCTGTCGCCCTTGACCGTGAAGTCGCCGCGGATGCCGTCACCCTTCATGCCGGGCTTGCAGGCGGTCTGGAACTTGCCGGCCTCCGTCACCTCGACGATCAGCTTGCGGCTGAGCCCAGGCCCGATGTTCTCGACCTCGCCGAGGATCCGGTCCCCCTCCGCGTAGAGGTAGAACTCGGTCACCTTGGTGCCCTTGTTGGCCACCTCGAACGTGACGGTGCCGGTGCTCGCCTCGGTCTTGGCGACCTTGCACGCGTCGTCGCTCGCCTC
Source organism: Lentzea nigeriaca (assembly GCF_016907955.1). Taxonomy (GTDB): domain Bacteria; phylum Actinomycetota; class Actinomycetes; order Mycobacteriales; family Pseudonocardiaceae; genus Lentzea; species Lentzea nigeriaca. The sequence continues at coordinate 927,346 of NZ_JAFBCX010000002.1, read as the reverse complement.
TACCGGGATGGCACCACTCGCAGTGTTCGTGGTGTTGCCGCTACACGCCGCCAGCACCGCGAGCGAGCCGAGAATCACTACTGCCTTGCGCACGGTCACTACTCCATTGATCAGTTGGGAACGGCGGCGCGGCGGCGCGGCCGGACGAGGAACACGGACAGGACAACCCCCACGTAGGCGACCCACGCGATGGCCTGCAGCACCGACGTGCGCTGCGAGTAGTTGAAGAACCCCTTGAGCAGCGCGCCGTACCAGGAGTCCTCCGGCACGGTGTCGCTGATGTCGAACGCGAGCGTGTCGAGCCCCGGCAGGATGGCGGCCTCCTGCAGGTCGTGAATGCCGTAGCTGAGCACCCCGGCCGCCACGAACACGAGCAGCGCACCCGTGACCGTGAAGAACTTCCCGAGGTCGAACCGGATCGCCCCCTGGTACAGCAGCGCCGCGATCACCACGGCCACCGCGATCCCGGCCAGGAACCCGAGCAGCGGCTCCGTGGTCCCCCCACCGGCAGCCTGCACGCTGGAATAGAAGAAGACGGCGGTCTCGAGCCCCTCCCGCCCAACGGACAAAAGGGACACAACGATGATCGCGAGCGGCCCGATCTTGAGCGCCTCGTCCATTTTCCCGCGCAGGTCGGCCGCGATCGTCTTGGCCGCCTTGCGCATCCAGAAGATCATTCCGGTGACGAACGCGACGGCGATGATCGACATGGTCCCGCCGAACGCTTCCTGCTGCTCGAACGACATCCCGGCAGCACTGAAGGTGATGATCGCCCCAGCCGCTACGGAGAGTGCCACGGCGGTCGCAACGCCGACCCAAACCCACTTGAGCGCGTACCTTCTGTCCGTTTTCACGAGGAATGCGATCAGGATGCTCACCACGAGCGCGGCCTCGAGGCCTTCCCGCAGCCCGATCAAGCCATTGCTGAACAACATCCCCACGCCTCCGTGAATTAGGTCGGCCTTATTTAAGGTAAGCCTCACCTGAATGTCCAGCCGCCATCGGTGCCGGTTTCATCACTTGTTCACCCGTTCGCCGCCTCCGCGAAGCACGTAGCCTGGGTTCCGTGGTCCCGCCACCGCCGACGAAGGCCCCAGCCCGCCGCCCCAACTACGGCAACATCTTCGGCCGCTTGGTCCTGGTGCTGCTGCTGATCGTCGTAGTGGCCGCAGCCGCGTGGGGCCTGGGCGCCCTGAACCGCCGCGACGCGGCCCCACTGGGCCCACCCCCGTTCCTGGTCCCGATCCAGGAGGTGGAACCAGGCGCCGCCGCCCCCGGCACCGCCTCGACCCCGGGCAACACGGACAACACAGCCGCCAACCCGCTGACCGAGTGGGCAACCCGCGTGGCGTCGAAAACCGACATCCCGGTCCGCGCCCTACAGGCCTACGCCGCCGCCGACCTGGCCATGCAACGCGAGGCCCCCGCCTGCCGCATCTCGTGGTCGACCCTGGCCGGCATCGGCCGAGTCGAATCCCGCCACGGCAGCATCAACGGCTCCCGCCTCCAGGAAAACGGCCTCCCGACCCGCCCGATCATCGGCGTCCCCCTCGACGGCTCCCCAGGAGTCCGAGCCGTCCGCGACACCGACGGCGGCCGCCTGGACGGCGACACGTCCTGGGACCGAGCCGTGGGCCCGATGCAGTTCATCCCAGGCACCTGGAACCGCTGGGCGAAGCGCGCAGCAGCCGACGGCCTCCCCCCAGACCCGCAGAACATCGACGACGCGGCCCTCACCGCCGCGCGCTACCTCTGCGCAGGCGGCTCCCGGGACCTGGGCACGGGCCAGGGCTGGTGGGCAGCGGTGATGGCCTACAACAACTCCGTGGAGTACGGCCAAAGCGTGTTCAGCGGCGCCGACGCCTACGCACGGGCAAGCGTCACCCAGTAGCCGCCACCCCCAGCCCCTTGCACATGTTGGCGGTAGTTAGCGACGTCTCGATCATGCGTTGGTAGTACTTGCACACGCCATCAAGCCCCTGCCGAAGGCGCGGAGGACGTGGACAAGACCTCAGCAGGGGAAGCCGGCAACTCCAGACTCACCACAACGACCCGATCACCAGCCCGCTGAGACCCCTCAGACCGCCCATGCGGCCCAGACTCCCCCTTCTCACAGGGAGGCTGAACAGGCGGCGTAACAACAGGCGGCAGAGGGTCCTCAGACCGAGGCGTGGAGCTGGGCGGAGCCTGCCCAGAAGAACTAGCAGGCGAAGAACTCCCAGTAGCCGTGGCAACAGGCGGCGCAGGAGGCTCGGCCACCGAAGTCGACGTGGTAACCACCGGCGGCGCGGAAGTGTCCGAAGTGGACCCGCCACCACCAGGATCCGCGGGCACCTCATTCCGAGCATCAACAGCACGCTTCGCACCACCAGCCCGAACGGTCTCGGTGACAGTGGACACCGCAACCCGAGTCAGCGTGGCCGGCCGAGCAGCCCGAGCCTCCCGAGCAGCCCCCTCCACCACCACGGTCTCGGTGACGGTGGACAACGAGGTCGCAGTCTCGAACGGCTCTGTCCACCACTGCGACGTGGGCCGGGACGGCGGCGGCACGGCGAGCGGCGCCTCGTCCGGCGACCCGGTCAGCGCGATCAACGCGAACATGCCGCCGAGTGCCAGGAACGGCACGACGACCACGGCTCCGATGCATCCGCGACCGCTGCGCGGCTCTTGACGGTGACTCATCTGGGGCACCCCCGAACGGTGACAACTGTTCCACGTGGTTGATCGTCCACATGGAACAGTCCGTCACAGTTCTTTAGTCACACGATGGGGTGTTCAAGCCAGCGGCGGCAACTCCGGAGCGTGAGCAGCTGGCGAAGACGAGAGGCTTTCCAGGGCCAGCGAAACGGCCTTCTCCAGCTGCGGGTCGCGCCCGGAAACGCGGTCGGACGGCGTCATGACCACCTCGATGTCCGGGTCGACGCCGTAGTTCTCCACGGCCCATCCGTGACCCTTGAACCACGATGCATACCTCGGTTGGGTGACCATGGTGCCGTCGACGAGCGTGTAGAGCATGTCGATGCCGATGACGCCGCCCCACGTCCGGACGCCGACGACCGGTCCGATGCCGAGCTCCTTGATGGCCACGTTGACGATGTCGCCGTCGGAACCCGCGTACTCGTCGGCCACCGCCACGACCGGGCCGCGCGGCGCGTCCTGCGGGTATGGCTCGGACGCCGTGTAGCCGCGCGCGACCGACCAGCCGATGACCTTGCGGCCCAGCTTCTCGATCACCAGCTGCGAGGTGTGGCCACCGCCGTTCTCGCGGACGTCCAGCACGAGGGCCTCGCGCGCAAGCTCCACGCGCAGGTCGCGGTGCAGCTGAGCCCAGCCGGCGCCCATCATGTCCGGCACGTGCAGGTAGCCCACGCGGCCGCCGGACAGCGCGTGTGTGAACGCACGGCGGTTCGCCACCCAGTCGTGATAGCGCAGTGGCTCCTCATCGGCCAACGGCACGACCACGACCCGACGCAGCTCGCCACCACCAGCAGGGCGCACGGTCAGCTCCACGGGCTTACCGGCGGTCCCCACCAACAACGCGCCGGGCCCGGCGATACCGACCGGACGGCCGTCCACGGCCACGATGGCGTCACCCGCGCGCACGGCCACGCCAGGCGCGGCCAGCGGTGAACGGGCGTGCGGGTCGGACGTCTCGCCGGGGATCACGCGCGCGACGGTCCAGGAACCGTCGACCAGAGCGAGGTCGGCCCCGAGCAGGCCCTGGCGGCGGGACGCGGGCACGCGCGGCGACTCGCCCCAGACGTAGGCGTGCGAGGTGCCGAGCTCTCCCTGCACCTCCCACAGCAGGTCGACCAGGTCGTCGTGGCTGCCCACCTGGGCCACCAGCGGCCGGTAGCGGTCGAGCTCGCCCTGCCAGTCGACGCCGCCCATGTCGGTGCGCCAGAAGTGGTCGCGCATGAGCCTGCCGTTCTCGGCGTACATCTGCGCCCACTCGGCGGCCGGGTCGATCACGACCCGCACGCGCGCCAGGTCGATGTCGACGTAGTCGGGCGAGTCCTCGTCGACCTTGCTGTCGGACGGCACGACCCGCAGGTCGCCGCGGTCCTCGATGACCATCCGCTTGCCGTCGCCGGACACCGCAAACGCTTCCGCGCTGTCCGCCAGGCACTCCGCCTTCTGCTTCGTGAAGTCGAACCGCTCCAGCACCGTGCGCGGCGGCCGCGCTTCCGGCGAGGCCAGGTTGTCGCCGAGCACCCCGAGCAACGGCCGACGCAGCCACAGCAACCCGCCGCGGGCGGCCTTCAGCGAGACGTAGTCGGCGGCCGCGACGGGCACCGGCACCACGCGGTCGGCGAGGCCTTCGAGGTCGACCTTCGTGGTCGACGGCTTCTCGTCCTCGTCGTCGGAGTCCTTGTCCTCGTCGCCGACCGGACGCCCGCCATGCATCGGGTGGAACGGCGACGGCGTGGTGGCGGCCAACGGCACGAGGTGCGGCCGGCAGCCCGTGGGGAACGACAGGTCGAACACGTGCGCGTCGTACACCGGGTCGAACGTGCGGACCGACAGGAACGCCAGGTACTTGCCGTCCTCGGTGAACGACGGCGCGAAGTCGGAGAACCGCAGCGGCGTCACGTCCACAACGGACAGATCCGAGGCGTTCGCCATCCTGATGTGCCGCAACGGGGTCGGCCCTGGATGCGACCACGCGAGCCACGACGAGTCCGGCGAGAACGCGAGGTGCGTGACGTGCGCGTTGGCACCGGAGACGACCTCGCGCACCTCACCGGAAGCGATGTCCACCAACAACAACCGGCCGTCGTGCGTCGCCACGGCAACGCGCGAGCCGTCCGGCGCGGCGGCCAGCGACATGACGCGGCCGAGCTGCCCGGAGGCGATCCGGCGAGCCGTGTTGCCCGGCTCGACGCCGCCGACGGGCGCGATCTCGAGGGCTTCCTCGCCCTCGACGTCGGTCACCCACACCACGTGGTTGGTCTCGCCGAGCACCTTCGGCAGTCGCGCGCGAACGTCCGAGCGGTCGGACAGCGCGCGCACTGGACCGTCGCGATGCGTCACCCAGTGCACGGAACCGCGCACCTCGACGGCCGAGGCGCGGCCGGTGTGGTCGACGCTGAACGACTCGACGTTGCCGGAAGCCTTGACGTGGTGCCGTTGCAGGCCGGTGCGCGGGCCGCCCAGCTTGATGTCGAGCTTGCGCAGGTCCGACAGGCCTTCGAGCAGCCACAGCTCGCCTGCCTGGTGGAAGATCACCCGCGAGCCGTCGGTGGAAGCGTTGCGCGCGTAGAACTCCCCGGCCGAGTGGCGGCGCAGGTCGGTGCCGTCCGGCAGCACGGAGTACACGCTGCCGACACCGTCGTGGTCGGACAGGAACGCGATCCGCCCGTCGACCCACATCGGGTTCGTCAGCGACGACTTCAGGTCGCCGAGGATCCGGGAGAACTCACCGGTGCCCTCGAGGTCCACCCACAGCTTGCCGGCGGTGCCACCGCGGTACCGCTTCCACCACGCCGGTTCCTGCATGTAGCTGGACGACGTGACGACCTGGCCGTCCGGGCCGAACGAGACGTCGTTGACCCACCCGTACGGCAGCAGCTCCGGCGGTCCGCCGTCCAGCGGAACCGCGAGCGCCTGCTTGCGGTGGCGCGACATCTGGCCGGTGGTCGACACGGCGAGCACCCGCCCGTCCGGCAGCCAGCCGGACACGGCCGTACGGGCCACGCCCCAGTGCGTCAACCGGCGTGCGGGTCCACCGTCCACAGGCGCCACCCGGACCTCCGGTGCGCCGTCGATCCAGCTGGCCCAGGCCAACTGTGTGCCGTCGGGGGAAAACCGGGGTGTACGGGCGGGCACCTGATCGGCGGACGCCCGCCAGGCCCTTCCTCCGTCGACGGGCGCGAGCCACACGTCGTCCTCGGCCACGAACGTCACCAAGTCACCGCGCAGGTGCGGGTACCGCAGGTAAGTCACGAGATCGACGTTAGCCCACGTTCACCGTTTCAGGCTGGCCAAAATCGCCGCCAGTCCTCTGCCGTGAGCGAATCCAGACCTTCGGCCCGTGCCTTGGCCTCCGCCTCGCGGACGTTCGCGGCGAAACGGCGGCACACCTGGCGAAGCTCCGTCTCCGGATCCTCACCCGCGAGCTTCGCCAGCGCGGTCACGGCGAACAACGCCGTGCCCGTGTCGTCGCCCTCCGGCAGCAGGTCGACGGGGAAGCCCGCGCGTTTGGTGCGCTGCACCAGTTTCGCGGCCAGCGCGACCGCGGGCTGACCGAGCGCGACACCGTCCACACTGGACTCACGCCGCTTCTCGACCTGCTTCAGCTCCTCCCACCGGTGCTCCTGCGAGGTCGCGTCGTGCACGGCCGGATCGTGGCCCTCGAAGACGTGCGGGTGCCGGCCGACGAGCTTCGCCACCAGGTCGGACGCGACCGCGTCGATGTCGAACGGGTCACCTGGGTCCTCGGCCGCGACCCGCGAATGGAACAGCACCTGGAGCAGCACATCGCCGAGCTCCTCGCGCATCGCCGCGCGGTCGCCGTCCTCGATGGCCTCCAGCAGCTCGAAGGTCTCCTCGAGCAGGTACTGGCGCAACGACAGGTGGTCCTGCTCGGCGTCCCACGGACAGCCGCCGGGAGAACGCAGCCGGTGCATGACGGCGGCCGCGTCGAGCAGCGCGGCTCCCATCGGCTCCGGCGTCGTGATCACGTGGGCGTCCGGGCGCAGAGACAGTTCTGCCGGCTCGGTCGTGATCACCACTGCGCCGTCGGGGACCTCGGCGGGCGCGGGCCCGTCGACACCGAGGGACGACCAGAACTCCAACGGCACGCCCTCGCCCGCGTAGACGGCCTTGGCGGACCGCAACGCGGGCAGGGCGGCAGCCGGCAGCACGGCGTCGAGCCGCTCGCTGAGGACGATGACGGTGATCAAGACTTGTTCTGCGGCTTCGGGGCCAGGATGAAACCGTTCGTGCCGCGCTCGGAGGTCGGGATGACCCTCATCGCGACCGGGTCCCACAAGCCGTAGCGCGGGCTGACCGTCACGGGCACGTCCGAGGTGAGGAACAGGGCCATGCGCAGGCCGAAGTCGGCGGTCACCTTCGAGGTGCCGTCGGTGTCCGGCGCGGAGGCGACCATGCCGCGCTTCTTCACCTGCGCGACGACCCAGTTCGAGTTCGCGCCCTGCAGGCCGAACGCGACCACGGAGCCCTCCTGCGCGCCGAACACCGGTGTGGTCAGCAGTTCCGCCGCCTGCTCGGAGGCACGGAGCTTGACGTCGGACGACGCGGTCGGCTGCCCGGAGCTGTCCGGTGGCGCGGCCTGCAGGTGCTCCTTCATCTTGGCGGGGTCAGCTGCGATCTCCTTCGCCGCCGCCTCCGCCTCCTTGCGGTCCTTCGCGTAGAAGAAGTCGATCTCGATGTTGAGCTTGTTCACGAACCGCTTGCCGAGCTCGACCCGCAGCAGCACGTCGTGCACCCAGTCACGCACGGTCTCCCGCGTGTGGTAGACCTGCGGCTCCCGCACGAGCGTGTCGACGCCGCCCGCCCGGTCGATCACCTTCTCGATCGCGTCCTCGCCGACCGACACGCCCTCGCGTTCCGCGGCGATGCGCACCAGTTTGCGGGTGAGCTCCTCGGTGACGATGTCCCGCGAGGTGAGGTCGAGCTTGCCCTGTTCGAGCTGCTGCCGCGCGTTCGGCTTCTCCTTGAGCATCGCGTTGACGCGCTGCTGCACGGTGTCCAGCGAGATCGACTCGCTGCCGACGATCACCGCGACGCCGGGCTGGTTCGGGCCGGTGCCACACCCGGTGGCGGCCAGCAGCGCCACGGCAACACCGACCAGCGAGAAACGCTTCAGAACAGTGCTCACGAGGACCTACCTTCTCACGCCGTCGTGACCGGGGTCACGGGAGTCCCCGCGAGTGAGTCGAGGAACGCACCGCACCAGTCGAGCAACTCCTGGTCGCGCAGCTGCGGTGCGCCCATCCGGCCGCCCGCCGCCCCCTCCGTCGGCCTAGGCACCGTCACGGTGCCCATGGCCTGCTTGTAGACGGCCTTCGGGAACAGCCGGCGCATCCTGACCAGCTGTGAGTCGCGCAGTTCGACCTTCGCGAACCGCAGGTTCTGCCCCATCGCGATCACCTCGGTGACGCCGTGGCGGCGGCAGATGTGCCGCAGCCTCGCCACCCCCAGCAGGCGTTCGACCGGCTCCGGAGGCGTGCCGTAGCGGTCCTTGAGCTCGTCCCACACGGCCTGCAGCGCGGCTTCGTCGGAGGCCGCCGCGATCTTGCGGTAGGCCTCCAGCCGGAGCCGTTCGCCGGGCACGTACTCGTGCGGGATGTGCGCGTCGACGGGCAGGTCGACCCTGACCTCGGCGAGCTCTTCCTCCTCGACGCCGTCCGCGCCCGCGTGCTTGCGGAACGCCTCGACGGCCTCGCCGACGAGCCGCACGTACAGGTCGAAGCCGACGCCCGCGATGTGACCGGACTGCTCGGCGCCGAGGATGTTGCCCGCGCCGCGGATCTCCAGGTCCTTCATCGCGACGGCCATGCCGGCGCCCAGCTCGGTGTTCTGCGCGATCGTGGCGAGCCGGTCGTGCGCGGTCTCGGTCAGCGGCGTCTCGGCCGGGTACAGGAAGTACGCGTACCCGCGCTCACGGCCACGGCCGACCCGTCCGCGCAGCTGGTGCAGCTGGGCGAGGCCGAGCAGGTCGCCGCGCTCGACGATCAACGTGTTGGCGTTGGAGATGTCGAGGCCCGTCTCGACGATCGTTGTGCAGACGAGGACGTCGAACTCGCGCTCCCAGAAACCCTGGATGATCTTCTCCAGGCGATCTTCGTTCATCTGGCCGTGCGCGGTGACGACCCGTGCTTCCGGCACGAGCTCGCGGATCCGGCGTGCGGCCTTCTCGATCGACGAGACCCTGTTGTGCACGAAGAAGACCTGGCCGTCGCGCAACAGCTCGCGGCGGATCGCGGCGGCGACCTGCTTGTCGTCGTACGCGCCGACGTAGGTGAGGATCGGGTGCCGTTCCTCCGGCGGGGTCAGGATCGTCGACATCTCGCGGATGCCGGCGAGCGACATCTCCAGCGTGCGCGGGATCGGCGTCGCGGACATCGTCAGCACGTCGACGTGCGTGCGCAGCGCCTTGATGTGCTCCTTGTGCTCCACACCGAACCGCTGCTCCTCGTCGACGATCACGAGGCCCAGGTCCTTGTAACGCACGGTCTTCTGCAGGAGCCGGTGCGTGCCGATGACGATGTCGACCTCACCGTGCGCGAGGCCCGCGATGGTCTGCTCGGACTCCTGCGCGTCGGTGAAGCGGCTCAGCCCCTTGATGTTCACCGGGAACTGGCGCATGCGCTCGGAGAACGTGTTGAGGTGCTGCTGGGCCAGCAGCGTCGTCGGCACCAGCACGGCGACCTGCTTGCCGTCCTGCACGGCCTTGAACGCCGCGCGGACCGCGATCTCCGTCTTGCCGTAGCCGACGTCACCGCAGATGACGCGGTCCATCGGCACACCGCGTTCCATGTCGGCCTTGACCTCGTCGATCGCGGCCATCTGGTCCTGCGTCTCGGTGAACGCGAACGCGTCCTCCAGCTCGCGCTGCCACGGCGTGTCACTCGCGAACGCGTGGCCGGGAGCTGACTGCCGGGCAGCGTAGAGCTGCACGAGCTCGGCCGCGATCTGCTTGACCGCCTTGCGCGCCTTGGACTTCGTGTTCTTCCAGTCGCTGCCGCCGAGCTTGTTGAGCGACGGCAGCTCACCGCCGACGTACCTGCTGACCTCGTCGAGCTGGTCGGTCGGGACGAACAGCCGGTCGCCGGGATGACCGCGTTTGCTGCTCGCGTACTCGAGCACGAGGTACTCGCGGGTGGCAGACGCACCCGCAGTGTCCTTGGTCGTGCGCTGCACCATCTCGACGTACTTGCCGATGCCGTGCTGCTCGTGCACCACGAAGTCGCCCGCCTTGAGCGCCAACGGGTCCACCGCGTTGCGCCGCCGCGACGGCATCCTGCGCATGTCCTTTGTGGACGTTCCACCGCGACCGCCGGTCAGGTCGGTCTCGGTGAGCACGACCAGCGCGAGGTCCGGCAGCACGAAGCCGTCCTCGAGCGCACCGCGGACGACGGTGACGGTGCCGGCTTTCGGTGCCTCGTCGAGGCTTTCGACGCAGACCGCGGAGACGTCGGCTTCCTTGAGCCGCTCGACGGCGCGCTGCGCGGTACCGGCACCGGGGACGACCAGCACGGCCGCGCCACCGGTCGCGGTGTGCGCCTTGAGGTCGGCGAACGCGCGCTCGACGTCGCCCTGGTAGGCCTCGACCGGCTTCACGTCGAGGTGCACGACGTCCGGCGCGTCGGTGGTGAGCTGGGTGAGCGTCCACCACGGGCGGTCGTTGGCGCGCGCCCGCTCCGCGATCTCGCTGATGCTCTGGTAGGCGCTGCGACCGAGGTCGATCGGCGCCTTGCCACCGGCGGCCGCGGCCATCCAGGAGGCTTCGAGGAACTCCTGGCCGGTGCGCACCAGGTCGGCGGCCCTCGCCCGGATCTTCTCCGGGTCGTTGAGCAGCACGTGGGTGCCCGGCTCGACCACTTCGGTGAGCAGCTGGAGCTCACCGGGGCAGAGCGCGGGGATGAGCGCCTCCATGCCCTCCACCGCGATGCCGCCCGAGATCTTCTCCAGCATCTCGGCGAGATGAGCGTCCGACTGGTGCTCCTCCGCGAGGTCGGCAGCGCGCTGCTTCACGTCGTCGGTCAGCAGCAGCTCGCGGCACGGCGGCGCGACGAACTCGATGACCTCGTCCGGCAGCGACCGCTGGTCCTGCACCGAGAACGGCCGGATCTCGCTGACCTCGTCGCCCCAGAACTCGACGCGGAACGGGTGCTCCGCGGTGGGCGGGAAGATGTCGAGGATGCCGCCGCGGGTCGCGTACTCGCCGCGCTTCTCGACCATGTCGACGCGCGTGTAGGCGTTCTCCGCGAGCCGCGTGATCAGCTCGGCGAAGTCCTGCTCCTCGCCCACCTTGAGGTGAACGGGCTTGAGCTCGCCGAGGTCCGGCGCCATCGGCTGGATGAGGCTGCGGACCGTCGTGACGAGAACCCTGATCGGGTTGCCTTCGGGGTGCTTGAGCCTGCGCAGCACCTGCAGGCGCGCGCCCACGGTGTCGGCGCGCGGCGAGAGCCGTTCGTGCGGCAGCGTCTCCCAGCTGGGGAAGAACGCGACCTTGTCGGCGCCGATCAGGTCCTTGAGGACGTTGGTCAGTTCTTCCGCCTCGCGACCGGTGGCGGTCACGGCGAGGACGGGCCTGGCGGTGGACAGCGCCGCGGCCACGAGCGGGCGGGCGGCCAGCGGGCCGTCCAGCTCCAGCTCGGGCACACCGGCGGAGTCGATCAACGTGCGGAGGGCTTTGTCGGGCAGGACACCATCGAGCAGGCCGAGCAGCGGCATGTGAGAAACCCCGTCGAGTACGGAACGCCAGACAGACCCCTGCCTGGGACGAGGGGTCTCATCCCCACCTTAGCTCGTGCGGCGAACCGTTATCGGGTGGCTTCCGGCAGCCCGGCCGTGAGGTCGACCTCGACCAGCTGACCTGGGAATCCGAGCTGCGCCACCCCGAGCAGCGTGCTCGCGGTGGTGAACGCGGGCCCCAGCGCCGAACCGGTGAGCAGCCGCCAGACCTCGGCCAACGCCTCGCGGTCGGAGCTCACCACGTACACGACGGTCCGCACCACGTGCCGGGGTTCCGCACCGGCCGCGGCCAGGGCGGTGAGGGCGTTCGACACGACCTGGCCGACCTGCGCGGCGAGATCGCCCTCGCCGACGAGCTCACCGCCGGGGCCGATCGGGCACTGCCCAGCCAGGTAGGCGGTGCGGCCCGTCTCCACGATCGTGACGTGGTGGTAGCCGGGCGGTGCGTGCAGCTCGGCCGGGTTGACGCGGGTGATCTCCACGCGCTGACCGTGCCACGGCGAAAACGGGTGGCTCCAGCGAATATCGGCCAGTCACCCTGTGCGGTGCGGAAATGAGAGAGATCAGGGCTGACTACGACGATCAGTCCATCGTGGTCTACCAGGCGTATTCGCCGCAGATCGCGTCACCGGCCGTGGCGGCTCAGCGGTTCGTGCCGCCGTTCAAGATGGAGCGGATGACGTGGATCAAGCCGTCGTTCCTCTGGATGATGTACCGCTGCGGATACGCCCGGAAGGAAGGCCAGGAACGCGTCCTGGCCGTGCGGATCACCCGAGAGGGCTTCGACTGGGCGGTCGCGAACGCCGTCGAGAGCAACATCTCCGGCAAGCCCGCCGTGCGCGTGCAGTGGGATCCGGAGCGCGGGCTTCGGCACGAGGCGTTGCCGCACCGGTCGATCCAGATCGGCCTCACGCGTGAGGCCGTTCAGAAGTACGTGCACGAGTGGACCGTGAGCATCACCGACGTGACGGACCTTGCGCGCGAGGTGCACGCGGCGGTGCGCGCTGGTGATGACGACAAGGCGCGCGCGTTGCTGCCGGTTGAGCGGCCTTACGGAACCACCACGGCACAAAAAGCATAGTTAGGACATGCGCGCACTCGTTGCTGGGTTGGTGCTGGTGGTCGCGGCCTGTGCCACGCCGGAACCAGGCGGCAACGCGCCGTCGAAGGCACCCGTGCCCCAAGGCCTGAAGATCGACGAGATCGCCGGAGGCTTCGAGCACGCCTGGGACATCGGCTTCCTCCCGGACGGCTCGATGCTCGTCACCGAACGCCCTGCCCGGATGAAGCTCGTCAAGAACGGCAAGGTCACCCCGGTCGACGTCGACCTCTCCGACGTCCAGGTGCGCGGCGAGGGTGGCCTGATGGGCATGGTCGTGCACCCCGACGGCCGGCGCTTCACCGCCTGCTACAACACCGCCAAGGACGTGCGGCTCGTGACGTTCCGCCTCGACGGCACCAAGGCCACCAAGGTCAAGGACCTCCTCACCGGCATGCCGAGCAACCCGAGCGGCAGGCACTCCGGGTGCCGGCCGACCCTCGCGCCGGACGGGACGATGTTCGTGGCGACGGGCGACATCGCGCAGGGCCGCAACCCGCAGGACAGGACCAGCCTCGGCGGCAAGGTGCTGCGGATCGACCCCGAGACCGGCGAGGGCGCGAAGGACAACCCGTTCGCGAGCTCGGCCAACGCCAACGAGCGCCGGATCTACACCTACGGCCACCGCAACGTGCAGGGCGTGGTGTTCCGGCCGAACACCGACCAGGTGTTCTCCAGCGAGCACGGACCGGACGTCGACGACGAGGTCAACCTGCTCAAGGCGGGCGCCAACTACGGGTGGGACCCGTCCAAGGGCGGCACGCAGGGTGGCTACGACGAGGACGTGCCGATGACGGACCTGCAGCGGTTCCCGGACGCGGTGCCGGCCGTGTGGTCGTCCGGGTCGCCCACCGAGGCGATCTGCCAGGCCGCGTTCTGGCAGGGCAAGCTCGCGATCACGGCGCTGAAGGGCTCGAAGCTGATGCTCTTCACGCTCGACGACGCGGGCAAGGTGCAGAACGTCAGCATCCCCGAGCAGCTGAACGACAAGTACGGACGGCTGCGCGCCGCCCGCACCGGGCCGGACGGGGCGCTCTACATCACGACGTCCAACGGCACGAACGACAAGCTGCTGAAGCTCACAGGAGCCGGGTGAGCCCCCGGACGAACGCCTGCTGCTCGTCGCCCAGCCCCGCGAAGTAGGCGACGTCGGCGTCCTCGACGTCCTTCATGGCCTTGGCCACCAGCGCCCTGCCGTCGTCGGTCAGCGACAGCAGCCGCGCACGGGAGTCCGCCGGATCGACCTCCCGCGAGATCAGCGCACGGTCAGCGAGCTTGCGCAGGACCTGCGAGGTCATCATCGGGTCGGTGCCCGCGTGCTCGGCCAGGCGCTGCTGCGAGGGCGCGCCGCTGTGGTTGACCAGCCACCACAACGACGCGAGCAGCACGAACTGGACGTGCGTGAGGTCGTGCGGGGCCAGCGCCGCCCGCATGGCCCGCTGCCACGCGAGCGTCACCCGCCACAACAGGAAGCCCGGCGAATCGTCCGGGCCGGAGAACCGCGTCACGACGCCAATTTCACCAGCGCCTCGACCGCGTCCGGCAAGTCGGCCGTCACGACGGGCCCGAGGGCTTGTGCGGCAGGCCCCTCGATGACCACCGAGTGCGTGACCCGGACGCCCTCGGCCAGCCGCTCGACGCGGTGGCTGAACCGCAGCAGAGCGCCTGGCACCGCCGTCTCGTCCACGAAGCCGACGCCGTCCTCCACGGACGTCAGCGTGAACTGGATCGGCCCCTGCCCCTTGACCACCATCGTGCCGCTCGACCCCTCGGCGAATGGACCGGACAGCGTCACGGACTCCAGACCCTCGTCCCACTCCGTCCACCTGGAGACATCGCTCCACAGCTCCCACACCGCCGCCACGCCGGCCGGACCTTCGACGCTGTGCTCGAACTCGTAATTTGCCATGCGTGCATATTATATGCGCGCTTACTAATGCGCAACGGGCAGCTCACGAGCGGCTGCGCAGACGGGGCTTGTGCTCCATCGCCGAGAGGCCCTTCCAGGCGAGGTTGACCAGGTGGGCGGCCACCTCGTCCTTCTTCGGCCTGCGCACCTCGAGCCACCACTGCCCGGTCAGCGCCACCATCCCGACCAGCGCCTGCGCGTACAGCGCGGCGAGCTTGCGGTCGTAGCCCTGCCGGGCGAAGTGCAGCCCGAGGATGTGCTCGACCTGCGAGGCGATGTCGTTCAGCAACGACGAGAACGTGCCGGAAGACGACGCGACGGGCGAGTCGCGCACCAGGATGCGGAACCCGTCCGTCGAGTCGTCGATGTAGTCCAGCAGCGCGCAGGCTGCCCGTTCCAGCAGCTCGCGCGGGTGACTGCTGCCGTCGAGCGCCTCGACGATCTGGTCCATCAGGCGCTGCATCTCGCGGTCCACCACGACGGCGTAGATGCCTTCCTTGCCGCCGAAGTGCTCGTAGACAACGGGCTTCGAGACGCCGGCGCGGTGCGCGATCTCCTCGATCGAGGTGGCCTCGAAGCCCTTCTCGGCGAACAGGGCGCGGGAGACGTCCAGGAGCTGCTCTCGGCGTTCCTTGCCCGTCATCCTGACCCTGGTCACCCGAGTCAGCGTACGTTGGTCACTTTTTCACGGTGATCCTGGCCAGCCGCTGCTCGCTCGGCCAGCGCACGTTCCACGCCCAGCCGAACTTCTCGAACAGCCAGATCAGCCGGGCCGAGGTGTCGATCTGACCGCGCTTCACGCCGTGCCGCGCGGAGGTCGGGTCGGCGTGGTGCAGGTTGTGCCACGACTCGCCGAAGCTGAGGATCGCCAACGCCCAGACGTTCGCGGAACGGTCGCGCGCGGCGAACGGGCGGTCGCCGACCATGTGGCAGATGGAGTTGACCGACCACGTGACGTGGTGCAGGAACGCGACGCGGACGAGGCCCGCCCAGAAGAACGCCGTGACGCCGCCCCAGAACGACCACGTGATCAAGCCGCCGAGCACGGCGGGCGCGAGCAGCGAGATGGTCGTCCACAGCCAGAAGAGCTTGTCGATCTTGACGAGGTCCTCGTCCGCCATCAGGTCGGGCGCGAACCGCTTGTGGTTGGTCTTGTCGCGGTCGAAGAGCCACCCCATGTGGGCGTGCCAGAAGCCCTTGGCGATCGCGGCGGGGCCGGTTCCGAAGAGCCACGGCGAGTGCGGGTCGCCCTCGCGGTCGGAGAACGCGTGGTGCCGGCGGTGGTCGGCCACCCAGTCGATGACCGGGCCCTGCAACGCCATCGAGCCCGCGATCGCCAGCGCGATCTTCAGGCCCCGCTTGGCCTTGAAGGAGCCGTGCGTGAAGTACCGGTGGTAACCGATCGTCACGCCGAGGCCGGAGAGGTAGTAGAAGGCGACGAAGAGGGCCAAGTCGACCCAGCCGAGGCCCCACCCCCACGCGAAGGGGACGGCCGCGAGCAGTGCGAGGAAGGGAACGATGACGAACACGTAGACGCCGAGTTGTTCGGCATGTCCGCGTTGCCCGTCGATCAACGGCTTGGGGCCCTGGTCGGTGGACCGGTCCATCGTCGTGGTCATACGGATACCTCTGGGGGGTTGAGGGGCTTACCTACGCAACCGTAACTTACGGAAGCGTAAGTTGGGCCCACCTGCTTCGCCAGACCTCGCCTGGAAACTCAGAGCCTGTTCCGGAATCGAGACCCGGACCCGGCATCATCGAGAGATGGCCAGACGCAAGATCATCCGGATCACCGTGACCTCGCTCCTCGTGCTGCTCGTGCTGGTCACGGTCGCTCTGGGCGGGATCGGCTGGTACTACAGCGGCGAACTGCTCGAACCGGAGGAAGTGCCGCAGCGCTACCCGGAGACCGCGCTCGGCGTGGACGACAAGAACGTCGTGCTCGCCGAATCCAAGCTCACGCTGCAACGGGGCACCTTCGGCATCGTCTGGCCTGGCGGCGCCGCGAAGGTCGGCGACGTCGCGACGACCAAGGACGGGCGCGTCGAACGTCCGCTGCTGGACGGCACCGCACCGCCTGAGGGCACCAAGGTCCGCATCGAGACCGACGTCTACGAAGGCAACCCCAGAACCACGCTGGGTCTGGTGTACAGCGAGGTCAGGGTGCCTGCCGAGCTCGGGGAGATGCCCGCGTGGCTCGTCCCCGCGTCGAGCAACGACACGTGGGTGATCACCGTGCACGGGCGGGGCGCCTCCCGCGAAGAAGCCCTGCGCGTGGTTCCTCAGCTGCATAGTGCGGGATTGCCCGTTTTGCTGATCACCTACCGCAACGACGCAGGAGCGCCCGCCTCACCGGACGGCCTCTACCACCTCGGCGACACCGAATGGCACGACGTCGAGGCCGCGATCAAGTACGCGCAAAGCCAGGGCGCGCGCAAGGTCGTGCTCTACGGCTGGTCGATGGGCGGCGCGATCGTCGGCCAGACGCTGGCCCGGTCCAGCCTCGCGGCGGCGGTCAGCGGCGTAGTGCTCGACTCCCCCGTCACCAACTGGACGCAGACGCTGAACCTGCAGGCGGAGAACCGCGGCGTGCCGACCTGGCTCACGCCGGTCGCCGAGCTGGTGTCGGGCTGGCGGGCCGGCATCGACTTCGACCGGTTCGACCTCGTCCGCAGCCCGCCCGCGCTGAAGCCGCCGACTCTGCTCTTCCACGGCACCGCCGACGGCACCGTGCCGACCCAGTCGTCACGTGACCTGGCGACCGCGGCGAGGAGTCTCGGGTGGCCGCTGCAGTACGTCGAGATCCCCGGCGCGGACCACACGTCGGGGTGGAATGTGGCGACCGACACGTACCGGGACGCGCTCGCGGACTTCCTGACCAGGTCAATCGGCGCCCAGCCGTGATCTTGAACTGAGCCGGATGAGTGGTGGTTGGACAAGAGGAGGACCACTCGTGACAACATGTGCGCAGGACGGGTGCGCGCCCGCCCGTTCCGCCATGGTGTAAAGGCAGCACCTCGGATTTTGGTTCCGATGGTCCAGGTTCGAATCCTGGTGGCGGAGCAAACCCCTGGGCACGGGGTGTCTTGTGCGGTCTTTGGGAGGTGCGAAGCTGCCCGAGGAAACGGTCGACGAGCAGGGCAACGTGGGCCACCGCCACCACGAGATGTCCGACGCGTGGCTGGTGGGCCGCGCGAGCGAGCTTGTCGCCGTGGCCCAGAGCAGTCACCTCGCCGCACAGCTCGACGCGGCGTCCGAGATCGACCACATCCTCGCCGAGGCGCAGGGCCGTGGTGAGCCCCGCATCGTCGCGCAGCTGCTCAGAGCCGCGGCCGTGGTCCGGCTGGTGACGCCTGGGCTCGTCGACATGTCCGACCCCCAGCTCGACGAGATGCTCAGCCACTGCCGCCGCCACGGCCTGATCGTGCTGGAGGCGGACGCACGGGCGCTGCGCGGCCGCCGGTTCCTGCTGGGCAACGCCGAGGACAAGGCGCTGACCGAGATCGCGGCGGCGCTCGCGATGATGCTCGACGAGGAACCAGAGACCGACCCCGTCTTCGACAAGCGGATCTGGGACCAGCTGCTCGCCACGACGCTGCAGGACATCGCACTCGTGCTGACCCAGCTCGGCGTTTACGAGATGGCGGACGACGTGCTGGCGGGCGCGAACAACGCGTTGCGCGAGAGCGGCCAGCCGCACCAGATCTACGTGCACCTCGTGAACAGGGCCCGGCTGCGGATCGGCTGGGGCCTGCGGCTCGAACGGGTGAACCTGTTCGACGCCGCGCACGAGCAGTTCAAGGTCGCCTCCGGGCTCGCAGAGGCCGCCGAGGTGCCGTTCCGGCAGTCGCTGCACCCCGGCCGGCGCGACCTCGACGCCGCCGAGCAGGTGCCGATCCTCGGTGCCGCCCACGCGTTGACCAGCCCCAGCCAGGACCACCTCGACCGGCTCTGGTCGTTACGCGGCCTGTCGATGTACGCGCGGGAACTGATCATCGTCGCGATCGCGCTGGCCAGGTGCCTCGTCGAGGCGAACCGGCTGGACGACGCGCTCAAGGTGCTCGACGACACGCGCACGCAGATGGAGCACGACACCTCGGAGCCGTCGCTGGTGCTGTCGCTGGAGCGGGAGTACGCGCACCTCTCCGGTCCGCACACGACGTCGGCGCTGCAGGCCTACAACGCGGCGCTGGAGTTGGAGCTGTGGCAGATGCGGGAGTCCCGCGTGGCCACGTTGCAGACGCGGCGCGAACACGAACGGCTGACGCGCGCTCACGGTGCGATCGCGCAGCAGGCGTTGCAGGACCCGTTGACAGGGCTGCCCAACCGCCGCGCGCTCGACGACAAGATGAGCGAGCTCATCGCCGGTCAGGTCGACCCGTTCTCCATCGCGCTGGTGGACCTCGACGGCTTCAAGGGCGTCAACGACCGGCATTCACATGCCGAGGGTGATGATGTTCTTCGGGTGATTGCCAGCACACTCCGGCAGGCCCTGCGCGGCGACGACATGGTGGCCCGCTACGGCGGCGACGAGTTCGTGGTGCTGCTGCCGGGTGCCCCTCTGCACGCCGCGGAAGCAGCGCTCGGCAGGGCCGTGGATGCCGTGGCAGGCTTGCCAATCGACCTCTCCAGGGGCGTCACGCTGTCGGTCGGCGTCATCTCGTTGCGCCCGCGCGAAACCGCGAACCAGGCCCTGTCCCGGGCCGACTCGGCGATGTACGTCGCGAAGCGTCAGGGTGGCTGCCAGGTTGCGGCTGTGGCGGGGGAGCCCTCCGCGGAGGCTTAGGCTGGTCCGCGGACTTGGAACCACCCAGCCTGTTAGGGAGAGCATTGATGCTCGAGGGCCCTGTCAGCACGGTCGTGCTCGCCGCCGGGGAAGGCACCCGCATGCGGTCGTCCACGCCGAAGGTGCTGCACCGGATCGCCGGACGTTCACTCGTCGAACACGCGGTGCGCGCGGCGGCGGGCACAGATCCCGACCACCTGGCCGTGGTCGTCGGCCACGGCCGTGAAGCCGTCAGCGAGCATCTGGAAGGTCTGGCCGAGGCGCTCGGCCGCAAGGTCACCGTCGCGGTGCAGGCGGAGCAGAAGGGCACCGGCCACGCGGTCTCGTGCGGCCTGGCCGAGCTGCCGCACGACCTGACCGGCACGGTGATCGTGAGCTACGGCGACGTGCCGCTGCTCGACACCCAGACGTTCAAGGCGCTCCTCGCCGAGCACGCCTCGGCCGGCAACGCGGTGACCGTCCTGACGGCCGTGGTGGAGAACCCCACCGGTTACGGCCGCATCGTGCGCTCCAGTGACGGCACGGTCCAGCGGATCGTGGAGCAGAAGGACGCGTCCGACACCGAGCAGCTGATCACCGAGATCAACTCCGGCGTCTACGCGTTCGACGCCGCCGTCCTGCGCGACGGCCTCTCGCGCCTGTCCACCGACAACGCGCAGGGCGAGCTCTACCTGACCGACGTGCTGGGCATCGCCCGCGGCGACGGCCGTCGCGTGGGCGCGCTGATCGCGTCCGACCCGTGGCTCGTCGAGGGCATCAACGACCGCGTGCAGCTCGCGGCCGTCGGCGCCGAGATGAACCGCAGGATCGTCGAGGGCCTGATGCGCTCCGGCGTCACGTTCGTCGACCCGTCCTCCGCCTGGGTGGACGCGGACGTGCGGATCGGCCAGGACGCCCTGATCGAGCCGAACGTGCAGCTCCGCGCGGGCACGGTCATCGGCGCGGGCGCCGTGGTCGGCCCGGACACCACCCTGTCCAACGTGACCGTCGGCGACGGCGCCTCCGTCGTGCGCACCCACGGCAGCGACTCGGTGATCGGTGCCAAGGCCTCGGTCGGCCCGTTCGCCTACCTGCGCCCCGGCACGTCCCTGGGCGTGAAGGGCAAGATCGGCACGTTCGTCGAGACCAAGAACTCCACGATCGGCGAGGGTTCGAAGGTCCCCCACCTCTCCTACATCGGCGACGCCACGATCGGCGATCACAGCAACATCGGCGCAGCATCGGTAACCGTCAACTACGACGGCGTCAACAAGCACCGCACGATCGTCGGTTCCTACTGCCGGACCGGCTCGGACAACATGTTCGTGGCCCCGGTGACCGTGGGCGACGGCGCCTACACGGGCGCGGGCACCGTCCTGCGCCGCAACGTCCCACCGGGCGCGCTCGCCGTGTCCGGCGGCCCACAGCGCAACCTCGAAGGCTGGGTCCTCAGCCGACGTGAAGGAACCGCCGCGGCTCAGGCAGCGGCAGCAGCCCTCGCTGGCCAGAATGACGAGAAGACAGAGGAGGGCTGACCGTGAACCCCCAGATGCCCGGCACGCCGAAGAAGAATCTGATGCTCTTCGGCGGACGTGCCTACCCGGAGCTGACCGAAGAGGTCGCGAAGCACCTCAACGTCACGGTGACCCCGCAGCAGGCCTACGACTTCGCCAACGGCGAGATCTTCGTCCGCTTCGAGGAGTCCGTGCGCGGCTGCGACGCCTTCGTCATCCAGTCCCACACCAACCCCATCAACCAGTGGCTGATGGAACAGCTGATCATGGTCGACGCCCTGAAGCGCGCCTCGGCCAAGCGCATCACCGTGATCATGCCGTTCTACCCGTACAGCCGCCAGGACAAGAAGCACCGCGGCCGCGAGCCCATCTCCGCCCGCCTGGTGGCCGACCTCTTCAAGACCGCGGGCGCCGACCGCCTCGTCTCGGTCGACCTGCACACCGCCCAGATCCAGGGCTTCTTCGACGGCCCGGTCGACCACCTGTGGGCCATGCCCCTCCTGGCCGACCACATCCGCGGCAAGTACGCGGGCCACGAGATCACCGTCGTCTCCCCCGACTCCGGCCGCACCAAGCTGGCCGAGAAGTGGGCCGACACCCTGGGCGGCGCCCCGATCGCGTTCATCCACAAGACCCGCGACCCGCTCCGCCCCAACGAGGTGGTGTCGAACCGCGTCGTGGGCAAGGTCGAGGGCCGCCTCTGCATCGTGATCGACGACATGGTCGACACCGGCGGCACCATCGCGGGCGCCGTGAAGCAGTTGCTCAGCGAAGGCGCCTCCGACGTGGTGATCGCCGCCACGCACGGCATCCTGTCCGGCCCGGCCACCCAGCGCCTGCAGGACTCCGGCGCCCGCGAGGTCGTGTTCACCGACACGCTGCCGATCCCGGCTGAGAAGCGTTTCCCGCAGATGACGGTCCTCTCCATCGCACCGCTCCTGGCCCGCGTGATCCAGGAAGTGTTCGAGGACGGCTCGGTCACGTCGCTGTTCGACGGCAACGCCTGACCAGCCCTTCCCGCTCTGTAACGCGGGGGCTCCGCGTTTCCCCGGAGGAAACGCGAGGCCCCCGCGTTCCGTCTCTCCCCACCGCACGCCCCCTGCTTCGGCTGCCGCACGCGGGGCCCCCGCGTCCTCTCCTGGAGTACGAAAGCTCCCCGCGTACTGTGCAGCAGACCCCGGTTGGCACCCTGAACGCCCGCTCACCTACACTGGTCGGGTTGCCTCGGCGAGGGCGAGCCTTCATCGGCTCGGCGTGATCGACGCGGTGGCTTGATGCCGCGCGTGTTGACGTCCCGCGCTGCTCGCCGCCGCAGGCCACCACCCCAAAGCTGAACCGCTGAAACTTGTGCACCGCCCCGACGTACAAGGCCAGACTTGTAAGGAGAGCCCCACCGTGTCCGAGGTCCGTCTCGCCGCTGAGCAGCGCACTGAATTCGGCAAGGGCGCCGCCCGCCGTACCCGTCGCGCCGGCAAGATCCCCGCGGTGCTCTACGGCCACGGTTCCGACCCGAAGCACCTGGCCCTGCCGGCGCTCGAGTTCGCCCGTGTTGTCCGCGAGCACGGTCAGAACGCCGTCCTCACCCTCGCCCTCGACGGCGGGAGCGAGCTGGCGCTCACGAAGACCGTCACCACGCACCCCATCAAGAACTACATCGAGCACGTCGACCTGCTGCTCGTCCAGCGCGGCGAGAAGGTCACCGTCGACGTCCCGGTCGTGCTGACCGGTGAGGCCGCCTCCGGCACGCTCGTGACGCAGGACGCCACCACGATCACGGTCGAGGCCGAGGCGCTGCACATCCCGGAGCAGATCGAGTTCTCGATCGAGGGCAAGGAGGCCGGCACCCAGATCCACGCCGGTGACCTGGTTCTGCCGTCCGGCGTCTCGCTGTCCACCGACGCCGAGGCCCTGATCGTCGCCGTGAACGAGGCGCCGTCCGCCTCGCAGCTCGAGGGCGAAGAGGCCGCGCCGGCCGCCGAGGCGACCGAGGAAAGCTGAGCCCCATCACGTCGGGCCGGTCAGACGGCGCGCCACCCCCTCACGAGGGGGGCGGCGCGCCGTTCCCATACCTGCGCCCGACCGAGATCCGGGCCAAGACCTTCCGCCGCAAGCGGCAGGGTTACGACCCGGCTCAGGTGAACGAGTTCATGCTGATCGTCGCCGACGCCCTGGCCGGCCGCATGCGCCTGAACCCGGACCACGTGCGCACCGTCAGGTTCGCCACGGTCCCGAACGGCTACGACCCCCTGAGCGTCGACGGGGTCCTGCACCTCCTCGAGTTCCAGGTGCGCAACGGCATCGTGCCGCCGACAGGCCTGAACACCGGCGAGGACCTCTACGCGCGCAAGCTGCCGAAGACCGGCACCGGCTACGATCGCGCCGAAGTAGACGCCTTCCTCGCCCGCGCCGCGGCCAACCTGGACGGCCGGGGTGCCATGACCTCCACCGAGGTCCGCAACACCCGGTTCAGCACCACGTCCGGCCTGCTGGGCAAGGGGTACCAGGTGCAGGCCGTGGACGCGTTGCTGGACGATCTCGAGCAGGAGTTGCGGTTCCGTGGACGATGACCTCGCCCTCATTGTCGGCCTGGGCAACCCGGGCCCGAAGTACGAGGGCAACCGCCACAACATCGGCTTCCTGGTCCTCGACGAACTGGCCGCCCGCGTCGGCGGCAAGTTCAAGGCCCACAAGTCGGGCGCCGAGATCGTCGAGGGCCGCCTGTCCGGCCACCGCGTGGTGCTCGCCAAGCCCCGCAGCTTCATGAACCTCTCCGGCGGCCCGGTCTCGAGCGCCGTGAAGTTCTTCAAGCCCACCACCATCGTCGTGATCCACGACGAGCTGGACCTCCCGTTCGCCGCCATCCGCATGAAGCTCGGCGGCGGCGACAACGGCCACAACGGACTCCGCTCCATCACGAAGTCGTTGGGCACCAAGGACTACTACCGCGTCCGCTTCGGCGTGGACCGCCCGCCGGGCCGCCAGGACCCCGCCGACTACGTCCTCAAGGACTTCTCCACCGTCGAACGCAAGCAGCTCGCGCTGGAGATCGACCGGGCGGCGGACGCGACCGAGGCCCTCGTGACCAAGGGCCTGGAAGCCGCGCAAAACGCCTTCCACTGAGCCGTACGTCGAGATTTCCGTCGTCCGCGCACTCCCCCGCAGGAACGCGAGGGAGCTGCGCAAACGACTCGGTGAGTTCGACTAGACCAACGCGGCCGCCGCGGACCGGCGAAGCTTGCCCGACGGCGTCTTCGGCAACGTCCCCGGCGGCTGCACCACAACGGCGAACGGCCGCAACCCGACCGCGTCCACGACCCGCGCCGTCACTTCTTTCACCAGCGTCTTCTCGGCCTCGGCATCCCCGGCGAGCTTCGACTCCAGCACGACGGCGAACCGCTCCCGCTGCGTCCCCGCGTCCAACCGCACGGCAACCGCGTTCCCGGCCCGCACACCGTCCACCGAGCAGGCGGCACGTTCCACATCGGTCGGATAGATGTTCCGCCCGCCCATGATGATGACGTCCTTGCGCCGCCCGCAGACGACGACCTGTCCGTCCTCCACCAGATATCCGATGTCCCCAGTGGACAGCCAGCCCTCGGCGTCCTGAGTGGCCAGAGGACCGTTCACCGTGAGGTAGCCGGGCGTGACGGCCTCACCACGGATCTGCAGCTCACCAACGTCCCGTACGCCAAGGACCTTGCCCGAGTCGTCCACGACCCGAAGCTCGAGGCCGGGCAGCGGCGGCCCGAGCAGCGGGAACGCCCGCCCGTCCGAAGCAGGCACGGCACGATGATCCGCCTCCACCGCATCGACGTCCACGACATCGACGGAAAGCCCCGTGAACAACGGCGCGAAAGCCACACCCAGCGTGGTCTCGGCCATACCGTATGCCGCCAGGATCGACTCGGGCCGCAACCCGAAGCGCGCTCCCGCGTCGACAAAAGCCTGCACAGCAGCCGGATCGATCGGCTCGGCACCGTTCAGCGCGAGCCGCATCGAGGACAGGTCGAACGAGTCCGACGACGACGCCAGACGACGGGCCACGATCGCGTAGGCGAAGTTCGGCGCAGCGGTGATCGTGCCGCGGTACCGGGTGATCAGGTCCGCCCACAACGTCGGCCGCGACAGGAAGTCGACAGGAGTGACCTTCACCAATTCCAGGCCGAACAGCATCGGCACGGTCAGGAACCCGACCATCCCCATGTCGTGGAACAGCGGCAGCCACGACACCATGACGTCAGAGGAAGGATCCAGAGCCGCGGCGACGCGCATGCCCTCGGCGTTCGCCATCAGATTGCGGTGTGTGATGCGCACCGCCTTCGGATCGGCGGTCGATCCACTCGTCAACTGCAGCAGTGCCGTGGCATCCTCGGGGGTGGGAACAGGGTGAGTGATCGGCTCACCGTCGAGCTCGGAGAGTTTGCGGTACGGGATGCCGTGCTGGTCCAGAACAGAGGCCAGGGCGTCGAACGGGCTGCCGAGCAGCACCAGGCGAGAGTCGATCATGGCGAGCACCCGCAGCGTGTCCTCGGCCCACTCGGCCAGGTCGGTGCGTGGTGTGGGTTGATGCAACATCGTGACGCTGCCACCACACAGCCAGGCTGCCTGCGCGGCTGGGGCGATCACGGCAGGTTCGGCGGCGAGCACCGCGATCGCGGTGCCCGGTGCCACGTCGAGCGCGCCGGCCATCCGCCGGGCGTGTTCGTGCACCTCGGCCCACGTCCGGCGAACGGGCGCGGCGGGTTCACCCGTCGTCATGCCCCTGTCCCGGCCGTTGGTGGCCGTCGCCAGCATCACATCCACGAACTGACTCATGTTCGCGATCGTAGTGGCGCCCTTTGGTCCATCAGGACGAAACGTTATGCCACGCGAAACGCGATACTCCCCAGTACAGGTACGCAGGAGGAGGTCATTGGTGGATCGGGGCGGCCCCGGAGCGCAACATCGTCTACCCGCGCATCCGGCACCTCTGCTGTCCGCGCAGGACGTGGCCTCGGTCGCGTTCCACCGTCCCCCGAGGGGCGCGCGCGGGTACGACGCGGCTGAGGTGGACGCATTTCTCGACCGTGTCGAGGACACCATGCGCAGCAGGGACATCCTGACGCGCGAGGACGTGCTCAACGTCAAGTTCAGCACGGCGACCCGGGATCCGGGCTACGACGTGAACGAGGTCAACGTCTTCATGGAGCTCGTGGCCGACACGTTGCGATCCACTCCGCAACGCCGGCAGGCCGCGGCACCGGCTCAGGGCGCGCACGCCACGTCGCAGGCGCTGAGACCGGCGGTGCGACTGTCCCCCGACGACGTCGCCGCCGTGCGCTTCCACAAGCCCAGACCGGGGACGCGCGGCTACCACGAGGGCCAGATCGACGCCTTCCTCGACCGCATCGAGGCGACGCTGCGCGGTCAGGACAACCTGACTGCCCAGCAGATCCAGGACGCGGTGTTCGGCGAGACCGCGCCGGGCACCTTCGGGTACGACGAGGAGGACGTCGACACGTTCCTCGACCTCGTCGTCCTCATGTTCGAGACGGCGCCGCCGCCGACCAGGACGCCGCCGACCACGCAGCTGCCGCAGCAACAGCAGCGACCCCAGCAACGCCGTCCACAACCGCCGCCACGGCCCCAGCAGCAGCCTCCGGCACAGAAGCCCGCGACCCCGCGCGCCGTCGAGGCACCGAAGCTCACCGCCGCGGACATCCGCAACGTGGCGTTCCACCGCCCTCCCCGCGGCCGCCGCGGCTACCAGGAGTCACAGGTGGACGCGTTCCTCGACCGCATCGAGGCGACGCTGCTCGGCCAGGACAACCTGACCTCCAAGGACGTACGCGACGTCAGGTTCTCCCGTCCGCTGATCGGACGACGCGGCTACGACGAGACCGAGGTGGACTCGTTCCTCGCCCGCGTCGAGCAGCAGCTCTCCGGGCCGATGCGCAGCATTCCCCCGGTCCGGTCGTGGAAGGACCTGCGCCAGCTGCGCATTCCGCAGGCGGCGTCCGGCCAGCGCGGCTACCGCACCGCGCAGGTCGACAGGATGCTCGAGGAGATCGGCGTCGCGCTCGACGGCATGCTCGGGGCAACCTCGGAAGAGGTCATGAAGGCACGCTTCAGCTACGCGTTGCTGTCCGGGCAGGGCTACGACACGTCGTTCATCGACGAACTGCTGCCCATGCTCGCCAACGAACTGCGCCGCCGGGGCAAGTAGCTACCCCTCGACGACCTCGGCCGCGGCCATCCAGGCGGCCTCGACGTCGGTCTCTTCCGCCAGCACGGCACGGAGTTCGGCGTCGAGCTTCAGCAGCCTGTCGGGATCGGTCGCGGCCTCGGCGAGCGCGGCGTGCAGCTCGGCTTCCTTCTTGTGCAGCACCTCCAGGCGCCGCTCCAGCCGTGCCAGCTCCTTGCGTGCCGCTCGCTGGTCGGCGGCGTTCGACGGCGCCTTCTCCACGGCGGGGGCGGCGGCGGTTTCCCTGTCGCGCAACGAATCCCGGCGCTTGAGGTACTCCTCGATCCCGCCGGGCAGGTCGGTCAGCTTGCCGTCGCCGAACAACGCCACGACCTTGTCGCACACGCGCTCGACGAGGTAGCGGTCGTGCGAGATCACGACGAGGGTGCCAGGCCACGAGTCGAGCAGATCTTCCAGCTGCTGCAACGTGTCGATGTCCAGGTCGTTCGTCGGCTCGTCGAGCAGCAGCACGTTCGGCTCCGCCATCAGCAGCCGGCACAGCTGCAACCGCCGCCGCTCGCCACCGGACAGGTCCGACACCGGCGTCCACTGCTTCTGCGACGAGAACCCGAACCGCTCGCCCAGCTGCGAGGCCGACATCTCGTACTTGCCGAGCACGACGCGCCGCGCGACCTCCTCGATCGCCTCCAGCACGCGCATCGACCCGTCGAGGTCGAGCAGCTCCTGCGAGAGATGCGCGATCTTCACGGTCTGGCCCTGGATCCGCTTGCCCGTCTCGGGTTCGCGCTCCCCCGCGAGCAACCGCAGCAACGTCGTCTTGCCGGAACCGTTGACGCCGACCAGACCGATCCGCTCACCAGGCCCGATGCGCCACGTCAGGTCGCGCACGAGCACACGGTCCGGAATGGACAGTGTCGCGTCTTCGAGCTCGATCACCGTGCGGCCCAGGCGCTTCTTGGCGAACGCGAGCAGCTCGACCGTGTCGCGCGGCGCCGGAACGTCCGCGATCAGCGCCTCGGCGGCCTCGATCCGGTAGCGCGGCTTCGAGGTGCGGGCGGGCGCGCCACGACGCAGCCACGCGAGTTCCTTGCGCGCCAGGTTCTGCCGCTTCTCCTCCGCGGCGTCCGCGAGCCGCTGCCGCTCGGCGCGCGCGAAGATCCAGTCGGCGTAGCCGCCCTCGTACTGCTCGACCTTGCCCTGCACGACTTCCCACGTGCGGTTGCAGACCGTGTCGAGGAACCACCTGTCGTGCGTCACGACGACGAGCGCGCACTTGCGGGCCAGCAGGTGCTCCGCGAGCCAGCGCACACCCTCGACGTCCAGGTGGTTCGTCGGCTCGTCCAGCACGATGAGTTCGAGGTCCTGAATCAGCGCGGCCGCGAGTGCGACCCGGCGCCGCTCGCCACCGGACATCGTGGAGACCACGGAGTCCAGGCCCAGAGCCGTGATCCCGAGTCCGTCCAAAATGGACCGGACGCGGGCGTC
Source organism: Lentzea nigeriaca (assembly GCF_016907955.1). Taxonomy (GTDB): domain Bacteria; phylum Actinomycetota; class Actinomycetes; order Mycobacteriales; family Pseudonocardiaceae; genus Lentzea; species Lentzea nigeriaca. Next base: position 898,945 of record NZ_JAFBCX010000002.1, on the reverse strand, counting down.
GGCCGCCCACTCGTGCTCGGCGTCGAAGCCGAGCGGGTCGATCACCGCGTTGCGCACGGTCGAGCCGTCCGGCAGCTCGGTCCGCTGCGTCACGACGGCCATCCGCAGATCGCGTGACCGCGACACCCGGCCGTCGTCGGCGGGTTCCACCCCGGCCAGCACCTCGAGCAGCGTCGTCTTGCCGCCGCCGTTCAGTCCGACGACACCGATCCGGTCGCCCTCGTTGACGCCGAGCGACACGCCGTCGAGCAGCGGCCGGACGCCGAATGACTTCGACACGGACTCCAGGTTGACCAGGTTGGCCATCAAAACCTCACGACTAGGAAGAAACTGCCTGCTGAAGGCTACCTACGCGTGCACTTCAGGCGGAGTGGGCTTCGGCTCTTCGGTCGTGATCACGCGCGCACCGGGCACCGGCCCGTGCGCCACGCGCACCGTCCGGCACACGCCGGCACCGGCCAGCTCCGCGGCCACGCGCACCGCCGTGTCGCCGTCCTCGCACAGGAACGCCGTCGTGGGCCCCGAACCGGACACGATGCCGGCCAGCGCGCCCGCGTCGACACCGGCGCGTAGCGTCCGGCGCAGGTTCGGCCGCAGCGAGACCGCGGCGGCCTGCAGGTCGTTGCCCAGCAGCAGCGCCAGCTGACGCGGATCGCCCGAGGACAAACCCTCCAGCACCGCCTCGACCGGGCCGACGCGCGGCGGGTCGCCCTCGGAGCGCAGGCGGTCCAGCTCGTCGAACACGTCCGGAGTGGACAGTCCGCGCCGGTCGAACGCCAGCACCCAGTGGAACTGGTGCCGCCCCAGCACCGGCACGATCCGCTCGCCGCGGCCGGTGCCCAGTGCGGTGGCTCCGTACAGCGCGAACGGCACGTCCGCGCCCAGTTTGCCGGCCAGCTCGGCCAGCTCGTCGCGGCTGATCTCCAGCCGCCACAACGACGACAGGCCCACGAGCGTGGCGGCCGCGTCGGCGCTGCCGCCCGCCATGCCGCCCGCGACCGGGATGGCCTTGCGGATGACGACCCGGACCTTCGGGTCGTCCGGGTCCTTGCCCACGTGCGCCGCGAGCAGCCTGACGGCACGCCAGGCGAGGTTGGAGGCTCCCGTGGGTACCTGGTCGGCGCCCTCGCCGTGGACCTCGACGCCTGGCTCGTCGGCCACCGCGACGGTGACCTCGTCGACCAGCGACAGCGCCTGGAAGATCGTCACCAGGTCGTGGTAGCCGTCCGGGCGCACGTCACCGACGGCCAGGTGCAGGTTGACCTTGGCCGGGACGCGGACGGTGACCGGAGGTGGAACGACTGCGAGCACCATGTCAGCCTACGGGCGTTCTGGGGTCGTGGACTCCTCCCCCGGTCACCGGTGATCTCACACCGGGACGACGGAACCGTTGTAGGTCTGCTTGATGTAGTCCTTGACCTGCTGCGATCCGAGCAGCTCCGCCAGGTCGCGGATGCGCTTGTCGTCCTTCAGCTCGGTCCTGGTGACCAGGCCGTTGGCGTTCGGGTTGCCCTCGGCCTTCTCCAGCGCGAGGGAGTCGGTGGCGGGCTTGAGACCAGCGTCGATCGCGTAGTTGCCGTTGATCACCGACGCGTCGGTGTCCTCCAGCGAGCGCGGTAGCTGAGCGGCCTCCAGCGGCACGAATTGCAGGTTCTTGGGGTTCTCCGCGACGTCGCGGATGGTGGGCGCGTCGACGGCCTTGAGCTTGATCAGGCCGTTGGCCTCCAGCAGCTTCAGGCCGCGGGTCTCGTTCGTGGCGTCGTTGGCCAGTGCGACCTTGGCGTTCTGCGGCAACTCGTCCAGCTTCTTGGCCTTTTTGGAGTAGAGACCGAGTGGCTCGACGTGGACGGGCGCGACCCACTCGACCTTGGCGCCGCTCTCCTTGGTGAACGTCTGCAGGTACGGGACGGTCTGGAAGTAGTTGGCGTCGAGCGAGCCGTCGACCAGCGCCGTGTTCGGCTGCACGTAGTCGGTGAACTCGACGACCTCGATCTTCAGCCCCTTCTGCGCGGCCAGCTTGTCGGCCACGAACTTGAGGATCTGCGCGTGCGGGACCGGCGAGACGCCGACCTTCAGCGTGTCCGAAGCGGACGCACCACCGGCAGAGCAAGCAGACAAAGCAGTCAAAGCGACCGCGATCAGGGCAGCCTTAATACGCATTTCGTTCCTTTTGAGAGTTTCTGCCAGCGGCAGGTTCAAGTACGCGGGGAGCTTTCGTACTCTCCTGGAGTACGCGGGGGCCCCGCGTGCGGAAAGGTCAGACTGAGGCGTGCCGGCGCCGGTCGGACGCACGGGCGGCACGGGTGAAACCGAGCTGGATCAGCGTCGTGAGCACGGCGAGCCACGCCACGGTGCTCCACAGGATCCGGTCGTTGAAGCGCTGGTAGCCCTCGCGGATCGCCAGGTCACCGAGGCCGCCGCCGCCGATCACGCCCGCCATCGCGGAGTACCCGATCAAGGCGATCACGGTGACGCCGATGGCGTTGATCAGCGCGGGCAACGACTCGCGGATCAGCACGCTTCGCACGATCCTGAGCGTCGAGGCGCCCGTCGTGACCGCGGCCTCGACCACGGTCACGTGCACCTCGGACAGGATGTTCTGCACGAGCCGCCCGACGAACGGGATCGCACCCACGGCCAACGGCACGATGACCGCCGTGCTGCCGATGGATCCGCCGACGATGAGGCGGGTGACCGACGTGAGGGCGACGAGCAGCACGATGAACGGCATCGAGCGGCCCAGGTCGGTGATGAAGCCGAGAACGCGGTGCGCCGCGGGGTTCGGCCGCAGCCCGCCCTTGGCGGTGAGCTGCAGCCAAACCCCGAGGGGAACTCCGAAAGCTGTGGCGATCACGGTGGAAACGCCGACCATGTACAGCGTTTCCCCGGTGGCCTCGACGAGATAGCCGACAACGTCGGGCCAGGGTGTAGCAGACCTCACGCAGCTACTCCCTGCGGCCCCTTCAGGGACCTCTGCACAGCGCCACCGGCCTCGCCGATCCACTCCAGTGCGGAGTCGGACCGCTCACCGTTCAGGCCGAGCCGGAACCGCGCGACGGGCGTCTCCCCGAGGCGCGTGAGGCCACCACCGACGATGTTCAGCTCGACACCGAACCGGTGCGAGGCCTCGGGCAGCAGCGCGCCGACCGCGGCGAACCCGACGAGCACGACGTCCGCGACGCGGTCGTAGCTGCTCTCGTTGATCGGGTTCAGGTCGACGGCGGGCAGGAGGGCACTGCTCGTGCGGCTGCCGGCCTCGCCCACGAGGTCGAGGACCTTGCCGTGCTCGACGACGCGGCCCTGCTCCAGCACGGCGACGTCATCGCAGATCTTGCGGACCACGCCCATGTCGTGCGTGACGACGAGGACGGTCACACCCAGCTCAGCGCGCGCACGGTCGAGAACCGTGAGCACGGAACCGGTGGTCTCGGGGTCGAGCGCACTCGTGGGCTCGTCAGCGAGGAGAACGGACGGGTTCGCGGCGAGCGCACGCGCCACGGCGATGCGCTGACGCTGCCCGCCGGACAGCTGGTCGGGGTAGGCAGCGGCCTTGTCGGTCAGCCCGACGAGGTCCAGCAGCTCGCCCACGCGGCTGCGGCGCTGCGGTCCCGGCACGCCCGCGCTTTCCAGCGGCAGGGCGATGTTGCCGGCGGCGGTGCGCTGCCGGAGAAGGGAATCCCCTTGCGGCACAACGCCGATCTGCCTACGGGCGGCCCGCAGAGCCGACCCGTCCAGCGCGGTGATGTCCGTGCCGTCGACCCGGATGGCCCCGGAGTCGGGACGCTCGAGCAGCGCAACGCAGCGCGCGAGCGTCGACTTGCCGGCCCCGCTCGGGCCGACGACGCCGAGCACGGTGCCCGCCTCGACGTCGAGGGTCACGCCGTTCAGGGCGCTGACACCCTGGAAGGACTTGGTGAGGTTTTCGACAGTGATCACTTCTGCTCCACGGCTGCGCGCGACGACACACTCGCCTCGTGGGCGGTGCGCGGTCGAAGTTCTGCTCAGGTGTGTGCGCCACTCGTTGGTCGAGCGCGCGTCAAAGGACTTGGAGAAGGCGCCTTAGACGAGGTGGCGACGACATGCAGAAGCGGTGCGACGGCACTGGTCGACGACTCGCCGGCGCGTCAGCATTCGCGTGGTACCCATGTGATCCTCCATCGGTCCTGGCGTTAGCACCTGCCCGCATCCAGCGGGTGGTTGCTGCGACGTCAAAGAGCCAGGTCTCTCGGTCGCTCCGGATGGCATCTAGCAGTCAACCGGACGCACGTTCGGTTGCGCAAGCCAGAATCCGGATCGTTCGACAGATCACACTGTTGGCCGATGGATCCCCGGCCTAGACCTCCGCGATCCGAATGAAGTCGATCACGCTCAACTGCTCACCCCTCGCCTGCGGGTCGATGCCCGCCTTGTGGAGCAGCTCGTCGACGTTGACGTTCTCGCTTCCCGCCCAGCCCTTGAGGGCCGCCCTGAGGGTTTTGCGGCGTTGCGCGAAGGCGGCGTCGATGATCGTGAACAGCCTCGCCTTGTCCACTGTGGACAGTGGGTTTTCGTGGCGGTGGAAGGACACCAGACCTGAGTCCACATTGGGAGCGGGCCAGAAGACGTTCCTGCCCACCGGGCCCGCCTTCTTCGCTTCCGCGTACCAGGCGAGCTTCACGCTGGGGACGCCGTAGATCTTGCTGCCCGGTTTTGCGGCCATCCTGTCCGCCACCTCTGCCTGGACCATGACCAGGCCCTTCTTGAGGGTCGGCAGTTCGTTCAGGAGGTGGAGGACCACCGGGACGGCGACGTTGTACGGGAGGTTGGCGACGATCGCGGTCGGGGCTGCCGCCAGGTCGTCACTGGTGACCCTCATGGCGTCCTTGAGGACCACGTGCAGCTTGTCCGCGTTTTCCGGGTCCAGCTCGCGGGCGGTTTGCGGGAGGCGCTTCGCCAGTGGGGGGTCGATCTCGACTGCTACGACCCGTTTGGCGTTCGGGAGCAGGGCGAGAGTCAGGGAGCCGAGGCCTGGGCCTACCTCCAGGACCGTGTCGTCTGGGGTCAGGTCGGCCGCGGCGACGATCTTGCGGACCGTGTTGGGGTCGTGCACGAAGTTCTGGCCCAGTTTCTTGGTTGGGCGGATGCCTAGTTCTTCGGCTAGACGGCGGACTTCGGCTGGTCCCAGCAGGCTCACTCTTGGATTCTCGCAGGTTGGGGTTGGGGGTGGGTGGCTTGGGGTTGTGGGGGCGCGCAGGTTGGATGCGCGGGTTGCGTTGGCGGGTTCCTGGTGGCACCGCGGTGGTCCGGTTTGGTGGGTGGGTGCCAGTTCCGACGGAGGGGGTCGGTGGTGCGGGTTCGGTTGCGTTCCAGCGTGGTTGCGCGGGCCTGGACGAGCGCTGGTTTCGACGCTCCGCATCGCGCTCGGGCGGACTCCTGCCGTCCTCCGAGTGTCAGACCTGCCGCGTACGTTGGGTCGCGGGGGAACCGAAATCGCAGGGGACCCTTGCGCCAGCCTGCGCGGTGTTGCGGTGGCGGGTGCTTGGCGCCCCCGCCTGTGCCCGCGTACGACGGAGGCCGCCCCTGGCTGACCAGGAGCGGCCTCGTCGAGAGCGGAGGATGCCGGTTTACGGCAGGCCCAGCTTGGCGCGGCAGGCCGGCCAGGCCGAGTAGGTGCCGCCGCGGCCGTCGCGGAGCTTGGTGGCGATGGCGATCTGCTGTTCGCGGGTGGCCTGGTGGGGCAGGGCGGCGTAGGCGGTGCCGCCGTAGGAGCGCCAGGTGCCCGCGTCGAACTGAAGGCCGCCGTAGTAGCCGTTGCCCGTGTTGATGGCCCAGTTGCCGCCTGCCTCGCACTGGGCGAGGCGGTCCCAGGTGGCGCCGTCGGGAAGGGGCTTGGTGCCTACGGTGATCTTCTTGGGCTTCGGCTCCTTGGTGACCTTGCCGCCGATCTTCTCGCGGCTGATCTCCTTGCCGTTCTTCACGGTCACGCGGTAGGTCGAGATCTGCTCGCCGGCCTCGCCAGGGTCGGTGACCTTTTGCTCGCCCGCGTTCATGTTCGGGTCGTTGGTCTTCTCGACGGGCGGGGCTACCGGCTCGTTCACGTTGATGACCGTGACGCCGGTGCGGGAGATGTAGACCTCGGCGCCCGTGGCGAGCTTCACGTCGGTGCCGGAGGCGACTGCGTCCTCCGGGCCGAGGGAGAGGTTCTCGTTCTTCAGGAGCTCGTCGACCGTGACGGCGGTGGTCTGGACCTCGCGGGCCGGGTTGGCGCCGTCGAAGAGCTTGATGTTCTTGCGGGTCTTGATCTCGAGGTTCATGCCCTCGAGGGGGATGTCCTTGTTGCCCGGCGCGGAGAACCAGGCGCCCTCGGTCGGGACGCCTGCCTGGCGAGCGGCTTCCTCGACGGTGACGGAGCGGACCCAGTCCTCGCGGGCCTGGCCGTCCACGCTCATCTTCACGAGGCGGCCGCGGTCGAGGGTGATCTTGCCGCCGTCGGAGATCGGGGTGTTCAGCGACGGGGACAGGGCGTCGTGCTCACCGACGACGATGCCTTCCTCCGCCAGGACCTCGCCGACCGTGCCCTCGTAGGAGTGGACGGTCTGGAGGGCGCCGTCGACGTCGACCGTCAGCGACTTGTCCATCGCCATGGCGGTGACGCCGCCGCCGGAGATCGAGACCAGAACCGCGGCGACCGCGCCCTTGAGGAAGCGGCGCTTCCAGGACGAGACGGCCGTGACGAGGAGCTGCGGGTCCTCCTTCTCCTCTTCCTCCGACGGGAGGACGAGGGGCGGCATGATCGTCGTCTCGGCGTTGATGAGCCGGATCAGCTCGTCGACGTCGACGTTGGCCGTGGCGAGAAGGTCGTCGGCGTCCGGGCCGAGCACCTCGAGCACGTCCGCGGGCGTGATGGTCAGCGCACCGGCGGGAAAGCTCGGGTGAGGGTCGGCGACAGCGGTGGCCGTTGCCATCCCGACCGGGGTGAACCAGTCGGTGTCCTCGTTGAAGTCGTACGGAGCGGCAGTTCTGTCGCTACCAGACACTGGGTCGATACCTCCATTGCGGAAGCTTTGAGGCCACCGCACAGTTGGCGTTGACAAGATCATTCGAGGGTTGAGCTCGAAGGTTCCCGGCAACTCCTCCTACGTGGTCTCGCTTCTTCGCGCTTCTGGCTTCGGTCCCGCCCCGACTGCGGGCGTGCCCCTAACCGACAAGGTCGGCTTCGGTGGCACGGTCACGGGACAGTAACGGGGTCGCGGACGTTGCGCAAACATCCGCGCCAAAGTTGTGACCTCAGTCACCCCATAGGGGTAGGAACCCTTTGCTCCGTTCGTCTTACATCGCATCTCAGTAGTCGAGTCCGAACACTCGTTGAGCATTACGGGTGACGGCAGCGCAGAGTTCAGAAAGATCTTCGCCACGCAGTGTGGCCAGATCGCGAACTGTGTAATTCACACAATAGGGTTCGTTTGGCCGCCCCCTGAACGGATGCGGCGTCAGGAACGGCGCGTCGGTCTCCACCAAGAGCTGATCTTGGGGCACCAACCGGGCCGCCTCCCGCAGCGCGCGGGCGTTCTTGAACGTCACCGGCCCCGCGAACGACAGCACGTAGCCCGCGTCGACGCACCGCCGGGCGAAGTCCGCGTCGCCGGAGAAGCAGTGGAAGACCACAGTGGACGGTGCACCCTCGGACGACAACACCTTCAGGATGTCCTCGTGCGCGTCGCGGTCGTGGATCATCAACGGCTTCCCGACGCGCTTGGAAAGGTCGATGTGCCAACGGAAAGCCTCGTGCTGGGCAGCCGGCGGCGAGTAGTCCCAGTAGTAGTCCAGACCGGTCTCGCCGATCGCCACGACACGATCGAAAGACGCGAGCCGTTCGAGCTCCGCCTTCTCGTGATCACCGAAACTGGAGGTGCGGGTCGGATGCACGGCGACCGCGGCGTAGACCCGCGAGTCCCAAGTGGACGCTTCAGCCGCCCACTGCGCGGCGGCCAGGTCGTCGGCCACGGTGATCACGTGCGAGACGCCGGCCGCGTTGGCCCGGTCCAGGAGCTCGCCCACCCCAGCAGCGTCCGTGGCGCCGCACGCGTCGAGGTGCGTGTGAGCGTCGATCACCGGTGCCGGAAGAGCTTCCGGCACCGGCGGTCGTTCCCGGTTGTCCGCCACTAGTCGGTCACGATCGGAGCCCACTCGGGCCCGATCTCACCCAGCTTCGGGTCGAGCTTCGCGAACAACGGCGACGGCTTGCCCAAAGGCCGGCCGACCTCGATCGGCGTCGACTCCCAGCGAGCCTGCTCACCGGCGTAGTCACCGGTCAGCACCGGGTACTCGCGCTCGGGGATGTCCAGGTCGGTGACCTCGGTGATCTCCGGCTGCGCGGCCCACACGCCCGTGCCGCCCAGCGCCTCGTGCACCTTCTGCGCCGAGTGCGGCAGGAACGGCGTCATCAGCGTGTTCGCGTCCTGCACGACCTGCAACGCGGTGTGCAGCACCGAGTCGCGGCGGTCCGGGTCGTCCTTGAGCTTCCACGGTTCCTGGTCGGACAGGTACTTGTTCGCCGCGGAGATCACGCGCATGGCCTCGCCGGAGGCCTGCTTGAACCGCGAGCGACGCAGGTGCGCGCCGACCGTGTCGAACGCCGCCTTCGACTGCGCGAGCAGCTCGTGGTCGGCGGGAGTCAGCGCAGTCGCCTTCGGGATCGCGCCCACGTTCTTGTGCGCCATCGAGACCGAGCGGTTGACCAGGTTGCCCCACTCGTTCGCCAGCTCGAAGTTCGTCCGGCGGACGAACTCCTCCCAGGTGAAGTCGGTGTCCTGGTTCTCGGGACCCGCGACGGAGATGAAGTACCGCAGCGCGTCCGGCCCGAACTCCTTCAGGAAGTCGCCGACGTAGATCACGGTGCCGCGCGAGGTGGAGAACTTCGAGCCGCTCATCGTCAGGTACTCCGACGACACGACCTCGGTCGGCAGGTTCAGCGTGCCGAACCGGCCGGGCTCGCCGCCCTTGTCGCCCGCGCCGTTCTGACCGAGCAGCAGCGACGGCCAGATCAGCGAGTGGAAGACGATGTTGTCCTTGCCCATGAAGTAGTAGCCCTGGGCGTCACCCGTCCAGAACTCCTTCCAGGCGTCGGCGTCGCCGGACCGCCGCGCCCACTCGACGGACGCGCTCAAGTAGCCGATGACCGCGTCGAACCACACGTAGAACCGCTTCATCGGCTGGTCGCTCCACCCGTCGAGCGGGATCGGCACACCCCAGTCGAGGTCGCGGGTGATCGCGCGCGGCCGCAGGTCGGAGATCAGGTTCTGCGAGAACTTGAGCACGTTGGGACGCCACTCGGTGCGCGTGCCCATCCAGCTGCCCAGCGACTCGATGAACGACGGCAGGTCGAGGAACAGGTGCTCGGTCTCGACGAACTTCGGCGTCTCCCCGTTGATCCGCGAGCGCGGGTTCTTCAGGTCGATCGGGTCGAGCTGGTTGCCGCAGTTGTCGCACTGGTCACCGCGCGCGCCGTCGTACCCGCAGATCGGGCAGGTGCCCTCGATGAAGCGGTCGGGCAGCGTCCTGCCGGTCGACGGGCTGATGGCGCCCATCTCCGTCTTCGGGATGACGTAGCCGTTCTTCCACAGCGCGGAGAACAGGTCCTGCACGACCTGGTAGTGGTTGCCGGTGGTCGTGCGGGTGAATAGGTCGTAGGAGAGGCCGAGGCCCTGGAGGTCGGTGGCGATGACGCGGTTGTACTTGTCGGCGAGCTCGCGGGCGGTGAGCCCTTCCTTCTCGGCCTGCACCTGGATGGGTGTGCCGTGCTCGTCCGTGCCGCTGACCATGAGCACCCGGTGTCCGGACATTCGCATGTAGCGGGAGAAGACGTCGGACGGGACACCGAAACCGGAGACATGACCGATGTGCCGGGGGCCATTGGCGTAAGGCCAGGCCACCGCGGTCAGTACGGAGGCACTCATGCACATAGCCTACGGAGGCGGTGCCAGGCAGTTTTCACCGAGTGGGAGGTCGGTTTGTCCGCGACCAGGATGCTGGTGCTCGGCGTGGTCAAGCTCGTCGGCGAGGCGCACGGCTACGTGGTGCGCCGCGAGCTGAAGTCGTGGGCGGCGGACCAGTGGGCGAACGTGCAGCCGGGCTCGATCTACCACGCGCTGAAGTCACTGGCCAGGGACGGCCTGCTGGAGCCGGTCGGCACCGAGTCCGGCGAGGGTCCCGCCCGCACCACCTACAAGATCACCGCGGCAGGTGAGCACGAGTTGCAGGACCTGCTGAACCACGCGCTGGCCGACGCGGCCGCGGGCAACGACGAGGTCTCCGCGGGCGTGGCGATGATCAACCTGGTCCCCCGCAAGCAGGCGATCGTGCTGCTGAAGAACCGGCTGGCCGGACTGGAGGGCCAGCTCGCACCGACGCGGCACGGCATCACCTCGATGCCGGAGATGGGCAAGCCCGCGCACGTCAGCGAGCTGTTCCGGCTGTGGCTCGTCCACCTCGAAGGCCAGGTCCGCTGGACTCGGGAGCTGATCGAACGCCTGGAGGCCGGCGAGTACGCGCTCAAGGACTAGTCAAACTTGATTAGTCCCGTCTACCCTCTAGTCAAACTTGACTAGAGGGGATTCAGTCATGATCAAGGCACGCGGCCTCGCGCGCCGGTTCACGACGAAGCTCGGTCCCGTGGATGCGGTCCGCGGGGTCGACATCGACGTGGCCGAAGGGGAGCTCGTCGGGTTTCTCGGCCCGAACGGTGCCGGCAAGTCCACGACGTTGCGCATGCTCACGACGCTGCTTCAGCCGACGGCGGGCGAGGCGATCGTCGCCGGGCACGACCTGCTGAGCGACCCCGCCGGCGTGCGCCGCAACATCGGCTACGTCGGGCAGAAGAACGGCGCGGGCGCCGACCAGCGGGTCGCAGACGAGCTCGCGCTCCAGGCCCGGTTCTACGGCCTCTCGAAGCACGAGGCGCGCAGGAAGGCCGGCGACCTGCTCGAACGGTTCGAGCTGCAGGGCATGGAGAAGCGGGCCGTCATCACGTTGTCCGGCGGGCAGCAGCGACGGCTCGACATCGCGATGGGCATGCTGCACGACCCGCGGCTGCTCTTCCTGGACGAGCCGTCGACCGCGCTCGACCCGCAGAGCCGCCGCAACCTGTGGGACCACATCAAGCAGCTCAAGGCCGACGGCACCACGGTCTTCCTGACCACGCACTACCTCGACGAGGCCGACTTCCTCAGCGACCGGCTGCTGGTGATCGACCACGGTTCGATCGTCGGCGAGGGCTCACCGGACGAGCTGAAGAACAGCGTCTCCGGTGATCTGGTCGTGCTCGGCACACCGCAGGCCGCCGTGGTCGCCACGAAGTTCCCCGACGCGGTCGTCGAGGACGAGAAGGTCAGCTTCCGGATCCCGAACGGCGACCGCTCGCTGCCAGGACTGCTGCGCGATCTCGACAACCTCGGTGTCGAGCTGCATTCCGTGCAGGTCCACCGGCCGACGCTCGACGACGTCTTCCTGACCATGACCGGCCGTTCCCTGAGGGAGGAAACCAATGCTGGACAGAACTATCTTGGGTGACACCTGGCTCGTCTTCTCCCGCGCGATGCTGCCGGTGCTGCGCAACCCCGTCGCCGTCGTGTTCGGGCTCGTGCAGCCGTTGCTCTACCTCGGCCTCTTCGGGCCGTTGCTCGGCGACACGGGCTGGCAGTGGTTCGTGCCCGGTCTGCTGGTGCAGATGGTGCTGTTCGGCACCGCCTACGCGGGCTTCTCGCTGATGCCCGAGGTGCGCACGGGCGTCATGGAACGGCTGCGGGTCACCCCGGTCAGCCGGGTCGCGCTGCTCGTCGGCAGGGTCGGCAAGGACGTGGTGCTGCTCGTGGTCCAGGGCCTTCTGATCATGCTCGCCGCGATGTTGTTCGGGTTCCGGGCGAGCGCCGGCGACATCCTGCTCGGCCTCGGACTGGTGGCGTTGCTCGGCATCGCCATCGGGTCGGCGTCGTACGCGCTCGCGTTGAAGACGAAGCTGGAGTACGTCTTCGCGTCCGTGTTGTCGTCGACCATCGTGCCGTTGATGCTGCTTTCCGGCGTGCTGCTGCCGATGTCCAACGGCCCGAAGTGGCTCTACTGGCTGTCGCGCGTCAACCCGCTGGCGCACGTCGTCGACGCCGAGCGGTCGATCTTCAACACGGGACCGGTGCTGCTCGGGCTGGTCTCGGCGGCGGTGCTGGTGCTGGCCGGCGTGTTCTACGGCGTCCGCACCTTCCACCGCGAGTCAGCCTGATGCACACGCGGGGAGCTTTCGTACTTTTCTGCCGCACGCGGGGACCCCGCGTCCTGAACGAGAGTACGAAAGCTCCCCGCGTACTTTCAGGTTGATTTGATCGCGGCGTCGTAGAGGACCTTCTTGCTGATCCCGGCCGCCTCCGCGACCTCGGCGGCGGCCGACTTCAGCCGTTCCCCGTCGGCGACGCGCTGCCTGACCTCGGCGACGAGCGCGTCGAGGTCGGGCTTCTCCCCGGCAGGCGCGGGACCGAGCACCACGGTGATCTCACCCCGTGCGCCCTCCACGGCCCACTCGGCGAGCTCCGCCAACGACCCGCGCACGACCTCTTCGTACTTCTTGGTCAGCTCGCGGCACACGGCGGCACGGCGATCGGGGCCGAGCACCTCGACGGCGTCCGCGAGCGTGTCCGCGAGCCGGTGAGGTGCCTCGAAGAAGACGACAGTGCGTTGTTCCGTGGCCAACGGTGCGAACCAACGCTTGCGCTCACCCGACTTGCGCGGCGGGAAGCCGTCGAACGCGAACCTGTCGCTGGGCAGGCCCGACACGGCGAGCGCGGTCGTCACGGCGGACGGCCCCGGCAGGCAGGTGACCTTGAGGTCCTCCTCGACGCACGCGGCGACGAGCCGGTAACCGGGATCCGACACGGACGGCATTCCGGCATCCGTCACGAGCAGCACCGTCTCGCCGCCGCGCAGCGACTCGAGCAGCCCCGGCAGGCGCGCCGTCTCGACCTGGTCGTAGAAGCTGATCACGCGTCCGGACGGCTTGACCTGCAGCGCGGCCGCGAGACTGTGCAACCGCCTGGTGTCCTCCGCGGCGATCACGTCGGCTGTCTCCAGCGCCTCGACCAGGCGTGCGGAAGCGTCGCGGATGTCCCCGAGAGGGGTGGCTGCCAGAACAAGACGGCCTGAACCGGATACAGGACTCACACGGTTCACCCTACGATCGGCGACGTGACAGTCCTCGTGCAGCCAGGAGAGGCGCCCGTCGTCGTCGAGGAACCGCGCACGGATCGTGCGGCAGCGCTCGACCCGCCGCCGTCCGGAGACCGCCTGCGCGGCTGGCTCGTCACGATCGTCGTGACGCTGATCGGCGCCTTCGTCAGGTTCTGGAACCTCGGGTATCCGACCGACAAGGGCACGCCGATCTTCGACGAGAAGCATTACGTGCCGCAGTCGGCGCAGGTGCTGCGCAACGGCGGCTACGAGGACAACCCCGGCTACGAGCTGATCGTCCACCCGCCGCTCGCCAAGCAGCTGATGGCGATCGGCCAGGACCTCTTCGGCTACGACGGCATCGGCTGGAGGTTCGCCTCCGCGCTCGCGGGTGCGATCACGATCCTGCTGATCGTCCGGATCGCCCGCCGCCTCACCCGCTCGGACCTGCTGGGCGCGCTGGCCGGTGTGCTGCTCATCGCGGACGGCGTCTCGCACGTCCAGTCGCGGATGGGCATGCTCGACATCTTCCTGGCGCTGTTCGTCGTCGCCGCGTTCGGCTGTCTGGTCGTGGACCGCGAACAGATCCGTGAACGACTAGCGGTGGCAGTGCGCGAGGGGTTCGTCAACAACTCGGCGTTCGGTCCGTGGCTGGGCTTCCGCTGGTGGCGCTTCGGTGCGGGCGTGTGCCTCGGTCTGGCGTGCGGCGTCAAGTGGTCGGGCATGTGGTACATCGCCGCGTTCGGCCTGCTGACGGTCGTCTGGAGCGCGCTGGCCCGTCGTGCCGCCGGGGTCGAGGAGCCGTGGCTCGGCGCGCTCGCGAAGGACGTGCTGCCCTCGATCGGCGGCCTCGTCGCGATCCCCGTGCTGGTGTACGTCACGACGTGGTTCCCGTGGATGGCCAGCGAGACCGGCATCGACCGGCACGTCGTCGGCGGCAAGGTCAAGGACGTCGCGTACATCCCCGACGTGCTGCAGGCGCTCTGGTACAACGCCAAGAACGTCTACAAGTTCCACGTCGAGCTGGTCACCTCGGCGACCAACCGGCACCCGTGGGAGTCGAAGCCGTGGACGTGGCCGATGGGCCTGCGTCCGATGCTCTACTACTACGACAACGGCGTGACGGGCTGTGGTGCGGCGTCGTGCCTCGGCGCGATCATGCTGATCGGCACCCCCGCGATGTGGTGGCTCGCGTTCCCGGTGATCGGCTGGGCCGTCTGGCGCTCGATCGGCCGGATGGACTGGCGCTACGCCGCCGTGCTCGTCGGGTACATGGCCGGTCTGCTGCCGTGGTTCCTCAACCTCGACCGGCAGATGTACTTCTTCTACGTCACGCCGATGGCGCCGTTCCTGGTGCTGCTGATCGTGCTGGCGCTGGGCGAGATCCTCGGCCGCCGCACCGCCGGTTCCGAACGCCGCGGCACGGGCCTGCTGGTCGTGTCGCTGTACGTCGGCATCGTGGTGGCGAACTTCGTGTGGCTGTGGCCGATCCTGAACGGAAACCCGATCACACCGGAGATGTGGCAGCAGCAGCTGTGGCTGCCTAGCTGGCGCTGATCTCCAGGGCTTTCTCCTTGGTCAGGTCGCCTTCGAGCCTCATGGTGACCTGACCGCGTTGCCAGATCAGGGTTTTCCCGGCGCCGTGCGGTTGCTCGTCGTGCCACTCGCCGTTGCGGTCGATGTAGAAGATCTGGTGCGGGTACGGGATCCAGACCTTGTCGCCGATCTGCTCGACGCCCTCGCCGTGGATCAGCTTGCCGATCGTCTCCTGGACGGTGCCGTCGAACTCGTCGAGCCGCAGGTCCCCGTAGTGCAGCGTCACGAACCGTCCTTCGTGGACGGTGATCTTGTCGGGGGCGCCGAGCCGCCGCGGCAGGTGGATCTCGAACGGCATCTGCTTCCTCGCCTCGCCGAGCGAGACTTCCTGGCTGGGCAACGGAGGCGCGACCGTCGGAGGCGGCTCCTCGCGGAACACGACACCCGCGAACTCCAGGAGGTTCTGGACGCCCGCGCGCACCGCCGGTGACACGGCGAAGGCGATCGCGAACGCCGTCACCGCCGCGACCAGCGCGGTGAGCCACCGGTTTCGCCTGCGCGGCGCGTTGATCCGGGTGAGGACGCTCGCGGTGAGGTCGGGAGGCTCGGGCACGTGGATCTGCTGGCCGAGGTCGCGGAGGGCGGCCTCGACGTCGTCACCGATCATGGGCCACCTCCTCCAGCATCGGTCGCAGCTTGGCGAGCGCGCGGGACAGCCGTGACTTCACGGTTCCCTTGGCGACGTTCAGGGTCTGCGCGGTCTCGGCCTCGCTGAGGTCCAGCAGGTAGCGGCAGGTGACAACCTGGCGGTCGTGCTCGGGAAGGCTCTGGACGGCCGTCAGCAGCTTGGCGCGGAAGTCGTCGACGAGCGTGCCGGGGTCGTCGTGGTCGACGGTCTCGGTCATCGCCCCGATCTTCAGTTCCATCAGGTTGCGGCGCCGTCTGCCGCGGTGGAGGTTCTTGGTCTCGTTGGCGACGATCTTCAGCAGCCACGGCTTGAAGTCGGCGTCCTGCCTGAAGGTGCCGAGCTTGCGGTACGCCTTCACGAACGCCTCCTGCACCACGTCGCCGGCGTCCGCACCCGCCCCGAGCAGGTAGGCCGTCCGGTGCGCGAGCGCGGTGTACCGGGTGACCAGCTCGCCGTAAGCCGCCTGGTCACCTGCGATCGCCCGTGCCACCGCTTCGTCCGTGATGCCCTTCCTACACCGGGAACCCAGCTTTGGTTCCCGGCGTATTCGCGCCATGAGGATTCTCGCCTTGATATGCGCGTTTCTACTGATCAGCGCTCCCACCGCGCACGCGGGCGGCTGGGCTGTCACCTACCTCGACCCGGTGCCGTCGATCGAGCCGTCCGCCACCGGCACCGTCGGCTACTGGGTGCTGCAGCACGGCACCCACCCGTTCACCGGAGGAGATCTCGGCAAGACCGGGCTGCGGTTCAGGTCGGGGACGGACGAGCGGGTGTTCACCGGGGTGCCGCTGGGGCAGCCCGCGCACTACGCCGTGACGTTCAGCCTGCCCGCTGGGTCGTACGAGGTGTTCGGCGTACAGGGGATGTTCGCCGACCACCCGCTCGCGACGCTGACCGTGCCCGGCACGTTCCAGATCAAGCCGGTGGACTCGCAGATGGTCCAGGGAACGATGGACTGGAAGTGGTCGGACATAGCGCCGCCGCTCAAGAAACCCGAGGTCGCGCCCGCTGCCGCGGTGGTGCCCTCCGAGCCCGAACCCGGACCGGCGCCGGTGTGGCTCGTCGGTCTCGTGGTGCTGACCGCCGCAGGGCTGTTCGTGGTGCTGCGCAAGCGGTTGCGGCCGTCCGCACGTAGGTGAGTGGTGAGGCGATCGGCGGAAACCGCCTCACCACCCCTCGCAGGGCATCGCCTCCGATGCCGAGGCTTTCCGGGTGACCACGGCTTAGGTCGTTGAACGGTGAATCACCGTTACGCCCCGTACCGAACGTTCACCCGGATCGCCTACATCGGCATGTGCTTCGTGGGAGGCGGGGTCGGCTTGCTGATGATCTTCGTGACCGGGCCTTCCTTGCTCATCCCGGCCTGGTCGAGGAACTGCGACAGCTGACCCCGCACCTGCGCCAGCGTCGGACGGCGGCCCGGCTCCGGGTCCATCGCCGCGAGCAGGAGCCGCGCGTGGGCGCTGTTCTGCGGCAGCTTGGTGATCGGTTCGCCCTGGGCGGCGGCCATCAGGGAGGAGATCGGGTTGTCGCGGGAGCCGCGCGGCGGGTGGCCCGTCAGCGCGTAGGACACGGTCGCGGCCAGCTGCCAGGAGTCCGACGCCGGGGAGGCCGTCTCACCGCGGGCGGTCTCCGGGGCGAGGAAGTCGGGAGTGCCGACCATCATGCCGGTGGCCGTGAGGGTGCTGTCGCCCTTGGAACGGGCGATGCCGAAGTCGATCAGGTGGGCGGTGCCCTGGTTGTCCACGATCACGTTGGACGGCTTCACGTCGCGGTGCAGGACGCCCCGGTCGTGGGCCGCCGCCAGCGCGTCGGCCATGTTGAGCCACAGGCGGGCGGCGAGCTTGTCGTCGATCAGGCCGTTCTTCAGCACCGTCTCGGACAGCGAGGCGCCCTCGATGTACTCCATGACCAGGGCCAGGCCGTCCGGGTCCTGGACGATGTCGAACACCCGCACGCAGTTGGGGTGCCTGACCGCGGCCAGCGCACGGGCCTCGCGGAGCATGCGCTGCTCGGTCTCGTTGTCCGGCGCGTGCGCGAGCTTCACCGCGACCGTGCGGTCGAGCTGCTCGTCGACGGCCAGCCAGACGGTGCCGAACCCGCCGGCGCCGAGCTGACGGACGCGGCGGAACCGGCCGTTGCCGGGGTTCCAGACCTTGCCCGACTTCTGCACCGGCGCGGGCGCGTCGGCGTTCGCGGCACCCGGCCCGAACGGCAGCGGACCGGGTGTGTCGGCGAGCGCCGCCGGCTGCGAGGGCTGCGGCGACTGTGGGGACTGCACCTCGGCGACCCGCGTCGGCGGGTACTGCCTCGGCGGAGGCGGCGGCTGGTTCACCGGGCGCATCGGCCGGTTCATCGGCGCGGGCTGGTACGGCGGCACCTGCGCCGGCTGGTAGGGCGGCGGCTGGTGCTGGGAGGCGTTGATCGGCTTGGTCGGCGCCTTCTTCTGCGGCTGGTGCTGCTGGTTCTGGGGCAGCTGGGGCTGCGGCGTGCGAGCCACCGGCTGCGGTGGCGGGTTCTGCGAGTTCCGGTCCTGAGACCGGTCGCGGCCGGGGCGGTTCAACATGGCGGTAGTCAACCCGAAAATCCGCACGACGATTGAGCCGATTACCGCAATGGGCAGAAACCCGAGGAGCACATGGCCCACAAGGGTCACCGGCTGTGCCGACGTCGCTGCGAGCAGCACCAGGAACGGCGGCCAGAACACGCGCCGCGGCCAGCTGGGCCCGAGCCGGAAGGCCGACCCCGCCTGCAGCATCACGAAGAGCAGGCACAGCAGCGCCAGCACCACGGTGATGCACGCCGCGACCAGGAAGACGGGCTGCTCGGTCGGCTGCCGGATCACCCCGAGGATCGACGGCGTCCCGTCCACCAGGTACTCGCCCTGCTGCAACTGGCCGAAGCACGTCGACCCGTCGAGCGACCCGGAACCGGGGATCGACCGGTTCTGCAGCCCCTGCACGGTCCCGCGCATGATCAGCCACGGCAGCACCAGACAGCTGGCGACACCGAGCCCGGCGAAGATGGCACCCGTCACCGAACCGTAGGAGTTGCCGACGATCCGGCGCACGACGATGGACAGCAGCGCCCCGATCGTGGGGAACAGCCCGAGCACCGCGCCGAGCGCTGTGGTGGTCCACACCCAGTCACCGGGGCAGACACTGGCGCCCACGAAGCCGTGCAGCCACGTGAGCAAGGACTCCGCGAGCCCCACGACCCACACCACCCCTTCCGCGATCACCCCCAGCCTAGGCGCCCTCTCAGCCTACGGTGCGTGATTGGTCTGCGGTTGACGCCACAGCAACCCTTTCGCCGGTCAGCGCGTTCTACCTCTTACAACGTGCCTGGGTGCGATCCCGTTGACCCCAGTCGCCGCGGCTGCCGTATTCGTTATCGAGCTGGACCGCGGTCACCCGATCTGACGCTGCCAGCGCGTGTACCGCGCGGCGATCGCGGCCGTGGTGAGCACGATCTCCTCGTGCGGCAGCGCCATGAAGTCCTCCGCGCGGGAGCGCTTCGGCTGCGGTTTCGGCTGCGGAGCGGGAGGGCTGGGCGGCGGTGGCACCGCTGCCTGTTCGGGCAGCTGGGACCGGACGTGCCACAGCTCCTCCGCCGCTCTGTCGACGGCGGCCACCGCGAGGCGTTCCTCCTCGGCCAGCTGCCCGTGGAGCCGTTCGACCTGGTCCGGGTCACCGAACTGCACCAGGCGGGCGACCTCGGCGTGGGTGTGCAGGTAGGTCTCCACGGCGTCGGAGGCGGCATCGAACGCGTCGGACACGTCGAGCCAGCGCATCCGGGCGCGGTGCCGGTACTCGTCGAACGACGTGCTCGCGGCTCCCGTCCACGAGGGCGGGGTCGCCCTGGCGTAGGCGACACCGACGGACGCGCTCTCGTCGCGCATCCGCTTCAGCCACTCCTGGACGCTCCGGAGGGAGTGGAAGTCACTGGAGAGGCTCACGCCGGGAAGATGTCCGCCTGTTCGTAGTGCCGTGTGGTGTCGGCGAGCCGGGCCGCGGTCTCGTCCACGTCGCGCACCAGCACACCGGTCGCGTGATCAGCCGCGGCGCGGAACCGCGCGAGAGCTGCGAACAGCGCGCCGCGGGAGCTGTCGGGACGCCCGTCCGGGTGGCGGGCGAGTTCGACGACGTCCTCGGCGGCGCGCAGCAGCGGCCGGGCCAGCACCCGGAGCTCGTCGGTGTCGACAGCGAACCCGTTCACGGCACCCCCTGCCCGAAAGTTTGGTGAAGAACGATACAACAGGGTCAGCAGGTGAGTTCACGGATTTCGCGAGCCGACACGAACACCATCTCGTCGAGTGGCGCGCCCGCGTCGACCACGACCCCGACGCCGAGCGGCGCGACGAACGGCAGCAGCTCGGCGCACTCGACCTCGAGCCAGCGGTCCTCCCAGTTCAGGCCCTTGAGCGCGCGATAGGCCACCAGCCGATCGAGGCCGGTGAAGACGAGCACGGACCGCTCGTGCCCGTCGACCGCGGTGGCCATCAGCCCAGGCCGGCCGGGATCCGGCAGGTACACGGTGGTCGTGAGCAGCTCGTCGACGAGCCCGGGATCGCCCGCCCGCGCCAGCTCCCGCAGGCGCGGCTCCCCCACCGCGGGCTTGGGGTACCTCGGCTGCCCGAGCAGCTGGTGCTCGAGGTCCACAGCGGACGCGCGAACAGCGGGATCGACCACGAAGTGGGGCACGCAGTGCAGCGACGGCGGGATGTCGTCGAGGGTGGCGCCCGGCAGCACGACGACGATCACCTTGCGCTGGAACAGTTCCGGCTCCCGCATGAGCAGCCCGCGCAGGTGCTTGAGCTCGTACTCGGCACCGCGGCTCAGCGGGTTGCGCCCGCTGAAGGCGAGCTTCCAGCCGGACGACACCGCCACCACGATCCGGTCGGCGTCCTCCATGCGCTGCAGGCAGAACGTCGACCAGTCAACGGGTTCGTGCTGGTGGTAGAGGTCGATGTCGGCGTCCGCGCCGAGGTGGTGCAGCAGCTCGGCGAACCGGTGCACGGTGGCCCGCCACTCCTGCGTGCGCACACCGTCCCAGCCGGGACTGGTGTGCGCCCAGACCACGAAGACCTCGGGACGCATCGGCACATCATGGCAGCCGGGAATCTCAGCCGTCGTAGATTTCGTGATCCGCCCGCGCCCGTGAACCGCCCTCCCCTGCCGACCCGCTCGATGACTTCACCGCCGGATCCGGGTCCGCCGGCAGGGCACCGAGGCCCGCCACGTGGTCGACGGTCCACAGGTGCCGCGCGGACGGGTTCTCCTCCGTGAAGGAGTCACCGAAGCCGTAGGTGGCGACGCGGGCGTCCTGGGCGCCGAACATCTCCACGGTGATCTGCGAGCCGAGCAGGCCCTTCTCGCCGGGCGCGCAGGCCAGTTCGAGTCGGACGCGGATCCACTGTGGAGCGGCGGCGGGGTCTGGTTCCAGTGCGAACGAGACCACGGTGCAGGAGGAGCCGTGCGCGCGGGCCACGAAGGCGGCGCGGAAGACGAGCTCACCGGCCGTGCAGCCGGTGAGAACGCGCACTTCGACAGCTGTCTCGGTTGAGGTGACTACGGGGCGGGCGGCCGCGCACCTCGCGACGGAGGCCTCGGTCGACGCCGTTGCTCCGCCAGAGGTGACGGCCACGAGTAATAACGCGGCGGTCACTGATCTCATGCGAGAAAGCTATTTGTGGCAACCGCGTTCCTCACCCAACTTCACCCCACGGATGGGTGAGCGGCGGCCTCAGTGATCTCCGTGATCGTGGTCGTGCTTGGGCGCGAACGGTTGGTAGATGTAGAACATCGTGACGGGCTCGTCACCGGCGACGGTCTCGTGGTCCACACCCGGCGGTACGAACGCGTACGAGCCCGCAGTCGCCTCGACACCGCCGATGCTGACGGTGCCGCCGATGACCCAGGTGTGCTGCGTCGCCGACGGGTGGTTGTGGCCGACGTCGCGCGCGCCCGGTGCCATCTGGATCAGGCCCACGATGGTGTCCCCGCCGGGAGACTTCCACAGCAGTTTGTTCTGCAGCCGTTCGTCGCCGTGCAACGGGAACGACTTCATCTGGGCCAGAGCATCCGGCGGGATGACGGTCACTCTGTCGGGCGAACCGGTCATGAGGGCGGCCTTTCGAACGGGTGGCGGGCGCCGATCATGTCAGGACATCACCGCGTTGACCACAACCGCCGACGCCGAGTCCTCACCCGACTTCGTCCAGGCCGGTGTTCCCTTCAGCCGAAGATGGTGGCCTGCTTGGAGGTTTGCCGGACCCCGTTGGGGCCGTTGAGGAAACGCTCGCCCCACGGCGTGAGGTCCGCGGGGTTGAACGACCGGACCAGGTCGAGGTACTCGACCCCGCCACCGTTGCCACTCCACGACCAACCGAGGTACCCGATGCCGCGAGCCTGCGACTGGGCCATGATCGTGTCCTCGTCCGGGTCGCCGTCGCTGTGCTTGTTCCCGAACTCGCCCACCACCAACGGCAGCCCCGCCGAGCGGAACGCGTCGAAGTACGCGTTGACCTTCGCCGCCGTGTTGTACACGCCGTACATGTGGACGGAGAACAGGGTGTTGTGCTGCGGGTCGGCGTTGAGCACCGACGCGGCGTTGTTGCGCATGATGTTCAGCCAGTCCTGGCCCCACATCGGCGCGTCCACCATCAGCAGGTGCTGCAACCCGGCCGCGCGCAACCGCTTGACCGCGTTCTTCGTCCAGCTCGTCCACGCCGGGCTCACCAGCAGGTTGCTGCCGAAGGGTTCGTTGCCCAGGTTGACCACGACGTAGTTCTCCTGGCCCTTGAGCACGTCGGCGAGGCCGATCCAGTAGCTCGCCGCGTCATCGAGGGTGGCGGCTCCGAGCTGATCACCCCATCCGGTGGTGTCGTGGGCCTCCAGCACGCAGATCAACCGGTTCCGCTTGCACAGCGCGATGACGTTCGCGACGTCGGCCGCCGAGCTCGGTCCCCACCGCTTGCCGGTGCCCAGCACCACGCGAACGGTGTTGGCACCGAAGGACTTGATGTCCGCGAACGCCTTGGTCTGGCCCTGGAACCAGACGTGCGGGTGGTTCACGCCCCGCATGACGAAGGCGCTCCCGTTCGCCTCGACGACCTTGGTGCCGCTGACCCTCAGGCCGGTGGCGGCCTCCGCGGGTTGCGTGCCGACCAGGATCGACGCCATCAACGCGAGCACGCTCGCGACACTCAGCCTTGTGGTCACAGCGGCAGATGCAACCGCACGCACGCGACCTTGACAAGAGCTGCACATCAACTGCAACACAGCCTGAAACCGTTGCAGCAGAAGGCATTCCGCCGAACGGTCCACTTCGGATCGAAACGGATCCGCCCATCCGAACCACGCCGACCGGCGGGATCGTCAACGGGTGTCTCCGCTCCGGGGCGCCGGAAACGACATGTCCTCGACCGCGAACCGCACCGACACCTCACCGGCCCGCTGCTCCATCCACGCGGTGAGGACGTCGGCCCGGCGGGTCGGTCGCCAGCCCTGCACGATGTTGAGCCGGCGTCCGCGCTGGCGCAGCAGTCTGGAGAAGAACTCCGTCAGCCGGGCGCCGTCGAACGGGTCGTGCGTGCAGAGGAACAGCACTGTGCCGCGAGCGGACACGGCGTACAACATGGCGTTGCCGTGACCATCGGTCGCCGAGCAGGCCGACGCGCCGTCCGAGTGCAGTTGCGGACCGGTCAGCCAGTGGAAGGGCGCGCTGTGCATCCACAGCGTTTCCCCGCTCACCGGCACGGCGTGCCCCGGATCCGCCTCACCGCCGCCAGGCCGGTTGGCGAGGACGGACTCGGGGAGCACGCCCCACCGGATGAGGTAGTTGCGCACGGTCGTGGCCGAGAGGGCGATCCGGAACCTGTTGTTGACCAGTTCCGCCAGTGCCTGGTTCGTCCACAGCCAGTAGCTCAGCCCGACCTCGTCCGGTCCGCAGGTCGTCACCGTCCTGATCGTCCACAGCTGCTGCGCGTACGACAGCGCGAGCTGCTCACCGCGCTGTCTGCCCCGCCGCCTGCTCCGCAACGCTTCTTCGCCCCTCGTGCGGTATTCGCGGTGCCAGACGCTGATCGTCTGCCGTGACACGCCGAGCATTCGCGCGACCTCCGCGCGGGAAAGGCCCGAATCGACCGCGGCGACGGCGCGCCGCCGCAGGGCTTCCAGCACATCCGGAGATACCTTGCGAGCGTCCTGGGGGTACATGCCGTCACCATCCGTTCGTGCGGGTCATTACCGCTCGCGCGGCTCAGGGAATGCCCACGGACACATGCACAATGGCTTCGTCGACATCGGATGTGCGAATTTTCAACGACATCTCCCAACGCCCGGATACGGGCAGGGAGAGCGCATCTGAGATGTAATGTCCCGGCAAACCGCTGTAACGCAACGTCACGACCAACGGCGCCGGTGACCGCTCGGGATGGCTCAGCGTCGCCCCCACCTCGGCGACGTCCCTCGGGCTCCCGCGCTCGTCCAGCACCGCCAGGTGCACCTCGTTGCCACCGGACGCGCCGGGCGCGACGACGACCGCGATCTTGCCTCGCCCGGCCGCGCCGCCGGTGTCGAAGTCCGCGATGACGGGCTCACCGGGCACGGGCTGCGCCACCTCGGCCTGCTGTTTCTCCGCAGCCAGTTCCGCCGCGGCGGAGCTGGTGCCGACCAGGACCGCCGTGAGCCCCAGCACGAGGCCCGCGATCGCCGCCTCGGCGGCGACGACCGCCCCGAACCGCCGCACCTGGTGATGGCCGGGCCCGCGCGCCGCCCGGCGGCGGTCGGAGGGCGAGACGACGGGGAAACCGTAGTGGTGCTGGACCCAGCGCCTGGCGAGTGCTCCCAGAACGAGCAGCACGGCCGCCACCGCGACCTTGCCCAGCAGCACCCGCCCGTAGGACGTGCCGACCAGGGCCGACGGGGTGCCCACGAGCCGCCACGACTGGAACACCCCGGTGGCGACCAGTACGAGGACCGACGCCAGTGCCACCTGGGAGAAGCGCGGCACCGCCACCCGCATCGCCAACGCGTCCGCGGACCTCACGACGGCACCGACCACGACGAGGCCGCCCAGCCACACGGCCATCGCGGTGAGATGGGCCGCGTCGGTCATCAGGGCCAGCCCGGCCAGGTCACCGGCTGCGCTGTGCGAGGCGGCACTCCAGGTGAGGGCGAGCACGCAGGTCGCCGCCAGCACCGCCACGCCCCGGCGCCGGCGTTGGAGATCGGTTGCCTCGCTGTCACCGGCGCGGCGCAGAAACCTCAGCAGGGCGACGCCCACGAGCCCGAGCAGCAGCAGGCGCGCAAGCATCGCGACGCCCAGCCGCGTGCTCGCCGTGTTCGCGACGAGCGACAGGTCGGCCGCGGCGGTGAGCGACCGGCCCGTGGCGTAGGGCCCGTACAGCAGCAGCACCAGCACCGTGGCCACCAACAGGCTCCACCACCCGCTCGACATCAGCAGGCGGACCCGGCGGCCGGCCACGGCGCCGGCCTGGCACCACACGACGAAGAACGCCGCTCCGGCCAGCAGCGCCAGCCCGGCGAAGGACAACCACCGCGCCAGCCCGTACGACAACGTCACGAACCGGTCGGCTTCGGTGTGCGCCTGGGCCGGCGCCGGCAGCGCCGCCGACGTCGACGGCTGTCCCACGCTGAACACGAAGGCACCGTGCACCGGATGGGTGTCAGCGGAGGTGACCTGCCAGTTCACCGTGTAGGTCCCGTCGGACAGCGCCCTCGGCACCGGGACCACGAGAACTTCCGGTCTGCCCCCGGCGTGTGCCGGTGCGGCCGTGGTGATCGTGTCACCGGCCGGCCCGAGCATCCGCACGGTAGCCAGCCCGAGCTCCACCGGCTCGCTGAAGGTCAGCGACACCTCGGTGGGCGACGAGCCGAGCACCGCCCAGCCGGCGGGACTGGTCGAGATGACGACGGCGTGCGCACTGGCAACGCCCTGAACTCCCAGCACCGGCAGCAACGCCAGGACGAACGCGATGCACACGCGCGCGAAGTTGTTCACCGCTCTTCCTCTCACCGGGATGACGTGGCAGGGCGCGAGGTCGACGGCCGGCGAAGAGCCGTCGACCTCGCTGGCTCTCAGACCCGCGCCGGCTCGTTCACGGCCGGTTCCTCCTGCGCGGCAACGCTGTCCGGTGCGAACGGCCGCCGCCGCGCGGTCACCGACACCCCGAGCGCGACCAGGCCGGCCAGCAGCCCGGCCCCGCCGAGCACACGGCCCAGCGTGTCGGTTCCCGCGGCGGGAGTGGCGGGTGCGGCGACCGGCGGTGCGGCCACCGACAACGTCGGAGCCGGGTGCTCAGGCCGGGGTCCGCCGTCGGTCTGGACGTCGATCCACCTGACCACCTCACCGCTCGAGTAGGTCTGCAACGCCTTGAACACCAGCTTGGTTTTCGCCGCCGGCAACCTTCCCATCGAGACGCCGAACTCCTGGAACTGTCCGGGTTGGACGGTGCCGCCCTCCCAGACGATGCCCGTCACGACCTCACCGGAGGAGTCCTCGTCCGACTGGCCGGCCACGTCCGCCTTCTCCTTCCTGGTGGTCGCCGTCCAGCCGGGAACCGGTTGCACGGACACCGAAGCGAACCGATGGCCGGAGGGGAAGATCACCTCCAGCCGCGTCGTCGAGGCGTCCGCGCGCTCGTTCGGCACGCGGAACACCACCCTCGTGTAGCCGCCGGGTTCCGCGGTGCCCGGTGAGACGGTGACGTGCGCCGACGCGGTCGACGGGAACAGGATGACGAGGAACGCCGCCAGGACGACGAGCACGGTGCCGGGCCGGGACATCGTTTTTCCTTCCGCAGTGGGGAATTCAGCGCTGTCGCAGATGGTCGCCACGGTCAGCCGCCCAGGGGCAGGGGCAGGCCGACCGCGGGCGGGTCGACGTTGAAGATGGACACGAGCCCAGCCATCCCGGTGTGGGTCTCGGCGTGGGAGAAGATGTGGCAGTGGATCATCCACTTGCCGACCCTCGTCGGCGTCCAGACGATGTCGTAGGTCTGCCCGACACCGACGAGCACGGTGTCCATCTGCTGCGGCAGCGGTAGTCGTCTACCGTCCTGCGCGACCAGTTCGAAGTAACCGCCGTGCAGGTGGATGGGGTGGATCATCTCCGGGCCCGACCCGATCAGCCGGATGCGCACCCGCTCACCCACCCGTGCCCGCAACGGCGCGGTGGCGGGAAAGCTCTTGCCGTTGAACACGAAACCCAGCGGGCCGTCCCCGATGATCAGCCGGTAGTCGCGGGCGGCGGCGATGTCACCGAGCCTGGGCACCACCTCCAGGGAGCCGTAGAGCCCCTTGCCCTCCTGGTCGCCGTGCATGTGCGAGTGGTACCAATGGGTTCCGGTGCTGATCGCCTTCCACTCGTAGGTGAAGCTCTGTCCAGGCTCGATCTCTGGCTGGGTGAGACCGGGCACGCCGTCCTGGTCGTTGGGCAGGTCCATGCCGTGCCAGTGCAGCGAGGTGCTCTCCGGCAGGTCGTTCTGGACGATGAAGCGCACCGTGTCGCCTTCGTTGACCCGGATGACCGGACCGGGCACGGTTCCGTTGTAGGCGAAGGCCTGCCGGACGTTGCCGGGCGAGACCTCCCACGCCAGGGGCGCCGCACGCAGGCGGAACACCTTGACGCCGCCCACCACCTCGTACTGGGCCAGGTGGGTCCCGTCACCGAGGTCGTCGCCCGCCGCGGCCGGCAGCACCGAGTCCACAGTGGACTCTCTCAGGACGCTCGACGCCGTCACGCCCGCCAGCGCGATCAGGACGGACAGCAGAACCGTCAGCACCGGCAGAAATTTGCGCTGTCTAACCAACTCTGTGAACATGAGTCGCCTCCCGCAGGGAAGCCGCGGGCCGGGAAGCCGTTCCTCGAACGGCTTCCCGTCTCGCGGTGGGTGGTGTCAGCAATCAGTGCCGTAGGTGAGCGGGTGCCGCTGACGACAGGTCAGCTGGTCGTTCACCGAATTGCTGGGCACCCTCTGCGCCCAGCCGTTGTAGACCAGCGGCACGGCGAGCACGCCCATACCGCCCATTCCCATGTGGTCGACGACCTGGTCGTCCGACGCGGTGGTCGACGCCGCGTCGAGCACCATCTTTCCGACAACGGCGGCATCGGACGGACTGCCGTCGCCGTTCGGGTCGATGTCGACGATCGCGAGCGTGTTGGCGAACTTGCTGGAGACGTAGGCGTAGTAGCCGCCGCCCTTCTTCGCCCCGTAGTTGATGCCGTGGCAACCGGAGTCGCAGGGCAACCACTTCACGATCTCGTCGGTCTTCGGGTCGATGACGGTGATGTTCGACGTCAACGTGTTGGCCACCAGCAGCGCGTTGCCGTCCGGGCTCACCGGCAGCTGGATCGGCAGGCCGCCGAACGAGCCGCGTTCACCGGCCACCGGGTCGTAGTTGTGCCACAGGTCGATCTGCTTGTTGTGTACGGTGGCACCACCGTCCTTGCACGCGTCGGCCTTGAGCGAGATGCAGGACACCGTCCCGCCCATGAAGTTGGCCTCGTACGCCTTCGCGCCGTCGGGCGTGATGCCCGTGGCGATCGGCAGTTCACCGGTCGCCTCCTTGCGGATGTTGCCGGTCGCGATGTCCACGACAGTCGAGTCGTAGGTGTTGACGTTCGGCGTGACCATGGTCGTGCCGTCACCGGTCATCCAGTGGGCGTGCGGGTGCGCGACCTTCTCACCCGGTCCCTGCACCGGGATGCGCCGGTCGATCTTCGTGGCGCCCGGCGAGAGCTCGACCACCGACGCGCCACCGTTGATCGCGACGTGCAGCTGGTCGGTGTCCGTCCTCGTCATGACGTGCGACGGATCAGGCCCGACCTCGATCTGCCGGACGAACCTGCCGGTCGCCCGCTCGAAGACGTCGAGCTTGTTGCCGAACCACTCGGTTTGGTAGATGTACCGCTCGTCCTTGTCGGTCCACATGTTGTGCGGGTTGTTCATGTTGACCTCGGGCAGCGCCACCTTGCGGTCGACCTTCCAGGTGGAGACGTCGACCTTCGTCGCGGTGCCGGACTTGGTCTTGCCCGCCGTCTTCTCGAGCTCGGTGTCGATCCACACCTCGCCCACGCCGGGGGTTCCCGGCCGCTGGTTGAGCGCAGGCAGGGTCTTCGGCAGGCCGAACTTGTTCTTGAAGTAGGCGTCCAGCAACGGGACGAGCTGCGGCGACCCGTTCGAGTCGTACATCAGGATCGGCGCGGGCGGGAACGTCGGGTTCCACGTCCGTTGCTCGGTGTTGCTGAACTTCTGCCAGTTGTTCGGCGCGGTGATGTTGAAGAACTTGAGCACCAGCTGCGAGATGATGTCCGCGTCGGACGGGACGTTCAGCGCCCGGCTGTTGATCTTGAGCTTCTTGCCGAAGTCGAGACCGGGCGTGAGCGGGTCGTCCACGACGACAGCGCCGAGCATGTACGGGTGGATCTTGCAGACGAACGCGTAGAGGCCGGGTTCGGTCAGCTGCGCGGTCGTGCTGCCGACGAAGGCGCCCGGCTGGTCGAACGGGAAGCCTTGCGCCCCTTCCGGCCAGATCAGGTTCGTGATGGTGTGCGCCGACTGCGCGTTCGGGTTCGAGATGTCGAAGTTCACCGTCACGGGCAGGCTGATCGTGGCGGTCTGCACGTACTTCTGGATGTCGGCCAGCACCTTCATCAGCTCCACGCCGACCGGCAGGTCGGTCAGCGCGGTCTTCGTGTTGGCCGGGCGGGCCGCCATCTGCTGGGACAGCTGCGTGATCAGGGTGTTCGCCTTGATCGTCCGCAGGTCGAGCGGCGGCATGACCTTGCCGATCGCCGTGCGCAGCTTGTCCAGCCCGAGCAGCTTCTCCGGATCCACGCCGAGGCTCTGGATCAGCGGCGTGCCGGTGAAGGGCAGCTGCGTCAACCGCGCCAGATCACCGTTGAGCAGGTTGCTCGCGTCCGAACCGAGCAGAGCGCCGTTGCCCAGCAGCGGAACACCGTTCAGCGGCAGGCCGGGAATGAGCCCGCCGGTCTTCACCCGCGGCAGTTCGGCCACGGCGAGTGACTTCGTGCCGAACAGGTTCAGGTTCGTGTCGTACCAGGACCCCTGGTTGTCGGTGAGGTGGAACGACACCGGCAGAGGTCCGCCACCGATCGGAAGCCCACCCGAACCAGTGGTCGTCGTCGGGGCGGGCGTGTTGGAACTCGTGGTACTCGTCGTCGTCGGCGCCGTTGTGGTCGTGGGCGCTGTGGTGGTGGTTGTCGGCCCCGTTGTGGTCGTGGGCGTAGTTCCACCGACCACGATCGACCCGAGCATGTCCGGGTGGAAACGGCAGTGGTAGTTGACGGTGCCGGCGGAGGTGAAGGTGAACGAGTAGGACTCGCCGGGGTTCACGTCCGAGGACAGCGGACCGCCGGTCACGCTGTGAACGACACCGTTGGTCTCGTTGTTGGTCCACCTGACGGTGTCACCGACGTTCACGTTCAAATTCGCCGGGTTGTACTGCAGGTTCTGCATGGACACCGAGACCGTGGCCGCGGTGGCCGCCGGCGTGTTCAGCCCGATCGCGGTCAGGGCGACCACCAACGCGGAGCCGAACGCGAGTGCTCTTGCCCCGCGCGGTCGCCTCCCTGACGAGAACATGCGTGATAGGTGTGGAGAGCGCATCGATTTCCCTTCTGACACCTGTTGCGGCACATCGGAAAACTCCACGCATGACAAACAAACCCAGCTGAGGGTTTCGTTTCTCCGCATTAGCGTCCAGCAGCGCCGCCGCCACGTGAAGACACCTAAATAGTCGTGCGGCCAATGTCCGAGGAATTACCCGAACGTTAACGGTCTGTCAACTGGGTCGCACTCGCAGCCCTGCGGCGATGTGACAAAGACCTAACGAGATATTCCGTGCCACCCAATGCACGACATCACGCCTACCGCCCACCGATGCGCATATGCACAGGTCAGAGCAGCATCGAACGGGCCCGTCAACTGCACACCAAGTGACAGGTGTTTGCTTTTCAAAGTTGACACCCGACGGTTTCGAAGGCCATTCGAGAGTGCAGGTCAGGAAACTTATTCCCCGAATGGACCTGGCCAAAACATCCGCATGGCTGCCACCATGTCCGGACGTAACGACGCCCCACCAGCAATACCCGAATCCCCCAACAAGAGAGAGTGGTGGGATATGCCGTCCGCCATCAGCACCCGCAAAGCCGATCCGCTGAAGCCTCCCGCCACCGGCCGAGGCCACCGGCGCGCCTGGCGGTCCGCGACGGCCGGCCTCGCCGTGGTCGTGATCGTCGCGGCGGCGGCTTGGGGCATCACCGCCGGGGACCCCGCGCCCGTTCCGACCACCCACACCGTGGTCTACGAGGTCACCGGCCCTGGAGGCAGGGCACCCGAGATCAGGTTCGCCGTCGAAGGGACGAACACCGTCGAGAAGGCCGAAGCCGTCAGCCTGCCGTGGCGCAAGGAACTCACCATCCCCGCAGGACCGGGTCTCGCCGTGGCACAGGTGATGGCGACCAACGGCCAAGGCGAGTCGATCACGTGCACCATCACCGTCGACGGCCACGTCGTCGCCAACAACACGGCCAAGGGCGAGTACACGACGGTGTCGTGCTCGAACATGATCGCCCCGCAGGCGCGGGGGTGACATCGTCCGATGTGGACGGAAGACCCGTGCCGAACTTTGCTGCTGTGCCGGGGAAAGAGGCCACACTCCGAAGTGGATGACCTGGGCCCGCCACTCGCCATCCATTGTGTGGACCTGAAGCCACAGCATGAGAACCCTCGGGAGGACGGCGACGCCCAAGGCCAGCCGACCGGTGTCCGGGGCGGAGCCCCGGCTGGGTTCTGGGGGCTCGACCCCCGGAAAACACCAGCGCAACAAGAAAGGCGAGCGCTCTGTGCGAGCACTCGCCTTCCACTTGTGGAGCTGAGGGGAATCGAACCCCTGACCTTCTCGATGCGAACGAGACGCGCTACCAACTGTGCTACAGCCCCTTGCGGTGTTACGTGAAGAACTATAGCAGGGGTTGGAGGGGTGTTTTCACCACCCCCCTCTATGCCCCGACAGCACCTCGGTACCGCAGTGACTCCAGTCCCTCCAACTCGACGAACACCGGATCTTCGTCGTCGGAGTCGACCGGGATCGTACCCGGAAGCACGTGGTGCTCATAGCGCGGCAACGGCGGCAGCGCCGGCCTCTCCTCGGCGGCGACGACCTCGACCTGGGTGGTCTCGACCTCCTCGACGGCCGGGGCGTCGGCCGGCGCGGGGATCTCGGCGACCTGCTGCGGCTGCGGAGCCGTCGCACGGCGGCGGCGCACCTGCTGCAGGCGCGCGAGCCGGCGGGCGCGGACCTCCTCCTCGATCCGCACCTGGCGGCGCAGGTAGGTCAGGTAGCCCACGAGCAGGAGGTCGACTCCGGCGTGGCCGTACCAGAGCGGCTGGTAGAACACACCGGCCACGACACCCGTCGCGACGGCGGCGACCAGTAGGAACGCCACGACTCTGCGCCGGAACGCGTATTTGGCCTGTGCCACGAGAGCCGCGGTTTCCGGGTCGTAGCCACCGCGGCCGCGCCGGAACGGGCGTTCGACGTACTCCTCCTCGTCGAAGTAGTCGTCGTCGATGTCGTGGATGTCGTCGTACTCGGCGTCTGGCATGGCGTCGTACTCCTCCCCCACGCTGCGCGCAATCTCCTGGCGCTTACGGGCCATCATGGGGACGAGGACGACCAGCCACGCCACTACCAGCGCAACGATGATCAGCGAACTCGGCATTCCCCGTTCACCTCCCCCGGCCCAACGCGTGGTGCTGTCACCACGCTAGTCACAACAGTCACACCAGTGTCGGAGGCTCGCCGAGCGCGGTGCGTACCAAAGTGTGGTGTATCACCCACTTTTGGGTGAAGCGATTACGACAAACGGAAGCGAGCGTCAGGGAAGACGGGCCTCTCCGCGTGCGACCAAACGGCGCACTAGGCCATCGGGGATCTCTTCGACCGTGAGCGCGAAGCAGAGGTGGTCGCGCCACTGGCCGGCAACATCCAGATAACGCTTGAAGAGGCCTTCCTCGCGATAACCGGATTTCGTGAGCACACGGATCGAGGCTGCGTTCTCCGGCCGGACCGTCGCTTCGAGCCTGTGCAGACCAGCCTCGCGGAAGGCGTGATCCGTGAGCAACGCCACGGCGGCCGTTGCGACGCCGCCGCCCGCCCGATCAGCGGCCACCCAGTAGCCGATCCAGGCCGACAGCAGCGATCCGCGCACGATGTTGCCGACGGTGATCTGACCGGCGACCTCACCGTCCACGAGGATCATGAACGGCAGCGTCGTGCCTCGCCGGGCCATCGCGCGTAAAGACGACCACTGGGCGGGCCAGGAAAGCGTCGCGTTCCGCTCGTCCCAGCCCTCGGGCGCGGTGGGTTCCCACTTCTCCAGGTAGTCGCGGTCGCGGATCCGCAGCCGCGACCACTTGCCGCCGTCGAAGAGCCGGGGCCCGCGCAGGACGACAGTTCCCGCACGCACCTCGATCGGCCCCAGCCGGACCGGCCAGCCGGGGTGTCTACCGAGATCGGCGAAAACGCTCATCCACGTTGCGCTAGGAAGCTGACCAGGACCTCTTGGCCGACCGAGACCTCCGTGACGTCCTCCTCGACCATGATCAGGCAGTTGGCCTCTGCCAGCGACGCGAGCAGGTGTGCCCCCGACGTGCCGAGCGGCTGCACCAGGTACTCGCCGTTGTCCGCGTCGCGCAGCAACTGGCCGCGCAGGAAGCCGCGGCGGCCCTTCGTCGACTGGAGCGGCGACAGCAGGCGAGCGCTGACCGCGCGGCGGTACGGGTTCTTCTTGCCCAGCGCGGCCCTGATCAGCGGCCTGACCAGCACCTCGAACACCACGAGCGCGCTCATCGGGTTCGCCGGCAGCAGGAACGTCGGCACGGCGTCCGGCCCGAGCCGGCCGAAGCCCTGCGCGGAACCGGGGTGCATCGCGATGCGCGTGACGTCCATGTCGCCGAGCTCCGCCAGCGCCGCCCTGACCTCGTCGCCGATGGTGCCGCCCACGCCACCGGCGATGACGACGATCTCGGAGAGCAGCAACCGGCCCTCGACGACCTCGCGCAGCCTGCGCGGGTCGGCGGACATGATGCCGACCCGGCTGACCTCGGCCCCGGCGTCGCGTGCGGCGGCGGCCAGCGCGTACGAGTTCACGTCGTAGACCTGGCCCTGACCGGGCGTGCGGTCGACGTCGACGAGCTCCTCGCCGAGCGAGATCACCGACACCCGCGGGCGCGGGTGGACGAGCACCTTGTTGCGTCCGACAGCGGCCAGCAAGCCCACCTGAGCAGCACCGATGGACGCGCCGCGGCGCACGGCCACGTCACCCGTCTGCACGTCCTCGCCGGTGCGGCGGACGAACCCGGCGGACGGCACGCTGCGGTTGACCGTCACCTTGGCGTGGTGGCCGTCGGTGTAGCCGAGCGGCACGACCGCGTCGGCGAGCGTCGGCAACGGCGCACCCGTCGCGACCCGCACCGCCTGACCCGGCTGCAGCCGCCGCGGCTGCCGTGAGCCGGCCGGGATCTCGCCCACGACCGGCAGCTGCACGGGGTTCGCGTTCGCGCCGGACACGTCGACGCTGCGCACCGCGTACCCGTCCACCGCTGCCTGGTCGAAGCCGGGCAACGCGCGTTCCGCCACGACCTCCTCGGCGCAGAGCAGGCCCTGCGACTCCGAGATCGCCACCCGCACGGGTGCGGGCCGCACCGCGGCCGCGATCACCCGAGCGAGTTGCTCGTCCACTGACCTCATATCGTCCGGTCCTCGCGATCAGGAGTCCGCGAGCTGATCACGCAACCACTCGCGCAAGGAGGGCCCGTACTCCGGGTCCTTGAGTGCGAAGTCAACCGCAGCGCGCAGGAATCCTGCGGGATTGCCGAGGTCGTGTCGCCCGCCGCGGTGCACGACGACGTGCACGGGGTGACCCTCGGCGATCAACAGCGCGATGGCGTCCGTCAGCTGCAGTTCACCCCCCGCACCAGGCGTGATGCGCTTCAGGGCGTCGAAAATCGCGCGGTCGAGCAGGTAGCGCCCGGCGGCGGCGAACGTCGAGGGCGCGTCCTCCGGCTTGGGCTTCTCGACCATGCCGACGACCTGCTTGACGTCGTCGTTGCCGGTGTCACGGACGTCGAACACGCCGTACGCGGAGATCTGCTCGCGCGGGATGTCGAACGCCAGCAGGACGCTGCCGCCCTTCTCCTCGCGGACCTTCGCCATCTTCTTGAGCGCGTCGGCCGGCAGGATGATGTCGTCGGGCAGCAGCACCGCGACCGCGTCGTCCTCGCCGGTCAGGTTGTCTTCGGCACAGCCGACGGCGTGCCCGAGGCCCAGGGCCTCCTGCTGGATCGCGGTCTCCGCCTTGATCAGCTGCGGGGCGCGCTGGATCTTCTCGACCAGGTCGGCCTTGCCGCGGGCGGCCAGCGTCTGCTCGAGCTCGGGGTTCGCGTCGAAGTAGTTCGCGACCGACGCCTTCTCCGGCGAGGTGACGATGACCAGCTTCGTCGCCCCCGCCTCGGCCGCCTCCCTGGCCACGTACTCGATGGCAGGGGTGTCGACCAGCGGCAGCAACTCCTTCGGCACGGCCTTGGTCGTGGGGAGGAAACGGGTGCCCAGACCGGCCGCGGGCACGATAGCGGTGTGGAAGGCGCTGCTCATGGGCTGCGATGCTAACGACATACCGAGGGATACCCACCATGACGTCCGATCTTCGTGACCGGAAGGCCACACTGCGTTCACGGTTGTTGGCCGCGCGCCGGGCGGTGCCGCCGGAGGTCAGGGCCCTGGAGGCCAAGGCGCTGGCCGCCCACGTCGCCGCTCTGGACGTTCAGCCTGATCAGACGGTGTGCGCGTTCCTGCCGGTCGGATCGGAGCCCGGCGACGCGTCGTGGCTCGACGGGCTGCGGTGCCGCGTGCTGCTGCCGGTCGTGACGGGCGATTCGCCGCTCGACTGGGCGGTCCACACCGGACCCTCCGGACTCGTGCCGGCGGCGTTCCGGCTGCTCGAACCCACCGGGCCGCGGCTCGGAGCTTCGGCGATCACTGGAGCCTCGCTGGTGCTGGTGCCCGCGCTGGCCGTGTCGGTGGACGGGGTGCGGCTCGGGAAGGGGCAGGGGCACTACGACAGGTCGTTGCCGCTGGTCAAGGCGCCTCTGGTGGCTGTGGTGCGGGACAGCGAGGTGCTCGAGGAGGTGCCCGCGGAGGCTCACGACGTGCGGATGAACGGGGTGCTGACGCCCTCGGTGGGCCTGCGGTGGCTGTGACGTTGACCTGTGATGTTTGCGCTCCGGGAAGTTCCTGTCGCAAAATCGTGTTGGCACTCACAACGGTCGAGTGCCAGATCTAGGAGCGAACACAGTGCCTACGTACCAGTACGCCTGCACCGCGTGTGAGCACCGGTTCGAGGCTGTGCAGTCGTTCAGCGACGCCTCCCTCACCGAGTGCCCGGAGTGCTCGGGCAAGCTGCGCAAGCTCTTCGGCGCCGTTGGTGTCGTCTTCAAGGGCAGCGGTTTCTACCGCACGGACAGCCGGTCGGGCTCGTCCAAGAGCACGTCGTCGTCCACGGCGTCCTCCACGTCCTCGTCTTCGACCTCGTCGTCCACCTCGGACTCGAAGCCCGCGAGCAGCGCTCCGGCGGCCGCGGCGAGCTGAAGATCGCGAGTTGTCCACAACTTGCGTTTGAGCCCGGTTTCCATGCCCCCGACACCTCTAACGTCGGGGGCATGACTCTTTCCAGCACCGGCTTCGACCGAATCCGCTCGTTGCTCCGCCGCCGCCCTCCTGTTGCGTGGCGGCGGTTTCTGGCTCTGGGGCTGGCGTTGCTGGCCGTGTCCCTGACCTTCTGGCCCGACGTGGGGCATCCGGCGGTCGTCGCCTCACGGGATCTGCCCGCCGGGGTCTCGCTGTCGTCCGCCGACGTCCGGCTGGTGTCGTTGGCGTTGCCGGTTTCCGGTTCGTTCTCGGACGTCTCGTCCGTGGTGGGCAGAACGCTCGGCGGCGCGGCGCGCGAGGGCGTTCCGTTGACGGACTTCGATCTCGCGGGTACGTCGGAAGATCTCGCGTCGGTTGCCGTGCGGGTGGCTGACCAGGGGCTTGCCGGTGTGGTGCGGATGGGCGACCGGGTCGACGTGGTGTCGTCGTCGGCGGAAGTGCTGGCGGAGAACGCGTCCGTGCGGGAGACACGCGGACAAGTCGTTGTCCTCACGTTGCCGAGACTTAATGCAACTCGCGTGGCCGCGATGTCACTGGACCACCCATTAGCCGTTACTCTCCGCTGATGCTGAAGGGATTCAAGGACTTCCTGATGCGCGGAAACGTCGTCGACCTGGCTGTGGCCGTGGTCATCGGCACGGCGTTCACCGCGATCGTCACCGCGTTCACCACGAGCCTCATCAAGCCGCTCATCGCCGCACTGGGCAGCGCTGAGACCAAGGGCCTCGGCTTCTACCTCCGAGAGAACAAGGAGGAGACGTACCTCGACTTCAGCAACGTCATCAACGCCGCGATCAACTTCGTCATCGTCGCGGCGGTGGTGTACTTCGTGCTCGTCCTGCCGATCAAGAAGATCCAGGAACGCCGCAAGAAGGGCGAGGAGCCGGGCCCGGCAGAGCCCACCGATGTCGAGCTGTTGAAGGAGATCCGCGACCTGCTGGCCGCGCAGCGGAGCCAGCAGAACCACCAGACGGTCGTGCAGTCGGCCGACGTGCGCAGTCCCAAGATCTGACCCGACCGGGGAAGGCGCGCGTCGTCACCAGTGGGCGTCGCGCGCCTTCCCCGGGCTCGGCGGGTAGAGCCGCATGCGCTCGTCGCCCAGGCTGATCCCGTTTTGGCGAGCGACCGGTTTCACCGAGGCACAGCCTCACCAGTGAGCGCCGCGCGCCTTCTCCTGGCTCGGCGGATAGAGCCGCATCCGCTCATCCCCCAGGCTGATCCGGCCTTCACGAGCAGCAGCCAGCGCGTGATGCCCGATCCGCATCCCGAAGATCCGCTGTTCCTGGCCGGTCCCTTCGACCCAGCGCACGAGATACCCGCTGGTCCCCTGCAGGACCGCCCGCCAGACCGTGCTGAACAACGAGACCATCTCCGGCTTCATGCCGTCCCACAGGACGGCACTGATGACCGAGGCGGTCAGCACACCGTCGACGTACGTGCCGCGATCCAGCCGCACCACGCGCCCCGCGAGCGGTGAGCGCCGAGCGGGGCGGGTGAACCGTGGCCGCGGCAGCCGTGGATGAATCGACGGGTCCCAGATCAGGACGCTGCGCTCGATGTCGAGAACGGAGTCGCGCGCCGGCGGCCGGGATGTGGTCATGGCGGGCCAAGGCGCACGCTCGTCGACGAGCCGCACAGTCGGCTGCTCGGCGACGATCGCCGCCTGGAGCGCGAGTTCGTCCTCCGGCAGCAACAGCAGGGCCTTCACGCGGTCCCTGCGCTTCGGCCTACCCCCCGTGGTGGGGCGGCCGGTTCTCCACGTACCAGGCATCACGGTCCTCCGCCGGGGCCGCACCGCGTTCGTCCGACGTCGTCTCCGGCAGCACGTCGCCGAACACCTCAGCCAACCGGCGACGACGCTTGCGAGCAGCGTCGTCGTCGGCCGGCT
Organism: Lentzea nigeriaca; assembly: GCF_016907955.1. Lineage (GTDB taxonomy): Bacteria > Actinomycetota > Actinomycetes > Mycobacteriales > Pseudonocardiaceae > Lentzea > Lentzea nigeriaca. The sequence goes on along the minus strand of NZ_JAFBCX010000002.1, from coordinate 860,883 downwards.
GCGATGAATCACTCTTCGTCAAGGCCGCTCAGCTGCTCGATGACGTAGGGCACCAACGCCGACAGGGTCGCCATGCCGTCGCGGACCGCGGAGCGCGAGCCCGCGAGGTTCACGACGAGCGTGCTGCCGGAGACGCCCACGAGGCCACGCGAGATGCCCGCGTCGACCGCGCCCGCGGCGAGACCGGAGGCGCGGAGTGCCTCGGCGATGCCGTGGATGGGACGGTCGAGCACACCCTGCGTGGCGTCGGGGGTGACGTCGCGCGGCGACACACCGGTGCCGCCGACGGTGACGACGAGGTCGACGCCGCCGATGACGGCCGTGTTGAGCGCGGCCCGGATGTCGACCACCTCACCCTCGACCGCGACTGTGCCGTCGACGATGAAGCCCGCTTCTTCGAGCAGTTCGGTGACGAGAGGGCCGGAGTTGTCGTCCTGCTCGCCGTGCGCCACCCGGTCGTCCACGATCACGACCAAAGCGCGGCCAAGGCGCTGCGCGCTGCGTTCCATACCGATCACCGTAGCGGGAGTCGGACTTCGAAGCGGCAGCCAGGACCGTGGTTCTGCGCCGAGATCCTGCCGTCGTGCGCGTCGACGAGGCCGCGAGCGATCGACAGGCCCAGTCCTGCGCCGGTCGGATTGCGGGCGGCGCTGCCGCGGAAGCCCACGTCGAACACGTGTGGCAGCACGTCATCGGGTATGCCGCCGCACGCGTCGTCCACGCGCACCACCGCTTCGCCTCCGTCCACATCGACCTGGACGGCCACTCTGCCGCCCTCGGGTGTGTGCCGAATGGCGTTGGACACAAGGTTGCGCACGACACGCATCAGTTCCGGATCCGAACCGCGCACGACAGGCCATTCACGAGCGTCCGCACGCAACTCGACGCCCTTGAGCTGGGCGACGGGCCGGGACGCCGCGACCACGTCGCTCACGACATCGGCCAGCCGCACGTCGTGCAACGTCAGCTTCAACGCACCTGCAGTGATCCTCGACAGCTGGAACAGGTCGTCCACCAGCTTCGACAGGTGGTCGGCCTCCTGAGCGATCTGCTTCGCGTAGACGGCCACCTCACCCGGCTCGGAGACGACCCCGTCCTCCAGCGCCTCGGTCATCGCCCGGATCCCGGCCAACGGCGTGCGCAGGTCGTGACTGATCCACGCCACCAGCTGCCGCCGCGCCGCCTCGGCCTCCCGCTCCCACATGGTGCGTCGCGCGATCGCACGACCCAGCATGATCGAGAACGGCACGGTGACCACGCCGACCAGCGCGCACGCCATGAGCGCGGCCCTGAGCATCGGTGTGAACATGAACCCGCTGACCGCGAGCACGCCACCGATGGTCGCCACCACCGGCACGATCACCATGACCGTCATCGCGGTGGTCAGCGAGACGCGGCTCAGTCTGCCCGGGATCATTTGGCTGACCATCTGTCGTACCTGTACCCGACGCCCCAGACGGTGCTGAGCCGCATGGGCTTGGCGGGATCCTTCTCGATCTTCTCGCGCAACCGTCGCACGTGGACGGTCACGGTCGACTGGTCGCCGAACTGCCAGCCCCACACCCGCTCCAGCAGCTCGGTCCGACCGAAGGCGCGGCCCGCGTTCGTGATGAAGAACGCCAGCAGATCGAACTCGCGGGTGGTCAGCTGCAGCGGCACGCCGCCCAGAGTCGCGGTGTGCGCGGCCACGTCCAGCACGAGATCCCCGTCCCGCACCACCCGCGGCTCGTAGGAACGAGAAGCCCGCCGCAGTACCGACGACACCCGCAACGCGAGCTCACGAGGGCTGAACGGCTTCGTGACGTAGTCGTCCGCGCCGATCTGCAGCCCGGCGATGCGGTCCTCCTCCTCGCCGAGCGCCGTCAGCATCACGACCGGTGTGCTGCCGCGCTCCCGGATCCGCCGGCACACCTCCAGGCCGTCGATGCCGGGCAGCATCAGGTCCAGCACGACGATGTCCGGCTCGTGCGCGGCCATCAGCCGCAACGCGCTCTCCCCGTCGCCGGCGAGCTCGACCTCGTACCCGGCGTGTTCGAGGTAGCGGCGCACCACGTCGCGCACCGTCGTGTCGTCGTCGACGACCAGCACCCGTTCCACCACGTCACCAAGCTATGCCACGAACGCCCAGCAGGCCCGGAACGTCATCAGCACGTAAGAAGGGGCCGCATCCATGTGCGGGGCAGGTGCCCACGGATGCGGCCCCTTCAGGGGGTCGTAGCGCCCGGTTCTGGCGGGCGGCGGATGCCAGAACCGGGCGTCCCCCCGACCTATCCCACCTCGACGCCGTCGAGGGTGGCTTCCACGGTCCTGTTGTCGGACAGCGTGATCGTGACCTTGTCGCCGGGAGCCTTGGACCGGACGGCTGCGACCAGCGTGTCCGACTTCTCGATGCGGCGATCCCCGAACTTGGTGATCACGTCACCGGCCTTGAGCCCGGCCTTCTCCGCGGCACCGCCTGGCGTGATCTCCGAGATCTTGGCGCCCTGCTCGGTCGACTCGACCTTCACGCCCAGCACGGTCTGCTTGGCCTTGCCGGTCTTCACGATCTCGTCGACGGTGCGGCGTGCCTGGTCCATCGGGATCGCGAAGCCGATGCCGACGGATCCGGCCTGACCACCCTGCTGGTTGGGGCTGTAGATCGCGGAGTTGATGCCGACGACCTGGCCCTGCATGTTGACGAGCGGGCCACCCGAGTTGCCGGGGTTGATCGCGGCGTCGGTCTGGATCGCGTTGAGCACGGTCGCCTGCGAGTTGCGGGCGTCGCCACCTGCGGAGACCGGGCGGTTCAGCGAGCTGACGATGCCGGAGGTCACGGTGCCGGAGAGCTCGAACGGCGAGCCGATCGCGACGACGCCCTGGCCGATCTTCAGGTCGCCGGAGTTGCCCAGCTGGACGACCGGCAGGCCGGAGACGCCGTCGGCCTGGATGACCGCGATGTCGGAGCTCGGGTCGCGGCCGAGGATCTTGGCGTCGGCGGTCCTGCCGTCCTGGAAGACGACCTTGATGTTGCCACCGTTCGCGGCGCCCTCGATGACGTGGTTGTTCGTCACGATCTGGCCGTTGCTCGAGATGATGAAGCCCGAGCCCTCGCCGGCGCCGGTCCGCGTCACGACCTGGATCTGCACGACGGACGGCAGCAGCTTGTTCGCCACGTCCTCGACCGAGCCCGCCGGGGCGTTGCTGGTCTGCGACGCGGGCCGCGGGGCGTCGAGGGAGCTGACCGCGGTCGAGTCGTTGGCGAACGTGTAGCCCAGGTAGCCGCCGAGGCCACCGGAGAGGCCGCCCACGAGCAGCACGAGCGCGGCGACGCCTGCCACGACCTTGCCACGGCCCTTGGGGCGCGGCGGCACGGGTGGCGGCTGGTAGCCGGGCGGGAGGTAGTACTGGCCCGTCGACGGCGGCTCCCCGCCGAACTGGGCGGTGGTGGCCCCCAGGCCGAGGGGGTGACTTGGGGGAAGTTGGCCGGACCCTGACGGGGGAAGCTGCTGGCCGGGTCCGGACCCGCCGAGCTGCGCCTGGCCCGCGTCAGGTGAGGGCACCTGCGACTGGGCCGAAGTGAAGGAGGCAGGAACGCTGCCAAGACCGGCTGGTTCGCCGGAAGGGGCCTGGTAGGCCCCAGCCTGGCCGGATCCCCCCTGCAAAGGATCCGGCTGGCCGGGATCCGGCAGCTGCGGGCCCTGCTCCCGCGCGCCGGAGTCGGTCTGACCGGCGGGCGGCGGCACGGAGTGGGGCTGTTCCGGCTGCTTCGCTGGCTCGTTGCTCTCGGTCATGGCCATAGTCTCTCGGCCCGTCCTGAGAGAACCCTTAAACCAGCCTTGGAGGTCTGTGAGGGTTCACAGCGCGTTGCGCAGGCGCTCCGCGATCTGCTCCGGGGTGACGTCGTTGATCCACACCGCTTCGCCCGACTCGGAGCCCGCGAGGTACTTCAGCTTGTCCGCGGTCCGCAGCACGGAGAAGACCTGAAGGTGCAGCCACAGCTCCTCGCGGCCGACGTTGACCGGTGCCTGGTGCCACGCCGCGATGTACGGCAGCGGCCGGTTGTACAACGCGTCCAGCCGGTGCAGCACCTTCAGGTACAACGAAGCGAAGTCGTCACGCTCTACAGAGGACAGACCGGCGAGGTCCGCGATCTGCCGGCGGGGCGCCAGCACGACCTCGACGGGCCAGCGCGCGGCGGCCGGCACGAAGGCGACCCAGTGCGCGGACTCTTCCACGACGCGTGCGCCCGCGCGAAGCTCGGCCTCCAGCACGTCGCCGAACAACGGCCGGCCGTGCGCCGTGTGGTACTCCAGCGCCGCCTCGAGCATCCGCTCGGTCCGCGGCGTCACGAAGGGGTACGCGTAGATCTGGCCGTGCGGGTGCGAGAGCGTCACGCCGATCTCTTCGCCGCGGTTCTCGAACGGGAAGACCTGCTCCACGCCAGGAAGCCCGGACAGGAACTCGACTCTGTCAGCCCACGCGTCGACGACGGTCCGCACGCGCGACTCCGACAGCTCGCCGAAGGACTTGTTGTGGTCGGACGTGAAGCACACGACCTCACAACGGCCACGTCCCGGCGCACGCGCGAACAGCGGCTCACCATCCACAGTGGACGGAACGTCGAGAACGTTCTGCGCCAGCGAGGGAAACCGGTTCTCGAAGACGACGACGTCGTAGTCGGCCTCTGGGATCTCCGTGGGCCTGCCGGGCGTCGACGGGCACAGCGGGCAGAGATCCGCCGGCGGTTTGTAGGTTCTCGTCTGGCGATGGGCGGCCATCGCCACCCATTCGCGGGTCAACGGGTCCAGCCGCACTTCGGACATCGGCTGCGTCACGGGAAGATCCCGCGTGTCCACCGCGGTGCGCGGTGGCGCCTCAGCGCTGTCGTCGAAGTAGATGATCTCCCGGCCGTCCGCCAGTTTTCCCGCGGTACGCCTCACGCCAACTCCTCGCCGCTTCCTGGTACATGCGCCAACACCAACTCACCCACCTGCTCGGTGAGGATCGCGCGTGCGTCGTCCGGCAGACCTTCGTCGGTCACCAGCACGTGCGCCTCGTCGAGGTCGGCGATCGTGGAAATGCCCACGGTGCCCCACTTCGTGTGGTCCGCGACCACGACCACTCGCCCGGCGGCGTCGACGAGCGCGCGGTCCGTTTCACTTTCGTTGAGGTTCGGGGTGGTGAAGCCGGAGCGCTCGGCCATGCCGTGCACGCCCAGGAACACCACGTCGAGGTGCAGCGACCGCAACGCGTTCACGGCCACAGGCCCCACCAGCGCGTCGGACGGCGTGCGCACACCACCGGTCAGCACGACCGTGCGGTCGGTGCGCCCGCTCTGCTGCAGCACGTCCGCGACGCGGATCGAGTTCGTGACGACGGTCAGGTCCGGGATGTCGTCGAGGAAGCGAGCCAACGTCCACGTCGTCGTGCCCGCCGACAGCCCGATGGCCGTGCCAGGTCGCACGAGTCCCGCCGCCAGCGCGGCGATCGCTTCCTTCTCCGGCAGCTGACGGACCGACTTGGCCTCGAAGCCGGGCTCGTCGGTCGAGCGACCGACGACGGACGTCGCGCCGCCGTAGACCTTCTCCACCAGGCCGCGCGAGGCGAGCACGTCGAGGTCGCGGCGCACGGTCATGTCCGAGACGCCGAGCCGGACGACCAGGTCGCTCACGCGCACCGCGCCGGTCCGGCGGACCTCTTCCAGGATCACCGCTTGCCGTTGACGTGCGAGCACCTCACACCTCTTCCCTGAGGACGACGACGTCCCCGGCTCGCACGGTGAGGCGTCCGGAGACCTGCGTGCCGGACAACACGTCGACACCGGACGCCTCGATCTGCGCGTCGGTGTCGGTGTGGTTGACGGCGAAGAGCCACGATACGTCGCCCTTGCGCCGGACAAGCTCGATCCCGGGGCCTGGCACCTCAACGCCCGCACCGGAAAGCGCGTTTTCCACCGTTCGGCGGAGACCGCTCCCATCGAGATCGCACGCCACGTACCACGCGACACCGTTGCCGAACGCGTTGCGTGTCACGGCAGGCACACCCGGCAACGGCCCGTCGACGTACGAGGCAACGATGTCAGCGGTCTTGACGTGCAGGTGTTCCGTCCACAGTGAAGCTGTTGAACCTTCATCCAACGACACGGTCTCGTCCTGCCGCAGCGGGAAGAACTCCTCCGACCAGACGCCGAGAACGTCGCGGAACGCACCTGGGTAACCACCGAGTCGCACTCGCGTGTACTCGTCGGCAACACCGGACAAGTACGTGACCACGACATGACCGCCGCCTGCCACGTAGTCGGCGATCACCGCGGCGTGCGCGTCGGACACGGTGTAGAACGCCGGCACCACGACCATCGAGTACGCCGACAGGTTCGTGCCGGGCGCGACGAAGTCGACAGTCACCCCGGCTTCCCACAGTGCCCTGTAGTAGCCCAGAACGTGCCGGTAGTAGTCGAAGTCGTTGGTCGGGTGGGAGTCCTGCCGCAGTGCCCAGCCGGACTGGAAGTCGAACAGGATCGCGACGGCAGCGTCCACAGTGGAACCCATGACGTCGCGCAGCTTCGCGTACTCGGCGCCGACCTGGCAGACCTCGCGATACACCTTGGTGTCCGCGCCGGCGTGCGGCACCATCGCCGAGTGGTAGCGCTCGCCGCCACCGCGCGACTGGCGCCACTGGAAGAACAACGTGCCGTCCGCGCCGCGAGCGATGTTCTGGAACGAGTGCCGCCGCATCTCCCCCGGCAGCTTGGCGATGTTGCGCCGCTGCCAGTTCACCGCCGACGTCGAGTGCTCCATCAGCAACCACGGCTTGCCGCCGGCGAGACCGCGAACCAGGTCGGCGGACATGGCGAGCTCGACGTGCCGGTCGGGAGACTCCGCCTCGGTGTAGTGGTCGTTCGAGACGAAGTCGACCTCGCGCGCCCACTTCCAGTAGTCCAGGTCGCCGAAGGTCCAGTTCGCCATGAAGTTCGTGGTGATCGGCACGTCCGGCGTGATCATCCGCAGGACGTCGCGCTCGGCCTTGTACTGCTCGAGCAGCGCGTCGTCGCTGAACCGGTCGTAGTCGAGCACGTGGCCGGGGTTCGAGAACGTCGGCGTGACGCGCGGCGGCAGGATCTGCGCGAAGTCGGTGTAGCCCTGGCTCCAGAACGCCGTGGACCACGCGTCGTTGAGCTGGTCGAGCGTGTAACGGGCGGCGAGCCACTCGCGGAACGACTCGGCGCAGGTGTCGCAGTAGCAGCGCGACACGTGGCAGCCGTACTCGTTGCCGACGTGCCAGGCGGCCAGCGCGGGGTGGTCTTTGTAGTGCGAGGCCATCTCCGCGGCCAACGCGGTCGCCCGGTCGCGGTAGATCGGCGAGGACGGGCAGTAGGCCTGCCGTGAGCCGTGCGAGAGCCGCACACCGTCCGCGCGGACGGGCAGCATCTCGGGGTACTGGCTGGTCAGCCACGGAGGAGGCGCGGCCGTGGCGGTCGCGAGGTCGACCCTGATTCCGCCCTCGTGCAGCAGGTCGAGCACCCGGTCGAGCCAGTCGAACCGGTACTCACCCTTGCTGACCTCGATCTTCGCCCAGCTGAAGATCCCGACGCTGACCATGTTCACGCCGGCGCGGCGCATGAGCTCGACGTCCTCGGCCCACACGTGTTCGGGCCACTGCTCCGGGTTGTAGTCCGCTCCCCAGCCGAGGCCTGGCATGTCTGTGGGCCATGTCGTCACGGCGGCAAGCGTGGCCGACAACCATCAGAACGTCAACACAAGCAAACACAACTTTGCGTTTGGCTCTGTTCGGCGGTTGACCGGTATCTGTCCCGGCACACCGCAGAAACGCACCGTGCATGGGGTTAACAGCTCCGTAACGGGGCTTGACATGGTGTATGACTGGGACCACATTGTGCGCAACTTTGTTGGAGTCCTGTTCGGTTCGCAAGACCGAGCGTCACCCGTAGGAGCGATGATGGTTCGGTACACGCCCGGTTCCACTCCGTTACCACATTTCGGCAGGCGCACGATGCTGCGGATCATGCTGGCCGGTGCGGGTGTCGCAGCGACCGGAGGACTCACGGCATGCGGCAGTGGCGGCTCGGGCGGCGGCTCGGAGTCGAAGGTCGTCACCTTCGGCAACAACCTGTCCGACCAGGTGCCGAAGGACGCGATCACCGCCGCGCTGAAGGGCTTCGACGCCAAGTCGGGCGGACTCACCGTCACGATCAACACGAAGCAGCACGAGCAGTACCAGGAGCAGATCAACAACTACCTGCAGGGCAAGCCGGACGACGTGCTCGCCTGGTTCGCCGGCTACCGCATGCGGTTCTTCGCCGACCAGGGTCTCACCGGCGACCTGACCGACCTGTGGGGCAAGATCGGCGGGAACTACTCCGACGCCCTCAAGCAGGCGTCCACGGGTTCGGACAAGAAGCAGTACTTCGTGCCGTTCACGCAGTACCCGTGGGGCATGTTCTACCGCAAGAGCGTCTGGCAGGAGCGCGGCTACGCGATCCCGAAGACGCTCGACGAGCTCGTCGCGCTCGCCACGAAGATGAAGGCCGACGGCCTGATCCCGATCGCCTTCGCCCAGAAGCAGGGCTGGCCGGGCATGGGCACGTTCGACCAGCTGAACTTCCGCATCAACGGCTACCAGTTCCACGTCGACCTGCTGGCCGGCAAGGAGAACTGGCAGGACAAGCGGGTCAAGGAAGTGTTCGACACGTGGAAGCGGCTGCTGCCGTTCCACCAGGAGAACGCGCTCGGCCGCGAGTGGCAGGAAGCCGCGCAGACGTTGCAGCAGAAGAAGTCCGGCATGTACCTGCTCGGTGCGTTCGTGGGCCAGCAGTTCCCCGACGCCGAGAAGGACGACCTCGACTTCTTCCCGTTCCCGGAGATCAACCCCGAGCACGGCACCGACACGGTCGAGGCCCCGATCGACGGCTACATGATGGCCAAGAAGCCGGCCAACAAGGACGGCGCGCTGAAGCTGCTCGAGTACCTGGCGAGCCCCGAGCCGCAGCTCACCTACCTCAAGGCCGACCCGACCGCGGTCGCGACCAACAAGAACGCGGACACCTCGGGTTACAACGGGCTGCAGAAGAAGGCGGCTGAGGTCATCAAGAGCGCCAAGCACATCACGCAGTTCCTCGACCGCGACACCGACCCCGGCTTCGCGAGCGAGGCGGCGACCAACGGCCTCATCGCCTTCATCAAGAACCCCGACGACATCGACTCCGTGCTCAAGGGCATGGCTGACCAGGCGAAGAACATCTTCAAGTGACCGCGTTGCAGGAGAAGCCGAAGGCGGTGGCCCCCGAGGGGCCGCCGCCTCGTCGGCGTGGAAAGCGTGCCACCGCCCTCGCAGGCACGGACAAACTGGTGCTCGGGCTCATGCTCGGGATTCCCACGATCGTGCACGTGCTGTTCGTGTGGATCCCGACGCTGGGCTCGATCGCGTTGTCGTTCAGCCGATGGAACGGCATCGGCGGGTTCGAGGACATCGAGTGGATCGGCGTCGAGAACTACACAGAGATCTTCACCGAGTACCCGCGGTTCTGGCCCGCGGTGCAGCACAACCTGATCTGGCTGGTGTTCCTGCTCGTCGTCCCGACGTGCGCAGGCCTGCTGCTGGCCGTGCTGCTCGACCGCGAGCTCAGGTTCAGCCGCATCTACCAGAGCGCGCTGTACATGCCGATGGTGCTGTCGCTCGCGCTGATCGGCTTCATCTGGCAGCTGATCTACACGCCCGACGGCGGTCTGCTGAACTCGCTGCTGGGCCTCGGTGACAAGCCCGTCGACTGGATCGGCGACTCCGACATCAACCTCTACGCGGTGCTCGTCGCGGCCGCGTGGCGGCACACCGGCTACATCATGCTGCTGTACTTGGCGGGCCTGAAGTCGGTCGACCCGGCGCTGAAGGAAGCCGCGGCACTGGACGGCGCGTCGTCGACGCAGACGTTCTTCCGCGTCACCTTCCCGGTGATGAAGCCGGTCAACATCGTGGTGGCGGTCGTGACGGTGATCGAGGCGCTGCGCGCGTTCGACATCGTGTACGTCATCAACAAGGGCCGCAACGGTCTGGAGCTGTTGTCGGTGCTGGTGACCGACAACATCATCGGTGAGGCCTCGCGCATCGGCCGGGGTTCCGCGGTCGCGGTGATCCTGCTGACGATCTCGCTCGGCGTCATCATCCCGTACCTGTACCAGACGTTCAGCAAGGAGAACCGGTCGTGACGGCCACGCTGGAACGGCCCTCGGCGCCGGTTTCGTCGAAGAAGCGGACGGTGACCCCGGCGCGGGTCGCGTTGCACGCGTTCCTGATCCTCACGTGCCTGATGACTCTGGCGCCGCTGCTGTGGGCGGTCTACGCGTCACTGCGCACGTACGACGACACGTCGGTCAACGGCTACTTCTCCATCGCGAAGTCCCTCACGCTCGAGAACTTCGCGAAGGCGTGGGACGTCGGCGACCTGCCGCACTTCTACTGGAACACGTTCCTGATCACCATCCCGGCTCTGCTGCTCACGCTGCTGCTCAGCTCCATGGTGGCGTTCGGCGTGTCCCGGTTCAGCTTCAAGTTCAACCTGCTGCTGCTCATGATCTTCACCGCGGGCAACCTGTTGCCGCAGCAGGTGATCGTGACGCCGCTGTGGCGCCTGTACCGGCTGATCGAAGTGCCGGAGTGGATCAGCGCGAGCGGTTCGCTGATCGACTCGCAGCTCGGCGTGATCCTGATCCACATCGCGTTCCAGTCCGGCTTCTGCACCTTCGTGCTGTCGAACTACATGAAGACGATCCCGTACGAGCTGACCGAGGCCGCCCGCGTGGACGGCGCGTCGGTGTTCCGGCAGTACTGGCAGCTGACCCTGCCGTTGTGCCGGCCGGTGCTGGCCGCGCTGGCGACGCTCGAGTTCACCTGGATCTACAACGACTTCCTCTGGGCGTTGGTGCTGATCCAGGACGGCGACAAGATGCCGGTCACGTCGGCGTTGCAGAACCTCAAGGGCACGTTCTTCACCGACAACAACCTGATCGCGGCGGGCTCGCTGCTGGTCGCACTGCCCACTCTGGTGGTGTTCTTCGTGCTCCAGCGCCAGTTCGTGGGTGGCCTGACGCTGGGCTCCACCAAGGGCTGACTTGCACGATGAAGGGGAACCTTCATCCACGTGAGGTGGATGAAGGTTCCCCTTCATCGTTTGAACCAGGAGTTACTTGCCGCCCGTCTGCGGGTTGAAGTCGGAGATCGAGCCCCAACGGCCCACCGGGATGACGATCACGCGGGCCTTGCCCACGACGTTGTCGATCGGGATGGCGCCGTCGGCAGGCGTCGGGTCGCCGTGCTTGCGCGAGTCCGACGAGTTGTTGCGGTTGTCGCCCATCACCCACAGCTTGCCCGCGGGCACGGTGACCTTCTCGAACGAGTCCTGCTGACGCGGGCCGCCGCCGAAGTTCAGGTACGGCTCGTCCAGTGGCTTGCCGTCGACCAGGACGCGGCCCTGCTCGTCGCAGCACTCGACGGTCTGGCCGCCGACCGCGATGACGCGCTTGATGAAGTCCGTGCCGCTGGGCTCGGACAGGTTCACCATCGAGCCCAGGTCCTGCAGCGTGCCCGTGACGAAGTTCGGGGGCTGCTTGCCGCCCGTCCAGTTCGGCGGGCCGCGGAAGACGATCACGTCGCCCGGCTGGGGGTCGCGGAACAGGTACGTGATCTTCTCGACCAGCACCTTGTCGTTCACGCAGCCCGTGCAGCCGTGCAGCGTCGTCTCCATCGAGGCCGACGGGATGACGAACACGCGCGCGACGAACGTCTGGATGACGACGGTCAGCACCAGCGCCACGCTGAAGATGACCAGCAGCTCTTTCCAGAACGGCTGCTTCTTCTTCGCCTTCTTCTTGGAGAACCTCGGCGCCGGATCGTCGTCGTAGGAGGACGACGACCTGGCTGTGGAGAAGCGCGTGGTGCGCTCAGGTCCGTCTCCGGTGGGAGGCGTCGTCTCCCAGGTCGACGAAGAATCGTCGTTCACGCGATGACTCACACGCCCCACCTTACGGACGTCCGGGTAGGCGCAACGTGAACAGGGCACCGCCTTCGGGCGCTCTGCCCGCGGTGGCCGTGCCGCCGTGCCGTTGTGCCACCTGCTTCACGATGGCGAGTCCCAGGCCGGACCCCGGGAGGGTCCTCGCCTCGGACGAGCGGTAGAACCGCTCGAAAACGTGAGGTAGATCGGCATCCGCGATGCCTGGGCCCGCGTCCGCCACCTCCACCACGGCGCTGCCGTCGCCCACCTGACGCAGGCTCAGCCGCACCGCTGAGCCCGACGGGCTGAACTTCACCGCGTTGTCGAGGAGGTTCAGCACCGCGCGCTCGAGAGCACTTGAATCACCCAGAAGTGTCCACGGTTGCAGCTGCACGTCGAACGTCACGGCGTTCGAGGCGCGTCGGCGCGCGCGGTCCAACGCCCGTTCTACCACCTCGACGAGGTCGACGGGTTCGTGGATGACCTGCGGCGCGTCCTCGCGGGCGAGTTCGACCAGGTCACCGATCAGCGTGGTCAGTTCGTCGAGCTGGCCGCGCACGTCGGACTGGATCTCCCGCTTGTCCTCTTCGGACAACGTGGGCGAATCCGGACGTTCCGATGCCAACAGGAGTTCCAGGTTGGTGCGCATGGACGTCAACGGCGTGCGCAGCTCGTGGCCCGCGTCGGCGACCAGGCGGCGTTGCCGTTCCTGGGATTCGGCGACCGCGCCGAGCATCGCGTTGAAGCTGTGCGTCAGCCGTGCGAGCTCGTCGTCGCCCGACACCGGGATCGGCGTCAGGTCACCTGTGTTCGCGACGCGTTCGGTGGCCTCGGTCAGCCGTTGCACCGGACGCAGACCGGTGCGCGCGACCGCCGTGCCCGCGATGGCCGCGAGCAGCACACCCGCGCCGCCGATGAGCAGCAGGACAACGCTGAGCTTGGCGAGCGTCGTCCGTTGTGGCTGCATCGACTGCGCGATGACGATCGCCTGCTCCGACCCGTCCAGTCCGTACCGGACGGCGATCACCCGCGTCTCGGTCTTGTGGTCGGTCCAGATGAACTCGCCGCGCTCGCCCTGCGCGACCTCCCAGGCCTCCTCGACGACGGGCGGCGGCTCGCCGGTCTTCGGGTAGAGGATCTTCCCCGTGTTGGCCTGCAGCAGCCCCATCTTCACGTCACCGGCGGCGAGGAACGCCGCCGGGTAGTTCTGGACCTCGTCCGGCGTGGTGACCTTGAAACCGGTCGCGACCGTGACGGCACGCGAGCGCAGGCCCTCGTCGAGCGCGTCGTACACGCTCTTGCGGACGATCATGTACGCACCGAACGACACCAGTGCCACGGCCCCTGCGACGCAGAACGCGGCGAGCCAGGTGACCCGAGCCCGCAGCGACGCCCTTCGCAGCCGTCCCTGGGGTTCGAGGATGATCACGGAGGCGTCTCCCGGAGGACATACCCCACCCCACGCACCGTGTGGATCAGCCGCGGCTCGCCCTCCGCCTCCGTCTTGCGGCGCAGGTAGCCCACGTAGACCTCGAGCGCGTTGCCCGAGGTCGGGAAGTCGTACCCCCACACGTCCTCCAGGATGCGGCTGCGTGTCAGCACCTGGCGCGGGTGCGCCAGCAGGAGCTCGAGCAGTGCGAACTCGGTGCGGGTGAGGCTGATCGGGCGGTCGCCGCGGCGGACGTCCCTGGTGGACGGGTCCAGCTCCAGGTCGGCGAACTTCAGCACGGCGGCGGACTGCTGCGCGGCGGCGTCGCTGTCCTGGGCGGCGCGGCGCAGCAGCGCGCGCAGTCGTGCCAGGAGCTCCTCCAGCGCGAACGGCTTGGGCAGGTAGTCGTCGGCCCCGGCGTCCAGCCCGGACACGCGGTCGCTCACGGCGTCCCGCGCGGTCAGCACGAGGATCGGCAGGTCGTCGCCGGTGCTGCGAAGGCGCCGGCACACCTCCAGCCCGTCCAGCCGCGGCATCATCACGTCGAGCACCATGGCGTCCGGCCTGGCGGCAGTCACCGACTCCAGGGCCTGCATGCCGTCTCCGGCAGTCTCGACCTGGTAGCCGTTGAACTGGAGCGAGCGGCGGAGTGACTCCCTGACCGCCCGATCGTCATCGACAACGAGGATGCGCATAGGGGCAGTGTTGCTGAGGGTCCTGAGAGGCGCCTGAGAAGGTCCCTAACTGCGGGTGTGAGTACGGTGTTAGTTTCCGCTAACCTTCCAAGCCCCGTGCGACCGGTGCATTCCACTTCCGCCACAGCGCGATCAGCCTGATGGTGATGATCAGTGACGCACCGGTCAGCGCGACCAGGTCTTTCGGCAACTCGATCCACTCACCCACCGCGACGACGACCGCGCCCGCCAGCGCCGCCACGGCGTAGATCTCTCTCCTGAGGACCAGTGGAATTTCTCGCAGCAGGAGGTCGCGAACGGCGCCACCGCCGATGCCGGTCGTCATCCCGATGAGGCATGCGGCGTACGGAGTGGCGCCGAGAGCCAACGCGGTGGTGGTGCCGGACGTGACGAACAGACCAAGGCCCACGGCGTCCAGCAGCAACACGGAACGACGCAGCTTCGCGACCTGTGGGTGGAACCAGAAGACGATCAGCCCCGTGCCGCCGGCGACCAGGAGGTACGGCCAGTTCCGCAGGCTCGTCGGCGGGTGCACGCCCAGCAGCACGTCACGGATGATGCCGCCGCCCAACGCCGTGGTGAGCGCCAGGACGATCACGCCGAACACGTCCAGACGGGCCCGCACCGCAGCCACCGCACCGGACGCGGCGAAGACGGCGATCCCGATCAGTTCCAGGACGACGAGCAGCACGAACAGGAAGACTAGCGTCGGCCTAGCGAGGTGACGCCTCCCGGCGGTAACCGGCCTCCAGCCGCCCACCTGCGGACGTCAGGACGTGCTCGACGACCTCGATGAACCACTCGGCGCCCTCGCCCCGCACCAGCGCCCGGTAGGCGTCCACGAGCTCGTCGGCCTTCGCCTCGCGGAGACGCCTGAGCAGCCACTTCCCGTGCCCCAGCCACTTGTTCTGCACGACCAGCGCCAGCTCACCCGCGCAGGTCAGCAGCCTGGCCGCGACGAACAGCCGCTCGTCGTCGTCCCGCGCGCCGATGAGGTCCTCGAGCAGGTCGGTGGTGCCGTACCTGCGGTCTTCGAGTTCCGTCGCGGTCGGGACCGGAGGGCCGAACTCCAGCAGGGCACGCGCCTCGGCTCGCATGCGCTGGCCGGTGCCGTCGGCGTCGAGCATCAGGAAACCCTCGGCGCACATGTGCAGCAGCGGAGGGCGCCGGTCCTGGATGTCGCGGGCCACGAAGTCCTGGAACGACTCGATCGTGTGACAGAACAGCTCCACGGGCCAGCCGCGGTGCTCCAGCGTCTCCCGGAACGCGCAGTGCAGGTCGTCGACGATCACGACGATGTCCAGGTCCGAGTTCGCCGTGTAGTTGCCCGCCGCGACGCTGCCGCCGAGGAACGCCGCCGTCGCGAGCGGATACCGTTCGTCGATCAGGTCGCGGGCGACCTGCACCGGATCCTTGTCCCAGTCCAGCGGGTGCCCGGTGACGTAGTAGTCCTGGCCGGGGTCGAGCGGGCCGAGCACCTGTTCCACACGGTGCCAGATGTCCGGGCCCACCTCGTGCAGGTCGACCAGCCACGGGTTGTCCTCGGCGTCGAACAGCGGCCGGATCTCCAGGAACTGCGCACGGGAGATCTCCCGCACGCTGACAGGTGGTCCGCTGTGCCGCTTCGCGTAGCCCTTCAGGCGCCAACCCATGTTGTCGCCGTAGGCGTGCCTCACGTCGTCCCCCGACATGGCTCCATTGTTACTTGGCGGAGGCCTGGGGACGAAGTCAGACTCGCGCGACCGCGAGCACGTAACCCAGTGACGGCTGCAACGCAATGGGTGACAACAGCTGGTCGAGGTACTGCTGCGCCTTTTCTCCATACGCCGCAACGAGAGCGTTGTAGTGCCGCCGGGCGCCGTCCCGCATCCTGTCCAGCGTCCTGCGCGTCTCCGCCGTCAGATCCAGCAGTTCGACGACCCGCAAGCCCGCCGCGGCCAACAACTTCGGGTAGCCCGCGAACGTGGGCAGCTCATCGATGTCGTAGGTCGTCAAAGCAGGCTTCAACTCGTCCAGCACGTCCTGTGACACGGGCCGCCGTTGCACGAAGTCGGACACAACGACCACACCGGACGGCTTCACCACGCGAGCGAGCTCGCGCAGGACACCGGCCCTGTCCCCCAAGTGCGGCAACGTCTCCACAGCCCACGCCGCGTCGAACGTGTCGGCGCAGAACGGCATCGCGTGCGGATCTCCGTGCACGAACCGGACCTGGTCGTCTACGAACAACGCCTCCGCACGAACGTTGGCGAGGCGGACGTGATCAGCGCACGGGGACACCGACACGATGTCGGCGTGCGACGCCTCGGCCAGCCGGAACGCCGACGTGCCGACGCGGCGGCCCAGGTCGAGGACGCGCCAGCCGTGCCGGGCACCGAGCTTGTCGATGTGCAGCGCCGTCATGCGTTCGGCGGCGACGCGGTTCGAGGACTCGTCCTCTTCGGACGTCCAGAGACCGAAGTGCAGGTTGTGGTCCCAGATGGTGCGCATGACCTCGTGGTAGACGTCGGTCATCAGAAGAAGTCCGCGAGCCGCGGGACACCGGACGTGCCGACCAGCTGGTCCAGCACCGCGGCATCGGCCGGGTCGCCCTCCAGCAAACCCGCGCGCCGCAGGGCATGCGTGCTCTGCGCACCGGAGAACCACGGGCCGAGCGCCCGCGCGTGCATCCTGACCGCGCCGCTGCCGCCGGGTTCGACGCGCACGGCACCGTCCTCGGCGACGATGCGCTGAAGACCGGCGTGCCACGGCGCGTGCTCGTCGATGATCTCCAGGTCCACCGCGGCGTTCGCGAGGCGCGGCCAGCCACGGGCGGCGACCGCGGCGGGCAGATCGACGACGCGCAGCATCCAGGTCGAGGTCCACACCGGGTACCGCATCGCGGTCGCGCCGAGCAGGTCGAGCGTCGCCGGGTCGGTGATCCGCAGGTCGATCGCCTCGAGCGTGCCCTCCCACGACTTGAGCGACGCGAGCAGGTTCAGCTGGGCCTCGACGTCCACGCCGATCAGGTCGAACACCTTCAGCCGGCCCATGTCGCGATCGCTGGGTTCGCGCTGCGCCGTCAGGTACCCGCGCAGGCCGTTCGCGCCGGGCAGCACGCTCACCAGGTCCAGGTCGAGCACCTTCGCGAGGTCGATCCGCGGCGGGCGCCGGTCGGCCATGCCGTCGATCGTCCGCGCCACCTCGAGGTAGCACTCGTGCAGAGCGGGGAGATCGCTGTCCTCGGCCGGACGCGACGGGATGAGCTCGGTCGGTCGCGGAGCGGCCAGCACCCTGTCCATCGGCAGCTCGACCCACTCGAAGACCCCGGCGCGCTCCCAGCCGCGTTTGCGGTACAGGGCCGGCACGGTCGCGTAGAGCACGGAGATGGGCTGACCGTGCTCGCGCATCACCGGCAGGGCGGCGTCGAGCAACGCGGCCGCGACGCCACGGCCACGCGTGGCGCCGTCGACGGCGACGCCACCGATCCCGCCCATGGGAACCGCGGCGCCGCCGTAGAACTGCGCGTACTCGCCGATGCCGAGCACTCCGGCGACCTTGCCGTCGAGTTCCGCGACCAGCCCGTGCCTGCCCGGCTGGACCAGCTGCTGCGGCCGTTCGGACGCGTTGAACGCGAGCTTGCGCAGGCGGAAAACCGCGTCGAGGTCGTCCTCGGTGTACTCCCGGATGTGCACGGAAACTATCTACCAGGAAAAGAAGCCCTGACCCGTCTTCTTGCCCAGCTCGCCACGTGCGACTTTGTCCCGCAACAGCTGCGGCGGCTCGAACCGCGGCCCCAGTTCCGCCGCGAGGTGTTCGGCGATCGCCAGCCGGACGTCGAGGCCCACCAGGTCGGTGAGCTCCAGCGGGCCCATCGGCCAGCGGTAGCCGAGCTTCATGCCGGTGTCGATGTCCGCCGCCGACGCGACGCCCTCCTCCACCATGCGGATCGCTTCCATGCCCACGGCGACGCCCAGCCGTGAGGTCGCGAAGCCCGGCGAGTCGCGCACCTCGATGACGGTTTTCCCCCACTGTTCGGCCCAGGTTCGCGCCTTGGCCACGTTCGCGGGGTCGACGCCGTCGTGGTGGACCAGTTCGACGAGCTGCTGCACCGGGACGGGGTTGAAGAAGTGCATGCCGAGCACGCGTTCGCCCTGCAGGCCCGCGGCGATCTCCGCGATCGACAGCGACGACGTGTTGGTCGCGAGGATCGCGTTCGGGCACTTCTCGGCGGCGAAACCGAGGACCTTCTGCTTGAGCGGCACGTTCTCCGGCACGGCCTCGACGACGAGTTCCGCGTCCGCCGGCAGCTCGCCGGTGCTCAGGTTCGCGAAGACCGCCTCTGCGTCGGCGAGCTTGCCCTTCTCCTGTGCCTTGTCGAGCGAGCGCTTGACGGCGAGCCTGCCCTGCTCGGCGCGTTCGGCGTCGGCTTCCGAGAGCGTGACCTCGTGGCCGTGGGCGAGCAGGACGTGGACGATGCCCGCGCCCATCGTGCCGCCGCCGATGACGACGGCCTTCACGACTCCACCACCTCAGCGCTGAACATCGCGACGAGCTCCATGCCGCCGATCTCGGTGAGGTTCGCGCCGGACGAGGCCCACTCGGGCGTCTTGAAGGCGGCCTTCATCGACTCGGCCGACTCGAAGTACAGCTCGGCGATCAGGTACGGCTCGGTGTCGCCCAGGAACCCGGCCAGGAACACCCGCTGCACCTTGGCGACCTCGGCGCGCACGAGTCCCGGTACCGAGTCGGCGATCGGCATGTGCGTGCCGAAGTACTTCTCGTCGAAGTCAGCGGGGTTCGCGGGCTTCCTGTACAGCGCGATGTACTTGATCATGTGACGGCTTCCTCCTCGGCTCGCCCAGCACTGTAACGCCCGAGCGGGGTGCCGGGCTGAGGCACGATGGAGGAGTGCGGATCATCCTGCTGCGCCACGGCCAGAGCCTCGGCAACGTCGACGAGCTCGCCTACTGCCGCATCCCCGACCACGCCCTCCCGCTCACCGAACTGGGAGAACAGCAAGCCAGGGCGGCCGGCGCCACGATCAGGGAGCTGATCGGTGAGGGCCCGGTCGCGGCCTACGTGTCGCCGTACAAGCGGACGCGCAGGACGTTCGAGCTGCTCGGCATCGAGGCCGAGCGCGTCGTGACCGAGCCGCGGGTGCGCGAGCAGGACTGGGGCAACCTCCAGGACCCGGTGCAGCAGGAGATGCTCAAGCACCAGCGCCACGCGTTCGGGCACTTCTTCTTCCGGCTGCCCAACGGCGAATCGGGCGCGGACGTGGACGACCGGGTGGCGGCGTTCCTGGACGGGCTGGAAGTGCGGCTGCACTCCGACGAGCAGCACGCGAAGACGGTGCTGGTCGTGTCGCACGGTCTGACGATCAGGTTGCTGTGCCGCAGGTTGTTCGGCTGGAGCATCGACCTGTTCGAGTCGCTGTCCAATGTGGACACATGCGAGAACCGCGTGCTCGACCACGACGGCACGGGGTGGAAGCTGGACCGCCCCTTCGACCAGTGGCGCGACTCACCGGACGGGACGGTCCAGCTCCCTTTCTAGAGCAGTCCCCGCCTGTAGGCGGCGACGAGCCGACGCGGAACGAGAAGTTCCTTGCCGTCCAACGTCCTCACGCGGACCAGGTCCGGCGCGGCGGCCTTCCACCGCGAGCGCCGGTGGCGAGTGTTGGAGCGGGACGTCTTGCGCTTGGGGACGGCCATCAGCGCTCTCGCTTTCCGTAGCGGCGGTTGAACTTCTCGACCCGGCCGGCGGTGTCGACGAGCCGCTGCGTGCCCGTCCAGAACGGGTGCGAGTCGGCGGTGATGTCGACGACCAGCAGCGGGTAGGAGTTGCCGTCCTCCCACTTGATCGTCCTGCTGGAGGTGGCGGTCGAGCGGGTCAGGAACGTCCTGCCGGTGGACGCGTCCTGGAAGACCACCGGGTGGTAGTCGGGGTGGATACCGGGCTTCATATCGCCAGCTTTCGGATCGAGTCCACGAAGGACAGTTCGTCGTCGGTCAGCAGCGCGCCTGCGAACGCCGCGATGATGCAGTCGGGCTCTCCCACCGTGATCGCCACGATCTGCGTGGTCCTGCCGTCACGCGGGCCGCCTTCTCCGACGTGCATCCCGCCGCCCGCCGATTCCAGGTGCAGCGCGACGTCGGGCTCGTCCGCGACCCAGAGCCGGCCGCGCGAACGCACCACCGTCCCGTCGAGCAACGAGTCGAGCGCCTCGTTCAGCCGTGCCGGGTGGAACGGCCGGTCCGCCGTGAAAACCGCCGTCGAGACACCGCATTCGGGCGTGAGCGGGATCACCCGCGGCCGGTTGGACCGCTTGACCACGATCGTGTCGGGAGTGCAGCGGTGCGCTCCCGGAGCCAGCCGGTCGAGCACGGCCAGCGTCCGTTCGTCCGCATCTCCTTGCAGCACCAGCACATCCGCGGCCTCGGCCTGCGCGACGACGACCTGGGCCACCGTGCGCTCGTCGCTGACCATCGAGGCGTCACCGAGTGCGTCGTCCAGCCAGCTCTGCGCGTCGAGCACGGTGATCACGCACTCCACGCCGACGCCGAGGTCGCGGCGCACCACGTCCGGCTCCAGCAACGGGTCGAGGTGCAGCACGACCGTGTGCCCCGCGAACGTCCCGAGCAGTTCCCGCAGGTCTTCGCGCACGGTGCACGACACGCAGTTGTGCAGCAGCTCGACCTCGGTGGCGATGCCATCGACCCAGCGGCGCACGCACGTGTCCGTGGCGACGTGCCGCACCAGCACCGAGCCGGGCCGGTCCCGCCACACCCGCACGGCGACGTCGTGCTCGACCAGCCCCGCCACCATAACGACAACGGTTTCCATGTAGGCTACCGTAGTTGAAAACGAATGTCGTTTCAAACGCTGCTCGACATCTGGAGGAGGTGCGCATGCGCTGCCAGCTGACCGGCCGTGAGCCGGGCTTCGGCAACCGCGTCTCGCACTCGCAACGCAAGACGCGGCGCCGGTGGAACCCGAACGTCCAGCGCAAGCGGTACTGGGTGCCGTCGCTGAACCGGTTCGTGACGCTGACGCTGTCCACAAAGGCCATCAAGACCGTCGACAAGCTCGGCATCGAGGCCGTCGTGGCCCGGCTGCGCGCGCAAGGGGTGAAGGTCTGATGGCCAAGGGCAACGACGTCCGGCCGATCATCAAGATGAGGTCGACCGCCGGCACCGGCTACACCTACGTGACCCGCAAGAACCGCCGCAACGACCCGGACCGGCTGGTGCTGCGCAAGTACGACCCGGTGGCGCGCAAGCACGTCGACTTCCGAGAGGAGCGCTGACGTGGCGAAGAAGTCGAAGATCGCCGCGGACAAGCGCCGCCGCGAGGTCGTCGCGCGTTACGCGGAACGTCGTGCGCAGCTGAAGGAAATGCTGCGGCACCCGGAGACGCGCGAAGAAGCGTTGCGCGGCCTGCAGAAGCTGCCGCGGGACGCGTCGCCGACCAGGTTGCGCAACCGCGACGCCGTGGATGGACGGCCGCGTGCGTTCAACCGCGCGTTCGGACTGTCGCGCATCCGCCTGCGGGAAATGGCCCACCGGGGCGAACTTCCCGGCGTCTCGAAGGCGAGCTGGTGATGCGCGACAGCAAGAGGCCGTTGAAGCGCAGGCAGAACCTGCTCACGAAGGAAGGCGTGACCGTCGTCGACTGGAAGGACGTCACGCTGCTCCGCAAGTTCATCTCGGACCGGGGCAAGATCCGGTCCCGCCGGGTGACCGGCCTGACGCCGCAACAGCAGCGCCAGGTCGCCACCGCGATCAAGAACGCACGGGAGATGGCCCTGCTGCCGTACCCGTCACAAGGGCGATGACGCGGACCGCCGTGTTGGCCAGGAAGGCCAGCACGGCGAGCTGCACCAGCAACGCGAGCACCCAGGTCGTGTGTTCGTCGACCGTCAGATCACCACGAACACCGACCAAGAAGGTCGCGTAGAGGCCCCAGCACTGCAGTGCGGCCAGCCCGGCGCCGATGATCGTCGTGCGCAGCGACACGATCACGACGACGGCGGCGAGCAGGACGAGGGCCAGCAGCGGCCAGGCACCGGTGAACGTGGTCACGCCGACTCCGCCGCCGAATCCGAGCGCGGAGCCGTAACCACCTCGCATTCTTCGCATCCGATCGGTCTATCGCCTCGGATGAGATCAGCGCCACCTCTCCAGCGTGAAGTTGGTGCTTTCGAGTGAGGCACCATCGCACGAATGAACCTGTACGAAGTAGTGCACCGGCGCAGGGACACACGTGCCGAGTTCACCGGCGCGGAAATCCCTTCAGACGTGCTGCGGCGTGTGTTGACGGCGGCCCACGCGGCGCCGAGCGTCGGTCTTTCCCAACCGTGGGACTTCGTGCTGGTGCGTGATGAATCGATTCGGCGCGCGTTCCGCGACCACGTCCAGGCCGAACGGACCGTCTTCGCGGCCCAGCTGGATCACGAACGGGCAGAGGTGTTCTCCCGCATCAAGGTCGAGGGCGTCATGGAGTCGTCCCTCGGCATCGTCGTCACCTACGACCCGGATCGCGGCTCACCGGCGGTGCTGGGCAGGCACGCGATCGCGGACGCCGGCCTCTACTCCGTGTGTCTGGCCATCCAGAACCTGTGGCTCGCCGCGACGGAGGAGGGCCTCGGGGTTGGGTGGGTGAGCTTTTACCGAGAAGATGTGCTGCGCCGTCTGCTGGACATCCCCACGAGGGTCCGTCCGGTGGCATGGCTGTGCGTTGGACCGGTTCGATCCCTGCCCGACACGCCAGATCTGGAACGTCACGGTTGGCGCAACCGACTACCCCTCGATGACGTCCTGCACCACGATCGGTACGGGGCGCGACCGTCCCGGTAGCCTGTGCAGGCCGCTCGGCGAGTCGGAACGGAGTCGATGAACGAGTGGAGCAGCGTGATCCGCTGGTAGCGGGCCAGATTCCGCGGCTGGACCGGGAGGTCCGCGCGTTGCTCGACGCTGGCCGCAAGCCGGAGGCGAACTCCCTTTTCGACGAGGTGGTCACCAAGGTGTCCCCCGGCGCCGACCGCTGGGCACGTTCCGCCGTGCTGGTGAACCGCGCCGTGATGGCGTGGCGCCTCGGCCGCATTCCGCTCGCCCTGGAGCTGGCCGCGGAGGGCTGGACCGACCTGGACGCCGAACGCGCCGCCGAGAGTCCCGCGGTGGCCGAGACGATGGCTGCCCTGGGCTACCTCATGGAGGGGATCGGCAACCGGCGCGCGGCGCTCGACATGCTGCGGTTGTCGGTGCAGGTGGCACGCAGGGCGGGCAACACGGACACGCTGGCGCGCTGCCTGCAGCGCCTCGGCGGTTCGCTGAACTTCCGCGCCTGCTCCGGGCCTCCCGCGGCTGCCCCGGCGATCTTCGAGGAAGCGCTGGCGTACCTCGACGAGGGCCTGGGGCTGGTCAAGGACGAGACGATGCGCCGAGCGCTGATGGGCGCCTACGGCCGTTCACTGGCCGGCGTCGGGCAGTTGGACAAGGCCGAGGAGACCGGCGCGGAGACGCTTCGGCTCGCGTTGGATGCCAACGACATGTGGGGCATCTCGGTCGGCAACTGGGTTCTCGCCGTCGTACGGCGCGAGCACGGCAATCTCGAGGAAGCGCGCACACTCGCGTCCCGCGCGGTGTGCAACGCCGAACGCATCAACGACACGTCGTTGCTGCTGCGGTTCTCCACGGAGCTGGCGGACATCTGCCACGAGCTGGGTGACGCGGTCGGCGAGGCCGAGGCGTTGCGACGGTCGATGGTGGCTGCGCGCACGGCGACGGAGACGCTGCAGGAAGGCCTGGGCCAGGCCCTGGAACAGCGCCGGGTGGCCGTGCAGGCGCAACGGCTCGCGGTGGCGGCGCAGGAAGCCGCGACCCGCGACCCGTTGACGGGCTTGACGAACCGGCTTGGGCTGGAACGTGCCGCGCAGGCGTTGCTGGAGTCGACCGCCGCGCGCGGCCGGGTGCCGTGGCTGGTGCTGGTCGACGTGGACTGGTTCAAGGGCGTGAACGACGACGCGGGCCACGCGGCGGGCGATGCCGCGCTGCGCGAGATAGCGGCGTTGCTGCGGCGGGAATGCCGGGCGGACGACCTGGTGGCGCGCTGGGCAGGCGACGAGTTCGTGGTGCTGCTCGGTGACACCGGGCCGAACCTGGACGTGGGCCCGAACGTGGCCGAGCGGATCCGCGCGGCCGTCGACAGCCACGACTGGACGATGGTGCTCGGCGCGGTCCGCCGCCCGACGGTGAGCATCGGTGTCGCGGCGGGACCGGCCAAACTGGACCAGCTGTTCGCGGCCGCGGACATGGCGCTGTACCGCGCCAAGCGCCACGGCCGCAACAGGGTCGAGGTCGAACCTTCCGCGGACGAGATCCCCGAGATCGTCTCGGGCAACTAGTCCTCGATGAAGGGAACCTTCATCCACGTCAGGTGAAGGTTCCCTTCATCGTCAAGCGATCAGGCCGCCGCGGTAGGCCACCAGAGCGGCCTGCACGCGGTTGACCGCGCCGATCTTGCCGAGCACCGACGAGACGTAGCCCTTCACCGTCGCCTCCGACAGGTGCAGGGTCCCGCCGATCTCCGCGTTGGACATGCCCTGGCCGATCAGGACGAGCACCTCGCGCTCGCGTTCGGACAGACTCGCGAGGAGCCTGCGTGCCGGCTCGGCCATCCGCTCGCCGTCCGCAACGGCCGCGAGGACCCGTGCCGCCACACCGGGGTCGAGAACCGCACCACCGCGCGCGAGATCGCGCACGGCCTTGACGAGCTGTTCCGGTTCGGTGTCCTTCAGCAGGAAGCCCGCCGCACCGAGTCTCAAGGCTTCCGAAACGTATTCATCGACGTCGAACGTGGTCAGGATGCAGACCCGTGGTGGGTCGGGCAGGGTCCGCAGCCTCCGCAGTGCCACGAGCCCGTCCGAGGTGCGCATCCGGATGTCGAGCAGGACCACGTGAGGACGGTGCTGGCGGGCCAGGTCGGCCACCAGGTGTCCGTCATCGCATTCGGCGACGACTTCGATGTCCCCGACGCTGCTCAGGATCATGCGAAGGCCGGAACGGACGAGATCCTCGTCGTCGGCCAGCAGAACCTTGATCACGACGCCTCCCGCATTGGCGTTCCGTGCTCCCTCATGTTCGTGATCTTCGCGTACAACCGTCGAAGGTCACGTTAATTCTCAGTTATCTCATCATGTGGTAACGGTTTTTCGAGATGGCGAGAGCCGTTCACAGTTACCGGAATAGCGCTCCGACTTCGCTGCGTAGGCATGTCACCAGGACTTGGGGGGCGACATCGGGACCCTGAGTGACCAAACATCGAAATCCCACTGAGTGGAATGTCGTACCAGAAACACGGATACGGCGGCGCGGAATCGGAAACTGCCCATCGTTTCTTCCCGTATGGGCTTCTGGATGTCTTCGGGATCGATACAGGCGGCCCGAGATCGACACGGCAAACGCGAAGGTCTTTCGCGATAGGCCTACTGGAAAGTAACCTTCGTCACAACATCCCTGCACCGCTCGGAGAGGAGCTTCGCGCCATGCGGAGAGCCAATCCGGTGACGTCCCTGTTGGTCACCGCCACCGTCACCGCCTCCCTCATGATCGCCCCGTCCGCCCACGCGGACTCGCGCGCGGTCGCGTTCGCCGCCGACGACTACTGCCTCGGCCAATGCGGCGACATCGTGCCGCCCGGCAACAACGGCAACGCCACCCTGGCCGAGATCCTGGCGCACAAGGCGTTCGGCACCAGGCCCGCGCACTCGGCCGACCAGCTCGGCAAGTACGACGCCATGTCGTCCGGCTACAGCGGCCTCACGAACGACCAGCTCACGAACTTCTTCAACGACGCGTCGTTCGGTGTCCCGTCCGACCAGGTCGAGAGCACGGTCAAGCCGCGCTCGGACGTGACCATCGTGCGGGACAAGAAGATCGGCATGCCGCACATCACCGGCACCACGCGGTCCGGCACGATGTTCGGCGCCGGGTTCGCGGCAGCGCAGGACCGCCTGTGGCTGATGGACCTGTTCCGCCACCTCGGCCGCGGGCAGCTCTCCGGCTTCGCCGGTGGCGCGCCGTCCAACCGGACGCTGGAGCAGAGCTTCTACAACCAGATCCCGTACACCGAGGCCGACCTGCAAAAGCAGATCGACACCGCGGCCGCGAAGAACGGTGAGCGGGGACGTCAGGCGTTGGCCGACGTCAACGACTACATCTCCGGGATCAACGCCTACATCACGCAGTCCGTGGCGGCGCGGAACTTCCCCGGCGAGTACGTGCTCACCGGGCACGCGGACTCGATCACGAACTGGAACGACATCCAGCCGTTCAAGGCGACGGACATGGTGGCGATCGCTTCGGTCGTCGGCGGCCTGTTCGGTGCCGGCGGTGGCGGCGAGGTGCAGTCGGCGCTGGTGAAGCTGGCCGCGCAGAACAAGTACGGCGCTGCCGTCGGTGAGCAGGTGTGGAAGGCGTTCCGGGCGCAGAACGACCCGGAGGCCGTGCTGACTCTCCACAACGGACAGTCGTTCCCGTACGCGGCCTCCCCCGCTTCGCCTGAGGGGGTGGCCCTCCCCGACTCCGGCAGCATCACGCCGGAACGCATGGTCTACGACGAGGTGGGCGGCACGGGCACCTCCGCTGCCGTGCCCGCATCCGGTGACCTGGCGAAGGCTTCCGGGATTTTCTCCGATGGTGTTCTGCCTGCCGACCTGCTGAACAAGAAGCACGGCATGTCCAACGCGCTGGCCGTGTCCGGTGCGTACACCGACTCCGGCAACCCGATCGCCGTGTGGGGACCGCAGACCGGTTACTTCGCGCCGCAGCTGTTGTTGCTGCAGGAGCTCAACGGTCCTGGCATCCGTTCGCGCGGAGTGTCGTTCGCGGGTGTCTCGATGTACGTGCAACTCGGCCGCGGCGTCGACTACTCGTGGAGCGCGACCTCGTCCGCGCAGGACATCATCGACACGTACGCCGTGGAACTGTGCAACGCCGACGGTTCGCCGGCGACGAAGGCTTCGACCTCCTACCTGTTCCACGGCGCCTGCCTGCCGATGGAGCGCCTGGAGCGCAAGAACGCGTGGAAGCCGACGGTGGCCGACGGCACGCCGGCGGGCTCCTACACGCTGGTGATGTGGCGGACCAAGTACGGCCTGGTGACGAGCCGCGCGACGGTCGGCGGCAAGGTCGTGGCGTACACGACGCTGCGCTCGACGTACATGCACGAAGTCGACTCGATCATCGGCTTCCAGGAGCTCAACGACCCGTCCGCGATCCGCTCGGCCTCCGACTTCCAGCGCGCGGCCAACAGGATCGGGTACGCGTTCAACTGGTTCTACGCCGACTCGAAGGACGTCGCGTACTTCAACTCGGGCCTGAACCCGGTACGCCGGTCCACTGTGGACCCGAACCTGCCGACGTGGGGCCGCGCCGAGTACGAGTGGGTCGACTGGGACGGCACCGAGAACGTCGCGGCGTACATGCCGTTCGAGGGGCACCCGAACTCGATCAACCAGGACTACTACATCTCGTGGAACAACAAGCAGGCGAAGGACTTCACCTTCGGCGGCTTCGGCCACAGCGCCGTGCACCGCGGCGACCTGCTGGACGTCCGGGTCAAGGCCCTGATCGCCTCCGGCCAGAAGGTCACACGTGCCTCACTGACCCGAGTGATGGGCGAGGCCGCGCTGGCCGACCTCCGCGCCCAGGAGGTGCTGCCGGAGTTGCTGCGCGTGCTCGAGTCGGCACCGTTGGACGCGACGCTCGCCCCGGTCGTGCAGAAGCTGAAGGACTGGCAGCGCTCGGGTTCGTTGCGGAAGGAAACCTCGAAGGGCAGCAAGACCTACGCCCACGCCGACGCGATCAGGATTCTTGATGCGTGGTGGCCGCTTCTGGTGCAGGCCGAGTTCAAGCCCGCCCTGGGCGACAGCCTGTACGACGCCGTGGCGAGCGCCCAGCAGGTGGACGAGTCCCCGTCCGACGCGCACGGCTCCGCACCGCACAAGGGTTCCTCGTTTCAGTACGGCTGGTGGGGCTACGTGGACAAGGACCTGCGCAAGGTCCTGGGCGACCCGGTCCAGGGCGCCTTCCCGCAGACCTACTGCGGCGGCGGCACGCTGGCCGGCTGCCGGGCCGCGATGGTGAGCTCGCTGACGCAGGCGGCCGCCAAGCCCGCCAACCAGGTCTACCCAGGTGACGCGGACTGCAAGGCAGGCGACCAGTGGTGCGCCGACGCGATCATCCACCGCGCCATGGGCGGCATCACCCAGGACAAGATGAGCTGGCAGAACCGCCCGACCTTCCAGCAGGTCGTGCAGTTCCCGTCCCGCAGGAGCCAGAACATCACCAACCTGGCAACACACGCCGTCGCCTCCGCGTCCTCCCACGAAACCGGCTGGAACAACCTCCCGCCGTCACACGTGCTGGACGGCAACCCGTCGACGCGCTGGGCCAGCGACTGGAGCGACGACCAATGGGTCCAGGTAGATCTTGGCTCTGTGCAACGGATCGGTCGCGCAGTGTTGCACTGGGAGTCCGCCTACGCCAGCGGTTACCGCA
Organism: Lentzea nigeriaca; assembly: GCF_016907955.1. Lineage (GTDB taxonomy): Bacteria > Actinomycetota > Actinomycetes > Mycobacteriales > Pseudonocardiaceae > Lentzea > Lentzea nigeriaca. Next base: position 832,233 of record NZ_JAFBCX010000002.1, on the reverse strand, counting down.
TCGAACTTTCCAATGGCGGGACGAACTGGCGGAACGTTTTCACCACAAGTGCTGGCGACGGCGGCGATGATGTCGTAGCGTTCACGCCACAGGACGCGAGATACCTCCGGATGACGGGTACCCAACGGGCCACACGTTACGGATACTCCCTGTACGAGCTTGAGGTCTACAGCTTGTAGGCCTTCGAGATGAGGACGCCGATCCACCCCCAGGGGTCGGCGTCCTCTACTTTTCCGGACTTTTCTTCACGCCCGGAACAGGTAGTTCCTGGTGGACTCACCGATGTGGCCGGTCTGCACCCACTCGTCCTTGTGCCACGTGCTCATCCGATACCCGCGCTCAGCCAGGAAGTCCGCCACGTCCTGCGCCCGATACCCGAACCGCTCGACGTGCCGTTCCTCGATCTCCAGCAGGAACGCCGGCTTGAACCGCTCGATGGTCTCCTTCGCACCTTCGAGCACCCGCAGCTCGGCCCCCTCGACGTCCGCCTTGACGAAGTCGAGCCGCGATATCCCGTTGACCTCGACGAAGTGATCGAGCGTGTCCGTCTTCACCACCACGTCGAGATGCTCGTCGAACTCCTCGTTGGACCCGAGCCCGTTGGCCCCCACCGTGAGGAACGACCGCCCGGTGACAGGGCTCCCGTGCCGCACCGGCACGCTCATGACCTCGCGACCCTGCTCCTGCGCCCCCAGAGCGACCGAGTGCCGCCTGATGTTGCGCCCTTCCCGAGGCCGCAACAGGTACGACAGAGCCGGATGCGCGAACACCAACGGCTCAACGCTGTGCACAGTCCCCTGTGGACCGACCAGTCTGGACAACGTGACCGTGTAGAGCCCCAAAGCCGCCCCGACGTCGACACAGACGTCACCAGCCTTGACGATCTTCCGGAGCCCGATCAGCTCCGGCTCGGCATAGGGCGTCAGCCGGGCAAGCGCCCGCAACCCGGCAACCACCGCGGCACTGCGAAGTTCGGTCAGCACCCGAACCAGCCTAGACGTGCCCGTTGGTGTGCTGTTCGCCCGCAGGCAACCCGATCTGATCAGCGAACTCAGCCGCCACCCGCGACCCACCATAAACACTCAACGCCTTGGCCAGGTGCTGCCGCAGATCCCGCCGATGCGAGTCCTCGAGCTCAGGCAGGGCCTTCTCCACGCTGCTGACCAACGACTCGGCCCAGTGCGTGGCCGGCTCCCGCTGCGCGATCTGAACGAGCTCAGCGAGGTGCCCCGACAGCTTCACCGCCTCCTCGACCTGATACCCGTTGCGCTGCAACCACCAGATCGTGGCCGTACCGACGTCCGTCAACACCTCGTCCCGCAGATACCGGATCTCAGCCCGCTCGACATCCCGCTCGGCCAACTTGAACGTGGAGTTCCGCAACAGCTCGATGTGCTTGCGAGCCATCTCCAGATCCTCGTCGTCAACGCTGACCTTGACTTGCTCAGCCCGCGCCCACACGTGCGTCCCGGGCACCTGCCGCTCGGTGGCGAGCTCATCCCCCAGCTGATGCTGCAACGCCGCATGGTGCACCAACATCGCCTTGCCGCTGATCTCCTTCGCCCGCTGCAAAACGTGATGGATGGCAGCACTCCGCGGCGAGTTGTGCCGCAGCCCGGTGGCCAAATCCAACCGCCACACGATCGTCAGTTTCACCTGGAAGTCCAGCCCATAGACCGCACTGGGCAAGGGCGTCTCGAACTCCTGCTGATGACTACTCGCCGGCGGCACGAAGGTGAAGTCCTCGGCACGCCGAGGCACCCGCCGCCGCCACCAAGCCTTGAGGGCGCCAAGGGGTCCAGGACGGAAGTCGGGCCACGGTCTGCTCACGCCCCCTCCCTACCTGACGATTCCCCAGGACAGAAGGTGGTCTGCCTCACTTCCCCCCAACGGCCGCAGGGGTGTCATCTGGCCCCTTACGGTGCGTGAGCGGGGGCGCTGGTCAACTCGGTGGCGGCGCCCCGCTAGACTGCTGGTGCCAGCCCTAGTAGCTCAGGGGATAGAGCATCGGTTTCCTAAACCGTGTGTCGCAGGTTCGAATCCTGCCTGGGGCACCACCTTTCGCCGGGTGAAACTGAGGGCTCTGACCAGTGAAAACAGGTCAGAGCCCTCAGTCTTCAGCCGACACTGAAGACGATCAGCACCCGCCTTCGTGGTGCCGCGCGTGGTGCGAGGCGGGCGTACGGTCGCACCATGACCAAGCGCAAGGCAGGTCCCAAGGACCGCGAGCGCGGGCGGATCGAGGTCCTGCCGAGCGGCTCGCTCAGGGTGGTTGTGTACGCGGGAGTCGACCCGCTGACGGGCCTTCGGAATTACCGTCACGAGACGATTCCCAAAGACACACCCGATCTCTGGGACGAAGCAGAGAAGACCAAGACGCGAATCCTCAACGAGATCGACGAACAGCGCAGTCCGCGCACCAAAGCAAACGTGAACACCCTCCTTGACCGGTACCTGGACAACCTGGACGTCAAGCGGAACACGCGTAAGGGCTACGAGGGGTACATCAACAACCACATCCGTCCGCTTGTCGGTGATCTGCCGGTGGCGAAGCTGGACGGCGAGGTCATCGACTCGCTTTACGCGACCCTCCGACTGTGCCGTGCCCACTGCGGAGGCAGGAAGTTTGTCGAGCACAAGTCCGAAGAGAAGAACCACGACTGCAAGAAGCTCGACTGCCAGCCTCACGAGTGCAAGGGGCTGGAAAAGAACTCCGTTCGTCAGGTTCACTTCTGCCTGAGCGGCGCGCTCGACTGCGCGCTTCGCTGGGGCTGGATCAAGGTGAATCCGCTCGCCCAGGCGAAACCACCGAAGCCGGTCAAGCCGAATCCGAAGCCTCCCACTCCCGAACAGGCAGCCGCGATCGTCAACGAGGCGTTCAAGGATCTTCCCTGGGGAATGTTCGTGTGGCTCGCGATGACGACCGGCGCACGACGCGGTGAGGTCTGCGCGCTACGGCTGGACCTGCTCGACCTGAACAACGCGGTCCTATCCATTCAGACGGCCATCGCGCAGGACGGCGCTGAAACCTGGGAGCAGGACACCAAGACTCACCAACAGCGGCGCATCGCGCTCGACCCGGAAACCGTCGGCCTTCTACGCGCCTACATCGACCAGCGGAAAGCCGAAGCAGAGATCGGCGGAGTCAAGCTCAAGAGGGATAGCCGCGTATTCTCGTCGTCGGTCGATCACAGCACCTGGCTCAAGCCGGACACTGTCACGCAGCGATACCGGCGTATGTGCGAACGACTCGGCTGGAAGATGAACATCCACCAGTTGCGCCACTACTCCGCCACGGAACTAATCGCCGCAGGTGTGGACGTGCGCACTGTTGCCGGCCGCTTGGGACACAGCGGCGGAGGCGCCACCACGCTGCGCGTTTACTCCGCCTGGGTCTCGGAGGCTGACCAGCGGGCAGCCGGGAACATCGGCACCCGGATGCCCAAAGCGCCGATCACGGTTTCCGAGTCCGGCGCTGTCACAACAACTCTGGAACCGACGGCCGACAACCCGTATCAGAAGATCTACGCAGATCTTCGAGGCGCGATCACGTGCGGCGCACTGCGTCCGGGCGACCAACTTCCTACCGTGGTCGAGCTGAAGAGCCGTTACAGCCTGTCAGCCGGAACCGTCAACCGCGCTATCGCAGAGCTGAAAGCCGAAGGACTCGTTCACGCGAGCCGTGGTAAGCGCGCCGTCGTGCTGGCTCCGGGAGAAGAGCCAGACATTGCCGAAGTCGTGAGCCTCAGCCGGAAACGAGCAGCGAAGTAAGCCTCTTTCGCTGGCGCTGAGATCCGATCTGCGTAGCAAGTAGCCGCGCACGCTCCGCGTGTGCGGCTACTTCGTGTTTCTCCCCCGTGGCGGTGAAGACCTGCACCAGGTCAACCCTGAGCGCGGTTTCAGCTCGTGTGAAAGTGGGATCGAGTCGGCGCAGGACATCGGACAGAACCTCGACGGCCTCCCGGGCACCGAGCCGAGCAAGCGCGCTGCCGCGCCAACGCGCCAGGTGTGTTGAGTCGAACACCAGATACGGCGTATCCGAACTGTCGATGCTGGCGGGCATAGAACGCAGAGCCTCATCAAAAGCGCGCATGCACATGTCACGCTCTCCGTTCGCCGCACACGCTTCACCGTAGCCTGCGGTGAGCCAAGCGAAGAGCAGTTCGGGAACCCTCCCTTTGGCGATTGTCCGCGCGTAGTTCGTCAACTCAACGGCCGCTCGCACTTCGCCGATGTCGAGCAACACAACGGCCTGTCCAGCACACGCATAAGCTTCGAGCGCTGGCGAGCGTGCCTCACGCGCTGCCATTCGAGCCGTGTTGTAATGGTCCCACGATTCACTGACGAGTCCCTGATCGAGCGACTGCCAACCAGCAAGAGCGGAAGCGTCGACGAGAACTTCGGCAAGACCCGACCGGATCGGCTGGCTGAGCACGTCACGCATCGCTCGTTCCATCTGGCCTATCTGGGCGCGAAGCTCGCCGAGCAAGGCGGACGCGCCCAGTCGGCGATCAATCACGCGCGTGATGTCGAGCTTCTGCCGAAGGAGGCCGACGGTCTCCATGTCCATGTTCCGCCCGGCGGCAATCCGGGCCTGCAATCCCAGGTCGTCATCCGTGACCACGGGTGCGGCATCGGGCACAGGTTCGAGCAGCCGTTCGATCGGCACACTGAGCATGCCTTCGAGCAGACGTCGCGTTGACGGCTGAGGAAGACCGAGAGGCTTGCCATCGGCACGGCGGCCAGACGCGAACCGCTGGACATGGCGCGGACTTATGGTGGCGTTCAATCCTCGCTCGCGCGCGAAGCGCTCAGCCTCCTGACTGAACTCCTCTGCCGTCTGCTTCCGCTGGCGCAGCAGCTCGCCGAACAACGTCCGTGACTGTCGCTGTCGATCTCCTGAATCCATCGGCTGACCTTCCGCCTCACTGATGTCAGCGCCGATCAGTATAGGTCGCGTTATGTCGCCAGTGGTCACAGCCAGGTCATTTACGCCCACCCTGCCGCTGGAGACGCTGATGTCTGCTGTCACGTTCTTCGGGAGGACGGTGGACGATCATGGTGTGGGATGCAACAGGAGTCGTGCTGTTCGTGGTGTGGCTGGTGCTGCCGCTCGCGTACACGGTGGCACTTGGCCGGAAGTACGTCCGACAAGCCCGAGCGGCTGCTGAGGAGGCCGTGAATGCCGCCCAGGAGGCTGCTTGGGCGAACGCGGACGTTCAGGACGCGCTCGACGATCTGCAGCCCACCGACAGCCCGCAGGAGGATCTTCCGGTCTCACTGCCGACAGCGCGCACAGCAGACACACAGGAGTTGCCCGCGATCAAGCCGCCCGCGTCGACTGGCAGGCACAGGCTTGAAGAGTCACAGCTTGCGCGAGGAGTTGCCTCGTGAGGTCCGAGGACACCGAACTGATCACCGAGTTCGGGAAGATCTCCAAACTCATGCCGAACGTCCTGTTCGACTTCGTCATGGAAACCCTGACGCCAGAGCGGCAGCAGGAGTTCGGCGAGATCCTGATCTCGCTCGGAGGACTCCTCGTGAACCACGCCGAGGACCGCAAGCAGTCCGAACAGCCGACGACGGTTGACGCTGTCGAGGACCAGGCCGAACAGGCCGGTGGGTTCCCCAAGCGGTTGCCGTCGTGACAAAGCCGCCAACCTCCGGGGCTCCGTCTCACCCTCGTCCGAGGTTGGTCAGGGAGAGCCGACGCGGCGCGCGTCGCCGCGTCGGCTTCTCTCATCGTCTTTTCGAACCACTGCAAGGAAGTTGGTATGCCTAAGCGGATCTCTACCGCGCGCGGTCGTGAGTTCGGCGCTGGCCTGAGAGCGGCGATCGAGGGTGCCGGTCTGACCTTGTGCGCGCTCGCCGACATCGTGGACTGGGACGCGGCCAAGCTGTCGAACGTGGTGAACGGCAAGGGTGGTGCCACTCAGGTTGAGGTTGCCGCCCTGTTGGGTGCCTGCCGGGTCAAGTCGACTGAGGCAGCTCATCTGCTGGCGCTGTACCCGGAGACGCACATCCGTGGCTGGTGGCAGCAGCACGGCATGTACGCGCCTGCCCAGGTCCGGACGGCTGTCGAAAATCTGAAGCTGGCCAAGACACTGACGGGTTGGCACACGCACCTGGTGCCGCTGTTTCTTCAGACAGCGGACTACATGTGCGAGGTGCTGCGCGCGTCCTCCACGATGCCGGCGAGTGACCTTCAAGAGCGTGTACAGACACATCTTGCGATGCAGAAGGCGCTGTGGCGTGGTGTGCGGTGCACGTTCCTCATTCACGAGTTGGCGTTGCTTCTGCCGGTCGGTGGTGCCGAGGTGCACGCCGGGCAGTTGCTTCACCTACTACACATGGCGAACCGGCCGAACGTCACGATCCGGATCGTGCCCGTCTCGCGTGGCGCGCACGCGGGCTTGGCCGGACCGTTCACGTACTTGGCCTTCCCGAAGTACGAACCGCTGGTGTGGACGGAGACGGAGAACTCCAGTCTCTTCACTGAGGCGGCGGACGCGGTCAGGGGCTACGAGAAGGTCATTCGCGCACTCGATGCGAGCAGTTTGAACGAGGACGCTTCCAAGGCGCTGTTGGTCCGCCTGTGCGACCTCTCATGGGCTACGGAGCAGGACTGTCCGCTGAGGACGGAGACGGACCGTGATGTCTAGGGGGTTCAGGTCCAGTCTTCTGAATCGGGCTGTTGCGCGTGCGCTTGCGTTGTGGCGCTTGGAAAGCGGCTTGAGTCTGTCGGAAGTGACCGCGCGCGTGCACTGGTCTCCGGCCAAGACTTCGACGATGCAGAACGGGCTGGTCCCGATCACCGCTGCCGACGTGATGGCGCTCGCGCTGGTCTACGGGATCGACGACGTCCGGCGAGAGCCGGTGTTCTGGGGTGCGCAGCGCGCACGTGATCCCCGCACGTTCGACCTGACGACCGGCGGCACGAGGCCCTGTGTCGGCTGGACCTACTCCGAGGTCGAGGCTGAGGCGAGCTACGCGCGGGTGGTGGCACTGGACGTCTTACCGCCGCTGGTCTGGACTCCCGAGTACTCGACCGCGGTTCGAGGCGGACAAGTCCAGACGGTCTCTGAGCAAGGTCACTGCGGTTACGACGATCAGCACCGTGCGCAGATGCTGTCCCAACTTGACCAAGATCCAAGCTTGCGTGTGGATCTCGTTCTGGGAGAGGCGGTGTTGAGGCGGCCTGTCGGCAGTGCGTTGGTGATGGCCGACCAGTTGTTTCAGTTGGCGGTGTTCGCTCAGCTTCCCGGAGTGAGCGTGTACCTCATGCCGGATAGTGCGGGTGCGGTCGCGGGGATAACCTCGTTCACTGTGCTGTCGTTCCGTGAGGCGCAGTTTGACGATGTCGTGTACCTCGACTGCCCGCACGGCGGCGTGTGGCTTGAGAGCGAGGCTGAGCGGCGGCCATACCTGGAGTGGTTCGGTCGGCTGAGGTCCACGACGCTCACGGACGCCTTAACGGCCGAGCATCTCCACCGCGCGGCGCAGGACCTCAAAGACACCGCACGCTGACCAGCCGAAGCCTGGCTGGGCGGCGTCCACACTTTCGTGACTCTTTTCGTGACAACCTTGCTATGCTCGATACGGGCGTCACGAAACTAGTCACGAATCGGAGTGGTGAGCCGTGAAGTGTGCGGGATGCGGACAGCCGTTGCAGGCAGGGACGAACCGTGGGCGACCGGCCCGCTACCACAACGCCGCGTGCCGTCAACGCGCTCGCCGCGCTCGTGTCGCCACCCGGCATGGTGACGTGCTGGCGGCCGTGGCCGCTGTCGAGGCGGCGGCCGCCGAGGTGCGGCGGGCGGTACTGACGGACGGGGACACGGAGCTGGCCGCACATCAGCTCACGCGTGCCGCTGCCGAACTCGCTCAACTCGTCCCGGTCGCCCCCACTGCCGTGGCGGCTGAGCCGCCCGCACCGCCCGTCACGGAACCTGTCACGGAAAGCAAGCCGCGACCGAGCCGAGCCAAGCCGCCGACGCGCCCTGCTCCGCTGGACCTGAACACCGTCCGGCTCGAACGCTCGGCAGACCCCACACGAACCGGGTGGCGGGTACTGGCGGGGGCTGAGGATGCTCCGGTCGTGGTGGGGTTTCTGGAGCAGGTGTTGTCGGTGACCGGTCGGCGTAGTAGCCGCTGGGAGGCGCAGACCGCGAGCCTGGCGCGCGTGCACGGCGGGCCGTGGCGCAACCGGATGGACGCACTGGCTCGGCTTGTGGACGACTACCAGCGTGCCGCGTCGCGACCACGGCGGCGCACGATCACGTAGTGACGGGTGCCACGTGCCTGTCCCGTCTCAATTGACCAATGTCAGTAGGCGTGGGCTCTGTTCTGCCTCGATGCAACATGTCCTGAGACCAGTGAACGTCCTGTCTCAGGACATGTCGTCACGGATCAGCGAGCGCGCTCTATGCGGCATGAGCGGATGATCGTCAGCTGGCGAACGGTAGCGTTTGTGCAGAGGCAGGGCGCCGACCGTCGATTCGCTCCAGGAGCGTGGACCATCGCGGTACATCGAGTTCATTCCAACTCCTCGTCGTCCGTGAACTCCGACGGGTCCGGCTCCTCGAAAACTGCAGCAAGCTTGAGCCACAGTTCGCGCGCCTCGCCAGGAATCAGCTCGACGTGGGCTCGCAGCGCTGCGGCGACCTGCAGTTGGTCGGCCATCGGCGACTGGTAGCCCGACGGATACCCTGCCGACCGAACCTTCTCGATCAGCACCGGCAACTCGGTCCGCAGGTTGTTGACTGGCACGGCGGTGAGCACGCCGGCCATCTCTGGCACGTAGCGATCGGTCGAGGTTCGGTAACCCCAGCGACCGAGTAGCAGACCCTCGGTGATGCCGAGTCGGTACGGGATCGGCCACGCCCGGACGTCGCTGGACTCGATCGCCGGGTCGATGCCGACGATACGCGGGTTGCCTGTGTCCTGAGCGGCACGCGCACCGAACGCGAACCCGATTGCACGCTGCGTCTCAGGTGGCTGGTCCGGCAGCATCACTGCTTCGAGGTGCTCCTTCAGCGAACGCTGGTAGACGATCGCGTCGCGCAGCTCGGCGATAAGTCGGTCCGATTCGCCGATGAGAATGTGCCCAAGGCGGCGAAGAGCCCATCGAACCCACAGCGCCGTCGCGTCGGCGATGACAGTGACCGTCTCTTCCTCTATTGCCCGGACGCGTGCACGTCCGTGCCCAGCCCCGTCGTTGTTCCGGACCGAACGGACACTGAGGACCATTTTCTTGGCCGAGCTCGCGATGGCCCGGATGTCAGGAGACATGCTGACGTCTCGGCCAGGCTGGCGTTCGAGTGCAAGATGGGCAGCGTTGACGGCCTCGTCGAAATCGGCTGTGCCGGATAGCGGCACTCCCTTGGCATCGAGGACGACGCGGGCGACGCACTCGATCAAATCCTTGGCGCATCCGATGACCCATCCGGCGTCAGCTGAAGTCTGAGCACCCTCGAGACGCCGAGCGTGAATCTGAATGGCCTCCCATGCATCGTCCTCGAGGTGGTCGGGTCGGCGCAGCTCCATTGGCACCTGACGATTGTCCTGCTGGATCGATGCCATGCGCACATCGGCATGAGCGGATGTCACCGCGCGGTGAGGGCCTTGCCTGACTGTGCCCATAGGCAGGGAGCGAACACACTTGAGCGAGACACCGATAAAGTCGCCTGAGACGGGACAGTGCCGCGCCCGTGTCGAGATGGCGCGGCACACGGCCGTTTCCCGTGGTTGTGACGGGTTACCCGTCACGCGTCACACCCGTCACGGTGGCCCGTTTCCGCTGGTGAGAGCCGTTTTGGTACCCGTCACAGGACGTGTGACGGGTGACGGGTCCGCCGGGGCGGGTTGTGACGGGTCAGCGATCATCGTCGACCACCTCCGCGTCGATCACTGCGGCCTCGCGGGCACGCCGGAGGGCCGCGCGGACGTCGGCGACGGCGTAGCCGCGTACCTGCTTCACCCCGTCTTCTGTGGGCACCCGGTCACGGGTGGGGCTACAGCCGAACTCGGCCATGTCGAGCCCAAACCCTTTGGGCTCGACTCCCAGCGCCTCCACGAGTTCGGCCGTGGGCACGAAGTCCCGCCCGTCATCGTTGCCGAGTTCATCGGCGAGGTAGTCCACGACGGACGCCAAGGGTTCGGGCAACTCGACCTCGTCCACGCGTTCCGCACCGACGGGTGCGGGTGTGCTGCCGATGGCCTTCGCCACGGCCGCGTGGTCGAGAACCGGCTGTGCTTCTTGTCCCGCGGCGTGCCCGGTGAGCGTGCCTTCGACCTCGCGCAACGCCCGCCCTCGTTGGCAAATCTCCCTCCAGTCCTCGTTGGGCATGTAGAACGTACGCACGATCAGCGCGAGGACTTCGGCCCCAGCTTGGGTCTCTCCGTCCGGTCGCAGGATGCCCACACCCTTGTGCGAGGGCAATAGGCGGCTGGAGTCGTAGCCACGTGTGTTCATCTGCTCGCCCAGGATGATGTTGCTGTCCCGGTAGTCCATGACCCGCAACGCGAACCGCGAGCCGAGCACCGCGCGCAGCCTTGTCGGAAGGGTCTTGGCGTCCGGCCGCTGCGTCGCGAGCACCAAGATCAGTCCAGCGGCCGGCGCCTTCTTCGCGAGCCACGTCAGCAACTCGCCGATGTACTCCCCCGCCGTGCGCTTCTTCCCTTGCACCTCAACGGGAGTCCGGTCCTCTAGCGGGATGTGAAGCTCGTCCACAAACAGCGCCGTGATCGGCATGTCCAACGCTGGATCACGCGACATGTCCGGCGTCACCTTCGACTCAGGACACATCAGGTCGTCTAGCTCGCGCATCCTGCGGTAGCGCTGCTGCACGTCGGCGACGAGCTCCACGAGCCAGTTCATGAACGTCAGCACGTGTTCGCTGTCGTCGCCGGACATGAACCGGTGCGCCACCTGCGCGACGGCGTCCCAGTCCTTACCGGCCTTGAAGTCCGCCACGAGCAGCCGGACATGCGGGTCCATGATCAAGCCCGCGGCTGCCAACCGTTGCGCCATCGTCTTGCCCTGCCGGGGCAGAGCACCGATGAGCACGGACGTCCACACCAACGGCAGGTCGATCCGGCGTCCACGTGCGTCGGTGCCGAACGGCACCGGCCGCCACGCGTCCCACCGATGTACCCCAAGCAACGGGGTCCGAACGGGAGGCTTGGCGTACGGGTCCTCATCAGCCACCCACATCGCCACCCGTCCAGCGTGACCGCCATTGCCGCGCACCCGCTCCACACTGAGTTGGATCTCGTCCACCGCGAGCGCGGACGCGAGCGCTTCCCGGTGCTTGACGACGTCGGCCGCCTTGCGGGTGGCGGGCAGGTCGACCGTGACCGCCCATCCTTCACCCCTGCGCGTGGCTCGATCGACCAGGCGCAGCGTCTCGTCCTTCCCGATCAGCTTCGCGTCCCGGAACGCATCCACGAGCACCTGAGGGTCCATCGTCCACGTCAGCGTGCGCGGTCCGGCGAGCACCGCCTTACGCCCAGGGCTGCCGTCCTTCCGGCGACCGAGGATCGCCAGCGCCACCGACGCGACGCCACCTGCGATCCACGGCACCCGGTGCCCGTACACGAGGTCGAGCACCGCGACCACGACCGCCACCGTGACCACCGTTGCCCCGGTGACCTTCCACCGGAACAACGTCAGCTCCCGAATGTCGGTGAACTTGTCCGCAAGCTTCTCCGACTGCTCGGCCGCCTCCCGGTAATCCCGGACGGTCACCCATGAACGCCACCACCGCACCGCGACCACGAGCCCACGCACGACCGCGCCCATGAACCGGAACGGTGAACGCAGCACCGTGACCACAAGGTCCTTCACGGCCTGCACCGCGTGAACCCTGTCCTTCGCCCACGGCGGTACACGCGGTGAACGCAGCCACCAGTTCACAGCCCGCCGACGCCACGGCGTCCGCTCGACCGCTGGGACGTCGTTCACGAACTCGCCTTCGAGCACCGCCCGCACCGGCAGGGAGACGTCCACGTTGGCCAACTCTCGGTCCTGCTCGGTCATCGCGGATCACCTCCGTCCGATGTGGTCGCGGTCCGGAGTTCGGCCGCGAGCGTTGCGGCGAGCCGTGACGACAGGCCACGCGAGCACCTGGTGACCTGACGTACCCACGCGGGACTCACCACGACCTCAGGTGTCCACGCTTCGCGTGCAGTCGCTAGATAGTCCTCGAACGTCACTCGCCGCTTGGGTCGACTCCTGTTGCGCTGCTTACGTTCCACTGCCGGACGCTCTGTAGTGGTCGTCTTCGGCACACTCGCCGACTCGACCGGTGCCGCGCGTCGCTGCGCTTCGGCGAACGCGGCCGTGACCGCCTCCGTCAACTTGTCCCGCAGGTCCGTCACCGCCTCCGCAGCCACGAACACCACAAGAGGCGGAACCGAGTGCAGCACCACACCCGACACGGACCCTTCCGCCCACGAGTGCCAGGTGTTCATCACGTACGTGGCCGCGAGCGTGAACCACTTCGCACGACGCGTCCACGCACCTGTGCGCACCTGATACCGCGCGGTCACCTGCTCCGCGCGCAGGATCGCAAGCAGCACCAGCGACACCGTGGGATCGAGCAGCCACGCTGCGAGCCACGGCAGCGACCATGCCGGCGTGCCCGCTGCCGCGAAGCTCTGGACGTTGGTCATCGTGAAGCCGAGACCGAGCACGATCCCTGCCCAGCACAGCCGGTCGACCTCAGCACGGACACGCTCGACGCGAAGCGCGACCACATCCGGGTGCGTCGCGTAGGCCCTCAGCTCTGCCGCCTCCGCCGCGTCGGCCGCCAACTGCTGCGCTGCCGGGGCGGCGGGCAGCCGCCCGAAGGCGGCTACCCCTTCCCGAACCCGAGTGATCGCGTTCATCGCCGATCACCCTTACTACGCGGACTGTCGTAAGACGTGATCGTGAGCGCACGGGTCAGCGTGTACGCGGCGAACAGCGCTGGCAGACCTAACACCACGAGCAACAACACTGTGTCGCCCCGGTGCGTGATCACCACCCACTGAACTCCGACGATGACGCCGGCCATCACCAGCATCCGCCCGGTCAGCGAGAGCAACCGAGCACCTGTTCGCGCTGCGTTTGCGGCAGCCTTCGCCCTACGGGCACTGGCTCGCCAGATCCACAGCAGCACCACGGCCACGCCCAGAGCGGCGAGCAGTTGCGTCGATGTCACGTTAAACGTCACGGAACTGCCCTCCGTCCTGGTCCTCGTTCATCCGGTCGCGACGGGCACGCCACACGAGGTAGAGCGCGCGTCGGTCCTCTCCAGTCAGTCCGCCGCACACTCCGAACTGGTCCTCACCAGCAAGGCGCAGCTCCCACTCCAGGCAGAGCCGCCGCACCGGACACGGCTCGCACAGACGAGCCGCCAACTCCCGATCCGTGATCTCCTCGCCCTGCCACTCCGGGCCGTCCTCCTCGTTGGCCCACAACCACATGCACGTGCCGTCACGGGTGACGATCTCCATCAGCACGTCGTCCGGGACCTTGGCGTAGCGGTCGAGCTCGGCCGCGATCACCTCGTAGTAGTTCTCCGGGTTCACCACGCACCCCCGGACTTTCGCTCGAACTCACGGGCGGACCGGCGCTCAGCGGTCATCCGGGCAACGTCCACAACGCTTCCGGACTCCGACGCCTGTCGAACGATCTCCTCGACCGCACGAGAAGGGATCACGTAGCGAGTGCGCAGGCGCACCGCCGGGAACGCGTCCTCCCGGATCGCCCGGTAGATCGTCGCCACGTCCACACGCAGGATGCGCGCGGCTTCGGCGACTGTGTAGAAGATCGGCGGGTTGCTCCCCGCCATGCCTGACGTAGTCATCAGCTGAATACCTTTCGAAAGACTGATTTCTTCTCCAAAGGCGCTGACGTTGGCGTTGATTACTGGCGATTCACCGCCGATGTCAGCGCTAACCCCGTTTCAGGGCACATGCGCGCGCTAACGTCGGCGCTGAGGCGGAGCACGGAGGCGTACGTGGCAGAGGATTGGTCGGCAGTCGCGGAGGCAATGAACGCCCGCGCGGCAGAGCTGGCTTTGAAGCAGAAGGAACTGGCGGAGAGATCCGGGGTGTCGCTCGCGATCGTTCGCGAGATGCAACAGGGTAAGATCCAACGGCGGCGCAATCCGCGGACGCTCGAAGCGCTGTCGATTGCGCTCGACTGGCACCCCCAGCACCTCATTTCGGTGCTGCAAGGAAAGACGCCACCCGAGCCGCCGGCCCTCACGGCTGACAATCCGCTTGTTCCGCTGCTCAACACGATCATTCGAGAACTGCGCGGCCTTCGCGCTCAGGTCGGAACGCTCGCTAGCCGCCTCGACGATGGGAGCCGTCGAAAGGACTAGCTTTCGTTCGCTTGTTACTTTCGGTGTCGCTGTCATGTGAACAGCAGACATCCGGAGAGGGGGTCGAAATAATTGTCAGCGGCTATCACGCCGCGTGTTAGGTGGCGTTAGGTCCGCAGGTCACAACCGTGGGGGAACGGGGAGACGTGGCGACAAGGAAGCGCGGTGAGCTGCCTCGATCGAGGCTGCAAGGGATTCGTCAGGAGCTTGGCCACACGCAGGCGCAGGTGGTCAGGTTCTTCCTGACACGCGGTCCTCAGATCGGAGCTCCCCACGCGACAGAGCAATCAATGCTCATCATGATGTCGCGTTGGGAGAACGGCCACGTAGAGGTGACCGACCCCGGATATCAACGGTTATTCCGAGAGTTCTACGGACGAACCAACGAAGAGCTTGGATTTCCGCCCGAGGTCGAGAACCAGAGTGCTGAAGAGCTGCGCGAACGGCTGATCGTCGCGCGCAGCATCGACCGCGGAACGCTCGATATGTTTCAGCGACAGGTCAACGACCTGCGCAGCTCTGATCACAAATTCGGCGCCGTGGTGGTGCTGGACCAGTTGAACAGCCTGGTACGCCAGATTGAGGAGTACCGCACGTTCAGCGTGAGTTCACGTCACCGCGAACGGCTCGCCGCAATCCTCACAGACGCGCGAACGCTCGCCGGTTGGACCGCCCTGGATAGGGGTTCGCAACTTCAGGCGTGGCAGTACCACGAGGACGCGAAAGTCTCGGCGCGAGAAGCTGATTCACCTCAGTTGCTGGTGCACGCTGCCGCACAGCAAGCAGTGATTCTGCTCGACATCGGGCAGCCGGCCGAAGCCGTCGAACTACTGGAGTACGCGCGGTACGTCGCAGAGAACCGCGCGCCGTCGTTGCTGCGATCCTGGCTCGCCGCAGCACATGGCGAAGGGCTCGCCGCCGATGGCCAGCGGGACGCAGCGTTGCGTGCGTTCGATGACGCAAGTTCTTTGCTGCCAACGAATCCGGTCGACCCGGAGATGCCCTTCCTGCTCCTCAACGAAGGACAACTCATACGCTGGCGCGGCAGCTCGCTCTTGAGGTTGGGCGACCAGGACACCATCAACCAACTCGAAGCAGCCGTTCGAGGTCTCGCCACGCCCGGACTCAACGCCGTGCGCGGCCAGACCAACCTGTACGTAGATCTCGCCTTCGCGTACGCCGCTGCTGGCGACAGCCGGGGAGCACTCGACTACGCGCGCAAGGCACGACAGCTTGCGTCCCGCATCAAGTCCGATCGCCAGCAACGACGCCTCGCGAACCTAGAGCTACCTGTCCCCAGAGGACGTTCCGACAGCACGTGAAGCTAGGTAGTACAGCAGCGGCACGATGGCTCCCGAACCCAAGACTTCGCCGCGTCGAACCAGCTCTAGGACGCGGTCAATCGGGATCCACTCAATCCGCGCTGCTTCCTCTTTGTCGGTCGGTTCCCCGACTTTCTCCGCAGCACGCCAGATGTAGGCGTCAACAGGAGCCTCGATGATGCCTGGCAGCGGCTGAAACGTACCGATGTGCTCAGGCTCGCCAAGTGGCCGCCAGCCGGTTTCCTCCTCTGCTTCGCGTGCCGCTGTTGCAGCAGGCTCTTCGCCTGCCTCAACGAGTCCGCCGATAAGTTCATAACCCCACTGATTTACGGCAAACCTGTAGCGCCAAAGGGTCAGTACTTCATCGTCCTCGTTTACCAGTAGCGCCACTGCCACATGGTCAAGCCGAACGACGTGATGTTCAAATCGGCTGCCGTCTGGCGGCTCCACGTCAACCAGGTCCACTTGAACCCATCGGTTGTCGTAAACCGTGCGCCGCCCATGAACTTTCCACTTCAATTCCTCCGGGTACTCCGTCACAGGAACAGGCTAGCGCAAGGTGTCACATCGATGGAACATCCTCAATGCGCGACACACGCCCCAGCCGGTAACACCCGCACTGAATAATGCGATAAGTTAGAGATCGCAACTCTGTCGCCCCGCCAAGACAGGACTCCGCATGCCTGACTACAACTTCACTTCCTTGTCTCCGTCAGACTTTGAGATCTTGATGCGCGACCTACTGGCGGCGAAGTACGGGCTTCACTTCGAAGCGTTCGCACAAGGCGCAGACGGAGGCGTTGACCTGCGTGCATTCGAAAACGACAAGAAGACCGTGGTGCAATGCAAGCACTATAGCGGATCCAAATTTGCAGACCTGAAGCGAGCAGCAACCAAAGAGCGCGAGAAGATGGAGCAGGAGCGCCCCAACAGGTACCTTTTCGCAACGACACAGAATTTAACAAAACAACAAAAGGACAAGCTACACGAGATCCTCGGCGATCTACTCGCCAGCCCTTCAGACATACTTTGCCGCACCGACATAAACGGGCTTCTGTCTATGTATCCAGAAGTAGAGAAGGCCCACTTTAAGCTTTGGCTCGCTTCAACCAGCGTTCTACAAAGGATAGTCAACAGCGGGATCTGGGCTCGCTCCGAGGCACTAATGGAGAGCATACAGTCACGCGTTCGACTCTACGTGTCAAACGCAAGCTACAAACGAGCCGCAGACATGCTCGCGGAAATCCATATGGTCGCCATAACCGGCGCTCCCGGTGTCGGCAAGAGCATGCTCGCAGAAATGCTTTTGCTCACTCATTGGGAAGAGGGCTGGCAGGTTGTCACCCTAGATCCAGATCTAAACAACGGCTGGACTGCATGGAACAGGGATCAACCACAGATATTTATATTTGATGATTTTCTCGGCCAGACAGACCTGAGTGAACGTTCAGCGAGAACTGAAGGGTCCGAGCTAAGCAGATTCATCGAGAGCGTGATGTCAAGCAACAACAAGCGGCTCATCCTTACCACTCGATCACACATTCTCCAACAAGCAGAGATTCGAGATGAACCTCTCGCACACTCAGACATTGGCGCAAACCAGTGCATCGTAGAAGTGAAAGACTTTGACCTTATTCAACGCAGCTATTTGCTTTACAATCATCTCTACTTCTCGCGGATAGATCGAGCAGTCGTACGCGACTTCGCAAAGGACGTCGATCAAATCTGGAACCTCGTAATCCATCCCAATTTCACGCCAAGAATAGTGCAGTTCGTTTGCCGCGGGACCTACACATCCGCCGCAGAGCTTGCGAACAGCCTTCGAGGCGCTTTTGATCGTCCCGTAAGGCTGTGGGGCCCCAGCTTTGAAACGGGACTATCAGAAACTGCTCGTCGCATCCTTCTTTCATTAGCCTTGCTCTCCTACCGTGGCGTCGACGAGCAAACACTAAGAGAGACAGCATCTCGAAAAAGCAGCCCACTAGAATACAAACATGCGCTCAAAGCCCTAGAAGGAAGCTGGATAGAGATCCGTCCATCAGGCGAATCACAGGAGCTTCAAATAGCTTTCGCCAATCCGAGCTGCCGAGACTTCGTCTTGTCTTTTCTGGATTCGACCCCTGAATACATCCCGATACTACTAGCTGGAGGAATATCGATTCACGGCGTTCGTCAGCTTTTGTCTTACGCAGTCGCAGGACTAACCGACACATCAGGCCGAAAGTTTACAGGCCTTTGGAATTTCACTAGACAGAACTCCAGCATGATGCTTTCCAAAGTTCGATCCAGTTGGCGCAAGGAGTTCCCTGTCGACAGCGAATTCAATGACGCTACTGCAATAATTGCCACGATGATCAAAGTGGACCGAGACTGCCAACTCGGTTGGGATCAGTGGATCTCGGGGGCGATATCCGAGACGGCGCGCGCAAGAGCACGCGGGAATAGGTGGCAAGTCCCCGATTTCATTGATGCGCACGAGGTGATTAACTATATCGAGTCAAACGCCTTAAAATCGGGCAGCACACTTAATAACACCGCGATACTTTCAGAGTGGGTCGAAATCTGGATCGAAGCCGGCGCCATGGATGATCAATGGCTGGAGGTGCGCGAGTTTGCCTCCCTGCATACAGACGGCCCGATCGCCGGTGCTTGCGATATAAATGCAGAACTTGCATGGATTGCAGAGCAGTGGCTCGAACAGGATCTCTCCGACCTTGCTTCACGATATAACAACAATGTCAGCTGGATTGATGAGCGCATCTCCGAGATTAAGCTCTTCAGCGAGAAGCTCGGCATTTACCACAAGATCGAAGATGAGATCGACCGTGCGTATGTGGAACTTTCGGAAATCCAGCAGAAACAAGCCAACGCACCAGACTGCTCGCCAAGATCAGCAGAAAGCGCGTTCAGTCGGTCGGATAACGAGATACAGACAGCTCAAGACGCCGAGAGTCGACTGTCTCCCCGGAGAGTCGTCCAGAACCTCTTCACACACCTTCAGTAGACGCCGAGCCTCAGCAACAGCCCGCGCAGCGGCGTCTGAACGAGCGTGGTGCGGGTCGTGGTGCGAACTGTGGCCCAACCGAGACCAGGCGGCACATGGTGCGAGCGTTCGTGACAGTAAAACTGCAGGTAGAGTGGCAATCTCGGCCCGAAAAGCACATTCCTAAACCGTGTGTCGCAGGTTCGAATCCTGCCTGGGGCACCACCTTTCGCCGGGTGAACGACAGAGCCTCTGACCTGCCAAAACAGGTCAGAGGCTCTTCGCTTCAGCGGACACTGAAGACGACCTCCCCTCCCTCATGCGACATGAGTCATGACATGAACGGGCAAATGTTTCCGGTCATGGCACCCGCAAGGCAGGCGACAGCGCGTACGCGGCAGCATCGACACCCTCGCCAGCGGCTCGGTGAGGGGCCGCGTCTACGCCGGTATCGACCCCTTGACCGGCCGCGAGAACGTCATTTCGAAACCATCCCCAAAGGAGCTAAGAGCACAGAAAGCCCAACCTCCAGCACCGAGCGGTAGGCCGAGCACTTGCGCTGCCGAAGGAAAGCGGTACACCTTGGCGTAGGTAACCAGCGGTGTGATTAGCAGGACGCAGTTGAGTCAAGCGCAAGGGACTGGCCGACCGCCGCGAGTAGTTCGAGCGGTAGCTCCTTGTCCTCCTGGCCAATGGTGAGCCCGAGCCAACGGCCGGAATCCCGGTGCGGCCACGCCTGCATGCTTCCAGCCAGTTGGCTCAGGAAGTTGATCGGCTCGGACACCGTCTTCCCCTCGAAGCCAGCCCGCAGATATGGCCACAGGTCGACGACGAGCGGTTCGCCCCAGCGTGCTGTGAGGGCTGCGATCAGGGCGTTGAGGTATACCCGCAGGTCCGCGTCAGCGTCGCGCGCAACCTGGCCGTCATCGTCATCCCAGAACTCCTGGCTGGCCCGCAGGATGCGCACATGATGCCGAGGTCCGCCGCACCCGGTGTCGTCATGGAAATTCGTCTCCGGGAAAGGCTGTGTGAGCAGTTCGTCGATCAAGGAGAGGTACTCCTCAAGAGTCGCACTCGAAAAAGCTCCGGACTCAGCGGTCGTCATGAGCGAAGACTATGGGGACTGAACAGACAAACGCCGCTGGCCCGAGGCACGACACGCCCGAGACAATCCCTTGCGCCAACTTCTCGGTCGGAGCTCGACCTTTGGGTGAAGTCGACGTCAGCGGAGCGGGCGGGCGGCATTGGCGACGGTCGCCTCGGCGAAGGCGCGCACGATTGGGTGGCAGGTGTCGCCGTCACCTGCCAGTTCCGGCTGGAACAGCGTCACGAGGTAGAACGGGTGCGTCGGCAGTTCGGCGATGCGGATCGCGCCCTCGTCGTCGTGGCCGGTGAAGTGGAGACCGTGGGCGGTCAGCGTGTCGGCGTACGACGGGTTCAGGCCGTAGGCGCAGTGGTAACGCTCGATGGAGCGTTCGGCGCCGAGGGCCCGCTCTGCGAGTGAGCCGGGCTTGACGTGCACCGCTCCCTCGTGGCCTACCAGGGAGCAGGTCAGGGGGACGACGATCTGGTGCTCGGCGGAGGGGGCGGTTTCGGCGTGGCTTGCGGAGGAGACGCCGCAGACGTTTTGGGCGTACTCCAGGAGGGCGTGTTGGAAGCCTCCGCAAGTGCCCAGCAGGGGGATGTTGTGTTCGCGGGCCGTTTGGAGGGCGGAGAGGGCGCCCGCTTCGCTGCGGTACGGGCTGCCGGGGAGGACCCAGACGCCGTCGAAGTCTTCGATGCGGGTGGCCGGCACGTCGTCGGTGGCCACCCAGTAGGCGTCCAGGGTCAGTCCGTCGCGGAGGCGTAGGGCTTCCAGCAGGCGTGGGATTCGGGTGTGGGAGCGGACTAGCGGCGAGCGGTCGCCTGTCAGGGCCACGCGGGCGGTGCGGGTCATGGCTCCATCGTGTTGGTGGGCTCCACATCAGACAAACGACTCTTTCTGGTGGGTGCATCAGTGACACTGATGCTGTGGATCCGCATCTGCTTCGGACGTTTGTGACCGTGGCGCGTCTCGGGTCGTTTTCCGTTGCCGCGCATGAGTTGGGGTACACGCAGTCGGCTGTGTCCCAGCAGATCGCAGCGTTGGAGACCGATCTCGGCGTGAGCCTGTTGCGGCGGCGTCCGGTGGGGCCTACCGAGGCTGGGCGGCGGTTGCTCGAGCATGCCGGGCCGATTCTGTTGCGGTTGGACGCAGCGAGGGCTGACGTCCGCAGGATCTCTGGCAAGCAACCCGTTGAGCTGCGAGTGGGCATTTCGCCGATGGCGGATGGCGAAGGCTTGGTGGAGCGGCTTGCCGAGGTGCAGCGGGACATGCCGCACGTGACGGTGACGTTGTCGGCGGGTGGGGCCGATGACGTGGCCGCGGGTGTGGCTCGGGGTGAGTTGGAGATCGGGCTGGTCGACGGTGTGGTCGCGCCCAGTGATCCGTTGCGGCTGGTCGAGATTGGGACGTTCACTACCGTTGTGGTCAGTGAGAGTCCGCTTGTGGTTGTGATGCCTGGTGATCACCCGTTGGCCACTCGGGCTGCGGTGCGGTTGGGTGATCTTGCGGACGCGCGGTGGATCGACGCGCCGGCTGCCTCCGTTCCGCTGACGGGGCTTCGGGTTGTGGCTGACGGCTTTCGGGCTGGGTTGACGTACGACGGGGCGGAGCGGTCGGTGTTGCTGGCCCTGGTGGCGGCCGGTGCTGGACTTGCGGTGTTGCCCGAGCGGGTGAAGCGAAGTCGGCCGGATCTGGTTGCGGTGCCGCTTGCCGCGCCGGCCCTGGTGCATCGCACCGAGTTGGTGCACGGCAGTTTGAGCTCACCGGCCGCCGCCGTCGTCAGCCAGACTATGAGGTAGCAACGCCCAGTACCGGTTGCCCTCCTGGCACCCCGCGGTAGCCGGGTTCCCACGGCCAATGGCCGCGTTTGTCGGCGTGGACGAGTTGCACTGCGGACACCGCGGAGCCGTACAGGGCTGTGGCGATCTTCAAGTGTGCGGACGGCTCCGCCACCGGGACGGCACCAGTGGGCCGTCTCGGAGCCGGAACTTCTGGCCGGCGATGGGGTCGTTGTGGAAGACCTGGTACGCCGCCTCGGCGTTCAGCAGGTCTGCGGCGTCGCGCAGCTGAATGCCTCGGACATACCAGCCGTAGTCGTGGATCTTGCCGCGGACCAGGTCCAGGTACATCCGCCATGCCGCCTTGGTGTCACATTCCCAGCACATGGCTCCAGTGTGGTGGCGAGGTCCGACAAGATCGTTTAGGCGGTGCGGTTGGTCAGGCGCTCGACAGGTTCCACCAGGACTCGTCCGAGTCCTATTTGGGCAACGAGAACGAAAACCGGCACTCCGACCATGCGGTGCTACATGAGCAACAGCGACAAGTCCATCGACACGAAGGTCACCTGGTCACGCGTGCGCCACCGGGGCTACACCGAGGACCGGCAACGCCCCCGCCCGGATGAAGGTCCGTGCGCTCGACGAGGACGCAACCCTGATCGAGGAGATCACCATCCAACGCGGCTGGAAAAACTTCCGCTCGGACGGAAACCTTTCCGCGAGCGGCGGCAACCAGGGGCCGAAGACGATCGAACTCTGGGAGTTACCGCAATGAAGAAGCCCGTGTCCACACCTGGCCAGAGGCGGACACGCACCCATCACGGCGATCCGTCCTGACCACGGCACAGGTAAGTTGCCGCACCTACCGGCCCCGAGAGTGAGGACCATGGTCGTCGACCGCAGATCGGCGGAGTTCCACGACTTCTTCGATCGACACCACGCCGAACTGGCCCGCTTCGCCTGGTTGTTGACCGGTGACACGAACGCCGCCGACGACCTGGCCGCGGACGCGCTGGTCGCCCTGTGGCAGCGCTGGGACCGGCTGCGCGAGGCCGAGCACCCGCTCGCGTACGCCCGCGGCGTGGTCGCGAACATGGCGCGGGAACGCATCCGCGCCACGACGCGGGAACGGCGGCGGATCGCCCTGTTCTGGTCACGTGGTCCGCAGGAGGTGCAGAACCCGGACGTCGCCGCGGTGATGGACGTCCGGGCGGCCCTCGACCGGTTGCCGTTCCGCAAGCGGGCGTGCGTCGTCCTCCGGCACGCCTTCGACCTGTCGGAAAAGGACACCGCGCTCGCGCTGGGGATCTCGGTCGGCGCGGTGAAGAGCCAGACCTCGAAAGGGATGGCCGAGTTGGAACGCGTGCTCGGCGCGCGAGCGGCGGGGAACGTGGCCGCGGGGAGGGTGAGCCGGTGAACGAGCAGATCAGCAGGCAGCTGCGGGAGGCGGCAGAAGCACATCAGCCGGACCGCGCCCGGATGCTCGCCCGCGTCAACCGCGGCATGGCCACCGCGTCGGTTCGGCCCGCGTCCGGCATCGCCAGGTCGTGGTCCAAGGTGACGCTCGCCGGTGTGGCGGCGGCCGGGGTCCTGGTCACCGCGGGAATCGCCTTCGCGGGCATCGTCCACACCAGCCCGCCGCCGGAGACGACCATCCCCGCCGCACCGAGCACGACGACGAGCACGTCACCCAGCCCCACCCGCACCTCGGAGGCTCCTCCGGTCGTGATCGTGGAGACACCCGGCACCACCACGAACCCGCCGTCGACCACGGACGACCGGCTGGCGGACGGACCGTTGTCGTCGAAGGGAACCGTCGATCCTGCCAGCCACACCTACTGGACCCAGGATCGGCTCGTCCTCGACGTCGCTCAGCCGTTGTCGAAGCTCACGGTGGAGGTGCACATCGCTCAGACCGGCGGCGTGCAGAGCTCCGGCCAGTGGCAGACGGCGCCGGGTGACGACTTCACCGTCAGCGTGCGGGAGATCGACGGTGAGGTGGTGTACCGCTGGGACCTCAAGTCGGGGCGCACCGTGCCGGCCGCACAGCAGATCTTCGCGGTGCAGTACAACCACACCCGCGGCGCTCGCGACGGGAAGGCCGACCGCTTCGGCGTGATGGCCACGGCAGCCGGCCGTGATCACGCCGTGTGGGGAGGCTTCACGCGTTAGCGGCGGTAGCGGAGTTCCTTCACGACGGTCGTCCCGAAGTTCTCCTCGCGGGTCACGCCGTCCAGGGTGAAGCCGAGGCGCTCGTAGAACCTGCGAGCACGTGTGTTGTCCTCCAGCACCCAGACGATCGTGTCCGGGGCGTCGCCGAGAGCGGCCTGCGCCAGTGGCGTGGCCAGGCCGCTTCCCCACGCGGACGGCAGGAAGTAGATCGCGTACAACTGGAAGATCCCCTCGACCTCGCGGGACGGACCGGTGCAGGCGAAGCCGACGACCTCGTCGCCGGCCAGCGCCACCCACACCTCGCCGCGCGGGATGGCGCGTTCCCACATCGCCTGGCTCTCCTCGACGGAGAGGTTGTCGAGCACCTCGTCCGGAATCTGGCCTCGGTAGGTGGTCTGCCAGGACTTCACGTGCACCGAGGCGACGGCCGGCGCGTCGGCGAGCTCTGCGAGACGGACTGTCATGCCAACGCTTTGTACTCGCTGCGTGCACGGCCCGACACCGAAATAGTGACACAACCATGACAAACCACCGACGGGATCTGGACAAACAGCCGGGACCGTCGGAGGTATGAACGTCCACTTGAAACGATGGCTCGCGGTCTCGGGGGCCGCCGTGGTCGTCGCGGCGGGCGTCGTGGTCGGGGGTTCCTACTGGCGGCTCGAGGGCAACCTCAAGACCGTCGATCTCACCAAGGAGATCGGAAACGCCAGGCCTCCGTCGACGCCTGGCCGTCCGCTCGACATCCTCCTGATCGGCAAGGACGACGGGCGGTCCGACACCGCCATGGTCGTGCAGCTCAACGCCGCGGGTGATCAGGCGAGGGTCGTCAGCATCCCGCGCGACACGATGGTGCCGCGGCCGAGGTGCGGCACCCACCCACCGGCCGCCATCGCCACGTTCAACAGCGCCTTCGCCACGGGTGGGGCGGCGTGCACGGTGGCGACGGTCGAGCAGATGAGCGGCATCCGGATCGACCACTTCGTGCAGATCGACTTCAACGGTTTCAAAGACGTCATCGACCGGCTCGGCGGCATCGACATCAACGTCCCGGAGCCGATCGACGACGAGAAGAGCGGGCTGCACGTGCCGGCCGGGCCCACCAAGCTCGACGGAACGCAGGCGCTCGCATTCGTCAGAACGCGTTACAGCATCGGTGACGGCAGCGACCTCAACCGAATCAGGAACCAGCATCTTTTCATGCGGGCGTTGAGCGAGAAACTCGCCAACGAGAACTGGCTCGCCAGCCCGCAGAAAACGTTCACGCTCGCCGACATCCTCACGAAATCAATCGTGACGGACGAGGAGATCGGCTCGATCGCCAAACTGGCGGATCTCGCGGGAAAACTCACCGCGTTGAAGCCGGGGAGCATCACCTACGTGACACTGCCGACGGAGACGTACCTGCCGGACCCGAACCGGGTCCAGCCCAAGCAACCAGAGGCGGACGCACTGTGGAAGGCGGCCTGACCTAACAGGCGGCGCCCTGCCATTCGCTCGGGCGAGGCCACGGCTGAGGAGACCCCCAGTGCTCCTCAGCCGTGGAAGTTTTGCCCCAGTCAGCCACTACCACTGTGACGGTCTCCCGGTCTTGTGAAGGACGTGGGGTCGAGGTTGTCAGACCACCTCGTTAGGGTGGGCTGCTGACGGCCTGTCCGGTGCCCGCACCGCAGCTCAGACGGGCGGTCGGAGTTTTCCGGTCCGGACGAGGTGGAGGCCGCTTGGGACCCCGTGGCGTCTTCGCGGAGCGCTTTGCGCTGCTCTACGCGGAGGCAGGCGACCCACCGCTGAAGCGGGTCACCGAGTCGGTCGCCCGTGCCCGCCGAACGGACGAGCAGGGCAGACCGGTTCGCGTACCGGCTCAACGCGTCAGCGACTGGCGGCGCGGGCGCAACGTGCCCGCCAGGTTCAGCGGGCTGAGCGCCGTCCTCGAGATCCTCGTCGGCGAGGCGCGCAAGCGGAAGCCCCAGCCGGCGATCGACGCGCTGTACGACCTCGACGCGTGGCGCACCCTCTGGGAGGAGGCGCTCGCCAGCCCGGTCACCGACACGGACACACCTCCTCAAGAAGACAGCGCCGTATGCCCGTACATGGGTCTGAGCGCATTCGGACCGCAGGACGCGAATTGGTTCTTCGGGCGGGAAAGGGCGACGAACGCACTTCTCGCCAGGCTGACCGAAAACGGCATCACGATGCTCGTCGGAGCGTCCGGCGCCGGAAAGTCCAGTTTGATGAAGGCGGGCGTGCTGCCGCGCCTGAGCAAAGAGTACATCGTCATTTCTCCCGGCACGGATCCGCTGAAGGAGTTCGCGCTCCAGGTGCCGGAGCTGATTCGCACTCTGGAGGCCGCTGCCGATTCCGAGGTGCTGGTCGAGTTCGCACACGAGGTGCAGCTCGCGGTCGGCGACCGGGTGGTGATCGTCGACCAGTTCGAGGAGGCGTTCACGCTCGGCGGCGACGAGAACCGGCTGCGCGTCTTCGTGCAGGCCCTGCACGCGGCGGCGGAGAAGACGGCGGTCGTGCTCGGCGTGCGGGCCGACTTCTACGCCCGCTGCCTCGACTTCCCCGAGCTCGCGGAGGCCCTGCAGAACCGGCAGATGGTGCTCGGCGCGATGTCGGCGACCGAGGTGCGCGACGCGGTGACGAACCCTGCCAAGGCCGCTGGCTTGCAGCTCGAAGCGGGTCTGGTCGACCTCCTGCTGCGCGACCTGGGGGCGCACAACCGCCGCGGCAAGGACGCCTACGACGCGGGCGCGCTCCCCCTGCTCAGCCACGCCCTGCTGGTCACGTGGCAGCGCAGGCAGGCCGGTCGTCTCACGATCGCCGGCTACCGGGCGGCGGGTGGCATCCAGGGCGCCGTCGCCACCACCGCCGAACGCGCCTGGTCCGACCTCGACGAACCGGCGAGGGCGGCCGCGAAGCAGCTGCTCCTGCGCCTGGTCAGGGTCGGCGACGACACGCAGGACACGCGCCGCAGGTCGAGCCGCCACAGCCTGCTGGAGGCGAGCACCAACCTGCCGGCGACCGAACGCGCGCTCGAGGTCCTCACGAGGGCCCGGCTGATCACTCTCGACGCCGGCAGCGTCGAGATCACGCACGAGGCGCTGCTGCACGCATGGCCGCGCCTGCGCAGCTGGATCGACGAGGACCGCGCGGGCAACCTCACCCGGCAGAAGCTGGAGGAGGACGCGACGACGTGGTCGGAGCACGGTCGCGACTCGTCGTTGCTCTACCGCGGCGCACGGCTGGAGGGCGTGCGGCACCAGCGGGAGGTCACCGCTGTCGCCAAGGACTTCGTGCACGCCTCGGAACGGCAGCACCGCAAGAGCCTTTGGCTGCGCAGGAGCGCCATCTCGTTGGTGGTGGTTTTCGCGCTGATCGCGGCCGGCGCGGCGGTGATCGCCGTGCGGCAACGGAACGACGCGCAGTTCTCCCAGGTCACCGCGGAGGCGGCACGCGTGCTCGACGCCGATCCCTCGCTGTCGGCACAGCTGCTACTCGCCGCGCACCGCCTGCGCCCGGACGACCAGGGCGTGAACTCGCGGCTCCTCGCCATGCAGCAGTCCCCGCTCGCCATCCCGCTCAAGGGTCACACCGGCGCCGTCTACCTGACGTCGTTCAACAAGGACGGCACGGTCCTCGCCACCGCGAGCTACGACCGCACCGCCCGGCTCTGGGACGTCCGCGACAAGTCGAAGCCGAAGCCGCTCGCCGTGCTCACCGGGCACGGCGACTGGCTGAGCTCCGCGGTGTTCAGCCCGGACGGCACCGTTCTCGCGACGACCGGCGCGGACAAGACCATCCGGCTGTGGGACGTCCGCGATCCGGCGCAGCCGAGGGAGATCAAGAAGATCGAGACCGGCAACGGCACCAGCTACCTGCTGGAGTTCAGCCCGGACGGCAAGGCGCTCGCGGCGGCGAACGACGACAAGTCGGCCCGGCTGTGGGACGTGAGCGACCCGGCCGACGCCAAGCCGCTCGGCGAGCCGCTGCGCGACCACACGTCGCCGGTCCGCTCGCTCGCGTTCAGCCCGGACGGCAAGCTCCTCGCCACCGCCGGCGACGACCAGACGATCCGGTTGTGGGACGTGGCCACCAGGACGCGGGTCGGCAAGCCGATGACGGGTCACACCGACGGCATCCACACCGTGGCGTTCAGCCCGGACGGCAAGCTGCTGGCGTCCGGCAGCGACGACAAGACGGTCAGGCTGTGGGACCCGGCCACGCAGAACCCGGTCGGCCAGGCGCTCGTCGGGCACACGGCTTCCGTGTGGTCGGTGAAGTTCAGCCCGGACGGCAAGGTGCTGGCGTCCGGAGGCAGCGACAACACCGCGCGTCTGTGGAACCTCAGCAACCCCTCGGCGGCGAGCCAGCTCGGCAGGCCGCTCGCGGCACTGAGCGGCGGTGTGTTCGCCGTCGGCTTCTCCCCGGACGGCCAGTATCTCGCGACCGGCGCGAACGAGAACGTGGTGCGGCTGTGGTCGTTGCCGCACAACGTGTTGCTCGGGCACGCCGCACGGGTGTCCAATCCGGGCTTCCGGCCGGACGGCAAGCTGGTCGCGACCGGGTCGGGCGACAGGTCGGTGCGGCTGTGGGACATCTCTAACGCCAACGGTCCGAAGGAGGTCGGGCCACCACTGCTCGGCCACGAGTGGGGCGTTGGCCAGCCGAAGTTCACGCCGGACGGCAAGGTGATGGTCACCTCGGCCGGCGACAAGACGGTGCGGCTGTGGGACGTGAGCAACCCGGAGCACACGGTTCCGCTGGGCGAGCCGATCAGACTCGACACGCGGTTCTCCTCACCGTTGGCGTTGAACCCGGACGGCACCGTCATGGTCACCGGCAACGACGACAAGTCACTGCAGCTGTGGGACATCCGCGACCCGGCCAGGCCCGTCAAGATCGGCCGGCCGCTGCTCGGCCACGACGGGTGGATGAACGGCGTCGCGTTCAGCCCTGACGGCAAGACCCTCGTCTCGGCCAGCAGCGACCGCACGTTCCGCCTGTGGGACGTCTCGGATCCCGCGAAGGCCCGGCTGCTCGGCAGTCCGATCGACGATCACCACGACCCGGTGATGCAGGGCACGTTCACGCCGGACGGCAGAACGCTCATCACCGCGGGCGGCGACAAGACGATCAGGCTGTGGGACGTCAGCGACCGGGAGCACCCGAAGCGGCTCGGCGTGCTCACCGGCCACACCGGACTGATCAGCTCGATCTCGCTCTCGCCGGACGGCAGGACGCTCGCCAGCGGCAGCGCGGACAAGACGATCAGGCTGTGGGACGTCAGCGATCCCGCCGCCGCGGCCCCGCTCGGTCAGCCGATCGTCGTCGACTACAGCAGCGAGACGCACGTCCAGTTCGGACCGGTCGGGCGCGTCCTGGGCTCCGGTTCGAACGACGGCGCGGGCCGGCTGTGGGACCTCGACGTGTCCGACCAGGCCGACCGCATCTGCGCGACCACGCGAGGCGCGCTCACCCGCGAGCTGTGGGAGGAACGCCTGCCGCAGCTCAAGTTCGAGGACCCGTGCGCATAGCCTCGATCCGGCGGCGGATCATGGCCATCGACTGGGGCAGCAGCCGGTGCCAGTCGCCGGATCGCGACGTCCTGGTGGCGTGCTGGCGAACCAGCCACGTCACCTCCGGCGTGAAGTAGCCGGGCGCCACCTCGCACAGGGCGGCGAGCAGCAGCCCGTCCTCCGACCGCGGGATCGCCGCCCAGCCGCCGAGCGCGCGCACGGTGTCCGCGCGCATCGTCATGCAGCCGTGGTGGAACGGCCAGCGGCCCATGCCGTGGTCGCCGATGTGCGCGAGCACGTAGTCGTTGACCGCGCCCGCTTCCAGGCGACCGGGCGGGATCAACGGGTCGAAGGCCTTCCTCGACCCGTCCGGCAGCAGGTCGTCGGCCTGCGTCGCCACCCAGTGGATGTCGGGGAAGTCCTGGAACGCCCTGATCGCGACGGCCAGCGCATCCGGCAGCAGCAAGTCGTCGGAGTCGAGCACGTGCACGAGCTCACCGGACGCCCTGGTGAGCGCGAGGTTACGGGTGATCGCGATGCCGAGCCGTTCCCCGTTGAGCTCGTGCCGGGCGAACGGGAACGCGGCGAGGTCCAGCTCCGCCGTGACCGCGTCCTCCTGGACGATCCACTCCAGCGCCCAGCCCTCCGGAAGTCGTTGCCGGGCAAGGCTTTCGCCTGCTTCCCGCACGTACTCCGCACGGCCGGGGTGAGCCGGGGTGAGCACCGAGATCACCGGCACCGCGCAGCCTCCTCGATCAGTTCCTCCAGCACCCGCGGTAGCTCGCGGAGGTCGAGATGTCGTTGCACCGCAGCACGATTCGCCGCGAGAACGTCACTCGACGCGGTGAGCAACCCGTCGATGTCGCCGGGGTCGAACACTGTCAGCCCCAGCGCCCGGATCTCGTCCAGCACCGGATACGGCCCCGCCACCACGAACCTCGACGCCGCGGCCGCCTCGCACACCGGCAGCCCCCAACCCTCCCAAGTGGACGGAAGCAGCACGAGATCGGCGGCCGCGTAGAGATCGGCGGGCGAAGCCACCCGGCCGCGGACGACGCCGGGAAGTCCTTCCACCGCAGCACAAGGCGCGTCGTCGGTGAGCCAGTACCGCACGCGATCACGACGCGCGGACAGCGCACGGATGAACTCGACGGCACCCGGAATGTTCTTCGACGTGCCCTCGACGCGCGCCGGATGCACCACCAGGTAGTCGTCCGGGTCGACGCCGAGAAGAGCGCGAGTGCCGGCGCGATCACCACCCGAGAGCCCCGCGACGTCGACCCGGTTGTGCACGACCCGAGTGCGCAACGAGGGCCAGCGCGTGAGGAACTCCCGCTGGGTCAGCGAGTTGATCAGCACGTGCAAGTGCGCCGGGTGGTGCAGCGGCACGACGTCACCGTCGACCGGTCTCAACTGGACACGCTGCCACGCCGGGTCGTGATGCCGCAGGATCACCGGAACCCCGGCCGCGAGAGCGTGCTCCTCCCACGCCACCGAAGCCTCCGGCGCACTCCACAACGAGCCGGCGTTGTCGAGAACCACCAGGTCATGCTCGGTGCAGAGCGATTTGATCAACGCGTGGTCCACAGGCGGCGGCTCACCACCGGGCCGATCGGCCCACATGCCGCGAACGACCACACCGGACCCGGAGGCGAAGAACCCGGCGGCGAGCGTGACCTCCCAGCCGAGGGCCGAGAAGGCATCCGCCCACTTCGCCGCCTCGACACTGACCCCGTCGAACCCGCCCAGCCGGTGGGAGACGACACAAACGCGACTCACTGGCAGCACCCTATCGGTTACTGTCCGCGCCATGCGTCTTCTTGCTCGGGTCGGCAGCTTGCGCGCGGTTGTGGCGGTGACCGTCGGGTTCATCGCCCTCAACATGCTTCTCGTGGTCCTCGGCAACGCCACGGACTACGGCACGAACGAGGCGTTCGTGAAACACGTCCTCGCCATGGACACCACGTTCGGCAAGGAACTGAAGTGGCGGGCCATCACCAGCCCCGCCGTCGTCACGATCGTCTACGTCGCGATCATCCTGTGGGAGGCGATCTCCGCGGTCCTGCTGACCGCCGGCACCATCGCCTACCTCCGCGACAAGGAGGACACCGCCCGCGGGTTCGCCTCAGCGGGCCTGCTGATGATCGTGGCGCTGTTCCTCGGCGGCTTCATCACCATCGGCGGCGAGTGGTTCGCGATGTGGCAGTCGAAGGACTGGAACGGCATCGCCGCGGCCCTGCGCATGGTCACCGTCGCGGGCATCGCCCTGATCCTCGTCCACCTCAGCCCACGCCGGGCCACTCCGTAGTCGGCTCAACGCAGAACACCGGCCCGACCCCGGCGTCGGCGCCGATCTCACTCCACCAATCCCGTTGCTCAGCGTCCTCGATCGCGTCGATCACGACGAGCCCACCGGCCTCGTGCACGAACCCGACGAGGTCGCTGAGCACATGCGACACCAGCTCGTCGGGCTTCTGCGCCCGTCCCTTCACCCGCACGGCCCGCACGCCGAGCTCGCGAACCAGCTCGATCTCCGAAGTGGAGCCCGTGAAGTCCCGCGCCCCGATGTGCAATCCCATGTCGGACAACAGATCCAGGTTGTCCGCCGCCTCGCTGTCCTGCGAGGCCAGCACGTGCACCGGAAACCCGAGCAACAACCGCCCGGCCGGTAACCCGGTGTCCGCCAGCACCCGCCGAACGTCCCGAACCAGGTCCGGACTGTTCGCCATGCTCTCCGTCAAGCACACCGCGAGAATCTCGTCGTGCAGGCACGCGGTCTCAGCCGCGGTGCGCAACATCCACTCGCCCAACGGCAACATCAGCCCGGTGTGCTCGGCCATCGTCACGCACTTCTCGTGCGTGATCAGCCCGGCATCCCGATGCCGCCAGTTCAGCTCTGCCTCGACACAGATCCGCCCAGCCCCGTCCAGCCTCATGACGGGGTTGAACACGACCTCGATCTCACCGCTCTCCCACGCCCCCGGCATCACAGCCGCCAGCGCGAACTCCTCCTGCTCCCTTTTGTCCAGCGTGGCGTCGTGCAGCCCCCACTGCCGCCGCCCACTCCGCTTGGCCCGCCGCAACGTCATGTCCGAG
This sequence comes from Lentzea nigeriaca, assembly GCF_016907955.1. Lineage (GTDB taxonomy): Bacteria > Actinomycetota > Actinomycetes > Mycobacteriales > Pseudonocardiaceae > Lentzea > Lentzea nigeriaca. Next base: position 799,904 of record NZ_JAFBCX010000002.1, on the reverse strand, counting down.
GCCCGCAACACCTCAGCCGGATGCCCACCGCTGACCAACCGCGGCAACACCCCGATCGAAGCCGACACAGCCACCCCGTGCCCGTCGAAATAGACGGGCTCGGCCAGCTCGTGCTCGATCGTCCGAACAGTCGTGTCCACGTCCGGCGTCTCGGGCCCGTTCTCCACGAGAACCGCGAACTCGTCGCCCTCGAGCCGAGCCACCATGGCCTTCTCGCCGGCGAAAACGGCACTCAACCGCTCCGCCACGGACTTGAGGACCTTGTCGCCGATCTCCCGCCCGAGACCATCCGTGATGACCGCGAACGCGTCCAGATCGAGGTGATACAACGTGACCCCGTGCTCGATGTCGCTGTGCAGCAACGACTCCAGCCGCGTGGTCAAGTACTGCCGGTTCGGCAACCCGGTCAACGCATCGTGCAACGACTGGTACTGCAACCGCCCACCGAGCAACGTCAGCTGACTGTCGTCGTCGATCATCACCACGAAGTGCTGGGGATTGTCCTCGGCATCCTTCTGCACTGTCGCCGCCAACAGCACCCGGAAGTGCTCCCCGTCCCGATCGATCAGCCGTGGCCGCTCCTCGACCCGCCGCATCCGCCCGTACTTCAGGCTCTCCAACGCATCGTTGACCAACGGCAGATCGGCCGGCGCGATGAGATCCGTGAGCGTCATCCCGGCAACGTCCTCACGCCTCAGGATGTTGCACAGCGCCTCGTTGGCCCGCTCCAGCTCCCCGTCAAGACTCACCATCGCGATGCCAGTGGACGAGTGAGCAAAGATGTCCTCGAACCGCTCCTCGCTGGCCTGCAGATCAAGCTGCACAGCCCGGTTCGCGTTGAGCAAGGCCTGACTGATGCTCTCCTGCTGCTCCAGCACAAAGGCCTGCATGGCCCCGGTATACGCAGCCGACACGGCCCCCACGACCAACGCCGCGGTCTCGGCGTCAGCCCCCTCCCGAGCCACGAACCGGGCAAGCACCTCGACAGACGCCCGCAGACTCTCGGCCCCAACGCAGTGGATCTCCACCAGCCGCGAACCGACCACAGCCGCACCGGCCGGGTCCTGAACAACGGCGTCAGCCACGACGTTCAGCAGCTCGTGCAACTCGTCCGCCAGCTTCGCGGCCGACAAGGGAATGTAGGCGGTCCGACTGAGCCTCACCGCCCAGCCGCGCGCCACCTCGTCACGTCCCTGGGGACGTGACGATCTCGCGTCGTCCTGGCTCGGCAAATCATCCACCTGACCTGCTCGGCGAGCAACGGTGCGGAAGCCTACCGCCAGCAAACCACACCGTCCCATTGCGCGGGGCGGATCCTCCCAACGGGCGTACAGCGATCTCGCAGAGTCACAACCTTTACTCGCTCAATCGGAGCAATTTTCCCACGAAAAGGCCCAACGCCGTCCCCTCGTTCGGGTCAGAAGCGCCCACCGGACAGGGCGCTGCGGCAAGCGGCCCCCGAAGCCGGAGGCGAGGCCCAAGCGATGGCGAAGCCGAGCAGTCGTTGGCCCTGCCCGGGCGCTCCGGCACCGCTCATGACGGGACCCACCCACCCGGACGCAACCACAACGCGACCGGGGGACGACCTACGAAACCCGCGCGCACCCCGAAAACCCTAAACCCCAACAATATGCCGCAGCTGAGCCAGCAAATCAGACCGAGAAGTAGACCCCAACCTCTGCCTCATCCGAGCCATATGATGCTCAACAGTCTTGGCAGAGATGAACAAACGATCCCCAACCTGCTTATAGGTCATCCCTTCCAAAACCAGCCGGGCAACCTCCCGCTCCCGATCACTCAACTTCCCGGAATCCTCGGCAACGGCCGGAGCGTCCTCAACCCCGCGCCGAGCCGAAACAGGCCGGCCCTGCAACAGCCGGGCACAGTCGAGCAACCGAACCATGGCCTGCCGATCGGACGTCCGAATAGCGGCCTGCCCAGCCAGTCGAGAAGCATCCCAGCAAAGCCCGACGGCATGCAGGCTACGAGCAGCTTCCTCAACCCGATCCGGGTCAACCTTCCCAGCGATCACATCGAGCCAGCTCTCGGCAGCAACAGAAATAACGGCACAATACCGAGAATGCTCCCGATTGACTGCCAGCGCAGCCGCATGCTCTTCAGCCGCAGAAAAGTTCTCATCAATGATCGCAGCGTGCAACAAACTCCAATGCAGCTGCGTAGCCCACAACGGCGGTTCCCCCAACGACCGCAACAACGCGGCGGCCTGGGCAAGATGCGGCGCCAACCGCTCCTGGTCCCTCAACCGAGCGGCAGCAGCGGCGAACTCCCCTAGCGGCAACAAGGAGAACAGGTCCACAGGATGCCGCAGAACAGCCTCACAGGCCTGCTCCCAAGTACGCCGCAAGGTAGCCAGATCACTGTTGCGCCGCGCCACCCCGACCTCGAGCGCCACAGCAAAAATCCAGTCGCGAGGCTCGAACACCCCACGAACGGCCATCAGCGCCTCACGCGCAACAGCCAAATTCCCACGCAACATGTGCAACCAGGCCTGCAACAACCGATGCCGCACCGACATCAGGACCCCACCGGTACCGCACTCCACAGCACGATCCAGCACGGACTCGGCAACGTTCGGCTCACCGCACTGCACAGCCACCAGCGCAGCCAGCGCAGCCGGACTGTCGGGCAACAACACGGCCCCACCAGCAGGCTCCAGCATCGACGACGCACGCACCAAAGTGGACAGTGCGGCGGTCTCGGCCCCGGAAACAGACTGCCGAACCCCTTGCAACATCAGCGAAGCGGCACCACCGAGCATCGTCGGCGGCTGCGGCGGCGCCTCCTCGAACCGATGCCCGGTCCCGATCAGCCCGATCCCGGCAAACGCCGCCGCATAAGGAGTGGCAGCCCACCGAAACAGCTCGGTGCTACGAGCCAACTGCCCCCGATGCGCCAGCGCCACCGCCGCAACTTCGGCAGCCGTCCGCCGATGCGGCGTGTCGGAAGCACTGATCACCTGGTCGGCCAGCCGCAGAGCGGAATCCAGATCGCCGGCCATGGCGGACGCCGTCGCCCACGAAGCAGCAGTCTCCGCAGAGGGCGCCCCACCACCGGTGGAAGCCTTGAACAACCGAGCAGCGAGCCCAGGATCGGAAGCCAGCGCCTCCCGAGCAGCCGCGGCGAACACGGGCCCACCGATCCCGGTGTCCAGCAACGGCCGCACCAGCTCCAGAACCGGCCCGCCGCGCTCAAGCTGCAACTGTGCCAACTTCTGTCGCACGGCGATCCGCCGCTCAGCCCGGGTCAACGCCGCGACGGCCCGATGCGCCAACGGCAACAGCGTCCCGTCCTCGGCGAGCATGCCGGTGGCCCGGGCAGCCTCGATGATGTCGCTGACCTCGTCGAAGTCCTTGTCCAGCAACGAGGACAACAGGTCGAGCCGCTGGGCGGCTCCGGCCTCGGCGGCCAGCAGGAACCTCTGCACGTCCGGGTCCAGCCAGTCGAGCTCGGAGCGGAACCCGCTCAGCACCTCGGGCGACACCTCGGTGGCGGCGCCGAGCCGTTCCACGAACGCGGGCACGCCACCGGTCTGCCCGAGGACGAAGTCCACCACGGGCTTCGGCGCGTGCAGGAACTCGCGGACCTGCTCGCGGGAGAACGGCGCCAGCGGCACGACCACGGCGCCACGGGTCAGTTCGGCCAGCGCCGAGCGACGCGGCCACGGACGGTAGGCGGCGACGAGCAAGGGCTCGGCAGCCAGGTCGCGCAGTGCGGTGTCGTCCAGCAGGTGCACGTCGTCGACCACGCGCACCGCGGCGTTGGTGATCTCTTCCAGCAACGCTGTCTTGCCGTAACCGCCAGGCGCCACAACGACAACGCGCAGGCGGGTGCCCGCGGGGGCGTCGTTGATCCGGTCGAGGACGTCTCGCACGGAGGCGTCCAACACCAACCTGGCTCGCGTGGTCACGCTCAACGGCCGTCCTCTAATCGTCGTTCTTGGATTTGGAACTGGACCGGCGGCCGACGGGGTTCAGCGCGCTCGCCACGCGCTTCACCCGGCGCGGGGGCAGGTCCAGCGGGGACACGTCCACCGGCGGGCGGGGTGGTGGCGCGGTGAACTCTTCGTCGTCGGGGCTGACGATCTCGCCGACCGGGAACCGCAACGACGCTTCGCGGGTGTGAACCAGGACCGACGTCTCGAGGGGCTCGGGTTCGGACTCGGGCCCGACGACCACCAGCCGGGCGGCGACAGCGGCGCCCTTGGCCACCGAGTGCTCGGGGGCGGCCTCGGCCAGCACCCGGCAGTCGACGGCGGCGGACAGCGCGTCGCCGATCCCGGGCATCCGGCAGCCACCACCGACGAGCAGCACCGCGTCGGGCTGCACGGCGCCCAGAGCGCGCACGAAGGTGCACACCAGGTGGTCGACGGACGGCCGGATCTCCTCGACGAACTCGTCGCGGGTGATCTCGACGCCGCTGATCACGACCGACGGGCCGAACGCCCGCTTCGCCGCCTCGCACTCGGCGACCGACACGACGCCGTCCTTGCCGAGCCTGCCGCGCACCAGTGCCGCCAGCAGGTCGTCGAAGTCGCCTCCGGTGTGGTGGTCGATGCCCTCGACGTGGTTGACCAGCTCGAACGTGCGGCTCTGCGACCGGCGCACGACCGACGCGGAGAACGCGTGGCTGCCCAGCGAGAACACCGCCAACGACGAGTCCGGCAGTACCCGCGAGCGCACGGCGTGGTTCTCGGCGGCCGCGAACGGCTCGGGCACGAGCGTCACGTCGTGGACGCCGACGGCCCGCAGCGCCGCGTAGAGCTGTCCCCGGCGATAGGGGCCCCATCCGGCCGGGTGACTGACGGCCACGTGCCGGGGCTGTTCACCCTCCCGGGCGACCACCTCGCCGATCACCCACATGATCAACAACGCGGTCAGTTCCTCGGCCGGGCACGTCTCCGGGCCCAGCGAGAACGGCACCGCGTCACCGACTCTGCGGGCGAATCCGGTGGCCGCCCAGCCGGACGAGTCGAACTCTCCCACCGAGAACGTCCCTGCGTCCGTGAGCTGCAGAAACGACGGAACAACCAGGGCGATCTCGGCATCCCGGGCACCGTCGAGACGGCACACGGCAGCGGTCGTGCGGGTGGTCCCGACATCGACTCCGAGTACGTACGCCAAGTCTCTTCCTCACCTGTTCGCAGCAGCGACCAGTACCTACACGGGTGAACAAGAGACGCTCAAGCAGTGCCCCTAATCCCCTAGGGGGTTAACGACCGTCACCCCTTCAGGGAACGGGGATTCACTGGGAGTGATCCCCGATGTTCGGGTGTTCCCGCTCTCATAGCTTTTCGGCACACCAATTGAAACGTGCTTCAACAGGAGAGTCCTTCAGATGATCGAGTCGACCAGCACGCTCCACGACTTCGTGCTCAACCTCCTCAGCGACCCGGCCCTGAAGGCCGCTTTCGCCACCGACGCTCAGGGCACGCTGGAGCAGGCCGGCCTGGCCGACATCACGGCCGTTGACGTGCAGGAGGTCATCCCGCTGGTCCTCGACCTGGTCCCCGCCGTCGACGGTCTGCCCACCGTCGAGGGTCTCGACCTGGCGCTGCCCACGGACTCCTTGCTCGCGGCGGGCCCGCTCGGCGCCATCAGCCAGCTGCAGGCCGTCACGTCTCAGCTGACCTCGTCGGGCGTCAACCTCAGCGACCTGCACACCTCGTCCGCGGGCGTGCTCGCGGTCGACGAGAACGGTCTCAACCTGATCGCGGCCAACAAGACCCTCGGCGAGTTCACCTCGACCAAGCTGGGCCTCGGCGGTGACTTCTCCGCGGTCAACGACGTGACCTCCGTCCTCGACCACACCGCGTCCCCGGTCACCGGCACCGCGCTCGACGTGGCCGACACCGCGACCTCCACCGTCGACGGCACGCTGGCGACCGCTGGTCACACCGTCCCCGGCCTCGACGGCGTCCTCGGCCACCTCGACGGCGTGACCGGCCTGGCCCACGACACGCTGGGCGTGCTCGGCGGCGCGGACGCCGGCATCGGCTCCCTCAACGTCAGCGGCCTGAACCACATCACCGACGGCCACGTCGGCGTCCAGTCCATCGAGACCGTCGGCCAGGTCACGCACGACGTGACCGGCGCCGTCAGCACCGTCACCGACGTGACCCACACCGCGACCGGTCTGGTCGACCACACCGCCGGTGTCGGCAACGTGGTCAACACCGTCACCGACGTCGCGCACCACGCGCCGGTGGTCGGCGACCTCGACCTGCACGGCCTGCTCGGCTGAACCACCCTCCCCATCCCGGACCGGCCCTGTCTCTCCTGACAGGGCCGGTTCGGCGTCTACCAGGCAAAACGGGCAGGATCGTGGGCGCGGTGAGCAAGATCACCGCCCTCTCCGAGCAGCCCTGTCTCCCCCGAACGGAACCGGGCTTGCGTTCGAGACTTTCACCCAAGGGGGTGAACACGGCACTATGAGTCAGGTGATGGCACCGCCTTGGCTCGACGTGCTCGATGAGACGATCGGTGCCTGCGTCACGCACCGGAGGCCCGACCTGGAGGCCCGGCTGCGAGAGAAGCGGGCCCAGCAACTCGACCCCAAGCTGCGCGTACTCGTCGTCGGCGAGTCCAAACAAGGCAAGAGTCAACTCGTCAACGCGCTGCTCAACGCGCCGGTCTGCGCGGTGGGCGACGACATCACGACGACCGTGCCCACGTTCGTGCAGCACGCCGACACCCCGTCGGCCGCGCTGGTCCGCAACGCCTCCGCCCGCGGGTCGATCTTCCACACCCCGACCGAGCGCATCGCGGTCCCGATCGAGCAGGTGACCAAGCAGGTCTCCACCGCGCACTCGCAGGACGTCGTACGCGCCGAGATCGGCATTCCGCGCGCGTTGCTGGACAACGGCCTGGTCCTGATCGACACCCCCGGAGTGGGTGACACCCGATCCGCGCACACCGCCAGCACGTTCGCGACGCTGATGCAGGCCGACGCCGTGCTGCTGGTGTCCGACGCCACCGGCGAGCTGACGTCGGCGGAGATGACGCTGCTCAAGAAGGTCATGGAGGCCTGCCCGAACGTCACCGTGGTCGTCACCAAGATCGACCTGGTGCCGAGCTGGCGGACGGTCGTGGAGCGCAACAAGGCCCTGCTCGCCCGCGCCGGCGTCCCCGCGAAGCTCATCCCCGTGTCGAGTGCGCTGCGGTTGCGCGCCGCGAAGACCGGTGACCAGCGGCTCAACACGGAGTCCGGTTTCCCCGAACTGCTGGCCTGCGTGCAACGCGACATCGTCGCGAGCGCCGACCTGCTGGCCCGCCGCGCTGTCGCCGTCGTCGCTTCGAGTGCCATCACCCAGCTCGTCACGCCGTTGCGCGAGGAACTGACGGCACACGACTCGTCCCGCACGGCCGAGACGATCTCCACGCTGCAGGAGGCCCAGCGCCGGGTCGACGAGTTGCGGCGCCGCTCCGCCCGTTGGCAGAACGTGCTCAACGACGAGATGGCCGACCTGATCTCCGACGTCGAGTACGACCTGCGTGACCGAACGCGCAAGATCCTGCGCGAGGTCGACAAGACCTACGACGAGGCCGACCCCGCGATCGGCTGGGACAAGTTCGAGCAGTGGCTCGAGGACAACCTCAACGAGGCCGCCACCACGAACTTCGCCTGGCTGATGGAACGCGCGGAGTGGGTCGCCGCGAAGGTCGCCAAGAACTTCCCCGTCTACCGCGAGGACCTGATCCCCGGATCGGTGCTGCCGGACGACCTGCTGGAGCCGGTAGGCAAGCTCGACAAGCCGAAGATCGAGCCGTTCTCCATCCCGCAGAAGCTCTTCACCGGTCTGCGCGGCTCGTACGGCGGCGTGCTGATGTTCGGTCTCGTCACCTCGCTCGCCGGCATGCCGCTGATCAACGTGATCTCGCTCGGCGCCGGTGCGCTGTTCGGCGGAAAGTCCATTTTGGACGAAAGCGACCAGCGGCTGAAGCGCCGCCAGGCCGCCGCGAAGGCCGCGGCACAACGGCACGTCGACGACTTCTTCGTGAAGTTCTCCAAGGACGTCCGTGACGCGGGCCGGCACATCCAGCGTTCGCTGCGCAACCACTTCAGCACGCTCGCCGAGGAGTTCCAGGAGACGTTGCTGGAGTCGGCCCGCAGCGCCAAGCGCGCGATCCAGGACGACCAGACCGAGCGCGAGCGCCGGCTGCGGGAAGGCCGCAAGGAGCTCGACAAGCTCATCTCGCTCTACAAGCGGGTGCAGGCCCTCGGCGGACCGGTGATGGAGCTCTCCGCGTGACATTGGACCGCGTCGTCTGGTCGATGCTGCAGGAAGCACTGGCCGTCTACCGCGACAGCCCGCGCGCCACGGGGTGGTTGCGCTCCCACGTCGAGCGCTACACCGAACCCGTGCGGATCGCGGTGGCCGGCCGGTCGCGCATCGGCAAGTCCACTGTGGTCAACGCGCTGATCGGCGACGAGTTCGCGCCGTCGAGCTCCTTCGTCTGGTACCGCAACGGCACCGAACCGCGGGCGCACGTGTTCTCCGGACCCGGCCGTCCGCACGAGGTCCAGGTGGGCAGGCGGGGCAGCAGGCACCACGTCGAGATCGGCCAGTTCGACCGCGCCGACAGGGTTGTCGTCGAGTGGCCCTCGCGGTCGTTGCGGGACATCGTGCTGATCGACACCCCGTCCGAGGCCTCACCGGAACAGGTGCTGGGCGACGCCGACGCGTTGCTGTACCTGATGCGGCACGTGCAGAACGACGACCTGAAGTTTCTGCAGGCGGCCAACGACCACCCGATCGCCAGGGTGTCGAACGTGCACACGGTCGCGGTGCTCGCCCGTGCCGACGAGATCGGCGCCGGGCGGATCGACGCGTTGTCGTCCGCGAAGCAGATCGCCCGCCGGTATCGCCGTGACGTGGCCGTGCAACCGTTGTGCCAGAACGTGGTCTCGGTCGCCGGTCTGCTGGCCGTGGCGGCGAAGACGTTGCGGGAGGACGAGTTCGCGGCCCTCCGCGCGCTCGCCTCGCTGGGACGCGAGGAGCTCGAAGACCACCTGCTCTCGGCGGACCGGTTCGCCGGCGAGCAGTTCCCCTTGCCGATGGAACCCGCGGTGCGCCAGGCGTTGCTCGAACGGTTCGGGATCTTCGGCGTCCGGCTGATCACCGCGTTGATCCGGCAGGGCTTCGACACCCAGGTCAAGCTCACCGGCCAGCTGGTGCAGCGCAGCGGGCTCGGCGAGCTGCGCGACTCGATCGCGATCCACTTCACCGAGCGCCGCGAGATCCTCAAGGCGCGCTCTGCGTTGCTGGCGCTGGACGTGCTGTTCCGGATGGAGCCGCGGCAGAACGCCCGCAAGCTGATGGCCGACCTGGAACGCGTCGTCGCCTCGGCCCACGACTTCCGCGAGCTGCGGCTCGTGGCCGCGTTGCAGGCGGGACGCACGAAACTGCCGGCCGAGCTGCAGACGGAGGCGCTGCGGCTGATCGGCGCCGAGGGCGCCACACCGTTGGCGCGCCTGGGCTTCGAGTACGAGGCCGACCCGCACGAGCAGCGCGAGGCGTTGCTCGACGCACTGGTGCGGTGGCAGGCGATCGCGGCCGACCTGCACGCGCCGAACGACCAGCGCCGGGCGGCCCAGATCGTCGTCCGCACGTGTGAAGGGCTTCTCCTCCCGCTGTCCTGAGGCACGATGGTCGTCATGGAACTCGTGCGTTGGCGGGACGAGCACTTCGAGCACATGCTGCGCTGGGCGCACGATCCGAGGATGACCAGGTACGTCGGTGACGGGACGACCTGGTCGCCGGAGTACGTGGCCGAGCGGCACGAGCAGGCGTTGCGGCACTGGGAGGTCCACGGTTTCGGCCTGCACGCCGTCGTGGAGGACGGCGAGGTCATCGGCATCGGCCAGATGCTCGAAGGTGGTGCCGGCGAGATCGAGATCGGCTACTGGGTCGACCCCGCGCACTGGGGCCGCGGCGTCGCCACGAGGATCGCAGAGGACCTGCGGGACAAGGCCCTCGCCATCGCCGACCGGGTCGTCGCCGGGCACCAGGCCGAGAACACCGCGTCCGGCCGCGTGCTCGAGAAGGCCGGCCTGACCTACTTCACCAGCAAGTACATGGGCGGAAGACTTCAGCACTGTTACGCGTTGCAGCGGGGTATGAACAACACAGGGGTTCTGCGCTACAGCGCGTTCACCAAGGATCCGGCAGGCGGCAACCCGGCGGGTGTCGTGCTCGACGCGACCGATCTGTCCGACGCCGAGATGCTCGCCATCGCCGCGAAGGTGGGTTATTCGGAGACGGCGTTCGTGCTGCCGCGCGACGGGCGCGAGTTCGACGTCAGGTACTTCAGCCCGAAGGCCGAGGTCGCGTTCTGCGGCCACGCCACGATCGCCACGGCCGTCGCGCTGTCCGAGCGGGTCGGCGACGGGCCGCTGACGTTCCACACGCCCGCCGGCGAGATCACCATCGAGACCGCGAACGGCACGGCCAGCCTGACCAGCGTGCCGACCAGCACGTCCGAAGCAGCTCCCGAGCTGGTGGACCAGGCGCTGGAAGCGTTGCGGTACAAGGAGATCGGCGACGGCCCCGTGCACGTCGGGTTCGCCGGCAACAAGCACCTGCTGATCCCGCTGAAGGATCGTGAGCAGCTGCGGGATCTCGACTACGACTTCGACGCGCTGCGCGACCTGATGCTGGCCCACGACCTGACGACCGTGCACCTGTTCTGGCGCGAGTCGGCGGACCTGGTCCACGCCCGCGACCCGTTCCCCGTCGGTGGCGTGGTGGAGGACGCGGCGACGGGCGCTGCCGCCGCCGCGTTCGGTGGTTACCTGCGCGACCTCGAAGGGCCGCAACGGTTCGTCATCAGCCAGGGCGAGGACATGGGCAGGCCGTCACGGCTGGAGGTCGACGCCACGCGCGAAGACCGCCGGGTCACCGTTTCAGGGGCCGCCGTCCTTATCAGTGCCTGACTGCCGCTGCTCCGCAGACGGCGGCGAGTTCGTCTGGAAGTCGAACTCGCTAAATCCGTTCCAGCACCACAACGGGAATCTCGCGGTCGGTCTTCTTCTGGTAGTCGGAGTACGCCGGCCAGACCTCGTTCATCAGCTTCCACAGCCGGTCCCGCTCGTCGGGGCCGGCTGTGCGAGCACGTGCCCTGAACTTGTCCGCGCCGACCTGCACCTCGGCCTCGTCGTCGGCCTGCAGGTTGAGGTACCAGGACGGGTGCGTCGGCGCACCTCCCTGCGACGCCACGACCACGTAGTTGTCGCCGTCCGGCTGGTAGATGAGAGCGGTCCGCCGCAGTTCGCCGCTCTTGCGCCCCTTGGTGGTCAGCAGAAGCGTGAACACACCTGGCCGCCATTCGTGGCCCTCGGCTCCGTCGGTCTCGACGTACTTCTGGATGTGCTCGTTGACCCAGCTCGTGGGAGAGTCCTTCACCGCCATGGGTTCGACGCTACTGCCGCGGAGCGCAGGGTGCGCGGCAGCAGCGTCGAACCGAGGGGTGCGCACCCTCCCGCGCCGGACCCGGGACGCTGCCGCATGCGCCGGGCCGGATGATCGTCGGAACTCACTATGCCCCGATCGAAGGGTGGCGGCTCATACAGAAGCGGGATACAAGGTCTTTATGCCCGAGCTGGAGCTCCGCCACCTGCGCGCGGTTCGCACCATCGCCGAGGAAGGCAGTGTGACCAGGGCCGCCACGCGGCTCGGACTGACCCAACCCGCCCTGTCCGCGCAGCTGCGCACGGTCGAGAGACTGGTCGGCGGCCGGCTGTTCGACCGGACGCGCAACGGGTGTGTCCCCACTGACCTGGGCCGTCGCGTGCTGGGCACGGCCAGGCTCGTGCTCGACGAGATGGCTCAGCTGATGAGCACCACGAGGGAGACCGACCGCCGCGGGCCGTTGTTCTTCGGCTGCATCCCGATCCTGTACTTCGCCAAGCTCGTGGAGGGCCTGCGGGAGCTCAACGCCGACGTGCGCGCGGAGGTGCGGCCGTCGTCGGCGGAGATCGTGGACATGTTGGAGGCCGGACAGGTCCACGTGGCACTGTTCGAGTTCTTCGACGGCATGCACGCGCGTGACCTGGCCGGCATCGAGCTGCGCAAGCTCGTGACCGAACCCGCGTTCGTCGCGGTGTCCGAGACCGACCCGCTCGCCGGGCAGGAGGAGATCGACCTGGCCCAGCTCGCGGACCGCGACTGGGTCACGCCGCCCAAGCAGCACATCGGCAGCAGGACCCAGATGTTCCAGGCGTGCGCGGACGCCGGGTTCGTGCCGCGGCTCACGCACCACACCGGCGAGGCGAGCATGGCCCGCGGCCTGGTCGCCGGCGGGTGCGTGTCGTTCGCCGCGGCGCCGTCGCGCACCGGGGACGGCATCGTGATCAGGCGGTTGCGCGGGATGCCGTTGATGACGGACATCTTCGTGGCGACGCGCCGGGACTCACCGGTGTCGGGGCGGGCGCACGAGGTGTTCGCGTGCGCCGCCGACGCCTACCGCTCGGTGCTGGACCGCAATCCCGAGTACCGCAGGTGGTGGGACGCGCATCCGGAGGCGCACCCGGAGTTCACCTAGACATCGGGGCAGTCACCCGATTGCGTAGTGAATGTTCTCACTAAACTCCAAGGAACCGGGGTTAGACCTCGGATGGGTCACGATTAGGGGGCGCAATCTGGCCCCTTGCTTTGGCACAATGGACCAATGGCCCAACCGTTCACCGACGAAAGCCATCCAGCGGAGCCCTATCCGGGCGCACGTCCAGACCACTGTTTCGTCCACGTCGACGAAACGGGCTGGCCAGTGCGACCGGACCTCACGATGGAGTCGGGATGGCGTGTTGAGCCGGAGAACATCGACCTAGACCAATGGCTCGCAAACCACGGCGAGCCCCCGCTGGCAGCCCGAATGCCGGTGCTCGGCTACGGCTCCAACGCCAATCCCAGCAAGGTCACCTGGCTCCGCGAGGAGCTCGGACTCGAAGGCCCCGCGGTCGTGCTTCGCGCACGATGCGAGGGCCTTTCTGCTGTCTGGGCCGCGGGGATGCGGGCCCGTGACGGCCAGCGCCCGGCCACCCTCGCGGCCGCGCCGGGCCACGTCGAGGAGCACTCCGTCTGGTTCGCCACACCCGAGCAGCTGCGAGTGCTGGACCGCTGCGAGGGCCGCGGACTGCGTTATCGCCTCGTACGCCTGCACACGGGCCGTGTGGTGCTCTACAACGGTGGCGTCGTCGACAGCGTGCTGGCGTACACAGCGGGCTCCAAGAAGCGGATGCCCGTGCTCTTCAACGGCCGTATGGTCCGCTGCACGGACGTCTCGCAGCGAGCCGCCCGCGTCCTGGGCGAGAGGCCGGCGATGACCGATGGACTGGACGTGACCGAGGTGCACGGCGCACCGTCCGCCGACGACTGGCCGGAGCTGCTGTTCGTGTACGGCACGCTCAAGCCGGGCGCAAGCGCTTGGCACCTGATGGAACCGCACGTCGTGGAGTCGGAGGAGACCCACCTGCCCGGCACGTTGTTCGACACGGGCCTGGGCTACCCCGCGCTGCGTCCCGGCGCCGGACTGGGTGTGCCCGGTTTCGTGCTGCGGCTGCGGTCGCCGGAGGACGCCCTGCCGCTGCTCGACGAGTACGAGGGTGAGGACTACCGCCGCGTGCGGGTCGTGCTGCCGGACGGCCGGATCGCCTGGACGTACATCTGGACCGCGGCGGTGAAGGGCATGTCGGAGCTGCCGGACGGATGGGACGACCACCAGATCCGGTGAATTACCGGCACGTTGTGTGGCTGAGTTGGTATTTGGGCACATCCTTCGGTGGTAGGAGGTGCACCCATGACTCGACGGTTGATCGCCTGCGGACTGCTGGTGCTCGCATCCGTGACGGCCTGCGGGGACAGAACTCCGGACACCGCGACGCAGACGATGCCGACGTCGACGCCGTCGTCGACCAGTTCGTCCTCTGCCACCAAGGACGCAGTGGCCGCACCACTCACGAAGCGCTGCGACTCGTCGGTGCTGAAGGGCCAGCTCGACCCGACCGACGCCGGCGCGGGCAACCGGTACGGCAAGTTCGTCGTGACGAACTCCGGCACCGCGCCGTGCACGTTGAACGGCTACAGCGGTTTCCAGCTGGAGAACGCGTCCGGTGCGATCCCGACCAAGCTGGAGCGCAAGGCGGACCCCGGTCCCAAGGCGCTGACGCTCGCGCCGGGCGGGCGTGCCTCCGCGAACCTGCACTGGGGTGTCGTGCCGTCCGGCAACGAACCCGTGGACGGGCCGTGCCAGCCGGAGCCGTCGAAGGCAGCGGCCATCCCCCCGGACGAGACGGTGCCGCTGAGCGTGCCGTGGACGTTCGGACCTGTGTGTTCCGGTGGCCGGATCGAGATCAGCGCGTTCTACGCTTCGTAGATGGACGCACCCGGATGGCTCGCCGTGTTGCCGCACGGCGAGCGCATCGCCTTCTCACTGCGCACCGCGGGCGTGCCGGTCGCGGTGACCGAGGACGTCGAGTCCGCGGTGAAGGCGGCCGACCGGCCGGTCGTCCTCATTGGACACTTCACCGGCGCGCCCGTCGCTGTTCGTTACGCGCAAACGCATTCCGGGCTCGCCGCACTGGTGCTGGTGTCGCCGGTGCTCGGCATGTGGGACGGCGCGTCCGACGAGCTGGCCGAGTTGATGGACGAGGTCAACTTCGGGCCGGCGCTGGGCGAGCTGCCGACGTTGTGGCTGCACGGGTCGGACGACGAGATCGTGCCGATCTCGGACACGCGGGCGGGAACGGACCGCATTCGCGGTTCGGCGTTCGAGGAGCACGTCGTCGACGGGCTGCTGACCGACGGCGAGGCCGTCACGCGGGTGCTGGAATTCGTGCGCAGGGTCGTCTGACACCATCTCTGCTGCCATGAACCATGACGACCTCGTGCTGCTGATCACCGTGGTGGTCGAGGCGGCGGACGAGCAACAGGCGCGTGCCGCGTGCGACGCGCTCATCAGCCGTGCCGGTGCGCAGGTCGTGGACGCCCGTGACTGCTCGGACGAGGAGCCGTCGTGCTGGGCCGTCGTCATCACGGAGCCGAGCCAGGAGAAGGCCACTCACAACGTCTCCGCGGCGCTGGCGCGGGCGGTTCGCACGTTCGTGCGCGGGCTGGGTGACGGCTTCCCGACGCCGCGGGTGGCGTGCGAGCCGCCCACGGCGTGGACCGTGCTCGACGATCCGGAGTTGATCAGCGGTCTCGTGCCGGGTGCGGAGCGCGTCCTGGTCGAGGCGTGGGCTGGAGATGACCCGTTCGGTGCAGGCACTGCGCGTGACAACTCACCCTCGCGGCCGTCGTGATTCACCCGGCCGGTCGGCAGGCCTTCACAACAGGGTGTAGGCGGCATTGTGAGGGTTACTACACGCTCAGTCGAGGGGCCAGGACCACGCCTAACTGATCATTAAATCAAGGCCCGTTCGAGTGGATTCAGGCATCCACCCAGTTAGCCGATCTTCGGTCTCAACTGTGAAAATCTGGGCACAATCTCTACTGAGGGTGGTTGTACGACCACCCTGTTCCGGGAGGGTTCGGGAGTCGACATGGCCAGCATCGAAGAGGTCCGTGCCGCAATTGCCCAGGCGATCGACAAGGCGAGCCAAAGCCAGTCGGCCCTCCAACAGGCGGCTGAGCTCGCCGAGGATGCGCAGCAACTCCTGACATCGGTCACGCAGGGCTCGGTGCAGGCGGACGTCGAGACGACGAACGCCCAGTTCGCCCAGGTCGTGTCCGGCGTGAGCGAGCTGCAGAACTACCTCGGCGCGGGCATTTCCGGGGCCGAGGGCATCAACAGCAGGCTTTGATGGCATCCATCGCCGAGGTTCGCGCCGCGCTCGAGCAGGCGAGCGAGATCCTGCGTGAGGCATACCGAAGTGTGCGTTCCGCGCAGGAGGGCCTCGACGAGGCGGTTTCGATACTCGCCGAGTCGAGCGAGAACCACCACGAGTCGCTGCTTCCACCCGAGTTCGTGCGCGCGAAGGAAAGATTCCCCGATCAGCTGGAACTGATGGTGGGAACCCTCGAGCGCATCCAACGACTCACCGTGGAGCTGTGATGAGCAGGCGGGACGAACGGCGACGGAGGATCGAGGAAGCCTTCGCGGAGTTCCAGCGCGCCGTGGCGGCAGCGCTGGGCTCCGTGGCGCGTGAGCACAGGGCACTCGCCACCGAGCACGCGAAGGACATGTTCGAGCTGACCGTGCGCGGCATGGGCGTCGACAGGGCGATTCGCGATGCCGCGCTCGCGAACGTGACCCCGTTCCTGACGGTCGACGAGAAGCGCGAGAGAAACCCGCGCCAGGCTCCGCTCTCGATGGCCCAGTTCGCCGAGCGTCTCGCCCAGATCAGGCACGACTGGCAGCAGTCGTACCACGAGTGGACCACGACGGGTCCCGACCAGCTGACCGCACTGGTGAATTCGGTCGCCGCGGGGCCGGCGTCGTGGCCGCACGAGTCATGGCTCGGCACGCCGGGCACGCACGACGGCAGCGAGGGCGTGCCGGAGCTGTGGCGGATCGGCACGGGCGTGGTGACGTCCGCGCCGGAGGCGCAGCAGTTCCCCGTCGCCGTGCCGCTGCTGGACCAGTCGCACCTGCACATCTCGTCCACTTCGGACAGTCGCCAGCTCGCGGACACGCTGGTGGAGAACCTGTTGCTGCGGGTGCTGTCGCACTTCCAGCCGGGTCTCGTGCACGTCCACGTGTGGGACGTCGGCCAGCTGACCGGGTCGTTGCCCGGCCTCTACCCGTTGACTCGCGCCAACCTGCTGACGGTGCACGACCCCGCGCGGCTGCACGAGCTGCTGGACGAGCTGTCCGAGCACATCCGCCAGGTGCACACGAAGGTTCTGGTCGACGGGCATCTGACCGTGCGTTCGGTCAGCGGTGAGGGCAGGCGCACCGAGCCGTGGCGGATCGCCGTGCTGTTCGGCAACCGCAGGGCGTTGAAGGAAGAGCACCAGCAGCAGCTGCAACGCGTGGCGCGCAACGGTTTGGCGTGCGGCGTGCAGCTGTTCATCGTGGACATCCCGATCACGATCAACTCACCGGTGGAGACCGTGTCGTTGCGCGGTGACGGCACCGCGATCTGCACGATGACCGGCAAACACGTGACGGTGACGCTGGATCCGCCGCTGCCGCGCACCCTCGTGCCACGTGCTTGTGCCGCCATCGCGGAGAAGCGCGAGGAACGGCGGACGCGCATGAGCACGTTCGGCGATCTGCTGCCGGAACGGCCGTGGACCGAGAACTCGGCCGCTGGAGTCATTGCGCCCGTTGGGTTCGACGACGGCGAACCGGTGTGCGTGCAGCTCGGCGACACCTCGCCGCACGCGTTGATCGGCGGCCCTTCCGGTTCCGGCAAGACGAACTTCCTGTACGCGATGCTCGGTTCGTTGTGCGCGCGCTATTCGCCGGCCGAGCTGGAGCTGTACCTGCTGGACTTCAAGGAAGGC
Source organism: Lentzea nigeriaca (assembly GCF_016907955.1). Lineage (GTDB taxonomy): Bacteria > Actinomycetota > Actinomycetes > Mycobacteriales > Pseudonocardiaceae > Lentzea > Lentzea nigeriaca. The sequence goes on along the minus strand of NZ_JAFBCX010000002.1, from coordinate 782,440 downwards.
GTGTCGTTCGCGCAGTTCGCGCCGGGCCGCAAGGACCCGTCGTGGCTGCCGCACGCGCGCCTGGTCGGCGTGAACGTCAACACCGACCGCGAGTTCGGCGTGGCGCTGCTGAGGTTCCTGTCCGACGAGATGCGCCGGCGCGCGGACGCGGCCAAGCAGCACGAGGTCACCAAGCTCGAGCACCTGCGCGCGGAGGACCCCGGCGGCCGCTGGCCCCGGATCGTCGCGGTGATCGACGAGTTCCAGTACCTCTTCGGCGAGCGTGACCAGGTCACGGCCGCCGCGACCCAGCTGCTGGAGGACGTGGCGCGGCGCGGTCGCTCGCAGGGCATCCACCTCGTCCTCTCCTCGCAGGACGTCTCCGGCATCGAGGGTTTCTGGGGCAAGTCGGCGATCTTCGAGCAGTTCACGGTCCGCATCGCACTGCCCAAGGCCCGCCGGGTGCTGGCGGAGCCGCAGAACGACGCGGCCGTGGAGCTCCCGCGCTGGCACGCGGTGATCAACCACGAGTCGGGCGTCAAGCCCGGCAACGAGATCTGCCGCATCCCGGACTCCACGTCCAAGGGCACCATGGACTTCCTGCAGAACGAGCTGTGGCGCCGTGAACCAGGCCAGGCCCCCGGCCTCTTCGACGGAAGCAAGGTTCCCTTTCTCGACGCACTGCCGGACTTCCTCGAACTGCGGCCGGGCGATGCATCGCCTACCGTGCTGTTGGGACAGGTGATCGACGTCGCGGGCAGCGCGGCTCGGGTGCGGTTCGCCCGCACTCCAGGCCGCAACATCGCGGTGATCGGCTCCGTGGTTCAGGACGCGGCCGCCGTGCTCGGCGGAGCGGCCGCGTCTCTGGGCAGGCAGCACGAACCGCACGAGGCGGCGTTCACGCTGGCCTGCCTGGTCGACGAGGCCATGCCGTCCGCGTTGCACCTGGCGAAACGCGTGAGCGCGGACGGCCACGACGCCTCGGTGATCGGCATCGACGGCATCCGCGAGCTGCTGGACCGCACGGCAGCACGGCTGCAGTCGTTGAACACGGGCACGTCCGACACGCCGCCGTCACCGCACTACCTGGTGCTCTACGGCGTGGACGCGGCGCACACGTTGCTGGAGCAGAAGGATCCGACGACACGTGCGTCCGGTCTGGACAGCCTGCGCACTGTTCTCAAGCACGGCCCGGAGAACCGCACGCACGTACTCGGCTGGTGGCGCGGCGTGCAGAGGCTCAAGGCGAGCCTGCCACCGGGCGTCTACGACGACATCGGCGCCTGGGTGGCGTTCGACGTGCAAGGCAAGGAGCTGCTGTCGCTCGGTCCGGAACAGGTGATGGCGTGGTCGCCGCGACCACGCCGCGGCCTGTTCTTCGACAGGTTCGAGCACTCGCGACCGCAGGTGATCATCCCGTTCGACACAGGAGAAGTGTCTTGACTTCGTCCCTACGCCCAAGGCAAAGGGACTCCGACCTTCGCGGATCGGGTTTCCTGCTTCGCGGGCAACTGCCTCACCGACTGGTGCCGGATCGGTCTCACGTCGCCTCCACAGGCCGCTACCGCCAGCCCGGCGGCCGGTACGTTCTTCGCTGCGTTGACATCACGGTCGTGCGCAGTCCCGCAACCTGGGCATGTCCACGCCCTCTCGGCAAGGGACAGCGAGCTGGGTTGCGATCCCTCCGGCAACGGACGCGACCAGCGGATCGACGGCGGCTGGTCCATCTTCGCCAGCTTGAGCTTTCCGTCTCGCCACCCGAAAGCCGAGCGGGTGTACTCCGCCGACGCGTGAGACTTCTTCCGAGACTTGAACCGGGGAAACCCTGCTCGCTTGTCGAAGAAGTTCGTGAAGGCTTTCTGCAGATGCCGCAACGCCTGCTGCAACGGCACCGACGAAACTTCGTTGAGGAACGCCAACTCATCGGCCTTCTTCCACACGGTGAGCATGGCCGACGTTTCAGCGTAGTTGACCGTACGGCGCTCAGGGCGTCATGCATCAGCACGGTGTTCGAGCGCCTTGTTGTAGATGAGCCGAACGCATCCGAACGTGCGCAACAACTCTCGTTGTTGCCGCTCTGTCGGATAGAAGCGGTACTTGTACGCTCGCTTTACCAGCGTGCTCGACACCTCTGCCACGGTACTGAGCCGGCATTCCAGACCGAACCTGGAGTGCCTGGGATTGGCCTCCTTGCCACAGTGGGTAAACGTCAACTGGAGTGTCGATGAACCCGATGACGACGATGTTCGAGTCGGTCCCGTCGCAGCGTCAGAGCGAGGAGGTGATCGAAGTGCCGGCCCTGTCCGCTGTCGAGCGCTACAAGGAGATCATCGCCATCGCGACCGACGCGGCAACCCGCCAGCGCAAGCTGGACGAGGTGCGGTGCGCCGAACTCGCAGCGCGGATCGCGTCGACCCAGCACGAGATCGCCGAGGTCCGCGACCGCGAGCGAGTGGTCCGCATGGGCGCGGCCCTGCACTGGGAACAGGCCGTCGAACAGCTCTGGGACGAGCGCTGGTTCAAGATGGTCCCGCCGCCGGTCCCCGACGAGTCGGTCCCACCACGCCCGCAAGGCGAGTACAACCGCGCCATGGACCTCGCCTACCAGGCCCTGGAGGACTCCCTGGCCAAGCGAACCCTGTTGCGCCGCAAGCAGAAGGACTGAGTGCGCCGCTTACGCACCACCGCCGACGTCCTGGACGCCTGCGACGATCCCCTCGTCCGCTGGGCGTCCCAGGCGTTGTCGTCCGGTGGCGCGGCCTGGGAACACCGGGGAGCGGTGGCCGTCCACGCCCCGTCCTTGACCCGACGCCGCCGACTGGTCCTCTCGGGCCCACCAGAGGGCGTGGCGTCCCTCCTGGCGGCACACGGCCGAGGCGTGAACCTCCGCCCACTGCTGGACCGCCCCCTGGCCCACCAGGTGGCCTCGCTGATGCCCACACCATGGGTCGAGGACAAACCTTTCGGCTGGATGGACCGCTCCGGCACCCTGGACCTCCCACCGGAGCCGACCTGGCTGGACACCCCGGACGGCGTGGAACCCCTGCTCCGCACCGCGTTACCCGAATCCTGGGCCTGGCCAGGTGAACCAGGCGTCCGCCGCTGGGCAGGCATCCACCACGACAACACACTCGTGGCCACCGCGGCCGAGGCCTGGTCGTCCCCCGACGTCGGTTTCATGATGGGCGTGGCGGTCCACCCGTCCCACACCCGCAAGGGCCTGGGCCAGCGCATCTGCCAGTTCGTGGCCTCCTCTCTCCTCACCCTCTACGGCACATGCGCCCTCTTCGTGGAGAACTACAACGCCCCGGCCATAGGCCTCTACCGCAAGCTGGGCTTCGCCTACCGAGACATCACCACCCTTCTCCCTGCGGTCTAGCTCACATCCCGGAACACTCCTCAACAGCCGACGGTTGAACCGGATAACTGATCCGCAAATCCAGGATGGAGATGGTTCGACCATGACCAGCACCGCACTCGAAGTCCGCCTCGCCTCCCGCCCCAAGGGCTGGCCGACCGAGGACAACTTCGAGATCGCCGAGGTCGAGATCCCCACCCCGGCCGAAGGCCAGATCCTGGTGCGCAACGTGGTCATGAGCGTCGACCCGTACATGCGCAGCCGCATGAACGACGTCAAGTCCTACGTCCCGCCGTTCCAGGTGGGCCAGCCCCTCGAGGGCGGCGCAGTAGGTGAAATCGTCGCCGTCGGCGAAGGCGTCACCGACCTCGCAGTGGGCGACAACGTCCTGCACGGCCTCGGCTGGCGCGACTACACCGTGGTCCCCGCCGCCCACACGGTGAAGGTCGACCCGACCGTGGCACCGCTGAGCGCCTACCTGGGCGTCCTGGGCATGCCGGGCCTGACGGCCTACGCGGGCCTCCTGGCCACCGCCGAGTTCAAGCCCGGCGACGTCGTCTTCGTCTCCGGCGCGGCAGGCGCCGTGGGCCAGCTGGTGGGCCAGATCGCCCGCCTGAAGGGCGCCTCCCGAGTGATCGGCTCCGCAGGCACCCCGGAAAAGGTCAAGTACCTGACCGAGGAACTCGGCTTCGACGCCGCCTTCAACTACAAGGACGGCCCCGTCGCCGAGCAGCTGGCCGCCGCAGCCCCCAACGGCATCGACGTCTACTTCGACAACGTGGGCGGCGAACACCTCGAGGCCGCCATCTCCTCCCTGAACGTGCACGGCCGGGTGGCCATCTGCGGCGCGATCGCCCAGTACAACGACACCGAGCCGCCCGCCGCCCCGCGCAACCTGGTCCAGGTGATCGCCAAGCGCCTGACGCTGCGCGGCCTCCTGGTCGGCGACCACAAGGACCTGCAGCAGCAGTTCATCTCGGAGGTCGGCGCCTGGATCACCTCGGGCGAGCTGAAGTACAGCGAGACGGTCGTCGAGGGCGGCACCCGCCAGGCCCCGTCCGCCTTCCTCGGCATGCTGCGCGGCGACAACAAGGGCAAGATGCTCGTCCAGTTCTGACACAGGCCCTAAGCCGAGCAGTCCTTGGCCTGCCGGGCTGGCGGGGTGGGTCCTGTCACGAGTCGTGCCCGATCGTCTTGCCGCGCTCCGGCACGGCTCGTGACGGGACACACCCCACCCGGAACCGCAACCAACCCACGGACCCGCAACCGGCACCCGCCAACGCGACCAGGGGACGACCCCTACGGACCCCACGCGCCCCTAAATCAACTTCCCAGGATTCAAGATCCCAGTCGGATCCAGCTGCGCCTTGACAGCCCGCAGCACATCCACCCCGATCCCCCCGATCTCCTTCTCCAACCAGGGCAGGTGATCACGCCCCACCGCATGATGATGCGTGATGGTGCCAAGCCGAGAGATCGCATCCGAAGCAGCCACCTTGGCCCGCTCCCACTGCCCCACCGGATCCGCAAGATCCCGCGGCACCAACACGGTGAAGTACAACGAGGCCCCAGTCTCATAAGCATGCGAGACGTGGCACATCACCACAGGATCCCCAAGCTCGGCCACCAACGCAGCCCGCACCGCGTCCCGCATCTCCGAAACCCGAGACCAGTGAGTAGCCGTCTCCAAGGTCTCGACACAAACCCCGGCATCCAGCAGAGCATCCCGCTGCCGAGGCCCGTTGAACCGCCCATGCAGCCAGGCGGCCCCCATCGCCCGCCCCAGCCGAACAACCTTCCGCCCACTCAACGCGCTCATGGTGGCTGACCGAGACCGACACTCCCACCCGAGAATCACCAGGCAGGGCTGTTTGACACCCCGAAACCTCAGGTACTTCTTCAAAGCAGCGGCCCGAGACCCGGCCAACTCCAGCGCGACCTCAGTCTCGTCCACATCGGACAGTCGAGTGACGTCGGCCAACACCCCGTCCTGAGCGAGCGTCCGCACAAGGTCGACCCCAGCCGGCCACCCGTCAACCACAAAGCCTTCGTAGCGAGGCCCATACGGCTTGGGTCGCACGCGCACGGACACCTCGGTGATCACCCCGAACAGCCCTTCGCTGCCGAGGACCAACTGCTTCAAATCAGGCCCAGCAGCAGAAGCAGGAGCGGCCCCGACAACCCACTCCCCAACGGGAGTGGCCACCCGCAGCGACTCGACCATGTCCTCAAACCGCCCATACCCGGACGACGCCTGCCCAGCAGACCGAGTGGCCGCAAACCCGCCAATGGTCGCCCGCTCGAACGACTGAGGCACATGCCCAAGCGTGAACCCGTGCTCACCCAGCAACCGCTCGGCCTCAGGCCCGGTAACCCCAGCCTGCAGCACGGCAACGCGAGACACCGGGTCAACCGACACCAATGCGCCCAACCCGGCGAGGTCCAACGCGACCACAGCGGACTTGTCCCCGCGCAGAGCTTCGACGCCACCAACAACTGAGGTGCCACCTCCAAACGGCACCACAGCAACGTCGTAGTCAACGCAGACCTGCAAAACCTCGACAACCTCTTCGGGAGTCGCAGGCTGAACCACAGCGTCAGGCACAGCGAGCGTCCCATGCCCGCGACGCCGCAGCAGGTCCAGATAGGACAGTCCACCAGCGCGCCCCAACCGATCAGCCGCCTCCACGCTGACCGCACTGACCGCTTCCAACGCCGTGAAGGCATCCGCGGACAACGCCGACTCAGGGGCCGAAACAGACACCTCCTCGAACGGCTCTCCCAGCCCAACTCGCCGGCTCAGCCACGCCAGCGCATGAGGCGGCAGCGGCTCGGTCTCGGTGGTCCATCTCGCCCTGGTCACTGCTACAGTGTGACACATGACGTCTCAACGTCACACGCACGACGCGCTGCTCGACGCCACCCGTGAGTGTGTTCTCGAGGTCGGGGTGCGCCGGACGACTCTCACCGACGTGGCCAAACGCGCCGGCGTGAGCCGGATGACGCTGTACCGCCGCTACCCGGACGTCGACCACCTCGTGCGAGCGCTCATGACGAGGGAGTTCGCCGCGTTGCTGGCCGAGGTCGAGGAACGCAGCAGCCGGGGCAACGCCAGGCAGCAGCTGGTCAGCAGGGCTGTGGACGCGATCAGGGCGCTGTCGGCCAACCCGCTCATGCAACGCGTGCTGCAGCTCGACTCCGAGCTGATGCTGCCGTACCTCACCGACCGGCTCGGCAGCACGCAGCGGCTGGTCGAGCAGTTCCTCGTCGGCCAGATCGAGGCGGGGCACCTCGACGGGTCGATCCGGTTCGGCGACGCCAAGACGCAGGCCCGCGTGGTGCTGCTGACCACGCAATCGATGGTTCTCTCCAGGAAGCCCGCCACGTCCGGGCTCGACTTCACCTCGCTGCTGGACGAGCTCGCCAAGCAGCTGGACGGAGCTCTGCGACCGTGAACACGTCACTGAACGCCGCCCGCCGCGAGCAGGATCTCCATGCGGCACAGCAGGAAGTCGCCGACGTCCTCGTGATCGGCGGCGGGGTCACCGGTACCGGCGTCGCGCTCGACGCCGCCTCCCGCGGGCTCAAGACCGTGCTGCTGGAGGCGCACGACCTGGCGTTCGGGACGTCGCGGTGGTCCAGCAAGCTCGTCCACGGCGGCCTGCGCTACCTCGCGAAGGGCGACGTGAAGCTCGCCCACGAGAGCGCGGTCGAGCGCGGCATCCTGATGACCAGGACGGCGCCGCACCTCACCCGCACGCTGCCGATGCTGTTCCCGTTGCACGCGGGCGCGAACCACTTCGTCATGGCCGGGCTCAAGGCGGGCAACGCGTTGCGCATCGCCGCCGGCACGCCCGCCGGCGTGCTGCCCCGGCCGCGCCGCGTGCCCAAGCAGGAAGCGCTGGCGCTGGTCCCCGGCCTGAACCCCGACGGGCTCACCGGCGGCCTCCTCAACTACGACGGCCAGCTCGTCGACGACGCCCGCCTCGTCGTCGCCCTCGCGCGGACCGCAGCCGGCTACGGCGCCCGCGTCATCACCCGCGCGAAAGTCCTGACGTTGCAAGGCGATGGCGCCGAAGCACAGGACACGCTCACCGGCACCACGTTCGGCATCAGGGCCAGGGCGGTGATCAACGCGACCGGCGTCTGGGCGGGCACGCTGGCACCGGTGCGCCTGCGCCCGTCCCGCGGCTCGCACCTCGTCGTGGACGCGAGAACCGTCGGCATCACCGGAACGGCGCTGACCATTCCGGTGCCCGGCGAACGCAACCGGTACGCGCTCCTGCTGCCCCAGGCGAACGGCCGCGCCTACCTCGGCCTCACCGACGAACCCGTCGACGAGATCCCGGACGTGCCGACGGTTCCGGAGTCCGATGTGGACTTCCTGCTCAGGACGGCTTCCCACGTCCTGCAACGGGATCTCACGAGAGAAGACGTCATCGGCAGCTATGCCGGACTGCGTCCACTTCTCGAAGCCGAAGGCCAGACCGCGGACCTGTCCCGCCACCACGCGGTACTCAAAGCCCCGAACGGCGTGATCACGATCATCGGCGGCAAGCTCACCACCTACCGCAAGATGGCGGCGGACGCGGTGAACGCGACGAACGTGACGCAGATTCCGTGTCGTACCAAGGACATCCGCCTGGTCGACGACAGGCCGCAGCCCACCACGCCGATCGCGCCGGGCGTGACCGAGGCCGACGTCGTCCACGCGATCAAGCACGAAGGCGCGCTGGACGCCGACGACGTTCTCGACCGCCGCACCCGCATCGGCCTCGTGCCGTCGGACCGCGAGAAGGCGGCCCCGAAGATCGCCGAACTCCTGGCCGCGGTATGAAAACGATGAACGGCGCTTTCGTCCACCTCACGTGGACAAAGCGCCGTTCATCGTTTCTCAGCGCAAGGTCACTCGGGCTTGATCACTCGCCGATGACCGGCTTCGCGGCCTTGGGCGGTTCGACGAGGGCTTCACCGTCGATCCGCACCTTCCGCTTGTGCTCGCTGTTGCCGCCCTGCTGACCGCCGGCACCGGCACCCATCGGAGCGCCGCCCATCATGCCGCCGCCCGCGCCACCGGCACCGCCACCACCGGGACCGCGCGCGGCAGCGGCACCACCCGCAGCGGCACCTCCAGTGGCACCACCGGCCGCCATGACACCGGCCGCACCACCGAACTGCGTCGCCGCGGTACCACCGGCACCGCCACCACCGGCCGGGCCGCCGAGACCGGCGGGCATGCCGCCCCCGCCGCCACCGGCGCCGCCCATGCCCTTGGGGACGCCGCCGCCTCCGCCACCACCACCGCCGCCGCCTCCGGTCGAGGTCGAGGTGGAGGCCGCGGCCGCCGCGTGGTCGGTGGTGGTCGGGCGGTACCAGTCGGCGTTCGTCGTGGTCGGCGTGGAGCCGAACGACGGGGGCTTGGTCACGCCACCGGCCGCCGTGGTCGTGTCCTGCTCCCAGTGGCCCGGCACCCAGCGACCGTGCCCCTGGCCAGTGCCGGAACCCGAACCTGGCGGCGTGTAGCCGGGGCTGACCTGGCCGCCCGAACCGCCACCGGGCGGCCGTCCGCCCTGGGTGCCGCCCTGCTGCGAGCCGGGCGGGGTGTAGACCGGGGCCACGTGGCCACCGGCGCCCGCTCCGCCGCCTGCACCGGACGTGGAGCCGACCGGAACGCCGCTGGGAGGCGTGTAGACGGGTGCGACCTGGGGGCCCGCACCCGCCGTGTTCGTGCCGCCCTGGTAGCTCCCCGCGCCGCTGGTGAACGTGCCACCGGCACCGGTGTGGGCCTGGTTCTGCTGGCCCGCGCCGAGGCCGTCGAAGCCGCCGGCGGTCGGCCTGCTGGCGCCACCGCCACCACCGGCGCCCTTGTGCGCCATGGAGGAGATCGCGTTGATGACCTGCTCGGCGATCTTGGCGATCTGCGAGACCTGCTTGATCAGGTTCATCAGCTTCTGCACCGAGCCGAGCAGCTTCTGCAGGAAGTCCGCCAGCTTCTGCGCGTACCTGACCGCGGTGGACACGATGTCCGCGATGGCACCGGCGATGGCCGCGCCGAAGGTGAGGAACGACGCCGCGAGCCACTGGATGATCTTCATGACCATGTCGGCGACGGCCTGGCTGATCAGGTCCATGATCTGCTTGCGGACCTCGGCGACGAGCTTGCCCGCGCCCTCGACCGCCGCGGCGATGCCCTGGGTCGCCTTCGAGAGCGACTCCAGGCCACCAGCGTGCTTCTTGGCGGCGGCGCGGTAGGCGTCAGCGGCCCTGCCCTGCCACTCGCGGGTCTGCGTGACGCAGATGCGCTGGTACTCCTGCGCGATGCCGTGCACCTGCTGACCTGCCGACCGGTAGGTGTCCGCCATCCTGGAGATGGACTCCGGGCTGCCCAGCAGCATGTCGAACGGCTCACGCAGGAAGTCGACGTGCTGGATCGCCCAGCTGAACCCGGCGGCCAGGAAGCCGCTCAGCGGGTTGCCGGACATGCCGATCATGCCCATGGCCGTGTTGGCCATGCCCAGACCCGCGTTGACCCAGTCGCCCCGCTCGATCGCGGAGTACGTGTTCGAGATGTTGCTGATCAGCTGCTGGGTGTCCTGACCAGAGCTCTGCTGTGCGGGAGCGTTCATCCCCGGCCTCCCTGGAAGCCGAACATGTTGTCGAGGTCGACCTGCTCGTACTGCTCGATGGTCTCCTTGAGCCCGTTGCCCATGTCCATGAGCGAGTTCGCGGCCTTCCCGAGCCCGTCCTGCCCGAGGCCTGCCTGCTGGAGCACGTACTGGGCCAGGAAGCCCAGGAAGACGCCGAACGCCTGACTCGTGAGCGCGCCCGGATCGCACGTCTCGGTGGCCTTCCGCATCCGCTCCATGAGCCGGTCCACGCTGGCGGCGTGAGATCTCAGCTCATCGAGATCGATGTTGAAGTGCTGCTGCATCGCCTAACCCCCTCCTCCTGCACTCAGGCCATGACGTCGGGCGGGTTGGTGAAGTACTCGTCGTCGGGCCGCGTGTCCTTGCGCTCCAACTCCGACTTCGGTTCTTCCTCGTCGGTTCCGTCGCCCGCGTATCCGTTCGGCATCTGCGCCTTCACGAACTCCAGCGCAGGGCTGTCGCCGACGAAGTCCGTCATGATCTGGACGACGCGGCCGGAGGCGTCCCGCTGCGCCTTGGCCGAGGCGGCGAGCACTGCTGAGGCGATCTCGCTGGGGTCCATGCCGCGGGCCTCCGGCTTGATCTGCAGGTCGGTCAGCACGCCCGTGGCGTTGACAGTCACCGTGATCAGGCCGTCCGGCGAGCTGGCGCTCCCGCCCACACCACCGAGCTGGCCTGCGGCCTGTTCGGCCTGCTGCTTCGCCTGCTCGATCTTCGCCCCGTACTGCTTGAGCCACTGATCGGGGTCAATGGGCTGCATGGTCACACCCCCGTTGAGTGAATTGGTCGTTCGTTCGATTCGCCGTAGACGCCCGTATCGTTTCACTCGTTCCCTGCTCACCGATACTTTGAGTCCGATTACCGCCATCCGGGCTAACGAAGGGGTGCACCGTGCCTGAGGGGGTGCTGGAGATCGACCGGATCTCCAAGCGCTACGGGGAGGTCGTCGCCCTGCAGAACATGTCTTTTGACGTGCGTGCGGGCGAGCTCTTCGGATTCGTCGGCAGCAACGGCGCCGGGAAGACCACGACCATGCGCATCGCGCTGGGCGTGCTCGCGGCCGACTCCGGCGAGGTGCGGTGGAACGGAAGAGCCGTCGACCTCGACACGCGCCGCCGAGTCGGGTACATGCCGGAGGAGCGAGGGCTGTACCCGCGGATGCGGGTGCTCGACCAGCTCGTCTACCTGGCCGAGCTGCACGGCATGAGCACGAACGAGGCCCACACGAGCGCCGAGAACTGGATCGCGCGCCTCGGCCTGCGCGACCGCCGCACGGACGAGGTGCAGCGGCTGAGCCTCGGCAACCAGCAGCGCGTCCAGCTCGCCGCCGCCCTGGTGCACGAGCCGGACGTCCTGGTGCTCGACGAGCCGTTCTCCGGCCTCGACCCGGTCGCGGTGGACGTGATGAGCCACGTGCTGCGCGAGAAGGCGTCCTCCGGGGTGCCCGTGGTGTTCTCCAGCCACCAGCTTGACCTGGTGGAACGGCTGTGCGACCGGGTCGGCATCGTCAGCGCCGGTTCGATGGTCGCGATCGGCACGGTGGACGAGCTGCGCTCCGGCGGAGTGCCACGCCTGGTCGTTGAGTCGCCAACCACCGACTGGACTGCCACGCTGGACGGTGTGCGGGTGATCGAGAAGAACGGGACGCGCTGCGTGTTGGAGCTCGCGTCCGGCGTCGACGACCAGACGGTGCTGCACGCCGCACTGGCCGCGGGCCCCGTGCACGAGTTCTCCCGGCAGCGCCCGACGCTGACCGAGCTGTTCCGCAACGTGGTGACCACCGAGGCGAGGAGCACATGACGTCGGCCCGAGCGGTCTCGTTGGTGGCACGGCGCGAGTTCGTCACGAAGGTGCGCACCAGGTCGTTCCTGATCGGCACTGCGGTGATCATCGCCGTGCTCGCCGGGTACGTGGTGCTGCAGTCGGTGCTGTTCGACGACCAGCAGCGCAGCGTCGTCGGCCTCTCCGGACAGGCGACGCAGCTCGCGGATCCGTTGCGGCAGAAGGCGAAGTCGTTCGGCATCGAGGTCGAGACGAAGGACGTCACGACCGTCGAGAACGCCGAGCAGCAGGTCCGCGACGGCTCGCTGGACGCGCTGGTGACGGGTGCCCCACCGGCGTTGAAGATGATCGTCAAGGGCTCCGGCGACGAGGTCCTGACGACGGTGCTGAACGACGTGCTGCGGCAGCAGGTGCTGGTCGCCCAGCTCGCCGAGGCGGGCATCACCCCGCAGCAGGTCGCGCAGAACCTCGCGAACGTCAGCGTCGCCGTCACCGCGCTGGAACCCGTTGATCCGCAACGAGATCAGCGCCTGGCCATCGGTCTGATCGTGGCCGCGCTGCTGTACTACTCGCTGCTCGTCTACGGCACGATGGTCGCGCAGGGCGTGGTAGAGGAGAAGTCCAGCCGCGTCGTCGAGATCCTGCTCGCGACGGTCCGGCCGTGGCAGTTGTTGCTGGGCAAGGTGATCGGCCTCGGCGCTGTCGGCCTGCTGCAGCTGCTGGTGATCTCCACCGTCGGGCTGGGACTGTCGTCGGCGTTCGACGTGGTCGACGTGGGCGCGCTGGGCGGAACGGCTCTGCTGACGGGAGTTCTCTGGTACCTGCTCGGCTTCTTCCTGTACGCCACGGTGTTCGCGGCCGCCGCATCGCTGGTGTCGCGCCAGGAGGAGCTGCAGTCGGTGCTGACACCGATCAGCATGACGATCATCGTGGCGTTCGTGGCCGGCATCAACCTGATGATCGGCAGTCCGTCCGGCCCTGCCGTCACGGTGCTGTCGCTGCTGCCGCCGTTCGCACCGATCCTCATGCCCGGCCGGATGGCGATGGGCGTGGCGACCACCTGGCAGGTGGTTCTGGCGATCGTGCTGGCACTGACGGCGATCGCGGCGATCACCTGGCTGGGCGGCAAGGTCTACGCGAACGCCGTGCTGCGCACCGGCGCTCGCGTCAAGCTGCGGGAAGCTCTCAGAGCCTAGGCCTGGATCCGGACCACGCCTGGGAGCTGCTACGCCGTGACGCTCACCTGATGGCCTGATACCGGTCGAGCGCCACCTGGCGTTCGACCGCGTGGTCGACGATCGGTGTGATGCTGCTGGAATCCGGTGCGTACCTGCGCACGTACGCACCGTCCGGGTCGAACTTCTTGGCCTGGGTCAACGGGTTGAACACGCGGAAGAACGGCGCGGCGTCCGTGCCGCAGCCCGCGACCCACTGCCAGTTGTGCTGGTTCGAGGCGATGTCGCCGTCGACGAGGTGCCTCATGAAGTGCCGCGCGCCCCACCACCACGGCAGGTGCAGGTCCTTGACGAGGAAGCTGGCCACGATCATGCGCACCCTGTTGTGCAGGAAGCCTTCTTGCCGCAGCTGGCGCATGCCGGCGTCGACGATCGGGTAGCCGGTGCGCCCCTGCTTCCAGGCCTCGAAGAGCTCCTCGTCGTGGTCGTGCTTCATCCGGTCGAACTTGCGGTCGTGGTTCTCCCGCGCGGTTTCCGGCCGGTGCCACAGCACGTCGGCGTAGAACTCGCGCCAGGCGAGCTCGCTGCGGAACATGCCGTAGCAGTCCTGCAGGAGCGTCCTGGGGTGCAGCACGCCGAACTTGAGGAACGCCGACAGCCTGCTGGTCGCGTCGAGATCGGGACGGTCGCGGGTGGAGTCGTAGTCCGGCAGCCGTTCGTCGCGGAACTCCTCCCACCACGCCTGGGCGTCCGGGAGTTTCTCTTTGGTCGCCGGGAGTTTCGTGCTGTGTGCCGGTTTCACCCAGTCCAGAGTGGACCTGTCCGTGTCGGCGGGCCTGCGACAGCCGTGGTCGAGCCAGGCGTTGCGGAACGGCGTGAAGACCTTGAACGGGGTGCCGTCCGATTTCCGGACACGGCCCGGCGTGACGGCGTAGGGCGAGCCGGAGCGAACGAGTTCGATGTCCCCCAGCGCTTCCGCGACGGCCTCGTCGCGCTTGCGGCCGTACGGCGCGCAGTCCGCGGTGATGTGGACGCTTCCCGCCCCGATTTCCTTCGCGATGCGCGGAACGGTCTTCACCGGGTCGCCTCGCACGATCATCAGCCGGCCGCCGAGTTCGTCGTTCAATGCGTGCAGGCAACGGTGGAGGAAATCGATTCGCGGTTGCCCGGAAGGTTTCAGCAACCTGTCGTCGAGAACGAACAATCCGAGTGCGCGGGGAGACCTTTCCGCAGCCGCGAGAATGGCCGGATGATCGGATGTCCGCAAATCGCGGCGGAACCAGACGAGCGAGGGCTGGGAACTCACCGGTCGACGCTAAAGCGTGCGGGGCGCGCCTGCATGACAGGCACGCCCCGCACGGGTGAAGCGGTACAGCTCAGCGGTTCTCGATCGCGACGAAGTCGCGCTCGGTCGGACCGGTGTAGATCTGCCGCGGACGGCCGATCTTGGTGGCCGGGTCGTTGATCATCTCGCGCCAGTGCGCGATCCAGCCGGGGAGCCGGCCGAGCGCGAACAGCACGGTGAAGAACTTCGTCGGGAAGCCCATCGCCCGGTAGATCAGACCCGTGTAGAAGTCCACGTTCGGGTAGAGCTTGCGGGAGATGAAGTAGTCATCCGCCAGCGCGGTGTCCTCCAGCTGCTTCGCGATGTCGAGCAGCTGGTCGTTGGCGCCGAGCTTGCCGAGGATCTCGTCGGCCGTCTTCTTGATGATCGCGGCGCGCGGGTCGTAGTTCTTGTAGACCCGGTGGCCGAAGCCCATCAGGCGGACGCCGTCCTCCTTGTTCTTGACCTTGTTGACGAACGCAGCCACGTCGCCGCCGTCGGCCTTGATCTTCTCGAGCATCTCGAGCACCGCGCTGTTCGCGCCGCCGTGCAGCGGGCCGAACAGGGCGTTGATGCCCGCGGAGATGGACGCGAAGAGGTTCGCCTCGGACGAGCCGACCAGGCGCACGGTCGACGTGGAGCAGTTCTGCTCGTGGTCGGCGTGCAGGATGAACAGCAGGTCGAGCGCGCGGACCAGATCCGGGTCGAGGTCGTAGGCCTCGGCCGGGAAGCCGAAGGTCATCCGCAGGAAGTTCTCCACCAGGCCAAGCGAGTTGTCCGGGTAGAGGAACGGCTGGCCGATCGACTTCTTGTAGGCGTAGGCCGCGATCGTCGGCAGCTTCGCGAGCAGGCGGATCGTGGAGATCTCGACCTGGTTCGCGTCGAACGGCGACAGCGAGTCCTGGTAGAAGGTCGACAGTGCCGACACCGCGGAGGACAGCACCGGCATCGGGTGCGCGTCGCGCGGGAAGCCGTCGAAGAAGCGCTTGAGGTCCTCGTGCAGCAGCGTGTGGCGGCTGATCTTCTGCGAGAAGTCCTCGAGCTGGGCGGCCGTGGGCAGCTCGCCGTAGATGAGGAGGTAGCTGACCTCGATGAAGTTCGAACGCTGGGCCAGCTGCTCGATCGGATACCCGCGGTAACGCAGGATGCCCGCGTCACCGTCGATGTAGGTGATCTGGGAGGAGCAGGAGGCCGTGTTGACGAAACCGGTGTCCAGGGTTACCAGACCGGTCGTCGACAGCAGTTTGCCGAGTTCGATGCCGGACGCGCCTTCGGTCGCCGGCACCACCTTCATCTCGAGCTCTCCGCCCCCGTGGCGCAGCGCGACGGTCTGGGTGTCGTTCGGCGCAGTCGTCGCGTCGGGCATTCAAGTCCCTCTCAACGCTCGGACGGGGTGGCGGCAGGTCGCACGGCCTGCCCTCGTCTCGGACCACCCCGTTGGGATCTGAGTCTTCTAAGTTCACTCACGCTAGTCGGCGGAAGGCCCGCCTCGCAGCAGCGGTGTGAACCGATTCTGTGAGATGGGACCGGCATCACATCCGTAATGCCAGTTTCTAGCGCGGCTCCTTCACGGTAGTCCGTTCCCCGGTTTTATCCAGCCAGTGCAGCGGTGAGTTCGCTCGCAAAGGGCGGTTCGGCACCCGCGCGCGAACATGTGATCGCGGCCGCGGCACCCGCGTAGGTCAATGCGGCGGTCCATTCATCACCCGTGAGAGCGCGCACCTTCTCCGCGCTCAAGGCGTCGTTGTCGTGCAGCCACGCGAGCAGGGCGCCTTGCACCGTGTCCCCGGCCCCGATCGTGTCGACCACGTCGACCTTCACGGGTGGCACGTCGACCCGGCCCGTGGCGGTGATCACCGAGAGACCGTCGCCACCCTTGGTGAGCACCACCGCGGCCGGTCCCTGTGAAATCCACGTCCTTGCGATCTCGATCACGTCGCCGTCCTCCGCCAGCCACTGGGCGTCCTCGACGGAGACCTTCAGCAGGCCGACATCGGGCAGCCAGGAGCGGAACCGCGCCCGGTACGCGCCCGGATCGGCGATGAGCCCCGCCCGGATGTTGGGGTCGAGCGCGGTGAGCAAGCGCTTGCTCTCGCGCCTGAGCACCGTCTCGTAGACGGACGCACCGGGCTCCAGGACGAGCGACAGCGTGCCGAACGACACGGCCTTCGCACCCTCCGGAAGCGGACCCGGGTCCTCCACCAGCCGGTCGGCGGTGCCGTCGACGTAGAACGAGTAGCGCGCGGAGCCGTCCTCGGCGAGCCCGACGACGGCGAGCGTGGTGTTCTCCTGCCCGCGCTGGACCAGGTCCGTGCTCACGTTCGACGCGTGCAGCCGCTTGATCAGCTGCTCGCCGAAGTGGTCGGCCGACACCCGCGACAGGAAGCCCGTCGGCACGTCCAGCCTGCCGAGCGCGACGGCCACGTTGTACGGCCCGCCGCCCAGCTTCGGCGCGAGCGGGGCGAGCTCGTCGTCCCCCACCGGCACCATGTCGACCAGTGCCTCACCAGCAACCACGATCACTGCGTTCTACTCCCTCTGGTGGGCTCCGTTCCGCTGGAGCCCATCCAACAACAGTTCACCCAGCGCGGTGAACGCCTCGGCGTCCGAAACGCCTGCCCGTTTCGTGAGGACTCCGGTCTGGATGCCCTCGATGAGCAGCCCGGCCATCTCGGCGAACAGCGTGGCGTGGACCTCGCGGAACACGTGCGTCTGCACGCCGTCCTGGATGAACGCCTTGATGCGCTCGGCCGCGGCGCGCGCGTTGCGCTCGTAGGTGGCACGCGTGGGCGGGAACGCGGACACGTCGGCGATGAACGCCGCCGAGGCCTTGCTGAGCTCCTCCGCGGCCCCCGCGAGGTAGCTGCCGATGCGTTTGCGCACGTCGTTGAGGCCCGCGATGCGCTTCTCGATGCGCTCGGCCGCCCCCTTGAAGTAGCGCCCGACCACCCGTACGGCGAGCTGTTCCTTGCTGCCGGCGAGCGCGTATAGCGTCGATTTCGAGCAGTGCAGCCTGCCCGCGATGTCATCCAGGGTCAGATGACCGAAGCCCTCGTTCAGGAAGAGGGTCTCCAACCGGGAGAGCAGCTCGGCCTGCCGCTGCGTGAGAGCCCGTGTCATATGACGACCCTGCCACACTGACTGGCAGCTGTACTGCCGTACGTCCTACAGTACAGCTACTAGTACTAACCGGAGGTCGACGATGCCCGCCGAGCGGCTGCTTCCCACGCAAGAGGCCGAGGACCTGATCGCGCTGGTCAAGGAGATCGCGCGGGACGAGCTGAAGCCGCACGCCGCGGACGCCGAGGAGAACGAGAAGTTCCCCCGCGAGGCGTTCCGCCTGCTGGGCAGGGCCGGTCTGCTGGGTCTGCCGTACCCGGAGGAGTTCGGCGGCGGCGCACAGCCCTACGAGGTGTACCTGCAGGCCCTCGAAGAGGTCGCCTCCGCGTGGATGACGGTCGCCGTGGGCCTCTCCGTCCACGTCATGTCCTGCTACGGCCTCGCCACGTTCGGCACGCGCGAACAGCAGGACCGCTGGCTCCCCGAGATGCTCGAGGGCGAGCTCCTCGGCGGCTACGCGCTGTCCGAGGTCCAGGCGGGCTCCGACCCGGCCGCCATGTCGACCCGCGCCGTCCGCGACGGCTCCGAGTACGTCGTGACGGGCACCAAGGCGTGGATCACGCACGCCGGCGCCGCCGACTTCTACACGCTGATGGCCCGCACGTCCCCCGACGGCGGCCGCGGCATCTCCTGCTTCCTCGCACCGGGTGCCGCGCCCGGACTGGAGGCGGCTCCCGCCGAGCGCAAGATGGGCCTCACCGGCTCGATCACCGCGCAGCTGTCGTTCGACGGCGTCCGCTTCGGCGCCGACCGCCTGATCGGCGACAAGGGCGACGGCCTGAAGATCGCACTGTCCGCTTTGGACTCGGGCCGCCTCGGCATCGCGGCCTGCGCCGTGGGCCTCGCCCAGGCGGCACTGGACGAGGCGGTCGCGTACGCCAAGACGCGCACCCAGTTCGGCCGTCCGATCATCGAGTTCCAGGGCCTCGAGTTCCTGCTCGCCGACATGGCCGCCGCCGTCGAGTCGGCCCGCGCCACGTACATCTCGGCCGCCCGCCGCCGTGACCGCGGGCTGCCGTTCCGCCAACAGGCGTCGATCGCCAAGCTGGTCGCCACCGATGCGGCGATGAAGGTGACGACCGACGCCGTGCAGGTGCTGGGCGGCGCGGGCTACACCCGCGACTTCCCGGTGGAGCGCTACATGCGTGAGGCGAAGGTCCTGCAGATCTTCGAGGGCACCAACCAGATCCAGCGCCTCGTGATCGGCAGGGGTCTGCGCTAGCTCTCGCGGTAGAAGGGGTCGGCGACGACCCCTTCGCCCTTGCGCTCGTCGAACGTGTAGACCTCACGGCCCTGCACGTACACGTGCAGCGCGCGGCTCATCACGTCCAGCGGATCGCCGGACCAGATCACCACGTCGCCGTCGAGGCCGGGCTTGAGCGCGCCGACGCGGTCGTCGAGGCCCATGATCCTGGCCGGGTTCGTCGTGATGCTGCGCAGCGCGGTGTCGCTGTCCAGCCCTTCCTTGACCGCCAGCGTGGCCTGGTGCACGAGGAAGTGGATCGGCACCACGGGGTGGTCCGTCGTGATGGCCAGCTCGACGCCCGCTCGGGCGAGGATGCCGGGGTTGCGCAGCCCCCGGTTGCGCAGCTCCACTTTGGACCGTGCGGTGAACAGCGGCCCGATGATCACCGGGATCCGCTTCTCCGCGATGAGGTCCGCGATCAGGTGCCCTTCGGTGCCGTGGTTGAGGATCAGCCGGTAGCCGAACTCCTCCGAGAGCCGGATCGCCGTCGCGATGTCGTCCGCCCGGTGCGCGTGCTGGCACCACGGCAGCTCACCGCTGAGCACCTTCGCCAGGATCTCCTGGGTGTTGTTGCGCTCGAAGGCTTTCCCGTCCTGCTCGGCCTCGGCCTTCTTCGCCGCGTAGTCCTGCGCCTTGGTCAGCTCGTCGCGGATCACCGCGGCGACACCCTGCCTGGTGGACGGCAGCTTGTTCTTGTCGCCGTAGACCCGCTTCGGGTTCTCGCCGAGCGCGCTCTTCACGCTGACCGGTTCCTTGATCAGCATCTCGTCGACCGTGCGCCCCCAGCACTTCACGGCCACCGTCTGCCCGCCGATCGGGTTGCCCGAGCCCGGCTTGATCACCGCCGTGGTCACCCCACCGCTGAGCGCGTCGGCGAAGCCGAGGTCAGCGGGGTTGATCGCGTCGAGCGCCCGCATCCGCGCGCCGACGGGATCCGTCATCTCGTTGGTGTCCTGGCCGGCCCAGCCCTCGGCCTCCTCGTGGACACCGATGTGCCCGTGCGCCTCGACGAAGCCGGGCAGCACCCAGGCACCGTCCGCGTCGACGACCTCAATCCCGTCCGGGATGTCGACGTCGGCACCAACCGCGACGATCTTCCCGTCCTGAATCAGGACAGTGCCGCCTTCGACGGGTTCGCCGTCGACGGGCACGACGTAGCCCCCGGTGATCGCGATGTTCATGGTTAGCAACGCTAACGGTTGCGTCCGCGTTTCGCTACGACAGCGGTTTGATCCCCCACCGGGCACCCCAGGTCTCGCCGGGAGCCACCCAGATCAGGTCCACGCCGGAGTTCAACGCGTCCGGCGGACAGGTCATCGGCTCGATCGCGACCGCCCGCCCCCGGTTCGGGTACGAGTCCGGCGTGTACACCTGCACCCACCGGAACGCCGGATCCGCCCACACCTCGACCCCGCCGGTCTCCGCGACCAGGGAGTGGTGCACCAGCCCGTCCCGCGCGGGCTCGCAGCCGCCGAACGGCGTGTCCAGCTGAACTCCGGCCAGCTCCCGCCCCTCACGGAAGTCGAACTCGGTCCCCTCCACCGGCACGGCTGCCCCTGAGGGCACCATCCGCTCGGTGTCCAGCGGCAGCACGGTCGTGGCCGCCAGCGTCAGCGTGCACTCGTCGGTGGCCGCGTTCCCGGCGCGCGGGTACGGGTGCGTCCCCACCCCGAACGGCGTGGCCAGGTCGCCGACGTTCTTGACGCCGTGCGTGACCGTCAGCCCGTTGTCGTCCAGCGCGTACGACACGGTGACGCGCAACGCCGCAGGCCACCCGGCCTGCGGCTCGACCAGCGTCTGCAGCGACACCAGCGACCCGGTGTGCTCCAGCACCGACCAGGGCCGCCGCCGGACCAGCCCGTGGATCGCGTTCCCCCGCGCCGGCTCCGTGACCTCGAGCTGCTGCACGACCCCGTCCAGCACCCAGGAGGCGCCCGCGGTGCGGTTGGGCCACGGCACGAGGACGGCACCGGCGCTCATCGGCGGTTTCTCGTCGGCCCCGAACGTCTCCACATACGGAACGCCGTCCACCTCGAAAGACCGCAGGCCCGCGCCTACAGTCGCGATCACGGCGGTGGCACCCTCGTACGAGATCCCCAACATGAGGCTGAAGCCTACGGGGCCAGCGGAAGGAATTGCCGATGAAGGTTCATCACCTCAACTGCGCCACCATGCGGCCGCCCCTGGTCGCGGGCGGCATCGTGGCGCACTGCCTGCTGATCGAGACCGACCAGGGCCTCGTGCTGGTCGACACGGGATTCGGCACGAACGAGGTGACCAACCCGAAGGCCACGATCGACGGCCTCAGCCGCACGCTGCTCAAGCCGTTGCTCGACATCAACGAGACGGCGATCTACCAGGTCGAGAAGCGCGGCTACGGCGCGGAGGACGTCCGGCACATCCTGCTCACCCACCTCGACCTGGACCACGCCGGCGGCCTGCGGGACTTCCCGAAGGCCACGGTCCACGTGCTGGACACCGAGCTGGAGGCCGCGACCAACCCCAAGGGCCCCAAGGAGCGAGCCCGGTACCCGAAGGCCCAGCGCGACGGCGTCACCTTCCGGACGCACAAGGCGGAGGGCGAGGACTGGTTCGGGTTCCAGGCCGTGCAGGACATCCCGGGCCTGCCGGAGGACATCCTCATGGTGCCGCTCATCGGCCACACCCGCGGCCACACCGGCATCGCGGTCAAGGGTGACGACGGCTGGCTGCTGCACGCCGGTGACGCGTACTTCTACCGCGGCGAGGTCGAGACGCCGCCGAGCAACATCTTCGCCCTCAAGCTCACCGCCAAGCAGACCGAGACGATCCGCGAGCAGCGTCTGTCCAATGTGGAACGCCTGCGGCAGCTCAAGGCCCAGGGCGAGGTCGAGGTGTTCTGCGCGCACGACCCGGTCGAGCTGGCCAGGCTGGCGTGACGTTCATCCACCGGGTCCGCCTCGACGAGCAGCACGACACACACCGGTACCCGTTCACACTGCCGGTCGTGCGGCACCTGATCAGGAACCCGATCGAGCTGAAGAAGCCGGTCACGTTCCTGGTGGGCGACAACGGCGCCGGCAAGTCCACGCTGATCGAGGCGATCGCGGTGGCGGCGGGGTTCAACGCGGAGGGCGGCTCGCAGTCGTTCCGCTTCGCGACCAGGGCGACCGAGTCGTCACTGGGCGAGTACCTCACTCTGAGCTGGGGCACCAGGAAACCCCGCACGGGGTACTTCCTGCGCGCCGAGTCGTTCTACAACGTCGCCACCGAGATCGACCGGATCGGCGACGGGATCCACGCCTCGTACGGCGGGAAGTCGTTGCACGAGCGCTCGCACGGCGAGAGCTTCATGGACCTGATGACGCACCGGTTCGGCGGGCGCGGGCTCTACGTGCTCGACGAGCCGGAGGCCGCGCTGTCGGTCAAGGGGTGCCTGACCGTGTTGCGACGCATGCACGAGCTCGTCGGCGAGGGCTCGCAGTTCATCATCGCCACGCACTCGCCGATCCTGCTCGCGGCACCGGACGCCACGATCCTGGAGATCGCGGACGGCGAGATCGACGAGGTCTCCTACGACACGGCGGAACCGGTCGCGCTCACCCGCAACTTCCTGAGTGAGCCCGACCGGTTCCTGAGGCACCTGTTCGATTGAACTACTTCGCCAGGTTCTCCGCGTCGATCTTCACCTTGCCGTGCGCCACGCGGTTGATGCCCCACAGCACGAGCCCGGCGAGCAGCAACCAGCCCGCGGTGGTGTAGTCGCTCCACGGACGGCCAGACGTCCAGGGCAGGACCAGGTAGGCACAGCAGATCGCGCCCAGCACCGGTGCCCACGTCGGTGCGCGGAAGTGCTTGTGGTCCACCTTCTCCTTGCGCAGCACCAGCAGCGCGACGTTGACGATCATGAAGACGATCAGCAGCAGCAACGACGTCGTGCCACCCAGCTTGGCCACGGTGCCCGTCGACACCAGGATCACCGCGAGGCCCGTGGTGAACACGATGGAGATCCACGGCGTGCGGCGGAAGGGATGCACGGTGTTGAAGAACTTGGGGATGATCCGCTCGTTCGCCATGCCGTAGAGCAGGCGGCTCGCCATCAGCATGTTGATCAGCGCCGAGTTGATCACCGCCAGCAGACCGATCAACGCGAAGACCCACAGAGGGAAGCCCGGAGCGCCCACCGAGACGACCTTCAGCAGTGCGTTGGTCTCCGCTTTCGCCAGTTCGTCAGCGGGGATCAGCAGCGAGGCCGTCGTCGTCACGAGGACGTAGATCAGCGCGGCGATGCCCATGCCCATGAGGATCGCGCGGGGGAAGATCTTCACCGGGTTCTGGCACTCCTCCGCCATGTTCACCGAGTCCTCGAACCCGACCATCGCGAAGAACGCCAGCGCGGTCGCCGAACTGATGGCGATCACGATGCCGGTCCCCCTGGGGTCCTCGACCTGGGTGAGGCGGCTCGGGTCACCGTCGCCGACCACCACGGCGTACGCGCCGATCGCGATCACGATGATCAGTCCGGACAGCTCGATGCAGGTCAGGACGACGTTCGCCTTCACGGACTCCGAGACGCCACGGAAGTTGACCAGGGCGAGGACCACGACGAAGACGATCGCCAGCGCCGTCCAGACGAACGCTTCCTTGGAGGTGGTGATGTCGAAGAACTCCACGAGCAACTGACGCAGGTAGGTGTTGCCGAACGTGAGCGCGGCCGACGAGGCGGACGTGAGACCCGAACACATCACGGCGAAGGCCACCATGAAGGTCAGGAACTGCAGCTTGAACGCTCTGTTCGTGTAGAGCGCGGCACCGGCCGCCTTGGGGTACTTGCCGACGAGTTCGATGTAGCTGAACGCGGTCAGGAAGGCGACCACGAACGCGAGCACGAAGGGCAGCCAGAGTGCGCCACCGATGTTCTTGGCGACGCTGCCGACCAGGGCGTAGATACCGGTACCGAGGATGTCGCCGACGACGAAGAACAACAGGAGCTTCGGGCCGATCGCCCGTTTCAGTTCCGGTTGCTCCGTTTGTGGAGTCGCTTCAGCCATGCCCTGGGATTGTGCCCGTTTTGCCTGACTACCAGCGGCAGCGATCACCCACCTCACCCATATGGTGTAAGCATGAAACGCACGGCAACTCTGCTCGTCGCCGCTGTCGCGCTGACCGCCTGCACGTCGTCACCGCCGCCGCCTCAGCCGACCCAGTACAACGACGTGAAGAGCCTCGTGGCCGCGGTCTCCAAGGCAGTCAACGAGAAGAAGACCTACCGGTTCACGATCCTGCCGCCGACCACGGGCGGTGTGACGGCCCCGGCGAACGGCTCCGTGCGGCTCGGTGACGTGCCGAGCATCGACGCGACGACGAAGCGTCCTGTGCAGACCGGTGGAGCGGACGAGGAACTGCGGTTCGTCTCGACCACAAAGGACACCGCGTACGTGAAGCTGCCGCCGGTGTTCAAGCTGCCGCAGGACAAGCCGTGGGTGAAGCTGGACCGCAAGGACGCCGACGACTTCACCAACACCATGCTGGGCTTCCACGACGTGATCTACCAGCAGGCCGTCTTCACGACGTACCACCTGCCGGTGATCCAGGCCGGCGGCGAGCTGAAGCTGACCGCGCAGACCGGTGACCGGGTCCGCTACTCGATCGCCGTCGACTACCAGAAGGCCTACGACACGCTGACCGACGAGTCCCTGCGCAACGAGATCAAGCTCGCCCTCGACCAGAAGGTCACGGGCTCGGCGGCCGAGATCGAGCTGAACGGCAGCAGCCTGCCGATCCGCGTCAAGTTCTCCACCCAGTTCCAGAACGCGCTGATCGTCGACGAGGCGCGCTTCACCGACTGGGGCGCCGACGTGCAGATCGCCGAGCCGGCCGCGACCGAGATCAGCCGGCGGAACTGACCCGATAGCGCCAGATCGCGGGCAGCAGCACCACCGCGAGCACCGTCGCCACGATCACCAGCACGCCACCCGCGGTCACCGCCGCCGACGTGCCGAACGCGGCGCCACCCGTGCCGTGCAACAGGTCCGCGATGCGCGGGCCGCCCGCCACGACGACGATGAAGACGCCCTGGATCCGCCCGCGCATCTCGTCCGTCGCGGCGGACTGCAGGATCGCGCCGCGGAAAGCCATCGACACCATGTCCGCGGCTCCGGCCAGCGCCAGGAACGCCGCCGCGACCCACAGCGAGCCCGCCAGACCGAAGCCGATGATCGCGGCGCCCCAGCCGGCCACGGCCAGCGCCACCGCGACACCGTGCCTGCTGATGTTCGAGATCCACCCGGACGTGAGCCCGCACAGCACAGCGCCGACGGGAATCGCCGCGAACAGCACGCCCAGCGCCAACCCGCCACCGGGCGGGTCGCCGAAGGTGTGCTGGGCCATCTCGGGGAACAACGCCCGTGGCATTCCGAAGACCATCGCGATGATGTCGAGCAACATGGCGCCCAGCAACACCTTCTGCGCCCACAGGTAGACGAACCCGTCGACCACGTCCTTGAGTCCGGCGCGCCGGACAGCCCCGTTGAGCGGCGGCAACGGCGGCAGCATCCACACCGCGTACACGGTGGCCATCAGCGCGATGGCGTCCACCAGGTACAGCGTCGACAGCCCGACCACCGGCATCAACGCGCCCGCGAGCAACGGCCCGAGCACCGCGCCGAACTGCATGACCGTCGAGCCCAGCGCCCCCGCCGACGGCCGCAGCTCGGCCGGCACGAGCCGGGCGATCGACGCCTGCCGCGCCGGAGCGTTGGCCGCGAAGAACACCTGCTGGAACCCGAGCAACGCGATCACAAGCCACACCGAGCCGACGTTCAATGCCGCCTGCACCCACAACAGCACCGACGACACGGCGATGCCGGTGTTGGTGACGAGCAGCAACTTCCGCCGGTCGACCGTGTCGGCGATCGCGCCGCCCCACAGCCCGAAGACCAGCAACGGCACGAGCGCGACACCGGCCGCGATACCTACCCACGCCGACGACCCGGTGAGGTCGTAGACCTGCTTGGGCACGGCAACGGCGGTGAGCTGGGAGCCCACCGCCGTGACGATCGTGGACAGCCACAACCGGCGATAAGCGACGATCTTCAACGGCCGAGTGTCGATCACGAACGTCGAGCGCGCGCTTCTCCCCAGAGTGGCCATTTCGTTAGCCTATGACAACTAACAAGTCCTTTACGTGGAGTTGTCGCCAACGCCACTTCAGAGACGGACGGGGTAGACCGGCTCCGGCACCTTCGGGCTGATCCGGCCCTCGACGAAGATCCCGTGCCAGATCATGAAGCACAGCACCGACCAGAGCTGCCGGCTGCGGTCGAACTGCTCGGACCTGTGCTCCTCCAGCAGCGCGTGCACGGCGTTCTTGTCGAGCAGGTGCCCGGTCTGCGAGTCGGCGATGATCCCGCGCGTCCAGTCGTACATCTCGGCCCGCAACCAGTGCCGGATCGGCACGGGGAACCCGAGCTTGGGCCGGTTCAGCACGTGCGGCGGAATGATCTTCGCCAACGCCTTCCGCAGCGCGTACTTCGTCGTCCCCTCGGTGAGCTTCTGGTCGAGCGGCACCTCGGCCGCGACCTTGAACACCTCGGGGTCAAGGAAGGGCACCCGCAGCTCGATCGAGTTGGCCATGGTCACCTTGTCGGCCTTGACCAGGATGTCGCCGCGCAGCCACGTGAAGAGGTCGATGTGCTGCATCCGGGCCACCGGGTCCCAGCCCTCCGACTCGCGGTACCAGGGCGCCGTGACGTCCTGGAACCCGATGCCCTCGACGTACCCGGGAAACACCGCCCGCACCTGCTCGTCGCTGAAGTTGCGAGCGTTGCCGTAGTACCGCTCCTCCAGCTTGAGCGAGCCGCGCCTGAGCAAGTCCTTGCCGCGCACGCCTTCCGGAATCGTCTTCGACACCGCGCCCATCAGCTTCCGGACACCGCCGGGCACCTTCTCGAACGGCGACAACGACAACGGCTCGTGGTAGATCACGTACCCGCCGAAGAGCTCGTCCGCGCCCTCCCCGGACAGCACGGCCTTGACGTACTTGCGCGCCTCACGAGCGATGAACCACAACGGCACCAATGCCGGATCCGCCACCGGGTCGTCCAGGTACCAGATGATCAGCGGCAGCTCTTCCATCATCTCGTCCGGCGACACGGTCCTCACGACGTGCCGCACCCCGATGGCCGCCGCGGTCTCCGCGGCAACGTCCACCTCGGAGTACCCCTCGCGGTCGAACCCGCTGGTGAACGCGATGAGGTTCGGGTTGTGCAACTTGGCCAACGTCGCCGTGGCCGTCGAGTCGATCCCCCCTGACAGGAACGCCCCGACCGTGACGTCCGGATCCGAGATCATGTGCTTGGCCACCGAGTCCCGCATGACGTCGGCGATCCGCTCGTGCAGCGCCTCGGCCTCCAGCGCCCCGTTCACGGGCTTCGGCGCGAACACCGGCTTGAAGTACCGGTTGAACAGCACCTGCCCACCGGGGGTGAGCTTGAACGAGGTCCCGGACTCCACGCGCCGGACGGCCTGGTGCAACGACTCGGGCTCAGGCACGTACTGCAACACCAGGTAGTGCTGCAGCGCCGTCTTGTCCAGCTCCTGGCTGATGCCGAGCACCCCGGTCAGCTGCAGCAGACTCTTCTTCTCCGAGGAGAACGCCACCCCGCCGGGCCCGGCAGCCCAGTACAACGGCTTGATCCCGAACGGATCCCGCGCCCCGTAAACGACCCGCTCCTGCGCGTCCCAGATCATGAACGCGAACATCCCGCGCAGCCGCTTGACCCAGTCGGCACCGTGGTAGTGGTACCCGGCGACAACAGCCTCGCCGTCGCCCTGCGTCTTGAACTGCGCACCGAACTCCCGCGCCAGCTCGGCCCGAAGCTCCAGGTAGTTGTAGATCTCGCCGTTGTAGTTCAGCGTGTACCGCGTCGGGTTCTCCGGCGGCCCCCACACCAGCGGCTGGTGGGAGTGGTCGAGGTCGATGAACCCCAACCGGTTGAACCCGTAGACGACCTCGGCGTCCGCCCAGGTGTCCTGCTCGTCAGGCCCACGATGCCTCTGACACCGCAGCGCCGCAGCCACAGCGCCGCGCGCGGAGGCCGCAGCGGCCTCGGTGGAACAGATGAGTCCGAGCACTCCGCACACGTGAAATCGCACCTCGTAACTAGCTGTGTCCGAAAACCCAGTATGCCCGTGCCGAAACCGGGCACTTCGCCAGCCTGAGGACGCGCGAGCCCCAGACCGGGTTCCACGGCCTGGGCACAGCAAAAGGGGCGCCTCCCGCCCACAGGAGACGCCCCATCGCAAAAGCCTCAAGAACTACGGCGCAACCCGCTCGATCTTCCACCCATCGCGCCCCAACCGGAACCGCAACCGGTCGTGCATCCGATCCCGCCGCCCCTGCCAGAACTCGACCTCCTCAGGCCGAATCCGCCACCCACCCCAGTGCGGCGGCACGGGAATCCGGTCCGTGTCCGCGAACTGCCGCTCGATCTTGTGCAGCGCGGAATCCAAAGTGGATCGCCCGCTCACGACGCGGGACTGCGGCGAGGCCCAAGCGCCGATCTGCGACCCGCGAGGCCGGGAGTTCCAGTACTCCGCGGTCTCCACCGGCCCGACCTTCTCCACGACCCCGCGTACGTGGGCCTGGCGCTGCATCGCGAACCACGGGAACGTGGCCGACGCGTAGCGGGTGGCCATCAGGTCGTGCGACTTGTTGGACGTGTAGTTGGTGAAGAACACGAGCCCGCGTTCGTCCAACCCCTTGGCCAGCACCGTCCGCGAGGACGGGCGGCCCTTCACGTCGGTGGTCGCGAGCACCATCGCGTTCGGCTCCGGCAGCCCCGCGCGGGTGGCCTCGTCGAGCCACAGCTGGAGCTGTTCGTTCCAGGTGGCGGCAAGCTCCGACTCGCTCAGCGAGCCCTGCTCGTACGACACGCGCATCGCCGGTAGCGCGATGTTCGTGATCTCCGTCATCGGCGAACCTCCAAGCAGCGGGCAGAACTCGTGGTCCCTGGACCCGCGACCATACGCACGGCGAACGAATCCCGAAACCGCCTGCGCGGTGATGACCACCACCTGAACGGTGACTGTCCGTACAAAGAACAGTTCTGGATCGAGTCCGTGATCGAGTCAGATGGCGTCCAGCACACGTGTGACCGTCACCACGTCTTCACCCAGTGCGGTGGCGAGAGTTCCACCCGCTGCCAACGGAACGAGATTCCACCACTCACCGCCATCGGAGGCTCGCGGCACGGCGTCGAGCATCAGCGAGGTGCCGATGACGCGCTTTCCGGCCAATCCCGCGGGGGACGAGTCGATCAACGGTGAGCCGACGGCGAGCTGTTGGTGCAACAACGGCTTGCCGCAACGGGTTGCGCGCACCGAGCTCGACAGAACCCCGCCGGGCTCTCCCACGCGGCCCAGGACCAGAACCTCGCGGAGCAGCAACTCTGCGTGACCGTCCAATTCGGCCTCCACTACCGCGGTGTGGTGGGCACGGCTCGTCACGACCGTCGGCTCCGGCAGGTAGCGAACGGATCCCTCCACGGAAAAACGCACAG
This sequence comes from Lentzea nigeriaca, assembly GCF_016907955.1. GTDB lineage: Bacteria > Actinomycetota > Actinomycetes > Mycobacteriales > Pseudonocardiaceae > Lentzea > Lentzea nigeriaca. The sequence goes on along the minus strand of NZ_JAFBCX010000002.1, from coordinate 753,268 downwards.
AGGAGGAAGACGGCAAACCGGTCGGGCCGGGCAGCATCAGGGTCGCCGCCACGCCGCGGAGGTCGAGCGAGGCGCCTGGGCCCACCTCGACGGTCAGCTCCAGCGAGTCGCCACCGAGCGGGGACGTCACGGAGCTGACGAGGTGCACCAGAGCCACCGGACCCACGCGCCGGGCGGGCACCAGGGTCAGCGGCGCCTGCGAGCGCAGGACCCGCACGACGCTGTTGCCGTGCGAGTCCAGCTCCACCACCAACCGTGCGGACGCTTTCACAGCTGGGCCAGCACCCACTTGGCGACTTCGGGCGCGTCCGGCGTCTCCACCAGCGACTGCGCGATGACGGGCAGCTCGCCCCGCATCCGGTGCGCGTCGGAGATCATCACGTCCATGTCGGCGCCGACGAGCGGGGCCAGGTCGACCTTGTTGATGACCAGGAGGTCCGCGGTCGTGACGCCGGGGCCGCCCTTGCGCGGCACCTTGTCGCCGCCGGCCACGTCGACGACGAAGATCTGCTTGTCGACCAGGCCGCGGGAGAACACCGCCGTCAGGTTGTCGCCGCCGCTCTCGATGATCACCAGGTCCAGCGCCGGGAACTTGTGCTCCAGGCGTTCGACGGCGTCGAGGTTCGCGGTGATGTCGTCGCGGATCGCGGTGTGCGGGCAGCAGCCCGTCTGCACGGCCTCGATGCGCGCCGGGTCCAGCACGCCTGCCCGCCGCAGGAAGTCGGCGTCCTCGGTCGTGTAGATGTCGTTGGTGACGACCGCCAGCGACAGCTGCTCGCCCAGCGCCCGGCACAGCGCGGCGGTCAGCGCGGTCTTGCCGCTGCCGACCGGGCCGCCGATGCCGATGCGCGGCGCCGTGCCGTGGTGGTGATCGTGCGGGTCGGGCCCGTGGTTAGCTCCCAAAGAGACGCACCCCTTCGCGTCGGACGTGGGCCTCGGCCAGCAGGTCCAAGGCAGGTGAACCAAGTGCGGGCAGCTCCTTGCACGCCCGCGAGGCGACCTCTTCCACCGGAAGGGCCGCCACGATCGCGTTGACCCCGAACGGGTCCAGCCCCAGCAACCGCACCGCCGCCGACGCCGGTCCGCTCACGGCCAGGTAGGCGCACGTCAACGCGGCCTCGTACGGATCTCCGACCACCACGCCGATCACCAACGGCTGGTGCGGCGACGCCGGCAGCGACGCGAGCCGCGCGGAAGGCCACGCCCGCCGGGCTGCTCGCAGCATGCCGCGGCCCTGCGCCCGCGAGGCCTCGCGCTGGGCGGGTGACGGCGTGCGCGCGTCCAGTTCGAGATCCAGCAGCTCCAGATCCTCGCCCCGCGCCGCCGCGGCCGCGAACCCCGCCGCGAGCAAGCCCGTGGTGAGCAAACGCCCGTGCAGGAACGACTCCAACGACGGCTCGTCGGTCACCAGCCTGCGCGCGGCGGCCTCTTCCAGGCCACCGGAGTGCACGTGTCCGCCACCCGGAAACCGGGAGTCGGCGAGGATCAGCGCGGTGAGCATCAGAACAGGAAGTACCGCTGGGCCATCGGCAACTCCGTGACCGGCGACGGCTCCACCAGTGAACCGTCGACGTGCACGGCGAAGCTGTCCGGATCCACCCGCACGTCCGGCATCGCATCGTTGTGCACCATGTCCGCCTTCGTCACCGAACGCGTGGAAGCAACCGGCAGCACCCGGCGCGCGTACCGGTCCGCGATCCCGGCCTCGATCGCTTGCGGCGCAACGAAGAACACACTCGACGCGGCTCCGGCCGTGGCACCGAACATCGGCCGCGCCCACACCGGCTGCGGCGTCGGGATCGAGGCGTTCGCGTCACCCATCGCGCCCCAGGCGATGAACCCGCCCTTCAGCACGACGGAAGGCCGCACGCCGAAGAACTTGGGCTCCCACAGCACCAGGTCCGCGAGCTTGCCGACCTCGACCGACCCGACCTCGGACGCGATGCCGTGCGCGATGGCCGGGTTGATCGTGTACTTCGCGACGTAGCGCTGCGCCCGCAGGTTCGCGTCCATCGAACGGCGCGACGACATGACGTGCGCGGTCTGCCAGGTCCGGATGATCACCTCGCCGACCCTGCCCATCGCCTGCGAGTCCGACGAGATCATCGAGATCGCGCCCATGTCGTGCAGCAGGTCCTCGGCCGCGATCGTGGTCGGCCGGATCCGCGACTCCGCGAACGCCAGGTCCTCCGGCACGGACGGGTTGAGGTGGTGGCACACCATCAGCATGTCGAGGTGTTCCTCGAGCGTGTTGACGGTGTGCGGGCGCGTCGGGTTCGTCGACGACGGCAGCACGTTCGGCAGCGAGACGACCCGGATGATGTCCGGCGCGTGACCGCCGCCGGCGCCCTCCGAGTGGTAGGCGTTGATCGAACGTCCGGCGATGGCGTCCACAGTGGACTCCAGGAACCCGGCCTCGTTCAACGTGTCCGTGTGGATCGCGACCTGCACGCCGGACTCGTCGGCGACCCGCAGGCACGCGTCGATCGCGGCGGGCGTGGTGCCCCAGTCCTCGTGCAGCTTGAAACCGCCCGCGCCGCCGACGAGCTGCTCGCGCAGGCCCTCGACCGAGACCGTGTTCCCCTTGCCCAGCAACAGGACGTTGATCGGCATGTGGTCCATCGACGTCAGCATCCGGTCGAGGTACCAGGCGCCGGGCGTGACCGTGGTGGCCTTCGTGCCCTCCGCCGGACCGGTGCCGCCGCCGACCAGTGTCGTGAGCCCGGACGCCAGCGCCTCGTCCACGATCTGCGGGCAGATGAAGTGCACGTGGCAGTCGATGCCGCCCGCGGTCAGGATCTTCCCGTTGCCGGACAGGATCTCCGTCGACGGGCCGATGACCAGGTCGGGGTGGACACCGTCCATCGTGTCCGGGTTGCCCGCCTTGCCGATCGCCACGATCCGGCCGTCCCGCACGCCGACGTCAGCCTTGACGACACCCCAGTGGTCGAGGATCACCGCACCCGTGATGACGAGGTCCGGCGCGCCCTCGGCACGGGTCGCGATCCCCTGCCCCATCGACTCGCGGATCACCTTGCCGCCACCGAAGATCACCTCGTCGCCGGAACCGGCGCCGCGCGAGCGGTCCTCGGTGACCTCGATGAACAGGTCGGTGTCGGCGAGCCTGATGCGGTCGCCCACGGTCGGCCCGAGCAGTTCGGCGTAGCGCTCGCGGTCGATCATCGCTGCAACCCCCGGACAATCCTCAATCCTGCCAACGGAACCAGCGTGACCTCGCGTTCGACGCCCGGCTCGAACCGCACCGCGGTGCCCGCCGGGATGTCGAGCCGGTAGCCGAACGCGGCCTCGCGGTCGAACTCGAGGCCCGTGTTGACCGAGGCGAAGTGGAAGTGCGACCCGACCTGAACGGGCCGGTCGGCGGCGTTCACCACGGTCAGCGTGATGCGCGGCCGGCCGGGGTTCAGCTCGACGGGCTCGCCACCGACGATCACCTCGCCGGGCGCCGGACCCGCGGACGGCGCGATCGGGTGGTGCACGGTGACAAGCTTCGTGCCGTCCGGGAACGTGCCCTCGACCTGCACCGAGTCGATCATCTCCGGCACACCGCGCATGACCTGCTCCGGCGCGAGCACGGTGCGTCCGCTCTCCATGAGCTCGCTGACCGTGCGGCCGTCCCGCGCGCCTTCGAGGACGTGGTCGGTGATCAACGCGACGGCCTCCGGGTAGTTCAGCAGCACGCCTCGTTCGAGCCGTCGCCTGGCCACGTCAGCGGCGACGTGCACGAGGAGCTTGTCGCGTTCATGCGGCGTCAGATGCACGGCTCATTTCTATCACCCGAAAGCCGCATACCGCAGAGCGGAAACACCGCTGAAACACGAGAGTACGCAGGGAGCTTTCGTACTCCAGGACAGGACGAAAGGGCCCCGCGTGTCCACCGACCGGTTGACAGCCGGGGTCAGCGGTGCGGTCGTCCCGTGAGGGGAGGTCGAAACCGCAGGATTTACCCCATGAACGCGATTCGAGTGAGGGGCCTTCGCAAGGCCTACAAGGGCCACCAGGCGGTGGCAGGGGTGGACCTCGACGTCGCACGCGGCGAGGTGTTCGCGGTCCTCGGCCCGAACGGGGCCGGCAAGACCACGAGCGTCGAGATCCTGGAAGGACACCGCGGCCGGGACGCCGGCGAGGTCAGCGTGCTGGGCGTCGACCCGGCCAAGGGGGACCGGGCGTGGCGGTCACGGCTCGGCATCGTGCTGCAGAGCGCGACGGACGCCGCGACGCTCACGGTGCGCGAAGCCGTGCACCACTACGCCAAGTACTACGCCGACCCGCGTGACCCGGAGGAGGTCATCGACCTCGTCGGGCTCACCGAGAAGGCCAAGTCCCGCGCAGGCACGCTGTCCGGGGGTCAGCGCAGGCGCCTGGACGTGGCGCTCGGCATCATCGGCCGGCCTGAGCTCGTGTTCCTCGACGAGCCGACCACCGGCTTCGACCCGGAGGCCCGCCGCCAGTTCTGGGGTCTGATCAAGCTGCTGGCCGCCGAGGGCACCACGATCCTGCTGACCACGCACTACCTCGACGAGGCGGAGGCGCTCGCCGACCGCGTGGCCGTGCTCGCAGGTGGCCGGATCGTCGCCGAGGGAACGCCGCGGACGCTCGGCGGCCGTGCGCACGCCGAAGCGACCGTCCGGTGGATGTCCGACCGCGGCTACACCGAGATCAAGACCTCCGAGCCCACCAAGGTGATCGCCGAGCTGTCCCGCCACGGCGAGCTCGCCGAACTCACCGTCACCCGTCCGTCGCTGGAAGACGTCTACCTGGAGCTGATCGCGTGACCACCGCAACCCTGTCCAAGAAGGCTCTGCCCGGAACCCTGGAGCTCGGCCTCGCGAGGGGTGCGGCCGAGCTGCGGGAGTTCTTCCGGCAGAAGGAAAACCTCATCTTCACGGTGTCGCTGCCCGCGATCCTGATGCTGCTCCTCGGCACCGTCTACGTGCACGAAGCGGCCGCGGGGCAGATGTTCGCGGCCAGCATGATCGGCGCCGGCATCATCTCGACGTCGTTCGTCGGCCTGGGCATGAGTGTGGTGGCCGACCGCGAGGACGGCACGCTGAAGCGCCTGCGCGGCACGCCGATGCCGTTCACGTCCTACTTCATCGGCAAGATCATCCTGGTCTTCGTGTCGAGCCTGTTCGAGGCCGTACTGCTGCTGGTCGTCGCGATGCTGCGGTTCGACGTGGAGCTGCCCTCCACCGCCGAGAAGTGGTTCACGTTCGGCTGGGTGTTCGTGCTCGGCGTGATCTCGTGCTCGCTGATCGGTGTCGCGCTCAGCTCGATCGCCAAGTCAACGCGCAACGCGGCGGGCGTGCTGAACCTGCCGTACATCGTGCTGCAGTTCCTGTCCGGCGTCTTCATCAGCCAGGCGGTGCTGCCGGAATCCCTGCGCGTGGCGGGTTCGCTCTTCCCGCTGAAGTGGGTGTGTCAGGGTTTCCGCTCGGTGTTCGCACTGAACGACGGCTACGCGGTGATGGAGGCGGCGGGATCATGGGAGCTCGGCAAGATCGCGCTGGTGCTGGGGGCGTGGACGATCGCGGGTCTGCTGCTGGTGACGCGAACGTTCCGCTGGACACACGAAGCCAGCTGATCACCTGGTACGTGCTCTTCGCGATCACCCAGTCCACCGCGCTGGTGATCGTGCTGCTCGACGGCAACCCGCTCGCCGACCGCCTGTCGGCAGCGGGTCTGCTGGTTCTCAACGCACTGTGGTTCACCTTCTACGGCCGCCGGCTGGTCGAGGAGGACCGCGACGACTGGCGCGGCTTCGTCTACGCGGCGGGGTCGCTCGCCCTGTTCGCCCCAGCGGTGTGGTTCAGCGGTTCGGCGACGTTCGCCCTGTTCGGGCTGGTGCCACAGGTCTACATGACGTTGCCGCTGTGGTGGGCGTTCATCCCGATGGTGCTCTTCGTGTTCACCCCGCAGATCCTCACCTACGCGGCGGGCGCGGATCCGGCGCTGCCGTGGCCGGCGGCTCTGCTGATCATCGCGTTCTCCCAGGCGTTCGGCTGGGCGATCAGCCGGGTGGCCGACCAGAACAAGCTGCGCGGCCAGCTGCTCGAACGGATCGAGGCGTTGACCATCGAGGCCGAACGGGCGCGGTGGGCGGCCGAGATCCACGACACGCTGGCGCAGGGCTTCACGTCGATCATCACGCTGCTGCAGGGCGCGCAGCCGAACGTGGAACTGGCTCTGCAGACCGCGCGGGAGAACCTCCGCGAGGCACGAGCCCTGGTGGCCTCGAACGCACCGTCGCCTTTGGACGGTTCCTCGCTGGAGGACGCGTTGCGGCGGCTGGTGTCCGGGATATCGCTGCCGTCGTCGTTCCGCGTGATCGGCGACGCCGTGGCACTGCCGACCTCCGTCGAGGTGGTGCTGCTGCGGACCGTGCAGGAGGCGTTGAACAACGTGGCGCGCCACTCCGGGGCCACGCGGGTCGACGTCGTGATGAGGTTCGACGCGGACGGGGTGTCGCTGGAGGTCCGCGACGACGGGCGCGGGTTCGGGGATGCTCCTGAGGGCTTCGGCCTGCGGGGCATGCGTGCCCGGCTGGAACAGGTGGGTGGGACGCTCTCCCTGTCGTCGGACGAGGGGGCGTCGGTGCTGGTGGAGGTGCCGCTGTGATCAGGATTCTGCTGGTGGACGACCACCCGGTGGTCCGTCAGGGCCTGCGGGGGATGCTCGTGGCGGACGACCTCGAGGTGGTCGGTGACGCCGGGTCGGGACAGGAGGCGATCGAGAAGGCCGCCCTGCTCAAGCCGGACGTCGTGCTGATGGACCTGCGGATGCCCGAGATGGACGGCGTGGCGGCGACCTCGAAGATCGTCGGAACCGGCCCGCGCGTGCTGGTGCTCACGACGTACGAGACCGATTCGGACATTCTTCGCGCGGTCGAGGCCGGCGCGTCCGGGTACCTGCTGAAGGACTCGACGACCGAGGACCTCATCGCGGCGATCCGGGCGGCCTCGCGTGGGGAGACGGTGCTCGCGCCGTCGATGGTCGCGAAGGTGGTCGGGCAGGTGCGGACACCGCCGCTGTCCGCGCGGGAGGCCGAGGTGTTGCGGCTGGTCGCGAAGGGTATGTCCAACGTCGAGATCGGACGGACGTTGTTCATCTCCGAGGCGACCGTGAAGACTCACCTGCTGCGCGTGTTCAACAAACTGGGTGTGTCGGACCGCACCGCGGCGGTGACGACGGCCATGGATCGCGGCATGTTGCAGTGACCCAGGACACCCGGCCGACACCTCCCGGCCACGCGCCTGCAACACTGTGAACTCCGGCAACGGCGCCGGTCAGGTCCCTCAAAGCACAGTCGATCGCCCCGGAGGCGTGACCACATGACCCAGACCGCCGATCCGACCACGTTGGTGCTTCCCGCCGAGCTCAAGCCGTCCGACGGCCGCTTCGGCTGCGGGCCGTCCAAGGTGCGCCCCGAGGCCGTGCAGGCGCTCGCGTCCGAGGGTGCGGCGCTGCTCGGCACGTCCCACCGGCAGAAGCCCGTCAAGAACCTCGTCGGCCGGGTGCGGTCCGGGCTGCGCGAGCTCTTCGGGCTGTCGGAGGGCTACGAGGTCGTGCTGGGCAACGGTGGCACCACGGCGTTCTGGGACGCGGCGTCGTTCGGCCTGGTCCGCGAGACCGCTCAGCACTTCACCAACGGTGAGTTCTCGTCCAAGTTCGCCAAGGTCACGCAGACCGCGCCGTTCCTGAAGGACTCGCTGGTCACGAAGGCCGAGCCGGGCACGGCGCCGGAGCTCTTCTACGCCGAGGGCGCCGACCTGGTCGGCTGGGCCCAGAACGAGACCTCGACCGGTGTCGCGATGCCCGTCCTGCGGCCGGAGGGCTCGGAGAACGCGCTCATCGCGATCGACGCCACGTCGGCCGCGGGCGGCCTGCCGGTCAAGGCGGAGGACTTCGACGTCTACTACTTCGCGCCGCAGAAGTCGTTCGCGAGCGACGGCGGTCTGTGGATCGCGCTGATGTCGCCCAAGGCCCTGGAGCGCGTCGACGAGCTCAAGGACCGCTGGGTGCCGGAGTTCCTGTCGCTGCCGACCGCGCTCGACAACTCCACCAAGGACCAGACGTACAACACGCCGTCGATCGCCACGCTCTTCCTGCTGGCCGAGCAGATCGACTGGATCAACGGCAACGGTGGGCTCGACTGGGCCGTCGGCCGCACCAAGGACTCCAGCTCGCGGCTGTACAGCTGGGCGGAGAAGACCGCGTACGCCACGCCGTACGTGGAGAACCCCGAGCACCGCTCGCAGGTCGTCGGCACGATCGACTTCAGCGACGACGTGGACGCGGCGACCGTGGCGAAGGTGTTGCGCGCCAACGGGATCGTCGACGTCGAGCCGTACCGCAAGCTCGGCAAGAACCAGCTGCGGGTCGCGATGTTCCCGGCCATCGAGCCGAACGACGTCACGATCCTCACCCAGGCCATCGACTGGGTCGTCGGCCAGCTCTGATTTTCACGATGAAGGGAACCTTCATCCACCTCACGTGGATGGTGGATGAAGGTTCCCTTCGTCGTTTTCAGCCGGGGGTGCACCCGTGGATCGGTGCGCCCCCTCCTTCAGGCGAGTGCTTCGGTGGGCGACTGACGAGCCGCCCGCACCGCCGGGTAAACGCCGGCGATGGCGCCGATGGCCACGGCCGCGCCCACTCCCCCGAGCAGGGCGGGCCACGGCAGTGCCGCCGGCCACTTCTGGCTGATCGAATACCCGGCCGTGACCGCGATTCCGACGATCACGCCGACCAGCCCTCCGAGGCCGGACAGCAGCACCGACTCGGTGAGGAACTGCCACCTGATCTGCCGCCGGGTCGCCCCGAGCGCCCGCCGCAGACCGATCTCCCTGCGCCGTTCCAGCACCGAGATCACCATCGTGTTCGCCACGCCGACGCCTCCCACCAACAACGCGACTCCGCCCAATCCCAGGAACAACGCGTTGTAGGAGCTTTCCGCGAGCTGCTGCGCCTCCAGTGCTTCGGAAGGCTTGGAGACCTTGACCTCGTTGGACTTCTGCGGGTTCAGCGTCGGGCCGAGCAGCTTGCGGACGTTCTCGACCTGGTCCTCCGTGGTGCGCACGTAGACGGTGTTCGCGTTGCCCTCGAACCCGAACGCCTCCTTCGCCGCCTCCCAGCCGATCAGCGCGGACCGATCGATCTCCGGCGACAGCGGCAACGGGCCGAGGATGCCGACCACGGTGAACCATTGACCGTCGATCCACAGCTGCACGCCGGGCTTGTCGATGCCGAGCCGCGAGGCCGCGGTGCCCCCGAGCACCACCGACTTCTCGCCCGGCGACAGCCACCGGCCGGAGCGAACCTCGGCGTTGAGCACCTTGAGCAGGTCCTTCTCCGCCGCCTGCACCTGCAGCCCGAGCGTGTCGCTCGACGGCACCATGTCGTTCTTGCGGACGTTCGCGGAGATCTTGCCGGTGGCGCTCGCGGCCGACACCGCGCCGATCCGCTTGGCCATCGGAACGGCCGTCTCCGGCAACTTCGCGTCCTGGCCGAAGAAGTCCTGGCCGGGCGCCGCGGTCAGCAGGTTCGTGCCCAGCTTGGACATCTTCGCCTGCAACGCCGCGGCGCTGGAGGCGGGAATGCCGACGACCGCGACCACCGCGGCGATGCCGATCGCGATGCCCAGCGCCGACAGCACCGCGCGGACCGGGCGGGTCCGCATGCCGAAGAACCCGAGGCGCAGCAGGTCGATCACACGATCACCCCGTCGCGCACCTCGACGCGTCGTGGCGCCCACGCCGCGATGTCCCGGTCGTGCGTGATGAGCACGACGGTGGTGCCGTCGGAGTTGAGGCTTCCCAGCAACTCCATCACCCCGGCACCGTTCTGCGTGTCCAGGTTCCCGGTCGGCTCGTCCGCCAGCAAAATGCCCGGCGAGTTCACCACCGCCCGCGCGATCGCGACCCGCTGGCGTTCACCGCCGGACAGCTCGTGGGGCTTGTGCAGCGCCCGGTGGATCAGCCCGACCCTGTCCAAAGCGGACATCGCCAGCGCCCGTCGCTTCGACCGCGGCACGCCCGCGTAGACGAGCCCGGCGGCCACGTTCTCGATCGCGGACAGCCCGTCGGTGAGGAAGAACTGCTGGAACACGAACCCGATCGTGCGGGCCCGCAGCGCCGACAAAGCGTTGTCGGACAACGACGACACGTCGTTGCCGTCGATCTCGACGCGGCCGGCGGTCGGCTTGTCGAGCGTGCCCATGAGGTGCAGCAGCGTCGACTTCCCCGAGCCGGACGGTCCCACGATCGCGAGCATCTCGCCGCCCTCGACGGTGAGGGAGACGTCGCGCAACGCCTGCACGCCACCGGGATACGTGCGGCTCGCGTGGTCGACGGTGATCACTCGGTGGTCACCACCTTCATGCCCTCGCGCAGGCCGTCGCCCTGCACCTCGACCTGGCCCTTGGCGAAGATCCCGACGGTGACCGGGATCGTCTTGCCGTCCTCGGTGACCACGCCGTAGCCGCCCTCGTTCAACGCGAGCAGCGCGCCGATCGGGACCGCGAGCACGTTCTGCTTCTTGGACACCGTGAAGAGGGCCGTGACGTTGGCGCTCTCCAGCCCCTCCGCGGCCTTGGGGTCGTCGACCGAGATCGTCAGGACGATCTTCGGCTTCTGGCCCTGGTTCGGGTCGCCGGCGGTGCGGCTGATGCCGGTGATCGTGCCGGTCGTGGGCTTGCCGCCGACGATCGACAGCTCGACCTTCTCGCCCTGCTTGGCGAGGCGCTGCTTGGTGCTGTCGAGCTCAACGGTCACCGCGCGTTCGGTGCCGGTGACCTTCATCAGGTCGCCGCCCGCTGGTGCGCCGAGCTGGCCGGTCACCGACGAGACGCGGATCGCGCCCGGCTGCACGACCACGTCGCCCTGGCCGAGCTTTCCGTTCTGCTCCAGGCCGTTCGCCTTCTGCCACTTCTTCAGCGCGGAGGCCGTGTACGAGGTGAACTTCTCGTCGGGGGTGCCGAAGTCCTTGAATCCCAGCGCGGCGAGGTTCTCCTCGACGACCTTGACGTCGGGGCCGTTCGACATGCCCGCTTCCAGGTCGCGGTAGAGCGGCATCGTGCCGTAGAACAGCGGCACAGGCTTGGCGTCCGCCCAGTACACGGGTTTGCCCTGTTCGACGACGGCGCCCTGGTTCGGCAGCCCGGTGATGGTGCCGCTTTTCCGGCCCGCCAGTCCTCGTTCCGCGCCGAAGCCGAGCTGGCCGTTGACCGACTGCTGGTCCGCGAGGTTGGTCTTCTTCACGGGCGCGGTCTTCGCGGGGTCGTTCTGCAACGGCGCGGCGTTGGCCTGGTTGGCCGCGACTCTGGTGAGCACCACGACCGAACCGGTGCCGAGCACGACGGCGGCGACGAGTGCGGCGATGAGGATCTTCCTGTTCACGTGGCGCTTCATCCGACGGGCCTCGCCGCGACCATGCCTTCACCGAGGCCACAGTCCTTCATGTCCTGCTTGACCTTGTCGTCGTCCAGGTTCGGCAGCTCGATCGACTCGGCAGCGCCGCCGCCGTCGAACTTCGGGTCGGGCCAGTTGTAGCCCTTGTCCCGCATGCACTTCGCGTTCTGGCGCATCTTGTCCTGCTCCTCCGGCGACGGCGGCTTGAACTCGCCGCCGTTGGGCAGGTGCTTCTTGCAGGCCTCGTGGGCGGCCTTCATCTTCTCCTCGTCGGGAGGGCTGCCGTCGCCCGGCGACGCCTCGATCATCACGCCGCCCTTGTCATCCTGCTTCGGGTCCGGCATGTCGATGCCGTTGTCCCGCATGCACTGGGCGAACTTGACCATGTCGCCCTTGTCGTCCTTCTTGGCGTCGTTCGGCTGCTCCTTGGACCCGCAGGCGGTGAGCGCCATGAGCAGGGCCAGCAGCACTGCGATGGTGGATTTCACGTCAACAGGTCTACGGAGGGCGTCATTCGGCGGCGTTAAGCGAAAGGCTTTATCCGGCGCTTATCTCCGTTGCGCGGAAAATAGGTGTCATGCGCGTGCTGGTGGTCGAGGACGAACAGCTGCTCGCGGACACGATCACCGAGGGGCTGCGCAGGTACTCGATGGCGGTCGACGTCTGCTACGACGGCGAAGCGGCGCTGGAACGCGTCGGGGTACACGCGTACGACGTCGTGGTGCTGGACCGCGACCTGCCGCTCGTTCACGGTGACGAGGTGTGCAAGGCGGTGCACGCGACCGGCGGCGAGGCACGGGTGCTGATGCTGACGGCCGCGGCCGAGGTGGACGACCGGGTCGCCGGGCTGGGGCTCGGGGCCGACGACTACCTGACCAAGCCGTTCGCGTTCGCCGAGCTGGTGGCGCGCGTGCAGGCGCTGGGCCGCCGGGCTCGCCCGGCCCTGCCACCGGTGCTGACGAGGGCCGGGGTGACGCTGGACCTGCCGCGGCACCAGGCGATGCGGGACGGCAGGTTCCTGCCGCTCTCGCCCAAGGAGTTCGCCGTGCTGGAGGTGCTGATGCGGGCGGAGGGCAACGTCGTGAGCGCGGAGGAGCTGCTGGAGAAGGCCTGGGACGAGCACGCGGACCCGTTCACCAACGCCGTGCGGGTGGCGGTGATGACGCTGCGCCGCAAGCTGGGTGCGCCGCAGGTCATCGAGACCGTGCCCGGTGCCGGCTACCGGTTCGGCTCGTGAGGCTGCGGACCAGGCTGACGGCCTGGTACGCCGGGGTGTTCCTGATCGCGGGTGTGGCGCTGATCGGGCTCAACTACTGGCTGCTCGCCGAGTGGACACCGTTCACCGAGGGTGTCGTGGCGAGCAGGGCGATGCCGATGTCTCCGGACGCCGTCGAGGTGGCTCAGCTGCCGGCCGACACCCTGGTGTTCACCGCGGACCAGGTCAAGGCGGACACGATGAACACGGTCCTGTGGCAGTCGATCATCGCGCTGCTCGTGGCGGCCGTGATCGCCGTCTGGCTCGGCTGGGTGGTGGCCGGGCGGGTGCTGGCGCCGTTGCACGAGATCACCACGACCGCGAACCGGCTGGAGGCCGAGCGCCTGGACCGGCGGATCGAGCTGGACGGGCCGCCGGACGAGCTGAAGGAGCTCGCGGACACGTTCGACGGGATGCTCGACCGGCTCGCGTCGTCGTTCGACAGCCAGAAGCGGTTCGTCGCGAACGCGTCGCACGAGCTGCGCACGCCGCTGGCCGTGCAGCGGACGCTGATCGAGGTGGCGCTGGCGGCACCGGACGCGTCGGACGAGATCCGCCGTCTCGGAGCGCATCTGCTCGACACGAACGAGCGAAGCGAAAAGCTCATCGACGGGTTGTTGCTGCTTGCACGCAGTGATCGCGGTCTGGCGACGCGCGAGCTGATGTGGCTGGACGAGATCATCGACGAGGAGGTCGAGTCGTGCGCCTCGCTGGCGGAGTCGAAGGAGGTCACCTTCGACGTGTCGGTGCGGCCGTACCTGGTCGAGGGCGACCCCGTGCTGATGGCGCAGCTCGTCGGCAACCTGCTGCGCAACGCCGTGCTCTACAACAAACCTGGCGGGACCGTGTCGGTCCGCCTTGATCGGGAACTCGTGGTCTCCAACACGGGACCGACCGTGCCGGCGGAGGCCGTGCCCGGTCTCTTCGAGCCGTTCCGGCGCCTCCGCGACCGCACAGGAACCGCCGGATCCGGCCTCGGTCTGTCCATCGTGCGGTCCGTCGCGAGGGCTCATCAAGGCTCAGTGAAGGCTCGTCCGAACGGGGGAGGCGGCCTGGTGGTCCAGGTGAACCTTCCGGAAACCGGCGTGCGACAGCCCTCGTGAACTGGCAAGATCACGTTGAGATATCGGCGAGTCTCCCACCCTAGGACGGCTCGTTGTCCTAACGTTGTCTGCTGGCGAGGTGCAATTCAGGGAGGCCACGATGCGAGCGCTGCGAGTCATCGGGCTCGACGAGGACGGCAAGTCCGTCATCCTCGAGGACCCCGAAAACCGCGGCGAGCGCTTCACGCTCCCCGCCGACGAGCGCCTTCGGGCGGCACTGCGCGGTGACCTCGCGCGCCTCGGCCAGATGCAGATCGAGTCGGGCGAGGCCCAGATGCGGCCGCGCGAGATCCAGGCGCGCATCCGCGCCGGTGAGTCGATCGAGCAGGTCGCGGCCGCCGCCGGCATGCCGACGCACCGCATCGAGCGCTTCGCCTACCCGGTCCTGCTGGAGCGTTCGCGCACCGCGGACCTGGCCCAGCGCGCGCACCCGGTCCGCGAGGACGGCCCCGACGTGCAGACGCTCGGCGAGGTCGTCGCGCACTCGTTCGGCCTGCGCGGGCACGACCTCTCCGACACCTCGTGGGACTCGTGGCGCGGTGACGACGGCCGCTGGATCGTGCAGCTGCACTGGAAGACCGGGCGCTCGGACAACCGCGCGCACTGGGCGTTCCACCCCGGTGCGCAGGGCGGCACGGTGACGGCGCTGGACGAGGCCGCCGTCGACCTCATGGACCCGAACCCGAACCGGACCCTGCGCACGGTCCGGCCGGTGACGCAGCTGGCGCGGCAGGCCCTGGAGGCGACTCCGGTCACGCCTGCTCCCGCGCCCGTCGCGGAGGAGCCGGTTCCGGTGCCGGTCCAGGCGTCTGCCCCCGCCCCGGCTCCGGTCGTGGCGGAGAAGCCGGTCCAGGAGAAGCTGCCCGAGCCCGAGCCCGCCCCTGCCCCTCCTCCACCGCCGGTGAAGGAGGAGGAGCCCGCGGCGGAGAAGCCGGTGCGCAAGGACACTCCCCCCAAGCGGGGAAAGAAGAACCACCCCATCGTCCCTTCGTGGGAAGACGTTTTACTGGGCGTCCGGTCGAACCGCTGACTGATCGCCTGACGCCGTGGGACGCCGTGTCGCGCTGGCTGCCGGAGTGGGTGCACTCCTCGGGCTGGGCTGGTGGGGAGTGTTCGCACTCATCTCGTCGGGCGCGGTCTGCTCGTTCGAAGACTGGGGCTGCCTCGGCACCTTCGTGATGACCGTGCCGGTCTTCGCGGTCGCGGCGGCGGCGCTCGGGTGGGTGGCGTTGCGTTCTCTGGGTGTGTCGCGGGCAGGGCTGGTGGCCGTGCCCGCGACCCTCATGGCCGTGGTGGCGATGGTGCTGCTGCTCGGCCTGCCCTACCTGGCCTTCGGAGTGTTCGCGGCGCTGTACGCGTTGATCGCCGTGCTCACCAGGTGAAGGTGGTGTGGAGAAGTTGTGCAGGTCGGCCTGATCGCGTCGAAGATCGGGTAGCTGTGTGCGCATGGTGTTGCGCACTGTCGTCGGTGCCGTCGCCGGACTCCTCGCCGGCGCCGGATTCATGCTGACGCTCTACCTGTCCTCGGAGTACTGCAACGCGGGACCTGTCCGCACCGGGTGCGGTGCCGTGTACCCCCTGACGTTCGGGCTGATCTTCTCGATCTGGATGGTCCTCGCCGCGGCGCTGATCTACGTGGGCTTCCGGGTGACGCGGGAGAAGCGCTGGTGGTGGGCGGCCGGGATCGGCAGTGGTCTGTGGTTAGCGCTGTTCGTGGGAGTCATGTACGTCTGGTACTTCCGGATGCACGGCATGTACCGCGACGACGTCGATCGCTTTCTCGTGAGCACGTACCTGATCACAGCCTGCGTCAGCTACGCGGTGGCCGCGTTGTGCACCGGCCGGAGGACGACGGCGTGAACGCGGTGGGCGTGATCAGGAACGGCGTGCTGGGGGTCGTGGCAGGCGGGATCGCAGGTGCCGGGCTGCACTGGTCCTGGGGGTGGGTGCACTCGCCGTACTGCACGTCGAAGGAGGTGCGGTTCTGCGACATCGAGACCGACGTCGTCCTGCCGTTCCTCGGCGCGGTCTGGGCACTCGTCGCAGGGGTGCTCCTGGCCGTGGCGCTCGTGCTGCTGAACCGCCGCGACGCCGAGGTGGCTCACAGGTTCGGGTGTCTGTACTGGTTCTTGCCGGCGGCCTTCTTCGCGCTGGCGGGGAAGTCCGGCAGCCCCGCCGTGGTGACCGCGCTGCTGGTCGCGACGTTCGCAGCCGCCGGCGTGATCCGCGCGGTCGAGTAGGTTCGACCGCATGAGGGCGGCGATCGCGGCGGTGGCGGGGGCGTTGTGCGGAGCCGGGTGGTTCGTCTCGCTCGAGCCCTCCGCGCAGCTCGCGTGCCGGGACAGCGACCTGGGGTGTCTCGTTCCGCTGATCTTCCTGATCGTGCCGGCGCTGGTGGTCGTCTGGGCGCTCGTGGGATGGGGACTCCTGCGGGTCGCGAGGTTCTCCCCCGCCTGGCCGACGGCCGCGGCGGGCGCGGTGGCCTCGATGGTGTTGCTGCTCATCTGCGTGTTCAGCCTGAAGTTCGTGCGGGTCCAGCTGCCTTCGGAGAGCGGGATCTTCGTGACCGCGCTCGCGGCGGCGGGCGGTTACGCCTTGGCTGCCGTGCTGACCGCTCGTTACGGTGTTCGGCGTGACGGAACAGAGCACCGCGGGCAGGACGGGTAGGACGGGACGCCGGCTGCTGTTCCGGGTCGTGCTCTCGATGGCCGTCGGAGCAGGGCTCGTGCTCGGCTGGACGTGGGCGTACGAGTCGGGCTTCCTGAAGTCGTGGCTCGACAGCACGTCGATGTCGACGTTCCTGCTGCTCGTGCTGATCGGGCTGCCGCTCGCGCTGGTGTCGTCGCTGGTGCTGGCCGGGCCGATCCTGTGGGTCCTCGGGGTGCGGCCGGTGTGGCCGATCATCCTGCTCGGGCCGATCGTGCTGGGGCTCGGGCTCTACTTCAAGGTGCACGAGCCGTTCCTCGGGTGGTTCGCGAACCGGCACCACGCCGAGGCGCTGCTCGCGGCCGCCGCCTACGGGCTCGTGGGACTGGTCACCTTCAAGAGGTCGTAGGCACCTCGTCGAGCAGGTTCAGGTCCCAGCCCTCGCGCTCACACCAGTCCTCCGCCTCCTCGCGGGACACGTACATCGCGTGCCGCGGCCGCGGACCGGCCAGGCGGTCCCAGCCATCAGGGGCCAGCACGAAGTTCGCTCCATCGTGTGAGGCGATGAGCCGTCCGTGTGGAAACGCCATCGTCTGCTCGGTTCGCAGAAACCGCGTCATGGTGGTCATCGTGCCCTTGACCTCGACCTAAGTCGAGACAGCAGGCTCCGGTGAGGAGAAAAACCGGATGCTGACTGTCGGTCGTCCTTCGTACTTTGGAGACGACCTGGAGGGGGCTCATCGCGTGAGCGATCAACGTAACTCGACGATTCGCACCTTGCGAAGGCTGTGGCCGTACGTGCGGCCGCACCGCGCACGGATGACTGTCGTGGTCTCGGCGACGATGCTCGCGATGCTGTGCGGTCTCGGCATCCCGCTGCTCACGCAGCGCATCGTCGATGGTCCGATTCAGAACAAACAGACCGAGCTGCTGCCGTGGCTGATCCTCGGCGTGCTGGTGCTCGGCGTCAGCGAGGCAACGCTCTTCTACATCCGCCGCAAGATCGTCGCCCGGCCCGCGGCCGAGGTCGAGGCACGCATGCGGTTCGACCTCTACCAGCACCTTCAGCGGCTGCCGGTGGCGTTCCACGACCGGTGGCAGTCGGGGCAGTTGCTGTCGCGCGCGACGAACGACCTCACCACGGTGCGGCGGTTCGTCGCGTTCGCCGTCGTCTTCCTGATCGTGAACAGCGCGGTCGTGCTGATCGGGCTGGGCATCATCGCGGCGCTCTCACCGTGGCTGCTGATCGTGTCGCTGTGCGGCGCGCTGCCGTTGATGGTGATCTCGTACTTCTTCGAGAAGAAGTTCAAGGTCGTCGCGCGGCGGGCGCAGGACCAGGCGGGTGACCTGACCACGACCGTCGAGGAGTCGGTGCTCGGCATCCGGGTGCTCAAGGCGTTCGGGCGCGGGCCGGAGCTCTCGAAGCGGTTCCTCGCGCAGGCGCACGAGCTGCGCGCCACGGAGCTCAACAAGATCTCGATCCTGGCGGCGCTGTGGTCGGTGCTGATCGTGCTGCCCGAGCTGTCGATCGCGGGCATGCTCGGCGTCGGCGCGATCGGCATCATCAACGGCTCGATGACGGTCGGCACGCTGATCGCGGCCGTCGCGGTGAGCGCGTACCTGCGCTGGCCGATCGACTCCATCGGCTGGTTGCTGGCGGAGACGAACCAGGCCGCTTCCGCGCTGGAACGCTACTGGGAGGTCATCGACTCCCCCGTGACGATCACCAGCCCCGCCGAGCCCGCGCCGCTGCCGACGCCGCTGCGCGGGCACGTTCGTTTCGAGGGCGTGCGGTTCGCGTTCGAGGACGGCAACGAGGTGCTCTCGGGCATCGACCTCGACCTGCGTCCCGGTGAGACGGTGGCGCTGGTCGGCGCGACCGGCTCCGGCAAGACGACGCTCACCGCGCTGGTGCCGCGGCTGGCCGACGTCACGGGCGGGCGCGTCACGATCGACGGCGTCGACGTGCGCGACCTCGCGCTGGAGGACCTGCGGCGGGTGGTCGGCACGGCGTTCGAGGAACCGGTGCTGTTCTCCGCGTCGGTGGCCGAGAACGTCGGGCTGGGCGTGCCTGACGTCTCCGAGGCCGCGGTCCGCGAGGCGTTGCGGGTCGCGAAGGCCGAGGAGTTCGTGGACGCGCTGCCGTGGGGGCTCGCGACCCGCATCGGTGAGCAGGGCCTGTCGCTGTCCGGTGGTCAGCGGCAACGGCTGGCACTCGCCCGCGCGGTCGTCGGCAGGCCGGCGGTGCTGGTGCTGGACGACCCGCTGTCCGCGCTGGACGTCCACACCGAGGCCGAGGTGGAAGCCGCGCTGCGCAGGGTGTTGCGCGGCGTGACAGCGCTCGTGGTGGCGCACCGGCCGTCGACCGTGCAGCTCGCCGACCGGGTGGCGATGCTCGCCGGCGGCAGGATCACCGCGATCGGCACGCACCGGACGTTGCTGGAGACCAACGAGGAATACCGGCGCCTGCTGTCCAACATGGACAGTGAGGAGATCGTGGAAGAGGAGGTGGCGTCGTGAGCGATCAGGTTGTGGTTCACCAACAGGAAGAGGAGTGGCGCGGCGTCGCCGCCGAGGAGATCCAGGAGATCTCGCACTCGACGGGTCTGCGGCTGCAGGCCAGGTCGCGCAGGCTCCTGGGGTCGTTGCTGCGCCCGCACGTCGGCCGCACGTCGCTCGCGATCGGGGCGGTGATCGGCGGCAACCTCGCGAACCTCGCGGGGCCGCTGCTGATCGCCGCCGCGATCGACCGGGGCATCCCGGCCGCGCTGGACGGTGGCGCGTCGATCCTGGTGTGGTGCGTCGTCGGCTACGCGCTCTGCGCCGGGCTGACGACGTTCCTGCGCTGGGCGTTCCTGCGGATCTCCGGCCGGGTGGGCCAGGACCTGCTCCTCGACCTGCGCGGGCGGATCTTCCGGCACTCGCAGCGGCTGTCCGTCGGCTTCCACGAGTCGTACACGTCCGGCAAGGTCATCTCCCGGCTGACGAGCGACGTGGACGCGTTGCAGGACCTGCTGGAAGAGGGCCTGGACAGCCTGTTCAACGCGGCGCTGTCGGTGGCGGGCATCGCGATCATCCTGGTCTACCTGGACGCGCCGCTGGCCCTGGTCGTGGTGGCGGGCTTCCTGCCCGCGTACCTGATCTGGCGCTGGTTCCGCCGCCGTTCGATGGAGGCCTACCGCGGCACGCGCGGTGCGATCGCCAAGATCATCGTCCAGTTCGTGGAGTCGATGAACGGCATCCGCGCGGTGCAGGCGTTCCGCCGCCAGCCCCGCAACGAGCAGATCATGAAGGGCTTCAACGCCCAGTTCCGCGACGCGAACACCGACGCGCTGGGCGTGATGGCCACCTTCACCGCGACGATCCGCACGATCGGCAACGTGTCGCTGGCGATCGTGCTCGCGTGGGGCGCGTACCGGGTCGCGGGTGGTTCGCTCGAACTCGGTGTGCTGACGGCGTTCACGGTGTACCTGCGCCGGTTCTACGACCCGTTCGACGAGCTGGCGATGTTCGCGAACGCCTACTCCTCGGCCACGGCCGCGCTGGAGAAGATCTCCGGCGTCCTGGAGGAGGAGCCGTCGGTGCCGGAACCGTCCTCGCCGGTGGCTCTGCCGCACGCGCGGGGCGCCATCCGGTTCGCCGAGGTCGAGTTCCAGTACCCCGGCACCAAGAGGCAGGTGCTTCCTCGCTTCTCGCTGGACGTGCCCGCCGGTCAGACCGTGGCGCTGGTCGGCGCGACCGGTGCCGGCAAGACCACGCTGGCCAAGCTGGTGTCGCGGTTCTACGACCCGTCGGCCGGTTCGGTCCAGCTCGACGGCGTCGACCTGCGTTCCGTGGCGGACACGGACCTGCGCCGGGCCGTCGTGATGGTCACCCAGGAGAACTTCCTGTTCTCCGGTTCGGTGGCGGACAACATCGCGCTGGGCCGGCCGAGTGCGACGCGGGCGGAGATCGAGGCAGCGGCCGCCGAGGTGGGTGCGCACGAGTTCATCGCCGCACTGCCCGACGGCTACGACACGGACGTCCGCAAGCGGGGCGGCCGTTTGTCGGCAGGCCAGCGGCAGATGGTCGCTTTCGCGCGCGCCTTCCTGGCCGATCCCGCGGTACTGGTCCTGGATGAGGCAACATCATCACTGGACGTGCCCACCGAACGCGCCGTGCAGGCCGCGCTGGAGACAGTGCTGGCCGACCGGACGGCGTTCATCATCGCCCACCGCCTGTCCACGGTCCTGATCGCGGACCGCGTTCTGGTGCTGGATGGTGGCATTGTGGTGGAAGACGGCTCCCCCGAGGAGCTGATCGGTGAGCGGGGCCGGTTCGCGGCTCTGCACACGGCCTGGCGCGACTCGCTCGCCTAGGCCTGTGGTCGCGTTCGCGCCAATGGGGATCTGGCGCGAACGCGACCTCACGAACTTCTCCGCGGCACTAGGCCGCTGGGCGGATACCGGGCTGGAACCTGAACGAGATCCGCTCCAGCATCGAGTGGCGCTTCGTGTTCTGAAACGCCGCGATCTTCCACTCGCCGCTCTGCCGGACGAGCGTGAACGTCTGCACCTTCGCGCCCTTGCTGGGTTTCTTCCCGACGTCGCCGCGGGTGGTCAGCACCGCCGTGTCCTCGCCGTAGAACCGCACGTCGATCTCCCCCTCGGTGGTGAGCTTCGTGTCCTTGAGGAAGGTGTCGAACAGCACCTGGTGCGACCGTCCGATGTCGTCGGCGCCGCGATAGATGGTGCCGACCCACGCCACGTAGGTCGCGTCGTCGGTGAAGCACTCCCCGTACGCGGCGCCGTCGCCCCTGTTCCACGCCTCCGCGAGCTTCGCGAACAACGCCAGGACGCCTGCTTCGTCACTCATCGTTCCCCCTTGCTAAGTTCTCTTCGTCGGAGAAGTCTCTTCCTTGAGGAAGTCTCTTCGTTGAGGAAGAGATTACGAGCGGGGGTACGTGGATGTCAACAGACGCGAGCGAGATCTACCGGCGGTACATCGGTGCGATGGTGCTGCACGGGCTGCACGCCGCGCGGTCGTGCGGTCTGGGCGGCACCGACCTGTACGCGCTGAACCTGCTCGACCTCAACGGCCCGATGACACCGGGCGAGCTGTCCGCGCAGACGGGCCTGACCACCGGTCCGACGACCCGCCTGATCGACCGCCTGGAGGAGGCGGGGTTCGTGCGCCGCACCCCGTCACCGGACGACCGGCGCAAGGTGATCGTCGAACTGCTGGCCGAACCCGCGCCGCTGGCCGAGGCACTGGCACCCGCGAGGGAGAAGCTCGGCGACATCTTCGCGGGGTACAGCGAGGAGGAGCGCCGGACGTTGTTCGACTACTTCGCGCGAGCAACAGAGGCACTGCGTCCCTGAGCCGTCCGATAGGTTCTCCGACGAGACTCCGGAAGACCGTAGGAGGGTTCGTGGAGTTGCGAGTCCGGGACGGCCGCGCCGTGCTCGCCGGGGAGGACGAGTCCGGTGAGCGCGAGGTCGACCCGCACAGCCTGCCGCTCGGCGCGGAACTCGCCGATGCGCTGCACGAGTGGGCGAAGGTGGCCGACGCCGTCGTGCGCACCGAGACGCCTGCCGACGGCGTGGCCAGCGCGCTGGTCACGAGACGGGGCAAGCAGCTGGCAGGCAGACTCGCGGCGGTCATGAACGCCCCGGTCACCTACACCGACCCGGTGAGCGGAGAGCTCGTCAGCGTCGAGGCCCCGGAATCGCCCGCCAAGGCGGAGCCCGTGCAGACCGAGACCGAGGAGCCGGAGCCGACGCCGTGGGGCACGGGGCTCGCGGTCAGCTTCATCACCGCGTCGATCGTCACGGTGACCGTGGTGTCGCTGTCGCTGGGCCTCGGCGAGACCAGCAGGTGGCTCGCGCTCGTCGCGAACGTGCTGGTCGTGGGCGGGCTCGCGCCGAGCGTGTGGCTGGGACGCAAGGTGCCGGTGTGGCGCTGGGTCGCCTACGGCGTGGTCACCGGCATTCTCGTCGCCTGGCTCGCGCTGATCCTCACGTTGCTCTAAAGCAGGGCGTAGAAGGCCACGGCTCCGGCGGTGGCCACGTTCAGCGAATCCACTCCGGACGACATGGGAATCCGCACGGCCAGGTCCGCCGCACAGATCGCTTCCTCGGTGAGCCCCGGCCCCTCGGACCCCAGCAGCACCGCGACCCGACGTCCGCGCAAACCCGCATCCGCAAGATGCGGCGCGGACGGGCGCGGCGTCAGAGCGGCAACTGTGAACCCCTTGTGCCGCAACATGTCGAGCGCCGCGGGCCACTGATCCGTGCTAGCGAACGGCACGCGCAGGACGTGGCCCATCGACACCCGGACACTGCGCCGATACAGCGGGTCGCTGCAGCCAGGCCCCAGCACGACGCCGTCCACGCCCAGCGCCGCGGCGTTGCGGAAGATCGAGCCCAGGTTCTCGTGGTCGCCGACGCCTTCCAGGACCGCGAGCCGCTGGGACCTGTCCGCGAGCTCCTCGAACGACACCGCGGGAGCCCGGTCGGCGGCCGCGAGCACTCCCCGGTTCAGGTGAAACCCGACGACCGTCGCCATCACCTCCGCTGACGTCACGTAGGCGGGAACGTCCAGGTCGGAGAGGTCGAGCGCCTCGATCCGGCGGCGCACCCCGAGCAGGCCGCGCACCGGGTACGGCGAGGCCAGCAGACGTTCCACCACCACGACGCCCTCGGCGATGACGAGACCGCGTCCTCCCGGCCGGTCAGGCCTGCGGTCGGCCGTCGACAGGTCGCGGAAGTCGTCCAGCCGGGGGTCAGCCGGGTCGTTGATCTCTATCACCTTCGCCACGCGGGAAGTTTCGCATCTAGCCTGGTGTGGAACAGGCGAGATAGTCCGGAGGGCGGAACCGCACACGCCCGACCAGCGGATGATCGCTGGTTGTTACCTCGACGTGACAGAGAGCACCGATTTGGGCGATGTAAAGGAGGTTTCGGCTGTGTCACGTTTGGCGTTCCGCCTGGCCCGCGCCCACCGGCGCCGAGCGAAGGGGTAGCGGCATGGGAAGCGAAGTGTCCAGCCGCACGTTCACCAGAGACGATCGTCAGCGTTACCGCTCGAAGATGCAGCGGAGTCTGGACGCATTGGCGACGATGCTCGCAGAAGACACATTTTCCTTTCCCCGTCGGCAGATGGGGCTGGAAATCGAGTTGAACCTCGTCGACGACGCGATGCGGCCGGCGATGGCGAACTCGGAGGTTCTCGAGAAGATCGACGATCCCTCCTACACGCTCGAGCTGGGACAGCAGAACCTGGAGATCAACGTCCCGCCGCGCGAGCTGGCAGGGGGTGAGATGCTTGGCCTGGAAGAGGAACTGCGCACGTCGCTCGACAGCGCCGACTCGAAGGCCAACGACGTAGGCGCCAACCTCGCCATGATCGGCGTGCTGCCCACGTTGCGGGAGCGGCACTTCGACAAGAAGTGGCTCTCCGAGAGCCCGAGGTACGCGCTCCTCAACGACACCATCTTCGCCGCCAGGGGCGAGGAGATGGTGCTGCACATGGAAGGCCCCGCGATGCCGGGCAAGGGCCCGGAGAAGCTGCTCGCCTACGCGGAGTCGATCCTGCCGGAGGCCGCCTGCACGTCGGTGCAGCTGCACCTGCAGGTCGAGCCGACGAACTTCGCCGCGCACTGGAACGCCGCCCAGTGCCTGGCCGGTGTGCAGGTGGCGATCGCCGCGAACTCGGCGTTCCTGCTGGGCAAGGCGCTGTGGCACGAGACCCGCATCCCGTTGTTCCAGCAGGCGACCGACACGCGCCCGGACGAGCTGAAGAACCAGGGTGTCCGCCCGCGCGTGTGGTTCGGTGAACGGTGGATCACGTCGATCTTCGACCTGTTCGAGGAGAACGTGCGCTACTTCCCGAGCCTGCTGCCGGAAACCGACGACGAGGACCCGATCGAGACCCTCGAAGCCGGTGGCGCGCCTCGTCTTTCGGAGCTGCGCCTGCACAACGGCACGATCTGGCGCTGGAACCGCCCTGTGTACGACGTCGTCGACGGCGTGCCGCACCTGCGCGTCGAGAACCGCGTCCTGCCCGCGGGTCCCACGGTGCTCGACACGATGGCCAACGCCGCCTTCTTCTACGGCACCCAGCGCGCCCTCACCGCCCAGGAACGTCCACTGTGGACCCAAATGTCGTTC
Source organism: Lentzea nigeriaca (assembly GCF_016907955.1). Classification (GTDB taxonomy): domain Bacteria; phylum Actinomycetota; class Actinomycetes; order Mycobacteriales; family Pseudonocardiaceae; genus Lentzea; species Lentzea nigeriaca. The sequence goes on along the minus strand of NZ_JAFBCX010000002.1, from coordinate 728,688 downwards.
CAGGCGGCCGAGGAGAACCTCTACACGGGGGCCAGGCACGGCATGAACGCCCAGCTGTACTGGCCTGGCATCGGCTGGATTCCGCCGGACGAGCTGGTGCTGCGCCGGCTGCTGCCGATGGCGCACGAGGGCCTGCGCGACTGCGGGGTCTCCGACGAGGCCCGCGAACGCTACCTCGGCGTGATCGAGCAGCGTTGCCTCGCGCGGCGCACCGGGTCGTCGTGGCAACGGGAAACCGTTGCGCTGCTTGAGGAACGCGGCCTGTCGAGGGACGCGGCCCTGACCGGGATGCTCAAGCGGTACCTGGAACTCATGCACGCGGGCGAACCCGTGCACACCTGGCACGTCGGGTGAGCCTCACGCAGGCAGCTCCTTCAGGAACTCCTGCCAGATCAACATGGGCAGGCCGGCGTCGACAGCGCCGGCCTGCTCCACGTACACCGTGACCGCGAGCTTGGGCGTGTAGCCGACCATCCAAGGGAAGGCACCCGGCACGCACGCCGTCCCGTCGCAACCGGGCTTCTCCTTCAGCGAAGCGGTGATCCGGTCCACCCTGTCCGTGGCGAACGCGGGTTTGGTGGTGTCGGCGGCCTCGTACAGCAACGAACCGTTCGCCGCGGTCACCGAGGTGACGAAGTGCGGCTCGCGCTGGACACCTCTCGCGGCCAAGGTCGCGTACGCAGCACTCACGTTGAGCGGGGTCGCTCGTTCCTCGATCGCGTTCGGCGCCGCAGCCGTGGCGAGCGGCTCGGCGAGGGCCGCGGGCAGCTCCTTCCGCACGCCACCTGCCAGGTCGTCACCCGAACTCAGGCCGGGGAGGTACACCCGCACGCGACCCGAGCCGGGATCGATCGCCGTCACCGATGCGTCGAGCTCCCGCGGCCGGCCCCTGGTCGGCGCCGACGTGTCGATCACCCGGAGCGGGGGGATCAGCCGGCCGACCACCGCGGCGGCGAAGGTCTGTGCCCGCGCGTCGATCGTCGTGCGGACCACGCCCCCGGTGCCCCTGAGCGAGTCGAACGACAGCGCCGCCGTGCCCAGCTCCGCGAACACCCGCTGCACGATCGGCGGCTGCTTCCAGGCGCCCGTACTGCGCCACATCGTGGAGCCGTCCGCGTACTGCAGCACGACCTCCTTCGGTGGCACCGGTTTCGGCGCCGGCGCCTCGGGCCGTTGCCACACCACGTACCCGACGACGAGGGCGGCCAGGACCAACGCGAGGACCGCACCCCGCGTCACCGCGGCTGCAGCTTTTCTTGCATCGCCCGCCACATCTCGTTGGTCAGCCCAGACCCCACGAGCGCCCGCCCCTCCTTGTCGACCGCGGGCACAACAGGCCGCTCGCCGCCAACGAACACCGCCACCGAGATCCGTGGCGTGTACCCGACCGTCCACGCGTGCGCGATCTGCTCCCGGTCCGGCACGCCGGGTCGCCACTCACCGTTCAGGCACGCGGCGTCCGGCTGCGACCACAACGTCCGCACTCTCCAGGGGGTCAATCTAGCGGCGGCGACCAGCCTTCAGGGGCGCGACGTCCGCACCGTCGTGCGAGATCCGGCACTCGTCCGGCGTCACGGCCTCGACGGCCAGCGTCAGCTCGCCCTTCACGCCCGTGTAGATGGACTCACCGCGCGAGGCCAGCGACGCGTGCACCCGGTTCGAGTCGGTGAAGTCGCGCTCGTCCTTCACGCGCTTCTTGCCGGTCTCCTCCGGTCGCGTCGCGCTGCGGAGGTTGACCTCCAGCCAGGCAGCGACCTCGGCGGGCGAGGTGAGCACTTCTTCGGGGGTGCGTTCGAGCCGGACCTGCCGAGGGGACGCGTGGTCGAGCGACGTGTGTTCCACATAGGCATGCCAGTGGGTGTTGCGCATCGACCAGGTCTGTTCGACCGGCCAGTCCTCCTCGGTGGTCATGACCCATATCTTCCACCCTTCACGGGAGGAAACGTGAGGAGGTCGCGCACGTTGATCTCGCGATCCACCCGCACGGCCGAAGCGAGCCGCCGGTCGTGCGTGACCAGCAACAACGTTCCCTCGTAGGTGTCCAGGGCCTGTTCCAGCTGTTCTATTGCCGGCAAATCGAGGTGGTTCGTCGGTTCGTCGAGAACCAGACACGTCGTGCCACGGGCTTGCAGCAGAGCCAAGCCCGCGCGCGTTCGTTCACCCGGTGAGAGTTCGCGGGCCGGCCGCAGCACGTTGTCCGCGCCGAGCCGGAACTTCGCGAGCAAGGTGCGCGCTTCGACGTCCTGCAGCCCGGTCGCGTCCGCCACGATCCGCAACGCCGGCTGCTCGCTCGCGAACTCGGCGCGAAGCTGGTCGACCTCGCCGACGACCACGCCCGGCCCGATCGAGCGCTCGCCGGAGACGAGCGGGATGCGGCCGAGGAGCGCGCCGAGCAAGGTCGACTTGCCGGAGCCGTTCGGACCGGTGATCCGCCACCGCTCGCCCGCGCCGATCGTGAGGTCGACCGGGCCCAGCGTCACGTCACCTCGACTGATCACGGCCTGCCGCAACGTGAACGCCACCGAGCTGCCGCGCCCGGCCGACGGCAGGGTGAGCCGCAGCTGCCACGCCTCGCGCGGCTCCTCCACCTCGTCGAGCCTCGCCAGCTGACGGTCCACAACGGACGCTTTGGCCATCAGGTTCTCGGCCGCCTGCCTGCGGCCCGCTCGCACGTTCTTGTCCGGTTCGTCGTTGCGCGCCTTGGCACTTCCCGCCCGCCGCACGCCCTGCCGCGACCACTCCCTCACCTGGCGGCCGCGCTGCACGAGCGAGTCGCGTTTCGCCGCGTAGGCCTCGTACTCCTCCTGCGCACGACGGCCCGCGTTCAGCTTCTCGTCGACGTAGGCGTCCCAGCCGCCACCGAAAACCGTGACCTTGTGGGAGAACTCGTCGAGCTCCGCGATCGCGGTCGTCGTGCGCGCCAGGAACTCCCTGTCGTGGCTCACCAGCACGATCGCGCCCGGATACCCCAGCACGTGGGCTTCCAGCAGGTCGAGCCCTCCTGCGTCGAGGTCGTTCGTCGGCTCGTCGAGCAGCAACACGTCCGCGCGGGTGAGCAGGACGGCGGCCAGCCGCAGCCGTGCCTGCTGACCACCCGACAGCTCGTCCGGTGAACAGTCGTCGAGCAGATCCGCCCGCAGGCCGAGGCGTTCGCACACCGCGTCCGCGCGTTCGTCGAAGTCACCGGCACCGATGGCGGTCCAGTGGTCGAACGCGTCCGGGTAGTCCTCGCCGCCGCCTTCGGCCAGCGCTTCGGCAGAGCGCTGCAGCCACTCCTCGGCCTTCGCGACGCCGGTGCGGCGGGCGAGGTGGTCGCGGAGCGACTCTCCAGCACGGTGGAGCGTCTCCTGCGTCAGGTGCGCGACGGTTCCGGTGGTCGAGACAGATCCAGTCTCGGGTTGCAGCTCTCCGGACAGCAACCGGAGCAACGTGGACTTGCCGACGCCGTTGGGCGCGATCAGGCCGACGCGGTCACCAGGCGAAACATCGAAATCAACCTCCGAGATCACGGTCCTCGGACCGAACGACAGCGAAACGTTCCTGGCTGTCAGCACGGACACGCTTCCGACGCTACGTCGCCCCGCAACTGGTTTACCGGCCTTGCTGCCAGTATGGAGCCGGTCGGTCAGAAGCTGATCACACAGCAGCTCGAGGACCACCACTCGGACCTGTCGATCGCGACCACGCCACTGCTCGCGTTCGACATCTGGGAGCACGCGTCTGCCCGCAGTACCGCAACCTGAAGGCTGACTACATCTCGGCGCTGTGGAACGTCGTCGACCGGGAGGACGTCTCCGCGCGCTTCGAGGCCGCCGAACACGACGAGGCCCCCGCTCTGCCCAGAGCGGGGGCCTCGTCCGTTCCCGAACTGACTGCCGCTCCCACCACGAAGCGACGTGACTTAGGTTAGCCTAACTTCGCCTTGATGGGAAGTCCGTCTGATCAGCCCCCTAGCGACCAGCTCGACCACGGTGGCGACGGCGGCCACCTCGACGGCGAGCAACGCGAGCAGTACCACGATTTGTAGCGCCCCGGCCTGCCACACGGGAGCCCCTCCGAGCAGCATTCCGACAAATGCACCCGGAAGAGTGACAAGACCGACCGTCCTGGTCTGGTCGAGCGCCGGCAGCAACGCGTCGGCCGCGGGGTGCCGGATGATCAACCTGGCGGCCGTGGGCTCCAGGAAGCCCAACGCCAGCGCGGCCTCGTACTCGCCGTGGCGATCCCTGAGGGCGTCGAGGGCCCTTCTCGTCGAGAGCGTCGTCGCGGTCATCGCGCCGCCGATGAGGATGCCGCCGACCGGGATCAAGGCGATGCCGGTGACCGGCAACAGCCCGATGAGGATCAGCAACGCGAGCGCGGGCACTGTGCCGATCAGAATGGCGACGGCCACCCAGATTCCGCGCTTGCCGGTCCTGCTGCGCGCCGCCGAGGTCGCCGTGGCCACGACGGCCATCACGACCAGGAACACGCCGACGAGGCCGAGGTGCCGCAGCACGACCGTGATCACCGCGCTCACGGCGGCCAGCTGGAGGACGGCTCTGGCCGCCGCTGCGAGGAACGGCCTCGGAGTGGTGAGACCCGTCGCCCAGGCGATCGCTCCGGCGGCGATCGTGAAGACAACGCAGACGATCAGCAGCCGGGCCCAGTCGGTGACGGCGATCATGAACTACACGTCTTCGAGACCTTGCTGCGCAGTTCGTGATCCTCGCCTCGCGGCCCGGCGTTGCCAGTAGAACACTCCGTACCCGATGATCCCGAGCAGACCGCCGGACAGAGTCGTCCAGAGCAGCGTGCTGTTCGAGCGGTCCACCACGACTACCACGACAAACCCGAGGAACCACAGCGCGGTTCCGCCGACGACGACCGGCACGGGGTCGGCCAGCCGGTGTGGCAGCGGCGGTGGATGCGGGGCGGAGTCTCGTTCGGACACATCGTTAGGAGACCAGATGCTGGACGGGTTCTTCAAGATTTCGGAGCGCGGCTCGACCGTGGCCCGCGAACTGCGCGGCGGTGTCGTCACCTTCTTCACGATGGCCTACATCGTGGTGCTCAACCCGCTGATCATCGGCAGCTTCGCCCCGACGGGACCCGGCGCGCACCCGGACGTCCTCGGCAACATCCTGCCCGTCGGGCAGGTCGCCGCGGTCACGGCGCTGGTCGCCGGCGTGATGACCATCCTCTTCGGACTCGTCGCCAACTACCCGTTCGCGCTGGCGACCGGCCTCGGCATCAACTCGTTCGTGGCGGTCTCCGTCGCGGCCAAGGTGTCGTGGCCGGAGGCGATGGGCCTGATCCTCGTCAACGGCCTGGTCGTCCTCCTCCTGGTGCTCACGGGCGTGCGGACCGCGGTGTTCAACGCGGTGCCGAACGAGCTGAAAGCCGCGATCGCGGTCGGCATCGGGCTGTTCATCACGTTCATCGGCCTGGTCGACGCAGGCTTCGTGCGCCGCCTGCCGGACGCCGCCAACACCACCGTGCCGGTCGGTCTCGGCATCAACGGCTCCATCGCGAGCTGGCCGACGCTGGTCTTCGTGGTCGGGCTCGTCGTCACCGGTGTGCTGTTCGCGCGCAAGGTCAAGGGCGCGATCCTGATCGGCATCGTCTCCACCGCGATCTTCGCGATCGTCCTGGAGGCGATCGTCAAGGCCGGTCCGTCCGCGGGCACCAACGCCAAGGGCTGGAACCTCGGCTACCCGGCGCTGCCGGACAAGATCTTCGACGTGCCGGACCTGTCGCTGGTCGGCGACGTGTCGTTCGGCGCCTGGACGCGGCTCCCGGCGCTGGCCGCCGCGTTGATCGTCTTCACGCTGGTGCTCACCGACTTCTTCGACACCGTCGGCACGATGACCGGTCTCGGCAAGGAAGGCGACCTGATCGACAAGGACGGTCAGCTGCCGGGTGTCAGCAAGGCGCTGTTCGTCGACGGCCTCGGCGCCGTCGCCGGCGGTGCCGCGTCCAGCTCGTCGAACACCGTCTACATCGAGTCGGCGTCCGGCATCGCGGAGGGCGCCCGCACGGGTCTCGCGAACGTGGTCACGGGCGTGCTGTTCCTGCTGGCGATGTTCTTCACGCCGCTCTACGAGGTCGTGCCGATCGAGGCAGCTGCTCCCGCTCTGGTGATCGTCGGCGCGCTGATGATGATGCAGATCCGCGAGATCGACTTCGCCGACTTCACGGTGGCGCTGCCCGCGTTCCTCACCATCGTCGTCATGCCGTTCACCTACTCCATCGCGAACGGCATCGGCGCGGGCTTCGTGAGTTTCGTGCTGCTGCGGGCGTTGACCGGCAAGGCGCGCGGGGTCCACCCGCTGATGTGGATCGTGGCCGCGGCTTTTGTCGTCTACTTCGCGCTGGGACCGATCCAGAGCCTGCTCAGCTGACCTTTCGGCAGGAAACTATTTCGTGAGGTATGCTAACTACGTGGCGACCGAACAGCACGGACTGGCGAGCAAGCTCAGGCTTGCCGTCGTCCGCCTCAACCGTCGCCTGCGGGCACAGCGCACCAACTCGTCGGTGTCGCTCACGCAGGTGTCCGCGCTGTCCACACTGCACAAGTGCGGACCGCTGACGCCGGGTGAGCTGGCGGCCAAGGAAGGCGTGCAACCGCCGTCGATGACGCGCGTGATCGCCGCCCTGGAGGAGTTCGGCTTCGCGACGCGCAGCCCTCACCCGACCGACGGCCGTCAAGCCATCGTCAAGCTGACCGACGAAGGCTTGTCGTACCTGGAAGACGAGATCACCGCGCGCGAGGCGTGGCTGGACAAGCGGCTGGCCGAGCTGGAACCCGAGGAACGGGAACTGCTCTCCCACGCCGCCGAGATCATCGACAGGATGGCGGGGCAGTAACGACGTGGCCGGGTACGCGGGTGGTGGAGCAGACAGTCCGCCACCTCGTCGTACCGGAATGTTCGGATCGTTAGGCATCTACAACTATCGCCTCTACGCGTCCGGGCAGATCATCTCGCTCGTCGGCGTCTGGATGCAGCGGGTGGCCCAGGACTGGCTGGTCCTGGAGCTCACCCACGGCTCCCCCGTCGCACTGGGCGTCGCGGCGTCGCTGCAGTTCCTGCCGGTGTTGCTGTTGTCCATGTGGGGCGGCGTGCTCGCCGACCGCATGGACAAGCGCAAGCTGTTGCTGTGGCTCGAATCCGCGCTGGCCGTCTGCGCGCTGGCGCTGGGCCTGCTCGACGTCACCGGTGTCGTCCAGCTGTGGCACGTCTTCGTGCTCTGCTTCCTGCTCGGCTGCTTCTCGGCCGTGGAAACGCCGGTGCGCCAGTCGTTCGTCGTCGAGATGGTCGGCCGCGAGTCGCTGACGAACGCCGTGGCGATCAACTCGATGATGTTCAACCTGGCCCGCATCGTCGGTCCGGCCATCGCGGGCGTGACGATCGTGGCCATCGGCACCGGCTGGGTCTTCCTGGCCAACGCCATCAGCTTCGTGGGCGTGGTCGGCGGCATCTGGCTGATGCGCACGTCGCAACTCCAGCGCTCCGACCCGGTGCCACGAGAGAAGGGCCAGCTGCTCTCCGGCCTCCGGTACGTGCGGCACCGGCCCGACCTGCTGGCCGTGATGCTGCTGGTGTTCTTCATCTCGACGTTCGGCATGAACTTCTACATGACGCTGGCCATCCTGGCCCGCAACGTCTTCGGTGGCGACGCCGACGCGTACGGCCTGCTGTCGACGTTGATCGCGGTCGGCACCTTCGCGGGCGCCACGATGGCGACCAGGCGCAAGACACCCAGGATGACCGTGTTCATCGGCTCCGGTCTGGTGTTCGGGCTGCTGGAGATCGTGTCGGGGGTGATGCCGACGATGCTCCTGACGGGACTGACGATGATCCCGGTGGGCGTCGCGATGATGACCTTCAACACCACCGCGAACGCGACCATCCAGCTGGCCGTGGAACCCGAGATGCGCGGCCGGGTCATGGGCATCTACATGCTGGTGTTCCTGGGCGGAAACCCCGTCGGCGGCCCGCTGATGGGCTGGCTGGGCGAGATCAACGGCCGCGCGCCGATCATCGTCGGCGGCGCGGTGTCGATGCTCGTGACGATCACCGCGTGGATCATCCTGATGAGGCGCGGCGACATCCCGCCGCTCAGGAAGAAGCCCGACGAGTCAGCCGCTCCCAGTTCCCCGACCCGATCGCAGCCTTCTCTTCGTCGCTGAACGGCGCGCGTTCGAGGAACGCCCTCGCCGTGCCTCCACTGGTGTCCAGGTAGGGAAAGCCGGCCGGCCGCGTGCCGAACGTGTACGGGTAGTCGGTCGAGTAGAGCATCCGGTCGGTGCCGACGACCTCCGCCGTCCAGCGCAGATAACGCTCGCTGACCGTGCCGCTGCCGGCGATCCAGAAGTTCTGCCGGAAGTAGTCGATCAACGGCTGCCGCAGCTCCGCCATCTCCTGCAGGAAGCCGACGTGGTCGAGGTAGAACAGGACGACCTCGCCCCAGTGGCCCGCGATCACCTGAAGTTCGGGGTGCCGGTCGAACACGCCGGAGAAGATCATCCGCAGGTACTGCACGCCCAGGTCGTAGTACCAACCCAGCCCTGCGGTGGCGAGCACGGGCCCCAACCCGTTGGGGAGCCCCGAATAGTAGGCCTCCTGCACCGCTGCCACCGGGGCCTGCGGGTGGAAGTGCAGCGGAACACCGAGCCGCGCGGCCGCACCGTAGAGGTCGTCGAACTCCGGCGCGTCGGCCGGCTTGTCACCGGTCCGCCCGTACAACATGGCACCGCGAAAACCGAGCTCTCCGATGGCCCGTTCCAGCTCGGCCACGGCAGCGTCCGGCGAGGCGGTCGGGATGGCCGCGAACGCCTGGAACCGCTCCGGGTGAGCCGCGACGATCTCGGCGAGCGCGTCGTTGGCCTCCCGCGCGACCCGCACGGCCTCCGCGGCTGGGAGGTTCTGCACGCCCGGACTGGCCAGCGACAAGACCGCGACGTCGAGTCCCTGGTCGTCCATGTCGGCCAGGCGCCCCTCACCGACGTCGCGCAGCCGCCGCGTGACGGGATGATCGTCCGGGTAGCGGTGCGGCTGGAGCCCCGCCCTCGCCCACGCGTCCCGCACGACCGGGAGCAGGACGTGCTCTTCGAGCCCGACGATGCGCAGCTTCTCCACCATGTCTCCCCGCACTCAACGTTAGCGCCGATACGCGATCAACGTTAGCACGGATATTAGCGATGGAAACGAGGAGTTGTTATCCCCGATAACGTCAGCCCAGCAGGGTCGCCGCCGTCGGGTCGGTGATCAGCGCGGCGAACGTGTGCCGGTCCTCCCAGCGCTGCGTCACCCACGCGAGGGCGCGCGCCAGGCCCTCCGGGGTGTCCGCGGCGTGCGGCACGCCGTCGGCCATCCACCACTCGACGCGTCGACCGTCGACGAGAAGTTGGTCGTGCACGACGACAACGCCGTCGGGCAGCGCGACCTCCAGCAGCTCGCACGCCATCCGCACCGCGCCGAGGTCGTGCCACTGCACGACCTCACCGACGTGATCCGGAGAGCCGTCGAACTCCTCGGAGGCGAGGGCCAGGTCCAGCAGATCGGCCAATTCCTCCGAGCCGTCGGCGAGCAGCACGCGGGACGGCGGCGCGACTCCCAGCAGCCACGGGTGGTCGAGCACCACGACGTCGTCCGCGGCCACGACCTCACCGGACAGCACCCGCACCCGCTCGGGCGGCGCGAAGTCGCCTTCGGGCAACGCCGCGTGCGCACGCAGCACGACCGCGTCCGCGATGGCCCTGCCCTGATCGCCGAGCCGCTCCAGGACGAACTCGGCATCGTCGTCGTCCCAGATCTCCAGGCGGGAGCGGACGCCGGCGGCACGCAGCACGTGCTCGGGAAGTTCGAGATCGGGGACGGCGTCGAAGAGCCCGTCCAGCAACGTGGCCTCGGCCAGTCGGTACTCGCGCGGTGCCTTGCCCGCCAGCGAGGCGTGCCGGGCGATCCACCAGCCGGTGTACCCGTCGGGCTCGGTCACCGCCCGCCAGGTCACCGGATCGGACGCCAGCAACCGCAACGCGGCGGGCCAGTCGGCGACGAGATCCAGATCGCGGACGGCCACCACGCGGCGAGGCTCGTCCGGCATCGACGACCACCACGCGGACTCGTCCGGCAGGTCGTGGTCGGGCCCGGCCGGCTCCTCGTCGACGACCAGGGAGAAGCTGTCGACCACGCCGACGGCGATGAGCGCGGCCCGCGGGTACGCGTCGGCGATCTCCTTGGACAGCAGCGGAAACGCGTCCGCCTCGACCACGCCGACCAACGGCGAGTCGGGCAGCAGCAGCTCGTCCGCGCGGTGCCACTCACCGGAAGCGCCGGGCAACGCCAGCGCGCCGAGCCACGGTTCCTCACCCGCACGCAAGGCCGCGCGGTCGACCAGGCGCAGCACCGTCTCGATCAGGTCGTCGCCGTCGAGTCCCGCCTCGGCGTCCTCCAGCGACCGGGCGACGTTCTCCCGCAACGAGGGATCGGCCAGCAGCTCGGAGGCACCGGCCTCGACCGCGCCCAGCCGGACCAGCAACGGGTGCACGGCGTCGGGGTGCACGATCCGCAGCCCCGGCAACGGTTCGTCGGCGATCAACGTCGTCCTCGGCCCGGTGACCGTGCGGCCGTCGGCCAGCGGCACCGGCAACGACTGCAGGGCCTCGCGAACGTCCGGGTCGACCTCAGCCAGCGGCTCGAAGGCGGCGTAGACGTCACGCCACCAACCGGGATCACCGTCGACACCGGCCAGCGCGGCGACGACCTCGGCGGTGGAAACTCGCGGAACCTCCAGCGCTGCCAACGCCTTCGCGTGCACCGGCGCGGACAACTCGGCGTCCAGCAGCCCCGGCAGCGCGTCCTCGACCAGCTCGACGAGCTCCTCGGAGCCGACGTCGAGCACACGGGCCCGGGAGGGAGCGATCCACTCGCCGGACGCGAGCGGCAGCCACGAGGCGGCGCGCAGCTCGCGGAGCACGGCGGTGCGCAGTCGATCGTCCACTTCGGACAGCGGGAAGCCCGGCAGCGGCACGAGCGCGGTGCGTTCGACGGCAGGCACCCGCGCCACCAGCGCCGGGTACACCGCGGCGGCGGCGTCCAGCACCGACCACGCGGCGGCACCGGGCAGGACCCGGCGGCGCGACGGCTCGACCGGCACGGTCGCGATCAGGCGGGCGGGCAGCGACAGCCGTTCGTCGGTCGGGGTCGGCGCGTGCAGCACGTCCTCGCCGAGCTCGGAGTCCAGCGGATACGCCCAGGTGATCGTCCACTCAGGACGGTGCTCGACGCCCTGGACGAGCTCCGCGGGCAGTTGACCGGACGCCTGCTCGACGAGCCAGCGGGTCGAGCCGATGGTGACCACGCCGTCGGCGGTGACGAACCGTTCCCACGCCTGGGAACCGAGCTCGATGCGGCGCAGCCCCGGCAGCGCCATGAGCAGGTCGGGCACCTCGGCGGCCAGGTCGTCGAGCGAGAGGTCGACCTTCAGCGGCAGCCGGACCTCGGTCGTGAAGCCTTCCGGCACCTGCTCGTCGCAGGGCCAGACCAGGCGCAGCACCGGAACGTCGCCACCGCGCTCGGAGGCCAGCTCCGGCACCTCGGCGCGGGTCCGTGCGGCGGAGAACTCCACGCCACCGGAAGTCGAGATCACGCGCGGCGCGTCGGTCACGGCCAGCACGGCCGCGAACCCGACACCGAACTGGCCGACGCCGGACTCCTTGGCCGAGGCCCGCAGCGACGCCAGCGCGGCGACACCGGCGGCGGTCAGCGGCGCACCGGTGTTGGCGGCACGCAGCTCACCGTCCACCAGGGTGATCCGCAACACACCCGGCTCGGCACCCGCCGCGTCGGCGGCGTTCTGGGCGAGCTCGACGAGCAGGCGGTCCCGGTAGCCACCGAGACGAAGATCTTCCTCAGCGTTCGCGTCTTCGCGGAAGCGGGTGGGCGACCCGCGCCATGCGGCGATGACCGAGGTGCGCAGGGCCTCGGTGCCGAACGGGTCGGTCACTCCGAGACGTCCAGCTGCGCGTCGTCGTACACGAGATCGGCGACCGGGACGATCGAGCCCATCTCGACCTCGGCCTGGGAGTGCGCGCCGCAGCCGTACTCGACGTGCACGACGTGGCCGTCCGCGGGCGAGATCTCGTTCGCGCACACGCCGAACGCGGCCCCGAACGCACCGGCCACGCGGGTGTAGAAGCCGCACGTCCCACAGTGCGCGGGGGCGCTGCGGGCCATGTCCGAACGCGGCCCGAAGTCGGAGGAGTACCACCGTTCCGCAGCGTCGAGGCGACCCTCGCGGGACAGCACGCGCGTGCGGCCGAGGCCGATCTCCAGCGCGACCTCCTCGACGGCGGGGTCGTCGGACTGCACGTACGCCTCGATCAGGCGGGGGTCGTCCTCGCGGGGCGGCAGCAGGTCGCCGACACCGAGGTCGCCGGCGCGGACCCGCTCGCTCCACGGGACCCACTCGGGCGCGACGAGAGCGTCCTGGCCGGGCAGCAGCACGACCTCGCTGACCGACACCGGCGTGCCCTCGCCCGCGTAGGCGACGGTCACGGCCCAGTTCCAGCCGCGATAACCCGCGTGCTCTGCCTCGAACAGGTGCGTCACCGAGAACTCGTCCTCGGCGAGCACACCGACATGAGCACCGACGCGTTCCAACCCGGCTTCCTCCTGCGCGGCGGCGCGGGCGAGGTCAACGGCGTCGGCAAGCAGTTGCGTGGCGTTCACGTGGTGAATTGTGCCGCAGGTCTTCGCCGGGACGAAAACTCGTGCCACCCTCCGTGGGGTGCGCTCACCCGTCTGGCTGGTCATCGTCGCGGTTCTGGCCGCCTGCTCGACTCAGCAGGAAGCAAAACCGCAGGTAGAAGTCCTGCAGAAGATCCCTCACGATACGTCGGCGTTCACCCAGGGGTTGGAACTCGTCGACGGCGTCCTCTACGAGGGCACCGGTCTGGAGGGCCAGTCGACGATGCGCGCGCTCGACCCGTCGAGCGGCAACGTGCAGAAGAAAGTCGATCTTCCGCAGGACTTCTTCGGCGAAGGCATCACCGTCGTCGGCGACACCATCTGGCAGATCACCTGGCGCAACGGCGTGGCCATCGAACGCGACCGCAAGACGCTGAACGAGATCCGCCGCGTCTCCTACCAGGGCGAGGGCTGGGGCATCTGCGACGACGGCAAGCGCCTGATCATGAGCGACGGCAGCGCGAAGCTGACCTTCCGCGACCCGAAGTCGTTCAACGAGACCGGATCCGTGCAGGTCACCCGCGACGGCAAGCCGCTGACCCAGTTGAACGAACTGGAATGCGTCGGCGGCAAGGTATGGGCGAACGTGTGGAAGACCGACGAGATCGTCCGCATCGACCCCGCCAACGGTCAGGTGATCAACACCTACGACCTCGCGTCGCTCAAGCCGTCCGAGCCCGACGTGGACGTGCTGAACGGCATCGCGCACATCCCCGGCACCAACGAGTTCCTGGTCACAGGCAAGAACTGGCCGACCGTCTTCCGGGTGAGGTTCAACGGGATGGGGCAGGATTGACGGTGTGACGGGCGACCGCGGGTGGAGTGACCAGCCGACTCCGAAGCGCTACCCGTGGCAGGACGACGAGTACCAGCCGCGGCAGCGTTCTCGCCCCGCGTCCGAGCACGGTTTCCAGCCTCCGCCGAAACGTCCGCAGAACACGCGCCCGCTGCCGAACGAAGATCAGCAGACCACTCCGACGCCGAAGCCGCCGAAGAAGCTCACCGTCACGCGCGTCGCCTGGTTCCGCAGCAAGCAACTCTCGCAGCAGGCGGTCGCGGCGTTCCGGCGCGCGGCCCACGCCGACGGCGCCAAGAAGTCCGGCATGGCATCGGTCACCTACGCGGTGATGATGAACTACGCCGCCGATGCCGCGATGGCCGTGGCGCTGGCGAACACCCTGTTCTTCTCGGCGGCGTCGGCGGAGTCCAAGACCAAGGTCGCGCTGTACCTGCTGATCACGGTCGCGCCGTTCGCGTTGATCGCACCGGTGATCGGGCCGTTGCTGGACAGGATCCAGCGCGGCAGGCGGCTGGCTTTGGCCGCGTCGTGCGTGCTCCGGATCATCCTGTCGATCGTGATGGCGCTGCACTTCGACGACTGGCTGCTGTATCCGGCGGCGTTGGGCAGCATGGTGCTCAGCAAGTCGTTCACGGTGCTCAAGTCCGCGATCACCCCGCGCGTGCTGCCGCCGGAGATCACGCTGTCGAAGACCAACGCGCGCATGACCGTCTTCGGTCTCGCGGCCGGTGCGGTGTTCGGTGCGTTCGCCGCCGGGTTCGCGAAGGTCTTCGGCTCGCCGGGCGCGTTGTGGTTCACCGCGGTGCTGTGCCTCGTGAACGCGTGGCTGTGCATGCGGATCCCGTCGTGGGTCGAGGTGACCGAGGGCGAGGTGCCCGCGACGCTGAGGTCCAGGCCCGCCAAGCACCCCGTGTCCCGGCACGTCGTCGTCGCGTTGTGGGGCAACGGTTCGATCCGCATGCTGACCGGGTTCCTGACGCTGTTCGCGGCTTTCGTGGTGCGGGCGCAGACCGAGGGCGACGCGTTCGAGCAACTGTTGCTGCTGGGCGTGATCGCCGGCGCGGCGGGTGCGGGCAGCTTCCTCGGCAACGCGATCGGTGCGCGCCAGCACTTCGGCAAACCGGACGAGGTGATCCTCGCGTGCGTCGGCACGGCGCTCGCCGCGACGATCGTGGCCGCGGCTCTGCCGGGTCTGGTCACCGCCGCGATCGTCGGGCTGCTGGGCGCCACGGCGTCCTCGCTGGCCAAGATCAGCCTGGACGCGGTGATCCAGGACGACCTGCCGGAGGAGTCGCGCGCGTCGGCGTTCGGCCGTTCCGAGACGATCCTGCAGCTCGCGTGGGTCTTCGGCGGCGCGCTGGGCGTGCTGCTGCCCGCGACGTTCTGGATCGGCTTCCTGGTGCTGGCCGCGCTGCTCGCGCTGGGCCTCGCCCAAACGTGGCTCTACCGCAACGGCACGTCGTTGCACAGGCTCGTCCGCAGGCGCGTTCCGGCCACCCCGTAGGCTGCCTGACGTGCGTCGACTTGCTTCTGTCATGGCCGCCAGCGCTCTCGTGCTGACCGGATGCTCCCTGCCTGGGCACGACCCCGAGGTCACGTTCTACGCGAACGGCAGGACCATCCGGCTCGAGCCGACGATCTACTGCGACATCCAGGGCTCGAACTGCGCCGAGAAGAACGCTCCCGGCACGCTGAAGGTGCCGCCGGGCAAGGTCGTGCAGATCTCGGTGGACGGGCAGCTCGCGGACGGCCTCTGGGAGGTCGTGTGCGTGTACGAGAACGCCGCTCGCGTCCAGGAGGGCTGCAGCTCGCCGTTGCTCGGCAAGGGCGACAACTTCTCCTACACGCTGGCCGTGCCGAACCAGAACGACCAGCTGCTGCGCATCGAGGTGCACGAGGCGGCCGGCGCGGTGCTGGAGACCGGCCAGCCGCTCATGCGCGGCTCCTGGGTCGTCGACGTCGCTCGCTGACAGTACGCGGGGAGCTTTCGTACTCTCCAGGAGTACGAAAGGGCCCCGCGTACGGCAAAGCGACTAGCGTTTGCCGAAGGCTTCCCACCACTCGCTCGGCACGATCCGCAGAGCGCTGTCCATCAGCGCCTTGCCGGTGCCGGTGACCACCGATGCCCGCATGGTCTGGATGAAGCGCTCCATCTTCGTGACGCCGGCGGCCTGGTACTCGCGCGCCTGCAGCAGGAGTTCCAGCTTGTCGGCGTCACGGGAACAGCGCGCCTCGGGCGTGTGGTCGTCGCCTTTCGCCGACTCGTGTTCGGCGATCAGCTGCTCGATGTGCGCGGCCAGCGGCGTGGGCAGGTTCCTCACCTGGTCCCTGGCCACGTCCTCCGGCGGCATCTTCACGTCGAGGTAGAGCTTGCCGACGTACGGGATGTCGCCGATCCGCGCCTCCGGCACGTCGTGGAAGAGGCCGAGGGTCGCCGCCCGGTCCGGGTTCGCGCCCTCCTGGACGGCGATCGCGTACGCCAGAACGCCCACCCGGAACGAATGGGCGGCCACCGACTCGGGGTTGGACACCCCGGCGAAGAGCCACCCCGCTCTGGGCAGGCGTTTGAGCTGGCCGACCTCGTAGACGAATTCGACGATCCGGTCCGCATCAGACATGCGCTGATCTTTTTACGGATCGAGGTCCCGCGCCACCGCCCTGACGACCTCGGCGATGAGCTTCATGTTCTTCTTGTCGGACGGGTAACGGCCGCGGCGCAGGTCGGGCTGCACCTTGTTCTCGAGGAGCTTGATCATGTCCTCGATCAGGCCGTGCAGCTCCTCGGCGGGACGGCGCCGTGCCTCGGCGACGGACGGCTGCGGGTCGACCAGGCGCACGGACAGCGCCTGCGGACCGCGGCGGCCCTCCGCCATGCCGAACTCGATGCGCTGGCCGGCCTTCAAACCGGTGACGCCCGGAGGCAACGCGGATTTGCGGACGTAGACGTCCTCGCCACCGTCCTGGGTGACGAATCCGAAGCCCTTCTCCGTGTCGTACCACTTGACCTTGCCGGTCGGCACCGCGCTCACCATTCCCTTGCTTGAAGCACAACGAACGCGCCCCAGGCGTACCCAGGACGCGTCTCACCAGAGTAGCCAGAACACCAGGCGGAAGGCACCTCCGTTAGCGCGACTACGCTGCCCGCATGACCGCTTCGAAGCTGCTGCCGCTGGCCATCGGCCTGTTCGCCGTCGGCGTATTGGCGATCATCGCGGTCTTCGTGCTCTTCGCCACGGGCCACAGCGACCTGCCGCTCTGGCTGAACGTCACCGCCACCTACCTGCCGGCGATCGGCCTGGCGCTCGGGATCGTCGCGGTGATCAGGAAAGCACGCCGGAAGAAGTCCTGAGCCACTCCGGGAACTCCCGCAGGTCCTCCAGCACGACCGCGGCGCCCGCCCCGGCCAGTTCGGCGCGTGAGCAGGGGCCCGTCACCACACCGACGCCCAGCGCTCCCGCGGCCTCGGCTCCGTGCATGTCGCCGATGTGATCACCCACGTAGACCGACGCACCGTGCAGCTTGAGCGACTCCGCCTTGCCTGTCGACCACAGCTCGCCGTAGAGGTGGTCGACCTCCCAGCCCAGCGCTTCGAGGTGCAGCGCGGCGTTCTTGCGGTACTTGCCGGTGACGACCATGGTCTGGCCACCGAGCTCGCGAACGGACTTCAGCGCTTCGGACGCTCCGGGCAGCGCGACCGTCGCCGGGATCACGACCTCCGGGTACAACGCGCGGAAGAGCGTGATCAGGTCCGGGATCTCCTCCTCGGGCACGCCCATGTCGCGGTAGATCATGTCCAGCGGCGGGCCGAGGTTCGACGCGAAGTGCTCGCCGTCCAGCCGATGGCCGGTGCGGGCACCCACTTCGTTCATCACCGCCGCCATGCCCGGTCTGGGATCGATGAGGGTCATGTCGAGGTCGAAGCCCACTGTGAACGGCACAGAACCCCACTCTACGTCTGTACAAAAACCATATCTGTGTAAAGCTGGCAGCGTGAGCGACATCACCGAGCTCTTGCTGGACGCGGCCGCGGACCTGCTTGCCGCCCACGGGTTCCACGGACTGCGCATGATCGAGGTCGCGAGCCGCGCCGGGGTGAGCAGGCAGACCGTCTACAACGAGTTCGGCAACAAGGAGGGGCTCGTCCAGGCCGTCGCGGCGCATCGGACAGAGGAGTACCTCGCCGGGATCGACAGCCGGCTCGGCCAGGACCCCGACCCGTGGGAGGCGATGCGAGCGGCGTTCCGCTTCACGTTCGAGCAGACCGAGAAGGACCGGCTGGTCTCGGCCGTGCTGACCGGGCAGGACGCCGAGGACCTGTTGCCGTTCCTCACCACTCGGGGCCACCCCGTGCTGTTCCACGCGACCGAGGTCGTCGAGCGGCACCTCAGCGCGCACTTCCCCGGCAGGCGCGTGCGGTTCACGGCGGAGACGACGGTGCGGCTCGCGCTGAGCCACCTGTTGATGCCGAGCGGCGACCTCGACAGCGCGATCGACGGGGTCGTCAGGGTCGCCAAGGCCACGTTGGAGACGTGAGCACCGGTGGTGCCTTTGGCTGACCGCGCGCCGGCCGTTGACGGGTCCGTACACGAACCGGCGCTCGGTCACCGTTTCCGCGTGCTGCGTGGCGTTCGCGGTGGTCGTGCTGAACGCGGCGTTGATCTACTTGACGGTGTCCGCGTAGGAAACGCCGATCTGCCGCAACGCCTCCTCCAGCGTACGCATGATCTCGACCGTGTTCTGCCAGGTCATCAACGGGCTTTCCACGAGCCCCGCGGCGATGCACTCCTCGACCGCGCGGATCTGGTGCTGGTAGCCCTCGTCCTCGATGGTGTGCTCGACCCCGTTGATCGTCGCCTTCGTCGCGGCGAACATCGGCTCGGCGAGGTCGATCCGCCCCTCGGTGCCGACGATGTCCGCCGTGCAGCCGAGGTTCGCGACGAGCGAGCAGCTCAGCAACGCGTGGGCCCCGCCGGGATACCCGAGCAGCAGACCCGCGTCCGAGTCCACATCGGACGGCGCCTTGCCGCCCCACGCGCGGATCTCCGAGGGAACCCCGAGCAGCATGTGCGTGAGCGCGACCGGGTAGACGCCGAGGTCGAGCAACGAGCCACCGCCCGCCTCCTTCGCCCAGAGCCGGTGGTTCGCGTCGAAGGGGAGCGCGAAGCCGAAGGTCGCGCGGATGGAGCGGATCTCGCCGATCTCCCCGTTGCGCACGGCCTCGTGCACCTTGCGGATCAACGGGTTGAACCGCGTCCACATGGCTTCCATGAGGAAGAGGTTCTTCTCCTTCGCCTTCGCGACCATCTCCTCCGCGTCGGCGACCGTGAGCGCGAAGGCCTTCTCGCACAGCACGTGCTTGCCGGCGTCGAGCGCGGCGAGCGTGACCTCCCGGTGCTGCCCGTGCGGCGTCGCGACGTAGACGACCTCAACGTCGGGATCAGCGAGCAGGTCGCGGTAGTCGCCGTACGCCCGCTCGATGCCGAACCTCTCGGCGAACGCCTCGGCCCGGCTCCTCTCGCGTGAGGACACCGCGAGAACGGTGACGCCCTCGACCTTCAGCATGTCGGCGGTCACAGTCTGCGCGATGCCGCCTGTTGCGATCACACCCCACTTCATGCCGTGAGCTTAGAGACGAAATGGGCCAGTACCGCGACAGCCGACCATCGCCGCTCAGCAGGTCACCTCACACCACCAGTTCGTGATGAACGACAGAGAAGGGACAGAGGCTGACTGCCACGCCACTAGATTGGAGGTATGCGCCTCATCCTGAACGTGATCTGGCTCGTGCTCGCCGGGTTCTGGATGGCCGTCGGCTACGCGGTCGCCGGCCTCATCTGCTGCGTCCTGATCATCACGATCCCGTGGGGCATCGCGTCGTTCCGGATCGCGAACTACGCGCTCTGGCCCTTCGGCCGCGAGGTGGTCGACAAGCCGGGCGCGGGCACCGGGTCGTTGCTGGGCAACGTGATCTGGATCGTCGTGGCCGGGTTCTGGCTCGCCATCGGCCACATCGTCACCGGCATCGCGTTGTGCGTCACGATCCTCGGCATCCCGCTCGGCCTCGCCAACTTCAAGTTGGTGAAGGTCTCGCTGGTGCCGCTGGGCAAGGAGATCGTCGAGGTGCCGTGACGGGTCTCCCGCTCCTCATCGGGGGAGAGGAGCGGGAGCCCTCATCACGCACGCGCCGTCAGGCCTCTTCGCCCGACAGCTCGTGCAGGCACAGGATGTTGCCCTCGGTGTCGCAGAACCACGCCGCGCGCTCGTTGCCCATGACCGCGATGTGGTTGACGGTCTTGAGGTCGGGCATGTCGTAGTCCTCGAAGCGCACGCCCTTGTCCTCGAGCTCGCGGATCTCACCATCGAGGTCGGACACCTCGAAGCTGAGCACCGTGTGGGCGGTCTGCGCACCCTTCTCCGCAGGCATCAGTCCCAGCGCATCGCCCTGGCCGAGCGCGAAGATCCGCGTGCCGTCCGGTGAGGTGGCGATGGGCTTGAGACCGAGCTTGTCCGAGTAGAAGTGCCCGGCACGCTCGGCGTCTTCTACGGGCAGCATCGTCGTTGTCCTGGTGGCGGTGAGCATGGGCGCCTCCTTCGACGGAATCCCACGATGTTGCGCGCGTCACACCGCATTCGCAAGAGGCCTTTCACCTGTTCATAACCCTGCTGAGGTCGTTGATCTGCGGGACGGTTCCGCTCCGTGAACACCCCGCGCCTCGTCGTGCTCGCCGCCGCGTGCCGGCAGTTCGACCCAGGGCAGTTCACCGAGCACCAGTTCAAGAACGGTTACGCCGTCCACTCGGGAGGCCTACCTCGCCGAGCCGGAGGGCTCTGAAGGTGGTCGAGCCGAACCTGTCCTAGTCGGACAGTCCGGCGGTCACGATCGCCATGACGTGGTCGAGATCGGACCCCCGTCCGGTCGGGTTCAGCGAGTACACGACGCGGTGCCGCAGGTCTCGCGTGGCGAAGAACCCGTTGTCCCAGCCTGGACGCGAACCGGTCTTGCCCCACGCGTACTCGCCGCTCGCGAGCCGGTAGCGCATCAGGCTGCCGGCGCTGAAGCAGGCCGCGGTGCCGAAGCAGTACCGCGTGTTCGTCGCGGCTCCCGGCACGTCCGGCACCTCGAACAGCAGTTTCTGCTGGGCCGGGGGCAGGAGGCGGCCGCGGAAGAGCGCGACGAGGAAGCGGTCCAGGTCGGCGGCGGTGGAGATCACGCCGCCCTCCGCCCACGGGTACGGGCTCTGCTCGGTCACCTCGTCGCCGTTGACGTACACCCGCGCGTGGGGTGACGGGATCGTGGTGTTGTCGGCGGCGGGAAGGCTCGTGTGCCGCAGCCGCAACGGCCGGATGATCCGCCACTCCAGCTCGTGGGCGTACGAGTGGCCGGTCAACTCCTCGACGAGCAGGCCGAGGACGAGCGAGTTGAGCCCGTTGTACTGCTGCTCGGAGCCGGGTGCCGGCGGCGTGCCGGTGGCCGCGGCGAACGAGTCGCGCAGGGCGTCACGAGGCGGCACGGACCTGAGCCACCAGCCAGGACCGTCCGCCGGGCTCGGGGTCGCGGCTGGCTTGGGCAGGCCGCTGGTGTGGTTGAGGAGCTGGCGCACGGTGATGCCGTCGTACTGGGACGGCAGCAGGCCGGGGACGTAGCGCCGCGCGGGGGCGTCGACGTCGACGCGGTGTTCGGCGACGAGCTGGAGCACCACGGTGTTGGTGAACACCTTGGTGACGCTGCCGATCCGGAAGTGCGCGTCGGCGGTGACCGGGCCGGCCGCCGCGCCGGCGCCGTCCTGCCTGACGAGCGCGCCCGCGACGATGTCGTCAGGTAACCCGTCCAGGAGGTCACCGGTGGCAGCCGTGGCGGGAAACGCCGCGCTGACCGTGAAAGTCGCGGCCAGGACGGCGGCAGTAAGGCGTTTGCGCATGGCGTCGACTTTGCTGCGCCGAGCCGCCGTCGCCCATCGGTGATCACCCCGGCCGCACCCTGAGGCGCCCCCTGGGATCAGGCGTGCCGGGTGCTGTCGTCGAGTCCCAGCAGCTCCACGGACTTGGCCCGCATCTCCACCTTGCGGATCTTGCCGGTGACGGTCATCGGGAACTCGTCCACGACGTGCACGTACCGCGGGATCTTGTAGTGCGCGAGCTTCCCGATGCAGAACTCCCGCACCGCCTCGGCGGTCAGTGGCGCGGCACCCTCGCGCAGGCGGACCCAGGCCATCAGCTCCTCGCCGTACCTGGCGTCGGGCACGCCGACCACCTGGGCGTCCAGCACATCCGGGTGCGTGTAGAGGAACTCCTCGATCTCGCGCGGATAGATGTTCTCGCCGCCGCGGATGACCATGTCCTTGATGCGCCCGGTGATGTTCACGTAGTCGTCGTCATCCATCACGGCGAGGTCGCCGGTGTGCATCCAGCCCGCCCGATCCACCGCGTCGGCGGTCTTCTCGGGTTCGTTCCAGTAGCCGAGCATGACGGAGTAGCCCCGCGTGCACAGCTCCCCCGGCACCCCTCGCGGAACCGTGAGGCCCGTCTCCGGGTCGACGATCTTCACCTCGAGGTGGGGGCCGACCCGCCCGACCGTCCCGACGCGCCGGTCCAGCGAGTCGTCGACGCGCGTTTGCGTTGACACCGGGGAGGTTTCGGTCATGCCGTAGCAGATGGAGACCTCGCGCATGCCCATGCGCTCGACGACCTGCTTCATCACCTCGACCGGGCACGGCGAGCCCGCCATGATGCCGGTGCGCAACGACGGCAGGTCGTAGCCGTCGACCAGGTCGAGCATGGCGATGAACATCGTCGGCACGCCGTAGAGGCTGGTGCAGCGCTCTTCCTGAACCGCCGCAAGGGTTTTCGCCGGGTCGAACGCCGGTGCGGGGATCACGACGCACGCGCCGTGGCTGGTGGCGGCGAGGTTGCCCATCACCATTCCGAAGCAGTGGTAGAACGGGACCGGGACACAGATTCGGTCGTCTTCGGTGTAGCCCAGCAACTCCCCGACGAAGTACCCGTTGTTGAGGATGTTGTGGTGCGAGAGCGTGGCGCCCTTGGGGAAGCCCGTCGTGCCGGACGTGTACTGGATGTTGATCGGGTCGTCGCGGTCCAGCTCGACGTCCGGCAGCCCACCTTCGGTCCACTGTGGATCGTCGACGAAGACGACGTTCTTCAGCTCAGGACATCTCGGCCGCACTTGTTCGATCATGGCCGCGTAGTCGGAAGTCTTGAAGGTGCGCGCGGACACCAGCGTGTGGATCCCGGCCTGGTTCAGCACGTACTCCAGCTCGTGCACCCGGTACGCCGGGTTGACGTTGACCAGGATCGCGCCGATCCGGGCCGTCGCGTACTGCACGAAGACCCACTCGGCGCAGTTCGGCGCCCAGATGCCGACCCTGTCACCCTTGCGCACGCCCAGCGCCGTGAGTCCGGCTGCCGCTTTGTCGACTTCCGCCGACAGCTCGGTGTAGGTCCACCGGCGATCTGTGGCCTTGTCGACAAGTGCCTCGCGGTCGCCGAAGCGCGCGACGGCCGCGGCGAAGTTCGCGTGGATCGTGTCGCCCAGCAGCGGGGCGGCTGAGGTGCCCGAGGAGTAGCTGGCGGTCATGGGCCTGACCGTAGTCAGGCTCCGGTGTATGGCAAGGGGACGACCAGGCACGGACCGCCGCTGTAGAGGCCCGCGTCGATCGCCAGGACCTTGTCGTCGGCGTACACGAGAGGCCCGTCGATCTGCTCCGGCGGCACCCCGAGCTGGTCGGCGATGACGCTGTGGCCGTGCACGATTTTGCTGCCGCCGAGTGTCGCGAGCAGCTCGTCTGCGATTTCCGGACCCTGCGGACCGCGGAACGCGTAGCGCGTCGTCATCTTGCGCCAGCACTCCCACCAGTCGACGAGATCGTCGCCCTTGAGCACCTGCCGAACGGCTTCGTTGACCTCCTCGATCGAGGACCCCCATTCGAGGTAGGCCGCCGTGTCGGAGTGCATCAGCAGGTGGTCGTCGCGCAGCTTCAGCACGGGTCTGCTGGTGAGCCACTCGACGTGCGCGTCGGTCAGCCGGTCCTGGTCGCTGCGCAACCCGCCGTTCAGCAGCCAGCTGCGCGCGAACGACCGCGGCCCCGCGCTGTCGGGCACCTGCTCGTCGCCGAACCGGTGCATGCCGAGCAGCAGCACCTCGTGGTTGCCGATCAACGAGTTGACCGCGCCACCCGCCTGCGCCGCCTCCTCGCCCAGGCGCATGACCAGATCGATCACGCCGACACCGTCGGGACCGCGGTCCACGAAGTCGCCGAGGAACCACAGCTCGGCCTCACCGCCGGTCCAGTGCCCCTCCTCGTCGCACAGCTCGGCGACGTGCAGGGCTCTGGTCAGTTCGGCGAGGTGCCCGTGCACGTCGCCAACGACGTACATCGGGCGTCGATCCGTGTCCACGTCCGCGACGATAAGCGATTAACCCTCGCGAGTCAGTGGCCAGCCCAGTCACCGAACGGGTCCTGAGAGTGACCGACGAGCTCGGCGATCGACTTCAGCACGCGCGTCGGCCGGTACGGGTACATCTCGGCGTGCTCGGAGGTGAAGATCCCGGACAGCACGAGGATGGTCGACAGGCCTGCTTCCAGGCCCGATCGCACGTCGGTGTCCATCCGGTCACCGATCATGAGAGCGTTCTCCGAGTGCGAGCCCAGCGCACGCAACGCCGACCGCATCATCAACGGGTTCGGTTTGCCCACGTAGTAGGGCTCACGGCCGGTGGCGCGCTCGATCAACGCCGCCACGGCGCCGGTCGCGGGCAAGGAGCCCTCCCTCGAAGGCCCGGTCGCGTCCGGGTTGGTCGCGATGAACTTCGCGCCCTCCTCGACCAGGCGGATGGCCTTGGTGATCGCGGTGAAGCTGTAGGTGCGGGTCTCGCCGAGCACCACGTAGTCCGGGTCGCGGTCGGTCAGCACGTAGCCGATCTCGTGCAGCGCGGTGGTCAAGCCTGCCTCGCCGATCACGAACGCCGAGCCGTTCGGGCGCTGCGAGTCGAGGAACCTGGCGGTGGCCAGCGCGGACGTCCAGATCGACGTCTCGGGGATGTCCAGGCCCGTGCGCTGCAATCGCGCGCGCAGGTCCCGTGGCGTGTAGATGGAGTTGTTGGTGAGCACGAGGAACGGGGTGTCGGAAGCGCGCAGCTCCGCGACGAACTCGTCGGCGCCGGGGATCAGGTGCTCCTCGTGAACCAGAACACCGTCCATGTCCATCAAGTAGTGCCACATGGGTCTAAGTATCGATCACGCGCTTGCGGAACGTCTCCACCTGGAGCTGGAGATAACGCTCGATCACCTGAAGCTCGGCCTCGTCGAAGTGGCTGAGCACCTCGACCAGGCTGGCCTGAGCCTTCTCGAAGAGGTGGCCGAACTTCACGAACTCCGCGGGTGTGACCTCGACCAACACCTTGCGGCGGTCGTGCGGATCACGGACACGGCGGACATAGCCGGCACGTTCGAGGCGGTCGATGACGCCCGTGACGGCACCCGTGGAGAGGCCGGACAGCTCGGCGATCCGACCGGCGGTGAGGGGTCCCTCCGCCCGGATGGCGAGATCGAGGCACTTCTCGTCGGTCGCGGACAGGCCCATCTGCTCGGCGACCTTCGTGTGGAACATGATCGTGAGCGCGCTGTGCTCGCGCATGTACCAGGTGAACCTTTCCAGCACCTCAGGTTCCATGCCGAACATCTTAGCCGCTAAGACAATTCCTTGTGACAGTGCTCCAACGGGCGGAACGTGAGAAACCTCGTTATTGGAGTCATCGACAGGGGGATGTTGATTACCCTGAATAAGGTGACAGCAGTGGACTTGGGACTACCCGTCGTACGCGGCACGCCTGACGCGTCCGCACGACCGGACACGCCGCTGCTCGTCGACAGGTTCGGCAGGGTCGCGACCGACCTCCGTGTGTCGCTGACAGACCGCTGCAACCTGCGCTGCACCTACTGCATGCCTGCAGAGGGCCTCGACTGGCTGCGGAAGGACGAGCTGCTCACCGACGCCGAGCTGATCCGGCTCATGCGGATCGCGGTCGTCGACCTGGGCATCACGGACATCCGCTTCACCGGCGGCGAGCCGTTGCTGCGGCGCGGCCTGGAGCAGGTCATCGCCGCGACGGCCGAGCTGGAACCGCGTCCGCGCATGTCGATGACGTCGAACGGCATCGGGCTCGCCCGGCGCGCCCAGTCGCTGAAGGACGCCGGCCTGAACCGGATCAACGTCTCGCTCGACACCCTCGAACCCGACCGCTTCGCCACGCTGACCAGGCGCGACCGCATCACGGACGTGCTCGACGGCCTCGACGCCGCCCGCGCGGCGGGGCTGGAACCGGTGAAGGTCAACTCCGTGCTGATGCGTGGCGTGAACGAGGACGAGGCGGTCCCGCTGCTGCGGTTCTGCGTCGAGAACGGCTACCAGCTGCGGTTCATCGAGCAGATGCCGCTGGACGCGCAGCACGGCTGGAAGCGCACGAACATGGTCACGGCCGATGAGATCCTCACGATGCTCTCGTCCGCGTACACGCTCACGCCCTCGGAAACCCCTCGCGGCGGTGCGCCGGCCGAGCGCTGGCTGGTCGACGGCGGCCCCGCGACCGTCGGCGTGATCGCGTCGGTGACGAGGCCGTTCTGCGCCGCCTGCGACCGCACCCGGCTCACCTCCGACGGCCAGATCCGCAACTGCCTGTTCAGCCAGGGCGAGACCGACCTGCGCACGCTGCTGCGCGACGGCTCCCCCGACTCGGCGATCGCCGACGCCTGGCGCGCCACGATGTGGGCCAAGGCGGCCGGTCACGGCATCAACGAGGCAGGTTTCCACCAGCCCGACCGCCCCATGAGCTCCATCGGAGGATGACAGTGAGCGCCGTGACGACCGCCGTGAAGATCCGTTACTTCGCGGGCGCGCGGGCCGCGGCCGGGGTGGCCGACGAGGACCTGGTGCTCGACACCTCGGAGCCCACCGTGGCGCTCGTGGTGAGCGCCATCGGTGAACGGCACGGCGAGCAGCTCGGCAAGGTCCTCGCGGCGTCGAGCTTCCTGCTGGACGGCGTCGCGGTGCGGGACACGTCGACGCGTGTGCCCGCCGGGGCTCAGCTGGACGTGCTGCCGCCGTTCGCGGGTGGCTGAGCAAGCTTCAGCTCCCACGCCCGGCGTCCGGTCACCCGTGCCAGCTCCACGGCCTCGCACCGGGCCCGCTCGGCTTCCTCCTCGTCGCCCATCGCCCGGTGGATCTCGGCCAGTTCGGCCAGCGCGGGCACCTGCCGGACGCGCAGCTGCCCGCGTTCCGCGGCTGTCACGGCCTCGACGGCGTGCTCGAACGCCTCGCTGAGGTGCCCGAGCGCGCGCTGGGTGCGGGCCAGGCCGGTCAGTGCGTCGACCTCACCCCGCAGGTAGCCGACCTTGCGGCAGAGCTCGAGCCCCTGCTGGTGGTGCGACACCGCCTCGTCCACCCTGCCCTGCGCGTACGCCGCCAGGCCGAGCGTGTTGTGGGCGTCGCCCTCCGACTTCGGGTCCTCGCACTCGACGGCCAGCTCCAGGGACCGGTTGGCGTGGGCTTCCGCGTCGGCACTGCGGCCGCGTTCCAGGTCGAGCAACGCGCGGGTGTCGAGCATGCGGATGACGAACACCGTTCCCAGCGCCGGGTCGTCGAGCACCGGCACGAGCGCGTCGAGGTGCTCCGCGGCGCGCTCGACGTCGCCGATGAGGATGTAGGCGTCGGCGAGGTGCCCTTCCGCGAAGGCCTTGCCGCGTGACACGCCCTGCTCGATCGACAGCCTCGCGACGTCCCGCGCGTAGGACACGGCGAGGTCGAGCGGCCCGAGGTCCATGTAGATGCCGCTGAGGTTGTACACCGCGGGCGGGTTCTCCCCGATGATCCGCAGCGACTCGCGCAGGGCGTCGGCGGCCGCGCCGAGCCTGCCGCACTCCCAGTGCACGATGCCCGCGTTGATCAGCAACGAGCCGAGCACCTGCTCGTCGCCGAGCTCCCGCGCGAGCGCGATGCCCTCCTCGAACTCGGCCTGCGCCTGGGCGAACTGGCCGCCGCGCCAGTGCGCGAGGCCGAGCGAGCCGCGCATGGCGGCCTCCGCGGCGCGGTCGGAGAGCGCACGGGCCGCGCGCAGCCCCGCCTGTGCCGAGGCGACCCAGTCGACGAGGAGGCTGTGGAAGTAGAAGTAGGCCCGCATGGCATCGGTGAGCAGCCAGGCCACCGGCCGGTCCCCCGCCGCGAGGATCGCGGCCACGACGCTCGCCCGTTCCGCCTCCAGCCACGCGACCGCCGCGGTCGAGTCACCGAAGTCGTGCCGTGGCACGGCGTCCGCGACCGGCGGCAACTTCAACCTGCGGAACTCCGGGTGCAGCACGCGGCCGGCAGCGTCCGCGTTGACGAGGTAGTAGTCGTACAGGCGGCCGAGTTCCGGCCGGGCCAGCCGCATCGCGAAGATCCGGAGCAGGTCGTGCAGTGAATACCGGTCGCCGGCGCGCTGCACGAGGTTCGCGTCGACGAGCCGGCCGAGCTCGGCGGTCGCGTCCTCACCGAGCAACGCCGTCGCGCCGGCGACCCCGAAGTCGGGACCCGGCACGTGCCCGAGCAACCGGAACAACCGTTGCGCCGCTTCGGTTTGCGCGCGGTACGACAGGTCGAAGGTCGCCCACACCGCCGCGTCGCCCTCGATCTCCAGCACGTCGAGCCGGTCGTCGCCGCGCAGCTCGGTCAGGTAGTCGGGCAGGTGGCCGTAGGCGACGTTCGCGGCGGCGATGCGCAACGCGAGCGGAAGGTGCCCGCAGAGCCGCGCGAGCTCGGCCCGCTCGGTGCGGCTGCCGCCGATTCGCAAGTGCGCCAACAACTCCTGCGCCTCGCCGTGGTCGAAGACACCGATCCGGATCTGCTCGTGCTCCGGCAGGTCGGTGCGGCTGGTGACGATCACCCGGCACGACGGCCCGGCCGGCAGCAGCGGGCCGATCAGTTCACGGGTGCCGTTGTCGATCACGACCAGCACCGCGCGATCGGCGGTCATCCGTTGGTACAGCGCGGTTTGCTCGGCCAGGTCGACAGGGACCTCCTCGGCACCGAGCGCCCGGAGGAACCGCGACACGGCCTGTTCCGGCGTGACCGGCGCACCAGGAGAGAAGGCGCGGAGGTTCACGTAGAGCTGACCGTCGGCGAACTGCTCGCCCAAGCGGTGGGCGACGTGGACCGCGAGCGACGTCTTGCCGACACCGGGCGGCCCGGTGATCGCGAGCACCGGAGCGGTCGACGCGAGCGCCGCCTCGATCTCGTCCGCGCGCCCGACGAAGTCCGGCAGGTCGGCGGGCAGCTGGTGGGGACCGGGCTTGCGCAGCACGAGCCGGTAGCCCGCGGGCTCGGTGACCACCTGGTCGGTCGCACGAAGCCGTTGCACCAGATTGCGCAACGCGCCCTTCGGGTTCGACGGCTTGTCATCGCCCCAGACGGCGTCGATCAGCTCGTCGAACGGCACCGGCTGGCCGGGTCTGGCCGCCAGCGCCTCGCGCAACGCGTCGATCCTCATGTGTTCATGTTGCCCAATTTCCCGCGCGACGAGTCGATTCGCGGCGTGTCGCCGATCGGCCGAACAGGCGTGAGCGATACCTCACTTTGCGTGATAGATCTCGACCGATATCAGTGTGGAAACGAACCGATAACGACCCCTTTGAGCTGCGCTTTTGTAGCCTCCGCACAACGTTCCAAAACGTTACTGTGATGCGCATCACAGCCTGATACGTTTGGCGAGCTCGCCGTCGGTTACGTACGGTCGCTCCTCGGTTGGTCCCGACCAACCACGAGCAAGACCGGAGGACCGAGCACCGAACCCAGTCCGAGGGTTCTCCGGAACAACCCCGAGCGAGAGAAACCGCCGGACTGGGACGCAGGGACGTACCGGGCTCCCGAACCCGAGTTCCTGGCCGCAGGTGTGGTGGACCGAGAGGCACATGGCTTTCAACCGAGGCAAGCAGGGCAAGCAGGGTTCCGCCGCTCGCACTATCGCCAAGGTCGCGGCCGTCGGCATCATCGCCGGCGCCCCTCTGGGCCTGGCCGTTGGCACCGCCAACGCCGCCCCTGGAATGGACTGGGACGCACTCGCGCAGTGCGAAGCCAGTGGCAACTGGGCCGCCAACACCGGCAACGGGTTCTACGGCGGTCTGCAGTTCACGCAGCAGACCTGGAACGCCTACGGCGGCCAGGGCAGCGCGGCCAACGCCAGCCGCGAGCAGCAGATCGCTGTCGCCGAGCGCGTGCTGGCCGGGCAGGGCCCCCAGGCGTGGCCGTCGTGCAGCAAGCGCATCGGCGCCTACGTGGGCAAGACCGCGCCTGCCCAGAAGCAGGCTCAGCCGCAGCGCAAGGCTCAGCCGCAGCAGCGCCAGGCGCCCGTGCAGCAGGCGCCGGTTGTCGCGCTCGAGGGCTCGAAGTCGAACCCCGGCGGCAACTACGAGATCAAGCCCGGCGACACGCTGTCGAAGATCGCCGAGGCCAACAAGGTCGCCGGTGGCTGGGAGGCCATCGTGGAGAAGAACAAGGGGTTCATCACGAACCCGGATCTGATCTTCCCGGGCGACAAGATCGCCATCTGAGTTCGGAATTTCGGACGATGAATTGCAGTCCCGCTTGTGTCGTGGGCTGATGCAGGACCAGGGATCTCACCGTTACCCCCCGGCGGTGAGGTCCCTGCCTGTGTTCATGGGGTTTCGGTCGTCCGGTTCGGCGGTTGGGTGGCGGTTCCAGCGGAGGGGGCGCCAGTGCGGGTTCCGTTGCGGTTCCAGCGAGGTTGCGCAGGCCTTGACGAGCGGAGTCATATCGTCGCCGCTTCGCGACGATTGCGATCGGGGCGGTCGGGTACCGGAAATTACCGCTTCCCAGCGTGCATAGGTCTGCGCGGCTCGCTTCGCATCGCCACGCGGGGTGCTTCGGCTTCGCCGTTGGCCGGGCAGTCAGGGGCAGTTGACCCACTCGTCGTTGCCGTCCGAGAAGACCTGGCGCTTCCACACCGGGAGGCGGGCCTTGACCTCGTCCACCAGGTCCGCGCACAGGGAGAAGGCTTCCTTGCGGTGTTCTGCGGCCACCGCGCAGGCCAGGGCCACGTCACCGATCTTCAGCGGGCCCACCCGGTGGGAGACGGCGATGCCGTGGACGCCGGGGTACTTCGCGGCCAGCGACTCGACCACCTCGGTCACCACGTCGCCCGCTGACGGGTGGGAGTGGTATTCGAGTTCCAGGACGGAGCGACCGCCGTCGTGGTCGCGGACCACGCCGGAGAAGGTCACCACCGCTCCGGCTCGGTCGGAGGTGACCAGGGCGGCGTGTTCCTCCACCGACAAGGGTTCCTCGGTCACGACCGCCCTCAGGACGACGCTCATTCGTGGTCACCTCCGCGCAGTTGGTCGAGGGCATGCTCCACGACGTTGGCCAGGACGTCCAGGCCGTCCCGGACGCCGCCGGTCGAGCCGGGGAGGTTCACGATCAGGGTGCGGCCCGCCACGCCCGCCACGCCTCGGGAGAGCACGGAGCCCGGCACGCGGGGCCAGGCTGACATGCGGATGGCGTCGGCCAGGCCGGGCACCTCGTAGTCGAGGATCGAGCGGGTGGCTTCCGGGGTGCGGTCGGTCGGGTTGATGCCGGTGCCGCCGGTGGTCAGGATCAGGTCGGCGCCCGAGGACAGCGCTTCGGTCAGCGCCTGCTGGACCGGGTCGCCGTCCGGCACCACGACGGAAGAGGCGGCGAAGCCTCGTGAGGTGAGCCAGTCGACGATGATCGGGCCGCTGCGGTCGGCGTAGACGCCGGCTGCGGCGCGGTTGGAGGCGGTGATCACCACTGCCTTCACGGGCGCACCCACAGGCCTGACTTGCCGCCTTCCTTGCGTTCTACGCGGACCGCGTCCAGGGAGGCGGCCGGGTCGACCGACTTCACCATGTCGTGGAGGGTCAGGCCGGCCACGGAGACCGCGGTCAGGGCCTCCATCTCCACCCCGGTGCGGTCGGTGGTGCGGACCGTGGCTGTGATCAACACCGAGGTGTCGGCCAGAGCCAGGTCCACGACCACCGACGACAGGGCGATCGGGTGGCAGAGCGGGACCAGTTCCCAGGTGCGCTTCGCGGCCATGATGCCCGCGATCCTGGCGGTGGCCAGGGCGTCGCCCTTGGGCAGGCCGTCGGTACCCAACAGCGCAACCACCTCGGCGGTCGTGTGCAGGATCCCGGTGGCCACGGCCGTTCGGGAGGTCTGCTCCTTGCCTGAGACGTCGACCATGCGGGCCGCGCCTTGTGAGTCCAGGTGGGTGAACTGCTTGGTCATACCGCGATCGTATGCCCGGTGCTTACGAAGTGGCTGCCTTGCGGACTGCCTCCGCGACGGCCGGGGCCACCGTGTTGTCGAAGACCGACGGGACGATGAACGACGCGTTGAGGCGGTCGCCGTCCACCACATCGGCGATGGCGCTGGCGGCTGCCAGGAGCATCGCGTCGGTGATGGTCTTGGCGTGGGCGTCCAGCAGGCCGCGGAAGACGCCGGGGAACGCCAGCACGTTGTTGATCTGGTTCGGGAAGTCCGAGCGGCCCGTCGCCACGACCGCGGCGTGCTGCTGGGCCTCCATCGGGTCGATCTCCGGGTCCGGGTTGGCCAGGGCGAAGACGATGGCGTCCTTGGCCATCGTCGCGACCTGGTCGGCGCCGAAGAGGTTCGGGGCCGAGACGCCGATGAAGACGTCGGAGCCGACCAGCGCGTCGTGCAGGCGGCCGGACTGGTTGTCCTTGTTGGTGGTCGCCGCGATGGACTTGAGGTTCGAGTCCAGGCCGGGGCGGTCGCGGTGCACGATGCCGTCGACATCCACGGCGATGATGTCGCCGGGCTCCTGGGCCTGCAGCAGGCGGATGATCGCGGAACCGGCCGCGCCGACGCCGCAGACCGTGATGTGGCAGTCCTTGATGTCCTTGCCGACGACGCGCAGGGCGTTGCGCAGAGCCGCGACGACGACGATCGCCGTGCCGTGCTGGTCGTCGTGGAAGACCGGGATGTCGAGCTTCTCGCGCAGGCGCGCCTCGATCTCGAAGCAGCGCGGCGCGGAGATGTCCTCGAGGTTGATGCCGCCGTAGACGGGAGCGATGAGCTCGACCGCGCGGATGATCTCCTCGGTGTCCTGGGTATCCAGGCAGACCGGCCAGGCGTCGACGCCGGCGAACTTCTTGAACAGCGCGGCCTTGCCCTCCATCACCGGCAGGGCGGCGGCGGGGCCGAGGTTGCCGAGGCCCAGCACGGCCGAGCCGTCGGTGACGACGGCGACGGTGTTGCGCTTGATCGTCAGGCGGCGCGCGTCGTCCGGGTTCTTGGCGATCGCCTCGCACACGCGGGCCACACCCGGCGTGTACGCGCGGGAGAGGTCGTCACGGTTGCGCAGCGGGACCTTCGACGAGATCTCGATCTTGCCGCCGAGGTGCACGAGGAACGTGCGGTCCGACACCTTGCGGACGACGATGCCGGGCAGCGTCTCCAGGGTGTCGGTGATGTCCTTCGCGTGGTTCGCCGACAGCGCGTTGCACGTGAGGTCGATGACGACGCGGTCGTTGTGCGACTCCACGACGTCGAACGCCGTGATGACCCCGCCCGCGCGGCCGACGGCCGTCGTGAGGTCACCCGCGGCGCTCGCTGACGGCGGCGCCTCCAGGCGAACGGTGATCGAGTAACCAGGGCCGGGGACCGGCATCGTCTTCCTCCCACGAAGTGCAGCTCAAGCGGGAAGCGAGCCTATCCCCGGCCCCTTTCCGGTACTAACGCGACTCGACAGTCTTAAGGCCCGTCTGACAGTACGCGGGGAGCTTTCGTACTCCAGGAGCGTACGAAAGGGCCCCGCGTGCGAAAAACAAGCGGGGGTCAGGACTTGTTGATCTCCGTCACCGGGTGGGTGTAGCCGAGGTCCTCGACCGGCAGCGGGAACGTCACCGTGCCGAACGGGGAGAGCGCACCCTGGGTGTCGCTGGTCAGTTCGGTGACGGGGTGGCCGCCGTCGGGGCCTTCCGGCCAGTGCGGGTCGACCCGTCCAGGGCGTCCTTTCGCCACGTTCTCCTCCTCGGTGATGCCCAATGACGCGCACAAGTGTGACAGACCCGTTTCTTGTGCTCTGGGCAACGATGGGAAGTCGCCCCGCCCATATACCGTGGTGAGAATGTCCGGCATCACTCTCGCCGACTGGCTCCGCGCCCAGGACGACGCCGCTCTCGTGGCACTGCTGCGCGCGCGTCCTGACCTGGCAACGCCCCCACCTGCCGATATGTCCGTGCTCGCGACACGGGTCGGCACCAGGGCGTCGATCGCGCGCGCCTGCGAGGACCTCGACACGTTCACGCTCGCCGTGCTGGAAGGCCTGGTCGTGCAGGGCGCGGACACCGAGCCCGTGGCGTTGGCCACACTCGCGCAGGTGCTCGGGCCGGACGTGAAGCCCAAGCCGCTGAAGCAGGCCATGAACAGGCTGAAGTCCCTCGCGCTCGTGTGGGGCGACGACGACGCGCTGTCGGTTCCTCCGGTCACACGGGAGGCGTTCGGCACGTATCCCGGTGGACTGGGCAGGGCGACCGGGCAGACGTACGACCTCCAAGGCATCACCGAGGGCGAGCAGCGGGTCCTGCAGAAGCTCGCCGCCGGGCCTCCCATCGGCGACACCAAGGACGCCTCCCGCGTCGTGCCGCTGGAGAAGGCCGAGACGCCCGTGCAGCGGCTCCTCGCGCGCGGTCTGCTCCTGCGACGCGATCCGGGCACCGTCGAGCTGCCGCGAGAGATCGCGCTCCAGCTGCGCGGTGAACGCCCGCTGGGCCCCATCCAGGTCACCGAGCCGAAGCCGAGGACGAG
Organism: Lentzea nigeriaca; assembly: GCF_016907955.1. Taxonomy (GTDB): domain Bacteria; phylum Actinomycetota; class Actinomycetes; order Mycobacteriales; family Pseudonocardiaceae; genus Lentzea; species Lentzea nigeriaca. The sequence goes on along the minus strand of NZ_JAFBCX010000002.1, from coordinate 694,299 downwards.
CACCCTCCAGCAGGCGAGCATCGACGCCACGGGCGGCGGTGAGGCGCTGGAGCTCGTCCGGCACGTCGAGAACCTGATCGCGAGCTGGTCGGCCGAACCACCACCGGTGCTGCGGACCGGTGGTCTGGGCGTCCGCGAGCTGCGCAAGGCCGCCAAGGACCTCGACGTCGACGAACGCCGCGCCGCGCTGCTGATCGAGCTGGTGGTCGGCGCCGACCTGGCCGCGAACACCGAGGCCGCCGAGCCGGAGTGGGTGCCGACGACCAAGGCCGACGTGTGGCTGGCCGCGGCCGCCGAGGTCCGCTGGGCCACGCTCGCGCACGCCTGGCTGGAGCTGCAGAGGCTGCCCGCGCTGGTCGGCCGCCGGGACGAGAAGGACAGGCTCTTCACCCCGCTCGCGGACGAGATCCGCCGCGCCCAGGCGCCCCGCGACCGCCGCTGGGTCCTGGAGACGCTCGCCGCCTTCCCCAAGGGCACCGCGATCGCCGATCCGGCCGACCTGGCCGCGCTGCTCGGCTGGCGCGCACCGCGCAGGGGCGGCCGGCAACGCGACGAGCTGGTGCGCTGGACCATCGAGGAGGGCACCGCGGTCGGTGTGCTCGCTCTGGGTGCCATCACGAGCGCGGGCCGCGTGCTGCTCGACGAGGGCCCAGGCCACGCCGCCAAGTCGCTGGGGGACGCGTTGCCTGCCCCGCTCGACCACGTGCTGGTGCAGGCCGACCTCACCGTCATCGCGCCGGGCAGGCTCGAACCGGAGCTCGCGGACGAGATGGCGCTCGTCGCGGACGTCGAGTCGGCGGGCAGCGCGACGGTCTACCGGATCAGCGAGACGACGGTCCGCCGCGCGCTCGACGCCGGGCGCACCGCCGATGAGCTGCACGAACTCTTCAAGATCCGCTCACGCACGCCCGTGCCGCAGTCGTTGACGTACCTGATCGACGACGCGGCACGCCGGCACGGCAGGCTGCGCGGCGGTGCCGCGGGTTCCTTCCTGCGGTGCGACGACCCGGTGCTGATCAGCGAGGTTCTCGCCCACCCCGAGGCCGCACGGCTGGAGCTGCGCCGGATCGCACCGACGGTGCTGGTCAGCCCGTTGCCGCTGGCGGACGTGCTGGACGGGCTGCGTTCGGCGGGGTTCGCCCCGGCGGCGGAGGGCCCCGACGGCCAGGTCCTCGACCTGCGGCCGGGTGGTCGCCGGACCACGCCGCGGCAGCGGTCCGCCCGCAAAGTCACGTCACCGACGGTGCCCGCCGACGAGCGGTTGGGTGAACTCGTCAGGCTGGTGAGGGCGGGCGATCGTGCCGCCGCGACACCACGGGGTGAACGCATCGCCGTCCCCGGACATCTCGGCGCCGGGCCGTCCGCCACCCTGTCGTTGCTCCAGCAGGCCGCACGGGCGCGACGGAGAGTGCTCGTCGGGTTCGTCGACTCCCACGGCACGGCCGCGCAGCGCGTGATCGAGCCGCACGTCGTGGGCGGGGGTGTGCTCGAAGGCTACGACCACAGCTACGGAGAGGTGCTGAGGTTCCCTCTTCATCGCGTCACGTCCGCCGCATTGGTGGACGAGGACTGACCGTCGGTCATCCCCCGATCGTTCCGCAGGATCACCCTTGCGTGTGCGCGTCGCGACCTAGCGTCGAGTGGCGTGAGCGTTTCACGACGCTCACTCGACGAAGGAGGAGCAGCGCAAATGGCCATCACCCGGTGGGCGCGTAGAGCGGTCCTCACCGCAACGGCATTGGCGTTCGCCTTGCCGTTCTCAACAGGAACAGCCCAAGCCGACCCGATCATCGAGATTCTCGGGGACAACAACGTCAACGTGACCGTTGGCGCCTACAACAACAACGTGGACTCGATCCCGGTCAGTCTCGGCGCGGGCGCCGACCTCGACACGGGCAGCGGCCTCACTCTCGCCCTCGACGAGAACGACGGCATCCAGCTCGCGATGGACATCGGTCACGCGGAGATCTGGGCCGACGCGTCGGCCGGCGTTCCGTTCACGCATGTGGGCGTCAACGCGACCGCCGCGGCCGCGGTCGACACACCCGCCGTCCAGGTCGCCGTCGCCCCGCCTCCGGCACCCGCGGCCGCACCGCCGACACCCGCTGCCGCGCCGGAACCGGCACCGGTCCTGCAAGCCGCCATCACGATCACAGACGAGACCGCCACCGCGGTCGACGAGCCGAAGGGCGACGACGAGGAAGAGGACTGCCCGGAAGAGGTCCGGCCGTCCGGCTGCCCCAACATCACCGCGCTGGAAATCCTGAGCGTCTGCCTGCTGCCGGACCTGGTGCAGCTCCACGTCTGATCGAACGACCCGGCCCAGAGGAGATCACCAGGACGACTCGCTGAGATGCGCAACGACGAGGCGAGCGCCGCACCCGAAGGTGGCGCTCGCCTCGTCGTTCACGTAGGTGGAACTATCCCCGGTGAAGGAGATCAGCCGGCGCGGACGGACATCCACTGGCGCATGGCGTGCTCGACCAGCGTGATGAGCGTCTGCTTGGTCGACTGCCGGTTGCGCGCATCGCACGTCACGATCGGCACGGACTCGTCGATCGTCAACGCCTCGCGGACGTCCTCCAGTCTGTGGTGGAGGAGGCCATCGAAGCAGTTGACACCCACGACGTACGGCAGCTGCCGGTCGTCGAAGAAGTCGATCGACGCGAACGCGTCGGCGAGTCGGCGGGTGTCGACCAGCACGATGGCGCCGATGGCACCCCGCACGAGGTCGTCCCACATGAACCAGAACCGGTGCTGACCCGGTGTACCGAAGAGGTACAGGATCAGGTCGCTGTCGAGCGACACACGGCCGAAGTCCATCGCGACCGTCGTGGTGACCTTGTTCGGCGTGGCGGAGAGGTCGTCCACCCCCGCACTGGCCTCGGTCATCACCGCCTCGGTGGTCAACGGGACGATCTCGGACACCGAGCCGACGAACGTCGTCTTGCCAACACCGAAGCCACCCGCCACCACGATCTTGGCGGAGGTCGTCGGCTTCCGTGCGCCCTCGGCGCCCTGGGGACTAGAGCCTGCGAAGCCCACTGAGCACCCTCTCCAGGAATTCCATGGAAGGCCGGTCCCCCACGACCAGACCGCCCTGGTGAATCAAAACCAATCCCATGCTTGCCATGTCGCCGATCAACACCCGCACGACGCCAAGAGGCAAGCGTAGGAGTGCCGCGACCTCGGCCACCGACCGCGTGTCCACACACAGCCCACAGATCGACCTGTGCTCGGGAAGCACGGCGGCGTCCCGTTCCAGGCCGCGCTCGCTGGTCGAGATCAGTGCCTCGATCGCGAGGTCGTAGTCGGGCCGTGTGCGCCCACCGGTGCGTGTGTAAGGCCGCACCAGTGAACCCGAGTCCGCAGAAGAAGTTTCCTCCGGACGCACAGCAGGCTGCGCACCGGTGCTGTACGCCGGTTGCGCACCGGTGGTGTACACCGGCTGCGGCCCGGTGGTGTACGGCAGTTGCTCCGGCACCGCATCCGGCATCTCGTGCTGGCCGAACAGGTCCGCACCGGGGCCACCGAACAGCCCGGTGCCGTACCCGTCTATGTCGAACCGGTTCGGCACGTCGTCGTACGGATACGACGACGAGTCATCCACCTCACGCTGAGACATATCGCCTAGCCCTTGCCCTGTAACCCGCTCATCGTGGGGTGCGTCCTCGGCTTCCTCTGGTTCTTGGGGTATCGCATCAGGCTCGTCGAACTGGAACCCACCAGCGGCCCACTCCTGGTAGTTGAAGTTCCTACCGAAGCCCCGGCCTCTAGCGCCAGATCTTCCAGCCATCTCTTCTCACCCCTGAACTTCAAGTGAGGTCTAGCGACGGACCACACCCTGAAGCTGCGCGCGCAGCTCAGGGGTGAGTTGTTGACCGACTCTCTCCACCAAAAGCGTCATCTCGTAGGCCACCAGGCCGATGTCACAGTTTGGTGCCGCCAACACGGCGAGGCACGAACCGTCACTGATCGACATGAGGAACAGGTAGCCCCTCTCCATCTCGACCACGGTCTGGTTGACCCCGCCTGCCTCGAAGCAGCGGGCAGCACCCTGTGTGAGGCTGACCAGCCCGGACGCGACGGCGGAGAGCTGCTCTGCACGGTCCCTGGGCAGGCCCTGGGACCCCGCGAGCAACAGCCCGTCCGCGGACACCACGACGGAATGTGCCACGCCGGGCACCCTCCGCACGAAGTCGGTGATAAGCCAACCAAAGCTGCCTGGCTGCGCTGCGGTCGTCACTCCTGCTCCTCGTTCTGCCGGCTCGACTGGTCACCAGCGTATGCCTCGATCAATGCGTGCCGGCCTCGCCGGACACCGCTCTGAAGGCTCGACATCCGTCCGCGCACCGCGTCAGCGGAGCGGGGCGGCAGCGGGGGCCGCTGTGCTGTCTGTGTCACGGCCTGCGGCTTGGGTGCTGCAGATCCTGGCACGAGTTGGGCCTTCGGTGTCCGTTTCGGCAATCCTGCCGCTGTCTTCGACTCCGGCGTCTTGTTCAACAACGCCTGAGCCGCCTGCCATCCCTCGTCGGCAGGCGATTGCCAAGCCGACTCGGAAGTGGGTGCCGCCGCTGGAGTCTCCTCCACAACGGGCTCCGGTTCCACAACTCGCTCCTGCTCGGCGGGGGCGACTACTGCTTCCTCGGCCGGAGGCTGCACCTTCGCGCGAGGCTTGCGCACGGGCAGACCAGCGGCCGACGTGGTGGTGGGTGCCACCGCCGGGACAGGCTTGGGGGTGCGGGTCGGCAACTCCGGCTCGGGCCCGTCCGACAGCGGAGGGGTCGTGACCGGCTCGTCGATGTACTCGACCGCGCCCTTGTCGGAGGAGGGTTCCGGGGTCTCGGCTGCCGGCGGAACCGGCGCGGCTGCCGACGCGGACGTCTCACTGCCGACGGCCTGGAACCACTGAGAGAGCACGGCCTCGTAGATCGGCAGGCGCTCGGTCGGGGCGTCCAGGTCGTGCTCGACCTGCTTGCGGGAGGCCTCCGACGTGCCGTTGCGGTGCGCGAGGCCGGCGTCGACCGACGCACGCGACACACCGTTGCTCGAGGCCGGTTCGTCGTCGATCGGAGGGATCGGGACGAACTGGGTGGTCTCGTAGCCCGGCTCGAAGGAGATCTCGCCGTCCTCCTCCTGACGGTCCTCGTAGGCCGTGAAGAGGGTCGGCTCGCCGAAGGAGCCCTCGGGCTCCATGGCCGCCAGCTGGTCGCGCCGCCACCGCTCGGACGGGGTCGAGTCCTGCGCCGGAATCTCGGCCTGGGCGGACGTCTCGTTGTAGACCGGGATGCCGGTCGCGCCCGCACCGGTGTCGGTGAGCGCGCTCGGGACGAAGCTGACCGGGATGCTCGGGCTCGACTCGTCGACCTTCGGCATGGCGCCCGTGGCACCGCCGAAGGCACCCGCGATGCCGCTGGCCCTGGTGGCCGTGGTGCCGATCTCGGTCGTGTGCTCGGTGGCCGACGGAGCCGGCGCCATGCCGAACGCACCCGCGATGCCGGATCCGGACGGCGGGGTCGACACACCGGCGGCACCGGGCGTCGCGATGAGCGTCTCCGGCACGATCACCAGTGCCGTCGTGCCGCCCTCGATGTCCTCGTTGCCGCGCAGGCGGACCTTGATGTCGTGGCGCTTGGCGAGCCGCGCGACCACGTACAGGCCCATTCGGCGGGAGACGGCGACGTCGACGTCCGGCGGGTCGGCCAGGCGCTCGTTGGCGTCGAGGATCTCCTGGTCGCCCATGCCCACACCGCGGTCCTGGATCTCGATCGCCAGCTCGCCCTTGCGGGTCTTGGCCGTGCGAACGGTGACCTTGGTGACCGGGTCGGAGAACGCCGTGGCGTTGTCCAGCAGCTCGGCGATGAGGTGCACGAGGTCGTTGACCGCGCGGCCCTGGACGGTGAGGTCCGGGGTCTGGCCGACCTGCACGCGGGCGTACTGCTCGACCTCGGAGACCGCGGCGCCGAGCACCTCGGCGGCCGGGACGGGCCGGGTCAGGCGCCGCGAGAGGTCCGTGCCCGAGAGAACCAGCAGGTTCTCCGAGTTGCGGCGCATACGGGTCGCGAGGTGGTCCAGCTCGAACAGCGAGGCCAGCTGGTCCGGGTCCTGCTCGTCCTGCTCCAGCCGGTCGATCAGGTTCAGCTGGCGTTCGACCAGGGCCTGCGACCTGCGCGACAGGTTGACGAACATCGCGTTGACGTTGTCACGCAGAAGGGCCTGCTGGGCGGCCAGCCGCACCGCTTCACCGTGCACCGCGTCGAACGCGCGCGCCACCTGACCGACCTCTTCACGCGTGTGCACCGGCACGGGCTCGACGGCGGTCTTGGCCGCGTCCTCCGGGTTCGGGTCCGCGAGGATCCGCTCGACCGCGTCCGGAAGACCGTGGTCGGCGACGTCGAGGGCGGTGCGGCGCAGCGTGCGCAGCGGGTTGAGGATCGAGCGGGCGACGAACAACGCGATCAGCAGGGCGAGCGCGAGGACCAGGAGCACGATGCCGGACGCGATGTAAGCCTGGGTCCTGGCGTTGCCGGCGGCCTGGTCCGTCTTGTTCTGCAGCTGCTCGACCAGCAGGTTCTCGACGTCACGGGTCAGGTTGACCGTCAGCGTGGCGGCGATGTCCCACTTCTCGGACGTCAGCTGGCTGAAGTCCTTCTTGCCGGTGGCTGCCTGCTGGTTGATCGCCGACTCCTGCATGTCGTTCGCAGTGTCGACGATGAGGCCGGTGACGGTGTCGTCGTAGATCTTCGCCTGTTCCGGCGTCGCTGCCTTGCGGAAGTCGTTGCGGGCCGCTTGGAGCTCGGCGTCCGCGGACTGCAGGGCGCGCAGCTGGGACGGCGTGAACGCCTTGCGCTGGAAGACGTCGAGGAGGATCGCCCGCTTGAGCGACTCCTGCTCCTTGATGCGCGCGATGGCGTTCGTGGTCAGGTGCAGTCGCACCAGCTCGGGGTCGTTGATCTCGGAGATCGTCTGCTCACCGAGGCCGATGAGCGTCTCGATCGACTCCGAGTAGGTGCGCTGGACGGCCTCGGCGGGGTACTGCGTGTCGCGTACCGCGTTGCGGAGGTTGTTCAGGCGGTTGAGCTGGTTGAACGCGACCTGGAAGCGCTCGACGGCTGCCGGGCTCAGGTCGGAGCTCAGCTCGGTGATCTTGTTGCTGAACGCCTCGGTGGTGTCGTTCACGCGGCGAAGCTGGCGCTCGAGGACGACCCGGTCGAGCTTCTTGTTCGACGCGACGAAGCTGACCGACAGGTCTCGTTCGCGCTGCAGCTGCTGCACCAGGTCCGCGACCGCTGTCTCCAGGCGGATCTGGTTCGCGAGGTTGTTGAGCTCCGTCGCCGCCTGGAGGTCGCTGCGGACTCGCAGACCACCCAGGGCGAGCGCACAGACCGTCGGGATGAGCAGAACGGCGAGCAGCTTCGTGCGCAACCTCCAGTTGCGCAGCCGCCATCCCGCGGATCGGGCAGGTCCGGGTCCGGGTCCCGTGTCGGCCTTCACCACGTCCGGTGTCGCCGTCACAGTTCCGTTACCCAGCGCAGCCAGTCCGTCACCCGATTCGGGCCTTTCGGAGCGTGTGGTGTCACCCACGCCAAACTGGCTGGGACCTCTCTCACGTCGGGCCACTCTGGGCTTCCTCTTCCAGCAGCAGTGTCCCGGTCTCTCCCCAGGACCGAGCATGGACTCGTCAAACGGGCCGAATTGCAGCACAGAGGTCGTGCGCCTGGTAAGGCGCCCCACCCCGTTCTGAAGACACGATCCTCTACTGCGACCTGTGCCACCCGGCGGGGAGCGTAATGGCCACCCCCTCCTCGGGGGAAGTCTCCAGAAGCACTCACCGTATCGAGATGGGGTGTCCTTTCATACGTTCAGGTGGTTAACATCCCCGGTCGTCGGCATGCCTCAAGTCCGTCCGAACGCCCAGTTGGGCCTGCGGACTACCTGGCCCGTGACGACACTCACTGATCAACTTGATGCTACTCAAGGCCTACCGGCGAGAGGTGCCATGGCTACCCGAGCCAAAGCTCTGCGGCTTGTCGCAGTGCTCATCACGTGTGTTCTGACCGCGAGCTGCGGCCTGTTCGGAAGTTCGTCGAACAGCGGCAACGCGGCCGTGGAGCGCAACGTTCTGCGCATCGGCGTGCTGCCGGTCGTCGACGTGGCCCCGTTGCGGATCGCACTGAACGAGAAGCTGTTCGAGAAGGCAGGCCTGCAGGTCAACCTGGTCACTCAGCCGAGCGAGGCCGAGGCCATCAAGCAGCTGGACACAACGCTCGACATCACGTGGGCGACGCACGTCAGCCTCTTCCGCGCGGTCGCCGAGGGCACCGAGCTCCAGCTGCAGGGCGAGGCCTACCAGGCGGGCCCGAACTCGATGGCGCTGGTCACGAACGCCTCGTCGGACTACGACGACCCCGGCAAGAAGCAGGCTCCGACCATCGCCGTGAACAGCGAGACCGACATCGGCGCGCTGACCACGCGTGCCGTGCTGGACACCGCCGCGGTCGAGAAGCAGAAGATCAAGTTCCGGGCGATGCCGTTCGCCGAGATGGAGAACGCGCTGAAGTCCGCCCAGGTCGACGCGGCCTTCATGATCGAGCCGTTCATCACGAAGGCGCAACGCAGCATCGGCGCGAAGATCCTCACCGACACCGCGCGCGGCCCGACACTGGACTTCCCGATGTCCGGCTACGCGTCGTCGAAGAAGTTCGCCGAGGCCAACCCCAAGACGCTCAAGGCGTTCCGCGAGGTGCTGCGCGAGGCCCAGCAGCGGGCGCAGTCCAACAAGCTCGCCGTGCAGGACTCGCTGACCAGCTACGCCGACGTCGACCAGCAGACCGCGGCGCTCGTGTCCATCGGCACGTTCCCGCTGTCGCTGAACCCGATCCGGCTCCAGCGGGTCGCCGACATGATGGACACCGAGGACGTGTTGTCTGGCCGCCTGGACGTGCAGCAGCTGCTGCCGCCGGGCACGACGAATTAGTTGTCGCTCGACATCCAAAAAGCGAAAAAGGCGGGCCCATTTTCACGGCCCGCCTTTTTCGCTTTGATCACTTACCGGAGAGCACGGTCATGCAGTAGGTGATTCCCGGCGCGGGTTCCGCGTACGAGATGGGGGTCGCCTCACCGCACTCGGCGGTCGCGGCCTTGACCACCTTCTCGACCTTGTAGACCTTCTGGACGGCGAACTCGTTGTTGCCCTTCGAGCAGTCGACGACCTTCATGCCCTCCATGTTCATCTTGACCAGCTCTTCCTCGTAGCACTTGCCCTCTGCGAGCTTCTCGACGAGGCAGAGCTTCAGCGAGGACCGGCGTCGGCCGGACTCGGTGTACTCGGCGTACTCGTCGGACGGGCAGGCTTCGGAGGTGCTGTTCATGGCCTTGGCGATGAAGTAGTTCGCCTCGGAGGAGTTGCAGTCGACCTTCTTGTACTTCGGGCTGATGGTGGTGCCCGTGACGCTCGCGCAGTCACCCGGCTTGGCCGACGGCTCCGTGAGGCTGCTCAGCCCGCCGCCGATGAGCGACTTCACGAGGAAGACACCGCCCGCGACCAGCACGAACGCGATGATCGCGCCGATGATCCTGCCGGCGCCGCCCTTCTTCGGTGGCGGGGCGTACGGCATGGGCTGACCCATCGGGCCGCCGGGCGGCATCTGGCCGGGCGGAGGGCCGTACGGGTTCGGCTGGCCCATCGGCTGGCCCGGCTGCGGCTGGGCGTAGGGGTCGCCGGGATAGCCGGGCTGGGGTGAGCCCTGCGGTGGCGCGTACGGCGAAGGCTGCTGGCCGTACGGCTGCTGCGGCTGCCCACCGGGAGGCGGGCCGTACGGCCCTTGCTGCTGCGGGTAGTTGGGGGTGGTCACCTTGGTTCCTCTCCGATGGGTAACGCGAAGAACGGCGAAACCGGAGCCGTTTCGCACGACTCCGGTTCCACTAGGTCGAACTGTTCAGCGGGGTTGTTACGCCGGAAGGCCGACGCAGTAGTTCAGCTTCAGCTCGGGGTACGTCAGGGCCTGCTCACCCTCGGCGCACTGCGGCGCGGCGGCTTCCTTGACGACCTTGTTCACCTTGAACAGCTTGGAGCCGGAGCATTCGACGGCCTTGACGTCCATGTTCGTCGTCGAGTCGCTGTAGCACTTGCCCTCGGTGAAGATCGGAGCGATGCACAGCTTGGTCTTGGGACCGCGACGCGCGCTCTCGGTCAGCTCCGAGTAGGAGTCGTTGCCGCAGCTCTCGTTGAGACCGAGCGACTTGCCGATCGTGTAGTTCGCCTCCCCCGAACCGCACTCCACGACCTTGTACTGCGGGCTGCTGGTCGTGCCGGTCACGCTCGCGCAGTCGCCCACCTTGGCCTGGGCGACGTCGCTGGTGAAGTAGTTGAAGGCGTAGACGCCGGCGCCGACCACGATCAGGCCGACGATGTAGGTCAGGATCCGCTTGCCGATGCCCGCCTTCTTGGGCTCCGGTGCCTGCTCCTGGGCAGGTGCGGGCGCGACTGGCTCAGTGCTGCTCATTGATGATTCCTGCTTCCGATTACCCCAAGTGGCCCTGGCCCCCCGACAACGGCCGGAGGAGAGGTTGCCACGCGGGGCGGGAATCCGTGTGGGCTTTACGGAAACGTTACGACCGCTTGGGAGCCCCTAGGCGCGACCGAGGCAGTAGGTCAGCTTGACCTCGGGGTATGCGCGGGTCTGCTCACCGGCCGCGCACGCCGGCGCCGGCACGTTCCTGCTGACCGCCGTCACCCGGAACGCGTCGTGGGCGCCGCAGTCGGCGATGGTGAGGTCGTAGCCGGATTTCGAGCTGGTGTAGCACTCGCCCTCGACGTAGAGCGGGACCAGGCAGAACCGGACGTCGGGATCGACGGCCCGTACGGGCACCCAGCTCATGTCCTCGCTGTTGGGGCAGGACTGCGACTTGGCGACCGTGCCTTCGGCGACATAGTTCGCGCTGGAGTCCGAACACGCGACGGCGTTGTACCGGCCGGCGCCGACGTTGCCCGTCAGGTACGCGCAGTCGCCGCGCTTCGGCGGCTGGACCGGGGTCAGGAACTCGGAGATGCCGTAGATCGCGATGGCCGCGACGAGCAACGTGGCCGCGTAGGTCAGAACCCGCTTCCCCAGGCCGGTCCCTGCCGTGGCCTCCTCGTTCATCACGCAGGAGAGGGTCCCACGTGGACGAACCGCGGCGGCGGGCTTTACGCGAAGATCACTGCTTGTCGCCGTGTTCCAGGCAGAAGGTGACGGCCGGTTCCGGGAAGACGGCCGCACGCGCGGCTCCGCAGGCGTCGTGGTCGGTCTTGCCGGTGAGCACCTTCGCGACCTTCACCGAGTCCTTGGTCGCGCAGTCGACCTTGGTGATGCCGGTGTCGGGGTCCTGGCCGTAGCAGGCGCCCTCGACGAAGTTCGGCATGAGGCAGAACGTGGAGTCGCCGGTGTACGTCGAGTAGTCCATGCCACCGGACGGGCACTTGTCCTCGTTCCCCCGCAGGATCTTGGCGATCTTGACGGTCGCCTTCTCCGAGGTGCAGTCGAGCGCCTGGTACTTCGGGTCGTCGTGCGAGCCGGAGATGCGCGCGCAGTCGCCCACCCTGGCCGCCGTCGCCACGTCACTCAGCTGGCTCAGCACGATTGCGCCGAGCAGGCCGAGCGCGAGGACAACGGCGATACCCAGGCCGACCTTCTTCATGGACCGGATATCGGCGCCGGGCGCCGCTCAACTCAACAAAGTTCACCCGATCAGGATCCCTCGTGCCCGGCGATGGTGACACCCAGGCCAGGGGCCTGGGTGTCGGCACCGAAATCAGGATCCCTCGTGCACGCCCATGCAGTAGACCGAGGCCGGTTCGCTGAAGCGCAGCTCGCTCGACCCCTCCGGGCACGCCGTGCCCTCCTGAGGCAGTCCGTCGACCTTCTTCACGATCTTCACGGGCGACTCGGTGGTGCAGGCTTCTTTCTTGAAGGCCCCGTCGTCGCTCGAGGTGTAGCAGTTGCCCTCGGCGAGGTTCGGCATCAGGCACATGAACTTCTTGCCCGACTCCATCTGCTCGTAGATGCCCTCTTCCGGGCACGACTCGCCGGCGCCGTTCAGGATCTTGGCGACCCGGTGCGTCGCCTTGACGTCACCACAGCCCTGGGACGAGATGTTCCACTCGCCGTCCGGCTTGTCGACGTCCTTCGGCGAGGCACTGACGCAGTCGCCGACCTTGGCGCTGTTGAGCGACGTGACCGCCCACGTGCCAATGCCGATCAACGCGACCGCCAGCACGCCGACGATGACGAACTTCAGCCAGTTCTTCTTGGGCGACTCGTCGGTCTCGGCCTCCTCAGGAGCCGGTGCCACCGTGGCCGGTGGCTCGACGGGATCAGTCGACTCGGTGCTCATGGCCGAAAAAGTACGACACGCGATGTGGGCTGGGTGTGTCGCCTCACATTTGTTCTCGCCAGTTGACGCAGGTCGAACGCATTTGGCGTCGTCAGGGAGACTTGTACGCGTGACCGATGGCCCACTGATCGTCCAGTCGGACAAAACGCTGCTGCTCGAGGTCGACCACCCGCTCGCCGACGACGCGCGGACCGCCATCGCGCCGTTCGCTGAGCTGGAGCGCGCGCCCGAGCACGTGCACACGTATCGCGTGACACCGCTGGCGCTGTGGAACGCCCGCGCGGCCGGGCACGACGCCGAGCAGGTGGTGGACGCACTGGTGCGGTTCAGCCGCTACCCGGTGCCGCAGCCGTTGCTGGTGGACGTGGTCGACACGATGAGCCGGTTCGGGCGCCTCGTGCTCACCAACAACCCGGCGCACGGGCTGGTGCTCAACTCGAACGACCGCGCGGTGCTCGAAGAAGTGCTGCGCAACAAGAAGATCGCCCCGATGTTCGGCGCGCGGATCGACGACGACACGGTCATCGTCCACCCGAGCGAGCGCGGGCGGCTCAAGCAGCTTCTGCTCAAGGTCGGCTGGCCGGCCGAGGACCACGCCGGGTACGTCGACGGCGAGGCGCACCCGATCGAGCTCGACGAGAACGGCTGGAAGCTGCGCGACTACCAGCGGCTCGCGGCCCAGGCGTTCTGGGCGGGCGGCTCCGGCGTCGTCGTGCTGCCGTGCGGCGCGGGCAAGACGCTCGTGGGCGCCGCGGCGATGGCCGAGGCGCAGGCGACCACGTTGATCCTGGTCACGAACACCGTGGCCGGCCGGCAGTGGAAGAGGGAGCTGATCGCGCGGACGTCTTTGACGGAGGAGGAGATCGGCGAGTACTCCGGTGAGCGCAAGGAGATCCGGCCGGTCACGATCGCGACGTACCAGGTGATCACCCGCAAGTCGAAGGGCGAGTACAAGCACCTGGAGCTGTTCGACTCGCGCGACTGGGGCCTGATCGTCTACGACGAGGTCCACCTGCTGCCGGCGCCGGTGTTCCGGATGACCGCCGACCTGCAGTCCCGTCGCCGCCTCGGGCTGACAGCCACGCTGGTGCGCGAGGACGGGCAGGAAGGCGACGTCTTCTCGTTGATCGGGCCGAAGCGCTACGACGTGCCGTGGCGCGACATCGAGGCGCAGGGCTGGATCGCTCCCGCCGAGTGCACCGAGGTCCGGGTGACGTTGACCGACAACGAGCGGCTGCAGTACGCGACGGCCGAGCCGGAGGAGCGCTACAAGCTCTGCTCGACCGCGCGGACGAAGATCCCGGTCGTGCGCAGGGTGCTCGACCAGCATCCCGACGAGCCCGCTCTGGTGATCGGTGCCTACCTGGAACAGCTCGACGAGCTGGGTGAGGAGCTGGGGGCGCCGGTGATCAAGGGATCGACGAAGAACAAGGAGCGCGAGGAGCTCTTCGACCAGTTCCGTCGCGGCGAGCTGCGCACGCTGGTCGTGTCGAAGGTCGCCAACTTCTCCATCGACCTGCCAGAGGCCTCGGTCGCCATCCAGGTGTCCGGCACGTTCGGTTCGCGCCAGGAGGAGGCCCAGCGGCTCGGCCGGATCCTGCGGCCCAAGGGTGACGGGCGGCAGGCGCACTTCTACTCGGTCGTCGCACGCGACACGCTCGACACCGAGTACGCGGCGCACCGGCAGCGGTTCCTGGCCGAGCAGGGCTACGCGTACAAGATCGTCGATGCGGACGACCTGGTCGGATGACGTTCTGGTGGATGTGGAACCCGGCGCGGACCGTCCCCTCCAGACGGTTCCGGTCGGAGGAGTCGCTCGCGAAGTCGGCGCCGGAGGACCAGGTCGTCCGGTCGACCGACTTCCCGTGCCCCGCTCAACGCCGTCGCGCCACGGCCGTGCGGGAGGACTTCCTGCGCGTCACCGGTGATCCGGTGCAGGTGGCGCTGGTCGAGCAGCAGCTGTGGACACTGCTCGTGGCTCTGCGCCGGTTCCAGCCGTTGCGGGACGCGCTGGCGACCGCAGTGCCCAAGGCGGGGCGGGCGGCGCTGGTCGCGGAGCCGTCGCGCGAGCTGGCCGAGTTCGACCGCAGGTTCGACCGGTTCGCCGCGGCTCTGCGGGTCCTGGTCATGGACCCGACACCGGAGCAGCTACGCCACACCGCCGCTCTCGACTAGGTGCGTGATCTGCTGGCCGTAGCGGGCGCCCTGGTGCACGGTCACCGTGCCGTCCGCTGCGACCTCGCACGGGTTGTTTGCCGTGCACTGCTCACCGTTGTCGTTGCCCGTGCTGTGCACACCGACGACCGTGACACCGTCCTTGAGCACCAACGGTGAACCCGAACCACCGTGCGACGGCTCGCACTCCGGGTCGTACCGGTAGGCGTTGTCCTGTGTGTAGCCCTCTTCACGCAGGTGCGGGACGACGGCTTCGATCGTGCACTGGAACCGTTTGCCGTTGCCCGACGAAATGATGTCGATCTTCGTACTGGATGCGGCCGGGCGGTCGGCGAGCTTGAAGATCTTCACGCCCTTGGCGCGGAGCTGGGCGTAGGTCTGGTCGAGGCGGTACAGCGCGGTGTCGGCGCCCGTCATGCTCGCGTACACCAGGTGCGTCGTCTTGGCCTTGGCCTGGAGGTAGCCCTGGCGGTCGCCGATGGTCACCGGGAGCGCGATCGGGAGATCCCGCAACGTCTGGCCGGGTGCCGGGCGTTCCGGGACGCAGTGGCCGTTCGTGAGCAGGAGCGCCGGATCGCTGAGCCTGGTGCGGTCGGTCCTGATCACGGACGCGGAACAGGCACCGATCGACGCGGCACCTTCGAGGTCCGGCACGGGCGTGTCCGGCGGGTCGAGCTTGCCGGTGACGACGTCGTTGATCCAGGTCTTGAAGTAGTGGACATCTGTGTACATGACCGGCCGGTCGTCGCCGCCGGAGCCGCTCACGACGCCGGCCATCACCCAGCGGTCGCCGTCGCGGACGAGTCCGGGGCCGCCGGAGTCCATGTTCGTCGCGGCGACGCTGCCGTCCAGCGCGCCGATGCAGAGCTCGCGCTCTGCCTGGATGCCGTCGCACGCCCGCGCGGGTTGGACGACCGTGTCGGCTTCGCGCAGCTTTTGCGGGTAGCACTCGGGTGCGCGGCGGTCGCAGGTCATGCCCCAGCCGAGGATCCGCACCCGAGTGCCGTCAGCGGGCCTCGCCGACGGCAGTGCGACGGGTTTGGTCCTGGCGGGCTTCTTCAGCTTCAGCAGGCCGATGTCACCTTCGTGGACGGGGTAGGGCGAGTAGGTGATGAACCGCTCGACCGCGATCACCTCGCCGCCACCGCCGGCGTCCGTCGTACCGAGCCGGACCGTCCAGTTCTTCGGGCGGCCGACCTGGGCGAGGCTGGGGTTGTTCCTCGTGCAGTGACCGGCGGTGACGGCCCAGCTCGGGGCGACCAGCGTGACGCCGCAGGTGTGGCCGTCCTCGCGCGGTGAGTCGGGCCGCTGCAACGACCCGGAGAACGGGTAGGGCGCCGGTGCCTCGACGCCGCCGCGGATGGCATGGGCAGGGGTGACGGTGTTGATCACCGCGAGGGTTGCAGTGATCGACGCCAGTAGCGCTTTTCGCATGTCGCAGAGGGTTTCGAACCCGTGTGCGCGCTGGGTGATGGCTGGGCAACAACTCCGCACGGAAGGTCGTTACGCAACGATGACGTGGCAAGGACGTCCTCATGAGACCCGTCCGGAAGGCTGGAGGACATGCCGCGCGTACTGCTGATCGAGGACGACGAGGCGGTCCGCGAAGGACTGTCGCTCGCCCTGACCTACCAGGGACACACCGTGGACGCGGTGCGCACGGGCGAGGAGGGCCTCGACCTGCTGACGAGCGCCGCACCCGACGTGGTGGTGCTGGACCTGATGCTGCCGGGCGTGGACGGGTTCGAGGTGTGCCGGCGGATCCGCGCGGCCGGTGATCTCCCGATCATCATGCTGACCGCGCGCAACGACGACATCGACGTGGTGGCGGGGCTGGAGGCCGGTGCCGACGACTACGTGGCCAAGCCCGCGCAGGCCCGCGTGCTGGAGGCCAGGATCCGCGCGGTGCTGCGGCGGTCGTCCCTCTCGGTGTCCGAGGTCGCGGCCGAGCGCTACGGCGACCTGACGATCGACCGCGACGGGCTGGTGGTCACGCGGCTCGGGCGGCCGGTGTCGCTGGCGCCGACGGAACTGCGGTTGCTGCTTGAGCTTTCCTCGTCGCCGGGCAGGGTGCTGTCGCGGCAGCAGCTGCTGGAGTCCGTGTGGGACCAGGGCTACCTGGGCGACTCGCGGCTGGTCGACGCGTGCGTGCAGCGGTTGCGGTCGAAGATCGAGGACGATCCGGCGGCGCCCGTGTACGTCCAGACGGTGCGCGGCTTCGGCTATCGCTTCGGACCGCTGTGACGCTGCGCCTGCGGCTGCTGCTCGCTTTCGCGTTCCTGAGCGTCGTCACCGCGGTGGCGGTCGCCGGCGCCGGGTACGTGCGGTCGCGCGACGCGATCGTGCAGCGCGCCCAGGACAACGCCGTCATCGAGACGACCAGCCGGGTGGAGCAGCTGTACCCGTTGCCCGCCAGGTCACCGGACGCCGCGTCCCTGGAACGCATTGCCGGGAAGGTCTCCGGGCGTGAGGGCATGGCGCTCGCTCGGACGAAGGACGTGTCCGCCGGTTCGATGGACCCGTCGGTGGTCACTCCCGAGCTGCAGGCGCTGGTGACGTCCGGGCGGGTGGGCTGGCAGCGCGTGCCGTACGCGGGCGCGGTGTGGCTCGTCGTCGGCATGCAGGTGCGGGTGTCCGACGGCGGGTCCTCCGGCATCGAGGTGTACGTGCTGCGGCCGTTCACCTCCGAGATCGAGGTCGTCGACGAGCTCGCGCGCAACGCGTGGCTGATCGGCGGCGCGGGCCTGGTCCTGGCGCTGGGCATGGGTTTCCTGGCGGCGCGCGGGGTGCTGCGGCCCGTCCGGGAGCTGCGGATGGCGGCCTGGCGGCTCGGGCAGGGCGACCTGTCCGCGCGGGTGCCGGTGCGGGGACGGGACGAGCTGGCGTCGGTGGCCACCACGTTCAACACCACGGCGTCCTCGCTGGAACATCACGTTGGTGAGCTGCGACGGATGGAGGCCGACGCACGCCGGTTCGTCGCGGACGTGTCGCACGAGCTGCGGACGCCGTTGGCCGCGATGACCGCCGTGACCGACGTGCTGGACGCCGAGACGGCCGCGCTGCCCGGAGTGGCCGGCCAGGCCGCCCGGCTGGTGAACCGGGAGACGCAGAACCTGACCCGGCTGGTGAACGACCTGATCGAGGTGACCCGGTTCGACTCGGGGACAGCTGCGTTGGCGTTGGACGACGTCGACGTGGCCGAGGTGGTGTCGCGGACGCTGAAGATGCGCGGGTTCGAGGTGTCGGCCTCGCTGCCCACGGACGTGCGGGCGCGGCTGGACCCGCGACGGCTGGACGTGATCGTCGCGAACCTGGTCGGCAACGCGCTGCGGCACGGGGCTGCGCCGGTGTCCGTGCGGCTGTCGGTGGAGGAGTCGTCGCTGGTGATCGAGGTCGCCGACTCCGGTCCGGGGCTGCCGGAGGACGTCCTGCCGCACGTGTTCGCGCGGTTCTACAAGGCCGACTCGGCGCGCGGACGGTCGGAGGGGTCCGGGCTCGGGCTCGCGATCGCCTGGGAGAACGCGCGGCTGCACGGGGGCACGTTGGTCGCCGCGAACCGGCCGGGTGGCGGGGCGTTGTTCACGCTTCGCCTGCCGCTGGGAGGTGAGCGGTGAGGCCCGGAATTGTCGGTGCTGCCTGGGATAATGGAAACAGGGGGACCCCCTGGAGGGGACCCCTGCGTCAGCTTGTGATCGTTCTCCTCCTCGTCACCGGCTGCGGCATCCGGCCGACCGAGCCCATCCCCGGCCTCGAAGCGCCGAGCGGCCCCGTCGAGAACACCGCGCCCGCGCTCTACTGGGTGTCCGAGGGCAAGGCCGTCCCGGTCAGCCGCCCGCTGGGCAGCCTGAGCGGCTACGACGTCGTCGCTCTGCTCGCCCAGGGCCCGAACGGCGCCGAGCAGAGCCGTGGCCTCACCACCGAGGTCCCGTTCGACGCCGCACCGGCCACGGTCGACCGGGTGGCGAGCGGCCTCGACGTCAGCATCTCCACCGACGTCTCGCTGCTCAGCAGGGCCGCGGTTCAGCAGATCGTGTGCACGTTGCTCGGCATCCAGGCCGTCGGCACGGTCAACCTGCGGGGCGGCGGGCATTCGCTGGAGCTCCAGAAGTGCGCTTGAATCGGCGCGTGCACGTCTACTCCCTCCCGATGCGCGCGCGGTTCCGCGGCATCACGAAGCGCACCGGTCTGCTGTTCGAGGGACCGGCCGGGTGGGGCGAGTTCTGCCCGTTCGAGGAGTACGACGACGACGAGGCGATGCCGTGGCTCGCGTGCGCTCTCGAAGCCGCTCACGACGGCTGGCCCGCACCGGTTCGCGACCGCATCCCGGTCAACTGCACGGTGCCCGTCGTCAGCCCGGAGAAGGCGCACGAGATCGTCGCGCGATCCGGCTGTTCGACGGCCAAGGTCAAGGTCGCCGAGTCCACGCTCGGCGAGGACTGCGCCCGGCTCGAAGCGGTCCGGGACGCACTCGGACCGGGTGGGTTCGTGCGGGTCGACGCCAACATGATGTGGGACGTCGACACGGCCGTCACGGCGATCAGGGCCATGGACAGGGCCGCCGGCGGGCTTCAGTACGTGGAACAGCCGTGCCACACGCTGGACGAGCTGGCCGAGGTCCGCAGGAAGGTCGGCGCGCCGATCGCCGCGGACGAGTCGATCCGCAAGGCGGAGGACCCGCTCAAGGTTGCCGTGGCCGGGGCAGCGGACATCGCGGTGATCAAGGTGGCGCCGCTCGGGGGTGTGCGCAGGGCGTTGGAGATCGCCGAGGCGTGCGGGCTGCCGTGCGTGGTGTCGTCGGCGCTGGAGACGTCGGTCGGGATGGCTGCCGGGGTCGCGCTGGCGGCGGCGCTGCCGGAGCTCGACTACGCGTGCGGGCTGGCGACGCTGTCGCTGCTGGACGGCGATGTCACGAGCGATTCGCTCATGCCGGTCGACGGGTATCTGCCGGTGCTCGCCAATCCACCCGTGCCGGACCGCGTCGAGGAGTTCGCGAACGATGTGATCGCGGAGGCCTGGATTTCTCGGTACGACAGGGTGTTGAGCAAACTCAGTCGATGAGCCGATCAACCTGGATCTTCAGCGGGAACGGCGCGTCGGTCTCGTAGACCTGGGTTTCGACAGGCACCTCTTGATAGCCGAAGGGACCAGCAAGATGCATTGGCGCCAGTGAGACGGGCTCGTCGAGATCAATGATCCAGTAGAACGGGATGCCAGCCTTTGCGTACTCGTGACGCTTGGCGTTCGAGCCCGTGACATTGTGATCGGCGAGAGGGCTGGGGGACATGATCAGACGGCCGTTTACCAATTCCGTATAGCCGTCTTCGGTTTCTCCGAGTGCGGCGTACTGAGCAACGGTCAACAGACCCGTCGCAACAGCAGGCAGACGCCTCGGAGGCCTATCGGGTAGTGCGGTCACTGCGTTCCTTCCGTCTCATACACCGTCGCACATGGAAGGACTCCAAACCCGCTCGCATTTTCACACGTTCAAGTGGTTCTAGGGCTTCGACCTGACCAGGCCCTGCCCTTTCGCCCCCATGCTGAACACCACGCCCTCGGTCCGCTCGATCGCCTGATTCCGCCGATCGGAAGCAGGCATCCGAGTCAGGTCCACCAACCGAATCGGCGGTCCCAGCTCGACCAGCGTCGGCGTGTAAGAGGCCTCCACGACGGTCCACCCCTCAGGCCCCTGCTCGAACTTGAACCGAGCAATCGCCCCTTCCTCGGTGACACCGCGCGGCTCCGCGTGCCGGGCCACCTCGTTGCCCAGCCCGTACGCGACCCACTTCTTGCCGATCTTCTCGAACGGCTGCACCACGTGGACGTGCGTGCCGATGATCAGGTCCAGCGCGGGGTCGCCGAGCAGCTGACGGGCCAGCGCCTTCTGCTCGTCGGTCGCCGCGTGCTGGTACTCGTTGCCCCACTGCACGGACAGCACGACGACCTCGGCGCCGGCGGCACGAGCGGCACGGGCGTCGGCGAGGATCTTGGTCGCGTTGATCTGGTTCGCGCGCCACGGTTGGGGCAGCGGGATGCCGTTGAAGCCGTAGGTGAACGACAGCTGGGCGACCTTGACCCCGCCCGCGTCCAGGATCAGCGGCGCGGCGGCTTCCTCGGGCGTGCGGAACGAGCCGGTGTGGTGCAGGCCGACGGCGTCCATCGCGTCCAGGGTCGTGTGGATGGCCGAGACGCCGCGGTCCAGCGTGTGGTTCGAGGCGGTCGAGCAGGAGTCGTAGCCCACGTCGACCAGGCCTTTCGCCACCTCGGGCGGGGCCAGGAACGACGGATAGCCGAAGAACGGGCCCTCCTTCGTCCCGAGTGGCACCTCCAGGTGGCACAGCGACAGGTCGGCCTTCAGCGTGTCCTTGATGCCTGCGAGCAACGGCTGGAAGTTGCGGCCCGCGGCGCCGCCGTCCGCGACCGCCTGCTCGGTCAGCGCGGGGTGGATCAGGATGTCGCCGCCCGCGGTCAGCGTGAACGACCGGGGCGGTGGCGGGCCCGTCGAGGTGGGTGAGGACGGTGTGGGAGGCGCGCTGGTGATGACCACCGGCGACCCGGTGCACGCGGACAGCGCGAAGCCGGCGGCCAGCACGAAGACCGGCCACCGGACACCACGCTTCAGCGCTGCCGCCTGCGTCGCAGGACCACGAACAGCACGACCGCCAGCACGCCGGCCGCGACGGGCAGCACGCGCTTCAGGACCGGTACGCCTGCCGTGTCGATCAGGTCGATCGGCTCGTCGGGGACCACTCGGAGATGCTGCTGTTGCGCCACCTCGTCAGCATCCCCGGAACCCAGCGTGCTCGCCAGGCATTCCGCGAACTGGTCGACGAGCTTGCCGCTGACCTCGGAAATCAGGCCGCGGCCGAGCTGGGCGGGACGGCCCGTGATCGCCAGATCGGTCTCGATCTCGACCGACTCGCCGACCTCGAACGTCACCACCACGGACGCCGTGCCGTTGCCACGGGTGTCCTTACCGGCGGCTTTGAGAACGGCGCGACGCAGCACCGGGTCGATCTCCACGAACTCGCCGCTGCCCCGGTACAGCAGCTGCACCGGGCCGAGCTTGACCTTCACCTCCCCGCTGAACGTCTTGCCGTCGACCGAGGTCAGCGCGGCCCCTGGCAGGCACGGGGCCACGCGTTCCGGGTCGATCAACGCCTCCCAGACCTCCTCGGCCGGGGCCGGCGAGACGAACGAGTGCGTCAGCTTCATCCCGCTACCGCCGCCGTCAGCGCACGCCCGGTGAGCACCCGAGCCAGGTTGTCCTTGTAGCCGTCACCCGTGGACGCCCGCAGAGCCGCCTCAGAGATCGCCTCGGCGGTGGCGGGCTGACCGACCAACGCGGATTCCACGTCGACCGCGCGCACCGGACCAGCACCGACGTTGGTGAGGCCGACCCGAGCCGCGGCGATCGAGCCGTCGCGGACCTGCACGGCCGCCGCGACCGCGACGATCGACCAAGCCTGCGCGACCCGGTTGAGCTTCTCGTAGTGCGCGCCCCAGCCCGTGAACTTCGGCACCCGGACGTCGATGAGGATCTCGTCGGGAGCCAGCGCCGTCTCGAAGTAGTCGACGAAGAACTCCGACGCGGGCACCTCACGACGGCCGCCGGGACCGGCGATGATCATCACGGCGTCCAGGGCCAGCGCGGGTGCGAGCAGGTCGCCGGCCGGGTCCGCGTGGCACAGCGAGCCGCCGAACGTGCCGCGGTGCCGGACCTGCGGATCGGCCACCGTGTCCGTGGCCAGCTTCAACAGCAACGCGTGGTCGTGGATCAGATGGTCGCGCTGCACCTCGTAGTGCGTGGTCATCGCACCGATGAGCAACGAGTCGCCCTCGTCGCGCACGCCCGTCAGCTCGGTCAGCCCACCGAGGTCGATCAACGCCGTGGGCGCCGCCAGCCGCATTCGCAGCACCGGCACGAGCGACTGCCCGCCCGCGATGATCTTGGCGTCCTCACCCTCCTCGGCGAGCATCCGCACCGCCTCGTCCACAGTGGACGGGCACAGGTACCTGAACTCCGCCGGGATCATGACTGTCCTCCCTGCGAGTCGATGGAACCGAGGCCACCGGCGGCCGGTGTGGACGCGTCCGCGGCCCCGCCCTGCAGCGCCGTCCAGACGCGTTCCGGCGACAGCGGCATCTCGATGTCCCGCACGCCAAGGTGCCGCACGGCGTCCAGGACGCTGTTCACCACCGCGGGCGTCGAGGCGATCGTGCCCGCCTCGCCGACTCCCTTGACGCCCAACGGGTTCGACGTCGCCGGCGTCGCGGTGCGGGCCGTCAGGAACGACGGCAGATCGTCCGCCGAGGGCACCAGGTAGTCCGCGAACGTGGCGGTGGTCAAGGTGCCTGTCTCGTCGTGGATGGCCTCCTCGTACAACGCCTGGGCGATGCCCTGGGCCAGCCCGCCGTGCACCTGACCGTCGACGATCAACGGGTTGACGACCGTGCCGACGTCGTCGACCGCCACGTACGAGCGGATGCGCACCCTGCCGGTCTCCGTGTCGACTTCCGTCGCGCACAAATGGGTTCCGTGCGGGAACGAGAAGTTGTCGGGGTCGAACGTGGCATCGGCGTCCATGCCGGGTTCCATGCCCTCCGGCAGGTCGTGCGCCACGTGCGCGGCGAGCACGACATCGCTCAGAGTGCGCACGGTCGACGTGCCGCGGACGGAGAACGAGCCGGAAGCGAACTCCACATCCGCCTCGTCGCACTCCATCATGTGCGCCGCGAGCTTCCGGGCCTTGGCGAGCACCTTGTCCGCCGCGTGCACCAGGGCGGTGCCACCGACGGTCAGCGAACGCGAGCCGTAGGAGTCCATGCCCCTGTGCGCCGACGCCGTGTCGCCGTGCAGCACCTCGACGTCCTCGAACGGCACGCCGAGCCGGTCGGCGACGATCTGCGACCACACCGTCTCGTGACCCTGCCCGTGCGGCGAGGTTCCGGTGATCACCTCGACCTTGCCGGTGGGCAGCATGCGGATCGACGCGGTCTCCCATCCGCCTGCGCCATAACGCAAAGCGCCCAGCACGCGCGACGGCGCGAGGCCGCACATCTCGGTGTAGGTGGAGATTCCGATGCCGAGCTGCACCGGATCACCGGACGAACGACGCCGTTCCTGCTCCTCGCGCAGCTCCTCGTAGCCGAAGAGCTCCATCGCACGAGCCGTCGCGGCCTCGTAGTTGCCGGAGTCGTAGGTCATGCCCGCGACCGTGGTGAACGGGAACTCGTCGTGCTTGATCCAGTTCATCTCGCGGATCTTCATCGGGTCCATGCCCAGCTCGACCGCGAGCTCGTCCATCATCCGCTCGATCGCGAACGTGGCCTCTGGCCGTCCAGCACCCCGATAGGCGTCCGTCGGCGTCTTGTTCGTGAACACGTTGGTGCACACGAACCGGTAGGCCGGGAACTTGTAGATCGCGTTGAACATGAACGCGCCCAGGATCGGGATGCCCGGCGTGACGAGCCGCAGGTAGGCGCCCATGTCGGCGAGCAGTTCGACCTTCAGGCCGGTCACGGTGCCGTCGCGGCGGGCGGACACGGTGACCTTCTGGATCTGGTCGCGGCCGTGGTGCGCGGACAGCATCGACTCGGTGCGCGACTCGGTCCACTTCACCGGACGGCCCATGCGCCGCGCGACCAGCAGGCAGAGCAGCTCTTCCGGCGTGACCTGGAGCTTGCCGCCGAACCCGCCGCCGACGTCCGGCGCGATGACGCGGATCTTGTGCTCGGCGATGCCCGTGGTGGCCGCGAGCATCCAGCGCAGGATGTGCGGGATCTGCGTGGCGGACCACATGGTGAACATGTCGGCGCTCGGGTCCACGACGACCGATCGCGGTTCTATGAAGGACGGGATCAGCCGCTGCTGCCGGAACGTCCGCTCGATCACGACCTCGGCGGACGCGATGGCTTCCTCGACGTCCGTGCCGCTCCCCGCCTCGGCGGAGTCGAAGACCCAGGTCGCGCACTTGTTGGTGCCGAGATCGGGATGCACCAGGTCCTGGTCCTTGAGAGCTTCTTCCAGGTCGAGCACGACCGGCAGCTCGTCGTAGTCGACGTCGATCGCGGCCAGCGCGTCCGCTGCCCGGTAGGCGTTGTCCGCGATCACCAGCGCGACGGCCTCACCGGCGAAGTTGACCTGGTCGACGGCCATCGCGGGCGCCGGCGGCGACTTCATGTCCTCGGTGATGGGCCACGCGCAGGGCAGCGAGCCCTGTTCGGCGGCGAAGTCCTCACCGGTGAGCACGAGCGCCACACCGGGCATCGCGGTGGCGCGGCTGCAGTCGATGCCGCGGATGCGGGCGTGCGCGACGGGACTGCGCAGCACTGCCATGTGGAGCATGCCGGTCAGCTGGATGTTGTCGGTCCACTTGGTCTGGCCGGTGATCAGGCGAGCGTCTTCCTTGCGGAGCCGGGCCTTGCCGACTTCCGGTTCCGCGGTGGCGGTCATTCGCCACCTACCGGTTGTTTCGCGGTGATGTGCTCATCGCTGTGCTGTTCCAGCTTCGGACCTGCGCCGGGACGCATCCGGTGCGCGGCGTCCTGCACCGCGCGGACGATGTTCTGGTAGCCCGTGCAACGGCAGAGGTTTCCCTCCAGGCCTTTTCGCACGGTCTCGTCGTCGGGATCCGGTTCGTCGGCCAGCAGGTCGATGGCCTGCATGATCATGCCGGGCGTGCAGAAGCCGCACTGCAGCGCGTGGTTGCTGCGGAACGCCTCCTGCACCGGGTGCAGTTTGCCGTCGCGGGCGAGACCTTCGATCGTGGTGACCTCGTGCCCGTTCGCCTGGACCGCGAACATCTGGCACGACTTCACGCTGTGGCCGTCGAGGTGCACCGTGCAGGCCCCGCAGTTGCCGGTGTCGCAGCCGACGACGGTGCCGGTCTTGCCCAGTCGCTCCCGCAGGTAGTGGACGAGCAGGAGCCGGGGTTCGACCTCGTCGGCGTAAGTCACTCCGTCGACGTTGACCGAGATGTGCATGAACCCTCCCAGGGGATGGTGGGCAGCATGTGACGAGGGTCACCCCAGCCTCCTCCCCGTTCGCGGGTTCAACAACCCGATCAGTGGTGGATCGGTTCACCAAGATCGACCAGGCGGCGACCCGATCCGTTCCACCGCAAGGAGATGATCTCGGCGGCGATCGACACCGCGGTCTCCTCCGGTGTCCTGGCACCCAGATCCAGGCCGATCGGCGAGGCCAGGGTCGCGAGCTCGCTCTCGGTCAGACCGGCCTCCCTCAGGCGCTGCAGGCGATCTTCGTGCGTGCGCCGCGACCCCATCGCGCCGACGTAGCCGACCTTGAGCCGCAGCGCGACCTCCAGCAACGGCACGTCGAACTTCGGATCGTGGGTCAGCACCGCGATGACCGTTCGTTCGTCCAACTTGGACGCTTCGCGTTCGAGATACCGGTGTGGCCACTCCACGACGACCTCGTCGGCCTCCGGGAAACGGCTGCGTGTCGCGAACACCGGCCGCGCGTCGCAGACGGTGACGCGGTAGCCGAGGAACGAACCGAGCCGCGCCATCGAGGCGGCGAAGTCGATCGCACCGAACACGAGCATGCGCGCGGGCGGCTCGAACGAGTTCACGAACACGCTCATGCCCTCACCCCGCCGCTGGCCGTCCGGCCCGTACCGGAGCACGCCGCTGCGGCCGCTCGCGAGCATGCCGCGCGCGTCGTCGGTGACCGCGTCGTCGGCCCGTGCCGACCCCAGGCTTCCCGCACGCCGATCCGGCCAGACGACCATGCGCCGGCCGATGCCGTCCGGGTGCTCGATGACGGTCGCGACGGCCACCGGCTGCTCGGCCCTGACCGTTTCCACTACCTCACCGAGCTGCGGAAACGTCTCGGCGCTGATCTTCTCGACGAAGATGTCGATGATCCCGCCGCAGGTCAGCCCGACCGCGAACGCGTCGTCGTCACTCACCCCGTACCGCTGCAGGACCGGTTCGCCGGTGGACTGGGCGAGGTCGTACACGGCGCCCTCGACGCAGCCGCCGGACACGCTGCCGACCGCCTCGCCGTCCTGGGTCACCAGCATCGCGGCACCCGGCGGTCGTGGCGCCGAGCTGAAGGTCGCGACGACCGTGCCGACGCCGACCGTCTCGCCGTTCGCCACCCGCTCCGCGAGGTCGAACAGGACATCACGCATGGCGCACTTCCTCCAGCAGTTCTTCCAGGGCCTGCACGCTGTGGCCCGCGACCATCGTGTCGACGTGCGGCAGCGCCGCCACCACGCCGCTCTGGACCGGCCGGTAGCCGGGTTTGCCCGCGTGCGGGTTGGCCCAGATGACCTTGTGACTCACCCGTCTCAGCCTCGCCATCTCGGTCGCCAGCAGGGCCGGATCACCCCGTTCCCAGCCGTCGCTGAACAGCACGACCACCGCACCCCGTTGCCGCCACTGCTGGTTGAACCGCCGCAGCGCCTCGCCGAGCCGCGTGCCACCCTCGTAGTCGGGAATGGCCCGCCCGGCGGCCTTCACCGCACGTTCGGGGTCGCGTTCCTTGAGCTGGCGGGTCACGCGGGTCAGCCTGGTGCCGATCGTGCGGACCTCGACGGGCATGGCGCGGGCGACCACGTGCGCGAACCGCAGCAACGCGTCGGAGTAGGCGGCCATCGAGCCGGAGACGTCGATCAGCAACACCAGCCTGCGTGCCTTCACGCCTCGCCTGCGGTGCCGCGGCAGCGCGATCTCACCGCCGATCTCGATCATCGCGCGGACGGTCCTGGCCAGGTCGATGGGGCCTCTGCGGGCTTTCTTGAGGCGCCGGGACCGTCTGCGCGGCGGGAGCGGCTTGAGGCGAGCGATCAGCGGTGCGGCGTTGAACTCGGAGATGTCCTTGTGGCGCAGCACTTCCACGTCGGAGGCCGCGACGCCGACGGTGACCGAGTCGAGCTCGACCGTGGCGCGCGGCCTGGGCGGGGCGCCGCCGAAGTACGCGCGGTAGACGGCGTCGTAGCGCGGCAGGTCGTCCGGGTCGGCGCACAGCGTGAGGCGTCCTGCCCAGTACAGGTCGACGTGTGCGGTGGCCTGCAGGTACGCCTGGACGCGGTCGGGCCCGCACTGGAGCCCGGCGCCCCGCAGGACGCGCGTGAACCCCACGCAGGCTTCCGTCACCCCACGATTGTGCTCCCGATGACGCGCTCCGCGTCTTCCCGATACTTCAGCACGGCACCGAGGGTCGTCACGTCCGGCTCGGTGCGACCCAGCGCCTGCAGCGCCCGCGCCCAGTCCAGCGACTCCGCGACACCGGGAGGTTTCAGCAGGTCAAGGCCACGCATCCGCTGAACGGCCTCCGCGACCTGGCGTGCCAGCCGTTCGTCGAGGCCGGGCAGCGTGCGGCGCAGGATCGCGACCTCGCGGTCGATGCTCGGGTGCTCCAGCCAGTGGTAGAGGCAGCGGCGCTTCAACGCGTCGTGCACCTCGCGGGTCCGGTTCGAGGTCAGCACGGTCAGCGGCGGCGTCGAGGCCCTGATCTCGCCGAACTCGGGGATGCTGACCGCGTTCTCGGAGAGGACTTCGAGCAGGAACGCCTCGAACTCGTCGTCCGCCCTGTCGATCTCGTCGACGAGCAGCACGCACGGCGCGTTCTCCAGCGCCTGCAGCAACGGCCGGGCCAGCAGGAACCGTCGCGTGTAGAGGGAGGCCTCGTCGACCTCGCCGCGGGTCTCCAGCACGCGCAGGTGCATGAGCTGACGCGGGTAGTCCCAGTCGTACAGGGCCTGGGTCGCGTCGATCCCCTCGTGGCACTGCAGCCGGATCAGCGGGACGTCCATCGCCTTGGCCAGCGCCAGCGCGAGCGAGGTCTTGCCGGTGCCGGGTTCGCCCTCCAGGAACAGCGGGCGTCCCATCGCGACCGCGAGGAACGCCGCCGTGGCGATCCCGCCGTCCGGCAGGTACCCCACGCGGTCGAGCCCTGACGCCAGTTCCTCAGGGGACTCCATGCCGTCCAGATTAGGGCCTTTAGGCTGAACGCATGGGGTCAGTGAAAACGGTCCAGATCACGTTCGACTGCGCGGAACCCGTGCGGGTCGGTCAGTTCTGGTGTGAGGCGCTGGGATACGTCGGTCCGGCCGAGTACGACGACTCGTGGTACGCGGCCAGCGATCCCAACGGGGTGGGTCCGCGGCTGTACTTCCAGCACGTGCCCGAGGGCAAGATCGTCAAGAACCGGGTGCACCTCGACGTGCGCGTCGGCACGGGGCTGGTGGGCGAGGAGCGCCTCGCCGCGCTCGAGGCCGAGTGCGTGCGGCTCGAAGCGCTCGGAGCGGTGCGCGGAACGCTGCTGCTCGCCGACGAGGAGAACGAGTCGTGCCAGAACATGCAGGACGTCGAGGGCAACGAGTTCTGCCTCGACTGACGACCCCAGGGTGACCACCCGGAATCAGGGTCGGGTTCCGGGTGGTCACCGATGTGCGGGGCGTTCGTTTCGGCGAATCTTGAGCCATGACGAACAACGTGCTCAACGAAGCGACCGACCAGGTCAAGAAGCTCCGCCGCAGCAGGAACGACAAGATGATCGCCGGTGTCTGCGGCGGCGTGGCCAAGATGATCGGGGTGGACGCCGCGATCCTGCGGATCATCCTGGTGGCGGCGACGCTGCTCGGGTTCGGCACCGGCGCCATCCTCTACATCGCCGCCTGGATCCTCATGCCCGAGGAAGACGCCGCCGTGTAAGCCGGGGCGTGATCATCGTGGAAAACCAGGAACACCAGGCAGCCGTTGCCAGGGGTGGGGACCGTTGAGGGGCCGGTACTCCACCCCCAAGGCGTCGAGCCTGGGCAGATGGTGTTGCTTGAGCCGTTGCACGAAGTCCGGATCCTTCTCCGCCGGGGACCACATGACCTCGGCGAACGCGGCCAGCCTCGGAAACGCCGCGTAGTCCACCCGCCTGGCCGAGTCGAGGTGCTCGGTCCAGATGTTCGCCTGCGCCCCCAGCAACCGTCCGGGCTCCTCACCCGTGAGCCCGGCAGGCACCGGATCCCACGCGTAGACGTCCTCCAGCGTCGTCACGGTCCCCACCGGAATCGGCTCGTCCGGTGACTCCGACTGCCGGTAGTCCAGATAGACGTGCTGCTCGGGGCACATCACCACGTCGTGACCCTCGCGCATCGCCGTGACGCCGCCTTCGACACCGCGCCACGACGCGACGATCGTGACCGCCGGCAGCGGGCCCGACTCCAGGATCTCGTCCCATCCGTACGGCCGCCGCCCGTTGCGCACGATGTGCTTCGCGATCGCGCGGACCAGTTCGCCGTCGTGGCCGGGAGCCTCGTCGCCGCCGAGCCCGATGATCTCGCCGGGAAATACGTCCATCAGCTCGTCGAACACGTGCCGGTAGAAGTCCACAGTGGACTCCGCCGTGTTCAGCACGCGTTCGTTGATGCCCCAGTCCGTCCACACGCCGCCGCCGTGCACGCCCAGCTCCGGATACGCCGCGATGGCCGCCTGCGAGTGGCCCGGGATGTCGATCTCCGGGATCACCGCGATGTGCCGCCGGCGTGCGTACTCGACGATCTCCCGCAGGTCTTCCTGCGTGTAGAAGCCGCCGTGCGGACGGCCTGCCATGCCACCGGAGCGCCGGTCGCCGAACCGCGAGTCCTCCCGCCACGACCCGACCTCGGTCAGCTTCGGGTAGCGCAGGCACTCGAAGCGCCAACCCTGGTCGTCGGTCAGGTGCAGGTGCAGGACGTTGAGCTTGTGCGCGGACAGCAGCTCGACGTACCGCAGCACCTCCCGCTTGGGCAGGAAGTGCCGCGCCACGTCGAGCATCACGCCGCGCCACGGGAACCGCGGGTGGTCGACGATCTCGCACGCCGGGATGACCGACGGCTTCTCGCCCGCCGCCCGGAACGCCTGCGCACCGAGCAGCTGCCGCAGGGTCTGCAGCGCGTTCATCTCGCCGGCCTCGTCGTGCGCCTCGATCAGCACGCCCTCGTCGGACGAGAGCAGGCGGTAGCCGCCCGGTGGACCGTCGACGAGAACCGTTTCCCAGCCCCGGTACTCACACAGCCTCCCGCCGTCCACATAGGACACCGGGCGCGGCAGCAGGTTCATCCCTTCACCGCCCCGGCCAGTCCGGACACCAGACGGCGCTGCACGAGCAGGAAGAAGATCAGCACCGGGATCGTCATCAGGGTGGAGCCCGCCATGATCGCGCCCCAATCGTTCTGGTCGGGTTTGACGAACACCTGGAGGGCCAGCGGCAGGGTCTGGTTCTCCACGGCCGAGATGATGAACGTCTTGGCGAACAGGAAGTCGTTCCAGGCATGGATGAACGCCAGCACGGACGTGGCCACGAGACCCGGTGCCACCAGCGGGAACAGCACCTGCCAGAGGAACCGGAACCGCGAGGCGCCGTCCAGCGTCGCCGCCTCCTCCAGCTCCACCGGCACCGCGGCGACGAACCCGCGCAGCATCCAGATCGCGAACGGCAGGCTGAACGCCAGGTGCACCAGCACAAGTGACCCGAGGTGGTTCAGGCCGAACGCCGGCACGCTGTCGCCGACCGACCGCATCAGGAAGAACAACGGCACCGTCAACGCCTCGACCGGCACCATCTGCACGACCAGCAACATGATCAGCAACGTCGTGCGGCTGCGGAACCGGAAGCGGGTCAGCGCGGTCGCCGCGAGGAACGAGATCAGGATGCTCAGCCCCACCACGATCAGCGCCACGATCACGCTGTTCAGGAAGTAGCGCCCGAAGTTCGCCACGGTCAGCGCCCGCGTGAAGCTGTCCAGCGTCGGCCGGGTCGTCCACGGCACCGGGTCGACCGAGATGATCTCGTCCTCCGGCTTGAAGGCGGACAACACCATCCAGAACAGCGGGAACGCCACCACCGCCGCGATCACGAGGACGAGCGCCTCGGTCAGCCACCGCCTCACAGGACCTCCCCCGACCGCCGCAGCGCGCGGAGGTAGAACAGCGTGATCACCAGCAGCAGCACGGTCATCACGACACCGATCGCCGCGCCCAGCCCGTACTCCGACGCCGCGAACGCCTGCTGGTAGGCGTAGACGTTGAGCACGAGGTTGCGCCCGGCGATACCGCCGCCGTTCGTCATCACGTAGATCTGCGTGAACACCTTGAAGTCCCAGATGATCGACTGGATCGTCACCACGAGGATGATCGGCCGCAGCAACGGCAGGGTGACGCTCCAGGCCGTCCGGAACGCCGACGCGCCGTCCAGGGCCGCGGCCTCCAGCACCTCACCCGGAATCGCCTTGATGCCCGCGTAGAGCGTCACCATGACGAACGGGAACGAGCACCAGATCACCTGTGCCGCAACGAGCCCGAACGCGGTCCACTTGTCGAACGTCCAGGAGAAGCCCTGGATGCCCAGCACCTCGTTGACGAACCCGAAGTTCGCGTCGAACAGGAAGAGCCAGATCGTCGACCCGGCGACGGCGGGCGTGGACCACGCGCCGAGCGCCGCCAGGAACAACGTCGTCCGCGCCCAGGCGCGCACCCTCGTGGCGAGGATCGCGAGAAAGGCGCCCACCAGCAACGTACCGACCACGCAGACCGCCGCGAACGCGACGGTCTGCCCGAGCACCGTCCAGAACTGCTGGTCCCCCAACAGCTTCTGGTAGTTCCCGAGGCCGAGGAAGGTGAGCGGCGCGCCACCGCTCACCTGCTCCTGGCCGTAGTCGTAGAGCGAGATGAGCACCAGCTGGTAGATCGGGTAGGCCAGCAGGCCCGCCAGGACCAGCAGCGCTGGGGTCAGGTAGGCGAAAGCGGTCCGCCCCTGGCCTTTGGCCGTCATGCTCACGATGCGAAGGCCGCGTTCATCGTCTTGGCGGCGTCGGCGGTGGCCGCGTCGACGTTCTTCGCGCCGGTGACGACCTCCTGGATCATCGTCGGCAGTACGGTCTGCGCCTCGATCTTCGCCCACGCGGGAGTGACGGGGACGAACTTCGTGCCGGACTGCAGGGTCTTCGTGAACGGCTCCAGGAACTTGTCGGAGTCGCTGACCTGCTTCTGCACGTCGCTGAACGTCGGCAGATTGCCCATCGCCGAGTACATCTTCTGCTGGTACTTCTTCGACGCGAGCAGCTGCAGGAACTCGTTCGCGAGCGTCTTGCGCTGCGTTCCCTTCATGACACCGAGCAGGTTGCCGCCGGCGAACGCGGGCGCGATCGAGCCCGAAGTCCTGCCGGGCAGCGGCACCACGCCGTACTTGCCCGCCGCGCTGGACGCGTCGACGGACTTGCGGTTGAAGTCGCCGCCGATGGTCATCGCCGCCTTGCCCGCGCGGAACGCCTCGACGCTCGCGTCACCGCCGTTGCCCGCGCAGGTGGCCGGCGGGCAGATGTCGTCCTTGATCAGCTCGGTGTACTTGGCGACACCGGCCTTTGCCTCGGCGCTGTCGATCGTGGCGGTGAACTTGCCGCCGTCCTGCTTGGCGATGTCACCGCCGTTGGCCCAGATGAACGGCAGCGCGGCGAAGAGGTACTTGCCACCGGCGGAGATACCGATCAGTTCGGGCTTCTTCTGCCTGATCTGGCGGGCCAGCGGCGCGATCTCGTCGAGCGTCGCCGGTGGCTTCAGCCCGAGCTCGGTGAAGACGTCGGTGCGGTAGTAGAGAGCGCGGACACCGACGAACCACGGCACGCCGTAGGTCTTCCCGTCGACCTTGGCCGTGTCGAGGATGGTCGGCACGAGGTCCTTGGACTCGCTCCAAGATCCGAGGTCGAGCTCGGAGAAGCCACCCGCGGAGACGTAGCCCGCGAGGTCGGTGTTGCCGAACTCGGCGACGTCCGGCGCGCTCTTGGGGTCGCTGAAGGCGGCCTTGAAGCGCTCGGCCCTGCTGGACACCTGGATGTACTGCACGTCGACGGTGACGCCGCTGTGCTTGCCCTGGAACTCGGAGATCGCCTCCTTCACCACGGCTTCCTTCGGACCGCGGTTGACCTCGTCGAACAGCCAGACCCGCAGCTGCCCGGTCTTCTCGTCCGTGCTGGTGTTCGCCGGTCCGGACTGCACCGGTGCGCAGGCGACCACCGCGCCCACGCCCAGCACGGCCACGAGTGCCTTCAGCCTCATCGCGCCCTCCGCATTGCATATGTTGCAACGGCCATTTCACAGGAAGCAACGTGACTGTAGAACGGTCTGGGTCAAGGGTCTAGACCAGACGACTGACCCATTCCCGAACCGATGCGGCGTCGACCGGGGACTCCCAGCCGCCCGGCCGAACGGCGCTGCCGACGTGGAAGCCCGTCACGCCCGCTGCCAGCAGCTCGGCGACGTGGCGTTGCTGGAGCCCGCCGCCGACGAGCAACGCGGGAGGTGCCTGGGTGACGAGTTTCTTCAGGTTCTCGATGCCGTCGTCGACACCCTTCGCGCTTCCGGCGGCGAGAACGGTGTCGCAGCCGAGGTTTTGGACGGTGGCCCACGAGCGGAGAACGTCGTTGGAGTTGTCGAGGGCGCGGTGGAACGTCCAGGCGCAGCCCTCCAGCTCGGCGACGAGGTTCAGCGTGACGCCCTCGTCGATCTCCCCCTCGGCGTCGAGGAAGCCGAGGACGAACTCGGTAGCACCCGCCTCGCGCAGTTCCCCGGCCTGACGACGCAGCTGCTTGAGGTTGCCGGGCGCGAACCCCTTGGCATCCCTGAGCATCACGCGGATCGGAAGGTCGGTGGCGGTTTTGACGTCCCTGAACGTGGCGACCGACGGGGTGAGCCCGTCGGAGGCCATGTCGGCGACCAGTTCGAGCCGGTGCGCCCCGCCCTCCTGCGCGGCCTCGGCGTCCTTGGCGTCCAGTGCGATCACTTCGAGAATCAGCATGGTCTAGACCATAACTGCTGCCTCGATGTGCTTTCGTGAATCCGGAGCCGCGCGCCCGCCTCGTGCGTCAGAAGCTGTATCTGCTCGCCCGAGTTCCGCTCTTTCTCAGTGAGCGCTTGATTCAGGCGTGGAGCACGCGTCAGCCGGTTCGAGGGGTGCCGGCTGGCGCGGCTCCCACCATGGCGGCCCGTGATACGGAGGGGGAATCACGGGCCGCTGGCGTGCCCAGGGAAAGATGAGGTCGGCTGCGCGGCAATACTGCTCCATTCGAGTGAATTTTGTATCTACCGCTCAGTTAGCCCTTCATGAGTTGGCGGACGGCGCTGACAGGGCGGCCGATCGGAGGTGCTGCGTGGACGAGCTGCACACGGCGGATGACCGTCCGCCGTGGGACGGACTTGAGGGCACCGAACGGCACGCGGTGTGTGTGGCAGCCGCGCGCGAAGGCAACCGCGACGCACTGGACGTCCTGGTGACCGAGCTGACCCCGCTGTTGTGGCACGTAGCCCGAGGCCAGGGCCTGGACAGGGCCGCCGCGGAAGACGTGGTGCAGACGGTGTGGCTCGCGTTCTTGAAGAACATCGAGAACATCAACGAGCCCAAAGCCCTGGTCGGCTACCTGGTGGTCACAACGAGGCGTGAAGCACGCCGAACCTGGACACCCAACAAGCGTGAGACACACCTGTCCGACGAGTACGCCGAACAGCTCGAGTCCGACACCGGCCTCCCCGAGGACGTGACGCTGATGGACGACCGCGACCGCCGCCTGTGGCTCGCGTTCGGCCGACTCACCACGAGGTGCCAGGAACTGCTCCGCCTCACCGTCCTGGCAGGCCGCGCCGAGTACCGAGCCGTGGCCGAAGCGCTGGCCATGCCCCACGGAAGCATCGGTCCGACCAGGGGACGGTGCCTGACACTGCTGCGCAACTACCTGGAAACGGAAGGAGGATCGCGGTGAACGAGATCGACCCGCGCGACGACCGCAGGGGCCTTGAGGACACCGCAGTCCTCTCCGAACTGAACAGGCTCGTCGACGAACTGGACCCACCGCCCACCGACCTGGTGGACAGGGTGAAATTCGCGATCGCCCTGGAATCCCTGGACGTAGAGGTAGCCCGCTGGGAACGAGCCGGCTCCTTCGCCGGCGTGCGCGGCGGCCAGACCGGCACGATCACCTTCACCGTGGACAACCTGACGCTGATGGTGAACTTCACGTCCACCGGATCGCGGCACCGGATCGACGGGTGGTTGGTGCCGGCCGGGGAGCACACGGTCGAGGTCCGGGTCGCGGATCATCAGTCGTCCTGTACCCAGGCCGACGACGGTGGGCGGTTCGTGCTGCCCGACGTGCCGGCTGGGACCACCCAGATTTTGGTGCACCTCGTGAATTCTCGGGGGGAGCCTGGGCGGACAGTGGTGACACCGACGATCATGCTGTGAGGTTTTGCGGTTTGACTGGGGATTCTGGGGTTTGCGCTTGCGGGCTTGCGGCGGGTCGGCTTGTTTGGCTGGTGGCGGTACCAGCGGAGGGGTCGCCTGCCGTACGTGATGTCGCCTTGCATGGGTGGTTACGCGGGCCTTTTGACGAGCCGGGTCATTTCATCGCCGCTTCGCGACGATTGCGATTGGCGCTTGACTTCGGGGCCCTTGCGAGGCGCTGGTCGGCCTCAAAAAGCCGGGCATAAAGAGCCCGGCCGATCCGAACACGGTAGCACCTCGCACCCAAAGTCAAGCACCAATCGCCTGCGTACGTGGTTGCGTTTGTGCGGTCAGGTTCCAGAAATTACCGCTTGAACGGCGCGGCATAGAGCTGTCCGCTTTACGGTTCGCATTGCCACAGCCTTGTCGGTGCCACGGCCTCGTCAGTGCCAGGGCATTGCCGGTGCCAGCGCCTCGTCGATACCAGTGCTTTGTCGCTGCCAGAACGTCGTCTGTGTCGCTGCCACAGCGTTGACCAGTGACTGCCGGGTTGTGGGCATGGTTGTGCCACGGCCGTGGTGGTGCTGCACGGCCGTGGCGGTGGAGGTGGTGGTGGGGTCCGCTCGCGTCCCTCGGTCGGGGTTAGGCGGCGGTGTGGAGCTGGTTGCGTCTGGGTCTGCGTTCGGGGTCGAGCCAGGCGGGCGGGTAGAAGACCGGCATGCCGTGTTCGATGGTGACGTCCCAGCCGCTGCGGTGGATCAGGGTGTGGTGGTGGCGGCACAGCAGCACGCCGTTGTCGAGGGAGGTGTCGCCGCCGTCGGCCCAGTGCTGGACATGGTGGGCGTCGCAGTGTTTCGGGGGCCGGGTGCAGCCGGGGAAGGCGCAGCCGTGGTCGCGGGCGACCAGGGCGCGGCGGATGCCGGAGGTGAACAGCCGGGACCGGCGGCCCACGTTGAGCGGCTGGGAGCGGCTGCCCAGCACGATCGGGAGGATCCCGGCGCTGCAGGCGAGCTGGCGGACCTGGTCGGCGGGGAGGTGTACGCCGTTGTCCAGCGTCGCCGCCCCGGCCTGCTCGGCCAGGTCGTCGTAGTCCACGGTCACCGTCAGTGCGACGGCTTCGCCGCCGTGTTCGGGCAGCACGTCCGCCCGCAGCGTCAGGTCGAGGAGTTCGGCCAGGGCGTCGCCCTGCCGCTCGTCCAGCGTGCGCGGGTTGGGGCCTTCGGCGGTGGTGGGGCGGGGTTTGGCTAGCGGGCCCAGCGCCGCCGTCAACGTCGCGCCGGTGACCGGGTCCATCGTCCCGGAGTACTTCACCACCCCGTCCCTGGTCTGACGCAGCGCCAGCCGGTTACGGGAGCAGGCGGGCTCGGGCTGGGATCTGTCGGTTCGGGGTCGTTCTGGAACAACCCGTAGATCAGCTTCTTGCCCAGGGCACGGACCAGGGTGGGCTCGAACTGGCGGGCGTAGTCGACCAGCTGCGCCTCACGGTCGGCGGGCAGCGTCTGCATCGCCTCCGCCACCACCGCGACGTGCTCGATCGACAGGGCGCCCTCGGCGGCGGCCGTGGCGGTGATCGGGAGCCGGGCGGTGATCTCGCTGCCGGTCGGGGTGATCTCACCGCTCAGCTTCGCCGCCTGCTCGACCCACCGTGTCGCGGTGTTCTTGTCCCAGCGGACCGCGTCCCGCAGCACGAGCGCAAGGTTTTTGTAGCCGAGCTCGGTGGCGGCGCCGCGCCGGTTCAACTCGGCGATTTTCTGCATGACCACATAATCACGCGCCCGGGATTCCGTCACCTCGTCGACGATGCCGCGCAGCAGCTCGCCGGTGGAGAGGAGGGGAAGGTCTGGGTCGCTCACGTGTTCTAATTTACCGCAAGATCACGTGAATATCAGGGCCGAAAATGAACACCATCGAGTGAATCGCCAGACCCGCGGCACCGATTCAGAACCGGGAAGCGGTAATTTCCGGAACCCGACCGCACAAACTCAACCACGCACGCACCGCGATTGGCGCTTGACTTTGGGTGCGAGGTGCTACCGTGTTCGGATCGGCCGGACTCTTTATGCCCGGCTTTTAAAGGCCGAACAGCGCCTCGCAAGGGCCCCGAAGTCAAGCGCCAATCGCAATCGTCGCGAAGCGGCGATGAAAAAACCAAAGCTCGGTAAAGGACCAAAGCGACCACGCTGGAACGCAACCGAACCGCATTGGCGCCCCCTCCGCTGGAACCGAAACCGCACAACGCAAGCCGGCCCACACACTCCAGAAGACGCCAAACGGCCCGGCTCGCCGAAGCGAACCGGGCCGATCGGAGCAATCTAGAGCAAGGACTCAGAAGTCCATGCCGCCGGCGTCCGGCGCGGCCGGAGCGGCGTTCTTCTCCGGCTTGTCCGCGACGACGGCCTCGGTCGTCAGGAACAGCGCGGCGATCGAGGCGGCGTTCTGCAGCGCGGAACGGGTCACCTTGGCCGGGTCGATGATGCCCGCGGCGACCAGGTCCTTGTACTCGCCGGTCGCGGCGTCCAGCCCCTCGCCCGCGGGCAGGGACTTGACGCGCTCGACCACGACGCCGCCTTCGAGGCCGGCGTTGACGGCGATCTGCTTGAGCGGAGCCTCGACGGCGACCTTGACGATGTTGGCACCGGTGGCCTCGTCGCCGGTCAGGCGCAGGCCCGCGAAAGCGGCCTCGGCGGCCTGGAGCAGCGCGACGCCACCACCGGCGACGATGCCCTCCTCGACGGCGGCCTTGGCGTTGCGGACCGCGTCCTCGATGCGGTGCTTGCGCTCCTTGAGCTCGACCTCGGTGGCCGCGCCCGCCTTGATGACGGCGACGCCGCCGGCGAGCTTGGCGAGGCGCTCCTGGAGCTTCTCGCGGTCGTAGTCGGAGTCCGACTTCTCGATCTCGGCGCGGATCTGGTTGACGCGACCCTGGATCTGGTCGGCGTCGCCCGAGCCCTCGACGATGGTCGTCTCGTCCTTGGTGACGACGACCTTGCGGGCCTTGCCCAGCAGCGAGATGTCGGCGTTCTCCAGCTTCAGGCCGACGTCCTCGGTGATGACCTGGCCACCGGTGAGGGTGGCGATGTCCTGGAGGATGGCCTTGCGGCGGTCACCGAAGCCCGGTGCCTTGACGGCGACGGACTTGAAGGTGCCGCGGATCTTGTTGACGACCAGCGTGGCCAGGGCCTCGCCCTCGACGTCCTCGGAGATGATCAGCAGCGGCTTGCCGGACTGCATGACCTTCTCGAGCAGCGGGAGCAGGTCCTTGACCGTGGAGATCTTCGAGCCGAACAGCAGGATGTACGGGTCCTCGAGGACCGCTTCCTGACGCTCGGGGTCGGTCACGAAGTAACCGGAGATGTAGCCCTTGTCGAAGCGCATACCTTCGGTGAGCTCGAGCTCGAGACCGAGGGTGTTGCTCTCCTCGACGGTGATGACGCCTTCCTTGCCGACCTTGTCCATCGCCTCGGCGATCAGCTCACCGATGGTGGGGTCAGCGGCGGAGATGGACGCGGTAGCAGCGATCTGCTCCTTCGTCTCGATCTCCTTGGCGGCCTTCAGCAGCTGCTCGGCGACGGCCTCGACGGCCTGCTCGATGCCGCGCTTGAGGCCCAGCGGGTTGGCGCCGGCAGCAACGTTGCGCAGGCCCTCGCGGACCAGCGCCTGTGCGAGAACGGTCGCGGTGGTGGTGCCGTCACCGGCAACGTCGTCGGTCTTCTTCGCGACTTCCTTGACGAGCTCGGCCCCGATCTTCTCCCACGGGTCCTCGAGCTCGATCTCCTTCGCGATGGACACGCCGTCGTTCGTGATCGTCGGCGCACCCCACTTCTTCTCGAGCACGACGTTGCGACCCTTGGGGCCGAGCGTCACCTTGACGGCGTCAGCGAGGGTGTTCATACCCCGCTCGAGACCGCGGCGGGCGTCCTCGTCGAACGCAATCATCTTGGCCATTGCGGTGTGTTCCTCCGCCTTTGTGGATTCTGGGCCACTGCGGGCCGGCAAAGCCCACAGCGGAACACGGTGCAGTGGCCAGGCTCGGTGCCCGCGACGGACGACTCCTCCGAATGATCAAACCCGGAGGGGCCTCACCGTCCCAGCCTCACTGCTCTGGCACTCGAACCAGCCGAGTGCTAAGTCGTGTTTAGCACTCGGGCACGGCGAGTGCAAGCGAACCCCCGGCGAACGTCAGCGTGACGTGCGCACCGGCACAGAGGTGGGCAGCGGCTTCTTCGAGGTCGACTCGTCGCCGAGCTGCAGCGTCGGCGAGGAGTTCGTCTTGGGCTGCCGTGCGGGCTCGTCCTTGGGCGACAGGATGATCACCACGATGATGATCACCAGGATCGCCGCCGCGGCCGCGATGACCGGCGCGAACCACGCTGGCCGTTCCTTCTTCGACGACGTGAAGGCGCTCACGCCCACCTGGTTGGGCGGGCGCAGCCGGACGGGGTCGGCGAGCGGCTGCTGCTGGTAGCCACCCTGGTACGGACCCTGCTGCGCGGCCATCGGCCCGGACACCGGCGACTGCACGGGGATCGAGCCGGACGCGGGGCCGAGTTGAGCGGGAATCGAGCCCTGCGCGACCCCGGCGAGAGCGACGCGCGCGGCGTTGATCAGCTCGGCGCAGCTCGCGAACCGCTGCGACGGGTCCTTCGCGGTGCCCCGGCGGATCACGTCGTCGATCGCCGGCGGCAACGCCACGAGCTGCGACAGCGGCGGAACGGTCTGGCCGAGGTGGCCCTGGATGACCTCCTGCACACCACCCTGGAACGGCGGGCGGCCGGAGAGGCACGCGAACAGCATGCAGGCCAGTGCGTACTGGTCGGTGCGGCCGTCGACGGGCTCGCCGCGCAGGTGCTCCGGCGCCGCGTAGGTCGGCGAGCCGAGGAAATCACCCGTTCGGGTTCGGTGGCCGGTGGCGCCGCGGCGGGTGAGGCCGAAGTCGGCGACGTAGACGTGCTCGCGCGAGCCTTCCTTGGTGGTCACGAGGACGTTGGCCGGCTTCACGTCGAGGTGAACGAGGCCCTTGCCGTGCAGCATGTCGAGCGCTTCCGCGACCTGCGCGAGCAGCGTCAGCGTGCGGGCAGGGGTGAGTGGCCCCTCCTTGATGTGCCCGGAGAGGTCCTGGCCGTCGACCAGCCGCATCGCGATGTACAGCAGGCCGTCGACCTCGTCGAAGTCGTACAGCGGCACGATGTTCGCGTGGTCGATCGCGGAGGTGTTGCGCGCCTCGTCGACGAACCGCTCGCGGAACTCCGCGTCGGGTGCGAGGTGCTCGCCGATGACCTTGAGCGCGACTTTCCGGCCGAGCCTCACGTCAGTGGCCTTGTACGTCACGCTCATGCCGCCGCGGCCGAGCACGCCGTCGATCCGGTAGTGCGCGATCCGCCGTCCGCTCAGGTCCTCTGACACGCGAGGCAGCCTAACGCCCGCTCAGATCACCGTGGTGAGGGTTGGTCAAAGAGTGATGCTCACGCCTTTCGCACGTCCGAAGCCTGGGAGCGTCCGTCCCGTCCGGCCTGCACCTCGAACTCCACCCGGTCGCCCTCGGAGAGGGTCCGGAAGCCTTCCATCTGGATCGCCGAGTAGTGCACGAACACGTCGGGCCCGCCGTCGGTTGCGATGAAGCCGTATCCCTTTTCGGAGTTGAACCACTTGACGGTACCGAGAGCCAAGGCGTCCTCCTTCAGATCACGCAAGCAGAACGCAACGCTAAAAGAAGAAAAGTCACTCGGATACCTCCTTACGGAGTCATGAACGAACGCTGACTCCGTTGGCGCGCAACCAGGTGGTGAGTCGGCGGGGCCCGCGCGTCTGGGTGAGCACGGCACCTGGACCGGCGAAGTCGAACACCAGGCCCTCGCCCGTCTGAATGGATTGCCCGCCATCGGCAGCGGACGGGCGAAGACGGCATTGCACGGTGTCCGCGAACGCCAGCACGTGATCGCTGCCGATGGTCACCGCCTCACCGGCCTCCAGCGTCACGAGATCGAGCGTGCCGCAACAGGCGAGCACCACACCGCCCTGCCCGTGCGCGTAGTTCAGGAAGCCCTCGACACCACCGAACAACGCCTGCAACGGCGGCGCCTCGGGGTTCATCGCCACCGTGCTGCTCGACGCCATCCAGCCGAGCCGCGAGACGCACCAGCCGGTCTTGCCGTCGAGCTCGACGAGGTGCAGGTCGCCAGGCAGCACCGGCGCCGCGTCGACCCAGCCGCCCTCCGCGCCCGCCGTGCACAGCGCGACCGCCTTGGTGCCCGTGCCCTTGACGTCGACCGAGAGGCCGTAGCTCGTCGCCATCAGGGTCAACGGCTCGACCAGCACCATCTCGTCAGGTGCGAGCACGAGTCTCGCCACGCCGAACGTCGGTGTGTGCCGGGTCCGGACCTGCACGAGCAACACCTCCGCGGATGAACTGGTTCCAGGCGATCGTCACGATCACCCGGTCTTGGCAGTATGCAGTCGTGTCCCCCACCACTGTCGCCGAACACCGCCAGCGCGTCGCGGAGCTCGTCGGGCTGATGCCCGTGCTGCAGCTCCCGCTCGACGAGTGCCTCGGGCTCGTGCTCGCCGCCGACGTCATCGCCCCGGTTTCCCTGCCACCGTTCGACAACTCCGCGATGGACGGGTACGCGGTCCGCGCCGCCGACCTCGCCGGGACGATCCCGGTCACGCTCCCCGTCGCCGACGACATCCCAGCCGGCCGCACGCAGCTCAACGCCCTGGAGCCCGGCACCGTCCAGCGGATCATGACCGGCGCCCCGGTGCCTCCGGGTGCGGACGCGGTGATCCAGGTCGAGCTGACCGACGGCGGCACCGAGACCGTGACGATCAACGCGTCCGTCGCGCGGGGCACGAACATCCGCGTCGCTGGCGACGACGTGCAGAAGGGCGACCCGGTGCTGGTCGCGGGCACCGTCCTGCGCCCGGCCCAGCTGGGTCTCGCGTCCGCGCTCGGGCTCGCCCGGCTGCCGGTGCGCCGCCGCCCGCGGGTGCTGATCCTCTCCACGGGCTCCGAGCTGGTCGAGCCCGGTCAGCCGCTGCAGCCCGGCCAGATCTACGAGTCGAACGGCATGATGCTCGCCTCTTCCGTGCGGGAGGCGGGAGGCGTCGCCGTGCAGCTGCGGTTCGTGCCGGACGACGTGGAGGCCTTCCACCGCGCGCTGGCGCCGTACCTCGGCTCGGTGGACGTGATCGTGACGTCCGGCGGGGTCAGCGCGGGCGCGTACGAGGTGGTCAAGGACGCCCTGGTGAGCCACGACGTGCGGTTCACGAAGGTCGCGATGCAGCCGGGCGGGCCGCAGGGCTCTGGCACCTACGAGGGCCTGCCGGTGCTGACGCTGCCGGGCAACCCGGTGAGCGCGCAGGTGTCGTTCGAGGTCTTCGTCCGGCCCGCGCTGCTCGCGTCGATGGGGCACGTTCAGGTCGAACGGCCGACCGCGCGGGCAACCGTGTCGAGCCCGCTGACGTCTCCAGCGGGTAAGACGCAGTTCCGGCGCGGCCTGTACGACCCGTCGTCCGGTCAGGTCGTGACGCCGGTCGGCGGTCCGGGATCGCACCTGCTGTCGGCGCTCGCGCTGTCGAACTGCCTGATCGAGGTGCCGGAGGACGTGACGGAGCTGGCGGCGGGCTCCGAGGTCACCGTCAGATACCTGCAGTAGAAGGGCGGACTGGGGGGATGCGAGCCGTACTCGCGCTGGTGATGCTCGCCGGGTTCTTCGTGCTCGGCGCGGCGCTGACGGCGTTCCTGGTCGTGGTCTCGGTCTGGCGGTTCCGGATCGGCGACTTCCAGGGCGGCGGCTGGATGGCGTTCTTCGCGACGAGCGTCGCCGTGCCGATGCTGTGGGCCGTGCTGCGCGCGTTCTTCGCGAGGCCCGCGCCGAGCGGGGTGCCGATGACCCGTGCGACGCATCCGGAGCTGTGGCGGCACGTCGACGAGGTGGCGGCGCTCGCGGGCACCCGCAGCCCCGACGACGTGCGGCTGGTGCCTGAGGCGAACGCGAGCGTGTGGGAACGCCGCGGCACCCGCTACCTCCAGCTGGGCCTGCCGCTGGTGGCCGGGTTGTCGATCGGCGAGCTGCGGTCGGT
Source organism: Lentzea nigeriaca (assembly GCF_016907955.1). GTDB lineage: Bacteria > Actinomycetota > Actinomycetes > Mycobacteriales > Pseudonocardiaceae > Lentzea > Lentzea nigeriaca. The sequence goes on along the minus strand of NZ_JAFBCX010000002.1, from coordinate 650,459 downwards.
TCTCGCGCACGAGCTCGGCCACTACGGCGGCGGGCACACGCAGGTGTCCGCGGTGACGTTCCGCGCGAAGGTCGCCCTGGAGCTGGCCGTGCGCGAGGGCGACTTCATGCGGCTGCTGTACGGGTGGGCGAAGCTGTACGCGCTGGTCGCGGCCTCGGAGAGCCGCGAGCACGAGCGGTTCGCCGACGAGGTGGCGGTGGCGGCGGCCGGCCAGGAGGCGGCGCGGCGGGCGTTGCTGCGGATCGGCCCGGTCGGCGAGGCGTGGAACGACTACCTGCGCTGGTACGTCGCGCTCGCGGTCATGGCGGGGCGCACCCCGCCGTTGGTCGAGGGCTTCCGCCACTACCTGGACCATCCGCGGCGGATGCACGAGCTGCGCGAGCTGGAGCCCGTGCTGGCCGAGCAGGAGCCGACGTCGGTGTTCGACAGCCACCCGCCGGTGCGTGAGCGCGTGGCCGCGATGGCCCTGCTGACCTCCCCTTCCGCCGTGAGCCTCGACGAACGGCCGTCGTGGACGCTGCTCGAAAGCACGCCACCTGAAGCGGTCGCGGAACTGATCGAGGTCGCGGGCCCGCCGATCACGTGGGAGGAGCTCGCGCCGCTGACCGGTCCCGTGCTGGTCCGCCGCTACGCCGACGCGCTGCGGCACGCGGGCAGGGTGAGCAAGGTCGGCGAGACTCTCGCCGCCGTGCTGACCTGCCTCGAACGCGGCGAGCTGCACCGGCTGACCGGCAGGCCCGTCGACGGTTCGCTCACTCCGGAGCAGGTGCACGAGGCCGCCGTCGACACCGTGACGGAACTCCTCGCCTGCGCGGTGGCTGACCAGCTCGTCACCGCTAACCGCGCGACGCTGGAACTCAACTGGGGAGGAATGTTCGTGCTCCGCCTGCCCGACGGAGCTGCGGTCTATCCGGACGATCTCGTCGCACCCGCCGTCCGTGACGCTAACCGCGTCGCTGACGTGCGGCTTCGTTTGCAGGCCATCGGCGTCGACGGACTGTGACGGAACGCTCACCGACGGGCGTTGTTCACGCCATGTGACGGGGATTACACTGGCTGCAGGTGCCGGTCGGTGCGTGCATTCGTCGGGGGATGTACGGGCCGACCGGCTACTTGTTGTTCGCGACAGTCCTGCTGGGCGGTTTGGTGTGTTGGCGTAGCGTGATGCCGCCCGACAACTCACGGAAGCTACGGAACCCCCAGACACGATGAGCAGCGAGAAGCCCGTCTCCCACTTCCTCGAACTCGCGCGCGGCATGGTGCCGCCGATGCACCCGGCAGGACGCCCGTTCGTCGCCGGCGCGGCGATCGCGACCCTCCTCGTCCGGCTGCGCTTCAAGCGGCTGGGCGTCGTCCTCGGCCTGGTCACGGCGTGGGTGGCGTGGTTCTTCCGCGAGCCGAAGCGCGTGACGCCGACGCGTCCGAACATCGCGGTCGCCCCGGCCGACGGCACCGTCTCGCACGTGGTCGACGCCGTTCCGCCGGCCGAGCTCGGTCTCGGCGACCAGCCGATGACGCGCGTCAGCGTGTTCCTCTCGGTCTTCGACGTGCACGTGCAGCGCGTGCCCGCGGACGGCGAGGTCGTGCAGGTCTCGTACCACCCCGGCAAGTTCCTGTCGGCCGACCTCGACAAGGCCTCCGAGGAGAACGAGCGCAACACCGTCTGGCTGCGCACCGTCAACGGCCACGACCTCGTCGTCGTGCAGATCGCCGGGCTGGTCGCGCGCCGCATCGTGTGCGAGGTCGCCGAGGGAGAGAAGGTCACCGCGGGCCAGACCTACGGCCTGATCCGCTTCGGCTCGCGCGTGGACCTCTACGTGCCGCGCGGCAGCCGCGTCCTCGTCGAGGCAGGTCAGCGCACCATCGGTGGGGAGACCGTCCTCGCTGAGCTTCCGGAGGCCTGATGGCTCCCAGCGGGCCCGGCGTTCGCCTCCTGCCGAACGCGATCACGGTCCTGGCGATGTGCGCGGGCCTGTCCGCCGTGCACTTCGCGAACGTCGGCATGTGGGGAGCGGCCATCGCCTCGATCGCCGCCGCCGCTGTCTTCGACGGTCTGGACGGCCGCATCGCCCGCCTGCTGGACGCGACGTCGAAGATGGGCGCTGAGCTCGACTCGCTGGCCGACGCGATCTCCTTCGGCGTGGCCCCCGCCCTCGCGATCTACCTGTGGAAGTTCGAGGGCAGCCGCGCGGGCTGGGTCATCGCGCTGATCTTCGCGGTCTGCATGGTGGTACGCCTGGCCCGCTTCAACACGTTGCTGGAGAAGGAACAGCCGCCGTTCGCGAAGGAGTTCTTCGTCGGCGTCCCCGCTCCGGCGGGCGGGTTGTTGCTGCTGCTGCCCCTGATCATCGAGGAGCAGGTGCGCAGCGACGGCTGGTGGAACGACCCGATCGTCGTCGGCGTGTGGACGGTCGTGGTCGCGATGCTGCTGGTGTCGCGCATCCCGACGCTGTCCGTGAAGACGGTGAAGGTGCCGCCGCGCGCGGTCGCGCCTCTGCTGGTCCTGATCGGCCTGCTGGCCGCCGCGATCATCACGTTCCCGCTGGTGGCGCTGATCATCGCGATGGTCGTGTACCTGGCCCACCTGCCGTATGCGGTGCGCCGGTACATGTGGCTGTCGAAGCACCCCGAGGCCTGGACCGTGACGGGCGTCGAACGCCGGGCGATCAAGCGGGCCCACGGCGTAGCCGCCCGTCGCCTCGGCCTGCGCCAGCCGCTGCACGGCCGCGTCGCCGGTGCCGCCATGCGCGCGGTGCGCAGGCCTCGCCGTGACGCGTCGACCGCGGCCGCCGCCGAGGGCGCGGTCCCGGCAGCCGGTGGCCGCCGCCGTTCGTGGCGCCAGTTGGGCCTCCGCCGGCACCACAAGTCCTGACGAGGTCGGTTGCGCCGCCCCGCGGCGCGACCACCGCACTAGAGTCGTCGGGGTGATCACGCTGACGGCTCGCCTGTCCCCGTCCGCACTGGACACCCGTCGCGGCGTCGTCCGCCTCCACCGCGAGGTGCTCGACGCCTTGGGCCTGCGCGCCTGGGACGCCGTGAAACTGACCGGCGCCCGCGTGAGCGCCGCCCTTGCCGCCGCGGGCGAACAACCGCCGGGTGTGGTCCTCGTCGACGACGTGACCCTGACCAACCTGGGCGTGGTCGAGGGTTCCGAGATCGTCGTGGCCCCGGTGGAGGTCATGGCCGCGCGCTCGATCACCGTCGCCGGGTCCCGCCTGGCCAGCACGGCGCTGACGCCTGACCACGTCCGCATGGCGTTGACCGGCAAGGTGTTGACGGTCGGCGACAATGTCTCGCTGCTCCCCCAGGACCTGGCGCCCCCACCCGGCGCGAACGTCTCGGAGACCCGCCAGAAGCTGTCCAACGCCATCGGCATGACGTGGACCAACGAGCTCATCACCATCACCTCCACCGACCCTGCGGGGCCCGTGGCCGTGCAGCCGTCGAGTGTCGTGGGCTGGCGTTCGGCAACGGCTCCTGCCGCGGAGGTCACTCCGGTTGTGGTGCAGGAAAAGCACGAATCCCTGCCGGTCGCGGACCTGGTCGGGCAGAAGGAGCAGGCCCGCCGCCTGACCGAGTGGCTGGAACTGATGTTCCGCCAGCCCGAGCTGCTCACGAAGCTCGGCGCCTCCGCACGGCTGGCCGCGATGGTCAGCGGCCCGGAAGGCGTGGGCAAGGCCACCCTGGTGCGTGCCGTGGCCAGTTCCGTCGACGCCGCCCTCGTCGAACTGTCCGCCCCGAGCATCTCGGTTCTCGAACCGGGCGCGATGGCCAAGCAACTGGGCGACGCGATCGCCACCGTGCCCGACCGACCCACCGTCCTGCTGCTCACCGACATCGACGCCCTGCTGCCCTCAACTCCACCTCCGGTGGCAACGGTCGTGCTCGACATCCTGCGCACCGCCGTCTCCCGCCCGAACCTGGCCCTGGTCGTCACCTCAGCCCGCGCGGAGTCCGTGGACGCACGCCTACGCGCCCCAGACCTGGTGGACCGCGAGCTCACACTCCCTCTCCCGGACACGGCAACCCGCACCGAACTGCTGCGAGTACTGCTGCGCGACGTCCCCCTGGAGTCCGATGTGGACTTCGGCACCGTCGCACAACGCACCCCGGGGTTCGTGGCGGCAGACCTGTGCGCACTGCGCCGCGAGGCAGCCGTGCGAGCGGCCCTGCGCCAACGTGACGTCGCAGAACCCCGTGTGGGCCAAGAAGATCTGCTCGCCGCACTGGGCACCGTCCGCCCGATCTCGATGTCCGCCTCCGACACCGTCCAAACAGGAGGCCTGACCCTCGACGACGTGGGCGACATGACCGAGGTCAAACAGTCCCTGACCGAAGCGGCCCTCTGGCCCCTCCGCTACCCGGACTCCTTCGCCCGTCTGGGCGTGCAACCCCCACGAGGCGTCCTGCTCTACGGCCCACCGGGCTGCGGCAAGACCTTCCTGGTCCGCGCCCTCGCAGGCACCGGCCAACTGAACGTCCTGACCGTCAAGGGCGCAGAACTGATGGACAAGTTCGTGGGCGAATCCGAACGCGCAGTCCGCGAACTCTTCCGCCGCGCCTCCGACGCCGCCCCCTCCCTGATCTTCCTCGACGAGGTGGACGCGCTGGCCCCACGCCGAGGCCAGTCCTCCGACGCGGGCGTGGCCGACCGAGTGGTAGCCACCCTCCTGACCGAACTGGACGGTGTAGAACCACTCCGAGACGTGGTGGTCATCGCCGCCACAAACCGCCCAGAACTGATCGACCCCGCACTGCTCCGACCAGGCCGCCTGGAACGCCTCGTCTACGTCCCGCCACCCGACACCGCAGCCCGCACGGAAATCCTGAAAGCGGCCTCCCGCAACACACCTCTGGCCCCAGACGTGAACCTCTCCACGCTGGCAGCCGAGCTGACCATGTACTCGGCGGCAGACTGCGCAGCCCTGGTGAGGGAAGCAGCGCTGACAGCAATGCGGGAATCCCTGGACGCAGCCGAGGTGACGCAGGCCCACCTGGCAAAGGCCCGCGAGGTGGTCCGTCCCTCCCTGGACCCGGCACAGCTGGCATCCCTGGCGGCCTACGCAGCCACCCGCTGAGTCAGAGCAAACGGCTCGGGTCGTCCCGGGAGACGATCTTCCCGCCGCCGTGTCGCGCCGGCCTCAGCGTGGTGTCCTCGCAGTGCCGCCTTACTTGTTCTTGGAAACACCCTGATAGTCATTGGTGACGATCAAGATGATTCCAGCCGGAGCCGACTGAATTCCGTCAAACCGAGGCTCGACCCGAGCCCGCAACACAGCACCCAACTCCTTGGCAGAAGCCTCTTCATCCGTACCGGGCCGGTAATACACGGTCGTGGTCGGAATGGTTCCCTGCGAGTAGTTGCCGGTATCGGCGACGGTCCACCCGTTGGCTCGAACTTCGTCAGAAGCCTTCCCAGCCAGCCCGGTGATCGTCGAGTTGTTGTAGACCCGCACAGGAACCTTCGCGGCTCCAGGCTGCGTGACAGGTGGCGGCGGCGTAGCGGCAGAAGAGGTAGGCGGCACTGTCGTGGTGGCCGCGGGAGCCGACGGCGAGGCCGTGGTGGTGGGCGCGGCAGCCGACTCGGAGGTCGTCTGCGCCGGAGGCTGGGTAGAACTCCCCCCTGCGACCGGCGGCGTGTCGGATTCACCACCGAACAGGCTGACAACGCCGATGATCAGGGCCACCGCGGCGACACCCAGCAGGGCGAAACCGGCAGCCTTGGCCGGACGGGACGGGCTTGCGGACTCGGGGGAGGTCATCAGTCCTCGGTGCTCCTGGCGCGTGCACGAACCCTGGCGCGGCCTGTCCGCACGCCGCGCAACCGCTTGACCAGCATCGGGTCGGCAGCCAGTGCGGCTTCCTTCTCGATCAGGCCGTTGAGCAGCTGGTAGTAGCGGGTGGCCGACATGTCGAACAGTTCCCTGATGGCCTGTTCCTTGGATCCCGAGTACTTCCACCACTGCTTCTCGAACGCGAGCATCGTGCGTTCGCGGCTGGTCAGGCCGTCAGTGGTAGCAAGCGCCTCGGCGTGATCCATCTGGCTCCCCACGGTCGCCACACCATCTCAGGTGCGGGCAATTCAATCACGTGATCGTTCCAACCTACCGCGCGACACCGACAGTTTTGGACCGCTTAAGGTCTGACCATGGCCGTGCACCGCATCTGCATCGTTGGCGACCCCGTGCTCCACAACCCCACGCGCGAGGTCACCGAGTTCGACACCGAGTTGAAGACGCTCGTCGACGACATGTTCGAGACGATGGCGGCTGCTCGCGGAGTCGGGCTCGCGGCCAACCAGATCGGTGTCGACCTGCGGGTTTTCGTGTACGACTGCCCGGACGACGAGGGCAACCAGCACCGCGGCGTGATCTGCAACCCCGTGCTGGAGACGTCCGAGATCCCCGAGACCATGCCGGATCCGGACGACGACTTCGAGGGCTGCCTCAGCGTGCCCGGCGAGGCGTACCCGACTGGACGCGCCCAATGGGCGAAGGTGACCGGCCAGGACGTCGACGGGCAGCCGTTCGAGGTCGAGGGCACGGGCTTCTTCGCGCGTTGTCTGCAGCACGAGACCGACCACCTCAACGGCTACCTCTACATCGACCGCCTCGTCGGCCGGTACAAGAAGGAGTCGAAGCGGATGCTGCGCGACAACGAGTGGGGCAAGCCGGGCCTGTCGTGGGACCCGGCCGACCCCGAGAACTTCGTCGACGACGAGGACTAAGGCCGCAGCACGGACTCGACCTGCGCCAGCTCCTCAGCGGTGAGCGGCCCGAACTCCAGCGCACCCGCGTTCTCCTCGACCTGGGCCACCGTCCGGACGCCCGGAATCGGGATCAGGCGGGGAGAGCGCGCCCAGAACCACGCCAGCGCGCCCTGCACCAGCGTGCGCCCACCCGACGTCAGCACGTCCCGCACGGCCTCGCGCGCCCGGAAGTACTCCGGTGAGGGCTTGCCGTCGACGAAGAACCGCAGCCACGACGGGTTCGTGACCCGCACGTCGTCGGCCGGCAGCACGTCGAACGTCTCCCGTGCCAGCAGCCCCATCGCCAGCGGACGACGGCACAGCACCGCGTAGTCCCCCGCGTACATCTCCGGGTTGTCGAACAGCACGTTGATGTCGGCCTGCGCCGCGATCCCGTGCTCACCCGCCGCGAAGAACCGCGCCCGCTCCACGTCGTCGGTGCTCCACCCGTAGGCGCGGATCTTGCCCGCGGCGACCAGCGCCTCGCACTCGTCGCGCAGCAGCGCGGCGTCGTCGAGCGGCAGGTCGCCGATGTGCAGCTGGTAGAGGTCGATCCGGTCGGTCCCCAGGCGTCGCAGCGACCCCTCGACGGCGCGGCGCAAGTAGGCGACCGATCCCTCGTTCCCCGTCATCCGGCGTGTGGCGGTGTCGAACCCGCAACCCCACTTGGTCGCGATCAGCACCTCGTCACGCACCGACGCAAACGCTTGCCCGACCACCGTTTCGGCGTGCCCGCAGCCGTAGACGTCCGCGGTGTCGAACAGCGTCACGCCCAGCTCGAACGCCCGCTGCAACGCCTTGGTCGACTCCGCGTCATCAGCCGGTCCCCAGCCGACCGGCTCCCCGTCCGGGTCCGAGAACGGTCCACCCATGGCCCACGTGCCGAAACCCATCTTGCCCAGATCCGTCATGGGCAACAGCGAACATCCTGGAGCGCGCTCCAGGTCAAGAAAGAAGTTGCTCCGGTCAGCGACCATCAAGGACATGCCTCTGGAAAACATCGTCGCCTTCGTCGCGGCCTCGTTCCTCATCGCGCTGTCGCCCGGACCTGGCACGGCCATGGTCCTGCGACAGTCGGTGCACGGGCGAAAAGCCGCGCTGGCGACGGTGTTCGGCATGGAGGTCGGCGTCGCGTGCTGGGCCATCGCCGCAGCTCTGGGCCTGTCGGTGCTGCTCACGGCGTCGGAGATCGCCTATCACGCGTTGCGGATCATCGGCGCGGTGTTCCTGATCTACCTGGGCGTCAAGGCGCTGCTCAGCAAGAGCCTGCCGAGCGCGGAGCCGCCACCGGCCAGTCACGCGTTCCGCAGCGGGCTGATCGTGAACCTCGCCAACCCGAAGCTCGGCGTGTTCGCGATCTCGTTCCTACCGCAGTTCGTGCCTGCTGGGGAGGCCGGCCAGCGGGTTCTGCTCTTCCTCGCCATCGGGTGGGTCCTGATCGACACCGTCTGGTACCTGATCATCGTGTCGATCCTGCACACCATCCGCGGCTGGCTGAGCCGCCCGCGGGTTCGACCTGCGCTCGAGAAGCTGTCGGGCGGCGTGCTGCTGGCGCTCGGAATCCGGCTGGTACTCGACCCGCGTTGAGATCGGGTCGCCCCGGCGCCAGAACAGCTCGGGCAACCCGGCCAGCTCGGCGAAGGTGTGGCACGCGGCCATCGACTCGTAGCCACCGGCCAGCACGTGCGCGCGAATGCGGTCGAGGCGGCCGGACTCGATCACCTCACCGGCGATGAGGAACGGCAGCACCAGCTGCCAGGCCTGCACGACCGCGGGCCGGCGCCGGTGAGGTGCGCGCATGGCCGCGCGCGCGACTCGTAGAAGGTGCTCGTTCGCGCTCATCGTGTACGGGTGCGCCAAGTGGTCCCAGTTCCACCGGCGCTCCTCCGTGACGGCGCACCGCACGCACTCGACCGGCCCGGTGCCCAGTTCGGCACCGCAGCGGGAGCACGCGAGCAGGGTCATCGCCCAGTCGACGCACGTCCACGGGTACTCGCCGAGGTCGGAGGAGACCACCAGCTCGGCCAGCTCGCGGTCCGCCAGCTGGGACGACGTCCGCAGGGCCTCCCAGTCCGCGAGCCAGAACTGGTCGAGCAGCTCGGCGCAGAATCCGCAGTCGGGATAGCCGCGACCTGCGAGTTCTCCGCAAGACGGGCATGCCGAGACCACGGCGGGACGTTGACCGCGACGCGCGCCGGGCGGGAACGGCTGATGATCCGCCACGGGAGAGAGATTAGGGGCAAAGGGCGGCCTTGGCAGCTGTGGCGCGCGCTGACTATGGTCGGGTCTCGACAACTCAACAAGAACGCGGGAGCTCGCGCCTGAGCGGGCTGAGAGGGTGACTGGCTGCTACGCCGGTGTCACCGACCGCCTGAACCTGACCGGGTAATGCCGGCGTAGGGAGGAATGTCGTGACGGCACTTGACGACCGTTCGGTGAAGCCCAGTGTGACCACCGGCCCGATCTCGGGCTCGCGCAAGGTGTACCGCGAAGTCTCTTCTGACATCCGGGTGCCCTACCGCAGGGTGGAGCTGACCAACGGCGAGCATGTCGATCTCTACGACACTTCCGGTCCGTATACCGACGACAACGCGACCATCGACGTCCACAATGGACTTCCCGACCTCAGGTCGGGGTGGATCGCCGCACGGGAACCGATCAACGGAGCTGTCAGCCAGCTCGCGTACGCGAAGGCCGGGATCATCACCCCGGAGATGCGCTACATCGCGACGCGGGAGAACCTCGACGCGGAGTTCGTGCGCAACGAGGTGGCCATCGGGCGTGCGGTGATCCCGTTGAACCGCAAGCACCCCGAGGCCGAGCCGATGATCATCGGCAAGAAGTTCCTCGTGAAGATCAACGCCAACATCGGCAACTCCGCGGTGTCGTCGTCGATCGAGGACGAGGTCGAGAAGATGGTGTGGGCGACCCGCTGGGGTGCCGACACGATCATGGACCTGTCCACCGGCAAGCGCATCCACGAGACACGCGAGTGGATCCTGCGCAACTCGCCCGTTCCGGTGGGCACCGTGCCGATCTACCAGGCTCTGGAGAAGGTCAACGGCGATCCGGCGAAGCTGTCGTGGGAGGTCTACCGCGACACCGTGATCGAGCAGTGCGAGCAGGGTGTCGACTACATGACCGTGCACGCGGGCGTGCTGCTGCGGTACGTGCCGCTCACCGCTCGACGGGTCACCGGCATCGTCTCGCGCGGTGGGTCGATCATGGCCGCGTGGTGCCTCGCGCACCACAAGGAGAGCTTCCTCTACACGCACTTCGAGGAGCTCTGCGACATCCTGCGCACGTACGACGTGACGTTCTCGCTGGGCGACGGGCTGCGGCCGGGTTCCATCGCGGACGCCAACGACGAGGCGCAGTTCGCGGAGCTGCGCACGCTGGGCGAGCTCACGCACATCGCGCGGGCGAAGGACGTCCAGGTCATGATCGAGGGCCCCGGCCACGTGCCGATGCACAAGATCGCCGAGAACGTCCGGCTCGAAGAGGAGTGGTGCGGCGAGGCGCCGTTCTACACCCTCGGGCCGCTGGCGACGGACATCGCGCCGGCGTACGACCACATCACGTCCGCGATCGGCGCGGCGCAGATCGGCTGGCTCGGCACCGCGATGCTCTGCTACGTCACGCCGAAGGAGCACCTCGGCCTGCCGAACCGCGACGACGTGAAGACCGGCGTGATCACGTACAAGATCGCGGCGCACTCCGCGGACCTAGCCAAGGGCCACCCCGGCGCCCAGGACTGGGACGACGCGCTGTCCAAGGCGCGCTTCGAGTTCCGCTGGGAGGACCAGTTCAACCTGTCGCTCGACCCGGACACCGCGCGCTCGTTCCACGACGAGACGCTCCCCGCGGAACCGGCGAAGACGGCGCACTTCTGCTCGATGTGCGGGCCGAAGTTCTGCTCCATGAAGATCACGCAGGACGTGCGGCGCTACGCCGAGGAACGCGGACTGTCCACTGTGGAGGCGATCGAGGCCGGCATGGCCGAGAAGTCGGACGAGTTCACCGACCACGGCAACAAGGTCTACCTGCCAGTGGTGGAAACGACGTGACGGCAACACCTCCACGGGTCCTCACCATCGCCGGAAGCGATTCCGGCGGTGGTGCGGGCATCCAGGCCGACCTCCGCACGCTCTTCGCGTGCGGAGTGCACGGCTGCGTCGCGCTGACCGCCGTGACGGTCCAGAACTCGCTCGGCGTCACGGGAGTCGCCGAGATCCCGGCGGAAACCGTTGCGGCGCAGATCATCTCGGTGGCCGAGGACATCGGCCTGCAGGCCGCGAAGACCGGCATGCTGGCATCGGCCCGGATCATCGAGGCCATCACGCCCGCGCTGGACCGCGTCGGGATCGGTCGCGGTGGCCGTACGCCATTCGTCGTCGACCCCGTGTCGGCGTCGATGCACGGCGACCAGCTGCTGGCCGACTCGGCGCTGGAGGGGTTGCGGGGCCTGCTCTTCCCGCGCGCCACCCTGGTGACGCCGAACCTCGACGAGGTGCGGCTGATCACCGGGGTCACCGTGAAGGACCGCGACGACCAGCGCGTGGCGGCGCAAGCCCTGCACGCCATGGGCCCGGAGTGGGTGCTCGTGAAGGGCGGCCACATGTGGGACGACCCGGAATGCCTGGACCTGCTCTACAACGGCAGGGAGTTCATCGAACTGCCAGGCCCGCGCTACGACGTCAAGCACACGCACGGCAGCGGCGACACGCTCGCGTCGTCGATCAGCTCGGCTCTCGCGCGCGGTGCGTCGGTGCCGGAGGCCGTGCGGTTCGGCAAGGACTTCATCGTTCGCTCGGTCGCCGCCGCCTACCCGCTGGGCGCAGGCGTCGGACCGGTGTCGCCCTTCTGGAGGCTCGACAGGTAACCGGCGTAGTTCGCCCTCAGGTCGGTGGTCCCAGGGCCGAGCAGCCTGACCGTCAGCGCCTCAGAGATCCGGGTTCGCCGAGAACAGGGTCTCGACGACGTCTTCGCGTTCGAGCACGGCGGCGCACCAGGCGAAGTGGCCGTCCGCCCCGTCCGAGCTGAAGGCGTTGGCCGTCGCGATCGCGTAGGCCGCCCGGTAGAGCAGCATGCGGGCGAGCGGGTGGCCGTGCTGTTCCACCAGCACGGCCGTCAGCGCGTCGTCGGAAACACGGGCGCCAGGGCCGTACATGTCGAAGATGCCGGCGGTGACAGACGCTTCGAAGGCGTGGTCGCCCGCCGTGGTGAGGAAGCTCCAGTCGATCACGGCCGTCACCCGGAACTCGTCGTCCACCAGGATGTTCGCCGGGACGAGGTCACCGTGCAGGATCCGGTCGGGACTCGGTGGCACCCGTTCCAGCAGACGACGCACCCGCAGCAGCTTTTCGTCGAAGTCCGTGATCCTTGCGCGCAGCACCTCGGAGTGAGCGGCGGCCCGCCGCCGGACCAGCGCCGCCAGGGTTTCGGTCCAGCGCTCGTGTCCCGCCCACAACGGCGTGGTCTCGTCCAGCACGGCCAGTGCCCGCGCCGCTGGACCGGCCTGTGTCGTGGCGAGCCCGGTCACCGCCGCCAGTGCGGCCTCGTACGCCGCCGCGCGGGGAATCCGTTCGTCCTGCACCAGGACCGACAGCGGCGTGCCGGGCAACCGGCGTTCGAGCGTCACCGCGTGCCCGTCCACCTCGTCGACCTGGAGGATGAGCGGCGTCTCGTACGGCAGGTGCTGGGCGAACAGCTCCTGCTGGAACTCCTGTGTCAGCTTGAGATCAGCAGGCGCGCGCTGGAACCAGACCTTGCCGACCAGTCCGTCGCCCAGGTCGTGGACGACGCCCTCCATGCCACGTCCGAGGAGGACGACGGCGGGATGGCCCTGCGCGCGAAAGTGCTCCGCCCAGTGCTCGTCCTGGTTCATCCAGGGCTACTTGGACTCTTCGCCGACCAGGGTCTCCAGCGCGTCCAACGCGTTCACGAGCGCCGCCACATGCTCTGGCGTGAGCTGTTCGATCCGCCGCTGCAGCTCACGCACCCGCGCGGACCGCACACCGGAGACCATCGTCTCGCCCTCGGGCGTGGGGGTGGCGAGCCAGGCGCGGCCGTCCTGCGGGTCGGGCTCCCGCTTCACGTACCCGGCCTCCACCAGGGCCGCGACGATGCGGGACAGCGTCGGGGGCGCCACGCCTTCCTTGGTCGCCAGGTCGCCGAGGCGCATGGGGCCGCACCGCGCGAGCGTGGCGAGCGCGGAGACCGCGCCGGGGCCGAGTCCGGGGGAACCGGTGCGTCGCAGCAACCGGGCCAGTCGGCCGATCGCCAGGTACAGACGCGCGGTCGCGTCCTCGACCTCGGCGTCAATGGGGGCCGTCACGGCTAGTCGTCCTCCTCGGCGGATTTCAGGTAATTCTCAATCATCCCCCAACACGTGAGTACCCAAGGTAGCGACTCAGAGACCCGGCGAAGACGCTTGGGCCCAAAAGCGCTGTGGAATTCTCCCCGCCAGACGCGCGAGTCGTCCGCCCTCGACCGCACAACGCATGGCCGCGCCCATCCGTTCCGGGTCCTGGGCGCGCGTCACGGCTGTGGCGAGGAGCACTGCTGAGCAGCCCAATTCCATGGCGAGCGCGGCATCGGACGCGGTGCCGATGCCCGCGTCGAGCACCACCGGCACCGAAGCCCTGGACGTGATCAGCTCGATGTTGTGCGGGTTGCGGATGCCGAGGCCCGTACCGATCGGCGAACCCAGCGGCATCACGGTGGCGCAGCCGATGTCCTCCAGCTTGCGGGCCAGCACCGGATCGTCGTTGGTGTAGGGCAGGACGACGAAGCCGTCGTCGACCAGGCGCTCGGCCGCGTCGAGCAGTTCGACCGGGTCCGGCAACAGGGTCTCCTCGTCGTGGACGACCTCGAGCTTGACCCAGTTCGTCTCCAGCGCCTCCCGTGCGAGCTGCGCGGTCAGCACGGCCTCCGCGGACGTGCGGCAGCCCGCGGTGTTCGGCAGGACCTCGATTCCAAGGCGCCGCAACAACTCCAGCACGCCGGTCTGGCCCGCCGAGTCGACGCGGCGCATGGCCACGGTGGTCAGCTCGGTGCCGGAGGCCACCAGAGCCCGCTCCAGCACCGAGAGGTTCGCGGCACCGCCGGTGCCGGTGATGAGCCTGGACCGGAACTCCCGGCCCGCGATGATCAACGGGTCGTCCACGTCAGCCTCCCTGGACCGCGGTCAGCACCTCGACCACGCCGCCGTCCGGCACGATCGTCGAGTCCCACAACGCCTTCGGCACCACCGCGCCGTCCAGCGCGACGGCCACGCCCCTGTCAGGTGCCCCTACGAGCGACACCACGGCTGCCACCGACGTGCCGTCGGCCAAGTCCCGCGCAGTGCCGTTGACCTGTACCTTCACGAACTTCCTCCCTTGAGCAGCTCGACCACGAGCGCAGCGGTGTGCGGGGCGAGCAGGAGTCCGTTGCGGTGGTGACCGGTCGCGGCGATCACGCCGGGTTCGAGCCAGCGCACGACCGGTACGTTGTCGGGGCTGCCCGCGCGGAACCCGACCGCGGCTTCGGTGAGCGCGTACTCGGCGATGCCCGGCAGCACGGTTTCCGCGTCCCGCAACAGGTCGCGCACGCCGGCGACGGTCACGTCGGTGTCGAACCCCGCCTCGTACTGGGTGGCGCCGACGACGACACCGTCCTTTCGCGGCACCAGGTACACGGACCGCCCGGACACCGAGCCGCGAATCGTGTGCGTCGGCGGCGGCAACGTGCCGGGGCGCCACGAGAGGCGGAGAATTTCGCCCTTCACCGGGCGGATCACGTCTTTGAGCGCGGGGTGCAGCGAGCCGCTCCACGCTCCGGCGGCGATCACCACGACCCGACCGTCCACAGTGGAGTCGAAGGTCACACCTGCTTCGACGCAAGCCTTTCGCAGTGCGGAAAGCAGTTGGCGGTTGTCCACCGCCAGGTCGCCAGGGACGAACATCCCGCCGCGCACCGCCGGGCCGAGCGAGGGCTCGAGTTGGCGGATCGCTCGATTGTTCAACAATTCTACCTCGGAATTGTTGAACAATCCGACGATTCTACGCAGGTCAGCCAGATCGCCGGGTGACGTCCCGACGGTGATCGTCCCTTTGTTGAACAATTCAACACCGAGCGCCGCAGCGAAGTCCGGCCACCGCGACAACGCCTCGACGCCTTGCGCCGTAACGGTTTCCTCGCCGTGCCACGCCTCAGCCACCGGGGCGAGCATGCCGCCCGCCACCCGCGACCCGGCGTGCGGCGATCCGAGATCGTGCACCGACACCGAGAACCCGGCACGTGCCGCGGCCCACGCCACGGACAGGCCGATGACGCCGCCACCCACGACGGCCACTTGCACACTGCTCAAGGCATTCACGCTCCCTGCGCCGGCATGACCCGGATCAGGTTCGACGGTCGGAGCGAACCACGCTCCCTCTCAGCCCGGTGATCTCCAGGCTCCCGTGCGGACCGACACCAACATAACGGTTACCGTGCGAGCGTGCCAGGACTCGACGGAAACCTGATCAGGCAACGACTCGCCGACGCGACGCTCTACCTCTGCACGCCGAACCGGCCTGATCTGGCCGAGTTCGCGGACGCGGCCCTCGCGGGCGGCGTCGACATCATCCAGTTGCGGGACAAGTCACTCGAGGCGAAGCAGGAGATCGCGGCGCTGGAGATCCTCGCCGAGGCCTGCGACAGCCACGGCAAGCTCCTCGCCGTCAACGACCGAGCGGACATCGCGTACGCGGTGCGGGCGGACGTGCTGCACCTCGGCCAGGACGACCTGCCGGTCTCATGCGCGCGCCACATCATCGGCGAGCACCCCGTGATCGGCCGCTCCACGCACGACATCGACCAGATGCGGGCCGCGGCGACCCAGCACGGCGTGGACTACTTCTGCGCCGGCCCGTGCTGGCCGACGCCGACCAAGCCCGGACGTGCCGCGCCGGGTCTCGACCTCGTGCGGTCCACCAGGGGCATGCGGCGGCCGTGGTTCGCGATCGGCGGCATCGACTTGGAGAACCTCCACGAGGTCAAGGCCGCGGGAGCGACGCGAGTCGTCGTCGTGCGGGCCATCACCGAGGCCGAGGACCCGCGCAAGGCGGCCGAGTTGTTCAAAACCGAACTTAGTCGTTGAAATTTGAACAAACCGGCGTACGCTCGATGACGTGAGCGCACCTGTGCTGTACCTGAGCCACGGGGCACCCCCGCTGGCTGACGACGAGACGTGGACCAGCGAGCTGAAGGACTGGTCCGCCACCCTCCCGCGCCCGGAGGCCGTGCTCATGGTCTCCGCGCACTGGGAGGAGGCGCCGACGACGATCGGCGCGACGACGACCGTGCCGCTGGTCTACGACTTCTGGGGTTTCCCGCAGCGGTACTACGAGGTCACGTACGAGGCGCCGGGTGCGCCCGAGCTCGCCGACGACGTCCGCAAGCTCCTCGGCGGGCACGTCGAGCAGGACGCCGAGCGCGGCCTCGACCACGGCGCCTACGTGCCGTTGAAGGAGATGTTCCCCGAGGCCGACGTGCCGGTGCTGCAGCTGTCGATGCCCACTCTCGACCCGCGCGAGCTGCACGAGATCGGCCGCAAGCTCGCGCCGTTGCGGGACCAGAACGTCCTGATCGTCGGCAGCGGGTTCATGACGCACAACCTGAGCTGCGTGCGCTTCGACCAGGGCACGGACTACGAGCCGCCGTCGTGGTCGAGGGAGTTCGACGACTGGGCGCACCAGCAGCTGGCCGCCGGCGACGTGGACGCGTTGCTGGACTTCCAGCAGAAGGCTCCGGCCGCCGGGATCGCACACCCGCGGACCGAGCACTTCGCACCGCTGTTCGTGGCTCTCGGCGCGGCGAGCGACGAGAAAGCCCGTACCAGCGTCGAAGGCTTCTGGTACGGGCTCTCGAAACGATCCGTGCAGTTCAGTTAGGCGACTATCAGCCCGTCACCAGGCGCAGGCCGTAGCGCGACAGGATCGGGTTGACCGGCTGGAAGTACGTCGTGCCGCCGGAGGAGCAGTTGCCGGAACCGCCGGACGTCACACCCTGGGCCTGGCCCCAGCCGGAGCCCGCCACCCACGAGCCTCCGGAGTCGCCGGGCTCCGCGCAGACGTTGGTGCGGGTCAGGCCGCGCACGGTGCCCTGCGGGTAGTTCACCGTCTGGTTCTTGGCCTGGACGCTGCCGCAGTGCCAGCCGGTGGTCGAGCCCGAGCGGCAGATCTGCGCGCCGACAGCGGCCTCGGAGGAGCCCTTGACGATCACGTTGGCGCCGCCGTAGCGGTTGACCCACGGCCGCGGGGTCCAGTTCGCGTTGGTGCGAACCCACGAGTAGTCGTTGCCGGGGAACGTCGAGGCGGCGAAGGTGCCGGCCGCGACGCGGTTGTAGCCGGAGACGGCCGTGCCGGCGGTACCGCAGTGGCCGGCGGTCACGAAGCCGCCCTGGACGGAGAAGCCGAGCGAGCAGCGGCCGCCGCCCATGTAGATGGCGTCACCGCCGCGCAGGTCGTACAGCGGGGTCGGGCTCTCGGTCACCTCTTCGACCGTGACGGCCGAGCCGATGGACTTCGCGGTGGCGATGAACTGCTCCGCCGCGGCGTCCCGGCTGCTCTTGTCGACCTCGATCACGACGCTGTTGGACTTCTCGTCCACACGCCAGCTGGTGATCGCGGCAGGAGCGCTCATGAGGTCGAGCACCGACTTGGTGCCGTTGAGCTGGGTGAGCGAGTTCTGGACGACCTGGACGTCGGCACCGCTCACGGAGAGTCCCGACCTGGTCACGGCGACGTTCAGCTTGCCGCTCGCCTGGTCGATCCACGCTCCGCCGAACGCGTCGCCCAGCGAGGCCTTCGCCTGCTCGGCGAGTTCGCTCGACCTCTGGTCACTGGCCAACCGGACGCGGGCCTGCTCAGCGTTCAGGCCCAAATCACGTTGGACCGCTTGGAGCAATTCGGCCGGGTAGCTCTCCGTGTCGGAACCGGTTGGGGCGACTGGTGCGGCAGGGGCGCCAAACGCCGGTACGCTGAGAGCAGTCACGACTCCGGTGGCGAGCAAAACGGCACCGGTTATACGGGCCGCACTCGTGCGGTTCATCAGACGTCTCCCTCACTTTCGGGTGCAGGGGAACCCGAGAGATCGGTTGCAGGGACCTCTCTCGGGGGCTCTAGGGGGACGGGTGGTGGGGCGGCGGCAGGGGTCGCCCCACCTCTCCAATCCCCAGCTCTTCCTCGTGTCTTGCGAGGGCGCCGCGCTCAAGTGGTCTCGCCACGAGCCTCATCCGCCCTCCTCCCGGTCTCTTCAGGACCGAATCCTTCGCCCGTTCGAGTGACGTTACAGGGCTGTTACCTATGACGCCTCGCCTCGACCGTGGACGAAGTGTGTCACAGCTCACGACAGATCAACTGCGGTGCGTAGCAATTGACAGTTAACTATCGCTCAATGTAGTGACGTGATCACCGAATGGGGTCGACAGTTGACGGCGGCGTCGAGCTGTCGGTCGGCTGTCGGGATCCTGTCGACGTCGTCGACGGTCCGGTCGTAGTGGTGCTTTCGGTGGGCGACTGACCGGACGTGCTCGGAGGGGCCGTCACGGTGATCGTTTCGGTCCTCGTCGTGACGATGTGGGTCTCGGTGTGAGTGCTCGTGCTCGTACTCGTGGTGGGTTTCGCGGGATCCGCCGATGTGGGTTTGCCGGTGACGAGCTGAACGCTCGTGACGGTGAGGACGGTCACCACGAAGGCGAGCAGGCCGCCGACCGCGATGACCTGCCAACGCTTCTCGCGTTCCATCGACCGTTGATAGAGGACGGCGCCCACCGTGGTCACCACACTCGCGAGGACCGCGCCGATGATGGTGCCGACGACGTTGAGGCGAAGGCTCAGCACGGCCGCGGTGACGGCGGCGAGCACACTCGCGACGAGCTTGACGGGGGTGATCTTCTCCTTCTCAGCCATGACACTTGTGGGACGTCGCGCACAGTTCACCGGTTGTGCGCCGGTGACGTGCATCATCAACACATGCGCCTGGTGACTCTCGAAGACATTCACGCGGCCGCCGCGGCGATCGCCCCGCACGTCGTCCACACGCCGTTGCTGTCGTTCGACTCGTCGCTGTGGATCAAACCCGAGTGCCTGCAACCGATCGGAGCTTTCAAGCAACGCGGCGCCGTGAACGCGTTGTCGCGCATACCTTCCGAAGATCGCGCACGTGGTGTCGTGGCGTATTCGAGCGGTAACCACGCGCAAGCAGTCGCTTACGCCGCCAAGCTTCTGGGCATGCCCGCTGCGATCGTCGTCCCGTCGAACACCCCGCAGCTGAAGATCGACGCCACGCTCGCATGGGGCGCCGAGGTCTTCGTCGTCGGCATCACCGAACGCGAATCGCGCGCCTACGAACTGGTCGAGGAGCGCGGCGCCACGCTGATCCCGCCGTTCGACCACCCGGACGTGATCGCGGGACAGGGCACCATCGGCCTGGAGATCTGCGCCGACCTGCCCGACGTCGCGACGGTCCTCGTACCGGTGAGCGGCGGCGGCCTGATCTCCGGCGTCGCCACGGCCGTGAAGTCCTTGCGTCCCAACGTCCGCGTCATCGGCGTCGAACCGGAACTGGCCGCCGACGCCGCAGCCTCGTTCGCCGCGGGCTCCCTGGTTCGCTGGGACGCGCACGACCGTGCCCGCACCATCGCCGACGGCCTGCGCGCCGAACCGTCCGAACTGACCTTCGCGCACATCCGCGAGCACGTCGACGACATCATCACTGTGACCGAGGACGAAATCCGCTCTGCGGTAAGGGAAATCGCCCGCCGCACGCGAGTCGTGGCCGAGCCGAGCGGCGCGGTCCCCGTCGCCGCCTACCTGAACCGCTCGCTGCCCGCCGGCCCGACCGTCGCCGTCGTGTCGGGCGGCAACATCGAGCCCGCGCTGTTCGCGTCGATCCTCGGATGATCTCCCTCTCCGACATCCGTTCGGCCGCAACGGTGATCGCACCGCACGTGGTCCGCACACCGTTGCTGCCGTTCGGATCCTGCTGGCTCAAGCCGGAGTCGTTGCAGCCGATCGGTGCCTTCAAGCTCCGCGGCGCGCTGAACGCGCTGGCACGCCTGGAAAACCGCTCGCGCGGTGTCGTCGCCTACTCCAGCGGCAACCACGCCCAGGCCGTGGCCTACGCGGCGCGCCTGCACGGCGTGCCCGCCGCGATCGTGATGCCGTCCAACACCCCGGCGGTGAAGATCGAGGCGACCCGTGCGCTGGGTGCCGAGGTCTTCATCGTCGGCATCACCGAACGCGTGGAGCGGGCCGAGGCCTTGGTCGCCGAGCGCGGCGCGGCGCTGATCCCGCCGTTCGACCACCCGGACGTGATCGCGGGCCAGGGCACCATCGGCCTGGAGATCCTGGAGGACCTGCCGTCCGTCGACGCCGTCGTGGTACCGATGTCCGGTGGCGGCCTGATCTCCGGCGTGGCGACCGCGGTCAAGGCGCTGCGCCCGGACGTCCGCGTGATCGGCGCGGAACCCGCGCTGGCGGCCGACGTCGCCGACTCGCTCCGCGCAGGCGAGTTGGTGCGCTGGGATCCCGTAGACCGAGCCCGGACGGTTGCCGACGCGCTGCGGGACGAGCCGTCGACGTTGACATGGGAGCACATCAGCAAGCTCGTGGACGACGTGATCACCGTGACGGAGGACGAGATCCTGGCGGCGGTGGCCGATCTGGCGAGGCGCGCGCGGCTCGTGGCGGAACCCAGCGGAGCCGTTTCCGTTGCGGCTCAGGCGAAGTTGGGATCCGGGGTGGCGATCGTGTCGGGTGGCAACGTCGATCCCGCGCTGCTCGCTCGGGTGCTGGGCGCCTGACCGGCGATCACGTGCGTCAGCGCGGCCACCCGGCGATACGGGTCGGTCGCGCCGGCGCGTTCCTCGCACGCCAGCAGCGCCTGGAGTTCGGGTTCGCCGGGCACCGCCGCTTCGTCGGCCGCGGTGTCGGTGAACACCCGCACGCCGTACCAGGCCCGCACCCGCATCCGCCGGTCGGCCAGCGAGGCGGTCAGGTCGTCGAGGCGGTCGGCGCGGGCTGTCACGCCGATGCGGTTGTCGTAGGACTCGCTCTCGAACGCCTGCCGCGCCGCGGCCCAGTCGCCGCGCAGACCCGGCCGCATCGCCAGAGCGTCGCCGTTGCGGACCAGCAACGAGAGCACGCCGTCCGGTGCGACCAGCCGGACCAGGTCGTCCAGCAACGGCTCCGGATCGGCGAAGTACATCAGGACTCCGTGGCACAGCACCACGTCGAAGCTCTCGGCGAACGAAGCCAGGTTCCGCGCGTCGTCCTGGACCACCCGCACCCGCGCCCTGACGTCGTCCGGCTCGGCGTCGAGGGCACGCCCGAGGTCGTCCAGCAACGCCGGTGAGGAGTCCAGGCCGGTCACGTGGTGGCCGGCCCTCGCGAGCCGCAGCACCTGGGTGCCCTGACCGCACCCCACGTCCAGGACGCGCGCCGACCGCGGCAGGTGAGCCGTCAGCTGCCGGGACACCAGTTCCTGGCGGACGACCTGCCGCAGCGTGCCCAGCCGAGCCCGCCAGCGTTCCTCTCCCGCCGCGAAGTCACTGATGGGCGTGCTCGCTGCCGGACCTGATGTGCGTCGGCGGGCCCTCCACGCCGCAGTGCAGGCACTCGCCGGGGTGCGGGGCGTCGTGTTGTTCCGGCGCCGCCGACAGCACGCCGTTGTCGACGCCGATCGCCAGCAGGCCGCCGATGATCGCCGCGACGGCGCACAGCACCAGGGCCATCTGCCAGCCGTCGGTCATGACGGCGGGGTTGTTGTAGTCGTCGCCCGTCAGACCGACCGCGGCGGGCAGCACGGCCATGGCCAGCAGGCTGCCGGTGCGCGCGACGGCGTTGTTGACCCCGGACGCGACGCCAGCGTGGTGGTCGGGGGCGGAGGCGAGCACGGTGGCCGTCACCGGGGCGACCACGACCGCGAGGCCGATGCCGAACACCAGGACGCCGGGCAGCACGCCGAACACGTACGACGCGCCTGGCACCGCCCCGCGCAGCAGCAGCATGCCGAGGCCCACCAGGACCGGGCCGACGATCAGTTGCAGGCGTGGGCCGTAGCGCTGGGCGAACTTGCCGGACGTCGAGGACGCCAGCAGCATGATGATCGTGATCGGCACGCTCGCCAGGCCGGACGCGGTCGGCGAGTAGCCCAGCGAGATCTGCAGCTGCAGGACCAGCAGCACCATCACGCCGCCGAGGGCCGCGTAGACGAGGAACGTCAGAACGTTGGAAAGTAGGAACGTTCGATTGTTGAACAATTCTACAGGGACCAGCGGATCGGCCGACCGCTTTTGCAGCACACCGAACGCGACCATCGCGAGCAGTCCGAGGATTGTCACAACGTAGGATTGTTCAACAATCCCACCTGTCAACAAGGCGAGGCCCACGGCTCCCACCAGCGCGGACAGGTAGTTGGGGTGCCCGGCGGACTCGTCCCGCGACTCAGGCACGAACTGCAACGCCATCCAGACGCACACAGCGGCCACCGGCAGGTTCACCAGGAACGCGAGCCGCCACGACCAGGCCTGGACCAGCAGCCCGCCCACGAGAGGCCCGACCGCCGTCGCGACACCGGAAAGCCCCGACCACGCGCCGATCGCCCGCGACCGATCCTCCCGGTTGAACGACGACTGCAAGATCGCCAACGCACCCGGCGTCAGCAGCGCCGCCCCGACACCCTGCAGCACGCGGGCAGCCACCAGCACCGGCACGTTCCACGCCGCCCCGCAGAGCAGCGAGGCGACGCCGAACCAGATCACGCCGACCACGTAGACCCGGCGCCGCCCGAACCGGTCACCGAGCGACCCCGCGATCAGGATCAGCGAGGCGAGCGCGAGCAGGTACCCGTTCAGGATCCACTGCAGATCGGTGACCGACGCGCTGAACTCCGCGCCGATCCTGGGCAGCGCCACGTTGACGATCGTGCCGTCGAGCATCGCCATGCCCGAGCCGAGGATCGTCGTGGCGAGCACCGCGCGGGCGCGCGGTGTGCCCCAGGCGATCAAGACGGTCGGTTCAGCGTGGCGACGAACTTGTACCGGTCGCCGCGGTACACCGAGCGCACCCATTCGATCGGGTTTCCCTCGGTGTCGAACGAGTGCCGGGACAGCAGCAGCATCGGCAGGCCGATGTCGGCGCCGAGCAGCTCCGCCTCTTCAGGCGACGCGAGCGCGGTCTCGATCGTCTCCTCGGCGTGTCCCATCTCGACGCCGAAGCGCTCGGACAGCACCTGGTAGAGCGAGGCACCCGGAGCCAGATAGCGCCTGAGCCCGCGGAACCGGCCCAGCGCCAGGTGTGTGGTCTCGATCGCCATCGGCTCGTTGTCGGCGAGGCGCAGGCGGTGCAGGCGCAGCACCTTGGCGCCCGGCCGCACGCCGAGCAGCCGGGCGAGCTCTGCTTCCGCCGGCATCTCGGAGGCCTCGATCAGCTTGGACGACGGCACGCGACCCTGGGCGCGCATGTCCTCTGTGTACGAAGACAGCTGCAACCTCTGGGCGACCTTGGGTTCGGCCGCGAAGGTGCCCTTGCCCTGCACCCGGAGCAGCCGGCCCTCCACCGTGAGCTCGGCAAGCGCTTGCCGCACGGTCGTCCTGGAGACGTCGAACTCCGCCGCCAGCGACCGTTCCGTGGGGATCGGCGATCCTGGCGGCAGCGCCCTCAACAGGTCGAGCAGGTGCCGCTTGAGACCCCAGTACTTCGGCTCGCGCTGCGCCCGCGTCCT
The DNA here is from genome assembly GCF_016907955.1 of Lentzea nigeriaca. Taxonomy (GTDB): domain Bacteria; phylum Actinomycetota; class Actinomycetes; order Mycobacteriales; family Pseudonocardiaceae; genus Lentzea; species Lentzea nigeriaca. The sequence continues at coordinate 626,956 of NZ_JAFBCX010000002.1, read as the reverse complement.
GGCGTCCACGCCTGATGCAGGCGTCGTCTCCAGCATGGCCTCCTCCTCGCACTCACGTCATGCCCCACAAGGATGCCTTGTCCGCGTCGTTTCGTGCGTTCGAACCCCCGCCAATCGACACGAAATTGGTCGGACGACTCCGCAACGCTTTGGCAACGAGCTTGACAGGAGGGGTGACGCGGCACACGCTGTTCCACATTGGTCTACACCACTTGGGCGTTCCGGCCGTGGAGCCGGGCTTGCTGAAAGGGCGCGACTGTGAAGGGCTGGAGAGGACTCGCTGCTGGTGCCGCCGCACTGGCAGTGGCCGTGTCGGGATGTGGCACGAGCACGAACAGCAGTAGCGGCACGGAGACCAAAGAGATCACCGTGTGGCTCATGGACGGTTCCGCGGCGCCGACCCTGACCGACGCTCTGAACAAGGAGTTCGAGAGCGCGAACGGCATCAAGGTCAAGTACGAGGTCCAGAAGTGGACCGGCATCCAGGAGAAGCTGACCACCGCGCTGGCCAGCAGCACCCCGCCCGACGTCATCGAGCTCGGCAACACCCAGACGGCGAGCTTCGCCGACCAGGGCACGCTGATGGACCTCACGGCTGACGCGAGCAAGTTGAACGGCGGCGAGTGGCTCGGCGGTCTGAAGGACTCGCTGACGCTGAACGGCAAGCAGTACGGCATGCCGTTCTACGCCGCGAACCGCACCGTCATCTACCGCACCGACCTGTTCCAGGCGGCCGGCATCGCGAAGCCGCCGACGTCGCGTGCCGAGTGGATCGACGCGATCAACAAGCTCAAGGCCGCGAACGCGTCCAACCCGGACTTCCAGGCCCTGTACCTGCCCGGTCAGTCCTGGTACTTCCTGCTCTCGCTGCTGTGGGACGAGGGCGGCGACGTCGCCAAGCAGGACGGCGGCAAGTGGACCGGCACGCTCGACACGCCGCAGTCCAAGGCCGGCTTCGAGGCCTACAAGGCGCTCTACGACGCGTCGGCCACCAAGAAGGCGCCCGCTGACATCGACGAGGCGAAGCCCCAGCAGATGGAGGTCTTCGGCACGGGCAACGTCGGCATGATGGTCGGTCTGCCGTGGGAGCTCGCCGGTGCCGTCAAGGCCAAGCCGGAGCTGAAGGACAAGACCGCGGCGTTCCCGATCCCGTCGAAGAAGGCCGGCTCGTTCGCGCCGGTGTTCCTCGGTGGCTCGAACCTCGCGATCCCGGCCGCCAGCAAGAACGCCGACGCGGCCAAGAAGTACCTGGCGCTGCTGTCGTCCAAGAAGTACCAGGACATGCTCGCCGAGGGCGGCGCTGTTCCGGGCACCTCGAAGGACACCTCGAAGCTCGCCACCAACGCGATCGGCAAGGCCATGGCGGACTCCTCCCCCGGCGGCAAGGTCACTCCGACCACGCCGAAGTGGGCGGCCGTCGAGGCGGGGCAGAACCCGCTGAAGGACGCGCTCACCGCGTACCTGTCCGGTGCCAAGTCCCTGGACCAGGCCACGAAGGACGCGAGCGAAGCCGTCACCAAGGCGATGGGCTAGCCCAGCTGAGATGACGGCCGTCAAGACGACCGAAACGGCAGCGCCGGCAGGGGGAACCACCCCGCCGGCGCTGCCGCCTGCCCTGACGGGTGGGGCGCGCAAGCGCCGCCGCCGGGGCGGCGCCTTCGACCGGGCGCTGCCCTACCTGCTGCTGGCTCCGGCGCTCATCGCGATCCTCTGGCTGATCGGGTTCCCGGTCGTCTCGGTCTTCGTGACGAGCTTCCGCCGGCTCAACCTCGGCGAGCTGGTCCGCGGCGAGATCGTGTGGACCGGCATCGACAACTACGTGACGGTGCTGCAGGACGAGCGCTTCTGGACCGTCACGCTGCGGACCGTCGTGTTCACCGTCTCCGTCGTGGGTGTGTCGGTGGGCGCGGGCCTGCTGATCGCGCTGCTGATGCGCGTGCTCACGCCGTGGGTGCGGATCCTGCTGCAGATCACGATGCTGTGCGCGTGGGCGATGCCGATCCTCGCGTCCGCCACGGTCTACATCTGGATGTTCGACCAGAACTACGGAATCCTGAACAAGACGCTGGTGCGGCTCGGTTTCGACCAGTTCGCCGGCCACTCCTGGTTCGGTTCCGGCACGTCGACGCTGACGGTCGTCGGTCTGCTCATCGTCTGGCAGGCGATCCCGTTCCTCGCCTTCTCGCTCTACGCCGGGCTCGTGGGCGTTCCGCGCGACCTCTACGAGGCGGCGGGTATCGACGGCGCGTCCGGCTGGCAGACGTTCCGCGCGGTCACGTGGCCGGAGATCAAGTCGCTGCTGATGATGGTGACGTTCCTGTCGACGTTGTGGGACTTCAAGGTCTTCGCCCAGATCTGGGTGTTCAAGGAGGGCGGGCCGAGCGGCGAGAGCACGACGCTCGCCGTGCTGCAGTACCTGGAGGGCATCGCGAAGAGCCACTTCGGTGTGGCCGCCGCGATCAGCGTCCTGATGATGCTCATCCTGGGCCTGATCACCTTCCAGTACCTGCGCAGGCTGCTGCAGACCGAGGAGGGCAAGATCTGATGCTCAAGAAGTCCGCCGCGAACGTCGCGGGTGTCCTGCTCGCTTTGTTCTTCCTGTTCCCGACGTACTGGATGATCACGTCCGCGTTGAAGCCCAAGGGCTCGACGATCACGTCGGACTACGACCTCGTGCCGTTGTCGGTGACGTTCACCAACTTCGTGACGGCGTGGACGAAGCCGGGCTTCATGTCCGCGCTGGGCAACAGTCTGATGGTGACGCTCACCGCCGTGCTCGCCGCGATCATCGTCGGCATCACCGCGGCGGTCGCCATGTCGCGCTTCTCCTTCCGCGGCCGCAAGAGCTTCGTACTGCTGATGCTGGTGGCGCAGATGGCACCGTTCGAGGCGTTGCTGATCCCGATGTTCCTGATGATGCGCGATCTCCAGCTCTACGAACACCTTTCTTCCCTGGTGCTCGTGTACTTCGCGGTGACGCTGCCGTTCTGCGCGTGGACGCTGCGCGGCTTCGTCAACGGCATCCCGGTGGAGCTCGAAGAGGCCGCGATGGTCGACGGCTGCGGCCGGTGGGGCGCGTTCCAGAAGGTGACGCTGCCCCTGCTCGGACCGGGTCTCGTCGCGACGTCGGTGTTCGCGTTCATCACCGCCTGGAACGAGTTCCTGTTCGCCAAGGTGCTGATCCGCAGCCAGGACAGGGAAACCCTGCCGGTGTGGCTGTCCGGCTTCCAGACGGCGTTCGGCACCGACTGGGGTGGCGCGATGGCCGCCTCGGTGCTCTTCACGGTGCCCGCCCTCGTCTTCTTCCTGATCGTGCAGCGCAAGATGGTCGCCGGCGTCACCGCCGGTGCGGTGAAGGGATGACACGTGGATCAGTTGGCCGCTGCCGTTCTGCTGCCCGGATTTCACGGAACGACCGCTCCCGGCTGGTTGGTGCGGCGGGTCGCTGACGGCCTCGGCGGCGTCGTGCTCTTCGGGCGCAACGTCGTGGACGACGCCCAGGTGGCCGCGCTGTGCGGTGAACTCCGCTCGGTGCGCCCGGACGTGGTGATCGGCATCGACGAGGAGGGCGGCGACGTCACACGGCTCGACGCGGGCCGCGGCTCCGAGGTGCCGGGAAACCACGCCCTGGGCGCGGCGAACGACCTCGACCTCACCCGCTCGGTCGCCGCGTCGATCGGCGCGCGGCTGGCGAAGTGCGGAATCTCGCTGAACCTCGCGCCCTCCGCGGACCTCGTGCTGACGCTGGACGACCCGATCATCGGCGTCCGCTCGTTCGGCTCGGACCCGGTGCTCGCCGCGCGGCACGTCGCCGCGTGGGTCGAGGGACTGCAGGCGGTCGGCGTTGCCGCGTGCGCCAAGCACTTCCCCGGTCACGGAGCGTCCACTGAGGACTCCCACGAGCAGCTGCCCGTGCTGCCGCGCACCGAGGAACAGCTGCGCGCGGTGGAACTGGTGCCGTTCCAGGCCGCCGTCAACGCGGGCGTCCGCTCGATCATGACCGGCCACCTCGTCGTCCCGGAGTGGGGCAGCGCGCCGGTGACGTTGAACAAGCACGCCATCGACCTGCTGCGCTCCGAGCTCGGCTTCACCGGTGCGGTGATCACCGACGGCCTGGACATGAAGGCGGTCGGCGGTGACCTGGCCGTGGGCGCCGTCCGTTCCCTGGCGGCCGGCGTCGACGCCCTGTGCCTGGGCGGTATCGCGCTGGGCGACGACGACCTCCAGTGGCTGATCGACTCGATCGTCGCCGCCGTGAAGTCCGGCGAGCTGCCCGAAGAGCGTCTGGCCCAGGCCGCGGCCCGGTCGCTGGCCCTCGGCCTGCCGCCGTCGACGGTCGACGCCCACGACGCCGAGATAGGTCTCACGGCCGCTCGACGTGCGGTTGAAGTGCGCGGCCGGGTTGGCGTCGGTACGTCTCCGGTGGTCGTCGACCTGGTGGTGGACCCGTCCATCGCGGTCGGCGACGTGCCCTGGGGCCTCGGTCCCTACCTCCGCGAGGTTCTTCCCGCAACCGAGGTGATCGCGTCCCGTGACGTCTCCGCGGAAGAAGTTGCGAAGGCCGCCGGCGGCCGCACGATTGTGGTGGTGACGAGAGACGCCCACCGCCACGCCGGCGCTCGACAACTGGTAACAAACTTAACTAATCTGGGCCTGGACGTGGTACACGTCGAAACCGGCGTGCCGGGTCCTGACCTGGGCAGCGTCGCCCGCATCGACACCCACGGCGGTTCTCGGGTGAGCCTCCGAGCCGCGGCCGAGCTGATCCTGAAAGGCACCAGATGACCACGCCCCAGCCTGGCCAGCACATGGCAGCGGAGATCGCCGCACAGCCGTCGATCTTCTCGTCGCTCTACGCGTCACGATCGTCGATCGCCGAGGTCGCCGCCGTGATCCGCGAGCGCAAGCCGCGCTTCGTGCTGTTCGCCGCCCGCGGCTCGAGCGACCACGCCGCGATCTACGCCAAGTACCTCACCGAGATCCTCCTGCAGCTCCCGGCCGGCCTGGTCTCCGCGTCGACGACCACCCTCTACGGTGCGGAACCCGACCTGCGCGACGTCCTGCTGATCACCGTCTCGCAGTCCGGCGGCTCCCCCGACCTGCTGGAGGTCACCGCCTCCTACCGCCGCCGGGGCGCACTGACCGTGGCCGTGACGAACACCCCGGATTCCCCGCTCAACGCGGCGGCCGAGCTCTCCGTGAACGTCGCCGCCGGCGTCGAACACGCGGTCGCCGCCACCAAGACCTACTCGGCGACGCTGCTCGCGTTGTATCTGCTGATCGACGCCGTGCGCGGCGGCAACGGCGAGGCGGCGGCCTCACTGGGCGACCTGGCCCAGGTGACGCTCGACCAGTCGGCCCCGACCGTCGAGGAGGCCGTGCGCCGCTACCGGTTCGTGGACCGCGTGCTGACGACCGGACGTGGCTACTCCTACGCGACCGCACTGGAAGCGTCGCTGAAGCTCGCCGAGACGTCGTACCTCGCGGCGCGGGCGTACAGCGGAGCGGACCTGCTGCACGGCCCGGTGGCCGCCGTGGACGGCGAGACCGCCGTTCTGGCGATCACGTCGCTCGGCAAGGGCGGTGACTCGCTGCTGGACGCCCTGGAGGTGGTGAACCAGCGCGGCGCCGACGTCGTGGCGGTCGGTTCCGCCTCCGAGAAGGTGCCGTCGGCGTTGTCGATCGCGATCCCGGAGACCGCGGAGGAAGTGGCGCCGGTGCTGGAAATCCTTCCGGTGCAACGCCTCGCGCACGGCCTGGCCCTGGCGCGCGGCGGAGACCCGGACAGCCCGCGCGGCCTGAACAAGGTCACCAGGACACTGTGAACGCCGAAAGGGCCGCTCCCGAGCGGCCCTTTCGCTTTGCTCAGCCGAAGATCTCCTCGAGGAGCCTTGCCGTCGCCCGCTGGAACGGCACGGCCAGCGACAGGTCGGCGTCGTCCACGTAGTTCAGCGCGGCGGTCAGGGTCTTGTCGCCGTCGACCGTGCAGTACATCAACGCCGCATGGCCCATGATGCCGCCGTTGTGGGTGATCACCTTGCCGCTGCCCGTTTCCTGCACGAACACGCCGAGGCCGTAAGGCACCTTGCTGTGCGGCTCGAACATCTCGGCCAGCAGCGGGGCCGGCAGCAGCTTGCCGCCCACGAGCGCGGTGATGAAGGTCTGGAGATCGGCGGTCGTCGAGATCATGTCTCCACCGCTGGAGATCCACGACGGGTTGTGCTCGGTGACGTCGATCGTCTTCTCCTCACCGCCGGTCTCGTACCGGTAGTAGGCGTGGGCGTGCGGTTCACCGACCTCGGTCTCGATGGTCGGCACGACCGTGTCCGTCAGCCCCAGCGGCTCGAAGACTCCGCGCCGCATCTCCTCGGCGAGCGAACGGCCGGTGACCTTCTCGATCAGCAGCCGGACGATCACGTAGTTGGTGTTGGAGTAGCTCCAATCCGCGCCCGGCTCGAACCGCGCGGGCTTGGCGAGCGCCAGCCGCACCAGCTCCTCCGGCAGGTAGGTCCTGAAGCGGTTGTTCACCCATTCCTCGCCCTGCCAGGGAATTCCGGGCACGACGGCGCCGTCCTCGAAGACCTCACCGGTGAAGTTGAAGATCCCGCTGGTGTGCTGCAGCAGCATGCGCAGCGTGATCCGCCGGTCGATCCCGAACTCGGGCAGGTACTCGTCGACCGGGCGATCCAGCTCGATCTTGCCCTCGGCCACCAGCTGCAGCGCCACGGTCGCGACGAACGTCTTGGTGTTGCTGCCGATCCGGACCCGCCCGTCGAGCGGCGGCGGCGCGGTCTTCCCGATCTCGCTCAGCCCGGCCGAGCCGACCCACCCGTTCACCCTCAGCTGCAGGCCGGTGAAGCCGGTGGCGACGATCTCGTCGATGGTCTTCTGCATTGCGATCAGCCCCAGTGCTCGTTGTTTCCGATGTCGAAAACGCTACGTTGCGTTCACGCATGGAGACAACGAGCACGGGGCTCTCTGTCGCAGTTTATGCAGTTCAACGTGTGCAAGATCGTTGCAACGACTCGGTTTTCAATGCAACGATCGTTGCAATAGGGTTGCGTGAACGCTACTGGCCCGCAGTCGCGTACCCCGCAGAGACGGGCTGGGCGGGCACCTCGGCGTCGAACACGACCTGACCGTCGACCCACACCTTCTTCGGGCGCAGGTCGTCGTCCCACCACACGAGGTCCGCGACCGCGCCAGGCGCGAGGCGGCCGAGACCGGGCTCCCCGATGGCCTCGGCGGGCACGATCGTGGCTGAAGCCAGCGCATCCGCCATCGGCACACCCACGGACACGATGTTCCGCACCGCGCGGTCGAGCGTGAGCGCGGAACCGGCGATCGTGCCCTCCGGCGAGCGCGGCACACCGTCCTCGGTCAGCAGCACGTCGGCACCACCGAGCTGGTAGCGGCCGGGCGGCATCCCAGCCGCCGCAACGGCATCCGTGACGAGAGCGACGCGCGCACCGGCCGCGTTGAACACCAACCGGCACACATCGGGTCCGACGTGCGCGAGATCGGCGATGAGCCCCAACGTGAAGCGGTCGTCCACCAACGCGACGCCGGGCACACCGGGTTCCCGGTGGCCGAGCGGACGCTGCGCGTTGAACAGGTGCGTCACCATGCGCGCGCCGGCGTCGGCTGCGGCACGCGTCTGCTCACCTGTGGCGTCGGAATGCCCGACTGCAACGAGAACCCCGGCCTCGACGAGCCTTCGCACGGCCTCCAGACCACCGGGTTGCTCCGGCGCCAGCGTCACCATCCGCAGGGCGCGGCGGAGCGTGTCGTCGTCGAGCAGAGCCGAAATCTCGTCCGGCCCCGGTTCGACCATGAACGACGGATCGTGCACACCGGCCCGTTTCGGCGACAGAAAGGGGCCCTCGAGGTGCACGCCGAGGGGGCGCGCTCCCACTCCGTCCGGCAGCGCGGCCGAAGCGGCCAGCACGGCACGGGCCTGGCGAATCACCACGTCAACCGGTGCGGTGATCAGCGTGGGCAGGAACCGGGTCACCCCGGTTGACGGCAAAGCCTCTGCCACGGAACGCATGCCGGCCGCGTCCACCTCGGCGAAGTCGACGCCGACGGCGCCGTTCACCTGGACGTCGACGAGACCGGGTGTGAGCAGTCCGCCGGACAGGACCTCCGCGCCGGGTGGTGCTTCACCGGTGGTCACCTCGACGATGCGGCCGTCCCTGATCCGCACCGAGGCAGGACCGACGATCGTGCGACCGAGCAAAGCGCGCGGTGCTGCGACAACGGCGTCCAAGATCCCTCCTTGAATGGTCCAGACCATTATGGCTACTGCACGTCTTCCCGTCACGTATCGTTAGTAGATAACCATCTCACATCTCATTCCGTGAATCACAGCCATCGGCACCGGGATGCACGAACGATGACCACCGGTGGCGCATACTGTGCCCAGACATCCGAGGTCTACGACGAGTTGAGGGTGCCGTGGCAGTCACTGACGATGCGATCCTGCGCGTCAAGGAGATGATCGTTTCGGGCGAGCTGAAGCCCGGCGACCGCCTCCCGCGTGAGGCTGACCTGGCCGAACGCCTCGGCCTGTCGCGCAACTCCCTGCGCGAGGCCGTCAAGGCCCTGTCACTCGTCCGCGTCCTCGACGTCCGCCAGGGCGACGGCACCTACGTCTCGTCCCTGCGCGCCGACGACCTGCTCGGCGCCCTCTCGTTCGTCCTCGACCTGCACCGAGGCGAAGACTCGGTGCTCGAAGTCCTCCAGGTCCGCCGCATCCTCGAACCGGCCGCCGCCGCGATGGCCGCCCAGCGCATCGACCCCGACGAGGTCGTGAAGCTTCGCGCTCTCTGCGACGCCGCCGAGTCCGCGAAGTCCGTCGAGGAACTGGTCGAACACGACCTGGAGTTTCACCGCGCCATCGCCACGTGCTCCGGCAACGCCTACCTGGCCCAGCTCCTCGACACGCTCGCCGGGCCCACCGTGCGGGTGCGGATCTGGCGTGGCATCACGCAGTCCAACGCGGTGGACCGGACGGTGGCTGAGCACCGGGCGATCGTGGACGCGCTGGCTGCGCATCAGCCGGAGCTGGCGCGGAGCTGGTCGACAGTGCACGTGGCCGGCGTCGAACAGTGGCTTTCAGACCTGGCTTAGGTCTCCGCGCTTGACCGCGTCCACGAACGCGGCCCAGCCAGGCGCCGCGATCATCGACGTCCGGTTCTTGGAGTCACGCACGAGCGCAGTGGTGCTGCCCAGGGCGACCTCGACGCAGTCGGCGTTGCCCCCGCTGCCACTGCGGCTACTCTTGCGCCACACAACGGACACTTCGACCCCTACCTCTCGGCAGCCAACCTCTCGATCCACGCGGCGGACTGCTCGTGAGTCAACGCCAGCTTCGAGAGATGCTTGAAGGTGAGGGTAGCCGACTTCACCCGAGCCAAGTCCTCGATGTGGATCGCCCCCTCGGTGTGCTCGACGTACAGCACCCTGGGGTCGCTCGGGTAGGGGAAGTCCAGCAAGGTGAACGAGCCGTTGTGCCCCTCGTGCAGGCCGACCGAGTCGAGGATGACCTGGACGGTGACGTTGGGCAGCCCACCGATCTTGTTGATGTACAACAGTTGCTGACGGTCCGCATGACAAAGCGCGAACTCGGTGATGATCGCGTGGTACTGGACCGGCTCGTCACCGTGGAGACGTTGCTGCCTGCGAACCCGAATCGCGATCTGCTCGTCGACCCATCTCTTCGACCGCGGCGCCCGCACGCTGGCGAACACCGCTTGCATGTACTGCTTGGACTGGAGCGTCCCAGGGATGTAGGTCGCCTGGAACGTCCTGATCACGGTGGCGTCGTGCTCAAGGCTGATGTACCCGGTGTCGTCCAGTCGGTACTGGTGCCACCAAGCCTTTTCAGCCGCGAGGTTCCACATCTCGATGTACGGCTCGACGTAGTCAGCGATCACGCCGTACACGTCCAGCATCGTCTCGAATGCGGAGTAGTCCGGCACCTGGCCGTTCTCGATGCGGCTGACCTTGGCGATGTTGTAATGCAGTCGCTCGGCGATCTCCCGCTGACTGAGGCCAGCCCTCTCCCGCAGCTCCTGCAACACTCTGCCGAGCCGCCTCTGCCGGAACGTGGGTTCGGACACGAATGAGACGTTATCGGCGTGATCTGGAATCTGAGATTCTCACCGCGCCAAGATCTGCCGAAGATACTCCAAGACCACCCGAACGGCTGGCTGCCCTGTCGCTTTATGCCTCGGAACGGCAGCCACGGTGTGGAACACGCGCTGCTTCAACGCCCACAACGCCCCACTATGACGCCGAGCCGTCGACGGAACCACACCACATCAAGCCCGGTCTCCACGAGCCCGCAGGTCACACCGAAATCGTCGCGATAGACGCCTGCACGCGAGGCACAACCCGGAAGATCTCCTGATAGTAGTCAGTGCGTCGCCAACCGGCCGGTCTGCGTCGCGTTCATAGCGCCGCCTATCCCCTGGTCTTACTTGAGCTTCGCAGATCCTTGAAAATCTGGTGCACCGCGGCTTGCACCTCGTCGTTCACCGGAATCTCGGAGACCGCGATCCGTACCTCCCACCGCCCAGCGGCGCCATGCACCGCAAATCGCCCGCTGTCAGCAGTGCTGGCCATGCACGACTTGTCCGGCTCGTCCAAACTGCCACTGGGGCAGAGCATGGCTGCCTGCCGCTCCGCCACTTCCTGGCTCGGGTGGGCGATGAGGGAGACAAGAAGCACATCACGGCCGTCCCGTATGGAGACCTTGCAGCTGTCGGCCACCTCAGAGGCAACCTGAGAGACCTCGAACCCCCGAGTGATGACCGCCACCGGCTCAGGCTTGACAAGATTGGGACAGCCCGCGTTGACCTTGCCCACCAGTCCTGCGGGCACATCGACTCCGCACGCCCCCACAGTCATCAGCACAAGCATTACAGAGGTGCCCGCGAAGGTGATCTTCATTTGCCTTCAGTTCCTTCGAACAAGTCAACTCATTCAGGAAAATGAACTATAGCGGCCATAGCAGCCTCCGATGTCTCCACACTAAACGGCCGACAATCTCCAGCTCACGGAATAAGGCACCATCCCGCACGACTGGTCAATCTTTTGACGAAAGCCCCCCGCCTGCATACCCGCACGAAGTTGCGCATTGTTTGCGCAACTTGCATCGAAACAGATAGGAAGCAAACGTCAGTCACCAATGAAAACAAACCGTCGTTGGGGTTTGGCGCGACCAATCTTGCACAGCCGGATGAGCTCTGCAATAAAGTCACCCGAAACACCATTCTCCCCCAAACGCGTTGCTGCTCTTCGCACCTCCCGTTCCAGCAACTCGCATTGAAGGTAGTCGAACGAGGTGTCCCTATACGGATCCAGCATCCCCATCATCGGAAAGTCTGCCGAGTCAAATCCCGCTCGCACAGGGTTGAAGTTGAGGTCAGCGACAACTTCCTCTACCACAGCCCCGTCCCCTTCCAAGACTCTGAGCAAAAACCCCACCACTACTCCTTCCTGTCAGACGTCCCGAGTATCCCATAGATTTAGTCGAACTACGGAGTTCCTGGGTGCATTGTCACCAAGTCTCCAAACTCAAGGAACTCGTTTTCATAGAACTCGCGCCGACTTGTACGAATTACCGTGTAGGTGTTCGTGTCCACGCCATGGACATCCTTCCCGATGACCCTGCCCGCATCGATAACGTATTCAATTCGCCCGGTTCCAGCCTGCCGCTTACCAATCTGAGTGGTACTCTTCTGAGCCAGCTCCACCAGATCTTCACCCTCGTTAAAAACAGACTTTCCCCTGTTTAGCGCCCCTGCGGGCGTGTGGCGAGGTAGGACATGCTCCCCGATTCGAAAAGCATCTTCCTCGATGCAGGTATTGTGAACAAGAACAGGATAATTACCAACGAGGGCGTAGTACGCGTGGATGTCATCGACCGTCAAGTTGTGCACCCGTGTGATCGCCACCCGATTCTTGATCGCCGTCACACGCACCTGCGCACCTGCCAAGGTTTGTAGCGCGTAACCCGCACGCAGATCCTTGGCTTCAACCCAGCGCTTTTGGTCGGGCAGCCAGAACGGGTGTCCGCCAGTCGCGACGATCTTGCTTGCACCGGTCTCAATCTCGACGAGGAACTTGGCGCCCTCGCCGATGATCGTCGCGGTCACCTCTCGCGCGCCCGACTCGCCCGTCTCCGGATCTGTGGCGAGGACCTGATCGCCGAGCTCGATCTCGTCGATGCGCTTGGTCGAGCCGTCCGCCATCAACACCTGTGTGTCACCGGTGAAGCTGTTGCCTTCACAGCCGCGGCCGACAGCCTTGGCGGCTTTGCCCAGCCAGCCCGCCTCCTTGGACGCCGCGGCCGCGCCCCGCAGAGCCGACCCGCCCACGGCACCGGCAGCAAGCCCGACTGCGCCGACGACCGTGAACACGGCGTCCCAGCCGTTCGCCGGCCTGTTGCCCACCGTGTAGGACCACTCGCAGAAACCGGCGCCGGGGTTGCTGCTGCGGCACAGATAGGTCGCCCAGTGCTTGACCGCCTCGGCGTATGTCTCGTCTTGCGCCATCATGACCGGCGCCCCGAAGATCGGCCCTCTCTTCATCTCCTCCGCGGTGGGTAGTCGATGGCCGTAGATGATCGGCTGGTTGGAGCCGTCACCTGTGCCGGACTCCCACTGCCACAGCTGATTCATCTCCTGCTGGGAGACACCGCTTCCCTCAGGGCCACACAGACCGTTGGGCGAATACCCGCACCCGACGTTGTTACCGGCATCTGACTTCTCGCCCTCGTAGAAGTTGCAGGAGTCGCAGTACAAGCCGGTCGGGTCGCTGAAGGTGACCGGGCTGTTGTTGGAGTAGACGTAGGCGTTCCATTGCCGCGGATCCGCCAGGTCCATCACCGGGTCCACCGAGATGAACCGGCCCAGCTTCGGGTCGTACTCACGGGCACCGATGTGCGTCAGCCCGGTGTTGTCCAGCGTGCCGCCGACAAACCCCTTGTCCAGCCGGGCCGGCCACGTTCCGGTGTCGCCGCGGACCTCACCGAACGGAAGGGTGCGCCGAGTGCTCACGGCCTGGCTCAGGGCGGTGATGGTGCTCTGGGCAGTGCCGTGCTGATCGGCCGACACCCACATCAGACCTGTCGACGTCCGCATCGCGACGGTCTGACCCGCGTGCGTGTAATACCGGGTGCAGACCTTCGCCCCGGACGAAGTCGTGTAGCGCAGCTCCTGACCCGGCAGGTACAGCGTCCGGCCCTCGGGGTCGCGCCGGACCAACCGGTTGCCGTCCGCGTCGTAGACGTACGACGACTGACCCGACTCGTCGACCGTGGTGGCGACGCGTCCTTCCTGGTCCCACGTCATCGTCTGCGTGCCACCGCCCGGTGAGGGGCGGGTGAGTGTATTGCCGGTGTCGTCGTAGGTGTAGGACGCCTTGCGGCTGCCTCCGTTGTCCGTCGTCACCGCCTCGGCGACGGAGTGCTTGCCCGGCGTCGGGAAGTACTCCGTTGTGCGATCGCCCGCGCTGGTGCCGTGTTCCACCAGCTTCGTGCGGTCGCCAGCGAGGTCGTAGCTGTAGGACTGCCAGTACTTCGACGGTCCGCCCAGTCCTGCGACGGTCGGGTCGGTGTCGCAGTTGCCGGATTCCGGGGTCCACGCCTCGGTCAGGCGGCGCAGGTAGTCGGTGCGGAAGCACTGCGTGTCCGAACTGACCGAGTCCGAGACACGGGTGACGTTGCCCGCCCAGTCGTGGCTGTACGACACGTTCGCGACATCGGTCGGCCCGGTGAGCTTCGTCGTCCAGATCTGGACAAGGCGCCGGGTGTAGTCGTCGTAGTCGCGCAGGATGTTGACCGGATTGGCGCTGATGCCGTTACGCAGCTCATACGTGGACAGCTCACCGAACGGCGTGTAGGTGGTCGAGGTGACCAGACCGGTCAGCGGCGAGGTGCCGTAGCCAGACAACTGGACCTTCGGCTGGCCCAGCGCGTCGTACTCGTACTGCAGCGTTTCGCGTTTGAGATCGCCCACCGCCGGGATGCGCGTGCTGAGGAGCTGATCGTCGTCGTTATAGCTGTACACGTAGTTGTAGGTGCCGCCGAGACCTGTTTCCCCTGCGGGGATCGTGATGTCGGTGGAGGTCGGCAGCAGCGTGTCCGGTCGGATGTTCTTGTGTTCGGTGACATAGTCGCCCAGCTCGCCGTGGCGCACTGACTTCACCTGTGCGCCCTTGACCGAGATGCCGCTGGCAAGTACGTCGTAGAACGTCTCAGTGCGCAATGGGCCGGTCGGTGAGTCGTCGCGCGTGCTTGTCTTGCGGCCCAGCGCGTCGTAGGTGTGCGCGATGGCTTTGCCTCGGCCATCCTTTGTGGACGTCAGCTGATCCGCGTCGTCGTAGGTCGACTCGGTCGTGCCCTTGTCCGGGTCGACCACGCGAATCTGCCGGCCGCGCACGTCGTAGGTGTACTGCCACGTCTTGCCCGACGGGTGTGCGACCTCGGTCAGCCGACCCTGCAGGTCGTAGGTGTACGTGGTTGCGTCGAAACCCGTCGCGGCACCTGCCACCACACCCGAGTGGTAATGCCGGAGCTCGGACTTGCGACCCAGGACGTCGATCAGGGTCGACTGCACGACGCCACCGGCAGGCGGCGTCACGTCCGTACGGTCACCCGCGTAGTAGGTGGTCGTACGGAACAACTCGTCACCGCCAGGGCTGGCGACGGGCACCTTCTTCTTAAGTGCCTGGGCGATCGCGCGACCAGCACCGTCGTACGTCGTCACCGTCGCCGTCGGGATCACCTCAGTCGGCACGAACAGGTCGTTGCCGGAAGCGACGTTCGCGCTGTAGGGGTTGTTCGTCCGCTTGGCTCGCCCTGCCGAGTCGTAGAAGGTGTCCGTGATGACCGTGCTCGACGTGCTACCTGTCGCGTCTGGCTGCTGCGTCTGACGCGGTCGCAGCAATCCGTCGAACAGCTGCCGCGAGGTGACGTATTGGCCGTTGGCCATCACGCTCGTTGCGACGACCGAGGGCCTGTCGGTTCGCTCCAAGTAGGAGAACTTCTTGTAGGCGGGCCGGTTTGTCTTTTCCTGACCAGGCTTCCAAACTGCTGTCGTACGGCCGAGTCCGTCGTACTCGATGAACGCCTTCTGCAGGTTGGGATCCGTGGTGGACACCGGCGAGCCCCACGCGGGTTCAACGGTGGTCGTGGTGGCCCAGCCGAGCGTGTTGGTCGTGGTGATCTGGGTGACCGGTCCACCAGCGGAGGGCGTGTACGCCGTGGACGTGGTGCCCTTGGGATCGGTCAGCTTCGTGACCCTGCCGTAGACGTCACGCTCGGTCGACGACTCTGTCAGGTAGGCCGCGGTGGCGTTGACGTAGGACTTGAGGGTCTCGGACTTGGTCGGCTCGCCCCTGGTCGGCGGGGCACCGTGGTCCTGACCGTCGTAGTAGGTCTTGAGGTCTCCGGCGATGTCGGCGTCCTGCAGGCCCGTGCCCGCGTTGGCCTTCCCGCAGTCGACGAGGAAATCTCGCTTGCGCGACACCTTGCCGATCACCCAGTCCGAGGTGTTGTGCACGTAGTCGATCAGGATGCACTTCTCGTCACCGGTGACCGCGTCGTCGCCACGGTCCTCGGTCTGTGTCGCCAAACCGTAGGCCTGGTCGAACCCCGTCACCTGGCTGGTCGTGCGGAAGCCCCGGCCACTGTCCAGCGCGGTGCGCGAATGCTTGCTCGAGGACTGGACGTGCCTGGCGTGAACGGTGACGCCATTGATCATGCGGCTGGCTGTCGGCTCCGACTGCCAGAGCCCGTTGACGGTCGCGGACACCTCGGCGCCATCGGGTCCGTTGTAGATGATCTCCTCGCGCATCATGCTCGCGAAGGCGTCCTCGTCGTTCACCGCCGCTACGTTGCCCACGGCGATCGCCGGCATCGACACGGTCCGCGTGCCGGAGGGCAGTTTGTCGCCGTGCATGCCGCGGAAGTAGCGTCGCTCGGTCAGCGTCTGCTCGCCGGGATCACCCAGCCGCGTCTTGACCGCGCCGTAGCCGCGCCACACCGACCACGTCTTGTCCTCGGCTTTGACGAAGCCGTCGTCATCGGAGTAGTGCCACGCGGGATCGCCGACGTAGTCGTACTGGGTGAGCACACGCGTCGAGCCACCGGTCAGGTCCGACTCGGTCATGCTCGTCACGACGTACTTGTGGAAGAAGTCCCAGATCGGCGTGGTGTCGCCCGGCGGGGTCCAGCGCACCGGGTAGCAGCGCAGGTTGTTGTCCTGCAACGCGTCTCTGTTCGGCATCCGTGAACCAACGACGCAGTCCGGTTCGGAGTAGGTGACGTCGATCTGGCCACCGCTCTCGGTGAAGATCGTCTTGAGACGCCACCACTTCATCGCCGCCAGCTGGTCTGAGTGCGTGTCGACTCGGTTGCTGAGCTGAATGCCGCGGAAACGTACGTCCGGCACGGTGGTCTGCTGGCCCACGAGGCCGACACGCGAGATCTTGTCCAGCCACAGACCTGCGCGGGTGCCGTCCCCGGGATCCGGGAACGAGTGGGTCAGTGTCCACTTCTCGACCGCGTTCCCGCCGACCTTGGTCGTCACCGAAGCCAGGCGCTTGGTCCCCCAGAACGTCGGAGAGCTGTAGAGGCACGTGCTTCCCGCGCACTCCTGGTCCCACGGCACATCCGGCCAGTGCTGGGCGTCCTTCGTGCCGCAGTCGGCGAGGCAGCGGTCCGCCGGCTCGAGGACGACCTGCATCGGCGCGCTCTCGGTGCGATCGTTGCGAGTGCCGTAGTCGATCTGCTTGAGCACCGACGCCCGGTCGTACTCCGCCAGATCGGTCCTGGAGTTGTTGCGCCCGTATTTGTTGGTTTCCTTGTCGTAGCTGTACGTCATGGTGTTTCCGTGGGTGTCTACGACGTAATCGAGGTTCCACCGGTACGGCTGCGAACAGAACGAGTCCTTGAACAGCGGCGCCGCACACGGCTCACCCGCGTGGTTGCCCGCGACCGGTACGTTCAGCACCGACTGCGCGCCACGACCGAACCAGTGCTGCGTACCGTCCGGAGTCGTGACGACCCAGTGCTCACCGTTGCGTGCGCCGTTGTCCGCACCAGGGCGGAGCTCCACACGCGTGCCGTCGTCATTGCGCAGCCGCCACCGGTTCGACGGTGCTGCCTCTTTGATCAGCTCACCACCGTGCCCCGTCATCGACAGCGTCGCGTTCTCGCTGCGCCAACACAGATCACCGGTCTCGACGGTGTTGCGCGCGCCATCGGCCATGTCACCGGAGCAGCCGACGTACTTGCGCTCAATGAAGTTCACGCCGAGGTCGAAACCCTCGCCGATCCACGACGGCTGGTTGTTCGACGCCGCCATCCGGCCGTCCACGCTCGCCGACGAGTACGCCAATGCCAGCGACGGTGTCGGACCACCCAGCGACGGCGGCATCCGCAACGGGTAGTTCCAGCTGAAGCCACCGGTGTTGGATCCGGCCGACCAGGTCGCCGACGGCGACAGGCTCGTGGCCTTGTAGCTGCCCGAACCGCTGGACGTACCTGCGGTCAGCGCCATGAAGGTCACCGCCGCAGGACTCGCCTGCGTTGCTGTCACCTTGTTCTTGGCCGCGTCATTGCGCGACGCGACCGGCTTGGCCGCGCACTCCGGTTTGTCGGGCGTGCTCAGCGCACACTCGGGCAACTCGACGAGCCGAAGGCGAGAAGCCCAGTCGGCACCGTAGGCCCAGCGGAACGACGAGTAGTCGACCTCGATCTTCGCCGAGCCGCCGGAGATCTTGAACAGCAGGCCTTCCACACCCGCCTTGCGGGCCTTCTCCTGATCGAACGTCTCGATCTTGATCCTAGGTCTGGCGCCACGTGCCGTGACAGCGGTCTCGGCCGCCGCCACCGTCAACGGGGTGTCGGAGACCTTCGCCGCAGAGGCTCCGAGATCGACCTCGGCAACCCCGGCCTTGGGCCACACCGGCGTGCCACCGGTGAACGCCTTGCCGGTGCGCACGTCGTCGTTCTTCGAAGCGTCCGCCATCTTGCCCGCGATCACGCGCTCTTTCGCCGGTACAGGCGGTTTGTAGGGCGCTGCGACCACCGGTGGGGGTGTCGCGGTGAGGACGGTGGTCACCAACGACGCAGCCAGTGCGACGGCCAGGCCACGTCTAGGCAGGGCTGTGGGCATGACACAACTCCAAGGGTGAGGTGGAAGACCGTGGACTAGCCGAAGAAAATGCCGGCCGGATCGGTCCAGCCTGTACCGATCAACTTGCGTTCTGTGTAGGGGAAAGAGTCCAAGCCGTTTTGGTTGGTGTGCGCCCAGACCGAGCCGTCCGGCCAGAGTGCGATGATCTCCGCCTTGCCGTCGCCGGTGATGTCGGCGAAGAACGTCAGGTGAGATGCCCAGCCTGAACCGATCTCCTGCGGCGTGTCGTAGGTGCCGTAGCCAAGGCCGCCCAGGTTGCGATAGGCCCACACGGTTGCGCGTTCGTCGGAGTTCACCGTGATGAAGTCCGCCTTCCCGTCACCGTCGATGTCGGCGAACCGGATGGTCTCCGGCGCGGCATCGGTGACCTTCACGATCACCGGCGTGGTCGCGAACGCTGTGGACTGGCCGCGCTCGTTCATTCCGAACAGGTTGCGGTACACGCGAACCCGGCCGTCCTCGTCGATCGAGATGCGGTCGTCCCTGCCGTCGCCGTCGATGTCGGCGAACTTGATCCGCTTCGTCTCCCCCGGCGCCGAACCGATGAAGATCGGATCGATGTACGGGAACCCGTTCATGCCGTTGACGTTCTTGAACGCCTTGATCCGGCTGTCCGGGTCGACGCCGATGATCTCGGACTTGCCGTCGCCGTCGATGTCGGCGAACCAGGTGCGGTCCTTCGGCCAGCCCGAGCCGATCTGCTGGCCGCTGTTCGGGTATTCGCCGTTGACGTTGAGGTACGCGTTGACGAGTCCGTTGTTCCACACCGAGATGATCTCGTCGTTGCGGTCGCCGGAGATCGACGAACCCTTGAGCGTCGTCGTGGTGAGCGCCTCGGGAGCGAGCACGCCCTGCCACACTCGCAGGTCGTCGATGTTGCCGTTGAAGTACTCGCCCGCACTGCTGCGGCCGACCGACAGCACACCTGTCGAGTTCCAGCCGACGACACCGGCCACAGTGCTCTTCAGGGCAACCGGAATGCCCTGAATGCCGACACTGAGCTTGAGCGTGCGCGCATTGGCGTCGTACGTGGCAATGAGATGCGTCCACGTGCCGACAACCGCATCAGCCTTGGCCCGCCACCACGTCGTCGGGTTGGTCGGCGAGTTCGACATCTCGGCGCTCCACTGCGCACCGTCGTACTTCAGCACGAATGGATCCACCGCGGACGGACCGCGCTGCACGACGACCGTGCGGGGCGATCCTGTGCCCTCGACCTTTGCCCACACATCGACAGAAAACGACTGGTCGGTGTTCAGCACTGCCGCGCTCGTGCTCGCGAAACTGCTGGTGCCGTTGAGCTCCAGGCCACTGCCCACGGGATTCTCCGGGCCAGCCGGTCCCCACTTTGCTCCGCCGCCGAGGTTCAACGTCAAGTCACGGCCGTACGGCGAGGAGTCGACCGCGGTGTCACCACTGCCATCGTTGAACTTCCACCAGCCCACATCGCTGTGGTTCAGCTTGGCGTCGCCCAGTTCCAGCGCCTCTCGCTGAGTGATCGTGCGGTCCCACGCACGCACCTCGGCCAACTCGCCCTGCCAGGGCTCGACAGCCGAGGAGTTGCGCAGCGCCTTGCCGATCCACACCTGACCGCCGGCGTTGAACCCTCGATCGGCCGCGATCAGCTCGGTCTGCCGCTGCAACGCACCATCGACGTACAGCCGGACTTCCCGGTTGAGATCGTCGAACGTGCCCGTCAGATGCGTCCAGACACCCTGGACAGCCGGGGCGTCGGAGGTCGCGATCTGCTGAATGGCGTTCGCGGTGTCGTTTTCCGCCAGCGAGAAGGTCCACTTGCGTGACGCCGAGTCATAGCCGAGCCGGAACGCGGACGTGGTGGAACCCTGCTGGCTCACCACCGTGCGGCTCACCGTGTCGTCGGTCAGGCGGACCCACGCCGAGACGGAGAAACCTCTGCTCGTGTCGAGAACCTTGGCGGTCGTCGCGCCGCTTGCGGTCGTGCCGTTGAAACCGACTGACAGTTGCCCACCGACAGTCCGCCCGGTGCAAGCGGGATCGAGTCCGGTCAGCGTCACGCCGTGACCGTTACCGGTGCCGTCCGAGGATGGGTCGTCGCCGGCGAACCACTTCGCCTCGTTGCGCTTGGCGCCCGAGACAATGAACTGGAACTTCTTGCGGGTCCAGAGACCTCCCTTGTCGACCGCGTCGACGACCAGCGTCTTCGGGCCCCCTGCGGGAGGCATCCAGCGCACCGGCGTGCCCGCAGCGATTTCCATCGCGGGCTGGTCCGTGAAGCCCCAGCGGTACTTCACGACATCGGTCGAGGTGCTGGAGAACGTGAAGGTGTCCGCCACACCGATCGAACCACAGCCCTCTGGCGCGCAACCCGTTGTCTTGTAGACGGACGAAGTGAACGCCGGGGCGTCCGGGGCGGTGACGTCGACGGTGAACTCGCACCAGCTCGATGCCGATCCCCACACCCGGCCATCGGATGCCGTCATGCGGTAGGCGTAGTCGCCCGTGGTGATGCCGGGACCCGCGATGACCCATGCATCCCCCATCCGCTCGGTACCCACCTTGCCGGGGAACAGCCCCCAGTCGTTCGACCACAACGTCCTGGCGACGAGATCAGGTGCGCCATCGGAGTTGATGTCCGCGATCGTCCTCGCCATGGCACCCTGCCAGGCCGTGCCGATCTCGTAGCTGGAGTAGTTGCCGGTGTGAGGCGTGCGAGTACCGCTGCCCAAGTACAACCACAACGTGCCGTCGCGCTCGGCGAAGACGTCAGGCTTGCCGTCGCCGGTGCGGTCGATGACGCCGTAGTAGGTGAACCGCTCCCAGCCTCCGCCCAGCGAAACCTGCTGCGCGCTCGACGGCCCGCGCGTGCCTTCACCGGGGTACAGCCAGAGAACGTTCGACGGATCCCTGGTGATCAGGTCCTGCTTGCCGTCGCGGTCGTAGTCGGCCAAGCCGGCGAAGGTGTAGCCGTTCCAGCCTGTGCCGATCTGGACCGGTGGAACGGTCGAGGGAGCCCGTGTGCCCTGACCGGGATATAGAAGAAGTACGCCTGTGGCGTCCTCGCGCGCGATGATGTCCTGCTTGCCGTCGTCGTCCCAGTCAGCGATGCCGGCGATCGTGTAGCCATTCCAGCCGGTGCCGACCTGCACACGGTCACCGGACCTCCGTCCCGCGGAAGTCTCGATGGTCGGCAGCAGATACAGGTAACCGTCCGAATCTCGGAGCAGCACATCAGGGCGACCGTCGTTGTCCCAGTCGCCGGTGCCGACCAAGGTGTCCGACCACTCGACCACACCGTTGGGCAACGTGTTGGGCTTGGGCACCGTCTGCTCAGCGTTGGTGCCGTTGCCCCACGGCGAATTCTCCAGCCGCGAGATCGGGCCGTGGCTGCCGTCCGGGCGGATGCGCCGCCACTCGAAGCGGGCCTTCATCGTGTCCCCGCCGTCGGGATCGCTCACCCGGCCGCGGATCGTCGGCGTCGTCGTCGGCACGACCGAGCGGTTCGCACCGGCCGCGCACGCCTTGCCGTCCACCGTGAGCTGGTCCGGCGTGTTCGGATACGAGTTGTAGTCGATGGCCAGCACCGCGGAACCTGGGTTGAAGCGCTTCCACGAACTGACGGAACCCTCATCGACGTTCAGCACGACCGACACGCTGTCCCAGTTGTTGCTCGCGCCGTGCGCCACCACACCGGTGAGGGGAAACTCGACATCACCCGGACCGGCGCAGCCGTTCACCGCACCAACTTTGCGGTTGGCGGGCTGGGCCGACCCCCACGCGTCACCCCACCACCAACCCGGCTGGTTGTTCCACGTAGTGCCGCCGTCGAACCAGTTCGTCACCCGCACCGTCGCATTGGAACCAGGAGTGCAGGTGAACGACCACTTCTGCTCAATCTTGAACGAGGCACCGGTGACGATCTTGCCCTTGACGCCGGAGAGATCCATCCGGAAGTACGAGCGGACGGCGTAGGTCGGGCTCAGACACGCACCTGCCTGCGAGACGTTGTCGCAAGTGAGACCAGTTCCGGCGGCGCCTTGGCTGCCGGAGTTGAACAGGTAGTCCGTGCCCTGTCTGTTGCGTCCCTGCCAGAACGCGTCGCCTGGGTCCTTGCTGGACACCAGCGTCCAGGCATTGCCCTGCACGTTGCCCGACCAGCCCGGGTCGATCATCACGGGATACCGGGTGGCCGCGTCCTTCAACATCGCGGCATCCGGCACCACGGAGATCTCACCGTTCTCCACAGCGACCGGCATCGCCGCCGTCCGCCGCTGCTGCTGCGGCTCGTCAACAGCCGACTTCGCCGAAACCCCAGGCACACCCTGGCCGCCCGAGTCCCACATCAGCGGCGTCGGCGAGGCGAACACGACACGACCCGAAGCGTCCTTGGCCTCCAGCCCACCACCAGCGGCGTGCGTCGTGACGCCCTTCGTCGCGAACCCGAACCTGACCTTCGCGAGCTGCGGGTTCTGCGCGGCCTCCCGGTTCTTCACCACCAGGGTTTCCGAAAAACCCTGCGCCGAGGCATTCAGCTTCAGATCCACACCCGGCAACACCTCGGGATAGGTCGCGGCCGCACCAGCCAGCACCGGCGTCGGCAACGGCCCGAACGGCCACGTGATCGACAGCTCCCGGTCCCCGTCACGCAACCGCGCCGCCGGGCCCGTCCCACCGGGCGAGAACTCGACCGGCAGCACAGTCGCCACAGGCCTCACCACCGCGCCCGCAAGGCGAAGCGACGTGTCGATCTGCGTCCACGAACCGTCAGCCTTCCGAGCCCACCGCGGCTCCGCCGACTGCTCGGTCGTGTATCCCCCACTCGGCTTCGCGAACGTCTGCGCGGACTCCGACCGCAACGCCAGGATCTCCACACGACGGCCACACCGCGCCGCCATCTCCACAGCCCCGTGCGCAGTCGGCTGCGCGTCGACGCACTCCGGCGCGGCCGCACTGGCCCCCGCGGGCACCACCAAGAATGCAGATACGACCGTGCACGACAAGAACGCGCGCAGGACAAAGCCCTGCGTCACCCCGACGCGTGTCAAGTAAAGCCCCCCGGCTATCCGCGCATGCCCCCCGACAACACGCGAACCCCACCCTCGCCGCAGGAGTCTGCCTGCCCAGATAGCGATTGACAATGACGCCGAACGGGTGACTCGGGCCACCGGAAGTAGTAATCAGACCTGGCGTAGCTGCTCCAGCACCGCGCGCACGGCGGGCTGTCCGTCCGCCCGGTTCCGCACAACAGCCGAAACCGTCCGGAAAACCTGCTGCTTCAACGGCCGCAACGCCACGCCGGGCCGCCGCGCCACCGACGGCACCAGCGCAACCCCGAGCCCTGCCTCGACAAGCCCGCACATGACACCGAAATCGTCGCAATAGGCCTGCGCCCGAGGCACAAACCCAGCTGCACCACAGGCACGCTGCGTCAGCTCGTGGCAAGAGGCATCGGTGCGCGGCATGATCCAAGGCCGGTCCGCCAAGACGCTGAGATCCACGGAATCCTGCTGCACCAACGGATCCGAGAGCGGCAACGCCACGTTCACGGGCTCCACGAACAGCTCGAAGGACTCGCACGACTCGGGCAACGACCGCGGCATGATGTTGTACGAGTGGATGACCGCGATGTCGATGTCCCCTCGCCGCAACGCAGGCAGCGACGCCTCCGGTTCCATCTCGTGCACGAAAAGGTCCACATCGGACCCATGTGCCGACCGCAGCACCTGGATCACGCGCGGCAGCAGGGCCGCGACCGACACGAACGCCCCGATGCGCACCACGCCGGACACGGAAGTCCGCAAAGAGGCCAGGTCCGCCTCGGCAGCGGCGAGCTGATCAAGCACGAGCTGGGTGTGCGCGGCCAGCACGTGCCCGGCACGGGTCAGCGTCAGCCGCCGTCCCTCCCGTTCGACCAGGGCGACACCGGCCTCGCGTTCCAGAGCGGCCAGCTGCTGAGACACGGCAGGAGAGGTCACGTGCAGGGCCTCGGCAGCGGCGGTGACCGTGCCGTGGACCGACAGAGCGTGGAGCAAGCGGAGGCGTCGAACGTCCAACACAAAGCTCAGCTTAACGTTCCGGGCAGAACTTCTAACTGGAACTTTGTATAAAGCAGCGTCAGGCTGGAGTCATGTTCGGACGAGTGCTGGTAGCGATGGTCACCCCGTTCACCCCCGACGGTGACCTGGACATCAAGGGTGCGCAGGAGCTGGCGGCGCACCTCGTCGACAAACAACGCGTGGACGGGCTGGTCGTCAACGGCACGACCGGGGAGGCGCCGACCACCACCGACGCCGAGAAGGCGCAGGTCATCAAGGCTGTTGTCGAAGCGGTCGGCCACAAGGCCAAGGTGCTCGCGGGCGTCGGCACCAACTCCACGCGCCACACGATCGAGCTTGCGAGGCAGGCCGAGGAGAACGGCGCGCACGGGCTGCTCGTCGTCACGCCGTACTACAGCAAGCCCACGCAGGAAGGCGTCGAGAACCACTTCCGGCAGGTGGCGGACGCCAGTGGCCTGCCCGCGCTGCTCTACGACATCCCGGGCCGCACGGCCACGGCGATCGAGACCGAGACGCTGCTCAGGCTGTCCGAGCACCCGCGCATCGTCGGCGTGAAGGACTGCAAGGTCGATCTGCTCGCTACGGCGAAGGTCATCGCCGAGACCGGGCTGGACTTCTACTCCGGCAACGACGAGCTGATCCTGCCGCTGTACTCGATCGGTGGCGTCGGCACGGTCAGCACCGTGGGCCACGTCGTCGGCAGCGAGATCAAGGCGATGCTCGACGCCTACGACCAGGGCGACAACAAGGAAGCCCTGCGCCGCCACCAGGCCATGCTGCCGGTGTTCACGGCGATCATGACCCGCGAGCCCGGCGCGGTGGCGGTCAAGGCGGCGCTCAACCTGCTCGGTCTGCCGGCGGGACCGGTGCGCGAGCCGCTGGCCGGGGCCACGCCGAAGCTGATCAACGAGCTGAAGGCGCTCTTCGCTTAGAGCGAGTACACCCGGCGAGCAGTGCCCGAGAAGATCGCGGCCTGCTCGTCGGGTGACAGCTCCGAAACCAGCTCGCGAGCAGCCGAAAGCCACTCGTCGTAGGTGGCCGCCAACAAACACACAGGCCAGTCCGAGCCGAACATCAGCCGCTCCGGACCGAACGCGTCCAGCACGACCTCGAAGTACGGGCGGAGCTGAGCAACGGTCCACGACTCCCAGTCGGCCTCGGTGACCAGGCCGGACAGCTTGCACGTCACGTTCTCGTGCGCCGCCAACGATCTGATCAGCTCGGCCCACTCGCCGACACCGGACCCGATCGCCGGCTTCGAGCAGTGGTCGACCACGAAGGAAACGTTGCCCAACGCCGCCACGGTCTTCCGTGCCGCGGGCAGCTGGTGCGGCAACGTCAGCAGCTCGTAGATCAGCCCGTGCGAGCCGACAGCCGCGAGCCCGTTCCAGACGTCCTTGCGGCACAACCACTCCGGGTCCGGCTCACCCTGCACCTGGTGCCGGATCCCGCGCAGCCACGAGCCATCAGGACCACCGGTCAACGCCGCCAGCTCGTCGCCGACGGCGGGCGAGGTCAGGTCGGTCCAGCCCACCACCGCGGCGACGACGTCGGAAGACGCCGCCACCGCCAGGAACTCCGGCGTCTCCTCCGGCACGCACACCGTCTGCACCAGCACGGAAGCGGAAACCGAAGGTGCCGCGGCGATGAAGTCCGGCTCCAGGAACGACCGGCGGATCGCGCCCATCGGCGGGTCGGTGATCCAGTCCTGGTCGCGCACGGACAGGTCCCACAGGTGGTGGTGAGCGTCGACGATCACGGCGTCGGCACCTCCGGGTCGAGCAGGTTCAGCGCCTTCAGCTCTTTCCACAGGTCAGCGGGGATCTCGGCGGCGAAGTTCTCCGCGTTGGCGGTCATCTGCTCGGCCGTCCGCGAGCCGACCACCACCGACACCACCGCGGGGTGGCCCAGCGCGAACTGGATCGCCGCCTGCGGCAGTGTCACGCCGTGGCGCCCGCACACCTGAGCGATCGACCGCGCCCGCATGACGAGCTCGGGCGGTGCGGTCTCGTAGTTGTACCTGGCGTCGGCGGGCACCTCCGGCTTCGACAGCAGCCCGGAGTTGAACACCCCGCACGCCACCACGGAAACACCGCGCTCGACGCACAAAGGCAGGAACGACGCCAAGGACGGCTGCTCCAGCAACGTGTACCGCCCAGCCAGCATCACCACGTCGATGTCGGTCTCGCGGACGAACCGCTCCGGCATCTCCCACTGGTTCATGCCGACGCCGATGGCACCCACGACACCCTGCGACCGCAGGTCCTCCAACGCCGGATACGCCTCACCGAAAGCGGAGTCCCAGAACTCGTCCGGGTCGTGGATGTAGACGATCTCCACCCGGTCGGTGTCCAGACGCTCCAAAGAGGACTCGATCGACCGGCGGACGCCGTCGGCCGAGTAGTCGCGGACACGACGGAAGTGCCGCGGTACCGCGAAACCCTCGTCGTCCATGCCCTCGCCGTCGAACGGTTCCAGCAGCCGGCCGACCTTCGTGGAGATCACGTACTCGTCGCGCGGCCGCCCAGCCAGCGCGACGCCGAGCCGCCGTTCCGACAACCCGAGCCCGTAGTGCGGCGCGGTGTCGAAGTACCGGACGCCGGTCTGCCACGCCGCCTCCACCGCGCCGAAGGCCTCCTCGTCGGAGACCTCCCGGTACAGGTTGCCGATCGGCGCGGCACCGAAGCCCAGACGAGAAACAGCAACCTTCACGGCAGCTCCCACACGAGTCGCACATCGGGTTCGGCACCGGAGTAATCGTCCTCGACCTCCAGCAGTTCCGCCATCTCAGCCTGCCACGGAATGTTCGCCGGGTGAGTGGCCAAATGGGCGCGCATCGCCTTGTAGTCCTCCACTTCGACGAGGTGGAACAGCTCGCGGCCGGACCGCCAGATCCGCCACGAGTGCACCCCGGCCTCGCGCAGAGCGGCGTCCAGCTCCGCGGGGATGGAGGCGTGGATCCGGTCGTAGTCGGCCTCCCGCCCCTCGCGAAGCCGGGTGTGCAGCGCAACGGTCTCCACGGCTCACTCCTGCTTCTGACCGGTCGCGAACCGGGTCACGATCAGCGCGAGGATGATCACCGCGCCGTACGAGGCCTTGATGTAGAAGCCGGACACGCCCTGCAGCCGCAGGATCTGCTCGACCAGGCCGAGCATCAGCACGCCTGACAAAGCGCCGAACAGCGTGCCCTTGCCGCCCTGCAGCGAGATGCCGCCGATCACCGCGGCCGCGAAGACCTGGAAGATCATGCCCTCGCCCTGCGTCGCGGCGACCGAGCCGAGCCGCCCGGTCATCAGGATGCCCGCGACGACGGCCAGAACGCTGCCGATGATCAGCACGATCCACACCACGCGGTCGACCCGGATACCCGCGGCCCGCGCGGCCTCCGAGTTGCCGCCGATCGCGTACAACGAGCGCCCGGCGCGCAGGTACTTCAGCACGAAGATGCCCACGGCGTAGCAGACGATGCAGATCCACACCGCCGCCGGCAGCCCGAGCCAGGTCGTGGAACCCAGGTACAGGAACGACTCCGGCACGTCGATCAGCGACTTGCCCTCGGTGATCGCGAGCTGCAGACCGCGCAGCATCGTCAGCATGCCCAGGGTCACCATGAACCCGGACAGCCCGACCTTCAGGATCAGGAACCCGTTCAGGCCACCGATCACGACGCCGATGAGCAGGCACAACGGCAACGCCATCCACGCCGCGAGCCCGACGTCGAGCCCACCGGCCGACGCGGGCACGATCAACGCGACCGCCAGCGCCGGCGCCAGGCCGACGGTCGACTCGAGCGACAGGTCCATCTTGCCGACGATCAGGATCATCGCCTGGCCGAGCACCAGCAACGACAGCTCGCTCTGCTGGGTCAGCACCGCGATCAGGTTGCCGGGCGTCAGGAAGATCGGCGACAACACGGCACCGACGATCAACAGGATGATGATCACCGGAACCAGCGCCAGGTCCTGGTACCGCGCGAACTGGAACTTCTGCTTCGGTGGCGGCGTAGGAGCCTGAACCGGCGGATTCATGGCCTTGGTCATTCCGAGCTCATTCCTTCAATGGCCGCGATGAGTTCCTGGTCGCGCCAGCCGCGCGCGAACTCACGCACGACCTGGCCGTGGAACATCACCAGAACACGGTCGCAAACCCGCAGGTCGTCCAGCTCGTCGGAGACGACGATCGCAGCCTTGCCCCTGCGCGCCTGCGCGTCGACGACCCCGAGCAGCGACTCCTTGGACTTCACGTCCACACCCGCGGTCGGGTTGATCAGCACCAGCACGGACGGGTCACCGGCGAGTGCCCGCGCCATCACGACCTTCTGCTGGTTGCCGCCGGACAGGTCGGACACCGGCTGGTCCGGTCCCGCGGCCTTGACGTCGTACGAGGCGATCGCGGTGGACCCAGCGGACCGTTGCGCCGACGGCCACACGAAGCGGCCGGCCGTGCTCATCGTCGCGTTCTCGGCGATCGACAGGTCCAGCACGAGCCCCTGGTGGTGCCGATCCCGTGGCACACAGCCGATTCCGGCCTTCAGGGCAGCCGGAACGTCACCGCCGCGAACCGAAGCACCGTCCACCGAGATCGAGCCGGACGACGGCTTGCGCAGCCCGTAGACCGTCTCGGCGAACTCGTGCTTGCCGGACGACGCGCTGCCCGCGAGCCCGATGACCTCGCCGCGCGTCGCCGACAGCGAGATGTCCGAAAAGGACTCACCGCTCAGCGCCGAGACCTTCAGGACCTCGTCGGCCGACGAAGGCCTGTCGTCACCGCTCGGCACGTTCAGGCCGCCCGCCTCACCGGTCATCGCCTCGATCAGGTCCGGTTTGGACATCTCGGCGACCGGCGCGGTGACGATGTGCCGCGCGTCGCGGTAGACCGTCACCGTCTGGCAGACCTCGTAGACCTCCTGCAGGTGGTGGGAGATGAACAGGAACGTCACTCCCTTGTCCTGCAACGACCTCATGCGGTCGAACAGCCGCTCGATCGCCGGGCCGTCGAGCTGCGCGGTCGGCTCGTCGAGGATCACGAACCGCGAGCCGATCGACAGCGCCCGTGCGATCTCCACCAGCTGCCGCTGCTCGACGGTCAACGCGGACACCAGCTCGTCCGGGTTGACCGCGACGTCGTAGGTCTCCAGCAGTTCGGTGGCCTGACGCTTCAGCTTCTTCCAGCTGATCAGGCGGCCCCCGAGGTCCTGCCGGTTGATGAACAGGTTCTCGGCGACGGACAGCTCCGGCACGACGGTCGACTTCTGGTAGACGCACGCGACGTGCCGCCGCCACGCCGCGCGGTCGGCGACGGGCGGCGCGGGTTCGCCGAAGAAGCTGACCTCGCCCGCGTCCGGCACCTGCATGCCGGTGAGGATCGAGACCAACGTCGACTTGCCCGCGCCGTTGCGACCGACGAGCGCGTGCGACTCGCCGGCCCGGATCTCGATGCCCACGTCGTCCAACGCGAGCGTCCGCCCGAACCGCTTCGTCACCCCACGTGCAATGGCTGCGAACTCACTCATTTGGCGATCTGGTTGCCCCAGAAGGCCTTGTCGTCCACGTTCTCCTTGGTGATCAGCGGTGCCGGGAGCTGGTCCTCCAGGCGGCCGCCACCGACGTCGACGATGGTGGAGTCGTGGTCGGTCTTGCCGGCCGAGAACGTCTTCTTCTCCACGGCCGCCTTGGCGTAGAACAGCGCCCACTGCGCGTAGAGGTCTGCGGGCTGCGACACGGTCGCGTCGATGTCACCCTTGCGGATGGCCTCCAGCTCGGACGGGATGCCGTCGTTGGAGACGATGAAGATGTGCTTGGGGTCGCTCGGCGGAACCAGCAGGCCCTTCTGCTTGAGCACCTGCAGCGTCGGGGTGAGGAACACGCCACCGGCCTGCATGTAGATGCCGGTGATGTCCGGGTGCTGGTTGAGCCTGGTCTGCAGGGCCGCCGACGCCTTCGGGCCCTCCCAGTCGGTCGGCTCCTCGAACACCGTGATGCCGGGGTAGTTCTGCTTCATGCAGGCGGCGAACGCCTCGGAGCGGTCACGGCCGTTGACCGACGACAGCGCGCCCTGGAACTCGATGACCTTGCCCTTGCCCTGCAGCTTGTCCCCGAGGAACTTACAGGCCTTCTCGCCGTACGCCTTGTTGTCGGCGCGCACGACCATGTACGTCTTGCCCTTGTCCGGGCGGGTGTCGACGGTGACCACCGGGATGCCGGCCTTGTCGAGCCGGTCCAGAGTGGACGCGATCGCGCCGGTGTCCTGCGGTGCCATCACGATCGCCTTGGCGCCCTGCGACTGCAGCGACTGCGCGTTGGCGACCAGGTTCTCCACCTTGTTCTGCGAGTTGGTGGGGTTCAGCAGGTTGATGCCGAGTTCCTTGGCCTTGTCCGGGAAGTACTTGATGTACGAGTTCCAGAAGTCGGAGTCGGCCCGCGGGTGGTCGGCACCGATCGGACCGACGCCGCCGGCAGCTGTTCCACCGGCATCACCGCTGCAGGCGGTCAATGTCAGCGCACCGGCGAGCGCGAGGCATACCGCGGCAGTGAGGTTGCGACGCTTCATCGTGTCATTTGCCTTTCATGACTGCTTGGGACGCAAGCGCAGGCCATACATGCCACCGTCGACAGCCAGGATGGTGCCCGCGGTGGAACCGGACAACGGGCTCGCCAGGTAGGCGATCGCGCCCGCGACCTCATCAGCGGAGACAAGACGCCCGTGCGGCTGGCGTGCCTCCAGCGCGGCCCGTTCGGCGGCGGGGTCCGGCGCCGAGTCGAGCAGACGGCCCACCCACGGGGTGTCCGCCGTGCCGGGAGCGACCGCGTTGACGCGAATGCCTTCGCGCACGTGGTCGGCGGCCATCGCGAGCGTCAGCGAGTACACCGCGCCCTTGCTGGCCGAGTAGAGAGCGCGCTGCGGGAGCCCGGCCCAGGCAGCGATGGAACAGGTGTTCACGATCGCCGGGGACGGCGACTTCCTCAGGTGCGGCAACGCGGCCCGCGACACGCGCACCATGCCGAGCACGTTGACGTTCATGACGCGCTGCCACTCGTCGTCACCGTTGGCCGTGACGTCGCCCTGCGCGCCGATGCCCGCGTTGTTCACGACGATGTCGAGGCGTCCGAACCGCCGCACGACCTCGTTGATCGCGGCCTTCACGCTCTCGTCGTCGGAGACGTCCGCGCGGATGCCGACGAGCGGGTCCTTGACGTCCGGGTTCAGGTCCAGCGCCGCGACCGTCGCGCCGCGCGACGACAGCAGGTTCGCCGTGGCGAGGCCGATGCCGGACGCACCGCCCGTGACGACGGCGACCAGTCCTTCGAAGTCAGTCACTCTCGTCCTCCATCACCGTCCACACCGGACCGTCGGGGAAGCGGTAGTCGGACAGCGTCTCGTCCTTGAGCTGAGCGGAGAATCCCGGCTCGGTGGGTGCCAGGTAGCGGCCGTTGTGGACGACGGCCGGGTCCAGGAAGTGCTCGTGCAGGTGGTCGACCCACTCGATCACGCGCTCGCCGATCTCGCCGGAGACGGCGACGTAGTCGAAGAACGACAGGTGCCTGACCAGCTCGCACAGGCCGACACCACCGGCGTGCGGGCAGACCGGCACGTCGAACTTCCTGGCGAGCAACAGGATCGCGATGTTCTCGTTCACACCGGCGACCCGGCAGGCGTCGAGCTGCAGCACGTCGATCGCGCCGGCCTGCAGGAGCTGCTTGAACACCACGCGGTTCTGCACGTGCTCGCCGGTGGCGATCCTGATCGGGGCCAGCGCGTCGGCGATCGCCCTGTGCGCCAGCACGTCGTCCGGCGAGGTGGGCTCCTCGATCCAGTACGGGTTGTACGGCGCCAGCTCGCGCATCCAGCGCACCGCCATGTCGACGTCCCAGCGCTGGTTCGCGTCCACCGCCACACGGATCTCGTCACCGACGACCTCGCGGGCGAGCTTCATCCTGCGCACGTCGTCGTCGAGGCTGCCGCCGACCTTGAGCTTGATCATGTCGAAGCCGTCGGCGAGTGCCTGCCTGGCGAGGCCGGCGAGCTTCTCGTCGGAGTAGCCGAGCCAGCCGGG
This sequence comes from Lentzea nigeriaca, assembly GCF_016907955.1. Lineage (GTDB taxonomy): Bacteria > Actinomycetota > Actinomycetes > Mycobacteriales > Pseudonocardiaceae > Lentzea > Lentzea nigeriaca. The sequence continues at coordinate 594,656 of NZ_JAFBCX010000002.1, read as the reverse complement.
TGACGTCGTGTACGCCGGATATCCGTCGCGGGCAATGGTTTCCACGCGCTCGACCTTGCCGTGCTCGACCTTGCGCAGAATCTGCAGCGCGTCGTCGGGCGTCAGCGCGTCGCTGAGATAGCGGAAGTCGACGAGGCTGACGATCTCCTCCGGCGACATCTGGGCGAGGAACCGCCAGACCGGCAGCCCGGCGCGGCGGGCGGCGAGGTCCCACGCGGCGTTGACGACCGCGCCGATCGCCATGTGCGCGACGCCCTTCTCAGGGCCGAGCCAGCGGAGCTGTGAGTCGCCGATCAGCTCGAAGTACAGCTCTCCCAGCGCTTTCGCGGTCTCCGGCACGTCCTTGCCGACGACGTGCGGCGCGAGTGCCTTGATGGCGGCTGCCTGCACGTCGTTGCCGCGGCCGATGGTGAACGCGAGCCCGTGCCCCTCCGGTCCGTCGTCGGTCCGCAGCACCACGTACGCGGCGCTGTAGTCCGGGTCCGGGTTCATCGCGTCGGAGCCGTCGAGCTCGCGCGACGTGGGGAACCGGATGTCCAGCACGTCCAGTGCGGTGATCTTCGGCATGGGTCAGGCCTGCCCGAGCGTCTGTCGTTGCCTGCCGAGGCCCTCGATCTCGAGCTCGACGACATCACCGGCAACCAGGTACGGCTTGGGCTCTGGCTGGCCGAGAGCCACTCCAGCGGGTGTACCCGTGTTGATGACGTCACCCGGACGAAGGACGAGGAACTGGCTCAGGTAGCGCACGATCTCCGCGACCGGGAAGATCATGCTCTTGGTGGACGAGTTCTGCTTGATCTCGCCGTTCACCCAGAGCCGCATCTCGAGGCTCTGCGGATCGGCGATCTCGTCAGCGGGTACGAGGAAGGGGCCGAGCGGGTTGAACGTCTCGCAGTTCTTGCCCTTGTCCCACGTCCCGCCGCGCTCGATCTGGAACTCGCGCTCGGAGACGTCGTGCGAGAGCACGTACGCGCCGACGCACGCCAGAGCGTCCTCTTCGGACTCGAGGTAGCGGGCGGTGCGCCCGATGACGACGCCGAGCTCGACCTCCCAGTCGGTCTTCACGGACCGGCGCGGAACGAGCACCTCGTCGTACGGACCCACGATCGTGTCCGGCGTCTTCAGGAACATCACCGGCTCGCCGGGGATCTCCGCGCCGGTCTCCTCCGCGTGGTCGCGGTAGTTGAGACCGATGCAGATGACCTTGCCGGGATGCGCGAGCGGCGGCCCCGTGCGGAGCCCTTCGGTGTTCAGGACCTCCAGCTCACCGGCTTCGAGGGCCGCGCGCACGCGGGCCACACCGTCGTTCGCGAGGAACGAGCCGTCGATGTCCGGGGTGATCGGCAGGAGGTCGTATGTGGTCCCGTCGTCGGTCCTCACTGCAGGACGTTCATCGCCGACCGGCCCCAGGCGCAATAGCTGCACGGCCGTTCCTCCTCTACTCACACCGCCGAAATACATCGGATGTATAGCCCCGCGAGGGCAGGTTCGTCTAGGTCTCAGCGCGAAGTCGTCCGATGACTAGGAGGGGTTGATCATGAACCTGGCGGCCGCATCACTCCTGGTGGGCGCACTTCTGGCACCATCCGGACCGGTCGAGCGTGTAACCGTTTTCGTCGAGTTGACCTCGGTCGCCGCCGTCGACACGGCGACTGTTACACAGGCGCGTTCAGCCCGTGAGCGAACTTCGGCGCAGGCTTCGCGGGTGGTCTCCCGGTCAGGTGGCCGGGAGGTCGCCCGAACGTCCAACGCCGTCCCCGGCGTCGTGCTGGCGGCAGAAAAATCCCGGCTGTCTTCTTTGTCGGCCATGCCCGAGGTGCGTGCCGTCCACCGGATGGTGCCGAAGAAGATCGCCAACGCGCACGCCGTCCGTCTGACCCGGACTTCCGAGGCGTGGAAGTCGTTCGGACGCTTCGGTGACGGCGTGCGGATCGGCGTGATCGATACCGGGATCGACTACCGGCACGCGGACTTCGGCGGCGGCTCGTACCCGAACGCGAAGGTCGTCGGCGGCCACGACTTCGCCGGTGACGCGTACACGGGGTCGTCGGCGTCCGTGCCGGAGCCGGACACCGACCCGCTGGACTGCGAGGGGCACGGCACGCACGTCGCCGGGACCGCGGCCGGGTTCGGCGTGAACCGCGACGGCTCCACCTATCGCGGCTCCTACTCGTCGATCGACCTCGACTCGGTGAAGATCGGGCCGGGGACCGCGCCTCGTGCGTTGCTCTACGCGTTGAAAGTGTTCGGGTGCAAGGGCGGCACGAACCTGACCGCGCAGGCGCTGGACTGGGCGCTCGACCCCAACGGCGACGGGGACTTCTCCGACCGGCTCGACGTGGTGAACCTGTCGCTGGGCAGCGATTTCGGCGCGTCCGACGACCCGGACTCGTTGTTCGTGCGCAAGCTGGTGCAGCACGGCGTGGTCATCGTCGCCGCTGCCGGGAACGGCGGCGACTTCTACGACGTGGCAGGCTCGCCGGGCAACTCGGCCGAGGCGATCTCGGTCGCCAACAGCCGGGACGCGTTCTCGATGCTGGACGGGCTGGAGGCTTCCGGCACACAGTGGCCTGGGCAGTACAGCCTGAACTACAAGGCGTCCTTCGACCTCACGCGGCCCGTCGTGCGGCTGTCATCCAATGTGGACGGTTGTCAGCCGATCTCGGAGCCGTTGGCGGGGAAGGTCGTCTGGCTGGAGTGGGACGACAACGACGCCACTCGCGTCTGCGGTTCCGGGGCCCGCACGGACAACGCGTGGAAGGCCGGGGCGGACGGGGTGTTGCTGACCACCTCGCTGCCGGTGTTCGCGGCCAAGATCGCCGGGAACGCGCACATCCCGGCGTTCCAGCTGACGGCCGGCGCCACCACCGCACTGCGTCCCGCACTGGAGGCCGGAGCGCTGACGGTCCACCTGACCTCCGGGTTGAAGCTCGCGGCGCCGTCACTGGATCCTTCGATCGCGGACACGATCACGCCTTCCTCGTCGCGGTCCCGTTCGTCGATCTCGGTGGCCGCGCCGGGTGACACGATCTTCTCCGCCGCCTCCGGGACGGCCTCGGACGGCGTTTCCCTGGGCGGCACCTCGATGGCTTCGCCGCACGTCGCCGGCATCGCGGCGTTGCTGCGCGAAGCCCATCCACAGTGGACGGTCGCGGAGGTCAAGGCCGCGTTGACGAACACCGCTTCCGGCGTGGTTCGTTCCGCTGACGGTGTGCGCGAGGCACCGATGCGGGTCGGGGCCGGTCGCGTCGACGGCCTCGCGGCGCTGTCGGCCGACGTGCTGGCGCTCGGCGACGCGTCGTTCGGCACGGTCGAGGTGGGCGGCCCGGTGCTGACCAGCCGAACCGTCCGGGTGGCCAACAAGGGAACCGCGCCCGTCCGCCTGCACGCGCGGTACGAGGCGATCACGTCGGTGCCTGGCGTGTCCTTCCAGGTCATCCCGCCGTACGTGGTGGTGCCGCCGGGCGGGTCGGCGCCGGTGTACGTGCAGCTGCGGATCTGGAACCCGGCGGCGTTGCGCAAGACACCGGACCCCACGGTGTCACTGGAGGAGGGACGGCAGTACCTGGCGGAGGCGTCCGGCCTGGTGATGTTCTCCGGCGACCGCTCGCTGCGGGTGCCCGTGTACGCGGCGCCGAAGCCGGTGTCGCGCCTGCGCGTGGTCGCCGGACGAGTCGTCGGCCAGGGCCTCGATCAGCAGGACTACCGCGCGCGCATGACAGTCCTGCAGCTCGGCGCCCGCTCCGACCGGTTGCCGGACTGCGGCCAGGGCGTGCAGGACGACTGCGCCGTCAACCGCACGGCCCGCGGCGGCGACCTGCGCTACGTCGGCGCTACGGCGACCCCCGACCTGCTGGCGTTCGGCATCGCGACCTGGGACACCTGGACCAACCTCGGCGGCAACACCAAGCCTCAGGTCCGCTTCTCGGTGGGCGGCAAGGACTTCGTCACCACGGCCGTGAAGCCGACGAACGCCGCGGACGAGGTGACGGCCGACATCTGGCTCGCCCGCACCGTCGTCGCCGGCACCGACGAGGTCGTGGACGAGCAGCCCCTGAACGGCCTGGACGGCTCCACCGACACGAACGTGTTCGACAGCGACGTCGTGGTGCTGCCGGTCTCCCGCTCGGTCCTGCCGCCGGGCCCGGTGACCTACACCGTCGGTGTCGACGGCCGCTACACCGCACCAGCGGACTCCGACGAGCTGATCGACGTTGCCCCTCCCGCCGTCTTCGCCTACGAGGTGCTCGTCCCGTCACTGTCCACAGTGGTACATCCGGGTGATCCAGTTCCGGCTGGATCGTTGGTGCTGTTCCACCACAACGCAACCGGTAACCGCGCGCTGACCAGGTGACACCCGGTTGGGTGTGCCCGAGCGGACCGTCTCTCGGCATACTCGGTCGATATGGATCTGGTGGTCGGACTCGACGCGGGCGGCACGTCAACCAGGGCGCTGGTGCTGGACCTCGACGGCGCCCGCCTGGGCCAGGGCGTGGCGGGCGGCGCGAACCCCAACTCGCACCCGCCCTCGGTGGCCGCGGCCCACATAGGCGAGGCCCTGGCGGAAGCCCTGGACGGCCTCGACTCCCGCAAGGTCCGCTCCGGCGTCCTGGGCATGGCAGGCGCCTCGAAGATGTCCGACCCCGCGGTGTTGGAGCTCTTCCAACAGGCCTGGGAAAGCGCGGGCCTGCACTGCCCGATGCGCGTGGTCACCGACTGCGAGGCCGCCTTCGCCACCGGCACCTCGTCCCCGGACGGCACGGTCCTCGTGGCGGGCACGGGTTCCATCGCGGGCCGCATCGCCGACCACCGCATGGTCGCCCAGTCCGGCGGCTACGGCTGGCTGATCGGCGACGACGGCTCGGCGTTCTGGCTGGGCCGCGAAGCCGTGCGGGCAACGCTCCGGCTGCTCGACCTCGACGCGCCTCTCGAAGGCCTTGCCACGGCGGTGCTGACCGCGGCCGGCGCACGGACCCGTGGCCAGCTGATCAACGCGGTCAACGCGCGGCCTCCCATCACGTTGGCCCAGTTCGCTCCCCTGGTCAGCGCCGCTTACCACCACGGGGACCCGGAAGCGCTGACGCTCGTCGCGTCGGCCGCCCGGCTGCTCGCCGACACGGCCTCCGCGGTCCGCCTGCCGTCCGACACCTCACCGATCGTGCTGGTGGGTTCTCTGATCAAGACGCCCGTCGGCACGCATCTGAAGCAGGAACTGCTCACTCGCTGCAACGCTCAGGTGATCATGGCGACCGAAGGTGCGGCGGGCGCGGCCTGGCTGGCGGCCGTTGACGTGCTCGGGCCCACCGCGCCGCGCCCGGCTTGAGCAAGGTCACAGCGCAGCGAACACGGTTCGTCACGTTGCGCCACCGTCGATGTGCCAAAGTGCAGCGGTGATCCACATCCTCGCGGCCGGCCCCGACCCTTTCGAACTCCTCGGCAGCCTGTTCGGATTCGCCATCATCCCGATCATCGTCATCGCGGTGATCGTCTCGTCTCGTAACAGCCGGAAGAACCGCGAGCGGCAGCAACAGCAGTACTGGCCCCAGCAGCAGTACTACGCACAGCAGCAACAACAGCAGTTCCAGCAGCCCTACCCGCCGCAGCAGCAGTACCCGTACCAGCCCCAGCAGCCGCCATACCCGCCGCAGCACTGAAATCCACAACAGTTGAAGTCGACAACACGGCCATCCGTCAGGTCGAACTGCACATATGCCTGGTAGAAGTCGTCCCTGCCGAGTTCGGCCCCGTGCAGCACCGACTTCGCACCGTTCCAGCCAAGCTGACGGACGCGGCCCTGACCTGCGTAGTCGGCACCTCGGTCGAATGTTTTTCTGCCTACGACACTCTCGATTTCGCGAGGTCGAAAATGACATTGGGCACCGGCATGCGGGCGAACGTAGCAGGAGTAGGTTCTCTCTTCGTGGAGGACGATTTCGACGTCGTACCCGACCTCGCTGAACTCGGACTGCCGGACGAGCTGCCGCCGATCCGGATACCCGCCTTCGCGACGCTGGCGCAGCATGCGCGCGCCAGTGCATTGCTGACCAAGGCCAAGCAGGCTGCGACCTGGTTCGACGGTCGCGAGGTGCAGGTAGAGGACTATCAGCTCAGCACCGCCGACGTCGCCGCCGCGAGCGTCGCGCTCGGGTGCTCCGGCCGGGAGTTCCTGTTCCTGATCGAACTCGCGGAAGAAGCCGGGTTCGTCGACACGACGGAGGACGACCTGAAGCCGGCCGCAGGCCTCGACGACGACTCCGACGAGGAGACGGTCGACGCCTGGGATGCGGCGCTCGAGTTCGTTCTGGTCGAGTCGGTCTGGTGGGACGGCGAGCTCGAAGCAGGGGTCGATCCCGATCTCGGAGCGGCCGGACCCGCCATGATGTTCGGCCTGTTCCTCGCGGGTGAGAGCGGCCTCCCCCGCAAGGAGTTGCCCGACCTCGTCAGGTCCGGCCTCACGGGCGAGGACCCGCTCACGACCTACGACCCCGTTCCGGCGCTGCTGGACCGACTGGGCGGCCTGGGCGCGGTGGAGATCGACGACGAGGGCATCGTGCGGCTGACGCCACTCGCGTTGTGGGCGATGCGCGAACGCTATGTCGCGTTGGGGATCGACATCGCGGTGTTGCGACCAGCCGAGCAGATGACCGCGGCGGATCTTCTCGCCGCCGGGCCGTCGCTCACCGAGGAGGAGCTCGACACCGAGTCCCGAAATTGGTTCGCGCTGCGCAGTCCGCAACAGGCGGGCGAGGAGCTCCTCGCTGCGACGGCGACGGGCGATGCCGTCGACAGGATGTTCGCCGTCCACCTGATCAAGTCGAACGGGCTGGGCACCGAGCAGCTGTGGCGATCGGCGCTGGAGATGCCGGAGATGCGCCCGTACGCCAAGGTCGAGCTGTCCGACGAGGAACCGGACGTCGCCGAGCTGGCGTGGCTCCTCACCGACGTGCTGGCCGCGACGGGTGACGTCGAGGAGTCGTTCTCCTCAGCGGTGCCTGCCGGTCGCGAGCAGGAGATCTTCGACGCGATGTGGCGGCTGCCGCATCCGGAGGTCGCCGAAGTGCTCGCCATGATCGGCGAGGAGCATCCAGACAAGAAGATCGCGAAAGCGGCCAGGAAAGCAGCCTTCAAAGCAAGATCGTGAAACATGGAGCTGCTCCATGGCTCCCACCTTCAGGCAGATTCGGCCGGAAATGATGGAGCGAAAAGCCTGGCCGTGCCTAGTTTCCTGGCATGCCCAAAAGATCGTCCAGTGTGGTGGGACGGGAGTTCGGCAACGGCGTGCGCGCCATCAGCGCCAGGACCGGGTTGCCCCACCGCCGCCTCGCCGAACCGCTCGGCCGGCAGGAAGCCAAGATCTCGAGGAACGCGAGCACCTGCTGGCACTGTTCCGCGAGTCGGGCGCACATCCCTGTGTCGGCGGACGCGTGGTCGGCCTTCCTGAGGCTTACGACCAGCCTGACCTGAGCACTACGCTTGGGCCTCGCCTGGAGCGGCCACCGGCAGTCCAAGGCCGACGGCCGCAGTCGCCAGCCGCTTGTCGTAGGTGACGAATGCGGTGATCTTCTTGTCCGACGCGACCAGCAACTCGGCCGTGGCGAGATGGATCGCGTCCAACGATCGCAGCATCGGATCGGCGTACGCGGCTACTGTCGCACGTACAGCGGCGTTGATGTCCGCGCGGTGCAACCGGGCGAGCACACCGGCGACAGCGCCCAGCACACCCGGTGAGCTGCGCCGAAGAGCGCGAGGCAACTCCACCTCGATCAGCGCGGACGACACCAGGGACTGGTCGATGCGGTTGTTCAGCCATTCGACCAGCGCCGCGGTCTCACGCTCCTCACATACCAGCTTCACGACCGCAGCCGTGTCGAGGTAGATCACCAGCGTTCCTCATCGCGCATGGCCGAGAGCAACTCACCCGCATCCGCACCCGGCTCCGCCTTTGCACGCGGCATCGGGATGGGACCCGAGATTGTCGGCGGTGTGACCACTCCCGCGGAGATCAGGTCGTCGAGTTCTCCTTCGACCACGGGCACGATCCGTGCGATCGGCTTGCCGCGGTTAGTGATCTCGACCGTCTTACCCCGCTCGACGAGCTCCAGCACACCAGCGGTGTTCTGGTTCAACGTGCGAATCGGGATCTGCTCCATGAACCGATAGTACTACAACTCGTACTACATGCGGTTCGGCACCTGCGGATGACGGAACCCCGGATGGCCTGACGGCAGCGCACGCCGCAGCAGCCACCCCGACACCACGATGCAGACGATCTGCAGCGGCCACGACAACGCGACTCGCAGAGTGGCCAGCCAGTAGATCTGGGCATCGAGCCACAACGGCGTGAAGACGGCGACCCGCAGCACGTACTGCCCGACCCAGGCCCAAGAGGCGACCGAGTAGGCGCGCAGAAGCGCAGGATCCCGCCGCCACCGCGTCTTCTGCCCGAGCAGCGTCCCCACCACCACGCCGAGCAACGGCCAGCGCACCGCGATGGAGCCTGCCCACGCGAGGGCTGAGGCCACGTTGGACAGCAGCTGGATGAGGAAGAAGTCCTCGACGCGCCCTGTGTAGAGCGCGACCAGGGAGGCAGCTACCACCAGCAGCACGGAAAGTATGACCGCGCGGGGTTTTTCGCCGCGTACGAAGCGCACGACGCCAATGACGATGCCGCAGACGATGGCGGCGACGGCGCCCGCGCCGATCGAGTGTCCCCACAGCAGCCAGCCCGCGACGAACGCCAGTGGCGGCAGGGAGGCGTCGAGGGCGCCGCCCCGGCCTCCGAGCAGTGATGCGAGCGACTCCTGGCGCACGTCGGTCATGCTTCCAGACTGCCTTAGGTGAACCTAAGTCAGGTAACGGACCCATATCGGGGATTGACCGCGGTGAACCAGGTCACTACCGTCTCCACGAAATCGTCTGGAAAGTTAACAGACAGGAGCGGATCTAATGCGTGCCGGAAGCCCACGACTGCTGCGGGAGATCAACGACCGCGCAGCCATCGAGGCTCTGCTGCGCAACGGGCCGCTGACCAGGTCGGAGTTGGAACGCCTGATCGGTCTTTCCAAGCCGGCGACCGCACAGCTGCTCACCCGGCTGGAAACCGCCGACACCGTGGTTCGCAACGGACTGCGCGGTGGTGGACGCGGGCCGCGTGCCCAGCTGTGGTCGGTCAACGGGACCCTCGCGCACATCGCGGCCATCGACCTCACCCCCGAGACGGTCGACATCGCGATCGCGGACATCTCCGGTGCCGTGCTCACCGAGCACAAGGCGCCGATGCCCGTGAAGCACGGTGTGCTCGAGGCGTTCGTGAGCGCGGTCGGCAAGGCCTGCGGGCAGGCAGGTCTGCAGCCCGACCAGCTGCTGCACGTCGTGGTGGGCTGTCCCGGCGCGGTGAACCCCGCGAACGGCGAGCTCGCCTACGCGCCACATCTGCCCGGCTGGAACGGTTTCGACATGCCCGGCCGGTTGCGCGAGCAGCTCGCGGCCCCGGTGAGCGTCGAGAACGACGTCAACCTCGTCGCGTTGGAGGAGATGGTCGCCGGACGGGCCACGGAGGTGCGCGACTTCGTCGTCATCTGGCCCGCTGACCTCGTCGGTGCCGCCGTCGTGATCAACGGAGTGCTGCTCAGAGGCGCTTCCGGTGGTGCGGGCGAGATCGACGGGCTGATGATCCCCGACCGCGCCTGCGCCGACACCGACACCGACCGCTCCGGCGGCACGTTCGGTGAGCTGCTCAGCAACGCGTCGATCTGCAAGCTCGCCAGGGCTCACGGGCTCGCCGCGCGCAACGCCCAGGCGGTCGTGCGCAAGGCGTTGGCCGCGGGGCCGGCGGGCCGGGAGTTCCTGGTCGATCTCGCCAGGCGCATCGCCACGGGCGTGGCCAGCGTCGTCGCGGTGCTCGACCCGGAACTCATCCTCCTGTCCGGCGACATCGCCCAGGCAGGGGGAGCCACGCTGAACGATCTCGTTGCCGCGGAACTGCGGCAACTGGTGGTGCCGAGGACGCCTGTCCAGCTGGCCCTGGTGACCGGGAAGCCGGTGCGCAGCGGCGCACTGCACTCGGCGCTGGCCGTCGCACGCGAGCAGGTGTTCGGACTGCCGGCAGCCACCACGGCTCCATTCCGCGGCCCTGTGGTCGCCGGGTCCCCACGTTGATCGAGAAGGAGTGCACATGCGCAAGCACACCCGTGCTGCCTTGCTCTGTGTCGCCGCAGGAATGGCTACAGCGCTGACCCTCACCGCATGTGCGGCGGGCAAGGGTGGCGGCGCGAGTTCCGACGCCGCCGCTGCTCCTGGCAAGGACGACAAGCTGACCCTCACGGTCTGGAGCAACTACTCCGACCGCGAGTACGAAGAGGTCACCAAGGCTCTCAAGACGTTCAACAAGAAGTTCCCGAACATCGAGATCAAGCACGAGGGCTCGCAGGACGACGACAAGATCACCGCGGGCATCCGCTCGGGCAACACGCCTGACGTCGCGCTGTCGTTCACCACCGACAACATCGGCCAGTTCTGCTCTTCCGGCGCGTTCCAGCCGCTGAAGCCGTACCTCGACCGCGACAAGGTCGACCTGAACCAGATCTCCCCCGCGGTCCGCGAGTACACCGAGTACAAGGGCAACCGCTGCGCGATGCCCATGCTCACCGACGTCTACGCCATGTACTACAACACCGGCATGTTCGGCGAGGCCGGCATCTCGGCCCCGCCGAAGACGCTGGACGAGCTGTTCGAGGCCGCGAAGAAGCTGACCAAGAAGGCGCCGAACGGCGACATCCTGGTCGCGGGTTACCTGCCCACCATGGGCTTCTACGCCAACCGCCCGACCATCCTGGCTCCGTCGTTCGGTGCCGAGTGGGAGAAGGACGGCAAGTCGTCGCTCGCGAGCTCGCCCGGCTTCACCGAGATGATGACGTTCCAGAAGAAGCTCGTGGACTTCTACGGTTTCGACGCGCTGGAGCGCTTCCGCGCCGGTCTGGGCCAGGAGTACTCGGCCGACCACGCGTTCCACCAGGGCAAGATCGCGATCATGATGGACGGCGAGTACCGCACCGCCTTCCTCAAGGCCCAGGCGCCGCAGATCAAGTTCGGCACGGCTCCGTTCCCGACCTGGAAGCCCGCCGACTACGGCACCGCGTTCACTACCGGCACGATCATGGGAATTCCCAAGGGCGCCAAGAACCCCGGCGCCGCGTGGGAGCTGATCAAGCACCTGTCGTTCGACACCGACACCATCGTCGACCTGTCCAACGCCATCAAGAACGTGCCGAGCACCAAGGCCGCGATGGAGAGTCCGAAGCTCGAGGTGGACGAGCAGTTCAAGACGTTCATCGACCTGGCCAAGAGCGACAAGCTCAAGGGCAACCCGGTCACCCCGATCGGTGACGCGCACATCAAGGCCGTCACGGACTTCGCGGTTTCGTACACCTCCGGCAAGGTCCCGGACCTCGCCGCCGGTCTGAAGGAAGTCGACAAGAACATCGACGACCAGATCGCCAAGAGCGGCAAGTAGGGATTCGCAGGATGACCGCCACGCTCGGCGCCCGTCCCGCCCCCGGCAGGGGGCGGGCACGTGCCCGCCACCGTCTCACCGTGCTCGGGTTCATGGCCCCGGCCATCATCGGCTTCGTCCTGTTCTTCGGTTATCCGCTGATCGCCACGGTCGTCTTCTCGTTCACGAAGTACGACCTGATCAACGCGCCGGAGTTCAACGGCCTCGACAACTACACGTACATGTTCAAGGATCCCCTGCTCATCAAGGCGATCACGAACACGCTGTGGTTCGTCGTGGTGCTCACGATCGCGCGGACGGTGTTCGCGCTGGGCGTGGCATCGGTCATCGCTCGTCTGAAGTCGGGCGTGGGGTTGATCCGCACGCTCTGCTACCTGCCCTCGCTGGCGCCGCCGGTGGCCGCGACACTGGTGTTCTTCATGGTGTTGCGCCCCAACGGCGGCCCGGTGGACAACCTGCTCGGCGTCTTCGGGATCGACTCGCCGCTGTGGTTCTCGGACCCGGCGTGGGCCAAGCCCGGCATCACGGCGATCATGCTGTGGATCTCCGGTGACCTGATGATCATCATTCTGGCCGCGATCCTCGACGTGCCGCAGGAGCAGTACGAGGCAGCCGAGCTCGACGGCGCGGGCCCGATCCGGCGGTGGTGGCACGTCACGCTGCCGACGATCTCGCCCGTGCTGCTCTTCGGCATCGTGAACTCGGTGATCCTCGCGTTGCAGCTCTTCACGCAGGCGGTGGTCGCGGGGTCGGCCGGCTCGGGTGCGGCGGACGCGACGGGATCGACCAAATATCTCGGTTTCCCGGACAACTCCACGCTGACGTTCCCGGTTTACCTGTACACGCAAGGCTTCCGCTACTTCGACATGGGCTACGCGGCCGCGATGGCCACGGTCCTGTTCATCATCTCGTTCGCCGTGACCATCGTGCTGGTGCAGCGGATGCGCAAGAACTCCACCGCCGAGGAAGGAGGTCCGGGAGCATGACCGCCACGCTGGCCAAACCACCGGTCGACGTCACCGCGGATCCGGAGCAGCCGCCCCGCAAGCGCGACATCGGCGGTTTCCTCAACTGGGTCGCCACCCATGCGATCGGCCTCGCGCTCGGCCTGATGTTCGCCACGCCGGTGGTGTTCGTCTTCCTCACCGCGGTGATGTCCGACGACCAGGCGTTCACCGCGGACCTGTGGCCGCGCGAGTGGCACTGGGAGAACTTCGTCGAGGTCTTCGACAAGGCACCGCTGTTCCAATACTTGATCAACAGCCTCACGTACTCGCTGCTCGCGACCGCGGGCATGCTGATCTCGTCGATCCCCGCGGCCTACGCGCTCGCGAAACTCCAGTGGCGCGGCCGGAACCTGGCCTTCCTGCTGGTCATCGGCGCGATGATGCTGCCGCCCCAGGTCGTGGCCGTGCCGCTTTACGACACGTGGTCCTCGCTCGGCCTGACGGGCACGCTGTGGCCGTTGATCGTGCCGTACTTCCTGTTCGACGCGTTCAGCATCTTCCTGCTGCGCCAGTTCATGCTCACGATCCCGCAGTCCTATGTGGACGCGGCGAGGGTGGACGGCTGCTCGGAGTTCCAGGCGCTGGTCCGGATCATCGTGCCGATGGCGAAGCCCGGCATCGCGGCCACCGCGCTGTTCTGCTTCCTCTTCACCTGGAACGACTACTTCGGCCCGTTGCTCTACACCGGCGAAGTGAAGGACCAGTGGACGTTGTCACTGGCGCTGGCGACGTTCAAGGGCATGCACATCGTCCAGTGGAACTCGTCGATGGCGGTGACGTTCCTGACGATGATCCCGGCCGTCGTCCTCTTCGTCTTCGCCCAGAAGTCGTTCGTCAAGGGCATCACGTTCACGGGAGTCAAAGGTTGACTTCTCCCTCGCGCACGAGAGAACTCCTACGGCTCACGCCGCAGGCTTTCTGTTTCGACGCCGAAAGCCCGCTCGGAGGATTCCGTTGAGGTCTTACACCGGCTCCACAGACCGACACCGCCAGCCCGGCGGGCGTGGACGCCATGGCGCCTTGGCGGCGAACCGGCGATCAGCGCTCTGTTCCGCAGAGGTTCGATTCATCCCCGCCCTGACGGACGGGATCTGCTCGGAGGACTTCAGATGAAACTCACCGTCGTCGGTGGCGGGTCCACCTACACACCTGAGCTGATCGACGGCATCGCCGGCCGTCGCACCAGCCTGGCGGTGGACGAGATCGTCCTCGTCGACCCGGACGAGCACCGCCTGTCGATCGTCGGCCCGTTCAGCCAGCGCCTGCTGGAGCACGCGGGCCACCCGGCGAAGGTGCGCACCACCACGTCGCTCGAAGAAGGCGTCGAGGGCGCGTCCGCGGTGCTGTTGCAGCTGCGCGTCGGCGGCCAGGCGGCGCGTGCTTCGGACGAGACGTTTCCGCTGACCTGCGGTTGCGTCGGCCAGGAGACCACCGGCGCCGGAGGCCTCGCCAAGGCCCTGCGGACGGTGCCGGTGGTCCTGGACATCGCGGACAGGGTGCGGCGCACCGCCGGGCCCGACACGTGGATCGTGAACTTCACGAACCCGGTCGGCATCGTCACGCGGGCGCTGCTGCAGCACGGGCACAAGGCGATCGGCCTGTGCAACGTGGCGATCACGTTCCAGCGCTGGACCTCCGGCCTGCTCGGTGTCGATCCGTCCACTGTGGAGCTGGAGCACGTCGGCCTGAACCACCTCACGTGGGAGCGCGGCGTCTACGTCGACGGCGTGGACCGGCTGCCGGAGCTGCTCTCCGACCACGTCGAGGGACTCGCTGAGCACATCGGCATCGACGGCGCGTTGATGCGGCGCCTGAACATGGTGCCGTCGTACTACCTGAACTACTTCTACAACCACGACGCCGTCGTGAAGAAGCAGCTGACCGAACCGCCGCGTGCCGAGGTCGTCGCGGCGGTCGAGAAGGAACTGCTCGACATCTACGGCGACCTGTCGGTCGTGACGAAGCCGGACCAGCTCTCGCAGCGCGGCGGCGCGTACTACTCCGAGGCGGCCGTGCAGCTGGTGCACGCGCTGACGGGCGGCAACGAGGCCGAGAAGCACGTGGTGAACGTGCGGAACAACGGCACGCTCCCGTTCCTGCCCGACGACGCCGTGATCGAAGTTTCGTCCACTGTGGATTCTTCTGGTGGCGTGCCGCTGCCGGTCCGTCCTGTGGAGCCATCCATCTCCGGCCTGATCTCGCACGTGACCGCGTACGAGTACCTGGCGCTGGAGGCGGCGATCCACGGCGGTCGGGACCGCGTGGCGAACGCGCTGCTCGCCCACCCGCTGATCGGCCAGCACGCCATCGCGGACCAGCTGGCCGACGAGCTGATCGCGCAGAACCGCGATCTGCTGCCGTGGGTGAAGGGAGCCTGACACCGATGACCGACCGGGTGCTCGCCATCGACGGCGGGAACAGCAAGACCGCTGTGCTGCTGGTCGACGCGGACGGCAAGGTGCTCGCGCAGGTGCGCGGCCCCGGCGCCCCGCCGCAGACCGTCGGCATGAAGCGCGGACTCGACGTGTTCGAGGGACTGGCACGCGAGGCCGCGGCTCAGGCGGGACTGTCCCCCGACGAGCCGATCGCCGCGCACACCGCCGCCTTCCTCGCCGGGGCCGACCTGCCCCGTGAGGAGGAGGACCTGACGCGCGCGATCTCCGAGCGAGGCTGGTCCACGACGACGTTCGTCGGCAACGACACGTTCGCCTTGCTGCGCGCCGGCACCACGTCCGGCGTCGGTGTCGCCGTGGTGTGCGGCGCCGGCATCAACGCCGTCGGCGTGGCCCACGACGGCCGCACCCACCGCTTCCCGGCCCTGGGTGCCATCTCCGGCGACTGGGGCGGCGGGGGCCAGCTCGGCAACGACGCCCTGTGGCACGCGGTCCGTGCGGAGGACGGCCGCGGCAAGCCCACCGAGCTGCTGCCCGCTCTGCTGGAGCATTACGGCGAAACGTCCATCCTCACGGTGGTCGAGAAGATCCACTTCGAGGAGATCGCGCTCGACCCGCACGCCCTCTGCCCGCTGGTCTTCGAGGTCGCCGCCCGCGGCGATGCCGTTGCCCTGGCCCAGATCGACCGCCTGGTGGAGGAGATCGTGCTGCTCTCCACCGTCTCCATGCGCAAGCTCGACCTGATGGACGAGCCGGTCGACGTCATCCTCGGCGGCGGCGTCCTGACGAACACGGGCGAGGTGGTGGTGGGCCCGGTCCGCGAGAAGGTGCTGGAGGTCGCGCCGCTCGCCCAGGTGCGGGTGGTCGACGTGCCCCCGGTGGTGGGCGCGGCACTGGCCGGGCTCGACTTCATCGGTGCCTCGCCGGGCGCGGAGCTGAGGCTGCGCTCGGCCTACGACGATCACCAGCCGGCTGCGGCGTCCGCGTTGGACGTGGCGGCCAGCGGGTGATGTGAAGCCCCGTCTCAGGGGGTAGATCGGCGGCGGCGCCCCCTGAGACGGTCCCAACCCCACTGCTCGGGGCAGATCGGCGGCGGCGTCCCGGGCAGTGGCCCAAGCCCTTTCCGAGGGGGAGCTGATCGGCGGCGGCGCTCCCCTTCGGAAAGGTCCCACCGCTTCCGCAGCGACCTCACGCGCCGAGGTCGCTGCGGAGGTTTCCCGTTCGACGAACGGCTTTCAGCGGATAACGTTCGGGTAATGCCCTGCGCCCGGCGTGAGCCGCGGGTCGCCTCGCTTCGTAGACCGAAGCATGAGTGGGAACGCGAGCACGTCGGGGCTCCCGTGGAGAACGACCACTAGGGTCCGCACTGTGCTGAGACGTCTTTCCCGCACGATGTTGTCCTTCGCGCTCGGTGCGGGCGTGGTCCTGCCGTTCGTCATCGCCTCCGCACCCGCCGCCGGCGCGGCTCCGTGCGACGCACCGGTGACCAACGCGGTCCTGTGCGAGAACACCAAACCCGGTACGTCCGGCTGGCTGGTGCCCTCGCGGGACAACTCGATCGTCGGCTTCACCACCGACATCAGCACCACACCGGGCGGTCGCGTCGACTTCAAGGTCCTGACCTCCGCGCCCGCCTACACGATCGACATCTACCGGCTCGGCTGGTACGGCGGCCTCGGTGCCCGGCGGGTCGGTCAGATCGGCCGCGACACGCCCCAGACCCAGCCGTCCTGCCTGCGGGACACGCCGACCGCGCTCATCGACTGCGGCAACTGGGCGGTCTCGTTGAGCTGGGACGTGCCGTCCGACGCGGTCTCCGGCATCTACTACGCCCGTGTCCGGCGCCCCGACACCGGCGCCCAGAACGAGATCGTGTTCGTCGTGCGGGACGACGCTTCCCGTTCCAAGATCCTCTTCCAGACCGCCGACGCGACGTGGGTGGCCTACAACCGTTACGGCGGCAACAGCCTGTACTTCGGTGACGGTCCCGGACAGGGCGGTTCGGCGTACAAGGTGAGCTACAACCGCCCGATCACCGGCGGTGGCGGCGAGGAGAACTTCGTCTTCAACGCCGAGTACCCCATGCTGCGCTTCCTGGAGGCGAACGGCTACGACGTGAGCTACACGACCGACGCCGACACGGCGCGCCGAGGTCAGCTCATCAAGAACCACCGGGTGTTCATGCCGGTCGGGCACCCCGAGTACTGGTCGAACGAACAGCGCGCCAACGTGGAAGCCGCCCGTGACGCCGGTGTGCACATGGCGTTCCTCACCGGCAACGAGTTCTTCTGGAAGACCCGCTGGGAACCCAGCATCGACTCCTCCCGGACCGACTGGCGCACGATCGCCTGCTTCAAGGAGACCAAGGGCACCCAGAGCGACGGGCTGAGCGACTGGACCGGCACGTGGCGCGACCCGCGGTACAGCCCGCCGCAGGACGGCGGCCGCCCCGAGAACGCCTTGCTGGGCAACCTCTTCACCGTCAACGGCCGCCGCGACGACGCGCTGCAGGTGCCGGCCGCGTACGGGAAGATGCGGCTCTGGCGCCACACCGACCTGCAGTCGCTGGCGTCCGGTGCCACGTACTCCTTCAAGCCCGGCACGCTCGGCTACGAGTGGAACAGCGTGGAGGACAACGGTTTCCAGCCCGCGGGCGTCGCGCAGCTCTCGCGCACGACGGTCGACATGCAGGGCTACTACGTGCTGAAGAACCACGGCGACGAGTACGGCTCCGGGGTCAAGACGCACGCGATCACCTACTACCGGCACCCCGGTGGATCGCTCGTGTTCGCCGCCGGGACGGTGCAGTGGGCATGGGGCGTCGACGACGAGCACGCGTACCGCACCACCACGCCCACGTCCGACGTCCGGATGAAGCAGGCCACCGTCAACTTCCTGGCGGACATGGGCGTTGTCGCCGCCTCGCTGCAGCCGGGCCTGACCGCGGCGACCCCGAGCACCGACACCGCGCCGCCCGGCGTGTCGATGACCTCGGTGCCCGGGCAGTCCACCGTCGGCCAGCCGTACACGTTCTCCGGCACGGTGACCGACGCCGCAGGCCAGGTCGCGGGGGTCGAGGTGTCCACCGACGGCGGAACCCGCTGGCACCCGGCGACGTGGCAGGCCGGGCAGACGACCTGGAGCTACACCTACACGCCCGCGCAGTCGGGCACGGCACGCCTGCGGGTCCGCGCCGTCGACGACTCGGCCAACCTCTCCGCACCGATCGGCGCGGACCCCGGCGTGGCCTCGCGAGTGTGTCCGTGCGGTGTCTTCGGCTCCGCCGACACACCGGCGGTCGCCTCGGCGGCCGACAGCGCCGCGGTGGAACTCGGCATGAAGTTCCGCGCCACCACTTCCGGCTACGTGCGGGGAGTGAGGTTCCACAAGGGCGACGGCAACACCGGGACGCACACCGGTTCGCTCTGGTCGAGCAGCGGTGAGCAGCTGGCCACCGGCACGTTCACCGGCGAGACGGCGAACGGCTGGCAGACCCTGCTGTTCGCGGCCCCGGTGGCGGTGCGGGCGAACACCACCTACGTCGTCTCGTACTTCACCCCGACCGGACGGTTCTCCTACGACTCCGAGTACTTCTTCCGCAGGAACAAGCAGCTGGAACCGCTGACCGGCCTGGCGTCCGATGTGGACGGACCGAACGGGGTCTTCCGCTACGGCACCGGGTTCCCGAACAACTCGTTCAACCAGACCAACTACTGGGTCGACGTGGTGTGGGCGCCGGATCCCGGCTCGGACACCCGCGCACCGGTCAGGACGACCAGTTCGCCCCTCCCGGACGCCGGTTCGGTCGCACTGACCACGACGGTCTCGGGCACGTTCGACGAGGCGGTGACGCCGAACTCCGTGCAGTTCACCGTCACCGGTCCGAACGGTGCGGTCTCCGGCACGACCTCGTTGACCGCGGACGCGCGGACGGTCACGTTCACACCGGCGGCTCCGTTGGCCGCGGCGACGACCTACAGCGCGTCGGTGCGAGCCGCGGACGCCGCCGGCAACCTGTCCGCGGCGGCCACGTGGAAGTTCACCACCGGTTCGCCGCGTCCGGCGGCGTGCCCGTGCACCGTCTGGGACGACTTCACCGCACCGGCCACCGCGGACTCCGGTGACACCAACCCGGTCGAGGTCGGCACCAAGGTCCGCTTCGACACCGGCGGCCAGGTCCACGGCGTCCGGTTCTACAAGGGCGTGGGCAACACCGGCACCCACACCGGAACCCTGTGGTCCTCGACCGGTCAGCCGCTCGCGACCGGCACGTTCACCGCGGAGACCTCGTCCGGCTGGCAGAAGCTGGTGTTCACCTCGCCGGTCGCCGTGCAGCCGAACACCACGTACGTCGTGTCGTACTACGCCCCGAACGGCAGGTACTCGGTCAGCTCCGGCTACTTCAACGGCCAGGGCGCGGGCTACAAGTCGTTGTACGCCTTGGCGAACGGCACGGACGGAGGCAACGGCGTCTACCGCTACGGCAGCGGCGGCGGGTTCCCGAACTCGTCGTACAACGCCACGAACTACTGGGTCGACGTCATCTACCGCGGCGCCACCGACGGGGACGGCGAAGCCCCACCGCCGGCGCCGACGCTGACGAACCGCTCACCGGCAGCCGACGCGACGAACGCAGGCCTGGCGGCGCCGCTGACGGCGACGTTCAGCGGGCCGGTCTCCGCCGACTCCGCCCAGATCTGGCTGACCGACCCCAGGGGCGACCGGCTGACCGGCACGGTGTCGCTGTCGGCCGACCGGAAGACCGTCACCTGGCAACCGGCCGGTCCGCTCGCACCGGCTACGCGCTACCGGGCGCACCTGGACCTGGGCGACGCGACCGGCGACCCAGCGCTGGACTGGGACTTCACCACCACGGCAACGCCGACCTGCCCGTGCTCGATGTTCAGCACGGCGACCGTGCCCGCCAAGACGTCCGCGGACGACGGCAACGCCTACGAGCTCGGCATCAGGTTCTCGCCGACGCGTTCCGGTCAGATCACCGGCGTCCGGTTCTACAAGGGCGCGGGCAACACCGGCACCCACACCGGGTCGCTGTGGAACTCCTCCGGCCAGCGTCTCGCGACCGGCACGTTCACCGACGAGACCGCGACCGGGTGGCAGACCTTGACCTTCGCGCAGCCGGTGGCCATCAGCGCGGGCCAGACCTACATCGCGTCCTACACGACCACCACGGGCCACTACGCCGTGAACCTCGGGTACTTCGCGGCCGGTCCGGTCACCTCACCGATGCTGGTCGCCCCAGCGGAGCAGAACGGCGTGTTCGCCTACGGGTCCGGGTTCCCCTCGAACACCTACGCGAACGCCAACTACTGGGTGGACGTGGTCTTCGAACCCAGCTAGTGCGGCACTAGGGAACCGGCACGCTCGGCTCAGCGGAGGTCGCCGACGACGACGAAAGCACCGGCAGCGACACCGAAGGCATCACCGTGGTGCCGACGACGCTCGTCCGCGGCTCCACGGCCTCCGGCGTGACGACCGGGTTCGAGTGCGGCGGCGGAGTCACGACCGGTCGGGTGGAGGACGGCCGCGAGGGCGCCACCTTGACCGCCGACGGCACCGGCGTGAACTCCATGGGCGGCAGATCGCCGCCGATCTGGGCGACCTCGGGCTCCTCGGCACTGCCACCGCCGGACGGCCCGGGCACCGGCACGACACCGGTGGACATCGCCAGCCCCGCGAGCACCCCGACTGTGACAAGCGCTACACCCAGCGAGAGGGCAGGAAGCGGCAAACCAGAACGCACCCGCCAGAAGGTAGCGATCGAATGAGACGAATCCCCCGGATCTGCCCGGATCCACCTCAAGCTTCGCTCGATCGAGTGGTAAAAGGATCGTCACCCAGAGCGAACGAAACTTACGATGCCGTAACCGACGGTGGCGTAACCAGCGGTTGGTTGTGCATGCTAACCAGTCGCCTGCGATACGGGAGCCGCGGGCGGGGCAGGGAGTCGCGTTCAGGGAGGGGGATGTTGTGCTGCTGCGATGGAACAGTCTTGTGTCCCTGGGGGACAGCTTCACCGAGGGCATGGACGATCCAGGCCCGGGAGACACCTACGTCGGGTGGGCCGACCGCCTGGCGGGGATGATCGCGGCGAAGGCGCCTGAGTTCAGGTACGCCAACTTCGCGATCAGAGGCAAGATGCTGCAGGAGATCGTCGACGAGCAGGTGCCGCTCGCGATCTCGCTCAAACCGGATCTGGTGACGTTCTGCGGGGGCGGCAACGACATCCTGGTGCCGAACAGCGATCCGGACGCGCTGGCCGAGGTCTACGAGGTGGCGGTGGCCGACCTCCGGTCGGCCGGGTGCGACGTCGTGATCTTCACGGGCTTCGACACGCGCGCCACGCCGTTGCTGCGCAGCATCAGGGGCAAGGTCGCGATCTACAACTCGCACCTGTGGTCGATCGCCGAGCGGTACCACTGCCGGATGGTCGATCTCTGGTCGATGCACGTGCTGCACGACCGTCGCGCGTGGAGCGAGGACAGGCTGCACCTCTCGCCGGAGGGGCATCAGCGGGTCGCGCTCAAGACGGCGGAAGTGCTGGGGCTGACGGACGACCACTCGTGGAACGAACCGTGGCCAGCGCTGGAGCAGACCGACTGGGTCACGCAGCGGAAGGCCGATCTGAAGTGGGCGCGCGAACACGTGGTGCCGTGGATCGGCAGGCAGCTGCGGGGCGAGTCGATGGGTGACGGCATGGCACCGAAGCGGCCTGAGCTGCTGCCCGTTGCCAGGTGCACGGACGAGAACTTCCAGTAACGAGAGCGGCCCGACCGGCACTCTCCCCCGAATGCCGGTCGGGCCTTCCTCAGGTGCAGGCGCCTTACCCCCTCGGTAATCCCCCACTCGGCGGCCTGCACTTCCAACATCCCATGTTTTGGGACCAGACGACTAAACAGTGGCTAAACCTCGGACGACAACGAGTCCAGTGCGGTCCTCACCTCGACCGCGCGCGCCGAGTTGACCTGCGAATACAGACGCAGTGCCTCGGTCAATTCCGCTGCTGCCGCAACCCATTCCGCCCGCCGGAGCAACACCCCGCCGAGCACCTGGCGACCAAAGCCTTCCAGGTACGTGGCTTCGGCGACGGCGGCCTGGTCCACGACCTGCCGCGCCAGCGACTCGGCCTGGTCCAGCGAACCGGCTTCCAGGTGCAGTTCCGCCAGGTTCGCGAGGCCGCGGATCAACGCGATCTGGTCGCCGGAGCGCCGGTACACCTCGACGGCGTGAGCTTGGTGCCGCAGCGCCACGTCGACACGACCGCGGGCCTGTTCGACCTGTGCCACGTTGTTGAGCCCGTGTCCCTCACCGACGACGTCACCGGACTGCTGCGCGAGCTGCACCGACTCCCAGAAGTGCAGCAACGCCTCGTCGTGGTGCTCCAGCCGGAACAGGACGTCCGCGAGCTGGGCGAGCGTCAGCACCAGGTACTGGCGCTCGCCCAGCTCGGTCGCGAGCCGGTGCGCACGGCGAGCGTCCGGCAGCAGGACGGGACGTCCGAGCCTCGCGTTCGTCGTGTAGGTCGTGTCCAGCATCAGGACCTGTCCGAGGCGGCTCCCCGTCACCTCGGCCGCGGCCAGGCCGAACCCGACCAGCGCGACCCACTCCCCGGTGAGCGCGCGCACGGTCGCGTAGTGGTGCAACAGCCTGACGAGCTGCCACACCTGGTCGTGCAGGCCCGCTTCGGCGGACGCGTGCACGACCGCCACGATGTTGGGCCACTCCCGGTCGAACCAGGCGATCGGGTCGCCGTAGGCCGGCAGCGCGGTGGAACCGTTGTCCCCCAACGCGAAGTCGAGCCCGTCGCGCACCGGCCGGATGGCACGGCGGACGTGGTCGCACGCGACGAGGTAGTAGTTCACCAGGCGCCGCAACGAGTCCAGGTCCGGGCGGCCCGCTCCCCGCACGTACAGCCGCACCAGCTCGTGCATCGTGAAGCCGTCCGGCCACGGTTCGGCGAGCAGGTTCACGCCGACCAGCCGGGCCAGCCGGTCACGTGCCGAGTCGACGTGCGTGCGCGTCAGAGCGGCCACGGCGTGCGAGGACATCCAGCGCCCCGGCGCCATGCCGACGGACTTGAACACCTCGCCGAGCTCGTACGGCAGGTCGCGGGTCGACAGGTCCAGCGCACGCGAGACCCCCACGCCTGCCTCAGGTAGGTCCAACCCACGCAACCGGTGCCCGTCGTCGGCCAGCTCCCCCAGCAGCTCCTCGATCGTCCACTCCGGACTGATCACGAGCTTTGCCGCGGCCACCCGCAACGCCAGTGGCAGCCCCCCGCACAGCTCGGCGAGCTTTCTCGCCGCTGACGGGTCCTCCGTGGACAACGGCTTGCCCAGCACGTCGTCCACCAGCTCGCGGGCGGCCTCGTCGGAAAGCGGCCCGAGCTTGCGCACCCGAGCGCTGTTCGTGACGACCAGCCGTTCCATCTTCGACCGCGACGTCACCAGCACGACCGAGCCGGAACCCGGCGGCAGCAGCGGCTGCACCTGCTCGAAGCCCGTCGCGTCGTCCAGCACCACCAGCACACGCCGGCGGTTCAGCAGCGACCGGTACAGCCCGACGCGGTCCTCCACCGCGACCGGCACACCGTCGGCGGGAACGCCCAGTGCCACCAGGAACCTGGTCAGCACCTCACCGGGCTCGGTGTCGCCGAGCGACGCGAACAGCACGCCGTGCGGGAACATCTCGGAGTTCTCGTGCCCCCACGTGATCGCGAGCGCGCTCTTGCCGACACCGGGTGCGCCGGTCAGCACCGCCACCGTCGTGCCGAGCAGGTTCCTGGCCGCACACACGTTGTCCAGCCACGCCCTGTCGTCGTCACGGCCGAACAACCGCGAGGCGGAGGCGGGCAGCAGCGCCGGGGCCACGATTCCCGCGCGGGGTGCGACGGGACGCGACTCGACCGGGCCGATCAGGCTGAGCGCCGGGTCGTCACGCAGCACCTGCTCGTGCAGCAACCGCAGCTGCGGGCCGGGGTCGATGCCGAGCTCCTCGCTCGCACGGCGCTGGAACCGTTGGTACACATCGAGAGCGTCGGCCCGCTGCCCCGACCGGTACAGCGCGCGCATGCTGTGCGCGACCAGGCGTTCGCGATACGGGTACTCGGTGCACAGGCCCCGCAGCTCGCCCACCAGCTCCAGGTGGCGGCCCAGCTCGAGCTCGGCGTCGATGCGTTCCTCCAACGCCGACAGCCTCAGCTCCTCCAGATCAGAGGTCATCGGGTCACCCGGTACGTCGGCGAGCACCGGCCCGCGCCACAGACCCAACGCCTCGCGCAACAAGCCCGCCCTGATGGCGGCGGGCTTGCCGCGGGAAGACGCCACGAGCTGCCGGGCGCGGTGCAGGTCGAGACGCCACGGGTCGACGGTCAGCTGGTACCCGGTCGGCGTGGTGCGGATGATCGCCGAACCCGACGGGTCGGCCTCCTCCAGCACCTTGCGCAGCCGCGAGACGTAACCGTGCACGATCGTCCGCGCGGTGGCCGGCGGCGAGTCCGTCCACAGCGCGTCGACGATCTGGTCGATCGAGACGGGTCGGTTCGCCTCGACGACCAGCATGGCCAGCAGTCCGCGCATGCCGCGACGGCCGAGCTGGATCAGCCTGCCGTCCGCGAGCACCTGGAGTGGACCGAGCACGCCGAACTCGAGTCCGGTTTTGCTCCGCATGCCCCTCCCTCACGCCCGCTGACCTTGTCACTTCAACAGGTGTGCGAGCCGGGGTCTCAGATACAAGTGCGGTTCAAGTTCGCGGGACGCTACTGTTCATCCGTGCCGCGAGATCGTGACTCCGTGGTTGACCGCGGCGCCGGGTGCCTCCTCGGCGGCGCTCTCGGTGATGCGCTCGGTGCACCGGTGCAGTACCTCGGCTGGGCCGACATCCAGCGCGAACACGGTGCCGGTGGCGTGCTCGCACCACCGAAGCCCGCGCTCGTCACCGACGACACCCAGCTGACGCTCTTCACCGCCGACGGCTACCTGCGCGCCTGGGTGCGCGGGAAGCGCACCGGCGAGTGGGAGCCGTCGGAGATGGTGTGGCACAGCTACCGGCGCTGGTTGATCACCCAGCAGCAGCCGGCCCCCGAACGGGGATCGGTGGGGCTGCTCGCAGACGAACGGCTGTACGAGAGCCGTTCGCCGGGTTTGACGTGCCTGCGCGCGCTGGCTTCGGAAACCATGTCCACACCGCAGAACCCGCACAACGAGTCGTCCGGCTGCAACGGCGTCACCCGCACCGCGCCCGCCGGTTTCGCGCCGTCCGCGGCGATCGCGTACGACCTGGGCTGCCGGTTCGCGGCACTGACCCACGGCGGCACGGGCGGCTGGGTGTCGGGCGGCGCGCTGGCGTTGCTGATCCACCTGCTCGCGGTGAAGGGCAGGCCGTTGCGGGAGGCGATCGACCAGGTCATCGGCCGGGTGCTGCGCGACGACACGTACACGGCGACGGTGCTGACGCGGGCCGTGGTGCTGGCCGAGGAGCACGACGGCGAGTCGTCCGTGCGCGTCGACCGGCTCGGCAGCGGCTGGACCGGCCCGGAGGCGCTCGCGATCGCGGTCTACACGGTGCTGACGCATCCGAAGCCCGTGCAGTTCGTGGACGCGATGCGTGCTGCCGCCAACCATTCCGGCGGTAGTGACGCCACAGCAGCGTTGACCGGCAACGTGCTCGGCGCGCTGCACGGCACCGAGGCCCTCCCTCGCGACTGGCTGAGCGCCCTGGAACTGGTAGACGTCCTCGACACCATGGGCCGCGACCTAGGCCGTTCGGCCGTCAACCTCGACTTCGACGAGGACCGCTACGCCTGACCGCTGACGGCACGCGGGGCCCCCGCGTGCGCTCCTGTAGTACGAAAGCTCCCCGCGTACTGTCAGCGGCGGGATGATTTGCACAATCTGAGGCCGCCAATTGGGCGAAACGTCCAGTGGTCCGGGTCACTCGTGGGTTTGTAGCGTCGGCGCACCAGCCGCCGCCGCGTCAGGAGGCCTCATGGCCGAGCAACCGCCGCCGCTCACCCAGGTCGAGACCAACGGGATCGAGCGGATTCCGGACGGAGAACGCACCGCGACCCCGTTCGACCTGTTCCGCCTGGCCTTCGGCGGTGCCAACACGTTCTCGACCTGCGTGCTGGGCGCGTTCCCGATCCTGTTCGGACTGTCCTTCTGGCAGGGACTCGCCGCGACCGTCCTCGGCGTGCTCGCCGGTGCGTTGATCCTCTGCCCGATGGCGATCTTCGGGCCGATCAACGGCACGAACAACGCGGTCTCCTCGTCCGCGCACCTCGGTGTGCACGGCCGGATCGTGGGCTCGTTCCTGTCGCTGCTGACCGCGGTGGCGTTCTTCTCGCTCGCGGTCTGGAGTTCGGGCGACGCGCTGGTCGGCGGTGCGCACCGGCTCTTCGGGGTGCCGCGGAGCACGCCGGCCTTCGCGACGGCGTACGCGGTGTTCGCCGGGCTCGTGCTCATCGTGTGCACGTACGGGTTCCGGTTCATGCTCTTCGTCAACAAGATCGCGGTCGTCTCGGCGACGCTGCTCTTCGGACTCGGTGTCCTGGCCTTCGCCGGCGACTTCGACCCGTCGTACGCGGGCACGGTCACGCAGGACATGTTCTGGCCGGCGTTCATCGGGTCGGCGCTGATCGTGCTGGCGAACCCGGTCTCGTTCGGTGCCTTCCTCGGCGACTGGTCGCGCTACATCCCGGCGGGCACCCCGCATCGCCGTGTCGTCGCCGCCGCGTTCCTGTCGCAGGTCGCCACGCTCGTGCCGTTCTTGTTCGGCCTCGCGACCGCCAGCATCATCGCCGCCAAGGCACCGTCCTATGTGGATCCGGCCGCGCAGGACTTCGTCGGCGGGCTGCTCGCGATCGCGCCGCAGTGGTTCTTCCTGCCGGTGTGCCTGCTCGCGCTGATCGGCGGGATGTCCACCGGGACCACCGCGCTCTACGGCACCGGCCTCGACTTCTCGTCGGTGTTCCCGCGGCTGTCGCGGGTGCAGGCGACGGTGCTGGTCGGCGCGCTCGCCATCGTGTTCATCTTCGTCGGCCGCTTCGGGCTGGACCTCGTGCGCAGCATCTCGACGTTCGCCACGCTGATCATCACCTGCACCACGCCGTGGATGGTCGTGATGATGCTCGGCCTGTTCACCCGGCGCGGCTGGTACGACCCGGAGGCGCTGCAGGTGTTCAACCGGCGTCAGCGCGGCGGCCGGTACTGGTTCACGCACGGCTGGAACTGGCGCGGCATGACGGCGTGGTGGGTCGCGGCGCTCACGGGCGTGCTCTTCACCAACATGCCAGGGCAGTTCGTCGGGCCGCTGGGCGATCTGGCCGGTGGTGTGGACGTCAGCCTGCCGCTGTCGATCGCCGTCGCCGCCGCGCTGTTCCTGGCGCTGCTCTTCGTCTTCCCGGAACCACGTGCGGTCCACGGCCAGGACGGCCCGCGTCTCGTGCCGGCGAAGGACGTCGAGGTTCCACCGATCACCGTTGCGGGAGAACAGGAACAGCCCGTGGGGAGCGCTCCCGAATTCGCTCGTCCACGGGCTGTTCCGCACGAGTAGTTGGTCGACAGCAGGCCGGGTCTTGCCCCGAGCGCGAGCTCCGATCCAGCTCTTGATCAACGAAATCCGTGCCCCGGAGTCAACGCTCCGTTGGGCGGGCATGTTAACAGATGTGTACGGGAAGTCCAGGACTCGAGTACACGCGACGATCTTCGTCGACGATGAAGACCTCGCAGTCCTCCTGTGCCGCAGCCCACTCGATCCCGTCCCTGCCCAGCGCAAACGCTGCTGTGGCAGTGGTATCGGCGATCGCGAGGTCATCGGAGAAAACCGTGATCGAAAGGATTCCCGTGACCGGCTGCCCGGTACGGCCGTCCAGGATGTGCTGCCCACGTTCGTACAACGCTGACGTGGCAACGGCTCCGTCGCGTACGCCGAGCACGACGCAGACCTGATCCGCGATGTCGGGATGCCGAACGCCCACGCGCCAAGGCTTTCCCGGTTCCGGCTCGCCGGCCGTGACGACGTCGCCACCGGCGTTGACGCAGAACGCCGACGCGCCGCCCTCACGCAGGATGTCGGCGGCGCGCTGCACGGCCCAGCCCTTCACCACCGCGCAGGGGTCGAGTCCTCGGCCCGGCACGTGCGCGGTGAACGCGCCGCCCGTCGACTCCTCGTACCAGTCGCACAGCGAGAGCACCTCGACCAGGTCCGGGGTGAGCTCTTCCCTGGTCAGCTCACCCCGGTCCAGCCGGGAGACCTCGCTGTCCGGTTTGAACGGCGAGAACCGGTCGTCCGCCTCCCTCAACCACGCGAACGCCCGTTCGGCGAGGGCGGCGTCCCCGTCACGCAGGTCCACCGAGATCGGCAGGCCCATGATGTGCTCGACGCGCCGCACCGGCACCGCTACCGCGCCCCGTCGATGGCGGCCTGCAGCGACTGCTTGTAGCCCTCGGAGGTCGCGGTCGCACCGGACACCGTGTCGATGTCCGCGCTCTGCGCCTTCAGCGCCGACTCGCGCAGCAACGGCAGCGCCATCCGCGTCGGGTTGCTGTTCGGGGCCCGCAACGCCTTCACGTCCGTGATCTTGGCGCCCTGGAACGTGACCTGCACCTGCACGGTGCCCTCGGACGTGTTCACCGCCCGTCCCGACACGGTCCGAGTCTGAGCCTGCTGCTGTTGCTGTTGCTGGGGGACCGGCGTGGAACCGGTCGTCTTCGGCGCGGCCTGAGGCTGGTTCTGGGCCTGGTTCTGGGTCTGCTGCTGGGTTTCCGGTGCGGCGGCGGCCTCGTTGATCTCACCCTCGTGGGCGGGCCCCGGCGAGTACAGCCACACCGGCACCAGACCGGCCACGCTCAGCGCGAGAACGGGAATTGCCCTCTTCACGTCGTCGAACCCTCTCAGTTGGCCAGCGCGAAGCGCTCGGCGTGGACCTGGTTGCTGGGCACTCCCAGTTCGTCGAGGCTGCGCACCACGGCGTCGGTCATGCCGTTCGGGCCGCAGATGAAGACGTCGCGCTCCTCCACGTCCGGCACCAGCGCGGCGATGTTGTTCGGACCGAGCAACGGGCCGTTCGCGGTGATGGTCTTCGAGGAACCGGTCACCAGCCGCAACACCGCGCCCTTGGCCTGCGCGAGGCCTTCGAGCTCACGCAGCAGCACGGCCTCACGCGGGTCGGTCACCCGGTACAGCACCACGACGTGACCCTTGATCTCCTCCAGCAGCGCGCGGATCGGCGTGATGCCGACACCGCCCGCGACGAGGAGCGCGTTCGGCTTGGTCTGGTGCATGGTCGTGAACGCGCCGTACGGACCTTCGGCGAATACTCGGGTGCCGACCTTCAGGTTGCGGATGTCGGCGCTGCCCTCGCCCAGCGCCTTCGCGGTGAGCCGCAGGTACTTGCCGTTGGGCGCCGCGGACAGCGAGAACGGGTTGGCCTGCCACCAGCGGTCCTTGGTGAGGAAGCGCCACAGGAAGAACTGCCCGGCCTTGGCGCCCAGCCGGTCGAGGTCCTTGCCCTCGATGTAGACGGAGACGACGTTGTGCGCCTCCGGCACGACCGCGGCGACCCGGAACTGGTGACGCCAGTTGCGCCAGAACGGGAGCGCCAACCGTCCGATCACGACAGACCCGATGGCGAACGCCCAGAGCGCCCACCAGTAGCC
Source organism: Lentzea nigeriaca (assembly GCF_016907955.1). Lineage (GTDB taxonomy): Bacteria > Actinomycetota > Actinomycetes > Mycobacteriales > Pseudonocardiaceae > Lentzea > Lentzea nigeriaca. Next base: position 565,066 of record NZ_JAFBCX010000002.1, on the reverse strand, counting down.
GGTCGCGAGCGCGGAGTTGCGGAACGTGCTGCCGACCGCGACCTGGTGCGTGAACGCGAGGAAGATCGCGATGTAGGTGTACAGGTGGATGAAGTGCCAGGTCTCGTAGGCGAGCTTGCGCCGCGCGAAGCGGGCGGAGACCACGCCGACGACCATGATGATCGCCCACGCCACCAGCGCGCGGAGGATGCCCTCCAGCTCGGTGGCCTGCCTGATGATCTCGGCGATCGGCCCGTCGGAGCCCGCGTTGCCGAACGCGATGAAGACCAGGTGACCGACCAGCATCCAGAAGATCGTGAAGCCGACCCAGCGGTGCCACGAGGTGAGCTTGTCCATGCCCAGCCGCCGGTCGAGCCACGGCAGCCTGGCGACCAGCAGCAGCTGGAACGCCATCGCGAGAGCGCCGTAGAGACCGGTGAGCCGGCCGAAGTTGACCAGCTTGTTCGAGCCGACGCCGGCCGCGTTGAACAGGTAGGTCACGAAGGCCGCGTTGGCCAGGAGGAACACGTAGAGGCCGGCTTTGGCCAGCACCTTGTGCGGCGTCGCACGGCCGGCCGGAGCCGGTCGCACGGATTGCTGCAGGGTGGTCGTCACGGCGAGCTCCTCGGTCGGCGGTCTCGGTCTGTCTTCTTCGGACGGTCTTGCTCGATCCTGGGCGTCCGAGCTGTGGCTCCGCTTTGCACGGGCTGTCGACTTCCTGTCGATCGAGCGTGCGGGGCACCAGTTGACGCACCATGAGCACGTGGACAAGGGGAACTCGGTTCGATTGCTCGTCGTGGACGACGAGCCGCACATCGCTGACCTGGTCGCGACGGTCGCCCGGTACGAGGGCTGGCAGGCGGCGACCGCGCTCAACGGTGAGGACGCGCTGAGAGAGGCCGCCGAGTTCCAGCCGGACATCGTCGTGCTCGACCTCATGCTGCCTGACCTGGACGGATTCACCGTTCTTGATCGGATGCGGGCAACCGGGGCGATGGTGCCCGTGGTGTTCCTGACGGCTCGTGACGGCACCGCGGACCGTGTGGCGGGACTCACGCGCGGCGGCGACGACTACCTCGTGAAGCCGTTCTCGGTCGAGGAGCTGATGGCCAGGCTCCGTGCCGTGCTGCGCCGCTCGACAGGTCCTTCGTGGAAGCGCTCCGTGCTCAAGGTCGCCGACCTGGTGATGGACGAGGACACCCGCGAGGTCCGCCGCGGCGGCAAGCTCGTCACGCTCACCCCGACCGAGTACGAGCTGCTCAGGTACCTGATGCGCCGCTCACCCGCCGTGCTGACGAAGGCCCAGATCCTCGACCACGTGTGGGAGTACGACTTCGGCGGCCGCTCGAACGTGGTCGAGCTGGTCATCTCCCACCTGCGCCGCAAGCTCGACGACGGCCGCGAGCCGTTGATCCACACCGTGCGCGGTGTGGGGTACGTGCTCCGCCGAGCAGCGGAATGACCAGGCAGCTCCGCCTCGGCACCAGGCTCGCCCTCGGTCTCGGCGCGCTGGCACTCGCGGTGTTCGCGATCGTCGGCGCGGTGATGGTCACGTCGATGAAGACGTTCCTCGACAAGCGGCTCGACGACCAGATGGCGATCAGCCAGACCGGCGCCGCCCACGACGTCGAGTACTACGACAAGGTCACCAAGCTCCCGCCCACGTGGTACGCCGTCGTCTACAAGGTGCAGGGCGGCGAGCTGAAGGCCCAGCCGGGTGAGCAGCAACCCGCGGACCGCGAGGAGTTCGACAACCTCGCGAAGAAGTCGCTGACCACCGAACAGTTCTCGACCGAGTACCTGCGCGGCCAGGGCAAGTTCCGGCTGCGCGCGTGCCCGATCAAGGACAACGAGATCGTGCTGGTCAGCGCCGCCCCGCTGGAGGACAGGGACGGCACCATCTCCCAGCTGATCACCGTCATCGTGATCGCGTTCCTCGCCGCGCTGGTCACGCTGGTCGTCGGCGGTCAGGCACTGCTGCGCCGCGGCCTGCGCCCCCTGTCGGACATGGCCGACACCGCGCACGACATCTCCTCGCAGGACCTGACCGACTCGGCCGACCTCGCCGTGCGCGTCGACGGCAACGGCGGCGGCGTCGAGGTGGACGAGCTGCGCGAGGCGTTCAACAAGATGCTCGCGCACATCGACACCTCTCTCGCCGCACGGACCGCAGCAGAACAACGGTTACGGCGGTTCATCGCCGACGCGTCGCACGAACTACGCACGCCGTTGACGTCGCTGCGCGGCTACGCGGACCTCTTCAAGTACGCGGCCGCCAACGAACCGGGCGAACGCGAGAAGCACCTGGAGAAGCTGCGCTCGGAGGCGTCCCGGATGAGCGTGCTGCTCGACGACCTGTTGTTGCTGGCACGCCTGGATTCCGCGGAGTCCGAGCCCCCGCTGCGCCCGGAGAGGATGGACCTCGCGGCGATCGCCGAGGCCGCCGCCGACGCGTTCCGCGCGGCCCGTCCATCGCACTCGTTGGAGGTCGACGCCGACACTGTGACCATGCGCGCGGACGCGACCCGGTTGCGGCAGGTGCTCGACAACCTGCTGACCAACGCGGCCGTGCACACCCCGGCGGGCACCTCGGTGTCGTTGCAGGTCACGGCGTCGAGCAGTTGGGCGGAGGTGAAGGTGAGCGACACCGGCCCCGGAATTCCGGAGGCCGACCAGTCACGGATCTTCGACCGCTTCTACCGCGTGGACGACTCGCGAACCCGTCAACGCGGAGGCAGCGGCCTGGGCCTCGCCGTGGTGCAGTCGCTGGTCCAGGCCCACGGCGGCACGATCACCCTGACCAGCCGCCCAGGCGCAACCACCTTCACCATCCGCCTCCCCCGCCACCTGCCAGCGTGACCGTACGCGGGGAGCTTGCGTCCGCCAGGAGAGTACGAAAGCTCCCCGCGTACTCTCGCTACTCGGCCTGCGAGCTCGTCGCCCACAGGTCGATGCCCGACTCGACGGCGTACTTGTCGATCTCGGCGAGCTCGTCGTCGGTCAGCGGCGGCGCCTGCAGTGCCGCGAGGTTCTGCTCCAGCTGCCCGACCGACGAGGCCCCGATCAACGCCGACGTGACACGCGGGTCGCGAATCGTCCACGTCAGCGCGAGCTGCGCCAGCGACTGCCCGCGGGACTTCGCGATGTCGTTGAGGGAGCGGATCCTGCTGAGGTTCTCCTCGGTGAGCAGGTCGGTCGACAGCGACTTGCCCTGCGCGGCCCTCGAGTCCTCCGGGATGCCGTCGAGGTAGCGGTCGGTCAGCATGCCCTGCGCGAGCGGCGAGAACGCGATGCAGCCGGCGCCGACCTCCTCCAGCGTGTCCAGCAGCTCGGGCTCGATCCAGCGGTTGAGCATCGAGTACGACGGCTGGTGGATCAGCAGGGGCACACCGGCCGACCTGAGCAGCTCCGCCGCCTCACGCGTCTTCGTCGGCGAGTAGGACGAGATGCCGACGTACAGCGCCTTGCCCTGCTGCACCGCGCTGACCAGCGCGCCCATCGTCTCCTCGAGCGGCGTCTCCGGGTCGAACCGGTGCGAGTAGAAGATGTCGACGTAGTCGAGGCCCATCCGGCTCAGCGACTGGTCGAGCGAGCTCAGCAGGTACTTGCGGCTGCCCCACTCCCCGTACGGCCCCGGCCACATGTCGTAGCCCGCCTTGGTCGAAATGACGAGCTCGTCGCGGTAGGGCCTGAGATCATCGGAGAGGATCTGCCCGAACGTGATCTCCGCCGAGCCGTAGGGCGGACCGTAGTTGTTGGCGAGGTCGAAGTGCGTGACACCGAGGTCGAACGCCCTCCGCGCGATGCCGCGGCCCAGCTCGTAAGGCCGGTCGCCGCCGAAGTTGTGCCACAGACCGAGCGAGATGGCAGGCAGCTTGAGACCGCTGCGGCCCGTCCGCCGGTACGTCATCTGGTCGTAGCGCGCGCTATCCGCGAGGTAGGACATGGTGCACACGATGTCACGTCCTAGTGAGACGGAGCAGGAGCTGAGGCGCGCCGCCGAGGCCGGTGAGGTGCTCGATCTCTCGCGCCGTCTCGACAACAGGCTCCCCGCCAACGCGATCCGCGACCTGCTGCGGTCGGGCGACGTCGACCCGCGCGGAATCCAGGTGGTCGGGGCGCGGATCACCGGTCAGCTCGACCTCTCCTTCATCAGGACCTCGACGCCCCTGCGACTGGACAACTGCCTGTTCGAGGAACCGGTCGCACTCCACGACACGGAGCTGCCCGCCCTGTCGCTCGACGGGTCCACGCTCCCGGCGCTCGGGGCGGAGAACCTGCGCACCCGCTACCTGACGATGGAAAACGCCCGGTGCACGGGGATCCTCGACCTCGAGAACGCGCACATCGACGGCTCGCTGCTGCTCGCCGGGACCACCGCGTGGCCGCTGTTCGGTACCGGCCTGCGCGTGAGCGGAAGCGTGCAGGCCGATCGGCTCTTCGCCAGACGGGTATGGCTCGACGGGTGCGACATCGGCGGCGACGTCGACCTCACCGAGGCGGCGATCGTCGCCGAGTCAGGCATGGCCTTCATCGCCAACAACGCGAAGATCGGCGGAGACCTCCTGCTCAACAGGGCCGTCGTCAAGGCAGTGCTCGGCGCGGTGGTCCTGATGGACGCCACCGGCCGCGGCCTGCAGATGCGGGGAACGGTGCTGCGCAGCGCAGAAAGCTGGGCTCTGTGCCTCGACGGCGCGCACTTCACCCAAGAGGTTCGGCTCAAGGACGGCTTCAACGCTCGGGCCAGCGGCGACGGCGACGCGGTTCGCCTGACCGACACGCGCATCGGCGCCGGGCTCATCCTCGACGGGTCGGTGCGCAGTCACCGCGGCCAGGCGCTGGTACTGCACCGGACGGCGGTAGGGGCGAGCATCTTGATCACCGACGCCGAGATCGTGGCGAGCAGCAATCGCAGCGCCGTGGACCTCACCGACGCGGTGGTGCACGGCGAGTTCTACTTCCAGGCGACCAAGTTGATCAACCACGGCGACGGCGAAGAGCTCGAGCTCACCGGCACGAAAGTGAACAACACCCTCTTCATCCGCGAGTGGGAGCTGATGGAGGCAGAGGACTTCACCGTGACGCTGGACGGCCTGACCTATCCGAACCCACCGGTGAACACCAACGTGTGGCTCAGGATGCTGCGCGACCACACGAACCAGTACGAAGCCCAGCCGTACCAACAACTCGCGGCCGTCCACCGCGCTGCCGGCCACGAACACACCGCCCGCAAGGTCCTGATCGCACAACAGAAAGACCTCAGGCGCCGAGGCGACCCCGGCAACAAGCTCTGGCACTGGTTCCTCGGAGTCACCCTCGGCTACGGCTACGAACCCTCCCGAGCGGTCGCCGGACTGCTGATCACCTTCGTGCTCGCGCTCTGTCTGGTGTGGACAGCCGGCGCCAACAACGGCCTGACCCCTGCCAAAGATCGCCCAGCTGACGCGTGTTCACCGGTGAACAGAATCAGTCTTGCGGCGGATCTGGCGATCCCGCTCGTCAAGCTCGGTGGCACACCGAGATGCGAACTGGCGAACGGACCAGCCGGGCAGTGGGCGACAGGAGCAGGCTGGGGGGTGCAGATCCTGGGCTGGTCATTCGCCACGCTGAGTGTCGCGGGCTTTACCGGACTCGTTCGCAAAAGCTGACGAACAGTCAGGTCGAATTGAGACGAGGGCCCGCCCACCTGGGCGAACCCTCATCGGACAAGAGCCGGCGAGGGGAATCGAACCCCTAACCTTTCGCTTACAAGGCGAGTGCTCTGCCAATTGAGCTACGCCGGCCTGGCTCGTGTTCGCGAACATGGTAAGCGCCCGTTGCGGGTGCTACCTGCGGCGAACGGTCTGCTCTCAGTGTGATCGGATTGCCCCGGTCGGAGTCAGGCCAACCAACTGAGTGGATCAAAGCGCCGAAGGGGTCGCCTTGACCAGGTCAGGAGGGTAACCAACGGACAGTGATCATGTCCTCCTTTTCGGGTCGCCCGATCGGAGGTGGCAGACGACACAGCAACAGTCCAAGGACTTGTCACGATCACATGACGGAGGTGCGCGAGATTTCCACGAACAACCTGCACGGCCCCTCGCTGCCCGACGACACCACTGTTCACCTGGTACTAGATCTCGCACTCAAGATCGGCGAGGTTCAAATGGCCAGTGGGGCCGGCGCGGCCGACGTAACAGCGACGATTCTTTCAGTTACCGAGAGCTATGGACTCCCGCACACCGAAGTCGACGTGATCTACACCTCAATCAGCGTGTCTTGTCATCGGGGTACTGACGCGCCACCGATCACCGCGGTGCGGGTCGTCCGCCAGCGCAGCCTCGACTACACGCGACTGGCCGCCGTGGAACACCTCGTGCGGAATCTCGGGCCGATCGAGGACGCGCACTCCGAACTCGAACACATCACCACGGCCAAGCACCCGTATCCGCGCTGGGTCGCCACCGTCGCGTGGGCCGGAATGGCCGCGGCCGTCGCGTTCCTCGTCGGCGGCGGGCTGCAGCTCGCGCTCACCGCCGCCGTCGTCACCGCCGTGATCGACCGGGTCGGCCGGATCCTCAACCGCCGCGCGCTGCCGTTCTTCTTCCAGCAACTCGTCGGTGGCGCGCTCGCCACGGGTGCCGCGCTGACGGTCTTCGCGACGGAGTTGCTGCCCGATGTCCGGCCGAGCCTGCTGGTGGCCGTCGGGATCGTCGTGCTGCTGTCCGGGCTCGCGCTGGTCAGCACCGTGCAGGACGCGATCTCCGGCTACAACGTCACTGCCGCCGGGCGCACCGTCGAGACCGTGCTGCTGAGCGCCGGCCTGATCGCGGGCGTCGCGATCGCGATCCGCACGGCCGTCCACTTCGGACTCGAAATCAAGCTCACCGACCCGCTGCCGCCGTTGATCTCCGCGGTGCCGATGCAGTTCGCGGCCGGTGCGGCGACGAGTGCGTTCTTCGCGCTCGCGTGCTATGCGCAGCCCCGCGCGCTCGTCGCCGCGGCGATCTCCGGCGCGATCGGCACGGCCTCCTACGGGCTCGTGACGAGCGCCGGTCTCGACGTGCTGCTCGGGTCCGCCGTGGCCGCCGCGATCACCGGATTCGGTGGCGCGGCCATGACCCGACGGCTGCGCATCCCGACGCTCGTCGTGGTGCAGGCGGGAGTGGTTCCGTTGCTGCCAGGCTGGACCACGTACCGGGGGCTGTTCCAGCTCACCGCGGAGGGCGATCCGGCCGGTTTGAGCACTTTGGTGTTCGCGAGTGGTATTGCTCTCGCCCTGGCGGGAGGGGTGGTGTTCGGCGAGTACCTGGCCCAGCCGGTGCGCACCGGACTGGGCCGTCTGGAGCGCAAGTTCGCTGGTCCACGCATGTCCGGGCCGCTCAAACCCACCAAGCGTCGGTTGGAGTGAACGTGGCTGTGAAAGGGGTTACACGACACGCCCCGGACACGCGTCCGCACTAGCCTCGGTGTTTGTGAGCATGGACATTGGCGAGAACGGTGCGGAATTCGTAGTCGTGGCCAACCGGCTCCCGGTTGACCTGGAACGCTTGCCCGACGGCACAGAACGATGGAAACACAGCCCCGGCGGGTTGGTGAGCGCGCTCGAACCGTTCCTGCGCTCACACAGCGGTGCCTGGGTCGGCTGGCCGGGCGTGGCCGACGCCGACGTCGCCCCGTTCGAGGACGACGGCCTGCTGCTGCACCCCGTCCAGCTGTCCGCCAAAGAGGTCGAGGACTACTACGAGGGCTTCTCCAACGGCACGCTCTGGCCGCTCTACCACGACGTCGTGGCGCAGCCCGCGTTCCACCGGCACTGGTGGAACTCCTACGTGCGGGTCAACCAGCGGTTCGCCGACGCGACCGCGAAGATCGCCGCGCAGGGCGCGACGGTGTGGGTGCAGGACTACCAGTTGCAGCTCGTCCCGGCGATGCTGCGCGAGCAGCGGCCCGATCTGAAGATCGGCTTCTTCCTGCACATCCCGTTCCCGCCGGTCGAGCTCTTCATGCAGCTCCCGTGGCGCACGGAGATCATTCGCGGTCTGCTCGGCGCCGACCTCGTCGGCTTCCACCGGCCCGGTGGCGCGCAGAACTTCCTCTGGCTGGCCCGCCGCCTCGTCGGTCTGGAGCCCAGCCGCGGCACCGTCGGTGTCAGGACCCGGCCAGGTGTCGTGCAGGTCGGCGACCGCACGGTGCGCGTCGGCGCGTTCCCGATCTCGATCGACAGCGCGGGGCTCGACGCCGTGGCGCGCCGCAAGGAGACGCAGGCCCGCGCGAGGCAGATTCGAGAGGATCTCGGCAACCCCAAGCGCATCCTGCTCGGCGTGGACCGTCTCGACTACACGAAGGGCATCGACGTCCGCATCCGCGCTCTCTACGAGCTGATCGCGGACGGCAGGGTGAACCCGGAGGACGTCGCGATGGTCCAGCTCGCCACACCGAGCCGGGAACGCGTCGATCACTACAAGACGATGCGCAAGGACATCGAGCAGTCCGTCGGCCGGATCAACGGCGAGTTCGGGCGGGTCGGCAAACCGGTGGTCCACTACCTCCACCAGTCGGTCAACCGTGAGGAACTGGTGGCGTTCATGAGCGCCGCGGACGTCATGGTCGTGACGCCAGTTCGTGACGGTATGAACCTGGTGTGCAAGGAGTACGTGGCCTGTCGATATGATCTTGGTGGAGCTCTGGTGCTCAGCGAGTTCGCCGGCGCTGCCGCAGAACTGACCAGTGCGTTCCTGGTGAACCCCCATGATCTGGACGGTGTCAAGAACGCACTGCAGGCCGCCCTCGACATCGATCCCGCAGAAGGCCGCCGTAGGATGCGCGCGCTGCGCCGCCAAGTCCTCACCCACGACGTTGACCGCTGGGCGAGGTCGTTCCTGGAGGCGTTGGGCACGCAGACCTCGGTCTGAATCATTTCAGATCCCATTGACCCGACGAGTGCTCCAGGAGGGGCGTTGACCGCCGAGGCCCTCCCCGCCGAACTGCGGCGAGCCATCTGCCAGCTCGCCCGCACCCCGAGACTGCTGGTCGCGAGCGACTACGACGGAACCCTCGCGCCGATCGTGAGCGACCCGGAGCAGGCCCGCCCGCTCCCGGAATCGGTGAACGCGCTGCGTTCTCTCGCGAGCCTGCACGAGACCACCTCCGCAGTGATCTCCGGTCGTGCGCTGCGCGACCTCGCCACACTGTCCCGCCTGCCGGGTGAGGTTCACCTGGTCGGCTCGCACGGCTCCGAGTTCGACGTCGGCTTCGTGCACGCGCTCGACGCGAACGCAAAGGCGCTGCTGCGCCGCATCGAGGGCGAGCTGGAACAGATCGTCGACGGCCACGAGGGTGTGCACCTCGAGGTCAAGCCCGCGTCCGTCGCCGTGCACGTGCGCCGGGCCGAGGCGTCGGTCGGCGAGACCGTGCTGGAAGCGGTCCGCTCCGGCCCGTGCACCTGGGAAGGTGTGCAGGTCACCGAGGGCAAGGCCGTCATCGAGCTCGCCGTCGTGCAGACCGACAAGGGTCACGCGCTGGACATCCTGCGCCACCAGGTCGGCGCCACCGCGGCGATCTTCCTGGGCGACGACGTGACGGACGAGAAGGCCTTCGCCCGCCTGTCCGGCCCTGACCTGGGCATCCGCGTCGGTCCCGGCGAGTCGCTCGCCGAGTACTACGTGAACGACCCCGCCGACGTCGCGACCGTGCTGGCGTTCCTCCTGGAGGAGCGGCGCGCGTGGCTGCACGGCGACCAGGCCGTGCCGATCGAGCGGCTGACCATGCTCGCCAACGAGCGGTCGGTCGCGCTGGTCACGCCGGACGCCAAGGTCAACTGGCTGTGCCACCCGGAGCCCGACTCGGCCGCGATCTTCGCGGACCTGCTCGGCGGACCGGCGGCCGGCCACTTCTCGATCAAGCCGGAGCACGGGTCGCTGCCGCTGGGCCAGCGCTACCTGCCGGGCACGATGATCGTGGAGACCCGCTGGTCGCGGCTCCTCGTGACGGACTACCTGGAGCACGACCTCGCCTCCCACCGCACGGACCTGGTGCGGCGAATTTCCGGTTCGACCAACGCGGTGATCACGTTCGCGCCGCGCCCGGAGTTCGGCCAGGTGCCGGTGCGGTTCATCCGCGAGCGCGAAGGCCTGCGCGTGGTCGGCACGTCCGACCCGATGGTGCTGCGCTCGCCGGGCGTCGACTGGGAGATCACCTCCGACGGCGTGCAGGAGACCGCACGCGCGGTCGTCCGCCCGCGCGAGGGTGCGCCGGTGCTGCTGGAACTGCGGTGCGGCACCGACGACATCTCCGAGCACGCGCTGGCCGAGTCGATCCGCCGTGACCGCGCGGCCGGATACTGGTCGGACTGGGCGGCGGGGCTGAAGCTCCCGACCGTGCAGACGGACCTGGTGCTGCGCTCGGCGCTGACGTTGCGCGGCCTGGTGCACAAGGACTCCGGCTCGATCATGGCCGCGGCCACCACGTCGCTGCCAGAGGAGCTGGGCGGTGTCCGCAACTGGGACTACCGCTACTGCTGGCTGCGGGACGGCGCGATGACCGCCGCGGCCCTGGTGTCCGTGGGCTCGTTCGCGGAGGCCGACGGCTTCCTGGCGTGGCTGCACGGCGTGCTGGAGACCATCCCCGGCCCGGAGCGCCTGCACCCGCTGTACACGTTGCACGGCACGCAGCTCGGTGCCGAGGCCGTGATCGACACGCTGCCCGGCTACGCGGGTTCCCGTCCGGTGCGCGTCGGCAACCTCGCGAACCAGCAGGTGCAGCTCGACGTGTTCGGCCCGGTCGTCGACCTGGTCGTGCAGCTGGCCACCGCCCGTGGCTCGCTGTCGGACCAGGACTGGAAGATGGTCCAGGCGATGGCGGAGGCCGTCTCGCGGCGCTGGCACGAGCCCGACCACGGCATCTGGGAGGAGCGGCACGCGCCGCGCCACCACGTGTACTCGAAGGTCATGTGCTGGCTGACCATCGACCGCGCGATCAAGCTCGGCGAGCAGTTCGGCCGTTCCCTGGACCCGTTGTGGGTGCCGTTGCGCGACACCATCGCCACGGACGTGCTCAAGAACGGCTGGAACGACGAGGTCCAGTCGTTCACCACGGCCTACGACGGCGACGACCTGGACGCGGCCTCGCTCTTCGTCGGACTGTCCGGCCTGATCGACCCGACCGACGAGCGCTTCCAGTCCACCGTCACCGCCATCGAGGCCGAGCTGCGCTCCGGTTCGACCGTGTACCGCTACCACCGCGACGACGGCCTGCCGGGCGACGAGGGCGGCTTCCACCTGTGCGCGGCGTGGATGATCGAGGCCTACCTGCTCACCGGTCGCCGCACCGAGGCCGAGGAGCTGTTCGGCCAGATCGTCGCGGCCGCGGGTCCCACGGGCCTGCTCCCGGAGGAGTACGACCCGATCGCAGAGCGTTCGCTGGGCAACCACCCGCAGGCGTACTCGCACCTGGGCCTGATCCGCTGCGCCCAGCTGCTCTCGCAGTGACGTGACCGTACGCGGGGAGCTTTCGTACTCCAGAAGAGTACGAAAGCTCCCCGCGTACGTCTCAGCGAGCGTCGTCGAGGGTCTTCTTGATGACGGTCAGGGAGTGGGCCATCACCTTGCCCATGGACTCGGCCAGCTCGTCGGGGAGCACGTCGCGCGTCCACACCATCCGGCACCGCCGTTCGCCGTCGGCGACGATCCGCATCACCGCGTTGTCGTGCTCCGGTGCGACGGTGCCGCCGACGACCGAGTAGGCGATCCGACGCGCGTCCTGGTCGACCGAAACGCGCTTTTCCGTGACCACGGTGCCGTCGGCGAAGCTGACCGTCCGCTCGTCCGTCTCGGCCTTGGTGTCCAGCACCAGCCCTGGGGCCATGCGCGACGGGCCGGTGGCGAAGTCTCCGATCACTTCCCACACGTCGTCGGCGCTGGACTCGATCACGATCTCCTTGCTGATGTAGGCCATGTGATCAGCCGACCAGACAGAGCAGGTGGCCCTGCGGGTCGGCGAGCACCGTCCACCCGTCGCCCGGCTGGAACTCGGGCTTGGTCGCGCCCAGCTCGAGCAGTTGCTTGACGGCGAGCTCGCGGTCGGCGACGTCGAAGTCGAGGTGCGCCTGCTTGGTGGGGCTCGGCCACCGGGGCGGCTCGTAGCCGTCCACCCGCACGAAGGCGAGCTGGACTCCGCCACCGCTGACGTAGACGCAGTCCTCGTTGCTGAACGTCACCTCCCACCCCGTGACGGCGCGGTAGAACTCGGCCAGCGGTCCGGGGTCGGCGCAGTCGAGGACGATCGTGGTGAGCTGGGCCAATGCGGACATGGAAGTCTCCTTCGGTTCTTGTGCGCACCAGCCTCGTCCGGAGCCGCTCGGCGGTCTTGAAGATCCTTGCGGGAATTGTCAGACCCCCGGCCTAACCTGCTGGTGTGCTCTCGTTCGTCGACCTCGCGGCCCGTCCGGAGTTCACCGTCTCCGTGGTGGACTGCCAGGACGATCACCGAGGCTGGTCTGCCGAAACCCCGCGCGCGGACGTGCGGCTCGTGCTCGTGCACCGCGGCGGGTTCCGCCGCCGGGTCCGCGGCCTGCAGGCCGACCTCGACCGCACGGTCGGCTACGTCGGGCTGCCCGGTGAGGAGGAGCAGTTCGCCCATCCCGCGGGCGGCGACGTGTGCACGTCGATCAGCCTCACCGCCGGGTTGTGGCGGGCCGTGGCGGGCGACGCACCCCGGCTCACCGGTTCAGCGCTGTACGTGGACGGCAGGCTCGATCTGGCCCACCGCCGACTGCTGGCCGCGACCCGGTCCGGCGACTCGGCCGAGCACCTCGTCCGCCTGGTGGGAGAGGTCGTCGAGCGGATGGTGACGACGAGGGTCCCGGACGCAGCCGGCGCGGGTGACGGTGCGCTGGTCGCCAGGGCGCGCGACGTGATCGGCGCCGGCCATCCCGCCGCCGAGGGCCTGATTCCGCTCGCCGCGCTGCTGGGCGTCTCGCCGTACCGGCTCAGCCGGGCCTTCACCCGTGAGCTGGGCGTCTCGTTGACCCGCTACCGCAACCGGGTGCGCGTGGGCCGCGTGCTGGATCGCCTGGAGGACGGCGAGACCAGCCTCGCCTGCCTTGCCGCCGATCTGGGCTTCGCCGACCAGGCCCACCTGTCACGGACGATGCGCGAACACCTGGGCCACACGCCGACCGCGCTGCGGAAGCTGCTGCTCAGGGCCGCGGCGGCACCTTCTCGATGATCGTCGCCCGCCCAGGCGACCGGCCCTGCAACGTGATCACGTCACCCCGGATCAGATGCGCCCAGGCCGGCGGCACGAACGGCCGCAACCGTGCCGTCGCCCGTTCTCCCGGCCCCAGCACCGGCTTGGACTCGATCCACAACGCCGCCAGCCGCTGATGCTTGCCCGTCACGTCCCACGTCGGCCGCTCTCCCCTGGCCTGCAACGGTTCCGCGTCCCGCCCGAGCACCAGCTCCACCCGCAGTACGCCTTGGATCGACTCCACGCACCGCCACTGGAACCAGGCCTCGTCCGCGTCCATCTGGATGGCGGCCTCGGCCAGCAGGGCCCAGTAGCGCGGTGTCTGCCAGGTGTTGCCCTCGAACTCCCCCAGCAGGTCGAGCACCAGCTCCCACTCCTCGTGGTCGAGGTGGTCGAGCACGTCCTCGCTCTGCACCTGCGGGGGCACCATGGCCGCCGCGAACCGCAACAACTCACCGATCTCGCGGTCGTGTCTCCCCAACACCCCGGTATTCGATCATAGTCACGGTTCCCGTCGCGGTCAGCCCAGCCGCAGCAGCGCGGCCGACGCCGCCCGGCAGTACCCGGACCTCCTCGCCTTTCCAGACCCCGTCGTGGAAGTCCACGAGGATGCCGAGCGACCTCGAACTCGTCGTGGTCCAGGTACTCCTCGAACGTCCGCGCGCGACAGGCCCGCGTCACCGCACGCGTCGTCCGGCACCAGCGCGACCACCTACCAGCAGCTCAGCCGTCCTCGCTCTTGCTGCCGTTGCGACGCCGGTTCAGGCCCAGAACGTCCAGCGCCGACACCAGATCGTTCGCCACCAGCGCCCGCACGCCGTCCGGCAGCGGGCCGTGGTCCGGCGGCACCAGCGCCTTCTTGAAGCCGAGCCGCGCGGCCTCCATCAGCCGCTTGCCGACACCGTTGACCCGCCTGATCTCGCCCGCCAGCCCCACCTCGCCGAGCACAACCAGGTCGGCGGGCAGCGCGATCTCGCGTTCCGCGGACGCCACCGCCAGCACCACGGCGAGATCGGCGGCGGGCTCGACCAGCCGCATGCCGCCCACCGTCGCGGTGAAGACGTCCTTCTGGAACAGGTTGATCTTGCCGCGCTTCTCCAGCACCGCCAGCGCCATCGAGATGCGCGCGGAGTCGAGGCCGCTGACCGCGCGACGCGGCGCCGGCAGGTTCGTCTTGGCCACGAGGGCCTGCACCTCGCCGAGCATCGGGCGCTTGCCCTCGACGATCACCGTGACGCACGTGCCCTCGACGGCCTTCTCCCGGCGCGTGAGGAACAGGCCCGACGGGTCGGGCACGCCGATGATGCCGTCGTCGCGCAACTCGAAGCAGCCCACCTCGTCGGCCGCGCCGTAGCGGTTCTTGATGCCGCGCAGCAGCCGCAGGCTGGAGTGCCGGTCGCCCTCGAACTGCAGCACGACGTCGACGAGGTGCTCCAGAACCCGTGGGCCCGCAACGGATCCGTCCTTGGTGACGTGGCCGACCAGCACGACCGGCAGCCCGCGTTCCTTGGCCATCGCGATGAGCCCTGACGCGACGGTCCGCACCTGGGTGACACCGCCGGGCACGCCCTCCACGCTCACCGTCGACATGGTCTGCACGGAGTCGACGATCAGCATCGACGGCTTCACCTGGTCGACCTGCCCCAGCAACGCGCTGAGCTCGCTCTCGGCCGCCAGGTACATCTCCGCGTGCAGGTTGCCGGTGCGCTCCGCCCTCAACCGCACCTGCCCCGCGGACTCCTCGCCCGTGACGTAGAGGCAGCGGCCGTGGTTCTCCGCCCACCGGTGCGCCGTCTCCAGCAGCAGCGTCGACTTGCCCACGCCCGGCTCGCCCGCCAGCAGCACGACCGCGCCGGGCACCAGGCCTCCGCCCAGCACCCGGTCGAACTCGCCCACGCCCGTCGACAGCGCCCGTGCCGACTCGATGTCGACCTCGCCGATCGGACGCGCCGCGGACGTCGGCGCACCGGCCACCACGCGGGTCACCGATGCCGTGCCACGTTCCTCGATGCTGCCCCACGCCTGGCACTCGGGGCAGCGGCCGAACCACTTCGCCACCTCGTGCCCGCACTCGGCACAACGGAAGATCGGCCGCGCTGTCTTCGCCACGGGTCGAACGTTAGAGCACGGCACCGACAGAAACGCGAACCGCAGGTCAGAGCGCCGCCGAGAAACCTCGAAGATTTTTCCGCGGGCTTGTCGATCCGGCGCGGTGGCCGTTCGACGCATCAGTGGAAGGACACGACAGCCTGGAGGACACAGTGACCACCGCAATCGCGACCCAGACCCGCAAGTTCGCCGTCGGCCGCTACGCGACCATCGTCACCCGCGTGCTGACCGGGCTGCTGTTCGCCACGACCGGCCTGAACGGCTTCCTGATGTTCATGCCCGCACCGGACCCCAGCACCATGGCACCGGAGGGTGTGGCCTTCAGCACGGCCCTCTACGCGACCGGCTACATGCTGCAGCTCGCGTCCGGCGTCCAGCTGATCGCCGGCGTGCTGCTGATCACCGGCCGGTTCGTGCCGCTGGCGCTCGCGATGCTGGCCCCGATGGTCGTGAACATCTTCCTGTTCCACGTCTTCCTGGAGCCGAGCGGCAGGGTCACGGCGCTGCTCGTCGTCGCCGCGGAGATCGGCCTCGCGTGGTCCTACCGCGCCAAGTTCCGCCCGATGCTCAAGGCCGCCTGACCGCAGAACACGTGAAAACGCCGCCCCCTCACCGAGAGGGAGCGGCGTTTTCACGACAACGTCAGTGACCTTCGGTCTTGTGGCCCTCGCTGACGCGCTTGTGCTCGGACGGCGCGATCGGCACCTCGAGCGTGACCGCACCGGCCTTCTCGAAGACGAACGTGACCTTGACGGTCTGCGCCGCCACGATGTCGCGGTTGACCTTCTTCAGCGTGCAGCGGACCTGCAGCACCTCGAGGTCGTCGGGGACCGCCGCGGACGACGAGGTCGGCGACACCGAGGACGAACCCGACGGGCGGCCGGACGACGACGCGGGCGCACCGGACGACGGCGTCACGGAGCCCGACGTCGGGGCGACCGACGAGGACGACGGAGCACCGGAGGTCGGCGACACCGACGAGGACGGCGCGTTCGACGACGACGGGGCGTGCGAGGAGGACGACGGCGCGGAGGTCTTCGTCGGCGCCTTCGAGGCGTCGTACTCGGCCTGCAGCGCGTAGCGCGCCGGGATGTCCTTGCCGCCCACGACCTCGGCCTCGCCCTCGGCGGCGTCGGCCTTGATCGACAGCAGCTTGTCCGGGGTCTCGCCCGTGTTCGCGATGACGAAGGTCATCGGCACCGAGTCACCCTCGTGATAGCGGTTGCCGTCCGGCGGGAACGCCAGCATCACGTTGCGCACCGCGATCGGGCCCGCGTTTCCGCTCGCACCGTCGACGGCGGCGACCTGGGTGTCGGTCTGGGTGATCTGACCGGCGCTGCAGCCGACCGCCACCAGGCCGAGGCCCGCGGCCAGCGCTGCCGTCACGATCATCCGGCGAGACACTCCTGAGTTCACGGCTCCAGCGTCCTTCCTAGGGAACAACCACCAGGCAAAGAGCCTAACCGGGGCCCGAAAAGCGGACTCGACGTGGTGCCAATCGATCTTGACAAGCCCGTACGTTGCACGCGAACAGGTGGTTTGTCAACCCCCCGCATGGCCCTGACCAGCACTAACGGATCATCGAGCTGCGTTCGCGGCCTTGCCGGACGTGTTAGGATGGAGGAAGCGAAAGGGGCAGAGGACACATGGTTTTCAAGGTCGGAGAGACCGTCGTCTACCCGCACCACGGTGCCGCTCTCATCGAAGCAATCGAGACCCGCGTTATCAAGGGCGAGGAGAAGAAGTACCTCGTTCTCAAGGTGGCGCAGGGCGACCTCACCGTTCGGGTTCCCGCTGACAACGCCGAGATCGTAGGCGTGCGCGACGTTGTCGGCCAGGAAGGGCTCGACCGGGTCTTCGAGGTCTTGCGTGCTCCCCACACCGAGGAGCCGACCAACTGGTCTCGGCGGTACAAGGCCAACCTTGAGAAGCTCGCCTCCGGCGACGTGAACAAGGTTGCGGAAGTGGTGCGCGACCTCTGGCGGCGCGAGAAGGATCGCGGGTTGTCCGCCGGCGAGAAGCGGATGCTGGCGAAGGCGCGGCAGATACTGGTCAGTGAGCTGGCGCTGGCCGAGGGCACCGACGAGGACAAGGCCGAGGTCCTCCTCGACGAAGTTCTCGCCACCGCGTCGTAGTTTTCCAAAATCACACAGAGCATCGGATAACGCTGCAGACATGAGTGTTGTCGCGCTCGTGCCCGCGGCAGGGCGGGGTGAGCGTCTGGGCTACGGGATGCCCAAGGCGCTCGTGCCGGTCAACGGGGTACCGCTGTTGACCCGTGCCGTTCAGGGCCTGTTCGCGTCAGGCCAGGTTCAGTACGTCGTCATCGCCGCTCCACCGTCCGATGTGGATCTAGTGCACACCGCAACCGCCTCGCTGGCCCCGGCCGGCGGGGCGGTGCACGTGCTTTCAGGGGGCGCCGAACGCACCGACTCGGTGCGCCTCGCCCTCGAACACGCGCTCCGCGTGATTCCGGACACCTCGATCGTGCTGGTGCACGACGCCGCCCGTGCTTTCACCCCTCCCGAGGTCATCGCCGGCGTCGTGGCCGCGGTGCGCGACGGGCACGACGCCGTCATCCCGGTGCTTCCGGTGGCCGACACGATCAAGCAGGTGGACGAGGTCGGAGTAGTCGTCTCCACACCTGACCGGGCCGGTCTGCGGGTCGTCCAGACCCCGCAGGGTTTTCGCGCCGAGACTCTCAAAGCCGCCTATTGCTCCGGTATTGCCGCGACTGACGACGCTGGTCTCGTTGAGAAGAACGGCGGCAAGGTCCACACGGTTCCCGGGCACCCGCACGCCATGAAGATCACCACCCCGTTCGACCTCGCGGTCGCGGAAGCTCTTTTCACCGGAGGCCAGCAGTGAGGATCGGCCAGGGCGTCGACGTCCACCCGATCGAGGCAGGTCGCGAGTGCTGGATCGCCGGACTGCTGTGGGAGGGCGTCGACGGTTGCGCTGGTCACTCCGACGGCGACGTCGCCTCCCACGCGCTGTGCGACGCGTTGCTCTCCGCCGCCGGCCTCGGTGACCTGGGCGCGGTCTTCGGCACGTCGGACCCTCGCTGGTCGGGCGCGCACGGAGTGGTTCTGCTCACGGAGGTCCGCCGCCTGATCGAGGAGGCCGGTTTCCGTGTGGGAAACGCCACAGTGCAGGTGATCGGCAACGAGCCGCGCATCGGCAAGCGCCGCGAGGAAGCCCAGAAAACGCTTTCCGAGGCCGTCGGGGGGCCGGTCTCGGTCGCCGGCACGACGACCGACGGACTCGGTCTCACGGGGCGGAACGAGGGAATCGCGGCGATCGCCACCGCGTTGTTGATCGCATGGCCTCCCTCTCAGAACCACAGCGCACCCTCCTAGACAGCGCGAACTACGCCACAGTCGCCACGCTGACCAAGGACGGCAGCCCGCAGACGTCCGTCGTGTGGATCAAGCGCGACGGCGACGACGTGCTGTTCTCCACCGTCGTCGGCCGCGCGAAGGAACGTCACCTCAAGCGCGACCCGAGGGTGAGCATCACCGTCATCGACAAGGACAACCCGTACCACTACACGGAGTTCCGCGGTGAGGCGTCGATGACGACCGAGGGCGGCGACGACCTCATCAACGAGCTGGCGCACAAGTACACCGGCGACGACTACAAGGGCGACGTCGGCACCGACAACGTCCGCGTGGTCGTCCGCGTGAAGGTCGCGAAGACCACCGGGAACGGCTAGTCCGGCAGCTTCAGCACGGCAGTGCCGCCGTCGAGGTCGATCCGAGTTCGCGGCGGCGCACCGTCACCCTCCTCGTCGCGGCGCTGCCTCTCCTCCTTGCGATGCTCCAGTTCGTCGCGCTTGGCACCCTCGAACGTCGCTCCCAGCTCGTCGAAGCTGATCGTTGCGAGAGGTGTGCCGCCCTTCTTGCGCCGCACCACCCACTCGATCACGGCCATCACGAACAAGATCGTCACCACACCCGGTAACGACATCGCCCAGATCATCCCCACCGCCATGTACTGGACAACTCGCCCGCTGGACGTGTGGTTCCCGCCACTAAGCTCCACGAGGTGCCCAAGTACGACGTGTGCCTCTCCTTCGCCGGCGAAGACCGTGACTACGTCGAAGAGGTGGCCCGCCACCTCACCGAACTAGGCGTCTCCCGCTTCTACGACACCGACGAGCAGGCCGATCTGTGGGGCAAGAACCTGGTCGAGCACCTCGATCACATCTACCGCAAGGACTCCCGGTTCTGCGTGATGTTCATTTCCGAGGCCTACGCGCGGAAGATGTGGACCAAGCACGAGCGGCAGTCCGCGTTCGACCGGGCGATGGTCTCCGACACCGAGTACCTGCTGCCCGCGCGGTTCGACGACACCGAGATCCCGGCGCTGCGCGTGGGCACCGGCTACATCGACCTGCGCAACCGCACTCCGCGCGAGCTGGCCAGGATGATCGCGGAGAAGGTGGGGTCGGCGGTCGACGCACCGGAGCCGGGCTGGGAGTACCAGCTGTTCGCGGACACCGTGGCGCTGCACATGGGCAAGCTGAGCGCCAAGCAGATCAGCCACGAGCTGGGCGACGTCACGCCTGGCCGCACGATCACCTCGGACACCGACGCGCTCGACAACTACCGGGCGCGCACCGGCGTGTTCGACGAGATCATCAACCGTCTCGGGGAGCTGCTCTCGCCGGGCAAGCAGCAGTGGGCGTTCGGGCCGGCGGGACGACCGGGTGACCGCAACCGGATCCGGCTGCTGGCCAACCGGTTCGTGGAGACGTACGAGGACCTGCTCAACTGGGCAGCCGAGCTGCGCGGCACCAAGACGCCGGAGCGCTACCGCGTGCTCTACAGGCTGACCGCCCAGCTCGCCGACCAGCCGCTCAAGCAGGTCGAGGCCTTCGTCGCCGAGCTCACGGCCGCCGCCGAGCGCAATGCCGGCGACCTGCACCTCGTCATCTCCTACGACCCGGAGCCGGTCAAGGCCGAGCTGAAAAAGGTCCAGACCACTTAGGCCGAGAGAACGTAGAGTCTCCGAGTGTGACGATCCACGCCGCGCTCTTCGACTTCTCCGGCACGCTCTTCCGGCTCGAACACCCCGAGCTGGCGTCCAACGCGGACCTGATGCGTGCGCTCACCGCCCCGGTCGGCATCGCCGACGACATGGATCCCGAACTCGTCGACGCGTGGTACCGCCGCGACCTCGACCCCGACGTCCACCGCTGGGTGCATGTCCGGGTGCTCAACGACGCGAACGTGCCCGACGCCGAGACGCTCTACGACCAGCTGATCGACGCGGAGTCGTGGCAGCCCTACCCGGACACGAAGGCGACGCTGGAGCACCTCGCCGACGTGCCCGTCGCGGTCGTCAGCAACATCGGCTGGGACATCCGCCCGGTGTTCGAGCGGTTCGGGCTGACGCACCTCGTGGACGAGTTCGTGCTCTCCTACGAGGAGGGCGTGATCAAGCCGGACCCGAAGATCTTCACGACCGCGTGCGAACGGCTGGGCGTCGACCCGCGCAACGCCGTGATGGTCGGGGACAGCGAGGAGGCGGACGGCGGAGCGGAGGCCGTCGGATGCGCCTTCCGGCTTGTCAATCCAGTTCCGACGAGTGACCGGCCCACTGCTCTTTTGGATGTGGCCCGTACCATTCCCGTGTGAGCCTCCACATCTACGACACGGCGAGCCGGAGCATGCGGGAGTTCCACCCGCAGGTCAACGGAACGGCGTCGATCTACGTGTGTGGGGCGACCGTGCAGGGCATCCCGCACATCGGGCACGTCCGCAGCGGCCTGAACTTCGACGTCCTCCGGCGCTGGCTCGCCCGCGACGGTGCCGACGTCACGCTGGTCCGCAACGTCACCGACATCGACGACAAGATCCTCACCAAGGCCGCGGAGTACGACCGGCCGTGGTGGGAGTGGGCGTACACGCACGAACGCGCCTTCGAGGAGGCGTACGACGCGCTGGGCTGCCTGCCGCCGTCGTACGCGCCGCGCGCCACGGGTCACGTGACGCAGATGATCGAGCTGATGCAGCGGCTGATCGACAAGAACCACGCGTACGACGTCGACGGTGACGTCTACTTCGACGTGCGCTCGTTCCCGGAGTACGGCGCGCTGTCCGGCCAGAAGCTCGACTCGGTGGAGCAGGGCGAGACCGCGGTGCGCGGCAAGCGCGACCCGCGCGACTTCACGCTGTGGAAGGCCGCGAAGCCCGGCGAGCCGTCCTGGCCGACGCCGTGGGGCCACGGCAGGCCCGGCTGGCACCTCGAGTGCTCGGCGATGGCCACGACGTACCTCGGCAGCACGTTCGACATCCACGGCGGCGGGCTCGACCTGATCTTCCCGCACCACGAGAACGAGCAGGCGCAGTCCCGCGCGGCCGGCGACGGCTTCGCCAACTACTGGATGCACAACTACTGGGTGACGCTGTCCGGCGAGAAGATGGCCAAGTCGCTCGGCAACACCGTGTCCATCCCGGCGATGCTGAACAAGGTCCGCGCGCAGGAGCTGCGGTACTACCTGGTCACGCCGCACTACCGCTCGCACATCGAGTACTCCGAAGGCGCGCTGGACGAGGCGGTGACGGCGTACGGCCGCGTCGAGTCGTTCCTGCGGCGCGTCGTCGAACGCGTCGGACAGGTGGAGCTCCGCGGTGAGATGTGCCCGGACTTCGTCGTTGCGATGGACAACGACCTGAACACCCCGCAGGCCGTGGCCGCGCTGCACAACAAGGTGCGGCAGGGGAACACGGCGCTCGCCGACGGCGACCACGACGCGGCCCGCGAGGCCGCCGAGTGCGTGCGCCGGATGGCCGACATCCTCGGCGTCGACCCGTTGTCGCCGAAGTGGAACGACGTCTCGGCTGCCGACCTCGGCATGCGGCAGGCGTTGACCACGCTCGTGGATCGGCTGCTCGTCGAGCGCCAGGAAGCCCGCAAGAGCAGGGATTTCGCGCGTGCTGACGCGTTGCGCGACCAGCTGCTGGAGGCGGGCATCGCCGTCGAGGACACCCCCGACGGTCCGCAGTGGACGTTGAAGGACGACTGACTTCCGTGGCTGGCAATTCCAAGCGCAAGGGCGCGATGCGCAATCCGGGCTCGAAGAAGGGCGCGGTCGTCGGCTCCGGCGGGCAGAAGTCCAAGGGGCTGCAGGGCAAGGGTCCGACCCCGAAGGCGTCGGACCGCCCGAACCACCCCGCCTACAAGCGGGCCAAGGCGGCCGCGAAGACCGAGGCCGTCAAGACGCAGCGGCGCCAGAAGACCGAGAAAGCCCAGGCCGAGACCGTGGCGGGCCGCAACCCCGTCGTGGAGTGCCTGCGCGCGGGCACGCCGGCGACGGCGCTGTACGTGGCGCTGGGCATCGACGCGGACGACCGCGTGGCCGAGGCCGTGCGCCTGGCCGCCGACCGGGGCATCTCCGTGCTGGAGGTGGCCCGCGGCGAGCTCGACCGGATCACCGGCGGCGCGATGCACCAGGGCCTCGGCCTGCAGGTGCCACCGTTCGACTACGCCACTCCCGACGAGCTGCTCGAGCTCGCCCAGCGTGCCGGTGAGCCGCCGCTGCTGGTGGCGCTCGACGGCGTGACGGACCCGCGCAACCTGGGTGCCGTCGTGCGTTCGGCGGCGGCGTTCGGCGCACACGGCGTGGTGCTGCCGCAGCGGCGCAGCGCGTCGATGACGGCGGTGGCGTGGCGGACCAGCGCGGGCACGGCGGCCAAGCTGCCGATCGCGATGGCCACGAACCTGACCCGCACGCTGCGTGACTGGGCCGAGGCGGGCCTGATGATCGTGGGCCTGGACGCGGACGGCGACGTGGACGTCGACGGTCTGGAGCTCGCGACCGGGCCGCTGGTCGTCGTCGTGGGCTCCGAGGGCCGCGGTCTCGGCCGTCTGGTCAAGGAGACCTGCGACCAGACCGTGTCGATCCCGATGGCCACTGGCGTCGAGTCGCTCAACGCGTCCGTCGCGGCCGGTGTCGTGCTGGCCGAGGTGGCGCGGCGCCGCCGGGTCGCGGCCAAGGGCTGATCACGGCTGACGTTATCGGCCGGTTCACGACGCCAATGACGTCCATTCACCGACGTTAGTGATCGTTTTCCTGCCCGCTGAACCGGTTTCGGCGAGGCGGGCGGGAAACGGTGACCCCAGTGACAGCCATGACAAACGGCGTGGCCTATTACACGACGCTCCCGAGCGCGGGTACGTTCTCGTGTGGTCGCCAATTGCCAGATCTGCGAGCATGAGTCGGAGCGGGTTGCACCGGTCGGCCGAGCCCATGACACCCGTTTGGCACCAGTTGACACAGACCGTGACCATTTGGGGTCCAATCAGGCGAAGCCGAGGTCAACTGTGAAGAAGATCAGCCTCGCGTTTCGCTATTGTAACTACTTTAGGTAACTAGCCTGCTCCGTTTAGGTACACACTGTGGTAGGACAGACGTTGAACGGTCAGGCAGCTTCTACCGTGATTGTCGATAGAAATTGATTACCACCGGCGGGGGCGACGTGACTCGGCGTAGAGCGAATCAGGACGTGCTGATTCGCCGCGCGCGGGGCGCGGTGCGCCGAGGACCCGCATGACGACCCGCGGCGCGCTCCGCGATCTCGTCGGCTTGCGTGAGTTCCGCGCCATGTGGATCGGTTCGACCGTTTCGACCGTCGGTGACCAACTCGCGGCAGTGGCATTGTCACTGCTCGTATTCGAACGAACACATTCCGCTGCCTGGACCGCGCTCACGTGGTCGCTGACGCTCTTCCCACCACTGATTTCGGGCCCGTTGCTCGGGTGGGTCGCCGACCGCTTCCCGCGACGCACCGTAATGGTGACGACGGCGTGGTCACAGGCCGTGCTGATGGGCGCGATGGCCATTCCGGGCATGCCTCTCTGGGCCATGATCGTGCTGCTGGTCGCGGTACTGGCGATCTCCTCGCCGTATCTCGCAGCCCAGGAGGCGAGCCTCCCGCACGTCCTACCGGCACACCGCTACGACGATGGCGTGGCACTCTTCGGCACGTCCGTCGACATAGCTCAGATGGCGGGCCTCGCCGCCGCGGGCTTCCTCGTGACCCACACCAACCCCGGCGTGGCGCTCACGATCAACGCCGGCACGTTCGCGCTTCTGGCGATCTTGGTGCAGGTGTCCGTGCAGCACCGTCCGGCCGCCGATCCGCTGGGCCGCAAGAAGAAGGCCGACGAACCGCGCGGCGCCCTGACGCTGATGGTGTCGGAGCCGCGACTGAGGACACTACTGGGCGTCCGGCTGCTCGCGGGCCTCGCGATGGTCCCCGAAGGACTCGCGGTCCCGTTGGCGGCGAGCCTGAACGCGGTGTGGGCGGTGGGCCTGATCCTCGCCATCGAACCCGCGGCGAACGTCCTGGGCGTGGCCCTGCTCTTCCGGCTCGTGCGAGATCCGGCGAAACGTGAACGGCTGATCGGTCCTCTTGCGATCCTGTCGCTGGCGCCATTGATCATGTTCGCGTTCAACCCGAACCTGACGTGGACGATCGTTTTGCTGGTGATTGCCGGTATAGGCGGGGCTTATCACACACCGGCTCGTTCGGCGTGGATGCGACTGCTACCGGACCAGTACCGAGGAAGGGCTTATGGCATTGGGCGAGCGGCGTTGCGCTCGAGCCAGGGCGGAGGAATGGCGCTGGCCGGTGTCGTCGCCCATTCGGTCGGATCGATCACAGCAACGATCGCGGGAGCAGGCGGTATCGGACTGCTGCTGGCAACACAGGCCACCTTCGCCTGGCGCCGCGCACGAGGTCGCAACGACACTAAGGCGGTGGCAATCTGAAACAGAACGGTCACCAATAGCGATATCCGTTGTAGAGGCACCAGGTGATCAAGGTGCAGGATTGGAAGCAGGCCGAGGAAGGCGGAGTCAGAAGTCACGGTTGCACATGGAAGGCACCTCCTCGTTGCGACGAGCAGCAGCGCGGTAGGTCTACGACCTGGTCAGCGGCGGCTTTGCTCATGATGTGCCATGAGCGTAGGGGGTCGTGGTGAAGAACAGTTTGACTGATCGCAGGCGATCGCGGGCACTCGGCTTGACTCCGATTCGCAACTGGGACCTTTGGACCGTTGCGCCTAGTGCGATCGCGTACTTTTTCGTGCTCGAAGCAGCCGTAGTCGTGGCCTCCATTTGGCTCCTGACAAAGCTGACCGGGGTCTCCACCTCGGACTGGCTCCGCTTCGGCGCGATCATCGCCGCGATCACGATCCACCTGACCGTGGTGCGCAGAGCGGAGGAAGCCCGCCGCAACGAGGCTTCCGGCCCCCACATCGACCTGACCTCGGTCTGGACCTTCGCCGCCGCCGTGGCCCTGCCGGGCGGCCTGGCGGTGATCGCCACGATCTGGATGCGCATCCTGATCCAGCCCATCGCCCGCCGCCAGCCCTACCGCTTCGTCTTCGGCACCGCGTCGATGCTCGCCTCGACCCTTCTTTCGTGGGCCGTCGTCCACCTTTCAGGTGTGTCTCTGACAGCCACCGGAAACGTTCCGACCGACCTCGGCCTGGTACTTGTTCTCGCAATCACCGCGGTCCTCTACTGGTTCATCCAGGTGATGACCGTCGCCGTGGCGTTCAAAATCGTCACGCCGAACTCCAAGGTCCTCGACTTCCTCGGCTCCAAAGTCGACAACATGCTCGAAATGAGCACCCTCGGCGCCGGCGCCATGCTCGGCATGCTGATGACGTCGCACTGGGTGGGTCCGCTGCTGCTGGTCGTACCGGTGATCCTGGTGAACGCCCTGCTGTCCAGGGCGGGAGAACGCCGAGCCCACCTGGAACGCCTGCTGCGCGAGCAGGAACAGCTCCACCAGCGCCTGGCCGCCGACGCCCACACCGACTACCGGACGGGCCTGCTCAACACCAACGGCCTGGCCGAGTACGCGGGCCGCCTGGCCGAACGCTGCCGCATCGACGGTGAACCGATGACGGTCCTCGTCATCGACCTCGACCACTTCAAGCGCATCAACGACACCTGGGGCCACCCGGCGGGCAACGCGGTCCTGGCCGAGGTGGGCCGCATTCTGCGGGAGAAGCTCCGCCCCGGCGACGTGGCGGGCCGCGACGGCGGCGAGGAGTTCGTGGTGGCGCTGAAGGACACCCCCGTGGCCGTGGGCGTGACGATCGCCGAACGCATCCGCGAGGCCATCGGTTCGCTCGCCGTACCCACCACCGACAAGCACCGCAACGTCGTCACGCTCTACGGCCGCGAGATCCAGCCGCCGGAGCCGGAGGGCGAGACGCTGCAGGCCATCTCGGCGTCGATCGGCGTGGCGGTCATCCCGGACAACGGCCCGGACATGGCCACGGCCCAGCACTCGGCGGACGCGGCGCTCTACAAGGCCAAGGAGAACGGCCGCAACCAGGTCCGCGTGGCCGGCCTGGACATCCCGCCGCGCCTGATGCCCGCCCCGCGCGCGGACGACATCACCAAGCCCATCACCACGCGCACGGCCTGATCAGCTCAACGCCATCCGCGCATAAGCCCGGACGTCGGCATCCGTGTCGTCGAGCGCCCGCTTGAGCGCGAGCACGACGCCGGGATCGGCCCTCCACCGCTCCAACGCCCGCACCGCGGCCTTGCGCACGTCCAGGTTGGGATCACCCAGAAGCGCGGCGACCAGCTCCGGATCGTCGAGCGCCCTGGCCACCCCGACGCGCACCTCCCACGACGGGTCCCCGATCAACTCGGCCGCCCGTTCGTGCAGCCCCGACGGCCACCCGACCCGCCCGGCCGCCTCCAGAGCCGCGGCCCTGACCAGCACATCGGAGTCACCCGAAAGTGCGATGAGCACACCTACATCGGTGATCCCCTTCGCGACCTGCACCCGCAACTCCCGAGCGGGATCCTCCGCCGCGGCCGCCAGCAGTTCGTCCTCCCGCAACGCGACCAGTCCGCGCACCGCGGCCAGCCGCACCTCGAGATCCGGTGATTCCAGCCCGGCCGCGTACACCTCGGCCGTCCCGAGTTTCAACGCCCACAACACCTCCAGCGCCACCGCCCGTGCGGGCGAGAGCTCCAGGGCCTCGCGCAGTTCCTCCGACGCGGGCACCACCTCGACCAGCTCCCGCAACCCCGCCGCGGCGACGTCCCGCACTCCCTCGTCCGCCATCGCCCGCACCAGCGCGAACTCGAACCCGGCCGGCACCGCCTCGGTCAGCACGGACACGGCGGCCCGGCGCACTGTCACGTCCGGATCGACGAGGTACGGCTCCAGCACCGCGAGCGTCGGCTGCGAGTCCACCAGCGACAGCACCTCCAGCACGCGCTCGGACTGGACGGCCACCTCGTCCGCGGCGGAGTCCACCGCGGAGGACACAGCGGACACCGACCGCACACCGAGAAGCTCGACCGACCCGGCGCGGTGCGGAATCCCGTCGACGGGCACCAGGTACTCCGCGACCGGCCGCTTGATGAACTCCATCTCCCCGGCGGCGTTCTTCCGCAGGTTGAGGTGGTGGAACCACCGGGAGTCGTCACGCTCGGGAAGATCGACCCGTGAGTGGTAGAGCCCCCACCTCGACTCGTCCCTCATCAACGACGACGCGGCCGCCATCTCCGCGCAGTCCCGGATGAACGACACCTCCACGCATCGCATCAGCTCGTGCGGCGACCGCGCCCCCATTTCCGCGATCTCCGCAGACATCCGGTCGAACGCCTCCAGCGCCAGCGACAGCTTCGTGGCCGTCTTGGGCGGAGCGACGTAGTCGTTCACGAACCGGCGCAGCTTGTACTCGACCTGAGGCTGCGGCGGCCCGTCCGGGTTGCGCGAGTGCCGGAAGATCAACTCGGCGGCCTCGGCCACCTGCTCGGCAGGCAACAGCTGTCCCGCGACGAAGTTCTCGGCCACGACGTTCTCGGCAGCGTGCGCCCCGGCCAGGTCGCCGAACACGAACGCGCCGATCATGTAGTTGTGCGGCACGCAGGCCAGGTCACCGGCCGCGTACAGCCCGGGCACGGTCGTGCGCCCGTTCTCGTCGACCCACACCCCGGACGCCGAGTGCCCACCGCACAACCCGATCTCCGAGATGTGCATCTCGATGTCGTGCGTCCGGTAGTCCCGCCCGCGTCCACTGTGGAACGTTCCGCGCGAGGGCCGCTCGGTGGAGTGCAGGATCCCTTCCAGCGCGGAGACCGACTCCTCCGGCAGGTGGGTGGTCTTCAGGTAGATCGGCCCTCGCGCGGAGGCGATCTCCGCGGCCACCTCGGCCATCATCTGCCCTGACCAGTAGTCGCAGTCGACGAACCGCTCACCCAGCGCGTTCACCTGGTACGCGCCGAACGGGTTGCCCACATAGGCACAAGCCGGCCCGTTGTAGTCCTTGATCAGCGGGTTGATCTGGAAGCACTCGATCCCGGACAGCTCTGCCCCGGCGTGGTACGCCATCGAGTACCCGTCACCGGCGTTCGTCGGGTTCTCGTAAGTCCCGTACAGATAGCCGGAAGCGGGCAGGCCGAGCCGGCCGGAAGCGCCGGTCGCCAGGATCACCGCGCCCGCGGACACGGTCACGAACTCACCGGTCCGCGTGTTGAACCCGGCAGCGCCGACCGCACGGCCCTCCGACACCAGCACCCGCACCGGCATCACGCGGTTCTCGATGCGCAACCGCTCGCGCAACCGGCGTTCCCGCATCACCCGGTAGAGGACCTTCTTGACGTCCTTGCCCTCGGGCATCGGCAGCACATAACTGCCCGACCGGTGCACCTGCCGGACGTGGTAGTCGCCGAACGAGTCCTTCTCGAACTTCACGCCGTAGCGCTCGAGCCGTTGCACCATCTCGAACCCGCGCGTGGCGGTCTGCATGATCGTGCGCTGGTTGACGATGCCGTCGTTGGCGCGGGTGATCTCGGCGACGTAGTCCTCCGGCCGCGCCTTTCCAGGGATGACGGCGTTGTTGACGCCGTCCATGCCCATCGCCAGCGCTCCGGAGTGCCGGACGTGTGCCTTCTCCAGCAGCAGCACGGACCGGCCCGCCTCGGCCGCGGTGATGGCGGCCATCGAGCCCGCCGTACCGCCGCCGATGACCAGGACGTCGCAGGACAGCTCAACAGTCATGCCTTCACCGCCGCAAGGATCGCGTCGCGCTCGCGTTCGACCTCGCCCGCGCCGAGCACGACCACGCGGTCGCCCAGCAGCACGGCTTCGTCGACGTCGTGCGTGACGAACAGGGTTGTGGTGCCGGACAGCACCTCGGTCACCAGTTCCTGCATCGACGCGCGCGTCTGGGCGTCCAGCGCGCCGAACGGCTCGTCCATCAGCACCACGGACGGCTGCTGCGCCAACGTCCGCGCCAGCTGCACACGTTGGCGCATGCCGCCGGAGAGCTCGCGCGGCAGGTAGCCCTCGAAGCC
Organism: Lentzea nigeriaca; assembly: GCF_016907955.1. Lineage (GTDB taxonomy): Bacteria > Actinomycetota > Actinomycetes > Mycobacteriales > Pseudonocardiaceae > Lentzea > Lentzea nigeriaca. The sequence goes on along the minus strand of NZ_JAFBCX010000002.1, from coordinate 535,401 downwards.
GGCCAATCCGACGCGCTCCAGCCACTCCACCGCCCGCGCGCGCCGTATCGATCGCGGAACCCCTTGCAGGGCAAGCGGAAGCTCGACGTTGCGCAACGCTGTGCGCCACGGCAGCAGCCCGTCCTCCTGGAACACCAGCGCCCGGTCCCGTGACGGCCCGCGCACCGCTTCCCCGTCCACGGAGATCTCACCGGTGAACGGGATCAGCCCGGCGACCGCGCGCAGCAGGGTCGACTTGCCGCACCCGGAAGGTCCTGCCACCACCACGAACTCACCGTCGGCCACCGACAACGAGAAGTCGGTCAGCACCGCGGACCGGCCGTAGCCGACGGTCAGCGAACGCACGCTCAGGCTCATCGCAGTGCCTCTCTCGGCAACCACCGCGTCACGCGGCGGCCCAGCAGCTCGACGGCGGCGGACGTCAGGTAGCCGAGCAGGCCGATGGTGACCATGCCGACGATCACGCCGGGGTAGTCGACGACCGTGTAGGCCTGCCAGGTGCGGTAGCCGACGCCGAACTGGCCGGAGATCATCTCGGCCGAGATCACGCAGATCCACGCCACGCCCATGCCGACGGACAGGCCACCGAACACGCCGGGCAGCGTGCCGGGCAGCACCACGCGGAACAGCACCTGCCACCGCGAGCCGCCCATCGTGCGGACCGCGTCCTCCCAGATCGTCGGCAGCGCGCGCACGGCGTGCCTGGTCGACACCAGGATCGGGAAGAACGCCGCGATGAAGGTGATGAACACGATCCCCTGCTCGTCGGTCGGGAACAGCAGGATCGCGATCGGCACCAGCGCGATCGCCGGGATCGGCCGCACGACCTCCAACGGCGGCCGCAGCAGGTCGCCCAGCAGCGGAGAACGCGCGATCAGCACGCCGAACGCGATGCCCAGCACCGCGGCCAGGAGAAACCCGGTCATGATCCGCACCAGGCTGTTGCCCAGGTCGTGGTAGTACTCCACGCCACCGACCTGCACCGCGAACCGCTCCGCCACCTCGACGACGGTCGGCAGCTGGTCGAACCGCAGCCAGGCCCGCACATCCGACGCCGTCAGCACCTGCCACAGCAGCAGGACGACCGCCACCGACCCGATCCTCACCACCCAGCGCTTCACTTGCCCGCCAAGGAGAGCGCCTGCTCGAACGTCAGCACCTGACCGCGTTTCGCCGCGGCCGCCTCGGTCGTGAACGGCAGCAGCTCGGCACCGGACTGCACCCAGAACGCGTGCTCGGCGAACCACCGCGTGCCCGTCTCGGCGTCCGGGACGTACCCGGCCCGCAGCTTCTTCCCGCTGGCGTTCACCAGCTTCAGCAACGCCGTCGGCGACGCCACGGGCTGCGGCTGCTCGCCGTCGAACCACGCCTCGCTCGCGACCTTCGGGTCACCGCCGAGCGAAGCCGGGTTCGTCAGGTCCTCGGTCGGCTCCAAGACGTCCTTCAACGGCTTGTCGTCGATGAACTTGTCCACGTCGAGCTCGTCGATGTTGCCGATCGACTTGAGGAACGGCACGTCCTCCTTCAACGCCTTGCGCAGCACCGACTTCAGCGACAGGTCGAACGTCGCGATCCCGTTCGGCCCGTTGTAGAGGTACACGACCTCGGTCGGCAGGCCCGTCGCCTTGGCGACAGTCTCCGCGGCCTCGAGAGGCTTGGCGTGCAAGAACTTCGTCGCATCGAGCTGCGCCCGCAGGAACTCCCGCAACACGTCGGGCTGCTGCTGTGCGAACGGATTCCGCACGACGGTCCCGTGCAACGTCGGCAGGTTCAGCGCGGCACCGTCATAGAGCAGCTTCGCCTGCTTGGCGTACACGAGAGCGCCAGGCCACGCCACGAACTGCGCGAGCGCGGCGACGTTCCCGGACTGCAGCGCCGAAGCACCGATGGAAGGCTGCTGGTTCTCCACGGTCACCTTGGTGTCGCCCAACGCCCGCACCAACGTTCCGTGCCCGGCCGACCCGACGCTCGCGGAGACCTTCTGCCCGTTCAGGTCCGCCAAGGTCTTGGCCGGCGAGTTGGGCGGCACCACGACCATGTTCAGCGCTCCGCGCACGTTGTACCCGGTCACCGCGACCATCCGGGTGCCCTCGTCGCCCTGCTTCTGCGTGCGCGACCCGTTGATCAGCAGCGGGAAGTCGCCCATCGACCCGATGTCGATCTTGCCCGCGATCATCTGCGCGGTGATCGGCGCACCGGTGTCGTAGTCCTGCCAGGTCACCTTGTACGTCTTGCCGGTCTTCTTGCCGAGCTCGGCCAGCCGTTGCTCGAAGAAACCCCTGTCCCGCAACAGCGTGCCCGCGGTGACGGTGTTGATCGTCTTCGACTGGTAGCCGATGACCACCGGAACTTCACCGCCGGAAGCCGCCTCACCCGTCGCGCACGCGGCGAGCAGAAGAACTGAAGACAGAAGAATTCTCTTCACTGTTTTTCCTTTCACCGCAGGAGGTAGGGCATGTTGATGGTCACGGCGCCGGTCGGGCAGCGAGCGGCGCACGGACCGCAGTACCAGCACTCGTCGACGTGCATGTAGGCCTTGCCTGACTCGGGGTTGATGGCCAGCGAGTCGAGCGGGCACATGTCAACGCACAGCCGGCAGCCGTCGATGCACTTGGATTCGTTGATGGTGACCGGTACGTCGGCACGGTTGTTGACCAGAGCCATGACTCAACTCCAGGTGAATGTGGGAACTATTAGGTTTTAGCGACAGATTTCGGCGCGCATGGTGAGGCGATCACCGCGCATGCGAATGAACTCCAGGTCGACCGGCCGGCCGGAAGCGAAATGACTGAGGCGTTCCACGACCATCAGCGCCGCCCCGCGCGGCACCTCCAGCACGGTCGCGGAGTGCAGATCGGCGTTGACGGCTTCCAGCGCCACCGAAGCCGTTCCGAGCCGTTGCCCGGAAGTCTGCTCGATCAACGAGAAGATGTCGCGGTTGACGAGATCTTCGGAGAGCAGGGGCTCTCCGACGTCCAGAGCCAGATACGTGAGGTCCAGCGACAACGGCAGCCCGTTCAGCCGCCGCAGCCGCTCCACGTAGACCACGGACGCATCAGCGGGAAGCTGCAGCCGTTGCGCGACAACGGAAGGCGCCCGGATCACGGTCGCCGCCCGCACGTCGTTGGTGATCTGCCCGTGTTCGTGCAGGGTTTCCGCCAGGCCCATCAGCTGGTTCAGCCCGTGCTCGACCTTGTCGGCCACGACCACCGTGCCCACCCCCGGCACGCGATCGATGAGGCCTTCCTCGCGAAGGAGTTCCAGTGCCTCGCGAATGCTGTTGCGGGACACCGAGAACTCGGCGGCGAGAAAGCGTTCGTCCGGCAGCACGCCGTCGGGAAACGCACGGCGCACCACCTGCTGGCGGATCACGTCGGCGGCCTGCCGCGCCCGGTCGGCGCGCAACCGCCGCTCGGTTCGCTGGCTGCTGCTCATGGCCCACAGCATGGACGGCGAACGACGATCAGTTTGTTTCGAGCGTGTTACGCCACCTGGTCAGGGCGATATGCAGGGGAAATTCGGCAACTACGCCAGTCCATCAGGTGGAACGGCGCTGAACAGCCCCGATACCTCGGCATACGAGGTATATCACGAAGCTCACGGCCGTGACGAGAGCGGAGACCGGAAGGCCGGGTTGCAGCGACAGAAGAATGCCGCCGACGGCCGCGACTTCGGCGAAAACGACCGAAAGAACGGTCGCGCGCAAGGGCGAGGCAGTGATCCGCATGGCGGCCGCCGCCGGCGTGATCATCAACGCCAGCACCAGCAGCGCGCCGACGACCTGAACGCTCAAAGCGGTCGCCACACCGACCAGCACGGCGAACACGATCGACAGCGATCGCACCGGAACTCCGCGCGAGATGGCGACATCCGGGTCGACCGAGGCGAAGAACAACGGCCGGTAGATGAACGCCAGCACGGCCAGCACCGCCACCGACGAGACCACCAGCAGCTTGAGGTCGGTGGAGTCGACACCGACGATCTGACCGGTCAGCAGCCCGAACTTGTTGGTTGTCCGTCCTTTGTAGAGGGACAGCATCAGGATGCCCATGCCGAGCCCGAACGCGAGGATCGCGCCGATCACCGAGTCGCGGTCGCTCTCCCGCCGCGACAGCACGCCGAGCAGCACCGCGGCGATGATCGACCCGGCCAGCGCGCCGTAGCCGACGCCGATGCCCAGCAGCAGGGCTGCGGCACCACCGGAGAACGCGAGCTCACTCGTGCCGTGGACGGCGAACGCCATCTTGCGGGTCACGATGAACGGGCCGAGCACCCCGGCGACGAGGCCGAGCACGGCGGCCGCGATCAACGCGGTCTGCACGAAGTCCAGTTCGAGCAGGTCGAAGATCGTCACGACGCGGCCTCCGCCGTGAGGTGGTGCGTCTGCTCCTCGCAGGCTCCCGCGCCCACGACCAGGATCTGGTCGCGCACCCGCACGACCTCGACGGGCGTGCGGTACAGCTCGGACAGCGTCCGGGAGTTCATGACCTCTTCCGGCGTGCCGACGCGGAACCGCCCGCCGACGAGATAGAGGACCCGGTCCACCAGCGGCAGCACCGGGTTCAGCTCGTGCGTGACGAACAGGACGGCCGTGTTCGCTTCCCGCCGCCGCTTGTCGATCAGCTCGGAGACCACGCGCTGGTTGCCGAGGTCCAACGAGAGCAGCGGTTCGTCGCAGAGCATCACGGTCGGGTCGCCGACCAGTGCCTGCGCGACGCGCAGCCGTTGCTGCTCACCGCCGGACAGCAGGCCGATCGGCTCGTCCGCGTACCGCGTGGCGCCGACGGACGCGATGGCCGCGTCGACGCGGATCTTGCGCTCACGACGGTTGCGCAGGCCGAGGCCCCACCGATAGCCGTCGAGGCCGAGACCCACGAGGTCCCGGCCGCGCAACGTCATGGACTGGTCGAGCGCTCGCTGCTGCGGGATGTACCCGACGGCCTGGTTGCCGCCGGCGACCGTGACCGTGCCGGAGGACAGCGGCTGCAAACCGAGCAGCACCCTCATCAGGCTGGTCTTGCCGGACCCGTTCGGACCGAGGACCGCGAGGAACTCACCGGGCTCGACGTCGAGGTCGAGCCCGTCCCACAACACCCGGTCGCCATAGGACAGCCGGGCCCCGCGCAGCGAGATCGCGGTCATGCCTTGAGCGCCTGCGACAGCGCGTCCACCTGCTTGCTCATCCAGTCAAGGTAGCCGGTCACACCCGCGGGCAGCGTCTCGGTGACCTGAACGACCGGCACGCCCGCCGCCTTGGCCTTCTCCACGACCTGCTTCGTGACCTGGTTCTCGGTCTGGGTGTTCTCCACCAGAACGTTGATCTTCTTGCCGTCGACCAGCTGGTTCATCGACGCGAGAGCGGCGGCCGGCACGTCCGACTCCTCCTCGATCGCCTTGCTGAACGCCTCCGGCGTGACGTCCTCGGCCTTGGTCTCCTCGAGCAGGTAGTGCGCGATCGGCTCGGTCGCGGCGACCTTCTTGCCCTGGCCGATGCCGTCGACCTTCTTCTCCAGCTCCTCGAGCTTCGCGCTGAAGTCGGCGGTGTTCTTCTCGAACGTCGTCTTCTTGTCCGGAGCGATCGCACCGAGCTCGTTCGCGGCCGCCTCGGCCACAGCGCGCACGGTGTGCAGGTCGTACCAGACGTGCTCGTTCTCTTCGTGGTCGTGCCCGCCCGCCGCCGGCGTGGACGACGTCGTGGGCTGCGAGGAGTGGTCGTGCTCGCGCAGCGGGAACGCCTCGATCTTCCTGGTGGCGTCGCTGGTGATCAGCTTGGCGAAGAAGTCGTCGTAGCCGCCGCCGTTGAACACGACCAGCTTGGCGTCCTTGACCAGCGCGGCGTCCGCGGGCTTGCTCTCGTACGAGTGCGGGTCGGCGCTCGGGTCGTCCAGCAGCGCCTTGACCTCGACGGCGTCACCACCGACGGCCTTGATCACGCTGCCCCACACGTTGGTGGAGGTGACGACCTTGATCTTGCCGCTGTCGCCGGACGGCGTGTTCGACGTGCCGCAGGCGGCCAGGCTCACCACGGCCAGAGCGCCGACCAGAACGTTGCGGAGAGTCATCACACCATCCCTCGATCAGGTAATGGAAACCGTTGTCGAGTTCAGTTTACGACACGAAAAAGCCCCCGACGCACACGCCGGGGGCTTTCGCGCTGTGACTCACGCCTCCAGGCGCTCGCCCGATTCGGGGTGGAACAGGTGGATCTCGCTGTGGTCGCGCACCGCGACCTTGACGTGCTGGCCCAGGGTCGGCGGCGTGCGGCCGTCGACGCGCACGACGAAGCGCTGCGACGAGTCGCCGATCTTCACGGCACCGTGCACGAGCGCGTCGGCACCGAGCTCCTCGACCAGCTCGACCGTCATCTCCATGCCCTCCTCGTTGGAGGACACGATGCCGAGCGCCTCTGGCCGGATGCCGAAGGTGACCTCGTCCAGACCACCGGCCGCGTCGAGCGCGGCCCGCGAGAGCGGCACGATGATGCCGTCGAGCTTCGCGCCCTCCGACGTGATCGGCACGGTCTTGAGGTTCATGGCCGGCGAGCCGATGAAGCCCGCGACGAACGCGTTGGCCGGGCGGTCGTACAGCGCGCGAGGCGTGTCGCACTGCTGCAGCAGACCGTCCTTGAGCACCGCGACCCGGTGGCCCATCGTCATGGCCTCGACCTGGTCGTGCGTGACGTAGATCGTCGTGGTGCCGAGCCGCTGCTGCAGCGCCGCGATGTTCGCGCGGGTCTCGACGCGCAGCTTGGCGTCCAGGTTGGACAGCGGCTCGTCCATGAGGAACACACTCGGCTCACGCACGATGGCACGACCCATCGCGACACGCTGCCGCTGACCACCGGAGAGCGCCTTCGGCTTGCGGTCCAGGTACTTGGTCAGGTCGAGCATCTTGGCGGCCTCGTCGACCTTCGCCTTGATCTCGGTCTTGCTGACGCCGCGGAGCTTGAGCGCGAAGCCCATGTTCTCCGCGACCGTCATGTGCGGGTAGAGCGCGTACGACTGGAACACCATGGCGATGTCCCGGCCCTTCGGCGGCACGTTCGTGACGTCCTTGCCACCGATGTGGATGGCGCCCTCGTCGACGTCCTCGAGGCCCGCGAGCATCCGCAGCGCGGTCGACTTGCCCGAACCGGACGGGCCGACCAGCACCAGGAACTCGCCGTCGGACACCTCGAGCGACAGCTCGTCGACCGCGCGGACCGGCGGGTTGCCGGAGAAGACCCGCGACGCCTTGACGTAGGACACCTCAGCCATGTGACGCACCTTTCAGCCTTGTCTTGGCGCGACGTTAGGCATTGCAAGCGCTTACGGGAACAGACGTAAGCGCTTACGTTCAGAAGGATTTCGCGTTGCGCACGGCCCAGTCGGCGAACGGGGTCGCCGCACGTCCGGTCACCTGCTCCACATGGCCGCTCACCTGCCGCTCCTCTTCCGTCGGCGAACCGAGGATGGTCAGCGTCCCGTCCACGACGGGCGGCGGCATGAACTGCAGCATCTGCTCGCGAGCCTCCTCGGCGGACTGCTCGACGAACGGCAACGAAAGCGCCTCCGCTCGCTGCCGCGGAGTCATCGCTTCCGGACCGGTCAGGACGTACGTCTGCCCCTCGTGGCCGCCCTGCAGCGCCACAGCCGCGACGGCAGCGATGTCCACCGGATCGACGAACGGAAGCGCGACCTCCGCGAACGGTGCCGCGGCCACCCCACGACCGGCCCACGCGTAGGCGTTGGTGAAGAACCCGCTCGGCCGCAGGATCGTCCACTCCAGACTCGACTGCCGCACGGCCTCCTCGAACGACGCCAGCCGCGAGTGCGGCACCATGCCCGGCCGCGTCCCGGCGCCCTGCGAGGACAGCAGCACGACCCGGCGCACCCCGCCCGCCTTCGCCACGTCGAGCACGGAGGCGATGTCCGTGTCCTGGCCCAGCAGATCTCCGCCGAACAGCAGGAAGAGCGCCTCCGCACCGTCGACCACGGGCTCCAGAGTGGCGGGGCGGGTGAGATCCACCTCCGGCCGCGAGACCCCGCGAGCCTTGTCCCCCAACAGCTCCATCAACGGACGGCCAACGTTTCCGGTCGCCCCGGTCACCACGATCACGAGCATCTCCTCAGCCGTTGATTCGGTATCGAGAAGAAAGCTAACATCGTGAAGTTAGTAGGTACCTAGAGGAAAGTGACTACCCATGGAAACGGTCCCCGAGCTGGCCTGCCCGATCGCCCCGGTCGTCGACCTGGTCTTCAGCCGGTGGACGACGCCGATCCTGTGGACGTTGAACCAGTACGGCCGCCAGCGGTTCGTGGAGCTGGAGCGGCGGATCGGCACGATCACGCCGAAGGTCCTCACGCAGCGGCTGCGGCAGCTGGAGAGGGACGGCCTCGTCACGAGGACCTACCACCCGGAGGTTCCTCCACGGGTGGAGTACGAGATCAGCGAGCTGGGGCGCAGTCTCGCGCCGATCTTCCACAACCTCGCCGACTGGTCGCAGCGCAACCTGGCCAAGGTCGACCAGGCCAGGTCGCGCTACGACAAGAGCAGCTAACCCTTCACGGCACCGGACGCGAGGCCGGTCACCAGGAAGCGCTGCACCAGGTAGAACACGATGATCGCGGGAATCGCGACCAGGATCGACGCCGCCGCGAGGTGCCCCCACTCGGTCCTGTTCTGCTGCACGAACACCTGCAGCCCGACGGCCAGCGTCTTCGACTCGTCCGCCGCCGACAGGAAGGCGGACGCGAACGCCACCTCACCCCACGCCGTCAGGAACGCGTAGAACGACGTGACCGCGAGGCCGGGCTTGGCCAGCGGCAGGATCAGCCGCCAGAACACGCCGAACGGTGACAGCCCGTCCACGCGACCGGCCTCGTCGATGTCCGCGGGCACGGTGTCGAAGTAGCCCTTGAGCATGTAGGTGCAGAAGGGCACCGCGGTCGTGCAGTAGACCAGCACGAGGCCGATCGAGGTCCCGTTCAGGCCGAGAGCGATCAGGATGTTGTACAGCGGCACGATCAGCACCGCGAACGGGAACATCTGCACCAGCAGGAACGACATCATCAGCCCGCGCTTGCCGGGGAACCGGAACCGCGAGGCCGCGTAGCCCGCCGTGGCCGAGATGAACACACCGAGCACGGTGGTCATCAACGCGATCAGGACGGAGTTGCCGAACCAGGCGAGGAAGTCGCCCTTCTCGCCGGCGAGCACTCGGCTGTAGTTGTCCAAAGAGGACTCGTTCCACAGCTTCGGCGTCGGCTCGACCGCGCGGGCGTCCGGCTTCAACGAGGTGACGAACACCCAGAAGATCGGGAACACCGCGATGATCGACGCCACGATCAGAGCGCCGTGCAACAACACCGACGCGCCCGCGGACCGTTCCGCACGCCGCAACCGGCGATCGGTGGCCTGGACGACCTTCAGAGACGAAGCATCGAGCGTCATCACCACACCTCGCCCTGCTTGCGCAGCGCCCGCCGGTACGCCGCGGCGAACACCAACAACACCGAAAGGATCAGCACGCCGTAGGTCGACGCGATCGCGTAGTCGCGGGACGCACCCGAGAAGAAGCGCTCGAACGCGTACGTCACCAGGATCCTGGCGTTCGGGTTCGGGCCGGCGACCAGGTAGATCACCGGGAACATGTTGAACGTCCAGATGATGCCGAGAAGGATCACGGTCGACGACACCGAACGCAGCCCCGGCAACGTGACGTGCCGGAAGCGCTGCCACGGCGTGGCACCGTCCATCTCGGCCGCTTCGTAGAGGTCGCCCGGAATCGACTGCAGGCCACCGAGAAGCGCCACCATCATGAACGGCACGCCCAGCCACACGTTCACGATGACCACGGACACGAGTGCCCAGTTGTTCTGGCCCAGCCACACCGGGTCCGGCAGGCCGACCGAGCGCAGGACCTGGTTGATGATCCCGTACTGCGCGTTGAACATGTACTTCCACGCGAACGCGCTGATGAACGCCGGCACCGCCCACGGAAGGATCAGCAGCACCCGGTAGAACGAGCGGCCGCGCACCTGCCGGTTGAGCAGCAGCGCGAGGCCGAGCCCGATCGTGTAGTGGAAGAACACGCAGGCGAAGGTCCAGATCAAGGTCCGGACCAGCGTGCCCCAGAACGCGCCGTACGACTCGCCACCGGACAGGACGTTCAGGTAGTTCTCGAAGCCCACCACGTCGTAGGACGCGGGCCGGTCGAGGACCGGGTTGGCGATGTTGCCCTCGTTGATGTTCGTGAAGGTGAAGAACACGCCCTGGGCGAGCGGGTAGAGCACCAACACCGCGATGACCGCCACGACCGGCAGCACCATCGCATACGCGTACCAGTACCGGTCCAGGAACCGACGCACCGGATCTCCTCCGAACCTCAGGCGAACGGCCGGGGCTTCAAACCCCGGCCGTTCAACACCAATCAGCCGATCGAGTAGTCCTTGAGGATCTGGTCCTTGTACGCCGTGGCGACCCCGTCCAGCGCCGCCTTCGGCTCCTTCTTGCCGGCGAGCACGTCGGCGTAGGCGATCTTCAGCGGGTCGAACAACTGGCCGCCCTCGGGGATCCAGGCCCGCTCGTGCGCGACCTTGGTGACCGGCTCGAACGCGGCGACGACGGCGTTGGCCTTGACGTCGGCGTTCTGGTAGGCCGACTTGCGGGTCGGCAGCAGGCCCAGCTCCTTGGCGACCGCGGCCTGCGATTCGACCGAAGCCATGCACTGGATGAACTTGATCGACGACTGCTTCGCCTTGGTGCCCTGACGGATCACGTAGTCGTGACCACCGACGGGCGCGCTGCCCTTGCCTGCGGACGGACCGGGAACCGGCGCGATGCCCAGGTTCGCCTTGTCGGTGAACGCGGTGCCCTTGAGGTAGTCGGCGACGGCCCACGGACCGTTGATCACCATCGCCGCGTCACCGCTGGAGAACGCGGCCTGCATCGTGGTGTAGGAGTTGCCGGCGTCGAGCGAGGTGAACGCGGCCTTGGCGTCGAGCAGACCCTTGGCGGTCTGCAGCGCCTTCACGTTCTTGTCGGAGTTGACCACGATCTTCTTCGCCGAGGCGTCGACCAGGTCGCCGCCCTCGCCGTAGATGAACGGCAGCGCGTAGTACGCGTCGTTGTTGAGGAAGAACGACTTCTCGCCACCCAGCTTGGCGGCGGCCGCCTTGAGCTCGTCCCACGTCTTCGGCGGCTCGACACCCGCGTCGGCGAGCTTCTTCTTGTTGTAGAGCAGCGCGAGCGAGTCGGTCACCTGCGGCACGGCGTACGTCTTGCCCTCGAACTTCGTGGAGCCGAGCGGCGCATCGAGGAAGTCGGAGGTGTCCTTCGCCAGGTCGGTGCCGGACAGGTCGGTGACGTAGCTCAGCTTGGCGAGCTGCGGCACCCACGCGACCTCGGCGCGGAAGACGTCCGGGCCCTGGCCACCCTGCGCGGCGGTCTTGTAGTTCGCGAGCGCCGTGTCGAACGCCTGCGTCTCGACCTTGACCTTGTAGCCGCCCTTGGTGGCGCAGTCCTCCGCGATCTTCTTGAACACGGGGCTCTCGTTGGGGCCGCTGGTGTCCCAGAAGGTCACTTCGCCCGAGTCGGATCCGCTGCTGCTCGATCCACCGCCACCACAGGCGGTGAGCACGAGGGCGACACCCGTCGCCATAGCGGTCACGAGGGTTGTCCGTCGCATCGTTGCTGCCGTTCCCTCCAGCTGGGCCTCATCTCCCGGCGAGATGAGGGTCTTGCAAGGTTTTGCGAGAATGTTGCGGGCGATTTCACTACCAGAAGCATGGTCAGGTCAAGACGTCGACCGTAACCAAGCCGTAACGGCACCGTCTTGCGAACTCGCGTTGCAAAATTTTTCCGAACGCGGCAGGCTTGCCCGCAACCGAGCTTGAGCAGGAGGCAACGTGTCCGGACTGTCCGAGATCGCCAGGGCAGCCGGGGTGTCCATCTCGACGGTGAGCCGTGTGCTGAACCGCCGGGCCGGCGTCAACGAGGAGACCCGGCAGCGCGTGCTGTCGGTGCTCGCCGAGATGCCCTACACCCCGCGGGGACTCGGTGCGCTGCAACGCACCGGTGTGATCGGCCTGCTCGTGCCGGAGCTCTCGAACCCGGTCTTCCCCGCGTTCGCCGAAGCCCTGGAGACGCGGGCGGCCCGCCTCGGCTACTCGTCGCTGCTGTGCAACACCCGCAGCGGTGCCCCGATGGGCGAGGAGGAGTACGTCCGGATGCTCCTGGCCCGCGGGGTCGAGGGCATGGTGTTCGTGTCACCGGAGATCACCAACGTCGAGGTGCCGCTCGGGCAGGCGCCCCAGCCGAGCTACTACGCGAAGCTCGTGACGGACGGCGTCCACATGGTCTTCCTGAACGGTGCGACGCCCGCGCTGGACGTTCCCGACGTGACGGTGGACGAGCAGCTCGCGGGTTACATGGCCACCAAGCACCTGATCGAGCTCGGCCACGAGCGGATCGGGTTCGTCTCGGGCCCGGCGCGATCTCTCCCTTCACGCCTGAAGCGCGCCGGATGGGCCGCTGCTCTTGAGGAGAACCATCTGCCGGCGGGCTCGGAGTACGTCGCGCACGCGCCGTTCAGCGCGGAGGGCGGCGGTGTCGCGGTGGCGCAGCTGCTCGACACCGTGACGCCGACGGCGGTGATCTGCTCGTCCGACCACATGGCACTCGGCGTCATGCGGGAGGCACACCAACGGGGGATCTCGGTTCCAGAGAACCTCTCGGTCGTGGGGTTCGACGACATCCCGCTGGCCGCCTATTCGTCGCCCGCTTTGACGACGCTCGCGCAGCCCATCGAGGAGATGGCGGCGGCGGCCATCGACGAGCTCGTGCTGCGGCTGGACCCGGATCGCCGCAGGCAGGAGAGGGACAACTACACCCGCGTCTTCCGGCCGCGCCTCGTCGTTCGGGAGTCCACGGCCCCACCGAAATAAGACGCGCTTTGGTCTGGACCAACTTCTGAACAAGGCAGACGGGTCAACCAGCACTGATGCGTCATTTGAGGGACACAGGTCACCCTCACTTCACGAATTGGTTCTGAACCGTTACGGTCACTTCATGGCGCGGTCGATGCATGTGCGACGTCCTGCGACGCTGGCCTCTCTGGCCGCTGAGCTGGGCGTTTCCCGGACAACGGTGTCCAACGCGTACAACCGTCCCGACCAGCTCTCCCCCGAGCTGAGGCGGCGGGTGTTGGACACGGCCCGAAGGCTGGGTTATCCCGGCCCGGATCCTGTCGCGCGCTCGTTGCGCACGCGCAAGGCGGGTGCGGTGGGCCTGCTGCTCACCGAGAACCTCTCCTACGCGTTCCGCGACCCTGCCGCGATCGGTTTCCTCGAAGGCCTCGCGCTGGCGTGTGAGGACGCCGGCACCGGCCTGCTGCTGGTTCCCGCCAACCCCGAACGCGAGGACGTCGCGTCCGTCCACCGCGCGGGGGTCGACGGCTTCGTCGTCTACTCCGTGCCGGACGACGACCCGCACCTCGCCGCGGTGCTGGAGCGTCCCGTTCCCACCGTCGTGTGCGACCAGCCCGACCTCGGCACCGTCGACAGGGTCGGCATCGACGACCGCGGCGCGATGTACGAGCTCGCGAGGCACCTGATCTCGCTGGGCCACCGCCGCGTCGGCGTCGTGTGCATGCGCCTCGCGCGCGACCGCAACGACGGCTTCGTGACCGCCGACCGCCAGCACGCCGCGCACTTCCACGTGCAGCGCAACCGCCTGTCCGGCCTGGCCGAGGCGTTCAGCGAGGCGGGCGTCGACTGGTCGCAGGTGCCCGTCGTCGAGCGCTTCGACCACAACATGGCCTCCGGTGCCTCCGGCGCCGCCCAGGTGCTCGACAAGGACCCGCAGATCACCGCGTTGATCTGCACCTCGGACGTGCTGGCGCTCGGCGCGATGACCGAGGCCGCCCGCCGTGGCCTGCGCGTGCCGCACGACCTGTCGGTGACCGGCTTCGACGGCATCCGCGAGGCGGAGGCCGCCGGGCTCACGACGGTTCGTCAGCCGGTGCTCGAGAAGGGCCGGGCGGCGGGCAAGCTGCTGCTCGACTCGAACGAGCGGTCGCGGCCGCGGTCGGTCAACCTCGCCACCGAGCTGATCATCGGCAAGACGTCGGCGGCGCCGCGCGGTGGTGCCGAAGAGCGCTGGTTCGGACCGTAGTCACCACTCCAGCCTGAACACGACGGGTGAGCTGGCCTTCCCGGCCAGCTTCGCCACCAGCAGGTAGTCGCCGGGCCCGACCCTCGTGTGCGCACCGCACCCCGGCTGCGAGGTCGAGCCCGCCCACTTCGTGCCGTAGTTGAAGAGCTCCTTGGGCTGCATCACCCGCACCTCGGACCCCGCCGTCGACAGGCAGTGGTTGCTCGACCAGAGCACCGTCGCGCCGTCCGCGGTCAGCACGGTCAGCTCGCGGTGCTGGCGGCCGATGTCCTTGATGCACGGCGCCGGGCCGTTGTTGACCACGTCCATCGACAGTTCCGGCTGGTCACCGACGGTGTAGAAGGCCTTGTTGACCTTCGCCACGACCGCGATCACGTCGTCGGTGCAGGGCTGCGGCGGTCCGGGCGGCGGAGGCGGCGGTGCGGCCTGGGTCGGTGATGGCGGCGGAGTCGTCGAGGAGGACGACGCGACCGCCGTCTCGGACATGCTCGGCGGCGGGTCGGAGGACGACGCCGCAGCCGCGTTGGTCGGCACCGCGGCCTGGTCGTCCGAACCGAAGAACCCGACGATCCAGATCAGGAGCAGCAGTGTGACGAGCGCGGCGCCGCTCGCGGCGACGCGGCGGCGCCAGTACACCGAGGACGGCAGCGGTCCTGTGGGCTCGATCACGGCCCGAAGGTAGCCGGGCCAGGTGGAATCGCGTGGTAAGCGAAGGTCGCTCGATCGGTGGAACGTGATATTGACCGGAAACCCCTTGTGAACGGACGCTAACTCCGGTTCCAATCGTCACGAGGTCCGCCGGTAGGCCATGGAGGTTGTCTCATGACCGCGATCGACGAACTGCTCAAGCGGAACTACGAGCTCGGGAACGTGGTTCCAGGAGACCGTTCCTCCGCGAAGCCGTCCCTGCAGGTGGCAATCCTGACCTGCATGGACTCCCGCATCCGGGTGTTCGAGATCTTCGGGTTGAAGCAGGGTGAGGCGCACGTGCTGCGCAACGCGGGAGGTGTCGTCACCGACGACATGATCCGCTCGCTGGCGCTGAGCCAGCGCAAGCTGGGCACGCGCGAGGTCCTGCTCGTGCACCACACGAACTGCGGCCTCGAGATGGTGACCGAGGACGACTTCAAGGACGAGCTGGAGGCCGAGACCGGCCTGCGCCCGACCTGGGCCGTCGAGGCGTTCAAGGTGGTCGAGCAGAGCGTCCGCGGCTCGATGGCGCGCCTGCGCCGCAGCCCGTTCATCCCGCACACGGACAAGATCCGCGGGTTCGTGTACGACGTGCACACCGGTGAGCTGCGCGAGGTCGACGCGGTCGGCACCAAGGCCGCCTGACCGTTGCGCCACAATGGCGCACGATGAATCACGAGTTGCTGCTGGGCTGGTGGGACACCGCTGCGCGCGACCTTCCGTGGCGGCGTCCCGATTGCACTGCGTGGGGCGTCCTGGTCAGCGAGATCATGCTGCAGCAGACGCCCGTTTCGCGCGTCGAACCGATCTGGCACGAGTGGCTGTCGCGCTGGCCCGTGCCCAGCGCGATGGCCGCCGCGTCCCAGGGTGAAGTGCTGCGCATGTGGGGCAAGCTCGGCTATCCACGACGGGCTCTGCGGCTGCACGAGGCCGCCACGGTCATTGCTCGCGACCACGGCGATGTCGTGCCGTCGGACATCTCGGTGCTGGAGTCGTTGCCGGGCATCGGCAGCTACACGGCCCGTGCGGTGGCCACGTTCGCGTACGGGCAGAGGTGTGCTGTCGTCGACACGAACGTCCGACGAGTCGTTGCGCGTGCCGTGCACGGTGCCGGGGATGCCGGTCCGCCGTCGACCACGCGCGATCTCCGTGACGTCGAGGCGATCCTGCCTTCGTCGCAGGAAGACGCCGCGGTGTTCTCGGCGGCGTTGATGGAGCTCGGTGCGTTGATCTGCACGGCGAAGAACCAGAAGTGCGCCGACTGCCCGTTGTACGACGTCTGCGCGTGGCAGCTGGCCGGCCGTCCCGCCTATGCGGGACCGGCGAAGAAGGTGCAGCAGTTCGCGGGTACCGACCGGCAGGTGCGGGGCAAGCTGCTCGACGTGCTGCGTGGCGCACCCGGCCCGGTGCCCAAGGCCCAGCTCGACATCGTCTGGCACGACGTGACGCAGCGCGAGAAGTGCCTTGTCTCCTTGTTGACTGATGGACTTGTTGAACAATCCGACGATGGCCTGTTCCACCTGCCGGGTGAAGGGATTGTTCAACAATCCAACAAGGGGGCACGCTGATGCACGCCCTGGTCGCCTTCTTCGATCCCGATGCGGAACGTAGAATCGTAGGATTGTTGAACAATCTTGGGATCGAACAGTCCTACGCACCTCATCTGACCTACGCGGCCGCGAGCACCATCGGCCCCAAGGTTCGCAAGGAGCTGCGCGAGGACCTCGAACGCCTGTGGCTGCCGGACCTGTGGCTGCACACGCTCGGAACGTTCTCCACCACGGAGAACGTGCTGATGCTCGCCGCGGTGGTCGACACCGAGCTCCTCGCCGTGCACTCGGCGATCCACGACGTCCTGGCGAGCAAGGTCAAGAACCCGAGCGCCTACTACCTGCCGGGCAACTGGGTCCCGCACTGCACGCTCGTCCAAGGCCTCGACGACGAAGCGACCAAGGCGGCGTTCGCCAAGGTCTTCCCCGTCGAGCCGATCCGCGCGAAGGTCCGCGAGGTCTCGATCGTCGACACTCAGACAGGTGAGATCGACGTGCTCAAAAAGGCCTCCACGGCACCCCGGTAGACCCACGGCGCGGTGACGTGCACGACGTGACCAGCTTCCGGCACGTACAGGTACTGGCCGTTCGACCTGCGCGCGGCCTCTTCCATCTGGCCTGGCAGCTGACCGCCCTGACCTGCCTCGATGACGAGTGACGGGCACTTCACCTCGTCGATGAACTCCCAGTACGCCCGCGTGCCCCACTCGGCGGCGATCTCGTAGAGGTCGTCCATCGACGCGATCAGGTGCCAGCCGTCCTCGCGTTCCTCGAAGTACTCGGCGAACACCGGCGCACCGAAGAACGACGCCACGTGCGCGAGCGACTGGAACGGCACCGGCCAGGCGTCGAAGAACCACTTCCACTCGTCGACGGTCCTACCCCTGTTGTCCGGGGCGAAGTCCTCGACCACAATCGCGCGGACCAGGTCCGGACGGGTCGCCGCGAGACACCACGCGTGCAGCCCGCCCATGGAGTGCCCGATCACCACAGCGGGTCCGAGGCCGAGGTCCTCGATCGCCTTCGCTGCGTCGGCGACGAAGTCCTCGGTGCGAAACGGTCCCCGCTGCGGGTTGCGGCCGTGCCCGCGTTGGTCGATGCCGACGACCCGGCCGAAAGGTTTGAGCCACTGCGCGACCGGCCACCACGCAGTTGCCCTGCTCATCAGGCCGTGCAGGAGCAGTACGCCTTGCCCCGTTCCGCCGAACTCCACCACCGACACAGGGATGATTAACGCATGAAGGCCCGCCCGTACCTGATCGCCCTGGTGCTGATCGTGCTCGTCGCCGGTCTGCTCGTCGTGTTCCGCACGCCGGGCGGCGCCCCCGCGCAGCAGCAGCAACGCCAGGAGCCGTCACCCCAGGCGGCCGTTGAGGCCGGCGCGGGCGCGGGCGACGCGTACTACCCGACGGACGGCAACAGCGGTTACGACGTCACGCTCTACGACCTGGCGATCACGTACGACCCGCAGTCCAAGCAGCTCAAGGGCGTCGCGAAGATCAACGCGACCGCGGTGAACGACCTGTCGCGGTTCAACCTGGACCTGGAGGGCCTGCAGGTCAGCAACGTGCAGGTCGGCGACAAGCCCGCGAAGTTCGCCCAGGAGGACGAACACGAGCTGGTGATCACGCCCGCGTCGCCGCTGCCCAAGGGCAAACCGTTCACCGCCGTGGTCACCTACGGCGGCGAGCCCAAGACCGTCGAGAGCGCCTCGCTGGGCCGCAGCGGCTGGCAGATCTCGTCGACGGGTGGCGCGTTCGCCGCAGGTGAGCCGCACTCCGCGACGTCATGGTTCCCGGCCAACGACACCCCGCGCGACAAGGCGGCGCTGAAGCTGGCGGCGAACGTCCCCGACGGCTGGACTGCGGTCTCGAACGGCCTCGAAGGCCCCGCGACGCGCCAGAACGGCTGGACGACGTTCAACTGGTCGGAGGAGACCCCGCTCGCGCCGTACCTGATCACCGTGGCCATCGACAAGTTCGAGGTCGTCCGCTCCAAGCTGCCCAACGGCACACCGGTGCTCGACGCGTACGCCCCCGGCACGTCCGCGCAGAAGAAGCCGATCCAGGCGCAGCTGCCGGACATCCTGTCGTTTCTGGAGACGAAGTTCGGCCCGTACCCTCAACGCGCGGCCGGCAGCATCTGGGTGGCCGACCAGATCGGCTTCTCGCTGGAGACCCAGACCAGGCCGATCTACGCGTCGTGGGCGGACCTGGAGACGGTCGTGCACGAAAACGCGCACCAGTGGTTCGGCGACTCGGTGACGATCTCGAACTGGGCGGACATCTGCCTGAACGAGTGCCTGGCGTCCTACTCGCAGTGGCTGTGGCTGGAGAAGAACGGCACGAACCTCGACGAGCGCTACCGCGGCCGCGTCGAGGAACTCCGTTCGCGCAGCTCGTTCTGGGCGCCGAAGCTCTACGACATGGGCAAGGGCAACGAGTTCAGGGGCGTCTACGACAAGGGCATCATGGCGATGCACGCGCTGCGCAAGCAGGTCGGTGACGACGTGTTCTTCAAGGCCCTGCAGTCGTGGACGGCCAAGCACCGCGACGGCAACGCCTCGTGGCCGGAGTTCGAGAACCACTTCAAGCAGGCCTCCGGGCAGCAGCTGGACGGGTTCTTCCAGGCCTGGTTCCACGGATCGGGCATTCCGGAAGATCAGTACCTGCTGCCTGTCGGTGTGCGCCGCTAGTGTGGGTGCCATGGCAGTCGTGAAGATCAACGCGATCAAGGTCCCCGAGGGCGCAGGCCCCGAGCTGGAGAAGCGCTTCGCCGCCCGCCTCGGCGCGGTCGACGACCAGCCCGGTTTCCTCGGCTTCGAGCTCCTGCGCCCGGTCGCTGGTGAGGACCGCTACTTCGTCGTGACGCACTGGGAGACCGACGAGGCCTTCGTCGCGTGGCGCGACGGTCAGGCGGGTCAGGCCGCGCACTCGGGTGAGCGCGCGAAGCCCGTGTCGACCGGTGCCGACCTGCTGGAGTTCGAGGTCGTGCTGGGGAGCAAGCCCAAGCAGTGATCGATCAGGCCTACGACAGGGCCGCCGAGCTGATCTCCGACGCGGACGCCTTGCTCGTCTGCGCCGGTGCAGGCATGGGGGTCGACTCGGGTCTGCCGGACTTCCGCGGCACCGAGGGCTTCTGGCGCGCCTATCCGCCGTACGGGCGCCTCGGGCTGAAGTTCGAGGAGATCGCCGACCCCGTGCACTTCGCCGACGATCCCGCGCTGGCGTGGGGTTTCTACGGCCATCGGCTCGGCCTGTACCGAGCGACCGTGCCGCACGAGGGTTTCGAGATCCTGCGGTCGTGGGGCGCCCACGTCTTCACGTCCAATGTGGACGGCCAGTTCCAGAAGGCGGGCTTCACCGACGTCGCCGAGGTCCACGGCTCGATCCACCACCTCCAGTGCGTGGAACCGTGCACCGACGAGGTCTGGGAGTGCACGTTCGACGTCGAGGTGGATCCCTCGACGATGCGTGCGGTGGGCGCGTTGCCGACGTGCCCGTCGTGCGGCGGCCTGGCCCGGCCCAACATCCTGATGTTCGGTGACTGGGGCTGGGTGCCGCACCGCAGCCAGGCACAGCTCGACGCGCTGACGTCGTGGCGGCGTTCCGCCCGCAGCCTGGTCGTGATCGAGGTCGGTGCCGGCACCGCGGTGCCGACCGTGCGGCGTCAAGCAGAGCTGGCGAGCGCGGCCAACGGCGCGTTGATCCGCATCAACACCCGTGAACCGGACGTCCGGCACGGGCGAGGCGTGTCCTTGCCGGTGGGCGCGCTGGAGGCCCTCACAGCCTTGGCACGACGAACTGCGTGACGACGGCCCGGTGATCGCTGCCGGGCACGTCGAACACGTCCACCGTGTCGACGGGGCACTTGGAGTCGACCAGCACGTGGTCGATCGTGACCGGCGGAGGCCAGACCCCGCTGTTGCCGGGCCACGTGTGGATCAGCCCCTTGCCGGCCTGGTCAGCGGCGTCCACGTACCCCTTGTTCAGCAGCCGCGTGATGCCGACGTGGTCGAGCGTCGCGTTGAAGTCACCCGCGAGCACCCGGATCGCACCGGTCGAGTCCGGGCTGGGCAACCCGGCGAGCTCGCGCTGCCACGCCTCCGGCCCCTCGGGCACCACCGGCGGCAACGGATGCACCGACACGACCTCGATGTCCTTGCCCGGCAGGTCGACGAGCGCGGCCGCCTGCTGCAACGTGCTGGGAGGCGTGAGATTCCGTCGCGCCAGCGGAAACTTCGAAGCGATGCCACTGCCCGACCCACCAGGCTCAGCCAGGAAGACCCGGCTGGGCAGCACCTGGTCGAGCCCGGCCCGGTCGAGATCGCGCACCATGTCGGGCGTCAGCTCCTGCATCGTCAGGATGTCGACGCCACGAGCCTTGACCTCCTTGACGATGAACTCGGCGTCCGCGATCCCGGTGAGCAGGTTCGCGGTCATCAACCTGACCTGCTGCCCCACCCCGTTCGGCCGCGAGTCGGGAAACGCCCGCGGCGCCACGTTCGCCACCAGCACGACCGCCACCAGGGTCATCGTCAGCCCGACGGCCCACCGCCTGCGGAACAACGCGCCCAGCCCGATCAGCAGCCCAGCCACGGCGATGTAGGGGGTCAGGGACGTCGCGGCGATCATGTACCGCGTGCCGTCGATGCCGAGCAGCCTGATCAGCGCGGCCGCGACGAGCGCGATCGCGCATATGACCAGCAAGAACGTGGCGAACCCGCTCCTGCGTGGCTTCACCTCGGTGGTGACCACGTCATGCAGGGTGCCCGAGTCCGCGTCAGTCTCCGGTGTGGTCTTCACAGCCGAAGGACGGCCGGCGGCGCGTTCGAGTTGCCCACCGGCAATTGTCAGACCCCTCCGCCATGCTGACCCCATGGGAGCCAAAGACTGGATGCTCTTCTACGCATCCGACGACGTCAGCAAGGTCCTGCGGTCGTCTCCGAAGATCGACCGCGAGGCCACCACAGCGCTCATGCGGCGCCTCTACCCGGCGCACGACCTCCGCCCGACCCCGGACGGCTGCCTGGACATGGCCAACCCACCTGAAGGCGAGGTCTACGCCGCCGTCTTCCCAGGCCTGTCCATCGTCTGCACCTGGGACGCCGCGAACGACGCCCCGACCGACCTGGACCCGCGCTTCGTCCGCGAGGCGGCCGGCCGCACCCTCTACCTGCACGCGATGCACAGCGTCGTCGACTTCTTCGCCTACGCGATCTGGGAGCCCGACGGCACCGTGCGCCGCGCCTTCAGCCTCTCCCCCGACAGCGGCGTGATCGAGGACATCGGCACACCTCTGCCGTTCGAGGAGAAGTACCTGGCAGGCGACCGGGAGTTCCTGCAGAGCCTGGACGGCGACGACTACCCGTTCCGCTTCCACCCGCTCGACCTGGCGGAGGGAGCGCTGCGCTCGTTGTTCGGCTTCAACTACGAGGGCGTCTACCTCGACGACGACCCGGACCTCGAGGAGATCGTGCTGGCCGGCTACGCCGTGACGCCGCGCTGACTCACACGGCCGCAGCGGGATCTCCATGTCAGCGCTCGGCACCAGAACTCGGTCGAGCAGAGCGGGGATCGAGTCAACGGTCTGCAGAACGACCCTGGGGAGGATCGGACCGTCCATCACGGTGTACGCGATTCCTGACTCGAAGGTGAGGTTCCGCAACTGCATCTCGGGCAAGGAACAGTTCCAGGAACTGGTGGTTCAGCACGCCGGCTGCTTCGGACAGGTCGCTGGTGAAGGCGGCGAACGCGTGGTCGACGAACGCCGGCAGCTTCAGCTCCATCCACAGCGGATCTTCGTCGCGCGCCACCGTCACCGGCATCTCAGCGGCCCAGTTCCGCTCCTTCGCGGCCGAACCGGAGTGCCTGCGCCGAACGATCCTCAGCGGCACCAGGTCCGACGTCGCGACCTCGACCCTGACCTCCTGAGCCGTCCTGGTGCTCTGCCTTGTCGGGGCCGGAGAGGGTGCCGCCCAGGTCCGCGGCCAGCTCGCTCATGGCCGGGGACTGCTCGGCGATCGCCTTGGCGCGGGCACGGGCGCGGCGTTCGGGGAGCAGCGCGTAGAAGACGACGACGATGGCGATGAAGACCACGACGTGCGGCTGCAGCAGCAACGTCAGCAGGAATTCCATGGCGGCCCCCGCCGGCGAACACGTGTCGCCACTTCAAGGTGCCGGGGAGGGCGGATTGTTGAGCCGAGACGAGGGCGACCCCCAGGCCGGAAGCCTGGGGGTCGTCCTCACTTGCCTGCTAGGTCACTCGGTCTCGGTGGCCGGCGCGTCCTGCGGCTCGGTGGCCGCGGGGGTCGCGAGGTCGACCGGCGGGGCGTCCGGCACGCGGTTCGGCTTGGCCTCGCCGCGGAAGACGAAGCGTGCCTTGTCGTGGTCCTCGGACACGCCGTCCCAGCCCTCGACGTCGGTGATGATGATCTGGCCCGGCTGGAGTTCGCCGAACAGGATCTTCTCCGACAGCTGGTCCTCGATCTCGCGCTGGATCGTCCGGCGCAGCGGGCGGGCGCCCAGCACCGGGTCGAAGCCGCGCTTGGCCAGCAGGGCCTTGGCCCTGTCGGTCAGCTCGAGGGCCATGTCCTTGTTCTTCAGCTGCGTCTCGACGCGGGCGATCATCAGGTCCACCATCTTGATGATCTCGTCCTGAGTCAGCTGGTGGAAGACGATGATGTCGTCGATGCGGTTGAGGAACTCGGGGCGGAAGTGCTTCTTCAGCTCGTCGTTGACCTTGTTCTTCATGCGCTCGTAGTTGGACGCGGTGTCCTGACCCGAGGTGAAGCCGAGGCCGACGGCCTTGCTGATGTCGGACGTGCCCAGGTTCGACGTGAAGATGATGACGGTGTTCTTGAAGTCCACCGTCCGGCCCTGACCGTCGGTCAGGCGGCCGTCCTCCAGCACCTGGAGCAGCGTGTTGTAGACCTCCTGGTGGGCCTTCTCGATCTCGTCGAAGAGCACGACGGAGAACGGCTTGCGGCGCACCTTCTCGGTGAGCTGGCCGCCCTCTTCGTAGCCGACGTAACCGGGAGGGGCACCGAAGAGCCGCGACGCCGTGTAGCGGTCGTGGAACTCGCCCATGTCGATCTGGATGAGCGCGTCGTCCTCGCCGAACAGGAAGTTCGCCAGCGCCTTCGACAGCTCGGTCTTACCGACACCGGACGGGCCGGCGAAGATGAACGAGCCCGACGGACGCTTCGGGTCCTTCAGACCGGCGCGGGTGCGGCGGATCGCCTGCGACACGGCCTTGACCGCGTCGACCTGGCCGATGATCCGCTTGTGCAGCTCGTCCTCCATGCGGAGCAGACGCGTGGTCTCCTCCTCGGTGAGCTTGAACACCGGGATACCGGTCCAGTTGGCGAGGACCTCGGCGATCTGCTCGTCGTCGACCTCCGCGACGACGTCCAGGTCACCGTCCTTCCACTGCTTCTCCCGCTCGGCCTTCTGGCCCAGGAGCTGCTTCTCCGCGTCACGCAGCTTGGCCGCGCGCTCGAAGTCCTGCGCGTCGATCGCGGACTCCTTGTCGCGACGGACGTCGGCGATCTTCTCGTCGAACTCGCGCAGGTCCGGCGGCGCGGTCATCCGACGGATGCGCATGCGCGCGCCCGCCTCGTCGATGAGGTCGATCGCCTTGTCCGGCAGGAACCGGTCGTTGATGTACCGGTCGGCCAGCGTGGCGGCGGCGACGAGCGCGGAGTCGGTGATGGAGACGCGGTGGTGCGCCTCGTACCGGTCGCGCAGGCCCTTGAGGATCTCGATGGTGTGCTCGAGCGACGGCTCGCCCACCTGGATCGGCTGGAAGCGGCGCTCCAGCGCGGGATCCTTCTCGACGTGCTTGCGGTACTCGTCGAGCGTGGTCGCACCGATCGTCTGCAGCTCACCACGAGCCAGCATCGGCTTGAGGATCGACGCGGCGTCGATCGCGCCCTCGGCGGCACCCGCACCGACGAGCGTGTGGATCTCGTCGATGAACAGGATGATGTCGCCGCGCGTGCGGATCTCCTTGAGGACCTTCTTCAGGCGCTCTTCGAAGTCACCGCGGTAGCGCGAGCCCGCGACCAGCGAGCCGAGGTCGAGCGTGTAGAGCTGCTTGTCCTTGAGCGTCTCGGGCACCTCGCCCTTGACGACCATCTGCGCCAGTCCCTCGACGACGGCGGTCTTGCCGACGCCGGGCTCGCCGATGAGGACCGGGTTGTTCTTGGTGCGGCGGGACAGCACCTGCATGACCCGCTCGATCTCCTTGGTGCGCCCGATCACCGGGTCGAGCTTGCCCTCCCGCGCCGAGGCGGTGAGGTTGCGCCCGAACTGGTCGAGGACCAGGGACGACGACGGGGTGCCCTCGCCACGACCGGTCGACTCCGACGCGCCCTTCTCCGTGGAGTAGCCGGACAGCAGCTGCAGCACCTGCTGCCGCACCCTGTTGAGGTCGGCACCCAGCTTCACGAGGACCTGCGCAGCAACGCCTTCGCCCTCGCGAATCAACCCGAGCAGGATGTGCTCGGTGCCGATGTAGTTGTGGCCGAGCTGCAGCGCCTCGCGCAGCGACAGCTCCAGGACCTTCTTGGCACGCGGGGTGAAGGGGATGTGTCCACTCGGGGCCTGCTGGCCCTGGCCGATGATCTCCTCGACCTGCTGGCGGACGCCCTCCAGCGCGATCCCCAACGACTCGAGCGCCTTGGCGGCGACACCTTCACCCTCGTGGATCAGACCCAGGAGGATGTGCTCGGTGCCGATGTAGTTGTGGTTGAGCATCCGTGCCTCTTCTTGGGCAAGGACAACCACCCGCCTCGCGCGGTCGGTGAACCTTTCGAACATTCGCACTCCCTGACTGCTGCGTCGGCGGTCCTCGGCTCCACCGATCTACCCTGGTGAGCGCGGCACCGTGGCTCCACTGTAGTGGGCGGCTCCGAGACCTGTGGTTCCCATCAGCGGACAGTGGCGTCCGGGGAACCCTGACGCCAGCATCAACGCAGGTCGGGAGCAACGGATTCCACAGATCGGGCGATGTCCGCTGAGCGCGAACAACCGACCGTCGAGCGCCACTCCTGTGACCGGGCCCACCACAGGGCGCGAAAAGAGGGCATCTTGGGTAAGGTTAGGCAAGCCTCATACACATGAGATAAGGACTTGCGCGTTGACCGTACCTGCGAGGGTCTCACGGCAGAACCCGCACGCGCTCACGCCATTGGCCGAATCCATCGCCCGCCTGGAAGCCACCTCCGAGATCAGGTTCGGCACACCTCCGGCGTCCTGGACGATCTGCTCCGACCTGCTGGCCGAGCCGGCGCGCTTCGACCTGTGGCGCAAGGACCTGTCCGAATGGATGGTCGAGCAGTACGGCGAGTCCGACGACCGCGCCACCGCGGGCTACATCATGGGCTGGTACCTCCACATCCCGGGCACCATCGCGGGCCTCCTCTTCCACACGGCCCGCCGCGTCCCGACCCTGAAGCCCTCCGACATCGCCTTCCGCACCAACACCGAAGGCCGCCCCCACCCGGACGGCATCTCCGTCCTGTGCAACGAGTTCGCCTGCCTCCCGGACGACCCGGCCTCAAACCACCCGGCAGCCACCGTCGTGGCCAACGAGGCTGCCCTGGCCGCCCTCCTCCGCGCCCGCTACGCGGCCCACGCCGCCCAGTTCGTGGCCTCCTTCGGCCAGGTGGTCCGCTTCGGCCGCCGCACCCTCTGGGCAGCCGCCACCGACATGCTGGAGTACGGCGCCTGGGCAGCGGGCCGCGTCTGCGGCGACGAGAACGGCGGCGTGACCGACGCGGCGCTGATCCTCCCCGAAAAACTCCAGCCGTTCGTCTCCGCCTCCACCCTTCGCCTCACGGGCGAGGGCTGGAAGCGCAAGCGCAACAGCTGCTGCTTCCACTACGTGCTCCCGGAAGCCGAACCCTGCACGGCCTGTCCGCGCACCTGCTCCTGACGACGCAGGCGACTCTCTCGCGAAGGCGAAGCGCGTGCGCACTCCAGAACAGACCTACGACGACCGATGCCGAGACCCAACCGGCACAACCAACGGCGTCCCGGAAACCGGGTCCTCAACAACCCGGGCATCCAGCCCGAAAACGTCCGACAACATCCCCTCAGTCAACACCTCACCAGGCGCCCCCTGAGCCACAATCCGCCCGTCCCGCATGGCAACGATGTTGTCCGCATACCGAGCCGCAAGGTTCAGATCGTGCAGCACCATGACAACGGTCCGCCCCATGCTGGAGTGCAGCTCCTGCACCAAATCCAACACATCGATCTGATGCGCGAGATCCAGATAAGTAGTGGGCTCATCCAGCAACAACAGATCCGTCCCCTGCGCCAACGCCATGGAGATCCAGGCCCGCTGCCGCTGTCCCCCTGACAGCTCGTCCACGGTCCGCTCGGCCAGATCCGAGATCCCGGTCATGGCCAACGCAGCCTCCACAGCAGCCGCATCGTCCGAAGACCACTGCCGATACCAGGACTGATGCGGATGCCGCCCCCGAGCGACGAGATCAGCCACGGTGAGCCCTTCAGGCGCAGACGGCGACTGCGGCAACAGCCCCAGAACCCGTGCCACGTCACGCGTAGGCATCCGATCGATCTGCTTGCCGTCCAGCAGAACGGCACCGGACCGAGCAGGCAACAACCGCCCCAGCGCCCGCAGCAACGTCGACTTGCCACACCCGTTGGGCCCGATCACCGCCGTGACCGTGCCCCCGACCACGGACAGATCGAGGGTGTCGACAACCAGCCGCTCCCCATAGCCAACACACAGCGACGAGGCCTCAAGACGCACACTCATACCCGCGCCTCCCGGCGACTCCGAACCAGCAGGTACATCAGATAGGGCGCCCCGAGCACCGCGGTGACCACACCGACAGGCAACTCGATGCGATAGATCGTCCGCCCCACCAGATCCGACAACACGACGAGCACGCCACCCACCACCACAGACCCGAACAGCGGCGGCTGCGCGGTCCCGGCCAGGCGCAACGCGATCTGCGGCGTGGCCAGCGCGACGAACGCGATCGGCCCGGCGGCGGCGGTCGCCACGGACGCCAGCACGATCGCCACGATGATCAGGAACGACCGTGCCACGTTCACCCGCACGCCGAGCCCGCGCGAGGTCTCGTCGCCGAACTGCAGGGCGCCGAGCACGTGGCCACCGATCAGCGCCACGGGAATCAGCACCACAAGGGCCAAAGCGACCGGCACGACGTGTTCCCAGCCGCGGCCGTTGAGCGACCCGGTGATCCACACCATCGCACGCCCGGCGTCCTGCACGTCGCCGACCGTCAGCAGGTAGTGCGTGACGTTGCCGGCCACAGCGGTGACACCGATGCCGACGAGGACCATGCGGAAGCCCTCGATGCCCTGCCGCCACGCCAGCGCGTAGACCAGCAGCCCGGCGATCAGCCCACCGGCGAGCCCGGCGAGCGGCAGGCCGACCGACGCCGCGCCACCGGTCACCACGCCCAGCGAACCGGCGAAGGTGATCACCGAGACCGCGCCCGCGCCGGCACCCCACGTCACGCCAAGGATGTCCGGCGAGGCCAACGGGTTCCGCACGATCGCCTGGAAGATGGCCCCGGACAACCCGAGCGCGCCACCGACGAGCAACCCGGTCAACGCGCGCGGCAGCCGCAGCTCGGTCACCACGAACTGGTCGCGCCGGGTACCACCGCCCAGCAGCGCGTCGATCACCTGCGACGCCGTCAGCGGGAAGTCGCCGATCATGATGTCGACTACCAGCACGGCGGCCAGCAGGACCAGCGCGACCGCAACGACCACGAGCGACCGGCGGCGCAGCCTGAACGAGGTGGCCCCCACCCTCAGTGCCGAGATTTTCGGGCGAGTCAAATCCTCACCAGCTTCCTGCGGCGCACCAGGAAGATGAAGAACGGCGCGCCGAGCAGCGCCAGCATCACGCCGACCTCCACTTCGGACGGACGAGCCACGACCCGGCCCAGGATGTCGGCGAGCAGCAGCAGGATCGCGCCCACCACCGCGGAGAACGGCAGCAGCCAGCGGTAGTCCGGGCCCGTGAACGCTCGCGCCACGTGCGGCACCACGAGACCGATGAACCCGATGGGCCCGCACGCCGCGACAGCCCCGCCTACCAGCAGCGTGATGGCGAAGATGCCCAACGAGCGCGTCGTCCCCACGCGCACGCCCAGCGACTTGGCGACGTCCTCGCCCAGGGACAGCGCGTTGAGGCCAGGCGCGTTGAACGCCGCCACGACGAGCCCGACGAGCAGGAACGGCAGCACCTGGGTCAGCACCGTGAGATCACGGCCGGCGATGGCGCCGACCTGCCAGAACCGGAACGCGTCGAGCGACTGCTGGTCGAGCAGCACGATCGCCGACACCAGGCCGTGCATCAGGGCCGACACCGCGGCACCGGCGAGCGCCAGCGTCACCGGCGACGGGCCGCCCCGTCCGGCCGATCCGAGCAGGAACACCACGACGCTCGCGATCATCGCGCCGGCGAACGCGAACCAGATGTAGCCGACCAGCGACGACACGCCGAGCAGGAAGATCGAGAGAACGACGGCGAGCGCGGCGCCATGCGTGACGCCGAGGATCCCGGGATCGGCCAGCGGGTTGCGGGTGTGGCCCTGCATGAGCGCACCTCCCACGCCCAGGGCGACGCCCACCACGATGCCGAGCAACGTCCTCGGGATGCGCAGCTCGCGGATCACCACGTCGTCCTCGACCCCGGTCGGGGTGAAGAGCCCGTGCCACACCCCGGCGAGCGGGATCTCCTTCGAGCCGACCGCGATGCTCGCCAGGCACACCGCGACCAGCACGATCAGCAGGAAGAGCAGGCCGACCAACGACTTACGGCCCAACGCCCACCCCTCCAAATGCCCCGACATATGCTCCGCGAAAGACAGGTAAGCCTAACCGAATCTGTGGAGTCGTCGATGCGAAGAGCAGGTCTGATCAGTGTGGCGCTACTCGCGCTCACCGCATGCGGTCAGGCGGCCACCTCGAGTCCGAGCGCACCGTCCGACCAGGCCTGGACGCCGGTGACGATCGAGCACGCGATGGGCAAGACGGAGATCAAGGACCGGCCGAAGAAGATCGCCGCGCTCGACAGCAGTTACGTGGACGCCGCGCTCGCGCTGGAGACCGAGGTCGTCGCGTACACCCGCTACCGCACCGACGGCCTGCCCGACTACCTGGCCCAGGACGCGGCCGAGTACGCGAAGGACGCCAAGGCTGTCGGCGAGCTCAGCAACCCGAACCTCGAGCAGCTCGCCACCATCGGACCGGACCTGATCGTGTCCGCGAAGGTGAGGCACGAGGCGATCTACGACAAGCTGTCCAAGATCGGCCCGACGGTGTTCAGCGTGACGACCGGGCCGACGTGGAAGGACAACATCCGCCTGCTCGGCAAGGCGCTGGGCAAGGAGGAGCCGGCGAACAAGAAGATCGCCGACTACGAGGCGCGCGCGAAGAAGGTCGGCGACGCCATCCGCGCCAAGGTCGGCCACAACCCGTCGATCTCGCTGGCGCGGTTCGTCGGCGGCGAGCAGACCGTGCGGCTCTACACGGAGAAGTCGTTCCCCGGCGGTGTGCTGTTCGCCGACACCGGCCTCGCCCGCCCGCAGGGGCAGCCGACCACGGAGAAGATCGCGGTCGACCTCAGCCAGGAGCAGATCTCGTCGCTCGACGCCGAGCGGATCTTCGTCTCCGCCTGGGCCGACCCGAAGGGCGAAACCGAGAAGATCAAGCAACAATTTTCGGCCAACCCGTTGTGGGGTCAGCTGAAAGGCCAGAAGCAGGACGTCTCGGATGTCGTTTGGGTCTCTTCGGTCAGTCTTCAGGGCGCGCACGCGATGCTCGACGACCTGGCGAGGGGATTCGGAGTCGATCCAGCGCGTAGTTGAACAGTCACCTAAATAGCACGAAGGGGTTCCGGGACGATTCCCGGAACCCTTTCGTGTTTTGCCGAATTTCAGCCCTGCTGGTGGTAGGCGTCGAGCACCTCGGCCGGGATGCGGCCGCGGTCCGACACCTTCATGCCCTGCTTGCGGGCCCACTCGCGAATGGCCTGGTTCTGCTCACGATCCGCCGATGCCGGGCGCGCCTTCACACCGGCCGGACGACCGGGACCAACGCGCTTGCGACCGCCTGCACGACGTGCACTTCCCACGAAGTCAGCCAAGGCATCGCGAAGTTTGCCCGCATTCCCCGAGGAAAGGTCGATCGTGTAGCTGACACCGTCCAGTCCGAACTCGACGGTCTCCTCCGCAGTGGAGCCGTCCAGGTCGTCGACGAGGGTCACCGTGACCTTCTGCGCCATGCGTATCCTCCTGGACCCCGAATGCGCGGTCACCCGCACGCCAACTAATGCCTCTTGCGAGGCAGGTTAGCGCACGAGTGCCGCATTGCACCTATCGACATCCGGAAAGTTACTCATTCAGGGCGTACGAGCGGGAACAAGATGGTCTCCCGGATACCCAGACCCGTGAGGGCCATCAGCAGCCGATCGATACCCATTCCGACACCACCACTCGGTGGCATTCCGTACTCCAGTGATCGCAGAAAGTCTTCATCGACCGGCATGGCCTCGTTGTCACCGGCCGCGGCAAGGCGCGCCTGTGCTTCGAGACGTTCCCGCTCGATGACCGGGTCCACCAGTTCGGAGTAACCGGTTCCGAGTTCGAATCCGCGGACGTACAGATCCCACTTTTCGGCGACACCCGGCTTGCTGCGGTGCTGCCTGGTCAGCGGCGACGTCTCGACCGGGTAGTCGCGCACGAAGGTCGGCAGGTAGAGCGAGTCGCACACCAGGTGCTCCCACAACTCCTCGACCAGCTTGCCGTGCCCGAACTTGGGGTTGACCTCGAGTTCGTGCCGGTCGCAGAGCTTGCGCAGCACCTCGGCCGGCGTCTCGGGGGTGATTTCCTCACCGACCGCACCGGACAACGACTCGTAGATGCTGATCGTCGTCCATTCACCCGAGAGGTCGTACTCGGAGCCGTCGGCCAACGTGACGATCTGCGAACCGGTGACCGCTTCCGCGGCTTCCTGGATGAGCTCGCGAGTCAGCTTCGCGTTGGTGTCGTACGTGGCGTAGGCCTCGTAGTACTCCAGCATCGAAAACTCGGGCGAATGCGACGAGTCCACGCCCTCGTTGCGGAAGTTGCGGTTGATCTCGAAGACCTTCTCGATGCCGCCGACGACGCAGCGCTTCAAGTACAGCTCCGGCGCGATGCGCAGGAACAGGTCGATGTCGAGGGCGTTCGAGTGCGTGATGAACGGACGCGCGGAGGCACCACCCTGCAGCGTCTGCAACATCGGCGTCTCGACTTCGACGAAACCGCGCCGGTGGAACGACTCACGCAGAGAACGAACGACGTTCGCGCGGGTCCGAACGGTATCCCGTGCCTGCGGCCGCAGGATCAGGTCGACGTATCGCTGGCGAATGCGGGTTTCCTCGCCGAGTTCCTTGTGCGCGACGGGCAGCGGGCGCAACGACTTCGACGTCAGCTGCCACGAGTCCGCCATCACGGAAAGCTCGCCGCGGCGCGAGCTGATGACCTCGCCATGCACGAAAACGTGGTCACCGAGGTCGACGTCGGTCTTCCACTCGGAAAGCGCTTCTTCACCCACGCCGGCGAGGCTCAGCATCGCCTGCAGTTCGGTGCCGTCGCCTTCACGCAACGTCGCGAAGCACAGCTTTCCGGTGTTGCGCAGGAACATCACCCGGCCGGTCACTCCGACGATCTCGCCGGTCTGCGTGTCGGGTTCCAGTTCGGGATGCGCGTCGCGAATCTCGCGCAACGTGTGCGTGCGCTCGACTTCGACGGGATACGGCTCCTTGCCGGAAGCGAGCAGCCGCGCACGCTTCTCCCGGCGCACGCGCATCTGCTCGGGCAGGTCCTCTTCGCTGGTCACGGGGGTTTGCTTCGGCTGCTCACTCACGGAAGAGAAGGGTACGGAAGCCAGCTGCGGCAAAGCGAACCGGATACCCGTTTCACGAAGTGGCTGAGCACTGTCGACGATGCGCGACCCAGCTCGTTTCGATTCGAACAACACCACCGGGGCATTCTGGGGCGGGGAGCCACGAACTAGGTTGGAGTGATGGATCTACACGCGAGGCGAGCGGACTCGTTCGGCGCGCAGGCCGAGGCCTACGCCGAACACCGGCCTGACTATCCCGTGGCGGCGATCCGGTGGGCACTGGAGCCGCTGGGCACGTCCGAGCGTTTAGAGGTGCTGGACCTCGCCGCGGGCACCGGCAAGCTGACCGGGGTCCTGGTCGCCGAGGGGCACCGCGTCACGGCGGTGGAGCCCAACGAGCAGATGCTGTCCGAGCTGGTGCGCCGCGTTCACGGCGTGCGCGCGCTGCCGGGCCACGCCGAGCACATCCCGGTGCCGGACCAGACCGTCGACGCAGTCTTCGTCGGCACGGCGTTCCACTGGTTCGACCAGGAGAAGGCGCTGCCGGAGATCGCCCGTGTGCTGCGGCCCGGCGGCGTGCTGGCGGCCATGTGGCTCGACACCGACACGGACGTGGCGTGGTTGAACGACTTCCAAAAGGTGTCGAACACCAGCGTCGAGTCCCAGCGGCAGAGCGCGGTGGAGATGATGGCGCACCCGTCGTTCGGGCCGCCGGAGCACGCGGTGTTCCCGCACGTGCACCGCAGGGACTCGCCGGAAGCGGCCGTCGCGTGGATCAACACGCACTCGCGCATGCTCGTCATCGACGAGGAGGAGCGTGCCGCGGTCAACGAGAAGATGCTCGCGTTCCTCCGTGAACGGCCGGAGACGTCGAACGGGCCGTTCGACGTCTCCTTGCACTCGGACGTGTTCCGGATGGTGCGCGTCAGCGAGTAGCGGGCATGTTGCGCTCGAAGACGAGCCGCAGGCCGAGCAGGGTCAGGTCGGGCACGTGGTGCGCGATCTCCGAGGACTCCGACACGACCAGCGGGGCGAGACCGCCCGTGGCGATCACCGTCACGGGACCGGGATCGGTCTGCTGGAGCTCCTCGGTGATCTTGCGCACCAGCCCGTCCACCTGGCCGACGAACCCGTAGACGATGCCGGACTGCAGGCACTCCACGGTGTTCTTGCCGATCACGTTGCGCGGCCTGACCAGCTCGACCTTGCGCAGCTGGGCGGCACGGGCGGCGAGCGCGTCGACCGAGATCTCGATGCCGGGTGCGAGCGCGCCGCCGAGGAACTCACCGCGCGACGAGATCACGTCGAGGTTCGTCGACGTGCCGAAGTCGACCACGATGCACGAGGTCGAGTAGAGGTGGTGCGCGGCCAGCGTGTTGATCACGCGGTCCGAGCCCACCTCCTTCGGGTTGTCGACGAGCAGCGGCACACCGGTCTTCACGCCCGGCTCCACCAGCACCTTCGGCACGGAGTCGTAGTAGCGGCCGAGCATCACGCGCAGCTCGCGCAGCACCGCGGGGACGGTGGACAGCGCGGAGATGCCGGTGATCTTGTCGGCGTACTCGCCGAGGAGGCCGCGCATGGTCAGCGCGAGCTCGTCGGCGGTCATCCTGGCGTCGGTGCGCATGCGGTAGTCGCGCACGAGCGGGGCCGTGTCGCCGACCCCGTCGTACAGACCGAGCACGATGTTGGTGTTACCGACGTCGATGGCGAGAAGCACGGTCCGGTTCCTCAGTTCTCGGCTTGGATCAACGCGTCGAGCGCGGTCGCCTCGACGGTCTCGGACGACGGCGCCGAGGTGGAGCCGTTCACCAGACCTGACCCCTCGGGGGCGTGCGCTGGGTCGGCACCGAGGTCGACGACCTTGTTGTCGGCGTCCACGAAGACGACGCGCGGCTGGTAGGTGCGGGCCTCGGCGTCGTCCATCTGCCCGTAGGCGATGAGGATGACGATGTCGCCGGGGTGCACGAGGTGCGCCGCCGCGCCGTTGATGCCCAGCACGCCGGTGCCGCGCTCGCCGGGGATGACGTAGGTCTCGAGCCGCGCGCCGTTGGTGACGTCGACGATGGCGACCTGTTCGCCCGCCAGGAGGTCGGCCGCCTCCATCAGGTCCTCGTCCACCGTCACCGAGCCGACGTAGTGCAGGTCGGCCTGCGTCACGGTCGCCCGGTGGATCTTGGACTTCAGCATCGTGCGGAACATGTCATTCCCCCTACTCGTCGCCTTCGCCGAGCAACACCGCGATGTTGTCGATCAGACGGGTGGAACCGACGCGGGCCGCGATGAGCAGGCGCGCGTCGCCGTTCTCCGGCGCGGGACCGAGGTCCGGCCCGCGCAGCTCCAGGTAGTCGAGCTCGATCTCGGGCGTCTGCGCCAGCACGTCGTGCGCGGCCTTGAGCACCGCGTCGGCGCCCTGCGAGGACACGTGGGCACCGGCGGTCAGCGCGGCTGACAGCGTCACGGCCTGCTGCCGCTGTTCCGGGCTCAGGTAGGCGTTGCGCGACGACAATGCGAGGCCGTCGTGCTCGCGGACGGTCGGCACGCCGACGACGTCGAGCGGGAAGTTCAGGTCCCGCGCCATCTTGTGGATCAGCTGCAGCTGTTGGTAGTCCTTCTGCCCGAACACCGCGTACGTGGGCTGCACGATGTTGAACAGCTTCGACACCACGGTCAGCACGCCCGCGAAGTGGCCTGGCCGCGAGGCGCCCTCCAGCTCGTCGCCCAGCGGACCGGGGTGGACGGTGACCTGCGCACCTTCGGGGTACATGTCCTCGACGGACGGCGCGAACACCAGGCCGACGCGCTCCTCGCGGCAGATGTCCACATCGGACTCGAACTGCCGCGGGTACTTCGCGAGGTCCTCGTTCGGCCCGAACTGCAACGGGTTCACGAAGATCGACACCACGACCACCGTGTTCTGCATG
This sequence comes from Lentzea nigeriaca, assembly GCF_016907955.1. Classification (GTDB taxonomy): domain Bacteria; phylum Actinomycetota; class Actinomycetes; order Mycobacteriales; family Pseudonocardiaceae; genus Lentzea; species Lentzea nigeriaca. The sequence continues at coordinate 500,178 of NZ_JAFBCX010000002.1, read as the reverse complement.
ACCTGGGCCTCGCGGATCAGCTGCCGGTGGCCCGCGTGCAGCGCGCCCATCGTGGGCACCAGCGCGACGTTGCGGCCGGCGTTGCGCAGTGCTTTGACCACGCGGTTGAGCCGCTGCGGGTCGCGGTGCACCGTGACGTCGTCCGGGCGGTAGTCGTCCTTGGTGAGTGGCTTGGTCACGTCAGTCCTCGAGAGTGGTGCGAACGTCGTTGGCCGCGTCTGGCTTGAGCAGCCCTGAGCGCTCCGCCCGTTCGACGGTGCGGCGGGCGAGCACGCGGTAGCTGGGGAGGGTCTCGGGTGCCTGCTCGGCGAGCACCTCCAGGTGCTTGCGCAAGGTACCCGTGTCGCCGCGGGCGACCGGACCGGTGAGGGCTCGGTCACCGTGGCGCAGCGCGTTGTCGAGCGCGGCGGACAGCAACGGGCCGAGCAGGCGTTCGGCGTTGGCGACGCCCGCGTTGGTGAGCAGGTCGGCGGCGTCGCGGACCAGCGTGATCAGGTGGTTCGCGCCGTGGGCCAGCGCCGCGTGGTAGAGCGGGCGGACCGCCTCCGGGACCCGGACGGGTTCGGCGTCCATCTCCACGACCAGGGCCTCACCGACGCTCCAGGCCACCTCGTCGCCGTCCGCGGCCGTGACACCGACGCACGCGGCGCTCATCCGCTGCAGGTCCTCCGAGCGGCCGGTGAACGTCATGACGGGGTGCAGCGCGAGCGTGAGCGCGCCGACCTGGGCAGCGGGTTCGAGGACGTTGACGCCCTGAGCGCCACTGGTGTGCACGACGATCTGGCCCGCGCGCAGCGACTCCGCGGCGACCAGGCCCTTCACGAGCCCGGCGAGCTCGTCGTCCGGAACGGCCAGCAGCACGAGGTCCGCTCGTGTGGCGACTTCGGTCGGGTCCTCGATCGGGACACCGGGCAGCAGCTCCTCCGCGCGGTTGCGGGAGGCCTGAGAGACGGCGGACGTGCCGACCACCACGTGGCCCGTCCTGGCCAGCGCGGCGCCCAGCACCGAGCCGACCCTGCCTGCCGAGATGACACCGACGGCGAGCCTGGCCGGACGTGGGGTCGCGTCCATGCGACTAACTCCTTCTGACGTTCCAGTCCCGGTTCGGGTACCAGACGACGCCGCCGAGGGTAGACCGGCGTTTACCGGGATGTACCTGGTCGGTGACCGGATTCACCGGCGGGCGGCCGCCCTGGCGGCGTGCAGCGCGTCGAGCAGCACGCCGTGGCGGTGCTCCGCGCTCTGCCCCGCTGTTCCCTGCTCGATGCGGTGGCGCAGGAAGGCCAGCTCGGTGACGGCGATCTGGTAGGTCTTCACGGACCTGGCCGCCGCGTCACCGGACTTGCGCTTGACCGCCCGCAGCCAGTTCCTGCGCCCGTTGAGGCTGGCCAGTAGGGCCACCTCGCTGTTGGCGATCCACCGGTTCTGCGCCATCGCGGCCAGCTGGCCCGCCACGATCCGCTGCTCCCTGCGCCGCTGCCAGACCACGATCGCGACCGCGCCGGCGAACACCGGCACCATGATCAGGAAGTACAGGTTGATGAAGTCCGACCCGGTGCCGACCGTGGTCGAGAAGTTCCACAGCGAGTGCAGGCCGACCGCGGTGAGGTAGCCGCCGATCGGGGCGAGCACCCTGACCGTGGAGTTGCTGGTGCTGGCCGCGATGCCGACACCGATGCCGGTCATGGCCGTGAACAGCGGGTGCGCGAACGGCGACAGCACCCCGCGCAGGATGAACAGCGCGACCACGCCGCCGCCCATGTTGCCGAGCCCGTTCTCCAGGAAGACGCGGCCGAAGTACCAGATGTTCTCGGTGAACGCGAAGCCCGCCGCCGTGATGCCCGCGTAGACCATGCCGTCCACGACACCGTCGAACTCGTGCCTGCGGCGCAGGAACACCGCGAACAGGAACGCCGCCTTGGTCGCCTCCTCGACGATCGGCGCGCCGACCACCGCGGTGAACGTCGTGCCGTCCTGGTAGAGCAGGTCACCGAGCACGCGGGACGTCTGGTTGAACGCGAGCGAGCTGATCGTCGCACCGCACGCTCCCCAGACGAACGCGAAGAGCAGCATCTTCGCCGGTTCCGGTTCCCACCTGTCGATCCACAGGAAGGCGCTCACCACGAACGCGACGGGAATCAGCGCCGCGGCGGCACCGACCAGCAACGGCCCGATGCCGATGCTCGACGTGCCCAGCGCGAACAGCACGAGACCGGCCGCGGCGAGAGCGATCAGCGCCACGACGGGGAACAGGACGGTCCAGCGGCGCTGCTCGATGCGCTTGCGGGTCGGCGTCGGCGTGAGGTCGGCGTCGTTCACGAGAAATGACCTTAGAGGCACACTTGACCCGTGTTCGACTGGGAAGCCGCTTGGCACGCCGCTCTCTACGGGCCTACCGGCTTCTTCGCGCGCGGGGAGAAGCCGTCGTCGCACTTCCGCACGTCGCCGCTGGTGGGTCCGGAGCTGGCCGAGGCGTTGTTGACGTTGCTCGCTCGGGTGGACGCCGCTCTCGGATTTCCCCCGGTCGTGGACTTCGTCGACGTCGGCGCGGGTGGCGGTGAGCTGGCTTTCGCCGTGCGTTCGCTGGCCTCCGGGTCGCTGGCTTCGCGGTTGCGTGTGACCGCTGTCGAGCTCGGTCCTCCTGTCGAGCTGCCTGGGGTGCGGTGGACCTCGGTCGTGCCTTCGTGCGTCGGGCTGCTGGTCGGGCACGAGTGGCTCGACTCGATCCCGTGTCCTGTCGTGACCGGGCCTTCCTCTGATCCGTGGATCACCCGGTGGTGGCCTTCTCTGGGGGACGGTGAGCAGGCCGAGGTGGGGGCGCCTCGGGACGCTGCTTGGGCCGCTGCGGTTTCTTCGGTGCGGGGTGCGGCGCTGGCGATCGACTACGGGCACCTGATGTCGTCCCGGCGGTTCACGCTGACCGGGTATCGGGGCGGGCGTCAGGTACCGCCGGTGTTCGACGGGTCGTGCGACATCACCGCGCACGTCGCCTTCGACTCGGCTGCCGACGCCGCCGGTGGGGACTGGGTGCTGGTGTCGCAGCGGGACGCGTTGGCCGCGTTGGGCCTGACCGGTGCGGTTTCCGGGTCCGGCTGGGAGTGGCTGGAGTCGGCTGCGCGGGCCGGACGGATCGCCGAGCTGCGTGATCCGCACGGTCTGGGAGGATTCGGCTGGTTGTTGCACGGGTGCGGGGTCGCCGTCGCGGACCTGCTGCCCGCGCTGCCGCCCTGGCGTCCGAATCCCGCCAGCTTTTCGGTGACCTGACGACGATCGTTGCCGGCATGCGAATCCACAACGTGCCGCCGTCCGCCGCCCTGTCCGACCCCGGCCGGGAGTACCGGGCCTCCGAACCCGACGTGCCGCTGCGCTGCTGCCTGCGGAAGTCGCTGCCGGACGAGCCGGTCTGGCTGTTCCGCTACTCGCCCGACGCGGGCAAGGGGCCGTACGCCGAGGTCGGGCCGATCTTCACGCACGTCGACTGCCCTGCAGAGCCTTCGTTGGATCGTCTCCCCGCTGAACTGTTGAACAATCCCCGGATCCTACGTTCCTACAATGCCGCTGGTCAGATCACCGACGGCGGCATCGTCGAGCAGGGATCATTCGATCGTAAGATCGAGGAATTGTTCAACGATCCTACAATCGAGACGCTCCAGGTCCGCAGCGTCTCGCACGGGTGCTTCTACTTCGCGATCACGAGGGCGTGAGCCGTGTTCCCAGCCTCGTGAAACCATGCTCGGGTGAGCGAGCAGATCACCGTCGGCGTGGGCGCTGGCGCCCAGTACCTGGGCGTCGACCGCGTGATCGACCTGGGCCCACTGCACCCGTCCGCCCACGGCGCCTACCGCCTGCGCCTGACGGTCACCCCGGAGCTGGTGATCACCGCGGCCGAGCCACTCGTCGGGCACCTGCACCGCGGTGCCGAGAAGCTGTTCGAGGTCCGCGACTACCGCCAGGTCCTGACGCTCGCCAACCGCCACGACTGGCTTTCCGCGTTCTGCAACGAGCTGGCCGTGGCGCTGGCCGTCGAGCGCATGACGGGCATGGACGTCCCGGCACGCGCCCAATGGCTGCGCGTGCTGCTGTGCGAGCTCAACCGCCTGATGGCGCACATGGTCTTCCTGACCCCGTTGTCCCCCAACGCCGCCGTGTACCGCGAAGGCGTGCAGTCGCTGATGGAAGAGGCGTCGGGCGGCCGCATCCACTTCATGTTCAACCGGATCGGCGGCCTGCGCGAGGACGTGCCGGCTGGCTGGACCGCGCGGGTCGCCGAGTTTCTGTCCACTGTGGACGTCAACGAGCTGGAGATCGACTTCTCACGGCTGGAAGGGCTCGGCGTTCTGCCGCGCGCCGACGCGTTGGCGTACGGGGTCACCGGGCCCATCGGGCGGGCCAGCGGAGTGGACTTCGATCTGCGGCGAGACGACCCGTTGCCCGCCTACAAGGCGTTGTCCTTCACGCCGGTCGTGCGGACCGAGGGCGACGCCGCTGCGCGCGTGCGGTGCCTTCTGGACGAGGCGCGGCTGTCTGTCGCGTTGGCGACGCAATGCTTGGAACAGCTGCCGTCGGGACCGGTGAACGTTCGTCTGCCCAAGGCCATCAAGGCACCTGAGGGCTCGGTCTACACGCGAGTCGAGGCGCCGCTCGGCACCTCGGGCGTGCACCTGTCGTCGCGCGGCGAGAAGACGCCGTGGCGCCTCAAGCTGCGCACGCCGTCGTTCAACAACGTTCAGGCGCTGTCGGCGCTGTTGCCGGACACCACGGTCGACGACCTTCCCGCAGCACTCAGCTCGTTCGCCGTCATCGTCGGCGACATCGACAAGTAGCTAGTCGTCCCGGCGACGCCGGCGACGGGGCGCGTCGCCACCGCCCAGCGACGCCAGCAGCTCGCTCACGGACTTGCCGTCGGCGTGCGCACCGGACGGGTCCTCCGGGGCTGCCCTGCGGCCGGTGGAGACCGCGGGGAGGCGCGTGGACGACTCCTCGGCCACCCGGCGTCCGGCGACCGGTGCGTCGTCCGCGGCGGACCTCCTGCCGGTGGACACCACCGGCAACCTGGCCGACGACTGGTCCGCGGCGCGGCGGCCCGTCGGCGGCAGCGACACCAGCGAGTCCTCGGAGGACGAGCGTGACGGCGGGTCGTCGGCGCGCCGACGACCACCGCCGGCGGGCTTCAGGGTCTCCCACGAGCCGCTGTCCTGGTCGGCAGCGGGACGGTCGTCGGCGCGGCGGCGGCCGCCACCGGGCGGCTGCGAGCGGGACTCGGCGAGCACCTGCGGGTTGATCATCTCGGTGCGCTCGGCCACTCGGGAACGAGGCTCCGGCTTGCGCGTCTCGACGGCCTTCGCGACGGCCGCGGGCGCCTTCGGCGGCTCTGCCTGGCGCGTCAGCGGTTCGGCGCGGTTCTGGGGCTGCGGGCGCGGCACGCGTTCGGTGCGCTGGACCTGCGCCTGCACGGGCTGCGGCGCCTTGACCGGCGGGGCGGGAGGGGCGGCGGGCGGCGTGGCGCCACCGAGCCGGGCGGCCACGCCACCGGCGGCGGGCCTGGGCTGTGGGCGAGCCGGCTCCTGCTTCGCGGCCTTCACGGGCTCGCGGCGCACCACGGCAGGCTGCGGCCGCGGCGAAGTCCTGGTCGGATCCGGCCGTGCGGGCTCCGGGCGGGCGGGTTCGCGGCGCGGCGGCTGGACCTTGGCGTCGTGCGCGACGCGTTCGATCAGCTCCGTGCGCTCGGACGGCTTCTCCGCGGCCACCGACGCGGTGATCGCGGGCTTGGCGTTGATGATGCGCTTCTCCGGCATCGAGGCCAGGCGTGCGGCGTCGGAGGCCAGGGAACGCAGGCGGGTCGACTCGGCGCGCAGGGCCACGCGTTCGACGAGGACGTCGCCGCCCAGCAGGGCTTCGAGGTTGTCCCGCAACGCCCTCAGGTCGGCACGCAGCGCGTCGATGTCCGCGCGCGACTCCTCCTCGATCCGCTTGCGCGTCTCGGACTCGATCTCGAGCTCGTACTCGCGGCGCGCGGCCACCTCGCGCTCGAGCTCCAGCTCGTAGACGGACTGGAGGTCGGCCACCTCGTCGTCGCGCTCCGTGACCTGTTTGCGGTATCTGGCGGCCAGGAAGGCGCCCACCAGTGCCGCCCACAGCGCGGCCACCACGGCCAGGCGCAGCATGCGGGCGCTGTCGCTCAGCACGAGCACCGCCGCGGCCACGAGGGCGAGCGCCAATGCCGCTACTAACAGCAATCGCCCGGAGCCACGACCGTGATCTTCCTGCTCGTCGTCGATCGACGCGCCTCGCCCGGTCATGCGCACTACGGTACCGCGTAGTTATGCGACTGAGACCCTACGGCCGGGTATCTAATCCTTCCCGGGAGTCTCCGTCGGCGTCTTGCAGCAGTGCTCGAGCCACAGCGCGGCAGCGATCAGCGCAGCGGCCGACACCATCCCCACAACGGCTGCGAACAGGTCGTTTCCGGCCGCGGCGAACTCGTCGCGCACCGGCACGGTGTAGATCAGCAGCCCCGTCCAGGCACCGAACATCAACGCGCCCAAAACAGAGGAAGCCTTCGCGAGCGCGACGGCACGCGCCGCGGTGAGCGGCTGCACGGGTCGCGGCGAGCGCCGCTGGATCCGCGCTCGCAACGAGAACGCGAGCACGACCTCGACGAGCGCGATCACCAGCAGCGTGGACCCGGCCAGCTGAGGCAGCGGCGGCATCGAGTCGTACGCGAATCGCAGCAGCAGGTGGGCCAGCAGCCCGGCGATGATCGCGATCGTCGCCAGGTCACGGGGACGGGTGAACCTCACGCGTCCATCCAACCCGAACGCAGCACGAGATCGTCGCGCCGCCGCACGCCTTCCGCCGAAACCGGCAGCGCGGCAACGGGTCCGTGGCCCGGCAGCACAGCATCCGGTTCGACGTCGAGCCACGGGATGAGGACCGTCGCACGCTCAAACGCCCCAGGATGCGGCAGAAGCAGCTCCGGGTGGTCCGAGGTCACCCCGTCCACCGAAACCACGTCCACGTCCAACGTGCGCGGGCCCCAGCGCTTCTCCCGCACGCGCCCGGCGGCGTTCTCCAGTTCCTGACCGCGCCGCAGCCAACCCCACTCGTCGACGTCGTCGGCAGCCACGATCACCACGGCGTTGAGGAAGTCCGGCTGGTCCTCCACACCCCACGCCGCCGTTTCGTACACGGGCGACACCGCGACGACGTACGGCTTCAGGCCGTCCACCACCGACTGCAGGAACGCGAACCGGTCACCGAGGTTCGAGCCGATCGACAGGACCGCGCGGGTCATTTCGCCTCTTTGAGAGGCGCGGCCAGCCGACGCGAGCGGCGGATCGTCACCGACACGTCGTCGAAGGTCAGCGGGATCGGGGCGGACGGCTTGTGCACCGTCACCTCGACCGCGTGCAGCCTGGTGTCGGTCATCGCGGCGTCGGCGATGCGACCGGCCACCGTCTCGATGAGATCGCACGGTTCGCCGCCGATGATCGCGGCGGCCATCTCGGCGAGCTCGCCGTAGTGGTAGGTCTCCTTGAGATCGTCCGTGCGGGACGCCGAGCTGAGGTCGAGCCAGAGCGTGATGTCCACGACGAACTCCTGGCCGTCGCGCTTCTCGTGCTCGAAGACGCCGTGGTTGCCCCGGACCCGCAGGCCCGTCAACGCGATCCGGTCAGCCATGTCCCCGCCTCCACGCCCCGGCGACGGCGACCGCGTCCAGCGACCGGTCGACGTCGTGCACCCGCACACCCCACGCTCCGTTGAACGCGGCAAGAGCAGACACCGCCGCGGTCGCGTCCTCCCTGCCGTCAGGTGGACGGTCGCCGAGCAGCGTGCCGAGGAAGCGTTTGCGCGACGCCCCGACCAGCACCGGGAAACCCAGCTCCACCAGTTCGTCCAGGCGCTGCAGCAACTCCCAGTTGTGGTCACCGAGCTTCGCGAAACCCAGGCCGGGGTCGAGCACGATCGACGACTCCGCGACGCCGGCCGCCACCGCGGCCTCGACGCGCTGCAGCAGCTCGTCGCGCACGTCGCTGACCACGTCGTCGTACGTCGCCAACGAGTCCATCTCCGTGCTGTGGCCCCGCCAGTGCATCAACACGTACGGCACACCGGCAGCGGCCACCACGGACGCCATCCGGGGATCGGCCAGCCCGCCGGAGACGTCGTTCACGATCGAGGCGCCCGCCTCCAGTGCCGCCGAGGCGACGGCGGCGCGCATGGTGTCCACGCTGACCGGCACGCCCTCGGCGACCAGCGCGCGGATCACCGGCACGACCCGTGAGATCTCCTCGGCGGGCTCCACCCGTTCGGCGCCGGGACGCGTCGACTCGCCGCCGACGTCGATCAGGTCGGCACCGCGCTGGTGCATCGCGATGCCGTGCGCGACGGCGTCCCGCCGGTCGATGTACCTGCCGCCGTCGGAGAACGAATCCGGCGTCACGTTCAGCACGCCCATCACGACACACCTGCCGGGCTTCGGCAACGGGCTCACCGCAACCGGCCCCTGATCAGCTCGATCGCCTCCGCCCGCGAGGAGGCGGACGTGCGCAGCAGCCCGCGCACCGCCGACGTCGTCGTGCGCGAGCCGGGCTTGCGCACGCCGCGCATGCCCATGCACAGGTGCTCCGCCTCGACGACCACGATCACGCCGCGCGGTTCCAGCCTGCGCACCAGCGCGTCCGCGACCTGCGAGGTCAGCCGTTCCTGCACCTGCGGCCGCTTCGAGTAGAGGTCGACGAGCCGTGCGAGCTTCGACAGCCCCGTCACCCTGCCCGCCTCGTTCGGGATGTACCCGACGTGCGCGACGCCGTGGAACGGCAGCAGGTGGTGCTCGCAGAAGCTGAACATCGGGATGTCGGTGACGAGGACGAGCTCCTCGTGGCTCTCGTCGAACGTCTTCGCGAGCACGCTGTCCGCGTCGGTGTAGAGGCCCGCGAACAACTCCCGGTAAGCCCGCGCCACCCGAGCGGGCGTCTCGCGCAGGCCCTCGCGCTCCGGATCCTCACCGCACGCGATCAGCAGCTCGCGCACCGCCGCCTCAGCGCGCGCCTGGTCGAAGACCCGCCGCGCGGAGACGCCGGCCTCCCCGTTGCGGGTGAGACCGGCGTCTGCGTCGAGCTGGTGCTGCTCTGTCACTGCCGCTCGTCCTGATCCGACTGCGGCTTCTTCGGCTCCCAGACGTTGTGCGGCTTGCCGCCGGGCACGGTCGCCGGGGTCCATCCGGGCGGGGCGCCGTAGTTCGGCGGGCCCGACTGGTTCGTCGGCTGGTGCACGCCGTTGGAACCGTTCGGCGACGGCAGCTCCTCGGTCGGCGCCGCAGCAGGCTCCTGCTGCAACTCCTTCTCGATGGTGTCCTCGACGACCGGCGGCCACGGCTCCCCGCGCTCCTTGGCGAGCTCGCCGGGGGTCTTGATCGGCGGGATGTCGGACGGCGTGCGGTCACCGAAGTCGTTGAACTGGGTGATCCGCGGCCGCTTCTCGACGCCCGTGAAGATCCGCTCCAGGTCCTTGCGGTGCAGCGTCTCCTTCTCGAGCAGCTCGCGAGTGAGGTTGTCGAGGACGTCGCGGTAGGTGTTGAGCACCTCGTACGCCTCGGTGTGCGCGGCCTCGATGAGCTTGCGCACCTCCTCGTCGATCTCGTGCGCGACCTCGAGCGAGTAGTCGGCCTGACGGCCCGCCGAGCGGCCGAGGAACGGCTCGCCCTGCTCCTGGCCGTACTTCACGGCGCCGAGCCGCGCGCTCATGCCGTACTCGGTGACCATCGCGCGAGCGATCTTGGTCGCCTGCTCGATGTCGTTGGACGCGCCGGTGGTGGGCTCGTGGAAGACGAGCTCCTCGGCCGAGCGGCCACCCAGTGCGAACACCAGCCGCGCGATCATCTCGGACCTGGTCATCAGGTCCTTGTCCTCCTCCGGCACCGCGAGGGCGTGACCACCCGTGCGGCCGCGGGCGAGGATCGTGACCTTGTAGAGCGGGTCGATGTCCGGCATGGCCCACGCGGCCAGGGCGTGCCCTGCCTCGTGGTACGCGGTGATCTTCTTCTCCTTCTCGGAGATGATCCTGCTCTTGCGGGCAGGACCGCCGATCACGCGGTCGACGGACTCCTCCAGCGCGGCCGCCGTGATGACGTGGCCGTTCTGGCGGGCGGTGAGCAGCGCGGCCTCGTTGATGACGTTCGCGAGGTCGGCGCCGGAGAACCCGACGGTGCGCTTCGCGAGACCGTCGAGGTCGGCGTCGGAGGCGAGCGGCTTGCCCTTCGAGTGCACCCGGAGGATCTGCCTGCGGCCCTTCATGTCCGGCGCGGACACCGGGATCTGGCGGTCGAAACGGCCAGGACGCAGCAGCGCGGGGTCGAGGATGTCGGGACGGTTCGTCGCCGCGATCAGGATGATCCCGCCGCGCGAGTCGAAGCCGTCCATCTCGACGAGCAGCTGGTTCAGCGTCTGCTCGCGCTCGTCGTGACCACCGCCGAGACCGGCACCGCGGTGGCGGCCCACCGCGTCGATCTCGTCGACGAAGATGATGCACGGCGCGTTCTGCTTGGCCTGCTCGAACAGGTCGCGCACACGCGAGGCGCCGACACCGACGAACATCTCGACGAAGTCCGAGCCGGAGATCGAGTAGAACGGGACGCCGGCCTCACCGGCGACGGCCCTGGCGAGCAGCGTCTTACCGGTTCCAGGCGGGCCGTACAGCAGCACGCCCTTCGGGATCTTCGCGCCGAGCGCCTGGTAGCGGCCGGGGTTCTGGAGGAAGTCCTTGATCTCCTCGAGCTCCTCGACGGCCTCCTCGGCACCGGCGACGTCGGCGAACGTCGTCTTGGGCATGTCCTTGGACAGCTGCTTGGCCTTGGACTTGCCGAAGTTCAGGACGCGGTTACCGCCGCCCTGGGCGTTGTTCATCATCCACATCAGCAGCAGCAACAGCAGGCCGAGCGGCACGAGGTAGATCAGGATCTGCATCAGGATGGACTCCTGGCTGACCTTGGTCTCCACGGTCGGCTTGTTGCCGGCCTGGTCGAGGACGTTGAAGATCTCGTCCGTCGCGCTGGCCGGGAACTGCGTGATGAGGCGGTTGCTGCCCTCGAACGTCGTACCGTCGGTGAGGGTGAGCCGGAGCCGCTGCTCCTTGTCCTCGATCGTGGCTTCCTTGACCTTGCCGTCCCGCACCTGTTGGAGCGCTTGGGACGTCTTGACCGGGTGGTAGCCCCGTGAGTCGTCGAAGAGCACGGTGAAGACGAAGTAGAGCAGCAACACCGCAGCGATCCACAGCAGCGGGTTGCGAAGCAGGCGCTTGCGGTCCATGCACTTACGGCCGGCGGGCGGCCTCGACCCTCCCTGACTTGCGCGTCGGGCAGTGGAAGACCCACATACCGCGTCCGACCAGCCTACCGCCCGCTGGTCGGGTACTGAGCAACCAACGGTCGGCGACCGTCCCGGGTTCCCGCCCGTGACCCCTGCCACGCACGTTCACGCTGTTTGGTTCATCCGGAACAAATACGGCCGTCCAGACGAGTGACGCAGCTCACGCCATCTCATTACGTTTGGGGGTCACATGTCATCCTCATTCGATCCCCCGAGTGTTTCCCCGCCACTCGAAAGAGTGAACACGTGACCGAAGGTAAGTAACTGTATGTCAGCACGTCACACGTCCCCCGGATTGTTCCGGCGGGTGGCTCTGCCCGTGGCCGCCCTGCTCGGAGTGGTCGCGGCGGCGGGCGTCACGGTCGTGGCACTGCGTGTCACCAGCGGCGCCGACTGCTCCGGCGCACTGCCGTTGAAGGTCGCCGTCACACCCGCCGCGTTAGATGTGGTGAACGCGGCGGCGCAGGACTACCAGCGGTCACAACCGGTCGTGAACGGCCGGTGCGTCCAGGTCCAGGTCGAGTCGCGCAACGCGGCCGACGTGGCGAACGAGCTCCCCACCGCGCAGATCAACCCCCACGCCCTGTGGATCCCCGACTCCTCGATGTGGGCCGCGGAGGCCCAGCGCCAGGCCGCCGAGACCGGCCCGGAGGCCCCGAAGCTGGACATCAAGCCCTCGCTCGCCTCCAGCCCGCTCGTGCTGGCCGGTTCCGAGAAGGCCATGGGCAAGATCGGCTTCCCGGTCTCGCCAGTGTCCTGGTCCAAGGTCCTCGACACCAAGGTCAGCGTCTCCCTGAGCGACCCGACGATGACCTCGGAGGGCCTCGCCACCCTCTTCGTGATCCGCACGCTGCTCGGCAACCCGGACGGAACGCCGAAGCCGGAGCTGGTCGGCGCCCTGCTGCGCGTGGGCCGCAACGCCGTGCCGTCGGTGCGCGACGCGTTCGGCAAGGTCACCACCGACGCCGACAAGGCGCCGCTCTTCGCAGCCCCCGAGCAGTCGGTGGTGGCGAACAACCGCTCGGTCAGGGACAACGCCGTTCTGGGCGCCCCGCCCAAGGAGGGCACGCTCTCGTTCGACTACCCGCTCGTCCGCGTCTCGCGCCAGAACGAGCCGGACGGCATCGGCGAGGCGGCGGCCGAGTTCGAGAAGGTCCTCCGCTCCGCCGACACCGTGAAGCGCTTCGGCGAGGCGGGCTTCCGCACCGTGCAGGGCGCCGCGCCGGCCAAGTGGTCGACCGACGTCGAGGGCGTGCAGGCGGGCGACGTGAAGCTGATCGAGACGCCGAACGCCGACCAGGTCTCCGAGCTGCTGCGCACGTGGGGCGCCATCAGCCTGGACATGCGGATGCTGACCGTCATCGACGTCTCCGGCTCGATGATCGAGAAGGGCCGGAACGGCAAGACCCGCATCGAGGCGGCCACCGAGGCCTCCATGACCGCGCTCGGAATGCTGCCGGACACCACGCAGATCGGCCTGTGGGCGTTCTCGACCGACAAGAAGCCGCCGCAGGACTGGATCGAGCTGGTGCCGATAGGGCCGCTGGGTGAACCCCTGGCGGGCGTCACGCGCCGCAAGCGGCTGGAGGCCGGCGCCAGCCAGCTGACCGGGCTCGTCGGCGGCGGCACGGCGCTGAACGACACGACGCTGGCGGCGTTCCGGCACGTGCTGGCCGGGTACGACCCGTCGAAGGTCAACTCCGTCGTGCTGATGACGGACGGGCGCAACGACGACATCTCGTCGATCGACACCGCCGCGTTGATCGAGACGCTGAAGCGGGAGGCGGATCCCGCGAAGCCGGTGCCGATCATCATGGTCGGCCTCGGTGACGAGGTCGACATGGACGCGCTGCGAGCCATTGCGGCCGCTACCGGCGGCAAGGCGTATCAGGCGCCGAACCCGGAGGACATCCGCGGCGTGCTGCTGGACGCGGTCTCGCAACGCCGCTGCCGTCCGAACTGCTGACCGTTTGAACGATGAAGGGAACCTCTATCCACCTCACGTGGATAAAGGTTCCCTTCATCGTGTTTCAGCTGGAGTAGACCTTCGGGTCCAGCGTGCCGATGTACGGCAGGTCGCGGTAGCGCTCGGCGTAGTCGAGGCCGTAGCCGACGACGAACTCGTTGGGAATGTCGAAGCCGACGTACTTGACCGGCACCTCGACCTTCACCGCGTCGGGCTTGCGCAGCAGCGTGCAGACCTCCAGGGACCGCGGCTTGCGCGACTGCAGGTTCTTCAGCAGCCACGACAGCGTGAGGCCCGAGTCGATGATGTCCTCGACGATCACGACCCTGCGGTCGGCGATGTCGCGGTCCAGGTCCTTCAGGATCCGCACCACGCCCGAGGAGGACGTGGAGGAGCCGTAGGACGAAACGGCCATGAACTCGAGCTGCACCGGGACGGGCAGCGCGCGGGCGAGATCGGCCATGAACATCACAGCGCCCTTGAGGACGGTGATCAGCACGAGGTCGGAGTCACCTTCTGGGTGATCGTCCGCGACCTGCTTGGCGAGCTCGGTGACCTTGTCGCTGATCTCCTGCTCGGTGATGAGCACGGATGCGATGTCGCCGTCGTACACGGACAGGTCCCCTCTGCTTAAGACTCTGGTTCGACAACGAGCCTGCCATGCGCGCGCCGCACGACAAAGCCACCGGGTAGCCAGACACCGCCCTGACCGCGCCATTCACTCACCAGTGCGTCAACACGGCGCAGGTGCGAATCGGACAGTTCAGGCACGCCCGCCTCGATGAGCCACGACCTGAGCACTCTCCGTCTCAGTGCGACGGGCAACTCCGAGATGTCGTCAACGGCACAGCAGTCACCGCTGAACGCCGCGGCCAGGGCGTCGAGTGCGTCACAGTCCTCGCGCAGCTGGGCCGCCGTGCGGGCCAACGACGCCGCGACGCCGCCCTGCAGCACGTCCTCCAGCAACGGCAGGACTTCCGCACGCAAGCGCACGCGCGTGTACGACGGGTCGGAGTTGTGCGGGTCCTCCCACACCTCGATGCCCTGCTCCGCGCAGAACGCACGGGTGGCGGCCCGCGTCACGCCGAGCAGCGGGCGGCCCCACGGCGGGTCGAGGGTGCGCATCCCCGCGATCGAGCGCGGACCCGAGCCGCGGCCCAGGCCCAGCAGCACGGTCTCGGCCTGGTCGTCGAGGGTGTGGCCGAGCAGCACGAGGCCGGAAGCAGGCCTCAGGGCCGCGTAGCGCGCCTTGCGGGCCGCTGCCTCGGGGCCGCCGGGGCCGGAGACCTCGACGGCCTCCACGCGCGCCACCAGGCCGAACTCCTCGCACTGCCCGGCCGCGCGCAGGGCCACCTCGCCCGAACCCGGCTGCAGCTGGTGGTCGACGATCACGGCCGAGGCTCCGGGCACGAACCTGCCGACGCAGGCGGCCAGTGCCAACGAGTCGGCGCCGCCGGAGACCGCGACGGTCACCGCGTCCGGGCGCACCTCGTCGAGGAACCTCCTGACGGCCGTCCTGACCTCGGCGACCGGACCGTTCATGGGGCCACGCGGCGCAGCCACGTCATCGGCTCGGCGATCTCCGCCCTGGTCGGCAGGGTGTCGGCCGAGGTCCAGATCGCGTTGAAGCCGTCCATGCCGACGCGTTCCACGACGTACTCGGTGAAGGCCGCGCCCTCCTCGTACTGGCGCACCTTCGCGTCCACGCCGAGCAGCGTGCGCAGGACGCGGTCGAGCAGGCCGCCGCCCTTGCGGCGCGCGGTGAAGCGGCTGCGGATCGTCGAGACGGACGGCACGACGGTGGGACCCACCGCGTCCATCACGTGGTCCGCGTGGCCTTCGAGCAAAGTGGACAGTGCGATCAGCCGGTCCAGCACGGCTTTCTGCTGCGGCGACTGGATGAGCTCGATCAGTCCGATCGGGCCGTCGCCCGCGCGCAGCTTGTGCCGGAAGTCGCGGATCACGTCCGGCAGCGGCGCGCGGTCTTCGTCCATTGTGGAGAGAAGAGCAGTGACCTGGTCGGAGAAGTACTTGCGCAGCCACGGCACGCCGGTGAACTGCAGGCGGTGCGTGCACTCGTGCAGGCACACCCACATCCGGAAGTCGTCGTCGGGGACGTCCAGAGCCTGTTGTGCGCCAACGATGTTCGGCGCGACGAGCAGGAGTCGTCCTGCCAGCTGCTCGTTCGGGCTGAACGGGTCGTACTGGCCGAGCACCCGCGACGACAGGAACGCCATCACGACGCCCGCCTGCACACCGGCGGTGCCCGCGAGGATGCTCGCCATGGCGCCGGCCTGACGCGGCATCGCGGGCGCGGTCAGGGCGGCGAGGCCCTGCGCGGCTGCCCTGACCCACGCGGGACGGTCGACGACCTCGCCCGGCAGCAGCGGCAGACCCTGCCCCAGGCCCGTCAGCTCGCGGACGTGCACCTCCGCCCGAGGCGCGAGCTCGCGAAGTCTGCCGACGACGTGGTCGGCCTCGTCCTTCCCGATCACCGGGCCTGGCCGCACGAGCCGCACGGCGGTCGCCACCGCCAGCTCCCAGTCCACCGGGCCGAGCTCTGCCTCCGTCGCGCCGTTCACCCTGCCGAAGTTACCTGCGCGCGCCCCGCTACGAACAGCCACAGCCGCGCAACGCAGCGGCCATCACGTCGAGCGCCGGCCGCACCTCGGTCTCCGGGTTGCGGTTGCTCGCCGACATGAACGCGAACACGAGCACCCGGCCGTCCACGTCGACGACCATCCCGGCGAGGGCGTTGACGCCGGTGAGCGTGCCGGTCTTGGCCCGCACCCAGCCCTTGCCGCCGGACGCGCTGCCGCCGTAGCGACCGGCCAGCGTGCCGCTGCCGCCCGCCACCGGCAGTGCCGTCAGCAACGGCCGCAGCTTCGCCGTGCGCGGGTCGTCCAGGCTGGGCTTGGCCGCCGTGGCCAGCACGTCCGTGAGCAGCTTGGCCGGGATCCTGTTCGTGGCCGACAGGCCGCTGCCGTCGACGAAGTTCGCCCCGGTGAGGTCGAACCCGTTCTTGCTCAGGATGTCCCGCACGGCCTTGACCCCGCCCGCGAACGACGGCTCGTTGCCCGTCTTGATCGCGATCTCGCGGGCGATCGCCTCGGTGAGCACGTTGTCGGAGATCTGCATCATGTTGTCGACGAGCTGCTCGATCGGCGCCGACTTGATCTCACCGAGCACCTGCGCGCCCTGCGGTGCCGTCCCTGCCGTGGCGCCAGGAGCCCCGATGCGCTGCGCGAACGCGTCCGCCGCCGACTGGGCGGGGCTACCGGTGCGCGCCGACACGTCGTTCTTCGGGTTGAGCCGGCCGCCGTCGAGCATGAACGGCACGATCGGCGCCACCGAGCCGCCGGCGATGTCGGCCGTCTCCCACTGCGGGCCCAGCGGCTCGCCGACGTACCGGCTCAGGTCGAACTGGACCTTGGCGACCGCGCCCTTCTGCTTCACCTGGTTGACCAGGTCGTCGAGGGTCGCCGCGCCGGGGTAGACGGTGCTGCCGGGCGTGCCGGAGATCGTCGGGTCGCCACCGCCGACGATCACCACGGTGCCGGGCTCCGCGCCCTGGACGACCTTCGTCGACAGCTGCTCGGTCTTCTCCAGGCTGAGCAGCGCCGCGGCCGCCGTGAGGATCTTGAGGCTCGACGCGGGCGTCGCGGGCGTGGTGGCGCCCTGCTGCCACAGGGCCGTGCCGCTGGCCGGGTCGACGACGCTGCCGGTCAGGGTGCCGAGCGCGGAGTTGCCGGAAGGGCCGTTGAGGGCTGATTTCACACCGGCGGCGCTCGGCGCCGGTCCACCCGCGTTGGCTGCCTTGACCAGCGGCTGGACCGCGGCGGGCGGGGCGGGGGGCTTGGTCTCGACAGCCGCGGGCCCGCCGAACTCGTTGACCGCGTAGACGGTGGCGCCGGCGAGCGCCGCGACGACCAGCAGGCCGAGCGCGGCGGCGAGCGCCTTGCGGCCCTTCCTGGGCTCGTCGGAGCCGGTCAGCCGGTCTTCCGGCTCCTCGTCGTAACCCGAGACCGGGAGCGTCTCGCGAACTTTCTCTTCCTGACGAGGCGCGGGCGGCGGAGTTGGCTGCTCGACGCGCGGAGGTTCCTGGCGAGGAGGCTGCGGGCGCGGGGGGCGGGACTCCGGTCTGACCGGCTGGTCGAACCACGAGGGCTCCACCGCGGGCAACTGGTCCACCCGAGCCGTCTTCGCGGCCACCGGGGTGGCGTCGGAGCCCGGCCCGATGCGCATCGGCGTGGCCCTCGGCGGCTCGACCGGCCGAGGTTGGCCGCCGTCCGGTCCAACCTGCCCGTGAGACTTCCCACCGGAAGATCCACCGGAAGGGCCACCGGAACCGTTCAAAGGCCCACTCGGAGTACCGGGACCCCGGCCGCCGGCGTTCGGAGCGGGAGGGACGGGGGACGACCGCAGAGGCTCCTGAGTGGACGGTGGCTTCAGCACGGAGGCGACCGGCAGGCGCATGGTCGGCTGATCCAGCGACGGGCGGCTGACCTGCAGCGTCGGCACCTCGGACGCCGACGCAAGATCGGTGTCGTCGTCCTCGGTCGGCCACTGGGGCTCGTCCGGCAAGGGGGCCTCCGTCAGCTCGGTACGGGCAATCTCACACCCTCCGGCCGCCGCTCCGATGAGGGTTGACAGGGCGTCGTGGTCCACACTAGTGGCGTCACGAATGGGCTACATGAGCGAGGACCAGTGGAGTTCGACGTCACGATCGAGATCCCCAAGGGAGTGCGCAACAAGTACGAGGTGGACCACAAGACTGGTCGCATCCGCCTCGACCGCACGTTGTTCACGGCGACGCAGTACCCCGCCGACTACGGGTTCATCGAGGACACCCTGGGCGAGGACGGCGACCCCCTGGACGCCCTCGTGCTCGTTCAGGAGCCGACGTTCCCCGGCTGCCTGATCAAGGCCCGCGCCATCGGCATGTTCCGCATGACCGACGAGAAGGGTGGCGACGACAAGGTTCTGTGCGTCCCCGCCGACGACCCGCGGCACGAGCACCTGCGGGACATCCACCACCTGGCGGAGTTCGACCGCCTGGAGATCCAGCACTTCTTCGAGGTCTACAAGGACCTTGAGCCCGGCAAGAGCGTCGAGGGTGCGACCTGGGTCGGCCGCACCGAGGCCGAGGCCGAGATCGTCCGCTCCTACCAGCGTCTGAAGGACGCCGAGGCGCACGGCGAAGAGCACTGAGAACGCGAAAAGAGGGGCCGCACCAGCGGCCCCTCTTTTTTGTGCCTCGAATCAGACCGCGACGGCCTCGGCGTCGGCCACGCGCTCCAGGCCCGACTTGGTGGAGAGCGGCTTCTCGCGCAGGAACCACACGAGGACGAACGCCGCCACCATCACGATGCCGCCGGTCATGAAGACCAGGTCGATCGCGCCGGAGAAGCCGTCCAGGAACGGCTTGGCCAGCACCGGGTCGAGGTGGTTGAGGAACTCGGTGTTGTTGATGTCCACACCGGACCCGCCACCCGCCTGCAGCGACTTGGCGAACTCCGGGTTGTGGGCCAGAGCGACCTTGAACGCCTCGGTCTGCATGGCGGCCTTGAGGCCCTCGGCGATCTTGTCGCCGACCGTGCTGAACAGGATCGACAGGAACACCGCGGTACCGACGGTGCCACCGATCTGGCGGAAGAACGTCGCCGAAGCGGTCGCCACACCCATGTCACGCGGCTCGGCGTCGTTCTGGATCGCCAGCAGCAGCGTCTGCATGCACTGACCCAGACCGGCACCCATGACGAACATGTAGATCATGACGAGCCAGTTCGGCGTCTCCGTGCCGATGGTGCTGAACAGGAACAGCGCGATCGACATCAACGCGGCGCCGATGATCGGGAAGATCTTGTAGCGCCCGGTCTTCGACGTGATCCGGCCCGCGGTCGCGGTGGCCGACATGATGCCGAACGTCATGGGCAGCAGCATCAGACCGGAGACCGTCGGCGAGACGCCCTTCACGATCTGCAGGTAGAGCGGGATGGAGACCATGCCGCCGAACATGCCGATGCCGAGCACGAAGTTGATCGTGTTGCCCAGCGCGAAGGTGTGGTTGCGGAACATCCGGATCGGCAGTAACGCCTCGTCGCCCATGCGGGACTCGACGAGGACGAACGCCAGCAGACCGAGCACACCGATCACGTACATGGCGATCGACGTGCCGGACGCCCACCCCCACTCGCGGCCCTGCTCGGCCACGATCAGCAACGGCACCAGGCCGACGGTCAACGCCGCCGCGCCGCCGAAGTCGATGCGGTGGTCGACCCGCTTGTGCGGGATGTTCAGCACGCGGCCGACGACGAACAGCGCCAGCAGCGCGATCGGCACGTTGACCAGGAACACCCAGCGCCAGCCGGTGACGCCGACGAACGAGTCCAGACCGGCGAACACGCCACCGATGACCGGTCCGAGCACGCTCGCCGAACCGAACACGGCCATGAAGTACGCCGAGTACTTGTTGCGCTCACGCGGCGAGATGATGTCGGCCATGATCGCGAACGCGAGCGACATCAGACCGCCGGCGCCGAGACCCTGCACCGCGCGGAACGCGGCCAGCTCGTACATCGACGTCGCGATGCCCGACAGCAGCGATCCGAGCAGGAACAGCGAGATCGCCGCGAGGTACATCGGCTTGCGGCCGTAGATGTCGGACAGCTTGCCGTACAACGGCGTCGTGATGGTCGCGGTGATCAGGTAGGCGGTCGTCGCCCACGCCTGCAGCGTCTGCCCGTGCAGCTGGTCCGCGATGGTCTTCATGGCGCTGGCGACGATCATCTGGTCCAGCGCCGCGAGGAACATGCCCAGCAGCAGGCCGGACAGCACCGTCATGATCTGCCGGTGCGTCAGGGAGACCCCTGTCGTGGGTGTCGCCTCGGTTGTTTCTGACATCTCTACTTTTCCCCTCCTGCGCGGGTCCCCGTCCCGCGTTCGGTCAATAGCGCCGGAATCGTGCGCTCGTAGTCCTGGACAAAGCGTTCGAACAGATCCGCGAAGCCCTTGAAGTCCTCGTCGGCCCAGTCCGCGAACACCCGCTCGATCGCCTCGTTGCGCTGCCGGCGCCGCTCTAGGAGCAACTGGCGCCCTGCCTCGGTGACCGCGAGAACGCTGGCCCGGCCGTCAGCCGGATCAGCGTGCCTCTCCACGAGCCCGTCCTTCACCAGCCCGGCTACCTGCCTGCTGACCGTGGACGGGTCGGAGAGCACCGCCTCCGCCAGCGCGCTCGAGCGGCACTCACCGAGACCGGAGAGCGTCGCGAGGAGCACGAAGGCGGACTTGTCCATCCCCTGCTTGGCCATCTGGTGGGCGACCTGGGCGTGCATCTTGTTCAGGCGCACCATCGCCATGCCCACCCGATCCGCGAGCTCGTGCTCGGGATCGATGGGCACGCACCTGCCCGGATCCACCATCTGACACCTCGTTGCTTGTATCACCCAACTAGTTGCTCGCTACAAGCATCCATCTCGGTTCGCGGAAATGCAAGTGAGTTTCGAGTCTCACTCCGCAGTGGAGCGGCGCGAGCGCGGTGAGTGGTGTTACCGACGGGTAGCAAACCGGGTTACTCGCCGGTAGCATCCGTCTCATGAGCCAAGACGTGTCGTTCGTCGCCGACGCCATGAAGCAGGCCGTGCCACTGGTGAAGACCACCGGGATCGAGTTCGAGGAGGTCTCGGCCGGCCGCGTCGTCGCGACGCTGCCGGACGACGAGACGCTGCGCAACCACGTCGGCGGGCCGCACGCCGCGATGATGTTCGGTCTCGGCGAGACCGCGTCCGGGGCCGTCGTGATGGCCGCGTTCGCCGCGCACCTCGGCAAGGCCACGCCGCTCGTCGTCCGCGCGGAGATCGCCTACAAAAAGGTCGCGATGGGCGCGCTGCGCGCGGAGGCCGTTCTGGGCCGCCCGGCCGACGAGGTGCTGGCCGAACTGGAGTCCGGCACGAGGCCCGAGTTCCCGGTCTCCGTCACCATCTCCAACGCCGAGGGCGTGACCACCGGGGAGATGACCGTGGTCTGGACCTTGAAGCCCGCACGCTGAACTGGGCATCTCCGTATTTCAGTTCGGACAACGTGTGAACCGAACCGGGCCAAATACGTAACCTTGGCCACTCTCGCGCCGGAGAGCACCATTCGGGGTCATGTCGGGGTGGAGAACTGTGGGCGGCGGAGTCCTGCTGGTTGCACTCACCGCCGGGTGTGGCGCGCAGGTACAGCAGTCGACTCCTGTCGCGGTGGAGAAGCCGGTCGGGGAACCAGTGGTGGCCACGACGTCGCCGTCGGTTCCGCCCGCGGCGCTCGGCATCACCGTGGCGTCGATCGTCGACGGACGCACGGTGATGCTGTCCGACGGCTCGAAGGCCGAGGTCAGCGGTCTCGCCCAGCCGGGACCGTGCTGGGCTGCGGCGGCTACCGGGTTCGCCAGGAGCATGCTGCTGAACCAGCAGGTGCGCTACGACCGGGCAACCGGCGCGCTCAGCCTCGCGGACGGAACGGACTTCGCGTTGCTCGCCCTGGGCAACGGCGCCGGCCGCACCGCGGGCAACCCGACGGCCGGACAGAAGGAAGCCGAGGGCGCGGCACAGCGAGTCCCCATCGGACTGTGGGGTGCTCCGTGCGGCGGCAAGGACACCACTGAGACCCCCACTCCCCCGCCACCGCCTCCTCCTCCGCCGCCACCCGCCCCGAAGCCGACCACGACGACGCCCAAGCCCAAGCCGGTGTTCTTCGCGACCTGCGAGGACGCGTGGCAGGCCGGCGCGGCGCCGATCTACTGGGGTCAGCCGGGCTACCGGGTCGAGCTGGACGGCAACCGGAACGGAATCGCCTGCGAACCCCAGTACCGCCGCTGATCCGCCCTACGCCTGGACGATGCGATTGCACGTCCACCAGCGGGGCAGTGGTCCGCGCGTGGTGCTGGTGCACGGCAGTGTGCTCGGCGGCCGTCCGCCGGACGAGGCGGAGCCGCCGCAGGCCGCGTTGCGTGCGGCGGGGTTCCCGGTCCTCGTGGTGTCCGGCGCCCACAGCGAGGCGAACGAGATCATCTGCGACACGATCGCCCGCGAGACCGGCGCGCGCCGGGCCGTGTGCCGGGGCCGTGATCACCTCGTGCCGGAAGCTTCCGAGTTCAAAGCGCTGCTGCAGAGTTTTCTAACCTCAACGGCATGAAGCTGGACAGGAGTGCCGTCGACTACACGCCCGGCAACGTCGGGGCCATCGCGAAGCGGGCGGAGGACCGGGGCTACGACGGGTTCTGGCTCGCCGAGACCAAGCACGACCCGTTCCTCGCGCTCGCGGGGGCGGCCGCGGCGACCGAGCGGATCGAGCTCGGCACGGCGATCGCGGTGGCGTTCGCGCGCAACCCGATGACCATCGCGACCACGGCGAACGACCTGCAGCTGCTGTCGGAGGGCCGGTTCAACCTCGGGCTCGGCTCGCAGATCGAAGCCCACATCACCAAGCGCTTCTACATGCCGTGGAGCAAGCCCGCCGCACGGATGCGCGAGTTCGTGCTGGCCATCCGGGCGATCTGGCACGCGTGGGAGACCGGCGAGCGGCTGGCGTTCCGCGGCGAGTTCTACAAGCACACGCTGATGACGCCGTTCTTCGATCCCGGCCCGAACCCGCACGGCACCGCGCCGATCTACCTCGCGGGCGTCGGCGAGCTGATGACCGAGGTGGCGGGCGAGGTCGCGGACGGCTTCCTGTGCCACAACTTCACGACCGAGCGGTACCTGCGCGAGGTGACGCTGCCCGCGCTCGAACGCGGCCGGGCCATGGCGGGGAAGACACTCGAGGGCTTCGAGATCAGCGGGCCGGTGTTCGCAGCGACCAACGAGCAGGAGATCGCCGACGTCAAGCGGCAGATCGCGTTCTACGGGTCGACGCCCGCGTACAAGCCGGTGCTCGACCTGCACGGCTGGGGCGCGCTGCACGAGGAGCTGCACCGGATGTCCCGACGGCAGCAGTGGGCTGAGATGAGCGAGCTGATCACGGACGAGGTGCTGCACGAGTTCGCCGTCGTCGGGTCGTCACCCGACACCGTCTCGGCCGCACTGCTGGACCGGTTCGGCGACGTCGTCACGCGGATCTCACCGTCCGCGAACGTGCTTCACCGGCCGGAGAAGTGACTGAGCCCCTGCTGTGCCAGCTCGGCGTGGAAAGCGTCGAGCTCGGCGCGCACCCCTGCAACGCCTCTCTTGCGGATCCACCTGCGTCTGCCCACGTTGGCCGCGGTCAGGGCGAACGGCAAAGCCAGCAGGGTCAGCACGAGCATCGTGATCATGTTGTCTCCTCAGGGGTTGCGAACAAGCAACGACCAATCGAGACACCGCTTACGGTACCGGGTCCAACGCCACCCATGTGGAGCAAAGTCACCGACAGCAACTCAGTTCTTGACTAATTTTGTTTTCGGTGCGACGGTGGTGCCATGTTCGAAGTGGCGGTGATCGAGGACCCCGCAGCGGCCGAGGTGTCGCTGGACCCCGTGCGAGCACGCCTGCTCGCGGAGCTGGCAGAGCCGGGATCGGCGACGATGCTCGCCGCGAAGGTCGGCCTGCCCAGGCAGAAGGTGAACTACCACCTGCGCACGCTGGAGCAGCACGGCCTGGTGGAGCTCGTCGAGGAACGGCGCAAGGGCAACGTGAACGAGCGCCTGCTCCAAGCGACCGCGGCGTCCTACGTCATCTCACCCACGGCGCTCGCGGCCGTGCAGCCCGACCCGGCGCGCTCACCCGACCGGTTGTCCGCGCGGTGGCTGCTGGCGGTCTCGGCCAGGCTGGTGCGCGACGTCGGCACGTTGATCACGGGCGCGACCAGGGCGAAGAAGCGGCTCGCGACGTTCGCGCTGGACGGCGAGGTCCGGTTCGCCACGGCGGGCGACCGCGCGGCGTTCGCGGAGGAGCTCGCCACGTGCGTGACGCGGCTCGTCGCCAAGTACCACGACGAACAGGCCGAAGGAGGGCGAGCGCACCGAGTCGTCGTCGCCCTGCACCCCAGCGTCGCCGCCCAGGAGGAGGAGTCGTGACCCGCGAGTTCGAGATCAGGAAGGAAGTCGAGGTCGAGGGGACCCCCGAGCAGGTCTGGGACGCCATCGCGACAGGGCCGGGCATCGACTCGTGGTTCATGGGCCCGCACACCGTCGACGGGCGCCTCGGTGGCCGCATATCCCTCGACCTCGGCTTCTTCCAGGAATCCTCGACGATCACCGCCTGGGAGCCGGGCAAGCGCTTCGCCTATGAGAGCGACAAGGGCGAGGACGGCACGTTCCACGCGATGGAGTACCTGGTCGAGGGCCGTGACCAGGGCTCGACGGTGCTGCGGTTCGTGCACAGCGGCATCCTCGGCGACGGCTGGGACGACGAGTACCTGGACCAGACCGCGAAGGGCTGGGACATGTACCTGTTCACGATGGCCCAGTACGTGAAGCACTTCGCGGGCAGGCACGGCACCTACGTGTTCGCGCAGTGGCCGGAGGGCGAGAAGAGCTGGCCCGCGCTGCTGAAGGCGCTCCGCGTCCCCGAGGACGCCCAGGTCGGCGACGAGGTCACCCTCGAACCGTTCGGCGTCACCGGTGTCGTCGACTACCTCGTCCGCCACGACCTGCACGAGTTCCTCGGCGTGCGCGGTGAGGACGGCCTGTACCGCTTCCACGGCACGAACGCCGTCGGCCACCACCTCTTCGGTGACGCGACGGGCCAGGCCGAGAAGTGGCAGGCGTTCCTGGCTCAGCTCGCCGGACAGACCTCGTTGACGTAGTCGGCGTGCCCGTACGGCACCACGTTCCGGTCGCGGCGGATGATCGACACCTTGCCGCCGCGATCGGCACACGACTTCTGGAACGCCTCGTCGGTGTACTCGATCTGGAAGAAGTTGTCGCCGTACGCGTCCGCGTAGGACTTGCACTCGTCGTGGACCGCGCAGTCCTCGGTGATGGCGAAGTCGAAGCCGATGTACTTCTTGCCGGAGTCGCCGAGCTCACCGCCGTTCTTCTGCGCGACGGCAAGCCCCTTCCCGTGGGCGAGCCGCACGAACGCCTTCATGAACTCCTTGGTGGCGTTGATGTCGAACGCCCCGCCGGCGCGCGCGTGCGAGTCGAGGTTGTCCGCCTCGATCGCCTGGAACCGCGAGGTCTTGCAGCCCTCGATCCACTTCTTCTGGATGTCGAGGATCTTCTGCCGCTTGTCGGGGGTGGAGATGTCGAGGATGCCCTCGCCCCACTCCGGGTCCATCATCGGCTCCCCGTCCGGCTTCTTGACCAGCAGGTCGCCGTGGTTCTGCTTCCACCAGCTCAGACTGCCCTCCATCGGGTCCGGCTGCGTCTGCAGGGCGTTGAGGTAGCAGACGTTGTAGCGGTCGCCGACGGGGATCTTGCCGCGGTCCCGGATGACGATCTTGACCTGCGCGTCCGGCTGGTAGACCCCGCCGATCTGGTAGTCGAACCGCGCGCCGGCCGGCGGCAGCTCGACGGGCGGCCCCTCCGGTTCGCTCGTGCTGCAGGAGGCGACGAGCAGGAGCAGGGCGGCAGCTGCCGCGACTGGCTTCATGCGCGGCAGTCTGTCACCCGTCGGGTAGCAGAGGTGTAACACCAGGGGCACTCCATCGCTCACAAATGAGATTTAACTTCCGGCATGTGAAAACTCGGTCGCTCTTTCTGCAGCTTCTCGTCGCGGTCGTGGCCGGCGTGCTCGTGGGCCACTTCTTCAAGACCTTCGGTGCCGACCTGAAGCCGATCGGGGACGGCTTCATCAAGCTCATCAAGATGGTGATCGCGCCGCTGATCTTCTGCGTCGTGGCCACCGGCATCGCGAAGGTCGGTGACCTGCGCGCGGTCGGCCGGATCGGCGTGAAGGCGCTGATCTACTTCGAGGTGGTGTCGACGGCGGCGCTCGCGTTCGGCCTGCTCGTCGGCAACGTCGTGCGACCGGGCGCCGGGATGAACATCGATCCCTCCACACTGGACGCCTCCGCCGTCCAGGCGAAGACGCAGGGCGGCCACCTCCCCGGCGTCGTGCAGTTCCTGCTGGATCTCATTCCTTCCAGTGTGGTGGACGCGTTGGCGCGCAACGCGTTGCTTCAGGTGCTGCTGTTCGCCGTCCTGTTCGGCTGCGCGCTGGCCCAGCTCGGCGAGCGGGCGACGCCGGTCGTGGACCTGTTGGACCGCGTCAACCTGGCGTTCTTCACCGTGCTCGGCTACGTGATGAAGCTGGCACCGGTCGGCGCGTTCGGGGCGATGGCGTTCCTGATCGGGCAGTACGGCCTGGGGTCGCTGCGGACCTATCTCTGGCTGATCCTGTCGTCCTACGGCGCGGCGCTGCTGTTCTGCTGCTTGCTCGGCGTGATCGCGTGGACGTTCGCGCGGGTCAACATCCTGCGGTTCATCAGGTACGCCAAGGAGGAGTTCCTGCTGGCGCTCGGCACCGCGTCGTCGGAGGCCGTGCTGCCGCGGATGATGGTGAAGCTGCAGCGCGCCGGATGTGCCCCCACGTCCGTCGGCCTGGTGCTGCCCACCGGGTACTCGTTCAACCTCGACGGCGCGTCGATCTACCTCTCGCTCGCCACGGTGTTCCTCGCCCAGGCGTTGAACGTGCCGCTGGACCTCGGCGACCAGCTGACGATCGTGCTGGTGCTCGTGCTGACCTCGAAGGGCATGGCGGGCGTACCGGGCTCGGCGTTCCTCGCGCTGTCGGCGACGGTCGCCGCGGTCGGCTCGATCCCGGCGGCGGCGGTCGCGTTGCTGCTCGGCGCGGACCGGATCATGGACTCGATGCGCGTCTTCACGAACCTGCTGGGCAACTGCGTGGCGACGTTCGTCGTCTCACGCTGGGAGGGCATGCTGGACGTCGAGCAGATGCGGTCAACGCTCGGCAATCCAGGCCGTGACGACGTCGTCGAGCAGACCGAGGGTGAGCTTGCCGCGGCCGAGGACGACCTCGTGGAAGTCACGAACGTCGAACGCCGTTCCTAGCGCCTGCTCGGCTCTGCCGCGCAGCTCCTGGAACTTCAGCCGTCCCACCATGTACGCGAGTGCCTGGCCCGGTTGAGCGAGGTAGCGGTCGACCTCAGCCTCGGCCAGTTCGCGCGGCATCGGCGTGTTGGCGAGCAGGTAGTCGATGGCCTGCGGCCGGCTCCAGCCCTTGGCGTGCAGGCCGGTGTCGGCGACGAGCCTGCCCGCGCGTTTGGCGTCCATGGTGAGCATGCCGAGACGGGCCTCTTCGGTACTGTAGAGGCCCATCTCGTCGGCCAGGCGTTCGGAGTAGAGCGCCCAGCCCTCGGTGAACGCGGTGATCCGCGCCTTGCGGCGGAGCAGCGGCAGGTGTCCCAGCTGCTCGAGCCTGGCGCTCTCGAAGTGGTGGCCTGGCACGGCCTCGTGGAAGGCTGTCGCCTCCGCGATGGCGCGGAGCCTGGTGTGCGGGTCCTTGGTGTTGACGAAGTAGGTGCCGGGCCGGCTGCCGTCGAGCGCGGCGGGGAGGTAGTGCGGCGGCGCGCTCGCGGGCACGGACGGTGCGCTCGCGGCGATCTCACACCTGGCCCGCGGCGCCGTCCGGAACCATTGCGGGGCAATGGATTCGGCCCTGCGCACGGCCGTTTCGGCGTCCTCGATCATCTCGTCGGCACCCGTGTACTTCAGGCTGCTGGGCCGACGTCCGCCGAACTCTCGCTTGATGTCCTCGATGAGCCGCAGTCCAGTGGTGTGCAGCTCGTGCGGGTCGAGGTCCAGCGTCGTGTGCGTGCGGATCGCCTTGCGGTACGACGATTCGCCATCGGGCAGCCAGCACAGCCCCGCGTGTTCCTCGTCGCGGCCGTACGGCAGAACGTCGTTCACGAGCACGTCGCGGTAGTGCCGGACGGCCGGGTCGTCGTACTGGTCCACGAGTGCGATCGCCTGCTCGACCAGGAGCCTGACCGGCGTCCGTCCTGCTTCGACGCCCGCACGGTGCCGTTCGGCGACCGTGGCGAGAAACCGCGGTACCGCGTGGTGGCTCTTCAGGTGGCCCAGGAAGTAGAGCAGCTCAGGAACCGCGGTCTGGAGGTAGCCGCTCACGCCGTACTCGATCGCCCTCGACTCGATCGTGTCGCACTCGGCACGGGTGAGGTGCAGGACGAGGTCACGGGTGATGCGGTCGTCTTCGGTTTCCGGGGTCCGCCGTTCCGCTTCGTCGGCGATGGATCGGTAGCGGCGCAGGTAGACCTGGTCCGCCTCTTCGCTGTGGTCCTGCAGTTCGCCGTCGTCGCGCAGCCCCATCAGGTTCGGCCGCAGCGTGTGGTGGTCCAGGGTCAGGTCGAACAGCCGGTCGGCGAGGTCACGCATCGGCGATCCACTCGTGCACGACCTCATCGAGCAGCGCGAGCGTGAGCCTGCCCCGGCTGAGCACCACCTCGTGGAAGTCGCGGACGTCCTTGCCCGCCTCCTCGGCTTTTCCGTGCAGTTCCTGGAACTTGAGCCGCCCCACCATGTACGCGAGCGCTTGGCCGGGCTCGGCGAGGTATCTGTCCACTTCGGACTCGATCTGCGTGGGCCCCATCGGCGTGTTCCCGACCAGGAAGTCGATCGCCTGCTGACGGCTCCACCCCTTGGCGTGCAAGCCCGTGTCGACGACGAGCCGTCCCGCGCGCATGGCATCCATTGTGAGCATGCCGAGCCTGGACTCGTCGTTGCTGTACAGGCCCATCTCGTCCGCTAGCCGTTCGCAGTACAGGCCCCAGCCCTCGCCGAACACGCTGATCGGCGCCAGGCGCCGCACCACGGGGACGTCCCTGAGCAGGGCCATCCTGGCGTACTCGAAGTGATGCCCCGGCACAGCCTCGTGGTACGCCGTGGCCTCGTCCTCGATCCTGAGCCGGTTGTGCGGTTCCTTGGTGTTGACGAAGTACGTGCCGGGCCGGCTGCCGTCCTCCGCGGCGGGGTAGTAGTGCGGCGGCACGTGGGCGGGGACCGCGGGCGGCGCCTCCTCGATCACGCACTTCGCCTCGGGCAGCGTGCGAAACCACTGGGGCGCAGCGGCTTCGGCCTTCGCGACCGCCTGGCGCGCGGCGGCGAGCATCTCCTCGGCGCTGCTGTGCCGTAACGCCGGATCGTTGCGGATGCGGTCGAACACGTCGGCGCCGTGCCGGGCGAACTCCCGCTTGAGGTCCTCGATCAACCGGAGGCCGGTCGCGTGCAGCTCTTCCGGGTCGAGGTCCTCGGTCGTGTGGGCGCGGATCGCCATGCGGTAGACCGCATCGCCCTCCGGCAACCAGCACAGGCCCGCGTGCTCGGTGTCACGTCCCACGGGCAGCGCTTCGGTTTCGAGGAAGTCGCGGTACTTCCGGAGCGCCGGGCGGACGAACTCGTCGACGACCTCGCTCGCGCCGTCCACGACGCCGAACGTGCCGCGGTTGTCGAGGTGGCCGTCCATCAGCGCAACGGCCTGCTCCACCAGGTGTTTCACCGGTGTGCGGCCGTTCGCGAAGCCCTTGCGGTGCCGCTCGATCATCGTCACGAAGAACCCGTCGAGCCCTCGCAGCCGTTCCAGGTACCCGGCCCGGCGTTCCTGCGTGTCGACAGGCACGCGCGGCAGAAACGCCAGCGTGCCCGGCACCGTCGTGCGGATGTTGGCGCTGATGCCGTACTCGAGCTGCTTCGAGTCGACGTCGTTGGACTGCGTGCGCACCTCGTGCAGCACGATCCCCTGCGTGATGCGGTCGGAGAGGGTCTCCGGCTCCAGCCGGCGGGCCGCCTCGCCGAGTTCGTGGAGCCT
Source organism: Lentzea nigeriaca (assembly GCF_016907955.1). Taxonomy (GTDB): domain Bacteria; phylum Actinomycetota; class Actinomycetes; order Mycobacteriales; family Pseudonocardiaceae; genus Lentzea; species Lentzea nigeriaca. Next base: position 470,101 of record NZ_JAFBCX010000002.1, on the reverse strand, counting down.
GTCCCGGTAGCGTCGGCCGGCTTCCTCGCTCTGGTCGGTGAGCGAGGAGTGGTCGACGTCGTAGCCCATCAGGGTGGCGTCGACCGGATAGCGGCCGAGAATGGTGTCGAAGAGGCGGTCGGCGAGCGCGTCGACTTCGGACATCTGTCCCCCAGAGTTACGCCGTTGAGCGGCCTTCACGTCCAGTTGTGGCGGGTATGCCCTCCGCATGCGGTGGTTGTTGCTGATCATCCTGCTGACCGGCTGTTCCGCCATACCCCTCTCCTCCACGCCACAGGTGGACCGCGTACCCGCCGGAACCCTCGACGCCGCAACGGCGCGCACCTCTCTCGCAGCGCTGGCCGTGAGCGCCCCCGGCCGCCTCGACGGCTACTCGCGCGACTGCGACAGCGGCGCGTGCGTCTTCGGCCAGCCGTGGTTCGACACCGACGGCGACGGCTGCGACCAGCGCAGCCAGGTCCTCGCCCGCGACCTGACGGACGTACAGCGCAAACCGGGCCGCTGCGGCGTGCAGTCGGGCACGCTCGACGACCCCTACACCGGCTCACGCGTCACCAGCGTGTCGAAGATCCAGATCGACCACGTGGTGCCACTGGCCGAGATGTGGCGCAGCGGGGCGGCGGCGTGGGCGCCCGAGCAGCGGGTGGCGGCGGCGAACGACCTGCGGAACCTCGTTGCCGTGTCCGGCAAGGTCAACCAGTCGAAGGGCGACAAGACACCTGACGAGTGGATGCCGCCCAACGCTTCGTACGCGTGCTCGTACTCGCGGATCTACGTGACGGTCAAGGCGGCCTACAAGCTGACCGTGGCACCGGCGGAACGTTCGGCACTGGAGAACGCGCTCGCCACCTGTGACACACCTCCTGCGACATAAACCGGCGGAACAATGCCAATTGATTGACAATTGAGCCCTCCACCCATTTGTACCAACTTCGATGACTACCCGACAGGCCCCGCGTTACCCTGCTTAGTCCGGCGCGTGCGGGCCGGCCAGAGGGGTGGACCGGAGTGCTGAAGTCGTTCACGCAGTGGCTGGAGAAATTCCTCCAGGAGGAAGGAGCGGTCGGAACCGTCAAGGGACTGCTCGGCCTTGTCGCGTTCGGCGCCGTGTTGTCGGCCCTGTTCGGCTCTGTCGCCATCCGCGCGGCGTTCGTGATCGGCGCGATCGCCCTGATGCTCCTGCTGCTGACCTACCTGACGACCCGCGTCACGAGGCTCGACGCGGAGGCCCGCGAGTACCGCGCCCTGTTGTCCAAGTACTCGTACATGCTGATGGAACTGCAGCCCAGCCAGTTCGACATCAAGGTGTGGGAGCAGGTCGCGGTGATCGAGGCCAACGGCGACACGCAGGAGTTCATCACGGTCAACGCCGTGATCCGCAACGCCGAGGCCAGGTTCTTCCGGCTGCGCTTCGGCGCGGGCTGGAACCAGCCCAAGTCGGTCCAGAAGGAGGTCAACGCGAAAGTCCGCAGCCTCCTGGTCGACGGAAGCATGGGCCCGAGCTTTCTGGTGACTTCGCATTGGAGCGCGGACGGAAAGCTCGACATGGTTTCCCACTTCCACTCACCAGCGGAAGTCGACAGCGAAATACGCCTCAAAATGGAGTGGACCTGGCCGAAGAAATGCGTGCCGCTGATGGTCCACAAGAAGCCCGATCCGTTCACCTTCTACTTCCGGCAACCGGTCGAACGCGCGACCTACACGATCGTCCTGCCACCGGGAGTCGACGTGCACTGGGACGTGATCGCGCTCAACCACGTCCGGGACGACTTCGAAATCATCAGGCGAACCGACGCGGGCCGTGTCGAGATCAAGCTGTGCATCAACAACCTCCCGGCCAACCGCCGGGCGGGCATGCTGCTCGAACTGCAGAGGTAGAACGGCCTGCACAAGCCGCACACGTGACCGTGCAGGCCCCCTTGACGGGGCACAATGCCCAGGTCAGCGACTCACTTGTCGCCGTTCTCGCCGCCCATGTACGACATGGTGTGCGTTCCTCCTTCTAACTTCCGAGGTGTGCGCATCAGATCACCTGGGCACGGGACGACGCTCGAGACTCGCCGGACCCGATGGTGGTTCATCGCGCGAAGGTCGGCGATGTTAACCAGTGAGACCCAGCTCACGTTAAGCGCCCCGCTGGAACGCCCTGGTAACTGCGTCTTCCACCGGACACGGGCGAGCTTAGTCCGCGGTTGCGATCCCGGCCTGCTGTCTCACCAGATGTTCGTCACGGCTGGACCGCGCCGTGGATCGGCTCGGCCAGGCCCCGCAACGGCGGGCTGTCAACCGGCGGTGCTGGGCGTGACGACGTGGCCGGCTTGACCATGCCCGAGCGCGACACCGCTCGATCGCGCTGCGACTGCGGGCGGACGTGGAGATACAGAAAGACCCAGGTCAGGATTCCTGACCTGGGTCTTGTCTCACCGAGCCGCCTGTCGGAATCGAACCGACGACCTGCTCATTACGAGTTCCCCGGTGTTCGTGTTGAGGGCTGACGGGTGATGGCGTACCGGTCTGATTGATCCTTGTCAGGCCGGTGCGGCTGACGTTCGGTGTCGTTGTCGATCAGCTCGTTCCGGAGCGTTCGGGCACACAATGAGCACACCTTGCGGCACGACAACGGCGATCGACTTCGCAAGCCTGAGCAGGCCCTCGGGGCCGTCGAGACCGTCGACTACAGCGAGTCCCTGCTCAGCGATCAGCTCGACCAGGTCGGTGGAGTCCGCGTTGACGCGATACGGCTCGATCATGGCGTCTACCTCCCGAGACGACTCGTCTACGGGATCAGCAGAACGCCGTTTGATCCACCACGTCCAGTGACAGGTTGTCAACACCGAGTCGCCTCGGCATGGTGGGTTCCGGTGCTGCGTTGCCGTTGAGCGGCCCGCCCACGAACCTCGGAGGACACCTCGATGAGCCAGCTTGCCTACCCCGTCTCGATCAAGGGCGTGGTGGTCCGCGACGGCAAGGTGTTGCTGCTGAAGAACGAGCGTGAGGAGTGGGAGCTGCCGGGAGGTCGAATCGAGCCTGGTGAGACCCCAGAAGAGTGCGTCGCGCGCGAGATCACCGAAGAGACGCAGTGGAAGGTGACCACCGGGCCGATCCTCGACACGTGGATGTACTACATCAACGTCGCCGAGAAGAACGTGTTCATCGTGACCTACGGCTGCCACCCGGACGGCGACAGCGAGCCCGTACTTTCCCACGAGCACAAGGAAATCGGCCTGTTCGCCGAGGACGAAGTGCCAGGCTTGAACATGCCAGTGGGCTACAAGCGCTCGATCGCTACGTGGTTCGAGCGGCTACGCGCGGACGCGGTCAGGTAAGCCATGACGGGCGGACGGTGTGACGCGTGTGGAGCTGAACTCAGTCGGCTCGCCGTCGAGCCGATCTGTCCCACCTGTCACGCCAGTGCGCGTCACGTCGCCCCGGTCGTTCCTGCTCGTCGGCTCATGCCCGCCGTGTGGTTGTGGTCGGCACCAGTGGCAACCGCGGCCCTCAGAAGTCGTGACCTGGCAACGATCCTGCGGGTGTACCGCAGGCTGAACAAGCTCAGTCAGGAACGGCTCGCCGCGCTACTCGGCTACGACAAGACCTACGTGTCGATGATCGAGACCGGTCGCCGGAACATCAGCGATGTCGCCACACGCCGGCACATCGCGCGGACGCTCGGGCTGCCGATGCACGCGCTCGGCGTGACCGACAACGACGACGCCGACTACGCGGCGATGATCCAGTTCGGTGACTCGACCATCCGCCTTGCTGAGATCGCGCGCCAGTCCGGCAGGGCCGTCGATGCGGTCAACGAGCTGTGGCCGCTGGTCACTCGACTTGAGGCACGAGCCGCCGAGGGACGGGCCGACCGAGACACGATGATCCTGCTCGGGCAGGGTCGTGCCGCGCTCGGAGTCTCGCTCGGCACGGTGCTGCCCGAGGAACGACTGACCGCCGCTGCCCGCTGGACGGGCAAGGCGCTGGTGATCGCCGAACGCCTTGGCGACCGGACGTTCCTCGCTCACGCACTGCGGATGCACGGGAACGAGCTGCGTAAGGCTGACCACGTCGGCGCAGCCATCGCTCGGCTGAGTCGAGCCGTCGCCGTGTCCGATGATCGTGAGGGGCAGGGAGCCGCGTTCGCACTTCTCGCTCGTGCCGCAGGCGAACACGGTGACCCGGACCTGTTCGACCTAGCAATCAACGGGTACCGCGAACGGCTCGACGACGGTGGCGGCCGAAGCATGCTGTTCAACCCGTTCACGTTCCGAGAGATCAAGCTACGCGGACTGGTCGCTACCGACCGAGCTGGCGACGCCGTTCAACTCATGCGAACGGATGTCCCGGACGCAGCACCAATCGCACCACAATGGCACATCATCGAACGAGTCACGGCTGGACAGGTTCTGCTTGCCGCCCGACAGCGAGACGGCGCAGAGGATGCCTTGCGCACCGCGCTTGTCGCAGCAGAGGTGCACCGCCTGCCACATCAGATCCAACGAACGATCCGCGCTGCCGATGACGGCGGTCTAGCAGAAATTAGCGCTGGAGGACGAGCAGCAGTCCAGCGACTGAACCTCCTCCTGTCCCCTACCTAAGGGTCAAGGGGCCGCCGGAGGCGGCGGCCAAGCTCGTCCCGCGCAGGTCCACCGGAACCGATGGGCACACTTCGGGACACACGAGGCCCAGAGCAACGCAGCTCTACAACTCGTCACAGGCCTGAACAAAAGGAAAGACCCAGGTCAGGAAACCTGACCTGGGTCTTATCTCACCGAGCCGCCTGTCGGAATCGAACCGACGACCTGCTCATTACGAGTGAGCCGCTCTGGCCGACTGAGCTAAGGCGGCGAGACGCGATAACTATAGCGGGTCCGCAGACCCGTCACTCACGGGGGTCGGCTTCGTTGTACGGACCGTGACCGATGTCACCACCTTCTCAGCGCCGAGGAGTGGTTCATGCGCCGATCGTTGTCCGTGCCGCTGGCCGGGGTGTTGCTCGCGCTCGTAGCGGCGCCCGCGCTCTCGCAGCCTCCCACCACGCCGGTGCCGGGGCCGCGTGATCCGAACCAGCCGCCGGCGTCGGCGCCGAACGGGCCGCAACCGCTTGCGCATGCGGTCGGGGATGCCGGGACCGGCTTGACGGTCGTGCGTCTTGGGCCTCAGGGGGTGCCCACGAACACGATCCTGCCTGGGCTGGGCGACCAGCTGCCGAAGCAGTCGGTCACGGAGTTCGGGCTGGGGCTCGCGAGTGCGCAGGTCAACACCGAGGCGTACCTGAGCACCGAGCGGGTGGTCACGCAGGCCAACCCGTTCGGGTTCGCGGTGGCGGGGCGGTCGCCGCAGTCGCCGGGGACGCTCGTGCAGACGGCGATTCCGGACAACCCGCAGCCGGCGAACGGTGGGCTGCCGATTCCCGAGACGCCGCTCGGGAAGCTCCGGGTACTCAACGGCAGCGTGCACGCGCGGTGGGACGAGAAGCTCGGGCCGTGCGTCACTCCGCTGGCCACGGCCAGGACGTCGCTGGCCGGGCTCGAGGTGCTGAGCGCGTTGCCGGCCGAGGTGCCGGTGCCGGCCAAAACCAGTCTCGTCAGCATTCCGGACACGTTCGAGGCGAACTCCACCGTGAAGCTCGTCGACCTGCCCGGCAGCAAGAACAAGGCCGTCGAGTCGACGTCGGCGATGCGCGCGGTCAGCGTGGAGATCGCGGGCGGGATCAAGATCGATGTCGTCAGCCCGCCCACACTCACGGCCACTGCGACCGGCGACGAGAAGACGTCGAAGATCACCTACACGGCGCCGGTGCTGAAGGTCAGCCAGAACGGCAAGGAGCTCGGCACGCTCGATGCCGCGCATCCGGTGCTGGACGTGCCGCTGCTGCTCGATCTGGTCGTCATCAAGCTGCAGATCGCCGGGCTCAACGAGAAGAAGGCGAGCTTCACGGGCAATGGGTTCAGCGGGTTCCAGCTCGGTGCCACGGCTCGGATGCTCGACGTGCAGCTGCTGCCGACGGACAAGCTGAAGCTGCCGAACCTGCCGGCGGCGCTCGCGCAGATCTCGCTCGGTGAGCAGATCGTGCGGGCCGCGGCGCCGCAGGGTGGCGTGGTCTGCGGGACCGCGCAGCCGCCCCAGACGCAGGAACCGGGCGGCGGGGCGGCACCTCCCCCGCAGAAGGCGCCGCCGCTCGCCTACACCAACGCCGCGTACCAGTCGATCCCGCTGTTCTGGCTCGGCACGGGACTGCTGCTCGCCGGCGTGGTGCTGGTCGCCGCGCTACCGGTCAGAGGCCGATCGCGCGGGCGAGTTCCCGGGGTTTCAGAACCCTGAGCAAGGCCTCCATGAGGTAGTAGTCGCCGTAGGGCAGGGAGACCTCGATGCCCGTCTCTGTCCTGCGGTTGCGGGTGCCGCGCGCCAGGATCGCCTCGTGCCGTTCGGAACGGGTCGTCAGACACGTGCGGCACAACGCGTCCAGGATGCGCAAAGCCGCAGCGCGATAAGAAAACCGGCCGGACGCGGCAGCAAGATCCAGAAGTCCGCACGCCATGATGGCGCCCGCCGACGAGTCCTTGACGTCGTTGGGCGCCAACGGTGAGCGGTAGTCCCACACCGGAATGTGGTCCGGGGTGAGGGCGTCCAAAGCGAAGTCGGCGAGTTTTCGCGCGGACTCCAGGAACTCACGACGCCGCGTGCGCCGGTACATCGTCGTGAAGCCGTAGATGCCCCACGCCTGACCGCGCGACCAGCACGACGTCGGGCTGTAGCCCTGGTTCGTGTTGGGCCCGATGTCCTCGCCGGTGTCCGGGTTGAAGTCGAAGACGTGCGGCGTCGATCCGTCCGGGCGGATGAACTTCGCGCGGGTCGTCAGAGCGTGCGCCACCGCGACGTCGAGGAACCGCGACTCCCCCGTCTGCTCCGACGCGAACGTCAGCAGGTCGAGGTTCATCATCGTGTCCATGATCGCGCGGCCCGCGTTGTTCGGCGTACCGAGCGCTCCCCACGCCCTGATGAAGCGTCCCTTGTCGTTGTACCGCTGGATCAACGACGACGCGGCCTCCACCGCGCCGTCACGCCAGGAGGCGTCACTGGTGAGCCGGTATGCGGTGACCCACGACGGGTAGAACAGGAAGCCGAGGTCGTGGGTAGACGTGTCGGTGCGCCGCGGGGCGAGCCTCAGCGCCGACTCCACCGCCCACCTCCTGAACTGCTCGTCGCCGCTGTCGAGGAACGCGAGCCAGTGCATGCCCGGCCAGAACCCGCCGACCCAGCCGCCGGAGTTGACGTAGGTCCACTTCTCGAACTTCGTCTCCTCTGGGAACGAGGTGACGTTCGGTGCGACCTGCCTCAACTTCGCGAGCGCGTAGTCCAACGACTCGCGGAACAACGAGGACGACGCTTCGACCGACAGGACGGGACTGGCCACGGCCGCGCCGAGAAGGGTTCTGCGACTGAACGTCATGGCACCATCCATCCGAGCACCGGTGTGGACTGCAGGTACGCGATCACGCACATCGCCAGCAGCAGCAACAGACTCCAGCCGAACACCTTGCGGAACAGGTCGCCCTCACGCCCCACGAGACCTGCCGCGGCGGTACCGATGGCGAGGTTCTGCGGCGAGATCATCTTCGCCATCACGCCACCCGAGCTGTTCGAGGCGCCGAACAGGAACGGCGACGTGCCGAGCTGCTGGGCCGCGGTGACCTGCAGACCGCCGAACAACGCGTTGGAGCCCGCGTCCGTCCCGGTGATCGCCACACCGAACCAGCCGACAACCGGCGAGAGGAACGCGAAGAACGCGCCGGTCCCCGCGAGCCACAGGCCCAGCGTCGTGATCTGGCCGGAGTAGTTCATGACGTACGACAGCGAGAACACCGCGAAGATCGCCAGGATCGCCCAGCTGAACTGCCTGATCGTCTGGCCGTAGATCTCCAGGCCCCTCCGTGCGCTGATTCCCAGCACCACCAACGTGATCAGGCCGGAGAGGAACAGCAGTGAACCCGTCGCGGACGCCCAGTTGAGCGCGTACTCGACCTTGATCGGCTTGCCGTTCGGCGCGACGAGGTGCATGCCCGGCCACGCGAACTTGTAGGTCAGCGAGTCGAGGAACTTCTTCACCGGCACGATCTGCGCGATCGAGAAGATCACCACGATGATCGCGTACGGGGTGAAGGCCACGATCACGTCGCGCCGCGAGTCCGTCGTCGCACCGCCCGCGATGACCGGCGGGATCGACCGTTCCGGCTGCCAGACCCGCGCCAGCGCGATCACCGCGAGCACCGAGACGACGGCCGCGATGATGTCGCACAGTTTGTAGGACCAGAAGTTCGAGACCAGGTACTGCGTGATCGCGAACGAGCCGCCCGCCGCCAGAGCGGCCGGCCACGCCTGCTTGAGGCCGCGCTTGCCGTCCACTACGGAGATCAGCACGAACGGCACGAGCATCGCGAGGAACGGCACCTGACGACCGGTCATCGCGCCGAACGTGTCGGCGGGCAGCCCGGTGACCGTGTTCAGGACCGTGATCGGGTTGCCCATGCCGCCGAACGCCACCGGGGCGGTGTCGGCGATCAGCGCCAACGCCACCGCCTTCATCGGGTCGACGCCCAGCGCGATCAGCATGACCGAGCAGATCGCGACCGGACCGCCGCCGCCGGCCAAAGCTTCGAGCAACGCGCCGAACGAGAACGCGATGACGATCGCCTGCACCCGCTGGTCGTCGGAGATCGAGCTGAACGACCGTCGCAGCACGGCGAAGTGTCCACTGTGAACGGTGAGGTTGTAGATCCAGATGGCGTTGAACGTGATCCACAGGACCACGAGCACGCTGGTCGCCGCGCCGAACGCCGCCGAGTTGAGCGCCTGCCCGAGCGGCATCGAGTAGCCGAGGATCGCGACGCCGATCGCGAGCACGAGGGCGGTCAACCCCGCCCAGTGAGCCTTCCACCTGAGACCGCCGAGCAGCACGAGCACGGCAACGAGCGGTATCAACGCGAGCAGAGCCGACAGGAACAACGATCCTGTCGGATTCGGGTTCTGCTGGTACACCAAGGCCGCCTTTCATAAGCCTGAACAGGTCTCCGGCGGCGTGGAGACGGGAGGCTTGTTCCAGTCCACGGAACGTAGTTCCATGTTGGTCGGCGCACATCGTGTCACTCCGCCGCCCCGATCGGAAGGCATCCCCAGATGCAAATCAGGCACTCGACCCATCCGGCGCAGTTGCCGGCATTCGACACGGACGGGCTGCGGCGGCACTACCTCGTTGACGACCTCTTCGTACCGGGCGAGATCCGCACGGTCTACACGCACGACGACCGCATCGTGCTGGGCGGCGCGAGCCCGTCACCAGGCCGTCCTCTCAAGCTGGAGAGCGCTCCCCCGCTCCGGTCAGCGCATTTCTGCGAACGCCGGGAGCTCGCCGTTCTCGCGATCCGCGGTTCCGGAACGGTGGCCGTGGACGGAACCGAGCACAAACTCGGTACGCGCGACTGCCTCTACGTCGGCCAGGGCACCGTCGACGTCGAGTTCCACGCCGCCGACGAGGACACCCGCTTCTACCTCTTCTCCACCCCGTCGCACGCCTCGTTCCCGACCGCCGTCGCACGCTTCGACGAGGTGGACGTGCTGAAGATGGGCTCGCAGGAGACGGCCAACGTCCGGGAGATCCGCAAGTTCGTGCACGCGGACGGCATCCGCTCGTCACAGCTCGTGCTGGGCGTGACGTCGCTGGCGCCGGGCAGCGTCTGGAACACCATGCCGCCGCACACTCACGACCGCCGCACCGAGTGCTACCTGTACTTCGACCTGCCGGAGGACCACCGCGTCATCCACCTCTGCGGTGAGCCCCAGAACACCCGCAACATCGTGGTGCGCAACGAAGAAGCCGTGATCTCCCCGTCGTGGTCCGTCCACAGTGGAGCAGGAACGCACTCGTACGCGTTCGTCTGGGCCATGGGCGGCGAGAACCAGGCCTACGACGACATGGACCAGGTCGCCGTGACGGAGCTGCGGTGAGCTTCTCTCTCGAAGGCAAAACGGCTCTCGTAACCGGCGCACGCACCGGCATCGGCCGAGCCATCGCGCGCGGCCTGCACGAGGCCGGTGCCAAGTTGATCCTCGTGGGCCGCGGCGACCTGTCCGACGTTGCTCCCGCCGTCGCCACGGTGTCGGTCGACCTGTCGGATCCGGCGTCGATCGAGCCCGCGCTCAAGCCGGTGCTGCGCGACCACGAGGTCGACGTGCTGGTCAACAACGCCGGCACGATCCACCGTGGTCCGGCCGTCGACGTGTCGTTGGCGGACTGGCAGCGGGTGATGGCCGTGAACCTCGACTCGGCGTTCGAGATCTCGAAGCTCTGCGGCCGTCAGATGGTGGCGCGCGGAAGCGGCAAGGTCGTGAACATCGCGTCCCTGCTGTCCTTTCAGGGCGGAATTCTCGTCTCCGCCTACACCGCCTCCAAGCACGCGCTCGTCGGCATGACGAAGCTGCTCGCCAACGAGTGGGCGGCGTCGAACGTGCAGGTCAACGCCATCGCGCCGGGCTACATCGAAACCAACAACACGGCACCGCTGCGCGCCGACCCCGACCGCGAACCCGCGATCAGAGGCCGCATCCCGGCCGGCCGCTGGGGTACTCCGGAAGATCTGGTGGGCCCGGCGGTGTTCCTTTCGTCCACGGCGTCCGATTATGTGACCGGACACGTGCTCGTGGTCGATGGAGGCTGGCTGGCGAGATGACCGATACCGCCGTCGAAAAAACGCTCGCCGTGCTGGAGGCCCTGGCCGACCACACGCGCATCACGGACATCGCGCGGGTGACCGGCCTGCCGAAGTCCACGGTCCACCGCCTGCTGCAGACCATGGTGGACAGGGGCTTCGCCACCCTCGGCTCGGACGGCTACCTGACCGGCCCGCGGGTGCTGGCCCTCGCCGGCAAGGTCCTCCGCCCGCTGGACACGGTGGAGCGGGCCCGGCCGTTCCTGCGCTCACTGCAGGAATCCACGGGCTGCACGGTGCACCTGGCCGTGCTCTTCGGCGACGAACTGGTCTATGTGGACAAGATCGAGGCCAACAAGCCCTACCGCATGGCGTCCCGGCTCGGCATGTCCCTGCCCGCGCACGGGACCGCCATCGGCAAGGCGGTGCTGGCCTCGATGTCCGCTTCCGAGCTGGACGCGTACGTCACTCGGGTGGGGCTGCCGGGCCGCACCCCACGGACGATCACCTCGTCCTCCCGGCTGAAGTCGCAGCTGTCGCGGGTGCGGCGGTCGCGGTTCGCGCTGGACGACGAGGAGAACGAGATCGGGGTGAGGTGTGTGGGCGCCGCGATCCGCGACCACACGGGTGTGGTGATCGGCGGGCTTTCAGCGTCCTCACTGGCGATGGAGCACTCGCTGCCCGAGCTGATCGCGCTCGGGCCGCGGGTGGTGCAGGCGGCGGACGAGGTGTCGGCGGCGTTCGGCTGGGCCAGGCTCTAGCTAGCCCCGGTGCAGCGTCGTCACCATCGCCTCGATCGCGATGCGGGGCTTCACGTTGACCTCGATCGCCTCCCGGCAGGCCAGCACCGCCTCCAGCCGCCGCAGGATCGACTCCTGCGACCACTGGGCAGCGGCCGTCCTGACGTCACCGGCGCGGTCCGGGTGCATCAACGCGGCTTCGGATCCGGTCTTCGTCACCAGCGCGTCCCGGTAGAACCCGGCCAGGTCCACCAGGGCCATGTCCAACGAGTCCCGCTGGGTCCGGGTGGCACGCGACTTCTGCCGCTTCTCCAGATCCTTCAACGCTCCCTTGGCACCGCGGGTCGCGGCGGCGGTTCCCTTGCCCGTGCCGCCCGCGCCCATCGCGGTCTCCAACGCGGCCCGCTCGGCCTCGTTGCGAGCCTCGTTGGCCGTGGTGGCGTCCTCCTCGGCGGCCTTGATCAGCTCGTCGGCACAGGTGAAGACGTCGGCGGGTTTGCGCAGCGCCAACGGGATCCGCAGCACGGCCTCGCGCCGCGCCCGAGCCTCCTCGTCGACCGCCAGCCGACGCGCACGGCCGACGTGCCCACCGCACACGGACGCCGCCCACCGAGCCATCTCGCGCTCGATGCCGTCCACGGACTCCAATGCCGAAGCGATGGCAGCCGGACGCGGCGAGCCCAACGACACCAGACGGCAGCGCGAACGGATGGTCACCGACACGTCGTCGGGGTGGTCGGAAGGCGCGCACAGCAAGAACACCGTCCGCTCCGGTGGCTCCTCGACAGCCTTCAGCAGAGCGTTGGCCGCGCCCTCGGTCAACCGGTCGGCGTCCTCGATGATCACGACCTGCCACCGCCCGGAGGTGGGCCGGCGGGCGGAGATCTGCACGAGGGCGCGCATCTCGGCGACCGAGATCGACAGCCCCTCGGGGGTCACGACCCGCACGTCGGCGTGGGTGCCGTGCAACGCGGTCCGGCACCCGGTGCACTCACCGCAGCCGGGACGATCATCGGTCACCACGCACTGCAGGGCACCGGCGAAGGCACGCGCCGTCGACGAACGGCCGGATCCGGGCGGACCGGTGAACAGCCAGGCGTGCGTCATCACGCCAGGAGCCGGAGTGCCACCCGCGACGATCGTGGCCGCGGCCTCGGCAGCCGCGGACAAAGTCGCCACCGCGTCAGGCTGCCCGACCACCTCGTCCCACACGCTCATGGCTGCAGTCTTCCAGCGAACGCTCAGACCGCGGCTTCGGGGACCGCCCGCTTGCGGTTGGCGAGCAGCGGCACGACAGCGGACCGAACCCGGTCGGCCACCACGTCCGCGTCGCCGTCGGCCTCGACCACGACGTAGCGGTCCGGATCGGCGGCGGCCATCTCACTCAGCAGCCGCTGGACGCGCCAGTGGTGTTCCAGGGCGATCGACTTGCCATCGGTGACCGGCCGGTCCAGCAGGATCGTGAGGTCCGGGCGCAGGCGGCCGGTGGCCCAGTCGACCAGGCCTTCCAGCTCCTGGTGCTCCAGCGTGCTGGTGGCCGTGAAGTGCGCGAGCGGTGAGTCGACGTAACGCTCCATCACCACGACGGAGCCCTCGTCCAGAGCAGGGCGCACCTGCCGTTCGACGACATCGGCACGTACGGCGGCGGCCACCAGGGCCTGTGCGCGCACGCCGGCCAGCTCGGCGGAGGACAGCACGGCGCGCAGTCGGCGTTCGTCGTGTTCGGGGTCCGCGGCGAGCAGCACGTCGAGGCCCTCGGCGCGCAGGGCCGCGGCCAGACGCCTGGCCTGCACGGACGTGTCCTCGCGGGTGTCGCCCTCGACCGCGATCAGCATGCCCTTGGTGTTGCGGCGGCCGCGGATCGCGGCGAACAGCGACGACAGCACCGGCTCCTCGCGGCGGTCGTCCATCTGCCGGTACGCGACGAGGCCCAGCACGATCGCGATCGCCGCGCCGCCGAGCATCACCGGGCGGGTCGCGTCGACCTCCATCGGGTGACCGAACACGCTGACCTGGCGCTTCTGCAGCAGGGCGACCAGCAGTGGCGCGCCGGCAGACGCGCCGAACAGCACGATCTTGAGCAGCGACTGGATCAACGCGACCGTGCGGCCCCGCATCTCGTCCTCGACCTGCGACCCGACGATCGTCAGGCCGGTCAGGAACGCCACGCCCGCGCACGCGCCAACGAGGGCCACGGTCAGCAGCGCGATCCACAGGTGCGGGGCGAGCGCGACCACGACCAGCGTGATGCCGGCCCCCACGATCGTCACGCCGAACAGGCGGTTGTAGGCGAGGCGCTGGGCCAGCCGGGGCGCGGTCGCCATGCCGATCGCCAACCCGACGAACACGGCCACGAAGAGCAGGCCGAACGTCGAGGCGCCGCCCAGCAGCGACTGTGCGTAGAGCTTCGCGGTGGCGATCACGACACCGGCGGCGGCGAACGCGCCGATCATGCCGATCACCAGACCGCGGACCAGCGGCGTCGCGGCGGCGAACCGCAGGCCGTCGCGGAACATCGCGACGAAGCCCGGCTTGTGGGCCTCCCTCTTGCGGGTCGAGGAGACGCGGCCGGACAGCTCCGGCAACCGGGTCGCGACCAGGATCGCCGAGGTGAAGTACAGCAGGCCGTTGATCATCACGGCGATCGTCGCGATGCGGAACTCGAGGTTCCCGCTCTGCAGGTTCAGGTAGCCGGGGATGCCCGCGATCAGCGAGTACAGGCCGAAACCGCTGATCGTGGAGATGCCGTAGGTCATCACCAGGCCGAGCTGGTTCGCCGACTCCACCTGGTCGGGGCGGCGCAGCAGGTTCGGGACCGCCGACTCCTTGGCCGGGATCCACAGCATCGCGCAGCAGCCGACGAGGAAGTTCGCGACGAAGAGCCAGATCGGCGACCCGACCAGCGCGATCGAGATGAACAGCGACCCGCGCAGAACGTCGCAGGCCACCATCACCTTGCGGCGGTCGAACCTGTCGGCGAGCACGCCGCCGACGGGCGCGAAGAGGATGCCCGGCAGCAACTGCGTGAGCACGACCAGCGACAGCGCGAACGACTGCCACTGGTAGCTGTTCATCATCTCGGAGACCAGACCGGTCAACGCGAGTAGCGACAGCCAGTCACCAACACTGCACAGATAGGTGACGAGCCAGAGCCTCCGGAACGGCCTGATCGCCAACACCGAGCGCAGCCGGTGGACCGTGGACACGCTCGACTGGGCCGACCCTGCCTGGCCTGCCTCGGTCACTTTTGTGTCCGCGTCCTGAATCTCAGTCTCCCTGATCGGTCCACCCCGTGGGATCAGGGTAACCGGAGCGCGCAGCGCACGACGCCGGACTCTCAGGCTCAGCCGCTGAAGATCGCTCCGAGGATGTTGACGAGCACCAGCACGAAGAAGCCGAGCACGATCAGGCAGCCGATGAACGCGGCCACGCCGTTCGACTGCTTGGCGGGCTGTTGTTGTTGCACCGCAGGCACTTGCGTCGGGGCGAACACCTGCAGAGGCTGCACGTTCTGGGGCGCTCGCTGCCGACGCCCGCGCGGCCGCCGCTGTTCCTGCTCCATCGCGGACCAGATGGCCTGCCGCATCTCCTCGGTCGGCGTCGGCGGTGTAGGCACCGACACACGTGACGTGGAGTAGCCGGAGGTCCACTGAGGAGTGACCCATGTGTCCGCGGTCACCAACCCCGCGAGCGGATCCGGGAACAGCCGAGGAGGCGGCGGGGCCTGCGTCCCGTCCGGACCGAAGTCAGAGTTCGGCACCGCCACCTCCTTGCGTCAGCTCTTCGACTTGGCCGGAGCCTTCTTCGCCGCCGCGGGCTTCTTCGCGGCGGGCTTCTTGGCCGGCGCCTTCTTCTTGACCGGGCCCTTGGCGCGCTTCTCGGCCAGCAGCTCTGCCGCGCGCTCGTCGGTGATCGTCTCGACGCTGTCCGTCTTGCGCAGTGACGCGTTGGCCTCGCCGTCGGTGACGTACGGCCCGAACCGGCCGTCCTTGATCACCATCGGCTTGCCGGACACCGGGTCGTTGCCCAGCTCGCGCAACGGCGGCGCCGCGGCAGCCGAACGACCGCGCTTCTTCGGCTCGGCGTAGATCTTCACGGCCTCGTCCAGCGTCACCGTGAAGATCTGGTCCTCGCTGGCGAGCGACCGCGAGTCCGTGCCCTTCTTCAGGTACGGGCCGTAGCGGCCGTTCTGCGCGGTGATCTCGGCGCCCGTCTCCGGGTCCTTGCCGACCACCCGCGGCAGCGAGAGCAGCTTCAACGCGTCTTCCAGCGTCACGGTGTCCAGCGACATCGACTTGAACAGCGAGCCGGTACGCGGCTTCGGCGCCTTCTTGGACGACCCGTTCTCCGCGGCCTCGGGCAGCACCTCGGTCACGTACGGGCCGAACCGGCCCTCCTTGGCCACGATCTCGTTGCCCGAGACCGGGTCGGTGCCGAGCGAACGGCCCTCCTGCGGCGTCGAGAACAGCTTCTCGGCGATCTCCGCGGTCAGCTCGTCCGGCGGCAGGTCGTCCGGCAGGTTCGCGCGCTGCGCGGCACCGTCGACCTCGCGCTCCAGGTACGGCCCGAACCGGCCGACGCGCACCACGACGGTGCGGCCCTCGGCGTCGCTGAACAGCGGGATCGAGTTGACCTCGCGCGGGTCGATGTCCTCGACACCCGTGCCGACCAGCTTCTTCAGGCCACCGGAACGGCCGATCGAGCCGTCGGGGCCGACGCTGCCGCCGAAGTAGAAGCCGGACAGCCACGTCGTGCGCTGCTGACGACCCGCGGCGATCCCGTCCAGCTCGTCTTCGAGCGCCGCGGTGAAGTCGTAGTCGACGAGGCGGCCGAAGTGGACCTCCAGCAGGCCGACGACCGCGAATGCCACCCACGACGGGACCAGCGCGGCGCCCTTCTTCCACACGTAGCCGCGGTCCTGGATGGTGCTGATGATCGACGAGTAGGTGGAGGGTCGGCCGATGCCGAGCTCCTCCATCGTCTTGATCAGCGACGGCTCGGTGTAGCGCGAGGGCGGCGAGGTGGTGTGGCCGTCCGCGGACAGCTCCGCGATCGTCAGCGCCTGGTCCTTGACCAGCTGCGGCAGGCGCGACTCCGCGTCGTCCGACTCGCCACCGGCCTCGGCGTCGACGGTCTCGACGTAGGCCTTGAGGAAGCCGGCGAACGTGATCGTGCGGCCGGACGCGGCGAACGTGACCTCCTGGCCCGTCGCGGCCCTGCCCTGGATGCGCACGCTGGTCGTGTTGCCCCGCGCGTCGGCCATCTGGGACGCGATCGTGCGCTGCCAGATCATCTCGTAGAGCTTGAACTCGTCCGCGTCCAGCTCGGCGGCCACCTGACCGGGCGTGCGGAAGACCTCTCCCGCCGGCCTGATCGCCTCGTGGGCCTCCTGCGCGTTCTTGACCTTGCGGTTGTACTGGCGCGGCTGCGGCGAGACGTATTGCGCGCCGTAGAGGTCGGTGGCCTGCGTGCGAGCCGCGTTGATCGCCGTCTCCGACAGCGTCGTGCTGTCGGTACGCATGTAGGTGATGTAGCCGTTCTCGTACAGCTTCTGCGCCGTGCGCATCGTGCGGTCGGCGGAGAACCGCAGCTTGCGGCCCGCCTCCTGCTGCAGCGTCGAGGTCATGAACGGCGCGTACGGCTTGCGGCTGTACGGCTTCTCCTCGACCGAGGCGACCTTGACGGGCGCGTTCTCCAGCCCGGCCGCGATGGCCCTGGCCTGCTGCTCGTCCAGAACGACGACGTCGGCCTTGCCGGTGAGCTTGCCGTCCGAGCCGAAGTCGCGACCCGTGGCGAGCCGGGTGCCGTCGACGGCCACGAGACGCGCGCCGAACTGCCGCGGCGCGGCGTCCGCACCGGCGTCCATCTGCGCGGAGATGTCCCAGTAGCTCGCGCTCACGAACTTCATGCGTTCGCGCTCGCGCTCAACGACCAGACGGGTCGCCACGGACTGCACGCGGCCAGCCGAGAGCTTCGGCATGACCTTCTTCCACAGCACCGGGCTGACCTCGTAGCCGTAGAGGCGGTCGAGGATGCGACGGGTCTCCTGGGCGTCGACCAGGTCCTGGTCGAGGTCGCGGGGGTTGGCGGCGGCGGCCTGGATCGCGGACTCGGTGATCTCGTGGAACACCATCCTGCGGACCGGGACCTTGGGCTTGAGCGTCTCCAGCAGGTGCCACGCGATGGCCTCGCCCTCGCGGTCACCGTCTGTCGCGAGGTAGAGCTCGTCGACGTCCTTCAACGCTTCCTTGAGCTCGGTGACCAGCGACTTCTTGTCGGCGGAGACCACGTAGAGCGGCTCGAAGTCGTGGTCGACGTCCACGCCGAGCCTGGCCCACGCCTGGCCCTTGAACTTCGCGGGAACGTCGGCGGCACCGCGCGGCAGGTCCCGGATGTGTCCCCTGGAGGACTCCACGACGAAGTTGCTGCCGAGGTAGGACGCGATCTTGCGCGCCTTCGTGGGCGACTCGACGATCACAAGTCGTCGGGTGCTGCCCGCTCCTCCGCTGCTCTTTCTCGTCCGTGTCGATCCAGCCACTCGCCGTCCCGCTCTCTTCCAAACCCGGTTCCCAGGCCCGCCAGTGTTGCCCAGCGTCGGCCGAAAAGCACACCATCCGCGACGCCTGTACGACGAGACAGAGTGACACAACCTTGCCGGACCGCCCGCTCAGGCCGCCGGCCAGGTGCTGCACGCCACCCCGTGCGGGGGGCTTCCGACCAGCTCAGCGAGCCGTGCCAGCCTTCGTCGGCCGGTTACCCGCAACGCCGGAGCCCCTACCAGGGTGCACGGAAGTCCGGATGCGAGCAGGGCATTTTGCAACGGTTCGTGTGTCTGGGGTGCGTTGGGGTCCAAACCGAGCAGGTACGCGGACTCCATCCAGCTGCCTGCGGCCAGCGCCCAGACGCGCAGCACTGCTCCGTTCAGCTCGAAGTCGGCAGGCACCTTCTTGACGGATCCGTCCAGCCAGCGGGCGGCCAGAGGGGTGAGATCGGTGCGGAACGGAGTGCGGACGAACCGCGTGCCCTCCTCGTTGACGCACAGCTCGGACGTGACACCGCGCTCGGCGCACGCCTGCCTGAGGGGTTGGTGGCGCCACTCGTCCTTGAGCTCGACGTAGACGCGAGCCGCCGTGCCGCGCGCGAAGCTGACGGCCTGGCCCGGCCCGCAGAGGAAGCCGGCGAGGTCCGCCTTGGCCGGCGTGCGCGCCTCGGCCGAGAAGAAGGACAGCTGCCCAACCACGGCCCACAGAGTAGAACAGGCGTTCGACTGTGACCAGTGGGACGCCTGTGAATGCGCCGGTCGAGTTACCGGACGGTCCTCAGCCCGGAGCAGGGCCCTGCCTTGCCCAACGCCGCGGCGTACTTGGGTGACTTCTCCAGCGCGTCGAAGGTCGCCCGCAGGTCTTCCGGGCTGCTGACCTGCGAGGTCTCCGTCAGCGCCTTCTCGGCGTTCTCCCAGAACCCGGCGTTCGGCTCGAGCTTCTCGACAGGGCCTCGAGCGGCGGCGTAGGACCTGGCCGACTCGGCGAAGTACTTCGTCAGCCGATCGTGCACATCCTTCAGCTCGTCGGACGGCGGGCCGAGCTCCTTCAGCTTCTTCTCGGCGCCGGTGAACGCGTCCGTGTTGGCCGAGATGAGGTTCAGGTAGGCCGTCTTGATCGCGGGCGGGTCGGCGGGATCCTTGCCCTTCAGCTCCTGGGCCGCCTTCACGCCGGGCAGCAGGCCGCCGCAGAACGCGTCCACCCACTGGCCCTGCGCGTCGGTGAGCGGCTTGTCCTCGTCGGAACCGCACGCGGTCAGGACGACGGCACCGGCCAGCACGGCAGCGAGCAGACGCATCCTCATTCTGACCATTGTCCTCACGATCGCGGCCGCGCTGAGCGCGGCCGCGATCAGACAAAGATCGAACCAGACCGCTGAACGTCACACGTTCGAGCGATCTGGTCCGACTTCTTCCAAGCTCTGTCAGGACGTGGGAGTGGCACTCGATGCGATCTGCAGGTCCTTGCAGTTCGATGCCTTCTGGGCGGCTGGGGCGAGGCCCGTCTCGTCGAACTTCTTCTGCACGTCGGCGCCGGTCTTCTCGAGCCCGGCCGCCTTGCTGACCATCTCGGTGAACGCGGTGACGACCTGCGTGGCGTCGTTCGAGGAGTCCACTTTCGACTTGGTGTCGGTGAGCAGGGTCTTGATCTGGCCCATGCCCTCCTCCGCGGTCGAGGCCAGCTCCTTCGACTTCGGGTGCGGACCGCTCTCCAGGCCCTTGAGGTCCGCGATCGACTTGTCGACCGCGCCGATCTTGGTGCCGAGCCAGTCGGAGAGGCCCGTCTTGAGCTTCGACGGGTCGCTCAGGTCGATGTTCGGCTCGTCCGACATGGCCTTCACGGTGCCGTCGACGGCGCCGCAGACCTTGTCCATCCACGCCACGACGTCGGCCTCGTTCGGGGTGGCCGACGTCGACGTGGAGGAACCTCCGCTGCTGCACGCGGTGAGCGCGAGCAGGCTCGTCAGAAGTGCGATGACTGTGCGACGCATGGGGCGAAAGTTACTCCGAACGGCCTCGCTCAGCTCGTCGGCGTGATGTTGAGGCGCTGCATGTCCTGGCACTTCTGCGCGCTCTGCGTCGCCTTCTGCAGCTCGGGAACGGCCTTGAGGTCGCGCAGCGGGTCGGCGAGCTCCGAGAGCTTGGCGATGGCCTCTCCCGCGGCCTGCAGGCCTCCGGTGGCGTTGTTCGCGTCGGCCTGCTCGACCTTGGTCTTGGCGTCGGCGAAGACCGTGCCCAGGGAGGTGAAGGCCTCAGCCATCTTGTTGACGGCTTCCTCACCACCGGCGACGGGCGACGGGCCGACGTTCTTGAGGCCGGTCGCCGACTTGGTGAACGCGTCGGCGAGCTGGCCCATGTAGGCGGCCATGTCGGCTTTGAGCTTGGCGGAGTCGCCCGCGTCGAGCTTCGGGGCGGTCTTCTCGACCTTGGCGAACTCGGACGCGGCGCCGCACACCTTGTCCATGTAGGCGACGGCCTCGGGGCTGGTCGCGCCGCTGGTCGGCGTCGATGTGGTGCCGGAGTTGCCGCCGTTGGTGCACCCGGCGAGCGCGCAGGCGGTGACAGCGGCACTGGCGATGAGGCGGAGCCTCATGTCGTCAACTCCTAGGTCGGGGTACGTCGGGGGGATACCCGAACGTACCCCGACCGGGGCCGGAACTACGCGGCGCCGTTGCTCACGGTCTCCGCGGGCGCGTCGGCGATCGCGGTGCCGCGACGCTTCGACACGACGATCGCACCGACGATGATCAGCGCTGCGACCACGGCGATCGCGATGCGGATCGCGTCGGACGCGGCGCTGCCGATGGAGAAGGTGACGATGGCCGGCGCGATCAGCACCGAGACCAGGTTCATGACCTTGATCAACGGGTTGATGGCCGGGCCGGCGGTGTCCTTGAACGGGTCGCCGACGGTGTCGCCGATGACCGTCGCGGCGTGGGCGTCGGAGCCCTTGCCACCGTGGTTGCCGTCCTCGACCAGCTTCTTGGCGTTGTCCCAGGCACCACCGGAGTTGGCCAGGAAGACCGCCATGAGCGTGCCGGTCGCGATCGCACCCGCCAGGTAACCGGCCAGCGGGCCGACGCCGAGGCCGAAGCCGACGGCGATCGGGGCGAGCACGGCCATCAGACCCGGCGTCGCGAGCTCGCGCAGCGAGTCCTTGGTGCAGATGTCGACGACCTTGCCGTACTCCGGCTTGACGGTGCCGTCCATGATGCCGGGGTTGTCGCGGAACTGACGGCGCACCTCGAACACGATGGCACCGGCGGCGCGCGTCACGGCGTTGACCGCGAGACCCGAGAACATGAAGACGACAGCCGCGCCGATGGCGAGACCGACGAGGACGTTCGGGCTGAACACCAGGTTGGTGAACGACACGGGCAGGTCGCCTGGGAGGTTGCCGACCTTGACGATGGCCTGCTCGATCGCGTCGCGGTAGGAGCCGAACAGCGCCGTCGCGGCGAGCACGGCGGTCGCGATCGCGATGCCCTTGGTGATGGCCTTGGTGGTGTTGCCGACCGCGTCGAGCTCGGTGAGGATCTGCGCGCCCTCGCCGTGCACGTCGCCGGACATCTCGGCGATGCCCTGCGCGTTGTCGGAGACCGGGCCGAAGGTGTCCATCGCGACGATGACACCGACGGTCGTGAGCAGACCACAACCGGCCAGCGCGATCGCGAACAGCGCGACCACGACCGAACCCGAGAGCAGGAACGCGCCGTAGACGGCCGCACCGATCACCAGCGCCGTGTAGACGGCCGACTCGAAACCGACGGAGATACCGGACAGGATCACCGTGGCCGCACCGGTCAGCGAGGTCTTGCCGACCTCCTTGACCGGCTTGTGGTCGGTGCCGGTGAAGTAGCCGGTCAGCCACAGGATGACGCCGGCCAGCACGATGCCGATGATCACCGCGACGGACGCGATCAGCGCCGGGTTGCCGCTGGTGGCCTTGATCGAGTCGCTGATGCCGTCGAGGTCGCCGAACGAGCTCGGCAGGAACACGAACGCCGCGATCGTGCACAGCACCGCGGAGATGACCGCGGAGATGTAGAAGGAGCGGTTGATGGCGGTCAGGCCGCTTTCCCCCGACTTCGCGCTCGTCGTGTAGACACCGACGACCGCGGTCAGCACACCGATCGCGGGAACGATCAGCGGGAACAGCAGGCCCTGCGCACCGAACGCGGCGGTGCCGAGGATGAGCGACGCGACCAGGGTGACGGCGTAGGACTCGAAGAGGTCCGCGGCCATACCGGCGCAGTCACCGACGTTGTCGCCCACGTTGTCCGCGATGGTGGCGGCGTTGCGGGGGTCGTCCTCGGGGATGTTCTGCTCGACCTTGCCGACCAGGTCGGCGCCGACGTCGGCGGCCTTGGTGAAGATGCCGCCACCGACACGCATGAACATCGCGAGCAGCGCGGCACCGAAACCGAAGCCCTCCAGGACCTTCGGGGCCTGACCGGCGTACACGAGCACGACCAGCGCGGCACCGAAGAGGCCGAGGCCGACCGTGGTCATGCCGACGACACCGCCGGTGCGGAACGCGACGCGCATCGCCTTTTCGCGACCGCCTTCCGTTTCGTTCGCGGCGGCGGCGACACGTACGTTGGCGCGCGTGGACAACCACATGCCCAGGTAGCCGATCGTCGCCGAGAACGCCGCACCGACGACGAAGAACAACGACCTGCCGATTCGTTCGGCGAGATCATCTGCCGGTAGCGCGAACAACAGCACGAACACGATCACGACGAAAATGCCGAGCGTGCGGAACTGCCTGTTGAGGTAGGCCGCTGCGCCCTCCTGAACCGCCTTGGCGATGTCCTGCATCTTGGGGGTGCCCTGGCCTGCGGCCAGCACCTCCTTGAGCAGGAGATAACCGACGCCGAGAGCAGCCAGGGCGACCACGGCGACCGCGGCTACGACACCGCGATGGCCTCCGGAGAGCTCGAGGCTCTCCGCGAGGAATTGCCGGGACATCCGTCCTCCTGGTGAGTTGCCATGTGCAGCGCCAAGGCAGACCAGCCGCCCTCGCGCGACGTGACGCATCCCTCATTGGATGCGATGAGCGGGGAGTCTAGGGGTTGGTTGCAACGAGGCAACGAAGTGTCCCGATCCGTGCACACACCGTTATCTGCGCAGGAAGTCCACCACGCGGGCCGAAGTGTCGGTGTCGTGTGCAAAGCTCGCCTCGTGGTGGATCAGGGACGGCGGTTGCTGGACCGCGTGCTGGCGGGGGTACCCGCCGGGGAGTCGCCTCTCACACACGCACGTGATCTCCCGTTGCGGCAGGCTGATCACGTCGAATGGCCCTCGTGGGCGGCCGGGCAGGTGGTCGCGGCGTTCACCGAGACCGGTGTGCGAGAGCCGTGGCGGCACCAGGTCGAGGCGGCGTCGCTGGCGTGGTCCGGCAAGCACGTGGTGCTCGCGACGGGAACCGCCTCGGGCAAGTCGCTCGCCTACCAACTTCCCGTGCTTTCCACTCTTTTGGCGGACACGAAGGCCACAGCGCTGTACCTGTCACCGACCAAAGCCCTTGGGGCGGACCAGCTCCGCGCGCTCGACGAGCTCGGGATCAAGGGGATCCGCGCGGCGGCCTACGACGGTGACACCCCGATGGCCGAACGCGACTGGGTCAAGGCGCACGCCAACTGGGTCTTCACCAACCCGGACATGCTGCACCGCGGAATCCTGCCGCAGCACCCGAAATGGCTGCGGTTCTTCCGCCGGCTGAAGTACGTCGTGATCGACGAGTGCCATTCCTACCGCGGTGTTTTCGGTTCGCACGTGGCGTTGTTGATGCGGCGGTTGCGACGGGTCGCCAGGAAATACGGCGCGGATCCGATCTTCGTTCTGGCATCGGCCACTGTGGCTGATCCTTCTTCGTCGGCGGAAAGGCTGCTCGGTGTTCCGGTTTCCGCTGTCGTGGACGACTTCTCGCCGCGTGCTTCGCGGACCGTCGCGTTGTGGGAGCCGCCGCTGACCTCGCTGGAGGGCGAGAACGGTGCGCCCGTCCGGCGTTCGGCCGGTGCGGAGACGGCGCGGATCCTGGCCGACCTGGTGGTCGAGGGCGCACGGTCGCTCGCCTTCGTGCGCTCACGACGCGGCGCGGAGCTGACCGCTCTGGGCGCCCAGCGAATTCTGTCCGAAGTGGACAGTGAGCTGCCGTCCCGCGTGGCCGCCTACCGCGGCGGGTTCCTGCCGGAGGAGCGTCGCGCGCTGGAGAAGGCGCTGTCCACGGGCGATCTGCTGGGCGTGGCCACGACGAACGCGCTGGAGCTCGGCGTCGACATCGCCGGGCTCGATGCCGTGGTGGTGGCCGGTTTCCCCGGCACCCTGGCGTCCTTCTGGCAGCAGGCAGGCCGGGCAGGTCGGTCCGGCGACAGCGCTCTTGTCGTGTTCGTGGCACGCGACGACCCGTTGGACACGTACCTGGTGCACAACCCCGCCGCGGTGCTGGACCGGCCGGTCGAGGCGACGGTGCTGGACCCGTTGAACCCCTACGTGCTGGGCCCGCAGCTGGCGTGTGCCGCGTCCGAGATGCCGTTGACACCGGACTGCCTCGCCGACTTCGGCGGCCCATTGGCCGAGGCGGTGCTCGCCGAACTGGTGGCGGAGAAGCTGCTGCGCAAGCGGCCCGCCGGCTGGTACTGGGCATCGCACGACAGACCGCACGCCGGCGTGGACATCCGCGGCTCCGGCGGCGATCAGGTGGCCGTCGTGGAGGCCGACTCGGGCCGCATGCTCGGCACCGTCGACCCCGGATCCGCCTGCTGGCAGGTGCATCCGGGTGCCGTCTACCTGCACCAGGGCCGCGCGTACGTGGTCGATGAACTCGATCTGGAGAGCGGTCTCGCGATGGTGCACCGCGAAGACCCGGAGTGGACGACGCAGCCGCGCGACTGCGTCGACATCACGGTGGTGCGCGAGGTCGAACGCGCCGACTTCGGCGGTGTGTCGGTGTGCCTGGGCGAGGTGGAGGTGACGACGCAGGTCGTCGGTTACCTGCGACGGCTGCCGTCCGGGGTGGTGCTCGACCAGATCCCGCTCGACCTGCCGGAGCAGACGCTGCAGACCCGCGCCGTCTGGTACACCGTCGACGAGTCGCTGCTGTTCGACGCGGGTGTGGAGGCGAAGCGGATCCCCGGAGCGCTGCACGCCGCCGAGCACGCGGCCATCGGTCTGCTGCCGCTGTTCGCGACGTGCGACAGGTGGGACATCGGCGGCGTGTCGACCGCCGTGCACCCGGACACCGGGATGCCGACGGTGTTCGTGCACGACGGTCACCCCGGCGGTGCGGGTTTCGCGGACCGCGGCCACTCGGCGTTGCGGGCCTGGCTGTCGGCGACGCGGTCGGCGATCAGCTCCTGCTCCTGCCTGATGGGCTGCCCGTCGTGCGTGCAGTCCCCCAAGTGCGGCAACGGCAACGAACCGCTGGACAAGGCGGGCGCCGTGCTGGTGCTGGACGTCGTGCTGGGCAAAATCGCCTGACTCGTCCGGCTCCGCCCGGCTACGGTGCGGCGGTGCCCACGCAGTTCCCTGAGCTGAACGCACTGATGGCCGACCTGGTGTCGTCGGTCCGCTCGATCCTCGGCCCCACCTACGTCGGGACGTACATCCAGGGCTCGTTCGCTCTGGGTGCCGGAGACATCCACAGCGACTGCGACTTCGTCGTCGCCTGCACCGAGCTGCCGTCCGGTGAACGCGAAGCCGGATTGCGCGCACTGCACGACGAGATCCCGTTGCGGCCAGGCCACTGGTCGACCGAGATCGAAGGCTCCTACGCCGACGTCGAGTCGCTGCGCTCGGTGGCAGGCCTTGGAGTTCCGTGGCTGTTCAACGACCACGGCCATCGCACGCTCATCTGGGACACGCACTGCAACAGCCCCCACGCGCGGTGGATCCTGCGCAACCACGGCATCGTGCTGGACGGCCCGCCGATCACCTCGCTGGTGGACGAGGTTCCGCCTTCGGCGTTGCGCTCGGCGATGCGAGCCGACCTGCCACAGCTCTGGGAAGGCATCAGCACATGGGCACCGATGGGCGTCGCGTGGACCCAGCGCTACATCGTCGCTCAGTACTGCCGGACGCTGTACACGCTTCACACCGCAGAGGTGACATCCAAGCGCGGAGCGCTGGAGTGGGGGTTGAAAATGCTCGATCAGCGGTGGCACCCGCTGATCGAGCAGGTCATCGAGGACCGGGACCTCGGCTTTGACGCCGACGCGGCACCGCGTCCGGGAAGCATGGAGCAGACCAGGGCTTTCGCGGCCTACTGCGAGCAGTGGGGCTGACGCGTTGTCGTGAGGGCGCCGGCACCCCGAACTCACGGGGGTCTGGGGGGCGCCCCAGAAGACACCGCGTCCGACCCGGTGAGCGCGTAGCACGAGCAGGGTCGGGCCGAGGACGCTGGGCGGCGAGGGGGCTCACGGGTACCCCCTCGCCGCTCTCCACGTGCCGAACACTGTGTTCCCGCCTGCTACCGCTTCGCGACCGGATCCCGTGGAACATCGGCGGAATCTGATTGTCCGTCTCGACAGGACACGCGGGAGGCGACGGTGTCGACTGTCTGCTGACGAACTCCGGGGAGGAGCCGGCTTCGCCGATCGCAGCAGAGCAGTTGCCCTGCCACTAACGTCCTCGGTCCGGTCGTTACTTGCGGGAGGCTGTCCTTCGGGGTGCGTGTTCGGCTTTTCGCCCGTTCCTGCGCGGCCCCGAAGTGCGGGGTACGGAGGCCGATCACAGGGTCGGGCTGGGGGTGGAACGGCCGCGCAGGGCATCGCCTTCGGGGTTGTCGGGGAGAGTCCACGACGACACCCAGCGCGGCCGGGCTTGTGCAGTTGTGTCAGACGGTTTCGAGCTGGAAGCCGGCCGGGACGTGCAGCGCCTCGACCAGTGCGTCCTGCACGACGTGCGCGTCCGGCAGGTTCCAGCCGCAGATGGACGGCTTGACCCGCCAGTGCACGACACCGTGCGCCATCGGGGTGGGCGGCAGCGGGATGTACTCGCCCTGTGCGTAGTGGTGCACGTCCTGGTTGCCGGCCAGCTCGGTGTTGAGCTTCGAGCCGGACCGCACCAGGAACATCCACCGGCCGGACGGGGTCGCGGCGATCGGCACGGGAACACCGATCGACCGCAGTGCGACGGCCGCGCGGCGGCCGAGGTCGGTGCCGACCTCGATCGCGTCCACCACGTGGCCGGTGGCGACGAGAAGGCTGTAGGAACGACCGGCCCACCAGGTGGCGACCTGGTCGGGACGCGTGCCGATGCGGTCCACCCAGTCGCGGTGCACGGGGATGGGCCCGTGCAGCTCGAGCCCGCTGCGGCCCGCCCACTGGGTGACGCCCTGCTCGGAACCGGCCGGATACGTGCCGGGCAGTACGGGCCAACCGCGGTACGCGAGGCTCACGGCCTCGGCACGCAGTTCGATGCGGAAGGCCCCGCGCCAGCTATCCGACCAATCCATCTTCCTTCGCCTTCTTCCTAGGCTCTGACTCGACATCGACGTGGTGTCGGTTCTCGGGACACCGCGTCGGTGCCGCCACTACAACTAACGACACCAGCCCCAGCCTTGGTAACCCCCGTCGCGACAACTGGTAGCTACGGGACGGCGAACGCCCTCGGCGAGGAAGAGCCACTGAACTCCCAGCGTTTAGTTCGATCACCGTTCAGCATGTCCGAGCGCCCGTGTGAGTCCGCTCACCGCCCGGAGGCGACCGCTCGTCGCGCTCCAAACGCTTCGATCTTCGGCCGGACCTGCTCTCGACCGCGCGCTCACCGGGCCGAACGGCGTCGTCGCCGACACCTCCACAACCACTTCCCAACCGCTCGTCGAGCAGCTTTCGAGCACACCACCGTTGCTCTGCGCCACGCGTTTTGCCTGCTCACAAGCGGTTTCATCACCGTCGACAAGACTCGTGGCACCGGCGAGCGCCGCCAGATCGGCCGCACCGGTCACCCGGTGCCGCACGACGAGCGCCGCACCGATCTGCGCACCGGTGATCGTGACGATGATCAGCAACAACATCGCCACGACACCGCTCACCGCAGCCGAACCGCGCTCACCATCAGACACTTCACCGTTCATCGCGGCTCCAGCACGGCGAATGCCTCCGCGCTGAGCGGCACGCCCAACGGTCCGCGTTTAGTCACGACGACCCGCACGGCGTCCCCTTCCGCCCGGAACGCGACGCCTGCTCCCGGCGCGATCTGCGCTACCGCCTCCTCGCCGCGCTGCCGTTCACCGCGCGCCGTGAGCCGCGCCGCCTCTCTCGCCGCGTCGGTGCACCTCATCTGCTCGATGACCGCGGTCAGCCCCGCAGCCGCCAACGCCATGACCACCAGCAGCGCACACACGGCAATCGCTGCCTCCACTGTGACCATTCCCCGGTCATCAGACCGACGACAGCGCACGCTGTATCAGCCCTTGCAACAGGTTCTGCATCCAGTCACTGGAGAGAACCGCGTACAGCACCCCGGCGAGCGCGGCCACCGCCAACGTCCCGATCGCGTACTCGACCGTGCTCATGCCGCTGTCGTCCTTCAGCAGTTCCATCGGATTCGCCTTTCATCACTTGAGGAATTGGTCGGCCAGCCCCAGCACCACCGGCACGACACCGAGGCACAGGAACGCGGGCAGAAAACACAGCGCCAGCGGTGCCGCCACCGCGACCGCGGCCCGTTGTGCCTCGGCCTCGGCCCGGTCCCTGGCCTCGGTCCTGGTCCGCTCGGCGAGCTCGGCGGCCTGCCTGGCCAGCGCCGCCCCCGAACGCGCGGTCCTTTTCGCCGCCCTCGCCAGCGCGGCGGTCGCGGGCTGATCCAGCGCAGGTGCCCAGGCCGTCTCCGGATCCGCGCCGAGCGCCAGAAGTTCGGCCGTACGACTCAGCTCTCGGATGCCGACAGCGCGAATCGCCGTGGCCACCGGCAACCCGGCCTTCAGACAGGCGGCCAGGAGATCCAGCGCCGCCGCTCGTTCGAACGGACCGTCGGGTGCGGCGTCGCTTCGCGGCGGGTCGTGCGCCTGGGGTCTCAGCCGTTCGATCGCCCTGCGCGGCGTAGGCGCGACCAGGATCGCCAGCGCCAGGAGGAAGAACGTCACGGCTTCCCCTCGGTGATCCTCTTCGTCCACCACAGACCGACCGCCAGGAACCCCGCTCCCAGCACCAGCAGCACCTGACCCGCCGCGGTGGCGACGAGGGTGTGCAGCGGCCGGGCCCCGCTGAGCTCGCCCAGCAGCACACCGAAGACCGGCAACCCGGCGAGCACGGCGGCACTCGCCCGCGGCCCCGCCATCCGAGCGTGAACCTGCCGCCCGAACGCGGCCCGCTGATCCAGATCGCGTCTGGTGGCATCCAGCACGTCGGCCAATGCCACGCCGTGCTTCGCCGACACGTGCCACGCCCTGGCCAGCTGATCCACGGCCGTCCCGATGAGCGGCTGGCGAAGTTCGCGCAGAGTTCGCTCCACATCGCCGCCGAACCGGGCGGTGGCGGCAGCCGCCTTCAACACTTCGTCCGCCGGCGCCGGTGTGTCCCGTGCAGCGCTTTCCGCTGCGGTTGCCGGGTGCGCGCCTGCTCGCAGCTCGTCGACCACGCCGCTCAAGCCGTCGCTGAGCGCTTCCGTCGCCGCTCTCAGCGCACGGTTTCGCTTGCCCTGCTTGATGATTCGGCGGATCACCACTCCGAGGAGCGCTCCCGCGATCAGGCCTCCGACACCCGCCGCGAGGTAGGTGACGGTGACCGCGGCGATGAGCCACAGCCATTGCGGCACAACGATTTCCCGTTTGCCAGCTGGCCTGAGGCGACGCAGTGGTGTGAGCTGCGGCCACACCAGCAGCGCTGCCGCGAGAAGCAGAAGGGTCAGCACAGCAGCTCCTTCTCGTGCCAGCCGCTCACCCTCGTCCAGATCGGACGAACCTGAAGCCCGCTTCCCGTGCGCGCAAACGCTCCGATCTCGTCGAGGTGCCTCGCGCCGTCGTCCGCCCGCCGCATGTGCAGGACGAGCCGGACGGCCGCAGCCACCTGGCTGTGCAACGCCTGCCGATCGAGACCGCCCAACGCACCCAGCGCCTCCAGCCGCGCCGGAACCTCGGCGGGCGAGTTGGCGTGCAAGGTCCCGGCACCGCCTTCGTGGCCGGTGTTCAGCGAGGTGAGCAACTCGCGAACCTCGGCACCCCGCACCTCCCCGACGACGATCCGGTCGGGCCGCATGCGCAACGCCTCCCGCACCAACGACCGCACGGTGATCTCGCCGGCACCCTCGACGTTCGGCGGCCGCGCCACCAACCGCACGAACTGCGGATGATCGGGATGCAGTTCGCCCGCATCCTCCACACACACGATCCGCTCACTGACCGGCACACACCCGAGCAGCGCCGACAACAACGACGTCTTGCCCGACCCCGTCCCACCGATCACCAGAAACGCCATGCGCCTGCGAACGATCCCGCGGAGCACCTCGGCGATCTCGGCGTCGAACGTGCCGAGCTCCTGAAGCGCCGCGAGGTCGTGCGTGGCCGGACGGAGCACACGCAGCGACAGACACGTGCTCTCAGCGATGGGCGGCAGCACCGCGTGCAGGCGAACCCCGCTGCCCGGCAACCAGCCGTCGACACACGGCGAGGCATCGTCGAGCCGCCGCCCGGCCGCCACCGCCAGACGCTGGGCGAGGCGCCGGACGGCATCCTCGTCCGGAAACGTGATGGCGGTGCGCCGCAAGCCTTCCGAGCCGTCGACCCACACCTGGTCCGGCGCGGTGACGAGGACGTCGGTGGTGCCGGGGTCGGCGAGCAGCGGGTCGAGCGGACCGGCACCGCTGAACTCCTGCCGGAGAACCTGGAGGGCCTCCAAGACGTCCGAGTCGGCCAACACCCCGCCCGCCTCAGAGCGGACAGCATGGGCGACGACCGCGGCCGTCATCTCCATGTCCGTGCCGACCAGGCGGTGGCGGACCCGGTCGATCAGAGCCGCGGTCATGTGGCGGCCTCCGGGCTGTGGCGGATCAGGTGGATCAGAGCGGCGGTCACGTGACGACCTCCGCGCGGTGGCGGGCCAGATCGAGCAGAGCGTCGGTCGATCAACGTGGCGGTCATGTGGCGGCCTCCGGGCGGTGAGCGTGTCGGCCGTAGGTGATCTCGCGGCCGGTCAGGCGGAGCCAGGTCTCGTGGCACCAGATGAGGAAGCGGTTCATTCCGGCGGCTCCTTGAAGACGAAGGGAGGTGGGATCGGGCGGCCGTAGACGAAGAGGTTGCGCAGCATCCGCAACCAGATGCGGATGCGGATCACGGCCGGGGTTCCTTTCGGCGCAACGGAATCGCAGTGCAGCCCGAGCTTGTGAGCTGATCTGCCTCGACGACCTTCCGCGGTGGAGGAGGTCCGGGACGGCCGCGATCAGGACAACTCATCAGCGCACCTGCTTTCGCGGAAAGCCTCTCGGCCCGAGCGGAGGTGGCGCTCCAGGCCGGCGGCGAGACAGATCCGGCGCGGCAGGCATCGGGATGGCTCATGGCCACAGCTCCTTTCGGGGCAACGGAATCTCGGCTTGGGGAGAGCGGGCGCTCCCGCACAACAGGAGCCCTTCGGCTTGGTCGCAGCCAGGACCAGCCATCGAGACGGACGGCTCCGCGACGAAGGGGACTCGCTGCGGGCGGCACCTCGCCCTCGCCTGGGATTCGGCGCGGCCTGGGCGGCGGGTCATGCGCGCAGCTCCTTCAGGACCAGGCGGGCGGCGGTGGCCAGTGGGCCCTTCGCGTTGCGGGGGAAGCGGCCCCGCTCCAGCGTTTCGGCCAGGCCCGGTTCTGGGCGCATCTGGGTCAGCAGGGGGATGCCGATGACTTCGGCCATTTCGGCGGCCTGGAGGTTGCCGGGGGACGGGCCGCGCACCACCAGGCGGAGGTTGCGGCCCTGGGTCAGCAGGCGGGAGGCGACGCGGCCGGCTGCTGCGGCTGCTCGCACCTCGGCCGGTACGACCAGGATCGTCAGGTCTGTGCGGTCCAGGGCCGCGGAGGCGGCGGCCGTCGGATGGCGGGGCAGGTCGCACACGACCGTGCAACCGGAGCGGCGGCCCGCGTCCAGGACTGCGGCTACCGCTGCGGGTTCCGGGTCGGGGCCCGCTCGGTCGCACGCCAGGATGCTCAGGCTGCCCGAGGTGGGCAGGGCGGAGCGGAGGGCGGACATCGGGACTCTGCCGCCGCTGCAGTGCACGCCCGGCCAGCGGGCGCCCTCGTCGGACTCGGTGCCCAGGGCCAGGTCGATGCCGCCGCCCAGCGGGTCGCAGTCGACGAGCATGGCCTCGCCGCCCGCGGCGACTGCCTCGCGGCCGCAGGCTATGGCCAGGATCGAGGCGCCTGAGCCGCCGCGGCCGCCCACGAAGGACACCACTCGGCCACGGTCGGACGGCGGGCCCTCGCCGACGTCGGCGAGAGCACTCACCAGGGAGCGGCCCTCCAGCGGCAGTTCCAGGACGCCGTCGGCGCCCAGGGCCACGGCGGGTGCCCAGGGCGGGTCGCCTCCGTGGACGACCAGGACGCCGGAGCGGCGCGGGAGGTTCGCGTCCAGGCAGGCGGAGACCGCTGCCGGGTCGAGCAGAACCAGGGGTGCGCTGTGCCATTGCGAGCGCAGCGACGTCACGTCGGGGGCGCGGGAGAGCTCGCAGTCGGCGGCCGCGGCCATGCGGAGGACCTCGTCGAGGAGGTCCGGGTCTGTGAGCAGGGCGATGGGGTGGGGCATGGGGTCCACGGTGCTGAGTCGTGATGAACGACACAACGAGCGAAGATCCAGATGTGGACAAATCGCCGGGTGTGGACAAGTCGCGATCTTGGAGGCCCTGGAGCGCCGGAAGTGTCGGACCCTTGTGCGACGCTGAGGGGTTGGGGACCGGAACCGGCGTAAAGGACGGCAGAGGTCCAGTCGCGGTCACCGGGAAACGGGACGTGGATATGGGACGACCCCCGCCAGGGGGGAGGGACGGGGGTCGTCAATGGTTCAGTCCCGGGGGGTCGGACTGAACCCGTCCGTCGAACCGGACTCTCCTACTGTATCCCCATGCGCCAGTGCCGCGCGCAACTTCGGCAACAGCTGCGGGCCAAGTTTCGGTAACCGTGCCGCACAAAGGTTTCGTACACGAACGAAATGCCGCCCGAACGGCCTACTGACGAGTACACCTAAGCTGAGGTACATGAGTCGGATCGCCGCCTTCTTCGACCTCGACAAGACCGTGATCGCGAAGTCGAGCACGCTGGCGTTCAGCCGTCCCTTCTTCCAGGAGGGGCTGATCAACCGCCGAGCGGTTCTGAAGAGCGCATATGCCCAGTTCGTGTTCATGCTCGCCGGTGCGGACGCGGACCAGATGGACCGGATGCGCGCGCACATCACGGCACTGGCCGCGGGGTGGGACGTCGAGCAGATCCGCAGCATCGTCAACGAGACCTTGCACGACATCGTCGACCCGTTGGTTTACAAAGAGGCGACGCAGTTGATCGCCGATCACAAGGCGGAGGGTCACGACGTCGTCATCGTGAGCGCTTCCGGGGAAGAACTCGTCGCCCCCATTGCCCAGATGATCGGCGCCGATTACAGCGTCGGAACGAAGATGGTCGTCAACGACGGCCGCTACACCGGCGATGTCGAGTTCTACTGCGCGGCCGACAACAAGGCGGTCGCGATCAAGCAGCTCGCCGCCGAGCACGGTTACGACCTCGCGAAGAGCTACGCCTACTCGGACTCCGTCACGGACCTGCCGATGCTCGAGGTCGTCGGCCATCCGACCGTGGTGAACCCGGACAGGGGCCTGCGCCGCACCGCCGTGCAGAAGGACTGGCCGGTGCTGCAGTTCTCGGACCCGGTGAGCCTGCGGTCCCGCATCCCCACGCCGTCGGGCAAGGCGGTCGCCGTCACGGCCATCAGCCTCGGTGCGGTCGCCGCCGCCGGTGCCGCCTGGTACGGCCTGCGGCGCAGGCGCAACCGCGACTGAAGTCAAGTCCTCAGCGGACAACAGAGCCCTTCGAGACCGGTACCCACGAGTAGCGGCAACACCATGCACACGTGGTGCCCGCGTGAGTGCAGGCCGCCGCCCTGTCAGCGGTACCGGAACATGTACAAAACCTCACAAATGCTGAAACCGCAGGACTTTCACTACTGAACGTGGCTTGAACGGTGCACCCGTCCGAGCCCTTGCTGTGACCGGCCCCACGCACTTAAATGGTGGTGCGGACCTCGGGTCGGCCAGGGACCTGGCGAAGAGAAGCCAGACTCCACCCCGACAGGGCTCCGTGCGCGGACTTCGAGTACCCACGCGCAGCACGCCGCGGGAGGCTTGTCGTCTAGGGCCTGCGTACCGGGACGCCGGACGCCGAGGCCATGGTTGTACGACACGAGTTGCACGCTTGGTAACTCGCAAGCCCGCGCTGTCGACGGGGCACCCTTCCGGGGGTGCCCCGTCTGCTTGTGTGCTGAAGAAAATGCCGCCGAACGGCAGAATGTGCGCCCGTTGACCCACCACGCAGCCGTGAGTAACTTGCGAAATACACCAGTTACCTGTGGGAACATCACCGGGAGGCACGGACAAGTGCGGAAGATTGCCGCGTTGACGCTGGTCACAGCCATGGTCGCCCTCACGCCCGTGGCGAGAGCGGACGCCTCTGTGACGACGCTTCGCGGGATGTCGCTGGAGGAGAAGGTCGGCCAGCTGTTCGTCACGTACGTCAACGGCCAGGCCGCCGATGTCCCGCACCCCAAGAACCAGACCGACTTCGGCGTGGGCACCGCCGCGGAGATGGTGCGCAAGTACCGCCCTGGCGGCGTCATTTACTTCAACAACTCGACGCGCGACAACATCGACACCCCGAAGCAGATCGCGCAGCTCTCCAACGGCCTGCAGAAGGCCAGCAATATCCCGTTGCTCATCTCGATCGACCAGGAGATGGGCCAGGTCACGCGCATCGGCCCACCGGCCACGCAGCTGCCGGGCAACATGGCTCTCGGCGCCGGCCGTAGCACCCAGGACGCGGAAGAGGCCGCGCGCATCACCGCGCAGGAACTCCGCGCGATGGGCATCAACCAGAACTTCGCGCCGGACGCGGACGTCAACTCCAACCCGGCGAACCCGATCATCGGCGTGCGCAGCTTCTCGAGCGACCCCAAGCTCGCGGCCGACATGACGAAGGCCCAGGTCACGGGCTACGAGGGCCGCCGCTGGTTCGACAACGACTCGGTCACCTCGACGGCCAAGCACTTCCCCGGCCACGGCGACACGTCCGAGGACAGCCACACGAGCCTGCCGGTCTCGAACCGCAGCCTCGACCAGTGGCGCCAGATCGACGCGCCGCCGTTCAAGGCCGCCATCGCCGCGAAGATCGACTCGATCATGACCGCGCACATCCAGGTGCCGCAGATCGACCCGTCCGGCGAGCCGGCCACGCTCTCCCACAAGGTCATCACCGGTCTGCTGAGGGAGGAGCTCGGTTACGACGGCGTCGTCATCACCGACTCGCTGGAGATGGCCGGCGTCCGCAAGCTGCACCCCAACGACGCGGAGATCCCGGTCCTCGCCCTCAAGGCGGGCGTCGACCAGCTGCTGATGCCGCCGAACCTCGGCCTCGCGATCGACAGCGTCGTCAAGGCCGTCCGCAGCGGTGAGCTCACCGAGCAGCGCATCGACCAGAGCGTCCTGCGCATCCTCAAGATGAAGCTCATGCGCGGCGTCATGCTCAACGCCGAAGTCGACGTCGACAAGGTCGACCAGATCGTCGGCTCCAACACCCAGGCCGCCCAGCGCATCGCCGACCGCACCATCACCGCCGTCCGCAACGACGGCCAGGCGATCCCGCTCAACGCACAGGCCCCTCTCGTCGTCGGCACCAGCGACGCCCCTGCCGCGACCCTCGCCACCAGGCTCAAGGCGACGAAGGTCGTCACCGCGACCAGCCCGACCCCCGCTCAGGTGCAACAGGCGCTGGCAGCGGCGGCCAACGCCGACAAGATCGTCGTGCTGACCAACGGCGCGAGCACCAGGCCGGCCCAGCTCGACCTGCTCAACCAGCTGATCGCCACGGGCAAACCGGTCATCGCGGTCGCCACGGGCGTGCCCTACGACGTGGCCCACGGCAACGCCAAGACGTGGCTCGCCACCTACTCGACCACGACCGTCTCCATGGAGGCGCTCGCCAAGGTCCTGCTCGGCGAGACCAAGCCGCAGGGCAAGCTCCCCGTCGACGTGCCAGGCCCGACTCCCTACCCGTTCGGACACGGAGTGACCTGGTGAGAAGGCGGCAGTTCCTCGCAGCAAGCGCACTGTCCGTCCCGCTCGCCACCGCAGGAACCGCCACCGCGGCACCGAGGCTCACCACCGGTGCACAACAGCTCGCCCAGGACGGCTGGCGCAGGCTCAAGGGCCGCAAGTTCGGCGTGCTCACGAACCCGACCGGCATCCTCACCGACCAGACCCACATCGTCGACTCGATGGTCGCCCATGGCGCCAAACCGGCCGCGGTGTTCGGCCCGGAACACGGCTTCCGCGGCACGGCACAGGCCGGCGGCTCCGAGGGCGACTACGCAGACCCACGCACCGGCATCCCGGTGTACGACGCGTACGGCGCCAACGCCACCAAGCTCCAGGCGATGTTCGCCAAGGCGGGCATCGACACCGTCGTCTTCGACATCGCCGACGTGGGCGCGCGGTTCTACACCTACATCTGGTCGATGTACACGGCGATGCAGGCCGCCCCGAACCTGCACTTCCTCGTCCTCGACCGCCCGAACCCCATCGGCGGCAAGGCGAACGGCCCGCAGCTCGACCCCGCCTACGCCACCGGCGTCGGCCTGAAGCCGATCGTCCAGCAGCACGGCATGACCGTCGGCGAACTGGCCCGCTTCTTCCAAGGCGAGTTCGACGTCAAAACCAACCTCGAAGTGGTCGACGTGAAGGGCTGGCGCAGAGACCAGCTCGACACCGGCCTGCCGTGGGTGCCACCGAGCCCGAACATGCCGACGCGGGACACCGCGCTGGTCTACCCCGGCACGTGCCTGTTCGAGGGCACGGTGCTGTCGGAGGGCCGCGGCACCACCCGCCCGTTCGAAACCGTCGGCGCGCCTGGTATCGACTGGCGCTGGGCCGAGTCACTGAACGCGTTGAACCTCAAGGGAGTCCGGTTCCGCGAGACCTACTTCGCGCCGACGTTCAACAAGTTCCAGGGCACGACCTGCGGTGGTGTCACCCTGCACGTCACCGACCCTCACGAGTTCGACGCGATCAAGGCAGCCGTCGCCATGCTGATCACCGCGAAGTCGTTGTACCCCACCGTGTTCGCGTGGCGGCCCGACAACTGGATCGACAAGCTCAGCGGCTCCGACCGGCTCCGCGGGATGATCGACGCCCAGGCACCCCTGGACGAGATCGCCGGTGCGTGGCAGCAGGAGCTGCAGCAGTTCCGCCGCACCCGCCTGCCCTACCTGCGCTACCGGTGAGGACGCCATGCTCATCCCCGCACTGGCCGTCGCCGTCGTGACGGCCGCGGTCCCCGGCCACTTCGACCAGCCCCAGGACGGTTTCGCGCACCCGTGGACGACGCTGCGCGAGTCCAACCCGTACTGGGCGAACCTCGACCCGGACCCGATCAACTCCGCCCTGCGCCAGGTCCGCGACTTCACCAAACCCCAGGCCAACGGCAAACCTCTCTTCGCCGGCGCCGTCACGATGTACGTGCACGACGGCAAGATCGTCACGCACGACCGCACGGGCTACGCCGTTCTCTACCAGGACCAGCAAACCCAGCTGCCAGAAGAAGAACGCGTCCCGATGCAGAGGGACACGATCTTCGACTTCGCCTCGATCTCCAAGCTCTTCACGTCGATCGCCGTGATCCAGCAGGTCGAGAACGACAAGATCGACATCGACGAGAAGGTCGCCCACTACCTGCCCGAGTTCGGCGTGAACGGCAAGGAGAACATCACCGTCAAGCAGCTCCTCACACACACGAGCGGCCTCGAACCGTTCATCGCGTTGTGGAAGCTGTACCCGGACGTCCCGTCGCGCATCAAAGCCGTGATGGACGTGAAGCCGAAGTCCACGCCCGGCACCACCTACATGTACTCCGACCTCAACCTGATCACGCTCGGCGAGCTCGTCCACAAGGTCAGCGGGAAGCGCCTCGACGACGCCGTGCGAGACGGCATCACCAAGCCGCTCGGCATGAAGGACACCGGTTACAACCCGAAAGCCAAGAATCGCACCGCCGCAACGGAGTTCCAGTCCGCACCGCCACGCGGCATGATCCGCGGTGAGGTGCACGACGAGAACGCGTGGTCCCTCGGAGGAGTCGCCGGCCACGCTGGCGTCTTCGGCACCGCCAGAGACCTCGCCGTCCTCGGCCAGACGATCCTCAACGGCGGCACCTACCAGGGCCGCCGGATCCTCACCGAGCACTCCGTCGAGCTGATGCTCACGAACTTCAACCAGCAGTTCCCGGACAATGCCCACGGACTCGGCTTCGAACTCGACCAGCGCTGGTACATGGGTGCGCTGAGCAGCAAGGGCACCGCGGGCCACACCGGCTACACCGGCACGTCGTTCGTGATCGACAAGTCCTCGCGGTCGATCGCGATCCTGCTGACCAACCGCGTGCACCCGTCGCGTGACTGGGGCAGCGTGAACCCCGCCCGCCGGGTCGTCGCCGACGGACTGGCCAACGCGCTCGCGGTCAAGTCGCACGGAAAGCAGTGGCGCGCAACGACTTCCGGCGGAACCCTCACCGCGGAACGCCCGGTCGAGGTCTTCGTCGACGTCGACAAGGGCGACAAGCTGACCATCCAGCAGTGGGACGGCACGCAGTGGCAGGACGTCCGCACGATCACCACCACTGAACGCCGATGGGTCGCCACCGAGCCGAAGAAGTCCCGGTTCGTCTACACCAAGGCGGGCCAGTACAACGGCCGTGGCGTCTACGTCCACGCACGCGGCGACGTCACGGCCGAAGGCTGGTCATTGGCACGCCGCTAGCACCTCCGTGAACGCAGGGAGCGCCCGCGGAAACGCGGGCGCTCCGAAGCTCACGACGATCCCCGTGCGGTCGTCGTCGCTGTTCTCGTGTCGGAACCGCGAGAGAGGATTGACTTCGATCCCACGCTGACGAGCCGTCTGCACGATGGCGGTTTCGTGCGGGGTGTCGAGCACAGCGTGCATCCCGGCCGCGATGCCGGAGATCTCCGCGTACGGCGAGACGGCTTCCACGAGCCGGTCACGCCGCCGTTGGTACTTCAACCGCATCCGCCGCACATGGCTGTCGTACGCCCCGCATGCGAGGAAGTCCGCCAACGTCAGCTGGTCGAGCATGCTGATGTACTGCTCGCGATCGGTCTTCAACGCCAGGATCGGGTCGACGAACCGGTCCGGCAGCACCATCCACGCGATCCGCAACGCCGGCGACAACGCCTTGCTGGACGTGCCGAGATACGCCACGTGCTCCGGATCCAGGCCCTGCACCGCCCCGACGGGCTGCCGGTCGTAGCGGAACTCGCCGTCGTAGTCGTCCTCCAGCACAAGGCCGCCCACGCGCCGTGCCCACTCCACCGCCGACGCGCGCCGCCGTGGGTGCAGCGGACCGCCCAACGGGAACTGGTGCGCCGGCGTCAGCACGCACGCACGACGGTCATCGGGCAACTGCTCGGTGTTCGCGCCGTGGTCGTCGACGGGCAACGGCACCGTGGCCTTCCACAACGACCGGTGGAAGTCCAGCCCGTACTCCTCGACGAGGACCGGCGGCTTCAGCAGCCGGTCGAACATCCGGATGGCGTCCGCGAAACCCGAACACACCACGATCCGCTCGGGATCGGCCCGCACACCGCGTGCCCGCGCCAGGTATTCGGCCAACGCCGTCCGCAGCTCGATCCGCCCCTGCGGATCTCCCGGCCCGAACGCCTCCGACGGTGCCGCCATCAACGCCCGGCGCGTCGAGCGGACCCACTCCGCGCGGGGGAACTCGGTGATGTCCGGCGTCGACACCGTCAGGTCGAACCGCACGTCCGAGCCGGGCGCCGGGCGCTTCACCGGCGGTGGAGGCGCCACCCGCTGCGCGACAACGGTTCCCGAGCCCTGCCGCGCGGTCAGCCAGCCTTCGGCGACCAGCTCGGCGTACGCCTCGGCGACGGTGTTCCGCGCGATCCCGAGATCGGCGGCCAACGACCGTGAGGCGGGCAGCCGGGTCCCGGGAGGCAGGCGCGCCGAACGGACTGCTTCGCGCAGCGACGCCGTCAACCGCTGCCGCAGGCCACCCGGACCGGACAGGTCGAGGTGGAAGTCAAGATTGGCCCACGATTCCACGACCGAATTGCACCACGCCTCGGGCCAATCGGCGCCATAGGTTTGTCGACATGACGAACCGCATCGACCTCGCCAAGAACGCTCCGAAGGTCTACCGCGCCATGATCGCTCTCGACGCCGCCGCCAGCGAGGGCATCGACCCGCAGCTGGCCGAGCTGGTCAAGATCCGCGCCTCCCAGCTGAACCACTGCGCCTACTGCCTCAACATGCACACGGTCGACGCCCGGAAGGGTGGTGAGACCGAGGCACGCATCTACCTGCTCAACGCGTGGCAGGAGGCGGGCGACCTCTACACCGAGAAGGAGCAGGCCGCGCTGCTGCTGACCGAGGCCATCACGGTCCTGAGCAGCCACGAGTACGTCAGCGACGAGGTCTACGAGCGTGTGGCGAAGCACTTCGACGAGAAGGAGCTCGCCCAGCTCATCGCGCTGATCTTCACCATCAACTCATGGAACCGGATCGCGGTGTCCACCCGAAAGGTGCCCGACGTTCGGTGACATGCCGCGCCGAACTCACCCTCATCGGGTGACTTTTGGACACACTTGGGGTGAGTTGGCCACACACTCCGTTGACCCTCGCAGTGGCGGTTAGTAAGTTTCCCACGTGTCCACTGAGAGCAGTGCCGAGTCCAGTCCGCTGGTGAAGATCCGGTCCTTGCTGCCGGGTCTCGCGCGCGCCGAGCAGCGCGTCGCGAAGGTGGTGCTGGAGAACCCGGCGTCGGTCGCGCACCGCAGCATCACCGAGGTCGCCGAGCAGGCGGGCACCAGTGAGACGACGGTGACGCGGTTCTGCAAGGCCATCGGCGTCGGCGGGTACCCGGAGCTGCGCATCGCGCTCGCCGCCGACACCGCCCGCAGCGCCGCCCGTGCCAACCACGACATGGGCGGCGACATCGGGCCGGGCGACGACCTGCGCCAGGTCGTCGGCAAGGTCGCGTTCGCCGACGCCCGCGCCGTCGAGGAGACCGCCGAGCAGCTCGACATCGAGTCACTCGACCGAGTGGTTCAGGCCGTCGCGGGCGCCCGGCGCGTCGACGTCTACGGCTTCGGCGCCTCGGCGTTCGTCGCGTTCGACCTGCAGCAGAAGCTGCACCGCATCGGCCGCACCTGCTTCGCGTGGAACGACACGCACATCGCGCTGACCTCCGCCGCCGTGCTGACC
The DNA here is from genome assembly GCF_016907955.1 of Lentzea nigeriaca. Lineage (GTDB taxonomy): Bacteria > Actinomycetota > Actinomycetes > Mycobacteriales > Pseudonocardiaceae > Lentzea > Lentzea nigeriaca. The sequence goes on along the minus strand of NZ_JAFBCX010000002.1, from coordinate 428,657 downwards.
GACGAGGACGTCGCTGTCGGCATCTCGCACACCGGCTCGACCGTGGAGACCGTCGAGGCGCTGCGGGTGGCCAAGGAGGCGGGCGCCACGACCGTCGCGCTGACGAACTTCCCGCGCTCCCCGATCACCGAGGTCGCCGACCTCGTGCTGACCACGGCCGCGCGCGAGACCACGTTCCGCTCCGGCGCCATGGCGAGTCGCATCGCGCAGCTCACCGTGATCGACTGCCTGTTCATCGGCGTCGCCCAGCACCACGTGGACACGGCGAAGACCGCCCTGGAAGCGACCTACGAAGCGGTGTCCGGTCACCGGCTCGGTGCGAGACCAGACGGCCGCCGACGGCCTCGGGAGACGACTAAATGATCTCCCCCCGGAACGGTGTGGTGGTGCGCGTGGAATCTCCGACCGAACAACGGAACCCTCGCACCACGGACATCGACCGGGTCCCCACGATCGACGTGCTGCGGATGATCAACGACGAGGACCGCACCGTCCCGTCCGCCGTCGCCGAGGCACTGCCGGAGCTGGCCCGCGCGGTCGACCTGGGCGTCACCGCGATCAGGTCGGGCGGGCGCGTCCACTACGTCGGCGCGGGCACCTCGGGCCGTCTGGCGACGCTGGACGCCGCCGAGCTGGTGCCGACGTTCAACGCTCCCGCCGACTGGTTCGTCGCCCACCACGCCGGTGGCTCCGAGGCCCTCGTCCGCGCGGTCGAGGAGGTCGAGGACCACTCCGCCGCCGCGCAGATCCGTCGTGCGGCGACCGCGACGGACGTGGTCGTCGGCATCACGGCGTCCGGACGCACGCCGTTCGTGATCGGTGCTTTGGAAGAGGCGCAAGCGCTTGGCGCCCACACCGTGCTGGTGTCGAACAACGCGTCGGTGCCGTTCACCCCGGACGTCCTGGTCGCGCTGAACACGGGCCCGGAGGCGATCGCCGGCTCGACCAGGATGAAGGCGGGCTCGGCACAGAAGCTGGTGCTGACATCGTTCTCGACCGCGGTGATGATCAAGCTCGGCCGCACCTACTCGAACCTGATGGTCAGCATGCGGGCGACCAACGCCAAGCTGCGCGGCCGGACGATCCGGATCCTGCACGAGGCCACCGGCCTGCCCGTCGGCGACTGCGAACAGGCGCTGGCGGAAGCGTCCGGCGACCTCAAGGTGGCGCTGGTGCACCTGCTGTCGGGCGTGCCGACCGAACGTGCGGCCGCCGCCCTGGAGGACACGGAGGGCCACGTCCGCAACGCGTTGAACCGCCTAGCCGGGTAGGACAGGACGCCACGGGATCGGCGTCGACAGCACCATCGCGCTCGACGTCTCTCCGTGGCTCGCGAGCCGGACCAGCAACCGCTCCAGCTCCTGGATGGACGTCGTGACGACCTTCACCACCGAGCAGATCTCCCCCGTCAGCCGCACCACCTCGACGACCTCCGGGACGTCGTCGAGCAGCTCCGGGTGGACCGTGATGCACCTCGGGCCGTAGCACTTCATGCGCACCAATGCGACGACCGGACGCCCGACGACGGTCGGGTCGACCACGGCGCGATAGCCGGTGATCGCGCCCATGTTCTCCAGGCGGCGGACCCGTTGGGCGACCGTCGGCGGTGAGACGTGCACGCGACGTGCGAGCTCGTTGTACGACAGGCGAGCGTCCTCTTGGAGAGCCTCCAACAGGGCCTTGTCGACGTCGTCCAGCATGAACGCAAAGCTACCCCGCGATCTGTTTTGTGTTTGAAAGAAGTTCGGGGCGAACGCCTTTCGTCATCCATTCAGGTGAGAGGCCGTTCGAGCGAGGATTGAGGCATGAGCTGCCCCGTGTCCCCCAAGCTGGATTTCGGCGGCACCACGCCGTACGAGGACTACGTGCACGCGTCGGTGCTGCACACCCTTCAACAGCAGTGGTCCAAAGATCCGCGTGAGATGTCGTTCCTGGTCATCACGCAGGTGATGGAGCTGTACTTCGGACTGCTCTGCTTCGAGTGGCGGCAGGCCCAGAGCGAGCTCCGCGCCGATGACCTCCGCGCTGCCGTCCGCACGCTGCGCAGGTCTGATCTGCACCTGCAGGCGTTGTCCGCGGCGTGGCGGCCGATCGCGCGCATGACGCCGACCGAGTTCAACTCGTTCCGCGACGCGCTCGGCGAGGGCTCGGGCTTCCAGTCGGGCATGTACCGCGAGATGGAGTTCCTGCTCGGCGAGAAGTCCGCGTCGATGCTCGTGCCGCACCGGGCGGTGCCGGCGATGCACGCGCAGCTGGAGGAGTCGCTGTCCAAGCCGTCGCTCTACGACGACGTGCTGGCCGCGTTGAAGCGCCGCGGTTTCGACATTCCGCAGAGCGTCCTCGACCGCGACCTCACCAAGGCCTACGAGGCGTCGCCGGAGGTCGAGCAGGTGTGGGCGGAGATCTACCGCGGCGACGACCGCGACCTGCTGGAGCTCGGCGAGGCGCTGACCGACATCGCCGAGGAGTTCGCGCGCTGGCGCTACGACCACCTGCTCGCCACCCGCCGTTCGATGGGCGCGAAGGTCGGCACCGGCGGGTCCGCAGGTGTTGCCTGGTTGGAGAAGCGCACCCAACGGTCGGTGTTCCCCGAGCTGTGGACTGCCAGGAGCTACGTGTGAAGCGTGAGCTGTTCGACATCCCAGAAGGCGTCATCTACCTCGACGGCAACTCGCTCGGCGCACCGCCGAAGCACGTCGCCGAGCGGATGCAGGAGGTCGTGAAGCACCAGTGGGGCACGCGGCTGATCCGCTCGTGGTCCGAGGGCTGGTGGGAGGCGCCGCAACGGATCGGTGACCGGATCGGCAGGCTGATCGGGGCCGCCGAAGGGCAGGTCGTCGTCGGCGACTCGACGTCGGTCAACGTCTTCAAGGCGTTGATGGGCGCGGTGAAGGGCACCGATCGCACCGAGATCGTGTGCGACGAGTCGACGTTCCCGACGGACGGCTACATCGCGCAGTCCGCGGCCTCGTTGGCGGGACTGAAGATCCGGGCGGCCCATCCGTCCTCTTTGGACCTCACCGACGAGACCGCCGTGGTGCTGCTCAACCACGTCGACTACCGGACCGGCGCGCTCAACGACATGAAGGCGCTCACCGAGCAGGCGCACGAGATCGGCGCGCAGGTGGTCTGGGACCTCTGCCACAGCGCGGGCGTGCTGCCGATCGAGCTGGACGCGCTGGACGTCGACTTCGCGATCGGCTGCACCTACAAGTTCCTCAACGGCGGACCGGGCTCGCCCGCGTACATCTACGTGCCGCACGAGAAGCAGGCGGGTTTCGAGAACCCGCTCTCCGGCTGGAACGGGCACCGCGAGCCGTTCGCCATGGCGCCGAGCTACGAGCCGGACCCCGGCATCGTCCGGGCACGGGTCGGCACGCCGGACATCCTGTCGATGCTGGCGCTCGACGCCGCGCTGGACGTGTGGGACGACGTCGACCTCGCCGAGCTGCGGCAGCGGGGCCTCAAGCTGACCGCGTTGTTCCGCGAGCACGTCGAGAAGCTCACGAACCTCGAAGTGATCACGCCCGAGGTCCGCGGCAACCAGATCTCGGTGCGCTGCCCGGACGCCAAGGCCGTGATGGACGAGCTGATCGCGCGCGGCGTCATCGGCGACCACCGGCCGCCGGACGTCCTCAGGTTCGGCTTCGCGCCGCTCTACGTGACCGACGAGGACGCGATCAGGGCGGCCGAGGTCCTGGCAGAGATCACCCGGTGAGCGCGGCGTCCGCGATGCTGCGCGCCTCGCGGGCGCCCGCCTCCAACGCCGAGCACACGAACAGGATCCACTGAGCGAGGCCCTCCAGCGTCCCGGAGGCGAACGCCACGGACGCGGCCTCGTACTCGGAGGCCCTCCTCAAACAAGCCACCTCCGGCACGCCGAGGCCCTTGGGGTCGAGGCCGGTGGAGATCGACGTCAGCCGGGAAGCCGCCCGCGCCACCACACCGTTGGCGACCTCGAAGGGTGCCAGGCCGAGCAGTTCGCCGTGCACCACCGCGACGAGCACCGGCGCCGGCACGGACGTTCCGCCGGTGACGAGCGACGCGAGCAGGTCGAGCCGTTGCGACACGTCCTCGGACACCCGCGGGCGACCGAGGTCGGACGCCAGGTCCGCGGCGGCCAGGACGTGCAGGCGGGCGAGAGCCTGCAACGGCGCGCGCTGCCACGTGCCGACGAGACCACCGAGCGCCTCCGCGACCCGCAACGACCCGGCCAGCACGGGATCGGAGACCTCACCGGACGTCGGGATCTCGGTCGGCCCGCCCTCCAGAGCCGCCGACGCACGGGCGGCGCGGACGGACGCCTCGGCCGCGGTCGTGGCCCAGCCGCGCAGGTTCACCCGATGACGGTGCACCTGGAAGACGGCGTCCTTGGCCGCGTTGGCGGCGTCGGCCACACCGGGCAACGAAAGCAGCGGAGCAAGCGGATCGGTCACGGTCGCGCAGAGTACCTGACCAGGTGAAACGCGTGATCCAGCTCACTGACGAGACCGTTGAGCGCGCAACTTCGCCCGTTCAACGCGCCGTACGTGCTTCAACCAGACAAAACGGGTTACACAATGACAGCTGTGTAACGAACCTCCCAATATTGGTCTGAACCTTTTGAGGGAGGAGCCTGTTGGAAGTGAACTGGCTCGCACTACGGTCAGTACTCGCATCCCCAACCGGTCTGGACTTTCCAGGAGGTCTCGCACCATGACGCAGTCGCCAGGCCAGGGCCAAGCTCTGGACAACCTGCTCACGGAGAGCAGGACGTTCCCGCCCTCCGACGACTTCGCGGCACAGGCGAACGCGAAGCCCGACCTGTACGAGGAGGCGAAGGCCGACCGCGAGGCGTTCTGGGCGAAGCAGGCGGAGCGGCTGCACTGGGACACCAAGTGGACGCAGGTGCTGGACTGGTCGGACGCGCCGTTCGCCAAGTGGTTCGTGGGCGGCAAGCTCAACGTCGCCTACAACTGCGTCGACCGGCACGTGGAGTCCGGCCACGGTGAGCAGGTCGCGATCCACTGGGAGGGCGAGCCGGGCGACTCCCGCGCCATCACCTACGCCGAGCTGCAGCGCGAGGTCTCCAAGGCCGCCAACGCGTTGACGTCGCTGGGGATCGGCGCCGAGGACCGCGTGGCGATCTACATGCCGATGGTGCCCGAGGCGATCTTCGCGATGCTCGCGTGCGCCCGTCTCGGCGCGATGCACAGCGTCGTGTTCGGCGGCTTCTCCGCGGAGGCGCTGCGCACCCGCATCGAGGACTCCGAGTGCAAGCTCGTGATCACGACGGACGGCCAGTACCGCCGCGGCAACCCGGCCCCGCTCAAGCCCTCCGTGGACGAGGCCGTCGCCGGCGCGCCGTCCGTGGAGAAGGTGCTCGTCGTCAAGCGCACGAACACCGAGGTCGCGTGGACCGACAAGGACGTGTGGTGGCACGAGCTGGTCGACTCGCAGTCCGATCAGCACACGCCGGAGGCGTTCGACTCCGAGCACCCGCTCTTCATCCTCTACACCTCGGGCACCACGGGTAAGCCGAAGGGCATCCTGCACACGTCCGGCGGTTACCTCACGCAGGCGTCGTACACGCACTACAACGTGTTCGACCTCAAGTCGGACACCGACGTCTACTGGTGCACCGCGGACATCGGCTGGGTCACCGGCCACAGCTACATCGTCTACGGCCCGCTGTCGAACCGCGTGACGCAGGTCGTCTACGAAGGAACGCCGAACACCCCGCACGAGGGCCGCCACTGGGAGATCGTGCAGAAGTACGGCGTCTCGATCTACTACACGGCGCCGACGCTGATCCGCACGTTCATGAAGTGGGGCGCGGACATTCCGGCGAAGTACGACCTGTCCTCGCTGCGCGTGCTGGGTTCGGTCGGCGAGCCGATCAACCCCGAGGCGTGGATCTGGTACCGGGAGAACGTCGGCGGCGGCCAGGCCCCGATCGTCGACACGTGGTGGCAGACCGAGACCGGCGCAATCATGATCTCGCCACTGCCCGGTGTCGTGTCGACCAAGCCCGGCTCGGCGCAGCGCCCGCTGCCCGGCATCGGCGCGAAGGTCGTCAACGACGAGGGCGTCGAGGTCCCGCACGGTGGCGGTGGCTACCTGGTGCTGGACGAGCCGTGGCCGTCGATGCTGCGCGGCATCTGGGGCGACGAGGAGCGCTACAAGGACACGTACTGGTCGCGCTTCGCCGAGCAGGGCTTCTACTTCGCCGGTGACGGCGCGAAGTACGACGACGACGGCGACATCTGGCTGCTGGGCCGCGTCGACGACGTGATGAACGTGTCCGGCCACCGCATCTCCACGACCGAGGTCGAGTCCGCGCTGGTCTCGCACCCGACCGTGGCCGAGGCGGCCGTCGTCGGCGCGTCCGACGCGACCACGGGCCAGGGCATCGTGGCGTTCGTGATCCTCCGCGGCGGCGCGGGTGACGAGGCCGGCGGCGCCGAGGCGATCAAGGCGCTGCGCGACCACGTGGCCAAGGAGATCGGCCCGATCGCGAAGCCGCGCCAGATCATGGTCGTGCCGGAGCTGCCGAAGACGCGGTCCGGCAAGATCATGCGCCGTCTGCTCCGCGACGTCGCGGAGAACCGCGCCGTCGGCGACGTCACGACGCTGGCCGACTCGTCGGTGATGGACCTGATCTCGGCGGGACTGCAGTCGGGCAAGTCCGAGGACTGACCAGCTGATCTGCGCAAACGTGACGGGCGCCCTCTGCGGAGGGCGCCCGTTCGCGTTAAGATCGCATCAGGGTGAGCCGGGAAGTCTGGTCGGCGCGAGGTTTCGTGTACCCGCTGACCACCTTGGGAGCCCTGTGTCGCGCAAGAAGGCCGTTGTCGCCGAGTTCGCCCGCTACCTGCGCACGGAAACCGTGGGTGGCACTGTTCTGCTCGGAGCCACGGCCATAGCGCTCATCTGGGCCAACTCGCCGTTGTCCCCCGCCTACTTCGGGCTGCAGAACCTGCAAGCCGGACCGTTGTCCGTCGGCCAGTGGGCCACAGACGGATTGCTTGCCCTCTTCTTCTTCGTGGCCGGACTCGAACTCAAGCGCGAGCTCGTCGTCGGTGAGCTGTCGGAGTTCAAGGCCGCGATCCTGCCGGTGGTGGCGGCGATCGGCGGGATGATCGCTCCCGCGTTGATCGCGTTGACGATCGGCTGGGGTCAGCCGGGCATCGAGAAGGCCTGGGCGATTCCGGTGGCGACGGACATCGCGTTCGCGCTGGGCGTGCTGGCGCTGACGGCGTCCGGGCTGCCGTCGAGCCTGCGGGTGTTCCTGCTGTCGCTCGCCGTGGTGGACGACCTGGGCGCGATCGTCGTGATCGCGGTCCTGTTCACGACGAAGTTCAACCTGCTCGCGGCGGGCGCGGTCGTGCTGCTGCTGGCGCTGTACTGGTTCCTGCAGCACAAGAGGATCACTTCGCCGTTGCTCTACGTGCCGATCGCGTTGGCCACGTGGTGGTTCATGCACGAGTCGGGCATCCACGCCACGATCGCGGGCGTCGCGCTGGCGTTGCTGACGCGGGTGAAGCGCGACCCGTACGAGCAGGAAGCGCCGGCGGTGCGGCTGGAGCACCGGCTGCAACCGTGGTCCGCCGGTGTGGCGGTACCGGTGTTCGCGCTGTTCGCGGCAGGTGTGCCGGTGGGCGCGGAGGCGTTCGGGAAGCTCTTCGCGGACAAGATCGCCATCGGCGTGATCGTCGGGCTCGTGGTCGGCAAGGTGATCGGGATCGTGGGCGCCTCGGCACTCGCCGTGTGGATCAAGGCGGCGGTGTGGCCGTCCGGTGCGGGGCCGCGGGACATCGTCGCGGTGGCGGTGCTGGGCGGGGTCGGGTTCACGGTCAGCCTGCTGATCGCGGAGCTCTCGCTCGGCCAGGCCGAGACCGCGAAGGCCGCCGTGCTGCTCGCCTCGATGATCTCCTCGCTGCTCGCCGCGGTGTTGCTCATTCGCCGCAGCCGCGCACATGGCACCATGTCCGGGTGACCACCAGGGAGCACATCGCGTCGATTCCGCTGACCGCAGACGATCCGACGGCCGAGGCGTCGATCGGCGGCCTCGTCCGTGACGCGACCACGCACATGTCGACTCTGGTCAGAGCAGAGTTCGAGCTCGCCAAGGGCGAGGTCGTGGCCGAGCTCAAGAAGGGTGCCAAGGGCAGCGCCTTCCTCGTCGTCGCGCTCGCGGTGCTGTCGTTCAGCATGTTCTTCCTCTTCATGACGCTCGGGTTCGGCTTCTCCGAGTGGTGGAACTGGCCCAGGTGGGCTGGCTTCGGGCTCGTGACGCTGCTGATGCTGATCACCGCCGGGGCCCTCGTCCTGCTGGGTGTGCGCAAGCTGAGGAAGATCCGGGCGCCGCAGAAGTCGATCGCGGCCGCGAAGGACACGGTCGCGGCCCTCACGCGCAGGGGCGACGACAACTGAGCCGCAAACCCGACCCGTCGGTGGTGCGGGTCGCGGGTCCGTGGACGCACCGCGACGTCTCGGCCAACGGCATCCGCCTGCACGTCGCCGAACTCGGCGAGGGCCCGCTCGTGCTGCTCCTGCACGGGTTCCCCGAGTTCTGGTGGTCGTGGCGGCACCAGCTGACCGCACTCGCCGAGGCCGGGTACCGCGCGGTGGCCGTCGACCTGCGCGGCTACGGCGACTCGGACAAACCACCCCGCGGCTACGACGGCTTCACGCTCGCCGGTGACATCGCGGGCCTGATCAAGGCGCTCGGCGCCCAACGCGCACACCTGGTGGGTCACGCGTGGGGCGGCGCGACGGCCTGGACGGTCGGCGCGATCCACCCGCGCCTGGTGTCGTCGATCTCGGTGCTCGCCGCACCTCATCCGCTGGCGCTGCGCCGGGCGTTCCGCAGGCATCCCCGCGTGAACTCCCACGTGCTGCGCTTCCAGCTGCCGATCTACCCCGAACGCTGGCTGACCGGCGAGAACGCCCTGCAGGTGGCCAAGCTGCTGTCGGCTTGGTCAGGTCCGAAGTGGCGGTCGGCCCGAGAGTTCGACGAGGTCATCCGCCGCTGCCGGCAGGCGATGATGGTGCCGGGCGTGGCCCACAGCGCGATGGAGTACTACCGCTGGGCGGTGCGCTCGCAGCTCCGCAGCGACGGCCGCCGGTTCGCCGAGGCCGTCGACAAGCCGACGCAGGTGCCGGTGCTGCAGATCCACGGCGCGCTGGACCCGATCACACGGGAGTCCTCCGCCCACGAGTCGCGGCAGTGGCTCGGCGCGGGGTCGGAGTTCCGGTGCCTGCCGGACGTGGGGCACTTCCCGAACCAGGAAGCACCCCACACCACCAGCAGGTTGATCACCGAGTTCCTGCGGAAGACGTCCTGAACGCATCCTGCAGCGTTCCCGCCGGGTCGTCCGGCAGATCGACTGAGCGCCAGGCGATGTAGCCGTCCGGCCTCACCAGTGAGGCGCCCTTTTCGGACAGTCCGAACGCGTCCAGCTGCTCGACCCGTTCGTACTGGACACCTGCTCGTTGTGCTGCCTCCTCCCACTGCGGGTGGTCCGCGACGAGCACCCAGCCGCGTTGAAAGAGGTCCAATGTGGACTTTCCAGGTTCGATCCACACGTGCGGCGCCCGCGTGCCGGGCTGACCGTTCCATTGCTCCGGGCGTTGCGCCGGCGGCAGTTCCGGCCCCGCGCCGAGCACCGCGTCCGAGCGGTAGAGCACGCCGTAGTGCATCGCGTTGTTGTCGTACAGCGTCGCGTCCTCCGGCTCGCGATCACGGTTGTGACCGTCGTTGCGCGCGAAGATCTGCTGGTGGCACAGCGATGCGACCGGGCGGCGTTCCGCGTCGTAGGTGTCCAACAAGGACGGGCGGGACTCACCGCTCACCACCGCCGCGAGCTTCCACGCGAGGTTATGCGCGTCCTCGATGCCGACGTTCGCCCCGAACCCGCCGCGGCTCGGCGGCAACGTGTGCGCGGCGTCGCCGGCCAGGAAGACCCGGCCCTTCGAGAACTGGTCGGCGACGCCGGCCGTGATCGTCCAGCGACCGGTGGTGATGATCTCGACGTCGAGGTCGTCGCGGCCGATCGCCCGGAAGATCAGCTGCCGCAGCTCGGCCTCGGTGTACTCGCGCTCGTCGAGCATGAGGAGCCAGCGCCCATCCCCGTAGGTGGTCAGGAAACCGACCCCCTCGACGATGAACTGACCGATCCCGTCCTTCAGGTACTCCTCCAGCGGCGCGCGGAACAGCACGCTGCGCGAGGTGTGCATGTGGCCGCGGCCGCTGCGGGTGATACCGAGCGACTCGCGGATCGGGCTGCGGTGCCCGTCCGCCGCGATCAGGTAGTCCGCGCGGATCTCGTACGGCTCACCGTCGCCCTGGACGACCGCCGTGACGCCGTCGTCGTCCTGCGTGAACTCCAGCATCCGGGTGCTCATCCGGATGTCCGCGCCGAGCTCGCGGGCCTTGTCCCGCAGCACCGGCTCCATCCTGTCCTGGGCCAGCGCCACGCCCTTGCTGGGCGAGTACTCGATGTCCGAGATCTCCTCCGGCGGGGTCCAGAAGGTCTCCTCGAACCGCTCCCCGACCAGGCTCGCGACCCGGACCCGCCGGACGCCGAAGCCCTTCGCCACCCTGCTCGCCGGTAGCCCTTCCTCCAGTCCCACCGCACGCAGCAACTCACCCGTGCGCGCCGTGAAGCCGACCGCCCGCGGGTGCAGTGAACTGCCCGGATGCTTTTCCACCAACGTCACGGGCACTCCGCGCCACGCCAGGAACAACGCGGCCGACGTTCCCGCGAGTCCCCCTCCAACGATCAACACCGAAGTCTTCACGACGTCCCCTCTCGATACGGCGTATCGTTCAATACACTGTATCGCTGCCAGACGCTGTATTGTCCAGCGCGATGACGAACGAACTGGTGTGGGACCGTCCCGAGCCGCCGAGCAGGCCGTCGCCGACCCCGTTGAGCAGGGCTTTGATCGTGCGCACAGCGATCGAGCTCGCGGACGCGGGCGGCCTCGACGAGGTCTCGTTGCGCAAGGTGGCGGCCGCGCTGAACGCGGGCCCGATGCGCCTCTACGGCTACATCGAGACCAAGGACGAGCTGCTGGACCTGATGGTCGACGAGATCTACGGAGAGATCAGGCCGCCGGATCCGTCAGCGGACTGGCGAACCGGGTTGCGGCACATCGCCCACGAGATCCGGAGCGCCGCGAAGCGGCACGAGTGGTTCGTCGACCTGCTCGGAGGCAGGCCGAACCGGGGGCCGAACTCACTCGCGTACATGGAGAGCACGCTCGCCGTGGTCGGGTTCGAGAGCATCGACGAGGTGATGGGCGTGGTCGGCACGGTGATGGCGTACGTCTACGGCGCCGTCCGCAACGAGATCACGGAGATCCGCGCGGAACGGTCCAGTGGCCTGACCGAGGAGCAGTGGCAGCGGGCATCCGGCCCGTACATCGAGCGAGTGCTCGCCACGGGCCGGTACCCGACGCTGGCCAGGTTCATCTACGACGGCAGTCACTTCGATCCCGCGCAGGTGTTCGACCGCGGCCTCGACTACGTGCTCGAAGGCATCGCTACGAAGCACAGCCCTGGGTCGAAGCCCGGCGGGTGAGCGTCGGCGCCTTCTGCACCATCGACTGCACCTGCTGGGCCGTCAGCACGAACCCGGTCTCCGGGTTGTCGACCGCGGCACCGAACACCACGCCCATCACCCGCCCCTGCGTGTCGACCAGCGGGCCCCCGGAGTTGCCGGACCGGACCTCCGCGCGAACCGTGTAGACGTCGCGGGTGACCGTCTGCGCGTCGTAGATGTCCGGGCCGCGCAGCAGCGGGATCCTCTCCCGCACGCGGGCGGGAGAGGACTTGTACGGGCCGTCCAGCGGGTAGCCGAGCACGATGCCGCTCTCGCCCGCCTGCACCTCGTCGGAACGGAACTGCAGCGGCGTGGCCTCGAGATCCGGCACCGCGAGCACGGCGATGTCCGTCTTCGGGTCGTAGAGCACGACCGTCGCGTCGAACTGACCGCGGCCGACCTCGACCGTCACCTCGTTGGTGCCGGCGACCACGTGCGCGTTGGTCATGACGCGTTCCGGCGCGATCACGAACCCGGTGCCTTCCAGGGCGCGCGAGCACGACGGCGCCCGGCCGCGGATCTTCAGCACGGACGACTTCAGCCGGCCCGCGATCGGGGAGTTCGCGAGCTGGCCGTCCGGCGGCTCGACGTCCTTGAGCGGCGTCTTGTTGAACGGGTCCATCGCCGCCGGGAAGCCGGAGACGTCGAAGAGCTTCTGCAGGTCCTGGGAGAGCACCCGCGCGGCCTGCGGCATGGTGTCGTCGACCTTGCCGAGGATCACCGACTGCTTGAGCGACGACGTGAGGTCCGGCAGGCCGACGACCGAGGTCAGCGGGAGTGCGATCATCCACGCCACCACGAAGACGACCAGGCCCTGCACGATCGCGCCCAGGGCGTTGTCCGCGCCGCGCAACGGCGACGCGTTGACCCGTGCCTTGATCGTCCGGCCGATGTAGACGCCGATCGTCTCGCCGAGCGCCACGAGCAGCACGACGATGCCGACAGCGAACACGACCTTGGTGACGACGTTCTCGAACTGGGAGACGAGCAACGGCGCGATCTGCGTGCCGAGGATCAGGCCGACGAGCACACCGACGAACGCGGGCAGCGCGACGACCATGCCCTGCCTGGCCCCGGAGACCGCGGCGATCGCGGCCAGGCCCAGCACGAGCAGGTCAACCCAGTTCAACCCAGAACCTCCGCCTCACTGTGTAGCGCGCAACGCTAGTTCAAGGTCACGCACATCGGTCGCATCCCACGGCTGTTCCCAGCCGCCGAGTGCGATCAGGCCGTTGATCAACCCCGCGGTGAAACCCCACACCAGCATGCCCGGCGCGGAGAAGGCCGCTCCGACGTAACCCGCAGGGTGACGCACCCGGAACCTGTTCGCAGGATCGGCGAGGTGCGCGACCGGCACCCGCGCGACCGCGGCGGTCTCCGCCGGGTCGACAGGTGCGACGGGGCTCGGCTGTTCCCAGTAGGCGAGCACGGGCGTGACCACGAACCCGGACACCGGCACGTACAGCTCCGGCAGCAGGGCGAGCGGTCTCACTCCTTCCGCAAGTACACCTGTCTCCTCGTAAGCCTCGCGTAATGCCGTGGCGACGGGCCCGTCGTCGGTCGGGTCCGCGGCGCCCCCGGGGAACGCGACCTGGCCGGGATGCGAGCCCAGCGTGTCCGCGCGGCGCAGCAGGAGGATGTCCGGCCCGTGCACCTCGTCCTCGCCGAACAACATCAGCACCGACGCCTTGCGGTAGGCACGCGTGGGTGTGCGCGGGTCCCGCATGAACGTTCGCGCGTCGATCGTCTCGGTGGCCTTGGCCAGGCGCTGCATCCAGTCGGGTGGCTCTGCCTCCGTCATCGCACCGCCTTCTCCACCTGCTCGGGCGCCTTGAAGACCGGCGGGTCCGTGATCAGCCGGACCGAGCCGTCGGCGCCGACGTAGTACGTCGCCGGCAACGGGAGCGGGGCCTTGACGCGCTTGCGCAGTTCGTCGGCCCCGTCGTAGACCGAGGGCAGCCGCACGCCGAGCCGAGCGAGCAGCTCGAGGCCGTCGGCTTCCCTGCTGTCCACAAGAACTGGGACGACCGGGACGGCGCCTGGTTGCTTCGCGTAGGAGTCGAGCACGGGCAGCTCCTCCTGGCACGGCTGGCACCAGGTCGCCCAGAAGTTGATCAGGAGAGGCCCCTTCAACGCGAGGGCCGTCCGGGTGCCGTCGCCGAGGCACGTCACGTCGACGCCGCCCTCACCGCTCGGCACGCACGGCCGGAGCTGGGCCTGCGCGCGCAACGCCGCCACGTCCTGTGACGGGCGGGTCGACGTGGGTGGCGGTTCCGGCGACCTGTCACGCGGCCACAGCGCGACGACCCCGGCGATGCCGAGGACGAGCGCGAGAACGAGCCAGCGGCTGCGGGTGTTCACCCCGCAAGTTTCTCGCCGGACCGCACGCGGTCGGCAAGCTCCAGCAGATGTGGCTTCTCGTCGCCCTTCACGAGCTTCGCCGCCTTGACCGGGTCCTCGGGGCCCAGGCCATACGACGGGCAGTCCTTCATCAGCAGACAGGCCCCGCAGGCAGGCGTTTTGGCGTGGCAGACGCGGCGGCCGTGGAAGATGATCCAGTGCGACGCCATCGTCCAGTCGCGCTTCTCGATGAGCGCGCCGATGGCGTGCTCGACCTTGACGGCGTCCTCCTCCACGGTCCAGCCCCAGCGGCGGACGAGACGGCCGAAGTGGGTGTCGACTGTGATGCCGGGCACATCGAAGGCGTTGCCGAGAACCACGTTGGCGGTCTTGCGTCCTACACCGGGGAGCTTGACCAGCTCCTCGAGAGTGCCTGGAACCACACCGTCGTGCTTCTCCACAAGAGCGGCACCGAGACCCATCAGAGACGTGGCCTTGTTCCGGTAGAAACCGGTCGGGCGGATCATCTCTTCGAGTTCGATCCGGTCGGCGCCGGCGTAGTCGGCGGCGGACGGGTACTTCGCGAAGAGCGCGGGAGTGACCTCGTTGACCTTCTTGTCGGTGCACTGCGCGGACAGCACCACCGCCACGAGCAGCTCGAGTGGCGTGGTGAAGTCCAGCTCGCAGTGCGCGTCGGGGTACCCCTCGGCAAGCACGCGCACCATCCGGCGGGCCCTGCGGGTCAGGCCGAGCTTGGTTTCCGGTTTCTTGGTTGCGGGCACTGATTCAGAGTAGTCAACACGCCGACACGACCCCCTAGACGCGTACTCGAATCCCACATGCGCCACACTGCGGAGCATCATGACTGCCTGGTTTGTGATCGTCGTCCCGATCGTGATCATGTTCTTCGCGCTCTTCATGGAGCGCGTCGAAGCGAAGCTCCGGCACGTCGCCGTGCAGGAGAACGAGGTCGAGGAGTTCCTGGAGTCCGCCCGCCCCGACGAGGTGAAGGCGCTCTACGGACACGGCATCGGCCGCGCTCTGGAACTGTTCCGCCTGCGTCGACGTGGTCGCGGCAGCGTGCGCAAGCGCGTCCGCTGATGACCCCGCGCTGACCGTCACCACCCGAATGGCGTAAACTGGTTCGTTGGGCTCTGGATCGAGTCAGTCGGGTTGTTCCTAGTAAGACGGCGAGCCGGGCGGCGATCCACAAGACAGCCCTTAGACTGCAACGCAGTGATCGGCGGCACGGCGCTGACTCCACCAAAGAAGGTGGTAGGCGTGCCGTCGCGTCGATTAGGAGGGACGAGGTGGACGAGACCCTGGCGCGAGCGGGCATCTTCCAGGGAGTTGACCCGGCAGCCGCAGAGGCGCTGGCGCAGACCCTGGAAACGGTGGAGTTCCCGCGTGGCCACGTGATCTTCGCGGAGGGTGAGCCAGGCGATCGCCTGTACATCATCCAGTCCGGCAAGGTGAAGATCGGCCGCAAGTCGCCGGACGGCCGCGAGAACCTGTTGGGGATCTTCGGACCCTCCGACATGTTCGGTGAACTGTCCATTTTCGATCCCGGCCCCCGCACGTCGACCGCGACGACGGTGACCGAGGTGCGCGCGGTGTCCATGGACCGCCCCGCGCTCCGTCAGTGGATCACCAACCGGCCGGAGATCGCCGAGCAGCTCCTCCGGGCACTCGCCCGCAGGCTGCGCAGGACGAACTCCATGCTCGCCGACCTGATCTTCACGGACGTGCCCGGCCGCGTCGCCAAGGCGTTGCTGCAGCTCGCGCAGCGCTTCGGCTCGCAGGAGGCCGGCCTGCTCCGCGTCACGCACGACCTGACGCAGGAGGAGATCGCCCAGTTCGTCGGCGCGTCCCGCGAGACCGTGAACAAGGCGCTCGCCGACTTCGCGCACCGGGGCTGGCTGCGCCTCGAGGGCAAGAGCGTGCTGATCCTGGACCCGGAGCGCCTCGCTCGCCGGGCTCGCTAGGTTCGGGACTTTTTCCGAAGGCTTCGAACACAAAGGACCGGGCGCCACCCCCGACGTGGCGCACCGGTCCTTTGTGTTGCACGGCCCATCCCCCGACGAACCGTGCCTTCCATCCCTCTGGCGCGTAGGCCCCGACCCTCAAGCCAGAGGTTGGTCTCGGTGGATGAGTCAACTTTCGCACGTTTCCACCCCGACCGCTCAAGTCCTTTCACCCTCAAGGACCCCGTCAGTGGCCGATTCGTTGCATGTTTCACCCGGTCATCCCATTCCCGTGACCGAATCGCAACCATGGTGACCCTGCGCACCCGATCTGGTACATCCGTACCACCTTTGGCATACTGGTACGCATGTCCCACTCTGCCCGTCTCTCCGACTACCGCGCCGCCCTGACGACTCCCGGCATGCGCGGCCCCGTGGCCGCGTCCCTGCTCGCCCGCCTCCCGATCGCGATGGTCGGGCTCTCGCTGCTGCTCTACGTGGAGCGCGCGACGGGCTCGTTCGCGGTCGCCGGCATGGTCTCGGCGGCGGCGTTGGTGGGCGTCGCTCTCGGCTCGGTCGTCCAGGGCCGGCTGATGGACCGCTTCGGCCCCACCCGGCCGCTCGTCTCCGTGACCGGCCTCTTCGCGCTCTTCGTGACCGCCTCGGTGATCGCCGTCGAGGCGGTTGCGCCGGTGTTCGTGCTGGTCCCACTGGCTCTCGGCGTCGGCGCGACCGAGCCGATGGTGGGCTCGGCGTCGCGGGCGCTGTGGGAGCGGATGGTGCCTTCCGGCGCGACGCGGATGGCGGCCTACGCCTACGAGTCGATCAGCATGGAGGTCTTCTTCATCCTCGGTCCGGGTCTCGCCGGTCTGCTGCTGGCCGCGCCGTGGGCGGGCACGGGCGTGGTGGCCGGTGCCGTGATGATGGTCTTCGGCGCGCTGTGGTTCGCGTTCAACCCGGTCGTGCGGGCCTGGGGCCCGGTCGCTGCCGCACCTCGGCCGTTGCTCGGCGCGTTCGCCTACCCCGGCATGCGCACCGTCGCGCTCGCCGCACTGGGCTTCGGCGTGACCATCGGCTTCGTCGAGGTGGCCGTGCCGGCGTTCGCGAAGGCCTCGGGCCACGCCTCGATGGGCGGGCTGATGCTGTCGCTGTGGTCGATCAGCTCGGTGATCTTCGGCGTGCTCTACGGCATGCGCCCGTGGCCGCGCCCGATGCACCTGCGCCTGCCGGTGCTGCTGGGCGGGTTCGGCCTGCTGTCGCTGCTGCTGGCGATCCCGGCTTCCCTGGTCGGCCTCGGCCTGGCGCTGTTCGTGGTCGGCACGCTGATCACGCCGCAGTCGACCGCGCACTCCGCGGCGATCGAGCAGGTCACGCCCAACGGCATGGCCGCGGAGGCGTTCGGCTGGGTGATCACCTCGGTGACCGTCGGACTCGCCATCGGGCAGGGCCTGTCCGGGCAGCTGATCGAGCAGTTCGGCACGCGGCCGGCGTTCGTCGCCTCGGGTGCGGCCGGTCTCGTGATCGCGCTGGCGGTGTGGCTGCTGCGCGGGACCGTGCGGCGCGGGGTGCCGCGTTCGGCTCAGCCGCTGCCGCAGCGTTCCGAGATGGAGCTCGCCGCCCGCTGAGCCGCCTGTGGTGTGGCTGTTGCAGGGGACCGTCCTTCGGGGCGGTCCCGCTGCGTTCGGAGGTGGAGCAGGCCGCTCGGCGAGCCGACCTGCGGTGTGCTCCCAGGCGTGCCTCGTGAGATTCCGCCGCGTTCGGAGGTGGAGCCCGCGGGTCGCGGCGTGACGGCCGGGTGCGCGGTGCGGCGCTGCGTTCCGCCGAACCGGTGCCGCAGCGCGTTCCGAGATGGAGCTCGCCGCCCGCTGAGCAGGTCTGCCCCTTCGTGTCCCGAAGGGCCCGCGTTTGATCAGGCGACTGAGCGCATCGGCACCACCAGGTAGGTCAGCTCCACCCCGTCCTCGCCAGGAGTCGACGTGAGCACCGTGGACCGCAGGCCATCCTGGATCCGGAGCTCGATGCGGCGGCCCGCGAAGGCCTTCAGGGCGTCGGCCAGGTAGCGGGCCTGGAAGGTCTTGGTCAGACGGTCGCCCTCGACGGTGGCCTTCACGAACTCCTCGGACTCGCCCTGCTGCGGGTCGCTGCCCTTGACGCGCAGCTCCGAGTCCTCCACCTGGATGGTCACCGCCTGGTGCGGACCTCCGTAGGGGGTTGCTCGGCGGACGGCTCGCGCCAGCGCGTCCGCGTCCACGAGCACGGTGCTGTCGATGACTGCCTCCAGGAGTCGGCGCGCCCGGTCGTCCGGGAACGGAGCGGCCAAGAGTGCGGTGGAGATCGAGTTGTTGCCCCAGGCGAGGCCGATACGGTCCTCGTTCGCGTGCAGCGAGACCTGGCCTGAGGCCTGCCTCGCCGCTTCCACGACTGGCTTCGCCGGGACCAACAGATCGACATGGCCGTTCTGTTCCCACGGCAGGGTCGCGTAGGCCATGCGGTAGCGGTCGGTCGCGATCACGTGCAGCTTCTGCTCGTCCGACCGGATGCGGATGCCGGTGAAGATCGGCAGGGCGTCGTCCTTCGAGGCCGCGCCCGCCACCGCCGCGATGGTCTTGAGCTTCTCGGCGTCGAGGTGGCCCTGCAGCGGTGGCAGCTCCGGGACGCCTGGGTGGTTGGCCAGGTCGAGGAGCGGGATCGCGAACCTGGACGTCGGCGTGCGGATCGCGAGCCGCTGGCCCTCGACCTTGAGCCGCACCTGCGGCTCGTCCAGCGCCTGGAGGGTCGCGGCCAGCGGCTTCGCCGGCACGAGCACCTCGCCCTCGGTGTGGACGGTGGCGTGCACCGTCAGGCGCACGCCGTGCTCCTGGTCGCTGCCCGCGACCTCGACGTCCGTGCCGGCGGTGAGCCGCAGGCCGGCCAGCACCGGGTCGAGCACGCGGGTGGGCAGCAGCCGCGCCACCTCGGCGGCGGCGCCGGCGAGCTCGGCTGTCGTGACGGTGAGGTCCATGGGTGGGACGCTAGCGAGGACCCCTGACAATTTTTCGGCGCCTCGGCTCGCGGAGGAAGCGCAAGTGCCTCATCTGCGACAAGCACTCGGGTCTTGGACCCGTGGGACGAGGAGTGGCCGCGCTCTGCGCGCGGCTCCGCGCATACTTCTAGCGCTCGGCCTTGCGCCGGGCCAGGTCGATGATCCGCTGCAGGTGCAGTCCGCGCCGCACGTCGCACTCGTGCGTGGTCGTGCCGCTGTCCACCATGGCCACGAAGTCGTCGAGCAGGTTCGTGAAGCAGTCCAACGCGGACGTGTCGCGGCTGTTCAGCGTGCGGTGGCCGTTGGGGCCGAACACGGTGAAGTCCGCGAACGGCGGCTGCAGCGGCAACGACAGCGTCAACGTCAGGGTGCTCGTGGCGCCGGAAGCGTGTTGCAGGATCAGTTGCCACAGGCCGGAAGCCGACACGTTCGCGGCGATCACGTCCGTGATCTCGCCCAGGGCCGCGTCGAGCAGGTCGAACGCGTGCGGGCCGATGTCGTCCAGCGCGCCCTTCTCGTGGCGCCACGGAGACTGAGAGAACGGACCGTCCAGCAGGGCCCCGGTCAGCCACCGGCCGTCGGCACCGGTCCAGCCGCCCGTGCGGTGCAGCTGGGCGAGGAGTTCCTTCGTCTCCGGGGCGTAGCGGCGGGTCAGCACGACGAGCGAGGCGACACCGGCGTCGGTGACGGCCGCGGTCAGCTGTTCGGCGACCTCGACGGACTCGGCGATCGGCTTCTCCAGGATCACGTGCTTGCCCGCGTTGGCCGCCTCGATCGCCATCGGGGCCTGGACGCCCGGCGGGACGCAGAACGCGACAGCGTCCACAGTGGACAGAAGTTCCGCGTAGTCCGCGAACGCTTCCGCGCCGTGGGCACGCGCGAGCTCCGCGGCGGCTTCCTGGCGGCGCGCCCACACACCGATCAGCGTCGTGCCGGGGTGGTTCGCGATTGCGGGGGCGTGGATCATCTGAGCCCACGGGCCCGCACCGACAAGTCCTACGCGCAGCTGTTCGTCCACTCGCCCATCCTGCCTCAGGAGTAACTGGCCTTGGGCACGAAGATCTCGCCCCCGTTGCCGAACTTCAGGCGCACGCCGTCGTCGGTGGTTTCCCGGCGCGGGTCGTGATCCCAGCCGTTGGGCACCGTGACCACGTGGCCGCGGTCCGGCGACGGGCCCAGCCAGATCTCGTAGTACGTGCCGCCGACGAGCCGTTCGACCTTCTTCACGTACACGCCGGGGGCGGTGGACGTGGGATCGACGCTGATCACGGTCGTGCGGTCGGGCAGGAACAGCACCACGGCCGCCACCGCGGTGAGGCCGGTCCCCATCACCACGCCGAGCAGGAACAGCAGCATCTTCACCAGGCAGCCGGAGACCTTCGTCGCCATCACACCATCCTCGGGTAAGCGCGGTCGTACGCTCGGAGAATGCCCGACGACATGACCTTGCCGGGAAACCTGGTACCCGCATCGCCGGTCTCCCAACCGGTCGAACCCCGCGACGCCGTCACCGTGGTGCTCCTGCGGGACGGTGCCGACGGCCTGGAGGCCTTCCTGCTGCGCCGCGTGAAGGGCATGGCGTTCGCTGGCGGCATGACCGTCTTCCCCGGCGGAGGCGTCGATCAGCGCGACGCCGACACGTCCGTCGCGTGGGCCGGGCCGTCCCCGGAGTGGTGGGGCTCGGTCTTCGGCGTCGATCCCGCCACGGCCCGCGCTTTCGTCTGCGCGGCGGTCCGCGAGACCTTCGAGGAGTCCGGGGTGTTGCTGGCCGGGCCGGACGCGACCTCGGTCGTGGCCGACACCTCCGCCTACGCCGAAGCCCGCAGGCAGCTCGTCGACCGCGAGATCTCGCTGGCCCAGTTCCTCGCGAACGAGGGCCTGGTGCTGCGCGCCGATCTGCTGCGGCCATGGGCCAACTGGGTCACCCCGTACGAGGAACCCCGCCGCTACGACACCCGCTTCTTCGTGGCCGCCCTCCCAGAAGGCCAGCGGGCCGACGGCGAGACGACCGAAGCCACCGACGCGTCGTGGCAGAGCCCGGCAGAAGCCGTCCAGGACGCCCAGGACGGCCGCCGCATGCTCATGCCGCCCACCTGGCGCACCCTCGACGAGATCGGCGCGCTCGGGACCGTGGAGAAGGTCATGGCCGAGGAGCGCAGCGTCGAGAAGATCATCCCCAAGCTCATCCGCGAGGGCGACACGATCCGGGTGGTGCTCCAGTGAGCGGCTCTGCACTGATCGGCGCCCGCGCCGCCCACCCGCTCTACGGCGAACTGCGTCAGGTCACCCCGCACGCCGCCGTGCTGCTGGCCGACAATCCGTCACCGATGACGCTCGACGGCACCAACACGTGGCTGCTGAAGGCCCCGGACGCCACGTCGTACGTCGTGATCGACCCCGGCCCGCTCGACGAGGCCCACCTGAAGCGCATCGCGTCGCACGGCCCGATCGCCGAGATCCTGCTGACCCACGGCCATCCCGACCACTCCGAGGGCGCACGCGAGTTCGCCGAACTGGTCAACGCACCGGTGCGCGCGCTCGACCCGACGTTGACCTACGGCTCAGAAGGTCTGGTGGACGGCGACGTGATCACGAGTGCGGGCCTGGAACTCCGCGTCCTCGGCACGCCCGGCCACACCAGCGACTCGCTGTGCTTCGTGATCGACGGCGAGGCGGTGCTGACCGGCGACACGGTCCTGGGCCGCGGCACGACGATCGTGGCTCACCCGGACGGCAAGCTCGGTGACTACTTCGAGTCCCTCAAGCTCCTGGCCGAGCTGCCGGTGAACACCGCGGTGCTCCCCGGCCACGGTCCGGAGCTCGCGGACGCCGGCGAGGCCGCCCGCGCCTACCTCTCCCACCGGACGCAGCGCCTGGAACAGGTCAGGAGAGCCGTCGAAGCGCTCGGTGGTGCCCCGACCCCGCGCCAGGTCGTCGAGGTCGTCTACGCGGACGTGGACAGGGTGCTGTGGCCCGCGGCGGAGTGGTCCGTGCGGGCCCAGCTGGAGTACCTGCGCAACGACTACTGAGGCTGGTGCCCGTTGTTGGAGGCACCGAACGCCGACTGACGAGCCGATGAGCGGTCGATCTGCCAACGGCCGCTGTCGGTCGTCTTCGCCCCGGTCTGCTCCCGCTGCGCCAGCTCCTCGTGCAGCTGCTGCAGCAGGGCCCGCTCCCGTTCGCTCAGGTTCGCGTCCACAGAGGACGGCTCCGGCGACTCGGCGAGGGCGGCCTGCAGGGCTGCCAGCTCGTCCGGCTTCAGCTCCGTGGTCACCTCGGCCCTGTTGATGGGCATGGGCTCCGGCAGGGACTCGATCTCCGGTTCGGCCGGAGCCATCGAGATCCGCTTCACGGGCTTCGGAGGGAACGGCTGGGAGCCCTCCAGGGCAGTCGTGTTGTTCGTGCGCGTGCGACGTGAGCCGGTCTCTTCCACAGGCTCCGGCGCCGGTGTCGGCTCGGCCACCGGCGCCGGAGCGGGAAGTTCGTCGGACTGGTCGAACCACTTCGCGGCAGGCTCGTGAGCCATCGCCGGAGCGGGCGACGGCGGCGGTGTCATCGGGCTACCGGAGATCGGCACCGGACGCGAGGCCGTCGTCGCGGAGGCGTGGTAGTCGCTCAGCTGCGTGCCGACGGTGAGAACCTCCACCGCGGCGCGGACGCCCGCCTTGCGCAGCACCGAGTCGACCCGGTAGGCGGTCGCGGGCGCGAAGCCCTGCGGACCGATGTCCACCAGCACGACCCGTTGCGGCAACGGGCCGGGCGCCGACCCCGCAGGGGACGAACGCCAGACGCAGCGCACCGAGCGGACGTCCGGCAGCACCGACACCGCGCGGGACAGCACGCCCGACAGGTCGCCGGCCGGGTCGCCCTCGGCGGTGAAGCGGTGGCGCACGAACGGCAGCACCTCGACGACCGGCAGGCGGTCGGTCAGGGACGCGTCCGAGCGCACCTCGTGCAACGCCCACGTGATCGCTGCTCTCTCGTCCGGCAGCACCGGGATGCCACCCGCGAGAAGAGAGCCGACGAGCATCTCGACCGCGCGGTCGAGCTCTCCGACCGCGAGGAACTCGCGTGCCTGAGACAGGGCGTCGTCGTCGACGCGCCCGGCCATCGACAGCAGGAGATCGTGGAGACGGACCGGCAGGCCGACACCGTCGTTCGTCACGTCAACTCTCCTTAGCTGAGCACCAGGTGCTCCTCGGACTCGGCGCCGGCGCACACCAGCTCCGATGCCGCCAGCGCCGCCCGGTGGTAGGGCGGCAGGTCCAGACCGGACGGCACGACCTCGACGCACGGGTCGTGTTCGCCCAACGCCCGCAGAACACGTTGCAACTCGCCGGTCAGCCTTGAGTGGCCGGTGGTGGCTGCGACCAGCAGGACGCGGTTGACCCCGGATGGGCCGATGCGCCAGCAGGAACGAACCTCACCGACCCCCTGCCGGCCTCGCAGCGTGGCACCGAGCACGACGGTCGCGGAATCCCCCATCGGCACCCGATCGGGTGACTCCGGGGAAAAGGTGTAGTCGGTGGGTGGCAGTTCGTCCAGCCCTTTGACCGAACTGACTGCACCAGGTTCGGCCCCGTAGGGCACCAGCGCGTCCTGCAAAAGGCGGAGCTCGTGGTCCGTCAGAGGGATGCGCCCGTGCAGCAGAGTGCGCGGCAGCGAGCGGGCTAGCACCGCATACGCGTCAGAAGCCGCCCAGTCCCGGTACCGCCAGAGCAGGTCGTCCGGGAGGCGTCCCGCGAGCCGCAGCAGCAGTTCGTGGCACGTGTCCGACATGTCACACCTCGACGATCAGTTCGATCTCGACTGGAGCGCCGATCGGCAGCTCGGCCACCCCCACGGCCGACCGGGCGTGCTTGCCCGCGTCGCCGAAGATCTCCCCGAGCAGCTCGGAGGCACCGTTCACGACGCCCGGCTGACCCGTGAAGCCCTCGGCAGAGGCCACGAAGCCAACAACCTTCACGATTCGCTTGATCGAGTCAACGCCGACGAGGTCGTGCACCGCCGCGAGCGCGTTGAGGATGCACGTCCTGGCATAGGCCTTCGCCTCCTCCGGCGAGACGTCCGCGCCGACCTTGCCGGTGGCGGGCAGCCGGCCGTCGACGAACGGCAGCTGGCCGGAGGTGAAGACGAGCGAGCCCGACTGGATCGCGGGCACGTAGGCGGCGAGCGGGGCGGCGACGCCGGGCAGCTCGATGCCGAGCTCCTTCAGGCGCGTGGACCAGCTGCTCATGCCTTCACCCGCTTCAAGTACGCGACGTGCTGCTCGCCGGTCGGGTTCGTCAGCACGGTGACCAGCTCCCAGCCGTCCTCGCCCCACTGGTCGAGGATCTGCTTCGTGGCGTGGATCAACAACGGCACGGTCGCGTACTCCCACTTCGTCATGCGCGGAGCCTAACGCGCCACCCGAACGCTCTATGCGCGGTTCCGGCCGTTCGGGCTACCTTGATCACATGGAGCCCTGGCGGATCATCGCCACCAGCCTTTTCGGGGTCGGTGGGCTGGTCATGGTGCTCGTGGCGATGGCGCAGGTGCGGGATCGCAAGCACAGCCAACGCTCGGACGTCGTGAAGACCGGGCTGATCGGGCTCGTGATCGTGGCGGTCATCACGCTCGGCATCGCGCTGTGGCTGCCCTCGGTCGTCGCGTGGGCGCTGGTCGCCGCGACCGCGATGGTCGTCTTCTTCATCACGATGGTGGATTGACCGACGAGTCCACCTTCGGCCGGTTTCACACATAGTCTGGATGTGTGACGTCGTGGACCGAGGAGCTGACCCGAGCCCGCCTGCACGTGGTCTCCGGCAAGGGCGGCACCGGGAAGACCACGATCGCCGCCGCGCTGGCCCTGGCGCTGGCCACCGGCGGACGGCGGGTGCTGCTGATCGAGGTCGAGGGCAGGCAGGGCATCGCCCAGCTGTTCGACCGGGCTCCGCTGCCCTACGCCGAGGAACGGATCGCGTCCGCTCCCGGCGGCGGTGAGGTGCACGCGCTCGCGATCGACGCGGAAGCCGCGCTCCTCGAGTACCTGGCGATGTTCTACAACCTCGGTTTCGCGGGCCGCACGCTGCGCAAGATGGGCGCCATCGAGTTCGCCACCACGCTCGCCCCCGGCCTGCGGGACGTCCTGCTGACGGGCAAGGTCAAGGAGTGCGTGAACCGGACCGGCTCGGACGGCCGCCACCTCTACGACGCGGTGGTGCTGGACGCGCCGCCGACCGGGCGCGTGGTCAAGTTCCTGGACGTCACGAAGGCCATGGCCGACCTCGCCAAGGTCGGGCCGATCAAGGGGCAGAGCGAGGGCGTGGTGCGGCTGCTGCATTCCGGTGACACCGCGGTGCACCTGGTGGCGCTGCTGGAGGAGATGCCGGTGCGCGAGACCCTGGACGCGGTGGCCGAACTGGACGCCGCGGACCTGCGACCGGGTGCGGTGCTGGTCAACCGGGTCAGCCCGGCCCGGCTGCCGGCCCGTTCCGTCTCGGTGGCCGCCGAGGGCAGGGTCGACGCGGCACGGGTGCGCGCGGGACTCACCGCCGCCGGGCTCGACCTCGACGAGTTCACCTTCGAGGGTTTGGTCGACGAGACGGTGGAGCACGCGATCCGGGTGCAGTCGGAACAGGAGGCGATGGAGCTGCTCAGCCACTCGGACCTGCCGACGTTCGAGCTGCCGGAGCTGACGGACGGGGTGGACGTGGCCGCGCTGTACGAGCTGGCCGAGGTGCTGGTCGCGGCAGGTGTGCGGTGACCGCCAGGCTCGAGTTCGACCCGTTGCTGGACGACCCGGCGACCCGCGTGCTGGTGTGCTGCGGCTCCGGGGGTGTCGGCAAGACGACCACGGCGGCGGCGCTGGCGTTGCGCGCGGCGGAACGCGGCAGGCGCGTCGTCGTGCTGACGATCGACCCGGCCAGGAGGCTCGCGCAGTCGCTGGGCCTGCGGGAACTGGACAACCACCCGCGTGAGGTCGTCGTCGAGGGCTTCGAGCCCAAGGGCGAGCTGTTCGCGATGATGCTCGACATGCGTCGCACGTTCGACGACATGGTGCTGACCCACGCGGGCCGCGACCGGGCCGACCAGATCCTGTCGAACCCCTTCTACCAGACCATTTCCTCGTCCTTCTCCGGCACGCAGGAGTACATGGCGATGGAGAAGTTGGGCCAGCTGGTCGCCCAGGACGAGTGGGACCTGATCATCGTCGACACCCCGCCGTCGCGGTCGGCGCTCGACTTCCTGGACGCGCCGCAGCGGCTCTCGACGGTTCTCGACGGCAAGTTCATCCGGATGCTCTCGGCACCCGCGCGGGCGAGCGGGCGTGGGCTGCTCAAGATCGTCGGAACCGGTTTCAGCCTTTTCACGCGCGCGGTGTCCACGATCGTCGGCGGCCAGCTGCTGCAGGACGCGTCGACGTTCGTGCAGGCGTTCGACAGCATGTTCGGCGGGTTCCGCGAACGCGCGCAGCGCACGTACGAGCTGCTCCGCTCACCGGGCACCGGCTTCGTGGTGGTCGCGGCGGCGGAACCGGACGCGTTGCGCGAGGCCAGCTACTTCGTCGAGCGGCTCAGTGCCGAGAACATGCCGTTGTGCGGGCTCGTCGCGAACAGGACGCATCCCGTGATCGCGACGGACCTGCCGGCGGCGAAGGCCCTCGCGGCAGCGGACGATCTCGACCGCTCCGGTGAGGCACCTCTCGCCGCGGCAGTGCTCAGGCTGCACGCGGACCGGGTCGCAGTCGCCGATCGGGAACGGCGGCTGCTGGCCCGGTTCACGCGAGCTCACCCCGGTGTGGCGCTGGTCGGCGTGCCCGCGTTGCCCGCGGACGTGCACGACCTCGACGGCCTCCGAGAGATAGGTCGGCGCCTGGCCGGGGAGTAGCCCTTATCCCACTCGGGTGTCTTCGAGGTGCTCCTGACGTGCGTTGTCGAGCAGTTCGAACCACGACTCCACGTCAGGCCGGCGACGCAGCAGAGCACGGCGTTCGCGCTCGGTCATGCCTCCCCAGACCCCGAACTCGATCCTGTTGTCCAGCGCTTCGGCCAGGCATTCCATGCGAACTGGGCAACCCAGGCACACGAGCTTCGCCTTGCGCTGCTCCGCACCACGAACGAAGAGCTGGTCCGGCTCCTCATCACGGCACGAAGCGTTGATACGCCAATCCCCCTGGTTCATATCCCCCACTCCTCAGTGCTGTCCAAATGTGGAAAATCCGCCACACCCCTGCCACGGATGCCGTAGCGTTCGAGCCACGGCTGCATTCCTTGGACGTTGACGGACTGTAGAGCCTTCCGGTTCCATGTCCAACCCTGGGTCACCCGACTGTTACCTGTCTTGCGTATCTCTACTCATGCTGAGTAACGGCCCTTACTGATCACCTTCACCCGTTCGTGTACGGCGTACGCTGACCTGCGTGCGAGTCAGGAATGGCGTGCTCAAGATGCTCGGCCTGTGCCTGCTGGCTGGGGTTCTCCTCGCCGGCATGCTGTTCCCAGTCGTGGGCGCGACGGGCCTCGTGTCCAACCGCGCCAGCGACACCGTGGACAGCATCTCCGCCGACCTCGTGACCACGGATCCCCCATTGATCACCACGGTCACCGACAAGGACGGGCAGCCGATCGCCTACCTGTTCGACCAGTACAGAGTCCTGACGCCGCCCGAGAAGATCTCGCCGACGATGAAGGCGGCGCTGATCTCGGTCGAGGACCGCCGGTTCTACGAGCACCAGGGCGTCGACTGGAAGGGCACCATCCGCGCCGGTCTGACGAACCAGGTCAGCGGCTCGGTCTCGCAGGGCGCGTCCACGCTGACCCAGCAGTACGTCAAGAACTACCTGGTCCACGTCGTGGCGCGGAACAACAAGCTGGAGCAGGCCAAGGCCCAGGAGCAGACCATCGCGCGCAAGATGCGCGAGGCCCGGATCTCGTTGCAGCTCGAGCGAAAGCTCGGCAAGGAGGAGATCCTCGCCAGGTACCTGAACGTCGTTCCTTTTGGTTCCACCATTTACGGCATCGCGGCCGCGGCCCAGGCTTACTTCGGCACCACGCCCGACAAGTTGACGGTTCCTCAGGCCGCGATGCTCGCAGGAATGGTCAACAGCCCGTCAGCGCTCGACCCCGAAGCGTATCCGGACAAAGCGCTGGAGCGGCGCAACAAAGTGATCGACAGGATGGTCGAGAACGACAAGCTCTCGCGTGATGCCGGTGAGGCCGCGAAGAAGGAAGGCCTCGGACTGCAGAACCCGGTTCGAACGCCACCGAACGGTTGTGTGGGCGCCGGTCCGGAAAACGGTTTCTTCTGCTCGTACGTCGTGAACTACTTGCAACGCGCGGGTTTCAGCGAAGAGCAGTTGCGCACCGGCGGCTACACCATTCAGACCACTTTGGACCGATCGGTCACCTCGCAGGCGAAGGCGGCGGCCGAGGCAGGGGTGTCCAAGAGCATCGACGGCATCGCGAACACGATGGCGGTCGTCAAGCCGGGCAAGGAACGTCACGAGGTGCTGGCGCTGGTCGCGAACCGCGACTACGGCCTGAAGGCCGAGCAGCACCAGACGACGTTCGACCTGCCGAGCGGAGTGGAGAACAAGTTCGGCGCCGGCTCGGTCTACAAGGTCTTCACCGCCGCCGCGGCGCTCGAGAAGGGCATGGGCATCGAGAACGTCATGGCGACGCCGACCCACCACGTCTCGCGGGTCTTCAAGGGTGGTGCGCAGCGCTGTCCGAGCACCGGTGAGCCCGGCACCCGCTGGTACTGCCTGTCCAACTTCGACGGCAGCTATCCGTCCTCGATGACGTTGCAGCAGGCCCTCGCGACGTCGCCGAACACCGGCTTCGTCATCCTGGAGGAGCAGACCGGCATGGACGCGGTCGTCGACATGGCGTCGCGGCTCGGCATGCGCGAGACGATGGCGACGAACCTGCAGGGCACCAGGCCGGACCCGAAGGCCAAGGACAAGCAGAACCGCATCTCGCAGACCGAGTTCTACAAGCAGAACGGCGGCAACGCGTCGTTCACGCTGTCGCCGGCGCCGGTGTCCACTCTGGAGCTCGCGAACGTCGCGGCGACCATCGTGAGCAGTGGCAAGTGGTGCCCGCCGACGCCGATCGCCAAGGTGCAGGACCGCAACGGCAAGCCCGTGCCGGTCAACGAGGCGCCGTGCGAGCAGGTCGTGGCGGAAGGGCTCGCGAACGGTCTCGCCGTCGGCATGAGCAAGGACGACCAGGGCAACGGCACCGCCGCCGCGGCCGCCCGCGCCGCCAAGTGGACCCGCCCGATGATCGCCAAGACGGGCACCACCGAGGAGTACAAGTCGGCGGCGTTCATCGGCGCGACCCCGGACTTCGCCGGCGCCGTGCAGGTGTTCAACGACGGCACCTCGCCGCGCCCGATCTGCCTGGCCGGCGCGGGCGCGCCGCGGTTGTGCGCCAACGGCAACATCTTCGGCGGCACGATCCCCGCCAAGACGTGGTTCGACACCATGACGAAGGTGCACGGGTCGTTGCCGGTGTCGCAGCTGCCACCGGTCGAGCCGCGCTACCTCAAGGGCGGCAAGGAGATTCAGATCCCCGACGTCGTGGGCCGTCAGGTCAACGACGCGGTGCGGATCCTGGAGCAGGCCGGCTACAAGGCGAGCCAGCAGACGGTCAACTCCGACCAGCCGAAGGGGACGGTCGTGAGCCAGTCGCCGCGCGGCAACGCGTTGCGCGGCACGATCATCACGCTCTCGGTGAGCTCGGGTTACGTGCCACCGCCGGTGGCGACCGATCCGTCGACCGGCAACCCCAACCCGCCGCCGCCCACCCAGGGCAACCCGCACGAACCGCCGCCGATCACGCTGCCGACCGACCCCGGCGAACCCAGATAGGTCCTACCCGCGAGCGTCGAGCAGCTGCTCGAGCTGCTCGACGCTCGTGTCGATGTGCGCTCTGATCTCGGCGACCGCCCGGTCGCGGTCGCCGACACGGATGGCGTCGAGGATGAGCCGGTGCTGGGCGACGACCTCGTCCGGTGTCTCCGACTTCGAGAGCACCGTGAGGTAGAAGCGCAGTTCCTTGGTCAGCGCCGCGTAGAACTCGTCGAGCCTCGTGCTGTCCAGCACCGCCACGATCGCCTGGTGGAAGGCCAGATCGCGGTCGACGATCGCGCGGACTTCGCCGGTGCTCGCGGCTTCGCACAGCTCCTCGAACGCCTCGGTGATCGCGTCGAGCTGCTCGGGGCGCGGCGTGCGGGCGGCCGCGGCCGTCTCAAGGCGTTCGCGGGCGGTGTAGAGGGCCTCGACGACCTCCGGCGTGGGCGCGATGACGACGGCGCCGCGGTTGACCTCGTAGCGAACCAGGCCGGTCAGCTCGAGGATCCTGACGGCTTCGCGGATGGTGTTGCGCGCGACGCCCAGCTCGGCCGCGATCGCGCTCTCCCTGAGCCTGTGACCAGGGCCGAAGGCGCCAGCCATGATCCGTTCGGCGAGGCCGTCGGCCAGCTGCTGGGCCGTGGTGGTGCGGCGCACTTCGAGGCCGTCAAGGGCTGACATGCGACCAGTTTACTCGGTTGCCCTACAGTTGAACTGTACTACAGTTTCGGTTATGGACCTGACGAAGTTCCAGGCACTCAGCTTCGACTGCTACGGCACGCTCATCGACTGGGAGACCGGCATCGCCGCGGTGCTCTCACCGTGGGCGCGCGAACAGGGCCTCGACCTCACCGACGAGGAGCTGCTGCTGGCCTACGGCGATCAGGAGGCCGCGGTCGAGGCGGAGACGCCGGCCGCGCTGTACCCCGAGGTGCTGGCCGCCGCGTTCCGACGCACCGGGACCGCGCTCGGGCGCGAGGTGAGCGAGGAGTGGGCCGAGCGACTGGGCGGCTCGGTGCCGGACTGGCCGGCGTTTCCCGACTCCGCGGATGCGTTGGCACGACTGGCCAAGCACTACCGGTTGATCATTCTGTCCAATGTGCACCGCGACGGGTTCGCGGGCAGCAACCGGCACCTGCGCGGGGACTTCGCGGCGATCATCACCGCGGAGGACGTCGGCGCGTACAAGCCGGCCGAGAACCACTTCCGGGCGTTGGACGTGAAGCTCGGCGAGCTGGGCGTGGAGCGTTCGGCGCTGCTGCACGTGGCACAGAGCCTGTTCCACGACCACGTTCCGGCCAAGCGGGAGGGCCTGCCGTCGGTGTGGATCAACCGGCGGCGCGACAAGCCGGGCTGGGGCGCGACGCCACAGCCGTCCGGCGAGTACAGCTACGACCTCGAGTTCGGGTCGATGGGCGAGTTCGCGGACGCGGTCGAGCGGGCGTTCTAGAAAGTGGGGTGCCGCAGCGGGTTCGCCGCTGCGGCACGTCGTCAGTTCGTGAGCTTGGCCTTCACCGCGGCGGCGACACGGCCACCCTCGGCACGTCCGGCGACTTCGGCGTTGACGGCCTTCATGACCTGGCCCATCTGCTTCGGCCCCGGCGTCTCACCGAGCTGCGCGGCGACGGCCTCGACAGCCTTGTCCACAATGGACTTCAGCTCGGCGTCGTCGAGCTGGGCGGGGAGGTAGGCCTCCAGCACGGCGAGCTCCTTGCGCTCGAGCTCCGCCTGCTCGGCACGACCGGCGCCGGCGAACGCCTCCGCGGCCTCCTTGCGCTTCTTCGCCTCGCGCGTGAGGACCTTCACGACCTCGTCGTCACTCAGCTCGCGAGCCTGCTTGCCCGCGACCTCTTCGTTCGTGACCGCCGTGAGCGCCATGCGCAATGCACCGGCCGTGACCGTCTCCCTGGCCTTCATGGCCGCAGTCAGGTCGTTCTGCAGCCGCGTCTTCAACTCCGCCATGGCGCAGAACGGTACCGCCCGCAGGATGCCGCGCCGATCGAGTTAACCCTCTTCCGTACCCTTGACACGTGAACAAGCTCGGCCGCGCACTCCTCGCCACGACCGCACTCGGCGCAGCAACCGTCGCGTACGCGGCGGGAATCGAGAGAAGGCACTGGACCCTGCGCACGGCCACCGTGCCGGTTCTGTCGCCGGGAGCCAAGCCGATTCGTGTGCTGCACATCTCAGACCTGCACATGACGCCGAACCAGGTCTCGAAGCAGCGCTGGATTGCGGCGCTCGCGGATCTGAACCCCGACCTGGTCGTCAACACGGGCGACAACCTCGCGCACAAGGACGCCGTCCCCGCCGTACTGCGCGCGCTCGGCCCGCTGCTCGACCGTCCGGGCGTGTTCGTTTTCGGCAGCAACGACTACTACGCGCCGAGGCCCAAGAACCCCGTGCGCTACCTGCTGCCGTCCTCCAAGACCAAGCGCATCCACGGCGTGACCCTGCCGTGGCGCGACCTCCGCGCCGGCATGGTCGAGCGCGGCTGGGAAGACCTGACCCACGTGCGCCGCACCCTGACGGTGAACGGCCAGACGATCTTCTGCGCGGGCCTCGACGACCCCCACCTCAAACGCGACCGCTACGCCGACATCGCGGGCACCCCCGACCCCAACGCCGTCCTGCGCCTGGGAGTCACCCACTCGCCCGAACCGCGCGTGCTCGACCCGTTCGCCGCCGACGGCTACGACTTCGTGATGGCCGGCCACACCCACGGCGGCCAACTGCGCGTGCCGTTCTACGGCGCCCTGGTGACCAACTGCGAACTGGACCGCGGTCGCGCCCGCGGCGTTTCGCGGTGGGGCTCGCACATGTGGATGAACGTGTCCGCCGGGATGGGCACTTCACCTTACGCGCCGGTGCGGTTCTGCTGCCCTCCGGAGGCTTCCCTCCTGACCTTGGTTCCGCGGCCCGTTACGCCTGGTCAGGGGCGAAATGAGGGGGCCCGATTCGGTGCTGGAGCGGACATGATGTAGAGTTCTACTCGTTCCCAGCCGGGGTGTGGCGCAGCTTGGTAGCGCGCTTCGTTCGGGACGAAGAGGTCGCAGGTTCAAATCCTGTCACCCCGATGTAGATAGATGCACATCAGTCCCTGTCCACAGTAGATGTGGACAGGGACTGATGTGTGTTTCAGGGCCCTTTCAGGCCGCCTTGGGAGAAATTGGGGAGAACAACTCCCCCGTCGCGCTCGTTGCGCCACCCGGCCAACTGCCGCCCAATGTCGCGTTCGAGCGTCGTCGGCCGGAAATCCTTCGGCACCTCGGCTTTACCTCTTGTCAATCGCGTCCCGTGCATTTCGGGCACCGCTGACGGTCTGCGGGAGATCGAGGAACAGGCACGCAAACCGCGCCGCACGCGGCGAACCACAGTGGTATCCCGTTGAAGAGAATCCGTGGCGCGTCCGGGGCGATGACATGCATGAGCGGACGGAAGACTCCTGCCCCGAACTGGCGCTGAGCTATGGCGTCCACAGCTTTGGTACCGCGCCGATGACCAGCGTTGGCGCGAGCGGTGCGCCCGGCGAGGGAAGCGTCAGTAGCTCGTGGACGACCTCAGCAAGGGTGCCGCCTCGCTCCCACACGATCGAGGGCGCTGTGTGCTTGTCGGCGGGGACGCGGATGCGTAGGCCGAGTGCGTCGGTCTCATCGCGGACACGGATGCAGTCGCGCCATCCCGCCGGCCAAATCCTCGCGCCGTCGAGTTCGGCATCGGGATCGCCCGGGTTCTTGACCGGAAGGAACTTCCAACCCGCCTCGCGGATGAGGATCAGGTGTTGGAGGCTGGGAAAGAGCTTCACAGCCTGGGCGTCGGTGAGCGGGTTCATGACCCACCCACCGCTATGCCATCCGTACTTGTGATCAACCGCATGCTCGGACCGTAGGAACGGTGGCTCGCGATCTTTTGCCTGTGTGGCAAAGCCCCCCGAACGGGTTACACGTGCAGGCCAGCGCGGTAGGCCATGCCTCGAAGCTCTCGGCCGACGCTGTCCCGCTTCGTTTTGGTCAGAAGCTCAGCCAGGACCGACCGCATGAACGGGTGGCGGTGAATCCGCGTCGGTGAGATCTCTTCGGCTCGCCGCAACATCATCACTGCATCGTTGGTTCGTCGCGGCAAGTGCGCCAGCGCGCGGCCGTACTCCCGGAAGTACGCCGATCGCCGCGTTGGTGAGGGCAGCGCATCAGGATGGACTGTCGTGGCAATCCGCGCAGCCTCCGCGTATTCACCGGCTTCAAGTGCCACAGACATCTGCCATACGCCGACGTTGCTCGGGCCGAACCCGAACCACAACGCGTTGCCTTCACCTGTGTGAGCTGCGAGATCAGCGGCGTGATCAAGCGCGGCCGATCGCTCGGATTCGTTCCCACGAGCCGCAGCAACAAGCGAAGAGGTGAGCGAGAGCATCCCTGCTGCGTGCATCGACTCGGGCGTTGCCGTGCCCGGATCGGCCGTCGACACGGCCCGCGAAGCGAGGTCGAACGCACCGGCGCCTATCAGCCCGAAAGCAGTGCCGAAAGCGCTCACGGCGAGGGTCAGCCGATCGTCCACCTGTTCAGCAGCACCCTTGGCCAGTGCCGCCGCCTGCCAGGCAAGATCGAGGTTGGCTCCGACATCCATCAACCATGCTTGCGTCCCTTGCACGTGCGTCAAGGCAAGGAGCTTGAGCAACGTCGCGACATCATGACCGGCGCCCAGCGTGGTGTGCAGGTCACGGATCAAGCCGGGCAATGCCTGCCCGACCTCGACGGCCTTGCAATCCTTCTGATCGTCCAGCAGCTCGGTCACGCGAACTCGGAGACCGTCGATCGGCACGACCTCGCCTGCGGGCTCGCCCATGCTTACCGCGAGCAGTGCGAGCCGGACGCCGTTCAGCGATCGATCCTCGTCCGAGCTGCCTGGCGCTGCCAGCGCGGCGCCTGTGATCTCGCTCGGAGCCACCTCCAACGCGTTCGCGAGCGCCACGACGAGCGAGCGGCGGTCGAGCGCCCGTTCCCCGTTCTCCAACCGCGAAAGGTAGGAGGCCGAGATGCCGGCGCGTTGAGCGATGACCGTCAGCGACTTTCTGCGGGCATTGCGGATCAGCCGCAGTTGGTGGCCCGCTCCGTCCATCACGTGGTTCGTCACAGCAGCACCCCCGTAGCTGGTGTCGACCGCCGGAAACGCCTTGTCACCAGGGTAGCCGCGGAACTGATCTCGCCGACAACTCGGTACGCGTGCATCAGCGGCGACCTTGTAGTTGTAGCGGAGCGATGACCTTTAGCGACCGTACAAGGGTGACCGTCTCTGAACCTGCTCAGTCCAGTCTGCGACGCTTCCAGGAGCGGCTACGTCGCCCGGTCTCACAGCGGCGGAACCGACGAGAGTTGCCAGGAACGTCTTGGCGGGCGCTGCTGTTGATCGTCGCGCCGGTGATTGTCATGACCACGCTGGCAGTGTTGGTGTTCGTACTGGTGTTGAACACCGCCTCATCAACAGAGCGGCTGGACCTGATCCGCACAGCGTTGGCGGTCGGAGCAGGAACCGGTGCGGTAATGACCCTGGTGCTTGCATGGCGGCGGCAGTGGGCCACCGAGCACGACGCCGCCGAACGCCGCCTCACTGAGTTGTACGTCAAAGCGGTGGAACAGTTGGGGTCTGACAAGGCGGCCGTGCGACATGGCGCGATGTATGCACTGGAGCGAGTCGCTCAGGACAACCCCGATCACCGGCAGACCGTCGTCAACGTGATCTGCGCTTATCTGCGCGCTCCTTACACGCCGCCCTCGGAAAAAACGGGCATCCGCAAACCAGGCGCGATCGGTGGGTCGCTGCGAGCCACACCAGCCCGTCGTGTCGCTGCCGCTGCGGCGGCCGCCCGTCGTGCGGCAGCTACGCCATCTGTGGCCGTCATCCGGGACGATGACCGGCGTCAGGAACGCGAAGTCCGTCTTACCGCCCAACGCATCCTGGCCCGCCACCTACATCCGGGTGACACCCCTCGACGTCCCGTCCGCTCTTTTTGGGCCGACATCGACCTCGACCTCACCGGCGCCTACCTCATCGACTTCGATCTCGTCGGCTGCAGGGCCCGCACGACCCGGTTCAACGGCGCGACCTTCACCGGGGACGCCTCGTTCCGCGACACGACCTTCACCGGGGACGCCTTGTTCCGCGACACGACCTTCACCGGGGACGCCTCGTTCAGCGACGCCACGTTCACCGGGGACGTCTCGTTCAGCGACGCCGCCTTCACCAGGAGCGCCTGGTTCAACGGCGCCTCTTTCACCAGGGACGCCTGGTTCCTCGGCGCCACCTTCATCGCGGACGCCTTGTTCAGCGATGCCACCTTCACCGGGGACGCCTTGTTCTTCGACGCCACCTTCACCACGACCGCCTGGTGCAACGGCGCCACCTTCACCAGGGACGCCTTGTTCAACGGCGCCACCTTCACCGGGGACGTCTGGTTCAGCGACATGACCTTCACCGGGGACGCCTCGTTCCGCGACACGACCTTCACCGGGGACGCCTCGTTCCGCGACACGACCTTCACCGGGACCGCCCGGTTCAGCGACGCGCAGTTTGCGGTCCCGCCGATCATGTCGGGAGCATCGGTGCGCGACAGTGATCAAAACCAATTTACCGACATGGACTGGCCTGCTGGATGGACCACATGCAAGGTGTCAGTCGATGGGGGTGCCGAGCAGCTCCAACTTGTACCGGTTCCCATAGTCCTGGCGGCCGACTGATCCACGATGTGTGCGATCCTGGGAGAATCGGGGAGAAGAACCTCCGACAAGGGGGCTCTCGGTACCCACTCAAACCAACGGCAACCAATGTCTTGACCAGCAGGTATGCGCGGCACGGCAGATCAGCGAGGCCGCCGGACTTAGTTCGGACGAAGAGGTCGCAGGTTCAAATCCTGTCACCCCGATTAAAAATCGGGCCGATTCCATGGTGCAGTGGAATCGGCCCGATTTTTGTTTTCTCCGGTGATCGGTCGCCACACGCTCATCTGGCCGTCCCACTCCCGTTCGTGCCAGTCTGGTAGGTCGACAGCACGTGCACCGGCGGAAGGCGGTGTGGTGGGCGTGACAGAGTCCCAAGAACGAAGAGTGACGTTGTCCACCGGTCAGAGTGGTGCGCCGGCCGGGGCCGCCGTGCTGGTGGTCGGGTTCGACGATCAGGCCGCCAGCCTCGCCGCGCTGCGCACCGCGGCTGATCTCGCTCGCCGTCTGCACGCGGACCTGCACGTGGTGCACGGCGTCGACCTGCGCGACTACCCCGTCGATCCGGATTCGGATGCCGAGGTCTGGGAGGGTCATGCGCGCGCGGCACTTGAGCACCTGCACGTGAAGGTCGCGGAGGCGCTCGCCGACCATCCGGGTGCCTGGACCTATCACGCGTGGAGCGGCAATCCGGTGCGGTTGCTGGCCTCCGTGGCTGACGAGCAGCAGGCGCTGATGATCGTGGTGGGCACGCACCGGCACCGGTCGCTGGCTCGGATGATGCGGGGGTCGGTCAGCCGTGGGGTGACGAGGTCCGCGCACCGGCCGGTGTTGCTGGTCGCCGATGCCGAAAGTCCCGCCCGGCTCGGAAAAGGTCACCGATCGTTCGGATAAGCCACTCGATCGTGTGGTGGGGCTCGACACGAGCGGGCCGCAGCGGTCACGGTGGATCCATGACGCAGTGCCACCGTTCTGAACCAAACTATACGGAACTCGTCTGTGGCGTTAAGCCATACGGGTGAGGGTTGAAGATTCAACTCACGGCCCGTAACGGCTGTCTAGATCCAAACGACGTAGGCAGTGGTTCGGCACTCATTGAAATAGTCGGGAGATGCAGTGATGGAATCCGTCGCCGCCAAACCTGCGCACAAGTCGTGGATCGTGCACACAGCAAGGGTCATCGTGGTCCTGCAGTCGCTGGCGATCGTCTACATGCTCACGTCGGGCTGGGTGACGGCCGCGGTGGCCGCCGGCTTCCTCGTGATCGTGGCCTCGGTCAAGGTTTTGTCGCGGGCTTCGCGGCAGGTCGACCAGATCTTCGAGGAAGAGCTCGGCTGAGACCTACCATCGGACGCATGCTGACTCGTGTGTCCGAAGCGCTCGTGAAGCCGGGGCGGGAGCAGGAGTTCGTCGAGCGGGTGCTGGACCTCGTCAGGACCTTCCCCGAGAAGTACGACGGCCTGCTCGGGCACGAAGTGGTCGTCGACGTGCAGGACCCGCGGCGGGTGCAGTACGTGAGCCGGTGGCGGGACGAGCAGTCGCTCGAGGGTTACGCCGGCGAGAACTGGCGCACCGATCCGGTGACGTTCCCGGACGAGGACGAGTACCTGCAGCAGCCGCTCACACTGCGGCACTTCCACGTCGTCAGTTGAAGAAGCCCCTCGCGGGCAGACCTTCCGGGAAGCGTTCCAGAGCTTCCCCCGCGACCAGGGCCAGAGATTCCAGCAGCTCGATCTCCGCGGGAGTCGCGGCGTGCGGAATGGCCCAGTAACAACCGATGGCGCCGATTGGTTCTGGGCGCAGAATGGGTGCCATCAGCAAACTGCGGACGAACGTCGGCCGATAGGCTTCTTGAGGAATCCTCGAATCGAAGCGGATGTCCCTGATCGCCACGGTTTGGCGGTTCAACATCGCCCAGCCGCTGATGCAGTTCGCGGCCGGGAAGCGCTGGCCCTTCCACAGCGGACTCATCGAGTCCTCGTCCGCGTAGTAGCAGAGATCGCCGTCGAGCAGCACCAACGTCGCGCCGTGCGCTGCCAGCGAGGAACGGGCCGTGGTGCGCACGATCCGTTGGACTTCCTCCAACGTGCCAGCCTCGGCCAGGCGATCCATTGTTTCGGACATGCACCAACGTTAACTCGCACGAGGCCGCTGGCCTAGATATTCCGGCCCCTGCGGAAATCGATCAATTGACCGCCGAGTAGGTCTCCTTCAGCGTGAACACATGAGATGACGGACCGTGCGCGCGCAGATGCACCAGTCGTTCCTCGGCCTCCGCCACGGAAGGCCGGTGGCCGGCCGGCACCCACCACAGCGCCGTCATCGCCTCGGCCGGGCACGGTGGAACCACTGACGTCTGCCACGCAGGAGCCCGCGGTGGGCGTCGCCGAAGACGCGGATCGCCGTCGCGTCGCCCGCCTCGCTCTGCAGCCG
Source organism: Lentzea nigeriaca (assembly GCF_016907955.1). Taxonomy (GTDB): domain Bacteria; phylum Actinomycetota; class Actinomycetes; order Mycobacteriales; family Pseudonocardiaceae; genus Lentzea; species Lentzea nigeriaca. Next base: position 389,760 of record NZ_JAFBCX010000002.1, on the reverse strand, counting down.
CCAGCGGAAGCCGGGTGCGGCGTCCGCGACCGCGTTCACCGGGTCGAGGGCGTCCTCGGCACGTGGCCCTGCGTCAGGGACAGCTGGTGCTTCGCCGCGATCCACTGCTTGACCACTGGTCGCGTGGCCAGGACCAGGCTGAGGACGCAGACCGCCAGCAGCACCGCCGAACCCATCGACGGCACGAGCTCGGCCACGCCTCTCCGCACCGAGCGGAACAGCGCCACCATCAGCACGAACCCGGTGAAGAAGCCCGACATCTGCGAGGCGATCGTGTTCGGGAAGTGCGGATGGTTGATCGACATGGCGCCCAGGGCGTTGAGCACGCCGAAGCCGGCGATCACCGCCGCCAGCAGGATGCCGATGACCACCGTGCCACCGGACACCAGGAAGCTCATGATCACGAACGCGGCGATCACCAGCATGCCCGCGGCGAGGATCCAGTTCAGGACCGCGAGGAGCACGAGCGGCGCCGGCTTCGGCGGCAGCTGGCCTGGCCAGGGCTGCTGCTGCGGGTACGGCTGCTGATACTGCGGCGGTGGTGGTGGTGGCTGCTGCGGATAGCCCTGCGGAGGATGGTTCTGCGGCGGGAAGGGCGGCTGGTACGGCGGCCGCGCAGGTGGCGGCCCTCCCCACTGAGGTGGTGTTGTCATCTCAAGTCCCCCTAGCACTGCCGCTGACTCTAGTGTTGAGACGTGACAACGCACCCTGCTCCCAACGTTCCGGACCAGCTTTTCGACGATCCGGCCGCCGAGACCCGGTGGCGCGAGCGGTTCACCGCTCCCCGGATGAGCCTGCCGAGCTGGGCCGACGACGCACCGGACCGCACGCTGTACGTCTCCAACGCGAGCGGCGTGTGGGAGATCTACGCCTGGGACCGGGCGAAGGACGAGCACCGCAAGGTCACCGACCGCCCGAACGGCACGTCGCACGGCACGCTGAACCCGGACGGCACCGAGCTCTGGTGGTTCGACGACCACGACGGCGACGAGTTCGGCGTCTGGGTGCGCGAGCCGTTCGTCGCCGACGGCAGCAAGGCCGAACCAGCGGTCGCGGGCGTCCACGCGGGCTACCCCGCCGGTCTGGAGATCGGCAGGAACGTCGTCGCGGTCGCCGCGTCGACCGACGACGGCACCACCGTCTGGTTGTCCCGCAACGGCACCACCGAGGTGATCTACCAGCACGTCAACGACGCCGGCGTGACCGCGATGTCGAAGGACGAGTCGCTGGTCGTGATCGCGCACTCCGAGCACGGCGACAACCGGCACATGGCTCTGCGCGCGCTCAACGCCTCGACCGGCGAGACGGTGGCCGAGAAGTGGGACGGCAAGGGGCTCGGCCTGGACGCCGTGTCGTTCAGCCCGGTCCGCGGCGACCAGCGGCTGCTGGTGCTGCACGAGCGCCGCGGCCGCGAGGAGCTGCTGATCTGGGACGTCGCCGCCGACACCGAGCAGGAGATCGTCCTCGACCTGCCGGGCGAGGTCGCCGCCGACTGGTACCCGGACGCGTCCGCGCTGCTGATCGTCCACACCCACCACGCCCGCAACACCGTGCACCGCTACGACCTCACGACCGGCGAACTGTCCACTCTGGACACCGCACCCGGCGTGATCGGATCGGCGGGCGTGCGCCCCGACGGCACCGTCGAGTACTCGTGGTCGTCCGCCGAGAAGTCCACGGTGATCCGCGCGCTCGCCCCGGATGGCACCGAGCGCGTGCTGGTCGAGCCGCAGGGCGCCAGGCCGGCGACGTCGGAGAAGCTCGAGGACGTCTTCGTCGGCGAGGTCCACGCGCTGGTCTCGAAACCGGCGGGAGAGGGCCCGTTCCCGACGGTCTTCCTGATCCACGGCGGCCCGCACTCGGCGGACGAGGACCGCTTCTCGGCCTACCGCGCGGTGTGGCTCGACGCCGGGTTCGCCACCGTGCACGTGAACTACCGCGGCTCCAGCGGCTACGGCTCGAAGTGGCGTGACGCCATCGAGGGCAGGCCTGGCCTCACCGAGCTGGAGGACATCGCCGCCGTGCACGACTGGGCGGTCGAGTCCGGCCTCACCGACCCCGCGCGCTCGGTGCTGAGCGGCGCCTCGTGGGGCGGCTACCTGACGCTTCTCGGTATCGGCGTCCAGCCGGAACGCTGGGCCGTCGGCATCGCGGGCGTCCCGGTGGCGGACTACTTCGCCGCGTACGAGGACGAGATGGAACCGCTGCGGGCGTTCGACCGCGCGTTGTTCGGCGGTTCACCGGAGGAGCTGCCCGAGCTGTACCGGGAATGCTCGCCGCTCACGTACGTCGACAAGGTCACCGCGCCGGTGCTGATCCTCGCCGGTGAGAACGACCCCCGCTGCCCGATCCGGCAGATCGACAACTACCTCGACGCGCTCGCTGCTCGTGGCCACACCTACGAGATGTACCGCTACGACGCGGGGCACGGTTCGTTGGTCGTCGCCGAGACGATGCGGCAGACGGCGGCCGAGGTGGACTTCGCCAGGCGTCACCTCGCCCGGTAGTCCCTCAGAAGTCAGGGAAACGTCACCAGCGCGTCCGTAGGGTCGCCACCATGAGGAAAGCTCACTGGGGAGCGGCGGTCGCGCTGGTGGCATTTCTGCTGCCGGCGCACGCCGCGGAAGCGGCCACGCCGCAAAGCCAGGTCACCACGCCGAGGCCTGAGATCGGTTCGCTGTCCGGCAGCAGCGACCCGAAGGACCACCACTGCTCCGGCAGCATCGTCAACAGTCCGCACGGCAACGTGATCGCCACCGCCGCGCATTGCGTCTACGGCAAGCGCAACGTGTTCTTCAGTCCCGGCTATCACGACGGCCAGGCGCCGTACGGCACGTGGCAGTCCGCGGCGATCTACGTCGACGAGGGCTACAAGGACAACCACGACATCAACGGTGCCGGTTCGCCGTACGACTACGCCTTCGTGGTGTTGCAGCCGCGCAACGGCAAGAACGTCGCCGAGGTCACCGGGTCATCGCTCAAGCTCCACGTCGACGCCACCCTGCCGGCCGACATGACCGTCTACGGCTACCCGTCGGCCAAGGACAAGCCCTACCTGTGCGACAGCACCGCGTCCCGCGACGGCCAGTACTGGGAAACGCTGCAGTGCCTGGGCATCCCCGGCGGGTTCAGCGGCGGCCCGTGGGTCCTGCGCGGCACCAAGGAGCTGATCGGCGTCATCGGCGGCAAGGGCCAGAACCTGCCGGCCACCGACCCTCGCAACTACAGCGTCCGCTTCGACAACCGCGTCAAGGCGTTGTACGACAAGGCCGTCGGCTCGCCGGTACCTCCGAGCAACGGCAACCTGGGTTACCCGCTCGGCAGCGGTTCGACCTGGAAGCACGCCCAGCTCATCACCTCAGGCCGGTACACGGGCAGCGCGCAGCTGGACATGATCGTCCGGTGGAGCGACGGCGAGGTCACCCTCTACCAGGGCGGTTCCACGAGCGACCCGCAGAAGCCGTTCGCCGGTGAGACCCGGCTCGCGGCACCGAGGAGCATCTGGACGCACGCCAAGGGCATCGCGTCCGTCAACAACGGACTCGTCGTCAGCTGGGACGACGGCGAGGTCACCTACTATGAGTCCGTCGACAAGAACGGCTTCCACAACGAGGTCCAGCTCGCCGCGCCCAACGCCCTGTGGAAGGATCACGCGTCCTACATCGCCGGGCTGGGCGGCGACCTCGTCGTCGTGTGGAACGACGGCGAAACCACGCTCTACCAGGGCATCGCCGCCAACAAGCTCGGCTCGGAACGCAAGCTCGTGGCACCCAACAGCACCTGGACCCACGCGCAGACCATCTCCGGCGGCAACTGGACCGGCTCCGGCACGCCGGACCTGCTCGTCCGCTGGAGCGACGGCGAGTTCACCATCTACGGCGACGTCGCCACCGCGGGCCTCGGCCAGGAACACCGGGTCCAGGCACCCAACGAACTGTGGACCCACGCCACCGTCACCGCCGGACGCGGCAACGACATCGTCGTCCGCTGGAGCGACGGAGAGGTCAGCCTGTACCCCGACGTCGACGGGCAGCTGCACCGGGAGATCCAGCTCGTCACCCCGTAAACCCGCCGCGCAGAAGTACGCGGGGAGCTTTCGTACTCTCCTGGAGTACGCAGGCTCCCCGCGTGCGGCAAGCAAGCAGGCAGGCGTCAGGCGGCTTGGGCCTGCCACATCCAGTGCGCCTGCTCCAGTTCCTGGGTGATGCCGATCAGCAGGTCCTGGGTGACGAGGTCCGGCTTGTCGGTCTCGTCGATGCGGGAACGCATCCGCGAGATCAGCGAAGCCAGCGAGGACGTGATCGCCGTGACGACCTGTTCCTCCTTCAGCCAGCCGGTTTCGATCTCGGGCACGCCGGACGACTCGGCGATGGTCTTCGCCGTGCCGTTCGGCGTGACGCCGAGAGCGGCTGCGCGTTCGGCGACCTGGTCGGCTGCGTTGCGCGCCATCGTGACCAGTTCGTCGAGCTGAAGGTGGACGCTGCGGAAGTTCTTGCCGATCACGTTCCAGTGCGCCTGCTTCCCGATCAGGGACAGGTCGACGAGGTCGACGAGTGTCGCCTGCAGCACGGCACCGACCGCGTCGCGGTCGCCGTCGGCCAGCGGGCTGGTGATCGGGTTCTTGGCCATGGTTCTACGCGCCTCCTCAGACGGTGACGGTGAGCGCCACCTCGATGTTGCCGCGCGTCGCGTTGGAGTACGGGCAGACCTGGTGGGCCTGCTCGACGAGCTTCTCCGCGACCGCCTGGTCGAATCCGGGGATGGTCACGGCGAGCTCGACGGCCAGCTGGAAGCCGCCGGTCCCGTTCGGGCCGATCCCCACCTTGGCGGTTACCTCAGAAGAAGCGAGCTGAATCTTGGACGCGCGTGCGACGGCCGCGAGAGCGGAGTTGAAGCAGGCCGCGTAGCCGGCCGCGAACAGCTGCTCCGGGTTGGTCGCGTCACCACCGGGGCCGCCCATCTCCTTCGGGATCGACAGGACCTCGTCGATCACGCCGTCGGACGAGCGAACCTCGCCGTTGCGGCCCTCGCCGTAAGCAGTCGCCTCGGCCGTGTACAGCGCTTCCATTCCGCTCTCCCTCGAGTCAGTGGTTTTGTTACCCACTGGTACCAACGGGTCGCACGCGACTTATCTGCCCGATCGTGAGTCAGTTCACGTCGAGATGAGACGCATGGCGCAGCGCGAACTCGACGACCTGGCGGCCGATCACCCGCAGGTTCCTGTCGACGTCGGCATCCGAGCAGGCGCCGTCGCCGTCGAACTTGACCTGCGCGGAGTTGATCGCGGCACCGAGCGGCGTCGGCCAGCCGCGCAGCGCGTGGACGATCGAGCGGACGGCCGCGAGCGTGTTCACCGCGGCCTGCCAGCCGTATGCGGCCGTGATGCAGCCGACGGCGCGGCCGTCGAGGTACGGGCGCTCGTCGTCACGCAGGTCCTCGATGTAGTCGAGGGTGTTCTTGACCAGGCCGGACACGGTGCCGTGATAGCCGGGCGACACGAGGATCACGCCGTCGGCCCTGCGCAGGTCCTCGACCATCTTCACGGCGATGTCGGTCCGTTCCGGCACGGACGGGTCGTAGAACGGGAGCACCAGCTCGGGGCCGCTGTACTGGATCGTCCGCGCACCGAGCTCACGCGCACCCTCCAGAGCCACCCGCAGCGCCCGCTCGGACTGCGAGTCGGACCTGATCGAGCCCCCGATGCCCACCACCGTCACCGTCATGGCTTCGATCCTTCCACCTCCAGTTACCTGGAGATCCAGCACTACTCGCTAGTAACGTGCAACACATGTCGAACTTCCAGGCGGCCGTGCTGGCCGGTGCCCTGCGCTTCGCCTTCGGTCTTCCCAACCCTGTGCGTCGACTCATCGCCGGTCCCCCGATCCGCCTGGACGGCCAGGACCTGCACCCCGAGGCGCAGCTGCTGCTGAAGCTGGCCAACCTGTCCGGGACCGACTGGCGCACGAAGTCAGCATCCGAGAGCCGGCTCGACCTGGAGTTGAGTTCGCAGCTCGTCGCGGGCCCGAAGATCACCGGAGTCGGCGCGCGGGACCTCACGATCGGCGAGTTCGCCGGACGGCTCTACACACCGGACGGTCTCGCCGCCGGGTCACCGCTGTTGATCTTCTATCACGGTGGTGGCTGGGTCACCGGGGGCCTGGAGACCCACGACAACCTGTGCCGGTTCCTCGCGAAGGAAGCCGGTGTGCGGGTGCTCGCGGCCGACTACCGGCTCGCGCCCGAGTACCCGTTCCCTGCGGCGGTCCAGGACGCGGCCGAGGTGCTGCGCTACGCCGTCGCGAAGGCGGAGGACCTGGGCATCGACGAGAAACGGATCGCGCTCGGCGGTGACAGCGCCGGCGGCAACCTGGCCGCGGTGACCGCCCACAACGCCGAGATCGACCTCGCGTTCCTGCTCCTCTTCTACCCCGGCGTGGACGCGTCGGTGCGCCGCCGGTCACGCGAGATCTTCGGCAACGGGTTCTTCCTGACCGACGAGAAGATGGACTGGTTCCTCGACCAGTACAGCGCGGGCGGCAAGGACCGCCACGACCCGCGGCTGTCGATCATGCTAGCCGAGGACCTCTCGAACCTGCCGCCCACCTACATCGCGACCGCGGGCTACGACCCGTTGCGCGACGAGGGCGAGGCCTTCGCGGAACGCCTGGCCGCGGAGGGCGTGCCGGTCGTGCTGCGCAGGCACGAAGGACTGTTCCACGGCTTCGCGAACGTACTGGGCGTCGGCGGGATCTTCCGCGAGGCCGTGTCCGAGGCCGTCGGCGCGCTGCGGACCGGCCTCGCCCTGGCGAACTCCGCTCAGGACGTGGCCGAGACCGCCTGACGCTGGCGGGACAGCACCCAACCCAGCCCGGCGATCACGAGTCCGGCGAGACCGGCGACGACGAAGCCGAGCGGGGGTCCGCTGTGGTCCACCGCGACCCCCGCGAGCGGCTGACCTGCCGCGACGCCGAACGTGAACGCCGAGCCCTGCAGCCCGAGCGCGAGCCCGCGTGCCGACGCGGGCGCGAGCTTGCTGATCTGCTCGGTCGAGGCGGCGATCGTCGGCGCGCACACGAGGTTCATCGGGACGAGCGCGAGCGCCAGCAACGCCACGTCGCCGTCGCCGAGACCGGCGGGCAACTCGAGCAGCGCCATGCACGCCAGCAGCACGATCCCGCTCGGCACCCGTTTCAGGCTGCCGTAGACGAGACCGCCCAACGCCGAGGCCGCGCACATCACCACGAAGATCAGCCCGAGCCAGCTCTGCCTGCCCGCGTGCTCCAGCGACGCGATCGAGGCGATCTCCATGCCGGACAACGCCATCGTCGCTCCGAACGGGACGATCAACGCCGCGATCATCGGCCCGCGCAACCACTCCCCCAGCTGCGGCTGCGGCCCTTCGACGACCTCGTCCTCGTGCACCAGCGGCGGGTTGACGGCGAACAGCAGCGCGCAGGCCGCCAGGATCGCCACACCGATCGAGACGAGCGCCGCACCGGTGGAGAACTTCGTCGCGATCAGCACGCCCGCCGCGGGCCCGACCATGAACGACAGCTCGACCGAGATCGAGTCCAGTGAGAACGCGGGCCGCCGTTGTGCTGCCGGCACGAGCGCCGTGAGCGCCTGCCGTCCGATCGACATCATCGGCACCGCCACCAGCCCGTTGGCGAACGCGAGCACGAGCAGCACGTAGTAGTTCATCAGCGGCGCCGTCACCCAGAAGACGCCTTCGAGCAGGCTGAGCGTCAGCGTGACCCGCAGCCCCTTGCTGTCGATCAGCTTGCCCATCAACGGCGACCCGAGGCCGATGCCGACCATCGTCGCGAACCCCACGGTGCCCGCCGCCGCGTAGCCCTTGTCGAGCGTGGTGACGACGTGGAGGGTCACCGTGACGCCCGCCGCCGTCGGGGGAATCCTCGCGAACAACATCAGCAGCATCAGGGGACGAACCCCCGGCAACGCCAGGACATGTTTGAAGGGGGCGAGGTTCACGCCCCTCATCGTCACCCCACTGGCAATGGATTTACCTGTTGCCGCTGACGGGCCAACACCCAGGCGACGACCGCCACGAGCAGCCCCGCCACGCCGACGACCGCGAACCCGTACGGGGCACCGCCGCGGTCGATCGCGACACCCGCGAGTGGTGCGCCGATCGCGTTGCCGACGGTGAACGCCGATCCCTGCAGGCCGATCGCCAGGCCACGAGCCGTGGGCGGCGCGAGCCTGCTGATGCTTTCACCGGACGCGGCGATCAACGGCGCACACATGAGGTTCATCGGCACGAGGAGCAGGCACAGCAGCAGCACGTTGCCGTCGCCCAAGCCGACCGGGATCTCGAACGCCGCCATCAGCACGAGGAGCACCAGCACGCTGGGCGCCTTCTTCACCCCGCCGTAGACGAGACCGCCCACGATCGACGCCGCACACATGGCGAAGAACACCACTCCCAGCCAGCTCTGCTTGCCGATGTGCTCCAGGCTCGCGATCGCCGAGACCTCCATCCCCGTGAGGCACACGGTCGCGCCGGCGCACACCACGAGCACGCCGACGATCCGGCCGCGCATCCACTCGAAGATCTTCGGCTTCGGGCCGTCGACCACCTCGTCCTCGTGCAGCATCGGCGGGTTCGCCCAGTACAGCAGCGTTCCGGCGGTCAGGATCGAGAGACCGATGAACATCAGCGCCGCGTTCGTGGAGAACCTGGTCGCGACGAAGACGCCGAGCGCGGGGCCGACCATGAACGACAGCTCGACGGAGATCGAGTCGACCGAGAGCGCGACCCTGCGCTGGTGTTCGGGCACGAGGGCGGTGATGGCCTGCCTGCCGATCGACATCATCGGCACGCCCATCAGCCCGACGAAGAACGAGCAGACCAACAGCACCCAGTAGCCCATCAGCGGCGCGGTCAGCCAGAACGCCGAGGACGCCGTGACGCTGATCGCGAGCATCGCCCGCAGTCCTCGTTCGTCGACCAGCCTGCCCATCAACGGGGCGCCGAGGCCCATGCCGACGGTTCCCGCGGCACCCACCAGGCCCGCCGCTCCGTAGCCCTGGTTCAGGGTGACCGCGACGTGCAGCGTGAGGATCACGCCGGTCGCCGCCGGGGGCATCCTCGCGAAGAACATCAGCAGTGCGAGCGGCCGGACCCTGGGCAGCAGAAGGACGTGCTTGAAAGGGGCGAGATCCACACAGCCATCCTCACTCGAATGGCAAAATGTTTAACCTATCGCTTTCTTGATGTGTTCAAGATCGCAACGCTAGGGTGATGCCCGTGCATGCACTGGACCACCTCGTGTGTCGTGAATGCGGCCGGGTCGAGGACGTGGACTGCGTCTTCGAACCGGCGGTCGAGGTCGCCGGTTTCCACGTCGAACGCGCAGAGGTCACGTTCTGGGGCCGGTGCCCTCGCTGTACAGCTCTTCCAGCGCCCGGTAGGCCTTCGCCACGAACGGCCGGGACTTCGCATACCTCGTGATCGCGTCCTCGTCGGGCGTGATCGTCCTGATCGGCTGGACGAGGTCGACGGTCAACGACTCGATCTCGCCCAGCGCACGCCACGCCAGCAGCGCGGCGCCCACGGCAGAGCCCCCGGTGTCCTCGGTCAGGTGCAGCGGCATGCCCAGCGCGTTGGCCAGGGTCTGCGCCCAGATCGGGGCGCGGAACGCGCCACCGGTGATCCGCAGTGACTCCACGTGCGGGACGGCGTCGAGGACCAGCGCGAGCTGCTGGCAGACGCCCTCCACCAGGGCTTTCGTGATCTGCTGCGGCGTGTGTTCGCGGCGCAGGCCCAGCAACGCGGCGTGCGCGGTCGGGTCCCACCACGGCGCTCGTTCGCCCAGCAGGTACGGCAGCGCGACGAGACCGTCCGAGTCGACGGCCGCGGCCTGGTCCAGCAGATCACCGACGGGGACGCCGAACGTCTCGGACGCCCACTGGGCCACGACGCCGCCGTTGCTGATCGCGCCGCCGCGGACCCAGAGGCCCTCGGCGATCGCGTAGCTGAACGTGCGGCCCTCGTCGTCGACACCGGGGCCCTGCTGGGCCACGCGGAGAGCGCCGGACGTGCCGAGCGAGACCGCGCCGGAACCGGGGGTGGCGGCGCCGACGCCGAGGTTGCCGAGCGGACCGTCACCACCGCCGATGATCACCGGGATGCCTTGGGGCAGACCGGGGATCTCGGCTTTCAGCGGCGTCGAGTGGGTCGGTTCGACGAGCGGCGGGAGCTGGTCCGCCGTGACTCCGGCGAACTCCAGGGACGGCTCGTGCCACTGCAGGGTGTGGATGTTCATCAGGCCCGTGCCGGAGCCGCACGAGTGCTCGTTGAGCAGCTCGCCGGTCAGGTGGAGGTGCACGAAGTCCTTGATCTCGCACCACTTCGCGGCCTGGACGCCGTTCTCGTGGAACCAGGCGAGCTTCATCAGCGGCGTGAACGAGTGGATCGGCGCGCCCGTCGCCTGGTGCAGGGCGCGGCCGTCAGCCGTGCCGCGCAGGCGTTCGGTCTGCTCGATGGCGCGGTTGTCGGCCCAGCTCAACGACTCGGTGACGGGGTTGAGCGACGCGTCGAGGCCCATGATCGAGTGCATGGCGCCGGTCAACGCGATGGCACGGACGTCCTCGGAGGCCAGTTCGGCCAGGGCGTCCAGAGCGGCGTTGAGGACCTCGTGCGGATCGTGCGTGGCTTCCAGACCGCTGGTGCGCATCGGATAACCGCGCTCGGTGGACGCCACGACGTTCGCCCGCGCGTCGACCGCGACGACCTTCGTGGCCGTGGTGCCGAGGTCCACCGCCAGAACGATCATGAATCGGCTCGCAGGGCTGTGAGGACGGCAAAGCTCGGCGACTTGCGCAGCGGACCCCAGAACTCGTCGCCGCGCTCGTCGTCCGGCGTCACGGCCGGCCGGCGCGTCACCTCGGTCAGCCCTGCCCTGGTCAGCGCCGCCTCGAACACGCCGCGCTCCCAGTAGAAGGAGTCGAAGTCGAACGACGGTTCGCCCAGCACGTGCACGCGGACCGGCTGCTTGAGGTTCATCGGACCGGTCGGCGTGATCTCGTAGCCGTACCGGCCGTACTGGGAGAGCAGGTCCCAGTCGGCGTCGGGGTTCGGGACCAGCACGACGAGCCTTCCGCCGGGCGCGAGGTTGGCCTCGAGATTGTCGATCATGGCGTCGAGCGCGGGCTCGTCGTCGGCATAACCGAGCAGCCAGACCGCGGTCACGACGTCGAACTCACCCAGCACGGGCAGCGTGGTCGCGTCGTGCTGCTCGTAGATGATGCCGCGCGGCTCTCGTGCCTCGACGTGGCGGGCGTAGCCGATCATCTCGCCTGCCGAGTCGACGCCCACCACCCGAGTGGCGCCCAGGTCGTGGAAGAGCCGCGCGTAGAAACCGGTGCCGCAGGCGACGTCCAGCACGGACTTGCCGCGCAGGTCGCCGACCGCGGAGAGCAACGTGGCGCGCTCGGCCAGCCCGGTCGGGATGTGCTTGGCCCGCTCGTAGATCGCGCCCAGCGCGTCGTACTGCTCGTCGCTCTCCGCCATGCGGCTCAGGGTAGAGACTTCGGCTCAGAGCCGGCTGATCGCCACCGCGAGATCCCTGCCATCGGACCCGTGCCGCCGTGCCTCGGTACCGAGGACCCGCAGCCACTGGTTGAGGCGCTTGGAGTCGACGCGCTCGGCGCGATCCACGGTGGTGGCGGCCAGCCGCAAACCGTGGTCCACGTTGCCGGATCGCAAGTGCAGCGTGGCGAGCGTGCCGAGGTCCATGAGGTTGCCGCGCTCAAGCCCCGCCTTGTGCGCATTGACCGCGGCCCGCATGCCTTCGAGGGCCATCGGCGCGTACTCCGGCATGGTGTTGCTGAGCGCGAAACACACGTTGCCGCGTACCGTGTCCGCCCCGCCCGCGCGGAAGTAGCCGAGCCACTCCGGGACGTCGTCTGCGATGGTGTCGACGTAGCTGTCCTCGCTGCGGCCGGTGAGCGACAACGCCCGCTCAGCCTGGCCCATCTCGGAGTAAGCCCTTGCCTGGTAACAGGAAGTCACGAAGTTGATCGCGTTGACGCCGGACTCGGCCGCGGGCAGTTCAGCGAGCTGGAACAGCTTGAGCGCTTCGTCGGGAGCGTCGTTGCCCATGTAGATGTGGCCGACCCGGCACAACAGGAACGCGCAATGCGCCGGATCCTCAGCCTGCTTCGCATGCTCCAGTGCACGGAGGAAGTGGTGTCGAGCCTGGTCCGGCATCAGGCAGTCGAACGACATCAAGCCCACCGCGTTGTGCAGGTCCGCGACGGCGCCGTGCAGGTCCTTGCGGATCTCATCGGTCATCGAGGCGCGGAGCAGCGCCTCGGACACGCTGACCTGCGCTTCGGCGGCAAAGCGGGCGGCGCCTCCCCCGTGGCGGTGGTCGAGCTGCCGCAACGCGACCGTGGTGGCACGAAGTCGTTGCACCTCAGCCACACCGACACGGCCAGGCACCGCGATGTCGGTGGACGGTGCGGCACAGGCGGCGGGATCGCCCAGCACGGCTTCGCCGACGATGATCGCGGCGGCGTTGGCGAGGAACTGGCGACGCTTCACGGCCTCGTCCTCCTCATCGACCTCCTCTCCACGGTACTGAGGAACGTCGGCGAGGCCTAGGTACGTGCGAGGGATGCCGAGGCCGTCGGCGATGCGGGCCAACAACCGGTACGAGTGCACCTCGCGGCCGGACAGGATCTCACAGACCTCGGACGGGCGTTGGCCGACGAGGTCGGCGATGCGGCGCTGCGAGACACCGGCATCGCGCACCAGGCGGTAGACGGTGGAAATGTCCTGCCGAGCGAGAGCCCGACGCATCGCGGGTGCGTCCCAGTCGACGATCACGCGCAGACCGTACGCCTCCAAAGCACCACGTTTGAACAGCTGAAGGCCCCTGTCACCCGGTTAAGGACGACAGGGGCCGGTAAAGCCGAGCAGAGTCGCTTCGCACCCTGCGGAGGAGCACAATCGAGCGATGACCGAACCCATCGAAGAGGAACACGAACACGTCCGCACCGACGGCGAGATCTCCGTGGACGACGCGATCGGCTCCAGCACCGACCCGACGAGTTAGGCCGAGATCACAGGCGCTTCGCGAGCTCTTCCGCGACCTCGTAGGTGTTCAGCGCGGCACCCTTGCGCAGGTTGTCACCGCACACGAAGAAATCCAGCGTGTTCGGGAAGTCCAGCGCCTGGCGCACGCGGCCCACGTACGTCGGGTCCTCGCCCACCATGTCGGCGGGCGTCGGGAAGCGCTTCGCTGCCGGGTCGTCGACCAGCACGACCGTCGGCTGCGACTCGAAGATCTTGTGCGCCGCCTCGACCGTGACCTCGCGGGCGAACGTCGCGTGGACGGCCAGCGAGTGGGTCGTGACGACCGGGACGCGGACGCAGGTGGCCGAGACCTTCAGGTCCGGGATGCCGAGGATCTTGCGGGCCTCGTTGCGGACCTTCAGCTCCTCGGACGTCCAGCCCTCGTCCTTCAGCGATCCCGCCCACGGCACCACGTTCAGCGCCAGCGGAGCCGGGAACGGCGACTCGGACACCGGCAGACCGGCGGCGTCCAGCGCGGCGCGGACGTCGCCCGCCACCACACCGACCTCCTTGCCGGCCAGCGCGGCGATCTCGGCGTACAGGCGGTCGATCGCCGCCTGGCCGCCGCCGGACGCGGCCTGGTAGGAGGCCACGACCAGTTCCGTCAGCTCGAACTCGCGGTGCAGGGCACCGAGCGACGCCATCATCGACAGCGTCGTGCAGTTCGGGTTCGAGATGATGCCGCGCGGGCGGTTGTCGATCTGGTCCGCGTTGACCTCGGGCACGACCAGCGGCACGTCCGGATCCATCCGGAACGCGCCGGAGTTGTCGATCGCGATGGCACCGCGCTCGGCGGCGATCGGCGCCCACTCGGCGGAGACCTCGTCCGGCACGTCGAACATCGCGATGTCCACGCCGTCGAACGCCTCAGGCGAGAGCGCGATGACCGTCAGCTCCTGGCCGCGCACGCTGATCTTCTTGCCCGCCGAGCGCGGGGACGCGATCAGCCGGATCTCACCCCACGGCACGGAGGAGCGGGTGTTCATGATGTCGATCATCACGGTGCCCACGGCACCGGTCGCGCCAAGCAGCGCGAGCACGGGGGCGCTCATCGTCCAGTCCCTGCGTAAACGACGGCCTCTTCCTCGCCACCGAGCTCGAACGCGTCGTGCAGGGCACGGACGGCGTCGTCGAGCTGGGTGTCGCGGCAGATGACCGAGATGCGGATCTCCGAGGTGGAGATGATGTCGATGTTGACGCCGGCCGACGCCAGCGCCTCGCAGAACGTCGCCGTGACACCGGGGTGCGAGCGCATGCCCGCACCGATCAGCGACACCTTGCCGACGTGCTCGTCGTAGAGGACCTGGTCGAACCCGATCTCGCCGCGCGCCTTCTCGAGCGCGGCCACCGCGCGCGGGCCGTCGACCTTGGCCAGCGTGAACGTGATGTCCGTGCGACCGGACGCGGCCTGCGAGACGTTCTGCACGACCATGTCGATGTCGAGCTCCGCCTGCGCCACGACACGGAAGATCTTGGCCGCGATGCCGGGGTGGTCGGGGACGGCGGTCACGGTGATTTTGGCCTCGGACCGGTCGTGCGCGACGCCGGTGATCATCGCCTGTTCCACGGGAAGGTCCTCCACTGAACCGGACACGATGGTTCCGGTCTTGTTGCTGAACGAAGAACGGACATGCACGGGCACGTTGTAGCGGCGGGCGTACTCCACGCAGCGGAGCATCAGCACCTTGGCGCCACAGGCGGCCATCTCGAGCATTTCCTCGTACGTGATCGTGTCGAGCTTCTTCGCGTTCGGCACGATGCGCGGGTCGGCCGTGTAGACGCCGTCCACGTCGGTGTAGATCTCGCACACGTCGGCCTTGGTCGCCGCCGCGAGCGCCACCGCGGTGGTGTCGCTGCCGCCACGGCCGAGCGTGGTGATCTCCTTCGAGTCCTGCGACACGCCCTGGAAGCCCGCGACGATCGCGATGGCTCCCTCGGAGGTGGCGTCCTGGATCCGGCTGGGCGTCACGTCGATGATGCGGGCCTTGCCGTGCACCGACGTCGTGATCACGCCGGCCTGCGAACCCGTGTAGGAACGGGCCTCCGCACCGAGCGAGTGGATCGCCATGGCGAGCAGGGACATCGAGATCCGCTCACCGGAGGTGAGCAGCATGTCGAGCTCACGCGCGGGCGGCACCGGGGACACCTGGCGGGCGAGGTCGAGCAGCTCGTCGGTCGTGTCACCCATGGCGGACACGACGACCACGACGTCGTTCCCCGCCTTTTTGGTCGCGACGATGCGCTCGGCCACGCGTTTGATCCGCTCGGCACTCTCCACCGATGAACCGCCGTACTTCTGGACGACGAGCGCCACCGACCTGACCTCCTTCGCGCGACTAAAACCCCACGTCGTAGGCAGCCTACCCGGACCACCTGGTGAGACTGGGGAGCCGTGACGCGCGTGACTACTCTGTCCGGGTGTCGTCGACCGCCTTTGACGTGGAGGCCCCAGCAGCCGTGCATCAGAGCAATGCGCGCTCACGGATGGCCGAGGCGCTCAGACACCCCGCCGCGCTGTGGTCGGTTCCGGCGCTCATCTACCTGTTCGTCCGCCAGGTGGGCCTGTATGTCCTGCAGCTCGTCGTCGAGTACCAGAACCAGCTCCACGGCTCCACCAACACCGCTGTCGGCGAGCTCAAGTCATGGGACGGCGAGTGGTTCCTCGGCATCGCCGCCGGCGGTTACGACGACGTCCCCGCCCGGTTGGCCGACGCGGCGGGCAGGCGCACCGCCGAGACACCGCTCGCGTTCTTCCCCGGCTATCCCGCCCTGATCAGGTGGGTCGACGGCCTGCCTGGCGTGACCGTGGAGGGTGCCGCGTTCGCGGTCAGCACGATCAGCGGCCTGTTCTGCGCCTACGGCCTGTTCGTCCTCGGACGCGCGGTGCGCGGCGGCTCGACGAGGACCGGCCTCATCCTGGTCACCCTGTTCGCCGCCTCCCCGATGGCCGTCGTGCTGTCGATGACCTACTCGGAGGCGACGTTCTGCGCGTTCGCCGTCTGGGCGCTGGTCGGCGTGGTGCAGAAGCGCTGGATCCTCGCGGGTGTCTGCTGCTCGGCGGCCGGCCTGGTCCGCCCCACCGCGGGCGCGTTGATCGCGGCGGTCGGGCTCGCGGCCCTGGTGGCGGTGATCGCGGACCGCCGCGACTGGCGGGCGTGGGCCGGTGCCCTGGTGGCCCCGCTTGGCCTGCTCGGCTACCTCACCTGGGTCGCGATCCGCACCGGCGACCTCGCGGGCTGGTTCGGCGTGCAGCAACGCGGCTGGGGCTCGAAGTTCGACGGCGGCGCCGCCACGCTGAAGTTCGCCTTCGAACACCTCGGCAACCCGCGCTCCGAACTGGAGACCGGCACCGTCTGGCTCCTGATCCTCGCCATCGTGCTGGTCTTCTACGCCATCCAGCGCAGGCTGGAGTGGCCGTTGGTCGTCTACGGCATCGGCGTGCTCGTCATGGACATCGGCTCCAACGGCCTAATGAACTCCAAGGCCCGCCTCCTGCTGCCCGCGTTCACCCTGCTGATCCCGCTGGCCCTCGTGCTGGCCCGCCGCCGCCTGTCCACGGTCCTGACCGTGCTGGGCGTGGCGATCCTGTTCAGCGCCTGGTTCGGCGCCTACTCCCTGGCCGTTTGGCAGTATGCGATCTGATGAACGAGCTGATCTCGAAGCGCTGGAGCCCGCGCGCTTTCTCCGCTGAGGCAACGGTTTCCGACGACGAACTGCGCACCCTGCTGGAGGCGGCCCGCTGGGCCCCGTCGCACGGCAACAGCCAGCCCGCGCGGTTCGTCGTGGGAAAGCGCGGCACCCCGACGTTCGACGCGATCCTCGAAACCCTCCGCCCAGGCAACAAGACCTGGGCCTTCCGGGCCTCGGTCCTGCTCATCGGCTGCGTGATCACCGCCGACGCCCGCGGCGACCTGCCCAACATCGAGTTCGGCCTGGGCCTGGCGATGGAGAACATCGCCCTCCAGGCCGTGGACCTGGGCCTGATCGCACACATGATGGGCGGCTTCGACAAAACCGCCGCCCGCGAAACCTTCAAGATGCCCGACGACGTCCGCCCGCTGGTGGCGATGGCCATCGGCCGCCCAGGCCGCCTGGAGGACCTCCCCGAGGACCTGCAAACCCGCGAACAGCGCGAACGCCGACGTCACCCGCTCTCCGAAACCGCCTTCACGGGCACCTGGGGCCAGTCACTGTTCGGTTGAGAAGTACTTGCTCGCAACCTCGTTGTGCAGCGGAAACGCCAACGGCTCACACTCGAAGATGACCTTGCGCTCGGACGCCTCGTCGTTCGGCACGAACGGCGGCATGTCCTCAGCGTTGATCGCGGGCGCGGTGGCGAACAGCAACACCGTCCCGCCATCCGGCGTCGACACGAAGTGCAACGGCCGCAACTCCGCAGGGTCGACGAGCACGTTCGCTTCCTCTTGGAGCTCCCGCGCCGCACTCTCCTGCCAGGACTCCCCGTAGTCCATGAACCCGCTGACGAACGCCAGCTTCCCCGCCGGCGGAATCGCCCGCCGCACGGTGAGGAGCCCGGTGCGGCCCTCGTCCTTGACTGGCACGAGCAACACGACCACCGGCACGGGGTTCGCCCACACCATCTGCGCACACCCAGGACACGTGCGCGGGTACGCGGCCGTGTCGGCGTACCGGGTACCGCAGTTGTTGCAGAAGTCGTCGCGCGCCATGCCGCCGAACCTAGTCGAGCCGTCTCACCAGCCTCAGGACGATCGCTCGAACGACCAGCCAGAACACGGCCGCCAGCCCGAAGTTGACCAGCACCCGCAACTTGGCGTCAGCGGGCGTGAACAAGTCCCTGAACGCGAGCGCCAGCGGTTGTGCAACCGCCTTGACGCTGCTGGTGATCGGGTTGTCCGGGTTGGCCCCGCCGACGGTCAGCACGACGTGAACGACGAGCACGACCGCCAGCGCGAGGCCCACCCAGCTGACGATTCCGGCGGCGATCCCGACCACGCGCGTTCGCATGGGCCAGGAATCTACTATTCAGTAGCGAGACACCGCACGTGCGAGAATGCCGGTCACGACCAGCCAGAACACGGCAGCGAGACCGTAGTTGAGCAGTACGTCGACGTTGTAGTTGCCGGTGTTGAACAGGCCGGGGAAGAACAGCGCGAGAGGCTCGGCGAGCGACTGGATGAACTTGAAGAACGCGTTCGCCTGGTTCGCGCCGAGGACGATCATCAGGATGTAGAGGATCTCGATCAGGGCGAAGACCACACCGATGCCGCTGATCACGCGTGAAGCCGTGCCGCGGCCACTGGTCGTACGTAATCTGGACATACATGAGCTTTTCCCGGATTCACGCCTGGCAAAACTTGCCGTTGTCCCACCATCCGGGCCCGCGGTTCCATCTCGGACCGAAGTGTGGCTACTCTGTCGGACGTGTGGCGTTCCCTCCTGCTTCGCTGCCGTGACGGGGTCTGATCAGACCGGCCCCCCGTCGCGGGATTCAGCGTTGCCGCCGGTCGTTCCCATGAGACGACCCGCAGGAGCACCAGATGACCTCTCCAGACGCCTACACCTCAGGTAACAGCCGAATCCGCCAGCCCGCGCGCCCGGCCCCGGCAGACCAGCCCACCTGGAACCGCCAGCTCGGCAGCAGCATGCCGTTCCACCGCTACCGCCCGTTCCACGAGGTAGTGGAGGTAGTGGACGTACCGGACCGCACCTGGCCGACCAAACGGGCGGAAAAGGCCCCGCTGTGGTGCGCGGTGGACCTGAGGGACGGCAACCAGGCCCTGATCGACCCGATGTCGCCGGCCCGCAAGCGCAAGATGTTCGACCTGCTGGTCCGGATGGGCTTCAAGGAGATCGAGGTCGGCTTCCCTGCCGCGAGCCAGACCGACTTCGATTTCGTCCGCGAGATCATCGAGGACGGCGCGGTCCCGGACGACGTGACGATCCAGGTCCTGACCCAGTGCCGCGAGGAGCTGATCGCGAGGACCTTCGAGTCCCTGCGCGGTGCCAACAAGGCGATCGTCCACTTCTACAACTCGACGTCGATCCTGCAGCGCCGGGTCGTCTTCCGGTCCGACAAGGACGGCATCAAGAAGATCGCCGTAGACGCCGCGAAGTTCGCCAAGCAGCAGGAACAGCTCTACCCCGAGACCGACTTCCGCTACGAGTACAGCCCGGAGTCCTACACCGGCACCGAGCTGACGTACGCGCTGGAAGTCTGCAACGCGGTCACCGAGGTCATCGCGCCCACGCCAGAGAAGCCGCTGATCATCAACCTGCCGGCCACGGTCGAGATGGCCACGCCGAACGTCTACGCCGACTCGATCGAGTGGATGTCGCGCAACCTGGCGCAGCGCGAGTCGATCATCCTGAGCCTGCACCCGCACAACGACCGCGGCACCGGTGTCGCCGCCGCCGAGCTGGGTTACCTGGCCGGTGCCGACCGGATCGAGGGCTGCCTGTTCGGCAACGGTGAGCGCACCGGCAACGTCTGCCTGGTCACGCTGGCCATGAACATGTTCAGCCAGGGCATCGACCCGCAGATCGACTTCTCCGACATCGACGAGATCCGCCGCACCGTCGAGTACTGCAACCAGCTGCCCGTCCCCGAGCGCCACCCCTACGGCGGTGACCTGGTCTTCACCGCGTTCTCGGGCAGCCACCAGGACGCGATCAAGAAGGGCTTCGAGGCGCTGGAGGCCGACGCCAAGGACGCCGGTCAGCACGTCGACGACTTCCCGTGGGAGGTCCCGTACCTGCCGATCGACCCGAAGGACGTCGGCCGCAACTACGAGGCCGTCATCCGGGTCAACTCGCAGTCCGGCAAGGGCGGCGTGGCGTACCTGATGAAGCAGGAGCACCACCTGGACCTGCCGCGGCGCCTGCAGATCGAGTTCTCGAAGGTGATCCAGGAGGTCACCGACACGCAGGGCGGCGAGATCAACCCGAAGGAGATGTGGGACGCGTTCGCGGAGGAGTACCTCCACGGCAAGGTTCCGCTGTACCTGCTGAAGCACCGCGCGTCCTCGGACGGCAGCGGGCACGAGGAGATCACCGCGACGCTGCTGATCGACGGCGAGCAGCAGGAGATCACGGGCTCCGGCAACGGTCCGATCGCCGCGTTCGTCGACGCGCTCGCGTCCGTGGGCTACGACGTGCGGGTGCTGGACTACGCCGAGCACGCGCTGTCCGCCGGCGACGACGCCCGCGCCGCCGCGTACCTCGAGTGCGCGGTGGGCGACCGGGTGCTGTGGGGCGTGGGCATCGACAGCTCAACGGTCGCCGCGTCGTTCCGCGCGATCGTCAGCGCCGTCAACCGCGCGCAGCGTTAGATCATTTTGGGCTGACGAGCGACGGGGAGGACGCGTGCGGCACCAGTTGCCGCGGCGCGTCCTGCCCGTTCGCCCGCACGGCCCAGATGCCCTCGCCCGGCAGGCCGTAGGCGATGGTGTCGTTGTCGAGCCACACCACCTGGTCGTCGATCCCACGTGTCTCGGCCAGGGGTGTCTCCACCATCGTGGTCAGGTCCAGCACGTGCTCGCGCCACGGCCTCGCGCCGTCGCCGGGCACGCGCTTCTTGAACGCCACGCGCTTGCCGTCCGGGGACAGCGACGGGCATTCGACGTTCTCCCGCAACGTTTTCGCGGAGATGTCGACCGCGTCGCCCTTGATCAGGTACGTCTTGCCGCCCGTGGACATCGTCGCGTAGTAGGAGCGGTCGTCCTCGGTGAACGTCACGCCCCAGAAGTTCATGTCCTCTGCCCGCTTCATGCCGATGATCCGCGTGGTCTCCAGGTTGCTCTGGTACAGGAGCGTCTCGCGGTCGAAGATGCCCGTGCGGGTGGAGAACCCGCCTGTCTGCGCGTACGAGTCACCGGTCACGAACGTCGTCCAGGACGCCATCCGTCCGTCCGGCGACAGTTTCGCGCGGTTCGGCACACCGGCGACATCGATGCGGTTCGTCTCCGTCAGCGACTCGTCGACGAAGATCGAGACGGATCCCGGGAACGGACCGGACCGGTCCGCGAGGCACAGTCCCTGCTTCGCCGCGGTGAAGAACCGCTTGCAGGACAACGTACTCAGCCGACGCGGACCACCGGGGTCGGACAACGGCACCGACGCCACCCTGCCGCTCGCGTCGTCCACGAACAGCAGCCGGCCAGGAGTCAGCTCGACAGGCCCCGCCTCGACCGCGACGGGAACCTCGTCCGGCGCACGCAAGGCGTAGGCCGTGGCACCCACGCCCAATGCGATCACAGCAACGACGACGAGCAGAATCCTCACCAAGCGAACCACGTCCAAAGAGCACCGAACAGCACGGAAGACGAAGCCCGGGCGAGCACCTGGCCGGTCTGGAGCAGGGCCAGACCGGACGTGCGCAGCTCGTCCGGGATCAGCGGACCGGCGACGGCCATCAAAACGCCGTCCGTGCACGCGTAGAACAGGCCGTGCAACAGCAGAACACCCGCCAGCAGAACGATTCCGGACGTGCCCGCCAGCAGCAGGTACGCCCCGAGCAGCGCGAGATGGCCGACGAGGAACATCCGCCACCGGCCGGCCCGGTCGGCCAGCGCACCCATCGGCACGGCGGCGAGCAGGTACACGCCCGCCGTGCCAAGAGGCAGCAACGCGATGTAGGCGACGTCGACGTCGAGCTTCTTCTGCAGCAACAGGTAGACGAACCCGTCGCCGAGCGTCAGGAACCCAAGCCCGCACGCGACCAGGCAGACCCGCCGGAACGGCCTGGACCGCAACAACCCGAACGCGTTCCGCAGCGACACCGCGACGCGTGGCAGCACTTCGCGGTGATCCCGCACGAAGAGCACCAGAACGAGAACACCGAGTGCGGCGAAGCAGAAGCTCACCACGAACACGACGTCGTAGCGCGCCGGCAACGTCCACAAGAGACAGAACGCCACCAGCGGGCCGAGGAACGCGCCTACGGTGTCCATGGCGCGATGAACACCGAAGGCGCGTCCAAGTGCCGAGGGCTCGCTGCTCAACGTGATCAGCGCGTCCCTCGGCGCGGTGCGCAAGCCCTTGCCCGTCCTGTCACCTGCCAGCACGAGCCCCATCGCGGTGGCGGAGGTTCCGGCGGCGAGCAGTCCGAGCTTGCCCACCGCCGAGATCCCATAACCGAGGCCGGCCACGAGCTTGCGCCGTTGCCAGCGGTCAGCCGCATGACCGCCGACGATGCGAACCAGTGCCGTGACACCGGTGTACATGCCGTCGAGCACACCGAACTGCAGCGGGGAGAACCCCAGTCCCAGCACCAGGTACAGCGGCAGGATCGCGGTCACCATCTCGGAGGAGACGTCCGTGAGCAGTGATACGGCGCCCAGGGCGAGCACGTTCCCCGCGATCCTGCCGGTGCCACCCGAGGCGGGAGCTTGTCGAGCGGTTGCGATGTACACGACGGCCTCCTGGGTCAACAGCCGGATTCGATCAACGACAGCTGTAGGGACCGGCCTTGTCGCGCACCGTTCCGGCCGTGTCGATGACCTCCCACGAGTAGGAGCTGCCGGACAGGGTGAGCTTCATGACGCCGTGGCTGTCCGAGAAGTACTTCTCGACGCCCGCCACGCGGTCGGTGCGCTCCTTGTAGAGGTAGTCACCGCCGATGCCGACGACCGCCGACCTCACGCCGTTGGCCTGGTCGACCGCACCGGTCTTGTTCAGCGGAGCGAGCCGCTCGTAGTGGTGGTTGTGGCCACCGAGCATCAGGTCTGCCTTGGCGTCCACGAACGCGTTCCAGTACGGCGCGATCTTCGCGTTGTCGCCGTACTTGCCGGAGGTGAACCGCGGGTGGTGCATGTAGCCGACGACGCAGGGCTTGGTGTTGTTGGCCAGATCGGTCTTGAGCCAGCTGAGCTGCGTCGGGTCCTCACCGTTGTTGTCCATCGGGTCGGAGTCGACCGAGACGAAGTGGAACTGGCCCGCTTCCCAGCTGTAGTAGGGCTTGCCCGCGGGGAAGGCCTGCGCACCGAAGTACGCCTTGTAGCCGTTGAGGTTGTCGTACCACTCGTGGTTGCCGGTCGCGGGATGGGTGATGCTCTTGTACTTGCCCCACGACTTGTCGTAGTGGGCCAGGAACTCCGAGAGCTTGCCGTTGTCGTACTGGTTGTCGCCGACCGTCAGGATGTGGTTCGGCTTGATCTGGTCGATCAGCCTCGCGGTCTCGTAGTGCTCGGAGTTCGTGAGCGACGCGATGTCGCCAGCGACGACGACCGTGATGGTGTCGCCGGGCCCGGCGGGCAGGGTGGTCGCCTGCACCGCGTTGCTCGCGGGTGAGAGGTTGCCCGCCAGGTCGCGTGCCCTGACCGTGTAGGTGAACGCCGTGCCCGACGCCAGGCCCGTGTCGGTGAACGTGGTGCCGGTGGGTGTGCCGACGACGCTGCCGTTGCGCAGCACCTCGTAGCCGGTCACGCCGACGTTGTCGGTCGCGGCCGTCCACTGCAGACTCACCGAGCTCGACGTCGTGCCGGTGCTCGTGAGGTTGCCGGGAGCGGTGGGCGGCTGCGTGTCGCCGTTGCTGATGCTGCCGTAGACCTCCAGGTCCCACAGCGAGTAGCCGTAGGAGGTGCCGCGCTTGGTGCCGTAGATCCGCACCCACCGGCCGCTCGTGGAGATGGCGATGTCGTCGATGCCGCCGTTCTGGCTGGAGAGCGTCTTCTTGGTGCTCCACGTCGAGCCGTCGCTGGACGTCTGGATCTTGTACTCCGACGCGTACGCGGCCTCCCAGTTGAGCTTGATCCGGGAGATGGTGGCGGTGCCGCCGAGGTCGACCGCGATCCACTCCGGGTCGTGGCCTTCGAGGCTGGCCCAGCGAGTGGTCGGATCTCCATCTACCGCGTTGGCGCCGCCGAACGTCGCGGCCTCCACTGACGAAACCTTGGTGGGTTTGTCGGTCGACAGCAGGGTGTCGGCCGCGTTCGCCGTGCCCGAGCCTGCGATCTGGGGTATGACCAGTGCAAACAGGGCCAACGCGACACCTGCCTTGGTGCGCTTTCTGATCACTTCGTCCTCCTGGGCAAGGGCGGCGGCTCGAAGGATTGGTAAACAAGCTTTCCTATTGGACCTCGGAGGTTAATAACACCTGAACGCACAGGTCAACGGGGGGTTTGGCGATTGAATGCCTGACAAATGGAAATCGGTGACGCGAAGTGATCGGTCAGCGCTTGTCATTCGATGACGGATGAATGCCCCAGAGAACGGCGTTGACTGCCAATCCCGCACATGTGCCCTGGATCATGCCAAGCAGCAGCCTTCGCACCCAGTCATAGAGGCTCACCTGGCTGACCGGATCGGACAGCGACCACGCGGCGCCGACCACGGCGGCGACGCAGATGAAGATCCGGAACTTGTGCCGGGAAATTCCGGTGCGTGACGGCCAGTCATTGCCCCTGGGTGCAACCAGACCGATCCAGACGAGCAGCGCGACGCCGCCGAGCGATGACACGTACCCGATCACGTTGTAGAGCCGATGTGGACCGACGACGGCGATGTCCAACCAGTCCCACCGCTGAACGAACCATCCCCCTGTCTGCGTGAAGGCGTCCCACAGCAGGTGCGTGAACACTCCGACCACAATGGACAACGCGCGCATGAACGGCTGACGGAAGCCTCCTGGGCGCGGCGCCCGCGTCCGCACGAACTCCGGCGCCAGTGCCATCACGGAGGGCAGCAGCAGGCGTCCGACCAGCAACAACACCACTGCGGCAAGGGATCCACCGAGGACGTCGTGGGTCGGCGGAACAGGGACGTAGTACCCGAGATCAGGTGCGATCGCGCCCGCCACCAGTCCCGGGAACCACAGGAACCGGCGCAGTGGGAGCACCGCTGCCGGGTGCGCGAGCGTGAACGGCACGCTCAAGCGTAGATCGAGTTCGTTCCTGTGGGTGCCCTGAAGAAACACCCAGGTCGGGATTGTTCATCTCGGTCACGTACGTTCACGGATCATGAGCACCACAGCCGCCAGCCTCGTCGTGCTGTTCCTGGTCGCCGTCGTGCCGCTGGCACCGACGGAGGCCGTGCTCATCGGCGCCGGCGTCCTGGCCGCGTCCGGTGAGGTTCCGCTCTACCTGGTGGTGCTCGTCGCCGCGGCCGGGTGCCTGGCCAGCGACATGATCAACTTTACCGCGGGCCGCCGCATGGGCATGAAGGCCCTCGACAAGGTCAACAAGAACGCCAAGGCACGGGCCATGGTCGTGTGGACGGCCGAGCAGCTCGCGTCCAAGGGCGAGACCATCCTGATCGCGGCGCGGTTCCTGCCGGCCGGCGGCATCGTGGGTGCGCTGCTGGCGGGTGCGCTGAAGTGGCCGACCAGGCGCTTCGTGCCGGTCGCCGCCGTTGGGTCGGCGTTGTGGAGCGTCTACCCCGCCACCGTCGGGTACATCGGCGGTCAGATCGTCGACGAGGCCTGGCTCGCGATGCTGCTGTCGTTCGGCGTGGCCACGCTCATCTCGATCCCGGTCGGCATGGCGATCCGTGCGCGCAGCGCCAACCGCACCCTCTCGTACGCCGAGGTGTCGTCGTAGAGCACCGCGAAGCGGTCGGCGGCGGCCAGCAGAGCGTCCACTTCGAACGCCAGCTGCGCGTCCCCGCAGAGCCGTTCCAGCAGTGAGATCCAACGCAGGTTGAAGAGCATCAACGCGTCGCGCACGCGGCCGGGGCGGGCGGCGAACTCGGAGCGCGTCACGACGAAGAAGCAGCCACCGGGGAACACGCGGCGCTTCGAGTAGTCGAGCCAGCGGCCGCACAGGTCGTGCACCGGCCCGCCGGCGACCACCACTTCGCGAGAGAAGATCTCCGCGGCGGCCTGCACCGTGGCGAGCTGCAGTTCCTCCTTCGCACCGAAGTGCGAGAACACCCCGCTCTTGCTCATGCCGAGCTCGACCGCGAGCCGCCCGATCGTGACCCCTTCGAGCCCTTCAACCGACGCGATCTCAGCGGCCCTCAGCAGGATCGCCCCACGACTGTCCATCCACCGAGGACAGCACACGATCCTGGAGAAACGAACGGGGCCACCTCGAAAGGTGGCCCCGGATCGTCTTACGGGTTCAGCGCCTCGGTCACGGACGCCGGTCCCACGAGCGGAACGTCGGGCGTGATGTCGTCGCCCTCCTCCACGAGGATCGGCTTCACCTCGTGCGGCTGGATCTCGCCGGACTGGATCTGCTCCGCGTAGTGGCACGCGACCTTGTGGCCCGGCTTGAGCTCCCGCAGGACGGGGCGCTCGGTGTCGCACCGAGTGGCCTGCCGCCACGGGCACCGGGTGTGGAACCGGCAGCCCGACGGCGGGTTCGCGGGCGACGGGAGGTCACCGGCGAGCAGGATCCGTTCGCGACGGTCCTCCACCACCGGGTCCGGCACCGGGATCGCGGACAGCAGCGCCCGCGTGTACGGGTGCAGCGGCTCGGCGTAGAGGTCCTCGGCGGTGGCCTCCTCGACCAGCCCGCCGAGGTACATCACGCCCACCCGGTCGGAGATGTGCTTCACGACCGCGAGGTCGTGCGCGATCACCAGGTAGGTCAGGCCGAACTGCTCCTGCAGTTCCTCCAGCAGGTTCACGACCTGGGCCTGCACCGACACGTCCAGCGCCGAGACCGGCTCGTCGGCGACGATCAGGTCCGGGTTGAGCGCCAGTGCGCGGGCGATGCCGATGCGCTGCCGCTGACCACCCGAGAACTCGTGCGGGTACTTGCGCAGCGCGGTGGACGGCAGGCCGACGGCGGAGAGCAGCTCGCGCAACCGCTTGCCGGTCTCCTCCTTCCCCTTGTCCAGGTCGTGCGCCCGCAGGCCCTCGATCAGGATCGACTCCACTGACTGGCGCGGGTCGAGCGAGGACAGCGGGTCCTGGAACACCATCTGGATCCGGCGCCGCATCTTGCGCAGGTCTTCACCCTTCAAAGCGGAGAAGTCCTGCCCATCGAAGATCATCTTGCCCGCGGTGGGCTCGTTGAGCCTCAGCATCGCCCGCCCGAGGGTGGACTTGCCGCAACCCGACTCGCCGACCAGGCCGTACGTCTCGCCGCGCTTGATCTCCAGGTCGACGCCGTCCACCGCGTAGACGTGGCCGACGGTGCGGTCGAAGAACACCCCCCGCCTGATCGGGAAGTGCACCTTCATGTCCTGGACCGAGACCAGGGTCTCGCTCATACCGGCACCTCCTCGGCGGCGGGAGTTCCCGGCACCACCGGGTTGTGGCAGCGGAGCAGGCGACCCAGCTGGTCTTCTTCCGCGGGCGTGACCTGAACGCAGACGTCCAGCGCGTTCGGG
This sequence comes from Lentzea nigeriaca, assembly GCF_016907955.1. Classification (GTDB taxonomy): domain Bacteria; phylum Actinomycetota; class Actinomycetes; order Mycobacteriales; family Pseudonocardiaceae; genus Lentzea; species Lentzea nigeriaca. The sequence goes on along the minus strand of NZ_JAFBCX010000002.1, from coordinate 362,399 downwards.
CACCGAGGTGCGAACGCGCAGCCCTGCGCCCACGGGATGTTGTCGGCGACGGAACCCTTGATCGGCGTCAGCTTCTCGCCGGGCGCCGCGTCCAGACGCGGGATCGAGGCCAGCAGGCCGTGCGTGTACGGGTGGCGCGGCTCGGCGAAGAGCTTGTGCCGCATGGCCTTCTCGACCACCTTGCCGCCGTACAGCACGTTGACCTCGTCGCACAGGCCGGCGACGACACCCAGGTCGTGGGTGATCATCACGAGCGCGGTGCCGAGGTCCTGCACCAGTTCCTTCATCAGCGTGAGGATCTGGGCCTGGATGGTCACGTCCAGTGCCGTCGTCGGCTCGTCCGCGATCAGCAGCTTCGGTCGGCACGCCAGCGCGATCGCGATCAACGCGCGCTGCCGCATGCCGCCGGAGAGCTGGTGCGGGTACTCCTTGAGCCGCCGGTTCGGGTCCGGGATGCCGACCTTGTCGAGCAGGTCCTTCGCCTCGATCATGGCTTCCTTGCGGGGCATGCCGCGGTGCCGTTCGAGCACCTCGGTGACCTGCAGGCCGATCGGGACGACGGGGTTGAGCGACGACAGCGGGTCCTGGAAGACCATGCCCAGGTCGCGGCCGCGCCGGTCGCGCATCTCCTTGTCGGAGAGCTTGAGCAGGTCCGTGCCGTCGTACTTCACGGTGCCGGTGACCTTGGCGCCGCGCTTGGGCAGCAGACCCATGATCGCCAACGATGTCACGGACTTGCCGCAGCCCGACTCGCCGACGAGGCCGACCGTCTGGCCGGGTTCGACGTCGAAGCTGACGCCGTCGACCGCGCGGAACGGTTCCTCGCCCCTGCGCTGGAACACCACGGTGAGGTCACGAACTTCGAGCAGTGCCACGACGACTCACCGCCTGTTCTTCGGGTCGAGGGCCTCGCGCAGGGTCTCGCCCATGAGGGTGAAGCCGAGCGCGACGATGATGATGCAGACGGCGGGCCACGCGGCGAGCTGCGGATGCGTGTCGAAGACGTTCTGCACGTCGCCGAGCATCTGCCCCCACTCCGGGATCCGGTCGTCCGGGTTGCCGAGGCCGAGGAACGACAGCGCCGCCGCCTCGATGATCGCGGTCGCCAGCACCAGCGTGGACTGCACGATCACCGGGCTGAGCGAGTTGGGCAGCATGTGCCGGAACACGATCGAGCCCCTCTTCACGCCGAGCGCGGTCGCCGCCAGCACGTGGTCGCTGTGCCGTTGCGCGAGCATCGAGCCTCTGAGCAACCGGGCGAACACCGGGATCTGCACGATCGCGACCGCGAGGATCACGGTGAACTGGCTGGGCTTCGCGAACATCGCCGCGATCGAGAACGCCAGCAGCAGCGACGGCAGCGAGAGCATGACGTCGACGATGCGCATGACGACCGAGTCGACCCAGCCGCCGATGGCGCCGGCGAGGGTGCCGAGGATCAGGCCACCGGTGAGGCCGATCAGCGTCGCGCCGACACCGACGACCAGCGTCTGCTGCGATCCGACCAGCAGGCGCGAGAAGAAGTCGCGTCCCTGGAGGTCGCCACCGAGCGGGTGACCCGGCTGCGGCGGCGGGATCTCGTTGCGCGCCTTGACGACCTGGCCGATCAGCATCGGGTCGGACGGGTTGTGCGGCGCGAGCCACGGCGACAGCAGCGAGAGCACGACGAAGATGCCGATGATCACCGCGCCGATGAGGAACACCGGGCTGCGACGCAGTCTCTTCCACGCGCTCGCGGCGAGCGACACGCCGGCGGACTCCGCGAGTCCGTCGATCTTCTCCTTCTTGGTCACACCAAGTGCCACTGCGCTCACCTCGTCCTGATGCGCGGGTCGATGAGCGCGTACGACAGGTCGACCAGCAGGTTCACCACGACGTAGACGATCGTGGCCATGATGATCAACAACAGCAGCACCGGGTAGTCGCGCCGTTCGAACCCGATGGCGAGCGCCTGGCCGACACCGGCGAACGAGAACACCTTCTCGGTGAGGACCGCGCCGGAGAGCAGCGCGCCCGTCTGCAGGCCGATGGTCGTGACGACCGGCAGCATCGCGTTGCGCAGCACGTGCCGGCGGCGGATCACCGGTGCGGTGAGGCCCTTGGACTCGGCGGTGCGCACGAAGTCCTCGTCGAGCACGTCGAGCACGGCCGCGCGAGTGATCCGGAAGATCACCGCGAACGGGATCGTGGCCAGCGCGATCGCCGGCAGGATCAGGTGCTGGAGCGCGTTGAACGTCGCGTCCCACTCACCGGTGATCACGCCGTCGAGGGTGAAGAACCCGGTGACGCGGGTGGCGTCGATAGCGTCCTGACGGCCCTGCGACGGCAGGCCGAGCGCCGACGACGCCACGTCCTTGAGCAGGTAGGCCAGGAAGAACACCGGCACCGCGACGCCGATCAGCGAGCCGACGACGCTGAGGTTGTCGAACCAGCCGCCGCGGCGCTTCGCGGCGAGATAACCGAGCGGGACGCCGACCGCGACCGCGATCAGGATCGCGAAGAAGCTGAGCTCGATCGTCGCGGGGAACCGCTGCAGGAAGATGTCGAGCGCCGAGTCACCGGGCTGGACACCGGTGGAGACGCCGAAGTCGCCGGTCGCCGCACGACCGAGGAACTTGAAGTACTGGACGAAGATCGGCTGGTCGAGGCCGAGCTGCTTGGTGAGGGCTTCGCGCGACTCCGGCGTAGCGCGTTCTCCCAGGAGGGCCGAAACCGGCCCTCCTGGGAGAAGTCGCAACCACGCGAAGAGCAACATCGAGAGCACCAGCACCACGCCGACCAGCTGAACCAGCCGTCGAATCGTGTAGCGGAGCACTTGAGCTACCCCGTTGTTCTCTTGTGGTGGGAGCTAGTTCGCTCAGCCCTTGGAGGCCGAACCGAACTTCTCGTCGGTCAACGGGCTCGGGACGACACCCTTGATGTCCGACTTGAACACCAGAGCGGGCGGGGAGTGCGAGATCGGGATCGCGGGCAGGTACTGCTCCATGATCCGCTTGTTGATGTCCTCGTACAGCTTGGCGCGCTTGTCCTTGTCCGGCTCGGAGTTGGCCTTGGCCAGGTCCTCCGCCAGCGTCTTGCCCCACGGCGACACACCGGTGTTGAAGCGGTTGGTGGTGCGGCCGAAGAACGTGCCGACCCAGTTCGCCGCGGCACCGTCGTCACCGGTCCAGCCGAGCAGGAACAGGTCCGGGATGCTGTTGTCGACGTCGGTCAGGTAGCCGCCGTTCCACGGCTTCGTGACCGTCTCGATCTTGATGCCGACCTTCTGCAGGTCGCCGGAGATCGCGCCGAACAGATCCTTCGGGGACGGCATGTACGGGCGGGTGACCTCGGACGGCCAGTAGAACTTCAGCGTCAGGTCGGACGCACCGGCCTCGGCCAGCAGCGACTTGGCCTTCTCCGGGTCGTACGGCGCGGCCTTCAGCTCCTTGTTGTAGCCGGAGACGGTGTCCGGCATGAACTGCGTGGCGACCTTCGCACCCTCGGGCAGCTGCGACTTGACCAGCTGCTCGCGGTTGATCGCGTACATGATCGCCTGGCGGACCTTGAGGTCGGCGAGCTTCGGGTTGTTCTTCTGGTTGATGCCGACGTAGAAGACGTTGAACGCCGGACGGATCGCGACGTTGAAGCCGTCGGACTTCAGACCGGCCCAGTCAGCCGCGTTCGGCAGGTCGTAGCCGTCGATGTCGCCGGCCTTGAGCGCCTGCTTGCGTGCGGTCTCGTCCGGGATGATCTTGAAGACGATCTTGTCCAGCTTGGCCTTCGTGCCGTGGTAGTCGTCGTTGCGGACGAGCTCGACGGTGTTGTTGGCCTTGTCGTACTTGCTGAACTTGAACGGGCCCGTGCCGGTCGGGTGCTCGTTCGCGTAGGCCGGGTAGGTGAACGCGTCACCGGCGGCCTGGACGTTGTCCGCGTCGTACTTCTTCAGCGCCTCGGGGCTCGAGATCGAGAACGAGGTGAAGCCCAGGATGTCCGGGAACTGCGAGTTCACCTCGTTGAGCTCGACGACCGCGGTCTTCGCGTCCTTCGCCGTGCACGACTTGTAGAGAGACGGCTTGTCCGGCGTGTCCTTGAACCCGCCGAAGTTGTCCAGCCAGTACTGCGACACGGCGTCGCTCTGCGCGGCGCCCTTCTGGTTGTACCAGCGTTCGAAGTTGAAGCACACGGCCTCGGCGTTGAACGCGGAGCCGTCGTGGAACTTCACGTTCTCCTTGAGGGTGAAGGTCCACGTCTTGCCGTCGGCGCTGTGCTCCCACTTCGTGGCGAGAGCGGGCTCGACCTCGGCGGTACCGGCCTTGAAGCCGACCAGGCCTTCGAACATCTGGCGGGAGACGCGGAAGGTCTCACCGTCCGTCGCGTAGAACGGGTCGAAGAGCTTCGGCGCGCCTGCGGCACCGAAGGTCAGCGTGCCGCCCTGCTTACCGCCACCACCGGAGTCGCGCTGGGATTGCGCGCAACCGGACAGGGCCAGCGCGCTGACGCTGAGGAAGCCGATCGCGGCAACCCAACGGCGGCGAGCCGTTACTGAGTGGACCATCAAACACCCCTTGGACAATCCGCACATCTCACGGTGTGGTCGCCGACCATAACCGTTGTACATACCCCTCCCGTGTTAACTCAGGTCACGATCCGGCCACTAGACCAGGCATTCTGATACGTCCGGCGCACGTTCGCTGACCCAACGTGAGCACCGCAGATGCGTCGAACGCTCTCCTAGGCTGTAGAAACGACAACGACACGCGGAGGAGGTCGCATGAGCAGGCAGGTCGAGTTCCGCGTGCTCGGCCCTCTGCAGGTGCTCCTCGACTCCGAACCACTGCTGGTGCGCGCGGGCCGTCAGCGGGCGCTACTGGTGTCGTTGTTGCTGCGTGCGGGCACGTCGGTGTCCGTGGACGAGCTCGCCGCGAACGTGTGGGGCGAGGACCCGCCGGCCCGTGCCCGAGCCACTCTGCAGACCTACGTGATGAGACTGAGACAGCTGCTCGGGCCGTCGGTGCCGATCCGGACCGTGCCGGACGGGTACCTGATCGACGTCGACGAGAAGACCATCGACCTGATGCGCTTCGAGCCGTTGATCGAACAGGGCGAGCAGGAGCGCGCCGCCGGCAACCTGCAGGCCGCCTCGGCCGCGTTCGCCGCAGCGCTCGGACTCTGGCGCGGCCCGGCACTGGTCGACGTGCCGTCGGAGATCCTGCACCGCGACGAGGTGCCGCGGCTCAACGAACGCCGCCTGCACGTGCTGGAACGCCGGGTCGAGGTCGACCTCGAACTGGGCCGCCACGGCGAGCTGGTGGCCGAGCTCTCCCGGCTGACCAGCGATCATCCGTTGCGCGAACGCTTCTGGGCACAGCTCATGGTGGCGCTGTACCGCTCCGGACGGCAGAGCGAGGCGCTGGCCGCCTACCAGCGCGTTTCGCGGTTGCTGGGCGACGAGCTGGGCATCGATCCCGGTGACGAGCTGCGCCGCGTGCACAACCAGGTGCTGACGGGGTCGATCGACACGGTGGCCGCGGCCTCCGCCGGCGCGCCGGTCGTCGCCGCGAAGCCGGAACGGGTCGTGCCGTCGCAGCTGCCTGCGGACATCCCGGACTTCGTCGGCCGCGACGAGGCCGTGTCGCTGATCGTCGCGCTGCTGCGGACGGCCCAGGGTGTGCCGGTGGTCACGCTGGCAGGGCCGCCCGGTGTGGGCAAGACGGCGCTGGCCGTGCACGCCGCGCACCGGATGCGGACGGACTTCCCGGACGGCCAGCTGTACGTCAACCTGCGCGGATACGCCCCCGTTCCGCCGTTGAGCGCGGTGGACGTGCTGCCGCGGTTCCTGCGCGCGCTGGGGACCGAGCCGGACCAGGTGCCGCTAGACCAGGACGAGCAGGAGGCGATGTTCCGGTCGACCCTGACCGGCCAGCGCGTGCTGTTGCTGCTGGACAACGCGTCGTCGGCCGAGCAGATCCGGCCGTTGCTGCCGGGTTCGCCGGGGTGCGCGGTGCTGGTGACGTCACGCGACACGTTGCGTGGCCTGGCCGTGTCGCACGCCGCCTCGAACGTGCGGCTGGACGTGCTCGACTGGAGTGAGACGAAGGCCCTGCTCGCCGGGATCCTGGGTGCGGACGAGGTCGCCTCGCAGGAGGAGGCGGCGCTGGAGCTCGCGGCGTTGTGCGCGCATCTGCCATTGGCTTTGCGTATCGCCGCGGCGAACCTGGTGTCGCGTCCCGAACTGTCCATCGCGGACTACGTGGAGGAGCTGCGGGCGGGCAACCGGCTGGCGGCGCTGGCGGTCGAGGGCGACGAACGGGTCGCGGTGCACGCGGCGTTCGACCTGTCCTACACGGCGTTGAAGCCGGAGCTCGCGCAGATGTTCCGGCTGCTGTCGCTGGTTCCCGGCACCGACTTCACGCCGGAGATGGCGGCCGCGTTGAGCGGACTGACCACTCAGGACGCTCGCCGGCGCCTCGACCGGCTCGCCACCGCGAACCTGATCGCGAACCACGCGCCGTCCCGCTACCAGTTCCACGACCTGCTGCGCGACTACGCGGCCGAGCGCCTGGCGTTCGAGGAGGGCCGCGCCGACTCGCGGCTCGCGTTGCGACGCCTGCTCGACTGGGCGGTGCGCTCGGTCGACAACGCGACGTCCGCGATGAAGTCGACGCTGTTCCGCTTCCCGCGCCCCGACCCGCTGGACGGCGTGCTGCCGCGGACGTTCAGCACCTCCACCGAGGCGCTGACGTGGCTGGACGTCGAGCGCGCCAACCTGGTCGCCCTGGTGGCGCACGCCGTGGAGCGCGACCCCGAAAATTCGCCGTGGCAGCTGGCCGACGCGTTGCGCGGCTACTTCTACACGCAGGGCCTGACCGCGGAGTGGCGCGAGACCGCGAAGGCGGGCCTGCTGGGGGCGCGCGCACCCCGGGACGAGCTCGGCCAGCTCGCGATGCTGTCGTCGCTCGGCACGCTGTACTGGGTGACGGGCCAGCACCGCAACGCCCTCGGCTACTACCAGCAGGCCATCGCGCTGCAGGAGCACATCGACCTGCCGGAGGCCGAGGCCGCCGTGCTGTCCAACGCGGGCAGCGTCTACATCGACCTCGGCGAACTCGAACACGCCGCCGCCCACCTCGAACGCGCGCTGGTGATCACCCGCCGGATCGGCGCCCTCCAGGTACAGGCCAACGCGCTGTTCAACCTCGGCGGCGTCTACATGCAGCTCGGCCAGCTGGACCGCGCGGCGGCGACGTTCGAGGAAGCGCTGGAGGTCGGCACACGACTCGACTCGTGGATCACCCAAGCGAACTCCATGCGCGCGTTGGGCGAGGTCGACGCGTGGCGCGGCGAACCAGACCTCGGCGCCTCCTATTTCGCGCGCGCGAGCGAGCTGTACGAACGTGCGGCCGCCCGCAACTTCGGCCACACCATGCACGAGGGCATGGCGATCACCCTGATCATGCGCGGCCGCTACGACGAGGCGGCCGTCGAAGCCTCCGCCGCCATGCAGATCGCGCAGGACCTGGAGAACGTCAAGAGCGTCTGCGACGCCATGAACCTGCTCGGCCGCGCCCTCGAAGGCGCGGGCCGGCACGAGGACGCGACAGAGCAGTTCTCGTCGGCGCTCGCGATCGCCCTGGAGACCGGCTACTCGTGGGGCATCTGCCTGGCCCGCCGCGGCCTGGCGTCGGCGTACCGCGGGGTGGGCCGCTACGAGGACGCCCTGACGATGGCTTCGTCGGCGCTCGTCGAGGCCGGACGATCGCAGTTCCGGCTGGCGGAGATGGAGGTGCTGCTCGTGCTTGGGCGCATCCACCTCGACACCGCCGACGCCTCCGGTGCGCTGGAATGCGCCCTGCGTGCCGCTTCGGTCGGCTCGGACTCCGGGCACCGGTGGGTGTTCGGCCGGGCCCTGCAGCTGGCCGGCGACGCGTCCGCCGCGTTGGGCGACCTGGACGCGGCCCGCAAGCACTGGGAGGCGTCGCTCGAGGTGTTCAGCGCGATCGGGACACCAGAAGCCGGTGTGGTCCGCACTCAGCTCGAAGTGACGACGTAGTCGGCTCTGGCCTTGGTCTCGTCGACCGCGAACCAGCCTCTTTCGTACTGCTGCCAACGGATGAAGTGCTCGCGGTACTTCTCACCGTCTCGCGCCACCGCACGTTCCAGCCGCGCTTTCTCGTCACCGTGCTCGACGAAGATGGCGAGACTCAGTTTGCTTCGGATGGCCTTCCTGGCCGACGACATGCCCTCGAAGATGATCGTCCTTTCCGGACGAACCTCGACCAGCGCGCCCTGGTTCGGCCGCGGAAAGCCTTGGGACCAGTCGGTTTTGCGGTAGTACGCCGTCCGGCCCGCTGCGACTTCTTCAAAGATCGCTTCAACCTGCGGCCACCACCCGATGGCCGGGTCGTCCCAGGTGGCGAAGTGGTCCGTGAGCATCCGGGTCGCGTCGAGCTCTTCGGCGAGCTTCCTCGCGAACGTCGACTTGCCCGCACCTGACGGCCCGTCCACCGCGACCAGGCGGGTGTTGCCCAGCCGCGGTGGAGCGTTCGTCACATGCTCCGGCGACCAGATAGCGCACGCCCCAGGGTGAGCTCGTCGGCGAACTCCAGGTCGCCACCCATCGGCAGGCCGCTGGCCAGCCGCGTGACCGTGAGCCCGGGGAAGTCCCTGAGCATCCGGACCAGGTAGGTGGCCGTGGCCTCGCCCTCGGTGTTGGGATCCGTGGCGATGATGACCTCGGAGATGTCGACACCGTCGGTGGCCGTGCCGATCCGGTTCAGGAGCTGGCGGATGCGCAGCTGGTCCGGTCCGACACCGCTGAGAGGGTCCAGCGCGCCGCCCAGGACGTGGTAGCGGCCCTTGAACTCCCTGGTGCGCTCGATCGCCTGGACGTCCTTCGGCTCCTCGACCACGCAGACCAGGCTCAGGTCGCGCTTGGGGTCGCGGCAGATGCGGCACGTGGTCTCCGCACTCACGTTGCCGCAGACGTCGCAGAAGACGACGCCTTCCTTGACCTTCTGAAGTGCCTGCTGGAGCCGCTCGATGTCCGCCGGCTCCGTTGCCAGGAGGTGGAAGGCGATGCGCTGGGCGCTCTTCGGACCGACGCCCGGGAGTCTGCCCAGTTCGTCGATCAGGTCCTGTACCGGGCCCTCGTACATCGCCTGTTACCCGAGCAATCCGCCGAGGCCGCCCTGGGCCAGCGGGCCGAGCTTCTGCTCCACCAGCTGCTGCGCCTTCTGGTTGGCGTCCTTGATCGCGGCGATGACCAGGTCCTGGAGGGTTTCCACGTCCTCCGGGTCGACGATCTTCGGGTCGATGGCCAGGTTGACCAGCTCGCCGCCGCCGGTGACCGTGGCGGTCACGAGGTTGTTGCCCGCGTTGCCGGTTACCTCGGTGTTGGCCAGCTCTTCCTGGGCGGTCGCCATCTGCTGCTGCATGTTCTGGGCCTGCTGGAGCAGGGCCTGCATGTCGAACTGACCGGGTTGCACCGCTGGTCCTCTCTCGCTGCTTGAGGTTTGGTTCAGCGTACGGCTGGTGGGGGTGGTCTGGTTTGGGGGGCGCGTCGGATTCGCTCGGTCGTTCCCCGGTTTCGTCGGCGTCTGCCCGTTTCGTGTCCGCAGGTTGGTTGCGGTGCGCAGGTCTGTGCCGGTTGGTTTCCGGGGCTCCGCCCCGGACCCCGCCAACCTGATCAAAGACTCGCCAGCGCCCTCGGCGGGTTGATGGCACGCCTGGTGCGTTGGGCGGCTTGCGGTTGCGTGGGTGGTTGCGTTGCGGGTGGGGTGGGTCCCCGGTCAGGCCCGGTATTGGTTGAACCGGCTCGCCTTCGGCCTCGCCGCTCGGCTGCGCCATCTTTGGCACCGGCCGCGGCATCACCGGGCCCGGGTGCGGCATCACCGGGCCTGGGTGCGGCGTCGCTGGTACCGGCTGCGGCGTCGGAGCGGCTTGCCTTGGGCTCGCCGCTCCGCTTCGCCTCGCTCGGTGTCCGAGTGGTGGCGGTCAGGCCTTTTTCAGGGGGCGGGCGCCCAGCTCGTCAGCCAGGAGTTTGAGCATCACGGCTTCCGGGTCCTGTTCCTTGCTCACCGAGTCCGGGTCCACCGGGCGGGCCGCTTCGGCCAGCATGGCCTCTTCGTCGTCCGGTTCCGGCGGGAGGGGTTCGTCTGGCTCCGGGGGTTCCGGGGGTGGGGGGACGTCGTCGGCTGGTGGGCGCGGGGCCTGGCGTTGGGGCTCTGACTGGCGGGTGGGTTGGGTGGCCTGGCTCGGGCGGGTTGGGGCCGGACGGGCGGCCTTTGCCGGTTGGGCTGCTTGTGGGGTGGCGCTGGGGGTGCCGTGTACGCAGCGGACCTGCCAGGTGCCGCCCAGGACTGACGACAGGGCGTTGGCGATGGCTTCGGTGTTGCGGGGCTCTGCCAGACGGCGGGCGAGGGGTGCCGAGGTGTGGGCGATGGTGACCACGTTGCCGTCCACCTCGCTGACCATGGCGTTGGTCAGCATCGCCTCGGTGCTGCGGCTCGACGAGCGGACCGCGGCCAGCAGCTCGGACCAGATTCGGCGGACTGCCGCCGCGTCCAGCCCGCCTGAGGCGGCCGGGGTGTCGGCGGGCTCCGGTTCGGCCGCGGGTTGCGGTACCGGTTGCGGTGCGGCCACGGGTGCGGGTGGCTGCGCGACGGGCGCGGCTGCCGGGCGAGCCGGTGCGGGTGCCAGGCGCGGCGGTTCCGGTTGTGGAGCTGGTGCCTGGCGTGGCGGGTCCGGCTGTTCGGCGGCTTGGGGTTGCTGGGACTTGCGGGTGAAGACCGGGGCGCCCGCGGGAGCGGCGGCTGGGGCCTCGCCGGGGGCCGCGATGGCGGCCGGGGGGCGGCGTTCCAGTTGTTCCAGGCGTTGGAGCAGGGCTGCTTCCGACTGGCTCACCGAGGGGAGCAGCATGCGCGAGACGAGGAGTTCCAGCAGGAGGCGCGGGGCCGTGGCGCCGCGCATCTCGACCAGGCCCGTGTGCACGATTTCGGCGTAGCGGGTCAGGGTTGCCGGGCCGATGCGTTCTGCCTGGGCCGACATGGTGGCCAGCTCGTCTTCCGGGGCGCTGACCAGGTTGCGGTCGGCGGCGTCCGGGACTGCGCAGAGCAGGACCAGGTCGCGGAGGCGGTCCAGGAGGTCGGAGGCGAAGCGGCGGGGGTCGTGGCCCGCTTCGACGAGGCGGTCGATGGTGCCGAAGACCGCGGCGCCGTCGCCTGCGGCCAGGCCGTCGACCACGTCGTTGATCAGGGCCGAGTCGGTGACGCCGAGGAGGGTGATGGCGCGCTCGTACTTGACGCCGTCCGGGCCCGCGCCGGAGAGGAGCTGGTCCATGACCGACTGGGTGTCGCGGGCCGAGCCGCCGCCTGCGCGGATCACCAGCGGGAAGACGGCTGGGTCTACCTGCACGCCTTCCGCGGCGCAGTTGCGTTCCAGCAGGCCTCGCATGACGCCCGGCGGGATCAGGCGGAACGGGTAGTGGTGCGTGCGGGAGCGGATGGTCGGGAGGACCTTGTCCGGCTCGGTCGTGGCGAAGATGAAGATCAGGTGGTCCGGCGGCTCTTCGACGATCTTGAGCAGGGCGTTGAAGCCCTGCGTGGTGACCATGTGGGCCTCGTCGATGATGAAGACGCGGTAGCGGGCCTCTGCCGGGGCGTAGAAGGCCTTGTCGCGGAGTTCGCGGGCGTCTTCCACACCGCCGTGGGAGGCCGCGTCGAGTTCGACCACGTCGACGCTGCCCGTGCCGTTGGGGGCCAGGCCGATGCACGAGTTGCATTCGCCGCACGGGTCGGGCGTCGGGCCCTGCACGCAGTTGAGCGAACGGGCCAGGATGCGGGCCGACGAGGTCTTGCCGCAGCCTCGCGGGCCGCTGAAGAGATATGCGTGGTTCACCCTGCCCGCCGCCAGCGCGGTGCGCAGGGGTTCTGTCACGTGCTCCTGGCCCACGACCTCGGAGAACGTGGCGGGACGGTACTTGCGATACAGAGCGAGCGCCACGCCGGAGACAGTACCGGTGACCCCTGACAGTTCTGCGAGTCCCGCCACACGGGTGCCGATGGGCACGCGACCGGTGTTGATCAGGGTCGGCGGTAAGGCGCGTCAGCGCCGAGCATCGGACAAAAGGGGACCCCGTGCACCCACCAGAGCCCGCTTATCCTTGCTGCCTTCCGGCCCTGGGGAGGTTCGCGAGATGTGTGCCGCACGAGGTCCGCAGTCAGTGTAGCGAAGGGTCTGGATCGAACGTGTGTTCGAGTTGCCCACAGTGTTGTCCCCAGCTGTGGACAACTCGCGAGCCGTCGCCAGCGTCAGCAGGTCAGGGGCCGGAAGATCGCGAATTCCGGTGGCGCGAAAACGCTTGCGAGCGCCGTGGAAGGGGCTCTTCATCACATGGTGGTCGAGGACGGCGCGGGCGGGTTTGATCGGCGTCTCGCGGATCTGCGCGATCGGCTCCCATCGGGTGAAGCGGGCCCAGGGGTCCCCTCGATGGCGGTGAGCCTGCGGCGCAGGAAGTTCTGTTCGGATTCGGTGCCCGCGAGTGCGATGGCCTCGACAGTGGCCTTCAAGGTTTTCCCCGCCGGACGTCAGCTCGACCAGACGGTGATCTCAGTGCCCCACAACGGCGTGTCGAGCACATTCCCCGGCTGGACCAGTTCGGTGAACTTGATGTAGACGATCCGTCCGGAACGCGCCTGGTAGCAGAGCTGCTTGCCGATATCGGCCTGGAACCTGTTCACCCCGTAACCCGCGATCCGGTCGATGCAGTCCTGCTTCGTGGGCGGGGTGGGCGACTCCCAGACCGCGCCCTTCCCGTTGACGCTGAAGCTGCCGTCAGTGGCCTGACTGAGCTGGCCTCCCCCGTTCTTCGGGGGCAGCACGTCGAAATCGACGTAGCTCTCGAGGTTCAGATGGCCGGACCACAACGGCGCGGCCGGCGAGGAGGACGGCGGAGCGGCCGGTCCGGACGTGCCGGACGCGGGAGGCGCGGTGGCGGACGTGGTCGGCGCGGAGGACGGAGTGCCCGCCTTGTTGATCACTGCCGCGACGATGGTGCCGGTCAGGGCGATCACCGCCGTCACGATCCCCAGCGCGCCCGCGGTCTTCCAGTACGTGCGCGGATTCCCTTCGGACATTCGCGCATTCTAAGGATGTGGATCATCACTCCCGGATGCTTCGGCGAACGGACCCCCGGCCGGGTGACGCACGTCACGACCACAACAGCCCCGACCCCCGTTTTGGGTCGCGGAACACCCGTCCGGTAAGCTCCCCCACGGAGGATTCGCCTAGTGGCCTAGGGCGCACGATTGGAAATCGTGTTGGGTTAACACCCTCACGGGTTCAAATCCCGTATCCTCCGCCACCACGAAGGGCGCCGACTTGCAACGGTCGGCGCCCTTCTGGCGTTATGAGGTCATGCTGCCCGAAGATCTGATGCTGCTCTTCATCGACGAAGAAGACGGCCGCGTGCTGATGGACACGACCTCGATCCACAACGCGCTGGCCGGCGCCGTCCTGCTGGAGCTCGTCAACGCCGGACGGGTGGCGTTCGAGCCGGACGGCAAGAAGCTCACGGTCGTGGATCCGACTCCGCTGGGCAACGAGTTCCTGCAGGAGTCGCTCAGCAGGCTCACCAAGCCCATGAGGCCGCAGCGAGCCGTGGAGAGGCTGCGGACCCACGTGCGGGACAACGTGATGGCGCAGCTCGAAAGCCGTGGCGTGCTCTCGGTTCAGAAGACCAGGATGCTCGGGATCTTCCCCACGAAGCGCTACGTCATCCGCGATCACGAGGCGATGAGCGAACTCCGGGACGCCGTCGGCGGCGTGGCGCTCGGCTACCGGGCGCCGGACGAGCGCACCGGGGCGTTGATCTCGCTGCTGTACGCGGTGAAGGCGTTGCACAAGGTCTTCGACGGCGACAAGCGGGAGATGAACGCGCGGGCGAAGGAGATCTCGGCCGGGAACTGGGCCGGCGTCGCCGTGAAGAAGGCGATGGAGGCGGTGCAGACCGCCGTCATGGCGGCGGTGGTGGCGTCGACGGTGGCCGCGACGTCAACGGGTGGGGGTTCGGGCTGATGCGACGCTGCCGCCGCGTCACCGAAATGACGCGGCGGCAGGGATCGCGTTACTTGTTCAGGCAGTCGAGGATGTCCTCGAGAGCGAACACGATCTTGTCGACGTTCGCGTCCCCCGAGGACGGGCGGGCGCGGACGATCTGCGGGTCGTGGTCGCTCGCCTGGTCGGCGAACTCGGCGTTGATGTGGACCACGTCGTAGCCGAAGCGGGTGATGTTCTTGCTCATCACGAGGTGGTCGAGCGTCTGCGAGTTGCCCTCGAAGACGTAGCTGTACCGCTCGTTCACCGGCAGCGTCTCGATGAGCGCCTTGAGGTTGCCGTCGCCGGTCAGCGTCTTCAGCGCGGGCGAGAACTGGTAGTCGTTCAGGTCACCCGCGAGGATCACGTTGGCGCCCTTGTCGATCGCGCGGAGCTGCTCGGTGAACGCCTTCAGCGCCGCGGCCTGCTTGGCGCGCTGCACCTCGGAGGAGCGGTTCGGCGGCTGGGTGCGACCGTGGATGGCGTCGTCGCCGCCCTTGGAGTTGAAGTGGTTCGCGACCACGAAGACCGTGCGGCCGCGGAACTTGAACTCGCCGGCGAGCGGCTTGCGGCTGTCCGTCCACGCGTCGTTCAGCGGGTCGATCCGGCCCGGTGACACGGAAAGCGCGGCGCGGCCGTTCTTCTTCACGACCTCGACCGGGGTCTTGAAGTCGCCGCCAGGACGGTCCACGAAGGACACGCGCTGCGGGTTGAAGAAGAAGCCGACACGGATGTTGCCGCCGGGCTGACCACCGTCCTTGCCGTTCTCCGGGTCGATCTGCCGCCACTCGTAGCGCGGGCCGCCCTTGGCGACGATCGCGTCGGCGAACTTCCGCAACGTCTGGTCCGCGGCCACCGTGCCGTCGTTGATCGTGCCGTTGTTGTCCTGGATCTCTTCCAGCACAACGACATCAGGGCTGCGCAGGTTGGTCGTCACGCCGTCGGCGAGCCGGTCGAACTTCTCCTGCGGGTCGGACGGGTCGAGGTTCTCGACGTTGTAGGTCGCGACCGAGAGCTCGCTGTTCTTCTGCTGGGCGGTGATCTCGCGCTGCAGGTTCGAGGAGACGTGCTGGCCGAGCTTCAGCGCGGCCAGGGTGTACCCGCCGAAGTCCGTGTACTCGATGGCACCGACGGTCGCGCCCGCGAAGACGTCGCCGACGTTCGCCGCCGGCAGCGGCGTGGCCCTGATCTTCAGCCGGCCGTTGTTCGGCTGGTCGTAGCCGGTGTAGATGCTGCCGCCGCGGCTGGTGGGGTTCTGGTTCGGCTCGACCGTGACCCAGACCTCGCCGTGGTCGTTGCTCGGGCCGACCACGCGAACGTCGTCGACCTGGACGAGCGTGCCTTCGAGCGACTCGAACAGGTCGAGGGCGTAGGTCTGCGGCTCCAGCGGCAGCTGCTCGATGTCGCCGCCCGGTGCGGGCAGGTAGCCCTTCGGCAGGTTCTTGATGATCACCGGTGCCGGGACAGGGTTGCCCTTGGACAACGTGATCGTGGTGGCCTGGGCGATCTCGGTGAGGGTCTGCTTCGAGCCGCCGCCCGGCCTGTACTCGGCGACGGTGCCGCTGACCAGCACGTTGTCACCGACAGCGACGGTCGGCACGGTGCCGGCCGTGTAGACGAAGATGCCCTCGCTGGTGCGCGGGTCGCTGTCCGGGCTGACCGTGTCCTGGATCCAGAAGCCGCGGTCACCCGTGGCGCGCGTGCCGGTGACGACGCCGGGGACGTTGCTGACCTTCTGGCCGAACAACGGCGAGAAGCGCGTGACGCCCTGGATGTCGTGGATGCGCTTGTCGCCGGGCACGGGGTCCGGGTTGGGAGGAGTGCCGCCGCCGGGCGTCTCCCCCTTCGAGTTCGTCGGGCTCGGATCGCCGACCTTGAAGTCGGCGGAGTTGTCGTCGGTGTCGCCGAGGTCGGCGCCGCGGGACGCCGAGGTGGTGTTGCTCAGGGCGGCCGTCGCCGTGCCCTCACGGACGACCGCGGTGCCGTAGCCGACGAGATCCTTGATGCGCGAGTCCGCGGCGCAGTCGGCAGCCGTCTTGCAGGTGAGGGCCGCAGTGCCGTTGACCAGCGCGATCGTGCCACCGGTGGCGCTCATGTTGAGCGAACCGGTGGTGTCGGGGGTCGGCAGGTCGACGGTGCCGCCGGTGCCCTTGGCCTCGGCGACGAGGAACGTCTTGCCGGGCGCGATCGAACCGGACAGTGGGGTCACGCCCCACTGCGTGCTCGCGCCGGGGGTGGCCGAGATGTACTGGACGCTGTAGCCGTCCAGGCTGATCGCGCTGGTGCCCTTGTTGGCCAGCTCGACGAAGTCCTGCTTGAGCGTGGCGCCGGAGTTGCCGCCGCCTCCGTAGACCTCGGAGATCAGGGCATCGGTGCTGGGTGCGGCAACGGCGGGTATGGCGGCGAACACGAGCGCCGCCACCGCTGTCCCGACGCCGGGCAGGGTGGCTCTCAAAACTTCCTCCAGGGGATGCGGCGGACCGCCGCATCTTTCCTCGATCGAGTGACGTTTGGAAGCAGTTGTTACTAACGGTTAACCGGTTGGCCCATCAATGATCACTCGAACAAGTGTTCGATCATGGTGTATGCTCCAAATCGGAACGCTGACCGGTGGGCCCCTCCCAGGCGCCGGTCAGCGTCCCTACTTTGGGGGCATGGGGATGCTGACCTACGAGCGCCACTGCGCCGAGATCGTCAACCAGACCGACCTGCTGGTTTCCGCGCTGAACGGCGCTGACCTGGGCATTCAGGTGCCTTCCTGTCCGGACTGGACCGTGAACCAGCTGCTGCGCCACGTCGGCAACGCGTTCCGCTGGACCGACGAGATGATCCGCGAGAGGTGGCCGGAGGCCGACCCCGCCCGAGGCATGTCGCTCGACGTGTCGGCCTACGCGGGCGAGACGGCCGCCGAGCTCGGTCCTTGGCTCGCTGACAGCGCGGCGTCGCTCGCGTCCGCGCTCCAGGCCGTCGAACCGGACGAGATGATCGCCACGCTCGGCGGCCACCCCGGCCCGCGCCTGTGGTCACGCCGGATGATGCAGGAGACCGTCGTCCACCGCTGGGACGCCGTCAACGCGCTGGGTGTGCCGTTCGAGCTCGACCCCGCCGTCGCCGCCGACAACCTCGCGGAGTGGACCCGCTTCGCGCTGCCGTTCGCGTTCCTGCGCCGGCCGGCCGAGACCGCGGCGCTGGTGGGGCCGGGCAACACGGTCCACCTGCACGCGACCGACTTCGACTGCGAGCTCGTGATCGACCTGACCGGGCCGATGCCTGCTGTCCGGGAGGGGCACGAGAAGGCGGCGGTGGCGGTCCGCGGACCGGTGGTGGAACTGGTGCTCGCCGTCTACCGGCGCCGGACGGTGGAGGGTCTCGAGGTGTTCGGTGATCGCGACCTGCTCGACCGGTTTCTCGCGAGCGTACGTTTTTGACCATGGGGATGCTGACTTACGCGCAACGGCTCGACACGGGCGTTGCGCAGACCTCGCTGCTGGTTTCCGGCTTGGCCGACGCGGATCTCTCGGTTCGGGTGCCCGCCACGCCGGACTGGACGTTGAACCAGCTGCTGCGCCACCTCGGGTACGCGCACCGGTGGATCGAACAACTGGTCCGGGAGCGGATTCCGAACGCCGACCGATCGCTCAGCAAGGCGCACTCCGTCGAGGGGTACGCCGGCGAAACGGCCGCAGAGCTGGGCCCCTGGCTGACCGAGGGCGCGGAACTGCTGGCGGCGGCGATGCGCGAGGTGTCGCCGGACGACCCGATCGCCGTGCTGTTCCCCGACGAGCCGGGGCCACGGTTCTGGGCGCGGCGGATGGCGCACGAGACGTGGGTGCACCGCCACGACGCGTTCGAGGCGCTGGGGCTGCCGTTCGAGGTCGATCCGGTGGTGGCCGCGGACGGGTTGTACGAGTGGATGACCGTGGGGCTGCGGATCGTGCACCTGCGCCGGCCGGAGTTCGCTGAACTGCTCGGGGCGGGCACGCTGGCGTTCGAGGCGACCGACGTCGACGTGAGGTGGCTGGTTGATCTGACCGGGACCGCACCGGTCGCCCGTCAAAACAAGGGCGCGGCCGCGGTGACCGTGCGGGGACCGGCCGCGGAGCTGGTGCTGGCGCTCTACCGGCGCCGGAGTGCGGACGGGCTGGACGTGTCCGGCGATGCGACGTTGCTGAAGGAGTTCCTGGCCCGCGCGAGGTTCTAGCGAACGGACCAGGCCCGACAAAGCAAAAGGCGAGTGCTCGTCACGAGCACTCGCCTTTCAGCTTTGGCGGTGGCGGTGGGATTTGAACCCACGGAGGCTTGCACCTCACACGCTTTCGAGGCGTGCTCCTTCGGCCGCTCGGACACGCCACCGATAAGAACAATACACAGCCGGATCCAGAGGGTTAACGCTGGGTCCGAAAGAAGCGTTCGAGCAGGTCAGCGCACTCTTCCTCGAGCACACCGCCGCGCACCTCCGGCCGGTGGTTGAGCCGGCGGTCGCGAACGACGTCCCACAACGACCCCACGGCGCCCGTTTTGGGCTCCCAGGCACCGAAAACGAGACGAGAAACACGGGCGAGCACCAGTGCCCCCGCGCACATCGTGCAGGGTTCGAGGGTGACAGCCAGGGTGCAGCCGTCCAGCCGCCAGCCGTCGCCGTACTTCGTCGCCGCCTCGCGCAGGGCCAGGATCTCGGCGTGCGCGGTCGGGTCGCCGAGTGCCTCACGGGCGTTGCAGGCCGACGCGAGCACCTCGCCGGACGGTGCGAAGACGACCGCGCCGATCGGGACGTCGGGGCCGGAATCGGCGGCCGCGTTCAGGGCGGCGCGGACGAGGTCGGAGTCGTTCACGCCTGGATCGTGTCGAGCAGCTTCGTGAACTCGTCGATGAAGCCGACGCGCTGGGCGATCATCTGGAGCTGCTCGTCCGGGTAGAGGTCGACCTGGTCGACGATGATCTGGAGCTCGTGCGAGGGCATGCCGAGGTCGGACAACACGCCGAGGTCGCCCTCCGGCCAGAGCTCGGTGTCCTCCTCGTCCGGCGGCTCGACGCGCAGGAGGTCGAGGACGTCGGCCGCGATGTCGTAGTCGAGGGCGGCCGCCGCGTCGGAGAGCAGCAGCGCCACGCCGCCGGGCACCGGGCGCAGGATGATGAAGAACTCGTCGTCGACCGCCAGCAGGCCGAACACGGCGCCGGTCGACCTGAGTTGACGCAGCTGCGTGATCGCCGCGTCCAGCTCCGACAGCGCGGAGCTGTCCATCCTGCTGCACCGCCAGCGGCCGTCCTCCCGGACGACCGCGACCGCGAAGCCGTTGACCGGCTCCTGCTGTGTCATGTGCACACCGTAGGGCCCAGACGACCTTCCCGGTAGCTGAGGTGGTGGCACCATCGGTAGATGAGCACAAACACGCCGGACCCCCGTCTCGCCGGACTGCTCGAAGGGGCGCGCGCGCTGCAGCCCCGCACGGTGGCACTGCGCAGGCAGATCCACCGCCACCCTGAACAGGGACTTCAACTCCCCAAGACCCAGGCGGCGATCCTGCACGCGCTGGAGGGGCTGCCGGTCAAGGTCACGAAGGGCGAGTCGACCACCTCGGTGGTGGCGGTGCTCGAGGGTGATCGGCCGGGGCCGACGGTGCTGCTGCGCGGCGACATGGACGGCCTGCCGCTGCAGGAGGACACGGGACTGCCCTACGCGTCCGAAGTGGACGGCAACATGCACGCGTGCGGGCACGACACGCACGTGGCGATGCTGGCGTCCTCCGTCCGACTGCTGGCCGACCGGCGGGACGCGCTGCGGGGCAAGGTGCTGTTCATGTTCCAGCCGGGCGAGGAGGGCTACCACGGCGCCCGGTACATGATCGAGGAAGGCCTGCTCGACGACGGTGTGGAGAAGGCTTTCGCCCTGCACATCACGTCGAAGATGAAGTCGGGCGTGGTGACGTGCCGCCCCGGCCCGATCATGGCGTCCGGGGACACGTTCCACATCCACGTGAAGGGCCGCGGCGGACACGGCGCGATGCCGCACAACGCCCTCGACCCGGTGCCGGCCGCCGCGGCGATGGTCGGCGCGATCCAGACGATGCTCGGCCGCCGGATCAGCGTGCACGAGCCGGCCGTGGTGACGGTCGCGCAGATCAAGGCCGGTACGACGACGAACATCATCCCTGAGGTGGCCACCCTCGACGGGACGATCAGGACGTTGTCCGAGGCCACCCGCAAGCAGGTGCACAAGGAGATCAAGCAGGTCGTGAAGCACACGGCCGCGGCGTACGGCTGCCACGCCGAGGTGAGCATCGTGCCGGGCTATCCGGTTACGGTGAACGACGACCAGGTAGGACAGCACGTGGTGGACCTGGTCGCGCAGGCGATGGGGCCCACGTGGAGCGAGCCGATGCAGGATCCGCTGATGGGTGCGGAGGACTTCTCGTACGTGCTGCAGCGGGTGCCTGGGGCGTTGGCGTTCCTCGGGGCCTGCCCGCGTGGGATCGACGTCGACGACGCGCCGCCCAACCACTCGAACCGGGTGCTGTTCGACGAGGCCGCGATGGAGCACGGGGTGGCTGCGTACGCGGCGTTCGCGCTGGACGCCCTCCGGTAGTTCCGGGCACGTGTCGCACGGAATGATGGGCGCCGTGCGAGACGTGTGCGTGATCGGACTGGGACTGATCGGCGGTTCCGTGCTGCGGGCCGCCAAGGCTGCCGGGCGCACGGTGTGGGGTGCGACGGCGAGCAGGGAAGACGCGGACAAGGCACGCGCTGAGGGCTTCGACGTCACGACCGTGGACGAGGCCCTCAGCCGCGACCGCGAGGCGCTCGTCGTTCTCGCCGTGCCCCTGCCCGCCCTGCCCGATCTTCTCCGCAGGATCCCCAAAGGCACCCGTCTCACGGACGTCACCAGCGTCAAAGGGCCTGTTCACGACGCTGTGCACCGGTACGCGCCCGAGGTCCGCTTCGTCGGCGGCCACCCGATGGCCGGCACCAGCAGAAGCGGCTGGGACGCGGGCAGCGTGACCCTCTTCCAGGGGGCGGCCTGGGTCGTCACGCCGGAGGAGGCCGACGACCACCTCAACGACGTCATGCAGCTCGCGCTCGACCTCGGCGCCCACGTCGTCCCGACCACACCCGAGGAGCACGACGAGGCCGTCGCGCGGATCAGCCACCTCCCCCACGTGATGGCCGCGGTCCTGGCCGCGGTGGGCGCGGACGGCGGACCGCTGGCCATGGCGCTCGCGGCGGGCAGCTTCGGCGACGGCACAAGGGTGGCGGGCAGCCGACCCGAGCTCGTGCGCGCGATGTGCGAGGGGAACCGGGACGCGCTGCTGATGGCGGTCGACGACGCGCTCGGCAGGCTCGGGGCGGCGCGCGGATCGCTGGCGTCGACCGGTGGGCTCGCCAAGACGATCGAGGCCGGGCACGACGGCCGAAACGCGCTGGTCAACCAGGCTCAGCGGACCGAGATCACCATCGACCTGACCAAGCCAGGAGCGCTGGCGGCGCTCCGAAATCTCGGGTCGCGGGGCGGACGTGTGGTTGGGCTGGACGGCAGCACCGCCACAGCGGAAACGTCGTAGGGTCGCCGGGTGGATCGACGGACGCTCGCCGGTGGGCTCGGTGGCCTCGCGCTCGTCATCGCCGCCGTCGTGGCCCTCCGCGCGGGCGACGGGCCGGGCACGCTGAAGCGCGAGATCGACGCCGGCGTCGAGGTCGTGCAGCAACAGGAGCCCACGAAACCCGCCAATCCGAGGGCGCAGGCGCTGGACGCCGACGCGCTGCAGATCGCGTGGAACGGCTCGGCGTCGGCCTACGAGGTGCGCTGGAACGGCAACGAGCAGCTCGTTCCCGGTCCCGAGGTCGAGATCGCGGGGCTGAACCCGGAGCAGCGGGTCGAGGTCGACATCCGCGCGGTCAACGCGACGGGCAAGCGGTCTGAGCCGCTCAGGATCTCCGCGACGCCCAAGGACCTCTACGACGACAAGTGGGACGACCAGCTCGTCGGGCAGGTGGACAGGTTCGACGGACCGGAGTCGCTCGACCCGCGGAAGTGGCGCGTCGAGGCCGAGCACGAGTGCCTGGGCCTCAGGCCGTTCGGGCCCAGCAAGCGCGTCGACGTCGACTGCCCGATGGCCGCGTTCCAGTCGAACACGCCCATCCGGTTCGGAGTGCCGGCGAGCGACGGCGCCATCGGCAGGGCGATCATCAGCGTCGCCGGAGCCGTGGAGTCGAGTCACGTGCGGCTCACGCTGCTGCCCGACCCGTGGCACTACCTCAGGGAGACCGACAACCAGCCGCGCGGCGCGGTCAGTCTCGACGTCACGACGCAGGGCACGCGGATCGTCGCGGACCCCGAGCTGCCCCGCACCGGCAAGCAGGTGCAGCTCGGCGACGCGCCGCTGACCGGGCTCGTGGCGGGCGTGCGGCACCGGTGGGAGATGCGGGTGCTGCCCGACGCCGTGCTGGCACTGCGGGACGGTGTCGTGGTCGCCTACGAGCCGGTGGCCGTCAAGGAACCGCTGGTCCACCCCAGGATCCGGATCGACGGCGGCGGCTTCCTCGACGCGTTCGGCGTCGGTGGCGTGCCGGAACGCGTCCTGCCGACCGAGGTCCTCTCGCTCGCCCAGGACGCCGAGGTCCCGCAGGACGCGGCCGCGGCCAAGATCGTCACGCTCGAGCCCGGCAACCAGGTCAAGATCACCGAGGTGGCCGCGGGCGTCAGGAAGATCGCGGCCGCCGACCCCGCCCAGCTCGTGATCATCCGCAAGCCGGAGAGCCGTCCCGGCGCCCTGCCGAAGCTCGCGGACCGACCAGGCGGTATCAAGACCGGCGGGCCGCGGTTGCACGTCATGCACGAGGACGGCACCAAGCCCCCGCAGCCGATCCCGCACCACGGCCGCGTCCTCGTCACGGCCGAGATCAACGCCATCGGGCACCGCGGCATCGAGCTCGAACTCGACGGCAGGCGGATAGTCGCGCTGCCCACCGACGAGCAGGGTCCCGGTGTCCCCGGCAGGCACGAGTTCTGGCTCGACACGAAGAAGTTGACGCCGGGGTCGCACGCTCGGCTCAAGCTGAGCGTCCTTCCGGCGGACCATTCCGAACCCGTTACCACCGAAACCGTGTTCGAGCTGGGCACAACGCCTTAGCGTGACCGCATGAAGCGGGTCGCCTTCGCTGTCGCAGGGCTCGCGTTGGTGGTGGGCGTGATCTTGTTGCGCGACACCAACGGGGGCAACTCGACCTTGCCCACGGCTCCCCCGCCGCCGACGAAGCTCAAGCCGTACGAGGCGGAGCAGGTGCTCGTGCCGGCCCCACAAGGGCGTCCCGGCACACCCACGAACGTCGTCGCGCGCGGCGGCCACCACAAGATCCAGCTGACCTGGTCAGGCGACGCCCCCGGCTACGAGGTGCGGTGGGGCGACAGGACCAAGCTCGTCACCAGGCCCGGTACGCAGCTCAACGGTCTGGAGAACGAGCGCGAGCAGCAGATCGAGATCCGCGCGGTCGACTCGTTCGGCCAGCGCTCCCAGCCCGCGACCACGAAGGCGACACCCCGCGCGGACAGCGCCCCCTACACGTTCGTCGACCGCTTCGACCAGGCGGACGAGCCCGACCTGCAACGCTGGCGCCTCGCCAAGCGCACCGACTGCGCCCGCGCGACGTCAGGAGACGCCGAGGACCACGACCGGCTGGTCATCAGCAGCAGCTGTGGCACGCGCGCGGTCACGCTGAGGTCGCGCACGCCGTTCGTCCGCACTGACGACGACAGCCGCCTGGTGATCGAGACCGACGCCCCCGGCACCGGCGGCAAGTTGCTGCTCGACCTCGTGCCCGGCCCGGTCAGCGTCCAGGGCGACCCGGTCCTGCCGAACGCCATCCGCGCGACCGTCTCCACCGACGTCGCCGGCAACTCCGTCGTCGATCTCGTCCCGAACGGCACGACGGCCAAGGCCATCCCGCCCGCGCTGCCGGGCGTGACCGTGCGCTGGGAGATCGTGCTGACCAAGACCGGGACGCACGTCACCCGTGACGGTGAAGTCGTCGCCACCAGCCCGTTCGTGCCGGAGTGGCGCGAGGCGACAGCGCTGGTCGGTGTCGCTGCGCTCGCGGGCGACCGGATCCGTGCCGGCGTCGACCTCATCGGCTACCGGACCGCCAAGGCCGACGCGCCACCCGCCGTCCCGACGCCGCAGGTGCGCGTCGACGGCCCGACCAGCAGCGCGTTGCCGATCCCGGACGTCACCTCGGGTCAGCTGCGCATCGCGTTGATCCCGTCGCGCGAAAGCGACCCGGTGACCGCGGTGAAGATCAACGGCGTCGAGGTTCCGCTGCGGCCGGCCGTCCCCGGAACGCAGTGGAAACCGGGCGCGGAGTACCCGGCCATCGCGGACCTGCCCAAAGAGGCCTTCACCGAGAACCTCAACGTCCAGCTGGTCACCTGGGAACGCATCCAGGTCACGCACACCGACGTCGAGCTCACCGGCCCCAAGAGCGCTCCGCAGCGCCAGCCGGGCACACCGCTCGTCGAGTCGAAACCGGTGCTCGCCGACCCCGTTCCCGAGATCCTCGACGCGAGCGGCCAGCCCATCGAGAACGGCGCCGCGTTCACCAGGGGACGCGTGGTCATCGAGGTCCGCGTCAACGCCCTCGACTCGGCCGTCGCGGGCCTCGCCGGGTTCGAGGTGCGGCTCGACGGCAACCACGTCGCGACCATTCCCACCACGGCCGACGGACCGGGCGCCGCGGGCCGGTGGCGGATTTCACTGAACACCGGCTCGCTCGCGGAGGGCGCGCACGCGGTCGAGGTCAAAGCCTTCAGCACCGATCCAGACGTGCACCCCGAAACGGGTTACGTTCCCTTCTTGTTGAAGCCCTGATTGCCGCAAGATGGACATATGGCCCGCGCACTGATCCTCGACGCAGCCCGCACTCCGTTCGGCAGGTACCGGGGAGGTCTCTCCGGCATCCGGGTGGACGACCTCGCGGCGCTGCCGATCGTCGACCTGCTGCGCCGCTACCCCGGCCTCGACCTCGCGCGCATCGACGACGTGCTGCTCGGCGACGCGAACGGCGCCGGCGAGGACAACCGCAACGTCGCGCGCATGGCCGCCCTGCTGGCGGGCCTGCCGGTCTCGGTGCCGGGCGCGACGCTGAACCGCCTGTGCGCCTCCGGTGGCGAGTCGATCATCCAGGCCGCGCGGGCACTCATCGCCGGCGACGCCGACCTGATCGTCGCGGGCGGCGTGGAGGGCATGTCGCGGGCGCCGTTCGTGACGGCACGGCCGGACAAGGCTTTCCCGGACCGCATGGAGACCGTGTCGACGGCCCTCGGCTGGCGGCTGGTCAACCCGCGGATGCCCAAGCACTACACCGTGCCGTTGGGGCTGGCCGCCGAGAACGTCGCCCACGAACTGGGCATCACACGTTCCGAAATGGACAACTTCGCTTTGAGGTCACACCGCCGCGCCGCTGCTGCGTGGGATGCGGGTGTGCACGAGGGCTTCGCATTCGCCGTGCAGCTGCCGGACGGCACCGCGGTGCGTCGCGACGAGAACGTCCGCGCCGACACGAGCATCGACAAGCTCGCCAAGCTGAAGCCCGCCTTCTCGGAGAACGGCTCGGTGACCGCAGGCAACGCATCTCCGTTGAACGACGGCGCTTTGGCCGCGTTGATGGGCACCGAGGCCATTGCGGCGGAGCTGGGCGTCGAGCCGCTGGCGGAGGTGCTGGGCAGCGCGACGACCGGCGAGGAGCCGCACCGGTTCACGATCGCGCCGGTGTCGGCGATCCGGAAGTTGATGAAGCGGCTGCACCTCGATGCTCACCAGATCGACCTGTGGGAGATCAACGAGGCGTTCGCCGCCATGGCGTTGTCGGTGCTGCACCACCTGCCGGAGATCGACCGCGAGAAGGTCAACGTGCACGGCGGGGCCATCGCGTACGGGCATCCGCTCGGTGCCTCGATGCCGCGCGTGATCATCGATGTGGCGCGGCATCTGCGGGCGCGAGGTGGCGGTGTTGGGATCGCGGCCGCCTGCGTGGGTGTCGGGCAGGGTGTCGCGGTCGCGGTCCGCGTCTAGTCCTTCGGGTGCAGGATGTCGCGGGCCTGCTCGGCAGCCCTCACGATGCTTTCGCTGACGAAGTCGAGGAACCGCGCGATGTTCTCCAGGCGCGTGGCAGCCGGGGTGCCGGACCCGAGGACGCTCACGCCCTCGCGTGCCGCCTCGGCGAGCTTGCTGGTGCCAGTGGCGCTGGCGATCATCGACTGGTACCAGATGTCGCCCTCGTCGACGACGTAACGCTCGCGGCGGCCCTCCTGCACCCTGCCGATCAGGCCCTGACTTTCCAGGTACGCCATCGCCTTCGAGACGGACGCCGGGCTGACCTGCAGGTGGCCCACCAGTTCTGACGCGGTGAGGCTGCCGGTGTCGGTGGCGTAGAGGCTGGCGAGCGCCCTCGCCGTCATCTTCGGCAGGCCCTGGGCGATGAAGATGCAGGCGAACGTCTCCTCGAACTCGCGCACCGCCTCGGGGTCGCGACCGTCGGCCCGTTCTGGCGCCTGGCGGCCTCGGGGCACGGCCTGCTTGCGGCGCTGGGCCCTGCGTTCGGTGGCCAGGTGGGCGAGGTCGGCCTTGTAGCCGGCCGGACCGCCGTTGCGCATCACCTCGCGCGTGATCGTCGAGGTGGGGCGGTCCAGGTTCCTCGCGATCTCGGCGTAGGCGAGGCCGTCGGCCAGGCCGATCGCGATCTGGCGGCGTTCCTGCTGGGTGAGTCGACCTCCTGGCATGGCGCGACCATAGCGTTCACCTTCACTTCATTGCAACGCAATGCGGGTGATCGTTGCATTAGATCTACATCTCATTGCAACAATTTATAGCCTATGACCTGCATATACGCATATCTGATGCAACAAGCTTGTTGTCGGTATCTATGAACGCAACGTAGCTTTTCGCTCATCAGAAACAACGAGCTACAGGAGCCAGAGATGCAGAAGTTCGCCACCCCCGCCCCGATCACCACCGTCCTCGACATCCCGGCGGGTCTCGTCCAGTTCATCGCCGCCGACCGCGACGACACAACCATCGACGTCCGCCCGTCGGACGCCTCGAAGAGCCGCGACGTGAAGGCCGCCGAGCAGACCGAGGTCGAGTTCGCCGATGGTGTCCTGCGGATCAAGGGCAAGGTCAAGAACCAGATCCTCGGCGCCTCCGGTGCCGTCGAGGTCACCGTCCAGCTGCCCGCCGGGTCCCGCGTCGAGGCCAGGGCGGCCGCGGCCGAGTTCCGCGGCGTCGGCCGGCTCGGCGACGTCGCCTTCGAGGCGGCGCAGAGCGACATCAAGATCGACGAGGCCGCGGGCCTGCGGGTGAGCACCCAGGCCGGTGACGTCACCGTCGGCAGCCTCTCCGGTTCCGCGGAGATCAGCACGCAGAAGGGCGACATCACCATCGGCGTCGCCGCCGGTCTCTCGGCCTCGCTGGACGCCGGCACCTCCTACGGCCGCATCCAGAACTCGCTGAAGAACAACGGCACCGCCGACCTGACCATCCGCGCCACCACCTCGTACGGCGACATCACCGCCCGCAGCCTCTGACCACTTTCGAACACTGGGGAGAAAACGTTGAGCACCACCGAGAACTACCAGGCAGCAGAGAAGCTCCTCCGCCGCTCGGCCGCGCCCGGCGAGCTGGTCGTCGGCGACAAGGTCCGTCCACAGTGGATCGACGGTGGTGCCCGCTTCTGGTACCAGGTCCGCGACGGCGCCGACCGTCAGTTCGTCCTGGTCGACCCGGCGACGGGCACCCGCCAGCCGGGTTTCGACCCCACCCCGTTCCTCCCCGCCCCCGGCAACCCGCTGGAGGTGTCGTCCCCCGACGGCAAGTTCGCCGTCTCCCGGCGAGGAGAAGACCTGTGGGCCCGCTCCGGTGAACGCGAGTGGGCGCTGACCACCGACGGCTCGGAGAACCACGGCTACGGCTACGGCCCGGACTCCGGCAGCTACGGCACGCTGATGCGCAAGTTCGGCCTGCCGCACATGCCGCCCGCGCTCGCCTGGTCGCCCGACTCCACGAAGGTGCTGGCGCACCGGACCGACCAGCGCGACACCCGGCAGACCCACCTGCTGGAGTCCAGGCCGGCCGACGGCGGCGCCCCGGTGCTGCACACCCAGCGCTACGCCTACCCCGGCGACGAGCACATGCCGTTGGCGGAGCTGGTCGTCTTTGACATCGCGGAAGGCACGATGGTCCGCGCCCAGACGCCACCACTGCTCATGCCGGAGTTCTCCCCGATCATGCTCGGCTGGGCGTGGTGGGCAGAGGACAGCTCGGCCGTGTACTTCATCAGCAGGACGCGCGACCAGCACACGCTGACCCTGAACCGGATGGACGCCCGCACCGGCGAGGTCCGCGTGGTGCTGAGCGAGACCGGAACCACCCGCATGAGCCCCAACCAGTGGATGTACGGCGCCCCGGTCGTCCGCGTGCTGGCCGGCGAGGTGCTGTGGTTCTCGCAGCGCGACGGCTGGGGCCACCTCTACCGCTACGACCTCCACACCGGTGCGTTGCTGGGTCAGGTCACCTCCGGCCAGTGGCTGGTGCGCGAGATCCTGCACGTCGACGAGGCCTCCCGGGCCGTGTACTTCACCGCCTCGGGTTTGGTCGAGGAGGACCCGTACCGCCGCACGGTCTGCCGCGTTTCGTTGGACGGCACCGGTTTCGCCCTGGTCACCGACGACACGCTGGACCACGTCGTCACGGTGTCGGAGAACAAGGCGTACTTCGTCGACTCGGCGTCCACTGTGGACAGTCCGCCGGTGACGACGGTCCGCGACTGGACCGGCCGCGTGCTGGTCTCGCTGGAACGCGCCGACATCACGCGGCTCATCGAGACCGGTTGGACCGCGCCAGAACATTTCTGCGTCAAGGCAGCCGACGGTTCCACTGACATCTACGGCGTGCTGTACAAGCCACGCGGGTTCGATCCGTCCGGCAGCTATGCCGTGGTGGACAACGTTTATCCCGGCCCGCAGGTCACGCGCGTCGACCCGTGCTTCGACCCCGGCGGCATGGGCCTGGACGCGGAACCCTTGGCAGCACTCGGCTTCGTGGTGGTCGCGCTGGACGGCCGCGGCACTCCGGGCCGTAGCAAGGCTTTCCTCGACGTGTCCTACGGCCGGTTGGCCGACGCGGGCAGCCTGGAGGACCACGTCGCGGCGCTGCACCAGCTGGCCGAGACACGCCCGTGGATGGATCTCGACCGCGTGGGCGTGATGGGCCACTCCGGCGGCGGGTTCGCGGCGGGACGGGCGATGCTGGCCTTCCCCGAGACGTTCAAGGCCGGTGTGGCGCTGTCCGGCTCGCACGACGCCCGATGCATCGGGCTGGGCTGGGCGGAGTCGTGCGACGGCGCGGACAACCCGTCGGCATGGGAGCGCGCGTCCAACACCGAGATCGCGGACCGGTTGGAGGGCAAGCTGCTGCTGGTGCACGGCGAACTGGACGACACGGCGCACCCGGACCACTCACTGCGGCTGGCCGACGCCCTGATCGCGGCGGGCAAGGACTTCGAGCTGCTCATCGTGCCGGGGGCCGAGCACCTGTACATCGACAAGCTGGCCTACGTGCGGACGCGCTGCTGGGACTTCCTGGTGCGCTCGCTCATGGGGGTGGAGCCGCCGGCTTACCGGCCCGCGCCGATCATCATCGACCCGGAGGTGCTCAGCGAGATGCTTTGACCTCGGTCAGGAACGCCGACCACGCCTTGTCCGACACGGGCAGGTGCGTGGTCGGCGCCTTGCTGTCCCGGATGCCGACGCCATACCCGACCTCTACGCAGTCACTCGAAGTGCCGCTGTGGCGCTCCCGCTCGATCAAGGTGCGCAGCTGATTGGGCACGCCGTCGGCGTCGAGTTCGAGGTAGCCCTTTCGCAGGGTTTCTCGGTACAACGCGAGCAGGCGACGCGCCTCGTCCGGTCCGACGCCGCGGAGGCCGAGCAACATGGCCAGCTCGACCTCGGTGACCCCGCCCTTGCCCTTCACCAGGTCGGAGACCTTGGCCTTTTCCCAGCCGAGCAGTTCGGCGAGCCTGCGCTGGGTGAGGCCCGCGCGTGGGATGGCATCGCGAACACCATCACCGAACGAGCGGCCGACCACGCTCGAAGTCCGTTTCGGCATGGACGGGAAGCTAGGACCCTCGAGCCGTTCTCCTCCATCGTTTGGATGCGACTCGCCACGAAGGAAGCACTTCTTGGACGGGTTCTAAATCCGCTTCGAGATCAACGGGTAGTCGACGACGAGGCCGTTCTGGTCGACCTTGATGTCCTGCTCGAACCCACCGCTGCGGAACCGCACCACCGACTCCTCGTCGCCCACCGAGACCGTCTTGTAGGTCTGCGTCACGACCTTCACCGACAGGTCGGGCAGCGACACCCACACGACGGGAAGGTCGAACTCGCCTTCCTCGCGATGCAGGTTGAGGCGCCTGATCGGGATGGTGTTGAACAGGACCGCGAACTGGACGTCGACGTCGAGCGCGTCGTTGAACGTCTCGCGTTTGGCGCCCTGGCCGTGGTCGACGAGCCAGGCGCCGTCCTCGGTCCTCGACAGGGAGCAGTGGCGCTCCTCGAGCACCGTCGCTGTGCGCAGCAGCAGGCGGGTGACCTGGCCGCTGTCGCCGACGGAGACCTCGAAGGAGGCGTTGAACTGCTCGTCGGGGCCCGCGGCCACCATGCGGCCCGAGGCGCGCAGGCGCTGGTCGCTCGACAGCAGCAGCCGCACCTGTTCGAGGCGTGGCTCGTGGAGGCCCTGCCAGGTGATCATCTCTGGCCTGCGGGCAGAAGGAGAGCGGGTCTCCCCGTTCGAGGTCACCCGCCCTGCGTCAGTGGCGTTGAAGGAGTTCACTCTCCACCCGGAAGGAAGTCTTTGATCTTCTCGGCGACCGAGTCGACCTGCTCTTCGTGACCGAACTTGCCTGCGACGAAATCAGCCGCCGCGTCCACGCCCTTGTCGACCTGCTCGTGGTGCTGCTCGGCGAGGTCCATGGCCTTGTTCTTGATCTCGTCGAAGTTCATGTGGTGCTCCTCCGCTTCTGACGCAGGGTACCCGAGACGACCCCACGTGTTGATAGCCGCGATGACGCCAACTCCGCCTGGACAAGTCGGCTGGGCGGCAACGATGATGGCCCCGCCGCCGCCTGGTCGGCCGCCGTCGCGGCCAGAACCAGGAGGACAAGCCACATGACACGGCTCCTGCGTGGAGTTATGTCCGCTGTACTGCTGTTGCCGCTCGTCGCAGTCCCTTCGGCCCACGCCACGGCCGATGTGCTGGGGAAGGCGAAGTTCGCGGTGACGACCACGGCCACGAACGTCGCGGCCCGCAGCGACCGGCGCCCGGTCGCGGGCGGGGTGTACGACCGCGAAGTCGGGAAGACCTTCATCTCGTGGGCCGGTCAGTACGAGGACAGCTACGTCCAGACGTACGACCACCGCAAGGCCACCTGGTCCGCGCCCAACCGGGTCGCGGACGGGGACAAGGACTCGCACAACTACCCGACCATGGTTCAGGCCAAGGACGGGCATCTGCTGATCTTCCGCGGCATGCACAACGTCGAGCTGCGCATGTCCCGTTCGCCACAGCCCAACTCGGCGGACGGGGTCTGGGAAGAGACGCTGATCTCGAAGAACGCGGCGACCTACCCAATGCCGTTCGTGACGCGCGACGGCACGATCTACGTCTTCTACCGCGAGACGACCCGCGACCTCGACCACACGACACCCACGGACACGCGACCGATGCTCTACGTGGTGTCGAAGGACAACGGCAGGACGTGGAAGACCTCCACGGAACTGACCGGTGACCGGTTCGCGATCGGCTCGACCTCCCGCGCCGACAACATGAACGAGATCTACATCGGTCAGCTGCGGCAGGAGGACAACGGCCGCGTGCGGATCGTGTACACGCTCGCGGGTGGTGGCCCGGAAGGACATCTGCACGACCGGTACCACCGCAACCTCTACTACACGTGGTTCGACCCGCGGAACCTGCACTTCTACTCGGCCGCGGGCACAGATCTGGGCACCCAGATCGACGACGCCGACCAGGAGCAGCACCTGAAGGTCGCGGAGACCCCGCTGACGCTGCCGAACAACGTGAAGTCGCCCGACTACATCCAGCTCGTCGGCACGACGCTGGGCAAGCCGTTCCTGCTGTGGTTCATGGGTGACCCCGCCGACGGGCCGCTGCACAACTACCTGTCCACCTGGAACGGTCGCGCGTGGGAGACCAAGGAGGTCGCACGGGGCCTGCGGACCCGTGAGATGGAACCGGTCGACCCGTTCACCTGGCGCGTGTACGCCACTGAGGACGGAAAGCCGAACGTGAACACCTACCTTGTGCGGTTCGGCTGCTCGTGGACACCGGAAACCGTGATCCCCACGGCGAAGCCGGTGCAGCGCGTCGAGATCGTGGAGAACTTCCGCGATCCCGCACGGGCGATCTTCTCCGGCGCGTCCTCGCAACGAGACGTCGCCATCGCTGACGGAGACATCAGCGTGGCGGGCATTACCCGCCGGTAACAGTACGCGGGGAGCTTTCGTACTCTCCTGGAGTACGCGAGGGCCCCGCGTGCGGAACGGCAAACGCCCCCAGGACCGGCGCGGACCCTGGGGGCGTTCGTCTGGGGGTGCTGATTACTCAGCAGCACCGGCCTTCTTGCGGCGCACCACGAACAGCGCACCGACACCGGCGCCGACGAGCGCGAGACCGCCGAGGAGCGGCCACAGGATCGACGCACCGGTCGAAGCCAGGTCGTCGGTGCTGCCACCCGGCGCCGGAGCGGCCGGAGTGGTGGAGGTGGTCGGAGTCGTGGTCTCCGTCGTGGTCGTGGTGGTCGTCGTGGTCGTCGAGGTGGGCGGCACGACGCCGGCCTTCCAGTTGGCCTTGCCCTCCTTCTCGACCTTGGCGTTCGACGGCTGCGCGACGATGAGGGACTGGGCGACCTTGTCGTCGCCGACCGAGTCCTTGTCCTTCGCGACGAACAGGCGGCCAACCTGCAGCGTGGCCTCAGCCGAGAGCTGGAACGACGCCTCGCCGTCCTTCGCACCGGCCGGGACGTTCACGAAGAACTCGGAGACCTTTTCGCCGGTGCCCTGAACGGCGAGCTCCTTGTCGCCCTTCTTCTTCACGGCGAGCGGGTTGCCGGCGGCGTCCGTGATGGTGACACCCTCGGGCAGGTTTGCGGTCAGCTTGACCTCGGACGCGGTCGTCGTGACCTTGAACGGGCCGATCTTCTCGCCGGACTTGCCCGTCTTCTCGGCCGGGTCGACCTCCAGCGTCGGCTTCGGCTGCGCCTCGTCCTTGGCCTGCTCGAGGAACTTTGTGTACAGGTCCTTGACGTCCTGGCTGTTGCGGCTGTCGTTCATGTCCAGCTCAGCACCATCGGAGAAGTGCCAGATCGCGGCCTGGGTGGCGGCGATCGTCTCCTTCTCGCTGAACTGCTTGCCCCACTTGGTCTCGATGTCGGCCCCGCCCACACCCTTCTTCATCGGAAGGTTGGGGAAGGAGTTCGTCAGGATCCAGAGAATCTTGCCCGCGTTGTCGTTGAACTGCTTCTGGTTGGGGTGCTTGCCCCACTCCACCTCGCGGAGGTGGTCACCATTCGAGAGCTCCGTCGGCAGCTCCACGCAGTACGCGTAGACCTTGGTGTCCTTCTGACCCTGGATCTGGAGCCGGATGATCTCCGTCTCGATGTAGCGCTCCTTGTGCGAGGGCAGGCGGGGGCCCTCCTTGAGCGCGACGAACTCACCCTTGGGCTGGTCGCCCTGGTCCGGCGTGGCGATGACGTCGGCGTGAGCCGGCAGGGCCGAGAACGACAGGGCGGCGGTGGCGCCGAGCAGCGCCGCGCCGATCCTCAACCGGGAAGCCATGGGTCTCCTTGCTCGCTGAAGTTAGCCCGAACGCGGTGGGAAGACAGTTCGCCCGTCGGGACGGTCGGCACATCGAGATCGACACTGAACCGACAGGAAGCGAGCGGACACTATCCGATCGAGTTACACCCGATGGAGTGAGGTATGGAGACCACTACAAACCTTGCGTGACCAGCGAAAAGATACTCACGGCGTCCACAGTGGATAGGTCCACGATGGAATCGATTTGTCAGGTGACGATAGATTCGTTGCCGAACAGTTATCGATTGCCGCGTACCGCTACGGATGGCGGACACTCGCGGTTCATCGATCACGCCACCATTTCGGTAACTTCCACCGGTCGAATGTCGCCGGGACGCAGTGAAGTGCCGCGCAGGCACATCTCGCGGGCTTCGGGGCGCCGACCTGTGAGGATCCACCGCGTCAGCCCTGCCAGCTGGTACGCGATCAGCGGTGGTACGGCGTCGCCGACGTGGCGGTAGGCGTTGCCGAGAATGGACACGTCGAACCTGAACTGCCGCGGAAAGCCCTGCAGCAACGCCATCTCCCGGACTGTGCAGAGGCGGTGCTGCTCGGGGTGGGCATAACGGCCGTTGCCGACGTGACCGCATTCACGCTTGATCGTCCTCGCCGGTTCGTCCCACCACATCCGGCCGTACACGTCCGGGTGAGAACCCCAGTTCTGCTGTTCGACGATCTTGCGTTGTGCCGGATTCAACAACTCCGCGGTCTCAGGAGACCTGAGCAGATCCGCCCACGATCCGCCGTTCGCAGGAATCGCACGCATTCTTTCCAGGCTGCGGTCCTGAGAAAACGTCGGCGACACGTGAATGGGGTCTTCCGGGTGCGCCTCGCCGGCCTCGATCGGGGGAAGCTTGCCGATCGCGCGCCGGACCGTGATGGCGGACGGGCGGATGACCCTGCCCTCCCAGAGGTCGTCCATCGTGAGCAACGGCAGCCCCGCGTCGACGGCCACCATCAGCGTTCGTTCCCGCAGCTGCGGCAGGCCGAACTTGGACAGCATGTGCGTGCCGCCCGCGACCGAGTAGCCGATCCGGGTGAGCTCCTGCGCCAGGCTGTCGAAGTGGTGGCGCTGCTTGCCCTTGACGAGCTCGCGGGCGTTCTCGACGAGCACGACCTTCGGCCGCAGCTCCTGCGCGTAGACGGCGATGCGGCCGACCAGCGAGTTCCGCGGGTCGTCGCGCATGTGGTTCTGGGCGGTGATGCGGCTGAAACCCGAGCACGGCGGACACGCCAGCAGGACGTCGAGCTGACCTCTTTGGAGTCCCCACACCTCGCGTAACGCCGCGGGCGACACCTTCGAGAGGTCGACCTCCAACGGGTCGACGCCGATGTTCGCGCGGTACGTGTCGTTGCAGCGCAATGAACCCAAGCGCGAGGACGGCTTGCCGATCTGCGCGTCGGCGGCACCGACAACCCGGAAGTCGCGGTGGGCGTGGAAGCCGTAGCTCATGCCGCCCGCACCCGAGAAGATGTCGGCCACCGAGAAGGACACCACGAGATCGTACGGGCGAGGCTCCGAGGAGCCTTCCCTGACATCCCGTACCTTTCCGCCCTATGGAGCTGCCGCGTGCCTGGCAACGGCCTGACCCGTTGCGCGGACTCGACAGGATTTCCTGGGCCGAGGTCTACGACGGCCGGGGTGGCGCCGGTCGCGTTCCCCGCCTCCTGCGCTCCCTGATGGACTCCAACGCCGCCGTCCGCCTCGACGCACTCTCCTCTTTGGCCGACCGGCTGCTGACCGACGACACGGTCTCCGAGGCCTCGTTCTGCGCCGTGCCGTTCCTGGTTGAGCTCGGAGCCTCGTACAAGGTCGCCGCGGACGTACGTGATCGGGTGATCTTCCTGCTGGCCGCCATGGCGTTGGCGGGCAAGGGGTTCACCGAGGAGGGCCGGCGCACGCACCGCCGGTGGAACGCCCTCGGCCGCGAACTGCCCCGCACCGCGCCGGACTGGCTGACCCAGACCAGGCACGCCGTCGCCCAGGGCGCGCAGAAGATCTTCGAGGCGCTGGCGTCCGAACGGGTGGCGTGCCTCGTGGCACTGGCGTGCGCGGTGCCCGAGAAGCTGCCCTCGTTCGTCGTGGGGCTGATGCAGGACATGATCGAACTGCCGGGCGAGGAGATGCTCGCAGGCGCCGCCGAGATCGCCGTGGCGCTGCTGAAGCGGTCGCCCGAGCTACTGGGGGTCGACCTGCCCAGGCCGAAGGTGCTCGGCGAGGGGCTGGTGCGTCCGGCGCATCAGCCGCGCGAGGTCGCCGCGGCGTTGATGGGCTACCGGTTCGCCCTCACCTCCGCGTACGGCGACGGGGGCGCCTGGTAGGTCAGGCCAGCAGCAAAGCCACGAGAGAGTCGCCGAGCCATCGCTCGTACCGGTCGGCCGACCAGCCCTGGCCGTCGACCAGCTGCAGGTAGAGGTGGCTGCCCGTCATCGCCCAGAGCACGTCGAGCTCTTCCTGTCCGGACAGCACCTCGGCGAAGAACGGCTGTTGCTGTTCCCTGCGGCGGGATTCGACCTCCCGGTACTCCGCCAGCAGGTCCGGATCCCCCGACTCCTGGAGGAACCGCAGCAGCTGGCCCAGCCGTTCGCTCACCACTCGTGCGATGTGCGCCGCCGACCTCAGCCGCGCCTCCGCATCGGGGGTGGCGGCGAGCTCAGCGAGCAGGTCGTGGACGTTCTCCAAGTCGAACGTGGTCCAGATGATCTCGTGCGTCAGGCGCTTCTTGTTGCCGAAGACGGCGTAAACGGTCTGGTAGGCGACGCCTGCCTCAGCGGCGATGTCAGCCATCGTCACGACGTGGTAGCCGCGCTCCACGTAGAGCTTCCGGGCGGCCTCGGCGATGCGGCGCCTCGTCTGCCGCGCCTGCTCCGCACGTCGCGAGGTGTTGTAGGCCCGGCCGGCCTTGACGGGTTCCTCCACCGGCCTTACGTTACCCCTCTCGGTAGAGGTCGCCTCTATTGAAATTGGAGGTGGCTCCGATGGAAGCCGAAGCCTTCGCGCACTACGGGCTACGACCACGAAGCCGGGCGATCCAGCTCTCCTCCGTGCGCCTCAGGGTGCTGGAGGTGGGCGACGGGGACCCGGTTCTCCTGTTGCACGGCTTCAGCCTGGGGCCCGCGCACTGGGCGCCGCTGGTGGCTCGGCTGCCCGGCTGCCGGGCCCTGATGCTGGAGATGCCAGGGCACGGGCAGTCCGGCGGTGTCGACTTCCGCGGCGTCAACCTGCGCACGTGGTTCCGCAGCGCTCTCACGGGTGTTCTGGACGAGCTCGGGCTCGGATCGGTCCACGTGATCGGACACTCGCAAGGCGCGATGCTGGGGTTGTTCTTCGCGCTCGACGAGCCGGACAGGGTGCGGTCGCTGGTGGCGGTCGGCACGCCCGCCGTCGCGTTCGGAGCCGAGCTGCCTGGCTTGAAGATCCTGGCGCGGCCGCTGCTGGGCCCGGTTCTGCTCTCGATGCCGAAGCCCGCCGGTTTCTACCGCAAGATCCTCGCCGGCACCGTCGGGCACTCTGCCGTGGAGGCGATGCCGCCCGAGCTGATCCGGGCGACCTACCTCGGCGTGCGGCGATGGGCGTTCGGGACGACCGTGTCGAGGTATCTGCGCGAGATGTTCCGCGGGCCCTACGTGCTCTCCGACGCCGAACTCGCAACGGTGCAGCCACAGGTGCTGGTCGTGCTGGGCGAGTCGGACGGCGACACGGCAACTGCCGCGGCGCGCGTCGCACTCATGCCGCAGGGCCGGTTGGAACTGGTCCCCGGCGGGCACGAGCCGTGGCTGGAAGACCCGGATCAGTGCGCCGCACTGATCCGGGAGTTCCTGGTCAGGCGATCACGGCCTCTTCGATGAACTCCTGCTCGACCTGGGCTTCGTCCTCGACCGCGATCGCGGGCTCCAGGGCACCGAGGCCCGTCCCCCACTCCTGGTCCGCCAGCGCGAACGCCGCGACGGTCAGCGCGGCCACCGGGGCGCCGACGGGCATGTTCTCGCGGTGCAGGTCGAGGTCGAGGCGTCCGCCGATCGGCGACGGGCTCAGCCGCAGCGTCGCGTGCGCGGGCTCGTCGGAGTGCGCCAGGCGGCACGCCCAGCCGGTGAAGATCACGCGGCGCTCGTCGACCTGGGTCGGCTGCACCGCGCGCACGTTGGCGCCCACCGCGCCGGAGCGGACGTTGTCCGCCGCCTGCAGGACGAGCTCCTCGAACTGCATCGAGGAGATGCCGAGGTCCCAGCCCGCGACCAGGGCGACCTGGACGAGGGCGAGCGGCAGGGTCGGGACGGCGTCCTCGAAGCACACCATCGCGCCGCCGTAGCGGGTGTTGATCTCGGTCGGCAGGAAGCCGTCCTCGGTCGCGATGCCGTCGAGCGTGAACGTGCCGCGGTAGCCGACGGTCTCACGCAGGTGCTCGCCGACGCGGCGGGCCAGGTTGCGCATCTCGTCGCGGATCCACACGGGCGGGTCGTAGTACGACGCGCAGCCCGCGTAGAGGAACTTGGCCTGGCCCTGGCGGCGCGGCACGACCATCTCGATCGGACGCAGGACCGCGGTGCCGTCGGGGAACACGATGCCGTGCACGCTCACCGGAATCCCTTCCAGGAACGGCATCACGCGCACCTGCTCGCACTTGGGGGCGAGGACCTCGAACGCGTCCTTCGCCTCCTCGTACGACCGCACGCGGCGCACGAAGTTCGCGCCGCCGTTGATCGCCGGGCCGTCACCCGACCAGACGACGCCCGCGCCGCGGTCCAGGATCTCCGAGGCGCCCCAGAGGCGTTCGAAGTCGAGGTCGAACACCATCGCGGGCGCACGGCGAGCGGACAGCTCGTCCCAGAGCGCGTCGATGGTGGTCTTGTTCTCGAGCTCGACCCACTTGCGCTGGCGCGCGTTGAGCACGGGACGGCCCTGGAACGTGTCGATCTCGTTGTAGGGCGTGCTGATCACGACGGCTTCGCGCTTGGCGTCGAAGTCCTTGAGGATCGCCCTGACCTCGGCGCTCGGCTTGGTCAGCAGCTTGCCCAGCCGGCGCTGCTCGACCGCGACGAAGCCGCCCTTGATGCCGAGCGACACCCAGCGGGCGATCTCGGAATCATGCAGCGGGGCATGGTCGTCGGTATCGAGCACGAGCGTATGGCGGGCACCGAGCGTATGGAGCTCGTGCGCGCGCTTCGCCAGACGCGTGCCACCGGCCAGGACCACCAGCCGGTCACCGAACAACTTGCCGAGGCGCTCGTTGAGCGCTGCGAGGACATGATTCATCGCCGAGAACTCGCTTTGAGAGAAGCGGAGGATGCGACCGGCGATCGCCGGGTAGCGCGTAGCGTAGAGCCACCCGGTATGTGTGTCGAAGCACGGTCCGGCAACAGCCGGATGAATCTTGCGACGGGCCCGCTCGTGCGGGCCTCACGGCAAGTGGATCAGGCCCGCGCCGCGTCCCTGAGGACCTGGTCAACGCGGTTGAGGAAGCTGCGCCTGGGGTTGATCGCGGCAAGCGGAGCGGTGACCTCGGCTGACTGAGGCGCGGGTGCGACTCCCACGATCTCAGCCACGTTGCGCAGGAACTCCTGCCGCTTGAACTCGTGCACGGCGACGTCGTGCAGGAGTCCGGCGATGCTTGTGTGCACAGCGCGATGGGGGTAACTCACTCGTGTGTTATCGGCGCAGCCACGGTCGACCTTTAGGGTCAACTTGTGCGAGTTCTGGTGACCGGTGCCACTGGGTACGTCGGCCGTGCCGTGGTGCGTGAGCTGCGGGTTCACGGACATGAACCCGTTTCCTCCCGTCAACGCCTATTAGAGCCGTTCGGGTCGATCGACGCCGACGCCGTCATCCACCTGGCCGGACTGAGCCGCGTGCGAGAGTCGTTCGAAGATCCACTTTCGTACTACTCGGTGAACGTCGGCGGGACGCTCAACCTCCTGGAAGCGTTGCAGGGACGGCCTTTCCTGCTCGCGTCGACTGCGGGCGTCTACCGGCCTTCCGATCTTCCGCTGACCGAGGAATCCCTTCGGGAACCTTCATCCCCCTACGCCGCTTCGAAGGCGGCCGCCGAGGACCTGGTGGCGTGGGCGGCGCGGTCCGGGCGGATCGGGGCGACCACGCTGCGTCTGTTCAACGTCGCTGGAGGAGGTGACACCGACACCACTCGGGTGATCACCCGTGCCGTGGCCGCGGCCGCCGGAACCGTGCCGGGGATGGAGGTCTACGGCGACGGGACTTCCGTGCGCGACTTCGTGAACGTGCGGGACGTCGCGGCCGCGTTCGTCGTGGCGCTGGAGGACTGCACGGTCGGCGAGTCGGCGGTCTACAACGTCGGGGCCACGCCGGCGTCCGTCCGGGACGTCCTCGGTGCCGTGGAGGAGGTCTCCGGCCGGTCGGTGGACGTGACGTGGCGGCCGGCGCATCCCGGCGAGGTGCGGTTCCAGCAGGCTGACGTGTCACGGCTGCACGCGCTGGGGTGGAAACCCTCGCACTCGTCGCTCACCGAGATCGTCAGCGACCAGTGGCTCGCTTCGGCACCGGCACCCGGTCGAGGTCCTTCGCGATGACGATCTCGCCGTCGAACTCCGCCGCCGCCTCCTCGAGGAACTCGGCCGGGTTCTCGTAGCGCTGGGAGAAGTGCGTCAGGACGAGCTTGCGGACCCGGCAG
Source organism: Lentzea nigeriaca (assembly GCF_016907955.1). Lineage (GTDB taxonomy): Bacteria > Actinomycetota > Actinomycetes > Mycobacteriales > Pseudonocardiaceae > Lentzea > Lentzea nigeriaca. Next base: position 321,761 of record NZ_JAFBCX010000002.1, on the reverse strand, counting down.
TCCCTGGCGACGCGGGCGGCCTGCTGGGCGGTCAGGTGGCCGTGGTCGCCGGCGAGCTTCGTGTCGCGGGCGAGGTAGGTCGACTCGATGACGAGCAGGTCGGCCTGATCGGCGAGCTCGTAGACGTTGTCGCAGAGCCTGGTGTCCATGACGAAGGCGAACCGCTGGCCCTTGCGGGGCTCGCTGACGTCTTCGAGCCTGACGCCGTTGAACTCGCCGTCCTGCTGGAGCGCACGCACCTGCGGGCCCTGGATGCCGTGCTCCGCGAGCTTCTCCGGGAGCATCCGGTGGCCGTCTGGTTCGACCAGGCGGTAGCCGAAGCTGTCGATGCCGTGGTCGAGCCGGTACGCCTCCAGCCTGCCGAACCTGCCCTCGGCGACGAGGCCGTCCTCGGCCACGGGCTCTTCCTTGATGTCCGCGGCGTCGTAGAAGGCGCTGGCGTAGCGGAGACGCTCGAAGAAGTGGGCGCCGGACCGCGGGAAGTGGGCGTGGACGGTGTGCGGGACCCGGTCGAGGCTGAGCCGCTGCACGATGCCCGGCACGCCCAGGCAGTGGTCGCCGTGGAAGTGGGTGAGGCAGATCCGCGTGATGTCGCTCGCAGCCGCGCCCGACCGCAGCAGCTGCCGCTGCGAGCCGTCGCCGGGGTCGAAGAGGAAGCCCTCGCCGTCCCACCTCAGCAGATAGCCGTTGTGGTTGCGCTGGCGCGTGGGAACCTGGCTGGCCGTTCCCAGGACGATCAGTTCCCGGACTGTCACCCCCTGACGTTAACGTCTGTCCCATGCAGAGCGTGGAAGTGGCGGCGTCGTGGCCCGCCTCGAACGTCGCGGTGGCCGTGGTCTCCTCGGGCACCGTGGTGGGCTCGTTGGGCGATCAGCAGCGCGTGTTCCCGCTCGCGTCGGTGACGAAGCTGCTGACGGCCTACGCGGTCCTGGTGGCCGTCGAGGAGGGCGCGGTCGAGTGGGACCAGCCCGCCGGGCCTCCCGGCGCCACCGTGAGGCACCTGATCTCGCACACCGCCGGGTACGCGTTCGACAAGGCCGAGGTGCAGGCGGCGCCGGGCACGCGCCGGATCTACTCCAACGCGGGCTTCGACGTGCTGGCCTCGTTCGTGGGCGACGCCTGCGAGATGCCGTTCGCCACGTACCTGCACGAGGCTGTTTTCGCGCCTCTGGGGATGAATTCGTCGGCATTGGTCGGTTCGGCCGGCGCCGGCGCCGAGTCCAGCGCCGCCGACCTGGCGTTGTTCGCCGCCGAGTTGTTGTCGCCGAAGCTGGTTTCTCCCGAGCTGGTGCGCGAGGCGACTTCGGTCGTGTTTCCTGGCCTGAACGGCGTTCTGCCCGGTTACGGCATGCAGAAGCCGAACGACTGGGGTCTCGGCTTCGAAATCCGCGACGGCAAGTCGCCGCACTGGACGGGCCTTTCTTTCTCCCCCAGGACGTTCGGTCATTTCGGGCAGTCCGGCACGTTCCTGTGGGTCGACCCGGACATTTCCGCCGCCTGCGTCGCGTTGACGGATCTGCGTTTCGGCCCGTGGGCGGTCGAGGCGTGGACGCCGTTCTCCGACGGCGTCCGCGCGGAACTGGTCAGTCGGCGAGCCTGAGCGCCAGCTGCCGGAGGATCTCCTTCACGTCGGCGTCCTCGCAGTCGTTCTCGTACGCCTGCGCGACGCCGCGGAAGGCGTAGAGCAGTCCCGCGGTGAACCACCCGAACTGCGACAGGACCTGGTCCATCGCCTGCTTCAGGGCCTGCGCGGCGGTCTCGTCGAGGTCGCCGTCGACCTTCACCTCGTAGCTGAACACGCCCTCCTGCAACGTCTTGAGGGCCGTGCGCAGGTAGTCGTTGGACTCGTCGGCGTCGTAGGTGAGCGTCAGGACGCCGAGCGCCCGCTGCATGATCTCCCGCTGCTCCACGCGGCCACTCTGCCCGCTCGCGTCACCGCGCGACACCCCAGCGCACCCACGCGGGGTCCTCGGGCTCCAACTGCCGTTCGAAAGCCTCGGCGATGCTGTCGACGTCCCACTCGTCGCTTTTCAGCACAGGCCCCTTCGGGCTCGTCTGCCCCATGACGTGCAACGCCCCGTGAGCGAACCGGACGAGCTGCCCGGTGATCTTCGCCGCGCGGTCGCTGAGCAGGTACGTGACGAGTGGCGCGATCGTCTCCGGCGGCCCGCTCGGATCGGCCCTGGTGTCGGCGACCGACATCCGCGTCCACGCGACGGGGCACACGGCGTTGACCCGGATCCCCTTCTCCTGCAGCTCAGCGGCCGCACCTGCCGTGATGCTCGCGATCGCGCCCTTGGACGCGCTGTAGGCCAAGGCGGTCGGCTGCCCGACCATCGAGAGGGACCCGAGGTTGACGATCGACCCGCGCCGCATGCTCTGCACCGCCGCGTTGGTGCAGTAGAGCGTGCCGAGGACGTTGACCTCGATGAGCTCGCGCATCTTCGCCGGGTCGTCCTGCCCGAGCTCGGCCTGGTAGCGGATGCCCGCGTTGTTGACGAGCCCGTCGATCCGCCCGAACGCCGCCGTGCACGTGTCGACCATGGCCTGCGCCTGCTCGGGATCCTGGACCGGCCCGGCGCTGACGACGGCCTTGCCGCCCCTGAGCGTGATGAGATCGGCGACCTGCGTGGCGAGCCGCTCATCGACGTCGTTGATCACCACAGCGGCCCCGTTGTGGGCCGCGTGGGTGGCGAACGCACGACCCAAACCCTGTCCGGCGCCGGTGATCACCACGGCCTTTCCCGCCAGAATCGCCATCCTTCGAGTGTGGCGATTCAGGCAGTGCGAGTGATCCGTCACGTCGACGAATGGCCTCTGTCGGCGCCGAACGGCGTACGTCGTGCGACGACCGGTCGTGCGGATTTGTGCATCGGTTTCCGCAGATCAACTACTGTGGAATCGTTTACCGCGCGACCTCGTCACCAGTAGAAAACCCGTTGCCCACTCACGTTTTCAGTCGAAGTCGTACACCGTTGCCGGGACGTCCTGCCTCAGCAGCGTTTCCACGACTATCGGCTCGACTCGTTCCCACTTGCCTCCGGCGAGGCCGCAGCCGATGCGCGGCATGTGCACGCTCGCTTCCAACCGCTTGGCGTGCTCGGCCAGGGCGATCAGGCAGTGCTCGATCGCGTCGTACCGGACGGGTGGGCCGTTGCTGCCGGTGCGGGTGCCGCGCTGGCCGATCATGTTCGCGACCCAGGTGTCCGGCCTCACCTGAACGAGCTGGACGGCGCCCAGGCCGAAGTCGTTCTTGGCGCGGCCTCTGTGCCACTCGCGGTAGGCCTGCTCCGGCTCCGGCCATCGACGTGACACGGCCAACACGAAGCCCTTGCCCCAGCCGCCGAGGTCGTTGCAGACGTGCGCGATGATCTTCGGCCCCTTGGCCTGGGGGCTCGTCGCGTCCCCCTTGATCACCCTCAGCGCCTCCACAGCCGTGATGGTGCGCTCGTCAGCGCCCACCTGTCGACGCGTTTTCCCGCCGGAGCAAGCAAAAGACCCTTGCCGGCGTTTCCACCGGCAAGGGCCTTCGATCTGGCGCGCTCGACAGGATTCGAACCTGCAACCTTCTGTTCCGCAGGTCCCGGTATGCCCGTCCACGGCGGTCCGCGTAATGGCCTCTGTCGAGTTAGAAGGCTAACCCGACGATCTCACCGGCCGTCCATGATCGTGAGCCGTGGCGGGTTAACGTAACACCCCGGCAATGAAGGCTACTTTTGCAATATGACACGCTCCTCGGATTGTCACCTGCTCTCGATGCTGCCATCGGTGTCAGCCCAGACATTCAGCGTTCCGTGAGAGCCGTCCGCCTTCGTGATTGAACACGAATAAAATCCCGCGCCATCCCGGCCAACGTCTATCGGACTGCAATGTGCAGACGTAGCACGCACACCGTTGGTCCATTTCGTGTCGCCACTCGTGATCCTATGCTCTACCGTCTCGGCGCCAATATTCCCCAACCCTCCTGCGCCAAGCAACACGACCCACAATACAATTCCAACGAAAAACGTAACCGCCCACGCCACCCAATATGGAGCCTGCGGGTGCCCGCCTCTTGCTGCCCTGCCCGCACGGAGAGCCGCCGCAATAATCCCAAAGAGCCCAAAGAACACGGTCCATATCACCACCGGATACACCGGAGGCCTCGGCTGCCGATAGTAGGTGTACCCAGTCGGTTGCGGGAAATGGCCTGGAATTGGAGGCTGTGGACTGTACTGGTGGTGGTAGTTCTGCGGTGGTTCCATAGGAGCGCTACCTCGACAGCGTGAGTAGGTGGAGTACACGAGAACGCGGCCAAGTACGCCATGGCGTGGTTGCTGATCGGGGTGCACAAAGGGAGTAGCCCAGTATCGAGCGAGGTCGCGGAGCATGCACAAGTTGACGGGCTGATGTGGGCGCTGGGGTCGGAATTCATCGACGACCAGCGGGACGCATGGGGACCCTGTGCGGCGAGTTGGACCGCCTCTGCCGGGTTGGGAAGCTGACCCCGTCGACCTCACCGCCCCCTGCGCGGTCGTGAGCTGCGGCAAGTTGGCGGGTTGGCTGGGTGACCCGAGGCTGAAGCAAGAGCGGCTGCACCCGAGAGGTCGAGCCGTTCACGGTCGATGAGGCGCAGTACGTTCTTTTGCGCCCCAGGCGGCGCGCGGTGCCCGAAAAATCTTGGCGGTCCGGGGCAACCTTTTGCGGGGGCGGTGGCAACTGGGTGGTGTCCGGACAGAGGTCTGGGCAGAGGCACCGGTTGAAGGAGCGCATCGACATGTTTCCTCGCCCATCCACGTCCCCGGAGGCGGAGCCCGGCGGCCACGCCCGCCGCAGTCGCACGTCGTTCCGCTCGGCTGGTCTTGGGCGGCCGCAGGCGCATCGCCGCCGTCGGTTGCACCTGCGTCGGGGTTTCTGGGCGGCCGTCGGCCTGGCGGTCGTGGGCGGCTCCGTGGCCGTGGTCAGCACGGCCTTGGCGGAAACCGTGGACAGCAGCACCTGGTACCTGCTGGTCAACCGCAGCACCGGCCAGGTGCTGGACGACTACGGCTACGGCGCGTACGACGGCGCCGCGGTGGTGCAGTGGAGCCGCACCGGCGGGGCGAACCAGCAATGGAAGTTCATTGACGCGGGTGACGGGAACTACCGGCTGCAGAACCGGCACTCCGGCAAGGTGCTGGACGACTACGGATGGTCGAAGACCGAAGGCTCCCAGGTGGTGCAGTGGAGCGACCTGAACGGCGCCAACCAGCAGTTCCACCTGGAGAAGTCGTCGGACGGCTACGTGCGTCTGATCAACCGCTTCAACGGCAAGGCCGTCGAGGTCCCGATCGGCTCCAAGGCCAACGGGGGCCGCATCGCCCTGTACCACGACTGGAACGGCGCCAACCAGCAGTGGCAGCTCGTCCCGGCCGACAGCATCAGCGGCACCGGAAACACGGGGAGCTCCACCAGCAACGCCGCGCCCACCACACCTGCCACGCCGAGCAGCAGCGCTCCAGCGAGCCAGGCTCCGACGTCGGCGGCTCCGGCGACTTCGGCGACTCGGACCGCCGACAGCGGCAACTCGGCGAAGAGTTTCATGGGCAGCAACACGGTGCTCATCGGCGGCATGATGAACGACGCCTCAGCGAACGCCGCGCCGTTCGACGTGCAGTACGCCTACGTGCACAGCCAGCCCGCGCCCTCGTCGGACTACTACACGGCGACCCGCTGCCAGGACGCGTGGACGGGCTGGTGGGGCTGCTGGAACGGCAGCACCACGGCGCCCGGCACGTACGTGACCTGGCGGGACGCCAAGGCGGCTCAGGAGACCTACAAGGGCACCCCGCGCCCGCAGAAGTTCCTCTGGACCTGGTACTCGCTGCGCGACCTCGGTGATCTGGCGGGCGAGGGCGATGGTCCGGGCGAGGTCAAGGCCATCAACAGGGCCGACCTGCTCACCCGTTACCTGAACGACTACCGCTTCTTCCTCCAGAAGATCGGCACCTCGCACGACATGATCGACATCGAGCCCGACTTCTGGGGCTTCGTCCGGTCGCTCGGCGACCCGCACCAGGTCGCCGCGCAGGTCAGGGCCGCGAATCCGACGGACTGCGGATCGCAGGAGGACAGCGCCGCCGGGCTCGCCCGCTGCCTGATCGACATGGCGCACAAGTACGCGCCGAACACCGCCGCCGGATTGCACCTGTCCTGCTTCGACTGGCAGCAGAACACCCCGCAGTGCGTCACGGACTACGCCCGCCTCGGCGCACAGAACGCCGACTTCCTGGCCACCGACGTGTCGGACCGCGACGCGGGCTGGTACGCGCAGCCCGCCCACGGCGGCCGCGACTACTTCTGGACCGACCAGAAGGCCGCCGCCCAACTGGCGTTCTACAAGACGATGGCCGAGTCGGTGGGCAAGCCGGTGGTCCTGTGGCAGATCCCCCTGGGCAACGCGGCGCAGAACAACACCTTCGGCCACTACAAGGACGACAAGGTCGACTGGCTCTTCTCGCACCTCGACCAGGTGGCGAACTCGCACATCGCCGCCCTCCTGTTCGGCCCGGGGCAGCAGGAACAGACCACGGTCGAGTCCGACGGCGGGAACCTGATCAACAAGACGATCGCCTACCACAACTCCGGCGGCACGCCGCTCAAGTAGCCGCACGCAGCCGGTCGGCCACCCTTCGACGGGGCCGCGTTCATCGCCCCGTCGTCCCCGCCGAGCACTTCTCGGCCGGTGCCGACCGGCTGCCGGCGCCGCCGCCGCCGAGCGTTACGAAACCACGGCGCCCGACCAGGCGCGTGCAGCTGCTCACCGACGTGCTGCAGCTTGTCGAAGCCGCCCGCATCGAGGCGATGGTTGACGCCGCAGCACGGGGATGGGGGCTCAGGAGGATTGGCCGGCAATGCGGCCTCTCCGACGAGCAGGTGCGGCGCCTCCTCGCCGACATGCCCAGCAGGCGACGAACTCGGCCGATCGACGCCAAGCGCGGCAAGGAGCAAGCAATCTGCCGCGAGTGCGCTGGCGTCGCTCGCCGGTTCTGCACCCGATGCGGCACCGAAAAAGGCCCGAGAACTGGCGACAGTTGAATAGGCGGCCTTAGCCACCGCCACCAACGTTCACGCGCTGATTCTGTGGACACCCGCCCGCCGGAACGCTCGGGCACCCACAAGATCAACACAGTGAATTCGAAGGAAGCAGAATGATCAAGGATGCAACAAAGCGCGCTCGACAGGATTCGAACCTGTAACCTTCTGATCCGTAGCGGAGCGAAGATCGTCTCCCACGGTCCGCGCAGTCCATCTGCGCAGGTGAGCGTCCACTTTCAGTCCAGGCCAGGGTCTCCAATCCCTAGCCCGGCAGCCCGGCCGCGACCGACCAGCGGCAACACGACTGACGCCGCCGATGGCGAGCGCCCGGATCGGTCGCTGCGGCTGCGGTGGCGGCGGTTGGCCGGTCGACGCGGCGAGATGGCGACCGACACCGCCGACCTCGAGCGGGTAGTGATCGACGGGGTGGACATCTCCGACCTGATGCCCGCCGCACGCCGGGCCGCGACCGAGCTGGGCGACCGGCTCTCCCGCGACGCGCTGCTGCACGCCCTGCGCGCGACCGGATTGTCGGTCGGAGGCAAGCGCCGCAAGGCGGTCCATGACGCGGTGCTGGCCGAGCGCGACCGGGTGACATGACCTGCGGCGTGCGGCACCCGCGCAACCCCGGCGTGCGGGTGCCGCACCCCGCAGGCGAGTGACGCGCCTGCCGCACCGTCCACACCACACATGACGTGCACAGCACACGGATAGGTACTCCGTGGTGCCCCGCAACCGGCTGGGCCTTTGTTTGCGCGCGAGACACCGACCTGTGGACCGACGCGATCCAGGTGGTCGACTCCACCCCGGTCGAATGCGGCCGCTGCCGCGAGGCCACCAGACGTTCCGACGTGGCCAGCTCGCCTTTCCTCAGGACTCATGGCTCCAACAGGCATGTCGTTCAGCCCTACCCGAATCGATCGCGGAAATACCACAATGCGAGAACTATCACGGTTGTGCTGAGGGTGCAGCAGTGGCATCACGAGCTGGAGGCTATTCGGCGACAGGCGGCGCCCGGTCCGGTTCTCCGCGATCTTCACGCACTAAATTTCTTAATATCGCTTTGCAGGTATTGGTTTACAGAAAGTAGGAATGTGCGAAAATTTGCATATCGGTCAACTTCCTCACCCGCAAGCCAGGAAACCTGGTGGCCACCGTCGAAAACGGGTCCGGTTCGCCAAATTACAAACAGATCCGTAACTTCAGCGCCCACTCCAATTATAGTCAGCTCAGCCAGTGACGGGAACGCGCCCCGTGGAGGACCTTCGCTGTAGTAGAGCCAAAGAAGCTCGTTCCCCTTTTGCCAAAGTTCGCCTTGCCCGAACTGTTCGGCACCGAGCAGGTGAGCGTAGGTGAAGAAATAAGGCCACCCATTGGCGTATCGAGCGAAGTCGCGATACATGGGATCCAGTGGGGCGTCAATCCTGCTTTCGGCTGCGCGGAGTTGCTCCTCCGTGGCCCCTTCGCCAGGAATTCTGAAGGGGCTCAGCTCTGGATCTAGGCTGCCGAGTTGCTGACGCAGCAGGACTGAGAGCCCGATCAGCTCTTCCCAGTCAGCCATGGATGCGTCACACCTTCCCGTGTTTCCGATTATCGAACATAGCCCACGAAACATGGCGTTCCGATGGAATGCAGCTCCAACGAACCAGACCCCTCCATTGAATACTGCCCCATCGGCTTCTCGCTGGCCAGGTCGACCCGGCCAAGCGGACCCTTGGCGATCGATCCAGGTGTTGGTCGCCTGAGCCACGTCAGGGCAAGCCCGTTGCAGGACTTCACTACTACTGTGTGAGATAAGGGCGTGGCGGCGGATGCCGCGTGCTTACACGTCGCTGAAGAAGGAAGCTTCTATACTTACCTCCTCGACTTGGCGTATCTCAATCCGTACGCCAAGCTCGTACTGCTTGAGCAGGTCGCATAGCCGATCGCCGTCGATGAGATCGATGGCTTGAGCGCCGTCGCGGTTCGCCTCCCTCTTCGCGTCGGCAGTAAACGACCCTGTTGTGATCAACAGACCCTTATCGCCACGACCTGACATGGCACCTCGGAAATCACGCACAGCACCGGAGCCGACGCTGCCGCGATAGCGCTTGCACTGAAAGAACACGGGGAAGCTGACCAGGCCAAATCGATAAACGCCGAAGCCGTCAATGCCTCCATCGCCGCTCTTGCCTGTCACTGTGACACTGTCGAAGTCTGCCTCCCGGAGCAGCCTCTTCGCCAAACGTTCGAACGCGTCGGGCTGCATCGCCATTAGATGCTTAAGCAGCTGCTCCTGCCAGGTCAACTCGTCTTGCTCGCCTGACTCTGCATCACCGTTGAGCTGCGGCGGCCTGGTTCTGCGCGACTTACGCCGTTCGCCAACAAATGCTGAGAACCGCGCGTCTATACGCTGTCGCTGCTGGTCACCAGTCGCCTCCCGATCGGCCAGTATTGCATTGGCTTCGTCCGTGAGTGCCCATACTCCGCGGGCACTATTCGTCAGCAGTCCCATTCCCTTTAGTCGCGTACGTGCCCATGACAGCCGATACTCGATCTCCGTCTTTGGGCCGTCGTTGTGAAGGACAGATTGCTGCTCGTCTGTGAGGCCCTCGTCTTTGGTCACCGTCTCAACGATCTCAGGTATCGAAGCTGAGCCACCCAGCTGGAACACCGCCCGCAATGTGGACCAAAGCAACACACGCGTTGACGGCATATCGACGATGGCCATTCGATCATCATCGCCCTTCTGGCGGTACTCGGCGAACATCCGTTTGGGTGAACGTGGGGCTGTGTATGGCGCTACCCCAGGCGGAGCGATGCGGGCGTCAGGGCCTGATCTCCGCATGCCGGCAGGCGTCGAGGTCGTACGGGTGAACCCATTTCAGGCCGCGCCGTCGAACGTACCAGTAGAAGTTCGAGGCGGTCGTGGAAGTAGTCCACGCGGGCCATGTGGCTCCCTCAGAACGTTGCTGGCTTGAATAGGTTCCAGACGTGCCCGAAGCTTTCAGAGTAGGTCTCGAAGAGATCTCCCGCAGCGAGCCGACGCAGGTGCAGTGCCGGAGCGTGCGCGGCTTGCTGATCTTGCTTCGCAGTGCACTGTGGATGCTTGCCGATAGTTGTTGTGAGCTGGGACTTTCCGGTCGCCAGTCCGTTCGTGGACTTCGGCTACTTGTGGACAGTCGACGTCATAAACGAGGGGTAAGCAGGGGACTCGATCTTGCTCGTTCAGTACAACCTGACCAGGTCTTCGGCGTCGAAAGATTGGTCATGCGCTTCGCCTGTCGTGCATCACGCTACCTACTGAGGTCTGCCAAGAGTGCAGGCACGAGCTCTCGGAACTCCTTGCGGTGAGCCGGTCCTTCCTGCAGAGGCAGCGTGAGCGGGTCCGGCTGTCCTTCGTAGCGCAGCGTCAGGACTGAATCAGGTGGCCACTCGGCTCCCCAATCACGCGCCCAATCAGCGTCGCGATTGACTCTCAACTCCTCACTGGCATCGACGCTGGCTGTCATGAGTGCCCGACGTGACCACGTCTCAACGGCTACAGTCGACTGGCCTGCAACTTTCTGCCTTGGAGTTGACCATCGAGCACGGATCACGCGTGTCGCTGTGATCACGACGCCAATTCCACTGATCGGGTCATCCTCCAATGAGTGACGCACATCGATGAAGATTTCATCTTCCTGTCCGAGCAGCGCGTCAACTCTCCACACCACATCGTTGGACGGTAGAGCGATGTGAGTGGACAGGCCGTTCATGATGCGAGTGACTCGATCTTCACTCATGATGGCTCCCTCAGTAACGCGGTCAACCTGGCCTGCGGATATTTCGGTCATGTACAACTCACAACGGCCGCACCCGCGGGAATTGTCACGAGACTTGCGTAAACCACCCAATCGAGGGGCCTCGCACCATCCCGTATGACCTGGCTCGTCCCAACCACACGTGTCAAGGGGGCACCTACCGCCTCGGCGGGATCATGCGCTGGTACGCCCCCCTTGACGCGTGTGGTTGCCCTCGGGGAGGTCATACGGGATGGTGCGTGCCCCGGCCCCCGCTGGAACGTGATGTGCCGGCATGTCCCCGCACCATTTTGGAGACCTGCCCGTCCGGCGAGGACATGTCTTGAAGTCTCCTCGGTTCACTCCGGGGGACGCTGGCCGTTCCTGTCCGACAACGGTCGACCGGCGCGCATCTTGTCTTCGCGCCAATTCACCCGTCCCTTGACGCAGACAGCGGAGTCGAGTTCCAGATCGTCCCTCAAGACCTCGTAGGCCTTCGGGAAGAACAGAACTTCGATCGAAGCGTCCAGGTCCTCGATGACCGTGATGGCCCAGGGCTGACCGTTCTTGTTCACCCGGCGCTCGATGGACGAGATCATGCCCGAGACGATCAGCTCACCTTCCCGCGGTGGATCATCGAGCACGACCGCGATCGGCTTGGGCGCGAACTTCCGCAAGATCCGCTCTGCGCCGTCGAGGGGATGCGACGATACGTACAGGCCCAGCATCTCCTTCTCGTGGCTGAGCATCTGCTTGCGCGGGTACTCCTCGGTGCCGATCTTCAGATGCGCGAGCGGCGATGTGCTGTCATCCGTCTCATCTGCACTGTACGTCCACGCGGACGCGAGTCATCTCAAAGTCGCCGCGGCCCACCTGGGCAAGCTGTTCGGGTAGGCGAAATCCCGGTTTACAACTGCAAAGTCAGATTTTGTGAGACGCGACCCTCAAAACGAGACAGGGCCCTCGTCTCACAGAAGTGAGAACAAGGGCCCTGACCTGGACTTTCTCTGGCGCGCTCGACAGGATTCGAACCTGTAACCTTCTGATCCGTAGTCAGATGCTCTATCCGTTGAGCTACGAGCGCAGGTCTTCAATTATAACCGATCCCCTAGAGGCTCGGCCTTGCGGAGGCTCCGGGATTTGAACCCGGGATGGGGGGTTACCCCAAACCGCATTAGCAGTGCGGCGCCATAGACCAGACTAGGCGAAGCCTCCCGGGACCATCCTTGGCCACGACGCATAGGTTACACAGGTCCCCAACCGAGTTGCAAAACGCCCCCCTCTAAGCACCGAACGTGCTGGTCAGGGCACGTACGAGGGTCTTGAGAGGGGCGTTAAACGCCTGTTCACCGCAGCGGGAGTGACCTAGATCATCCCGAGGCGAGTTCCAGGAACGGTTTGAGGGACTCGGGATTGCGGAGGGCGCCTCGGCTGACGGCCTTCTCGGGGTCGGCTCCCGCGAGGATCTTCTTCACCGGGACCTCGCACTTCTTGCCGTTCAGCGTCCTCGGGATCTCGGCCACCGCCACGAAGCGGTTCGGGACGTGGCGCGGGGACAACGACGAGCGCAATTCCTGGCGCAGCAACGGTTCCACGTCGGACAGCGAAACGCCGTCGAGGACGACGAAGCAGAGCAGCTCGCCCTCGGTGACGCCGGACGTGTCGATCACCAGGGAGTCGACGACGCCTGGGATCGACTCGACGACGCGGTAGAACTCCGAGGTGCCCATGCGGACTCCGCCTCGGTTCAGGGTCGAGTCGGAGCGGCCGTAGATCACCGCCGAGCCGCGCGGGGTGATGCGGATCCAGTCGCCGTGGCGCCAGATTCCCGGGTAGGTGTCGAAGTACGCGTCGCGCAGGCGGGAGCCGTCCTCGTCGCCCCAGAAGAAGACCGGCATGGACGGCATCGGCTTGGTGATCACCAGCTCGCCGACCTCGTCTTCGAGGACAGCACCGGCCTCGTCGAACGCGTAGACGGCCGCACCCAGGGCTCGGCAGGAGAGCTCGCCGAGCCACACCGGGCGGTCGGGGGAGGCTGCCACGAAGGCCGTGCAGAGGTCGGTGCCGCCGGAGACCGAGGCGATCTGGACGTCCTTGCCGACAGCGGAGGCGATCCAGCGGAAACCTTCCGGGGTCAGGGGTGCGCCGGTCGAGCCGACTACGCGCAGGCCCGTCAGGTCGTAGCGGGAGGACGGGTCGAGGCCCTCCTTGAGGCACGACTGGACGTACGGGGCGGAGGTGCCGAAGTAGGTCACGCGGTGTTGTTCGGCCAGGTGCCACAACGTGTTCAGCGACGGGTAGGCCGGGCTGCCGTCGAACAGGACGATCGTCGTGCCCACCAGCAGACCGCCGACCAGGTAGTTCCACATCATCCAGCCGGTGGTGGTGAACCAGAAGAAGCGGTCGCCGGGGCCGAGGTCGCTGTGCAGGGCCAGCATCTTGAGGTGCTCCACGACGATGCCGCCGTGGCCCTGGACGATGCCCTTGGGCAGGCCCGTGGTGCCGGACGAGTAGAGCACCCACAGCGGGTGGTCGAAGGGCACCGGCGTGAACCCGAGCGGTGCGCCCTCGTTCGCGGAGATCAGGTCCGAGAACGACAGCGTGTCCGGCAGGGTCGCGCCGTTGTCCAGGTAGTCGATCAGGACCGTGGCGCGCAGCGACGGGATCTGGGAGCGGATCTCCTCGACGACCGGGCGGCAGTCGAAGGACCGTCCGTTGTAGACGTAGCCCGACACGGCGACGAACACCGTGGGCGAGATCTGGGTGAAGCGGTCGGCGACGGCGCGCGCGCCGAAGTCCGGGGAGCAGGACGACCACGTGGCGCCCAGCGAGGCGGCCGCCAGGAACGCGATCAGGGCCTCCGGGGCGTTCGGGACGAGGGCCACCACCCGGTCGCCCTGCGAGACGCCCAGAGAGGCCAGCGCGGCCCGGAAAGCGGCCACCCGGGAACGCAGGGCGCCGAACGTCAGCGACGTGACGAAGCCGTCCTCGCGGTGGAAGATCACGGCGAGGTCGTCGTCGGCGCCGCGACGCAGGGAGTGCTCGGCGTAGTTCAGCGTCGAACCGGGGAACCACTGGGCGCCCGGCATGTCCGCGGAACCCAGCACCCGCTCGGGGGCGGTGTGGAACCGGACGTCGAAATACGAGGCTATGGCGCCCCAGAACCCCTCGAGGTCGGAGACTGACCACTCCCACAACGACTCGTAGTCGGGGAAGTCGTGACCACGCTCGGAGCGGAGCCACGAGCGAAACGCGGTCATCCCGTTGTCCCTAGTGGGGTCGGGGCGCCAGAGCAGTTCGACGTCGGTGTCGGTCATGCCCCATGTCTAGTTGAGGCGCAACAGAACGTCCATGTGTGATTGGCGGACACGACGTCCACCAACAGTGTGTAACTACCCCGCCGCCAGCAGCTCGTCGACCGCACTGGTCAACCGCGACGCGTCGGCGGGAGCCAGGACGAGCCAGCCGTCGGACTTGCGGAGCAGGTAGCGGCCCTCGCGGGTGTCCAGCCAGGACACCGAGCGGCCGGTCGGGCGGGGGACGCCGTCACGGTTGCGGGCGGTGAGGCCGAGCTCGCCGCCGCCGATCCGGGACGTCACGATGCGCAGCAGCGTGTGCGCCTCCGGTTCGCGGATGCCCGCATCCCGCAGCACGTCCAGGAACGCCTGCTTGCCGTCATGTTCGCCCGCCTTGCCCGCCCGCACGTAGTCGTCCCACCGCACGTTCACGGAACGACCGGTGCCTGGCGCGAGGCCTGGCAACGATGACACCGTGGCCGAAGCCAGCGCGTTGGGGCGGAACGAGTACAGGTGCACGTCGTCGTTCACGCGCGCCGCGAACGCTCCGCTCCAGCCGGCGCAGGCGATGCCGCGGGCCAGTTCGGTTCCCTTGAAGTACGCGATCTCCAGCGCGCGGTCGAACTCGCCGAGGCCGCTGACCAGCGCGCGCAGATCCGGGTCGGGACGGTGCACGGTGCCGAGGCGGCGGGCGTAGAGCGTCTGCGAGCTCTCCTCGACGAGGCGTTGCCGCGCCGCTCGGGTGGCGCCCACGTGGGGCGTGCCGAGCGGCACGACGCGGTCCTCGCCGTGCACGGCTTGCCACAGCAGGAAGAACTCCTGCGAGCTCACCGTGAACTGGCGTTCACTCACTGACCGATCACCGGCGGGGCCGCCTTGCGGTCCAGGCCGAAGACGTTGTCGTCCTCTTCCAGATAACTCGCGCTCTTGTGCTCGCGCTCGTCGTCACGCCCCTGCCCCGCCGCAGGGGCACCGGCCATCGGCGCGCCACCCATCGCGAGCGGGTTCTGGAACGCCTTCGTCTGGCCACCGGTCGCCGACGACGCGGCAGCCGCCGCGGCACCCGCGCCGGCCCGCTCGTTGACACCGGCCGAGAGGCCGCCGCCACCGCTGCCGCCGGCACCACCGCCACCGCCGGGTCCGCCCTGGTTGGAGTTCGAGTTGAAGCGGCCGGGCATCATGCCGCCGGTGAAGCCACCGCCGCCGCCACCACCGCCACCGCGAACACCGGCGCCACCGCCGTAGCCGCGCGAAGAGGCGTTCGTGTCGCCACGGGTCGTGGTGCCCGACGTCGTCGTGACCGGAGCACCGACGCCACCACCGGCACCTGTGTCCGGCGTCGGGGTGCGGCCACCGGTCTCGCCACCGCCCAGCGTCGGCTGGGTCGGGTTGACCGGGTTCACCGGAGGCGTGAACTGCGTGGGCACCGTCTGGTCGACAGCGGCCGAGTTGCGCTGGAACGCCGCCATCACGTCCGCCGCGATGCGGTGCTGGGCATCGTTGGCCGCGAGGGTGTCGACCGTGCTGGTGCCGAGGTTCTGGAAGCCGCTGAACTCGCTCTGCGACGTCGCCACCAGGCGCGCATCTCGCCGCAGGCTCTCGACACCGCCGAAATCGTGCACGCCGTCGATCATCGTCAGCCGATCACGCAGGAGCGTCCGAGGCATTCCGGGGTCCACCACCGGCACCGGCGGTTCCGGCGCTTTGGGAGGCGGCGGCATCGCGGCGCGGGCGGCCTCGACGTTGTTGGTCTCGGTCGTGATCGCCGCGGAGACCTTGTGCGCGTAGCTCGCGGTGTCGTCGACCCAGTTGGTGACCTCGGTCAGACCGTCACGGGCCAGCCGGGCCGACTCGCTGTCCCAGCCCACGGTGGAGTCCTCGACGGCCTTGAGCAGGCTCGACCGCACGGCGGCGATGTCCTCGCCGATCTTCTGCCAGCTCGTCGCGGCGGCCTGGGCACCTTCGAGGTTCACGCCCGTGTGCACCATCTCGTAGAGCTTGGCGTGCGGGTAGATCATCCAGTCGACCGGGTCGTGCAGGGCACTGCGGTCGTACCCGTTCCCGTTGTTGTCGTGGTCTTTGTCGTTGCCGTTGTGCTGGCCGTTGCCCTTGTTGTCGTGCGATCCCTGACTCACCAGGACCCCCCGGCCTTCTTCATGGCCTTCTCGGCCTCTTCGTCCGTGGCGCGGATGGAGTCGCGGTTCTTTCGCAGCGCGTTGCCGATGTCGTCGAGGACCTTGAAGAGGTCCAGCAACGCCTTGGCAGCGCCGGAGTCCTCACCCACGGCCAGCTCGGCGAACCGCGCGCTGATCGCCTTGGCGACCGGGTTCTCGCCCAGCTGCAGCGGAGTGGCGAGCTGTTTGCTCGCGCGCTTCCACAGGTCCATCACCTGGTCGCGCGCGGCGTCCACCGCCTTGATCAACGCGTCCGCTGCGTCGACGTCGAGCGTCAGCTTCCCGCTGTCCGCCGCCTGGTCGAGCTTGGCCGCGGCGTGACTCGCCGTCGCCTTGTCCGTCAGCATCTGCTGCTGGAGAACCGGCTTCACCGCCGCCAGCTGTTCCGCGGTGATCGGCGTGGTCGTCGCCGTCGAGACCGCGGGTGTCTCAGTGCCTGTCCCAGTGCCTTCAGCCATCCCTCAAACCCCCTGCACTGCTTACTCGTCACCGCAGCACTGAGTGTTACTCGCAGCTACACCCAGTCAGCCGTCCGAAGCATCCCTTAGATGTACCTGGAGTACGGTTCGGTTCCAATCCGCCGTAAAGACCCTTACCTCATGTGTGCGTCGAACCAGTTCAACGCACGAGCCCACGCTTCGTCACTGGAAACGTCGAAACGGACCACATCCGACGCGGTTTCCGAGCTGATCACCGCATCCCGAAGCTTGCTCACTTCTTCGGAATCGTCGTCGCGGTAGATGCCGAGCCACGGGCAAGTGAGGTCGGCGGCCACGTCCACCAGCGCGGGCAGACCGTCCGACAGCGGCTCGAGGATTCCTGGTGCCTGGACGGTGACCGCTGCCCCGATCGTGCGGCTCGCGGCAACCACCATCGCGACCGTGCCGCCGATGTCGAACCCGACGACACCCATGCGGTCCGGGCTCACGCCCTGCTGACCCAGCCACACGAACGCGACGTCGGTGTCCTCCAGCAGGCTGTCCCCCGAGAGCTTGCTGACCTGGTCCCTGATGTCGTCGCCGTGCACGCGGTCGGAGTCGTAGAGGTGCGGCGCGATGGTGAGCCAGCCCTCATCCGCCAGGCTGCTGACGAGCGTCCGCACCCCCGCGGTCATGCCGCGGGCCTCGTGCAGCACCACCAGCCCGCCGCGGACGGCGGAGTCGGGTTCGCCGATCGTCACCCGCAGCTCACGGCCGTCGGTGAGGGAAAGCGTCTCGGTGCGGGTAATCGTCATGTTTTCCACCCTTGCACGCCGGGGTGAACTCCAGTCAACGTGACCAACCGGACGGAGCAATGCGAGGATCGGCGGTATGACCGTGCGAACCCGTGCTGACCTGGCGTCCCTGCCCGCCTACGTGCCCGGCAGGACCATCCCGGGCGCCATCAAGCTCGCGAGCAACGAGGTGTCCGCCGGGCCGCTGCCCAGCGTCGTCAAGGCGATCGCCGAGGCGGCCACGGGCATCAACAGGTACCCGGACTCGGGCTGCACCGACCTCACCGGCAGGCTCGCCGACAAGCTCGGCGTCCCCGCCGACCACCTCGCCCTGGGCTGCGGCTCGGTGACGCTGTGCCAGCAGCTCGTCCAGGCGACCTGCACCGAGAACGACGAGGTGCTGTTCGCGTGGCGGTCGTTCGAGGCCTACCCGATCGTCGTCCATGTCGCGGGCGCCAAGCAGATCCGCGTGCCGCTCACCGAGGGCCACGTGCACGACCTGGACGCGATGGCCGCGGCGATCACACCTCGGACCCGCATGGTGTTCGTCTGCAACCCGAACAACCCGACCGGCACCGCACTGCGCACCGACGAGATCGAGGCGTTCATCGCCCGCGTGCCCGCCGACGTGCTGGTGGTGATCGACGAGGCCTACAAGGAGTTCGTCGACGACGCGCACATCCCCGACGGCGTCGAGCTCGCCAAGCAGCAGTGGGCCGCCGGCCGCGACAACGTCGCGGTGCTGCGCACGTTCTCCAAGGCCTACGGCCTGGCGGGCCTGCGGATCGGCTACGCGGTCGCCCCGCCCGCCGTCGCCGAGGCGCTGCGCAAGGTCTACGTGCCGTTCTCCGTCAACGCCCTCGCCCAGGTCGCCGCGATGGCCTCGCTGGACGCCGAGGACGAGCTGATGGTCCGCTGCCGCGCCATCGTCGCCGAACGCACCCGCGTCCGCGGCGAACTGCTCGCCATGGGCTACGAGGTGCCCGAGACCCAGGCGAACTTCGTCTGGCTGCCGCTGGGCGAGCGCACCGCCGCGTTCAACGAGCACTGCCTGACGCACAAGGTCATCGTCCGCGCGTTCGCAGGCGAAGGCGCCCGCGTGACCATCGGCGAGCCCGAGGAGAACGACGCCTTCCTCGCCGCCGCCCGCGCGTTCACCTCATGAGCAGCTGAACGATCGCCGCGACTCCCACCACCACGATGACGCCGCGCAACACGGCGGGTGGGAGCTTGCGGCCGATCTTGGCTCCGATCTGACCGCCGACGACGGACCCGACGGCGAGCAGCAGCACGGCAAGCCACGCCACGTCCGCGATGAAGATGAACATGATGCCCGCGACGAGGTTCACGAACGCGGTCAGCAGGTTCTTCAGCGCGTTCATCCGCTGCAGGTGCTCGTTGACGAGCACACCCATGATCCCCATGACCAGCACACCCTGCGCGGCCCCGAAGTAGCCGCCGTAGATGCCCGCGGCGAACACCCCGATCCACAGCAGCACCCCACCGTCGTTGTGCCCTTTGCGGTGCGAGAGCTTGCGGTTGAGCCACGGCTGGATCACCACGAGGACCAGCGCGATCACGATCAGCACCGGCACGATCGCCGTGAACGCCTTCGCCGGCAGCGTCACCAGCAGCACCGCGCCGACGATCCCGCCCAGGATCGACGCCGGCAGCAGCCGCGCGATGCGGGACTTCTGCCCCTTGAGCTCCTCGCGGTAGCCCCACGCGCCGGACAACGAGCCGGGCACCAAGCCCAGGCTGTTGGAGACGTTCGCGACCACGGGCGGGTAACCGACGGCGAGGAGCACCGGGAAGGTCACGAGCGTGCCGCTGCCGACGACGGTGTTGATGCCGCCGGCGAACACACCCGCGATCACGACCGCGATTGCTTCCCAGACCGTCATGTTCACCCCCATACCCAATGGTTAGCGACGCTAACACTCCACTCGGGACGGCGAGGTGTGGCGCTCATGACAACAGGGCGGCACTCATCGTGAGTGCCGCCCTGTGGGGTGGAATTTCAGTTATGCGGTCTGGCGTCGGCGGCCGATCACGCTGGCGCCGAGGCCGAGGGCAACGAGCAGCACGCCGACGACACCGAGGCCGAGCACGGACGCGCCGGTCTTGGCCAGGGCGTCAGCAGTACCGCCACCACCAGCGCCACCACCAGCCGTTACCGGAGTGTTGCCGCCACCACCGGTCGCGGGCTGCACATCGGGTACGACGATGAAGTCGGTGTGCCACTCGGAGCCGCTGACGACCTGGGCGTAACGGCCGTACTCGTCCGCGAACTTCCACGGCCCGTCGACCCTGGCCACCCAGTCACCGGCAGGAACGTGTTCGAAGCGGAAGTGGCCCTGGTCGTCCGAGACCGTCTCGGCCACGTCGACGCCCAGCTCGGGGTCGCTCAGCACGATCCGGGTGTTGCCGATGCCCTCGCCTCCGTCGAACCTCCAGTTGGTGTTGCGGTCGTAGTAGAGGTCGCCGGAGAGCGAACCGAACCCGCCGGGAACACGTGCGGAGTCGTGCGCGAACGGGCCGTCGGTGTTGTAACCGGCGTTCGGCTCGAAGTCGCAGGCCGCGATCACCTTGCCGTGCTGGACAGCGGCCTGGGGCACCTTCTCCTTGACGATGAAGGTCTTCGTCTCACCGGCGCCGACGGTCACACCGTTGCCACCGAGTTCACCCCAACCCCTGGGGTTGGGGTTGTTCGGCGTGCCGCCGAGGTGGTTGCCGTCGCCGATTCGGTTGCAGCCCGCCTGGATGCCGCTGATGGCCCGATCGCTCGAGTTCGTCAGCGTGATCGTGATGGTGGCGACCTCACCCGCCTGGTACACGTCCTTGTCCAGCACCAGGGTCGCGCTGAGCGACTCGTGGAACGGACGCTCCGCACGTGCGGTCAGCGAGACTGGCGCGCCGGGCTGCACGCGGACCGTCGGATCCGTGCCGTCCGAGTGCACGATCCAGCCGCCCGCGAAGGTGTGGCGGACGCCGTAGTCACCCGACGGCACGTCCTTGAACGAGTAACGGCCGTCCGCGTCCGTGGTGGTCTTGAAGTAGCTGTACGGCGCACCGCCGCTGGCCTCCACCACGACGTCCGCGGCGGCCTCGCCCGCGTCCTGCTGTCCGTTGCGGTTCTTGTCGGTGTAGGCCACGCCCGAGATCTCGCCCCTGGTCTGCACGACGGTGACTTCGCCGGAGAGTCCGCACTGGCAGGGGTACGACCGACCGTCCCACTCGATGCTGGTCGACGGCCGCACCTTGCCGTCCGTGATGTTGCGGATCGGCCCGGAGACCTGGAACGTGCGCGACTCCCCGGATGCCAGCTCGATGCCGGCACCGCGCCAGCCGAAGTCGCCCCACTGCTCCTCAGTGGTCTCCACCGCGTACAGCGACCCCGACAGCTTGGCGTGATGGGCGGTCTGACTACCGATGTTGGTGACGGTCGCCGTCATGCGCACCGTCTCGTGCGACTGGTAGCTCGACTTCTCGAACGTCAACGTGCCGCGCAGGTCTGGGGCGGACGTTCCCGGCTCCATGAAGTAGATGGCGCCACCACCTGTGTCGGACTCCGGGACATACACCGGCATGCCGCCCTGGCCGTTCCGCAACTTCCAGGTGGTGTCGAACACACCCCAGTACTGCCCGGCCGGAATCCCGGTGAACACGATCTTGCCGTCCGGCCCGCTCACGAAGTCGGCGGCCTTGGTGCCGGTGGTCTGGTTCAGCACGGTCACCTTGAGACCGGCGATCTCCTCACCGGGGTCGTCCCAGAAGTCGCCGTCCTTGTCGTAGACGAACTTGACCGTGAACTTGCCGACGGCGGCCTTGGGCGTCTCGACGGGCGCGGCAGGAGTCGCGGTCGTCGGCTGGGCCGGCGTCGTCGGCTCCGCGGGTGCGGAGGAGCTCGGCGGCGTGGACGACGACGGCGGAGCGGGCTCGGTCGAGGTCGGCGGCGCCGGGTCCGATGTGGACGGTGGCGTGACCGGGTCGCTCGTCGGCGTCGGTTCGGCGCTCGACGTCGGCGTCTCCGGCTCCTGCGCGAGCGCACCGGTGGTGGCTCCACCGAACGCCAGGACGACGGCGGTGGTCAGGGCGCCGGCTCTCAGCAGGGCCCGTCTGATCGATCCTTCGGACAAGGAGTCCCCCAGAGTTGAGGATGGTGTGGCCAATTCGGTTGTCACGCTGTCTTGCGACGGCCGATCACGCTGGCGCCCAGGCCGAACGCCACGAGCAGCGCACCGAGCACGGCCAGTCCTGCGACGCTGGCCCCGGTCTTGGCGAGCGCCTCGCCGCTGCCGCCGGTGGAAGGCTTGGCGGGCGGGGTGTTCGTGCCCGGCTTCTGGTCTTCCGGCAGCGGGTAACCGGGGTCCTCTTCCTCGGGGCCGGGCACCCGCAGGAGCACCTGCACCTTCGTGTCGTCGCCGACCTTCACGAGGAAGAACGGGTTGGCCGGACGGCCGTAATCGACCTTCCACGGGCCTTCGAGGACCACCTCGTACCGGCCGACGGGCAGGTCGTGGACCTTGAACAGACCGGCCTTGTCGGTGATCGTGCGGGTGGCGATCTTGCCGGACAGGTGGTCGACCAGGACGACGATCGCGTCGGCCACCGGGTTCTTCTCGTTGTCCTGCACCAGCTTGCCGACGGCGTCGGCACGCTTGCCCGGCACCCGGAACTCGTCGTGGGCGTAGGCGGCGCCCCTGTCTGAGGTCTGGGGAGCGAAGTAGCAGCCGGCCGTCGCGTAGCCGATCGACTCCGCGTCCTTCGGCTGCTCGCCGGACACCCGCCAAGTGCGCTTCTCGCCGTCCTTCAGCGGTACGCCGTCGCCGCCGTAGGCCAGCGCTCCCCAGCCGGGGCCATCGTTGCGGACGTCGCCTTCGTTTCCGCTGTAGCAGAGCGCCTTCACGGACGGCAGGTCCGCGCCGGTGCGGTTCTCCAGCGTCACGTCGAGCACGTACTTCTCGCCCGGCGCGTACTCGTCCTTGGCGAAGGTCACCGACGCGAAGAGCTTGTCGGACAACGGACGAACCATGCCGAGCTCCAGCACCGACTCGGTGCCGGCGCCGACCGTCAGCTCGTCGGTCCCGTTGCGGACCCAGCCCTCGTCGCCGCCCCAGATCGACACCTTGAAGACGCCGACCGGGAGACCCTTGAACGCCACCCGTCCCGACGCGTCGGTCTTGCCCTGCTGGGCCGCGAATGGCCGCGTGCCACCGGAGAGCATGGCGTTGACGTTCGGGAGGTCCTCGCCCGCATCCCTGCGCCCGTCGCCGTCGCGGTCGGCGTACAGGACAACCGCAGCGTCACCCCTGGCGTAGGTGACGGGAGCGCTGACGGTCACGTAGTTGTTGGCGCCGTTGACGTCCTGCGACGCGGACGTCTGCACCGCCAGCCAGACCTGGTCCTTCTCGAGGTAGTACGGCGCGCGGCCGACGACGGTGACCGTCCGGCTCTCGCCGGGCCACAGCCTGGCCGGGTGGTCGTAGTCGATCTCGCCGAGCTGCGCCGGGTCGAACTCCAGCTGACCGGAGACCCAGCCGGCGTACAGGTACACCTCGTGGTCGAGACCGGTGCCGACGTTCTTCACCGTGACGGCGACCCGCATCGGCTCGGCGATGTCGTAGGAGTCCCTGTCGAACTTCGCGGTGACCTCGAAGTCCGGCCGGTCCTTGGCCATCTCGGGCACCTCGACGTCGCTCGGCGCGACCCGCAACGTGATGCGGTTGAAGACGTCGGGCAGGACGTCGAGGGTGAACTCCTTGCCATCAGCCGGTTTCCACTTGCCCGCGACTACCAGGACGATCTTGCCGACCGGTACGTCGTAGACCCTCTCGCTGCCGTTCCAGGCGGACGTCACGTCCTTGAGCGGGCGACGTGTGGCGGCGTCGAGCACGGCGACGACCGCGCGGCTGACCGGCTTTCCGTCCTCGGCGTTCACGACGGTGAAGTCGACGTTGCCGAACACGCCGTGCACGGACGCGTATGCCGTGCCCGCCGACGCGTACCCGGCGCTGTGGGTGCCGTTGTTGCCGAACGAACAGCTCGCGTAGAAGGTCTTGAAGGACACGTCCTTCGGCACGCGGTCGGTGACGCGCACGGTCTTCGTCTCGCCGGGAGCGAGCGCGACGCCCTCTCCGCCGGGAGCCAGTGCCTTCCAGCCGTCACCGGTGCCGGGGACGTACCCCTTGTCGGTCTTGCACACCGCGACGACGTGGGTGAGCGGCGCGCTGCCGGTGTTGGTCAGCGTGACGTTCAGCCCCACCTCGTCGGTGGGTGCGTAGGACGACTTGTCGAACTTCATCGACGCGGTCAGCGTCGTGTCGACCGAGGCGACCGCGGGCAGGGCGAGCTTCGTGTCCCCGCCCTGCTCGATCGCGAAGTCGCTGTGGCCCGGCTTCACCACGTAGTACGCCGACCTGGAGTCGAGGTACCGCACGAAGTACTCGCCGGTGGGGATGCTGCGGAACCGGAACTCGCCCTTGTCGTCGGTGAAGGCGTAGTCCGTGGTGAACGGCGTGCCGCCGTTGATGGTGATCGTGGAGTTCGCCAGGCCCTCGCCGTCGTCGAACCGGCCGTTGCCGTCCTTGTCGACGTAGAGGACACCGGACGCGGTGCCCCGCTGCTGGCGGACCTTGACGGTCATGTTCGTGCCGTTGTCGCCGGGCGTCGGGTCGGCCACGCCGTCCACGGTCGCGCGGAACAGGAACGGCACGGCGTCCGACGTGAGCGACGTCGGCCGCAGGACCACGCGGAAGATCTTCTGCCCGCCCGGCGCGAGCGACGGCCGCGAGCTCAGCTCGGCGGCGCCGGCCACGAGCCAGGCCTGGGTGCTCTCGTGGCCCAGCCGGATGTTCACGGCAGGACCTTCGCCCTTGTTGGTCACGGTGAGCGTGAGGCCGATGTCCTCACCCGGCAGGAACTCCGCCCGGTCCGGGACGACCTGCACCGCGAGGTCGGGCCGCTGCTCGCTCGTGCTCACGGGGAGCAGTTGCGGGCTCTTCTCCCCGACGGGCTTGGCGACCGGAGTAGTGGGCGTCGGCTGGGTAGGCGCCGGAGTGCTCGGTTCGGTCGTCGGCGTTGGCTCCGACGTGGACGGAGGTGTGCTGGTTTCGCTGGTCGGCGCCGGTGTCGACGTCGGCGTGGACGTGGATGTGGATGTGGGCGTCGGCTCAGCGCTGGAGCTCGGCGTCTCCGGCTCCTGCGCGAGCGCGCCCGTGGTGACCGCGCCGAACGCCAGCACGGCAGCGGTGGTCAGTGCCCCGATTCTGAGCAGGGCACGGCTGACCGATCTCTCGGACAAAGGAATCCCCCCAAGGATGATGTCGCCCCGCAGACGTCAAGCCCCCGCACGCGTCCGCTGGACTCGGGCAAGCTACCGCAGCGAATCCCGTTCTGGAAAGGCGTTTCCAACATCAACATCCACTGTGGACCAGCGGTGTGAAGTTGCCCTCAAGGTGTAACGCGCGGGTCGGTCTCCCTGCGGAGACCAGCGGCGCGAGCACCGAGGCCGAACGCAGTGAGCAACGAGGAGACGAGTGTGCCCGTCGGTGGCATGCTGGCCTCGTGACGCCTGAGGACCTCGCCCACCTGCGCCGGGCGCGCGACCTGATGGACCGTGAGTACGCCCAACCGCTGGACGTTCCCGCGATGGCCCGGGCCGCCCTGATGTCGCCGTCGCACTTCGCCCGCCAGTTCCGCGCGGCCTACGGCGAGACCCCGTACAGCTACCTGATGACCAGGCGGATCGAGCGCGCGAAGGCGTTGCTGCGGCTGGGAAAACTGTCCGTCACCGAGGTGTGCGTGGAAGTCGGCTGCACGTCGCTCGGCTCGTTCTCGGCCCGCTTCACCGAACTG
This sequence comes from Lentzea nigeriaca, assembly GCF_016907955.1. Lineage (GTDB taxonomy): Bacteria > Actinomycetota > Actinomycetes > Mycobacteriales > Pseudonocardiaceae > Lentzea > Lentzea nigeriaca. The sequence goes on along the minus strand of NZ_JAFBCX010000002.1, from coordinate 296,404 downwards.
GTGGGTGAGACGCCCTCCGCGTACCGGGCCAGGGCCCACGACGCGCTCGCCACCGTGCCGGGATGCCATCTGAAGGGCCTCACGCGACCGAGCAGATGACACCGCGGCCCGGCACTCGGAGCGAGTGCCGGGCCTGTCGTTCATGCCGTGCGACGGCGCCCGACGATGCTCGCGCCGAAGCCGAAGGCCACGAGAAGTGCGCCGACGAGACCGAGGCCCAGCACACCGGCACCGGTCTTGGCGAGCGCTTCACCAGAACCGCTGCCGCTGCCGACACCGGCCGCGGGTGGCCCGCCGCCGGTCCCAGGTCGCGGGCCGGGCACGACGATGAAGTCGTGGTCCTGCTCGCGGTCGGCGAGGACCTGAACGTGGCCGTTCACGTCCTCGAACTTCCACGGCCCGTCGACCCACGCCACGTACTCACCGGCGGGCGCGCGGTCGAAGCGGACGTGGCCCTGGTCGTCCGACACGGTCTCGGCGACGTCGACGCCCAGCTCCCGATCACGCAGCACGATCCGGGTGTTGCCGATGCCCTCGCCCTCGTCGAGCACCCAATTCCGGTTGCGGTCGTAGAACAGGTTGCCCTTCAGCACCCCGAACCCGCCGACAACACGTGCGGAGTCCGTCGCCATGGCGACGTCGAGGTTCCACTGGGCGTGTGGCGCGAATCCGCAGTTCCCGATGACGCGGCCATACGTGAGGGCGGCCGGTGGCACGTTCTCGGTGGCGATGAACGTCCCGGTCTCGCCGGGGCCGACCGTCACGCCTCTGCCGACCAGGTCGCCCCAGCCCGTGGGCCGAGGATTGGACGGCTGGGGACCGAGGTGGTTGCCGCCGCGGCCTTCCCGGTGGCAGAAGGCCCGAATGCCGCTGATCTCGTGATCGCCCGAGTTCGTGATCGTGATCGTGATCCTGGCTTCCTCGCCGGCCCGGTAGACGTTCTTGTCGAGGGTCAGGGTCGCGCTGAGCGACTCGGTGTACGGGCGCTCCGCGCGTGCGACCAGCCGGACCGGCGCACCGGGCTCGACGCGAACCGTGCCGTTCGGGCCTTCCGCGTGCACGATCCAGCCGCCGGCGAGCGAGTAGTTGACGTAGTAGTTGCCCGATGAGAGGTCGCTGAACGAGAAGCGACCCTCGGCGTCCGTCGTGGTCTTGATGTTCACGGATGGCACGCCACCGTTGGCCCAGACCTCCGCACCCGCGGCACCCTCACCGGGGTCGTGCTGACCGTTGCGGTTCTTGTCGGTGTAGACGACGCCGGAGAGCTCGCCCGTGGTCCGCACGACGTCGACCTGACCGCTGAACCTGCTGTCGTTCAGGTCCGCCCGGCCGACGTAGTTGATCGAGCCGGAGACCTCCAGCCTGCCGTCGCGAAGGTCGCGGATCTTGCCGGAGCCCTCGAACGTGCGCGACTCGCCGGCCGCGAGCCGGATGCCCGCTCCGCTGGGCGAGAAGTCGCCCCACACGTTCGCGGGAAGGTCCACCGAGCCGATCGGCCAGTCCAGCTTGACGCCCTCTGCGGGCTGGCCACCGATGTTCGTGACGGTCAACCAGAAGCGCACCGTCTCGTGCAACTCGTAACTCGACTTGTCGAAGCGCACCGTGCCGCGCATCTGCGGGGCGGCGACACCGGGCAGGAGGAAGTGGTTGTCGCTCGGGTTGGCGTCGCCGTCGGCGGCCTGCAGCCCGCCGCTGACGAGGAGCCGCCCGGTTGGTTCGAGCTGCCGGATGATGCCCGACACCTCGATCGTGCGGGTCTCACCGGGTGCGAGACGGCCGCCCCCTGTGCGCCAGGCGAAGTCGCCCCACTGGGCGTCGTCGACCGCGATGCCCGCGATGGTGCCCCGGACCTGTGCGGCGGCCACGTCGCTCTGGTTGGTGACGGTCATCGTGACGCGGACCGGCTCGCTCGCGTGGTAGTCCGACTTGTCCAGCGTGCCGGTGACCTTGAGATCCGGCAGCGCCGCCTTCTTCTCCTCGCCGCTGTCCTTCGGCGGCTCTGGCTCGGCAGGCGGCTGGGCGGAGGAGGGCGACGGTGCCGGTTCGTCCGAAGTGGACGGAGGCGCGCTCGGCTCCTGGGCAGCCGCGCCTGTGGTGGCGCCGCCGAACGCGAGGACGACAGCTGCGGTCAACGCGCCGAATCTCAGCAGTGCACGGCTGACCGATCTCTCAGACAATGAAATCACCCCAAACCGGGTGGTGTGGACGGCGAATGTGCGTTGAGCGAGATGTGATGCTCACGCTTCGCCCGGCACCTCGGTTGCCCTGAGAGCCCTCACGAGACCAAGCAGATTTCGAGAAGCGTCACGTCCAGACCCTGCCTAGGGTCTCGTCCCATGAAGCTCTCGCACACCTTCCTCTTCGTCCACGACCAGGACACGGCGCTGAAGTTCTACCGCGACGTGATCGGCCTGGAGGTCCGCACCGACCAGACCGTGGAGAACGACTACCGCTGGCTCACCGTGGGCCCCGCCGACCAGCCGGACATCGAGATCGGCCTGTCCCGCATCGGCCCGCCCGTCCCGCCGACCGACCACGAGGCGCTGCACGCGTTGCTGGCCAAGGGATCCCTGCAGGGCCTCATCTTCGAGGTCGACGACGTGGACGCGAAGTTCGAGCAGGTCCGCGCGGCAGGCGGCGAGGTGCTGCAGGAACCGATCGACCAGTTCTACGGCGTCCGCGACTGCGCGTTCCGCGACCCGTCGGGCAACATGATCCGCTTCTCCACGACGCGGTCCGTCGAGCGGTAGAACCGGCTAACCCAGGTTGTTCGTGTCGAAGGTGTTGCAGCGGGCGGGATCGCCCGTCTGCAACCCCGTCGTGAACCACTTCTGCCGCTGCGCCGAGCTGCCGTGGCTGAACTTGGTCGTGTCGACCCGGCCGCCACCGAGCTCGCGCTGGATGAAGTCGTCACCGATGCGCGCCGCCGCGTCCAGGGCGGCCTTCACATCGTCCTGGGTGATATTCGTGATGAGGGGTTGACCGTTGGCGGACGGGGTCGTCGTCGCGGCCTTGCCCCACGCGCCCGCGTAGCAGTCGGCCTGCAGCTCCAGCCGCACCGAGTCCGACGTGGGGCCGGTGCGGGAGCTGACGCGGTCGGACGTGCCGAGCAGGTTCTGAACGTGGTGGCCGTACTCGTGAGCCAGCACGTAGGCCTCGACGAAGGGACCGCCGGTCGCGCCGAACTTGGTGCGCAGCTCGTTGAAGAAGTCCAGGTCGATGTACACCTGGGAGTCGGCGGGGCAGTAGAACGGGCCCACGGCCGAGGTGGCGTTGCCGCAGCGGGTGTTCACGCTGTTGCGGAAGAAGTTGGTCTTGGTGACCTGGTAGCTGCGGCCGGAGCGGGCGAACTGGTCGGTCCAGAAGGCCTGGATCGAGTTGATCGTCGCGACGACCCGGCAGTCGCTGTCGCGGTTCGCGTCGGCGCCGGTCTTGCACTTCTCGGCAAGCTGGCCGGACTCGACCTGGGTGTTGGAGCCCATGCCCTCCAGGCCGCCTGCGGGCAGCTGGATACCGGTGAACTGCTGGATCAGGAAATAGACGATCAGGCCGACCACGCCGAGGCCACCGCCGACGCCCGCGACGCGGCCGCCCACGCCCCGTTGGTCCGAAACCTGAGAAAGGTCGAGTTCCGCGCCTTCGTTGAACTGCACCGCAATCCTCCCGCCAAGGACCCCATGGGTGCCGCAAACGATAAAGCACCAAACACGCCTCGGTGCGGAGCCCGACGTCGGGGCACCGCACCGAGGCTTTCCCATTTGGTTGTAGCGACTACGGCCAACGGTGGTTGGCGTGGCGCCCGACCGGTGACGCCAAGAGACGAAACCGAGGTCGAGCTCAACAGCGTCGAAGTGCGCCGAGCGACGCCGACGGCGCCTGGGCACCCGATACCCCGTTCGAGGTTGCTACGCAGTCGCGACCGGACCGGTCACGTCCGATCCACTCGCGGGGATGCAACAGACCGCGTATCGCCACAGCGAGGAGTTACCTGCACGGCACCACCTACCCCTTCTGGGCGTGGCATCCGGTGGTCTAGTTCATTCACCTTCCGGTTGCCAGCTCGTTATCGAGCATGCGCTTGATCAGCCCATATCTCAACACTTCACCCGGAACCTGAATTGGTGAAGTCAGACGGGTGACCTGCGGAGATCGACTGTGCAGACAGCAATCGCCCGGCGAGAACGAGCTCGCCGGGCGATTGTCGGAGAAAGGGGCAGATCAGGCCTTGGTGACGCGGCGCGCGCCACGACGGGCCATCACGCCGGCGGTCATCAGGCCGAGACCCACGAGCAGGAACTCGAGCGGGTCCGCCCCGGTCTTCGACAGGTTCGGGATCGGGGACGCCAGGTTCGACGCCTTGGTGCCGGTCTGCGGGACGCCGGCGCCCGAGTCGTCACCGGTGTTGCCGCCGCCGGAGTTGTTGTCGCCGCCGTTGTCGCCACCGCCGGGGTTGCCGCCGTTGTCGGGCGGGGTCTGTCCGGGCGGCGTCGTTCCGGGCGGGTTCTGGCCGGGCGGCTCCTCACCCGGCGGCTCCTCGCCGGGGCCCTCGGACTTGCCGCAGTCGCCCTTCGCGGTGCCGAGGACGGCCGCGCTGGTGCCGCACACCGTCACCGGGGCCTCGATGTTGCCGTTGGGCGGCTCTGGCTTGGACTCACCGCAGCTGCCGTTGCCGCCGCCGGCGACACTGACCGAGTTGCCGCACACGGTGACCGGCGCGGAGACGAGCGCCTTGTCGGCCATCGTGCGCTGGTCTGCGGCCTTCGGAGCGTTGTCGCCGCAGGTCGCGTCGCTCCGCCCGAGGACGTTGATGGCGTTGCCGCAGATCTTGACCGGGACGCTCACCAGGTTGCCGACCCGCACCTCGTCGTCGACGTTGATCGGCAGCGGAATGGCCTGGGCGAACCCGGCCGTGGCGACCATGATGCCGCCCGTCAGGAGGGCAGCGGACATGGTCCGGTTGAGGTTTTTGCGCATGACTGTTCTCCCTGGAGTGGAATGAAGGATCCCTGTGCGTGGCCGTGGAGACGGGCACGGGATCAATCAGGGGAGAACGTCGGTTCCTCCGCGCGCACGATGCGCGGCACGTCTTGCTGTTCGGTGCTGACGAGAGACGTCGTGGTGGTGGGCGGACGCATCGCGTGCGTGAGCGTGCCCGCCGGGATCTGGGTGCCGCTCGTCTGCCCCGCGCCGCTCTGCGGGAGCGTGCCGGTGATCGGCTGCTCTGCCTGCGGGTGCGGCTGCTGAGGGACGGGAGCGGGGTCGGTGGGCCGCGTGGTCGACGGCGGCGGCGTCGTGTGCTGCTGCGGAGGCACGTCGGTGTGCACGGGCGCTTCCACGACCGGCTGAGACGGCGTCTGCGGTGCCGCGGGTTGCGGTGCGGGGGTCTCGGTGCGCGGGTCCGACTTGGGCGGCGCCGGTGCTTCCGGCTGCTCCGGGACGAGCCCGGTCTCGATCTTCAGACCGACGTCGGCGACAGGCAGCCCGACCTCGATCTTCAGGTTGTCGATCTCGACCTTGACGTCGGCGTGCGCCTCACCTGCGCTGCCCAGCAGCCAGGCGCCGGTCACCAGACCGGCGAGCAACAAAAGCCGACGCAACCAAGACATCGACCCTCACCCTAGATCAAATGGACCAATTCGACACACGAAAAAGGCCATCTCGACGACTTTGTCGCCGAGATGGCCCTCACGTGCGTTCTGCGGTTACGACACTCGTGTGATGCGATCGGTCGCCGGAGCCTTCTGGCCGGGGTGAGCCCCGAGCCATCCGGTGAACGCGTCCAGGTCGATGCCACCGCCGGTCACGTTCGTGCCCTTGGTGAACTCGCTGAAGCCGTCACCACCGCCCTGCAGGAAGCTGTTGATCGTCACGCGGTAGGTCGCGTTCGGGTCGACAGCGACGCCGTTGAGCGTGATGCCGGAAACCTTCGAGCCGAACGCCGCGGACGCCGACCAGGTGTACTTCAGGCCCGCCGAGGGCTGCAGCACGAACGTCCTGGCGGCGGTGAACTGCTGCTCCAGCACGTTCTTGAGCTGCGTTCCGGTCAGCGTGACCGTCTGCAGGATGTTGCCGAACGGCTGCACGTCGGCGGCTTCCTCGAAGGTGACGACACCGTCGCCCTCGCCCTTGTTGCTCTTGTAGACCAGGTCCTTGCGCACGCCGCCGGGGTTCATCAGCGCGAGCACCGCGCCGTTGTTCTTGGTGGCCTCCAGCTGCGAGTCGGCGATCAGGTTGCCCAACGGCGACTCGCCGGCCGCGTTCTGCAGCTTGACGATGTCCTCGGCGATCGAGCCGACCGGCTTGCTCGCGATCGGGCCGACCTTCTGCTTGGCCAGGTCGATGGTGGCCTGGACGTCAGGGTCCGGCGTGACGGTGCGGGTGACGATCTTGTTGTCGGCCTTCGTCTCGCTGCGGATGACGTCGCGCGTCCTGCGGTCGATCTTGAGGTCGACGACGCTGAGCTCCCGCCCGAAGGCAAGGCCCTCGATGAACGGCCGCGGGTTGCCAGCCGGGTCCTTCACCACGCAGTTGTAGTGCTGGTGGCTGTGGCCGGAGAACACGGCGTCGATCTTCGGGCTGACGTTGGCGGCGATGTAGCTGCCGGGGTTCTGCGCGGCCACGTTGCACGCGTTGGGCCCGCCACCGGGCGAGGTGACCTGGTCGCCCTGGTGCACCAGCAGGACGATCGACTTGACGCCGATGGCGTCGAGGAAGTTGGCGTACTTGTTGGCGGCCTTGACCTCGTCGCCGAACTGGATCTCCTTGATGCCGTTCGGGTCGACCAGGATAGGCACGTCCTTGAGCGGCATGCCGATGAAGCCGATCGGCATCCCGTCGCGGATCTCCACCCAGAACGGCGGCAACGCGGGCAGCCCGGTCTTGGTCTTCGTGACGTTGGCGCCGAGGATCGGGAAGTGCGCTCCTGGGTAGCTGTCGCGGAACTGGCAGCCGTCTTTCGGGTGGCAGCCACCTCGCTGCACCCGCAGCAGCTCCTTGTAGCCCTCGTCGAACTCGTGGTTGCCCGCCGCGGTCGTGTCCATGCCGACCTTGTTGAGCACCTCGATCGTCGGCTCGTCGTGGTACAGCGCAGACACCAGCGGCGACGCACCGATCAGGTCGCCCTGCCCGACGACGACCGAGTTCTTGACCTCCTTCTGGAGGTTCTTGATGTGCGTCGCGTTGTAGGCGGCGCCACCGGCGTCGACGGTCGTGCCGTCGGCCAGCACCACCCGCCCCGACGATCCGGTCGGCGGTTCGAGGTTGCCGTGCAGGTCGTTGATCCCGATCAGGCGCACGTCGACCGCACCCCGGCCCCGCAGCGCCTGGGAGTCGGCCTGTGCGGGCCCGGTAGCGGTGATGACAGTGGCCGCGGCAGCGGTGATCGCCAGAACGGACAGCCGTCTGAACGAACTCATGGGTGAGAGCCTCTCCAGCAAAGGCGTGGTTAACGCGCGTGTACGGCGCAGCAGTCTGCCGCCCGCACGCGCCGTTTGCCAGAGAAATGACTCGATCGTCATGCGCGGGTTTAGCCTTGTTCGCGTGACACCTAGTGAGCAGGAGCCGCGCTGGCTCGACGAGGGCGAGATGCGAGCGTGGCGCACCTACGTGAACGGTTCCTCCATGCTCATGGACCGCCTGCACCGAGAGCTGCAGGACACCCATGGCGTGTCACTGGCCGACTACGAGATCCTCGTGCGCCTGTCCGAACAGCCCAACCACCGCATGCGCATGACCCAACTGGCCGAGGACGTGGCCTCCTCGAAGTCCCGCGTCTCCCACCAGGTGGCCCGCATGGAGAAGGCCGGCCTCGTGCTGAGGCGCGAGTGCACCGAGGACGGCAGAGGCGTCTTGGCCGAACTGACGCCGAAAGGCATGGCCCAGCTGGTGGAAGCAGCTCCGACACACCTGCGCGGCGTCCGCGCCCACATCGTCGACCTGCTCTCTCCCGAGGAGGGCGAAGTGCTGGCGAAGGTCTTCGACCGGGTCATGACACACCTGCGGGAGTCGAACGGCTAGGCTTCTCGGCTGACGCCACCGGCGTCGGGGAAGCGTGGCAGAGCGGCCGAATGCACCCGCCTTGAAAGCGGGAGACGGGCAACCGTCCGGGGGTTCAAATCCCTCCGCTTCCGCAGCTCAGAGGGGCTGTGAAGGTTTGTCGGAGACCTTCACAGCCCCTCTGCTGTAGCAACGGGTGTAGCAACGCCCTCAGCCCAGCTCGTCCGTGAGCCGCTTCAAGGCCTCCCGCTTGTCCTCAGGGAGACGGCCGCGTAGATCATCATCGTCACTTCGATGTTCGAGTGGCCGACGATGTCCCGGACGATGTGCGGCGGCACGCCGAGCCTCAGCAGCAGCGTCACGCACGAGTGCCGAATGTCGTGGAACCGCACGCCATCCAGGCCTGCACGCTTCCGGATCGGGTACCAGCTCGCTCGGAGGTAGGTCGGATCGATCGGCCCACCGGTGAGTGTGGTGAAGATCAACCCGGACTCCTCCCACTTGTCACCAGCTGCGTCCGCTTCGTCGTCCTGGAGGTCCCAGTGGTCCACGAGCGCCCAGGCGACGAGGAGCGGTAGCGGCATGACCCGCTCCGACCGGTCTGTCTTCGGCGGGACGAACACCAGCTTGGTTCCAACTCGCTGAAGCGTCTGGCGGATCTGCAAGGTGGGCGAGTGCCGCTCCGCGCAGTCCTCGCAGAAGTCGTCCGCGTGCTCGTCACACGGCTCGTCCCACCCGTCCCAATCGATGTCCTTCCACCGCAGGCCCAGCAATTCACCGCGCCGCATCCCGAGGTAAAGCGCGAGAACGTACAGAGCCTTCAGCCGGTCGTTTGCCGCCGCCTTGAGTAGCGCCTTCGCCTGATCGGCGGACAAGCCGCGGTTGACGTCGTACCGAGGTGATTTGACTTGCACGAGCTTGGCGACGTTCCGCGGGATGACTTCCTCCCGCATCGCGTGCGCCAGGGCGTTCCGCAGGACCGCGTGGATCTGCTGAATGGTCCGGTCCGACAGCACCGTCTTGCAGCACTTTCCCTTGGCACAGCAGCGCTGAGCGTCCTTCGGCCGGTTGGCGTCGAGCTTCTCCGCGCAGCACCGGCAGTCGTGCCTCAGTCGCGTGATGAACGTTCGCACGTCCTGCGCTGACAGCCGATGGAGCTTCTTCGTGCCGAGGTTGGGCACCAGGTGCCGCCGGACGACCACGCCGTATCCCTCGACCGTCCGAGGCCTCTTCGTGGCGACCACGTTGGACATCCAGTACTTGAGGTAGCTCTCAACCGTCCACGTCTCCGCAGCTACGGGGATGCCGGCGTTCGAGTCCGCGATCTTCTTGCGGAGCTTCTTCCAGCACTCCCCCTCCTCAGTTGCCGAAACAGTGACGCGCTTGCGATGCCCGGTCGTGGTGAGCACGTAGGCCGCGCCAATCCACATGCCGTCTTTGCGCTGGTAGGCCGAGCCCTCACCGTTGGACCGCTTGCCCCTGGCCATCACGCCGCCTCAGAGATCAGCCGAGACAGGTACTCCTCAACGGACTGAGCCGGAACCCGACGACTCCCGCCGATCTTGACCGAGGGCAGCTCACCAGCCCTGATCAAGTCGAACACCTTCGTCCGACCCACCCGAAGGGCACGAGCGACTTCCTCGACGCGGTACACCATGTCCTTCATCTCTTCCCCCTTGGTTGATCAGGCCGCTTGTGGAGTTGCCGAAAGATCTGGCGGTCCGGCCGCGAGCAATGCGCGGTCGTACTCGGCCTTCCACGTCACGCGCTGAGCGATCGCACGCATGAGCAGATGCGCCCGTGGCGGCACGTTCGGATCACCAGGCCGCACCTTGTGCCAGACGAGCCGCGCCGGGTCCTTCTCGGGCTTCTCGATCCCGACTGCCTTGAGCGCCTGGAGCACGAACCGTTTCCGGTCAGCCTTGTGGTCCGCGAGGGTCTTCCCCGACCACTTGCGGGACACCAGAACCCGCCGCCCAGGCAGCCCGAGCGTGGCCCTGCGGTGAGCCCGCCCCTTGCACCGTCCGGCAGTCATCCGCGAGTTCGCCCCGCGTGGCTGGACGCCGTACAGGAGCCAGTTCGCGCACCGCTCCGAGCACGGCGTGACGGCCAGCTCGTCCGCCAGGCGGTCCGCATGCCGGCGTTGCCGTTCGGTGTCCTGCTCGACCACCTCACCGATGGACTTGGTCAGGTACTTCGTCAGGTAGCCGATGAGGCGCCCAGCTTCCTCGGAGCCGCCGAGGATGCCTTTAGAGTGCACCTGGCGCCCGAACCGCACGACGTGCGCCGGTTCCTCGACCTCCGCGTCTTCCCAGGCGGTCAAGGCCCTTCCGGTGTCCGGGTCGATGAACGCCTTGGCGTTGCTGTCCCAGACCGGCAGCCGGTCGATGTAGACACGTTCGTCGTGCTTCGGCCACCAGACCTGGTGGTAGGTAGCCGCCGTGACGAGCCGGATCACCTCATGCGGGATGGAGCCGCGGAGTGCTGCGTGTAGGTGCGGCGCAGCACGCTTCTGGGGCTCGACCGTGGCGAAGTACTGGACATCCCAGCCAACGACCCGACGCAGGTTCTGCCACCACCGGTCGACGAGCGACGCAAAGTGCACGGCATCCCTTGCCGCACGGCGGTAGTCGTAGCTGTCCGGGTCCACGGGCGTACCGTTGTCGCGCACCTTGCCGTAGGTGTCGAGGGTGAGCGTGACAAACATCGAGGGGCGGAAGGCTCCCGCGAATTCCCGCCCAACCGTCCGCTTCTCCACGCGTCGCCGAGGCAGGTCCGGCGCATCCTGCCGCCGCTTCGTCGAGCGCTTCACAGGCCGCTTGCCGGGGTCGTCCGGCGAGGGCAGGCGACCACGGACGCCGAGTTGCCGAAGTTCTTCGTCGACGCTGTGGATCTCCTCCCGCAGCTCGTCCGCGTGCGCCGAGCCGTTCTCTTCCTTGTAGGCCTTCACGAGGTCCGCGCGGTACGTCAGCAGCTCCGTCTGGTCCTTTGTGGGCGGTTCCGGGGTGAAGTCCGGCTCAACGTCCATGTGCCAGCCCTCGCGGCACTGAGCCATCCGCAACGCCTTGGCCTTCTTCGCACAGAGCTTGCAGACGCTCTCAACCGTCGAGCCGCACGGCACCGCGACGTACCGGACCTCGTAGGACTCGTGGTCTTCAACTTCCATCGTGAACGGCCGGACGCACACGCCGTGCTGCTCAGCAGCGGCCTTGGTGACGTCGAGCGCGGCCGGTTGCCTCATCCGTTCCGCCCGCGTCTGACCTGCAACATCGGCCGGGAGGGTGGTGATGTTCGTGCTCATGCCGCCCTCCGCTCTGTGCTTGCAGGGAAGTCGTGAACGGTCGCCGGGGCAAGGAACAGGCCGAGCTCGACCAGATCCGCGTCCGTGACGTGGAAGGCCCGAGCCCTCTCCGGTTCGCGCTGCCCCTCTTCCTTGAGCCACGCGACACCAGGCGTGTTCTCACTGATCTCGTGAGCCGCCGCGCCGCGTTGCCGAACGCCGTCACCCAGGACCATGTCCACCTGAATCGGCTCGTCCAGCCGCAAGGCAACGCGGGTCGTGAACAGGTGGCGGAAGCTCACGATCTCCTTGCGCGGGTCCTGCACCAGCGCCACCGTGGCGACACCGGGAGCGCGTCCCTGCGAGCTGATCGTCTGCACCGCGCGTGCCGCACGTTCCCTCAGCTGCTTGTCTTGTTGGTAGGCGATCAGGTCCGCCAGCTCGTCGACCACCAGGACCGTGAACGGCTCACCAGCGGGCCGCGTCCATAGCCGACGAACACCCCGGTACCGCGAGGCCCGAGTCTTGACCTCGGCCGCGATCTCTTCCAGCAGCTCAACCGCGTCTGGCCCGTTGTCATAGACGACCTTGTCGAAGGCGTCCGGACACTGCCCGAGTTCCATCCCGCCCTTGGGATCGATGCCGACGAGGCGAACCAGGCCGGCACGAATCGCGGGAGCGAGCTGCCAGACAATCGACCAGAGCACCGAGCCCTTGCCCGCGCCAGGAACGCCGACCACGAGGACCTGCGAACCCAGGAGCTTCAACCGCCACGGCCGACCTGTCTCCGTCACGCCGATGACCAGCTTCTTGAGGTCGATGTCCGCGGAGTCATCAAGCCGCGGGACAGCCACCGGCCGGGCGAGCGGGTCAGCGTGGATGAAGTCGAGTTCGAGCAGCCGAGGCTTCAACACCCGCACCCGGCAGGACCGGGCGTTGAACGAGTGCGCCAGATTGTCCCGCCGCGCTTCCCACTGCTCCGGTGATTGCGCCGGGATCATCCGCACACGCACCTTGTCCCGCCAGCCCTCAGCACGGACGCGGCGCAGCACGGGCCGGTACTCCTTGCCCCGGTTCTCCTTGGCTAGGTCCGACAGCCGCATCACCGTGCGCCACTTCGGCACGTAGACCGTTGCCCGCCGCCACTCAGTGACGATCCGGTACCAGCAGTGCCGCAGGAACGACCGCCGATGTAGTCCGTACCAGACCAACAGCGCGGCAACGAGCGCGAGCAGCGCCAAGACCAGCGGCGAAAGCCCGAAGTTCCGGTAGGCCAGAAGCCCGAAGACGGCCACGCCGGCCGCGACCGGGTACCGCAGCCCGAGGAGGACCAGACGGACGCCGAGCCACACCGCGAACCCCGCCAACACGAACGGCAGCGCAACGACCTTGGCCCACCGAGTAAGCCATATCCACCAAGGAAAGCGCGGCCGAGCACCCTCGAACGGAGCCGGATCAACCCACTTCGTCCCGCTCATCGCGCACCGTCCAAGCACGCGACGCACTCAAAGACACTGCCTACGCTCGGGATGCGACCGACAGGCCGGAATGCGTCCTGACCAGTACCGCACTGACGCTTACAGGACAGGCACTCGAAGCCTTCAGCCTGTGCCTGCGTGAGGTCGAGGCTGACGAGTCCCCCGTTCTCCAGCATCACGGCGAACGTCGAAACAGTCTGTTTGCTGGCGATCAGCCGGTCCCAGCGTTGTTGTTTCAGGGCCTTGTCTGGCGCACAGGTACGTCCAGGCTCTACGCTCATCATTGTTCACTCCCACGTTGGGTGGACAAGCGCAGGAGCGGCATGGTTGGTAGCCGGTTTCCGCTTCTGCGCCCACGTTTCCCTTGTGCCGCAAGAAGGCGTGCGGCATCGCCACGTGACCCAGCATGATCACGCGCTCTGTCTAAAAAGGACTAATTAGGCCGTCGTCGACTTCTTGCCGTCGAGCTTCTTGTCGATTTCTTCGGCCTTCTCCCGCTCGCGGTTGGCCCAGTAGAGGGCTTCGTGGTGGTGCGCTCGATCCACCTCGGCGATCCGCGCGTACACAGCCGCGGAGCGCCGGTAAAAGTCCCGCATCACCTTGGGCGAGGCATTCGACGCAGGCATCAACTTGCTCACGACGTCATGCGCCTCCATCAGTGTGCGAGCCTCCTGCGCGGCCAACCATTGGTCCGACTTAGCCATGCTCATTCCTCGTCCTGATCAGCCAAGGCAACCCGCGACTGCTCGACCCGTGCCCTGCGTTCGAATTCCTCTGCCGCAAGCGAGCAGGCATGCCGAGCCCACAGGGGCACCGCCAGGTCAGCGGCCAAGATCCGCCATGCCTGCGCCACTGCCGAATAACCGAGAGCAAGACGGAGCACTGCCCGTGCATCCCCGATGCTGGAAGCGGCGAACAGCGCCGCCGTCTGCTCCGCGTACGCGGTGTTCCAGCGGGCGACCGCCTCACGTGACGGCCGCGCCACCGTCAGGCCGCCGTCTTCTGCTCGCTCTGGCCCTGCTGACCCGCAGGCTTGCCCTCACGCTTCGGCGGAGCGCCGACCTGCGGCGAGACGATGCCCGTAGCCCGGATCGTGAAGCCCTGGTACTTGAACCGGTCACCCATGACGCGCGGCTCGACCGTCAGCCCCTCGAACGCGACCGGCCGAACCTCGACACCGGGCATGACCTGCACCGCGTGCGGTGGGACGGGCTGGACGTCCGCGAGCACGGTCACGGTGACCGATGCGTCCCGCTCCTTCTCCGCCGACGGGTCGGTGACGACGACCTTCCACTGCCGCTTGCCCGAGCGTTCGTCGATCTTCTGCTTGGCCTGCTTACCGCGGGCCCTGTCCTCCTGGCTCATGTACTCCATGTCCGGAGCGACCTCACCGACCATCAGTGCGCCCATCGGAAAGACCTGGTCAAACGCCGCCTCGAAGCGCGTGCCGTACGGAACCGCCATGACAACCTCCCTAGCCTCGCTAGGTCGCCTGTACGACCTAGCCAAGTTACAAGCTAGCTAGGTTGTCTAGCCAAGTCAAGCAGATGGCCTTTCACTGGTTGAGCTAGCTCACTAGGCGGGCTAGACAACATCTCCTACGCTGGTGTCTCGCGCCCTACATTGAATTTCGAGACACGAGACACCGAGGAGACGGAGCATGGCGCTCGACCCGGACGACCCGCGCCCGCCGTATGTGCAGGTGGCGAACGCTCTGCGGGCAGCCATCCTTACCAAGGTCTTCAAGGCAGGGGACAAGCTTCCCTCGCGTGCTGAGCTGGCGAAGAAGTACGAAGTCGCGCCGATGACCGTGCAGAACGCCCTGCGCGAGTTGCGCGATGAAGGCCTGATCGTCTCTCGGCAGGGCAGCGGCGTCTTCGTCCGCGAGCGCACCGAACGCCCGGTTGGCTTGCGCCCGCACATCGAGCGCGCCTTCGAGGCCGAGCACGTCACCATCGATTTTGCCGGCTTCTCCGGCGAGACCCTGCAAGGCGTCATGCAGGAGCCGCTAGACAAGATCCGAATCGGCCGGCTGACGCCCGCCTCGATCAACATCCGGATGCTCGTCCCGGACACGACTCAGCCGTGGACGATCCCATGCCAGGTCGAGGACTTGCAGGACAGCCCAGGCTTCCGCAAGCGCATGGACGAGATCATGCGCCGCCACACCCTCGCGATCGTGGACAACGTCCAGGAACTCGGAGACCTTGGCCTGGTCAAGGACGTCGCAGTCGAGATCAAGGTCCACCGCGCCGCACCGTTGTTCAAGCTCTACCTGCTCAACAACGAGGAAGCCTTCTTCGGCTTCTATCCCGTGCGTGAGCACGTGATCCGCTTCGACGACGAACCGAAGCCGATCTACGACCTGGTAGGCAAGGAAGCCATCCTCTTCCATCACAGCGTCACCGACGACGACACCAGCACCGGAAGCCAGTATGTCGAACAGGCTCGCATGTGGTTTGACTCGATGTGGAATACCGTCTCGACGGAGTATCAGAGGTGACCAAGGGCCAAATTTCGGTTGATGATTCTACAACACTGCTTTCCATGTTGGCAAGTGCGGAAGCTCTATTCCTCGATTTCGATGGCCCGATCTGCTCCGTATTCGCTGGATTTCCCGCACCTTTAGTGGCAGAACAACTCCGTAACCTCTTGGCAGTGGCTGGCGATAAGGGTCTTCCGCCTAAGGTTCAAAAGAGTAATGATCCATTTGAAGTCTTCGGCTTTGTAGCCAATTCTGGCTACGATCACGCACGCTACGCAGAAGCCGCATTGCGCGCCCACGAGGTGGAAGCCATCGCAACTGCCGAGCCTACGGCGGGAGCGAATCGCCTCATTCGCACATGGCACGCTAGCGGCCGTAAGGTGGCGATTGTCAGTAACAATAGTGCGGCAGCTGTTGAGGCATATCTTCATCGTTACAGCCTGATGCCCTATGTTCATTGCATCTCTGCGCGCACGGAGGCAGATCCGAGGCTTTTGAAGCCGAATCCGTTTCTGCTTCGTCAAGCTAGTGATCGGCTTGATACGGCAGCCACGAAGAGCGTGATGATTGGGGACTCACTGTCAGACATTCAAGCGGCTCAAGCTGCCGATGTTCCTGTGATCGGCTACGCAAATAAGCCTGGCAAGTTGAATGCTTTCAAACTTGCAAGGCCTGATGCGATCATCAAGAGTATTGCTCTGATCGCAGGTCTGGCATCTCTAGTTTGATGAGATCTGCAACTGGAGGCTTAATCGCGACCACCACGGCGTATCCACCACGAAGTCAAAAGACGCAGTTAGTCGCAGCACTTGAGCGAGGAGTTCTCCGTTCATTTCCTGCTTTTTGTAGGAGCCAAGGCGGGATCGCAGCATTACCGCAAGTATGGTCAACGCATCGCGGCCGCGGTAGCGAGGTTTCCCTGTATACGGGCAAACGGAGTCCTCTGCCGCAGCCGCAGTTAGTACGTCGATTCGGCTAGCGGACGAGTCAGGTGAGCACGACAAAAGCGCATCGCACAGCGGTGCGATAGGTAAGGAAACGGCTGAACCCTTCTTGTCCTGAACTCGACCAGGGAGATCGAGGGCATCAAACCTTAGTCCCCAGCTTTCGTTAGCATTTTGGCGGCGGATTCGCGCGAGCGGATAAGAGAGTTCAACAATGGTAGTGCGGACGTTGGATGATCCGCCGTAAGACTCGACCTTTTCGTCACTGCCGAACTCGTCAACCACAGCGTCGAAAGCCTTAGTCTGAATTAGCATCGATTCAAGATCAGCGTTATCGTACGTCACCACAGTTGTCACTGACGAGTGAGCCTCGATTACGTCATCGAAATCGCGATCAACGAGGCACGCGACTTTGAGTGTTCCATATTCAGCCAACTTGACCGCAGCTTCCAGCACATTGCTGCGCGTGCCAGCGATAAACGGTACCACGTTAAGTCGTCCTAGTAGGCGCGAGCACATTCTGGCGTCTGTAACGCCTTCCACCACCACAATCGGATCCATCGTGGATTGGCGGTGAAACCGAATTCGGTCGGCGAGCAGATCGTATTTGCGGAGTGATGATTCCGTCATCCTAAACTCCTGCGCTGAGTTCTTCGACGAGATCCCATCGGCCATTCACAATGGCAGTGCTGTGGGTCGCAAGTACAATCTGCAAGTTGTTAACGTGTGCGATGCGCTGGACGTCAGTAACAAAGGCGTGTTTCCAAGCAGCGTGTAGTGAAATCTCGGGCTCATCAATAAGCACTAGGGAACCAGGCTCAGCCGCAAACAGGAGCATGGTGTAGAGCGCCAGTAGATGCTGCTCTCCGGAAGAAAGCATCCCCACGGTAATAGGCTGGCCATTCGGATCCTTAAACAGCAACGATCCATTCACATCAAAGATCATCTCCTTGGCGATCATCTTGTTTCCGACGATTTCGCGCAGAAGCTGAAGTTTCTCGTGTACGGGCAGCAGCGGACCAAGCTTTTCGACCCAATCATCGAGAAAGACGTCAAGGATTCGCCGCTCAGTGGGGTTGCTGCCGCCAATGGGTAGTGCCACCCCTATTGTTTCCTCGGTTAGCCCGTTCTGGTGTAGTTCCTGGTGGAGATTGGATATGTTTTCGTAGCGCTCTTTGAGAACGGCTTCGTTCACCTTGGCTCGCGCCTTGTCGAGAGCCTTGGAAACAAAACTTCTGTCAGCGCGTTGAGATATCGCAAGAGATCGACGACGAGCCTCACTAATCAGCGATCGAATGCGCTCGACGTACTCGGTGATCCTTGCGATAGTTTCGGAGCGTCCCCGCCGCGGATTTCGCCCCGGATCACGCCTCGTTGGACGTTCTTGCCCGTATCCGCTAGTGTCCAAGCGAGCTGTGGCGATAAAGATTGACCTAGCGGTTGGCTTGAATTGCGCTAACCAGTCGGGTTGTTTCTTCTTGTGCTCGTCGTCATTTGAGGCGAATGGATTCCTGGCCCGTTCGCGTGCAAAGTTTTCCAATACAAACTGGTGGGTGTAGTAATCTCCGTCTTGCAGGTCAAACCAAGTGTCGTTATCGACCCTTCTTAGCCAGTCAGGCACATCGAAGTGTAGTTCGGGTTCGAGTTCTACTGAGAATGAGGGAACGGTACGGGCGCTTCTCTTGCCTGTAATCACAGCACTTGTGTGACCCGTCTTTGTGTTCCTTGTTAGTTTGATGCTGTTTCCAGGACCGTATTTCGCCTCTGTGGATGCGATAGGCAATTTGACGACGGAGGCAAAGTCAAGGTCGTTCATTCCTTTGAGTATCTTGAGCACGTGGGTTTTTCCGCTACCGTTCAGGCCGGTGAGGATGGTTACGCGCTCATTGATTCGGAGTGTAATATGGTGGTTCAGATCGGGGCGTCCGAATAGGCCATTGACGGTCAATGCGGTCAGCTGTGGCATAGCTCCTCCAGTGCGCAGACCAGCGATCGTAGCTGCTTGTGTTGCCGAATTTGGCTCTGTGGGATCAAGGCGCGCCGCCGTCGGCGGCGCGCACGGGCCCGTCACGTTGCACCGGCTCCCCATCCATCCCGGCACGCCGGGCTCCCGCTTCGCTCCGCCCGTCGGCCGGACGGCGCGGCCGGCGTCCATCCACGGCAGCGCGCCACCAACGGCGACGCGCAGGAGCTCCCAGCACCCAGGCGTCAGGACGATCGCGCGATCCAAGACCTGACCGAGCCGGGCACGGCGATCGACGCCCGCCAACGCTCCGCGTCATCGGCCACCGGACATGCCAAAGCCGCCCCACCGTGGACCAGCGGGACGGGACAACCACCAGGCCAGCTACCCAGAACGAGGTGTAGCTACGGGTGTAGCAACGGTCCGGGACGGGTTGGGACGGGACAGCATCCCTGACCAGGCAACACCGATAATTGCGGACTACCCCGAACGAACCGGAACAGCCAGATGCAGCCTTGAAAGCGGGAGACGGGCAACCGTCCGGGGGTTCAAATCCCTCCGCTTCCGCGAGTGGTGAAGTGTGTCGACGGAAAGCGTCGACCATTCCTGGCTCCAGGTGTTTTCTCGGGGCCGAGTCCCCAGACCCCAACCGGGGCTCCGCCCCGGCCCCCGGATGGCGTTCACAGCGTCTGGCATCACCCGGACATGGGTCAGCTGCTCCAATTGGCGACCCTGGGTCAACAGCAACGAGCCCGCGTGGGCTGAACGATCTCGAACCGCCCGTTCGAGATCGTTCAGCCCGATCAGTTACGCGACGGCGTCGTGCGAGTGGTCGTCGTGCACTTCGGCCTTCATCAGAGCGGCGGACGAACGGACCTCGGCCCGATCCTCGCGCGGCGGCACGCCGTTGACGTCCTCAGTGGACACACCGTAGGCGGCCGTCACGAACGCGATGGCGCCCGCGTTGCGGCCGAGTGCCACGCGGTCGAGGTTGCCGAGGTTGTCGCACTTCGAGTGGTAGCACGGGTCGTAGGCGACGCCGGCGGTGCCGCCCCACTTGGCTGCCTGTGCCGCGGTCTTGACGCCCTCGGCACCGGTGAACAGGCCACCGGCGGGGATGCCCTGCGCGATGAACTCGCCGTAGTCGGAGCGGCCGGTGAAGTCGCTGCCCTCGGTCGGGACGCCCTTGGCCACGAAGTAGTCGGCGAAGGCCTTCTCGATCTGCGCCGAGCCGTACGGGCCCGCTGGGGCGCCGACACCGTCGGAGTTGTCGCCGTCGTAGATGAAGTACGCGGCGTTCGGCGAGGCGACCATGTCGAAGTTCAGGTACAGCGCGATGTCCAGCTGCTGGTCGAACGACAGCGAGCGGACGTACTCGCGGGAGCCGATCAGGCCGCGCTCCTCCGCACCCCACCAGGCGAAGCGGATCGCGTTGTCGATCTTCGGGCGCGAACCCAGCTGCAGGGCGGTTTCCAGCAGTGCCGCGGAGCCGGAGCCGTTGTCGTTGATGCCG
Source organism: Lentzea nigeriaca (assembly GCF_016907955.1). Classification (GTDB taxonomy): domain Bacteria; phylum Actinomycetota; class Actinomycetes; order Mycobacteriales; family Pseudonocardiaceae; genus Lentzea; species Lentzea nigeriaca. The sequence goes on along the minus strand of NZ_JAFBCX010000002.1, from coordinate 276,746 downwards.
GGGCCGACCTCGACGCTGTCCAGGTGCGAGCCCGCCATCACGACGTTGTTGGTGCGCCCGGTCCTGGTCTGCGCGATGACGTTGCGTTGCGTGCGAGTCTCGAGGTGGTAGCGCATGTCGACGGTGATGGCCGAGCCGGCCTTCGTCGCGAGCGTGGTGCCGTCGGCCTGGGAGACGCCGCCGGTCGGGATCTTGCCGGGGTTGGTCAGCGTCACGTTCGACAGCGGGCCCGCGACGTTGTTCGAGACCAGCACGGCGACGGCGCCGGCGGCGAACGCGTTGAGGTGCTTCTGCTCGAACGTGCACCCGCCGCGGCGGATCAGCGCGACCGAGCCGGTGAAGTCCTGGCCGGCGAAGTCGGACGCTTCGCAGCCCGTGTTGGCGTCCTCCGGGACGACGCGCAGCGGGCCCGTCACGCCGCCGACCGGGGTCTGCGGCGAGGCGGTCATGACGAGCGCCTCGTAGCTCACGCCGTCGACGCGGGCGAGTTTGGCGTCGGCGACCTGGATGTCGAAGTCGAAGGTCGGCGTCGAGACGATGAAGCCCTCGTCGCGGAGCTTGCCGGCGACGTAGTCGACGCTCGCGTCGTAGCCGGGGGTCAGGGCGGCGCGGGTGCCGCCGTTGCGGTCACCGATGCGCTGCAACGCGATCAGGTGCCGGTTGACACCTTCGACGGTGACCTTCTTCGCGAGCTTCTTGGCGAGGGCCGGGCCTTCCGGCTCGGCGGCGGAGGCGGCGGAGGCGGTGGCGGTCGGGGCAGCGACGAGTGCGGAGATGGCAAGCACCGTCGCCAGCTTGGATCTGCCAGACATGAACGATCCCCTTCGTTCGAGAGTCTGCTGAACCCTCACAAAAAGGAGACCTGGGCCACAACCTCCGCCCGTCGGGTGTTCAGCTGGTGAGCAGCTGAACACACTCCGCGAGGCCATCGACCGACACGTTCCACTCGGGGCGCACGAAGTTCTCGGCGTCCAGACGCAGTCGCACGTGCTCAAGGCGTTCGCCGCGGGGCGCGACCCCGATCGTGCCGTCCTGGACGTAGCCGAGCTTCTCGCTGACCCGGTTCGACGCGCGGTTGCCGACCCACGCCGCCGAACGCGCGATGCGGGCGCCCAGGTGGTCGAACGCGAACTGCAGTACGGCGGCCCGCATCTCGGTGCCGAAGCCGTGGCTGTGGAACTTCTGGCCGATCCACGACCCCGTCTCGACCTCGCGCAGCGCCGCGAAGTCCCGCGCACGGACGTCCTGCGCGCCGATGACCTCGCCCTCGTGCCGGATCAGGAACGTCACCGACCAGTCGTTCGCCGCCAGCTTCGCGCGGTTGCCCCAGAAGAACTGGATCGCTCCCCGGCCGCCGTCGTTGGCCAGCCAGTCGGTCCACGGCACGCTGAACGGCATCTCCGCCGGGTCGTGCACGCCGCCCTTCGCCACCTCGACGAGCTCGAACAGCCCTTCGTCGTCGTCTGGGCGCAGTTCGAGGCGCGGGGTGCGGAGAACCAGGTGTCGCAGAGGCCAGGCGTCCATGTTCCGATGGTGCCTTCGGCGTCCAACGGATTACGGTCGACTGTATGCGTGCCATCACTGTTCGCGAACCCGGCGGCCCGGACGTGCTCGAGTGGACCGAGGTCGCAGACCCGGTGCCCGGCAAGGGCGAAGTGCTGATCGACGTCGCCGCGAGTGCGGTCAACCGCGCGGATCTCCTGCAGCGCCAAGGCTTCTACCCTCCGCCGCCCGGTGCGTCGGACATCATCGGCCTGGAGTGCTCCGGCACGATCGCCGCGCTCGGCGAGGGCGTGACCGGCTGGAACGTCGGCGACGAGGTGTGCGCGCTGCTCGCCGGTGGCGGTTACGCGGAGAAGGTCGTCGTTCCGGCACAACAGGTCCTGCCGCTGCCGAAGGGGGTGGACGTCGATACAGCGGCCGCCCTGCCCGAGGTCGCGTGCACCGTGTGGTCGAACGTCGTGATGGACGGCAAGCTCAAGACCGGCGAGACGTTCCTCGTGCACGGCGGCGCCGGCGGCATCGGCACGCACGCGATCCAGGTCGCCAAGGCGCTCGGGGCGACCGTCGCGGTCACCGCCGGGTCCGACGAGCGGCTGCGCAAGTGCGCGGAGCTCGGCGCGGACATCACCGTCAACTACAAGACCCAGGACTTCGTGGCCGAGGTCAAGCAGGCCGACGTCGTCCTCGACAACATGGGCGCCGCCTACCTGCCCCGCAACATCGACGTTCTCGCCCCCGACGGCCGGTTGATGATCATCGGCATGCAGGGCGGGGTGCAGGGTGAGCTGCCCATCGGCAAGCTCCTCAGCAAGCGGGCGATGGTGATGGCGACCGGACTGCGCTTCCGCAGCGTCGACAGCAAGGGCGCGATCGTGGCGCAGGTCCGCGAGCACCTGTGGCCGTTGATCGAGAGCGGTGCGGTCAAGCCGATCGTCGGGCGAACGGTCCCGATGTCGGACGCGGCAGAAGCCCACCGGTTGCTGGAGGCGAGCGACGTCTTCGGGAAGGTCCTGCTCAAGCGAGAGCGGTAGCCGCGGCGAGCGAGGTCCGGGGAGCCGTGCGGAACTCCAGCTTGAACTCCTCGGACCACCGCGTGAGCACAGCCTGTTCGTCGGGCCGGTCGACGTCGTCGACCAGGACCGTCGCTCCGGGCGCCAGCACCGCGCGCAGCACGGGCAGCGCCGGATAGCGCGAGTCGCCGAACCCGGGGCCGTCGACGAGCAGCAGGTCCACCAGACCGAACCGGTCGATGTACGCGAGCACCTCGTCGTGCACCTGCTGCGGCGCGTACCACTGACCGTGCCGCGACAACGCCGCCGGATGCCGGGACAGCGGCGCGTGCACGACGCGCGCGACCGATCCCAGCCCTTCACGTCGCAGCTGCGAAGCGACGAACGCGGCCGTGCGTTCGTCGTGCTCGATCGACAGCAGGTGCCCGAACCCTCGCTGCCGCAGCAACCGGGCCAGCAGGACGGAAGACGAGCCGCAGCCGAGTTCCACCAGCACGGTCCGGGCGCCGAGCACGATCTCGTCCATCACCGCGACCAGCGCCGCCGGCCTCAGGTCGCCGGAGGACCACGGCAGGTACTCCGTGTTCAGCGATCCGATGCGCTGCAGGGCCGAGAGATCGGCGAGCTCGCGAGCAAGCGAGTCGTCCAAGCAAGATCTCCCAAGTCCCTCAGCCCAGCTCGGCCACCGCCCTCACCAGGTCGTCCACCTCGACCGCGTTCGTGTAGTGCGCGAGCCCGACGCGGATGGCGCCGCCGACCTCGCCGACGCCCAGCACCGAGAACACCCCGTGCTGACCGGGATCGGCGAACGCGCAGACGCCTCGTGACGCGAGGTGTTCCACGCCGTCCTCCGCCTTGACCCCGGCGATCGTGAACGCCAGCGTGGGAACCCTGCGCATGGCGTCGCCGATCACCATCACGTGTCGCAGCGAACGCAGTTCGTTGATGAGATTAGCGAGCAGCCCGGCCTGGTACGCCTTCACGGATCCCAAAGACGTGACCAGTCGCTCACGGCGCGTGCCCGTGGCCGCGTCGTCGAGGTCCGCGAGGTACTCCACGGACGCGACGAGCCCGGCGAGCATCGGGTAGGCGTGCGGGCCGAGTTCGAGCCGCTCGGGACCACGAGCCGTCGGGTCGACCGAGCACGACGGCAGCCGCTCCAGCACCGACGGGTCGCGGAACACCAGCGCGCCGACCGGCGGACCACCCCACTGACCAGCGGAGAGAGCCACGACGTCGGCCCCCATGCCAACGATGTCCAGCGGCACGAAGGGTGCGGCCGAGGACGCGTCGACGACCATCAACGACCCGTGCGCACGAGCCACCGCGGAGATCTTGCCCAGGTCCGGGCGGGTGCCGACCACACCGGAGGCCGCGGTGATCGCGATGAGCTTCGTGCGGTCCGTGACCAGGTCGTCGTACTGCCAGCTCGGCAGCTCGCAGGTCTCGATGTCGATCTCTGCCCATTTGACCGCGCTGCCGGTGCGCTGGGTGGCGCGCAGCCACGGCGCGATGTTCGCCGGGTGGTCCAGCCGGGACACGAGGACCTCGTCGCCCATGAACCAGTCGTCGGTCATCGCGTCCGCGAGACGTTGCAGCAGCACCGCGGCCGACGGACCGAGCACGACACCGGCCGGATCACCGCCGACGAGGTCGGCGACGGCCCTGCGGGCAGCGTCGACGATGGCCTCTGCCCGTTGCGAGGCAGGGAAGATGCCACCAGGTCCGGAGACCGGGGCGCGCAGCGCGGTGGAGACGGCGGTGGCGACCTGTTCGGGCACCTGCATGCCGGCCGGTGCGTCGAGGTGGACCCAGCCGTCGCCGAGCGCGGGGAAGAGCCCTCGTACCCGTGCGACGTCGAACGCCATGCCACACACCGTACGTATGAAGGCAAACACGGTGTCGGCCAGCCCCCACCCGGCTAACCTCCCGGCACCGGAGAAGGCCAGGATGGAGACCATGAACCAGGAGCAGCCAGTCGTCATCGTCGGCGGCCAGGACGGCGACATCACCGACATGGTCGAGCAGCCGGCGAAGGTCATGCGGATCGGCACGATGATCAAGCAGCTGCTTGAGGAGGTGCGGGCGGCGCCTCTGGACGAGGCCAGCCGCAACCGCCTCAAGGAGATCCACAAGCGGTCGATCGAGGAGCTCGAGGACGGCCTGGCGCCGGAGCTGCGCGACGAGCTGGAGCGCCTCTCGCTGCCGTTCACCGAGGAGGGCACCCCGTCGGACGCCGAGCTGCGGATCGCGCAGGCTCAGCTCGTCGGCTGGCTCGAGGGCCTGTTCCACGGCATCCAGACCGCCCTGTTCGCGCAGCAGATGGCCGCGCGGGCGCAGCTGGAGCAGATGCGCGGCCGCGCCCTGCCCGCCGGTGGCAGCGCCGACGGTCACGACGGCGGCACCACCGGCAAAGGCACCGGTCAGTACCTCTAGCCGTGCCCCCGTGGGCTGGTTCTACGATGCGCTGACCTTTCCTGGAGAGGAGCCAGCGTGCTCGAGCAGGTGCGCCGCGGCCTGGCGGCCAAGCAGTTGCGCCACAAGCTGCGTGTCAAGGCGATCGAAATCGTGAGCGATGCGATGGCCCCGATGCGGGCGCAGATCGCCGACCTGCAGCGTCAGGTGGACGAGCTGCGCGTGGAGATCCGCCACCAGGGTGACCGCGCCGTGGACCAGACCCGCCAGCTCGAGGTCCGCACACGCAGGGACCTGGTGTTCGCGGGTGAGCAGGAGGCGGCGCTGCAGAGTGCGAACTTCGTGCGTGAGCACATGCCGCACGCTCCGCAGTTCGGCCACCCGCACGAGACGCTCGAACACGCGCTGTCGCTCGCGCCTGATGGTGGGCTCGCGCTGGAGTTCGGCGTCTTCACGGGCACCACGCTGAAGATCATCTCCACCGCGCGCGAAGGCAAGGACGTCTACGGCTTCGACTCCTTCGAGGGACTGCCCGAGAACTGGCGCAACGGCTTCCCCGCCGGTGCGTTCAACGTCGACGGCCTGCCGGAGGTGCCGGGAGCCGAGCTGGTCGTCGGCTGGTTCGACGAGACCCTGCCAGGCTTCCTGGAGGCCCACGAGGGCCCCGTCACGTTCCTGCACGTCGACTGCGACCTCTACTCGTCGACGAAGACCGTGCTGGACCTGGTCGGGCCGCGGCTGGTCGAGGGCAGCGTCATCCTGTTCGACGAGTACTTCAACTTCCCCGGCTGGCAGGACCACGAGCACAAGGCGTGGACCGAGTACGTCGAGCAGACCGGGATCGAGTTCAGCTACGAGTCGTTCACCTACGACAACGAGCAGGTGACCATGAAGGTGACCAAGATCCCTGCTCGGTGACCACCCCGTGACGTACCGGCGTCCAGGTCGTTCAACCGGCGCCGGTACGCTCAGTCCTCGTGCAAGCCACCAGTACCCTCGAGCACCCCGAGGCGCCGCCTGCCGTCAAGTCGCGCAGCTTCAAGCGCGCGTTCGCCGATGTGCGGGAGGCGTGGGACCACCGCGAACTGTGGGGTCACCTCGGCTGGCAGGACATCAAGCAGCGCTACCGCCGCTCGGTCATCGGCCCGTTGTGGATCACCATCTCGATGGCCACGACAGCGCTCGCGCTCGGCTTGCTGTACTCGGTGTTGCTGGGTGCGGAACTGCCCGCGTTCCTGCCGTACATCACGGTCGGTTTCATCGTCTGGAACTTCATCCTCGGCTGCGTGACCGAGGGCACGGACGTGTTCATCGCGAACGAAGGCCTGATCAAGCACCTGCCCGCGCCGATCACCATCCACGTGATGCGCATGGTCTGGCGCCAGGTGCTGTTCCTCGCGCACAACCTCGTCGTCTACGTCATCGTGATGCTGATCTTCATCGGCACGCTCTCCGAGCCGTACCGGATGACCAAGGAAGGCCCGCTGCAGCCCGGTCTCAGCTGGGAGGTACTGCTCGCGGTCCCCGGCTTCGTGCTGCTGGCCGTCAACGCCGTGTGGGTGGCGCTGCTGTTCGGCGTCATCAGCACCCGCTTCCGTGACATCCCGCCGGTCGTGAACAGCTTCATCAACCTGGTCTTCTTCATGACGCCGATCGTCTGGGACGCGAGCATCCTGCAGAAGTTCGCCCAGGGTCAGGGCAGCTGGCGCGTGCTGATCGCCGAGCTGAACCCCGTGTACCACTTCGTCGAGATCGTCCGGGCCCCGCTGCTCGGCCACCGCGTCGACTGGCACCACTGGGCGATCGCGGGCGGGTTCACCGTCGTCGGCTGGGTGCTCGCACTGGTCATCCTGCGCAACTACCGCGCCCGCGTCTCGTACTGGGTCTGAGAAGGAGGTCGACACAACCATGGTCAGCATCGACGTCTGGAACGCATCGGTCGACTTCCCGATCTTCGACGCGAAGTCGAGGTCGCTGAAGAAGCTCGCGCTCGGCAAGGTCGGCGGCAAGATCGGCTCAGAAGGCCGCGTCCCGATCATCGAGGCGCTGCACGACATCTCCCTGTCGCTCAAGGACGGCGACCGGGTCGGCCTGGTCGGCCACAACGGCGCCGGCAAGTCCACGCTGCTGCGCCTGCTGGCGGGCATCTACGAGCCCACGCGCGGCCACTCGCGCATCGTCGGCAAGGTGGCGCCGGTCTTCGACCTCGGCGTCGGCATGGACCCGGAGATCTCCGGCTACGAGAACATCATGATCCGGGGCCTGTTCCTCGGCATGACCCGCAAGCAGATGGAAGCCCGCGTCGACGACATCGCGGAGTTCACCGAGCTCGGTGACTACCTGCAGATGCCGCTGCGCACCTACTCGACCGGCATGCGCGTCCGGCTGGCGCTGGGCGTGGTCACCTCGATCAACCCCGAGATCCTCCTGCTCGACGAGGGCATCGGCGCTGTCGACGCGGCGTTCATGGCGAAGGCCCGCGACCGGCTCAAGGACCTGGTGGCCCGCTCCGGCCTGCTGGTGTTCGCGAACCACTCCGACGAGTTCCTGGCGGAGTTCTGCGACACCGCTATCTGGATGGACGAGGGCCATGTGAAGATGCACGGCGGCTTGCGTGAGGTGCTGACCGCGTACAAGGGCTTCGACCCGTTCGAGCGGATGCACCAGCACGACGAGACCCCCGTTCTCAGCGGAAACGGCGGCGAGTAGAGAAGTGAACCTCCAGGCACTGCCCAAGGGCTCCGTCGTCGCGGTGGTGGTCACCCGCCACCGCCGCGAGCTGCTGGCCGAGTCGCTCAAGGCGCTCGCGACCCAGACCCGTGTCCCCGACCACCTGGTCGTCGTCGACAACGGCCCTGACCAGCCGGTCGACGACCTCGTCGAGCAGTGCCCGCTTCCCACGACCTACCTGCCGTCGCACCGCAACCTCGGTGGCGCCGGCGGCTTCGCGCTCGGCATCCTGCACGCGCTCTCGCTGGGCGCGGACTGGGTGTGGCTTGCCGACGACGACGGCCGCCCCGCCGACGAGAACGTGCTGGCCGTACTGCTCGAAGAGGCCGACCGCCGCAACCTCGCGGAGATCTCGCCGGTCGTCACGAACATCGACAGCCCGGACAAGCTGGCGTTCCCGTTGCGCCGCGGCCTGACGTGGAAGCGCTCCGCCGCCGAGCTCGGCACGGACTTCCTGCCGGGCATCGCCTCGCTGTTCAACGGCGCCCTGTTCCGCGCGTCCACGCTGGACGTCGTAGGAGTGCCGGACTACCGCCTGTTCTTCCGCGGCGACGAGGTGGAGGTCCACCGCCGCCTCGTCCGCTCCGGCCTGCCGTTCGGCACGTCGCTGCGGGTCGCCTACGTCCACCCGGACGGCTCGGACGAGTTCAAGCCGATGCTGGGCGGCAAGTTCCACGCGCAGGACCCGGAAAACCCGATCAAGCGCTACTACACCTATCGCAACCGCGGCTACCTGCTGTCGCAGCCCGGGATGCGGAAGCTGGGCGCGCTGGAGGTGTTCCGGTTCGGCCTGTACTTCCTCGCGGTGAAGCGGGACCCGAAGGCGTTCATCGAGTGGGTCAAGCTCGTGCGCCTCGGCCAGCGGGAGCGCTTCTTCCGCAAGTGATCTGCTGAGGGCGGAACCGCTACCGGCGAAATCGCCCTCTTCACGTCACCGGAACGCGGTTTCCTGAACGGCATGAGCCGACTCGTGCTGTTCCTCGCCGCGAACCCGAACCCGATCACCCTCACCGTCACCAAGGAGACGCGGGACGATCTCGCGCCGCGACTGACGCAGATCGTCCGCAACGGCCACACGCAGCCGATCGCGGGCCCTGACGGTCGTGAGTACGTCGTTAACTTCTCCAACGTCGTGGTAGCGCACTTCGAGTAACCACTCGCGCACCAGACGTGATCGGAGTAAGACCTGATGGGTGATCTCCCGACGCAGACTTCTCTCCCTGGCAGGAGCGAGCGCCTTGCTCGCGGCGTGCGGCTCGAACACCGGCAGGGGCGGCAACGGCCAGGCCCTGCGGCAGTGGTACCACGCCTACGGCGAGCCCGGCGTGCAGCAGGCCGTGGAGAAATACGCCAAGTCGTACCCCAAGACCCCGATCGACGTGCAGTGGAACCCCGGCGACTACGACTCCAAGCTCGCGACGAGCCTGCTGTCCGACGGCGGACCGGACGTCTTCGAGTCCACCCTGCAGATCAGCACGGTCCGTTCTGGTCAGGTCGTGCCGCTCGACGGCGTCTTCGGCGACGCCAAGAACGACTTCTCCGAGTCGATTCTCGCGACGCACACGGTTGACGGGAAGATCTACGGAGTCCCGCAGGCGGTGGACATGCAGATGTTGTTCTACCGCAAGAGCATGTTCGCCCAGGCCGGAGTCCAGCCACCGTCCACTGTGGATGAACTGATCGACGCTGCTCGACGCTTGACCCGTGACGGCGTCAAGGGCCTGTTCGCCGGCAACGACGGTGGCGGTGGCGTGCTGGCCGGCCCCGCGCTGTGGTCGGCGGGGCTCGACTACGTCCGCGACCACCAGGTCGGGTTCGACGATCCCGTTGCGGCGCAGGCGATCGGCAAGCTGCGCGAGCTCTACACCAGCGGCAGCCTGCTGCTCGGCGCGGTGAAGGACTGGGCGGAGCCCGACGCGTTCACCCAGGGCCTCGTCGCGATGCAGTGGACGGGCCTGTGGACCGTTCCGGCCGTGCAGAAGGCGCTGGGCGACGACTTCGGCGTGCTGCCGTTCCCGAAGCTCACCTCCTCCGGCAGGCCCAGCGTGCCGGTCGGCGCGTTCGGGGCGATGGTCAACGCCAAGTCGAAGAGGATCGACGAGGCGAAGGAGTTCGTGCGCTGGCTGTGGATCGAGCGAACCGACTACCAGGAGGACTTCAACCTCGCCTACGGCTTCCACATCCCGCCGCGCGAGAGCATCGCGGAGAAGGCGTCGAAGCTGACCTCCGGCGCGGCCGCCGAGGCGGTGAAGTTCGTGCGGGACAACGCGAAGGCGTCCAACCCGCCGGACTGGACCGCGGTGATGCGGACCGCGTTCAACGACGCCGTGTCACGAGTGGTTCGTGACGGTGCTCCTGCGGACATCGAACTCCGCGGCGCCGCCGGGAAGGTGCGGGACGAGCTGAAGCGCCTGTACGGATGAGGAACGGACGCGCGTTCTGGCTGTTCGTCGGACCGTTCGCCATCGGGTTGCTCGTGTTCGTGTACGTGCCGATCGCGTGGAGCCTGCTGCTGTCGTTCTTCGACGCCCGCAACACGGTGACGCCCACTTCGTTCGTCGGGCTTCGCAACTACGCGGACATGCTGACGGACAAGCCGTTCCTGTCGAGCTTGGGCACGTTCAGCGTGTTCGCGGCCTTCATCGTGCCGCTGACGTTCGTGCTGGCACTGGCGTTGGCGTTGCTGGTCAACCAGATCAGCTTCATGCAGGCCTTCTTCCGCTCGGTGTTCTTCCTGCCGACGGCATGCTCGTACGTGGTGGCATCGCTGGTGTGGAAGCTCTCGATCTTCAACGGCGTGCGGTTCGGCCTCGCGAACACGGTGCTGGGGTGGTTCGGCGCGGAGCCGATCGCGTGGACTGTGTCGACGTCGCCGCCCTGGTACTGGCTGGTGCTCGTGACGCTCCGGCTGTGGCTGCAGCTCGGGTTCTACATGATCCTGTTCATCGCGGGCCTGCAGCGCATCCCGCAACACCTGTACGAGGCGGCGTGGATCGACGGCGCCTCCCGCGGCTGGCAGACGCTGCGGCACATCACGTTGCCACAACTGCGCACCACGTCGGTGGCCGTCGTGCTGTTGCTGCTGGTGGCGGCCTACCAGGCCTTCGACGAGTTCTACAACGTCCTGGGCACCGACCGCGGCTACCCACCGTTCGCCCGGCCGCCGTTGATCTACCTCTACTACACGGCGCTGGGCTCCGGCGGGCAGGACTTCGGGCACGGCAGCGCGGGCGCGGTGATCCTGACCCTGCTGATCGCCGGCGTGACCTTGTTGCAGGGACGGGTGATCACGCGATGAGGGCCGTGCGGTACCTGGCGCTGTCGGTGGCGGCCGTGGTGTTCTTGATCCCGTTCTACCTGGTGCTGCGCAACGGTTTGGCCAGCGAGCAGGAGATCTCCGCGCCGTCGTGGAGGTTCTGGCCTCGTGAGATCCGTTGGGAGAACTTCGCTTCGCTGTTCAGCGACCCCTCCGTGCCGTTGGTGCGCAGCATGGTCAACTCTCTCGTGGTCGCCGTGCTGCAGACGGTAGGGCAGCTGCTGCTGTGCGGGCTGGCGGGCTACGGGCTCGCGCGGATCCCTTATCGGTACGCGAACGTGGTGCTGTATCTCGTCGTCGCCACGCTGATGATCCCGGCGGCCGTGACGTTCGTGCCGACGTTCGTGGTCGTGTCCTCGTTGGGCTGGGTGTCCGACCTGCGAGGGCTGGTGATCCCTGGGCTGTTCAGCGGGTTCACCACCTTCTTGTTCCGGCAGTACTTCCTCGGGTTTCCGCGGGAGCTCGAGGAGGCGGCGCGGATCGACGGGCTCGGGCACTGGGGCACGTACTGGCGGATCGTGGTGCCGAACTCGCGCGGGTTCTTCGCGGCGCTCGGGGTCATCGCGTTCGTGACGTCGTGGAACCAGTTCCTGTGGCCGCTGGTCATCGCGCAGGACCAGGACGCGTGGACAGTGCAGGTGGCGCTGTCCACGTTCCTCACGGCGCAGTCGATCAACGTCAGTCAGCTGTTCCTGGCGGCGGCGGTGTCGATTCTGCCGTTGGTGCTGGTGTTCTTGGGGATGCAGCGGTTCCTGGTGCGAGGGGTGACGGAGATCGGCATCAAGGGCTGACGCGGCTCAGCACAGATCGACGAAGTCCGTGGGTGGCTCCCACACGTTGCCCGGCGGATCGGTGCGATCATCGAGCAGGTACTGCCGCGCCATCGCCCGGAACCAGGCGCCCGCGAACAACTCGGGATCCCGCGGCCAGTACTCGTTCCAGATCGCTATCTTCTCGTCCAGCCAGAACCCGAAGACGTTCTCGTCCCACAGCGACTCCTCCCTGGACGCCAGATAGCCGATGTACTCGTCGCGCTGGACCAGGGTGAAGCCGTCTTCGTCGCGGTTGGCCTCGGCCACGAGGAGGGCGGCGGCGGTGTGGTCGATGTGGTCGCCCTCGTGGTGGCCGAGGGTGCTCAGCGTCCTGATGTAGGAGGGCTGGGCCGTGTCGAGGACGCCGCGGATCATGGTGCCGATCGACGCTCGGGTGTAGCCGGGGCGGCCGTCGATCGGGTCGGCGGTGAAGTCCGGGTCGTTCCACAGGCGGTACAGGTCGCCGCAGTTGTCCTCGGGGCCGGAGGCGGCGTGGATGAACGTGAAGACGAGCCTCACGTTCGCGTCTTCCAGGCGGTTGGTGACCACGACGTGGTCGCCGAACTCCATCTCTTCGAAGACCCAGGAGTTGGGCGATCTGGCCGCGCGGGCGTAGGCGGCTCTGGCGCCGTTGATGCGCATGTCGACGTAGTCCATGCCGCCGTGGCTCTTGCCCGGTCTCAGCGGTACGTCACCTGCGGTCAGGTACACGACCCAGACATCGAAGCCCGCCTGGATGTCCGAGGCGATGTCCGGGTTCATGAAGAGCAGGTCGTCGTCGGGATGTGCGACGAAGCTCACAGTTGTTGTTTGGCTCGCCATGAATTAACGGTTGCACAACGGCACACGTTTCGTTAGGCAAACCGGAAGACTGCCGAGGGGTGGCCCCGTCGCATGGCAACGGAAGCCACCCCTCGGGTGGGTCCAGGTCAGTTCTCGAACACCTTGCGCCACGCCTCGACCGAGGTCAGCTCGGGGAGGGCGTCGCGGTAGATCTTCTGCATGCGCGGCCACTCCGACGCGAGGCGGCGGTAGTTGCGGGCCGCGCGCTTGCCCAGCTCGCGGAACTCCTTCGGGTCGCGCTTGCGGAACGCGACGCCGCTGCCGTCCGCGTTGGACACCGTGGCGCTGTCCAGGTTGCCCAGGAGGAACCAGCGGGCGTTCGCGGCCGGCACGTTGATCTGCGGGCGGTCCACCGTGGACGGCTGCGGGGCGCGCAGGTTGTGGACCAGGGCCTTGCCCGCCTCGGTGGCGATGGTCACCGGGTTCGTCGGAGGGGTCAGCATCTGCTCGGCGCGGACCATGTCGAACGTCGGGGCCGGGAACTCGCGGGCCGACGGCAGGACCTGGGCGTCGGTGTAGCGCTTGCGCAGTTCGCGGATCTCCGGCAGGGCCGTGCGCAGCGAGTCGAACAGGCGCGACGGGCCAGCGAGGAAGTCCTCGACGGCCTTCTGCTGGATCGCGACGGTCGAGTACTCCATCGACAGCAGGTGCCGCAGCGACAGCTTCATGCCCTGCTTCATCAGGGTCTTCCGCACGTCGTACGGGCTGTGCAGGGCCGCCATGATCAGGCGGTTGCGGGTGTGGAAGTACGCCTGCCAGTCGGTGGCGTCGTTCTTGTCCGTCCACGGCATGTGCCACACGGCGGAGCCCGGCAGCGACACGGTCGGGAAGCCGCGCTCCAGCGCGCGCAGCGAGTACTCCGCGTCGTCCCACTTGATGAAGAGCGGCAGCGGGTAGCCGGTGCGCTCGACGACCTCACGCGGGAAGAGGCACATCCACCAGCCGTTGTAGGTGGAGTTGATGCGGGCGTGCAGTTCCTCGGTCTCGCGCAGCGACTCGGCACCGAAGTCGTGGTCGGTGACCGCGCCCGGAGCCTCGCGCCAGTAGCACGTGGCCAGGTCGACGACCTCGCCCATGCTGTGCAGGCGCGCGCGGGCCTGCAGGTTCAGCATGTGGCTGCCGACGATGACCGGCTGGGCGGCGGCGCGGGCGAACGCGTTGGAGCGCAGCACCGCGTCCGGCTCCAGGCGGATGTCGTCGTCCATCAGCATGATCTGGGCGACGTCGGTGTGCTCGATCGCCTCGTACAGTCCTCGGGTGAAGCCGCCGGAGCCGCCGAGGTTGTCCTGCTCGATGACCTCGAGCTTGTCGCCCAGCAGCTTCGCCGCCTCGGCGAAGCCCTCGGTCGCGCGGACCTTCACGGCGCCCTGGTCGGCGACGAAGACCTTCTGCACGACGTTGAGGACCGTCGGGTCCTCGCCGAGCGCGCGCAACGCGATGACCGCGTCCACCGGGCGCATGGTCGTCATGCCGATGGCGAGCTTCTGCTCGGGGAGGTCCTGCTCGGTGGTCCACGCCGCCTCGTCGATCTCCAGCGTGGAGTCGTCGGTGAAGACGTCGAACCAGATCCAGCCGCCGTCCTCGAACGGGGCCAGGTTGATCTTCAGTGACACCTCGGTCCACGCCTTGGGGCTGCGGATCATGGTGCCTTCGAGGTGGATGATGTCGCCGCTCGGCTTGGAGCGGTAGACGTCGATGCGCCCGGACCCGCGCACGGACATGCGCAGGACGACGTCCTCGACGACCGTCCAGCGCTTCCAGTAGCTCGCGGGGAACGCGTTGAAGTACGACGCGAACGACACCTTCGCCGACCTCGGGACCGTGACAGCGCGCCTGCTCGAGACGTGGCTATGCACGTTCTCCGGCTCGTCGAGGTACAGCGGCCGAACGTCGAGCGGGTCCTCGTCGCGCGGCATGATCACGCGCTGGAGCACCTTGTTCGGGTCGATCGTCTTGGCAGCGGCGGCGGCCTTGGCCTGCTCGGTCACGTGCTTCCTCCGACGAACCGACCTGGTATTGCCGGTTCGAGTCAGCTGTTTCGATGGCTGCGGCCACTGAGAGAGGTGGCACGACGTTCAGGGCGCCCATAGTACCCGTGAGCACCGAAAGCCCGCCTGACCGGCTCAGACGCAGGTCAGGCGGGCTGAAGGATCAGTCCAGCGAACCGTCGAGGGACTTGCCCTCCGTCAGGTGCGGCGCGATCTTGTTGTCGAACACGCTGAGCGCGGACCCGATCGCCATGTGCATGTCGAGGTACTTGTAGGTGCCCAGGCGGCCGCCGAAGATGACGTTCTTCTCGGAGGCTTCCTTCTTGGCGAGCTCGCGGTAGCGCTCGAGCTTCTCCCGGTCCTCGGACGTGTTGATCGGGTAGTACGGCTCGTCGTCCTTCTCCGCGGACCGGGAGTACTCGCGGACGATGACCGTCTTGTCCGCCGGGTACTCGCGCTCCGGGTGGAAGTGCCGGAACTCGTGGATGCGGGTGTACGGGACGTCCGCGTCGTTGTAGTTCATGACCGGCGTGCCCTGGAAGTCGCCGATCGGCAGGACTTCCTGCTCGAAGTCGAGCGTGCGCCAGCCGAGCCAGCCCTCCGAGTAGTCGAAGTAGCGGTCCAGCGGGCCGGTGTAGACGACCGGGGTGCCGGCGGGGATCTCGTCCCGGACGTCGAAGAAGTCCGTGGACAGCTTCACGTCGATGTTCGGGTGATCCGCCATCTTCTCGAGCCAGGCGGTGTAGCCGTCGACCGGCAGACCCTCGTAGGTGTCGTTGAAGTAGCGGTTGTCGAAGTTGTAGCGCACCGGCAGGCGGCTGATGACCGCCGCGGGCAGCTCCTTCGGGTCGGTCTGCCACTGCTTCGCGGTGTAGTGCTTGATGAACGCCTCGTAGAGGGGGCGGCCGATCAGCGAGATCGCCTTCTCCTCGAGGTTCTGCGCGTCCTTGGTGTCGATCTCGGCGGCCTGCTCGGCCACCCACTTCTTCGCGTCCTCCGGCGACATGTAACGGCCGACGAACTGCGAGAGGAGACCGAGGCCCATCGGGAACTGGTAGGCCTGCCCGGCGTGCATCGCGAACACGCGGTGCTGGTAGCCGGTGAACTCGGTGAACTGGTTCACGTACTCCCACACGCGCTTGTTGGACGTGTGGAACAGGTGCGCGCCGTAGCGGTGCACCTCGATCCCTGTCTCGGGTTCGGCCTCCGAGTAGGCGTTGCCGCCGATGTGGTCACGACGCTCCAGCACCAGCACCCGCTTGTTCAGCTGGGACGCGGTGCGCTCGGCGACCGTGAGGCCGAAGAATCCGGAACCGACGACGATCAGGTCATAACCTGCGAAGCTCACGGCAAGCGAGGTTACCTGTATGCCGAGAGTGACCGAAATTCAGGGCCGCGCTTGGAGAAGTTGTTCTTCGGCGCTCGTCACGCGCTTGTCCAGCTCGGCCCGGACCGCTTCCAGCTCACAACGCAGCAAAGCGATCTCTTCGACCGTCGTGCGCACCTCTTCTTCGAGGTGACCCACTTCGCTCGACAGCTGCAGCACGACGAAGAGCAGCGTGAACGCGGCGGCGGCGAACAGGAAGTTGGCCGCGAGCTGGATACCGGTGAGGTTCGACAACCACGTCGGAAGGCCGGGGATCGCGCCCAAACAGACCACACCGATACCGACGAACAGCCACATTCCCGCGTACTTCTCGCGAAGCTTGCGGCGTCGCATCATTTCGATCACGACGATCAGCACGAGCGCCGCGACCACAATCGCCAGCAATCGGAACGCAGACACGGGAGTCTCCTAAGCGGCTTCGAAGGAGCCGGTCTTGGGCTTGCGGCGAACCAGCGCGAGCACCAGCGCGAGAGTGGCCCGCAGCAGGTAGACGGCGGACTTCACCGGTGACGTGCTCGGCGTGCCACCGGCCCGCTCACGCATGGCCACGGGCACCTGCGTGATCTTCAGGCCCGCCCGCACCGCCATGACGAGCGACTCCAGCGTGTCGCCGAGGTACTCCGCCGGGTAGTGGGCGGCGAACAACCGCACGGCACGCGGACCGGCGGCCTTGAACCCCGACGTCACGTCGGTGAGCTTCGTGCCGGAGATCCACGACAGCACGACGGCGAAGACCTTCATGGCCCAGCGGCGGGGCCCGCGGGCCTTGTAGTCGCCCTTGCCGGCGAACCGGGCGCCGATCACCAGGTCCGCGTGCTCGAGCTCGCGCAGCAGCTCCGGCACGTGGGCCGGGTTGTGCTGGCCGTCGGAGTCCACCTGGACCACGACGTCGAAGCCGTTGCGGACGGCGTAGCGGAAGCCGGTGCGCATCGCGCCGCCGACACCGAGGTTGACGGCCAGACGCGCCACCTGAGCGCCGCTCTCCCGCGCGCGAAGCGACGTCTGGTCCGTGGACCCGTCGTCCACCACGAGGACGCCGACGTCAGGCAGAGCGGCTTTCACCTCGGCGATGACTTTGTCGATGTTGTGCTCTTCGTTGAGAGCAGGCAGAACGATCAGCACTCGCCGCAGGTCGACCGAGTCAGACACGGGCGTCAGCCTAACCACTCGTCCGAGCGTCACGAGCATCAGCCCGCAGTACGAGGGCCAGCGCGACGAACACCCCGACGGTGGGCGCGATCACCAGGCCTAGCACCGTGCGCACCACCATGTCGGCGGGCGTCAACGCGAGCACGCCCATGCTCAACGCGGCCACGACCGTCCACAGCGCGAGCACCCGGCCGCCCTGCGCACGGGCCACCAGCACGGCCGCCTGCAGCATCACGGCTCCCAGCAGCACCGAGGACCACACGAGCCCCGCGACCGCCCAGCCCGCGACGACGTACTCAGCGCCGAACAGCAACCGCACGGCCCACGGTCCGAGCAGCCAGCCGACGGCCGCGCCCAGTGCGGCCAGACCGAACGCGGCGACCAAACCCTTGGTCAGCAAGGCGATCAGCTTCCGGTGACCGTCCTCCTGATGCGACAGTCGCACCACCGTCGGCACCGCCATCGCCTGCACCGGCGAGAGCAGCAGCAACGGGACACGGGCGACGGTGAGCGCCACGAACAACCCGGCCAGTGCCTCCAGGTCGTCCTTGGTCGCGAAGAACTTCGCGACCGCCGGGTAGCCGGTCAGCACGGACGCCGTCAGCCCGGCGCTCAGCATCAGCAGCAGCAAGCGGCGCGTGACCAGGCCCCACGGCTCGGCGTGGCCGGTGAACTCGACCAGCCTGCGCGCGGGCATCGCGAACGGCAGGAACGCGAACGAGCCCGCCGCCACCGCCACCGCGAGCGGCACGACACCGCTCCAGCCGAGCACGGCGAACGCACCCACCAGCACGATGCGCACCGCGGCCTCGGTCACCACCAGACCACCGAACGGCTTCGCCTGGTGCGAGCCGATGAGCAGACCGCGGACACCGAACTGGACCGCGAAGCCCAGCGAGGAGGCCAATGCGATGACGGCGAGCGCGCTGTACGCGCCGTACTGCCGTTCGCTGATCGCGGGAACCGCCATCACCAGACCGAACAGACCGACGACGACAGCGGCGACCGCGACCGTGCGGACGACCGTCGGCCCCGCCTTGCGCCCCGCGACGTCCGCCTCGGCGGCCAGGCGCGACAGCTCCTGCTCGACCGGGCTCAACGCGCTGCCGACACCGAACACGATGCCCCAGAAGGCCAGGAAGATCGCGTTGTCGGCCGGTTCGAGCAGACGGGCGGTGACGAGCAGGATCGGATAGCCCAGTCCCGCCGCGATGAGGACCGCGATGCCGACGGTCCCGAGGGAACGGCCCGCGGTCCTCTCGGTCACTTCCCCGCCGCCTTCTTCGCCGCCATCAGCAGACCCCGCACCACGCCCGCGCCGAACACCGCGGCGAACAGCGGCAGCAGCGTGGCCACGGCGAACGACTGGTCCCTGGTCGCGCCCATCCTGCGCACCACGACACCCGCCGCGGCCGAACCACCGAGGCCGAGCAGGATGCCCGTCTTCGGGAACTTGGCGAGCACGAAGAGCCCGACGACGCCGAGCACACCCGCGCCCGCGGCCGCCGTGCGGACGGGGCCGGGCGAGTCGAGGTAGCTGTCGACGAACGTCGTGCCGCGGAAGAACGCGTGCTTCACGAACTTCTGCAGCGAGTCGCGGCTGTTGTACTGCGCGGCGAACCCCGGGCTGAGCCAGATCCGGTGCTCGTCGGCGATCGAGCGCAGCATGCGGGTGTCGTCGCTCGCGAGCTTCGGATCGTCGTAGAGCGACTCGAACGACGTGGCGGCGCGCAGCAACGTGGCGCGCGGCGCGAGGAAGATGCCGGTGCCCTTGGGGTACGAGTCGAACTCGTCGGCACCGAACGACACGAGCCGCGGGTTCGCGACGTACTTGCGCCAGCCCACGGTGACGAGACCGGTCATGAAGCCCGCATAGGGGTTTCCGGTCGTGTCGGTGTTGATGTGGCCGTTCCACACGAGCCGCTCGGGGTGCTGCGCGAACTGGTCGCGCAGGTACACGAACGAGTCCGGCTCCATGATCACGCGGCTGTCGAGCAACAGCACGAACTCGCCGCGCGCCGCCTCGAGACCCGCCATGCGAGCGGCGAAACGGCCGCCGTTGCATTGCGAGATGACCGTGATGCCGTCGAGCTCGGCGAGGCGCTTCGGGGTGTCGTCCGTGCTGCCGTCGTCGACCACGACGATCTCGGCCGGCCAGTCCGCGTTGCGCAGTGCCGTCTGCAGCGCGCCGATCGAACGGCCGATCCACTCCGGCTCGTTGTACACCGGGATCACGATGCTGAGGCTGGGAGCGCTCGTCATTTCGCCAGTATCCCGAAGGGACGCCACCCGGCGGCGGCGCCCCCTTCGTTGGTCAGGAGGTCCCGTTGAGGACGCTCGCGTCGATTTCGTAGATGGACACGGGCCCCGAGGTGAACACCTTTTCCAGTCCCGGCAGGCCGTCGAGGTGCTCGAAGCCCTTGGGGAACGAGAACGTGTTGGTGTCGACCCAGTTCTCCGGCGAGGTCGCCGCGCCGATGAGCGGTGCGCTCGTGTCGACGTACACCCAGCGGATGTTGAGGTCCTTCAACGACTTCCGGATCTCCGGATTGGACGGATAGGTGTTGAGGCCCTTCAGCAACCGGTAGGTGTGCGGAAGTTTCGCGTTGCCGAGCGAGGAGATGTTGACGATCGGGATGCCCTCGTCGACGTAGAGGAACGTAGAGCCGTCGTTCGCGGAGTTGAGCACCCGCTCGCCCGGCTTGATCTTGTCGCCGAGCCAGGCGATGGCCTTGCCGTCGTCGACGCCCACGCGCACGAAGTTCGGGCGCGCGTAGCGGTTCGCGATGTAGTCGGCGTCGGTGCGCGCGTAGTTCACGGCCGGCCACAGCAGGTAGACCAGGCCCATCACGAAGGACAGGCCGAGCGCCGCGAACCGGACGCGGCGGCGGAACACCGGGGCGCGGTTGCCGAGCCACAGCGCGACACGTGACGCGATCAGCACCACGCCGACGGCGCCGAGCACCGGCGCGAACAGCGAGATGTGCGACCAGATGCGCAGGTTCGAGTGGTAGAAGAGGCCGGTGATCACCGACTCCCAGCCCTTGCCGGGGCTGGTCCAGTAGGCGACCTCGATCACGACCCACGCGAGCCACGCGGTGAAGATGCCGAGGCCCTTGCGGGAGTACAGCACAGCGGCGGCACCGACCAGCGCGATGATCGCGGCCGCGAGCTGCGGATGGGCGCGGTGCTCCATCACGAAGCCCCAGTAGACCATTCCGAGCGAGTTGCCGAGCGCGTCGGCGAACGGGATGGGCGGGCTGTCCGCGGGAGCGTTGGGGGCGCCGCCGGAGACGCCGAAGAGCTGGACGAGCAACGGCAGGCCGATCACGACCGCGATGCCGCCGGCCGCCGCGATCCTGGGCAGCTGGCCGAGGATTCGCCGGAGGCCGCCCTTGGTGAAGGCGTCGCCGATCCACCACGCGATCAGGCTGACGCCGACCGTGGCCATGGCGCTCGGGTGGATCGCGAGGATGCCGAGGCAGCCGAACGCGATCGCGACGACCGGGCCCCAGCCCTTGCGCGGGACGGTGAGCAGCGCGGCGATCACACCGGGGGCGAGCACGAGCGTGGCCGCGTTCGGCAGCACGCCGCCCTCGTGGATGAGCGAGAACACCGGCCGGTAGAGACCGGACGCGACGATCGACGCGATGCCGCCCGCGATCATCGCGCCGCCGCGGCCGATGCCGGCGCGGCGAGCCGCGACGAACGCGAGCGAGGCGACCGAGACGGCCCAGCCGAACGCGAGCACCGCGATGGTGACGGCGTTGATGCCGACGGCCGCGGATCCGGTCAGCGCGCTCGCGACCGACATGAGCAGGTGCAGGCCGGCGGGGTAGAAGGAGATGGCCTCGCCGGTGAGCACGTCGCTCGGCATCAGCTGCCACGGAGCACCGTGGCCCGTGCGCTCGATGTACGACGTGATCACGTAATGCATGATCATGTCGTGCTCTTGGCTGATGGTGCTGAGCGTGTCGATGCCCGCCATCCAGATGGCGCCACCGAGGCCCATGCCGCACAGCACGAGCAGCAGCCCGAGCACCTCGCCCATGCCGAGCCGGAACCGCACGCGCGGCTTCTCGGCAGCGGCGGCACGTGCCCTGACCAGGCGCCACACCCCGACCGCTGCCAGCGCCAGCGTCACCACGCCGAGCGCGGGGACGCCGTACGGCAGACCGATCACGGCGCAGACGATGGCGGTGACCATCGCAACGCCGACGGAGGCGACGGTCGGGACCGCCGCGTACCACAGCGGCCGGCGAACACCGAGCGCCAGCAGCAGCGACATGCCCGGCAGCACGACGACGGCTGTGCCCACCAGGATGGCGAGCGCGTCACGCACGATCACGACCGTCTCCCCCTTTGACGTTCGTCAGGCGCCGGCCGCGGAAGCCGACCGGACGGCGGCGACGGCGCGGTGCGACGGCAGGATCGAGTCGCGTTCGCGGTCGGCGTCGATCTTGCCGTCGATCAGGTCGATGAATCTGTCGAGCTGGGTCGCGAGCGGCTCACGTGCCGTCACGAGCTCGGGGATCTCGATGATCGCCTGCTGGCGGTAGCCGCGGCCGTCCGGCGTGGCGGCGTCCTGCGAGACGTGGTGGTAGATCGTCACGGTCTTGGTGAGCAGGTCCACCTCGATCAGGCGGTCGAGCTCGGAGATGGACAGCGTGCGGATCTTGCGCTGGCCGATGCGCGACGCCGACACGGACGCCATGGCGCCGGACGGGAAGTGCAGCAGCGTGTTGACCACGTCCTCCGCGCCGGAGACCGACGACGGGTGGAACTGGCCGACGCCCGCCGAGACGTGCTTCGGCTCGACGCCCGCCATGCAGCGGATCGCCAGGTCGACGTCGTGAACCAGCAGGTCCCACGCCACGCCCGTGCGGATGCGCGGCGCGTACGGCGAGTGGCGGACCGCTGAGACGTAGACCGGTTCGGAGATGAGCTCCAGCGCGGTCATCACGGCCGGGTTGTAGCGCTCCAGCAGGCCGCACATGATCGGCAGGTCGCGCTCCTTGGAGAGCCCGAGCACCTCCTCGGTCTGCGCGAGGTCGGCGCACACCGGCTTCTCGACCAGCAGCGGCTTGCCCTGGTTGAGGACCTCGAGCGCGAGGCCGTAGTGCGACTCGGTGGCCGAGGCGATCACGACGGCGTCGACGTCGGAGAGGTCGCCGAGCTCCGGCGACCACGACGTCTCGTAGTTCGCGGCGGCCTTGCGGCCGACCTCCTCACGAGGGTCGATGATCCGGGCGAGCTCACAGCGCTCGGACTGGTTCAGCACCCGGGCGTGCAGCGACCCCATAGAGCCGACGCCGACGAGCGCGATCTTGGGCAGGCTGCTCATGCTCCGAGCACCTCGCGGACCGTCGTGACGATCGTGTCGAGGTCGGCGTCCGTCAGCTTCGGGTGCACCGGCAGCGACAGGGCCTGGCGGGCGACGCGCTCGGCGACCGGGACGTCGGAGATGACGACCTTCGGGTTGTCGCGGTAGCAGTCGTAGTCGAAGACCGTCTTCGGGTAGTACGTGCCGTTGCCGATGCCCTTCTCGGTGAGCTTCGCGGCGAACTCGTCGCGGCTCACGGGGGCGTCGTCGGTGATCAGCACGGTGTACTGGTGCCACACGTGGGTGCGGCCAGGCAGGACCTGCGGCAGCTGCAGGCCCTTGATGCCGGCCAGGCCCTTGTTCAGCGCGTCGGCGTTCGCCTGACGGGCCTTGGTGATCTGGTCCAGGTTCTCGAGCTGCGGGATGCCGATCGCCGCGTGGACGTCGGTCATCCGGTAGTTGTGGCCAGCCATCTCGTACTGGTAGCGGGCCCGCATGCCCTGGTTGCGCAGGACGCGGAGGCGGTCGGCGATCGTGTCGTCCGACGTCGTGATGACGCCGCCCTCGGCCGTGGTGATGTTCTTGGTCGCGTAGAGCGAGAAGCAGCCGATGCCGAAGCTGCCGGCCGGGCGACCCTCGAACGTGGCGCCGACGGCCTGCGCGGAGTCCTCGACCAGCGCGAGGCCGTGCTCCTGCGCGAGCGGGACGAGCTTGCCCATGTCCGCGGTCTGCCCGTACAGGTGCACCGGCATGAGCACCTTGGTGTTCGGGGTGACGGCGGCGGCGACCTTGTCGGCGTCGATGTTGAAGTCGTCGTCGCGGATGTCCGCGAACCGGGCGGTGGCCCCCGCCTCCAGGATCGCGTTCAGCGTCGCGACGAACGTGAACGGCGAGGTGATGACCTCGTCGCCGGGCTGAAGGTCGAGCACCTGCAGTGACGCCACGAGCGCGGTGGTTCCGTTGTTCACGGCGATCGCGTGCGGCACGCCCGCGACACCCGCGAAGGCGTCCTCGAAGCGCTTGACCATCGGGCCCTGCGCGATCGCACCGGACCGGAGCACCTGCAGCACGAGCTCCTCGGCCGCGGCAACGTCAACGACAGTAATCGGGATCATTCAGCGTCTCTCGCCTTCGGGGAACCACGCCGGCGGACCCGGCGAAGTGCGCTCTAGCAGCGGCGCGGGGAACTACGGTACCTGTACGGGTGTTGACAGCTGATCCCGGCCATGCGGGGCTGAGTACGGTCTTCCGCGCACGGTGATGGAGACGCCGCAACGGCCTTCGCGGTTGCTCGGTCAGAACCACCTCTCGAGGACGAGCGCGACGCCGTCCTCGTGGTGCGGCGCGGTGACCTCGTCGGCCACGTCGAGCGCCGACTGGTGCGCGTTCGCCATCGCGACGCCGTGACCCGCCCAGCGGAGCATCTCCACGTCGTTGTGCATGTCGCCGAACGCGATCACCTCCGACCGCGCCACGCCGAACCGCTCGGCCACGTCGGCGAGCGCGCTCGCCTTGGTCACGCCCGGCACCGCCAGTTCGATCAGGCCGTTGTTGGTCGAGTACGTCAGGTCGACCTGGCCTTCGAGCAGCGGGCCGATCGCCTGCGCCATCGCGTCACCGGTCATGTCCGGGTTGCCGACCAGCAGCTTCATCGCCGGCTTGCCCAGCGTCTCGGCACGGGTCAGGCCGACGTTCGGGCCCTCGGGCCAGGGGTGCACGTAGCTCAGCTCGGCGACGAACGTCGTGTCGTCGAACCCGGAGCCGACCCGTTCCACCGCGTAGGTGCAGCCGGGCAGCGCGGTGTCGATCTCCGTCGCGATGTCGTGCATGAGCACCGGGTCGAGCGTCCTCGCCCAGACGATCTCGTCACTGCCGATGTCGTAGAGCGCCGCGCCGTTCGCGCACACGGCGAGCCCGTCGATGCCGGCCTGGGCGGCGACGCCCGGCACCCAGCGCGGCGGGCGTCCGGTGGCGAGGACGAACGGCACCCCGGCCGCGAGCACCCGCCTGACCACGGCTCGAGTGCGCTCGCTCACCGACGAGTGGTCGGCGAGCAGGGTTCCGTCTACGTCGGAGGCCACCAGGCGAGGTTGTTCCACAGGTGCCATGTTGCCTGGTCCAAGTTCGTAAGCAGCTGAACAGCTGGTTACCGTACGAGAGTGCGCGCAGGAATCGTCATCCTCCCGGAACACCGCTGGTGGATCGCCGAAGCGAAGTGGCGCGCCGCCGAGGAGTACGGGTTCCACCACGCGTGGACCTACGACCACCTCGGCTGGCGGTCACTGGTCGACGGTCCCTGGTTCGGCGCGGTTCCGACACTCACAGCAGCGGCGCTGGTGACCTCGCGGATCAGGCTCGGGACGTTCGTGGCGAGCCCGAACTTCCGTCACCCTGTGCCGTTCGCGCGCGAGCTGATGACGCTCGACGACGTGTCCGACGGCCGCTTCACGCTCGGCGTCGGCGCAGGTGGCGAGGGGTACGACACGGCGGTGATGGGCGGCAAGGCGCCGTTGCCGCGTGATCGCACCGCGCGGTTCGGCGAGTTCGTCGAGCTGCTCGACCAGCTGCTGGTCAAGGACCGCACGTCGTGGCACGGCGAGTTCTTCACGGCGGAGGAGGCCCGCAGCGCACCGGGGTGCGTGCAACGGCCGCGGATGCCGTTCGTCGTCGCGGCGAACGGCCCGAAGGCGATGAAGGTGGCCGCGCAGTTCGGCCAGGGCTGGGTCACCACGGGACCGCCCGCCGACGACCACGACGCGTGGTGGCGCGGTGTCGCCCGGTTGTCGGAGCAGTTCACCGAGACGTTGCTCACAACGGGCAGGGTCTCGCGGATCAACCGCTACCTGAACCTCGACTCGGCGCCGGTGTACTCGCTGTCGAGCGTCGAGTGCTTCACCGACGCCGTCGGTCGGGCGGCTGAGCTGGGCTTCACCGACGTCGTGGCGCACTGGCCGCGGCACGACGGCATCTACGCGGGCAGCGAGAGCGTCGTCGAGGAGATCGCGGCGGACGTCCTGCCCGTGCTCGGCCGGTAGATTCCCGCTCCGTGGCGCATGTCGTGGTGATCGGTGGCGGGATCGTCGGTCTCGCCGTGGCTCGTGAGCTCGCTTCGCGCGGCTCGCGGGTGACAGTGCTGGAGAAGGAGCGCCGCTGGGGAGCGCACCAGTCCGGCCACAACAGCAACGTCGTGCACGCCGGGCTCTACTACAAGCCGGGGTCGTTGAAGGCCCGCATGTCCGTGGCGGGCAACGCCTCGATGGTCGCGTTCGCGCGCGAGCACGACGTTCCGGTCGAGGTGTGCGGCAAGCTCGTCGTCGCCTGTTCCGCCGATGAACTGCCACGGCTGCACGACCTGGCCGTGCGGGCCGAGGCGAACGGCGTCCCGGCGAAACTGATCTCCGCGACCGAGGCGCTGGAGTACGAGCCGCACGTGTCGTGCGTCGCGGCGTTGCGGGTCGAGTCCACCGCCATCATCGACTTCCCGGCCGTGTGCGAGGCGCTGGTGCGCGAGCTGGCCGAGCACGACCTGCGGCTGCAGTCCCCCGTCATGGCGATCCGGTCCGTGACGGGCGGGGTCGAGGTGCTGACCCCGCAGGGCGTCGTGCGGGCGGACGCGGTCGTGAACTGCGCCGGCCTGCACAGCGACCGGGTGGCGCGCATGGCGGGGCTGACCCCGCGGGCGACGATCGTGCCGTTCCGCGGTGAGTACTACGAGATGACGCGCACGGAGCTGGTGCGCGGGCTGATCTACCCCGTGCCGGACCCGACGCTGCCGTTCCTGGGCGTGCACCTGACGCGGATGCTCGACGGGAGCGTCCACGCGGGACCGAACGCCGTGCTCGCGTTGCGGCGTGAGGGCTATCGCTGGCGCGACTTCTCGTTCGCCGACGTCACGGACGTCGCGAAGTTCCCGGGAACGTGGAAGCTCGCCCGCAAGTACGCGCGAACGGGCCTGGAGGAGGTGCTGCGATCGCTGTCCCGCAAGCGGTTCGCGGCGTCGCTCGCCCGGCTCGTGCCCGAGGTCACCGAGGCGGACATCGTGCGCGCGGAGGCCGGTGTGCGCGCTCAGGCGATGCTGCCGGACGGTTCGCTGGTCGACGATTTCCTGGTCGAGAGCGCACCGCGGCAGGTCCACGTGCTGAACGCGCCCTCTCCTGCGGCGACGGGTTCGCTGGAGATCGCGAAACACGTGGCGGACCTGACGCGGTCCGTGATCGAATAGCAGCCCCGGTATTCTCTGCCGGGTGATTTCCTTCATCCTCGGCACCACCGCGGAACTGATCAAGATCGCACCCGTCTTCCACGCGATCTCCGAGCGCGGGACGAAGCCGCAGATCTGGTTCACCGCGCAGCACGTCGACCACGTCGCGGAGACGCTGGCCGACCTGCAGCTGCCCGAACCCAGCGTGTGGCTGGTGCCGAAGGAGCAGGCACAGCACATCGAGCGCCCGGCGCAGGTGCCCGGCTGGGCCGCCACCGTCATGAAGAACGCGTGGTCGCGCCGCCACGAGCTCAAGGCCATCCTCAAGGACGACGGCCGCCCGCCCCTGGTGCTGGTGCACGGCGACACGTTCACCACGCCGTACGGCGCGTTCATCGGCAAGCGGATCCTGCGCGCCCGTGTCGGCCACATCGAGGCCGGCGCGCGCTCGGGCAGCCTGCTGTCGCCGCTGCCGGAGGAGCTCAACCGCAAGCTCGCCGCGAAGATCGTCGACCTGCACTTCGCCCCGACGGCCAAGGAGGTCAACAACCTCCGCAACGCCCGCGGCGCGGTCATCAACACCGGCGCGAACACGGCGATCGACGCGATGCGTCTCGCCATCGACGCCGAGCCGACGTTCGAGCTGCCGGAGGAGTTCGGTCTCGCGACGCTGCACCGCTTCGAGCTGGTGTCCCGCCGGGACAAGTACACCGAGGCGCTGGAGCTGCTGAAGAAGGCGTCCGAGCGGATGCCGATCCTGTACCTGGCGGGCCCGCCGGAGCAGGAGCGCATCAAGCAGTACGGCCTCGGCCACCTCTTCGACGGCGAGCGCCTGATCATCAAGCCGAAGCTGCGCTACCTCGCGTTCCTGCCGATCATGGCGCGCGCGAAGTTCGTCGTCACCGACTCCGGCGGCCTGCAGGCCGAGTGTAACTACCTCGGCGTGCCGTGCGCGATCCACCGCGAGCGCACCGAGGACAACCACGGCGGCAACACCACGCTGCTGCTGACCGGCATGGACGGCGGCAAGCTGCAGGGCTTCCTGGACGACTACGAGTCGTACCGCCGTCCGTCCAAGATGGACGACTTCCACCCGAGCAAGATCGTGGTCGACACGCTGTCGAACATGGGCTTCTGCTGAGTCTCACAACAAGAACGGGCCCCGCCGTTGCGGGGCCCGTTTTCGTTGTGTCAGAAGGCTTTACGCCTGGACCGTGACGAGCCTGGTGAACTCGGCCAGCAGGTCGTAGCCGTCCCAGCGCTCGGAGAACGTGAGCGCCGAGCCGAACGGCACGATCCTGTCGATGCCCCTGCCCGCGAGGTCGTGCGCGAGATCTTCCAGCTCCTGCTGGGAGAACCCGAAGACCGACAGCGTCTGGTCCTTGCGCTCCACCAGGCTCACGAGCGCGTCCAGCGACGGCAGCGTGGCGAGCGGGAACGTGCCCACACCGAGCCATTCGCGCGGCACCTCGCCTGGCGAGGTGAGCTCCAGCGTGGCGACGGCGTTGCCGTCGAACCGGATCGAGGTGGCGTGCCCGTCGGCCGCGACCCCGTACGCCGACACGCGCTTCTGCACGGCCATCGCCGGCTCGACGACGAGTTCCTTCTGCGCCACCACGTCGATGAGCAGGCGGCGGAACTCCTCGCGACCGGCCTCGGCGCCCTTCTCGTCGCCGACCCAGAACAACGCCCGCGGCGACGCGCAGGCGGCCTGGTCGAACCAGTACGAGTCGTTGTAGAAGCCGACGGCGACATCGCGGCGCTGCTCCGGCGTCGCCGCTTCCCAGCCCGCGACGGAGATCGCCGCGAACGAGGCGCGGTCGGGGAACGTGACGTCGCGTGAGTGCGGCGCGAGCGGCATCTTGCGGACCTCGGTCACCGCGCGGTCGCCGCCCCAGATGACCCGCAGGTCGCAGGCGGCGGAGAGAGCGGCGGTGATCTTGTCGTCGCGGTCGTAGGTGACCATGACCTGGGTCTGCGCGACAGCCGGGTGCGCGTCCGCGAGCGCCGCGTTCAGCGCCTCGACCACGGCCTCGGCCGCACCGGCCGACCGCGGCGAGATCCGCACGACGTTCCTGTTGCCCGCGAGCGCGGACAGCGCCCACGAGTACACGAAGATCGTGTCGACGTTCGCCGGCGGCACGTGGAACACCATGCCGCGCGGGAACCGCAGGACGCCGGGGTTCGTCTCGACCGCCCGCAGCACCTTCGCGATCTCCCCGCGGCGCAGGAAGAAGCCCAGCGAGGCGAGCTCCGGGTAGCGGCGGGCGGTGGCGGGCGCGAGCAGCTTGCGCGCGAACGACACCAGGAAGTCGACGATCCGCTCGTCGCCGACCTTCAGCCGGCCGCCCTCGGGTTCGCTCGCGAGCCCGGCGAGCAGGTCGTCGACGTTCGTGTCCGGTCCGGCGGGGAATCGGCGCTTCATGCCACAGCTCCAGAGAAGGTGTCCGAGCAGCCGCGGGCCTCCGCACGCGGTAGGCGGCCGAGCACGGAGAACCGCTTGCCAGGCCAGTCGCCGTCGTCGATCCCGTGCACCACACCGAGGTCCTCGGTCAGCAGCACGTGGCCTGGGTAGCTGCGCGGCAGCGTGCTGATCACCTCGATGACACCTGGCTCACCGACCGGCTGCTCCTCCCACGTGTCCGGGTTGCGGATGATGACCTCCGCGAACTCCGGGCAGTACAGGGAGTTGCCGGAGGGACCCTCCAGGAAGACCGTGCCGATCTGCTCGATCATCCCGTAGTAGTTGTGGATCTGGGTGAGGCCCGTGTCCTCGGCGAACCGGCGGCGGAACTCGCTGTTGTCGACGGCGATGTCGATCAGCTTCTTCCAGCCGCCGGAGTGGATCAGGATGCCGTTGGAGAGGTCGAGCTTGTGTTCCTTGGCGACCTCGTAGAGGTACTGCCACACCATGAAGGTGAAGCCGAAGATGAGGAACGGCTCGCCGCCGTGCTTCTCCAGGAACCCCTTCACGGCCTCGACGTCCGGCTGGTCGTTCTCGTCGAGCGCGTAGACGTGCGCACGGCCGAAGTTCGCCATGCCGAGCACTCCGGCGCCACGGGCCGAGAACGAGCGGCGGTTCTTGATGATGCTGATCGTGTCGATCATCAGCATCGGCAGGCGCTTGCCGCCGAGCACCTCGCGCAGGGTCGCGCCGAGCATGCGCGGCTGCACCGCGGCGGCCTCCTTGTCGAGGTAGATCCGGGACGCGCCGGCACCCGTGGTGCCGGACGACGTGAGGACCTTGAACACCTCGTCGTCCGGGATGCTCTTCAGGTCGTGCGTCTTGAACATCCGCACGGGCAGCCACGGCAGGTCGGCCAGCCGGTCGAACCGGCGGCCCTTCTCGATGCCGAGCGAGGCCAGGATGCGGTCGTACTGCACCGAGTGCGCCCGGTGGTGCTCGGTCAGCTCGGTCAGTTCGGTCAGCAGCGCCGACTCGCGTTCGACCTGGCTGCGACCGAAAACGCTGTCGCTCATACCTGTGCCTCCAGGGACCGGTAGTCGATCTTCCCGCTGGGCAGCAACGGAAAACCGTCGCTCGGCCGCACGTCGAAGCCCGTGACGTGCAGGTGCAGGGTCTCGGACAGCAGCTTCGCCGCCGCCTTGCAGGTGTCGGAGTCCGCCTGGTCGAGCCAGACGACGACCTTGTCGCCCGCGGGCACGGCGACGGCGGCACCGTGCGCCTTCACGATCTGCTCGAGGTCGTCGAGGCTCACGCGGTTGCCGAAGATCTTGCCGATGCGCTTGATCCTGCCCGTGATGAACAGGAAGCCGTCCTCGTCGAGGTGGCCGAGGTCGCCGGTGACGAGCTCGCCGCCGACCACGTCGCCCAGCGCCAGCTCCGCCTCGGACTCGGCGTAGCCCATCATCACGTTCGGGCCGCGGTAGACGACCTCGCCGGTGACCCCCGGCTCGGTGAGCTCGGTGCCGTCCTCGGCGCGGATCGTGAACGTTCCGCCGGGCAGCGCCGGACCGACCGACCCGAGCTTCTCGGGCAGCCGCTCGGACGGCAGCGTGGCCATCCTGGGCGCGGCCTCGGTCTGGCCGTACATCACGAACATCCGGCCGCCGACCGCCGACATCTTGTCGTGGAACTCGGTGATCAGCTCCGGCCGCAGCTTGCCGCCCGCCTGGGTGAGCGTGCGGAGCGTCGGGTACTTGCTCGGATCGAACCGCAGCCGCCGGAGCATCTCGTAGTGGTACGGCACCCCGGCGAGCGACGTGGCGCCGTACTGCGTCACGGCGTCCCAGAAGCCGCGGCCGACGACGCCGGAACCCTCCAGCAGCACCGTCGCGCCGCGCACGAGGTGGCTGTTCAGCACCGACATGCCGTAGCTGTAGTGCAGCGGCAGCGTCGTCGGCGCGATCTCGTTCTCGTCGATCCCCAGCACCTCGGCGATCGCCTCGGCGTTGGCCTCGATCGCGGCACGGGACAGCCGGACGAACTTCGGGTTGCCGGTCGAGCCGCTCGTCGGCAGCAGCACCGCCAGGTCCTCGTGCGGCACGACGCCCTCGGCGTCCTCGCGCACCCAGTCGCCCGAGTAGCCGGGCGCCGGGTCCGCGTCGTGGATGCCGAGCACCGCTGCAGGCCGGAAGCGGGCGATCAACCCGTCCAGCACCTCGCGGTCCTGCGCCGGGTCGAGCAACGCGACCGGGCGGTTCGCCACCAGGGCGGCGAGATAGCTGAGCACGCCGGGCACGTCGGGTGAGATGCGCGCGAACAACACGCCGGGTGGCAGGTCGGCGAACGTCTTGGCCCGCTCCTGCACCCGTGCCTCGAGGTCCGCGCCGCCGATGACCTCGCCGGTCGTGGCGTCGAGCAACCGGGCGCCTGCGTGCAGCAGCTTCACAGCACCAGTCCTCCGTCGATCCCGAGCACCTGGCCGGTCACGAACGACGCGTCGTCACCCGCCAGGAACGCGATCACCTTCGCGACCTCGTCGGCCGTGCCGAGGCGGCGCAGGGCCGTGTCGTCCTTGATCTTCGCGAGCACCTCGTCGGACTGCTCGGCGATGAGGTCGGTCTGGATCACGCCGGGCGCGACCGCGTTGACGCGGATGCCGCTGCGCCCGAGCTCCTTCGCCGCGGACTTGGCGAACGCGCTGAGCGCGGCCTTCGACGCGGCGTAGACGGCCTGACCGGCGTTGCCGCGCTCGCCCACGATCGACCCGAGCAGCACGATCGAGCCGCTGCGCTTGCGCATCATGGCGCGCGCGGCGGCCTGCACGCAGGCGATGGTGCCCGCGACGTTCGTGCTGAGCGTCGTCGCGACGTGCTCGTCGGTGAGCATGCCGATCAGCCCGCCCTCCAGCACACCAGCGCTGGCGACGAGCACGTCGATGCGGCCGTGCTCCTTGGCGATCGCCTTGAAGACGTCCTTCACCGCGGCCGAGTCCGAGACGTCGAGCGCCACGCCGTGCGCGTCGATCTCCTGCGCCCTCTTGGCGGCCGTCTCCTCGTCCCTGCCCGTCAGAACGACGGTCGCACCGGCTTCGCGCAGAGCCCGTGCGGTCGCGAAGCCGATGCCCCGCGTGCCGCCGGTGACGACCGCGACCTTGCCAGTGAAATCACTCACTGACGCCGAGACCCTTGAGCATGTCGACGGCGACCTTGAAACTGCTCATGTCGATGACCTGCTCGGTCTCGAACTGCACGTCGAACTCGTCCTCGATGGCCGCGATCAGCGCCATGTGGCCGACCGAGTCCCACGCCTCGATGTCGCGGTACTTGAGACTTTCGACGTCGACGTCGTCGTCCAGCTGCAGGGCGTCGACGAAAACAGCGCGAAGGCGGTCGTTCATGTTCTCTCTTCCGAATCGGTGCGTGGACGGCGTCAGTGCTGCTCGGCGCGCTGGGTCCACGCCTTCAGCAGGGTGGTGAGCTCCTCCGGCAGACCGGCGGGAACCTCCGGCTCCTTCCCCGTGAGGAAACCCGTGAGCGCGGCGATTGATTCCTCGCCGCACCCGCGGCGCTGCAGGCCGATGACGTTGACGCCGGTCGTGCGGGCGGGGTTGCCCAGCGTGATCGTGAACGCACCCACCTCCTTGCGGATGGCGGAGCCGAGGCCGACCATCGCGCCGGGCCCGATCTGCACGCCCTGGTGCACGACGGTGCCGAGGCCGATGTTGCTGCCCGACCACACGTGGCAGTGCCCGGCGATCTGCACGGCGCTCGTGATGACGACGTTGTTGTCGACCACGCAGTCGTGCGCGATGTGCGCGCGGCCCATGACGTAGTTGTCGTTGCCGACCCTGGTGGCGTCCGTGACGCCCTGGTTGATCGTGACGAACTCGCGGATGCGGTTGCGGTCGCCGATCACCACACCGGGGCCCTCGACCTCGCCGTCCCAGCCCGCGACGTGCGGTGCGCTGAGGTATTCGGCCGGCCCGCCGATGCTCACGTGCGGTCCGATGAAGTTGCCGTCACCGATCCGGCACGGACCGGCGATCACCGTGTAGGGGCCGATGACGTTGTCGTCGCCGAGCTCGACCTCCGCACCGATGATCGCGGTCTCGTGAATGCGGTTCGCCACCTGGTCCGTCCTGCCCGTCGGTTGCCGTGTAACCCACGCCACCAGCGGATTCGCCGGGCGCGGACGGGTAGCCACTGTACCGGACCGGCTGGTTGGGCCGGCTGGGCCGCCTACTGCGGCTTGAGCACTTCCTGGCCGCCCATGAACGGCCGCATGGCCTCGGGGACGGTGACGGAGCCGTCGGCGTTCTGGTGGTTCTCCAGGATCGCGACGATCCACCGCGTGGTCGCCAGCGTGCCGTTCAGCGTGGCGGCGATCTGCGACTTGCCGTTCTCGTCGCGGTAGCGCACGTTGAGCCGGCGCGCCTGGAACGTGGTGCAGTTCGACGTCGAGGTCAGCTCGCGGTACTTCTGCTGCGTCGGCACCCACGCCTCGCAGTCGAACTTGCGGTGCGCCGACATGCCGAGGTCGCCGGTGGCCGTGTCGATGACGCGGTAGGGCACCTCGATCTTGGCGAGCATCTCCTCTTCCCACGCGAGCAGCCGGGCATGCTCGGCCTCGGCGTCCTCGGGCTTCACGTAGGAGAACATCTCGACCTTGTTGAACTGGTGCACGCGGATGATGCCGCGGGTGTCCTTGCCGTACGACCCGGCCTCGCGCCGGTAGCACGACGACCAGCCCGCGTACCGCTTCTCGCCGTCGAGGATCTCGTCGGCGTGGTAGCCCGCGAGCGGCACCTCCGACGTGCCGACGAGGTACAGGTCGTCGTTCGGCAGGTGGTAGATCTCGCTCGAGTGCGCGCCGAGGAACCCGGTACCCGCCATGATCTCCGGCCGCACCAGCGTGGGCGTGATCATGAGCTGGAACCCGTTGGCCGTGGCCTGCTGGGCGGCCATGTTGAGCAGCGCGAGCTCGAGCTGCGCGCCGACGCCCTTGAGGAAGTAGAACCGGCTGCCGCCGACCTTGGCGCCGCGCTCCATGTCGATCGCGCCGAGCTTGGTGCCCAGGTCGAGGTGGTCCTGCGGCTCGAAGTCGAACTCGCGCGGCTCACCCACCGTCTTGAGCACGACGAAGTCGTCCTCACCGCCGACCGGCGCGTCCGGGTGCACCAGGTTGGGGATCTTGGCGAGGAGCTCGTTGACCTCCTCGGCGGTGGCGTTCTGCTCGGCCTCGGCGGCCTTGACCTCGGCGGCCAGGTCCTTCGCCTTGGCGAGCAGCGCGTTGCGCTCGTCGCCCTTGGCCTTGCCGACCTCCTTGCCGAGCACCTTCTGCTCGGCACGCAGGGTGTCCGCGCGGGAGATGGCGGTCCGCCGGCGCTCGTCAGCGGACAGCAGGGAGTCGACGACACCCTCGTCCTCGCCGCGGGCGCGCTGCGAAGCGCGCACGATCTCCGGGTTCTCGCGCAACACCTTGAGGTCAATCACCCTGAAAAGGGTAGTCCCCGCCCGTTCCACGTCTCATCCGGATATCCGGAACGCGGTACGGGCGGGGACTGCGCGAAGCGTGCGATCAGCTGATGGCGACGGCCACCACGAGACCCAGGGCGACGTGCGCCGACGCGACGACGGCGGAAGCCGGCGCGAACTGGTCCGACTCGATGATCGAACCGATGTCGAGCTTGGTCACCCACTCCAGCAACCGGACGGCCGCGACCTGCACGATGATGCCGACCAGGCCGTAGACCAGGGCGGACAGCAGACCCTCGTCGAGCTTGCCCACCGAGCTGGTGATGGCGATGACGACGATGAACGCCATCGACAGCAGGCCGGAGGCGGTCACGATGACCGCGTTCGGGGCGCCGTTGCGGACGAGGGTGGACAGCTTGCCCGGCGTGGTCCAGTCGATCGCGTAGAAGCCGAAGACCATGAGGACGAGCCCGACGACGGCGTACAGCGCGATCGCGCCGATGTTCCGACCCAGGGTCGCGCCGAAGCCGGGATCCAACGCGAGCAGCGTGGTCGTCATGTGCTGTTCCCTTTCGGAGTCTTACTCAACAATTCGATGCGGCACGAACGCCGCGCCATCGTCGGTCACGAGACCGACCGTTTCCCGGATGCCGAGGCCTGCCGACGTGTCGCCGACGACCCAGGCACCCAATGCGGGGCGGTAGCCGTCGAAGTCCGGAAGCGGATCGAACAGCTGGTACACGAAACCTTCTTTGCCGTACACGCCACCGGTCTGTGTCTCGTAGCCGGGAGCGACGATCTGGATGTTCGAACCCTCGCGGCCGAGCAGCGGTTTGCGCACGTACTCGGTGAGCATGCCGGGGTTGTTCAGGTAGGCAGGGAGCAGGTTGGGGTGGCCCGGGTACATCTCCCACAGGATCGCGAGCAGCGCCTTGTTGGAGAGCAGCATCTTCCACAGCGGCTCGATCCACAGCGTGCCGGGCAACGACTCGACGGCGTGGCGGCCGAACTGCTCCTCGACCACCCACTCCCACGGGTAGAGCTTGAACGCCGTGCTCATCGGGGCCTCTTCGAGGTCGACGAACCGGTTGAGCAGCGTGTCCCAGCCGATGTCCTCCATCGCGATGCCCACGGTGTTCAGGCCGGCCTCCGCGGCCGTCTCCTGCAGGCAGGCGGCGGTGAGGTGGTCCTCGCCGGACGGGTCGGCGCTCGACCAGCTGAAGTGCAGCTCACCGGAGGGCAGCTTGGCGCCGATCTCCGCCCACCGCTCGACCAGCCGCTCGTGCAGCGAGTTCCACTGGTCGTCGTCCGGGAAGACGTCGGTCTTCCAGTACCACTGGATGTAGGCGGCCTCGAGCAACGACGTGGGGGTGTCGGCGTTGTACTCGAGCAGCTTCGCCGGGCCAGACCCGTCGTAGCGCAGGTCGAAGCGGCCGTAGACGTGCGGGTCGCGGCGGCGCCACGACTCGGCGATGTGCGGCCAGACCCACTCGGGGATGCCGAAGTCCCGGTAGCGCTCGGTCAGCACCACGTTGTCGACCGCGTCGAGGCACATGGAGTGGAGCAGCTCGACGTCGGCTTCCAGCGAGAGGATCTCGCTCATCTCGAACACGTAGTGCACCGACTCGTCCCAGTAGGGCCGGTCGGCGCCGTCGGCGTACTTCGCGGGCAGGCCGAAGACCAACCCCTGGTCCGACACTGTGCGCTGCCAGTTCGGCCGCGGTTGCGAGGTTTCTCGACGCAACTTCGGTCAGCCTCCGCTGCTGGACGAGCCGCTGCTGATGCCGAAGCCGCCGCGCTGCACCGTCGTGCCGGACTTGGTGGCGACGTTCGCACCCTTGGGGATGGTGTAGCTGCCGCCCGTGACCTTCTGTCCGACGACGCCCGAGCCGCCGTAGTTGTAGCGGTACGAGCTGCCACCGATGTAGATGAAGCCACCGCTCGAGTACCCGCCGTGGCTGCGGTAGTAGCTGTCGGAGCAGTAGTCGTCGTCGACGATGACGTTGTTCTGGTCCGTGCACTGCGCCGTGACGTTCTTCGGGCTGGCGGCCGCGTACCAGATCGCGACCAGCGCCACGACACCCACGGTGACACCGCCACCGATGAGCAGGCGCTTGCGCGTCTTGCGGCGCTTCTCGAACGCGGCGGACTCGGCGGCGAACCGCTCCTGCTGAGCCTTCAACGCGGCGGCACGAGCACGCTGCTCGGCGACCGTCGGCTGACGCGGCTGCGTCACGCCCGCCTGCTGCTGGCGCATGCTGCCCTTGCCCTTCACGGGCGGTTGCGGCTGCGGGGCAGGCTGGTACGGCGGCGGCTGTTGCGGCTCGCCGGGCTGCCCTGGTTGGGGCGTCGGCTGGCCAGGTTCTGGCAGGTTGTTGTCAGTCATCACCACTCCCGCGGGCAAGGTACCGAGCGAAGCAGCTGAAACACGGCCGATTGAGTGACGAGTGTCCTAATAGCAACACTCGACCCAACCCGGCGCACAGCCGTCTCACACAGCACGGGCATCATGGATGAGATGTCTCCGAGCGCCGGTTGGTTGAGTCGATCAGGTCACATCCGCGACACGCGGCTTGTGATGGTCGGCGCTTTCGTCGGAGCGTTCGCCCTGCTGATGTTGTCCGCGTTCACGTCCGTGCTGGCAGGAGGCCCGCTCAGCACCAAGCGCGAGCTCGTCAACGCGGCCTACCAGGCGAACGCTGGCGAGTGCCTGAACTGGGAGAAGGCAGATCTCTCCGACGCGCAGAAGGTCGACTGCGGCGCCGCCCACCGCTTCGAGGTCACCGGCACCGCCGACATCACCGCGCAGTACCCCAAGGAAGCGCCGTTCCCGAACGCCGAGGCCTGGGAGAAGATCGCGCAGGAGCACTGCGCGCAGGCGGCGAAGACGTACATGTCCGACAAGCTCGACCCGGAGGGCAAGTACGGCGTCAGCACGCTGAACCCCGACGAGCACCGCTGGTCGAGCGGCTACCGCCAGCTCCGCTGCGGCCTGCAGGTCACCGCGCCGTCCGGAGCCGCCCTCCCGTCGTTCGGCAGCGCGAAGAACCAGGACCAGTCGAACGTCTACGACCCCGGCATCTGCCTGGCGCTGGGCGAGAACAACACGGTCGGCGACCCGGTCGACTGCGCCCAGCCGCACGCGTTCGAGATCATCGGCGTCGTCCAGCACCCCGAGGGCGATTTCCTGCCGACCGACAAGCAGGACGCGATCATGTCGGAGAAGTGCGCGGCCATCGCCAACGAGTACACCGGCGGCGCCGACCTGAAGGCCAAGAACCTGCTCGTCACCTGGGACACCCGCTCCGACAAGAGCTGGGCCGTCGGCTCCCGCAAGGCCAACTGCAAGATCGGCGCCGTTCCCCAGGGCAACAACCTGGTGGCCTGGAAGGACAGCGTCCGCAACCCCAACGGCGCCCCGCTGACCACGGCGAACCCACCCCAGACCACCGCGGTGAAGCCCCAGGACGAGCCGACCGGCGCCCCGCTGCACTCGGAGACCGGCAAGCCGTCGGACTCGGCCAAGCCTTCGGACTCCGGCAAGCCGGACAAGCCGTCGTCCTCAAGCGCACCCACCACGACCACCGAGAACCGATGACCGTCGAGATGACCAGGGCTCGCTTCGACGAGCTGGTCGAAGAAGCCCTGGACATGATCCCACCCGAGTTCATGCACGCCATGAACAACGTGGTGGTGCTGGTCGAGGACCGCAACCCCGACGAGCCGTCACTGCTCGGGCTGTACCAGGGCATCGCGCTGACCGAGCGCAACTCGGACTACGGCGGCGCACTGCCGGACCACATCTTCATCTACCGCGAGGCGATCCTCGACATCTGCGACTCGGAGGACGACGTCGTGGAGGAAGTGGTGATCACCGTGGTGCACGAGATCGCGCACCACTTCGGGGTGGACGACGCGAAGCTGCACGAACTGGGCTGGGGTTAGTCACTCGTAGCGGCGGGCCGCGTCGAGGTGCTGGGCGAAGCTCCGCCACGAGGGCTCCAGCAGGTCCTCGGGAACGTCCGGTCTGCCCTCCACGACCACCGCCGCCAGGTAGGCCGCCCACGCCTCCAGGAACGCGCCGAGATCCCAATGCGCCCAGTCGCCGGGATCGCGGGCTTCTTCGACCTCGCGGACGTGGTCCTCGGACAGCAGGTTCAGGTAGGCGACGAAGTCGGCGGCGGTCTCCACGGCCCCGGAGTCGTTCGCGTCCCGAGGAGTCATCCGGACATTGTCCGACGGGCTAGAGTTCCACGCCCGCCCACGACCGGCACATCCAGCCGTCGCCGTCGCTCTCCAGCACCACGACCCCGGTGTTCGGCAGCAGGTTCTCGGCCAGCTCCACCGGCACGTTCGACGCCAGCGCCAGAGCGCCCATCCGCCCCGCGCCGCCATGCGTCACGACCATGACGGTGCCGTCCTGGCGGATGGAGTCGATGGCGCCGAGGAACCGGTCCAGCACCTGCTGCCCGGTCTCGCCGCCGCCGGGGAACGCCAGGTCCAGGGTGCCCTCGGCCCACTTGATGACCGTCTCCAGGTAGATCCGGTAGGCCTCGGTGTCGTTGCGGCCTTCCAGGGAGCCGACCTGGATCTCGTGGATGCCGGGAAGGATCTGCACGGGCAGGCCTAAGCGTTCGGCGGTCGGCAGAGCGGTTTGCCGGGCGCGCAGGCCGATGCTCGCGTAGACCGCGGCGATCTCCTCGCCGGCCAGGGTGTCGGCCAGTTCGCGGGCCTGCTTGTGGCCGAGCTCGGTGAGCGGCGGACCCGGCATGGCCGTGTCCAGCTTGCGTTCGATGTTCGACGCCGTCTCGCCGTGCCTGACCAGCAGCAACCTCACCCGCGTTCGCCCTTTCTGACAGCATCGACCCAAGCGGCTGCTGCGGCGAACTCGTCGTTGTGAGCCTCGACGGGCTCGTGGTCGGCCTTCGGGAAGGACCCGAGGAACCGGATCTCGCGCGAGTGTCGGTGCAGCGCGGCCAGCGCGTCACCGATCCTCGGTTCTGCGATGTGCCCCTCGACGTCGATGTAGAAGCGGTACTCCCCCAGTTTGCCCTTGGTGGGACGCGATTCGAGGCCGGTGAGATTGATGCCACGCAACGCCAGCTCGGTGAGCAGCTCGGACAACACGCCCACGCGGTTGGGGGTGGTCACGACGACGCTGGTGCGGTCTGCTCCGGTCGGCTCAGGCAGTGCGCCCGGTCGGCGCAGCAGCAGGAAGCGGGTGCGGGCGTCGGCCACGTCCAGCACGTCCGTCGCGTACTCGTCGAGCTCGTAGTGGTTCACGGCCACCGGGGCGGTCACGGCGGCGTCGAACTCGCCTCGTTCTACGGCGGCGGCGGCGGCCGCGGTGGACGACGTGGCGATCGAGGTGACGCCGGGCAGCGTGTCGGCGATCCACTCGCGGACCTGGGCCAGGGCGTGCGGGTGCGACGCGATCGTCTTGATCTCAGTCGTGCCGGGACGGACCAGGACGCTGAAGCGAACGTCGAGCACCGTCTCGGCCACCGCGATGACCGGTTCGTCGCGCACCAGCGCGTCGAGCGTCGCGGGCACGGCGCCCTCGACGGAGTTCTCGATGGGCACGCACGCGAACTCGGTTTCGCCCTTGCGCACCGAGGCGATGGCGAGCTGAATCGTGTCCACCGGGACGAGTTCCGAGCCGAAGCGGAGAGCGGCCTGCTCGGTGAAGGTCCCTTGTGGTCCGAAGTACGCAATGCGCTGCATCGCGTCAGCGTAGAGGCGCACATCACGCGTGTGTCAGCGGCCAAACCTGGGTTCCGTCAGGACCGTTCGAACTGGAATGCTTGGGGCGTGCCCGCTCTAGCGCCTGAACTCGTGTTGTGCGCGGTCGACGAACCGATGGCGAACGCTTGGCTCGCCGTCGCGGCCGGACGCCTCGGCGTGCGGGTGCATCGCGGGTCCGTGCTGGACATCAACGCCCAGGCCATCGTCAGTCCCGCCAACTCGCAGGGCTGGATGCGCGGGGGCATCGACGCCGTCTACGCCACGGCGTTCCCGCTGGTCGAGAACAACGTCCGCAGTGCGGTACTCGCGCTGCACGGCGGTGAGCTCCCCGTGGGCGAGGCGCAGATCGTGGCGACGGGCGAGACCGAGCCGGCGTGGCTCATCAGCGCGCCGACCATGCGGCGGCCAGGCGAGCGGCTGCCGGTCGACACGGTCCACCCCTACCTGGCCGCGCGAGCGGTGCTGAGGCTCTGGCTCGAGGGGCGTCTGGAGGACGGCACGCCGGTGCGCGACGCCGTCCGCACCATCGCGATGCCGGGGCTCGGCACCGGGGTGGGAGGCGTCGCGCCGTCCACGTGCGCGCATCAGGTCGCGACCGCGTGGGACGAGGCGTTCAACCCGCTGCATGTGTAGAAACCTGTGCACAACCCTGTGGACAAGGTTGTGGACACCTGTGGACTACTGGCGAGGTGCGACCCATCGTTCCAGGTCAACCTCGTCTGTGATGGGGATGCCGTAGTCCCCAACCGCAGGGATCTCGGGTTTCAACTTCCTGGCCTCGCGCACCGCGTCCGGTCTCAACGCCGCCAGCTTGAAGCCACGGCGCTGGTAGAAGCGCAACGCGTCGAGGTTGTCGTTGGTCGTCGTCAGACGCACCCGGCTGCAGCCGAGCGTGCGTGCCTGGCGAACCGCGGCGTCGACCAGCGCGGTGCCGACGCCGCGGCCCCGCCGCAGCGCGTCGATCGTGACGATCTCGAGCTGGTGGTTCGCCACCGCATAGGTCAGCAGACCGAGGACGTGGCCCTGCTTCTCCACGAGGAAGCCCGGCAGACTGGCGGGGAAGAACACCTCGCCGTGCGCGACAGCTGTGTGCGCTCCCCATAGCTCGAGTACCAATCGGGCAACAACTATGCGATCAGCTTCCTCGATCGGTCGTACCGAGCCTTCTGCCATGACAAGAACTGTGCCAATACGAGTCACGCTCAGGAACAGCCATTCGACGTACGGTGGATTCGTGCCAGTGCGAGTTTTGTTGGTTGACGATCACGAAGTTGTGCGCAGAGGACTGCGCGAGATGCTCGACGACGAGACGGACATCTCGGTCATCTCCGAAGCCGGCTCGGTCGACGAGGCGGTAACGCGCGCCCAGAAGACGCAGCCCGATGTGGCCGTCGTGGACGTTCAGCTCCCCGACGGCAGTGGTGTGGACCTCTGCCGATCGTTGCGTGACCTGGGCATCCGCTGTCTCGTGCTGACCGCGTTTGACGACGAGGAAGCGCTGATCGGGGCCATCATGGCCGGTGCGTCCGGCTATCTGCTCAAGCAGGTTCGCGGTCAGGACGTCGTCACGGCCGTGCGCGAGGTCGCGGCTGGACGGTCCCTTCTGGACCCCGCGACGACGGCACGCGTGCTCGAACGGATGCGCAATCCGGCCCCGGTCGGCCTCACCGATCAGGAACAGCGGGTACTGGAGCTCATCGGTGAGGGTCTGACAAACCGCCAAATCGGTGAACGGCTCTTCCTCGCGGAGAAGACCGTGAAGAACTACGTGACGTCCGTACTCGCCAAACTCGGCATGGAACGCAGGACGCAAGCCGCCGCATGGGTGGCTAAACGGGGACGGACCAGGTGAGTGTCGTCCCGTTCGGCGAACTCACGACCCGGAAATCGCCACTCGCGGACTTCGCCCGTTCGGCGAGATGCCGCAATCCGCGCTGAGTGACGCCGGACGGGATGCCACACCCGTTGTCCGCGACGCGCAGCAGCAGATGCTTCTCATCGCGCCGTACGTCGATCTGCACGTTCGTCGCTCCTGAGTGCCGCACGACGTTGGACAACGCCTCGCGCAACGCCGCCCGCGCGTCGTCGGCATGCTTGCGCGGCACGTCCGCCAGATCACCCGCCACGTGCAGGCGCGGCGAAAATCCGAGCAGCTCGCCTGCCGTGCGGACCTCGGCGTTGATCGAGTCGAGCAGGTCGGCCGAGTCGGCGGGGTCGGTGTTGCGCAGCTTGCGGACGGTCGCGCGGACCTCGGCGATCGTCTCGTCGACCAGCTCGACGGCCTCGTCGATCCTGGCGCGCTGGGAGGCGTCGAGCTTCTTGCCCAGACGCCGTTCCAGCAGGCTGAGCTGCACGCCGGCGCCGTAGAGCCGCTGGATGATCACGTCGTGCAGGTCGCGGGCGATGCGTTCGCGCTCCTCGTAGACGGCGACGCGCTGCCGTGCCGTGAAGCCCTCCGCGAGCACGACCGCGAGCCCGGCCTGGGCGGCGAACGCCGTCAGCACGTCCACGGTCTCCTGCGTGAACGGCGGTTTGTCTCTACGG
The DNA here is from genome assembly GCF_016907955.1 of Lentzea nigeriaca. Lineage (GTDB taxonomy): Bacteria > Actinomycetota > Actinomycetes > Mycobacteriales > Pseudonocardiaceae > Lentzea > Lentzea nigeriaca. The sequence continues at coordinate 233,899 of NZ_JAFBCX010000002.1, read as the reverse complement.
CGATAAACCGCCAGGGCGCCGATCTTGCGGTCCGACGTGCCGAACGGCGCCACCGCGAACGGCCCGTAGCTCCGCAACGCCTGCGGCACGTACGGAGCGGTGCGCGGGTCGCTCGTCACGTCGTCGGCCATCACCGGGACGCCCGTGCGCGCTGCCTTCGCGGCGGCACTGCGCGGGCTCAGCGCGGCGGCGATCGGTTCGCCGCTGGACGCCTCGACGGTGAGCGTGCCGTCGTCGGCCGTGGCGAGCATGGCGAGCCCGAGGTCGGCGTCCGCGATCTCCGCGGCCGCCTCCACCACGAGCCTCAGCACGTTCTCCGGGTCTTCCAGCGCCGCCGACGTGATCTCGGTGGACGCGACGAGCACGCGCCGCGCCAGGGAGGGGTCCATGGTCCTCAACGGTATGCGGGCGTGCCGAGGTCCAGCACCAGGTCCGCCCTCGCCGCCTCGTCCGGGCGGTGGGTGATGTGCAAGATCGTCCGGTGGTCGGCGCGGAGCTCGTCCAACAGCTTCCGCGCGGTCGGTTCGTCGAGGTGGGCGGTGGGCTCGTCGAGCAGCACCACGTCGGCGTCGTGCAGCAACGCCCTGGCCAGCGCAAGCCTTTGCGCCTCGCCGCCCGACACCTGGTCGGGGCGGATCACGGTGTCGAGCCGGTCCACCCACTCCGGCAGGCAGGCCTTGCGCAACGCGTCCTTGAGCTCCTCGTCGGCGTGCGGGCCCGACATGCGCAGGTTCTCCCGGACGGTCGTGCTGACCAGCATCGGCTCCTGCGGGCACCAGGTCGCGCGCGGCAGTTCGGCGATGCCGCGCTCCGGCTGCAGGAATCCCAGCAGCAGCGCGAACAGCGTCGACTTGCCGCTGCCCGACGGTCCGACGATCGCCACGTGCGTCCCCGGCTCGATGTTGAGGTGGAGGTCGCGCAGCGTCGGCTCGGTCGCACCCGGCCAGCGGACGTCGACGTTGTCCAGCCGGATCCGCCTGCCCCGCGGCGCTTCCGGTCGTTCCGGAGCGTCGAACTGCAGCCGCGCGCCGGCCTCCCGCAACGCCTTCCGCTGCTGAGCCGCCAACGGCAGCGCGGCGAGCGGTTCGGCGAGCGCGAGCGGGACCAGGCCCAGCACGGGGTTGCCGGTCGTGGCGCAGATCAAGGCGGCCAGACCGGTCGCGAGCTGCACGATCGCCGTGGCAGCGCCCGTGCCAAACGCTTGCTTGCGCGTCTCCGCGGCGAGTTCGACGTCCTCGGCGTGGAGCTGCTCCAACAGACGGTGGTGGGCGTCGTGCGCGATGAGGTCCGGTGCGGCCGCGAGAGCGTTGATCGTGTCGCGGGCGACCTTCCGGCGGCCGCGAGCGAGCTTCGTGCTGGCCCGGCGCTCGGTCCAGACGGCGACGGCCGGGGCGGCCAGGCCTGCCGCGAGCAGCAGACCTCCCAGGGTCAGGGCCGCGGCCGGGTCGATGAACGCGAACAGGATCGTGGTCGCGATGCCCGCGCCGACGGCCACGACCGGCGGCACGAGGACGCGCGGCACCAGGTCGCGCACGGTGTCGGTGTCCTCGACGAGCCGCTGCAGGCCGTCACGGCGCTGGGTGCGAACGAGCCGCAGCCACAGCTCGGCCCGCAGGTCGGTCGCGAGCTTGAACGCCTCGTGGTGCGTGACCAGGCGTTCGAAGTAGCGCAGCACGCCCTTGCTCAGCGCGAACGTCCGCACACCCACGACCAGCACGGTCAGTGTGAGGATCGGCGGCTGCTCCGAGGCGCGGAAGATCAGGTGCGCGGCCAGTGCGGTCAGCGCGATGCCGGCCAGCGTCGCGAGCACGCCGAGCCCGGCGCCCTTCCACGGGATCGGGAGCCGCTTCGGACGTTCCTGCTGCGTCTCCTCGGTGACGACCTTGGCGATCGTCTCCTCATCGTCCGACGCCTTGTCGCGGTGCGAGGCGAGGACGACGGCGGCCGTGGCGCTTGCTCTCTTGATCGCTTTGTCGACTTTGCGACTTGTCACCGGGTCGAGGTGCGCGGTCGGTTCGTCGAGCAGCAGCACCGTGGCGCCGTGGCGAACCCTCAGCAGGGCGCGCGCGACTGCGACGCGCTGACGTTCACCGGTCGAAAGATCCGTGATCCGGCGGTCGAGCAGATGCTCAGCCACGACCTCACGCGCAACTTCCTCGATGTCGTCGGCTTCAGGAACCGTCAACTCCAACTCAGCGCGTGGGGTGGCAGCGGCGAACGCGGGCTTCTGCGGCACATAGGCGATGTCCCCGGCCACGAACGCCGTGCCGTCCGTCGGCTCCAGAAACCCGAGCAACACCTGGAACGTGGTCGACTTCCCCGCCCCGCTGGCCCCTTCCAGCCGATAGATCTCTCCCGGCCGGACATCAAAGCTGACCCCGTCCGGCGCGAACCCCCCACGCCGCAACACCCTCAAATTGTCGACAAATACCCGGCCACTGAGAGTACGCGGGGAGCTTTCGTACTCTCCTGGCGTACGCGGGGGCCCCGCGTCCCGTCCGGCAACCACTTCGGCTACTCGGCGGACGGCTTCCAGGCCGTCTTCGCTGGCGTGGTGGGCGGCTCCGGCGGCGCGGAGGGGGAGGTAGCACTCCGGGGCGAGGATCAGGACTACCAAGGCGGTCATCAGGGTCAGGTCGCCGTTCACCAGGCGGATGCCGATGCCCACGGCGATCAGCGCGACCGAGAGCGACGCGGCGATCTCCAGGACCAGGGCGCTCAGGAACGCGATCTTGAGCGTGCCCATCGTGGCCTTGCGGTGCTGTTCGCCGATCTGGCGGACGGCGGTGGCCTGTTGCTTGGCGCGACCGAACACCGTCAGGACCGGGAGCGCGCGGAGCAGTTCGAGGAGCTGGGCCGACAGCAGCTCGGTGACGTCGGCGGCCTTCTTGACGCGCTTCTCGGTGTACCAGCCGATCAACGCGGCGAAGACCGGGATCAGCGGCACGGTGATCGCGATCAGGATCGCCGACGGCCAGTCGGTGAAGAGGATCCACGCGCCGACCAGCGGCGGCACGACCACGGCGGTGACCAGCGCGGGAAGGTAGCGGGTGAAGTACGCGTCGAGCGCGTCCAGCCCCTTGGTCGCGAGCACCGACAGCTCGGCCGTGCCGCGTTCGGCGATCCAGCCGGGACCGCGCTCGAACGACTTGGCGAGCAGCTGCGTGCGCAGCTCCTCCTTGGCACCGGCGGCGGCTCGGGCGGCTGCCGACTCCGTGGCCCACGAGAGACCGGCATGGGCGATCACCGCGACGGCGAGGAGAGGCAGCAGACCGGTGTCGCCGGTGATCACACCGGCCAGCGCGACCGCCTGGGCGACCAGCGCGAGGGCGTTGAGGAACGCCAGCGCGCCCACCCCGACGAGGGCGCGCCTGGCGTTCTTCGAGAGCTGGGGAAGTGCCCCCAGCGGGCCTCGCATCTCAGTGCACCGGGATGTGCCGCACGCCGATGCGCTTGCGGAACACCCAGTAGGTCCAACCCTGGTAGACGAGCACCGCGGGCGTGCCGAACGCCGCCACCCACGTCATGACGGTCAGCGTGTACGGGCTCGACGCCGCACCGGCGACGGTGAGCGAATACGCCGGGTCCAAAGTGGACGGCAGGACGTTCGGGTAGAGCGAGGCGAACAGCACGGTGACGGTCGCCGCGACCGCGAGCCCCATGAACGCGAACGCCTGTCCTTCGCGGCCTGCCCAGAGCCGCCACAACGCGAGCCCCGCGAACAGCAGCACCGGCAGCGCCCAGAACCCGGCGACGTAGAGCAGCAACCCCACCAGCGGCAGCAACGCGACCGGCGCCATCGTCAACGCCATCCGCCGCGCCCGCTCGCGGATCTCGCCCTCGGTCTTGAGTGACACGAAGATCGCGCCGTGCACCAGTGCATAGCCCGCGATCGCCAACGCACCGAGCAGCGTCTCCGGCCGGATCGCCGCGAACGGAGAGCCCACCCGGTCACCGGCGGCGTCGATCGGCAGCCCGATCACGGTCGTCGAGATGACCAGGCCGACACCGAGCGCCGCCACCCACGAGCCGACGAAGATGACGACGTCCCAGACCTTGCGCCAGCGTTCCGAGTCCACCTTGCCGCGGTACTCGAACGCGACACCGCGGCCGATCAGCGCGAGCAGGAACAAAGTCAGCGGCAGGTACGCGGCACTGAAGAGCGCCGCATACCAGCCGGGGAACGCCGCGAACGTGGCACCGCCCGCGACGAGGAGCCACACCTCGTTGCCGTCCCACACCGGCCCGATGGTGTTGATCATGACCCGGCGTTCGGTGTTGTCGCGCCCGAGGAAGGGCAGCAGCATGCCGACGCCGAAGTCGAAGCCTTCGAGGAACAGGTAGCCCAGCCACAGCAGGGCGATCACGCAGAACCAGAGCGTTTCCACAGCTTCTCCCCTAGTACGCGAACGCCAGCGCGCCGTCGTCGGTTTTCGCGGGGATGACCCCGGCGACACCACCGCGGACGTACTTGCGGATCAGGTAGACCTCGACGCAGGCCAGCGCCCCGTAGGTCAGCGTCAGCGCGATCAGCGAGGTGAGGATCTCGCCCGGTGCACTGTTCGAGACCGCCTGCGCGGTGAACATCCAGACACCGTCCACACCGGACGGGTTGGGCACCACCACGAACGGCTGCCGCCCCATCTCGGTGAAGATCCAGCCGAAACTGTTGGCGAGGAACGGCGTCGCGATGCCGGCGAGCGCGGTGATCGGGAACCACTTTCCCTTCGGAACGCGGCCACCACGCGTGAGCCACAGCATCACGAGGCCCAGGCCGGCCGAGATCGCCCCGAAGCCGATCATCAACCGGAAGCCCCAGTACGTCACGGGAAGCGCGGGCACGTAGTCGATCGGCTTGCCGCTCAGCTCACCGAGCCGTTCGTCGACCGGGTAGTTCGTGCCGTACTTCTCCTGGTACAGCGGGACGAGGTCCTGGATGCCCTTGACCTCGCTGGTGAAGTCGTTGTTGGCCAGGAAGCTCAGCAGCGCGGGCACCGTGATGCTCTTGACGTTCTCGCAGTCGGGCCTGCGGACGTCACCGATCGCGAAGATCGAGAACGCGGCGGGCTGCTCGGTGTGGCACAGGGCTTCCGCAGCGGCCATCTTCATCGGCTGCTGCTGGAACATCAGCTTGCCCTGCACGTCACCGCTGATCGCGAGCACCGCGAACGCCACGACGCCGAGCCAGGTGCCGAGCTTGAGGGAGCTGCGCCAGACACCCTCCTCGTCCGACTTCTTCCACAGGTGCCAGGCGCCGATACCCACGAGGAACGTGGCGGCGACCGCGAACGCACCCGCGATGGTGTGCGGGAAGGCGGCGAGCGTGGTGTTGTTCGTCAGCACGGCCCAGATCGAAGTGAGGCGAGGACGGCCGTCCTCCAGCACGATGCCGACCGGGTGCTGCATCCACGAGTTGGCGGCGAGGATGAAGTACGCGCTGGCCATCGTGGCGAGCGAGAACGCCCAGGCACACGCGAGGTGGACCTTCTTCGGCAGCTTGTCCCAGCCGAAGATCCACAGGCCGAGGAACGTCGACTCGACGAAGAAGGCGACGAGGCCCTCCATCGCGAGCGGGGCACCGAACACGTCACCCACGAACCGCGAGTAGGCGCTCCAGGCCATGCCGAACTGGAACTCCTGCACGATGCCCGTGACGACACCCATGGCGAAGTTGATCAGGAGGAGCTTCCCCCAGAACTTCGTCATCTTGTAGTAGCGCTCGTTGCCCGTGCGCACCCACGCGGTCTGCATCGCCGCGACGAGCAGCGACAGGCCGATCGTCAGCGGCACCATCAAGAAGTGATAGACGGTGGTGATGCCGAACTGCCACCGCGCGAGTTCGAGTACGTCCACGTCAACGAGCCTATGTGTGGATCATGCCCTCGATCAGGTACGACGGTCCTGTCCGGACTCGGGACCAAGGTCCCGTGCGCGAGGTCACCCCGGACGGGTGACAAGCGTCGGTTACGATGGTTGCGCCAGAGGGGAGTAGTTCCCACCGGAGTTCGCAGCCGGTGGCGTGGTGATCGACATACTGATCCGCCTTCGAGCAGATCCGGTCCCACACCCGTCTTGTACGGGCGAACGAGACCTCCGGCCGGGCTGCAGCACGCCCGGTCGGGGTCTGTTGCGCCTCCGTCCGGGCTCGTTATCGGACGTGGAGGACCTCTTGGCCACCTCATTGCTCGCGTTCATCACCGCGTTCGCGGTGGTGTTCCTCGTCGAGCTCCCCGACAAGACCATGGTCGCGACCCTGGTGCTGACCACGCGCTACCGCGCCTGGCCGGTGTTCGCGGGCGTCGTGGCGGCGTTTGCCGTGCAGAGCGTGGTGGCGGCGGCCTTCGGGTCGGCGCTGACGTTGCTGCCGGACCGCGTGGTGTCCGGTGTGGTCGCGGTGCTCTTCGGTGTGGGCGCGTTCCTGCTGTTGCGCGAGGGGTTCTCGCGTGACGACGACTCCTCGGACGAGGCCGGGGCGCGGTCGGAGGTGCCGTTCTGGCGGGCGGCGCTGACGTCGTTCGGGGTGCTGTTCGCCGCGGAGTGGGGCGACGCGTCGCAGCTCGCCACCGCCGGGATCACTGCTCGGTACGGGGCACCGTTGATGGTCGGGCTCGGAGCCTGGCTCGCCCTGGTCTCCGTCGCCGCCCTGGCCGTCCTGGTGGGACGGAAGCTCGCGGGGCGCCTGCCGACGCACTGGATCCAGCGGGTGGCCGGGGTGATCTTCGCCGTGTTCGCGGTGATCGCGTTGACGCAGGTGTTCTGATTCACCAGGCCGGACGCAGCCCAGGCTGGTCCTCGCCGTGGACGTGCCGCAGGTACGCGGCGAGGCCGGTCTTGACCGCGTCGAGCGTGTCCCGGCCGATCGCCTCTGCCATCTCGTTCTCGAGGTCCGACCACAGGTTGTCCGCGAGCTTCAGGTAGTCGCGGCCCTTCGTCGTCAGCGTGACGTACTGGGCGCGCTTGTCCGTCGGATGCGGTTCGCGCAGGACGTAGCCCCACTCGTCCAGCTCGTTGACGATCTTCGCCGCCGCCTGCTTGGTGACGCCGAGGTGCTGTCCGATGTCGACCGTGGTGGCTCGCTTGGCTTTGAGGAACCGGAAGACGTAGCCGTGCGCGGGCCTCAGGGGTTCCAGGCCGATCTGCCTGAGCCGGTCGTGGAACTGGTCGCCCATGGCGCGGTACGTCATCGCCAGCAGCATCGGCACCGGTTCCATCTGCGCACCCCTACTGGACAACTTGGTTGACCACATTCTATGGTTAGACAACCAAGTTGACTACATGGAGGTTGTCTTGCTGGTTACGGGGGATTCCGTCGAGCCGTTCGAGTTCGGCGGATTCGAGTTCAGGCCCTTCGCATCGCCGTCGCGGGGCAGCACCGAGATCGCGCTGTGGACCGTCGACGTGCCGGAAGGCGGCGATCCGACGCCACACCGCGCTTCGAAGGAGGAGGTCTTCTACGTGCTGTCCGGGACGGTGACGATCCAGGGGCAGACCGCGAATGCCGGTGACGTGATCGTCGTCCAGCCGAACACCGAGCTGTCGCTGACCGGCGGGCCCGCTCGGGTGCTCGTCGCGACCTCGGTGGGGATCATCGGCACACTGGCCGACGGAACCAGCGTCACGCCCCCCTGGGCGGCCTAGTAGAGCGTCGCGGCTTGGTTGTGCTCCGTTGAGTCGGACATGGGGCTGGGTGGTCTGGTGCTCGTCACCGAAAGCCCGGATGGTCGCGCTCATGCACGTCGCTGCCGAGATCGCGGTAGAGAAATGCTGACGCAAACGTTTGCTGATCACCCCAACTGCTGCCAACCGTGCGGTTGGCAGCACCCGTCCGACCGCAAATTCCCCGGCGACATTCCGCGCCACACCACTAGTTGGCGGGCGAGCCCTCTTCCGGGGGCTCTGCCTCGGTGTCCGGGACCTCCTCGCGGAGCTCGCGGGCGATCTGCTTGGCCTCGTCGATGAGGCGCTGCGACTCGTCGATGCGTTCTTCGTCCGGTGCGGTCACGGGCATGGGATCGGCGGATTCGATGACCGCCAAACTCAGGCCAGCAGGCTCCGGACGTGGGCGGCGAGGCGTTCGGCGATCTCGGTGTCCCACTCGTCGTCGGCGGCCGGCGCGGTTGTCTCGCCCGCGATGACGCGTTCGCCGAGCAGGCGCCGCTCGGCGGGCGTGAAGTCGGTGATGGCACGACGGAGCAGGGGCAGGGCGTCGTCGAACGCCTCGCCGCGCAGGCCCGTCAGCCACTCGTCGATGAGGCCGAACAGGCGGGGATCGGCAGCCAGGAGCGTTGCCGAGCCCCGCAGGAAGCCGACCACGAACGCCGTGGCGACCGAGCGGTGCAGACGGGCTGCCACGTCGTCGCTGGTCAGCTCGCCCGCTTCCCACAGCAGGCGGGTGGCCCTGCCCGTCGGGAGGCCGTGAGCCTCTGACTTGACCAGCGCGTGGAGGGCCCGCCACCACGTCTTCTGGTGGTCGTCGTCGGCCGCGAGGCGGGTGGCCTCGTGGGCGCCGTCGATCGTGGCGAGCGCGTGCTCCGCGGTCTCGTCGTCGACGTTGCGGCAAGCCAGCGGGAGGCCCACCGCCCCGCGGGTGAGGAGGCCGTGCAGGGCCACGCGCAGGAGCTCCGGGTCGGTGCCGCGGACCGAGCCGTAGCGGACCGTCCTCGCGAGGTCCGGCAACGCGGCGAGGAGTTCCAGGGCGTCGGTGGCCATGGCCGCGCACCGGTCGAGGGCGTTGCGGGACTCGATCACCGCGGTGGGGAGTTCGCAGCCGACCGCCTTGCTCAGGGTCGTGGCGGCGTCGGCCACCCGCTTGGCGTCCTGGGCGGCCTGGGTGAGGACGTTCTCCGCTGCCGTGTGGACGGTGGTGCCGTGGCGGGCGGCCACCGCCACGGACACCGCGAAGATCGGATCCCAGCGCAGCTGCCATACCTCGGCGAACGTGCCCAGCGAGCTGGAGCGGTCCGGCTTGCCCCACGGGACGCCCAGAACCTCCAGCCGTTGCAGGAGTTTCGAGCGTTCGCGGTCGGTGTCCTTGCGGAGGTCCAGCTTGAGCTGCTTGGGCTGGACGTCCGCGGGGAGGCGGAGTTTTCGTTGCAGGCGCTGGAGGTCTGCGGCGAGCGGGGACCGCGGGACCGCCTCGCCCACCTCGCCGAGGCGCTCGCCGACGACGAGCTTGCGGTGGACGAGCTGGAGCGGGATCTCGTCGCCGCCGCAGAGCACCGCCAGCGCTGCCTCGTTGACCTCGCTGAGGCCGGCGGACGGACGTTCCCGCAGTGCCGCAAGGGTTTCGGCCAGGCGAACTGCCTCGACCGCGCTCGCCGTCGAGGCCGGGAGGTCTTCCTCTCGCAGGACGGCCGCGGCTTTCGCGAACCAGCGCGGGACCACGTCGGCCTGGTGGTGCCAGAGGTGGGCGTACCAGCCGGGCGAGTCGACACCGGCTCCGTAGCCCGACTCCGCCGCCAGCTGGCCGTGGCTCCACGGGACCCAGGTGCCGGAGATCTTGCGGCGGCGCAGGCCCTTGAGGAGCGCGGTGTCGGCGGCGACCGTCGGTTTCGCGAGCAGCGCCGGGACGTGCCACGCGCCGCAGACGACCGCGATCGGGCCGTCGGTTTCCTTGCGCGCCTTGCGGATCGTCTGGCGCATGAACGCTTCTCGGCGCAGCGTTCGTTCGCCCACCTCCGACTCGAACTCGGTGCGCACGGCCACCATTGCTTCGGCGATGGCGCCGGCGAGGTCGATCGGGTCACTCGCGCTGTGCTCGACGACGTCCTCCCACCAGCGTTCCGGGTCGTCGAAGCCGGCGGCCTCGGCGAGCAGGCCGATGGGGTCGACGTTGCCGCTCGGACCGTCGTCGCCGATCGAAGCTGCCGCCGGGAGGTCGAAGAAGCGCGCTGTGACGCCGTTTTCAGCTGCGTGGCGCAGGGCCTGCCATTCCGGGGAGAACTCCGCGAACGGCCAGAAGGCGGCGTTCTCCGGTTCCGCCTCGTCGTGCAGCAGGATCGCCACCGGTGGCGTGAGGGCGTGGACGTGCTCGAGGAGACCGTCGGCCTCCGGCGGCCCCTCGATCAGGACGAGTTCCGGCCGGATCTGCTCGAGCGCTCGCTTGACCATCCGGGCGGAGCCGGGGCCGTGGTGCCGGATGCCGAGCAGAACCGGCTCAGTCACCGCTGACGTCCAGGCAGGCCCGGTAGAGGTCACGCCACTCGGCGCGCTCCTTCAGCACCGTCTCCAGGTACTCCTGCCAGACCGTCGCGTCCGACACGCGGTCCTTGATGATCGACCCGATGAGCCCCGACGCCAGCTCGTCCGCGCCCAGCGTGCCGTCGCCGAAGTGGCCGGCGAGCGCCATTCCGCTGGCGATGACCGAGATCGCCTCCGCCGTGGACAGGCTGCCGCTCGGCTTCTTCAGCTGCGTGCGACCGTCCACAGTGGATCCGTTGCGCAGCTCCCGGAAGATCCGCACGACGCGGCGCACCTCGTCCAGCGCCGGTGGCTCGGCCGGCAGCTGGAGCGCCTTGCCGAGCTGCTGCGCTCGGGTCACGACGATCTCGACCTCGGCGTCCTCGGTCGCGGGCGGCGGCAGCACGACGGTGTTGAAGCGCCGCGCGAGCGCCGACGACATCTGGTTGACGCCGCGGTCGCGGTCGTTGGCCGTGGCGATCACCGTGAAGCCGGGCACCGCCTGGACCTGGGTGTTGAGCTCCGGGACCGGCAGCGACTTCTCGCTCAGGATGGTGATGAACGAGTCCTGCACCTCGGACGGCATACGGGTCAGCTCCTCGACCCGGACGACCGCACCCTGCTGCATCGCCTTGAGGACCGGGCTCGGCACGAGTGCCCGCTCGCTCGGACCTTCGGCGATCAGCCGGGCGTAGTTCCAGCCGTAGCGGACCTGATCCTCGCTCGTGCCCGCCGTGCCCTGCACGACGAGCGTGGAGTCGCCGCTGATGGCCGCGGCGAGATGCTCGGACAGCCACGACTTCGCGGTGCCGGGGACGCCGACGAGCAGCAGCGCGCGGTCGGTCACCAGCGTGCCCACGGCGACTTCGACCAGGCGGCGCGCGCCGACGTACTTCGGCGTGATCACCGTGCCGTCGGCGAGCGTGCCGCCGAGGACGTAGGTGACGACGGCCTGTGGGGACAGGTTCCAGTTGGGCGGCCGCTGACGGTCGTCCTGAGCCGCGATGGCTGCCAGCTCGGCGGCGTACTGCTGTTCGGCCGTCGGCCTGAGCACGGCGGTCACTGGGCCTCCTGGATGCGTTGCCTTGGTTCGAAAGTCTGCCGGGTCACCGAGGGGCGTCGGCAGGTGGGGCGAACGACTCGCGCAACCGGATGCGCAGACGCAGCACCTCCAGCTCCAACGAGTTCTCCGGCCAGCGGCGGGTGAGCCCCTCCCAGTTGGCGCCCAGCAGGTCGGCGTCGCCGCGCGCCAGCAGCACGGCGGGTGGCCGGCCCGACCGCCACCGCGGATCGGGCAGGGCCGCGTACCGGTGCAGGAGGGCGCGAGTGGTCTCCGCCGACCACGGCGCCGGAAGCTGCGCGCACGCGTGGTCGAGGAGGTCGTAATGCCAGTTCACGGACACGGCGACGACCGCCTGCTCGGCCACGCTCGCGGGCAGTGCGGCCAACATCTCGAGCTGTTCCATGCCGGTGAGCGTTTCGGCGGCGGCCACGGCCCACGGCCGCGGATCGGTGGCGGCGGCGAGCTGGTCGGCGACACCTCGCAGGAGGGCACCGGCCCACGGACCGCGGCGGAGAACTCGCGCGGCCCCTCTGTCGTCGGTCTGCAGGCGCGAGGTCCAGTAGCTCGGCGGAACGCTGGCCGCCGCTGCCCGAATGCGGCCGGCCACCCCCTTCTCGGTGCCGTCACGCATGAGGTCGCGCTGCTCGTCGAGGTCGGCCTGGGTGGTCCAGAGCTCGTCGGTCTGGACGTCGAACCCGTCGTCGGTGAGCCACAAACCCCGGCCGAGGCGGTCGGCCGCTCTCGTCGCGAGGGCTGACGCCGGGAGTTTGCGGAGCAGGCGCAGCGCCTCGTCGTGGACGCCGGCGGCCCGGTCGTCCAGCGCTGCTTCGAGAAGCTCCTCGTCGGCGGGGCTCAGCGCCGTTTCCAGTGCGCTGATCAGGACCTGGCGGTCGGCGGAGCGGCGGGAGTTGTCGAACTCCGCGGCGATGAAGGCTCTCGTGGCCTCCGGTTCGGACCTGCGCTTGCGGCGCAGCGCCCGGACCCGTTGGGCGCTGGGGAGGTCGAGGACTTCCTCCAGCGGGATCTCGTCGACCAGTGGCGCGGCACCGGACGCCCACGACCAGCCTTCGCGGGTGCCCGCGAGCCAGCGGCCGCGGGTGCCGAGGACTTCGACGACCGCGGCGCGGAGGCCGGGGCGGGCGGTGCCGAGGGCGAGCAGGGCGGGGAGCATGCGGTGCTCTGCCACCACGTTGTTGGCCTTGGCGAGGGCGCACCACTCGGTGAGCAGGACCTCGTCGTCGACGCTCATGATCGCTTCCAGCACGGCTCGCGCGGCCGGGCGCGGGCGGTTCGCGGGCTCTGGCGGTGCTTGCGGGAGCGGCTCGCCGGTGACCGCCTGCGGGAGAGTCGCGCCGAACGCGGCCACGCCCAGGGCGGCGCAGTCGGCGAGCAGGGCGGTCGGGGAGCCGCCGCCTCTGGTGGTGCCGATGAGGAGGTCCTGGACGGTCTTGGACCACTCGGCCTTCACGCCACCACCTCCTGGGGAGTCCGGGTCGGCGTGGCAGCGCAGATGGGCTCGGTCGGCGCGGACAGCCGGGTGGAGGCGGTGGCGGACTGCGCGGCGACCGAGGTCGCACCGGCGAGGCGTTCGACGCACGGGCCGCCAGGCGCCACGACCGCCGACACCGACACGAACGGCGGTGTGAGGTTCGAGGCGCACGCGGCCACCACGCCTGCTCTGGCCACGCGCGGTGGAAGGGCTGGACGCCGGCGCCGCCGGGTGAGCACCAAGCCCGAGTGCCAGCTGGCGCGCGGGACTACCGTGCGGCATGCGGGTCGCTCAGCGGCCCGTGGCGGCCCTGTGATCACGAGACCACCTCCAGTGTCCCGTCGACCGCCACAGCGCCCAGACGGAGCGCGTGGCCGTCCCACAGGCCCCACGCGTCGAACGCGGCGCCGCCCGTCAGCGCCAGGGCCATGTCGAGGCCGCTGTCGTCGCGCACCGGGACGCCGTGGCCGGACTCGTCGGCCAGCACGGTGCCGTGGAGGCGGACCGAGGCGCAGCCGAGCGGGACCAGCCGCACCCACGGGTCGGCCATCAGCACCGGCTCCAGGGTGGCGAGCGCGGCGCGCCAGGTCGGCGGGGCCGGGACCGAGTCCGGCGTGCGGGAGCCCTCCAGCTCGCCCAGGGCCACGCGGTCCGAGCCGGGGTACGGGTGGACCAGGGCCGAGGACTCCTGGCCGTGCGGCAGCAGCGGGACCGGGGCGCCCACGGCGGAGTGGCGGATGGCCACCACCCAGCGGCCGGTCTGGCGGCCCCAGCACCACTGGCGGACCGTGCGGACCCTGCCGTCGTCGGTTTCCAGGCGCAGCAGGGCCACCCAGCGGTCGGTGATGCCAGGAGAGGCCTTGACGGTCTCCTCCGGGATCGTCACTCCCAGCCTGGAGCGCGGCTGGACCTGGCAGAGCAGGTGGAGGCCGCCGAGGCGGTCGGCCACGTCGGAGGTCCAGCGCGGGCCGGAGCGGGCGACGATCTCCTGGATCTCGGTGACGGCTGCGGCGACGCCGGGGACCTGGGCGTCGATCATGCGAGCGGTGAAGGCCTGCCACCACGAGGCCGGGCGGCCCGGCAGCGACGCCACACCCGCCGAGGCCACGTCGAGGAGCCAGTCGCGGAGGCCCTCGATGCCAGACGACATCGCCGCCGCTCTGCGGTCAGCCGTCTTCTCGCGGGCACGGGCCCTGCGCGCCGCCGCTTCCGGGGACGAGTCGAGCTCGCGGGTGGCCCGGCGGGTGGTCCACTCCTCCACCCAGGCGGGCGGCAGAGCGTCCGGGATGTCGAGCTCCTGCAGCCCCACCGCGTGTTTGCACGGGAAGCGGCGCGAGGGGCACGTGCACTTCGCGGAGCCGGCGGCCAGGTCGACGCACACGCGGTACGGGGTGGAGCCCGAACCCGTGTAGACGCCCCACAGCACCGGCAGGGCCTTGCCCAGGCCCTGCCAGCGCGTAGGAACGGCTCGTGTCCTCACGCCGACCAAAGTAGCGAGGACCCCTGACAGAAAATCACGCCGGACCGCGACGGGCCCACGTCCACGCGTAGGCCGGGTCCTCACAGGCCTCCGCGGCCTCGCCGAGCTCCAGCGGCCGGAACGTGTCGACCATGACCGCCGTCTCGTCGAAGTAGTCCACGCCCAGCGACGCCTCGACGGCTCCCGGCTGCGGACCATGCGTGCACCCCGAGGGGTGCAGCGACATCGAGCCGATGCCGATGCCGGAACCCTTGCGGGCCTCGTAGTTGCCGCCCACGTAGAACATCAGCTCGTCCGAGTCGACGTTGGCGTGGTTGTACGGCACGGGCACGGCGAGCGGGTGGTAGTCGACCTTGCGCGGGCAGAACGAGCACACCACGAAGTTCGGCCCCTCGAACGTCTGGTGCACGGGCGGCGGCTGGTGCACGCGGCCGGTGATCGGTTCGAAGTCGCGGATGTTGAACGCCCACGGGTACAGGCACCCGTCCCACCCGACCACGTCGAACGGGTGGTTGGCGTAGGTGAAGCGGGTCAGCCCCGCGCGGTGCCGGACCAGAACATCGACATCGGTGCCCTCGACCAGCAACGGCTCGGAAGGCCCGCGGATGTCGCGCTCGCAGTACGGCGAGTGCTCCAGGAACTGGCCCTTCGCGGACAGGTAGCGACGAGGCGGCCCGATGTGCCCGGTCGCCTCCAGCACGAGCAACGACATCGGCGACGACGGCACCACCCGGTACGTGCACGAGGTCGGGATCACGACGTAGTCGCCGTCGCCCACCGTCAACGCTCCGTAGATCGTCTCGATCACACCGGATCCGGCCTGCACGTACAGCAGCTCGTCGCCGAAAGCGTTGCGGTACAACGGCGACGGCACGGAGGCGACCACGAAACCGATGGTCACGTCCGGGTTCCCGAACAGCTTGCGGCGCCCGGTGACCGCGTCGACCTCGTCAGAAGCCCAGGTCAGGTCCTGCGTCTTGAAGTGCCGCGGCTTCAGCGGCAGGTTCGGCGCAACGCTTCCGCGCTCGTCCTTCACGGTCTCCGCGTTCACGATCGCCGTGGGCAGGTACCGGTGGTAGAGCAGGGCCGAGTCGGCCGAGAACCCCTCGACTCCCATCAGCTCTTCCGCGTAGAGCCCACCGTCCGGTTTGCGGAACTGGGTGTGGCGCTTTCGGGGGATCTCCCCGACCTGGCGGTAGTAGGCCATGACGTGTCTCCGGGCGTTCGATTATCGGACATCTTTGTTCACTTACCGATACCCAGCTAGCGTGTCAGCCGTGTCAAGCGCTGTCGAACTCCGTGCGCCCGGTCCGCGCGGTACTCCGCCCCTGCTCGCGAGGCTTGTGGACGATGCCGCGCTCTTCCCTCCGGGGAACGCGTCGATGCCCGACGCGGTGCGTGGCCACCTGGACGGACGGGTCGGCGAGTGGTCCGGCGTCATGGGCCTCTTTCTGTGCCCGGCGTCCAGGCTCGCCGAGCTGATCACCGAGCTGATCAAGGTCAAGCCGCCGAAGCCGATCGCGCTGAGTCTCGTGATCGACACGGGCCTCGGCGGTGTGCCGAAGGCCGTGTCCATCGTCGAGAGCAGAAGCGAGCTCCTGGCGCTGCGCATGGTCGAGATGCCCGCACCGTCCGATGTGGACGAGGTGTGGCTCGAGCGCGTGTCCGAGTTCGTGCCGGAGGACGTCATCCGCGTCGTGGAGCCCCGTCGCGGCGGCTCCGAGTGGCTCGACGGCGTCCGCAGGGTGATCGAGCACGGCAGCTGGCCGAAGCTGCGCTGCGGAGGCCTCTCCCAGGAGAACTTCCCCAGCGTCGACGAGGTCGCGGACTTCCTGTCCGTCGTGAGCGGTGGCGGCGTCGCGTTCAAGGCGACGGCGGGCCTGCACAAGGCCGTCCGCCACACCGACGAGCAGGGCTTCACCCACCACGGCTTCCTCAACCTCCTCGTCGCCACGGCCCGCTCCCTCAGCGGCCGTGACGTCCGCGAGGCACTGGCGAGCACCGACGCCGAGGCGCTCACCGCCGAGGCCAAGGCGCTCAGCGACCAGGCCGCGCACGCCGTCCGCGGCGTCTTCGCGAGCTACGGCTCGTGCTCGCTCGCCGAACCGATCGCCGACCTCGAAGAGTTGGGACTGCTGTGAGCTGGATCAGCGACCCGAACTTCACAGAAGACCAGCCGTTCGGACCACAGACCCTCCCCTACGGCGTCGTCGACGGGGGCGTGGCCGTCCGCGTCGGCGACCAGGCGCTGCTCCTGAGGAGCCTCGCGCTGGGCAAGTGCAGCGAGCTCGTCCAGGGCGACTCGCTGGACCCGCTGCTGAAGGCGGGCCGACCGGTCTGGAGCGCTCTGCGCGCCAAGCTCAAGGAGATCGTCACGGCGACCTCCGCGCCGAAGGGCGCCGAGCTCACGGGCATCGAGACCGCGAAGATGCCGTTCACCGTCGGCGACTACGTGGACTTCTACTCGAGCAGGCACCACGCGGAGAACGTCGGCCGCATGTTCCGCCCGGACGGCGACGCGCTCACCCCGAACTGGACGCACCTGCCGATCGGCTACCACGGTCGCTCGGGCACGGTGTACGTCTCCGGCACGGACATCGTCCGCCCGAACGGCCAGCGCCGCGGCAGCGAGGGCCCCAAGTTCGGCCCCTCCGAGCGGCTCGACATCGAGGCGGAGGTCGGGTTCGTCTGCGGTGGCCCGCCCGCCGCGAACGTGTCCACGAGCAGGGCCGCCGAGCACGTCTTCGGCGTCGCGCTCGTCAACGACTGGTCGGCGCGCGACATCCAGGCGTGGGAGTACCAGCCGCTCGGCCCGTTCCTCGCCAAGTCGTTCGCCACGTCGATCGGCGCGTGGATCACGCCGCTCGAAGCGTTCTCAGTTGCACGCGTCCCGACGCCGCCGCTGCCGAACAAGTTGCACGACTACCTGACCACCGATCAGCCCTGGGGCCTGGACATAACGATCACGGTGGAGCTGAACGACACGATCGTCGCGCGGCCTCCGTTCCGCGAGATGTCGTGGTCGTTTGTGCAACAGCTGGCGCACATGACGGTGAACGGGGCTACCGTGCGCCCAGGTGATCTGTTCGCTTCCGGCACGGTCTCCGGACCGGAGAAGGACGAGCGCGGCTCGTTCCTCGAACTCAGCTGGGGCGGCAAGGAACCGTTCAAGCTCGACGACGGCTCCACGAGGTCCTTCCTGGAGGACGGCGACACGGTCAGGCTGACCGCGACGGCTCCCGGTGAAGGCGGTTCCGTGGTCGGTCTCGCCGAGGTGGTGGGCACAGTTCGGAGTGCGTGATGGTCGGAGCGACGAAGGAGAGCTCGCTGACCCTGGAACGGGGTCTGGCGCTGCTCCAGGCGGTCGCTGAGGCGGAGTCGGAGGCACCTTCGATCTCCGAGCTCGCCACGGCCATCGGCGCGTCCAGGGCCGCCGTGTACCGGCTTCTCGTCCCCCTCCAGGCGCGCGGGCTCGTGCGCCGCGAGGGGTCGAAGGTCCGGCTCGGCCTGGGCGTGCTGCGACTCGCCTCCAACGTCCTCCCCCAGCTCCGGATGGCGGCGAACCCGGCTCTCCGCGAGCTCGCGGAGAAGGTCGGCGCCACCGCGCACCTGACCGTCGCGGACGGCAGCGAGGCGCAGGCCGTCGCCGTGGTCGAACCGTCGTGGACCGCTTTCCACGTGGCGTACCGGGTGGGTTCCCGCCACCCGGTGCACCGCGGTGCGGCGGGCAAGGCGATCTCGCAACCGGTGGAGAACTGGGTCGTCTCCACCGGCGAGCTGCAGCCCAACGCGTACGGCGTCGCGGCACCGGTTCGCGGCGTTCCCGGCCTGCGCGCCTCGGTGGGCGTCGTGGCACTGGAACGGCTCGACGCGGACATCGTCGGCCCTCGTGTCGTGCGTGCGGCCGAAGAAGTGGCGGCAGCCCTCAAATGACGGAAGAGCGGTTGAGGCGCTGGCGGTTGCTGCTCGGCCCGAGCGCGGAGGACGTGGCGCAGCTGGGCGACGACGACCAACGGCGTGATGGTGCGCTCACCGGCCTCTACGGCGGCGGCAGCGAACGCGGTGCCGGTCTCGGCGCCAGCTCCCCGCAGCTGCACCGGTGGCTCGGTGACGTCCGCAAGTACTTCCCCACCTCGGTCGTCCAGGTGATGCAACGGGACGCGGTCGAGAAGCTCGGGCTGAAGCAGCTGCTGCTCGAACCCGAGCTGTTGCAGTCGGTCGAGCCGGACGTGAACCTCGTCAGCACCCTGCTGCAACTGTCGAGAGCCATCCCCGTCCGCACCCGCGACACCGCGAAAGCCGTCGTGCGCAAGGTGGTCGAGGACATCGAGAAGCGCCTGCAGGACCGGCTCGTCGAGGCCGTCCGCGGTGCCGTCGACCGATCGCGGCGCACCCACCGGCCGCAGCTGCAGGACGTCGACTGGGCCACCACGATCAAGGCCAACCTGAAGAACTACCAGCCGCAGCACAAGACCGTCGTAGTCGAGGACCTGATCGGGCACCGCAGGCGCAGCCGGGCCGCGTCGATGCGCGACGTGATCCTGCTCGTCGACCAGTCGGGTTCGATGGCGGACTCGTTGGTGCACGCGGCGGTTCTCGGTTCCGCGCTGGCGAGCATCCGGTCGGTCTCGACGAAGCTCGTCGTGTTCGACACCGAGGTCGCCGATCTGACCGACCAGCTCAGCGATCCGGTCGATCTGCTGTTCAGCGCCCAGCTCGGCGGCGGCACGGACATCAACCGAGCGGTCACCTACGCCCAGACCCAGGTCCGCAGGCCCACCGACACGGTCATCGTGATCATCAGCGACCTCTACGAGGGCGGGTCGGAGGCCGAGCTGCAGCGCCGGGTCCGCGAACTGGTCGCGAGCGGCGTCACCGTCGTGAACCTGCTGGCGCTCAGCGACTCCGGCACACCCGCCTACGACCACGAGCTCGCGGCGAAGCTGTCCGCCCTCGGCGCACCCGCGTTCGCCTGCACGCCGGACAAGTTCCCCGAACTGCTGGCGGCGGCGCTGCGCAAGGACGACCTAACGCAGTGGGCGGAGTCCGAGGGCATCGCGACGGGCCGTTAGCGCTCGACGACCCGTCCGCGGGTGAGGAACGCGAGCCCACGCGTCATCGCCACGACACGCCCACGTTCGTCCGGCCCCGCGATCCACACCCGGCCGGTGTGCCGGATCAGCACGCGCGCCCGCTCCGGCAGTTCAGGCAGCCGCAGGTTGTTCTCCGAACCGTCGACCCGCAGGTACGCCTGGCGCCCGATGCGCCGGCCGGGCACGAAGCTCACCGACACCGGCCGCCACGGGAACCGCTCGATCAGCCGCAGGGTGCCGCGGCGCGTGAAGAAGTGCCGCAGTCCCGGTGCGGCCAGCTCCAGCACCACCGGCACCGACAGCACGGTGAGCCACAACCAGCCGATCATGAGCACGACGCCGAACACGGCGACGGCGAAGAAGATGTGCCCGACAGCGCGACGATCCGCCCGCACCAGGCAGGTGTCGCTCCAGTTCTGGATGATCATCTCTGGACACGCGCCGGGATGAGCTGCGGCACCCCGCGGAACGTGACCACCGTGTTCCCTGCCGAGTCCGGCGGCACGAACCACACACGACGATGGCGCGCGATTCGGCCGCGGAGAAGAGGACCGACGCGCAACGTCAGCAAAAGCGGCGGCGAAGACAGCACGACCAGACGCCCTCCTTCCCACTGCACATGGGCGAAATGCCACGGTTCACCTTCCGGTAAACGCACCGGACGGCGACGAGTCACCATCCACAGCACGGCCGCGGCGAAGAACAGCAGGACCAGCGCCACCGGTGAGGACCACGACCACACGAGTACCAGCACGAACTGGAGGGCGAAGGCCGCACCGGCCAGAACGGTCCACATCAGGGCACGACGGCT
The DNA here is from genome assembly GCF_016907955.1 of Lentzea nigeriaca. Taxonomy (GTDB): domain Bacteria; phylum Actinomycetota; class Actinomycetes; order Mycobacteriales; family Pseudonocardiaceae; genus Lentzea; species Lentzea nigeriaca. The sequence goes on along the minus strand of NZ_JAFBCX010000002.1, from coordinate 213,784 downwards.
CGCCCGGTCGACACAGTGCCGGGTCCACCGATCGTCGAGCGCCGTCACCTCGGTGGACGGCTTGTTTGGCACGACCACCTGTCAACCGTACAGGCGACACTTCCCTTCCCGAGCGGAGCTAAGTTAGGCTTGCCTAACCTTCCGAGGAGGTGGAGCGGTGACCGACACCCAGACCAAGCGCCCACCGGCGCCGCACGCCGCCGAGCGCGCCCGCACGATCACGGCTCGCGGTGGTCACGCCGCACTGCTTCCTCAGGCCGGGTCCCGCACCAGCCCGTTGTTCCACCACGTGCACCCGTGCGGCACGACGATCATGCTGCTCCCCGACGAGCATCCGCTGGTCGGACAGCTGTGGCAGACGCCGAGGGCCGAGGTGACGGCGATGCTGGAGATCGCCGACCAGGCTCCGGTGGCGTTGCGTGAACCCGTCCGCGGGCTGCTGTGGCTCACCGGGTGGGTCGCCGTGCTGGACGGTCGGGAGGCACGGGACGAGATCCTCGCGGTCGCCGACGTGCGGCCGGACCACCGGCTGCTGGACGCGGGGCACGGCGCTTCCGTGCTGAGGCTCACACCCGCGTCGATGGTGATCGCCGACGCCGAGGGCACCTCGTCGATCCGGCCGGAGCAGTTCGCGAGCGCGACGCCGGACCCGTTCTGCCGCAACGAGGACCACTGGCTGCGGCACCTGGAGGCCGCGCACCGCGACGTCGTCGGCCAGCTCGCCCGCCACCTGCCGGAGGAGCTGCGGGGCGGGCACGTGCGGCCGCTCGGACTCGACCGGTTCGGCCTGCGGCTGCGGGTCGAGGCCGAGTGCGACGACCACGACGTGCGGATCGCGTTCTCCAAGCCGGTCGGCACGCCGCAGGAGCTCGCCGCCGAGCTGCGACGACTGATGGGCTGCCCGTTCCTGTCCCAAAGATGATCCAATACTGCAGGTAGCCTCGCGCGGGTGACCTTGATCCCGCCGAAGATCGCTGATGACGAGAAGCGCGGCTACCAGCTCGAACTGCTGATCGTCTTCAGCATGACGCTCGGGCTGTCCGGCCTGCGCAGCCTCGTGCGGTTGATCGACAGCCTGCTGCAGCCGACGCCGCTGAGCCAGCAGTCGGTCGCGATCAACGTCCCGCAGGCGCGCGCCGATCTGCTGGACCTAGTGGCCCAGCTGCTCGGCGTGCTGCAGCTGGCCGCGTGGGGTGGCATCGGCCTGTATCTGTTGTGGCGCACCGGGATCAAGCTCCGGGTGATCGGCCTCGACGGCACGCGCAAACGAGCGGACGCGGTGGGCGCGCTGGGACTGGCCGCGATCATCGGCATTCCGGGTCTCGCGTTCTACTTCGCCGCGTGGTCGCTCGGGCTGAACCTCGCCGTGCAGCCGTCCACTTTGGACAACCAGTGGTGGATGAGCGCCGCGCTGATCCTCGCGGCCGCCGGCAACGCGTGGGCGGAGGAGGTGCTCGTCGTCGGGTACCTGATCACGCGGCTTCGGCAGCTGGGCTGGCGGCAGTACACGTCGCTGTTCGCGGCGGCGGTGCTGCGCGGGTCGTACCACCTCTACCAGGGCTTCGGCGGGTTCGTCGGCAACCTGGTCATGGGCTTGGTGTTCGGGTTCTACTGGCAGCGCACCAAGCGGTTGTGGCCCCTGGTGATCGCCCACACCATCCTCGACGTCGTCGCGTTCGTCGGTTACACAATGTTGCGTGGCAAAGTGAGCTGGTTGCCTTAATGATTCGATGGTGAAGCCTGCCATTCCATACCATTCGTTGCTAAATCGGGCCTGACAGCGGCGATTTGTGCTGTTCAGGGTTACGCTCGTTCGGTGACTGCGCACACGATCGCTGAGACCGAAGCACTCCCGGACGCCGCGCCCCGCGTGGACAGCGAGGTCGGCCCGCTGCGCACGGTGCTTTTGCACCGGCCGGGCAACGAGCTCAAGAGGCTCACCCCGCGCAACAACGACCAGCTGCTGTTCGACGGCGTGCCGTGGGTCGACCGCGCGCAGGAGGAGCACGACGCGTTCGCCGCGACGCTGACCGCGCGGGGTGTCGAGGTCCTGCTGCTGGCCGACGTGCTGGTCCAGGCGCTGGAGGACAACCGCGCGCGCATCGCGGGCATCCACAGCGCCGTCAACGAGCGCCGCCTCGGCATCGACCTGGCCGACGCGCTGCGCAGCCATCTCACCTCGCTGCCCGCCCCGCAGCTGGCGCAGGTGCTCATGACCGGCATGACGTTCGAGGAGCTGCCGGCCGCCGAGGGCGCCTCCCTGGTGCGCAAGATGCACCACCCGATCGACTTCGCCGTCGACCCGCTGCCGAACCTGCTCTTCACCCGCGACTCGTCGGTGTGGGTCGGCGACCGGGTGGCCATCACGTCGCTCGCCCTGCCCGCCCGCGACCGCGAGACGACGCTGACGGACCTGATCTACGCCTACCACCCGCGGTTCCGCCGCACGGGCCGCGCGTACGGCGCCCACTCGGCACCGCTGGAGGGCGGCGACGTCTTGCTGCTCGCGCCAGGTGTGATCGCCATCGGCGTCGGCGAGCGCACCACCCCCGCGGGCGCGGAGTCGTTCGCCCGCTCCGCGCTCGCGGACGGCCTCGCGCACACGGTGCTGGCGGTGCCGATCGCGCAGGAACGCGCCACGATGCACCTCGACACCGTCTGCACGATGGTCGACCGCGACGCCGTGGTGATGTACCCGGCGATCAGGCACAACCTGTCCGCGTTCCCGATGCGACTGGACGGCGACGGCGGTGTGCGCGTCGACGGCCCGGTGCCGTTCCTGGAGGCGGCGGCCGAGGCGATGGGCATCGAGAAGCTGCGCGTGATCGACACGGGCCTCGACCCGGTCACCGCCGAGCGTGAGCAGTGGGACGACGGCAACAACACACTGGCGGTCGGTCCCGGCCTCGTCGTCGCGTACGAGCGCAACGTCGAGACGAACGAGCGGCTCGAGGCGGCCGGCATCGAGGTGCTGCGGATCGCCGGTTCGGAACTGGGCTCCGGCCGCGGCGGCCCGCGCTGCATGTCGTGCCCGATTGACCGCGCACCCCTGGTTTAACTCTCAGCGTGATCGTTAGGAATGCCTAACCTTTGTTTGGTTCACCTTTCCAAACAAAGGTTAGCTTTTCCTGGAATGCACAGGTCATCGTTTTGGGTTAACGTACTCCGCATGGCCTCGAACGTGAAGAAGATTGCCCCGAAGAAGTCGAAGTTCCACGACCTCCTGCAGACTCAGGTCGGCAACGAGTTCTCCGCTTCGCAACAGTACATCGCGCTCGCCGTGTGGTTCGACAACGAGGACCTCCCGCGCCTCGCGTCGCACTTCTACAAGCAGGCTCTCGAAGAGCGCAACCACGCGATGATGATCGTCCAGTTCCTCATGGACAACGACCTCCCGGTCGCCATTCCCGGCACCGCCGCCCCGATCAACGACTTCACGGCGCCGCGCGACCTCGTCGAGCTGGCCCTGCGCCAGGAGCAGCAGGTCACCGACCAGATCGTGGCGCTCGCCAAGGCCGCCCGCGAGGAGGGCGACTACATCGGCGAGCAGTTCATGCAGTGGTTCCTCAAGGAGCAGGTCGAGGAGGTCTCCTCGATGAAGACGCTGCTCACCATCATGGACCGCGCCGACGGCAACATGTTCTACGTGGAGACGTTCCTGACCCGCGAAAGCGTGGGCGACAGCGGTGGCGACTCCGGCGCCCCCACGGCCGCCGGTGGCGCGCTCTGAGCTTTTCTTCGCACGCTTGAGTGCCTGATTTCTACGGCCCGCTTCGCCCTCACGGGTGGGGCGGGCTTTTTCGGTTGAGCCGTGCGGCCTGCCGCGTGAGATATTCCCGCTCGGGCAGGTTCGCCGCTTTCTTCGCCGCCTCGGTGTAGAGGCGTGCCGCCGTTTGCACGTCGCCGTCGCGTTCATGGAGGTATGCGGCCACCGCCGTGTACCGGGGAAGTGATTCGTCGAGTTCTCCGAGCGCTTTCAGCCCGGCGCGCGGCCCGTCCGCCTCACCCACGGCCACGGCGCGGTTGAGCCGCACGATCGGGCTGTCGGTCAGCTCAGCCAGTTCGTCGTACCACTCGACGATCTGCACCCAGTCCGTCTCCGCGGCGTCGGGTGCGTCGCAGTGCAGTGCCGCGATGGCCGCCTGGGCCTGGAACTCGCCGAGCCGGCCCCGCGCGAGCGCCGCCTGCAGGATCTCGACGCCCTCGGCGATCATCTCCGTGTCCCACTTGCTCCGATCCTGGTCGGCGAGCGCGACGAGGCTGCCGTCGGCGGCGGTTCGGCCGGCGCGCCTGGCGTGGTGCAGCAGCATGAGCGCGAGCAGACCGGCGACCTCGGGGTGATCTATCGCGGTCGCGAGCTGCCGGGTGAGCCGGATGGCTTCGGCGGCGAGGTCGACGTCGCCGGAGTAGCCCTCGTTGAAGACGAGGTAGAGCACGCGCAGCACGGTGGCCACGTCGCCGGGCTGGTCGAACCGCACGTCGCTGACCGTCTTCTTGGCGCGGCTGATGCGCTGGGCCATCGTCGCCTCTGGCACGAGGTAGGCCTGGGCGATCTGGCGGGTCGTCAGGCCACCGACAGCTCTGAGCGTGAGCGCGACCGCCGACGAGGGCGTGAGAGAGGGATGCGCGCACAGGAAGTAGAGCTGCAACGTGTCGTCGGTGTCCGACGCCGGTCCAGGCTCGGGTTCGGCGTCGACGAGCTCCTCCCGCCGTCTCCGCGCCGACTCTGCTCGCGTCGCGTCGATGAACTTGCGCCAGGCCGCCGTGACCAGCCAGCCCTTCGGATCCCGCGGCGGATCGTCCGGCCACACCCGGACCGCTTCGAGCAGCGCGTCCTGCACGGCGTCCTCGGCCGCCGCGAAGTCGGCTCCGCGGCGGACGAGAACCCCGATCACGCCAGGGGTGAGGCTCCTCAGCAGTGCCTCGTCCATGTCACTCCGTGATCGTCGGCGGGTTGCCGTAGAACGGCCGCAGCTCGAGCCACTCGTGGATCGGCTTGCCGTCCTTGCCCGGCGCCGCCGACAGCTCCCCGGCCAGCTCGACCGCGCGCTCGTAGCTGTCGACGTCGATCACCATCCACCCTGCGATGAGGTCCTTCGTCTCGGCGAACGGCCCGTCCGTCACCGGCGGCTTGCCCTCACCGTCGTACCGGACCCACGTGCCCTCGGGCGCGAGCGCCTGACCCTCGACGAACTCGCCGGTCGCCTCCAGCTTGGTCGCGAAGTCGCGCATGTACTGCAGGTGCGCGGTGATCTCGTCCTGCGTCCACTGGTCCATCGGCACGTCGTTCACCGCAGCCGGTGCGCCGCGGTAGTGCTTGAGCAGCAGGTACTTGGCCATCTCGCTGTCTCCCTCGATGCTGTCGCGACCCATCTTGGCCGCTCGCACACCGGGGACGGAGCTGTTCCGGGCTTCTCGACATCGCGCGTCGAGATTTTTCAGACGCCTGGGCAGTCGCCGGCGCTGAGACGCTTCCGGACAGACGTGACCGCGGAACCGTCGGTCTCGAAGACGTACGTCCACCTGGGCGTCCCGGTCATCTCCACGCGCAGCTCGGTACCGCTCTGCGCCGCGGTCGGATAGGCGGTCTTCACCTCGGCCACCGTCGAGCCGACGCCGATGCCGCGCTGCGTCTTGGCGGTGCTCGGAACCGTGAGCCGCACGATGCCCTTGGCCGACGAGATGATCACGGCGTTGTTGTCGGGCACCGACGTCGTCGCGTAGGCGACGCACTTGCCCTCCGGATCGGCCGGGCTGCTCGGCTCGACCAGCGTCTTCGTCTTCAGCGCGTCCGCCTCGCTCATCCCGAGCACGAGCGCGCCGACCCCAGCCGTTTCCGCCGGCGGCGGAGCCGACGGGGTGGTCGTGCGCGGCTTCGTGGAAGTCGGCTTGCCGGTGCCCGTGCCGGGGTTGCTGCCACCGGGGTTCGGAGGCGAAGGAATGACGGTCGTGGTCGGGACGACGGAGCTGGACGACGACGGAGGCGGGCTCGAAGCGGAGGTCGGTACCGAGGTCGGCAGCAGGTCGCCGACCCAGTGGTCGTCCGACGACGGCAGCTGGGTCAGCCCGATCCCCGCACCGACCAGCGTCACCACGGCGACGGCGGTGGCCATGGCGGAACGGCGCCGTCGCCGGCGATCCGCACCGCGAAGCACAGCGTCGGTCGCCTCCGGACTCACGTGCACGTCCAGGCGATCGTCGCTGAAGAGCCTGCGCAGCTCGTCGTCGAGGTCGTCGGCCACCGGTCAGTCCTTTCCCAGGCGTGTCCGCAGACTCGCCATCGCCTTGCTGGTCTGGCTCTTCACGGTGCCGCACGAGATGCCGAGCGTGTCCGCGATCTCGGTCTCGGAGAGGTTCTCGTAGTAGCGCAGCACGATCACCGCACGCTGCCGTGGCGGCAGTGCGCGCAGTGCTTGCCAGAGTGGTTCGTTTTCGAGCCTGCTCAGCTCTGGTTCCACGGCACCGCTGTCGGGGAAGTCCGCGACGAGGTTCTCGCGACGACGCCGCCGCCAGATGCTGATGTGGGTGTTGGCCATGGCCCTGCGGACGTACGCGAGCGGGTCGTCACCCTTGCGCTGCACGGCCACCCAGCGCGACCCGACCTTCTCCAGGACGGCCTGCACGAGGTCGGCCGCGTCGTGCGGGTTGCCTGTCAGAGCGTGTCCATAACGCAGAAGTCCGGGCATCGACACACGCACGAACTCCGCGAAATCCCCCACGGCTTCCGCTCTTCCCCCGCCGCGTTCGGCGGCCGACCCGAGTCTCAGCACCGCCGTCACGGCACGCCCCCTCCCCGAAGCGACAAGTGGCTCCGGGAAGTCCACGCCCGAGGGCGCCGGACGGTTGCCTCACTCAATCACAGAACGGCAACGGCCTCCGGCAGTACGAACGAACCGTCCTGCTGACAGGGGAAGTCGTGCACCTCGACCACGGCCACGACCGGGATCGGCCCGTACACGTGCGGGAACCACAACGGTGAATCCGCCACGGCCTCCCACCTGACCGGCACGTCGAGCAGCTTCGGGTCGATCACGAGCAGCAGCAGGTCGCTCTGCCCGAGGAAGAACTTGCCCGCCGTCACGTGCACGACGCCCCGGTCGGAGCAGTGCACGAACTCCTCGCCGGCGGGCGCGATCGAACCGGCCGACTGGGCAGCGGCCCAGCCGGCCTTCGAGATGATGTGCAGCAGCACTTATCCACAGCTCCTTGTGGACAACCCTGTGGACAGGGTCACCGGAGCGTGATCTGACGGCCACGCAGGCCGTCGCGGGCCCTGCGCTCGGCGTCGGTCAGCGGCGCGTCGGACTCCAGCGCCTCCAGCAAGCGCTTGCCCAGCGCTTCGGTCGGCTCTGCCCACTCGCGGGCGTGCATCTCGCGGTCGAGGTCCCACACCGGCACCAGGAGACCGTGCGCGCGGAACGACCCGGCGTAGCGCGAACCCTCTCCCAGGTCCAGCTCGCCGCGAGCCGCCAGGCGGGCCATCGCGGGCAGCAGCTTCTCCTCGGGCTCAGGGCGGACCCAGCGCAGGTGCGCCTTGTCGCCCGCGTCCACCCAGTACGCGGCCTTCACGCCGGGAGCGTCGAGGCGCTCGGTCGGCAGGATCGCCGCGTTCGCGCGCTCCAGCGACAGGGCCACCTCGCCGGTCGGCTCGGTGCCCTCCGGCATCCACCAGAGGAAGTCGGTGTGCAGCTCGGGCGTGATCTCGGCCTCGGGGTCGAGCAGGTCCTGCAGGCGACCGGGGTTCTCGCCGTTGTCGGGACCGACGACCGGCAGGACTTCACCGGTCTTGGCCTGCTGCGCCCACTGCAGGGCGCGGGCCAGGTCGCGGCTGATGTCACCGGAGCGCGTCTGCACCTGCAGGCCGACGAACGGCACGTCGTCGCCGCGGATCAGACCGGCGGCCGCCATCGGCAGCACCGTGGCCAGCGTGACCTCGCGACCGTCCTTGACCGGAAGCTTCGCGATCGCCGACGGCACGAACTCGCGCAGCGCGATCAGCTCGCACTCGGCGGCCAGGCCCTCGAACGGACGCGACACGATCACGTCCGTCGCGCCACCGGGAGCGCCGTGGCAGGCCTTGTAGCGCTTGCCGGACCCGCACGGGCAGGGCTGCTTCGGGTTGATCCCGTCCTTGGGTGCGTCCTTGACCGCGCTCCGCTTGGCCACCTTGGCCCTCCTCGTGTTCAGGCTTGTCAGGTCGCCAAGTTAGCCGTCAGCAGGCGGCGGGTGTTCGCCGGGGCGTTCGTCGCGAGGTAGCGGACCCCCAGGTCACGGCACAATGCGACGTCCTCCGCGCTGTCCACCGTCCACACGTACGTCTCGTGCCCCGCACGCCTGGCCCGATCGACGTAATCGGGGTCGTTGCGCAGCACGTGCACACCCGGTCCGGTGTAGTCGGCGAACGACGGCAGCGTGCCGGTGCGGTAGCGGCCGAGCCGGTCGAGCAGCAGGACCGTGCGGATGTCCGGCGCCTGGTCGCGGAACGCCTTCACGGCGGTCGGCGAGAACGACATCATGACGATCTGGCTGTCGAGCGCGTGCCGCTCGAGCGCCTCGACGAGCTTGCGTTCGATCTCGTTGCGGTACCGGACCGGGTGCTTGGTCTCGATGAAGAGCTGCACGTTCGTGCCCTTGACCAGGTCCAGCAGCTCGTCGAGCACGAGCAGTCCGGCCGGCTGACCGTGGCGGTGCCAACTGCCGTAGTCGTGCTGCTTCAGTTGCTCCAACGTGAGCGCGCTGACCGTGCCACGGCCGCTGGACGTGCGGGTGAGCGTGCGGTCGTGCACACACACGATCTCGCCGTCCTTCGACAGCCGGATGTCGCACTCGAGCCCGTCCGCGCCCTCCTTCAACGCCAGCTCATAGGCACCGATGGTGTGCTCAGGACGGTCTGTGGACGCGCCACGGTGCGCGACGACGGAAGGCAGCTGCACAAGCCGAACGATAGTGTCTGCACAACAATTTGAGGCATCAATCAAATTGACGTGGACGAAACCGCCGACCGCGACTTACCGTCCCGCCTTGTGACGTTCGACCAGCGCGATCCCGCGTTCATCGCCGACCCGTACCCGGTCTTCGCCGCCCTGCGCGAAGCCGGTGAGGTGCATCACCACGAGCAGATGGGCGTCGCTGTCGCCGTCTCGCACGCCGCCTGCTCGGCCGTCCTGCGGCACCGCTCGCTCGGCCGGATCTGGTCGGACGTGAAGCCGGTGGAGCAGTTCATGGCGTTCAACCTGCTGCACCGCAACTCGCTGCTGGAGAACGAGCCGCCCACGCACACCCGGCTGCGCCGCCTGGTCGCCGCCGCGTTCGGCCGCGGCCACGTCGAGCGCCTGCGCCCATGGGTGGCCGAACTGGCCGACCGGCTGGTCGACGAGCTGGTCGCGAAGATCGGTGACCAGGGCCAGGCCGACCTGCTCGCCCACGTCGCCGCGCCGCTGCCGGTCGAGGTGATCGCCGAGCTGCTCGGCGTCCCCGGCCAGGACCGCTACCTGCTGCAACCGTGGTCGAACGCCATCGTGAAGATGTACGAGTACGGCCTGCCTCCCGAGCAGCAGCAGGCAGCCGAACGCGCGGCCGCGGAGTTCGTCGCCTACCTGCGCGAGCTCGTCGCGTTGCGCCGCAAGAACCCCGGCTCGGACCTCGTCTCCGACCTGGTCGCCGTCACCGACACCGACGGCGCCAGGCTCACCGAGGACGAGCTCGTCGCCACCGCCGTACTGCTGCTGATGGCCGGCCACGAGGCCACGGTCAACGTGATCGGCAACGGCGTCTTCGCCCTGATGAAGCACCGTTCGCAGTGGGAGCGCCTCTCGGCGGAGATGATGCCGACGGCCGTCGAGGAGCTCATCCGCTACGACTCGCCGTTGCAGCTCTTCGAACGCACCGCCACCGAACGCGTGGAGATCGCCGGCCACGTCGTCGAGCCCGGCGAGAAGATCGCCGCGCTGCTCGGTGCGGCCGCGCGCGACCCGTTGGTCTTCGAGAACCCCGACACGCTCGACGTCGGCCGCGAGAAGAACCAGCACCTCGGGTTCGGCATGGGCATCCACTACTGCCTGGGTGCGCCGCTGGCCAGGATCGAGGTGGAGGCGGCGCTGTCGTCGTTGCACCGCAAGCTGCCCAAGGCGGTGCTGGCCGCGGAACCCGACCGGCGCGCGGAGTTCGTGATCCGCGGCCTGCACTCCCTGCCGCTTGCTGACGGAGCATGATCGTTCGACCTGAGCACTAACCCCGTGGATAGCGCTTGGGGAGCTTGAACCCTCGCTCCCTCAACACCTTCCGCAACCGATCCGGGTAGTCGGTGATCAGGCCGTCGATCCCGGTGTCGATCATCTCGTGCATCCGTGACTCCTCGTCCACGGTCCACGGGATGACCGCGAGGCCCTGTCCGTGGGCATCGGTGACCAGTTCCTTCGTGGTCATCGTGTGCACCGGGGACAGGGCCTTCGCGCCGAAACTGCGCACCGCCTTCGCGACACTGCCGCCGAAGTCGCCCAGGTTGAGGCCACCCGTCCACGGCGAGCCGGGACGCAGGAACTCCGGCTGCGTCAGCGCCACCAGCGGGATCCGCGGCTCGACCTCGCGCAGCCGCATCAGCGTGCCCCAGTCGAACGACTGGATGGTCACGTTCGGCAGGAAACCGGAGCGGCGGATCTCGCGGACCGCGCGTTGCACGAACTGCTCGCGCGGCGCCGTCTCGTGCGGGGCGGCGGCCTCGACCTTGGTCTCGATGTTGAAGCGGATGCCCCACGCGTGGTGCCTGCGCGCCAGGTCGAACAACTCGGCAAGGGTGGGCATCCGCGCGCCAGGAGATAGCTCCTGGTCCGGGTACTGCGACCACCGGGTGCTGCCGCAGTCGAGGGTGCGGACCTGCGCGAACGTCAGGTCCTTCACGTACTTGCCGGCGTAGGGAAAGTCGGGGTCACCGGGGAACGCGGGCTTGGTGTCGAGGCACTTCGCCGGGTTCGTCTTCCGGTCGTGCGTGATGACCTCGCGGCCGTCCCTGGTGATCTGGAGGTCGAGCTCCAGCGTCGTGACGCCGAGTTCGAGCGCCTTGCCGAACGCCTTGAGCGTGCTCTCCACCGTGAGGCCGATGCCGCCGCGGTGGGCCTGCAGATCGAAATCCCTGTGGTGATGGGCCTGAGCGCCACCTGGTGTGGCCATTGCGATCACCAGAGCCCCGATGAGTGTCCGCATCCACCAAACCTGGCACTCACGCACAACGCCGGGAAGGTCCGTGAGGGCGAACGTCGCCTGAACAGATCAGCGGGGCGAACCGGACGCGCGGAACGACCGCAGTGGCGGCTCGGGAGCGTCCTTCACCTCGAGCACCCGCATCAACCGCACCGACGCGGCGTCCACCGGGAGCAGCAGTGTGGTGATCCGTCGGATGACCAGCGCCGTCGTCACCGCGACGCCCGCCAGCACCAGGTCGCTGAACGCGTGCAGCAGCACCCCGTCGGCAAGCGCCTGGGTGCTGCTGCGGAACGACCACAGGACCGTGATCAGGAACAACAGCCCCGAACCTGCCCAGAGGCCCCACCACCACCGCAGGAGCTTCGACGGCCGGGGCCGTTCGGAAGCGGACCCGTGCGCCACCGCGTGTTCGAGTTCGGCGAGCACCGCGCCCGGAACGACGAGGTTCATGCCGGGCACGATCAGCCCGATCAGGGCTTCCCGGTCCGAACGCGACGGCCCGTAGCCCACGATGGTCGCGGCCACGTTCCGCGCGCGCCGCACCCAGAGCAGCGTGAGCACCAGCGACAGCAGACAGCCGGTGATCGTGACCGCCGACGACGACACCACCATGGCGTCCGACGTGCTGACCACACCGGCGGAGAGCGCGCCGAAGCGGCTCAACGCGACCAGGACGTACCGCCAGATCTCGGAGAACGCGCCCCACAGGGCGACGAAGCCGAGGAGCCACAACGAGTTCTGCGCCGTCCTGCCGAGCCTGCGCACGCCGTCGACCGAGTCGGCCTGCTCGACGGTGCCGGGCACTGCGGTCGGCCAGCGCCACGCCAGCAGCGGGAAACCCCAGCGCGGCGGGACCGGGTAGTTCGGCGGTCCGCCGTAGGACAACCGCTGCGACCGGCGCGAGGGCTGCGGGTACGCACCGGGTGGCGGCGTCGCCACCCAGTCCACGCGCATCGGCTGCAACGGCTGCACGGTCAGATGACCTCGGGTTCCATGCCGTCGACGCCACCCTCGAGCGGGCGACCGTGGGCGTCCCAGTGCTGCATGCCACCCTCGACGTTGACGGCCTCCCAGCCGTTCTCGTTGAGGTACTGGGTCACGCGGGCGGAGCGGCCACCGGCGCGGCACACGACGTAGAGCTGCACGTCGTTCGGCACCTCGTCGAGACGCGCGCCGATCTCGCTCATGGGGATGTGCAGCGCGCCGGGCGCATGGCCCGCGTCCCACTCGTCCTGCTCGCGCACGTCCAGCAGGACGGCGTCTTCCGGCAGCACGGCGGGAACGTCAGCGATCTCCACGCTTGGAACAGTCACACCGTAGATGTTGCCATGCCGGAGGTTGCACGGACGTGAACCTCCGGCATGGCACACCCTCTAGCCGACCTCCGCGAGGGCCAGCCCGAGCTTCTGGAACTGCTCTTCGCTCAGCGGCAGGGTCGGGCGTCCGGCGCGCTGCACGCTGGTCGAGTTCCGCGGATCGCTCACGTGGTAGGACGGACTGCCGAAGTTGTGCATTTCGAGTTGCACCAGCAGGCCGTCCTTGCGGAACACGTCCAGTGTCTGGGTGAGCGTCTGGTACGGCACGTACGGCCGCACCGAGTGCAGCTGCGCCACCGAGCCGTTCGGATGGAGAAGTCGCCGAGCGGGTTCGCAGTCGCCGGCCTCCCACAGCGTGTCGTCCGCGTTCGCCAGTGGGGTACCGGCGAACCTGGCGGCGGAGATCCTGATGCTGCCGGTGCCACGGGAGTCCGACACGTCGAACCGGTACTCGGTTCGCGCCCGTTCGACCTCCGCGTCGCCGAGGGTGAACCCCGGTAGGAGTTTCCTCGCCTGGTCGAGCCAGGTGGAGACGAACTCCTGGGGCGGCAGTTCCCCTCCGAGCTCCACGTGCCGCGCTATCGACGGCGCCTTGGTGTCGCACAGCGGAAGGGTGGGCGTGGGCCAGCCCGCTGGTGCGCTCACTGTGGGCGTCCACGTCCCGTGCGGCACCTGCGGCGGCGTGCTGACTCGGGGCCAGCCCACGGCGTGCTCCACGGTGGCGGGCGCCTCGTTCGGCTGGTCCGCGGGCATGCGATCTGGGGCCGCGTGGTTCAGCGTCGTCGCGCCGATGCCGATGCCGGCGACCACCGCCACCACACCGAGCATCGCACCGGCGCGCCGGGCGAACACCCGGCGCCGGCCGCGCTTGAGCACGTGGTCCAAAGTCGTCGTGGGAGGAGGCGCGGAGACGTCGAGAGCTCCGCGCAGCTCGTCTTCGATGTTCATCAAGCACACTCCGAATTGACCGGCTCGCCGTACGCCTCGCGGAGCGTCGCCAAACCCCTGGCTGTCTGACTCTTGACGTTGCCGATCGAACAGCCCAGCTCAGCGGCCGTCTGCTCGATCGACAGGTCGTGCACGAACCGCAGCACGAGCGCCGCCCGCTGCTTCGGCGGCACCTGTCGCAACGCCGCGTGCAACCGGGCGTCGGGATCGTCGAAACCGCCGCCGACCCCGTGTTCCGGCAGGTCGGCGACCGGGTCCTCGCGACGACGGCGCCTGCTGTCGAGAAACAGCCGCGTCACGATGGTGCGCACGTAGGCCACCGCCGTGTCGCGCCTGATGCTCGGCCACTTCGCGTACGCCTTCACGAATGCGTTCTGCGCGAGCTCTTCCGCTTCCGACCAGTCGCCGCACATCGCGTAGGCCGTGCGGCGCGCCCAGTCGAACCTGCTCGTGAAGAACTCCGAGAACTCTTCGTCTCGTCGCACTCCGGTCCCCCTGCTTTCGCTGCGTTCGCGTTCAATACGCGCCCAGCCCGAGCAGGGTTGCACACCCCGGAAAACGATGAAGGGAACCTTCATCCACGGTGGATGAAGGTTCCCTTCGTCGAGAGCGGAAGAGCTAGTGCGCGATGGCCTTCTCGGCGCCCGCACCGGTGAGGGAGCGGACCTCCATCTCGGCCTGCTTGACCGGGTCGGCCTTCTCCTTGGACAGGATCGTGCCGACGTAGCCGAGCAGGAACGCGACGGGGATCGAGACGATGCCGGGGTTCGACAGCGGGAACAGGTCGAAGTCGGCGTTCTTGAACATCGAGGTCGGCGTGCCCGAGACGGCAGGCGACAGGATGATCAGGGTGATCGTCACGATCAGACCGCCGTAGATGCTCCACAGCGCGCCCGAGGTGTTGAACCGCTTCCAGAACAGCGAGTAGAGGATCGTCGGCAGGTTGGCAGAGGCCGCGACCGCGAACGCCAGCGCCACGAGGAACGCGATGTTCTGGCCGTTGGCGATGATGCCGCCCCCGATGGACACCAGGCCGATCACGATCGCGGTGATGCGGGCGACCTTGACCTCGGAGTCCTTGTCCTCCTCCTTGCCCTTCTTGATGATGTTGGCGTAGATGTCGTGCGCGAACGACGCCGACGCCGTGATCGTCAGGCCTGCCACGACCGCGAGGATCGTCGCGAACGCGACCGCCGCGATCAGGCCCAGCAGGATCGGGCCACCGAGCTCCAGTGCGAGCAGCGGAGCGGCGGAGTTGGCCTTGCCGGGTGCCTTGTTGATCGCGTCCGGGCCGACGAGCGCACCGGCGCCGTAGCCCAGGACCAGCGTGAACAGGTAGAAGATGCCGATCAACCAGATGGCCCACACGACTGAACGACGGGCTTCCTTCGCCGTCGGCACGGTGTAGAAGCGCATCAGGATGTGCGGCAGACCCGCGGTGCCGAGCACGAGGGCGAGAGCGAGCGACAGGAAGTCGAGCTTCGTGGTGCCGTTCTTGCCGTACGCGAGACCAGGGCCGAGCAGCTTCTCGCCCGCCTTGGGAGCGTTCTCGACGGCGGCACCGAGCAGCGAGGACAGGTTGAGCTTGTAGATGCCGAGCACCCACACGGTCATGATCGCGGCGCCCGCGATCAGCAGGACCGCCTTGATGATCTGCACCCAGGTGGTGCCCTTCATGCCGCCGATGAGGACGTAGGCGATCATCAGGGCGCCGACCACGGCGATGACGAGGGACTGGCCACCCGTGCCCGTGATGCCGAGCAGCAGGGCGACGAGACCACCGGCACCGGCCATCTGGGCCAGCAGGTAGAAGAACGAGACGGCCATCGTCGACGTGGCGGCGGCGGCGCGGACCGGACGCTGGCGCATCCGGAAGCTCAGCACGTCGCCCATCGTGTACTTGCCGGTGTTGCGCAGCAGCTCGGCGACCAGCAGCAGCGCGACGAGCCACGCCACCAGGAAGCCGATCGAGTACAGGAAGCCGTCGTAGCCGTTGATGGCGATCGCGCCCGCGATGCCGAGGAACGACGCGGCGGACAGGTAGTCACCCGCGATCGCGATGCCGTTCTGCGGACCGGTGAAGGCGCGGCCGGCGGCGAGGTAGTCGGCAGCGGTCTTGGTGTTGCGGCTCGCCCTGATGACCACGAACAGCGTGATCAGGACGAAGACACCGAAGATGCTGATGTTGAGGATCGGGCTGGACTGGTTCACTTGCCGTCTCCCTCGATCTCACCGCGGAGCTTCTCCGCCAACGGGTCGAGGTGCTTGTTGGCGTGCCGCACGTAGAGCGTCGTGATCACGAACGTGGACACGAACTGCAGCAGGCCGAAGATCAGCCCGACGTTGATGTTGCCGATCACCTTGGTCGACATGAACCCGTGCGCGTAGTCCGCGAGCAGCACGTACAGCAGGTACCACGCGAGGAACAGCCCGGAGACGGGGAACACGAACTTGCGCAGACGATGCTTCAGCTGGGCGAAGTCATCACTTGCTTGGACGTCGACCCACTTCTGCGCATCGGGGGCCGACTCGCTCGGGGTGTGCTCAACGGTGCTCACAGTCCCCTCCTCGCGATACTTGTCGTAGGTGTCAGCAACGTGACGGGCACGTAGCGCCTCCAGGTGCGGTCCTGTTCTTGGGGAGACCGTATGGAGACTTGAGTCACTCAGGTAAGGCTCCGTTCGTCCGCATGCGCCCAGCAGTCGGGTGATGCGGCGAACGGTCAGTATCCGTAGACGAACAGCACTCTGCGTGACCAGATTCACCGTTCACCGATTCGAGTGACCAATTTTCACCCAATTGAAACAGTGAACACTCAGCGTGTTCGACTAGCTCCCCTGCGCTTGTCGTCGGCCATCCTGGCCTTCTCCTCGGCGGTGCCGAAGCGGGCGATGTCGCGGTCGCGGATGAAGCCCAGCGGGTCCGGCGCGTGCAGCCTGAGCAGGATCTGGTTGACGTCCGCGGGGGCACGTCGGCGGGTCGCCTTGCTGACGACGATCATGGTCATGAACGCGATCGGAACCGTGATCAGCGCTGGTTGGGTGAAGACGGTGGGTGCCCAGTGGCCGGTGTAGGAGCTGACCACGCTGATCACCTGAGCGGTGATCACCATGCCGCCGCCGACGACGAGACCGCACACGGCGCCGACCCACGTGAGGCCGCGCCACCAGATTCCGAGCACCAGCAGCGGGCAGAACGTCGACGCGGCGAGCGCGAACGACATGGCCACGGTCAGTGACGCGTCGGACCGCGGAAGCAGCAGAGCAAGACCGATGGCGACGAGTCCGGTGAACACCGTTGCCCACCGGAAGTCACGAACCTTGCCCGGCATGATGTCCGTCGAGACCACGCCGGCGACCGACACCACGAGGCCGGAGGAGGTCGACAGGAACGCCGCGAACGCACCGGCCGCGACGATCGCGCCGAGGATCTGGCCGCCGATGTTCGGCACCATCGTCTCCGGCAGCATCAGCACCGCCGCGTCCGTCTTCCCGTTCACCAGCAGCTGCGGCAGGTAGAGCCGGGACAGCACGCCGAGCACGGTCGGGAAGATGTAGAAGAGGCCGAGCAGGTAGAGCACGTGCAGCGCTGTCCGCCGGGCCGCCTTGCCGTCCGGGTTGGTGTAGAAGCGCACCAGTACGTGCGGCAGGCCCATCGTGCCGAGGAACGTCGCGAAGATCAGCGAGTACGTCTTGAGCAGGTCGGAGATACCGCCGGTCTGCGGCCGAGTCCAGTCGTAGTTGTTCGTCGGGGAGCCCTCGACCACCGGTACCGGGCTGCCCGCGGGGAACTCCATGACCGTGCCGGGGCTGAGCTCGTAGACACCGCGGCCCCAGAACACCGGGCCGTTCGCGGCCCTGCCGTCGATCTCGCCGTGCACCTTCAACGTGAGCGGCTCGTCGACCCGGACCTTGATCACCTGCTCGGCCACGGTGATCGACTCGGCCTGCGGGAACCTGATCACGCCGTCGTCGCTGATCGGCTGCGTGCCGCGGTGCGGTGAGGCGAGGAAGACCACGAACAGCACGAACGTCGGCGCGGCGATCGCGAAGAGCTTGCCCCAGTACTGGAAGGCCTGCACCAGCGTGATGGCGCGCATGCCGCCGCCCAGCACGTTGATGACCACGATGACCGTGACGATCAGACCGCCGAACCACGCCGGCAGCCCGGTGATCGTCGTGAGCGTCAGACCCGCGGACTGCAGCTGAGGCACCAGGTACAGCACCCCGATACACACCACGAAGAACGTGCTGAAGTGCCGCACGTTCACCGACCCCAACCTGGCCTCCGCGAAGTCGGGCAACGTGTAGGCGCCCGACCTGCGCAGTGGCGCGGCGACGAAGAGCAGCAGCGCGAGGTATCCGGCGGTGAAACCGATCGGGTACCAGAGCGCGTCGATGCCGTCCTTGAGGACGAGCCCCGCCACGCCGAGGAACGACGCGGCGGACAGGTACTCACCGGAGATCGCGGCGGCGTTGCGGGTGGCGGGAATCGCGCGGCGCGCGACCAGGAAGTCCGGGGTGGTGTTGGCCTTGCGCGAGCCGACGTAGCCGAGCAGGAACGTCACGGCGGCGACGGCGACGATGGCGCTGAGGCTCCAGATGGTGGCGTTCACGTCAGCGGTCGACCATGTTCACGAAGTCGCGCTCGTGCCGTTCGGCCTGCCTGCGGAACATCCACCCGACGCCGTAGAGGATCGGGAAGGGCGCGAGACCGAGCACGAGCCACGGGATCGGGATGCCGAGGATCTTCAGGTCCGAGATCTGCGGAAACATGAAGAAGGTGATCGGCAGCAGGCACATTCCGATCAGGACCGCGAACGCGAGCCCGAACGCGGAACGGAGCTGCTGCTTGATGAGGTCGCGCACCAGCTTCTCACCGACGCTGGTCTGCTCCTCCAGCTCGATGATCGTGCGCAGCGCCTTGCCGCGGGACTTCGTCGAGTCCGCGAGCACGACCCTGCGCCTGCGTGGTTTGCGGGCCTGCTCACCGAGCCAGGCCTCGCGGGCGGCCTGCTCGGGCTTTCCCGCGTCGTGCCTGCTCACCAGCCGCTCTTCGGCGGTCGCACGATCCGTTCCTTGAGCTCCTTGGTGTGCCGGCGGCTGACCGGGAGCTCCTTGGCGTTCTCACCGGTGCCGATGACCACCGCGTAGCCGTTGGCCGTCATCCGCAGCTCGCTCACCAACGGCAGCGCGACGAGGTACGACCGGTGGATGCGCACGAAACCCGCGTTGGCCCAGCGTTCCTCGAGCTGGGCGAGCGGGATGCGCACCAGGTGGCTGCCGTCCTGGGTGTGCAGACGGGCATAGTCGCCCTGTGCCTCGACGTACCGCACGGACGCCCGCGGCACGAGCTTGATGGTGCCGCCGAGCTCGACGGGGATGACCTCGTCGTCACTCGGTTCGGCGCTCTGGGCCGTCGGCGCGGCGTTCGCGGCCGGCGTGGGCGCGGGCGTGCGGCCCACCCGGTCCGCGACCCGGGAGATGGCCTTGAGGACGCGCTCCTCGTTGATCGGCTTGTTGATGAAGTCGAGCGCGCCGACGTCGAACGCCGTGACGAGCGCGTCGCGTTCCTCCACACCAGTCACGAAGACGAGGGCGGGCGGGTACCGGAACGCGCTGAGCACCCGTGCGAGATCCATGCCGGACAGTCCGGGCATGTTGATGTCGGCGAACACCGCGTCGACCGGCGGCAGGCCGGCCTTGGTCCTCGCCATGACCTCCTGCTCGTAGTCGCCCCTCAGGATGCGCAGTGCCTCGGCGGCGTCGAACGCCGTGAGGACGCGCCGGATGTGGGGGCTGCTCTCGAGCAGGAACTTGATCTCGCTCAGGCCGGGAGCCTCGTCATCGACTGCGAGGACGAGGAGACCGGCGTTGTCTTGGGTACTCACTGTGTCGGGCATCTTGCCCATCAATGTGCGGTCATGTCTACGTCAAGGGTTGACTCGACACGCCCTGCGAAACCGAACTGATGCTCACAGCCCGAATCGGGACCAGCGTGCACGTTCCTCGAGGCTCGCGAGCACCTGCGTCACGAGATCGCCCGATCGGGTGGACGCGGCCGCGAGTCCGAGCTTGGCCAGCAACGGCTTCTTCGGCTCCGCGACCGTCAGCTCGGCGTCCGGGAAGCGCTTGGCGATCACGCTCCGGATGGTGCCGATGCCGTCGACGAGGCCGAGCTGCTGGGCCTTGACGCCGGTCCAGATCTCGCCGCTGAAGAGGTCCTCTTCGGTCTTCAGCTTGCTGCCGCGGCGTTCGGTGACCCATGCCTTGAACTGCTCGTGCAGGTCGGCGTGCAGCCCCTTGAGCCACTCGACGTCCTCGGGCTTCTCGGCCTGGAACGGGTCGAGCCGCACCTTGTTCTCCCCGGCCGTGTAGACGCGGCGTTCGACGCCGGCCTTGTCCAGCAGGCCGTTGAGCCCGAACCCGGCGCTGACCACGCCGATGGAACCGACGAGGCTCGTTCCGTGCGCGTAGATCTCGTCCGCCGCGCACGCCAGCCAGTAGCCGCCGCTTGCCGCGACGTCCTCGCAGAACGCGAGCACCGGCACGTGCTTCTTGGTGGCGAGCTCGCGGATGCGTTCGGCGATGAGTGCCGACTGTGTGGGCGCACCGCCGGGCGAGTTGATGAGCAGCGCCACGGCGATCAGCCGCTCGTTGTCGAACGCGCGGTTGATGGCCGTCTCGATGTTCTGGAGGCTGATCGTGTTGCGCGCGACCGGCGAGGACTGCGGGGTGATCACCCCGTGCAACCGCACCGCGGCGACGACCGGCGGCCGCTCACCCCGGTCCATGACCCTCGGGAGACGGGCCGCGATCTTGTCCGTGACGCTCATGTACTCGACAGTACGTGCGTTTCGTGTGCACGCGGGAGCCTCGATGGGCGGTCGGTTGCTCCCGCGTGACGTTGAACACGTGATGCTAGGTTCGGCTTGTGACGTTCAACCCGATCCGCTGGCTCGAACGGTACGTCGAGTGGTGGGACGACCGGGGCAGGCAGAACGCCGCCGGACCGACGCCGATGCACATCTACTGGATGTGGGTGAGCTGGAGCGTGTGCGCCGTCGTGCTGATCACGACTTTGGCTGTTGCAGCACGCTGACCTGCGGCGCCGTGGAGCTCAGCACTTGCAGCTGGAGAAACCCTTCGCGGTGCACTTGATGCAGACGCGGACGCGCTCGGGTGCTTGTTGTTCCTGCAATGGATGTTGCCCTTAACTCGCGGCCGGCCCTTGTTGCACAAAATGGCCGGCTGTTCATTGGTCAACAGCACAATCGGCAGGGTGAGCCTCCGAGTTGAGGATGGTTGCACACTCAACTTCAGGCCCGAGAGTCAAGCGCGGATCACCGGCTGCTCGTTCGTCATCGGCTCGTCCGTCAGCTGCGACCCCAGGTTCAGGTTCGGCAGCACGTTCCGCGCGAACTTCGGCACCTTGAGGATCACCTTGGTGCCCGCGTTGGGCGCGGTCTCGACGACCAGCGCGTACTCGGCGCCGAACACCGTGCGCATGCGGTCGTTGATGTTGCCGATGCCGACGTGCGCACCCGTCTGATGGGCGTCCTTGATGTCGTCCAGCCGATCCGGGTCCATGCCGACGCCGTCGTCCTCGACGCTGATCAGGGCCTCGTTGCCGTTGTCCTCGGCGGTGATCGTCAGCATGCCGCCGCCGGGCTTCTTGGCCAGGCCGTGCCGGACCGCGTTCTCGACCAGCGGCTGGAGCACCAGGAACGGCAGCACGACCTGAAGGACCTCGGGGGCGATGCGCAGGCGCACGTTCAGGCGGGAGCCGTAGCGAGCCTGCTCGATCGTCAGGTAGCGGTGGATGTTCGTGAGCTCGTCGGCCAGCGTCGTGAACAGGCCGTCCGTGCGGAACGAGTAGCGCGTGAACTCGGCGAACTCCTGCAGCAGCTCGCGGGCGTGGGACGGGTCGGTGCGGATCAACGAGGAGATCGTGTTCAGCGCGTTGTAGACGAAGTGCGGCGAGATCTGGGCTCGCAGGGCCTTCACCTCGGCCTGGGCGAGGGCCTGCCGCTGCTTCTGGACGACCTCCAGCTCGAGCTGCGTGGAGACGAAACGGGCGGTCTCCTCCGCCATGCGGATCTGGCGCTTCGAGGCAACACCCGAGACGACGATCAGCGTTCCGGCGACGTCGCCCTCGACAACCAGCGGCACGACCACAACGCTGTGCAGGGAGCACGGCCCCTGGAGCTCGCAGCCGAGCTTGCGGTGGTCGACGTGTTCCTTGTGGCAGTTGTTGATGGCACGGGCGACCGTGTCGCGGAGGTACTCGTAGTGGTCGTTCGCGCCGCCGTCCCACGACAGGACGGTGCCTTCCTCGTCGGTGATGGCGACCGCGACGCACCGCAGCATCTCGCGCAGGTGAGGCGTGGCCTTGTCGGCCGCCTCCTGGGTCAGCCCAGCGCGAAGATCGCTCGACGCCTTGGACATGCGGTCGAGCATGTCCATCACAGCATCCTCGACGGAGGTGCTGACTCGTCGAGCGCGGCACAGCATCACGAAGAGCCCCAGAACTGCCAGGGTCGCGATGACACCGAGCACGGCGCGCTCGGTCAACAGGTCGCCCACAAGGCACATGCTGTCTGTGGGGCGGTCCTAGAGCAAGAGGCGCGCCCGGCGTACCCCCGTACGGTCCATGGATCGGGTAGACATCATACGAATTACGGGAGAGGGTGTGCGCGTGAAAGTGGCCCTGTTCGCGACCTGCCTGACCGACACGTTCTTTCCGTCGACGGCACGTGCTGTCGTGCGTCTGCTGGAGCGGCTCGGCTGTTCGGTGGAGTTTCCGCTCGACCAGACCTGCTGCGGGCAAATGCACTTCAACACCGGCTACCGCGAGAACGCGAAGCCTCTTGCCCGCAAGTACGCCGATGTCTTCTCCGGCTACGACTACGTCGTCGCGCCGTCCGGGTCGTGCGCGGGCATGGTCCGGGAGATCCATCCCACACTGGGTGCGTCGCCGCCGCGGACGTTCGAGCTCGCCGAGTTCCTCGTGGACGTGTTGGGCGTGACGGACGTGGGCGCGTGGTTCCCCCACCGGGTCACCTATCACCCCACCTGTCACTCGCTGCGCATGCTGGGCGTCGGCGACAAGCCGCTGGCCCTGCTCAGGGCGGTCAAGGCACTCGACCTGGTGGAACTTCCGGACTCGACGCAGTGCTGCGGCTTCGGCGGCACCTTCGCGGTGAAGAACGCCGAGACGTCCACGGCGATGCTCGCCGACAAGATGCGGTGCGTGCTCGACACCGGCGCGGAAGTGCTGTCAGCTGGTGACAACTCGTGCCTGATGCACATCGGCGGTGGCCTGTCGCGGCTGCGCGCGGGCGTCCGGTCGGTGCATCTGGCGGAGATCCTGGCTTCGACGGAGGAGGACCCGTGGCGCGCAACCCCGTGACCTGGCTGGGCAGCCCGACGTTCCCCAAGGCGGCCAAGGCGGCGTTGAACGACACCCAGCTGCGGCAGAACCTGCGCAAGGCGACGGGGACCATCCGGGAGAGGCGCGCCGCGGCCGTCACCGAGATGACCGACTGGGAACAGCTCAGGGTCGCCGGTGAGCAGATCAAGGACGACGTGCTGGCGCGCCTCGACACGCTCCTCGTCGAGTTGGAGGAGTCGGTCACGGCGCGCGGCGGCGTCGTGCACTGGGCCCGCGACGCCGAAGAGGCGAACCGGATCGTGCTCGACCTCTGCCGTCAGGAGAACGCGAGCGAGGTCGTCAAGGTCAAGTCCATGGCCACCGCCGAGATCGGGCTCAACGAGGCCCTCGAAGCCGGTGGCGTGCAGGCGATCGAGACCGACCTGGCCGAGCTGATCGTGCAGCTCGGCGACGACAGGCCGTCGCACATCCTGGTGCCCGCGATCCACCGCAACCGCTCGGAGATCCGCGAGATCTTCCAGCGCCGCATGGGAGTCGAGCTCTCCGACGAACCGGCGGACCTCGCCGAGGCGGCACGCGTCTACCTGCGCGAGAAGTTCCTCACCACGAAGGTGGCCATCTCCGGAGCCAACTTCGCCGTGGCCGACACCGGGTCGATCGTGGTGCTGGAGTCCGAGGGCAACGGCCGGATGTGCCTGACGCTGCCGGAAACCCTGATCACCGTGATGGGCATCGAGAAGCTCGTGCCGACGTGGCAGGACCTGGAGGTCTTCCTGCAGCTGCTGCCCCGGTCGTCCACAGCGGAACGCATGAACCCGTACACGAGCGTGTGGACCGGCGTGACGCCCGGCGACGGCCCGCAGAGCTTCCACCTCGTGCTGATCGACAACGGCCGCACGGCGACGTTGCACGATTCCGTTGGGCGCCAAGCACTCCGGTGCATCCGGTGTTCGGCGTGCCTCAACGTCTGCCCGGTCTACGAACGCACCGGCGGCCAGTCCTACGGATCCGTCTACCCCGGACCGATCGGTGCGATCCTGACGCCGCAGCTGGTCGGCGACATGCACGACCCGCAGGCCGCCTCACTTCCGTACGCCTCCTCGCTGTGCGGCGCGTGCTTCGAGGTCTGCCCGGTGCGGATCGACATCCCGTCGGTGCTCACGCATCTGCGCGCGGAAGCCGTGGAGGCGAAGGGACGTACGGCCGAGTCCGTCGCGATGGCCGCGGCCGCGTGGGTCTTCGCGGAGGCGTCGCGGTACGAGAAGGCGCAGAAAGCCGGTTCCCTGGCCCGGTTCTTTGCCAAGGACGGGCGGATCACGTCGTTGCCGTGGCCCGGTTCGAAGTGGACGTCCTCACGGGACGTCCCCGCACCGCCGGCCGAGTCGTTCCGCTCCTGGTGGAGGAAGAACCGTTGCCAAAAATGATCAATACAGCTGCACGTGAGGAAATCCTGGCGCGTATCAGGCACGCGAACGTCCCGGCGGCCGAGCCCGTCGTCCGCGGCTACCTCCAGCAGGGGCCGGGCGGCGTCGAGCTGTTCGCCGAGCGGGTCGCCGACTACCGCGCGGTCGTGCACGTCGTGTCGAACGTGCCGGAAGCGCTGACGTCGTTGCAGGGCAAGCGAATCGTGGCACCGGCAGGCGTTCCGGCCGAGTGGCTCGTCGACGGCGTCACGTGGCTGCGCGAGCCGTTGTCGATCGAGGAGCTCGACCAGGCGGACGGCGTGCTGACCGGCTGCGCGGTGGCGATCGCCGACACCGGCACGATCGTCCTCGACGGCGGCGAGGCCCAGGGGCGCCGTGCGTTGACGCTGCTGCCCGACTACCACGTGTGTGTGGTGCGGGCGGACCAGATCGCAGCGTCGGTGCCGGAAGCTCTTCAGCGGCTGGAGCCGACGCGGCCGCTGACGTTCATCAGCGGCCCGTCGGCGACGAGCGACATCGAGCTGAACAGGGTGGAGGGCGTCCACGGCCCACGCACCCTGGAGGTGCTCATCGTCGGTTAGCAGTGCACGCCCCAGACGTCGCGGATCGCCCGCTCGTCGTAGTAGTAGGTGATGGCGCGCATCGAGATGCACTTGCCCTTGCCGTACACCTTGACGGGGCCGGCGTAGTACTGGAACTTGCCGGAGTCGAAGTCGTTGTTGTAGCCAGGCCTGTTGTTGTCGTCCTCGCGGAAGTCCTGGTTCCAGATGGCGATGCTGGCCTCGTGCTTGAACTGCGAGTAGTACGCCGTCTTGACGTTGGCAGCGCAGTTGTAGCCGGTGCTCGAGTTGTAGTAGAGCCGGATCGTGCTCAGGTGGTTCGGCACGTTGGACGTCACCTTGTAGGTGTCGATCAGGTTGCCCGTGCACCCGTACTCAGCGGCGTGCGCGTTCATCGGCGCCACGATGAGCGCCGCAGCAGCAGCCACCGTGATGGCGATGGCCTTCCGAAGACGTGTCATGCGGCCGAGCGTGACCGTGGCCGGTTAAGCGGCGGTTATTTGAGCAGGCGGGACAACCGGCGGTCGGCCAGTGGCTTGCCGCCGGTCTGGCACGTCGGGCAGTACTGGAACGCCTTGTCCGCGAACGACACCTCACGAACCGTGTCACCGCAGACGGGACACGGCAGCCCGGTGCGCGCGTGCACCCGCAGGCCGGACCGCTTCTCGCCCTTGAGCCGGGCGGCGTCCTGACCGACGGACCGCGCCACCGCGTCGGTCAACGTGCTGATCATGGCTTCGTGCAGCCGGTCCAGCTGTTCGGAGTCGAGCTTCCCCGCCGTCGCATACGGCGAGAGCCGGGCCATGTGCATGATCTCGTCCGAGTACGCGTTGCCGATGCCCGCGATCAGGCTCTGCTCGGTGAGCGCCGTCTTCAACCGCTCGGTGCGCTTGGCCAGCAGGTCCTCGAGCTGCGTGCGGGTGATCTCCAACGCGTCGGGGCCCAGCCTGGCGACGCTCGCGATGGTCTTCGGGTCGCGCACGATCCACGCCGCGAGCCCCTTCTTGGTGCCGGCTTCCGTCAGGTCGAACCCCGGCCCCTGACCGGGCGGACCCAGGTGCACGCGCAACGCCAGCGGACCGCGGCCCTGCTTGGGCGGCGGGGCGGACATGGTGTCGGCCCAGCGCAGCCACCCGGCTCTGGCGAGGTGGACGACCAGGTGCAGGCCGTCCGCGACCTCCAGGTCGAGATGCTTGCCGTGCCGGTGCGCGGCCACGACCTCCTGGCCGTGCAGCGCGGTCCACGGCGGATCGAACGTCTTGAGCACCTGCAGTGACGCCACGTCGACGCGGTGCACCGTTCGGCCCACCGCGTTCTCACGCAGGTGGTGGACCAGTGCTTCTACCTCGGGTAGCTCGGGCACCGGTCCAGTGTCGCATCAGTCGACGGGTTGCAGCGGGCCTTCGACGTCGGGCAGCGAGTGCATCTCGATCGTGCGAGCGACGCGGTTGGCCTGCTGGCGCACCGCGAGCGGACCCCTGACCTGACCGATCCACCGCTCGGGTGGCAACTCGTCGGCGGTGGCCTTGCTCTCAGCGACCAGCGTGTGCGGCCGGCGCAGCGCCCAGCGGACCGGGAAGAACGCGAACAGGAAGATCAGCGCGAGGATCAGCCACGCAGGCACGACCACCTGTTCGGGCGTCCACGCGATGAGCACGACTGTCATCACGACCAGCATCCCGGCCATCATGATGCCTGGCAGGACACCACCGCTGACGTCGTGCTCGAAGTCGTCGGATTCCACCGGGTTGCGCCACTCGATGCGGCTGTGGACCGTCCACATCCGCCCGTCCGCACCGCGCACCAGCCGCGTCATGTACCCGTCTCCCACGCTCGGTCGGTCTTGGTCAAACCGTACCTTCCGCGAGGCGAGCCTTGTGGGTGAACTCAGCCGACCTTGATCGTCACCGTCAGTTCTGGATCGGCGGCTTGGGATAGAGCGTGATGGTGGTGGTCGTGGTCTGCGGCGTCGAGCAGGGAGTGGAGGACGGCGGCGTCTCGGACGTCGAGGGCGCCGTGTTCAGCGACTTCACCTCGCGCACGGTCGTGGACGCGGTCGTGACCACCTCGCTGGAGCTCGACGACGACGCGACGACCGGCAACGCCCGCTCGACCGGCGGTTCCCGGCGCTGGTCGCCGGCAGGCGGCGGCGCGTAGGACGTCGTCTTGCGCACGGTGTCCTGACGCTGCCCACCGCCGGGGTTCACCACGTTCTCCCGCGTCTGCTCCTGCTTCTGCTCAACCTGGGGCGGCGGAGCGACCACGAGCTCCTCGCTGTGCCCCGAGCTGGACGAACCCGACGTGATCATGGCGATCACCGGGTTCTGGTCCGGCTGCAGCACCGCGACACCGGCCCCGCCGTTGAACACCGCGGCCATCGTCCCGATCAGGCCGACGGTCGCCACGCTCGCGGCGACGACAGCCATCTTCGCCTTGCTGATCAGCACCTTCCCGGCGAACGCGAGCCCGAGCGTGGACGGCACGATCAGGAACGCCGCGTTGGCCCGCAGTGTCGCGCAGACCTCGTTCAGCTCGGTGTAGAGCTGTGAGCAGGAAGAACAGCTGTCCAGGTGGGCACGGATCCGGCGTTCCTCGACGCCTTGGACCCCACCGGCGGTGAACGTGCCGAGCTTCGCCCTGATCGCCGCGCACGACGAACGCCCGTCGTCAGCGGCCAGGTGCGCCTGCAGGTAGGCCGCACGCAGACCCTCACGCGCGCGACGGGCCAACGCCGACATGGCGTTGGGCGAGAGACCGAAGTGCGGCGCCACCGAGGCGGGCCGTTCACCCTCCACCTCGACGCGCCACAACACGACCCGCCAGCGTTCCGGCAGGCTCGAGAAGGCTCTGGTGATGAGGTTGTGCTCGACCCGGCGGTTCGCGTTGTCGCCCACGGGCTCGACGCGACGCCCGAGCTCCTCGTCCTCGACCGGGACGTCACGCCGCCGCCCGCTCCACTCCCACGCGACGCGGCGAGCCACCGTCAGCAGGTAGGTGCGGACGTGGTCGGTGGGACCGCTGCCGCGCCGGATCGCCTGCAGCATGCGGAAGAACGCCTCGGCGGTGAGATCGTCGGCCTCGGCCGCCTCGCGGACGTGCCTGAGTGAGAAACGGCGGATCGCGTCCGCGTGCCGGGAGAACAGTTCGCCGTAGGCCGAGTCGTCTCCGTCGCGCACCCTGGCGAGCAGGTCCCGGTCGACCTCGTTCTCGTCGACCATCACGTGGTTCAACATGCCACAAGGGGCCAGAACTGCTCCTCGATGAGAACAGGTCGATATACAAGACCATCCGATAGTCGTGGGCTGATCAGCGCAACGTATCCGGTGACGAGACGGTCACAGGTGGGCGTCGGACCATCGGACGATGAAGATCCAGCGACTATCGTCACGACCGTGGTGGACTGGCGGGAACGCGCTTCGGCTCTGGTGCCGGAACTTCGTGCTGTCGCCGAGACCGAGGAGTGGTCCTGCCACGTCTTCTTCTCGGAGCTCTCCCAGCTGACGATGGAAGCCCACCGCGAGCAGAACGACGACGTGCTGCGCCGCGCGTACGGCTTCGCCCACTGGTGCTTCCACCAGCCGGAGCAGTTCCTGGAGAACGCCGCGTTGATCAGCTTCTACGAGCACGTGTTCGACGACTGGGATCTTCGTGAGGAGGTCGCGGCCTGGCTGCCGTGCGACGTGCTGCCCAAGGTCAGGGCGTTGTGGGAGTGGCGGTGGCCCAAGGAGCAGTTGACCGAGGTAGATCAACTGTTGGCCGGATTACAGCCCCCCGGTCGAGACGCCGTTTGAGGCTGTTGTATAGTTCTCCCCGTAAGGCAACGCGGATGTAGCGCAGTTGGTAGCGCATCACCTTGCCAAGGTGAGGGTCGCGAGTTCGAGTCTCGTCATCCGCTCCACGAACGAAGGCTCATGCTCATGGAGAGCATGAGCCTCTTTCGTTCCGCCATGATGTTGGCGGGACGCCCCCTGCGTGAAGGACGCCCGGCGGACCCCTCGGGAGCCGGTCTTTTCGCGCCCGCCAGCCCCGTGCCGTGCGGCTGATCCGTCCCGGCCCGTGGGTCTCGGGGTGATCGCCAGGCCCTTCCGTGGAAAGGTGGTCGGTGTCCGCTCGAACCGTTCGGTTCGGGCTCGTGCGAGAAGGACCTGGAGACCATGTCAGTCACCCAATCGGCAAGCGCGCACTGGGAAGGCTCTCTCATCGAGGGCAAGGGCAACGTCAACCTCGACACGTCCAAGAGCGGCACCTTCGACATCGACTGGAAGGCGCGCGCCGAGGAGGCAGGCGGGAAGACCAGCCCGGAGGAGCTCATCGCGGCGGCACACTCGTCGTGCTACTCGATGGCGCTCTCGCACGGCCTGACGGGCGCGGGCACGCCGCCCACCTCGATCGACACCAACGCCAAGGTCACCTTCGTGGCCGGTCAGGGCATCACGGCCATCCACCTGACGGTGCGCGCCAACGTGCCGGGTCTCACGCAGGAGGCCTTCGTCGAGGCCGCCGAGGGCGCCAAGAAGAACTGCCCGGTGTCCAAGGCGCTCGCGGCCGTCGAGAACATCACCCTCGACGCTGCCCTGGTCTGAACCGCAGCGCCGCGGGGCCGTGGCTGATCAGGTGCTTGCGGTAGCGGACGTCGCCGGGCTGCTCGGCCACCTCGTACGAGCGGTCGAGCAGCTCTTCGGCGACGATCCGGCCTTCCAGGCGCGCGAGCTGGGCACCGAGGCAGTAGTGCGGGCCGTGGCCGAAGCCAAGGTGTCCCGGCACTGACGGCCTGCCGGGGTCGAAGTCCTCGGTGAACACGCGCGGGTCGCGGTTGCCGGCCGCGTAGTCGAGGAACAGGTGCTCGCCCTCGGTGATCTTCACCCCGGCCAAGGTCACCGGTCGCGTCGCCGTCCGGAAGAAGCCGACGAACGGCGAGTCGAGCCGCACGACCTCCTCCACCACACCGCCCAGACGGCGTTCGCGGCGGTCGAGTCGCAGCAGCGTGCTGGACAGCATGTTCGTGGTCGAGTCGGTGCCGGCCACGACGACCGCCAGGCACAGCGACAGCCGTTCCTGTTCGGACAGCTGGCCGCCCTTGAACGCGTCCGAACGCCCGAAGTAGGCGCAGAACTCGTTCATGCCGGTGAAGTACGACCCGAGCACCCGCTCGCTGATCTCCTCGCCGCTGGTCAGCTCCAGCACGGGCGCCACGAACTCGCGGAACAGCGGGAAGTCCTTCTCCGGCACGCCGAGCACGTCACCGACGACACCCAGGGCGAACGGCGCGGCGAACTCGCTCACGAAGTCGGCTTCCTCCGGCAGCGCGTCCAGCAGGGCCCGTGCGCGTTCCTGAATTGGGTCAGCCATTCGGCGTACCACCAATGGAGTGAATTTCTGATTCGCTGCGGCACGAATTCGGGCGTGCCTCGACCCGTCCGCCGCGTTGAGCGAGGACATCAATTCCAGCAATCGCCGCTGCTCCGGCGGCAGCAGTGCGGCTACCGCCGCGACCTGCGGTCCTGTCATGTTCCGGGAGGAGAACGTCACCGGATCAGCCAGCACGGCACGCAGCTCGGCGTATGCGGTCACCCGCTGGGCGTTGATTCTCGCGTCGAATTCCATTGCGATATCTTGGCGCGGTTCCAGCCTTTGTCGGGGGCTGACGACAGGACGAATAACGTGATCATCCGGCTGCTCGGACCGCTCGAACTCACAGGTCCGAACGGAGCAGTTCAGCTCGGCAGCGCGGGACAGCGGACCCTCGTGGCCCGACTCGCCGTCAAGCCCGGTGAGACGGTGCCGAGAAGCGCGCTCGTGGACGCGCTCTGGGCGGACCAGGTGCCCGCTACCGCCACCAAGACGCTGCACAGCCTCCTCGCACGGCTGCGCAACCAGATCCGGGACGCCGGGCTCGGTGAACTGATCATGACCCGAGAGCCGGGTTATGTGCTGAACGCGTCCGCCGACACCGTCGACGTGGCACGGTTCGAGTCGCTCGTCGCAGCAGCACGGGCGAGCAACGACCCTGTGGAGTCCGCACGGCAGCTGCGTGAGGCGCTCGCGTTGTGGACGGGTGATCCGCTGGCGGACTGCCGGCCGGGTGAGTGGACACGGCAGGAGTCAGCGCGGCTCACCGAGCTGCGGATGGACGCGACCGAGGAGCTGATGGACGCGTCGCTGGCTCTCGGGGAGCACGCCGCCGTGGCGCCGCTGGTGAACTCGCTGGTCGAGCAGCACCCGTTCCGCGAACGGCTGTGGGAACAGCTGATGATCGCGCTCTACCGCTGCGGGCGGCAGGCTGAGTCGCTGGCCGCGTTCCAGCGGGCCCGCGGTGTGCTCGTCGACGAGCTCGGCATCGAGCCCGGCACCCGGCTGCGCGACCTCGAACAGGCGGTGCTGACCGGAGATCCACGCCTCGACCTGCCCGAACGCGTTCCGGTGGTGATGCGCGGCAACCTCCCGGCCGACCGGTCGAGCTTCGTGGACCGCCCGGAAACCGAGGACGTCACGGATCTCATCAGGCAGCATCGGTTGGTGACGCTGGTCGGCGTCGGAGGCGTCGGCAAGACCCGGCTCGCGGTGCACGTGGCACGGGGCGAACAGCCGCCGGACGGGGTGTGGCTGGTGGAGCTGGCGGCGTTGCGCGACAGTGCGCTGGTGCCGCACACGGTGGCCGAGGCGCTGGGCGTGGTCGACCAGACCGGGCGCGGGCAGCTGAGCGTGCTCACCGACTTCCTCGCCGACCGGGACGCGTTGCTGGTGCTGGACAACTGCGAGCACGTCGTGGACCACTGCGCGGTGTTGGTCGACACGCTGCTGCGGGTCGCGCCAAAGCTCCGTGTCATCGCCACGTCCCGGCGCGCGCTACGGGTCTACGGCGAGCAGGTGATGTCCGTAGCGCCGTTGTCCGTGCCGTACCCGGCGGCGACCTTGTTCGCACAGCGGGCCAACGCGGCGGTGCCCGGCACGTTCGTCATCACGGACGCGAACGAGCAGGCCGTAACGGACCTGTGCCGGCGGCTGGACGGCATCCCGCTGGCGATCGAGATGGCGGCTCTGCGGGTGCGCGCCCTGACGCCGGCACAGCTGCTGGAACGGCTCGACGACCGGTTCAAGGTCCTGACCGACGACGGGCGAACGGTGTTGCCGCAGCACCAAACCCTGCTCGCGACCATGGACTGGAGCTTCGACCTGTGCTCCCCACGCGAACAGCTGCTGTGGGCGCGGGCGTCGGTCTTCGCGGGCAGCTTCGACCTCGCTGCGGCCGAGGCGGTGTGCTCCGACGACACGCTGACCGCGGACTACATGTTCGACGCGGTGGACGGCCTGGTCGACAAGTCCGTGCTGCAGCGCGAAGAACACGCGGGCGTGGCGCGCTATCGGTTGCTGGAGACCATGCGCCAGTACGGGCAGACTCGGTTGCGTGCGAGCGATGAGGAGTCACGGCTGCGCCTGAGACATCGCAACTGGTACGCGGGCATCGCCGAACAGGGCGAGCGGGCCTGGTTCACACCGCGGCAGGCCGCGACCGTCAGCTCGATGACCACCGAGAGCGGCAACATCCGCGCGGCGCTGGAGTACTCGCTGACAACGCCGGGCGAGGCGGACGCGGGTCTGCGGCTGGCGGCGACGCTGTGGTTCTACTGGGTCGGCTGCGGGCGGTTCGCCGAGGGACGGCACTGGCTGAACTGGGCGCTGTCGCTCGAGACCGAGCCGTCGCGGGCGCGCTGCAAGGCGTTGTGGGTCACGGGCTACGTGGCGACGTTGCAGGGCAACACATCCGCGGTGCCCGCGCTGCTGGAGTCGTGCCGCGCGGAGGCCTCGCTGCTGGACGACGAGGATGCCGACGTCTACGCGACCTACGTGCAGGGCGCGGCGGCGGTGTTCGACGACGATCTGCTGACGGGCGCCTCGTTGCTGGCGGAGGCCGACCGGCGGCACTCGGAGCTGGGCCACCTGGACAGCAACGTGATCATGGCACGGGTCGCGTTGGCCATCACCGTGGCCTTCGGCGGGGAGCTCGACCGGGCTGCTGCCCTGTGCACCGAGGCGCGGTCCGTGTGTGAGGAGAACGGCGAGCTCTGGGCGCGCGCGTACGCGTTGTACGTGCTGGCGTTCGTCGCGATGGGACGCGGTGAGGTCGCCGAGGCCCGTGAGCTGGCCACTTCTTCGTTGCGTATCAAGGAGAAGTTCGACGACCTGCTGGGCATCGCGGTGTCGGTGGAGCTGCTGGCGCTGATCTCGGTGGTCACGGGCTCCGCCGCGCACGCCGCGTTGCTGCTCGGCGGGGCGGACCGGGTGTGGCAGTCGGTCGGCTTGCCGCTGTTCGGGTCGGCGAACTTCGCGGCCTCACACGACCAGTGCGTCGCGCTGTGCCTGCAGGCGTTGGGTGACGAGGCGTACGCCGCCGAGTTCGCACGTGGGTCGGCGATGACCGTCGCACAGGTGGTCGCGGCGGCGCAGTCGTGACGCAGGCGCGGTGCAGCCGCGAGCGAGGACGCTGCTTCGCATGAGAACCAGCGTGCGCACGCCCGACGCCAACACGATCGAGGAAACGCTGAAGCTCGCGGCGCGGGCACCGTCGTTCGACATCATTCCGCCGTGGCGATGGCGCAAAGGCAACGAGTGCCTGGAACTCCTGACGACACGCGACGACCAGACGGCGTTGCTCGCGTGTGGCGCTGTTCTGCACCACGTGCGCATCGCTCTTTCAGCGATGGGCTGGAACTGCCACGTGCTGCGGTCCGCGGGTCCCGACGGCCAGATCGCGTCGGTGCACCCGCGCTGGGAGCTCGACCCGTTCTCGTGCGAGGTGGCCCCGGCGGCGGCGATCTCACTGCGCCGGGCGGATCCGCGGCCGTACCTGCCCGACGAGGTGCCGGACTCGGCGCTGACGTGGCTGCTGCACGCGGTTCGCGCGGAGAACTGCGACCTGGAGCTGGTTGCGCGGCGCAACGGGGTGCTGCTCCGGCTGATCGGCCACGACTGGCTGCGGATGGGCGAGGCAGTCAGCGCGGTGCTGCTGGCGTCGACCGTGTGGGGTCTCGCGTCGCAGGCGCTGCTGCACGAGGGCGAGGTGCTCGTCCGCGTCGGCTGGCAGTCTCCCAATGCCGAACCGTTGCCTCAGTCGGCACGCTAGGTCTTCCCCCGGCAGGGACCATTGGGTGCGTGGACCGCGACAGAACGCTCGCGCACCTGAGCGACGACGACTGGTTGAGACCTGACTCGTCGTCGACGCAGCTGTACCGGGACCTGTGTGCGTTGCGCGACCTGCCGGTGCGCGAGCTGACGCCCACGTCGCTGCACCTGCTGGTGACGCACCAGGTGGGCTTGGACGTGACCGCGCTGCTGGCGCTCGAACACGTCGAGTCGGAGCCGCTGCGGTCGTTCGCGCTGTACCCCGGCGATCTTCTCGCCGCTCTACTGAGAGTGGATCACTCGTTCTGGACCGATCACCCGGAGTTGCTGACCAGGATGACGATCCTGCTCGACCGCCTGCGCACGTTGCCGGAGGGCGACTGGCAGCTGCTGGTGTCCGCGGCCGAGCAGTTTCCCGGTTAGGCGCGCGTTAGGCGTCTCTTTGCCGCCGGGTGAGTTGCTGGTGCCATGGCAAAGACTCTCGCGGCAGCCGGCCTCACGCTGGCCTCTCTCGCCGCCACCGCAGTGTTCTTCTCCCCCGTGGCTTCTGCCGAGACGTGCAAGGCCTCCTACTACGACGGTGGCGGCACCACCGCCAGCGGTGAGCGCTTCGACCCCAACAAGCTCACCGCCGCGCACAAGACGCTGCCGTTCGGCACCAAGGTGAAGGTGAAGAACCGCTCCAACAACAAGACCGTGACCGTACGGATCAACGACCGCGGCCCGTACGTCTCCGGCCGCTGCGTGGACCTGACCCCGAGGGCCTTCAAGGCCATCGCACCGTTGTCACAGGGCGTGGTCGGCGTGACCGTCACCAGGGTTTAGTTGAGTAGAAAACAATCGTTCTGCTTGACCCGATCGAGTGAACGAGATAGGCAATCCGGGTGTTGGCGGCGATGAGTGGGCCCGGTCGGCTCGCAACCGGGGCGCTCCTCGGTGCTGCCGTCGCTGCGTTTTACGTGCTCGCGCCGCATGTCGGATCGCTCGCATCGGGCGATCCGACACACCCCGGCGACGACAAACCGGCCCGCGTCTCGCTCATCAACACGCCTTCGTTGATGCCCACGCCCACCGAAGTTCCGTCACTGACAGTGTCGTCCACCCCGTCGTCGTCCGCGCCGTCTTCTTCTTCCAAGACAACGACTACGACCACCACCACGACGACTGTCGTCACGACGACAACGACTCAGGCGCCGCGGCCCACCACGACGACCACACAACCGCGGCCGCCCACCACGACCACCA
Source organism: Lentzea nigeriaca (assembly GCF_016907955.1). Taxonomy (GTDB): domain Bacteria; phylum Actinomycetota; class Actinomycetes; order Mycobacteriales; family Pseudonocardiaceae; genus Lentzea; species Lentzea nigeriaca. The sequence continues at coordinate 178,579 of NZ_JAFBCX010000002.1, read as the reverse complement.
CCACGCGGTGCGGAATCCTCCTCTGCTGAGGTTCAGCCGGTGATCGTGAACTCCACGATGTCGCCCGACTCGACCCGGTCGACCGGCAGCCCGTCGACGGGCCGTGCCGCGAAGTCGACACCGAACGGCCGCGACTTGATCACGACGACTTTCCTGATGCCGTAGTGCTTCAGCACGTCGACGCTGCGCTGGTCGGGGAAGTTCTTGGTGGCCTCGGAGATCTCCTGGTACTGCGGCGGGAAGTTGCCGGAGTTGCCGTTCGCGAGCTTCGGGAAGCCCTCGGTGGACCAGAGCAGGTAGGTGAACTCGCTGGTCTCGTCGATCGGCAGGATCAGCAGCGGCTCACGTGTCTCGGCGAAGACCCGCCGCACGTCCGGCGGGATGCCGGGGTTCTCGACGTGCGGCCACCGCGGAATGCCCTCCAGCAGAGCCGCCAGCGCGGGCACCAGCAGGTAGATCGCGATGAGCTGCAACGCGACCTGCGTGCGGTCGACCAGCAGCCTGCCGAACTCGGTCACCGCACCAGCCGCGAGCAGCGCGAGCGGCAGAATCGCCCAGAGCATCAACCGACCGGGCGTGCGCATGGCGTTCCAGCCGGGCAGGTGGTCCCACAGGAACTGGTAGACGGCACCGTCGAGGAAGTTCACCCCGAGCGCCAGCAGGACCGAACCGACGACCACGGACGCCAGCAGGACCCGCACCCGAACCCGCCACGCGCTGACGAACAGGCCGATCGCGGCGAGCAGCACCACGACCAGACCGGGGAACAACAGCTTCTCGCCGATGCCCGGTTCGGGGATCGCACTGTGGTCGTTGAAGATCGTCTCGACCCACAGCCACGTCTCGTACGGGGTGGTCCACAACCCGTTGACCGGCGGCGAGAACCGCTGGATCTCCTGCCAGGTGCGCTTGAAGCCGTACGTGTCGAGCACGCGCATGTACGGCACGATCAGGAACCAGGTCACCAGGAGGAACGCCGCGGCACCGTACGTGTTCGCGATCACCACCCGGAGCCCGCGGCGCCAGGCGGTGGCCGCGATCACCAGCCCGACCACGCCCATCAGGTAGACGAACGGCAGCCCGATCGCGAACCCGATCGACACCTGCCAGGCGGCGATCAACCACCCGGCGAAGATCCACCCCGGCCTGGCCTCGCTCCGCCCGCGAAACGAGTACCCGTGCCCGCGGGCGAGCGCCCACAGCGCGAGAGCGATCCCACCGGTCGACACCACGTTGAGGTGGTGCAGGTGAGCGAGCCGCCACGGCGCCCACGCGAAGACCACACCGGCCAGCGCCGCACCCTGCCAGCTGCTGCCGAGCTGCTTGGCCAGCAGGTAACACCCGGTGAACGCCAGCGCGAAGGCCAGCACGAAGGCGACGTTGTACCGGAAGACCGCCGCGTACTGACCGTCCCCGAAAAGGCTCAGCGGCAGATAACCGAGCAACGAGTCGGTGAAGGCGAAGTTGTCGACCGCCGGGTAGAACTGGTTCGCGGTCCAGAGGTCGCCGCCCTCGGTCGCGAAGTGGTGCAGCCAGGCCAGTTCCCACGTCTGCAGGAGCGGGTCGCCCAGACCGCCGGTGATCAGCGACCTGGGGTTCAGCACGATCCGGAAGTTGAAGACCAGCGAGATCAGCAGGCCGAAGTAGAACGCGACAGCGCCCTCGGAGCGGAACAGCCGTCCCGCTCTGCCGGCCAGCCGGATCCAGCGGGCTCGCTGCGTGTCCTCCGTCGGACCGGAAACCGCGTCCGGTGCCGAAATCGCCCCCACGAGCTGGCCCTTCTGTGCGTTCAGCCGGTCATCCCCCGAAATGCCCAAGCCGATCGGGCACTCAGGTGACTGTACTTCGCGCGTGAAAGGACTTGGTCCGGGTTGGGGCGGTCGGTGAGCACGGCGTGGAACGGGGGTACCGTCTGCGGCGTCGAACGCCCTGGCAACGCGTCATGCGGGGCAATCAGCTTCGTCTTGTTGCCGCGACCGAATAACGCCATTGCTCCAATCTAAGGGTGTCGTGTGCCACAAGGCGGTCACAACTTGCCAGGTCGGCGCGATGTCAAACAGTCAGCTTCGGCACAATGTTGCGGTCTGACGGTTATCTGGAAGGGGGGTGCCAGGCGTGACCTGGCAAGAAGAGCTGCAGAAGCTTGACCTGGAGCTGGCCTCGGGTCGGATCTCTGCGGACGACTACCGCCGCCGCCGGGACGAGGTGCTGGCCGGTTCCGCGTCGGCTCCTGCGCCTCAGCAGCAGCAAGGCCCCTTCGCGCCGCCGTTCCGCTGGCAGGCGACCCCTCCGCAGCAGGGGCAGCAGCCGCCGAACCCGGACGCGACCCAGGTCGTCGGCACCGGTCAGGCTCCTGCGCCGGACGCGACGCAGGTCGTGAACACCCAGCAGAAGGGTGACGCCGACCGCACGCAGTTCGTCCGGCCGGTCACCGGGCCGAACCCGCAGCAGGGTGGCTGGCAGTCCCAGCAGCCGATTTCCGCTCCGCCGCCGTGGACCACGGGCGACGGTGGCTTCGGTCCGGTGGGCGAGCCGTCGCCCGGCTGGATCGCCCAGGGGCCCGAGGCGTTCGACGACGCCGGCGAGCGCAGCGGCAAGGGCAAGATCTTCGCCATCATCGGCGTGATCCTCGTGCTGGCGCTGATCGGCGGTGGCATCTGGTGGTTCACGAGCAGACCGAGCAGCGGTGGTGGCGGCGAGACGAGTGCGCAGACCACCTCGCAGACGCCGACGAGCAAGCCCAAGCCGAAGGACGACCTGGAGATCGCCGATCTGCCCGGCACCCAGGAGGACCAGTCCGGCATCAAGACGTTCGACGACGTCGTCGCGCAGAAGCTCCTCACCGACGAGGAGAACGCCGCGTACACCACGGCCGGTGCCACGAAGGTCCGCGTGGGCGTGTCGAAGCTGCCGAACGGTGACGTCGTGCAGGTCATCACCGCGCAGGCGAGCGACGCCGCCGCGGCGGCCACCGCTGTCGAGGCGCTCACCGCCCTGCAGGTCAAGTTCGGCATGAAGCCGTACTCCGGTGTTTCCCCCGCCAGCGTGTCGACGCACCAGGTCGACGTCGCCGGCGACAAGAAGGGCTCTGTGCGCGCCCACTACGTTCACAAGAACACGATCGTGCGCGTGCAGGTCGCGGGCAAGGACCAGGCTGCGATCAGCAAGGACTTCGACACGGTCCTCGCCGCGCAGCTCAGTGCGCTGCCCACGGGCGCGTGATCTCGACGGGCGACCCTCGGGTGGTCGCCTGCACGGTGGCGACACGTGCCCAGCACCCCGCAGCGCGGGTGCTGGGCACGTCCTACCTGAGGCACCACCCCGAGCACGAGTTCGTCGTCGTCGATCTGGAGGACCCGCCGGACTGGCTGGGTTTCTCTGACGACGAGTACCTCGATCTCGCGACCGCGCACGACGTCGACGAACTGGCCGACGTCGTGACGCCGCGAGTGGTCCGGGGTTTGCTTGCCAAGTACGACGTCGTCGTCAAGCTGCCGCCGCGCGCCCTCGTGCTGGCACCGCTCGCGGTCGTCGCCACCAGGGGTTTCGTCGACCTCTCCGAGTCCGCGCTGGCGCACTGGAACCTCCACGAGCGGTCGGTGGAGGGCGCGAGCCTGATCAGGTTCGACGACTACGACCCGCGCACCCCGTGGATGCCCGCGCCGAACTGCGAGCGCGTGTTGTTCTCCGAGCGGCCAGAGCTGAAGAAGATCTACGACGACTACGCGGCTCTCGTCGAGCCGAACGACGTTCCGTACCGCTTCGGGTCCTTTTTGGACGGAACACCGATCACGGCACCGATGCGCACGCTCTTCCGCGAGGCGCTGACGCCGTCGAACCGGCTCAACCCGACCGGCGACAGACCTCCGCACGCGTTCGACGGAGAGCGCTTCCAGGAGTGGCTGCGGCTTCCCGCGACACCGGTCGAGCGCGTCAACGGGTTCAACCGGCTCCTGCTGGCCGTGTGGCGGTCACGGATCGATCTGCAGACCGCGTTCCCGCAGCCGTTCGGCCCCGGTTTCCGCCAGTGGTGCCATCTGCACGGACGGCACGAGGGCGTGCCGGAGTGGGCGCTTCCCGGCGAACCGATCGAGCCAGCCCCGCCCGGCGAGGAGTTCGGCGTCAACGTCGCCGGCTACCACACCGCGGAACTGGGCATCGGCGAGATGGGCCGCGTGATGTTGCGGGTGCTGGCCGCGTCGAACGTCCCGCACGTGTCGGTGGTCGAGGAGCACTCGATCACCACGACTGTCCGAACCGGACTCGAGGCGCCGGACTCCGTTGGCGCGCCCCGGTTTCCGATCAGCCTGATCACCGTGAACGGCGACTTCACCCACGCCCTGCTCGCAGCGCATCCCGAGGTGGGCCACGACCGCTACCGGATCGGGTTGTGGGCGTGGGAGCTCGAGGAGTTCCCTGCGTCGATGCACCACGGTTTCGCCCACGTGGACGAGATCTGGACGGTCAGCGAGTTCTCCCGGCGCGCCATCGCCGAGCACTCGCCGGTGCCCGTGCACGCGATCCCGGTCCCGGTGCCCGATCCTGGTGAGCCGCGCCGCGAGCTGGGCGACCGCACGCGGTTCCTCTTCGCGTTCGACTACAACAGCACGGCCGGCCGCAAGAACCCGTACGGACTGGTCAGCGCTTTCCAGGCGGCGTTCGAGGGCCGTGACGACGTCGAGCTGGTGATCAAGTCGACGAACTCCCACTCGAACATCTCCGCCGCGGAACGCCTTCGGCTCCAGGTCGCGGGCGACGAGCGGATCACCCTCGTGGAGCGCTACCTCTCCGTCGAGGAGCTCGCCGACCTGTACGCCACCAGCCATGCGTACGTGTCGCTGCACCGCGGTGAGGGCTTCGGTCTCACCGTCGCCGAGGCGATGATCCGCGCCATCCCGGTGATCTCCACGGCCTATTCGGGCACCGCGGAGTTCGTCACCGAGGAGACCGGCTGGCCGATTCCGCACACCACGACGACCGTTGGCCCCGGCTGGGCTCCGTATCCGGCCGACTGCCAGTGGGCGGACCCGGATCTGGACGCCGCCGCGCGCGCGATGCGCGAGGTCGCGGACAACCCGGAGGAAGCCCGCCGCCGCGGTGCCGCCGCCCGCGCTCATCTGCTGCGGACCCGCCCGGTCGACGCCGCCGCGCTGTGGACGACCGAACGTCTGACAGCGGCCCACGAGGCGTGGCTGGCCCGGCACCAGGAGCAGGTACCGGAGCCTCCCTCACTGGCGAGGCGTGTGGCGCGCCGGATCGTCAGGACTGTTCGAATCCCCTGATCCACTTCCTTGACCTGCACTAGAATTCGCGCACACCTCTCTCTGCACTCCCTGGACGGCTGATGTCGGAAGCACGCCTGGCGGACGCACTCGCGCGCCTGGATCAGAACAAGGAACTGCGGCTGCCACTGCGTTCCCGTGACCTGCTCGGCAGGCTCGCGCTGCGGTTCCTCTGGCGGCGCCAGGTGAAGTGGCAGATCGAGAGCAACATCGCGAGCCGCGACGCTCTCAGCGCGTTGAGCGAGATCCTGCACAACCAGCAGCAGGTGCCGAGAGCCGAGCTGGCGCACGAGGTGCAGCAGCTGCAGCGCGCGGACCAGAACATCATGGCGGGGCTGAACCAGCGCCTCTACGCGGCGATGGGCAGCATCCGCACCGAGCTCGGCGACCTGCGCCTGCAGCTCGTCGACACCGGCCTGCACGCCGAGAAAGTGGACCAGCGCCTCGACGCGATCGAGTCCCAGCTCGCCGAACTGACCGCGGCCGCCCGCGACGCCCGCCTCCGCAACGCCCAGGTCGACCTCGTGCTCGACCAGTTCCGCAGGTCGGACAACGCCGAGGTCGAAGTAACGGTGCCGGCCAGGGCGAACGGCGTCGAACTGGCGATCGCCGAGCTGCTCGACGGCCCGGTCGACCACGTGCGTGCCGCACGGGCGGCCCACCTTCCGGTCGTCGAAGGCCGTGGCACGGTGTTCGACGCCGCGCCGTCGCGAGGCGAGTGGTTCGAGGTGCTGCGCGAAGCGGGCATCTCCGTGCTGGGCGCATCGGCGAACCCCTCGGTGGTGAAGCACAACGCGGAACTCGGCTTCCACGTCGAGGAGGCCGACCCGCTGGACGCGCTCACCCGCGTGGACAAGCGTTCTCTTGGCGCGGTCACGGCTTTCCGCTTCGTCGAGCGGTTGTCGGTGGAGGCGCTGTCGCAGTTCGTGTCGCTGGCCGCGGAGTCGTTGCGGCCGGGCGGCGTGCTGCTGGTGGAGAGCCCGGTCGCCGGTCCCGAGTTCCACGTCGATCCGTTCGCGCTGCGGCCGGTGCACCCCACCTACCTGCGTTTCCTCGCCGAGACGGCGGGCTTCGCAGAGGTGTCCGTCGAGCAGCGCGAACACCCGCTCGGCGCACGTTTCACGCTGACCGCGCGGATGTGACCGTGCGCTACAGCATGTGGAGCCCGTTGCCGCCCGACCGCAGCGGGATCGCCGACTACACGCACGAGCTCCTCGCCGAGATGGACGACGTCGAGCCGGTCGCCCGCACGAGTCCGCGAGCGCGGTCGACAGGGTTGGCGTGCTACCAGATGGGCAACCACGCGGGCGCGCACTCGTGGATCTACGACCAGGCGATCAAGGTGCCCGGTGTCGTCGTCCTGCACGAGATGTCGTTGCTGGACTTCAACCTCGGCTACTGCCGTGGGCTCACCCCCGAGTTCTACAAGGAACTGAAGGACGCGCACGGCCCGATCTGGGGAGATCCGAACGACCCTGCCCTGCTGCACGGGTTGCCCGCGGTCGAGGTCGACGGGGTGAAGTCGCTCGACAGCCGCACCATGACGCTGGAACACCGGGTCGTGACGGCGAGCCGCGGCGTGATCGTGCACGACCCGCACTCGGCCGAGCTGCTTCGCGAACGCTTCCCCGGCAAGCCGGTCTTCGTCGTACCGCACGGCGCACCGCTGCGCGACGACACCGACCGCGACGACATCCGGTCGCGCTTCGGCTGGACCGACGAACACGTGGTCTTCGGTGTCTTCGGCGGTTTCAACCGGATCAAGCGCATCCTGGTGACCGTGCTCGCGTTCGCGGAGGTGCGCAGGCGCTGGCCGAACGCGCGGCTGCTCATCGCGGGCCACGTCGACTACCCGGACGTGCACGCCGACGTCGTCAGCACGATCGCGCAGTTCGGTCTGGAGGACTCGGTCCACCTGGAGCTCAGCCCGGCGAAGCAGGTGTTCGAGGATCTGATCACCGCCACCGACGTGGTGGTCAACCTCCGCTGGCCGACGATGGGCGAGACCAGCGGCGTGATGATGCGGGCGTTCGGCGCCGGTCGCATGGTGATCACGAGCGACCTGCCCCAGCACCGTCACCTCGACGAGGCCTTCTGCCCGCGCATCCCGATCGAGCCCGCCCGTGAGGCCGAGGCGCTGGCCGCGTTGCTGGAGAAGGTGGTCGAGAACCCGGCCGCGGCTCGGGCGGCGGGCAAGCTGGCGCACGACTGGGTCGCCGGGCACGCGACGTGGCCGATCGCCGCCGAGGGCTACCGGAAGGCGCTCGACAGCGTCGCCGCGGGCGAGCGGCCTGCCGACGTCGCGCTGCCCGGCGTGAACCTGTTCGCCGACCTGCGCGCGACGACCGGTCTCTCCGAGTCGTTCCGCCGCGCGGGACTGGCGATGCGCCGCGCAGGCGTGCCGATGACGTACACGGAGTTCAACTCCCGCGCGCCGGTCCGGACGGTCCAGGTGCCGCGCGAGATGCTGGAGCTGCGTGGCGGCAAGGACTACCCGCTCGACCTGTGGATGGTGAACCTCAACGAGTTCCAGCTCATCCCGGAGACGGCGCTCGACCGGTACACGATCGCGCTGTGGGCGTGGGAGATGCCGGAGATCCTCGACTACACGCTCCAGCAGCTGCCGCGCGTCGACGAGCTGTGGGTCGTGTCGTCCTACGTGGCCGAGGCGTTCCGCACGGCGACCGACGTGCCGATCACGGTGGTGCCGAACGTGGTCACCGAGATCTCGTCGGTCCCCGACCGACCCCGGTTCGGCCTGGACGAGGACGCCTTCGTGGTCCTGTTCACCTTCAGCGCCTCGTCGAGCGACGCGCGCAAGAACCCGTGGGGCGTGATCGAGGCGTTCAAACGGGCCTTCGCACCGCACGAGCGCGGCACCACCGCACAGCTCGTGATCAAGGTGATGGACCTCGACATCTTCCCGCTGATGGCCGCCGCTCTGCAGGACGCGGTCGCCTCCGTCAACGGAGTGCTGATCACGGGTGACCTGACCCGCGCCGAGATGGACTCGCTGCTCGCGAGCTGCGACGTGTACGCGTCGCTGCACCGCTCAGAGGGCTTCGGCATGGGCATGGCGGAGGCGATGTCGATCGGCAAGCCGGTGGTGGCCACGGGTTACAGCGGCAATACCGACTTCATGCCACCCGGATCGGCGGGAGTCGTCGGATACAACATCCGCCCGATCACCATGGCCGACCACCGCTACGACGAGCGCTTCGCCGACTGGTACCGCCCCGGCCTGCTGTGGGCCGAGCCGAACGTGGCCCAGGCCGCCGGATGGCTGCGCCGCCTGGCGGACAGCCCTTCGCTGCGCGCTCGGATGGGTGCCGCGGCGCGACAGGCGATCTGGGAGCGGTGCAGCTACGAGGCGGTCGGCAAGGTCATCCGCGACCGCATCGAGGCTATTTACGAGGAGCGTTCTCCAGCTCGATGAGCCGTGCCTCGAGCGCGGCGATCCGCTGCCGGGCTCGTGCGGTCTCCCGTTCGGCGTGCTGTGCGGCCTCGCGCAGCGCGTCGAACTCGGCCAGCTCGTGCTGGTGCGCCCGTTCGGCCTCCTGCACGGCCTCTTCGAGCCGCCGGATGTACGCGATCTCGGCCATCCGGGCCGCCCGCTGCTCGGCGACCTCGGCGCGGACGTACTTGTCGAACACGTTCGCCGGCACCGCGAGCAGTTCCAGCGCCTCGGCGTCGTCCGCCTGCGCGTAGAACCTGTTCAGCCCGTCGAACAACGCGCACCGGTAGCCGGCCTCGGTCATCAACGGGTCCCACTCGTGGTGCGCGGGCTTGGTGGAACCGGGCTCGGTCGCCTCGACGACCACCACACGCGGCCGGTGCCGGTCCCAGTCGGCGCCCTCGATGACGCCGCGCTCCTCGCCCTCCACGTCGATCTTGAGGAAGTCGATCTCGCCGGGGTGCTCGTCGAGCACGTCGGCGAGCGTGCGGACCTCGACCTCGATCTCGACGATCTCGAGAGTCGACTCGGCCTGGTAGGTGCTCGCGAGAACGCTGTCGAGCGTCGACCACCCCGACCGGTTCACGACGTGGTGCAGCACCGCCGAACCGGGCTTGGCGCCGAGCGCGACCGCCAGCGTCACGTCGCCGGGCCGCGCCTTGCGCAACGCCGCCGCCTGGGCGGGGATCGGCTCGATGTTGATGCCCCGCCAGCCGAGGTCGTAGAAGTACTTGGTGACCGAGTCCTCGACGGGATCAGACGCGCCGACGTCCACATAACGGCCGGTCGTCCTGCCGTGGAAGAGCCGGGCGAGGAGGACGTCCTCCGCGTTCTGCGCGTACGAGATCACGGTGCAGACAATATCGGTCTCGCCGGTGCGGCAACCCACGATCGCACCGCTGCGTCTCTACCATCGACAGCTGACGGAGCCCCAGGAGGACTCGATGGCACCAGTGGTGATATTAGTCACATTGGCGGGATTGGCGTTCCTGACGCGAACCGTAATGGCCCTCCAGGCCGTTTCTTCCAATAAGGACGCCAGTGATTACCCTAAGCCACAGACGTCCACCAATTGAGATACTCGTTCGGGCTGCGGCTTACGGACGAACGTTGACTTACCGTACGATCCTTTCGGGTCGTATGACTGAACGGTCACCCAAAGGGGACCTCACAGGGGTAGGTGCGCCATGGACCACGCACTGAGCAAGGTCATCGAGCTGCGCGAGAGCGGTTTTCAGTTCCTCCACCTGAGGGACGACGCCGGGCAGCTCGACCGCATCATGGCGTTCAAGCAGCGCAGAGGCTTCATCGACTCGATCCTGTTCTGGTCAGAGACCGAGGCGCGCGCGGGCCGTCTGCCCGCCGTCCGCGACTCGGCTCGCCCGGCACAGGCCGTCTGGATCTACGAGGGACCGCTCTGCGAGGCCGTCGACCGGCTGCTCGACCTGCCGGAGCCTGGCGCCCGCAACGCACCCACGTTGATGAAGGCGACCGCTTCCGACCTGGCCGTCGTCACGACGTTGCCATTTAAGTTGAAGCTTCCACCGGGCGCGATCGCCTAGCTTTTGTCAGTCGTTTTCGAAGTCGCCGCGCTTGATGGCGCCGATGAACGCTGCCCAATCGGGCGCGGCGACGACCGAATTTGTCCGGTTCTTGGAGTCGCGCACACGCGCGACTGAGCCATTCAGAGCAATCCCGACGCAGCTTCCGTTTCCGCCGTTGTTGCTGCGGCCGCTCTTGCGCCACACAGCAGACACATCGATCCCTACCTCTCGGCGGCCAACCTCTCGATCCACGCAGCGGACTCTTCGGGGGTCAACGCCAGCTTCGAGAGGTGTTCGAAGGTAAGGGTAGTGGCCTTCACCCGGTCGGGGTCTTCGATGTGCACCGACCGGCTGCGTGCTCGACGTCGTCGCGGCTTGGTTGTGCTCCGTTAAGTCGGGCAGGGCGCGGTCTGGTGCTCGTCTCCGAAAGCCCGGATGGTCGCGCTCTCATGCACGTCGCTGCCGAGATGGCGGTAGAGAAATGCCGACGCAAACGTTTGCTGATCACCCCAACTGCTGCCCACCGTGCAGTTGGCAGCCATGAGAGCGCGATCTTCATGATCGAAGGGCGGCTGCCTGCCGGCATCACTCTCACTGTCACATCCCAAGAGATAGCTGCGACACGCCACTAGTGGTCATGGACCACCTGCATCGCATCGAGTACCACCGGCGGCGGCCAGACGGTGCGCTGGACCTCGAGCACGTCGAGGAGGTCACGGATCTTGGTTGGTACATAAGAAAAGGCGACGAGCGGCGGTGCCGGTACACCATCGAGTGCGCCCGCGACTTCATGGCTCGCGCCGGAACGAAGGAGGGTCTTTGCGCGATATCGGTGTGGCGGGACAAAGAGCGCGTCTGCACGGTCGCCGTGGACTGGCGCCCCCTGAAGGGATGAAGAAGTTCCCCCGCCTGAGTTAACCAGCTTGATGTAGAGCGGTCGGACACGACACCTTCGCGCCCATGAACCTCAGGAAGACCATCACGGGGGCCGCTATCGCCCTCGGCGGCGCCACCGTCATGCTCGGCCTGGGCGGCACCGCGCACGCGGACGTTGCCAGCACCGCAGTGGAGACGACGCCGGACCTCGGCGGCCAGCTGGGCGACGTGGCCGGCGCCGCCAACCTCGCCTCGGTGAACACGGAGGACGTGGACGGCAAGATCCAGGCCATCAACGCGCAGGACCTCGACGTGAAGGCGATCGTCGAGAACGTCGACGCGGGCGGCAACGGCGTTCCCGCCGCGACGCTGCTCGGCCTGAACGAGCCGCAGGGGCCGCCGCACGGCGAAGCCGCGCTCGACATCTGATCCAACCAGTACTTCCTGGCCGGGGCGGCGCCCGATTCCCTCCCCCTCGAATCGGGCGCCGTTCCACTCTCTAGGAGCGAAACGCCTTGCGCATCAAGAAGATCGTCGCTTCGGCCGGTCTCGCGGCCGGTGCGCTCGCCGCGCTGGCGGGCACCGCGAGCGCGAGCTCGCTTCCCCAGGTCGACGACTCGATCAAGCAGGTCTCCGACCTCGCAGGGGGCGCGGGCATCAGCACGCTGCACAACACCGGTGGCGGCGTGTCGATGGTCCACGACGGCACCGAAGTGATCGGCGGCTAGCGACCCACCGCGTAGCCCTGCGTGCCGCGCGGGTTCGCACCGGCGCGCAGGAGTCCGTCCGTGGAATCCCTTGCCACGGCTGACATCCGGCCGAGCGTCCACTCGCCGGCGTCCACGACCTGGTGGCCCTTGCGCCGCAACGCTTCCAGGACGTCCGCGCCGGCGCGTGACTCGATGACGAGTTCGCCTGGGGTCCAGGCGCGCGGGTAGAACGAGCTCGGGAACGCGTTCGAGTGCCACATCGGCGAGTCGATGGCTTCCTGGAGGTTCAGGCCGGCCATGTGCGCCAGCCAGAAGCCGAGCTGCCACTGGTCCTGCTGGTCGCCGCCGGGCGTGCCGAACGCCAGCGCCGCCTCGCCGTCGCGCAACGCCATCGAGGGCGACAACGTGATCCGCGGGCGCTTGCCGGGAGCCAGCGAGTTCGGCAAGTCCTTGTCCAGCCAGAACATCTGGGCGCGGCTGCCCAGGCAGAAGCCGAGTGACGGGATCGTCGGCGACGACTGCAGCCAGCCGCCGGACGGGGTCGCGGACACCATGTTGCCCCAGCGGTCCACGACGTCGACGTGCACGGTGTCGCCGCGCGTCACGCCGGAGCGGGCGACCGTCGGTTCACCGATCGCGCCGGTCGGGTCAGAGGTCAGCACCGCCGGGCCGCTGCTGATGTGCTTGGGCAGCAACGGTTCCCGGCCGTCGGGCGAGCCGGGGCGAAGTTCGTAGGAGGCCGTGTCGCCGATCAGCGCACGGCGTTCGGCGGCGTAGGAACGCGACAGCAAGGTCTCCAGCGGCACGTCACCGGTGTCGCCGTACCAGGCTTCGCGGTCGGCGAAAGCGAGCTTCGCGGCCTCGACCGCGAGGTGCAGGGTCTCTGCGGTGGGCTTGCCGTCCACATAGGACAGGTCAAATCCCTCCAGCAACCGGAGCTGTTGTGCCAGAACGGGTCCCTGCGTCCACGCGCCGGCCTTGACAAGCGACCACGAGCCGAAGTCGACGGTCAGCGCGTCCTCGTACGACGCCTCCCACGACGCCATGTCGGCACCGGTCAGCACACCGGCGTGGTCGCGGCCCGAGTCGTCGCGGAAGGCCGTGCGGCAGAACTCGTCGACCTGTGCCGCGACGAAACCCTGCGACCAGGCCCTGCGCGCGGCCTCGATCTGCGCTTCCCGGTCGGAGCCCGCAGCTTCGGCGGCGGCCAGCAGCCACTCCCAGGTGTCGGCGAGCTTCGGGTTGCGGAAACGGCCGCCGCGCACGGGAAGCGATCCTCCGGGCATCCACTGCGCGGCCGACGTCGGCCAGTGGTCGCGGAACAGGTCCGAGACCATCTCGATGGTGTCGACGACACGGGCCACGAGCGGGAAGCCGTCACGGGCGTAGCCGATGGCCTTGTCCAACACGTCGCGCAACGACTTCGTGCCGTAGTCACGCAGAAGTGTGAGCCAGCCGTCCCACGCACCAGGCACCGTCGCGGCGAGCAGACCACTGCCGGGAATGAGGTCGAGGCCCAGCGACAGGTAGTGCTCGATGGTGGCACCGGCGGGTGCCACGCCCTGTCCGCAGAGCACACGCGGCGCCGATCCAGCGGCCGCGAAGATGATCGGGACCTCGCCACCGGGGCCGTTGAGGTGCGGTTCTACGACCTGAAGCACGAATCCGGCGGTAACGGCGGCGTCGAAGGCGTTGCCGCCATCCTCCAGGACGGCCATGGCGGCCGACGAGGCCAGCCAGTGGGTCGATCCGACCATGCCGAAGGTGCCGACGAGTTCGGGGCGCGTGGTGAACACCCCATAAAGGTATGCGACGCTAACTAAATTGCGTGACTCCGAGTGATGCACGCCCCACACCCGAATGGAGCAGTCCGGCGCGCTGCAACGCGTCGGCGTCGAGGTGGTTGCGGGCATCGACGACGACATGGCCGTCCATCAATTCGGCGACGCGAACCCAGTCCAACGTCCGGAACACGGGCCAGTCGGTCAACAGCACCACGGCCTCGGCACCCTTCACCGCCTGGTACGGGTCGTCGACCAGCAACATTCCGGCCACCGGCCCGGTCACCTCCGGGTCGAACGCCGTCAGCTCGGCACCGTCGAGCACCAGCTGCTCCGCGACGGCCAGCGCGGGCGAGTCGCGCAGGTCGTTCGTACCGGCCTTGAACGCGAGCCCGAGCACGCCGATCCGCACCCCGGCCAGCGAACCGCCACAGGCAGCACGAACCTTGTCCACGATCCGCAGCTGCGCCCGGACGTTGGCCTCGATCGTCGACCGGATCAGCCCGAAGTCGACACCGACCGCCTCGGCGATCTGCACCATCGCGTGCGTGTCCTTCGGCAGGCACGAACCGCCCCAGCCCGGCCCCGGCCGCAGGAACGACTGCCCGATCCGCTTGTCGTAGCCCATGCCCTCGGACACCGACTCGATGTCGGCACCGAGCAGTTCACACAGCTCAGCGACCGCGTTGACGTACGAGAGCTTCATCGCGAGGAAGCAGTTCGCGGCGTACTTGACCATCTCGGCGCTCGCGGCGTCCATCAGCACCGTCGGCGCACCGAGCTTCGCGAACAGCGCCGCGACCCGCTCAGCCGCGGACGGCGAGTCCGAGCCGACAACGATCCGATCAGGGTGCAGAAAGTCGCGCACGGCAGTTCCCTCGCGCAGGAACTCCGGGTTGGACACGACGGCGACGTCCTCACGGCCGAGCAACGCGCGCACGCGTCCCGACGTACCCACCGGCACCGTCGACTTCGTGACGATGATGGCCCCATACGGCAGCACGTCGGAGATCTCCGCAGCCACCGACTCGACAGCGCTCAGGTCAGCCGCCCCACCAGCACCCATCGGCGTCGGCAGGCAGAAGAACACGACCTCGGCGTCGGCCACCGCCGCGGCGGCCCCGACCACGAACTCCAGCCGCCCGGCTGCCTGTCCCTCGACGACGAGCTCGGCGAGCCCCGGCTCCAGGATGTCGACCTGCCCGGCGCGCAGCCGCGCGACCTTGAGCTGGTCGACGTCCGCGCAGACCACGCGGTGTCCGAGCGAGGCTAGGCAGGCTCCCGTGGTCAACCCCACGTAACCAGTGCCGACGACGGCGATCCGGCGAGCGAACATGCGGGTGACCCTGACAGGCCCAGTTGGCTTCCCGGAGAACTCCGTACGACTTTCGTCGTAGCTGACCGTGACAGATCTCCTACCAGAGGTCTACCGACGCGGCCGATGCGTTCGAACATCTTCGAACGGCACAGTTCAGGGCATGGGAGTACTGGCTATCGCGACGATCTTCATCGCCCTCGCACTGCTGGCAGCCGTGCCTCTCGTGGCACTGCTGCACTGGTCCGACCGTTGAAGTTCAGGTAACGAGCGTTAACCTCCTCGCGAGCAGTTCGCTTCGAGGAGGATGAAGGCATGGAGATCTCGGGTACCGCGGCCATCGTCACCGGTGGCGCGTCCGGTCTCGGCGGCGCGACCGCACGTGCGCTGGCGGCGCGTGGAGCGCAGGTGTTCGCGCTCGACCTGCCCAGCGCCATCGAGAAGGCCGACGTCGTCGAGAACGTCACCTACCTGGCCGCCGACGTGACCTCCGGCGAAGAGGTCCAGGCCGCCGTCGACACCGCCGCCGGCTCCGGCAACCCCTTGCGCATCACGGTGAACTGCGCGGGCATCGGCCCGTCGTCCCGCACCGTCGGCAAGACCGGCCCGCACGACCTCGACCTCTACCGCAAGATCATCGAGGTCAACCTGATCGGCACCTTCAACGTCCTGCGCCTGGCCGCCGCCGCCATGGGCAAGACCGAGGAACTCGAGCACGGCGCTCGCGGCGTGATCATCAACACCGCCTCGATCGCCGCGTTCGACGGCCAGATCGGCCAGGTCGCCTACGCCTCGTCCAAGGGCGGCGTCGTCGGCATGACCCTCCCGGCCGCCCGCGACCTCTCGTCCGTCGGCATCCGCGTGCTGACCATCGCGCCCGGCATCGTCGACACCCCGATGCTCGCCACGGTCTCCGACGAGTTCCGCGCGGGTCTCGCGGCCGGGGTGCCGTTCCCGAAGCGCCTCGCCCAGCCGTCCGAGTACGCCCAGCTGGCGGTCTCGCTGGTCGAGCACGACTACCTGAACGGCGAGGTCATCCGGATGGACGGCGCTCTTCGCATGGCGCCGCGCTAAAGATCTCCCGAGTACGGCAGACGTGACATGGCGTCCGAGGTCATCCACTCGCGCAGGCGGTGGGTGGCCCGGACGTCGTCCTCGTTGTACTCCAGCAGCCGCCGCCGCTGCTCGGTGTCGAGCGCGTCGCCGTTCATCCCCACCGCGGCCCGGTACCAGCGCATGGAGTTCTCGCCGCCGGCCTCCGGGTCGCGCCACTGGAAGCCCGCCACCGGGGCGATGATCTTCAGGCCCTTGCCGTGGGCGCACAGGAACTGCTCGCGGACGATGCCGAACAGGTCCACCCAGGAGTCCGACTCGATGAACTCCTTGACCTGCGCGGTGGTCGGGATGCCCGGCTTGCCCGCGAAGCGTTCTGCCGACGCCAGCAGCCAGCGGTTCTCGGCGAGCTCGTTGTAGCAGTAGGCGCGGAACGACAGCCCTCGTGCCTTGGCGCGCAGCCGGATGCCCGTCAGCCAGGTCCAGAACTCGGCGAAGCTTCGCGCCTCGTCGTCGCACGGCAGCGCGTCCCACGTGACGAACGCGCGGTAGCCGTGCTCCTCGTCGATGTCCTTTCCGGACAGCAGGCAGCCCCACATGTACGCGCCGAGGTCGCCGAAGCTCTCCATGTCGACGTCGACCTCGACGTCCGCGCGCGGCACCTTCATCTCCGGCACCCGGCGCACCAGCGTCAGGTCGCGCAGCCATGCCCGCGCCAGCACCACGGCGTCGCCGAACGGCATGCCCACCAACTGGATCGGGCCTTCGACGGCCGGATCCAGCTCGGCCAGTGCGTCCACAGTGGACAGACCGATCTTGCGCAACGCCACCGCGTCCTCGCCGCGCACGACGAGGCTGACGTCCCTGCCCTGCTTGAGGTCGTTGTCGCACGTCGGCCACCACGGGCACGTCTTGCAGTCGACGATCCGGGACGGCTTGGCGAGCGGGTCCTTCTGGTTCACCGCCGCCAGCGCCACGGCCAGCCGGTCGGAGAACCGCGCGTCGTACTCGGCCAGCGCGGTGCGGCCGCCGGGCCACGTCGGCGCTTCGAGGTCGTGCCACAGCACGACGTCCGCGTCCATGCCGATCACGCCACCGGTCGCCCGGCCGTGCGCCGCGTAGCCGGCGGCCTGCAGCTGACGTTGGGCGTGGGCCAGCCGGAGCTGGTCGCGCGGCTGGGGCCGGACCTTGCGGTGCGGGTCCGTGCGGCTGCCACCGGGCAACGGCATCGTCAACGGGCTCGTGCGCGCACCCTGGCCGGGATCGGTGATCTTGTGCCGCACCACGAGCACCGGCACGTAGCCGGTGACGTCCTTGACCAGCAGGTCGATGCCACCGCGACGGCCACCGCGCGGATCACGTGGCAGCGCGGCGCCCCAGATGTACGGCGCGCCCATCTCCATCGCGGCGAGGGTGACGCGTTCGCGGTCCGCGCTGCGCACGTCCGGCCCGTTCGGCACCTCGAGGAGATTCGAGCCGACGATCCGGCCGAGGGCGTCCGCCACCGCGCGGCGATGGTTCGTCGCGTCCGCTTTCCGTTGTTCCGAAGCCGGATCCGGCGCCGCTTTGGGAGCGTCGCGCATCTCCGGATCGTTTTCGAGGTGCACCCGCCGCCGACAACGAGTGACCACGCCGGCGTCGAGCTGCACCTGGGAAGTCACTGATGCAGGGTATGTCGCGCGTCGACCTCATGTGTCAGCAACCTGGGCAGTAAGTTTCATCTGACGGAGGAGGTGTACCCGAATGGCGCGCAAAACCGGCCATCTGATCACGCCCAAGAGGGCCAAGAACCTGGTCGGCGTGGCGAAGGTGATCGCCCCGGTGCTCGTTCCGGTGCTCGCTCCGGTGCTGGCCCGCGGTGCCGGGATGCTGAGCGACCAGTACGACCGCTATCGCGCGCGCCGCCTCGGCATCGACGTCGCCGACATCGGCAAGTACTCGGGTCACGGCGCCCGTTTGCACGCGCGGATTGTCGGTTTCTCCGACTCCCTGGAATCTTTGCGCGCTTCCGACGAAGCGTGGGTTTCGAAGACCGAGGCGCGACTCGCCCAACTCCTCGCCGCCGTCCGCGCCTCCGAACGCATGCCGACGGCCCGGCGCAAAGCCGCACACCGGGCCGTCGGAACCGATCTGGACGTGCTGGAGCAGGAACTGCTCAGGCGCCTGAACGTGCGCTGACCTCGGGAACCTTCCCGGTCACCTCAGCGACCGCCTTCACCGCCGCCTCCTCGACCACCTGACCGGGGTCGAGGTGCGCGGTGACCTCCTCCATCACCTCGGCGACCCGTTCCTCACGCTTGATCATCGGATCGGACCGCAGGTCACGGGCCAACGACACGCACAACCCGACCATCACGACCATGAACGGCAACGCCGCGATGATCGTCAGGTTCTGCAGTCCTGTCAGCGCGTTCGACCCGCCGACAAGCAACATCACGGCAGCGACGGCACCCGTCAGTACACCCCAGAAGACCACCACCGGTTTCGTAGGCCGGATCGATCCGCACTGCGAGAGCGTTCCCATCACGATCGACGCCGCATCGGCACCGGACACGAAGAAGATCGCCACCAGCACCATCACGACAACACCGGCGATCGTCGCCAACGGGAACTGGTCCAGCAGCGCGAACAGCTGCGACTCCGGCGAGGACTGACCCGCCAGGTCGACCCCGGACCGCTGCTCGAAGATCGCCGTCCCGCCCAGGATCGCGAACCACACCAGTGACACCGCGGACGGCACCAGGATCACGCCCGCCACGAACTGCTTGATCGTGCGGCCACGCGAGATCCGGGCGATGAACATGCCGACGAACGGCGTCCACGAGATCCACCACGCCCAGTAGAAGATCGTCCACCCGGAGAGCCACGTCTCCGTCGCGTCACCACCCGAGGCGGCGGTGCGGCCCGCCATGTCCGCGAGCTCGCGGAAGTAGTCGCCCAGCGCCGTCGGCAGCAGGTTCAGGATGAACACGGTCGGACCGACCACGAACAGGAACAACGCCAGCACGACCGCCAGCACCATGTTGATGTTCGACAGCCACTGGATGCCCTTCGCGACACCCGAGACGGCGGACGCGACGAACGCCACGGTCAGCACCGCGATGATCGCGACCAGCACGCCCTTGCCGACGTCGCCCGCCCAGCCGGCGGCCTCCAGACCGGACCCGATCTGCAGCGCGCCCAGTCCCAACGAAGCCGCCGAGCCGAACAACGTCGCGAAGATCGCCATCACGTCGATGGCCCGGCCCCAGCCGCTGGCGGCCCGACGGCCCAGCACAGGCGCGAACGCGGCGCTGATCAGCGAAGACCGGCCACGCCGGAAGCTGCCGTACGCGATCGCGATGCCGACCACGGCGTAGATGGCCCACGGGTGCAACGTCCAGTGGAAGAGCGTGGTGGCCATCGCGGTCTCGAGCGGATCACCGGAGGTCCCCGGCGGCGGTTTCACGTAGTGCGAGAGCGGCTCGTTGACGCCGTAGAACATCAGACCGATGCCCATGCCGGCGCTGAACATCATCGCGACCCACGAAACCGTCTTGAACTCGGGTTTCTCGTCGTCACGGCCGAGCGGGATCTTGCCGTAGCGGCTGAACGCGAGCCACAGGGCGAAGACCACGAACCCGGAGGCCGAGATCACGAAGGCCCATCCCAGATTCTGGATGATCCAGCCGAGCGCCGTCTTCGAGAAGGTCGCGAGACTGGAAGTGCCGACGATTCCCCAGGCCACGAACGCGAGCGTCAGACCTGCGGCAACGCCGAACACGACCCGGTCGGTACGGCCCGGCTGATCGCATTGGTTAGGCATGCGCACCTAGCTACCCGCTCATAGACCGCGACAAACTCGTCCGATTACCCTCAGCTGCGTGAGCACACGGTCGAGTGAGTTGCGCACCCTGCGGGGTGCCGCGCTTGCGCTGACCTCATCCGCGCTCACGATCGCCGCGCACGGACTGGGCGGCGGAGAGCTGGCCGAGTTCATCCACGCGGTACCGCTCGTCGTGCTGATCGCGTTCGCCGCGGGCAGCCTCGCCGACAAGCGCACCGGGCGGCTCTCGGTCATCGCCGGGCTCGCGACGGCCCAGCTCGCGCAACACCTGCTGCTGACCTGGGTCAACCACGAGCACACGAACACGCTCAGCGGCCGGATGTTCGTGGCGCACCTCGTCGCCGCGACGCTGACCGGCCTGCTGCTGTTCCACGCGGAGAACGCCCTGTTCAGGCTGTTCGCCGCGGTCACCCGCCTGATCCCTCGCAGGCTCACGCCGCTGCCGGTCACCACGCCGGTGCGGACGTTCACCAGCACGCCGTACACGCAGCAGCAGTACGTGGCGCTGTACCCGCGTGCACACGGGCGGCGCGGCCCACCACCCAACTCCTGATCACCCAATCCCCCAATCCCTTTGGCAATCAGGAGCCACAACTTCATGTCGACAAATCGATTTGGCGTGCGCGCGCTCGCCGTCCTCGGTGTGGCCGGACTCGCGGTCCTCGGCACGCCGACCATCGCATCCGCGCACGTCAGCGCTCAGCCGTCCGAGTTCACCCAGGGCGGCCGTGCGACGTTCGCGTTCCGCGTCCCCAACGAGCGGGACAACGCGGGCACGATCAAGCTCGAGGTCACCCTGCCGCAGGACACGCCGCTCACCTCGGTGCGCACCAAGCCGCTGCCCGGCTGGAAGGCCGAGGCCGTCAAGGGCAAGCTCGACAAGCCCGTGACGGTCGGCGGCAAGGAGATCACCGAGGCGTTCAGGACGATCACCTGGACAGCCGACCCCGGCGTGAAGATCGGGATCAACGAGTACCAGGAGTTCTTCGTCGCGCTCGGCACCCTGCCGGAGGGCAAGGACAAGCTCGAACTCCCCGCCAAGCAGACCTACGAGAACGGCGAGGTCGTCGACTGGAGCCAGTCGACCGGCGCCGACGGCAAGGAGCCCGAGCACCCGGCGCCCGCGCTGAAGCTCGCCCCGAAGAAGGCCGCCCAGGACGACCACGGCCACGGCGCGTCCAACACGGGCACCGAGACGCACGAGGCATCGGCGTCCACGAGTTCCGACCAGACCGCCCGCTACCTCGGTGGCGCCGGTCTGGCCGTCGGCGCGCTGGGTCTGGGCTTCGGTGTCGGCGCCATCCTGCGTTCGAGGCGCAAGGCATGAAGCGCGCGCTCATCGCGTGCCTGATCGCTGGTGCGGCCGTGCTCGTCACGGCCGCCCCCGCGGCGGCGCACAACGCACTGATCAGCAGCGACCCGAAGGACAAGACCTCGCTGGAGGTCGGCCCGTCCACGGTCACGCTGACGTTCGACCAGGACGTGCAGGGCGGCCAGGGCATCAACACGATCTCGGTCGTGGACGCCAACGGTGGCCACTACGAGATCGCCGGCGACCCGACGATCAAGGACAACGCGGTCTCCACGCAGGTCGCAGCGCTCGGCAAGGCCGGGCAGTACAAGATCGGCTACCGCATCCTGTCCGCGGACGGCCACCCCGTCTCCGGTGAGCTGACGTTCACGCTGACCAAGGACGGCACCGGCACTCCCCGCCAGGTCGCGACCGACAACCCCGCGGACAAGCCGAACGACGGCCTGCCCATCTGGGTGTGGATCGCAGGCGCCGTGGTGCTCCTCGGCGGCGGCGTGTTCTTCGCCCTGCGCGGCGGAGGCACCAAGGCATGAGCGACGTCCGGACCACCGCCCCCTCCCACTACCGCGTACTCGCCGGGCTCGTCCTCGGCGCACTCGCGGGCATCGCGCTCGGCCTCGTGCTGGCACCACCCGTCGTGGTCGCCGGGGTCGTGGACGCCGGGGCGGCGGTCCGGTACGGCCTGCCGGTCACCCGAGTTCTGCTGGACGTCTCGGCGACCATCGTCGTCGGGCTGTCGATCCTGCCGAAGCTGCTCGGCTTCGACCGGCCCACGCACACCGAACCCGTGATGCGCCTCGCCAGGCCGGCCGCGGTCGTCGCCGCCGCCGTCTGGGTCGTCACCGCGCTGCTGGCGATCGTGCTGCAGGCCGCTGAACTGCGGCCGGGCAGCGACGTCAGCATCGGCAACGCGATCGACTACATCGCGAACGTCGGCGCGGGCAAGGGCCTGCTGTTCAGCGCGGCCTGTGCGTTCGTCTACCTGTTCGTCGGCGTGATGGCTGTGCGCAACGGTGAGTCGGTACCCGCTGAGCTGCGGATTCTCATCTCGATGTTCGGGCTGCTGCCCATCCCGGTGACCGGGCACGCCTCCAACTGGAAGTACCACGACTACTCGATGGTCTCCATGGAGCTGCACGTGCTGGGCGCCGCAGCGTGGACGGGCGGGCTCGGCGCGTTGATGGCGCTGGTCGCCTACCGCAAGGGGCTGCTGGCGGCCGCGCTGCCGAAGTTCTCCAAGGTCGCGACCATCTCGCTGATCGTGGTGTCGGTGACCGGCCTGTTCAACGGGCTGCTGGAGCTGATCCTCAACCCGGTCGTGCCGTTTCCGCAGTCGCTGGTCACCACCGGCTACGGGCTGCTGTTCATCGGCAAGGCGGTGTGCGCGGGGCTGATCGCGCTGCTCGGCGCGCACATCCGGTGGCGGCTGCTGCCGAAGATCTCGCAGCACAAGGTCACGGCGATCGTGCAGTGGGCGGTACTGGAAGTGACCATCATGGGCGTCGCGTTCGGGCTCGCCGTGGTGCTCAGCCGCGCGCCCGTCAGCTGAACCCCGTCGCCACGCGCACCAGGTCGGCAACAGCGCGCGACCTGCTGTGCGGTGGCCACGCGATCACCGTCGTCACCTTCGGCGCGTCCACCACCGGTACTGCGACCAGGCCTTCGAGCAGGCCCACACGGACGACCTCCGGCATGACCGCGACGGCGCGGCCGAGCGCGATCATCTGGAACAGCTGCGTCAGGTCGTGCACCTCCACGCCTGGGCCGGGAAGGTAGGTGCCGTCGGGCTCCGGCCAACGCGCGAGCTCCGGCAGATCGATGACATCAGCCATCCGCAGCCCAGCCGCACCGGCCAGTGGATGCGAGCTCGACATGATCGCGAACTGGCTCTCGGCGTGCAGGGGCTCGACGTCGAGACCCGCGGTCGAGTCGAACGGTTCGTGCAGGATCGCCACGTCGGCTCGTCCGTCGAGCAGTGGCTGCGCGGCGTGGGCCTGGCAGAGCAGCAGGTCGACGGCGACCGCACCCGGTTCGGCGGCGTAGGCGTCGAGCAGCTTCGCCAGCAGTTCGCTGGAACCACCGGCCTTGGCGGCCAGCACCAGCGATGGCCGGTCGACGTTGCGTGTGCGCCTCTCGGCCGCGGCGACCGCACCGAGGATCGACCGTGCCTCGGCCAGGAGCACCGCACCCGCCTCGGTGAGCGAGACCCTGCGGCTGGTGCGGGCCAGCAACGCGACGCCGAGCCGATGTTCGAGCTGGGCGATCGTCCGCGACAACGGCGGCTGGGCGATGCCCAGACGGTCGGCGGCCCGGCCGAAGTGCAGTTCCTCCGCGACCGCGACGAAGTACCGAAGCTCTCGGGTCTCCACACGTCCACGCTATCGATACCGGCCGGGTATCGCTGCCACATCGAAGTGATGTTGGTCTTGAACGCGGGCTGGACCACGATCAGATGCATGAGCGAACAGACGATTGCGCTGGTCACCGGCGCGAACAAGGGCATCGGGTACGAGATCGCCGCAGGGCTCGGCGCATTGGGGATGAGCGTCGGAGTCGGCGCGCGGGACCCTCAGCGCGGCGAGGAAGCGGCGACGAAGCTGCGCGCGGAAGGCGTCGACGCGTTCTTCGTGCCGTTGGATGTCACCGACGACGAGAGCGTCACCAAAGCCGCGGGACTCTTCGACGAGCGGTTCGGACGGCTCGACGTGCTGGTCAACAACGCGGCGATCGCCGGAGGATGGCCGGACCAGCCGTCGACGGCCACGCCGGAGAGCATCAGGACGGTGGTGGAGACCAACGTGATCGGCGTCGTCCGGGTCACCAACGCGATGTTGCCGCTGCTGAGCCGTTCACCGCGGCCGCGAATCGTGAACCAGTCGAGCCACGTCGCGTCGCTGACGTTGCAGAGCACCCCCGACGTCACCCTCGGCGGGATCAGCGGGACCTACTCACCGTCGAAGACATACTTGAACGCGATCACCGTCCAGTACGCCAAGGAGCTGGAGAACATCAAGGTCAACGGTGCGTGCCCGGGTTATGTGGCGACCGATCTCAACGGCTTCCAGGGAAGGGACACCCCCGCGGAGGGAGCCAGGATCGCGATCAGGCTGGCCACCCTGCCCGACGACGGTCCGACCGGAGGCCTGTTCGACTTCAGCGGACCGGTCCCCTGGTAATTGTTCAACGTGAAACATTCGCAGGACTCGGCGAGTGGTCTGATCGGCGCGACGAGCTGCCCACGAATGGGCTAGTCGGTGATCAGTCGAGCCGAAGATTCCTCACGCATGCGCGCCAGCCGGTTCATCGTGCGCTGGCCGCGGCGGTCCAGCTCGCGGCTGTCGATCCAGCCGTTGGCGTAGTAGCGGTAGTCCTGCGCCAGGGCGACGAGCTCCGCGAGGTAGTCGGCCGAACGCCGCCGTCGCTCCTCGTCGAACGCCGCGAGCAGCGGCAACTGGGTGTCGACGACCTCGTCGAGCAACTGCGCGGATCGCAGCGCTCGCTTGGAACGCCACCTCCGAGTAAGGCTCACGTGCCGCACCTCGCCCTTCGCCCCGACCTGCCGCACCTTAGGCGTGGATTTCTCGCCCGTCGATGCTGCATTCGCAGGAGAAGGCCCTGGCGTTACCGGTTCGTGTCCCACACCATCCGAAAGTGATGCTAAAAGACCCAAACGAGTTGGAGTCAGGCGGCCGTGTCGGTTCCTGTGAAGCGGGCAACGCGTTCGGCCAACTCGCGGGCCTCGGGGTTGTTGCGGCGCTTCTCGGCTTCCTGGCGCAAGGGCTCCATGCGCTGCTTCGTGCGGACCGACTTGAGCCCTTCGGACAGGTCGACGGCCTGGCGGCCGACCTTGGCGCCGTGGTCGATGTCGCCCTCGATGAGGTGGTTGATCGACATCGACGTGAGGTTGAACGAACGGCTGCGGGCCATGTCATCGCCGAAGCTGCTGATCGCCTTGGACAGGTAGGGGATGGCCGTTCGGGCGTACTTCGTGTCCACGGTCTGCGCCAGCTCGGTGTGCACCGTGCCGATCATGGACGAGAGGTCGATCTCGTTGAAGAACCTCGCCCAGGCGGGCGCTTCGGCGATGTCCGCGCGGGAGAACTCGTCACGCGCGCGGCCGAGCAGCTTCAGCGCCTGCTCGTCGGAACCCATCTTCGCGTAGGCCCAGGCCTCGTTCGCGCACAGGATGCCCACCGCCAGTTCGGAACCGGAGTTCTGCGCGGCCAGCTGACCCAGCTGGAACACCTTCAGCGCGTCGTCCGGGGCGTTCTGGTGCAGGTAGACGCGACCCATGCGGTACAGGATGTTCGCCATCAGCGCCTCGTTGTCGCCCTGCTTGGCGAGGTCGAGCGCCTGACCGAAGTGGTTGCGGGCCGAGTCCATCAAGCCCGTGTCGAACGACGTCCAGCCGGCGAGGTTGTGCAGGTCGGCCAATGCGACGAAGAGGCGCTGGCGTACGACGTCGGTCGAGCTCGCACCGAGCATCTGCTGGCCCCAGGACAGCTGGGCGACCACGGCGTCGCGGCAGGAGCCGCCGCCGTACTGGTAGTCGAGGGCGCGCAGAGCCCGCGTCGCCGCTTCGACCTGGCGCACATCGGTCATGCCGATGCGTCCCGGAGCCGGAGTCTGTGTGGGGTGAGAAACCCACGACCCGGAGTCCGCTCCGAACACGGCCGCGCCCACTGTCACGGCGGCGGCGTGCGCGAGGAACTTCCGACGCTTCACCGACTCGTCCTCCTCAGGATGGGGTGAGTCCGCGGTTGCGGCCACCCTCACTGCCGTTGTCTCGTCATAGGCGAGACCCATGTATCCACGTGGGACACCCAGGCCGACGGCGATCCTGGTGAGGACGTCATATGCCATCACCTGGCGTCCCTTGAGGATCTCCGAGACCTCGGACTGCGACTGGCCCGTGAGCGCCGCGATCTGGCGCTGGGACACGCCGTGCCGTCGGAGCAGCCGGTAGACCGAGCTGATCTCTCGTCGGGCCAGTGCGTCCCGCATCTCCTGCTGGTCCCACACCTCGGCGGGAATCGGAGAGCCCTGGGAACCCATGGTGTTCATCGCGCACCCTCACAGTCCGTTGGGCGTCATCGGCAGACTAGGGGCAGGTCCCCGAGCCCGAGAAGTCCTCTTCGGCGAGGCTGATCGGCCCCACCGAACACCGCTTACCGCTCACCGTAAGACTTCCACCGGTCAGCGCTGTGACGTCCCGTTCCGGCATGAATCATCGCAATCTGGATTCCGGTAAGCGAGTGAGCACGGAGAGGAACGACCAATAGTGGACAGCTCCTCCCCGAGTTCCACCTCCATTGTGGAGACGGGTGACACCGACTCCACATGGCGCGGCACGACCGGGCAGCGTCGGACGTGGCAGATCAGCTGCGGCGACGTGGTCGACCGGGACCGCCAGCTCACCGTGAAGGTCGTCCAGGGCCAAGTGGTTCTGGTGGGACCTCCCGGTGAGACGGCAGTCTTGTCCCACGACCAGCTCGTACAGCTCAGGGCTGCGCTACGCGAAGCCGCCGACCAGGCGGAAAGGTGACGGTGAGTTCCTCGATGGACGCGATCCTCGGACAGGTTCTTCGCAACGCTGTGTGGGAACGACTCGACCTGCTCACGGAGCTGGCGAGCCGCGCGGACGCCCCGTCCCTGCTGTCGGTGGCTCGATCCGAGCTCCCTCGGCTGACCGAGGGATGGCGTGCTCTGCTGGCAGCGCACGAGCCGGACGAGAAGGGCAACTGCCCCGAGTGCTCCGGCCGTTGGCGCCAGCAGAAGTCACCCTGCTCGGTGTGGCGCGCCGCGTACGAACACCTGGTCGCGGGCGGACTCGCCCCGCGCCCGGCTCGCCACCTGCGCGAGGCTCCGGTGACCCCTCCTGTCACCAGAACCCGCCGCGCGGTGGCTCGAGCCCACTAACGGGCCTTTGCGACTGACCTGGCGTCCCCCCGACACGACCAGGTCTGCAAACGGCCTACTGACCGGTGGTCCGCGATGGGCGAACCCCCGACCGCGACATCGCGGACCCCGGTCAGCTCAACAACTCCACAGATTCCCGCGGGCCGGTGACGTGCACCTTCCCTCCCCGACCGGCACCGGTCCGCGGTCACCAACCCCGGCCTCTCGTCTGCACCCTCCCGCGCAGGCGAGGGGCCGTTTTCACATTGCGAAAAGTACGCGGGGAGCTTTCGTACTCTCCTGGCGTACGAAAGGGCCCCGCGTGCGGACAAGCAGCAGCGGGCTAGCGGTGTGTGCCGGTCTTCCAGGTCAGGTACGAGGTGAGGCCGGGGAAGAGCCGGCCGGACAGCTCGAACGCCTTGAGCTGCCACGGGAACAGGTGCTCCGCCCGTTCCTTCTCCACGGCGTCGACGATCGCCTTCGCGCACTGGGCCGGCGTCACCGTGGGGATCAGCCGGGCGATCACGGGGATCCGTTCCTCGGCACCGGGGTTGTTGTTGAAGTACTCGCTGGACACCTTGCCCGGGATCACTTCGCTGATCCCGACGCCTGTTCCGCGCAGGTCCAGGCGCAACGACGCGGTCAGGCCGCGCAGCGCCCACCGCGACGACTGGTAGCCCACGCAGCCGGGAATCGGCAGGCGAGACACCGGCGAGTTCACGTTGACGATCCAGCCGGAGCCGCGGGAACGCATGGCGCCCAAGTACTCCCTGGTCAGCAGCAACGCCGCCATATATGGCACCGATGTCATCGTCTGCAGCTCGTCTGCCGAGGTGTCGTCGAGGAACAGCCAGCGACCGACGCCCGCGTTGTTGACGAGCACATCAGGCGCTTCGACCTCCTCGGCGAGCGCGCGGATCTGCGCGGCGTCCGCGAGATCTGCCGTGTGCGCGGTCGCCGAGCCACCGAACTCGATGATCCGCTTGACCTGTAGATCGAGCAGTTCGGCGCTCCGGGCCACAAGGTGGACGTGTGCGCCGTGGGCCGCGAACCTGAACGCGGCCTCCGCGCCGATCCCCTGGGACGCTCCCGTGACCAGAACCCTCTTGCCCGACAGCTGCATCAGACCACCGATCGCACTCGACTCATGAACCCCGCCGCCAGCGCCGTCGCCAGCGCCGACGCCGCGAACAGACCGCGGTAGCCACCAAGGTTGGCCAAGATCAGGGCAGTCAGCAAGGGGGCGATGACCTGCGGCAACGCGTTGGCCACGTTGAGCACGCCCAGATCCTTGGCCCGGTCGGAGGCCGCGGGCAGCACCTGGGTCAGCAGCGCGATCGCGACGGCCCAGTAGATGCCGAAGCCGACGCCGAGCAACGGAGCGGCGATCAGGACGGCGATCCAGGTCGGCCAGATGACCAGGATGAACGCCGCCAGCGCCATCACAGCCGCGGCGCCGTAAACATACGGCTTACGGCGCCCGGAGCGATCACTCCGTGCGCCGAACAGCACCGCTCCTGCGGCGAGTGCCACCCCGTAGAGCGCCATGAGCACGAGCAGGCCGTCCTCTGGCGACGGGTGGTGCACCACGTCGCCGAGGAAGTAGAGGAGGTACAGCGTCCCGAACGCGTTGCCGAGGTTGATCATCAAATGCCCCAGCCAGGCCCACGCGAAGTCCGGGTGCTCGCGGGGTGAGATCCAGAACGTCGGCCGGACCGGCTTCACGATCAGCTGCGTGTCGGGCGTCCTCAACACGAAGAAGATCGCACCTGCGAGCACGATGGCCGCGCACGCCAGATATCCGGCCGACAGCCCGCTGACCAGCAGTGTCACCACGACCGCGCCCAGCACGGTGCCGAGCATCTGGCTGATGCCGATCAACCCGCCGACCTGCGCCCGTTGCTCGACCGGCACCCGATCCGGCACGGCCGAGGTCAACGCGGCGAGCATCCCACCGATGCCGGCCTGCACCAGGCACCAGCCGACGGTCATCACGACCACCGACGGCGCGTTGGCGAGAACGCCGAGGCCAAGCGCACCGAGGATCGCGCCACCCAACGTCCAGGGATGACGACGACCGAACCGTGAGGTCGTGCGGTCGGACAGGAAACCGATCAACGGCACCACGAACAGTGAGACCACACCGCCGAAACCGGTGACGATGCCGAATACGAGCTCCTTGTTCGCCTTGTTCAGCAGCTCGGCCTGTTGCGGCAGCAGTACCTGGATCGGCGCGTAGACGGCCAGCCACAGCCCCAGGTTCGCGAGGAACAGCCACGCCATCCACCCTCGCCGGACGCGGACCACCGGCTCCGCAAGTGCCTCACTCACCACTGATCACCCTTCTGTACCAGTGGAACGAGTCGCGCGGCGTGCGTCGCTGCGTCTCGTAGTCGACGTGAACCAACCCGAACCGCTGCGAATATCCGGCCTCCCACTCGAAGTTGTCGAGCAGGGACCACACGAAGTAGCCGGACACGTCAGCCGCCAGCGCCGCCTTGAGGTGTCCGTCGAGGTAGGAGATCCGCGCGGTGTCCTCGATCTCGTGCGGGAAGCTGCACCCGCTCTCGGTGACGTACACCGGCGGCAGGTTCGGATGCCGTTCGCGAAGCTGGGTGATGATCTCCGTCAGCCCGGACGGCACGACGGGCCAGCCGAAGCCGGTGCGCGGGTACTCGTCGATCTCCACGAGCTCGAACGGCAGCGGGTTGCCCTCCGACGGCGACTTCAGCCGCGTCGGGTTGTAGTAGTTCACCCCGTAGAAGTCGAGCGGCTGGTGGATGACCTGCAGATCTCCGTCGACGATCGGCAGGAGATCGGCGACTGCGTCCGGATATCGGCCCGACAGAAGTGGGTCCGCGTACAGCCAGTTGTGGATTTCGCTGTACGCCTCGGCAGCTGCTGCGTCGTTCGGACCAGCAGGCCAGGCGGGCGTGTGGTTGTTGGCGGAGCCAACGGCTTGGGCGTTGAACGAGCGGAGCACTTCGACCGCACGGCCGTGAGCGAGGTTCAGGTGGTGGGCGGTCGGCAGCGCGTCGAAGAGCAACGTCTTGCCCGGCGCGTGCTCACCGATCGCGTAGCCCTGCAAGGTCACCATCGCGGGCTCGTTGATCGGGATCCACAGCTTCACCCGGTCGGCGAGACGATCGGCGACCAGCGCCGTGTAGTCGGCGAACCGGTCCGCGATGTCCCTGGTGAGCCACCCGCCCTCGGCTTCGAGCGGAAGCGGGGTGTCCCAGTGGTAGAGCGTGACGACCGGCGCGATGCCGACGTCGACGAGAGCGTCGACCAGGCGGTCGTAGAAGTCGAGTCCCTCGGCGTTGGCAGGTCCCTTGCCCGTCGGCTGGATGCGCGGCCACGCGATGGAGAACCGGTACGCGTTCACACCGAGCTGTGTCATGAGCGCAACGTCTTCACGCCAGCGGTGGTAATGATCGCAGGCAACGCTGGCGTTGTGGTTCTCGTGCACCGGAGTGAACTCGTCCCACACGGAAGGGCCCCGACCGCCCTCGTTGAACGCGCCCTCGATCTGGAACGCGGACGTCGACACTCCCCAGAGGAAGTCGCTCATCGATCCTCCAAATGTGAAACTTGTTCGGATCGTAGGCGTGTTGACAGGTTCAGGGAAGTGAAAGAGCCGTACAACAGGCAAGATGGAAGTACCCGAACTACTGGGAGTCGCCGTGACGAGCACCACCCCGCTTCGCCGCCAGCCCGTCCAGCAGCGCAGCGCCAAACGAGTAGAGCGAATGCTCGAGGCCTGCGCGACCCTCATCGACGAGGTGGGCTACGACGGCGTCACCACGACGTTGATCGCGGAGAGAGCGGGTGTCGCGGTCGGCTCGCTGTACCAGTTCTTCCCGGACAAGAGAGCCGTCGTCCAGGCACTGACACTGCGCAACGTCGACAGGTTCTCCCAGGGCATCACCGAACGGCTCGAGAAGGCGACCCTCGAGCACTGGTGGGACGCCGTGGACACGGTGTTCGACGTCTACGTGACGATGCACCGCGAGATCCCCGCGTTCGGGAAGCTGCACTTCGGCGACGTCGTGGACATGCGACTGCTCGACGACCGCCGCGACAACAACGCCGTCATCTCCGACAAGATCTCCGAGCTGATCTCCGGCAACTTCGGGATCCCGATGAGCGAGGTCCAGCTGCCGATCGCGATCGCGGTCGAGGCAGCGGACGCCGTGCTGAAGATGGCGTTCCGGAACAGCTCCACCGGCGACCAGGCGATCCTGGTGGAGGCGAAGGCGCTGGTCAGGGGCTACCTGTCGTCGCGCCTGCCCGCCTAACCGAAGTTCCGGCGCTCACCGCGGTACGTCGGCACGGTCCGCTCGATCCGGTCACCACGCACCAGGTGCACCTCGTCGAACCGCTCGAACAGCTCACCCGCCTTGGCGTGCCGCATCCAGACCCGGTCACCGATCTTCAACTGCTCGGCGGCCTTCCCGGTGACCGGCGTCTGCACCTCGCCCGCGCCTTCGAGGCCGAGCGTCTTCAGCCCCTCCGGCAGGTACGGCGACGGCTGCCGGTCGGGCGTCGGCGTGCCGGACGCGATGTAGCCGCCGGCGAAGAGTGTGGCCGTGCGCTTGTTCGGCTTGCGGACCACCGACAACGCGAAGAGCGCCGCGGGCACCGGCTTGAACGACTGGTAGGCGTCGAAGAGGGTCGGGCCGAAGAGACCGGAGCCTGCGGCGAGCTCCGTGACGGACGGGTCGGAGCCGGTCAGCTCCAGGCTGCCGGTGCCGCCGCCGTTGACGAACTCCAGGTCGGCCACCTCGCGGATGGCGGAGATCGCGGCGGTGCGGCGGGCCACCAGTTCGGGGCCGGACTTGGACTGGATGAGGCGGATTCCGATGGCGCGCAACGGCTGTCCCGGTGGGTTGTCGCCGAGGCCGGCGATCTGACCCTCGTACGCCATGACGCCGACGAGCTTGAAGCCCTGTCGTCGGGTGATCTTGGCGGCCAGTGCGCGGGCCTGCTGCGGCGTGTGGATCGGCGAACGGCGCGGCCCGATGTGGACGCCGGGCAGCGGGCGCCACGAGACGTCCAGTTCGAGGCACACGCGGATGTCGGAGTGCGGGCCGATCGCGGCGTCCACGAAGTCGAGTTGCTCGACCGAGTCGACCATGATGGTGACGCGCTGACGTGCCGTTTCGTTGGCGGCGAGCTTCTGCAGCGCTGCGCGGTCGGCGGTCGGGTAGGCCACCAGGAGGTCTTCGCTGACGTTCTGCTCCGACAACCACAGCGCCTCGGCCAGCGAGTAGCACATGATCCCGGAGTAGCCGGGCCGTTCGAGTGCCCGGCTCACCAGGTCGCGCACACGGATCGACTTGCTCGCGACCCGGATCGGGTGACCGGCAGCGCGGCGGGCGAGGTCCGCCGCGTTGTGGTCGAAGGCGTCCAGGTCGACGATCGCGAACGGAGGATCCAGATCCTTCGTCGCGGCGTCGAGTCGTGTTTTGCGCATGCACTGACGGTACGTCGTGAACCCTTGAAACGTGAAGGGCTTTCACTTACGTTACTCGCAGGTCACACTCTCTCGTGGAGGTCCGCGTGTGGACGAACTGGGCTAGAACGGCTTCGTGCACGCCTGCGCGCGTCGTCCACCCGGCGAGCACGGACGAGATCGCGGCGGCGGTCGTGTCCGGCGGCCGTGTCCGCGCGCGGGGCAGCGGTCACTCGTTCAACGACATCGCGGTCGCGCCCGAGGTGGCACTCGACCTCGACCGGTGGACGGGAATCGTGCGCGCGGACACGGAGTCCGGCCTGGTGACCGTCCGCTCCGGCACGCCTCTGCACGTGCTGAACACCGACCTGCACCGCCTCGGCCTCGCCATGCCGAACCTCGGCGACATCGACGCCCAGACCGTCGCGGGTGCCGTCTCCACCTCCACCCACGGCACCGGCGCCAAGCTGGGCGTGCTGGCCACCGCCAT
The DNA here is from genome assembly GCF_016907955.1 of Lentzea nigeriaca. Taxonomy (GTDB): domain Bacteria; phylum Actinomycetota; class Actinomycetes; order Mycobacteriales; family Pseudonocardiaceae; genus Lentzea; species Lentzea nigeriaca. The sequence continues at coordinate 145,583 of NZ_JAFBCX010000002.1, read as the reverse complement.
CGCCGAACTGGAACTGGTGCTGGCCGACGGATCCGTCGTCACGTGCTCCCGCTCCGAACGCTCCGACCTCTTCAACGCGGCCCGCGTCGGCCTCGGCGCGCTCGGCATCATCAGCACGATCACCCTGCAGTGCGTGCCGTCGTTCGTGCTGCAGGCTTCCGAGGCCCCCGGCCGGCTCGACGCCGTGCTGGAGCAGTTCGACGACCTGTGCGCGGTCGAGGACCACGTGGAGTTCCACTGGTTCACGCACTCCGACCGCGTGATCCTCAAGCGCAACAACAGAATCCCCGAACCGGCGAAGCCGCTCTCCCGCGCACGCCAGCTCTGGGAGTACGAGGTCATGGAGAACGCCGCGTTCGGCGCGGTGTGCAAGGTGGCCAAGACATTCCCGCGCTACACCCGCCGCCTGAACGAGCTCTGCGGCTCGCTGATCTCCGAACGGTCCTATTCGGACTACTCGCACAACGTCTTCGTGACGCCGCGAAGAGTCCGGTTCGTGGAGACCGAGTTCTCCCTCCCGCGCGAGACGCTGATGGACGTCATCGCCGAACTCCGCGCCGTCGCCGGCAAGCTGGGCGACCGGGACGCGCTGATCGTGCCGTGCGAGGTCCGAGTCGCGCAGGCCGACGACATCTGGCTGTCCACCGCGTCCGGCCGCGACACCGCGTACATCTCGATGCACCAAGCACTCGGCATGCAGTACAAGGCCTTCTTCGACGCGTACGCGAGCATCGCCGCGTCGGTGGGCGGACGTCCGCACTGGGGCAAGATGCACGACCTGACGGCGACCGAGCTCCGCCCGCTGTACCCGCACTTCGACGACTTCCTGCGGGTGCGGGACGAGGTCGACCCCGACCGCACCTTCACGAACGCCTACCTGGACCGCGTGCTCGGCTGAGCGCACGCGGGGCCCCCGCGTACTGCAGGAGAGTACGAAAGCTCCCCGCGTACTCTCAGAGAACGGCGCGAACGGCGTCGGCGATCGGCGTATCGCCGTTCGTCAGCTCCAGCGTCTTGCCGATCGTCTGCGGAGCGTTGAGCAACTCCGCCAGCACGGCGGCGACATCCGCCCGAGTGACCGACGCCCGTGGCAACCGAGGCGCCGCCAGCGTCACCAGGCCAGTGGGCGGATCGTTCACCAACGGCCCCGGCCGCAAGATCGTCCAATCGAGATCCCGCCCCCGAAGGTCTTCTTCGGCCAACTTCTTGGCCTTCAGGTAGACAGCGAACTCCGGGTCCACAGAAGGAGAGTCGGCGGACTCGATCCCGACGGTCGACACCTGGACGAACCGCCGCACCCCCGCCTCGACGGCAGCCGAGGCGAACAGGGCGGCGGCTCCGAAGTCGACGGTGTCCTTGCGGGCGGCCCCAGAGCCTGGCCCGGCACCAGCGGCGAAAACCGCGGCATCAGCACCGTTCAAATACGCGGCGACCGAGTCCACGTCGGCGGACTCCAGGTCGCACAACACCGGAACGGCTCCGGCTTCCTGCACGTCGGTGAAGTGATCGGGGTTGCGGACCAGTGCGGTGGCCGCGTCTCCACGGGTGGCCAGCTGCTGCTCCAGAAGCAGCGCGATCTGCCCGTGTCCGCCGGCTATGACTACTCGCATGGCCCCGACCGTAGATCAGGAAGCGGTGGCGAGCACCTGCTCGTAGACCAGCTCGTTGACCCAGCGGGTGATGGCGGTGTCCTCGGCCGGCACGTTCTCCTGGCGGCCCGTGACGTCGACCGAGAGGTCCTTCTCGTCGTCGGCCAGCAGGACCGAGACGCCGTAGCGGCGGACGCGCGGCAGGCAGTTCGACAGGTAGTCGTGCGAGAACGCGACCGACTCCGGGAGAACGACAGCGGCGTTGCCGTAGCGGGCGAAGGGGACGGCGGACGCGAGCGCGGTGCGCCAGTGGCGGGCGACGGCCAGCACGCCGACGATGCGGACGGCGGCCGGCGGGACGCGGCCTTCCATCTCCGGCCACACCCACGTGGAAACGGTGGTCTTGTCGGCCTCGGGGCCCGCACCCACGCACACGCGCTCGGCGTGGGCGTCGGCCAGGAGCTCAGCCACGACGACGACCTTGCGGCCCATCAGGACCATCTCGGGCAGAACCACGCCGTGCCAGCCGAGGCGGATCGCCGCAGCGGCTGCCAGCTCCTCGACGGACGCGGGCAGTTCCGGAACCGGGAGCGCGGTGGTCGACAGTCCCTGTGCGCTGCCGGGTGCCGCGATCCTTGCTGGGGTGCTGCTCACGCCAGTGCCTCCTCGCCACCCGCGGCGGGCGATCCGCCGCGTTTCGACTCGTGCTCTGGATAAGGCGTACCAGGAAGCGCGCGGCCCGCCCCCAGGTCGCCGCACCCCCTGCGATCGACGGCGCCGACCGGTCGGTGACCGGTCGAAGAGCAGCGCGGGGAGTTCGGTCCTACGATGCTGCCGTCTGGGTGACGTTAATCCGGTTGGACGCACCAAAAGTGCTGCTCAGAGTGGGTGCACTACGCGTGGGGGCGAAAAACCGGTCGGCGACGCCGGTCACCGCCCGTCGACCGTTCACCGCGCCAGAACGACCACCTACATGATGATCACGGTCTTGCCGGGCCCGTGACCTGCGAAAACGTCAGTTGCCTCGCGCAGTGGCACACGTCGGCTGATCGGCACGCTGAGGTCTCCTGCCTGGACCATCGACGCGAGGCGCACGAGCGTTTCCCGCGACCCCTTCATGCCGAAGTTCTGGGCCGGATCGCTGGAGACGTAGTTGGTGTTGAAGGCCAACGGCGCGTAGCGCGCGTTCGCCTCGAAGGACGAGCGGTCGGCGCTGACGAGGTCGATCAGGGCGTCGGCCTCGACGAGGGAGTCGCCACGGCCGATCGGGATCACCCGCTTGCCGGCCGCACGAGCGATCTGCACGGCGAACGAGCCGACGCCGCCGTTCGGCCCGATGATGAGCACGGATTCCGCGGAACCGAGCGACTCGACCAACTGCAAGGCGGTCATACCGGCGGTCGGCAATGCGGCGGCAACGGCGGGATCGAGGTCTTCCGGCAACGGAGCCAACACGTTCCCGGCCGGAACTGTGACGTACTCGGCGTATGTACCGATGCCGACCGGACGGTGGAAGAACGTTCCGAAAATCCTCTCTCCGGAACCAACAACCTCACCCGCCCCGTCAGTTCCGGGAACCAACGGGAACCGATGTTCCGCGGAACCGCGGAGCATGCCGTCGACGACTTTGCGGTCGAACGGGTTCACGCTCGCCGCGAACAAGCGCACCTTCACCTCGTTCGGGCCCGGTTCCGGCTCGGGAAGCTCGACGAGTTCGAGTTCCGCGCCGAAGTCCGCCGCCGCTATCGCCCACATGCCGACCCCCGAACGAGTGACAGACATCACCTGTTGGATCAAGGAATCCGATACTGCCGATCAACGAAAGAACCCCTCTCGCGTAATCCGCGAGAGGGGTTCCATCTGTCTTTCGATGGGCAAGGGGGGAGTTGAACCCCCACGTCCTTTCGGACACACGGACCTGAACCGTGCGCGTCTGCCATTCCGCCACTTGCCCCTGGAGACGTGGAGAACACTAGCACGCGTCCAAACCAGGTTCCTAATCGCCCCCTGTAGGCCCGGTCGTACCCGGATACGATCGGTACAGGAGCCCGTCCGAGCGGAAGGAGTTGACGTGGGCCTGCAACGCTTCGAGCGCAAGTTGGAAGGTCTGGTCGGCAACACCTTCGCGCGCGTGTTCGGCGGCAACGTCGTGCCCCAAGAGGTGGCACAGGCGCTGCAACGGGAGGGTGACAGCAACATCCGCGAGCTCGCGGGTGGCAGACTGCTAGCCCCCAACCACTACAAAGTGCTGCTCGGACCTCAGGACCACGAACGTCTTGCGGGCGATGAGCAGGATGAACTACGCATCACCCAGCTTCTCGCAGAGGGCCTGCGAGAGCACCTGGAAGAGTCCGGATGGGATACCTATGGTGACGTCGTAGTCTCCCTGGAGCGCTCCGAGGCGCTGCACACCGGACAGTTCCGAACCAGCTCGTCCGTCGACCCCGACGTGAAAGCGGCCAGCCGACGGTCAGCACCACCTCGCACCGCAGGAGACCGATCCATGAGCCAGCCACCCGGCTACGGACAAGGACAGGGCCAGCCCGGCCAGGACCCTTATGGTCAGGGCGGCTACGGCCAGCAGGGTTACGACCAGCAGGGCTACGGCCAGCAACAGGGCTATGGCCAGCAGGGGTACGACCAGGGCTACGGCCAGCAGCAGGGCTACGACCAGGGTTACGGCCAGCAGGGCGGCGGCTACGGCGGCGGCCAGCAGGGCTACGACCAGGGCTACGGCCAGCAGCAGGGTTACGACCAGGGTTACGGCGGCGGCCAGCAGGGCGGCGGCTACGACCAGGGTTACGGCCAGCAGCAGGGCTACGGCCAGCAGGGGTACGACCAGGGCTACGGCCAGCAGGGCGGCGGCTACGACCAGGGTTACGGCCAGCAGGGCGGGTATGACCAGGGTTACGGCCAGCAGCCGGCCTACGGCCAGCAGGGCGGCTACGACCAGGGTTACAACCAGGGCGGATACGCCCCTCCCGCCACCCAGGGCGCCAACCGCCAGCTCAACGCGACCCTGCACCTCGACGACGGTTCCAACCGCACGTACAACCTCAAGCAGGGTGGAAACGTCGTAGGACGTGGGCAGGAAGCCGACTTCCGCCTCCCGGACACGGGTGTCTCCAGGCGCCACCTGGAAATCTCCTGGGACGGGCAGAATGCGATGCTCGCTGATCTCGGTTCGACCAACGGCACCACGGTGAACGGCACGCCAGTGCAGACTTGGCAGCTCGCGGAGGGCGACGTCGTCCGCATCGGCCACTCGTCACTGGTCTTCCGCACCGCGGGCTGAGGTCGATACGGGCGTCGGTAAGCAACTCAAGGCAGGAGCGGTTACAACCGGTGCCAGAGCTGGTGATGCAGCTGACCAGAGCGGGCTTTCTCGTGCTCCTCTGGCTGTTCGTGCTGGCCGCACTCCGTGTGGTCCGCTCTGATCTCTACGCTGCCTCGGGACTTCGGGCATCAGGTCTGCCCGGTTTCCGGAGGTCCGAGAAGTCGGCGAGGGGAAGCAAGGCGCCGCGTCAGCTCGTGGTCACCCACGGGGCGCTGACCGGTACCCGCATCTCGCTCGACGGCAGGCCGATCCTGATCGGCCGCGCTGACGACTCCACTCTCGTCCTGGACGACGACTTCGCGTCGACCAGGCACGCGAGGCTGTCCATGCGCGGCACCGACTGGTACGTGGAGGACCTCGGCTCCACGAACGGCACCTACCTAGACCGAGCCAAGGTCACCGCACCCCTGCGCGTACCTCTCGGCACCCCGATCCGCATTGGCAAAACGGTGATCGAGCTGCGCTCATGACCTTGGTTCTTCGATACGCGGCCCGCAGCGACAGGGGCCTGGTTCGCTCCAACAACCAGGACTCCGTGTACGCGGGCCCTCGCCTGCTCGCAGTCGCCGACGGCATGGGTGGCCACGCCGCCGGTGAAGTCGCGAGCAAGGTGGTCATCGCCTCGCTGGCCCACGTCGACGACGACGAGCCTGGCGACGACCTCCTCGGCAAGCTCCGCGACGCGGTCGCGGCCGGCAACGGCGCCATCTCCGAACTGGTCACGAGCGACCCGGACCTGGAGGGCATGGGCACCACGCTCACGGCCATCCTGTTCGCGGGCAACAGGCTCGGGCTGGTGCACATCGGCGACTCGCGCGCGTACCTGCTCCGTGAGGGCATGTTCGCGCAGATCACGCACGACGACACGTTCGTCCAGTCGTTGATCGACGAGGGCCGGATCACGCCGGACGAGGCCGCGAGCCACCCTCAGCGCTCGTTGCTGTTGCGCGCCCTCACCGGCCACGACTTCGAGCCGAGCCTCACTGTGCGCGAGGCGCGCGCCGGCGACAGGTTCCTGCTCTGTTCGGACGGCCTGTCCGGTGTCGTCTCGCAGGAGACGCTGGACGAGGCGATCCGCATCCCCGACCCGCAGGCCTGCGCGGACCGGATGATCGAGCTCGCGCTCAAGGGCGGCGGCCCCGACAACGTCACGGTGATCGTGGCGGACGTCGAGGACGTCGACTTCGGCGACGACTACCCGATCGTCGGCGGCGCGGCCGGTGACGGCAGCGAAGAGCACAACACGCCGCCGGACTCCGCGGCCTCCAGGGCGAGCGCGCTCACGCAGCAGCGCCCGCCGATGCCGCAGCGGATGGAGGCACCGCCGCCGCCACCGCAGGACCCGAAGCGCAAGAAGCGCAACGCCATCAAGGCGTTCGCGATCATCTTCGTGCTGCTCCTGCTGACCGCCGTCGTGGCGGTCGGCGGCAAGCTGTGGCTCAACACCCAGTACTACGTCGGCGCCACCGAGGACGGCCAGGTCGCGATCTTCCGCGGCCTCAACGGCACCGTGCTCGGCTTCAAGCTGTCGTCCAAGGTCGAGGACTCGTGCCCGCCCGGATCGACCGGCTGCACGCCGATCACGTTGAAGGACCTGCAGGAAGGTGGTCGCAAGACCATCACCGCGGGCATCCGCAGCGACAACGGGATCGACGGCGCGCGCGCCGCGGTCAGGCTGCTGCGCACCGAGCACCTGCTGCCGTTGTGCAAGGACACGTCGTCGACGTCGAGCAACCAGGCCAGCCCGACCAGCCCGACGAGTCCCACCACCACGACCACCACGCCACCGGCGAACGGTTCGCCGAACCCGGAGACCCCGACGAGCGAGTCGTCGCCCACCACCGGGCAGAAGGTCGGCGTGGAATGCCGGGAGGGTCCGTAGTTGAAGGGCTCGTCCGTCCCCGCCGGGGAAGGCTCACCAGCCGCGTCGGTGGCGACCAGCACGTCGCCGGGATTGCGCCCGCCGACGCGGCGCGGTACCGAGCTGGTGATGCTCGCGTTCGCGGCCGGACTCGTGACGCTGGCGCTGATCCTGGTCGAACTCAACCAGGAGCGGTCGCTGAGCCTGAGGATTCTCTGGCTCGGTCTCGCGTACCTCGGTCTCTTCGGCGCCGCCCACCTCGCCGTGCGCAGGTGGGCGCCGTACGCCGACCCGGTGATCCTGCCGTGTGTCGCGCTGCTCAACGGCCTCGGTCTGGTGGTCATCCACCGGATCGACCTCGCGTTCGAAGGCGTCACCCTTCCGGACGGCACCGTGTGGGACCCGGTGGCGTTCAAGCAGGTCGTCTGGACGGGTATCGGATTGGTGCTGTTCGCGGCGACGCTGAAGTTCCTCTCCGACCACCGCACGCTCGCGCGGTTCGGCTACACGTTCGGCCTCGCCGGACTCGTCGCGCTGATGCTGCCCGGTGTGCTGCCCGGCTTCATCGCGCCCGAGATCAACGGCGCGAAGATCTGGCTGCGCATCGGCCCGTTCTCGATCCAGCCGGGTGAGTTCGCCAAGGTCCTGCTGATGGTCTTCTTCGCCGCCTTCCTGGTGTCGAAGCGCGATCTCTTCACCGTCGCCGGCCGCAGGTTCCTCGGCATGGACCTGCCGCGCGCGCGTGACCTCGGCCCGCTGTTCGCGGCCTGGGGTGTCGCGGTCGCGGTCATGGTGCTGCAGAAGGACCTCGGCTCCTCGCTGTTGTTCTTCGGCATCGTGCTGGTGCTGCTCTACGTCGCCACCGAACGCGCGGCCTGGGTCGTGCTCGGCGTCGGCATGTTCTCCGGTGGCGCGGTCATCGGGTGGAAGCTCTTCACGCACGTCCAGCAGCGCGTCGCGAACTGGCAGGACCCGATCGGGCGCTACGACATCCTCGGCGGCGGTTACCAGATCGCGCAGTCGCTCTTCGGTCTCGCGACCGGCGGCATCGGTGGCGCCGGTCTCGGTGCCGGCCGCCCGGAGATGATCCCCGAGCGGAACACCGACTTCATCGCCGCCGTGATCGGCGAGGAGCTCGGGTTCGTCGGTCTCGCCGCGGTGCTGCTCATCTACATGGTCATCGCGCTGCGCGGCCTGCGCGGCGCGATCTCGGTGCGCGACAGCTTCGGCAAGCTGCTCGGCGGCGGTCTGGCGTTCGCGCTCTGCTTCCAGGTGTTCATCATCGTCGGCGGTGTCACGAACCTGATCCCGATGACGGGTATCACCGCGCCGTTCCTGTCCTACGGCGGTTCGTCGCTGCTCGCGAACTACATCCTGATCGCGTTGCTACTGCGAATTTCTGCCGCGGCGAGGGCCCCGCAGCGGGCTCCCAAGCCGAAACCGCAACAACCGGCTATCGCCGACCAGCACACTGTGATGGTGGAGCGTCCCAAATGAACACACCGCTCCGCCGTGTCGGCATCGCCATGATGGTGATGATCGTCCTGCTCCTCGGCAACGCCACCTGGGTCCAGGTGATCAACGCCGACGAGTGGCGGCTCGACCCGCACAACAAGCGGGTGCTGCTCGACGAGTACGCCCGCAAGCGCGGTCTGATCACGGTGGCCGACGGCACGGTGATCGCAGACGTCAAGGAGACGACGGACCGTCTCCGGTACCTGCGCACCTACAACAACGGCCCGGCGTACGCACCGGTGACCGGATACCTGTCGGTCATCTACGGCGCCTCCGGCATGGAGCGCGCGGAGAACGACCTGCTGAACGGCTCGGACGACCGGCTGTTCGCCCGCAGGGTCTCCGCGCTGATCACCGGCCGTGACCCGGTCGGAGGCAACGTCCAGCTCACGCTCGACTCGAAGCTGCAGCAGGTCGCGTACGACCAGTTGACCGCGAAGGGCTTCACCGGCTCCGTCGTCGCGATCAAGCCGGCGACCGGCGAGATCCTCGCGATGGCGAGCACGCCGTCCTACGACCCGAACCGTCTCGCGAGCCACGACTCGCAGGAGCAGCAGGCGGCGTGGAAGGAACTCACCGCCGACGGCAACGGCACCCCGCTGATCAACCGCGCGACGCAGGGCCTCTACCCGCCCGGCTCGACGTACAAGGTGGTCGTCGCGGCCGCCGCGCTCGCGGACGGCCAGACCAAGGACTCCCAGTACACCGCGGCCGGCACGATCAACCTGCCGGGCACGTCGAACGCCCCGTTCCCCAACTTCAACGGCCAGCCGTGCGGTGGCGGGCAGACTGCCTCGATGGAGCTCGCGCTCGCCAAGTCGTGCAACACGGCGTTCGGTGAGATGGCGGCCAAGGTCGGCAAGTCCAAGCTGACGGCGCAGTCGAACAAGTTCGGCTTCAACGACTCCGACCTGAAGGTGCCGCTGCCGGTCGAGACCTCGGTCCTCGGCGCGATCCCGGACGAGGCGGCGCTCTACCAGAGCGGCATCGGCCAGCGCGACGTGCGCGTGACGCCGCTGCAGAACGCGATGATCGCGGCGACGATCGCCAACGGCGGCAAGCGGATGCAGCCGTACCTGGTGTCGAAGGTGCTCGGACCGGACCTCAAGCAGATCGGCGAGACCAAGCCCGACGAGCTCGACACCGCAATGACGTCCGCGAACGCGGCCACGCTGCGCGACATGATGATCCAGTCGGAGGTCAACACCGGCGGCGAGGGTCGTCTGGCGAACATCCAGGTGGCGTCGAAGACCGGCACCGCCGAGCACGGCGAGAAGGCGTCGGAGAACAAGCCGCACGCCTGGTACATCGCTTTCGCGCCAGCGCAGAAGCCCGAGATCGCCATCGCGGTGATCGTCGAGGACGGTGGCGACCGCGGTCTGGGTGCCACCGGTGGCAAGGTCGCCGCGCCGATCGGGCGTGCCGTGATGAACGCGTACCTGGCGGGTCGCTGATGCTGACCACGGGCCAGCTCCTCGCCGACCGCTACCGCCTCACCAGGCGGATCGCGGTCGGTGGCATGGGCGAGGTCTGGGAAGGCGCCGACGAGCGGCTCGACCGCCGAGTGGCCGTGAAGGTCCTCAAGGCCGAGCTCTCCGGCGATCCCGAGTTCCTGCACCGCTTTCGCACCGAAGCGCGGATGACCGCGTCGCTCAACCACCCCGGCATCGCGTCGGTGCACGACTACGGCGAGACCGCGTCCGTCACCGACGGGCCGGAGGACACCGCGTACCTCGTGATGGAACTCGTCGAGGGCGAACCGCTCGCGACCATCATCTCGCGGGGCAGGCTGACGGCGGACGTGACGCTGGATCTGCTGGAGCAGACCGGAAACGCGCTGCAGGCCGCCCACGAACGCGGGCTCGTGCACCGGGACGTGAAGCCCGGCAACATCATGGTCACGCCGTCGGGGAAGGTGAAGATCACCGACTTCGGCATCGCGAAGGCCGTGGACGCCGCACCCGTGACGCGGTCGGGCATGGTCATGGGAACCGCGCACTACATCGCACCCGAGCAAGCTCTTGGTGGCGAGGCCGAACCCGCGAGCGACGTTTACTCGTTGGCGGTGTGTGGTTACGAATGCCTTGCCGGACACCGGCCTTTTCTCTCGGACAACGCGGTGACCGTCGCGATGATGCACATCCGCGACATCGCCCCGCCGTTGCCGCCGGACGTGCCGCCCGGTGCACGTGCGTTGATCGAGGCGACGCTGGTGAAGGACCCGCGGCAGCGCTACCGCACGGGCGGCGAGTTCGCCGCCGCGGTCAGCGCGGTGCGGGTGGGCCAGCCGCTGCCGACGCCGTCCGGGTTCACCATGCCCCAGATGCCGCCGCAGCAGATGGCACCGCCTCCGCCACCACCGCAGGTCTCGCAGCCGCTGCCGGTTCCGCCGCAGATGGCGCACCACCAGACCGGCCCCGCGCGTCCCGGTACGCATCCCGGCCTGCGACCGGCGCACCAGACCGGGACGTTCGCGCCCATGCCGACGCCACCGGGGAGAAACCGGACCGTCGTCTGGGTTATGGTCGCTCTCCTGGTGACCGTGCTGCTGGTGCTCGGCGTGGTCGTCGTCTGGAAGCTGACCATCAAGCCGAACGACGGCAACGGGCAACGTGGCCTACAGACCACCTCGAGCCCGGTGAACCCACCGGCGAGCGGACAGGCCAAACCCGACTCCGCCGACCGGATACCGGGCAACGTGCCGAAGCGGATCGACGAGGACGACTACATCGGGCGTTCCGGCGACGAGGTCAGGACCGAGCTGATCGACCACGGCCTGGAGCCCAGGGTGCAGACCGCGCAGGGCACAACGCCGGGCGACCTGAAGAAGTGCCGGGTCACCGCCATCGCGCCGACAGGCGACTTGGCGGCTGGCTCGCAGGTGAGGGTGACGTGCGCGCCATGAGCAAGACCAGAACCGAGTTGGGAACACCGTCGACGAGGAGCGGGACGAAGCACCGATGAGCACTCCGCGACTGCTCTCAAACCGCTACGAACTGGGTGAGACCCTCGGGTACGGCGGTATGTCCGAGGTCCACAAGGGGCGGGACGTCCGCCTCGGCAGAGACGTGGCGATCAAGGTGCTGCGCGCAGACCTCGCCCGCGACGCCCAGTTCCAGGAACGCTTCCGGCGTGAGGCGCAGAACTCTGCCGCCCTGAACCACCCCGCGATCGTCGCCGTCTACGACACCGGCGAGACGCAGACCGAGTACGGCCCGCTGCCCTACATCGTCATGGAGTTCGTCGACGGGCGGACGCTGCGCGACATCGTCAAGACGCAGGGCCCGCTGTCGGGCAAGCGCGCGATGGAGGTCATGGCCGACGTCTCGGCCGCACTCGACTTCAGCCACCGGCACGGCATCGTCCACCGCGACGTGAAGCCGGCGAACGTGATGATCACCAAGTCCGGCGCCGTGAAGGTGATGGACTTCGGCATCGCCCGCGCCGTGCACGACGGCCAGGCCGCGGTCACCCAGACCGCCGCGGTGATCGGCACCGCCCAGTACCTCTCACCGGAGCAGGCGCGCGGCGAGTCCGTCGACGCCCGTTCCGACGTCTACGCCGCCGGCTGCGTGTTGTTCGAGCTGCTGACCGGCGAGCCGCCGTTCACCGGCGACTCCCCCGTCGCGGTCGCGTACCAGCACGTGCGGGAGGACCCGAAGTCTCCGTCGTCGCTGAACCCGAAGGTGTCGCCGCAGCTCGACGCGATCGTGCTGAAGGCGATGGCGAAGGGTCCTGCCAACCGCTACCAGTCGGCCGCGGAGATGCGGGCCGACCTGGTGCGCGTGCTCTCGGGCCAGCGTCCGTCCGCGCCGGCCGTGATGACGGCCGAGGACCGCACGGCCGTGATGAACGAGCAGGCGTCGCGCGCTCCTCGCACCCAGGTGATGTCCGGTGGCGGTGGCAGGCATCGTCCCGCGGCGTTGAAGTCGGAGCCGGAGGACGACTACGACCCGGCCGTCGACGAGGAAGAGGAGCGGCGCGCCAAACGCAAGAAGGCCATCATGATCACGCTGGTGGTCATCCTGTGCATCGCCGTGCTCGGCCTTGCCGCGTGGATCACCAGCAACCTCATGAAGACCAGCAGCCCGACCACCGACAAGGTGTCTGTGCCGTCGATCACCGGCCGCACTCCCTTGGAGGCCAGGGAACTGGTGACGAAGGCCGGCCTCGTGCCGCAGCAGCAGGAGATCGCCTGCGAGCCGGGTGCGAACGGCGCACAGGCCCCGTGCACGGCCGACCAGATCTCCAAGGTGGTCAGGAGCGACCCACCGGAGGGCACGCAGCTGACGAAGGGCGCGCAGGTCACGATCTTCGTCGGTGCGCCTCCCGGTGAGTCCACCGTGCCGGACCTGAAGGGCAAGACCCCGCAGGAGGCGCAGGCGATCGTCGACAAGGACCCCGGTGGCTTCAAGCTCCAGCAGAGCGCGGAGGCCATCGAGGTCGACGACACCAAGCTGCAGGGCAAGGTCGCGTCGCAGAACCCGGAACCCGGCCTGAAGCTGAAGAAGGGCGGCACGATCAACTTCCAGCTCGGCAAGGCACCGGACAAGCAGAATGTGCCGAACGTCGTGGGCAGCAACGTGAACGACGCCAAGCAGACGCTGGAGGGCTCGGGCTTCAAGGTCAGCATCGAGCAGGTCGACGGCGTCAAGCCCGAGGGTCAGGTCGTCTCGCAGAACCCGCAGGGCAACAGCAAGGTGCCCAAGGACACGGTCGTCACGCTGAAGGTCTCGAAGGGCAACCAGATCGAGATGCCCGACCTGACCGGCCTGAGCCAGAAGGAAGCCGAGAACAGGCTGAAGTCGCTGGGCTGGAGCGGAAACCTGAACATCCAGCAGCAGCAGGTCAGCGATCCGTCCCAGGACAAGGCGGTGCTCTCGCAGAACCCGACCAAGGGCTCGCCGATCACCAAGGGCGCGACGGTGACGCTCACCGTCGGCAAGTTCGGGATCGTGACGACCTAGCGTCGTGAACGTGCAGGGGCGGCTTCCTTCGTGGGAGCCGCCCCTTGTTTTGTTACTGGCGGGCGGCCGCGGCGAGCGTGCGCATGCCGTTCTCGAGCTGCGCGACCGTGGCCTCGGGCACCTCGTAGCCGCAGACCTTCAGCCAGTTGGCGAGCATCCGGTGACCGCCGTCGGTCAGCACCGACTCGGGGTGGAACTGCACACCCTCGACCGGAAGTTCCTTGTGGCGCATGGCCATCACGATGCCGCTCTCGGTCTTGCCGGTGACCTCGAACTCCGCGGAGATCGTCTCCGGCAGCACCGTCAGCGAGTGGTAGCGCGTCGCGATGAACGGTTTCGGCACGCCGTTCAGCACACCGTTGCCCTCGTGGAAAACGATGCTCGTCTTGCCGTGCAGCAGTTCGGGCGCGCGGTCGACCGTCGCGCCCCACACCACACCGATCGCCTGATGGCCGAGGCACACGCCGAAGACCGGCTTGCCGGTGTCGGCACACCGCTTGATCACGTCGATGCTCGACCCCGCACGCTCCGGTGTACCGGGCCCAGGGCTGACGAGCACGCCGTCGACCTTCGCGATCTCGTCGAGGTCCACCTCGTCGTTGCGCCGCACGACGCACTCGGCCCCGAGCTGGGCGAGGTACTGGACCAGGTTGTAGACGAAGCTGTCGTAGTTGTCGACCACGAGCACGCGCATGTACGAAGCCTAGTCGGTCGCGTCGAGTGAGTTAGCTCTCGTCCACCTTCAGGTTAGGCTACCCTAAAATAGGTGTCATGAGTCGTCCCTTGCGCGTCGCGGTCGTCGGCGCGGGTCCGGCCGGTGTGTACGCCGCCGACATTCTGACCAAGTCCGACGTCGACGTGCAGATCGACCTCTTCGAGAAGCTGCCGGCGCCCTACGGCCTCGTCCGCTACGGCGTCGCCCCCGACCACCCCCGCATCAAGGGCATCGTCGGCGCCCTGCAGAAGGTGCTCGACAAGCCGCAGGTTCGCTTCTTCGGCAACGTCGAGTACGGCGTCGACGTCAAGCTCGACGACCTGCGCCAGCTCTACGACGCGGTCGTCTTCTCCACCGGAGCGTCCGCTGACCGCTCGTTGGACATCCCCGGCATCGACCTGCCCGGCAGCTACGGCGCCGCGGACTTCGTGTCCTGGTACGACGGCCACCCCGACGTGCCGCGCACCTGGCCGCTGACCGCCACGTCGGTCGCGGTGCTGGGCGTCGGCAACGTCGCCCTGGACGTCGCGCGGATCCTCGCCAAGACCGCCGACGAGCTCCTGGTGACCGAGATCCCGTCGAACGTGTACGAGGGTCTGGCCTCGTCACCGGTCACCGACGTGCACGTGTTCGGCCGCCGCGGCCCGGCCCAGGCCAAGTTCACCCCGCTGGAACTGCGCGAACTCGACCACTCGCCGAACGTCGAGGTGATCGTCCACGCCGAGGGCATCGAGTTCGACGAGGCCTCGATGGCCGCGATTCGCTCGAACAAGCAGGTCGAGATGATCGTGAAGACCCTCCAGGAGTGGGCCATCCGCGACGTGGGCAACCGCCCGCGCCGCCTGCACCTGCACTTCCTGGAGGCCCCGGTCGAGGTTCTGGGTTCCGATCGCGTCGAGGGCCTGCGCACCGAAACCCAGGAACTGACCGGCGACGGCAGCGTCCGAGGCACCGGCGTCTTCACCGACTGGGACGTCCAGGCCGTGTACCGCGCCGTCGGCTACCTCTCCACGCACCTGACCGACATCCCGTTCGACCACGTCTCGGGCACGATCCCGCACCGCGCGGGCCGCGTACTGGATCTGGACGAGGTGCCCATGCCCGGCGTCTACGTCACCGGCTGGATCAAGCGCGGCCCGATCGGCCTCATCGGCCACACCAAGGGCGACGCGCTGGAAACCGTCACGAGTCTCCTGGAAGACGCCGCGTCACTCCCCCGCGCCACCTCGGCCTCTCCGGACGCCATCGTGCAGTTCCTCGAGCAGCGCGGCGTGCCGTTCGTGACCAACGAGGGCTGGCGCAAGCTCGACCTGCACGAGATGGCGCTGGGCGCCGCCGAAGGCCGCGAGCGCGTGAAGGTCGTGTCGCGCGAGGAGATGACCGCGATCTCGAACGGCTGACCGCCGTTCCCCGATGAAGCCGCCGTCGTGTGTGGGCGCGATGGCGGCTTCACATCTCGGTCGCGGTCGCTCGGCATCTCGCCGACGAACAGGTCGGGGCACCGCTCACTGGGTCGTGACGTTGTTGAACGGCAGCTTCGGCTCCGCCCACGGGAACACCACGAACATCAGCAGCGCCACGACGCCGACGACGAGCACGACGGCCTCGATGATCCGCAGATACAGCGGGCCCGGCAGGTGCCGCCAGATCCAGCCGTACATCAGCCCTCCGTCATCTCTGGCGGCACGAAGCCGTCGGCCACCGGGTAGCTCTTGGTCTCGATGGCGTGCACGATCAGGCGCTGCCGGTCGGAGAAGCGCGGGTGGCAGGTCGTCAGCGTGAGCAGGCGGGCCTGCTTCTCCGGGGGCACCGTGGCGTTGACCTGGTGCGGGATGGACGCGATGACCTCGCCCTGGGTCGGCACGACGATTTCCTGGCCCACGGTCTTGGCGTAGGCGTCGCCGAGGGTCGTGGCCAGCGGGGCCACGCCGGCGCAGGCCGCATCCTTCGACTTCGGGTTCGAGGCCCAGCCCGCCACCTCGTTGCTCATGGGGAGCACGCGGTAGACGAACCACTGGGTCTGGGTCTGCACGACGACGGCGTTGCAGGACTGGAGCAGGTCGAGGTCGTTGAACGGGGCGCCCTTGCCGACGCGGTGGCCGGCGATGGCGAAGTTGCCGGGTTCGCCCGGCTGGGCGGTGTCCTTGTAGTGGCCGGGGCCGATCTCGAGGTGCTTGTCGGTGGTGCCCTCGACGACCGAGAACTTCCAGTCGTTGCCGAAGATCGGGATGTACATCTTCGCGAAGGCCTTGCCCTCGATGAGGGTGGTCTTGGCCTTCCGGTTCGGGTCGGACGGGGGTGGCGTCACGACGTTCGAGCTCCACTCGGAGTCGAGCGCCGCGGTGGCCTCCTCCTGCTTCTCCGCGGAGAGCAGGTCGGTTACGTAGACCTCGTAGACGACGAACAGCAGCACGACCATGCCCATCGTGATGAGGGCCTCGCCGAAGCCGCGCACCGCCTTGCGCGCGAAGCTCTCCGGCGGCGGAGCGGGCTGGTCGTCCTCGTCGTCGTAGTAGTCGTCATCGTCGTAGTACTCGTCGTCGTAGTCGTCCTCGTCCTCGACGCGCGGGATGACCTCGGTGGGCGGATCGACCGGGCGTGGACGGGGCGGACGCGGCGGCATTCCCCGCGGAGGCTGACCCATGCCCCGCGGCGGTGTTCCCGGCGGCGGGCCCTGCTGCATGCCGCGGGGAGGCGTGCCGGGCGGAGGGCCGGCAGGACGGCGCGGAGGGTTCAGGCTTCCCGAGAAAGCGCTGGTGAACTGGGTCGCGTCGGGGGGCGGCAGCGGGCGCGGTGACGGAGTGGCCCGCACGTGCTGCAGGTCGTCACGACGGGGTGCAGGACGCCGTGGAGGCGGCTGCTGCGGTCCCGAGTTCACCTGAGAACCTCCGCGCGGACTGTGAACTGAAAACAACTGCGTCTGCCAGGTGGTTCGCTCACCACCTTCGCTACGTTAACGTGTCTCCCGAGTAGTGCACGTAAACTTGCGTCACTCACGGATATCCACGTCAGGCGAGGACAGCATGCCCAAGTCGAAGGTCCGGAAGAAGGCGGTCTACACCGCACCCACTGACCGCCGCACCCCGGTCAAGGTCAAGGCAGCGGGGCCGTCTCACCCGGTCTACGTCGTTGTCATGCTCGGCTTCATGCTGCTCGGCCTCGCGTGGTTGGTCGTCAACTACATCGCGGCCGAGAAGATCCCGTTCATGCTCGAGCTGGGCGCGTGGAACTTCGCCATCGGCTTCGCACTGATGATCATCGGTCTGCTGATGACGATGCGCTGGCGCTAGCCAGGCGAGTCACCGTTCGTACAGGTCGGCCCGGACGTCACACGTCCGGGCCGACCTTTGTTATCACTGGGTTCACCTGGTTCATCTCAGCGTCACCGAAGCACACGGCTGTAAGTCATCCCCATTGGGGACAAGTCCTGTGGACAACTTTGCGAGAAAATGCACAAGCGTTGCTTTCCCCTCACGCGGTGCCGTTCAGTTGTCCACATTTCATGCGGGACACTCGACGGTGTGACTCGCACCTGGTCCACTCCCGCCCCGCTCGTCGCCGGCGCGTGGGTGCTCGCTGCACTGCTCGCCGTCGCCACGATCCTCGCCGACGACAACGCGGGCCGTCTCCTCATCGGACTGGCAACGCTGCTGGTCAGCTACCTCGCGGCGTTCGGGACGATCGCCCGGCCGCGCCTGTCGGCGGACGCGAACGGGCTCGCCGTGCGCGGGTTCGCGAGCACCACGCACCTGCAGTGGCACGAGGTGAAGGTCAAGCTGCAGACCACCCGCCGGCTCGGCAGGCAACAGCAGACATTGGAACTCGACGCCGACGACCGTCTCGTGGTGCTCACGAAACTGGACCTCGGCGCCGAGCCGGAAGAAGTCGCCGGAGTTCTGCACGCACTGCGCCCGTAATCAGTTCGGGCGACACGTCCGGGAGATCTCAGCGATGACCTCGGCCGCGGTGTCGAGCTCGGTCGCGCGCAACCAGAACATGCCGCAGAGCAGCACCACGGCGGCCACCACGGCGGCGACCTGGTAGAGGTTGCGGTTCTCCGCGGGTGCCTTGACCATCGCGAGCGTCAGCAGGCCGCCGATCACGAACCCGCCGAGATGCCCTAGCAGCGAGGCGTTGGTGAAGAGGTTCGACACCAGGTTGATGCCGACGACGACGACGATCGTGGAGATGTCCCGCCGCTGCCGCTTCCACAGGATGAGCAACGCGCCCATCAGACCGAACACCGCACCGGACGCGCCGGCGAGCTCCTGGCAGACCGTGCCGAAGTAGAACGCCGACGCACTGCCGCCGAGCAGCGACAGGAAGTACACGGCGCTGAACCGGAGCTTGCCCAGTTCCCGTTCGACGTTCTGGCCCACGACGTAGAGGAACGCCATGTTGAGCGCCAGGTGGATCAGGCCGAAGTGCATGAAGCCCGACGTGACGACCCGCCACCACTCGCCCTGCGCGGTGAGCTCCGGAACCATCGAGGTCGCCGAGAACAGGCCTGCCCGGTCGTTGTTCATCGGGCTGCCCGACTGGACGACCGTCACCACGTACGCCAGCGCGTTGAGCGCGATCAGCACCAGCGTGACGATCGGGCGGCCGTCCGACACCTCGGCGCCCACGAGCGTTCGAGCACCGCGGACCGAGCGCTTGCCCTCGTGCACGCAGTCGACGCACTGCATGCCGACCGCGGCGTCGCGCAGACAGTCCGGGCACGCCGGACGGTCGCACCTGGTGCAGCGCAGCCGGGTGGGCCGATCGGAATGACGTGCGCAGACCGGTGTTTCCGGCTCCGCTCCG
Organism: Lentzea nigeriaca; assembly: GCF_016907955.1. Taxonomy (GTDB): domain Bacteria; phylum Actinomycetota; class Actinomycetes; order Mycobacteriales; family Pseudonocardiaceae; genus Lentzea; species Lentzea nigeriaca. The sequence goes on along the minus strand of NZ_JAFBCX010000002.1, from coordinate 126,793 downwards.
ATCGGCCCGTCCGGTGGCACGGGTGCGTTGCTCACGCGCGTTCGATCGTGACCCGCTCGATCTTGATGTCGTTGACCGGACGGTCGCCCGCACCGGTCGTGGTGTTGCCGATCGCGTCGACGACGTCGCGCGACTCCTGGTCGGCCACCTCACCGAAGATCGTGTGCTTGAAGTTCAGCCACGTCGTCGGCGCCACGGTGATGAAGAACTGCGAGCCGTTGGTGTTGGGCCCGGCGTTCGCCATCGCGAGCAGGTACGGACGGTTGAACGACAGTTCCGAGTGGAACTCGTCCGCGAAGCGGTAGCCGGGGCCACCGCGGCCGGTGCCGGTCGGGTCGCCGGTCTGGAGCATGAAGCCGGCGATGACGCGGTGGAACAGGGTGCCGTCGTAGAACGGGCCCGAGTTCGTGCCGCTCGCGTTCGCCTCGGTGTAGTCCTTGGTGCCCTCGGCGAGCCCGACGAAGTTCGCCACCGTCTTGGGGGCGTGGTCGGGGAACAGGTTGAGCCGGATGTCGCCCTGCGTGGTGTGCAGGGTCGCCGTCACCTTGGTCCCGACGAAGGATTCGTTGCTGTCAGCCACCACCCCATCGTGCCATCCACGGGCGCGGATGTTCAGGAAGGGGCACCATGGGGTATCTGCAGGACATCACCGGACGACAACGTGTGGAGCACAGAATGGACGAGGTGGACGTCATGACCCGTGCCGGCGAGTCCGTTGGCAAGGCTGTCGGCACCGGTCTGAAGGCCGCGCGTCAGGGTGTCGTTCGCGCTGGTCACGCCGCTGAGGTGAAGCTCGCGGAGCGTGGCATCACGGCTGACCAGGTGCGCGGTGCCCTCGTCGAGCGGGCCGACACGCTCATGAGCAAGGCGGAGGACTGGGAGAAGCAGACCCGCCGTTCCCGCAAGCGCCTCGCGAAGAAGAGCGCGAAAACGCGTGCTGACCTCATGAGTAAGGCCGAAGAAGTGCGCAAGGAAGTGAAGAAGGCGGCCAAGCACGCGCGCAAGGACGCCAAGTCGCGTGCCAAGGAGATCCGCAAGGCCGCGGCCAACATCGGTGCCGACGCCCCGAAGCGCCGCCGCTGGCCGTGGGTGATGGGTCTTCTGATCGCCGCCGCGGTGGCCGGCTACATCGCCTTGACGCGCAGGCCGGAAGAGGTCCAGCTGCAGGACGAGGAGCAGGCCCCGATGCCGGAGCCGGTCCTCAACGGGCAGGTGCCGACCCAGAAGGAACCCGTCAAGTAGGTCGCGAACTACAGCGGAACGGGTGGTCTTCCAGTCAGGAAGACCACCCGTTCGTGTGCTCGGATCGGCTGGTCGGTCAGACCGCCGTAGGCAGCTGGCCCGTCGACGAACCGAGGCTTCGCCGTTTGCCGGTCTTCGGCGCGCACAGAACCCTCACTGCAGATCAGTTGACGATCTACAGCAGGTACGCCGAACGCCCCAACGTTGTGCCAGAAACGCGTTGATCACCACAACTAGTGATCAAATTCCTCAGATCTTGAGGTTGGTGATCGCCGTCTCCGCGATGCGCCGAGCCTTGATCGACTGCTTCTGGTTGCTCGTCACGACCACCGCCGCGTCACCTTTCGAGACGGCGTAGACGACACCGGTGTCGTTGCTGACGTAGCCTCCGGTCCACCCGGCAGGCGAGCTCGCGGGCTGCGAACCGTCCGGCGCCGCCTCGTTCACGATGAGCTTTGCGACACGTGCATCCCCCACGTACACCCGAACGGTCAACTGGATCTCCGTCGCGTTGGCGTAGAAGAAGCACGCCGGATGCGGAGCGTCCGTTGACAGTTTCACTTTCGGAACTCGCTGCCCGTTCGCCTCGGCCACGAAGTTCGTCGCGAGGTACGGGCAGGCGCCGTCCTTCTCGGGCTGAGGTGCGGGCGGCACCGCCGGAGCCGCGCTGGTCGTGGTGGTGACCTGCGCGGTCGTGGTCGTGGGAACCGGCACGTTCTGGGCGACATCGGTGCCGCACGCGGCGAGGACGCCGAGCAGGGGCAGCAACAGTGCTCGTTTCATAGGAGCAACAGTCAACCAGACCCCCGCAGAAGCATGCCCGGCAGACTATGTGACTGGTCAACTTCTTACCCCTGCCGGAAGGACCATTCGCCATGCAGTTTCTGGAGCAAAGACGTGACCAGGCCTTGGCCCTGTTCCGGATCGTGATCGGCCTCTTCTTCCTCATCCACGGCGTGCAGAAGATCCTCAAGGGAACCTCGCTGCTCTCGTGGCCCGCGGGCCCCTCCAGTCTCATCGAGCTGATCGGCGGCACCCTGGTGCTGATCGGACTGTGGACCCGCTGGGCCGCACTGATCAGTTCCGGCTCCATGGCCTACGCCTACTTCGTGGTGCACCAGCCGCGCGCTCTGCTGCCGATCCAGAACGGCGGCGAGCTGGCGGCGGTCTACTCGTGGGCGTTCCTGCTGCTGGTGTTCACGGGCGCCGGCGCCTGGAGCATCGACCAGCTTCGCAACTCGTCGAAGAAGAAGGCGCTAACCAACGCCTGACGGCCGCTTCAAACGCTGAAGCCCTGTTCGCTGCGGTGCGAACAGGGCTTCAGCTATTCCGCGAGGGAGGGCGGCGATGCCGGAGGCGAGCCGACCGGTGATCCGGGGGCGAAACCCCCGGCTGGCGTCTGGGGGCTCGGCCCCAGAAAACACTTCGGGCCGAGGAGGTCTGCGCGTTCTGCAGACACTCCTCGGCCCGAGGAACGAATGGAGACGAGGGGAATCGAACCCCTAACCCCCGCCTTGCAAAGGCGGTGCTCTGCCAATTGAGCTACGTCCCCGAAGATCCGGGACGGCGGAGCCGCCCCGGAGATCAGACCGAGATCAGTCGGTGGGGGCGGTGGCCTCGCGCCACAGGTCCGCGTCGGCCTTGGCCGAACGGTTGCGCTTCACGAAGAACAGGACCGCACCGGCGACGACGACGAGTGCGATGATCTTCTTAGCCACTCTGAACCCCTCCAAAGACTGTTATGCCCCGACCTACCGGACCAGCCTACAGGCTTTTCAGGTCTTCAGCCGGGGCTCCGGAACTCACATCCGGACAGAAACGATGATGATTCGAGAGACGTTCGAATCGAGTGGGCCTAGGAGGACTTGAACCTCCGACCTCTTCATTATCAGTGAAGCGCTCTAACCGCCTGAGCTATAGGCCCTCGATCGTGTTACCCCCTTGGGGGCGACGAAGAAGACCTTACAGGATCGTCCTTCGTCGCCCCAAATCGGGGGTCACTCGCGCTCGGAGAGCGTCAACTCCAGGCCACCGGCCAGGTCCGCGGACACGTTGTAGACGAACGCGCCGACGGTCGCGAGGGCGGTGAAGAGCACGATGTTGACCGCGCCGATGATCGCCGAGACGCCGAACACGCGGCCGGCACTGATCAGCGGTTCGCCCGGCTCGTTGGCCTGGAGAAGGTCGTTCGCGGTACTGTTGATCTTGTCCCAGACACCCATGCCGTGCAGCACGCCGTAGAGCACGCCGACCGCCACGAGCCAGACGAAGAACAACGCGACGCCGAGCACCAGGGCGAGCTTGAGCACCGACCACGGGTCGACGCGCTTCACCTGGAGCGAGGCGCGGCGCGGGCCGCGGCCGGGACGGCGGGCCGACGGGGTGGCCGCGGCGGGACGCGCAGTGCTGCCCATGTTCACCGACGTGCGGCTGCTGCCCAGGCCCACCGGCACCGCCGCGCCCGTGACCGCGGGCTTCTGCACCTTCACGGTGTCCGGGTCGGTGGACGGGAACGCCGGCTCCTGCGACGGGACGGGCGGCGCGGCCGGAGCCACGTACGCCTGCGTCGAGTCCTGCTGGGCGGCCTCCGTGTCGTTCGTCACGCGCTGCCAGGGCGGCGGCGCGGAGACGACGACCGGCTCCTCCGCCACGGCGGCGACCGGCGCCACCGGTTCAGCGGCGGGAGCGGCCGGAGCGGGCGTCTCGACCGCGACCGTCTTCTCCTCGGCGACGGCAGGGGCAGGAGCCTCGGCGGGAGCGGCGGCCTCTGCCGCCTTCTCCGCCGACACGGGCTTGGTCTTGTCCTGCGCGTTCCCACCCGAGGAACCGGAGGCCGCCGGCGCGGCCGAGTCCGACTTCTCCGCGTTGTCCTTCTGCGGAGTCGGCTTGGTGATCACCGCGGTCTTGTCCGCGTCCCGACCTTCGCGGTTCTCGGGTGGAGTCACGAGCTGTCCTTAGCCTCTCGCTAGCAAGTTCCGACTACTCGGCCGAGTCGTTGGGGGTGGCTGCCTGGTCGGCGGCAGAGCCCTCCGCGGCAGACGTCTCACCGTTAGTGACGTCGCTGGGCTCGTCCGCGTTGCGTGCGACGGCGATCAAAGTGGTGCTCTCGCCAAGGTTCATCAGCCGCACGCCCTTCGTCTGCCGTCCAGCCTTGCGCACCTGCTCGGCACGGGTCCTGATGACCCCGCCGCTCGAGGTGATGGCGTAGAGCTCGTCGTCGACGTCGACGATGAGCGCGCCCACCAGCCTGCCACGTCGGCGGTCGTGCTGAATGGTCAGCACACCCTTGCCGCCACGCCCCTGGACCGGGTAGTCCTCGATCGGCGTTCGCTTCGAGTACCCACCGTCCGTCGCGACCAAAACGAACAGGCCCTCCTGGACGACGCCGACCGACAGCAGCTCGTCGTCGGCGTTGAACCGCATGCCCTGCACACCTGACGTGGCACGCCCCATCGGGCGCAGCACGTCGTCGGTCGCGTGGAAGCGAATCGACTGGCCGTCAGCGGAGACCATGAGCAGGTCGTCGTCGGCCGAGCAGAGCACGGCACCGACCAGCTCGTCGTCCTCGCGCAGGTTGATGCCGATAAGACCACCCGACCGGTTGGAATCGAAGTCGGAGAGCTTCGACTTCTTCACCAGACCCTTGCGGGTGGCGAGCACGAGGTACGGCGACACCTCGTAGTTCTTGATCTGGATGACCTGCGCGATCTCCTCCTCCGGCTGGAAGGCGAGGAGGTTCGCGACGTGCTGGCCGCGCGCGTTGCGGTTGGCCTCGGGCAGCTCGTACGCCTTCGTGCGGTACACGCGGCCCTTGTTCGTGAAGAACAGGATCCAGTCGTGCGTCGAGCACACGAAGAAGTGCTGGACGATGTCGTCCTGCTTGAGCTGCGCGCCCTGCACGCCCTTGCCGCCGCGCTTCTGCGCCCGGTAGAGGTCGGTCTTGGTGCGCTTCGCGTAGCCGGTGCGCGTGATCGTGACGACCACGTCCTCGACGGCGATCAGGTCCTCCATGGACACGTCACCGTCGAACGGAATGATCTTCGTGCGGCGGTCGTCGCCGTGCTTCTCCACGATCGCGAGCAGCTCCTCGCGCACGATGGCGCGCTGCCGCTCCGGCTTCTCGAGGATGTCCTTGAGGTCCGCGATCTCGACCTCGATCTCGGCCAACTGGTCGATGATCTTCTGCCGCTCGAGGGCGGCCAGGCGGCGGAGCTGCATCTCCAGGATCGCGTTGGCCTGGATCTCGTCGACGTCGAGGAGCTCCATCAGGCCCGTGCGCGCGATGTCCGGCGTCTCGGACCGGCGGATCAACGCGATCACCGCGTCGAGCTGGTCGAGCGCCTTCACCAAGCCGCGCAAGATGTGCGCGCGCTCTTCCGCCTTGCGCAGCCGGAACTTCGTCCGCCTGACGATGACCTCGATCTGGTGCTTCACGTAGTGGCGGATCATCTGGTCGATCCGCAGCGTGCGCGGCACACCGTCGACCAGCGCCAGCATGTTGACGCCGAACGAGTACTGCAGCTGGGTGTGCTTGTAGAGGTTGTTCAGCACGACCTTCGCCACCGCGTCGCGCTTGAGCGTGACCACGATGCGCATGCCGATGCGGCGGTTCGACTCGTCGGCGATGTTCGCGATGCCGGTGAGCTTGCCGTCGCGGACCAGAGCCGCGATGTTCTCGACCAGGTTGTCCGGGTTGACCTGGTACGGCAGTTCGGTGACGACCAGGATCGTGCGGCCCTTCGCGTCCTCGTCGACCTCGACGATCGCGCGCATGCGGATCGAGCCGCGGCCCGTCCGGTACGCGTCCTCGATGCCCGCGGTGCCGAGGATCTGGCCGTACGTCGGGAAGTCCGGCCCCTTGATCCGGGCGATCATCGCCTCGAGGGTCTCCTCGTCGGAGGCCTCGGGGTTGTCCAGCGCCCACACCACACCGTCCGCCACCTCGCGGAGGTTGTGCGGCGGGATGTTCGTCGCCATGCCGACCGCGATGCCGGAGCTGCCGTTGATCAGCAGGTTCGGGATCCGCGACGGCAGGACGGTCGGCTCCTGGATGCGGCCGTCGTAGTTGTCGCGGAAGTCGACGGTCTCTTCCTCGATGTCGGCCAGCATGTGCATGGCCAGCGGGGAGAGACGGCACTCGGTGTACCTCATGGCGGCAGCCGGATCGTTGCCCGGCGAGCCGAAGTTGCCCTGACCGTCGATCAACGGGTAGCGCATCGCCCACGGCTGGGCGAGACGCACCAACGCGTCGTAGATCGCCGAGTCACCGTGGGGGTGGTAGTTGCCCATCACGTCGCCGACGACGCGCGCGCACTTGTTGTAGCCGCGGTCGGGACGGAAGCCTGAGTCGAACATCGAGTACAGAACGCGGACGTGCACGGGCTTGAGCCCGTCGCGCACGTCCGGCAGCGCACGACCCACGATGACGGACATCGCGTAGTTGATGTACGAGTTCTGCATCTCCTGCTGGATTTCGACCGGCTCGATGCGGTCGCCCTCCGGGGGCAGGGTCGTCTCGGTCACTGTTCTCTTCCTTACTCGCCAGAAACGCCAGGGTGCCTAGGACCAAGACCGGACTAGATGTCCAGGAACTTGATGCTCTTGGCGTTGCGGGTGATGAACGAACGGCGTGCCTCGACGTCCTCGCCCATGAGCACGCTGAACAGCTCGTCGGCGGTGGCCGCGTCGTCCATGGTGACCTGGCGCAGGATCCGGTTGGCCGGGTCCATCGTGGTCTCCCACAGCTCCTCGGCGTTCATCTCACCGAGACCCTTGTACCGCTGGATGTTGTCGTCCTTGCCGAGCCTCTTGCCGGCCGCGAGGCCGTCCTTGATCAGGGCGTCGCGCTCGCGGTCGGAGTAGGCGTACTCCGGCTCGATGCGCTGCCACTTGATCTTGTAGAGCGGCGGCTGCGCGAGGTACACGTGGTTGTGCTCGATGAGCGGCTGCATGAAGCGGAACAGCAGCGTGAGCAGCAGCGTGCGGATGTGCTGGCCGTCGACGTCGGCGTCGGCCATCAGCACGATCTTGTGGTAGCGCAGCTTGGTGAGGTCGAACTCGTCGTGGATGCCGGTGCCGAGCGCCGTGATCAGCGACTGGACCTCGTTGTTCTTCAGCACGCGGTCGATGCGCGCCTTCTCGACGTTGATGATCTTGCCGCGGATCGGCAGGATCGCCTGGTACATCGAGTCGCGACCCTCCTTGGCCGAGCCGCCCGCGGAGTCGCCCTCGACGATGTAGAGCTCGCAGCGCTCCGGCTCGGTCGAACGGCAGTCCTTCAGCTTGCCCGGCAGACCACCGATGTCCAAGGCACCCTTGCGGCGCACCAGCTCGCGGGCCTTGCGGGCCGCGATGCGGGCCTGCGCCGACGACACCGCCTTGGTGACGATCGTCTTCGCCTCGTTGGGGTGGCGCTCGAACCAGTCGGCCAGGTGCTCGTTCGTCGACTTCTGCACGAACGACTTGGCCTCGCTGTTGCCCAGCTTGGTCTTCGTCTGACCCTCGAACTGGGGTTCCTTCAGCTTCACCGAGATGATCGCCGCGAGACCCTCGCGGATGTCGTCACCGGTGAGGTTGGCGTCCTTCTCCTTGAGGACCTTCTTCTCACGCGCGTACTCGTTGACCACTCGGGTCAGCGCGGCGCGGAAGCCCTCCTCGTGGGTACCGCCCTCGTGCGTGTTGATCGTGTTCGCGAAGGTGTAGACCGACGGCGTGTAGCCCGTGTTCCACTGCATCGCGACCTCGACCTGCAGGTCGTCGCCCTGCGCCTCGAAGGAGATCACCTTCTGGTGCACGGCGTCGCGTGTGTGGTTGATGTGGCGGACGAAGTCCTCCAGACCACCCGGGTAGTGGTAGACCCGCTCCTTCACCGCGGCCTTGTGGCCCTCGGCGTCGGCTTCCTCGTCCTCCTCCGAGACCCGCTCGTCGCGCAGGATGATCGTGATCCCCTTGTTGAGGAACGCCATCTCCTGCAGGCGGCGCGCGATCGTCTCGACGTTGTACTCGGTCGTCTCGAAGATCTCCGGGTCGGCCCAGAACGTGACGGTCGTGCCCGTCTCGTCGGTCGGCTCGCCCCTGCGCAGCTCGTGCGCGGGCTTCGAGTTCTCGTAGCGCTGGGTCCAGACGTAACCCTGCCGCTTGATCTCGACCTCGACGGCGGTGGACAGCGCGTTCACCACGGAGATGCCTACGCCGTGCAGACCGCCGGACACCGCGTAGGAGTCGCTGTCGAACTTGCCGCCCGCGTGCAGCACGGTGAGCACGACCTCGACGGTCGGCTTGCCCTCGACCGGGTGGACGTCGATCGGGATGCCACGACCGTCGTCGATCACCCGGACGCCGCCGTTGGCCAGCAGGGTGACGTCGACAGTCGTCGCGAAGCCTGCCATCGCCTCGTCGACCGAGTTGTCCACGACCTCCTGGACCAGGTGGTGCAGACCGCGCTCGCCGGTCGAGCCGATGTACATGCCCGGCCTCTTACGCACTGCCTCGAGGCCTTCGAGGACAGTGATCGAGGACGCGCCGTACTCATTCTTCTTAGCTGACACGGGCCTGGAGTCTCCTCGCTGATGCGGGCCGGGCCCGCACGGTGATGGGTGACGCTCCCTGTGATTCTACCGGGGCACCCCGACAGAACGGGGCCAAGGACACCTTTGATTCGGTCACAGAAGCCCTCAAGTCGCCCCGGACGGGTCAGGACGGCTGAAACGGGGGTTCAAATCCGCTGGTGAACGCTCATTGCGCCACAGAACGGCCGCTGAGGCCTTGACAGGACCTCACCCGTAGGTGTCACGCGGGCCGCGCCCAGGAACGTGCCTGGGGCCGTGTCGCCAGTTCGGAGCGTCCGGACCCTTGATCTTGAGCCGCTTCACGACGCCGTGACCGATGCCCGCGGCGATCCGCTTCAGCAGGTCGCGCTGCAGCAGGCGCAGCTGAGTGGCCCACGCCGTCGACGAAGCCTGGACCGTCAGTTCCCCGTCACTGAGCGCAATCGGTTTCGCGTGCTCGGCGACGTCCTCTCCGACTAATTTTGCCCATCGGGCGAAGACCTGGCCACCCTGGAGTTGCTCGACCCAGCCCCGGTCGGCGGCGATCCTCGACGCGATCCGCCCGATCGTCTGGGGGTCGCGGTCGTCCGGCCCAGGTCCCGACCAGCGGCGCCGGCGACGGTTCGCCGGGCGGCCCGTCGACTTGCTGCCGGGGGTGCGGCCACGGGCCTTCGCACTCGCCTTCGCGGCCTCGAGAGCGGCTCGTGCGAGGTCGGAACCCTTCAGTGGCTCACCCTCGGGTGTGAATGAACCTGTGGACAAGTCCGGATTTGTGACGGAGTTATCCACACCATCCACAGACTTGTCCCCAGATGTGTGGGCGGACACACCCGATCGAGCTACATGTTGGGGATCTGAAGCCTGTGAGTCAGACACGTCGTACCTCCCCGCCGTGCACTTCGAACCGGGCACCGCTCAGCTCGTCCGGAACGTCCTCCGCCACCGCCGCAGTGATCAACACCTGCTCGGCGGCGGCCGCGACCTTGGCGAGTTGTTGCCGCCGGCCGCGGTCGAGCTCCGCGAAGACATCGTCCAGCACGAGCACCGGTTCGATGCCGTCGACACGCATCAGCTCGTACCCTCCGAGCCTCAACGCGAGCGCGAACGACCATGACTCTCCGTGACTGGCGTACCCCTTCGCGGGGAGTTCGCCGAGGGTGAGGTCGAGGTCGTCGCGGTGCGGGCCGACGAGGCACACCCCGCGTTCGATCTCCTGCCGCCGCACCCTGTCGAGCTCGGCGAGCAACAGGTCCTCGATGCTCTCCTTGTCCTCCGGCAGCTCGCCGACACTCGACCGGTACGAGATGAGCGCCGGACGCGACTCCGGAGCGACCTCCGCGTACGCCGAGGTCACGTGGTCCGCCATGTCACGGACCAGCTTCATCCGCGCGGCCAGGAGCTCCGCGCCGTGCTTCGCGAGATGCCCGTCCCAGACGTCGAGCGTCGACAGGTCCGCCGATCGAGAATGCTTCACCGTCTTCAACAACGCGCTGCGCTGCTTAAGGACACGGTCGTAGTCGCTGCGAACACCGGCGAACCGCGGTGCGCGCAACACCAGCATCTCGTCGAGGAACCGCCGCCGGTCGCTCGGATCGCCACGCACGAGAGAGAGGTCCTCCGGTGCGAACAACACGGTGCGCAGGATCCCGAGCACATCGCGCGGACGTGGCACGGGACCGCGGTTGATCCGAGCCCGGTTCGCCTTGCCCGCCGTGATCTCGAGTTCCACGAGCAGCTCGCGGTCGTCGTTGACCACGGCCGCCCGCACGACGGCGCGCTGAGCACCGTGCCGGATCAGCGGTGCGTCCGTGGCGACGCGGTGCGAGCCCAGCGTCGCCACGTATCCGATCGCCTCGACCAGGTTCGTCTTGCCCTGACCGTTGCGCCCGACGAGCACCGACACGCCGGGCTCGAACGCCAGGTCGGCGAGCTCCCATGAGCGGAAGTCGCTGACCTGGAGGTGTCTGACGTGCACTTCCTAGCCCTGGGTGCTGCCCGAACCGGACGAGGGACCGGCGAGGTGCACCGCGTGGCCACCGAACTGGTTGCGCAGCGCGGCGACCGCGCGCATCGCGGGCGAGTCCTCCTGCCGCGACTGGAACCGCGCGAACAGCGCGGCCGAGATCACCGGGAGCGGCACCGCGTTGTTGATGCCCTCCTCGACGGTCCACCGGCCCTCGCCGGAGTCCTCGACGTAACCGCGAAGATCGTCGAGCTCCGGGTCGGACTCCAGAGCACGGACCAGCAGGTCGAGAAGCCACGACCGCACAACGGTTCCACGCTGCCACGCCGAGATGACCGCCGGCACGTTGTCCACGACGTCGGTCTTGTCGAGCAGCTCGAAGCCCTCGGCGTACGCCTGCATCAGGCCGTACTCGATGCCGTTGTGCACCATCTTCGAGTAGTGGCCGGCGCCGACCTTGCCCGCGTGCGCGAAACCTTCCTCGCGCGGACCCTCCGGACGGAGCGCGTCGAAGATCGGCATGGCCTGCTCGACGTGCTTCGCGTCGCCGCCGACCATCAGCGCGTAGCCGTTGTCGAGGCCCCACACACCGCCGGAAACACCGCAGTCGAGGTAGCCGATCTCCTTCTCCGCCAACAGATCCGCGTGGATCTTGTCGTCGGTGAACTTGGAGTTGCCGCCGTCGATCACCAGGTCGCCGGGCTGCAGCAGCTCGGACAGCTCCTTCACCGTGTTACGGGTGATCTCGCCGGCGGGCACCATGACCCACACCACGCGCGGCGCCTCGAGCTTGGAAACCATGTCCGCCAACGACTCCGAGTCGCTGACCTCCGGGTTGCGGTCGTAGCCGATCACCTCGTGACCGGCCCGGCGCACCCGCTCGCGCATGTTGAAACCCATCTTGCCGAGGCCGACGAGTCCGAGCTGCACGGTGTTCTCCCCTAAACGTTTCTCGTTACCCGGTAAGGGTTTTAGCCGGGCAGGCGAACGGGCATCAGGAGGTACAGGTAGCCCGGCGCCACGTTTCCATCCTCGTCCACCGGCTTGAGCAGCGCCGGTCGGCTGGGTGTGGTGAACGACAAGTGGACACGCGGCGTGCGGACCGCTCCGAGACCGTCGAGGAGGTATCCGGGGTTGAACGCGATCGTCACCGGGTCTCCGGTGTACTCGACCGGCAGCTCTTCCTCGGCGGAACCCTCGTCGTCGCCACCGGCGGACAGGCGCAGACCGCCGTCGACGAACTCGAGCCGGACCTGGGTGCCGCGCTCGGCGACGAGCGACACGCGCTTGATCGCCTGCTGCAGCGCGTCGATGTCGATGATCGCCGCGGCGGAGTGCTCGCTCGGCAGCAGCTGGCGGTACTTCGGGAAGTCGGCATCGAGCAGGCGGGTCGTCGTGCGCTTGCCGGACCCGGACAGACCCAGCAGGCCGTCGTTCGCCGCGAGCGACATCTCGACCTTGCCGCCGGACGAGCCGAGCGTCTTGGCCGCGTCGCCGAGCGTGCGGGCGGGGACGAGGACGGCGACCTCGCCGAGGGAGGCGTCCGGCTCCCACGGGAACTCGCGCATCGCGAGCCGGAAGCGGTCGGTGGCGACGAGGGTCAGCTTGCCCTCGCCGATCTCCACGCGGACACCGGTCAGCATCGGGAGGGTGTCGTCCTTGCCGGCCGCGACGGCGACCTGGGAGACGGCCTCGCCGAAGACCTCGCCGGGAAGCTCACCGATGAGCTGCGGCATCGACGGCAGCGCCGGGTAGTCCTCGACCGGCATCGTCGGGAGGCTGAACCGCGCGCTGCCACAGCTGATCATCATGCGAGCGCCGTCGACGGCGATCTCGACGGGGTGGTTCGGCAGCGCCTTGGTGATGTCGGCGAGCAACCGGCCGGAGACCAGCGCGCGGCCGCCGTCGGCGATCGTCGCCGGGACGCCGACCTGGGCGGAGACCTCGTAGTCGAAACCGGAGACCGTCAGCGAATCGTCCGACTCCGCGTCGAGCAGCACGCCGCCCAGCACGGGGACCGGCGGGCGAGACGGAAGGCTGCGGGCGACCCAGGCGACAGCGTCAGCGAGGCCGTCGCGTTCGACGCGGATCTTCATGAGGCGTCCTTTCCTCGACAGTCGACAAGCCCAACCACGACAACATGCCAGTGGGGGTTAGGGAGCCTCGCCTCGGCCTGACCCGAGGTGCGGAGCAACCACGTTAGAGCGTCCTGGCCCTTCCCGTCACTTCGGGGTTCGGGCACCGATCCCTGGGAGCTGTCCCCCGCTGTTTTGCTTTTGAAGTTCTTCTTGGAAGAGATCAACAGCAGTAACAGTAGGGGCTGTGGATTGTGTGGACTGGTGTTAAACGCGCAGGTCGGGACACCATCGTCCATGTGGACTAAGGGGGGATGGCACCCGGGGACAGATCGGCGCACCCGGGGACAGCCGGTTGTGCACACCTCCCGATCCACAGATCGTCCACAGTTGTCCCCGGGTGCGTCCCCGGGTGCGGGGCAGTTGTACCCGGGTGTTCAACAGGCATCTGTGGCCAGATCGTGGCCGGGGCCACAAGTTTTTCTGGTTGTCCCCACCCCTTCGAGTGCGGCGGGCGAACAGTAAGCCCCTCCACGTGTCCGGCCACCCTCGACTCCACCCGGGTTCGAGCGCGCGCGTACGTGCCGTGCGTGCCGGTTCCCAGGTGCGGCTCGTTGCGGGCGAACGAAAAAGGGGCCCTCCGCGGCGGAGGGCCCCTTTTTCGTTGCTACCCGGGTCGGATCAGGGCGCGTGGCGAGCGCGCTGCTTGATCCGCGACGTCAGTTCCTGGACCTGGTCGTAGATCCGGCGGCGCTCCGCCATCTCCTTGCGGATCTTCTTGTCCGCGTGCATCACCGTCGTGTGATCGCGGCCGCCGAACGTCTGCCCGATCTTCGGCAGCGACAGGTCGGTCAGCTCGCGGCACAGGTACATGGAGATCTGCCGCGCCTGCGCGAGCGCCTTCGTCTTGCCGGGGCCGCAGAGGTCGTCGATCGTCACGCCGAAGAACTCGGCGGTGACCGCCATGATCGTCGGCGCGGTGATCTCCGGCGCGTGCGAGTCCGGGATCAGGTCGCGCAGCACGATCTCGGCGAGCTGGACATCGACGGGCTGGCGGTTGAGCGACGCGAACGCCGTGACGCGGATGAGCGCACCCTCCAGCTCGCGGATGTTCCGCTCGATCCGGGCGGCGATGAACTCCAGCACCTCGGCAGGGGCCGCGAGCCGGTCCTGCGCCGCCTTCTTGCGGAGGATCGCGATCCGGGTCTCGAGCTCCGGCGGCTGGATGTCCGTGATCAGACCCCACTCGAACCGCGTGCGCAGGCGGTCTTCCAGCGTCTCCAGCCGCTTGGGCGGCCGGTCGCTCGACACCACGATCTGCTTGTTCGTGTTGTGGAGCGTGTTGAACGTGTGGAAGAACTCCTCCTGCGTACCTTCCTTGCCCTCCAGGAACTGGATGTCGTCGACGAGAAGAACGTCGATGTCCCGGTAGCGGCGCTGGAAGGCGACCTTGCGGTCGTCGCGCAGCGAGTTGATGAAGTCGTTGGTGAACTCCTCGGTCGACACGTACCGCACGCGCATGCCGGGGAACAGGCGCTGGGCGTAGTGCCCGACGGCGTGCAGCAGGTGCGTCTTGCCGAGGCCGCTCTCACCCCAGATGAAGAGCGGGTTGTAGGCGCGGGCGGGCGCTTCGGCCACCGCGACGGCGGCGGCGTGCGCGAACCTGTTCGACGCGCCGATGACGAACGTGTCGAAGTTGTACTTCTCGTTCAGCCTGGTCTGCGACGGCGACGGGTTGGCGGGCCTGGTGAACGGGGTGCCGCCGTTGGACGGTGCGCCACCGGCGGTGTTCGCCGTGTTGAAGGTCGGCCAGATCTCGGTGACGGCGGCGAGCGCGTCGCCGGCTTCGTCGACCTCGTCCGAGTCGGAACCCTCCGCGGCCGTGTCGGTCGTGACGGCCTCATCGGTGAGAACGGGCACATCGCCGTTCGGGATCCCCGGCACCGGCTGGACCGACTGCACCGGGATCGGAGTGGTCGGCGGGCTCACCGGTTCCGGCGAGTCGACCTTCACCGCGAGCGAGACCGTGCGGCCGAGCCTGCGGGAGAGAGCGTCGGTGATCGGGTCGCGCAGGGCGCGTTCGATCGCCTCTTTCGCGAAGTCGCTCGGAGCAGCGAGCAGAGCCGTTCCATCCAGCAAACCGATCGGACGGGTGACCCTCATCCACGCGCGCTGCTGAGGGGACAGGTGGCTCGTGGCGAGCTCCTGCACCACCTCGGCCCACACGAGACCAAGATCGACCTGCTGGTTCGACACCTCCGCGCTCCCCTCCCCTCCACCGGAGCCCATGACTCCACACGTGGACACGGAGAATAGAGGCATCCACAGAGTTATCCACAACTGTGCACTAAACGGTGCGTTGTGTTGCCGGTACCGTGGCGGCTCCCTCGCCAGCTCCGGCATGCGCGAGGGAAGAACGGTAACAAGGCCCGCCACGCCTCACAAGACGTGGCATCGGGCACCCCGATTTGGTCGCGGCACCCGGGGGTGCGTACCCTCGTACGAGTCTCCCGCTTGCGACGGGCGCCTTTCGCGCGCCTACGTCCACTGCCGTCGGGGACAACCACATGGCTTTGTCAGCAGTGAAGCACCGGGAGAACCGACCGTGAGCAAGGGTAAGCGCACCTTCCAGCCCAACAACCGCCGCCGCGCGAAGACGCACGGCTTCCGGCTGCGCATGCGCACCCGCGCCGGCCGCGCCATTCTGGCCGCGCGCCGCAGCAAGGGCCGTGCCCGCCTGTCCGCCTGATCGCGGCTGGTAAGCGCAGCGTCGTCGTGCTTCCACCGGCCGCCCGGCTCACCCGCAGCCAGGACTTCGGCCTGGTGGTCCGCCGAGGCCGCCGCGCCGGACGACCCCGGTTGGTCGTCCACGCCTTGACGCCTGACGTGCCCACCTTGGATTCGTCCAAGGTGGGCTTCGTCGTGAGCAAGGCAGTTGGCAACTCTGTGGTCCGCCACCGCGTCTCCCGGCGTCTGCGCCACGTGGTGCGGGCTCAGCTCGAGTCGTTGCCGCCGGGAACTCTCGTCGTCGTACGAGCGTTGGCACCGGCAGCCGAGGCGTCGAGCTCGGAACTCGCCGCCGACCTCTCTTCCGCTCTGCGCAAGGTGCTGCGATGACCACGTTGCCCGCGAAGGTCGCGCTGCTGCCGGTGCACTTCTACCGGCGCTTCATCTCACCGCTGCTGCCGCCCACGTGCCGCTTCTACCCCAGCTGCAGCGCGTACGCGGTGGAAGCGCTGACCGTCCACGGCGCGCTGCGAGGAACCTGGCTGACGATCCGCCGGTTGCTGCGCTGCGGACCCTGGCACCCTGGAGGCCTGGACCCCGTTCCGCCGAGGCGGCAGGTCCCCGACGTATCCACCGAGGAGTAGCTCCGTGCTCAACTTCATCTACTACCCGGTGTCCTTCATCTTGTGGTGTTGGCACTGGGTCTTCGGCCACATCTTCGGTGAGTCGAGCGGATTCGCCTGGGCGCTGTCCGTGATCTTCCTGGTCTTCACCCTCCGCGCCATCCTCTTCAAGCCGTTCGTCGGCCAGGTGCGCTCCATGCGGCGGATGCAGGAGTTCGCCCCGGAGATGCAGAAGATCAAGAAGAAGTACCCGAACGACCGCCAGCGCCAGGCGCAGGAGATGCAGAAGCTGCAGTCCGAGCACGGCGTGAACCCGCTCGGCGGCTGCCTGCCGATGCTGGTGCAGATCCCTGTGTTCATCGGTCTGTTCCACGTGCTGCGCTCGTTCAAGCCGGGCTGGGGCGAGGTCTACTACTTCGACGCGAGGGGCGTCGAGTCGTTCGTCAACGCCAAGCTCTTCGGTGCGAACCTCTCCACCTTCATCTCGATGCCGGCGGAGCAGCTCGCGCAGTTCGGCACCGACCGCACGAACGTGATCCTGGTGTCCGTGCCGCTGATGATCGTGGCGTCCATCGCGACCCACTTCACGGCCCGCCACTCGGTCGCCCGCCAGAACCAGGCCGCGCTGGACAACCCGCAGACGGCCATCATGAACAAGCTGACGCTCTACATCTTCCCGCTGGGCGTCCTCGTCGGTGGCTTCTTCTTCCCCGTCGCGATCCTGCTGTACTGGCTCTCCAACAACGCGTGGACGCTCGGCCAGCAGCACATCGTCTACAAGCGCATCGACGCCGAGGAAGAAGAGAAGAAGGCCACGGCCGCCACCACCCGCCAGGCCCTCGCCCCGAAGCCGGGCGCGAAGCCGGTCAACCCGAAGAAGCCCGCGCCCGGTGCCAAGCCCGCCAACGGTGCCAAGCGGATGCCGACCGCCGGCCCCGGCGGCTCGTCTTCTTCGCCCTCGTCGGACGCCGCCAACGGCAGCTCCAACACCGAGATTCCCGGTCTGATCTCAGGCCGATCCACCAGCAAGAAACCGGGCAACAAGAAGCGCCGCTGATTTCGGGCGTTCGCCCCGGAGAGGAGACATCGTGTCGGAGACCTTGCAGGCGACCGACGTGGAGGCGTCGTCGTCGGACGAGGCCGAGCCGCAGTCGCAGAGCAAGACCGAGGACCTGCTCGTCCAGGAAGGCGACATCGCGGGTGACTACCTCGAGCGCCTGCTGGACCTGCTCGACTACGACGGCGACATCGACCTGGACGTGGAGGGCGGCCGCGCCGTCGTCAGCATCGACGGCGGCGAGGATCTGGCGAAGCTCGTCGGCCCCCGCGGCAACGTCCTCGAATCGCTCCAGGAGCTCACCCGCCTCGCCGTGCAGCAGGAGACGGGCGTTCGTTCCCGTCTGATGCTGGACATCGCGCAGTGGCGTGCTGGTCGTCGTGCGGAGCTGGCCGAGCTCGGTCGCTCCACCGCCGAGAAGGTGCTGGCGTCGGGTGAGCGTGCTCGCCTGCACCCGATGACGCCGTTCGAGCGCAAGGTCGTGCACGACGCCGTCGCCGCGATCGCGGGCGTGCACAGCGAGAGCGAGGGTGAGGAGCCGCAGCGGCGGGTCATCATCTTCCCCAAGCCCTGACGGCTGCTGCTTCACCAAACGGCCCCTGGTTCCCGTGGCGGAACCAGGGGCCGTTTGCTTGTCACTGTTCCACGTGAAACCGAGCGGCCCACCAGTCGGCCAGCCACTGCTCCTGCTCCCCCGTGTCCGGCACGGGGAAGCCGCGCGCCTCCGAGATGAGCCGCCACACCTCGGCTGGCTCCACTCCGTCCATCGCCAGGAGCAGACCGGCCAGCAACGACGACCGCCCGATGCCGGCCCAGCAGTGGAACACCACATGCGCGCCTTTCCGGTAGAGCCCGTAAAGCGACGCGACCGGCTCGACGATCTCCGACCCGAGCGGTGCCGTTCGATCCTCGATCGGCACACAGACGAACTGCAGCCCGGCCGCGGTGGCCACGGCAGCCTGTTCCTCCAACTCGCACTCGACCCGTTCCTCGTCGGTCTGAGCGGAGACCAACACGTCGACTCCGAGCCGGCGCAGTCCCCGGACGTAGGGCTCCAGCAGAGCGCC
The DNA here is from genome assembly GCF_016907955.1 of Lentzea nigeriaca. GTDB lineage: Bacteria > Actinomycetota > Actinomycetes > Mycobacteriales > Pseudonocardiaceae > Lentzea > Lentzea nigeriaca. Next base: position 108,492 of record NZ_JAFBCX010000002.1, on the reverse strand, counting down.
GCCCGGCGGATGAGCCATCGTCGAGATGGTTCCGGGGCCCTCGTACGAGACCGTGTAGATGGTTGGGCGCAACTTTTCCCCCAAGTTTCACGTGAAACGGCGCTCAGGATTTGGCGGAGCGCACGGTCGATCCGTCATGATGGTGCCCTGGCATTCGCCAGCTTTTCCACCGGCCGCCGGAACGTCGCCGCCGCGTGGTTTCACGTGAAACGCTCACGGACGGAGAACATGGCCGGGGAGTTGCCCGACAACGCGAAGCTCGTCTTCGGTGAGCACGTTGACCGTGCCGCCGAGTTCGTCAGGCTCCTGCAGGAGCACGGCGTCGAGCGCGGACTCATCGGTCCTCGCGAGGTCGACAAGATTTGGGATCGGCACGTGCTCAACTCGGCGGTGATCGAGGAGCTGTTCCAACGGAACGAGCGCGTCGTCGACGTGGGCTCGGGAGCGGGGCTGCCGGGTGTGCCGCTGGCGATCGCGCGGCCCGATTTGAGGATCACCCTCCTGGAGCCGATGGCACGCCGCATCGCGTGGCTCGAGGAAGTTGCCGAGCGCCTGGATCTCGACAACGTGACGGTTCTCCGCGGACGTGCGGAGGAAGGGCCGATCCGCGCTCAGCTGAAGAACTGCGACGTGGTGACCGCTCGGGCGGTGGCTCCGTTGGAGAAGCTCGCGAAGTGGTGCCTTCCGCTCCTCAAGGGTGGCGGACGGATGATCGCGCTCAAGGGCGAGCGCGCGCAGGAGGAACTGGATCGCGACGGGATCGCCGTGGAACGCGCTGGGGGCGTCAACGGCAGGGTCGTCGTCGTGGGAGCGGACGTACTTGAGGTGCCGACGACGGTACTGATCGTCGAGCGCCAGACGAGGAGGGATCGGTGAGCGTGTACCCGGAGTTCCAGGCAGCCGATGTTCCACGTGAAACCGAGCCCAAACCCAAAGCCAAGCCGACCAACAACGGAGATGACAGCGCCGTGGTGTGGACCCCGATTGCAGAAGAGGCGGCTCGTGCGGCAAGCGTGCTGCACCCCGACGAGTCACTGCTCCCCCGACCCTCGCATCGGCGAGTGATGACGGTCGCGAACCAGAAGGGCGGCGTCGGCAAGACGACGAGCACGGTGAACCTCGCCGCCGCTCTCGCGATCCACGGGCTCAAGGTGCTCGTGATCGACCTCGACCCGCAGGGCAACGCCAGCACCGCGCTCGCTGTCGAGCACCGCTCCGGCACCCCGTCGGTCTACGAGGTGCTCATCGGCGAGATCTCCATCGCCGAGGCCGCTCAGGTCAGCCCGACGTCACCGAACCTCTACTGTGTGCCCGCGACGATCGATCTCGCCGGTGCCGAGATCGAGCTCGTCTCGATGGTGGCCCGCGAGTCGCGGCTCAAGGAGGCGCTCTCCCCCGAGGCGCTCGACCAGCTGCAGCCCGACTACGTCTTCATCGACTGCCCGCCGAGCCTCGGCCTGCTGACCGTCAACGCGATGGTCGCGGCCCAGGAGGTGCTGATCCCGATCCAGTGCGAGTACTACGCGCTGGAGGGTCTGAGCCAGCTGCTGCGCAACATCGAGCTCGTGCAGCAGCACCTGAACCCGGACCTCGGCATCTCGACGATCCTCCTCACGATGTACGACGGCCGCACCAAGCTCGCCGACCAGGTGACCAGCGAGGTGCGCGGCCACTTCGGCGACACGGTCCTGAAGACCGTCATTCCGCGCAGCGTGAAGGTCTCTGAGGCGCCAGGATTCGGTCAGACGGTGTTGACGTACGACCCAGGCTCGCGCGGGTCGATGAGCTACCTCGACGCCGCCAAGGAGATCGCCGTGCGCGGAGCCAAGGAGGAGGGCGCATGACGGAGCAGCGCAAGGGCGGACTCGGGCGCGGCCTGGCCGCATTGATCCCGCAGGGTCCTCCGCCCGGTGCGCCCAGCACCATCCGTCCTGCCGCGGTCGGCAACGGGGCGGCGGCCGCCAAGCCTCAGCCGATCGGTGAGGTCGCGGGGGCGGTGTACCGCGAGATCGCGGTCACCGCGATCAAGACCAACCCGAAGCAGCCGCGCCAGGTGTTCGACCAGGACGCGATCGACGAGCTGTCGTTCTCCATCAAGGAGTTCGGGCTCATGCAGCCGATCGTCGTGCGCGAGCTCGGCGGCGACGCCTACGAGCTCGTCATGGGCGAGCGGCGGTGGCGGGCGACGCAGCAGGCCGGGCTCAAGACCATCCCGGCGATCGTGCGGCAGACCGCCGACGACGTGATGCTGCGCGACGCGTTGCTGGAGAACATCCACCGCGTCCAGCTCAACCCGCTCGAAGAGGCGGCGGCCTACCAGCAGTTGCTGGAGGAGTTCGGCGTCACCCACGAGCAGCTCGCGGACCGCATCGGTCGCAGCCGCCCGGTCGTCACCAACACGATCCGGCTGCTGAAGCTCCCCCTCCCCGTCCAGCGCAGGGTCGCGGCGGGCGTGCTGAGCGCGGGTCACGCCAGGGCGCTCCTCGGTCTCGACGACGCCGGCATGCAGGAGGACCTGGCGGCCAAGATCGTTGCGGAGGGCATGTCGGTCCGCGCGACCGAGGAAGCGGTGACGCTCGCCAAGAACGAGAAGCCCAAGAAGGAGAAGGCTGCCCCGCGCAAGCAGCTGCACGCGCCGGGTCTGCAGGAGCTCGCCGAGCGCCTCTCGGACAACTTCGACACCCGCGTGAAGGTCGAACTCGGGCAGCGAAAGGGCCGGATCGTCGTCGAATTCGGGTCAGTTGACGATCTTGAACGGATCATCGGACTGATGAGTCCAGAAGCGACAATTCGGACATCGGAGTAGGCCCATAGGATCACCCACGGGCCTTATGTCACGGTGACGATGACGCCCCGCAGCCGGAAGGCTACGGGGCGTCACCTATGTCAAGAGATCAACGAGCGACTGCGCGCTCGATCAAACCGGCGTAGATGTCGCCCAGCGACTGCCCCGCCGCCTCGACCGCCATCGGCAGAAGTGACGTCTCGGTCAGACCCGGCGACACGTTCACTTCGAGGAAGTAGACCGTGCCGTCCTCTGCCACCACCGCGTCGGTCCTCGAGACGTCCCGCAGCCCGAGCAGCCGGTGCGCCGCCACCGCGAGCTCGCCGACCGCCTTGGCCGCAGCCGCGTCCAACCGGGCCGGCGCGTGGAAGTCGGTCAGGCCCGCGGTGTACCGGGCGGTGTAGTCGTACACACCTGTCTCCGGAACGATCTCCACGGCGGGCAGCGCCGTCGGGCCGTCCGGGCTGTCGACGACCGTCACGGCCACCTCGACGCCGGCGATGAACTGCTCGGCCAGGACGGTGTCGCCGTACGCGAGGCACCCCACCATCGCAGCCGGGAGTTCGGCGGCGTCGCGCACCACCTGAGCGCCGAGAGCCGAGCCGCCCTGGTCCGGCTTCAACATCAACGGCAGCCCCAGCGTCGAGACCATCGCGTCCAGAACGGGTGTCGCACCCAGCTCGCGGAACGTGGCGTGCGGCAGGACGATCCACTCCGGCGTCGCCAGCCCGGCGCGGGCGAGCTCGGCCTTCGCGGTCGGCTTGTCCCACGCGCGGCGGCACGCCCGCGAGTCGGTGCCCACGTACGGCACGCCGAGCATCTCGAGGATCGCCTGCACCGAACCGTTCTCGCCCTCACCGCCGTGCAGAGCGACGACGACGGCGTCCGGCCGGTGGTCACGCAGACGCGTCAGCAACGAGCCGTCGGCGTCCCACTCCTCCACCGTCACGCCCACCGACCGCAGGGCAGCCGACAACCGGCGGCCGGAGCGGAGCGAGACCTCGCGTTCGTGGGAGAGCCCACCGGACAGCACAGCGACCATGCGGTCAGCCACAGCAAAACTCCAAGGATCAGGCGGTGTCGGGCGACGGGGTCTGCGGACCGGACAGCTGGCGGCCCGGCGTCGCCCCGAAGGTCGCGTGCAGTTGCATCTCTTCCTCGATGACGTTCGCCAGGCGGCGGACGCCCTCCCGGATGCGTTCCGGCGTCGGGTAGCAGTACGAGATCCGCAACTGGCGGGAGCCGAAGCCGTCCGCGTAGAAACCGGTGCCCGACGCGTACGCCACGCGGGCCGTCACGGCGCGAGGCAGCATCGCCTTGGTGTCGATGCCCTCGGGCACCGTCACCCAGACGTAGAAGCCGCCGTCGGGAATGTTCCACGTGGAACCTTGCGGCATGTGCTGTTCCAAAGCTGACACAGCCGCGTCCCGACGCTCCCGGTACGCCTCGCGGTAGGTCTTGATCTGGCCCTTCCAGTCCTGGGTGGCCAGGTAGCGCGACACGATCATCTGGTTCAGCGTCGGCGGGCACAGCGTGGCCGACTCGGCCGCCAGCACCAGCTTCTCGCGGACCGCGTGCGGCGCCAGCACCCAGCCGACCCGCAGACCGGCGGCGAACGTCTTGGAGAACGACCCGAGGTACACGACGTTGTCCGGGTCCATCGACCGCAGCGCCGGGTACGTCTGACCGTCGAACCCGAGCAGCCCGTACGGGTTGTCCTCCACGACCAGCACGCCGTACGAGCGGCAGATCTCCAGGATCTCGGCCCGCCGGGACACCGCCAGCGTCACGCCGGCCGGGTTGTGGAAGTTCGGGATGGTGTAGAGGAACTTGACCCGCTGACCAGCGCGTTTGCAGGATTCGAGGGCCTCTCGCAGCAACGCCGGCACGAGCCCGTCCGCGTCCATCGCCACGTGCACGACCTGCGCCTGGTACGCCGTGAACGAACCGAGAGCACCCACGTAGGAGGGGCCCTCGGCGATCACCACGTCACCGGGGTCGCAGAAGATCCGGGTGACCATGTCGAGGCCCATCTGCGAGCCGACGGTCACCACCACGTCGTCCGGGTGGCCGTTGATGCCCTCCATCGCCATCACGTCGCAGATCTGCTCGCGCAGCACCGGAACACCGTGCGCCGAGCCGTACTGCAGAGCCACCAGGCCCTCGGTGGCGACGAGCTGACCGATCTCCGCGGACAGCGACTCGAGCGGCAGCGCGGCCAGGTGCGGCATGCCGCCGGCCAGCGATACGACCTCGGGACGCGACGCGACTGCGAAAAGTGCCCGGATCTCCGATGCCGTCATCCCCGCCGTGCGCGCTGCGTAGCGGCGGAGGTGGGGGTCGAGGCTTCTGGCGCCCTGTTTGGTGGGCTGTCCGGGCATCGTCATGTGGGACTCCTGCAATGGGAAATGTCCCGAGCGAGTGTAACCGTCGTCCCGTTCAGGGCACGTACCTTCCGGCTTCCGTCACATTCGCCTACCCTCGTATAGGTCTACTGAGCGTGCTTAGGGGTGGAGGTCGGGGTGTCGCGACGCGTTGTGGGCGTCACGCTGGACAACCTGGAGCATCTCTCCAAGCACAGCAGGACGTGCGTTTTCTGGGAGTTGGCCCCTCACCTGCGTGAACAGGCGGAGGAATACGGCGACACCGAATTCGAGAAGGAAGCCTGGGTCTCCAGCGTCCTGCTCGAATGGGGTTCGTGCGGCCGCCTCATCTACTGCGACGGAATTCCGGCAGGTTCGGTCTTCTACGCACCTCCTGCAGCCGTTCCGCGCAGTGCGGCCTTCCCCACGTCCCCGGTGAGCCCGGACGCGGTCCTCATGACGTCGCTGGAGGTCCTCCCGGAGTTCCGGCGGGGAGGACTCGGGCGAGTGCTCGTCCAGGCCGTGGCGAAGGATCTGACGCGTCGTGGCGTGAAGGCCATCGAGGCGTTCGGCGACATGCGCCCGGACGACGAAGAGCGGAGTTGCGTCACACCCGCCGAGTTCCTCACGAGCGTCGGCTTCAAGACCGTGCGGCCGCACCCGCGCTGGCCCCGGTTGCGCCTGGAGCTGCGCAGCGCCATCACGTGGAAGGAAGACGTCGAGGCAGCCCTCGAACGCCTCCTGAACAGCGTCACCGTCTCGACGGCGGAGCCCAGCTTCCGCCCGGTCTGACCAGCAAAAAGGCCCCCTCGCGAGGGGGCCTTTTTGCGTTGCGGAGATCAGCTCTTCGACATCTCGTAGCGCAGCAGGTCGTTGAACGTGAACGTGCCCGTCGGCTGGTCGTCCTTGCCGAGCAGGTAGAGACGCTTCACGGCGACGAGGATGCCCTCGGCCACGATGTCGCGGAAGCCGGGCGTGGCCAGGCGCGCTCTGTCCTCGGCATTCGTCAGGTAACCCACCTCGACGCGGACGGCCGTGCAGCGGGTGAGCCGCAGCAGGTCCCACGACTTCGGGTGCGAGCCGCAGTTCCGCATCGACGTGCGGGCGGTGACCTCGCGCTGGATGAACCCGGCCAGGGCCTCGCCCACGGTCGACGAGGTGCCGTTGCCCGTGCCGTAGTGGAACGTCGCCACGCCCTGCGCGTGCGGCGAGGAGTTGCCGTCGCTGTGCAGCGACAGGATCAGGTCGGCGCCGGCCTCGTTGGCGAACCGGGCCCGCTCGGCCTCGTCCGGGCAGTTGTTCGGCCCGCGGGTGAGCAACGCCTCCATGCCGGTGGCGGCCATCTTGCCCTCGAGCCGCCTGGCCAGGTCCAGCATCAGGTCGGCCTCGGACACGCCGTCGACGACCACACCGCGGTCCTGGCCGCCGTGGCCGGGGTCGATGACGATGCGCTTGCCCGACAGGCGCGAACCGGCGTTGCGGACCCGCTCCTGCTCGCGCAGCAGCACCGGACGGCCACCGCGGACCTTCGGCTGGAGCTGACGCAACGCGCGCACGGTGTCCGGACCGCACATGCCGTCCACGATCAGGCCGTAGTCCCGCTGGAAGTTCTTCAGCGCCTGCTCGGTCTGCTGGCCGAACACGCCGTTGGCGCGGCCGGCGTCGTAACCCAGCTCCAGCAGGCGTTCCTGCAGCATCAGCACGTCGTCGCCGGTGGTCGGCTGCGACATCAGGTACGCGAGCGGCCGGTCCCCCAACCGGAACGTCGCGTCGCGCAGCGCACGGTACGTCGCCGGGCCGACGATGCCGTCGATGATCAGCCCCCGCTGCTGCTGGAACGCGCGCACGGCGTGCTCGACCTGCTGGTCGAACACCGGCGGCGCCTGTGGGTCGGCCGGCGGAAGCATTCCGAGCCTGGTCAGGGTCGACCGGATCTCGGCAACATCACTTCCGACGTCCCCGCGGCGGAGCAGCTGCATGCACCCTCGCTCGACTAGGGCGCCGAACTTGGTCGGCGCGTCAGTTGGGAAGTCCTCATTGTGCCCTGCTCCGAAGAGTGATCGATGCAGGGCTACTCACAGTCGTGCCGGGTTCACGTTCCCGGCACGGACGAACGTGACCCGCCCGTCTTATCGATAGACGGGCGGGTCACGTTGCGCGTTGCAAGCGACTTGTTCAGCCGATGACGTCCTGCAGGTCGTTGAGCAGTGCGGCCTTGGGCTTCGCGCCGACGATCTGCTTCACCGGACGGCCGCCCTGGAACAGGATCAGCGTCGGCACGGACATGATCTGGTAGTCGCGGGCGATCGACGGGTTGGCGTCGATGTCGACCTTGGCGATGGTGAGCTTCTCGCCGTGCTCGGCGGCGATCTCCTCCAGCACCGGCGCAACCATCTTGCACGGGCCGCACCAGGTCGCCCAGAAGTCGACCAGCACGGGCTTCTCGCTGGTCAGCACGTCGTCCGCGAACGACTTGTCGGTCACCGTGACGGTGGCGCCTGCCATGTTGTCTCCCTATAGCGGTGAAGAAACTTCAGTTGCTCTTGCCGTAGCCGCCGCCGACCGCCTCAGCGGCGATCTCGGCGTGCTCTTCGCCGTGCTCGGCGAGCCACCGTTCCGCGTCGATCGCGGCGCTGCAACCCGAGCCGGCGGCGGTGATGGCCTGGCGGTATTCGTGGTCGACGAGGTCGCCGGCCGCGAACACGCCATCCAGGTTCGTGTAGGAGGTCTTGCCCTTGGTGACGACGTAACCCTCTTCGTCCAGGTCGACCTGACCCTTGACCAGGCCTGAGCGCGGGTCGTGGCCGATCGCCAGGAAGAAGCCGGTGACGGGCAGCTCGGACTCGGCACCGGTGACGGTGTCCTTGACCTTGATCGACGACACGGTGCCGTCGCCCAGCACGTCGGTGACCTGCGTGTTCAGCTGCCACTTGATCTTCTCGTTGGCGCGGGCGCGCTCGAGCATGACCTTGGAGGCGCGGAACTCCTCGCGGCGGTGGATGACCGTCACGGACTTGGCGAAGCGCGTGAGGAACGTCGCTTCCTCCATCGCCGTGTCGCCACCACCGACGACCGCGATGTCGTGGTCGCGGAAGAAGAAGCCGTCGCACGTCGCACAGGCGGAGACACCGCGGCCGAGCAGCTCCTGCTCACCGGGGATGTTCAGGTAGCGGGCAGCGGCACCCATGGCGAGGATGACCGCCTTGGCCTGGTACTCGACGCCGTTGGCGACGACCTTCTTGATCGCACCGGTCAGCTCGACGGACTCGACGTCCTCCGCACGCAGCTCGGCACCGAAGCGCTGCGCCTGCTCGCGCATCTGCTCCATGAGCTCGGGGCCCATGATGCCGTCGCGGAAGCCGGGGTAGTTCTCCACCTCGGTCGTCGTCATCAGGGCGCCGCCGTACTGCGAACCCTCGAAGACCAGGGGTTCGAGCTGCGCACGGGCGGCGTAGACCGCCGCGGTGTAACCCGCAGGCCCCGATCCGATGATGATCACGTTGCGCACGCTCACGGCCCCAGCAACTCCTCGATCTCGTCGTCTGACTGGCTCAACGGATCGTAGGTGCAGCTAATTCCGTGACTTGAGCGACTACCTCGGCTTGATGGTGGTGTCCGTCAGAACACCCTCGGGCTTGTCCGGCCCGCAGGTCTTCGGGTCCAGCACGACCAGCCGGTACTGCCCGAGACCGGCGGGCAGTACCGCCATCACCGCGTCCTTGCCGTCCAGGGTGATCGGGCTGATGCCGAGCGGGTTGCCCGAGCTCGTGATGCCGCCGCCCTTCAGGCAGCCGGCGAGGCGGTCCGGGGTCTCCAGCGGGCCGAAGTTCTGCGCTTTCAGCACGTCACCGACCGCGGAGCCCAGCTGGTCGCTCTTCACGGCGAGCGGCGGAGAAGTCACGTTCGTGTTCGTCTTCGGGGTCTCCTGCGCCACCGGCGGGTTGTTCGCCTGCTGAGCGCCAGGAGACACGGCGAGCACGATGCCGAACGCCGCGGCCGCCGCGACCAGCACACCGGCGCCACCGAGGCCGAGCCTGCGGTTGCGCCGCCTGCGGGCCTCGTCCAGCGACACGACCGGAGCGGCGGGACGGGCCTCTGCCGCGAGTGCCGCGTCGATCCGTGCCGCCACGTGGTCGGGCATCGGGATCGGCGGCAACGCGTGCAGGTCCTCCAGCGTCGCGTCCAGCGCCTGCAGGATCTCCCGGGCCTCAGGGTCCGCCTCCACCCTCGGGCGAAGCTGTGCGGCGACCTCAGGGGGCAGCACGCCCGCGTGCAGATCCGCGATGAGGTCTACCGACCACGGCGGACCCATCGGCACGCGCTCCATGCCGGTCATCGGCCCTCCCACTGACGTTGCTCTTGCACATTCACACCGTCAGCTGGGACGTTCGCATCTGCGATTCGGTTCCTGAGGTGCCCGAGAACTTTGGCGAGCTTGGCGCGACCTCGCGCGCACCGGCTCTTGACCGTGCCCTCCGCGATGCCCAGGAGCTGCGCCGTTTCGGCGACGGAGTAGCCCTCGACGTCGACGAGCACGATGGGCGCCCGCTGTTCTTCCGGCAGCTCCATCAACGCTTCCTGCACGATCAGGCTGGTCTCGCGGTCGCTCATCGCGTCACGCGGCGCGACGGGCTCGCCGGGACCGGCCTCCGGCAGCGGCACTGTCGGTCTTGTTTGTCGTCGCCTCATCCGGTCGAGACACGCGTTGACCACGATCCGATGAAGCCAGGTGGTGACCTGTGACTCCGCGCGGAACGACGAGGCCGCGCGGAAGGCCGAGATGAACGCCTCCTGCAGCGCGTCCGCCGCTTCCTCCGGGTCGCGCAGCGTGCGCAACGCCACTGCCCACATTCGGTCGCGGTGCCGTTTGACGAGCTCCGAAAACGCGTAGGGGTCACCTGCGGCGTGGGCCGAGATGAGGTCGGCGTCCGAGCTGGCTGCGGCGGTCACGGCAGCACCTTAGCGAGCGTGATCACAGATCACCTTGTCGGGCTCACTGGGCGCGGGTGTAGAGGATCTCGCGGATTTCCGACTGGTTCTTGCCGCCACCGGCGTTGGTGAGCTGCGTGATCCAGATCAGTACGTGCCCGGTCGGCTCGTGCTCGCTCAGCTGGATCTGCGTCTGCCCGTTGGACAGGTTGCCCTCACCGATGATCTTCGTCTCCTCCAGCGGCGCGTCCTGCGACGACGCCACCCGGATCTGCACGTGGGTGTTCGCGCTCGGCGAGGTGATCGTGACCGAGGCCAGCCGCACCGGCTCCGCGAACGACGCCATCAGCCCGATGCCCGGCTTCAGGGTCGGGAACTGCTGGAAGTAGTTGTCGGTGCGCCAGAACGTGCTCGCGTTGTTGTCGACGGCGCGGCTCGCCTGGTTCGCGTTGTCCGGCTGGTTCGTGACGTCGTAGACGCCGATCTGGCCCGGCTGCACGGGTCCGGCCGGCGCGGGCGGTGGTGCGGACTGGCCGCTCGACCCCGGCTGGTTGATCACCACGGTCGGGCCGCCGCCACGCGAGGGCTCGTCGCTGAAGAACCCGACGATCTGCACGCTCAGCCACACGATCACGGCCAGCGTGGCGAGCGCGAGCACGCCGACGCTGATCCACAGCTTCTTCTTCTGCTGCTTGTCCTGCACCGGGCGTTGCGTCGTCCACACGACCTTGTCGTCGTCGTCACCTGACGACACGGCCGGGATCAGCGAGGTCTCGGCCTCCTCGGCCGCGATCTGGTTGAGGACCTGCAGGATCGCCGCGGACGTGCGGATACCGCCGACGCTCGTGTCCTCCAACGACCGGACCGCGACGGACGACAACTCGTGCGGCAGGTACGGGTGCAGCGCGTTCGGCGCCACGACGGAACCGTCCGGCCCGGTCGGGGCCACCGGCACTCCGCCGGGGCCGCCCGGCAGCGCCCACCGGCCGGTGAGCAGCAGGTACAGGATCGCGCCGAGGCCCTTGACGTCGTCGCGCGCGATCGCGTCCGGCCGCGGACCGGGGAACGCGAGACGCAGGCGGCCGTCCGAGGTGACCCGGATGCGCTGCGGGTGGTCGGCGCCCAGCACCAGACCGGCGTGGTGCGCGCCCTCGATGGCGGCGCCGAGAGGTTCGAGCAGGCGGGTCGCGACGCCCGCGGGCAGCGGGCCCTCCGCGATCAGGTCCATCAGGTCGGTGCCCTGGGTCCACTCGGCCACGACCATGCCGAGGATGCCCTCGTCCGGCCGGAGCCCGGTGCCCGGCGTGAGCACGTCGATGACCCTGGAGACGCCGGGGTGCGTGAACGACGCGGCGTGCATCGCCCGTTCCACCGTCCGGCGGGCACGAGCAGCGGCGTCGCCGTCCGCCAGATCGCCCAGCAGCACGGTCAGCGCCACGTCCCGGTTGAGCTGACCGTCGCGGGCTCGCCACAGTTCGGCGTTGGACCTGGCGTCCGCTCCGGATTTCGCGAGCAGGCGGTAGCGGCCGTTGCCGATGACGCCGCCGGGGACCAGGGCGGCGTGAACTCCGCTACTCACGGGCACGAGGGTACGGGACGGGGCTCATACCGAGGGGTCACCGTCGCCGCACCAAACGGTTGATCTTGTCGATCGCCGGCTTCATCTCGGGTACCCGGAATGCCGCCAGAAGGCCGTACGAGAGCGGCAAACCGACCAACGTCACCACAATGACCTCGACCCAGCTGGCTACGAACACGGTCGGGGATCCGAGCGCCTGCTGAACCAGCCAGTTGACGCCCTTGGCCGCCGCGAAGGCCAGCGACGACGCCACAACGGTGAGGCAGACGGTCCAGATGGTGAAGCCCGTGCGCAACCGGCCGAGCCGGATCCGCAGCCACACCTGACCGACGACGGCGCCGAAGACGAAGCTGAGTGCCATGGCGAGCGACACGCCGACGGCGAGCTGGGTGGCGTCACCGGGCGTGGACACGTTGAGGAACACGTAGAGCAGCGCGATGCGAACCGCCACCATCAACGCCTGGATGTACGTCGGCGTGCGTGCGTCCTTCATCGCGTAGAAGACCCGCAGCTGCAGCAGCGTGATCGCGTACGGCACGAGGCTGAACGCCGAGAGCGAGAGCGCCAGGCCGATCCGGGTACCGGTCACCACGCCGGCCTCGCCGTACGCGAAGGCGGCGAGACCGATGGACACACCGGACACCGTCATCAGAGCGCTGAACGGCATCAGCAGGATCGACGACATGCGGTTGCCGAACAGCAGGTCGCGCACGATCGCGTCGTTGTCGTTGTGCGCGGCCGCCCTGCTCATCTTCGGCATCAGAGCGGTCAGCAGCGAGACGCCCAGCACGCCGTAGGGCACCTGCGAGATGAGCCACTGGTAGTTGAACGCCACCAGCGCGCCCTTGGCGTTGGTCGCCACGTTGGTCAGCACCGTCATGCTGGCGAGGCCGAGCCCGACGTACAGCAGCACCCAGAAGGCGAGACCGCCGAACTCCGAGAGCCGCGAGTCCCAGCCGAACTTCCACTTGAACCGGAAGCCGGTCTTCTTCAACGCCGGGACCAGCACGGACGCCTGCACGGCCACACCGAGCGCCGTGCCGAGACCGAGCACCAGCAGGTGCACGTCGGTCATCCGGACCGGGTTGAGCGTCAGCTCGCCGGGCAGCATCGCGTAGACCGCGAGCACCACGATGACCACGACGTTGTTCAGGACCGGTGCCCAGGTGGGCAGGCCGAACACGTGCCGTGCGTTCAGCACGGCGCTGAGCAGCGCTGTCAGACCGTAGAAGACGATGCCCGGCAGCACGAGGTAGGCGAACGCCGTGACGAGCTCCGGGTTCGCTTCCTTCGAGTCCGCGATGTAGACGTCTGTGAGCAGTGGCGCGCAGGCCATGGCCAGGACCGTGCCGACACCGAGGATCAACGTGCCCATGGTGATCAGCCACTGGGCGTACGACTCGCCGCCGTCGCTGTCCTCCTTCTCGGCGCGGACCAGCAGCGGGATCGCCACGCTGGTCAGCACGCCGCCGAGCAGGAGCTCGTTGATCATCGTGGGCAGCGTCGACGCCGCCTGGTAGGAGTCGCCGAGGGTTTCACCGCCGATGACGGCGATCAAGAGGACCTTCGAGAGCAGGCCGGTGGCGCGGCTGACGATGGTCGCGATCGCCATCGAGCCGCTGGCCCTGGCTACCGAGGGGCCTTGTTGCTGAGGGGTCTCTGGTTCGGTGGTCGTGGCTGTCTCGCTCACGCGCTCGACTTCTCCGGTGTCACGTTCTCGATGGACGGTGCCTGGCCGCCGCCCTCGCCGTTGCGAGCGCGGACCCGCTTGTAGATGCGTCGTCCGGAGAGCAGGACGAGCGCGATCGCGGCGATCACGGTGACGATCACCGTGATGGTGCCGTAGGCGGACGACGACACCTCCAGCTTGACAGTGTCCCCGAGAGCGACGCCCTCCGGAGTCGTCAGCCGGACGTTGACGGGGAAGCGGCCCGAGCGCAGCACCTCGACCGGCACCCGCACGACGCGTTCGCCGCGGGCGGGAAGCACCTGGTCAGCGAGGTCGAGCTTGCGGATGCCCGGGGTGTCCTCCAGCACGATCCGCACGGTGACGCGGACGTCGAGCTTGTTCGTGATCGTGACCGGGATCGGGCTGTCGCCGGAACCGAGCAGGATCGGGCTGGCGGGCGGCGTGACGCCGACCATCGCCGTGAGCGAGTTCAGCTCGGCCTGGCTGATGTAGGCGGCGGACCGCGCGCCTTCCTCGTTCGCCCGCCACGCGCCGGACATCGTCCGCAGGAGACCGAGCCACAGCGGACCGGCCAGGTCGGTGGGTGCCGCGTGCTCGCTGTCCTCCTGCTGCATGGCCGCGACGACGCCGCTCAGCTCGACGCTCTGCCTGGTCACCGAGTCGGCGACGGGGGCGGAGATCTCGCGCGCACCGGCCTCCGGCGGATAGGTGATCTTGGCGGTTGTCACCGGCGGCGTGGCCTTGGTGAGCTCCTCGAGACCGGTCTGGGCCGCGTAGCCGCTGCCGAACAACCGCTGGGCGGCGCTCAGGAACTCGGTCATCTCCGAGAGCGGCGCGTTCCACCTGCGTGGCGGCGCGACCACCACGTTGCGGCCGTCGCCCTGCCAGCCGGCGCGGTAGACCAGCACCGACAGCGCGTTCTGCACCGACACCGGCTGGTTCTCGAACGGCGTGGTGACCCCGGACAGGGTGCGCGGCCGGGACGCACTGCCCTGCAGCGCGTCGGAGACCATCGAGTCGATCTTCACGGCGGTCACCGGGTGCTGGCCGCCGATGCCGACCGGACCGGTGCCCGGCGCGTCGGCGAGGCCCGCCGGATCGAGCAGGACCGACTTCATGCCCGCGTACTTCGGCTCGGTCAGCGGCGTGACCAGCTCGTCGAACGTCGACTGGTCCAGCACGCCGTCCTCTGGCCAGACGAAGTCGGGCAGCGGCTGCACGCCCAGGATCTGCTGGATGAGCTTGGGGCCGTCGGTCAGCGCGAGCGTGCGCATGGTGGCGAGCTTCGCCCTGTTCAACGCCACGAGGTCGGCGTCGGCGTACGGCAGCGCGACCACGCACCGCCCCGTGACGGCGTACTTGAGCCGGTCGAGCCACAGCTTGGCTTCGGCCTTGCCCCTGCCCTCGCCGCCGCCGCGCACCTGGTAGCCGGTGCTCATCGCCTGGACGGTGCGCAGCAGGTCGGGGTCGATCGCCAGGCACATCGAGGTGCTCATGGAGTCGATGGCCTGCTCGTAGGCCTGCAGCAGGCCGTACAGCCGTCCGGTGGTCGAGAGTGACGTGGCCAGCTCGTCGTCGACCAGCTCGGACTGGCCCTCGCCGCCGAGCCTGACCAGCCGGGGCCGGTCCGCGACGGGCCACAGGACGGTGAGCTTGGCAGGAGCGCCCGGCTTGCCCTTCGTCTCGCCGCCGGGAACACCCAGCACGGGCAGCAACGTCGAGAGCGCCGCGAGCCGCGCCTGGCCGCCGTAGTCCGGCTTGCCGTTGATGTTGGCGAGGATCGGGTAGATGCCGGGCTTGTCGATCGCGAGCGACGTCGGCTCCGACCCGCGCAGCGGCACCTCGAGCGTGAAGTCCTTCTGCTGGCCGGGCTCCAGCGCCTCGGCGACCTCGGTGAACTTCGGCTGGATGAACTCGGCGGCCGCTGGTTCGCGCAACGCCTTGCGCAGGTCGTCCTCGGTGTCGAGCGACTCGCCGCGCTCCAGGCGCAGCACGATGTCGGAGACCTTGCGGTCACCGACGTTGACGATCTTGCCGGTGATCTTGACGGTGGCCGGGGAGTCGCTCGTCACGAACCGCGGGGTGAGCTGACCGATGTCGAGCCGCAGGAACTGGGGCTGCTGCTGGCCCGGCTGGGCCGAGAGGGTTCTGGTCGCCCACACCTGGGTGGCGGGTGCGAAGGGCAGTGCGTCGGCCTGGTCCGGCGGTGACTGCTCGACGGCGCCCGCGGGCGGCGTCACGGTCACCAGGAACGCGGCGACAGCGGCTGTGCAGACGAGCTTCCTCACGCTCACGCCGACTCCGCCCCGTTCCGGCAGCGGTCGGCGAGCAGTTCGGCGGCTCGGCGGACCAGGCGGCGCTCGTCGGCATACGCGAGTCGCTCGTCCAGTTCGCCGAGTGGCACCCACGCCACCTCGGTGACCTCCACGTCTTCGTCGGAAAGCTCTCCCCCCAGCGCTTCGAGGAGGAAGTGGTGAACCGTCTTGTGCACCCTGCGGTCGTCAGCGACGAACCAGTAGTCGATCGACCCCAGCGGGCGCAGCACCCTGCTATGAATACCGGTCTCCTCGGCGACCTCGCGCACCGCGGTCTGTTCCGCGGTCTCGCCGGCCTCGATGTGACCCTTCGGCAAAGACCACAGCAACCGGCCCCGCCGGTCAAGTCTGCCGATCACCGCGGCCCGTTGCTCACCGTCGAGCACCAGGCCACCCGCCGACGTCTCGTCGACGGTCTTCAGCCTCCGGCCCCGGCGCTTCTTCCGGCGCCCCGGCTTGGGACCACCTCCGGATCGTGCGGCTGACGGGGGCATACGGCCGATCGTACTTACGAACCTTAAGTACGCTGGTTTCTCGTGTCTCGATCGCTCCAGCAGAATGCGGTGGTGGAACAACCCACCGTCACACCAGTCGTCGCTGAGCTCGCCGCTCGGTTCGCCGCCGAGGGCAAGCGCCTCTACCTCGTAGGTGGCAGTGTGCGCGACGCCGTGCTGGGGCGCCCCACGAACGACTTCGACTTCACCACGGACGCGCGACCTGCGGAGATCCAGAAGCTGCTGAGCGGCTGGGCCGACGCGCAGTGGGACACCGGCATCGCGTTCGGCACGGTCGGCGCCTCGAAGAAGGGCGAGATCCTCGAGATCACGACCTTCCGCGCGGACGTCTACGACGGCGTCACCCGCAACCCCGAGGTGACGTTCGGCGACACCATCGACGGCGACCTGGTCCGCCGTGACTTCACGGTCAACGCCATGGCGTTCGACATCGCCGCTCGCGAGTTCGTGGACCCGACCGGAGGCCTGCAGGCCGCCCGCGACGGCGTGCTGGACACACCGGCGACCCCGCAGGAGTCGTTCGGCGACGACCCGTTGCGGATGCTGCGGGCGGCGCGGTTCGTCTCCCAGCTGGGCTTCACCGCGGCGCCGCGGGTGGTCGAGGCGATGCGGTCGATGGCAGGCGAAATCGCCCGCATCACGCCGGAGCGCGTGCAGGTGGAGCTCTCGAAGCTCCTGTGCGGCGCGCACCCGCGCCGCGGCATCGAGCTCATGGTCGAGACCGGGCTGGCCGACGTCGTGTTGCCGGAGCTCACGGCCATGAAGCTGGAAATCGACGAACACCATCAACACAAGGACGTCTTCCACCACTCGCTGGTTGTGCTGGAACAGGCGATTGATCTTGAAGACGTTGATCATTCACCCGATCTGGTGTTGCGGATCGCGGCCCTCCTGCACGACATCGGCAAGCCGGCGACCAGGAAGTTCGAGCCGGGCGGCGGCGTCTCGTTCCACCACCACGAGGTCGTGGGGGCGAAGATGGTCCGCAAGCGCTTGCGGGCGTTGCGGTACTCGAAGGAGATCACCGAGGACGTCGCCAAGCTCGTCTACCTGCACCTGCGCTTCCACGGCTACGGCAACGGCGAGTGGACCGACTCGGCCGTGCGCCGGTACGTGACCGACGCGGGAGACCTGCTGCCGCGGCTGCACAAGCTCGTCCGTGCCGACTGCACCACGCGCAACAAGCGCAAGGCGAACCTGCTGCGGCGGACGTACGACTCTCTTGAGGAACGCATCGCGCGCATCGCTGCCGAGGAAGACCTCGCGCGCGTGCGGCCGGACCTCGACGGCAACGAGATCATGAAGCTGCTCGGGTTGCCGCCAGGTCCGCAGGTCGGTGCCGCGTGGAAGTTCCTCAAGGAGCTGCGGCTCGACCGGGGGCCGCTGGGCCGCGACGAGGCCGAGGCGGCTCTGCTCGACTGGGCGCGCGAGCAGGGGATCACTCCGCCATCCCGGTGACGCATCGTGAGCGCATGAAATCCCGGCGTTAGCGAACTGACAGCGCGTGGTTGCACCATTGAAGTGCGCTAGGGGTGCGCATGGGGGTGGTGCAGATGTTCACTTGGGGACTTTCCGCAGGTCCTGCGGCACACGATCTGGATGTGCTGACCGACGACCAGCGGGCGGTGCTGAGGTGTCTCGCGCGTGGTCACGCCGACCACGAGATCGCGCGCGTGCTCGGCATCGGGCAACAGCGAGTGGCCGACGAGGTGGCCGACATCCTGCGACGCCTGGAGTTACCCGATCGGGTGGCTGCCGTCGTTTTCGCCCACGAGGCCGGGATGCTGCACCTGCCGTTTCCGCGCTAGGAGCAGCAGGTAGGTGGCCAGACCGACCAGGTAGAGGCCGGCGGCGGTGAGGATGAGACCGGGCGAACGCCCGTCCAGGGGGACCACCGTCGCCGTGATGGACACCGCGGTGACCTGCGTGACGTTGAACAGGGTGTCGTAGAGGGCGAACACCCGGCCGCGCACTTCGTCGCCGACGTCGTGCTGCACCGCGGTGTCCACGCAGAGCTTGACGACCTGGCCGGCGAAGATGATCACGAAGCTGGCCGCGAGGATGGACGGCAACGTCATCGGCAGCCCGAGCCCGATCTGGGCGGACGCGGTGAGGAGCAGCGCCGCGCAGATCGTGGTCCTGACGCCGAACCTGTCGACGATGCGGTCGGTGAGGAAGCCCGCGAGCAGGATGCCGGCGCCACCGGCCACGGCGACCTCGCCGAGCCCTCCGATGCCCGCCTTGAGGATGCCGACGTCCTCCAGGCTGTAGCGCATGAGCAGCAGCGTGACCATGAGGCTCACGCCGAACGCTGCCCGGTGCGCGAGCAGAGCGGCCAGCCCCGCCGTGACGTTCGGGGTGTGCCAGGTGGCCCTCGCGCCGTCCGCCAGACCGCGGGCGACGGCCTTGAACGCGTTGGGCGGCTCGTCGACCTCGTCCGGCCCGAGCACGCCGGCCTTGAACCGGCCGGCGATGAAAGCGCTGGTCAGCATGCCCACGAGGGCGATGCTGGTGGTCCACGCCGACCCGCCGTCACCGGCACCGAGGATCGTGCGGAACCCGATCGCGCAGGCCGCGCCGATCACCGCCGTGATCGCACCCGCCGTCGTGGCCAGCGCATTCGCCTCGACCAGGTGGTCGTCGTCGACGACGTGCGGCAACGACGCCGACAACCCGGAGCCGACGAACCGGCCGATGCCCATGACGACGAGCGCGGAGATGTAGAGCGGCAACCCGCTCAGGCCCGCACCGACCGCGAGCGCGGTGAGCAGGACGAACGTGGCGCGCGAGACGTTCGCGGCGACGATGACCTTCTTGCGGTCCCACCGGTCGAGCAACGCGCCCGTGAACGGCCCGATGATCGAGTACGGCAGCAGGAGCACGGCGAAACCGGCTGCGATGGCCGCGGGATCGGCCTGCCGTTCGGGGTTGAAGAGCACGGCCCCGGCGAGCCCGGCCTGGAAGAGACCGTCACCCCACTGCGAGGTGAGCCTGGTGGCGAGAAGCCTGCGGTACTCGGGGATGCCGAGGAACCGGCGTGATCCCCAGTGGTGCTTCTCCACCGCAAGCGTTGTCACTGTTGCACTCTATGCGCGCTCGGGTGAAAACCACGAAAGCCGGACCTCACGGTCCGGCTCCCCTGGATCGGATGCCAGGTCGCCTCACGGCGCGATGCACTACGCGGCTCCAGCCGTACGGTATTCCGCGAAGGCGGTTGTCTGTTGAGCCCGGGGGACACAAAGACATCCGACACTTGAGTCTAACGGGACGCGGCCCTGAGTTGTTCCAGCGATCACGGATGATTTCATGGTGACGTGCGTCCCGATGCCGAGGTCGAGCCAGGCTCCCTGTTGGTTGCTGCCCCGAGCCTGAACGACCCGAACTTCAAGCGCACCGTCGTCTACATCATCGACCAACGTCCAGAGGGGACCCTCGGCGTCGTGCTGAACCGCCCCTCCGAGGTGGCAGTGCACGACGTCCTGCCGCCGTGGGGCCCGCACGTCACCAAGCCGCAGTGCATCTACATCGGTGGCCCGGTCGAGCAGAAGACGGCGTTGTGCCTGGCGGCCCTGAAGGCGGGCACCGACCCGTCCAAGGTGGAGGGTCTGGTCGGAGTGCAGGGCCCGGTGGCGTTGATCGACCTCGATGCCGAGCCCGACGACCTGATGCCCCTGGTCCGCGGCCTGCGTGTGTTCGCGGGCTACGCGGGATGGGGCGAGGGCCAGCTCGCGAACGAGATCGACCGCGGCGACTGGATCGTCGTGACCGGCCTGGCCGACGACGTGCTGGTGGGCGCGAACGTCGACCTGTGGGGCCGCGTGCTGCGCCGGCAGGGCATGCCGCTGGCGCTGCTGTCGACCTACCCCAAGGACGTCCGGGAAAACTGATTCACGTGAAACGTGGGGTTACAGCCCGGCGAGCGGCGAGCACCCGCCACCACCGCAGGCGCAGCCACCGCAGCCCTTGGGCTTGACCGGCTCCGGCACCAGCGCCGCCGCCCGGCTGCCCGCGATGCCACCGGCGAAGGCGATACCGAGCGCGCCCAGCAGTCCGATGATCCCAGCGGTGACGGCCAGGTCGGCCATGACGAACGCCATCGCGCCCGACACGATCGCCACGACACCGGCCGCGACGCTCGGCACCCCGGCGACGCGGTTGGCCAGTGCGAACGTCTCCTCGTCACGCATCGCCGCCGCCGTGCGCACACCGACGAAGCGGTTGCGCCGCAGCTTGCCCTGCAGACCCAGCAGACCGACCGCGCCGAGAGCGACGCCGAGCACACCCAGGACGACCGACAGCACGATGTTCACCCCATGAGGGTAGGTGCCGGCTGCCGTTCACCGAGCGGTCACCCCGGTCAGATGTGCTGTGCGCCATGCTCGGACGACTCCTGCTCGTCCCGGTGCGCGACTTCAACGCCTCCCCGGTCACCCAGTTCATCGCGCTTGCGGTGCGCTGATACCGTTGACGACATGAGCACGGCCCGCCTGCTCCTTAGTTAGCCGCGGCGACCTGATCGAAAGACGGTCGGCGCGGCAGCCCTCCATGCCCATCTGGGCTGGGGGGTTTCGTCATGTCAGGGGCAGGATCGATGGAGAGGGACTCATCAACATGAGCACGGACGCGGCGGAGATCCCCGCCTACCGCTACACCGCCGAGCTGGCGAACCAGATCGAGAAGCGGTGGCAGCAGTACTGGGAGGACCACGGCACCTACCACGCGCCGAACCCCGCGGGGGCGCTCAAGGGTGACGTGCCCGCGGACAAGCTGTTCGTGCAGGACATGTTCCCGTACCCGAGCGGTGCCGGGCTGCACGTCGGCCACCCGCTGGGCTTCATCGGCACGGACGTGTTCGCTCGCTACCACCGCATGAACGGCCGCAACGTTCTGCACACGATGGGCTTCGACGCGTTCGGCCTGCCCGCCGAGCAGTACGCGGTGCAGACCGGGCAGCACCCGCGCAAGACCACCGAAGACAACATCAACACGTACCTGCGCCAGATCCGCAGGCTGGGGCTGGGCCACGACGAGCGGCGCCGCATCTCGACGATCGACCCCGAGTACTACAAGTGGACCCAGTGGATCTTCTTGCAGATCTTCAACTCCTGGTACGACGAGGACGCGAAGAAGGCTCGCCCGATCGCCGAGCTGGAGGCTCAGTTCGAGTCTGGGGAGCGAGCCACCCCGGACGGTCGCAACTGGTCTGAGCTGTCTTTTGCCGACCAGCAAAGGATCTTGGGCGAATTCCGGCTGGCCTACTTGTCGGAGGCGCCCGTCAACTGGTGTCCCGGACTGGGTACTGTGCTGGCGAACGAAGAGGTCACCGCCGACGGACGCAGTGAGCGCGGAAACTTCCCGGTGTTCAGGAAGAGCCTGCGCCAGTGGATGATGCGCATCACCGCGTACTCGGACCGGTTGATCGACGACTTGGACCGGCTGGACTGGCCGGACAAGGTCAAGGCCATGCAGCGCAACTGGATCGGGCGCTCGCATGGTGCCCGTGTCCGATTCGCGGTGGGAGACGAGAGCATTGAGGTCTTCACGACCCGTCCGGACACGTTGTTCGGCGCGACCTACATGGTCCTGGCACCGGAACACGAGCTGGTGGACGCGATTGCGGCGCCCGATCGCGTGGCAGACATCGCGGCGTACCGACGGGCTGCGTCCCTGAAGTCCGAACTGGATCGTCAGGAGAACAAGGAGAAGACCGGCGTCTTCATCGGGGCGTACGCCACGAACCCGGTCAACGGCCAGCAGATCCCCGTCTACATCGCCGACTACGTGCTGATGGGCTACGGCACCGGCGCGATCATGGCCGTGCCCGGCCAGGACCAGCGCGACTGGGACTTCGCGAAGAAGTTCGACCTGCCGATCATCCGCACGGTCCAGCCGTCGGAGGGCTTCGACGGCGAGGCCTACACGGGCGACGGACCCGCCATCAACAGCGGGTTCCTGGACGGCCTGGCCATCGACGACGCCAAGAAGACGATCATCGGGTGGCTGGAGGAGAACGGCCACGGCCACGGCACCGTCCAGTTCAAGCTGCGCGACTGGCTGTTCAGCCGCCAGCGCTACTGGGGCGAGCCCTTCCCGATCGTCTACGACGAGGACGGAACCCCGATCCCGCTGCCGGAGTCGATGCTGCCGATCGAGCTGCCCGACGTCGACGACTACTCGCCGCGCACCTTCGACCCGGAGGACGCGGACACCGAGCCGTCGCCGCCGCTGTCGCGCGCGACCGAGTGGACCACCGTCGAGCTGGACCTGGGCGACGGCATGAAGAAGTACCGCCGCGACACGAACACCATGCCGAACTGGGCGGGTTCGTGCTGGTACCAGCTGCGCTACGTCGACCCGGTCGAGACCGAGCGGTTCGTCGACCCGGAGAACGAGAAGTACTGGCTGGGCCCGCGCACGGCCGAGCACGGCCCGACCGACCCCGGCGGCGTCGACCTGTACATCGGCGGCGTCGAGCACGCGGTGCTGCACCTGCTGTACTCGCGCTTCTGGCAGAAGGTCCTGTTCGACCTGGGCCACCTGACCGGCGACGAGCCGTACCGCCGCCTGTTCAACCAGGGCTACATCCAGGCCTACGCGTACGTCGACCCGCGCGGCGTGTACGTGCCGGCCGACGAGGTCGTCGAGGAAGACGGCAAGTACTTCTACAACGGCGAAGAAGTCCGTCGTGAGTACGGGAAGATGGGCAAGAGCCTGAAGAACGTCGTCACGCCGGACGAGATGTGCGAACGGTACGGCGCCGACACCTTCCGGTTCTACGAGATGTCCATGGGCCCGATGGACGTCTCACGCCCGTGGGCGACCAAGGACGTCGTTGGCGCACAACGGTTCCTGCAGCGGCTGTGGCGCAACCTGGTCGACGAGGCCGACGGCTCGCTGCGCGTCACCGACGAGGAGCCGTCCGTCGAAGCGCTGCGGTTGCTGCACAAGACGATCGCCGGCGTCCACGACGACTACGCCAACCTGCGCTACAACACGGCAGGCGCGAAGCTGATCGAGCTGAACAACTACGTCACCAAGCACTACGCGTCCGGCACGCCTCGCGCGCTGGCCGAGCCCCTGGTGCTGATGCTGGCTCCGCAGGCCCCGCACGTGGCCGAGGAGCTGTGGGCGAAGCTGGGCCGCACCGACTCGCTGGCGCACGGCCCGTTCCCCGTCGCCGACGAGCAGTACCTGGTCGAGGACACCGTCGAGTACCCGATCCAGGTCAACGGCAAGGTCCGCTCGCGGGTCGTCGTGGCGGCCTCCGCGTCGCAGGACGAGATCAAGGCCGCGGCCCTGGCCGAGGAGAAGATCGCCGAGCTGGTCGCCGGTGGCGAACCGCGCAAGGTGATCGTTGTCCCCGGCCGCCTGGTGAACGTCGTTCTGTAGCAACTCAAGGAGCCGGCGCGGCTACGGCTGCGCCGGCTCGGGCCACAGCTCCGCGCCATGGTGGCGCTGGCAGCGCCGCCTCTGACCGCGGCTCCGGTGCTCGCCGCCGAACACCACATCGGCGCTACAGCGCTCAGCGAGCCGCCGAGTCGTCCTCCTGAAACCCGATGTCCGACAGCATCTGGTCGAGCATGTTGTCGAACATCGGTTCCGGGTTGCTCACCGCGAACGGAAACCGCCCGAACACCTCCAGCGCCACGTGCCCGTACAGCCGCACCCAGGACTGCACCACGTGGTAGATCTTCCCGAGATTCAGGACGTCGTCCTCGACGGTGACGCCGTGCACCGACACCGCGTCCATCAACACCTGTTGGAACCTGACCAGGTCCTCGTGCAGCACTTCGGGCACTTCCTCGTCCGCGTGCTTGACGACGAGGTTCGAGGCGATCAGGCGACCGGCGAGGTGCAGGAACACCGAGCCGAACTGGTCGGCGCCGAGCGGGTCCCGTGGTGAGGCGAAGACCAGCGCGAACTCCTGGGGATGGGCGAGCGCCCAGCGGCGGAAGCCTCGGCACACCGCCCTGACCTGGCACCCCACCTGCCCTGACGTGTCCGCGGCGAGGTCCGCGTAGAGGACTGCGGCCATGTCGGCGCAGATGTCGTCGCAGAGTTGCCGCAATAGCGCGTCGTGGGAGTCGTAGTAGCGGTACAGGGCGGGCGCGGTGATGCCCAGCTCGCGTGCGATGGCACGCAGGGTCACCGCGTCGCGGCCGCGTTCCACCAAAAGGGCGCGGGCCGCCTGCCGAATCTCACGCTCGGTATCTGCGCGGAGCCGTTCTCGGCGAGTGGCCTCGGTCATATGTCACTCCATCGGGTTGTAGACCTCGTCCACCGCCCGTACGGTTTCAGTGAACGGTGTTTACAAGAGTTCACAGCATTTACAGCACGGTAACCCAGGAGGCCGTCGCAGATGTTCGCCAAGTGGGGCTCGATCGCATATCGCCGCCGATGGGTGGTGCTCGTCGCGACCGTACTGCTCGCCGTGCTCGGCGGCGTGTGGGGCATGGGCGTGTTCGACAAGCTCAGCCAGGGTGGTTACGAGGCTCCTTCCAGTGAGGCGGCGCGGGCCGACAAGGTAGCCGAGGAGGCGTTCGGGCGGCAGAACGGTGACGTGATCGTCATTTACCGCGGCGATTTCGCGAACCCGCTGGAGCTGAAGAAGATCGCTGACCACATCAGCGGCTTCCCCAAGAACGACGTGCTGAAGACCGTCGGGCCGGTGCCGTCCGACGACAAGCAGCAGGCGCTGGCCGCCATCACGCTGTCGAGCGGTGACTCGAACGAGCAGATCAAGCAGTTCGAGGAGATCCAGAAGCAGTTGAACGTCGATGGCTTCAGCCAGCAGGTCGGTGGGCTCGTGCCGACCCAGAAGGCCATCAACGACATGTCCCAGGCGGACCTCACGCGCGCCGAGATGTTCTCGTTGCCGCTGGTCCTGCTGTTGCTCGTGGTCATCTTCGGCGGTCTGGTCGCCGCGTCACTCCCCGTCGTCGTCGGCGGGCTCGCGATCATGGGCGCGCTCGGCGTGCTGCACGGCGTCGCGATCTTCACCGAGGTCAACTCGTTCGCGGTCAACGTCGCGTCGCTGCTCGGCCTGGGCATGGCGATCGACTACGGCCTGTTCATGGTCGGACGGTTCCGCGAGGAGCTCGCGGCAGGGCGCACCAACGAGCAGGCGGTGGGCCGAACCGTGGCAAGTGCCGGCCGCACCGTCATGTTCTCCGCAACGCTGCTGGTCATCGCGCTCGCCGGGCTGCTGATCTTCCCGCACGGCTTCCTGAAGTCCCTCGCGTACGGCGGCATGTCGTCCGTCGCGATCGCCGCGCTGGTCTCGCTGACGCTGCTGCCCGCGTTGCTCGGCGTGCTCGGCCACCGGGTCGACAAGCTCGCCATGCCGTGGCGCAAGAAGGAGCCGAGCGAACGCGGCTGGCGCAGCCTGAGCGGCAAGGTCATGAAGCGGCCGTTGCTGTTCGCCGTCCCGCTGATCGCGGTTCTCGCGGCTCTCGGCGCTCCGTTCCTCAACGTCCAGTTCGGACAGGTCACCGAGAAGGTGCTGCCGGAGGGCAACGCCGTGCGCGTCGCCACCGAGAACATCAACCACAACTTCTCGGCGCTCTCCAACACCGGCCTCAAGATCGTCGTCAAGGGCGGCGACCAGGCCGCGGTCCAGGAGTTCCTGGGCAAGGTCAAGGACGTCAAGGGCATCGGCGAGGTCCAGCCGCTCGGCGCGGACAAGGGCGTCACCTCCGCCTCGGCCGGGCTGGAGCACGACGCGCTGAGCGACGAGTCGAAGCAGGCGCTCAAGGATGTCCGGGCGCTCACGCCTCCGCCGAACTCCGAGGTCCTGGTCGGCGGCAACACGGCCATCGTCACGGACTCGCTCGACGCCATCGCGGACGGGCTGCCGTTGATGATCGGGCTGCTGGTCGGCGCCACGCTGATCCTGATGTTCCTCGCGTTCGGCTCGGTCGTGCTGCCGATCAAGGCCGTGGTGATGAGCGCGCTGTCGTTGTCCGCGACGTTCGGCGCGCTGGTCTGGGTCTTCCAGGAAGGCCACGGCGCCGACCTGCTCGGCATCACGCCGGGGCCGCTCGAGTCCGGCATCGTCGTGCTGATGGCCGCGATCGTGTTCGGTCTGTCGACGGACTACGAGGTCTTCCTGCTGAGCAGGATGGTCGAGGCCCGCGGTCAGGGCGCGACGACCGAGGAAGCCGTGAGCACCGGTCTGGCGAAGACCGGCCGGGTGATCACGTCGGCCGCGCTGCTGCTGATCGTGGTGACGGGCGCGTTCGCGTTCTCGCAGGTCGCGATGATGCGGTTCGTCGGCGTCGGCATGATCCTCGCGCTGGCGCTCGACGCAACGGTCGTCCGGATGCTGCTCGTGCCGGCCGTGCTCAAGCTGCTCGGCAACGCCGCGTGGTGGTCACCCGGTCCGCTCAAGCGGATCCAGGAACGCCTCGCGCTTCACGACGAGCCGGTCGACGACGACTTCGACGACGAGGTCCGCGAGCCCGTCGCCGTCGGCTGACCGGGAGGGAAGGCGATCATGGCCGCGTCGAACTGGCGCGGCCTCGTCTCCTGCAGCTCGCTCGGCTTCATCCGGTAGGTGGCGAGCACGGCGTTCGAGCTGTCCAGCACCGTCGTCGTCGTGCCGGTCGCGAGGAAAACCCTCGGGTCTCCCGGCGCGATGGCGACGCTCGGTGCGTTGATGCGCAAGCGTTCGCGCACGGTCATGGTCGCCGCGTCGATGACCGCGACCGACCCCTCCTTCGCCAGCGCCAGGTAGACGGTGGTGCCGTCCGGGGTGACGGCGAGGCTGCCCGCTCCCCTGCCGACGCTCGTCGTGCGGACGACCTGGTTCGTCGTCGTGTCGATCGCCGACAGCGTGCCCGGCGTCTGCTCGCCCAGCCGCATGCCGCTCACGTAGAGGCGCTTGCCGTCCGGTGAGATCGCCAGGTACTGCGGCAGGCCGCCGACCTGCACGGTCGAGGTCTGGAACGCCGTCGCCGTGTCGACCACGCCGACGGTGCCGTCCTGCGCGTTGGCCACGTAGAGGACCTGGTTGTTCGGGTGGACGGCGAGACCCTGCGGCTGGCCGGGCACCTTGACCGCGGCGACCAGCCGGAACGTGTCTGGGTCCACCACCGCGATGCCACCGCTGGCCGACACGTAGAGGCGCTTGCCGTCCGGCCGCATCGCCGCGTGGGAGAGCTGGACCTTCGTGAAGAGCCGGTCGATCACCGTGCCGGTGTTCGGGTCGACCTCGGTGATCGCGCCCGTCCAGCCGTTGACCACGTAGACCCGCTGCCCGCCCGGCGACACGGCGACACCCGTCGCGCGACCCGCCGTGTCGGCGTACGAGAGCACCGTGCCGTTCCTGGTGTCGACGACTTGGACGAGCCCGGTCTTGCCCACGACGTACGCACGCGGAACTGGCGCTGCGGAAGTGGTTGTGTAGTCGTGCCGTTGCTCGACACCCATCGCCGCGATGGCCGCTGAGAGCGCTAGAACCGCGGCCGCGAGCCGTGGCTTTGCCATACGCCCGATGGGACCACTTCTGGGTGCTTTGGATCTACTTCCGTCACCTGTCAGGGGAAATCTTTGCCCGGTCGTGGTCCTGGTAGAGCGTCGCGGCTTGGTTGTGCTCCGTTGAGTCGGGCCGGGGCTGGGCGGTCTGGTGCTCGTCACCGAAAGCCCGGATGGTCGCGCTCATGTACGTCGCTGCCGAGACGGCGGTAGAGAAATGCTGACGCAAACGTTTGCTGATCAGCCCAACCGTGCAGTTGGCAGCCAGGAGAGCGCGAACTTCATGATCGAAGCGCGGCTGCCTGCCGGCCACATCCCCAGAGATAGCTGCGACACACTACTAGTAGACCGTCGCCTCTAACCTTTGGTATGGGCGGGTCGTCCGCGTGTCGCGCGGCGTGTCGGCGATGTGATCGTGAGTTGGCGGTAGGTGGCGTGATCAGCAAACGTTTGCCTCGGCTCGCAACTACAACCAACTCAAGATCGCGGACCACACAACTAAGCCGCGACGGCCTACTAGTCAGGCGTCCTCGCGCTTGCTACCAACTTGGCGTAGCGGGTACCCGCGGTCAGCAGCACCAGACCGGCACCGAGGAACGCCAGCACGCGCGCCACACCGTCCAAAGCGGCCAGGTCGAACGTCACCAGCTTGATCACCGCCGCGCCGACGAGGATCAGGCCCGAGATCCGCAGCGCCTTGTTGTTGATTCCCTTGACCAGCAAGAACAACGCGGCGATCGTCCACGACACGGTGACCACCGAGTGTCCGAAGAGGAACCCGCTCTCGTCCGGTGACACGAGCAACGCCGTGCACAGCACCGCACCGGCTGCGCCGTAGAGCAGGACGAGGCCGGCGATGATCCACGGAACCGGGTGCTTCGCCGGTTCGCGCAGCACCTGCATCCTCAGCGCGGCCCACGGCTCGGCGGCGGCGAAGACGCCCAGCACGAGCGCCGTGATGAGGCCTGCCGCGTAGTCGCCGGAGCTGACGGTGACGTGGCGCGGTTCCTCCACCAGCCACGAGATGGGCACGGCCTGGCCGACCGCCATCAGGAACCCGACGGCGCCGAACACGATCGACCCGACCAACGCGCTGCGCTTGTCGAGCCGCGCCGCGAGGAACGCCAGCAGCACTGCCTCTGCCAGCACGATCGCGGTGCGGACGTTGCCGTCGAGCGCGATCACGGTCGTCTGGAACAACGCGAGCATGCCCGTCGCACCGGCCGCCGTCGTGAACGAACGCGGCAGGTCGGGCACCATCCAGATGGCCAGCAGCACCGCGGCCACCGCACCGGCGAGCAGCGAGTTGGCCGGGTCGTCCAGCAGCGTGGTCGCGAACAGGGACGGCAGCGCCGAGCCGGCGACCAGCGCGACCGCGACGATGTCGTCAGGGCGCTTCAGGATGGTCAGCAGCGCGACCACGATGCCGACGACGGTCGTGGCCGCCGCGACCCCGACCACGGTCCATTCGTAGTCACGCGGGATGGCGCTCGCCGTGGTGAGCAGCGAGGCGATGATCGGCGGGAAGCCACCGGCGATCGCGAGGCCCGGCCAGTTGCGCTGGATCTGGACCGGCGTGCTGGCCATCTTCAGCACCAGCAGGAACCCGACCAGCAGCACCGTGAAGCCCTCGGTCAAGATCGGCGAGCAGATGGCGCACGCTGCGACAACGCCGACCGCGAGCGTTTGCGACTCCCACCGCAGCGCGAGCACGACACCGGTGGCCGCGACGCCGAGGCCGACGACGAGACCCACCGGCGGAGGCAGGTACTCGTAGAGGCTCGTGGCGGCGATGACGTCGAGGTACAGGCCGGCGAAACCGGTCGCGGCCAGCGCGAACGCGCCCGTGCGACCGGCCGGGTTGCGGTGCAGCCAGATGCCGATGCCCACGAGGGCACCGCTGAAGACCGCGCCACCGATCACGCGCGGCAGCGGGCCGAGCCAGCCGCGCTGGATGGCGAGGATCAGCAGCAGCACGAAGCCGAGCACGGTGATCGCGCCACCGACCCAGGCCAGCAGCTTCGACCCCGCGCCGTCCTTGCCGAGCTTCTCGAACAGGGACTCGCGCGGCTGCGGAGGAACCCACGGCTGTTGAGGCGGAGGCTGCGGCCACTGCTGCTGCACCGGTGGCGGCGGCATGACCGGAACCGCGACAGGAGGTGCCATCACGGGTGGCGGAGCGACTGCGGCCGAGTGCTCCCGCATCTCCGAGCTGATGGTCATCAGCCGCTGCCCGATGGCCGCGAGCTCCAGCGCGAGGCGCTGTTCGTACCCGAGGCGGTCCTGTCCGTTCATGACATCAGGGTGAGGCAGGACACGCCCGGTGGCATCCGTACACCTACTCAGTCTCAGCTGGCTTGACTACATAGGTGTGTAATCGATTAACTTCTGCGCCGTGACGACCATGAAGGACGTCGCGCAGCACGCAGGCGTCTCCACGGCCACCGTGTCGCGCGTGCTGAACGGCCATGCCGCGCCGACGCCCGAGACCCGTGAGCGGGTGCTCGCCGCGATCGAGGAACTCGGCTACCGGCCCAACGCACTGGCGCGGTCCCTGCGGACCACCAGCACCCAGACCCTCGGTCTGGTCATCAGCGATCTGCTGAACCCGTTCTTCGCCGAGATCGCGCGAGCGGTAGAGGACGAAGCCCGGTCACACGGCTACTGCGTCGTGATCGGGAACGCCGACGAGAGCGCCGAGCAGGAGGCCACGTACGTGCGCACCCTGCTCGACCGCCGGGTGGACGGCCTCCTGCTGTGCCCCGCGACCGACGACCCAAGCCTGGTTCGCGAAGTGAGCGCAGGCGGCGTACCGCTCGTCCTGCTCGACCGGACGGTCAGGGGCGCGACATGCCCAGTCGTCCGCGCCGACGGCAGCGAGGCACTGACCGCGCTCGCCCGGCGGCTCGTCGGCGCCGGCCACTCCCGCATCGGCGTGATAGCGGGACCGCCGGACACCTCCACTGGAAGAGAGCGAACGGACGTGCTCACCACCGCGCTCGGTGGCGTCGCGCACGTCGTGCACGGCGACTTCCGGCAGGAGAGCGGTAGCCAGGCCGCCGCGAAGCTGATCGACGACGGCGCCACCGCGCTGGTCGTGATGGACAACC
This sequence comes from Lentzea nigeriaca, assembly GCF_016907955.1. Taxonomy (GTDB): domain Bacteria; phylum Actinomycetota; class Actinomycetes; order Mycobacteriales; family Pseudonocardiaceae; genus Lentzea; species Lentzea nigeriaca. Next base: position 77,731 of record NZ_JAFBCX010000002.1, on the reverse strand, counting down.
TGATGGGCCTCGGCGCGTTGGGTGAGATCAGGGCCCGTGGCCTGCAGATCCCGCACGACATCGCGTTCGCGGTGTTCGACGACCAGCCGTGGTTCCCGCTGCTCGACCCGCCGATCACGGTCATCGCCCAGCCGACCGTGGAAATGGGTCGTGCCGCCGCCCGCAGTCTGCTGGCCCTGATCAACGGCCGGCAGCCAGACGACGTCCGCCTCACCGCGAAGCTCGTGCTGCGCGGTTCGTGCGGGGAGGCCGAGCTGTGAAGACGCTCATCACCGCCCGTGGCATCACCAAGCAGTTCGGGGCGACCAAGGCGTTGGACGGTGTCGACCTCGACATCAACGCCGGTGAGGTCCACGTCCTGCTCGGCGAGAACGGCGCGGGAAAGTCCACTTTGGTCAAGGTCCTCGCGGGCATCCACGGCCACGACGAGGGCACGATCGAGGGCAGGGCCAGCCTCGCCGTCATCCACCAGGAGCTCGCGCTCGTCCCGGAGCTCAGCGTCGCGGAGAACCTGTTTCTCAACCGGTTGCCGAGGAAGTTCGGCTTCGTCGACCGGGCCGAGATGCGCCGCCGCGCACCTGAGCTGCTCGAGCGCGTCGGGTTGAACGTCGACCCGAACGCCAAGGTCCGCGACCTCGGCATCGCCCAGCAGCAGATGATCGAGATCGCCCGCGCGCTGGACAAGAACGCGGGTGTGCTGATCCTCGACGAGCCGACCGCGGTGCTCACCGAGACCGAGACCGACCGGCTGCTGGAGATCATGGCTCAGCTGCGCGAAAACGGCGTGGGTCTCGTCTTCATCACCCACCACCTCGACGAGATCCAGCGCATCGCCGACCGCATCACGGTGCTGCGCGACGGACGCAGCGTCGGCGTCCTCGGGCCGAAAGCCACCACTCAGCACATGATCGAGCTGATGGTCGGCCGTTCGATCGAGGAGCAGTACCCGCGTGCGCGGAAGCGGCCCGGTCAGCCGCTCCTGCGCATCTCGAACTTCACCCGGCGCGGTGTCTTCCGGGACATCAACATCGAGGTCCGCGCGGGTGAGGTCGTCGGCATCGCCGGTCTCGTCGGCGCCGGCCGCACCGAGGTCGCGCGAGCGGCGTTCGGCGTGGACGACTACGACTACGGCACGGTCGAGGTCGACGGGAAGCCGTTGCCCCGCAACAACGTCCAGGCCGCCATCAAGGCAGGTCTCGGTCTGGTCCCCGAGGACCGCAAGGGCCAGGGCCTCGTGCTGACCGCGACCGTCGGGCAGAACCTCGAGCTGGCCACGCTGGAGAACCGCGACGCGAAGCGCCTGACCGACGTCGCGGGCAAGCTCCGGATCAAGGGCCGCGTCGAGCAGCCCGTGAAGGAGCTCTCCGGTGGCAACCAGCAGAAGGTCGTCATCGGCAAGTGGCTGCTGGCCGACCCGAAGGTGCTCATCCTCGACGAGCCCACGCGCGGCGTCGACGTCGGCGCCAAGGTCGAGATCTACGAGCTCATCAACCGCATGACCGCACAGGGCAGGGCCGTGCTGCTGGTGTCCAGCGACCTGCCAGAGGTGATCGGGATGAGCGACCGCGTCGTCGTGATGGCACACGGCCGAGTGGCCGGTGAGCTGCCGAAGGGCGCGACCCAGGACCAGGTGATGGCACTCGCCGTGCAGGAGATTTCCGCATGACCGCACTCAATGTTCGCAAGTACGCACCCAAGAAGTATTTGGCGGAGAACGGAGCGCTGGCAGGGCTCCTCGTACTCGCTGTGGCGATCGCGATCATGCAGCCGGCGTTCCTCTCCGCGCAGAACCTGCTGAACGTCGGCGTGCAGGCCGCGGTCATCGCGATCATGGCGTTCGGCATGACGTTCGTGGTCGTCGCCGGCGGCATCGACCTGTCGGTCGGCAGCATCGCCGCGCTGGCCGCCATGGTCGGCGCGCTCACCGCCGGTCCGGTCGGCCTGGTCGTCGGTGCGTTGTGCGGTCTCGTGAACGGCGCGTTGATCAGCTACGGCAAGCTGCCGCCGTTCATCGCGACGCTGGCCATGCTCAGCGTGGCGCGCGGTCTCACGCTGGTGTTCTCCGGAGGCCAGCCACACGAGACCGACGAACTGGTGTCGTTCCTCGGCTCGAACCTCGCGCCGAGCCTGCCGTTGCCGCTGCTGCTGATGCTGGCGTTCTTCGGTGTCACCGGCCTGGTCCTCACCCGCACGAACCTCGGCCGCCGCATGTACGCGATCGGTGGCAACGAGGAGGCCGCGAAGCTCAGCGGCATCGACGTGCGCAAGCAGAAGCTCTGGATCTACGCCCTTTCCGGCCTGTTCGCCGCTGCCGCCGGCCTCGTGCTCGCGGGACGGCTCGGGTCCGCCGGTCCGCAGGCAGCGGTCGGCTACGAGCTCGACGCGATCGCCGCGGTTGTCATCGGTGGCGCGTCGTTGTCCGGTGGCGTTGGCCGCGCCACCGGGACGTTGGTCGGCGCACTCGTGCTCGCCGTCCTGCGCAACGGCCTGAACCTGCTGCAAGTCCCGCCGTTCTGGCAGCAGGTCGTCATCGGCGCGGTGATCGCTCTCGCCGCGTTGCTCGACTCACTTCGCCGTCGCTGAGATAGACCGAACAGGTAAGGAAGACACCAATGAAGGTGACCCGACGGATCGCGCTGACGCTCGGTGCCGCTGCTCTGCTGGCGACCGGGTGCAGCGGAACAGGGGCGTCCGGAGGCAACAGCATCACCATCGGCCTCGCGGTGTCCACTTTGAACAACCCGTTCTTCGTGGAGCTGCAGCAGGGCGCGCAGGAGATGGCGGACAAGCTCGGCGCCAAGCTGACCGTGGTCGACGCGCAGAACGACGCGACGAACCAGGTCAACCAGGTGCAGACGCTGGTGACCCAGGGCGTCAAGGTGATCATCCTGAACCCGGTCGACTCCAAGCAGTCCGCGCCCGCCGCCAAGGCCGCCGAGCAGGCGAAAATCCCGCTGATCTCGGTCGACCGCTCGGTCGAGGGCAAGGTCGCCGCCGAGGTCGCCTCGAACAACGTGTCGGGCGGCAGCCTCGCGGCCATCGAGCTCGGCCGCGCCACGTCCGGTGACGTCGCGCATCTCAAGGGCATCTCCGGCGCGTCGGCCTCGCGTGACCGCGGCCAGGGCTTCGAGCAGGGCCTGAACAGCGGCAACATCAAGGTCGTCGCCACGGCCGTCGCGGACTTCGACCGCGCCAAGGCCCTCAACGAGACCACGAACCTGCTGCAGGGTCACCCGAACATCAAGGGCATCTTCGCCGAGAACGACGAGATGGCGCTCGGCGCGATCAAGGCCCTCGGCGCCCGCGCCGGCAAGGATGTCATGGTCGTCGGCTTCGACGGCACGCCGGACGGTCTGAAGGCGATCCAGGACGGCACGCTCGTCGCGACCATCGCGCAGCAGCCGAAGCTGCTCGGCTCCAAGGCCGTCGAGCAGGCCGTGAAGGCCGCCAAGGGCGAGCCCGTCCAGCAGGTCGTGGACGTCGAGGTCAAGGTCATCACGAAGCAGAACGTGGCAGAGTTCACCAAGTGACGAATCCTCTGCTTGTTCTCGGGTCCGCCAACGCCGACCTCGTGGTCGAGGTCGGCAGGCGGCCCGTCGGCGGTGAGACCGTGCTCGGCGGCGACACCGTCGTGCTGCCCGGCGGCAAGGGCGCGAACACCGCCGTCGCCGCCGCACGGGTCGGTGCTCGGGTTTCGCTCATCGGTGCCCTCGGCGGCGACGGGTACGGCTCGCTGCTGCGCGAGTCGCTGGAGTCGTCCGGTGTCGACACGAAGCTCGTGAAGACGTCCGCGCGGCCGACCGGCATCGCCTACATCACCGTGACTCCGGACGGCGAGAACTCCATCGTCGTCTCCCCCGGTGCCAACGCCGACGTCTCACCGTCCGATGTGGACGCTGTCTCGTTCGGCGGCGCGCAGGTTCTGACGTGCTCGCTGGAAGTGCCGCTGGAGACGGTGATCCACGCGATCGGTGTGGCGGCGAAGGCGGGCGTGCGGACCGTGCTGAACCTGTCACCGGTGGCCGAACTGCCCGCGGAGACGCTCGGGCAGCTCACCGTGCTGATCGTGAACGAGCACGAGGCAGCGCAGCTCGCGCCCGACTTCCAGGGTCTGCTGCAGCTCGGCCCGCAGTCCGCGGTCGTCACGCTCGGCGCGCGCGGTGCGGCCGTGGTGACCGGGGAAGGCATCACCGAGGTGCCGTCGATCGAGGTCGCCGAGGTCGTGGACACGACCGGTGCCGGTGACGCGTTCGCGGGCGCGCTGTCCGCCCGGCTCGCCGAGGGCGACACGCTCGTCGATGCCGCGAGGTACGCCGCGAAGGTCGCCGCTCTCTCCGTCACGAAGGCGGGCGCGCAGCCGTCGTACCCCACCGCGGCCGAGGTCAGCTCGTCAGCGGCGGAATGACGTTCACCGGGTCGCCCGGCCCGGTGAAGTCGAAGACGGCGAACTCCTCGGCGTTGCCCAGCTTGGCGCGAAGTCGACGCGGCCGTCCAGCACGAGCTCGCCGCCGGGGTGACGGGATGCGGTGAACGCCCTGATCCCGGTCGTGTAGTTGGCTCACGACCGCACCGCCGCGCGGTCGTCGAACAGGTCCTCGGTCGGCACGCCGTACTTCTCCACGTTCGGTGCCTTGTCCGGCAACGGACCGTCCGGCATGTCCGGCTGCGGCGGCGGGGCGGCGACCTGGTTGAACGGGATCCCGCGCGGCGCGGCGGCTTTCGGCAACGGTTCGCCGACGCCGCCGTAGCACTCGCCGTCGTCGAAGCAGTTGTTCCTGCCGGGCGCCCGTTTCGTGGCCAAGTACCGCACGTCCTGGCCGTTGCGGGTGATCACGTTGTCGTCGAACCGGTTGTCCAGCGGCGCCAGGTCCTCGCTGGACCCGAGCGCGACGCCGATGCCGGGGTTGCCGGTGATCAGGTTGCGGGACACCAGGTTCTTCGTGCCGCCCGCGATGCCCACGCCCAGCCCGAACGCGCCGTCGGCCTGCGCCGGCGAGAGCGCCTCGGAGTTGTCCGACACCAGGTTGCCGACGAACGTGGCGTCCTCCTGCGGCACGAACGCCTCCTGGTGGTCGGAGTTCGAGGTCATGCCGACGCGGTTGCCGCTGAACCTGTTGCCCAGCACGTACATCTGGCCGGACGCGTTCGTGCCCTCGTAACCGACGGCGTTGCGCTCGGCGACGTTGCCGCGCACGACGATGTCGCACGGCTTGCACTGGCCGACATGGAAACCGGAGTCCACGCTGCCGCTCGCGTAGCTCTGTTCGATGACGCCGTGCTGCGCGTCGAACGCGTAGATGCCGTACAGCGCGTTGTTGCTGGCCGTCACGTACGAGACGCGGAAGCCCTGCAGCGGCGCGAACTTCTGCGGGTCTAGCTTGGTGTAGCCGCTGCTTCCGCGGCCCATCCCGCCGTTTTCACTCAGTCCGGTGACGAGCACGCCGTTCAACGTGTGGTTGCGGACCGTCAGGTTCTGCACCGAGACGTCCGGCGCGGTGACCACGATCCCGTTGGCGCGCTTGACCTCCCCGTCGATGATCACGCTGCCGCGCTCGGTTCCCCTGATCGTGAGGCCCTTGGTTCTGACCTGCACCGACTCCTTGTAGACGCCGGGAGCGACGACGATGGTCGTGCCCTCCTGCGCCGCGTCCACGGCGGCCTGGATGGTGCTCAGCTGCGCCGGGACGTTGATCTCGGGACCGAGGTTCGATTGCGCCGCCGGTGAGCATCCGGCGACCAGGAGCAGAACGGCGAAGGTGTACGGAGCGCGCACAGCCGGTCACCGTACTGCGCCGTTCGGCCTACTGTCACACTGGCCCTGTGGGTCAACTCTCGCACCGCTGTCTGCTGTACGGCGCTGCTGCTGTTGGGCTACTCGGTGGCTGCGGCTCGCCTGAACGGCAGCCGGATGTCCAGGCGCTGCCGGAGAGTGATCAGGAACGGGTGTTCGGGCGGCGGAAGCACGACGCCATGCCGTTGCCCGGTGGCGAGGAGGTTGATTTGTCGGCAAAGACCCCGGACGGCGAGTACGTCATCCCGGCCGACGCGCACGCCCGGCGCGCGCACCCGTTGACGGTGGGCGCGGGTCTGATGCTGTGCCGCTCCTACAACTACGCCGAGGGCCTGATCTTCATCTCGTTCCAGCGCGAGCTGAGGACGTTTGTGAACACGATGTATCGGATGGCCGATGGCGACGCACTTTTGCGTTACGCGATGACGATCAGCTCGGCGGCGTTCCGCATCCCGCCCTTGAATTGGTCACACTGAGCTGTCGTCGGTTCCCGGTGGAAGGGTATGGTCTAGACCATGTCGAGCGCGCGGCTGAGCGGTGTCGGTGTCAGCAGCGGCCGGGCTTCCGGCCCCGTGGTGAGGGTCGCTGAGGCCCTGCCAGAACCTCCGCTGGGTCCGCGACCTGCGGATACAAAAGAGGAAGCCTCCCGGATCCGGCCGGCGACCGAGATCGTCGCGCAGCGCCTGATGGAGCGCGCGAAGACCGTCGAGGGCGAGGCCCGCGCCGTTCTGGAGACGACGGCGGCGATGGCAGGCGACCCGTCCCTCATCAAGTCGGCCGAGAAACTCGTGGTCGACGAGTCGCTGCCCGCCGCCCGCGCGGTGCACCAGGCAGCGCAGAAGTTCGTCACGGCCCTGCAGGCCGCCGGTGGCTACATGGCCGAACGCGCCCGCGACGTCCAGGACGTCCGCGACCGCGTGGTGGCCGAGCTGCTTGGCCTGCCCGCACCGGGCGTTCCCGACCTGACGTCGCCGTCCGTGCTGGTCGCGCGCGATCTGGCGCCCGCGGACACGGCCGGTCTCGACCCGACGAAGGTCCTCGCGCTGGTCACGGAGGAGGGCGGCCCCACCTCGCACACCGCGATCCTCGCCCGTTCGCTGGGCATCCCGGCCGTCGTCGCCTGTCGTGGCGTGCTGGCGCTGGACGTTCGCGCTCTCGAGGTCGACGGCGACACCGGCCAGGTCCGCGAGTCGGACGGCAAGGTCCGTGCGGCCGGCACGGGCAAGAAGGCCACGTGGAACGGCGTGGGTGTGCTGAAGGACGGCCACCGTGTGAAGGTCCTCGGCAACGTCGGTTCGCCCGCGGACGCCGCCGCCGCTGCGGCCGCCGGTGCCGAGGGTGTCGGCCTCTTCCGCACGGAGTTCTGCTTCCTCGACGCAGCGGAGGAGCCGAGTGTTGCTGAGCAGACTGCTGCCTACACGGCTGTGCTGGCGCCGTTTAAGGGAAAGCCCGTGGTGGTGCGCACCCTCGACGCGGGCGCGGACAAGCCGCTGGCGTTTCTGAACCCGGACCCCGAGCCCAACCCGGCGCTCGGGGTGCGCGGTCTGCGCGTCGCCTTCGACCGTCCCGACGTCCTGGACCGCCAGCTCGAGGCCATCGCCGCCGCGGCTGCCTCGTCCGGTGCCGACGTCTCGGTCATGGCCCCGATGGTCGCCACCGCTGCCGAGGCCTCGTGGTTCGTCGCACGTGCCCGGCAGGCGGGCATCAAGCGCGCCGGCGTGATGGTCGAGGTGCCGTCCGCGGCCCTGTCGGCGCGGGAGATCCTGCAGGTCGTCGACTTCATCTCCATCGGCACCAACGACCTGGCGCAGTACGTCTTCGCTGCCGACCGCCAGCTCGGTGGTGTGGCCGCGCTGAACGACCCGTGGCAGCCTGCGCTGCTGCGCCTGATCGCGCAGGTCGGCGAGGCGGCCACCGCGGCAGGCAAGCAGATCGGCGTGTGCGGCGAGGCGGCGGCCGACCCGTTGCTCGCGTGCGTGCTCATCGGCATGGGCGTGACGTCGCTGTCGATGAACCACACGGCGCTGGCCGACGTCGGCGCCAAGCTCGCCACGTCCAGCATGGACATCTGCCAGCTCGCCGCCCGTGGCGCGTTGGCGGCGGGCGACCCGGCGACGGCGAAGCTAGCGGCTCGCGCCCCGCACTAGTCCGAGGAACGCCGACCACGCCTTGGCCGACACCGGCAGGTGCGTGGTCGGCGCCTTGCTGTCGCGGATACCGATGCCGCGACCGATCTCGACGCAGTCGTTCGCATCGGGGCTGTGGGAGCTCTTGCGCCACTTCGCCATGCGGAATTCCTCCTCAGTGCAGGATGCCGGTGATCAGCTCCTTCGAGTCTTCCGCACACAGCGCCTGCTGGTCGAGCAGCTTCAGTATCTTGCCGTAGACGTCGAGAGATCCCTTGTCCTCCAGGAAGAGGCACGAGTTCTTGCTCTCGATGAAGATGACCGGCTCGTACTTCTCGTAGCCGAACCGGAGGAACGAGCCGGCGACTCCCGCGTGCGCGCCGATGGCGGTCGGCACGACCCGCACGGTGATGTAGCTGCGCTGGGCCATTCCCAGGAGGTGGAGGTACTGGTCCTTCATCACGTCTGGTCCACCGACCGGCAGGTGCAACGCCTGTTCGTGGATGAAGAACCAGAACTTGCGGCTCCAGTGGAAGAGTTCGCGACGCGCCATCCTCGCGGCGATGCGTTCCTCGTAGTCGACTGACTCGTCGCGTACACCCTTTTCACTGAGGGCACGCATGTAATCAGCGGTCTGCAGCTGTCCGGGGATGAGATTCATCGACCAGACGGTGATCTCGTTGGCCAGACGTTCCTGGTCGATCAGGATGCGTACCTGGTCCGGCTGCCCGTCTTCGGGGATCTGGAGATATCCGGTCTCCCGTGTCTCCCTGAACAGCGCGAGCAGGTGACTAGCTTCGGCAGGCTTGACGCGGCAGTACCCGAGCAGTTGCTTCAGGTCGCCCTCGTCGACGCCGCCCTTGCCCCGTACCAGGTCGGAGAGCTTGGCTTCGTCCCAGCCGAGTTCTTCTGCGAGCTTGCGGTGGGTCAGCCCGGTCTGTGCGATGACGTGCCGAAGGCGTTCACCGAACTCCCGTCCGACCACACTGGACTTTCGTCGTGGCATGGAGATGAAGCTAGGAGTGCGGCTCCCCTTCGCTCCATCGTTTCCGTCCGAATTTGCCTGAAGGAAGTAGCTCTTGGAAGCGGTACAAGTCAGGCGGCGACGGCGGTCACACGGATCTCGACGCGCATTTTCGGATGCCCCAGCGCGGTGACCCGCTCTCGGTCCAGATCGGTGCGCGGGCGCGCCCACGCACCTGCGCGCGGTCCGGCAGTGCGTTCTCGACTCGCTGACCGACAGCGACATGCAGGCGTTGACGCGCATCGCCGCCAAACTGCGCCTGTCGATCCCGCCACCCTAGGACCGCAGCTCGTCTAGGACCGCCCTGATCAACGGGTGGTCCTCCGAGCCTTTGCGCACCGCCGCCACCACTCGTCGCAAGGGCGCCACACCGGTCACCGGGACGCCGGGCACGGCGTTCCGGGGCGCCAACGCCACCCCGGCTCCCGCCGCCACCAACGCCTCGATGGCCCGGAAGTCGTCAGACGTGTGCCTGATCCGCGGCGTGAACCCGGCCTGCGCGCACGCCATCTCCACGACGTCGCGCAACGGGTTGCCCGGCAGCGTCACGACCCAGTCCTCGTCCGCCAGCGCCGCCAGGTCGACCGGATTGCCCGCGAGGGGGTGCGAAGGCGGCAGCACCACGTCGAAAGGCTCTGTGTAGAGCGGAAAAGTGGTGAAGCGGTCCGTCGACCGGTGCTCCTCGGTGATCGCCACGTCGATCTCGCCGTCGAGCAGCAGTCGCACGCTCTCGTGCCCCTCGGCGTCGCGCACGGACAGTTCGATCGACCGCTCCCGCAACACCGCCAGCGCGGGCGCGACGACCTGCGTGATCGCCGACGAGAACGCCGCCACCGCGACCCGTCCGGCGGTGCCGGAGGTGAGAGCGTCCAAAGTGGCCTGTGCGCGTTCCAGTTCTGCCGCAACGACGTTGGCGTGCGCGACGAGCAGTTCACCCGCCGGGGTGAGCGAGACCCTTCGTCCTTTTCGGAGCAACAGCGGATGACCGGCCTCCGACTCCAGTGCCGCGAGCTGCTGCGACACCGCTGACGGCGTGAGGTGCAGCGCGGCGGCCGCGGCCGTCACCGTGCCGTGGTCGGCGAGCGCGCGCAACACGCGGAGTCGTCGTGGGTCGATCACCCCCTCATGATGAGGGTTCACGCGCCACAGCAGCCATGCGACTCAGCTCCGCCGCGGCGGCGAACATCGCCTGCCGGGCGTGCCTGTCGCAGGCGAGGAACGAAGCGAACCCGTGCACCAAGCCGTCGCGGTGCAGGTGGACCACCTCGACACCGGCGTCCTTCAGGCGCTCGGCGTACTCGGTTCCCTCGTCCCGAAACAGGTCGAACCCTCCCGTCACCACGCAGGTCGGTGGCAGACCGCGGAAGTCTGGAGCGCGCAACGGCGAGGCGTACGGTTCGAGCAGCCGCGTGAGGTCCGCTGTGTAGCAGGACCGGTACCAGTCGACGACCTCGCTGTTGAGGAAGAACCCGCTGCCGAAGAGCTGCCGCGACCGGTGCTCGCTCAGCCCGTCGACAGCGGGGTAGAGCATCAGGTTGAAGGCCGGCTTCGGCACCGCTTCGTCGACACAACGCTGCGCCACGACGGCGGAGAGCGCTCCGCCCGCGCTGTCGCCGCCGACGCCCACGACCTCGCCGGCACCGCCGAAGCGCTCCGCGTTCGAGACGACGTGCTGGAAGGCGGAGTAGGCGTCCTCGACTCCGGCCGGATACGGGTGCTCAGGGGCGAGGGCGTACTCGACGGCCACGACCCGCACGCCACCATGCCGGCTCAGGAAGCGGCAGATGCCGTCGTGGCTGGTCAAGCTGCCGAGGACGAAGCCACCGCCGTGGAAGAACACCAGCAGCGGGAGCGGACCGGACGCACCGGGAGGGCTGTAGACCCGCGCCGGAATCGGGCCGCGCGCGCCGGCCACGACGGTGTCGTGCACCTGCACGTCCCGTCCGACGCCGGCGAGCAGCACCGACGACGCGATGTCGAAGTCCCTGCGGACCGCCACCAGGTCGGGCACCACGTTGGGCGCGGCCCTCGGGACTGCCCGCTCCAGCGTGATCAGCAGCTGCGCCGTGGGGCTCAGCAGCGCCCCCCCGACCTGAACGGGCGCACCGACGATCGCGCGGATCACCCGATCGGGCAGGCGCAACGCGGCCGCCACCCCGCGGGTGGCCATGCGGAGGGCCATCCGTTGCCGTGAACTGGACACAGGCCGATCGTCCATCGTCCGCGCGACCGGGTGTGTCCATCTTCGAACGTTTGCGGAACGATTTCCGCGTACCTCGGATAGACCGATCACCGTTCGATGATGGGGGATTCCGCCTTGCCGTTCACGACGACACCGGCCGGTATGTGCGGTTCGCCGGTGGTCGGTCCAATGGCGAGGAACTCCGTCGACGAGATCGCGGTGCCTGCGGCCAAGCCGTGCTGGGCGCGGTGATGACGTCACGGATTGGAACCGCGGTGGTGTCGGCAGTGCGTTGGACGGCATCTTGTCGAGCTTGCGCCAGGCGATCGCGAAGGACAGCGCAGAAGTCCTCCACGATCGCTCTTCAGGGGGAAGTGCGCGAATCGTCCGGATTCTTACCGCGGTGTGTCGTGGGTCACATCTTGGCGCGTGCGGCGACGAACGCGTCGACCGCCCGGTTCACGTCCTCCGTCGAGTGCGCGGCCGACATCTGCGTGCGGATGCGCGCCTTGCCGTGCGGCACCACCGGGTACGAGAAGCCGATCACGTAGATGCCCTGCTCCAGCAGCAGGTCGGCCAGCCGTGCCGCCTCGGCCGCGTCGCCGATCATCACCGGGATGATCGGGTGCTCGCCCGGCAGCAGGTCGAAACCCTCCTCGGTCATCCGCCGGCGGAACAGCTCCGTGTTCGCCCGCAGCTGGGTGAGCAGCTCGGAGGACGACGACAGCAGGTCCAGCGCGGCGATCGCGGCCGCGGTGATCGACGGCGCGAGCGAGTTCGAGAACAGGTAGGGGCGCGAGCGCTGCCGCAGCAGCTCGATGATCTCCGCGCGACCGGACGTGTAGCCGCCGGACGCACCGCCCAGCGCCTTGCCGAGCGTGCCCGTGACGATGTCGACGCGGTTCTGCACGCCGAAGAGCTCAGGGGTGCCGCGGCCGGTCGGGCCGGTGAAGCCGACGGCGTGCGAGTCGTCGACCATGACCAGCGCGTTGTACCGCTCGGCCAGGTCGCAGATCTCGTCCAGCGGCGCGAGGTAGCCGTCCATCGAGAACACACCGTCGGTCGCGATCAGCCGGTAGCGGGCGTCGGCGGAGTCCTTGAGCTGACGCTCCAGGTCGTCCATGTCGCGGTTCTTGTAGCGGAACCGACGAGCCTTCGACAGCCGCACACCGTCGATGATCGACGCGTGGTTCAGCTCGTCGGAGATGATCGCGTCCTCCGCGCCGAGCAGCGTCTCGAACAGGCCGCCGTTCGCGTCGAAGCACGAGCTGTAGAGGATCGTGTCGTCGGTGCCGAGGAACTCGGAGATCTTGCGCTCCAGCTCCTTGTGCGGCTCCTGCGTGCCGCAGATGAACCGCACGGACGCCATGCCGAAGCCCCAGTCGTCCAGGGCCTTCTTGGCAGCCTCGATCAGACGCGGGTGGTCGGCTAGCCCGAGGTAGTTGTTGGCGCAGAAGTTCAGGACCTCGTCGCCCTTGCCGACCCGCACGGCGGCGTTCTGCGGGGTGGCGATCACGCGCTCGGACTTGTAGAGACCGGCCTCCCTGATCTCCTCGATCGTCCTGCGGAGATCGTTCTTCAGCTCGCCGTACATCAGGCTCCCGTCCAGTCGAGGATGACCTTGCCGCACTTGCCTTCACGCGCGGTCGCAAACGCTTCCGCGTGCTGCGTGTGGTCGTACCGGTGCGTGATGACCGGCGCGAGGTCGAGGCCGCGCTGCAGCAGCACGGTCATCGAGTACCAGGTCTCGAACATCTCGCGGCCGTAGATCCCCTTGATGTGCAGCATCTTCAGCACGACGCTGCTCCAGTCGACGGGGAACTCCTCCGCGGGCAGCCCCAGCATCGCGATGCGACCGCCGTGCGCCATGTTCGCGATCATGCTCTGCAGCGCCGACGGTTTGCCGGACATCTCCATGCCGACGTCGAAGCCCTCGGCCATGCCCAGTTCGTGCTGGGCTTCCTCGATGGTCTTGTGAGCCACGTTCACCGCGAGGTCGACGCCGACCTTGCGGGCGAGGTCCAGCCGGTGCTCGGACACGTCGGTGATCACGATGTTGCGCGCCCCCGCGTGCTTCGCGACGGCGGCGGCCATGATCCCGATCGGCCCGGCCCCGGTGATGATCACGTCCTCACCGATGACCGGGAAGCTCAACGCGGTGTGCACGGCGTTGCCGAACGGGTCGAAGATCGCGGCCACGTCCAGGTCGACGGGCGTGCGGTGCACCCATGCGTTCTGCTCGGGTAGCACCACGTACTGCGCGAACGCCCCGTTGGAGTGCACGCCGAGCCCACGCGTGTTGGCGCACAGGTGCCGCCGCCCAGCCTTGCAGTTGCGGCACGTCCCGCACACGAGGTGGCCCTCGCCGCTGACCAGGTCGCCGACCTTCACGCCGGTGACGGAGGCGCCGATCTCGACCACCTCGCCGACGAACTCGTGGCCGAGGACCAGCGGCGCCTTGATGTTCTGAGCCGCCCAGTCGTCCCACGAGTCGATGTGCAGATCGGTACCGCAGATGCCGGTGCGCAGCACTTTGACGACCACGTCGGTGGGCCCCGGTGTGGGGTCGGGGACGTCGGTCAGTTCGAGGCCAGGCCCAGCGGCGACCTTGACGAGAGCCTTCATGCGGGAAGTGTCACCCTCGCCGCTTGTGCAGTCCATCAGGACTTTCTGAAGTCCTTGTGCAGCTCAGCTGTATAGGTGAACCCGCGGATCACCGCTTCCGCTTGATCACCACCGAGCCGCCCCGCACCGAGCCCCTGACCTGGAAGTGCGGGCTCCCGACGGCGGTGTGGACCTTGTCCTTCAGCTCACCGGCGGTGATCTCCACGGCGTCGACGTTGACCGACGACCCCGCGGGCAGCACGAGCTTCACCGACCCCAGCGACACGTCGAGGTCGACGTTGACGACCGGCGGCACCTCCGCCGCGGTGAAGTCGAGGTTCGTGGTGCCGAGCGTGTTGCGGATGACGAGCTCACGCGGCACGACCCAGTGACCCTTGCGGACCGTGGTGCCCATCGTGTTCTTCAGCTCGGTGCGCGCGTTGGCCAGCTCGTTGTTGACCATGCCCGGCAGGTCGATGAGCACCGCGTTCAGATCGGCCCTGGTCACGGCGGCGAGAGCGGTGTCGGTGCGGACGGTGAACTCGTCGAGCGTGATCATGCCCCGGCCGACGGCCTTGTTCAGCAGGCTGACGACGTGCTCACGTTCCTGGTCGGACACGCGTAACTCTCTCGGGTCTGTCATTTCTCTGCCTCCGGTTCGCTGTCGAGACCGTGCTCGATGGCATAACGCGCCAGCTCCACCCGGTTGTGCAGTTGAAGTTTCCGCAAAGTCGACTGGACGTGGTTCTCGACCGTGCGGTGGGAGATCACCAGGCGGTTCGCGATCTGTCGTGCGGTCAGGCCCTTCGCCACCAACCGGAGCACCTCGGTCTCCCGTTCGGTGAGCTCCGGCTTGTCCTTCGAGTCGTCGGGCGCGGCGGCCATGCGCCGGTACTCGCCGAGCACGAGCCCGGCCAGGCCCGCGGTGAACACGGCGTCGCCCGCCGCGGTGCGGGTCACGGCCTCGACGAGTTCCTCCGAGGACGCGGACTTCACCAGGTAGCCGGACGCACCCGCCTTCACCGCCTGCAGCACGTCGTCGTGCTCGCCGGACGCGGACAGCACCAGCACCCGCGTCTCGGGCAGCTCGCTGGTGATCATCAGGGTGGCGTCGACCCCCGACAGCTCGCCCAGGTTGAGGTCCATCAGCACCACGTCGGGCCGCACCGCCTTCGCGATGCGCACCGCCGAGGCGGCATCACCCGCGGTCGCCACGACCTCGAAGCCTCGTTCCTGGAGATCGCGCGCGACGCCTTCGCGCCACATCGGGTGGTCGTCCACGACCATCACCGAGACCGTCATCCTGCCGCCCCCTTCCTGAACACCCGAACCTCCCACTCCGTGCCCTCCCCCGGCCCGGTCTGGAGCTCCAGTGTGCCGCCGAGTGACTCCACCCGGCCTTTGATCGACTTCTCGATGCCCATCCTGCCTTCCGCGGCAGCGGACGCGATCCGGCCTTCCGGGATGCCGGGACCATCGTCCCTGACACTCAGCACGATTTCCTCCCCGAGGTCCTCGAGCAGCACCCACGCCCGCGCGTCCTCGCCGGCGTGCTTGTCCACGTTGGACAGTGCCTCGCGAACGAGTGAGGTGAGCTCGACCGCGGTCGTGGCGGTGAGCATGACCTGGGTGGCCGGGGTGGACACCTGGACCTTCGGCGTGGCCAGCAACTGCAGGCCGGGACGCAGGTCGATCTCTCCGTCCACAGTGGAGTCTGTGGGTGCGGCCGCGACCAGGTTGCGCAGCGCGACTTCCTGTTCGCCCGCGAGCTTCGCCAGTTCCGCGGCCTCGCCACCGACCTCCAGCCCGCGCTTGCGGACGCGGGCCAGCACCTGCAGGACGCTGTCGTGGATCGAACGCGCGAGCCGTTCCCGTTCCGCCGTCGCCGCTTCCACGCGCAACGCCTGGGCGAGCAGCACCGCGGAACGCCGGGCCGTCGCGGACGCCATGCCGACGACCATGCCCGCGCCCGCCAGCAGTACGACGTCGCGCAGCAGGTCGAGGCTCGGCACGCGCTTCGACAGGTAGGTGAAGAGGCCGATCGCCAGCCCGCCGCCGAAACCCGCGGCCGGCCCGCCGAGCGCTCCCAGCGCGACCGCGGGCACGCACGCCCAGATCGTGGTGATCAGCGGCACGTTCAGCGTCAGCAGCTGGTGGTCGGACATGATCAGCGGCGACAGCGACATGAGCCCGCACGTCAGCGCGAGGTCGAACAGCACGATCGGCCAGCGCCTGCCCCACGTGGTGCTGTAGGCGCGGCTGGTGAAAACGGACCACAGCGCCATCACCCCGAGCGTCGTCCACGCGAGCCACGGCTTGATGTAGCCGGATTGGTTCGCGATCACGTTCGCCGCCGCGAAGAGGAATGTGACTATCCGTAGAGCAATCGTCCCGCGCCACAACGGGGTGGCTGGGTCGTCGATCGCCTTCGTCACACGTTCGGCAGGCAGTTTGGGCACGCTGTGCTCCTTTCAGACAACATCCTGCCCCGTGAACGTGTGCTGGCTAACCCCCAGGTGGCCGTCTTCTGCCGAACGGAGGAATGTGCGACGCTCTCCGGGTTCGGGGCAGCGCTCCCGGTTGGGGGGAGGGCAATACACGTGCGGGACTGGCCGGTGTGGACTTTGCGGCGGCCCGCGCTCTGCTACTGGTTGATCATCGACATCGTCGCGCTGGCGATCGTCACCTACGTGATCATCTCGACGCCGACCCCGTCACCGTCCGACATCGGCCGTTTCGCCGCCATCGCGGGCACGGCGGGCGCGGTGATCATCGGCAGCTCGATCTACAGCCACCGCCTCGGCGAGACCGAGCGCAACCCGTGGGCGGCCCACCTCTCGTACCTGACCGCAGGCGGCCTTGCGCTGCCACCGAACCTCCTGGTGCTGCTCCTCTTCGGTCCGGCCCTGCACTGCCTGCTCGCGCAACGCCCGGAAACGCACCGCTGGCTGTTCACCCTGAGCTCCACCACCATCGCCGTCTTCGCGACCCGCTACCTGATCGGCTGGTCCAAGCCGCATGTCAGCCTCCTGGTGCTGGTCCTCGCCGGGGCCATCCTGTTGACCCTGCGCGCGGCCCTGATCGCGTGCGGCCTGAAACTCCGCCGCCCCACCGCGTCCTTCGAGGAGAACGTCGGTGAACCCATCGACGTCATCCTCGGCATCGTCGCGGTGTCCATCGGCGGTCTGATGGGGTGCGTGGCCGAGTCCAACGCCGTCCACGCCCTGATCGCCGGGCCGTCCCTGGCCCTCCTGGACCGCGCAGCCCAGCTCCCGCAGTGGCGCCGCTCGGCCCAGCGCGACGCCAAAACCGGCCTGGCCAACGCCGTGCACTGGGACAGCCGCGCCCGTTACGAACTGAACAAGGCCTCCTCCCGCACCCGCCCCGTGGCCGTGATGCTGCTCGACCTGGACCACTTCAAGAAGGTCAACGACGAGGTGGGCCACCTCGCCGGCGATGCCGCACTCGCCGCGATCTCGCTGCTGCTGCGCGGCACCGTTCGCCGCGGCGATCTCGTGGGCAGGTTCGGTGGCGAGGAGTTCGTCGTCCTGCTGCCGGAGGCCACGCCAGAGGAGGCCGAGTCGGTGGCAGAGCGGGTGCGCAAGGCCGTGGCTTCGCTGCGGGTGCCGACGATGGCGACCGACGGCAAGCCGCACGAGCTGCGCGGGCTGACCGTGTCGATCGGCGTGGCCACGACGACACGGTTCGGCTACGAGCTGCCGGACCTGCTGGTCGCGGCCGACGCGGCGTTGCTCGCGGCCAAGGCGTACGGCCGCAACCTGGTGTCGATGGCCTAAAGCTCTTCGACCCGCTCGCTCTTGTCGTCCTTCGGCGCGGTGTCCTGCGGGTTGAGCACGTCGACCTTCTCCGGGTTCTCCTCGGCGTCGGCTTCCGACACCAGCGACCGGATCCCGGAGTTCAGCACCGCCAGCAACGGCACCGCGAGCAACGCCCCGGCGATGCCACCCACGACCAAGCCTCCCGCGATGGCGAGCACGACCGCCAACGGGTGCAGCTTCACCGCACGACCCAACAACAAGGGCTGCAGCACGTGCGACTCGAGCTGCATCACACCGATGAGCACCGCGAGAACGACCAGCGCGGCGATCGGCCCGTTGGTGACCAAGGCGATCAACACGGCCACAGCACCCGTGAACACCGCACCGACGATGGGAATGAACGCGCCGAGGAACACCAACGCCGACAGCGGCACCACCAACGGCACCCCGATGATCGCGAGCCCGATACCGACGCCCACGGCGTCGACCACCGCGACCGCGGCCGTTGCGCGCACATAAGAAACGAGAGAGCCGAACCCCCGACGGCCTGCCACGTCCACACGCGAGCGCACGTCACGTGGCACCGCACGGATCACGAACCGCCAGATCCCGTCACCGTCGTGCAGGAAGAAGATGAGCGTGAACAACGCGAGCAGCAGCCCGGTCAGCACCTCGCCGAGCGTCGCGGCGGTGGTCAGCGCGCCGGAGGTGATCTCAGCCTGGTTCGCCTTGATCGTCTTCACGATCTCGTCGAGGTAGTTCTGCAGCTGCGCGTCGGACAGGTGCGCCGGCCCGTCCTTCAACCACCGCTGGATGGTGTCGAGCGACGCCGACACCTGGGTCTGCAGCTCCGGAAGACCGCGGGAGAACTCGCTGATCACGAACGTCAGCACACCGCCGAGCACGCCGATGCCGAGGATCATCATCACCGTCGTCGCCACGCCGCGCGGCACCCGCCACTCGACGAGCTTCGCCACGCCGGGCGAGAGCAGGGCGGCGAGCAGGAGCGCGATTGCGACGGGGATCACGATCGACGCGAGGAATCCCAGCACGTACGCGACCACGTACAACGCGGCCACCACAACGACGAACCGCCAGCTCAGCGCGGCACTCACCCGCAGCAGCAGTGGAACGCGGCTGCTGATCTCCGACTCCGGTGCGCTCACATGCCTCACGTTAACTGTTCGGACCCTGGCGAACGCGGAACCTGATAGGGATGATCCGTTCGTCAGGGGAGGACGAAGTGATCAAGCCGGAAGACTTGACCGAGATCGAACGCCAGGTCGCCGGGGCCTATGCGGGCGGCACCGAGTTCGACCTGACCGGACAGAGCGTCCGCGGCGAGGTGCTCACCGGACTGCTGACCGGCATGTACCGCGTACCGCGCAAGGGTTTGCCCGCGCTGCGCCTGCGAAACGCGCGGATCACCGGCAAGTTCGAGCTCGAGGGCACCCGCGTCACGCGCGTCATCGATCTCACCTTCTGCACGTTCGAGGAACCGCTCGACCTCCGCATGGCCCGCCTCATCGGGCTCAGGCTGCGCGGCACCCGCGTCCCCGGCCTGCAGGGCCGCAACCTCCGCGTCTTCAGCGACCTGGTCCTCGAAGCCGGTTTCACCTGCACCGGCACCGTCGACCTCACCGACGCCGCCGTCGACGGCACGCTCCGGCTGGCCGGCGCGGTCCTGCGTAGCGACACGTCCCACGCGCTGCTCGGCGCCCGGCTCAGGGTGAGCGGATCCGTCCAGGCCATAGCGATGCGCGCCAACGGCGAGGTCCGGCTCCGCGGCTCGGCGATCGGCGGCAGCGTCCACCTGGGTGGAGCGCGGTTGATCAACACCGGCAGGGACGCGCTGGACGCGTCCGGCATCGTCGTCGCGGGCAACGTCTTCTGCAACGCGGAGGGCGGCCGGTTCACCGCGGACGGCAGGGTGTTGTTCGACGGCGCGCGCGTCGGCGGGAACCTCGAGTTCACCGGTGCCCGCCTGCACTCCACCCACCGCGTCGACAACCAGGTGCTGGTGCTGCCGCACGGATCGGCCGACGAGGCCGCGACGCTCGTGGCCGACCGCATCCGGGTCGAGGGCAACGTCGAGCTGGACGACGGCTTCACCAGCACCGGCACCGTGCGGCTGCCCAACGCGAGCATCGGCGGGTACCTCCGGCTGTCCGGCGCGGTCATCGGGCCGAGGGAGGTCGCGGAGGAGCTCGCCGGTGACGTCACGAACCGCATCCCCGTCGCGTTGCACGCGGACGGCATGCAGGTCCGCGGCGACGTCGAGGCCCGCAGCGCGGTCAACGGCGCCGGCGTCCGGTCGCTCCCGTTGCAGACCTACGGCCAGGTCCGGCTTTCCAACGCGCACATCCAGGGCAGTGCCAGCATGTCCGGGGTGTCGTTGCACGGGCCCGGCATCGACGTCCTGTTCGCCGACCGCCTCGAGATCGGCGGCACGCTCTTCCTGCGCGAGCTCAAGGCCAAGGGTTCGGTCCGGCTGCAGAACGCGAACATCGGCTCCACTCTCGACATGTCCGGTGCCGAGCTGACCCTGCCGCGGCTGCGGCCCAACGGCACGCAGAAGCCGTCGCTCGACGCCCGCGCCATCACGATCGGCAAGGATCTCCTGTGCAGCCGCGGGTTCACGGCGGTCGGCGGCGTGCGGCTCCGGCTGGGCGAGGTCGGCAAGATGGCGACGTTCAGCGACTCTCACCTCGGCTCGACCGCCGCGGACATCGCCCTCAACGCGTACGGCCTCACCGTGCACCAGTTCCGCCTGCACATCCCGGCGGGTCAGCAGCCCAAGGGCAAGGTCGTGCTGAGCAGGCTCAAGGCGGTCTCGGTCACCGACGGCCCAGGGCTGTGGGACGCGGAGGGCGGCGTCGCCGTCGACGACTTCGAGTTCGCCGGCATCACCGCCGATCCGGAGGTGCCGGTCGAGACGAGGCTGAAGTGGTTGCTCAAGGTGCAGCCGGACTTCGCGCCCGGACCGTACGAGCAGCTCGCCGCCGTCTACCAGCAGGGCGGTGAGGAGGAGCTCGCGCAGAAGGTCCAGCTGGAGAAGCAACGCCGCCGCTACTCCGAACTCGGCCGGGCCGGGCGGGTCTGGGGCGCGGTGCAGCGGTGGACCGTCGGCTACGGCTACCGGCCGTGGCTCGCGATCTGCTGGCTCGGCGTGTTCTGGCTCGGCGGCGCGCTCTGGTTCAACTCGCACCCGATGCTCAAGCTCAACTCCGACGAGGACCCGGTGTGGAACGCCTGGCTGCTGTCCCTCGACCTGCTGCTGCCGATCGTCGACTTCGGCCACGACGGGAAATGGCAGTTCACCGGTGTGTCCCAATGGATCGCGGGGCTGCTCGTCGCCGTCGGCTGGGTGCTCGCGTCGACCGCGGCCGCCGGTGCGGCGCGGGTGCTGAAACGGGTTTGATCTTGGGCGGGGAGTTCACACGATGTAGTTAACCGAGCGCTCTCAGCGTGCATTCGGGGCACCGGGACTGGCAGAGTCGCCGACGTCGACTCGATCACCATGATCGTCGGCGAATCCCTTGAGTGCCACCGAGTAGCGAGGTTTCCTGCGTTGTTCTCCGCCGGTCTGCGAGCGAAGACGGGAGCGAACGGCTTCCGCCGGTTCGCCACCCGAGCGCTGCTCGCTGTCGGTGGTGCGATCGCGGGTACTGCCGTCGCCTGGGCGCTCACCACGTCCTCGGCCAGTGCGGCCGAGACGGTGCCTTCTGAAGCAGGGCAGCAGTTCGACGTCGTCACCAAGATCGTCTCTGCGGACGAGAAGATGCCGGTCGTCGTCCCCGCCGCCATCGCAGTGCACGAGCTCGACGAAGCGGTGCGCGCCGAGCAGCAGAAGGCTCGCGCCGCTCTGCCCGACGTGCAGGTCCAGCAGGCGGTCGTGCAGATCGCCGACCGGATCCTGCCGCAGGTCACCAGGATCGGTCAGACCGAGACCGCCGCTACCGAGCGGTCCCTGGACGTGATCTTCCCGGAGACCCCGGCCGCCACCGAGGCCGCACAGCCGGCTCCTGTGGTCTCGCAGTTCACCGGCCCGTCCGGTGTCTCGTGGACGGATCTGTTGGAGCACAACGACTTCGTCGTGCCGTCGGAGCAGCACCCGTCCCTGCCCGGCAACCCGTTCCCGAAGCTGCCCGTTCCGGCCCCCGCGCCGGTGCAGTGCGCTTCGTGCTCCGACGGTTATGGGTCGGCGAAGGGCAGTGCGATCGCTGCTCTGGCTGCGTCCGGCAACGGTTACGGCACCGCGGTGACGCGCGCTCTCGCGCCGTCCACCGACGAGGTGACCGTGACGCCGGGCAAGCAGCCCGGTATCAACCCCGACTGACCTCAGCGCGCGGTCCGCGGCAGCCACCTCCCCCGGCTGTCCGGAAGTCGACCGTCGCGCTTTTCTTGCGCTCCTTCCGGTCGATCACCGCGTGCGACTCCCCCGGTGATGACGCGCCTTCACCAAGCGCGTCCGGCCCCACCCCTAGAGCCCCCGTCGTCACGACGGGACATTTGGAAGGAGATCCAATGCAGACCTGGGCAAAGCGCGGTATCCAGTCCGCGTTTGTCACTGGTGGTTTGCTGATGCTCGGTACGGGCATCGCTTCTGCCCAGGAGAACGTCAACCCCGACGCACAGCCGTCCCCCGTTGACGCGGGCGTTTCGGTTCCGGTGAAGGTGGACCAGAACAACCTGGGCACCCCCGTCAAGAACCTGAACGTTCCCAAGATCGACCGCACGATCAGCACGGATCGCGTCACCAGCGCGGTGCCCGTCGGCACGGCAGCCCCCGTCGCGCACCCGCTGATCCGTCAGGCCGCCGGCCGGCTGCAGGGCACCGCCGCGCAGGGCCTGTTCCGCGGCAACACGATCCACGCGCACGCCGATGTGCCGATCAACATCTGCGGCAACGCGATCGCGGCCCTCGGCAACTCCGAGGCGGCCGGCGACTGCACGCAGGAGACGTACCGCGACGGCACGATCGTCACCGATGGCGAAGGGCAGGCGCTCGCCGGCAACGTCGTCGCCGTCAACCACGTGCTGCCCGTCCAGATCACCGGCAACGCGATCGCCGCGGGTGGCAACGCCACCACGGCGACGGACGCCTCGCAGGTGTCCACGACCGGCGGCCCCATCACCACCAACGGTGACAAGGGCGCGGTCTCCGGCAACGTCGTCGCCGAGCAGGGCGCGACGCCGGTCCAGATCACCGGCAACGGCATCGGTGGTGTCGGCATCGCCGAGGCCAACTCGACCGCCGACACGTTCGCCTCGTCCAAGGGCGGCGTCACGACGAGCGGCAAGAACAGCTCGATCTCCGGCAACGCCGTGCCGATTCCGCTGGCTCCGCTGTTCGAGGTGAACGGCAACGCCGTCGCCGCCGCGGCCAACGCCGTGACCGAGTCGACGCAGTCGGGTGCCGCGTACGCCGGTGGCAAGACGGTGACCGACAGCGACCCCGCCACGCTCGCCGGCAACATCGCCGAGCCCGCGCTCGCCGGACCGGTCACGGTCGACGACAACGCCGCCGCCGGTGCCGGCAACGCGACCGCCGTCAGCGACACGACCAACGACTCGACCGCCGGTGGCCAGCACAACACCAACGGCAAGGGCTCCACGGCGTCCGGCAACATCGCCGACGCGCCGATCTCGCTGCCCACCTCCGTGGGTGGCAACGGTGGTTCGCTCGTCGGCAACGCGCTGACCGACCACACCAACGACGCGACGTCGACCGCCGGTGGCAACAACTACACCGTCGGCAACAACTCGGTCCTCTCCGGCAACGTCGCGGACGTTCCGCCGGCGTCGGCCGTGGACGTGTGCGGCAACGGCGCCGCGGGTGGCGGCCAGGCCGGCGGCACCTGCGTCAACGACGTCAAGTCCGAGACCGGTGGTTACCAGGGCGCGACCGGCCACGACTCGGTCGGCTCCGGCAACGTGGTGCAGACCCCGCTCGCCGCGCCCGCCGAGACCTACGGCCTGGCCGGGGCTGTCGGCGGCACGGCGGCCGGCTCGGCCGACGAGACCAAGGACGTCTGCTCCAGCGGCCGGCCCAACGCGGTCGACGACAACGGCACGGTCTCGAGCAACATCGTGACCGCTCCCACGGCCGTCGCCCCGCAGGTCTTCGGCGACACCGCGGGCCTGGTGGGCAACACCAGCAGCGACACCGCGAACGACACGTCGGTCAGGGCCGGGCAGGACCCGCTGTCGTCCGGCAAGAAGAGCTCGCTGTCGGGCAACATCGTCCAGGCTCCGACCTCGACGCCTGCTCAGGTGTTCGGCAACGGCGCCACCCTGGTCGGCAACAACTCGGCCATCGCCGACAACGCCACCGACATGCAGGCCGGCGGCCCGGCGTGGACCACCGGCAAGGACGGCTCCCTCGCGGGCAACGCCGTCTCCGCTCCGGTCGCGTCCGGCACGCAGGTCATGGGCTGGGCCGTCGGTGGCGGCAGCAACGTCGACTCCGCGGCCACCAACGACCTCGACTCGGTCGCCGGTGGCGACGTCGCGAGCAACGGTGACGGCGGCTCTGTCTCCGGCAACCTGATCGGCGCGCAGGCCACGCCGTTCACGCCGGTGCCCGGCAACTCCGTGTCGGCCGCGGGCATCACCAACTCCGACTCGGTCACCGACACCAACATCATCGCGGGTGGCGACAGCTCCTCGAGCGCCCAGGACGCGTCGGTCTCCGGCAACCTGATCCACGTCCCCGCGAACGCCGCAGCAGGCGTCTACGCGGACGCGGTGGCGGCTGCGGGCCAGGCCAACACGGTCACCGACAAGGTGTCGCACACCCAGGCCGGTGGCGACATGGAGACGGAGGGCAGTGGCCCGCTGTCCGCCCGTGAGATGACCGCCCCCGCCGAGGCCGCGGCCAAGGTCGCGCGCGTTCCGGTCGAGGTTCTCGGCCAGGCGACCACCGCCGGCACGAGCGACGACACGCAGCTCACCGGTGAGGACGAGGGCACCCTGCGTGCCGCCAAGCTCAAGGGCATCCAGCTGCCCAAGGGCGTGGACAGCCTCATGAAGGCCAACGAGGTCCCGGCGTTCCACGGCATCGACCAGCTGCCGGTGAACGCCCTGCCGAGCCCCGAAGGCCTGACCGGACTGGCCGGCCAGTTGCCCACCCCGGCGCTGCCCGGTGTCGCCGAGGAGCGCACCGAGCTGCCGACCGGTCCCGGTGGCGTGGCGAGCGTGACGCCGAACGTCCAGGGCCTGCCCCTGGGCCAGGTGCTGGACGCCGCCGAGGGCCTGCTCCCCGGTGCCGCCGCTGAGCGTTCGCTGCCGTCCCTCCCGGTGACCGCCCCGGCCCTGCCGGTGCAGCTGCCGGGTCTGCCGACCGAGCGCTCGCTGCCCGCGCTGCCGCTCGACGGCCCGGCCTCCCTCTCGGGTCTCGACCTGAACCCGACCCAGGGTCTGGCCCCGCAGGCCGACGAACGCGCGCTCCCGCAGCTGCCGATGGACGCCCCGGCGCTCGCCATGATCGACCCGGCCAACCTCTTCCAGACGGTGACCGGCTCGCTGTGACACCCCGCAGGTTGTAACACCCTCCTCCGGTAAGAAGCTGAGCCCCGGCGACACGACGGTGTCGCCGGGGCTCAGTGCCGTTTCTGGGCCGTCTTCAGCGGTTCTCGGCCGTGGCGAGCACGTCGTCCGCCGCGGCGTCACCGTCACTGGTCACCCAGTGGATCTGCGCGCTCTCCCCGACCAGTTGCCTGATCAGCGACGAGATCGGCGAGCCGTCCCCGAAGTCGTGCTCGGCCAGCACGGCCAGCACCGTGTCGCGGTAGCGGGCAACGGTGAAGTCAGGACGCAGACCGGCACGCAACGCGTGGGCCGCGTCCAGCACGGAGTCCGGTGCGGTGATCAGCACGAGAGTGACGAGCGTGCCGCGGGTGCGGGCGCGGATCAGCGACTGCTCCAGGCGGTCGAGCAGCAGCGCGTGTCCGGGCAAGCCCGTGAACGGGTCGTGCAGCACAGATCGTGTCTAGCCGAGGTCACGCCCGTTGACCAGCATTGCCGCGCCCAATGCAGTCAGCCAGGTGAAACCGATGACTATGGTTGTGCGCTGGAAGAGTCCGCCGACCTCCACCAGGCCCGGCGTCTGGGCGGACGCGGCGGGCCAGGACGAAACACGCGATGGGCCTGCTGACGAACGTCGGCACTGCGAACAGGTCGTGCACCGGGCCGTGCCAGGTGGCGCTGGGCCTCCGCCATCGCTGCTCCCAGGCGCGTCAACGTGGACTGACATCAGCCAAGTGCGTAAACATCACCTTCAGAGGCAGCGAAGATCTCTCCGGAGAACGCCGCGCGGGCCGCGGCCACAGCGACGAACCGGTCGTTGCCCGGCCAGAAGTGCGTGAGCATCAGCCGCCGAGCACCGGCCTGCCGCGCCCACGACCCGGCCGCGGCCGACGTCATCAGCAGGCCGGAGGTGTCACCGGGCCGGTCGGTCGCCTCGACGATGAACAGGTCCGCGTCCCGCCCCAGCGAGGCCAGGGCAGGCGAGGGCCCGGTGTCACCGGTGTAGGCGAGCACACGGGACGACTCCAGCCGGACGCCGGCGTTCTCGACGAAGTGCGGCAGGCCGACACCGGTCAGCTTGAACGGGCCGACGTCCCACGAGCCCGGCAACGCGAAGACGTCGAACACCTCGCGCAGCGACACGTCGGGTTCGAGGCCCTGCAAGCGGTCGAGCACCCCCGGCGGGCAGTACAAGGGCAGCCGGGGATGCCGTCCGTAGTGCCGCAGCCGGAACAATCCGTGCAGGTCAGCGCAATGATCAGGATGCTCGTGGGTGATCACCACAGCATCCGGCCCCGTCGGCCACAGCTCCAACAGCCGAGGCAGGGTGCCATAACCCAGGTCCAGCACCACCCGGTAGCCGGACTCCTCCACAGCGAACCCACTGCAGGCCCTGCCCGGTTCCGGATAGGCGCCACAACTCCCGAGAACCGTCAGTCGCACGACTTGCTCAGCAATCTCCCGCGCGGCCCGAACCCGGCCGCGGAGTAGAAGGCGACAGCGTCGTCGTTCGCGGCGAAGATCCCGGCGAACAGGACAGAGACACCGTGTGCCGCAGCCACCCGTTCCGCCTCCGCCACCAGCGCCGCGCCGATGCCGAGCCCGCGATACCCGTCCAGCACAACGGTGTGGACGTCGGCACCGCGACGCGGCACCAGAATCTGATGATCCGGCGGCGGCGGTAGCAACACCACCTCCGCCATGCCCACCACCTGGCCGTCCACCTCGGCCACCGAGATCAGCGCCGACCCGAGCACCTCCTCGAAATGCCGTTGCACGGCAACGGAGTCGGGCCTGCGAAAGACCGAGGGGTTCAGCTGGACGTGACGTTCGGCGTTGGCGAGGCGCAGCCGCACGAGAGCGGGCACGTCCCCGTGCTCAGCCGGTCGGATGTGAGGTCTCACCCGACCATGATCCACCGGCTGGCGCGCGGTCGAACCGCGAAAATGGCCGGCATGACGCTGCCAGCCCTCCCCGAGGAGTCTTTCCAACGCGTTCTCTGCGTCGTAGCGCACCCCGACGACATGGAGTACGGCACGTCCGCGGCCGTCGCCCGCTGGACCGCGCGCGGCATCGAGGTCGGCTATCTCCTGCTTACCCGAGGCGAGGCAGGCATGCCGAACCCTCCGGAGGAAACAGCCCGCCTGCGCCTGGCCGAGCAACGGGCCGCCTGCACCATCGTCGGAGTAGAAAACCTGACCGTCCTCGAACACCCGGACGGCGTGCTCGTCTACAACCTCGACCTGCGCCGCGACATCTGCCGGGAAATCCGCAGGTTCAAACCCGACGTGGTGCTGGGCGGCGGCTACGCGATCGAAACACCCTTCGGCTTCGACCAGGCAGACCACCGAGCAGCAGGCCTCGCCACCCTCGACGCGCTGCGCGACGCGGGCAACCGCTGGGTCTTCCCGGAACAGATCGACGACGAGAACCTGGAACCGCACTCCCCACGCTGGTACGTCGTCCCCGGCCTGGCCGGCTCCGGCGCGACCCACGGCGTCGACGTCACGGGAGAACCGCTGCGCCGCGGCATCGCCTCACTGGAGGCACACGCCGCCTACCTGGCGGCGTTGCCCGGCCACCCCGCCCCCGCGGACTTCATCCCGAAGTTCACGGCGATGAGCGGCAAGGCCATGGGCGTCGAGCACGCCGTGCTGTTCCGCGCCCACGACCTGCAGGCCCCGCCGGAGTTCTTCACCGAGGCGATGGAGGACTGAATGCGTGGGCCCGTCGTCGTCGGCGTGATCGAATGCGCCGTGAGCGAAGACCGGAAGCTGCCGACGATCCGGGCCTGGCACCACGCACATCTCCGGCCTCCCGCGGGCGTACCCGGTCGGTGCAGCCACTGCCCGACGGCCAGTTCCTCCTCGTGAGCGCACGGTGCCGGTTGCGGTCAGGCGGCCTTGACCGCGACGCGATCGTCTACGACCACAGGCCGGGCACCCATGCAGACCACCCGCCGCGGCGAGGTCTGGGTGGGCTACTTCGACG
The DNA here is from genome assembly GCF_016907955.1 of Lentzea nigeriaca. GTDB lineage: Bacteria > Actinomycetota > Actinomycetes > Mycobacteriales > Pseudonocardiaceae > Lentzea > Lentzea nigeriaca. The sequence continues at coordinate 49,704 of NZ_JAFBCX010000002.1, read as the reverse complement.
GACTGGGCCGGTTCTCCGCCGCCTTCGCCCAGGAGTGGCACTTCCCGTCATACGCCGAAAACACGTGGGGCGCGATCAGCGAGCTGCGGCTCGTCCTCGGGAAACCGGAGCCTGAAACCGACGAGCGGTGTCAGCGGACGTGGAGGCGGAACACACCGTCGTCGAACGTCAGCCACGCACCACCACCGGCCGGAATAACGCCGTACGCGTCGTCGGTGTGCGCGTCGAAGGGGCCGAGGTGCGCACCAGTGCGCACGTCGATCAGATGATGGCGGAACCACTCCTCGTCATCGCCCTCAACGCCGGCGACCACGAACGCGGTATCGGCGTCGAGGTAGCCACCCGTCCACTCCAGCCGTGCGTTCTCGTCGTACCCGAGGTCCGTCACAGTCACCCGCATGACCACTTCGCCGTCCGGATAGGTGTGGAACGCGACGTCGTGCTGTTCGTGGTGGACGGTCATGAAGTGATGGCCGTCCGTTGCGAACGCCACCAGCACGCGGTTCTCCCACGGATACGGGACCACCTCGAGCGTGTTGTTGTTGAGCCTGCCGCGGAACAGGAACGACCCGTCCTGCCCCTCGCCCACGTCGACCAGCACGTCGGTGCCGCCTGGATGGACGTGCTGGTTCCCCTGACCGGCGGTGCCCAGGTCGGCGCTGGCGAGCACCACCCCGGTGGCCGCGTCCAGCACGTGCCAGGTGTCGCTGCCGTCGTTCCAGTGCCCCGTCGCGTCTGGTTGGAAGAGCCACACAGTCTTCCCGTCGAGCGAGAACACGCATCCCGCCCGGACGATTCGCACCTTCGTCCGGAAAACGCCGAACGCGTGCCGCCACCGCACCACGCCGATGCGGTCCACGCACACCAGTTCGTTGTCCGTCGTGTAGACCGCCCTCGTGAGGTCCGGCGCGACCGCCTGGTCCCGCGGCTTGGCTGCCACGGGGAAAGTGACGTCGCCCGGAGCGTGGATGGCGCCGTCGCTGTACCTGGCCGGGGTGATCATGCCCGGACGGTAGCCGCTGGCCTTGCAAGCGGCCATGCAGCGTCAGCACACGCGGAGCAGGCGATCAGCTGATACGCGGCTACCTCAGAATGGCCAAGATCATTGAGATGTGGCCACCGAAATTGAGGCCCTTCGCGCTTGGCGACGCAGCAGGACGGCGGACGCTAGGCCTGAGCCAGGTCGGTGAAGCGGCTGTAGTGCAGCTGGTGCGCCACGGTGATGGTGGCGGTCGGGCCGGCGCGGTGCTTGGCGATGATCAGGTCGGCCTCGCCGGCGCGGGGGTCGTCGCGTTCCCAGGCGTCCGGGCGGTTGATCAGGATGACCATGTCGGCGTCCTGCTCGAGGGAGCCGGACTCGCGGAGGTCGGACAGCTGCGGGCGCTTGTCGGTGCGTTGTTCCGGGCCGCGGTTCAGCTGCGAGATCGCGATGACCGGGACATGGAGCTCCTTGGCGATCAGCTTGAGGTTTCGGGAGAACTCCGAGACCTCCTGCTGGCGGGACTCGGACTTCTTGCCGGAGCTCATCAGCTGGAGGTAGTCGACGACCACCAGCTTGAGGTCGTGCCGCTGCTTGAGGCGACGGGCCTTCGCGCGGATCTCCATCATCGTCAGGTTCGGACTGTCGTCGACGAACAGCGGGGCCTCGCTGATCTCGCTCATCCGGCGGGCCAGGCGGGTCCAGTCGTCGTCGCTCATCTTGCCGCCTCGCATGTCGCCGAGGCGGATGCGGGCCTCGGCCGAGAGCATGCGCATGACGATCTCGGTGCGGCTCATCTCCAGGCTGAAGATGGCGCTGGTGAGGCCGTGCTTCACCGAGCACGAGCGGGCGAAGTCGAGGCCCAGCGTCGAGTTGTGGGTCGGGATCATCGTCTCGCCCGCGAGGTACAGGTGGTCGTGGTTGTCGACCTCCACGCACCGCACCGGCACGGACGCGACAGGGCGCACCGCGACGATCTCCACCTGGTCGTGGCGGCCGAGGCCCGCGATCAGCTCGTCGACGTCACGACGCAGGCGGGCGAAACGGCCGTCGATCTGCAGTGCGGCGAGCAGCTCCTCGCGCTGCTTGCGCGAGGCGCGCAGGTACGCGGCGGGGATGTGCGGATCGTCGGCCACGTCGAGGTCCTTGGCCACGCGCAGCTCTTCGTCCGTCAGCTCGAGGTCGCCCAGGCCCGACAGGAACTTGCCGAGAGCGGTGGGCGAGAGCGGCAACGACGCGGCGGGCAGCTCCCACGCGGCCGACATGCGCACGAACACGCGACACACGCCGACGCGCTGGAACAGCTGCGCCGTCGTGCGGATCGCCCAGAAGCCACCGGTCTCGCTGCACGACTCCGTGAGCCACTGGTGCTCCGCGTCGGCCACGATCACCGCGCCGTCGGAGAACTCGACCTCGAAGCACGGGCGGCCCGTCATCACCTCGGTCGCGGCGACCACGCGCGTCGGGCGGCCGTCGGCGCCGATCAGGAAATCGCCGACGGAGACCGAACCCATGGTGGTCCAGCCGGACGGGGTGGGCAGCGGGGTGTCGAGCGCCAGTGCCTTGCCGACACCGGGTCGCGCGGCGACGATGATCATCTGGCCGCCGTGCAGGCCGTTCGTCAGCTCGTCGAGGTCGGCGAAACCGGTCGGGATGCCCTGCGAGATGCCACCGCGCGAGGCGATCGCGTCGATCTCGTCCATCGTCGGCTGGAGCAGGTCCTCCAGTGCCACGTAGTCTTCGGACGTGCGGCGGTCGGTGACCTCGTAGATCGCCGCCTGCGCGCGGTCGACCACCTCGTCGACGTCCGCACCCTCCGCGCCGTTGTAGCCGAGCTGCACGATGCGCGTGCCCGCCTCGACCAGACGACGCAGGACGGCCTTCTCCGCCACGATCTCGGCGTAGTAGCCCGCGTTCGCGGCCGTCGGCACCGTCGCGATCAACGTGTGCAGGTACGGCGCGCCACCCACGCGCAGCAGCTCGCCGCGGCGCTCGAGCTCGGCCGAGACCGTGATCGGGTCGGCGGGCTCGCCGCGGCCGTACAGGTCGAGGATGCAGTCGTAGATCGCCTGGTGCGCGGGACGGTAGAAGTCGTTCGGCGCGAGGGCCTCGATGACGTCCGCGATGGCGTCCTTGGACAGCAGCATGCCGCCCAGCACCGACTGCTCGGCTGCGAGATCCTGTGGCGGCTGACGCTCGAATCCGGGTTCCGCCATACCCCGGTCGTCCACCAGCGCCACTGCCAAATCACCCCTGCGAAGAGTCGAGAGCCGGTGCCTGCCCCCTAGTTGTACAGCGCGGCACCGACAATTCCGGGCGGCCACGCTGTGCGATGACCATCGCCCGTGCAGCGACGCTAGAGGGACCCGTCCGGAGCAAGCAAACCAGCGTGTGGATTGCCCTGTGGACAACTGGGGGACAACCTGTGGATGGTTGCCCACAGGGGTGGAGAGCCTGGGGACAACCTGTTGACAACCAGTGGGGTGACGGAAATAACGCCAGCTCAGGGCCTGTGAACAACTTGTGGAAAAAGTTGTGCGCCACACCCTCGGCGTGTCGCGAAAAACAGCCGCTTCGGCGTGTCGCGACCGGCCTGGGCGCACCGGTTATCCACAGGAAGTGGACTGGGTGGTGCTGGTCCGAACGAGCGAAAGCGCCACCCACCCGGAGCATTCCGGGTAGGCGGCGCTTCAGCAAACGGGAACGCGTGAAGCTCACCCGAGAAGGGTCACTTCACTCGTTTCACCGAGCAGCGGTCACTCGCCTGCGGTAACGACCAAAGGCAGAGCCACGGTGACCTCCGGGTGGAGGCGAACCGTCACCGAGTGCTTGCCGGTGGTCTTGATGTGACCCGGCAGCTCGATGGCGCGCTTGTCCAGGACCGGACCACCGGCGGACTTGACGGCAGCCGCCACGTCCGACGAGGTGACCGAGCCGAACAGCTTCTTGGAGCCCTGCGCCGCCTTGGCGGTCAGGGTCACGCCACCCAGGCCCTCGAGAGCGGCCTTGAGCTCCTTGGCGTGGTCCAGGTCGCGCACGCGGCGGGTGTCCTGCGCGCGCTGGATGACCTGGATCTGCTTCTGCGCGCCGCGGGTCGCGACGATCGCGAGGCCGCGCGGGAGCAGGTAGTTGCGGCCGTAGCCGTCCTTGACCTCGACGATGTCGCCGGGCGCGCCAAGGCCGGAAACGTCAGCGGTGAGGATGAGCTTCATCGCGAATGTTCCCTTCTCTTAGCGAGCGGTCGAGGTGTAGGGCAGCAGGGCCATCTCACGGGCGTTCTTCACGGCAACAGCGACGTCGCGCTGGTGCTGCGAGCAGTTGCCGGTGACGCGGCGGGCACGGATCTTGCCGCGGTCGGAGATGAACTTCCGAAGCAGCGTCGTGTCCTTGTAGTCGATCAGGTTCGCGCTCTTGTCCTTGCAGAAGGCGCAGACCTTCTTCTTGGGCTTGCGCACAGGCGGCTTGGCCATGTGTCTCTAACTCCTGGAATACGCAGTGATCAAGTTCTGGATGACCGGTGCGGCGGTCTAGAAGGGGGGCTCGTCGGCGAAGCCACCCGAGCCGGCCGGCGGGGCGGAACCCCACGGGTCGTCAGCAGGTGCGCCACCGCCACGGGACTGCGAGGGACCGCCGCCGAAGCCGCCGCCACCACCGCCGTCTCCACGGCTGACCTTGTTGACCTTCGCGGTCGCGTAGCGCAGCGAGGGGCCGATCTCGTCGACCTCCAGCTCCACCACGGTGCGCTTCTCGCCTTCCTTCGTCTCGAAGGAACGCTGGCGCAGCCGTCCGGTGACGAGCACTCGCGAACCGCGGGTGAGCGACTCGGCCACGTTCTCGGCGACCTGCCGCCACACGTTGCACCGCAGGAACAGCGCTTCGCCGTCCTTCCACTCGCCGGACTGGCGGTCGAAGGTGCGGGGCGTGGAGGCGACCGTGAAGGACGCCACTGCGGCACCGCTCTGGGTGAAGCGGAGTTCCGGGTCGGCGGTCAGGTTCCCGACCACCGTGATCGTCGTCTCACCAGCCATGTCTTGGGAGCTCCCCTAATCGAGGTTCGTCAGGCCTTGGCGGCCGACTTGGCGGGCTCGCGGCGCAGGACCTTCGTCCGGAGCACCGTCTCCTGCAGACCGAGCTGGCGGTCCAGTTCCTTCACCGCGTCCGGAGTCGAGGTCAGGTCGAGCACCGCGTAGATACCCTCGGTGTTCTTGTTGATCTCGAAGCTCAGCCGGCGCTTGCCCCACACCTCGACCTTCTCAACGTTGCCGCCCGTGGTGCGGATGACGTTGAGGAACGTGTCGAGAGACGGCGCGATCGTGCGCTCGTCAAGGCTGGGGTCGAGGATGACCATCACTTCGTAATGACGCATGAGGACCACTCACCTCCTGTGGACTCGCGGCCACGGGCTTTCCGTGGCAGGAGGGTCGTCGCGTCAGCAACTGAAGAAGGTTAACAGAGCGCGTCCGGCGACTACGCAGGGGTGCGGCGGAGCACCCAGGTCCGCACCAGCGCGCCCGTCACGCAGGCCAGCATCAGCACCGCGAGCAGCACCGGGAGGCCGACGCCGCCGGGACCGCCGAGCCTGGGCAGCGCGGTCGCGCGACCGGCGGCCTGCACCGGGTCGCCGTCGACGCCGTTTCCGTTGGAGGCACGGGGAACCTGCGAGCCGTAACGCACGCCGGGCGACGGCGAGTAGAGGCCGGGCATCGCGAACGGCAGCGAGCCGTAGCTGAACAACGGCACGCGGCCGAAGTTCGTGCCGAGCGAGTAGAGCGAGAAGTCGCGGTTGTTCGGCGCACCTTGCGGCGTGCCGGATGTGCCGGGGCTCACACCGGGCTGCTGGCCCGGCTGGGTACCCGGCTGCGGCTGGCCGGCAGGCGGTTTCGGTGCCTGGATGCCACCGACCGCCTGCTGCGAGGCGTCCGCGATCGCCTTGGTGCCGTCCTGGACCGGCGCCGCGACCTGGTTCACGCCCGTCACGACGACCTGGCACCCGCTGGTCAGCGTCGCGCGCACGGTCTTGTCGAGCGTGCCGATGATCGGCCCGAGCAGCGGGATCTTCACCAGCTCCGCCATCACGGCGTTCGCGATCGTGGCACCGCCGATGGTCGTCGTGCCGGTCTGCACCACACCGATCGGCATGGGCTTGACCTGTGAGAACGCCTGCTTGAACGGCTCGACGAGCGGCGGTCCGAGCACCGGCACGGCACGCACGAGGTCGGTCACCGGCTGCAGCACGGCGTTCGGGCTGAGAGAGACGGGGGTACCGGGAGTGCCCTGCACCGATGTGGCGCAACTGCCCACGACGATGGGCTCCGCGGCTGTGGCCGGAGTGACGCCCACAGTGGCGGAGGCCAGCGCGAGAAGCGTCGCTGCGGTGACGCTCAGCAGTCGCATGCCAACCCCTTTCCTACTCCCTGGTAACGACCGTAGGTCCTGGTGGTGACGCGAGCCACCCCCAGTTTTCGCAATTACTCCTATCGGCGGCGGCTGTGATGGCGTTGTGGACGCCGTCTACCCTCCTTGTTCATGCGCATCGGGGCCCATGTCCGCGACGACGACCCGGTCGGCGCCGCGGCCGAACGCGGGGCCGAGGTCGTCCAGTTCTTCCTGTCCGATCCACAGGGCTGGAAGAAGCCGAAGCCGCACCCCCAGACGGAGGCCCTGCTGGCCTCCGATCTCGAGGTGTTCATCCACGCCCCGTACATGATCAACATCGCGTCGCTGAACAACAAGATCCGGATTCCGTCCCGCAAGAACGTGATCCAGCACGCCGAGGCAGCCGCGACCGTGGGCGCGAAGGGCCTGATCGTGCACGGAGGCCACGTCACGAAGGGCGAGGACCCGGCGGACGGCTTCGCGAACTGGCGCAAGTTCTTCGAGCGGCAGGTCGCCGATGGCGGCTTCGCGGTCCCGATCCTGATCGAGAACACCGCGGGCGGCGACAACGCCATGGCCCGCACGTTCGACTCGCTCAAGCTGCTCTGGGACGCGGTCGGCGAGTTCGGCGCGGGCTTCTGCCTCGACACCTGCCACGCGTTCGCCGCGGGTGAGGACCTCGTCGGCATCGTCGATCGGGTGAAAGCGATCACCGGTCGCATCGACCTCGTGCACCTCAACAGCTCGCGCGACGAGTTCGGTTCCTCGCGCGACCGGCACGACAACATCAAGACTGGCACCATCGACGCCGATCAGCTCGTGGCCGTCGCCGCGAGCGCGGGATGCCCGGTCGTGGTGGAGACACCCGCTGAGGGCCAGGCCGACGACATCGCGTTCCTGCGCGACCACGCCGGCCGGTGAAGACGGTGCACGAGGTGGTGAGCGTGACGCCCGAGCGTGGCGATGCCGGGCGTTCCGTGAGCCGCTTCGGCAGCGCGGCTCTCGCCGTGCTCGTGCTGCTGTGCGGGCTCACGCTGCTGCTGGGCTTCATCAACAAGGACCGCTGCACCGGCCCCGCGTTCGACCAGTGGGGCCGCACGCAGCCCGACTACGACGAGCGCAACAAGGAAGACGTCTGCTACTCCGACATCCAGCACCTCTGGATCGGGCGCGACATCGACCGGCACGTCTTCCCGTACGTCGACGGCGGCATCAACGACAAGGGCGTCCTCGTCGGCGGCTCGGTCGAGTACCCGGTGCTCTCCGGCCTGATCATCTGGGCAGGGGCGATCTTCGCGCACAACGACGCGGAGTACCTGCTCTACTCCTCGCTGCTGATGGCGCCGTTCGGCCTGCTCACGGGCTGGATGCTGGGCAAGCTCGCCCGCTGGCGCGCGCTGCTGTGGGCCATCGGGCCACCGCTGATCCTCTACGCGTTCCACAACTGGGACCTGCCGGTCGTGCTGTGCTCGGTGGCCGCGGTCTACGTCGTGCACCGCTGGAACCGGCCACTGGTCGAACGGGCGACCGTCGCGTCGGTCCTGCTCGGCCTCGGCTTCGCGTTCAAGGTCTACCCTGCGGCGTTCGTGCTGCCGCTGATGCTCTTCGTCGCCACCGGCGGCTGGCGCGGCCAGGAGATGCCGGAGGGCAAGAAGGTCGACATCGTCGGCGCGATCAGGGTCGGGCTCGCCTCGATCATCACGGTCGTGCTGGTCAACCTGCCGTTCGCGTTCGCGGGCTACGACGGCTGGCTCGCGTCGTTCGAGTTCCAGCAGCTGCGCCGGGTCGACATCACCACGAACTCGATCTGGTACTGGGGCCTTCGGCCGTTCATCGGCGACGAAGCGATGCAGTCGCTGGTCGGCACCATCTCGCCGATCACGATCCTGGCGTCGTTCGCGATCGCGGCTGGCTACGGCTGGCTGCGGTTCCGCCGCGAGGGCACCTATCCGTGGATCGGGGTCTCCGGCGCGATGCTGTGCGGCTTCATGCTGCTGCACAAGGTCCACTCACCGCAGTACACGCTGTGGCTCGTGCCGTTCCTGGTGCTGTTGCGCGTGCGGCTGATGTGGGCGTTCGCCTACTTCGCCGTCGACCTGGCGATGGGCATCGGCATCTTCCGCTGGTTCTGGGCGATCGAGTTCGGTCAGCCGGCCGGGATCTACGACAGCTTCTCCGCGCAGGCCGTCATGATCGGGGTGTGGGGCCGGGCGGCGCTCCTGGTCGCGTTGTTCGTGGTGTTCCTCAAGTCTCGTGACGTCACCGAGGACGACCTCGACGACACGAAGTTCATCCGCGGAGCAGTAGCAGCGAAGAGCTGAGCCGCCGCAGACTGCACCCGTGAGGGTGATCATCGTCCTGGCACTGCTGCTGGTCTGCGGCGCCTCCGGACCGCACGAGCGGTCGGCGGCGATCCGCTGGCTGCCGGTGTGGCAGGCCGTGCCGACGCTCTCCACCTCCGTGCCGGACCAGAGCGTGCGCTCGACGGTCGACCTCGGCGCGGGCGGCACGTCCGTCCGCGTCCGCCTGTCGAACCTGATGGGCGTCACGCCGGTCCGCGTCGAGCAGGTCACCGTCACGGCGAACGGCGAGTCGCGGCAGCTGACGTTCGGCCGCTCCCGAAACGTCACGATCAGGCCACGCGACGAGGTCTACAGCGACGCCGTGCGGTTGACGGTGACCACCAGACTGCAGATCAGCACGTACACACCGGCCGGCACGCCGTGTCAGGCCCGCGCACATCGCATGATCACGTCGGTGCGGTCGTACGTCTGCCTCGTCTCGGCGGTCGAGGTCGCGGGCTTCACGGCTCCTGGCGCGGCGGTGATGTTGGGTGACTCGATCACCGAGGGCGAGCGGGAGGACACCTGGCCGTCGCTGGTCGAGAGCGACCACGCCATCCTGAACGCCGGCATCAGCGGCAACGGCGTGGTGCACGGCAACGCCCCGATGATCACCCGTCTCCACCGGGACGTCCTCTACAGCGCCGAGGTCCGCAAGGTCGTGCTGCTGGGCGGCATCAACGACATCCAGGACGACGTCAGCGCGGAGAGCGTCATCGCGGGCATCCGCACCATCCAGCTGCGGTGCCGCAACGAGGGCGTGCAGCTGCTCGTCAGCACGCTGACGCCGTGGCGCGGCTGGGTGAACTGGACCGAGGAACGCGAACGGCAGCGTCGGCGGACGAACGACTGGATCCGCGCCACCTTCCCCGACGCGATCGACTTCGACGCCGCCCTGCGCGACCCCGCCGACCCGCTCAGACTGCGTCCGGAGTTCGACTCCGGTGATCACCTGCATCCGAACGGCGCCGCATTCGGTGCGATGGCTCGCCTCGTGCGGGTGTGACGAGCTGCCGGTCCGGCGCGTCGGCCAGGACTCCGGCCAGCGGGTCCTCGTCGCCCGCCGTGCGGACGAGGTCGCGCTCCGGGTGGTAGATCTCCTTGAGGATCAACACGCACAGCCCGATGACGGCCGCGTCGCGCAGCAGCACGGCGCCGAGGAACCAGTCGATCGGCAGGCCCTTGTTGTCGATGCCCAGGTAGAAGTACATCCGCGGCACCCACACCAGCGCGTCGACCGCCATCCACGCCAGCAGCACCTTCCAGCGCGGCAACGCGAGCACGGCCAGCGGAACCAGCCACAGCGAGTACTGCGGGCTCCACACCTTGTTCGTCAGCAGGAACGCCGCCACGACCAGGAACCCGAGCTGCGCGACCCTGGGCCTCGTCGGCGCGCTCAGCGCCACGTAGGCGATTCCGGCGCAGCAGACGAGGAACAGCACCGAGCTGACCGTGTTGAGGACCGTCGGCGCCTGCCCCTGTTGCAGCCCGGGGTCGAAGCCCTGCCACCCCGTCCACTGCACCAGCACGTTGTAGAGCGTGTCCGGGTCGGCGTTGCGCTCGGTGTTGAGACGGAAGAACTCCTTCCACCCCGTGTGCGAGGCCGGGTTCAACGCGATCGGCGCGTTGACGAGTGCCCACGCCCCGATGGCCGACGCGGTGGTGGTGAGGCCCGCTTTCAGCCGGTCGGAACGCCAGCACAGCAACAGCAGCGGGCCGAGCAGGAACAACGGGTAGAGCTTCGCCGCGCCACCGAGGCCCAGCAGCACACCGGCGAGCACGGGCTTCCTCCGCGCCCACGCCAGCAGGCCCGCCGTGGCGAACGCCGTCGCGATGGTGTCGAAGTTCGTGAACGCGTGGACGATGACCAACGGCGACACCGCGGCGATCGCGGCGTCCCACATCCGTCGCCTGGCGATGCGCGCAACGGAGAACACTGTCACGAGCCACGCCACGGCGAGCCAGAACGCCGTGACGTTGAAGTACACGATGACCGTCATCGGCAGACCGGGCACCAACGCCACGAGGCCCTGCGCCACCCGCGCGTTGAGCCACTGGAAGAGACCCGTGACGACGGGGTACTCCATGTACCGGATGTGCTCGGTCGGCTTGCCCTCGTCGTCCTTCCACGACGTGATGTACGGGAAGGAGCCGCGCTGGTCGAGCCGCTCCGCGGTGTAGAGCGGCACGGTGTCGGAGTAGCAGAGCGCGGTGAACTGCCTGCTCCCTCGCCAGTCCAGCTGGACCTGGCCCTTGTCGTCGACGTACTGCTGGATGCACGGCGACTTCTGCACCCAGCCCGCCAGCAACGTCAGCACGGCGAGCAGCAGGATCACCCGCAGTGCCGTCCAGAAGTAGTTCCTGCCGACCTGTGCGTGTTCGCCGAGCGGACCGCCGAACGGTCTGCTCAGGGTTCGGGCGAGCGACTCTGTCCAGGTGGGGGCGACACGCTCGGAGTGGGTGAGCGAGTCGGTGTCCTCGGCGGGAAGCTCGGCAGGGCTGCTGGGCACGTCGCGGATGTTACGGCCAACACCGTTTCGTCGTGGTCAACATCCCTGGACAAAGCAAAAGGCCTGGTGCGTTGCGCACCAGGCCCTCAGCTACTGGGGGCGGACGATCAGCCTCCGGGAGGCTTGACACCGTCACCAGGTCCGGGCTTCGTCGAGGTCGGCTTCGGCTCGGTGGTCGGGCACAGGAGGCCACGGCAGGGCTCATCCGGATCCGTGGTCCTGGTCGGGGTCGACCTGCTCGGTTCCGTCGGCGAGCTCGGCGTGTTGGACGGGCTCGACGACGGCGCGACCGACTTCTTCGGCGGCTCGAACTGGTTGAGCGGCGCGGCCTTCGGGAACTTCTCCATCTGCGTTCCCGCGAGCGCCTTGGTCATGAACGTCTGCCAGATCTTGCCGGGCAGACCGGCACCGGAGATGTTGGTCCCCGACTTGTCCATGATCGGCTGGCTGCCCTCGTCCCGGCCGATCCACACGGCAGCGGAGATCGACGGCGTGTAGCCCACCATCCAGGCCTTGGAGTTCAGACCGACCCTGCCGCCCGGTGCCACCTTCGGGTCGAGTTCGTGCGTACCGGTCTTGCCGGCGCACTCCCGGTTCTGCGCACAGGGGATCGACGAGCGCCTCGGGATCTCCTTCAGCACCTCGGTGACGTTGTCGGCGATTTGCTGGCTCTTCTGCTGGTCCGGGTCGAACGCCGAGAGCGGCTTGTCCACGTGCTGGTAGAGCATGGTGCCGTCCGGGCCGGTGATCTTCACGATGAAGAACGGCTGCCGGTAGACACCACGTGCGGCGAACGTCGCGTACGCCGACGCCATGTCGAACGGCCGGACGCGTGCCTGGTCACCACCGATCGCGATACCGGCGTTCGGGGTTCCGCCGTTCTCGCCGACCAGGAGCTTGCGCACGCCCTGGCCGTCGTTGAGGTTGACCTCGTTCGGGATGCCCGCCTGGTGCGCGGCCTCGACGGTCGGCCTGATGCCGACGTCGTTGAGGACCATGTCGTAGAACACGGTGTTCAACGAAAGGATCATCGCTTCCTTGACCGGACAGTCCTTCTGGCAGTTCGGCGCGGCGGTGGCGTTGCGGACCGTGACCTTCTCAGTCCCGTTGCCGAACTGGCGCGGCGACGAGCCGTCGTAGGTCGTGCCGATGCCCTTGCCGTGCTGCAGCGCCGCGACCAGGTCGAACGGCTTGAACGACGAGCCCGGCTCCTGGAGCGTGCCCTTCGCGTAGTCGTAGCTGCCGCGGCCGCCGCGGCCGCCCCAGTAGGCGCGCACGGCGCCCGTGGCCGGGTCGATGGCCGTCAGCGACGTCTTCAACGCCTCCGGCTGACCGCCCTTGACGAGGACCTCGTCGACGGCCTCCTCGGCCGCGGTCTGCATCTTCGGGTCGATCGACGTCTGGATGGTGACGCCTGTCTTCTGCGCCTGCTCGAACGAGACGCCGGTCTGCTCGGCCTCCAGCGCTTCCTGGATCTGGTCGACGATCAGGCCGCGGGGGCCGTCGAGCGACTTCGGCTGGGTCTCGGCGAACGGCAGCGGCGCAGGGTACTTCCGCGAGTCGAAGTCCTCCTGGCTGATCCAGTTCTTCTCGCGCATCTGCTTCATCACGAAGTCCCAGCGCTTGGCCGAGTACTCCTTGTCCTCGGACCACGAGGGCGTCTGGATCATGCCCGCGATCAACGCCGCCTCGGACGGCGTGAGGTCCTTCATGTCCTTCTTGTAGTAGACCTGCGCGGCGGTCTTGAACCCGTTCGCGCCGCGACCGAAGTACACCGTGTTGAGGTAGGCGGTGAGGATCGTGTTGTGGTCCGACTCGTTGCTCATCTTGAAGGCCTTGACGACCTCGGTGAACTTACGGGTCAGCGTGGCTTCCTCGTTGCCGGTCGCCTTCTTGATGTACTGCTGCGTCAGCCCGGAACCACCACTGCTGCCGCCGCTCACCTGGATCCAGACGGCGCGCAGGATGGCCTTGGCGTCGAAGCCGGGGTTGTCGTAGAAGTTCGCGTCCTCCGCCGCGAGTACCGCGTGCTTGACGTTGTCGGGAATCTCCTCGTACGTCAGCATGCTCCGGTTCTCACCGGCCGCTGTGATCTTGGTCATCTCGCTGCCGTCGGCGTACTGCAGCGTGATCGTCTTGTTCTGGGTGGCGGCGACGTCTTCCGGCTTCGGCCAGTCGACGAGCGGGTACGCGACCGCGACCGCGATCACCGGGCCGAGGATCATCAGGCCGAGCGCGACGAACGCGGCGATGCGGACACGCTTCCAGATCTTCTTCTTGCGCAGACGACGCTCCTCCTCTTCGGTGAGCTCCGGCTCGTCGTCGTAGTACTCGTCCTCCTCGTCGACAGCGCCGGCGAGGAGGAACTCGTCCTCCGGTTCGCGGTGGGTCAGGAGGTCGGGCTCGCGCTGCGGCGGCCGGTTGACCGGCGGCAGCTGGGTGGTCCGCTCCTCACCGGGACGCGGGGGCACACCGGGACGGCCGGGACCGCCCTGAGGGGCTCCAGGACCGCCTGGGCGACGGGCGCCGGGCGGCGGCGGTGCCACGGGCATGCCACCGGGAGGTGTGGGAGGCCGGCCGCCGGGACCGCCCTGAGCGGGCTGCGGACGGCCTGGGCCGCCCTGGGGAGCTCCCTGGGGCGCGCCTGGTCCGTTCGGGCGGCGTGGGGGCTGCTGCTGTGGGAATCCACCGGGTGGCGTGCCACCCTGGGGAGGGCGCGCGAAACCGCCGGGCGGGGTGCCCGGTCGTGGCTGATTCGGGACATCGCGTCTCGTGCCACCGCCGTCCGGGTCGTCCCCGGTCGGCCATTGTGGCTCGCCTCCGCGCTGCCGGTCATCATGCTGGTCGTTCACGTGAAAAGGCCTCCCAGACCGGCGTGCGTCAGCACGCGGTTCGGTGGTCGTACTTCATTCGGAGCAGTGTCACCTGTGGGTCATTCCGCCGCGGTCCTCCTGCGAGGCTTTTCCAGCCCACGCTTCCCCAGGACGTATGACTGCACCAGGTGGTTCCAACTGCACGTGCGACAGACTTCAACGACGTACACGGTGAACTCGTCGAAGAGGGTAGCCATCTTCACCAGTTCTTCAGGTGTGCGCGCCGAACCGGTCGCGTGCTTGAGCTCGTCACCGTAGACCCACGAGACGTTCGTGAGCGGTTCCTTCCGGCACACCGGGCATGGCACTTCCGTCGCCGTTCCGTGGAACTTCGCAGCTCGCAGCAGGTACGGGGACGCGTCGCAGACCTCCATGGTGCCCGTGCGGCCAGAGTAGACCTCCGCCAGCAGCGCACGCCGCTGCAGCGAGTAGTCCACCACCTGCCGTTGGGTCAACACGTGACCAGAGTACGTGCCGCCGCTTCGCAGATGATGGGCCGTTCAGGGCAGCGCGTTCGGGCGCGATATGACGGTGTGCCACATCCCACAGTTGAGAGGGGCGATCGATGTATCGCGGCGATATAATCACCTCACCTATCGGTGCAGGTGCGAGGAGGTGACTCGTGTTCGAGTTCGCGCTGCTCGGCCTGCTGCACGAGGCGCCCATGCACGGCTACGAGCTGCGCAAGCGCTTGCACGACCTGCTCGGAGCGTTTCGCGCGTTCTCCTACGGATCGCTGTACCCAACATTGCGGCGACTCCAACGTGCGGGCCTGATCGTGGAGGAGGGGCCGGAGGAATCGGCTCTTTCTTGGGGACGTCGGGCTCGCAAGGTCTACAAGCTGACCCCGGAGGGGAAGGAGCGGTTCGCCGAACTCCTCGCCGACGCGGGCCCGCAGACCTGGGACGACGACTCGTTCGGAGTCCACCTGGCGTTCTTCTCCCGCACGCCTGCCGACGTCAGGATCCGCATCCTGGAAGGTCGGCGGCGGTGTGTCGAGGAACGCAGGGAGGGGCTCCGCGAGCGGCTCACACGCACGGGTGAGCAGATCGACCGCTACACCCGTGAGCTGCACAGGCAGGGCCTGGAAAGCACCGAGCGCGAAGTGCGGTGGCTCAACGAGCTCATCGCGCACGAACAGTCCGAGCAGGACGAGTAGTACTCATCGTTGATCAAGGAGGACTCGGCAATGGGCGGAAACCGCCGCACCGTTCGAGTGGCCATCGTCGGGGTTGGCAACTGCGCGGCGTCGCTGGTGCAGGGCGTCCACTACTACAAGGACGCTGACCCGAGCACCCGCGTGCCCGGCCTGATGCACGTGCAGTTCGGTGACTACCACGTGCGTGATGTCGAGTTCGTGGCGGCGTTCGACGTCGACGCCAAGAAGGTCGGCGTCGACCTGGCAGAGGCCATCGTGGCCAGCGAGAACAACACGATCAAGATCGCGGACGTGCCGCCGCTCGGCGTTGTCGTGCAGCGCGGTCACACCCTCGACGGCCTCGGCCGCTTCTACCGGGAGACGATCGAGGAGTCCGACTTCGAGCCGGTCGACGTCGTGCAGGCGCTGCGCGACGCCGAGGTCGACGTGCTCGTGTCGTACCTGCCGGTGGGCTCCGAGGAGGCAGACCGCTTCTACGCCCAGTGCGCCATCGACGCCGGTGTGGCGTTCGTCAACGCGCTGCCGGTCTTCATCGCGTCGGACCCGGAGTGGGCCGAGAAGTTCCGCGCGGCCGGCGTGCCGATCGTCGGTGACGACATCAAGTCCCAGGTCGGCGCCACCATCACGCACCGCGTGCTGGCCAAGCTCTTCGAGGACCGCGGCGTCCAGCTCGACCGCACCATGCAGCTGAACGTCGGCGGCAACATGGACTTCCTGAACATGAAGGAAATGGAGCGCCTGGAGTCCAAGAAGGTCTCCAAGACCCAGTCCGTGACGTCGCAGCTGAGCCGCGACATCGGCAAGGACAACGTCCACATCGGCCCGTCGGACTACGTGGCGTGGCTCGACGACCGCAAGTGGGCCTACGTGCGCCTGGAAGGCCGCGCGTTCGGCGACGTGCCGCTGAACCTCGAGTACAAGCTCGAGGTGTGGGACTCCCCGAACTCGGCGGGCATCATCATCGACGCCGTCCGCGCGGCGAAGATCGCCCTGGACCGCGGCATCGGCGGCCCGATCCTCTCGGCGTCGTCCTACTTCATGAAGTCCCCGCCTGTGCAGTACTCGGACCCCGAGGCCCACGCGGCCGTCGAGGCGTTCATCCGCGGCGAGGAGTGACGTCGTGGGGGCCGCCCCGCGCGGCCCCCACTTCTCTCAGCGCTTCGAGAGCCGCAGCTTCTGCCAGCTGCCGTCCGCGGTCCACCCACCGTCCACGGGCAACGCCACACCGTTGATGTACCGAGCGTTGTCGCTTGCCAGGAACCTGACGGCCTGCGCGATGTCGTCCGGGCCGGCGAACCGCGCCATGGGCACGTGGTTCGTGATGTCCTCGTCGACGTAATAGCCGCCGGCCTGCGACTCGACGTCCATCTCGGTCTTCACCCAGCCGGGACACACGGCGTTGACCCTGATCCCGCGGCCACCCCACTCCACGGCCAGCGTCCGGGTCAGCCCCACGAGTCCGTGCTTCGTGGTGTTGTAAGCGGCCCGGTCCGCCACACCCTGCAGCCCGGCGACGCTCGCGATGTTGATGACGCACCCGCTCCGCTGGTCGAGCATGATCTTGCCCAGCGCCTGCGTGAGCAGGAACGGCCCGGTCAGGTTGACCGCCATGATCCGCTCCCACTGCTCGAGCGTGGTGTCCTCGAACGGCACGATGCCGGCGATCCCCGCGTTGTTGACCAGCACGTCCACCCGCCCGTGGGTGGTCATGACGTGCTCGGCCAGCCGCTGCACGTCCGCGGCACTGGCGACGTTGCCGACGATCCCGTCCTTGCTCTCCCGCAGGTCGAACCCGACGACGGCGAATCCGTCCTCGCGCAGCACGTCCGCGATCCGCAGCCCCATGCCCTGCGCCGTGCCGGTGACCACAGCAACTCGTTGCGTCATGAGCGCGAGGCTAGGGACAGTTCACCCCAACCGGGAGACACCACCCCCGGTTCTGATGCTCAGCACAAGCCTTGCTGACAGAGGCAGCTCGCTCCCCGCGCACTCGCGTGCCTGCTGCCGACGACGGCGACGCCGAACTGGTCTGCGGGATCGAGAAAACCCTGCAGGTCAAGAAAGGCGGCCGCTGGTGGACCATGAGCAACTGGATCGGGTACTGCTCGTCGAGCACAGTGACCAGGTTGATCCCCTCGCCTGCCCAGGACTCGATCTCCTTCTCCGCCAGCGCGGAGCGGCCTCCTCCACGGCGTTGGTGACGTCGGCCCAGCCGCGCCCGTTGTCGTGGAGTGCGAGCAGCAGCGCCGCCTGTTCACGGTGGTTCACCACGGGCACATCCTGTCGAACACAGGTTCGACTCGCTGGGCTGAATCGCTCGAAAGTGGGCGAGTCCAGTCGGAAATGCCGTGATCAACGCTAGCGTCGCGCGGTGCGCACACTGCTGGTCGCTCTGCCAGGTCTGGTCCTCGCCGGCATCGGCCTGACCCACCCGCACCACCTGGACGCGGCCACCGCCCAGTGGTGGCAGAACATGCACATCATCCTGGCGGTGATCTTCCCGCTCCTCGGTGCCGCGCAATGGGTTCTGCTCGCGGACAGCCCGAAGTACGTCCGCTATCCCGCCCGCGTCGCCGCGTTCGGCTTCGTCGTCTACTACGGCGCGCTCGACGCGTTGGCCGGTATCGGCGGCGGCGCGATGACCATCGCGAACAACGGTCGCAGTGACGCGGACGCGCCGATTTTCAAGATCGGCAACCAGCTCGGCTACGTCGGTTCGTGGTCCTTTTTCGTCGCCAGCATCGTGATCGCCGTGTGCGCGTTGCTCAAGCGCAAGCTCAAGGCCATCCCGGGAGCGGTCTTCCTGCTGGTCGGCAGTTATCTGTTCCTCGACAGCCACATCTACTGGCCGAAGGGCGTCATCGCCTGTACCTGCATCGCGATCGGCATGGCCGCGATCAGTTACGTCAGCGCGCCCGGCAGGTCGGCGATCGAGGACAGCACGTGAACCTGAGCCAGCACGTCCTCGGCGGGCGGGAAGTGCGGGTTCGGCACCGCGAGCACGGTCATTCCCGCCGCCAGGGCAGCTCGAAGCCCGTTCGTGGAGTCCTCGACGGCGTAACAGGAAGCGGCGGCAACCCCAAGGCGTGCGGCCGCCAGCAGGTAGACGTCCGGTGAGGGCTTGCCGGACGCGCACTCCTCCGACGACACCGCGACGGGCACGGGCAATCCGGTCACGTCCAGGAACACCTTGATCAGCACGGCCGGTGCCGACGACGCGATCGCGACCGGAAACCGTTCAGCCACCGCACGAACCGCGTCCACGGCGCCGGGAATCACCGGCAGGTGCGAGGCGTACGCCTTCTCCATCTCGGCGATCACACCGGCGGACGCCTCGGCGGGCGTGAGCCGGACACCGACGGACGACACCAGGTAGGCGCCCCACTCCGGCGTCGACATGCCCTGCATCGCCCGTGTCGCCTCGGCAGTCCAAGTACCGCCGTGGCGAGCGGCGAAGGACTGGCGCACCTCGTCCCACACCTGCTCGGAGTCGATCAGCACGCCGTCGAGGTCGAAGATCACCGCTTCCACCCCAGCACCGTACCTTGTGACGTGAGATACTTCGCTATGCTAACCAAAGAAGCGCTCTGGCCGCGACGTTCGTGAGCCGCCTGGCGGACACAAGGGACGTTCCGCCCGAAGCTGTCCTCGCGGGTGAACAACTTGTGGGTTAACAAAGCATGAATGGCCGCCTACGGTCAGTTGCGGTTCCCGCACCGACCGTAGGAGGCCTCCACCATGATCCCACTGCCGCTTGTCAACCACAGGGTCGGCAGAGCAGCGGTGACTTGCGAGTACCGCTGCGGTGACGCGTGCTTCCACGACGTCCCCAACACCTCGGACAACCCCTACTTCGGTGACCTCGTCAGCCGCCGCACCGCGCTCAAGGCCGGTGCCGTCGTCGCGGCCGCCGCCACCGTCGCGGTCCCGGCGACCGCTGCCGCCGCACCCGAGTCCCACGGCCGCCCACCCAGGGGACTCGACTTCAAGCCCGTCGAGGTCAACACCAAGGACGAGGTCGTCATCCCCGAGGGGTACGAGCAGGGCGTCGTGATCCGCTGGGGCGACCCGCTCTTCCCCGGTGTGCCCGAGTTCGACTTCGACCACCAGACCGCCGCGAAGCAGGAGAAGCAGTTCGGCTTCAACTGCGACTTCGCCGCGATCCTGCCGCTGGATCCGCTGGAACTGACCGGGATCATGGTCACCAACCACGAGTACACCAGCGAGAAGTTCATGTTCCGCGGCTACGACGCGAACAACCCCACCGAGGAGCAGGTGAAGATCGCCTGGGCCGCGCACGGCCTCTCGGTGTTCATGATCAAGCGCTCGCTGTTCTCCGGGCACTACCGGCCGCGGTTCAGCAGGTACAACCGCCGGATCACCCTCAACACGCCGTTCGAGGTGCGCGGTCCGGCCGCGGGCAGCGACCTGCTCAAGACCTCTGTGGACCCCACCGGTACCAAGGTCTTCGGCACGATCAACAACTGCTCCGGCGGCGTCACGCCGTGGGGCACGATCCTGTCCGGCGAGGAGAACTTCAACCAGTACTTCGCCAACGCCGCCGGCCGCAACGACCCCCGGCTCACCCGCTACGGCGTCACCGGCACCGCGACCACGCGCAAGTGGGAACGCTTCGACAAGCGCTGGGACCTCGCGCAGGAACCCAACGAGGTCAACAGGTTCGGCTGGATCATCGAGCTCGACCCCAACGACCCGGACTCCACCCCGGTCAAGCACACGCACCTCGGCCGCTTCAAGCACGAGACCGCGAACGTCCGCATCGCCGACGACGGCAGGGTGGTCGCGTACTCCGGTGACGACGAGCGGTTCGAGTACATCTACAAGTTCATCTCGAACGGCAAGGTCAAGCACGGCAACAGCAAGGCGGCGCGCCGCCACAACATGACGCTGCTCGACGACGGCACGCTCTACGTCGCGAAGTTCAAGGGCGACAGCCCGGCGTCCGAGATCGACGGCACCGGAAAGCTGCCCAGCGACGGCAAGTTCGACGGCACCGGCGAGTGGATCCCGTTGGCAGCGGGCAAGAAGTCGTTCGTGCCGGGCATGACCGCCGAAGAGGTCTACGTCTTCACGCGCATCGCCGCCGACAAGGTCGGTGCGACCAAAATGGACCGCCCAGAGGACATCCAGTGCCACCCGCGCACCGGCGTCGTCTACTGCGCGCTCACCAACAACGTCGAACGCGGTGTCACGGCGGGCAAGGAAGGCCCGACCGAGCCGAACCCCAGGATCAACAACCGGCACGGCCAGGTGCTGGAGCTGACCGAACGCAGGGGTGACGCGCTCGCGTTGACGTTCAGCTGGGACCTGTTCCTGGTGTGCGGCTTCCCCAGGGACCCCGACACCTACTTCGGCGGCTACGACAAGTCACAGGTCAGCCCGATCTCAAGCCCGGACAACGTGGCGTTCGACCGCCACGGCAACCTGTGGATCTCCACCGACGCCGACGGCAAGCTCGACGGGCTGAACGACGGCCTCTACGGCGTGCCGCTGGAGGGCCCGGAACGCGGTCACCTGAAGCTGTTCCTCACGGTGCCGAAGGGCGGTGAGACGTGCGGTCCGGTGATCGGCGAACGGGTCATCACGGTCTGCGTGCAGCACCCCGGCGAGGTAGATGGGGCAAGTGCGGACAAACCGGCTTCTCATTGGCCGGACGGAGGCAGTTCGCAACCTCGGCCGTCGGTCGTCGCGGTGTGGCGCAAGGGCCGTCGTCAACTCGGTGAAATCGGTTGATCACAGGGCGTGCCCCGGTCGTTCGGATGCAGCACGAGTTCGCCTGCCGTTCATCCTGTGGACGGCTGGCGATCTAGTTCGGCTCTTAGGTTCGGCCAGTTCCCACACTGACCGATCTCGGAGGCCTGCGTGTCCTCACCCACCGATCGGGGCCGCCGCCTGCTGCCCCTGCTCCCGACGAACCACCCACTCGGGCGTCAGGCCGTCACCTGCGAGTTCCGCTGTGGCAACGCGTGTTCGCACGAGGCGCCCAACTCGTCGGCCAACGCGTACTTCGGCGACGTCGTCAAGGAGGTCGTGAGCCGCCGCGGCATGCTGAAGGCCGGTGCGGTCGTCGCGGCCGCCGGCGCCGGCGCGCTCGCGTTCGCCGGTGCGGCCACCGCCGCGCCCGCGAACGCCGACCTCGATCTCGACCTGGACCTGAAGTTCGGCCACGACCGCGACGGGCTCAACTTCGAAGCGGTGCAGCCCAACACCCTCGACTCGATCGTGGTGCCGAAGGGCTACCAGCAGGACGTCGTCATCCGCTGGGGCGACCCCGTCACCCACGACGCGCCGGCGTTCGACTTCGACGCGCAGACGCCTGAGGCGCAGGCGAAGCAGTTCGGCTTCAACAACGACTTCTGCGGCCTCGTCCCGCTGCCGGGCTGGGACCGCTACCTCATGGTGAGCAACCACGAGTACACGTCCGAGAACTACATGTTCAAGGACTGGGCCGCGGACAAGGTGACCGAGCGCCACGTCAAGATCGCGTGGGCCGCGCACGGCCTGTCGGTCGTCCAGGTCGAGCGCGACCACCGCACCGGCAAGCTCGTGGTGTCCAAGGACAAGAAGAAGTACAACCGCCGGATCACGCTGACCACGCCGTTCGAGGTGACCGGTCCGGCCGCCGGCTCGAAGTACCTCAAGACGTCGGTGGACCCGACCGGCAAGAAGGTGCTGGGCACGCAGAACAACTGCTCCGGAGGCGTCACGCCGTGGGGCACGATCCTGTCCGGCGAGGAGAACTTCAACCAGTACTTCGCGAACGCGGACCTGGTCACCGACGCCGACACCAAGGCCAAGCTGAGCCGCTACGGCTTCTCCGGCAAGGCGTCGCTGCGCAAGTGGGAGAACTACGACAAGCGCTTCGACCTGTCGAAGGAGCCCAACGAGGCCAACCGCTTCGGCTGGATCGTCGAGATCGACCCGCACGACCCGACCTCGACGCCGGTCAAGCACACCGCGCTCGGCCGCTTCAAGCACGAGGGCGCGAACGTCATCATCGCCAAGGACGGCCGTGCCGTCGCGTACATGGGTGACGACGAGCGCTTCGACTACATGTACAAGTTCGTCTCCGACGAGCGGTACATCCCCGGCGAGTCGAAGCGGGCGCGGGAGCACAACAAGCGCCTGCTCGACAAGGGCACGCTGTATGTCGCCAAGTTCACCGGTGACAGCCCGGTCTCGGAGATCGACGGCACCGGCAAGCTGCCCTCGGACGGCGAGTTCGACGGTTCCGGTCAGTGGATTCCGCTGGCCGCCGGCGACAAGTCGTTCGTCCCCGGTTTCACCGCCGAGGAGGTCTACGTCTTCACGCGCCTGGCCGCCGACAAGGTGGGCGCCACGAAGATGGACCGTCCCGAGGACGTCGAGCCGTCGAAGCACAACCGCCGCATCTACGCCGCGCTGACGAACAACACCGACCGCGGTGTGAAGCCCGGCAAGGAGGGCCCCACCGAGGTCGCGCCGCGCATCAACAACAAGCACGGCCACATCCTCGAGATCGAGGAGCGCCGCAGCGACAACACGGCGACCACGTTCTCGTGGAAGCTGCTGCTGGTCTGCGGTGACCCGAAGGACCCCGGCACCTACTTCGGCGGGTACGACAAGTCCCAGGTCAGCCCGATCTCCTGCCCGGACAACGTCGCGTTCGACTCACGCGGCAACCTGTGGATCGCCACTGACGGCAACGCCCTGAAGTCCAACGACGGCCTGTTCGCGGTGCCGGTCGAGGGCAAGCGCCGTGGTTACGTGAAGCAGTTCCTCACCGTTCCCAACGGTGCCGAGACGTGCGGCCCGGTCATCACCGACGACTTCGTCCTGGTGTCCGTGCAGCACCCCGGCGAGGCCGACGGTGCTTCGGCCAACAACCCGGTGTCGCACTGGCCGGACGGTGGCACCTCGCAGCCGCGCCCCGCCGTCGCGGTGGTGTGGCGCAAGGACCGCGGCCACATCTGCGGCTGACCGTGCTCGCCCGCTCACTCCGCGAAGTCGTTTGAACCGGTGCAGCCATCAGGCCGTATTCCCCTGATGGCTGCACCGCGGACAACGAAGACACGTCGCACTGTCTGTCCACTTAGGAGTGAGTCAATGAAACGAGCTCGGCTCGTGTTCGTCGCAACAGCTCTGCTCGGCGTCGCCACAGGCGTCGCCTCCGCCGCGCCAACCCCCGCCGAAACGAACGGACCTGACGCGCAGGTCGCACCTTCCGTGCAGGTCCCGGCAGGCAACAAGCTCGTCGCCAAGTTCTACGCCAAGGGTGTGCAGACCTACACCTGCGCGACCGGAGCCTGGAAGGGTCTCGAACCCGCCGCCACCCTGGCGGACCGGCTCGGCAGGGCCGTCGCCCTGCACACCCGCGGTCCGATCTGGGTGTCCACTGTGGACGGTAGTGCCGTCGAGGCCGCTCCCGTCGACGGTGCCCGCAACGAGGTTCCTGGTGCGGTGCCCGAACTCCTGCTGAAGGCCAAGTCGACCAGAGGCGCCGGTGTGTTCGCCGGCATCAGCTACGTCCAGCGCCTCGCCACCAGGGGCGGCGTCGCGCCGGCCGGTGGATGCACCGAAGGCGCCCAGACCTCCGTTCGTTACGAGGCGCTCTACACCTTCTCCGCTCCCGCTCGCTGAACCAGTGCCACCACAGCCGCGCTGACCATCGTGACGCCGACGACCCAGAGGCCGGTCTTCTGGGTTCCGGTGAGATCGTGCAGCCACCCGGTCACATAGGGCGCGGCGAACCCGCTCACGTTGCCCAACGAGTTGATCAGAGCGATCCCGCCCGCAGCAGCCGTGCCACCCAGAAAACTCGTCGGGAGCGCCCAGAACGTGGGCAGAGCAGCACAGACACCGATCGCGCAGACCGAGACCGCGACCATCGCCGCGATGGGACTCTCGAGGTACAGCGCGACCGGGATGGCCACGCCTCCCAGCAACATCGGCGCGGCAACGTGCCACTTCCGTTCTCCGGTGCGGTCTCCGTGCCTGGCCCACAGGACCATGGTGACCGCACCGAGGACGTACGGAATGGCGTTGATCAGCCCGCGCTCGACGATGCCCGCTCCCGGCGCGAGCCCCTTGATGATCGTCGGCAGGAAGAACCCCAGCGTGTACAACCCGTAGACGATCCCGAAGTACACGAAGCTCAACGCCAGGATCCGTGGGTGCGTGAGCGCCTTCTTGAGCGGCCAGTGCTCCTTGGCCGGTTCCTCGACGGCCTCCTCCGGCCTGTCCGGCAACCAGAACCACGTCACGAACGCCAGCGCGATCGCGGGGATGCCCTCGATCAGGAACATCGTGCGCCAGTCCGTCCACTGGATCAGCAACCCGCTGAGCGTCGCGCCGATCGCCGTCGAGATCGGCACCGCCACCATGAACAGTGCGACGATCCGCGCCCGGTCCTTCTCCGGGAACCAGTAGGTCAGGTACAGGATGATCCCGGGAAAGAACCCTGCCTCCGCCACACCCAGCAGAAACCGCAGCGCGATCAGCACAGTGCCGTTGGGCACGAACGCCATCGCCGACGCGACGATCCCCCAGCTGATCATGATCCGGGCGATCCACCTGCGCGCGCCGAACCTGTGCAGCGTCAGGTTGCTGGGCACCTCGAGCAGGAGGTACCCGATGAAGAACACCCCGGACGCGAACCCGAACACCGTCGCCGAGAGCTCGAGCTCCTCCGACATCCCGTTCGGCCCGGCGAACCCGATGTTCACCCGGTCCAGGTAGTTGATGAAGTAGAGCAGGCACAGATAAGGCAGGATCAGCTTTCGAGGCACGTTACGGTTCCCCCATGCGTGACGACGTGAACTCCCCAGCGGAGTCACCAATGGATGCAGCTCGACCGGTCGCCCTCGTCACCGGGGCATCCAGCGGAATCGGCTCGGCCATCGCCCGAAGTCTGGCCCCGACGCACGATCTCCTGCTAGGTGGACGCGACGAAACGGCCCTGTCCCTGCTCGCGGCGGAACTCCCCGGCGCCGAGGCCTGGCCGTTCGACCTCACGAACCTCGCCTCGGCCGACACGGCCCACATCGCCCGCCTCGACGTGGTGGTGCACAGTGCCGGAGTCGCCCTGCTCGGCCCGCTGGGCGAGGCGTCCGCCGACGTGTGGCGCCAGACCTTCGACCTCAACGTCGTGGCGGTCGCCGAGCTGACCCGCCTCCTGCTGCCCCAGCTCCGCGCCGCGTCCGGCCACGTCGTGCTGATCAACTCGGGCGCCGGCCTGCGCGCCAACCCCGGCTGGGGCGTGTACGCGGCCTCGAAGTTCGCTCTCCGCGCGTACGCGGACGCCCTGCGCGCCGACGAACCGTCGTTGCGCGTGACCTCGGTGTTCCCCGGCCGGACCGACACGCCGATGCAGCGCGAGGTGCGGCGCCAGGAGGGCGGCGAGTACGACGCCACCCAGTACCTCGAGCCGGCCTCGGTGGGGCGCGCCGTGGCGTCCGCCGTGCTGGCGACGCCCGACGCGCACATCACCGAGCTCGTGGTGCGGCCGCGACCGCGTTGATCAGGTGGTCCGCAGCCGCCTGGCCACCGCCGTCACGCCTGCCTGGGCTTCCTGCCGGTCGACCCGCGTGGCCTCCCCACCGGTCACGACGTGCTCGCCGCCCACCCAGACGTCGGTGACCCGGCGAGCCCCTGACGCCCACACGAGGTTCGCCAGCAGCTGCGAGTCCGGCGCGTCCAGCCCGGTCGCGAACGCCGGGTCGTCGGCGTCGATGTGCACGACGTCGCCCCAGCGACCGGCCTCCAACGCGCCGATGTCGTCCCGCCCGAGCGCCGCGGCTCCACCCCGGGTCGCCATCAGCAACGCCTGCGCCGCGCCAAGCACCGTCGCGTCCATCTTGGACACCCGAGCGAACATCCCGGCCAGCCGTGCCTCCTCGAACAGGTCGAGGTCGTCGTTCGACGCGGGCCCGTCCGTCCCGAGCCCGACCGAGACACCGGCTGCCAGCATCTCCGGCACCCGCGCGATCCCGGAGGCCAGCTTGGCGTTCGAGCCGGGGCAGTGCGCCACACCGACGCCGAACGACGCGTACAGGGCGATGTCGTCATCGGACAGATGAACCGAGTGCGCGGACAGCACCCGGCCGCCCAGCACGTCGGACGCCTTCAGCAACGCAGGCACCGACCCGTACTCCGCCCGCTGCGCCTCGTCCTCGAACGGCGACTCGGCGACGTGCACCATCAGCAGCGCACCGCGGGCCCGCGCCTCCTGTGCGATCGAGGTCAGCTGCGAGGGCGAGAGCGTGTAGGCGGAGTGCGGCCCGTAAGCGAGCTCGATCCGTCCGTCCGCGGACAGCAGCCCGTCCGCGTCGATCCAGGCGGAGATCTCGTCGGTCATCGACCGCCACGACATCCCCAGGACGTCGAGGATCGCCGAGCCGAAGACGACGCGCGACCCGGCGGCCCGTACGGAGGACACCAGCTCAGGGCCGTGGAAGTACATCTCCGCCGAGGTGGTGACGCCGTGCCGCAGCATCTCGACGGCGCCCAGCAGCATGCCCGCGCCGACGTCGGCCGCGGTCATCCGCGCCTCGTTCGGCCACATGTGCTCCTGCAGCCACCGCAGCAGCGGCAGGTCGGAGCCCAGGCCGCGCAGCACCGTCATCGGGCTGTGCGCGTGGGTGTTCACCAGGCCGGGCAGCAGGATTCCGGAGAGCCGCCTGACCTCACCGTCGAATGCGGGAGCCTCGGCGGCACCACCCACGTAGGTGATCCGGCCGTCGACCACGTCCACGACCGCGTCGCGCAACACGGAGCAGGACGAGTCGCAGGGCAGGACCACCGGGGCGTGCAGGCGCAGTGACATGCGGGGAATCCTGCCACTGTGATGCCGATCACAAACGTGCATAGGTCCGCAAAGCCTGGGAATCCTGCCGCCGTCGGGTGCGGGCCGACCCCCAGGGTCCGCCCCGATGCAGACTTCTCCCCATCCGAGGGGCCCGTCGAGCACTACCCGGCGGGCCTTTCGTGCATCCGAGGCAACCAGAGCGACTCCGGCGACGTCACATGATCATGTCGAAGAAGCCGAGCACGTCCAGTGGAGACTTCCGCCGCGCGCACAAGCCCGCCACCCCCAAGCCGCCGACTCGCCGCTGAGTTGGCATGATCACGCCTGCACGGGTACGGGCGTGATCATGCGGAGGCATCAGTGGCCGACATCGACCCTCAGAACGACGACCAGTTCAGCGATGTCGAGATGACGCAGGAGTTCGACGTCATTCGCGACGAGCGTTAGGCAAGCGGCAGTTCGGCGCGAACCGTCCACCCAGTCGGTTCGCGTCGGCCTGCGGAGAACGTGCCACCCAGCAGTTCCACGCGCTCGCGCATGCCCACGAGCCCGTAACCTCCAGATCCACCAACGGGAACGCCGGAAGCGAACCCGTCGTCCGCAACGCTCAGCCGCAGCTCACCGTCGCTTGAGGACAGTGCGACATCGACTGACGACACCGCGGCGGCGTGCTTCTGGGTGTTGGTGAGGGATTCCTGCACCAGTCGCAGCACCGAGCGCGCGAGTTCCTGCGGCACCGCGTCCCGCAGGTCGAACGACAGCCGCACCGGCAGCCCCGACTCCTCGGCCAGCGCGCGAACGTCGTCCACCAAGGACGAAGACGCGGCCGGACCGGCGGAGTCGCCGTCGCGCAACGTTCCCACCAACCGCCGCATCGCGGTCAGCGCCTCGTGGCCGGACGACTCGATGGTCGGCAGCACCTGCTCCGCCGCGTCCCGGCTCAGCTGACCCGCCTGGGCGTGCACGACGATCGCCGTCACGTAATGCGCCACGACGTCATGCAGTTCGCGCGCCAACGCCATCCGTTCCGCGTTCTGGGCCGCCGCGACGGACGCCGCCAGCTGAGACGAGCGTTCGTTGTCACGGGCCCGGAAATACAGCCCGGTACCCACCGCCATGATGAGCAGGACGACCGCGGCGGTCGTGTAGTTGAAGTCGTCCGGGCTCCACTCGCCGTACGCGACCGGTGCCACGATCGGCCAGCCGAGAACCTCCGCGGCCGCCATCGCGGCGAGCACCAGCAAGGTTCCCGCGACCGCACGAGTGCGGGAGGACTCCCGCACGAGGATCGCGATGGTCGCCATCGCCGCGCCCGTCATCGAGATGTTCGAGCCGCTCCAGAAGAAGTGCGGCGTGATGGCCACGCCGAGAAGCCGCATGTAGATGGCCGTGCAAGCGATGGCGAACGCCAGCGCCAGCGCCGCGTCGAACGGCCTGCGGGGCGCGAGCACCGCGATCACACAGATCACGCCGACACCCGGTACCTGCCACCAGCCGGGACTCGTTGTGATGGCATTGGTTTCCAGCAGGACGATCGCGGTGAGCGAGAGCGCCAGCGGCCACTGGCGTTTGGCGAGCAACCGCCAGTTCAGATCCGTGCTCTCCACGTCGTACACGGTAAAGCCGCGAGACTGATCGCGCGTCCGACCGCAGGCTCACCCGGCATCAGCTAGAAGGCTGAGTGGGCGACCTGCGGAAATACCCTCCCGGCGGATGCCGGATCACGCCTCGGTCACGGACTCTGGAGGAGCGAAAGTCGGGGAAACGGAGGACGCCATGTTGTCAGTTGTGTTCACTTGGGCCGCCGCTGTGGTCGGCCTGCTGGTCCTTGCGCTCATGGCCCTGTCGGGCGTGATGATCGACTCCCAGCGTTAGGGAAAACCCGCACGCCAGCGTGTGATGGGGAAGTCAGGCGCTGGTCAGGGAGTGTTGCTGGCGGAGCAGTTCCGCCAGCCTGCTGGTCGGTTGTGGGCGGGTCTCGTCCAACGCGGCGGTGAACCGTGCGGGTGCACCGGTGCGGGCACGAGCGGCGGCGGCCGGGTCCAGGCGGAACGCGGGCCTGGCCGCGGAAGGACGTTGGCGGGAACGCAGCCACGCGAGCCGGTGCAGGGCTTCGGCGTGGTGGTCGGTGATCGTGACGGCCGCCTTGTCGAACGAGTGCAGCACTGCGGCGTTCAGGTGAACGGTCGCGAAGTCCCGCCACAGCGTGCGTTCGGACGAAGTGTCCAAACCCAACGCGTCGGCGACTTCGCGTGCCACGCCGTAAGCGCCTTCCTCGGCCAGTGAACGGGTGCCGATCTCGGCGCCCACGAACCAGGAGTTGAACGGTGCGGCGGGGTAGTTCACGCCACCGATCGACAGCCGCATGTTCGAGATGACCGGAACCGCGTGCCAGCGCAGGCCCATCTCGCCGAACCACGGCAGAGTCGGGTGCTCCAAAGGAACTTCGTGCACGATCTCGGACGGCAGCGTGAACAGCCGTGGCCCTTCGTGCTGCGTCTCCACCACCAACGGCAGAAGGTCGAAGCGCGAGCGTCGCGCCGGCGGCCGCCATCCCATGCCCTGCATGGTTTCCGTGAACTGGGTGTAGCGACGGTCCCCCATCCCGTCGGTGTACCCGGCGTACCGGATCAGCTGTTCGTTCCAGATCACCGGGCCGGGCGAACCGGGTGCGTCCGGCGCGAAAACCGTTACCAGCGGCCGGATTTCACCGCCGTTCGTCGCCAGTCGCAGGTGTTCGACGCATTCGCCGGCGACAGCGGCGGCGTTGCGGTAGCCGCGCAGATCGCGGACTTTCAGGCGTCGCCACGGAACACCTGAAGTGCACCACCCGGAGTCCCGCAGCGCGATCCGCGCGCCGTACGCGAGTTCGTTCGTGGTGTGGCGGTAGGTTCCGGTCTCGGCGATCTCGGCGCGCACCTGGGCGATGCGGGCGGACAGCGAGCCTGCGTCGGAGTGCGCCGCGTGGAACATGCGGACGAACTCCTCCGCGACGGGGAGGACGTCGGGGGTCACGGAGCGGAAACCTAAGGCCGCAACGGCTTCACGCGTCACTGCCACTCGGGGCATTTCGGGTGATCAACACCCGCCACCCGATGGGGTGACAGTTAGACCCGTAGTGGCCGAACGTCCAGCTTGAGACCTCTATCAGGTGAGGTCGTTCCGCTTGAACATCAGATCGTGGGAAACGCGGCCCTCGTTCACGGCCCGCTGCTCGAACTTCGTGACGGGCCGCCAGTCCGGCCGGGGCGCCCAGCCGTCGTACATGTTGGTCAGCAGGCGCTCGCCGGAGCACACCTCGAGCATCTGCTCCGCGTAGTGCTCCCAGTCCGTCGCGAGGTGCAGCACACCGCCCGGCTCCAGCCTGGACGCGAGCAGCGCCACGAACTCCGGCTGTACGAGCCGGCGCTTGTGGTGCTTCTTCTTCGGCCACGGGTCCGGGAAGAAGATCCGCACGCCGTGCAACGACGCGGGAGCGACGTGGTCGGTGAGCAGGTCGACGGCGTCACCGCGCAGCACGCGCAGGTTGTCCAGCCCGCCGAGGTGCTCGGCCCGCAGCAGCAACTGGGCGAGGCCCGGCTTGTAGACCTCGACGGCCACGTAGTTCAGCTCGGGGGCCGCGGCCACGAGCTGCGAGGTCGTCTCGCCCATGCCGGAACCGATCTCCAGCAGCACGGGCGCGGAACGACCGAACCACGACGTGAAGTCGACAGGGCCTTCCGGCAGCGACTTCACGTCGTTGCCCATCTTCTCCCAGTACGTCTCCCAGGCACGCTCCTGTCCCACGGTCATGCGCTCGCCGCGCTGGACGAAGCTGACGATGGAACGGTGGAACTCAGGCCTGGTCACGACCGGACAGTCTAGGCAATCAGCTCGATGTCCTCGATTTGCGCACGCAGGTCGGCGACCGTGAAGTCGATGGCCTGGGCGTGACCGGGTCCGCGGTGGGCGGGCACGAGATCGACAAAGCCCTTGTGTCGGTCCGTGAACTGCACGGTCGTGGGTGTGGCAGGTCCGTAGACACCGCTTTCGGACGGCACGAACTCCCAGTACCCGACCTCGCCGAGGTCGACCCAGGGCACGAACACCCAGCCGGGACGTGACGAGAGCAACTCCGTCACGGCGTCCTCGACCGCGTGACCTTCGGCACGGGAGCGGAGCCGCCCGCGGTCCAGCGCGCGCAGCCACCAGGGTGCGGGCGCGTCCTCGACGGCACGCACCGCGCGGTACATCGTGAGCACTTCGTTCTCATCGGCGCGGTTCACCCACGAACGGCGCGCCTCTGCAGGGGTGAGGGCGATTTCGGCAGGGTTGGGAGCCTCGAGCGCGCTTGCCCACTCGAGGCCGAGCATTGCTTCGACACGGACCACTGGCCACCTCCGCAGCGGGGATGACCCAATTGAACGTGAATCCAAACGCCGGTGTTGTCCAAAACGCCCCTTTTCACGGCTTGTTAACAGTGTCCTTACTCAACGTGTGACCCCAGGCACGTTGCGCCGCAGTGTGGAAACACGATGTACGGGACGTGCCCTTGCTCCCCGCGCTCGTTGTCGCGCTGCCCTTGTTGCTCGCCGCGCAGACGATCGAGGAACAGGAGTGGCACCTCGACGCCCTCGACATCTACTCCGCGCAGGACCAGACGCGCGGTGACGGCGTGATCGTCGCGGTGATCGACTCCGGTGTCGACGCCAAGCACCCCGACCTCGCGGGGCGCGTCTTACCCGGGACGGGCTTCGGCAGCTCCAAGGGCACCGACGGCACCACCGACACCGACGGTCACGGCACCGGGATGGCCGCGATCATCGCCGCGACCGGCAAGAACGGCGGCGCGCTCGGCATCGCTCCCGGCGCCAGGATCCTCCCGATCGCGAGCGCCGAGAAGGAGCAGTTCACCCTCGACGTCGTCGCGGAGAGCATCAGGTGGGCGGCCGACCACGGCGCCAAGGTCGTCAACATGTCGCTGGGCTTCTCCAGCTCCATGACACCAAGCTTGGTCAAGGCGGTGAACTACGCGATCGAGAAGGACGTCGTCCTCGTCGCCGCCACCGGCAACGACGGCAGGGACGTCTCCGCGCCCGCCAACATCGGTGGCGTGATCGCGGTCGCGGGCACGAACCGCGAGGGCAAGCCGTGGAAGTCGTCCAACGTCGGCGCGGACACGGTGCTCGCGGCGCCGGCGGAAGGCATCGTCACCGCCGCGCCGCAGAGTGTCTACGCGAGCGGTTACGCCGAAATGGACGGTACGAGCGCGGCGTCGGCGATCGTGTCGGGGGTGGCCGCGTTGGTCCGCGCGAAGCACCCGGAGATGCCGGCCAAGGACGTCGTGAACGCGCTGATCAAGACCGCGAAGGACATGGCGGAACCCGGCCGCGACACCACGACCGGGTTCGGCATGGTCGATCCGATGGGCGCGATCACCGCGCAACTTCCGCCGGTGGAACGGAATCCGCTGCTGCCGCCGGCGAAACCGTCGACCGCGCAACCGACTCCGACGCTCGCCGCCCAACGTCCAGCGCAGCCGGACTTCGAGATGAAGGACCGGCTGTCGTTCGTCGCGGCCGTCTCGGGTGCGACCGCGCTGCTGACAGCTCTCCTGATCACATTCCCGGCACTCCGCTCACGCCGAGCAACCATCCCCGCGCCACCAACCGGCACGCGGGGACCCTACGTACCGTCTGAGAGTACGAAAGCTCCCCGCGTACCGGAAAGTGAGGCGGGAGGGGCTCATGTGGGTGAAGGGTTCCTCAGTGCGCGTGATACTCCACCGACTCCTTGGTGAGCTGCATGAAAGCCTCCTCCAGCGAACCGCGCTGAGGGCTGAGCTCGTGCAGCACGATCTGGTTCTCCGCCGCGATCTCGCCGATCCGCGGAGCCGGAAGTCCGTGCACCACAAGGGCTCCGTCCACGGCGTCCTCGGTGACCGTGGCGCTGGCCGCGAGGATCTCGCGCAGCTTCACGGCGTGCGGTGACCGCACCCGGACGTGGTCCTGGGTGGCGTCGCTGATGAACTGCTCGGTGGTGGTCTGCGCGATCAGCCGGCCCTTGCCGATCACGATGAGGTCCTGGGCGGTCTGCGCCATCTCCGAGAGCAGGTGGCTCGACACGAACACCGTGCGGCCCTCGTCCGCGAGCCGGTGCATGAACTGCCGGATCCACAGGATGCCCTCGGGGTCGAGACCGTTGACCGGCTCGTCGAACAGCAGCACCTCGGGGTCGCCGAGCAACGCGCCCGCGATGCCGAGTCGCTGGGACATGCCGAGCGAGAACCCGCCGGCCCTCTTGTTCGCGACCTCGGTGAGGCCCACGATCTCCAGCACCTCGTCGACGCGGCTCACCGGAATCTTGTTGGAGACGGCCATCCACTTGAGGTGCGAGCGCGCGGAACGGTTGGGGTGCACCCACTTCGCGTCCAGCAACGCGCCGATCTTGCGCAACGGCTGCTTCAGCTCGGTGTAGTGCTTCCCGTCGATCGTGACGTCACCGCCGGTGGGGGTGTCGAGGCCGAGGATCATCCGCATGGTCGTGGACTTCCCTGCGCCGTTCGGGCCGAGGAAGCCCGTGACGCGGCCGGGTTTCACGATGAACGACAGGTCGTCCACGGCCTTCGTCCGGCCGTAGTGCTTGCGCAACCGCACTGCTTGGATCATGGCCTCTCCCGTTCACTCGAAGAACTGATCGGGACGCAGGCCATCCCCCCGATGGATGGCCTGCGTCCCGCTCCCCCTTATTCGGAACCGGTCACGCGTCGCGGCGCTTCGCGACGACCAGCGCGACCACCAGCAGCGCCACCGCGATGCCGGCGAAGTAGGCCAGCGATCCCCACTGGCTCAGCTTGAAGACGACCCCGCCGCCCGTTGCCTCGACCTCGCCCGCGCTCGGCGTGTTCACGGCGAGGAAGTTGTCCGCGTTCATGAACGGCAGCCAGGCCTGGATCTTGACGCCCACCTTGGGGATGAGCCCGACCAGGTTCTCCGCGAGCATCGACCAGACCAGCAGGATCGCCACGGCGCCCGCGGTCTGGCGGACCAGGATGCCGACGGCGATCGCGAGGATCGCGCCGATCGCGAACGTCAGGCCGACGCCGGCGACGGCCCGCCACTCCGCGCCGGTGTTGATCGCGAGATCGGCGTTCGGCTTGATCACCTTCGCGATCGCCCACGAGCCGAACGCGGCGACCTCACCGATCACGCCCGCGACCAGTGCGACCACGGCGGTCTTGGCGACGAGCGCCGACGTGCGGCCCGGTACCGCGAGGAACGTCGCCCTGATCGTGCTGAAGCGGTACTCGGTGGTGACCGCGAGCGCGCCGAGCACCAGCACGACGACGAGCGCGAGGCGGGTGCCCGCCTGCGTGAGGCCGACGCCGACCTGGTCCGCGTTCGCCGCGAGGAGCGCGGCGAACCCGACTGACATGGCGATCGCGAGTGCTGTGCACCAGTACGGCGAGCGGGTCGAGAAGAGCTTGATTCTCTCAACTGCCAACAGGGTCATCAGACTCACTTCCCGATCTCTGCGTGGTACTCGACAGCGTCGCCGGTCAGCTGCATGAATGCCTCTTCCAGCGAACCGCGCTGAGGGCTCAACTCGTGCAGCACCACACCGTTGGCGGCGGCGATGTCACCGATCTGGTCACTCGTGGCACCCGATACGGACAACGCCCCGTCCGCGCCGTCACGAACCGTGAAGCCCTTGTCCACGAGCAGCGGACCGAGCTTGAACAACTGAGGACTGCGCACGAGCACCGAGTTACCCGTCGAGCGGTCGATGAACTCGGCCGTGGAGCTCTGGGTGATCAGCTTCCCCTTGCCGATCACCACGAGCTCGCTCGCGGTCAGCGCCATCTCGGACAGCAGGTGGCTCGACACCAGGACCGTGCGCCCCTCGGCGGCGAGGTTCTGCATGAACGTGCGGATCCAGAGGATGCCCTCCGGGTCCAGGCCGTTGACGGGCTCGTCGAACAGCAGCACCTTCGGGTCGCCGAGCAGTGCCGCCGCGATTCCCAGCCGCTGTGACATGCCGAGCGAGAACCCGCCGGCCTTCTTGCCGGCGACCTGCGTGAGACCGACCGCTTCCAGCACCGCGTCCACGCGCTTGGCGGGCAGTCCGTTGGAGACGGCGAGCCACTTCAGATGCGACCGCGCCGACCGGTTGGGGTGCACCCACTTGGCGTCGAGCAGGGCGCCGACCGTCCGCAGTGGACGGTGCAGCTGGTCGTAGGGCTTCCCGTCGATCAGCACGCGGCCTGCCGTCGGTCGGTCGAGCCCCAGCATCATCCGCATCGTGGTGGACTTGCCCGCGCCGTTCGGACCGAGGAACCCGGTCACCCGTCCAGGTTGGACGGTGAACGACAGGTCGTCGACCGCGACCGTCCTGCCGTATCTCTTGGTGAGGCCGATTGCCTCGATCATCAGCGTTTCCCCTCTCGGTGTCGGGAGAACTCTCCCGCTCCGAGGGGTCAGCCCACATCGCCCGGCGGTCTGCGACCACCGTCAACTTCAGTCGTACTGTGGCGCTACCTGAGTCGTAGTTGAATGCTTCTCATGGGTTACACGGAAGCTCCAGAAGGCTGGTGGCGCGAGTTCGTGCTGGCCAAGCCCGCCCGCACCGGCAAACTCGCCGTCACCCGCAAGGACGGCAGCCCGCACGTCGCCCCGGTGTGGGTGGACCTCGACGGACCGGACGTCGTCTTCCTGACCGCCCGCGACACCATCAAGGGCAAGTCCATCCTGCGCGACGGCCGTGTGGCGCTCTGCTTCGACGACGAGACCCCGCCCTTCAACTTCGTGACCATCACGGGCCGCGCCCAGGTGGACGAGGATCCCGAGCAGCTGAAGTACTGGGCGGGGCGCACCGCCGCGCGCTACATGGGCGACGACCAGGCCGACCACTACGCCGAACGCAACGGCGTGCCCGGCGAGATGGTCGTGAGGGTCAAGGTCGACAAGGTCGTCGCCAGGGTCAACGTCTCGGACTAGACGGTGGCAACGGGTTCGCGGCCGGTGTTCTTGGCGTACGCGTCCTCCACGCCGATCAGCAGATCGACCACCTCGAAGTAGTGGTCCCAGAACGGGGTTTCCCGCAGCGCGTCCACGAGTAGCTGGTACGACTCGTGGTCGCGCGCTTCCCACACCCAGATGTCGCTCACGCGCACCGAGTAGAACTCCGTGTCGTAGAAGCGCGATCGCACGCCGTCGACCTTCTCCCTCAGCACGGGGAGGATCTCGGTCTCGAACGCCTCGAACCGCTGCGGGACGGTGAGGGACAGCCACTTCGGGGTGGCCTTGATGAGCATGAACGCGGTGAGCTTCGCTTCGAATGTCATGGTCACGACGCTAGGAGCGCGCCAGCCTTTCGTGCCACGCAACTTCTGCAAGGCAGAGTTGCATACGATGCAAAGATGCCGGACCAGCTCGATCTGAACCTGCTGCGCGTGTTCGACGCACTCCTGCAGGACAGCAGCGTCACCACCGCGGCCGAGCGCCTCCACCTGTCCATCCCGGCGACCAGCAGGGCGTTGGCGAGGCTGCGGCGGGCGATGAACGACCCGATCCTGGTCCGCGCCGGGCGGGGGATGGCACCGACGCCGTACGCGCTGCGCGTCGCACCGAGAGTCCGCTCGCTGCTGGACGAGGCCTCCGCGTTGATCAACGCCAAGGAGCTCGACCCCGGCGAGCTGCGCCGTACGTTCACCATCCGGGTGGGCGAAGGCGTGGTGACTCCGCTGGTCAACGCCGTGGCCGCGCAGGCGCCCGGCGTGGTGCTGCGGTTCGTGCCCGAGGGCGACGAGAGCGCCGAGGCGTTGCGCGACGGCTCGGTCGACCTCGACATCGGCGCCGGCGACGACAGCGAGTCCGACATCCGGTCCGTCGTGCTCTTCCGCGAACGGATGGTCGGCATCGTCCGCGCCGACAGCCCGCTCGGCAACCGCCCCACGCTCAGGCAGCTCTGCCGCTACCCGCACGTCTCGGTGTCGCGCCGGGGCCGGGTGCGCGGCCCGCTGGACGTGGCGCTGCAAGCCGCAGGCCTGCACCGGCACGTCGCCGCTGTCGTGCCGTTCTACTCGGCCGCCGTCCAGCTGGTGGCGTCGAGCGACTACATCGGCCTCGTCTCACACCGTCTCGCCGAGCAGTACTCCGGCATCCTGCGCTGGTTCCCGATCAACGCGGAGCTGCCGGAGGTCGAGATCCGCCTGCGCTGGCACGCCCGGCTCGACGCCGATCCCGCGCAGCGCTGGCTGCGCGAGACGATCCAGGCCTGCGTCTAGGCCGGGAAGAACCGCTCCAACGCCACCGCCGCGCCGTCCTCCAGCACGGTCGCGGTGACCTCGTCGGCCACCTCCTGCACCGTCGCCGGCGCCTGACCCATCGCGATCCCGAGCGCGGCCCACCGCAGCATCTCGACGTCGTTGGACCCGTCGCCGATCGCGAGCGTGTCCTCGGCGCTGATGCCCAGTGAGACCCGCAGTTCCTCCAGTGCCTGGCCCTTCGTCACGTCGGGTGGCACCACCGTCAGCCACGCCTCGGTGTGGTCGACGTGCCACGAGACGCCCGGCAGTTCCAGCTCCCGCACGGCGAACGCGAGCTCGGCGGGTGCGCGGTCGAGCCAGCGCATGACGAGCCGGGCGGTCGGCGTGGCGGCGATCTCGTCGAACGTCGCCGGAGTCGTCACGCCCCACAGGTCACCGGGCAGGAACTCGCCGAGCGAGAGGTTGCCGACGCCGGTCTGCTCGACCGCGAACACCGCGCCGGGCAACAGCGCCTGCAGCGTCTTGATCGTCGGGCCCGGTTCGAACGTCGTGTGCTTGAGGATCTCGTCGCTGACCGGGTTCCACCACACCGCGCCGTTCGAGCACAGCGCGAGCGAGGCGGGCAGTTGCGGGGCGACGGGTGTGGTGCCGATGAGGCTGCGGCCGGTGCACAGCACGACTTGAGTGCCGTGTTCCGCCACACGTGTGACGGCGGCCTTCACCGCGGGTGAGATGTCGTTCGAGCCGACAGGGGTCAGGGTTCCGTCGATGTCCAGGGCCACCAAACGCGGTCTCCAGTTCACATGGAGCCACCCTATGCGAAGGTTAGTGAATTGTGGTTCACTAATGGTGTGGCACGACCTCGCACCATCTCCGACGAGCGGATCCTCAGTGCAACTGCGACGGTGATCGACCGGCGCGGACCGGAGTTCACGGTCGCGGACGTGGCGGCGGAGGCCGGGGTGTCGGTCGGCGCGGTGGCGAAGCGGTTCGGGTCGAAGAGCGGCCTGCTGCAGGCGCTGACCCGAGCCGGGACCGAGGAGGTCGCCCGCCGGATGCGGGAGGCGGGCACGGTGCGCGAGGCGTTGCTGACCTGGTTCGACCGGCTGGCCGATCCGGTCGTCGCGACGAACAACCTGGCGCAGCTGGGTGTCGACCTCATCGACGCGGAACTGCGGGCGTTGCTGGCCAGGCACTACGCGGTGCTGGAGTCGGAGCTGGAGGTCCTGTGCGCGGCGGAAGACCTGCCGTCCAACGCGGCTCGCGTGCTGGCCGCGCTGGTGTACGGGATCGCGATGGACTGGTCGATCCGACCACGGGGGGAACTGTTGGCACGCATGGAGGAAGACATCGACCTGGTGTTGAAGGGGATGCGCTGATGGCTACCTGGGCCGAGTTCACGGCCGAACAGCCCGGCCTGGCCGCGTTCGCGGAGGGCAGGTTCGCCGCGGACCGGCACGCGCTGATCGCGACCCTGCGCAAGGACGGCTCGCCGCGGATCAGCGGCGTGGAACCGGACTTCGCACGGGGTGAACTGTGGGTCGGCATGATGCTCGACTCGCTGAAGTCGCGGGATCTGCGGCGTGATCCGCGATTTTCGTTGCACTGCACCACGACCACGGCCTCGATGACCGAGGGAGGTGACGCGAAGATCAGCGGGACGGCCGAGTTCTGGACCGACAAGGAGCAGTACCTCAAGGACCTCTACGACCGCACGGGGTGGATGCCGGAGGGCGGCGAGCTCGACCTGTTCCGGATGGACGTCACCGAGGTCGTGTCGCTCACCGTCGAGGGCGACGAGATGGTCGTCCTGTCCTGGCACGAGGGAAGGGGAATCCGCCGTGTCGCCAAGAAGTGAACCTGATCTGAGCGGCAGGGTCGCCGTCGTCACGGGCGCCACGAGGGGTGCCGGCCGGGCGATCGCGGTCGAGCTGGGTGCGGCGGGGGCGACGGTGTTCGTCGGCGGCCGCACGACGCGCACGCAACAGTCGGAAGTCGGCCGTTCCGAGACGATCGAGGACACCGCGGACCTGGTCACCAAGGCCGGCGGCGAGGGGATCGCCATCCGCTGCGACTTCACCGATCCGTCCGATGTGGACGCTTTCGCGGCGCGGATCGACCGGCTCGACATCTTCGTCGACAACGCCTGGGGCGGCGAGAACCTCGTCGAGTGGGGCAAGTTCTGGGAGCACGACCTCGACCGGCAGCTCCACATGTGGCGCAACGGCGTCGAGTCGCACCTCGTGGCGCTGCACAAGCTGATGCCGCTCGTGATCCGGTCCGACAACGGGCTCGTGGTCGAGGTGACCGACGGCGAGGACGGCGAGGCGTACTTCGTGAACCTCGCCTACGACGCCGTGAAGAACACCGTGCGACGGTTCGGCGAGGTGCTGGCGAAGGACCTCAGGGACCACCCGAACGTGACCGCTGTGGCGGCAACGCCAGGGTTCCTGCGCTCCGAGCAGATGCTGGAGACGTTCGGCGTCACCGAGGCGAACTGGCGTGACGCGATCGAGAAGGTGCCGGACTACGCGTTGTCCGAGACGCCGCACTACCTCGGCCGCGGTATCGCACACCTCGCAGCCGACCCCGACCGCAAGCGGTTCGCCGGGCAGTGCCTGTCGTCGTGGCGGCTCAAGCGCGAGTACGGGTTCACCGACCTCGACGGCTCGCAGCCCGACTGGGGCCGGTGGTGGGACGACGTCGTGAAGCCGCGGATCGCCGGGACGATCGTGGACGCCGACCCGGAGCAGTACCGCTAGGCGTCGCCGGGGCGGACGAGACCGGTCTCGTAGGCGAGCACCACGGCCTGCACCCGGTCTCGCAGCTCCAGCTTCGCGAGGATCCGCCCGACGTGCGTCTTCACCGTCGCCTCCGACAGGAAGAGCTTGCGGGCGATCTCCGTGTTGGACAGGCCCTTCGCGATCAGCACGAGCACCTCGCGCTCGCGTTCGGTCAGCACGTCCAGCACAGTCGCGTCGCGCAGCTCACCGCCGCCGTCACCGAGGAACCGGCCCAGCAGCCGCTTCGTCACGGACGGCGAGACCACCGCGTCGCCTGACGCGACCGCGCGCAGAGCCGACACGAGGTCGGACGGCGGCGTGTCCTTCAGCAGGAACCCGCTGGCGCCGTTGCGCAACGCCGACAACGCGTACTCGTCCATGTCGAACGTGGTCATGACCAGCACCTTGGCTGTTTCGGCCTCGGTGATGCGCTTGGTCGCCTCCACGCCGTCCAGCACGGGCATGCGGACGTCCATCAGCACGACGTCGGGGCGCAGCTTGTCGGCCATCTGCACCGCGTCGAGACCGTCGGCGGCCTCGCCGACGACGTCGATGTCCTCCTGCGCTCCCAGCACCATGCGGAAGCCCATGCGCATGAGTTCCTGGTCGTCGACCAGCAGCACCCGAATCACGTGATCACCCTATGCGGCCAGCGGGAAGCTCGCCCGCACGCGCCAGCCCCCGCCGGGGTTGGGGCCTGCCTCGAACTCGCCTCCCAGCACCGCAGCCCTTTCCCTCATGCCGATCAGTCCGTTGCCACCGGACACCTTGACCACGTCGTGCGGTGTGCCGAAGCCGTTGTCGATCACCTCGAGTCGCAGCTCCTCCGGTGTGCGGGCCAGGCGC
The DNA here is from genome assembly GCF_016907955.1 of Lentzea nigeriaca. Classification (GTDB taxonomy): domain Bacteria; phylum Actinomycetota; class Actinomycetes; order Mycobacteriales; family Pseudonocardiaceae; genus Lentzea; species Lentzea nigeriaca. The sequence goes on along the minus strand of NZ_JAFBCX010000002.1, from coordinate 8,784 downwards.
ACCAACGCCGTCGTGCCCGCGCCGGCGTGCTTGATGGTGTTCGTCAGCGCTTCCTGCACGATCCGGTAGATGCTGAGGCCGACACCGGCGGGCAGGTCGTCCACGTCGCCGGTGATCTCCAGCCGCACCGGCACCCCGGCCGCACGGGTGTTCTCGGCGAGCTCGACGACGCCTCGCGCGTCGGGTTGCGGTGCCCACTGCGTCTCGGCGTCCTCGCTGCGCAGCACGCCCAGCAGGCGCCGCATCTCGGTCAGTGCGAGGCGGCCGGTCTCCGCGATCGTGCGGACCGCGTTCTCGGCGACCTCCGGTTGCGTCCTGATCGTGTAGGCGGCGCCGTCCGCGTGGACGATCATGACGCTCACCGAGTGCGCGACCACGTCGTGCAGCTCGCGGGCGATCCGGGAGCGCTCCTCGCCGACCGCGATCTTGGCCTGCTGGTCGCGTTCGGTCTCCAGCAGCTTGAGTCGTTGTTCCAGCTCGCTCTGGTAGGCGCGGCGGGCACCGATGAACTCGCCCATCGCCCAGCTGAAACCGAAGATCACGAAGACCATGAACACCAGGAACACGGCCTGGATCTCGGCGATCCGGAAGACCGCCCACAGCAGCGTGCCCGCGAGCAGCCAGCCCGAGTAGATCAACGCGGACTTGCGGCCGATGTACGCGACGAGCGTGTACAGCGCGATGGCCAGGGCGAAGTCCGACATGCGGACCGGGATGCCGCCCTCGCCGCCGTGTGTGAAGAGCTGCAGGAACCCGCCCGCGAGGATCAGGTAGCTGGTGCCGAGCGGGTGGTAGCGGCGGAACGGCAGCGGCCCGAGCATCAGGAGTGTGACGGCGAGGTACGCGGAGAACGACACCCCGCGATCGACCGCGGAGACCGCGACCGCCATGTCGAACAACAGCAAGAGCCCGGCGATCAGGGAGTCCCCGAACGCCGGGTGAGCCTTCATCCACAGGCTGAACCGCCGCACCGGACAAGGTTAGGTGCGGGCCGAACTTCCGCGCGTCGCGCCACGGAATGACGTCGTCTACGACTCCGGTGTGAGTTATTGTGTCGAGGGGTTGGTACAAAACTCACGGGGGTGCGCGTGCTGCTGGACATGGTGATCGCTGCTGGCACGGGATTGTTGTTGCTCTACTTCCTCTGGCCGACGCGGTCGACCGGCAAGCGGCTGCTGAAGAGCTGGCGGGTGAAGGACCCGACGCCCGCGCAGATCGACGATGCGATCCGGTACCTGAAACGACGTCGGCTGCTCTATCCGGTGCTCTACGCGGTGCTGTCGCTCGTGCCGTTCGTCAGCGACCGTGGCATCGGCTCGCTCGTCGCCATCGTGCTCGGCGGCACGCTGCTCGCCGAGTTGATCGCGACGCAGCTGCGTCGCGGCGGACGGCGGCGGGTGGCCTCGCTCACCCCACGCGGCCTGTTCGACATCGCCTCCCAGTACGTGCTGATCGTGTACGCGGCAATCGTGGCGATCGGGATCGTCCTGCTGCTCGTCGACATGCGGATCGGGCAGCTGCCCGCGCTGGTCGTGTCCGTCGGCGCGGTCGCCGTGGTCACCTGGGCCGCGGTCACCCGGCCCGCCGACGGTGACGAGCAGGTCGATCGGGCTCTGCGCACCCGGAGCGTGCACGTGTCCGCAGGACTCGGCGCGGCCGTGGTCGGTGCGCTGGTCGGTGGTTGGTTCGACCTCGTCTGCCTGCTGGCGTGGATAGCGATGGCCAACACGAACTACGTGTCCAAGAAGATCTTCTGGTGACAGCTCCCAGAATCGTCGTTGACCTCGAGAACGGTGTGGCGCCCTGGCGTCAGGTGCGCGACCAGCTGGTCCGGTTGATCAGCGGTGGCGTGTTGCCCGTCGGGTCGCGGTTGCCGACGATCCGCCAGCTCGCCGCCGACCTCGGCCTGGCGGCCGGCACCGTCGCGCGGGCGTACCGCGAGCTGGAGACCGAGGGCGTCCTCATGACAGGACGAAGGCAGGGCACCGTCGTGGCTGCCCTGCCTTCGCATTCACCGGACCCGCTCTCCGCCGCAGCGGCGGAGTTCGTCGCCGTCGCTCGGTCGCTCGGCGCCAGCGAGGGGGAGGCGCTGGACGCCGTGCGTGCCCACTACGTGGCTGAGTAAGGCGACTCGATCTTCGGTGCGGGTCGCGGTTCGCCGACGTGCGCGTGGCGTTCCTCGTAGATCCGGTGCTCCTCGGCCATCTGGTCCGCGAGCTGCTGCTGGAGCTGGCGATCCCGAATCCTGGCCAGGATCGCCATCGTGACGCCGTGCGCCAGTGCCAGCAGCAACAGGACGATGCCGAGCTTCATCACGACATCCTTGGTGGCGTTTCCGGTCTCGACGCTGATGAGCGACACCAGCGCGAGCAAGCCCAGTACGACGAGGTGGAACAACACCACCGCGAGCCGGATCATCGAGGTGGCTTCTTCGTCGTCGTAGGCGCGTTTCAGATAGCCCCTGCCGCTGTGGTAGATCAGCTGGCCGTCGATGACGACCAGGACGATCCCCAGCACTAGGAACGTCACGTAGCTGTCTTCCATGGGCTGTGGCTACCCGCGCACACACGCACACAAACCGTGGCACGATCAGTGCCCGTGACGGCGCTGCAGGGACAACAACTGGCCGGACCGCTGTGCGCGGCGGTGGCCCAATTGTGTGCAGCCCTGCAACCGCAGGTTTCCCAGCAGACCGCTCTCGGTTTCCAGGAAGTGTTGCGGCGTCTGCACGCCCCGTTGCAGGTGGCGGTGGCCGGGCGGATCAAGTCCGGTAAGTCGACGCTGGTGAACGCGTTGATCGGACGCCGGGTCGCGCCCACGGACGTCGGTGAGTGCACCCGGCTCGTCACGCGCTATCAGTACGGCACGGTCGACCGCATCGAAGTGGTGCTGCGGGACGGCCGACGGCAGGTGTTGCCGTTCGACGCCAACGGCATGATTCCCGCTTCTCTTGGCGTGGATGACGTTTCGCACATCGAGGCGTACCTGACGAACGCGGTGCTGCGTGACTTCACGGTCATCGACACGCCTGGTCTCGGTTCGCTGGACGCGGCCTCGGTCGCGCGCACCGAGGAACTGCTGGATCCCGTGTCCCGCAACGCTGTAGCGGGTGCCGAGGCCGTTCTGTACGTCGTGACGCAGGGCATCCGCGCGGACGACCACTCGGCGTTGGCCGCGTTCACCGCCGCGACAGCCTCCCGTGAGGCAGGGCCGGTCAACGCCATCGCCGCGTTGAACAAGGTCGACGCCGTGGCGCCGGAAACCGTCGAGGGGGCGGACGGCGACGTCTGGCGGGCCGCGGAGATCCTGGCGGGAAAGCAGGCGGCGCTGCTGAAGCCGCGGGTCGCCGACGTGCTGCCGGTGATCAGCCTGCTCGCGGAGTCGGCGGAGACCGGGGAGTTCACGTCGGCGGACGCGGAGGCGTTGCGGCAGCTGGCGGCCCTGGACGCGGACACCCGCACGATGATGCTGATGTCCGCGGACCTCTTCACGTCCTGGGACTGCGACGTCCCGACGGGTGTGCGGTCGAGGTTGCTGGAGAAGCTCGACCTCTACGGCATCGGCCGTGCTCTCGCGGCGCTGGACGCCGAGCCCGCGCTGACCGCCGGTGCGTTGCGGCGGGTGCTGTTCGACGCCTCCGGGTTCGCCGCGGTGCGTGGACGGCTGGACGCGGTGTTCCGCGCACGGGCCGACGGCATCAAGGCCGCGGCCGCACTGGCGTCGGTCACGTCGCTGGCCTCCGGCGATCCCGGCGAACGGCAGCGCGTGCACGACGCGATCGAGGTGCTGCTGGCCAGGCCGGAAGCTCATCAGCTGCGGCTGCTGGAGGCGTTGACGCTGGTCTCGTCCGGCGCGGTGACGCTGGCGCCCGACCTGACGGAGGAGGTGCTGCGCGTCGGCAGTACCCCGGACGTGCCCGGTCAGCTGGGTCTGACCGGCCGGCCGTTGCCGGAGCTGGTCGCGTACGCGCTGGAACGGGCCGGTTGGTGGCGGTCGTACGCCTCGTTCGGCGCGACGCCGGCGCAGGCTCGAGTGGCGCACGTCGTTCACAGGGCGTATTTCCTCATCTGGCAGCAACTACGTGCTGGGGGGCACCGATGAGCGTGAATGGAACCGATCCCACCGGTGTGGCGTCGGACGACGGTGTGGAGACCATTGCCGACGAGCTGCTCGACCAGGCGCTGGCCGAACGCCGCGCGCTGGTCCAGCTGTGCCTGTACGCGCTGGACCGCGCCAGTTCGGGCGTGGTCGAACGGATCGAGGAAGGCCTGTCGACCATAGGGGTCGTGGCTGTGCGGGCCGACGGAGAGCGGTTCGACCCGTCGGTGCACGAGGCGGCCGGCACGGTGCCGACCGATGACGCCTCGCTGCAGGGCTTGGTCGCCGAGACCGAGGTGCCGGGCTTCTGCGACCGCGGACGGGTGCTGCGGGCTCCGATCGTGACGGTCTACACGGCCCGATGAGCACACTTCCCCAGACCGTCCGGCAGACGCGCGAACGTCTCACCTCTCTCGTGCGCGAGCTCGACCCGTCGATGGCCGACTGGGTCACTCGCCGCTCTGCTCCGGAAGTGTCGTCCGTGGTGATCGTCGGGGAAACCAACCGCGGCAAGTCGTCCCTGGTCAACGCCCTGCTGGCCACTCCAGGCCTGTCCCCGGTCGACGCCGACGTGGCCACCTCCACCTACCTGGTCTTCCAGCACGGTCCCGACTGGGCCGCCCGCGCCTGTTATCCGGGCCAGCTGGCCCCGGTGACGTTCCCGCTGCCCGCGTTGATCAACTGGGTCTCCGCGGCCCACGAACTGCCGGAGGGCGAGCTGCCCCCGCGCTACGTCGAGGTCGACGCGCCGATCCCGTTGCTGGAACGAATGTCCGTTGTGGACACTCCGGGCGTCGGTGGCCTGGAGTCGGTGCACGGCGAGCTGGCGCTCGAAGCCGTCACCTCGGCCACGGCCCTGGTTTTCGTCGTGGACGCCTCGTCGCCCTTCACCCGAGGCGAACTGGACTTCCTCAAGCGCGTCGGCGACCGCGTAGAAACCGTCGTCTTCGCGCTGACCAAGACCGACCAGTACCGCGGCTGGCGCCAGGTCCTCGACGCCGACCGCGCCCTGCTGGCCGAGCACGCCCCGCGCTTCGCCGAGGCCCTCTTCCACCCGGTGTCGTCCCGCATGTTCGAGATGGCGGCCCAGGCCCCGAACCCGGACGCCGCCGCGATGCTCCGTGAACGTTCCGGCATCGCCGCCCTGCAGACCGCGTTGCAGGAGCTGGTGGCCGGTCGCGCCGGAATGCTGGCCGAGGCCAACGCCCTGCGCGCGTTGTCGACGGTCCTGGACGAGCTCGTCGTCCGCCTGGAACACGAGAAGCGCGCTCTGTCCGTGGGCGAGGACGAAGCAGCTGTTCTGCGGGCCCGTCGCGAGGAACTGCAGACCGAACGCCGCTCTTCGACCCGAGGCTGGCAGGTCCGCCTGCGCGGCGAGATCCAACGCGCCCGCGTGGAGAACTCCCACGAGATCTCGCGCCAGATGCGCGACCTGCAGACCTGGTACCGCCAGGCCATCGACACGGCCGACCGCGCAGCCCTGGCCGCGCTGCCCCAACAGGTCGACACGGCCCTGCAGGTCGTGTCGGGCCGCATCTCCACGGCGCTGTCCGTGCGCCTCGCCCAGGTGACCGACGCGGTGCTCGCGACGCTGTTCAGCGCCGAGGAGCTGACGTTGATCCGCGGCCAGTTCGCCCGCGGCGAGCAACCCCCTGTCGTGTTGCGCCCCAAGGAAAAGCGCCCACCGACAGCCGAGGACAAGCTCCTCGTCTTCATGGGCGTCTCCGGCGGCCTCGGCGCGGGCAAGCTGGCCGTCATGCCGCTGGCGGGCCTCGGCATCGCGGTGCTGAACCCCGTCGTCCTTCCGGTGACCATCGCCCTGGGCCTCGGCGCGGGCTGGTGGATGGCGCGCACCCGCACCCACACCGCGGAGAAGCAGCACGTCAAGCAATGGCTCTCGGACGCCATCGCCGACGCACGCTCCACAGTGGACCAACTGGCGGCCGAGCAGCTGATCGAGGCGGAGCAGGCCCTGTCGCTCGCATTGGACGAGGCCCTCGCCAAGCGCATCGAGGCGATCGAGGCGGAACTGCGCGAGGTCGACAAGGCGCTGCGGATGGAGGCCGGTGAACGCGGCCGCGAACTGCAGTCCGTGACGAGGCAGCTCGCCGAGGTCGAGTCGGGCCGCGCCAAGGCGGAGGAACTGCTCGGCCGGATCAGGTCCGTGCGCGATCGGGCGTGAGGCCGAGAGGTTTCAACGAGCGGTTCGACGCATGGGTACGGGTTACTGTCCAATTCATCTGGACGATCGAATAGAATTAATCGAGCGATGCTCATTTTGCCTGGTCAAGACGTTCTTGTTGGCGCAACTTAATTCAGCGTTTCTGCGTGCGCACGCCTTGCTACAAAACGAGTGAGCAAGCTAGTTCACGATTGCGTCACTAAATGGGAATCGCCGTTAACGGGCGAACTGCTTCGCTGCCGAATATGAAGCTGCAGCGAGACCAGGTGGTGGCGGCGACCCTCGTGGGCACCGTCGTCGTCGTGCTCGGGTTCGCGTCGGGCATCGGGCGCATCCCGCCGGCGCAGAGCACGGTCAGCCAGCAGGACCACCACGCACAGGCGCCGGTCCCGTCGCCGACCGGGCAGCCGCACCAGCCCGCCGTCCCCGTGCCGCAGCCGGTGGCGCACAACCCGGCCCCGATGCCGCACGTGCCTGCGGGACCGCACGTTCCGGCGCCCGAGCGTCCACATCCGACCACACCTCCGCCGACGACGAAGCCGCCCGCGACCGAGCCTCACCAACCCTGTGACGCCGGGGCGATCACCAAGTTGCTGCGGCAGCTGGGATTGCTGTCGCTGCTCGACGAACTCCCGGTCGTGCACGAACTCCCGGCAGGCACGAAGAAGGCAGAGCGGCTGTCCCTTGTGGAGCTTCCGCTGCTCGGTGACCCCCTCGACCTGCTCGACGACCTGCTCGGCACGACGTGCTCGCTCGTCGTGGACGAGAAGACCGACCGGGTCACGGCACTGCTGGACACGCCATGACCGAGGCGGCGAAGTCGTGGTTCCTGTTCGCCAGGTCGTTCGACTACCTCGGCACGACGCTCTTCGTCGGCGGCCTGGCGTTCATCGCGCTGTTGTGGCCGGATGGCGCGGACACCGCACGTGCGAGGCGGCTGATCGCGTTCGGCTGGCTGTGCGGCTTCGCCGGCACCGTCGCGAGTCTCGCCCTCAACGCCGCCTGGGTCGCGGGAAAACCGCCGTCCGCCGCGCTCGACCCGTCGGTGCTGGTACCGCTGTTCGACGCCCCGTTCGGCCGGGTGTGGTTCGCCCGCGCGCTGTTGTGGCTGCTCGCGGTGGTCGTGCTGGCCGACCTGTCCCGGCGCGGCGCGCAGGCGGCCACGTCGTGGTCGTGGCGCGTCGGCGCGGGCGTGGTCGCGCTCGGTGTGTTGCGCACCAACGGGATGACCGGCCACGCCCTCGACCTGCCCGGCTGGGGACAGGCGGTCGTGTTCGTGCACCTGCTGGTCGTCTGCGTGTGGGTCGGCGGGCTGCTGGTGTTGCTGCTCGCCGTCCTGCCCGCCCGCGACCGCGACGTGCTCACCGCGGTGCTGCCGCGCTACTCGAGGCTCGCGATGGTCTCCGTCGCGGTGCTCACGGTGGCGGGCGCGCTGCTCGCATGGCGACTGGTCGGTTCGGTGAACTCGTTGCTGCACACCGGCTACGGGCAACTCCTGTTGCTCAAGCTCGGCCTCTTCGCCGTGCTGCTGCTCCTCGGACTCGCGAGCAAGACCTGGGTGGACCGGCGGCTGAGCGTCGCCCCGACCACCCGCGCGCTCGCGCTCTCGGTCACCGCCGAGGCGGTTCTCGCCGTCGCAGTGCTCGGGGTGGCCGCCTTCCTCGTCACGACCGGACCCGGTCGCTGACCGTGCAGAAGAAAGGGAATTCCACTGTGGACAAGGGAAACCGGTTCGCCGTGCTGGTAGCGGCACTCGGCATAGCAGGAACCGCGCTGTGCCTGAGCCTGGCAGGCCCCGGCCAGGCGGCTCCGGTCGGCGTCGACCTCGCAGCCCAACAGGGCGAGGCCGCGCCGGCAGCCCAGCAGTCGTCGACGAACGTCGAGATCATGGGCTACGCGTTCCAACCGGCCACGCTCACCATCAACGCGGGCGACACCGTCGTCTGGACGAACCACGACACCGCACCGCACAACGTGGTCGTCACCAACGGCCCGGAGAAGTTCACCTCGCCCACGCTCCAGCAGGGCCAGACCTACACCTACACGTTCACCAAGCCGGGCACCTACTCGTACTACTGCTCGATCCACCCGGACATGAAGGCGTCGGTCACGGTCAACGGCAGCACGACGACCACACCGCCGTCGCCGACGACCACCACTCCACCGACCAGCCACCCGACCACGCACCCCACCCCGACGACGACAGTGCCGACGGGTACGCCCGAGTGCGTCAAGAAGGAAGCACTCGCGCCGTTCATCGCGCACGTGAAGGCGGCGCATCTGGAGACGTCGCCGCTGCAGCAGGCGCAGGACGCGTTGGCGTTCGACAACTACGTCAAGGCGCACACCGTGCTGCTGGAACAGATGCTCGACCCGGTTCTCAGCTCGTCGCTCGACCGTGACGTGCTGGCGCCGTTCATCGCGCACGTGAAGGCGGCGCATCTGGAGACGTCGCCGCTGCAGCAGGCGCAGGACGCGTTGGCGTTCGACAACTACGTCAAGGC
>NZ_JAFBCX010000001.1 GCF_016907955.1 Lentzea nigeriaca | reverse complement strand
GGCTTCGAGTCCTCGGCGTTCTCCACGCCGGACATCATGTCGGTCATCAGGTGCACTTCCATGATCGGGAGTTACACCGCTCGTTTTACAGTCCCCCCTGCCCATGATTGCGTGATCAACTGACTGTGCCCGGATCCGTGTGCGTGGCAACGTTTGTAATCATGGTCGTTGTGTGATCGTCAGTGGTTGGACGTGCTCCTGCCGCACCCGGCGGGTGTGGTAGTCGAGCGGGCCTCGTCGGGCATGCTGATGTGGGCGCGTGTCAAGGCGGAGGACGGTGCTTGCATGTCCTGTGGCAGCCAGTTCCGCCGAGTCCACAGCCGCTATGACCGCAGGCTGGCCGACGTCGCCGTGGCCGAGTTATCGGGGGAACCTCAGGGCAGCCGGTGATGCTGCGATTACGCGTGCGCCGATTCTTCTGCGGCAACGAGAGCTGCCCGGCCGCGACGTTCGTCGCCACATCCTGGCGACGCCGTGCCGGTGCTCATCAACCTGTGATCAGCAAGAAGCCTTGCCCGCCAACGCATCCAGCTCAGGATGAAAACGGCTCGCTGTAGCCGGACAAGACGAGGTAAAGCAGTCGCAGCGCCATGCCCACGATCATGCCGTCAGAACGGCAGAGCCAGACCACCACAGCTCAGCGCATGTGTGCGGAGTTCTGGCCCCCTACGTGGCAGGCCCAACGCCTTGCTGCGCAAGCTGATGCCGATCGTGGTCGCCGTGTCACTGCCGCCTGATCTGGCGCTGTTCGGCCTGCCCGGTGGGCGTGGTCACCCTCGTGCTGATGCACGTCGTGGTGCCCGCGAACGGTGCCGATCTTCCAGAAGGTGCTGCTCGCGGACAAGCCGCAGGCCTCCGTGCACGCCTGATCACCGCGCCGGAGCGGGCGTCACCTGGCCTCGAGCCCGCTGGCGCCCGCCGATTCGGCCGCACTCTCCCGCATACGCCGGTTCGCCTCCCCGAGTCCGTCGGCGAGGGCGCGGAGCTGGTCTGGGGTCATGGCGTCGATGAACAGTTCGCGGACCATGGCGACGTGGCCCGGCGCGGCTCGTTCCAGCTGGGCCATGCCCTCGTCGGTGAGGCAGGCGTAGACGGCGCGCACGTCGTTCCTGCAGTTGCGCCTGCGAACCAGACCGACCTGTTCCAGCTGTCCTATCTGGTAGGTCAGCCCGCTCTTCGAGTTCTGCACGGCGTCGGCCAGTTCGCTCATCCGGAGCTCCCGGTCCGGGGTATCCGACAGCCGGGCGAGGATCTCGTACTGCAGGTGCGACAGGCCCATGTCTCGTTTGAGCTGCTGGTCCAGTCGCTGGAAGAGCAGTGCATGCGCGGTGATGAATGCGTTCCAGGCACGCTTCTCTTCCTTGCTCAGCCACCGTGGGCGACCCATGTCACAGTCCCGTCCGTTGTTCAAATTTGAACCCCAGCGTAGCGTACATCTTGAATTAAAATTTGAACTATCCACACAGGACTGGGAGTCGTCATGTCGACCAGCACCCCTACCGCCACCGTGCGGACCAGGGTCCGGATCCCGCTGCGTTTCGCCGACGGGTACAGCGTCTCCGCGGAGGTCGTCACCTTCCACGGACTGGTCGACGGCGCCGAGCACATCGCGCTCGTCCTCGGCGACACGGCCACCGGTACCTCACTGGTGCGCATGCACTCGGAGTGCCTCACCGGGGATGTGTTCGGCTCGGCCCGCTGTGACTGCGGCCCTCAGCTGCGTGAAGCGGTGCAGCGCATCGACGAGGTGGGCGGCGTGGTGCTGTACCTGCGCCAGGAGGGGCGCGGCATCGGTCTGTACAACAAGCTCGACGCGTACGCCCTGCAGGACACCGGCCTGGACACCTACCAGGCCAACCTCGCCCTCGGCCTGCCCGAGGACGGGCGTGACTACACCGCCGCCGCCCAGATGCTGGCCGCCCTCGGTATCACCGAACTGAACCTCCTGACCAACAACCCCGACAAGGCCGGGCAACTGCGCGAGCTGGGCGTCACCGTCACCGAGACCGTGCCGACCAGCGTGCACGCCACGCCGGACAACCTGCGCTACCTGCACGCCAAAGCGGAACACACCCAGCACACCATCACCCTGCCCGGCTTGACGAGCCTCGTCGGCTGAGAAAACAGGGCTCACGCCACGGAGCCGTGAGGGTTCTGGCCGGTATCAGTCAGCACGGCGTGGCCTGCCTCGGCCAGCGGCGCCGGCACGAAATTGCCGATCCGGCCGGGGTGGTCTTGAAGTAGCCGCGGTGGATGGTGGAGCGGATCTGCCGGTTAGATGATCTCCATGGTGTCCGGGCGGCCGATGTCGAGGTTGTCGGCGGCTAGCGACTCGAAGAACGCGCGGGCGTGGCGCGGGGCGGTGAACACGATGGTCTTAGCGGTCTCGATCTGCCACCAGACGGACTCAGTAACCGCGATCCTCGTACGGCTGGTTTCGGCCGTGAAAGCTGACGTCGGTTGGTCACGAGTCCTGACGTCAGTCAGCGGCCGGAACCCATGAGTCGGGTAGCCGGGTCGCATTGCCGCGACTCGGCCCCCTCAGAACCGGCCATGCGGTGAAGCAGGCCGCCAGCGGGGTTCCTGTTGTCAGGGCCTTTTACGACGGCCCATTCCAGAACCGGACGTGCCCGATTTCCGTGGCATCCGGTTCTCCGATGCTTGTCGTGGTCGCCGGGTCGGGCATCCGTGGTAGTGGATGCTCTCGTGGCAGGCGCGGCAGATGAGCAGGGTCTTGCGGTGGTGTGCGGTCACCCGCGTGGCCCATTCGGGTTGTTGCTTGCGCTCCTTGGGATTGAGGTCTTTGAATGCGCAGACATGTGCACTTCGACCTGATTGCTGGAGCCGCAAAGTTCACAGGTGTTGGACAGAAGCCGTTGCACGAGTTCTGACCGAGTGGCTCAGATGCGGGGCAGGTTGTCGTTGAGGACTGTCGGTGGTGTCCCGTGCCAGGGAGATGCCGCCCCACTGCGCTGTCGAGCCAGCCGAATGTCCACAGCAGACGGCGTCCTGCACGACCAGGCAGGGAAGCTTCTTCACCCACCACAGCAGTGGCAGGGCGAAGGTCTCGAACGGGACTACTGGGCACGTCCCACGCCATCTGTGCCATGATCAGCAGCGTTACGGTGTCACCGAACAGGTTGTGGGCAAGCCCCCATGGTCGGCCTGCAATGCGCTGCGTACCGCGCCGGGAGACCTCGCCGTCGTCGGAGACGATCCCGAACTGGAGATGGCGATAGCCCGGCGTGCCGACGTGCTCGCCATTGCGGTGGCTACCGGCATCCATCCGGCCGACCACTACACCGCACTGCCCCCCAAACAAAAACCCATCTCACCCTCGCCGGCGTCGGCGGACTCCTCGATCTCCCGCTAGCGACCGCCTGACCGCACGAGCATCCGTCCCCTGGCGAGTCGTGTCTGTTCGGGGCGAAGGGAAAGGATGGCCCGCCCGCCCCGAGACGACAAAGACAACCGCCAGCATTTGCCCGATTCGCCCAGGTGTCCGCCCGGCTCCATTGCTGAGTCGATTCTCCCTGTTCGCGACAGTGCGGTCTGCGAAATGAACGGGCTGCCGGGGTCAGTTGACCTGGATGGAGCGGATCGAGTTGCCGAATCGGATGTCGTCGATGGCCGAGGTTGCGGTGCTGAGGTCGGTGGCGGCGCCGAGTGTGAGCAGCAGCGGGACATAGTGGTCGGCGGTGGGGTGGGCGATGTCGGCGCCGGGTGCTTTGGTGCGGTAGTCGGTGAGGGTGTCGACGTCGCCGCGGCTGATGGCGTCGGCAGCCCAGGCATCGAAGGCGGCGGTGTAGCCGGCAAGGGCGGGTTTGCGCATCACGGCGAAGCTGTGGGTCATGAAGCCGGAGCCGACGACAAGGATGCCTTCCGCGCGTAGCTCGCGCAGCCGTCGGCCCAGCTTGAGCAGGGCTTGGGGGTGGAGGCTGGGCATGGACAGTTGCACGACCGGGACGTCGGCCGCCGGGTACATGGCCATGAGCGGGATGAAGGCGCCGTGGTCAAGGCCGCGGTTGGTGAACTGGTGTACGCCTTCAGTGCTGGGCATGGCGCCGGCGATGCGGTGGGCGAGTTCGGTGGCGTCCGGGCTGGCGTATTGCAGGGTGTAGTAGCGGGGGTGGAAGCCGCCGAAGTCGTAGTAGAGCGGGGTGCCGGCGGCGGAGGCGGACAGCGCGGCGGGTGCGTTTTCCCAATGGGCGGAGACGATGACGATGCCGCGGGGTTTCGGGATGGACTGTCCCCAGGTGAACAGATCGTCGAGCCATTGCGGGTCGTCGAGGGTGGGTGGGGCGCCGTGGCTGACGAACAGTGACGGCAGGGGTCCGTCGGACGGCTCCCAGCGGCGGTGGTCACGGGCTTGGGGCAGTACACGGGTCAGCAGCGCGTCGTAGGCGCCGGCCGGGGTGGCAGGGTTGAAGAGGTCCTGGATGCTGCGGTTGGTCATGGGAACGCCTCGGGTGGTCGAAGGGCAGTCAATGGCGTCGGCTGGCCGGAGGCCCGGACTGGGGTCGCGGGGTGTGCGCGCCGTCGGGGCCTAGGCGGGGTGTACGGGGGTTCGGCCGCTGCGGAGCCCCGCCCGCCCGGATGTGGATCAGTTGAGGGTGACGACGGTCTTGCCCTTGGCCTGTCCGGCGGCGATGGCGGCGTCGGGGGCCTGGGTGAGGGTGGAGACCTTGCCGCCGCGACGCACAGCGGCGAGCGGGACGTCATCGATGGTGTGGCCGAACAGGTTGACCAGCGGGTCAGGAGCCAAAGGAGTACGGGCCGAAGCGGCCCCAGACGACTGCGGCGGCGAGCAGCAGCAGGACCACGTTGACGGCGATGACCTGGGCTTCCTTGCGGCGGGCGTGGGTCACGATTGCGCCGATCATGACCAGGACCAGGCCGAGCGCGGCGAGTGGCACCAGGACCGGGGCGATGCCGAGCGCGGCGGGCAGGATCAGGCCGATCGCGGCGAGGACTTCCAGAGCGCCGACCAGTTTGACCGTGCCGGGGTTGAAGTCCTCGGTCCAGGCCATGCCGGACGCGGCGAGCTGCTCCTTCGGCTGGGTCAGCTTCATCGCGCCGGCGGCGGCGAACGCGACGGCGAGCACGCCGGCGATGATCCACAAAACGATGTTCACAAGGCCCTCCGGCCACTCGGTGACTTAACGCGTTGAGTGAACGCTAGCCCGAGTTGACTTCAAGGTGCAAGTGATTCAGGGATGCGATTCGCTTCAGGCGTTAAGTTATCCTGGAGGGTATGAGTGATCATGCGGAGCCGCGCTGGCTCGATGACGAGCAGTCGCAGACCTGGTTGACGCTGGCTGCGATGCTCGTCCGCCTGTCCTCGGCCATCGACGCCCAACTGCAGCGCGACGCGCAGATCAGCCACTTCGAGTACCAGGTCCTGGCCGGGCTGTCGATGGCGCCCGAGCGCACGTTGCGGATGAGCGTGCTCGCCGCTTTCGCCGAGGGCTCACTGGCCCGGCTGTCGCAGGTCGTCGCCCGGCTGGAGAAACGCGGGTGGGTGCGCCGCACACCCGACCCCGCCGACGGGCGCTTCACCCTGGCGATCCTCACCGACGCCGGCATGGACAAGGTGGTCGCCACCGCGCCCGGACACGTCGCCGAAGTCCGCCGGCTGGTATTCGACACACTCACCAAGGCGCAGCAGCGCCAGCTAGGCGACAGCAGCCGCCGCATCCTGCGTGCCATCGACCCCGACGACCCCTGCCTCGACGGGCTGCCGTTCGACACCGCCGCCCCCGCGACCACAGGCCACACACCCGACCAATGACAGGCGCCCGGCCACCGCGTCGTTGGGAGTAGACCCCAACTCTCCGGGTCACGGGCGTCAAGGTAGAACCAGGCCGTCGCGGGTCTGGGGCTATGGCTCTCCAGATCGTCGATGTCGAGCGGGCCGACAGTCTGCGACCGACGCGGCACACCCGGCCCAATCCTGCTCCTGGCAGCTGACGCCGCCGCCGGCGTCAGCCGGCTGGCGCTCGCCTTGCCGGGCAGCGCGGGCGGCCTTGCAGCTGCGCGCGCGAAGTGCAGGGGCCGCGATCATGTGGCGGCGGAGTTCCCGGGATCCCGCAAGCTGCCGATCTTCACCTCCGGAGGATTGCGGTCCACGTGGAGCCGGTGGATGCGCTCCGCGATGGAGTCGGGATCGGCTTCCCCGTCTCCTGGCTTGATGAAGAGGTCGATCACGGCCAGGCCGACGGTGATGCCTTCGGCTGCGAGTGCCTGGTGAAGAGAGAGGGCATAGGCGCGGAGTCCGGAGGCCGCAACGCCCACGGCGCCGATTGCCGGAACAGGATAGAGGGCCGACGATCCCACGGTGAAGAGCAGGGAGCCATGGCCGCGCTGACGCATCCCGGGAAGGACGGCGCCGACAGCAGTGACGGCTCCCAGTACCTTCTGCTCCAGTTCTCGCAGCGTGCCCTCGGGGGTGACCTCGTCAATGGACAGCGCAGGAAGCCGGTTGGCGGGGTTGAACACCAGGACGTCGATGCTTCCCAGCTCCGCTTCGACCCGCTGCAGGGCGGATACGAGGGCGCGCCGGTCGGTGACGTCGGCGGCGTAGGCACGGGCGGTGAGGCCACCTGCACCAAGGTCTGCCGCCAGCGCGTCGAGTCGCACAGGGTCCCGGGCGACCAGCGCGATGTCGAAACCATCGGCACCGAAACGCTGGGCGATGGCGCGGCCCAGGCCTGGTCCGGCGCCGATGACTGCGAGTGTCGCCATAACGTTCCTGCCTTTCAAGACACGGTTTGATCGAGTTCTTTGCAAGATCGGTGGGTCCAGGGGAGGTCTCCGGGGGCAGTGTGGGCTGCCGCACCAGCCGAAACGTGCGCGTTGAGCGTCCCTCTCCAGAGCTCCGGCGGCGCCGGGGCGACCTCGCCCAACCGTTCCTTGATGGCCCGTCAGCTCGCTGGTCTCGAAACCACGCCTCTGAGCAGCGGGAATGGTGAAGTCCCACTGGACTGATCAGCGCGTCAAGAGGTCGCGATGACGTTCGATGACGTTTCTCAGACGGTTCGCAGGACGACCAGTCACTCGGAGAATGTCGTCGTAGACAGCGGTGGCCTGTCCGCTCTCGAAGCATGTCCACAAGCTCTTGATCTGATCCACCAGGAACTCCGGCAAGTCGGCTGCCCGCAGGCCCGATGCGGCTTCGTCACGTGACGGCATGACATGCATGACCGGGCCGACCCAGAAATTCCGGCAGGCAGATCACGACTTCGTCGTCGTTCAGCGCCTGGGGGCCGGTCAGATGGTGGGCGCGGCCCTGGTGAGACCGACTTCTCTGGCGGATTCGTGCAGGTGCAGCACCAGCGCGGTCATCAGCTCGGCGAGCCGGGGTGAGCGGGCGGTGGCCACCGCTTCACGGCCAGGCTGGTGATGTTGTCCTCCGTCACGAAGGCCATGAGTCCTCCTTAGTCCGACCGAACTTACGGACCTTCGTCCGCAGTGCGGACACTCTGACGCATGATTGCATCGAGCTGCAAGGTCATGCCTTGTCTGCAGGGGCGACGGCGGGAGGGGGCGGTCGGCGGCAACGAGCCGATTCCGGCACGGTCGGGCCGTTTCCGGCAACAGGAGAACCCCCCTGCCGTACAACGGATTCACGTCCACACAACGGTTGCTTCAGCCCTCACGCGACGGACGGCATATCTTCCATGCGGAGGGGTGGTTGACACTGGCTGCATCAGGAACCCAAGCTGTCGGACAGTCGTCCGTATGACGGACATATTGAAGGGTGTCGCGAGATGACCGACACAGTTGGAGCCCTCGACGGGCTGCTGATCGCCGACTTCTCCCGCATCCTCGCCGGGCCGTACGCCACCATGCTGCTCGGGGACATGGGCGCCGAGGTGATCAAGGTGGAATCGCCCGCCGGTGACGACACGCGCACCTGGGTGCCGCCGGTCCGGGACGAGGTCTCGACCTATTACCTCGGCATCAACCGCAACAAGCGGTCCATCGCCCTGGACCTCAAGAACCCCGAGGACCTGCGCCTGGCCAGGGAACTGGTCTCGCGCGCCGACGTCATGATCGAGAACTTCAAGCCCGGCGGCCTGACGCGCTTCGGCCTGGACTACGACACGGTCAGCGCCGACAACCTGGGACTGGTCTACGCCTCAATCAGCGGGTTCGGCACCGCGGGTGGGGCGTCCCTGGCCGGCTACGACCTGCTGATCCAGGCGGCATCAGGCCTGATGAGCCTGACCGGAGACGCGGACGGCCCGCCGTATCGGCAAGGATCTCGGTGTTCGACGTCATGACGGGGATGCACGCCGCCATCGGCATCCTGGCCGCCCTAAACCACCGCAACGCGACCGGGGCCGGGCAGCACGTGGAGGTCAATCTCCTGTCCTCAGCGCTGTCCGGACTGGTGAACCACACCTCTGCCTACGTGGCCGGCGACGTCGTCCCCCACCGGATGGGCAACGCACACCCCAGTCTGTTCCCCTACGAGCCACTGCCCACGGCGGACAAGGACCTCATCGTCATCGCAGGCAACGACGGCCAGTTCCGCAGACTCTGCGCCGAACTCGGCCTGGACGAGCTGCCCGAGGACCCCCGCTTCGCCGGCAACGAGGCCCGCAACCGCAACCGCGATCAGCTGGGCCCATTCTTGGTCGCCAAGCTCAAGGAGCGCCCGGCGGACGAGTGGTTCAAGAAACTGTCCGCGGCCGGGATCCCGTGCGGACCAATCAACCACGTGGACGGCGGCGTTGCCGCGCTCAACTGCGTCAAACCGCAGGTCAACGGCTCTGAACGGACGCCTACGGCGATCACGGCACAGGTGAGCACTTAGTACCTCCGGGAGCAGGCGACACGACTGAATCTGGTAGCTCCGAACGCACGCTCATGCCGATGTGCGTGCGGGTCTTGGGGGCTCGCGACGGCGATGAGTTTCGCTGTGGTGTCCGGTCTGTCTCTCATACACCCGATCTCCTGGCGCTCTTGACGGAGCGTCAGGACGGCTACGTACAGGAGGCAAGCGTGAGGCTTCTTCTCACGTCCGCGGGCGTCACAAACCCGAGCATCCGCGATGCGCTGGTCGACCTGCTGGGCAGGCCGATCGCCGACTCCAATGCTTTGTGCATTCCCACGGCGACGTACGGCAGCCCCTGGGGCGGGCCGGCCTCGGCCTGGCGCTTCATCACCGGCCAGACGCCGCTGCCCCTGTGCGACCTGGGGTGGAAGTCGCTGGGCGTCCTGGAGCTGACCGCTTTGCCCAGCGTCGGCGAAGAGCGGTGGGTGCCGTGGGTGCGGGAGGCTGACGTCCTGCTGGCGGCCGGCGGCGATGCGATGTACCTGTGCCACTGGATGCGGCAGTCCGGGCTGGCGGACCTCCTGCCTTCGCTGCGGGACACCGTCTGGGTGGGGCTGAGCGCTGGGAGCATGGTGATGACTCCCCGCATCGGTGACGACTTCGTCGAGTGGACGTCACCCGACGGGGGTGACAGCACTCTCGGGGTCGTCGACTTCTCGATCTTCCCGCACCTGGGTCTCCTGCCGGACAACACCATGGCCACTGCCGAAAGATGGGCAGCCGAAATCGCGGGTCCCGCGTACGCCATCGACGACCAGACGGCCATCAAAGTGACCGACGACACCGTCGAGGTCGTCTCCGAGGGGCACTGGACGCTGTTTTCCTCGTAGCCATGGCCAACGGTCATCGGCGTCGCGACGCGCCCTCCTCGTGCTGCCGAGCGCGGTGCTCCAGCGCACATTCCGATGCGTGAGTTTGAGGTGTACTTGGCTGCTCGGACACGATGGCCTGCCTGGTCGAGAATGATCTCAGACGCGCGCACGACGCTGAACTGGACGAACAACTCGCCAATCTTTCGCGAAGCGTCATGGCCGCTACATCGGCATCTCGCGCACACTCTCGGGAGGACTGGGGAGCTGTAGCACCAGATGAAACCTAGGCAAGCAAAGCAGCACACGCTTCAACAAAGTATTCGCGCGAGCCCCACACGTTCAAACCTCTAACGTAGAATCTCCCTTGACAGGCAATCCAGGTAGCGAAAACCTCTTGAGGGTCAATTGGGTCCTCTTTGCCATGGTAACGGTATGCGACTTCAAGGATTCGATCCGCGCATGACTGGCGTCAAGCAGCTTTGCAATTTTTCGGCGAATCTCTGACTTCTGTCCCCAGTCAGCTGCATTGCCGAACTGGTCGCGAACATCTGAGACCTCGTACGAGGCAGCCTCGTACATACTGCCGTTCGGGCCTCGCACCACCAGGCAACGCACGCCCATCCCTGCAGCCAGCGCTCGGCGCGAGCACTCCTCAACGAGGTCGAGAACCTGACTACACAGCACAAGAACTCTGTTGTCGCTGCCATCCAGGCCGTTGAACCCCTTATCACAAGAGTCTGTCAGGTAGGGCATCGCTCGATCCGGTGGTTGACCGCGGTCCCATCCCATGCTCGTGACGATTTCCGTGTGGCGCCCGATGGCTACGGCACGGATGCCGTTTTACTGGCAGAGTGTCTCTGCCGTCCCGGTGGTCAGATCCCACACCCGCGCGTGCCGTCGTAGCTGTCGCTGATGGCGACGGGTCGACCGTCAACTTCGCCGCAGGCCACCGCCTCCACCCAGACACACCCCGCGGGTAGCTCGCCGATCCGGAACTTCGCCGATCCGGAACTACGCCATCGCCGCCGCGCCCGCGCTGAGGACCGCATCCGCGCGCCGCCAAGGCCACCGGGCTGGCCAACCTGCCCCTGCACGGCTACGCCCACAACCATATCTGGGTCGCCATCGTCGCCCTCGCCCTCAAGTTGCCCTCTGGGACCCAGACCTTGACTGATCACGAAGCCCGCCGTTAGCGGCGTGACCGGCACCAGTCAGCGCCAATCAAGGGCGCTGGACTGTCGGTCGTTCGCGGCGTGTCGACTGTCATGCGCGATCCGCAGGCGGACGGCAGGCGGACGGCCGGGCTCGCCGTGGAAAGGATCAGCAACCCGGCCGCCGAGCACACGTGGTGTCGGGAAGTGGACAGATGACCAATCATCGCTTCCGGTAGTAGGCGGTGTAGGTGGTGTTGACTGCGGGCGCGATCAGCGTGTGGTCCTTCGCGCCGCCGTCCGACCACGAGGAGAAGAAGTACGTCGAGCGGTTGACGACCTGGGACGCAGGTGCGCTGATGGAGTTGCTGGATCCGACGATCACGGTCGCGGTGAACGGCGTCGCCGTTGCGCCCTCGTTGAACCCGAACCCGGACAATTTGAGCCCGCCCGGGTTGGTCTTGAACGTGAGCAGCACCGTCTGCGGGTCGAGCCGCACACTCGTCGTGGTGGAGAGCCCGCCGGAGTCCGTCGCGGTCAGACGCAGTTGCAGGTACGACGGGTACTGGTGGTCGGGTGTCGCGAACTGTCCACTCGCGACACCGGAGAACGTCTGGACGACGTGCTCATGGCAGTCGCTCGCGCTGTAGCAGTGGTTCAGCACCAGCGACCAGCTGAGCCCCGACGTGGACACCGTGCCGTCCTGCACGTCGGTCGCGTGGCCGGAGAAGCCGATCACATCACCGACCTTCCAGCGCAGCGCGTTCGACGGCGTGTCGATCACCGGCGCGGGCGGGGTGTTGCCCACGGTGATCGTGACCGTGGCCGTGTTGGCAGCGCCTTGCGGATCCGTGACACGCAACGACGAAACGTAGTTGCCCGATGACGTGAACGTGTGGGTCGCCGTGGACGTCGTGGCATCGCCGAACAGACCGTCGCCGTCGAGGTCCCAGCTGTAGGTCAGCGGGGAGCCTTCGGGATCGGTCGACGCGGTGCCACTGAAGTTCACCGTGAGCGGTGCGTTGCCGCTCGTCGGGGTGGCGTTGATGCGCGCGGTCGGCGCCTGGTTCGCCGCGGTGTAGGTGATCCGGTGAATCGCGCCGTTGTCCATGTCGGCGTAGAACAGGTCACCGTTCGGCCCGATCTTCAGGTCGACCGGGTGTCCCGCTGCCGCGCCGGAGGAGTCCGCGCACACGAAGCACCGGCGCTGCGCGGGGTCAGGAAGACCGTCGGTGCCCGGCATCATCGCCCAGATCTCGTTGCGGCTGTGGTCACCGAAGAACAGCGCGCCGTTGTACTCCGCCGGGTAGGAACCGCCTCGGTAGAAGGCGATGCCGGTGATCGACGAGCTGCCGGTGCGGCAACCGGTGTAGTTCACCACGCACGCGCTGTGGCTGTAGGCGTAGTACGGTGCCGCCACCGATCCGGGCGTGTTGTACAGCTGCGAGCACGAGGTGAGACCGGCGCTCTGGTAACCGCTCTGCGGCCCAGAACCCTCATAACATGGCCAGCCGAAGTTGCGGTTGGTGGTGAGCCGGTTGATCTCCTCCCAGTTGTTCCAGCCGACGTCGCCGATCCACAGTTCGTCGGTGCCCGGCCGCTGGGTCATCCGGAACGGGTTGCGCAGGCCGTAGCCGATCACACGGCGCGCGTTGGTATCGGCCGAGGACGCGAACGGGTTGTCCGGCAGGCCCGCACCCGTAGCAGGGTCGATGCGCAGCACCGTCCCGTTCAGCGTCACGGGGCCATTGGGCCGGCGGATGCTTTGGCTGCGCAACGCGCCGCCCTGTGCGTCCGGCGGCGTGAGCGCGGTGCCGACGCCACCTGGCGGATCACCACACGGGTTGGCCTGGTCGCCGGAGTAGTTGGCGCCGTACTGACCGTAGTCGACGTTGTTGAAGCTCGCGCCGTCTCCACCGCTGGCGTACAGGGCGCCGTCGCGGCCGAACAGCAGCGTGCCGATGGAGTGGCTGGGGTACTGCTGGCACCAGTCCTGGACCAGCACCTGCTCCGCACCGGTCGTGGTGTTGCCGCTCGCGGTCAGCCGAGACAGCCTCCCGTACACCAGGCAACCGTCGGTCGTGGGACCCGGCGGGGTTGGACAGCCGTCGCCCCACCGCCCGCTCGGGTCGTAGGCGTACAGCGCGTACACGGACGGATTCGCCGGGAAATCGGGGTGCAGCGCGAGACCGAGCATCCCGCGGTCCCAGAAGTCGTGCACGCTCGCGGACAGGTCGGCGAACGTCGTCGGCGTGGTGTCGTTCAGGTCGTCGAAAACCTTGATGACACCGTTCTTCTGGGCCACGAACACGCGGCCGTCCGCGGCGAACTCGATGTCGATCGGGTTGCTGAGCCCACTCAGCACCACCCTGTCCTGGAAGTTCGGCGGCAGCGTGGCCGCCTGGACGGCGGGCGACACCACCACCATCGCCGGCGCGAGTAGAACCAACGCGAGCAGGCCTGTCCTCAGCCAAGGGCGCGGCGACATTGCGGCCCCCTTCCGGTCCGGTGAAGGAAGAATCGGACGGGAAGCAAAAATCGTTACGTGGCAACGGAGTGTACCCGTCCTGGCACGTTGTGATGAGCGTCCACCTGGGACTGCCCAGGACAACGCGGCCATGAACCAGCCATGGGGCCCGATGGCCCCTTGCGGACCATTCACGTGCTCCACTCTCAACAATCCACATGAGACGGTCGGGGAGATGCAGATTCGGCGTGTTCAAGAAAAGCCTGACAATCGGTGCGATGTCGGCCGCGCTGGGTGAGGGGTGGGGGCCGGCGTTGCTTCCGCGCACGAGTGCGACATCGTGAACACGTCGGACCAGGGCAACACCGGTGCCACGCACTCGGACCGGTGGGTCGCGGTGACCGTGGCAGATTTCGTCCAAAGTCCGGACTTCCCGCCCGGCGTCGATCCTGCCTGTTTTCTGGACTACTGGCTGGGACACGGTGGCTGGCAGGATTCACGGTCCGCAGCGACAAGACGATCGGTGAAGGCGGCTCGAACCCCGAACCTCGCCAACGGCAGCGGGTTGGAGCACATCGAGAAAGCCTGGGGTGCGCTGTTCGGAGAGGCGCACGGGGCACGCGCCCAGTCGTAGTACCGCGGACCATGCGCACCGGTGCCCGCCGACAGTCGCCGCCACGCCCGCGCATGCAACTCCGCGGCCAGCTCGTCCACCCGCCGCTGCTCCGTCCCAGCGGTGCTCACCATGTCACTGACCTTGGTCGCCAGCACGTAGCCGACATCGCGGTCCTCTCCACGCCGCAGGTCCGTCGTCTGGCCGTAGACCTCGTCCCCGAGCACCCAGCCGGCCGGCACGCCCGTGTCAAACGCAGGCTCCAGCATCGCCTGCGCCTGCTGTGGCTTGGTCCGGAACTCCTCCTCATCCGGGCTGCCCGCCGCACGGCACCGGTCGCGATCGGCAATCCACGACGCGGGCAGATACAACTCCCGGTCGATCAGCGCGTGCCCGCGGCGTGAGGCGTAGGTCAGGAACACCCCGATCTGGCTGTTCTCGATCCGTCCGGCGGTGCCGGAGTACTGCCGCTGCACCCCCGGCAGACCTCGTGCCCTTCTGCAAAACCCGTCTCATCCACGACCAGCACAGCATCAGGCTCGCCCAGATGCTCGACGACGTAGTCACGCAGATCGTCCCGAACCCCGCCGACATCCCAGTCCGCCCGCCGCAGCAACCGCTGCATCCCCACAAGTGCGGCTGGAGTACTAACGGCGGTGGTCGTAATGGATACGTCACAAGTTGACGGGGATGATGAGTCCGGCCCCGAGCGTTCTGCTGAGTGAACACCGAGCAAAGGAGAACCACCGTGACGGAGAAGGCTGTTCTCGCGGGCGGCTGTTTCTGGGGCATGCAGGACCTGTTCCGCCGCCACCCCGGCGTCGTCTCCACCCGCGTCGGCTACACCGGCGACCCGAGCACGCCGAACGCGACGTACCGCCGCCACGGCAACCACGCCGAGGCCATCGAGATCGTGTTCGATCCCGAGCAGCTGAGCTACCGCCAGATCCTGGAGTTCTTCTTCCAGATCCACGATCCGTCGACCCGTAACCGCCAGGGCAACGACATCGGCGCCAGCTACCGCTCTGCGATCTTCTACACCGACGACGCGCAGAAGCAGGTGGCCGAGGCGACCATCGCCGACGTCGACGGCTCCGGCAAGTGGCCGGGCAAGGTCGTCACCGAGGTCACGCAGGCGACGGAGTTCTGGGAGGCCGAGCCGGAGCACCAGGACTACCTGGAGCGCTACCCCAACGGCTACACCTGCCACTACGTGAGGCCGGAATGGCAGCTCGGCGAGAAGTAGAGATCGTCGGCCTGCACGTATCGGCCGTGCACGCCTACGAGGGCCGTCCCTCCGACGGCCCTCGTCCCGATCCTGAACCCGTTTCGCGCGACCACGTGGAGATCCGCGCCAAGCACGGCATCGTCGGCGACCGATACTTCAACCACCCGGCCCACCGCAACGCCGCGATCACGCTGATCGCCGCCGAGTCGCTCAACGCGTGGTCCGTGGGTCCGTTGGTGGCACGGCGGAACATCGTCGTGCGCGGGTTCGATGTGGACGCACTACCACGTGGCACCGTCTTCAGCCTCGACACCGGCGACGGACCGGTGCGCTTCGAGGTCCACCGGCCCGCCAACCCGTGCGCCTGGATGGACGTCGTGATCGCGCCGGGCGCGTTCAAAGCCTTGCGCGGCAAGGGCGGCATCCGGACCGTGCCCCTCGACGACGGGGTGCTGCGCCTCGGGACAGCGGTGTTCGGCATAGTTGGCGGATGAAGCGGTAGCGCCGCAAGGCAACGATTGCGGCCACGATCAATAGGCGCACCGTCCCAAGACCGCTGTTGCACGTCGAAGCGTCGAAACGTCGAAACGAGAGCAGCACGGCAATGAGGACGCGCAGCATCGGCACCTGACCGCCGATGCTGCGCGGCAACCTGGCTGACATCGCCAGACGCTCCAACCACGCTCCCGCAAAGCCTTTACGCTCATGTACACAGCTGCAAGCTCGACAACGTCCGGACGATGTTCGGCCAGACCGGCCAGTGCGTCTTCACCCTGTCGCACGGCGTCAAGGACAAATCAAAACCCCGATCCCGGTCACCGCTCGGCCGCCTGCAGTGGGTGCACGTCATCCGCCTCAACCGTCCACGACCCAGGCTCGGTGTTCACTCAGGAGAACGTTCGGTCTCTCCCGGTTCATCCCCGTCAACCTGTGACGTAACTATTACGGACCGCGCCTCGATGACCTCGCCCAGGTAGCGCATCACGACAGCCACCGCCGCGGCAACAGGCACCGAGAAGAAAGCGCCGGCGATGCCGTACAACGACGTACCCGCCGTCACCACCAGCAACACCACGGCCGCGTGCAGGCGCAGGCCGCGCGACTGCAGGATCGGCTGCAGCACGTTGCCCTCGACCTGCTGCACCACGACCACGATGATCAGCATGATGATCGCCGTGGTCAGCCCGTTGCTGACGAGCGCGACCAGCACGGCCAGCGCACCGGCGACGAACGCGCCGACGATAGGGATGAAACCGCCGAGGAACGTCAGCGCCGCCAGCGGAATCGCGAGCGGCACACCGAGGATCACCAGGCCGAGCCCGATGAACACCGCGTCGATGAGGCTGACGAGCGCCTGGCTGCGGATGAAGGTGCCGAGCGTCACCCACACCCGCTCCAGCACCGTCGTGACGTGCCCGCCCGCACGCTCACCGATCAGCCCGCGCAGCCACGGGGTGAACCGCATGCCGTCCTTGACGAAGAAGAACGCGAGCAACAACGCCACCAGCCCGGTCACGACCCCGGACGTCACCGCCCCGGCCCCGGTCAGCAGCCCGCTCGCGATCGACCCGATGCTCGACTTGATCTGCTCGACCCCTTGGGCGATCAGCCGGTCGAGGTCGGTGTCGGCCAGGTTGAACGGCGGGCCTGCCGCCCACCTCTGCGCCTGCTGCAACGCCTCCTGGGCGCTCTCCGCGATCTCCGGCACACCGGACGCGATCGACGAGGAGATCGCCGCGATCACCCCGCCCAGCACCACCAGGCCGACGACCAGCACAATCGTCGCCGACAGCGCCGAGTTCAGGCCCTTCGACATCAGCCAGCGAGCCGGCGGCCACAACACCGTCGTGATCAGCAACCCGAGCAGCACGGGCATCACGACGACCCACAGCTGCCCGACGACCCACAGCACCATCCAGAAGCCGAGCGCGGCCAACGCCACCCGCAGACTCCACCGCGCGAGCCAGCTCACGCCGTGCCCGATGGCCTCACCCTTGTCCGCCCACCGGCGTTCCCGTTCCACGCCCACAGTCTGTCGTGATCTAGCCCGATCGGGTGGCAAACACGCGAACTGTCCCCGCCGAAGTCAGCCGTCACGGGTGCATCCGGCGACTGCTCCGCCCGCGGCTCCACAGCCAGATGCCGATCCCGAGCGCCATCATCACGGCGAAACCGATCAGGCCGTCGGAGACGCCGCCTTCCTCCTGGCGCTGCGGTGCGTTCTGCGGGGCGACCTTCGGTGCCGCGCGCGGCGGAGTCGGTGCGGCCGAGGAAGGCTGGGCGACCAACGCCAGCGGGATCGCCTCGGTGTCGTTGAAGTCGACCATGCCGGTCGCCTCCAGCACCGTCATGTGGTCGAGCACGGTGTCCATGCAGACCTTGGCGTAGTCGCGGATCGCGGTGTTGCGCGTGCCGGTGCGAACCTGGGCCAGGAACTTGTAGACCACGCCGTGCGCGGCGCGGAGGCGGTTCGCGAAGATCTTGTCGAACTCGGTGCTGCGGGCGGGCGCGGCGGTCATCTCGTTGAGCCAGCCCTGTTGCGCCTCGTTGGGCTGGGTGGGCAGTTGCACGTTCAGCGTGCGGGCGAGTTCGACGGTTCGTCTGTCCAGATCGGCGTGGCCCTCGATCAGGTGCCGGCCGGCTTCCCGCACTCGGAGGTTGGCCGACTTCTCCAGGCCCATCCGGCCGGCGGGGCCCTCCCACAACCCGGCGAGTGCCACCTTCTGCAGCAGGTCGCGGCCGGCGGGGCCCATCGGGCCGAACTGCGTCTGGACGTAGTCGGGGCCCAGGTCCGGCTGCGCGACCGCGGGTGATGCACCCACCAACATGACCAACAGGGTGACGAGCAGTGTCCGCATGCCGGGAGGTACGGACGGCTGCACGCGCGCCGACCGTTGCACAGTGCAATGGTTATCGGTTCGTTACCAAAGGCGGGCCCTGTACAACTGGGCGGGTGAGCGATGCCGACGAACTGACCGACGCTGTCCTCACCGCGTCCCGCCTGCTGGTCGCCGTGTCGGCGCGATCGCTCGCGGCGGTCGAGGAGACGCTCACGCTGCCGCAGTTCCGGATGCTCGTGCTGCTGGAAAGCCGCGGGCCCATGAAGCTCACCGCGCTCGCCGACCTGCTCGAGGTCAACCCGTCGACGGCGAAGCGCATGATCGACCGGCTGATCACGTCCGGCATGGCCGAGCGCGAGCAGAACCCCGCCACCAAACGTGAGGTCGTGGTCGTGGCGAGCCACGAGGGGCGCCGGGTCGTGGGCCAGGTGATGGCCCGCAGGCGGGCCGAGATCGGCACGATCGTGGCGCGCATGCCGAAGCACCTGCGGCATGGACTGGTCGAGGCGCTGACCGCGTTCGCCGAGGCGGGCGGTGAGCCCCGCTGGTCAGCCCGTGACGAGGCGCCGGAACGGGCCGGGGGCAACGCGGAAGTCGACTGACTCGCCCAACGCGCGGTGCAGCACGAACCCGTCGACGGCCGCGCCCGACGGCTCGGACGCCACCCACCAGCCTGCTCGGTCACCAGCTGCCAGACCCGCTCGGGCGAGGCCTCGATCAGCGCGGCGGGGAGATCAGAGCTCGCTCGGGAACGGGTGGCGGGCGGCGAACTCCGGGGCCGTCATCCCGAACAGCACGACGTCGTGGTGGCGG
This sequence comes from Lentzea nigeriaca, assembly GCF_016907955.1. Classification (GTDB taxonomy): domain Bacteria; phylum Actinomycetota; class Actinomycetes; order Mycobacteriales; family Pseudonocardiaceae; genus Lentzea; species Lentzea nigeriaca. The sequence continues at coordinate 1,503,237 of NZ_JAFBCX010000001.1, read as the reverse complement.
CCGGCGAAGAACTCGTGGTCGCGCAGCCTGCCCTCCTCCGTGAAGCCGAGCTTGCGGTGCAGCGCGATCGACGGCTCGTTGAACGCCCAGACGCCCGCCTCGCACTTGTGGAGGCGCCGCTCCCCGAACATGTGGTTCAGCAGCAACGGCACCGCGTCAGACGCGTATCCACGACGGTGGTGCTCGCTGCCCAGCGCGATGCCGTACATGAACCGCCCGGCACGGTGATCGACGAAGTACGTCGACAACGCCCCCACGAGCGCGCCATCGGCCAATGACTCGATCGCGAGCTGGAACGCGTCGTTGTCCGGCTCCTTGAGCGCGGCCTGCTCCGCCCACTGGCGCTGCCGGGAGGCCGAACGCGGGGGATGGATCTTGTCCGACCTCCGCCCGTCCACGGTGTTCTGGTCGAACCGCCAGAAGACCTCCCAGTCCTCCGGTTCCACCGCGCGCAGACGTACGAGCTTCCCCACCCAGGCAGACGTCACGGCTTGATCAAACGACCACCCGATCGTGTCCGGCAACCGAATAACTACCATCTGCCCGGTGACCGCCTACGACGATCTCGACCTCGACACGACGGTGCTGCCGGAACGCCAGCAGAAGATCCTCCTCGCCATCCGCGACTGGGTCGTCGAGCACGGCTACTCCCCCAGCACCCGCGAGATCGGCGACGCCGTCGGCCTCCGCTCCTCGTCCTCCGTGTCCAAGCACCTGGCGGCGTTGGAGGACAAGGGTTTCCTCAAGCGCGGCTCGTCGGTGACGCGGCCGATGGACGTGCGGGTCTTCCTGCACGAGACGGCCTCCGCCCAGGTCTCCGAGGACTCGATCTCGGTGCCCGTCGTCGGCGACATCGCCGCCGGTACGCCGATCTCCGCCATCGAGCACGTGGACGACGTACTGAACCTGCCGCGCGGCCTCGTCGGCCGGGGCAGCAACGTGTTCGCGCTGCGCGTGCGCGGCGACTCGATGATCGACGCCGCGATCTGCGACGGCGACATGGTCGTCGTCCAGCAGACGCACGAGGCCCACAACGGGCAGATCGTCGCCGCGATGATCGACGAGGAGGCGACGGTCAAGGTGTACCAGCGCCGGGACGGCCACGTGTACCTGGAGCCGCGCAACGCCGACTACCCCGTGATCGACGGCGACAGGGCGGTCATCCTCGGCATCGTCGTGTCGGTGCTGCGCAGCGTCTGAGACCGCGTCAGAGCACGCCCCGGTCGCTTCCGGCGGGCGTTCTGCGACACGTGCGCGTCGTGCCCATCGACCGCCTTGAGAACGTGCGCGTACTAGGGCCTGTATCGAGGTCCCGTTCGATGAGAGTCGCGCCTGAGGTGGTTTCTGGTGGTGCGGCCGGACGGCCCGCATACCGGTGTTGTATGTGGGCCGTCCGGCCGTGCCGCCAGGGGCCGCGTCAGGCCCGGCTATCGCGGACATGGACTTCGATACAGGCCCTAGCCGTGCCACGGCCCTGCCATGAAGAGCTTGACGTGGTGCTCGAAGTACAAGCCCGGGGTCGGGATGTGATCAGCGCGATGGGAATACCTCAGGGTGGCGTGCGTTAAGGTAGATGCAAACGCATACAACTCCAGAGATCCACCACAGACAGAAGGAGGCGGGGACCGTGCAGTTCGGAGTGTTCTCGGTGAGCGACATCACCAGGGACCCGGTGAGCGGCGAGACCCCCAGCGAGGCCGAGCGCATCGACGCGATCGTGCAGATCGCCGAGAAGGCCGAAGAAGTGGGACTGGACGTGTTCGCGATCGGCGAGCACCACAACCCGCCGTTCTTCTCGTCGGCGCCCACCACGCTGCTCGCCCACATCGCGGCGAGGACCAAGAAGCTGATCGTCAGCACCGCGACGACGCTGATCACGACCAACGACCCTGTGCGCATCGCCGAGGAGTACGCGATGCTGCAGCACCTGGCGAAGGGCCGCATGGACCTGATGCTGGGCCGCGGCAACACCGCGCCGGTCTACCCGTGGTTCGGCGCGGACATCCGGCAGAGCCTGCCGATGGCGCTCGAGAACTACAACCTGCTGCACCGGTTGTGGCGCGAGGACGTCGTCGACTGGGAGGGCAAGTTCCGCACCCCGTTGCAGGGCTTCACCTCCACGCCGCGGCCGCTGGACGACGTGCCCCCGTTCGTGTGGCACGGCTCGATCCGCACGCCGGAGATCGCGGAGCAGGCCGCCTACTACGGCGACGGCTTCTTCGCGAACAACATCTTCTGGCCGAAAGAGCACTACATGCGGCTGATCAAGTTCTACCGCCAGCGGTACGCGCACTACGGCCATGGCACGGAGAAGCAGGCCGTCGTCGGCCTCGGTGGTCAGGCCTACATCGCGAAGCGGTCGCAGGACGCGATCAACGAGTTCCGCCCGTACTTCAACGAGGCTCCCGTCTACGGGCACGGCCCGAAGATGGAGGACTTCATGGAGATGACGCCGCTGTCGGTCGGCAGCCCGCAGGAGGTCATCGACAAGACGCTGACCTTCCGCGAGCATTTCGGCGACTACCAGCGCCAGATGTTCCTGATGGACCACGCCGGCCTGCCGCTGAAGACCGTGCTGAACCAGCTCGACCTGCTCGGCGAGGAGGTGGTTCCGGTGCTGCGCAAGGAGATCGAGTCGCGCCAGGACCCGGAGACCGCCAAGCCGCCGACGCACGCCCTGCGCGTCAAGGAGAAGTACGGTGACCAGCCCGCGCGTCAGCCGCGGCCGAACGCCAACCGGGGTGACAACGTCACGGGCGGCTCGCCGTACCAGGACACGGAATGACCCGAGCGAACGAGGCGTGGGAGTCCCTGATGCGGGCCTACGCCGTGCTGATGAAGCGGTTCAACGCGGAGGACGTCTGGGGCGAGGTGACGATGAGGGAGTACGACGTCCTCTACACCTTGTCCAAATGCGACAGTCCACTGCGGATGAGTGAGCTGAACCGCCACGTGCTGCTGAGCCAGCCCGCGCTGTCCCGCATGGTCGACCGCCTGGTCGACCGCGGGCTGGTGCACCGCTGCACGGACCCCGGCGACCGCCGGGGTGTGCGCCTCTCGCTCACCCCGGAAGGCCGCAAGACCCAGCAGGAGATCGGCCGCCCGCACGCCCGCAGCGTCACCCGCGCGTTGAACGTGCTGACACCAGAAGAACTTTCGCAGCTCGCCGCCATCACCGGCAAGCTCGCGCAGAGCGAGGAGAAATGACCGAACAGTTCAAGCTCGTGGTCGTCTCGGCCGGCACGAGCGACCCGTCGTCCACCCGCCTGCTCGCCGACCGCGCCGCCCAGCGCGTCGCGACGCTCGCGGCCGAGAAGCAGTACAAGGTCGACATCCAGGTCGTCGAGCTGCGCGAGCTGGCTTCGGAGATCGCCAACGCGCTGGTGTCCACCCACATCGGCCCCAAGCTGCAGAAGGCGATCACGGCTCTGCAGCACGCTGACGGCATCGTCGCGAGCACTCCCGTCTACAAGGCGGGCGCGAGCGGGCTGTTCACGTCGTTCTTCCAGATCCTCGACAACGACCTGCTGATCGCGAAGCCCGTCGTGCTCGCCGCGACCGCCGGCACGGCGAGGCACGCGCTCGTGGTCGACGACCAGATGCGCGGGCTCTTCGCCTACCTGCGGACGATCGTGGTACCGACGTCGCTGTTCGCCTCGACCGAGGACTGGCAGGACAACGCGCTCAACCAGCGCATCGACCGCGCTGCCCTCGAACTGGTGGCGCTCATGGCCGCCGGGTTCGAGAAGCAGGTGCGTTCCGAGTCGTGGGGCCGCTACCAGCACGAGTTCGGCAGTGCGGGCGGCACCGAGCTGTCGATCGACCTCGACTCGGACCTGATGCGCCTTGCCGCGGGCGGTCACGCGTAGGGCACGACCTTCCGCTCCGGTGAGGAGATCGTGCTCGCCGACGTGGGCCAGCGGCACGGAAGGCGGGATGGACTGGCTCGACGGCAGCGAGCCGCGGTTCATCTCGGAGCACCGCGGCGGCTGGGTCTACCGCCCGGTGTCGCCCGTGCACCGGCTGACGAACATCGGACGGTCCTACTGCCGCAACCGGCCGGTGGAGCTGAAGGACCTCGGCGAGCGTCTCCCCGCACTCGCGGACATCCCGCCAGACGACGTCAGCGTGCGCACGGTCGCGGGCTGTTCGCCGGAGCTGGACGGGCCGCACGTCCTCCCTGCTCTGGACGTCGAGGACGTGCGGCTCCACCAGGGGCGGACCGTGTTCGCCGGAGGCGAGTGGTTCGTCGCCGAGCTGCGTTACTTGGCGAGGTAGGGCTCGATGTCCTCCGCCTCGACGACCTGACGCACCTCGATCGACATCTCCTCGACGCCCGCGAAGCAGGTGATGTACTCCTCTGCGACGGCCGTTGCCTCTGTGAGGTCGTTCGCCTTGATCAGCACGAACCCGCCGACGACCTCCTTGGCCTCGGCGAACGGCCCGTCGATCGCCTTGACCGCCGCACCGCGCCTGCGCACGACCGCGCCGGACTTCTGTACGCCCTCGGCGCCGAGCAGCACACCGTTCGCGGACGTCTTCTCGACGAACGCGTTCATCCGGTCGATGAGCTCGGGGTTCGGCTCCCACGACGCCGGGTCGTCCTCCAGGACCCGGTGGATCAACATGAAACGCATGGTCTCTCCTTAGGTGTTCGAGCGGCAGCGTCGGCTGCCCACCCCTGCGTCGATCGGCGTCGCGGCGCATTCGACATTTTTCGCCATCATGGCCAGGTGATCTTTTCCCGGCTCGCCGTGCCCCTGCTCGCTGGTCGGCGTGTTCGCGGCTCGCAGCCCGGTCTACTACTACCTGCCGTGGGGGTCGCTCGCGGTGGTCCTGGCGGTCGTCACGCGTGCGCTGGGGTGCATCGCGGTGTAGGTCCTGCTGATGACGCACGTCAACCCCGTGTTCCGCGACCCGGCCCCCTCCCGTGAGGTCGTGCACCATCACGCGGTGCTCTGGGCGTTCGGCAACGGCGTCGCCGTCATCGCGGTGGCGGCCGCGATCCTGCTGGTTCAGCGAGCAGTCCGGCGCGGCGTGACACCAGATGGTCGGCCGTCCGCAGAGCGAGCGCTGCCATCGTGAGCGACGGGTTGGACGTGCCGAGCGACGGCATGCTGCCGCAACCCACGGCGTACAGGTTGGGGTGATCCCAGCAGCGTTGCCACTGGTCCACGACCGAGTCCCGCGGCGACGACCCCATCACGTGCGTGCCGCCGCCGTGCCCGGCGCCCCAGTAGCGCAGCGGCTCGCCGTCGTGCTCGAAGTACCGCTCGTCGTCCGGCTTGTACGACGTGTAGTCCTCGGCACCGAGCATCTCGAACAGCCGGTCCGACACCCGTTTCGCGGCCAGCAGACCGTCCTTCACGTAGTCCGAGAGGTCGTAGTGGATGCTCGGCCGCGGGTTGCCGAGCGCGTCGCGGTCGGGTCCGAGCGTGACGCGGTTCGCGGGGTCGGCCTCCTGCTCGATCTCGAACTGCAGCGTGAACTGCCGGCCGACCCGGTCCGCCACTGCCTGACGCAGCGCCCTGCCGCGCAGGCCCGCCGCGACGAACTCCGCGGTGTCGCTGTCCGGGCTGCCCGCCGACCAGCCCCAGCCCCAGTTGCCGATCTCGATGCGGAACGGTGCCCGCTCGCCGCGTTCCGGTCCTGCGCGGAACGCCTCGATGCTCGTCGTCGACCCCGGTCCGCGGAACGGCCCGATCGGGTGCGGCATCAACGCCCACGTGAGCAGGGCGGGGTGGTCCATGAGGTTGCGGCCGACCTGGTCGCTGCTGTTCGCCAGGCCGGACATGAGCAGCAGCTTGGCGTTCTCGATGGCGTGCGCGGCGAGCACGACTACGTCGGCCTCGACCTCGTGCCGGGTGTGGCGGCCGGTCATGTCGTCCTCGTAGCGCTGGTAGCTGACCTTGGTGATGCGCCCGAACGCGTCGGCGTGGACCCGGTTCACCACGCAGCGGGTGCGCAGCTCGACGTTGTGCGACCAGCGTTTCTGCGTGCGGTGCGGCGTGTACTTGGCGTTCTCCGGGCACACCGGCACGCAGCTCGCGAACCCGGCACAGCGGTTGCCGTCCGGCCGGTATCCCTTGGCAGGAACCCCGTTGCGCGCTTGCGGAGTGCCGACGACCAGCAGCTCGTGCCCGTCGATGCTCGCACCGTCCACAACGGACGCCACGGCGTGGTCGAGGTACGTGCGCGGCAAGGCGTGCATCGGATAGACGTAACCCTCGGCGACCGGAACGTGCTGCCGCTGCTCGTCGGCGTCGGCCGCGACCCCGATCTCCCACTCCGCCGCGCGGTAGTAGGGCTCCAGGTCGTCGTAGCCGATCGGCCAGTTGCGGCCGCGGCCCAGGTCCGCGGTCCGGAAGTCCTCGGGGTGCATGCGGGGCGTGATGCCGGTCCAGACGGTGCCGGTGCCGCCGTTCATCCGCAGGTACGGGCTCGCGTAGGCGAACCGCCCGGTGTTGGTCAGGTAGTCGCTCGACGGCGCCGCCACCGTCCGGCGATACGGCGCGAGCGGCGTCTTGACGAGCGCGGTCCGGAACGCGTGCACCGCCTCGTCGTGGTTCGCCTCGGTCCCGGCTTCGAGCACGATGACTCCGAAACCGTTGTCCCCCAGCGCTTTCGCGATCAGCGACCCGGCGAACCCGGCGCCGACGACCACGGCCCTCATAAGGCGCTGCTTCTGCGGGGTCTGTGTTCCCAGCTGCCGAAGCCGGGACCTGCCGTGCCCGGCGCGGCCACCCCGACGGCCTTCCACGCGAGCCCCTCGGCGTACGCGCGGGCGCTCGGGATGCCCCCGCGCCACACGCCGGTGTACCAGAGTTGGATGATCTCGGCCGGCACGGCGTGCCGTGCCAGCTCCGCGTACTGCTCGACCAGTCCGGTCGACCTCAGCTCCTCCGCCGAGAACCCGGTCAGCTCGGCGGACAACTCCACGAAGGCGTCCATCGGGCCATCCTCGACCGCCCGGCCGCCTCACGCCCGGCCTCTCACCCGCGTGGCGCAACCTCCATCTCACCCAGCAGCGACCAGTCGTCCTGCTCCAGCACCGCGTTCACGATCTTCGGCGTCTCCTGCAGGTACGGCGGCAGCTCGGCCTGTGCGACCTTGAAGTGCGCCGACTGCACGTGCGCCGCGCCCGCGTCACCGTCGCGGAAGGCCTCGACGAGCACGTACTCGGTCTCGTCGTCGAGACTGCGCGACCAGTCGAACCACAGGCAGCCGGGCTCGGCACGGGTGGCCTCGGTGAAGGCACGGGAGATTTCCGGCCAGGTGTCCGCGTACTCGGGCAGGACCCGGAACTTGGCGGTGATGAAGATCAAGACGGCCTCCTTCGGGTGATGGCCTCCGAGCCTAGTCCTCGCTCTGCTGCGCGATCATCCGTGCCACGGCCGCTTCCAGCGCGGCGTCACGTTCGGCCTGGTCGGGATACGTGACCCGGAAGCCGTGCGCCACGACCGCCGAACGTCTCGCGCATCGTGGCCCGGGCGAACTCGTAGTGCTCCTCCGACTCGGCATGCTCGCGGAGCAGCGTGCCCTCCCCGGCCCACTCGCCGCGGCCCAGCGTCCCGGACCCGGAATGCCAGGTGAACACGATCATCGGCCGTTCGGCGGCGAACTCCGAACGTGGTCCGGCGGCGGGAGCATCATGATCTGTGTTCACGCAGCTCGGGCACGCGCGGCGGTCGTGGCTGCTCGATCGGCTCGAGGACTGGCACGAGCCGGACCAGCGCGAGTTCGCCGAGGCGCTCGACTCGTTCACCGGCGAGCTGATCGAGAGCGGACGCCAGGTGCGCCGAGTTCAGAGGCGGGCGGTCAGTGCCGCGGCTTCCGACGCGCGGCGCTGCTTCTCGTACAGCTCCAACGCCCGCCTCCACTGCTCGCGCGCCTCGTCCTCCGAACCCGTCGCGAACAGCACGTCGCCGAGGTGCTCCAGGACCGTGGCCTCCTCCGCGGAGTTGTCCAGCTGCCGGTACAGCGCCAGGGCCTCACGGTAGTGCGCGACGGCGTCGGCGTCCCGGCCGTCGTGGTGGGCGATGTGCGCCAGACTGTCCAAAGTGGCCGCCGCCCCCTCCGTGTGGCCGAGCTTGTCGTTGAGCAGCATGGCGTCCTCGCAGTAGGCGCGTGCCTCCGCGTACCGGCCGAGGCACGCGTACCGCCAGCCGACCTCGTTCAGCGACTCCGCCTCGCGGATCTCCGACCCGGCCGCACGGAACTTCGCGAGCCCCGCCAGCGAGTGCTCTAGCGCCTTGCCCAGGTCGCCCTCGAACTCGGCCGCCCACGCCATCGCCCGGTGCGCGCTGCCGTGCGCCACGTGGTCGTCGGTCTGCGCGAACAGCTCCAGACTGCGCTCGAAGTGGCGGTGCCCCAGCGACGACTGGCCCAGCTCGACGTAGCCCAGGCCCAGGCACATGTGCGCCGCCGCCTGCTTCACGCTGTCCTGCAACACCTCGGCTGCCCGCAGGGCGATCAGCCAGGCGTCGACGTCGTCCGACGTCCGGCCGCGACGCGAGTAGTAGCTGTTCATCGTGCGACCGAGCAGCCACGCCACGTCGAACGCGGCGTTGTCCAACGAGCGCCGCTGCGTTGTCGTCAGGCAGTCGTGCTCCGCGTCGAACCACGCCATCGCGTCCGCCTTGTCCGTAAAGGACAGAGCGTGGCCGCTTTCGTGTTCCGGCAACACCTTGTGCGGTTCCAGCGTCGCCGCCGCGGCCCGCGCGGTCGCCGCGTAGAAGTCCAGGAGGCGCGACCCCGCGTCGGCCTCCAGGTCGGCCGCGTACAGCCCGACCAGGTCGTGCATCCGGTACCGGCCGGGCACGTGCTGCTGCAGCAGATGGGTGTTCTCCAGTTCCCGCAACACCATCCTGGTTCGCGGGACGGACCGGTCGAGCAGCGCCGCCACGGCCGGGAGCGACACGTCCGCCGTGCCCACCGTGCCGAGCAGCGCGAACGCCCGCGCCGCCTCGTCCGACAGCGCCGCCGCGGACCACGAGAACACCGCCCGCAGGTTCGTGCCGATCTCGCCGGCGTCCAGCGCGTCGAGCGGCTGCTCCCGCAGTTCCTCCGCGAACACCGCCAGCGGGAAGTCGGGCTCCATCGCGGCGCGCGCCGCGACGATCGACAACGCCAGCGGCAGGCCACCGCACCAGGTCACGAGGTCCGCGACGACCTCCTGCTCGGCCGCGACCCGGTCGGCACCGAGCCTGGCCCGCAGGAACGCCCGCGCGTCGGCCTCGTTCAGCACATCCAGCGACACCGACCTGGCGCCGTGCGCGGCCACCAGCCCCGCGAGCTTGAGCCTGCTCGTGACCAGCACCGTCGCGTCCGGGCCCGGCAGCAACGGCATGACCTGCTCGGTGGACCGGGCGTTGTCGAGCACGACGAGCATCCGCCTGCCCGCCATCAGGCTGCGATACCGTGCGGCCCGCGCGTCCAGTCCCTCGGGAATCATCTCCTCCCCCAGCGCTTCCAGGAACTCCCGCAGCACCGTCTCCGGCGGCGTCGGCTCGGCGGCGGGGTCGAAGCCGCGCAGGTTCACGTACAGCTGGCCGTCCGGGAAGTCGTCGGCGTGCCGGTGCGCCCAGTGCAGCGCCAGCGCGGTCTTGCCGATGCCTCCCGTGCCGCCGATCACGGTGATCACGACGGTTCCCGACGGGTCCAGCGCGGCCAGTTCCTCCTCGCGGCCGGTGAACCACGGCTGCGGCGCGGGCAGCTGCAGCGGCAGGGACTCCGCGCGGCCTGCGTCTCCAGCGAGGATCCGCTGGTGCACGTCCTGCAGCGGTTTGCTCGGATCCGCGCCGAGCTCGTCGGCGAGCTCTCGGCGCACGGTTTCGTACTGCCGCAACGCCTCAGCGTCGTTGCCCGACAGGTGCAGCGCCAGCATCAGTTGCGCGGCAAGGCGTTCGTCGTGCGGCCGTTCGTCCGCCATGCGCCGCAACACGGGCAGCAGCGCGGCGTGACGCCCCTGCGCGAGCGCCGCGTCGTTGCGGTCCAGTTCAGCGGCGAAACGTTCGGCGTGCAGGCTTTCCCGCAACGCGTCGAACCACGGCGACTCGAGCCCTTCCACCGCGTCACCGCGCCACAAGGCCAGCGCATCGTCGAGCGCGCCCAGCCGCACGAGTGCACGGAACCGCAACAGGTCGACCTGGGCCGCGGCCACGTTCAGGCGATAGCCGGCGGGTGAACGTTCGATGTCGAGTCCGAGCAGCTTGCGGAGCTTCGACACGTACCCGTAGAGGGTCTCGCGGGCCCTCAGCGGCGCCCGCTCGCCCCAGACGCGGTCGAGCAACCGGTCCACGGGGACCGGCCGTCCCTCCTCGACCAGCAGCGCGACCAGCACCGACTGTTGCCGGACGTGGCCCACGTCGACCAGCGCACCGCGGTCGCGCACCTCCACGGCACCGAGCAGCCCGAACTCCAAGATCACCCCTCAGCAGCGGATTCAAGGTTAATCCTAGGTTCGTTGCCGACCAAAGAGGCAACCTTGCCGATGGCAGGAGGGCCCCAGTCATCAGACGTCCGGCAGCCCAGCCACACGGGGCCCTCCACCACCTGACCGAAAGATCACCCGACCAGACCAGGGCGCGGCCGTATATCCACATGCGACCCTGAAATCGATGAGCATCACGCGAATCGGGTCGTTCAACGTGGAGAACATGTTCGAGCGCCCCAAGGTGATGGGCCGCGGAGCGACCAGGCACGCGGCCCCGGTGCTGGCTGCCCACGCCCGGTTCAACGAGCTCATCGCCTGCGACACCTACACGCCGGAAGTCAAGGAAGAACTCAAAGAACACCTGGCGACGCTCGAGTTGCTCCGCAGCGACCGCAGCAGGTACGCGATCCTGCGCCGCATCCGCGGCCGGTTCCTCGCCCGCCACAAGACCGGCGAAACCTCAGTCGTGGCAAGCGGTCGCGAGTCCTGGGTCGGCTGGGTCGAGCTCACCACCGAACCCATCAGCGAGCTCGCCACCCGCCACACCGCCCAGGTGATGCGCGACGTCGGGGCCCACGTCCTCGGCGTGGTCGAGGCCGAGTCACGCGAGCTGCTGCACATGTTCTCCGCCAGCATGCTCAAAAGCGTCGGCTGGACCCCGTACGACGAGGTCCACCTCATCGACGGCAACGACGAGCGCGGCATCAACGTCGGCCTGCTGACCCGCGACGCCCACGAGGTCGTCACCATCCGGACCCACGTGTACGCCAAGGACAACTCGGGCGTGATCTTCTCCCGCGACTGCGCCGAGTACCACGTGCGCACGCCGGCCGGGCCCGAGGTCGTGGTGCTCGTGAACCACCTGAAGTCCAAGGGCTACGGCGCTCCCGGCGACCCGATCGGCGCCCGCCGCCGCTTCCGCCAGGCCGTCCGCATCGCCCGCATCGTGAACCGCCTGCGCGACGAGGGCCACGAGCACATCGCGGTCGTCGGCGACCTCAACGACACCGCCGAGAGCGAGGCGCTGCGCCCGTTGTTCCAGCGCACCGGCCTGCGCGACATCAGCGAGCACGCCGACTTCGAGTGGGACCACCGCTTCGGCACCTATCGCGGCGTCAACGAGAAGGGCAAGATCGACTACATCCTGCTCACCCCGGAGCTGTTCGCCAAGGCGATCGGCGGTGGCGTCTTCCGCAAGGGCGTGTGGCGCGGTCCGCGGACCAAAAACCGTTGGGAGGTCTACGAAACCATGACCGACGAGGTGCACGCGGCGAGCGACCACGCCGCGATCTACGCCGACATCGACTGGTCCGCCTAAACGACTTCGACGGTGACCTCCACGACGTCGCCCGGCCCCACGTCGTTCTTCTTCCGCACGGCCGCCTTGATCGGCAGCACGTAGCAGCCGGACTGCTTGTCCGGGAACACCGACGTCGACCACGACGAGGCGCCCAGTCCCACGCGAACCTTCACGGAACCGAAACCGGCGCCGGGCGTGGCGAGTTCGCTGATCTGGTCCGAGACGTCCTCCGGCAGCGTCACGAAAGTCCACGTGTCCATGCGTCGGGCATCCCAGAGCCACAATTCGGCGTCGAAGACGAACATGCTCGCATTATGGGGCGCAAACAGGTGGTGTGTCCGGCATCGCTCACCGGTCTGCCCTGCTGGCCGGCGCCTCGCTCGCCGTCCACCTCACGCACTACGCGGTGTTCGCGCACCTGCAGCCCCAGGGTGCCGGTGGCCGTCGTGTGGGTCGTGTGCATCGCGGTCGGGCACGTGGTGTGGTCAGCCATCACCCGCGCGGTCACAGCGGCGCGCTGATGTGGAAGTGCTCGTCGAACCTCTCGGCGAGCGCTTCCCCCATTCCGTACGGCGCCCACTTCCGCACGAGCTCCAGGAACCCGAGCAGGTCCTGTCGGACCGCGGCGAGGTGGCCCGGCAGCTCGGCGAGCGGGATCTCGCACGCCGGGCCGTCCGTCCGGCGGTCGTCCGGCCACACCCGCACGAGGCCGTCGCCGATCTCCACCTTCGGGTCCGGCGAGTGCCCGAGCCACGGGTGCCGGCCGTCGAGGACGCCGCGCCAGTCCCGCCAGTCCTCGAACCCCTGACAGCACCCCGGTTCGACCACCACGCCGGTGCGCGTGTCCCTCACCAGCAGGCCGCCGGACATGATGATGGCTTCCTGCTCCAGCAACCCACCGAGCAACGCCGGCCCGTCCGGCCCGACCTCCTGGCCGTTGTTGTACTGCGCGATCGCGGCGAGCGCGGTGCCGATTTCCTCCCGTGACATCCGGCCCGACAGCACGACGTCACCGTCGGAGTACGGACCGGTGGGCCAGTCCGGGAAGCCGACCAGGTGGTGCGCGGCGACGACGGCGTTCATCTCGATCACCACGACATTGTGCGTGACCAACGCCACCGACCATTTCGGTCGGTTTACCTACCGATCTGGTCGGTAAACGTCGTAAAGTCGGCTGCATGCCACGACAGCCCAGGACCGGCGTCGACGAGAAGCTCCTCGACGCCGCCGCCGCACTCTTCGCGCGGCACGGGTTCGAGCAGACCTCGTTGAAGTCGCTCGCCGACGCCGTCGGCCTGTCCAAAGCCGGTCTGCTGCACCACTTCCCCAGCAAGGAAGCCCTCTTCGAGGCGGCGTGGCAGCAGAGCCACGTGCTGAGCAGGCAGGTGCTGGAACTCGTCAGCCCTCTGCCGGCCGGGCCTGCCCGCGAGCGGCGGGCGCTGGAGCTGCTCACCGACGTCGCGCTCGACCGGCCTGGCCTGGTCGCGCTGCTGTTCCGCTCGATGACCGCGCCGGGTGAGGACTCTCAGCAGGCGCAGGACGAACTGCTGCTCAACGAGATGTTCGTCATCGACCCCGAGCGCGAGCTGCCACGCGCGATCCGGATCGTCGGCGCACTCACCGCCATGGCCGTGCTCACGCTCCTGGCCAACCAGGAGGGTGACAAGACCACGTGGCGTCCCTTGATCCTCGCTACCTGTTACGACGCACTCGGGCACCGGGAGGCCTGATCATCATGGCGAAACTGCTCTACAGACTGGGAATGGGTGCCCACCGGCGCCGGCTCCCGGTCGTCCTGATCTGGCTGCTCGTGCTGATCGGCGCCGGTGCCGGCGCGTTCACGCTCGGCGGTGAGACGTCCAACTCGATGTCCATCCCCGGCCAGGAGTCGACGACCGCGCTCGAGCGCATCCAGCAGAAGTTCGGCTCTGGCCAGACGGCGTCCGCTCGTGTCGTCCTGAAGGCGCCAGAGGGCCAGAAGCTGCCGCAGCACGTCAAGGCGATCAGCGAGCTGGCGGCCGACGAGGCCGCGCTCAAGGGCGTCCGTTCGGCGACCAACCCGCTCGACCCGGCGGCCCCGAGTGTGAACCGCGACGTCAACGTCGGCTACAGCACCGTCACCTACGACGTGAAGCCCGGCGAGGTCACCGCAGAGCAGCGGTCCGAGCTGCTCAAGGCCGTCGACAAGGCACGGGCCGCCGGGCTGACCGTCGAGGTCACCGGCACCGCGATGCAGGAGACCCCGCACGTCGGCGGCCCGACCGAGGCCATCGGCGTCGTGCTGGCGCTCGTCGTGCTCGCCCTGACCTACGGCTCGCTCGTCACCGCGGGCATGAACCTGCTGACCGCCGCGATCGGTGTCGGCATCGGCGCGCTCGGCATCACCATCGCGACCGGGTTCATGGACCTGCAGTCGACCACGCCCATCCTCGCCTCGATGCTGGGCCTCGCGGTCGGCATCGACTACGCGTTGTTCATCATCAACCGCTACCGCCAGGAGCTGCGCCGCGGCTCCGACGTGGGCCACGCCGTCGCGACCGCGGTCGGCACCGCCGGTTCCGCCGTCGTCACCGCCGGTCTCACCGTCGTCATCGCGTTGGTGGGCCTCGCGATCGCGGGCATCCCGTTCCTCACTCAGATGGGTGTCGCGGCCGCCGCCACCATCGTCGTCGCGGTGCTGATCGCCGTCACGCTGGTGCCCGCCGTGCTGGGCATGCTCGGCCGCCGCGTGCTCACCCGCAAGGAACGGTCCGCCGCCGCCCCCGAACCCACCGACCGCGGCGTCATCCGCGGCTGGGCGGGTGTCGTCACGCGCAACCGCGTCGTCGCGCTGCTGCTCTCGATCGTGGCGCTCGGCATCGTCGCGATCCCGGTGGCCTCCATGGACACCACGCTGATCCAGAAGCCGCCGGCGGGCTCCACTCAGGAGCGCGCCGACCGGATCCTCGCGGAGGGCTTCGGCGAGGGCTTCAACGGCCCGATCATCGTGCTCGTCGAGGGCAACGGCGCCGCCGCGACCGCCACCAAGGCCGCGGAGCCGATCGCGAAGATGTCCGACGTCGCCCTGGTGACGCCCGCGCAACCGAGCCCGGACGGGTCCGCCGCGCTGGTCACCGTGATCCCGAAGTCCGGCCCGGACAGCACCGCCACCGAACAGCTCGTCGGCGACCTGCGAGCCGAGCTGTCCACAGTGGAGGGCGGCAGGGCCTACGTCACCGGTGCCACCGCGGTGAGCGTCGACGTGGCCACGTCGCTGGACCGCGCGCTGCCGATCTACCTGGCCGTCGTCGTGGGCCTGGCGCTCGTCCTGCTGGTCCTGGTGTTCCGCTCGCTGCTCGTGCCGCTCGTGGGCGTGCTCGGCTTCCTGCTGACCATCGGCGCGTCGCTCGGTGCCACCGTGGCGGTGTTCCAGTGGGGCTGGCTCGCCGACGCGGTGAACCTCGACAGCACCGGCCCGCTGATCAGCCTCACGCCGATCCTCGTGATCGGCATCCTGTTCGGCCTGGCCATGGACTACCAGATCTTCCTGGTGTCCCGGATGCACGAGGCGCACCACCGCGGCGCCAAGCCGATCGAGGCCATCACCACGGGCTTCCGCCAGGCGGCCCCGGTCGTGGTGGCCGCCGCGCTGATCATGTTCTCGGTGTTCGCGGGCTTCGTCCCCGCGGGCGAGGCGACGGTGAAGTCGATCGCCTTCGCCCTGGCCGCCGGCATCTTCGTGGACGCGTTCGTGGTCCGCATGGTGCTCGTGCCCGCCGCGCTGGCACTGATCGGCGAGCGCGCCTGGTGGCTGCCGAAGTGGCTGCGCTGGCTGCCGGAGCTCGACGTCGAGGGCACCGCACTCGACGAGCTGCCGCAGGAGAAGAAGAAGCCGGAACCGGTCTCCGTCGGTTAGCCCGCTTGTTTCAGCAGTGGCCGGTCCTTCCGTTCACCGGGGACCGGCCACTGACCTGACAGCAGCTTCCCCGCCCACCGCGCGACCGTGCGCGGCGGCGGCTCGACGGCTCCGCGCAACCTGGCCACGACGGTCAGCTCGGCACCGCCGGGTTCCTCCACCGCGATCTCCCAGCCGTGGCCGTCCGTCCAGAGCAGCGCCACATCGTGACCGGGATGCCCTGGCAACTGGCCGTCCACCGCGACGTAGAGCCGCAGCGGCCGCTCTCCGTCCACGCACGACGACTCGCCGCTCAAGCCGAGTTCCGCAGACACCCGGAGTGCGTACTCCCGTACCGCGGTCATCATCACGTCGCCGCCCTTTCGCCCCAACGGTGCAACAGCGCCGACTGCTTGACGTATCGGCCGTTTACCCCGTTAGGGGCGATTCCACCCACTGTTCCGATCCAGACCTGCCGTTCACGCGTCGAAATTTCCGGTTTTGTCCGGTGCCCGTCGCCTCACGAAGAAGACCGACGTGCCGCTCAACGGCGGTGTCGTCGTGCACTTCGACGACGAGACGTCCGTGGTCGTCGCCCAGCCGGCGAAGGGCACGTGCACGGCGTTCGACGCCAAATGCACGCACCAGGTCTGGCTGTGCAGCGAGGCGACAACAACCTGATCATCTGCCGTTGCCGCAGATCAAGACGAAGATCAAGGGTGAGGACGTCGTCGTGGCCTGACCGCGCGCGGACGGGTTCGGAGAGTCATGCTGTCCGGACCCGCCGCACGGAAGGGCCGCCAGCGATGAGCTACCAGGACGACGTGCTGCCGCTGCTCGAACGCGACATCCGCACCATGCACGACGGCGACTCCGGGCCGCGCAAGCAGATGTGGTCGCACACCGAACCGCTCACCCTGTACGGCGCCATGTACACCGGCACCGGCTGGGCCGAGCTGGAACGCACCTTCGACCTGCTCGCCGGGTCGTGGCGCGGCAGCAGGGCGGGCGAGGTCGAGATCGTGGCCGCGGAGACGTCCGGCGACCTCGGCTACGCCTGCGCGATCGAACGGTCGTCGGTGGTCCAGGCCGACGGCAGCGTGTCCACGTACGCGTTGCGCGTCACCACGGTCTTCCGCCGCGAGAACGGCGACTGGAAGATCGTCCACAGGCACGGAAGTCCCTATATGGTCGAGGAGGACCGCTAGGAGGCGCAGTGGGGCTACGCAGCGAGCAGTGGTACGCGGGAGACGACCGCAACGCCTACATCCACCGAGCCTGGATGCGCCGCGGCACCCCGGACGACGCCTTCAGCAGACCGCAGATCGCGATCGCCAACACCGCCTCCGACCTCACCCCGTGCAACGCGCACCTCGACGAGGTCGCCGCGTCGGTGTCGAACGGCGTGCACGAGGCGGGCGGCATCCCCCTCAACCTGCCCGTGGTGTCGCTGGGTGAGACCAACGTCCGCCCGACCGCGATGCTGTGGCGCAACATGGCGGCGATGGCGGCCGAGGAGATGCTGCGCGCCAACCCCGTCGACGGCGTGGTGCTGCTCGGCGGCTGCGACAAGACGATTCCCGCCCTGCTGATGGCCGCCGCGTCCGTCGACATCCCGGCGGTCGTGGTGCCCGGCGGGCCGATGCTGACCGGCACGTTCCGCGGTGTGCCGCTGGGCTGCGGCACGGACGTCTGGCGGCTGTCGGAGGAAGTCCGCGCCGGGACGTTGTCGCAGGAGGCGTTCACCCGCTCCGAGTCCGCGATGATCCGCAGCCGCGGCCACTGCAACACCATGGGCACCGCCTCGACGATGGCTCTCGTCGCCGAGGCGCTCGGCACCGTCGTCCCCGGCGTGGCGGGCACTCCCGCGCCGGACAGCCGGCTGCTGGAGGCCTCGCACGGCACCGGCCGCCTGGCCGTCGAGCTGGTGGCGAAGGACCGGCGCCCCAGCACGTTCATGACGAAGGCCAACTTCCACAACGCGATCGTGGCGCTGGCCGCGATCGGCGGTTCGACCAACGCCGTGGTGCACCTGCTCGCCATCGCCGGGCGCCTGGGTGTCGACCTGACGCTCGACGACTTCGACCGCATCGGCTCCGGTGTGCCGCTGCTGGTGGACCTCCAGCCCGCCGGCCGGTTCCTGATGGAGGACTTCCACCGCGCGGGCGGGCTGCCGGCCGTGCTGCGGGAAGTCCGCGACCTGCTGGACCCGACCGCACTGACGGTCACCGGGCAGCCGCTCGTCGACTACCTCGACGACGCCCCGATCTGGGACCCGGAGGTGATCCGCAGCCGCTCCGAACCCATCATCGCGGAGGGCGGGATCGCCGTGCTGCGCGGCAACCTCGCCCCGCTGGGTGCGTTGGTCAAACCGGCGGCCGCGTCACCGAACCTGTTGCGGCACCGCGGAAAGGCCGTGGTGTTCGACAGCATCGAGGACTTCCACGCCCGCATCGACGACCCGGACCTCGACGTGGACGCCGACTCGGTGCTGGTGCTGCGCGGCTGCGGCCCGCGCGGGTATCCGGGCATGCCGGAGGTGTCGAACATGCCGCTGCCCAAGAAGGTGCTGGAGCAGGGCGTGCGCGACATGGTCCGCATCTGCGACGGGCGCATGAGCGGCACCGCGTACGGCACGGTCGTGCTGCACGTGGCACCGGAAGCGGCGGCCGGTGGACCGCTCGGCCTGGTCCGCACCGGCGACGTCATCGTGCTGGACGTGGAGAACCGGCGGATCGACGTCGAGGCGCCGGACTTCCTCTCCCGGACCCCCAGCGCCGCGATGACGGAGGCGTTCGCGGCACCGAAACGCGGCTGGGAACGGCTCTACATCGACCACGTGCAGGGCGCCGACACCGGAGCCGACCTGGACTTCCTGGTCGGCTCCAGCGGCAGCGACGTCAGCCGCGAATCCCACTAGCGATCATGAAGATCGCGCTCTCATGGCTGCTAACTGCACGGTTGGCAGCAGTTGGGATGATCAGCAAACGTTTGCGTCAGCATTTCTCTACCGCCAACTCGGCAGCGACGTGCATGAGAGCGCGACCATCCGGCTTTCGGTGATGAGCACCAGACCGCCCAGCCCCCAGCCCGACTCAACGGAGCACAACCAAGCCGCGACGCTCTACTAGACGACTGACTCCGTTTGGATCTTGAGCGGCAGGCGGCCCTGAGACGCTGGAGGCCGCCGCGATGAGAAACGCCGTCACGGCAACCGGTCGATGATCCGGCAACGCATCGAATCGATCATCAACACCGCCGAACGACAACTCTCCCTGGAACAACACGGCGCACGCACCCCGCACGGCGCGCTCGCCCGCGTCGCCCAGCGCATGCTCGCCCTCGCCGCCGCGATCTGGCACAACTGGGTCATCGACGCACCCGTCAAGCGCTCACTGATCGCCTACGAGCACTTAAGGTCCAGGAATCATCATCTAGTCGTGTGCCACAGCGAGCCGGTCGACGACCTGCGCCTCGTACAGCGATTCCGGCACCAGCGGCCCGGTCTTGATCTCGATGCTGCCCCACGGCCCCGGGAAGTACGGCTGCGACCGCCGCGTGCCCTCGTTGGACACGGCGTAGTTCTGCGCGGTCGGCGGCTTCTGGACGACCATCTCCTTGTTGTAGTCCCACACCACCGAGTGCGCGGCTCCCCAGCCGTGCGAGGTGCCGTAGTCGCCGCGGTTGATCAGCTTGGCCTGGTTGCCGCCGCTGCCGACCTCGCGGATGTTGTCGAACAGCAGTCCCTGGCTCCACCGCCGGTGCGCCTCGGCGTCCCCACCGTCCACAGTGGCCCGATGCCACACCACGCCCGCCGTCGTGTTGGCGCCGTTGCTGACGAACGCGTGCCGCGCCTTGGCCGCGTGCAGGCCGGTGAACAGGATCAGGTGCGAATCGGTGTTCGCGGCGAAGTTGTACATGCGGCCGCCGGTGCGGATCGCGACCGGGTCCGTGGCCCGCGCGTCCTTCACGGTGATGCGCACCGACCGTTCGGTGACGACACCCGCGTAGCCGAAGTAGCGGGTCTTCACGCCCCGCACCCAGCTGTTGTCCGCGCCGAACACGCCGATCGCGTTCCACGCGTGGTTCTCGTCCTCGCCACCCTTGGTCTCGACGTCGACCCGCAGACTCTCCACACCGGACTCGCTGACGAGGTTCCGCGCGGTCACCGGCGCGACCGCGGACACCGTCAGCGACCTGTCCAGGTGGTTGTAGATCGGCGCGTCGAACGTGAGCCTGCGTCCGTCGATCGCCCTGATCCGGCGCACCCAGTGCAGGTCCATCGACCCCGGCGTCCACTTGGCGTCCTGCACCACACCGCCACCGCCGACCGCGTCGATCCACTTCTGCGACGACGGGTGCCTCACGACGACCTCCTGCCCCACCTTGAACTCCGCGGCGTTCGCGACCTCCAGGCTCAGCGACCCGACCTGCACGAACGGCGTCGTCACCTCGACGCTCGCCCCGGTCGTCCACGGCGTTTTCGCGTCGCTGCCGAGCACGACGACCGTGCGCTGGTGCGGAGTGTCGCCGCGGCCGAACAGCGTTGTGGTGTCACCGGATCCGCGCAGCACCACGCCGCTGTGCCTGATCCGCACGGTGCCCCGGATCTCGTACCGCCCGGCCGCGAGCCGCACCGCGCCGCGGTGCCCGTTGGCGTCGGGCGTGCGGGCGCCGACCTGGTCGATCGCCTGCTGGAGGTGCGCCGTGTTGTCACCGGCGACGGGACTGATCGTGACCACGTCCGGCACGACCGGCAGCGGCTTCTCGCCGTAGTGGTAGCCGACGTAGCTGAAGTCCGGCACGCGGTTGCCGTCCTTGTCGGAGGCGTACTTCAGCTTGCCGTTCGTGCCGTAGGAGACGTGGGCGGACGACCACTGCCCCGGCTGTGGTGCGGGTGGGTACTTGCCGCAGAACTCCTGCCAGCACGCCGGTGCCGCCTGCGCCACCGGGGTCAGGCCGCCCAGAAGGGCCAGCGTGGCAAGGACTTTCGCCATACGAGACACTTGCACTGCTCCTGCCGCGTCAACGTGGATGGCGGCAGTTGGAGCAGCGTAACCGGATCAGCCGGGCCGAGGACCGGTCGCCGGAATTTCGCCTCAGACCTTCAGCACCGCTTCCACGATGACGTTGTTGCGGTAGCTACCGGCTACACGGTCGAAGTCGCCGCCGCACGTCACCAGGCGCAGCTCGGACAACGGGGTCGGCCCGTAGACGACGGCGGTCGGGAACGCGGTCTTCTCCGTCGAGTACGTGTGGTTCACGACGAACGTGAGCTCGCTGCCGTCCTTGCGCTTGACCAGCACCTCGGCGCCGGGCCGCAGCTCGGGCAGCCGGAAGAACACGCCGGGCCCGGTCTTCGAGTCGACGTGGCCCGCGATCACGGCGGGCCCGGCGTCGCCTGGCGCGACCCCCTTGGCGTACCAGCCCGCCTTGTCCGCGCGGGTCGGCGGCTCCAGCACCCCGGCGGAGTCGACCTTCAGCGCTTCCAGGGAGGTCTCGACGCCGATCGACGGGATCCGCACGGTCACCGGCTCAGGCGCCTTCTCCGCGCCGGGATCCTTCACGATGTAGATCAACGCGACCACGATGGCGGCGGCCATCACGAGCTTGCCCTTGCTCATCAGCCGAACCGGAAGAGCCTGCCGCGTACCGAGAACATCGCGATGCCCACGATGAGCGCGATGACCAGCGCGGTGATCGGGTCCCACCCACCGGCCATGCCGCCGAAGCCCGTCTCCTGGCCGCCGCCGGGCACGACCTCGGCGCCCTTGGCGTCGGTGCGCAGCTCGATGCGGCGCGCGCTCACCAGCAGCGTGTACACCGCGCCGGACTCGAGCGTCACCTCCAGTCGCGTCGAGTCCTTGCCGCGCGGCAGGACCTGCAGCGCGTCCGAGCCGGGCAGCATCACCGCGTAGCCGGTCGTGGAGTTCGCCTTGACGTTGCGGTGCACGAACACGCTGCCGCGCAGGAGGTCCATTTCGGCGTCACCGGCGTTGAGGACGCGCAGGCGCGCCTGCCCGTTGGGCGGCAGGCTGACGTCGTCCTCCAGCACCTTCATCGCCGAGGCGATGTCGACGACCGTGTACGCCTTGCCCGCGCCCGCCTGCACGAGCACCGACCGCAGCACCGGTGAGCCGGGATCCGCGCGGAACTCGACGACGTGGTCGCCCGGCTCTACCCGGCGGTACTCGTACAGCTGGGAGTAGTCGAGGGTGCCGAGCTTCACCCCATCGAGTGTGACGTCCACTCGGGCCTGGTCCATCGAGAAGTGTCCGATGCGCAGGTACGTGCCCGTGGCGGCGTGCGCGGGGACGGCCGAGAACAGCAGGAGCAGCACGACAGCGAGCACTCGCACCCCTGACCTCCCCTCATCGGACGCAACAACGATAACGCGCCTGATCACAACCCGGTGAGGTCAGGCCGTCCGCCGGGGCGCGTCACGGTGTCCCCCGAGGCCTTCACGGCGAGCCGCGCGGCCTCCGCCGGGGCGTCGCCACGGCCGAGCGCGAAGGTCAGCGCCGCCACGAACGCGTCGCCGCCGCCGGTCGTGTCGACGACCTCGACGTCCCCCAGCGGCACCACGAGGTCACCGGAGTCCCAGACGAACACGTTGCCCACACCGTCCACGGCGACCGCCACGAACCGAGGGCCGTGTCCCATCACCTCACGCGCCGCGCGCACAGCGTCGTCCGCACCCGTGATCTTCCGGCCGGACAGCAGCTCGGCCTCCTGGTGATCGGCCCGGACGACGTCCGCGCACGCCAGCAGTTCGTCTCGCAGCCGTTCCGGGGACCCGTCGAGAACGACCCGTCCCCGCGCCGCCCGTGCCGCCTTCAGCGCCACCTCGGGCGGTTGCTGCAGCTGCAGGACGACGGCCCCGGCGCCCGCGACCACGTCCGCGTCGATGTCCGTCTCCCTCAGCAGTACCCCGTCCGGGAGGTCTTCGAGGTAGCGCCACCCGTCGGCCACCACGTTCACGATCAACCCGGTCGCGCAGTCCCGCCGCCGCACGACGGACGAGGTCTCGATCCCGTCCGCGGCCGCCCGCGCGATCAGCCGCTCACCGACGTCGTCGTCCCCGACCACACCCACGAGCCGCACCGGCGCGCCCAGCTGGGCCAGGCCGACCGCGATGTTCGCGCCCTTGCCGCCGAGCATCTCGCGGCGCTCGCGGACCGGTGCCGCACCGCCGGGCCCCGGCACCTCGTCGACGACGAGGACCAGGTCACGCGCTATCTGTCCCACCACGACGATCTCGTCCACCGCGGTGGGGTACCCAGCCGGGCGGCACTCAGCTGCGCGAATGGCGATCGGTGACGTCGACCCCGTCCGGCAGCACCGCGAACAGGTCCACCGGCGTGCGCTGCGACACCATCTCCGTGCGGTGCAAGCGCTTCAGGCGGTCGCGGGCGACGGTGACGTCCTGCCTCGGCGCCGTCAGCACGAGCACCGGGACCGCGCCCAGCTCCACGTGCCCACCGACGCGTTCGGCGTTGCCGCGCCCGAACTTGAGCACTTTCCCGTACCGCACCAGGTAGAGCAGGTTCTCCTCGCCGCGGGAGTGCCGGAGCCGCACGACCTCACCCGTCTCGGCGTTGCGCCCCCACGTCCCGTGCGACTTCGTCAGCCACCGGAACCCGGTCCACGGCAGCCCGTGCACGTCCGTCGCGAGCACGGTCCAGCCCTGCTGGAAGTACTTCGCGAGCCGGATCTTCACGGTCGTGGCGGCGATGAACTCCGAGTTCTCCCGCCAGGTTCCGTCGAGCTCGAGCCGGCGCGCGATCTTCTGCACGGCCGGGTCGGGCACGGACCTGTCGTCCAGGCACACCAGGCACCGCGTGCGCCAGCCGACGCCGCACGAGCGCGCGACACCGCACCAGCCGCACTGGTAGATCTGCACGTCGGCGCCGCCGGGCCGGTCGTGCACCAGCTTCATCTGGTCCGACACGACCTGCAGGCAGGGCGCGCACAAGGCGCACCACGCGACCTCGGTGGCCTCTTTGCGCGACAACCGGGTCATGCAGTTGATGCACTGCTTCACTTCGTCCTCCCCCGCAGGGAAGCCTATTCCAACGCCCTTCGCAGGCGCGAGGAAACGAGAGCGTGACGGGGATCGGTGGCCGGAAGCATCAGGCGCAGCCGTTCGAGCACCTCGGCGTCCTCCGCCGTGGCAGTGCAGTCTGCGAACGACAGCAAGGCGTCGACGTCTCCCCTGTCCAGCACACCCCTGCGCACCGCGGCGGCGAGGTCCATCCGCTCCTCGCGCACGACCGGCGCGTCCGAACGGGGCAGCAGCTCGCCGCTGTAGCGCCGGGTGGCCTGTCGCGCGTCGCCTGACCTCAGCGCCGTGCGAACGTCCAGGAAGTCGCCGTGGACGACAGCATCCAGCCGGTACGGCCTGGTCAGCAGCACACCTCCGAGCTGAGCGCGCAACCTGTGCAGCTCAGCGCGGATCGTGGTCGGGTTCCCACGTTCACCATAGAGCAGCAATGCGAGTTGTTCAGCGGTGAGTCCCTTGGGGTGCAGTGCGAGCGCCGTCAGCACCTCCGCGTTCCGCAACGTCAGCATCAGCGGCCGCCCGTCGAGGTCCGCGTGCAGCCCGCCGAGGAAGTTCAGCGTCAGCACGTGCCCGCGCGGCACCAGGTGCTGGCGCAGGTGGTGCTCGGCGAGCCGGGCGGCCGCGGACACGAGCTGCGCGACGGCCGGGTGCATGGTCTTGAGCGGCCCGCTGACGTCGACCACGCCCAGCAGCAGCCCGCTGTGGGGGTCGCGGATCGGGCTGGCCGCGCACGTCCAGCCGTGGTACGTCCGCACGAGGTGTTCGCGGGAGTGCACGGTGACGGGCCTGCCGGTGGCAAGAGCCGTGCCCATCGCATTGGTGCCGATGGCGTCCTCGCTCCAGCGCGACCCTTCGGTGAGGTGGACGCGTTCGGCCTTGTGCCGCACGCCGTTGTCGCCCTCGCACCACAGGATGTGCCCGCGTGTGTCCGTGACGATCATGATCGTGTCGTCCATCGACAGGGTGTGCTCGAGCAGCGGCACGGCGGACGCGAGCGGATGGGTGCCGCGCAGGTCGGCGATCTCGTCCGGCGCGTAGACGACCGGCGCCTCGTGCCGGTCGGGGTCGACGCGCGCCGCGAGGGACCGCCGCCACGACTCGGCGATCACCGGCCGCGTTGCTTCGCCGACGTCCGTCACCAGTTCAGGATGACGGTCCTTCTGGCGCCTCGCGTTACTCCTTTCGGATGCAACGTTGGTGAAACGTTGCACTGCCTAGCGTCGCCTCCAGTTCGCAACGATGCGGGAGGCGAGACCCATGGCGAAATTCGCGGCTCCGGGACAGCCCGGCAGCGTGGTGACGTACCGCGACCGGTACGACCACTTCATCGGAGGCGAGTACGTGCCGCCCGCCAAGGGCGAGTACTTCGCCAACCCCACCCCGGTCACCGGCGAGGAGTTCACCGAGATCGCCCGCGGCACCGCGGAGGACGTCGAACGCGCGCTCGACGCGGCCCACGGCGCCGCCCGCGCGTGGGGCAAGACCTCCCCCGCCGACCGCGCCAACGTGCTGAACAAGATCGCCGACCGCGTCGAGGCCAACCTCGAGGCGCTCGCGGTCGCCGAGACGTGGGAGAACGGCAAGGCGATCCGCGAGACGCTCGCCGCGGACCTGCCGCTCGCCGTCGACCACTTCCGCTACTTCGCGGGCGTGATCCGCGCCCAGGAGGGCGGCATCTCGCAGATCGACGAAGACCTGGTGGCGTACCACTTCCAGGAGCCGCTCGGCGTCGTCGGCCAGATCATCCCGTGGAACTTCCCGCTGCTGATGGCAGTGTGGAAGCTCGCACCGGCGCTGGCCGCGGGCAACGCGGTCGTGCTGAAGCCCGCCGAGCAGACGCCGGCGTCGATCCACGTGCTGATGGAACTGATCGCCGACCTGCTGCCGCCGGGCGTCGTGAACGTGGTCAACGGCTTCGGCGTCGAGGCGGGCAAACCGCTGGCGTCCTCTCGCCGCGTGGCGAAGGTGGCGTTCACCGGCGAGACGACCACCGGCCGGTTGATCATGCAGTACGCCAGCGAGAACATCATCCCGGTCACGCTGGAGCTCGGCGGCAAGTCGCCGAACGTGTTCTTCTCCGACGTGGCCGCGCAGCGGGATGCCTTCTACGACAAGGCGCTCGAGGGCTTCACGATGTTCGCGCTGAACCAGGGCGAGGTATGCACGTGCCCATCGCGCGCGTTGCTCCAGAGCTCGATGTACGACCAGTTCCTCGGTGACGCCGTGGAACGAACCCGCGCCATCAAGCAGGGCCACCCCCTCGACACCGACACGATGATCGGCGCGCAGGCGTCCAACGACCAGCTGGAGAAGATCCTGTCGTACATCGACATCGGCAAGCAGGAGGGCGCCCGCGTCCTCACCGGTGGCGAGCGCGCGGACCTCGGCGGCGAGCTGTCCGGCGGCTACTACGTGACGCCGACGATCTTCGAGGGCGACAACAAGATGAGGATCTTCCAGGAGGAGATCTTCGGCCCGGTCGTCGCCGTGACGTCGTTCTCCGACTACGACGACGCCATGAAGACCGCCAACGACACCCTCTACGGCCTCGGCGCCGGCGTCTGGTCCCGCGACGGCTCCGTCGCCTACCGCGCGGGCCGCGACATCCAGGCGGGCCGCGTGTGGGTGAACAACTACCACGCCTACCCGGCGCACGCGGCGTTCGGCGGCTACAAGCAGTCCGGTATCGGCCGCGAGAACCACCGCGTGATGCTCGATCACTACCAGCAGACCAAGAACCTGCTCGTCAGCTACTCCCAGAACGCCCTGGGCTTCTTCTGATGCCCCGCGTAGCGGTGACGCGAGAGGCGGCGGCTGTGCTCCGCCGCCTCCGGGCTTCGCACGGCGAGCTGATGTTCCACCAGTCCGGCGGCTGCTGCGACGGCTCCGCGCCGATGTGCTACCCCGCTGGGGAGTTCCGCACCGGGGAGTCCGACGTCCACCTCGGTGATCTCGCGGTCGAGGAGTTCGTCGTTCCCGTGTGGATGTCCGCGGCGCAGTTCGAGTACTGGAGCCACACGCACCTGACGATCGACGTGGTTCCTGGGCGTGGCAGCGGTTTCTCCCTGGAGGCCCCGCTTGGAATCCGGTTTCTGGTGCGTTCACGACTCCTTGACGCGGAGGACCTCTAGCATTCCCGCATGACCGTCCAATGCGGATGCTGCGGAGCCGAGATCACCTCTACGGGCCGCATCGACTACCGGTTGAACCGCCCGGAGCAGCTGATCGGCGTGCCCGCCGAGCGACTCGGTGCGCCGACCGGTGGACTGCTCGTCGGACCGGACGGCGACTCCTACATCCGTTGCCTGCTCCCGGTTCGGCTGACCGGGGGAACAGAGCTGGTGTACGGCGCGTGGATGCAGATCAGCAAAGTCGACGCGATGTACGCCCATGCCGTGTGGGACAACGACAGCGAATACAAGAACCTGCACCTGTCCGGCAGGTTCGCGAACTTCATCGCGCCGTGGGACTTGCTCGGCACCCCGGTCGAAGCCGCGGTCCTCAACGCCGACGAGCTGCCGTACTACACGTCGCACCCGTTGCTGGACCGGGAATGGGACCGCGACGAGGTGCTGAGCCGCATCCGACAGCCGTTGCCGATCCCCGTCCGGGAGACGCTCGGCGAGGTCTGGACCATCGAGCGGACCGCGGGCATGCGCTGGACGCTCGAGAACCGCACGGTGCACTTCACGAGCCCCGGCCGGCGGGTGAGCCTCGACATCTACGCCGACCGCTCGGGCGGCAGCGTGAGCGACTTCCTCGGCGCGGTGCTGGAGGGCTACCCGGCGAGCGCCGAGCACTCCGTCGAGCACAGCGGCGACGAGCTGCGGCACGCGTTCTGGCTCAGCGAGGTCATCGACGGCCACGAGGAACAGGTGTTCCACGCGCACGTGGTCCGTCCCGGCACCATGCTGTCCGTGCGGATCGTCCACCGCTTCCCCGCCGACCGGGCGTGGGCGCGGCACGTGCTCAACAGCGTCCAGTACGTCGGGGCTACTGACCGAAGGTGAGCCGCATGTCCCGCGTCGCGAAGCTGACCAGCGGCGTGCGGCCGGTGAGGTAGCCGAGCGGCCCGCCGACCGGGAACAGCCACGCTGCCCGCACCAGCCGGTACCGCCCGGACAGGCGCATCCTGGTGCGCACGTCGCGGCCGTCCAGGCGCTGCGCGGTCCAGCCCGCCGTCGACCAGGCGCCGGGCAGCGGCACGCCACCGGTCACCGCCACGGCCGCGATCGACGAGCCCTCGCCGAACCGGGCGAGCTGCTTCGGGATGGCCCAGAGTTCGCGACCGCCCTGCTTCGACGCCTCGCTGTCGACCCAGATCTGCGGCACCGACACGGCCATCCGGCCCTGGTCCCACACCGGGGTCGCCACGAGCAGTTCCTCGTAGATGAGCTCGCTGCCCGGCTCGTACGACACGAACGCCACGGCCACGAAAGCGTTGCCCGCCAACGTGATCACTCGTGCACCCTCGGGCAGGTGGGCCTGCGGTACCAGCTCGTGCGGCACCCTGAACACGGACATCACGAGAGAGCCCCGCATGTGCCACGGCTCGGCTGGATACTGCACGCCCACGACCGTACCGCGATCGTCGCGACGTCAGGGGTATCCCAAGTTTGCCGGAGTGAGCTGGACCACAGGTGGAGCCGGGCCCACGATTCCCGCCATGAACGTCCTGCTGGCATTCGCACTCGCCGCGAGCGTCGCCGCGCCCGCGCCATTGCCTCCCACGGCGCCGTGCCCGGAGAACGTCCCCACTGGCACCACTTGCTACGAGGGCAGAGACGCCAACGGTGCGTACTACACGATCGCCGTGCCGAAGAAGTGGAACAGGACGCTGGTCGTGCACTCGCACGGCGGCCCTGACCTGGGCGATCCCACGCCCGAACGCACGCGTGACGACCTGAACCGCTGGGCCGTCATGGTCAAGGAGGGCTACGCGTGGGCGGGCACCTCCTACCGGCGAGGCGGTTACGGCACGCGGATGGCCGCGGAGGACACCGACAACCTGCGCAAGCTGGTCAGCGCGATGCTCAAGCCGCACAAGGTCTACCTCCACGGCCAGTCGTGGGGCGGCAACGTGGCGGCCAAGACCATCGAGCTCTACCGGGGCTACGACGCGGCCCTGCTCACCAGCGGCGTCCTGGCCGGCGGCTCGCGCGGCTACGACTACCGCGTCGACCTGCGCGTGGTCTACCAGTACTACTGCGGCAACCACCCGCGCCCGACCGAGGTGCAGTACCCGCTGTGGCAGGGCCTGCGTCCGGGTTCCACGACGACGACCGCCGGGCTGCGCGGCCGCATCGAGGAATGTCTTGGCACAGCGGGGAATCGCACTCCCGAGCAGCAGCAGAAGCTGGATGACATCCTCGCGGTGACGAAGATTCCCGAGGAGACGCTGAACTCCCATCTCAACTTCGCGACGTTCACGTTCCGCGACATCGTCCACAACAGACTGGGCGATCAGAACCCGTGGAGCAACGCGGGAGTGCGGTACCAGGGCTCGCACGACGACGCGGCCCTCAACGCGGGCGTGGAACGGTTCTCCGCGGACCCCGAGGCACGGGCTGCCCTGGCCTACGACAGCGACCTCACCGGGAAGATCGACATCCCGGTGCTGTCGATGCACGCGATCGGCGACCCGACGGCGTTCGTGGAGCACGAGTCCGCCTACCGCGACACCGTGCTCAAGGCCGGGCGGTGGTGGAACCTCGTGCAGACGTTCACGAACGAGGCCACGCACAGTGCGCTCAGCGACGCCGAGTACGCCTCCGCGTTGCAGGCGCTGGCGAAGTGGGAGAAGCTCGGGCTGCGCGCCAACCCCTACCTGGTCGCGCACAGCTGCCCAGGCCACGACGAGAAGTACGGCACGGGCTGCTTCTTCAACCCCGGCTACAGGCCCAACTCCTACGAGTCCCGGGTCGCACCCCGCACGTGACCCGGTGCTGGCGGAGGCGTCACCACCACTTCTCGACGGTCGAGGCGTCGGTCAGCGCGTCACGGACGTCGGTGTCGTCGTTGTGCTGCGCACCGGCCAGGTTCGCTCCCCGCAGGTCGGCCGAACGCAGGGCGGCTGCCCGCAGGTTCGCGTCCCGCAGCAGCGTTCTGCCGAGGACAGCACCGCTCAGGTCGGCGCTGCTCAGGTCGGCGCCGATGCACTGCGCGTCGGTGAGGTTCGCACCGCGGAAGTCGGTGAGCACCAGCCGCGCCCGGCTCAGATCGGCCCGCGCGAGCACCGCGCCCGAGAGGTCGGCCTTCTCCAGGTCGGCCTCGCGCAGCAGAGCCCCGCTCAGATCGGCACCCCGCAGGTTGGCTCCGGTGAGATCCGCGATCGAGGTCAGGTCCGCCCGCCCCAGATCGGCCTTCTCCAGGTTCGCGCGACGCAGCCGCAGGTTGCGGTAGCCGGTTCCGCTGAGGACGGAGTCGTGGAGGTCGGAGAAGCTCAGGTCGACGTTGTGCAACGGGAGGTTGCGCAGGTCGAGGCCGTTGAAGCAGGCGGAGGTCAGGTCGGTCCTCGCTCCCCTGTCCTGGCTGGTGTCGCGCCGGCCCAGCACGGTTAGTGCGGCTTTCGCGTCGGGCGGCAACGCCGTCGGTTCCGGACACTTCGACATGTGACTGTCCGAAGAGGCGCGTGCCCGGTTCGTACGGACGAAGGCGGACAGCACCTCGACGATCGTGGGCTGGTCGCGCGGCGAGTCCTTGGCGAGCCGTTCCAGCGCGTAGATGGCCCCGAGGCGCCCCTGCAGATGATCCGGCCCGGTCCGGTCGAGCTGCTCGACGGACCTCGTGTAGCGATCGGTGAGCTGCCCCTGCTCGGCCACCGCGTTCTGCCGCTGGGCCGCGCCGACCTGGTCGCGCGTGGCGTTGAGCGACAACCCGGTGAAGACCAGCGCGCCGAGCGCGGTGAGCGCGGTGACCACCTCCGCCACCGTCATCCCGCGCGACGCACGCTCGCGGGGCCGCCGGACGCGGCCCCGGAACCGTCGCCGAGACACCACCATGCCCAGGAGATCGCTCGAACGGCCCGATGTGCAACAACCAGAGGCTTGACCTCCACCTTGGTCGAGGTACGACGATCTTGGCATGACCGACACCACCGAGATCGAAAAGCTCGTCGCCACCGTTCAGCACGCCCAGCAGAACGAGCTCCCCGAGGACTTCATCAACCTCTTCCGTGAGGACGCGATCTGGACCACCGCCCACGGCAAGCGCCTGTTCGGACGCGACGAGATCGCCTCCTTCACCCGCCAGGTCCTGCCGGGCTCGACGAAGGAGGCGCTCGCCACCTACGAGGTATCGCACGTGCTGTTCATCCGCCCGGACGTGGCCGCGGTGAAGATCCGCCAGCGCCGCGTCACGCCCGACGGCGAGCACCTCGACCTGGCGGAGGGTTCCCCGCTCTACGTCCTGTCCAAAGAGGACGGCGAGTGGCGGATCGCCGCCGGCCAGAACACCATCGTGCTCTAGCGACCCTGCAGGCGCTTCACGTTGTCACCGAACGTCCAGTTCTTCGAGCCGTCCCAGTTGATCGACCAGGTCATCAGGCCCTTGAGCTGGCCGTTGAAGCTGCCCCAGGCCTGGCTCACCAGCGACGGGGACATGTGGCCACCGCCCGCGCCCGGCTGCGCGGGCAGGCCCGGCACCTGCTTGTCGTAGGGCACCCGGATCGTGGTGCCCTGCACGACCAGCCCCTTGTTGAGGCACTGGGTCTGCGCGACGAAGCCCTGCACGGTGCCGGCCTGGTAGCTGTCGCCGGAACACCCGTACATCGACCCGTTGTAGTACTGCATGTTCAGCCACCACAGCCGACCGTTGTCCGCGTACTTCTTGATGATCGGCAGGTAGGCGCCCCAGATGGAGCCGTAGACGATGCTGCCGCCCGTCACGTACGCGGTCTCCGGCGCCATCGTGAGGCCAAAGCCCGACGGCATCGCGGCGAGAACCCCGTCGATGATGCGGATCAGGTTGGCCTGCGAGACCGACAGCAGGTTGACGTTGCCGCTGCCGACGAGCCCGGTCTCGATGTCGATGTCGATGCCGTCGAAGTTGTACTTCTTCAGAATCGGCACGACGGTGGCGACGAACCGGTTGGCCACCGCGGCCGAGCTCAGGTCGATCCCCGCCGCCGCGCCGCCGATCGACAGCAGGATGGTGGCGCCCGCCGCCTTCGCCGCGCACATCTCGGCGGGCGTGGCCACCTTGACACCGGCGTCCATGCCGTCCTCCCACAGCACGGTGCCATCCGAGCGGATCACGGGGAACGCCGCGTTGATCACGTTGTAGCCGTGCTGTCTGATGCGGCTGTCGGTGATCGGGGTCCAGCCGAACGGCGGGTGAACGCCGTTGGACGCACCGTCCCAGTTCTCCCAGTAGCCGTGCAGTACCTTGCCCGCCGGGCGGGGTTTGAGCGCGCACGTGTCGGCCGCCTGCGCGGATGCCGGGACGAGCACGACGGACAGGAATAGAAGCAGGGCTGTCAACGCCGAACGGGCAGACATTCGCTCACCTCTCGCGTTCAGGCGGCGACCCGATTGCCATTGAAGCACGAAATGGTCCAGACCTCTAGTGCCGTCGTAACGGAACGTGGCCGACCGACGACACTCCCGACATCCACCGGGAACGGAGATGCCCGCTGCCTGGGGGTTACCCGAGACGGTCACGATCACCGTCGACGGCCACCGCACCGGCCTCGAGTCGTTGTGGGAGTGGCTGCGGCACGAACCGCAGCCGCGCGGCCGCCTGAAAGCGGTCACGCCCACGGCACCGGACGGCACGATGGGCTCCGGCGTGGAACTCGCCGTCGTGGCCTCCGCTCCAGCCCTGGACACACTCGCCAGATCAATCCCGGCGTGGCTCGCCCAACGCCACACCGGCGTCACGGTGAAGGTCACGGCGCCGGACAACCGGGAGGTCTCCCTCAGCCCGGACGCGATCCAGCTCCTGCGCGACCTCCTCGGGCGCTGACGTGCGCCTCCCCGTTCCGTCGAGCTCCTACGCGCACCAGCACCTACCGCACCCCCGACCTCGCCGCGCTGCCCGCCGTCCGGCACAACCTCGACGACCTGGCAGCAGTCCTCACCGACCCGGCTCTCAGCACAATCCCGGTCGACCTCTGCGTCGTCGTGCCCGATCCCGCCGACATCCGCACCCGTCTACCGCGAACTGCGGCGCCTCGCGGCTGGGGCGGCTCGTGGTCATCGCTCTCGACACGGGCGTTCTTCCGGCAATCCGACCAGTCGATGCGTACTGCTGCGGGAGTGTGCGGTCGCCACCGCACGCGTGCTGCCGGTGTGCTCACGACCGAGCAGTCTTCGAACGGTTGGTGGCGACCACCCCCAATGAGCCAAGGCGACAACCGGAAGCCGCTGCGCAGCGCTCCCCGGATGACGGAGCTGGAGCCAGTCCGGCCTCCGGGGAGCAGTGCGTCGCGGGATGGATGCCGGGGGCAGCGCCGTTTCGCGGGTCAGAGGGCGAGGGTCTCTTCCGAGACCTTCCACAGTTGGGCTGCGGATTCCGGGTCCTGGGCGTAGGGGGCTACGCCGGAGATCACGCCGCCGGTGTTCGGCAGGGCCTCGTTGCAGTCCTCGAAGTACTTGCCGGACAGGCCTTCCAGCAGTGGCGATGTGGCCACGACCAGGGTGGTGGCGGCGCCCTGCTCCGGGGTCTTCACGCGGCGCTTCGTGGCGGCGCCGCTCTGGCGGATGCGCTCCTGCAGTTCCTCCTGGGTCAGGTGGCGCTGCAGGTTGGTCGCGATGCTGCCCGGCATGAGGGCGTTCATCGTGATGCGCTCGGAGGCCCAGCGTTTGCCCGCCTCCACGCCGAACAGGATGTTCGCCGTTTTCGACTGGCCGTAGGCCTGCCAGCGGTCGTAGTCGCGGTGTTCGTAGTGGAGGTCGTCGAACACGACGTCGCCCATCAGGTGCGCGGACGAGCTCACGTTCACCACGCGGGCGCCCTCGGCGCGCAGCGAGTTGAACAGACCCGTGGTCAGGGCGAAGTGGCCGAAGTGGTTGGTGGCGAACTGGAGCTCCCAGCCCTCCGGCGTGCGGGTCAACGGCGTGGCCATGACGCCCGCGTTGTTGATCAGCAGGTGCAGCGGGCCGTCCCAGTTGCGCGCGAACGCCTTCACAGACGCCTGCGACGCCAGGTCGAGGCGGGCCACCGAGATCTTCTTGTTGCCGGTGGCGATGGTCAGCGAGGTCGCCACGCGCTGGGCCGCGTCGATGTCGCGGGCCGCGATGGTGACCTCGGCGCCCGCGGTGGCGAGGGCGCGGACGGTCTCCACGCCGATGCCGGAGGCGCCGCCGGTGACGACGGCGCGGCGGCCGGAGAGATCGACGTCCCGGACCACGTCCAGGGCCGTGGTCTCGAAGCCGTAGCCGGTGGTGATCAAGCCTGTTCCCCGATCTTGAGCGTCTCTTCGGAGACCTTCCACAGCTGGGCCGCGGCCTCCGGATCGTGTGCGTAGGCGGCGAGGCCGCCCGACATGCCGCCGGTGTTCGGCAGGGCCTCGTTGCAGTCCTCGAAGTAGAGGCCGGAGCGGCCCTCGACCAGCGGCGAGACGGCGAGCACCAGCGTGGTGGCCGCGCCCTGCTCGGGAGTCTTGAGCTGCAACGCCTTGTCGCCGCCGCGCAGCCGGATGCGCTCCTGCAGCTCTTCCGGCGTGATGTGCCGCTGCAGGGCCGTCAGGATGCCGCCCGGCATCAGCGCGTTCATCGTGACGCCCTCGGAGGCCCAGCGCTTGCCAGCCTCGACGCCGAACAGGATGTTCGCGGTCTTCGACTGGCCGTACGCCTGCCAGCGGTCGTACTCCCGGCGCTCGAAGTGGATGTCGTCGAACACCACCGGGCTCGCCAGGTGGCCCGCCGAGCTGACGTTCACCACGCGGGCGCCCTCCGCCCGCAATGCGTCGAACAGGCCCAGCGTCAGCGTGAAGTGGCCGAAGTGGTTCGTGGCGAACTGGAGCTCCCAGCCCTCCGGCGTGCGGGTGAGCGGGGTGGCCATGACACCCGCGTTGTTGATCAGCAGGTGCAGCGGGCCGTCCCAGGAACGGACGAACTCCTTCACCGAATCCTGCGACGTCAGTTCCAGCGGAGCGACGAGGATCTGCTCGTTGCCCGTGGCGGCGGACAGCTCCGCGGCGACCTTCCGGCCCGCCTCGACGTTCCTCGCCGCGATGGTGACCTCGGCGCCCGCGGCGGCCAGAGCCCGCACGGTCTCGACGCCGATGCCCGACGCCCCACCGGTGACCACGGCGCGGCGGCCCGAGAGGTCGACGCCCTCGACGACCTCGAGAGCAGTGGTCTCGAAGCCGAACGGGGTGGTGATGCGCTCACTCATCCGATTTCCCCAACCTGTGTCGTACACTGAAACGGAGGTTCCTCCGGTTCGAGTTCCACTCTAAACGGAGGGTCCTCCGGTTAGCAAGTGGCGTACCCATTGGAGTGAAAAGTGCGTGCTGACGCCGTCCGCAACCGCGGGTTGTTGCTCGAGGTGGCGTTGGATGCCTTCACCCACGAGAAGGACGTGACGCTCGGCGCCATCGCCAAGAAGGCGGGCGTCGGCATCGGCACGCTCTACCGGCACTTCCCGACGCGCGAGGCGCTGATCGAGGCCGTCTACCGCACCGAGCTGGAGAAGCTCTGCGACGCGGCGCCCGAGCTGCTCGAGGCCCTCGGCCCGGAGGCGGCGCTGCGGGAGTGGATGGACCGTTTCATCGCCTACCTGGCGACGAAACGCGACCTCAAGGACGCACTGCAGGCCGTCATCGCCCTCGGCCTGAACCCGTTCGAACACAGCCGCGCCAAGATGACGCAGGCGTTGGAACAGCTGCTGACCCCGCTCGGCGCGACGGTCGAGCCGCTCGACGTCATGACGATGCTCGTCGCCGTCGGCCAGAACGGCGACCAGGCCCAGGCCAAGCGGATGCTCGACCTGATCATGGGCGGGATTCTCCACGGCGCTGCTCGAAGCGCTCGATGAGCGTGGGCACCTCGCTCAGCAGGAACTCGTAGAAGTCCCGCATGTAGGCGAGCCGCTCCCGCGCCGGCCCCGGCCCGACGGCCTCCACCCCGCGCGCGACGGCGGACAGGATGTCGTCGATCGGGGCGTGCTGCCTGCCGTAGAGCGTGGTCCACGCCTTGTCGCGCATCCGGTAGTGCTCGCGACGGCTGCCCGGCGCCGGCGCCCGTTCGATCAACCCCATCTGCATGACCATCTTGATCGCGCCGGACACGGACCCCGCGCTCGCGCCCAGCTCAGCGCTCAGATCGCCCGCGGTCAGCGACGGTGAGTCGGTGAACAGGAACGCCGCCAGCACGCGCGCCGCCATCCGCTGCATGCCCGCCCCGACCAGGGTGAGCGCCAGGTGCTCCGCAGCCTCCTTGCGGCCTTCCTGTTCGCGATCTGTCTCGCCCGTCACACCGAACCCATCTGTCTTCAGAAATTTCTGAATGTTCGCTAGCCTCAATCCTAGGGGGAAGGGGCTGACATGGCCACAGCACTCGTGGTGGGCGCCGGAATAGCCGGCCTCGCGACCGCGCTCCGGCTGACCCGCAGCGCGTGGGAAGTCGTCGTCCTCGACCACGGCGCGCACCACGATCCCGTGCCGCTGCGAGGACCCGACCTGCACGCCGCCCGCCGGCTGGCCGCCCTGCCGTACCCGCTGCACTACGAGACGCGCCACAGCACCGTCACCGCGCTGCAGCCCGACCGCTTCGGTGTCACGGTCGCCTTCAACGACCACGACGACGAGTGGTTCGACATCGTCGTGTGCGCCCAGCCCTGCTGTGCTGCCGATCGATTACCCGGCCTGCGCCTCGAATCCTGGTCCCGCGACCACGTGGCCCTGCTCTACCGCGCCGTGCGCGACACCGGGATCCCGCTGTGCGCGGCCGAGCTCCTCGCCGACGCGTTCGACATCCACCACGACGACCATGCGGCATTCTCGTGGTGGGAAAGCACTTTGAAGCCGTACACCGTTAGGCGGACCTTTACCCGCGTTCGGTAAGCCTGCTGGTCATGACCACGTTACGGAGACGCACCTTCATCGTGGGCGGCCTCGCGGGAGCGAGCGCCGGAGCACTCATCCCGCGGCTGGCCAACGCCATCGGCTATCCCTTCACCCTCGGCGTCGCGTCCGGCGAACCGGCAGCCGACGGGTTCGTCATCTGGACCCGCCTCGCCCCGAACCCCCTGAACGCCGACGGTCTCGGCGGCATGCCGAACACCGACACCGCCGTCGAATGGCAGGTCGCCACCGACGAACGCTTCACGAGCATCACCCGCACCGGCACGTTCACGACAACGCAGGCGAGCGCCCACTCCGTCCACGTCACCCTGACCGGCCTCGAACCCGGCCGCGAGTACTGGTACCGCTTCCGCGCCGCCGGTCACATCTCCCCCGCCGGCCGCGCCCTCACCGCACCGGCCTTGGGCACCTCTCCCGAACTCACCATGCTCTTCGCCTCGTGCGCGCACTACGAGGAGGGTTACTTCACGGCCTACCGCCGGATGGCCGAGGAACACCCCGACCTGATCCTGCACCTCGGCGACTACATCTACGAGGGCGCGGCGTCGACCACGAGGGTGCGCCAGTTCGCGCCCGCCGCCGAGATCAGCACCCTGGCCGACTACCGGGTCCGCCACGCCCAGTACAAGACCGACCCGGACCTGCAGGCCGCGCACGCCACCGCGCCCTGGCTGGTCGTCTGGGACGATCATGAAGTAGAGAACAACTACGCCAACCTGGTCCGCAACGACACGAGCCCCGCCGGTGACTTCAGGGCCCGCCGCGCGGCCGCGTACAAGGCGTACTACGAACACATGCCGCTGCGCAGCGCCCAGGCCCCGAGCGCGGAGAACATGCTGCTGCACCGCAGGGTCCGCTGGGGCAGCCTCGCCACGTTCCACATGCTCGACACCCGCCAGTACCGCGACGACCAGGCATGCGGCGACGGCACGAAGGTCTGCCAGGAAGCCGACGATCCGGCGCGCACGATCACCGGCACCGCTCAGGAGACGTGGCTGATCGACGGCCTGCGCCAGAAGCTCGGCACCTGGGACTTCCTGGGCCAGCAGGTGTTCTTCGCCCAACGGCTCGCGAGCGCGGACGGCGCGAAGAGCATGGACGCGTGGGACGGCTACACCGCCAACCGCACCCGCATCCAGAACGCCTGGGACACCAACGCCAACAAGGGCACCGTCGTCCTCACCGGCGACGTGCACCGCAGCTGGGCCGCGAACCTCATGCAGAACTACGGCACGCAGAACCGGATCATCGGCACCGAGCTCGTCACCACGTCGATCACGTCCGGCGGTGACGGCAACGCGGCCGACAACAGCCTCAACCCGACGCTGAACCCGCACGTGAAGTACTTCAAGAACCTGCGCGGCTACGTCCGCACCCGCACCACGCCGGCCCAGATGAACGTCGACTTCCGCGCTGTCGACAAGGTCACCGTCCGCGACTACCCGGTCAAGACCGTCGGCAGCTACGTCATCGAGTCGTCCAACCCCGGATTGCAGGCGCCGTGAAGACACTGCTGATCGCGAGCCTCCTGCTCGCCCCCGCGCCCATGACGTGGTCCACGGTCAACAGCGACTCGACCGGCGACCAGGACAACGCGTCCGCCTCGGCCACCCGCAACGGCTACACCGCCGTCGTGTGGGAGGACGACCGCGACACCAGCAACCCCGAGGACCCGATCCACTCCGACGTCTGGATCCGCCTCTACAAGGAGGGAACGTCCCTCTACGAGAAGAAGCTGAGCGCCGGCGGCACCGGCAACTGGCGCCACTGGCAGCCCGACGTCGCACTGCACGAGAACGGCACCGCCGTCGTCGTGTGGTCGGAAGACCCGGACGGCAACGGTTTCTACAACATCGCGGTCCGCTCGGTCAGCACGAGCGGCACCGTCTCTGGCTCCGGCACGGCCAACGCGAGCGCTGACGGCCAGCAGTACTTTCCCAGCGTGGCAGCCGATCCGGACACCGGCGCCTTCGCCGTCACGTGGGAGGACAAGCAGGGCACGAACCCGCCCACCGTGCGCGTGAGCGGGTTCGCGTCCATCTCGTCCAAGACCTACGAGGCCCAGGTCAACAACGCTGGCGGCACGCATGCCAAGCCCCAGGTCGCGATGGGCGCCGCGGGCAACGCGATCGTGGTGTGGGAGGCGGACACGAACGTCGCCCGCAAGATCCTCACCCCGTCCGGCGGCGTGAAGCAGGCGCAAACCACGACAGGGCAAGGAAAACACCCCGACGTGGCCGCGAACTTCAACGGCGACTTCGCCGTCGCGTGGGAACAGTCCGGTGTCCACACGCAGTCCTTCACCGCGGCCGGGGCGCCCCGCGGGGCCGTCGCCCAGACGACCGGCACCGACCCGCAGGTCGGCATCGACGACCAGCTCGGCGTCGCGGTGACCACGGCGGAAGCGGACGACGTCTACACGCACGTCTACAACCCCGACGGCACCACCACCGGCCGCCCCGCGCGGCAGCTCACGGTCTCCAACGCCACCGGCAGGCAGAACGAACCCGCCGTCGGCGTCGATCCGTGGGGCCGCATCACCGTCGTCTACACCGACGACAACGACGGGAACGGGTACGACCAGATCTACCTCGGCACTGGCCTGACCACCCAGGCCTGGTAGTCAGCGCTGGTCCAGGGGCCTGCGTCGCTGGTGGACGTCCAGCAGCGACGCGGGCTTCCAGACCCCGTTCGCGTCGTAGGTGTCGACGCCGGGCGGCACGATCTCGTCGATCCGGTCCAGCACGTCGTCGGTCAGCACCAGCGAAGCTCCCTCCAGCAACGACTCCAGGTGCTCCATCGTGCGCGGCCCGGTGATCGCCGAGTGCGTCGTCACGAACGCGATCGCGAGTGCGGGCAGCGACACCCCCATCTCGTCGGCGAGCTTCGCCAACTCCTCCACGGCGTCGAACTTCGCCGCGTTGCGCGGCAGCGACTCGTCGAACCGGTCCGGCGTCAGCGTCGCCCGGAAGGCCTCGGCCGACGCGCCCTTCCGGTGCTTGCCCGACAGGAACCCGCTGGCCAGCGGACTCCACACCAGCACACCCATGCCGAGCCGCTGACACACCGGCAGCACCGACCGCTCGATCCCGCGCGCCAGCAACGAGTACGGAGGCTGCTCGGTCCGGAACCGCATCAGCCCGCGGTTGAGCGCCACGTGGTGCGCCTCGACGATCTCCTCGGCGGGGAACGTCGAGCAGCCGAACGCCCGGATCTTGCCCTCCCGCACCAGATCCGTCAGCACCGACAGCGTCTCCTCGACGTCGGTGCTGTAGTCCGGCCGGTGCACCTGGTACAGGTCGATCCAGTCGGTGCCGAGCCGCCGCAGGCTGTCCTCGACCGCCCGCACGATGTAACGACGCGAGTTGCCGCTGCGGTTGCGGCCCTCGGTGAGCGGGAAGTGCACCTTCGTGGCCAGCACGACGTCGTCCCTGCGGCCCTGCAACGCCTTGCCGACGATCTCCTCGGACTCCCCTGCCGAGTACATGTCTGCGGTGTCGACGAAGTTGATGCCGGCGTCGAGTGCGCGGTGGATGATCCGCACGCCCTCGTCGTGGTCAGAGTTGGCGACGTGGCCGAACATCATGGCGCCGAGGCAGTGGTGGCTGACCTCGATGCCAGTTCCCCCGAGTACGCGGTAACGCATTGTCATGCCGGAAAACCTAGGAACTAGAGTCGTCTCTAGGTCAAGAACATATGCTCGGTGCATGAGCTTGAGCATCGGGCAGGTCGCCGAACGCACCGGGCTGAGCGTGCACGCGCTGCGGTTCTACGAGAAGGAGGGCATCCTCGCCAACCAGGTCCACAGAGGACCGGGCGGGCGCCGGGTGTACACCCAGCAGGACGTCGACTGGCTGCGCATGTGCATCATGCTGCGGATGTCCGGGATGCCGGTGCCGGAGATCCGCCGCTACACCGAACTGGTCCGTCAGGGCGACGGCAACGAACTGCAGCGCCTCGACATCCTCAAGGAACACCAGGAGCGCGTGCGCCAGCAGATGGCTCAGCTGCAGGAGTGCATGGACCTGATCACCTACAAGGTGGGCAAGTACGAGGACTACGTCAATTCGATCGCCTCCAGGGCGATCGGCCAATAACCTCGGGCTCATGCCCGTCGTGCTCTCGTTGAACATCGCGTCCAAGACGACCGAGGTCGACTACGCCCAGAAGGGCGCGACCGCCATCGACAAGCGCCCCGTCGACGGCCCTCTGGAGGTGCGGCCGCCTGGACCGAAGAAGTCCGCCGGCAGCGGCATCCAGGGCGACGTGATCGCCGACTGGGACCACCACGGCGGCGACTACCAGGCCGTTTACGGCTATGCCCGCGAAGACCTGGACTTCTGGCAGGGCGAGCTGGGCGTCGGCCTGCGCAACGGCCAGTTCGGCGAGAACCTGACCACGCAGGGCATCGACCACACGCACGCCCTCATCGGCGAGCAGTGGCGGATCGGCACCGCGTTGCTGGAGGTCTCCGCCGCGCGCGTGCCCTGCCGGACGTTCGCGGGCTTCCTCGGGCAGCGCGGCTGGGTGAAGCGGTTCACGCAGGTGGCGCGGCCGGGCGCGTACTTCCGCGTGATCGAGGCAGGGCTGATCGCGCCCGGTGACGAGATCACCGTCGTGCGCCGGCCGGAGCACGACGTGACGGTCGAGGTGTTCTTCCGCGCCATCACCACGGAGGCGGAGCTGCTGCCCCGGCTGCTGGCGGCGGGCGACTCGGTGCCGCCGGGCGTGATCGACCTGGTGCACAAGCGCACGGTGATCGAACTGGACCTCTAGTGGTGATACGGAACGTCACCGGGGGAATTCGCGGCCAGACGGGTGCATCGTGGTGCCGCGAGGGCGCCCTGCTGAGCGTGAACTACCTCGCCGACGTTCCGGGTCGCCGCTAGCTGGACGGGAAGCGCCGCACCCACCGCTTCTGCCACGGTGTTTCCACCGCACGCGGGTGGTAGTTCGCGCGCGCCCACGCGACGGCCTCGTCGGCCGGAACGCCGGACAGCACGGCCAGGCACGAGATGACCGTGCCGGTGCGTCCGACGCCTCCGCTGCAGGCCACCTCGACGCGTTCGCCGGACAGGGCGCGGGCGTGCAGGGCGCGGATCAACCTGATCGCGGCGTCGTGGTCACGCGGAAGACGGAAGTCCGGCCAGTCGATCCAGTCGTGCGGCCACGGCACGTCGACAGGCCGGGGCTGCAGGTACACCCCGTACTCCGGATGCGGGTCCACGATCTTGCCCTGACGCAGGCCGCGCCCTGTGATCACAGCTCCGTCGGGTAGCTCGATCGTCCTCACGAACAGTTCCCCCAAACAGTCGCATCCACTGAAACTGCCCGAAATTCTGTCATGGCCCCTACATGAACAGCAGCGCGACCAGCGGCGGGATCCCTTCCCCCGCAACGCCTCCCCACGCCTGGTTGCGCGGCCTGCTCATCGCCAGCTGATCGGCCACCGCCAGCACGACGCTGCTCAGCAGCATGAACCACGACACGTAGACCACCAGCGTGCGCCCGACCAGCTCGTGCCCGGAGTTCACGGCGACGAGCCCGGCGATCAGGCCGCACGCCAGGAACAGGTTGTAGAACCCCACCCCGAACGCCCACAACCGGATCGCCGGCACG
This sequence comes from Lentzea nigeriaca, assembly GCF_016907955.1. Lineage (GTDB taxonomy): Bacteria > Actinomycetota > Actinomycetes > Mycobacteriales > Pseudonocardiaceae > Lentzea > Lentzea nigeriaca. The sequence continues at coordinate 1,460,917 of NZ_JAFBCX010000001.1, read as the reverse complement.
TCCTCGGCGGGTTGCCCGAACACCGTGTAGTGCACGCGGTGGATCAAGAACGCCTCCCACACCCACACGACGAGGTGCACGAGCGCCGCGACACCGGCCGCGACCTGGGCCACGATGCTCACAGGGTCACCCCGTGACGTTCCAGCGCCTCGAACCCGTTCACCGACAGGTCGCGGAAGAACGCGCCCATCACGTCCCCCACCGCGAACGCCAGGAACTGCACCGACGGCGTGTGCACGGTGAACGTGTGCGGCGCGTTGGCCGGGATGACGATGGCGCCACCCGGCGACAGGTCGTGCAACTCGCCGTCGAGCAACACGGCCATGCGCCCGTGCAGGACGTAGTAGACCTTCGGCCACGGAGTGCGGTGCGGCGGCGCGGCCTCGCCGCGGGGCGCGTCCACCTCGAACAGCTCGTAGGCGCCGTCGGTGTCCTTGCCCGAGATCCGAACGGTGATCGTCGCGTCAGGCACGGTCAGTTCCGGGCCCTCGCCGGCAGTGCTCATCATGCCGAAAGCATCAGAGCATCGGCCGACCAGGCACATCCCGGAAAACTGGGATGCACGGGGAACGCGTCGCGAGCGCATACTCCCAACCATGTGGGAAGGCCGTGCGCAGGGCGTGCGACGCGACGTCACGGCCCTGGCGAGCGCCGGGCTGGATGTCGCGCAGCTGCACGCCGCCGCCATCGCACTGGTCGACCGCCTGGTCCCGTGCGAGCTCACCTGCTGGGCGTCCATGGACCCCGACTCCGGCGTGATCAGCTCGATGACCAGCGGCGTCAACAGCATCCCCCAGCAGTACGAACCGCTCCTCGCGACCTGCGAGTACACCCCCGGCGAGCCGCACACGTTCGCGGCGCTCGCCCAGCGCGGCGACACCGTCGCGAGGCTCGAGGACCAGCGCTCGACCCGTCTCAACGAGGTCTGGCGCCCGCTCGGGCTCAGCCACGAACTGCGCGCGCTGTTCCGGGCCGACGGCACGTGCTGGGGCGCCGCGGGCATGGTCCGCACCAGCGACTTCACCGACCGTGAGCTGGAGTTCGTCGCCTCGGTCGCGCCCGCGCTCGGGTCAGCCACCCGCGTCGCGGCGAGGACCGCGGCCCGGCGAGCCGGCACGCCCGCCATCGTCGTGGTCGCCCAGGACGGCACGATCCGCGCGTCGACCGCCTCCGCGAACCAGTGGCGCGACGAGATGGAGGAGATCGCGCCGGGCCGGTTCGCGGTGATGCTGCGCGCCGCCGCGGCCGGTGCGCGCGCCGGAACGTTCCGTGCGCGGGTCAGGGACGCCCACGGCGGCTGGATCCTCCTCGAAGCCAGCGAACTTGTCTCCGACAACGGCTTCGAGGCCGCGGTGACGATCAGCAGGGCGTCCGGCGCGGAACTGACCGGGCTGCTGCTCAAGGCCCACGGCGTGACCGCCCGCGAGCAGGAGATCTGCCACGAGGTGCTGGCCGGGCAGTCGACCTCGGAGATCGCCGCTCGGCTCACGATCTCGCCGTACACGGTGCAGGACCATCTCAAATCGGTCTTCGCGAAGTTCGGCGTGCGCAGCCGCGCGGAACTCGTCGCGAAACTCTCGCAAGGGACTTTTGGGGGATCGATCCGGTAGCTGGGCTCTGCCAGCATGTGCGCCATGTACTCCGACCGCGCCCTGGTCATCGGCGCCGGCTTCGCGGGACTGCTGGCGGCCAGGGTGTTGTCCGAGTCGTACGGCGACGTGGTGCTCGTGGAACGCGACCAGATCCCAGCAGACGCCGGGCATCGCTCAGGCACTCCGCAGGCCCATCACCCCCACGCCCTGCTCGCCCGCGGCGCCGAGGTGCTCGAAGCGCTCTTTCCCAGTCTCGGCGCGGAACTGCGGGCAGCGGGCGCCGTCCAGGCCGACCTCGGAAGCGACTTCGCCAGCCGCGTCCCGGCGGGCTGGGCACCCCGCGACCCCATCGGTCTGACCGTCCCGTCGACGACCCGCGTGACGATCGAGCGGATCATCCGCCGCAGGGTGCTCAAGCTTGCGAACGTGTCCCTTGTGGACGGCGTCACGGTCGACGGCCTGCTGCACGACCGCGGCACCGTCACCGGCGTGCACGGCAGGCGGTCCGGCGAGCCGTTCACCGACTACGCGGACCTCGTGGTCGACGCGTCCGGTCGCACCAGCAAGCTCGTCTCGTGGCTCGCGGAGCTCGGCGTCCACTGCCCGGCACCGATGATCGTGAACGGCCACCTCGCCTACACCTCACGCCTCTACCACGTGAACGACGACCTCCCGCTCGACTGGAAGACCACTTGCGAGATCACCCACGCCCCCACCACGAAACGCGGCGGCGCGGTATCCACTGTGGACGGACAACTGTGGTTCGTCACGCTGTTCGGCGCCGGCGGCGACGTCGCCCCGACTGACGACGACGGCTTCCTCGCCTACGCCACAACGCTGGAGTGTCAGGACATCGCCGAGATCATCAAGACGGCCACCCCTGCGTCCCCGATCCACCGCGCCGCCAACCTGCGCAGCCGCTGGAACCGGTTCCACAAGGTCCCGAACTGGCCACGCGGCCTCCTCGCGCTCGGCGACTCGGTCGTCTCGCTCAACCCCGTCCACGGCCACGGCATGACCCTCGCCGCCCTGAACTGCGCCGAGCTGCGACACCTGCTCCAGGACCACGACCTGGCCAAGGAACCGCTCGTCTTCCAACACGCCGTCGCCAAGGCCGCGCAGATCCCGTGGATGTCCGCGACGACGACGGACCTGGGCTGGAGCCAGAAGAAACTGCCCCTCACCACGCGGTTCCTGCAGTGGTACGCCCGCCGCCTCTTCGAGGTGATCCCCGGCAACCCGCAGGTCTACCGCGCCTTCATCCGCGTCTCGCAGATGGTGGACCACCCGGCGACGCTCGTCCGCCCGGCAGTGCTGTGGCGAGTGCTGTGGCGAGTCCTCACCGGATCGCGCCCTCAGGCCAGACAACGGTGACCGGCACGCCCTTCGACCTCGCGTAGGCGACCACGTCGGCGGTGCCACCCGGCCCGCGCCCAGGCAGCCCGTCCCACACCGCGAGCAGCGAGTCGGACTCGTCGACCATCCGCTTGCCCGCCTCCATGTACGCGTGCGAGTCGGGCGTGACGAACGGCAGCCGCACGACCTTGCCGGCACGTGCGAGCAACGCGTCGAACACGGGCCGGTAGTCCTCCGGCAGCGACGCGCGGTACTCCGCGGCGGGTAACACGACCACGAGCGAACCACCGGCATCCAGCACGGCCTGCGCGAAGACGGCGTCAGCCCCGTCCGCCAGACACGACACGCCCACCACCCCAGTGTTCCCGGCGACCGCAGTGTTCTCGCCAACCGCAGTGTTCTCGGCCACCGCGGCCCGGATCATCCGGTCGACCTCCCCCTCCAGTTCGAGGGAAAGGCCACGATGACCGGTGATGGCGAGGCGCGTCATCTGCGCAGGATATGCGGGTCACCCGAGACGTTTGTCCCGGTTCTGCTCAGCAACCTCCATGTAGTGGACGTTCGTCATGATCCCGATGATGTTCCCGAACGGGTCCACGACGGACGCGGTCACGAACCCCTCACCCCGCACCCGCGGCTCGTCGTGCGTCTTCGCCCCGAGCTCGTGCAGCCGGGCAAACGTCGCCTCGAGATCGTCGACGGCCCAGTACAGGATCGCCCCGGACGGTCCGTCCGACGGTGTCACCTCGAGCCGCTTCTGCAACAACCCGAGCTCGGCCTGGTAGTCGCCGACGCGGAACTCGACGTACCCCAGCTGCCCGTCGGGCGTGCGTCCCTCGAAGTAGGCCTCGATCCCGAGGAACGCCGCGTACCAGGCACGCGCCTCCTCCACGTCGTCGGCGTAGAACGTCACGGTCGACATGCCTCGCAACATCGCGGATCCCTCCCAGAAAAATTTCGGTGTCGCGATCCAGGCTCGGCCGTAAAGTGCTCATCCAGTGAGCACTTTTCCGAGGAACCTCAAGAAATGCGCGCAGACCGACTGGTAGCCACGTTGCTCCTGATGCAGGCCAGGGGCCGCATCACCGCCGCCGAGCTGGCAGAAGAGCTGGAAGTGTCCACGGCGACCGCCCGCCGCGACCTCGAAGCGCTGTCCGCGGCGGGCGTCCCCGTGTACCCCCAACCGGGCCGGGGCGGCGGCTGGTCGCTCGTCGGCGGCGCCCGCACCGACCTGAGCGGGCTGACCGCGGCGGAGGCGCAGGCGTTGTTCCTGATCGCAGGACCAGCTGCTTCCGTTGCGCCCCAGGTGAAGTCGGCGCTGAGAAAGCTCGTCCGCGCGTTGCCGCAGACGTTCCGCGCCGACGCGGAAGCCGCGGCCTCGGCGGTCGTCGTCGACTCCGCAGGCTGGGGCGACGACACGAAGGACAGACCGGTTCTGGTGTCGGTGCTGCAACAGGCCGTCGTGCAGCAGATCAGAGTGCGCCTGACCTACCAGAAACGCGGCTCCGCCCCCACCGGACGCGTGGTCGACCCGTGGGGACTCGTCGACAAGGACGGCATCTGGTACTTCCTCGCCGGCACCCCTGACGGCCGGCGGACGTTCCGGATCGACCGGATCCTGGGCGCCACGCTGACCGGCACTCCGTCGAGCAGACCACCGGACTTCGAGCTCACGAAGGCGTGGGACTCGGTCGTCACAGAGGTCGAGCAACGCCGTTCGGAGACCGCGGCGATCATGCTGGTGCCCGCGCGGTTCCTGAAGGTCTTCCAGGACATGCACGGCCGCCACTGCACGGTGCTCGGCGACGCCGGGGAGAACGTCAGGGTGGAGCTGACCGCACCGCGCCCGCTCGACATCGCCCGCAACGTCGCCGGGTGGGGCGGCCTGATCACCGTCGAGTCACCGGACTCGGTGAAGGAACACCTCGCCCGCATCGGCGCGGAACTCGTCAGCCGATACCCACGTGCTTCTCCAGCCGGTCCAGCCGAGTCATGATCATTTGCAGCACCTTGGCCGCGTCCGGCGTGGCCTGCTGCTGCTTCTTGAGGTGCACGATCCCGGCGAGCGCGGTCTGCACCGCCCGACGGGTGCCCTTGAGATCCGCGCCGAGCTCGCGGAGAACCTCGCCGCCCCTGCCGTCCGGTTCGGCGATGATGCCGAGCAGCAGGTGCTCGCAGCCCACGTAGTTGTGCCCCAGCGACATGGCCTCGACGACGGCCAGCTCCAGCGCGTTGACCGCGTCCTGGGCGAACCCCGTCCCCTCGGCGGGCCCGGACGGGAACCGCAGCGTCCGCGGATCGATGTCGATCGCGCGCAGCACGTCCAGGCCCAGGTTGCCGCCCTCGTCGACGAGTGCCTGCGCCAGTTCCGCCGTGGTGACCACGGGCGACTCGGCCGCGAGCCGGAGCACGGTGCGCATCCGTTCGGTGAGCTGCGAACCCCGTTCGCCGTCGAGGTCGGCGACCGTCAGCCCCCGTACCGACGTGATCCGCTTGACGGACACCTCGAGCGCACGTTGGCAGATGGCCGACACCGGAATGTTCAGGTCCTTCACCGTTTCGGCCAGGTCATCGGGCAGGTACACGTTGATTTTCGGCATAACCCCATATATACCCCCATATGGGGTTACAGTCAACGGCGAACGCGGCAACCGGCACACTGCGGGTGATCAAAGGGGACGGGAGCACACGCGTGGAGGAGAAGAGCAGGCTCATCGGGAGCCGCTACCGGTTGCAGGCGAAGGTCGGTCAGGGCGCCATGGGGGTCGTCTGGCAGGCCTACGACGAGCAGCTGCACCGCACAGTGGCGGCCAAGGAACTGCTCGCGCTCGACGGCCACGACGAAGCCAAGGTCGAACGCGCCCTCGCCAGAGCCATGCGCGAGGCCCGGCTGGCCGCGCGCCTCGAGCACCCGAACGCCATCCGCGTCTACGACGTCGTGGAGGAGCACGGGCAGCCCTGGCTGATCATGGAGTATCTGCCCTCCCGCAGCCTCGCCGCCGTCATCGCCGAGCAGGGGTCGCTGCCGCCCCGCGAGGTCGCCCGCATCGGCTGCTACACCGCCGCGGCTCTGGCCGCCGCGCACCGCCACGGCATCCAGCACCGCGACGTGAAGCCCGGCAACGTCCTGATCGGCGACCAGGAAGTCAAGATCACGGACTTCGGCATCTCCCGCGCCACAGACGACGGCACCGCCACCGCGACGGGCACCGTCGGCACGCCCGCCTTCTTCTCCCCCGAGGTCGCCCGCGGCGACGAGGCGGGTTTCCCCTCCGACGTCTTCTCGCTCGGCGCCACGCTGTACAACGCCGTCGAGGGCACCCCGCCGTTCGGTGCCGCCGACAACCACATCGCGATGCTGCACCGCGTGGCGAGCGGGTCGTTCATGCCGCCCGCCAACGCCGGCCCGCTGCTGGCTCCGGTGCTGTTCCGGTTGCTGGCCAACGAACCCGAGCGCCGGCCGACCATGGAGGAGGCCGTGCACCTGCTGGCCGCCGTGGTGAACGAGTCGCCGGAGGTGTCCGAGGCGACGGCGGTCATCCCGGCCACGGTGGAGCTGCCGGTCGAGGCACTGCCGGAGGAGAAGGCCAAACAGGAGGCGCGGCCCGGGCCGGAGGCACAGCCAGAACCGGAACCCGTGCCCGAACCGGAGCCCGAGCCGGAGCCCGTGGTGGCTCCGGCCGCGGAACCCGTTGCCGTACAAGAGGAACCGCCACCCGCCCCGGTTCCCGCCCAGCCGGAACCCGAGGAGAAGCGGCGCAAGTTCCCGTTGGTCCCCATCGCGATCGTGATCCTCGTGCTGGCTGTGGGCGTCGGCTCGTTCCTGTTGTGGCCCAAGGGAAACCGGAACAACCCGTCGGCCTCGGGCGCCTCGACCGCGCCGACCACGAGCCAGACCCAGTCGCAGTCCCAGCCGCAGACTCCGCCCCAGTCCCAGACCACGACCGAAACCCCGGCGCAGACCCAGCCTCAGACGCAGCCCCAGTCCAACCCCCAGACGAACTCCCCGAACCCGCCAGCGGGCCCGCAGACCGCACAGCAGGCGATCGAGGCGTACTACGCCCTGATCCCCGGCGACCTGCAGACCGGTTGGTCGTTGCTGACCGACAGGTTCAAGTCCGGCCGCGGCCTGACTTTCGAGAAGTACCAGACGTTCTGGCGCGACTACACGGGTGTCCAGCTGTCGAACCCCGCACCGCAGGGCGACAACGTCGTGACGGTGACGGTGCAGTACATGCAGGGTGCCAACGTCGCGATGACCGAGCGCAACACGTACACGCTGGTGCAGCAAAACGGCAAATGGATGATCGACAACCAGGCACCCTAGGACCATGACCCGACACGCCCTCGTCACCGGAGCATCGCGCGGCATCGGCGCCGCCATCGCCCACGCCCTCGCGCGCAACGGCCACCGGATCGCCGTCCACTTCCGCAACGACGAAGCCAAAGCCGTTGAGGTCGCCCAAAACCTGCCCGGCGAGGGGCACGTGACCGTCCAGGGCGACCTCGGCGCGAACCAGGCCGAGCAGATCGTCGCCGAGACCGTCGCGAAGCTCGGCGGCCTCGACGTCCTGGTCAACAACGCCGGCGTCTACTTCAACCACCCGATCGCGACGACGAGCTTCGCCGAGTGGCAGGAAGCCTGGCGCCGCACCATCGAGCTCAACCTGCTCGGTCCCGCCGACCTCACCTGGCACGCGGTCCGGCACATGACCGAGGGCGGCCGGATCATCAACGTGGGCTCCAGGGGCGCCTACCGCGGTGAGCCCGACGCGCCCGCGTACGGGGCGGCCAAGGCCGGGTTGCACGCGATGACCCAGTCGCTCGCGCTGTCCCTTGCGCCACAAGGCATCGCGGTCGCCGGTGTCGCGCCGGGCTTCGTCCGCACCGACATGGTCGCGGACTTCCTCGCGAGCCCTGAGGCCGACGCGATCCGGGCGCAGAGCCCGTTCAACCGCGTCGCCGAGCCCGAGGAGGTCGCCGCGGCGGTCGCGTGGCTCGCACAGCCGGAAGCCGTGTGGGCGGCCGGAACGATCATCGACGTGAACGGCGCGTCCTACCTGCGTTGATTCCCTGAACGGCGACCGGAACCAGTTCCGGTCGCCAGTTGATCTTCCCGACAACCCGTCTAGACCACTAACGTCGAGGTGGGCGCACGACGAAAGTGGAAGGCAACCCCTGCAATGCGTTCACTCCGCTCCCGCCTCGGCGCCGTCAGCCTCGCGCTGGCCGCTGCCGCCGCGACAACGACGGTCATCGCGCCTGCCGCCCAGGCCGCGTATCCCCCCGGCTTCAAGAGCGTCGGCTACCAGCCTTCGTGGTCCGGCAACTTCGGCTCGATCCCCTACAACAAGCTCACGCACATCAACTACTCGTTCGCGCTGCCGAACGCGAACGGCACGCTGCAGGGCATCCCCGAGCCCGGCAAGCTGCAGCAGCTCGTCAGCGGCGCGCACGCCAACGGGGTCAAGGTCTCGCTCGCGGTCGGCGGCTGGAACAACGGCAACGACGACAACTTCGAGTTCCTGGCGGCCAGCGCGAACGGCCGCACGACGTTCGTCAACTCGCTGATCAACGTCGTCAACCAGTACGACCTCGACGGCGTCGACATCGACTGGGAGTACCCGGATCCCGGTGCCGAGGGCGACAACTTCACGCTGCTGATGCGGCAGCTCGGCGACGCGCTGCACAGCCGCGGCAAGCTGCTCACCGCGGCGGTCGTCTCCGAGGGCGGCACCGCGAACGGCGTTCAGCCCGCGGTGTTCGGCATCGTCGACTGGCTGAACATCATGGCCTACGACGGCGGCAGCCCGCACGCGAACTACGACTGGTCGATCAACAGCGTCAACTTCTGGAAGAGCCGCGGCCTGCCCGCGAGCAAGGCCGTGCTGGGCGTGCCGTTCTACAGCCGCCCGACCTACCTCTCCTACGCCGACCTCGTGCGCCAGGACCCGGCCAACGCCAACCGCGACTGCTACAACGGCAACTGCTACAACGGCCTGCCGACGATCCGGCGCAAGACGACGTGGGCGCTGTCGAACGCGGGCGGCATCATGAACTGGGAGCTCTCCCAGGACACCACGAACAGCACCAGCCTGCTCAACGCCATCTGGGAGACCGCGTCCGGTGGCACCCCACAGCCCGGTGGCACCATCACCGGCTACGGCGGCAAGTGCGTCGACGTGGCGGGCGCGAACTCGGCCAACGGCACCGCCGTGCAGCTCTGGACGTGCAACGGCACCAACGCCCAGCAGTGGACCCGCGGCGGCACGACGCTGCGGGCTCTGGGTAAGTGCCTGGACGCGTCCGGCACGGCCAACGGCGCCGTGACGCAGCTCTGGGACTGCACCGGTGCGGCGAACCAGCAGTGGACCTCCGAGGCCAACGGCCGGCTGCGCAACGCGGCCTCGGGGAGATGCCTCGACGCCACCGGCCCCAGCTCGGCGGACGGCACCAGGCTCCAGCTCTGGGACTGCGCCGGCACCGCCAACCAGCAGTGGCACTTCAACTGACCTGACGGTGATCCCGGTGCGCCGGGATCACCGTACGATCTGGTGCCGTGGCTCCCAGCCTTGAGAACCTGCTGGTCGTGGGCATCGCGTCGAGCGCGCTGTTCGACCTCTCCGCGTCCGACGCCGTCTTCCACTCCGAGGGCGAGCAGGCCTACCGCGCCTACCAGGAAGCGCACCTCGACGAGCCGTTCGCCGCCGGTGTCGCGTTCCCGTTCATCCGGCGACTGCTGCAGCTCAACTCGTTGGGGCCACTGGTCGAGGTCATCGTCCTGTCCCGCAACTCCCCCGACACCGGCCTGCGCATCCTCCGCTCCGCGGCCCACCACGGACTGGCGATCACCCGCGCGATCTTCACCGAGGGCCGCGCGCCGCACGAGTTCATGCCCGCGCTGAACATGTCGCTGTTCCTGTCCGCCAACTCGGACGACGTCCGCAAGGCGACCCTGGCGGGCATGCCCGCCGGCCAGGTGCTGGCGTCGTCCTTCATCGACGACGACGATCCGGCGTTGCGGATCGCGTTCGACTTCGACGGCGTGCTGGCGGACGACGCGGCGGAACGGATCTACCAGACCGGCGGCCTCGACCGTTTCCAGGAGCACGAAGCCACGAACGTGGTGACACCACTCGATCCCGGCCCGCTGAGGAACTTCCTCGCGGGCATCAACCGGATCCAGCGCCAGGCCGAGGACCGCATCCGAGTCTCGGTGGTCACGGCCCGCTCGGCACCGGCACACGAGCGCGCGATCAACAGCCTCAAGGCGTGGGGGCTGACGGTGAACGACGCGTTCTTCCTGGGAGGCCTGCGGAAAGCGCCGATCCTCGACGTGCTCAAGCCGCACATCTTCTTCGACGACCAGCGCGGTCACCTGATCCAGACCGTGCCGTGCGTGCACATCCCGTTCGGTGTCACGAATGAGTAGCTGTACTCATGACAGCGCGGGTGTGACCCAGGACTCTCGGGATCATGACTTCTTCCGCGCCCTCGCACACCCCGACGAGCTCTGCCTTCTACATGCAGGCGGTCCTGTCGTTCGGGCTCTCGCTGACCGCCGTCGGCATCGGAGTCGTGTTCCTGCCCGTTGACGGGTGGGTGCGCGCGTTTCTGGGAATCGCGATGCTCTACACGGTCACGTCGGCGTTCACACTGGCCAAGGTGATCAGGGATCGGCAGGAGGACACCTACATCACGAGCCGGGTGGACAGAGCGCGGCTGGACAAGCTGTTGAGCGAGCACGACCCGTTCAAGATCGACGCCGCCTGACCGTCATCCGGCCAGAAGAGAAAGGCCCGGCCACACCGTGACCGGGCCCTCCCATTCAAGCACTAGCGCGCGAGGCCGTCCTCGATCGCCTTGATGATCGCCGGCCGCAACTCGGCAGCCGAGATGATCGCGTCCACCGACCCGACCTCGACCGCGCGCTGCACGCTGTGCACCCGGTCGAACTCCGCCGCCATCTCGTTCAGCTTCTCCGTCCGCACGGACTGCCGCATTGCCGCCAGCTCGGCGGTCAGGGCCGCGCGTTCGGCACCCGAGGCCTCGGCCACGGAGGCCTCCAGCTTCTTCACGCGCGGGTCGTTGGCCGTGCGCCCGTCGACTTCGCGGGCGAACACCACGGCCGCGGCAGGAGCGCCGCCGATGACCGAGGCGAAGGAACCCTCGACGGCGAGCACCGTCATGGACGGGTTCAGGGCCTTCGAGAAGACCACGAACGCGCCGCCGTGGTAGCGCGAGATCACGCAGAACACGATCGGGCCGCGGAAGTTGACGATCGCGCGGCCGATCTCGGCGCCGTACTCGAGCTGCAGGAGGCGCATCGACTCCGGGGAGCCGTCGAAACCGGACAGGTTCGCGAGGACGACCAGCGGCCTGTTGCCCGAGGCGGCGTTGATGGCGCGGGCCGCCTTCTTCGACGACTTCGGGAACAGCGTGCCCGCGGTGTAGGTGTCCGGGCCGTCGGTGGGCGGGAAGCCGGTGCGGGCCACGCCGCGCGACTCGATGCCCAGCAGCGTCACCGGGATGCCGCCGAGGTGGACGTCCTGGACGACCGCGGTGTCGGCGTCGGCCATGCCCGCCCAGCGCTCCAGGACGTCGTGGTCCTGGTCGCTCACAGCACGCATCACCGTGCGGATGTCGAACGGCTTCTTGCGGTCCGGGTTCGCCTCCGACGAGAAGATCTCACCGACCGTCGCGAAAGGACTGTCGGCGACCACGTGCGGGTACGACGAGACGTCGCGGTCGGAGGGGTCCGAAGTGGGCACCCGGCGCGGGCCGGACTCGCCCGGCGCGATGTAGCTGTGCTCGTAGTGCGCCATCAGCACGTCGAACGCCGCACGCAGGTTCGGGGCCCAGTACTGCGCCTGGCCGTTCGGGCCCATGACGCGGTCGTAGCCGCCGATGCCGTAGTTGTCCTCCGCCGAGACGCCGCCGGAGAAGTCCAGGGCCTGCTTGCCGGTCAGCACCATGGCCGAGTCCGGGGTCATGACCAGGATGCCCTTGGTGTGCATGAGCATCGTGGCCTCGGCGTTCCAGTACGGCTGGGCGCCGACGTTGATGCCGTTGACCACCACGTTGATCTCGCCACCGGCCTGGGTGAACTCGACGATCCGCTTCAGCGCGGCGGCGACCCAGTCCATGTTCTCGACGCCGGAGCTCATCGAGATCTTGGCGCCGGACGACAGCGAGAACCACTCCAGCGGAACGGAAAGCTCCGAAGCCAGGTCCAGGGCGTGGATCACCCGCGAGCACTCGGGCTCGGCCAGCGCGCCCAGCGACTTGGTCGGGTCGCCCAGCAGCACCACGCGCTTCATGCCCTCGGGGTAAGCGGCGCTGGGCGTGGTCACCACGCCGACGACGATGCCCGCCTTGTTGCGGCCGCGCGGGCGGTCCACCGGCACGAGGGCGCCGTCGACGAGGTCGTGCTCCACGAACGAACCACCGTCGCCGACGAGCATGTCGACCAGCTCGTACGGGTAGATCGTGCCACGCGACTGGGCGCGCAGGACGTTCTGGCGGTAGTCGTCGAGCGGCTGGATCGGCTCGGTCGGCGGCTGCACGAACGAGAACGACACCCCGGAGCCCGCGTCGTTCGCGATCCGGACGCCGATGTCGGTCAGCTCGCCGGTGGTGGTGTCCTTGCGGCGCGCCAGGAACAGGACCTCCTCCAGGTCCAGGCCGGTCGTCGTCGGGCCCACGCGGGTGGCCACCGCGTCGAGGTCCGAAGAGGACAGATCGGTCGGCGGCCACGCGTACAGCACGACCCGGTTGGTGGCGAGGCGCGTCCGGCCACCGGCCTGCGCACGGGCCCGGCGGATGCCGTCCAGACAGGTCGCCAGCACGTCCTCGGCGGCGGGCAGCGCCACGATCCGGCCGTCGTCGTCACGCAACGGCGTCAGGTCGCGCACCTGGCCCAGCGCCACCAGGCGCTCGTCGGACTTGTTGGCCCTCGCGACCGCGCGGAACAGGTAGACGTCCTCGTCCAGCGAGGGCAGGCGGGTGAGGTCGAACTCCCGCAACCGCTCCAGCTGCATGCGTTCGGCGATGCGCGGGTGCAGCCCGCGCACCAGCCTCTCCTCGGCGAACCCGTTGGACGACGGGCGGAAGGTGAAGTGGTGGTGCATCGACTCGCCACGACGGCCCGCCACCGTGGTGGTGATGCGGGTGATCGTCGGCGGCAGCTGGTGCGCTGCCAGCGCGGCACCGAGGCCCGCGGCCATCTCGTCCTGATCGGACGGTCCGTCGGCCCAGTTGACGTAGAGGTCCGCGACGACCGCGCTGCCGTTGCCGTGGGCGACGACCTGGCCGACTGCGTCCGACAGCGCGGGGAACTCCACGGCGGTCGAGACCAGCCGGGTCTTCTCCGGCGCGTTCTCCGCGATGAAGAACGCACCCGACACGCGCGGGTTCTCCAGCGCCTTCTTGGTGTAGTAGCGGCGGGCCAGCACCTCCAGCAACGGGGTGTTGTCCGCGCCGGGCTTGCCGATGCGCTGGCCGAGCAGGCGCACCAGCGGTTCGGCGGACGCCACCATCGCCGCGATCCGCTCCTCGCGGTCGGCGGCCTCGGGACGGGAGTCGAGGTGGATCAGGTGCTTGCGGACCTCGCTGTGCACGCGGGCGCGGTTGCGGCGCACCAGCGGCTGCGCGAACCAGGTGAAGACGACGCTGCGGGCGAGGTCGGCCACCGCCGGGTAGCGGACCTGCGTCGCGGCGATGATGTGCTCCAGCACCAAGCCGACCTGCACGCGCTCGGACTCGACCGGCGGCGCCTCCTGCACCCACTGGCGCAGCAGGGTCGTCGCCACGGCCGCGTCGAACACACCGCGGCGCAACGCCACGAAGATGCGGAAGACGGCCTGCTCCAGCTCCGGCGTGCGCTCCAGCTCGGTGATGCCGTAGTGGCCGATCACGTTCCGCAGCCGGGCGCGGAAGCTCTCCGGCAGCGCGGCGCGGTCCGCGTCCAGCGTCTTGAGGTAGGTGTGGAAGTGCTCGCGCGGAGAGTGGATGTGGTTCTCCGGCTTGGTCTCCTCGCCGGCGGGACGGTTGCGGGAGAGGTCGCACAGGTCGGCGAAGATGCCGAGCAGCTTGGCCTCCTCGACGAGCGGCCGCTCCAGCAGGTCGTGCCGCGCGCCCATGTAGTCCGACAGCACGCGCTCGGTGTCGGCGGCCGTGGTGTCGAAGCCCAGCAACAGGTTCCGCAGGTCCTCGAGACCGCGGGCGGCGATCTCCTCCGGCGCGACGCCGGTGCGCGGGGCCGGCAGCTCCAGCTCGACGGTGGACTCGGACTTCTCGACGACGGCGGCGCCGTCCGCGTCCTCGACCTCCTCCAGCTTCAGCAACGCGCCACCCGCGGGCACCTGGGTGCCGACGACGACGTTGAGCTCCTTCAGCCGCGCACGGAACGGCGCGCGCAGCACCGTCTCCATCTTCATCGCCTCGAGGACCAGCACCGGCGCCCCGGCCTCGACCTCGGCGCCGACCTCCAGCGGGGTCGCGACGACCAGCGCGGGCATCGGCGAGCGGAGAACACCGCCCTCGTCACGGGTGACGCGGTGGGTGACACCGTCGACCTCGACCTGGTGGACCGGGCCGGACGTGCCGGTGACGACGCGGAAACGCGTGCCGTTGACGGTGATCTGGCCGACGTGGTGGTCGAAGCGCTCGACGTCGACGTCACCGGTCAGCACGTTGTCCGAGTCCGCCGCGGCGACACCCACGCGGTACTTGGTGGCGCCGACGCGAGCGACCTGCACGACGTAGGGCTGGCCGCGCAGCACGAACTCCAGCCTGCGCGCGCCCTCGTGGTTCGTGCGCGGCTGGCCGCCGTGCGCGGACGCCAGCAGCTCGGTGCGGTTGATCTGCTCCTCGTCCTCGTACACCTCGATCCCGGCCGCCGCCAGGGCGATCGCGGAGTGGCGGTGCGAGATCAGGCCGCCCTCGGCGCGCACGCGGTCGATCCACGACGTGTCGGCGGAGCCGTCGATCACGGCCGGCTCGTCGAGCAGGTCCAGCACGAAGCTCTTGTTCGTCGTGCCGCCCTCGATGATCACGGTCGTCTCGGCCATGGCGCGGCGCAGCTTGCCGAGCGCCTCGTCGCGGTCGCGGCCGTACGCGATGATCTTCGCGATCATCGAGTCGAAGTCGGCGGGGATCTGCGAGCCCTCGGCCACACCGGTGTCTACGCGGATGCCGGGGCCCGCGGGCAGTTCGAGCCGGACGATCGTGCCGGGGCACGGCGCGAAGTCGCGGTCCGGGTCCTCGGCGTTCAGGCGGGCTTCGACGGCGTGGCCGAGCTCGACCGGCTTGGCGCCTTCGAGCTTGCCGCCGCCCGCCACGTGCAGCTGGGCCTTCACCAGGTCGAAGCCCGTGGTGATCTCGGTGATCGGGTGCTCGACCTGCAGGCGGGTGTTGACCTCCAGGAACGCGAAGAGCTTCTCGCCGGGGTGGTAGAGGAACTCGACGGTGCACGCGCCGCGGTAGCCGACGGCGTTCGCGAGCCGCTCCGCCGACGCCTTGAGGTCCTCGACCTGCGAAGGCTCCAGCACGCAGGACGCCGACTCCTCGATGATCTTCTGGTTGCGCCGCTGCACCGAGCAGTCGCGGACGCCGAGCGCCCACGCCGTGCCCTGGCCGTCGGCGATGACCTGCACCTCGACGTGGCGGGCGCCGGTGACGAGGCGCTCCAGGAACATCACGCCGGAACCGAACGCGCGCTCGGCCTCCATGCTGGTGCGGTCGAAGTTCTCCTCCAGCTCCTCGGGCGAGGTGATCTTGCGGATGCCGCGGCCACCACCACCGGCGGTCGCCTTCAGCATCAACGGGTAGGTGACCTCCTCGGCCACCTTCAGCGCGTGCTCGAGGTTCTCGACGGCACCGCGGCTCCACGGCGCGACGGGAACGCCGACCTCCTCGGCGATCAGCTTCGAGCCGATCTTGTCACCGAGCTTGCGCATCGCCTCCGCCGACGGTCCGACGAACGTGACGCCGACCTTCTCGCACAGCTCGGCGAACTCGGGGATCTCGGCGACGAAGCCCCACCCGACCCACGCCGCGTCCGCCTTCGTCTCGACGAGAGCCTGCTCCAGCACCTTGAGGTTCAGGTACGGGCGGTCGGCAGCCGGGCCGAGGTTGTAGGCCAGGTCGGCTTCCCGGACGAAGGGCGCAGACTTGTCGACATCGGTGTACAGGGCGACGGTCTCGATCCGTTCCCCTGACTCGGCGGCGAGCTCACGGACGGCGTGGATCAGCCGCATTGCGGCTTCCCCGCGGTTGACGATCGCTACACGACTGAACAACGACTTGGCTCCTCGCGGACGTACAAACCTCAGCGGCAGTCGCCGCTCAATCGATGTACACACTCTCGTCTACTACCCGGTAGGAAAACCGCTAGATCGAAGCGAGTTGAGCAGCGTGGTTTGTATGAAACCAACAAGCAACCAGGTCCTCGGGCACAGGATCACTTGAGCCCGTGTCCCAACTCACGACCCGGCCGCCGCCTCACCTTCGACCACCCGATCCCAGGGCGAACACGAGCGGTAGCGCCGTGATCACCAAAGCGGCTGTGCGGGCTGCCGCGCCGTCAGCCGTTGCCGATCACGATCGGCGAGGTCAGGCCCCACAACGCGGTGCTGACGACCGCGAGCCACCACTGATCCACCCCCACCGGCCCAAGGCGGTGAAGAGCCGGACCGCGGGTTCCCTGCACAGGAATTCGAGCCCTTCCCCGATGTCCCCTTTGAGCGACGTTCGAGGTTCTCTCGTTTGGTTCAGCGGCCGCAGGATCATTCGGACGAGCATCGCGGAAGCGGCATACTCATGGCGTCGAGCGCCATGGTGCCCACGGGTCCGGTGAGAGCGATCAGCACACCGGCCCGTCGACGGCGCCACGCCGTGCACGGCGGTGGCGGCGCTCCAGATCGCGTTGTTGGCGCCCGATCAGGCTTGCGGAACTCGGATCACATCGCCGGGGTGGATCACGTTCGGGTCCGTGATGACGTGCGGGTTGGCGCGCACCAGCCGCGTGTAGAGGTTGCCGGAGCCGTAGAACTGCGTGGCGATCGACCACAGGGTGTCGCCGGGTCCGATCGTGTACTCCTGGTAGACGCGGTACCCCGGCACGATCCGCGGCCCGTACACGACGGGCACGATGATCTTGTCGAGCTCGGCGCCGTCCTTGGGCGACACCCAGAACACCTCGACGAAGAGCCGGTCGAGCGCGAACGACGCACCCGACACGTCCACGCTGACCTGGAACTGGCCGTGGCCGCCGGTGCCGTCACCTGCCGTGAACCCGCCGGTGACCTCGTCGTGCCCCTCGTGGATCCGGTAGTTGAACTGCGCCTCGAACGCCCCGCCCGCGGTGCCCGCGATCTGGACGTGGCTGCCCACCAGGCCGAGGGCCCGTGGCTGCTGAACATCGATCGACATCGTTGTTCCCCCTTCCTTCCCTTGGTAAGTCGCGAGGAGGAAGGCGGTCGTTGCCAGGGGTCACCCCGGTGGCGCAACGCGGTGGTGGTGGAGGACGGAGTCGAACCGCCTTTGCCGAGGCTCCCGTTTTACAGACGGGCGGGGCTCCACAGCCCCATCTCCACCATTGTGCAAATGCATTTTCTACGCCTCTGAGCTGCGCAGACACCAATATCATGGTGGTGGAGACGAGGTCTCTCAACCGATTTTCGCGAAACACCTTCCGGCTCGGGCGCGATAATCCCTGACGTGAGGGTGGTGGGACGCGGCCGGGAACTCGCGATGGTGCGTGCGCGGCTGGAGGCGGAGACAGGTGGGCTGGTGCTGTGCGGCGGCGAGCCCGGCATCGGCAAGACCAGGCTGGCCCAGGAGCTGGCAGGGCACGCGCTCGCGCTCGGCCGTGAGGTCGTGTGGGGGCATTGCGTCGAAACCGAAGGCGCACCGGCGTTCTGGCCGTGGCGGCAGGTCCTCAAGGCGACCGGCTCCGACCCCGATCTCGTGCTGGCGCACGACGCCGAGGTGCCGCAGGACCGGTTCCGGGTGTTCGACGCGGTCGCGGCCGCGCTGGACCGCGCCGGCCTGGTGATCATCGTCGAGGACGTCCACTGGGCCGATCAAGCCTCCCTGCTGGTCCTCGCCCACCTCGCCACCCAGCTGCGTTCCGTGCTGATCTTCGCGACGTTCCGCGACCCGTGTCCCGCCGTCGCGGACCTCATGCGCTCGGCGGTCCGCATCGACCTGCACGGCCTGTCCACCGACGAGGTGGCAGAGCTCGTCGGGCCTGAACGCGCGGCCGAGGTCACGTCGCTGACCAGCGGAAATCCCTTGTTCGTCACGGAGATCGCCCGCGCTGTCGACGATGGCACGTGGCGGCCGGACCAGCCGCCCCGCAGCGTCCGCGACATCGTGACCGCCCGGCTCGACCGGCTCAGCCCACCGGCGCGGGAGCTGATCAAGACCGCCGCGCTGATCGGCCGCGACTTCGACGTCGACCTCGCGGCCGCGGCGTCCGGTCAGCCTCTCGACGTGCTGGACGAGGCGACGACGTTGATCGACGCCACCGGGCACCGGTTCGTGCACGCGCTGACCCGTGACGCCGTCGAGGCCTCGCTGACCACGGCCGAGCGCCGTACGATCCACCGCCGGATCGCCGAGGCGATGACGGACAGCACACGCTACGCCGACGTCGCCCGGCACTGGACCGCTTGCGGCGCGACGGAAGAAGCGCGGGTGTGGACGATCCGTGCCGCCGAGGACGCGGTCCGGCGCCTGGCCTACGAAGAAGGCGTGCGCCTCTACCGCCAGGCGGCGTCCATTGAGGACACTTGCGAGATCCAGGTCGCTTTGGGCAGAGCCGCGTACTTCGCCGGCGACCTCGCGGGGTGCGTGCAGGCCGCCCAGCGGGCCGCCGAGCTCGCCACGACACCGGAGCAGATCGCCGAGGCGGCCCTGGTGCTCGAGGCGGCACCGGGATCCGGTGTGAACGCGGTGGCGACCCCGTTGTGCGACAACGCACTCCGCCACGAGGTCAGCCCCGCCACCCGCGCCCGGCTGCTCGCCCAGCGCAGCCACCTCGCGTTCTACCGCGGCGAACAGCACCGCCTCGACGAGCTCAGCCGGGAGGCGCTCGACCTCGCACGCGGCTGTGGCGACGACCGCGCGCTCGCCGAGGCCCTGCACGCGAGGCAGGAGGCCTGCCCCGGTCCGGCTGGCCGCGCGGAACGGCTCGGGATCGCCACCGAGATGATCGACCTGGCCCACCGCACCCGCAGCCCACGCGGGGCGATGTGGGGCTCGCTGTGGCGGATCCACGCGTTGATCGAGAGCGGCGAACTCGCTGCCGCGCAGGAAGAACTGCCCGCGCTGGCGTTGGCCTGCGAGCGCGTCGGCGGTCAGGTGCCCCGCTGGCACCTGGAGGTCGTGACGGCCTGCCTCGCCCAGGCGCAGGGCCGGTTCGCCGAGGCCCAGGAGGTCGGGCGGCGGGCCTACGACCGGATGCGGGTGATCGAACGCGAACCGGCCTCCGGCGCGTACTTCGCGTTGCAGTGCGGGCTGGCGTGCCACCTCGGCGTTTCCGAGGACGGTCTGGCGCTGGCCCGCCACTTCCACTCCCCGCCGCCGCGCTTCCAGCTGATGTCGAAGGTGACGCGCGCGTTCCTGTTGCTGCGCGCGGGTTTCCGGGACGAGGCGGCAGAGTGGTACCGCCGCACCGGCCCGATCGCGGAGTGGGACCTGCCGGCGTTCTTCGTGGTGCCCGGCCTGGTCGACGCCGTGCTCGTCACGTCAGGGCTGGGCCTGCTCGACGACCTCACCCAGGTCCTGCCCCACCTGGAGGCGTACCGCGGTGAGCACGCGGCCGGCAACGGTGTCGCCTACATGGGCCCGGTGTCGCTGGCGCTCGGTCGCGGGTACCTCGCGCTGGGCCGCCCGGCGGAAGCGGCGGCCGACCTCGCCAGAGCCGTCGACGAGGCGTCGAGGGCGGGCGCCCCGGCGTTCGCGGCCGACGCCCGCTGGCACCTCGCCGCCGCCTTGCGCGCGCTGGGCAAGGACGCCGACGCCGTGCAGCGCGCCGCCGACCGCGCCATCCGCGACCTCGGCATGACGGCCTTCACGACGACCGAGCTGAGCAGCCGCGAGCACGAGGTCGCGTGCCTGGTCGCTGAGGGCCTGACCAACCGCCAGATCGCCCACCGGCTCGTGATCTCCGAACGCACCGCGCAGAACCACGTCCAGCACATCCTGACCAAGCTCGGCTTCAGCACGCGCAGCCAGATCGCGGCGTGGATGAGTACCCGACCGAGTACTCCGGCGGATGGCTGACCAGCGCGAACTTCCTAGGTTTGAGCCACGGCCAACCCAGGGAGGAACACCATGTGGCTCACCATCGCGACCCCGCCCACCAAGTCCCTCGAACAGCTCGACCAGGCGCTGAACTCGGGCGTCCCCGACGGCCTCAGGGCCCGCTACGCCTGCCAGGTCGACGGTGAGTTCCGCGTCATCGCCGTCTGGGAGACCAAGGAGCACGCCGACCGCTTCTTCCGCGAGGTGCTCGGACCCGTCCTCGCCCGCGTGCTCGGCCCGGAGCCGGCGGGGGCGCCGTCGGTCACCGGCATGGAGGTGCTCAGGGAGCTCATCCCGGCCAACACCGCCGGTTGAGCGTGGCGACGTGCACACGATGAACGGCGCTTCTGTCCACGTCAGGTGGGCAGAAGCGCCGTTCATGTGGGGCTCTGCGATCGACGAGTCAATTGAGCGTGGCGATCGAGACGTTGAGAGCCGCCGCGAAGCTCACCCACGCCAGGTAAGGCACGAGAAGCAGCGCGGCGGCCCTGCTTCGCCACCAGAACACGACGGTCAGCGCGACGATCGTCAGCCACAGCACCACGATCTCGGCGAACGCGATCCCGTACCAGCCGAGGCCGAAGAACAATGGTGTCCACGCCGCGTTCAGCACGAGCTGTACCCCGAACAGCGTCAGCTCACCCCGCGCGGCGCCGTGCCGCCACGCCAGCCAGCCGGACACCGCGATCAGCCCGTACAGCGCCGTCCACACCGGACCGAACAGCCAGGACGGCGGTGCCCACGACGGCCGGCGCAGCGCCAGGTACTCGGCTCCCGCCGACACCGAGAACAACGACCCGACGACGGCGGCCACGACCACCGCCGCGACGAACACCAACAGCACCCGCACGGGGTGATGGCGCAACGGCAACGCGGTCATGAGGAACTCCCGGCAGGCAGGGCGCTGATGATGGCGAGCACCGTGGCGCGGCTCGGCGCGGCGCGTTCGGCGTCGTCGAGCAGGGACAGTTCGTCGGCCAGCACGGCCTGGCGGATCTCGTCGGACCGGCCGGGCACCTCCCGCCGCAGCGCCTCGACCAACCGCCCGCGCAGGGCACGTCCCGCGGGATCGTCGGACGGCAGCACGCGCCAGTGAGCGGTCAGGACCCGCTCGGCCACGTCCTCGCCACCGACCGCCCACAGCAGGCGGATCATGCGGTCGGCGAGGCTCATACCCAGAGTCTAGATTCGATTCAAAATCGTTTCAACGGCAGCGCCGAGCGTGGCCACCCGCTCAACGCCCTCCGGCAACGGCATGCCGTCCCACCCCGGCCCTCCGACCAGCACCGGAACGTCTCCCAGGTCCGCCAGCGGCACCTGCTCCGCGTACACCCGGACGTGCGCCCACACGAACACGACCCGCGGCTCCAGCCGATTCGCCGCGCTCACCAGCGCGACGGCGGGCACACGGGCTCCGAGGTTGCGGGACACGCATCCCTTCTCGGCGAGCGCGGCCGCCAGCACGTCCAACGGCAGGCTGTGCTGCTCGTCCGGCGCGCACGCCAGCACCACCGACGGCTCCCCCAACGCCACCCCGGACACCCGCATCGCGTCGGAGATGCTGCCGCTCGCCACGTGCTCGACCTCGACACCGCAGGCGGTCGACGAGATCCGGTCGCCCAGCGCGACCAGGAACGGCATCAGCACCGCGTCCCAGGTGTGCACGACGCCGTGCCGGGCGATCAGGCCGACGGCGACCCGGCGCATCCGTGCCGCGTCGAGCAGGTCGGCGGCGGCCTCGAAGTCCAGGTCGCCGGACGGCATCACCGAGGCGGCGGCCGACGCGGGCGCCACGCCGGACCCGGTCAGCTCGACCATGCGCTTCAGCCGCTCGACGTCGTCCTCGCTGTAGCGGCGGTGCTTGCCCTCGTGCCGCGTGCTGGGCCCGAGACCGTACCGCCGGTCCCACGTGCGCAGGGTCGTGGGCGAGATGCCGAGCATCCGCGCGACCGCGCCGGCACTCCACTCCACAGCCCACCTCCAGCGCATCGATTTTGAATCGTATGTGCGCGGAAGTCAGCTCGCGGGGATGGGTGCGGGCGCGTTGTCGAGGCGCTGGCGCAGTTCGTCGTCCAGCACCAGGTCGAGCGCGCCGAGGCACTCGTCGAGCTGGCTCACGGAACTGACGCCGAGCACCGGCAGCACCGGCGGATCGCCGCCCATCAGCCACGCGAGGACCACCTGGTTCGGCGTCGCGCCCAGCTCACGGGCCACGTCGGCCAGCACGGCGAGCCGCCGCCCGCTGTCCTCGTGGTCGTACTGCTCGGGCAACGGCCGGTCGGGCCTGGTGTAGGCGCCGGACAGCAGCACCGAGTAGCCGAGCACCGTCAGGTCGGGTTCGGACAGGGCGTAGTCGAGCATCTCGTCGCTGATGTGCGGGTTGGCGCCGAAGCCCGCACCAGGCCGCGGCCGCAGGTAGGTGTGGCGTTGCTGGACGCAGGTGAACCCCGGCAGCCCCTCGGCCCTCGCGATCTCCCGCGCCTGGGCGACCCGCCACGCCGCATGGTTGCTGAGGCCCGTCACACGGACCAGGCCGTCGGTCACCAGCGACGCGAACGTGGCCACGGTGTCGTGCAGCGGCGTGCGGCGGTCCTCGATGTGGGCGTAGTACACGTCGAGGTGGTCGGTGCCGAGACGGCGCAGGCTCGCCTCCGCCTGCGCCCGCACGACCTCGCGGGTCAAGCCTTCCGCGTGCTCGGGCCACGACGCGCCCGGCGGGTCGGGCAGCGCGCCTACCTTGGTGGCCAGCACGACCCGGTCGCGGATCCCGCGGGACGCGAGCCACCGCCCCAGCAGCTCCTCGCTCTCCACACCGGTGCCGCCGGCCACCCAGAACGAGTAGGTGTTGGCGGTGTCGATGAACGTGCCGCCCGCCTCGGCGAACCGGTCGAGGACGGCGAACGCCCGCTCCTCGTCGACCGTCGTGCCGAAGTACATGGTGCCCAGGCACAGCGCGCTCACGCCGAGTCCTGAGCCGCCGTCGGCCAGCGTCCGTTGTTCCACTTCATTCCCCCCAGGAATGCGCCTCGGACCGCCCATGTGGACGGTCCGAGGTGGACGGTGCTACTTCTTCTTGCCGGAGAACAGCTCCTTGAGCTGCGTGCCGCGGCGGCGCAGGCCCCACTTCGTCACGCGGATCAGCGCCTCGCGGACGATGTTGCCGCTCATCTTCGACTCGCCGAACTCGCGCTCCAGGAACGTGATCGGCACCTCGCGCACACGGAAGCCGAGCTCCAGCGTCCGCCACAGCAGGTCGATCTGGAAGCAGTACCCGGCGGACGCGACCGACACGAGGTTCAGCTTGCGCAGGGTGTCCGCGCGGAACGCCCGGTAGCCGCCCGTCATGTCGCGGATCGAAGCACCCAGGGCGAGCCGCGAGTACAGCGAACCGCCCAGCGACAGGAACTTGCGCTTCGCGGGCCAGTTCACGACCTCACCGCCGGGGACCCAGCGCGAGCCGAGCACGAGGTCGGCCTGCGGCAGCGCGTCCAGCAGCCGGTGCAGCTGCTCCGGGGCGTGCGAACCGTCAGCGTCCATTTCGCACACAACGCCGTAGTCGCGCTCCAGCGCCCACTGGAAGCCCGCGACGTACGCGGCACCCAGGCCGGCCTTCTCGGTGCGGTGCATCACGTGGACGCGCTCGTCGGCGGCCGCCATCTCGTCGGCGAGCTGGCCGGTGCCATCGGGGCTGCCGTCGTCGACCACCAGCACGTGCACGTCGGGCAGTGCCGTGTGCAGTCTCTTGACGATCTTTCCGATGTTGTCCCGCTCGTTGTAGGTCGGGATCACCACCAGCACCTGCCCGAGTTCCTGGTCAGGCTGCTGCGCCATTCGAGTCCTTCCGTCGTCGTGTGAAGGCATACGCCAACGCCACAAGGCCCGCAGCGGTCAGCACCCACTCGGGCCAGGCTCCTAGCCAAGTGGCCAGCGTAGTCTGTGACCGCAGCGGCACTGTCGCGACCAGGGCTCCCGGCTCGAAAAGCCCAGTCTTCCGAGTGACGGAACCGTCGGGCTGGACGAGGGCGCTGACCCCCGAAGTGGCCGCCACGACCACCACCCGCCCGTGCTCCACGGCACGCACCCGTGACATGGAAAGCTGCTGGTAGGTCATCTCCGTGAAGCCGAACGTGGCGTTGTTCGTCGGGATCGCGATGATCGTCGCGCCGGTCGTCACGGAGTCGCGGACCACTGAGTCGAACGCCACTTCGTAACACGTGTCAATCGCGACCTTCGCGGGCCCCATGACGAAACCGTCCGGGTCCGAACCAGGCTGGAACACGCCCGCACGGTCCACGGTGGACGTGAACAGCCGGAAGAACGACCGCCACGGCATCGTCTCGCCGAACGGCTGCAGCTTGCGCTTCGTGTACCTGTCGGTCGCCCCCTTGCCCGGCTCCCACAGCACCACCGTGTTGCGCGGCAGCCCGTCGCCCCGATCGACCACCACGGCGCCCACCGCGATCGGCGCCTTGATCGCGTCCGCGGCAGCGTTGATCACGGCGGCCGCGTCGGCGTTGCGGAACGGGTCGATGTCGGACGAGTTCTCCGGCCAGATCACGATGTCCGGCTGTTGCACCTTGCCGGCGGCCACGTCGGCGGCCAGCTGCATGGTCCGGCGGGCGTGGTTGTCGAGCACCGCGCGGCGCTGGGCGTTGAAGTCGAGCCCGGCGCGCGGCACGTTGCCCTGGATCGCGGCGACGGTGACGGTCCCGGCGGAGGCGTCCACGCCGACCGGCACCGCGAACCCGATCAGCAGCGGCACCACGACCAGCGGCACGCCGAGCTTCCAGTTCCGCCAGAGCCAGAACAGCCCGAACCCGGTCAGCACCACCGCGAACGACACGAGCGGAGCGCCGCCCACCGACGCGAGCGGCAGGTACCAGCCCTCCGGCTGCCCGAACGCGATCTTGCCCCAGGTGAAGCCGCCGAACGGGAACACCGCGCGCAACGCCTCGACCGCCACCCACAGGCACGCCGCCCACACCGGCCAGCCGGGCACCCGCGAGATCGCGGCCATCGCGGTCGTGCCGATGGAGATCATCAACGCGCACGCCAGCGCCAGCGGCAGCCACGCGATCAGCCCGACGAACTCCCCGGTCCACCGCAGCAGCGGCACCATGAACCCGAGCCCGAACAGCACGCCGTAGCCGAAGCCCGCACGCGCCCGCCGGTTGAAGATCACAGCGGCCAGCAACGCGAAGCCGACCGGCGCGAGAAACCACAGCGGCCGCGGCGGAAAGCTCAGGTAGGTCAGCACACCACCGGCGACGGCGAGGGCCGCGCGCACCAGCACCGGACCGCTCAGACGCTGCCTGCGGGCGGGCAATTCCGGCGATTCGGACGCGACGGAGGGTGCAACCACCCGATCAGCCTACGAGGCGCGGAGTACACAGGACGTATGACCTACGTGGATCTTGTGCTGCAGCAGCTCTCCACGGACGGCGAGCGCGAGGCACTGGTCGGTGGCGACACCAGGCTCACCCGCTCCCAAGCCCGCGACCTCCTCTTCCGCATGGCAGACGGCCTCGCCCGGCGCGGCATCGGGCCCGGCGACGGCGTGGCGGTGTACGTCGGCAACACCCCCGAGGCCGTCCTGTTGAACCTGGCCGTTCACCTGCTCGGCGGCCGCCTGGTGTTCGTGCCGCCGGAGCCGGGCCCGTCCGAGCTCGCCGCCCTCATCGCCCGCGCCGAGGTCGCCGCCGTCGTGGTCGATCCGACGTTCAGCACACGGATCGACGGCTGGCACCTCCAGGACCTCCCCGGCGACCCCGTCGAACGCACCCCGGCCCCGGACTACGCCACCGTCGCCTACACCGGTGGCACCACGGGACTGCCGAAGCTCGCGGTGCACCGCCCCGACAAGACCGGCGCCGCGGACCCGCGGGCGAGCCTGCCGCCGTTGAACTGGCTCTGCAACACCCTGATCACCCACGGCAGCGGCGCCTCGGCGACGCAGATCGCCCTGCTCACCGGGTCGAAGCTCGTGCTGGGCCCGTCGACCTTCGACGCGGACACCTTCGTGCGGCAGGCCCGCGAGGAACAGATCAACGCGACGATCTTCGTGCCACCGATGATGTACGAGATCCTCGACCACCCGGACTGCCCAGGCCCGCAGTTCGGTGCCGTCATCGTCGGCGGGTCCCCGCTCGCCCCGAAGCGGTTGCGGCAGGCGATCGAGAAGTGGGGCCGCGTCGTCAACCAGGGCTACGGCATGACCGAGGCCCACGCCATCTCGCTCATGCCCGCAGCCCAGATCGACCTCGACCGCCCGGAAACCCTGCGCACGGTCGGCAAGCCCAACCCCGCGCTGGAGGTCGAGATCCGCGCCGGCGACGTGTGGGTGCGCGGCCCGTCCGTCATGGAGGGCTACTGGGGCGAACCGCCGCTGCGCGAGACGAGCGACGGCTGGTTTAACACCGGCGACATGGGTTACATCGACGACGACGGCTACCTTTACCTCAACGACCGCAGCAAGGACGTCATCGTCACCGGCCGCACCTCGGACAACGTGTACTCGCGCCTGCTCGACGACTTCCTCGTCACGCTTCCCGGCATCCGCCAGGCAGCGGCGGTCGGGAAGCCGGACGAAGCCCTCGGCGAGGTGGTGCACCTGTTCCTCGTCACCGACGGACAGGATGTCGATGTCGACAAGATTCGAGATTCGGTCGTCGCCGAACTGGGTGAGCTTTACGAGCCCAGGGGCGTCACGATCGTGCCTCAACTCCCTCTGACCAAGGTGGGAAAGGTCGACAAGCGCAAGCTTCGTTCCCTCTTTCGGTAAGGTTTGCCGTAAATCAGGAGGTGACGGATGCCCCGTCCAAGCGTGGAAGCCGAACGCAAGGCGCAGATCCTCGCGTCCACCTGCAAGGTGATCGCGGCCGAGGGCTTCCGCCACCTCCGGGTGTCCGACGTGGCAAAGGACGCGGGAGTCTCCGGCGGCACGGTCCACTACTACTTCGAGACCAAGCGCGAGCTGACCGACGCCGCGTTCGAGCACTGCTTCGAACAGTCGGTCGCACGCCGCCGCTGGATCCTCGAGTCCGACGAACCGCCGCTGTCGCGCCTGCGCATGGTCGTCGAGTCATACCTGCCGGAGGGCGCCGAGACCGTCGAGGCGTGGAAGGTCTGGGCCGAGCTGTGGGTCGAGGCCATCCGCAACCCCGAGCTGCAGGAGCTCAACGAGCGCTTCTACGGCGAGTGGCGCGACATCGTGGCGAGCATCTTCCGCGACGGCCAGTCCTCCGGCGACATCCACAGCTCCGGCGACCCGGTCGAGCTGGCGAACATGATGGTCAGCATGCTCGACGGCCTCGCGCTTCAGGTGCTGGCCGGCTCGAAGGCCATGACGGTCGACGCCATGCGCACGACCTGTCTGAGGTTCGTCGACCAGCTCTCCACGGCGTCCGTCGGATAGCTCACCCCGTTCGCCACGACGCACAGCGCGATCAGCAGCGCCTCGCCCTCGTCGCCGCGGCCGGTCCCCTGCCGTTCCTTCGTGCGAAGCCACTGCCGTGCGTGCCACGACAGCGGCACGTAGACCACGATGAACA
Source organism: Lentzea nigeriaca (assembly GCF_016907955.1). Taxonomy (GTDB): domain Bacteria; phylum Actinomycetota; class Actinomycetes; order Mycobacteriales; family Pseudonocardiaceae; genus Lentzea; species Lentzea nigeriaca. Next base: position 1,433,106 of record NZ_JAFBCX010000001.1, on the reverse strand, counting down.
CAGTGCCGACGAGGAGTTCAGCGCGCATCCCCCAAGACCCGGGACAACCGTGACGGCACAGGTCAGAGACTCGGGGTTACGTGCTGTGACTCATCCGGGTGAAATCAGGGTTCGCCCCCGATGCAACAGATGGACTATCGCGGGCATTCTGGGTATATGACCACGACAGTTGCTTTGAGCAGGCCCAGGACCAACCGGATGATCGCGGGTGTGTGCGCGGGGCTCGCCCAGCGCTGGGGCATGAGGGCGGGCACCGTGCGCCTTCTGTTCCTGTTGTCCTGCCTTCTGCCGGGACCGCAGTTCGTCGTCTACCTCGTGCTCTGGGTGATCATGCCCGACCGCGGTTACTGACAGACCGCAGGAACGCCTCCCACGCTGCCGGGCTCACCGGCACGTGGGCGGCGGGCGCCTTTGAGTCACGGATGCCGACGCCGTGGCCGATCTCTACGCAGTCCGAGTCGGTCGCGCTGTAGCTGCTCTTACGCCACTCGACCATCCGAGGCGCCTCCTCAGGACACGATGCTGGTGATCAACTCCCTCGATTCTTCCTTACCCAGCGCAACGCTGTCCATCGTCTGCAGCACCTGCTTGTAAAGCCCGATCGATGCCTTGTCATCGAGAAACAGCGCCGAATTCAGGCTGCCCTGGTACACAACCGGCTCGTACTTCTCGAACTTCAACAGGCTGAAGTCACCGGTGAGCGCCCGGCCAGCAGGCACAATCCTCAGACTGATGTACGGCCGTACCAACATGCGCAGCAGCTCGTGCAACTGCTGAGCCATCACGTCAGCGCTGCCGACCTCCGAGTACAGCAGTGGCTCGTATACGTAGAACACGAACTTCTTGTCTCCTGCGACGATACTTCGCCGGTCCATCCGCGCTGCGACCCACTTCGGCGCATCTTGGGCCCCGATGAACGGAGAATCCTCAGCGAGAGCGCGCGCGTACGGCTCGATTTGCAGCAGACCTGGCAGGTACAACGAACTCCAGTGCACGATCTCCTTGGCGATCCGCTCGTGCTGGATCAGCGTCCGGACGTGCGGCGGCAGCACTGATTCGTAGAGTTGCAGCCAGCCCTTCTCCCGCGACTCCAGGAAGAGCCCCTTCAGGTACTGGAGCTCGTCCGGCTTCGCGCCGCACACCCCCAGCAGGAAGGTGAACTCCTCCAGTGAAGTTCCGCCCTTCCCGTTGACGAGATCCGACAGCTTGGCGTGCTCCCAGCCGAGCCGCCGCGCGAGCTCGGCCTCTTTCAGACCGGTCCGGGCGATCAGGGCACGAAGGATCTCACCGAACTCGCGTCCCAGCACAGTGGACACTCTCTTTGGCATGGCAGCGAAAGTAGCCCCGCCGCTCCCCCGCGCTCCATCATTTCGGGCCCAAAATGACCCGAAAGCATCAGATGTAGAAGGCTTCTACGAAATCCGGAAGCAGGCGAGCAGCTCGTGACAGCCGGGAGTTCCGACGCCGCCCGCCTTCTCGTACAGCAGTGCGTCAGCGGTCCCGACACGGGTGCCGTCGCCCAGGCTCCGGTTCGAGGCACACAGGGACGCGCGCGGGTGTGGTCACGGAGTTGGTGGTAGGTAAGGTGATCAGCAAACGATTGCGTTCGCCGCCAAGTACAGCCAACTCGCACTGCCCACGCCGTGAGAGCGCGTACATCAAGATCAAAGCAGCATCGGCTCCAGACCAGTCGCCCACAGCACGGCGGGCAGTCGCTGACTCGATCGTCGACGTCGGCACGGCGAACTCGCGCACGTGCGACCAGAAAGTGAGGCGGGAACGTCCGTTCGCGGTCAATGGGTGCACCAGCACTCACCTTGTGCGAACGAAACCCCCGGTCTGCTCCAGGAGGTAGCCATCACGACAACCGCAGCAGGCTGCCGAGGCTTCAGCGATCATGTTCCGCCGGGATGCCCGCCAGTTCGTCCGTGACGGAGGTGAACGCCTCCGGCTGCACCCGCAACACCCCGCTGAACGGATGCGTCATCCCCAGACACAGCACACACACGGACGCCAGCACAGCGGCACTGACCCCCATCTGCACAACATGCCGCACCCGAGCGGTGAACCCGATCAGCAACGGAAACAGGATCATCACCACAGCGCCGGCCAACGTGCCGATGAGCATCAACCTCCCGGTGCTGTCGAGCCCACCGGCCTGATCGAGCCGTTCCCGCCGCAGGTCGGTGATCTCCCGCAACCGCTCCAACGCCCGCTCCCGCGCCGACTTCACCTGGTCCGGTGTGGAAGGCAGGCTCAGGATCTCGGCGTGCAACGAGTTCACCACGTCAGTCGTCCCCGAGTCGGGCTCGCCGAACGCCAGCCGCGGCCATTCCTTGTCCGCCACCAGTTTCGGGTACGACACCAGCAGCGAGCGGATGTGATCACGTTGCGGCTGCGGCATCACGCCGGTCTGCCAGTACGCGTCCGCCACCGCGGCGGCCTCGCTGGCCGCGTTGTCCTCGGCGGTGCCGTTCTCCTCCCACACGATCACCACGTAGAACGCCAGCGCCACGATGAACAGGCCGCTGATCACCGCGCCGAGGAAGCCGCGCGAGTCCGCGTCGCGATCGTCGGCCTGCACGTGCGAGTACGAGCGGCCGAACAGCAGGCAGGCGCCGACGGTGGCGGCCACCGACGCCACGACGATCACAAGAGCGGTCCACATGGTTTCCATCTCCCCACAGCGGAGACCGTTTGACCATCAACACCACGCTTCTCGGCGGTCTCACCCGCCCATCAAGAGCAACGCGCGTTGATCATCTCCACCGCTGGTTCACTTTGAGAACGCTCACAAAAGGCCGTTGGACACGAATAGGAGAACCGCACTCGCACCGTCCTCAACGGAGAGTGAAGACACCGCGAACCACGTCCGGTGACAACCCATCGGAAGCGTGCCAACCTGTGCCGACCCGACCGGGAAGGCGTGGCATGCGCGTACCGATCCTCATCGCTGTCGTCCTGCTGGTTCCGCTGCTCACCCCCGGCCCACCGGTCGCCGCCGCCGAGGTCTGGCACAGCCAGTTCAACGCAGCGGTGCGCGGAGATGTCGCGATCATCGGCGACAGCGTGCTGACATGCCCCACACCCGAGCAAGCCGGGCCGAACCCGAAGTATCCGCCACAGTCCTGTGTGGACGCACAGAACCGCAGAGGCCACGGCCCGTCCGCGCAGAACAACGGCCACCGCATGTTGTGGACCGACGTCGACGACGATCCGCGGACGTTCAACTCCTCCAACGCGAAACTCACACTCCCCACAGGGGCCGCGATCGTCTACGCCAAGCTGGGCTGGGCCGGCAGCGCGACCTGTCATGACGCGCAGCAACCACCAGGCCAGCCGGAAGACCCGGTCATGCTCAACGGCACGAGCGTCAGCCCCGACCGGTTCTCCAGAGACGAACCGAACGACCTCTCCCCCACCGACAACGTCTTCTACAGTGCCGAAGCGGACGTCACCCGAAGGCTGACCGGCCATGACATCACCGTCGGCAACATCTGGGCGCCGCAAGGCTTCGACTGCTTCGGCGGCTGGTCGTTGACCGTCGTGTGGAAACTCCCGGACGCCCCGACACGTCACGTCTCGGTGCACGGCGGTCACGTCCGCCTGCCCACGACGCTGCCGACGCTGCGCACCCCGATCGCCCCGACGCACGCGGCGGGCGGCATCACGAAGGTCAGCATCACCGCCTACGAAGGCGACTGGGCCTCCGACGGCGACCAGATGCTGGTCGACGACACGTCGATCGCCGGGAACAACGCGTTCACCTCGTCGGCCCAGGGCGCCACGACTCCCAACAACATGAGCGTCGACGCCCGCACGATCACCGTCCCCGAGGACGCGCTCAGGCCGGGTGCCAGAAGCGCCGAGCTGACGTTCCGCAGGGCCGACGACGCCTATCTCGTCCAGAACGTCACGTGGTCGTTCCCGCTGCCCGAACTGGCGCTGACCGTCGATCCGGAACAACCCGCCACCCACCCGAAGGACAACGTCACGCAAACCGCGACCGTCATCAACGTCGGCGACGCCCCGGCGGCGGAGGTCTCGGTGTGCGGCCAGAAAATCGGCACAATCGCCCCGCACGCGAAAGCCGCGCGCACGTGCACGTCTCAAGCGGCCGACGACGACTATGAGACCACGGTCACCGCGAACGGCATCAGCCACGCCGGTGATCCGTTGACGACCCGGAAGACGGCAAAGGTCGACGTGCTGCATCCGGCATTGCGCGCAACGACGGCAACAGAGCCGATGACGACCCTTCCCGGACAAGAAGTTAAATTCTCAACAACTGTCACGAACATCGGCGACACGAAGTTGTTCGACCTCAACGCGCGCACGGCCACCAACGGTTGCAATCCCGTTCAACGGCAACTCGATCCCGGAGCCACCGTCACCGTGGTCTGCGCGGCCGTGGCAGGCGACGAGTCCGGCACCCTGACCTCCACCGTCACCGCGACGGACAAGATCGGCAAGAAGGTCGAGGCGAGCGCGTCCGTGCAGGTCAGGGTGATCCATCCGCGGCTCACGATCACCGCGCTCTGGTCGAAGGACCGGGCGGAGGACGGCGAGCCGGTCACGGTCACCGTCACGATCGGCAACCCGTCCGACCTGCCGATCAGCGACGTCGAGGTCGCCGGAGAGCCCTCCCCCTGCCGCCGGACCTTCCCCGTTCTGCGGCCGAGAGAGCGCCTCACGTACACGTGCCAGGCGATCGCGCCGGTTGATTCCCGGTTGACGGTTTCCGGCGCGGGAGCAAGTCATGTCATCAGTGAAAGCGCTGTTGTTCGAATCGAATCGATCACGGCGCCGCTGCCGCCGGAGCCGTCCACAACGCCGCCCGTTCCTGACGATCCGGCGCCTCCGCACCCGGTCGCGCGCGTTCAGCGGCTGTCGAAACCTGCGACAGGAGGTGTTGCGGCGGTAATTGGCGTCATCGGCATGGTGATCGTCGCGAGCGCGTTTTCAGGCTTGACCAGACGTTAAACCATGAAAACGTTTGCAAATCCGGTAACGAGACGGGCGTGTTCCTCTAGGCCGAAATGCGGTAGAAGGACGTCATGGAGATCAGCGCCTACCTGGACCGCAAGCTCGCTCGCCGGTTCCGGACGTACGACGCCGACGGCGACGGGTACATAGGGCGCGAGGACTTCACACAGGCCGGCGAGCGCACCATCAAGACGTTCGGGCTGGCCGACACCGATCCGAAGGCCGTCCGGCTCCACGCCGCGCTGAACGGGCTGTGGGAGCAGCTCTCGTCCGTCACCGACCAGGACCGCGACGGGCGCATCAGCCTCGACGAGTACAAGAAGGCGTTCGCGAACGGGCTGTTGGAGACGCCGGAATCGTTCGACGAGGGGTACGTGCCGTTCCTGGACGCGCTGATGGCGATCGTGGACGAGGACGGCGACGGCAAGCTCACCGTCGAGGAGCACGTCATGTGGACAGGCGCGCTGATGAACCTCTCCGAGGCGGACGCGCGGATGATCCACGACATCCTGTCCGACGACGACGAGCTGATGTCCGTTCAGGCACTGCTCGACGCGATACGGGAGTTCTACTTCTCCGAGGATGCCGCGGCGGCGGGCAACTGGCTGCTGGGATCGTTGGACTGACGTGCTGCTGAAGACGCTGCAGGAGTACGCGGCACGGGCACAGCCCGCCGCGCACGTCGAAGAGGCCGGCGGCTGGTGGCTGCGGCACTCCCCCGGCGACGCCTGGTGGGTGAGCGCCGTTCTGCCGCACGACCGGGAGGACCGGATCGAGCGCGCCGAGAAGTTCTGCGCCGAACGCGGGTCGGGGGCCCGGTTCCAGATCACGCCGGGCGTGTGCGCGGACGATCTCGACGCACGGCTGGACTTCCGGGGGTATGAGCGGGGGCACGCCATGTCCCTGCAGATCGCCTCGACCGCCGAGGTGCTGCGCCAGTCCCACGCCGACGCGGGCGAGGTGAGAGTGCGGCCCACCGACGAGTGGCTGGCGGCGTGGCAGGCGGTGACCACGCGCGACGTGAGCGCGGAACGTGACCTGCTCAGCCGCGTCGAGCACCCCAGCGCGTACGCGTACGCCGAGATCGACGGGCAGGTGGTGGCAGTCGGGCGGGCCGTGGCCGAGCAGGGTTGGGCCGGGGTGTTCGGGATGGCGACGTTGCCGCACGCACGTGGTCAGGGCGCCGCCCGGTCCGTGCTCGCGGCATTGGCCTCGTGGGCGGCCGCGCGCGAGGCGAACCACATGTATCTGCAGATGGAGAAGGCGAACAGCTCGGCGTTCCGGCTGTACGAGCGCACAGGGTTTCGCGAGGTCTGCACCTACCACTACCGGATCCGTCCATAACCGATCAGGAATCAAGAAGGCACGAGCGCGGGCGCGGAGTTAGGTTTTGCGCCATGACCAGGACAACAGCCGCGGCGCACGAGGCCGACACCCACGATCTGATCCGCGTGCAGGGCGCGCGGGTGAACAACCTGCGCGACGTCGACGTCGAGATCCCGAAGCGGCGGCTGACCGTCTTCACCGGTGTCTCCGGTTCCGGCAAGAGCTCGCTCGTGTTCGGCACGATCGCCGCGGAGTCGCAACGGCTGATCAACGAGACCTACAGCGCGTTCATCCAGGGTTTCATGCCGACGCTGCCGCGTCCCGAGGTGTACCTGCTGGAGGGCATCACCACGGCGATCCTCGTCGACCAGCAGCGGATGGGAGCCGACCCGCGCTCGACCGTCGGCACCGCGACCGACGTGAACGCGATGCTGCGGATCCTGTTCAGCAGACTCGGCACGCCGCACATCGGCGGCCCGCAGGCCTTCTCGTTCAACGTCGCCTCGATCTCCGGCGCGGGTGCCGTGACGATCGAGAAGGGCGGGCAGAAGGTCAAGGAGCGCCGGGAGTTCTCCATCACCGGCGGTATGTGCCCGCGCTGCGAGGGCCGCGGCCAGGTCTCCGACATCGACCTCACCGAGGTCTTCGACGAGTCGAAGTCGATCCTCGAGGGCGCGATCAAGGTGCCCGGCTACAACGTCGACAACCAGTGGACCGTGCAGACGTTCGCGCAGTCGGGTTTCTTCGACCCGGCCAAGCCGATCCGCAAGTACACCAAGAGGGAACTGCACGACTTCCTGTACAGGGACCCGGTCAAGATCAAGGTCAACGGCATCAACCTGACCTACGAGGGCCTGATCCCGAAGCTGCAGAAGTCCATGCTGTCCAAGGACCGCGAGGCGCTGCAGCCGCACATCCGGGCGTTCGTGGACCGCGCGGCGACGTTCGGCACGTGCCCGGAGTGCGACGGCACGCGGCTGACCGAGGCCGCCAGGTCGTCGAAGATCAAGGGCCTCTCGATCGCGGACCTGTGCGACATGCAGATCACCGATCTCGCCGACTGGGTCCGCGCGCTGAAGGAGAAGTCCGTCGCGCCGCTGCTGGAAAAGCTCGCGCACACGCTCGACTCGTTCGTGGAGATCGGTCTCGGCTACCTGTCGCTGAACCGTCCCGCCGGGACGCTGTCCGGCGGTGAGGCGCAGCGCGTGAAGATGATCCGGCACCTCGGGTCGGCGCTGACCGACGTGACGTACGTGTTCGACGAGCCGACGATCGGGCTGCACCCGCACGACATCGAGCGGATGAACAACCTGCTGCTCCGCTTGCGCGACAAGGGAAACACGGTGCTCGTCGTCGAGCACAAGCCGGAGACCATCGCGATCGCGGACCACATCGTCGACCTCGGTCCCGGTGCCGGGCGCAACGGCGGCACGATCTGCTTCGAGGGCACGCTCGCCGAGCTGCGCAAGAGCGACACGGTGACCGGGCGGCACCTGGACGACCGCGCGTCGCTGAAGTCCTCCGTGCGCAAGGCTTCCGGCGTGCTGGAGATCCGCGGGGCTTCGGCGAACAACCTGCGCGACGTGGACGTCGACATCCCGCTCGGCGTGCTGACCGTGGTCACGGGCGTGGCGGGATCGGGCAAGTCGTCACTGATCCACCAGTCGATGCCCAAGGACGCCGGTGCGATCGTGGTCGACCAGACGCCGATCAAGGGCTCGCGGCGGTCCAACCCCGCGACCTACACCGGCCTGCTGGAGCCGATCCGCAAGGCGTTCGCCAAGGCCAACGGCGTGAAGCCGGCGTTGTTCAGCGCCAACTCCGAGGGCGCCTGCCCGAACTGCAACGGCGCGGGTGTGGTGTTCACCGACCTCGGGATCATGGCGACGATCGAGTCGCCGTGCGACGTGTGCGAGGGCAAGCGGTTCGACCAGGCCGTGCTGGAGTTCAAGTTCGGCGGCAAGGACATCGCCGAGGTGCTCGCGATGCCGGTCGCCGAGGCCGTCGAGTTCTTCGGCGCGGGCGAGGCCCGTACGCCGGCCGCCCACGCGATCCTGTCCCGGCTCGCCGACGTCGGCCTGGGCTACCTGTCGCTGGGGCAGCCGCTGACCACTTTGTCCGGTGGTGAGCGCCAGCGGCTGAAGCTGGCCACGCACATGGCGGACAAGGGTGGCGTCTACGTCCTCGACGAGCCGACCACGGGTCTGCACCTGGCCGACGTCGAACAGCTCCTCGGTCTGCTCGACCGGCTCGTCGACTCGGGCAAGTCGGTCATCGTGATCGAGCACCACCAGGCCGTGATGGCGCACGCCGACTGGATCATCGACCTCGGCCCCGGCGCCGGTCACGACGGCGGCAAGATCGTGTTCGAGGGCACGCCCTCCGACCTGGTGGCCGACCGGTCGACGCTGACCGGCGAGCACCTGGCCGACTACGTGGGTGCCCCGGCTCGCCGGAAGAAGCGCTGACCGGGTACAAGGGGCGTATGGAGATCACGGCATTCCTGGACCGCAAGCTCACCCGCAGGTTCGAGACCTACGACAGCGACCAGGACGGGTACGTCGACCGTTCGGACTTCGAGCAGGCGGGTGCGCGCACGACCGCGGCGTTCGGGCTGAGCGACGGCGATCTTCGCGCGAAGCGGCTGCACGAGCACCTGCTGGGCGTGTGGGACCACCTCGCCGCCGTGACCGACACCAACGACGACGACCGGATCAGCCTCACCGAGTACAAGACGGCGTTCGCCCGGCGGCTGCTGGGGAGGCCGGAGTCGTTCGACGACAGCTACCTGCCGTTCCTCGACACACTGATGGCCGTCGCCGACCAGAACGGCGACGGCCATCTCGGCGTGGACGAGTACGTGCGGTGGGCGGAGGCTCTCGTGAACCTCCGACCCGCCGACGCACGGGCCGCGCACGCCCGGCTCGATCACGACGGTGACGGCCTGGTGAGCACCGACGACCTGCTCGCCGCGATCAGGGCGTTCTACTTCTCGGAGGACCCGGACGGTCCGGGCGCGTGGCTGTTCGGCCCGCTGGACTGAAACGAGAAGTCCGCGCGGACCCGTGCGTCGAGGGCCGTCGGCAGCCGGATCCGGCCCTCGTCGACCAGCCGTTTCACCGCTGGCCGGCTCAGGCCGAGCCCTTTCGTGAGCAGCTTCTCGACCCGGACCGGCGCCGGGAGCTCGAACCTGACGAGGACGTCCAGCGGCGCGGTGTCGTGCTGGACGTCGTAGAACGGCAGGTCGGTGTCCAGGTCCCACGTGCCGGTCCAGTCGAGCTTGCGCTGGGTGTGGACGAGCTCGCGGACGATCGCCGCGTCGTTGTCCTCGAACCGCACCAGCCGGTCGTGGTCGAGCGACGAGACGTGAACCCGTTCGTGGACGGGGATTTTCGACGTGCGGTCGCACCGCTCGCAGCCGATCAGCAGCCAGACGTCCAGCTGCTTGCCGTTGGCGTTGACGCGGATCTTGCCGGTCGCGTGGTGACGGACGTGCCCGCAGGAGACGCAGGTCCTGACGACGGCGGGCAGTCCGAGCTCGCGGACGACCCAGAGCGACTTGTTTTCGGCATGACGAAAAGAACTCATGTGATTCGGTGATTCCCCAGGAGTCAGTGGGTGTGCGGAAAAACCCGCACCGTCCACACAGGTGCGGGTCAGCTGCTCGCTGGGTCAGGACCACATGATCGTCACAATGGCCAACCGGCAAGTCGCCGGGCAACACATTTTTCGAGCACATCGGGTGACCGGACCACGACAGGTGGCTGGGACACACCTCCGGTCGACGGATGGCGTGCCGGGCGCGCACCGGCCAGGCTGATCGTTCTCGACCTGGAGAGCACGGGAGTTCCCGCTTGGCAACGTTGCCCACCATCCAGCAGATCCTCGACCTGGAGGACGTACGGCGAGGCGAGCCGGTGGTGCTGGCCGGCGCCGGGAACCTCGGCAGGGCCGTGTGCTGGGTGCACGTGGCCGACCGGCCGCGGCCAGGTGAGCTCCAACTCGTCGTGGACGGCGCTCTGCCGCTGGACGGTGCGCGGTGGCTCGAAGGCACGGCCGCGACCGGCGTCGCGGGCGTCGTGGTCGGGTGCGCGACCGCGCTGCCGGACGCGGTGGTGCACGCGGCACAGCGGCTCGGACTGCCGCTGGTGCGGTTGCGGCGTGAGATCCAGGTGTCCCGGGTGACCGAGGCCGTCCTCGCGCTCGTGGCGGAAGGCCGGCTCGCCGAGTCACGCCGGTGCGAGGAGATCCACCGGCGTTTCACCGAGCTCGCACGGGCAGGTGCCGACGCCCTGACCGTGGTGTCCCACGCGGCGGCCATGGCCAAGTGTCCGGTGGTGCTGGAGAACACCGCGCATCAGGTCATCGCGTTCGCACCAGCGGACGCGGATCCGCAACTGATCGACGACTGGGAGTCGCTGTCCCGTCGGATCATCGTGACCGGACAGACCGGTCACGACGGCACGGGATGGCTCGTCTCGAGTGTCGGCGCCGCACCGATGGAGTGGGGCCGGCTGCTGGTCAGGTGTCCGGAACCGGCCGTCGCGCAGGTGGTCATCGCCGAGCGGGCCGCCGATGTGATCGCACGGGATCTGCTGGCGCACAAGGATGAGGATTCGCGGTCGCGGGCCCATCACGCGCTGTTGACCGCCTTGTCGACCGGCGAACTCCTGTCCGCGGAGTTCGCCGCCCGCGCACGGGCGCTGGGGGTACCGGTCGACCAGTCGGTGCTGGTGGCCGTGGTCATCCGCACCCGGTCACCGGGTGACCTGGCGGACCGGATCAGGGATCTCCTCCAGGACCTGGTCTGCCTGCACGCGGCCCTCGACGGGGGCTCGCTCGGCGTTCTGCTGGCCCTGCGACCGGACGACGACGTGCACGGACATCTGGTCCGGCTGGCGGAGGCGGTGCGGCGACGGGCTCCGGTGATCGTCGCGGCGAGCGAGCCGGTCACATCGGAGCAGGATGCGCGCAAGGCGTTGGTGGAGGCACAACAGGTGGCCGCGGCCGCGAGTGGTGGCCGCTGGGACGCGCCGTACGTGAAGCTGCGCGACCTCGGGCTGCACGGGTTGATGTACCTCCTCCGCGACGACCCGCGGATACAGGCTCACGTCGAACGGGAGCTGGGTCCGCTGCTGCGGCCGGAGCACACCGGCCTGATCAGCACCTTGCGGTCCTATGTGGACAGCGGAGGCAACAAGACGGACGCGGCCGCGACGACGAACCTGTCCAGACAGGCGCTGTACGACCGGCTGAAGCGGGTGAGCCAGCTGCTCGACGCGGACCTCGACTCGCCTCGGGTGCGGGCGTCCCTGCACGCGGCCCTCTGCGCCCACGACGCAATCGGACTTTCTTGACACAATGTCCATCCGAATACGAAATTCCACCGGATTGTCAATCGCTTCACCGAGGTGAACCTTTGGCAACCCCACTCCGTACTACCCACGTAGAACCAGGCGGAAATCGACGGTCCGGGAGTCCACATGATTGTAGAAGAGCGCGTCAGTGTACTGAGCGCGGTAGCTGTCGTCCGCGCCGACGGTGAGTACCGTCTGGTGGCGAACCGCCCGATCACGGAGGGGGAGCTGCTGTTCACCGTCGAAGGTGAGGTGACGACCGTCCCGACGCGGTACACGGTGCAGGTCGGCCGCGACACCCATGTCGACGTTCCCGCCGAATATGACTTCGAGGCAATCCTCGACCGTTTTTACTGGCGCTTCATGAACCACAGCTGCGATCCGACTGTTTTCGTCCGGGGGCGTGCGGTGATCAGTCTGAAACCAGTCGAATTCGGACAGGACATCACGTTCAACTACAACACCACAGAATTCGACATGGCCGAGCCCTTCGCCTGCCGGTGCGGCAGCGACCGGTGCTCCGGCCGTGTCCAGGGCTTCCGGCACCTGTCCGGTGAGGAGCGTCGTCGGCTGCGCCCGTGGCTCGCCGCCCACCTGTCCGCGGAAACGCGGTGACGGCGACGGTCCGGACCGCGACGGTCTCACTCGTCGACTTCTTCGACAGTGCGGCCCAGCAATGGCCGGATGCCATAGCTGTGGACGTCCCACCTGCCAGTGGCCGTCCACAGCGCAGCCGGCTCACGTACGCGGAGCTGCAGCACAAGTCCAGGGCCGTGGCAGGGGTCTTCGAACGGATGATCGGGCACGGGCGCGTCATTTCGATCATGCTGCCCCGCACGTCCGTCGCGCTCTACGTGTCGCAGCTCGCGGTGCTGAGGTCCGGGTCCGCGCACGTGTGCCTCGACCCGGCGTTCCCGGATGACCAGGTCCGGCACATCCTCACCGACTCCGGCGCCCGGGTGTTGGTCACCAACGCGGAGGGCGCCGAGCGGGCGGCGCGGATCGGCTACCGCGGCGCCGTGATCAGGATCGACAACCCGATGACGAGGGTGCCCGTCGTCGACGCTCCGCCGGCGCCCGAAGGCCTGGCCTATCTGATCTACACCTCCGGCACCACCGGCCGGCCCAAAGGCGTGATGGTCGCACACGCCGGCATCGCCAACCTGATCAGTTCGGACCTGATGGAGTTCGGCCTCGGTCCGGGAGACCGGGTGGCTCAGGGCTCGTCGGCGGCGTACGACTCCTCGGTCGAGGAGATCTGGATGGCCCTCGCCTCCGGCGCGACCGTGGTGGTGATGGACGACGAGACCGTCCGGCTCGGCCCGGACGTGGTGCCGTGGCTGCGCAACGAGCGGGTCACCGTGTTCTGCCCTCCGCCGACCCTGTTGCGAGCCGCCGCCTGCCCTGACCCGCAGACCGCGCTGCCCGACCTGCGGTTGCTCTACGTCGGCGGTGAGGCGTTGCCCGACGACGTCGCCGAACTGTGGTCGCGGGGACGGCGGATGGTCAACGGCTACGGCCCCACCGAGTGCACGGTCACCTGCCTGCGCCAGGACATCGTGGCGGGACAACCGATCGCCATCGGCCGTCCGGTGCCCGGCGCGCGGGCGTGGGTGCTCGACGAGCAGCTCAGACCGGTCGCTCCCGGACAGCAGGGCGAGTTGTGCATGTCCGGCACGGGACTCGCGATCGGCTACCTCAACCTGCCGGAGCTCACCGCCGAGAAGTTCCCCGACCATCCGCTGGCCGGCCGGATCTACCGCACCGGCGACCTCGTGCACGCGGAACCGGACGGGACGCTCTTCTACCACGGCCGGATCGATTCTCAGGTCAAGGTTCGCGGCTACCGGATCGAGCTGGAGGCGATCGAGAGCGTCCTCGCCCGCTGTGACGGCGTGCGCGAGGCGGCGTGCTGTGTGCAGGGCGAGGGCCCGTCCCAGGCGATCGCGGCACACCTGATCGTGGAGGACCGGAACCGTCCGCCGCACGTGGAGAGCCTGCGAAGCAGGCTGCGCGCGGAACTTCCGTCCTACATGGTGCCCGCGGTGTTCGGCCTGATCGACGAGCTGCCGCGCAGCGCGGGCGGCAAGCTGCGCCGGGCCGACCTGCCGATCCTCACCCAGGCCGAGCGCCGCCGCCGCAGTCGCGGTGACACAGGCAGGATGAACCCGGTCGAGATGTCGATCGCCGTCGCGATCTGCGAGGTGTTCGACCTGGCCACCGAGAGCCTGTCGGCGCAGGACGACTTCTTCGACGACCTCGGCGGCACGTCGCTGCAGGCGGCGATCCTCATCTCCAAGCTGCGGGCCAACCCCATCACCGCGGCCATCACCGTCCGCGACGTCTACCAGGCGCGCACCGTCAACGGGCTGGCACAGCTCGTCGGTTCCACCGGCCAGGCACCGGCGCCGGAACCCCTGGTGGCCTCCGCGCGCGACGCCGCCTCGGTGACCATGGAGCAGTCGTGGTGGCTGCTGCTGGAACTGCTCATCCTCGCGCCGGTGGCCTACCTGGTCGCCTTCGAGCTCCTGCCGTGGGCGGCGGGTCTGGTCGGGCTGCTGCCGCTCGTGGTGATCGTGCCGTTCCTGCTCGCGCCACTGCGCCTGCTCTGGACGCCGATCGCCGTCTTCATCGCCGTGTCGATGAAACGCATGCTGATCGGCCAGTACAAGCCGACGCGCGCGCCCGCGTGGGGTGATCTCCGCGTGCGCATGTGGATCGTGCAGAACGTCGTGCGCATCATCCCGTGGAAGAACATCGCCGGTACGGAGTTCCAGTGCATGGCGTTGCGCGCGCTCGGGGCCAGGATCGGCCAGCGCGTGCACATCCACCGCGGCGTCAACCTGACCCAGGGCGGCTGGGACCTGCTGGACATCGGCGACGACGTGACGCTCGGCCAGGACGCGCACCTCGGGCTCGTCCAGTTCGAGCACGGCCAGCTCGTCGTCGGCCCGGTCAGGATCGGCGACGGCGCCACCGTGGACACCCGCGGCAGCCTCGGCCCCGGCTCCCGGATGGGACGCGACTCGTGGCTCACCGCGCTGTCGTCGCTGCCGGCCGGGAAGTCCATTCCGGACGGTGAGATGTGGAACGGCGTGCCGGCCCAGCCGGTGGGACCGGCACCACTGCCGCCGGTACCCGTGCAGGAGGGCAGCCTCTTCTCCCCGACCCTGCACGGCATCGCGATGATGCTGTCCAGGACGCTGCTCGCGTGGGTGCTGGCCCTTCCCGCCACCCTGACGATGGTCAGCGTGGTCCTCTACTACCGCCTCACGTTCGACGCGCTGCTCGTCGTGCTCACGAACCCGTTGAGCTACCCGTCCTTCTTCGGTGTGGTCGCGGCACTGACCTGCCTGACCCTGATGATCACGGTCGCGTTGGAGGCAGGGGTCGCGCGGGCGCTGGGCCGGGTGACGGAGAAGGTGATCAGCCGCTGGAGTCCCGCGTACATCCGGATCTGGCTGAAGGCCGGACTGGTCGACTCCGCCAACAAGTGGCTGTCCGGCGGCCTGTACTGGCCGACCTGGCTGCGCTGGGCGGGCATGGACGTGGGCCGCGGCTGCGAGATCAGCACGATCATCGACGTGGTGCCCGAGCTGGTCCACATCGGACCCGACACGTTCTTCGCCGACGGCATCTACCTGGGCGGGCCACGCATCCAGCGGGGTGCGGTCACGCTGGCGGAGCTGCACATCAGCGAGCGGACCTTCTTCGGCAACCACGCGGTCATCGCCGGTGGGCAACGGCTGCCGTCGGACATCCTGATCGGCATCAGCACCGTCGCCGACGAGAAGGTCGTGCGGCAGGGCAGCTCGTGGTTCGGGCATCCGGCGTTCGAGCTGCCGCAGCGCGAGGTGGTGGAGGTCGACCGGTCGCTGACCCACGAGCCCTCGCTGATCCGGCGGATCAACCGGCTGTTCTGGGAATGGCTGCGGTTCGCCCTGCCCGTCGCCCCGCTGGTGATCACGATCGCGTGGTTCTGGGGCATCGCGCTCGCGGCGAAGACCCTGCCGCCCACCGTCTTCCTGACCGTCGGCGTCGCCGCGGTGACGCTGGGCGTCGCGCTGCTGCCGGGCCTGACGGTGCTGGCGATGAAGTGGTTCCTGCTGGGCAAGGTGAAGCCCGGCATCCACCCGCTGTGGTCGTGCTGGTGCAGCCGGTGGGACTTCCTCTACGTCGCCTGGGGTTTCATCGCGAGCGGCACGCTCGCCCCGCTCGAAGGCACGCTGCTGCTCGCGGTGTACCTGCGGCGGATGGGCATGAAGATCGGCAAGCGCGTGGTGCTCGGCGACGGGTTCGCCCAGGTCGTCGACCCGGACATGCTCCAGTTCGACGACGGCGCCACCGTGAACGCCATGTTCCAGGCGCACACCTTCGAGGACCGCGTCCTGAAGACCGACAAGGTCGTGGTGGGCGCGAACTCCACGCTGGCTCACGGCACGGTTCCGTTGTACGGCGCGAACATCGGTGAAGGGACGTATGCCGCGACCCACAGCGTGATCATGAAGCAGGAGCACCTGCTGCCGCACACCCGGTACGAGGGTGCTCCCACCAAGGCGCAGGCGTGACCGGCCGTGCGCTCAGAACCTGCGTTCGATCTCCCGCACCGCGGCCGCCGCGATCTGCGCGGCGGCCTGCCGCGGCGAGGGGGCGTCGATGATCTGACCGACGAGACGGCGCATGTTCGTGCTGATCTTCGCGAACGCGGAGTCCGCGTCGGCCTCGATGTCACCGAAAAGCGTCCACCACCACCAGGAGTTCGTGGCGGAGTTCGCCACGACGTCCGGGATGATCAGCGCGTCGATGATCCCCTCTGCTTCTTCTGTCACCGGCATGTTCGCGGCCTCGACGATCAGCTTGGCCTTCACGGTGGGCGCGTTGCCGGCGTTGATCGCGTAGCTCGTGGCGGCCGGGACCAGGACGTCCGCGTCGATGTCGAGCCACCGGTCGCGGTCGAACTCGACGTCTCCCGGCCGCAACCTGGCGCGGTCGATGCCGCCCTGCGCGTCGCGGGACAGCAGAAGGGTTTCCACGTCGAGGCCGACCGGGTTGGCTACGACACCGTGGACATCGACGAGTCCGACGATCCTGACGCCCGCCCTGGCCAGGTAGCGGGCCGTGGCGCCGCCCATCGAGCCGAAGCCCTGGATCACCGCCGTCGGGCTGGCGAGGCCGAGGTGCTCGATGCCCGCCAGTGCCGCTTCCGCGACGCCGTAGCCGCCGACCAGTTCGTCGAGACTCACGCCGTCGACGGTGACCGCGAACGCGTCCGCGAGTCGCCGGCGGGCCTTCTCCTCGTCGTCCAGCAGCGGGTACACGGCCTGGATCGACGACTGCAGGCCGATCTTCCCGATGGCCTCGTCGATCGTGGACTGCCTCAGCCCGAGGTCCTCCCCCATCGTCCAGAACCGCTCGATGTACGGGGACATGGCGAACAGGTAGGCAGTCAGGACATCTTTGGCGCGCGGGTCGTACGGGTCGAAGTCGATGCCGCCCTTCGCGCCGCCGAGCGGCACGTACCGCGCCCGCGGGTCGTAGTTGAGGGCTTCCTTGGCCGTCATGCCCTCCGCCAGGCCGCGCACCTCGTCGAGCGTGCAGCCGGCCCGCATCCGCAGACCGCCGCTGCTCACGCCCCGCACGAGGCGATCGATGACGAGGTAGCCACGCGCCCGCGTGACCGGGTCGGTCCAGGTGACCTGGAGATAACTCATCGAACACACCCCCTTGACTTCAGCGTATGACCGCGGTCACATGGTCCGTCCAAATAACTGACTGACGGATCAGTTAACCATCTGGAGGGCCCGTGAGCGAGGTACAGCCTCTCAGCGGCAACTGGCTGGGCGAACGCCAGCACCTGCGCAAGTCACTCCGCCGGGCCGACGTGACGTTCTACCTGCTGTGCACCCTCGTCGGCCTGGACACGATCGGCAGCGTCGCCGCCAACGGGCCCCAAGGTCTCGTGTGGATGGTCATCCTGGCGGTGGTGTTCTTCCTGCCGTACGGGTTCCTGACCACCGAGCTGGGCACGGCGTTCCCGGTCGAGGGCGGCCCGTACGTGTGGACCAAGCTCGCGTTCGGGCGTCTCGCCGCGGGCGTGAACCAGGTGCTCTACTGGCTCTCCAACCCGCTGTGGATGGGCGGCACGCTGGCGATCATCGCCGTGACGACGTTCGAGAAGTTCTTCCTGCCGCTGGGCATGGCGGGCAAGCACGTCGTGGGCCTGGCGTTCATCTGGATGGGAGTCCTCGCTGTCGCCACGTCGTTGCGGATCGGCAAGTGGGTGCCCATCGCGGGCGCGTTCGCCCGAGTCGTCCTGCTCGGCTTCTTCACCGTGTCCGTGATCGTCTACGCGGTGAAGAACGGTGTACAACCGTTGTCCGGCAGCGATTTCGTGCCCACGTGGTCCGGGTTCGTCGCACTGGTGCCGGTGCTGATCTTCAACTACGTCGGGTTCGAACTGCCCTCCACCGCGACCGAGGAGATGAACGATCCGCAGAAGACCGTGCCGTTCGCGATCCTGCGGGCGGGCGTCGCGTCGTTCCTGCTGTACGGCGGGCCGATTCTCGGGATCCTGCTGGTGATTCCGGCGTCCCGGATCCAGGGCCTTGGCGGGTTCATCGACGCCGCGAAGCAGGTGCTGACCGTGTACGGCGGTTCCGCGGCGCCCGATGGCACCGTGACACTGACCGGCGCGGGCGCGGTTCTCGGAACGGTGTGTGCCGCCGGGTTGATCGTCGGCGTGCTGACCTCAGGAGTCTCCTGGGCGATCGGCGCGCACAGAGCGCAGGCGGTCGCGTGTGCCGACGGTGCCGGGCCTGCTTTCCTGGGCCGGCTGTCCGCACGTCACGGCACACCGCTGCGCGTGAACGTCCTTTCCGGACTGTTGGCGTCCGTCGTTCTGGTGACGGCGTTGAACCTGTCGGGCGGCAACTCCGAGAAGTACTTCACCGCCGGGCTCGCCCTGGTGATCTCGACGACGTTCATCAGCTACCTGCTGACGTTCCCGTCGATGCTGGTGCTGCGGCGTCGCCTGCCTGGGGCCGCTCGGCCGTTCCGCGCGCCTTTCGCTTTGCTGACAACGGTTCTGACGACCGGCCTGGTGGCGTTCACCGTGGTCGTGCTGATCTGGCCGCTGTCGCTGCCTGCCGCGTTCGAGGGAGAGCGGGTGGCCTACACGTTGTCGCAGGTGGTGCCGTTGCTGATCGTGATCGGCATCGGTTTCCTGTTCTACGCGCTGGGTGCTCCCACGCGAGCACTGGACCGGGAACTGCGACGGGACTTCATTTCGACATCTGGATGAGGAACTCCGCGTTGCTCCGGGTCTTGCGCAGCCCTTCGAGAAGCACGTCGATCTCCCGGTCGGCCATGGCCCGGCGCACCGAGTCCGTGATGGCGAGTTCCTGCGGGCTCACCAGCAGTTCCGCCTTGCGCGTGCTGGACTGGTGGAGGTCGACCGCGGGGTAGATCCTCTTCTGGGCGGCCTTCCGGTCGAGCTTCAGCTCCGCGTTGCCGGTGCTCTTGAGCTCCTCGAAGATGACCGTGTCGGCCAGCGACCCGGTCTCGACGAGTGCGGTGGCGAAGATCGTGAGGCTGCCGCCCTCCTCGATGTTCCTGGCAGCGCCGAGAAACTGCTTGGGCGGCGTGAGCGCACCGGAGTCGATGCCACCACTCAGGATCCGCCCGCCACTCGGCGCGGCGAGGTTGTAGGCCCGCCCGAGCCGCGTGAGCGAGTCGAGCAGAATCACGACGTCCTGCCCGTCCTCGACGAGCCTCTTCGCCCGCTCCACAGCCAGTTCGGCCGTCTGGACGTGCTGCTTGGGATGTTCGTCGAACGTCGAGGCGAAGATCTCCCCGGGAATGCTGCCCGTGAGGTCCGTGACCTCCTCCGGCCGTTCGCCGACGAGCGTGACGATCAGGTGGCATTCGGGGTTGTTCTTGGCGATGGCCTGCGCGATCTGCTGCAGCACAATGGTCTTGCCCGCCTTGGGAGGCGCCACGATGAGCGCCCGCTGCCCCTTGCCGACGGGCATGACCAGGTCGATCGTGCGACTGGTCAGCTCGTGGGGGTCGTGCTCCAGCCGCAGCCTTTCGTTGGGGTAGAGCGGGGTCAGGTCGCCGAACTTGGGCCTCTTGTGCGGCTTGCGCCCGTTGACGGTGTCGACGCCGACGAGCTTGCCGTCCACCGCCTCACCGCTGATCTGGTCGCCGCGCCGCAGGTCGTGCTGCTTCACGAGCTGCTGCGACACCTGCGGCCCGTCGACGAGAAATGCCTTGTTGTTGCGTATGTCGAGTACACCGATGTGCATCGGGTCTGTCCTTTCAGGAGGGTTGGTCGAGATGCGCTTCATCGACTCCGCTGCACGAGCCGTGCTCGTGCTGGAGGAGAGCGCTGCAGATGCTCCGTGCATCTGGTGTAGGGGCCGCCAGCGTCGGAAGCTGGGGGTCGTCGCCGCGGATCAGAGATCGTCCAGCAGCTCGTCGGAACTTACGTACGCTTGGCGCGCACCGCCGGTTACAAACGGACTGTAGCAGACAACACCAGAGCGGCGCGTGTTATTCCGCGCACTTCTTCCAGGAGAGCTTGAACGTGGTGCTCACGCTGCTGTCCGTCGAGTCCATCGTCATGAAGCTGGTCTTCCCCTTGCCGGTGACCTTGAGCTCGGCCTCGATCGTCAACGGCTTGCGATCCTTGCACGGCCCGTGCGCAACGCTGTCCGGCGTGTCCGTGACCTGCCAGTCGTCACTCATCGGACTCTGATACGTGTGCATGCGATTGCGCGTGGGAAACCCCGGGAAGTGGTAGCTGGTGCGCACAACACCACGCGCCCCGTCCGTCAGATGACCGAAACCTCGATGATCCGTGGCCGCGATGCCGTACGTGTACCCCGGCGTGTGGTTGAGCTTGACCGCGATCGTGCAACTCTTCTTGGCCTCGTTGCCGTTGCCCTGCACCACGAAGTCGCCGTACGTCACCGTGAACGCCTCGTTGTCCTGTGACATGGCAACGGTCGTCGTCCCTTTGGGACAACCCGAGCCGCCGACGCTCACCACCTCGACGGTGACAGGGCCGGGAGGCGGGACGAGCGAAGCAGCCAGCAGAGCCACCACGGCGAACATCGAGGCCTCCTCACATCGCTGCAGGAGAACCTATCGCAGACTGACAAGCACGCAAACGGACGAGCAGTTCCCGCGCGTCCTCCCTCATCAGTTCACTCCAACGGGCGAGGTCGCCCGCCGCCCGGCACCTGATGTGCTTCGGCACGGCCTCGTCCCACGCCACCGCGCGTGCGATCAACGACCCCGTCTCCCGCTGATCCCGTCGCAACTCCACCAGGGCACGCGCACAGCGCATCCGCACCACGGGGCTCGGCTCGCCCATCCCCATCGCCTGCAACGGTGCCACCACCCGAATCGAGTCGATCTTGCCGATGCGCCGCAGCACCTGCACCCGCCGCAGCGGATCCGCCTGATCGGCCAGTCCACTGAGGATGGTCAGCACCTCGCGCCGGGACGACCGCTCGACCTGGTGGAGGAGCGCGGCCGCCTTCGCTCGTGCCAGCACCGGAAGCGTCGGGTCGGCCGCCATCGCGCGGGCGGCTTTCGCCGCATGTCTCCTTCCCTCCGCACCGAAATTCTGGAGGAACCCGGCCGCCGTGATCCGCATCGCCGGCCTTGCGCTCGCGTCGGTGGCCACGCTCTCGATCACCTGGACGCCTGCGGCTCGGTCGCCGGGCCGGGACAACCTGAGGCCCCACGCCGCCCGGACGCGTGCGGCGACCGGTTCCGTCACGTCATCGCGCATTCTCCGGACGGCGTCCAGGTTCTTGGTGATCAGCTGGCCGTCCACGCGCTGCCTCGACGAGGACGCTGTGCACAGCACCTTTTCCGCGCCGGCGCCGAGCTCGGCGTTGATGTCGTCCAGCAGGCGAGCAGCGGCGTACCGCTCGCGGAACGGCAGGCTCTCGTCCTCGACCTCGGCGACCGCCTCGTCATGCACGCGCCACCAGTGCGCGAGGCCCATTTCCGCGAGAGCCGACCGCGCGGCGTGACCCTGCGTGTGCTCGAGAGCCGCGACCGCCTCGGCGTGGAAGGCCCACGACACCCCGAAGAGTGCAACCGACGCCTTGGCGCGTTCACGCGGAGTGGTCTCCGGTGCCGCAATGACATCGCGGAGCTCCGCGACAACCTCTTCGCGCAACGGCAAGTCATCCCACAGGTCTGCGGACGGTATCCGGTCCTCGATCGGGATCGCGCGGTTGTACAGCGCGGTTCGCTCCAGATCGGTCCGCACCGGGCGCGGCAGGGTGGTGATCAGGGTTCGCCACGCTTTTCCGCTCACGTCCGCACTGCGCAGGACCTCGGTCGCCATCAGCTCATAGCGCCGTGTTGGCGGACGCAGCAACAGGCGCAGCCATTCCAGCACATGCGCTCGCTCCTCCGGGCAAACGTCAGAGTTCTCCGCCAGACGCCAGAGGGCCGCGATCGACGAAGCGCTGTTGCGCTGATCGACCTCAGCGAGCAGGTTGGCCGCCTTGCCTTGTTCCTCGACCGGCGCGTCAGCGTCGCCAATCTGCGCCAACAGGTCGTCGGTCAGGTGGTCCGGGGCGGATTTTTCCACGGACACCAGGCAATTGAGCGCCCAGTGCCGCACGCTGACGGCCAGCAGGTCGTCTTCCGCCAGCCGACGCAGTGTGGCCGCGTCCCCGAGCGCGGTGGCAGCGGAGATCAGCTCCGTCGGCCTGCTCGCGGCGCTGCTCAGCTGAGCTCGGAATCTGCCTGCCACGTCCACACCTGACGACTGCAGCTCGACGGTGAGTTTCCTCAACGTGTCGACCGGAACGATCCCCGCCCCGGCCACGAGCAGGTCGGCGGCGAGGTCGAGATGTTCGGGTCGTCGAGAGGCCAGGAGCACGGCCGCCTCGGCTCGCACGTCGCGAGGCAGGCCCGGGCAGGACACCAGGCGTTCCACCGCCGCCAGTACCTCCAGGTCGCCGCCGAAGCCCAGCTTGTCCAGCGCCAGCACGGCTTTCCACGCCCGTTGGACCGAGGTCCGATCGTCCGCCAGGATCTCCAGAAACGCCTCGGCCAGCACTCGCCGCGGTCCGGGTCCGTTGGAAGCGTGGTAGGAAGCGATGTAGGGGAAGTCGGTGATCATCGTGTCGCCGGTGATGATCCGGCGCAGTTGCTCCGCCGATTCCCGGTCGAAACGGCTGCCGAGCGCGCTGAGGCCGTTCGCGGCGGTGATCCGGATCCGCATCGGCCGTCGCAAGTCGCACGCGGCTGCCCGCAGCACGGCCGCCGCTTCCTCTGCCCGCGGGCCGTCCTGAGCCGACACCGTGTTGGCCAGTTCGATCATCACGTCTCCGGGGGCTTCCGGTGACCGGGCGCACTCCAGGAGCGCGGCCAGCGCCTCGTCACGCGCACCGGTCCTGGCCAGCGCCCGATGGGCTTCCGGCACCGCGAGGCGCCGCAGATGTGCGATCACCTGCGGGTGGTGGTCCGGCCCTGACCTGATGAGCGTGTCGGCGGCGCGACAGCGGACGTCGACGTGCACACCTGGGTCGGCGAGGAGATCGTGCAGAACACGCACCGCCTGTGCTCGGTAGGGCTCGCCGAGTTCCACGAGTTCGTTGAGGACCGTGACCTGGTCGTGTGAACCGGGTGGTGCGCCGGAGCCGAGCAATGCTGCCGCTGCCTCGTCCCGGAAAGCGGGCCCGATCTTGCCGATGGCCGCCGCCGCACGTGCGATGTTGTTCCAGTTCTGATGACGCTCGGAGATCATCTTTCGCAGGCCGGCGATCGCGACCTCACGCTGCGGCCCGTGCGTGGCCAGGTGGCCGAGCAGGACCGAGCGGTCGAAGTCGCGGACCGCGCCGGCGGCGAGAGCGGCGATCAGCTCTCCTGCGGCCCGCATGTGCTGCGGGCCCAGTTCGCACAAGGCCCTCGCCGCAGCGACGTGCGCGTGGACCTCACGGCGCCGTTCGGTGAGGCGCGCGGTCAGTTCGGCAGCCGCCTCGTCGAGATGGAGCGAGCTGATCGAGGCGAGGCCGAGTGCGGCGTCGGACCACACGAAGTAGGTGGACGCCGCACTCCGCAACAACGCGAGAAAGTGGTCAGCGCAGACGTCCGCGAACTCCGGTCCGATCTCCAGCAGGCCGGTGGCGGCCTCGACGACGTGGCGTGGCGCCGCGTTCACGTCCGACAAGATCCGGGTCAGGACTCCGATCGCAGTCGTCCGTGCTTCTCCGCCGAACGCGGCCAGGAGCAGCGCCGCGACGCGTATCGACGAGCCGGCGGCGTTGGGGTCCGCGAGCACCGCGCGCAGCCCGCGCTCAGCGACTTCGCGCTCGCTGGTTCCGCACTGCTCCAAAGCTTCCGCGGCCATGAGCCGGTCGGACACCTGGGCCTGCGGTTCGTCGATCAGGTGGTGCAGGAAGCCGACCGCGTCCGGGGTGTGCGAGCCGCGCACGCGCACCGCCAGTGCCGTCGCGGCCTCCGCTCGTGAGCACCACGGCGCGCTGACGCAGTTCATCAGACGGATCAACCATTCCACCAGACCGGGGAAGCAGGTGGCGCGAGAGGCCGCGGCGAGAATGTCGGGGACGTCGTAGTGCGTGGTCATGGCCCAGTCCCAGACCGTGGCCATGAACGCCTCCGTGCCGGCCGCCGAGGCGGGCAGGTGATGGGCCAGCAGGTACGCCGCGAGGAGGTGCTGGTCGGCCGTACCCTGATGCAGCCAGTGCAGGAGCCGATCTGCCTCAGCGGGATGCAGGCGGGCGTGGTGCAACAGCACGGCCCTGGCGAAACGGCCTGACTCGCCCGCGTCGGCGGCGTGCAGGAGGTCGGCGAAGGTGCTGGGACAGAACTCGGCCGGCAGCTCGCGGGCGCAGGACGTGGCAGCGAGGTGTTCCGCGAAGCTGTGGTGCAGGAAGGCGAGATCGTCCCCGCGCAGGACGAACGGGCCGACCGAGAGCAGGTAGGCGGTCAGTTCGTCCTGCCACGACGGGGAGTCCGGTGCGCCGCGCTCGATCACCCAGCCGCGGGCGGCGGCGAGGAGTGACGAGTCGGTTTCCAGCCGGGTGCGGGCCAGGTGCTCGAGGAGCTGGACCCGGTCGAAGCGATCCGGCTGGTCGCGGCGGATGTGGCCGAGGTAGGTCTCGTAGAGGGAGTACTCGTTGCCCGGCAGAGGTTGTGCGCGGTACTCGCCGAAGATGATCGCGGCGATCGTGGCCAGCAGCGGGACCTGGACCAGTTCGTCGAGGTGGGCTTCGCGGATCTGGCGCAGGAAGCGCTCGGCGTCGTCGGCAGGAAACCAGTGGGCCGCGAAGCGGTGCAGAGCGGCGGCGTCGAAGGGTTGCAGCTCGTAACGAACCGCGTTGATGCGGTGCAACGGGGCGAGAGCACCGGCTTCTGTCGGCCGGGTGGTCAGCAGGATCCGGTGGTCGCCGGCCGACGCCCACGCTGCGAGCGCGTTGAGGAGGCGGTGACGTTGGATGGCGTCGGCGACCTCGTCCAGCCCGTCCACCAGGAGCAGCCAGCGGCAACCGAGCGCGCGGCCGGCGAACAGGTCCGTATCGACCGGTTGCCGCAGGAGCGTGCCGTACTCGGTGACGGTGCTGTCGGCCAGTGCCTGGGCGAACGGGACGTCCGAGCGAGCGGCGAGGGTGCGCGCGGGGAGGCGCAGCGGGACGACCGGTTCGGACAGTGGCGCCGTTTCGCCGCGCTCGGTCCAGTGCTGGGCGATGTCCGCGGCCAGGCGGAGGGTCAGCGTGGACTTGCCGAGGCCAGGACCGCCCGTGACGACGAGGTGCGCGTCCCCGTCGAGTGCCTCGCCGACCGTGCGGGACGGCGGACGGACGGTGAAGCGTACGACCTGGCGGGCCGGCGTCTCGATCAGCCTGCCGTCGTCGTCCAGGACGGCGCCTTGACGAGGTTGTTCGGACTCCTCGACAGCGCTGCCGAGGTCCTGGCGGACATAGACGGTGTCCAGCGACGGTTTGCGCGCGTCCGGTAATCGGTACGGGCTCTCGTGCGCGGCGTGGATCTGCGCCCACAGCAACGACTGGATCTCCGGCGGCGGTTGCTCCGCCTCGGCCCACGTCAGCGGTGTCACACAGGTCGGCCTCGGCGTCTTGCCCATGTGGACGTACACGTCGCCGTGAATGTTGTTCGCCTGGAAGACCGAGCCGGAGACGTCGCCGGTGGAGAAGGACAGGTCGTCGTCGGCCATCGAGGAATGGTCTCACGGGTTGGTGGCCTGTTTAGTGCCAAATAGAGGACTTATGCGCCCGCCAGGTCGCCCACCACATGGAGCACGGTGGGGCGGTCGGCGGTGAAGGCCTTGCGCAGCGCTGTGGCGAACTTGTCCTCGTCGTCCACGGTCAGGCCGTGGCAGTTGAGGCCCTTCGCGACCATGGCGAAGTCGACGCCGGGCAGGTTCACGCCGTGCACGGGGTCGCTGCGGTCGGCCATCTCGCGGCGGATCTCGCCGTAGCCGCCGTTGTCGCAGATGATCACGGGCAGGGGCAGGCGTTCCTGGGCCGCGGTCGCCAGTTCGGGGAGGGTGAACATCACGCCGCCGTCGCCGTGCAGGGCGACGACCTGGCGGTCTGGTGCGCCCATCTTGGCGCCGATCGCGGCGGGGAGGCCGTAGCCGAGAGTGCCGAAGCCGGTGGGGTACAGGAAGCTTGCCGGGCCTTCCAGGAGGAGGTTGGACAACGTGCCGTAGTAGCAGGCCATCGCGCTGTCGCCGGCGATGATGGCGCCTGGGGACAGGGCTTCGTTCATGGCCTCAACCAGGGGGAGCCAGGCGGCGCCTTGGGTGCGGGCGTGTTTGCGGAAGAGTCTTTGCCAGCGTTCGGCTCGTTTTGTGGCTTCGTGGCCCGCTTTGCCGTTGCCCAGGCGTTGGTTCAGGGCGGTGACGGTGGCATTGGCGTCGCCGACGAGGCAGTAGTCCGGGAGGGCGTTGGTGATCATCTGGGCCGGGTCGACGTCGATGCGGATCAGGTCGCCGGGGAACCTCAGCGGGCCGTTCCAGAGGTCGGTGGAGGCCAGTTCGGTGCCGATGGCGAGGACGACGTCGCATTCGGCCACGAACTCCGCCACTGCCTTGTGGTGCACGCCCGCGCCGATCGAAAGGTAGTGGTGCTCGGAGAACGTGCCTTTGCCGTTGGCCGTGGCGACTACCGGGGCGCCCAGGCGTTCGGCCAGAACCGTGATCTCCTCGGCTGCGCCCCTGGCTCCGCCTCCGATGATCAGGCCTGGGCGGGTGGCGGTGTTGAGGCGGCCGGCGGCTGCGGCGATCGTGACGGCGTCGGCCGGTGGGTGGGCGACGAGGACCGGTGGCACGTCGCTGGCCCTGTCGACGGCGTCGATCAGGTCCAGCGGGATTTCCAGGTGTGCCGGGCGGGGGCGGCCCGCGGTCATGTGTGCGAAGGCCTGGGCCACGGCCAGCGGGATTTCGGCGACGCTGTGGACTCGGTTCGAGTAGCCGATCACGGCTTCCAGTGCGGCGCTCTGGTGGCGGACCTCGTGGAGGGTGCCGTTGCCGCGGCCGGGGTGTCGCAGGGGCATGCCAGGGGAGATCAGGAGGACAGGGACCGAGTCGGAGTACGACTGGGTGATCGCGGTCATCGCGTTGAGCACGGCCGGGCCGCTCGTGGTGAGGCAGATGCCCGGCTTACCGGTGACGCGGGCGTAGCCGTCGGCGGCGAAGCCCGCGCCCTGCTCGTGGCGGGGT
The DNA here is from genome assembly GCF_016907955.1 of Lentzea nigeriaca. Lineage (GTDB taxonomy): Bacteria > Actinomycetota > Actinomycetes > Mycobacteriales > Pseudonocardiaceae > Lentzea > Lentzea nigeriaca. The sequence continues at coordinate 1,405,698 of NZ_JAFBCX010000001.1, read as the reverse complement.
GTCACGTGTTTGACGCCGTGCTCGGCCAGGTGGCGGTAGATGCCGAGGTTGTGGGTGCCGGGGATGCCGAACACCAGCTCGGTGCCGTGTGCGACGAGGGCGCGCACCAGCGCGTCGCCGCCGCTGAGGCGAGGTGGGGTCATGCACATGCCACGCGTTGTCCGCTCGTGTCGTTCAACTTGTCCCCCGAAGGGATGATCAGGGCGTCGACGGCCAGCACGCCGTCCGGGCCCACGCGCACCGGGTTCAGCTCGATCTCGGACAGGTCCGGTCTGGCGACCAGTGTCGCGGAGATCTGGGCGATGAGCTCGGCCAACTCCGTTGTGTCCACCGGTTTCGCTCCGCGTGTGCCCGACAGGAGCGGGGCGCAGACGAGGCGGGCGAGCATGTCCCTCGCAGTGGCGGGAGTCACCGGGGCCAGCTCGATCGCGGTGTCCTTCAACAACTCCGCGTGAATGCCGCCCGCGCCGACGAGGATCACTGGGCCGAACGAGTGGTCCCGCTTCGCGCCGATGATCAGTTCCACGGTGTTCTCGCGCGTGTCCATCTCTTCGAGGACGTAGGTGCCGGGGCCGAGCCTCGCCTCCATCTCCTCGAACGCCGTGGCCGGGTCGGTCAGGTTGATCCGCACGCCGCCGTGCTCGCTCTTGTGGGGCAGCCAGTCGGCTTTGAGGACATACGGGCCGGTGAGGGTGGTCGCCTTGACCTCGGCGGCGCTCGTCACGGCGTGGGCCCTGGGGAACCTGACGAAGCTGAGGAGCTCGCGGGCGGCGAGGTAGCCGGGCCGGTGCGGCAGGCTTGCGCAGGGGTCCCCCCTATAGGGGTCCCCTGGTTCAATTCTCCCAGCCGGCACCGACAATTCCGGTCCGGTCGGAGAGTCGGCGAAGGAGAGCGGAAGCGCACCGAGCCGTGCCGCGTCACCGAGCGCAGCCACGACACGCTCGATCGTGTGTTGCACCGGCACGCCCCCCGCACGTAATGCACGGACCGCCGCCGAGTCCACACACATGCTGTGCACCGCCACGAGAACACCGGTTTCCCTTGCCAGGGAACAGATCCGGTGCGCCACCGCCACCTCGGCGACCTCCAGCGAGGGCGTGTCCGCTCCGTAACTGCCGAAGTACCCGGACAACACGACGGTGTCGACATCGCCCCCACGCGCGAGCACCTCGACCGCACGGGCGTAGTTCTCCAGGTCCCGCTCCCCCGCACCCGCGAGGTCGACCGGATTCGACGCGACGGCGGGAAGTCCGTCCGCGGAGGACAAGCCAGGTACCGACAAACCGAAACCAGCAGCCAGGTCCGCCGCGATCGCACCCTGCCCGCCGGAGTCCGAGATGATCCCGACCCGGCGACCCCGCGGCGCACCGGACGACACGACCGCCGCCAGATCCACCACAGCAGCGGGCGTCGAGACCCGCACCGCGCCGGCACGACGACAGGCCGCATCCACAACGTCCAAAGAGGACGTCAATGCCCCGGTGTGCGACAGAGCGGCCTGCTGAGCGGCCGACGACGACCCGACCGTCAGCAGTACCACCGGTTTCCCGGCCGCACGCAGCTCCGACATCGCCGCGACGATCCCCGGCCCGAAGCTCTCCAGGTACACCCCGACGACCGTGGTCAGGTCGTGGGAAACCAGTTCCAGCAACGCTTCCGCGGCCGTCACGTCCGCCTGGTTGCCAACCGAGACGAACCGCGACACCCCGAGACCCGACGCCGCCGCGAGCCCGGCGATCTCCAGGCCGACCTGCCCGCTCTGCGACACCACGCCCAGCGAGCCGGGCTGAAACCGTCCCCAGGCGAGGTGCAACGACGTCGCCGCGTCGAACACACCGAGGCAGTTCGGCCCGAGAAGCCGTGCCCCCGCCTCACGGATCCGGCTGATCACGCCGTCGTCGATGCCCGCGGTGATACCCACGAAGCCGCGCACACCAACGGCGAGCGCCTCGTCCACCACAGCCGGCACGTGTGCCGCGGGCACTGCCAGCACCACCAGTTCGGGCGCCTCGGGCAATTCGGAGAGCGACCGCACTGTCGGCTCGGAGAGAACCGGGCCGCCAAAGCGGTTCACCAGATGCACGACACGGCGGTCACGACCGATCAGTGCGCCGCGCGCGAGCCAGTGCCCCCACTTGGCGGGATCGTCGCTGGCGCCCACCACGGCGACGGACGCGGGATCGGAGAAGATCATCTCGCACCGAGACCGCGGGAGATGATGAGGCGCTGGATGTCCGAGGTGCCTTCCTCGATCTCTTCGAGCTTCGCGTCGCGCATCCAGCGCTCGACGGGGTATTCGCGCGAGTAGCCGTAGCCGCCCAACGTCTGCACGGCGGCATGCGTGCACCACATGGCGTTCTCTGAGCCGACGAGCTTGGCCATGGCCGACTCCTGCGCCACGGCATGCCCCTCGTCGTACAACGTCGCCGCGCGCACGGTCAGCAGATGGGACATGTCGACGCGCGTGGCCATGTCCGCGAGCCGGAACGCCACGGCCTGGTGCTGGATGATCGGCACGCCGAACTGCACGCGTTCACGGGCGTAGTCGGTCGCGAAGTCCAAGGCAGCCCGCGCAAGGCCCGTCGTGGCGGCCCCGATGAGGATGCGCGACGCGTCGAACGTCCGCATCAGGCCGGCGAATCCCTGGCCTTCGTCGCCGAGCCGGTTCTCCACCGGCACCCGAACGTCGTCGAGGAACACCTCGGCGTTGACGATCGCCCGCTGCCCCATCTTCTGGAACGGCGGCCCGACCCGGAGACCAGGGGTGTCGCGCGGCACGACGAACGCCGTCACCCCGCGGGAACGTTTCGCGGGATCCACCGTCGCGAAGATCACGAACTGCGAAGCATAAGGGGCGTTGGAGATCCAGGTCTTCTGTCCGTTGAGGACATACGAGTCTCCGTCCCGCCGGGCGGACGTCCGGATGCTCGCAGCGTCGGATCCGCTGCCCGGCTCGGTGACCGCGACGGCCGTGAGCGGTGGCCGATCGGTCCCCAGCGGACTGAGGAACCGGTCCTGCTGCTCGGGTGTGCCGAGGTGCTCGACGGGCGCGCTGAAGAAGCCGTTGGACGTGATCAGGTTGCCGATGCCGATGTCGCCGTGGCACAGCTCCTGCTGCACCAGCACCTGGGTGAGCAGGTCGGTGACGCCGCCGCCCCCGAACTTCTCTCCGATCATGAACGACGTCAGCCCGAGCCCGGAGGCCTTGTCCCACACGTCGAGCGGCGACTCGGTGTCCGCCTCGTCGACGGCGCGCGCTCGTGGACGGATCTCGCCGGCGGCGAACTCCCTGGCGAGTTCGACGAACTGCTGCTGTTCGGCCGTGAGCCGCAGGCCGTCCCTGACGGTCCGCCCCATCTCGTCACTCCTAAACTGACTGATGAATCAGTTATTCACGATCCATCGGGCAGCCTAGCTGTGTCAAGACGTATCAGGAGGTGCGCGAACGGGTGATCGGCCGGGTGGTTTCCAGCGTAATCGTGACGGGCGTGAGGAGGTCTGCTCTGAGTTGTCCACAGATCGCCGAACGGTGGGTTGACACGCACTTTCGGCGGATAGTGTGGAGGTGGGCGGTCTGCCCCCTGGGTGGGCGGGGCCTCTCGCCGACGCGGTTTTTCGTTCCGGCGCCCGTCGAAGTCGGATGCTGACACGGGACAGGCACGACCTCTAATTGGTCGTGGGTATGTCTGAACACCGCTGTGCTTGATCGACTGGGTGGCGACGCCACTGGCTGCCGGAGCGACCTTGCGCGGTGCACCGGCGCGTGTGGACGGCGGCCGTCGGCTGGACATGGTGATCAGCGCGTGGATCCGTGACCACGCCCGCCGGGATGGGCGAGACCTCTCGCCGGTGCTGTTCCGGATCCGGCACGCGACGAAGGCCGACGGTGTTAGCGTGCCGGTCGTGGAGATCGTCGACGGCCCGCAGATCGTCTCCAAGCCGGAGCTCCACTACCTCGGCATCCGGCTCACCACCCCGTTCCGGGGCATGCTCGCCGTCCGCAACGCGTTGTTGGACGAACTCGGCGCGTGGGGCCCCGGCCATCTGTTCCACCGCCTGCACGTGATCGACATGAACGGCCCGATGGACATGGAGGTCGGCCTCGTGGTCCCGGGACCACGGGACGGCGACGATCGAGTGCGTCCCGGCGTCCTACCGGCCGGGCGGTACGCGAGCCTCAGCTACGTCAACCACGCGCGCCGGGCGAACAAGCTGCTGCTGGAGTGGGCGCGCGACCACGGCCTCGCGCTGGACCGGTGGGACGATCACTTCGCGTGCCGGTACGAGGCGTTCCTGACCGATCCGCGGACCGAGCGGAGGAAGACCAGGTGGCAGGTGGAGCTGAACATCCGCCTGGCCGACGGGTGACTCAGGTGGTCTCGATGCCCCGCACGAGCAGCCCCGGCGGCCCGGTGGCCGGCTTCTCCCACCGCGTCGCGTAGTGGTCGAGGAAGATCTGCCCCACCAGCTCGCCGCGCGACCGCACGCCGGTCTTGTCGAAAATGGACTTGAGGTGGTCCTGCACGGTGTACGGCGACATCGACAACGCTTTGGAGATCTCCTTGGTGGGACGGCCCTGGATGCACTGCATGGCGACCAGCGCCTCACGATCGGTCAGCCCGTACGCCAGCGCCACGACGGGGGCGACGTCGTGCGGTGTGGCCGGGTGGATGATCACTGCGGTCCGGCCGTCGGTGCCGAGGCGGGTGCCGTAGAGGAGCAGCCAGGTTCCGGCGCGTGTGCGGACGCGGGCGCGGGCCGCCAGTTCGAGCGGGTCGGTTCCCGGCGGGATGACCCTGGCGCGGGCGGCGATCGAGCGCACGATCTTCGACTCGCTCGGGTGATCGGGTGCGGGGTCCTCGACGAGTTCGCTGATCCAGCGTTCTGCCGCCGCCGAGGTCGACTCGGGGTTGCCGTCGGCGTCGAACACCACGACGCCCGGTCCCCAGTCCACGCGGGGAGAACCGGACAGCTGCGTGGCGATCGTGCGCCGCAACCCGGTTGCGATGGCCGAGGACAAGGTGGACAGCGCCGCCACGTCGGCCTCGGTGAACCACGGCTGGTCCGCGTGCCGCAGGAACGCCGCCGCTCCCCAGTAGATGCCGTCGGCCACGAGCGAGACGCGCAGCTCGTCGCCGAAGCCGTAGGTCAGGTGTGAGCGGTGCCTGGCAGAACGGGTGAGGTCGCCGTGGGTGTCGATGCTGGTCGCACCGGCGATGCGGCCGCTGTTGGCGAGGAACGACCACTTGTTGACGTCGTCGACGACGTACTCGTAGTGGGCGAGCCAGGAGCCGGAACAGCCGACGTCGCGGTTGACGCTGCCGGTGAACAGGATCGTGCCGGGGTCGACGGTGTGCCAGCAGTAGGCGTCGAACGGGATGAGCGGCCGGACCGCCTCCGCGACGCCCGCGGTGAAGTCGACCCAGTTGAGCCGGCTCGCGTCGATGCGCGCGATCTCGGCACGCATTCGAGACGTCACAGGTCGGAGACTACGCCCGCGCCGCAGCCGCGACACCCCCAGAAATCTGGGCTCTGCCAGCGGCGATCACCCAGCGTTCTGGGATGGTGGGCGCCTTCGCCCGCCCGCACGCTCAGGCCATGACGACCACATCAGACGTGACCCCGGACCGGATCTTCCAGCTCGCCCAGGGGTTCATGGCCAGCAAGCATCTCTTCGCCGCCAACGAGCTCGGCCTGTTCGAGGCCCTCGGGGAAGGACCGGCCGACCTCGCCGGCCTCGCCGCCCGCACGGGTCTGCCCCGGCGGACGGCACGCATCAGCGCCGACGCCATGGTCGCGCTCGGACTGCTGGAACGGCACGGCGACCAGTACGCGAACACACCGGTGGCCGCGACGTTCCTGTCCGGCGCCACACCCGCCGACTTCAGACCGCTGCTGAGGTTCTGGGACAAGCTCAGCTATCCGACGTGGACCGACCTGGCCGGAGCGCTGGGCCGCGGCAAGTCGGCGCGGGACATGTCCGTGATCGACGACGAGCTCGTGCCCCTCGTGTCCGCGGGCATCGAGGCCGCCACCGCCGGTGCCTGCCGCGCGCTCCCCCACGTGGCCGGGTTGCCGGCGGGCAGCCGGGTGCTGGACATCGGCGGCGGCACGGGCTCGTGGTCCGTCGCCCTCGCGGACGCCGATCCCGCGCTCACCGCGACGGTGTTCGAGTTGCCCGCGGTGGCCGCCCTCGCCTCGCAACGGCTGCGCTCCGAGCGGATCCGGGTGCATTCCGGCGACCTGCTGACCGACGAACTCCCGCCAGGCCACAACGCTTTCCTGCTCGCCAACGTCATCCACTACTTCACGCCCGAGACCAACAGGACGATCCTGCGCAAGATCCGGGCGGCCGCCGAGCCGGGAGCGCGCCTGCTGATCGCGGACTTCTGGACCGACCCGACGCACACGCAGCCGTTGCCGGCGGCGCTGATGGCCGGGGAGTTCGCGATCCACGTCAACGACGGCGACGTCTACAGCGTCGAGGAAGGTGCCGCGTGGCTCGCCGAGTCCGGCTGGTCCTTCACGGGGCAGGTGCCCCTGGCCGGCCCGATCAGCCTCGTCACGGCAGAAGCGTCAGGCCCGCAGTAACGCCGCCCGCACGATGTCCATGGCTTCCTGTGGCGCGAGGCCCAGCTCCGCGGACATCGTCGCGTACTGGGCCGCCGCCACACGCACTCGCTCACGGTTGTTGTCACCGTTCGCGCTCACCACGGTGCCCGCGCGGCCCCTCGTTTCGACGAGGCCTGCCTCCTCCAGCTCGCGGTAGGCGCGGGCCACCGTGTTGACCGCCAGGCCCAGGTCTTTCGCCAGCGCGCGCACGGTGGGCAGTTTGGCGCCCACCGGCAGTTCGCGGTTCGAGATCGCGTGCGCGTAGTGCACCCGAACCTGTTCGTACGGAGGTGTGTCCCCGTGGTGGTCGATCTTCACTGCGCCCCATCCTCCCCGGCATGTAACTACCTCTGTATTGACCAACGGAGGAACGCGGCGGAGGTTGCGGTCGATTCAGCGAATATTGGTCTGGTCCGCCCCCATCTGCACGTAGAGCTTGCGCCAGCCCTGGTCGGCGTCGGTCGCTGCTTTGCCGTCGCAGTAGGGCTTTGTGCCGTTGGAGGTGTAGTAGCGCAAGATGGATAACGAGACGACGGTGTCCCAATTACCTTCGTCGAAGTACTCCTCCCCCGGTGTCTGCTCCTGGTGCTTCATGCAGGAGATGTCGGACTGCTGTTCGTCGTCGAACTGAGCGGTAACCGCGGGTTCCGCCGAGCACGCGGCCGCTGCGAGCGCCGCCAGAACGATGAGCTTCTTCATGACTTCCTCTCCGAGAACTAACCGGCCAGCGCACGCGTGGCCAGACCGACTCCGACGAGCATCACCAGCGCCGCCGTGCCCAGCGGCGTGAGGTCCGCGTACCTGCGCAAGCGGGCCAGGCGCGGCCCGAAGCGGTCCCGCAGCGAGACCAGCAGCAGCCCGGCGGCAGTCAGCGTCGCCGCCATGCCGAGGCCGTACGCCACCACCAGGACCACGCCGAACCAGGTGCGGCCCAACGCGATCGCGCCCAGCAGCACCACCAGGGCGGAGGGAGACGGCACCAGGCCGCCCGCCACTCCCATCCCGACGAGCCCCGCCCGGCGGTGCCCATGACCATGGCCGTGTCCGTGACCATGCCCGTGGTCGTGTACGTGTCCTTTCTGGGCACGCTCACGACCACGGGACCGCACCGCCGAGCGGAGCAGCACCCCTCCGATCACCGCGACCAGCAGACCGCTCGCCACGCCGAGCCAGCGCAGAACCGACTCGCCGGCGATCACGCTGGACACGCTGAGCAGCAACCCCAGCACCAAGACCCCCGCCGTGTGGGTGATGGTGACCGTGGCGCCCACGAGGAGTGCGTCGCGGCGGGTTCCCCTCGAACCCGCCAGATAGGCGGCCATCACGGTCTTGCCGTGGCCGGGCAGCGCGGCATGTGACGCGCCCAGCACCAGAGACAGCAGGACCGCACCGATCCCGACCACCGGGGTGAGATCACCCACCAGGCCGACGGCCGCCTTCGTGGCCTCTCCCAACGCTCCGGGCGCGGCGACAAGGGTTCCCTCACCTGGTTCTGCGACGAACCGCACCGCCCGCACGTCCAGCGGCGACGACAGCAGGTCCTGCGGGTACGTCCGCAGTTCGTCCGTGATCGACTCCGCCGGCGCACCCGACACCGCGACGTCGACCCCGACGACGGTGATCTCGCGCCAGCCCGGTTTCCCGCCGAGGTAGGAGTCGCTGAACGCCACCTCGACCTCGCCACTCACCGGCAGGACAGCCGTGTATTCGCACGTCAGACGCATGGTCGGCAGACCGGCCTCGCCCGGCGGGCGCACGACGTCGGCGTCGCGCACCTCGAACTGGAGCTTCCGTTCGCCGGCCATGGCGTCCAGCGACTTCGCGCGCTCCGCGCACCGCTTGCGCGCGTCGACGAAGTCGCGGTCCTGCAGGGTGGGGATCTCCGCACTGTCCACAACGGACCGCAGCTCGATCCGGTCGGGAAACACCCGCAGGCCGTCGTAGTGGTTCACGCTGAGGTTGCTCAACGGGTGTGCCTGCGCGACTCCGCCCATCAGCAGCATCCCGAACAACACCAACAAGAACAGCCTCATCGCAGACTCCCCAGAATCGCCGCACGGTGCCGCAGGACCTCCGGGTCCCGCCACCCGAGCGCGACCGCCCTGTCCGAGTACGGCAGCGCTTCCGCGAACCGCTTGTTGACGTGCAGAGCCCACGCCATCGCGTCCGCCGTGAAGACGCTCTGCCGCTTCGCCCACTCCTTCTCGGCGAACCCCAACGCCTCCGCCGGGTCACCGTGATCGGCGGCGATCAACGCGGCCGTGAGATCGTCCCCGCCGAGAGCACGCAGCTGCCGGAGCGCGAAGTCGTACTGCGCCCTCGCTTCCTCCGGCTTGCCCGCCTTGTCGAGAGCTCTGCCGTACTTCACCAGGTACTCCGGCGACGGCGCCTTCGCCACAAGTCCGCGGTAGGTCTCCAGCGCCTCCGCGTCGGTCCGTCCCTTCAGCTCGTCCAGGTGGAAGCGGCAGAACTCGGCCTCCTCCGGCGAAGAAGCGGACTCCAGCGCCCGTTCCAACGCCCCACGCGCCTCGTCGAGACGACCGTGCAGCTCGAAGTGGTAGGCGGCGCGGGTGAAGGAGGCGACGCCCGGCCGGAGGTCCAGCATGCGTTGCAGCGCAACGGAAGCACCGGCGTCGTCGCCGAGCTGCGTCAGCGCGTCGACCAGAACGCCCTGAGCCTGAGCGGAGTCCGGAAGTGCCACCACGGCGCGCTGCCCCCAGTCGCGTGCCGAAGCGAAGTCGTGTCGCGCATTGGCCAGCGCGCCACGGCCGATGAACGCCTCACCGTTGCCCTCCGGCTTGAGGCGCAACGACTCGGTCAGCGCGCGTTCGGCACGCGAGTAGTGCTGGGGGTCGAACGTGACGCGGGCGAGCTCGACGTGCGTGGCACCGAGCTGGGCCCAGGCGGCGGCGTCCTGCGGGGTTCGGCGGAGCTTGGCCTGCAAGGATTCGGCGTTGTGCTGCAAGGAAGAGGTCTGCGTGGCGGCGGGTGTTGCCGCCTGCGGGGAGGCGCAGGCGGCAACGGCGAGCACGGCTGCCAGCAGCGGAATGGGTTTCCACATGTCAGGCACCCTCACTCAGTTGGAGTTGACCGCCCGGTTGCTCGGCAGTCCGACGTACGGGAACTTGTCACCGAAGCGAACGTCGTTGGCGTTCACCCGGTCGCCCTTGGCGAGCGCCGGCACGAGCTTGCCGGTCTGCGCCGCGCCCACGACGGCCTGGATCTCGATGTCCACCACGTCGTCGGCGAGCCTGCGGCCGTTCGGGAACCCCTGGAGGTCACCGCCGAGGACGCCGAGCCGGTGCGGGTTCTTCGAGACCGGCGTGGACATGTTGAGCCGCAACATCTCCGAAGGCGCGAACTTCTTCGGGTCCACGTCGGCGTTGTTCAGCTGCGAGTTGAGATCGGCCTTGATCGGGCCGCCCGCCTTCGTGGTGATCCCGGTCAGGAAGATCTCCACCAGGTCGGCCCGTGGCGTCTTCGGCGCCGGAATGCCGTAGATCGCCTGGATCAGCCGTGCCAGCTCCGGGTCGTTCACCCGGTCCAGCAACGCCTGGACCTTCGCGTCACCGACGGGTTCGAGCCCGTTGAACGCGTCCTTGATGGCCGCCGACGACACGACCTCGTTCACCAGCGGGTTGCCCAGCCGCGACACCTGCACGAACGGTCCCTGCGGGGTCGCCTTGCCGGGGTCGAGCTTCAGCGTGCGGCGCTCGGTGTCGCTCCACACGCCGATCACGGGGTTGCGTTGCGGGTCGCCCTTGAGCGCCAGCATCGTCTTGGGCACCTGAAGGGCGATGGTGTTGACGTTGTAGCCCATCAGGGTGTCCTGGTTGACCTCCTTCAGGTTTCCGCCGTAGAGCAGGTCGAACACCCGCAGATCCAGGAAGAACGAGTCCTCCGACGGTCCGGTGTAGACCTGGCCCCCGCCCGGGATCTTCACGGTCGCCTGGTCGCGGATCGCCGCGAAGTTCGGGAACGACGCGGGTCCGGTGTTGGACGGCGCCGCCCGTCCGCCCTTCACCAGCTGGGTGGTCTTGCCCGGCTCGATGAGCTCCAGGTCGTAGTTCTGCCGGAACAACAGGTTCTCGTCGTTGATCGAGGTGACGGGTCCGTTGTTGTAGAGGAAGGTGTTCTTGCCGCGCCGGTCGTCGGTGGTGAACGTGAACCGGAACGTCTTGTCCGGCACCGCGTCGCCGTCGGCGTCGATGTTGATGTCGTAACGAGCATCCGTGGCCCACGGGTAGAAGTTGGGGCCACCGTTGGGTTCCTGCAACCCGAACCAGTTCGCGATGAGCGTGACGGTGTCGGGCTTGTCGGGACTGGTGAAGGCGTAGACGTCGGTGTTGTCCACCGCCGGGTCCGCCGCGATCAGTGGTGCCTCGCGGTGGCTGGAGGCCTCCGCCGCCGGTATCGCAGCGGCTGCCGCGGCCACGGCCGCGGCGATCGCACCGCGCCGTAATCGCTTCTTGTTGCTAGTTGGCATTGTCCTGCTCCCTTCCCACGGCCGGGGATTCGGAAGCAGGACGCCTGCCGGTTCGAACTTATTCTGCGGATTTCGGAGCGACGACCGTGCCGCGAGCGCGCGTTACGACGATCGGCTCAGCGAGCACGTCCGCCGCCGAAGGCCCGCGATCGGGCGCCGAACGGCACACCACGCGCGCCTCGAACTCGATCTCACGCGACCGCTTTCCGATGCGCACCAACGTTGCCGTGGCCTCGATGACGTCACCGGCCTGGATCGGCGCCGCGAACTCGACGGAGCTGTATCCCGCGAACAACCCCTCGTCGGAGTCCGTGTGGATGAGCAGTTCGGTGGCGACGTCACCGAACATGCCGAGCCCGTACGCGCCGTCGACGAGGTTGCCGCCGTAGTGCGCGTGCGAGTGCGGAACGTAACGCCGGTGCGTCACCGAAAAGCCTTCGACCAAAGCCCCGCTCACGCGGCGACCCCCTTCTTCTCCTGCATCGCGTGCACCAGGTAGCTCGCGACCTCACCCGGAGTGGTGCCCCGGGAGAACACTCGATCCACGCCCAGCTCCGCAGCCATCAGCGGATCGAACCGCGGGCCGCCGGCCACGAGCAGCGGGCGCTTGTCCCCCATCGCCTCGCGGAACGCCGCGGACATCTCCTGCGTGTTCAGGATGTGCGCGTCCCGCTGGGTGACGACCTGGGAGATCAGCACGGCGTCGGCTTTTTCGGTGCGGGCGCGGCGAACAAGCTCGGGCACGCTCACCTGCGCGCCGAGGTTCACGACCTTCAGCTCACGGTAGTACTCCAGGCCCTTCTCGCCCGCGAAGCCCTTGATGTTGAGGATCGCGTCGATGCCGACGGTGTGCGCGTCCGTGCCGATGCAGCCGCCGACCACGACCAGCTTGCGCCGCAACACCTTCTTGAGCGTGGTGTTGACCTCGGCCGGGGTCAGCAGCGGGTACTCGCGCTCGACGACCTTGACCTCGTCGAGGTCCACGAGGTGCTTCACCGAGCCGTAGACGACGAAGAACGTGAAGTCGTCGCCGATCGGGTGCGAGTGAACCACCATCGCGGGGTCCATGCCCATCTTGTTCGCGAGCTGCTGCGCGGCGCCGTCCGCCTTCGGGCCGAAGGGAATCGGCAGCGTGAACGACGTCTGGATCATGCCGTCGCCGGTGGTGTCACCGTACGGCCGCACGTACCTCTTGGGATCGCTCATCGCGCGGCCTCCAGCATCTCGCTCGCGGGGTTGAAGTAGCCGTCGGCCTTCTCGACGACGCCGTCCGCGCCCTTGCCCTGGTCGGCGGGGCGCTTCATCAGGCCGAACGTGCCGTCCGCGATCGCGTTGAGCAGGCCGTCGTCCACGATGCGCTCGAGGAGATCCACGGCCTCGCCGAGCACCTGGTGCGCGCGCTTGACGATGAGGCCGTCCGGTGCGGGACGGAAGTCCTCCGCGAGGCTGCCCGCCGCGTTGAGCACGTACCGGACGTTCTGCAAGGCGAGGTCGCGGTCGGACAGGAACGGCGTCACGACGGCTTCCGTCATCATGCCCACGAGCAGAATGGACTGTCCTGTCAGGACACCAGCGAGGTTGAAGAAACCGTCCAGCAGGTAGCCGTTGAAGACGTCGCCGGTCATGTGCTTGGTCGGCGGCATCCACTTCAGCGGCGCGTCGGGGAAGAGCTCGCGCGCGAGCAGCGCGTGGGCGAGTTCGAGGCGGAACGAGTCGGGCACCTTCGGGTTGATCTCGAAGGCGTGGCCGAGGCCCAGCAGGTGGTCGGGCAGTCCCGCCTCGTGGGCGAAGTGCTCGTTGAGGAGCTGGCTCACCGTGACCGTGTGCGCGGCCTCGACCGCGTCCGCGGTGGTGAGGTAGTTGTCCTCGCCGGTGTTGATGATGATGCCCGCGCGGGCGTGGACCTGGCGGGAGAAGCGCTGGTCGACGAACGTGCGGATCGGGTTGATGTCGCGGAACAGGATGCCGTACATCGAGTCGTTCAACATCATGTCGAGCCGCTGGAGTCCGGCCAGGACAGCGATTTCCGGCATGCACAGGCCGGAGGCGTAGTTGGTCAGCCGCACGTACCGGCCGACCTCCTTCGACACGTCGTCGAGCGCGGCCCGCATGATCCGGAAGTTCTCCTGCGTGGCGTAGGTGCCCGCGAACCCGTGGTGCGTGGCGCCTTCCGGCACGTAGTCGAGGAGCGACTGCCCGGTCGAGCGGATCACGGCGATGATGTCTGCACCTGCGCGCGCCGCGTTCTGGGCCTGCACAACGTCTTCGTCGATGTCGCCCGTCGCGACGATCAGGTAGATCCACGGGCGCTGGGCGGGGTCGCCGAGCTTGGTGATCAGCTTGTCCCGCTGGGCCCGGTTGCGGTCGACGGTCCTGATGCCCTTGGCGACGGCGGACGTGGCCGCCTTCTTCGCGGCGGTCAGCTCTTTGCCGGCCGGGATCTTGAACTGGATCTGGCCCGCCGCGGTGGCTTCCGCGAGTTCGGTGAGGGTGCCGAGGTTGTTCTCGCGGAGCGCGTGGAACGCCGGGAGCACCACGCCGTGCTCGAGCCCGCACTGCTCGCGGACCGTGTCGATCACGCGGTTGACCCACGGCACGTCACCGGCGCGGTGGGTGGAGTCCGCGCCGGTGATGCCGGCCAGGCGAAGTGTGGCGCGCTCGACGGCAACGGTGGTGTGCGCCTTCGCGATGGACACCACCGGTTCGGCCGCCCGCGCCGCGAGTGCGCGCGCGGTGGCGACGACCTTGGGGTCGAGGTCGAGCAACGCCATGAGTCACTTCCTCTCGTAGATAGTCCGGCCGTTCAGCACGGTCCGCACGCAGACGGGCGCGGGACCGGTGAGATCAGGCAGTCCGGGCACACCGGAACGCGGGTCGAGCGACCAGCGCTGTACCCGCGAGTCGGAGCCCGCGACGACGAGGTCGCCGGTCTCCCACACCGCGTAGGTCGCGGGCGCGCCGGGCTGCAACGTGCCGGTCAGCCCGTCGTCCACGCCCGCGGCACGCCACCCACCGCGCGTGTGGGCGGTGAAGGCAGCGCGAGGCGAAACGCCGAAGCCCTCGGTGCGGTGGTGCACCGCGGCGCGCACGGCAGCCCAGGGGTCGATGGCGGTCACCGGGGTGTCGGAGCCGAACGCCAGCACGACACCCGCGGCGGCCAGGCGGGAAAAGGGGTTGAGCCCCACTCCGCGCTCCGCCCCGAGGCGCTGGGCGTACATCCCGGTGGGACCGCCCCACTCCGCGTCGAAGAGAGGCTGCACCGAGGCGATGACACCCCACCCGGCCAGTTTCCGGGCCTGCTCGGCGGTGACCATCTCGACGTGTTCGAGGCGGTGCCGGGCACTCGCGAGAGCGGGCGTGCCGAGCGCCTTCTCGGCGATCTCGAAGCCCTCGATCACGGCGGCCATGGCGGCGTCGCCGATCACGTGGAAGCCCGCCTGCACGCCCAGTTCGGTGCACTTGATCAGGTGGTCGGCGATCTGCTGACCGTCCAGGTAGAGCGCGCCGGACGTGTCGGCGTCGGCGTAGGGCTCGGTCAGCGCGGCGGTGCGGGAGCCGAGAGCGCCGTCGACGAAGTGGTCACCCGCCAGGCCGCGGACCTGCACCGACGGCAGGTCGTGGGCACCCCAGTAGGCCACGACCTCAGGGCCCTCGGTATGGGCGAGGAGCTCGCGAAGGTCGTCCTCGCCGGAGATGTCCGGGCCCGCGCACTCGTGCACCGACGCGATGCCCATCGACGCGGCGTGGCGCAGGAACGCTCGTTGCGCAGCTTGACGTTGTTCGGGCGTGATGGCGGCTTTGGCCGTGGCGCGCACGTGGTGGTGGGAGGCACGCGAGAGAGGACCGTCGACCGAGAAGCCGTCGGCCGTGCGGGCCTCGTCGGTGATCAGATCCGACGAGACGAGGGCCGAGTGCACGTCGATGCGCGACAGGTAGACCGTCTTGCCCGCGGCGGCGTCGTCGATCTCCTGGCGCGTGGGCGGGCGGTTCTCCTGCCAGCGCGTCTCGTCCCACCCGTGCCCCCACACGAGCGGGCCCTCGGCGTCGCGGACCTGCTGGAGCAGTTCCTCCACAGAGGACGTGCGGGTCAGGTCGAGGCCGGTCAGCAGCAGGCCGGCACTCGTGGCGTGCACATGGGCGTCGACGAACGCGGGCGCGACGAAGGCACCGTGCAGCTCGATGACCTCGGCGTCGGGGTGCAGCGCACGGCCCACCGAGTCCTGTCCGATCCACACGACGACGCCGTCCGTGACGGCCATGGCCGTCGCATCCGGTGCGTAGATGCGGCCGCCGACCAAAAGTTGCGTACTCACGTCACGCAGTCTGCCGTTGCTCGAACAGCGCCCGCACACCCGGCTGGGTCCGGACCAGGTCCAACGCGAACGCGGCGTGACCGGGCACATAGCCGTTGCCGACCAGCATCTCCACGTCGGCCGCCAGACCCTCCGCTCCCAAAGCGGCGGCACTGAACGAGGTCGCCATCGAGAAGAAGATCACGGTGCCGCCGTCCCCGGTCGCGAGGATGGCACCGTGCTCGCACCCCGGCACGTCCACACACACGACCGTGACATCGACCTGCTTGCCGACCGCCTCGGCAACGGCCACCGGGTTGCGCGCGTCGGCGATCACGACCTCGTCCGCCAACCCCGACTTGCGCACCTGGTCGGCTTCCTTCTCGGTCGGCACGAGCGCGACCAGACGCGACGCACCGGCCTGACGCGCGGCCGCAAGAGAGAGCGAACCGGACTTGCCGCCACCACCGAGCACCAGCACGGATCCACCGGGGTGCCTCCGCACGACCCGGTCGGTGAGCGCCGGTGCACCACACACGTCGAGGACGGACAGCGCCAGCTCGTTGGACATGTCATCGGGCAACACGGCCGCGATGGACCGCCCGAACAGCACCGCTGTCCCCCTGCACGGCACCTGCTCGTCCTCGCCGTCCCAGTCCTGCAGGCCGTCGTTGATCTTCAACGGCGTGAGCGTGAGGCTGACCAGCGTGGCGATCCGGTCGCCCGCCTTGAGGCCCAGCGGCGACTCCGGCCCGACCTCGAGCACCGTGCCGAGCAGCATGCCGCCCGAGCCGGTGACCGGGTTCTGCATCTTGCCGCGCTCGGCCACGATGTCGAGCACCGCCTGCCGGACCGCCGCGCCGCTGCCGTGCTGCTCCCTGAGCTGCCGGAACGACGCCGCGTCCAGGTTGAGCCGCTCGACGGCGACGATCACCTCGTCGGCCGCGGGGACGGGGTCCGCGTCCAGCCGCCACGCCTGCTGGGGCAGCACACCCGCGGGCTCGAGGACGCGGTGCAGTCCGTACGCGCTCACCTGAAAATCCTTCGGTCGACGACGCTGTCTCGACAATATCTTCACGTGAACCGCTAAGATCCCGCAAGCATCACTTGACGATCCGGGTCACCACCCCGCGTCCGAGCGTGCTACCGAACCTGGAGCCCGCCATGATCGACACAGGTTTGCTCACCTCGAACAGCACGATGGTCGTACCGCTGCTAGTCCCTGTGAACATGCCCAGCACCGACGCACTTCCCTTCCAGAACCCGAAGCTGATGTTCACGGACTGAAGAGTCTGGCCTTCGCACGCCATGAGCACCGCGCGAAACTGCGTGCACTCAGTTGGATCATCCTCGATCCACGGCTCGCGTACCTGTTGCTGGATGAGGTCGGCCAGCTCGAGAACCTTTTCGCCGGAATCCACGCGAACGGTCGGCGCATTGGGGAAGTCATCAGCCAGGAGACCCAACGACGGCACCTCGTGGAGACCTGCTGCCACGGCGTGCCGTACACCTATCGACCTCGCAACAGAGGCATGTTCCTTCACCATCATCGTCGGCGCTCCGTCATCGATCGCCACAACGCAATCCACCGGAATGACCGAAGTAATCAAGTACTTGATCGGATCCGCGCCGACCACCTCGAAAGGCTCTTTGCCGAAGCCCGCCCGCAGAACCTTCGCGAAGGCGGTCATCTCGTCGCTCGGGTAGCCCAGCAACAGGACCGTGAAGCCAGTCGCCAGGGCGCGCAACTCGCCCACCTCCGCGTTGTCCCGGTCCAGTTCCAGCGCCTTCTCGGCGCACACCCGCGCCTTCACCCAGGAGCCCGCGGCGAGCCAGCCGTGTCCAATTCTGAGCAGCAGTTCCGCAGCCACCGCTGGAGGTGCGTGCGCGACCAGCGCCTCCCAATGAGGCTGCAGGCGTTCGAGCTGTTGCTGGTCCACGGACACCGGCAGCTCATTCACCGGCTTGAGGTACCTCAACGCCTCCGGTGACTCCAGCGCGAACCTCCGCACCACCGGATTCACGTCGAAGTCACCGGACACGAGCTCGACCAGTGACATGCGCACCAGACCGGTGACAGCTCGATCGAACTCCATCTCCTTGCCACGAACCATGC
Source organism: Lentzea nigeriaca (assembly GCF_016907955.1). Classification (GTDB taxonomy): domain Bacteria; phylum Actinomycetota; class Actinomycetes; order Mycobacteriales; family Pseudonocardiaceae; genus Lentzea; species Lentzea nigeriaca. The sequence continues at coordinate 1,388,192 of NZ_JAFBCX010000001.1, read as the reverse complement.
TCATGACCAGTTCGCGCGGAATCGGCGGTGAACCCAGCATCGCCATCGCCTGCAGAACCGCGAGTGATCTGCTGCCGATCTCTGCCAGGCGCTCGAACGCGTCTGACAGGGCTGCCGACAGCGAAAGGTTGTCGTACCGCACGACGGCGGTCCCCTGCTCGGCGAGCGCGCGCAGGTAGTCGTCGACTGACCGGCCAGAACCGAACAGGTCCTCCTTGGCGCATGCGAGCGCCAACGGCAGGTCGCCGAGCGCCTCTGCGAGTACGTCCGCTTCCGGCACGCCGAGGAACGCCACCGATTCCGCTCTGGAGAACGGCCCGACCTCGACCATCGCGGCGTGGACGTCCCAAACCCTGTCGCGGGAAGTGACGATGATCATGCCGTTGTCGGCCGGGTGCCGAATGGCCGCAATGGCGTTGGCACCGAAGCCGTCATAGATCAGCAGGTACCGGCCCGTCAACGCGAGCTGGCCGATCGCGCGATCCGGGGTGACGGAGAGTCGCTTGGCGAGCGCTGCGATGTCCTCGTGGCGGGTAGCGGCTCGGATGAGCCACACGACACGGAAGTCGGCAAGACGGCTTCTGGCGTACTGCAGTGCGAGCGTGGTCTTGCCGCTGCCCGGCATGCCGACAAGCGCCGTGATCGGTGCTGTAACTCCGTTGAGCAACTCGTCGCGCGGTACGAGGCCGCCTGGGACCATCGGAAGATTGGTGATCGTCTGAGGTCCAGATTCTCCCCAACCGAGCGGCACGTAAGGAATGCGCGACAGCACCGCGTCCCGCATTTCGGTCGGCGTCAGACCTGCCACGTCCAGGTAGCCACGCCGGGCCAGTTCCGCTGGCGGCTCGCCTCCGTCCACCTTCACCACTACCAACGGTTCCCCGCTCATGGTGGCTGCCGTCACAACGCGCTCAGCGGACAGCGCCTCGGCGGATGCGGTGGACCACACGATGATCGAGAGTTCATAGCTCGCGTCCCTGTTGTACCCAGGGGTGGTCACGACGACGTGTCGTCCCGTGCTGCGCACCACGTTCGCGATTTGCTCGCCCCAGTCCCAGTCCCGGCGCATGCAGATGACCAAGGCAGTGCGCTGGACCGGTGGACTCGGTTCGTCGGTCGCGGTCACGGTGTCGACGATCGACAGGTAGGTCTCGACAGCCACCGCTGAGAAGGTGTCCCGATCGCCCAACCGGACGTTGAAGAGCGATGCCAGGCCCGGATACAAGGTGGAGAACCTATCGATCTGGGCGCTCAGCGCGCCGTCGACATTCCCGTCCGGCTGCCGGTATGCCTGTTCCAGCCGAGCCAGCAGTGAGTGATCGTTCACCGCGGCCCGGTAGACCTGCCGGAACTGAGCCTGGAGCACGACGAGCTTGGCGAGCACCGGCGGTACGGGCTCCTGGTCCGCCGCGAACAGTTCCTTCAACAGCGTGAACGCCTGCACACTCCGTTTGATCCGTCTGGGGTTGTAGGGCGGCGTGCCTCGCAGGATCGGCAGGCAGGACAGCACGTCGGGGTCCGACGAAATGCTGCGGATGTACGACTCGACGCGTCCATCTGCGGGCGGTGGCAGCGAGTACGGCAGCTGGACGATCTTCTCGAAGAACGTCTCCCCGAGTTCGCCCACCGAGGGCAGGTCCTTGTACTTGACCCGGATCGCGTGCTCGATGACGTCCCTGTCCACCGCAAGCAGGAAGACGCAGCCGGGTTCGTCGAGAAAGAGCTTGACGGTCTCGATGATCTGCAGCGTCTGCTCCGGCAGGCAGCGGTCGAGGTCGTCGATGATCACGACGAGGGGCTTCTTCCGGTAGACGACGGCCAGCACGCCCTGGAACTCGGCGGTGAAGTCGTCGAGCAGCGCCGTCTGCGAACGGTGTAGCTGGCGGCGGCGGAACGCACCGAGGTCGGCACCGAGCTTCACGTCGAACAGCTTCAGCAGTGCCTCCGGTTTCGTGCCGAGCGCGGCGATCACCCCGACCAGCGCGCGAGACCAGGGCTCGGCGAGCAGCGAGCTGTCGGCCAGCCATCCGGTCACCGGGTTGCCGGCAACCGGGACCAGACTGATCGCCATCAGGATCAGCACCGTGAGCATCGCGATCTTGAAGCCGACGGCGAGGAGCTTGCGGAAGAGCTCCCACAAGCCCGCGCCGAAGTCGATCGACCGCAGCCAGATCCGCAGGCGCACGTCAGGAACCCGGTACCAGCGAACCGATCTGCGGGCGTCGCGCACGATCTTCTCGATCAGGGCGGCCCACAGGTTGTCGTCGCGGGCGTACTTCCAGGCGTTGAACCAGATGGGCCGCACACCCGACGGTTCCAGTGCCTTCTCGACCAGCTTCAGGAACGTGGTCTTGCCGCTGCCCCACTCGCCGTAGACGCCGATGGTCCACGGCGTGGTGGAGCGGTCGGTGGCGGCGATGGTCCTGGCCAGCGGGATGGCGAACCGGTCGAAGCCGAGTTCGTCGTCCGAGGTGGGCGTGTCGGGCACCGGCATGCTCGTTAGTCGCACACGCCCGCGAATTCGCTACGTCATCGCTCGGAAACCAGTCGGAACCACCGGCAGTCGTACGGGCCCAGCTCCAGCTTCACGTCGCAGCCGTCACCGGTCAGGACATCGGTCAGCGAGCCGTCCACCTGGAGTTCGATCGGGACCGCGCGGCCGGCGAAGTTGTGCACGGCGATGACCGTGCCGCCGTCGCAGTCCGCGCGATGGGCGAGAACGCACGGGTCGCCGACGTCGAGCACCTGGCAGTCGCCCCACGCCAGTTCGGGGCACTCGCGGTAGCGCTCGATCAGCAGGCGCATCCAGCCCAGCAGCGAGTCCGGCGCGTGACGTTGCCGATCAACCGCCTCCCAGTCCATCGGAACGCGCACCGCGAGCCTGCCCTCCTGCGAGAGGTCCTCGTTCAGGCCGATCTCCTCGCCGTAGAACAGGACGGGGGTGCCGGGCAGGGTGAAGAGCAGGCTGTAGACCATGCGGATGCGGCGGTAGTCGTCGGCGAGCATCGTCGGCAGGCGAAGGCGCAGGCCGCGGCCGTAGAGCTGCTGCTCCGGTGACGGGCCGAAGGCGTCGAAGACCTCCTGACGTTCGTCTTCCGGCAGTTTGTCGAGCGTCAGCTCGTCGTGGTTGCGCACGAACGTCGCCCAATGGCCGTCGCGTGGTGGTTGTGGGCGTTCCTGCAGCGCCTTCATCAGCGGGCCGGCGGACTGGCGGGCCAGCGCGAGGTACATCGCCTGCATGCCGACGAAGTCGAAGCACATCGTCAGCTCGTCGCCCACGCCGTGACCGAAGTAGGCCATGGCGTCCTTGTAGGGCAGGTTGACCTCGCCGAGCAGCACGGCCTCGCCGTTGCGGCGGGTCAGGAACGCGCGCAGGTCGGCCAGGTAGTCGTGGGGGTTGGGCAGCGACATGGCGTCCGTGGCGTCGTTGTGCTCCAGCAGGAACGGGACGGCGTCGACGCGGAAGCCGCTCAGGCCGAGCTCCATCCAGAAGCCCATGATCCGGGCGATCTCGTCGCGCACCTCGGGGTTCGAGACGTTGAGGTCGGGCTGGTGCTTGTAGAAGCGGTGCAGGTAGTACCTGCCGACCTCCTCGGAGTACTGCCAGAGGCTGTTCTCCTTGTCCGGGAAGGTGATCCCCTGCGGGCCGTCGGTCTGCGGTTCGTCGGCCCAGACGTACCAGTCGCGCTTCGCCGGGTCGTGGAACCACGGGTGCTGGTCGGAGGTGTGGTTGACGACGAGGTCGGCGATCACCCGCATGCCCCGGTCGCGGGCGGAGCGGACGAACTCCACGAAGTCGCCCAGCGAGCCCAGCCGCGGATCCACCGAGTAGAAGTCGGTGATGTCGTAGCCGTCGTCGCGTTCGGGGGTCGGGTAGAAGGGCATCAGCCAGATGCAGGTCACGCCCATGGCGTGGAGGTGGTCGATGCGTTCGGTGCAGCCGCGGAAACCCTTGTCGGAGAACGTTTCCACGTCGAGGCAGTACAGAACGGCGTTCTTCCACCAGACGTCGGACGTGCGGATCATCTCGTCACCTCCGGCAGCACGTGCTCGCCGAACGCGTCGACGAACGGGATCAGGTCCTGGCCCACGTGGTGCAGGTAGATCTGCTCGAAGCCAAGTGAGGCGTAGGTGTGCAGCTTCTCGACGTGCCACTTGAGGTCGGCCGACACGTCGACGACCTCGGCGACCTGCCCCGGCGTGACGTGCTCGGCGACGACGTCGAAGTGTTCGGCGAGTTCGAGGTCCCAGCAGACCGGCGGACGGAACACGTTGGTGCGCCACTGTTCGTGCGCGATCTTGAGCGCGGTGTCCTCGTCCGGTGCCCAGCTCAGGTGCACCTGGAGGTGCAGCTCGCCCCGGCCGCCCGCGTCCCGGTAGGCGTCGGCCACCTCGCGGAGCCGGTCTGGCGGGGCGTTGACGGTGATCAGTCCGTCTGCCCATTCTGCGCACCAGCGGGCGGTCTGCGGGCTCACCGCGGCGCCGATCAGCAGCGGTGTCTGCGTCGGGAGCGTCCAGAGTTTCGCGCGGTCGACGCGGACCAGGCCGTCGTGACTGACCTCGTCGCCGTTGAGCAGCGCCCGGATCACGTCGACGCACTCGCGCAGCCGGGCGTTGCGGACGTCCTTGCGCGGCCAGCCGTCACCGGTGATGTGCTCGTTGCTGGCCTCACCGGTGCCGAGCGCGACCCAGAAGCGGCCGGGGAACATCGCCGCGAGAGTGCCGATGGCCTGGGCGGTGATCGCCGGGTGGTAGCGCTGACCAGGGGCGGTGACCACGCCGAACGGCAGGGTCGTCGCCTGCAGCGCGGCACCGAGCCAGGACCAGGCGAACCCGGAATGGCCCTGGCGCGAACTCCACGGTGAGAAGTGGTCGGAGCTCATCGCGGCGGCGAAGCCGGCTTCCTCGGCCCTGCGCACGGCGGTGAGCAGGCCGGTGGGGTGGATCTGCTCGTGCGACGCGTGGATGCCGTAGACGGTCATGCGCCTTCAGGTACCCAGCGAGCAGTTCGAGAATGCGTTGAACCGATCCCGAACGGCATCCGTGTGGATGGCAGCACCCTCGGAGCGGAGGAGGAACGGCGATGTTCAACGAGACGCGCATCGGGACCGTCACCGTCGTTGAGTTCATTCGGCCGGACGGCACTGTCGAGTCGATGAACGTCGACCTTCAATATCGCTCAGACGATCCGCACGCCGTCACGCTGCGGTTTCAGGCCCGAGACCAGGAGTCGACCTGGGTCGTCGGCCGTGAGCTGCTGTCCGACGGGTTGCTGTCGCCCGCGGGGATCGGGGACGTGCGGCTGCGGCCCGGCCACGGGGACGTGCTGGTGCTGGAGCTGTTCACCGAGGACTCGCACGCGGTGTTCCACCTGTCGGCCGACGAGCTGAGCCGGTTCCTCGACTCGACCTACGCCGCCGTGCCCGCCGGGCAGGAGGTCGTCGACTTCGAGCTGCTGCTGAAGGACCTGCTCGCCTGACCCGCGCGGGTCTCCAGCTAGTGCCATCGGGTGATAGATCCCGTGTGCCGTAACCACTCTCCACCACCCTCCGAGATCAGGTCGGAGGGGAGGCGGCATGCGGTTCATCGGTGTCCTGGTGGTGGTCGCGGTGGTGAGCACCGCGGTCAGCTGGCTGCTCGCGACCGGGCTGGACGCCGCCGACAAGATCGCGAGTGTGGTCGGCGCACTGGCCGCGGTGGGATCGCTGGGGTTCGCCGTGTGGGCGTGGGGCAATCCCGAGCGCGGTCCCAGGCGGTCACCCAAGCGGGTTGCCCTGCTGAGCGGGGCGCTGCTGGTGGTCGGTGGAGTTCCACCGTTGATCGTCGCGGTCACCGCGGAAGAGGCGCCGCCGCCGGCCACCAAGGGGGTCGAGTGGGTGCAGCAAGCGGTGCTGACCGGCTCTGACAGCAGGATCATGAGCTTGTCGATCTCCCCCAACGGGAAGCTGATCGCGGCCGGTGACTACCGCGGCGAGGTGCATGTGTGGGACGCGCGGTCGGGGGATCTGGTCAAGGAGTTCCAGGTCGACAAGGACGTCGTCGAGGCCGTCGCGTTCAGCCCGGACGGCTCCCGGCTCGCCGTGGGCGGCTGGGACACCAAGATGCGCACGGTCGACACCGACACCTGGACGGTGAAGAACACGTTCACCGGAGCGGACGACTGGGTCGAGGCGTTGTCCTACTCCGCGGACGGCGAGTACATCGCGATCTGGTCCAGCGACGAGGTCCTGCACATCCGCGACGCCGGGAGCCGCAAGACCGTCGCCACGCTCAAGGACGTGTGCGGCGCCGTCTTCCTCGACAACACCATGCTCGCGGTCAGCACCGGCAAGGAGATCCGCCGGTACGACGCCAAGGCCAAGAGCTACGGCGACACGATCGTCACCACCGAGCACTCGTCGTGCGACCTCGACGCGTCCCGTGGCGGCACCTACCTCGTGGTGAGCGGAGGTGTCATCGGCGCCGACAAGCGCAAGGTGCCGACTCGGCTGCGTGATCTCAAGGACGGCAAGGACATCACCTTGCAGGACGCGCCGGCGGGTGGCGACGCGACCGCGTTCACCCACGACGGCAAGCACCTGGTGATGAGCACGGGCAAGGGCGGTGCCTCGGTGTGGAGCGTGCCGGACGGCAAGCACGTCGCCGAGCTGCCCAGGGCGCCGGAATCGGTGTTCACGATCGCCACCGGGCCGGACGGCCTGCTGGCCACCGGCGGCGCGGACAACGTGGTCCGGCTGTTCCGCAAGCAGCAGGGTTAGAGGCGCAGTCCCAGGACGAGCTTGTCGGCCGAGTCGATCACGCGGAACCCGAGGTGCTCCCAGAAGCCGATCGCGTGTGTGTTGTGATGCCGCACGTGCACATGAACGCCCTTCTCAAGGCGTTCGAGCACGGCGCGAACTAGCTTGCCGCCCACCCCCTTGCCCTTCGCCCGTGGCAGGAGGTTGGCGTGCATGTGCGCCGGATAGTCGAGCGTCAGGACCGGATCGACGCGCGCCGGGTGGTGGATGTTCTGCACGACCCGGTTGGCGTTCGCCGTCAGCGGGTAACGAACACGCAGGTCAGGCCACCAGTCGCGGTCGCAGCGCTCTTCGAACGCCACGCTGTCGGCGGCCGCGATCGCATACCCGCAGACACCTTCGTCGTTTTCCACGACGAACGCCAGGTCGGGCTCGAACGCCACGTAGGGACCGACGTAGGCGTGCCCGAGCAGGCGCGGGTCGTCGAACAGGTGCCGCGCGCCCAGGCCACCGTTGCCGGTGTCGAGGCAGATGTCGTAGAGCGCGTCCAGGTCAGCGGGCCGGTACGCGCGGATCACGTCAGCTCGCGCCGATCCGTGATCACCACCGGCTCGACGTCGACGACTTCGCCCTCGACGACCTGACCGGGCCCGAAGCGCCGTTCGTGCTCGAACTTGAGCGCGGCCGCCTCGGCCTTGCGCGCGATCCGGCGGCTCACGAGCCTGCGCGTGGGCGGGAACAGCAGGAACAACGCCGCCACGTCGCTGATGAAGCCCGGCACCATGATCAACGCACCGGCCGCCGCGATGAGGACGCCGTCGGCCATCTCCTGGTGCGGCTGCTGACGCTTCCACACGGCCTGCGAGAACGCGGCCATCGTCTGCGCACCCTGCCTGCGCACGAGCTGCAGACCGACGAGGGTGCCGACCAGCAGCAACGCGATCATCCACAGCCCGCCGATGGCGTTGCCAACGGCGATCATGACCGCGATCTCGGCGAACATCCCCACGAGCACCAGGGCGAAGACAGGCATATCCCCTCAACGCACAAGGCCGCCGGATTGCTCCCGCACCCGCCTCCACCAGGCGTTGATCTGAAATATTTACGGCAGGCTAGCGGTATGACAGGATATCTTTACGCGACCTCGACGCTGAGGAGTACGGATGACTGCGCTGCACGACGCCCCCACGGCGCTGGAGCGGCTGGACCGCCAGCCGTACACGTACGTCCGCCGAGAGCTGGTCGAACCCGACTGGCGCCGCTTCCCCGGCTGGGCGCACGTGACCGAAGCGCAGTGGCGCGACGCCCAGTGGCAGCGCGTGAACTGCGTGAAGAACGTCAAGCAGCTCCGCAAGGTCACCGGCGACCTGCTGAGCGAGAAGTTCTACGACGACCTGGCCGCCGACCAGGAGAACTTCGCGACGATGTCGATGCTGATCCCGCCGCAGATGCTCAACACCATGGCGGTGGACGCGGCACCGGCCGACTTCACGGACGCCTTCCTGGCCGACCCGGTCCGCCGCTACATGCTGCCGGTGCGCTCCGACCGCGACCCGCGGTGGCCGTCGCACCCGCACTCGCAGCGCGACTCGCTGCACGAGGCCGAGATGTGGGTCGTCGAGGGCCTGACCCACCGCTACCCGACCAAGGTCCTCGCCGAGATGGTGTCGACCTGCCCGCAGTACTGCGGCCACTGCACCCGCATGGACCTGGTCGGCAACTCGACGCCGTTGATCGACAAGCACAAGCTCACCCTGAAGCCGGTCGACCGCCAGGACCAGATGATCGACTACCTGAAGAAGACCCCTGGCGTGCGCGACGTGGTCGTCTCCGGCGGCGACGTGGCGAACGTGCCGTGGCCCCAGCTCGAGTCGTTCCTGATGCGCCTGCTGGACATCGAGACCGTCCGCGACATCCGCCTGGCCACCAAGGCCCTGGCCGGCCTGCCGCAGCACTGGATCCAGCCGCGCGTGGTCGAGGGCCTGGAGCGCGTCGCCCGCACGGCCTCCCGCCGCGGCGTGAACCTGGCGATCCACACGCACGTGAACCACGCCCAGTCGGTGACACCCCTGGTGGCCGAGGCGGCGCGGACCGCTCTTGAGGTCGGCGTGCGGGACGTGCGCAACCAGGGCGTGTTGATGAAGGGCGTCAACGCCACACCGGACGACCTGCTGGACCTTTGCTTTGCGCTGCAAGGGGAAGCGAACATCCTGCCGTACTACTTCTACATGTGCGACATGATCCCCAACGCCGAGCACTGGAGGGTGTCGGTGTGGGAGGCGCAGGAGTTGCAGCACGCGATCATGGGCTACCTGCCCGGCTACGCGACGCCGCGCATCGTGTGCGACGTGCCGTACGTGGGCAAGAGGTGGGTGCACCAGCTCGCCGAATACGACCGTGAGCTGGGCATTTCCTACTGGACGAAGAACTACCGGACCGGGATCGAACTCGAAGACCCGGAGGCGCTGGACCGCCGCTACCCCTACTACGACCCGATCTCCACCCTGGGCGAGGCCGGCCAGAAGTGGTGGTCCGACCAGACCTGACAGGCCGTGATGGGGCCGTTTTCGGGACATCTTCCGAAGGCGGCCCCATCGGCATGTTTTGCCTGGTCAGACCCTATAGAGTCTCATTGGGCCCCGACGTCAAATGCCCCAGAATGCCCCAGGAAGTCTATTTCGGACGGTGCTGGCCATCCACAATGGACGTACCTAGACAGGTATTGGTACACCGCCGCGCGTGACTCGCACAATGCTCAACTGAGGCCTCACAGAGCGCGGGCAATCGCCTGTGTCCGTCGCGATGGGCCAGGCCAGGCAAACTGGATCGACACCGCTGATTACCACCACACCGGATACGCCGCCAATGTTCTGGTCCGGCGCGCTGAACCACGAGTGAGGGTCGACGAGGACATCACCGCGACCGGCTGGCCGCCAACGTGATGGGCGGCCAGCCGGTCGACGGTCAGGCCACCTTGGTGACGCTGGGCCAGAACTGGCCCGAACCACTCAGCCAGACCCGCTGCTTGTACCGGCTGGGGGCAGGTACCCCACCCGGCGTCACCCACGCCTCGGCGACCCCGTTGCCCTTGTCCACCAAGGTGATCACATCCGCGGCTCCGTTGCCGTTGAAGTCGCCTACGGTGATCTTCTTGTCGTTGAGCGAAATCCCGTCCGTGAGGTAGAGACCGGGCCAGGTCGCGTTGTCGCCGGAACCCGCGGTACCGGAGAGGAACCAGGTGGCGTTGTCGACCGCGACCACCAGATCGGATCGACCGTCACCGTTGATGTCCCCGGTGTTGAGCTGGTATCGGGGGAAGGACGTCCAGCCGGCACTGTGCCAGCACCAGTACGGGTTCACCGAGTCAGGTTGTCGGGAGGTCGTCCCCTGCATCACCCACAGGGCGTACTCGTTGTTGCCGTAGTCGTACATGACCACCAGGTCGGCTCGCCCGTCACCGTTGAAGTCACCGGCGGCCGGGGTGGCTCGGCTGACCTCGAAGTTGCCCGGCGGGGCGTGCCAGACCAAATAGGGCGAGGTCGCGCCCTGGTAGCGGCCGGTCGTGCCAGGGAACACGAAGAGGCCGGCCTCGCCGCGGCCGTAGTCGTAGAGTGCCAGCAGGTCCGACAGGCCGTCGCCGTTGAAGTCCCCGGCGGTGATCTTCATGACGCTGGGCCAGAAGTTCCCCCTCGGCGCCGACCAGACCAGGTACGGCTCGGCCGCCGTGCTGCCCTGCGCGGAGGTGCCGGGGTAGATGAACAGTCCGGCCTCGCCGCCGCCGTAGTCGTACAGGGCCAGCACATCCGACCGGCCGTCGCCGTTGAAGTCCCCGGCGGTGATCTTCATGGCACTGGGCCAGAAGTTCCCCCTCGGTACCGACCAGACCATGTACGGGCTTCTGGTGACACCGTCGTCGATCACTGGTTTGCCAGGCAGTACGAAGAGCCCAGCCTCGCCGCCGCCATAGTCGTACAGGATGGACATGTCTGCGAATCCGTCACCGTTGAAGTCGGTGCTGCCGGCGCCCATGGTGCCCACAGGTCCTGCCGCGGCAGCCGATGGCGACGCAAGACCGGTCGTTGTCAGCAACGCGGCCACCGCCGCGGTGACCAGCTTGCGTCTCAGCCGTGATGATCTGCGCACGCGTCCCCTCTCGAAATCGTCGAGTAAGTGCCCGCGACGCGCCGAAGGGTGGGAAGCGGCGGATTTCCGACCGGTTGGCGTTGGCTCGGATCGAGGTCGCGGTCGGGCCGGCGGCGTGCCCTGCGTGAGCACAGTATGCCCGACCAATGCTTACAAAGGGTATCCGACGGTGGACGGTACGTGACAGGGGCGCTCAGGTGCCGCCTTTGATCCACGCGGTGGAGTACCACGCCGACTGGCTGACGCCGGCTGGGCTGCTCGGCCGATGCCGGCCGTCAGACCACAGTGGACGATCAGCGCAGGAGCCGGTCGCCCAAGCCGTGCCAGCCCGCTTCGATCCGGTGGGAGTTCTTGTCACCGGCCGACGGCAAGCTGCCCCCTGCTGGAGGTCGATCAGGCGCCGGGGGAACCTGGGCCCTCCCGCCTCCGTGATCAGGTCGGCCCGAGCGCGACGACGAGTGGTGACACCAGGGGCCGTGCTGCGGTGGCAACGACACCTGGTCGCGAAGAAGTGGACTTGTCCAAACCGGACCGGCGCGCCGGTCGATGACAGCGCCGTGGCGTTGATCGAGCGGATGGCGCGGGAGAACACCAGCTGCGGCTACCGCCGCATTCAGGGCGAACTACTCAAGCTGGGGTATCGAGTGGCCGCGTGACCATCCGCCGTGTGCTCAGGCGCCTGCGTATACCGCCGACGCCGACCCGCGACACCCACACTTCCTGGCGTCGATTCCTCCGTGCTCAGGCCACCAGCATCGCCGCAGTTAATCATGATACGGCGTTGCACCGGCCGTTGAAGGGCAGATCTGAAGGGGCACCCCCAGCGAGCAGGGGTGCCCCTCCGCATGGCCTCACCGACGGGCGGGGCCTCCGATGTACTTGTGGGCCGTCAGTCCGCCCGTCCGGGAAAGCGCTTCCAGCGGGATCAGCCGATCACGGGTCGATCTTGTAGTAGCAGTAGCCGCCCTCTCGCGGCGTCCAGGTGGTGAAGGTGGGGAACACCGCGAACGGGAAGCCGGTCCGCCGGGTCTGCGGGCCGTACCGGCCGTCGACCGCGATGTTCTCGTGGTACCACGCGTTGAGCGTGGTCTGGACGTTCTTCATGGCCTGCGCGGTCTTCGGGCCGTAGTCGCGGTCGTCGGCGATGTTCTGGCCCATGCACCGCCGCATCGACACCTGCACGACCCGGACGGCGTCGCCGAAGTTGCCCCTGCCCAGTTCGCAGTTGTAGTTGCCGGTGTCCCATCCGATGGTGGGTACGCGCATGTACCCACCATCGATGGCGTACGTCGTGAAGCTGTTGCAGGACGGTGCTGCCTGCGCGATGCCGGGTGACACTGCGGACAGCACCGCAGCCGCGATCACGACCGCCGTGGTGGCGCATGTGCTGCGGATCCTTGTCATGAGTTCCTTTCCGTGAGGTAGGCGAAGTAGTGGGCGTCGAATCCGCTGGCGCAGTAGACGAAGGACCCCCGGCGGTCGCCCCGGCCCACCGCACGTCGCCCCAGCCGTCCCCGTTTTTCGCCGTGTCGGCTTTGTGTTGGCCGCACTCGACGACACCAGGGCCGGGAATCCGAGCTCCAGGCCGTCGCCGGATCGCACTGCGCCTCGCGCGGGACCAGGCCGCCCTCCAACTGGTCCCGCGCCCGACCTGTCCTTCCGCCCGGCTACCAGCTGTTGGTCTCGCATTTCTTCGCCGCCAACGGCCTGCCGCCAACGCCTGGGATATAGGAAGATCCCTCGATCACGGTGCACCACTCCTGGTTGCCGTCCACGTCGGACTGCGTCGTCGAGCCGTAGCAGGCGATCGTGTCGACACAGCGGATGGACGTGTTGCCCTGATATCGACCGTTTCGGTAGCGCGAGATCGCGTACTGGTGAACGGCGAGATGCCCGGTGCAGGCCGCGACGGCGGAGAATGTGATGGTGTTTCCGGATTTCTGCGGCAGGTAGGCCGTGACGGAGCAGCTGTCGAGCGGCGAGGCAAAGGCGGCGCTGGGCGCGACTGCCATGCCTCCCACGCCGAGCAGTACGGCAGCGCCGATCGCGGCGGCTCGGGACAGCTTGACTTGGGACGGCTTCATTCTCTGATTCCTCTCCGTGGATCAGGCTTCCTTGCTGTTGGTCCCGTCGGCTGATTCGGACGTGACGAAGACGGTGGACTCCCGATTCGCCGGGACGTCACCACGTTTTGGCAATCGCCTGGTCAGCCGTCGCAAGACGGTGTGCGGGCGGAGTAGTAAAGGGGCCGGGGAGGTGGGCATCGTGGGGGCAGAGCTGCGTGTGCTCGGGCAGGTCGAACTGTGGGTCGATGGCCGGTTCGTGCAGGTTGGTCACGCGCGGCAGACATGTGTGTTGGCGGTCCTGGTGGTGGAGGCGAACCGGGTCGTCACGATGGAGCAGCTGCTGAACCGTGTGTGGGCGGATCGGTTGCCCTACAAGGCCCGGTCGGTGGCCAGCAATTACGTGTCGCGGCTACGACGGGTGCTGGCGGGTGAGCTCGCGGTCGTGCGGCGGGCCGGAGGGTACGTGCTGGAGGTGGATCCGGAGGCGGTGGACCTGCACCGGTTCCGCCGCCTCGTGCGGCAGGCCAGCAGTGCAGACGACGACGCGCGGGCGCTGGCGCTGCTGGAGGAGGCGGCGGGGCTGTGGCGGGGTGAGCCGTTCGCCGGGCTGGACACCCCGTGGCTGGCCGCGGTCCGCACCGGCCTGGAGCGCGAACGCATCGCCGCCAGGCTCGATCGCGTCGACGTCGCGTTGCGCTGCGGCCGGCACACCGAGGTGCTGCCCGAACTGTTCGCGCTGGCGGAACAGGAAGACGTGGACGAACGCGTCGCCGCCCAGTTCATGCTGGCCCTGCACCGCGCCGGCCGCACCACCGACGCGCTGGCCCACTACCGGCAACTCCGCGCCCGACTCATCGAGCAACTCGGCACCGAGCCCGGCACCGCACTACAGGACCTCCATCAGCGCATCCTCGACACCGACCCAGCCCTCACCCCACCATCAGCAGCGATCATGCGCGGGACAGCCACGAAAATGGAGAAGCCGGTGCCCCGGCAGTTACCCGCGCTGCCGCGGTGGTTCACCGGCCGCGACGCCGAACTGGCTCGCCTGGACCAGGCGCTGACCACCGAGCCGGAGGAGGACCCGCTGCCGCGTGGGAGCAGTTCGGGGACACCAGCCTCCGCCACGGTGATGATCTCGGCGATAGGAGGAGCCGGCGGGACCGGCAAGACGTGGCTGGCCCTGGCGTGGGCGCACCACCACCTGGACCGGTTCGCCGACGGGCAGCTGTTCGTGGACCTGCGCGGGTTCAGCCCCACGCAAGAGCCGATGGCCTCCGAGGTGGCGGTGCGCGGATTCCTCGACGCCCTGGGAATCGACTCCGGCCGGATCCCGGCCGATCTGGACGCGCAAGCCGCGCTGTACCGCACCTTGGTCGCGGGCCGGCGGATGCTGATCGTGCTGGACAACGCCGCCACCGCCGACCAGATCGTCCCGCTGCTGCCCGGTTCGCCGACCTGCACCGTGCTCGTCACCGGCCGCACCAGGCTCGCCTCCCTGATCGACCGGCACGGCACCCGCCACCTGACCCTCGACGTGCTCGACCGCACCGAGGCGCGTGCCCTGCTGGCGGCACGCCTGGGCGCCAGCCGTGCCGCAGCCGAGCCCGCGGCGGTGGACGAGCTGGTCGAGCTGTGCGGCGGCTACCCGCTGGCCCTGTCCATCGCCGCCCGCAACGCCGCCACCCGTCCCGGCCTGCCGTTGGCCGAGGTGGCGGGCGAGCTGCGCGAGCTGGGCCTGCAGGTGCTCGACCACGACAGCGACCCCGCCGCCAGCCTGCCCACCGTGCTGTCCTGGTCCCTGCGACGGCTCACCGACGAGCAGCGCACCGTGTTCGCGCTACTGGGCATCGCCCCCGGCCCCGACACCACCCTCCCCGCCGTCATCGCCCTCACCGGCCTACCTCCGGCCCGCGCCCGCAAAGCCTTGTCGGCGCTGGAGGAGGCATCCCTGCTCGAACGGCGACCGCACGGCCGGTACGCGATGCACGACCTGATCCGGGCCTACGCGACGACCACCGCCCACGACCTGCCCGGTGACCTGCGGGAAACGGCCCTCGTACGGGTGATGGACTTCCACCTGCACACCGCCCACGCCGCCGACCGCCTCCTGGATCCTCACCGTCACCTCTTGAAGGCCCCCGACCCGCCCGTAGCCGGGGTCCACCCGCACCCGCTGCCTGACGCTGCGGCCGCGATCGCCTGGCTGGAGGTTGAGCACGCCACCCTCCTGGCCACCCAACGCGCCGCCGTCGCCCTCAGCCGCCACCACGTCGTCTGGCACCTTGCTCGGACATTGGACACCTTCCACCTCCGGCGAGCGCTCCTGCGCGACGCGCTCGCCGCGTGGCGGGCCGCAGTGGACGCCGCCGCACACCTATCCGACCCTGCCGCCCGCAGCCTCGCGCACCGGTTCCTCGGCCGGGTTTGTTCCCGGCTCGGTCTTCACGAGGAAGCCACCTGCAACCTGAACCGAGCTATCGACCTGGCCAAACGCCACCGCGACCTCACCGGGCAGGCGCACACGCACCAGGCGCTCGCGGCGGCCTGGGAACGACGAGGAGACGACCGGCGGGCCCTGGACCACGCCCGACACGCCCTCGACCTCTACCGCACCCTTGACCACCAGGAGTGGGAAGCCGACGCGCTCAACCTCGTCGGCTGGTACGCCGCACGCCTGAGCGAGTTCGACACCGCCCTCGACCACTGTCGTGGTGCCCTCGCATTGCACCGGCGCCACCGCCACCCCGACGGCGAAGCTGCCGCCCTGGACAGCCTTGGGTTCATCGCCCACCACACCGGCGAACACTGGAAGGCCGTCAAGCGCTACCACCGGGCCCTCACCATATTCCGCTCCCTCGGTAACACCTATGAGGTCGCGGACACCCTCGACCACCTCGGCCACCCTCACGCTGCCCTCGGACAACACGACCAGGCTCGGAAGGCGTGGCAGGAGGCACTGGAGCTGTACCGGCAACAAGGCCGCGGCGACGCCGCCGCGCGTGTACGACGGCAACTCGATGGCCTTGGTTCGGCAATGCAGTCGATCAGGCCGTCGGGCGCGGGCGAGACAACATAGCGCGCATGAAGCTCCGCATGCAGCGCCTCGAACTCCGACCTGAGCGTGCGCTCGCAGCGGGCAGCCAGTACAGGACGGACAGCCTGCCCCACCGCCCACAATAGGGCCGGGTTGACCGCGCCCACCTATGCCGCGACTCTCTCGGAAGCCCAGGCTATTAAGGAAGTGTCACGGTCTATGAGACTGATCATCGTGACACCACCGTAAGACAACCCACATACCCCGCAGGCCTTCGATCGTCCACACCACACGGTTCACGGTGTCCAGCACCGGATCGGGCCACACCCTTTTGGTCATGCCGAAGTCCCGCTCTGAACGCCTGCCGTAGTCGAGGGACGCAGGAGCACGTCGGCGGTCAGGTGCTCGCGCCACAGCACGGCGGCTGCCGTTCCCCCGATCGCGTCGGCCAGCAGCGGGTCGGTGGGACGTTCGCCGGTGGTCAGTTCCGCGACCAGCACACAGTCCCAGAACAGGTGATGGGTGTCGCGACTTCGCTTGGCGGGCAAGCAGGTCTGCGTCCAGGCGGCCCTCAGCAGCGTCCGATCGGCGTGACCGGATTCGGTGTCGGGAGTGCCGGTCAGGCCGAGCGCGGCAAGCGCCCCGGTGACACCGACGATGACCTCCGCAGAAGCGGGATGGACGCCGAATCGTCCGGAAAACCTTGCGCCGGTTGCGGATGGCCACGGCCCCGGCCGGTCCGCTCCTTCCACATTTCACCGCGGACGACCTCCGGCCCCCGCTCGCACTGTGCACGAGCGGGGGCCGCCCGCTACGCCAGCACCTCCAACGCGGCGCCGTGCACGCCTGGCGCGGCGGCGAGGTACTCACGGCTGGTCAGCTCCCACGGCTTGCCGTCGAGATCCGTGACGACACCTCCGGCCTCCTGAACGAGCAGCACGCCTGCCGCGTGTGCGCGCACGTTGTCGTACTGCCAGTGCAGGTCCATCCGTCCCGCGGCGACCTGAGCGAGCTGATGGGTCACCGGCACGGAGATCCGGACGTAGAGGGCCTCCTTCACCATCGCGCTGTAGGAGGCGCCCATCCGGTCGGCGATCTCCGAGCCCTGGCCCGGCTGGGCCTGACCGGTGCCGGCCAGCGCGCCGTCCAGCGACGTCTTGCCGGAGACCTTCAGCCGGACGCCGTTGAGGAACGCGCCACCGCCTTCGGTAGCCGTGAACATCTCGTCGGCCAACGGGAAGTACACGACCGCCAGCACCGGACGCCCGTCGCGGACCAGGCTCACGCCGATGTTCCAGTCGGTCATGCCGTGGACCGCGTTCATGTTGCCGCCGACCGGGTCGACGAGCCACCACTCGCCCGGTTCGAGCGCTCCGGAACCGTGTTCGTCGTCGAGCCAGCGGGCTTCCGGCCGGATCTCGGCCAGTTCCGCCCGAAGCACGTCGGCCACGGCCGCATCGTTGGCCCGGACCGCGGCGATGACCTCGGCGAGGCTGGACGTGCGTGACTCCGTCGAGTACCGCTTCAGCATCCGCGCTCCGGCACGGCGGACGGACGCGGTTGTGGCAGCGAGCATGGTTTCCTCCAAGATTGTCTGTCATGCAAGCGGATCTGAATCTGCTGACCGTGCTGGACGCGCTACTCGAAGAGGGCAGCGTGATGGGTGCCGCGCAGCGACTGCACCTGTCGTCACCCGCGGTGAGCCGCACCCTCGGGCGGATCAGGAAGGCGACCGGGGACGACATCCTGGTGCGCACCGGCCACTCGATGACGCCCACGCCGTATGCGCTGGGCATCCGCGAAGAGGTGCACCGGCTGGTGCGGCAGGCCAACGCCGTGCTCGCGCCGAGCCGCAAGCTGGACCTCGTCGAGCTGGACCGCACCTTCACGCTCCAGTGCCACGACGCGCTCACCTCGTCGCTCGTGCCGCTGCTGGTCGGCAGGCTCGCGGAGCAGGCACCGGGCGTGCGGCTGCGGGTACTCGCCGAGCACTCCGCCGACACCGACGACCTGCGGCACGGCCGGGTCGACCTGGAGCTCGGCAGCGGCCGTCCCGACCTGCCGGAGTTCCGCTCCGAGACGCTCGGCACCGATCCGCTGGCCGTGGTCATGCGGTCCGGCCACCCGTGCGCGGACCACCTCGACCTGGCCGCCTACGCCGCGCAGCCGCACGTGCTCGTCTCCCGGCGGGGCCGTCTCACCGCACCGATCGACGACGTGCTGGCAGCAGAAGGCTTGCAGCGCAAGGTGATCGCGACGGTGGCGACGGTGCACTCCGCGCTGCAGATCGCGGCGGCGGGCGACGCGCTGGTCACCACCACGACGATCGTCTGCCGCCCGTTGATCGAGGCGTTCGGTCTGCTCACCCGGCCACTGCCGGTCGAGTCCCCAGAGGCACCGATCAACTGCACCTGGCACCAGCGGTACGACTCCGACCTCGCCCACACCTGGCTGCGCGAGCAGGTGCGGACGACCCTCGCCGAGGTGCTAGCCGGCTAGCGGCAGGGCGACGACGCCGGGAAAGCGCGGGTTCTCGGCCTCGTCCAGCATGGCGGCGGCCACGGTCTCCCTGCTTACCGTCGCTCCCAGGTCGAACGGCGGTGCGGCGTCCAGGCCGACCGTGCGCCTGCGCGGGCTCTCCGGGTCGTCGGTGAGCACACCGGCGTGGAAGACGGTGCCCCCGGCGGCGAGCACGGCGTTGTCGGCGGCGATCTTGTCCGAGATCCGGTCGCCCAGGAACTTCGCGAGCACGGCGGCACCCTCTCCCGCCGCCTCGGCGGACGCGCCGGTGCCGTAGGCGCCGAGCCAGATGATCCGGCGCGGCCCGGCGGCGACCACCGCTTTCGCTCCGTCGGACAGAATCCCGGCCACTTCCGTGCCGAGACCGGAGAGCACGACGGAGTCCGCGCCGACGACGGCGGCGATGCTCGCCGGGTCGATCGCGTCACCCGCCACCTTGCGCAGGTTCGGGTGGTCCAGCGTGATCCGGCCCGGATCGCGGGCGATCGCGGTGACGGTGTGGCCGCGGCGCAGGGCTTGGCGGGCGAGGGCGAGACCCGTGCGGCCCGAGGCCGCGAGGACTACGAGGTTCATGCCGAAGACGCTAGGCACGCCACGGATTGACTTCAAATGAAAGCTCGTCAACCGATGATTTACCCAGACGCAATCGAGTCAGGCCATCGGCAGGTACCGGCGGACTGGCGAACGTCCTGGGCCGCAGCTCGCAGTCCAGCTCCGAGATCGACATGTCAGTCCAGCCCGTCGAGGAAACCCTTGCACCAGCTGGATACCGGGGTGTCCAGCCCAGTTCGCGCTTGGTCTTCTCGCTGGTGATGCCGCGGCTGCGGGTCATGAACTCCAATGCGCCCTTGCCCGCGAGCAGGCGGACCGGCCAGGCGGGTATGCGCAGCGGCGGTTTGGCGCCGAGCACGTCATGTCCCGCCTGGGCCCGAGTTCGCCCGCCACCTCGCACAAACCGAAGAGGCGCTCCTGCGGCCGACACCGCAACGCGCGGAGCGTGAGGCCAGACGCGGATTCCTTTGTATCGGCGGAGCCGGTGGCTTCGGCGGGTGGGAACACCGGGTCGGTGGACCGGCCGGCTGAGATGCTGCTGGTCAGGGGTGTGATGCGCTGTGTGGGGCCCTTGCCGTGGCGCCTCAGATGCGCCCCAGGACGGGCGATGTGGATGTCATCGCCGAGCTGGTTCACCGTGCTGTGCGGAGCAGCCGGGTGGCGTCTCGTACGGCGGCGATGGTGGTCCGGTTGTCGGTGGCACGCGTGGCGACGGCGATCTCCACGGGTGGTCCTGAGAGAGGAACGAAGCGGACGTCGGGGTGAGGGTAGAAGCGGCGGGCGGCATCGGCGTGCAGGGCCAGGAGACCGGTCGTCGCCACGGCCCCCGGTATGGCGGCGGGGTGGCGCAGGGCGTTGCGGCCCAGCGACCTGGGCACGGCGGGCCCCGACCAGGCCGCGAGGGCGGGGTGGGCCAGGGCGGTGGGGAGCCAGGAGGCGTCTCTGACGTCGGCTTCGGTCAGGTGATCTGCCTCGGCGAACGCGGAACGGGCGGGAACGACCACGACTCGGGGCATGGTCATCGCGGGCTCGAAGACGAGCCCGTCGACCGGGCCGACGTACTGGACGATGCCCACGTCGACCTGGTGGCTGCGGACGGCTTCGTACTGGTCTGCGAGGTCCAGTTCGGCATAGGAGAAGGCGATACCGGGGTCGGCGCTGTGCAGGGTCTCGATCAGGTCCGGCCAGCGTTCGGCCAGTCCGAATCCCAGGACACCGAGGGTGAGCTGGTGTTCGTCGGGTGTGCCGTCGCGGTGCTGTGCGGTGAGGGAGTCCGCGGTGCTGAGCAGTCTGCTGGCCTCCGCGATCAGCCGTGCTCCGTCGGGAGTGAGCGTCACCCGGCGGCTGGTGCGGTCGAAGAGTGTGGTGCCGAGTTCCCGTTCCAGTCGCTGGATGTGGCGGCCGAAGGGCTGGGGGCTGATGTAGTGCCGCCGCGCGGCCCTGCCGAAGTGCAGTTCTTCCGCCAGTGTCACCGCGTAGCGGAGTGCCCGGATGTCCATCCCTTGCGCCCTCCGTGCTTCGGCTTCGGGTGACCCGATCGGTGCCTGCGTGGTACGTCCGTCTACGTCACCGGGGCCGAGTCGTCAAGCTCTTGTTCACAACCGATTTGGTTGATGATCGTCGGCCTGCCTCCTGATGAGGTGGGGCCAGGAGAGGTTCCTGCCTCTGTGGTTCGGATGACAAGGGAGTCATCATGGCCCGGCATCGCACCGTGCTGCGCGGCGGCACCGTTCTGACCATGGATCCGCGCCTGGGGAGCCTGCCGCGCGGTGACGTCCTGATCGAGGACGGTCTGATTGCCGCGGTGGCACCGGACCTGCCCGTCGGCGACGCGGAGATCGTCGACGTCGCGGGACACATCGTGGCACCCGGCATGATCGACACCCACCGGCACACCTGGCAGACGCAGCTGCGTGCCCTGTGTGCCGACTGGACCCTGGCGGACTACCTGTTCGGCGTCCGGCTCGGTGTCTCTCCGGCCTACCTGGCCGACGACGTTCACCTGGGCAACCAGCTCGGTGCCCTGGACGCGCTCAACTCGGGTGTCACCACGATCCTGGACTTCTCGCACTGCAACAACACACCCGAGCACACCGACGCGGCGATCTCAGGGTTGCGGTACGCGGGAATCCGGGCGGTGTTCGGCTACGGGTTCTTCGAGTCGAACCCGATGCAGCCGCCGCACTTCGGTGACCACGCCGCCCGCCTCGCGGACTTCGCGCGGATCGCCGACGCCCACTTCCCGAGCCGCGACGCACTGCTGACCCTCGGCGTGGCGCTCACCGAGTACGGCACGCTGCCGTTCGAGACCACCCGCGCGGAGGTCGCCGCCGCCCGTGAACGAGACGCGCTGATCGTCACGCACACCGGCTGCGTGTGGTCGCTGCCCAGCGGCGTCCGCGAGTTCGCCGCGGCGGGCCTGCTCGGGCCGGACCTGGTCCACGTGCACTGCAACACCCTCACCGATGAGGAGTGGCGCCTGCTGGCCGATCATGGAGCCAAGCTGTCGATCTCGGTGGAGACCGAGCTCAACATGGGCATGGGCCGCCCGGCCTTCGCCGCGGCTCGGCGGCACGGCATCAAGCCGACCCTGTCCTGCGACATCGTCTCGCTGAACACCGGCGACCTGTTCACGCAGACCCGCATGGGCCTGGCCTTCCAGCGCTGGGCAGACACCGAGGCGCTCAACCTCGGCGGAGGGGATCCCGCCGCGGTGACCATCACCGCGCAGGAAGCGCTGGCCTGGACCACCGTCAACGCGGCGGAGGCAATCGGCCTGGAGGGCCGGATCGGCAGCCTCACCCCCGGCAAACAGGCCGACATCATCGTCACCGGCGGACCGGGCATGTCCCAGCACCCCCACCTCGACCCGGCCGGCACCCTCGTCTTCCAGACCACACCCGCCGACGTCCGTCACGTTCTGGTCGCCGGCCGCTTCGCCAAGCGCGACGGCCTGCTCACCGGGGCCGACCTTCCGGCCCTGCTGACGCAGGCGGAGTCCTCTGCCGAGGGAGTCCTCGGCCGGGTAGCCGCCGCCGGACGTCCCCTGCCGGGAACTCCGCCGGAGGGCTGGGGTTTCATCGCCCGGATGTCGCACGGCCTCCAGACGACTCCGGAGAAGTGATCATGCGCTTCGTCACCTATGTCGACAGCGACGGCGACCGCGTCGGTGTACTGGGCCCCGACGACCTCGTCCACGAACTGCCGCCCGGCATCCGTCTTGTCGACCTGCTCGGCGAGCCACAGCGGTTGAACGACGCCGGGGAGGCGGCGCTGCGCGATCCGCGCGCTGTGCACCCGTACGCCTCGCTCCAGCTACGTGCGCCGATCCCCGCGCCGCCGACGGTGCGGGACTTCATGACCTTCGAGCGGCACGTCGAGGGCGTGGCCCGGATGGGCGGACCCGACGCCGGCCCGCCCGAGCAGTGGTACGAAGCTCCGGCCTTCTACTTCACCAGTCCCTACGCGATCCAGGGCCCGCAGGACGATGTCCGCGTTCCTCCCGGTTGCACACGCTTCGACTTCGAGCTGGAGGTCGCCGCCGTGATCGGGCAAGGCGGCCGGGACCTGACCGTCGACGAGGCCGAGTCCCACATCGCCGGATACGTGCTGATGAACGACTGGTCCGCACGCGACCTGCAGTTCGCCGAAATGCAGGTCCGTCTCGGCCCCGCCAAGGGCAAGGACAGCGCCACCACGCTCGGGCCTGTGTTCGTCACCCCCGACGAACTGGAGCCCTACCGGGAAGGCAACGCCTACGGCCTGCGGATGACGGCCGCCGTCAACGGAACCGTCGTCGGCGAGGACCGGTGGAGCAACATGGCTTTCAGCTACGCCCAGATGATCGCCTACGCCTCGCGGGGCACCGAGGTACGCACCGGCGACATCCTCGGTTCCGGCACCTGCGGCGGCGGCTGTCTGGCCGAACTGTGGGGCCGCCACGGACCCGACGCCCACCCTCCGCTGGCCCCCGGCGACACCGTCACCCTCACCGTCGAGCACCTGGGCACCCAGAGCTGCCGGGTGACCGAGCCCGTCGAACGCCCCACCGGCGACCTGCGCGCCCGTTCGCACCCGCACCTGCTCACACCTCACGGAGGCCACGGATGACCGCCGGCCACAGCGCGGCACCGGAGGCCGCGGGCACCCACACCCTGTCGCCCGGCGTCTTCGCCTGGGTGCAGCCAGACGGCTCCTGGTGGATCAACAACGCCGGCTTCGTCATCGCGGATGACCACGCCGTTCTGATCGACACCTGCGCCACCGAAACACGAACCCGCGCCCTGCTCGCCGCCGTCGACCAGGCAGCACCAGGGACCCCGATCCGCTACCTGGTCAACACCCACCTGCACGGCGACCACACGCACGGCAACAGCCTGCTTCCCGCCACGACGATGGTCATCGCACACGAAGCGACCCGAGAAGGCATCCTGGCCGACACCGTCATCGACGGCTGCCCACCGATCTGGCATCCCGTACCCGACTGGGGCGCGGTGACGCGACGCGCCCCGGATCTGACAATCCACACGGCACTCACCCTGCACAGCGACAGCCACCGCATCGAACTCCACCACCCAGGCCATCCCGCCCACACCAACGGCGACGTGATCGCCTGGCTCCCCGGAACGCGCGTGTTGTTCGCCGGCGACCTGCTCTTTCACCGAGTCACACCACTGGTGTTCATGGGCTCCCTGGAAGGTGCGCTGCGATCGCTGGACTGGATCGCCTCGTACGAACCCCAGCACGTGGTGCCGGGCCACGGCGCCGTCATCGACGCTCACACCCTGCCGACGGTGCTCGAGCAGCACCAGGCGTACTACCGGCTGGTGCTCGCCACCGCCCAGAAAGGCCTGCGCGACGGACTCACACCCCTGGAGGCAGCCCGCACCTGCCACCTCGGCCCGTTCACCGACATGCCGGACGCAGAACGCATCGTGCTCAACCTCCATCGCGCCTACGCCGACATCACCGGCCACGCGTTCGACCTGCCACAGGCATTCGCTGACGTCATCACCTTCAACTCCGGGCCTCTCCGCACTGGAGTCTGACCTGTCCTGCCGTCTCAACGGGCTGGAGCTATGCGGGACTCGGCGATCATCGCGGGGCATAGCGTCGAGTTGTCCGAGCATGATCGAACGGGGCTTCGGCCGGTGAACTCTTGTCAGCGGCCAGTCGGATTCCCCGTGGACGGCCACCCACGGACGGCCAGTTGGATTCCCCGCTGGCGGCCAGTTGCACGGTCAGTGATCGCAGCAGGTTTGTCGACGCCGCGGCCATGCAAGTCATGCCGCGACTTTGATCGCGCCTGGACCACACGCACGGCGCGGCGCGGTGGCGCAGAGATCCGTCAGTTGCCAAGGTCGTGGGACCAACGTGCTGCGAGCGACAAGACCACCTCGCAGCTCGGCGGCGTTGTAAGAACACGTTCTCGATTGCGTGCTCGAGGCCAGTCTCCTCGTGCCGAGAACGCCCTCTTCTACCGATGAGAGAGCACTGGCTTCCCGCGAGCAACCGCACGGTCCGGCCAGCGGCTGAGTGCCCGTTGTCTATACCTTGCTCGCCACCACCATGTAGTTCTCGGCCTCAAGGTCGAACGTGCTCACTTCCGTCCGAAGTCCGACCCGGTGCAGCTCGACTTCGAGTTCCTCGTACCGGTAGGGCCAGCAGGACAGCAGTTCCGAGCGGACAAGAACCAACCCAGTCGCATCAACCTGGGCGATCGCAATCTCGATGTGGTGCTCCTCCTCCCAACGCGGCGCGATCTCCCAGCGGTAGACCACGACGGCATCGCGACCGTTCCGGCGGACGAGTCGGTCACTGATGTCCAGCCGGGAACCTCTGGCCCTCACGAGTTCCCACGTGCGGGAGGTGAGCACCAAGCGCCCGCCACGGCGCAAGAGCCGTGACATCGACTCCAGAGCAGCACCCCTGCCTGTCGCGCCCGCGGCATGGTGAAGCGAGTTGCCAACGCAGAACACCATGTCGAACGTGCCGTCCTCGAAATGGTCAGGCAACTCTTCCCAGCTCGCCCTCACGGCCCGGACGGAAGCCCCGAACTCCTCAGACAACTCCGCAGTCCGACGAACCATCGCTTCGCTGGCGTCGGTTGCGACAACCTGTATGCCACGACCGGCGAGGCCAACCGCCAACTGTCCGGTCCCGCACGAACAATCAAGGACGTGAGCGTTCGACGGCAGGAGACTGAGGGCATCGTCGAACGACGCAGCGAACTCGGCCGGAGCCAGCTTCGCATCGGAGATGAGCCACTCGTACACCTCGGCAAGCTCGTCATAACCCGTCACAACTGCTACCTCCGTCGCGCGGCAGACTCACGGTGGCACATCAGTAGATCAGCGGAGCAAGTCGATTCACCAATGGTTTGCAGGGCAACCCGCCCGCTATGCCGCCGAGCGGTCGTTCAGGAACGCGGCGGCGGCCCAACGGACCGCGTAATGACCCGTTCCCCTTCCGCGCTGGTGCCGGTTGGTCCCAAGCCTGGCGAGACGCAGCTCGCGCAGGCTGAGGCCACGTCGGCCGAGAGCCACGCTACGTAACGGGGCGCATGGCCAGACAACACCCATCGCCGCGGGAGCACGCCGTCGACCAGCCCCACGCTTGACACAACGTCAAACTGCCGCGCCCCCAGTGGACAGATCACACGTGGACTCGGTAGCGGGTGCCGGAGATAGTCGATGAAACCCGGCAGCCCCACCACCTGCGCCGCTTGCCGCGCGCCGAGACCACGGCGGGCGCCAGTCAGGCCCTGGTCCGAGATGCGCGAACTCGACCCGGTTTCACCTCGTATGTCCGCTCCAGAATCGCATTTTCCCAGACCAGCAGAGGAAAGCATGTCGCTCCTGAAGACCATCGACACCAATCCCTCTTTCACCCCTAGCGAGTCCGGCCCACTGCCGGAACGCCTGATCTCCGGCGACCCGACCTATAAGACCTGGGCCCAGGACGCCGCCCGCGGGGAAAAGATCAACACTGGTGTGTGGGAGGCCACTCCCGGCGAGACGCGCTCGATCAAGGGCGAGACCTTCGAGTTCTGCCACATCATTTCCGGCGTCATCGAAATCACGCCGGATGGCGGTGAGCCGGTGATCTACACGGCGGGCGACAGCTTTGTCATGAAGCCCGGCTTCGTCGGTGTCTGGAAGACCATTGAAACCGTGCGCAAGATCTACCTCACCGTGTCGTAACGCCGATGCCTGCGGGCGCTGCCCTCGTCGAGACGTCTCGCGATGGCAACCTGCCAGAGACACATGGGGGCGGCGGCTTCCGCCACGTCCATCGCGCCCGATCCACTTGTCGGAGCCCAGTTCGTCGACCTCCGCGCTCCGTCGACGCGGCCGGCCGGCCGCGTCGAGGCGATGCAGCGTTGACAGCCCTCGCAAGATGGTCGACAATCGACAAACGACGATCGAACACAGGAGGAACAGTGGAGTTCGAGAGCAAGCCGAAGTTCGTCACGTTCGACATGAACGGGACGCTGATCCACTTCCGCATCAACGACGTGATCCGCCAGGTCCTGGGCGACCGGCTGCCGGCCGAGATCGCCGAGCAGTTCCGGCAGACGGGCAACGAGTTCCGGTACGACGAGACCCTGGGCGACTACAAGCCGTTCCACCAGGTCATCGCCAACTCGCTGGAGCGCACCATGCGCCACTTCGGCCTGGAGTACCGCGCCGGTGACGCTCAGGCGGTGTACGAACAGATCCCCACGTTCACCCCCTACCCCGGTGTCACCGAGGCCCTGAACCGCCTGGCCGAGGAGGTTCCGCTGGTCATCGTGACGAACACCGATGACGTCCACGCGCCGAGCCTCGTGGAGAACCTCAAGGCCCCGTTCGAGGTCGTTATCACCGCCGAGCAGATGGGCTGCTACAAGCCGCGGCTGCACGCGTGGCAGTACACATTGGACAAGCTAGGCGCGACGCCCGACGAGATCGTGTGGGTCTCGGCGAGCCCGAAGTACGACCTCCGCTCCGCGACCGTCATGGGCTTCGAAAACAAGGTGTACATGGACCGCGGCTTCGAGCCGGACCACCCGTGGCTCGGCTGCAAGCGGATCACCGACATCGCCGACCTCCCCGTCCTCTTCGGTCTGCCCCGCCCCTGAAGAGCCGGAGGACAGCGATGAAGTTCACCCCTTACTGGCTCGACACCGCGCCACAGGGCCCTTCCCGATCGCGGACCGAGATCGGTGGGCGGGTCGACGTCGCGATCGTCGGTGCAGGGCTGACCGGCCTCTCGGCGGCCCTACACCTGGCGCGGAAAGGCGCGAACGTCCAGGTCTTCGAGAGGGAAACGGTCGGCTGGGGTGCGTCCGGCCGCAACGGCGGCATGGCCACCACCGGCCTGTCGATCGGCTTCCGCGACGCGGTCAGCCGCTACGGCCTGGAGACCGCGAAGGCGTACCTGCTGGCCTACCACGACGCGGTAGACACCGTCGAGAAGCTGGTCGGCGACGAGGGCATCGACTGCGATTTCGCCCGCACCGGCAAGCTGAACCTCGCGTCGAAGCCGACCCACCTCGACGGCCTGCGCAAGACCGCCGAGGTGCTGTCCGGGATCGGCGTCGAGACGCGCGTGGTGAGCAGGAACGAGCTCAGTGCGGAAATCGGCTCCGACTGCTTCCACGGCGCGATGGCCGATTCCAAGAGCGCGGGTCTGCACGTCGGCAAATTCGCCAGAGGACTCGCCGAGGCAGCGGTGCGGACAGGCGCCACCATCCACGAGAAGGCACCGGTCGAGCAGATCCGGCGGCTGAACGGAACGCGGCACGAACTGGTCACACCGCGGGGAACCGTGCAGGCGGACCAGGTGCTCGTGGCGACGAGCGGCTACACCGGCCGGCCGTTCCGCTGGCAGCAGGTCAGGATCGCGCCCGTCGGCAGCTTCATCATCGTGACCGAGCCGCTGGGCGAGGACGTCTGCGACGAGTTGCTACCGACCAGGCGGATGGCGTCGACGTCGAAGAACCTGTTGAACTACTTCAGGATCACCCCGGACCACCGGCTGCTGTTCGGCGGCCGAGCCCGGTTCACCATGTCCAACCCGCAGTCGGACGAGAAGTGCGGGCGCATCCTGCAGAAGGCGATGACCGAAGTCTTCCCGCAGCTCGCGAAGGCACGGGTCGACTACTGCTGGGGCGGTCTGGTCGACATGAGCATGGACCGCATGGTGCACGCCGGTGAGCGCGACGGGTTGTTCTACTCGCTCGGCTACTCCGGTCACGGCGTGCAGATGGCCACGCACATGGGCAAGCAGATGGCCGAGTACCTGAACGGCACGACGAGCGCGAACCCTTGGCGCGACTTGAAGTTCACCCGCATCCCCGGGCACTTCGGACCGCCCTGGTTCCTGCCTTTCGCAGGCGCCTACTACAAGTTCAAGGACCTCATGAAGTGAGCGGGCCGCCTCGTCCCGCACCACGTTCCCAGTCTGAAGAAGGACGGCCACCATGCGAGTCACCACACCACTGCGTGCCGCGTTCGCCGCGACGTCCCTGACAGTCGCGCTGGTCGCGTGCGGGTCGGTCGACGCCTCCCAGCCCAAGCCCAAGGAGTCCGATCAGGTCGAGCACACCGATGACATCTCGGCGGGCGTGCAGCCGGATCCGGCGGCGGTGAAGCTGTTGCCGGAGGCGGTGAAGACCAAGGGCACCATTTCGGTGGCGATGGACCTGTCGAGTCCACCGACCACGTTCATGGCGACGGACAACAAGACGCCGATCGGGTTCAACCCGGACATGGCGCGGCTGATCGCGGCGAAGCTCGGGGTCAAACTGCAGATCGACAACGTCAAGTTCGACACCATCATCCCGGGCCTGCAGGGCGGGCGGTTCGACTTCACCGCGACCACCATGGGGGCCACCGCGGAACGGCTCAAGGTGCTCGACATGATCAACTACTTCCAGAACGGCACCGGCGTCGCCGTCCCCCGCGGCAACCCGCAGAAGCTGAACGTCCACGAGCTGTGCGGACGCCGCGTCGGCGTGCAGTCCGGCACCACGGCGGAACTCAAGTGGCTGCCGCAGCTCAACGACAAGGACTGCACGAGCCAGGGCAAATCCGCCATCACCGCAGTGACCCTG
This sequence comes from Lentzea nigeriaca, assembly GCF_016907955.1. Lineage (GTDB taxonomy): Bacteria > Actinomycetota > Actinomycetes > Mycobacteriales > Pseudonocardiaceae > Lentzea > Lentzea nigeriaca. Next base: position 1,359,038 of record NZ_JAFBCX010000001.1, on the reverse strand, counting down.
CCCAGCGTCAACGACGCGCTGACCCAGCTCGCCTCCAAGCGTCTCGACGCGGTGATGTACGACTTCACCTCGCTTTCATGGGCCGCCAAGCGACAGCCCGAGGCGCTGGAGGTCCTGCCCGAGCGAGTCGTCTCCGCCACGGTGAACGTCGCGCTGCCCAAGGGCTCCGCGCTCACCCCCGCGATCCAGGCGGCCGTCCAGTCCATCATCGACAGTCCCAAGTACGCCGAAGCACTCGACCGCTGGGGCTTCCAGGGCCTCGGCATCAAGACCGCGGCGATGGCCGTCCCACTGGGGCAGTGATGTCCACCAAGACGATCGGTTCACCTACCAGTCGGCCGGTGCCTGAACTGTTGCCGGAACAGAAGAAGCGGATCACGCCGAAGCGTCCGCGCGACTACGTGTCTTGGGCGGTCGCTGTCGCGATCGTCGGCGGCCTGGTCACCACGACGGTGACGAACGAGAACTACCAGTGGCCGGTGGTGTTCAGCTACTTCACCGCCCAGTCCATTCTGGACGGTCTGGTGCTGACGCTGGTCCTGACCGTGGCCAGCATGGTGCTGGGCACGCTGCTCGGGCTGGTGCTCGCGGTGATGCGGATGTCGCACCAGGCACCGATCTCCGGCCTGGCCCGGCTCTACATCACGTTCTTCCGCGGCACACCGGTCCTCGTGCAGCTCATCTTCTGGTTCAACATCGCCGCGCTCTACCCGAACGTCTCCCTCGGCATCCCCTTCACCGACATCTCCACCCCGGTCGACGTCAACGCGCTGATGACCCCGCTGACCGCGGCCATCGTCGGTCTGACGCTGAACCAGGCCGCCTACATGGCCGAGATCATCCGCGGTGGGTTCGCGTCGGTGAACCGCGGCCAGTACGAGGCAGCGGACTCGCTGGGCATGAGCGGGTTCACCAGGCTCCGCCACGTGATCATCCCGCAGACCATGCCCGCGATCATCCCCGCCACCGGCAACCAGGTGATCGGCATGCTCAAGGAGACCTCGCTCGTGAGCGTGCTCGGTGTGGCCGAACTGCTCAACAGCGCACAGTCCATCTACGCCCGCACCTACCAGACCATTCCGCTGCTCATCGTCGCCAGCCTCTGGTACCTGATCATGACCATGGCGCTCAGCGTGCCCCAGTCCATGATCGAGCGCCGCTTCTCCCGCTCGACCCGCAGGCCCGCCCCGGTGGCCGTCGCGACGAAGGAGTCGTTGCTGTGAAAGCCGACGGAACAATCGTCGCCCGCCAGTTGCACAAGAGCTTCGGCAGTCACGAGGTGCTGCGCGGGATCGACCTGTCCGTCGCGGCGGGCGAGATCTCGTGCATCATCGGCCCGAGCGGGTCCGGCAAGTCGACGTTGTTGCGCTGTGTCAACGGGTTGGAGACCGTCGACCGCGGCGTGCTGCGGGTCAACGGAGAAGACTTCGGCTACGTCGAGACAGACAACGCCTACCACGCCGTACGCCCCCAGCGGCTGGCCGAGCAACGCTCTCACATCGGCATGGTGTTCCAGCAGTTCAACCTGTTCCCCAACATGACCGCCGAGGACAACGTGATCTCCGGGCCGGTGCTGGTGAAGAAGGTGAACCGCAAGGTCGCCAGGGAACAGGCCCAGAAACTCCTGGCCCAGGTCGGGCTCGCCGGGTGCGGCCACAAATATCCCGCCCAGCTGTCCGGCGGTCAGCAGCAACGTGTCGCCATCGCTCGCGCCCTCGCGATGGAGCCGAGCATCATGCTGTTCGACGAACCCACCAGCGCACTCGACCCCGAACTCGTCGGTGAAGTCCTCGCCGTCATGCGCGACCTCGCCCACCACGGCATGACCATGCTCGTCGTCACCCACGAGATGGGCTTCGCCCGCGACGTCGCCGACGAAATCCTCTTCATGGACGGTGGAGTCGCCATCGAACGCGGCGACGCACGCGAAGTACTCGCCAACCCACGCGAAAAACGAACCCAAGAGTTCCTCGAGAGGGTGCTGTGACTGTGATCGAAAGTGCTGTGAAGGCAACGGATCGGCTCCAGGCTCTCGGGCTGGAGCTGCCCGCCCTCGGATTCGGTGCGAGCCCGCACTTCGTGAACCACCGGACGGTGGACTCGAGCATCTACATCTCGGGCCAGTTGCCGTACCGGGACGGCGTGCTGCTGGGCCAGGGCATCGTCGGCCGGGACGTCGACGTGCCGACGGCGCGCGACTTCGCCCGTCAGACCGCCCTCAACGCACTCGCCATTGCCGCGGACGCGGTGGGAGATCTCGACCGGGTCAGGGTTGTGCAGATGCTGGTTTTCGTGGCCAGTACACCGGATCTGGGCGAGCAGTCGCGCGTCGCCGACGCGGCCAGTGACCTCCTCGTCGACGTGCTCGGTGAGAACGGGCGGCACGCGCGCACCGCGATCGGCGTCGCGGGGCTGCCGCGCAACAGTCCGGTCGAGATCCAGATGGTCTGCACCGCGGTGTAGGAAAGGAGTGCAACGTGAGCCGACTCCAGCGAGCGCTCGCCACCTTGGCAGGGCGGATCGACACCCCGGTGCCGATCGTGCTGGTCGACGTCATGCAGGACAACATCGACCGCATGCAGGCTTTCGCCGACCAGCACGGTCTCCACGTCCGGCCGCACGTCAAGACGCACAAGTGCGTCGAGATCGGCAGGCGCCAGCTCGCGGCGGGAGCGGTCGGCATCACCGCGGGCAACGTCGGTGAGGCCGAGGTCTTCGCCGCGGCCGGATTCGACGACATCTTCCTCGCCTATCCGGTCTGGCCCTCGGGAACCAAGGGCGCGCGGCTGCGCAGGCTGACCGAGTCCGTCCGGCTGCGGGTCGGCGTGGACAACGTCGCGGCGATCGACGCACTCGCTGACGCGATGGCGGGCGAACCGGAGCGGCTGGAGGTCGTGATCGAGGTGGACTGCGGCGCCCGTCGCTCCGGGGCACCGCCCGAGCTCGCGGGCGACCTCGCGCTGGCCGCCCGCCGGCGCGGCCTGGTGCCGGTGGGCGTCTTCACGTATCCGGGTCACGGCAGCGCCGGTCCGGACGCTCGCCCGCGCGCCGCGCGGGACCAGGACGCCGCGCTCGTCACCGCAGTGCGCGGCCTCACCGGTGCCGGGATCACCGCGCAGGTGGTGAGTGCCGGCTCGACCCCGACCGTCGAATTCACCAGTAGCAGCGTGATCACCGAGATCCGCCCCGGCGAGTACGTCTTCTGTGACCTGAACAACAACTGCCTGGGTGCCTGTACCGACGACCAGATCGCGCTGTTCGTCGCCGCGACCGTGGTCAGCGACTGGGTCCCCGGCCAGGTCATCGTCGACGCAGGCACCAAAGCCCTCAGCCGGGAAGGCAGCGCCGAACGCGGCTACGGCGGCATCGCCGGCACGAAGGCCGTTCTGACCAAGCTCAACGAGTACCACGGATTCCTCGGTCTGCCCGCCGGTGAGTTCCGCCCCGACATCGGCACCGTGCTACCGGTGGTGCCGAACCACGTCTGCCCGGTCGTCCTCAACTTCGAGGAGCTGATCGTCACCGACAGCACGGGCACGTCGCTGCAGCGTTGGCCGATCGACGCCCGCGGATTCCTCAGCTGACCTACAGGAGTTGCCCGACATGAGACTCGACCACGTGACTGCCCTGGTGACCGGTGCCGGCAGCGGCATCGGTGAGGCGGTGAGCTCCCACTTCCGCCGCGAGGGTGCACGACTGCTGCTCACCAGCCGCAGGGAGCGAATCGACACGGCACAGCCCGACGACCTTTACGTCCCCGGCGATCTCAACGACGAGGCGTTCGTCGAAGCCCTCGCCCGCCAGGCCGCCGAGTCGTTCGGCACCGTCGACGTCGTCGTCCTCAACCACGGCCTCCAGGCGAGCAGCCCGCTCACCGAGATGACCTGCGAGGCGGCGAAGAACGTGCTCGACAGCAACCTGCTCAGCGCGTTCCTGGTGATGAAGCACTTCGCACCGCTGATGCCCGCCACGGGAGGCGCGTTCGTCTGCGTCAGCTCACGGCTCGGCATGGTCGGAAAGCCGGGCGAAGTCCTGTACTCCGCGGCCAAGGGCGGTCTGATCATGCTCGCCAAGGGCGCGGCGATCGAATGGGCCGCGCGCAACATCCGCGTCAACGTCGTCGCCCCCGGCCTCACCGTCACGCCGATCATCGAGGCGTCGTTCCAGCGCAGCCCCGACCCCGAGGCCCACCGTCGCGAACGGGAGTCCCAGATCCCGCTCCAACGCCTCGCCACCCCGGAAGAGGTCGCCGACGCGGTGCTCTTCCTGGCATCGTCGGAGTCGACCTACATCACCGGAGCGGTCCTCCCGGTCGACGGCGGCTACACCGCCTTCTGACCCGGCACGGCCTCACGCCTTCCGGGGATGGACCTCTGCCTTGCCGCTCAGTCCCGTCTGGAAGTGGGCCGCCAGCTCCTCGCGGAACTCGTCGATGTCACCCTCCAGCGCGACCGCGGCCAGCCTCTCGTGCTCGACGGCCAGCTCGCGCGGGTCGCTGTAGGTCTGGTGATCGACGCTGAGGTAGAGCCGCAGCTTGGTCTCCCAGCCGTTCCAGAGGTTCTGCAGAGCTCCGCTGCCGGAGAGGTCGTAGAAGAGCCGGTGGAAGCCGAGGTGCGCGTCGACGCTGGCCGGGATGTCGTTCTTCGCCAGGGCCCGGTGGAGGTCCTCGACGGTCCGCAGCAACCTCGACCGCTCGGGACCGCGCAGCGCTTCGTAGGCGAGCTCGGCCGCGTACGGCTCGACGAGCAGGCGGATCGCGTCGATCTCGGCGACGTCCTGAGCGCTCACCTCCGCGACGAACGCCCCGCGGTAGGGGATCTTGACGATGAGCCCCTCTTCCTCCAGCTTGGTCAGCGCCTCGCGCAGCGGGGACCGGCTGATGCCGAGGTCCGTGGCGATGTGCGCCTCACGCAGCTGCCCGCCGGGAGGCACGGTCCCATCGAGAATGGCGGCACGCAGCACGCGGTAGACGCCATCCGGCGTCGTCGTCCGGTCTTCGATCCACTTGAACTTGCGGTCCATTCCCCGCCGCCTCCCCTTTTGTCTTTTGTCGACTATACCGGCCCGGCGCAGGTGCCGCGGGACCCTGGACGGTCTGTGAGCACTCTCGCGCCGACCCTGGGGACACTCGCCGTGCACCACTACTGCACGGGTCAGCGTGACTGGGACTGACCAACGGGGAGGACGGCACGTGCAGCCCGGGACCAGAGCGCTGGATCACTCAACCCTGTGCCGCCCAAAAGTCGTCACCGCAGCGTGGCAACGCATCCCTCCCAGGCTGGCGACATGCTCAGGTCATCGTGTCCCTGCTGTACAAGGTGACCTGGAAGTTGCTGTCCGCCGCCTCGGTGCTGCTCCGCAGTGAGACAGAGAAGGACGCCGAGCTCCTCGTGCTGCGGCACGAGAAGTCCGGGCTTCGGCGACAGCTGGCCGGTGTCAATCACCGAACCCGTCCCGAACGGCCCTACATCCACCTGACCAAACCAGGCCAATTCCGGTCCGTTGTGCAGCTTCTGCCAACTACCGTCACGGGCATGCGCGCGTTGTGGGTGCCTGCGAGCCAACTGGGTGCGGTGATGCCGGTCATCCCAGTCGTGGAACAGCTGGCATCCGACGGGCACGACGTCACCGCGATCGCATGCGGTGCGCTGGAGCTTCAACGGTCCTCAGTGGCTGCTGCGGTGCGATTCATCTCCTTCCCTACCACGGTGAAGCACACCGGCAGAGAGGAGGAGAGCACCGCCAGCAGCAGGTTGGAGCACATCGAGACGCAGGATGAGAAGGAGCGGCGGATCTTCGACCGGACGGTGCAGGAGATCGCTGACATCACCGCCGCTGTCGAGATGGTCCGGCCCGACGTAATCCTCGGTGACCCCTTTGTCATGGGCACCACGCTGGCAGGAGAGATCCTCGGTGTGCCGGTGGTGTCGCTCATCCACCATCTCTTCGACGAAGGCGCCTCGCACTACTGGCCGCACCAGCACGTGTGGATGCGAAGAAACCCCAGCAGCCCTGAAGGTTTCGTCGAATGGTGGAACGAGCTGCGCGGCAAGCTCGACCTGCCACCGGAGTCCAGGCCCGCGACGGAAGCCCACTGGTGGCCGCACTCTCGAGACGCCTCCATCCTGATGACTCATCCCGTTGTGCGCTACCGGGCCCGTCCGTTGCCCGCGTACGCCCGTGTCGCTATGCCGCAGATGTGGGAACCCACGGACACATCCGACGTGCTTGCATCCATAGTGGACGCGATGCGAGGCAGTCAGCGGACCCAGGTTCTGGTGACCACTTCCTCGTTGTGGCAGCCAGACAATGGCTTCGTGTGGTCGGCCATCCAGGCCTGCGAGGAGCTGGGGTGGGACGCCACCACGACCATCCCGTCCGTGCGAGACCCAGTCGATCGGGTAGGTGCCGCGCACTCCTTTCTGCCCCATTCGCGTCTTCTTGCCGCAGCCGATGTTGTGGTCACAGGTGCCGGTCTGGGTACGGCACTGCGCGCCGTCGAGAGCAGGACTCCGCTGCTGTTCTGCCCGTCCAGGTGGACCAACCCCAAGTACAGAAAACGGGACACAACACATATCGCCGAGGTGCTCACCGAGATGGGAGTCGCCGAACGCGTTTTCCAGGAGGACATGACCCCTGAGGTGATGAGGACCGCGCTGGAACGCCTCGTCTCCCGTCGCGGCAACATGCGCCGTCGGTTCGCCATGTTCGACTCCGCGCTCAGGGCCAGCCTGAAGTCTGGGGCAATCCTCGACATCAGAGGTCTGTGCGACGTGATCCGGCAGGTTGCGGAACGCGGTCGCGTGCCGAGCGGGTGAGCGAGGGCTGGCCTCCGGGCAGAAGTCAGTACGACCGGGGTCTGTTCCAGGTTCTTCGACGCCCGTTCGAGAGCCCCACCGAGAATCATGTCGTGGTCGAACGCGAGATGACGGCCCTCGGGCACTGATACCCACTTCGCAGCGGCGGCATCGGTTCCGGCACGAGGACCGGGCAGATCCGGCGCTACGGTCAGATAGGTGATCAACGTGACGCGGCCTCTCGGGTCCCGGTCTGGCGCGCCGTACGCGCCGATCTGTTCGAGCGGCAGACCTCCGACCGCACGAAACCGCCAGAAGGTCCGGTCGTCGGCGAACGGGTCACGATCGACGGCGCGGTGACCGCCGGCCCGTGGCGCCGCTCTACGGCCGGTGGAGCCAGTCGACGAGATCGGGTGGGGCCAGTTCGGCCACGCGACGGTGGTAGCGGTCGAGCGCCACGGAGTCCAGCAGGCGGCGCCACTGGCCGCTCGTGCCGGAGCGGAAGAAGTTCTCGTTGCTGCGCCACAACTTCGCGTCCACGCCGGGAGCCAGGTCGTCGGCACGGCCGCGCATGCGGTCGAAGGTCGCCGCGGCCGCGAGCTCCGCGATGCGCTCGTCGCTGACCTCGATCGACAGCACCCGTGCCAGGCGCCGCAGCTCACCGGACAGGTCGGCCTTCAGGTCCGCGTAGTGGAACAGCGCGACCTGGGGCTCGTCGCGGCGCTCCCAGAACGTCCGCACGTGGTTGACGAGGTTGGCCAGGGTGATGCCGAACGAGGTCGTGTCGTCGACGAGGTCCGAGTTGGCCCACAACCAGAACCGGTCGAGCGGGTCGGTCGGTGGCGGCGGAGCGTCGAGGCCGGCCGGGGGCATGGCGTCCGGGTGGATGTTGGCCGTGGCGTTCTCGAACGAGAGCATCGCGTCCCGGGGATCGCGCCCGACGCAGAGGTAGGTCACGTCCTCGCGGAACGGCAGGCCGTCGAGCGGGGTGTGGGTCTTGATGAACCGCCGGTGCTGCTGGCTTTCGAGCGTCGCCAGCGTCGCGGCCGTGTCGTAGGTGACCGCGTCAAGCCAAGGCGAGATCTCGGTGAGCGGCCGGTCGAACCCGTCCGTGTCGAAGATCAGCAACGCGCACAGCATCTGCATCCAGGTGGTGCCGCACTTCGCGGGCGGGCTCACCACCACGTCCCCCGCCCGGAACGGGAAGTCCGCCCACAGGGCGCTGTCGGACACCACGGTTCGATATCGCCGCAACGCAGCCATGTTCAGCTCTCCCCCAGCCTTTTCGACCTGCGCCACCTCCAGAGTGACATGCCCCGCTGACGATCAACTGCTCCTGGCGGCCCAACGCGGTTGCGGCTTCACGCGAAAACGGGCGTTCGCGCGGCGCCGTTTTCTCGCGAATCGACGAAGACGCGTCACCACCGCGCTGGAAGGCTTCGATTCAGTCGAACCTGCTCGGCATCCCGGAGGAACAACGTGATCGGAAAAGGACTCGGGCGCCTCTGCGCGTCGATCGGTGCCACCGCTGCCATCACGGCGTCGATCGTGGTCGGTGGTGCGGCCACCGCCACAGCCCAGCCGGTGGCCTCACCGCACGCCGCGGCCGGGGACGTGGGTACCGCCAGCCTGCACCGCAGCTGGGCGTGCACGGTTCCGTCCGGCTACACCTGGTCATCGGTGCGCAGCAACCCCAACTGCGGCTTCCGCTACGAGTACTTCCTGCTCGACGCCGTGAACTACAACCTGACCGGCGTCTGGGCCTGTGGGGTTCCGTCCGGCTACACCTACACCTCCGCGCGGCAGGGCAGCAACTGCTCCGCCTCGCCGGGTTCCTCGCCCTACGAGTACCGGCTCGCGAGGCTCTGATTCGGCTCTCGCGCAGGGAGGAAGCCCTTCACCGCCCCGGCTCGGTGAGGGGCTTTCTCCTGCGGCCGGGAGGGTCAGGTCAGGACGCGGGAGACGACCGCACTGAGGATCCTGATCCCGTGCGTGGTGGCCGGGTCGATCCCGGTCAGCTCCCTGGCTCGCTGGAGCCGGTAGTCCAGGCTGCGCGAGTGGATGCGCAACGCCGCAGCGGCCCGTGGCCGGTTCAGGTCGTGGCGGTAGTAGGCGTCCAGGGTCTCCACCAGGTCGGGACCGCCGGTCAGTCGCTGCGCCAGCTGGTGCAGCCACCGGTCGATCTCCGGCAGGTCCGCGGCGCCGAGCTCGATGAACACGTCGGCCGCGGTGTGGAGGTGACCCGCCCGTGCCACCCGGCTGACGCGTCTGGCCAGTGCGAACGCCTCGGAGAGCGACGTTGCCGGACCGTCGGCCGTGCCCACGGAGAACGGCCTGCCGATGATCTCGGTGAGATCGCTGATCAGCCTGGCCGAGGTCGTCTCCTGCCCGGCGTCGACGAGCGCCACGAACTCGCCTGGCCCGAACCAGGTCGCCGGGGCACCGCACCGGCGCCAGGACGCGTGGACGGCTTCGTCGGCCACTTCCGTTGCCACGTCCGGTGTTCGGGCGACGATCACCTGGTAGCGGCCGGGCACCCGCACACCCAGCTCACCGGCGGTGGCAATGGCGGCCACCTCACCCGCGAGCACCATCTCGGCGAACTGCCGCACCTGCGCCATCTCCGGCAGGAAACGCTTCTGCCCCTGCAGGAACCCCGTGGTGTAGGCCTGCTGGGCGGCGGCTCCCTGCGGCCCCAGCCAGCCGAGCATCCGCATGGTCACGGGGAGGTCGGCGGGTCCCGACGCCTCCTGGATCTCGTTGAGGGTGGCGCTGGCGTGCATCGTGAGCAGGCGCCGCAGGGCCGCGCGGGACATGCCGGTCTCGCCACGCCGTTCGCCGGTGGCGGCGACCACGGCGAGGTCCTCTGCGGTCAAGGGCTCGTCGCAGGCGACGAGTTCTATGGTGCGGCGCCGGATGAACACCGCGAAGTCGAGCATGTCCGCGTACTCGCGCGGGTCACCGGCGGCAGCGGCGTACTCCGGCAGGTCAGCGGTGCAGATCTCGACGACCCGTCTGGCGTTGGCGGGCACCTGTTTTCTCAAGGTGCCGAGAAGATCGCTCACACCGCTTCCCATCCGGAGAGAGCACGGGTCACGGTGGCGCTCAGGATTCGGACACCCAGCACGGAAGCCGGGTCCAGTCCGGTGAGAGCGTGGACACGCCGCAACCGGTAGTCCAGCGTGCGCGGGTGGACGTTCAACGCCGCCGCGGTGCGCGTCCGGCCCATGTCGTTGCGGTAGAAGGCGTCGAGCGTCGCCACCAGATCGGGACCGTCGGCCAGTTCGCCCGCCAGCTCGCGCAGCCACCGGTCGACCGGAGGAATGCGGGCGGCACCGATCTCGGGGAACAGATCGGTCAGGTGGTGCACCGCGCCGGGTGCGGGCCGGACAGGCGCCGCACGGCTCACCTGCCGTGCTCGCGCGAACGCCTCGGCCAGCTCACCGCCGCGGCCTCGCGCGGCACCGGCGGCGCACGGAAGTCCCACCAGGTCCCCGAAGTGCCCGACGACGGTGAGGCTCGCGGACTCGTCCGGCACCAGCGCGACGAACTCGCCGGGTCCCGTCCAGCAGACCGGCGTCCAGTGACGGCTCAGCAGGCCCTGGAGAACGTCCGCCCGGTCGGGATTGCCCCTGGGGACGCGCACCACCGTCACGACGCACTCGCCCGGCAGGTTCATGGCGACGCCCGCCGCCATGTCCGCCGCCACCGGATCGTCGGCGAGCAACGTCCTGGCGAGCTGCTGGACGCGGTCCACAACGGGCAGGACCGCCTCCTGTCCTGCCAGGAACCCTTGCGTGTAGGCGGTTTGCGCGGCCAGCCCCAGCGTCGGCAGCGCGGCGAGCGTGTGCATGACGTCGTCGAGGTCGTGCGGGTTGGCCGCCTCGTGCACCTCCTTCAGCGTCAAGGAGGTGTGGATCTGCAGGGCGTGCCGCTGGGAGGCCAGTGAGAGCCCGCTCTCCGCGCGGTTGCGCCCGACCGCGTGGATGAAGGCCAGGTCGGCGGCGGGAAACGGTTCGTTCGCGGTCACCAGCGCGACCGTGCGTTTTCGCAGGTACACCGCGAAGTCCAGCATCGCGGCACGCTCCCCGGACTCGTCCGCGATCTTGCGGTAGTCGGGCAGCTCGCGAACGTAGACGTCGACAGCACGGCGGCTGTTGGCGTCGACGCTGTTGCGCCACAGGGTGAAGAGGTCCGCCACATCGCCCCCTCGGCCAGAGGTTCACCCGAAAGGCCATCGTGGTGGGAGAACCTGACCGGCAGGTACCGCCGGGAGGCCGACGCCGAAGACCGCCTTGTGCCGCAAGGGGTTCACGTCCACTCACGAGCGAGAGCAGCCAGTTCGTCGCTTGACGCCCGCACCGGCCGATCATACATTCGAAGCCACTTTGTATGATTGAGGGGGTTGGTCGGCATGCGCCTCGGCACCACCGCCGTCGTCCTCGGTGGCAGCGCGGCGGGCCTGTGCGCCGCGGGAGCGCTCTCCGCGCACTTCGACCACGTGCTGGTGCTCGAACGCGACGTCCTGCCGGCCGACGCCGAGCACCGCCGCGGCGTGCCGCAGAGCAAGCATCCGCACTTCCTGCTGAACTCGGGCCGCCGCGCCATCGAGAAGCTGTTCCCCGGTTTCGAGGACGAGCTCATCGCGGCGGGCGGGCTGCACCTGATGCCGTCCATGGACGCCGCCTACCTCGACGAGGAGGGCTGGTCGGCACGCAAGCGCGGCACCATGACGATGATCTACAGCTCGCGCATCCTCATCGAACGGGTGCTGCGCGACCAGGTGCGCAAGCTCGCCAACGTGGTCATCCGCGAAGGCGTGTCGGTGAGCGGGCTGAGCACCCGCGACGGAGAGATCACCGGAGTCTTCACCCCTGACGAGCACGTCGAGGGCGACCTCGTCGTCGACGCGATGGGACGGGGCTCCCCGGTCGGGACCTGGCTGGTGGCGGCGGGCTGGCCGGAACCGGAGGTGCGGACGCTCGACGCCAAGGTCACCTACACCTCGCGCTGGTACGAGCTTCCCGCCCAGCCGCCGCCGTCGTGGTGGTGGCGGCACCTGGTGATCATGCCGACGCAGCACAGGGGCGAGCACCCCGCCGAGCACGAGTTCCTGGTCAACTTCTTCCCGATCGAAGGCAACCGCGCCATCGCCTGCATGGGTTCGTGGGGACATGAGATGCCCCGCACCACCGAGGAGTTCGCCGACTCGGCCCGACGGGTGCGGACGCCGTTGTTCGCGGACGCGATGGACCGGTGCGAAGCTCTTTCCGAGGTGCACCTGACGCGGTCGACCGGCAACAAATGGCGGCGCTACGACCGGTGGGCGACACCGCCGCGGCGGCTGGCGTTCGTCGGTGACTCGATCTGCGCGTTCAACCCGTTCTACGGACAGGGCATCAGTTCCGCGGCGAGTTCCGCGGTGCTGCTGCGCGAGCACCTCTCCCGCGCCGAGCGGGTCGACGGGCCGTTCGCCGCGCGATTCCTGGTCGCACAACGGAAGTTGCTGAACGTGCCATGGCGCCTCGCGCTCGCCAGGGACCGGGGTTACGCGTGTGCGGAAGGCACCGAGAAGGTCAGCGAGTGGAAGCGCCGTCTCGTCGCGGCGGTGTCCGGGCCGGCGTTCAGCTTCATCGTCGGTGCGGCACGGGAGTACCCGGTGGTCGACGAGCACTTCGCCAAGGTGTTCAACCTCGACGAGTCGCTGGGAGACATGATGACCAACCCCCGTGTGCTCGCGGGGCTTCTGCGTTACCGCTGCCGCACCGCGCTGGGGCGGCACCGGGTTCCGTTCGGGTTCGACCCCCTGGCCGAACCACCGGTCACGGACTACTCGGCGGTGGCACGATGACCACCGCCTGCGGGCTGGACGCCGAAGCCGTCACCCGCGGCCTCGGCTTCGACTGTCACGACGTCTCCCCCGTCGTCTCGGTCCGGCCTCCCTGGGACCTCGCCCACCCGACGATGCCGTTGCTCGAGATTCTCGTCATCGGCGGCGCGGTTTTCGCTCTGCTGCACGCCGTTCGCCGCCATCGCGCGGGCGACTCGGCGAACCTGGTGCTGTGGTGGGCGTCGCTGGTCTACCTGTTCGTGATCGAACCCCCGCTGTACTTCCCGGAGTGGTTCGGCCTGGACGAGATCTACGGCTTCATCTTCGCCCACAACCAGTTCACCGTGCAGTTCATGTGGGACCGCCTGCCGCTGTACATCGTGGCGTTCTACCCGATGATCAGCCAGCTCGCGTACGAGGTGGTGCGGTCGCTCGGGATCTTCCGCCGCCGTGGTCCACTGGCCGGTGCGGTGGCCGTCGCCTTCGTCTGCCAGGTGTTCTACGAGGTCTTCGACCACCTCGGACCGCAGCTGCGGTGGTGGGCGTGGAACCCGGGCAACCACGTCGTGAACCAACCCGCGATGGCATCGGTGCCGTTGCAGAGCGCGCTGCTGTTCGCCTCGGTGTCGTTGGGCGCCATGACCTACCTCGCCGTGCGTCTGGCGGGCAACGGGCGGTGGCCGGTCCGTGCCGTGGTCGCCGGCGCGCTCACCCCCCTGGCGATGGTGATCGCCGGCGTCCCTTCGAGCCTCGCCGGCACGAACACCACCGCGCAGGCCTGGGTTCTCGGTGCCGAACTGGTCCTGGTATGGCTGGCGGGCGCGTGGATCATCGTGTCCTCCCGGCAGCCCCTGGACGAGCCGTTGCCGGTGTTCACCCGGATCTACCCGGCGTGCTACCTGGTGGTGATGGCGGCGTTCTGGATCACCGCCCTGCCGTCGTACCTCTCCGCCGAGAACGGCATCACCGCAGACGGCACCCCGGTAGGAAGCGGCCTGTACGCGCTCGCCTGCTTCGCAGGAGCCGGTCTGGTGCTGGCGACGCTCCACCGGGTGCGCCGCGAGGCACCTGCCGCTGCCTGAGGGATCTTCCTCGGGAAAGATGGTGCGAATGGGGCACCACGGATGGCAGGGCAACCCGCCCGGCACCGAGCAGGAGGCACGGCGCCGGATCGTCGAGGCGGCGACGGCGTGCATCGACCGCGCCGGGCTCGCCAGGACCAGCCTCTCCGACGTCGCCGCGGAGGCAGGCGTCACCCGGCAGACCGTCTACCGCTATTTCCCGCGCCTGACCGACGTCCTCAGCGCGGTCGCCATCGCCGGTGCCGAGGAGTTCGCCGGGCGGATGGAGCGGCACCTGACGTCGTTCCGCAGCCCCGCCGAGGTCGCCGTGGAGTCCGTCGTGTTCGGCGTCCGGGCCGTGCCTCGCGAGCCCTACCTCGGCCTGCTCCTGCAGGCCGGTGAAGGTGACTTCTTCACCGACGCGGTCGCGTCCGTCCAGTGGTTCACCCTCGGCGCGCGGATCCTGCGCAACGTGCCGGTCGACTGGGCCGCCGCGGGCGTGACCACCGACGACGACTTCGCAGGGCTCGCCGAGGTCCTGATGCGGCTCTTCCTGTCGTTCCTGCAACACCCCTCGACGCCTGCGGTCACCGACGACCAGATGCGGGCCCTGGTCCGCCGGTGGGTCGGCCCCGCGCTGCACGAGCGCTGACGCGTCAGGGCGGCGCCATCACGACCACGGAGTTGCATCACATGATCGGCTACAACACCGCGTGAACCGAAAACGACTTCACCGTGGCAAGAACCAGCGTGTCCTGGGGGCTCCGACCAGGTCGACCTCGAAACCGTGAGTCTGGAACTCGACGTGCGAGGCTTGGCAGTCTGGCGGACAACCGGGGAACTTGATCGCCTCCGACACCACGAGACGGCCGTCGTCGGTGTCCGCCTCCATCGTCAAGGCGACGAACGACTCAAAGGCTTCCACGGCATCCTCTCCGATGGTCACTTGAGCTTGATGAACGTATCTTCGCTGCACGAACGGGTTCTCGGAGTTGCCGAGGCGAGCGTGAATCGGTGGGATCCAGCGAGGTTCGCGCCCGTGGCACCGCTGATGTGGTGGGCCGTCAGCGCGATGCTGCGGCCCGGCGAGTCGATGACCGCGCGGATGGTCACGTGGCCCACGCGGCCTCCTGACGACGCGGCGGCGATGTGGACGGCAGGCGTGTTGTTCCTGAGCGGCGTCACCGCCTATGTGGTGCGCGGCGGGCGACAGTAGTTCCCGACAACAGCAGAACAACCGCGCTACAACAACACGCAGGTACCTCTTCGGTGAGCAGATCGCAACCGAGGAGGACATCGTGAAATCCAAGCTGGTCAAGGCACTGATCGGACTGCTCGCGGTCGGGACGCTCGTCGTGCCGACCGCGAGCGCCACGCCGAACTACCGCGACGTCTACACGCGCGACGACTACCCAGACGCGGGCAGCGAGCCGAGCACCGGCGACATCTACCACAGCCCGGACATCACGGTGTGTTGGACACCGGTGCCCTGCGCCGTCTCTCAGAACCCCAGAGTCGGCCTCGACAACTACGTGTTCGTCAACCTGCGTCGCAAGGCCAACGCCCTGGGCAAGGTGGACGGGCGCCTGTACCTGTACCGCAGCAACATCGGCGGTGGCACGTCCTGGTCAGGGGACTGGACGTACATCGACAGCGTGAGCGCGAGCGTGCCGGTCAGCGGTACCACGGTCATGATCACCTGGCCTGACTGGAACGTGCCCGGTCCCGGACACTTCTGCCTGCTGAGCAGATGGGTGTCGCCCAATGATCCCATGACATCCGCCGAGGTTTCGAACACACAGGACAACGCGCGGAACAACAACAACATCGCATGGCACAACGTCGACTCCGTGTGGGTGTTCCCGCACAAGCCGATCCGCGTGCCGTACACGATCGGCAACCCGAATCCCTTCGAAGGCAGGCAGAGCCTGATCCTGGAGCAGCGCGAGCGGAAGTTCGAGGGCACGGTGACCGTCGACCTCGGGCCGGATCTCGCGCGGCGATGGAAGGAGGCCGGGCAACCGGGCGCCGGGGTCAAGCCGGTGGGTGAGACCGAGGTTCTGATCACCGACCCGAAGCTCGCCCGCATCGACGGGCTGGCACTCAAGCCCAAGGAGCGTGCCGAGATCGGGCTGACGTTCGCCACCGACGTGGAGGCGGGTCCTGCCGAGCTGCTCGTGCACCAGGTCGACGCACAGGGCCTGGACCTCGGCGGAGCGCAGTACCTCATCAACCAGAAGGACGAGAAGTAGGTGTATCAGCCCCGGTGGGTCCGTCTCCGTTGAGCGGAGACGGACCCACCGAGGGGGTTGCCGATGAAGACGCTCATGGTGTTGTTACTGCTGTTGCTGGGAATCGTGCCCGCACATGGAGCACCGGACTGCGACGCGCCGAACTTGCCGGACTGCATCGTCGTGGACGCGCTCGACGGGCCGGTGCACGAGAGGATCGGCACGTACGCCGCGACGCTGAAGTTGCACAACGGCCCGGCGAAGCAGAACGTCGTCGTGTCCTACGAATTCGTCGACGGCACCGCGAAGCAGGGTGTGGACTACCTGGCCGAGCCCGGCGGCATGGTCACGATCAAGGCCGGCGAACCTCAGGCCTTCGTGCCGTACACCGTGCTGCGGGTTGGCAAGGAGCAGAAGCAGTTCACGTTGCAGATCACCTCGGTGCAGCCGGGCAAGATCGGCAAGCCGGTGGCGGTGTTCACGATCGGCGGCAGGAGGTGAACAGCGCGAGGGCCTGAGCCCAGTGCCGCGCGGCCTCGGTCCATCGCCCGCACCGGCCCTCCAGGTCGGCGAAGGTGCGGTGGACCGAAGCCTCCTCGAACGCGTCCGGCGCCTGGGCGCGGGCCGTGAGAGCGGCCGTGATGTGGTCGCGGGCGGCGGTGAGGTCACCACCGGCGAGTTCGGTCTCGCTCAGGTGGTGCAGTGCCGCCGCCTCGCGGTGCCGGTCGCCCAGCGCACGGCACACCGCGAGTGCTCCGGTCAGATGTTCCCTGGCCACCGCCGGATCTCCGACCGCCAGCTGCGTGACACCGAGGTGGGCCAACGCGTCCGCCTCGAAGCGGTGGTCGGCGACCTCCCGGCTGATCCGCAGCGCGTCGCCGAAATGACGCAGCGCCTGCGTGTAGTCGGCGAGCTGGTGGAACGCGTTGCCCAGCGACATCAGCGTCGCCGCCTCCAGCCGCGGGTTTCCCTTGGCGCGGAACGTCTCCAGCGCCGCGCACAGCGGTGGGATCGCGAGTTCTCCCCGGCCCATCCGGACGTAGGTGTAGCCGAGGTTGCGCTGCGCCAGCGCCACGCCCACCTCGTCGGCAGCGGACCGGTGCACGATCATCGCCGCCTGGTAGGACTCCAGCGCCAGCCCGAACTCGCGCAGCTCGGAGTGCGCGTTGCCGATGTTGTTGTGCAGCCTGGCTTCCCCGCGCAGGTCGCCGGCCTCGCGCACGAGGGCGAGCGCTCTTCGTTGCACCACCATGGCTTCGTCGATGCGTGAGGTCATCTGCAACGCGATGCCGAGCCCGCGCAGCATCTCGGCCTCCGCGCGCTGGTCGCCGAGCGCGCGGGCTGCCTCGACGGCGTGCTCACACTGCTCGACGCGGGCCGCCCAGTTACCCGCGTGCCTCGAAGTAGCTCGTCAGCAGGTAGGCCAGCTGCCAGGTCTCGCGCCGCAGCCCGGATCTCGCCGCCAGCCTGATCACGTGCAGCAGGTTGTCGCGTTCGGCGTCCAGGTAGGCCAGCACCTCGACACGGTTCGCCGCGAACGGCAGATCGTCGCTGAACGGGCGCGTCACCAGGTCGTGGCGCGGGTTGAGCACGTTGTTGGCCGCGTGGGCGATCGTGAGGTACCGGTCGAGCAGGCGCTCCACCCCGTCGCCGATGTCGCCGCTCTGCCTCGCGAACAACCGGATCAGGTCGTGCAGCGCGTACCGGCCGGTGCCCGCCTCGCTGACGAGGTGCGTGGCGACGAGCTCGTCGAGACCCGGCCCCAGCGCGTCGGCGAGATCGGCGGGAAAGCTCGCGCCGGGGTGCTCGCCGAGCACGCGGAACAGCCGTGCCGCCGGTGCGCTCAGCGTGCGGTGCGCGCTGGCGAACACGGTCCGGACCGTGCGGTCGTCCCCGTCCACCGCCAGTACGTCCAACGGGTCGTTGCGGGTCAGTGCACGCACGAGGTCGGCGACCCGCCTGCCCGGTCGCATCGCGAGTCGCGCGGCCGCGATGCGCAACGCCAGCGGCAGCCGTCCACAGTGGACTACCAAGGCCGAGATCGCGCCCGACTCCGCACGCACTCTTGGCGCGCCGAGGATGTCCGCCAGCAGGTCGTGCGCTTCCGTTTCGCTCAGCAGGTCGAGGTGCACGGTGTGCACGGCGTGATGCGTACCGAGTGCGGACAACGTGTCGCGGCTCGTGATCAGCAGCAGGTTGCCCTGGTCGCCGGGCACGAGCGGCAGCACGTCCCGCGTGCGCCGGACGTCGTCCAGCACGATGAGAACACGCTTGCCGTGCAACAAAGTCCGGTACAGCGCGGCCGGATCGGCGGGTATCCGATCGGCCGGCACGCCAAGGCCGTGCAGCACCTCGACCAGTGCCTGGGCCGGGGTGAGCCGTTGCAGGTCCAGGAAGATCTGACCGTCTGGGAACCTGTCGGCGACGCGATGCGCCCACTCGACCGCGAACGTGGTCTTGCCGACCCCGGCGACCCCGGACACCACGACGATCGACGGCAGGCCTGCCAGTGCGGCGAACTCCGCGGTACGGCCGGTGAAATGACCGGCACGGGCGGGCAGCTGGGCCGGTCTCAGGCCGGGTCTCGCGCTGTGCAACGCGGGATCACGGCGGAGGATGGCGGTGTGCAGGGCGCTGACCTCCGGGCCGGGGTCGGCGCCGAGCTCGTCGGCGAGCCGGGATCTCAGGCGGCGGAAGGCTTCCAGCGCATCGGCGTGCCGTCCGTCGAGGTGCAACGCGCGCATCAGCAGGCCGACGAGCCGTTCCCTGGTCGGGTGACTCGCCACCAGCCGCTCCAGCTCACCGACCGCGTCCTGGCGGTCGAGCCGCACCGCCCAGTGCCCCTCCAGCGCGGCGATCCGCTGTTCCCGCAACCGATCGATCTCCGCGCGTCCCCACCCGAACAGCACGGTGCCTGCCAGCGGCTCACCCCGCCACAGGCTGAGGTCCTTGGTCCGGGCGAACCGCTCGGCGTCGACCACCGCGTCCAGCTGGTAGCCGCCGGGTTTGGTCATGAGCGCACCAGGCATGCCGCAGTCGGCGAGCGCCTGCCGCACACGTGCGACATAGCTGTGCAAGGACCGCACGGCCGTTCGGGGCGGTTCGTCGCCCCACAGCACGTCCACGAGGCGGTCGACCGGAACCGGCGTGCCCACCCGGAGCGCGAGCACCGCCACGACGCTGCGTTGCCGGGCGCCGATCAGCTCGGCCCGTCCGAACGGGCCGCACACCTCCACCGGCCCCAGGATCCGGACCTCACCGCGTGGTCCCCCCACGCTCCGTACGTTAGCTGGCCGAATTCCCCTGCGGCAGCACCGAACCGGACGAACCGCTCGGCCGCCGGGTCGCGGTCGCGAAACCCGTTGTCGTTACCGACAGGCCAACCGCTGACGCGTACGTATACATCTTACGTTTTTGCGGGCGGGCGCTAGGCCTCCTGCCTCACAACACCTACCTCCGACAGGCGCGCCGAGACTCCCCCGACCGCACCCGGCCGATCGCTCGCGGCCGGTACGTCGGCGCACCCGGAAACAACGACGTCCCTCTGTCAGGAGCGCAACGTGCCGGGCGAACTTCATTGCGGCAGAACTGCGACGTCCCTGGGACGAGGCGCCGACTTCGGCTCCGCACAGTTGTCGTCATGGCCGAACTCCAGTCCAGCCCGCGTGCCGCCGGTGTTGCCCGCCGAGCCCATGTGCCCGCATTGGACGGCATGCGCGGTGTCGCGGTGCTGGGTGTCCTGTTGTTCCACGCGGGCCTCCTGCCCGGCGGCTTCCTCGGCGTCGACCTCTTCTTCACCCTGTCCGGCTATCTGATCACCGCCTTGTTGCTGCGGGAGGTGGAACGAACCGGCACGCTGTCGCTCGTCTCGTTCTGGGGCAGGCGGATCCGCAGGTTGCTGCCCGCGCTCGTCACCGTGCTCGTCACGGTGGCCCTCGTGGTCTGGACGATCGCACCGGACGACCTGGTGCGCACCACGCTGTCCGATGGACCGTGGGTGCAGGCCAACCTCGTCAACTGGCACCTGCTCGCCGAGTCCGCGAGCTACTGGGACCGCTTCGGCGGAGGGCGGGTGTTCGAGCACTTGTGGAGCATCGCGGTCGAGGAGCAGTTCTACCTGCTGTGGCCGGTGCTCGTGCTGGTTCTGGCCGGTCGCGGCGGGCGGTTCGAGCGCCGGGTCGCCGTGGTGGCCTCAGGTGTAGCGGTCGCCTCGCTGGTGCTGATGGTGTTGCTGGTCGACCCGGCAGACCCGACACGCGTCTACACCGGCACCGACACGAGGGCGTTCTCGTTGCTGTTGGGCGCTTTGGTGGCCACCCGGCCGGTGCGGGAGGCGTTGCTCCGCGCGGTCGGTCGGTCGATCGGCGCGGTGGTGGCGCTGATCGCGGCCTGTCTGGCCGTCACCTGGGCGCTCGCGGACGGCGTCGACTCGGTGTGGCTGTTCACCGGCGGCCTCTTCGCGCACTCGTTGTGCGCGGCGCTGCTGATCGGACTGACCGCGCACGCACCGGCGACTTTTCTCGCGCACGGGTTGGCGTGTCGGCCACTGCGATGGTTCGGAGAGATCTCCTACAGCCTCTACCTCTGGCACTGGCCGGTCTTCGTGCTGCTGGGCGCTGCACAGGGCTGGGTGCGCACCAGTGGGGCGTTCACCGCGTCGATCGTGCTGGCGGCGGCGTCGAAGTACCTGGTCGAGGACCCCGTCCGCTTTCGCGCCACCTGGGCCCACGGCCGGACCGGAGTGGTCGTGTTCGTCCTCGTGATGGCCGGGCTGGCGCTGCTGTGGGTGTTGCTGCCGGTGCCCGCTCCGCCCGCGATCGACCTCACGAAACTCGGCTGATCATCTGATGAGCGGGCAGGTCCGCTCGGCCTCCGACGCCGGAGCCGGTTGCGTGAAGCGGACCTGCACCTTCATCGTCCGCGCGCCGCCGCTCTGCACGTGCACACCCAGCGCGGTGCAGACGATCTGGTCGATGCCCCGTGGCGTCACGTCCTCGGCGGTCAGCGGCAACATCACCTGGATCAGGTTCGCCTTGGTGGAGACGACGACTCTCGGCGTCGGGGTCTCAGCGATCTCGGTGTGATGCGACGGGTCCCTGCCCGGCCCGGTCATCAACAGCGACAGCGCCTCGGAGACCGTGCCGAGCCGCTCGGTCCGCCGGGTCGTGGGCCGGAGCTCGCCCGCTGCGTCGACGAAGTAGAGGGTCGTTCCCGCGGCGACACCGGTCGGCGCCTCACCGCCGTCGACGATGCCGGACGGCTGCACACCGCATCCCGCGGCCAGCAGCACGATCGTCAGGAGGATCCGTTTCACCTTCGCCCCGCTTCTCCGGGCAGTCGCAGCACGAACCTCGCTCCGCCGGACTCCCGGTTGCTCACGGTCAGATCGCCTCCGTGCAGGCGGGCGTTCTCCATCGCGATCGCGAGCCCCAACCCGCTTCCCGGGGTGCGGGCACGGGCCGCGTCCGCCTTGTAGAAGCGGTCGAAGACGTGTGGCAGCACGTGCTCCACGATGCCGGGTCCGCTGTCCACGACCTCGATCCGGACCTCGACGCCGGAAGCGGAGACGATGACGCGTACCGGGGGCGCGCCGTGCCGCAGCGCGTTGCCGACGAGATTCGCCACCACCACGTCCAGCCTTCGCCGGTCGAGCCTTGCGGCCACCTCGTCCGGTGCCACCAGCTCGACCCTGCCGAGCCACGATCGCGCCCGCAGGCACTGGCGCACCGCGGTGGTGACGTTCACGTCCTCCACCCGCAGCTCGGCGGTGCCCGCGTCGAACCGCGACACCTCCATCAGGTCCTCGACCAGCGTCACCAGGCGCTGGGTCTCGGTGATCGCGAGCTGCGCCGACTCCCGCGCGTCCGGTTCCATCCGGTCGGCGCTCATGGACAGCACCTCGACCACGGCGGTCAGCGTGCTCAACGGCGTCCGCAGCTCGTGCGACACGTCCGCCGCGAACCTCTTGGCGTCGGCCTGCATCCGCCGCATCGCCGTCATCGACGACTGCACCGACGCGGCCATCTCGTTGATCGTCACCGTCAGGTCGGCCAGCTCGTCCGAACCCCGCGGCCGCGACCTCGCCCGGAGGTCACCCGCCGCGAGCCTGCGCGCGGTGTCACGAAGACGCCGCACCGGGCGCAGCACGCTCGACGCGGCCAGCAACGCGAGCAGCACCGCCAGCGGAAGTGCCAGTCCGGCGGTGAGCCCCGCGTTCCTCGCCATGCCGTTGATCTCGTCGTCGACGGCGGTGAGGTCGCGGGCGACGTACACCTCGATCCCGGACGGGGCGCGCGCGCCGTCGACCGCGGTGATCATCACCGGCGTGCCGATCAACAGCCACGGCCTGCCCTCGGCCTCGATCCGCTGGGAGACCAGCCGTCCACCCGTGCGCACGGCGTTGCGCAGGGAGTCCGTGATCAGGTCAGGACCGTCGGCGGAACGGAGGCCGCCGTAGGTGACCACGCCGTTCGGACTCACCGCGGCGCGCAGCAGCTCCAGCGCGTCCTGCCCCGGCGGATAGGTGAGCCCCGGTGCGACCGCGGTGATCTGGCTCGTGACGGTCTCCACGAGGCGCCGCTGGGACGACTCGACCAAGGCGGTGCTCGCCGATCCGGCACTGGACCACGCCGCCGCGGTCGCGCCGAGCGCGGTCACCGCCACGAACGCCGCCAGCAGCCGAGGGCGAAGCCCGCCGCGCCACCGCCGTCCGATCACAGGGGCCCGAACCGGTAGCCGAACCCGCGCACCGTCTGCACGTACCTCGGCGCCGCCGCGTCGGTCTCGATCTTCGCGCGCAACCGCTGCACGCAGTTGTCGACCAGCCGCGAGTCACCGAGGTAGTCGTGCTCCCACACCTCCTGCAGCAGCTGCTCCCTGCTGAACACCCGGCCAGGCGCCCGCGTCAGCGTCAGCAGCAACCGCAACTCGGTCGGTGTCAACGACACCTGCTCGTCGCGCAGCGACACCGTGAGGCCGGTCGTGTCGATCCGCAGATCACCGTGCGCCCGGACCTCCTCGCCCGTGCCGGAGGTGCGGCGCAGCACCGCGCGGATCCGCGCGTCCAGCACGGTCGGCTTCGCCGGCTTCACGACGTAGTCGTCCGCCCCCGCGGCCAGTCCGCTGACGACGTCGAAGTCGTCGCCGCGGGCGGTCAACATGATCACCGGTGTCTCGCTGACGGCACGGATCCGGCGGCACACCTCGAAGCCGTCGATACCCGGCAGCATCAGGTCCAGCACCACCAGGTCCGGTCTGGACGAACGGAAGGCCTCGACTCCTTCCTCACCGGTCGGCGCGGTGCCCACCTCGTGTCCCAGCCTGCTCAGCGCGAGCTCGAGGCCCCTGCGGACCAGCGGATCGTCCTCGACGAGCAGAATCACAGCCACAGCGCCCAGTATGGACAGAAGATCACCCGTACGCCGCCCGCCCCGCGGCCCCTGCGACACAACCGCGACACGACAGCGCAGCCACCGGGACGTGGGCCAGGCACGGTCGAGTCCATGACCAAGCCACGAACTCTCGCGCTAGGCCTGGCCGCACTGGTCCTGCTGAGCGCCGCCTGCTCCTCCGACCCCGGCCCTGCCACGACCACTGCCGGGGAGCGGTCCGGCCAGGGCCTGGGCAAGGTGCTCTTCGGTGGTGACTCGATCGCCGTCGGTGAGGCGCTGCCGCTGAAGGCCGCGTTCCAGGCGGGCCACGTCGAGTTCCAGTCGATCGCGGCCGAGGGCGGCGGCAACGTCGTGGGCCCCTTTTCGGCGGAGAGCTGGCCGAAGATCGCCGAGCAGATCAGCTCGGCCAGGGCCTCCGTCGTGATCCACCAGCTGACCACCTACGACTGGGGTGCGGAGGACGAGCAGCGCGCGGGCTACCAGAAGCTGCTGCGGGCGGTGACCGCCGGCGGCGCGAAGCTCGTGCTGGTCACCGCCCCACCGATCAGGCCCGACGACTTCTACCGGCCGCACCTGGCCGAACTCGACCGCATGCCGGCCGTCGCCAAGTCCGTTGTGGACGCTTCATCCGGCCAGGCCGTCCTGCTCGACGCCGGCGCCGTGTGGGGCAAGTCCTACGAGCAGCGCAAGGACGGCAAGGCCGACCGCAGCGCCGACGGCATCCACACCTGCCCGCAGGGCGCGGCGCGGTTCACGCAGTGGCTGCTGGGCGAGCTGAAGCAGATGTACCCAGGCTTCTCCCCCGCCGACCCGCAGAAGTGGGCGAATGCCGGGTGGTCCGCCGACAGGCACTTCGCACAGTGCTGACCGGCCAGGTCAGGCCCTGCCCGACAGTCCCGCTGACGAACGTTGAGGAGCCAGACGTGAAGAACACCCGACCACTGACTTTCGGCCTCCGCTGGAGGCTGCCCGCCACAACCGCCGTGATCGCCGGCCTGCTGGCGTGGAGCGAGACCACGACCACCGCGGCGCCGCAGGGCGGCCCGGTCGACATCACCGCCTACGACCTGACGATCGACTACCAGCCGGGCGAAAGCCTCCTGCGCGGCTCCGCGATGATCACCGCGACCGCGGGCACGGCGTTGGACGAGATCACGCTGCGGCTGCGGGGACCTGAGGCCAGCGCCGTCACCGTGAACGGGATGGCGGCACGGTCGTTCGTCCAGAACGGCGATGAGAACCTCGCCATCTCACCGGCGAAGCGGATCGCCGGCGGGACGGCGTTCCGGATCCGCGTCGACTACGAGGGCAAGCCCGGCGACGGGTGGCTGCCGACCGAGTCGGGCGGGGCGAGCGCGTTCGAGGGAGACGCCTCCGCGTGGTTCCCGGTCGGCGACGACCAGGACAAGGCAGAGTTCCGCCTGACCGCGACAGCGCCGGCCGGCTGGTCCGTCGTCGCCGTCGGCCGCGAGGAGAGGTCTACCGAGCCGAACACCTTCCAGTGGCACGAGACGGAGGTCGCTCCCGCTCACCTCGCGGTGTCGATCGACAGGTTCACCGTCGAGCGGACGACACTCGCGGACGGCACCCCGGTCGTCCACGCCTACGCGCCCGGCCTGCGGGACAAGGCGAAACCGCTGGCGGACCGCACACCTCAGATTCTCGACTTCCTGACCGGCCGCTACGGGCCCTACCCGTTCAGCTCAGCCGGCAACGTCTTCGTCCACGTGAACGAGGACGGTCCCGGCACGTCCCCCCAGACGCGTCCGGTCTACCTCGGTGCCGGCAGCAAGTACATGGACCTCCTGCAGGTCGTGCACGAGCAGGCGCACCAGTGGTACGGCGTCTCCGCGGCTCACCGCTCGCCCGAAGACGCCTGCCTGTCGGAGTGCTTCGCCTCCCACAGCACGTGGATGTGGGAAGAATCCATCGACGGCGTCGACCTCGACGCACGGTTCCGGGACATCGTGAACGCCAGGAAGACCGACGCGGCCTTCTGGCAGAACGCGCTGTACAAGCCCGGTGAGCGGCCAGGTTTCGCCGCGTACGATCGAGGTCCGTTGGCACTGCACGCGCTGCACAAGCAGATCGGCGACGAAGCGTTCGGCAGCCTGCTCCGGCAGTGGGCGCAACAGAACCATCAGCAGTTCGTCTCCTGGCCGCAGTTCGAGCAACTCGCCGAGCAGATCAGCGGAAGGGACCTCGACGGGTTCTTCCAGGCCTGGTTCCGCGGCACGACGGTGCCTGCGGACGCGTACCTGTGGCCCGGCGGTTCGAAGCCCTGACGGACACCCGTGGAGTGCCAGAACACCCAGCCCTCCCGACAGAATGATCTTGGAAATACCGTTGACGACCGGCGTGCCAGCTGCCCAGAAGGGGTCACAAAGTCCATTATGGACAAATACCCAGTCTATAGTGGACTATTGTTGTCGTCCAATGGTCTGACTCCGCAGCCCGCTCCCCTCCGGCGAGGAGGTGGCCCTGACCTCCCGAGGTCCCGCCCCTTGTCGCCGACGATCGAGGCCAAAGCATCAGCGACGCAGCTATTGCAAGAAAATCGGCACTGCGGTGCGGCACGAGCGATTCCGCCGGCGATGGTCGCCCTGTGCGGGGGCCGACGAGTTGACCGTCGGTCGGTCACGGCTCAATGTTCCCTTTCAGGACGCGGCGAGGTGCTGCTGAAGGAAGAGGGCAGTGCGGTCGAGCCAGTTCGTCGGCGCCCAGTTCGACGGGGACGCCCAGTTCAGCACGCCCAGTTCGGTGGGCGCCGTGTTCCACCACGCCCGCTTCGGCGAGGTCGCCGTGTTCGTCGGCGCCCAGTTCCGCGGGAGCGCCGTGTTCCACGGCACGCCTGCCGCCTGTCTGCGGCTGTGCGGTAACGCCTGGTCGTCCGCGGGCGAGCTCCACTCGTACGCCGCCGGTACAGCGGTTAGTGTTGCGGACAGCGTCTGGATTCGATTGGGCACTCGAAGATCGAGTAGCAAACTTGGTCAGGTGAAGGTGTCATGTCCCCCACTGCGCCGGGCAAGGCCGGGAACCTCCCCCTGGAGCTCACCAGTTTTGTGGGCCGTCGGCGTGAGGTGGCCGAGACCAAGCAGATGCTGTCGGCCTCTCGGCTGGTGACGTTGACCGGAGTCGGGGGTGTCGGCAAGTCCCGCCTTGCGCTGCGGGTGGCCACGCAGCTTCAGCGAGCCTTCGACGACGGGGTCTGGCTGGTCGAACTGGGTGAGGTGCAGGATCCGGCGCTGGTGGAGCACGCCGTCGCGGACGCCTTCGGCCTGAGGGAGCAAGGCCCGCTGGGCGAGTCGTCGACGCCGGTCGCGAGACTGACGGAGCACCTGGCTGAGCGGCACGTGCTGCTGGTACTGGACAACTGCGGGCACGTGGTGGACGCGGTCGCGAAGCTGGGCGATGCGCTGCTGCGATCCTGTCCGGAGTTGTGGGTGCTGGCCACCAGTCGGGAACCGCTGCGCATCGGCGGCGAGCTCACGCGTCAGGTGCCGCCGCTGCCGACGCCTGAGCCGGACTCAGGACGGCCACCCACCGTGCGACAGGCGGCTCGGTTCGAAGCGGTGGCTCTGTTCACAGAGCGCGCCGGGGCAGTGGTTCCGGGCTTCTGCCTCACGTCCGGCAACGCTGGCGTGGTCGCGGAGATCTGCCGCCGGTTGGAAGGGCTGCCGCTGGGGATCGAACTGGCCGCCGTCTGGTTGCGGGCACTCTCACCGGACGAGATTCTGCACCGCCTGTCCGACAGGTTCCGGATCTTGGGCGTCAGTCTGCGCGGAACCCCGGACCGGCACCGCACCCTGCGGGCATGCATCGACTGGAGCTACGGGCTGTGCACCCGCGCGGAACAGCTGTTGTGGGCTCGGCTGACCGTTTTCGCCGGTGGTTTCGAGCTGGAGGCCGCCGAGAGTGTCTGTGCCGGTGGCGACCTCGCGTCGGGTGATGTGCTCGACCTGGTGAGCTGCCTGGTGGACAAGTCGATCGTGATCCACGAGAACGACGGCGCGGTGGTGCGGTATCGGCTGTTGGACACGATCCGCGAATTCGGTCAGGACAAGCTGCGGGAATCAGGACAGGACATCGCGTTGGCCCGGCAGCATCGGGATTGGTACGCCGTGCTGGTGGCGCAAGCGGAAACCGAGTGGATCAGTCACCGGCAGGTGGACTGGTTCGCCCGCCTGAGACGGATGTATCCCAACATTCGGGCCGCGCTGGAGTTCTGTCTGGTGGAACCAGGTGAGTCCGCGGCCGCGCTGCGCATGGCCGCGTCCCTGTACCCGTACTGGTTCGGCCGCGGGCTGCTCACCGAGGGCCGGTACTGGCTCAACCGTGCCCTGGCTCTGCGGACGCACCCGAGTGCTGACCTCGCCCGTGCCCTCTACGCCGCGAGCATGCTGGCCGGGCACCAGAGCGACATCGCTGCCGCGTCGACGCTGGTGGGCGAGGAGCAGCAACTCGCCGAGCAGTTGAACGATGCCTCGACGTCGGCGATGTCCGGGCTCGCCTCGGGGTACCTCGCGATGTTCCAGGGTGACCTCGACCGCGCGGTCGTACTCCTGAAAGCCGCGGTCGACGCCTATCGCGGTACGGACGACGTGCTCATGTTGCTCGAAGCCCTGCTCGCGCTCGCGCTGGCCAGCGAAGGCCTCGGAGATCCCGCTCGAGCACTGGCCTGCCACGAAGAGGCACTTGCGATCACCGAACCCCGTGGCGAGGTGTGGTACCGGTCGATCTCGCTGTGGGTTCTCGGACTGGCGTTGTGGCAACAGGGCCACCCACGACAGGCAGTCGGGTTGGTGCAGCAGAGCCTGCGTCTGAAGCGCCCGCTCGATGACCTGCTCGGCGCCGCCTGGTGTCTGGAAGCCCTTGCCTGGATCGAGGCGGACGGACCGGATCCCCGTCGCGCCGCGACCCTGCTCGGCGCCGCGGCGGAACGCTGGCACGCCACCGACGCGTCCCCGGCGAAATCCCCCCACTTGCTCGGATACCACGAAATATGCGAGCAGCGGACACGTGCCGCGCTGGGCGAGCAGGCGTTCCAGACCGCGTTCCAGCGCGGCCTGGGCCTGAGCTTGGCAGAGGCGAACGAGTACGCCCTGAACGAGACGCCTCGGGCGACGCCGTCACCCGACGGTCTCGCGAGGACTCTCACCCGGCGCGAGCAACAGGTGGCCGAACTGGTCGCGGAGGGCCTCACCAACAAGGAGATCGCCGCCCGCCTGGTGATCGCTCCGCGCACCGCGGAAACCCACGTGGAGAACATCCTGACCAAGGTCGGCCTGTCCAATCGCACTCAGATGGCCGCCTGGGTCAAAGAGCAACGAGACGGCACCGACCGTTGATGGTGGAAGGCCGGCACCGAGCTCCTTCGCGGGGCGTCCGCGCACCGCTCACCGGATCAGGTCTCTCAATCCGCCCCAACGCGTTGTGTTCACGCTCGCCGGCTCCGGCACGACGAAGGACGAGAAACAAGCCGCGCGGATGGCCGCAGGCTGCTGGTTCTCGCCCCAGTCGGTCTGGAACCGGGCACCAGCACCTCCTCCCCTTGCGGATCACGACTGCTCGTGGTCGATCTCCAGCAACGCCACCTCGAGTACTTCGAGATAGGTCACATCTGCCACCACGGTCCTGCGCCTACGGCCGAGCATCGTGCGCTCCGCGTGCTGGTCTTGGATCTGCCACCACTTCGCTCCGTCAGCGGTCGACCGGATGACCAGCGTGCCGCTGGGCAGCGTCAGCTCGTATTCGTGGACCTTGAAGTGGTCGAGTTCGCCGTCCAGCAACGCCAGCAGCACGCACGCGCGGCGCAGTGCCGCCTCGTACGCCTCCGTGTCCTGGTCGCACGGCGGCAGCACGATGACGACGCGCGACGTCGCCCCGGCCTGCCGGATCTGCTCGATCTCCCAGACGAAACCGTCGCCGAAGTCCCGGTCCGGCGGCAGGATCAGCACGATCACGTGTGCGCGGCCGATGAGGCGCTGGACGACCTCCTGCCACACGTCGTCGGCGGCACGCATCAGGATCGGCCCCGGCGGGGCGAACGTGGTGCGCTGGTCGACGATGCCGTAGGTGTCCATGTCGAGCACCGTGCGCGCGGCACGAGTGACGAGCTGCTCCATGGTCAGGTTGCGGGTGAAGGGCCCACCGTCGGTGCGGCGTTTGGCCCCCGTCCTCGGCAGCACGATCTCGGCGTCCTGTCCGAACGGCCGCAGGATGAGGCAGTACTTCTTCCGGGCCCGCAGCAACCCGGACACGACCTGCTCGTGCGACGGCGTACCCGCGGACCGCGGGTACTTGGCGGCACCCACCACGATCATCACGAGTGCGCTCAGCGCCATACCGAGCACGCCGCCCGCACCGCTGAGCTTCTCCAACCCGCCCATGGCGAGCAAGGTGAGCCCGGCCGTCAGGCCGGCAAACAGCACGATCAGCCCGCGCACACCGGTGAATCGGCGGAGCCGCACGAACAACGCCTTCACGCCAGTTCTTCGATCACCGGCCGTAGATCGTTACGGGCCATACGCTGCCGGAAACCCCGGTGTGCCGGGAGCGGACGGCTGCACCTCGACACTCACGCTCGACACCGAGACCGGCGTCGCCTGACAGGGGCCGGCGGGTGACATTCGGCTGGCAGCCCTCAGCACCATGCTGGAACACGCCCGCATGACGGGCGTCGCGAGCGTGCGGCAACCTGAATCACCTCAGCCGAGCCGGTGGTCGTGGCCGGCTCCCGAGTAGATGTCGTCGACGAGGGCCGCGTAGTTCTTCACGACGACGGCGCGCTTGATCTTCAGACTCGGCGTCAGCTCCCCGGCCTCGACGCTGAGCTCGCGCGGCAGGATGCGGTACTGCTTGACGGTCTCCCACCTGTTGAGCCCGGCGTTGACCGTGTCGATCGCACGCTGCACGGTCACGTGCGGGTCGGTCCCGGCAGAGACCGCGTCCGGGTCGAGCGTCAGCAGGATGCTGGCGAAGTTGCGCCCGTCGGCGATCACGACGGCGTTCGAGACGAGGGGGCAGGCGGCTTTGACCGCCGACTCGATCGCGGTGGGCGCGATGTACTTGCCGCCGCTGGTTTTCACCAGGTCCTTCTTGCGGTCGGTGATCCTCAGGTATCCCTCGGCGTCGAGTTCGCCGATGTCGCCGGTGGCGAACCAGCCGTCGGCGTCGATGACCGCGGCTGTCTGGTCAGGCAAATTGTGGTAGCCGCGCATGACGCCGGAGCCGCGGAGCAGGATTTCGCCGTCGTCGGCGAGGCGGACCTGCGTGCCGGGCAGCGGGACGCCGACGGTGCCGATCCGGACGCTGCCGGGCCGGTTCACGAAGGAGGCACCGCTGGTCTCGGTCAGGCCGTAGCCCTCGAGGATCGGCAGGCCGACAGCGGCGAACCACTCCGCGATCTGGGGTGCCAGTGCGGCGCTGCCGGACACGAGGTACTCGAGGTTGCCGCCGAGGCGTGCACGGATCTTCGCGAAGACGAGCCGGTCGGCGATGGCGAGTCCCGCGCGTTGCCACATCGGTACGGAACGGCGCTGCTGCTTGCGCCGCACGGCGTCGATGCCGATGGCGAAGGCGCGCGTCGCGATCCTCGCCTGCAGCCCGCCGGCCGCGCCGGTGGTCGACATGACGCGGCTGTAGATCTTTTCGAAGATGCGGGGCGCTGCGGCCATGAAGGACGGTTTGATCAGGGCGACGTTGTCGACGATGCGGTCGATGCGGCCATCGACGGCGGTGACGAAGCCGATCTCGTACTGAGCGGCGAGCAACAGCTTGCCGAACACGTGCGAGAGCGGCAGCCAGAGGAACTGCAGGTGGTCCTGGCGGATCACGCCCTCGGACGCGATGGCGGCGCCGAGGTAGAGCCAGTTCGCGTGGGTGAGCTCGACGCCCTTGGGGCGTCCGGTGGTGCCGGAGGTGTAGATGATCGTCGCGAGGTGCTCAGGGGCCATCGCGGCGAGGACCTGGTCGACCGCATCGGGGTGCTTGGCGAGGTGGTGGCGTCCGAGCTGGGCGAGCCCGTCGAGGTTCAGTACCGCGTCACCCTCGCTCTCGCCGTCGAACAGGACGACGTGGTGCACGTCGCCGACGAAACCGTTGCCGGAGCGCAGCTTCGCCAGTTGCGTGGGGTCTTCGGCGAAGACGACCACCGCGGCGCAGTCGGTGAGGATGTAGTCGACGTCCTCGGCGTTGGTGCTCGGGTAGACCGTGGTGGTGGCCGCGCCCGCCAGCGTGACGGCGAGGTCGGCGAGCACCCATTCCAGCCGCGTGGCCGCGGCGATCGCGACCCGCTGCTCGGGTCGCACTCCGAGGGCGAGCAGCCCGGCGGCCAGGTCGCGGGCACGATCGGCGGTCTCGGACCAGGTCAGCGACTGCCACCCGCCACCGTGTCCGGGTGCGCGGAACGCCTCACGCGCGCCGGATGCGGCGCACTGCGCGAGGAAGCGTTCTCCGACGGAGCTGTAGGTCATCGTTCGGCCTCTCCAGTGGTGGGGGCGATGCCGGCGGCGACAAGCCGGCGCTGCCAGACGCGGAGATCAG
Organism: Lentzea nigeriaca; assembly: GCF_016907955.1. GTDB lineage: Bacteria > Actinomycetota > Actinomycetes > Mycobacteriales > Pseudonocardiaceae > Lentzea > Lentzea nigeriaca. Next base: position 1,327,184 of record NZ_JAFBCX010000001.1, on the reverse strand, counting down.
GCGTGTCGCCCGCGGCCGCGACGACGCGGTCCGGGCGCAGCAGCACGGCGTCGGCGCGCAGGTGGTCCAGCAACGCATTCGCTTCGGAGTCGGCGTCGGACAGGCGCACGACGACGGTGCCGAGGCGGTCGAAGAAGGCACGGGTGTCCGGGTCGAAGGCGGTGATGCGGTCAGGGCCGCGATGCACGATCGCCCAGCCCTCGCCGATCACGTCGTCGAGTCGCACACCGGCGACCACGGGCTGGCCGAACACGTCGCCGGTGCGCTTGCGCAGCCGCCCGCCGTCGTGCACCAGCGGACCGGGCGCGAACGTCGGCCACAACGTGGTGACGAGCCGGTCCTCTTCGCCCAGCAGCTTGGTGGCGCCACGGATGAGCGCGTTGCGCGGCCGGGTCAACCGCGTCGGTCCGCCGGTCATCACCGCCCCCACCCCGATCGCGAGCCGCACGACGCGGCGCGCGTACGGCAGGCGCTCCGCCTCGTAGGTGTCGAGGAGTCGCTCGTCGGCCGCGCCGGTCAGGACGAGGGCGAGCTTCCAGGTGAGGTTCGCGGCGTCGCGGATGCCGGCGCACATGCCCTGGCCGATGAACGGCGGGGTCTGGTGCGCGGCGTCTCCGAGCAGGAACACCCGCCCGTCGCGCCACCGGTCCGCCACGACTCCACGGAACGTGTAGCAGGTCTGGCGCATGAAGGTGAGCTTGTCGACGTCGGCACCTCGCAGCCACGGCCGGGTCAGTTCGAGCACGGCGTCGTGGTCGAAGTCCTCGGGTCGTTCGCCGGGCTTGAGCCGGAACTCCCAGCGGTAGCGGCCGGGCGTCACCGGCATGAACGTCGCCGCGCGGTCGTTGTCGCACACCTGCTGCACGCCGTCGTAGACGTCGAGCGGACAGGACGTGCTGACGTCGACGACGAGCCACTGCTGCTCGAAGTGCAGGTTCTCCATGCGCGCACCGACGACGCCGCGCGTGATGCTGTTCGCACCGTCGCAGCCGAGCACCGCGTCGGCACACACCTCGTGCTCGGCGCCCGTCTCCGTGTCGCGGTACCGCACGTGCACGCGCTTCGCGCCCAGGTGCTGGATGTCGACGACCTCGGCACCACCCCGGAACCGCACCGACTCGTACTTCCCCAACGCGTTGCGCAGCACCGCCTCGAGCTCCGGCTGGTCGAACATGTTCGCCTGCGGATAGCCGTGCACCTTCCGCGTGCGGCACAGGTCGGCGAGCACCCGCTGCCGGGCGTCGACCAGGCGCATGCCAGGAGCCGGCCGGGAAATCACGCGCACCTCGTCCGCCAGGCCCATGGCCGCGAACGTCCGGAAAACCTCGTCGTCGAAGTGGACGGCACGCGGCAGGGGGTAGATGTCCGGCCACCGCTCGAGCACGAGCGTGCCGATGCCGCGACGGCCGAGCATGATCGCGGCACTCGCGCCGGTCGGGCCGGCGCCGATGATGACGACGGGGACGTGTTCCACGACTACCGCACCGTGTTGTGCTGGACGCCGAGGTCGAGACCGCCGTCGTCGGTGCGGATGGTGCTGACCAACCGGTCGCCCGGCTTGAGGTAGGCGCTGCTGCGCGCCTGCCCCTTCACGAACAGTTCCCACTTCTTGGCCTCCGGCAGCAGACCGGCGATCTTCTGCGCGATCCCGCCCGGCGGCTGCAGCGCGACACCGCCCGGCGTACCGGTGAGGATCAGGTCGCCGACCGCGAACGTCTCGAGCTGCGAGAACTCCGTGAGCGTCTCAGCGGGCTTGAACACCATGTCGCCGGCGAGCGCGTTCTGCCTCGTCCGGCCGTTGACCGACAGGGTCAGGCGCAGCTCGCTCCACCGCGCGACCTCGTCCCGCTCCGGCACGCACAGGTACGGTCCGACCGGGCAGAACGTGCGGTAGCTCTTGCCCTTGTACCACTGGCCTTGCGGCAGCTGGACGTCACGCGCGCTGACGTCGTTGCCCACCACGAACGCCCCTACGTAGTCGGCGAGGTCGGCCGCGGTGACCCGCACCGGCCCGGTGATCGGCTTCCCGATGACCACACCGAGTTCGACCTCGTAGTCGAGCAGCCGGACGTGCGCGGGTGTGACGATGTCGTCGTGCGCGCCCGACAGCGACGCCGTCGACTTGGTGAACAGCATGTTGAACGCCCGGTCCGGGTCCATTCCGGACTCGACCATGTGCGAGCGGTAGTTCGCGCCCTGGCAGTAGACCCGCGCACCCGGCAGCGGGTTGAGCGGGGTGACGCCGGCGAGCGGCACGGACGCGGCGCCGGGGTCGGCCAGCAGAGCGCGGGCAGACCGCACACCCCCGTCGAGCACGTCGGCGGCGGTGGGGTACTCCCCTGCCAACGGCAGGACGTGCTCGCCGCGCACGACGCCCCAGCCCTCGGCGTGACGAATCAAGTTGATCATGAGCGCGCCACCCTCATCAGACCCAGCAGCCGCTGGGCGGTGAACTCGTTGTCGCCGTCCGCGAGTGCCGCCAGGACGTGCTTGGCCATGGACGGATTGACCTCGAGGAAGTCGCGGGTGATCGCGGGTCCCCACTGCGAGAGGCCACTGGCCGACATCTGCGCCCAGCCTGGCTCGACGGTGTGGTCGAACATGTCGCCGTCGGTGAAGTGCTCGACGAGGAACCCGTCCGGGTCGCGCCAGTAGTCGAAGATCTGGCTGCCCTCGATGTGCCGTCCGATGCCCCACGAGTGCTTGTACCGGTGCTCCTTCAGGTACTCGCCGCCGGCGGCGAGCGCGTCGAGGTCGGCGACCTGATAGGCGGAGTGGATGTACTTGCGGCCGGGGCCGAGCGACATCGCCAGCGTGTGGTGGTCGGCGGGGGTGGCACCGCGATCGCAGCGGATGAACGCCATCGTCGGCCCGCAGTCGCGCTGCCCGGGGAAGTACAGGAAGTCGCTGACGATCAGCCCGAGGTACTGCTGGTACCAGTCCAGCGCCCGGTTGAACCGCGCCGACTCCAGCACGACGTGACCAAGCCGCTCGATGCGCGCGGGCTCGCGTGGCGGGCGCTGGGTCGCGTTCGCCCGGCCGACCTCACCACCGGCGTTCACCGTCAGCGGGCGTTGAAGAGCGAGTTCCGGCAGTTCGGCCACCCCGGCGACGACGCGCAACGGGACACCCGACGGGTCTACCAGATCGACGCCGACACCGCCGCCGGGGCCGCGGAGCTCGCGTGCGGAACTGTTCGTCGCCTTCGCCAGGCGGTGCACGTCGGCGACGTCCACCGCCTTGAAGGCCGGGCCGACGAAGCGTGACCTCGCGCCCTGGCGGATGACGACGCAGTGCGTGCCGGCCAGTGCCCCGCGCAGGTACAGGGTGTCCGCGGTGCGGACAGCGGTGGCGAACCCGAAGTCGTGGGCGAACCGCTCTGCGGCGTCGAGGTCGGGCTTCTCGAACTCCAGCCAGGCGAGGTCCACGACCTTGACGACCGGGTTCTTCGCGCGGTGCGGCCGATCTCCCCGCACCGCGCCCTGGTCGCTGTGCAGGCCGCTGTGCACATCTACACGATCACTACTGGCTCGTGCCGTCATTGATGACCCCTTCCACGGGACTGATGAAATCATCAGTTGTCGACGCGCAGTTGTCAAGTCTCATCAAAGCTGATGTGTTCATCAGAATTGTGTTGACCTCGCATCGTGTGCGAGAGACCTGTTGTGAACCGACTCGACCGGCGCAAGGCACGTACCCGCGCCGCGCTCGTGGCCGCCGCCAGGCGGTTGCCAGCCCGCGGCAGCAGCGCGGAGGCACTCGAGGAGCACGGCGCGCTTCTCGACGAGATCACCGCCGACTACGACGACCCGGCCTGTTCCAGTCTCTGACCGTTTCGGGTCGTGGATGACCCCGGTGTCGCCTGCGGTGAACCGACCAGCACGCGTGGCGGCCTCGATGTCGCGGCGGACCCGCGGAACGAGACCTTTGTCCATACTGGACAGATCGAATCCGAAGTACAGCAGGACCTTACGGAGCTCAGGATTCCCGCGATGCCCGAGCGAGGACTTGGGCCGGGTCGTCGAGGTCCGAAGTCAATGCGTCAAGCACGGCACCGTGGACCTTGTAGAACGACCCTGATCCCACATCCGCAACGCCGATCGCCAAGACGACCACAACCACCCACGATCAGACCTGGCTGACGGCCGAGGCGTCGGGCAGCGGTGCCGTCGCGATCTCGTGTGCTTCGACCAGCGGGACTCCGAGCATGCGCAGCAACTGTTCGGCCACCTCGTCGCACGTCGCGTCGGTGACGCCCTCCGGGTTCACCAACGACGTGTGCAGCACGGCCAGCAGGGCCCCGGCCGTGGTGGCGAGAGCCAGTCGCGGTTCACCGACCTGGAAGCGGCCGGATGCGACCCCGGCCTCGATGTCGCGCAGGGCCCGCGGAGCCAGCCCCTCGTCCGCGTCGATGTAGGCCATTCCGTGGCGCACCAGCACCTGTGCCATCTCCGGCCGCGTCACCGCGAGGCGCGCGGTCAACCGCATCGACTGGGCGAAGGCCATCGCCGGATCGTCGACGTCGCCGCTCAGGTCGTCCAGCAACCGGCCGAGCTCCTCCAGCACCTCCGACACCGCCGCCTCGAACAACTCCGTCTTGCTGGAGAAGTGGTTGTAGAACGAGCCGAAACCCACGTCGGCGGCGTCGGTGATGTCCTGAATGCTCACCGTGGCATGCGTGTCACTGGCGAGGAAGCCACGCGCCGCGTCGATCAGCTTCTGGCGGGTCTGGGCTTTACGCCGGTCCGTGCGCGTGGTGGGCCCGGCGCTGCCGGATCGCGGTGTGGCCATACCCGAAAGGTACTGCATGACAGTGCTGATGGATCAATCAGTGGTGAAGCTCGCCAGTCGTGGTCACGGAATTTCCGCAGCGCTGCCGCGCCCGGCGAGCCGCACGTCTTACCCGGTCAGACCCCCATGGAGTCTGGGCCATCGCCGGTCGTGTCAGACACTCGGCCTGACATCAAACGATCTTGGAACCACCGTGCCGGACACCCCGTGACGGGGCGCCCGGCACCGGGGTGAGGGGTTACGGCTTCGGTGGGCAGATCTTCCACGCGAAGTGGTAGGTCGTCTCGATCGACCCGTCGGTGGAGTCCATCGAGATGAAGCTCGTGACCTTCGTCGGGTCGGACGTGCCCGCGGCCACCCGCAGTTCGGTGTTGATGTTGAAGTTTCTCTTCTCACCGCACGGGTGGTAGACGATCGCGGCGACCGCGGTCGTGTCGGTCGCCTGCCAGTCCTCGTTCATCGGGCCCTTGAAGCCGTGCTGCTTGTACGCCGTTTGCGACATGCCCTGGAAGTAGTAGTTGGCTCGTTCCAGGGCCGTGGCGCCGCGTTCCAGGTGCGCGAAACCGCGGTAGTCGGTGGACGCGATGCCGTAGGTGAAGCCGGACGGCACGTTGACGCGCAAGTTCAGCTGGCAGTTCTTGCGGGAGTCGGTCGCCAGTGCCTGCGGCCCGACCTGTGCCAAGAAGTCGCTGTAGGTGACGGTGAACGCTTTGTTGTCGGGGCTCACGGCTATGGCGGCCGTTCCCACCTTGCAGCCTGAGCCGTTGATGGTCACGACGTCGATGGTGATGTGGTCCGGCGGCGCCGTGTCGCCGGCGGCGCCACCGGTCGGGATGATGATCGTCGACATCGCGAGCGCGGCCGCGGCCAGTGTGTTGAGCATGGGGCACCTTTCCGTCTGGGGTCCAACAGTGAACGGGTGGCGGCAATCGGTGCCTGGATCAGCAGCGCTTCCAGGAGAACTGGTACTTCGTGCTCACGCTGCTGTCCGTCGAATCCATGGTCATGAAGCTGACGGCCTTCGAGGAGCCCGCGTTCACCCGCAGCTCGGTGTTGATGTTCAGGTGGCGGACTTGACCGCACGGCGCGTAGACGATTTCCCACACCTGGGCGCGGTCGGTGGCCTGCCAGTTGTCGTTCTTCGGACCGTAGAAGCTGTGGATGCGGCTCGCGCTCTGCGACATGCCCTGGAAGTAGTAGGTGCCCTTCTCCATGCCGGTTGCGTCCGCCTCCAGATGGGCGAACCCGCGGTAGTCAGCCTGGGCGATGCCGTACGTGAAGCCCTGCGGATAGGTGACTCTGATGTTGAGCTGGCAGTTCTTGCGGAAGTCCGTCGGCGACGAACTCTGTCCGGCCTGGGCGAGGTAATCGCTGTAGGTGACCGTGAACGCCGTGCGGTCGTCAGCGGGCGCGACCGCCGCGGTGCCGGCGCGACAGCCGGAACCGTTCACGGTGACCACGTCGATCCTGACGTAATCGGGAACATCGGGAACTGCCTGCGCGGCGGGCGCGGTAAGGACCGCGGTCAGCACGAGGGCGGCAGCCGCCACCATTTTCAGCATGGCCAGCCTTTCTTTCCGAAAGTGCGGTATTGGCGGGCGGAAAAACCTTCTCAGGAAAGGGCCGCCGAATGGGTGACTGAATATCTTGGAATGCCCACCGGTAGGCCCTGTCAATTGCTCGACCGAAATCCTGGGCTTGCGTGGCCAAGCCGTGGAAGCCTGGCGTCGAAAACTGCTCGAACGCAAGACGTCAGCTGCTACATCTCGGGATGAAGCACTCCTCACCGAGTGTTGACACGCACGATCTCGACCAACCTCGATGAGTAGTTGGACCTGAAGCCTCAGGACCAGCCGGTCGTATACCCGACCTCGTGGTGCGGCTATTCTTATGCCGAATCCTGAAAGGTTCACTCGACCGTGAAGAAATCGAGTGCGCCGGACCCGCGGCCTGCCGACCTTCGTCAGTGACGGTGCGTTTGTCGGGACCGCTGGGCAGCTCCACGTCGTGCGAGATCGACCAGCACCCCCAGGGGATGGGAAGCGGTGTGCTCCAAGTCAGGACGACGCGACGATGCGGTTGCGGCCCAGGCGCTTCGCTTCGTAGAGGCGCTGGTCGGCGTGGCTGAGCACGGCGTCGACCCCGTCACCGGGACCGAGCGCACAGCCACCGCTGAGGGTCACCTGGACCCGGTGTCCGCCCGCGACGACGGGCGCGGCGGCCACGGAGGAACGCACGCGCTCGGCGAACTCGGCGGCGCCGGTGATGTCGGTGAGGGGCAGCAGCACCAGGAACTCCTCGCCGCCCCACCGGGCGGCGACGTCCTCCTGCCGCAGAGCTTCCGCGACACGGCGGGAGAAATCCTGCAGCACGAGGTCACCCACCGCGTGGCCGTAGGTGTCGTTGACGGTCTTGAAGTGGTCGATGTCGAACAGCACCAGCGCCATCGGCTCACCGTGCCGGACGGCCAAGCTGTGACAGCTGGTCAGCTGCTCCTCCATGTGCCGGCGGTTGAACAGCCCGGTGAGCAGGTCGGTGCGGCTGAGCCGTTCCAGCTCCGCGTTGCGCCGGCGCAGCTGGTCCTGCAGCTTCTTGACGTGCACCGCCGCGCTGACCCTGGCCAGCAGCTCCGGAGGCTCGAACGGTTTTCTCAGGTAGTCGTGGGCGCCGCCGTGCATGCCCGAGACCAGATCGTCCATGCCGGTGCGGCCGGTGAGGAACACGACGGGAACGTCGCGTGTGGTCTCGTCGCTCTTGAGCGCGGCCAGCACCTCGTGACCGTCCAAGCCCGGCATCTCGATGTCGAGCAGGATCACGTCGGGTGGGCACGTGCGGCACCAGGCGATCGCGGCAGGACCGTCGTCGGCTTCGACCACCGTGTAGCCCGCGTCCTCCAGGCCGGCGCGGACCACGGCCCGGATCACCAGCGAGTCGTCGGCGACGAGCACCGTCGAGTTGGTGATCACAGTCGTCCCACCAGGACTTCCGGATCGGTCACCAGGGTCAGTTCGCCATCGCTGCGGAAGGTCCCGCAGATCAACCGGCGGTCCTGCCCGTCCGGCGCCGGGCGGATGTCGGACTCGTCCACGCGGGTCAGCCCGGTCACGGAGTCGACCAGCACACCGAAGGTCTTCTGTCCCGCCTCGACCACGAGGACCTTGTCGCCACCGGCACCGAACGGTGCGATGACGGTCAGTGGCGGGTCACCGGGAAGGATGCCGACGACATCGGAACGTCCTTGTGGGAGCGGCAGAAGCCCGCTCGTGGTGCGTACCGCACGCGTCGCGTCGACAGCCAGGCAGTACTGGCTTTCTCCGGTGCGGAAACGAACCATCGTGATCATTTCTCGCACTCCTGGTTCTTCCCGTGCAGAAACCTGGCCAGCTCGTCGACGGCGAAGCCCTCCATGGCCCCTTCGACGTGGGCCGGGTCGACGGTGACCAGTACCTGCCGCGCCACGCTGTAGGCGCGGCGGGCCGACGAGCGTTCTCCCGCGGCCTCCAGGGCGAGTCCCAGGTGGACGTGGGCCATCACGTCGTCGGGGGTCAGATAGGCCCACTTCCGGAACTCGACGACAGCCGACCCGCAGTCGCCCGCGCTCAGCGCCTCCTGCCCGACCCTGGCGGCCAGCGCGGCCTGTTCGGCGTGGTCCGGTGGTCTGGGAGGGGCAGGAGGCGCAGCGGGGACAGGAGTTCGCGCGGTCACCTTCCTGCCGGTGAACCGCCGGTTCTCCGGCATCGCCGGGGGACGAGCCGGTGGTCCGGCGGCGGGGGTGCCGGCTTCGCGGTTGCGGTGCACGAAACCCTCGTTGATCCGGACCGCCTCGTAGCGGCCGCTGACCTGCCAGATCGTCTCGGTCGAGCTCAGGAACAGCCAAACCCTGCGCTGCATGGCGTCCGCCAGCCGGTCCAGGAAGATCTTGGCGTGCTGCGGCGAGAAGTAGATGAGCACGTTGCGGCAGAAGACCACCTGGCAGGACTTGACGCGCTCCGGTATCGGGTCGAGGAGGTTGTGCCGGAAGACGGTGACGCGGTCGCTGATCGCCCGGTTGACCTCCCAGCTCTGCCCCGTGCGGGTGAGGTACCGCGCGATGCGCTCGGGCGACAGTCCGGTCAGCTCGCGTGAGGAGTACCTGCCCTCCGCGGCGCGCTGCACCGCCGAGGTGGACAGGTCCGTCGCGATCACCGAACCGTCCACACCGGACTCATCGAGCAGCATGGCGAGGCTGTACGGCTCCTGCCCGTTGGAGCACGCCGCGCTCCAGATCCTCACCGGAGGGCGCAGGGTGGGCAGGATGTGGCGGGCGAGGGTCTCGAACTGCTCGGGGTGGCGGAAGAAGGCCGTCTCCTGGACCGTGATCCGGTTCTGCAGGCGCTGCATGACCGGACTGCCCGGGGTGAGCATCGCCAGGTAGCCCTCGACATCGACACCGTGTGCGGCAGCCTCGTCCCGCACGGCACGCCGGAGCCTGCTGTACAGCGCGGACTCGCACCGCAGGCCGATGTGCCGGTGCAGCAGTTCCGCGACCCGGTCCAGCACGGCGCCGAACGCCACGTCGTCGTTCATGACCCGACCCTGCGGGCGGCGATGCGGACTGCGTCGGCGAGCTCGGAGATGGGCAGCAGCCGGTTCACGGCCCCGATGCGCAGGGCGGCCTGCGGCATGCCGAACACGGCCGACGTGGACTCGTCCTGCGCGAGCGTCTGGCCACCCCGCTCGCGCATCGCCAGCAGCCCGCGGGCACCGTCGTCGCCGATGCCGGTCAGCAGCACTCCGATGGAACCCGCGCCGACCTGCTTCGCCACGGACATGAACAGCTCGTCGACCGACGGCTGGTGGGTGGCCGGCGGAGCGGTGTCGAGTTCGAGCCGCCGATCCGCGGCCAGTCGCAGATGGACACCACCAGGAGCGAAATACACCTGACCGGGCTGGGCGGTGTCGCCGTGTGCCGCGAGGACGACGGGCAGAGCCGAGACCCGGCTCATCCACTCGACGAGCCCGCTGGTGAACTCGGGATGCAGGTGCTGGACGACGAGAACGGGGGCGTCGAGATCGCCGAGCCCTCCCAGGAGTGTGGCCAGCGCACTCGGGCCACCGGTGGAGGCGCCCACGGCCACGATCGGAAGCTGCGTGCGGGGCTGGGACTCGCCACGCGGGTTCAGCCCTCGGGGATGGCGCACGACGTGCGCGCCGCAGACCAGCCGCACCGCCCGGCGCAGCTCTGCCGCCAACGAGGCCGTCCAGCCGCCGTTCGCCGGCAGGACGTCGATCGCGCCGGACATCAAGGCCCGCACCGCGGACGGCGCCCGACGGCCCGTGGTGCCGTTCGCCACGACCAGGATGGGGGTCGGTGTGAACGCCATGATCCGCTCGATGACGTCGTACCAGCCGCGAGCCTCCGCACGCAGCGTCAGCACGACGACGTCGGGTCGCACTCCGGCGACGCCCGCCACCGCCTCGGCGGTCGTGGTCGCCTCGCTCACCACGGTGATGTCGCCCTCCAGTTGCAGGGCAAGCGTGAGCCGGGCGCTCTCGTCCGGCGCATGGCCGACGATCATGGCCCGAACGGGACTCGCGGGCCGCTTCACGGCGTGCTGCCCAGCAGCCGGTTGACCGCGGCGAGCAGACTGCCCTCGTCGAAGCCGCTCTTGAGGATGTAGCCGTCCGCGCCCGCGTCGAGCCCCCGCTGCCGGTCGGAGTCGCCCGCGCGCGAGGTGAGCATCAGCACGGGGACGTTGGCCAGCGCCGGTGTGGCCCTGATCGCCTCGGTCAGGGCGAACCCGTCCATGTTGGGCATCTCCACGTCGGTGAGCACGAGGTCGCAGGGCTGCTGCAGCAGGGAGGACAGCGCCTGGGCGCCGTCGCCTGCGACCCTGACCTCGTAGCCCGCGCGTTCGAGGATGCTGCGCTGGAGCTCCCGGACCGTCAGAGCGTCGTCCACCACCATCACCTGGTGCCGTCGCACGCTGTGCCTGCCGGCCGGCGCGGGCGGCGCGTCCGTCCTGGCCGCCCGCTGGGCGCGGCGGATGAGCCCCGGCGGGTCGAGCACGGTGAGGATCGACCCGTCCGGCTCCACGCCCGCGCCCGCCACGACGGGAAGGTGCGGTGCGGGCGGGCCGAGTCCTTTGAGGACGACGTCGCGCCTGCCCACCAGCCGGTCCACCTGGAACGCGTGGGAGTCGGCGGTGTCGCCCAGCACCACCACGGGCCCGTCGCAGGCTTCCTCCGACGACATCGCCAGCGTGTCCGCAAGCCGGGACACCCGCACCGGTCGCTGGTCCACCCACACCACGGGGCGCCCTTCCGCACGGGTGACCGCCTCGGCGTCGTACCTGCGTGACGTGATCACCCGGTGGAACGGGATGGCGAACCGCTGACCTCCCGCGTCGACGAGCAGACAGCGCAGCACCGCCAGCGTGATCGGCACGATGATCCGGAACTCGGTGCCGACGCCTCGTTCGGACCGGACCTCAACCCGGCCGGAGGCGGCCTCGACGGTCGTGCGCACCACGTCGAGCCCCACCCCGCGGCCGGAGATGTCGGTGACGAGCGCAGCCGTGGACAGTCGTGAGCGGAAGATCAGCCCGCACAGGTCCTCCTCGGTCATGTGCTCGACGTCGACACCCTGGCGAGCTGCCTGCTCGCGTACCCGCTCGGTGTCGATGCCCGCGCCGTCGTCGCTGATCGCGATGACCACCTCGGAGCCGAGCTGCATGGCGTGCAGGCGGATCAGGCCCTGCCTCGGCTTGCCGCTGGCCTCGCGTTCGGCCGCGCACTCGATCCCGTGGTCGACGGCGTTGCGCACCAGATGCAGCATCGCCTCGGACAGCCGGTGCAGGACACCGCGGTCCAGCTCGGTGTCGGCGCCGCGGACCTCCCACCTGATGTCCTTGTTCCGAGCCCTGGCGACATCGCGTGCGGCGCGGTGCATCTGGTCGGTCATCGTGGCGACCGGCACCATCCGGGTGCGCATCGTCCGGTCCTGCAGGTCGTTGAGCGACCGGGAGAGCTTGATGTACTCGGCGCACGAGGCCGGGTCGATCCGGAAGCGTTCCTGGAGCATCCGGCCCACTCGCAGGTGGGCCGACGCCGACTCGCCGACGAGGCGGACGAGCTCGTCCAGGCGTTCCATCGGCACCATGACCACGCCGTTCCCGTCGCTCTCTGTGCGTGGTGGCGGCACGGGGTCGGGTGACGGCGGGCTCTCGACGCGCTGGGCGGGCATCACGTCCGGTTCCGCGTCGGGGCCGGGCATGAGCGGCCCGACGCCAGCCACGATCGCCGCGTTCAGCTCGTCGACGCCGGTGAGCAGCCGGTCGATCACCTCCGCGGTCACCGCGCCCTCCGAGCCGCGAACAGCGTCGACGAGCTCCTCCAGATCGTGCGCGATCCTGCTGACGTCCTCGAACCCCGCGACCGCCGATGAGCCCTTCAGGGTGTGCAGCTCGCGGAAGATCGAGTCGACCAGCTCCCGGTCGCCGCTCGCCTGCTCGAGCAGGAGCAGCTGGTTCCCCAGCCTGGCCAGCCGGACGGCCGCCTCCTGGGCGAACAGCGCCCGCACGTGCGCCAGATCGAGCCCGGCCATCAGGCTGACCCGGCCGACAACCGGCGATCCGGCGCCAGCAGCGCGGACGGCTCGATCAGGACCGCGACGCGGTCGCCGATCCGGAACGTGCCCGCGGTGCCGTGGTGCTCAGACCGGCCCGTCGGCGCGTCGAGCACTGCACGGTGCGGAAGCGCGGTCGTGGCAAGGCCGGCGGGGCCCTGCGGCCCCAGCAGTACCACGGTGAACGCCACGGCGTCGATGGTGCCGATGCCGAGCAGCGCCGCGGTGTCGAACAACGGGACGATCTCGCCGCGCAGGTTGAACAGCCCGAGGAACTCCGGCGGCGCGGTCGGCAGCGGCGTGATCTGCGGGGCGGTGAGCACCTCCCGCACCCACCGCACGGGCAGCGCGTAGAGCTCCTGGTGCACGGGCAGCAGTACGGCCTGCACGATCGGTCACCCGTGCCCGTTGCCGGAGTGCAGCAGGCCGGCGGTGCCCGGTGCTTCACCGGCCGCCACCTTGGCGCCCTCGTGCAGGTTGCCGGCGAGTTCGGCGAGACTGCCCGCGGCGGAGGCGATCTGTTGCGCGGTCGCCGAGACCTGCCTGCTGGCGTCGGAGAGCTGGCCCATCGTCTCGACCACCTGGGCGGTGGCGCTGCGCTGCTGCTGTGTGGTCAGGCGCACCTGCCCGTACGCCTCGGCCACGGTGTCGAGCAGTTCCAGGCCCTGGACCAGCTGCTTGGCACCCTTCTCCATCGCCATGACGGTCGCGTTGGTCTCGCCCTGGATCGCCGAGACGATCGACGCGATGTCACTCGCGGAGGTCTTGGAGCGTTCGGCGAGCCTGCGGACCTCCTCGGCCACCACCGCGAAGCCGAGGCCGTGGTCGCCCGCCCTGGCGGCCTCGATGGCCGCGTTGAGGGCGAGGAGATTGGTCTGGTCGGCGATGTCGTTGATCAGGGTCAGCAGGCCGTCGATGTCGTTGACCCGTCCCGCCAGCGCGAGCGTGCGCTCGCTGGACAGCCTGATGTCGTTCCCGGCCTGCTCCAGGTTGTCCCGCGTGTCCGAGGTCTGATGGGTGACGGCGTCGACCGTTTCGGCGATCACCGAGGCCGCACGGGCCAGCTCCTCGGTGGTCGCCGTCGCCTCGGTGACCGCGACGCTCTGCTGAGTCGTGGTCGCCGCCAGCTGCTCCGACGACGCGGACAGCTCGGCGGCGGCCGAGTTGACGTCGAACCCCGCCGCCGTCGCCTGCCCCACCAGGTGCTCGCACGTCGACACCATGGCGTTGAACGACTCTCCGAGCGTGACCAGCTCGACGGAACCAGCGGGTACGACGCGGGCGGTGAGGTCGCCGTTCGCCGCGCGCCGGGCCGAGGCGGTGAGCCGGGTGATCGGCCGGGTCGCCTGCCAGGCGAACAGGATCGAGATGGTGGCGGCCACGAGAGCCCCTGCCGCCACGATGACGATCGCCTGGTTGCGCAGATCGGCCGTCGGCTCCAGCACGAGGCCGAGATCGTTCTGCGCGATCAGGACCCAGCCCAGCGCCTCGATCACGTCGAACGCGCCGATGACCTCATGGCCGTGGGCGTCGGTGTAGGTGGCCGAGCCGGTGTGCGTACCGGCGGCCTGTCGTGTGGCGGGGTTGTCGACCGTTGTCCGCGCCGCACCGGCGGCCAGGAGCGCGGCGCCGTCCTTGGCGTCCCCCATCGTCGAGGAGTCGAAGATCAGCCGGTGCTGCGCGTCGACCACGGTGAACTCGCTGCCCTGCCGCAGGTCCGGGTTGACCAGCAGCTTCGCCAGCGTCACGGGGGCGAGGTTCGCGGCCACGACGCCTCGCGGCCGATCATCGTCACCGACGATCGGATAGGCGATGATCCAGTCCAGGTGGCCGTTCTGCTCGGTGAACGAGGTCATCGCGGGCTTGCCGGAGACGGCCGTGCGGAACCACTCCGCGTTGCCCGCGGGGACGACCGCGGGGCTGCTGGAGGCCACGATGTTGCCCGCGAGGTCCAGCGTCTCCAGCACCGTGAACTCCGGCGTCACCTTGACCCGTTCGGTCAGCAGCGCGGCGATCACGGTGGCGGAGGTCTGGTCCGCAGCCTCGGCTGCGGTCACCTGCAGATCGCGCTGCCGTTCGGTGAGCCAGTCCGAGAACCTCAGCGACGCGGAGCTGACGCTCTCGACCGCGTTCTGCTTGCCCGCCTCGGTGAGGCTGTCGGCGGCTCTGACGGTCAGGAACACCGCGAGAGCCACCATCAGCGGCAGTGACACGGCCAGCATCGCCGCGGCGAGGCGGAATCCCAGCCTGCGGTGCGGCAAGCGCAGCCGACGCATGATCTTCGTCGCCATGTCCCTGGCCTTCTCGTGTTCCTGGCAAAGAAACCGCAGGGGATTCTCGCGATCCATCGAGGAATATCATCGAGATCGCGTCGATTACCCGTGTTCGTCGGCCGAGAATATCAGCTCCGCCCTCGAAAGACCGCCTGGTCCTGCGCTGGTACCCGAAGGTGTGACCACCGGAAAGGCATCCCTAGTTTGAGGTATTCCAGCCGTCCTGTTCGTCGATCGTCGCTATATTGCGGCGCACTGCTGCCGTCGGTCTCGCCCTGAGATCGGTCATCGGTTCTTTTCTCACGACGCCCGTGCGCCACTGCCGTGTGCGGATCTCCGTCCGCCTTTCGCGGTGGAACTCGGCACAGCCGTCTTCACTGCGATGACCGTCCGACTGGACGGGCTCGTCGTGCCCGGCCGATCCCCGCCTTCGTCCTCGGTACACCTGCCCGACGGGCCTTGCTCGCGTGGGCCTGCACGATGGCGATTCGGTGCGATTCCTGGAATCGGCCGTGCGACTTTGCGCCGCCACGGTTCGCCACTTCGTTTGGAAACGTTGACCGCAACGGCCGTCCGTGCTTACTGCTGAGCCGAATGCCCGGAGTGGCTCGGTGTTCCTGAATCGCCGAGGCGTGCTCGACCGGGGAACCCGGGGACATTCGACATCGAGAAACGCTGCGACTCTACGGGTCGTGACCGGGCTCCACGCAGGCAGCGGCGACGAACATCTGCCGCTGCCAGGACAATCAGCAACGCCAGCCCGATCCACACGTAGCTCTCGGCCAGCGGGTGCCACCACGAGGTCGCCGCGAGATGCAGATGGGGCGCGAAGATCATCGCAATGCTGACGAGTCCGGCCGGAACCAGGCGCGGGTACGGTCGAGCGTCCGTGATCGCCCACACGGTCGCGGCGACGAGCAGAGCGATGAGCCAGACCCAGTGGTGAGACCAGGACATCGGCGAGACGAGCGTCCCCATGGCGGCCACCGCGAGCCACGCCGGCACGTCGTGGTCCTGCGCGCGGTAGCGGAAGACCACGAACGCCGTCAGCGCCACGACCGCCGCCGACGCCACCATCCACGTCGCGGGTGCCAGGTCCAGGCGCGCGAGTACGCCGCGCAGCGACTCGTTGGCGGGCAACAGGACGTTGCCGACGCGGTCCGGATCGAAGACGGCGCGGGTCCAGAAGTCGACCGAGATGGCCGGTGCGACCAGGAAACCGACTCCACCGCAGACCGCGAAACTGACGAATGCCGTCACTGTTGGCCGGATCTGCTTGCCCAGCAGGAAGAACAGCACAAAGCAGAGCGGTGTCAACTTGATCGCCGCAGCGACGCCGACGGCCAGGCCACGGGGCCATCGGGCCGACCTGCTGAGACAGTCGACCGCCACCAGCCACAACAAGAAGATGTTGATCTGCCCCCAGAACAACGTGCTGGTCACCGGCTCGAGGTGCGTGGCGCACAGTGTCGCCGCAGCCGCGACCAGGTACCGATGGGGCAGGCTCGGCCGGAGCCGCTCGATGACGAGCGAGCAGATGTGGAACAACGCTGCGACACCGCCCACCATCAGCACGGCCGCGCCGAACGTGAAGTCGTAGAACACCACGGCGATCGGCAGCAACGCGAACGGCGGGTACGTGAAGAACGCCGGGTTGCCTCCGCCGTACAGATGCTCCCGGTACAGGTCGCCGTCGCGCCACCAGAGCTCCGCGGCGGCGCGGTAGATACGCGCGTCGGACAGGACCAGCGGGCCGTCCGGCGACAACGCGACGTTCAGCGCGGCTCCCGCCGCGATCACCAGCAGGGCGAGAACCGCCACCGTGCTCGGCCTGCGCACTGCCGTGAACGGCCGTTCACCTTTCTCCACCAAGAGCGACACGCTGTGCATGGTCCACAAAGGAGGGTGGAAGACGTCGCAGGGCCACGCGGAAGTCACACCTTCGAGCGTTGTCGCGTAACGAAACGCCGCCAGCCGGGTGGGCGCGCAGGTTCAGGCCTCACGAACGGGACGAGACGCGACCGGTCGGACGAGGTCCGGCCGGAAAGAGCGACCCACCCTCGCCGTTCCCCCAGCGCCGCCGGGCGCGCGGCGATCAACCCGGCCGCGACTCGCTGTCCACTTCGGTGAACTGGTCGAACACCATGACGGCGGTACGGGTCGCGAGGGACCAGCCGTCCTCCCCCTGCGGATCCTCGAGGTTGGGATGTCCGGCGATCCACCGCATGTGGAAGCCGTCGAGCAGGGCCGCGATGGCGGTGGCGAGGTGCTCCACCTGGTAGGGCGCGCGCATTCGAAGTCCGTAGGCGTCGAGCAGCGCCTGGTACGCCTCGCAGGCGACCTTGGTGAAGGACTGACCGTAATGGCCCAGTGCGTCACGGACGCGTGGATTGGCCGCGCTGGCGTAGAAGCCGAGCAGCACGCGATAGATCGGGTCCTCACGGTGGTTCTCGTGGTTGTCCGTGAGGACGTCGTTGAGGGCTTCCTGCCAGGGCGTGCCGGTCTCGATCGCCTTCCGGAAGCGGCGGATGCTCTCCGGCAGGTCCGGGACGAGCTCGGCCTGCCTGCCGGTGAGGTGGAAGAGGAGCTCCGCCTGGAAGTCGGCCTGCGCGGGCCAGATCTGGTAGATCGATCCGGTCGTGATCGCCGGTGCCGTGTCGTCGCCCAGCCGCTCCCGCATGATGCGGGTGGCCTCCTCGGTGACCCGCTTGACGCGGATGTGGGCGAGGGCCGCGGAGACGGCCTCCTCGCTCGTGTCGGAGGTGCCGGCGCAGACGAGCTTGGTGGCCGCCTCCAGCATCAGGGACCTGGTCTCGTCGAGCGAGCGCCGAGGCAGCCTGCGGTTCCCGGTTTGCGCCGCCATGAGCCTTCCGCCTCCCATTGCTTGATCGTTAATTCGGCGTGAACCGAGGCGTTGACAGACCGTCAGCCTACACCTAGATTCCTCGTTCGTAAGAAAGTTACGAAAGCCTGCCGACCCCCTCACCAGGTCTTTCAGGCTCTTTTCGGTTGGTCCGAGGCACCGGTCACCCCGGAGTTCCCTCCTGCCTTCCGCTGGCTTCCGCGTTCGCTTCCGCATGCCGTGACGGGCACCGCCATGCCCGTTTCCGATCAAGGAGGATCTCGCATGCCCGCATTCCCACGCTCCCGGACGGTGGGCCTCGCCTGCGCCGTCATGGCGCCCCTGCTGGCCGTCACCGCCTGCGGCGCCACGGGCACCAGCGCGACCGGGCCGGCCGGTGCCTCGCAGACCGCCTCGTCCGCCGGCGCGGACTCCCGCCCGTCGTCCGCCGTCGTGACCGACTACCTCGGCTACGTCGGAGGGAAGGCGGGCGCGGCCGATGCCGGGCTCGCGCCGATCACCCTGGGCTGGGTGAACGTCGAGGGCGGCCCGGCCGGCAATCCCGAGGCCACGCTGGGTGCCCATGCCGCCGTCAAGTACGTCAACGACAAGCTGGGCGGTATCGGCGGGCATCCGCTGGAACTGAACGTCTGCACCGTCGCCTCCGCCGAGGAGGAGGGGCAGAAGTGCGGCCAGCAACTGCTCGGCGACAAGAACGTCTCCGCCATCGCGGTCGGCAACCTCTTCCTCGGGGACGCCTCCTTCAACTCCGTGGTCGCCGGGGCGAAGCCGGTGCTGGTCGGTGTCGCGACGGGCCCGAGCATGTCCACGGCGAAGAACACCTACAGCACCTTCGGCGACCTGCCGCACATCTTCGGCACCTGGGGCACGTACGCCCGTGACGTGCTCAAGGCGAAGTCCGCCGCGGTGATCCACACCAACACTCCCGGCGACAAGATCGCTTCCGGCGCCGCGGTGAAGGGGCTCGAGGCCGCCGGTCTGACCGTGAAGTCCGTCGGGTTCGAGGCGCAGGCGGTCGACCTGATCGGCCCGGTCACCGCGGCCGGGGCGATGACCGCGGACGTCGTCGTGCCCATCTCGCTGGGTGCAGGGTGCGTCGGGATCGCCAAGGCGTTGAAGCAGCTCAACGTCTCCAAGCCGGTGGTCTCCACCCCGCTCTGCCTGTCCCCCGACGTCGCCCAGGGGCTCGGGGGCGACCTGCCCGGCTGGACGTACGGCATCGCCCAGACGTTGCCGATGGACTCCTCGGCCGCCGACTCGCAGGCGTTCCTGACCGCCTCGGCGCAGGCGGGACTGGACAACGCCACGCAGACCAAGGTCTTCGCGCCGCTGGGCTGGAGCACGATCCTCACCTACGCCAAGGTGCTCAACACCGTCGGCGCGGACAAGATCAATCCCGCGTCGGTCGCGGAAGAGCTGAAGAAGTTCACCGGCCCGGTCATCATGGGCGCCGCCGAGGTCCAGTGCGGCAAGTACCAGGACGCACAGGCGGTCTGCAACGACCAGTCGCGGTTCTACCAGTACGGGGGCAAGGGCGCGTTCAAGCCCCTGACCGACTGGATCCGCCCCGTCCAATGAGTCACCCCGACCGCACGGACTCATGGCTGGAGTCATGATGGAACAGATCCTGCTCTTCGCCGTGCTCGGCCTCGGCCAGGGCGCACTGATCGCCGGCATCGCGCTCGGCGTCGTGGTGACCTACCGGGGCTCGGGCATCATCAACCTGTCCACGGGCGCGGTCGCCATGGCCTCCGCCTACGCTTTCTGGTCTCTCACAACGGGTTTCTTCGGGTTCACACTCCCGGTCGGGCCCGCTCTCGCCGGAGCGCTCGCGGTGGCGCTCGCCGTCGGGGTGCTCACCGAGGTCGCGGTCTTCCGGCCGTTGCGCACGAGCTCACCGCTCGCCAAGCTCGCCGGGTCGCTCGGCGTCCTGCTCACCATGCAGGCAGGCGTGCTGCTGATCTTCGGCACCCAGCCGCAGCAGGCACCGAGCATCCTCCCCACCGGAACGACCACCGCCCTCGGACTCACCATCCCGTCCGACCGCTTCGTCCTGACAGGACTGGTCGTCGCGATCGCACTGGCACTGGGCGCGGTGTACCGGTGGAGCCGCTTCGGGCTCGCGACCAGGGCGGCGTCGGAGAACGAACAGGCCGCCCTGCTGGCGGGCCTGTCCCCCAACGGCGTCTCCCTGGCCAACACCCTGCTGGCGGCCCTGGTCGCCGGGCTGCTCGGGGTCCTGGCCGCGCCCATCGTCCAGGTCGACTCGATCACGCTCCCGTTGCAGGTGGTCCCGGCGCTGGCGGCAGCGCTCTTCGCCGGGTTCACGTCGCTGTGGGTCGCGTGCACCGCGGGTGTCCTCATTGGAGTGTCGCAGTCGATCCTGTACTACCTGTCGACGCAGAGCTGGTTCCCGACCGACAACGGCAACGCCATGCCCGGTCTCCAGCAGCTCCTCGTCTTCGCCCTGATGGTCGTCGCCCTGTACGTGCGGGGCGCGAGTCTGCCGCGCCGCGGTGACGCCGTCGAACAGCGGCTGCCCGCGGTTCCCCTGCCCGACAGGCTGTTGCGGCCCGCCTCGGTGGCCGCCGCCGTCGCCGTGGTGGCACTGGTCGTGCTGCCGTTCGACTTCCGCCAGGCACTGACGAACTCCATGATCGGCATGGTCATCGTCCTGTCCTACGTGGTCATCACCGGCTACGTCGGGCAGATCTCGGTGATGCAGCTGGCGCTGTCCGGCACCGCGGGCTTCGTCCTCTCACACCTCTCGGCCGGGTGGGGTGTCCCGTTCCCGTTCAGCGCCCTGGGCGCGGTTCTAGTGGCCACGCTGCTCGGCGTGGGCGCGGGCGTCTCGGCGCTGCGGGTGCGCGGAGTGAGCCTCGCCGTCGTCACCCTGGCCGCGGCCCTCGCCGTGGAACAGGCGCTGTTCAACAACACCTCGTTCGGCGGCACGGCCGGGGTCTCCGTGCCCCCACCGACCCTGTTCGGAGTCGACCTCGGGCCAAAGGCGGACTTCCGCGGCCTGGACGGCAACGAACCCAGCCCGCTGTTCGGTTTCCTCGTCCTTGCCGTCACGGTCGCCCTCGGGCTGTACGTCGCCCACCTCCGCCGCACCGGGCTCGGACGACGGATGCTCGCCGTGCGCTCCAACGAGCGCGCTGCCGCGGCGGCGGGGATCGACGTGCGGGCGGTGAAGATCACGGCCTTCGCCATCAGCTCCTTCATCGCGAGCGTCGCGGGCACCCTGTACGGCTACAACTTCGGCTCGGTCAGCGCCGCCCGGTTCACCGCACTGGCCGCGCTCGGTCTCATCGGGTTCGCCTACATCGGCGGTATCACCAGGGTGTCCGGGGCTCTCGCCGCGGGACTGATGTCGACCGGGGCGCTGCTGCCGCACGCGTTGGACAAGTGGTTCGGCATCAAGGGGACCTGGGCGCTCCTCTTCGGCGGCGTCTCCCTGGTCGTGACGCTGGTCGCCAACCCCGACGGCATCGCGGGTGCCGCGCACCGCCGCAGGACCGCGAAGAAAGCGAATTCGCCGGAGGTCTTCCGCGGCTTCACCCCCGTCGAAGCCAAGGAGGTCGTGTCGTGAGCGTGCTCTCGGTCCAGTCGGTGAGCGTCAGCTACGGCGGCGTTCACGCCCTCAGCGACGTCTCCCTCGAAGTCGGGGAGGGCCGGTTGGTCGGGCTCATCGGCCCGAACGGCGCCGGCAAGACGACGTTCGTGGACGCCGTCAGCGGCCTCGTTCCCGCCAGGGGCCGGGTGGCGCTGGACGGCAGGGACCTGACCGGCAAGCCGCCTCATACACGGGCCCGCCGGGGACTCGCCCGCACGTTCCAGAGCAGCGAGCTCTTCGAGGACCTCACCGTCGCGGAGAACCTCCAGGTGACGGCCGACCGCCCGACGTGGTGGACCGGTCTCGGCGAGACCTTCGGCCGCCGCGCGCGAGCGAATCCCGCTGTCGGCGAAGCCCTCGCGGTCCTGGGACTGGAGGACCTCGCGGACGCCTCGGCCCACGAGCTGTCCCAGGGCCGGCGCAAGCTCGTCGGTGTGGCACGGGCCCTGGCCGCCCGGCCCCGTGTCATCTGTCTCGACGAACCCGCGGCCGGGCTGGACACCACCGAGAGCGCCGAGCTCGGCCGCAGACTGCGCGCGGTCGCCGACGCCGGCACCGCTCTGCTCCTCATCGACCACGACATGAGCCTCGTGATGGGCATCTGCGACCACGTCGTCGTTCTGGAGTTCGGCAGGGTGATCGCCTCCGGACCGCCCGCACAGGTCCGCACAGACCCCGCCGTCATCGCCGCCTACCTCGGGGCGTCCGCGGTCGGGGCCACCACCGGCACACCGGAGACACGATGAGCACCCCGGTCCTGAAAGTCGACGGACTCACCGCCGGATACGACGGAGCCCCGGTCGTCCGCGATGTCAGCCTGCGAGTGGGGCAGGGAGAGGTGGTCGCCCTCCTGGGGGCCAACGGAGCGGGGAAGACCACCACGCTCAAAGCCGTCTCCGCGCTGCTGCGCCCTTCCGCCGGCACCATCACGTTCGCCGGTGCGCACCTCGGCAGAATCCCTGCCGCGACCCGTGCCCGCCTCGGCATCGCCCACGTCCCGGAAGGACGAGGGATCTTCTCCGGCCTCACGGTGGCCGAACACCTGCGGCTCGGCCACCGGCGCGAACGCCTCGACAGCGCGGCCGCTCACCGCTACTTCCCCGTCCTGGCCCGCATCTCCGACCGCAAGGCCGGACTGCTCTCCGGTGGCGAGCAACAGATGCTCGCCCTGGGACGCGCACTGGCACGCCGCCCGAAGCTGCTCCTGCTGGACGAACTCAGCCTCGGCCTCGCACCCATCATCGTCGAGGAACTGCTGCCCGTGATCCGGCGCTACGCGGACGACACCGGCTGCGGAGTGCTGCTCGTCGAACAACACGTCGGCCTCGCCCTCGACATCGCCGACCGCGGCTACGTCCTGTCCCACGGCGAGATCACCACGCACGCCACGGCCGCCGAACTGAGAGCAGACCAGTCCAGGATCATCGCCGGCTACCTCGGCGAACAGCCCGCCTGAACCCCGCCGTGAGGAGTTCGATGTTCACCTTCGACAGCGAAGACGGTGTCAGGATCCACGTGCACGAGTGGAAGCCCGACACCTCACCCCGCGCCATCGTCCAGATCGGCCACGGCATGGGAGAACACGCCGGCCGCTACGCCCCGCTCGCGGAGACCCTCACCGACCACGGCTTCGCCGTCTACGCAGGCGACCACCGCGGGCATGGCCTCAGCAGGCACGCCGAACCCGGCCATCTCGGCCACGACGGCTGGAACCGGCTCGTCGCGGACCTGGTGACCCTCTCGGAGAGCATCCGCGAACGCCATCCCGGTGTGCCGCTGGTGCTGCTCGGCCACAGCCTCGGCTCGTTCGCCGCACAACACTACGTCCTGAACCACGCCCATCTCGTCGACGCCCTCGTCCTCGCCGGCACCACCGCGGTCGACCAGATGCTCGCCGCCCAGGCGCAGGTCGCCGCCGAAGGAGGAGACCCGCTGCTGGCCCTCAACCAGGCGTTCCACCCCGCCCGCACGCCCTTCGACTGGCTCAGCCGCGACGACCAGGCCGTCGACGCCTACCTCGCCGATCCACTGTGCGGCTTCAGCCTCGACGCCCAGGGCATGGCCGACATCGGCGCGGCCTCGGCATCGCTCGCCCAGCCCGGCGGCATCCCGGCGGGACTACCCGTCTACGTCCTGGTCGGCGACCACGACCCGTTGAACGCGGGCCTCTCGCTCAGCGACCTGCTGGTCGAGCGCTACCGCGCCGCCGGACTGAGGGACATCACCTACCGCACC
The DNA here is from genome assembly GCF_016907955.1 of Lentzea nigeriaca. Classification (GTDB taxonomy): domain Bacteria; phylum Actinomycetota; class Actinomycetes; order Mycobacteriales; family Pseudonocardiaceae; genus Lentzea; species Lentzea nigeriaca. The sequence goes on along the minus strand of NZ_JAFBCX010000001.1, from coordinate 1,303,800 downwards.
TACCCCGGAGCCCGCCATGAACTGTTCAACGAAACCAATGCGCACGAGGTCGTCACCGACCTGCTGACCTGGCTGAGCCGCGCCCTCCCCGCCCGCTGAGCACGCGCGGTGCGACCTTCCGGGACCGGTTCGGCGCCTGACGCTGTGCGGCTACGCCGGCTGGGGCGCACACTGTGCCGGTGACCGAGAGCGTGCCGGTCCCGGCTCGTGAGCTGGGACGGACGGGCGTCCGGGTGCCGCCGCTGGGCGTCGGCGTCATGGTGTGGGGCGACATGACGCAGTCGCCGCGGATGAACCCGGCCCGCAACGCCTACGGCCCCACCAGCGGCCTCGCCGACCAGCGCGAGGCGTACCAGGTCAGCCTCGCGGCGGGCGTGAACCTCTTCGACACCGCGGCCATGTACGGCAACGGTGTGTCCGAGCGCCGTCTCGGCGAGCTCACCGAGGGCAACGACCGCGTGCTCGTCGCGACCAAGTTCCCGGCCAAGTTCTTCGCGAGCGCGGACAGTCTGCCCGAGACGCTCGAGGCGAGCCTGTCCCGGCTGCGGCGCGAGGTGATCGACCTGTACCAGGTTCACTTCCCGGTGCGCTGGATGCCGATCCCCCGGCTCATGAACCTGATGGCCGACGCGGTGGCAGCGGGCAAGGTGCGGGCCGTCGGCGTCAGCAACTACTCGGCCGACCAGCTGCGCACCGCGCACACCGCGCTGGCCGAGCGCGGCATTCCGTTGGCCTCCAACCAGGTCCAGTACTCGCTGCTGCACCGCGAGCCCGAGACCGACGGCGTGCTGGCAGCGTGCCGCGAGCTCGGCGTCACGCTCATCGCGTACATGCCGCTCGCCTCGGGCGCGCTCACCGGCAAGTACGACGCCACCCACCGTCCGGCGGGCTGGCGCCGGTACCGGGCACCGTTCCGCGGCAAGGCGGCGCTCGCCGAGCTCGAACGCGTCAACGCGGTGCTGCGCGAGCTGGCCGGGACGCACGGCAGGACGCCCGCGCAGGTCGCGTTGCGCTGGCTCGTCCAGCAGCCTGGCGTCATCCCGATTCCGGGTGCGAAGGACGGCAGGCAGGCGGCCGAGAACGCGGGCGCGCTGTCGTTCGAGCTCAGCGACCAGGCGATCCGGGCGCTGTCGGGCTGATCTGTTCAGAGCCTGAACTTCGCCCAGTCACAAGACCGCCGGCGGGTGGAACTCCCCCAGGCCCGAGACGGTGTCCCGGTCCAGCCAGTAACGGCGCGGCTCCGAGAGGTAGACATCCACACTGACTGCGCGGATTCCGGGGATTCCGGCCAGTTCCGCGTCGACGAACGCGGCCAGCGCGGCGCGATCGGCCACCAGACCCGTGCACAGGACGGAGATGTCGCTGGCGACGTGCACGCTGACGCGGGTCTGGGGCAGCCCGTCCAGGCGGCGCATGACGGCGGGCGTCTCGCCTGGGGCCACTCGCAGACGGAGCAGGAACGGGGTGCGGAACCCGAGCCATTCCGACACGGCTTCGAGTCGGGGGCGGACCCACTTCTCGTCGAGGGCGCGGCGGACGAGGCGATGTGCCGTCGAGGTGGGCAGTCCCGCGGCGCGGCCGATGCTCGCGGCGGAGGCTCTGGCGTCCCGCATCAGCAGTGCGACCACGGTGCGCTCGGCGTCGCTCAGGGGTTTGCCGGTCGCGGTCGCGGTTCCCTCGGTCCGGTCGCCGGTCAGGGCCAGCAGCTCGGCCCGTTCGGCGTCGGTCAGGAAGCCGGGGTCCCAGCTGAAGCCTCGGCGCAGGGTGGTCAGGGCGGGCAGGGCGTTGACGCGGCGCACGCCCCGGATGGAGAACAGGCGGTCGATCGCCTCGCTGGTGGCCGCTTCCGACGGGGCGTGCACCACCGCGTAGACCGGGTAGTCACCGGAGATCTGCGCCAGCAGCTGCACGTGCGGCACGGAGCGCAGGCGGCCGAGGACGGCGAGCGGGGTGACGCCCGTGACGTCGAGGAACAGGTGAACCGGCATCGCGGTGGAGTGCACGCCCCAGTCGGCCTGACCGATCACGCGGATCATCCGCGCTTCGTGCAGCCGGTTGAACCGGCGTTTGAGGGTGCTCGCGTCGGCGGCGAGCACTTCGCCGATGTCGTCCCACGTGGCACGCGGTGCCAGGTGCAGCGCGCCGATGAGGCGGCGGTCGAACTCGTCGAGCTTGGGAGGAGCCACGATCCCGCCTCATTTGCCAGTAATTCCCACTGAATCGGTTACAAGCTAGCGAATCTTCTATCTCGTGGCCATCGTATGCCGAAAGTTCCCTCAAGCGCCCCGACGAGGTACCGATGACCACCACCGCCGAACCGCAGTCGAGAGTGCTGCGCACCGCGTTCCGCTGCGTCGCCGCCATCGAGAAGGCCGGCAACCGGCTGCCCAACCCGTTCTGGCTCTTCTGGCTGTTCGCGGGCGGTGTGGCCGTGCTGAGCGCCGTGCTCGCGGCGATGCACGTCCGCGCGGTGAACCCGGCGACGAACAAGGTCGTCGAGGTCGCCAGCCTGCTGAGCAGGGACGGGCTCACGCTGGTCGTCGCGGACGCCGTCGAGAGCTTCGCGAGTTTCCCGCCGCTGGCCACGATCCTCACCGTGATGCTGGGGATCGGCGTCGCCGAGCGGAGCGGGCTGCTCTCGACGATGCTGCGGCGCATGGTCGCGCGGGTGCCGGCCAGGTACCTGACCTTCGCGCTGTCGATCACCGCCATGGTCAGCCACGTCGTCGGTGACGCCGCGTACATCACCCTGATCCCGTTGGGAGCGCTGATCTTCCGCGCGGCGGGCCGCAGTCCGGTGCTCGGCTGCATCGTCGCCTACGTCTCGATCTCCGCGGGCTACGACGCGTCCCCGTCGCTGACCAAAACCGACGTGCTGCTGTCGTCGATCTCCACCGCCGCGGCCCGCACGATCGACAAGGGCTACGTCGTCACGCCGGTGGCCAACTACTTCTTCGGCCTCGCCTCGTCGTTCCTCATCGCGACCGTGATCACGGTCGTCGTGGAGATGGTCCTCGCGCGACGCTCGGACCTGGAGGCGGACCGGCCCAGCACCGAACTGGAGGCCGCCGAACGCGACGCGATGACCGTGACCCCGCAGCAGCGCCGCGCGCTACGAGTGACCGGCCTGCTCGCGCTGGGTTTCATCGCACTTGCGGTGATCTGCCTTGTTCCGGCGTCGTCACCGCTGCGCGGTGAAGGCGGCGGCATCGTCAACTCGCCGCTGATCGCCGGCATCGCGGTGGTCCTCGGTGTGTTCTTCGCGGTCGTCGGCACCGTCTACGGCCGCCTGACCGGAACGCTGCCCGCCGCGCGCGACGTCGTCGCCGCCATGGCCGACGGGGTCCGGTCGATGGCGCCCATCCTCGTGCTGTTCTTCGCCATCTCCCAGTTCCTCGCCTACTTCAAGTGGACCAACATCGGCGAGGTCCTGGCCATCACCGGCGCCGAGGCGTTGCGGGACCTGCGGTGGCACGGCTGGGTCGTGCTCGTCGGCATCGCCGTGCTGATCACCGTGATGAACCTCGTCATCACCAGCGGATCGGCACTGTGGTCGCTGGCCGCACCGGTGCTCGTACCGATGCTCATGCTGGTCGGCATCGACCCCGAGACCACTCAGGCCGTCTACCGCGTGGCCGACTCCGTCACCAACTGCGTCACCCCGATGAGCCCGTACTTCGTGATGGCACTCGGATTCGTCCAGCAGTACCGCAAGTCAGCGGGCATCGGCACGCTGGCCTCGTTCACCATCCCGATCGCCGCCGTGGTCTGGATCGTCTGGGTCGCGTTCTTCGTCGCGTGGTACCTGCTGGGCATCCCGTTCGGAGTCAGCGCCTCGTGACACACGACCTCACGGCGGACATCGTCGCCGACATCCTCTCCCTCGTGAACCACGAGACCTCGAGCCACGACCTGCCCGGCCTCGCCGCGGGACTGGACCACCTGCGAGACCTGGCCACGGCCCGGCTCGGACCGCCCGACGTGCGGCGGCGGCACCGCGGCGACGGGCACGGTGACACCGCCACGCTGACCTACACCGGCACCCGTCCGGGGCACGTCGCGCTGATCGGCCACTACGACACGGTGTGGCCGACCGGCACGCTCACCGACTGGGCACCTCCCGCGGCCGGCGGCAGGACGAAGCTCGGCGGCCCAGGCATCTTCGACATGAAAACCGGTCTGGCACAAGGCATCTGGGCGCTGAAGCTGACCAGGGACGCCGGCGGGCCGGTGCCGACGGTGACGTTCGTCTTCAACGGCGACGAGGAGATCGGCTCACCCTCCTCACGCCCGATCATCGAACGCACCGCCGCCGAGGCCGACGCGACCCTGGTGCTGGAACCCTCCGCCGACGGCGCGGTCAAGACCGCCCGCAAGGGCACCGGGACGTTCACGGTGACCGCCACCGGCATCGAGTCGCACGCCGGGCTCGCCCCCGAGGCCGGAGCCAGCGCCGTCCACGCGCTGGCCGAGTTCGTCACCGCCGCTTCGGCAGTCGCCGCACCGGATGCGGGCACCACCGTGAACGTCGGCCTGATCAACGGCGGCACCGGCGCCAACGTCGTCGCCGGGCGCGCCACCGCGACCATCGACGTCCGCGTCCGCACCCAGCTGGAGAAGGACCGGGTCGACGCCGAACTGAAAGCGATCAAAACCAGCGACCCTCGCGTGCGCATCGACATCGCGCACGGCTGGAACCGGCCGCCGATGACCCTGAACGCCGCATCGGCCCGGCTGCTCGACCTCGCCCGCGCCGCCGCCCAGGACCACGGCCACGACCTCCGCGACGCCGCGGTCGGTGGCGCGAGCGACGCGAACTTCGTCGCCGCGCTCGGCCTGCCGGTGCTGTGCGGGCTGGGCGCCGTCGGCGGCGGCGCCCACGCGCGGGACGAGTTCATCTATCCCGACACCGTCCAGCCGCGGACCACACTGCTCGCCGGACTGCTGACCCGGCTGGCGACCTGGACCCGGAGTCCACTCCTGGACCTGAGGAGTGGCGTGGCCGGCCGCCCGCACCCAGGCGCTCTGCCCCCTGCAAGCCACTGACGTCCCAGTCGACCGGTGAAGTCTCCATTGTGCAAATCGTTTTGGAGACTTACGTTCGCAAGCATGGGAAAGGCACTGCGGAGCCCGAGCGGCCGGCTGCTGGTGTCGGGCTGCGACGTGTTGCGCGTCCCGCTCACCGGCGACTGCGAGATCCTGCGGGAGCAGGACATCACGGTCGCCGACGGCGTGATCGAGTCCGTTGCCCCCAGCGGTGTGACGTCCTCGTTCGACGGCGCCGAGGTGATCGACGGGCGCGGGCTGCTCGCGACGCCGGGCCTGGTGAACGCCCATACGCACAGTCCGATGGTGTTGATGCGCGGGGCGGCCGAGGACGTGTCGGTCGAGGCGTGGTTCAACCAGCGGGTGTGGCCGATCGAGAGCAACCTCACCGCGGACGACGTCGCGTTGGGGGCCAGGCTCGCCTGCGCCGAGATGATCGGTTCCGGTGTGACCACGTTCGCCGACCACTACTTCTTCCCGGAGCGGATCGCCGAGGCGGTCACCGAGTCCGGTCTGCGGGCCGACATCGCACCCACGTACTTCAGCAGCCGGGGCCAGGAGGCGCTGGAGTCGAGCGTGGCGTTCGCGGAGGGATGGCACGGCCGTGCCGACGGACGGGTGACGGTCTCGTTGGGTCCGCACGCCCCGTACACGGTGGACGACGAGGACCTGCGGACGCTCGCCGACCACGCCAGGCGGCTCGGCCTGCGGATGCACATCCACGCGGCCGAGAACGTGGAGCAGACCGAGTCGAGCCTGCGCCGCCGTGGCGTCACGCCGGTGCAGGTGCTGCACGAGACGGGCGTACTCGACGCGGGCGCGCTCATCGCCCACGGGTGCGGGATCGGGGAGGGCGACCTCCCGCTGCTGGCGGCGCACGCGGAGCGAACGGCCGTGGCCTGTTGTCCCAAGGTGTATCTCAAGCACGCGCTGTCGCCGCTGACTCCGGTCCGGGCGCTGCTCGGCGCGGGGGTCACCGTCGCGGTCGGTACCGACGGCGCCGCCGGGCACAACACGCTCGACGTGTGGGAGGCGCTGCGCCTGGTCGCGCTCACCCAGAAGCAGGCCGTGGGGGACGCGACGTGGATGAACGTCTCCGACACCCTGCGCCTCGCCACGCGCGGCGGCGCCCGCGCTCTCGGGCTCGGGGACGTGGTCGGCGCCCTGGAGCCGGGCATGCGGGCCGACATCGCGCTCGTCGACCTGTCGGGGCCGCACTGCCGGCCCCTGCACGACGAGCGAGCCGCCCTCGTCTACAGCGTTCGCGCGTCCGACGTGCGCACCGTCATCGTGGACGGCCGGGTCCTGATGAGGGATCGGAACGTGCTGACCGTCGACGTGCCCGCGGTCCTCGCGGAGATCGACGAGCGGGTCGGCAGGCTGCTCGACATCTCGCACGGGAAGGCGGTGCAGCACTATGACCCGTGATCCCGGCGGGACTCCCCCAGGCTGGCGCTCCGTGCGCAAACCGGCGTCGATCAAGGACGTGGCAGCCGCCGCCGACGTCAGCCCGACCACGGTCTCCCACGTCCTGAGCGGCAGGCGCCCCGTCGCCGAGGAGACGGCGGCGCGGGTCCGCAGTGTGGTGAACCGGCTCGGCTACGTGCCCGCCTCCCTCGCGCGCAGCCTCCAGGCCGGGTTCACCTCCGTGGTCGGTCTGCTGATCCCCGACATCAGCAACGCCTTCTTCGCCGATCTCGCCAAGGGTGCGGAGGACGCCGCGCACGATCTCGGGTACAGCCTGATCCTGTGCAACACCGAGTTCGACCCCGAACGCGAGGACCGCTACCTCGGCATGATCCGCAGCCGTTTCATCGACGGCATGGTGTACGCGGCCGGCTCCCCGCCCTCGCGGCAACGGCTGGAGGCGCTCCTGGGCAGCTTCCCGATCGCCCTGGCCGACGAGGAGGTCGAGGGGCTGGAAGGCGCGTTGATCGCCACCGCGGACCACGAGGCCGGAGGCCGCTTCGTTGGCAACCATTTGCGTGAGCTGGGGCATCGACGGGCATTGGCGCTGACGGGTCCGCGGGGCCTGAAGAGCAGCACCGCACGGGCGTCGGGGTTCCGCCAGGCGTTCCGCGGCGACGTGGTCGAGCGGATCGGAGACTTCAAGGAGTCGTCGGGCCACCGCCTCGTCGCCGAGTTCCTTGCGGAGCAAAGGAATCTGGACGCCACGGCGATCTTCGCCGCCAACGACCTGATGGCCTTCGGCGCGATCGCGGCGCTGCGGGAGGCCGGACTGGCTGTGCCGCGGGACGTGTCCGTGGTCGGCTTCGACGACATCAGGGTGGCCTCACTGAGCAGTCCCGCGCTCACGACCGTGCGCCAGCCCGCCTACGACGTGGGGCGCACCGCCACCGCGCAGCTGCTCCAGTACGCGGCGCGAGGCGCGGTGCCGCCCGCTTCGCGGCACACGCTCCCCGTCGAACTCCAGGTGAGGGACAGCACGGCGCAGCCCGCCCGCTGACCCGTTCCCACCACATCCCAGTGCGCCTTCCTGACCGGAGGGTCGCTTCACCCTGCCCGCGAGGGCTGGACAGAGAGGTTCGCCATGCCCAGAGTCCTGGTCGTCGGTGAGTCGTGGTTCACCTATTCCGTGCACCAGAAGGGTTTCGACGCCTTCTACACCTCGGAGTACACCGAAGGCGGCGGCGTGTTCCTCGACGCGCTGCGCTCACGGGGCCACGAGGTGACTTACGTGCCGTCGCACGAAATCCCGGCCAAAGTGCCGGACTCGGCCGAAGGCTTCACCCAGTTCGACGTGGTCGTCATCAGCGACGTGGGTGCCAACAGCTTTCAGCTGCCGCCGCAGACCTTCGCCCACTCCGTGCCCGCGCCGGACCGCTCCGAGCTGGTGCGGGACTTCGTCGAACGGGGTGGCGCGGTACTGATGATCGGCGGCTACCTGACGTTCAGCGGTGTGGACGCCAAGGCCCGGTGGGGCCGGACCCCGCTCGCCGAGGCGCTGCCCGTGACGCTCCTCGACCGCGACGACCGGGTCGAGCTCCCGCACGGTGTCGAACCGAAGGTGTTGGTGGACCACGGGATCGTCACCGGTCTCGATCAGCGCTGGCCCGCACTGCTCGGGCTCAACGAGGTGACGGCCAAGCCGGCGGCCTCCGTGCTCGCCGAGTGCGACGGGCATCCCCTGCTCGTGGTCGGCGGGTACGGAGCGGGCAGGTCGGCTGCGTTCACCTCCGACGTCGCGCCGCACTGGGCACCGCCCGCGTTCCTCGCGTGGGACGGCTACGCCGAACTGTGGGACCGGCTCGTGCGGTGGCTGGCCGCGCCCTGAGGTGGACAAAAGCGCCGTTCATGGAAATTCTGGCGCCGCCGAACAAAGTGGGTCGGCCGCGTAGCCAAAACGTTTTGCACCACTTACGGTCTGCTCAAAGCGCAGGTGAGAGCACGTGAGACGGAGGTCGATGATGAATCGCAGCAGGGTTGCCGCCGTGGTGGCCGTGGCCGGCGTGCTCGCGCTCGCGGCATGTGGCGGCGGTGGCTCGGGTGGCGCCGGATCTTCGTCGCCGGCTGCTTCCGGCGGCCTCCGGATCAAGCTGGTGGTCAACGGCGGGCTCGGCGACAAGTCGTTCTTCGACTCGGCCCACGAAGGGCTCAAGCGGGCACAGAAGAATCTGGGTTTCGACTTGAAGGTGGTCGAGCTGGGCTCCGACCGCACGAAGTGGGAGCCGGGTTTCGAGGACGCCGCGGCGGGTGACGACTACGACATCCTGGCGGCCGGGACGTTCGACGTCACCGACTACATCGGGAAACTGGCGCCGGAGCACCCCGACAAGAAGTTCTGGGTGTTCGACGCGCCGGTCGACTACCGGGGTGGCGGCGGCGTCTGTGCCAACCGCTGCGAGAACGTCTACTCGGTGACGTTCAAGCAGAACGAGGGCGGCTACCTCGCCGGGTTCCTCGCGCAGAAGCTGGTGGCCGCCAAGGCTCTCAAGGGAGCGGAGTCGCTGAGCAAGGTCGGTGTGATCGGCGGGGTGAAGACGCCGGTCATCGACGACTTCGTCGTCGGCTTCAAGGCGGGCTACACCTCGGCCGGCGGTGGGGAGTCCGACGTGCTGGTGCAGTACGTCGGCGGCGACAAGCCCTTCGGTGACCCGGCCAAGGGCAAGGAGATCAGCAACGCGATGTACGGGCAGGGCGCGGCTCTGGTCTGGCCGGTCGCGGGGTTGTCGGGCCTCGGCACCTTCGAGTCGGCGGTGGCGAACAAGCGCTACACCTTCGGCATCGACTCCGACCAGCACGAGACCCTCGTCGACCAGGCGCAGCGCGACACCGTGATCACCTCGATGCTCAAGAACGTCGGCAACGCGCTGTACAAGGCGGCGGAGCAGGCGAAAGCCGGGTCGTTGAAGTACGGCGCCGTGGACTCGATCGGACTCAAGCAGGACGCGGTCGGCTACGTCGACAACGACCACTTCAAGCAGGTGGTGCCCGAGAGCGTCCGTACCGATCTCCGGCAGGCCGTCGACCGGATCAACTCAGGCACCGTGCGGGTCCCGACCGCGTTCTAGACAGGCCTCGGACTCCAGCACGGCGCGGAGGACAGTGATGACACCAGCACAGAGCCCTGGCGGGACACCGGCCGTGGCGGCCGTCGCGGTGACCAAGACCTACGCCAACGGTGTCCGGGCGGTGCGTGGGGTGGACCTGGCGGTGTCCGCCGGGGAGATCCGGGCGGTCGTGGGCGAGAACGGCGCGGGCAAGTCCACGCTGATGAAGCTGTTCTACGGACTGGAGCAGCCCGGTTCCGGCGAGATCGCGATCGGGGGCGACACTGCGGTCCTGCACGGGCCAGGTGACGCGATCGCCCGCGGTGTGGGGATGGTGCACCAGAACCTGATGCTGGTGCCCTCCTTCACCATCGCCCAGAACGTCGTCCTCGGTGTCGAGCCGGGGCGACGCGGCCGGGTCGATCTGAAGGCGGCCGTCGAGGAGACAGCCAGGCTCGCCGAGGAGTCCGGGCTTCAGGTCGACCCGAAAGCGCGGGTCGACCAGGTGTCGGTCGGGATGCGGCAGCGGACGGAGATCCTCAAGGCGCTGCACCGCGGGGCCCGCGTCCTCATCCTCGACGAGCCGACGGCCGTGCTCACCCCGCAGGAGACCGAGGACCTCTTCGCATCGGTGCGGCGGCTGCGCGAGACGGGGATGACAGTTCTGTTCATCTCGCACAAGCTGCGCGAGGTCCGGGAGATCAGCGACCGGGTGAGCGTGATGCGCGCGGGTGCCCTGGTGGGGACCGTGGACACCGCGGAGGCCACTGACCGGTCACTGGCCTCGATGATGATGGGTCGTGAGGTGACCCTGGAGGTCGTCAAGGCGCAGGCGCGCCCCTCGGGTGCCGTGCTGCGCGTGCGTGACCTCGGCTACCGGCCCTCGGACGCGGGCGTGCCCCTCGACGGCGTCGGCTTCGACGTGGCCGCGGGGGAAATCGTCGGTCTGGCCGGGGTGGAGGGCAACGGGCAGACCGAACTCGCCGAGATCCTCGCCGGTCTGCGCCGGCCGACCGCGGGTGTCGTGCGCGTCGGCGGAACCGACCTGGCCGGCGCCGGCGTGGCCGGCCATCGCCGAGCCGGGATCGGCTACGTGCCCGAGGACCGGCTGCACAACGGCGCCGCGCTGGACGAGTCGATAGCCGACAACCTCGTCGTGGACCGCCACGACCGGCCACCGCTGTCCCGCCGGGGCCGGCTGCGACTCGCCGCCGTGCGCGCCCACGCCGAGCGGCTCGTGGCCGACTACGCGATCCGCACCCCCGACACCGCGGTGCCCGTCGGCGCGCTGTCGGGCGGCAACATGCAGAAGGTCGTCGTGGCGCGGGAGCTGTCGGCCCGACCGCGGCTGCTCGTCGCCTCGCAGCTCACTCGCGGTGTGGACATCGGATCGATGCGGTTCATGTACGAACGGGTCATCGCCGCGCGGGACGATGGCGCCGCCGTGTTCCTGGTGTCCGCCGACCTGTCGGAACTGCTCACGCTCGCCGACCGGCTGCTGGTCATCAAGGAGGGCCGGCTGGTCGGCAGGTTCGACAGCACCCGTGGTCTGACCGAGAAGAAGGTGGGTCTGTTCATGCTCGGTGTCGAGCGACACGACCGCGGGCACATCGGGTCGGGTCTGGACGAGGTGACCACGACATGAGCGTCGGCACGCTGGTCGAGACCGAGGACCGTCGCGAGTACCGGGCGACCAGGCGGCGTGGCCTCGCCATCGACGTCGGGATGGCCGTGGCGACGATCATGATCGCGCTGCTGGTCGGTTTCGTGGTCATCCTGGCCACCGGCCACAACCCGGTCGAGGCGTACAGCGCGATGCTGACCGGCCCGCTGGAGCGTTCCACCAGGGTCGGTCGCTGGCTGGAGGACGCCACGACGCTCACCCTTCTCGGGCTGTCGGTCGCGATCCCGTTCCGGGCCCGGCAGATCAGCCTGGGCGCGGAGAGCCAGCTCTACGCGGGGGCGCTGGCGGCTGGTGTGGTCGCCATCGTCGTACCGATGCCGCCGGTCGTCGCGGTGATCGTCCCCGTCGTGGCGGCGATGGGCGCGGGCGCGGCGACGGGACTGGTCCCCGGAGTCATGAAGGCACGGCTGGGCGCCAACGAGATCGTCGCCACGCTGATGCTCAACGCGATCGCCGTGCGCGTCTTCGACTACCTCGTCAACGGCACGCTCCGGGAGCCGGGCAGCACCGCGGTGCACTCCGCGAGCATCCAGCACGACGCCGCGCTGCCGTCGCTGCGCGAGTGGTTCGGCGTTCCGCTCGGCCGGGCGAACATCGGCCTGCTGCTCATGCTGCTCACGGTCGTGGCGCTGTGGTTGCTGATGACCCGGACGACCATCGGCTACCGGATCCGGATGGTCGGCGCCAACCAGGACTTCGCCGAGTACGGCGGTATCGCCGTGCCACGGGTGATCGAGTGGAGCTTCGTCATCGGCGGGGCCGTGGCCGGCCTCGCCGGGGCGCACCTGGTCCTCGGTGGCTACGGGCGCCTGGAGCCTGGGCTCGTCGGGAGCCTGGCGTTCGAGGGCATCGTCGTGGCGCTGCTGGCCAGGAACAACCCGCTCGTGGTGGTGGTCGCGGGCTTCTTCTACTCCTACCTGAGGGTCGGCGGCGACATCATGGAACAGCAGACCGACGTCGGAACCGAGATCGTGGTCGTCATCCAGGCGGTCATCGTCCTGCTGGTCACCGCGCAGGCGCTGCCAGACCTGTTCAAGCGCCGGCTCGTCCGCACGCGGGTGACGCGATGAACGCCGTCGTCGGGGTCGTCTTCAGCAGCGCCTTCCTGGCCGCGGTCATGCGGGTCGCGACCCCGTACCTCCTGGCCGCCTTCGGTGGCCTGATCGCGGAACGCGTCGGCGTCTCCAACATCGCGCTGGAGGGTCAGATGCTCGCCGCCGCGTGCACGGGCGCGCTGGTCGCGGGTCATCAGGGCTCGGTCGCCCTGGGCGCCGTCAGCGGGATCGCGGTCGCGGCCCTGCTCGGCCTCCTGCTCGCCGCGCTGCGGCTGCACCTGGGCGCGGACGTGATCATCGCCGGCATCGGCCTCAACCTGCTGGCCTCCGGCGGCACCGCCTACGCGGTCTTCGCCCTGCTCGGCGACAAGGGAGGCACGTCCGGGCTCCAGAGTGGAAGCCTGCCCCGGCTACACCTCTGGGGAGTCGAGCGCATCCCCGTGCTCGGGGAGATCCTCAGCGGCCAGAACATCGTCACCTATCTGGCGTTCCTCGCCGCCCCCGTCGTCGCGTGGCTGTTGTACCGGACCCGGTTCGGCTTCCACCTGCGCGCGGTGGGTGAGGCGCCGGACGCGGCACGCTCGGTGGGCATCCCGGTGCGCCGCGTCCAGTGCCTCGGACTGGCACTGAGCGGTGCGCTCGCCGGACTCGCCGGAGTCTTCCTCAGCATGGGGTACGTGTCGTTCTTCGTGCGGGACATGACGGCGGGACGCGGATTCATCGCGCTCGCCGCCGTGTTCCTCGGCGGCCTGCGCCCGTGGGGCGTGTTCCTGGCCGCGCTCGCGTTCGGAGCCGCCGAGGCCCTCGCCGTGCAGGTCGGCACCCTCGACATCCCGCCCCAGCTCGTGTCCACGATCCCCTACGTGCTCACGCTGGGAGCGCTCGCCACCTACGCGTACCGGCGCAGACGGCGCTCGAACGCCGAGCCCAGCCGGGCCTGACGTCGTTCACCCCCAGCTCCACCCCCGATTCCGCGTGCCCGAACGCCCGCGGAAGTCGGCCGCTGCCCGAAACCCGAAGCACCCGACGACGCCCTGGAGCACGCCGTGCCACGCCCACGCCATCCCCTGTCACGTCGCAAGGCCGCACTGATCGGCAGCGGGTTCGCTGTCGCCCTGACCGCTGTGCCGCCGCTGCCCGGCCTCGCCGCGGAGCCGAGGCACGGAGCGGACGTCACGCTCCTGGACACGCTGACGGTGCCAGCCGGGACGAGCGCGTTCGGAATGCCGTTCGGTGGGCTGTCGGGAATCGACTACGACCCCGGTACGGACACCTATGTCGCGCTCAGCGACGACCGCTCCGACAACGGCCAGGCCCGCTTCTACTCGCTCGGCCTTCCACTGGACGGCGGACGGTTCGCGACAGCCACACCCGTGGTGCACGGCCTGACCGTGCTGTCGGACACCAACGGCAAGCCGTTCGCCAGAAAGACGGTCGACCCGGAGGCGATCCGGTGGACCCCCACGGGGAGCCTGCTGTGGACCAGCGAGGGGGCTGCGAACTCGGGTCAACCGGCGTTCGTCCGCGAGGCCACGCAGTCCGGCGGCTACCTGCGCGAACTGCCCTTACCCCAGGCGTACGCACCGACGAAGTCCGCCACCGGCGCGCTCGTGGCCGGGGTGCGCGACAACCAGGCCCTCGAAGGGCTCACCCTCTCCCCCGACGGCGACCGCGTGGTCACCATCACCGAGAACGCCCTGGTCCAGGACGGCCCGGCAGCCTCGCTCACCGCGAAGAGCCCGTCCCGGCTGCTCGTCCTCGATCGCGCGAGCGGCCAACCCCAGGCCGAGCACGTCTACCAGGTCGATCCCATCGCCGACGCGCCCACCGCGCCGCTGCCGCCACCGGTGAACACCTACGCGGCCGACCGGGGAGTCTCGGAGATCCTGGCCGCCAACGAAACCGACTACATCACCGTCGAACGCAGCTTCGCCTCGGGCGTCGGCTTCTCCGTGCGTCTCTACTGGACCAGCACCCTCGGCGCCACGGACGTGCGCGGCCGACAGGCCCTGACAGGCCGGGAGAAGGCGATGCCGCGCAAGCTGCTGTACGACTTCACCGGCTCCGGCATCGTTCCCGACAACGTCGAGGGCATCACCTGGGGGCCGCGGCTCGCCGACGGCTCCCGATCGCTGATCCTCGTGGCCGACGACAACTTCGGCTTCAACGGGAGCAGCACGAAGTTCCACCTGCTGTCCGTGCGCCGGGACCTGTTCACCCTGCACACGCCCGACGTGAACCGTGACGGCGCCCTCGACGCCAAGGACCTCAGGGCGATTCCCCACGGCGGTCCGGCGGGCGACCTCAACGGCGACGGCCGCTCCGACGGCCGCGACGTGCGGCTGTGGAACGCCTACACCCACGAGTTCCCGGTCGCATAGGGAACTCCGCAGGTATCACCGTCGTCCAGATGATCGCTTTCAACAGCCATGAGGGTGGCCGATCAGGTGGTGGTGCGGAGACGGCGGCGAACGGCGTAGACGACGATCCCCAGCAGGAGCGGCACGATCAGGGCGATCGGCAGGGCGCCGCCGGCGCTGAGAGTGCGCCGCCCGGCCACCTCCAGGTGGATGGGCGGGCTGACCGACAGCGATGCGGAGCCGTCCGGCAGCACGACCGCGTAGACGTTGAACACCCCGGCGTTCACGGCCTGGACGTCCCACGACACCTCGGTGCTCTCCCCCGGCCCCAGCGCGGGCAACGACTGCGTCGGCGCGGCGGTCCAGTCCTCCAGGTCGACGTACACGCCGTTCGACGAGGCCACGTTCAGATGCGCGATGAGCTTCCCGGTCGGGGACGACCCGGTGTTGGTGACCGTCGAGGAGATGTTCAGGTACTGACCCACGGCGCCGGCGATGCGGGACTCCGACATCGTCACCTCGACGGTCGCCGACGCCGTGGCGGGGAACAGCACGAGCACCAGAACGGCGAGCAGCAGTCTCATCCCGAACCAACCCCTCCCGTGAGACGTACGATGCGCGGCCCTGCCAAGGCGAGCGCCACGGCTGCGACCACCACGGCCACGACCGGCGAGATCAGGTACGACAGGTCCTGGGCCCAGGTGTGTCCCTTGACGAGGACCAGCCCGATGTAGTGAATGCCGGCCGTCACCGGGTTGATCCGCACCAGCAGGTCGCCCACGGACGACTTCGACATCGCGGGCAGTTGCGTGGGCGCGAACAAGGCGAGCAACAGGAACAGCGACGCGGCGAGGCTCACCTTGTTGGTGGAGGATCGAGCACTGATCAGCAGACCGACCGCCGCCATCGACAGCGCCAGCACGGTCCCGACGACCAGGGCGAGCAGCACCGCCTTCCCCACCACGGCGACACCCTTGCCGAGCACCCACAGGTAGGGCAACGCGACCACGAAAGCCGCGCCCCACAACGACATCGCGGCCACCAGCTTGCCCAGCACGATCGAGCCGCGGGACACCGGCGTCAGCAGCAGGCTCTCCAGGGTGCCGCGCTCGCGTTCACCGCTGATCGCGTCGGCGGCGACGACCAGCGTCAGCAACACCCCGACCGCGACGGCGATCTGCAACACCAGGTTCACCGATTCCCGCTGTTCCAGGAAGTTCAGGATCCGGTTGGTGGCGGCCAGGTAGGTCACGGCGCTCAGCAGCACGGAGTAGACGAACGTCAGCACCGGGCCGCGGCCGCTCAGCCACAGATCGCGGCACTCCTGGCCGGCGATGACCCGCGCGCTCACGACGTACCTCCTCGCGTCATTGCCAGGAAGGCGTCGCTCAGCCGGGCGCCGTCGACCTCGAACGACAGCAGGACGATTCCGGCGTCGAGCACCGCGGACAACATGCTGTTCATGCCGTCCGCCGACGTGACCGTCAGGACGTCCTTCGACACCTCGACCGACACTCCGGGCAGCCTTCGCAGCACCTCGGCCGCACGCGGCACCTCCTCCGGCGGGACACGCAGCCTGCCGGACTGACGGCTGGCCGCCTCCGTGCTCGTCACCTCCGCGACGCTGCCGGACACAACGACCTTGCCCTCGTTCAGGATCAGCACCGAGGAACACACCTGCTCGACCTCGGGCAGCGTGTGCGTCGACAGCACCACCGTCGTGCCGCGCGCCTCGGCGATCATCCGCACCAGCGTGAGGATCTCCCGCTGTCCGGCGGGATCCAGGCCGAGCGTCGGTTCGTCGAGGAACACCACGGACGGGTTGTTCACCAGCGCCCGCGCGATGCCGAGACGTTGCCGCATACCGCGGCTGTAGGTCGCGATCCGGGACTGCGCGCGATCCGCCAGCCCGACCTGGCCGAGCAGCCGCACGGCGGTCTGTCTGGCCTCGTCACGAGACAGCCCGAAGAGCCGTCCGTGGTACGTCAGATACTCCAATCCGGTCTGGAACATGGGGTAGCCCGCGCTCTCCGGCAGCACGCCGATGCGCGCCCGGATACCGGCCGGCTGGGACGACGGCACTCCCGCGACGGTGAAGTCCCCGCCGGTAGGCGGCAGGACCGTCGAGAGCATCCGGATCGTCGTGGTCTTTCCCGCCCCGTTGGGGCCGAGAAGACCGATCACCTCTCCCTCGTACGCGGTGAAGCTCACCGAGTCGACAGCTGTCCGGGAACCGAACCATTTGGACAACTCACGAGCTTCGAGAGTGACACCTGGCATGGCATCTCCTCGTCATTCGGAGCAAGTGCCCACAAGTGGACGTGACGGAGATGAGAGAACAATGAGAACACCATCCCATGGCTGATCCACATGACCTTTAACCTGCAGCGATGGCCCGCACACCGCCCGTCACCCACGCGGATGGAGTTGCAACGAAATGTGCGGTTCAGCCGATTCACTGAGAGGAGGGGCACCAGGAAAGGGCGCACCCGTCATGGAATTTCAACCGCTGGGCGCCGTGGCAGCCTGGGAGCGACGAACACAGCTTGATCTCGGACCACGAAATGCACAGCACGCGATCCACGTCCGGGTGTCGCAACGTCGCCTGGGCTGCCGGGCCGGACGGCGCGGGCAAGTCCACGACTCTGCGCCTGCCTGTCCACTGTGGTCAGTCCGAGCCGCGGCGAGTTCTTCGTCGCGGGCGTTCCTGGCAACCGGCCACGCGACCGGTGCGATGAACCCGCCATCAGGTTGCCGGCCACCCGAGGTCGAGCGGATCCGCACCGATGTGCTGATACTGGGACGAGGCAGGCTGGTGTCCAGTCAGGTGATCGCATGACTCCGTTGGGCCGGGTGCTGGTAGTCGAGGACGAGGCGTCCTTCGCGGACGCACTCGCGGACGGCCTGCGCCAGGACGGTTTCGAGGTCGAGACGGTCGCCGACGGCCTGCTCGGCCTGGACGCCGGGCTCACCCGCCCGTTCGACGCGATCGTGCTCGACCTGATGCTGCCGAGTCTGCCCGGTCTCGACCTGTGCGCTCAGCTGCGCCGCGCGGGAGTCCGGGTGCCGGTACTGGTGCTGACCGCCCGCAGCGGTGAGTTGGACCAGCTGCGCGCGTTGCGCATCGGCGCGGACGACTTCCTCACCAAACCGTTCTCGTACCGGGTGTTGCTGGCTCGTCTGCACGCGCTGCTGCGGCGGTCGGGCCTGCGCCTCGCCGACGTGCTGACCGCCGGTGATCTCGCGCTGGACCGGGTGGCCCGGCATTGCCGCCGCGGCGAGACGGCGATCGAACTGACACCGCGCGAGTTCGCGTTGCTCGAGCTGCTCATGTCACGGCCGGGCCAGGTGGTGTCCAAGCAGTTCGCACTGGACGAGGTGTGGGACTCGGCCATCCCGATCGAGTCGAACGTGCTGGAGGTCTACGTCGCCTACCTGCGGCGCAAGATCGACCTGCCGTTCGGCCGGCACGCCGTCGAGACTGTCCGGGGGGCCGGCTACCGGCTGGCGGCCGATGGCGGTTAGGCGTCAGGCCGGTGTCCGCGTCCGGTTGACCGCGCTGGCGGTGCTGGTCGTGGGGCTGGGGCTGGTCGCGGGCGGCGCGGTGACTCTGACGCTGGTGCGTGATCAGCTCACCGGCAACGCCGAGGTTCAGGCCCGCCACCAGGCCGACTCGTTCGTTCCGATGATCTCCAGTGGCCTGCCCGCCGTTCTGCCGCCGCTCGTGCAGGTCGTCGCGCGGGACGGCACGGTGCTCGGCGCGAGCGCGGAACTCGCGCACACCCGGCTGCTCGCACTGTGGCCGGAAAGCGGTGCGGTGACGGGAACTTCGCGGTTGCCCGACGGCGAGTACCACGCCGTCGCCGGTGTGCCGGGCTCGGTGCTCGGCCAACCCGTCGCGGTGTACGCGGCCGTGTCTCTGGAGCACGCCGACGAGGGTGTCGAGGCGGCCACGACAGCGTTGGCGATCATCGTGCCGTTCCTGCTCGTCGCGGCCGGAGGTACCACGTGGCTGGTGGTGGGGCGCGCGTTGCGTCCGGTGGAAGCGATCCGGGAACAGGTCACCGAGATCACCGCGAGCCAGCTCGACCGGAGGGTGCCCGAGCCCAAGGCCGACGACGAGGTCGGCAGGCTGGCCCGCACCATGAACGAGATGCTGGCACGCCTCGAGGAGGTGCACGAACGGCAACGCCGCTTCGCCGCCGACGCCGCCCACGAACTGCGCAGCCCACTGGCGAGCCTGCGCACCAGGCTGGAGGTCGGTCTCGCCCACCCGTCCCACACGGACTGGGTGCGGCTCGCCGTCGACCTGCACCGCGAGACGGTCCGGCTGGGTGGACTGACCGACGAGCTGATCGTGCTGGCGCTGGCGGACGGGGTCACGGAGACGGTCGAGTGGGTGGACCTGGACGAGGTGGTTCTGGCCGAGATCGAGGCGGTCCGCACCCGCGCCGTCGTCGAGGTCGAGCTCACCCCGTTCTCCACGGCCCGGCTGCGCGGCCGGTCGGGCGAGCTGAGCCGGGTCGTGCGCAACCTGCTGGACAACGCCGAACGCCATGCCCGGCACCGGATCACCGTCGGCCTGTGGTCGGCGGAGCGGTTCGCCGAACTGGTCGTCGCCGACGACGGTCCCGGTATCCCGGAATCAGACCGCACCAAGGTGTTCGAACGGTTCTTCCGCACCCAACGCGCCCGCGAGCGTGACAGCGGCGGCGTGGGCCTGGGGCTGGCGATCGTGCGCGAGGTGACCGAGCGGCACGGCGGTCAGGTGTGGCTGGCCGACTCGGCAGAGGGCGCGTGCTTCCACGTGCGGCTGCCGCTGGCAGAGGTTCCGGCCTGATCCTCACGATTCTCTAATCCGCGGGCCGTACCGTGCGGGGCATGAGGCGCCCCGTGCTGATGATGACGGCGCCGACGATCACGTTCGGCCTGCTCCTGTTCCTGGTGCTCGGCAAGTGGCCCCCGCTGCTGGCCGTGGACGACGACGTCCGGGACGACGTGCACCGCTACACCGCCGAGCACCCTGCCTTCGTCACGGCGATGAAGACGTTGAGCACCATCGGTTCCGCACCGGTCTACCTCACGGCGATCGCCCTCGTCGCGGCGTGGCTGCTGTATCGGCACCGTCCGAGGCAGGCGGTGTTCGTCCTGGTGACCGTCACGGGCAGCGCCCTGCTGAACGCGGTGGTCAAGAGGGCTGTCCAACGAGCCCGTCCGACGGTGCCCGACCCTCTGACCACTGCTCACGGTCTGAGCTTTCCCAGCGGCCACGCCCAATCCGCCGCCGTCACCTACGCGACCGTGCTGGTGGTCTTCTGGCCGGTGATGCGGTCCGCGGGACGCCGCGTCGCGGTTGTGCTCGCGGCAGCGATGGTGCTGGGGATAGGCCTGTCCCGAGTCGCTCTGGCGGTGCACTACGTCTCCGACGTGCTCGCGGGGTACGCCCTCGGCACGGCCTGGTTCCTCGCGATGGTCGCGTCATTCACCTTGCCGTCGTCTGCCGCCGATCCAGCTGCCGCCTCCACCTCCGAAGGCGGGTAGTGGCGTGACCCTGAACGTCGCCAGGCGAATCACCCGGCCGACGTTCTGGGTCACGCCACGGGGTCAGAGCCGGAAGGCTCCTCAATCGCAGGGCACCGCGGGCGAGGTCCGGCCGAACACGTTCGGGCTGACCTGATAGCCGTGCTCGTCCAGCGCCAGTGCTCGCGCACGGGCCTTCGCCAGCGCGTTCGGCCCGAGGTGGCGATAGCTCACCAGGCTCAGCACCTCGGGATTCACGTCGCCGGCCGCGTCGACCTGCACGATGCCGACACCCGGTGCGTGGAACTTCTGGTGGTGGCCGCCCTCGGGGTCGTTCGGTGCCCACTCGTCGATCACCAGCACGCCGTCGTAGCAGTTGACCGGCACGCAGACGCGTTGGTTGGTCTTCAGGACCTGGCCGCAGTCCTCGAAGGCGATCTTGGGGGCCAGGCCCTGCAGGTACGCGGGGGTACCGAGAGCCGGTCGCGCAAGCATCGCGATGCCCGCGCGTGCCCCGGCCGTACCACTGACCCACACGCTCGGGGCGCCGGCGAACTCGCCGTTCTCGTACTCCTCGGGGTACTCACCCAGTGCCCACACCGTTCCACCGAGATCCTGCGCGAACATGGCGAGCTCCGCCTCCGCGAGCACCTTGCCGTCGAGGTCCTCGTCCAGCACGACGATCGTCCGCACACCGTCAACCACCTTGGTCAGGTCGGTCACCGTGGTTCGCACCGTGTGCGACGCCCCACCGACCGTGCCCTTGAGGGTGTACTCGGTTCCCGGGACGAGCGGGAAGAACCGGTTGTCGACCTTGGGATGGCTGGGGAACTGGCCGAGCCGTTGGGGAGCACCGCACTCCTGGGTCCGGGCGGACGCGGTGCCTGGAGTGGTCAGCAGGCCCGCGACGACCAGGGAGCCCAGCAATGCCGCACTAAGGCGTTGGGCGAGGGACATCGGGCTCTCCGTTCCTCAGGACGTGACGCGCTTGCCGGCTGCTCCTGCCGAAGCGCAGGTACAGGGAAGGGACGACGAACAGGTTGAGCAGGGTCGAGGTGACGAGGCCGCCGAGGATCACGATCGCGAGCGGGTACTCGATCTCGTGGCCGGGCCGGTCGCCGAGCACGACCAGCGGCACCACCGCGAGACCGGTCGCGAGCGAGGTCATCAGGATCGGCGAGAGCCGTTCCCGCGCGCCTCGCAGGACGAGGTCGCGACCCCAGGTCTCGCCCTCCTCCTGCTCCAGGTACTGGCAGTGGTTGATCAGCAGGATGCCGTTGCGGGCGGCGATGCCGAACACCGTGAAGAACCCGATGAGCGATCCCAGCGAGATGACGCCACCGCCCGCGAAGGCGGCGATGAGGCCGCCCACGAGTGCCATCGGAAGGGTGAGGAAGCTCAGGGTCGCGAGCCGCCAGCTGCGGAACGACACCTGCAGCAGCAGGAAGATCGCCAGTGCGGCGACGATGCCGACGAGGTACAGGCGGTTCTGCGCGGACTGCTGCTCCTGGTACTCGCCGAGCAGCTCGTAGTGGTAGCCCTGCGGGAACTGGACCTCGGCCAGCGCCCGCTCGACGTCCTTGGCCGTCGAGGCGAGGTCGCGTCCGGTGACCCCGGCCGCCACGTCGATGCGGCGTGAGTCGTTCTGCCGCTCGATCACGTTGGGAACCGGCTGGACGCTCACCTTCGCCACGTCGCCGAGCCGCACGGGCGTGCCGGCGGGGGTGTCGATCAGCAGGTCGCTGATGTCGGCCACGCTGTGCCGCGTCGCGGGCGTGCTCCACACCATGACGTCGTAGGCCTTGCCGTCGCGGAAGATGTCGCCGACCTCCTCGCCCGCGACCAGGGTGGACGCGGCACGGCGGACGTCGCCCGGCTTCAGTCCGTGCACGGCCGCCTTCGCCAGGTCGACCTCGACCTCGACCTGCGGCTCGTCCACCTGGAGGTCGACGTGCGAGTCGGAGATGCCGCGGATGCCTTCGATCTTCTCGAGGACCTCCTGGCCCTTCTCGCGGATGACCTTGAGGTCCTGACCGTAGATCCTGATGACGATCGGTTCCTTGGCCCCCGTCAGGACCTCCTCGATCCGTTCGTTCAGGTACGTCTGAACGTCGTGGAAGAGGCCTGGGTACCGGGCGATGACGCGCTCGATCGCGTGGATCGTGGTCTCGTAGTCGACATCCGGCGAGATGCTGATCCAGTTCTCGCCGAAGTTGACGCCCACGACCTCCTCGCCGAGGAACGCCTGGCCGATGTGCGAACCGAACGACTGCACGCCGGGGATCTCCCGCAGTTCCCGGCTCACCTGCAGCGTGATGCGCTGCTCCTCCTCGACCGACGTTCCGGGCGAGGTGATCCAGTGGCTCAGGAAGTTGCGCTCCTTGAACTCCGGGAACAGGGACTGGCCGAGCTGTGGCAGCACGAGGATCGCGGCCACGACGAGCAACCCCGCCATCGCGTAGACCCGGCGTGGTCGCTGGACGATGCGGGCGAGCAGCCTGTCGTAGCGGCGTTCGAGCCATCGGGCGACCGGGGACTGGTGGCGTTCGACGTGCGCGCCGCGCAGGAAGATCAGTGTGAGTGCGGGTGTGACGGTCAGGGCGACGACCATCGAGGCGAGGATCGCCAGTGTGTACGCGGCGATCAGCGGCTGGAAGAACGACCCGGTGACGCCCTCCAGCACGAACACCGGCGCCGTCGCCGCGAGGATGATCAGTGTCGCGTAGACGATCGGGCTCCTGACCTCCAGCGACGCGGACAGGATGATCGACGAGGTCGACTTCTCGCTGCCCGCGAGGCGTTCCTGCCGCAGCCGCCGGACGATGTTCTGCACGTCGATGATCGCGTCGTCGACCACCGCCCCCAGCGCCAGCACGAGGCCGGCCAGTGTCATCGTGTTCACCGTCGCGTCCCAGGCACGCAGCACCAGCATCGCCGCCATCAGGGACAGCGGGATCGTCAGCAGGCTGACGAGCGCGACGCGCCATTCGAAGAGGAACAGCGTCAGGATCACGAAGACGAGGAGGAACCCGAGCAGCAGCGCCTGGGTGAGGTTGTTGATCGACGTCTCGATGAAGGTCGACTGCCGGAAGATGCTGGTGTTGAACGTGATTCCGGGCAGTCCGGGTTCGAGCGACTTGATCGCGTCGTCCACGCCCTTGCTGATTTCGAGCGTGTTGCCCCACGGCAGCTTCTCCACCACGAGGAGCAGGCCTGGGGAGTCACCGACGACGGCGTCGCCCGCGAGCGGCTGGTGGGCCTCCACGACCTGGGCGATCTCGCCGAGCTGGACCTGGGTCGGCTGCGGACCGTCCTCGGTGTCGACCTGGCCCTGCACGGTCACCTTCGCCATGTCGGCCGGCGACACGATCGGCAGCACGTGCCGGATCCCGACACGTTGGTCGGACGTCTCGACGGCACCGCCGGTGCCGATGATCGAGCCGGCGGTGAACCGCAGCAGGCCGGAGTCCACCGAGTCGCCGGTCGCCTCCATGACGCCGTCGAGCGTGACGTTGCGCTCCTTCATCTTCTTCGGGTCGACCTGCACGGTGAGCATCTGCAGCCGCTCACCCCAGATCGCCACGTTGGCGACCCCCGGCACGCGCAGCAGCCGCGCCCGGATCGTCCAGTAGGCCATCATGGACATCGAGATCAGGGAGTGTTCCTTCGACGACATCCCGATCTTCAGGACGCGGCTGGTCGCCGACACGGGCGCCAGGATCACCGGCGGGCTCGCCCAGGTCGGCAGGTTGTTCTGCACGGTCGTGAGGCGTTCCTGGACGAGCTGCCTGGCCTGCAACAGGTCGGTGCCCTCATCGAAGATCAGCTCGACGGACGACAGCTGCGGCACGGACTTGGAGCGCAGGTCGTTCAGACCCTTGATCCCGGTCAGCACCTGCTCGATGGGGACCGTGACCAGCGACTCGACGTCCGCTGTGGACAGTCCGAGGCAGATGGTCTGGATCTCGACGCGCGGCGGGGCGAACTCGGGGAACACGTCCACCCGCATGTTCTGGACCTGGAGCGTCCCGACCGCCATCATCGCCGCGGCCGCGGCCACCACGAGATAGCGGAACTTCAGGCTGGAGCCGACGATCCAGCGCATCGCCGTGCGTCGTTCGGACATGATCAGCCTCCGCCGACGCCGTTCTCGGTGCCGAGCAGCTCGGCGGAGCCCACCACGACCACCGCGGTGCCCGCGGCGGGACCGGACGAGAGGATGGCGCGGTCGTTCTCGACCTTGGCGATGGCGACCTGTTGCCGGACATAGGTCTTGGGCTCGGGATTGGTGTAGGTCCAGGTGCTGCCGTCCGGGTCGTAGAGCACCGCGGTCATCGGGATGACGGCCTGACCACCCGCCGCCGCGGCCGCCACGGTCTCGGTCTTGATACCCAGGCGTTGGATCGCCTCATCCGTCAGAACCAGCTTGTGGGCCTGCGAGCCCTCGATGGCCTCGACGACGGCGGCTTCCGGTTCTTCGCTCTCGGCGCTTCCCTCTTGGCACCCCGCGAGAAGTGCGGCGGCCACGATCAGTGCCAGTGCGCGCATTCCAGCCTCCCCTTCAGTTTCGGGCAGGTGCGTGTTGGAGGTACAACGCGGGCGTGATCACCAGCGTCAGCAGGGTCGAGGTGACCAGGCCGCCCAGCAGCACCGCGGCCAGCGGGAACAACACCTCGAGGCCGGAGACACGGCCGAGCACCAGCACCGGGACGACGACCGCGGCCGTGGCCACGGCGGTGAGCACGACCGGCCCGGCCCGGTCCCTGGTGACCCGGAGGATCTCGTCGGCTCCCACGGCCCCGGCTTCCTGGTAGCCGTGGACGAGCACCATGACGTTGCGCAGTGCGAGACCCAGCACCGCGGCGAGCCCGGCCAGCGCGCCCAGCGTCAGGACACCGCCGGAGAACCCGGCCGCCAGCACGCCGCCGACCGCGGCCAGCGGCAGCGTCAGCAGGACCAGCAGTGCGGTGCGCCAGCTGCGGAACGCGGCCTGCAGCAACAGGAAGATCCCGATCAGCGCGATGAGGGCGAGCCCGGCCGTGAGCAGGGCCTGGTCGCGCTGGCCGCTCACCTCGTCGAGCACCTCGGCGTGGTACTCGAGCGGCATGCTCACGTTCGGCAGCCGACCCTTGACGTCGGCGGCCACCGAGCCGGCGGAACGGCCGCGCACGTTCGCGATGACGTCGATGCTGCGCGACGTGCCGGTGTGCCGCACCGTCGTCGGGTACGAGGTCGTGCGCACGGTGGCCACGTCGCCGAGGCGCACCTGGCCGCCCGCGGGCAGGTCGATCAGCAGGTCCCCGACGTTGCTGGGCGAGAAGCGCGTCGTGGGCGTGCCGAGCACGACGACGTCGAACACCTTCTGGTCCTCGTAGAGGTTTCCGACCGGCAGGCCGGAGAAGAACGTGCCCGCGGCACGACGCACGTCACCCGGCTTGATCCCGAACCGCTGGGCGGCCTGGAGGTCGACCTTCACCTCGAGCGTCGGCTCGTCGGGCGGCTGGGGCGCCACCTTCGGGTCGGTCACGCCGTCGACGGTCGTGAGGAGCTGCTTCACCTCGTCGGCCTTGCTTCGCAGGATGTCGAGGTCGTAGCCGTAGACACGGACCACGAGGTCGCCGCCGGCGGCCGCGCGCGCCGTGTCCACCCGCTGCTCGGCGTAGCTCGCCAGGTCGACCTGCATGCCGGGGTAACCGCGGACCACGCGCCGGACTTCGGCCGCGGTCGCGTCGTAGTCGGCTGTGTCGGTGAGGCCGATCCACAGCTCGCCGGCGTTCACGTTGACGGTCTGGTCGGACGCGATCGCCCGGCCCACGTGGGCGCCGACGGCCCGGACACCGGAGATGGCGCGGACCTCGCCGGCGGCGGCGCTGGTGACGCGGTCCATCTCGGCCAGCGAGGTGCCGGCCGCGGTCTGCCAGCGGACCAGGAGGTTCCGGTCCAGCCGCGGCGGGAGCAGCGAGCCGTTGCCGGTGCCGAGCTGCGGCAGCAGCGCGAACCCCGCCGCGATCAGCAGGACGATCGCCAGGTACACCGGCCACCGGCGGCCGAGGAACGCGGGCATGGTCCGGTCGAAACCCCAGTGGACGAGCCGCACGGCCGGGCTCGGACGCCGGTCGAGCCGCCCGCGCGAGAGGAGCACGACGGCCAGCGCCGGTGTGACGGTGAGCGCCACCACCGCGGAGGCGACGATCGCGAGGCCGTACGACATCGCCAGCGGGCCCGAGAAGGCACCCGGAACACCGCCGAGGAAGAACAGCGGCAGCGTCGCCAGCAGCAGGATCAACGTCGTGTAGAGGAGCGGCCTGCGCACCGCGTGCGAGGCGTCGACGACCACGCCCAGCAGCGGGGCGTCGCCGCCGGACGCCCGGTGCTCGCGCAGGCGACGGCGGATGTTCTCCGCGTCCGTGACCGCGTCGTCCACGATCGCGCCGAGGGCGATCGTGAGGCCGACCAGCACCATCACGTTGAGAGTCGCGCCCCGCAGATGGAGCACCCACAGCGCCGTGATCACCGACAGGGCCAGCGAGACGAAGCTGATCAGGGCCATCCGCAACGAGAAGAAAGCAGCGGCGAACAGCACGAACAGGATCACCAGTCCGACGATCGCCCACAGGCCGAGGTGTCCGAGCGCGTCCTCGATGTAGGACGCCGGGCGGTAGACGTTCGTGTCGACGGTGATCCCGGCGAGTCCCGGCTTGAGGGCGTTCATGGCGTCCTCGACGGCCGCGGTCACCTCACGCGTGTTGGACTCCGGGAACTTCTCGATCACGAGCATCAGTCCGGGGCCGTCGTTCAGCACCGCGTCACCGATGAGCGGCTGGTGGTCTTCGACGACCGTGGCGACGTCACCGAGGTGCAGCCTCTTGTCACCGGTGTCCTCGACGCTCACCGAGGCCAGGCTCTGGGGTGTCGTGATCGGCAGGATGTGCTGGATCGCGAGCCGCTGGGAGTTCGTGTCGATGAACCCGCCCGTACCCGGCGTCGACGCCTGCACGAACGTCAACGGCGACACCCACAGCGCGTTGCCGGTCGTCTTGAGCACCTGGGTCACCGACACGCCGTACTGGCGCAGCTTGTCCGGGTTCACCTGCACCTGGAGCTGCCGGTCGCGCTGACCCCAGATCGCGACGTTCGCGACCCCCGGAATGCCCTGCAGCCGCGGCTTGATCTTCCAGCGCGCGAGCACCGAGAGGTCGATGGCCGACAGGTCCTTCGAACCGAGGCCGATCATCATGACCCGGCTGTCCGAGGACACCGGTTGCACCATGAACGGCGAGCTGCCGACGTTGGGCAGCGCGTGAGCCTGGACCATGCGCTCCTGCACGAGCTGGCGCGCCTTCAGGATGTCCGTCCCCGGCTCGAAGATCAGCTCGATGGACGACAGACCCGGCGACGACTCGGATCGGATCTGCTGGAGCCAGGCGATCCCGTTGAGGAGATCCTGCTCCATCGGCACGGTGATCAGCTGCTCGACCTCGGCCGCGGAGAGCCCGAGCGCCTCGGTCTGGATCTGGACCTGCGGGGGCGCGAACTCGGGGTAGACGTCGAGCGGCGCTTTTTGGATCTGGATGATTCCCAATGTGGCGACCACGGCGACCAGTGCGGCGACAAGGACGCGGAACTGAACACTCAGGCCAACGATTGTCCGGACCATGGCCGCTCGCCCTCGGTAGTCGAAAAGCGCCTGCGCGTCATTTGTGCCTGATCCCCCGAAGGATCAAGCAGTACTTCGTAACACCCGCCTTTCGCGGTCCGAACAGGTTTACATAGCGGTGTTTTTTCGGCGTCGAGTTCCGGTCAGAGCCGGACAGGACCGGACAAGCGGTGAATTGGCCGGTGCGTGTGACCGGATCGTGAGGTGATCACCGATGACGTGGCCCGAGCAGTGGGCGCTGTCTGACATCGACGACGCCCAGAACCTCGTCGAACTCGGTCATCTTCTCCGCCGCCTCCGCCGCAGGCTGGCTCGCCGGGCCGGTGGCCCGCTGCTCACCTACCGCGCGATCGCCGCCAGGACCGGCTGGGCCCACGGGGTGATCGGGGACTACTTCGCGGGCAAGGCGCTGCCGCCGACGGACCGGTTCGACGAGCTCATCCAGTTGCTCGGCGCGTCAGCCGAGGAGCAGCGGAAGCTCGCCACGGCCCGCGACCGCGTCGAGGAACGACGCCGGGCGCGTGCGCCGTTCAGCGACATGACCCGGTCGTTCGAGGAGAATGGGGCAACCCCGAGGGGACTTCCCCCGGACATCGGCGGATTCGTCGGCCGGCATTGTGAGCTTGCCGAGCTGGAAGCCGTGATCAGGCCGTCGACCAACCCTGACCCGGTCGTGATCTGCGCGGTGGACGGCGCTGCGGGCGTCGGCAAGTCCGCGCTGGCGGTCCATGCCGCGCACCAGCTCGCACACCGGTTCCCCGACGGGCAGGTGTACGTCAACCTGCACGGATTCGCGCCCGGCGCGGTGCCCCTGCCCCCGGTTGCCGCGCTCGCCCGGTTTCTCCGCGCGCTGGGCGTTCCCGCCACCGGCATCCCGGCCGACGAGGACGAGGCCGGCGTGATGTTCCGCGCACTGACCGCCACGCGACAGCTGCTCGTGGTGCTGGACAACGCGTTCGACGCCACTCAGGTCAGGCCGTTGCTGCCGGGCAGCTCGATGTGCGCGGTGCTGGTCACCAGCCGCGAGGTCCTCGCGACCCTGGACGGTGCGACCCACGTGCACCTGGACGTGCTGCCGGAACCGGAGGCCGTCGAGCTGCTGGGCAGCATCGCGGGGAAGCGGCGGCTGGAGGACGACCGCTTCGCCGCCGAGCAGGTGGCGAGGCAGTGCGGGAACCTGCCGCTGGCACTGCGGATCGCCGGAGCCCGGCTGGTGGCGCGCCCGCAGTGGCCGATTCGGCGGCTGGCGGACAAACTCGCCGATGCCGAGCGCAGGCTCGATGAGCTGCAGCAAGCGGATCTGCAGGTCAGGACCAGCTTCCAGGTCGGTTACGAGACGTTGCGGGACAGCGGCAGCACGAGGGATGGTGCCGCGGCCGCGGCGTTCCCTCCCCTCTCGCTGTTCGACGGGCCGGAGTTCAGCCTGCCGGTCGCCGGCTGCCTGCTCGGCCAGGACCCGTCGATCGCCGAGGTGAACCTGGAGCGACTCGTCGACGCACATCTGCTGGAGGCCACGGCACCCGGCCGCTACCGGTTCCACGACCTGCTGCGCCTGTACGCACGGGAACTGGCGGTGCGGCTGTTGACCCCGGAGGCGCGGACCGCCGCGATTGCACGGGTCGTCAATTGGTACGCGGCCACCATTTGGCAGGCCCTTCGGGCGCTGCACGGCGAGGATTCGTGGCACATTCCCGAGGGCGCCCCGCAGCACCCGTGGGAAATGATGTTCGCCGGGCCGAAGGCCGCGGCCGAGTGGCTCGAGGCCGAGCGGGCGAACCTGCACGCGCTCATTTCCCAGGCGGGTGCGCTGCCCACGCTGCCGCCGGAAATCCCGTCGGTGCTGGAGCAGTCGCTGCTGCCGGCGGTGGAACACGAACTGTGATGCCCCGCCCGGCCGCTCAGCTCGGCGTCCTCGCCTCGTTGACCAGCGCCACGGCAGCCAGCTGGGTGCCGACGTCCAGCTTGGTGAGCACAGACCTGATCTGCGCCCGCACAGTGGCGAGCGAGATGCCGAACTCCTCGGCGACGGCTGCCGCCTGAACGCCCGCGGCCAGCCGGTCGAGCACCTGGCGTTCCCGTGTGCTCAGCCTGGCGAGGCGTTTCTCGATCTCGTCGTGCCTGGCACGCAACCGCCGGTACAGGGTGACGAGCTCCGACCGTGCGGCCTGGCTCAGCACCTCACGGCCGGCCGCCGCGTCCACGGTGACGGCCAGCAGACGTTCGAACGACTCCGTCTTGCTCACCCAGCCGGCGGCGCCCAGTGCCACGGCCCTCGCGAGCGCGTAGCGGTCGCGGCTACCGGTCACGATCAACACGGACCAGCCCATGGACACCAACGGCACAACGAGCTCCGCGCCGCTCTCGACGCCCTCGCCCAGGTACAGGTCGAGCAACGCGAGGCCGGGCTCGTATCCGCTGATGTCGGTGAGGATGTCGGCGGTGCGCGCGACGGGCACGTGGAACGCGTCGAACCCCTGGGAGCGCAAGGCCATCACCAACGTGGTCCGGATCAGCGTGTGGTCGTCCACGACCAGCACGGTCCGGGCCGCCATCAGACCGCCTCTGCGGCCCAGCCAGTGGCACCGGGCAGGTGAAGGAGCGCGACACAGCCCCGCCCGCTGTCGTCCGAGCCGATTCCCAACGTCCCGCCGTACTCCGCCAGCAGACGGGTGCACACCCGCAGCCCTATCCCACGATGGCCGTTCGGCGTGTAGCCGGGACCGTCGTCGGACACCTCGATCCACACCCCGTCGCCATGGGCGCCGGCACGGATGCGCACGAGCGCGCCCGCGGCATGCCGCTCACAGTTCACCAAAAGATTGGTCACGACCTGCGCGAGCTCGGCCGCCGGCATGACGGTCCTCAGTCCCTCGGCCACCTGCAGCTCGATGGCCGTGCCGCGGGCGCGGTGCAACGCGACGAGCCTCGTGAGCAACGGCTCCAGGTGGACGACGCCGTCCTGAGATGCCGCGTGGCCGAGCAGGTAACGCACGCGTTCGAGCTCCGCCTGCACTGCCGAGCCGAGCGGGGTGCGCTCACCGAGCACGTGGGTGACCCCGGAGAGGCCGGAGACGAGGTTGCGGATCTCGTGGTTGCGCTCGGCGACCTCGCTGGCCAGCTGACGCGCCCTGTGTTCGGCGGCGATGAGGAGCTCGGCGTGGTCCCGTGCCTCACGCATGGCACGCAGCGCGGGGCGGGCGAGAGCGGTGAGCACCAGCAGCAGACCGAGCAGCCGCAACGCGGCGAAGTCGAGGTCGGGCTGGCTGAGCTCCGGTCTCAGCGCGAGGTTGTCGACGTGGGCGAGGGCGACCACGGTCAGTCCGAAACCGACTCGCCACGTGACCGACTGGTGCCGCTTTCCGCCTACCACGACGAATGCCGCGGCGACGATGAACCAGCCGACGACCACGGCGATGGTGGCGAGCGTCGGCCCTTCCTCGTTTCCGGAGAACGGGACCACGTGCGCGACGACACCGGCCACGACGGTGACCAGCACGGCGAGGACAACGGCCGTGGGCCATCGCAGGCCGAGGTAGAGCTCCGGGCAGAGCGCCCAGATCATCAACACCAGGAACAGGCTGCTGGCGACGAACCCGCCGACCGCGACGGCGGGTTCGAGTCTGTTCGGCAGGTCGAAGACGCTCGCCGGAATCATGATCACGCCGTAGAAGGCGAGCGGTCCGGCCAGCCGCCGGTCGGTCTCGTCCATGGACCTGGGGATCATCCGAGCCACGATCGCCGCCGCGGTCGCGACGCAGGCGGACACCAGTGCCAGCAAGGTGAACACCTCGCCGGCGGCCGTCTGCCACATGTGGTCCAGTCGATCTCCCTGCCACCACAGCAGCACCAGGGCAACCGCGAACACACCCGACTCGGCAAACACCGCTCGTGGTCGCACAACTACCCAGCGGGCGCGCGGAAGTACGAAGTGATGCATGGCGGCCGGTCCACAAGTGGAAGTCGGTGTTGGGTATGTGTTCATCAAATCGGCGCGGACGCCGAGAGTGTTACGCCGCAGCCAGAACACCCGCCCCATAGCCAAAATTGGCGATGCGGCGAGGCCTTTGAGGATCGCACGCTACGCCCGGCGGTTCACCGTCTGTTCATCACGTGGCCGGGATTGCGAGGCTGGCTATGAACCAGGAAGTCGATGTCAGTGTCGTGATTCCGGCGCGGAACGCGCCCCAGAAGGTCAGCGAGGTGCTGACGCGTCTGGGCCACTCCATCGGAACGTCCACTGTGGAGATCGTGTTCGCCGTCGACGGGGACGACAGCACAACCGCCGTCCGCACCTCTGCCGAGGACGCCCCGTTCCCGGTCCATCTGGTACAGACCCCGCCGGGCGAGCGTTACGGTCGTCCCTTCGCCGCCGTGCTCGCCGGAATGCGCGCGGCACAGGGTCGGTGGATCGTCGTCATGGACGGCGACCTGCGGCACCCGCCCGAGCTGGCGGTACCGCTCGCCGAGGTCGGCCGGTCGAGAGACGTCGACCTCGTGATCGCCACCCGCGCACCGGTGCACAACATCAAGAACGCCCTCGCCAAGGCGGTGTTCCCTCGCAGGCTCGCCCAGCCGACTGACCCGACCAGCGGGTTCTTCGCGGTTCGTCGCGACGCCGTCAGCCTGGACCGCCTCCGGCCCGGCGGATTCCGCGTGCTCATGGAGTTGCTGGTCCGTCACCCGCGGTTGCGCATGGCGGAGGTGCCGTACCACCCCCAGGCCCGCGAAGAGGGTGCCCGCACAGGCACCCTCCGCCGTGGCTTCGCCTTCGCCTGGCACATGGCACGCTTGCGGTGGTCGTTGCTCATGCAGCAGACGGCCCGTTCGGCGATGACCTCACCGGCCGCATGGGTCATGCGCGCCGTCGCGTTCGGACTCATCGGACTTTCCGGGCTCGTAGTGAACACCGCCGTGCTGTGGCTGCTGCACCTCGAACTGCAGCAGATGCACTACCTGATCGCCGCGGTGCTGGCGACCGAGGCGTCCACGTCCTGGCTCTTCGCGCTCACGGAACTCCTGTTGTACCGCACCGGCAAACCAGGTACCGCCCGGTCACGCGGTGTGAGGTTCTTCCTGCTCAACCACCTGGCATTGCTGCTGCGGCTGCCACTGCTCGCCCTTCTGGTCGACGGCGTGGGAATCAACGTGCTCGTGGCCAACGCGTTCACCCTAGGACTGCTGTTCCTGGTGCGTTTCGTCGTGGCGGACTCGGCGATCTACGGTCGCGGCGAGCCCGCGGACTCGGTCGAACGGCCCCGCGAGCCCATGCGCGTCGTCGTCAACATCCCGTACGAGCCCGTGGTCCCTCTCCAGCGGCAGAACAGCCACCACCACAGTCCGCCACCGACCCGCTACCTGCCGTTCCGCTACGCCATCCCCGGCATCGTCACGATCGGCTCGCAGGTGCAACTGCCGGAGCTCGAGTACTTCCGGTCGCAATGGCTCGGCCACGACACGGAGATCCAGATCCGGGTCGGGACGGTCGGCGACCGCAGACCGCTGTCCCGCGCGGTGTTCACGCACCTCACCACACCACCGGCCATCGGCTACCGCGAACACCTCGGCAGGCTCGGCGCGAACTTCCGGGTCGGGCTCGGCGACCCCATCACCGTGGTCGTCTCCCACGCCCTCGCCCACTCGCCGCACGTCGTCTACACCAACATCCTCGAGGCGTTGCTGCGGTTCGTCGCCGTGTCACGCGGGGTCATGCTGCTGCACTCGGCCTGCGTCGAGCTGGACGGGGTGGGCGTCCTCATCTCGGCCAGGACCGACACCGGCAAGACGGGCACGGTGCTGCGGCTCGTCCGTGAGCACAACGCCAAGTTCCTGTCCGACGACATGACGATCCTCTATCCGGACGGGCGGGTCGGTTGCTTCCCCAAGCCGCTGACGATCAGTCACCACACGTTGCGCGCAGTGCAGTCACACGAGCTCAGCCCGAAGGAGTGGCGCAGGCTGCGGCTGCAGAGCAGGCTGCATTCCAAGGAGGGCAGGCAGTTCGCGCTCGTGCTGAGCCAGCTCAACCTGCCGATCATGGGCGTGAACGCGTTCACCCAGCGGATGGTGCCACCGCCCAAGTACACGGTCGACCGGCTGCTGCCGTGCGAGATCATCCCGGAGACCAAGGTGAGCGAGCTCTTCGTCATCGAACGCGGTGAGTTCGGGACGGGTGCGCTGGCCGAGGCCGAGGCGATGGCGACGCTGCTCGCCAACACCGAGGACGCCTACCAGTTCCCGCCGTTCCGGCAGCTCGCGCCGTCGATCGTCGTCGGTGAGGACGACCACGCGGCATTGCGGCGCAAGGAGAGGTTGATCCTCGAATCCGCGATCGGGAGGCTGCGTGCCCGCTGGCTGTCCACCCCGGACTTCACCTGGGCGGACCTGATCCCGGAACTCGTCGGCGCCGAGGCCTCGGCCGGGGGCTGGGTATGACTCGGTTCGGGTCCAGGTCCCCGGTGGCCGTCGAAGAGGACTCGACGGCCACCGTTGCCGTGCCGAGGAAGCAGTTCCGGCCGGGCCCGATCCTGGTCATGATCGTGATCCTGGCCGTCGCCACCGGCTTGAGAGTGTGGGCGCTCGGGGCGATCGGCCTCAACAGCGACGAGGCGGTCTACGCGGGGCAGGCCGCGAGCCTCGCGGGCGACGACACCCTGTCGTCGTTGTTCCCGATCTTCCGCGCGCACCCGCTGCTGTTCCAGACCGTGCTGTCGGTGGGATTCCTCGGCGGTGTGTCCGATGTGGGCGCACGACTGCTGTCCGTCGGGTTCGGACTCGGCACGATCATCGTGGTGTACCTGCTCGGATTCCGTCTGTACGGCCGGAAAGCGGGCCTCGTCGCCGCCTCGATCCTCGCCGTGATGCCCTACCACGTGATCGTGACACGCCAGGTTCTGCTCGACGGGCCGCTGACGTTCTTCGCCGTGCTCACGTTCTACTGCGTCGCGCGGTTCTGCCTCGAACGCAGCGCGCGATGGCTCTACTCGGCCGCCGCCGTGCTCGGCCTCGCCGTGCTGACCAAGGAGATCGCGGTCATCCTGCTGCTCGCGGTGGTGGCGTTCTTCCTGCTGCGTCACGACGTTCGGGTGTCGGCTCGCCAGATACTCGTCGGCGCCGGCATCACGCTCGTCATCGCGGCGGCGTATCCGGTGTCGCTGCTGTTCTCCGGACGCATCGGCACGGGCCAGAACTACCTGCTGTGGCAACTGTTCCGGCGCCCCAACCACAGCCTCGCATTCTACGGCGTGGAGATGCCGGCCGCTGTCGGACCGGCTGTCCTGGTGCTCGCCGTCGGCGGACTCTGGTTCCTGCGACGGCAGCACAGCTGGCGCGAGACGCTGCTGTTGTGCTGGGTTCTCCTGCCGTTGGGGTTCTTCGAAGTGTGGCCGGTGAAGGGGTACCAGTACCTGCTCCCCGCCGCGCCGGCACTCGTGTTGCTCGCCGCACGTGCCATCACCCGGACCTCCTTCTCGTGGCGGCACCTGCGCACGGCACTGATCGCGGTCGTCCTGCTGAGCCTGGCCGTGCCGAGCTGGCTCGCCGTCAACCCGGCACCCTCGGCGACCTACCTCGCGGGGTCGGGCGGAGTGCCGGCCGGACGCGAGGCCGGCCGGTGGATCAAGGACAACCTCCCGCTCGGCGGTAACGTGATGACGCTCGGGCCGACGATGGCGAACCTGGTCCGGTTCTACGGCAACCGCAAGGCGTATGCGTTGTCGGTCAGCACAAACCCGTTGCGACGCAACCCTTCCTACGAACCGATCGACAATCCCGACCGTCAGCTGCGGGAGGGCGGCTTCTCCTACGTGGTGTGGGACGCGTACTCCGCGAGCCGCACGCCCTTCTTCTCCGAGCAGCTCATGGGCTACGTCGAGAAGTACCACGGCATCGCGCTGCACACCGAGACACTCAACATCAGCGGCGTCAGCACGCCGGTGATCATCGTTTACGAGGTACGGCCATGATCCGTTGTCTGCTGGTCGCCGGGCTGCTGGTGCTGGGGCAGCCAGGTACGGCTGTGGCCGGGCAACAGACCACCACACCGATCGAGCACTTCGTCGTGATGATGCAGTCGAACCACTCGTTCGACAGCTACTTCGGCACCTATCCCGGCGCGGACGGCATCCCCGCGGACGTCTGCATGCCGCACAGCACCGACAACCTGAGCGCCGACCGGTGCGTGAAACCGTTCCGGCTCGGCGACCAGTCACCGTCCGATCTCGACCACCGGCCCGCGACGCAGCGCGCACAGTACAACGACGGCAAGATGAACGGCTTCGTCGAGGCGTTCCGCAAGAACGGTCGCGACGGCACGAACACGATGGGCTACTACGACGGCGCCGACCTGCCGTACTACTGGAACATCGCGGACAGGTTCACCCTCTTCGACAAGTTCTTCAGCTCGGCGCTGACCGGCAGCAGGCTCAACCACTTCTACTGGGTGGCGGGCGTGCCGACGCCCACGGGCGGCGAGGAGGTTCCGCCAGGCGGCTACGGCGACATCCCGACGATCTTCGATCGACTGCGGGAACGGGGACTGCCGTGGAAGTTCTACGTGGAGCACTACGACCCGAAGGGTGCCGGAGAGGCGACCAAGGTGCCCCTGCTGAACTTCCAGCGCTTCAGGAACGATCCCGAGCTGGCGAGCAGGATCGTCGACCTGAGCGAGTACGACCGCGACCTCAGCGCGGGCACGCTGCCCGCTGTCGCGTACGTCGTGACGTCCGGGTCGAGCGAGAATCCGCCGAGCCGCATCCAGGCGGGTCAGAGCCTGGTGCGGAACATGACGTCCGAGCTGGCACGCAGTCGTTACTGGTCGAACTCGGCGTTCCTGCTCACCTATGACGGCTGGGGCGGCTTCTACGATCACGTGGCGCCACCCAAAGTCGACGAGCACGGCTACGGGTTCCGCGTTCCCGCGCTGCTGATGAGCGCCTACTCGCGGCGTGGCCACGTCGACCACACCCAGGTCGACTACACGTCCGTGCTGAAGTTCGTCGAGGACAACTGGAAACTCGCTCCGCTGGGATCCCGTGACGCCGCGTCGGCGAACCTGTTCAGCGCCTTCGACTTCACCTCACCACCCCGCCCACCGGAACTCCTCGACATCACCCGGCAGCCCGTCGTGTCCACCGGCAGGGCCTGGCTCGTCGTCTACCTCTCCTACGCCTTCGCCCTGCTGGCGGCCGCCACGTGCGTCGTCGTCCCGATCGCGGTCAGGAGGCGGAACCGATGAGAGCCCTTCCCGCCGTGCTGATCGTGCTCGCGATGATGCTGCCGGTACCCGCCTGGGCAGCACCGACCGAGCGGACGTTGGAGATCAGCACGGTGCCGCCGATGCCGGCCGCGCGGTTCGTGCTGGACGGTCAGCAGGTCGTACCCGACGCGAGGGGAGCGGTGCGGCTCACGTTGCCACGCAACAGCGACGCGCACCGTCTGGAGCTCGCCACGCCGAAGCTCGACCTGGCCGACGGGTCCATCGACTTCGTGCGCTGGTTCGGGCAGGGCGAACGCGACCTGGGATTCACCCCGGTGCTGACCGACCTGGAGATGAAGCACAACCGGCGGTTGCAGGTCGCGTTCCAGTCGACCCGGCGGGTGCGGTACGACTTCGTCGACCAGGCCCACAACCCGGTCTCGCCGTCGCGTGTCAGCGCCCTCACCCTGCGCAGCGACTCGGGTCAGATCCAGACGCTGCGCGGGGTGCAGGAGGTGCCGCTGACGGCGATCCGGCCGGTGCAGGAAGGTGCGACCGCTGTCGGCAAGGAGGTCAGGTACTACCTGCAGAGCGTCGAGATCGACGGCGCGAACGTGGTCAACGCGGGCGAACAGCGAATCGTGCCCGCACGCGCGACATCGGTGACGTTCGTCGTGTTGCTGCGTTCGGTCCGGTTCCAGGTCAGCGACCTGTTGTTCGGCAGCGCCATGAACGCCGAGGTGGCGTTGACCTACCCGGACGGCCGGACCGAGAACCTGGCGGTGGGTCAGGACGGCACGGTGGCCGTGGACAACCTGGCCCGCGGGAACTACACCGTCGCGGTCTCGGCGGCAGGGTATGCGCGCTCGCAGCAGCTCGCGTTGTCCCGCGGCCAGCGGGTCGACCTGCGCGTGCTGTCCTATGTGGACACAGCGGTCATCGTCGCGCTGGCCGTGCTCATCTTCGCCGGCCTCTTCCTGATGGGCAGGCGGCGGATGCGCTCACACCGGGACGAGGCGCGGTGATGCGACTGTTCGCCGTCATCCTCGCGGTTCTCCTCCTGACACCGGTTTCCGCCGTTGCGCAACCGGCGCAACCGACGTTCGCCTACTACTACATCTGGTACGACAAGACTTCCTGGGACCGTGCGAAGTCGGACTATCCCGCGCTCGGTCGCTACTCCAGTGACGACTCGCGCATCATGCGCGAGCACATCCGCGAGGCCAAGGACGCGGGCATCACGGGCTTCATCGTGAGCTGGAAGTCCAGCCCCGCCAACGACCGCAGGCTGCAGACCCTGGTCAGCGTGGCGCGTGCGGCGGACTTCCGGCTCGCCATCATCTACGAGGCTCTGGACTTCCAGCGCAACCCGCTCACGATCGGCCACGTCGCCGACGACCTCCGGCTGTTCCGCGACCGCTACGGCACCGACCCTGTGTTCTCGATGTTCGGCAAACCGGTCGTGATCTGGTCGGGCAGCTGGATGTTCTCGGCCGACGACATCGCCCGCGCGAGCGCACCGGTGCGTGACAAGCTGCTGGTGCTCGGTTCCGAGAGGAGCGTCGAGGGCTACGAACGCATCGCGAACGCCGTCGACGGCGACGCCTACTACTGGTCGTCCATGGACCCGCAGCGCGACACGGGCGCCGCGGCGAAGCTCGCGGCGATGAGCGACGCCGTGCACAGGCACCACGGTCTGTGGTTCGCTCCGTTCGCGCCTGGTTTCGACGCCAGGATGATCGGGGGAACCCGCGTGGTGGACCGGCGTGACGGGGACACGTTGCGCTACGAGTACGACATCGCGGTGAAGTCGTCCCCCGACGCGCTCAGTCTGATCAGCTGGAACGAGTTCAGCGAGAACTCCCATGTCGAGCCGAGTGTCAACCACGGCGACCGGTACCTCGCGATGCTGCGCCACCTCACCTCGACTCCCGTGCAGGAGCTCGGTCCGCTCGCCGACGACTCGAGCTCCGCCGAATCCGTGGCCGGCACGTCCGGCACACTCGTCGTCGGCGGCGGACTGCTCGGCCTGACGGTGCTGCTGCTCCTGCGTCGGCGCAGACACGTCGCGATAGTGGCGTTGAGCGGCATGCTGACCGCCTCGTGCATGGTCGGCGTACTCTCGGCGGACTCTCCCCGCGCCTCCGAGTCATCCGCAGTCCGCGACAACGCCCCACCGGGGCAACAGACCCAGTACTACCTCGGCGCGAAACCGGTGCGGTCCGCCGCGTCGATCACGATCGCGACGGCAGGCGACATCGCGTGCCCGCCCGACCCCGAGGGGCTCAGCGACGAGGAAGCCGACCAGGCGCGGCCGTGCCAGGAGAAGACCACCGCGGATCTCGTCGACGCGATGCGGCCGGACGCAGTTCTTCCCCTGGGAGACAACCAGTATCCGAACGGGAGCCTCGCGCGCTACCAGCAGGGGTACGAGAAGACATGGGGCCGTTTCAAGGACATCTCGTACCCCGTTGTCGGCAACCACGAGTACGGCACGTCCGGCGCCAAGGGGTACTTCGACTACTTCGGCGCGGCGGCGGGTGACCGTGAGGCCGGCTACTACAGCTACGACCTCGGCGACTGGCACATGATCGCGCTCAATTCGGAGTGCGAGCGGATCGGCGGCTGTAGCGGCGGCTCACCACAGGAGCAGTGGCTGCGCGCGGACCTCGCAGCCCATCCCGCGAAGTGCACCCTGGCGTACTTCCACCAGCCGCGGTGGTCGTCCGGCACACATGGCAACAACCCGAACTACGACGCTTTCTGGCGCGCCATGTACGACGCGGGGGTCGATGTCGTGCTGGCGGGCCATGACCACGACTACGAGCGATTCGCACCGCTGCGGCCGGACGGGTCCATCGACGCGACCGGCGGCATCCGCCAGTTCGTCGTCGGAACAGGCGGCGACAGCCACTACCGGATCCGGACTGTCGTGCCAGGCAGCGAGAGCCGGATCGAGGGTGTGTACGGCGTGCTCGGCATGACGTTGCGTCCGGACGGGTACGACTGGCGATTCGCCGCGGAGCCCGGTGTGCAGACAGGCGACTCCGGCACAGGAAGGTGTTCGGTGAAATGAGTATTCGCACAGCGGTCACGATCACTGCCGTCGCTGTCCTGGGCTGCGGATCGGCCGCTTCGGCCCTGCCGCGGCCGCCGGCACCGACCGTGGCGCGCCAGCAGGTCAGTCCTGGCGAGAACCCGGCGGTGCAGCGGTGGTTCAAGAGCCGGGAGAAGCTGCAGATCGAGCTGAACGACGCGCTGCAGGCGGCACGGAGCCTCACAGCTCCGTCCTCCGCCGTGTGTGCCCGTCTCACGGTCGCCACATTCCGGTTCGGGCTCGGATCCACCGTGCCGGAGGTGAAGCTCCAGCCGTACGTGTACGCGGGCCTACCCGAGTTCATGCAGGCGGCCCAGGCGTGTACGGCCGGTGATCTCGCGACGATGCGGCAACGGATGGACGAGGGTGCGGCATCGCGTTCCACCGCATTGGACCACATCGACGAGATCCTGGACAACGAGGAGTGACGGCCATGAGACGACTTCCGCTGATGGCCGTGCCGGTCCTCGGGCTCGCGATGCTCGCGACACCCGTGGCTGCCGCGAGCACGACGCTTCAACCGGTCGCCGACTCCTACGTCCAGGCGGACCAGCCTTCGGTGAACTTCGGTACAGCGACAGGTATTCGTGTCGACGGATCACCGGTCACGAACGGCTACCTGCGCTTCGACGTCGCCGGTCTCACCGCCGCGCCGAGCAAAGCGACCGTGCGGGTGTGGGTCAACGCGACCGGTAGTTCCACCGCGGTCACGCTGTCAGCGGTCACCGACAACACGTGGACCGAGACGGGCATCAACTACAACAACGCACCCGCGATCGGTGCCTCCCTCGGCTCGAACGCGGTCACCGTGGGCACCTGGCTCTCCTACGACGTCACCTCCAGAATCACCGCGAACGGGTCGTACTCGTTCGCGCTGACCACGGCCAGCAGTTCATCGCGGACCTTCGACAGCCGCGAGGGAACCAACAAACCCCAGCTGGTGCTCGAGGACGCGGGGACACCTCCGCCGCCACCACCTCCGGCTGGGCCTGCCGACACCTACGTGCAGGCCGATCAGCCGAGCACGAACTTCGGCACGTCGACCACGTTGCGCGTCGACGGATCCCCCGTGACCAACGCCTACCTGAGGTTCAACGTCACCGGTCTCACCGCACCGCCCGCCAAGGCGACACTGCGGGTGTTCAGCCAGACTTCCGGTTCCACGCCGGTGCTGCTGTCCGCGGTCGCCGACACCACCTGGTCCGAAACCGGTGTCACATACAACAACGCGCCGCCCATCGGCGCCCAGCTCGGCTCGTCCGGGGCGCTGACCGCGGGCACGTGGGTCTCCTACGACGTCACGTCCAAGGTCACCGCCAACGGCCTGTACTCGTTCGCGCTGACCACGGCCAGCACCTCGTCACGGACGTTCGACAGTCGGGAGGGCACGAACAAGCCGGAGATCGTGTTCGAGGCGGCGCCGCCTCCGCCACCACCGGGCTCGCCGGTCGTCGTCGCAGCCGGTGACGCCGCCTGCGCACCCGACGACCCGAACTTCAACGGGGGCAACGGAACCGCGACCGCGTGCCGCATGAAGGCCGTCTCCGACATCGCGCTGGGCATCGCGCCGACAGCGGTGTTCATGCTCGGCGACGAGCAGTACAACAGCGGATCGCTGGCGAACTTCAACGCCAGCTACGACCCGTCGTGGGGACGTCTGAAGACGATCACGCGCCCGGTCATCGGCAACCACGAGTACGGCACGAGCGGCGCAAGCGGGTACTTCACGTACTTCGGCAACGCCGCCACACCGCTGCAACCGGGTTGCACGAAGAACTGCAACGGCTGGTACAGCTTCAACATCGGCGAGTGGCACGTCGTCGTGCTCAACTCCGAGTGCACCCGCATCAGCGGCGGCACCGGCTGCGCTGTCGGCTCACCCCAGCAGCAGTGGCTCGCGGCCGACCTGGCGGCGAACCCGAAGCTGTGCACCGCGGCGATGTTCCACAGACCGCGCTGGAGCTCGAACAGCTTCGCCTTCCCGGACACCGCGCCGTTGATCGACACGATGTACGCGGCAGGTGTCGACCTTCTGCTGACCGGGCACTCGCACAGCTACGAACGGTTCGCGCCGCAGAACCCATCCGGCGCGCTGGACAACGCGAACGGCATCCAGGAGATCATCGTGGGCACCGCCGGATCGTTCTTCACCGGTTTCGGCACCATCGAGCCCAACAGCCAGGCGCACAAGAGCAACATCTTCGGCGTCATGAAGCTGACCATGCGCCCCACCGGCTACGACTGGGCGTTCGTGGCCGATCCCACCACCCCGTTCACCGATTCGGGATCAAGGACCTGCCACTGACAGCCCTGCCAGGTGTCGTCGCCGTGAGGCGCATCGGCCCACGCTCGTTGCCGGTCCAGCGGCAACAGGCCCTGGTTCCGGTTCGCTCGTTACTCCACGAGTTCCTGCACGCCGATCACCCCGAGCAGTTCCAGTTGCGCCAC
This sequence comes from Lentzea nigeriaca, assembly GCF_016907955.1. Lineage (GTDB taxonomy): Bacteria > Actinomycetota > Actinomycetes > Mycobacteriales > Pseudonocardiaceae > Lentzea > Lentzea nigeriaca. The sequence goes on along the minus strand of NZ_JAFBCX010000001.1, from coordinate 1,261,229 downwards.
CGCCGGACTTCCCGGCGGTGGTGTGAAGAACTGCAGCCGCTGTCGTCCGTCCTCGCTGAACAGGTTCTGGCAGTGGACGTCCACGACGCCCAGATCCGGGTGGACGATGCGCTTGTGCTCGCCGCGCCGCACCGCCACGTCGCCGGTGTCCCACAAGGCCGCGAACTCCTCGCTGGCCTCGCGCAGTCGTCTGATCATCTTGGTGGACGACTCGTCGTGGCCGCGCCTCGCCACGGCCGCGCGGAGGTCGGACACGAGCACCTTCGAGTGGTGCGGGTGGTCTTCCACCGGATAGATCGCGCGGGTGTCCGGCTCCTCGAACCACCGCGGCAGAAAGCTTCCCGGACTCGGCGAGCCCAGCAGCGCGGTGCAGAGCCGGTTCTGCGCCAGGGTCTCGTGCAGGTCGGTGATGATGCGCGCCGGTGTGCCACCGAGCCTGTCGAGCAACGCCAGCATGGCCGGTGAGACGTGTGCGGCGACGTTGTGCGCGTACCTGCCGGCCAGGTGGAACAGGTGCTCCCGTTCGTCTGCGTCGAGTCGCAGCGCCCTGGCCAGCGCGGCCAGCATCTGCTCCGACGGCTGGGCGCCGCGGCCGCGTTCCAGCTCGATGTAGTAGTCGACGGAGGCACCGGCCAGGTGCGCGACCTCGTGCCTGCGCAGGCCCGGCACCCGCCGCCGTGGCCCGGCGACCAGCCCGACCTCCGCGGGCGTGATGCGGGCGCGGCGCGACTGCAGGAACAGACCCAGTTCGGCGAGGTTCACCCCGTCAGTCTCGCCGAGCCCGTCGCCGCCAGCGAGGGGGCCACAACCCCTGGATGCCCCCGGACTGCTCCGTCAGGGTTGAGGTCACCGACAACAGAGGAGCAGCAATGCCGTTCGCCAACCTGAAGGTCCCCGCCGGAACGCTCACCTCCGAGCAGAAGGAAACGCTGATCGGCAAGGTCACCGACCTCTACGCCGCCACGTTCGGCGAGGCCGTGCGGGACAACACGATGGTCCTCGTCGACGAGGTGGTCGACGGCGGCTGGGGCCTTCGCGGCGAGGTCCTCACCCTCGCCAAGATCGCCGCGCAGTCGCAGCCACAGGCGCGCTGACGACCGTGCCGCGGTGACAGGTGGCCCGATCTGGCCGACCGAGCCAGATCGGGAGCCATCACGCGGGCGGCGCCAGCACGACCGCGGAGTTGTGGCCGCCCATGCCGAGTGACGACTTGACCGTGAGACCGGCGCTGAGCGGTGTGAGCCCGTCCAGCAGTCGCGGGTGTCCTGGTGCGACCACCCGTGGCGCCGAAATCACCCCGCTGTCGTACGCCATCGCGGTCACCGCGACCTCGATCGACGACGCCGCGCCCTGGCAGTGGCCCGTCAGCGGTTTCACCGAGTAGATCTCGGTTTCCGGGGCGAACAGCTGTTCCAGCACGGCCGCCTCGGCGGCGTCGCACTGCGCGGTACCGGGCCCGTGCGCGTTGAGGTAGCGCACGTCGGCCGCGCTCACCGACGCGTTGTCCAACGCGTCGGTGAAGCACGCGATGACCTGGTCGAGCCGTGGATCGATCGACGTCACGTGGTACGCGTCGTGCGACATCGCACCACCGAGCGTGAGCGCGTACGGACGAGTCGCACGGCGCGAAAGGACGAACGCCACCGACGCCTCGCCCATCACGAAACCCCTGCTGCCCTGCTGGAACGGACGGCACGCATCGAGCGGCTCGGCGTCCACGATCGCCACCCCGAGCCGGACGAAGTGGGAAACGTTCTCCGGAGTGAGCGAAAGATCCGTCGCGACGAACACGACGTCGTCGACGATTCCCGCGTCCAGCCATGCTTTCGCGGTGATCAGGCCGGCGTTGCCCGACGCGCACATCGCCGAGACGTTCATGGCCGGGCCGTGGAAACCGTATTCCTGCATGAACGTCGACATGGGTGTGGACGGCATCAACGCCAGGTAGTCGCGCACCGGCAGCTTGCCACCGCGTGTGGCGTAGAAGTCGCGCCACAGGTCCACCTCGCCCAGCACGACCGCGTGCAACAGGCCTACCCGCCGGCCGGGACTCCAGCCTCGTGCACCCGCGTCCTCGATGGCCTCTCTCGCGGCGGCGCGCATCGCCCGCGCGAACCTGCTCGGTCCGTCGGCCGGATCACCGCCCTCCCCGACCCGCGCCGCCCAGACCGTGTCGCCGGGGAAACGGCCCAGTTCAGGAATGACGGCAGCGGCAGGCTTCCCGCTCGTCAGTCCCTCCCAGAGCGACCGACGGCTCCACCCGTATGCGCTGACCACGCCGATTCCGCAGATACCCACACCTCGCGCGACCATATCCAGCTCCCCCCACACCGAGGGTCGACACCTCACTTCCAGGGTAACTGCGGCGACGACCTCGCACGGAGGAATTCATTTGTCCACAATGGACGTTGATAGCGAACCCTGACAGTCCGGCCGAGCAGACGACCGGATATAACGGCACACCGTGTTTACGCCAGACGGATGCGCCTCTGGTCAAGTGTGTAGTAGGACTTCACGATGGTCACGCCACCGCGCATCCGGGACGACGTCGGATCTGGGAGCCAAGACGTGAGCGGCCTGATCGGTGATGCCGGGTTCGACCACGAGCTGCTGGTCGAGCTCTCGCTCTCGGTCGGCACCGCCGTCGTGTGGTGGCTGGACCTCGTCGCGGAGGAGTTCGGGTGGATGCCGGGCCTCGACGTGGTGATCGGTGTTCCCGGCGCGGACACCCAGACCGTGCGCGCAAGACTGGCCGAGCTGGTCGCACCGCTCGCCGTGGCCGCGAAGGCGGCGCCGGCGTGGCAGGACTTCGAGCTGGAGCAGCCCCTCGAGTCCAAGACCGGCCCGCGCTGGCTCCAGTTCCGCGCCCGTGTCTCCACCCACGGTTCCGCACGGGCCCTGGTCGGTGTCGTCGCCGACGTGACCCGGCGGCACGCCCAGCAACGGGAACTGGCGGATCTCGCCGACCGCTACCGGCTCCTGGTGGACCTCTCCCCCGACGCGATCGTGGTACACGAAGCGGGCCGGCTCGTGTACGCGAACCCGGCGGCGGTCCGGTTCGTGCGGGCGCGGTCCGACGCCGACATCCTCGGGCGGCCGATCACCGACTTCGTCCACCCCGACTCACAGCCGGAAATGCTGCGGCGGATCGCGAAGCTGATCGAGCCGGGCGCGACGAGCGAACCGGCAGACGCCGTTCTGGTCCGGTTCGACGGCGGCACCACCGACATCGAGTCGGTCTCGGTGCGCACGACATGGGAGGGCCGGCCGGCGTTCCAGGTGATCATGCGGGACGTCACCGAGCAGAAGGCGGCCGCGGCCGCGTTGCGCTACCAGGCCGCGCTCGCCGAGCACGTCAGCGACGCGCTCATCGCCACCACGTCCGACGGCGTCGTGACGAGCTGGAACCCCAGCGCGGAGAACGTCTACGGCCTGCGCGCGGCCGACGCGATCGGACAGCCCATCGGCCAGGTGATCGGTGCGCCGCTGGACCCGGCGGAGGTGCTGGAGGCCGGAGGTGTGGTCCACGCGGTGCACCGCAGATCCGACGGCGACACGCTGGCGGTGCGGGTGTCGGTCGCCCGGATGGACAGGGGGTACGTGCTGATCTGCGCGGACGAGACCGCCCGCAGGCGCGCCGAGCACCACTTCACGGCGGTGGTCGCCGCCATCGGGGAGGGTGTGCTCGTCGTCGGCGCCACGGGACTCATCGAGTCCGTGAACCCCGCGGCCGAGCGAATCCTCGGCATCCGCGCGCAGGAGGTGATCGGCAAAGCGGCGTCGTTGACCGAGCTGCACGACGAGGCCGGCCAGCCGATCCCGCCCGAGCTCTTCCCCTCGGCCATCACCCGGACGACCGGCGGAGCGCAGCACGGGCGGATCCTCCGCGCACGACGGCCGGACGGCACGCACGTCTGGTTGTCTCTGAGCGCCCGCGCACTCACCCAGGACGGAGTTCTGCCGTCAGCGACGGTCGTTTCCTTCACCGATATCACCGAACGCCGCATGATCGACAGCAGGCTGGAGCACGATGCGACGCACGACGCGTTGACCGGTCTGTGCAACCGCGCGGTGACCATCGACCGGCTCAGTCCTGCCGCGCGGGCACACCGGTCGGGGCTGACCGCCGCGCTGTTCATCGACCTCGACAAGTTCAAGGTCATCAACGACTCCCTCGGCCACAGCACCGGTGACGAGGTGCTGCGGGTCGTCGGCACGAGGCTGAGCCGAAGTTCTCGCCGCGGCGACGTCGTGGGCAGGCTCGGCGGCGATGAGTTCGCCGTCATCGCTTTCGGCGTGACCGGCCCGGACGAGGCGACCGCCCTCGCGAACCACATCCGCGCCGAGCTCAACCGGCCGATCTCGGTGGAGGGACGGCAGCTGCACGTCGACGCGAGCATTGGCATCGTGATCGCGGAACCCGGCGACTCCCGCAACGGTTCCGACCTGCTCCGCGACGCCGACCTCGCGATGTACCAGGCGAAGACCAGGGGCCGGGGCCGCATCGCGTTCTTCGACGTCGAACTGCGCGAAAGCATCCAGCGCCGCCTGCAGCTGGAGCAGGACCTGCGCATGGCACCGCTGGGTGACGAGCTCTGGCTCGCCTACCAGCCGATCGTCGATCTCCGCACGGACCGGCGCACGGCCGTCGAGGGGCTGCTGCGCTGGACGCACCCGTGCTACGGACTCATCTCCCCCTGCGAGTTCATCCCGCTCGCCGAGGAGAGCGACCTGATCAACATCATCGGCGCCCACATGTTGCACACCGCAACCCGCGAGATCGCCGTGGGAGCGCCCGGCCTCCAGCTGTACGTGAACCTCTCCGCTCGCCAGCTGGACGACCCGTGGCTCACGTCCACGATCCGGCACGCCACCCACAAGGCGGGGCTGGACCCCAGCTCGCTGTGCCTCGAGATCACCGAAAGCGCCCTCACCCGCGACCCGGCGCAGGCCGCCCGCACCCTCGCGGCGTTACGCGACCTGGGCGTACGGCTCGCGATCGACGACTTCGGCACCGGCTACTCCTCCCTCGCCCAGCTGCTCACCCTGCCGCTGGACACGCTCAAGATCGACCGCTCCTTCACGGCGGGGCTGGGCCGTTCGGACGAGGCGGAAGCGATCGTCACGAGCATCATCGCCATGGCCCACGCCGTCGACCTGACCGTGATCGCCGAGGGAGTGGAGGAGGTGGAACAGCTGGAGATCCTGCGGACGCTCGGGTGCGACCAGGCGCAGGGATTCCACCTGGGGAGGCCCGCGCCGCTGGTCGAGCTGTGAAGACCCACCGCCCGCTGTGAGGTGAGGCGAGAGAGCCGCCGGTGATCCGGCGGCTCTCTCGTCGTGCTAGTGGAGCGTCGCGGCTTAGTTGTGTGGTCCGCGATCTTGAGTTGGTTGTAGTTGCGAGCCGAGGCAAACGTTTGCTGATCACGCCACCTACAGCCAACTCACGATCACATCGCCGACACGCCGCGCGACACGCGGACGACCGGCCCATACCAAAGGTTAGAGGCGACGGTCTACTAGTAGACCCAGACGCCGTAGTTGTACATCGCCTCGACGACGGGCTGGAAGAACGTCTGGCCGCCGGTCCTGCAGTCGCCGCTGCCGCCGGAAGTGAGGCCCAGCGCGGTGTTGCCCGCGAACAACGAGCCACCGCTGTCACCGGGCTCGGCGCAGACCGTGGTCGCGATCATGCCGTACACCGAACCTTCCTGGTAGTTCACGGTCACGTTCAGGCCGGTCACCACACCGCCGTGCCTGCCGGTGGTGCTGCCACTGCGTTCCACGGCCTGGCCCACGTACGGATCGGCCGCGGCGTTGATGTCCCGCACGGTCCCGTCGTACAGGTACACGCCGCCCGGCCGGTCCCAGCCGTCGGCGTAACGGATGATCCCGTAGTCGTTGCCGGGGAACGAACTTCCCGCGCGCCAGCCGAGAAACCGGCCGTCCGATCCTGTCCAGTCCGGCCCGGTGTTGGTGCAGTGACCGGCCGTGAGCGCGTAGGCGGTGCCGTCGGCCGACGCCACGTTGAACCCGAGCGAACAACGCCACGGACCGTTGTAGATGGCATTGCCGCCCGCGATGAACGGCCGCATGACGCCGGGCTCCGACTCGAGCCGCGCCTTGTCCCCGAGCGCGGCGACGGCGGCTCGCAGCTGGTCGAGTTTCGCGCCCGTCACGGTGCTGTCGGCCGTGACGCGCACCTGGTTGGTGACCGGGTCCACACCCCACGCCGTGCCCGGGATGGTGGCCGAGCGGCGCAGCTCGTCGGTCGCGGCTCGCAGCGTGGCACCGCTGTGCCTGACGATCTTCGCCGTGCCGCCGGCGGCGCGTACCCGCTGCGCTTCTGCTTTCGTGGTCACGTTGACCACCATCGCCCCGGTGCTCCGGTCCAAATAGGACTCGGCGTCCGATGGCTGCGCTCGCGCGGCCGGTGCCGCCAGCGCGGCGCTGACGACGACTCCCACCACGATCGCGCGTTTGATCTTCACAACTGCCTCCCCGATGCAGGGGACACACCGAGCCGGCGTGTCCAGGGATGGCCTGGCTCGGCAGGGAACCGATGCAGGGATCTCCGATCGTTGTGCGCGCTCTCACGGGCTGTCAATGACACGTTTCAATTCGTGTATGAACCTGACCTGTCTTGTCAATTGAGGACAACGCCGGGACAGAAATTGAACGTTTCAAGGCTGAGGCGGCGACGTCCGCGCCGCCTTGGTTGCACCTCACGGGGCTGATCGAGGTCTGCGACCACAAGGTCAGCGCGCCGAAGTACACGTAGCCGCTCGCACGCAGCCACAGGTTCGCCTTCGTGTCCCGGAGTTGGGGCCTGTGACGCGGTCGGCCACGCCGTCGACGACTTGGCGACACGTTTCCACATGATCGAGTACCCTCTCTTTTTGATACGGTTGAGTGAAATAAATCTTGGGGGGCGAGGGAAACATGGTCATGAGCCAGCCGGGTGCACGAGTCACCTGGCCAGGGGCCGTCGGGCGAGCGGTGGCGGGCACCTGCGTGATGGCGGTGGCACTCGGAATCGCAGGCGCGGTGGGACAGGCGGTGCGCGGCGGAACGGCGCCGAGCTACCTCCCGCGAGCCCTGACCGCGGTGCTTTGCTTCGCACTTGCGGTGTCGTTGATCCTGTGGCTCCGGCTGCGGGTGGACCGCCTGCCGCTGTCCGGTCTCGGGCTCGCCCGCGGTGTGACGGCCTTGCGGACGTTCACGCTCGGCGTCGTGATCACCGGCGGCTCGGCGGCCGCCGTGCTCGGCGCCTGCACGTGGGCGGGCTGGCTTACCTGGGGACAGCTCGATCTGCCACGACTGCTGGAGTTCCTCGTCGTGAACGCACTGATCGCGGTCACCTTGGAGGCGTTCCCGGAGGAGCTGGTCTTCCGCGGCTACGTCTACGACGCACTCAGCCGGGGATGCCGCCGATGGGTGGCGGTCGTCGTCACGGTCCTGCTGTTCACCTTTGCCGGGGCCGGGTCGTCCGTTGTGCACTGGGGAGTGGGCACGCTGCTGGGCGAGGCGGTCCCGCTGCCCGGTTTCGCACCGGCGGGTGAGGATCCCGTCGCGTACGCGATCCTCTACCCGATCTTCGGTGTGGCGCTGCTGGCAGCGCGGATCACCACCGGTTCACTGTGGACCTCCGTCGGCCTGCATCTGACCTACCTGACCGTCGTTCGTGCCACCATCGACGGCGCGTCCCGCAACGCCGGCTGGTCGGCGACACCCGTTGTCCCGGAGGCTCTGCTGCTGGTGCCGTCGTTCCTGGTGCTCGCCACGGCGGTGTTCGCCCTCATCAGCCGGCTTCGCGGGCGAAGGACGTGACGGCTCAGGGCCCGAGAATCCGGACACGGCGCCGACGTACCGGGCGATCACGGGTCAGCCGCGGATCGCACCCTTGACCGCATCGGCGATGAACCCACGGGCGAACAGCAGGAACACGACCACCAGCGGCACCACGGCGAGCAGCGCGCCGGCCATGATCATGCTGTAGTCCTGGCCGTACGACCTGTTCAACTGCGACAACGCCACCTGCAACGTCAACCGGTCCGGGTCGACCAGCACGATGAGGGGCCAGACGTAGTCGTTCCAGGCCGCGATGAACGTGTAGATGCCGAGGAACGCGAGACCCGGCCGGATCGCGGGCAGCGCGACGTGCCAGTACTGCCGGAGGAATCCGCAGCCGTCGAGCCGGGCGGCGTCGAGCAGCTCGTCGGGTACCGCGCGGGAGATGTACTGGCGCATCCAGAAGATGCCGAACGCGTTGGCCGCGGCCGGGACGATCAGCGCCTGCAGCTGTCCCGCCCACCCGAGCTTCACCATGATGACGAACTGCGGGATGAGGGCGAGCTGGGCGGGCAGCATGAACATCCCGAGCAGCAGTCCGAAGAGGACTCGTCTGCCGGGGAAGTCGAACTTCGCGAAGGAGAACGCCGCGAGCGAGTCGAAGAACAGCACCAGGGCCGTGGTGGCGACCGCGACCACGGCGGTGTTGGCCATCGCCGCGAAGAACGGGATCTTCTCGAAGACGTGGACGATGTTCGTCGCCAGCTCGGAGCCGAAGGTCAGCTTCGGCGGGTACCGGTAGATGTCGCTGGTCGTGTTGGTCGCCATGACGACCATCCAGTAGAACGGGAAGATCGAGAAGACGACGCCCACGAGCAGGATCAGGTGGAGGGGGAGCCTGCGCAGAAAAGTGGTCCGCATGCGGTGTCCTCACTCGCTCGCGCGGCGTTGGACCAGCCGCCAGTTGATCACCGCGAACAGGACGATCACCAGGAAGACCGCCCACGCGATGGCGGCGCCGTAGCCGAAGTCCCTGTTGTCGAACGCCTGGTGGTAGAAGTAGAGGACCATGGTCAGCGCGCCCTGCCCCGGTCCGCCCGTGTTCGGGTTCAGCGTCGTGTTGCTGCCGAACAGGACCTGCGACTCGGTGAAGCTCTGCAACCCGTTCACGGTCGACACGATGACGGTGAACAGGATGATCGGGCGCAGCATCGGCACGGTGATGCGGAAGAACGTCTGCACCGGGCCCGCGCCGTCGACCTTCGCCGCCTCGTAGAGGTCGGAGGGGATCGCCTGCATGCCCGCGAGGTAGATGATCGCGTTGTAGCCGGTCCACTGCCACGTCATCACGGACGCGACCGCGATCTTCATCCCGAGCGGATCGGTGAGCCACTCGGCCGCGGGCAGGCCCACCGCCTGGAGGAAGGCGTTGACCAGACCGAAGTTCGTGCTGAACACCGCGCCGAAGAAGATCGCCACGGCGACCAGCGACGTGATGTTCGGGACGAAGTAGGCGATCCGGTAGACCGAGGTGAACCGCACGGCGGAGTTCAGCATCGCCGCGATCACCAGCGCGAGGCACAGCGTCGGCACGGTCGACATGAACCAGATGGCGAAGGTGTTGCGCAGCGCCAGCCAGAACGTGCTGTCCTCCACCAGGAACCGGAACTGGTCGAGTCCGACGAACTCCATCTCGCCGAGGCCGTTCCACCGGTGGAAGGCCAGGTACAGCGAGAACAGCACGGGGAACAACCCGAACACGCCGAAGATCACGAAGAACGGCGAGATCGCGAGGTACTGAGGCCAGTACGACCGCCGGCCCCGCCGCGTCCGGGGTGCGGCCGCCTTCACCGGAGTGGTCCGGTGCGCTTCGGCCACCGATGCGGCCAAGTCACTTCACCCCGAGACGTTGTCCGACCCGCTTGGCCTCGGCGACGGCGTCCGCCCACGCCGTGTTCGGGTCCTTGCCGCTCGCCTCGATGTTGCCCAGTTCGATGGCGAAGGGGGCCGAGACCGCCTGGTCGTTGGGGCTCTCGTACTGGACGGGGATCTTCTGCGCGGCCGGGCCCAGGACCTGGGTCGGGATCTGCCCGCCGAGGAATTCCGACGGCGAGGTCAGCGCGGGCATCGTGTACGTCGCGGGTGTCGAGGGGAACAGCGCGGAGTCGGTGAACCCCCTCGCCTGGTTCTCGGGGCTCAGGATCCAGCTGATGATCTTGAATGCCACGTCGGGCTTCTGGCACTCCTTCGGGATGGCGAGGAACGAGCCGCCGATGTTGGCCGTCCCGCCGGGCCCGGCGGCGACACCCCACTTGCCGGTGGTGTCCTTCGCGGCCGACTGGATGTCCACGGCGACCCAGGATGCGCCGGTGAGGCTGGCCAGCGTGCCGCCCGCCAGGCCGGCGTTCCAGTCCGGCGTGCCTGCCTTCGTCTTGGCGTTGATGCCGAGCTGGGTCGCGCGGACCGCCAGGTCCCACGCTTTGCGGATGTGGTCCTGATCGCCGATGAACCGCTCGTTCTCGTCGACGTAGCGGGCACCTGCCTGCCCGACCGCCACGTTGTAGACCGCCCAGGCCTCCGAGACGATGAACGTGTTCGGCACGGCCTTCTTGAGCTCGACCCCGGCGGCGAAGTAATCGTCCCAAGTGGACATCTGCGCGGCCACCTTGTCCGGCTCGGACGGCAGCCCGGCCTTCGCGAAGACGTCCCTGCGGTAGAAGTTCGCCGTCGGGCCGATGTCGATCGGGAACCCGATCAGCTTGCCGTCCTTGGTCATGCCCTTCTTCCACTTCCAGGGCAGGTACTGGTCCGCGAGTTTGTCCGCGCCCAGTTCGAGCAGGTTGTGGAACCGGTCCGCCTGCGGGGTGAAGGAGGCGAAGTCCTCACCCTTGATGCCGGTGATGTCGGGGATGAACGTGCCGCCGCTGGACATCGTGGTGACCAGCTTCTCCTTGAAGTTGCCGCCGATCTGCTGCGGCCGCAGCTCCACCTCGGTGAATCGGGTTACCGCCTCGTCGACGACCTTCTTGCTGAGCCCGTCCGCCCAGTACCACAGGTCCATGGCCTTGTCGCCGCCCGATCCGCCGGACGCCGAGGTCGAGCAGGCGGTCGTGCCGCCCATCGCCATGCCCGCCACGCCGAACATGCCGAGCCGTAACATTCGTCGCCGAGACAGTTCCATGGTGCTCCTACCCTTCAAAGGGTTCGTGAGGGATGACGCTGTCGAGGAAGGCGTAGTCGCGCCGCAGGTCGTGGTGCTCGCGTCCAGTTCGGACGGAGTGCCACCAGCGTGCGACACCAGCCCAGCCGGGCGCCGCGGGGGCGCCGCCGATCCGCCCCACCGACAGCGCCGCGGCGAGGTTGGCGAACCGGAGTCGTTGCACCAGCGGCCATCCGGCCAGGGTGGCGGTGACGAGGCTCGCGCCGAACACGTCGCCCGCTCCCGTGGTGTCGACGACGTCCAGGTCGAGTCCTGAAACCGAGGCGCTGTCGCCGGTGGTGGCGTCCACCGCGATGGCACCGTTGCTGCCGAGGGTGATGACGGCGAGCGGCACGAGGTCACCGAGCCGCGACAACGCGTCCTGTGGGCGGTTGGTGCGGGTGTAGCTCATGGCTTCGTCGGCGTTGGGCATGAACGCGTGGCACAGCGAGACCTGGCCCAGCACCGCGGGCGCCCACTCCTGCGACGGGTCCCAGCCGACGTCGGCGAAGACGAGACTGCCCCCGGCGAGCGACTTCTCGAGCCATCTGGCGGGCTCCGGTCCGATGTGGACGATCGCGGCGCGGCTGCGCGGCGGATCGCCGATCATCTCGTCGGCGCTGATCGGCGGCGGGGCGCCGTGGGTGACGAGCGCGCGGTCGCCGTTGTAGGCGAGCGACGCGGTCACCGGCATCGGCCAGCCGGGGAACCGCCTCGACCGCGAGAGGTCGACACCTTCCGACTCCTCCAGCGTCTGCCGGCACCGGTCACCGTGGAAGTCGCCACCGAAGGCCGCCGCCAGCGAGGTGCGCAGGCCGAACCGGCTCAGCGTCACGGCGAAGTTCGCGATGCCACCGGGACCAGAGCCGAAGCCGCGGGTCCACACCTCGGTGCCGGGAGCCGGCGGCTGGTCCAGGCCGGCGAAGACGACGTCGTAGAAGAGCAGACCGGAGAGGAACACGTCGAACTCCGGCTCTTCGATGGGCTGCTCTGCCACGCGCCAGTCCTCCCTGTTCCAGGGCCGGTTCCGCCAAAGTGTGCAAAATCGTGCGCTCGTTGAGCAGATTTGGCAATACCTGCGCAAGATCAGTTCAAAATCGCGCACGCCGTGAGCGAGTTTGCGTTACTGTGGGCTCGTGCTTCCCCAGCGACGCCATGAGTTGATCTTGCGCACGCTCCGTTCCGAAGGCCCGGCCGGCGTGCAGGTCCTTGCCGAGCGCCTCGGCGTCAGCCAGGCGACCGTCCGGCGTGACCTGGTCGAGCTCGACCGCCAGGGCCGGCTCACCAGAGTGCACGGCGGGGCTGTGGCCGCCGAGGACCTCGACGACCCGTTCGCCGAGGTCGCGATGGTCAGGGTCGAGGCGAAGGACGCCGTCGCCGAACGGGCCGCGGAGCTGATCAAGGACGGCGAGGCCGTTCTACTGGACATCGGCACCACCGCGCACCGCCTCGCCCGCAAGCTGCACGGCCGCTCCCTCACCGTGATCACGAGCAACCTGATGGTCTACGAGGAACTGAAGGACGACCAGGAGGTCCAGATCGTGCTCCTGGGCGGCGTGCTGCGGCGCAGCTATCACTCGCTCGTCGGCTTCCTGACCGAGGACAACCTGCGCCAGGTCCACGCCGACCGCCTCTTCCTCGGCACCAGCGGTGTGCGGCCGACCGGCCAGGTCATGGACACGACCGCGGTCGAGGTGCCGTTGAAACGGGCCATGATCGCGGCGGCCGACCAGGTGGTGCTGCTGGCCGACGTCGGCAAGTTCCCCGGCACCGGCATCGCGAAGGTGTGCGGGCCGCAGGACATCGACGTGGTGATCACCAACGCGCCCGCGGATCCGGTGACCGCCGGGGCGCTGCGGGAGGCGGAGGTCGAGGTGATCGAGGTTTGAGGCTCACGATTCTCGGCGGCGGCGGGTTCCGCGTGCCGTTGGTGCATCAGGCATTGCTGTCCGATCGCGGGGAAGGCCGGATCACCGAGCTCGTGCTGCACGACCTCGACGCCGGCCGGCTCGCCGCGATCGGGCACGTGCTCACCCAGCAGGAGCAGGGGGTGGCCGACCCTCCCCTGATCGCCACCACGACCGACCTCGACGAGGCGCTCACGGGTGCCGACTTCGTCTTCTCGGCGATCCGGGTCGGCGGCCTTCCGGGCCGGATGATCGACGAGAAGGTCGCGCTGGACGAGGGTGTGCTCGGGCAGGAGACCGTGGGCGCGGGTGGTGTCGCCTACGGCCTGCGCACCGTGCCGGTCGCGCTGCGGATCGCCCAGCGCATCGCCGCACTCGCGCCGCAGGCGTGGGTCATCAACTTCACCAACCCCGCCGGAATCGTGACCGAGGCGATGTCCCGCCACCTCGGCGACAGGGTCATCGGCATCTGCGACTCGCCAGTGGGGCTCGGGCGCCGCGTCGCGCACGCCCTCGGGCTCGACCCGGCGCGGGCCTGGTTCGACTACGCGGGACTGAACCACCTCGGATGGCTGCGCGGCATCCACGTCGACGGCCAGAACCACCTCCCCCGGCTGCTGGCCGACACCGACGCGCTGACCTCCTTCGAGGAGGGCAAGATGTTCGGGGCGGACTGGCTGCGCACCATCGGCGCGATCCCGAACGAGTACCTGCAGTACTACTACTTCACGCGGGAAGCGGTCGCCGTCGCCCGGAACGCGGACAAGACGCGTGGCGCGGTGCTGGCCGGCCAGCAGGACCGCTTCTACGACGCGGTGCGGCGCGACCCCGGATCGGCACTGTCCATCTGGGAGTCCGCCCGGCTGGAGCGGGAAACCACCTACGGCGCGGAAAGCCGGGCGATGGCGGGCATCGGCAGCCGTGACGAGAGCGATCTCGAGTCCGGCGGCTACGAGAAGGTCGCGCTCGCGCTCATGCGGGCGATCGCCCACGACGAGCGGACGACGCTGATCCTCAACGTCCGCAACCGTTCCACGCTGAACATCCTCGACGCGGACGCGGTCGTCGAGGTGCCTTGCGTCGTCGACTCGGCAGGCGCTCGCCCGGTCGTGATCGACCAGCTGCCCGAGCACGCCCGCGGACTGGTCTGCGGAGTGAAGGCGGTGGACCGCGCGGTGATCGAGGCCGCTGTCGGCGGATCCCGTGCCACGGCGCTGAAAGCACTGGCGCTGCATCCTCTCGTCGACTCGGTCAACGTCGCGCGCCGTCTGCTCGACGGCTACCAGAGCCAGATACCGGACCTCGCCTACCTCCGAGCCTGACCGAACATCAGGGAGATGTCGTGCACGACGACCGCAAGCTGGTGGAGGAACGACTCGAACGGACGCTGAACCAGCGGATCCGGCCGGTGAAGTACGCCGCGTCGGCGCCGTTGCAGGTCGAGGTCTGGCGTGTGCCGGACGAACCGGTTCCGGTGGCCGAGGCGCTCGTCGCCGACTACGAGCCGTTCGAGGTCGGCAGGCGTTGGGGCGCACCGTGGTCGACCAGCTGGTTCCGCGTCCGGGGAACGGTGCCTCCCGAGTGGGCGGGCCGGCGCGTGGAGGCGGTCATCGACCTCGGCTTCGTCGGGGACTGGCCGGGCAACCAGGCCGAGGCGCTCGTCCACGACCTCGACGGACGGCCGGTGAAGGGCATCGCGCCGCGCAACCACCACGTGCCGATCGCGAATCCGTGCGCGGGCGGCGAGCAGGTCGCGTTCCTGGTCGAGGCCGCGGCCAACCCCGACATCCTCGCGGGCGGGTTCTCCCCCACCCCCTTGGGGGACAAGGCGACCGCGGGCGACGAGCCGCTGTACCGGCTGGCGCGCGCCGACCTCGCCGTGCTCGACGAGGAGGTCTGGCAGCTGACCATCGACCTCGAGGTGCTCAGCGAGCTGATGGCCGAGCTCGCGCTCACCGACCCCCGCAGGCACGAGGTCCTGCGGGCGGTGGAGCGGGCACTGGACGCACTCGACCTCCACGACGTGTCCGGAACGGCAGCGGCCGCACGTGCCGAGCTGACGGACGTGCTGACCCGGCCGGCACACGCGAGCGCGCACACGCTCTCCGCGGTGGGCCACGCCCACATCGACAGCGCGTGGCTGTGGCCGATCAGGGAGACGATCCGCAAGACCTCCAGAACCTTCGCCAACGTCACGGCGCTGGCCGCCGAGTACCCGGAGTTCGTCTTCGCCTGCTCGCAGGCCCAGCAGTACGCGTGGGTCAAACAGCACCACCCGGCGAT
This sequence comes from Lentzea nigeriaca, assembly GCF_016907955.1. Classification (GTDB taxonomy): domain Bacteria; phylum Actinomycetota; class Actinomycetes; order Mycobacteriales; family Pseudonocardiaceae; genus Lentzea; species Lentzea nigeriaca. The sequence continues at coordinate 1,246,049 of NZ_JAFBCX010000001.1, read as the reverse complement.
CTTCGAGCGGATCCGCGACACCATCAAGACAGGACAGTGGATCCCGGTCGGCGGCATGTGGGTCGAGTCCGACGCGAACCTTCCCGGTGGCGAAGCGCTCGCACGGCAACTGGTGCACGGCAAGAGGTTCTTCCTCGACGAGTTCGGAGTGGACTGCGACGGCGTCTGGCTGCCGGACTCGTTCGGCTACACCGCGGCGTTCCCTCAGCTGGCCGCATTGGCCGGCATGCGGTGGTTCCTGACCCAGAAGCTGTCGTGGAACCAGACGAACAAGCTGCCGCACCACACGTTCTGGTGGGAAGGCATCGACGGGACCCGGGTCTTCACGCACTTCCCGCCGGTGGACACCTACAACGCGACGCTCTCGGGCGAGGAGCTGGCGCACGCGGTGCGCAACTTCGCCGAGAAAGGCAGGGCAACCCGGTCGCTGGTCCCGTTCGGCCACGGCGACGGCGGTGGCGGCCCGACCAGGGAGATGCTGGAGCGGGCCCGCAGACTGCGCGATCTGGAGGGCTCGCCGAAGGTCGTGATCGAGCCGCCGTCCGAGTTCTTCCGCGCCGCGCAGGCCGAGTACCCGGACGCACCGGTGTGGTCCGGTGAGCTGTACCTGGAACTGCACCGCGCCACCTACACCACCCAGTCCCGCACCAAGGCGGGCAACCGCCGCAGCGAACACCTCCTGCGGGAGGCCGAGCTGTGGGCGTCGACCGCGGCAGTCCACTGTGGATCCGACTACCCCTACGACGACCTGGACCGGTTGTGGAAGACCGTGCTGCTGCACCAGTTCCACGACATCCTGCCCGGCAGCTCGATCGCCTGGGTGCACCAGGAAGCCGAGGCGACGTATGCGCGCGTGAAGGCGGAACTCGAGGACATCATCGCCACCGCCATCGGCGCGTTGACTGACAGCGCTTCGGCGGAGCCGTTGGTCTTCAACGCGGGCCCACGTCCGCGGGCGGAGGTGGTGATGACCGAGGACGGGGCGGCCTTCGTGGAGGTTCCGGCGTTGGGCGTCGCGTCCGTCGGCACATCCACGCCGCCCGGCGAGGTGCAGGTCACCGATCGCGTTCTGGACAACGGACTGGTCCGCGTCGAGTTCGACGACAACGGACAGTTCGCCTCCGTGCGCGACCTCGTGACCGGCCGCGAGGTGCTCGCCCGGCCGGGCAACGTGCTGCAGCTGCATCCCGACTTCCCCAACCACTGGGACGCCTGGGACATCGACGCGCACTACCGCCGCAAGCACGCCGACCTGACGGCGGTGGACTCGATCAGCGTGATCGAGCGCGGCCCGCTCGTCGGCGCGATCCGGGTCGAGCGGTCCTTCGGCGCCTCGCGGATCGCGCAGACCGTGCGAGTGCGGGCGGGCAGCCGCCGCGTCGACGTCGAGACCGTGGTCGACTGGCACGAGTCGGAGAAGATCCTCAAGGCGGCGTTCCCGATCGACGTGCACGCCGACCGGTCCTCTGCCGAGATCCAGTTCGGTCACGTCCACCGGCCGACCCACACCAACACCAGCTGGGACGCGGCCCGATTCGAGGTCTACGCCCACCGCTGGGTGCACGTCGCCGAGCCCGGCTACGGCGTGGCCGTGCTCAACGACTCCACCTATGGTCACGACATCACGCGAAACGGTGGCGTCACCACGGTGCGGCTCAGCCTCGTGCGGGCGCCGCACAGCCCCGATCCGCACGCCGACCAGGGGATGCACCGGTTCACGTACTCGCTGCTGCCCGCTGCTTCCATCGCCGACGCGGTCGCCGAGGGCTACGCGCTCAACCTGCCGCTGCGCGTGGCCGGCTCGACGGCACGACCACCCGTGCCACTGGTCACCGTGGACAGTCCCGCGATCGTGGTCGAGGCGGTCAAGCTGGCCGACGACCGGTCAGGAGACGTCATCGTGCGGCTCTACGAGTCGTTGGGCGGCAGGGCCTTCGCGACGGTTCGCCCCGAATTCCCCGTGGCCTCGATGGACATCGTCGATCTGCTCGAACGACCGCTGCACGCCTCGGAGGGCTTCGACGTCTCGTTGCGTCCCTTCCAAGTGCTGACGGTGCGCCTTCGTCGAGGAGACAGCCGATGACCGCGTGGTTCACCGAAGCCCGGTTCGGGCTGTTCGTGCACTGGGGCCTGTACTCGTTGGCAGCACGGCACGAATGGGTCAAGCAGCGCGAGAAGCTGAGCGACGCCGACTACCAGCGGTACTTCGACCACTTCCGCGCTGACCGCTTCGACCCAGCGCAGTGGGCTCGCGACGCGAAGGCGGCCGGGATGAAGTACGCGGTGCTGACCACGAAGCACCACGACGGGTTCTGCCTCTGGGACTCGGCCCTGACCGACTACAAGTCCACCAGGACGCCCTTCGGGCGGGACGTCGTCGCGGAGTTCGTCGCGGCCTTCCGCGCCGAAGGTCTGCGCGTCGGCTTCTACCACTCCCTGCTCGACTGGCACCACCCCGACTTCACCATCGACGGCTGGCATCCCCAATGGGACCAGCGGGATACCCTCGACGCGGGCCGGGACATGGACCGCTACGTGGAGTACCTGCACGGACAGGTGCGTGAGCTGATCACCGTCCACCAGCCCGACCTGCTCTGGTTCGACTTCACCTACGACGACGACCACCGGGTGCGGGTCGGCAAGGGCGCGTCGGACTGGCGGGCTCCCGAACTGGTCGAACTGGTCCGCTCGCTGAGCCCGCACACCCTGCTCAACGACCGGCTCGGGCTGCCCGGCAGCGAGGACTTCGCCACCGCGGAAGAGGCGTCGCCGGACAACGGCCCCGGTGTCCCGTGGGAGGCCTGCCGCACGCTCAACGGCTCCTGGGGGTATGCGCCTGGCTTCCAGGAGTGGCTCGACGCGGGCCAGGTCGTCAGGATCCTCGTCGACGCCGTGTCCAAGGGCGGCAACCTGTTGCTCAACGTCGGCCCCGACGGCCGTGGCGCCTTCGAGCCGCGTGCTCGTGAGCTGCTGGCCGAAGTAGGCGAGTGGACAGCGCTGCACAGCGACGCGATCCACGGCGCGGGCCCCGCCGCCGGGCTGACGACCCCGCGCGACACCAGGCTCACCCGGTCGGGAAACCGGCTCTTCGTCCACGTCTTCGGCTGGCAGGCGGGCATTCTGGTGCTGCCGGGACTGGGCGATCGCGTCCGCTTCGCGTCGTTCCTGCACGACGGCGCGGAGGTCGCGTCGAGCGTCGTGGACGACGAGGGCCACCTGCCGCACCTGCGCGACGCGGGCCCGCCGGGATCGTTGGTGCTGCACCTGCCGACGCGACGCCCGAACGTCCTCGTGCCCGTGATCGAACTGATCATGGGCTGACCCGAGCGGTGAGCCGGTTCACGATCGGTTCACCGACACGGCCGAGTCGAAGAACCCTGCCCAGCGCCAAAGCGCTTGCGGCGTGCAACGTCCACACGGATCGTCCACACCGGTCAGGCACGCACGAACTGGGGCCGCTCGGGTGACGAACGACCCTGGCGGGACGCCTGGACGAGAGGATGCTCGAGGGTGCGGCTGTCGTTGCGGACGAAGGGAGCTTGCGATGGCCAAGACCGTTGTGCGGCAACACGATGAGGGCGATGCCTATTGGGTGCTGGGCGGCCTGTACGAGGTCAGGGTCAGCAGTGAGGACACCAATGGCGAAATGACCGTCATGGAGATGACGGTTCCGGCGGGGATGGGGCCACCGCCTCACACCCACCCCGGTTCGGAGGCGTTCCGGGTGCTGGACGGCACAGTGCGCGTGCACATCAACGACGAGACCGTCGAGGCAGGGCCTGGGGCCTACTTCTTCTTCCCGGCGGGCACGCTGGAGACGTTCGAGCCCGTGTCGGACACCGCCCGGCTGCTGGTGACCTACCTGCCCGGCGGTATCGACAGGTTCTTCGCCGAGGTCGGCGAACCGGCGTCGAGCCGGGAGCTGCCACCGCCGTCGGACACTCCGCCCGACCTGGCGCGAGTCGCCGCCATCGGGGAGCGGTACGGAATGCAGATGCAGATTCCCGAAGGGAGCTGAACCACGGCCGCCAGCCGCGGTGAGCAAGGGACACTGAACTCTACGCAGGATGTTCAGCCGAGCGGGTGATACACCACAAGACCGGATTGTCGCGTCTGCCTGCAAAATGGAAGGCCTGGACACGGACGGCAGGTCAGCCGTCCCGTCATCGCGGTGACCAACCTGACGAAGGCCGACGAGAGCATGAGCGACGCGGCAGCCAGCCCGCCCGAGGGCGAACTGCGCCTGCGGCATGTCGTCGTGCACGGCTACCGCCGTGCGTTCAGGATGGCCGGCAGCGGCCCGGTCCTGCTGTTCATACACGGGATCGGCGACAGCTCGGCTACGTGGCTGGACGTGCTGCCGAGGCTGGCCGAGCACTTCACCGTGATCGCACCGGACCTGCTCGGCCACGGAGGTTCCGACAAGCCGAGCGCCGACTACTCGGTCGCCGGGTACGCGTGTGGAATGCGGGACCTGCTGACCGTGCTGGACATCGATCACGCGACCGTGATCGGACACTCGCTCGGCGGTGGCGTGGCGATCCAGTTCGCCTACCAGTTCCCGGAGCGGTGTGAACGGCTCGTCCTGGTCGGCAGCGGCGGCATCGGCAGGTACGTGCACCCGCTGCTCCGGCTGGCCTGCCTTCCCGGCGCCGACCTGGTCATCTCACTGGCCACCGCCGCCCCGGTGCTGATGGCCACCTCGCTGCTCACCCCGCTCATGCGCTGCATCGGCGGTCTCGGACTCGGCTCCGATCTCCACTACGCCCTGGAGCGGTTCCGCTCGCTGGCCGACAACACCAGCCGGCTGGCGTTCCTGCGGACTCTGCGATCCGCGGTCGACTGGCGTGGGCAGACAGTCACCATGCTCGACCGGAGCTATCTGCTCCTCGGGACTCCCACCCTGCTGGTGTGGGGCGATCGGGACCGGGTCGTGTCGACCGACCACGCCGATCTGGCACACGTGGCCATGCCCCACAGCCGCCTGGAGATCTTCAGGGGTGCGGGGCACTTTCCCCACCAGGCCGACCCAGAGCGATTCGTCGCGCTGCTGTCGGACTTCCACGCCGGCACCGCGGCCGCGAAGTTCGACCACAACCTCTGGCGCACGATGCTGTGCGCCGGACACTTCGACGTGCCCCAGCGCGAGCACGTCGCACCGGAAGTCCTCGAGGCGGTGCATCGAGCCGCCCACCCCAGCGGCGCCTGACCGCGACCGGACCTCACGTCCTCACACTCCGGTCAACGTCCTCCGCAGCCGGGCCAACGCGCGGTGTTGCACGACCCGGACCGCACCCGGCGTCGATCCGACCGCCTCGGCGGTCTCCTCCGCCGACAGCCCCACGACCACCCGCAACACGACGATCTCCCGGTGCCTCTCCGGGAGGACCCGCAGCAGCCGAGCCATCCGTTCGGAGAACTCACCGTGCAAAGCCCGCTGTTCCGGCCCCTCCATGGTCCCAGGGGTTTCAGGAACCTCGGAGACCAGTTCGCAGCGGTTCCTGGCCGCGGCCCGATGCGCATCGGCGACCTTGTGCGCCGCGATGCCGTACACGAGCGCCATGAACGGCCGTTCCTCGCGGCGGTACCTGGGCAACGCCGTGAGCACCGCGATGCACACCTCCTGCGCCACGTCGTCCGCCGTCACGAAGGATCGCTCCTGCCTGCCCACTCGGGCCCGGCAATACCGCACCACCAGTGGCCGGATGCTCGCCAGCAGACGCTCGATCGCCCGGCGGTCTCCGTCGGCGGCCGCGGTCACCTCGGCACTCACGTCGTCCCGAGACCGGCTCTCGATCGATGCGTGCGAGTCGACCGTGGTGGCGGGCGCGGCTTCCCCGTCGATGGTCATTGGCGACGTCTCCTACGTGGTCTCTGCGGCCGGTATTGCCGTCACCTTCCACAGCGGACGCACGGACCGGAATCTGACCAAAACATGAAAACCCTTTCGTTCCGTGCTCGACCGAATACTCAGTGACACCGTAACCGGCGAGGATTTGACAGCGAGTGAGCGCGCCGCCACCACACGCGACAGCGGCTGTTCAGCGCGACTGCGAAGGCATTTCCGGGCGGCTTTTGTTTCGAACGAAGTCGGACGGACAGCCGATTTCTTGGCTCGTTATTACGTCGTTCGAGTTCGTCTCCACACCATCAAGTGTCCAGGTAGTCCATCCGATGGTGTGGTTGCCGGTCAGCGGTCTCGGCGTTCAGGGTCCGGCGGGGTGATGGTTGCGATCGACCCGAAGGAAGTCCACTTCATCGACTGCGGCTCGACACAGCTCGCCGCTCGCCGTTCCGACAAATCCGCGCTGAAGACAACGGAGTCCAGCAATGGTCGAGTCCAGCACCACGCCCAACAAGCCTGCCCGCACGAACAGGCCGACCGACACCTCCCGAACACGTGCGAGCGTCCAGAACTCCATTGCTCCGGGAGCGGTCGATCTCACGTCGCTCGTGCCGATCATGTACACGTTCATGTTCCGCAACATCGCCAGCGACGGCTTCACCTTCAGCGATCCCCAGTTTCCTGGCGACGTTTCCCGCGACTCGAAGCCGGGTTGCGTCATCGCCGCGCCGTCCTTTCCCGCGGAGACCCCAGGCACCGACGAGGACTACGTCTTCAACTGGGTGCGCGACGGGGCCATCGCGGCCATGGAGGTGGTCAAGGCCGGCATGCCGACCCGCCCCGGCGGGTCGGTGCAGACGCTCAACGACTACGTGACGTTCGCCGACCTCTGCCACTCCAACGCGCAGCCGCCGTGGACCAAGGGACACGCGTGCTTCACGATCGCCGGCGACGCCCGTCCGTGGACCGAGCAGAACGACGGCCCGGCTCTGCAGTCGATCACCATTCTGGCGGCCTTCGACCAGCTCGATCCGGGCACGCAGAAGCGGGCGGTCGACCTGGTGAACGCGAACGTGGCCTTCCTCCTCGGTGTCTACCAGGAACCCACGACGAACCTGTGGGAGGAGCACAGCGGGTTCAGCTTCTTCGCCCGGTCCGCCCAGTTGCGCTGCTTCGAGGAGATCCAGGCCTCTGCCATCGCCGGTATCGACAAGCCGGCCGGATTGCGGCCCGCCATCAAGTGGCTGCGTCAGGCCCTCGCCGACCACTGGGACGGCAGCAAGTACGTGAGCGTGATGGCCGACCGCGGTGCCGGAGCCAAGCCATCTCCGCAGAATCCGGTCGTCAGCGGTTACGACCCGAACATCGACATCGTTCAGGCGGCCATTTACGGCGCCGTTCCCGTCACCGACACCAAGCTGCTCGCCACGGCGGCCCAGCTGCGCTCGCAGTGGGAGGAGGGCGGCATCGCCTTCTACCCGATCAACAAGGTGGACAAGGAACAGTTCGGCATCGGGCCGATGTTCGGCCGCTACCCCGGCGACGTCTACAACGGTGACACCGCGCACCCGGTGCTCGGCGGCCACCCCTGGGTCCTCTCCACCTGCAACGTCGCCGAGCTGCACTACAAGCTGGCGTCCGTGATCAGGTCGAGCGGCAAGGTACCCGTGGACGACCTGTCCGCGCCCTTCTTCGCCCAGTCCGGCGTCGACGCGTCGACGGCCCCCGCGGCAGCCGCCGCCGCACTCGTGGCGACTGGTGACGCGATGGTGCGGGCCGTCGTCTACCACAGCGACAACCTGGAGCTCTCCGAGCAGTTCGACGGTTGGACCGGTTACGAGCGCAGTGTGCACAACCTGACGTGGAGCTACGCCGCCTACCTGTCCGCCATGCGAGCCAGGACGGAGGCCGTGTAGATGTACGTCAAGTTCCCCGAGGGGGCGGCAAGGCGCACGGACCCCGCGGCGGCGGCCGAAGTTCTCTACGACGCGGTCATCGTCGGCGGCGGCATCGCCGGCGCCATCATCGCCTCGCGGCTGAGCGAGGCAGGCAAGACCGTGCTGGTTCTCGAAGCAGGCTCGGCCGAGGACCTCACTCTGCGGGGCTACGAGGGCTACCTCGACCGCTTCTACTCGGCTACCAGCAAGGACAACCAGGCCCCCTACCCGGTCGTCGCCAACGCGCCGATGCCCCGCGGTACCGACGCACGGCGAATCTTCCCCGGTGTGCCCGACTCCTCGGCCTACATCGTCCAAAGTGGACCGTTCGCCACGGACACCACCTACACGAGGGTTCTCGGCGGCACCACCATGCACTGGGAGGCCAAGACGCCTCGCATGCTGCCCGAGGACTTCCAGATGCGCACGCTCTACGGTGAAGGGACCGACTGGCCGCTCACCTACGAAGACCTCGCCCCGTACTACAACGAGGCCGAACGCGAGATCGGCGTCTCCGCCGACGTGGAGGACCAGGCCTACCTTGGGATCACGTTCGACGAGGGGTACGTGTTCCCGATGAAGGGCCTGCCACTGTCCTACCTGGACCAGATGGTCGCCCGTGACGTCGACGGGATGCCGGTCGAGCTCGACGGGGACAGGCGAGAGCTGCGGGTCCGGCCGTGGCCACAGGGGCGCAACGGGATACCGAACCCCGCCTACGACAACGGGAACGGTTACGTGCCGCGGGGAGCGGTGAGCACCTACCAGGTCGAGGTCGGCGAACGGTGCCAGGGCAACAACAACTGCGTTCCCATCTGCCCGGTGCAGGCCAAGTACCACGCCGGCAAGACCCTCGCGGTGGCTCTCCAGAGCGGCCGGGTCGACCTGGTGGCCCAGGCGGTGGCCTACAAGGTGCACATCGACGAGCAGACCGGCCGGGTGACCGAGATCGAGTACCGCCGCTACGACAAGCCCGACAGCACCGACTTCACCACCGTGAAGGCACGGGGCCGGCTGTTCGTCCTGGCCGCCAACGCCGTGGAGAACCCGCGGCTGATGCTCGCCTCGGGCCTGCGCGGCGCGAGCGGCCTGATGGGGCGGAACTTCATGGACCACGCCTATCTGCTGGCGTGGGGCCTGCTACCGGAGGTGGCCGGCACCTTCCGCGGCACGAACTGCACCGGCGGCATCACCGATCTGCGCGGGGGCAGCTTCCGCCGCCGTCAGGCGGCGTTCAGCGTCGACATCCACAACGACGGCTGGGGCTGGGCCCGAGGGGCGCCGATGACCGACCTGATCGACCTGGTCGACGCCGGTGGCCGCTACGGCGAGTCCCTCCGCCAGGGCCTGGTGGACCGGGTGTCCCGCCAGCTGCAGCTGGCGTTCATGGTCGAGGTCCCTGCCAACCCGAGCAACCGGATCACGGTGGACCCGGCCTTCACCGACCACCTCGGGAACATGCGGCCCATCCTCACCTACGACATCCCCGACTACACGATGCGGGGCGTGGCGTACGCCCGGCAGCTGTCGAAACGGATCTTCGCCCGCCTCGGCGCCGAGGACCACACCCAGTACGACCCGGACTTCTGGGGCTACGCCGTCTACGCCGGCGAGGGGTACGAGATCCGCGGCGGCAACCATCTCGCCGGCACGCACATGATGGGCAGCGACCCGTCGAGCTCGGTCGTGAACGCGGACCAGCGCAGCTGGGACCACCAGAACCTCTACCTGGTCGGCGGGGGCAGCATGCCGACCGTGAGCACGTCCAACGTGACGCTCACCGTCGCCGCCCTCTGCCTGCGCAGCGTCCGGGCAATGCTGGCCCAGCTCGACTCCGAGACCGCGCCGATCGACATCAGTTCGATCGACATCCCCCAGGAGGTCACCCGGTGACCGCGCCGACCATCGCCAACCGTGACGACCTGATCAGCTACCTGCACACGGCAATGGCACTCGAGCACGCGACCATCCCCCCGTACCTGACCGCGTACTACTCCATCCACCCCAACACGAACTCCGACGCCGCCCACATCATCCGGGTGGTCGCGGTGGAGGAGATGCTGCACCTGACCCTCGCCGCGAACGTGCTGAACGCCATCGGCGGGACGCCCGACCTGACCCGCCCCGGCTTCGTCCCGTCCTACCCGGCCTACCTGCCGGACGGGGAGGACGACTTCACCGTCGACCTGCGGCCCTTCTCCCCCGAGGCGGTGGAGACGTTCTGCAAGATCGAGCGGCCGGGCACGGCTCACGGTGCGAGCTCACGGCTGGTGCCGGCAGCGGACAGCGCGAAGACGCTCCTGGTGTCCAGCCCGACGGTCGAGGGGATGCGCTTCTACAGCATCGGCGAGTTCTACGCGGAGATCATCGAAGGGCTCGAGAAGGTGGCGGCCGCCGACCCAGGGCTCTTCTGCGGGAACCCGGCCCGGCAGGTGGGGCCAGAGGCCTTCTACTCCGGCGGCGGTGTGCTGAAACCCGTCACCGACCTGGACTCGGCGCGGTGGGCGCTCCAGTTCATCGCCGACCAGGGCGAGGGCCTCGATTCAGGCCTGTACGACGACGACGGCGAGTTGGCCCACTACTACCGGTTCCGGCAGCTGCAGCTCGGCCGCTACTACCAGGTGGGCGACCAGCCCGACGCGCCCTCTGGGCCACCGCTCAGCATCACCTGGGACGACGTCTACCAGGTGAAGGTGAGTGCTCGGCTGGCCGACTACCCGCCGGGAGAGCTCGCCGACACCGCCCGGCAGTTCAACGTCGACTACGGCGTCTTCCTCGCCCTGCTCACCGAGGCGTTCAACGGGGAGCCGACCCTTCTGCAGGACGCCGTCTGGTACATGTTCCGCCTGCGCGACAAGATCAACCAACTGATGCGCAATCCCCTGCCGGGCAGCGACTGGCTCCACGCCGCTCCCACCTTCGAGATCCCCGCCCCTGCCGGGTCCGATCAGCACGCTTCTCTCGCGACCGGCGAGGTGGCCCAGGCGGTGCCGCGGTGACCGCCCGGTCGTTCGAGCGGTTCCTGCACCTGTCGGTCGACCTCACCGCATTCCGGGAGACCGAACTGCTCGGCACCGGTCTGGCCCACCACTACCTGGCCAAAGTGCGGGCAGCCTGCGGCGACGAGATCTTCGCCGACCTCCTGGCCGCCCACCGGCTGGCGAGGGCAGACGCGACCCGTGATGCCGGAACCTGTGACCGGACCCTGCTCGACCGGGCCCTGCGCCACCGGATCTTGAGCGACGACACCCTGGGCCCGGTGGCCCGCAATGTGATCAAGCTCTGGTACGCCGGGATGTGGTACGGGCTGCCTCCCGAGTGGACCGACCGCAACGGCGCCCGCGCCGCAGCCGAAACCTCGACCGTCACCGCCGCCTCCTACCAGGAGGGGCTGCTGTGGCCTGCCATCGGGGCCAATCCGCCAGGTGCCAAGGCGCCCGGCTACGGCTCGTGGGCTCAGCCACCCCGCATCGAGGAACGCTATCTGAAAAGAGCAGGCAAATGACACGACTAGGTGATCGGCTCAGCCCGGACAAGGTGAAGCTCGGGGTTTGCTGCACCCTGTGGTGGAACGACGACTTCCCCACCATCGACGCCGGCATCTCCTTCGGCCAGGCCGTGAGCGAGATGGCGCTCGCCGGCTTCCAGGGCTGCAGCATCGGGCACAAGTACCCCTCGGACGCCACCGAGCTCAAGGCCGCTCTCGATCTCCGCGGCCTGCGCGTGTCGGAGCCCTGGACGAGCACGTACTTCACGATCAAAAAGATGCGGCACAAGACGATCGCCGCCTTCGAGGAGACGCTGGCCCACATCAGGGCGCTCGGCGGGACCGAGTTGGTCGTGGCCGAGTTCGGAGCGTCGTCGCACCTGCTCCCCGTCGACGTGTTCGCCAACCGCCCGGTTCTCACCGACGCCCAGTGGGACCACCTGACGTCCGGTCTGGAGGAGCTCGGCAAGATCGCCCACTCGGCCGGGATGAAACTCAGCTATCACCACCACATGGGTACCGGCGTCATGACCATGGCCGACGTCGACCGGCTGATGGCTTCGACCGATCCGGCCCTGGTGCACCTGCTGCTCGACACCGGGCACATCGCCTTCGCCGGCGACGTCGACGACGCGCTCGACCTGGCCCAGGCACACGCCGACCGCATCGGCCACGTCCACCTGAAGAACGTCCGGCCCGAGGTCGTGAGCCAGGTCCGTGACGAAGGCCTGTCGTTCCAGGAGGCCGTCGAGCTCGGTGTCTTCACGGTGCCAGGAGACCCACAGGGCGCGATCGACTTCCGGCCGATCCTCGAGGTGCTGGCCGACGTCGACTATCGCGGATGGCTCGTGGTGGAAGCCGAGCAGGACCCGAACAAGGCCATCCCGCTCGAGTACGCCAAGACGGCCCGCGGCTACCTGGCCGACGTCCTCGGCTGGTAAAGAATTCCCGATCGCAGAACTGCGAGGTAAGCAGGAATGAACGCACCGTTCAAGCGAGACGTGTTCTTCAGCTTCTTCATGTTCACGGCCGATCTGAGGCCGGAGGACTCCGGTTACACCAAGATACTGGTCAATCATCTGAAAACCCTCACCGACATGGGGTACGACGGCTTCGACCTGCACATCGCCTCCCAGCCCGCGACCGTCGACCACAAGCTCGAGGTCAAAAGCTATGTCGGCCTCAAGAAGGCATTCGACAAGGCGGGCCTGAAGGACGTGAAGTTCACGACCAATGTCGGGACCACGCGCACCTTCGACCCGACTTCGCCCTATCCGGAACAGCGTAAGCAGGCTCTCGCCTACCTCAAGTCACGCGTCGACATCACCCGCGTCCTGGGCGGCGACTCGATCATGTCCGGGCCGTTCCTCTACCCCTACGGCGTCTTCCCGGTCACGGATGCGAACGAGCCGTTGTGGAGCGACGCGCTCCTGGACTGGATGAGGTCCCGCTATCACTCGGCGCGCTCCGTCTTCGAGGACCTGGCGGAGTACGCCGAGACGAAAGAAGTGAAGCTGGCCATCGAGCCGGTCAAGAGCTGGGAGACACCTCCGCCCAACATGGTCTCGGAGGTGCTGGACTTCCTCGATGAGCTCGGCCGCACGCGGTGTGGCGTGACGATCGACACCGCGCAGGTCGTCATGGAAAGCCAGGGTCCATCGGTCTTCAGGGCCAACGTCGCCCGAGCCGCACAGCGGGGCCGGCTCTACTACGTGCACATCTCCGCACCCGATCGGGGTGCCGTGCAGGACAGCTGGATCCCGTGGAACACCATCCTGAACGAGATCGAGCCCGTCTATCGCGGCCCGTACCTGGTCGAGGTGTTCAACGCGATCCCGCCGTTCGACAGCTCCATGCGAATGGCCCGCCGGCGCTTCTGGCGGCCGGGCGAGGACGACCCGTCGCCCAACGCCGACAGCGCCTACGACGTCGCCGCGGCCGCGTTCAAGGAACTGCAGGACCGGATCACGACTTCCGCTCGAGTCCGCTCCGACCGGTCGCGCCAGGCCGCCACCTAGGCCGAACTTCCTGATGGACCCCGAGCCACATCTCGCCATGACGTCGGGAAGGCCCACGAATGCTGCCCCAAACATCAGAACCGATCGCCATCGTCGCGAAGCAGACGGGTGACGTCCGCATTCACTCGTTCATCTCGTCCTTCACGTACGGCAACATCGCGAACGCCACACACATCATCGAAACCAAGAACAAGCTCGTCCTCGTCGACGCACAGTTCCTGGTTCCCTACGCGAGGGCCTTCCGGGACTACGCGGACAGTCTCGGCAAGCCGATAGACCGGCTCTACGTCTCCCACCGGCACCCTGACCACTGGTTCGGCCTGGGCGTTGGGTTCAGCGACGTCACCGCCTACGCGCTGACCGAGACGATGAGCTTCATCAAGGAACACGGAGAAGACTCGCTGAGTGACCACTGGAAACTCGGCAACCTCGTTCCCGGCCGAGTGGTGGTGCCCGAACAGGTCGTCAGTCCTGGAGACGAGACGATCGACGGGGTGAGGTACGTCTTCGATCTGGTGACAGATACCGAAACCGACTTCCATCTCACCATCAAGCTGCCCGACCTGGGAGTGTATTTCGCCCAGGACCTGGTCTACAGCGGCACCCACCTGTACCTGTCCAAGGACATGGGCCACTGGATCGCGGTCCTCCAGGAAATGCTGCTGGAGGACTACGACCTGTTCCTTCCGGGCCACGGCCTGCCGGCAGACAAGAACGAGGTCGCCCGCAACATCGAGTACCTACTGGCCGCGCGCCAGGCAATCGGCGACGGGCTGACCGGCGACGCCTTCAAGAGTTTCCTGCTTCAGCGGTATCCCGAGCGCAAGTGCCCGGGGATATTCGACATCTACCTACCCCGGCTGTTCGGCAATGCGAGCGACTACTGACTGCGAAGGTGTCGGCCATGCACAAGGGATACACCGTGGGGCAGTACCTGGTGGACCGGCTACGCCAACTAGGGCTGGAGCACCTGTTCTCCATCGCGGGCGACTATTCGATAGAATGGTTGAACCGGTACGTCACACCGAGCGACATCGAGATCGTCGAAGAAGTCAACGAGGTGAATGCCGGCTACGCGGCGGACGGCTACGCGCGACTGAAGGGCATCGGGGCCCTGTGCGTCACCTACTCCGCGGGCGCGTTGTGCGCCGTGAACGCCGTCGCGGGCGCCTACGTCGAGAAGGTGCCGCTCGTGTTGATCAACGGCACACCGAGCATCAAGAAGACTCTCACCTTCGAGCAGACCGGATTCAGCTCGCATCACTTCATCAGCGGACGCGAAACGGATCTCCAGTCGTTCGAGCACATCACCGTCGCCACCGTCCGAGTCGACAACCCCGTCCTCGCACCGTTGGTGATCGACTATGCGCTGACCCAGTGCATGAGCGAACGTCGTCCGATCTACGTGGAGCTGCTCCAGGACATGATCGACCTGGAGTGCGAGCCGCCGAGGGGCGTTCTGCAGCCCGCCAGGATCCTCTCGGACGAGACCAGTCTCGAACAGTCGGTCGCCCAGATCTGCGCAGCACTCGAAAACGCCGAGAACCCCCTGATCTGGGTAGGCGTGGAGATCGACCGGCTCGGGCTGCAACAGCAGACCCTGAGCCTGATCCAGCGACTGAACGTCCCGTTCGTCACGGAACTCATGAGCAAGGCCGTGCTTCCCGAGCATCATCCGCTGTTCGTCGGCGTACTCGACGGCCAGGCGTCGTCGGCCGACGTCACGGAGCTGGCCAAGACGTCCGATTTCATACTCGCCCTCGGCGTGTGGCTGACCGACATCAACTCGTTGGGATGGGAACCGGACTTCGACAAGACGGCGTTCGCGTCGCTGGACGCCGTCAAGTTCGGCACCTATTTCGGCGGACAGGTCGCGTTGGAGCACCTGATCGACGGAATACTGGCGAAACTGGTCGCACCGAGGGTCCGGCACGTGCCGGAGAAGCCGGCTCGCGGGACGTCGGCCGTGAGCCCGGTCGACGAGATCACCTACCAGGGATTCTACGACTTCATCCAACGGTACGTGGACGAGAAGACCATCGTCGGCAGCGATCCGAGCATGAACTACTTCGGCAGCCTGCTGCTCGACGTGCCCAGTCCAGGAGGGTTCGTCGCCCAATCGTCCTACTCGTCGATCGGGTACATCGCACCGGCCGCGACGGGCCTCTGCCTGGCGAAGAAGAGCGATCAGCGGGTCATGGTCTTCTCCGGTGACGGCGGCTTCCAAATGACCGCCCAATGCCTCTCGACCCAGACGCGCTTCGGGCTCGACCCCATCATCTTCGTCATCAACAACGGGGTCTACGGCGTCGAACAGTGGCTTGCCGATTCAACGGTCTTCCACACCGACAAGCCGTTCTACTCGTCCTGCACGCTGCACCCGTGGAACTACAGCAAGCTGTCCGAGGTGTTCGGGTGCCAGGGATGGAAGGCCGGCACGTACGGGGAGCTCGAGGACGCGCTGAAAGGCGCTCTGGCGAACACGAACAGCCCGTCCCTCATCGAGGTCCTGGTACCCGGCAAATCGATTCCGGACAACGCGGACTGGAAGACCCAGTAGCCGGCTGACGGATCCGGGAGGAACGGCGCCTTCGTCCACCTCAGAGGTGGGCGAAGGCGCCGTACCACCCGCCGTGGCCGACCAGCGGCGCGGCCACCACCGGGCAGCCATTCACGCGGGCATCGAACAAGCCCGCGACGGTCATCCGCTCAGCCGATCACCGGAACCGGAACGGGTCCAGCACATTCGGGCGCCGTCCGGTGAGGTAGTACTCCGCCAGCGCTTTCCCGGTCGCCGGTCCCAGCGTCACCCCGAGCATCCCGTGCCCTGTCGCCACGAACACGTTGTCGTGCACCGGAGTCCGGTCGATCACCGGCAGCCCGTCGGCGAGGAACGGCCGGCCGCCGACCCACGGGTCCCGGATCCGGCGCGGCAGGGTCGTCGGGGTCGTCGAACCAGGGCCCGAGGTAGTGTCTGCTCGCCTTGGCGATCGCCACCACCCGCCGCCAGTCCGTCGTGGAGACCTCGGCCGAGCCTTCGTCGGTGCTGCGCCGGTTGCGGAAGGCGTTCGTCGACCCGCAGGACGTGATCGGGCGCGGCGGATCCGGGCGGTTCGTGGTGCTGCACAAGGACAGCGGCTCGATTCCAGCGATCGACCTGGAGTGCTCGGTCGGCGTCGGCGGACGGGCGTGCGGCGTGCCCGCGCTGCATGATTCCTATGTGGACGCTTCGACCGCGCTGTACCTCGCGGCACGGCTGCCGGGCTCGCCGCACGTCGTGCACATCGACGACCTGCGGGTGCACGAACTCGTGGCGGCCTCTGGTGCGCGTTCACGGCTGGTGCGCGCGTTGATCGGCCCGTTGCGGGAGCAACCCGACTGGCCGGTGCTGCGGTCGACGACCGTGCAGTGGTGCGAGAGCGGGTTCAACCTGGTGCGCGCGGCGGCGGCGTTGAGCATCCATCGCAACACGTTGATCTACCGGCTGGGCAAGATCGAGGAAGCCGGGTTGCCGGTCCGAAACCCACGGGCCGCGTTGAAGCTCTACCTCGCCTGCATCGCCGACGCCCTGGACTCGTGAAGGCTGCCCCACCGGCACGACGGACTGGTCCAGCGACCCAACTGTGGTGCACTCGAACTCGTTGCCGATGTTCCTGCGAGCGCACGTCGGTTACGGGGCCGCCAGGAGTCTCTTGACCACTAGGAACAACACCGCACGGTGACGTGCACCGAACGCGCGCCCTCCGGCAACCGCTCGATGGACGGTGATCCACCCGCCGCGGCCAGCTCGTGGAACCGCTCGTCGTCAGCAGCCCCGACCACCACGACGTAAGCCCCGTACATCCCGCGCTCGTCGGGATTGACGTACAGCGTGCTCTTCCACGACGTGCCATCGACGACCACCGGCTGCACGAGGTAGAACCGGCACGCACCGATCGCGTGCAGCAGCAACCACGGTGGCCGCTCCCCCGGCTTCAGCTCGACCGTCCCGCTCGCCTCGACCGAGTCACCCCGCACGATCGTGCCCGCCGCCGGCGCTCCCATCGACAACCCGGGCCCGGCCGCCTGGTCCGGTCTCGCACACGACTGCTTGTGCGGCGGCCGATCCGCCGACGCGGCCGCGACCCCGGCTACCGTGATCACCAGCGCGGCGGCCAGCCATCCCGTGCGCATCTTCCGTTGCGGCGGTTCGGTCACCGCTGGAACGACTTCGGCCACCGCGGGAACGACTTCGACCGGTTGCTCGACCAGCCGCGTGCGGGCCCGCAGCCACACCTCGACGTCGGCTGGTGTCCGGCCCCTGCGTTCCAGTGCCAGACCGCAGACGACCACGATCGTGCGAACCGCCCTCGCATCGACGACTTCATCTTTGTCCGCGATTTTCCGCCCGACCGTGGCGTCCGAGATGCTCTCGGCTCCCCGCCTCCGTGCCTCGGAATCGACGGACAATCGCTCCACCGCCAACGCGGTGACCTCCGCCCTCTTCATGAGGTGTTTCAAAGCGGCACGGAATTCCCGCCACGTGCGCGGGTCACCAGGCAGTTCCACCGGGAGAGCTTCTCACCTGTTCTCAACGCTTCCCAAGCCGTTGACCACCAGGTTCACCCACTCGACAGTCGAGGACGCCCTACAGGTGTGACGAGGGAGGAACCGTGTTCAGAAAATTGTCGGCCGCGCTCGGGGTGATCGCGTTCAGCGTGGTGGCGGGCGCCGGAACAGCGCATGCCGAAGACGACGTGGTGTACATCGTGAGCCGCGCCAACAACCGCTGCCTCGACGCGCCCGCGGAATGGAACGGCGCGAACTACACGCCTATCCAGCTGTGGGACTGCTACCCGCCCACCCAGTACAACCAGATGTGGCGCGTCCACTGGGTCGACAACTACCACTTCCAGCTGATCAACGTCGCCGCCAACCGCTGCCTGTGGGCTCCTGACCGCAACGACGGCACCAGGGTCAGGCTGCTCGACTGCAACTCCAGCCTGACCCAGGTCTGGAAGGCGCTGTCCACGAACACGCCCGGCTACCGCTGGATCATGGGCCAGGACTCGGCCAAGGTCCTCGACGCCGACGCCCACACGACCGGGTCGAACGGGACGCCGGTGCAGCTCTGGTACCTGATCGGAGACGAGACGCAGACGAACCAGCGGTGGACGTTCAAGCACGCCGGCGACTTCTGACGCCGGGCGGGCTGTTGTGAACGCGAGGTCACTCCGCGTGGAGTGACCTCGCGTGCAGACTGCTGCGGGCGTCAGCGCTTCGGACGCGCGGGCGGCCCCTTCTCCAGCCATTCCAGGAGATCCGCACTGTCCACAAGGGAGTTCTGGACCGCGAGCGATGCGGCCTGCAGCCGGGAGTGGACGCCGAGTTTGGTCAGCACCGCCTGGACGTGGGTGCGCACCGTGGCCGCCGACACGCCCAGCCGCTGTGCCATCGCGGCCGTGCTGTAGCCGTGGGCGAGCAAGGCCAGGCATTGCCGTTCCCGCTGGGTCAGGAAGGACGCGAGCCGGAAGGCGTCCATGTCCCGGCCGTGCGGGGCACGATGGCCCGGCGGTGGAGAGAGCAGTTCGACCGGGTCGCCTGCGTAGGCGCTCCGGATGGCGGCGACGAGCGCGGCCAGCCCGCAGGACTTGTGCACGTACCCGGCGGCGCCGGAGGCCATCGCGAAGCCCATGCCCTCCGGGTCGTGGTCCGCGGTCAGCATGATCACCTTGGTCGCGCCGCCTCCGGCGCGGCGGACGTCGGCGATCGCCCGCGTGCCCTCGCCATCGGCGAAATGCCGGTCGAGCAGGCAGAGGTCCGGGCGTTTCTGCGCGACCGCGGTGATAGTCGTGGCGAGTGCCGCTTCGATGGCGAGGATGGTGAAACCCTGCTGGGTCAGCACGGTACCCAGCGCGTCGGCGAACAGCCGGTGGTCGTCACCGATCACTAGTGTGGCCATCGACGACTCCTGCCGCGTTCGGCGATGCGCTGGTGAATTCGAGCCGCACGCTGGTTCCGTGGGGCGAACGCCGCCCGAAGTGCAGTACGGCACCGCCGGCGTCCGCGGCCTCGGACACCACTCGCAGGCCTTGCCCCGTCCAGCCGTGCGGGCCGATGCCGAAACCCGGGCCGTTGTCGGCGACGGTGATCGCGACCGGCGGTCCCTGCTCGGCGGACAGCTCGACCAGCCCGCCCTGGCCGGCGGCACGCACCGCGTTGCCGACGAGGTTCGTGACGATCCGCCACAGCGAAAGCTCGTCGGTGACCAGCCAGACCGGTGCGCCGGGCCGGACAGTCACTTCGGTTCCGCTGGTGTGCTGTGCGACTTCGGCGATCGCGTCGAGCATCGTCAGGACGGCCACCGGGCGCGGTTCGGCGACGTCGCCGGCCGCGTGCTGGACGAGTTCGAGCAGCCGTTCCGTCTCGTCCGCGATCAGGCTCAGCTGGTGGCGCACCCACGCGGGGACTCGCTCCGTGGCCAGCAGGGACTCGGAGAGGCACGACAACGTGAACAGGCCGTGCCCGAGGTCGTGCAGCAGACCGGCGGAATCACGCCATTCGACCGCCCCCGACGGGCGGAATTGGTGAATTTCCGATGTCATGGCAGCCCTCATCCGAATGCATGCGTGCTTTCGAGCTGTCAATCGCAGATTTGTCGCTCTGCGTTACTAGGGTCGTTCGGCCCAACCGACCGGGCACCTTGACCCCCGGCGGGTCTAGAAATCCTCATCCTCGTGAAGGAACCACGACGATGTCCGGACTTCTATCGTCGGCCCACGCTGGCCGCGGCGCGGCCACCACGAGCCGCACCGGGAGATCACGTGACAACCTCCGATTCCGGCATGCCACTGGTGTTGATGTACCACTCGGTGGACCGGTACAGGTCCGATCCGTACCGGATCACGGTCCGGCCGACCCGCTTCGACCAGCAGATGCGCTGGTTGTGGCGGCGCGGGCTGCGTGGCGTGTCGATGCGGCAGTTGCTGGAGGCGCATCGTCAGGGTGCCGCGGCCGGCCTGGTGGGGCTGACCTTCGACGACGGGTACGCGGATTTCCTCGAGCACGTCACGCGGACGCTGTCGTGGTACGGATTCACCGGGACGGTTTTCGCGGTCGCCGGCCGGCTCGGCGGCGTCAACGAATGGGACTCCGACGGCCCGCGAAAGAAGCTCATGACCGCGAAAGCGCTTCGGACCATTGTCACGCTGGGTAACGAGGTGGGTTCGCACGGAATGCTGCATACCCGCCTCCCGACTGCCGGAGATTCCGAAATTTGGACCGAAATAATGCGCAGCCGAACGATTCTGGAATCGATCATCGAAGCCCCGGTGACGGGTTTCTGCTACCCGTACGGCGCGGTGGACGGGCAGACGATCACCGCGGTCCGCGACGCCGGATACGACTACGCGTGCGCGGTCACGCACTCCGACCTCGACGGCAGGTTCGCGATCCCCAGGACCTACGTCGGCGATCGGGACAAGACCCTGCGCCTGACGGCCAAGGTGCTGCGCCACGGACTGGCGATGCGCCGGACCCGGCTCGAGCTCGGCGTACCGGGTTGAGACCGGTGGTGGCCGTCCTGCACGTCATCCAGCCCACTACCGGTGGTGCCGCCGCCTACGTCGCGGCTGCCGTGGCCGAGCAGCGAGCCCGGTCGTGGCGAGTGGCGGTGGCGGCTCCCGGCACCGGGTGGCTCGCGGACACCCTTGCCCGTCAAGGCGTTCCACTCCGGCCCTGGACCGCGACCCGAGATCTGGGCGCGGCGACGGTGCGGGAGACCCTCCAGCTCGCGCGCCTGATCCGCGTCTTCCGGCCCGACGTCGTGCACCTGCACTGTGCCAAGGCGGGTCTCGCCGGCCGGATCGCACTGCGCGGCGCGCTGCCGACGCTGTTCCAGCCGCACGGCTGGTCGTGGCTCGCGACGACCGGTGCGCTGTCGCACCTGGCGCTCGGCTGGGAGCGGTTCGCGACCCGCTGGACCGGCACCGTCGTCTGCGTGGGTGAGGGAGAAGCCCGGCTGGGGCGGCGGTCGGGGATCGGTGGCCGGTTCGCCGTCGTCCGGAACGGAGTGGACCTGAGGCGGTTCCGCCCGGACGGGATGTCCAGACAGCACGCTCGCGCAACAGTCGGAGTCGAGCCCGAGGTGCCGCTGGTGGTCTGTGTCGGGCGCATCTGCCGCCAGAAGGGGCAGGACCTGCTGCTCGCCGAATGGCCACGGGTGCTCGCCCTCCGCCCGGACGCACGGCTCGTCCTGGTCGGTCCGTTCGACGGCACGTGGCCGCGCGACGTGCAGGGAGTGCGTTGTGCCGGCGAGGTCGGCGACGTACGTCCGTGGCTCTACGCGGCGGACGTGGTCGTGCAGCCGTCGCGATGGGAAGGCCTGCCGTTGAGCGCGCTCGAAGCGCTGGCCTGTGGCCGGCCCGTGGTCGCCTCGGACGTCGACGGGCTCGCCGAGGTGGTCCGGCCGGGTACCGGAGCGGCGGTCGCCCCCGCGGCGATCGGTCAGGAGATCCTCCGCCGGCTCGCCGATCCCGCCCGCGCCGAAGCGGAGGGCCGGGCCGGGGCCCAGCTGGTGCGACGGGAGTTCGACGTGCGCGAGACGTTCGCACGCCTCGCCGAGGTGACGGAGACCGCGGCCCGGTCCACGAACCCATGCGTTGGGCATAGGAAACCTCATCCGGTTGAACGAGGCCCTCGCCCGACCGCCGTGTGACTGTCCTCCCACACCAGATCTCCAGGAGCCGTTCATGCCGCAGCCCTGCCCACCCGAACTGGACCGGGACACGCCCGCGCTCGTGCTCAAGCTCGACGCGAACGTGTTCCACCACGGCGGGCTGGGCGTGATCCGGAGCCTGGGACGCCTCGGCGTCGCGGTCTACGCGGTGCAGGAGGAGCGGTTCACCCCGGCCGGTGCGTCGCGGTACCTGCGGGGCGGCTGGGTGTGGCGGCCCGGCACCGAGGACGCGGACCGGGTACTGCTCGGCCTGCTGCGGCTCGCCGACCGGATCGGACGCCGGAGCGTGTTGCTGCCCACCGACGACGCGGGTGCGCTGTTCGTCGCCGAGCACGAAGCAGAACTGCGCGAGGCGTTCCTGTTCCCGAAGCTCGATCCGGGCCTGCCCCGGCAGGTCGCCGACAAGTACGCGCTGTACGAGCTGTGCCGCCGGTTCGGTGTCCCCTGTGCCGCGACGACCCTCGCATCGTCACTCGGCGAGGCCGCGGAATTCCTGAGCACGGCGGGCTTTCCGGTGATCGTCAAGCTCGTCCGGCCGTGGCACGGGCGTGGCAGGCAGCAGCGAAGCACCACTCTCGTGCACACGCGCGAGGAACTCGGCGCGCTGTTCGACCGAGCCGGTGGCACCTCCTTGATGCTCCAGGAGTACCTGCCCGGCGGTGCGGACGCCGACTGGTTCTTCCACGGCTACTGCGACGCGCGCTCGATCTGCCGCCCGGCCTTCACCGGTCGCAAGCGCCGCTCGTACCCGGCGCACGCCGGGCTCACCGCGTTCGGCCGCGCGGAGCCGAACGCCGAACTCGCCGCGGGTGTGCGGGATCTGCTCCTGCGAGTCGGCTACCGCGGGATCATGGATCTCGACCTGCGCCGCGACCCGCGCGACGGCGAGTACAAGCTGCTCGACTTCAACCCGCGCCTGGGTGCGCAGTTCCGGCTGTTCACCGACGACGCCGGGGTGGACGTGGCGGTGGCAGCGCACCTGGACCTCACCGGCCGCGAGATCCCGCAGGGCCGGCCGGTCGACCGCGGTTTCCTCGTCGAGAACTACGACCCGATCGCCGCCGCCGGGTACTGGCGGCGGGGCGAACTGGACCTGCGCGCCTGGCTGCGTTCGTTGCGCGAGGTGGACGAGTTGGCGTGGTTCGCACGCGACGACCTGCGGCCGTTCGGGCTGATGTGCGTCCGCATGGGCTGGCGGGTCCTGCGCCGGCCGTTTCCGCCGGGAAGCAGGTCCCGCACACCGGCGCCGCCGCGGTACCGGCGGGGCAGGGCAGACAGCCACTTGGAAAGGGGAAACCGATGATCGATACCGACGTCGCCGTGGTGGGCGCGGGGCCGTACGGCCTGTCGATCGCCGCGCACCTGCAGGCACTCGGGGTGCGATTCCGCCACTTCGGTGTTCCGATGCAGCTGTGGCGAAGCGCGATGCCCGAGGGGATGTTCCTGAAGTCGCAAGGGTTCGCGTCGAATCTGTCCGACCCGGACGGCAAGCACACGCTGCGCGAGTTCTGCCGCGAAACCGGTCGCGACTACGGCGACTACGGTGTCCCGGTCCCGCTTGACACCTTCATCGCCTACGGCGATTGGTTCCGTCACGCGCACGCGCCCGACCTCGACGAGCGGCTCGTCGAACTGGTCAGCCCCGCGGGAGACCGCTTCGAGCTCGCCGTCGAAGGGGGCGACCTCGTCCGCGCCGGCAAGGTGGTCTTCGCCCCTGGCGTGCAGTACTTCGCCCATCTGCCAAGGGAATTCGCCGGACTGCCAGAGAGCGTGTGCTCGCACAGCTCCGCGCACACCGATCTGAGCGCCTTCCACGGCAAGGACGTGATCGTCGTCGGTGCGGGCCAGTCCGCGCTGGAGTCGGCGACGTTGCTGCACGAGCACGGCGCGAGCGTGCGGCTGGTCGCCCGCGCGGACCGGCTGGTCTGGAACGGCCGGCCGCTCGCACCCGACCGCCCGCTGCTGCAGCGCTGGCGCGAACCGGAAGCGGGGCTCGGATCGGGCTGGTCCACCTGGTTCTACTCGACGCGCCCGCGGCTGTACCGCCGCCTTCCCTCGCGCCTGCGGGTGAACCGGGCACGCACCGCGCTCGGACCGGCCGGCGCGTGGTGGCTGCGTTCGCGGACCGAAGGAGAGTTCCCGGTGCTGCTGGGACGTTCGGTGCTCGGATGCCAGGCCGTCTTCGGCGGGGTGCGGCTTCGGGTGTCGTCACCGGACGGCCTCACGGACCTGGAGACCCAGCACGTCATCGCGGCCACCGGCTACCGGCCTGCCGTGCGGCAGTTGTCGTTCCTGGATCAGGGGCTGCGGGCACGGCTGCGGCTGATCGACGGCGCCCCGTGGGTGGGCCCGGGTTTCCACTCGAACGTGCCCGGCCTGTTCTTCGCCGGACCCGCGGTGGCCGCCTCGTTCGGGCCGGTCATGCGGTTCGTCTACGGCGCGGACTACGCGGCCCGCACCGTTGCGCGGGAACTCGCATGAGCTCCAGGGCGGCCGTCACCCACCCACGTGCGCAAGGCGTGCGGGAACCGGTACACGCCTCGGGCAGGTTCAGCGCCGCGTCCGCGGTGATCCCGGCAGGCGACGCGGTCGCCGTGCTCGTGGCGGCCGGCGTGACAGGGTGGAAGTGGACTGCGATCGCGTACGCGGCCGCGGTGCTCACGGTGCTGCGGTCGTCCGGAACGCAACGGGTGCGGATCTGTCCGCGATTCGGTGAGGAACTGCCCTGGATCGCGCTCGCGGTGGCGGTGCCCGCCGTGCTGATGCGGTCCTGGGTGGACATCGCACTCGTCGTCGCCACCAGCGCGGCGGCGGTGGTGGTCAGGCCGCTTTGCTATGCGGTGCTCCGCGCGGCCCGCCGCCGGCACCGGCTGGCCGAGCCGACGGTGATCATCGGCACCGGAACGCTCGCCGTCGAGCTCGCGGACATCCTGTGCGCCCATGCCGAATTCGGGCTGCGCCCGGTCGGTTTCGTCGACCACCTCCCGCCAGGGCCGGCTGCCGGGCTGCCGTTGCTCGGCGCGCCTGGCGAACTGGCCGCGGTGGTGGCGCGGTACCAGGTTCGGCACGTGATCGTCTGCTTCCCCGCGGTGAGCGACGCCCAACTCGTGCCGATCCTGCGCGCTCGCCGGGCGGCGCGGGTGCACCTGGTGCCACGACTGTACGAGCTGGGCACGACGATCCCCGCGCGGCACCGGGACGAGATCCACGGAATCCCGCTCGTCACCCTCCGGGCGCCGTCGGGAAATCCGGTCACCAAACGGGCTTTCGATCTGGTCGTCGGCACCGCGCTCCTGGTCCTGCTCGCACCGTTGCTGGCGGTTCTGTCGGCCGCGCTGCTGGTCCGGCACGGCCGCCCGGTGCTGTTCCGCCAGATGCGGCTGAGCCGGGACGGCGAGTGCGTGCCCATCCTGAAGTTGCGCACGCTCGACGATCCGGCTCCGGACACGAGCTGGGCAGTGCCGGAATCCGGGAGCCGGCTGCGGTGGTGGCTGCGCGCGACCCATTTCGACGAGCTGCCGCAGCTGTGGTGCGTGTTGCGCGGAGATCTGTCGCTCGTCGGACCACGTCCGGAACGGCCGTACTTCGCCGCCCGCTTCGCCGCCACCATCCCCCGGTACGCGGACCGGCACCGGCTGCCAGGCGGACTGACCGGCTGGGCTCAGGTGCACGGGCTGCACGGTGACACCTCGATCCGCCAACGCGTCCGCTTCGACAACGTCTACGTCGAGCACTGGTCACTGTGGACGGACCTGGTCGTCCTCGTCCGCACCCTCACCACACCGCTGGCCGTCCTGCGCCGATCCGAAGGAGAGCGACAGTGAGAGTTCTGCACATCATCACCGGGTTGGACGTGGGCGGCGCCGAGCTGCAGGTCCGGATGCTGCTCCAGCACACCCGCCACGACGCCGAAGTGCTCGCCCTCTACAACCCCGCCACCGTGGCCGGAATGATCCAGGCGGACGGCGGTCGCGTGCGGGATCTCGGGATGCGGCGCAACACCCAGCTGTCCGCGGTGCTGCGGCTCGCCCGGTTGCTGCGGTCGGAACGGTTCGACGTCGTGCACGTCCACCTCTTCCGCGCCTGCGTTTACGGCCGGGCCGCGGCCTGGCTGGCACGCACCCCGGTCGTGGTGACGAGCGAGCACTCGATCGGCGAGACCCACATCGAGCGCCGCCGCATGACGCTGGGCGTGCGGGCGCTGTACCTGGCGACGGACCTGTTCTCCGACGTGAGTGTCGCGGTGTCGGAAACGGTCCGGCAACGGCTGGTCAAGTGGGGCGTGCGGACACGCAAGATCGTCACGATCCCCAACGGGCTGGAGTTCGGGGAGCTCGCGTTCGACCCGGCCAAGCGCGTGGAAACGCGGCAGCGCCTCGGGATTCCACCGGACGCGTTCGTGCTGGGCGTCATGGGCCGCCTCGACGCCGCGAAGCGGATCGACATCGCGATCCGGGCCGCCGCCCCGCTGCTCGGTGAAAACCGCAAGATGCTGATCGTCGGCCAGGGTGCCGACCGGGAACGGCTGGAGGGGGTCGCGGCCGAAGCCGGAGTGGCCGGCCACGTGATCTTCGCGGGCTATCAGGCCGACGGCGTCGCGATGCTGTCCGCGCTCGACCTGTACGTCTCCACCTCCGCACAGGAAACGTTCGGCCTGTCGGTGCTCGAGGCGCTGGCGAACGGGATGCCGGCGCTGTTCACCGCCTGCCCCGCGCTGGACGGGATCGCCACCGACCGGGCGCGGCAGGTGCCGGACGATGTGTCCGAGTTGCGGGGCGAGATCGCGAAGGAGATCGAAGCCTGGCCGCGTCCGAGGCAGGCGGTGTCCGAGGTGATCGACCGTTACGGCATCGCGTCCGTCGCGGCCAGGATCGACGACCTCTACGAGGGGCTGGCACAACGGAAACGACTGCTGCGGCGCGGTATCCCCGGAGCGAGGAATCGGGAGCGGGACCATGCGAACGCACAATGACTTCCACAACGGCGTGGAGGTAACCGTCAGGCGGCTCGACGCGCCGGATCTGACCCGGATCTTCCTCGTCGACGACCACCAGATGCTGCGGGACGCGCTCGCCGCGCGGCTGTCCCTGGCACCGGGCGTGTGCGTCGTGGGCGGGGCGGCGGTGCACGATCCGTTGCTGCTGGAGCGAATCGCCGCCCTCCGCCCGAACGTCGTGACCGTCGAAATAGGACACTGCGGCGCGGAACCCGCGCAGCTGCTCGACGAACTGGCCGGCGCGATTCCCGACGGACACGTCGTCGCACTCACCGACTGCACGCAGACCAAGCTCGCGGTGACCGCGGCCAGGGCGGGCGTGATCGCCTGGGTGCCCAAGGAAAGCACGATCGACCATCTCATCGGTGTCCTGCGCGCAGCCGGTCTCGGGCAGGCCAGCTACCCGGCGGTTCATCTCGGTGAGGTGCTGCGGGCACTGCGGGCCGACGTCCGCCGCGCGCGCGAGCGCACCGGGCCACTCGACACGCTGAGCCGCCGCGAGCGCGAAGTGCTGGCCAGCATGGTGGAAGGCAAGCGGCGCGCGGAGATCGCGCGCGAACTGAGCGTATCGACCAACACGGTGCGCACGCACACCCACAAGATCCTGACCAAGCTCGGTGTGCGCAGCAGCCTCGACGCGATCCGGATCGCGATGTCGTCGGGAATGCGGCCGCCCTCCGCTTCGCGGGCGAGCGGTCAGAAGTCGTAACCGCAGTAGTCCTGCTTGATGAGTTGTCCCGCCGCGGCGCGGCCTAGCGTCGCAGCAACCGGTTTCGGCCTGCGTGTCCATTCGCCGGGCTTCGACCACGACCCAGAGGGGTTGGCGTGAAACATCCAAGAAGGTGGCGTCCCGCCACCGCTCTGATCATGGCAGCAGTGTGCGTCTGCGGGCTGGGGGCGACGGCGCCCAGCGCCGTCGCGGCGGGCCCGCCGCGCGTCGACCTGAACGTCCTCGTGGTCACCGACGGAACGCCGTGGGTGGAGGCGATTCGCAAGCAGATGGCGTCCGAAGGTGTCGCCGCGACCGTCGTCGATCTCAACGACGGCGCGCGCCCGGCCATCACGAGCTCGTTCCTGGCCGACACCCTCGCCGACGGCACGCCGCACGCGAAGTTCCAGGGCGTGGTGCTGCCGAGCGACTCCCCCTTGGCGTTGTCCTCCGACGAGCGGTCCGCGCTGACCGCCTACGAAACGTCGTATGCGATCCGTGAGGTCGACAGCTTCGTCTACCCGACCCCGAACGTCGGCATGAACACGCCCACCTACGCGGGTTCGCTCGACGGCACGAAGGTCACCGTGACCAGCGCGGCGCGATCGGACGCGTTCCGCTATCTCGGCGGAACCTTCAAGTTCGACGGCACTCCCGGCGGCCCCACCTCGTACGGCTACCTGGGCCAGCCGCTGCCGAACACCGCGACGTCGTCGTTCACACCCATGCTGACCGCGACGATTCCCGGCACCAGCACGACGGCGACGCTCGCCGGCGTCTACACCACCGGAACCCGGCAGCAGCTGGAGATCAGCTTCGGCTACAACTACTTCCAGGGCCAGTTCCGCTACCTCGCGCACGGCATCATCGACTGGGTCACCAAGGGTGTCCACTTCGGATACTGGCGCAACTACTTCAGCGTCCACATCGACGACGTGTTCAGCTACGACGCGATCTGGAGCGACATCGGCAAGTGCACCCCGGGCGACGGAACCTGCCCGCCCGGCACCCCGGAAACCACACCGGTGCGGATGACCGGCTCCGACGTCAACTACGCCGCGCAGTGGCAGCAGCAGAACAACTTCACGCTCGACCTGCTGTACAACGGCGGGGCGTCGGCGCAGTACATCCAGGACAACGGCGGCCTGCTCGACCCGCTGCTGACGTCGTTCCAGCTCTCCGGCCCCAACCGCTTCCGCTGGGTCAACCACACCTACACGCACCCGTTCCTCGGCTGCGTGCAGGACTTCACGGTGATCCCGTGGCGGTGCAGCACCGACGCGGCCGGCAACACCGTCTGGGTCAGCAGCGCCACGATCAACGGCGAGATCAAGAACAACGTCTCGTGGGCGAGGCAGAACGGCATCCCGGTGCGCGGCGGTGAGTTGGTGGCCGGCGAGCACTCCGGCACGTTCATCCTGCCGCAGCAGCCGCTGGACAACCCGAACTTCACCGCGGCGCTCGGTCCCAACGGGATCAAGTGGGTCGGGCTGGACGCCTCACGCGAGCCGAACCTGCGCTCCGTCGGCGCGGCCGCCGGTCTGCCACGGCATCCGATCAACGTGTTCTACAACGTCGCGAAAGAGGCGGACGAGGTCTCGGAGTACAACTGGCTCTACACCTCACAAGCCAACGGCGGCAGCGGGATCTGCGAGAACAACCCGACGACGAGCTGCATCGCGCCGCTGGACCGCAACACCGGCTGGGGCTCTTACATCCTGCCGCAACAGATCCAGATCACGCTCGGATACGTGCTGCAGAACGACCCGCGGCCGTTCTACATGCACCAGAGCAACCTGGTGCAGGACCGGCTGGCCTACCAGGTGATGAGCGGTGTGCTCAGCGCCTATCGGGGCGTCTACAACGCGAACACGCCGGTCGTGAACGCGACGATGACGCAGGAAGGGCAGGCGCTGGCAGCACAGAACGCCTGGGCCAACACGCAGAACGCCGGTGCGGTCTCGGGTTACATCCAGGGCAACACCGTCGTCGTCACCGGTCCCGCGGGCACCCAGGTGCCGATGACCGTGCCGAACCAGACGAAGCTCGGCAACTCGACCTTCGGCAGCCCGTACGCCGGTCAGCGATCCGACTACACGACGCTGGGCACGGCAGGGGCGAAGTTCACGTTGCCGTCCACGCCGTTCCCGACGTCGCCCTAGCGGACCGCGAGGCGGGTTGACGATGAAGATCGCGATGATGACCGAGGGCACCTATCCCCACCAGTTCGGCGGGGTGAGCGTGTGGTGCGACCAACTGGTCCGCGGCATGCCGGAGCACGACTTCCACGTGGTGGCGCTGGTCGCCACCGGGGCCGAACGGCCGGCGTGGGAGCTTCCGGCGAACGTCGCCTCGGTCGTCAGCGTGCCTTTGTGGGGTACCGGTCCGGCCGGGCGCAAGCCTGGCCGGGCCGGGCGGCGCCGGTTCACGCCGCTGGTCGCCGAGCTCGTCGGCGCGTTGATGGACGACTCCCCGGAGGCACCCGCACGCTTCGGCCTGGTGCTGCGGGAGTTGTTCGAGTACGCGCAGGAGGAAAGCCTCAGCGGCGCGTTCGCGACGGAGGAGGCGTTCACCGAGTTCGCGCACCGGTGGCGGGAGCGCTGGCCGGACGGTGCTCCGAGCCGGCCCAGCCTGCACGACATGCTGACCGCGCTGCAGCTGCTCGACCACTCGCTGCGGGCGCTGTCGCATCCACCGGCTCCGGCGGACGTGGTGCACGCGGTGACCAACGGCCTCGGCGTGCTGCCCGCGCTGACCGTCAAGTGGCGGCACGGCCGTCCGATGATCGTCACCGAGCACGGCATCTACCTGCGCGAGCAGTACCTGCACGCCCGCAGGGGGCCGTACCGGTGGCCGGTCAAGGCGCTGTACCTGCGTTTCCTCCACCACCTGTGCGCACTGGGCTACCGCGAGGCGGCCCTGATCACGCCGGGAAACGTCTACAACACCCGGTGGGAACGGCGGCTCGGCGCACGTGCCGAGTCCGTCAAGACCGTCTACAACGGAGTGAACCCGGCCGATTTCCCTGCCTTCGACGAGGAACCGGCGGTGCCCACGATCTCCTGGGTCGGGCGCATCGATCCGATCAAGGACCTGGAGACGCTGATCCGCGCGTTCGCGCTGGTGCATGAGGCCCTGCCGGGAGCGCGGCTGCGCCTGTTCGGCTCGCCACCCGGTGGCCGCGAAGGCTATCTGCAGCAGTGCAGGGAACTCGCGTCCGAACTCGGCGTCGGCGAGGCCACCACGTTCGAAGGCCGGGTCGAGAACATCCGCGACGCCTACGAAGCAGGCCACGTCGTGGTGCTCTCCAGCCTTTCGGAAGGCTTCCCCTACAGCGTGATCGAGGCGATGGCCTGCGGGCGTCCCTGCGTGGCGACCGATGTCGGCGGGGTGAGCGAGGCGATCGCCGACACCGGGCTCGTGGTGCCACCTCGCAACCCCGAAGCGCTTTCCGACGCGTGTCTGGTCCTGCTGCGGGACGCGGAGCTGCGCAGGCGGCTGGGCGCCACGGCCCGCAGCAGGGCGCTCCAGTACTTCACCGTGGACCAGGCGGTCGAAACCTTCGACGACCTCTACGTGCGCGTCGCCGCCGGGCTCATCCCCGGTGGTCCGGACGGAGACGGCCGATGAGCGCCGGAACCCTGTCGGGCCTGCAGCAGCCGGAAGTCACCGGCGCGTTGCTGGACGCCCCGCTCGCCGTCCCCGCTCCGGACGGTGTCGACGAACTGTGCGAGCGGCTCGCCGAGGTGTGCCGGTCGGCGACCGATCCACTGGAGATCGCCGCGTCGCTGGAGTTCGACGGGCTCAACGACCAAGCCGTGCAAGCGAAGTACGGCTTCCCGGACGTGTTCGCGCTCGCCGAGGAGATGCACCGGCGCGTGCCCGTGCGGCCGACCGAACCGGAAAGCCCCCCGGACCCGTGGCGACAGGGCTTCGGCCACCCCGCACTGCACGGCCTCCTCTACAGCCTGCCCGCGGTGTGCTTCCCCGCGGCGACCGGCCTTCTCGGCGGTCCCGGTGCGATCACCGTACTGCTGGTGTCCATGCTGGCGTCCTGGTCGGCCAGCCAGGGACTGGCCTACCTGGGTTACCTGCGACTCGGCCGAGGCGACGACGCCGGCACCAGACACGTGCTGCGCTGGGGGATGCTCGTCCTGCTCGCCGGGGCCGCGGGAGCGGTCTGCGTGGCGGGGACGATCGCCTCCGCGCGGCCGCCGGCGCTGGCTTTCGCTGTCGGCCAAGGGCTGTACCTGCTGAGCGCGACGGTGCTGATGGTGCTGCGGGCCGAACGGCTGATGCTGGTCGTCCTCGCACCCGGATGCCTGGCAGGCGCCGGGTTCCTGGTACTGGGCAAGCCGTCCGGACTCGCGCTGGCGACGGCGTGCGCGCTGGCCGCGACGCCGCTGCTGGGCGCCGCGCTCGCGTTGTGGCTGACTCGCGGTGGCGAACGGAAGGCGTTGTCCGGCAACGAGGTGCTGGCCGCGTTGCCGAGTGCGTTGTTCGGTCTTCTCGCGGCGCTGCTGATCGCTTTCCCGGTGGTGCCGGGCTGGGGTGCCGGCGGATCGGGCGTCAACCCCGGTGCACTGCTGGCCGCGATACCCCTGTCGCTGAGCATGGGCGCCGCCGAGTGGACGTTGTACTGGTACCGCCGCCGCTGCGCGAGGCTGCTTCGCGGCACCGGCCACATCGGCCGGTTCCGCCGCCGGTCCACGTTGATCCTGCTGGCCGCGCTCGCCCAGTACCTGACCGCCACCGTCGTGCTCGTCGCCGCGGTCGTGGCGGGGGCGACGGCACTCGAGCTCGTCGATCCGAAATGGACATCAGCGCCTCAGGTCGTGGCCTACCTGGCGCTCGGCGGTGCGATGTTCCTGGCACTGCTGCTGCAGACGATGGGCTGCCGGCTGGTGCCCCTGGTCGCGTGCGGGGCCGCGTTCGCCGCGGAGTTCACCGGCCGCGGGTTCGGCGTTCCCGCCCAGCTCGTCGCCACCGGTGGGCTGCTGCTGTTCCTCACGTTGTACGCCGTGGCCGTCCTGGGCAAGGCGATCCGGCACGGGTAGGGCACTGAACAGAGAAAGGATCGGTTCATGGCGGGTCTTGTCGCAGTCACCGGCGCCGAGGGCTTCATCGGCTCACACCTGGTCGAGGCGCTCGTGCGGCGCGGGCATCGGGTCCGCGCCATGGTTCTCTACAACATGTTCAGCTCACGTGGCTGGCTGGACACGCTCGACGACGACATCCGGGCACAGGTCGACGTGGTCTTCGGCGACGTGCGGGACCCCGCGTCGGTTCTGCGCGTGGTGGAGGGCGCCGAAGTCGTCTACCACCTGGCCGCGCTGGGCTCGGTGCCGTACTCCTACGCCGCTCCGAGGTCCTTTGTGGACACCAACACGATCGGCACGCTGCACGTGCTCGAAGCCGTGCGCGCCTGCCGGACCTCGCGCCTGGTGCACACCTCGACCAGCGAGACCTACGGCACCGCCAAGACGGTCCCGATCAGCGAGCAGCACCCGTTGCAGGCGCAGTCGCCGTACGCGTCGTCGAAGATCGCGGCCGACACGCTGGTCGAGTCCTACCACCTGAGCTTCGAGGTACCCGCTGTCACGCTCCGGCCGTTCAACACCTTCGGGCCGCGGCAGTCGGCGCGCGCCGTCATCCCGGCGGTGATCACCCAGCTCGCGGCGGGAGCACACCGGATCAAGCTCGGCGCGCTGACGCCCACCAGGGACTTCACCTACGTGACCGACACGGCGGAGGCGTTCATCGCAGTGGGTACCGCGCCGGCGTCGGCCGTGATCGGTGAGGTCTTCAACGCCGGCACCGGGACAGAGGTGTCGATCGGCACCCTCGCGGGCGACATCGCGCGGGTGATGGGCGCCGACGCCGTCATCGACGAGGACACACAACGCATCCGCCCCAAGGACTCCGAGGTCATGCGACTGGTGTGCGACGCGACGAAGCTGACCGACCGCACCGGCTGGCACCCGCGCCACAGCCGCGAGGAAGGTCTGAGAAAGACCGTCGAGTGGATGTCCGATCCCGGCAACCTGGCCCGCTACCGGCCCGGCGAGTACAACCAGTGACCTCTGGAGGACAACATGCACGCGGTAATCATGGCCGGAGGCAAAGGCATCAGACTCCGCCCGTACACGACCCTGTTGCCGAAGCCGCTGGTACCGATCGGGGACAAGTTCTCCATTCTCGACATCGTGCTCGGCCAGCTCGCCTACCACGGCTTCGAACGGATCACCCTGGCGATCGGGCACCTGGGCGAGCTCATCCGCTCCTACGTCGGCGACGGCAGACGCTGGGGCCTGGAGATCGATTATCACACCCAGGACTCGGAGCTGGGCACCATGGGCCCGGTGCTGGAGCTGCTCGACCGGCTCCCGGAGGAGTTCCTGGTGATGAACGGCGACGTGCTGACCGACATCCGCTACGGCGCCCTTCTCGACCAGCACCTGGAAAGCGGCGCGCCGCTGACCGTCGCGACCTACCAGCGCCAGGTCAAGGTCGACTTCGGCGTGCTGTCCACAAAGGATGGTGTGGTGGTGGACTTCGTGGAGAAGCCGACCGTCGACTACCGGGTCAGCATGGGCGTCTACGGTGTGAGCCGGCGGGCCCTGAAGCGTTACACGCCCGGGGTTCCGTTCGGCTTCGACGACCTGGTCCTCGACCTGCTCGCCAGAAGCACCCCGCCGCACGAGTACCCGTTCAGCGGCTACTGGCTCGACATCGGCCGACCTGACGACTACGACCGTGCCAACGCGGAGTTCGACCTGATCAAGGAGAACCTGTTGAGGGGTGCGCGATGCGCGTCCTGGTGATCGGCGCCGGCGGCTTCCTCGGCGCGCACGTCCGGCGGGCCGCCCTCGACGCGGGGTTCGACGTGGTGACCGCCGGCCGGTCACCACTGGCCTCGTCGCCCCGGCACCTCCGGATCGACCTCGGCACCGTCACCGCGGCCGCCCTCGCCGAGCTCATCGCCCGGCTCGAACCGAACGCGGTCGTGAACTGCGCGGGGGCGATCGAGGGTGATGAACGCACCCTGGCGATGACCAATGTGGACGGTGTGACCACGCTCGTGCGAGCACTGGCACTGGCCGGCGGCCGGATCCGGCTGGTCCACCTCGGCTCGGCGGCGGAGTACGGTCCCGGGCTGCCGGGAATCCCCGTCACCGAATCGACGCCGCCACAACCGATCGGTGACTACGGTCACACGAAGCTCCTCGGCACACGGATGATCGAGCGCGCCAGGATGGACGGCCTCGACGGCGTGGTGCTGCGGGTGTTCAACCCCGTGGGCGCCGGGGCTGGGCGCAGTGGCCTGCCCGGCCGCGCCGCGGCCGCACTGCGGGTGGCCGTCGCCAACCGCGAGGACCTGCGCCTCGGCCCCCTCGACGCGGTTCGGGACTTCGTCGACGCGCGCGACGTCGCCGACGCCGCACTCGCGGCGGTGACGGCGGAGGGGTTGCCGCCGGTGCTCAACATCGGCAGCGGACGTGGCCTGTCCTGCCGGGACCTGGTGAAGGAACTGCTCGCCATCAGCGGTGCCAGCTGCGCCGTCCGGGAGGACGACGGCGGGTCGGCGCGCTCGGCGGGAGTGTCCTGGCAGCAGGCCGACATCACGCTGGCCACGACCGTGCTCGAATGGCGGCCACGCCGGAATCTCGCCAACGCGGTGGCGGACCTGTGGTGGTCGTCGTGACCCGGCTGGTCGTGCCCGCGTACTTCCACCCCGCCGTCCGTCCTGGCGACTGGGCCGAGCTGGCGCGACATCCGGAGCAGGTCCGGCTGGTCGTGCTGAACCCGGCGAGCGGCCCTGGCACGCTGTGCGACGACGTTTTCCTGCCGGCGCTCGAGCGGTTGACCGAAGCCGGGATCGCGGTCGCCGGGTACGTCGACACCGGCTACGGGAGCTGTCCCGCCGAGGACGTGCTGGCCCAGATCCGGCGCTACACCGACTGGTACGGGGTGACCGGCGTGCTCTTCGACCGGACATCGGCCCTGCCCACCGACCTCGCCCACTACACCGCGCTCGCCGGGGCGGCGCGCGAGCTGGGGATGGCGACGGTGGCGTTCAACCACGGCGCCCATCCCGCGGAAGGCTACGCCGCGCAGGCCGACCTGCTGGGTACCTTCGAGGGCACCTTGCCGTCCTATTTGGACGCCGTGGTGCCGCGTTGGGTGCGGCGATGGCCCGCGGACCGCTTCTTCCACCTCGTGTACAAGGTGCCGGAGAACTACTTCGGCAAGGTGCGCCGACTCGCCGAGCATCGCCACGCCGGCAGCCTCTTCCTCACCGACCAAGGGGGGCGCAATCCATGGCACCGCATGCCCGGCGGCCTGCTCGCCTCTCTCGTTCCGTGATCGGCCCGGTCCTGGTCGCTTTGCTGTGCTTCACATGCGGTTCCGCTGAGCCGACGGCCGTGCCGACACCCCCGGCCCCGTCCCCGGCCCCAGCCCCTGTCCCGAGCGCCACCGCGGCCCAGGAACAGCCCCCGGCCCCGTCTGAGGTTTCGTCTCATGTTCCGTCTCAGGCGTCGCCGCCGGCGCTGCCCCCGGCCACGCGCTGGGTGCCGCCACCGGGCACGGCTTGGCAGTGGCAGCTGTCCGGCAAGGTGGACACCAGCGTGAACGTGCCGGTGTACGACATCGACGGCGTCGACAACGGCAGCGACGTGGTCGAGACCTTGCATCGTGCCGGACGGAAGGTGATCTGCTACGTCAACGTGGGCGCCGCCGAGGACTTCCGGCCGGACGCTGCCGCGTTCCCCGCCGCCGTCAAGGGCAAGAGCGACGGCTGGCCGGGTGAGAACTGGCTCGACATCCGGCGATCCGACATCCTGCGCCCGATCATGGCGGCACGCTTCGACACCTGCCGCGACAAGGGTTTCGACGCGATCGAGCCCGACAACGTCGAGGGCTACACCAACGACACCGGATTCCCGCTGACGGCTGCCGACCAGCTGACCTACAACCGCATGATCGCCGCGCTCGCCCACGAACGCGGCCTGTCCATCGGCCTGAAGAACGACCTCGGTCAGATCCCCGACCTGCTGGCGGACTTCGACTTCGCGATCGACGAACAGTGCGCCGAGTACCGTGAATGCTCTCGCCTGATCCCGTTCATCAAAGCCGGAAAAGCTGTCTTCCACGTCGAGTACAAGCTCGACACCGCGCAGTTCTGCCCCGAGGCCAACGCGCTGGGCTTCAGCTCGATGCGCAAGACCCTCGACCTCGGCCCACAACGCTGGCCCTGCCACTGAGCGCGGATCCGCCGAACGCGCCGCACATCGGGGCAACATCCGACAATGGTTGTTTTTGATAATCATTGCCGGATGTTCTGGGGGAAAGTCATGCCGGCGTCATCTGACACGACCACCGACGCGCGCCGCGTCTCGATGGATCTCGTCTTCGGCTCGATGTCGGCCCAGGTCGTCAGCACACGCGTCGCGGCGATTCTGCGGGGCACTGCCGAAAGGCGCTGCCGGCTGCTGGTGATCGAGCCGGTGCTGCCGGACGCGGTCCAGGACGCCGCATCGCCCGCGGTTTACCTCAGCGACCTCAACATGCTCGTCAACCTAGGCGGCAAGGAACGGACCAGGGCCGAGTTCGAAGCCCTGCTCATCGAAGCCACTCCGTCCTGAGCGCGTCCGGCCGGATTCAACCGTCGATTCGACGCGGTGTTCGACAGCTCGCCCTCATCCGGAGAAGACTGGCCAGAACCCCTTGAATACCAGCCACTTCTGTTCCTCTGGAACATTCGGCAGCTCATTCGACAGTCTGCCCGCCTGTTGACAGATCGCTACCCTGGGAGCGCTCCCATAGTCTGCGACAGGAGTCATGATGCGAAGGACCATCCGTGCCGTCACAGCTGCCGGCTTGCTGGTCGCGAGCACGTTGATCGCGACAGCGGGTCCGGCTCACGCAGATGTGACCATCTGCGACCAGTACGGTTCGACCACCATCCAGGGTCGTTACGTTGTCCAGAACAACCGGTGGGGCACCTCGGCGCAGCAGTGCATCAGGGCCACGTCGTCCGGCTTCCAGATCACCACCCAGCAGGGTTCGGCCCCGACCAACGGCGCGCCCGTGTCGTACCCGTCGGTGTTCCTCGGGTGCCACTACACCAACTGCTCCCCCGGCTCGACCCTGCCGATGCAGGTCAGCCGGATCCGCAACGCCACGTCCTCGATCTCCTACCGGTACGCCGGCGGCACCTACGACGCCGCCTACGACATCTGGCTCGACCCCACGCCGAAGACCAACGGCGTGAACCAGATGGAGATCATGATCTGGTTCCACCGCCAGGGGCCGATCCAGCCCATCGGCAGCGTCGTCGGCAACACCACGATCGGCGGCCGCGGCTGGCAGGTGTGGCGCGGCAGCAACGGTTCCAACAACGTCATCTCCTACGTCGCGCCGTCGGCGATCAACTCGTGGTCGTTCAACGTGCTCGACTTCATCAACGACGTGCGCGCCCGCGGTGCGATCACGAACTCCTGGTACCTGACCAGCATCCAGGCCGGGTTCGAACCGTGGAACGGTGGTGTGGGCCTGGCGGTCGACAACTTCTCGGCCTCCGTCAGCGGCTGAGCGCCGGGCCGACCGTGCGCTGTCACGCGAGCACCGCCACTCGCGTGACCAGCCCGCGAACGTCCTTCGCCTGGGCGACCGGAAGGCCCACCCCCCATTCGCCCTCCTTGACACCGTGAGAGGTTCCCCGACATTCTGGGAGCGCTCCCAGAATGTCGGCGGCGTTGCCAAGGGGTGGCCATGAAACTGCGACGTAGCAGGCTGTCCGCACGTCGGCTGGCACGGGGAGCGGGTGCTGCCCTCGCGGCACTCGTCGTGGTCGCGGGCTCGCTCGTACCCACGGCAGCCGCCCCCGCGGCGCCGGTGGTCGGCACGGCCACTCACTTCGACGGGCTCGGCGCACCCTACGGCGGTTGCGGGCTGCCCCAGGAAATGCTGGACTCCCAGGACTTCGTGGCGCTCAACGTCTACAACACGCCCGGCGACTACAACTTCTACCCGAGGCCGATACCTCCTTCGCAGGCGGCCAAGATCGGGCTGTGGGACAACGGGCGCAACTGCGGCCGGTTCGTGCAGGTCACCATCGGCGACTACTGCACGGGAACCAATGACGGCGCGGCCGGACAGCCGTTCTGCCGCAACGGTTCCTGGATCGCCGACGGCTACAACGGCGCCACGCTGACCATGGTGGTGGCGGACAGCTGCGGGGACTCGAACGCCTGGTGCCGCGATGATCCGAACCACCTCGACCTGTCCACCGCCTCGCTCAACAGGTTCCTCCGCAACGGCGTTCCGGTCGGCGATCTCAACCCCGCGCACTGGAACAACCGCAAGGTGTCCTGGTCCTACGTCCCGAGTCCGAACTACACCGGTGACCTGCGACTGGGCTTCCTGCAGGGCGCGCAGCGGTACTGGCCCGCGATCGCGGTATCGCATCTGGCGAACGGCATTCACGGCGTGGAGTACCTGAGTGAGAACGGAACATGGACGCAGGCCAAGCCCAACAGCGACATGGGGCAGGCGTTCATCATCGGTCCGACCACGAACGCGGGAACCTCATACGAGATCAGGGTGCGCGACGCTGCCGACGCACTGGTGAACGGCGGGCGGACCTACCGGTTCTCGTTGCCCGGCCAGTGCTCGTCGACGTGTTCTGCCGCCTACACGGGCGTCACCTACACCACCAGCGACGGTCCCACGAGCACGACCACGACCACGACGACGACCACGCCTCTTCCGGCCAACGGGTGCACCGCCACCGCGACGATCACCGGTTCCTGGAGTGGTGGCTACCAGTTGGAGGTCGTCGTCAGGAACTCCGGCTCCAGCGCGCTGTCCGGGTGGACGTCGTCGCTGTCCTTCGAGGGTGACCAGCGGGTGACGAACTCGTGGAACGCGGTCGTGAGCCAGACCGGACGACAGGTCACGGCGAGCAACCAGGCCTACAACGGGAACTTGGCCGCGGGCGCGAGCGCCAGCTGGGGCGCCGTTGTCACGGGGGCCGGCCTCCCCTTGCCGACAACGGCCTGCACGGCGCGGTGAACCCGGAGGATCCCGCTGCCCGGAAAGCGCTGTCCAACTGCAGAAGACGTTATCGCCGAGCAACACCGTGCCGATAACGTCCTTGGCGCACAACTGTCCATGCGACACGCCAACCCTGCAACTAGGAGCTTCACAGCGTGCGAAGAAAATCGTCAACGAATCGACTGAGGACAGTGACCGCGGCGGTCATCGCGGTGACCGCGCTCGCGGGACTGCCCACGGTGAGCACAGCGGCGCCGGACAACCCGTGGACCGCGGTTTCCGCACCGGGGGCGGCTTCCCTGTCCGCTGAGCAACCCGAGATCCGAATCGGCCGGTTCGCCGGTTATGCGCTCGACCGAGCCACAATGGCGTCCAAATTGGACAGTCAGGCCGCGCGTGAGGTGCTCCTGCCCACTCCGGAGGGTGGCTTCCAGCGGTTCCGGCTCGAGGACGCGCCGGTGATGGAGGCCGGGCTGGCCGCGGCGCACCCCGACATCAGGACGTACTCGGGCAGAGGCGTCGACGATCCCGCCGCCACCGTGCGGGCCGACCTCACGCCGCTGGGCTTCCACGCGTCGGTCCGGTCGCCGCGCGGTCAGTGGTACGTCGACCCGTACCAGCGCACCGGTCAGGGCCTGTACGCGAGCTACTACGGTCGTGACCTGGCCAAGCCTGCCAAGTCACTGGTGGAACGCGGCTCCGTCCGTGGATCGGCGCCCGACGTGCAGGCGAGCGGGGTCGCCGGCCCCGTGCGGTTGCGCACCTACCGGCTCGCGCTCGTCACCGATCCGTCGTACGCAACGTACTTCGGTGCCGCCAACGTCACCGCCGCGAAGGTCACGCTCGTCAACCGGGTCAACCAGGTCTACGAGGACGAGACGGCGATCCGGCTGCTGCTGGTCAACGACACCGACAAGACGAACCTCAACACCGCCGCGATGGCCTTCGAACCCAACGGGCCCTGTGGTGCGGAAGCCTGTTTCGCGCCCGGTGACCTCAGCGCGTGCGATGTTCCCGCTCTCTACCGCAACCCGACCGTGCTCGGCCAGCTCGTCGGCGCGGGCAACTACGACGTCGGGCACATCGGCCTCGGGGTCAACGGCGGCGGGCTGGCGGCCCTCGGCGTGGTCGGCCGGGAGGACAAGGCACTGGGCTGCACCGGGTTGCCGACGCCGGTGGGCGACTTCTACGCGGTCGACTACGTGGCGCACGAGATCGGCCATCAGTTCGGCGCCAACCACACGTTCAACGGCACGCAGCACAACTGCGCGTCGGACAACCGCAACGCGAGCACCTCCGTCGAGCCCGGCAGCGGGTCGTCGATCATGGCCTACGCCGGGATCTGCCGGCAGGACAACCTGCAGCCGCACAGCGACCCGTACTGGTCGCAGCGCAGCTTCACCGAGATCACCTCGTACGTGACGAGCACGCAGCCCGCGATGAACGAGCAGCAGAACGTGGCGCTGCGCGACTTCGACGGCACGGACTCCTTCCGGATCAGCTACCGCGGCAGGGAGTCGGCGCCGATCGTGCGCGGCACGAACTACACGGACACCGGCATCAAGGAGGCCATCGAGGCGATCGCCGGTTGGCCCGCCGGCGCGACGGTCGACGTGCTCGGATTCGGCGGTCACGAGATGACCGACGCCGGGTTCCGGGTGAGCTTCACCGGCGGTCCGCTGGCGGGCAAGGACGTGGCACCGCTCGTCATCACCGACGCGCACGGCACGTCGGGCCTCGTGGGTGAGGAGATCAGGGGTGGCAAGCCCGACAACGGCGGGCGGCGCGTCACCAACACCGGCAACCACGCGCCCGTGGTGAACGTGGCGCCGAAGTACACCATCCCGGTCCGCACGCCGTTCGCGTTGAACGGGCGCGCGATCGACGTCGACGGCGACACGGTGACGTACATGTGGGAGCAGAACGACCTCGGCGGCACCACCGGCACGGCACTGGTGAGCAACACCAAGACGGACGGGCCGCTGTTCCGCCAGTTCGGCACCGCCGCCGTCGTCAGCAAGGAGGACGCGCTCAAGTACCACTCGCCGGGCGAGAACGCCGTGACCACCAACCCCGCCAGGGTCTTCCCGGACCTCGCCCAGATCGCGGCGAACAACACCAACGCCCGCACCGGTGCCTGCCCCGCGGCACCGCCGCCGCCCACCACCGGCGGCGGGACGAACGTGCCGCCCGAGCTCGTCGACTGCTACTCGGAGTTCCTGCCCACCGCGGACTGGGTCGGCGTCGGCAAGGACCGGACCCTGCACTTCCGGCTCACGGCGAGAGACGGACGTCCCGGTGGCGGCGGCATCAGCAGCGCGGACACCGCACTCGTGCTGGCGCCGTCGGCGGGCCCGTTCCTCGTGACCTCGCAGGCCGCCCCGACCACGCTCGCGGGCGGCACGGAGCAGACGATCACCTGGGACGTGGCCGGTACCAACGTGGCACCGGTCGGCGTGCGCGACGTGAAGATCTCGCTGTCGCTCGACGGCGGGCTGACCTTCCCGCACGTGCTCGCGCACCGCACTCCCAACGACGGCAGCGCGACCGTCTGCCTGCCGCGGGTGGGCACGTCCAAGGCGAGGATCAAGATCGAGGCGGTCGGGAACGTCTTCTTCGACCTCAACGACGCGGACTTCGTCATCCAGCCGCCGTCCTCGGGTGCCGCCGGGATGCTGTGACGTATCGGCTTCGCCAGAACGGAGGGGCGAATGGCTCGCCCCTCCGTTCACCCTCGCACGATGCGCACCGGACGCAGCAGCGCTTCCGGGATGTTCAACCGCCGACTGGTCGAATGGTTCGGAAACCGGCCCTCGCGCCT
Source organism: Lentzea nigeriaca (assembly GCF_016907955.1). GTDB lineage: Bacteria > Actinomycetota > Actinomycetes > Mycobacteriales > Pseudonocardiaceae > Lentzea > Lentzea nigeriaca. The sequence goes on along the minus strand of NZ_JAFBCX010000001.1, from coordinate 1,203,460 downwards.
TGAACGCGTGCAGGTCCCAGCTGGCCGACCGGGTGAGCACCGCCTTGCCGTAGATCAGCTTGGCCTCGCCGTCCTGGTCCGCGTACCTCACCTGGCCCCGCACGGCCATGACCCGCGACTTGTTGTGAGTTCTCTCAGTCACAAAGCCGTAGGCGGATGCGGTCGCGGTCGAGGCGGGCGGCCGGAGCGGACGAGAGCGTCACCGCACGCGGTCGGCGATGGAAACCGAGAAGCTCTCGATGACGTTGCCCGCGCCGCCACGCCACAGGTTGAACCCCGCCTCGACCGCGACCAGGTACCAGCCGGGGAGGACGTGGCCGCGCGCGACCGAGTCCATCGTGAACGCGCGGATGTCCAGTCCCCGTACCGAGGTGACCTCACCGAGGCGTTCATAGGTGATGCGCACGCGGCCGCTGTCCCTGGCGAGCCACACCTTCCAGCGGGCGCCGGAGATCAGCACGTTCTCGGCCACGACCGAGCCTCCTGGCCTGACTCCGCCCCGGCTGCGCATCCAGATCACCATCTCGGCGCCGTCCGGCGTGCCGCTCGCGACCGGTCCACTGTGGAACCACACCACGTACGCCGCGTTGAAGATCCCCGTGTCGACCTGCCGGGTGACCCAGTCACTCGTGATGTCCGGCATCTCCGAGACGCGGACCGGCAGGTCGCCGACGTCCGTGCAGTCCTGCCAGTGGCACCCTCTGATCAACGAGGGCGAGGCGGCCGGAGGGCCGTCGGGCGGACGGTCGTGCGCGGCGCTCTCCACTCGCAGCGACTGGTCGCCGACGGCCACGCACTGCGCGGTGTCCGCGCCCCACACGTTGTTCTGCCCGAGGTAGTCACTCCCGCCGGCGGGCGCGACGTCGGTCTTGCCGCACAACGTGGTGACAGCGCTTCCCGAGGGGCCGACGACGGCCAGCGCCACACCCACGAGCGCCGCCAGTAGCGCTCCACCCAGTCCGGCGGCCGCCAGGGCGAGAGCCACCCGGAAGGCGATCTGCGCATGGGGACTGTTCACGTGAGCTCCTCCCCCGACCCGGCGCCTGCGACCGCGCGCGTGGTCACCGGCAAAGCATCACCAGTGAATACGTCCGGGCGAGTCGACCGGTTCAGGCGACGCGGGTTCCCGCCGTGCGCCCGGCCCTCAGTTCAGGGCGGCGGGAAGTTGCTGCAGTTGCCGGAGGACCGCTGGATCCTGCAGCGTCATCCACTGGATGACCTCGGTGTAGGTCGCGCACACGGTCTCGGCCTGTCCGCACACCTCACCGAGGTACTGCTCCATCGCGTTCGAGAACGCCGACCCGGACCACTCGTTGAAGTGGTTGCCGATGACCACCGGCGCACGGTTGCCGGCCAACGCCGCCTGGTACACCGATCGGTACGTGTCGACGACGATCCGGCTGAACTCGGCTGCCCGCGCGGGTTCCTCCCTGGCGCCGTTGAGCACGTACCAGAAGTTGTAGTCCATCATCACGACTCGCCTGCCCAGCGCGGGCACGCGCACCTCGGGCATCGGGAACTCCCACAGCCCGTTCTGGATGGACGGCCATTGCACGCCGAGGCTCACGTGGCTGGTGTCGTAGACCAGACCGTGCGAGGCCATCGCGGGGAACGCCTTCTGCCAGTCGCCTTCGAGGCAGGGCGTGCGGCCACCGCGGATCGTCTCCTCCGGCAGCTTCAGCCCGGCGGCCCGCGCCTTGTCGAGGATCGCCTTGAACGCGTCGAGCTCCGCCTTCCAGTGCTCGGTGTTCCAGCGGCCGACACTGGGTTCGTCGCCCCGGCAGAAGTGGCCGTTGTAGTGGGTGCCGATCTCGTGCCCGGCTTCGATCGCCGTGTTCAGGTACTGGACGCGTTCCGCGACGTCCTGCCTGCTGCCACCGAACCCGATCGACGAGCGCCCGCGCGGGTGCCCCGGCCCGAGGTAGGTGTCCTTCTCCTCGTCGGGGACCAGGTACACGCCGGAAAGCAGACCGGTGACATGCGCGTTGTTCCTCCGGGCCAACGGAAGCACGCGGTCCCAATGCTTCTTCGACGCCGCGCCGTCGAACGAGAAGAGCACGAACTGCGGAGGCTTCTCCCCCACGGCGAGCTTGCGCATCCAGGCCGGTAGCTGCGACGGCGCGGGCACAGCCGAGGTGGGGTCGCTCGGCTGTGAGGGGGGAGGTTCAGGTTGCGCGGACGACGTCGCCGCCGAATCGGTCACCTCCCGCTCGGCGCCGAAATCCATGACCAGCAGCATCACGAGGGTCAGCGTGAGCGCCACCCCCGTGGTCAACCATCCCCACCACTTCACACCATAGGGACTCTCAATCACCCGATCAGGTTGCATTGGATCACTGATTCGTCGATCACCAAACTCCAGCGCCGGCAGGCGGGCCAGCGCTCGCGAACACGAACGACTACGGCGAATGCCGTAGCACCTCAGCAGTCGCCCGGCGGGACAAAGGCGGCACAGAGGTCGTCCGCCAGGCAGGGTGCGCGCCGGGCACATGGACCAGAGCTACGTCTGCCGCCGGCGCGAACGACACTTAGGGTTCGCACCGACCCCTGAAAGTCCACAGTGGACAGACCGCTCGCGTCGCCAGGTCGCCAGGTCCTGACGGGCAGTCGACCGATGTGGTCGACTCCGCATCGACCAGCAAGACGCGCTTCGCCCTCGGCAATCACCTCGTCCTTGTCCACTGTGGACTTACCCTGGCCCGGCAAAGCCGGCCATGAAGCGAACACGACTAAACAAACGTTTTCGCAAAAAACGAGCATTCCTCAGCCTGAGGACACCCGAACACTCGCCCCATTGGGGAGGCAAGACCCCACCAAGAACGACACGTCACAGTTCTGATATTCGACCGGCCGAGCCTGTTCCGGGGAAGTCCGGCGGCAATGTCACACGAACGGTGGTTGAACCGGCCAATGAGCGGTTTTCTTGCCAGCAAAGGCTTCCGTCGAGCACACGCCGCGCCGGGGCGCGCAAATTAACACAACGGCGACGCGTCCACAAGGACTTGTTTTTGGTCGGAAATCAGCTCACGGCACGGGATGTCACCGATCGGTGCGGTAATTGAGACACATCGTTGACAATTCAGCAATCTATATGACAAGTTCGAGCAAATTCGAACACAACAAAACAGCCGGGGCCGCTGCTCCGACATCCGCCGCGTCGGCAAGGAGATCCCTGTGACGAGAACCCTGCGAACGATGCTGTCGGCGGTGCTCATCGCCGCGATCACACCCGTCGTGCTGTCGCTGGCTCCCCCCGCCCAGGCACTCGACAACGGCCTGGGTCGCACTCCGCAGCTGGGCTGGAACGACTGGAACAGCTTCGGCTGCGATGTCACCGACAGCCTGGTCCGGCAGACCGCTGACGCGATGGTCGGCAGCGGCATGGCCGCCGCCGGCTACACCTACGTCAACATCGACGACTGCTGGTCGGAGATGTCCCGCGACGGCAGCGGGAACCTGGTGCCTTCGCGGACCAAGTTCCCCAACGGCATGAAGGCGGTCGCCGACTACGTCCACGGCAAGGGCCTGAAGCTGGGCATCTACTCCTCGGCGGGCACCACCACCTGCGCCGGGTTCCCCGCGAGCCTGGGCAACGAGCAGCGCGACGCCGACCTGTGGGCCTCGTGGGGAATCGACTACCTCAAGTACGACAACTGTGGCGACCACAAGGGCATCAGCGGCCAGGACCGCTACATCGCGATGCGTGACGCGCTGGCGAGGACCGGCCGGCAGATCTTCTTCGCGATCTGCAACTGGGGCAACGACAACGTCAGGCAGTGGGGACCGGCCACCGGCAACTCCTGGCGTACCACCGGTGACATCCAGGCGAACTGGAACTCGGTGATGACCATCCTGGACTTCCAGCCCGACTGGGCGGGCGTGTCCCGGCCCGGCGCCTGGAACGACCCGGACATGCTGGAGGTCGGCAACGGCCTGTCCGACACCGAGTCGCAGGCGCACTTCAGCCTGTGGGCGCTGCTCAACGCGCCGCTGATCGCCGGCAACGACCTGCGCACCATGAGCGCGGCCACGAAGGCCATCCTGACCAACACCGAGGTCATCGGCGTCAACCAGGACTGGGGAGGCCGTCAGGGCAACCGGATCGTGGACAACGGCAACACCGAGGTGTGGACCAAGCCCATGTCCAACGGCTCCGTCGCGGTCGTCCTGCTCAACCGCAACTCCTCCACCACGACCGTGTCGACCTCGGCGTCGCAGATCGGACTGGGCTCCGCGAGCAGCTACTCGGTGCGCGACCTGTGGGCGCACACCACCGGCAGCACCAGCGGCACGATCAGCGCCTCCGTTCCGCCGCACGGCGCGGCGATGTACGTGGTCAGTGGTGGCGGCAACCCCGGTGGGTCGACCTTCGCCCTGCGCGGCACCGCTTCCGGCCGATGCCTGGACATCACCGGTGGCGCGCAGGCCAACGGCACCCTCGCCGAGGTCTGGGACTGCAACGGCCAGGTCAACCAGGCGTTCACCAGCACCACCACCGGCGAACTGCGCGCCTACAACAACACCAAGTGCCTCGATGTCACCGGCGCCGCCACGGCCAACGGCACCGCGGTGGAGATCTGGGACTGCAACGGCGGCGCCAACCAGCGGTTCACCATGAACACCGATGGCACGGTGCGGGCCGTCGGAGCGGCCAAGTGCCTCGACGCCACCGGCACCGCCAACGGCGCCAAGGTCGTGATCTGGGACTGCAACGGCCAGACCAACCAGAAGTGGAGCCGCGTCTGACCGCCGGCAGGTGATCGGCGGTCGGGGCGGGTGCGACCAGCCCCGACCGCCGAGATCAAGCAGCACCCCAAGACCTGACCCGATCTCAGTTGTGGCTGACGGAGCCGGATCAGGCAGGGCACGATTGGCTCGTGACGGATTCGGGGACGGCCGCCTACGACCACTGCGCCGATCTTCCGCCGTTGGTCGCGGCCGCGGTGCGGGCGGCTCGCCAGGCGGGCTTCGCCCATTCCTGCCTTCCTGAGCAGGGCCGGCTGCTGCGGACGCTTGCGGGCGGCGTCGGTGGCGGGGTGATCGGCGAGACCGGGACCGGCTGCGGGGTCGGCTTGGCGTGGTTGGTCTCCGGCGCGCCCGGACGTTCGGATCGTCAGTGTGGAACGGGACCGGGCGCGGGCGGAGATCGCCGCCGCGGTGTTCGCCGGTGAGCCACGGGTGGAGGTGCGTGCCGGGGACTGGCGGGAGCCGGCCGGCAGCGCTCCGTTCGATCTGCTTGTCCTCGACGGTGGCGGTCAGGGCAAAGGCACGGAGCCACCGCTCGAGCCGGCCGGCTGGCTACGGCTGGGTGGCGTGGTCGTCCTGGACGACTTCGCCCCGATGACGAGCTGGCCGCCCGTGCATCAGGGGCACCCAGACGAAGCCCGCATGTACTGGCTGAACCATCCACAGCTGCGCGCGGCCGAGGTCAAGGTCACCCCCGCCGCCGCCTCCGTCGTGGCGACCTTCGTGGGCTGACCGGGCCGAGCGTTCGGCAGACTGGCCACCGTGCACCACGCTGCTCGTGAATTCGGCCGGTTGCGAACCCTGTTCGAGCGACTGCTACCCGACACGGCGCCGTTCCTGCCCGGCGCGACCGATCACGACCTCGACCGGCTCGCCGCTGAGACCGGGCTCGTCCTGCCGGCCGACCTGGTGGCGCTGCTGCGTGCGTCGGCCGGCCAGGACGACCCCGACCAGCTGTACGGCCCGCTCAACTTCCACCACTTCCTGACCATCGATGAGATCATCGAGATGCACCGCATGCTGACCGACGCGGTCGGCGACATGGCCACCCCCGTCGAGCAACCCGCGTACTACCGATGGACCGTGTGGTCGGAGTCTTGGCTGCCGTTCCTCGCGTTCGAGGGCGACTGCTATCTCCTGGACCTCGATCCCGGTGAGCGCGGCACCGTCGGTCAGGTCGTGTTCCGTCCCAACGTCCCGGACCTGGGCGAGCCGAAAGCGCAATCGCTCGCCGCGTTCCTCGCCCGTGCCGCCGATCTGATCGAAACCGGGCACGCCGGCACCGAGGAGAGCACGCTCGTCCTTCTCGACCTGTACTGAACAGGCGCCGCGGCCGCGTTACCCGCCGAGGCGTGAACGTTCTCACGTTTGGACGGCGCGTGGGCGCACGTAGGCTTCTCGCGGTCCGGGCCATGTGGTGTCTGGCCCAGTCCCCCCGTTCGAGGAGTTGTGTCTTGCGGCGAACGATGCCGCCGATGTTCCGTGCGCTGCGCCAGCAGAACTACCGCCGGTGGGCCGCCGCGGACCTGGTCTCCGTCACCGGCTCCTGGATGCAGGTCATCGGTGTGAACTGGGTGGTGCTGGAGCGCACCGGATCGGTGACCTCGGTCGGGCTGTCGGTGCTGCTCAGCACGCTGCCCGCCGTCCTGCTCGGGCCGTGGGCGGGTGCACTCGCCGACCGGTTCCCGGTGCGCCGGATCGTGCTCGTGTGTCAGGCGCTGCACGCTGTGATGGCGGGCATGCTCGCAATGGCCGTGTGGTCCGGTCTGCCGATGGCGGCGATCTACGCGCTCACCTTCGCCGCCGGCCTGATCTCGGTGTTCGACGGTCCCGCGTTCGGGCGGCTCAGCAGCCAGATCGTGCCGCGGGACAGTCTCGCCAACGCGGTGGCACTCGGCTCGGTGATCAACTCCGTCGGGCGGATCGTCGGCATGAGCATGGCGGGGGTGTTGACCGCGCTCGTCGGCGCGCCGGTCTTGTTCGCGCTCAACAGTCTCAGCTTCGTTGCCGTCATCACCGCCGTGCTGACCATTCGCCGCGAGGAGCTCCATCCCCTCGCTCGGAGCGCCCCGAGTCGCGCGGGCGTGGGGGACGGCCTGCGGTACGTCGGCACCAGCGGACGTCTGCTGCTGCTCGTGACGCTCGGGTTCGTCCTGTCCTGTCTCGGCCGGAACTACCAGGTCACCATGGCGGCGATGAGCACCGACGCGGCGATGTACGGAGTGCTGTCATCGGTGTTCGCCGTCGGAACCGTGCTCGGAGGGCTGTTCGCGGCGGCGCGGCGAACGTTGTCCGTGCGGCTTCTGCTCGTGGCCGCGGCACTCGCCAGCCTGCTTCAGGTGATCGGCGGGCTCGTGCCGGGGCCTGTCGCGTTCGCCGCCGTGCTCGTGCCCATCGCTGCCGCGGCGGTGCTGATCGACACGACCATGAGCACCCGTCTGCAGCTCGACTCCGAGGACGGCATGCGTGGCCGGATGCTCGCGATCGGCGGATCCGCCGGCGCCGCCGCGGGTGCGATCGGCGCTCCCCTGCTCGGCTGGCTGTGCGAGCGGCTCGGAGCCGGCACCACGTTGGTGCTGGCCGGCACCATCACCCTGCTCACGACGTTGAGCGCGGCGGCTCTGTTCGGGGCGTCGCCGCAACGGCGGACGGCGCTCGCCCACCGCGTGCTGCGCCGGCAGCGCGGTGTCGCGCACCCGGCCGGGCATCCGCTCCAGCCCGCGTCGCTCACCCGCCCGCGCCGCTCCCGTCAATCACTCGCCAACGGCCGTCCAGCGGTACGTCCGCAGCGCGGTCACCGGAGTTGATGACGGTCACTCGTTCGTCGCTGTCGTGACGCCGCGGGCGGGTTCGGTCAGTCCAGCTGATGCGCTCGTTCTCCACGGTCGCGGTGGCGGTTCCGCCGCCGTGTGCTCCAGCAGTGCCGCCATCGACGGGAACGTGTCCACCGCCGTCGAACCGGGGAATCGACTGCGGATCCAGGTAGCCGACAGCTCCGAACTCGGTGATCGCGCCGCGGTATTCCGGGCCGCTCATGGCTTCGATCTCGTCCACTCGGGAACGCGAAAACCATCTGTCCTCTTCGGACAAGCGCGATCCGACGCGCGCGTCTTGAAAGCGAACCAGAAGCGGTTCTGCCACCCCTCCCGGACCGTCCGGCAGTCCGTAGCTCCTGGCGTCGTGATGACGAGGTCGGAATCCACGACCACCGGTGAACGTCCGCCCGACGTGCACGTCCCCGTCCAGTTCCACCGGAAGTAGATTGCGGACGTGACTTCAGAACCCCAGCTGCAGGAGCTCGTCCCCGGTGTTTTCGCGTGGATCCAGCCGGACGGCACCTGGTGGATCAACAACGCGGGCGCCGTCCACTCGGGCGGTGAGGTCGTGCTCGTCGACACGTGCGCTACGGCTCGCCGCACGAGGCTGTTTCTCGACGCGCTCGACGCCGCCACCGGTGGTGCGCCGATCCGGCTCGCCGTGAACACGCATCTGCACGGAGATCACGTGTACGGCAACGCGCTGCTGCCGGACGAGACCGTGATCGTGGCGCACGAGCGCACCCGGCAGGGCATCCTGCAGGACTTCATCCTCGCCAACACGCCACCGGCGTGGTCGCCGACGCCCGAGTGGGGCGTCGACGCGGTCCGCGCGCCGACGGTGTCCTTCCGCGACGAGATCACCCTCCACGCGGGAGGAAAGCCCGTCGTCGTCCGGCATCCCGGCTACGCCGCTCACACCGTGGGCGACGCGGTCGCGTGGCTACCGGAAGACGGGGTGCTGTTCACCGGCGACCTGGTGTTCCACCAGGTGACGCCGATGATCGCGATGGGGTCGCTGGACGGCGCGCTGCGCTCGCTCGACTGGCTCGCCGGGTACGAGCCGTCCGTCGTGGTGCCCGGCCACGGCCCGGTCGTTCCCGGTACCGCCTTCGCCGAGGTGCTGGACGCCCACCGCAGGTACTACGAGTTCGTCGCCCGCACCGCGGAAACCGGGCGGGACCAGGGCTGGACGCCGCTGGAGGCCGCGACCCACGCCGATCTCGGCGAGTTCGCGGACCTGCCGGACGCCGAGCGGCTGGTGCTCAACCTGCACCGCGCCTACGCCGACGCCGACGGTGTGGAGATCAACATCGCCGCCGCGCTCGGTGACGCGATCGCCTACAACGGAGGCCCGCTGTCCTGCGCGGTGTGAGCGTCAGTCCACAGTGGAACACCCTGCCCGCCTGACCTGCCGGGAAAGCTCGTGACCGAGGGGTGCGCAGGCCATGCGGCCTCCGCACCCCTCACTTCGGGCACTTGACGACGCCCCCTCTCCACCGCACTATGACTGCGCAGTCATACGAGACAGCGCGAGATCGGCGACAAGGTTGGGGGCTGGCATGACGCGACAGATGAGTCCGGGTGGGAGCTCTGCCATGCCGCGCAGCGTCGACGTCGCCCGTCTGGCCGGGGTCTCGCAGAAGACCGTGTCCAGGGTCCTCAACGACGAGCCGTACGTGTCGGCTGACGTCCGCCGCCGCGTGCTGGAAGCCGCCAAAACGCTCGGCTACCGGCTCAACAGCGCCGCACGCGCCCTCGCCTCCGGCCGTACCCGGTCCATCGGCGTGGTCGCGCTCGGCACCGCTCTCCACGGCCCGGCGTCGCTGCTCATCGGGATAGAACGGGCCGCGCGGGACCTCGGTTACGCGTTGCGCGTGGTGACCACGGTGGAAGGCGACCCGAGCGGTGTGGCCGGCGCGGTGAGCTCGCTGCTCGACCAGGGTGTGGACGGCATCGTGATCTCCGAGCCGATCGACGAGGGTCCCGTGCCGATCGAGATCGGCGTACCGGTGCTCGTGCTCGGCGCGCCACCGTCGGTCGCCGCGCCCCGCGTGCTGCGTGCGAGCGTTCGTGCGCACGACATGGCGCGCGCCGCCACCGATCATCTGCTCGACCTCGGCCACAAGACCGTGCACCACGTCGCCGGGCCGCGCAACTGGCACGGCGCCAGGGACCGGCTCGACGGCTGGAGCGCGGCGCTGGCCGGCCGCAAGGCCCCACAGCCACCGGTCCTCGAAGGTGACTGGTCGGCGGACTCCGGGTACGCGGCCGGTCGCGAACTGGCGAAAACCCCTGGTGTCACAGCGGTTTTCGCGGCGAACGACGACATGGCGATCGGTCTGATCCGCGCGTTGGTCGACTCCGGCCGACGCGTGCCGGAGGACGTCAGCGTCGTCGGCTTCGACGACATCCCGATCGCTCCCTACGTCACCCCGCCCCTGACGTCCGTGCGGCAGCCGTTCGACGCGGTGGCCAGGGACGGGCTCAGCCTTCTCGTGCACGCCATCGAAAAACCCGACCAGGCGCCGCCCGCCGCGGCAGGCCATCCGGTCGACCTCGTCGTCCGCGGCTCCACCGCTCCCCCACCCGCGTAGCCACTCGCGGTCGTCCTTCACCAGCGCGGCTCGGCTCGCGTGCCGGTCGCCGCTGCTCGCAGTCCGGTCTGGCCACCGGCGCCGGCAAGGAACGAAAGTCGATTCGGAGGTCCAGCCCATGGCGGTTCTGCCCGCCCGTGTCCTGTTCGGCGCCGCCTACTACCACGAGTACCAGCTGCGCGACCGGCTGAAGGAAGACCTGGATCTGATGGTGGAGGCGCACTTCTCCGTCATCAGGGTCGGCGAGTCGGTCTGGTCGACCTGGGAGCCGGAGAACGGCAGGTTCGACCTCGGCTGGCTGCAGCCGGTGCTCGACGGCGCCCACGAGCGCGGAATCGCGGTGGTCCTCGGGACGCCGACCTACGCGGTGCCGCCGTGGCTCGCCCGGCAGTACCCGGAGATCACCGGCGAACGGGCCACCGGGCAGCGCATCGGCTGGGGCGCGAGGCAGGAGGTCGACTTCACCCATCCCGCGTTCCGCTTCCACGCCGAGCGGGTGATCCGCGCGATCGTGAGCCGGTACGCCCGGCACCCCGCCGTCATCGGGTTCCAGGTGGACAACGAGCCGGGCAACGAGCTCCTGCACAACCACGGCGTGTTCCAGCGGTTCGTCGACCACCTGCGCGAGAAGTACGGCGACGTCGAGACGCTCAACCGCGAGTGGGGCCTGGTCTACTGGTCGCACCGGCTGTCCACCTGGGCGGACCTGTGGACGCCCGACGGCAACTTCCAGCCGCAGTACGACGTCGCGTGGCGGGAGTTCCAGGCCCGGCAGGTGACGGAGTTCATCGGCTGGCAGGCCGACATCGTGCGCGAGTACGCGGGCCCGGACCAGTTCGTCACCACGTGCATCTCCTACACCCGCCCCGCGGTGGCCGACGACGAGCTCAGCGCGCGCCTCGACATCGCCTCCGGCAACCCGTACTACGACATGCAGGACGGCCTGGCGCTTCCGGACCTGACTCCCGACGACTTCGAGCAGAAGTGGAAGACCACCGGCGTGTGGTCGTTGTTCCAGACCGCGGACTGGATGTTCTCCTCGCGCCAGGAACCGTTCCTCGTCACGGAGACCAACGCCGGTGCCATCGGCCACTCGTGGGAGAACCGGCCCGCGTACGACGGCCAGTGGCGGCAGGCGGCGTGGGCGCTCGTGTCGCGGGGCGCGCGCATGATCGAGTACTGGCACTGGCACACGTTGCACTTCGGCGCCGAGACCTACTGGGGCGGAATCCTGCCGCACAACGGCAAACCGGGCCGCACCTACGCGCAGCTCGCCGCACTGGGCGCCGAGTTCGACACCGCGGGCGCGCTGGTGGCCGGGCTCGAACCGGACGCCGACATCACGATGGTCTACTCGACACCCAGCAAGTGGCTCATGCAGAAGTACCCTCCGCTGTCCACTTCGGACGGTGAGCCGGACCCCGCTTCCTACCACCGGATCATCGACCCGTTCTACCGAGGCGCGTTCGACGCGGGCCGACAGGTGCGGCTCGTGCACGCCGCGCAGCTGCACGGCATGACACCGGAAGTGGCGGCCCTGCGGCATCCCGTGCTGATCGCGGCGGCGCTGTACGTGGTGGACGACGCGACGATCGACTGGCTCGAGGCCTATGCGCGCTCGGGCGGTCATCTCGTGCTCGGGCCGCGCACGGCCTACGCCGACCACGAGGCACGGGCCCGCCCGGAGGTCGCGCCCGCCCGGCTGGTCGACGCCGCCGGCGTGTGGTACGACGAGTTCAGCAACCTCCGTGCGCCCATCCCCGTGCGCGGGCCGGCCGAGAACGCCACGGCGACGCACTGGGTCGACGGCCTCACCGCGATCGACGCCGAGGTCGTCGCGGAGTACGACCACCCGCACTTCGGCCGCTGGCCGGCGATCACCACCCGAGCGCACGGCAAGGGACGCGTGACGTGCGTCGGCACGGTGCCCGGCCGTGACCTGGCTCGTGCGCTGGCGGAGTGGCTGACACCGCTCCCGTTGAGCGGATGGCGTGACCTACCGCCATCCGTCACGGCGACGACCGGTACCGCCGCCGACGGACGCCGCGTGCACGTGGTGCACAACTGGAGCTGGAAACCGGTGCGCGTCACGGCGCCCGTGGATCTGACCGACATCCTGGCGGGCGGTACCCTGCCTGCCCACGCCCACCTGGAGCTGGGTGCCTGGGACGTGCGCGTGTTCGCCGCCGTCCCCACAGAGTGAGGAGCAACGGTCGCCTCGTCGCTACGTACGAGGCCAGCAGTGGCGACACGACTGAGTCGGCTGACGGTATGGCGGGGAGGCCTGCGCGCAGGCCCTCCCCGCCGTGGCTACTTCTTGAACTCGGCGACGTTGTCCTTCGTCACGACCTTCACGGGAACGTCCACCACGCGCTGGATCCGCTCGCCGTGCGCCGCCTTCACGGCCTGCTCGATCGCCTTGCGCCCCAGGAGATCGGGTTGCTGGGCGACGGTCGCCGCCATCGTGCCCGCCTCGATCGCCGCGATGGCCTCCCGCGTTCCGTCGAAGCCGACGACGTACACGTCCTTGCCCGCGCGACCACCGAGCGCCGCGATCGCACCGAGCGCCATCTCGTCGTTCTCCGCGAAGACACCCTTGATGCGATTGTTGGTGCGCAACAGGCTCGTCATCACGGTCTGTGCGCGGTCGCGGTTGAAGTCCGCGGTCTGCCGCACCGCGACCTTGATGGCACCGGAGTTCAGCCCCTGCTCGAATCCGGTACCGCGGTCGGCGCTCGCCGACGTGCCCTGAACTCCGCGCAGGTGGACGACGTCACCGGTGGCGGCACGACCGAGCGCGATCGCCGCCAGCGCACCACCCTGGACGTTGTCGGACGCCACTTCCGAGGCGACCTCGTCGCCGCCGATGGTCCGGTCCACGGTCACCAGCGGAATGAGCGCGGTCTTGGCGACGTTCACCGCCGGGGCCGAGCGAACCGAGTCGACCGGGTTGATCACGATCGCGCGCACACCCTGCTCGGCGAGCGTCCGCACCTGCTTGACCTGGGCATCGGCATCGTTGCCCGCGTTGAGGACGATGACGGACGCCCCCAGGTCGGCCGCGGCCTTCTCGATGCCTGCCTTCATCTCCAGGAAGAACGGGTTGTCCAAGGTGGACACGGCGAACCCGATGCGGATCTCCTCACCGGAACCACCCCGAGTCGATCCTTCTGCGCCGCACGCGGCCAGCGCCAGGAGCGAGCACACCGCCAAGCTGGCGAGCTTCACTTTCGTCTTTCCTCTTCTTCGACAGATGGTTTGTTCCGGTCGCGGACGGCCACCGTGACCGAGCCGGTCGGCTCCAGGTCACGCCGGACAATCGGATCAGCCGGATCGGCCGAATTCAGGAATCGAACCAGGTCTGTCTGCGCACCGCGGGCAACTTCCCGTCTCTGCGGAATTAATTCCGCACTTGCCGAGATGATGATCCACTGCCGGTGCCGTCACGACGGGGGCGGCACCGGCAGGGGCTGCGGTGGCTGGGCTGCTCGAACAGCTGACCGTCCTCCTGGGCGGCGCTAGTTCTCGAGGGCGCGGGCCAGGAACTCAAGCGAATCGTCCACTCCGGACAGTGCGGGCGTCCGGTTCAGGTGGCCGTGCGGCATGCCGGTCGCGACGCTCACGCTTGCCGGCACCCCCGACTCCTCCAGCTGGTGGGCGAGCAGCTCACCGGAGGGGCGCAGCTCGTCGAGCTCGCTGAGCACGATCGAGGTGGGAGGCAGCGCGGTCAGGTCCGCGGCGCCCGGCATCGCCTCGGCGGGCAGGTTCGTGAGCCTGCCGACGTAGGTGCGCACCATGTCCTCGATGGACGACGGGTGGAAGCGCATCAGCGGCGGCAGATCACGCACTACGGCCGCGGTCTCGTCGTCCAGCGCCGGAACCGGGAAGTGCACGAACGGATAGGCGAGCAGCAACCGCTGCGGCCGCGCGGAGGTCTGCCGCAACGCCACCGAGAGCGCGATCGCCGCCCCCGCGCTGGCACCGCCGAGAGCACACGAGCCGATGCCGGCGAACTCCCGTTCGACGGCCCACAGCCAGGCAGCCTCCGCGTCGTCGACGGGGATCGGGTACCGCACGCCGTCACGGGCGAGCCGGTAGCCGACCGCGACCACGACGGCACCCGCCCGCGCGGCGAGCTCGCTGGCGACCACGTGGGACTCCGGCATGTCGAGATCGCCGTTCGCGAAGCCCCCGCCGTGCAGCCACACCAGCAGCGTGGCCGGATCGGTCTGCGGGGTGTACACGCGGACGGGGATCTCGCCGTGCGGTCCGTCGATCGTGCGGTCGGCCACGGTGATGTCCGGTGGAACCCAGGGCGCGGGGTCCGCAGCGAACTCCTCCAGGCGCCTGGCGGCGGCGGGGTCGGCGAGGTCCGGCCACGTCAGCCTGCCGAGCAGGTGCAGTTTCGCGGCGAGAAACGGGTCTAGTCGCATCGAAGCCCTTCATCAGCCTTTGATCGCGCCTTCGGACAACCCTTGTACCAGGCGCCGTTGCACGAACAGGCAAACGATCACGAGCGGCCTAACGCGGCACGCTGGCGGTCGACAGCGCTGCCGCCAGCACCCCGATCAGCCCGAGCACGACGAACACCGCCGGGTAGCCGCCGAGCACCGCCGCCAGGGCGCTGCCCGCCCACGGCGCGACGGCGGCGGTGAGCATGACGGGCGCGGTCAGCAGGCCGTTGAGCTGTCCGTAGTGGACGGAGCCCCACCGGTCGGTGATCGCGGTCGCCTGGACCAGCGTGAAGATCCCGCGCGTGACGCCCGCGAGCACCGAGCCCGCGATCAGCAGCAGGGCCGGGCCGGGCACGACGCCCAGCAGGATGGTCACGACCGCGCTGGCCACCAGGATCATCAGGGTGCGGGCGCGCACCGACGTCCGCGCGGACAGTCTGGCGTAGCCGAGCCGACCGAGCACCTGGCCGACCCCGCCCAGCCCGAGCGCGACCGCCGCGGCCGAGGTCGTCATGCCGCGTTCGGTGAGCAGCGGGACGAGGTTGATCACGACGGCGTACACGCTGAACGCCGCCAGGCTCATCGCGACCACGAGCACGAGGAGCGGTCTGCTGCGCGCCACCACGGACGGGGTGTGGGCGGTCTCGTGCTCGATCGCGGGCCACGGCAGCCGCAGACCCCACAGGTGCAGCGGAACGGTGGTGGCGGCGAGGAACCCGGCGAGCACGACGTAGGTGCCGCGCCAGTCCAGATGGTCGTTCAGCACGGCGGTCAGCGGCGCGAACACGGTGCTCGCCAGGCCTCCGATCAACGTGACCGCGGTCAGCGCGGCCACCCGGCGGGCTCCGTACCAGCGGGTCAGCGCGGCGAACGCGGGAGCGTAGAAGACCCCGGCCATCGCGACACCCGCCAGCAGCCACGCGGCGGAGAACCACACCAGCGACCGCGCGGTCGCCAGCGCGAGAAGCGCGAGCACGGCGAGGACCGACCCGATGGTCATGATCAGGCGCGGGCCGTGCCGGTCGAGCAGCCTGCCCACCGGCACTCCCACCAGCCCCGCGACGATCTGGCTCGCGGAGAACCCGGCGGTGATCGCCGCGAACGACCACCCGGTTCGTGTGCTGATCGTCGGCAGCAGCACGGGGAACGCGTAGTAGAGCACGCCCCAGCTGATGATCTCGGTGATACACAGGACGATCAGCACGCGGCGCAGTCCGGCGTCGGTACCGGGCCGCACCGTGGTGTCAGCGTGCATCGGGTGCTCGTCCGCAGGTCTTCATGCCCATCAGGTAAACGTTCGGCTCGGGGATGCCGCAACTCTGTTTCCTGTGCGGTCGCACACTGACTCAAGGGGGTTCGCATGCAGGACGAACGGTTCTCGGTGTTGCTGATCGGCGGCCGGTCCGGCGTCGGGAAGTCGACGGTCGCCTGGGAGATCTCGGCGAAGTTGCAGGAAGCGTCCGTGGCGCACTGCTTCATCGAGGGCGACTTCCTCGACCAGGCCCACCCGGCGCCACCGGACGATCCGAGCCGCACGGAGATGACCAGGAGGAATCTGGCGTCGCTCTGGGCGAACTACGCGGCACTCGGCTACCGGCGGCTCATCTACACCAACACCGTCAGCGTGCTGGAACGCGACCTCGTCGTCGACGCGATGGGCGGAAACGCGGAGGTGGTCGGCGTTCTGCTGACCGCCGCGAACGACATCGCCGACCGGCGGTTGAGCGTGCGGGAGACGGGCAGCCAGTACGAGGCGCACGTGACCCGCGGGACCGCCGCCGCCCAGCACCTGAAGGCGAACGCACCTCCGTGGGTGGTTCGCGTGCCGACCGGCGGCAAGACCGTCGCCGAGGTCGCGAGCGAGGTCATCGCCATCACCGGCTGGCACGTCACGCCGGGAGTCGGGCAGGCAGACCGGCGGCCGTGACCAGGGCGGGGTTCTCGAACTTCGTCGCGCCGGCGAAGCGGCCGTCGACGACGGTGAGCACCCACAGGCATTCGGCTCGCAGCGCGCTGTCGTAGCCGGCCAGGGCGGGCTGGCCGTTGGCGCGGGTCGGCAGCAGCCGGACTTTCCAGCCGGGAGAGGCGAAAACGCGTTCCAGGAAGGGGATGCAGACGTGCACGCCCTTGAACCACACCGGATGCGGCACGGCTTCGAGGCTGAAGTCGTCGTGGATGACGGCGCGGATGGCGGCGGAGTCGCCCGCCTCGAACGCGGTGACGTAGCGGTCGAGCAGGGCGCGCTCGATCTCCAGGTCCGGTGGCTCCGGCCGGAGGCCTGTCAGGTCCAGTTCGTCGAGGCGCCGACGGGCCCGTTGCAGGAGGCTCTTCACGGCGGGGACGCTCACGTCGAGCGTCTCGGCGATCTCGGCGGCGGACCACGAGAGGACCTCGCGCAGCAGCAGCGCCGCGCGTTGCCGCACCGGCAGGTACTGCAGGGCCGCGATCAGCGCGAGCCGCACCGACTCGCGCAGCACGACCGTCTCGCCCGGCTCGTCGTGGTGCAGCACGGCGTCGGGCAGCGGTTCGAGCCAGGCGATGGACTCGTCGGAGTAGACGCGGACGCCGGGGTCCGTCGCCGGTGTGCCGAGGCCGGCGGGGAGCACCCGCCGGCTCCGGTGACTGAGCGCGGTGACACACGTGTTGGTCGCGATGCGGTAGAGCCAGGTCCTGAGCGAGGACCGGCCCTCGAAACCGGCCACGCCGCGCACCGCCCGCAGGTAGGTCTCCTGGACGGCGTCCTCGGCGTCCTGGTAGGAGCCCGTCATGCGGTAGCAGTGCGCGAGCAGTCCGTCGCGCACCAGTTCGAACTCGTCGTGCAGCGGCACGCTGGCCACGGACGTCACGGCACCCTCCTCGTCGTCACCTTCTCATTGGACTCCGGCGACCGGCGAAAGGAATCGCTAGTAGAGCGTCGCGGCTTGGTTGTGCTCCGTTGAGTCGGGCAGGGGCGGTCTGGTGCTCGTCTCCGAAAGCCCGGATGGTCGCGTTCTCATGCACGTCCGCTGCCGAGATGGCGGTAGAGAAATGCTGACGCAAACGTTCGCTGATCACTCCAACTGCTGCCAACCGTGCAGCTGGCAGCCAGGAGAGCGCGATCTTCATGATCGAAACGCGGCTGCCTGCCGGCATCACTCTCACTATCACATCCCAAGAGATAGCTGCGACGCTCTACCAGTGGTGTGGCGCGGAATGGTGCCCGGGGAATTTGCGGTCAGACGGGTGACATCGTGGTGCAGCCCCCACGCCTTCGTACTGGTTGTACGGGGGCGTGGGGGCGGTGCCGCGAGGTGCCCTGCTGAGCGTGAATTACCTCGCCAACGTTCCAAGTCGCACCACTAACTCGCGAGCTTTTCCAGAGCGTCCCGCATGGCGGCCAGACCTCCCCGGTAGAACCGCGGGCCGTAGGACACCCGTGCCACGCCCAGCTCCCGCAACGCGTGCAGGTCCAGCGAGTCGGTGGTGTTGCCGTTGACCGGTCCGTCGGCGACCAGCCGGGTGAGCGTGTCGCGCGTCGAGCCGCCGATCGGGTAAACGCAGTCCGCGCCCGCGTCCCGGTAGAGACGACTGCGCCGCACGGCCTCGCCGAGCCGGTCGGGCTCCGGAATCGGGCTGGACGGCAGGAAGACGTCGATCCTGGCGTTGATGACGATCGGAACCCCGGCGGCGTCGGCGGCCGCGCGCACCCCGGCGAGCCGGTCGGCCTGCGCCGCCGCGTCGACCAGGCCGCCCGCCCGGTGATCGGTGTCCTCCAGGTTGCAGCCGACGGCACCGGCCTCGAGCAACCGGGCCACGAACTCGTCCGGCTCCAGGCCGTAGCCCGCCTCCGCGTCCACCGTCACCGGGACCGGCACGGCGGCGGCTATCCGGGCGGCGGCCGCGAACATCTCCTGCCAGGGCGCGTTTTCGCCGTCACGGTGGCCGAGCGTCTCGGCGACGGCGGCGCTCGAGGTCGCCACGACCGGGAAACCCATCTCGGTGACGAGGTGGGCGCTGGGCTCGTCCCAGGCGTTAGGCAGCACGAGCATCTTGCCGTGGTGGAGGTCGCGCAGCAGCTCGGCGTGTGCTTTCAGGTCGGACACCGACTACCCCTTTTTTCGTGGAACAGCTTCCTGAAACAACAGACTCCGAGCGGCCGCTGAAGGAATCGGTCAGCCCAGCGAAAGCTGGTCGCGGTGGAAGTCGAAGTGCTGCACCGGGAAGCGGTAGAGGTCGGCCACCGTCATGAACTCGCGGAAGAACGGATCCCACCGCGTCGGGTACGGCATGCCCCGTGCCAGACTGCGGTCGTCCTCCCGGTCGAGGCGACGGTGCAGGTCCGCGGCGGTGCGGTCGAACAGGGCGACCATCGCCGCGCGCGGCATGACGCTGCCGCCGAGCCAGGAGCCCGCGAAGTTGACGGTGTCGAAGGGTTTCGTGCCCGCGTTCAGCACCCGCGCCCAGCCTCGGCCCACCCAGTCCGGCAACGCGGCGACGACGCGCGCGAGGGCCAGCAGGGCGCGCATGACGAGGAACCCGAGCAGCATGTGGAACAGCAGCTGCCGATTGGTCCAGAGCGTGCCGTTCGAGCGGCGGCGGAGCTGGTCGTTCGTGGCGCTGTCCAGCAGCGCGCGGAACGTCGCCCGCGTGCGCTCGATGTCGTCGTGAACCGCCTTCCTGTCCACGGCTCCAGTGTGCGCCGTCGGTTAGTCGCGCGCGTTCAACCGGTGGAAAACGGGCCCCAGCACCTCGGTGAGGTCCGCTGCGAGCTGGTTGCGGCGTTCCAGTCCGGAACGACGAGCGGGCAGGGCGACCGCGGGCGTCCAGCCGGTGTCGAACAGGATGACGAACGGGCTCGTGAGCGGGTGGTCCGGCAGCTGCGGCAGAACACCGGCGGCCGCGGCGCGGAACTCGGCGTAGCCGTCCGGGAGCAGATCCACGAACAGCACCAGCCGGTGTGGTGCGACGTGTTCGACGGCCCGGCTCAGCTCCCACAGCAGGCCCTGGCCACCGCCCACGGCCAGCACGACGAGCCGCGCCCGCCGCATCAGGTCGAGGACCGCGGTCTGCCAGGCGTCGTCGGGCAGGTACAGCCGGAGCGCGCCCACCTCCGGCAGGTCCTCGCCGGGGCGGCCGACCGCCACCAGAGCACCCGCTGGACGCAGGGCCACCGCGAGTTGCTCCTCCTGCGTCCTGCCGGAGAGGAAGAACAGGCGGAGCAGGCCGCCCGCGTCCCACAGATGCGTGTGCTGGGTGGCTCGTCGCGCCGCGTCGTCGTCGAAGGTTCTGAGGTAGAGCACGAACGAACCGGACTCGAGCTGGTCGGCGGAGCCGAGGACGTCGGCCAGGTGCCGCCGGGCGCGGACGACCAGGCGTCGGCCGCCGATGAACGTCGCCACGCCCGTCATTCCCACGCCTACCCACAACAGCTTGGTCGGCACGCTCGCTGGCTGCTGTGCCACGCCGTATGCGACAAGACCGCCGAAACCGCCGATCACACACACGAGCCATCCGGCAAACCTGACGACGTGCCCGCGAACCCGTGACTGCACGGTTTCCCTTCTACATCCTCAGTCACCCCAACGGGAACCGCGTGTGCGATCGTTCCTGCTGATCTCCGGCTCGCCGAACACGAGGGAACCAGGCCGAATGAACCACGAACTGCTCCAACGGTTTCTCGCCGTCGACACGACCGCCATCTGCGACGCGGACCGGACCACGAGGGTCATGCACAGCGCGATCCGCGCCCGTTCCGCGACGAGGAGGATCTGCGGGCCCGCGTTCACGGTCCGGTGCCGGGAAGACTTCCTGGCCGTGCTGCGCGCGGTCGAGACGGCCGAGCCCGGTGCCGTGATCGTCGTCGACGGCGGCGCGCGCGAGACCGCTCTGGGCGGCGAGATGTTCGCACGGGCGGCGCTGGTGCGGTCGCTGGGCGGCATCGTCGTGGACGGTGGCTACCGCGACATGGGCTACGTGAAGACCTGCGCGCTTCCCGTCTACAGCCGGTTCGTGACGCCCCGCGCCGGCACCGCGACGCAGCTCGGGGAGCTCCAGGTGCCCGTGACGTGCGGCGGGGTCGTGGTCAACCCCGGCGACCTGGTGCTGGCCGACGACGAAGGCCTCGTCGTGGTCGACCCGCGGCGCGCCGAGTCCCTCCTCGACGCCGCGCTGGCGATCAAGAACGCCGAGCACGGGGTGATCGAGCGGCTCGACAGGAACGAGACGCTGAGTGACGCGTTCAACGTCGCCGACCACGTCGGCGCGCTCGAACGCGGCGAACCGTCCGTGCTGCGCGTGCGTGACTGATGCTGGACCGCATCGACCGGGGACTGATCCACGCGCTGCAGATCGACGCGCGGGCGCCGTTCAGCAAGATCGCCACGACGCTGGACACCTCGCCGCAGACGGTCGCCAGGCACTACCAGCGCCTGCGCGCCCAGGCCGCCCTGCGGGTGGTCGGCCTGCCGAACCCGGAACCGGCGGGGTGGTCGCAGTGGCTGGTGCGGCTGACGGCCAGTCCGCAGACGGCACAACGGCTCGCGGACGCGCTGGTGCGCCGGGAGGACACGGCCTGGGTGAAGCTGGCGTCGGGTGGCACCGAGATCATCACCATCGTCCGATCGGACACCGCGGGTGGCGCGCCTTCGTTGCTGCTGCGGGACGTTCCGCGGATGTCGACCATCTCGTCGGTGTCCGCGCAGTGCCTGCTGCACATGTACGTGGGCGGCCGCATCGGGTGGCGGCGCAGGGCGAGCACGCTGACCGAGGAGCAGCAGTCGTCGCTCGGCGTGGAGCTGCCGGATCCGGAAGAGGCGCCGACCGCGCGGGAAGCGCTCGCCGCCGCGGGCGATCTGGTGGCCGCGCTGCGGCACGACGGCAGGGCGAGCCTCACGCAGCTGGCATCGGCCACCGGGTGGTCACCGCCGACCGTCGCGCGCCGGCTCGCCGACCTGCAGGTCAGCGGGGCGATCTTCTTCGACGTCGAGGTGGATCCGGCGTTCTTCGGCACCATGACCCAGGCGATGCTGTGGATGTCCGTCACGCCCTCGTACCTGCACGACGTGGCGACGGCGCTGTCCGAGCACGTCGAGCTGGCGTTCCTCGCGTCCACCACGGGCCAGGCGAACCTCGTGGCGACCGCGGTGTGCGCGGATCCCGCCGACCTGCACCGATATCTGACGCACGAGCTCGGTGCGCTGGCCGGCATCCTTTCCCTCGAGACGGCGCCCTTGCTGAGGACGCTCAAGACAGCGGGTCCGGCACGACCTTCCTGATCACGGATGAGGGAAATCCACACGCAGAAGGCCTCGCGTGGAAGGAATCCGCAAAGTCCCGGCGTTGGCTGGAACCCACGCCGTCACAGTCCCGACGCTGGTGCCCGAACATCATCAGCGAAGGGATTTTCCATGCAGGAGACCGTTGCGGCGGCCCACCGCCGGCTCGCTCTCAGCGCGTTGCTGACCGCCGAGGCCATGAACCTGGTGGACGCCACCATCGTGCAGGTCGCGGCGCCGGCGATGCACGCGGACCTGGGCGGTCGCGCGTCGGACATCCAGTGGTTCAGCGCCGCGTACACGCTGCCGTTCGCGGTGCTGCTGATCACCGGCGGCAGGCTGGGCGACATCTGGGGGCGCAAACGGGTCTTCACGGCCGGCGTCACCGGTTTCGCGCTCGCGTCGGTGGCCTGTTCGCTCGCGTGGTCGGCGGGAGTGCTGATCACGTTCCGCGCTGTGCAGGGTGCGGCGGCCGCGTTGATCATCCCGCAGGTCATCGGCTTGATCAGGGCGCTGTTCGCCGGTCCCGAGCTGTCCAGGGCGCTGGGCACCATCGGGCCCGTCATGGGACTGTCGGCGGTGCTCGGCCCGGTGCTCGGCGGTGTGCTGACCCACGCGGACCTGTTCGGGTCGTCGTGGAGGTCGGTGTTCCTGGTCAACGTGCCCTTGTCCGTGCTGGTTCTGACGATCGCGCCGAAGCTCGCCGAGGACAGGGCGCCGCGCAGGCCTGGCCTCGATCCCGCGGGAACGCTGCTGGCCGCCATCGGCATCGGGCTGATCATCTACCCGTTGGTCGAGTCGATCCACCTGACGGCGTGGGGCTGGCTGTCCGTCGCCGCGGGTGCGGTCGTCTGCGTTGTTTTCGCGGTGCACCAACGGGTTTCGGCGGCACGCGGCCGGACGTCGCTGGTGGAGGTCAGCCTGTTCACCCGCCGGGTGTTCCCGGCCGCGCTGCTCACGTCCACGTTGTTCTTCTGCGTCACCACCGGGGTGTCGCTGGTGGTCGTGCTGCAGCGGCAGCTGGGTGAGGGCGGTGACGCGCTGGCGGCGGGACTGACGTTGCTGCCCTGGTCGATCGGCCTCGCCGTCTCGTCGTGGATCGCGGGGGCGCATCTCGTGCCGCGGTACGGCATCCGAGTCATGTTCGCCGGGCTGGTGGCGGTGCTGGCCGGGCTGCTGGGAGCGGTCGAAGGCCCTGTGCCGCGGCTCGTCGCGTTGCTCGTCGTCGGCTCGGGGGTCGGCTTGTTCACCTCGTCGTTCTTCACCGCGGCGCTGAACGTGGTGCGCCCGCAGGAGGTCGGCTCAGCCGCCGGTCTGCTCAACGCCGTGCAGCAGCTCGGCGGCACGCTGGGAGTGGCGTTGCTCGGCAGCGTGTACCTCGGTTCAGGCGCCGGCGCGGCGTTCTGGACGGCGGCGACGCTCGTCGTGGCGTGCTTCGCCACCGGCGCGTTGATCCCGGGGACTTCCCTTCCCCGCTGATGGTGGCGCTCGGAACTCGCTGACGCTGCCTGCGGAGGCTCGGGATTTGCGGGTGCGGGCGTTGGCGGAGTGCGACCGGTACGACACGTCCGCGGTGCGGGAGGACGGCGGGCGAGCTGGCTGCGGCGTTGTCCAAGTGAAGGCCGGTTGCGCGACCAGCACAACCGGCCTTCACACCCCCACTTTCAGCGGCGGCGGCCGCGAGGCCCTATCCGCCGCCCATTGGCCAGGTCGAAGAAGTGCAGCTGCTCCAGGCACAGGTGCACGCCCACGTGCTCGCCCCGCACGGGCCGCGCGTCCGGCCGCACCCGCAGCACGAGCTCACCGGTGCGCAGTTCGTGCAGGCCCGTCGGTTCCACGCCCCACGCGCCGACGTCGACCGACACCAGCGTCTCGTGGCCGTGGTGTTCCAGGTGGCGCACCTGGCCCGTGAGCACCGATCCCGACGAGCCGGGTGCGGCGGGGCGCAGCGCCTCGGTTCTCGCGCCCACCGCGATGTCCTCGCCGTCGTAGTGGGCGACGGCACGGGCGCGCATGTCCGGCCACGGCAGGTCGATCACCTGGCCGCCGACGTGCAGGGCGACGTGGCTGTCGGCGACGACCTGCACGAAAGCCTTGAACAGGCTCATCCTGGGGCTGCCGAGGAACGCGGCCACGTGCATGGTCGCGGGGTGCCGGTAGACCTCGTCGGGCAGGCCCTCGTCCTCCAGGACACCGTTGCGCAGCACCGCGATCCGGTCGGCCATCGTCTGCGCTTCGATCTGGTCGTGCGTCACGTACAACACCGTCAGACCCAGCGAACGCGCCAGGCCGACGATCTCCGCTCGCAGACCGGAACGCAGCACGGCGTCCAAATTGGACAGAGGCTCGTCCATCAGCAGCACGCGGGGGCCGCGCACGATCGCCCGTGCCATGGCCGCGCGCTGTCGTTGTCCGCCGGACAACTCCGCAGGACGACGTTCCAGCAGGTCCCCGATACCGAACGCGTCCGCCACCTCGGCGATCCGCTCGGTGCGCTCCGGACGGGGACAACCGCTGACGTCCAGCGGGAAACCGATGTTGTCCCCCACGGTCAGGTGCGGGTACAACGCGAAGTCCTGGAACACCATCGACACGCCGCGCGAGCGGGCGGGCACGTCGTCCGCGGGGGTGCCGTCGAGGACGACCTGGCCGCGGGTCGGGCGTTGCAGGCCCGCGACCATGCGCAGAATGCTCGACTTGCCGCAGCCGGACGGGCCGAGCAGCACGACGAACTCGCCGTCGGCCACGGAGAGGCTGACGTCCTTCACGGCGACCGTGCCGCCGGGGTAGACGAGGCTCACGTCCCGCAGCGCGACGGCGGTCATTTCGTCGACCCTGCCAGTACGCCCTGAACGAAGTACTTCTGGAACACCAGGAACACCGCGAGCGGCACGATCATCGAGAGGAACGCGCCCGTGGCGAGCAGGTCGATGTTGGTGCCGAACTGGCGCAGCTGGGCCCGCAGCGCCACGGTGATCGGCGCCGAGTCCTGGTCCGCGAACACCAGCGCCACCAGCATGTCGTTCCACACCCAGAGGAACTGGAAGATCGTCAGCGAGGCGATCGCCGGCTTGGCCACCGGCAGCACCACCCGTTTGAAGATCACCCACTCCGTCGCGCCGTCCATCCGCGCGGCCTCGATCAGGTCGCGCGGGATGCCGGTGAAGAAGTTGCGCAGCAAGAAGATGGCGAACGGCAGACCGAACGCGACGTGGAACAGCACCACGCCGGTGATCGTGCCGAAGAGCCCGAACGTGCCGAACAGCTTGGCGACCGGGATCAGCGCCACCTGGATCGGCATCACCAGCAGCCCGACCACCACGACCGTGAGCGTCTCGCGGCCGGGGAACTCGATCCACGACAGCGCGTACGACGCCAGCGACGCCATCACGACGACCAGAACCGTTGCGGGAACGGCGATGTAGAAGGTGTTGAGGAACGACTGCCACACCGCCTGGTTCGCCACGAGGTCCGCGTAGTTGTCCAGGGTCAGCTCCGAGGGTTTGGTGAACACGGTCCACCAGCCGCTCGCGGTGTTGGCCGACTCGTCGCGCAACGACGCGATCAGCAGGCCGAACACCGGAACCAGCCAGAACAGCGCCACCAGCGCGAGCAGCAGTTGCACGAACCCGTTGCCGAGGCGGGACACGAGCCGGGACACCACGCCCCGTTTCGGAGCGCCGGACACGGGCACCTCGATGCGGACCTCTTCTGCCACCAGGGTCACGACCGCTCCCGTCGGAATCTGCGGATGTTGAACAGCATCGCCGGGGCGACCAGCAGGAACAGGATCACCGCGAGCGCACTGCCGGCACCCTGGTCGCCGCCCGTGCCGAACGACACCTGCCACATCTGCAGGGCCAGCACGTTCGCCTCGGACTGCACCGAGCCCGGCGCGATGACGAACACCAGCTCGAAGATCTTCAGCACGTTGATCACCAGCGTCACGAAGACCACCAGCAACACCGGCGACAGCAACGGGATCGTGACGCGGCGGAACACCTGCCACTCCGTCGCACCGTCGACCCGCGCGGCCTCCAGCGCGTCACGGGGAATCGCGGAGAGCCCGGCGGCGATGAACGTGATCGCGAACCCGGTCATGATCCAGATCCAGGACGAGATGATCACCGGCGTGATGAGCGACGGGCCGAGCCACGTCAGGCCGCGGAACGGCAGCGCGAAGTTCGACTCAGGCAGCCGCACCACGACCTCGTCCGAGGCCAGGTCCGGGAACGTGAACCTGCCGTCGTCACCGGTGGTGGTGCGGGCCACGACCTTGCCGTCCCGCACCGCTTCCAGCTGGATTCCCGGCAGGCCGCGCTCGATCGGGTCGACCTTGCCCGCCTTGCCGCCGACCGACACGTCGAGCCAGACCAAGCCGCGCAGTTCGCCGTTGCCGGAGGTCGGCTGCGACGCGGGGAGCGCCTGGGCGGGCACGTCCTGCGGCGGAAAACCAACCAGCGGCACCATGATCGTGTCGCCGGCCCGCGAAGGGGCGGTGGCCACGTAGCCCGCATCCGTCGGGGTGTAACCATCACGCGGCCGCGCCTTGGGATACGCCGACGACGGGCTGAACAGGTCGTGCACCCCGACCAGAGCGGCGTTGACCACGCCTTGGTCCGGTTCTTCCTCGTAGACGAGCCGGAAGATGATGCCCGACGCGAACAGGGAGATCGCCATCGGCATGAACAGCACCAGCCGGAACGCCGTCGCCCACTTGATGCGCTCGGTGAGCACGGCGAGGACGAGACCGATGCCGGTGACGGCCGCCGGAGCGACCACCACCCAGATCACGTTGTTGCGGAACGCGGTGAGCGTGCGCTGGTCGGTGAACGTGTCGACGTAGTTGCGCAGGCCGACGAACTCGTCACCGCTCGCGTCGAAGAAGCTGCGGATCAGCGAGAACACCAACGGGTACAGCACGAGCGCCGCGAGCACGACCAGTGCGGGGAGCAGGAACGGGATCGCCTGCCGGGGCGAGCGCCCCGGCGCGGCGTCCACGCTCGAACTGAGCCCGAATTTCCTGGGTTTCATTTGCCGTAGGCCTTCGCCGCGTTGGCCTCGAGCCGCTGCATGATGCCGTCGACGTTCTTCGGGTCGGCGAGGAAGTCCTGCAGGTCCTTCCACTCCCCCGCGCCCTTCGTGCCGCCGAACGCGGCAGGCGCCAGGTCGGACATGTCGAACCGCACGTTGTCGCCCGCGTCGACGATCCGCTTGGCGAGGTCCTGCGTCACGTCGTCGGGGTACGCCGACTCCTTGATGTCCTTGTTGGGCGAGAGGAAGCCACCGAGACCGGCCCAGATCTCCCCGGACTCCGGCGAGGCGAGGAACTTCATCAGCTCGGTCGTCGCCTTGTCGTCCTTGAACTGCACGGCCATGTCACCACCGGCGACCACGGCCTCCTTGCTGCCCGCGACCGACGGGAAGGGGAAGAACTTGGCGTCCTGGCCGACCTTCGCCTTGGTGTTCGTGGTGATCACGCTCGCCACGAAGTCGGCCTCGAAGACCATCGCGGCGGTGGACGGGTCGCCGAACACGTTGATCACGGACTTGGGGAACTCGGTCTGCAGCGCGCCGCCGCCGACCAGCGTGGGGTCGCCCCAGAGCTTCGCCAGTTCCTCCAACGCCTTGCGCACGCTCGGGTCGGTCCACGGGATCTCGTGCTTCGCGAGCTTGTCGTAGTTCTCCGGGCCCGCGGTGCGCAGGTAGACGTTCTCGAACCAGTCGGTGAGCGTCCAGCCGTCCGCACCGCCGACCGACACGGCCGCGAGACCCGTTTCGGCGATGGCCTTGCTGGTCTTGATCAGGTCGTCCCACGTCGCCGGCGGCGTCGCGCCGACCTGCTTGAACGCCTTCTCGCTGTACCAGAACGCGGACTTGTTGGCGGTCTTGAAGGTGAAGCCGTAGAGCTTGCCGTCGACGCTGCCGAGCTGCTTCCACACGGCCGCGTTGTGCTTGGTGACGGCCTTCTCGACGTCCGCGTTCACGGGCTTCAACGCGTTGGCCCGCGCGAACTGGGCGACGAGGCCGGGCTGGGCGATGAGCGCGACGCCCGGCGGTGTGCCGCCCGAGATTCTGGTCTGCAGCACGGTCGGGAGCTCGTCACCGGCCGGTGTGTACTTGACCTCGGCGCCGGTCTTGCTCGTGAACGCCGCCAGCACCTTCTCGAAGTTCTTCTGCTCGTCACCCGTCCACGGGCCGACGATCTCGACGGTCTGGCCCTTGAGGTCCTCCGCGCCGATTCCCGCGGCACCTCCCGAGCACGCGGCCGAACCTGCGACCGCGGCGAACGCGAGCAACGCGATGAACTGCTTCCTCATTGAAGCTCCTACCTCCAGATCGAGGACCCGGTCGACGGGTCGAAGAAGTGCAGCCGGGACGTGTCCACCCAGGCGGCGACGGGTTGTCCTTCGTAGATGCGGGTGCGCGGGCTGAACCGTCCAACCAGGACGGTTCCCTTGCCGGCGGTCTTCGGGAGGTCGTCGGTGCCGGCGTCCCGCGCCAGCTCACGGGTGTCGTCGGTGACCACGGGCGGGACGTCGACCGGGAAGTGCACGAGGACGTCCGAGCCCATCGCTTCGACCAGGTCGGCCACGGAGTGCAGGATCTGGCCTTCGCGAGCGTCGGCGAGCGCGGTGTCCTCCATGTCCTCGGGCCTGATGCCGACCACGACCTCGCGGCCGACGTACTGCCGCAACGCGGGCCGTTGCCGCAGCACGGACTCCGGCAGCAGCAGGGCGTCCGAGTTGAGCGACACCCAGAACCTGCCGTCGTTCTCGTCGAGCCGCGCGGTCACGAGGTTCATGCCCGGCGAGCCGATGAACCCGGCGACGAACAGGTTCACCGGACGGTCGTAGAGCTCCTGCGGCGGCCCGACCTGCTGCAGGACACCGCGTCTCATCACGGCGACGCGGTCGCCGAGGGTCATGGCCTCGGTCTGGTCGTGCGTCACGTAGACGGTCGTCACGCCGATCTCGCGCTGGATCCGCGCGATCTGCGCCCGCATCTGCACGCGCAGCTTGGCGTCCAGATTGGACAGCGGCTCGTCCATCAGGAACGCCTGGGGCGCCCGCACGATCGCACGGCCCATCGCGACGCGCTGCCGCTGGCCGCCGGAGAGGTTGCGGGGCTTGCGGTCGAGGTGCTCGGTCAGTTCGAGGACCTCGGCCACCTCGCGGACCCGGTGGTCGATCTCGGACTTCGCGAGCTTGCGCAACGTCAGGCCGAAGGCGATGTTGTCGTACACGTTCAGGTGCGGGTAGAGCGCGTACGACTGGAACACCATCGCCACATCGCGGTCACGCGACGGCACGTCGTTGACGACCTGCTCGCCGATGCGAATCGTGCCCTCGGTGATCTGCTCGAGCCCGGCGATCATCCGCAGCGCCGTCGTCTTGCCGCAGCCCGACGGGCCGACGAGCACCAGGAACTCACCGTCGCGGATCTCGAGGTTCAGGTCGGTGACCGCACGGGTGCCGTCGCCGTACGCCTTGCCCAGACCCGTCAGAACGACTTCTGCCACGCCAACTCCCTGGTTCGGTGTGACTGCAGACGGTAGGGCCGTCCGCCCTAAGGGAGATTTAAGGACGAAACACGATCTCGATAAGCTCGAAACACCTCTCCCAATCGGCGGGTTCGCTGCTTACGCTGCGTGTATGTCGAAGGTGCTGGTGGTCGAGGACGACCCGGTGGTGCAGGCGGCGCTCGTGCACGCGCTGACCGACCTCGGGCACGTCGTGCAGGCCGTCGGCACCGCCGTCGCGGCTCTCCGGGAGGCCGGGACGAACGAGCTCGACCTGGTGATTCTCGACCTCGGGCTGCCCGATCTGGACGGCGTCGCGGCCCTGCGGATGCTGCGCGGGGTGTCGAACGTGCCGGTCATCGTGGCCACGGCGCGCGGGGCGGAGAACTCGGTCGTGAGCACGTTGAACGCCGGGGCCGACGACTACATCGTGAAACCGTTCTCGTCCGAACACCTGGCGGCGCGGATCAACGCGCTGCTGCGCCGGACGGGTGGTTCTTCGGTCGCGCCCTCGGAGGTCGTGGTCCTCGGTGATCTCTCGGTCGACCTCGCCCAGCGGATCGCCACGCTCGGTGACTGTCCGCTCGCGTTGAGCAGGCGGGAGTTCGACCTGCTGGCCTATCTCGCGCAACGGCCGGGGCGGGTGATCTCGCGGCGGGAGCTCATCCAGGCCGTGTGGGGACATCCGTACGTCGGCGACGACAAGACGATCGACGTCCACGCGTCGTGGTTGCGGCGCAAGCTGGGTGAGACGGCGGCGCATCCTCGTTACCTGCACACGGTCCGCGGCGTCGGGTTCAAGCTGGCAGCGCCGGAATGAGATCGGTCGTCACCCGCGCGCTGCTCGTCGCGGCGGGGCTGGTGACGGTGGTGTTCCTTGCCACCGCTGGGTTTCTGGTGTTCTCCCGGGCTTCCGCCGAGGTCGCCGCCGCTGATCAGCGCGACGCGGCGGTGGTGGCCGCCGTGCTCGCGGTCTCGTCCGACCCCGACGACGTCCGGGGAACGATCGCGCGCACTGCCGCCGGGGCTGAGGGACGGCTTTCGGTGGTGCTCGCCGACGGGACTCGGCTCGGTGCGGGCGGTGGCTCTCCGGTGACTTCCGCTGGCGGGGCCGTGGTGTCGGTCGTGCCCGGTTCGGTGCGGTTTCCGTTCGAGGTGTTCCTGGTCGCCGGTGTCGCTCTGGTGACGCTGGGAGCGGCGGTGCTGTTGGGACACAGGCCTTTCACGCCGGTGATCAGGGCCTTGCGCGTGCTCGCCTCGTCCGGCGGACGGCGCGTGCGGCTGCGCGGGCCACAGGAGCTGGAGGCGCTGGCCGCGTCGATCAACGAGGCGTCCGAGCGGACCTCGCAGTTGCTGGCCAAGGAACGCGAGATGATCGCGGACGTGTCGCACCGCCTGCGCACCCCGTTGGCCGCGCTGAGACTGGACGCCGACGCGGTGGGATCCGGGCCCGTCGCCGACCGGATTCGCAGCGCAGTCAGCACGTTGGGCCATGACGTGGACCGGATCATCCAGGCGTTGCAGCCCGCCGAGGGTGAGCTGTCGAGCACGTGCGACGTGGCATCGGTGGTCGAGGCGCGGATGGCCTTCTGGTCCGCGCACGCCGCCAACCAGGGTCGGGTGTGCGAGATCGACGTCGGCGAGCCCGCCTGGGTCCCGTTGTCCCCCGACGCGCTGGGCGCCGTGGTGGACGCGTTGCTGGAGAACGTCTTCCGGCACACGCCCGCCGCCGCGCCGGTCGGGGTGTCGGTCGTGCGGCACGCCGGATGGGTGACGCTGGTGGTCGAGGACGGCGGCACCGGCGTTGCGGATCCGTCGTCGGCGTTGCACCGCGGCAGCAGCGGCGACGGGTCGACCGGGCTCGGGCTGGACATCGCCCGTGCGGCCGCCGAGGCCACCGGCGGGACGATCCACCTCGAACGCGGACGGCTGGGCGGGGCACGGGTGCGCCTGAGATTCGGAGAGGCCAACAGCCACCACTCGCCGGCCAGCCCGCGTGCCTGGAGGTTGTGGCGCGGTCATCCGTGATGTCGAAACGGCGGAATCAGCTTCGACCCCTCTGGGTAAGCGGTACGGACTTGCTTGGAGGACAGCCAATGAAACCGCCCGTTGTCGACTTCGCCACCTGGGAAGCCGCCAGGGAAGAGCTGCTGGTCCGCGAGAAGGCGCACACGCGCGAAGGCGATGCCATCGCCGCAGCTCGCCGCCGGTTGCCGATGGTGGAGGTGGACGGGAAGGCGCTCGTCACCGGGGCGAACGGCCCGGTGCCGTTCGTCTCGTTGTTCGAAGGCCGCGACGAGCTCGTGGTCTACCAGCACATGTGGTGGGACGGCGCGCCGCACCAAGGCCAGTGCGAGGGCTGCACCTGGGTGCCAGTGCACCTCACGAACCCCGCCTATCTCCACGCGCGCGGTGTCTCGTTCGCCATCCTCACCGTGGGCGCGTGGGACGAGGTGAAGCCGTTCGTCGAGTTCATGGGCTACCCGCAGCCCTGGTACTCGGTGCGGGACGTGCCCGCGCCGATCGGTGGCGACATGGGCTACTTCTCGTGCTTCCTGCGTGACGGCGACCGCGTGTTCCTCACGTACCGGACGACCGGCCGCGGCACCGAGCGGTTCAGCGGCACGTTCGCGTTGCTCGACATGACGCCCTACGGCCGCGGCGAGAAGTGGGAGGACAAGCCGGAGGGCTGGCCGGAGGGCCGTGACGCCTGCTGGTACTGGCGGACCGACGCGGAGGGCAAACCGACCTGGGGACCGACGAGTCGGCCCGCGGCGCAGTGGGGCAGGAAGGGCGCGGGGCCGGTGGAGACGCTCGGCAGGGACGGCCACTGCCACTGATCCATCGGCATGATGGTGGCCATGACTCACATCGCTCGGCGCCTGCACGAGCTCCTGGAGCCGATCTGCCTGGTCACCTTCTTCGCCGACGAGTGCAACGACGAGCTGACCGCGCTCGGCCACCGCACCTACTGGGACGGCTACTTCGCGAGCCGCGCCGCTCCGTTGGGGCGGGTGCCGGCGGAGGTCGTGCACGCGGCCTTCTACAACTTCGCGGAAGGGGAGGCCGCGCGGCACATCCCGAGCGCGTGGGAGACGATCCCGCCAGAGGCGTCCGTCGCCGCACGGGAACGGGGCAGCGCGGCCTCTCTCCGGCGGATCCTCGGCGACGACGGCTCCCCCGGCCTGGTGCGCGCGGCCGACCTGACCACGAAGGCCGCGACGAGCGCACCCACCGAGGGCCGGGTGATGTACGCGGGGATGCGCACGCTGCCGGTGCCGGGCGACCCGGTCGCCCGGCTCTGGCACTCCGCGACCATGCTGCGCGAGCACCGCGGTGACGGGCACATCGCCGCCCTTGTCGGCGCACGCATCGGCGGCACGGAGGCCCACGTGCTTTCCGCGCTGGCGCAGGGCATCCACCCGCCGGAGTCGTTCGGGCGCATCCACCACCTGCCGAAGAGACGGCTGGCCGCGGTCATGGCCGGCCTGCGCGAGCGGGGACTCGTCGACGCCGACGGGTGGTTCACCGACGCGGGCCGCGAGACGCAGCAACGCATCGAAGCCCTCACCGACGACCTCGCCGCCGCGCCGTACGAGTCCCTCTCTCCCGCCGAGCTCGACGAACTGATCACCGAGCTCGAACCCATCAGCGCGAAGCTGGCGGCCGCGGGGTCGCGGTGACGTCCAGCAGCCGCGCGCACCGGATCAAACCGAGGTGCGAGTAGGCCTGCGGGTGGTTGCCCAGTGATCGTTCGGCAACCGGGTCGTACTCCTCGGGCAACAGCCCGGTCGGCCCGGTCAGCCGCACGAAGCTCTCGAACAGCTCCTCGGCGTCGGCCCGGCGCCCGACCTTCAGGTACGCCTCGATCAGCCACGTCGTGCACAGGTGGAACCCGCCCTCGTCACCGGGGAGGCCGTCGTTGCGCAGATACCGGTAGACGGTCGGCCCGCTGCGCAACGTCTCCTCGACCGCGACGACCGTGGCCTGGAAGCGTTCGTCGGACGGGTCGAGGAGGCCGGAGAGACCCACGTGCAGCGAGGCTGCGTCGAGATCGGTGCCGTCGTAGGCGGTGGTGAACGCGCCGACATCCGGGTTCCAGCCGTTCTGCAGGACATCGGCGGCGATCTTGTCGCGCAGCACGAGCCAGTCCGGGTCGAGCGGACGGTCGAAGCGCGACGCCAGGGCGATGGCGCGGTCGAGGGTCTGCCAGCACATCACGCGGGAGTAGACGCGATGGCGCGGCACGTGGCGTTCTTCCCAGATGCCGTGGTCCGGCTCGGACCAGCGCACCGCCACGGCGCGCACCATCGCGGTGACGACGTCCCACTCGCGGCCGGCCAGCGAGCCGCGTGCCAGTGCCAGGTCGTGGACGAGGTCGGTGATCGGGCCGAAGACGTCCAGCTGTACCTGCTGGTCGGCGAGGTTGCCGACACGCACGGGACCGGAGCCCGCGTAGCCGGGGAGGCTGTCGATCACCGTCTCCGGGCCGAGCGCGGTGCCGTGCACGGTGTAGAGCGGGTTCAGCGACTCCGGGCCGGAGACCGTTTCCAGCACGCCGTGCAACCAGTCCAGAAACGCTTCGGCCTCGGCGGTGGATCCCAGTGACACCAGCGCCTGCACGGTCAGGGCGGCGTCGCGCAACCAGCAGTAGCGGTAGTCCCAGTTGCGGACACCGCCGATCTGCTCGGGCAACGACGTGGTCGCGGCGGCCAGCACGGCGCCGGTGTCGCGGTGGCACAGAGCGCGCAACGTGAGTGCGGATCTTCGCACCAGAGCGGGCTCGGTCGCGGGCAGCCGCAGCTCCGCCGACCAGTCCAGCCAGTCGGTGTCCACTTCGGACGGTCCGCCGAGCTCCAGTTCCAGCACGAAGGGCGGGATGATCACAGCGGTGGCCGTGCCGTCGCTGATCTCCCAGTCCACACCTGGGGATCGCAGCACGATCGAGGTTCCCGCGACCTTGACACCGTCGGCGACGCGCTCCAGGACCACGGGCGCGCGGCCGAAGTCGGGGCGTGGCGCGAACTCCACGACCGCGGGCACCCGTCCCTCGACGGTTCGCACCAGGTTCGCCGCGAGATGGTCGGTGACCTGAAGACCGGTCCAGCGGGTCTGGACGGTCATCGTGCCGGGTACGTACCGTTGGCCGAGCGGCAGCTGATCCTTCTGCGGCCGCACCGAGAAGTGGCCGGAGCCGCCGAGCAGCGCGGCGAACAACGCCGGTGAGTCCGGCGAGGGGTGGCACAGCCAGGTCACGTCCGCGCCGGGCGTGACAAGGGCGAGGGCACGGCGGTCGGAGAGCAGGCTGTGCCGTTCGATCGGCACGGCCACGCGCACCGGCAACTCGGTCAGGAAGTCCGTCACGACAGCGAAAGTAGGAACGCGACAGGGCCATCCGGCCTGAGTTGGTCAAGACTTAGGCCCGGCCTAAAGGTTTCTTATTACATCAGGTTCGGATGCGTGGATTGTTCGCGTTGGGTCATCTCGATAGGGTCCGCATATCAGTGGTGGGCATGACGTGAGGCGGCATTCTTTGATCGGGCAGCGTGGTCGACCGCCGTCGGACGCCGACCTGATCGATGCTGTCCGCGAAGGCAAGATCGAGGCCTACGGCAAGCTGTACGAACGCCACGTGCGCGCCGCCAACCTTCTCGCGATGCAGCTGTCGTCCTCACCCTCCGACGCCGACGACCTGGTGGCCGACGCGTTCGCCAAGGTGCTCGCCGCACTGCGCACCGGCGGCGGTCCCGGCACGGCGTTCCGGCCGTACTTGCTGACGGCGGTGCGCCACGCGGCGTACGACCGGACGCGCAAGGAGAAGCGGCTCGAACTGGCCGGCAACGTCGAGGAAGTCCCCGGCGCCGTGCGGGCGACGAGCGTGCCGTTCCGCGACAAGGCGGTGGAGGACCTCGACCAGGCGCTCGCGGCCACGGCGTTCGCGTCGCTGCCCGAACGCTGGCAGACAGTGTTGTGGCACACCGCGATCGAGGGCCAGTCCCCCGGCGAGATCGCCCCGCTGCTGGGCCTGACCGCGAACGGCGTCTCGGCGATGGCGTTCCGCGCCCGCGAAGGCCTGCGCAAGGCGTTCCTCCAGGCGCACGTCGCCCAGGAGCCACCGGAACGCTGCCGCACCACGGTCACCAAGCTCGGCGCCTGGACCCGCGGCGGCCTCAAGGGCCGCGAGGCCATCCAACTCGACGCCCACCTCGACGACTGCGCCGAATGCCGGTCGCTCGCCAGGGAACTGGCCGACGTCAACGGCGCGCTGCGCGGTCTCGTCGCCCCCATCGTGCTCGGCACGGGCACCGCCGGCTACCTGGCCGCGGCGAGCAAGAGCGCGGCCGTGTCGATCAGCGCGACGTCGTGGTTCGGCGTGGCCGCCTCGGCCGCGGCGGTCGTGGTCGTCGCCGGTTCCGGTGTCGTCACCACGGAACCCACCGTCACTCCCCCTGGCGCCGCGCCGTCCACGTCGACGATCGCCACGGCCGGAGTCACGCCGACCACCACGCCCTCCTCTCAGACCTCCGGCACCACGACCGGCGGAACCTCCACCGGTGGCGCCACGCCGATCATCGTGCCGAGCGGGCCCAACGGACCGACGACGACCACGACCACCGCCGGTGGCGCGCCGAGCGACGCCACGCTGTCCGGCGAGGCACCCAGCAGCATCGCGATGACCACCGAGGGCCCGCCCGACGAGATGGACATCGGCATCACCAACACCGGCTCGTCCCCGGCCACCGTGCCAACGTTGACGTTGAACCTGCCGGACAAGATCAAGACGGTCGGGCCGGGCAAGGTCCCGGAGGGGTCGGTCGGCTGTCCGGCCGGCAAGGGCACCGTCACGTGCACCGGCGGCCAGACGCTGGCGCCGGGGCAGAAGATGACGTTCAGGGTGCGGCTGCAGGCAGGGCCGAAGGCGCAGAACGGCACGATCACCGGAACCGCGGGATCGGTGCACGTGACCATTCACGTCACGATCAGCTAGTGCCGCGGCTGTCGCGGCACACGAGCAACCGATGAACGGCACATTTGTCCACTTCAGGTGACAAATGCGCCGTTCATCGCCAGCCGGATATTCCACGTCGCCCGGCGAAATAGCCCGAATGGCCGCACCATGTGCGGATGGAGCAGCTCACCGCGGCTCTCACCGTGCTCGAAGCACCGTTCCGCACGCTCGTCGACGACTCCGGCTGGGCGCACGCGAGCATGGAAGGACTGGTCCTCGACCTCGGCACGTGGTGGACCGCCGACGCGGACACCAGGCTGTCTCCCCAGGTCACGTTCAGCGTCGCCTTCACCGAGTCCACCCGTGTGCGCGGCGCCGTGTACGTGGAGGGCTTCATCTGGCTGGACGACCGCCCCGTCGCGGCCGGGTGGTGCGGGCTCGAAGACCACGTCGTCTACGGGCCGCGCGCGGAGGCCTACCTCGGCGTCCCGCTGTCTTCGCACTTCTGCCGCAGGATCCAGCAGCGCAACGGCACGGCCGCGGTGCTGATGAGCAAGCACCCCAAGCTGTTGCCGTTGCTGCGGGACGGGTTGCCGCGTGGCGCCGTGCTGACGGGAGGCAGGCCGGGACCGCGTTCAGTCAGCACCTAGCGCCGCGAACCGGGCCTCCGCCTCCTTCTCGTGCCGCGCCGCCTCCGCCGGATCCGCGACCGCCTTCGCCAGGTGCTTGTGGGCGTTGGCCGCCTCACGCCGGTCGTCGATCCGTTCGGCCAGGTCCAGTGCCTCGTGCAGGCGCACCACGGCCTCAGCGGGACGTCCGGCAGCGGTCAGCACCTCGCCGAGGTAGTTCAAGACCACGGTCTCGGTCGTGACGTCACCGATCGCGCGCACCGCCGTCAGGGCCGAGTCCAACGCGTCGAGCGCCTCGTCGTGCCTGCCCATGGCGTGCAGGATCATGCCCAGCGCGCTCTGGGTGTCGGCCTCGTCGCGGCGGCTGCCCATCTCGCGCATCAACGCCAGCGCCCCGTTGCAGGCTTCCAGGGCCTCGTCGTAGCGGCCCAGAGCGCTGTAGATGTTGCTGACGTTGCTCATCGCCTGCGACTCGAGGTGCCGGTCGCCCAGCTGCCGCGCGACCGTGATCGCCTGTTCCAGCAGCTCGGCGGCCTCGGCGTGCCGTTGCAGCGTCCGGTAGACCAGCGAGAGGTTGTTCAGGGTGCCCGCCACGCCCTGCAGGTCGCCCTGCTCGCGGAGCATCTCGATCGCACGCTCGTTGTGGTGGATGGCGTCGGAGTACCGCGCGGTCTGCCAGAACACCATCGCGTAGTTCTTCGTGGTGATCGCGAGCGCCGCCGGGTTGTCCTTCGCGGCCTCCAGCGCCAGTTCGTTGATCGTGGCCCAGTCTCTCGTGTGGCCGCGCACCATGCAGAAGAACGTCAACGCGCGCGCGAGCTGCCACGTGTGCGTGCGCCAGTCACCGTCCAACGACAACGCCACGGCCGCGACGAGCGTCTGGCGTTCGGTCTCCAGCCACTCCACCGCGTGGTCGTAGTCGCGCAGCACGAGCCGCGACTCGGGCCGGTAGCTGATGTCGACCTCGTACTTGCGGGCCGCGGGCGACATCAGCCGTGTCGCCTGGTTCGAGGTGTCCAGGAAGTGGTCCAGCAACCGGGTCAAGGGTTCGTGTGCCGTGTCCACCTTGGACTGCGCGTACTGCCGCAGCAGGTCGTGCATCCGGTAGCGGCCGACCGTCGTCGCCTCCAGC
This sequence comes from Lentzea nigeriaca, assembly GCF_016907955.1. Classification (GTDB taxonomy): domain Bacteria; phylum Actinomycetota; class Actinomycetes; order Mycobacteriales; family Pseudonocardiaceae; genus Lentzea; species Lentzea nigeriaca. The sequence continues at coordinate 1,165,362 of NZ_JAFBCX010000001.1, read as the reverse complement.
AGGTGCACGTCGACGAGGTCCTCGAGCATTCCGTCGCACTCGAGGATGTCGAGGTCGCCGAGCGCCGCGGCCTGGTGGACGTCGAAGTCCGTGCCGTGGTGCAGGCCCAGCAGGCCGAAGAGCCGCTGGTGCCCCGCGGGCAGCTGGCCGAACGACAACGCGAAGACAGCGTCCAGTTCGGATAATCGGCCCTCGCGCAACCGCGTCGCGAGGTGCGCCGTGGTCCAGGTCGGCCGGGACCGCAACCGCCCGGCGGCGAGACGCACGGCCAGTGGCAGCCTGCCGCACAGCTCGACGACCTCGCGGGCGGCGGGATCCGTTCCGCGTTCGTCGCCGACGATCGTGGCGAACAGCTGCAGCGCCTCCGCCTCGGACAGCACGTCCAGCGTGAGCGTCGACGTGCCTTCCAGCTCGACGAGCCGTGCCCGTGACGTGACCAGCACCAACGAGCCGGGCACACCCGGCAGCAGCGGCCGCACCTGATCAGCGCGCGCGGCGTTGTCCAGCACGACCAGCAACCGGCGGCGCGACAACTCGGCCCGCCACAACGCGGCCCGCTCGTCCAGGCCGACCGGGATCTCCTCCAGACCGAGCGCCCGCAACAGCACGTCCAGCGCATCGGTCGGTTCCACCGGCGCACGACCGGCGGTGTGCGCGTGCAGGTCGATGAACAGCTGACCGTCCGGATACTCCAGCCGATGCGCCAGGTGCACGGCCAGCGTCGTCTTGCCGACACCGGGCATGCCGTCGATCGCGGAGATCACCACGGCCGACTTCCCGGTGACGGCTCTCGTCAGCCGTTCGATCTCGGCGGCACGCCCGGTGAAGTCCGCGACGTCACGCGGCAACGTGTTCAACGCGGGCCTCGGCTCGTCCCCGCGCAGCAGCCGCTCGTGCAGCTCGCGCAGCTCAGACCCCGGATCGGTGCCCAGCTCCTCGGCCAGCACGACCCGCAGTTCCTCGAACGCCTGCAACGCCTCGGCAGGCCTGTTCGCCCGCTGCAGCGCGTGCATCAGCTGCAGCCACAGTTGTTCGCGCAACGGGAACTGCTTGGTCAACCGCCGCAGCTCGGCGATCAGCCGCTCACCCTGCCCGAGCTCGATCGCGAGCCGCGCGTGCTGCTCGGCGACGGTCAGCCTGCGCTCCTGTAGCAATGTCAGCTCGGCGTCGAGCCGCGACCCGACCACCAGTCCGTCGAGCGCGGGCCCGCGCCACAACGCGAGCGCTTCCTCATACCGGGTCACCGCTGTCCGGTGATCTCCCTGTCGCAGCGCCTCGTCCCCGGCCGCGCACAGCTGTCCGAAGACGAAGGAGTCGACCTCCTCGGCGGGTAGGACCAGCCGATATCCACCTGGGACGGTGACCAGTTCGTCGAGCACCAGCTTGCGCAACGCCGCGACGTAGGTCCGAATGTTCGATTCCGGTGCCGCGGGCGGAGATTCCCACACCGCTTCACTCAAATGTTCAAAGCTGACAGTCTCGTTGGCGTGCAGGGCCAACGCCGCCAGCAGCGCCCGTTGCCGGGGCCCGCCGAGCCGCAGTTCCACGCCCCCACGCCAGATCTGCAGCGGCCCAAGAAGCCGATACCGCACTGACCCTCCTCATCGGGGGGCATGGTGCCAGAACATCGGTCCGCTGTGCGGAATTTGTGCGGACGATCTTCCAAACTTCTCCTTCACCGCCGCACCGAGGGAGAACCGCCGTGTACCGGAGATCGTGGACAGGACAGGCCGCACGCTGACGTGGTTCGACCAATGCGTCGACACGTCCCTAAGATGACGGCATGACGGAGACGGCCAAACGACGTCCCGGCCCCCGGATCGAAGAGGTCGCGAGGGTCGCCGGGGTGTCGAAGTCGACCGTCTCGCGCGTCATCAACGGCGAGCAGTACGTGAGCGCCAAGGCCCGCGAGGCCGTGCACGCCGCCATCGCCCAACTGGGCTATGCGCCGAATCAGGCCGCGCGGGCCTTGGCCGGCCATCGCGCCAACGCCATCGCGCTCGTCGTCTCCGAACCGTCCGGCCGCGTGCTCTCCGACCCGTTCTTCGCCGGGGTGCTGCGCGGGATCCACGCCGAGCTCGCCGGGCGGCACCTGCAGCTGTTGCTGATGATGAGCCAGCCGTCGGACACGAGCGACCTGGTCACGTACCTCAGCAGCGGGCACGTCGACGGCGCGTTGCTGGTGAGCCTGCACGGCGAGGACCCGCTGGTGCCGATGCTCGACGAGATCGGCCTGCCGGTCGTGGTCGGCGGGCGGCCGCTCGGGAAGACGTCGGTCCCGTTCGTCGACGCGGACAACTTCACCGGTGGACTCGAGGCCGCGCGGCACCTGGTTTCGTTGGGCCGCAAGCGGATCGGCACGGTGGCGGGCCCGAAGGACATGGCTGTGGGTTCCGACCGGCTGAGCGGTTTCAAGCGCGGGCTCGGCGAGGCGAAGATTCCAGCCGGACTCGTCGTGCACGCGGACTACACGCCCGAGAGCGGCGCGCAGGCGATGGAACGGTTGCTGGACAAGGCGCCCGATCTCGATGCGGTGTTCGTCGGAGCGGACATCATGGCGTTGGGCGCATTGCAGGTGCTCCATGCGCACGGCAAGCGCATCCCGGAGGACGTCGCCGTGATCGGGTTCGACGACTCGGTGTTCGCCTCCAGCGCGTCGCCGCCGCTCACCACGATCAGGCAGGACGTCGAGGAGCTCGGCCGCACCATGACGTGGCGGCTGCTCGCGGAGCTCGCCGGTGAGGCCGGGCTGCCGCCGTCGTTGCTGCTGCCCACCACGCTCGTTCGGCGGGTCAGCGCATAACGAACTGGGAGCGTTCCCAGAAAGTACCCCCTCCCAGCCTTGACACCCTCATGTGGTGCGGTTAACACTCCTCGAAACTTCTGGGAGCGCTCCCAGAAACCCGCCCGCCGAGACCGAGGGAGTTCTCCGTGCGCCACCGCAGTTGGGTCAGCGTGCTCCTGTTGTTAGCCGCCGCCACCGCCTGTTCGTCCGGGGAAGCGACGCAGAACGGCAAGACCGAGCTGACCATCGCCACGTTCAACGAGTTCGGGTACGAGGACCTGCTCAAGGAGTACGAGGCAGCGCACCCGGACGTGAAGCTCACCCAGCGCAAGACCGGCCAGGGAGCGCCGCACCACCAGAACCTCTTCACCAAGCTGGGCGCCGGCTCCGGTCTCGCGGACATCGAGGCCGTCGAGGAGGGCTACCTCAGCCAGGTGATGGACAAGGCCGGCCAGTTCAACGACCTGAAGGAGATCGGGCCGAACGTCGACAACCGGTGGCTGAAGTGGAAGACCGACGCCGCCACCACCAAGGACGGCAAGCTCATCGGCTACGGCACGGACATCGGGCCGCTCGCGATGTGCTACCGCAAGGACCTCTTCGAGAAGGCCGGTCTGCCGTCCGACCCCGAGGCCGTGAAGGCGCTGTTCGCCACGTGGGACAGCTACTTCGCCGCCGGTGACCAGTTCATCGCGAAGTCCGGCGGGGTGGCGTGGTTCGACAGCGCCTCACAGGTCTTCAACGCCATGCACAACCAGCACGAGGTGGGCTACTTCGACAAGTCCGACAAGCTCGTCGTCGAGACCAACCCCGCCATCAAGGCCGACTGGACCGCGGTGACGAACGCGGTCGCGAAGGGCCAGTCGGCGAAGCTCGTGGCGTGGAGCAACGAGTGGAACTCCGGCTTCAAGGCCGGCGCGTTCGCCACGAAGACCTGCCCGTCGTGGATGCTCGGCGTGATCGAGGCACAGGCCGGCGCGGAGAACAAGGGCAAGTGGGCGGTCACCGAGGCGTTCCCGAACGGTGGCGGCAACTGGGGCGGTTCGTACCTCACCGTGCCGAAGCAGGGCAAGAACGCGAAGAAGGCCGCCGAGGTCGCGGCGTGGCTGACCGCGCCGGAGCAGCAGATCAAGGCGTTCAAGGCGAAGGGCACGTTCCCGAGCCAGGTCCAGGCGCTGAAGGACCCCGCCCTGCTGGAGCAGACGAACGCCTACTTCGGTGACATCAAGGCGGGCTCGCTGTTCGCCGCGCAGGCCCAGAAGGTCGCCGCCGCGCAGTACAAGGGCCCGAAGGACGGCCAGATCCAGGAGAACGTGTTCAGCCCGGCGCTGCAGTCGGTCGAGCAGGGCAAGAGCGCTGACGAGGGCTGGAAGACCGCCGTCGCGGAGGCACAGAAGGTCGCTAAGTGACCGCCGTGCTCACCAGGTCCGACCGCGAGCGGGTCGCGCAGACCCGCTCGCGGTCGCCGCGCCACCGGCTGTCCGCTTTGGACGCCAAGGTGTCGCCGTACCTGTTCGTCGCACCGTTCTTCGTGTTGTTCGGCGCGGTCGGGCTCTTCCCGTTGCTCTACACGGCCTACGTGTCGTTGTTCGACTGGGAGCTCGGCGCCGACGAGACGCCGTTCGTCGGTCTCGACAACTACCGCGAGCTGTTCGGTGACGGTCAGTTCTGGAACGCGCTGTTCAACACCTTCAGCATCTTCCTGCTCTCCAGCGTGCCGCAGGTGATCGTCGCGGTGGTGCTCGCCGCACTGCTCGCCGTCAACCTGCGCGGGCGGACGGCGTGGCGGATGGGCGTGCTGCTGCCGTACGTCGCGTCGCTGGTCGCGTTGACGATCATCTTCGGCAACCTGTTCGGCCCGCAGTTCGGGCTGGTCAACAGCGTGCTGACGACGGTGGGGATCCCGCCGATCGACTGGCAGGCCAACACGTTCGGCAGTCATGTGGCCATCGCGTCGATGGTCAACTGGCGGTGGACCGGCTACAACGCGCTGATCGTCCTGGCCGCGATGCTGGCGATTCCACGTGAGGTGCACGAGGCCGCCGTCGTCGACGGCGCCGGCCCGCTGCGCAGGTTCTTCAGCATCACGCTGCCGATGCTCAAGCCGACGCTGATCTTCGTGATCGTCACGTCGACGATCGGTGGTCTGCAGATCTTCACCGAGCCCAAGCTGTACGACCCGTCCGCGGGCAGTGGCGGCGGCGCCGAGCACCAGTACCAGACCGTGGTGCTCTACCTGTACCAGTCGGCGTTCCAGCAGCTGAACCTCGGGTACGCGGCCGCGATCGCGTGGTTGCTGTTCCTCGTCGTGATCGCGGTGGCGGGTCTGAACTTCTGGCTCACGAGGAGGGCCGTGCGGTGAAACGTCCGTCCTTTGTGGTCTACGGCGTGCTGGCCGCGTTCGTGCTGGGCTCGGCTTTCCCGTTCTACTGGTCCTACCTCGTGGCCAGCCGCGACAACTCGGTGCTCACCGGTGACTTCACGCTCGTGCCCGGCGGGAACTTCTTCGCCAACGCGGCGCGGGTGTTCGACACGATCCCGTTCTGGAAGGCGCTGGGCAACAGTTTCATCGTGTCCGGCACGGTGACGCTGTCGGTGGTGCTGCTGTCGGCGCTCGCGGGGTTCGCGTTCGCCAAGCTGCGGTTCCGCGGCCGGGGCGTGCTGTTCCTGTTCGTGGTGGCAACGTTGGCAGTGCCGACGCAGCTCGGGATCATCCCGCTGTACATGGCGATGGCGGAGTTCGGCTGGGCCGGTGAGCTGGAAGCCGTGATCGTGCCGAACCTCGTCACCGCGTTCGGCGTGTTCTGGATGCGGCAGTACCTGGTCGACGCGGTGCCCGACGAGCTCGTCGAGGCGGCGCGGATGGACGGCTGCAGCCTCTGGCGGGTGTTCTGGCACGTCGCACTGCCCGCTGCCCGCCCGGCCGCCGCGATGCTCGGCGTGTTCACGTTCATGCAGTCCTGGAACGACTTCCTGTGGCCGCTGGTCGTGCTGAACGCCGACAACCCGACGCTCCAGGTCGCGCTGGAGAAGCTGCAGAGCGGCTACTACGTCGACTACTCGCTCGTGCTCGCCGGAACGACTCTCGCGACGGTTCCGGTCTTGATCGTGTTCTTGGTGCTCGGGCGGCAGATCGTCGCGGGCGTGATGCAGGGCGCTGTGAAGGGGTGAAGGTGAAGGACATCGCTTTCCCGGACGGGTTCTTGTGGGGTGCTGCCACGGCGGCGTTCCAGGTCGAAGGGGCGACCGACGTCGACGGTCGCACCGACTCGATCTGGGACGCCTTCTGCCGCGTACCCGGCAAGGTCGTGGGCGGCCACACCGGTGAACCCGGTGCCGACCACTACCGCCGGTTCGAGCAGGACGTGCGGATGATGGCCGAGCTCGGCCTGGGCGCCTACCGGTTCTCGATCGCGTGGCCGCGGGTGCGGCCCGACGGCGGGGCGGTCAACCAGGCAGGGCTCGACTTCTACCGCCGGCTCGTGGACACGCTGCTGGAGCACGGGATCAAGCCGTGGCCGACGCTCTACCACTGGGACCTCCCGCAGAAGCTGGAGGACACCGGTGGCTGGGCGACCCGCGACACCGCCTACCGGTTCACCGAGTACGCCGAGTCGGTCGTCGAGGCGCTGGGTGACCGCGTCGACGGCTTCACGACGCTGAACGAGCCGTGGTGCGCGGCGTTCCTGGGCTATGCCGCGGGAATCCACGCGCCGGGCCGCACCGAGCCGGACGCCGCCGTGGCCGCGGTGCACCACCTGCTGCTGGCGCACGGCCTCGCGGGCGAGGTGATCCGCGGCGCGAACAAGCAGCTCGGCATCACGCTCAACATGTACCCGATCATCCCGGCCGATCCGTCGTCCGAGGCCGACAGGGACGTGGCGCGGCGGCTCGACGGCCTGCAGCAGCGGATCTTCCTGGACCCGTTGCTGAACGGCCACTACCCCGCCGACGTCGTGGAGGACCTGGAGCCGTTCGGGTTCTCGTCGGTGATCCACGAGGGCGACCTCAAGACGATCTCCGGCCCGATGGACATGCTCGGCGTCAACTACTACACCGAGCACTTCGTCAGCTCGAAGCCCGGCGAGATCGGGCCGTCGCCGTGGGTCGGCGTCGGGGACCACTCGTTCCCGCGCCGCGACGCGCCGGTCACCGACATGGGCTGGGAGGTGCGGCCGGACGGGCTCACGTCCGTGCTGCTGCGCGTGCACCACGACTACCCGTCGATTCCCTTGTACATCACCGAGAACGGTGCCGCGTACCCGGACGAGCCGGGAGTCGACGACGCGGAACGCACCGAGTACTTGGCCTCGCACCTGAGGGCCGCGCACGCCGCCATCGCCGCCGGAGTCGACCTGCGGGGCTACTTCTGCTGGTCGTTGATGGACAACTTCGAGTGGGCCGAGGGCTACGCGAAGAGGTTCGGCATCGTGCACGTCGACTACGAGACGCAGGTGCGCACGCCGAAGATGAGCGCCCGCTGGTTCTCCGCGGTGGCGCGCAGCAACGCAATCGCCTCATGACCCGGCGCCCCGGCATCGACGAGGTCGCCCGGCTTGCCGGGGTGTCGAAGTCCACCGTGTCCCGAGTGCTCAACGGTGCACCGCACGTGAGTGCTCGGGCACGGGAGGCGGTGCGGCGAGCGGTCATGCAGCTCGACTACTCGCCGAACCAGGCCGCACGGTCGTTGGCAGGCCATCGCGCGCACGCGATCGCGCTGGTCGTCTCCGAACCGAGCGGCCGCGTGCTGGCGGACCCCTTCTTCGCCGGGGTCATGCGCGGAGTTCACGCCGAGCTGGCCGGGCATCGCACCCAGCTGGTGCTGATGATGAGCCAGCCGGGCGACGTCGGCTCGTACCTCACGAGCGGGCACGTCGACGGGGCGTTGGTGATCAGCCTGCACGGTCACGACCCGCTGCTGTCGTTGTTGCACGACAACGGCTTGCCGGTGGTGGCCGGCGGGCGGCCGTTGGCGGGCGGGCCCGTGCCGTACGTCGACTCGGACAACTTCACCGGCGCGGTGGAGGCGACGCAGCACCTGGTCTCGCTGGGATGCGAGCGGATCGGGACCATCGCCGGTCCCGCCGACATGGCGGTGGGCCTCGACCGGTTGTCCGGGTGGCGGCGGGCGATGTCCGGCCGGCGCACGGATCTGGTGGTGCACGCGGACTTCACGCCGGAGGGCGGAGCTGCCGCGATGACGTCGCTGCTGGCCCGCGAGCCCGAGCTGGACGCGGTGTTCGTGGCCGCGGACATCATGGCGCTCGGGGCGTTGCAGGTGCTGCACGCCGCCGGTCGCCGGGTGCCGGACGACGTGGCCGTGGTGGGCTTCGACGACTCGGTGCCCGCGGTGCCGCCGTTGACGACGGTGAAGCAGGACGTGGAGAAGTTCGGACGGATGCTGACGTGGCGCCTCCTCGCCGAGATCGAGGGCGAGGAGGGCCTGCCGCCGTCCGTGCTGCTGCCTACCTCGCTCGTGCTGCGGACGAGCGCCTGAGCCCCGGGAAAGGGCTTACATCGGTGATCATCGACTCTGCGTCACACCTGAGGCCTGATTTTCACCCGGTCGGCACAACCTCACGGCACTCTCGGTAACACCTGGCGCGGCCGCTCGATGGTCAGGCGTACGAACGACCACGAGGGAGCGCGACGTGATCGAGAACTCGGCCGCCGGTCTGGTGATGGTGCCCGGCGAGGTGACGGTGACCGTCACCGGCGAGGAGCACCACCAGGACGCACTGGCCAGGTACGCCGTTCCGGACGGCGTCACGCGGCACGTCGCCGTGCACCTGACGTGGTGCGCGATCGCCGCCGGCAAGTACCGCGGTCAGCGTGGCATCGAGGTGCGGCTCGACGGTCAGCGCGTGGGCGAGCTCACCTTCCTGATGTCGCAACGGTATGCGCCGGTGCTGATGCACGTGGAATCCGGCGGCGGCTCGACCGGGTGCGCGGCGTTGGTCCAGCGCGGCACCAACGGATTGCTGCAGATCGTGCTGCGCATGCCGCGCGAGATTCCACGTAGCGCGGTGGTGCCGGTCGCGTCGAAGCCGAAGGCGTGGGTGGCGCCGGTGGCGATCGGTGCGGCCAGCCTGCTGGGGTTCTTCTTCGTCATCGGCATCGTCGGCGCTGCTGTCGGCGGTTCCGACAAGGGTTCCGCGTCGAGTTTGACGACGACGGTCTCACCCACCACGACGACCACGACGGTGCAGCCGACCATGACGACTACCACCACCACGACAACGACCACTACGACGACCACCACCACCACTCCCCCGGCGGTGGCGCAGCCGAAGCCCCAGCCGCAGCCGCAGCCGCAACCGGTGCCCGCTCCGGCACCGCAGCCGAAGTGCGACCCGAACTACAGCGGCTGCGTGCCGATCGCGTCCGACGTCGACTGCGCCGGTGGCAGCGGGGACGGGCCCGCGTACGTCAAAGGTCCGATCCGCGTGATCGGCAGTGACATCTACCGGCTGGACAACGACAAGGACGGCATCGCCTGCGAGTGACGTGGTGGTTTGATCAAGGCGTGGAGATTCCGGCGGAAGTGGTGCGCGCGGTCGGCACGGACGCGGTGTGGTCGCTCGCCCACGAAGGCCTGTCCGGTGACGTCTGGCGAGTGGGCTCCTGTTGGGTGAAGCGCGCCGGGGTCGACGAGCGGGACCGGTTGTCGTGGCTGGGCGAACGCGTCGAGGTGCCCGAGGTCAAGGCGTTCGCGGACGGCTGGCTGGTGCTCGCCGACGTCGGTGCGCCTTCGCTGGCTTCGGCGGATCCGGTGCTCGCGGGGACCGTGATGGGAGAAGTGCTGCGGTCGTTGCACGCGCTGCCGGTGGCCTCGTGCCCGTTCGACGCGCGCATGGCCGTCATGATCGAGAAGGCACGGCACAACGTCGAAGCGGGCCTTGTCGATCCGGGCGACTTCGACGACGACAATCTCGGGGCCACGCCGTCGGAGCTGCTGGAGCGGTTGGTCGCGACCGCGCCGGAGGACGAGGATCTCGTGGTGGCGCACGGCGATTTCTGCCCGCCGAACGTGCTGCTGCGCGCCGACGGCACGACCGTGCTGATCGACGTGTCCCGGCTGGGCGTGTCCGACCGGCACCGCGACATCGCGTTGGCGCACAGGGAGTTGGGCGAGGAGGCCGCAGACGCGTTCGACCGCGCCTACGGCCTCACCCCCCGCCCGGAAAAGCTCGCCTGGTACCGGTTGCTCGACGAGTTCTTCTAACCCCGCTCGTACGGCGTCTTCTCCCCCGCCTCGACGCCGAACGGCAGGTGGTTGCCCGCGGGCGGCAGCGGGCAGGTGGCGAAGTCGGTGAACGCGCACGGCAGGTTCGTCGCGCGGTTGAAGTCGAGCACGACCTTGCCGTCCACCGGGGTCGCGGCCAGAGATCGGTTCGCCGCGTACGTGGTCACACCGCTGGTGGCGTCGGTGAAGAGGATGTTCAGGCCGCCGTTGCGTCCGTTGAACGCCGTCAACGCGTGCTCGGCGCCGTCGTACGTGAACCGCACACGGCCCGGTGCCTCGTACACGTGGCTGAGTCCTTCCACGACCGCACCAACGGTCGTGGGGATGGGCGCGTCGAACGGCTCGTACACGCCCTCGATCACCCACTGCTGCCGCGGTTCGTACGACGGCACGCCGTGGAAGTTCCGCAGTACCTCTGCCTTCGGGTCGTGGACCCGGATCAGGTATCCGCCGCGGCGGGCGATCTCGATCTCGACGTCGCCCGCTGTGACGCGCGTGCCGGGGCCGCTCTGGACGAGTTCGAACCGCTGCGGTTCGCCGTCGTTCTGCCAGTACGCCGCGTCGTCGTCCTGCCACCACACGCCCGGTAGGCCGTCATAGGCGCGTGGGGTGGTCTCCAGCCAGTCGAGCGAGACCAGCGCGAGCCAACCGTACGGGTCGGCAAGGCTCTTCTCCCGCTCCGTCTTCCAGGTCTGCCAGTCGTCCTCGAAGCTCATGTCCGTGGCAACGGCGGGCGCGTGCTGTTGCTTCCCTGTCCCACGGAGTGGGAAACGAGGGCTTCCCCGAGTTCGGTGCGGGCATACACGACGCTGCGGCCGTGCCTTTGCGAGGCGAGCAGACCGGCGTCGCGCAACGCCCGCAGGTGCTGGTTCACCGCCGAGGTCGTGACGCCGGTGCGGCGCGCGATGTCGGTGGACGACCGCGGTTCGCCGAGCTCGGCGAGCAGGTCCGCCCGCACCTGGCCGAGCACACCCGCCAGCGCGGCGGGACCGCGGCCGCGACCGGTCTCCCACACCGTGCCGAGCCCGCGGGCCGCGTAGATCAGCAACGGCGGCGCGCCGGGGTCGACGGGCACCGCCGTGCGCAGCGCGAACAGGCTGGGCACCAGGGTGAGCCCCTGCCCCCTGGCCTCGACCCGCCTGGGCTCGACCCCCTTGATCAGCACGATGACGACGGGGCTGACGAACGTGATCCGCTCGGAGATCCCGGAGAGCATCGTCGCCAGGCCGTGCTGGGCCATCTCCCTCCCGCGGTGGGCGATGTCCGCCTCGAGAACGGTGCGCATGCGCTCCCAACGCCCGGAGAACGCGACGTGCCAGTAGGTCTCCAGCGCGTCGAACACGCGATTGCGGTCCCGCAGCACGGCCGGCACCTCGCCGAGCACCGCGCGCAGGTCGCGTCGCATGGTGCGGGTGGGGATCTCGCGCAGCGCGGCGAACTCGTCCTCGATCTTCGTGAACGGCGTCAGCGGGCGCGGGCTGAGGAAGTCCGGCGTCCAGCCCCGTTCGTTCGACAGGGCGAGCAGTACCTCGAGGTCGACGTCGCGCACCCGGCGCGCGAACGGCAGGTGCAGCGGGTACCTGGCCGGCAGCTTCAGCACGCGCAGGCTGAGCGTGAGCTCGTTGAGCGGCGACACGGCGAACCGCACGTCGACCAGGTCGGACTCGCCGAGCACGAACTCGATCATGTAGCAGAACGCTACATCAGTTACCCGGCACCGGCGCGGGCCGACAAGCTCCCCGCCATGTGGACCGATCTGGATCTGGCGTTGCGAATCGTGCGGGAGGCCTCGGAAGTGGCGGCGGCCGCGTTCGCCTCGGACACCCTGCACCCGCGGCACAAGGCGGACGGCAGCGAGGTCACCGCCATCGACCTCGCGATCGAGGACCTCGTGCGCAGGAGGCTGGCCGAGACCGTGCCCGAGGACGGCGTCGCCGGTGAGGAACGCCCTGAGAGGTACGGGACTTCTGGCAGGCGCTGGCTCGTCGACCCGATCAGCGGAACCGCCGACTTCGTGCGCGGACGGCCGACGTACTCGGTGGACCTGGCCATGACGGACACAAGCGGCCCGGCGGTCGCGGTGTCGGCTCTGCCGTCGCTCGGCCGCATCATGGCGGCGGGGCGCGGCATCGGGTGCCGTGTGTTCGACGGCACCGCCGAAACCGCGGGACGCGTGTCCACACAGGACTCGATGTTCGGCGCTCGGGTGTGCTTGCACGGCAAGAAGAAGCCCGCGCTGGACGGATGTGTCGTGGTGGACGACAGCGTTTCGGTGCTGAGCCTCGTCACCGGAGAGATCGACGCGATCGTGGTCGCCGGTGCCCAGCTGGACGAGTTCGACCTGGCGTGTCTGCCGGTGCTCGTGCAGGAGGCCGGTGGCCGGGTGACGATCACCGAGGACGTCGTGCTGGCCACCAACGGTGTCCTGCACGACGCGTTCCTCGGCGTTCTGTCGAGACCCACCTGGGAGTCGAACCCAGTGTCAACGCTTTTGCAGAGCGTTCCACGGCCGTCGTGACGTGGGTCGGGCATCGCGCGTCCTGGTGTCGAACCAGGCAGCCCGGGCTTATGAGGCCCAGGTGACCACCGGGTCCCGCGCGATGGGGTGACCGACCGGACTCGCACCGGCTTCGACCAGGACCACAACCTGGCGCCTCGACTGCTTCGGCTTCGGTCACAGCTGCCCGTCGAGGACTCGAACCTCGATCTCCGCGTCCAGAGCGCGGCGTCCGTGCCAATTGGACCAACGGGCAACAAAAAAGCCGTCTCGTCGCAGCGGCGACGGGACGGCTCCCCGGGACATGGATCAACTCATGTCGGGGAGCACCAGACGTGCTGATGACACATGTGCTGCATCACGGCTGGGCTCCTTCCTCCGGTTCGTTGCGATCCACTCTGACGGACGTCACGGAGGTGCCGCAACGCATTATTCGAGCTGCAAAAGTTTGCAGGATTGAGGCATGTTCTCAAGTGTTCCTCATGTCGACTTGCGGAAAATATTTGCAACGTCTTTCCTGGACCGCTGACACACCCCGTCGGAAGGTTCAGGACATGTCCCAGAACTGGTGGCGACACGCCGTCATCTACCAGGTCTACGTGCGCAGCTTCGCCGACTCGAACGGCGACGGCGTCGGTGATCTGCCCGGCATCCGCTCACGCCTGCCCTACCTGCGCGACCTCGGCGTCGACGCGGTGTGGATCACGCCGTTCTACGCCTCGCCGATGGCCGACGGCGGCTACGACGTGGCGGACTACCGCGCGGTGGACCCGCAGCTCGGCGAGCTCGACGACGTGCGCGCGCTGGTCGCGGACGCGCACGACCTCGGCCTCCGGGTGATCGTCGACATCGTGCCGAACCACAGCTCGGACCAGCACGAGTGGTTCCAGGAGGCGCTGGCCGGCCGTGGCCGGGAGCGCTACATCTTCCGCGAGGGCGTGGGCGAGGGGCCGCCGAACGACTGGGAGTCGGTGTTCGGCGGTCCGGCGTGGACGCGGGTCGCTGACGGGTCCTGGTACCTGCACCTGTTCGCGCCGGAGCAGCCGGACCTGAACTGGGAGCTGCCCGAGGTGCGCGCGGAGTTCCGCGACGTGCTGCGGTTCTGGCTGGACCTCGGCGTCGACGGGTTCCGGGTGGACGTGGCGCACGGGATGATCAAGGCGGCGGGGCTTCCGGACATCGGGCACGCGGACCAGCTGAAGCTGCTGGGCACGGAGCCGTTGCCGTTCTTCGACCAGGACGGTGTGCACGAGATCCACCGCGAGTGGCGTGCCGTGGTGGACTCGTACCCCGGTGAGCGCGTCCTTGTGGCAGAGGCGTGGACGCCTTCTGCCGAGCGCACGGCGCTGTACCTGCGTCCCGACGAGATGCACCAGGCGTTCAACTTCCACTACCTGACGGCGGAGTGGACCTGCGAGGCGTTGCGGTCGGTCATCGACTCGTCGTTGGCGGCTGTGGCTCCGGTTGGTGCGCCTACTACGTGGGTGCTGTCGAACCACGACGTGCAACGGCACGTGACGCGGTACGGCGGCGGCGAGACCGGCCTGCGGCGTGCGCGCGCCGCGCTGGCGTTGATGCTGGCGCTGCCGGGGTCGGTGTACCTGTACCAGGGCGAGGAGCTCGGTCTGCCCGAGGTGCTGGACCTGCCGGACGAGGTGCTGCAGGACCCGATGTGGGAGCGCTCCGGCCACACCGAACGCGGCCGTGACGGGTGCCGCGTGCCGCTGCCGTGGGCGTCCTCCGGTCCTTCGCTCGGGTTCGGCACGGGCGGGTCGTGGCTGCCGCAGCCCGCGGACTGGGCGAAGCTCAGCGTGGAGGCGCAGTCGGGCGACCAGGACTCGATGTTGTCGTTCTACCGCACCGCTTTGCGCATCCGCCGCGAGCACCCCTCGCTGGGCGCCGGCGACGGTGTGAAGTGGGTCGACGGGCCGGCGGACGTGCTGTGGTTCGAGCGGGACGGTTTCTCGTGCGCGGTGAACCTGTCCGGCGAGGTCGTCGCGCTGCCGGATCCGGGTGCGGTGCTGCTGGCCTCCTCGTACTACGGGGTGCGCGACGGCCAGCTGCTCCTTCCGCCGGACACCGCCCTGTGGTGGGAGCTCTGACCAGCACTTCCACTTGATCCACAACACCGTCAGACCCCCCGAGCACGGTTCGTCCACATCGGCTTCGAACCACCTCCGGGGGTCTGACTGCGCATGCCGACGAGGACGTCCGGGTGATGCCCGCGGAATGGCTGCGGCAGGCGTTCCCCAGACACGGCGCGAGACCGGTGCTCCGCTGCGCACTCGGCCAACCTGCGCCGCCGACGTGCCACACCCGCGAGGGCCTCGTGCTCGTCGTCCCCATGCAGAGTCCCGAGGACTACGACGCCCTGCTTGACATGGACGAAGACGAGCCGGCCGAGGAGTCCAAAGCCGCGATCGAGGCATTCCTGGCCGCGGCTCATGGCACCAACACACCGAAGGAGGGGACGGTGACCTGCCTGGCCACCGACCGCTCTTCCTCACCCCACGCCTCGTCGTCGGCAGGCGCTCGCCCACAGGGCACCGTCGACGCCGCCGGTGACGTGGAAGGGTTGGCAGCGCTGCGGTTTCCACCGTGGACGAACCATCCACAGTGGATCTGCGGTCGGCTCGACGGCGGATCCTGACGGGCGGCCACGACCGGAGTCGCGGCCGCCACGATCCTGCCTGTCAGGACCAACAGCACTGAGCGGTCATGCAACGCCACCCTCGACTCTGCCCGGTCGTGACCCTATGCCACGCCACGCGAAATAGGGCAGCTCGCTGATCCGGTTCCGTCCAGATCCGACGCCGGCCGGCAGCGAACGGGGTCAGCAGTCGTCCACTCGCCAGGCACCGTTCTCCCGAACCCACGGCTCACTCCGCTGGTTCAGTTCGGACTTGGCGTAGGTAGTGGTCACCCGGCCCAGATCACCCGCGATCTGGTCGACCTTGAGCGACACGATTTCCTGCGGTCCGTACATGTCTTTCGCCGCTGCGATGACCTGCAGAAATCCGGCGCGCGGCATGCGGTCCTTGCAGCGCTGCGACAACTGTTCGTACGCCGCGCTGTTCCCGGAGAGAAATGCGTCGGAGTACGCGCGCACCGCTGCTTCGAGTTCTGCTGACGAGTCCTCTGTCGATGTGAGCGCCGCTGCCGTAGTCGCTTGAAGCATCACGTGTTCTGTTGCTGTCGACTGTTCCTTGCTACCGCAGCCCGCGATGACCACGAGCACGACCAAGACCGCCACTAAAGGCCCGAATCGAGTCACATCGAGTCGTCGGAAACAGACGGCATCACGTTAGCAATTGCCTCAAGCATTCACTCGATCTCGCGAACGCCGCGCTGAGATTCACCCCGAACAGTGGACACCGAGCTTCGTCGTCTCGTGCCGCCTGCCTCGCTGCTCGATCGAGTTCGGCCGGCCGATGGCGGTGTGAGAAGCGCCGGGCTGAGATCATCCGGTGGAAGCTGTCCGGCTCACCCCACCGCCACCCGGACCAAATCAATCCCGCTGGACCTCCACGACGGCGTTCGCCATGCCTGGCGGCGTCGTCACCATGAAAGGCTGGAATTGACGCCATGACTGTCGGATACCGGCGCCAGGAGCCGCCGGCGCCACCGGAGCGGATCCTTGCGCAGGAGCGACGGATCGGGGTTCAAGGCTGAGTCGTGGCCCGGATTCCCGGCTTCACTGCGAGCGGTCGAGTAACGACGTCGTCGACCAGCCGGGACGCTGGCTGTCCGGGCAGCTGCGGGTCAGTGCGGTCGGTCCGGCACGCCTGGCTGACCGATCTGACCGCAGCGCTCACCGTGTCAGCCGATGCGGCGCACCGAGTCCTGGACAACGTCACGGACAGCCTGGTCGCCCGCGTGCGCGAGGCCGGCGCTCACCTGCACCGCGCGGGGCTGCGCGCGGCGGCGGCCCAGCTCACGGCGTTCGCCGACGGTCCGGCCGCGGCCACGTGGCTCCGCGCGCACCTCCGGCTGCTGGTGACCGGCGATGCGCGCTGACACGACCGACGCCGTCGGGTCGATGCGGTGCGACAGCACGTAGTCCTCGGCGGCTTCGGCGACCCTTCCCAGCCGGTCCAGCACGAAGCCCCGGAGGTAACTCGCACGCGCCGCACCCCAGCCGCCCAGGGCCACGCCGCGGCTGTAGGCCTCGATCGCGTCGTCCCACCGGCCGCACGCCGCCAGCGCGTCGCCTCGTAACGCCCACGTCCTGTCGTCGCCGGGGCTGAGCTCGACCAGTTCGTCGGCGTAGCCGAGCGCGCGCTGTGCCAGTCCGACGGTCAGGTGGGTCTGCACGAGGAGGCGGTACAGCGCGTAGGCCTCGTCCGTCCACGCGAGCTGGTCCATCTCGGCCGAGCCCGGCGCGACGGAGGTCAGGCACTCCACCGCGCGGCCGAGCAGCAGGTGCGTCTCGCCGATGTCGCGCCGGACGAACGGAACAGCCGCGATGGCCCGGTGCAGCCGGGCCCGCTGGAGTGCGCCGGTGAACCCCTTGTGCGGCAGCTCCGACGAGGCTTTCACCGCGAGCGCCGCACCGGCCCGCAGTGACGTCGAGTCGGCGCCGCGGGCGGCGTTGCGGAACACCACGAACAGCGCGAGGTCGCGCCGCGTCTCGGCAGGAAGCCCGGACCTGGCGCCCCGCAACGCCATCGCCTCGACCGCGGAGGCCGGGAGGTGGCAACGCAGGACCGCGAGCTGTTCCATCGCGAGATCCGGTGACAGCACGTGGCGCCGCGCGTCGATCACGCTGAGCCCGATGACCGAGGCCGCACGCTGCGGATATCCCAGGCGCAGCAACAGATCGCACGCGACACGGCGTTCGGCGGTGCGCAACGAGCCGAGCGCGCGTTCGTGCACCCGCCACCACAGCTCGGAGGCGAGGTCGACCGGGAACGTCGTCATGTCGGCGCCGACGCCGTCGAGCCGCCCCCAGCTCGCGGCCGTCAGCAACCGCAGGTGAGCCGACGGTGGCGGTTCGAACCGGGGCACGCCCGCCGAGGCGCCCGTCACGAAAGCCCGGGCCATCGCGTGGGTGATCTTCGCGTGCACCGGCGAGGAGGGTCCTGGAGCGGACAGTCCCGCGTAGACGCCGCAGGCGACCGGAACCCCGGCGGTGAGCAGGGCGCGCAGCCGGGTGGCCAGCGCGCGAGGGCTCGGGTCGGTGCGGTACCGCGGCAGCGCGGCCATGCGGGCCTCCCAGGTTCAGTTCAGCAGTTCCCAGCCCCGTCGGGTCAGGCGGTGGCGGACGGACCTGCCGTTGCGGTGGGTCGACACGAACCCCGCGGTGCGCAGGGCGGTCGCGTGCTGTGACGCCGTCGGCAGGCTGATGCCGACGTGCTTGGCGAGCTCGGTGGTGGTGCGTTCGGACGTCAGCGCCCGCAGCACCAGCGTCCGGGTGCGGCCGAGGGCCAGCTCCAGGCTGGCGCCGCTCGGCTGCGGTGCCGCGACCGGGTAGAAGAGCAGCGGCTGCGGTTCGGCGAACATCGCCACCGCCGGGCGGGTGAGCCCGTTCAGCACCGGCACGATCAGCACCCCCGTGCCGCGCAACGAGATCTCGGTGTCCCAGGACAGCTCGACGTGCAGCGCGGGCGAGGTCCACGAGATCGACGGGTGCAGGTTACCGAGCAGATCGCCGAGCCCGCGCGCCACCGCCTGGGACGACCGCAGCCGCACCTCCGCGTCGAACGCCTGGCGCGTCTCCGGCCAGTTCCGTCCGAGCAGGTCGCGGAAACCGGCGTTGAGCGCCGACCTCAGGTCCTGCCGCGAGGTCGGGGTGCCCGCCGCGAACGACCGCAGCCACGGCGACGTCGTGCCCAGCATGTTCGCGATCTGGTCACGCACCCTCGTCGAGGGCGCCTCGAGCACCTGGCGCACGGCCTCGTCGAAGTCGGGGCGCGCCGAGTTGAAGAAGTCGGGAATGAACCTGCCCGGCCTGACCAGTTCGGCGAGCGGGCGGATCTGCGGCAGGAGCAGGCGGTCCCAACTACCGCTGTGCACCGTGAAGATCAGTTCGTACATCGGCAGCGGTGCCGACGCGAACCTCGTGCGCGCGAGATCTTCCAACTCGAAGAGAATCGTCAACCCGCGACCCTTGGGCGCGGACTCGGACAACACTATCGGCATTTGCTTCCCCCCGGAGTGCAACCACTTCCGACGGTACGCAGCTTCCGTTGTCCGGTGTCAGTGTTGTTCCGGTTGACAACGATCGGTGGACAACGCTCACACGATCGGTCTGGTTTGCGCCATGAGGTTCAACAGCAGGTCACGGACGTGCGCACGCTCGTCCGGCGTCTTCTGATCACGCCAGAGCTCCTCCGCCGGCGTCAGTCCGTCGAGCGCACCGGAAATCAGGTCAGCGCGTTGTGGATGAAGCCCGTCGGAATCGCGAGGCCGTCGTCAGCCGGTGGGCATGCCGATCCGGTCGCGTTCCAGCGCGGCACGCAGCAGTGCCAGGACCTCGGCGCCGGCCGACGCCCGGACGGGATCGAGGGCTCCCTCGACCAGTTCGGCCACCCGGTCGGTGAAGGTCTGTTCGGCGGCGTCGACCAGGCGAACGCCGTCGTCGGTCAGGACCAGCAGGGAGGAACGCCGGTCGGCCGGGTTGGGCCTGCGGGCGACCCAGCCGTGTCGTTCGAGGCGATCGACTCCCTTGCTGGTCGCGCCGATGCCGACCGCGAACTCGGTGGCGAGGTCCGCGACCCGCGATTCCGGGTGCTCGCGCAGGTAGTGCAGGAACTCGTACTGCGAGGTCACTATCCCGTGCCGCTCCCGCAGCCGGTCGTTGAGCGCGTTGTACAGCCGCGTCTCGCAGCGCACGAGGTCGGCGAACAGAGTGCTCGGATCAGGCTTCGATTTAGATGCCACGGCATATACTGTAGCGGCATACACTTCTGAGGGGATGGTCATGGGCAGGGAACAACGAGAGAAGCTCGACGCGATGCTGCGCAGCCGGCCGTGGCCTGAGGGGCCGCAGCCGGTCGAGCAGATGCGCATGGGGTTCGCCGCGATGATGGCCACGATGGCGGTGCCGGAGGGGATCACGACCGAGGACACCGTGCTCGGGTCGCGCCGGGCCCTGCTGGTCGAACCGGCCGGTACCCGGCGACCCGGCACGATCCTGTACTTCCACGGCGGCTCGTACGTCGTCGGCGCCCCGGAGACCGCACTGTCGCTGACGGGGAGCCTGGTGGTCAGGACCGGGTTCCGGGCACTCTCGCTCGACTACCGGCTCGCGCCGGAACACCCGTTCCCCGCCGCGATCGACGACGCGGTGGCCGCCTACCGCGCGTTGCTCGACTCCGGCGAGGACCCCGAGTCCATCGCGTTCGCCGGCGACTCGGCCGGTGGTGGCCTGACCGTGACGACCTGCCTGGCGGCCCGTGCGGCGGGACTCCCGATGCCCGCGGCGATCGTGGCCTTCTCCCCCGGCCTGGACGGCACGCGCACCGGCGAGAGCATGGACACCAGGGAGGACGCGGACCCGTTCTTCACGCGTCAGACGCTCGAGCGCACCGGCGCGCTCTACCTCGCGGGCCAGGATCCGCGGCAGGAGCTCATCAGCCCCGCGCTGTTCGGCGACCTGACGGGACTACCGCCGATGTTGCTCCAGGCCGGCACCAACGAGGTGTTGCTGGACGACTCCACGCGGATGGCGGCCCGCGCCCTGGCGGCCGGGGTGGACGTCGTCCTCGACGTCACCGCTGACGTGCCGCACGTGTTCCAGGCGTTCACCGGCGTGCTCGAGGAGGCGGACGCCGCTCTCGACCGCGCGGCGCTCTTCCTCACCCAGAACGTTCGGGCGAGGTCTCCGCGAACCGTTCCTGCAGCCGTTGCCTGACCTGGTCCGGGGTGTAGGCGGCGCGGCGGCGCTGGTTGCGGGCCACGACCACACCGCTCGCCGCGACACCCGCGAACGCGGCGATGCCGAGCACCTTCCAGAGCTTCATATGCCTAGGCTACGGGGTCATGGCGATAACCCTGGACGAAGCCGTGGACATGACCCGCACCGGTGACGTGTGGGTGTTCCGCGGCCGCAGCGCCGCGGACAGGGCGATCCAGGCGATGACGAACAGCCCCGTCAACCACGTGGGCATGGCGATCGTGCTGGACGACCTGCCGCCGCTGATGTGGCACGCCGAGCTCGGCAAGTCCCTTCAGGACATGTGGAGCGGCACGCACCAGCGCGGCGCCCAGCTGCACGACCTGCGCGACGCCGTGGTGACGTGGAGCGAGAAGTACAGGCAGCGGGCGTGGTTGCGGCAGCTCGACCACCCGGTGACGCGCGAGATGGAGGACGCGGCGCTGAAGACCGTCGCCCGCCTCGACGGCACGCCGTTCCCGTCGACCGCACGGCTCGCCTCACGGTGGCTGCGCGGGCGGCTTCCGTTGCGCCACAAGGCCGACGCCACCCTGGAGAGCGCGTTCTGCGCAGAGATCGTCGCCGTGACGTACGCGGAGATGGGACTGCTGCCCCACCGCAGGCCGAACTGGTACGACCCCGGCCGGTTCTGGAGCGGCGACGACCTCGACCTGCTCGGCGGCGCCAAGCTGGGCAAGGAGATCGCGGTCATCGTGTGAGGGCTGCGCCGGCGAGAGCCAGCCGCACCGCGCGTTCGTTGGCGTCGGTGAGGAGCTCGGCGGTTCTGGCGATGGCGCTCGTGCAGGTGTCGACGCCGACGTCGTGCTTGACACGGGCGTCGGCACCGATCGTGCCGTGCTTCTTCGCACGCGCGTCTCGGTGCCACCGTCCATTGAGGACGCGCAGCTCTGGTGGACCGACCTGTCCCGGGACGAGGTGCGGGCGCGACATGGGGAGCCGGAGGCGTTGCGGGCGCAGGCGGGGGTTCGAGCGGGCTATGGTTCGGTGATCTCGCGAAGTCGGCCATCGCGTCGGCGCGGGTAGTGCGATGGCGAACCCGTCGGGTGGCTGTACCGGGAGGACGCCGATCACGGAACCGCTGTTCGGCGAGCCGTCCGGTGCCGCGTTCGAGCGGGCAGGGGAAGGCTTCGTGAGAATCCCACGGGTTTAGCCGCCTTTTGGCTGGCAAACCAATGGCATGTTCGTCGGGTTGCGATCCGCCGCACGCGAGAGCGTGGTCAGGGCGATGTGGGACGTGCCGAAGCTGCTGCGTCACCCGGTGTGGCGGACCGCCGATCCGGGCCAGGGCAACGGTCTCGGTGTCGTGCTCGTCCCCGGCTTCGGAGCAGGCGAGGTGAGCCTGGCTCCTGCCGCGTCGTGGTTGCGCGCCCGCGGTTACGTGCCGGCGCGCTCGGGCGTCGGGTTCACCGTCGGCTGCACCGCGGAACTGCTGGCGAAACTCCTGCACAGCACGGAAAAGCACGTCGAGCGCACTGGACGTCCGGTGGTGCTGCTCGGCCAGAGCCGCGGCGGCGGCCTCGCGCGCCTCGCCGCCGCCCGGCGCCCCGATCTCGTGCACGGCCTGGTGATGCTGGGCAGTCCCGTCCTCGACCCGATGGGCGCGCATCCCAACGTGCTGCGCATCGCGAAGTTCCTGGCACGCCTGGCTTCCGCGGGCGTTCCCGGGTTACTGGACGACGACTGCATGCAGGGCCCGTGCTTCGACGAGCACGTCAAGGCGCTCGCGGAACCGTTGCGGGTGCCCGCGATCTCCATCTTTTCGCGAATGGACGGAATCGTGCCGTGGCAGCTGTGCCAGGACCCGTACGCGGAGTGCGTCGAGGTGCACAGCACGCACACGGGCATGGGGTTCGACCCGAAGGTCTACGAGGTCCTCGGCCCGCGGCTCGCCGCCTGGGCGACCGGCAGTATGCGCGCGTCCCGCAGGACACCGTCCACCACGTCCAGCAGCCCGATCGTGCCGTGCGGCTGACGACGTTTGTCCGTGGGTGAGCCTGGGTTGAACACCCGGAAGCCGTCTTCTTCCTCGTCCCACGGGATGTGCGAGTGTCCGAAGACGACCAGCCGCGCAGCGGGGAACCGGCGGCGCATCCTGGCCAGCCGGCCGGTTTTCTGACCGCTGTCGTGGATCATCGCGACCGGCAGGCCGTCGATGTCGAACTCCGCGGTCTCCTGCGCGCCCCACGCCACCACGTCGGGGCCGTCGTTGTTGCCGCACACCGCGATCACGGGTGCGTACTGGGCCAGCTCGTCCAAAACCCCGGCAATGCAGACATCGCCGCCGTGCAGGATCAGGTCGGCGGATCGCAGGTGTGCGGCCACGTCGGGAGGACACCGCTTCCAGAACCGCGGCGCGTGGGTGTCTGACAGCACGACCACTCTCACCCCAAGACCGTAGCAACGCGCGGTTCGAAGCGGCCGGAGGCGGGTACTCGTCCCGCATGGCACGGGCGATCTGGAGCGGGTCGATCAGTTTCGGCCTGGTGAGCATCCCGGTGGAGCTGTTCAGCGCCACCGAGGACCACACGGTGCACTTCAACCAGTTCCAGCGCGGAACGTCCGACCGCATCCGGTACAAGCGCGTCAACGAGCGCACCGGCCGCGAGGTGCCCTACGACAAGATCGTCAAGGGCCACGAGGTCGACAACGGCGAGTACGTCATCGTCGAGCCGGAGGAACTGGACGACATCGCGCCCGGCCGGTCGCGGACGCTCGACATCGAGGCGTTCGTGGACCTGGACGAGATCGACCCGGTGTTCTTCCAGAAGACGTACTGGCTCGGCCCGGCCAAGCCCGAGTTCTCGCGCCCGTACCTGTTGCTGGCGCAGGCGATGAAGAAGACGAACCGGGCGGGCATCGCGATGTTCGTCATGCGCGGCAAGCAGTACCTCACCGCGCTGAAGGAGGACAACGGGATTCTCGCCGTGCACACGCTGTTCTTCGCCGACGAGATCCGCGAGCCGAAGAAGGTGCTGGACGTGACGCCCGAGGGACGGGCGCCGCGCGGCAAGGAGCTCGACATGGCGGTGTCGCTGGTCGAGTCGATGGCCGACGACTGGCGGCCCAAGGACTACCGCGACACCTACACCGAGCGGGTCGTCAAGCTGATCAAGGACAAGCAGAAGGGCCGCGAGATCGTCGTCGAGGCCGAGCCGCCGGAGGCCACAGGGGTCGTGGACCTCATGGAGGCGTTGCAGCGCAGCGTCGAGGCGAGCAAGAAGAAGCGGAGCAAGAAGGCCGGTTAGCCCACGACCAGCGCCGTCGCGTTGTCGGTGCCGCCCGCGTACAGGGCAGCTCGCACGAGCCGTTCCGCCGACGCGTGCCCGGCCATGATCGCCTCGATCCCGCTGTGCCCCAACGGTCCGTACACCCCGTCGGATGCGAGCACGAGCCGCGACGCACGTGATGTCGACCGCCCGATGTTCTCGGCGGTGGCGTGCCGGACCGTGTTCGTCACGACGTGCTCCAGCCGCGGCTCCGGCACGACACCGCGCTCGCGGAAGTACTCGGCCACGGTGTGGTCCGTCGTGAGCTGCACGAGCTCCTCGCCGTCAGACGCGTACGCGCGGGCGTCGCCTGCCCACGCGACGTCGAAGCCCCCGTCCGGCCTGCCCACGGCCACCACGATCACGGCGTCCCCGGTGTGCACCTGGAGGGCGTCGCGGGCGGCCAGGATCGCGGCGACCGGGTCGGTCAGCAGGGCCGCGGCCTGCGCGGCGGCGTGCGCGGCTTCGACGGCCGCCGCGGAGTCGCCCACCCCGTCGGCGACGACGAAGGTGCGGCGTGCGTAGGCGTGTGCGTCGGCGTTGTGGGTGCGCGGTCCACGGTCTGAGGCGCCCGTGACGGTCAGCGCGGTACCGAGTGGCATGGTGCGATCGATCAGCATTGGCGGGCCTCCCTCACTCCACTGAGCCACGCGTGCCTTGGAGTCTGCTGTCAGCACCCTGAGAAACGCTCTAGAATTTCGCTGCCCGACGAAACCCAGGGAAGCGAGCACTCTCCGTCACACAAGTTTACGCGGGGTGAGTAAGGACACCACCACGAACTGCGAGAAGGCTTTCTTTTGTGACGGTGTCGTGAATCCCGAGACAGCCCCGACTACGGTGATCATCGTGCGGTTCACGGTCTTCGGCGGGGTCTCGGCGTGGGTGGACGGCCGCGCGACCGAGTTCGGTCCGACACGGCTGGGAGCCCTCCTCGGTGTGCTGCTCGTCGACGCCGGTCAGGTGGTCGGTGCCGACGAGCTCGTCGAGCGCGTCCTGGGTGACGCGCCGCCGCCCCGTGCCCGCGCGATGATGCAGACGTGGCTGACCCGGTTGCGGCAGACGGTGCCCGGCCTGGTCGAGCGCGAGGCCGGTGGGTACGTGGTGCGGGTCGACCCGCTGGAGATCGACCTGCACCTGTTCCGCCACCTCGTGCGCGCCGGCCGGACCGCGGAGGCCCTCGCGCTCGCGAAAAGCGAACTGCTGTCCACACTGGACACCCCGTGGGCGCGGCAGCGGCGGCAGGACTTCGCCGGCGAGCTGCTGGCCGCCCGGCTCGACCACGTCGACACGCGGCTGAACGACGGTGAGCACGCGACGCTGGTGCCCGAGTTGCGGGCGCTCGCCGCGGAACGCCCGTTGGACGAACGAATCGGCGCGCAGCTGATCGAGGCGTTGCACGGCAGCGGCCGCACGTCGGACGCGATCAGGCACTTCGAGGTGCTCAGGGCTCGTCTCGCGACCGAGCTGGGCGCCGAACCCTCGCGGCACCTCGTGACCCTGCACCGGCGGTTGCAGACCGCGTCGGCGCCGCGGCAGCTGCCCGCTCCGCCCAAGCCGTTCACGGGCAGGGCGCTGGAGCTCGCCGAACTGGACCAGGCACCGAACGGCGTCGTCGTGATCACCGGCACCGGCGGGGTCGGCAAGACCTCGCTCGCCGTGCACTGGGCACACCGGGCGGCGGAACGGTTCCCCGACGGCCAGCTGTACGTGAACCTGCACGGCTTCGGCCCGTCCGGTGCGGCGCTGAGTCCCGGCGACGCGCTGCTGCGGTTCCTGTCGGCCCTCGACGTGCCGCGTGCGAAGGTGCCGCACGACCTGGCGGGGCAGTCGGCGCTGCTGCGGGACGCACTCGCGGACAAGCGGGTGCTGATGCTGCTGGACAACGCCACCGACGCCGACCAGATCGAGCCGTTGCTGCCGCGCACGCCGAACACGCACGTGGTGGTCACCAGCCGCACCGCCCTGAAACCCCCGCACCGGGCCCGTTCGCTGCCGTTGGGCCTGCTGCCGCCCGACGATGCACGTGAGCTGCTGGCGTCCCGCATCGG
This sequence comes from Lentzea nigeriaca, assembly GCF_016907955.1. Taxonomy (GTDB): domain Bacteria; phylum Actinomycetota; class Actinomycetes; order Mycobacteriales; family Pseudonocardiaceae; genus Lentzea; species Lentzea nigeriaca. The sequence continues at coordinate 1,139,623 of NZ_JAFBCX010000001.1, read as the reverse complement.
CCGCGATCGCGCGCAAGCCGAACCGGAAGCCGTCGACACGGTGGTCCACCGCTGTGCGCGTCTTCCGCTGGCGCTCGCGGTGGCCGGGGCGCGGGCGGCGACGCAGCCGGAGTTCCCGCTGGCGGCGCTGGCGGACGAGCTCGCCGACCTCGACGCGTTCGCCGACGACGATGACGTCACCGCCGACCTGCGTTCGGTGTTCTCCCACTCCTGCAAGGCGTTGAGCCCGCCGGCGCTGCGCCTGTTCCGGTTGCTCGGCCTGATGCCGGGCCCGGACATCAGCCTCGCGGGCGCCGCTTCGCTCGCGGGCCTGGCACTGCCGGACACCGAGGCGCTGCTCGCGGAACTGGCCAGGGCGAACCTGATCGACGAGCCGGAGCCGGGCCGGTTCACGTGCCACGACCTGCTGCGCGACTACGCGGCCGAGCTGGCTCTGCCGGAGGAACGCGCCGAGGCGCTGACCCGGTTGCTCGACCATCTCGCGCTCACGAGCGTCGAGGCGGCCGTCGTGTTCACGCCGAGCCGCCACCGGCCGTCCACTCCGGAGCCGGCCGAAGGCGTGATCGTCACGCGGTTCAGCACGCACGACGAAGCGCTGGTGTGGCTCATGGCCGAGCATCCGACGCTGATGGCGGCGATGCCGCACGGCACCCCGACGCAGACGTGGCTGATGGGCTGGTCGCTCGCCGACGTCCTCGACCGGCAGGCGCACTACGGCGATCTGCTGACGTCACAACAACTCGCGATCGCCGCGCTGGAACACCTCGACGACACCGACGCGCTGGGCCGCACGCTGATCAACCTCGGCCGCGGCCTCGGCAGGATGGGCAGGCTCGACGAGTCGAGGGCGGTGTTCGAACAGGCGCTCGGGGTGTACGAGGGCAACCCGGCGGGCCAGGCGGGCGTGCTGCTGAACATCGCGATGCTGTGCCCGGACGACCGGATCGACGAGGCGCTCGAGTACACCCGGCGCGGCCTCGCGTTGTACGAGGAGTGCGGCGACGAGTACGGCCAGGCCAACGCGCTGACCGGACTGGCGTGGGGCTACGGCAGGATCGGCGAGTACGCCACCGCCGTCGAGTACGCCGAGCGCGTCATGCCCATGTGGGAGGCGATGGGCCACATCATCGGCCAGGGCGAGACGTGGGACAACCTCGGCACCGGCTACTACGGCCTCGGCGACTACGAGCGCGCGGCGCACGCGTTCACCCAGTCCTCCGCCTACTTCCGGGTGGGCGGCGACCTCCCGCTGGAAGCCGCCGCCTACGAACAGCTCGGCGACTCCCACCTCGCCGCAGGTGACGCCGAGCAGGCCCGTCGTGCCTGGCAGAAGTCGTTCGAGCTGCGCAGCGGAGCCGGCCTGTCGGCCGACTCCGTGCGCCGGAAACTAGAGCCCGAACGCGAATAGCACGCGCCCGTACGGGCTCGGGTAGCCCGCCCAGTGGCCCGAGTGGACGTAGACCATGCCGTTCGACACCACCGCACCCGAGCCGGGACCGGCGATGACGCCACCGCGCCCGATCACCCCGTTGACGCCCTGCGTGTCCTGGACGGTGTCGTAGGTCCAGAGGATCTTGCCGGTCTTCGCGTCGTACGCGCGGAACTTGCCGTCCTGCGCGCCCAGCCACACCACGCCGGGCGTGCTGGACACCGGAACGCCGTGCGCCGGCGCGCATCCCGGCTGACCGGCCGCGCCGCCGGTGGAGCAGCCGTCGGCGGGTGCCGGGGTCTCCCACAGCACGGCGCCGGTGGCGGGATCCACCGCGAGGAGCTTGCCGGGATCGGCGATGTACGTCGCGATGTAGAGCCGCTTGCCGTCGTAGCTCGCTCCCCACTGGATGCCGCCGATGCCACCGCTCGGCCACGGAGAGCCCAGCTGCCGCCGCCACACGACCTGGCCGGTCCTCGCGTCGAACACGTGGTAGACACCGGACTTCTGGCCGACGCCGACGAGCTGGCGGCCGTCGACCTCGAACAGGTTCGGTGTCGAGCCGATGTCGTAGTCGAGGTTGGTGTTGTCCTTCAGGCCGGGGCAGTACCCCTCGGGGTCGGGATCGTTGCACGCCCCGCGCCACGTGTCGGCGTCGGTGACCTGGTTGGCCCACTTCACCGCGCCGGTGCGGGCGTCGAGCGCGAGCAACGAGTCGAACTGCCCGCCCTTGCCGGTGTAGTTCTGGCCGGTGCCGACGTAGAGCGTGCCCGTCCGGCGGTCGATCACCGGCGAGCTCCACACTCCGGCGCCCGACGGCTCGAACCGCTTGGCGCCGTTGGGCCACGTGCCGACCTCGACCGGTTCCGGCACGGTGTAGTGGCGCCAGACCAGCGCGCCGGTGTCGATGTCGTAGGCGTCGATGTGACCGCGGAACGTGCAGCACGCGTGGTCGCGCGGCAGCACGTTCTCACCGCTCGACGTCCCCACGTACACGAGTCCGTTGTGGACGATCGGCGAGCTGGTGGCCATCGACGCGATGGTGTCGTCCATCTGCGCCCGCCAGCGCTGCTGTCCCGTCCGCTGGTCGAGCGCGAACAGCCTGCCCGCGCTGTCGCCGAAGAACACCTTGCCGTTGCTGACAGTCGGCCCGTCGGAGTTGTAGGCGTACCGGGCGGCCGGTGGGAGCGTGAACTCCCACTTCGGTGCGCCGGTGCGGGCGTTGCGGGCGTAGAACTTGCCGTCCGGGCCGCCGAAGTAGATCGTGTCGCCGACGACGGCCGGCTGGCTGCGGACGTGGTTGATCTCACCGAGCGGATAGGCGAACGCCCACTTGAGCTTGAGCTTGCCGACGTTGTGCTGGTCGAGGCGCCACTCCGCGGCGTTGTGCCGGGAGCCGGTCAGGTCCTTCTGCCACCCGGCCCAGTCGCTGCCGGGGTGCGCCGTGGCGGGTGACGCGGTCAGCACTACTAGCGCCGCTGTGAGCAGCGCTGAGGTTTTGAGCATGGAATTTCCCCCTTCCACCACCACCCTGGCAGTGGAGGAAGGGGGATGCGACCACCCAAAGTCGTGTTGTGGCTTAGCCGATCGGTTGATGCGTCACGACGTCGACGCCAGGACAACCGCGGCTGACGATCGGGTTCGGAAGTCCGTACAGGTACTGCCGGAAGAACGCCGGGATGTACGTGGTGGCGACCTCCCGCTGCTGTTCGGGGGTGAGGCCGGTCTCCGGACAGCGGCTGTCGTTGTCGTAGGACCACTCGGTGTTGAAGTAGTTGTGGTTGGCGTACTTCGGGGTCACGTCATGGATCGGCGCGAGGTTGCGGCCCTTGGCGTTGGCGACGTACGAGCCGCCGTTCACCGCGCCGTCGCAGCTGCCGGTCATGACCGCGAACGGGATCTTCGTGATCCGGTAGTCGAGGTTCTCCGGGGCCTCGGGGTCCGGCGCGTAGTACTCGGCGGGCGCTAGCGGCAGCACGGCCTTGATGCGCACACCGGCGGGCAGTGCGGCGCTGTGCTGGTCCGCCGCCTGGTAGACGGCGCCGCGGCCGCCGCGCGAGTGGCCGAGCGTGCCGACGTTGGTCAGGTCGAGGTGGTCGCGGAAGCCCTTGAGCCGTTCGGCGAGCGGGCCCTTGCCGTTGTCGAGATCGCGCAGCAGTTCGAGGTGCTTGCTCATCAGCGCGGCTCGCGCGATGTCCGCGGCCTGGCCCATCTCACCGGCGTTGACGCCGTTCGCGCTCACCGACACGACCACGAAACCCTGCCGCGCCAGCTCCTCTCCCAGGTAGTCGTACCCTCGGTAGCTCGGGAACGCGGCTGCGCTCGGGCAGGGCCAGACCCACTGGTCGTCCTGGCACGGCTTCCAATAGCCGTGCGCCAGCAGCACCACCGGCCTTTTGCCGATGAGGGTGCGCGGCGCGTGCACGACGGCGGTGAGCTCGAGGTCCGCGACCGGACCATCCGGTTCGGTGTGAAAGCCGGGCACCTGGAAGGCGCGATCACCGAGCGAGTACTCGATCCTTCTGACGCCGGTGCCGTGGTCGGGGGCTGCGGTGGTGTGCGGCGCGGTCAGCACCATCGCGAACGCGACGGCGGCCGTCACCGCACCGATCTTGCGGGGCGTGAGTGCCATGCCGTGATCAAAACGAGCGGATGTGGGCGGCTTGTGAGGGTCGTGTCACGGTTCTGCCACAGAGAAGTGGCCGGCGAACCCGCGGAACCGTTCCGCCAGCGGCCCCTCGGCCCCGCTCAGCTGCCGCCACAGCTCCACGTGCCTGCCCATCGCGGCCCGATCGCTCACCAGCACGACGATGAACCCCTGCTGCGCCAACGACTGCGCCTTGTAGTCGTACCCGCGGGGGTGGAACACCAGCGGCCGCGTCCCGACGAGTGTGCGCGGTGAATGGACCACCGCGGTCAGGTCGCCGACCGCGTACTCCATCCTCATCACGGCCGGCCGGTACTCCCCTACCTGTGTGGTGGCCGCCGTGCCCGGCGCGGTCAGCACCATCGCGAGCACCACGGCACCGAGGACTCTGAACACGATCGCCATGGACGCGATCCCATAGGGCCTATGTGCGCCGGACGTCCGGACTGTGTCACGGTTGTGTCACAGCGCCCTCGATGCCGTCGAGCAGGACGCCCAGGCCGTTGCGGAAGTTCTCCAGCGCGTCGTTCTCCAGGTACGGCAGCGAGGGGTCGACCGGTTCGCGGTCGGACTCCAGCAGGTGCAGCATCGGGAACTTCCTCGCGAGGTCGGGCTCGATCTCCAGCAGCACGGCAGACCGCGCGTACCACCACTCCTCGTCCGCCTCGCCGGTCGCGCCACCGGCGGCACGGGCCTCGACGACGGTCTGGGCGGCGCCGCGCACGAAGTAGTTGATCGCGCCGACGATGCCGCGCAGCCGGCGGCCGGGCAGGCCGGTGGAGACCAGGATCGCCGCCAGGGCCTCGGTCGCGGCGAACTCGTGCGGGCCGAGCACCGGGCGTGCCTGCGACACCTGCAGCACCCACGGATGGCGGCCGTAGCACTCCCACAGGTCGTGCGCCCACCGCGTCACAGCGGGGCGCCACCCGTCGTCGAGCGGGTAGGACGTGGGCAGTTCGGCCATCGTGCGGTCGTACATGAGGTCGACCAGCTCGTTCTTGCCCGGCACGTACGTGTAGAGCGCCATGGCGGTGCGACCGAGGCGCTCCCCCACCGCGCGCATCGAGAACGCGAGGCCCTGCTCGTCGGCGACGGCGATGCCCGCGTCGACGATCGCGTCCACGCTCAGGCCGGGCTTCGGACCGGGGCGGTTCTCCGTGACGGACCCGCGCCAGAGCAGCTCGATGGACCGGCGCGGGTCGCCCTGACCTGCGTAGACGACCACGGTTGCGACTCCTTACGACGTAAAGTAACCTCGTTGGCCAATACTTTACGGCATAAAGAATCAACTGGGGTGAGAAGCCGCGATGAATGCTGTCGCCGACAGCCACGACGTGATCCAGGTCCGCGGGGCCAGGGAGAACAACCTCGCGAACGTGTCGCTCGACGTCCCCAAACGCCGTCTGACCGTCTTCACCGGCGTGTCCGGCTCAGGCAAGTCCTCGCTGGTCTTCGGCACGATCGCGGCCGAGTCGCAGCGCATGATCAACGAGACCTACACCGCGTTCCTGCAGTCGTTCATGCCGTCGATCGGGCGGCCGGACGTGGACGCGCTGCACAACCTGAGCGCAGCGATCATCGTCGACCAGGAACGGATGGGCGCGAACTCCCGTTCCACGGTCGGCACTGCCACCGACGCGCACACCATGCTCCGGATCGTCTTCAGCCGCCTGGGCGAGCCGCACGTCGGCACGTCCGGCGCGTTCAGCTTCAACCTGCCGGAGGGCATGTGCCCGGCCTGCGAGGGCCTGGGCAAGGTCACCACCATCGACGTGGACGCGATCGTCGACAAGAGCAAGTCGCTCAACGAGGGCGCGATCGACGCACCTAACTACGGCGTCGGCACCTGGTACTGGCAGGTGTTCGCCAAGTCCGGCCTCTACTCCCCCGACAAGCCGATCGCGCAGTTCACCGAGCAGGAACTGCACGACTTCCTCCACAAGCCGACGACGAAGCTGAACGTCGGCGGCACCAACGTCACCTACGACGGCCTGATCCCCAAGCTGCAACGCACGATCCTCGGCAAGGACCGCGAGTCGATGCAGCCGCACATCCGGGCGTTCGTCGACCGCGCGGTCACGTTCACGACCTGCCCCGACTGCCGCGGCGCCCGGCTGAACCCCGCCGCCCTCAGCTCGAAGATCCGCGGCGTCACCATCGCCGACTGCTGCGCGATGCAGATCAGCGACCTGGCGCGGTTCGCGCACTCGATCGACGACCCGTCCGTCGCACCGCTGCTCGCGACCCTGCGGGACACGCTCGACTCGCTGGTCGAGATCGGTCTCGGCTACCTCTCGCTCGACCGCGAGTCCGCCACGCTGTCCGGCGGCGAGTCGCAGCGCGTGAAGATGGTGCGGCACCTGGGATCGTCGCTCACCGACATCACCTACGTGTTCGACGAGCCGACCGTCGGCCTGCACCCCCACGACATCCAGCGGATGAACAACCTGCTGCTCCGCCTGCGCGACAAGGGGAACACCGTCCTCGTCGTCGAGCACAAGCCGGAAACGATCGAGATCGCCGACCACGTCGTCGACCTCGGCCCCGGCGCCGGGGTCAACGGCGGCCACGTCTGCTACTCCGGTGACGTGGCCGGGTTGCGGGCCTCCGGCACGTTGACGGGGCGGCACCTCGACCACCGGGCGAAGCTGCGGCCGCAGTTCCGTTCCCCCAAGGGTTTCCTGACGATCGAGGGTGCCAGGCAGAACAACCTGAAGGACGTCTCGGTCGACATCCCGCTCGGGGTGCTGACCGTCGTCACGGGCGTCGCCGGGTCCGGCAAGTCGTCGCTGATCCACGGTTCGCTGCGCGGCCGCCCGGACGTGGTGACGGTCGACCAGGCGGCGATCCGCGGGTCGCGCCGGTCCAACCCCGCCACCTACACCGGTCTCCTCGACTCGGTCCGCACGGCCTTCGCCAAGGCCAACGGCGTGAAGGCGGCGTTGTTCAGCGCGAACTCCGAAGGCGCCTGCCCGCACTGCAAGGGCATCGGCCTCGTCTACACCGACCTGGCGATGATGGCAGGCGTCGCGACGGTCTGCGAGAAGTGCGAGGGCAAGCGCTTCACGCCCGAGGTGCTGCGCTACACGTTGCGAGGCAAGAACATCAGCGAGGTGCTCGGCATGTCCGTCGCCGAGGCGTGCGAGTTCTTCCCGTCCGGCCAGGCCCACGCCGTCCTGCGCCGCCTGCACGACGTCGGCCTGGCCTACCTGTCGCTGGGCCAGCCGCTCACCACGTTGTCCGGCGGTGAACGGCAACGGCTCAAGCTCGCCATCCACATGGCGGAGAAGGCCTCGACCTATGTGCTCGACGAGCCGACGTCCGGCCTGCACCTCGCGGACGTCGACCAGCTGCTCGGCCTGCTCGACCAGCTGATCGACGCCGGCAACACGGTCATCGTGATCGAACACCACCTGGCCGTGATGGCGCACGCGGACTGGATCATCGACATGGGTCCCGGCGCGGGCCACGACGGCGGCCAGGTCGTCTTCACCGGCACGCCGGGCGATCTCGTCGCGAACCCGGCCACCCTGACCGGCCAGCACCTGAAGGAGTACCTGTCATGAGCCTGCTGACGGTCACCTCCGTGCAGCCGCTGACGCCGCGCATGGTGCGGATGACGTTCACCGGCGACGGTCTCGCCGACATCGGCACGTGGCCGGACCAGCAGCTGAAGCTGTTGTTCCCCAAGCCTGGTTGTTCGGCGTTCGTGTCGGAGTCTCCGGACGTCGGCGTCTGGTACCAGGCCTACCTCGCGATCCCCGAGGAGTCGCGGCCGTGGATGCGCAGCTTCACCGTGCGGTCCCTGGCCGACGACGTGCTGACCGTGGACTTCGTGCTGCACGGCGACAGCGGGCCCGCCTCGGCGTGGGCCGCTCGCGCCAAGCCGGGTGACGTCATCGGCAGGTTCGGGCCGTCGCCCGACTACGCCCGTCCGCTCGGGGGCGCGGACGTGCTGGTGTTCGCGGGCGACGAGACGGCGCTGCCCGCGATCGCCTCGTTGCTGGAGCTGCTGCCCTCCTCGCAGCAGCGGCTGGCCTTCGTCGAGGTCGCGGACCCGATGGAGGAGCAGGACATCCCCGGCGTGCGGTGGGTTCACCGCAGCGCCGGGGAGAACCTGGTGTCGGTGGTGACCGCGGTCGAGGTGCCGTCGTCCGTCTGGGCGTGGCTGGGCGGCGAGGCGTCCGCGGTGCGGGCACTGCGGAGGCACTTCGTCGCACTCGGGGTGTCCAAAAAGGACATCGAGTTCTCCGGTTACTGGCGCCGGACCTTCACCCAGGACGACGCTCCGACCGCCGAGGACCTCGCCGAGGCGCAAGAACGGATCGCCGCGCTCAGCGAGTGACCACCAGGACAGCGCTGTTGGCCGGCACGTCGACCGTGGTCTTCGTGCCGGCCACCCTGAGGTTCTTGGGCCGTGGCGTGAACTTGGCGTCCTTCCCGACGTTCGAGCCCGCGATGGTGATCTCCGTCGAGTCCAGCTTCGGTGCCGTCAGCACGTAGACGCTGGCGTGGCGGGCCTTCTTCGGCAACGTGATCGTCGCCGTCACCGCGGTCGTGTTCTTGTTGTTGACGAACGCGTTGTCGCCGATCCCCCACGCCGTGACCTCGTCCGCACCGGTGACGCTCGCTGCGTGGTAGCCGCCGGGCCCGGCCAGCTTCCACAGCAGCTCGCCGTAGTAAACCCCTTGCACACCAACGGGATTCAGCCCGTCGTACTTGATCGGCGAGTAGTGCAGCGGGAACTGGACCGACGTGCCGCCGTGGAAGTTGACGCCCGAACCCTGCCGCGCTGCGACGCCCGCCAGGTAGTCCAGCGCCCACAGCGCCGCCGCCTGCACATCGCTCACGCCCGCCGCGCCGCCATGGTAGTAGTTGTTGGCTTCGGTGACGCGCCACTGCCTGATGCCGTTGTCCTGCCAGGCTTTCTGCATCGCCGCGCTCGCGGTGGGCAACCGCCCGGACTTGTTGGACGCGAGCATGTCCGGGATCGACGCCTTGTCGTTGCGGGCGATGTACTGGTGCGTGGAAAGGATCGTCGCGCCGCGTTGTTTCTGCGTGCGGCCGAAGTCCATGGCCCACGCGGTCTTGTTGGCCTCGCCAGGGCCGTCGAACTCGGCGTCCGGCACCTTCGCCTTGATCGCGTCGGCGAACTTCGTGAACAGCGCCTCGTACTCCGGCCACGTCTTGACGTAGACGTTCGGCTCGTTGCCGATCTCGAACGCCACCAGATCCTCGCCGAGCGCTTTGGCCGCGGCTTCGGCCTCGTCAGCCGCGTTCTCGGGCGTGTTGGTCTTGAGGTTGATGCCGTAGACGACCTTCCAGCCGGTGACCTCGGCGAACAGCGCCAGCTCCCGGAGGTCGGACGGCGCGACCTCGTCGGCCCTGCCGCCCGCGCCCCGCGGGTTCCACGTCGTCATGTCGACGAGGTTGCCGCCGATGCGCAGCAGGCTCGGCCCGAGGAGGCGGAAGAGGCGGACCAGGTCGGCGTTGTGCGCGTTGAACATCCGCGCGCCGATCCGGTCCTTCTCGTAGCTGAAGCCGGCGAAGTCCCTGCCGACGTGACTGGTGCTCGCGGGGTCGACCCGCACGCTCACCTCCGGCGCCGCGTGCGCGGGAATGCCGGTGAACACGATCAACAGGGCCGCGGCGGCCGCTGCAAGACGCATGGGAGTCCCTTCGTCCGTGCGGCGGCAAGGTTCGACTTTAGATCGGATGTTTCCGGAATTCGAGTACGGACCGATCGTTGGCCACTTCCGTCACCCCGTCGAGCACCAGACCATGTGGCTCAGCGAGCTTCTCGTACTCCTCAAGGCTCCGCTCCTGCCCGCCGAAGTGCACGAGCATGACCAGGTCCATCTCGGTGCTGATGCCCATACCTCGGATGGATTCGACGACGAGGAGCCGCGCGTGGGCCGGCATGGCCTCGACGCACCGGGCCAGGATGCGGTGGCACTGCTCGTCGTCCCAGTCGTGCAGGATGTTGAACAGCAGGTAGGCGTCGCCGCCCGAGGGAAGCGGGTCGAAGAAGCTGCCCGCGGTGGCGGTCGCCCGGTCGCCGAGCCCGCTGAAGTTCTGCAGGGCGGGCCCCACTTCCAGGTCCACCAGATGACCGCGGAGGCCGGGATCAGCGGTCAGCACTGCCGTGAGCAGATCGCCGGGCCCGCCGCCGACGTCGACGATCAGCGGGAACCGCGCCCAGTCCACGGCGGCCACGTAGTCCGGGATCCGCTCCCGGATCCGCCAGGTCATCTGCCGGTCGAACGCGTCGCGCAGGTGGGGGTGCTCGGCGAGGTCGGTCCAGAAGTCCGTGCCGTAACGCAGCGGGTAGGCGGGCTCGCCGGTGCGCACGCTATGGGCGAGATCGACGAAGGCGAGGTCGGCGCGCCCGGCGGCGGTGTCGTGGTGCAGAAGGTTGTGCAGCCCGTTGCCGGCGTCGGCGCAGAGTTGCGCGCCGAACTCGGTGGTACGACAGCCGTCGCCGACGCGTTCGACGACGCCGAGGATGACGAGGTGGCCGAGCAGGAGCTCGAGGGCGGTCGGGTCGACGTCGAGCTCGGCGGCCAGGACGTCGACGGCGGCGGCGGTTCTCAGGCGATCGGGAAGGCCGAGGGTCACCGCGACCCGCAACGCCATCGGGGTGACCAGCCCTGCCATTTCACGGAGTTTGTGCACGTCGTTCCCCATGTGGATCCACCCTTCCACCTCGGGCAACTTAATTTTTGTCCACACTGAAGTTATAGAGAGAACAACTTCCAGCGCTCGGACGCTTACGGTGTGCGTATGAAGACCAACTGGGCCGGCAACATCACGTTCTCCGCGGCCCAGGCCGTCACGCCGACCACGGCCGACGACCTGCGCGCGATCCTCCGCGGTTCGTCCGCGGTGCACGTCGTCGGCTCCGGGCACTCGTTCAGCCCGATCGCCGACACCACCGGCACCCTCCTCTCGCTGGCCGCGATGCCGAAGGTCTTCGAACCCGCCGGCCGCACCGTCCGCGTGAACGCGGGCGCGACCCTCGCCGAGCTGGCCCCGCGACTGGAGGAGGCGGGCCTCGCCCTCCACACCCTGCCGTCGCTGCCGCACATCACCATCGCCGGCGCCATCGCCACGGCCACCCACGGCTCGGGTGCCCGCTCTCTCGCAGGCGCCGTGCGGTCCATAGAGGTCATGCGCGCAGACGGCTCGATCGTCGAACTGACATCAGCGGGCGCCGTCGTGTCGATGGGCGGCCTTGGCGTCGTCACGGCCGTAACGCTCGACGTCGTGCCGTCGTTCCAGGTCGCGCAGACCGTCTACGAGGACGTCGCCTGGACGACCCTCCTGAGCCAGCTCGACCAGATCTTCGACGGCGCCTACAGCGTCAGCGCGTTCGTCGACTGGCAGGGCGGCGCCACGCTCTGGGTGAAGCACCGCGTGGGCGACGCCCCGTTCCGGTTCCCCGGCCAGCCCGCCGACGGCCCTCGACACCCGGTGGTGGGCCAGCCCCCGTCCCACTGCACCGAGCAGGACGGCGTCCCAGGCCCCTGGCACGCCCGCCTGCCGCACTTCAAGGCGGAGTTCACCCCGTCCGTCGGCGAGGAACTGCAGACCGAGTACTTCGTCCCCCGCACCCGCGCCGTGACCGCCCTGCGCGCCCTGGCCGAGATGTCCACCGTGATCTCACCGCTCGTCCAAGCCTGCGAGATCCGCACGATCTCCGCCGAACCGCAGTGGCTCAGCCCGGCCGCCGACCGCGACAGCCTCGCCATCCACTTCACGTGGGTCCCGAACACCCCGGCGGTGCTCGCCCTCCTGCCTCGCCTGGAGGAGGCCATCGCGCCACGGCCGCACTGGGGCAAGCTCTTCACGGTGCCGCCGACGCTGCTCGCCGCCCGGTACCCGCAGTGGGACACGTTCAAGGCGCTGCTGAACGAGCACGACCCGAAAGGCGTGTTCCGCAACGACTTCCTGACCCGCTACTTCGGTTCCAGCGCGTCGAGCTGACGCCGCAGGAGTCGGCTTCCGGCCCGCGCAACCGCGTTCCACTCCCGCAAGGCACGGTAGAAGTGTTCCCGCACCCACACGTCACCACCACCCTGGCGCGTGTAGCTCAGGAAGACGTCGTACTCGTAGCCCACGCCCTCACATCGGGATCTTGCGAACCGGCATTACGAGGCGTCACCCTTCTGGCGCAACGCCTCCAGCTCGGCGTCCGAAAACCCGTAGGTCGTCACCACGGTCATCTTCGGACAGGTGACCAAGAGCCCCGGCCCCCACTCCTCGACCACGAGGCCACGCTGGTTGGCAGACTCGAAGAACGGCTTGCCAGAGACGTCGAGGGACACCTCGTGCGGCCAGAACAACGTGCGCCGGGCAGCTCCGGGGTGGAACTCGTGCGCGAACTTCAGCTGGTGCAGGAAGGTGATCCAGCCTTCGGTGATGTCGTCGTAGTACTCGTCCCACTCCGGCAGCGTGCCCTTGGGCGCGCGGGTGAGCACGACGCGAGTGCCCTCCGGGACCGGGGTGAGGGTGAACGTGTCGTGTCCGTGGAGCGTGAGGGTGCGCTCGCCCGTTTCCTCGGCATCCTCGAAGAAGGTGCCGTCGATCTCCTGCTCCAGGCCGTCGTACTCCCAGCCGTGCCAGTGCAGGATCTTCTGCTTGTCGCGGAACGACTGCCACACCTCGTCGACCGGCGCGGCCACGGTGATCTCGACCCGCACTTCATCGCTCATCGGACACTCCCGGATGGCCCATCGCGACCACCCGGTACGGGCGGCCTGACTCGGTGTCGTACTTCAGCGCGATCTGCCGCACCGCTTCGGCCAGGTCGCTCGTGAACTCGTGGAGGTCGCCGGGTGCGCCGAAGCGGACGGTCGTCTCCACGGTGAAGGTGAGCAAGCGCTTTCCAGCGGAGGCCGCGGCGCCCGACATCCGGTCGACCTCGCGGGCCACGTCCGCCGCCACCGACACCAGATGCGTTGCGGCGAACTGGTCCTGGACGCCCGCGTCCACCGCGCGGCCCGGGCGGGCGCGCAGCACGCGTTCGACGCAGCCGCGGCGTTGGCGTTCCTCGACGAGCTCGACGAGGCCTGCCTGTTCCAGCGCTCGCACGTGGTAGTTGACCCGTTGGCGCGGCAGGTCCAGCGCGGCCGCGAGCTGGGTCGCCGACGCGGGCGACTTCAGCAGCTCCAGCAGCGATCGGCGCAGCGGCGACAGCTCCACACCCAACACGCTCTCATTTGACAAATTCGTTTGTCAATACCGGAACTCGACCGGAAACAGGAAGGTTCGTTGACGATTGCAACAAACCGGCTCCACCCTGTGAGCCGTGAGAACACCCCTGCTGGTGGCAGCGTTGGCAGCAGCAGCGATCGTTCCTGTGTGGACGGTCGCGGCGCAGGCCGGCGTGGTGCCCGGAACCGCTTATCAAGTGACGAACGTCGGCAGCGGAAAGTGTGTCGAATCGCTGGGATCGACCAACGGCGCACAGCTCCGCCAACAGGCCTGCTCCGGGCAGACCTGGAAGTTCACGCCCACGAGCGACGGCTACTTCACCGTCGGCGAAGGGGCTGTCTGGGACGTCTCCGCCGTGTCCACCGCGGACAACGCGCTGATCCACATGTGGCAGAACTTCAGCGCCGACAACCAGCAGTGGCGCCCGGAACAGGTGGGGACCGACACCTACCGGTTCGTGAGCCGCCACAGCGGCAAGTGCCTCGACGTGCCCGGCGCGTCGACCGGTGACGTCCAGTTGGTGCAGTACACCTGCAACGGCACCAACGCCCAGGCCTTCCGCCTCACCACACCCAACCCCCGCCAGCCCGACTTCGGCCCGAACGTGCTGGTCTTCGACCCGTCGATGCCCGCGAGCACGATCCAGGCGCGGCTGAACGACGTGTTCAGGCAGCAGGAGGAGGGTCAGTACGACGCGCGCCGGTTCGCGATCTTCTTCAAGCCGGGCAGCTACGACGTCGACGTCAACATCGGCTTCTTCACCCAGGTGCTCGGCCTCGGCCTGACTCCGGACGCGGTGAACATCAACGGCCAGGTGCACGTCGAAGCCGACTGGTTCGAGGGCAACGCGACGCACAACTTCTGGCGTGGCGCGGAAAACCTCGCGATCCGGCCACCTGGCGGCACGAACACGTGGGCGGTCTCGCAGGCCTCCGCGATGCGCCGCACACACGTCTACGGCGACATGCAGCTCGACGACAACGGCTGGTCCAGCGGCGGTTTCCTGGCCGATTCCGTGGTGACGGGCCAGGTGCGGTCGGGCAGCCAGCAGCAGTGGCTGTCGCGCAACACCGAGTGGGGCTCGTGGACCGGCGAGAACTGGAACATGGTGTTCGTCGGCGCCCGCAACGCCCCGCAGAACACGTTCCCCGAGCCGCCGTACACGACCGTCGCGCAGACCCCTGTCGTGCGCGAGAAGCCGTTCCTGAACATCGACGGCAGCGGCAACTACAGCGTTTTCGTGCCGTCGCTGCGCACCAGCTCCAGCGGCACCACGTGGGCGAGCGGTCAGCAGCAGGGCACGAACATCCCGCTGTCGGACTTCTTCATCGCGAAGCCGGGCACGTCGGCCGCCACGATGAACCAGCAGCTCGCGGCAGGCAAGCACCTGATGCTCACGCCGGGCGTCCACCAGGTGAGCGAGCCGATCCGCGTCACGCGTCCGGACACCGTGGTGTTCGGCCTCGGCCTCGCGACCGTCAGGCCCACCAACGGAAACCTGGCGCTCGATGTGGCCGATGTGGACGGTGTGAAGGTCGCGGGTCTGCTGATCGACGCGGCCCCGACGAACTCGCCACAGCTCATGCGGTTCGGCCAGCCGGGCAGCAACGCCGGCCACGCGGCGAACCCGACGTCGATCCACGACGTGTACGTACGCATCGGCGGTTCGGCGGTCGGGCGGGCGACGACCTCGCTCGTGATCAACAGTCACGACGTGATCGGCGACCACCTCTGGCTGTGGCGCGGTGACCACTCCTACGGTGTCGGCTGGGACGTCAACAAGGCGGACACCGGGTTGATCGTCAACGGCAACAACGTGACGATGTACGGCCTCTTCGTGGAGCACTACCAGAAGTACCAGACCATCTGGAACGGCCAGGGCGGCCGGACGTACTTCTACCAGAACGAGATGCCGTACGAGGCGCCGAACCAGGCGGCGTGGATGAACGGCTCGACCCGCGGCTACGCGGCCTACAAGGTCTCCGACAACGTCACGACGCACGAGGCCTGGGGCCTGGGCAGCTACATCTTCGCCAACGCCAACCCGAGCGTGGTCGCCGATCGGGCGTTCGAGGTGCCGAACACCCCAGAGGTCAAGTTCCACAGCATGGTGACGATCTCGTTGGGCGGCAAGGGAACCATCGAGCACATCATCAACAACTCGGGTGGACGGGTGACCGCGGGTTCCACCGAGGCCTACCTGGCCAATTACCCGTGATGCTCCCCGAAAAAATGATTCCCCGAAAATAGTGTTCCACTGAGCGGTTTTGAACTGCGCATGCCCGTGCTCCGGTTCGCATAGACTGGAGCATGGGGATGTTCACCGAGCAGTTGCAGCGCATCGAGTCCTTGAACTCCGTGTACAACGCCTTGACCACCGTGTTCGACGAACCGGACGAGCCGACCGGCCCGCTCGCCGGAGTCCTGTTCTCGGTCAAGGCCAACATCGACGTCGCCGGCCAGGCCACCACGCACGGCCTGAAGTCGTTGACCGGCAACGTGAAGACCGCCGACGCACCGATCGTGGCACGGCTGCGGGCCGCCGGGGCCACGCCGATCGCCCACGCGAACATGCCGACGTTGAACGCCCGCGGCATGCACACGTACAGCGAGCTGGCCGGGCACACCATCAACCCGTGGGACGCCACGAAATCGCCAGGTGGCAGCTCTGGCGGTGACGCGGTGGCCGTCGCGACGGGCATGGTGCGCATCGGGATCGGCAACGACGGCGGTGGCTCGCTGCGGCTGCCGGGGTTTCTGAACGGCGTCTGCGCCCTCAAACCCAGCTACGGCCGGTATCCGCAGGCCGCGACCTACGGACAGCAGGAACCGTCGTTCCCGGTGCAGGTCCTGACCGTCGAGGGTCCGCTCGCCCGGTCCGTCGCCGACCTGCGCCTTGTCCACGAGCTGGTGTGCGGCTGGGATCCGTCCGACCCGCGCACGGTCCCGGTACCGGCGGTGGGTTCGCCGGTGGCCAGGATCGCCGGTTTCGTGCCGGGAGACCCGACCGTGGAAGAGGCGGCGAAACGGCTGGTCGACGCGGGTTACGCGGTCGCGGAGATCTCGCCGCCACGCGTCGAGGAGGCTTCGGAGCTCGCGATGCGGATGGTCGCCACGCCGATCGCGCTCGGGTTCGACGACTTCATCGCGTTCGCCGGCGAGGACCTCGCCGTGTACGCGCGGAACCTGCTGGCGGTCCGGCCTGGTCTGGACATCGGCGAGTTCCTGGCGCTCACCGGCACCAGGCTCGCCATCCAGCGCGAGTGGGCGCGGTTGCTCGACCGGTACCCGGTGGTGATCGGCCCGGTCAGCACGACGCCGTCGTTCGAACCGGACCAGGACCGCCGCAGCCCCGAAGCGCTCGCCGAGTACTTCGAGGCGATGAAGCTGTGCGAGGCGACGTCGTTCGTCGGGCTGCCGTCGGTCGCGGTGCCGACCGGGTTGCGCGACGGACTGCCGACCGGCGTCCAGGTGATCTCCCGGATGTACCGGGAGGACCTGGCCCTGGACGCCGCGGAGGTGCTCGAAGTTCAGCTCACGCCAAGCGTTTCGGCCGGTTGATCTTCATCTCGTCCATGTCGGTGACGGTGGCGCGCAGACCCCGGTAGTCGACGCCCAGCGCGTCGAGGGCCGCGGTCGCGCGCCGCAGTCCCGCCTCGTCCGGCTTCTCCGAGGCCGTCAGGATCACGCGGTAGCTGAAGAAGTCGAGCTTCTCGTCGAACGTCAGCGCGCCTTCCTCGCGGAACCCGCCGCTGCGCAGGAAGTCGAAGCCCTTCAGATGCTCCCGCAACGAAACGCGCTGGTCGTCGGTCAGGTCGGCGAATCGGCCGCGGACGAGTACTCGGTAGGTGTGTTCAGGCACGAGCGAACATCGTGGCCGACCACCCGCCGGTCTGGCGAACGATTTCTGCTGTGCGGAAGAATCGTGATCCATGAACGCAAAAGAGCTGGTCACGCGCATCCGGACGGAGCTGCACCCCGGTGAGCACGACAACCTCGTGGTCAAGCTGATCGAAACCGGCCAGGCGCCGCGTGCCGTGATCGCCACGTTCGCCGCGGAAGAGAACCACATCGTGTCGTCGGACTGGCGAACATTCCTCACCCTCGCGGCCAAGGCGCAGGAGCCGAACGCGCGGGCGTTCTTCACGCTGCTGGCAGGCGGCGAGGAGCTCGTGCTGCCGATGCTGGAGCCGCTCGCGAACGCCGCCGGCATGTCGTCCAAGGAGTTCCAGGGCTACGAGCCCTTCCCCGGCTGCCAGGCCTACCCGGCGTTCCAGGCGTGGATGGCGCTGAACGGCGAGCCGACCGACGTGATCCTGGCGATCCTCGCGAACTTCACCGCGTGGGGCGGCTACTGCGCCCGCATGGCCAAGGGCCTGCGTGAGCACTACGGCTTCGACGACGAGGCGTGCGCGTTCGTCGACTTCTTCGCCACGCCCGCCCCGCAGCTGGAGGAACGCGCCATCGCCGCCGTTCAGGCCGCCCTCGACTCCGGCTGGCAGCCGAAGCACGCCTGGCGCTACGGCCGGCTCCTCCAGGCCTACGAACTGGAGTTCTGGTCCACCCTCGCCTGACCTCCCTCGCCTGAGGTGGATGAAGGCGCCCTTCATCCACCAACGGGGGAAGGCGCACCACCCAGCGCTCCCACCACAGCACGTACCACCAGCTCGGCCCTGGACCTCCCCGCCGCGACGAGATCAGCGGCGTCGTCCGGCAGCTCGTGGGCCTCGTGCAGCAGGGCCAGGTAGACCTGGCGGCACCAGTCCGCACCGGTGGCCGTGATCTCCCCCGCCTCACGCAGCCGGACGAAGACCTGCTCGAGCCCAGCCTCGACCTCGGGACTCAGCCCGGAACGGCACCCGTCCCTGGCGCTCATGAGTTCCATCGTGAACCGGTGGCTGATCTTGAGCTCGAAGACGATCTCGGTGAGGCGACGGAGGACCACCAGCGGTGGCGCAGTCTCGGCCTTCGACTGGTCGAGTGCGCTGAGGTAGCGCTGGTTGAGCCGCTCGGTCAACGCCTCCAGCAGCGCCTGACGCGAGGCGAACCGGCGGTGCACGGTGGCACGGGTGAGCCCGGCGGCCTCGCCGATCTGTTCCAGCGACGCGGCCGGGTCGACGGCCAGCACCTCCTCGGCGGCCGCGAGGATGCGCGCGATGTTGTGCTCCGCGTCCGCCCGCAGTCGCCGTCCGGTGGACGTGCTCATCTCTCCTCCAACCCTTGCCCCCGTAAATGATACATCGCCGTCTCAGTTATTGCCTTAACTGCGACAGGCGTGTATCACTTAATGGGGACCTGAGGAGGAGCCACATCATGGATCTGCAACTGGAAGGCAAGCGCGTGCTGGTCACCGGAGCCAGCAAGGGCATCGGACTGGCGATCGTCGAGGCCTTCACCGCGGAGGGCGCGTCCGTCGTCGCCACCGCACGCCGCTCGACCCCCGAACTGGAGCGCACCGGAGCCGTCTTCATCCCGGCCGATCTGTCCACATCGGACGGACCGGCGCGGGTCGTGGAGACCGCACTCGCCCAGAATCCGCAGCTCGACGTGCTGGTCAACAACGCGGGCGGAGGCAACCGGCCGGAGGGGATCCTCGAGGATCCGTTCAGCGGTGACGACGATGTCTGGACGGACGTGTTCGCGTTGAACCTCAACGCCGCCGTGCGCATGACGCGGGCCGCACTGCCGGCACTCGCGAAGGCACGGGGCGCCGTGGTGAACATCAGCTCCAGCAGTGCACGCGACCCGCACACCGCGCCGCTGCCCTACGCGGCGGCCAAGGCCGCGCTCAACACCTTCACCCGCGGCCTCGCCGAGGCGACGGGACGGATGGGTGTCCGGGTGAACACGGTCACTCCCGGCGCCACGCGGACGGAGCTGCTGGTGGGCGAGAACGGGTACGTCGCGGACATCGCGGCACGGATGGGCATGGAGCTCAGCGACCTGGTCGCGACTCTGCCCCAGCAGATCGGCATGCTGACCGACGACCTGATCAACCCGGACGAGATCGCCAGGGCGGTCGTGCTGCTCGCTTCCCCGACCATGCCGAGTGCCATCGGGTCGAACTGGACCGTCCACGGCGGAGCGATGAAGTCCGCCTGACTCCAGGGGGAAGCCTGGGCCGTCCACCCTCGTCCGAGGTCGATGAAGGGAACTTCCTCCACTTTGAGGTGGAGGAAGTTCCCTTCATCGTTCTTAACGGGGGAGGTAGGCGCGGTGGGACTTGGAGAACTCGTAGTTGTTGTACTTGTCCCAGTTGATCGACCACGTCATGAGGCCGCGCAGGTTCGGGTAGACGCCCTTCGGCTTGTAGCTGCCGCAGTTCGAGCCCTTCGTCAGGCAGTCCAGCGCGGTGTGGACGTCGGCGACGGACGTGAACCCGTTGCCCGCGTACTGCGCGGCGGGCAGGCCGATCGCGACCTGTTCCTGCCGCAACGGCGTGAAGACCTTCGACGTGTCGCCGCGCACCGGGAACCCGGCGAGCAGCATGTCGGTCATCGCCACATGGAAGTCCGCGCCGCCCATGTTGTGGTACTGGTTGTCCAGGCCCATCACGGGTCCCGAGTTGTAGTCCTGCACGTGCAGCAACGTCAGGTCGTTGCGCATCGCCTCGATCACCGGCAGGTAGGCGCCCGTGCGCGCGTCACCGCCGCCCGCGCCGCCGTAGAACTGGTAGCCGACCTGCACGAAGAACGTCTCCGGCGCCATCGTGAGCACGAAGTCGGCTCCATAGCGGGACTTCAGCGACCGCAGGGCGGAGATCAGGTTGACGATCACCGGCGTGGTCGGGTTCCTGAAATCGGTGTCACCCGCGTTCAACGACAGCGAGTGACCCTCGAAGTCGACGTCGAGCCCGTTCAGGCCGTACTTGTCGATGATCGCCGCCACCGACCGCACGAACGCGTCCCGCGCGGCCGCGGTCTCGAGCCGCACCTGGCCGTTCTGGCCCCCGATGGAGATCAGGACCTTCTTGCCCTTGGCCTGCTGGGCCCTGATGCCCGCGATGAAGTCGGCCTCCGGCTCGACGTTCGGGCACTCGGCGACCGGGCACTGCGCGAACCGCACCTCACCCGACGTCGAACTGGTCGGCTCGGCGAACGACAGGTTGATGACGTCCCACTCGTCCGGCACGTCCTTCATCCGGAGATAGCCGGAGCCGTTGGCGAAGCTGGCGTGCAGGTACCCGACGAGCACCTTGCGCGGCAGGCTGCCGGTGGGCGGCGGCCCGGTCGTAGTGGTGGTCGTGGTCGTCGTGGTGGTTGTCGTTGGTGAGGTGCCGCCGGCGCAGGCCGCCCCGTTGATCGTGCAGTTGACCGGGTCGGCGGTGCCGCTCGCGTTGTAGCCGAACGTGACGCTGGCGCCGGGCGCGACCGAGCCGTTGTACTCGCGGTTGACGAACGTGTGGTGGTTGCCGCTCTTGGTGAGCAGCGAGTCCCAGTACGCGCCGACGGTCGTGGACGCCGGGTAGTCGAACTCGACCTTCCAGGAACTGATGGCCGCGCTGGTCTCGTTCTTGATCGTCACCGTGGCGGTGTACCCGGTGTCCCAGGACTGCTTGGCGAACGTCGCCGTGACACCGGCGGCGCTGGCAGGGGCGAGGCTCACGATCACGGTGCCGAGCACCAGTGCGGCCACCGCGCTTATTCGAGCGAACAACAACATGGGCTGCTCCATCCCACACGCGTCGGCGGCCGGCAGGGGGTCACCCCAGATTGGACTAGACCATCTATCGCGGAGTCAAGGTCCTAGACTGTCCGGTCGTGCCCCACGCTCGTGCCTCCGACGGAACCAGGCTCTTCTACTCGATCGAAGGCTCCGGGCCACCGCTGCTGCTGATCGCGGGCCAGTCGAACTCGTCGAAGTGGTGGCGGCAGGTGCGGCCGGACTTCGCCCGGCGGTTCACCACGATCGTCACCGACCACCGCGGAACCGGTTCCAGCGACAAGCCGGAAACCCCCTACAGCACCAGGCTGTTCGCGGCGGACTGCGTCGCGATCCTCGACGACGCGGGCATCGGCAGCGCGCACGTCTACGGCACGTCGATGGGCGGCCGGATCGCCCAGTGGATCGCGGCGTCCCACGGCGACCGCGTCGAACGACTGGTGCTGGGCTGCACGTCACCGGGCGGGCCGCACGCGATCGAGCGCAGCGCCGAGGTGCGCAGGTCGCTGGCCCAGATCGACCCGATGAAGGCACGCCGGGCGTTGGAAGCCCTGATGTACACACCGGCCTACAAAGGACCGTTCAACACGCTCGGCGACCCGGACATGCCGCCCTACGCGCGCAAGCTGCACCTGTTCGCGAGCGCCGAGCATGACGCGTGGGACGTGCTGCCGTCGATCACCGCACCCACTCTGGTGGTGCACGGAACCGAGGACATCTTCAACCCCACGGCCAACGCTCCCCTGATCACCGAGCGGATTCCCGGCGCGCGGATGCACCTCATCGAGGGCGCGCGGCATGGCTACTTCGAGGAGTTTCGCTCAGAAGCCACGCCACTGGTGATGGACTTCCTCAGCCGGTGACCCAGCGCAGGCCGCGCATCAACGCGTGGCCCGCGAACCGCACCCCGGTGGCTTCGGCGATCGGCAGGTACGGCAGCCGCAACGGAATCCGCGCCCACAGCGGCAAACTCGCCACCGCGGTCGCCGCGAGCACCGCGTACGGACCGCGCGCCAGCATCGGCAGAGGGGCTTTGAGCAGCAGGAACTTCGCCGCTTCCCTGGCCTCGGCTGTGCCTTTCAGCTCGGCGCGGTAGGCGTTCAGCCGAGCGTCGAGCTCCGCGGTCGTGCGCGGCGGTTCCGGGATGCCCATCGCGTCCGCGATCACCGCCATGTCGGCGACGTAGCCGTCGTAGTCGTCGAGGGGTTTCTCGCCGTACTTCTGGTGGCAGCGCAGGAAGCTGTCGACCTCGGCCACGTGCACCCAGCCCAGCAGGTGCGGGTCGTCGGCGCGGTAGGCCCGCCCGTCCGGCGCGGTGCCGTGGATGAACGAGTGCACCCGCGCGAGCCGTTCGATCACCTCGTGCGCGGCCTCGACCGTCCCGTACGTCGTCACGCCGACGAACAGACTGGTGCGCTGCAACCGTCCCCACGGGTCGGCGCGGTAGTCGGAGTGCTGCGCGACCGCGGCCATCGCGAGCGGGTGCAACGACTGCAGCAGCAACGCCCGCAGCCCGCCGATGAACATGGCGTGATCAGCGTGGACGTGCCGGATCGGCCGGTCTTCCGCGAACATGCGCGGGCCGGGCGCGTCGTGGATCCGCCGCGCGTGCTTCTCCCGCTCCGGTCCGGCGACCTTCTCGAACAGCCCGTCGCTCAGCTGCCGCCGCAGTGCCTCCAGCATGCACCCATCATGCGCGCCCGTCGCTGAGAGCGGGAAGGAGAACCCACTGGTCCGGCTCAGTGAACGCCTTGCTGTTCTTGGGCCGCAGCCCCGCGTAGGCGCAGCAGTAGGCGACGGCCTTGTGGGCGTAGAGGTACGCCAGGAGCACCTCGGCCGTGCTGTCCCGCTCGTTCGGACCGCCGCCGGGGTGCAGGTCCCAGCCGATGGTCTCGCCGTCGCGGTGGACGTTGCCCTGGTTGCCGCTCTTCGGGTTGGCGTACATGCCGTACGCGACGGTGCCCGCCGACAGCGGCTTCATCGCCTCCGGCCGCTGGACTGCGAAGTACCAGGGCTGGAACAGGATGCAGCCGCCCGGCACGGTCGTGACGCCGAGAGCGCGCTCGGTGTCCTCGCCGAACGGGCCGGGCCACCCGGTCGGCACCGAGTCCGGGACGTCCGCCGCGGGCACCACGACCGCGTTCAGCCTGCGGGTCGCCTCCTCGGCGTCGATGCCGGCGACGCAGGCGAGGCTGTAGCCGTCGTAGAAGGGGAAGTCTTTCAGCGCGTGCACCAGGCGGCCGGCCTCGCTGACCGCCAGCTGCTCGTCCTCGGTCAGCACCTCGCCGGACGGGATGACGTGCCGGGTCGCGCGGCTCAGCCGGGCCGGCGACCAGCCGGACATCATGGGGCGCACCGGATCCGCCCCGGCGGCCAGCAACGCCTTCGCGATGTCGGCCTTGCCCTCGTAGACGGCCCGCCACAACGCGCTCCGGCCGTCGCCCAGCTGATCGACGTCGTCGACCCGAGCGGCCACCTCGGCCACGGTCTCGGCCGTGCCGAACTCCACTGCCGAGTGCAGCGGCGTCATCCAGAACGGGCCGACGTTCGGGTCGGCGCCCGCGTCGAGCCTGCGCCGCACGGCCTCGACACTCCGCCAGCCGGTGACCGGGAATCCCCGCCAGCCCTCGAGAACTTCTTCCCCCACGAGAACGGCACCCTACCGAGGCGGGGTGCCGTTCCGTGCAACGGGTTCAGGCGAGCGCGATCTGGTCCAGATCAGGCGCGCCCGCGGTGTCGTTGCCGAACTTGACGGTGTTCGCCCCGGCGTTCAGCGTCACCGGGATCTCGGCCACGTACGGCGTGTTGTTCCCGACCCCGTTCAGCTTGACCTCGACCGGCGCATTGCCGTTCACCGACACGAAGTACGACCGCGGCCCGTTCACCGTGAACTGGATGAACAGCTTGTACGCGCGCGCTTCGGGCACGACGACGTTCGGGAACGTCACCGTGGCGTCCGGACTGCCACCGATGTTGCGGACCTTCTCCCCGCCGGAGCACGACCCGCAGCTCGACAAACCGGTGCTGCCGAACACGTTCGCCGAGTCCTCCGCCTCGCGCACGAACACGCGGTCAGCAGGCCTGGTCCGCACCGGCACCGAACCCGACACCTTGCGGTCCGAGCTGAGCAGCTGGAACGACGCGTTCACCGGAATGCTGACCGAGCCCACGTCCGCCCCGGCGGGCGAGGTCGCCGTCCACACCCCTTCCAGCACACCGGCCAGACGCATCGACTGCCGCACAGCAGGCGAGCCGGTCAGCGTCCACCCCGCCGGAAGCACGGGTGCCAGCGACACGTTGTCGATCTGGTCGTCGGCGTCCAGCCGCAGCCGTGCGGTGATCTTCACCGACTGCTGACCCGGCGCAACCCATTGCACGCCATGGGGTTCCACGGTCAGGGTCGTCTTCGGCGTGTAGGTCGACGGCGGCAGCCCGCCGACCGAGATCCGGTCGAGACCGAGCGACTTGCCCGTGCTGAACACGCGAACCGTGTTGCGTCCGGCGTTCAACGGCACCGCGAGCGCAGCCGGGCTCGGCACGTCGGCACGATCCGCGGGCACGGCGACGGAAATCGGCGCCGCCCCGTTCACCGACACCGACACGGACGAGGCGGCAGCGGAGGTCACAGAAAGCTGCAGGCTGTAAGTGCCAGCCGTGGCAACGGAAACGTCGCGATAGGTCACGGCGTTGGCGTCACCACCACCGAGTCCGCTCACCTGTCGCGTGCCGGAGCAGGCCTCGCAGAACGCGTTGCGCGCCGAACCCGACCGCGCCGCGTTCTCGGCCTCCAGCGCACCGCCCTGAAGCGATCTCGGATAGCCGTGGCCGACCCGGATCTCGTCGATCTTCAGGTCCTTGAAGTACACCGGAGCCTGCGGGCCACCCCACGTGTTGAGCACGGTCAGCCGCAGCCACCTGGCCTGAGTCGCACCGATGTCGATGAACTGGGTTCCGCGCGCGGAAGGCAACGCGCCGCTGCGGACGTGCCACCAGTTGCGGCCGTCGTCGGAAGCCGTCAGCTGGTAGTCCTTGATCCGCGAGGAGTCCTCCGGCCGGCCGAACGACACGCGGGCATGCGTCGGCGACGACTCGCGCTGGTTGATCGCGAGGAACGACGCCTCCTTGCGGCGGCCGAGGTCCAGCGAGATCGACACGGGCTGGGCCGCGTCGGCGTCCCAGTACTTCTCGTAGCTGCCGTCGGTCAGGTTCGAGGCGGGGAAACCGTCCTTCGAGGACGTCGCGTACGCCTTGACACCGTCGTGGAAGCCCTGCTGCCCGGCCGTTTCCACCGCGAACACGGTGTCGTACTCGTCCCACGCCGTGATGCCCTCGATCGTCAGGTGCCCGGCGGACTGCGAGAACCTCATCCGCTCGCCCGTGCGGAGATCCGTGACGCGAGAGACTCGATACCCGTTGTCACGCAAGCGAACGAAGTCGGCACGCGGACGAGTGACCACGTGCACGTACTGCTTGCCGGTCGACGGGTTGACGGTGATCACGCCGTGGGCGCCGTCGTTCCAGAACCCCGGCTGCATGCCGCCGTACATGTACCCGGCGCCCTCGACGCCCTGGATCGACTCGCGGATCGGCGGCACCCACGAGGCCATGAAGTTGTTGTACGCCTCCTGCTGCGCGGGCATCCGGCCGTTCACCATGGGCGTCTCGGCCATCAGCGACTTGATCGAGGAGCCCGCGTTGGTGATGTAGCGGCCGGTGTTCAGGCGCGTGTCGACGGCGTGGCTGCCGCCGTCGTACCACCAGTCGCCGGTGGTGGGCAGTTTGTAGCAGGCCTCGGACAGCCGCGGCATCGGTGTGAACGTCGCCGCCGGGTAGTCGTAGGACGGGAACATGCCGGTCTTCTGCTCGTTCGAGACCGTGTCCATGATCGGCGTGTCCTCGTTGTTGTTGCTCAACAACCAGGTCGGCTGCAGCTGCCGGATCTGCTCGTAGAGCTTGTTGCGCTCCCAGTACTCGTTGTCGTTGTCGATCCAGAAGCCCGCGAGGTCGTCGTAGTTCTTCATGACCTCGAAGAAGAGGTCGTAGCTGTACTTGCCGAAGCCCTCGCGCGTCGTGAGGTCGACGCTCTCTCCCTTGTAGGCGGAGTAGGCAGCCGAGTCGAGCATCTCCACGCCCTGCTCGGCGTGCCACTGCGGGTCGTCGGTCATGTAGAGGATCACCTTGACGCCCTTGGCCTTGCCCGCCTTGACGAGCTCACCGAGCAGGTCGCGTTCTGTCGCGCAGCTGCCGGGGATCTTGGACGGCCACGGGCGCGCGTAGCCGAGCCGGGAGTGGAACGTCGCCAGCACGACGTAGGAGGCGCCGAGCTTGCTGGCCTCGTCGATCCAGTAGCCGGGGGTCCACCCGCCACCGGTGACATCGCGCTCCCACTCGGCGCAGTCGAGGTGCTTCGGGGCGGTGAACATGCCCCAGTGCAGGAAGAGCCCGGCGGTCGACTTGCGCAGCCACTCCTGTCTCGGATGTTGCACCTCGGCCTGCGCGGCGCCCGGCAGGACGACCGCGACCAGGCCGGCGAGCAGCGCGGCCACCACGGCCACACACAAACGTCGTAGTGCCATGACCATCGCTTTTCTCGTCGGGGCGGCGGCGAGAGATCCGATGATTGCATCCGGAACTACCAGGTTCAAGCCTTCGTTATGCTCGTGTTTCGCGGACTCATCGGAGCACTACGAGACCTGAATGGGCTGATCAGGCTTCAACGTGCCGTCGCGCAGCCACCACCTGGTCAGCGACTCGCCGCTCGGGCAGCAGTTCGCGTCGCTCGGCCGGTACCAGAGCTCCCTGACGGTGATCACGCCCTTCTCGAACTTCGGCTCGGACAGCAACGGCACGTGCGTCGCGTCGTCGCGCATCGTGGTCGGCTTGATCTCGCCGACCACTTCGAGCGCGCCCCGCTCCGAGCGCACCACCGCGAACCCGAAGGCGAGCTGGCTCGACGCCGTGCCACCGCCGTTGTCGCAGCCGAGCGAGATCGCCGCCTCCTCGCGGCCGTCGCCGTCGACGTCACCGAAGTGCACGTCGACGTCGAGGAACACGTCCACCGAACCCCACAACGTGGACGTGGCACGAGCCGTGCCGTCCCGCAGCCGCACGGGATCCCGGACGTCGCAGAACCCGGCGGGCAGCGTGGCCTGCCGCCAGTCCACCGACCGCAGGTTCTCCGGCGCCGGCCCGAGCGTGGGCCTGGCGGCGGCGGACGGCGGTGCCGTCGTCGCGGTGGCGGTCTGGTTCGGCTCCGGCTGTCCGGTGATCTTCGGCCCCGTCCCCGGTTCGCTGCACGCGGCGAGGAGGAGCACCAGCGGGAGAACGCGTCTCATGAGGTTCCCTTCACGCGCACGGTGGGTCGTAAGGGATGTCGGGAAGGTACTGCCGCCACTCGGTTTCCGACATGGGCCGCGTGTCCGCGCACAACCGCGCCAGCAACCGCGCCACGTCGGTGCTCCAGATGGTCGTGCGAATCCCGTCCGCGCCGCCGAGCATCGTGCCGTCCGGGCTGAACGCGATCGCCGCGGCGGTGTAGCGGCCGCCCGCGCGCAACGTCGACACCTCGACCGGCCGGGACGGGTCGGCGACGTCCCACAGCACGACCTCGCCCGCCTCCCCCGCGCTCGCGAGCAGCTCCCCGCCGGGGTGCAGGGCGAGGTGCCGGACGCTGCCGACGTGCCGGCGCACCGTCGCGACCCGGCTGCCGTTCGCCATGTCCCACACGGTGATCAGCCCCGTGGCGCTGCCGGTGATCACCGTGTCGCCGGTGGGACGGAACAGCACGGACTCGACCGGATCGGACTTCGTGTCGTGCGTGCGGACCAGTCGTGGCGCGTCGGGTGAGCTGACGTCCCACAACTGCAACGTCTCCCCCTTCTCCCCCTTCGTCACCGCGCGGCCGCCGGAACCGAACGAGATGCCGTGCGGGGTGACGTCCGATCCCGGCAGCTCGGCCGCGGCCCGCACCCCGTCGCCGTCGCGCACCCAGAGCCGGAACACGCCGGGATGCGCCGCCGCGCCGATCAACCGGCCGTCCGGGCTGAACACCACGCTGTCCGCGCGTTCCTCGTGCACCGGCGTCTCACCGGCCTCAGGATCGGTGAGCGCCACGGGCAACCCGCTGGCCAGTCGCGTGCCGTCCGGGCTGAACGCGAGCTGCGGGCTGCCGCCGCGGTTGAACGTCCGCAGCGCGCGGATCTCGCGCGGGTGCACGACGTCGGTCAGGTCGTAGAGCTTCGTCGGAAACCCCGTGGCCAGCCGATGGTTCGCTCCGAACGCCAACGTGTGGCTACCGCTGGGCAGCACCGTCACGGCGGACGACCTGCTCGCGCCGAGCACGTTCCACAGCCGGACGTGCTCCCCTGCCGAGGCGAGCGTGCGCGAGTCCGCGGCGAACGACAACCCGTTGATGCCGTCGGCATGGCCCAGCAGCGGTTGCGCGGTCTTCGGCCGGATCGGATCGCTCACGTCCCACAGGTGGACCGTGCCGTTGCCGTCGCCGAACGCGAGCGTGCCGCCGTCCGGGGCGAAGGCCGCCGACGTCACGAAAATGCTCGCACCCGTGAGCACGCCGTACAGCTGCGACGTCGCGGCGTTCCACAGCCGCACCGTGTCGTCCTTCGAGCCGCTGGCGAGCAGGGAGCCGGTCGGGGCGAACCGCAGGACCGACACCTCCATGGTGTGGCCGGTCAGCACCGCGCGCCTGGTCGGTGTGGCGGTGATGTCCCACAGTTCGATCGTGCCGTCCGAGCCGGACAACGCGAGTGTGGTCCCGTCGGCGCTCACCGCGCTCGCGGTGAAGATCGAGTCGCTGTCCGGCGCGAACTCGGTGATCAGCTTGGCCGCCAGGGGATCCGTGACGTCGAGCAGCCACGTGTGCCCGCCGCTGGCGGTCATCGTGAGAACGGGTTTGCCCGGCACGAACGCGAGCGACCTGATGCCGGTCGTGCCGGCGTCCCACGTCGATCGCTTCGCCGGGTCGGCGACCTGGGCGAGAAGTACGCCGCCCCGGATCGACGTGGCGGCGACGAAGGTCCCGTCCGGGCTGAACAGCACCGCGGCGGCGTCGGGCAGCGGTATCTTCGCGCGTTCGGACGTGCCCTCGTACAGGACGAGCTCGTCCTTGCGCAGCACAGCCATGACATCACCGCGTGGGCCGAACGCCACGTCCACGGCCGCTCCCGGCACGACGCGCGGGATCGACGCGCTGTCCATCAGCGCCCCCAGCACCTCCGCGGTCGGCGCCATCCGGTAGGCCTGGGCGAGCAGCTGCCGCGCCGTTGCCGGTCGCGCGTCGCGGATCGCCGCCGCCTGGGCCGCGAGCTGCCGCGACGTGGCGACCAGCGTCTGCTGCCGCGCCCGGTTGCTCTGCTGCTCCGAACGGACTGCGAAGATCACCGCGGCGACCAGCAGCACGACCAGCACGGAGATCGTGGTGAGCACGGTTCGCCTGGTGCGACGGCGTTCCCGGAGGTGGTGACCGATCAGCTCGGTCTTCTCGATGCCGTCCAACGGCGCCACGACGTCCGCGAGCACCGACTCCCACTCCGGGTTGCGCACGTCGAGCTCGACGTCGCGGACTCCGCGCAGGTCGACGCAGCGCGGTTCGGGGAGGCCGCGCAGGGTCTCCGGCAAGGCGTTCGTGCGCTGCCGGTCCAGCACCCCGTCGTCCCACACCGCGTCACCGTCGGTGAGCAGCACGAAGAGCTTGCGCCGGTCGCGGTTCTCCAGCCACCACGCCACTTCCTTGCCGACCCAGCGCGACCGCGCCGAGGCCCGCGAGGCCAGCAGCAGGAAGTTGTCCGACCGCGCGAGGCCGTCGAGGATCGCCTCGGTCAGGTCGTGTTCCGCGGCCAGCACGGAGTTGTCGAGGAACACCCGCCGCGCCCGCGGCCGGTACCAGGGCTTCGCGAACTTCTCGATCCCCTCCTGTAGCAACGGCCCCAGCGCGTGGTCCGTTTCGTGGCTGTACGAGATGAACGCCGCGTACGTCCTCTCGCCAGGCATGCCCCACCTCTCCGCTGCACGGGTGAACACCTCTACATCGCCCCCGAAGAGACCACCGTTAGGGCTCCGTCGTGGTAACACACGTTTGGTGGCGCACGATCAGCGTTGTCGGACGAGGAAGAGAGAACTCTGATGGACGACCAGCACCTGCCCGGCTTCTACCACGACGCCGAGGAGGCCTCCCGGAGCGGCCAGCGCGCGACGCTGCTGCTCAGCCGGGTCCGGCTCCTCGGCGCGGTGGTCGCGGCGGTGGGTGGCGCGTTCAAGTGGAAGGTGGGCGGCGGCGTCGACGTGTGGGCCTGGGTGGCCCTGATCGGCTTCCTCATCGCGCTGTTCGGCGAGTTCCTCCTCTGGGTCATGCACCCCGAGCTGAAGTGGAACGCGGGCCGCGCGGTGGCCGAACGCGTGAAGTCCCTCGGCTGGCGCTACGCCGTGGCGGGCGACCCGTTCCCGCTCACCTCGCCCGACGCCCGCGGCGACCTGGAGAAGGCCGTCATCGACGCGGCGGCGGAGCACCGCGGGACGTTGCTGCTCACCGGTGACAACCCGGCGGGCGAGGTCGTGATGACCGGGTTGCGGGACAAGCCCTTCCCCGAACGCAGGACCGCCTACTGCGACAACCGCGTGCGCAGGCAGCTCGACTGGTACCACGACAAGGCCGCATCCAACGAGATCAGGGCGAACGTCGCGCGCGTCCTGCTGTTCGCGGGTGAGTTCATCGCGATCCTGTTCGCGATCCTGCGCATCACCGGCGCGTGGGACGTCGACCTGTCCGGTGTCATGGCCGCGGCGGTCGCGGGCGGTGCCGCGTGGATAGGGCTGCGGCAGTACGAGAACCTCAAGGTCGCCTACTCGGCGGCCGCCGGCGAGCTGGCCGGCATGCACAAACGGCTCCTGCGCACCGACGAGAGCGACTGGCCCACCACCGTCGCCGAGGCGGAGGCCGTGATCAGCACCGAACACGCCGCGTGGCTCGCGTCGCGCCCCAGCACGACCTGAGAGGACCACTGTG
This sequence comes from Lentzea nigeriaca, assembly GCF_016907955.1. Classification (GTDB taxonomy): domain Bacteria; phylum Actinomycetota; class Actinomycetes; order Mycobacteriales; family Pseudonocardiaceae; genus Lentzea; species Lentzea nigeriaca. Next base: position 1,108,648 of record NZ_JAFBCX010000001.1, on the reverse strand, counting down.
ACGACCGACGAGCCGATGACGATCTTCGTCGCGATGCCGGGCACGACGCTCGGCGAACGCGCGAAGTGGACCGACATCAAGCAGATCAAGGCGGGCCTGTACGACCCGCTGGCCGCGAAGCTGCAGGAACGGCTCGGCCGCCCGGTGCAGGTCCAGATCGAGAAGGAACGGCGCGAGTCCGGTCCCATCAACCACACGATGTTCGCCGAGGCGTTCAACGCCGAGGTCTACATCGCCGACCTCACCGGCGCCAACCCGAACGTGTACCTGGAGCTGGGCGTGCGCTGGGCCGTGCGGGACAACGTGACGGTGCTGGTGAGCCAGAACCAGGACGACGTGCGGTTCAACGTGTCCGGCAACAGGGTCGTGCCCTACAGCAACCGCTACGACGAGCTGGCCGAGGCGCACGAGGTCATCCTCAGCATGATCATGCACGGCCTCACGAGGAAGAACGTCGACAGCCCCGTGCGGCTGGGCAGCGGGCTGACCACTGTGCCCACCGGCATGATCGACGAGCTCCACGCGAAGATCGCGGAGCTGGAGCACGCCCGCGGCGACGACCTCTTCAACGAGGCCATGGCCGCACCGCACGAGGAACGCGTCGCGAAGCTGCGCCGCGTGCTGCTGCTGAACGACACGAGAGCCGACGTGCACGGCGAGCTCGGCAAGGCGCTGCGCAAGCAGGGCGACTTCTCCGGTGCCATCCACCACCTCGGGCTCGCCACCCGGCTGGAGTCCCGCGGCGCGCACTGGTGGCGGGAGCTCGGCATCGCCCAGAGCCGCAACGAGAACCTGCCGGAAGCGATCTACTCGCTGACCGAGGCGGTGAAGCTGAACGCCGCGGACAAGGAGGCCTTCTCCGGCCTGGGCGGGGCGCACCGGCGGCTCGCTCGTGCCACCGGCGACAGCACCGAGCTGCGCAAGGCCCGTGACGCGTACCGCAAGGCCAGCGAGATCGCGGAGGACGACCTCTACGCCCGCGCCAACGCCGCGCGGCTCGACGTCCAGCTCGCCGCGACCGACGACGAGCGGGAGGCGGCCGTGGAGACGTTCCGCGACCTCAACCCGCTGGCGACGTGGAAGACCAAGAACCCGAAGGCGGACTGGGAGTGGCTGGACCTCGCGGACACGTTCGCGTTCTCCGGTGACACCACCGCCGCCCTGGACGCGGTGCGCCGGGGCATGGAGCGGTTCGAGCCGGAACACCGGGCCACCACGGCGCGGACCGCGATGGAGCCGATCCAGGACATGCTCGGCGCGGGCACGTTGCCCGCCACCGTCTCGGACGCGCTGAGCAGGATGCTGAAGGAGTACGAGTCGTACCTGTGATCGAGTCGGAGGTCATGCGCATCGGCCTCGCACCGGGGTTCCCGCCACATCGGCGTCCGCGGTTCTCGCTGAGTCATCTGCCGCAACGCCGTCACAGTCGCCGTGAGCATGGGCAACGGCAGCCCGACCCCGAGCCACCGTCGGCCTTCCGCGCGATCCGTTCGAGCTCCTGCGGCATGAACGCGGCCACCTCGACCATCGACTCCGGCACCGTCCACAGCAGGCGGGCGAAGTCGTGGACGAGGTGCTGATCGACCTGCAGCTCACCGCCGCCGGCGAGCAGCACCTCGTCGACCTGGCCGGAGAGTTCGTGACGAGGCTCCGTCAGGCGAGCGCCTCGACGACGCGGGTCACCATCTCCTTCTCGGTCGCGGCCACCTCGCCGTCCGCGCCCGCCACCGAGCGGCACATCTCCGTCACGGCGGCGCGGAAGATCTCGACGTCGCGCGGTTCGTGGGCGTTGATGATCTGGACGGCTTCCTTCAGCGCGGCGAGAACGCCGACCTCCACATCGGACGCCGTTCCCTTCGGCAGCGAGGGCGGGGCGGCGGCGATGACGGCGCGCAGGTCGTCCGAGAGCAGGGTCATCGCCCTGATACCGGCGTGGCTCTCCTCCTCGACCGAGCCGGGGTCCGCCGTGGACACCAGCACCATTGCACCGAAAACGGCTGTGCGGAGGGTCTGCCCCTCCGCCTCCGTGTACGCAGTCATGGGCGCAAGCCTATGCAACGATCAGTGGTTATGAGTGCGGGTCAGGTGCTCGGCGCCAACATCAGGGCGTTCCGGGAGCAGCGCGGGTTGTCACTGTCGGAGCTCGCGCGGCGGTCGTCCATCGCCAAGGGCACGCTGTCCCAGCTGGAGAGCGGGTCGGGCAACCCGACCATCGAAACAGTGTTCAGTTTGTCGAACGCTTTGGACGTTCCGGTGTCGGAGCTCGTGACCGAGCGGACGCCGCCGGACGTCGTGCTGGTGCGGGCGCGGGACGTCGAGGTGCTCAGCAGCAATGCCGTCGACCTGCGGCTGATGCGGCGGATGGACATCGCCGACACCGTCATCGAGATCTACGACCAACGGGTGCGGCCGGGTGCCGTGCAGACCAGCGAAGGTCATCCCGGCAAGGAGCACGTGCTGGTCACGGGTGGCCGGCTGCGCGTGGGGCCGACCGACGGGCCGTACGAGCTGGGGCCAGGCGACTACGTGTGCTTCCCCGGCTCGACCCCGCACCTGTACGAGACTCTCGACGGAGAAGTGAGCTCGGTACTGGTGCTGGAGTATCCGAAGCACTAACGTTCATTCTAATGAACGGAGGTGGCGATGCACCCGGACGTCGTGGTCGTGGGAGCGGGCATCATCGGGGCCGCGTGCGCGCAGGCGCTGCGAGCACGCGGGCTCGACGTCGTCGTCATCGACCGCAGCGGAGCGGCGTCGGGCACCAGTGCGGCCGGTGAGGGCAACGTCCTGGTCAGCGACAAGGAGCCCGGCCCCGAGCTCGAACTGGCCAAGGCCAGCCGGGAGCTGTGGCCCGAACTGGCCCAGGACGCCGAGTGGGAGGAGAAGGGCGGGCTGGTCGTCGCCACTACCGAGGAGGCCTGCGAGCCCCTCGAGGCGTTCGCCGCGAAGCAACGGGCGGCGGGCATCGACGCCTGCGAGCTCACCGCCGACGAGGCCCTGGCCCACGAGCCGCACCTCAACCCGGAGATCACGGCGGCTGTCCACTACCTGCAGGACGCGCAGCTCAACCCGGTCAAAGCCACGAGGGCCCTGCTGCGCGGCATCAGGATCATCGACGCCGAGGTGTCCACAACGGACGGTCGCAGTGTCACCACGACCAACGGTGTGATCAGCTGCGGCGCCGTCGTCAACGCCACTGGCCCGTGGGCACGTCAGTTCGGCGTGAACGTGCTGCCCCGGCGCGGCGTCGTCCTGGTCACCACCCCGATCCCCGGCACGATCCGGCACAAGGTCTACGACGCGGACTACGTCGGCGCGGTCGCGAGCGGTGACGCCGACCTGCAGACGTCCGGCGTCGTCGAGTCGACCCAGGCGGGCACGGTGCTGATCGGGTCGAGCCGCCAGCGCAAGGGCTTCGACGGCACGATCGAGAGCAAGGTGCTGAAAGCGTTGGCACGCAAAGCGATCGCGCTCTTCCCGATGCTCGCCGGCGTCCCGGTGATGCGTGCGTACGGAGGGTTCCGTCCGTACGCGCCGGACCACCTGCCGATCATCGGCGAGGACCCGCGCACGCCGGGTCTGTGGCACGCCACGGGCCACGAGGGCGCGGGCGTCGGTCTCGCCCCTGCCACCGGCCGCCTGCTCGCCGACCTGCTCACCGGCTCCACCCCGCTCGTCGATCCCCACCCGTTCCGCGTCGATCGCCAGGAGGTGATGGTGTGAAGGTCACGTTCAACGGCCGGGACCGCGAGGTCTCGCACGTCGCCGAACTGCTGCCAGGACGGTTCTTCTGCGGCATCGGCGTCTGCTTCGGCTGCGTCGCCGAGATCAACGGCGTGCCCGAGGTCCGCGCGTGCCGGCACCAGCTGCGGGACGGCGACGAGATCAGGACGCAACGATGAGGATCGTCGTCGTGGGCGCGGGCCCTGCCGGGATGGCCGCCGCCAGAACAGCCGCCGACGCGGGAGCCGAGGTCACGATGGTCGACTCGGAACCCGAGGCGGGCGGCCAGTTCCTGCGCGGCCGGGCGAAGTTCGAGCACAGGGGCGTCACGCACCTGAAGAACACCGAAGCCTGGATGGTCGAGGGGCACACACTGCATCTGCGCGGTCCCCGGCAACTCCACTTCGACGCCCTGATCATCGCGACCGGCGCCTACGACCGCCCCCTGCCGTTCCCCGGCTGGGACGGCCCCGGCGTGATCACCGCGGGCGCCGCCCAGGCCCTCGCCAAGCAGGGCGTGACCCTCGCCGACCGCGTGATCGTCGCGGGCACGGGCCCGTTCCTGCTGCCCGTCGCCACCGCGCTGCAGAACCTCGGCGCCACCCTCGTCGGCGTGTACGAGGCGAACTCCCCGCTCGCCTGGGCGCGCGAAACAAAGGCCGTGCTCGCCAACCGGCACAAGATCGCCGAACTGGCGAGCTACCGCAAAGCACTGTCCCACCTGGAAACCCGCACGGCCGTGATCGCCAAGCACGGCGACCGCGTCACGGTCGCGAAACTCGACCGCCACTGGCGCCCGGTCAGTCATCGCACCGAACACGCCGACCTGGTGTGCATCGGCTACGGCTTCCTCCCGCGCACCGACCTCGTGCCGAACGCCAAGCGCACCAACGACTTCCTCGACGTCGACGAACTCCAGCGGACGTCGGTCGAGAACGTCTACGCGGCAGGCGAGGTCACCGGCATCGGCGGCGCGGACCTCGCCGAAGCGGAAGGCATCATCGCCGGAGCCGCAGCGGCACACCAGGAACCGCCGCTCATAGCAGTCGAAGCGGTGCGCAGGGGCCGCCTGTTCGCCCAGGCCCTGGCCCGCGCACACGCCGTCCAGCCTGGCTGGCAGACGTGGCTGAACCCCGACACCACCGTGTGCCGGTGCGAAAAGGTCAGCCTCGCCGACCTCACCGACGCCGCCAGCATGCGCGAGCTCAAGCTCACCAGCCGCGTCGCGATGGGCCGCTGCCAGGGCCGCATCTGCGCCCGCAACGCGGCGGACCTGACCGGCATCCCGTTCGACGGGCAACGCCGCGTGATCGCGGTCCCGATCCCCCTTGGCGAACTCGCCGATCTCCCGGAGGAAACCTCATGACCGAACGTCTCGACGGCGTCATCGTCGCCACCGCACTCCCCTACGCCGAGGATCCGAAGGCCCCGGCCGGTCTGCGCCCCGACCTCGACAAGCTCGCCGAGCACTGCCAGTGGGTCGTCGAGAACGGCTGCCGCGGCGTGGGGCCCAACGGCTCGCTCGGCGAGTACTCGTCGCTGACCGACGCGGAACGCCGTGAGGTCGCCCAGACCGCCATCGCGGCGGTGAAGGGCCGTGGCATCGCGGTCATCGGAGTCCACGGCGTGGGCGCGCACCAGGCCCGGCACTGGGCGGAACTGGCGGCGGAGGACGGCGCAGACGGCGTGCTGTGCCTGCCGCCCACGATGTACCGGGCGAACCGCGGCGAGGTCGTGCACCACTTCCGCGAGGTCGCCAAGGCCGGGCTGCCGATCATGGTCTACAACAACCCGATCGACACCAAGGTCGACCTCACCCCGGACCTGATCGCCGAGCTGGGCCAGATCGAGCACGTCGTGGCGGTGAAGGAGTTCTCCGGCGACGTCCGCCGCGTGCTGGAGATCAGGGCCGCCGCCCCGCACCTCACCGTCGTGGCCGGCGCCGACGACGTGGTGCTGGAAAGCCTGCTGATGGGCGCCACGGGCTGGTTCGCGGGCTACCCCAACGTGTTCCCCGCCGAGTGCACCGAACTGTTCGAGCTGGCGCTGGCGGGCAAGCTCACGGAGGCCCGCACGCTGTACGAACGCCTCGTGCCCGCGTTCCGCTGGGACTCGCGCACCGAGTTCGTCCAGGCCATCAAGCACTCCATGGACTTCGTGGGCCGCTACGGCGGTCCGTGCCGTCCGCCGCGCGGCCCGTTGTCGCCCGAACAGCGCGCCCAGGTCGACGCCGACATGAAGCTGGCTGCCCGAGAATTGGACACGGCATGAGGTTCGCGAAGTACTTCAGCGCCGTCGACTCGCACACCGAGGGCATGCCGACGCGGGTGATCACCGGCGGCGTCGGCGTGATCCCCGGCGAGACCATGGCCGACAAGCGCCTCGACTTCATCAAGAACCATGACCACATCCGGCGGTTGCTGGTCAACGAACCGCGCGGCCACGCGGCGATGAGCGGCGCGATCCTGCAGCCGCCGACCCGCCAGGACGCGGACTGGGGAGTGCTCTACATCGAGGTGTCCGGCTGCCTGCCGATGTGCGGCCACGGCACCATCGGCGTGGCGACAGTGCTGGTGGAGACCGGCATGGTCGAGGTGACCGAGCCCGTCACGACGGTCCGCCTGGACACCCCGGCCGGTCTGGTCCTCGCCGACTACGACACCCGCACGAAGCTCGTGACGATCCGCAACGTCCCGGCCTACGCGCACGAGCTGGACGCGACGGTCGAGGTCCCGGGCCTCGGCGAGGTCCGCTACGACATGGCCTACGGCGGCAACTTCTACGCGATCCTGCCGCTGGAGCAGCTCGGCATCCCGTTCGACCGGGCCGAGAAGGACCGGATCCTGGCCGCCGGACTGTCCATCATGGACCAGATCAACGCGGTGAACCGCCCGGTGCACCCGGTGGACGCCGCGATCGGCGGCTGCAAGCACGTCCAGTTCACCGCGCCTGGCCAGGACGGCGCCCACTCGCGCAACGCGATGGCGATCCACCCCGGCTGGTTCGACCGGTCGCCGTGTGGCACGGGCACCTGCGCCCGGATGGCCCAGCTGCACGCGCGCGGCGAGCTCGGACTCGGTGCGGACTTCGTGAACGAGTCGTTCATCGGCACCAGGTTCATCGGCCGGTTGCTCGAAGAGGTTCCGCTGGGTGACCGAACGGCCGTGGTGCCCACAGTGGCCGGTCGCGCCTGGATCACCGGCATGGGCCAGTACCTGCTGGACGCGACCGATCCTTTCCCGGAGGGATTCTCGCTCTAGTCGTTACGCTCTGTGCCGTGACGACGACGCCAAGTCTGGAAGCGCTGCTGCGCATCGGACCGTTCCACGCGGCTCTGCGCGCGGCCATCCGCCGCCGCGGGCTCACCCTGGAACGGCTTCGGCTACGCCTCGCGCAACAGGACGTGGCGGTCGCGCTGTCGACCCTGAGCGACTGGCAGCAGGGCCGGGTCCGCCCGATCTCGCCGAAGTCGCTCAGGGCCGTGTCGGTGCTCGAGGAACTGCTGGAGGTGCCGTCCCGCTCGCTGCTCAGCCTCCTGGAACGCGCGGATCCGGGCGGCTGGCCGGACGTCGTGCCCGGCATGATGCCCGGCTTCAACACCAACGACCTGGAGGTCGTGTCCCGCCACGACAGGATCTTCGTCGACGCCCGACGGCACGCGTCACGCATCCACGTGAGCATGGTCGCCCGCGCGCGGCACGACGGCGTCGACCGCTTCTACGCGCACTACTTCTGCGACGACTCCGTGCACGAGGTCCGGCACGAGGCGGTCCGCAACTGCCGGATCGGCCGGTCCGCGCGCGACGAGGCCGAGCACGTGACGGTGGACGAGCTGCTCTTCGACCGGCCACTCGCGACGGGTGAGACGTGGGTGTTCGAGTTCGTCGTCCACGACGCGACGCAGGTCGACAGCTTCGAGTACGCGCAGGGCGTGCGGTGCTTCCTCCCGCAGAGCCTGATCGAGGTGCACTTCGACCCGGCGGCGCTGCCCACCGATCCGCACGTGTACCTGCAGGACTGGCAGGAGACCGAGCCGCATCGGACGATCGACCTGGCGCTGGACCACACGAATTCGGTGCACCACTTCGAGACCGACGTGTCGGTGAACTGGATCGGCATCCGCTGGAGGTGGGCATGATCACGACCGACTTCGTGCCGGGCGCCCCGGCGTGGATCGAACTGGGCAGCCCGGACCGCGACGCCACCGCGGCGTTCTACGGGCGCGTGCTCGGCTGGGGCCTCGGCGACCAGTTCACCCACGAGGGCAGGACGGTCGCCGGACACGCGGCGCGGGAAACAGGCGCGTGGACCATCCATTTCGCGGTGGCGGACGCCGATCAAGCTGCTCAGGCGGTCGTGGCGGCCGGTGGCACGATCCACGACCGGACGATGGCCGATCCGCAGGGCGCGGAGTTCGGGGTGTGGCCGCACGCCGGGCTCGACGTCGTGTCGGTTCCGGGAGCGCTGACGTGGCTGGAACTCCACTCTCCCGCCGACGCCTCCTTCTACCGCACGGTGTTCTCCTGGGACGCCATCACGATTCCCGGCGCTCCCGGCGAATTCGTCCGCCCCGCGGGAACGGGTGCGGGCCGGTTGTTCGGCGCGGTGGTCGGGGACTCCGAGGCTTACTGGTTGCCGTACTTCGAGGTGACCGATGTGGATCAGGCCGCCGGCGCGGCCGAGGAGGTCGTCGAGCCCTACGAGCTGGACGGAGTCGGCCGGATCGCCGTGCTCGTCGACCCGTTCGGAGCCCGGTTCGGCGTCATGCGTTCCGTTACCTCCTGAAGCCTCCCCAAATCGCGGTACGCCGGTTAGCGTGCGCTGGTGCAGGTGCCGTGGAGAGCCGCGCCCAGGGCAGCGCTGTCGAGCCCGCTCACGTTGCTGGTGAGCATCGCGACGACGTTGCTGCTGGGCTTCGTGGTGGCCGCGGCCGTGCTGCACTCGTCCTCCGCCGGGAGCGCCGCTCTCGCCTACCAGCGGGACCGGATCTGCCCGCAGTCCGTGCACCCGTCGCTGGACGGCGACGGGCTGCCGCTCGCCGGCGCTGTCACGATGTCCTCGCGCAGCCCGCTGGGCGCGGTCTACACCCGGATCGGCCGCCCCGACTTCAACGGGCTCGCGACCTACGGCCGCTTCGGATATCGGCCGGACGCCCTGTCGCACCTGACGGTCGTCGAAGGCGGTGGCAAGGGGTTGTGGGTGCCGCGGACGATCGCCACCGCGGCACACGTGAAGGTCGGTGATCGGCTGACCGGGTCGCCGCTCGTGGTGAGCGCGATCTACGCCGACCTGGCGCATCCGGTGTCCGGGTGGTGGTGTTCCGAGGCGAAGACCGTCGTGCCGAACCCGTTGGGCGGCGACGGTGCCAGCACGTCGGTGATCTGGGTGCCTCAGCCTTCCGACCTTTCCGCGCTGCCGCCGGAGTTCTCGTCCGGGGCTTCGGTGTCGCTGAGGTTCCCCGCCGAACCCGTGTCCACGCTCGCCGAGGCGGAGGTGTTGCGGGACAAGGGGAACGCGCTCATCACCTCGCTCGGGCTGCCGTTGACGCGGGCGGACGTGCTGTCGTCCGCGATCACGGCGGCGAGGACCTCGGAGCGCAACGTCTCGTCGGCGTTGCTGCCGTTGGTGCTCATCAGCGTGCTGGTGGGGCTCGCGGGTGTCGGCACGGTGACCGTGCAATGGGCTCAGCGCAGGCATTCCGAGCTGCGGCTGCTCTGGGTGCGCGGGGCCGGACCGCTCGCGCTCGGCCTGCGCGGTGTGTCGGAGCTCGGTTTGCCGTTGGTGCTGGGCGGGTTGCTCGGGCTGGCGGCGGCTCGGCTGTTGCTGCCGCTCTACGCACCCGGGGTCGCGTTGGCTCCTGGAACGCTCTGGGTGGCGATGGGCTTCGTTCTCGCCGTGGTCGTCGCATCGTTGGCGGTGACGGTGCTGGTGGCCTCCTGGCGGGTGCACCGGACGTTCCAGCGGCGCGCCCGTTCGTGGCGGCTTTCTGTGGTGCCGTGGGAACTCGTCGTTGTCGCACTGGCTGTACTGGCGTGGCTTCGCCTGTCCCGCAACGGGTTGGGCACGGTGGTGAAATCGAGCGAGCTGCCGCGGGTCGACGTGGCCGCGCTGACGTTCCCGCTGCTGGTCGTGCTGGCGGCGGCGCTGGTCGCGACGCGGCTGCTGCGGTGGTCGCTCGCCTGGTCGCATCGCGTGCAGTGGTGGCGGGTTCCCGCCGCGCAGTTCGCGCTGCGCCGGCTCGCGGCCGCGGTGGGCCCGGTGACCGGTGTGGTGCTGGTCGGTGTGCTGGCCGTCGGGACGATCGCGGTGGGCAGTGCGGTGGCGGGGGCGCAGAAGTCGGCGCTCGACTCGAAGTCGGGTGTGTTCGTCGGCGCCAACAGCACGGCGCAGGTGTCCCAGGACATCGCTCTCGGACGGGTGGCGCTGCCGTCGTCGTTGCGGGGCAACACAACTCTCGTGGGCGTGAGCACGGGCGCGTTGATCGTGGATCCCGCGACGTTCACGGACGCGGCGCTCGTGGACGACGCTGCTTCGGTGCGCTCGCTGCTGTCCGGGCTTCGCCGCACCGGCGAGGTCGCTCCCGCCGTGCGGATCGGGCGCGCGGCGGACCGGGAGATCCAGATCGCGGGGCTGCCGCTGGTGAAGCCGGTGGCGTCGCTGCCGTCGTTCCCGAAGCTGGGCACACGGGGCTACGTCGTCGCGCGGGAGTCCGTGCCCGCGGTGGACCAGGTGGGGTCATGGCACCTGTGGTCGTCATTGCCGTTGCCCGCCTTGACTTCCTCGTTGCAGGCGGCGGGCATCCACTACACGAACGTCGAGGAGAGGACGCGGGTCCTCGACGGGCTGCCGTTCCTGACCGTGGAGTGGACGTTCGCCTTCGTGGCCGCGATCGGCGTGGTGCTGGCAGTGGTGGCCGCGGTGGCGCTGCTGCTGGCGATCGAGGTGCGGCGGCGGCAGAACGCGGTCTCCGGCGCGTTGTCGGCGCGGATGGGCATGCGGCCGTCCGTGTTGTGGACGAGCCATCTGCTGGAGGTGGGCGCACTGGCGTTGGTGGCCGTGGCGATCGGCGCGGTGGCTTCGTTCGTGAGCGCCGGGTTCGCGGTGCCGCGGCTGGATCCCGCGCCGTGGCTCAACCCCGCCCCGATGCTGCCCGACCTGACACCGTTGCTGGGCTCGATGGTGCTGGGCGGGTTCGTGGTCGTCGTCGTGGCGGCATGGCTGGCGTTGCGGGGTGTCCGCACCGCGCGGATGGGAGAACTGCTCAGGTGATCCGCGCTCATGGCGTCGGGGTGTCCTACGGGCCGGTGCGTGCCGTCTCGGACGTGTCGCTGACGATCGCGCCCGGCCTCACCGTGCTGTCCGGGCCATCCGGGTCGGGCAAGTCGACGCTGCTGCGGGTGCTGTCGTTGGTCGAACGGCCTTCGGTGGGTGAGGTCTTCGTGCACGACCGGCCGACGTCCGGGCTGTCGTGGGCGCAGCTCAGGTCGTTGCGGCGCAAGGAGATCGCGATCGTCTTCCAGAACCCGTCCGACAACCTGATCTCGCACCTGACCGTCGGGGAGAACCTGCGGGCGGCCGGGGCGGCGGATCTGTCCATTCTGGACCGGTTGGGACTGGGCGGATCCGGGACGTGGCGGATCGGCGCGTTGTCCGGCGGGCAGCAGCAGCGGCTCGCGTTCGGCTGTGCGCTGGCGCGCGGGGCTTCCGTGGTCGTTGCGGACGAGCCGACCTCACAGCTGGACGTGCGGTCCGCTGACCTGGTGCTGGAGACGCTGGCGTCGTTGCCGGTGCCGGCCGTGGTGGCGTCGCACGATCCGCGGTTGGTCGAGCTGGCGGATCTGTGCGTTCCGCTGGTGGCGTCGTGATCCGGGCGGCCGGGGTGCACCGGTCCTTCGACGGCGTTTCGGTGCTGCGCGGGGTGGATCTCGCGGTGTCCGCCGGGGAGCTCGTGACGCTGAGCGGGCCGTCCGGGTCAGGGAAGACGGCGCTGCTGTCGTTGTTGTGCGGCTTCGACTCCCCGGACAGCGGGACCGTCTCGCCAGGGCTCGCCTCGTGGTCGGACTGCGCTGTGCTGCCGCAGTCGCTGGGGCTCGCGTCGGAGCTGACGCTGGAGGAGAACGTCGCGCTGCCGTTGCGGTTGGCCGGACGGGCGGTGGACGGGGTGTCCGGGCTGCTGGCCGAACTGGGGATCGACGGGCTGGGGGCGCGGTATCCCGGGCAGGTGTCGTTCGGGCAGCAGCAACGGGCGGCGCTGGCTCGTGCCGTGGTGGCACGGCCCGCGGCGTTGCTCGCCGATGAACCCACGGCGCACCTGGACGCTGCCAGTGCGGTGGCGGCGGTGGGGTTGCTGCGGCGGGTCGCCGACGAGGGTGCCGCGGTGCTGATCGCCACGCACCACGACGCGGTGCACGCCGTCGCGGATCGGGTGCTGGAGCTGGTGGACGGTCAGGTTCAGGGCTGACCGGTGGGCAGTGCGCAGCTCATCACTTCACCGTTGGTGTGTTGCAGGTGCGTCTCGCCCCACACGCGGACGCTCTCCACGACGGGCAGAACCGTTGTCCCGTAAGGCGTGAGCCGGTAGATCACGGGCGCCGGCACCGGTCCGGTCTCCAGGCGCTCGACGAGCCCGTCCGCCTCCAGCTCCCGCAGCTGCTCGGCGAGGACCTTCGGCGTGATCGGCTCGGCCCGGCGGCGCAGACCGGCGAAGTGCGACTGGCCGTGCGCGAGCCAGTACACCAGCGTCAGCTTCCACTTCCCGCCGATCGCCGCGAACGCCGCCGCCATCGGGCAGCCGGGCAGCGGGTTGGGCCGCGCGAGGTTACCTGCAGGTGCCTTCTTGTTCATGGTGGTGGCTCCGTCGACAGTCGAATCATGAACATGCGCAGACTGCTCACCGTGCCACACGTCCGCGTTTTGGTCGCGTGCCTCGTGTTTCTCACACTGACCGGCTCTGCGTCGGCGGACACCGCCGACGGGCAACGGGACTTCGACTGGGAGCTCGGGACGTGGCACACGGACGTGCGAGTGCTCGCCGATCCGTTGTCGGACACCGAGGACCAGTGGCTCCAGTTCAGCGGCACGTCGGTCGTGCGGCCGCTGATGGACCGGCGGGCGAACGTCGTCGAGCTGAACGTCACCGGACCGGCAGGACGGATCGAGGGCCTCAACATGCGCCTCCACGAGCCGCAGGCGCAGCGCTGGAGCCTGACGTTCGTCAACATGCGCGACGGCCTGCTCACGCCGTCGGTGTACGGCGGGTTCCACGACGGCGTCGGCGAGTTCTACGGCGACGACCAGCTCGGCGGCCGCCCGATCAGGGTGCGTTTCCTCATCCACCGGCAGGGCAAGGACTGCGCGACGTTCGAGCAGGCGTTCTCCCAGGACGGTGGTAAGTCCTGGGAGACCAACTGGATCGCGGTCGACCGCCGCACCTGAGAGCTCAGACCGCGGGAGGCCTGTCCTCGTAAGGCGTCGACAGCACGACCGTCGTGCGCGTCGACACGTTGGCCGACTCCCTGATCTTCTGGAGCAGCTCCTCCAGCGCCGTCGGTGAGGCGACGCGCACGCGCAGCACGTACGACGCGTCGCCCGCCACCGAGTAGCAGGCCTCGATCTCCGGCAGGTGCTCGAGGCGCTTCGGGTAGTCGTCCGGCTCGGCGGGGTTGATCGGGAAGAGCGAGATGAACGCCGACATCGGCAGGCCGATCTCGGCGCCGTCCAGCCGCGCGGCGTAGCCCTTCAGGATGCCGCGCTGCTCCAGCCGCTTCACGCGCTGGTGCACGGCCGACACCGACAGGCCCACCCGCTCGGCCAGGTCGGTGAAGCTGCACCGGCCGTCCGAGGCGAGTTCCCTCAGTATCGCTCGGTCGATCTGCTCGAGGGTCAAAGCACCACCAGCTCGTGAGGTCGGTTGTTGAAGGACTCGACGCCGTGCTCGGTGGCGACGACGATGTCCTCGATGCGCGCGCCCCAGCGGCCGGGCAGGTAGATGCCGGGCTCGACGCTGAAGGCCATGCCGGCCTCGAGCGGCAGCGCGTTGCCGCTGACGATGTAGGGCTCCTCGTGCACGTCGAGGCCGATGCCGTGCCCGGTGCGGTGCACGAAGTACTCGCCGAAGCCCGCGTCGGTGATGACCTTGCGGGCGACGTTGTCGATCTCCTCGCACGTGACGCCCGGCTTCACGGCCTCGACGGCGGCCTGCTGCGCGGCCTGCAGGACGGCGTAGGTGTCCCACACGTCGTCATGGGTCGGCTCACCCATCACGTAGGTGCGGGTCGAGTCGGAGTTGTAGCCCTCGGCGACCGGGCCGCCGATGTCGATGACCACGACCTCGCCCGCCTCGATCACGCGGTCGGAGTCGCGGTGGTGCGGCGACGCGCCGTTCGGCCCGGAGCCGACGATCACGAAGTCGGCGACGGTGTGGCCTTCCTCGACGATCGCGGCGGCGATGTCCTGGGCGACCTCGCGCTCGGTGCGGCCCACGCGCAGGAACTCGCCCATGCGCGCGTGCACCCGGTCGATCGCCTGGCCTGCCTTGCGCAACGCCGCGATCTCACTGGCGTCCTTGCGCATGCGCAGCTCGCGGATGATGGGCCCCGCGAGGCTCTGCGGCCCGCCGATGGCGTTGCCGAGCTTGATCGTGTGCAGGGCGGGCATCATGTCCGCCACGGCCGTGCTCGTCCCCTTGATCGCGGCCTTGACCAGCGCGTACGGGTCCTCGCCGTCGACCCACGTGACGACCTGGACCCCGAGCTCGTCGGTCGGGATGGCGGCGTAACCGGGCTGTTCGAGCTTCGGCACGACGAGCGTCGGTGTGCCGCCGACGGGCAGCGCGAGGCAGGTGAGCCGCTCGAAGGAGTCGCCACCGGCACCGATCAGGTACCGCAGGTCCGAGCCGGGCGAGATGAGGAGGGCGTCGACGCCCGCCTGCTCTGCGGCTGCGGTGGCGCGGTCAAGCCGCGCACGCAGCGCGGACACGTCGATGGGCCCGGTGATCGTTGCCATGGCCAGAAGCCTAGTAGCTTGTCGGGTTGTGAGCTCTCCCCTGGTGCTGCTCGACTCCGCGAGCCTCTACTTCCGGTCGTACTACGCGCTGCCGGACTCGATGACCGCGCCCGACGGCACGCCGGTGAACGCCGTGCGCGGCTTCGTCGACACGATCGCCCGCGTCATCACCGACCGCGGCGCCGGCCGCCTCGTCGCCTGCCTGGACGCCGACTGGCGCCCGGAGTTCCGCGTGAAGGCCCTCCCGTCCTACAAGGCCCACCGCGTGGCCGAGGACGCCGTCGACGGCGAGGAGGAGGTGCCCGACACCCTCACGCCGCAGATCCCGATCATCCTCGACGTCCTCGACGCCGCAGGCATCTGCACCGGCGAGGCGGCGGGCTACGAGGCCGACGACGTGATCGGCGCCCTCGCCCACCGCGAGGCCACGTCCCCCGTCGAGGTCGTCACCGGCGACCGCGACATGTTCCAGGTCGTACGCCTCGAACCCACCCCCGTCCACGTCGTCTACGTGGGCCGCGGCTGGAACAAGGCCGAGGTCCTCGGCCCCGCGGAACTGGCGGCCAAGTACGCGCTCCCGGTCGAGAACGCCGGCTCGGCCTACGCCGACATGGCCGTCCTGCGCGGCGACCCCTCCGACGGCCTGCCGGGCGTGGCGGGCATCGGCGAGAAGACCGCGGCGAAGCTCATCACCGAGTTCGGCTCCCTGGACGCCCTGCTCAAGGCGGTGAGCGATCCGATGGACCGCAAACTCACGACCAAGGCCCGCAACGCCCTGCTCGCCGCCGAGGACTACCTGGCCGCCGCCCCCACCGTCGTGCGGACGGCGCTGGACGCCCCCGTCGTCCTGGATCGCGACGACGCGGTGCCGCGCGTGCCCGCCGACCCCGAACGGCTGCGCGAGCTCACGCAGCGCTGGGGTCTGGGCAGCTCGGTGCCGCGCCTGGTCAACGCGATGGAGCGCCGCGCCTGACCGTGTGCCGGCCAGGCGCGGCCCGCGATCAGACGAAGGAGTCCGGGTAGCCGGCGTCCACGGCAGGTGACGAGACCGACGTCCAGCCGGTGCCGTCGAACCTGTCGCACAGCACGGTGCTCCCGGCGCCGACGCGGCGGCAGTACGACACGGTGCCGTCGTTGCCGGTCAACCAGGCCCGATCGCTGTCGTAGCCCCAGTCGCCGCGCCCCGTCGTCACCGACACCCAGCCGGAGGGCGTCAGCACCGTGCACACCAGCGCCTGGTAGTTCTGGTCACCCGCGCGCCCGCACAACGCCGGACCGTCCTTCGTCGACAAGTACGCTCGGTTGTCCGGATAGGCGGTGTCGACCTGCGGCGACGTCGTGCTCGTCCAGGCCGTTCCGTCGAACCTGTCGCACATGACCCGTCCACCGTCACCGACCCGGCGGCAGTACGACACGGTGCCGTCGGCGTTGGTGAGCCACGCGCGGTCCGCGTAGCCCCAGTCGCCGCGCGCCGACGTGACGGACACCCAGCCGGACGGCGTCTGCACAGTGCAGACCAGCGCCTGGTAGCCCGGGTCACCAGCTCGCCCGCACAACGCGGGACCGTCCTTCGTCGCGAGGTAGGTGCGGTTGTCCGGGTAACCCACGTCCACCTGCCCCGAGATCGAGCTGGACCACGCCATGCCGTCGAACCTGTCACAGCGGACCCGGCCGCCGTCCCCGACGCGGCCGCAGTACGACACCGTGCCGTCCCTGTTCACCAGCCAGGACCGGTCCGCGGAGTAGCCCCAGTCACCCGGCCCGGACGTCACCGAACGCCAGCCGGACGAGGTCAGCACCGTGCACACGAGAGCCTGGTAGGTGTCGCCGCCCGCCCGGCCGCAGAGCGCCGGGCCGTCCTTGGTCGACAGCACCGCCCGGTTCTCCGGGTAGCCGGCGTCGATCTGCGGCGACGTCGTGCTCGTCCAGGCCGTTCCGTCGAACCTGTCGCACATGACCCGTCCACCGTCACCCACCCTGCGGCAGTACGACACGCTGCCGTCCCTGTTCGGCAGCCACGTGCGGTCAGCGAGGTAGCCCCAGTCGCCGGCGCCCGTCGCCGCCGACGACCAGCCCGTCGCGGTGCGCATGGTGCAGACGAGGGCCTGGTAGTTCTGCGCGCCTGCCCGCCCGCACTCCGCCGGACCGTCCTTTGTGGGCAGATAGGCCCGGTCGGCGGCCTCGAAGCCCGTGGTGATCCGCTTGGCCGACGGCGGTGACGTGCCCGCGGAGTTCCGTGCCACGACGGCGTAGTTGTACGACTGTCCTGGCGAGACCCTCGCGTCGAGGTAGGTGGTGCCGCCGACCGCGGCCAGGAGCACACCGTCTCGGTAGACCTGGTAGTCGGCGGCACCGGCCGCGGCACCCCAGGACAGGTTCACCCGCGACCCGTGCACCAGAGCGGTGATCGCACCGGGAGCGCCCAGCGCGGGCGGCGGCGCGACGACGTCCTTGAAGTGGATGAAACCCGTCGGGTAGTAGCCGCCCGGCGTGAGCTTCTTCCAGTGGAAGTCGCCGCCGTAGTTGTCCTCCGAGACGATGACGTAGCCAGGACCGACTTCCTCGACGTACGCGACGTGCCCGTAGTAGCCCGAACCGTTCGAGTTGGAGTCCCACCACGCGATCGAGCCCACGGCAGGTGTGCCGTTGACGGCGACACCGTACTGAGCGGCGCGGGACCCCCACTGGTACGCGTTGCCGTAGCCCCGCAGATAACTCGCGTCCGCCCCGTTCCGGATGAGGCGGTAGGCCGCGTAGTTGGTGCAGTTGTGACCGGGGTACATGCCCCAGTAGGAGGTTCCGCTGTTCGCCGCGTAGTCCCCGTTGCCGCGACCGGCAGCGGCACACCCCTGGTATCCGGTGCAGAGGGTGGTCGACACCGCGGCGGCCATGGGTGTGATCAGGCCGGCGAGCACCACCGCGAGCGCTGCCAGCAGAACCAGACGTCTTCGCAAAACACGAGCGATCCGCACAAGCGACTCCTCTTCCCGGGAACGACAAGTTGCCTGTCGCGAAGTCACTCGCGCCGGTTAGCGCCCTGGCTCACGATCACACGGACCGCCCAGCCGGAATTCCTATGCGCAGACCCGTGGTCGACGTCGTCGCCAGGAGAACCACCCGCAATTCGCAATCTCGTTCACCCGGCTGCCACACGTCTCGGCGTCCACAGAGGACTATTCCTGCCGGGATGGGATGTCCGTTGTCACACCTGGACTTTCCGGCTCGATGGAGTTCGCATGACTCCAACTCGACACCGAAGACGACTGGCGGGCCTGGCCGGGCTGCTGGTTCTGCTGGCCACATTGCTCGTGCCCACTCCAGCGAACGCACTGGGCAACGACTACCCGTGGCCGCAGGCGAACATGAACCAGCTGTCGCCGCTGCGCTTCTACTACCGCAACTGCACCGACTACGCCGCCTGGACGCTCAACCAGCAACTCGGCGGATCCACGACCGACATCCGCTTCAACTGGAGCAGCATCCAGGTGAACAACAGCGGCCACGCCAAGGACTGGCGACAGGGTGCGATCAACCGCGGCAAGCCCGTGGACGACACGCCGAGACGTGGTGCCGTCGCCTGGTGGGGCTCGAACTACGGCGGCGGGTACGGGCACGTGGCCATGGTCGCCGAGGTGCGCGACGGGGGAAACACCGTCGTGGTGCACGAGTACAACCGCAGCTACACGGGCGTTTTCGGTGCTCGCACGCTCACCAGGTCGAACGGCTGGCCGGAGGCGTTCCTGCACATCGCCGACCTGCGCAACCCGGACGTCAGCGGGGACGGCCGAGCCGACCTCGTCATCGTCGCGACAGGGCCGACCGGTTCCGGCCGGACGGAGGCGCACGTCCTCGACGCCGCCACCGGCTACTCCACCTGGTACTCACACTGGGCCACCGCCGCGGGCTACAGCGGCGCGGACAGCGACCGCCACCTCGTCGGCGACGTCAACGGCGATGGCCGAGCTGACCTGGTGATCGTCGGCACGGGACCGACCGGGTCAGGTCGCACGGAAGCACACGTGCTCGACGGTGCCACCGGGTACTCGACCTGGCTCGCGCACTGGGCGACGGCAGCCGGCTATGGCAACTCCGCCGACCGCTTTCTCCTCGGCGACGTCAACGGAGACAGCCGAGCCGACCTCGTCATCGTCGGCACCGGCCCCACTGGATCAGGTCGCACCGAGGCACACGTGCTCGACGGCGCGACCGGCTACTCGACCTGGCTCGCACACTGGGCCACCGCAGCCGGCTACAGCGGCGCGGACAGCGACCGCCACCTCGTCGGCGACGTCAACGGCGACGGCCGGGCCGACCTCGTCATCGTCGGCACCGGACCGACAGGTTCCGGCCGCACCGAGGCACACGTGCTCGACGGCGCCACCGGGTACTCGACCTGGCTCGCGCACTGGGCCACAGCGGCCGGCTACGGCAACTCCGCCGACCGCTTCGTCCTCGGCGACGTCAACGGAGACAGCCGAGCCGACCTCGTCATCGTCGGCACCGGACCGACAGGTTCCGGCCGCACCGAAGCACACGTGCTCGACGGCGCCACCGGGTACTCGACCTGGCTCGCACACTGGGCCACAGCAGCCGGCTACGGCGACTCCACCCTCCGGTACGCCATGTGATCGAAACGCTCTAGAAGAACGTGCCGCAGTACGGCTTCCGGGCCACCGCGAACAACGCGTCGGCGTCGGCCAGGCGGGTCCCCTCGATCCGCTTGGCTGCCGCGAGCTGCGAGAACGTCGTGTCGCCGAGGTAGACGGCACCCAGCAGGTCGACCGGGATCGTCAGGTCGGCCTGCTCGTCGACGCGTTCGGCACCGTCCGGGGACACCCGGTAGCAGCCGTCGTTGGCGGGCAGCAACTTGTCGCGCACCTCGATCACGACCGCCTCGGCGGCGCCGTAGGTGCGGGCCGCGAGCATGCGCGGGACGTCGACCAGTCGCAGCCAGATCTCGTCGAACACGTCCTTGGTGACGACGACGCGCGGGTCCTCGAACAAGAGAGTCACCGGGTCGTCGAGAGACACCTCGTTCTCGATGTGGTCGATCAGGTCGAGGCGCAGCACGGCGATCCACAGGTCGCGCCAGGCGTCGTCGTTCGCCCACTCGAAGTCCTCAATGGACATCCGGTGTTTGAAGTCCTTCTCCGTGGACACCTTGTAGGTCAGGAAACCGTCGTCGCCGTCCGGTCCACTGTGGATGATGGTGACCGAGTTCTCCGCCTCGCCCTTGCGGTCGCGGGCCCTCGCCCACCAGCCCGGCCACCGGGAGATCTGCCCTGGCCTGTTCAGGCCGAACGCGTCGTGCAGCTCCAAAAGCAGCTTGTCGGCCGTGTCCTGGTCGACCATCCGCACCCGGCCGGTCATCTCGCCTGGGATCACGGCACGTTTCGCGTCGATCTCCACGAACCGCACGCGTCCCGCGAGTCCGTAGCCGAAGCGGCCGTAGATGCGCCCCTCGGAGGCGCGCAGCGTGGCCACCGGATCGGGAAGCGCCGAGAGTTGCTCGCGCATCAGGGAGGTCAGTACGCCGCGGCGCGTGTGGTCAGCACGCACGCCGACCCGTGAGATGGCGGAGTGTGGCACCACGGAGCCACCGGGCACCACGAGAGAGGAACCGAACGACGCGGTCGTCCCGACCATCTCGTCGTTCTCGAACGCCGCCAGCACCCGACCGGCCTCGTAGGAGTGCCGGGCCACCTCCCACTGCTCGTCGGAGGCGGGCGGCCAGTGCATCGCGCGGCGGAACAGCGTGCTGTGGGCGCGATACTGCGCCTCGTCGTCGAGTACGCGGATGTCAGTCACGCCCGCGATCGTGGCGTACGCACGACCGCGGGCGCACCCGAGTTTCCGCTGCGAGGATCAGCCGGTGGGCTGGCCCACCTCGTACTCGCCGTCCTCGGTCTTGACGACGATCTTGACCTTCTTGTCCTTGCCGCCGACCTGGACCTTGCACTCGAACGAGGTGTTGGGCTTGACCTCGTTCTCGCCGGTGCAGGTCGCGCTGCCGACGTCGGAGATCTTGTACTCGTCCTTCAGGATCTGGACGATGCCGGTCTGCACGGCGGTGTTGTCGAAGATCTTCTTCTTGAAGAAGGCGGGCGACACGAAACCGGCGAACAGCACGCCACCGACGAGCACCACGACGACGACCGCGGCTACCCAGATGGCCGCGCTCGACTTCTTCTGCGGCACCGGCGGGCCGAAGCCCGGCTGCTGCCCGTACGGGTTGGGCTGCTGACCGGGGTACTGCTGCGTCTGCTGGCCGTACGGGTCGCCCTGCACGGGCGTGCCGTACGGGTTCGACTGGGGCTGCTGGGGCACGCCGTACTGCTGCGTCTGCTGCTGCGACGGATCGAAACCGGGGTACGGCTGCTGCTGGCCCGGCTGGGGCTGCGGCGGGCCGTAGGGGTTCTGAGCCGGGAAGCCGCCGGACGGGGTGCCGGGAGGGAAACCGCCACCGTAGGGCTGCTGCGGCTGGCCCCAGGGCTGCTGCGGATCGTTCCCTCCGGACGGTCCGTACGGGCTGCTCATCTGTCGACCTCCGTGTGTACGACGTTGCGGCGCGATCCAACCACACCGTTGACGTCAGTCTTTACTCCGACTCGCAAAACCTTTGTCAGGCCCTCGTCACATGTCGGGGTCACATCATCGCCACCACACCGCGCCGCAGCGCGTCGACCGCCTTCGCCGCGGCCGAGCCGACTGGGTCCTCTCGTCCGACCACATCACGGATCTGGTCCAAAAGGTCGATCACCTGACGGCACCAACGGACGAAATCGCCCGCTCCGAGCTCGTTGCCGCCCGCCTCGGCCGCGCTGAGCACCTTCTCGAGCGACTCGCCGCGCGCCCACCGGAACACCGGCCACGCGAACCCCGGATCGGGCTGACGCGTGATGCGCTCCAGCTTGTGGCGGCGCTCGTCGTCCTCGATCTCCGCCCACAGCCGCACGGTACCCAGCATCGCGTCCGACACCGGCCCCTGCGGCAGCCGCGCCTCGACCGGACCGTCCCGCCGCGCCTCGTAGACCAGCGACGACACGACGGCCGCCAGCTCCTCCGGCTTGAGGCCCTTCCACACGCCGTGGCGCAGGCACTCGGCGGCGAGCAGGTCCGACTCGCTGTAGAGCCTGGTCAGCCGCTTGCCGTCCTGCGTCACCTCGTCGGCCTCCGACAGGTAGCCGCGCTCGCGCAGCAACGCCCGGATGCGGTCGAACTGGCGCGCCAGCGAGTGCGTGGTCGCCGCGACCTTGCGCTCCAGCTGCTCGGTCTCGGCCAGCAGCCGGTGGTACCGCTCGCCCCACCGCGCGTGGTCCTCGCGCTGGTCACAGCCGTGGCACGGGTGCGAACGCAGGGCCCGGCGCAGCGTCGCGAGCTCGGGGTCGTCGTCCGCCGTGGCCTTCCTGCGGCCCCGCGACGGCACGGCGATCCCGGTGTTGCGGATCGTCGACGCGAGGTCGCGCCGCGACTTGGGCGAACGCACGTCCACCTGCCGCGGCAGCCGGATGTGGCCCAGCACCTCGACCGGCGCGGGGAAGTCCGCCGACGTCAGCCGGCCCGACCAGCGGTCCTCGGTGACGACCAGCGGCCGCGCCTCGCCCAGCGGCTCGATGCCGGGATCGATGACGACCGCGAGGCCGCTGCGCCGACCGGACGGCACCGCGATCACGTCGCCCTTGCGCAGCCGCTCCAGCGACTTGGCCGTCTCGATGCGCCGCGCGTTCGTGTTCTGCTTCGCGAGCTGCTTCTCCCGGTCCGCGACCCTGCGCCGCAGCGACGCGTACTCCGCGAAGTCGCCGAGGTGGCACGTCATCGACTCGGCGTAGCCCTCGAGCGCGTCCTTGTTGCGCTCGATCCGCCGCGCCAGCCCGACCACCGACCTGTCGGCCTGGAACTGCGCGAACGACTGCTCGAGGATCTCGCGCGCGGCCGCCGCGCCCAGCTGGTGCACGAGGTTGACGGCCATGTTGTAGCCGGGCCGGAAGCTCGACCGAAGCGGGTACGTGCGCGTGGAGGCGAGCCCGCCGACCGCCTTGGGGTCGATCCCGGGCTGCCAGACGACGACCGCGTGTCCCTCCACGTCGATGCCACGACGCCCCGCACGTCCGGTGAGCTGCGTGTACTCCCCCGGCGTGAGGTCGACGTGCGCTTCACCGTTGTACTTGACGAGCTTCTCGAGCACGACCGTCCGCGCGGGCATGTTGATGCCCAGAGCGAGCGTCTCGGTCGCGAACACGACCTTGACCAGCCCGCGGACGAACAGCTCCTCGACCGTCTCCTTGAACGCGGGCAGCAACCCGGCGTGGTGCGACGCGATGCCCCGCTCCAGCGCCTCCCGCCACTCCCAGTACCCGAGCACCATGAGATCGGCCTCGGGAAGGTCGCGTGTCTTCTCGTCGATGATCCGCCGGACCTGCTCGGTCTCCTCCGGCGTGTTGAGCCGCAACCCGGCCCGCGCGGTCTGCGCGACCGCCGCGTCACACCCGGCCCGGCTGAACACGAACACGATGGCGGGCAACAACCCGGCCGCGTCCATCCGCTGGATCATGTCGATCCGCGACGGCGGCTTGAACCCGCTGCTGCGCGGCGGCCGCCCACCCCCGTTGCGGTTGCGCCCGCGACTGAACGGCACGTGGTACCGCGTCAGCTCCTCGGTCTTGCGCAACACCTGGGCGTTGATCCGCGCGTGCGTCTCGTCCCCCTCGAACAGGTCGAGCATCTGGTTGCCCACCAGCACGTGCTGCCACAACGGCACAGGCCGGTGCTCGTCGACCACAACACTCGTGTCGCCCCGCACCGTGACCAGCCACTCGCCGAACTCCTCGGCGTTGCTGACCGTCGCGGACAACCCGACCACCTGCACGTGCTCCGGCAGGTGCAGGATCACCTCTTCCCACACGGGACCGCGGAACCGGTCCGCGAGGTAGTGCACCTCGTCCATGACGACGTACGCGAGTCCGTCCAGAGTGGACGAACCCGAGTACAGCATGTTCCGCAGCACCTCGGTGGTCATCACCACGACCGGCGCCCCGCCGTTGACACTCGTGTCGCCCGTCAGCAGCCCGATGCTCTCCGGCCCGTAGCGCGCGGTGAGGTCAGCGAACTTCTGGTTGCTGAGCGCCTTGATCGGCGTGGTGTAGAAGCACTTGCGGCCCTCGGTGAGGGCCAGGTGCACGGCGAACTCGCCCACCACCGTCTTGCCGGCACCGGTGGGGGCACAGACGAGCACTCCGTGACCGTCCTCCAGCGCCTCGCAGGCCTGGCGCTGGAACGGGTCCAGCTCGAACGAGATGACGGAGCCGAAGTCGGTCAGCTTGGGCCGCTGGGCGTTGCGCCGGGAGTCGGCGTAGGCCTCGGCCGGGGACCGCGAAGCACGTGACACCCCTTCAGGCTTTCACATCGCACCGACAATCGCCGCTGAGATAGATTAACTTCAGGGAACACTGAAGATATTGAGGTAGCTGGGTTCGCGGGGTGGGCTTGCGTTGGGCCTGTGCGGGCTCTGGCGGTGGCGGTTCCGTGGCGTTCCAGCGTGCGCGGGTCGGCTTGTGCGGTCCGGTTGCCTTGCGTAGGTGGTTGCGTAAGCCTTTTGACGAGCCGGGTCTTTTCATCGCCGCTTCGCGACGATTGCGATTGGCGCTTGACTTCGGGGCCCTTGCGAGGCGCTGGTCGGCCTCAAAAAGCCGGGCATAAAGAGCCCGGCCGATCCGGATACGGTAGCACCTCGCACCCAAAGTCAAGCACCAATCGCGGTGCGTACGTGGTTGAGTTTGTGCGGTCAGGTTCCGGAAATTACCGCTTGAACGGCGCGGCATCAGCCCTTTCCGGCTCGCTTCGCTTCGCCACGCCAGTGCAGATCTGACGATTCACTCGATGGTGTTCATTTTCGTCCCCGATATTCACGTGATCTTGCGGTAAATTAGAACACGTGAGCGACCCCAGCCTTCCCCTCCTCTCCACCGGCGAGCTGCTGCGCGGCATCGTCGACGAGGTGACGGAATCCCGGGCGCGCGATTATGTGGTCATGCAGAAAATCGCCGAGTTGAACCGGCGCGGCGCCGCCACCGAACTCGGCTACAAAAACCTTCCGCTCGTGCTGCGCGACGCGGTCCGCTGGGACAAGAACACCGCCACACGGTGGGTCGAACAGGCCGCGAAGCTGAGCGGTGAGATCACCCCGACCGGCAGCGAGATCACCGCAAGGCTCCCGATCACCGCCACAGCCGCCGCCGAAGGCGCCCTGTCGATCGACCACGTCGCGGTGGTCGCCGAGGCGATGCAGACCCTGCCCGCCGACCGCGAGGCGCAGCTGGTCGACTACGCCCGCCAGTTCGAGCCCACTTTGGTGCGTGCCCTGGGCAAGAAGCTGATCTACGGGTTGTTCCAGAACGACCCCGAACCCACAGACCCCCAGCCCGAACCCGCCTGCTCCCGTAACCGGCTGGCGCTGCGCCAGACCAAGGACGGGGTGGTGAAGTACGCCGGGACGATGGACCCGGTCACCGGCGCGACGTTGATCGCGGCGCTGGGCCCGCTGGCCAAACCCCGCCCCACCACCGCCGAAGGCCCCGACCCGCGCACGCTGGACGAGCGGCAGGGCGACGCCCTGGCCGAACTCCTCGATCTGACGCTGCGGGCGGACGTGCTGCCCGAACACGGCGGCGAAGCCGTCGCGCTGACGGTGACCGTGGACTACGACGACCTGGCCGAGCAGGCCGGGGCGGCGACGCTGGACAACGGCGTGCACCTCCCCGCCGACCAGGTCCGCCAGCTCGCCTGCAGCGCCGGGATCCTCCCGATCGTGCTGGGCAGCCGGTCCCAGCCGCTCAACGTGGGCCGCCGGTCCCGGCTGTTCACCTCCGGCATCCGCCGCGCCCTGGTCGCCCGCGACCACGGCTGCGCCTTCCCGGGTTGTGGGCGTCCGCCGAAGCACTGCGACGCCCACCATGTCCAGCACTGGGCCGACGGCGGCGACACCTCCCTCGACAACGGGGTGCTGCTGTGCCGCCACCACCACACCCTGATCCACCGCAGCGGCTGGGACGTCACCATCGAACACGGCATGCCGGTCTTCTACCCGCCCGCCTGGCTCGACCCCGAACGCAGACCCAGACACAACCAACTCCACACCGCCGCCTAACCCCGACCGCGAGGGACACGAGCGGACCCCACCACACACGTCGACCGCCACGGCCGTGCAGCACCACCACGGCCGTGGCACAACCATGCCCACAACCCGGCCAGGCACATCGGCAACCCCGCGCGACAGCGACAAAGCGATGACACGGGCGAGGCGCTGGCACCAGGCAAGCAGTGGCATCGAAAAGCACAGCCATCGGCAAAGCCGAAAACAAGAACCGATCCCACTATGGCAATTCGAAGCGAACCGCAAAGACCCGCCGCCCCGCACGGCCAACGGCGAAGCCGAGGCCAGACCCGAAACCGTGATGCGAAGCGAGCCGGACAGGGCAATACAAAACCGGGAAGCGGTAATTCCCGGAACCCGACCGCCTAACGCAACCACGCACGCTCGCGATTGGTGCTTGACTTTGGGTGCTAGGTGCTACCGTGTTCGGATCGGCCGGGCTCTTTATGCCCGGCTTTTAGAGGCCGACCAGCGCCTCGCAATGGCCCCGAAGTCAAGCGCCAATCGCAATCGTCGCGAAGCGGCGATGAAAAGACCCGGCTCGGTAACGCTCCCAAGCAACGCTGGAGCGCGACCGAACCGGGCCACCGGTCAGAACGTGCGCTGCACCCGGTCCGCCACCAGCTTCACGAACCGCGACGGGTCGGCCAGCTCCCCGCCCTCTGCGAGCAGCGCCAGCCCGTAGATCAGCTCGGACGTGTCGGCGAGCGACTCGCGCTCGCCCGCGGCGAAGGCCTTGTGCAGGCCCTCCACCAGCGGGTGGGACGGGTTGAGCTCCAGGATTCGCTTGATCTTCGGCAGTTCCTGGCCCATCGCCTTGTACATCTTCTCCAGCGTCGGAGTGATGTCGTGGGCGTCGCCGACCACGCACGCGGGCGATGTGGTCAGGCGGGAGGAGAGGCGGACCTCCTTGACGTCCTCGGAGAGCGACGAGGTCATCCAGGAGAGCAGGTCGGCGAACTCCTCCGCCTTGGCCGAGGCGGCGGACTTCTCCTCTTCCGTCTCCACGTCAACCTGGCCCTTGGCGACGGACTGGAAGGTCTTGCCGTCGAAGGCGGGGACGGAGTCGACCCACATCTCGTCGATGGGGTCGGTGAGGATGAGGACCTCGTAACCCTTGGCGCGCAACGCTTCCATGTGCGGCGAGTTCTCCACCGCGACGCGTGAGTCGCCGGTCATGAAGTAGATGTGCTCCTGGCCCTCCTTCATGCGCGACACGTAGTCGGCGAGGGAGGTCAGTTCGTCCTCGGAGTGGGTCGAGGCGAACGAGCAGATCTCCAGGATGGCGTCGCGGTTGTCGAAGTCGGAGAGCAGGCCCTCCTTCAGCGCCGCGCCGACTTCCCGCCACAGCTTCAGGTAGTCCTCGGTGCGCGAGCTCATCAGCGACTTGATGGAGGACAGGACCTTCTTCACCAGGCGGCGGCGCATCAGCTGGATCTGGCGGTCCTGCTGCAGGATCTCGCGCGACACGTTCAGGGAGAGGTCGGCGGCGTCGACCACGCCCTTCACGAAGCGCAGGTACTCCGGCATTAGCTCGGCGCAGTCGTCCATGACGAAGACGCGCTTCACGTAGAGCTGGACGCCGCGCTTGCTGTCACGCATGAACAGGTCCAGCGGCGCCTGCGACGGCAGGAACAGCAGGGCCTGGTACTCGAAGGTGCCCTCCGCCTGCATGCGGATGGTCTCGAGCGGCGCGTTCCAGTCGTGGCTGATGTGGCGGTAGAACTCCGCGTACTCCTCCTCCGTCACCTCGGAGGCCGGGCGGGCCCAGAGGGCCTTGCGGGAGTTGATCTCCTCGCCGCCCAGGCGCACGGGCCAGGTGATGAAGTCCGAGTAGCGCTTGACGATCTCGCGGATCTTCGCCGGCTCGGTGTAGTCGGGCAGGCGGTCCTCGTCGTCGGACGGCTTGAGGTGCAGCGTGACCGAGGTGCCCTGCGGCGCGTCGTCGACGTCCTCGATCGTGTACGTGCTCTCGCCGGTCGACTCCCAGCGGACGCCCTTCTCGGCGTGCGGGTACTTCGTCACCAGCGTGACCTTGTCGGCCACCATGAACGACGAGTAGAAGCCGATGCCGAACTGGCCGATCAGGTCCGAGGACGACGACTGCTGGTCCTTGAGCTGGCGCAGGAACTCAGCGGTGCCCGACTTCGCGATCGTGCCGATGAGCCGCACGACGTCCTCGCGCGTCATGCCGATGCCGTTGTCGCGCACGGTCAGCGTGCGCTCGGCCGGGTCGGACTCGATCACGATGTGGAGGTCGTCGATGTCGACCTTCATGTCCTTGTCGCGGAACGATTCCAGGCGCAGCTTGTCCAGTGCGTCCGAGGCGTTCGACACGAGCTCGCGCAGGAACGTGTCCTTGTTCGAGTAGATCGAGTGGATCATCAACTGCAGCAGCTGACGCGCCTCGGACTGAAACTCGAGCGTTTCCATGCATCCCCACCGAAAGCTGAAAGCGGAACGAACAGCCCCAAAGATTAGCGACCCACGACTGTGAGAGCTCCTGGAACCGTCCGAACCGAGACGGGCAGTGCCTCCTGGCGTTCGCCATCGGCGTAAGCGATCCAATCATTGCCACCGGACAACGACACCTCACGCGCGCGGAACGTCCGCACGAACGGATGGTCGGTGTGCGTGCCCGTGCGCAGCGTCGGCAACATGCGCATCAGCATCGACCGGCTGGCGTGCTCCACGACCGTCACGTCGAACAGCCCGTCCGACGCGTCCGCGGTGGGGCACACCGGGATACCGCCGCCGTAGTTCGGCGTGTTCCCCACGGCCACCAGCGTCGCGTCCAGCGAGAACGTGTCGGTCTCCGTGGTGATGAGCAGGGGCGCCGAGCGCAGCGACACCAGCTCGGCCACGATCGCGAGGTCGTAGCGGCGCGGACCAGCGGGCCAGCGCATCGCGTTCGCCCGTTCGTTCACCGCGGAGTCGAAGCCGGCGCACAGCACCGTCGCGAACCACTGGCCCGTCGAGAGTCGGCCCAGGTCCAGCGTCTTACGGGTGCCGAACACGACGTCGTCGACCGAGGCCGACCCGATCGCGGCCGCCAGGTCGTTGCCGGTGCCCGCCGGCACGACGCCCAGCGCCGCCGACGTGCCCGCGCACGCCTGGATGCCCAGGTGAGCGGCACCGTCACCGCCGAGCACGACCAGCAGGTCGACGCCGGACTCGACGGCCTCGCGCGCCATCGCCAGCGTGCCTGCCGCGTCGTGCGCGACCAGCTGAGTCAGCGACGAGAAGTGCGGGCGCAACGCGGCGGCGGTCGACCCGGCCATCCGGGCCGCCCGCCCCTTGCCCGACGCCGGGCAGACCAGCAGGGCCGCTCGCGTCACGTGGCGTCGTCGTAGTTCACGCGCTTCGCGGGTTCCGAAGCGATGGCGTTGTCCGAGGTCTTCTCACCGGGCATGTTGCCGTCCGCGTCGGACGGCGTGTAGTCGAACGGCGCCGCCTCGTTGTCGTCGAGCGCGTCCCAGCCCTCGGCCGCGCGGATCCTGGCCTTGCGCCTGTCGTGCACCCGCGCGATCTGGATCGCCATCTCGAACAGCAACGACAGCGCGAGCGCCAGCGCCACCATCGAGATCGGGTCGGTGCCCGGCGTCGCGACGGCCGCGAAGACGAAGAGGCCCATCAGCAGGCCACGGCGCCACTTGGCCAGCGTCTCGTAGGAGACCACGCCCGCCCGGTTCAGCATCACCACGACCAGCGGCAGCTCGAAGCTCACGCCGAAGATGAACAGCATCGTGATGATGAACGAGATGTACTTCTCACCGGTCAGCGCGGTGATGAAGTTGTCGCCACCGAAGCTGATCAACACCTGCAGACCCTGCGGCACGACCCAGTAGGCGAGCACCGCGCCCGCCGCGAACAGCACCGCGGCGAACGACACGAAGGTGCGCGCGAACTTGCGCTCCTTCGCGTACAGGCCGGGCGTGATGAACGCCCAGAACTGGTAGAGCCAGAGCGGGCTGAGCAGCACCGAACCCGCGGCCGCACCGACCTTGAGCCGGATCATGAAGACCTCGAACGGCTCGGTCTGCAGCAGCTTGCAACCCTGCTCGCCGGGGAACTGGACGCGGTACGGCGCGAGGTCCGGCTGGCAGTACGGGCCCGTCATGATCTCGCCGAGCGACGGGATCGGGCCCAGCCGCACACCGAACCAGATCCAGCCGAAGATGGCACCGATGGCGATGATGAGCATCGCCATGCCGAGACGGTGCCTCAGCTCGTACAGGTGCTCTTTGAGCGACATGGTGCCGTCGGGGTTGCCCCGACGGCGCTTGGAGCGTTCCCGGCGCTCGGCGAACCACCGGAACGGACTTGCCACCGCCGTGACCGTCCTTACGAGTTAGAGGACCAGGAGGTCAGTTGGTGTTGTTGGCCTTGTTCTGCGAGGTCTGCTCGATCGGCTGCGCGACCTGCGGCTGCTGCTGAACAGGCTGCTGGACCTGCGGCTGAGCCGGCGGCAGCTGCTGAACGGGCTGCTGCACGGGCTGCTGCTGAACCGGCGCGTCGTCCGCGTCCTGCTCACGCAGGCCCTTCGTCTCGGCCTTGAAGATCTTCGCCGACCGGCCGAGCGAACGCGCCATGTCAGGCAGCTTCTTCGCACCGAACAGCAGAATGATCACCACTGCGATGATGATCAGCTCGGTGGGTCCGAGGTTACCCATTGGTGATCCTCCTGTCTCCCCCGCCACGACGATCGTACGCGGGGTTCGCCCTGCTACGGGCCTGTTCCGGGCGGCGCCGTCGTTCGGCGAAGGCCACCTTCAGCGCGGCCGTCCGCGCCTTCAGCAGTCCTACACCGTCGCCGACCCTGTCCCCCACCAGAGTGCGGGCGCTGGCGAATCGACGCAAGGATCGGATGACTCGGACCGAGATCGCGGCCAGCGCGATCAGGCCGGCGACGATCAGCGCCAGGGTCGGTGTGTACGGCACGAGCACACGTTATACGTCTTGGGTGGACAGCAGGTGATCTGCCCGTTGCAATGCTTCCTCCGCTCGGCGGACAACCTCGTCCGCGAGCTCGGCCGGCTGCTCCACGTGCACGTCACCGCCGAGTCCGAGGAGCAGGCGGACCATCCACGAGGAGTCGTCGTAACGCATGAGGACACGCGTGCGGCCGTCGGAGAGCTCCGCGGCGTGATCGACCGGGTAGTACTCGGCGACCCAGTGCGCGTCCGGTTCGAGCAGAAGGACCGCGATCTTCTGATCGTCCCGCGGCTGGAACAACCCCTCCGATGTATCGGTCAGCCGCGCATGTGGAGGGGGTGAGGACGGCTCGTCGAGCACCTCCACCTGGTCGATCCGGTCCAGCCGGAACAACCGCACGCCTAGAGCGGAACGACACCACGCCTCCAGGTAGCCTCGACCCTCGACGAGCAGCAGACGCATCGGATCGACGACCCGGTCGCTCATCGCGTCGTGCGACTGCGAGTAGTAGCGGATGCGCACGGCCCGTTCGCGCTTCACGGCGTCCTGCACGGCCGCGCGGATCTCCGCGGTCTCCTCACGTTCGAACGCGCCCAGCCCGACCACCATGCCCGCTGGCTGCGCCTTCCCGACTGCCGACTCGATCTTGGCCAGCGCGCGCTGCACCGCGTCCGTGTCGACGACGCCGGGCGTGTCCGAGAGCGCCCGCAGCGCCACGAGCAGCGACGACGCCTCGGCGGCGGTGAGCCGCAGCGGCCGGTTCATGCCCGCGTCGAACGAGACCGTGATCGTCTCACCCTCGAAGGACAGGTCGATCAGGTCACCGGGCCCGTAGCCGGGCAGGCCGCACATCCACAGCAGCTCGAGGTCCTTGCGCAGCTGCTTGGGCGTGATGCCGAAGTCGGCGGCGGCCTCGGAGATCGTGATGGCGGGACGGTTCAGCAGGTACGGCACGAGTGCGAGCAGCCGCGGCAGCCGTTCGTTCGACGCGGTCACCGCGCTCCTTCCAGTGCGCCCTGCAGGCGGTCGCGGACCGACTTGGCCAGCACCTCCGGCTCCAGCACCACGACGTCGGGGCCGAACCCGGCGAGCCACTTCGCCGCCGAGTCGGGGAACTTCAGGTCGATCTCGACGACGTCGCCGCCGTCGCGTTCCTCGACGATCTTCGCGTGTCGGCGCACCCCCTGGGCGCGGCCCTTCGCGACCCAGATCCTGGCGGGCGCCGTGTGGTGCGGATCGGCCTCCGTGCGCGCGATGAGGCTCATCAGGTCGGTTCCCTCCGGCACCTTCACGACGCCGGGCTTCCCGACCGTGCGCACCTGACCGACGACACGGGACAGCCGGAAGCAGCGCGTGTCGTTGCGGTCGCGGTCCCACCCGACGAGGTACCACTTGCCGCGCCACGCGACCACGCCCCACGGCTCGACCGTGCGTTCGTTCTGCCCGCCCGGCGGCGGCTTGCGGTACCCGAACGTCACGACCTGCCCCGCCTGCACGGCCTGCAGCAGCGGCGGGAACGCGGGCTCGTTGGCCCGGACCTTGGGCTCGACGGCGGCGGGCGTGTCCTGGTCGACGTCCACCCCGGCGGCCCGCAACTTGATCAACGCGCCGTGCACGGCACCCGTGAGCTGCGGCGAGTCCCAGAGCCGTGCGGCCAGCGCCACCGCGGCGGCCTCGTCGGGTTCGAGGTCGATGTCGCCGAGCTCGTAGTCGCGCCGCGCGATCCGGTACCCGTCCTCGGCACCCTCGGCGTTGGACTGCCTGCCTGTCTCCAGCGGCACGCCGAGGTCGCGCAGTTCGGACTTGTCGCGTTCGAACATGCGGAAGAACGCCTCGTCCGTCGGTGCCTCGTGATAGCCCGGGACGATGGCGCGGATGCGCTCCGCTGTCAGGTACTGGCGGGTCGACAGCAGGCACAGCACCAGGTTGACAAGGCGTTCGGCGCGTGCGATGGCCACGGACAAACCCTAACCCCGTGTGCTTCGAAACCTTGACATCACCTGTTGTGAACGGTCCGTTCAGAGCAGCGTGCGCAACTCCCGTACCAGCTCCACGGGCGCTTCCTCGGCCATGTGGTGTCCACAGTCGATAGCACGTACCTGCACGTCATCGGCCCATTCGGCCCACAAGTCCTGAAGGTTGTCGTAAAGGTCCCCGAGGTCGTCCTTGGCCGCCCACAGCGCGAGCACGGGACACGCGATCTTCCTGTTCGCGGCGCGGTCGGCGTCGTCGTGCTGACGATCGACCTCCAGCCCGGCCCGGTAGTCGCCGCACATCGCGAGCACCGTCTCCGGGTCGTGGATGGCGCGCTGGAAGTCCGCCCAGTTCTCCACCCCCATCGCGAGCGGCGTGTCGTGGTACCGCCCGCCGTAGAACAGATCGGGGTTCTCGTTGATCATCGCCGCGGCGAGCTCCTGCTGCGCCAGGAAGAACCAGTGGTACCAGGCCCGCGCGAACCGGGCGTCGCAGCGTTGGAGATGAGCCCCGATCGGCAGCCCGTCGAGCACGGCGAGCCTCGTGACCCGGCCGGGGTGGTCGAGCGCGAGCCGGATCGCCGCCGCCGCACCACGATCGTGCCCGACGACCGCGAACCGCTCGTGCCCCAACGCACTCATCAGGTTCACGAAGTCCCGCGCCATGGCCCGTTTCGAGTAGTCGCCGGGCTTGCTGGACTCGCCGTAGCCACGCAGATCCGGGCACACCACCGTGTGGTCCGTGGCGAGCAACGGCGCGACGCGGTGCCACGTCGTATGAGTCCGAGGGTGGCCGTGCAGGAGGAGGACCGGTGGCCCTGCCCCACCGGTCCTCACTCGCAGCACGGCCTCGCCGACATCGATGCGGCGCAACGAGAATCCCTCGAACACGCGCTAGAACTACCCCGGTCCACCGCATTTGGAAACCAGTGCCGTCACTGTTCGGTACTTTCGTTGCCCCGCAGCTGATCCCACGCACCTCGGACGCGATCGAGCAGCGACGGATCGCGCTGGCCCGGATACGTCGCACCGCCGATCGCCCGCTCGAGCGGTCCGACCTCGGGCGCGGGATGGGCGTAGTGGACGGTCACCGTGACCGTGCCCGTGTACCCGGCCAGATGCCGCAGCAGTTGCGTGATGCCGGCGTTGCCGATGTCGATGCAGCCCGACGACCCGCTCAGCGAACCGCCGTGAAGGTAGAACCCACTGCGGCGCCCGGTGTTCCCGCAGCCGCGCGGCGCGGGAACCACGCGGGTGGGGTGCAGCGGCGCCCGTCCCGCACCCCAGTCGCCGCCGTGCAACGCCTGGCCGAACGGGTCGGTGAACGAGCCGCCGCCGATCATCCGCAGCTGTTCCATCCGGTCGAACAGCCCGAACTCGGCCGCCCGGAACGTGAACGTCCCCTCGGGAATCGGGCCGAAGTCGCTGATGCCCACGTAACGCGGATTGTTCTTGTACGACTCGCTGGTCGCTCCGCCGCACGTGCGTGCGTCACCCGAGCGGACGCTCACCGGGCGACCGGACGCCGCCTCCACCGCCATCAACGCCGTACTCCCGGCATGCACGCGGAACATCTGCCCGTCGAACTCCGCGGTGATCGACCGGTGCGGGCTGCGCACCCCAGCCGGGTGCCGGAACCGGGTGCCGACCCGCGGTGCGGCGCCGTGGCGCTGACGCTGGACGTGCGCCACGGTCGCCTGGTTGCCCGCGGTGGCCTGAAGGCGCAACAGGTCGTGGTCCGGCGCAGGTCGTGGCCTGTGGCTCGTCTCGTGCGCCGGTTCTTCGTCGTTGCGCCTCGTCCTCACCCGTTCACCGTCCACGGCGGCGGCGTGCGCGGCCACGTCCATCCGGGCAGACCTGAGGTCAGCTCCTGCCGACCCTGCCCTTCTCCCCTGCCGCCCAGCACGTGAACCCGACGCAGTCGACCGTGTCGAAACTGCCCGTGTCAGCGACCTTCCAGCTCTTGCCGTCCTTCGACACATCCGTGCCCGACGGCCCGACAGCCACGAGCCCGTTGCCGCGATAGGCGATGCCGGACCGGTACCCCACCGGCGCCTGCGCACCGGCCTTCCACCCATGGAAGTCCTTGGTGGCGAACGCCGGCGTCGGATCCGTCGGCTTCAGGTAGTCGCCCCCGATCGCCACACCCCGCCACGGCGTCTTGAACGCCACCGCGAACACCCCGGCCGCCGCACCGCTCGGCAACGGCACGTCCGACGCCTCCCACGACCGGCCACCGTCGCGCGACTCCAGCACCCGTGCCTTCGCCCCGCCGCCGGTGGCGATCCACGCGTGGTTGCCACCCAAATCGATTTCTGGGGTGGTCACGCACTGCCCGGACGCCGCGAACGCGAACTCCCCCGGCAACGCGTCAGGCATGCCCTTGGTGTCGTTGACGTGCCACGAACGCCCACCGTCCCACGTCCGCAGCACCCGGAACTCACCGTCGACCGGGTCACTCAACGCCAGCCCGCGGAACCGGTCGAAGAACGCCACACAGTCGTAGAACGCCTTCGGATCGGTGTTGCGGAACGACTCCTGCCACGTCTTCCCGCCGTCAGCAGTCCGGTAGATCCGCGACGACTCCCCCTCCCCGATCGACAACGCCACGGCGTTGCGCGCGTCGAACGCCTGGATGTCGCGGAAGTCCAGCGTCGTGGTGTCCGGCGGCGCGACGGACTCCCACGACCGGCCCCCGTTCGTCGTGCGCAGGATCGTGCCTTTCGAGCCGCTGACCCACGCGACCTGACCGGACACGGCCGACAGACCGCGCAGGCGGGCGTCGGTGCCGGTCGGCTTGAGCTCCCAGTAGGAGTCGGCTTGGGCGACTCCGGGAAGAACCAGGAAAACGGCGAGTGCCGCCGCGATGATCCTCATGCGACGGCACTCTGCCAGTTCCGGTGAAGCGCCTAAAGCGACGAAATGAGCCTTTCCACGCGTTCGTCCACCGCGCGGAACGGGTCCTTGCACAGCACGGTCCGCTGGGCCTGGTCGTTCAGCTTCAGGTGCACCCAGTCGACGGTGAAGTCACGCCCGGCGGCCTGCGCGGCGGCGATGAAGTCACCGCGCAGCTTGGCCCGCGTGGTCTGCGGCGGGGTGTCCTTGGCGGCCTCGATCTCGCCGTCGTCGGTCACGCGCTCGACCTGGCCCTTGCGCTGCAGCAGGTCGAACACGCCCCGGCCGCGGCGGATGTCGTGGTAGGCGAGGTCCAGCTGGGCGATGCGCGGGTTGGACAGGTCCATGTTGTGCTTGGCCATGTACCGCTCCATCAGGCGGTTCTTGATGGCCCAGTCGATCTCGCGGTCGATCTTCGTCAGGTCCTGCGACTCGACGGCGTCCAGGGTGCGACCCCACAGTTCGAGGACGCGCTGCGCCATCGGGTCCGGCGAGCGCTTGGCCACGTGCTCGACGGCCTTCTCGTAGTACTCGCGCTGGATGTCGAGCGCCGAGGCCTCCTTGCCGCCCGCCAGCCGGACGGTGCGACGGCCCGTCAGGTCGTGGGAGATCTCGCGGATGGCGCGGATCGGGTTGTCCAGGGAGAAGTCGCGGAACTGGACGCCCTGCTCGATCATCTCCAGGACGAGGTTGGCGCTGCCCACCTTGAGCAGCGTCGTCACCTCGGACATGTTCGAGTCGCCGACGATGACGTGCAGGCGCCGGTAGCGCTCGGCGTCGGCGTGCGGCTCGTCGCGGGTGTTGATGATCGGGCGGGACCGCGTGGTCGCGGACGACACGCCCTCCCAGATGTGCTCGGCGCGCTGGGAGAGGCAGTACACGGCGCCGCGCGGGGTCTGCAGGACCTTGCCCGCGCCGCAGATCAGCTGGCGCGTGACGAGGAACGGCAGCAGGACGTCGGCGATGCGGGAGAACTCGCCGGCCCGTGCGACCAGGTAGTTCTCGTGGCAGCCGTAGGAGTTGCCCGCGGAGTCGGTGTTGTTCTTGAACAGGAAGATGTCGCCGCCGATGCCCTCGTCGGCCAGTCTCCGTTCGGCGTCGACGAGGAGGTCCTCGAGGATCCGCTCGCCCGCCTTGTCGTGGGTGACCAGCTGGGCCAGGTCGTCGCACTCGGCCGTGGCGTACTCCGGGTGTGAGCCGACGTCCAGGTAGAGCCGAGAACCGTTGCGCAGGAAGACGTTCGAGGAACGCCCCCACGACACGACCCGGCGGAACAAGTACCGCGCGACCTCGTCCGGGGAGAGTCGACGCTGCCCGTGGAAGGTGCACGTCACCCCGAACTCTGTCTCAATGCCGAAGATCCGCCGCTGCATACCTCAACAGTAGGCGACTTGTAGGCGGAGAAGGGTGATCCGTTCGGGCGGCACGCCGGTTGCGGTTTAGTGTCGGTGGGGTGTGGAAACGGGTCAGCGCTCTCGACAAGAAGCTCATGAGCTCCTCCGCCGGACTGCCTCCGAGCAGGCTGGACAGGGGTTTGAAGAGGCTTTCGAAAGCCGCCAACCACAGTCTGCTGTGGTTCGTCATCGCGGCCATTCTGGCAACTGGGAAAGGCTCGTTCCGGCGGGGTGCGCTGCGGGGTGTCGCGGCCATCGCAGGGGCCTCTGCCAGCGCAAACCTGGTCGGCAAGTCACTTTTTCCGCGACGGCGGCCCGCCGCTGATCTGCTCGCCGTGGAACGCCGCTTGTCGCGCCGGCCGACATCGTCGTCGTTTCCGTCCGGTCACTCCGCGTCAGCCGCCGCTTTCGCCACGGCGGTGGCCCTGGAATCACCCAAAGCAGGCGCGGTGGTGGCACCGATCGCGGCTGCCGTGGCCTATTCACGCGTCCACACGGGCGTGCATTGGCCGACGGACGTCGCGGCGGGTGCGGCGGTGGGTGTGGGCGCCGCCTTCCTGACTCGCCGGTGGTGGCCCCTCGGCGTGAACGAGCCCGCGTCGGCCTACGAGCACGCCGACCTCACGTCGCTGCAGGAGGGCGACGGGCTGGTCGTGGTGGTGAACCCGCACTCGGGCATCGGCCCGGATCCGACGCCGCAGATCGCCGAGGAGTGGCCGAAGGCGCAGATCCTGCCGATCGAGGAGCTGGACTCGCTGCCGGAGGCGAAAGCGCTGGGTGTCGCCGGTGGCGATGGCACCGTTGCCGCCGTGGCCGCGATCGCTGCCGAGCGCGACCTACCGCTCGTGCTCATCCCCTCTGGCACGTTGAACCACTTCGCGCGCGATGTGGGCATCACGGGTCTGCACGACACGGCGCAGGCGGTCGCGGACGGTGTCGGTGTGCGGGTCGACCTGGCGCAGGTCAACGGGCGGTGGTTCGTCAACACCGCCAGTCTCGGGGGCTACCCGGACATGGTGCGGATCCGGGAGAAGCTTCAGAAGCGCTGGGGCAAGTGGCCCGCGGCGGCGATCGCGCTGGGCCGCGTGCTGCAGCGCGCCAAGCCGCTGGAGATGACCATCGACGGCGACAAGCACCTGGTGTGGCTGCTGTTCGTGGGCAACGGGCCGTACCGGCCGAAGGGGTTCGCGCCGACGATGCGGCCGCGGCTGGACGACGGGCTGCTCGACGTGCGGTACGTGCGGGCGGACCGGCAGTTCTCACGGACGAGGTTCTTCCTGGGCGCGTTGCTCGGGGCGTTGGAGCACTCGCGCACGTACCGGCATCTCGAGGTCGCCTCGTTGAACGTCGAGGTGCACGGTGCGCCCGTGTCCATCGCGACAGATGGCGAGGTACGAGAGAGGGCCACCCACTTCTCCTTCCGCTCCCGCCCCGCCGCTCTCGGCATCTACCGCCCCTGAGACGCCACGCGGGGCCCTTTCGTCCGCTCCTGGAGTACGAAAGCTCCCCGCGTACTCTTGGGTGTTCGACATTGTCGAACGACCGCAGGTAGAGTGCGTCTGTGCCCGGCCCCATCCAGTCCATTCAGCGAGCAGCGGAGGTCCTGAAGCTGCTCGCTCACGGCGGCGCCCACCAGCTGAGCGTCGGCGAGATCTCCCGTGCGCTCGACCTGGCCAAACCGACCGTGCACGGCATCCTGCGGACGTTGCAGGAGGTCGGGTTCGTCGAGCAGGAGGTGGAGGGCGGCAAGTACCGCCTGGGCGCCGCCCTGTTCCAGATCGGCACGAGCTACCTCGACGGCAACGAGCTGCGCGCCAAGGCGTTGAACTGGTCGGACACGCTGGCGATGCGTGCGCGCGAGGCGGTACGCATCGGCGTGATGCACGGCAAGCACGTGCTCGTGGTGCATCACGTGTTCCGGCCGGACAACAGCCGGCAGGCCCTCGACACCGGCGCGCTGCTGCCGTGGCACGCGACCGCGCTCGGCAAGGTGCTGGTCGCCTTCGGCGAGTGGCCGGACGGCGAGCTGCAGCGGTTCACCCGGCACACGCTCACCGACGACGCCCTGCACACGCAGCTGAACGACGTCCGCGACCGTGACTGGGCCTACGACCTGCACGAACTCGTCGCGGGCGAGGCCTCGGTCGCCGCTCCGATCCGCGACAAGCGCGGCGTCGTCGTGGGCGCCGTCGGCATCTCCGGACCGGTCGAGCGGCTGTGCGAGTCACCCGATCAGCCGCCACGGCTCGAACTCGTGTCCTACGTACGTGAGGCAGCTCGCAGTGTTTCCAGGGAGCTCGGAGGGCTCTCCTGGTAGTAGCCTGTCACCGTTCGACAATGTCGAATGGCACAGAGAGGTGCAGACGGGTGAGCTACATCGCTGCGATCGACCAGGGCACGACGTCGTCCCGGTGCATCGTGTTCGACCAGTCAGGCGGGATCGTGTCGGTCGCCCAGCGCGAACACCGGCAGATCTTCCCCAAGCCCGGCTGGGTGGAACACGACGCGACCGAGATCTGGACGAACGTGCAGGCCGTCGTGCGCGACGCCCTGGCCAAGGCCTCTCTCACGCACGCCGACATCGCCGCGTTCGGCATCACGAACCAGCGCGAGACGACGGTCGTCTGGGACCGCCGGACCGGCGAGCCCGTGCACAACGCG
Organism: Lentzea nigeriaca; assembly: GCF_016907955.1. Classification (GTDB taxonomy): domain Bacteria; phylum Actinomycetota; class Actinomycetes; order Mycobacteriales; family Pseudonocardiaceae; genus Lentzea; species Lentzea nigeriaca. The sequence continues at coordinate 1,068,914 of NZ_JAFBCX010000001.1, read as the reverse complement.
ATCGTCTGGCAGGACACGCGCACCGACGCGCTGATCAAGCAGCTGGGCGACCAGGACCGGTTCCGCGAACGCAGCGGCCTGCCGCTCGCCACCTACTTCTCCGGCCCGAAGCTGCGGTGGCTGCTCGACAACGTCGAGGGCCTTCGCGCCAAGGCCGAACGCGGCGAGGTCCTGTTCGGCACCATGGACACCTGGCTGATCTGGAACCTGACCGGCCGCCACGTCACCGACGTGACGAACGCGTCGCGCACCATGCTGATGAACCTGGAGACCCTCGACTGGGACCCCGAGCCGGTGTCCGCGATGGACGTCCCGCTCGCGATGCTGCCCGAGATCCGGTCCTCCTCCGAGGTCTACGGCACGTACGAGGGCGTGCCCGTCGCGTCGGCGCTCGGCGACCAGCAGGCCGCGCTGTTCGGCCAGACCTGCTTCACGCCCGGAGAAGGCAAGTGCACGTACGGCACCGGCGCGTTCCTGCTGATCAACACCGGTGACCAGCCGGTGCGCTCGCAGAACGGGCTCCTGACCACCGTCGGCTACAAGATCGGCGACGAGCCCGCCGCGTACGCGCTGGAGGGCGCGGTCGCCGTGACGGGCGCACTGGTGCAGTGGTTCCGCGACAAGGTCGGCCTGATCTCGTCGGCGGCGGAGATCGAGACGCTCGCCCGCACGGTCGACGACAACGGCGGCGCGTACTTCGTGCCGGCGTTCTCCGGGCTTTTCGCGCCGCACTGGCGAAGCGACGCGCGCGGCGTGATCGCGGGCCTGACGGGCTACATCTCGCGCGGGCACCTCGCACGGGCCGTGCTGGAGGCCTCCGCGTGGCAGACGCGTGAGGTCGTGGACGCGATGAACGCCGACTCCGGCGTCGACCTCACGACGTTGCGGGTAGACGGCGGAATGACAGCCAACAACCTGCTCATGCAGTTCCTCTCGGACGTGCTCGACGTGCCGGTGGTGCGCCCGATCGTGGCCGAGACGACGTGCCTCGGCGCGGCGTACGCGGCCGGTCTGGCGGTGGGCTACTGGCCGTCGATCGAGGCGCTGAAAGCCAACTGGCACAAGGCGGCCGAATGGGAGCCGTCGATGGACCCGGCAGCCCGCGACAAGGGCTACCGGAAGTGGAAGAAGGCGGTCGAGCGGACCGTCGGGTGGATGGACGAGGACGATGACTGATCCTTCTTTTGGCCTTTCCCAGCGGGACCGGGCTCGCGAAGAGCTCCAGCACGGCAGGTTCGACGTCGTCGTGATCGGCGGCGGCATCCTGGGCATCGCGACGACGTGGGCCGCGGCCCGCTCCGGCCTCCGCGTCGCGCTGGTCGAGAGCGGTGACTTCGCGGGCGCGACGTCGTCCGCGTCGTCGAAGCTGGTCCACGGCGGCCTGCGCTACCTCGCGATGGGCCCGTCGGCCGTGCCGATGGTGCACGAGAACCACAAGGAACGCCGGGCCCTGGGCGACCGCCTGGCCCCGCACCTGGTGCGCCCGCTGCCGTTCCTCGTCCCCGTCTACAAGGGAGGCCCGCACAGCCGGTTCGTGCTGGGTGCGGGCGTGACGCTGTACTCCGCGCTGTCGGGCTTCGGCGACGGCATGGGGAAGGTCCTGTCGGCGCGCAGGGCAGCTGAGTGGGTGCCTGACCTGCGCGCCGACGGTCTGCGCGGTGCCGCGATGTACTACGACCACCAGATGAACGACAGCCGCGTGGCGATCACCGCCGCGCGCGCCGCCGCCGAGGCCGGTGCCGTGCTGCTCAACCACATCTCGGTCGTGGGCCTGCGCAAGACCGGCGCGAAGGTGACCGGCGTCGACCTGAAGGACTCGCTCGGCGAGTTCGGCGTCGACGCTCGCGTCGTCGTGAACGCCACCGGCCCGTGGCTCGACGTGCTGCGGCGCATGGAGGACCCGTCCGCCGACCCGTCGATCCGCCTCTCGAAGGGCTCGCACCTCGTGCTGCGGACCTCGTCGGAGTGGAAGGCCGCGCTGACGATCCCGGTCGACGACGTGCGCGTGTCGTTCGCGATCCCGTGGGAGGGCCACCTGTTGCTGGGCACCACGGACGAGGCGTACGAGGGCGACCCGGCGAAGGTCGCCTGCACCGAGGCCGATGTCGACCAGATCCTGTCCGAGGCGGGCGTCGCGGTGACCGGCCTGGACCGCTCGCGCATCGCCTACACGTTCGCGGGCCTGCGCGTCCTGCCCGGCGGTCCCGGCGACACCTCGCACGCCAAGCGCGAGACCGTGATCACCGCGGGCTCCGGCGGCATGATCAGCGTGGCCGGCGGCAAGTGGACGACGTTCCGCAAGATCGGCGCCACGGTGCTGGCCCGCGTGAACACCGAGCTCGGCCGCACGTTCGACGGCCCGCTGGACGGCGTGGCGCTGCCCGGATCGGCCCAGCCCGACACGGTCGGCGACGTGCTGCACACCGCGTGGGACGCGCTGCCCGACGACGTGGTCCGCCACCTCGCCACGCACTACGGCACGACGTCGCACGAGGTCGTGGCCCTCGGCCTGGAGAACCCGGCCCTGCTCGAGCGCGTCCACCCGGGCGGTCCGGACATCTGGGCGCAGGTCGAGCACGCGCGCCGCACCGAGTGGGCGTCCGAAGTGGACGACGTGCTGCGCCGCCGCACCACCGTGATGGTCCGCGGCCTGGACTCGCCCGAGGTCCGCACGCGCGTCTCGGAGCTGCTCGCCTCCTAGCGCGATGGCGCGTTCCACGAGGTACTCGGGTGCCGAGTGGAACGCGCAGCGCCAGCGACCCGTCACAGCCCAGCACGACCTGATCACGTGACACCGCACGGCCTTCCAGCCGCAATCCTTCGAGGTAGGCGTCGATGACCTCCTCCCACACCAGGGGGAGGTCGTCGACCGCCATCCGCCCCTCCTGGGCGAGCCCCACGAGCAGCGGCCCCAGATCGGCCCCCACCGGGGACGGGCACTGCCAGCCGACCTCGATCACCACGAACGACTCCGGATCATCGGCAGGCACCAGCAGGTGCTGCGGACACGCGTCTCCGTGCCGGGTCGCCTCCAGCAGCTCCCGCACCCGGTCCGGTCCGCGAGCACCGCCACCATCGCCCGGCTGACCGGCATCAGCGCCTAACCCAGCACCCTGTTCATCCCGCGGCACACGTGCACGCGCTCGAACCGTCGCCGCAGCTCGGCCTCCCGCTCGATCCTGGCGTGCAGGAACGCCCCCACCGGCGTCAGCCCGTACTTGGCGTTCAGCACCGTGCCGACCTCGTCCTCCGACGCGTACACGTGCAGAGAACGCGAAGCCTCCGCGAACCCGTTGCGCGCCAACCATCTCAGCACCGGTTCGTCCTCACGAACCGAGACCTCCAGCGTCCGCACCCCACACCGCTCCAGCCGCCGCACCGCCTCACCGAGCAGAGCGGTCGCGACACCCCGTCGCTGATGGTCCGGGTGCACGGCCACGGTCTCGATGACAGCGTTGACATCCGGCACCGACACGTCGAGCAGTCCTACGATCCCGCCGCCACCCGGCGCCACCAACTCGAGATCGGCCCTGCGCTTTACCGGCCACACATCGTCGTAGCTGCTCGTCGCGAGCAACGCCAGCACCCGGCACCGCAACCACGACGCCTCGTCCGCCGTCTCGTAGTCCCTGACCGCCACCCGCTCGCCGGTCACCGCAGGACGCCCCGGCGCCCCCAGCAAACTCACTCGCCCGGCCCCGACCACGTCTCCCCCAAACACGCTTCCGCCTGGTCGTTGCAACCTCAAGGGTTCCTGATCGCCGCCCAGCTCGCACGCGGGTTTGGGCATCACCGTTTGCCAGAGACATAACCACTGTGTGAACGAGGTTCCCTCACACCGGTGTTCCACCCTGAACGGCCTGCAACACTGCGAGGCCGGCCTCGTGCGAGGATGACAGCCCACCTGATCACGAAGGGCCGCAAGTGGTTCACGACGAGGCAACCCCGGTCACAGTGCTGTGGCGCCCCACCGGCCCGGAGGAACTGGAACTGGTCAGCCAGTCCGGCTGGCGCGCCTGGCCACCCCGCCTCCCAGACCAGCCGATCTTCTACCCCGTCCTCAACGAGGACTACGCCATCAAGATCGCCCGAGACTGGAACGTCCCGCACAGCGGCGTGGGCTACGTGACCAGGTTCCACGTGGAGTCCGACTTCCTCCAGCGCTACCCGGTCCAGCAGGCGGGCGGCAACACCATCCTGGAACTGTGGGTCCCCGCCGAGGAACTGGACGAGTTCAACACCCACATCGTCGGCCAGATCGAGGTCGTGCACGAATTCAGGTAAACCACCAGCACACGCCGTTAGGGTGCCACCGTGACAACCTTCGCGATAGCGCACGGCGCGGGCGACTCGGGCTGGTCATGGCACCTGGTAGCAGAAGCCCTGCAAGCCAAGGGCCACACCGCGATCGCCCCCGACCTCCCCACCGACGAGTCGAAGGACCTGACCGACTGGGCCTCCGCGGCGATCGACGCCCTGCCGTCCACTTCGGACGTGGTGGTCGTGGGCCACTCCTTCGGTGGCTTCGTTGCCCCACTGGTGGCCGACCAGATCAACGCCAAAGCCCTGATCCTGGTGACGGCCATGCTCCCGCGCCCAGGCGAGCCCCCAGCCGACTGGTGGACGAACACGGGCTACACGGACAGCGGCCTGGAAGACCAGTTCTGGCACGATGTCCCACCCGACCTGGCCGCGGAGTCGCAAGAACGCGAACGGGGCATGTCCGAAACCGTCATGGCGAAGCCGTGGCCCCTCAACGCAATGCCAGCGATCCCAACGCACTTCATCCTGTGCACAGAGGACCGCTTCTTCACCCCGGAGTTCATGCGCCGAGTGGTAGCCGACCGCCTCGGCGCAGCACCGGTGGAGCTGGCCGCAGGCCACTGCCCCCAGCTGAGCAAGCCGGCAGAACTGACCGCACTGCTGGTCGCCTGCGCAACCTGATCAGCGAAGGCGAAGCCGAGCAAGCTTTCGCATTCAGGGCCATCCACGCAAGCGCAAGCCCAACGCACCCGGCGCACGCGCCCGAAGCAAAAGGCCCCCGGGGACGAACCCCAGAGGCCAATCGCACCAGCCACAACCCTACGACTCCTCAGACCCAGGCAGCTGAACATCCTCCACAGGCTTCCCACCCTTGGTAGGCGCAGGCAGAAGAGAATCCAGAGCCGCCCCGGCAATCCGCCGAAACGCCCGCCGAGGCCGAGACCTCTCCAGCACAGCGATCTCCAGCTTGTTGGCGGGAAGCAACTCGGGCCCACCGTTCCCAGTGGACGGAGACCCTGCCGACAACGCCTTCACCGCAACAGGAACCGCCTCAGCCAGCGTCAGCCCGTCGGCGAAGGAGTCCTTCAAGGCGGTGTTGGCGGCATCCACGGTGCCACCCATCACGATGTACTGCGGTTCCTCCACGACGGAGCCGTCGTATGTCAACCGGTACAGCGTGTCCGAGGCGGACGACTCCCCGACCTCCGCCACGCAGATCTCGACCTCGAACGGCTTGATCTGCTCGGTGAAGTAGGTGCCGAGCGTGGTGGCGTAGACGTTCGCGAGTGACCTGCAGGTCACGTCCCGCGGGTCGTTCTGGTAGCCGCGGAGGTCGGCGAACCGGACGCCCGCCTGGCGGAGGTTCTCGAACTCGCTGTAGCGGCCGACGGCCGCGAAGCCGATGCGGTCGTAGATCTCGGCGACCTTGTGCAGCGTGCTGGAGGGGTTTTCCGCGACGAACAGAATGCCGTCCGCGTACTTGAGCACGATGACGCTGCGACCCCTGGCGATGCCCTTGCGGGCGTACTCGGAGCGGTCGCGCATCACCTGCTCTGCCGATGCGTACAGCGGCATCGTCATGGGTGGTGCTCCTGACGTCGAACCTGATGGGGACTCAGCCTGCTGGGCGGGACCGGCGGCCTTCGACGACCGCGTCGGCCACCGTGGCGACCTGGGACTCGGGGACCTCGACGGCACCGTCGGCGCCGTTGATGGTGACCACGACCGGGTAGAGCCGGCGGACCGGGTCCGGGCCACCCGTCGCCGAGTCGTCGTCCGCCGCGTCGTAGAGAGCCTCGACGACCGAGCGGATCGCGGTGTCGACGTCCGCGTCCGGGTCGTAGAGCTTCTTCAGGGACGACTTCGCGAACAGCGAGCCCGAGCCGACGGCCTGGTAGCCGTGCGACTCCTCGTAGCGGCCGCCGGTGACGTCGTAGGACACGATGCGGCCCGCGCGGTCCGGGTCGGCTGCCGAGGTGTCGTACCCGGCGAAGAGGGGCACCACGGCGAGGCCGGCCATGGCCGCGTCGAGGTTGCCCCTGATCATCGCCGAGAGGCGGTTCGCCTTGCCGTCGAGCGACAGGGAGACGCCCTCGATCTTCTCGTAGTGCCGCAGTTCGACCGTGTAGAGCCGCACGATCTCGATCGCGATGCCCGCCGTGCCCGCGATGCCGACGGCCGAGTGGTCGTCGGTCACGAAGACCTTCTTCATGTCGCGCTGGGCGATGACGTTGCCCATCGTGGCGCGCCGGTCACCGGCGATCACGACGCCACCTTTGTAGGTGACCGCGACGATCGTCGTCCCGTGCGGGGCCTGGATCGTCCCCTCCGGGAGCTTCCGGGCGGAAGGCAGCATGTCCGGTGCCTGCGCCCGCAAGAAGTCCGTGAACGACGACGAGCCCGGCGTCAGGTACGACGAGGGCAGCGCCGCGGCCGGGTAACGCCCGGTCGAGCTGTTGTCCATGTGTTGGTTGTTCTCCCGTCCCCGAAATGGTCAACAGGCCGCCAGGGGCCTACTGACCACCCTTCTGCACGTATGCGCGGACGAAGTCCTCCGCGTTCTCCTCGAGCACGTCGTCGATCTCGTCGAGGATCGCGTCCACGTCCTCGCCGAGCTTCTCGCGGCGTTCCTGACCTGCTCCGGCAGCGCCCTCGGCACCGTCGTCGCCGTCGCCACCACCCTGGCGCTGCTTCTGTTCCTGGGACATCTCGGCCTCCCGCTCACTCGCCTGACAAGAACACTACCTAGCGGCACCGACAAAAATCCTGAGCCACTCGGGTAGACGATCACCCGCGAGTCAGTGCGTCCACCAGTTGCTCGGCGGTGTCTGAGGCCTCCAGCAGCGCTCCGACGTGCGCTTTCGTGCCTCGAAGCGGCTCGAGCGTGGGGATTCGCACGAGCGATTCCCGACCGAGATCGAAGATCACCGAGTCCCAGGATGCGGCCGCGACCGAGGTCGGGTAGCGCTCCAGGCACCGGCCGCGGAAGTACGCACGCGTGTCCTCGGGCGGGGTGGTGATGGCCGCGCGCACCTCCTCCTCGCTGACCAGGCGCTTCATCGAGCCGCGCGCGACCAGGCGGTTGTAGAGGCCCTTGTCCAGGCGGACATCGGAGTACTGCAGGTCGACCAGGTTGAGCCGCGCGGAGCCCCACGCGAGGCCGTCGCGCTGCCGGTAGCCCTCGAGCAGCCGCAGCTTGGCGACCCAGTCGAGCCGGTCGGCGCACTCGGAGGGGTCGCGGGCGAGCGCGTCGAGCACCTCGCCCCACACGCGCAGCACGTCGCGGTCGCCGATGCCCTCCTTCTCGATGAAGGCGGCGGCGCGCTCGTGGTAGGCGAACTGCACGTCGAGGCCGGTGAACTTGCGGCCGCCGGTCAGCTCGACCTTGGTCTTGAGCGTCGGGTCGTGGCTGATCTGGTGCACCGCGCGGACCGGGTCGACCATGCGCAGGTCGTCGAACCGCATGCCGGACTCGATCATGTCGAGCACCATGGACGTGGTGCCGAGCTTGAGGTACGTCGAGTACTCGGCGAGGTTCGCGTCGCCGATGATGACGTGCAGGCGGCGGTACTTGTCCGCGTCCGCGTGCGGCTCGTCGCGCGTGTTGATGATGCCGCGCTTGAGCGTCGTCTCCAGGCCGACCTCGACCTCGATGTAGTCGGAGCGCTGCGAGAGCTGGTAGCCCGCCTCCTCGCCGGACGGGCCGATGCCCACACGGCCGGAGCCTGTCACGACCTGGCGCGACACGAAGAACGGCGTCAGGCCGGCGATCACCGCGGTGAACGGCGTCGACCGCTGCATCAGGTAGTTCTCGTGCGTGCCGTACGACGCGCCCTTGCCGTCGACGTTGTTCTTGTACAACTGCAGCCGCGGCTGGCCGGGCACGGTGGCGGCCCTCATCGCGGCCTCCTCCATCACCCGCTCGCCCGCCTTGTCCCAGATCACCGCGTCCCGCGCGTTGGTGACCTCGGGCGCGGAGTACTCGGGGTGCGCGTGGTCGACGTAGAGCCGCGCACCGTTGGTGAGGATGACGTTGGCCGCGCCGAGGTCCTCGACGTCGGAGTCGGCGGGGTGGCCGCCGGGGCTGCCCAGGTCGAACCCGCGCGCGTCGCGCAACGGCGACTCCACCTCGTAGTCCCACCTGGCACGCCTGGCGCGTGGTATGTCCGCCGCCGCCGCGTACGCGAGCACCACCTGTGTCGAAGTGAGCACCGGGTTCGCGGTCGCGTCGCCCGGCACCGCGATGCCGTACTCGACCTCGGTTCCCATGATCCGCCGCATACGCAACACCTTATGACCTGACCCCGACAACAGCGTGAGGGGAGCTTCGCGTTGAAGCTCCCCTCACCCTATTCATCCGGACGCCAGTCCGGCTGCTGGGCGAATGCGGGAAGCGCCCCTCGACGGCCCGAACGCGGCGACCACGGCGAGCACCACGACCGCCAGCGCGCCGATGACCAGCGGCAACACCACCGTCGCGCCCGGCAGCGAGAGGTCGAGGCCGGTCGCCAGGATCGCGATTTCCGCGTAACCGAACCCGAGCACGCCACCACCGATCACGCCCACGAGGGCCAACATGACCGCTTCGGCGATGACTCCGCCCTGCAGTCCGCCGCGAGTGACGCCCAGGGCGCGCCTGAGCGCGAGCTCCTTGCGGCGCTCCTGGACCGAGATCGTCAGTGCGGTGCCGATGCCGGTCACGGCGACCGCGACGGACAGCCCGAGCAGCACCATCATCAGCACCGTGCCGAGGTGCATGTACCGGTCCGCGTTCGCCCGCTCGTCCGCGTCCGTCCGCACGATCACGGTCGGGTTGTTCGGCAGTGCGGCCTGCAGGTTCGCCCGGAACCTCGCCGGGTCGACGCCGGGCTTGAGCGCGACCAGCACCTTCTCCGCCGCTCCCGTGGTCAGGCCGCCGATGATCGGCGTGTAGCCGATGAGCGTGCCGGGCACCGTGCCCACGACCTTGTACTGCTTCCCGTCGTTCTCGACGAACGGCCGGTCCGCCCAGTGCTCAGGCACGACCGCGGTCCCGGCGACGAGCTGCTCGGCACCGGCCGCGTTCTGCGCCTTCATCCACGCCTTGAACTCGTCCGGGTCCACGCCGGACCCGTTCTCGGCCTTGTGCAGCACGACGCTCGCCGCCACCCCGTCCTGCGCGGGAATGACCCGCAGCGGACGCTCCCCCGCGTCCACGACGGTCGCGTCCGGGCGTTTCTCGTTGGCGAACGTGTAGGTCATCTCCTGCGCACTGCCCAGCACGACCAGGAAGAACGTCACCATCGAGCTGGCCAGCAGCAACGGCAGCGCCACCGAGGCTGACCGCTGCGGCATCCTGCGGACCTCGGCGCCGGCGAGCTTCCAGTGCGTGCCGCCGATCTTGCCGAACAGCCGCGCGATGAACGGCACCGTCACCGGGCCGAGGATCCAGAACAGTCCGGTCACCGCGGCGATCGCGGAGAACGTGACCGCGAGCGGAGCACCCGCGGTGCCCTTGGCCGCGACCGCCACCAGGGCCAGCATCGCCGCGCCACCGGTGAACAGCAGGCCGAACACCAGCCGCAGCCGGCGGACCGAGCGGGGTGGCACCTCGTTCTCCGCGTCACGCAGAGCAGCCAACGGTGACACGCGCGCAGCGTTGACCGCGGGCCGCACTGCCGCCATCACGCTCAACAGCGCGGCAACAACGACTCCGAGAACGACGTATCCGAGCGACGGCAACAGTTCCGGGCTCAGCTGCACCGCGCCGAACAGCGCGGAGATGCCCGTGACGTCGAACGTCCTGGCCAGCACCCACGCCATCGGCCCACCGAGCAGCGCACCACCCACACCGGCCAGCGCACCCGTCACGAACGCCTCGAACAGACTCCTGCGCACCAACGGCCCGCGCTGGGCACCGATGCACCGCAGCAACGCCGTCTGCCGCTGACGTTGTGCGTAGACGGCACGGAACGTCGCCGCGGCGACGAACACCGCCGTCGCCAGCGCGAGCACGCTGAACGGCAGCAGGATGAACTTCAGGTCGTCACCGACCTTGTCCGCGTCCGGCGCCGGGTCCCACACGACGTACGACGCGCCCGCCGCTTTCGCCACGGCTTCGCGTGAGCCGCCGATCACCCACACCGCCAGGGTGTCCGGCTGCGGGTCGAGCTTGCGCGCGAGGTCGGGACCGGCGACCAGGATCGGACGCGAGTCCATCCCGCCCTTCTTCATGACACCGCTGACCGTGACCTCGAACGGCTTGCCGTCCGCGGAGGCCAGTTTGATCCTGTCGCCCGGCTTGAGGCCGCGTTCGTAGGCGGTGATCTTGTCGACGGCGACCTCGTTGTCGGCGGCGGGTGCCTTGCCCTCGGCCAGCGGCCAGCGCACGAGGTCCGGTTGCTGGACCTCCACCTCGGCGCGGTGCTCCCCGGCACGGCCGTTGGCGTCCAGCAGGTCCGCGTGCGCCTGCTGCACCGGCACCGCCCTGCCGACCGCCGACAGCTTGGCCAGCAACGCGTCGTCGAGCTTCGGGCGGTTCGCCTCGACGGTGTTCTCGTCGTAGGGCTGCCGTTTGACGTCCACCACGTGGCCCACTGTGGACGGTGTGAGCGGCGCGCCCTCGTCGACCGACCTGCTGAGCGCGTCGCTCAGCACCAGGGCGGCCAGCAGGCAGGCCACACCGACCACGAGCGCGACGCCCGGCAGCAGCGCGCGGCCCGGCCGGGCGCGGAACTCGGCGACGCCGAGCCGCAGGGAAGTGGACACGAATCCTCCTCGGTGACGTCCGACGGTCACGAAGGTAGGAAGGAAGGCGATCAGCGGGCGTCGGACTGCGGTAGCAAGCTCGCGTACGACCACAGGAGGACACGGGGATGATCAACCTCTACGACGAGAACGCGAACGTGATCGGAGAGGTGACCCGCGAACGAATGCGTGCCGAGAACCTCTGGCACGGCTGCGTCCTCACCCTGGTGCACTCGACCGACGGCGAACGGATCTACGTCCACCGCCGCACCGACACCAAGGACATCTTCCCCGGCCTGTACGACTACACGGCCGGTGGCGTGATCGACGCGGGCGAGACACCCGACATCGCCGCCCGGCGCGAGCTCCAGGAGGAGCTCGGGGTCGACGCACCCGTGACGTTCCTCTTCCAGACCACCTACGTCGACGAGCAGACCCGCTACCACGCCTGGGTCTACGAGACACACAGCGACGGGCCGTTCACCCACCAGCCGGAGGAGGTCGCCTGGGGCGGGTGGATGGGCCTGGACGAGCTGCGCGACAAGATCGACGACCCCGGCTGGCCGCTCGTGCCGGACGGACGCGCGATCGGCAGGGAGTGGTTGCGCCGCACCGGTTCGGCCTGAGCTACAGCCAGCCGCGCTCGTCCGCCACCCTCAGGGCCTCCATCCGGTTGCGGGTGCCGGTCTTCGTGGTGGCGCCGGAGAGGTAGTTCCGCACCGTCCCCTCGGCGAGGTACAGCCGGGCGGCGATCTCGGCCACGGTCGCGCTGGAGCGGGCCGCGATGAGCACGTCGCGTTCGCGGGCGGTGAGCGGCGACTCGCCCGCCGCCAGCGTGGCCGCCGCCAGCGTCGGATCCACGACCCGCTCGCCGGCCATCACCCGCCGGACGGCGTCGGCGAGAGCGTCGGCCGGCGCGTCCTTCACGACGAACCCGACCGCACCCGCCTCCATGGCCCTGCGCAGATAACCGGTGCGGCCGAACGTGGTCAGGATGACCACGCGGCACTCCGGCACCTGCGCGGTGAGCACGGCGGCCGCCGCGAGCCCGTCCAGCCCCGGCATGTCGATGTCCAGCAGCGCGACGTCCGGGCGGTGTGCCAGTGCCGCGGCCGTGACCTCGTCGCCGCGGCCGACCGAGGCCACCACCTCGAAGTCCGGTTCGAGGTCGAGCAGGACGCCGAGGGCGTGGCGGATCAGCTCCTGGTCGTCGGCGAGCAGCAGCCTGATCGTCATACCGCCTCCACCCGCAACGACCACCCGCGCGGCTGTGCGGGACCGGCGGTCAGCACTCCCCCTGCCGCGGCGACCCTGGCACGCAGACCGTCCAAACCGGACCCCGCGCCGGCCGGGCCGCCCACTCCGTCGTCCCGGACCTCCACAGTGGACGCGGTCAGCTCCACCGTGCACCGGCCGGCCCGCGCGTGCCGCACGACGTTCGTCACCCCTTCCCGCACGACCCAGCCGAACAGTTCCTGACGCCGTGGCGGCACGGCGTCGACGGCAGTGGGCAGGTCGGCCGCGACTCCCGCCGCCCGCAGCAGTTCGCGGCCCCTGGCGAGCTCACCGGCGAGCGTGACGTCCTGGTACCCGGACACCGCGGCCCGCACGTCGGACAGCGCCTGACGGGCCAGCTGCTCCACCGACTCCATCTCGGCCCGCGCCGCGGCTGGTTCCAGCCTTCTGGCCAGCGCGCTCTTCACGGTGATCGCGGTGAGCGAGTGGCCGAGCAGGTCGTGCAGGTCGCGGGCGATCCGGTTGCGCTCGGCCTCGGAGGCGAGCCTGGCCACCTCCGCCTGGGCCTCGCGCAACTGCTGGTTGGCCGTGGCCGTGCGGCTGAACGCGTGCACGAGCAGCGCGGTGAACACGACGGCCACCGCGAAGTACCAGCTCGCCTCGGCGTTCCAGCCGGGCACCACCATCGGCACGACCACGCACGCCGCGGCGCCCAGGAACACGAGAGCGGCCGCCGTCCGGGCACCGACCCGTGCCGTCGTCGACGGCACGATCATCGCGGCGAGGATCAGCACGTCCTCGCGGGCCAGCGGCGCGAGCAGCACCGCCAGCACTGCCATCGCCGCCACCAGCGACCAGTACACCCGCCACGCCGAACGGATCGAGGCGATCACGATGCCCAGGTAGCAGGCGGAGACGGCCACCAGCAGCAGGTAGCCGACGACGAGGCCGCTGCCGTGCGCGTACCGGTTGACGCCGGCGGCCGCGAGAAACGGGTAGCAGAGCATGCCGAGCGAGAGCAGCAACCGGCGCCTGTCGTCCACGGCGGTGACCTTACGAGGCCGCGAAGGTGGCGCGCACGCTGCGGGCGAACGTGATCAGCACCACGATGACCAGCAGCGCGCCGCACACCCCGTTCGCGATCTTGAACCAGATCGGGAACGAGCCGGGGATCGACTCGATCACGACCACCGCCACGGCCTGGGCCAGCGCGATGATCCGCACCCTGCGGTAGTTGCGGCGCGAGCCGTTCTCCATCGACACGCCGAGCGCGAACGTGATCAGCGACGCGACCGCGAGGATCGAGCCGCGGATCCACACCGCGCCGGTGACGATGTCGGGGTCACCGCTGAACACCACGATCGCCAGCAGGGTCAGCGCGCTCACGGCCGCGTAGCCGCCGAGCAACACCTTGGCGATGTGCAGCTTCTCGCGGGCGTCGGGGTCGGTCACAGTCAGCTTTGTCATGCCGACAATGCTGATCGTGCGGTGTTCTCGCTGGTAGCGATGATCCGCACGGATTCGCCGTGACATCTGTCAGAAATCGGGCAATCAGTTCCAGCTGAGCCCGGCGCGCGTCGCCCAGTACTGCTCGGCGGGCTCGGCGAGGTCCGGCAGGTCCACGTCGATCCGCATCGCGTCCACATTGGACTTCAGCTGCTCGGGGCTCGCCGCGCCGGACAGCACGACGTCGACCCACGGCCGGCGCGCGATCGCCGCCAGCGCGACCGCGTCCGGCCCGACGCCCAGCGCTTTCGCCTGTGCCGCAACCGCTTGCGGCGGATCGACGACGAGCCGGCCGTTGGCCACACCCTCCTTGATGATCACGCGCAGCCCGGCGTCGTGCGCCTCGGCCAGCGCCTCCCCGGCCGAGGTCTCCAGAACGTTCCAAGTGGACTGGACGGAGGAGAAGATGCCGAGGCCGAGCGCCTTGCGGATGGCGTCGGCCTGCCGCGGGCCGGACGTGGAGAAGCCCACAGGCACACCGATCGCGACCATCGCGTCCTGCAGCGCCCTGTCCTCGAACAGCGGGCTGTCGACGGTCAGCGAGTGCACCTGGTAGAGATCGACTCGCGGCAGCAGGCTTCGGGTTTCCCGCCACTGCTGGGAGAAGCGCGCGAGCGAGTGCTCCTTGACCTCGTGCACCTCGGCGTCGGGCCGCCAGTCCGCGGTGTAGGCGTAGCCCCACTTGCTGGAGATCGTCACGTCGTCGTGGCCCGGCAGCCACGACGACAGGAAGTCCTCCGACAGCCCGTACGAACGAGCCGCGTCCACCCACCGGATGCCCAACCCATACGCCGTGTCGAGGACGCGGTGACACTGCGCGCGCATCGAGTCGACGTCGCGAACGGCCGGCAACGCGCCGTCGCGGCCGAGGTTGATGTAGGCGGGACGACCGAGGGAGGCGAGACCGAGCGCGAGTTGTGCCATGCGCACAACCGTAAACGGCGGCCCCGAGGGACCGCCGCTCACGTGACCCGCCGGGGTCGGTCTACCGGTTCGCCCTGATGTGGTTGCGCACCCACTTGCCGGCTTCCTTCAGCGGACCCTCGCCGGCGAAGCTGGTGCCGGAGCAGGTACCGCCCTTGAACACCGCGCCCGAGCGCTTGTCGTCGGAGAAGTTCCAGTTCGTCCAGGAGATCTTGGCGGAGTTCAGGAACGTGATGAACTTGTTCGCCATGGTGAAGTCGTTGGGACCGTCACCGGAGGCCTCCTGCGAGCCGAACTCGGTGACGAAGACCGGCACCTGGCTCGAGACCGTCTTCAGGGCGTTGAGGTAGCTGTCCCTGTGGTCCTTGGCGTAGAAGTGGAACGTGTACATCAGGTTCGAGGCGTTGACCTTGTTGCGGCTCACCTCGTTGATGTCCTTGCCGTCGGACAGGCCGAACGTCGACCAGCCGTGCGTGCCCACGAGCACCAGGCTGTCCGGGTCCTCGGCGCGGATCGTCGGGATGACGGCCTCCGCGTAGGACTTCACCTTCGCCCACGACACGCCGTTCGGCTCGTTGGCGATGTCGTAGATGATGTTCGTCTTGTCCTTGTGACGCTGCGCGATCTCCTTGAAGAACGTCTTCGCGCGCGAGGTGTTGTAGTTCGGGTCGCCCGGCGAGAGCTGGTGCCAGTCGACCAGCGCGTACATGCCGCGCTTGGTGGCTTCCTCGATGTAGCGGTGCACCATGTCGGTGAACTTGCGGGGGTTGGTCTCGTAACCACCCTCCTGGATGTACATCGAGATGCGCAGGACGTCGGCCTTCCAGTCGTTCGCGAGCGCGTCGAGGGACGCGCTCTTGACGCACTGGGAGTACCACTGGATTCCGTGCGTGCTCATGCCGCGCAACTGGACCTGCTGCCCGGCCTGGTTGCACAGCTTCACGCCGCAGACCTTCAGCTGGCCGTTGACCGCCGCGGGCGAACCCGGTGGCAGCGCGGCCGCGGCGGCTGGACTTGCCGCCGTCACACCGGTCAGTGGAAGCACCGCCGCCGCGGCGAGCGCCACCAGAGACTTCTGCCAAGCCATTCAGCGTCTCCTCTCGGACTGCCGGCGGCGGATTAGATAGGTAAGTTTCCTTACCGATTAGAGGTATAGACGACCTTAGGGCTGTCCCAAGAGCGAGTCAAGCGTCTCGTCGCAGAAGAGTCACCATTCCCGTACCGAGAGTCACCACTGCGTAGACGAGCAAACAGGCCACTGCGGCCAACGGGCTCAGCGGCGCGTTCTCCACGACCCCAGCCACCTCGTACACCAGGTACGGGACCATCACGCCCGAGACGTCCATGTTCCACGGCTCCGGCAGCATCGGCGTGATCGCCGGCAGGCCCCACAACAGGACGCCGACCACGACGACCGCGACCGCCGTGGACCGCAGCGCCAGGCCCAGCCCGAGGCCGATCAGACCGGTCACCAGGATCGACAGCACCGCCGCGCCGGCCCACGGGAGGACGTCGGAGACGCTGTCCCACGGCGCGACAGGAGGCGGCCGGTCCCCCATGATCAGCCGGCTCGAGCCGATGCTCAGGGCGAGCGCGACCGTGCCGATCACCACGGCCGTGGTGGCGACGAGCGCGCTTTTGGCCGCCAGCAAGCGTTTCCGGTCCGGCACGGCCGTCAGCGCGGTGAGCCTCGGGTCGGAGGTGGCGACGAGCGCGCCGAGCGCGGCGACGCAGAACTGCACGACCGGGTTGATCACCACGCTGGCGTCGGCGGAGGCGAACTTGGCCTGTTCGGCGGCCGGGGACGTGTCGTAGTCCTGGACCAGCAGCCACGAGATCGTCGCGCCGAACGCGACCATCAGGCCGATGGCGGCGATCAGACCGTACGGGGCACGAACCGTCCGCAGCTTCAGCCACTCGGCGGCGAGCGCGTTCCTCACAGTCCCCTCCCCGAGGTGAGGTCGAGGTAGGCGTCCTCCAGGGATCCGTTCTCCGTCAACGTCTCCATGGGCGTCTCCTTGACCAGCTGCCCTCTTGCGACGATCACGACGTGGTCCGCCGTGAGCGCCATCTCGCTCATCAGGTGGCTGGAGACGAAGACCGTCCTGCCCTCCTTCGCGAGGCCGCGCATGAGGTCGCGGATCCACCGCACGCCTTCGGGGTCCAGGCCGTTGACGGGTTCGTCGAACATCAGCACCCGCGGGTCGCCGAGCAGTGCCGCGGCGACGCCGAGCCGTTGCTTCATGCCGAGCGACAGGGTCCTGATCCGCTTGTGCCGCACGCTTCCCAGGCCGACCTGTTCCAGCAGGTCCTCGGCACGGCCGCGGCCGATCCCGTTGCTCGCCGCGAGCCAGCGCAGGTGGTCGAGCGCCCTGCGGCCGTGGTGCACTGCCGCAGGGTCGAGCAGCACCCCGACGTGCCTCAGGGGCTGGCCGAGGTCCTGGTAGCGCTTGCCGTCGACGAGCGCCTCGCCTCCGGTGGGCCGGTCCAGCCCCACGATCATGCGCATCGTCGTGGACTTCCCCGCGCCGTTGGGCCCCAGGAAGCCCGTGACCAGTCCAGGGTGGACGGTGAACGACAGATCGTCGACCGCCGTCGTGTCCCCGTATCTCTTCGTCAGGTTCCGCACCTCGATCATGCGGAAGAGCGTCGGGTGTTCCGCGGCTCGGCGGATCGGACCTCGGGCCGAACTCGATGATCAGACCGTGGTCCGAGGCGTCGCGGTCCCCGGCTCGTTACCGTCGTGGTCGTGATCGCGAGACTGCACCTCTACCTGGTCGACGCGGCGGCCGCGCTGGTGATCGCGGTGCTCGTGGCCTACGGGACGCTGGAGCACCGGGACCAGCCGTGGTGGCTCGTCCTGCCCTCCACCGCCCTGGTCGCACTGCCCGTCGCCGTTCGCCGGTGGTGGCCCGTCCCCGCGCTGGCGGTCACGACGGCGGCCACCGTCGCCACGGTGATGGGCCAGGTGCTGCCGACCCAGGCGCTCGGCGCTCCGGCCGCGGCCGTGTGTTTCACGCTCTACACCGTGGCCGTCGAGCGCTCACGCGCGTGGTCGCTCACCGGACTCGTCGTCGCGGTGGTCGCGGTCGCCGGCGTCGGCGGTGGCGAGCCGGAGAACCTGCTGGCCGTGGGAGCCTCGCTCAGCGCCGTGTGGGTGATCGGCTACACCACCCGGCTGCGCCGGTCGTTCCTGGCGCGGGAAAACGACCAGCGGGCCGAGCAGGCGCTGGCCGACGAACGCCTGCGCATCGCCCGCGAACTGCACGACGTGGTGGCGCACAACCTGTCCCTGATCGCCGTGCAGGCCGCCAACGCCGCACACGTGCGCTCACCCGAACACGCCTACGAGGCCCTGGACGTCATCTCGTCGACGAGCCGCGCGGCGCTGACCGAGATGCGCGGCCTCCTCGGCGTCCTGCGCTCCGACGCCGACCTGGCGCCCTCTCCCGGACTCGACGGCCTGGCCGAGCTGGCCGACCGGGCGTCACTGGCAGGTGTGCGCGTCTCGCTGGACGTGCGGGGCGACGCCGCCGTTCCGGAAGGAGTCGGGCTGTCGGCGTACCGGATCGTGCAGGAGGCGTTGACGAACGTGGTGAAGCACGCGGCACCCGCGTCCTGCACGGTGCTGGTGGACGTGACGTCGTCGGCGGTGCGCGTCGAGGTCGCGGACGACGGGCCGGGAGTGCGGGAGCTTGGCGTGGGACATGGGTTGATCGGCATGCGCGAACGCGTGGCGGTGTACGACGGCACGTTCAGCGCGGGACCAGGCATGTCCGGAGGCTTCCGGGTCGAGGCGGAGCTGCCGATCCGATGATCCGCGTGCTGATCGTCGACGACCAGGCCCTGCTGCGAGGCAGCTTCCGCCTGCTCATCGACAACGAACCCGACCTGAGCGTCGTCGGCGAGGCGGGCACCGGCGCCGAGGCCGTGTCGCTCGCTTCTACTTTGCAGCCAGACGTCGTGCTGATGGACATCCGCATGCCCGAGATGGACGGCATCGAGGCCACCACACGGCTTTCCGGCCCGCGCGTGCTGGTCCTGACGACGTTCGACCTGGACGAGTACGTCTTCGGCGCGTTGCGTGCCGGGGCGTCGGGTTTCCTGCTGAAGGACACACCGCCCGCCGAGCTGCTGGCCGCGATCCGCGTCGTGGCGGCCGGGGAGTCGCTGCTGTCGCCCTCGGTCACCCGCCGGCTGATCTCCGAGTTCGTGCGGCGACCCTCCTCCCCAGCGGTCACCGGGCTGGACCGGCTGACCGAGCGCGAGAAGGAGGTGCTGCTGCTGATCGCGCGCGGGCTGTCCAACGCGGAGATCATGGCGCGGCTGCACGTCAGCACCGGCACGGTCAAGACGCACATCGGGAACCTGCTGGCCAAGCTGCACGCCCGCGACCGCGCGCAACTCGTGATCGCCGCCTACGAATCAGGACTCGTGGACCTCCGGTAACGGCCGCACGCACCCCGGCGAAATGAGCGGTGTGCCAAACGAGTGCGGACGGACGGTTCGATGCTGCTTCCCAGACTGACGAAGGTTCTGGTCGGCGCCGTCTCCGTCGCCGTCGCCACCATGGCCCAGCTCAACCTGCCGAACAGCGGGTTCTGGGGGCAGCACCGGGCAGAGCAGTACCTCGCGGTCGGAGGTCTCGTCGCGATGGCCGTCGCCGAGGTGCTCGGATCGGTTGTCGATCACGTGCAGATGCCCCGAGTACGGCAGTTCGAGCAGGAGCTCCGCGCGGTGCTGAGCGCGGGCATCTCCCAGCTGGCCGTGAGTTCGGTGGCGGACTGGCGAGACATCGGTGTCTCCGCCTATCACGCGCGCGGCGTGCCTTGGTTGCGCCGGCTGGTCCTCGTGGACAGCCTGCGGCTCTGCAGCGGGCCGAAGCTCGGTTCCCGGTGGCGGCCGGGACGGGGTGTGATCGGCACGGCGTACGAACAGGAGGACCTGCTGGCGGTCGACTGGGAGTCCTACTTCAAGTCCGCGGAGAGCGGCGGGCCGAACTCCTGGCGGGCCCGGTCCGACCTGGACCGCTTCGGGCTGAGCTGGGGTGAGCTGATGCGGACCAAAGCACTCGTCGGCGTCGCCGCCTGCCCGGTGTGGAGCGAGGGAGGGAAGCTGACCGGCGTCGTGTGCGTCGAGGCTCCGGCCGACCTGTCCGCGGCGGGTGTCGGCGCGATCATTCGCGACATCGCGATCGCCGTCGGCGACCTGGGCACTCCACCCGCGTCGTGGTGGAACTACGTCGGGCGGCGAGTCGCATGAGCGGCCACGTCGTGTCCTCCTCGTTCGTGGACGACGTCGCACGCTTCGGCGGGACCGCGAGCCAGATCAACAGGCTTCGGGCCAGTTCCAGCACCGGCACGCACGGCGGACCGGAAGCGCCACCGCGTGACCGGCGCGTCCAGCGGGCCCGTGACGGTCGCAAGGCGTCGGACAGGTTCCTGCTGTGGCTGGCCGGCGTGAACTACGACCTGGCGTCCCGGTCGTACGTCGACCGCACCCGCCACGCCACCATCGGCTTCGCGGTGCTGACCACCGCACTGATGGCAGGCTCGTCGCTGCTGCTCGTGCTGACGTCCGCCGGAGTCGACACGGTGCTGGCGGTACCGGCAGCGGTCATGTGGACGGTGCTGATCACCACGCTGGAACGAGCGCTGGTCGCGTCCGCGACCCGCCGGTTCGACAGCTTCCGCAGGGCAATGGCGACCACGCTGGTCGGCTTCGCCATCGCCGCGCTCGTCGCCACCGCCGTCGCGCAACCCTTGATGCTGCGCGTGTTCCAGCCGGAAATCGAGCAGCAGATCCGAGCGACCCGGTTGCAGGAAGCCCAGTCGTTCCGGTCCGACACCCCGGCTTTGCAGCAGCTGCAGGCCAGGGTGGAGGAAGCCAGGCAGGCAATGCTCAAGGCCCAGCAGCTCTACCAGTGCGAGCTCGACGGCACCTGTGGCACCTGGGTACCTGGCCATGGCCAGGCCACCTCGCTGCGGCGCTTCGAATACGACCGGGCGCGGGCCGAGTACGACCGCGTGGGAGAGCAGTACGAAGCAGCGTTCTCCCAGGCGGAACAGGACGCGGCAGCGCTCAGCCATCGGCCGGTCGGGCTGCTCGAACAGCTCCGCGCGTTGAACGAGGTCGCCAGGCAGGAGCCGACGGTCGCCACCGCCTCGATGATCGTGACCGGCATGTTCATCGTCGTCGAGATGCTGCCACTGCTGCTGGTCGCGTTGATGCGCCGGCGTGGCGCGACGCTGTACGAGAAGCTGCTGGCGATCCAGGAACGCTCGGCTCAGGACGAGTACGAGCTCGACGCGATCCACCGTGCCGGAGCGCGGCGACTGGCAGACGACACCGACCCGCAGGTCGACGACGTGCTGCGACGGTTCGAAGAACAACGTGACGAGATCAGTCAGCTCACCAGGGCCACCCTGGCCACGGTCGTCCAGCTCGCAGAGGAACGCGCCGCGCGCCGGACCGGCTGAGACGCCGAACCGCCCCGGCCGAGACGACCGGGGCGGTTCGGTGCGGTGCTTTTCCTCTGGGTGTTACAGGTAGGTGCCGGTGTTCGTGGCCGTGTCGATCGCGCGGCCCGCCTCCTGGTTCTTCCCGGTGACGAGCGTGCGGATGTAGACGATCCGCTCGCCCTTCTTGCCCGAGATGCGTGCCCAGTCGTCGGGGTTCGTCGTGTTCGGCAGGTCCTCGTTCTCGGCGAACTCGTCGATGATGGCCGCCTGCAGGTGCCGGACCGAGAGGCCGGGCTGCTTGGTGTCGAGCAGCGACTTGATCGCCGCCTTCTTGGCCCTGTCGACGATGTTCTGGATCATCGCGCCGGAGTTGAAGTCCCGGAAGTACAGGACCTCCTTGTCACCGTTGGCGTAGGTGACCTCCAGGAAGCGGTTCTCCTCGGACTCCTCGTACATGCGCTCCACGGTGTGCTGCACCATGCCCTCGATGCAGGCCTTCGGGTCTCCGCCGAACTCGGCGAGGTCGTCGGCGTGCAGCGGGAGGTTCGGCGTCAGGTACTTGTTGAAGATGTCCTTCGCGCCCTCGGCGTCCGGTCGCTCGATCTTGATCTTCACGTCGAGGCGGCCGGGGCGGAGGATCGCCGGGTCGATCATGTCCTCGCGGTTGGAGGCGCCGATGACGATGACGTTCTCCAGGCCCTCGACACCGTCGATCTCGGAGAGGAGCTGGGGCACGATCGTCGTCTCGACGTCCGACGACACACCGGAGCCGCGGGTGCGGAAGATCGAGTCCATCTCGTCGAAGAACACGATCACCGGGGTGCCCTCTGACGCCTTCTCGCGAGCTCGCTGGAAGATCAGGCGGATGTGCCGCTCGGTCTCGCCGACGAACTTGTTGAGGAGCTCGGGGCCCTTGATGTTGAGGAAGTAGGACTTGGCCTGCTTGTCGGTCTCGCCGCGGATCTCCCGCACCTTCTTGGCCAGGGAGTTCGCCACCGCCTTGGCGATGAGCGTCTTGCCGCAGCCGGGAGGGCCGTAGAGCAGCACGCCCTTGGGCGGGCGCAGCTCGTACTCGCGGAAGAGGTCCGCGTGCAGGAAGGGCAGCTCCACGGCGTCGCGGATCTGCTCGATCTGCCGGGACAGGCCGCCGATGTCGCTGTAGTCGATGTCCGGGACCTCCTCGAGCACGAGGTCCTCGACCTCGGCCTTGGGGACCCGCTCGTAGGCGAAACCCGCCTTCGAGTCGACCAGCAGCGAGTCGCCGGGCTTCAGCGGCGAGTCGAGCAGCGGCTGGGCGAGCCAGACCACTCTCTCCTCGTCCGCGTGGCCGACGACCAGCGCGCGGGCGATCTGGTCCTCGCCTTCCTCGGCGAGCACCTCCCGCAGTGCGCAGACCTCACCCGACCGCTCGAACCCACCGGCCTCGACGACGGTCAGCGCCTCGTTGAGACGGACCGACTGGCCGAACGACAGCTTCTCCGGCTCGACCGCGGGGGACACGGCGACCCGCATCCGCCGGCCGGACGTGAAGACGTCGACCGTCCCGTCGTCGAAACGCGCCATGAAGACGCCGTACCCGCTGGGTGGCTGGGCCAGCCGGTCGACCTCCTCACGCAGCGCGAGCAACTGGCTTCGTGCTTCGCGGAGGGTGTCTATGAGCTTCGTGTTTCGCTCGGTCAGTTGGCTGACCCGCTCCGTCGCCTCCGCCAGTCGCTGCTCGAGCAACCGGACATGGCGCGGGGACTCGGTCAGCTTGCGACGCAACGACGCGATCTCGTCCTCGAGGAACCTGATCTGCGCTGTCAGCTCAGCAGAATTGTTGCCCTGGTTCAGCTCGCCACCCTCGTCGGGCTGGCTGCCGGGATGACCGTGCTGCATGTCGGCACCCTCCTCCCGTGTTCGTACCGATTACGGTACCGGCGATCACCGACAAAATGGGGTACCCACAACATCATCTTCGCTCTTGTGACGCAACGGTCACGCCTCCAACAGAGGTCAACTGCTCCATCTCGGTGTCAGGTGGAACCGTCCACCCGCTACGGTGCGTCCCAGAAACCACGACCGGCGTTTCGCCCAGCGACACGCCGATCGACCTGCGAGAAGTCCGAGGAGAGGGTCATGGGAGCACCTGGGCGGCCGCCCGGTCCCCACGCTCCGCGACCACCGTCGGACACCCGCGAACACGCGTCGTGCGGCCCGCGGCCCGGCGACGGGCGGCAATCCGCCGTCGTCCCACCAGGTGGACCACAGGCTGCTCCGATCGGTGGTGACACACCGCAACCCACCCCGTCCGCGTTCGTCGGAGGACCCGCTTCCGCGCGGACCCGGTGCGACCGGCGGGCGTGCGGCCAACCGGGTGGTTCTGCCGCGGCAACCGGCGCACCACCCCGACAGCGCAGTGCATCGCACTCGTTTCGCACTGGAGTTGCCGCAATCGTTATCAGACAGGGCCTTCGCGCGGCCAGATGGCAACTGCACATGGTGTGCATGACCACTCGCGCGTGTCGATAGGCCCCATTCGGCCGCGTATTAGTCCACGACGTACCAGAATGTCGACCTGAAAGATCACCTCATCCGCATCGGGGGAGTTTCGATGACCTACCCGCCGCAGCAGCCCGGGCCCTACGGGCAGCCGCCGCAGCCCGGTGGGCCGTACGGGCAGCAGCCGCCGCAGCAGCCGGGTTACGGCCAGCAGCCACAGCCGGGGTACGGCCAGCAGCAGCCTGGTTACGGCCAGCAGCCGCCACCTGGTTACGGCCAGCAGCCGGGACCGTACGGCCAGCCGCAGCAGGACCCGTTCGGCCAGCAGGGCCCGCAGAGCGGAGGCTTCCCGCAGCAGGGCTTCGGCCAGCCCCAGCCGGGGTACGGCCAACAGCCCGGCTACGGCGGCTTCGGCGGCCCGCCGCCGAAGAAGAGCAACACCGGCATGATCATCGGCGTCGTCGTCGGCGTTCTCGTGCTCGTCGGCGGTGGCATCACGGCCGCCGTGCTGCTCTCCGGCAAGGACTCGAAGAGCAGTTCGTCGAGCTCTTCCGACTCGGGCGACAACAGCAGCAGCGGCGGTGGCGACGCGGCCGAGGTCAAGAAGGTCGCCGAGGAGTACTTCTCCCTCGACTACCGCAAGGACCAGAGCAAGGCGAAGTCGATGGTCTGCCAGGAGGTCATCACCGAGGCCGAGGAAGCCGAGAAGCGGCTCACGCCCGAGCAGCGCAAGGCGGCCGAGCAGGCGAAGAACATGCCGCTGCCGGACACCAAGTTCACGGTGAAGGACGTCTCCGTCTCCGGTAACGAGGCGAAGGTCAAGGCGAACATGACCATGTCCTACCAGGGCCAGACCCAGAGCCTGGACACCGAGTACAAGTTCAAGAAGATCTCGGGCGACTGGAAGTTCTGCACGCTGGCCAAGGACATCAAGGTCCCCACCACCAAGTGACTGTGGGGCGGTTTGCCACCGCCCCCCATCCAACGCCGTTCCGAGAAGATCAACCTCATTCATGTCGGGGGAGTTTCGATGACGTACCCGCCGCAGCAGCCTGGGCCCTACGGGCAGCAGCCGCCCAATCCGTACGGCCAGCCGCAGCCGGGCTACGGCCAGCAGCCTGGGTACGGTCAGCAGCCTGGTTACGGTCAGCAGCCGGGACCGTACGGCCAGCCGCAGCAGGACCCGTTCGGCCAGCAGGGCCCGCAGAGCGGTGGCTTCCCGCAGCAGGGTTTCGGCCAGCCCCAGCCGGGGTTCGGCCAACAGCCCGGCTACGGCGGCTTCGGCGGCCCGCCGCCGAAGAAGAGCAACACCGGCATGATCATCGGCGTCGTCGTCGGCGTGCTGGTCCTCGTCGGCGGTGGCATCACGGCCGCCGTGCTGCTCTCCGGCAAGGACTCGAAGAGCGACGACACGGCGTCGACGAACACGAGCTCGCAGCCGACGAACGGCAGCACGAAGCCGACCACGCCGTCGTCGAAGAGCTCGTCGAGCGGCGGCGACTCGGCCGCGA
Organism: Lentzea nigeriaca; assembly: GCF_016907955.1. Taxonomy (GTDB): domain Bacteria; phylum Actinomycetota; class Actinomycetes; order Mycobacteriales; family Pseudonocardiaceae; genus Lentzea; species Lentzea nigeriaca. The sequence continues at coordinate 1,043,806 of NZ_JAFBCX010000001.1, read as the reverse complement.
AGGAAGTCGCCGAGGAGTTCACCGAGATCGTCCTCAAGGGTGCTCGCTCGGGCAGCAGCAAGCCGGAAGACGTCAAGGCGCTGGTGTGCTCCGCGGAGTACCCCAAGCTGAAGCCCCAGTCCGGTCAGCCGAACTCGAGCGTGACGGCCAAGGTGACGGACGTGAAGACGTCGGGCGACACCGGCACGTTCACGCAGAAGCTCACCGGTCTCGCGGATCCGAACAAGCCGGGCACGACCTCCTCGGGCAGCATCATCTACAAGCTGTCCAAGGAGGGCGGCGACTGGAAGGTCTGCGGCATCGAGAAGATCGAGTCCAACTGATCTGACGGCGAGAGGCCCGCACCGCTTCGAACTGGTGCGGGCCTCTCGTGCGTTTCCGCCCGGCTGTCCGTTGAGCTGCTCCGGGGATCCGCCGTGACGGACGACGAAGATCGGGTCGACGCAGAATACGAGACCCTCTGGATCCCCTGGTCGCGGTGGGACAGCCCCAACCCGCGCTCCGGCCTCGGGCTGTACGCCTCGTCTGCGAACTGACACCCGCTTCGGCGCTCACTGCCGGAGCCACCAACGTGGTCGCGTCGGAACCAGCCGAGGTCAGCCCTTGCTGGGCCGGCGCTGCGGCTTCGGCGCCGTCACGCCGTCCGCGAGCTTGCGCGTCGTCAGCAGGAACGCCGTGTGCGCGATCATCCGGTGCTCCGGCCGCACCGCGAGACCCACGACGTGCCACGGGCGGACGAGCGTCTCCCACGCGTGGGGCTCGGTCCAGCACGTCATCTCCCGCAGCGCCTCCGTGACCGTGGAGAGCTGGGTGGTGGTGGCGACGTACACGACCAGGACGCCACCGGGAATGAGGTTCTTCGCGATCGTGGGGAGGACCTCCCACGGCGAGAGCATGTCGAGGATGACCCTGTCGACCTCGCCCTCGTGGTTCTTCACGTCGTCGACGGTGATCGACCAGTTGCCAGGGCGTTCGCCGAAGAACTGCTCCACGTTGCGGATCGCGTGGACGGCGTGGTCGTCGCGCACCTCGTACGACTGGACGCTGCCCTTCTCCCCCACCGCGCGCAGCAGGGAGCAGGACAACGCGCCCGAGCCCGCGCCCGCTTCCAGAACGCGCGCGCCGGGGAAGATGTCGCCGTACATGACGATCTGCGCGGCGTCCTTCGGGTAGATCACCTGGGCGCCGCGCGGCATCGACAGCACGTAGTCCGGCAGCAGCGGGCGCAGGGCCAGGAAGTTCGTGCCGCCCACCGACTGCACCACGGACCCCTCCGGCTGCCCGATGAGCAGGTCGTGCGGGATGGCGCCGCGGTGGGTGTGGTACTCCTTGCCGGGTTCGAGGACAACGGTGTAGTGCCGCCCCTTGGGGTCGGTCAGCTGAACCCGGTCGCCCGGACGGAACGGGCCACTTGCGCTAATCACCGCGCAATGGTGTCAAACGCCCTTCTCAATGGCCGCACGCAGGTCCTCCCTGCGCAGCACACCGGCCGGACGACCCTCCAGATCGACGACGAGGAACTGCCACGCCGCGGTGCCCTGGACGCGTTCGACGATCTCCTCGCCGGGCTCGTCGGCGAGCAGCACCGTCTCGGGCAGGATCGGTTCGGCGGCCTGTTCCGCGGGTGCGAAGGGGCTTGCGGCGGCGAGCCTTTCGGCGGCCTCGGTGTCGAGCAGTCCCGCCGCGACGCCGTCCGCCCTGACCAGCACCACACCGCGGCCCGCGGACGTGCTCAGGGCGTCGGCCACGGGGCTTTCCGCCGGCAGCTGGAGCACCGGGCGGATGAGGTCGTTGAGCGTGACGCCGGCGGGCCAGGTGCGGCGGCGTTCGCTGGCCAGCTCGCTCTTCGCACCGGCGACGACGACCCACGCCGTGAGCACGCACACGCCGAAGCGCAGCCATCGGTCCTCAGTGCCTTCAGCGACGCCGTAGAGCGCCCACACCATCAACGCGATGGCGACGGCGAAGCCACCGACCACGGCGACACGCGTGCCCATCGCCCGTTGCCCGGTCACGGCCCACACGCCTGCCCTGACGATCCTTCCGCCGTCGAGCGGGAGTCCGGGCAGGAGGTTGAAGACGGCGACCGCGACGTTGGCCGCGGCGACCTGGAAGACCAGCACCCACAGGACGTCGCCGGGTTCCATCACGAACGCGCCGACGCCGAAGACGATCGCCAGCGCCACGGACACGACGGGTCCCGCGCCCGCGACCACGCCTTCGTGGCTGGGTTTGCCGGGTGTGCGCATGATCTCGGACAGCCCGCCGAGCAGGTACAGGCGCAGTCTGCGCACCGGCAGGCCGAGCCGCAGCGCCGCGACGCAGTGGCCGAGCTCGTGCGCGAGCACGCTCAGGCCCAGGAACACCGCGAAGAGCGCGGCCAGCAGCAGCCCCACGCCCGGTGGTGTTCCGGGCGCGAGGTCGTCGACGAGCGGCGCGTAGAAGGCCACCACGATCGCCGACCCGATCCACCACGACGGCGCGAGCAGCACCGGGATGCCCGCCACCCGGAACAGCAGCAGGCCGCCCTCTCGCTCACTGATCCGCGCGGCCACGGATGCACTGTAGAGCGACCGATGTGATCTCGCGGTGTACCGCTTCCGGGAATTGTCAGACCTCTGTCCTAGGGTGCCAATCATGAGCACCACGTTGCGCAGGCCCGCCCTGTCCCCGTCACGAGCCGGGGACTTCAAGCAGTGCCCGCTGCTCTACCGGTTCCGCGCGGTCGACCGCCTGCCGGAGAAGCCGACGAAGGCGCAGGTGCGCGGCACGGTGGTGCACGCGGTGCTGGAAGATCTCTTCGCTTTGCCCGCCGCCGAACGCGTCCCCGACCGCGCCCGCGCCATGATCGCGCCCGCCTGGGAGCGGGTGAAGGCGGAGCGCCCAGAGTTCTCCTCGCTGTTCGAGGCCGAGGGCACCGACGAGGAAGCGCAGTGGCTCGACTCGGCCTCCGCCCTGCTCGACGGCTACTTCGGCCTGGAGGATCCGCGCCGCCTCGAACCGGAGTCGCGCGAACTGCTGGTCGAGTCCGAGCTCCCGTCCGGTGTCCTGCTGCGCGGCTACATCGACCGCGTGGACGTGGCCCCGACGGGTGAGATCCGCGTGGTGGACTACAAGACCGGCGCCGCGCCCCGCGAGGTGGGCGAGGCGAAGGCGTTGTTCCAGATGAAGTTCTACGCCCTGGTGCTGTGGAAGCTGCGCGGCGTCGTCCCCCGCCAGCTGCGCCTGATGTACCTGGCCGATCGCCAGGCCCTCGCCTACACACCGGACGAGTCGGAGCTGTCCCGCTTCGAACGCACGCTGGAAGCCATCTGGCAGGCGATCATGCGCGCGGCCCCGACCGGCGACTTCCGCCCGTCCCCGAGCCGCCTGTGCGACTACTGCGACCACAAGGCGTTCTGCCCGGCGTTCGACGGCACCCCGCCTCCCTACCCCGGCTGGCCGGAGCCGGACGACACCGAACCCCTCCGGGACCGCGACTGATGACAGCCTTCTACCTGCCCCTGGGCGACAACGCGTTCCGCTCCACCGACCATACGGTCGGCCCGTGGGGCCCGGACAGCCAGCACCTGGGCCCACCCTCCGCCCTGCTGGTGCACGAGCTGCTGGCGCACCGGCCGACGTTCGCCCGCGTGACGTTCGAGGTGCTCGGCCCGGTGCCGGTGGCCGACCTGACGGTGTCCACTTCGGTCGAACGCCCCGGCCGCTCGGTGGAACTGCTGTCGGCCGCACTGTCCCACGAGGGCCGCGTGGTGCTGACCGCTCGCGCCTGGCACATCGTCGGCTCGGACACCACCGCCGTGGCGGGCGGCGACGTGGCCCCGATGGCACCACCCGCATCGGCCGTGCCGATGGAGATCCCCGACTTCTGGTCAGGCGGCTACCTGGCCGCCGTCGAGTGGCTGTCGGTGTCGGGCGGCATCTTCACGCCGGGCGACGCCCAGGTGTGGGCCCGCCCGCGCGTCGCCGTGGTAGAAGGCTCCGAGCCCTCGCCGCTGGAGCGCCTGTTCTCGGTAGTGGACTCGGCGAGCGGCGTCTCGTCCCGAGTGGACATCCGCAAGTGGTACGCCATCAACACCGACCTGACCGTCCACCTGCACCGCCAACCCGTCGGCGAGTGGGTGGGGCTGGACGCGCGAACCACGATCGGCCCGGACGGCGTCGGCCTCGCCACCAGCGTGGTGCACGACGTGGAGGGGCCGGTGGGCACGACGGCGCAGGCGCTGTTCGTCCGCGAACGGGCCTGACCGCGTCGGCGTGTGACGTGCTCGTCCATTGTGGAGTTTCGTGGTCACCAGCCGATGAACCCCAGCACACCGCCGAAGAAGTTCCTCGTCTGCCTGCGTTCGTTCGGCCCGAACACCTCGTCGACTCCGAACGGCCCACGCTCACTGGTGAACGCGCACGTCACGTTGTGCCTGAAGTTCACGGTCTGCACCTCGATGCGCGCACAGGTCGGCGATCAGGGCACCTATTCCAGTCGAGCGCCGACTTTTCTTTCGCGCGAAACGATTGGCGCACGACCTCCGATCCACTGTCTGACCGGTGGCGTTGTGGAGCGAGGTGCCGTGCAGTACTTCTTCTTCAGCTATGCGCGGAATGACTCCGTCGACCCTTATCTGCGCCAGTTCTACGACGACCTGTGCAACGAGCTGTCGGTGCGCGCGGGCATCCGCAAGGAGAGCACCGGGTTCTTCGACATCGACCAGCCCACCGGCACGAACTGGCCAGCGACGACCGGCGAGGCGGTCGGCACCTGCAAGGTCTTCGTCCCCGTCTACTCGCCCTGGTATTTCAACAGCAAACCCTGTGGCAGCGAATGGCACGGGTTCGACAGACGCTTGGAGCAGCACCGGGCCAGGACGGGCGAAACGCTGGCATCGGTGCTGCCGGTGTGGTGGCTGCCACCGGAGTACGAGCCTCCCCCGACCAAATACCTGCACGACACGCGTGACCAGTTCGGGGTGACCTACCGCGAGTCCGGCCTGCGTTCGCTGATCACGCAGGCCAAACACAAAGACGAATATCGGGCGTTCCTGGAGAAGTTCGCTGTCCAGGTGCGAGATGCGGGCAGGACGCCACCTCGCGAGCTCCACGGGGTGGACCTGCGGACCGAGCCGGACGCGTTCGCCCGGCGGGTCCCGACCACCGCCGCCGCGGCGGTCAGCGGACCGAAGCGGGTGAACTTCGTGGTCGCGGTGGGCAGCTGCGAGCAGATGAGCACTGTGCGGGCCACGCTCGACGCATATGGCGAAGGCTGGGACGACTGGTGCCCGTACGTGCCGGACTGTGTGGAACCCGTTGTGCTGAAGGCGCAGGACGTCGCGGTGGAACAACGGATGATCTCCGGCCCTGTCCCGGCGGGCCGCGACCTGATCGACGTGCTCGACCTCGCGCAACAGCGTCGGGAGATCGTCGTGCTCATCGTCGATCCATGGGCCGTGGGCCTCGACGACTACCGTGAACTCCTCGCGCTGCTGGACACCCGGCGGTACAACAACGTCACGATCATGTTCCCCGGCGACGAAGGCGAGCCGCGAACGCTTTCCAACGGCGTGGACGCCGGCGACGTGTTGCGCCTGTGCATCGGCAACTGGCTCGACGACCAGTCCCGTGCCGTGCGGCAGGACCTCGGCACCGTCGCGAAGTTCGAGGACGAGCTGAAGCGGGCGCTCATCGACACACGTGCCCGCATCGTGAACCGCGCCGACGTCGCGCGCCGGGTGCGACAGAGCGGGGCGACGACTCGTCCGGTCCTCATCGGACCGGAGGGATGACCGTGAGATCGGGCACCGTCGTCACCTTCTACTCGTACAAGGGTGGGACCGGCAGGTCGATGAGCCTCGCGAACGTCGCGTGGATCCTCGCCAGCAACGGCCTGCGCGTGCTCGTCGTCGACTGGGATCTCGAAGCTCCGGGACTGCACCGGTACTTCCACCCCTTCCTGCCCGACGGCACGCTCCGCAGTTCGCCCGGTGTGATCGACATGATGTGGGAGTTCGCGAACGCCGCCATGGACCCGATGGCATCCGACGGACCGGACTGGCACGTGCGGTACGCCCGCACCTCGCCCTACGTGATGTCGGTCGAACACGGGTTTCGCGGCGGCGGCGCCATCGACCTGATGCCGGCGGGCCGCCAGGACGACTCGTACTCGGCGCTGGTCAGCACGTTCGACTGGGACAACTTCTACGACCGGCTCGGCGGCGGTGGTTTCCTCGAGGCGCTCAAGCGCGACATGCGGGAGCGTTACGACTACGTCCTCGTGGACAGCCGCACCGGCCTGAGCGACACCGCCGGTGTCTGCACCGTCGCGTTGCCGGACACCGTCGTAACGTGCTTCTCGATGAGCACCCAGTCGATCGACGGTGCGGCCGCGGTGGCCGCCTCGATCGCCCGGCAACGCCTCGACGAACTGCGCATCCTGCCCGTGCCGATGCGGGTGGAGAACGGCGAACACGACAAGCTCGAAACCAGCCGCGACTACGCGCGTCAGGCCTTCGACGCCTTCCTGTGGCACGTGGACGACGTGGACCGGTACTGGGGCCAGGTCGAGGTGCCGTACCGCAGCTACTACGCCTACGAGGAGATCCTCGCGACCATCGGGGACCGCCCTCAGCAGGAGAACACGATCCTCGCGGCCGCCGAGCGGCTCGTCGACCACCTCACCCGCGGTGAGGTCAGCTCGCTGGTGGCAGCCGGATCCGAGGGAAAACGCCGTGAGCTGCTCGCCCTGTTCCTGCGCGCCAAGACCCCCAGGCCACGACCGGAACAGGCAGACCTGCCCGACTTCAAGGTCTGCCTGACCTCCGCGGACACCGCGGGTGCCCGCAGCCGCGCCCGCGAGTTGCGGTACCTGCTCAGGCAACAGGGCTTCGACGTGGACGTGGACCTGGGCCTGCATCGGTGGACCACCGAACGGGAACGAGCGAAGCTGGTCGTCCTCGAAACAGCGGAAGAAGTGCGAAGCTCGTACACCTGGATCGAGTGGGACTCCGGCTCGGTGATCAGAGTCCGGTCCGACGATCTCGACAAGCTGTCCGGACAGCTCGTCGACCAGCTCACCCGGCCCGCACCCGCTCGGGTGCCTCCGCTCTCCGTCGGTGAGTGGTCATGGGGCCGCGACGCGATCAGCACCCTGCGAGTCCAGGCCACCGAAGATCTCGCCCTGCGCGTCAGCGACGTTGAGGCGCACGACACCTCCCGGCTGCCGGTCGAGTGGTCCGCCGAAGGGCTAACCGGCTCCGTCCGGACGTTGTCGGACGTCTTCCTGACGACCCCTTTCCGAAAGCTGATCATTCTCGGTGAGCCGGGCAGCGGAAAGTCCGTCACCGCCCTCCTGCTCGCCCGCGGGCTGCTCGCGCACGAGAACGGCCCGATCCCGATCCTGATGCCGACTGGCACCTGGCGGCCCGCGACCGAGTTCTTCGACGACTGGGTCGTCCGCACCATCGTGGCGAACAACCCGTCACTGCGGCCGTCCAAGGATCTGGTGGGTGACCTGACGCGGCTGGTGCGGCTGGGGGCCGTGGTACCGGTGATCGACGGACACGACGATCTGACGTTCCCGGAAAAAGAACAGGCGTGGCGCCAGATCGCCGACACCACGACCCCCGTGATCGCGACCTGGAGAACCGACGAGTACCTCAAGGCCGTGACCGACTACCGGCCGAGCAGGACCTCGGTCGTCGAACTGCTGCCTGTCGATCTCGACGAGGCCTTGCGGTACCTGTCGAGCAACACGGCAAGGCTGGACCATCGAACCGATGAGGTGCTCAGCGCTCTCTCCCGCCGGCCGGATGCCCCGCTGGCACGTGTCCTCGCCAGCCCGGCGATGATCGGGCTCGCACGCAGCTACCTCGACAACGCCCGCGCCGACCTCGGGACACTGGCCGCCATGACATCGGTCGACGAGGTGAGCGCGGCCCTGACCGACAACTACCTGAGGGAGTCGCTCGACCCGCGGGGTCATCGACCAGGAGAGCCGGACTACGGCTCATGGCGCACCCGGCGATGGCTCACGCTCATCGCCACCCGCCCCGAGTCCACCTTGCGGTGGTGGCAACTGCACAAGGCGCTCCCACCGCGGTTCGAGCGCTTGCTGCTGTGGCTTCTCGGGCTCGTCCTGACGCTGCCGCTCGGGTTGGTGATCCTCCTCCAGCTCAACGGCCCCGGCCTGATCATCGGCCTGCTGTCCACCTCGCTGGCGCTCATCTCCGCGGCAGCGCTGACTCCGGCACCGGAGGTCCCGGCGGTTTGGCCGATCACGGGGTACCTGTCCCCCGCCTCGCGGCGCCACCGCCACCAGTCGGACAAGAGAATCACCCAGACCCCCCGCTCGGAACGAAATGACTCACTCTTCTTCATCGGCGCTTCGGTCGTGGCCGGGGTCGTGCTGATCTTCGTTCTCGCCTGGATCTCCGGCGAGTTCTCCAGCGGCACCGTGCCTCCGCAGAGCTATCACGAAGTGACGGTCGCGGCCGCCGGTGCCTGGTTCGGAGGCTCGGCCGGGCTGGCCATGGCCATGACCACGGCGTGGTCGCGGTACTTGGTGAGCAGACTCGCCCTCGCCTACATCGGGCGGCTGCCGTGGCGGCTGAACCGCTTTCTCGAGGACGCCAACCGGCAGGGAATCCTGCGCCGGATCGGGACGGTGTACGAGTTCCGGGACAAGCGCCTTGCTGACGCGCTCGCGGGGCGCTGTCGAATCGGCGGAACAGACGTGCCGTCAACCGGACTGTGAGGCGTGGGCGATGTCGCCCATGGCCGGCCGGAGCGCGACGGCGAAGTCGCGCTCGACCCCCACGCGGGCGCAGAACTCCCAATCATCCACCAGTTCCAGCGCCGCGACGGCGTCGACGGCGGAACCACGCCCTGCGGACGTCGGCGAGCCCCGGCGGGCCACCGTTCTTCTCTGGCTCACCGTCATCGCGACGAGCGCTGGCTTCATCTCGATGGCCACGACGTCATCGGGATGTTCGGCTGAGACTCGAACCGGCGTACCGTCAACGAGACTGTGAAGAGGTTCGCGAACCGGCGGGAGGCGGGCCGCGCCCTGGCCGCGCGGCTCGCGGACCATGCCTGGCACGACCCGCTGGTGCTGGGTCTGCCGCGCGGCGGGGTGCCCGTCGCCAAGGAGATCGCCACCCATCTCGACGCCGAGCTGGACGTCGTGGTGGCACGCAAGATCGGGGCGCCCGGCCATCCCGAGTACGGGGTCGGCGCGGTCACGGCCGACAGCGAACCCATCTACGACCCGGCGGTGCTGCGGGCGCTGAACCTCACCGAGGAGCAGCTGTCGAGCACGTGCGACCGGGAACGCGAAGAGGCGGCCAGGCGCACGAGCCTGTACCGCGGAGACCGGCCGCCGCTCGACATCCGCGATCGGGACGTCATCGTCGTCGACGACGGTCTGGCCACGGGGGTCACGGCCAAGGCGGCGCTGCGCTGGATCGCCGGGCACGAGCCGCGCAGCCTGACGCTCGCGGTGCCGGTCGCCGCGCGGGAGTCGCTCGGCACCTTCCGGACGCCGGTGGTCGCCGTACTCGTGCCGAAGCACTTCGGGGCGGTCAGCCGGTGGTACGAGACGTTCGATCAGACGACGGACGCCGAGGTGCTCAGCGCGCTCGAGTAGTGCTCGACCGTCGGGAACGGCGAGTAGAACCGGTGCAGCAGCGACGACCACTGCGCATACGACGGCCCCTGGCGGAAGCCGACCGTGTGCGCCTCGACCGACTCCCAGCGCACCAGCAGCAGGTACCGCGAGGGCGTCTCGAGGCACCGCAGCAGTTCGAGGCCGAGGAAGCCCGGCGAGGCGGAGATCAGCTCCCGCGCCTCGCCGAACGCCCACTCGAAGTCCGTCTCCTGGCCCGGCAGGACGTCCAGGACGGCGTGCTCCAGGATCACAGGCGGCAGAACCTGATGTCCGAGGCCAGCACGGCCTTGGCGCCGATCGCGGCCAGCTCGTCCATGACGCGGTTCGCATCCTTGCGCGACACCATCGCCCGCACGGCCGCCCAGTCCGGGTTGGCCAGCGGCGCGACCGTCGGCGATTCCAGGCCGGGGGTCAGCGCGACGGCATCGTCGAGGATCGAGCGCGGGCAGTCGTAGTCGAGCATCAGGTACTGCTGCGCGAACACGACGCCCTGCAAACGGGCCGTGAGCTGCTTCTTGGCGGCGGTCAGCTCCGAGCCGTTGCGGTGGATCAGGACCGCCTCGGACTCGCAGATCGGCTCGCCGAACGGCACCAGGTCGTGCTGGCGCAGCGTGCGGCCGGAGCCCACGACGTCGGCGATCAGGTCGGCCACGCCGAGCTGGATCGAGATCTCCACGGCACCGTCGAGGCGGATCACCTTGGCGTTGATACCACGGGCGGCGAGGTCGCGGCCCACCAGCTTGGGGTACGCCGTGGCGAGTCGCTTGCCCTCGAGGTCGGAGACCTTCCAGTCGGTGCCGCGGGGGCCCGCGTAGCGGAAGGTCGACGAGCCGAAGCCGAGAGCCAGGAGCTCCTCGACGGAAGAGCCGTTGTCGTCGGCGCCCGAGTCGGCGGCCAGGTCGCGGCCGGTGATGCCGAGGTCGAGGTCGCCGGACGCCACGTAGATCGCGATGTCCTTGGGGCGCAGGAAGAAGAACTCGACGTCGTTGTTCGGGTCGAGCACGGTCAGGTCGCGCGGCTCGTGCCGCTGCCGGTAGCCGGCCTCGGTCAGCATGGCGGAGGCGCGTTCGGCGAGCGCGCCCTTGTTCGGGACTGCTACGCGCAGCATGTGAATGTCTCCGTCAGAGGTACTTGTAGACGTCTTCGAGGGTGAGGCCGCGGCCCAGCATGATCACCTGGAGGCGGTACAGCAGCTGCGAGATCTCTTCTGCGAGCTTCTCGTCGGACTCGTACTCGGCGGCGATCCAGACCTCGCCCGCCTCCTCCAGGACCTTCTTGCCCTGCGCATGGACGCCGGCCTCGAGCGCTGCGACGGTGCCGGAACCCTCCGGCTTGGTAGCGGCTCGTTCGGTCAGTTCGGCGAACAGGGAGTCGAAGGTCTTCACGGCTCCACATCCTCCCATCCCGCACACCCCCGTCCACACCACGGTCGCATCAGTCCCACGCCGTGGACGTGATCTGTCCTGCATGGACACCCAGTAGCGTGAACTTCGTGTCCGAATTCGCCGAAGTGCTCGCAGCGTTGCGCCGGGTGCGCGGCATCAACCCGTTCTTCGCGCTCGACGTGGGCCGCCCGGACGAAACGTGGCTGCCGGGAACGGCGCTTCTCGAAGGCCCGGCTCTCAAAACCACCATCGACGCCATCGCGACCCGGTACAACGCGGAGGAACCACGCGTCGCGGCGAGCCTGTTCTTCCTCAGCTACACCGCCCGGTTGCTGAGCCCGCTCACCGCCGCGAACCTCCAGATCGACGTGCGGCCGGAAAACCTGTGGTGGCACCACGACAGCGCGAACGGCCTGAGCGTCCGCATCGACCAGCCGCGACTGGGGCCACGGGCCGCGGAGGCGCTCGAACCCGTGGTGGAGGCGATCCAGACCGTCACGCCGGTGGCGCGCGGATTGTTGTGGGGCAACGCGATGTCGAACATCGCGGGCGCGCTCAAAATGGTTGTCCGCGCACGCATGCTCACGGCCGAGGAAGCGGAAGAACGCGGCATGGAGCTGATGAGCGCGCCGCCGTTCGAACACGCGGGGGAATTCCTGAGCTTCCCCGGCGAGGTCACGTTCCGGCGTCGGTCCTGCTGCCTTTACTACCGCGTCGCCGCTGGTGGGAAGTGTGGCGACTGCCCACTCGTGAAGTGAGGAACGCAACAACTCTTATGGCCGGTTGTGCTTGAGCACCAGATCAAATTACGGTGCTCCAGCCGCAGTGACGGGAAGCCGGTGAGAATCCGGCGCGGTCCTCGCCACTGTGACCGGGAAGCGATCCCCGCCGAGAACGTCACTGGCACCCGTGAGGGCGCTGGGAAGACGCGGGGGCAGCGTTGATCCGGGAGTCAGGAGACCGGCTGCGGCGCCGCAAGGAGAGTTGACCTTCCACGAGGTATGGAGGAGCCCGTCATGACGAGCCCCGCAGCACATCTGTCCGCCGTCCGCGTGCCCAAGTGGGCCTTCGCCGTCGCATTGCTCGGCCTGATCGTGACCTACCTGGTCCTGCAGGAGAACGGCCTCGCGCTCGGTGCGAGCTCGGAGCTGCTGCACGAGTTCTTCCACGACGGCCGGCACGCGCTCGGCGTCCCGTGCCACTGATCTGATCTCCAGATCAAGCACATGATCACGACGTACAAGTCCCTTGCGCTGCGCGGGATCGCGGCGGGCGGCATCGCCGGTGCCGTCTCCGCGCTCGTGCAGCTGCTGGTCACCGAGATCCCGATCAGGGCCGCGCTCGCGGTCGAGGAGGCCAGGGAGCCGGCCGCCGGTGAAGGCCACTCGCACGGCGAGGAAGAGCTGGTCAGCCGCGGCGCCCAGGTCGTGGGCGGCATGCTCGGTGTGATCATCGTCGGCATCGCGGTCGGGCTGGTGTTCGCCACGGCCTACGCGCTGTCGAAGCGATGGTTCACCGACCGCACGCCGTTCAGCCGCAGCCTCGCGCTCGGTGCCGCGGTGTTCGGCGCGGTGGCACTGCTGCCGTGGCTGAAGTACCCCGGCAACCCGCCCGCGGTGGGCGACCCGGAGACGGTGAACTACCGGACCGCGCTCTACCTCGGTGTGGTGGCGGCCGGTCTGGTGATCGTGTGGGGTGCGAGCTGGCTCGCCGAGCGGCTGCGGGCGCAGTCGCAGCCGGTGCGGGTCACCGGGGTGCTGCTCGCGGTGGTCGCGGCCGTCGCGGTGGTGCTGCTCGCGTTCCCCGCGCCGCCGGACACGATCCCGGCGGACATGCCGGTGGCCGTGCTGTGGCAGTTCCGCCTCAGCTCGCTCGCCCAGCTGGCCACGCTCTACGTCGGTCTCGGCGTGGTGTTCGGTCTGCTGATCGACCCGGCCACGCGCAGGACCAAGGCCGCCGCGAAGGTGGCAGTCGCCTGATGGTGTGGGGTGGCCGCGAGTACGGCCACCCCGTCCAGGCGGCATCGGTGCGTTCAGCGCTTGCCCCGGGCCGTCCATCGTGCGGGCGAGCGCCGCCGCCCATCACGGAGAGGCGTCCGCGCGGCCGCGGTCTGGACGTCACGGTCCGCCTGGGCTAGAGCGCCTTCAGCACGTCCAGGTCGACACCCACCAGCGAGTCGCGGAAGATCCGCCGCTCCCCCGCCTCGACCTCGACGTCGCACGGCACCACCAGAACGGTGCACCCGGCCGCGACGGCCGCCGCCACACCCGTCGGCGAGTCCTCGATCGCCACGCACCGCGCCGCGTCCACGCCCAGCAACCGAGCCGCCTTCGAATACGGCTCCGGCAGCGGCTTGTTCAGCCCGTCCACCTCGTCGCCGCACACCGTGACGTCGAACAGGTCCCGCCCGATCGTGTCCAGCGCGACCTCGGTCAGACCACGCTCGGTAGATGTCACCAGCGCCATCGGCACACCCGACGATCGCACCGCCCGCAACGCCTCCCGAGCACCCGGACGCCACGGCAGGCCGGCGCGGAAGACCTCCTCGGTGCGGCGGGAGATCCACGCGGCGCCGTCGAGCAGGTCAGCGTCCGTGGGCTCGATGCCGACGTCGGCGAACAGCAGGCGCATGGTCGTGGGCACGTTGGTGCCGACCATGCGTTCGCGGGTCTCCAGCGACAGCACACCGCCGAGCTTCTCGGCGTACTCGTAGAGCGGGATGTCCCAGAGCTTCTCGGAGTCCAGCAGCGTGCCGTCCATGTCCCACAGCACGGCTTGCAGGTCAGACATTGAAGTACTTCGCCTCCGGGTGGTGCGCCACGAAGGCGTCGGTGGACTGTTCTGGGTGCAGCTGGAGCTCCTCGGACAGGGTCACGCCGATGCGTTCCGGGTCGAGCAGGTCGACGATGCGCTTGCGGTCTTCCATCTCGGGGCAGGCGCCGTAGCCGAACGAGTAACGCGCGCCGCGGTAGCCGAGCTTGAAGAACTCCTCGACGTCGGCGGGGTCTTCTGCGGCGACCGTGCCACCCGTCGGCCACACGAGCTCCTCGCGAACCCGCTTGTGCCAGTACTCGGCCAGCGCTTCGGTGAGCTGGACCCCCAGTCCGTGGACTTCCAGGTACTCACGATACGCGTTCTTGCCGAACAGCTCGTTGGCGTAGTCGGCGATCGGCTGACCCATCGTCACCAGGTGGAACGCGACGACGTCGACCTCACCGGACTCCTTCGGCCGCCAGAAGTCCGCGAGACACAGGCGGCGATCCCTTTTCTGGCGCGGAAAAGTGAAGCGGAAGCGCTCGGCCGCATCCGCAGACGGCTCTTCCAGGATGATCAGGTCGTCGCCGTCGGAGACGCACGGGAAGTAGCCGTAGACCACGGCGGCGTGGGCAAGAACACCTTCCGTGGCAAGGCGTTCCATCCAGTAGCGCAGCCGCGGGCGTCCCTCGGTCTCGACCAGCTCCTCGTAGGTCGGGCCGCCGCCGCGCGTGCCCTTGAGGCCCCACTGGCCCATGAACGTCGCACGTTCGTCCAGCAGCGCCGAGTAGTCGGCGACCGGGATGCCCTTCACGACCCGGCTGCCCCAGAACGGCGGCGTCGGGATCGGGTTGTCGGACGCCACGTCCGAGCGGCCGGCGAACGGCTCCTCGGGCTCGGCGGAGGACTTGCGGGCGGCGGCGATGCGCAGCGAACGTTCGCGGCGTGCCTTGCGTTCGGCGGCCTTGGCCTCAGCCTCGGGATCCACGAGCGGCGCCTCACCGCGCTTGGCTGCCATGATCGCGTCCATCAACCGCAGGCCCTCGAAGGCGTCGCGGGCATAGCGAACGTCTCCGTAGTACATCTCCGTCAGGTCGTTCTCGACGTACGCGCGGGTCAGCGCCGCGCCGCCCAGCAGGACCGGCCACCGTGCGGCGACGCCCCGGGAGTTCATCTCCTCGAGGTTCTCCTTCATGATCACGGTCGACTTGACCAGCAGGCCGGACATGCCGATCGCGTCCGCGCGGTGTTCCTCCGCGGCCTCGAGGATCGCGTTGATCGGCTGCTTGATGCCGATGTTCACGACCTCGTAGCCGTTGTTGGACAGGATGATGTCGACGAGGTTCTTGCCGATGTCGTGGACGTCGCCCTTGACGGTGGCGAGCACGATCCGGCCCTTGCCGCCGTCGTCCGAGCGTTCCATGTGCGGTTCGAGGTGGGCGACGGCGGACTTCATGACCTCGGCGGACTGCAGCACGAACGGCAGCTGCATCTGGCCGGAGCCGAAGAGCTCGCCGACGGTCTTCATGCCCGCCAGCAACGTGTCGTTGATGATCTGCAACGCCGGGCGCTGCTCCAGCGCGGCGTCGAGATCGGCTTCCAGGCCGTTGCGCTCGCCGTCGACGATCCGCCGCTCCAGGCGTTCGAACAACGGCAGCGCCGCCAGTTCCTCGGCACGCGACGCGGAGTTCGACTTCGTCGTGACGCCCTCGAACAGCTCCATGAGCTTCTGCAGCGGGTCGTATTCAACCCCTTCTGGCCCCACGCGGCGGCGGTCGTAGACCAGGTCCAGCGCCACCGCGCGCTGCTCGTCGGGGATGCGGGCCATCGGCACGATCTTGGACGCGTGCACGATCGCCGTGTCGAGGCCTGCCTGCACGCACTCGTGCAGGAACACGGAGTTCAGCACCTGCCGCGCGGCCGGGTTGAGTCCGAAGGAGACGTTCGACAGTCCCAGGGTCGTCTGCACATCGGGATAACGGCGCTTGAGCTCGCGGATCGCCTCGATCGTCTCGATGGCGTCGCGGCGGACCTCCTCCTGGCCGGTGGAGATCGGGAACGTCAGGCAGTCGACGATGATGTCGGACCGGCGCATGCCCCAGTTCGTCGTCAGGTCCTCGATCAGCCGGACGGCGACGCGGACCTTCCACTCGGCCGTGCGGGCCTGGCCCTCCTCGTCGATGCACAGCGCCACGACCGCCGCGCCGTGCTCGGAGACGAGCCGCATGATCTTCTGGAAGCGGGAGTCGGGGCCGTCGCCGTCCTCGTAGTTCACCGAGTTGACGGCGCAGCGCCCCCCGAGACACTCGAGGCCCGCCTGCAGCACCGCGGGTTCGGTCGAGTCGAGCATGATCGGCAACGTCGACGCGGTGGCCAGCCGGGAGGCCAGCGCGCGCATGTCCGCCTCGCCGTCGCGGCCCACGTAGTCGATGCAGAGGTCGATCAGGTGGGCGCCCTCGCGCGTCTGGTCGCGCGCGATCTCGATGCAGTCCTCCCACCGCTCGGCCAGCATCGCCTCGCGGAAGGCCTTGGAGCCGTTGGCGTTCGTGCGCTCGCCGATCATCAGGACCGAGGCGTCCTGCTTGAACGGAACGGCTTGGTACAAAGAGGACACACCGGGCTCCGGGCGCGGCCTCCGCTGCGTGGGGCCCAGGTCCTTCACCGCGTCGGCGACCTGCCGCAGGTGCTCGGCGGTCGTGCCGCAGCAGCCGCCGACGAGCCGCGTGCCGAACTCCCGCACGAACCCGGCCAGCGCGTGGGCCAGCTCCTCCGGCGACAGCGGGTAGACCGCGCCGTTCGGGCCGAGCTCGGGCAGGCCGGCGTTCGGCATCACCGACAGCGGGATGCGGGCGTGCTTGGACAGCGTCCGCAGGTGCTCGCTCATCTCGGCGGGACCGGTGGCGCAGTTCAGGCCGATCAGGTCGATGCCGAGGGGCTCCAGCGCGGTCAGCGCGGCGCCGATCTCCGAGCCCAGCAGCATCGTGCCGGTCGTCTCGACGGTCACCTGGGCGATGATCGGGACGACCCGGCCCTCCGCCGCCATCGCGCGCTTGGCGCCGATGATCGACGCCTTGGTCTGCAGCAGGTCCTGCGACGTTTCGACGATGATCGCGTCGACCCCGCCTACCAGCAGCCCCTTGCACTGCTCCTGGTAGGCGTCACGCAGCGTGGCGTACGGGGCGTGCCCGAGCGTCGGCAGCTTCGTGCCGGGGCCGACGCTGCCGAGCACGAACCGGGGCCGGTCACTCGTGCTGAACTCGTCCGCGACCTCGCGGGCGAGCGCCGCACCCCGTTCGGACAGGTGGAAGATCTGGTCCGGGATGTCGTACTCGGCGAGGTTCGCGAGGTTCGCGCCGAAGGTGTTCGTCTCCACCGCGTCCACGCCGACCTCGAGATACCCGCGGTGCACGGCCTTCACGACGTCCGGCCGGGTCACGTTGAGGATCTCGTTGCAGCCCTCCAGACCACTGAAGTCGTCCAGAGAGAGGTCAGCGGCCTGAAGCATCGTGCCCATGGCCCCGTCAGCGACGACAACACGGTTCACCAGCGCTTCCAGGAACGGCGACTCTCCGCGATCACGCATGGGCCAAGCCTACGATGACTTGCTCGAGCGAGGCCGTAGTCTGGCGCCGTGAACGATCCGTCCCAGGAATCCCCGACCCCCTCGAACCCGCGCAAACCGCTCACGAGTCCGATCATGGTCTGCGCCTTCGAAGGGTGGAACGACGCGGGCGATGCCGCGAGCACCGCCATCGAGCACCTGCAACTCACCTGGGACGCCACCCCGCTCGCCGAGATCGACCCGGACGACTACTACGACTTCCAGGTGACGCGACCCACGGTCCGCATGGTGGACGGTGTGACTCGAAGGGTCGACTGGCCGACGACGCGTCTCTCGGTGTGCCGCCCACCCGGTTCGGCCGTGGACGTGATCCTCGTGCACGGCATCGAGCCGAACATGAGGTGGCGCAAGTTCGCCGCCGAACTGCTGGGGCACATCGAGGCCCTCGGGGTGACGACCGTGGTGACGCTGGGCGCCTTGCTCATGGACACGCCGCACACCCGTCCCGTGCCGGTCACGGGCACCGCCTACGACCCGGACGCCGCCGCGAAGTTCGGCCTGGAGCACTCGAAGTACGAGGGCCCGACCGGCATCGTCGGCGTGTTCCAGGACGCGTGCGTGCAGGCGGGCGTCCCGGCGATCTCGTTCTGGGCCGCGGTGCCGCACTACGTGTCGCAGCCGCCCTCCCCCAAGGCCACGCTGGCCCTGCTGCACCGGGTGGAGGAGGTGCTCGACATCGAGGTCCCGCTCGGCGCGCTGCCGGAGCAGGCCGAGGAGTGGGAGCGCACCGTCACCGAGATGGCGGACGAGGACGAGGACGTGCGCAACTACGTGCGTGCGCTGGAGGAACGCGGTGACGCGGCCATCCAGATCACCGAGGCCTCCGGTGACGACATCGCGGCCGAGTTCGAGCGGTACCTGCGGCGGCGCGGGCGCGGGCCCGGCTGGCCGTCGACCGGTCCTCGCTGAAATCCGGTTCGCGGGACCTGTCGATTTCGCCGGCTTCCGTTCGTCTCACTGCGTCCGAGTCCCGTTGAGGAGGATGCGTTGAAGTACGTGATGCTGGTCTACCAAGGCGACGCGCAGGAGCGGCAGGCGGCGCTGTCCGAAGAGGAGCGCAAGCAGGTCTACGCCGACTACCAGGGCATCAACGAGATGCCGGGCGTGACCTCGGTGCCGCCGCTGGGCCTGGCGCAGAACGCGACCACCGTCCGGGTCGAGGGCGGCAGGACGCTGACCACGGACGGCCCGTTCGTCGGGATGAAGGAGGCCGTGGGCAGCGTGTTCGTCCTGGAGGCCGACGACCTCGACGCGGCGATCGAGGTCGCTGCCCGCGTCCCGGCTGCCCGTTACGGCGGCGCCGTCGAGATCCGGCCGTCGGAGGTCTATTGGTAGCGCGGCTCGACCAGGTCTTCCGCGAGGAGTGGGGCCGGGTCCTGGCCGTCCTGGTCGGCTTCCTCGGCGATTTCGACCTCGCCGAGGAAGCCGCGCAGGAGGCGTTCGCGCTGGCCGCCGACCGGTGGCCGCACGACGGCCTGCCGGCCAACCCGCGGGCCTGGTTGATCACGACGGCCAGGAACCGGGCGACTGACCGCATCCGCCGGGAGCGGGTCCGCACGGCCAAGTACGGCCTGCTCGGCAGCGTCGACCGCGCGGAGGAACCGATGGACGCGTCCACGTTCCCGGACGAGCGGCTGGAACTCATCTTCACTTGCTGTCACCCCGCCCTCGCGCTGGAGGCGCAGGTCGCGCTCACCCTGCGCGCGCTGGGCGGGCTCACCACCGACGAGATCGCCCGCGCCTTCCTCGTCCCGGAACGCACCATGGCGCAACGACTGGTGCGGGCCAAACGCAAGATCAAGGCGGCGGCGATCCCGTTCCGTGTGCCACCGCCCCATCTGCTGCACGAGCGGCTCGACGCCGTTCTCGCCGTCGTGTACCTGATCTTCAACGAGGGCTACGGCGGCCGTGACGAGCTGGCTGCGGAGGCGATCTGGCTCGGACGCGCGCTCGCCGAACTGCTGCCGGGCCATCCGGAGGTGCGCGGGCTGCTGGCGCTGATGCTGCTGCACGACTCCCGGCGCGAGGCTCGGTTCGGCGACGGCGAGCTCGTCCTGCTCGCCGACCAGGACCGGTCGCGGTGGGACACCGGGCAGATCGCGGCCGGTCGCGCCGAGCTCGACCAGGCGCTGGCCCTCGGTGGCCGCGGACCGTACGTGCTGCAGGCCGCCATCGCGTCGTTGCACACCGAGGTGCCGTGCGACTGGGCGCAGATCGCGGCCCTGTACGGGCAGCTTGGACGGTTGACCGGCTCGCCGGTCGTGGAGCTCGACCGCGCCATCGCCGTCGCCGAGTCCGAAGGCCCCGAGGCCGGTCTGCGCATCGTCGAAGGGCTCGGGCTCGACGACTTCCGATACCTGCACTCCACCAGGGCCGAGCTCCTGCGCCGGTTGGGGCGGGTGGACGAGGCGCGGGAGGCGTTCCGGCGGGCGATCCAGCTCACCGGTGACGGCGCGGAACGGCGGTTTCTCGAACGGCGGCTGACCGAGCTGGCGGGAACAACGCCGTCCCCCACGCGGGAGCCCAGGGCTCCCGCGTGAGCGGCTGTGCGCGGCCTCAGCGTGCGAACTTCTCGACGGCCGCCGGGGTGACCGGCGTGAAGAAGTTGACGAGGTTGCCGTCGGGGTCGCGGAACAGCAGCGACCGGTTGCCCCAGGGCATCGTCGTGGGCTCGGTGACGAAGTCGGTGACGAAGCTCCTCAGGTTCTGGTGCACGAGGTCCACGTCGTCGACGAGGAACTCGGTGATCACGCTGTGGTTGTCCGCTGGGCGGGCGGAGCCGGGGGCGAACAGCGGGACGGTGCGGGTGCCGCCGATCGCGAGGGTGGCGCCCCCGATCCTGAGTTCGGCGAAGTCCTCGGTGGCCCACGCCGCCCGCGCTCCTGTGGCTCGCTCGTAGAACTCGACGAGGCGTGCCACGTCGCCGGTGATGATGCGGATCGAGACGAAGTCCATCGGTGTATCTCCTCGCGCTGTGCTGAGACGTGCACGGCGCAGGCTAGGAGAAATACTGGACAGAATCGGTCCGGTATTCGCGTTAGGCTGCGGATGTGCCCCGACCCACCGGCCGTGTGCTGACCCTCCTGGAGCTGCTGCAGTCGGGCGGCACCAGGACGGTGGCAGAGCTCGCCGACCGGCTCGGCGTCGAGGGGCGCACCGTGCGCCGGTACGTGGACCAGCTGATCGACCTCGACGTGCCCGTGGAGTCGGTGCGCGGCCGCTACGGCGGGTACCGGCTCGCCCCCACCTACCGCCTGCCTCCGCTCATGCTGAGCGACGACGAGGCGCTGGCCGTGCTGCTCGGCCTGGTCGCCGGCCGCCGGGCGGGTTTGACGACGGAGCTCACGGCGAGCGAGACGGCGTCGGCGAAGATCCGGCGGGTGCTGCCGAAGCACGTCGCCCGGCGGCTGGACACGCTGCTGGACGCTCTCGCCTTCACGGACCAGCCCGGCGAGGTCGACACGCCAGACGCCGCCGTCCTGCTCACGATCGCCGACGCGGTGCGCCATCACCGGCCGGTCTCGATCCGCTACACCGACCGTGCCGGACAGCGCAGCGAACGCACGCTGCACCCGTACGGGATCGTCGCCCATGCGGGCCGGTGGTACGTCACGGGCGAGGACGCCCGGCTCGGCGAGGACCGGACCTTCCGGCTCGACCGCATCGCGGACGCGCGGGCCCTGCCCGGCTCGTTCGACCTGCCGGTGGGTCCTGACCCGGCCGAGCGTGTGGTGACGGGATTCGCCACGGCCGAGTACCGGCACGAGGTGACCTTGCGGATCCATGGGACGGTCGAGCAGATCCGCGCCCGCCTCCCGGTCAGCGTCGCGAGCCTGGATGCGGACGAGCCCGCGGCCGAGCGCTGGCGGCACGTCGAGCTGCGGGCGGAGCGGCTCGACTGGGTGCCCGGTGTGCTCGCCGCACTCGACCGGCCGTTCGTCATCGAGCGGCCCGACGAACTCCGCGACCTCGTCAGCGCGCTCGCCGATCGCCTCACGTCCTGCGCCGCGAGAAAAACTTAGCTCCAGCAACCATCGGCGACTAGGGTGAGCGGCGGAGGTGTCCGTGGGCCGCTTGGCGCGCGCCGGGTTGTACGCCGGAGCAGTGATGGGGCCGTTCGGCGGCGCCGTCACGACGTCGATCCTGCCCGAGATCGGCCACACCTTCGGCCGGTCACCGGGTGCGGCGGCCTCGACGCTGACGTTCTACCTCGTGCCGTTCGCGGTCCTGATGCTCGTGTCCGGCACCCTCGCGCAACGCTGGGGTCCACAACGGACGGTCCGGATCGGCTACGTCGTCTACGCGGTGGCCTCCGCGCTGGCGGCGAGCGCCTGGACGTTCGAGGTGCTGCTGGCCTCACGGGCGTTGCAGGGCGCGGCCAACTCGTTCACCACGCCGGTGCTGCTGGCCGTGATCGCCGCCTCGACGCCGAAGGAGAAGCTCGGCCGTGCGCTGGGCCTGTTCGGATCGATGCAGGCCGCCGGGCAGACGTCCGCGCCGCTCGTAGGCGGGCTCACCGCCGAGGTCGACTGGCGGCTCGCGTTCGTGGTGATCTCGATCGTCGCCGTCGGGCTCGCGGTGCTGGGCGTACCGCAGACCGACACCGAGCCGGAGCGCGACGCGAGCCTGCGCAGTGCCTTCGTGCCGAGCACGCTGCGGCCTGCCCTGGTCGCGTTCGTCGGCTGGGCCTGCCTGGGCGGGCTGTCGTTCCTCGTCGCGTTCCGGCTCGACGACGTCTTCGGCCTCGGCGCGGGTGAGCGCGGGGTCCTGCTCACCGGGTTCGGCATTGTCGGGTTCCTGACCGCGCGGCAGGTCGGCAAGGCCGTCGACCGGTACGGGGCCACGACCACGGTCGTGGTCGGCACGACGCTGGGCGGCGGTCTCATCGTGGCGGTCGGCACGTCGCCGGTCGCGGCGATCGTGGTCATCGCGTGGGCGCTCACCGGGGCGGCTGCTCAGGGTGTGCTGGTGAGCATCAACGCGTTGGTGCTGCAGAGCGAGAACGCCAACAGGGGCGGCAGCGTCAGTGTCGTGCAGTCACTGCGCTTCATGGGCGCTGCCGCGGCCCCGCTGGCGTTCGTCCCCCTCTACCAGTCCCATCCACTGCTGGGATTCCTCGTCCCGGCAGCACTGCTGATCATGGTGCCCGCGATCGTCACGTGGTCAGGTCGCGGCGCCGGAACCCGGCGAACCCCGCAGCCACAAGCACCACCGCCACCCCGCTGAGCCACAGCAGCGGCCCGGCGACGATGTCCGGGTACTTCGGCACGTGCGTGAACGGCGCGATGTCGAGCACCCACTGGTCCAGCTGCAGCGCCGGGCCGAGCAGCGTGATCACCAGCGACGCCGACACCACCGCCCAGCTGACACCCGTGAACTGCGGGAACAGCCCGAACAGCAGCAGGGCCACGCCCGCGACGACCCACGCCGCCGGGAGCTGGACGAGCGCGGCGCCGAGCATCTTCGGCAGGACCGTGCCGACGTCGCCGGTCTGCACGCCGTGCACGAGTCCGAGTCCGAGGCCCGCGAACGCCAGCACGATCGCGCCTCCGACCAGGGCGAACACCGCGTGCGACGCCACCCAGCCCCAGCGCGAGACCGGCGTGGCGAGCAGCGGCTCCGCGCGGAACGAGGTCTCCTCCGACCGCAGCCGCAGCACCGCCTGCACGAGGTAGATCGACGTGATCAGGCCCAGCAGCTGCGTGATGGTCGCGAAGAACGCGTCGATCATCGCGTCGGCGCCGCCGATCTTCGAGACGATCTGGCCGAGCGTCGGGTTGTCCTCGACCATCTGCCCGACCGCCTGCGCGACGCTGCCGTAGATCATGCCGACCACGAACAACGCGAGCGACCAGCCGATCAGCGAGCCCTTCTGCAGCCGCCACGCCAGTCCGAACGGCGTGCCGATCCTGCCGTGAGCAGGCCCGAGCCGGGTCGCGAGCAGGCCGAGACCCACGTCCCTGCGCGTCACGACGTAGGCCGAGACACCCACCAGTAGAACGGTGGCGGCCAGCGAGATGCCCAGCACCCAGAACCTGTTGTCCGCGAACGACCGGACGTGCTCGGTCCAGCCGATCGGCGAGAACCAGGTGAGCCACTGCGGGCCGGACTCCCCCGCCGCGTCTCCCGCGGCGCGGAACAGGTAGGTCACGCCGAGGAACCCGCCCGCGATCGCGTTGGACACGCGCGAGTTCTCCGACAGCTGGGCGGTCAAGGCGCTGACGCCGGTGAACACCAGGCCCACCGAAGCCGTGGACAGGCCGAACGCGAACGAACCGGACGCGTCCAGCCCCTTGCCGATCAGCACGACGGCCTGTAGCACGCCGATCAGCAGGCTCGCGCCTCCCGCGACGATCACCGAGGCCGCCAGCGGCGCGTGCCGGCCGACAACCGTGGCGGCGATCAGCTCCGTGCGGCCGGCCTCTTCTTCGGCGCGCGTGTGCCTGGTGACGACCAGGAGGGCCATGATCGCGACGAACAGCCCAGCGAAGACGCCCCAGCGCCAGACCACCAGGCCGCCCAGCGACGACCAGTCGTGCAGCGGGCCGAGCATCGCGAGGAACGCGGAGTTCGCGTTCGCGGTGACGCCGAGCAGCGCCCTGGACTCCTGGGTGCCGTACACCTGCTCCAGCGCGGTCGTCGTCGACAGCGTGGTGAAGACCAGGAAGAAGATCCAGATGGGCAGCAGGATCCGGTCGCGGCGCAGCGCCAGCCGGACGAGGTGCCCAGTTCCGACGAGAGCGGTGCCGATCATTTCGCGTCCTCGTAGTGCCGCAGGAAGAGCTCTTCGAGCGTGGGCGGCTGCGAGGTCAGCGTGCGCACGCCCGACGTCACGAGCTGCTTGAGTACGAGGTCGAGCTTGTCCGAGTCGACCTCGAACCTGACCCGGTTGCCCTCGGCCACGAGGTCGTGCACGCCGTCCATCGAGGTAAGGCCGTTGGGCGGGCCCGCGAGCTCGGCGGAGATCGACGTGCGGGTCAGGTGCCGCAGCTCGGCGAGCGTGCCGGTCTCGACGCAGTGGCCGTTGCGGATGATGCTGACCCGGTCGCACAGCGCCTCGACCTCGGCGAGGATGTGGCTCGACAGCAGCACGGTGCGGCCGCGCTCGCGTTCGTCGTTGATGCAGTCCTGGAAGACGGCCTCCATCAACGGGTCGAGGCCCGAGGTCGGCTCGTCGAGAATCAGCAGTTCGACGTCGCTCGACAGGGCGGCGACGAGGGCGACCTTCTGCCGGTTGCCCTTGGAGTAGGTGCGGCCCTTCTTGCGCGGGTCCAGTTCGAAGCGCTCCAGGAGCTCCGCACGGCGCTGCTTGTTCAAGCCGCCGCGGAGCCGTCCGAGCAGGTCGATGACCTCGCCACCGGTCAGGTTGGGCCAGAGGTTCACGTCGCCGGGGACGTAGGCGAGGCGGCGGTGGAGGCTCGCGGTGTCCTTCCACGGGTCGCCGCCGAGAAGCCGCGCGGTGCCGGAGTCGGCACGCAGCAGGCCGAGGAGGATCCGGATCGTCGTCGACTTGCCCGCCCCGTTCGGGCCGAGGAAGCCGTGCACCTCACCGGTCTGGACGTCCAGGTCGAGGTCGTCCAGTGCACGCGTCGGGCCGAAGGTCTTCACCAGGCCCGACACGGATATCGCAGATGTCATGGCCGGTAAGCTACACTTCTTTCACAACTTCGTGAAGTACGTAAATTTTGCCCGATCGGCTGACGAAAGGGGATGATGCCGCCGTGACGAGAGCTACGCAGCGTGACCACCAGGCGGTGAGCCAGTTCGTCGAACGCTTCGGCGGAATTCTGGCGGACACCGGCGTGCCACGCATGCCGGCGCGCATCCTCGCGGCGCTGCTGACGACCGACTCAGGGCGGCTCACTGCGGCCGAGATCGCCGACCTGCTGCAGATCTCCCCGGCGGCGGTGTCGGGCGCGGTGCGCTACCTGACCACGGTCCAGATCGTCAGCCGCGAGCGGGAGCCCGGATCACGCAGGGACGTCTACCGGATGCGCGACAACGTCTGGTACGAGGCGACTTTTCGCAAGGACCAGATGCTCGCCATGGTCGACGAGGTGCTGGGCGAGGGCGTCGACGCGCTCGGCGCCGCCACCGAGGCGGGGACGCGGCTGGACGAGACCCGCGAGTTCTTCCGGTTCTGCCACAGCGAGCTCGGCTCGATGCTGGACCGCTGGCGCACGCACCGCGAGAAGTGGCTCGAACAGCGCGAAGCGTGAGAACGATGAAGGGAACCTTCATCCACGTGGACGAAGGTTCCCTTCATCGGGAACGTCAGCCCGTGACGAGCGTCAGGCCGTACGCCGAGAGGATCTCGTTGACCGGCTGGAAGTAGGTCGTGCCGCCGCTGGTGCAGTCGCCGGAGCCACCCGAGGTGACGCCCTGCGCCTGCGTGCCGCTGACCCACGAGCCGCCGGAGTCACCGGGCTCCGCGCACACGTTCGTGCGCGTCAGACCGCTGACCGAGCCCTCCTGGTAGTTGACCGTCTGGCTCTTCGCCTGGACCTCGCCGCAGTGCCAGCCCGTGGTCGAGCCGGAACGGCAGATCGAGGCGCCGACCGCGGCCTCGGTGCTGCCGGAGACGACCACGTCGGCGCCTCCGTAGTGGTTCACCTTGGCCGTCGCCGTCCACGCCGAGTTGGCGCGGACGAACGAGTAGTCGTTGCCTGGGAAGGACGACTTCTCGAACTGCCCCATCGCCGACCTGTCGACACCGTTCACGGTGTCGCCGGGCGAACCGCAGTGGCCGGCGGACACGAACCCGCCCTCCACCGCGAAGCCGACGGAGCACCGACCGGCGTTGTTGATGTAGTAGGCGTCGCCACCGCGGATGTCCTTCAACACCCGCGGCGCCTCGTCGGTCTCGACGACCCTGGCGAGGCTGCCCGCCTTCTCCACCAGCGACGTCGCCGCGCCGGCCTGACCACGCTTGACAGTGATCGTCACAGCGTTGGCCTTGGTGTCCACGTACCAGCCGGTGACCTCGGCCGGCGCCGGCGAGGCGTCGAGCTTGGCCTTGGCGGCGTCGAGGTCCCTGGCCTTGTGGGCGACCGTGCGGGGCTCGGCGCCGAGCCTGCGCAGCCGGTCGGACTTGGCGGCGTCCGTCACGCCGACGACGAGCTTGCCGATGGACGCGTCGAACCACGCGCCACCGAACTCGTCACCCGCGAAGCCCTGGGCGACGTGCTGCAGGACCGCGGCAGCGCTTTCCTGACGCAGCCGGTCCGCCGCCTGCTGGGGGTTCAGTCCCAGGTCGCGCTGCATCGCGGCGAGCAGGTCGGCGGAGGGGCCTTCGGCGGCGACGGCGGCAGGGGAAGCCGTCGTCGCGAGGGCACCCGCCAGCACGGCGACTGCAGCGACAGCCATGCGCTTCATAGGCATTTCTCCTCAGTTCTCTGTTGTGCAGGGCCGGATGTAACGCCGGACCGGGCAACCGCGATGAGGAGATCGGCTGTGCTGCAACACAGCGTGCACGACACCGGCTGAATGGCGTCCCCAGGCGGCGAACTGCCCGATCAGTTCGTTCCTCCGTCTGGGCGACGCTATGTCGGCGTGCCTACCGACCGGTAGAGTCGATCGAGGGGTGGACACCCGACGACTGGCTGGTATAGGGAAATCAAATACGTTCCCCCGGCCTATTCCGTAACTCAGAGGAAACATTCGCTCCAGGGCGAAGTGTCAAATCTGTCAACAGTTCGCGCAGATCGGCGTATCCCTCTGACCTGCGGTTTAGGTCTAGCGTGCAGATCACCCTGTTCCCTGCACGAGGGAGAACCCTGCAATGCGAAGAGTCTTGGGTACGGGACTCACCGCCGCCGCTGCCCTATGTCTGGCCGCCGCTGTGGTGCCCGCCGCTTCAGCACAAGAGAACGTGGGAACCATTCTCGGCGCCAACCGCGCCGAGTCCGTCAAGGACAGCTACATCGTCTCGCTCAAGGCCGGAACGGCGTCGAGGGCCGCCGCCCCGGAGCTGGCGAGCAAGTTCGGCGGTCAGCTGGGCGCCGTGTGGCAGCACGCGCTCAACGGCTTCTCGGTGAAGATGACCGAGAAGCAGGCGGCCAAACTGGCTGCGGACCCGCGGGTCGCATCCGTGTCGCAGGACGCCCAGGTGCACGCGATGGACGTCCAGCAGAACCCCCCGTCCTGGGGCCTGGACCGCGTTGACCAGCGGGATCTTCCGCTGAGCAACAGCTACCAGTACGACACCACGGCGTCGAACGTCACGGCGTACATCATCGACACCGGTGTGCGCACCACGCACCAGACCTTCGGCGGCCGCGCCTCCTGGGGCACCAACACCACCGGAGACGGCAACAACACCGACTGCAACGGCCACGGCACGCACGTCGCCGGCACCATCGCGGGCGCGGAGTACGGCCTGGCCAAGGGCGCGAAGGTCGTCGCCGTCAAGGTGCTGAACTGCCAGGGTTCCGGCACCTACGCCGGAGTCATCAGCGGTATCGACTGGGTGACGGCGAACGCGGTCAAGCCCGCGGTCGCGAACATGTCGCTCGGCGGCGGCGCGGACGACAACGTGGACGCGGCCGTGCGCCGTTCCATCGCGTCCGGCGTCACCTACGCCATCGCGTCCGGCAACTCGAACACCGACGCGTGCAGCACCTCGCCCGCACGCGTGGCCGAGGCGATCACGGTCAACGCGTCGACCAACACCGACGCGCGCGCCTCGTTCTCGAACTACGGCTCCTGCACGGACATCTACGCGCCGGGTCAGAACATCGTGTCGTCGTGGAACACCAACGACACCGCGACGAACAACATCTCCGGCACCTCGATGGCCACCCCGCACGTCGCGGGCGCCTCGGCGCTGTGGCTCGCCACGCACCCGAGCGACAGCCCGGCCGCGGTCTGGGCGGGCCTGAGCGCGGCCTCGACCCCCGACAAGATCAGCAACGTCGGCGCGAACACGCCGAACAAGCTGCTCTACACGCTGTGGGGCGGCGGCCAGCCCGGCACGCCGTCGGTGACGAACCCCGGCAACCAGACCTCCACGGTCGGCTCGCCGGTGTCGCTGCAGCTGTCGGCGTCCGGCGGCACCCCGCCGTACACCTGGTCCGTCTCCGGTCTCCCGGCCGGCCTGTCCGCGTCCTCCTCGGGCGCGATCTCCGGCACGCCGACCACGGCGGGCACCTCCACGGTGACCGCCACGGTGACCGACTCCGCGGGCAAGACCGGTTCCGCGACCTTCACGTGGACCGTCAACGCCGTTGGTGGCGGCTGTGACGCCAAGACCAACTCCACCCCGGTCGCCATCCCCGACCTGTCCACGGTCACCAGCACCATCGTGATCTCGGGCTGCGCGGGCAACGCGTCCGCGACCTCGACCGTCAAGGTCTCGATCACGCACACCTACAAGGGCGACCTCGTGGTGGACCTGATCGCGCCCGACGGTTCGGTCTACAACCTGCACAACCGCTCCGGCGGCTCGGCCGACAACATCAACGAGACCTACACCAAGGACCTCTCGAGTGAGGTCGCCAACGGCACCTGGACGCTGCGGGTTCGTGACGCGGCGGCCCTGGACAGCGGCACGTTGAACAGCTGGACGCTCGACGTCTGAGCTGATCGGCAGTGACGAGACCGCCCCCGGTGCTTCCGCCTCGGGGGCGGTTTCCTTTGCGGCCCGTCAGCCGAGCGGCGCATCCTCCACCCACCGGTACGCCGGCGGCCGGTACTCCGCGAACCGGTCCAGCAGACGCTCCACGTCGTCGTCCACGAGCACCATGTCGCGATACGGCTCCTTGAGAAGCCCCTCGGCCACCATGTGGTCGACCATCGCGAGCAGCGGGTCGTAGAACCCGTCGACGTTGAGCAGGCCGATCGGCTTGGCGTGCAGCTCGAGCTGGGCCCACGTCCAGATCTCGAAGAACTCGTCCATCGTGCCCGCGCCGCCCGGCAGCACGACGAACCCGTCCGCCAGGTCGGCCATCAGCGCCTTGCGCTCGTGCATGGTGTCAACGACGTGCAGTTCGGTCAGGCCGTCGTGCGCGATCTCCCACGCGACCATGCTCTCCGGGATCACCCCGACGACCGATCCCCCGGCGTCCAGAGCGCCGTCGGCGACCGCGCCCATCGCGCCGACGCGTCCGCCGCCGTAGACGACCTCGATCCCGCGCCGGGCGAGCGTCCGGCCGACCTCGCCGGCCACCTCCAGGTACCGCACACGTCCGGCCGACGATCCGCAGAAGACGCCGATTCTCATGAGGTCAACCATATAGCCCGCGAATACGCAACGCGGCCCAAAATGGGACATTCGACACCAAAATTGTCACCGCAAACCACCAAATTTATTCCGAAGATCGCGGAGGTCGCCGCGATTTCACGCGGACGGGACCAACAGTCTGATCAAGGAACACGTCCGCCCGCGGGAGCCATCATGAATTGCGTGCACCTCGTCGTCGGTCACACCGGAGCGGGCAAATCGGGCGTCGCCCAGGAAATCGCCGCGGAGCACAACGCGCCGGTCGTCGTCGCCGCCCGAATTCAGTGCTATATCGATTTGCCCGTCACCAGCGCACGGCTCGACGGCGATCGCCACCACCTCACCGAGCGGACGGTGCCCGACGGCGACTATCCGACCCACGCCGCCCGCGATCCGCTCGTAGCGCAGCTCCTGCCACGCCGCCGCCGACTCGCCGCATGCGCGCCAGATCGCGTCTCGCCTTCTCCATCACCGACTCATTGTGACCTATGCCTCGTTCGCCATACCGAGCGTTCCGTAAAGCAGAGCATGCGAATTGGTAAAAACATTCACGGTGCGGTAACTACCGGGCTGAACGTAATCTGAAGAACTGTGGCGCGCCGACGACTCCGGGTGAAAGTGGAAGGAGGTCCACCGGCAAAGGAGCGAGCAATGAATTGCGTGCATGTCGTCACCGGCCCCACCGGCGCGGGCAAATCGGACGTCGCAGCGAGAATCGCCGAAGAACACGGCGCGCCGATCGTGGTGGCCGACCGGATCCAGTGCTATCTCGACCTGCCGGTCACCAGCGCCAGGCTGGACGGCTGCCCCCACCGCCACCACCTGGCCGCCAGGACGGTGCCGGACGGCGACTACCCGGTGCACGAGGCCGCGTACGCGCTCCTGCGCAAAGTCGAGGCGTTGAGCCGCACCCACGAGCACGTGGTGGTGGAGGGCGGCTCCATCTCCTTGCTGCGCAGGTTCGCCGACTGCCGCGGACGGTTCCCGTTCCGGCTCACGGCGACGGTGCTGCCTCTCGGCGACGAGCACGCGCACCTCGACCGGCTGCGCGTGCGGGCCGCGCGGATGATCGCCGACGGCATGCTCGACGAGATCGCGAAGGCCTGGCAGCACCACGAGCAGCGCGCGTTCGTCGCGTCGGTCAACGGACCGGAAGCCGTGCTGCGGTGGTGCACCGAGCACCGGGTCGAGCCGGAGGAGCTGCCCGGTGTCGACGACGCGGGGATCGCCGAGCTCACCGAGCTCGTCGCGCTGGTGCACCTCGAGCACAGCCTCGAACAGCACGACGTGTTCTCCCGGCTGTTCGGCTGGAACCACGAGTGACCCGGCCCCGGTGAGCGGGGCCGGGTCTCGGAACTAGAGCTCGACGCCCAGCAGCGCGTCCACCGCGGTCCGGATCTGCGCCGGGCCGTGCGTGTCCGAGCCGCCGTGCGCCAGCGCCTCGTCCGCCCACGCGTCGATGGCCGCGAGCGCCTTCGGGGTGTCGAGGTCGTTGCCGAGGTGGTCCCGCAGCCGGGAGACTGTGTCCACAGCGGACGGCCCGGACGGCAGCGTCGCCGCCCGGCGCCACTTCGCGAGGCGCTCCAGGGCCTCGTCGAGCAGCGACTGGGTCCACGGGCGGTCCGCGCGGTAGTGGCCTGCCAGCAGGGCCAGCCTGATCGCGTTCGGGTCGACCTTCTGGGCGCGCAACTTCGAGACGAAGACCAGGTTGCCGCGCGACTTCGACATCTTCTCGCCGTCGAGGCCGATCATGCCCGCGTGCACGTAGTGGCGGGCGAACGGGTGCTGGCCGGTCTGGGCCTCGGCGTGCGCCGCCGAGTACTCGTGGTGCGGGAAGATCAGGTCGGAGCCGCCGCCTTGCACGTCGAAGCCGATGCCGAGGCGGTTGTGGGCGATGGCGCTGCACTCGACGTGCCAGCCGGGGCGGCCCTCGCCCAGCTCGGACGGCCACGACGGCTCGCCGGGGCGCTTCATGCGCCACAGCAGGGCGTCGAGCGGGTGGCGCTTGCCGGGGCGGTCCGGGTCGCCGCCGCGTTCGGCGAACAGCTCCGCCATCTGCTCGGCGGAGTAGTTCGACTCGTAGCCGAAGCGGCCGGTGGCGTCGTGCGAGAAGTAGATGTCCGGGTACTCGGGGTCGTCCGCGCGGTAGGCGTGACCGTCGGCCACCAGCTTGGCGACCACCTCGACGATCTCGGGGATGGCCTCGACGATCCCGACGTAGTCCTGGGGCGGCAGGACGCGCAGGGCCTCCATGTCCTCGCGGAACAGGGCCGTCTCGCGCATCGCCAGCACGACCCAGTCGTCCTGGTCGCGTTCGGCGCGCTCCAGCAACGGGTCGTCGACATCGGTGACGTTCTGGACGTAGTGCACATTGTGACCGTTGTCGAGCCACACCCGGTGGACGAGGTCGAAGGCGAGGTAGGTGGCGGCGTGGCCGAGGTGCGTCGCGTCGTACGGCGTGATGCCGCACACGTACAACCTGGCGGTGTCTCCCGGCGCCGTGGGGCGCACTTCGCCCGTAGCCGTGTCGAACAGCCGCAGCGGGCGGGGGTCCCCCGGAACCCGCGGCACAGGAATCGATGACCAGGTCTGCATACAGCCGACACTAACGCGTGCCACCGACCGGAGTGCACTTTCCGGCTGTTGGGACGACCACCCTCGAACGGACAGGACAGAAAGATCGGACATTCGTTGACGACGTTGTCAGAGCGCCCCTAGCTTCCGAAGGCATGCTTCGTGTCGTCGTGGCCACGGTGGTAGCGCTCTCACTCGCCCATGCTCCTGCGCGGGCCGAGCCGTTGGACGTGGTGGCGTACCTGGAGAACCCGCGGATGACGGGAGAGAACCAGGAGCCTCCGCATCCCGATCTGAAGCCCGAACAGCGCCTGAGCCTGAACGGCGAGTGGCGCCTGCGGATGTTCGACCGGCCGCAGGACGTCACGCCCGAGATCACGGGCTGGCGAACGGTCCAGGTGCCGCACACGTGGCAGACCGACTTCCTCGACCATCCGATGTTCCGCAACATCCCCACCGACATGTATCCGGACGACCCGCCGTCGATCCCGCGCGACGTCAACCCCACCGGCGTCTACGAGAAGACGTTTGACCTGCCGGCGAGCTGGGACCGTACGCTGCTCAGGTTCGAGGGCGTGACGAGCGGCTACTTCGTGTGGGTCAACGGCACGTACGTCGGCTACGACCAGGGCGGCTACACGCCCGCCGAGTTCGACGTCACGAGCAAGCTCAAGGCGGGGCACAACACCGTGCGGGTCCAGGTCCACCGCTGGGGCTCCGGCTCCCACCTCGAGGACTACGACCAGTGGCGGTTCTCCGGCATCTTCCGCGAGGTCTGGCTCTACTCGACGCCCAGGACGTACATCAGCGACGTCACCATCAGGACCGACCTGGACGCCCAGTATCGCGACGCCACGATCAGCACCGACGTCAAGATCGGCGGCCCGCAGGAGGGTCACACCGTCCGGACGAGGCTCTTCGACCCGCAGGGCCGCGAAGTCGCCATCAGAGACGGCAAGGTGAGCAACCCGCTGAAGTGGACCGACGAGACCCCGAACGTCTACGAGCTGCGCGTCGAACTGGTGAAGGACGGCAAGGTCGTCCAGACCGCCAGGCAACCCGTCGGGTTCCGCGAGATCGAGATCGTCGACCGGCAGCTCAAGATCAACGGCAAGCGTGTTCTCTTCCGCGGCACCAACCGGGCCGAGACCAGCGTTCACGGCAGCCGCCACGTCACCCGCGCCGACCAGGAACAAGACGTCGAGCTGATGAAGCGGTTCAACATCAACGCGGTCCGCACGTCGCACTACCCGAGCGACCCGTACTTCTACGAGCTCGCGGACCGCAACGGCCTGATGATCGCCGACGAGGTCGACATCGAGACCCACCACCACGACGGCTGCCCCACCAACTGCCTCGCCGAGCGCCCGGAGTGGCAGGACGCTTTCCAGAACAGGTTCGTCGCAATGATGCAGCGCGACAAGAACCACCCCAGCGTGATCATGTGGGACACCGGCAACGAGGCAGGCCTCGGCAAGGCCCACCACACGATGGCCGAGTACGCCAAGAAGAACGACTCCCGCCCGCTGTACCACCAACCGAACTCGCCGGACGGTGACGCGCCGTTCGCGGACGTCTGGGGTCCGCGCTACCCGTCGCCCGCCGGCCTGGAGGCCAAGGCGAAGACCACGACGAAGCCGATCATCATGGGCGAGTACGCACACGCGATGGGCAACAGTCTCGGCAACTTCAAGGAGTTCTGGGACGTCGTGCGTGCCTACCCGCAGGTGCAGGGCGGCTCCATCTGGGACTGGGCCGAGCAGAACATCGCCCTCCCGCTCTACACCACACCGGACGAGGCCAACGGCATCCTGACGTGGCTGTCCGGCAAACCGTCGCAGGTGGACGGTCCGCACGGCAAAGCGTTGCAGCTCAGCGGACTCGACGACTTCGTGGAGGTATACCGCGACCGCAAGCTCGACGAGGTGAGCACCGGCCTGACACTCGACGCCCAGGTGAAACCCGCCGAGTGGACCGGTGACTTCACGGTCATCTCCAAGGGCGACCACCAGTACGCGCTGAAGATGGCCAACCGGACCACGCTGCAGTTCTTCGTCCACAGCGGCACCTGGCGCACGGTCGAGGCCCAGGTCCCCGCCGACTTCTACGGCAACTGGCACCGCCTCACCGGCACGTTCGACGGCACGAAACTGCGGTTGCTGATCGACGGCAAGGAGGTCGCGACCACGGCCTACACCGGCACGATCGACTGGTCGCACTGGCCCGTCAACATCGGCCGCAACGCCGAGACCATGCAGGAGAACGTCCAGACCCGCATGGCGCACGGCACGATCGACCAGGTCCGCGTCTACCACCGCGCGCTGACCGATACCGAGCTCGCCCAGGACCCGAAGAAGTCCGCCGTTCTGGCGCTCGACTTCGAGAAGCTGGAGGACAAGGGCCGCAAGGAGTCCTACGGCTCGGGCACCGGTGGCGTCGACGGCGTGGTGTGGGCGGACCGCAGGCCGCAGCCGGAGACCACCGAGCTGATGGCGGTCCACTCGCCCATCCGGTTCTCCTTCCAGGACAACAAACTGACGACCGTGAGCGAACGCCAGTTCAGCGGTACCGACGACCTCGAACTGCGCTGGCAGGTCCAGGACAACGGCCGCACGATCGCCCAGCACCGCGGCGCACTCCAGCCGGGCACGATCACGTTGCCCGACTTCACGGCGAGCACGGAGCGCTGGCTGACCGTGCGCGCGACCGACCGGCGGGGCAACGACGTCGGCATCGCCCAGTTCCCGGTGGGCGGCACGCAGATCGCCGGGCTGCACACGCCCGGCCAGAACGGCAGGCTCACGACCACCCAGGACGACAACGAGGTCGTGGTGTCCGGCAAGGACTTCCGGTACGTCGTAGGCAAGAGGTCAGGCACGCTCACGTCGATGCGGGTGCGCGGCACCGAACTGCTGAAGACCGGTCCGGAGCTGGACGCCTGGCGTGCGCCGCTGTCCAACGAGTTCATGAGCGAGGATGGCTCCTGGTACCGCAACGGCCTCGACCGGCTCCAGACCACGCCGTCGAGCGTCACCGTCGCGCAAAGCGGCCAGGACACGGTCATCACGGCGAAATCCACCGCGCAAGCCGTGCAGAACGCGTCGTTCGGCCAGACCTTCACCTACCGGATCACCGGCGACGGCGAGATCCACGTCGGTCACCGGGTCGCGGCGAAGGACAGGATGCGCGACCTCGCGTACCTGCCCGGCATCGGATTCACGCTCAAGGTCCCCGACCGCTTCGGCAGGTTCACCTGGTACGGCCGAGGACCCGGCGAGAGCTACGACGACCGCAAGTCCGGCAACCCGATCGGCGTGTACCAGTCGACTGTGGACAGAGAGTTCAACGACTACTACAAGCCGCAGGACTTCGGCAACCACGCGGACACGCGCTGGGCGACGCTGTCCGACGGCCGCGCGGGCCTGCTCGTCGCGGGCGACCTGGATGTCCGGGTGTCGCGCTACGACGATCTGGACCGGGCGCCGTACCCGTTCGCGCTCAAGAAGAACGACGGCTGGACCACCCTGCACGCGGCTCATCGCGTCACGGGCGTCAGCGAGACGTTCCACGAGCCGTTGCCGCAGTATCAGGTGGAGGCCGGCAACGAGTACGCCTACTCCGTGCTGCTGCGTCCACTCACGCCGCAGGAAGCGGCCACGGGCAAGCTCGGCAACCGGGTGGACTGCGCGCCCGCCGTCGAGTTGAAGGCCGCCGACACCGCCCTGGAACCCGGCGAACAGGTGGACGCCGAGCTGGTCGTGACCCAGCCGTGCCCCGCAACCACGACGGCCGCGCTGTCCGCGCCCGAGAGCTGGTCGGTCTCCCCCGCCACCGTCGACCTCACCGGCGGCTCCGCCAAGGTGACGATCCGGCGGGATGGCGGAGAGACCGGCAGCAGGCCGGTGTTCGTCGAGGTCACCGCGGGCAAGGCGACCACGACGCTGACGAAGGACTTCACCGCCACCCCGCGTCCGCCGCGGGGCGAGGCTCCCGTGTCGGGGCTGGAGTTCCTCGGCGAGCGCAACGGCTGGGGCCCGCTCGAACGCGACCGCAGCAACGGCGAGAACGCCGGCGGCGACGGCAACCCCATCAGCATCCGAGGGGCGAGGTCCGACAGGGGCGTCGGCGCGCACGCGGAGTCGGAGTTCGGGATCTACGCCGGCGGCAGGTGCACCACGCTGACCGCCACGCTCGGTGTCGACGACGAGACGAACGGCAGCGGCAGCGTCCAGTTCGAGGTCCTGAAGGACGGTCGACGGGCCTACCTGAGCCCCATCCTGACCGGGCAGAGCGCGGCGCTCCCGATCACCGTGGACACGAGTGGGGCAACAGTGCTGACCTTCCGGGTCACGGACGGAGGTGACGGCAACGCCCACGACCACGCGGACTGGGCCAACGCAACGCTGACCTGTGCGTAAACGCGTACCGTTGAGAGTACGCGGGGAGCTTTCGTACTCTCCTGGAGTACGTGGGGCCCCCGCGTGCCGAAAGGCGGGTGGCGAGATGGTGCTGGAGATTCTGGGCGGGCTGGCCGCGTTCGGCGCTCTCGGGCTTGCGATGAGCGCCAGAGTCATCAAGCAGTTCGAACAGGGACTCGTGTTCCGGTTCGGCAAGCTCCAGCAGGCCGTGCGCGGACCAGGGCTGACGATGATCGTTCCTGGCGTGGACGCTCTGCGGAAGGTCAGCATGCAGATCGTCACCCTGCCCGTGCCGGCGCAGGACGGCATCACGCGCGACAACGTCACCGTGCGCGTGGACGCCGTCGTCTACTTCAGGGTGTCCGACCCGGCGAAGGCGATCATCAACGTCGAGGACTACCGGTTCGCGATGCTGCAGGTCGCGCAGACGTCGCTGCGGTCGATCATCGGCAAGAGCGAGCTGGACGACCTGCTGTCCAATCGCGAACGGCTCAACCAGGGGCTCGAGCTGATGATCGACACGCCCGCGCTGGAGTGGGGCATCGACATCGACAGGGTCGAGATCAAGGACGTGGCGCTGCCGGAGAGCATGAAGCGCTCGATGTCCCGGCAGGCGGAGGCCGAACGCGAACGCCGCGCCCGCATCATCACCGCGGACGGCGAGCTGCAGGCGTCCAAGAAGCTCTCCGAGGCCGCCGGGACGATGGAGGAGACGCCCGCGGCGCTGCAGCTGCGGCTCCTGCAGACGATCGTCGAGGTGGCGGCGGAGAAGAACTCGACGCTGGTGCTGCCCTTCCCGGTGGAGCTGCTGAGGTTTCTCGAGAAGAACAGCAGCGCCGAACTGCCGTCACGTCCCGCTACCGAACGTGACTCGTCCGACTGAGTTAATCGAGTAACGCCTTCCGCCCGCCGGCGACCTCCGGGCAGGGGGTTGTGACGCATGCGGGAAAGGGTCAGAGGCAGGTTCGTCGGCATCGGCGTCGGCTCCTACGAGCTGGTGCAGCCGCTGCAGCACGCCGTGAGCGACGTGCGGGAGCTGCGCGCGCTGCTCAAGGGGTACGAGGGCGAACCGCTGGCCGACCCGACCGAGGCCGAGGTCCGCGAGCACATGAAGGGGCTGCGCAAGCAGCCGCAGGACGGTGGCGCGCTGGTGGCGTTGTGGAGCGGGCACGCCATCCCCGTCGCGAACAACCTCAGGCTCCTGGCCAGGGACAACGACGGCGTCGTCGACGGCATCATGCTGCACGAGTTCGCGCTGTGGTGTGCCGCGTCCGGCGCGCATCAGGTGCTCATCATCGTCGACGCCTGCTATTCGGGCGCCCAGCTCGACGAGGCCGTCCGCACGGTCGCCGCCGTCCAGGACGAGCTGCTCGCGGGCCAGGTGCACTGGGCCGGTGTGCTGGTGTCGTGTTCGAGCGTCGAAACAGCCCGTGACGGCTTGTTCGGCGGGAAACTGCGCAAGCTGCTGCGTGCCGGTCCTACGGCCGATGAGGACGCACGGCGCTGGAGCGATCGCATCGCGTTGGTGGACGGTGGCGCGGTGGGCATGGCATTGCTGAACGCGTGGGACAGCGACGTCCAACGGCCGCGCTTCATGCAGTACGGGTCCGCGCAGCCGATGCTGCCGAACCCTCTCTACGCCGCCGACACGGTCGTGAAGCATCTGCTGCTGGCCGCGCGTGGTGGTGACTCGGCGGACAACCGGTCGTGGTTCGCCGGACGCACCGCCCAGGTCGACAAGGTCGTCGGCTGGGTGAAGTCCGGTGCCGCCGGTCTGCGGGTGGTCACCGGGTCGCCGGGCACCGGCAAGTCCGCCGTCGTCGGCAGGGTCGTCAGCCTGTCCAACTCGGCCGAGCGCGACCTGCTGCTGACCGCGGGACCGCCGTTCCGGCACGCCGACCCCGGCCCGGACTCGGTGGACGCGGCCGTGCACGCCCGCGCGATGGACGCCGACCGCGTAGCCGACCTGCTGAGCCGCCAGCTCGTGGGCGCGGGCCTGATCCCGGAGCCCGAGGGTCCGCGGCGGGGCGCCGCTGAACTCGTCGGTGTGGTCGGCACGCTCACCACGCCACCGGTGCTGGTGATCGACGGCCTCGACGAGGCGCGTGGTGAGTCGTTCTCGATCGCGACCTCGTTGCTGACCAAGCTCGCGAACCACGCCGTCGTGATCGTCTCGACCCGCCAGGCACACCGCGTCGCCGGTGGCGCCCCGCTGCTGACCGAGCTGGCGCCGGTCGAGACGCTGGACCTCGACAAGGCCGACAACGAGACCGACGTCCGCGAGTACGTGCTCGCCCGGCTCGGCCCGGACGCACCGCAGTCCACTGTGGACGAGCTGGCGAAGCTGCCGTTCCTGACCGCGTGGATGATCACCGACCAGGTGCTCGCCGACGCCGGAAGTGATTTCAGCGCGGATCTGAAGCTCTCGCTGGACGCGGCGTTCGACCGCGAGCTCGCGAAGGTACCGTCCGCACGTGCGTTGCTGACGGCGCTGACGTGGAGCTACGGCGCGGGTTTCCCCGAAGCCGAGTGGATCGCGGTCGCGGAGGCGCTGTCCGGCACGAAGTTCACCCGCGACCACATCACCGCCGTCCTCACCGAGCTGGGCCGCCACATCGTGCAGGACGGCGAGGAGGGCACGGCCGTCTTCAAGCTGACACACCAGACGTTCGCCGACCACCTGCGGCCGCCGTTCGCGCCGAGCAGGGACGCGGTGTTCGCGCCGGACGCGGAGAAGGTGGCGTGCGCGCTGATCGGGCTGTACCGGCAGCGGATGGAGGCCGGTGTGCCGCCGGACGTGCCGGGCTACCTGTGGAAGTACGCGTGGCGGCACTGCGGGCACGCGGGCACCGAGGCGTTGGACGGCCTGCGCGAGCTCGCGGTGCTGAACCAGATGCTGTTGCCGGACATCGCTCTCGCGGCGACGACGGCGGCCGGCGAGCTCACGCACTGGGGCCGTGGCGACGAGGCCATCCCGCCGCTGGAGGAGGCAGCCGAGCACTTCCGCACGCTCGTGCCGACCACCCGGATGTACCTGGCGGACCTGGCGTTCGTGCTCAACCGGCTCGGCCAGCGGTTCCGCGAGGCAGGACGGCTGCAGCAGGCCGTCGCTCCCGCGGAGGAAGCCGTGGTGCGGTACCGCGAACTGGTCGCGTCGACGCCGACGACAGCGGAAACCCTGACGCACAAACGACTCGCGCAACGCATCGCGAAGTCGACGACGCACGGTGGCGACAACCCGACGTACGCGGCGCACCTGAGTGGCGCGTTGGTCGACCTGAGCGATGTCTACGCGATGCTGGGACGTAGGCACGAGGCGTTGTCGACGGCGAGAGAGGCCGTGGCCGCCGTCGACACCGATGCTCCGCTCGCGCGCGCCATGACGTGCCTCGCGGCGCGATGCAGCGAAACCGGCCGTCGCTACGAGGCGATGCAACGCTCCAGGCAAGCCGTCGAGCTGTACTACGCCCTCGCGCAGACGAACCCCGTGTTCCTCGCACACCTGGTCAGCGCGCTGGTCGAGCTGAGCCGCGACCACCTGACGCTGGGCAGGCTCGCCGAGGCCGGGCGCACCACGCAGCAGGCCGCGGAGATCAGCGGCACGCTTGGCCGGCACGCCGCGTTCCGCCCGCAGCTCGCCGACGCGGCGCTGAGCCTGAGCGTCGCCTACAGCATGGTCAACAGCAGGGAGCAGGCGCTCGAGACCGCACGACAGGCCGCGGACCTCGCCGACGGCCTGCGCATACACGGCCAGGCGCTGCACAACCTGATGCGGCGGCAACGGGACGCGGGCAAGCCCGAGGAAGCGCTCGTGACCGGGCTGCGGGCGGTCGAGGTGTGCCTGCTGCCCGAGCACCAGCACCGGTTGTCGACGCTCGCGGCCGCGCTGTTCACGCTCGACACGATCTGCGCGGGCCTGCGCCAGCCGGAGATGGTCGACGAGGCCTGGAACCGGGTGACCAAGCACTTCACCGGCCCCCACCTCGCGACCCTGCTGATGCTGCGCGCGGCCGCGACGTCGGCGGGGGACCCGGCGGCGGCGAAGTGGCTCTGCCAGGCGCTCACGCACGTCGGGCAGTCCCGGCAGGCGATCCACGACGTGCACGACATCGCCCGCCGCCACTACGCCTCCGGCCGTCCCTGGCCCTGGGACACCACGCCGGACTGGCTCACGGTGGACCGGACGTTGCTGCAGACCGCGCGGAAGTGGGTGTTCGCCCGCTCGTACGCCGAGGAGCGCGCGGTCCTGCTCGACCACCCCGAGCTGCTGTCGACCGACGCCGACGTGGCGATCACCGAGGCGTTGTACGGGACGAGCCTGATCGAGGCCCAGACGATCCAGTCGCGGCGCACGGCCGCGCAGCAGCAGGGCGTGCCGCTCGCCTACCGGCCGTGGCTGCTGGCGAGCCTCGCGGACGAGTTCGTCGACGCCACGCCCGCCCGCCGTCGCGAGCTGCTCGCCACGCGACGGGACGAGCTGCTGGACAAGGAAGTGCTGAAGAACGTCCGCGACAACCGGCCGGCGCACGCGTTGCTGCTGCTGGCCGACGACGACTCGGACGTGCTCGAACTCGTGCTGGACGCGCTGGAGAGCCCGGAGCGCGCCACGGACGTCCTGCGCGGCCTGGCGGCGAGCGCGTCCCCGCAGGCGCTGTCCCAGGCCGTGGCGGCGCTGGAGCCGCATCCGCTCGCCGGGCTGTACCGGGTGGTCGCGCGGGCCAGAGCCGGTGACGCGCGGATCGCGTTGCCCGCCGCCGGCCGGCGCCTGGCGTGGATCCACGAGCTGACCTACCTGGTGCCCGCGAACCTCACGTTGCTCACCCTCATCCGCAAGCTTGCCGAGGAGTCGTAGATGAGCGATCTGGTCGTCGTCCTGCCCGGCATTCTCGGCAGCACGTTGCGCGACGGAGACGGCATGGTCTGGGAGGTGTCCGGCAAGGCCGCCCTTCGGGCTGTGTTCACCCTCGGCCGCAGCCTGCAGCGGCTGAAGCTCCCGCCGGGGATCGGCGACGAGCACCCCGGCGACGGCATCGAGCCCGTGGCGTTGATGGCGGACCTGCACGTCATCCCCGGCATCTGGACGCCGTTGAAGGGCTACGACCGGGTGACCCGCCGGGTGAACTCGCTCGGCTACACCGTCGAGAAGGGCAACCTGCTGCTCTTCGCCTACGACTGGCGGCTGTCGAACCGCTACAACGGCGCGTTGCTGGCTCGGCGCGTCGACGAGGCGTTGGACAAGCTCGGGGCGAACGCCAAGGTCAGCTTCGTGTGCCACTCGATGGGCGGCCTCGTCGCGCGGTGGTGCATCGAGCAGTGCGGGATGGCGGAGCGCACCGACAAGCTGATCACGATGGGCACGCCGTTCCGCGGTGCGGCGGCGGCGCTGGACCAGCTGGTCAACGGCGTCCGCAAGGGGCTCGGACCGCTCGCGATCGACCTGACCGAGTTCGCGAGGTCGATGCCGTCGCTGCACCAGCTGCTGCCCGAGTACGCGTGCATCGAGTCGCCGAACGGCCTGGTCAAGACGACCGAGACGACGTTGCCCGAGCTGGACACGAAGATGGTCGAGGACGCGATGGCATTCCACGGCGCGTTGACCGACTCGTTCGCCGACCAGACCTACGCCATTCTCGGCGGCAAACAGCCGACGGCCACGACCGCACGCGTCGCCGACGGCAAGGTGACCTGCTACCGCACGTACGAGGGCGACGACCTGTACGGCGACGCCACGGTGCCGATGGTCGGGGCCGCGCGCAGAGGTCTGCAGCTGTCCTCGAACACGCTGCACCGGGTGGTCGAGCAGCACACGTCGTTGCAGGACAACTCGACCGTGCTGGACATGGTGGAGGCGTTCCTGACCTCGACCACGATCGTCCCGCGCAACGTGACGGCGACGGAACCGCAGGTCAGCGTGCCCGACCTGGTTCTGGCCGGTGAGGACCTGGAGGTCACCGTCGAGCTGAAGGACACCACGCCGCGCGCGCTCAAGGTGGCGGTGGTCAGCGAGAACGGCAAACAGGTCGAATCGCGCAGCCCGGCGATCTCCGAGACCATGACGATCAAATTCGACGGATTGCCCCCTGGCGCCTACTACGTGCAGGTCAGCGGCATCTCACCGGGTGCTCCGGTGGTGCCGGTGACGTCGGCGGCGCTCGTCATGGATTGCCCCGACGTCTGACCGGGAGGACGATGTTCCGGTCACGGAGGAGGCGCGATGACGACTATCAAGCCAACACCCGTAGTACCCCATCCCGGGGCCGCTCGCGTGCGCCCGAAGGGCTCGTACTTCCTCTCGCTGTTCAAGACCACAGATCCCAAGCAGATCGGGATCATGTACCTGACCACGTCGTTCGCGTTCTTCATGATCGGCGGCGTGATGGCGCTGCTGATGCGCGGCGAGCTGGCGCGGCCGGGCCTGCAGTACCTGTCGAACGAGCAGTTCAACCAGCTGTTCACCATGCACGGCACCGTGATGCTGCTGCTCTACGCGACGCCGATTCTGTTCGGGTTCGCGAACTTCATCCTCCCGCTGCAGATCGGCTCGCCGGACGTCGCGTTCCCGCGCCTGAACGCCTTCTCGTACTGGCTGTACCTGTTCGGCGGCATCATCGTGGTCCTCGGCTTCGTGACGCCGGGCGGTGCCGCGGACTTCGGCTGGTTCGCCTACACACCGCTGTCCTCCGCCGTGCACGCGCCGGGCGTCGGCGCGGACATGTGGATCATGGGTCTGGCCGTGTCCGGCCTCGGCACGATCCTCGGCGCGGTCAACATGACCACGACCGTGATCACGTTGCGGGCGCCCGGCATGACGATGTTCCGGATGCCGGTCTTCACCTGGAACATCCTGGTGACGTCCATCCTGATCCTGCTGGCGTTCCCGATCCTGACCGCCGCGCTGATGGGGCTCGCCGCGGACCGGCACCTCGGGGCGCACGTGTTCGACCCGGCCAACGGTGGCGTGATCCTCTGGCAGCACCTGTTCTGGTTCTTCGGCCACCCCGAGGTCTACATCGTCGCGTTGCCGTTCTTCGGGATTGTGACCGAGATCTTCCCGGTGTTCAGCCGGAAACCGCTGTTCGGCTACAAGGGCCTGGTGTTCGCGACACTGGCGATCGCGATGCTGTCCGTGGCCGTGTGGGCGCACCACATGTACGCCACCGGTGCCGTGCTGCTGCCGTTCTTCTCGCTGATGACGTTCCTCATCGCGGTGCCGACCGGCATCAAGTTCTTCAACTGGATCGGCACGATGTGGAAGGGACAGCTGTCGTTCGAGACGCCGATGCTGTTCAGCGTCGGGTTCCTCGTGACGTTCCTCTTCGGTGGCCTGACGGGCATCCTGCTGGCCGCGCCCGCCGTCGACTTCCACGTGTCCGACACGTACTTCGTGGTGGCGCACTTCCACTACGTGCTGTTCGGCACGATCGTGTTCGCCACCTACGCGGGCATCTACTTCTGGTTCCCGAAGATGACCGGGCGGATGCTCAACGAGCCGCTGGGCAAGCTGCACTTCTGGACGACGTTCCTCGGCTTCCACGGCACGTTCCTCGTCCAGCACTGGCTGGGCAACGAGGGCATGCCGCGCCGGTACGCCGACTACCTCGCCTCCGACGGCTTCACGACGCTGAACATGATCTCCACGATCAGCTCGTTCCTGCTCGGCGCCTCCGTGCTTCCGTTCGTGTTCAACGTCTTCCGCTCCTACCGGTATGGCGACCCGGCCCCGCAGGACGACCCGTGGGGCTACGGCAACTCGCTGGAGTGGGCCACGACCTCTCCCCCGCCGCGGCACAACTTCAAGGAACTGCCGCGGAT
The DNA here is from genome assembly GCF_016907955.1 of Lentzea nigeriaca. GTDB lineage: Bacteria > Actinomycetota > Actinomycetes > Mycobacteriales > Pseudonocardiaceae > Lentzea > Lentzea nigeriaca. Next base: position 999,366 of record NZ_JAFBCX010000001.1, on the reverse strand, counting down.
CCGGTCCGAGCGCCCGGCGTTCGAGCTGCACTACCCGCACATGGTCGAGCGGATGCGCGAGGAGGCGCACTTCTCGTTGCTGCATCCGGGAAGGCACCGGGTCGGCAAGGACGAGGCGACGGAGAAGGCGCTGGCCTCAACGGAGCGGGAGACCGACACCGAGTAGCACCCGCATGGTGTCGGTGAGGACGCGGATCGGCGGCGCGCCCTCGACGAACCGCTGCACGCCGAGGCCGATGCCGAGGCTCAGCAGCGCTCTGGCGACGTCCTCGGTGGGCAGCACGGGCGTCAGGCCGAGCTCCTCGGTCTGCTGGTCGATGAGCCCCTTGAGCGCTCCGGCGACCGCCGCGTCCCTGCGGGCGAGCTCCGCGCGCAGGTTCGGGTCCTTGCGCGCCCGCAGGGCGAACTCGACCTCGAACTGGGTGCGCGGCGCGTCGCCGATCATCGTCTCGGCGTAGACCTCGAAGGCCTGGAGCCGTTCGTCGATGGTGGTGCCGCTGGTGAAGACCTCCACGATCTTCGTGATGCGCTCGGCGTACAGGGCGTCGAGGACCACCAGGCAGAGCTCGTCCTTGCTGCCGAAGTTCGAGTAGACCGCGCCCTTGGAGAAGCCGGCCGCGTCGGCGACCTTCTCGAGCGACGTGGCGTGGTAGCCGTCGCGCAGGAACAGCTTCTGCGCGGTCTCGGTCAGCAGTGTCCTCGTGCGCGCCTGGCTTTCGGCGCGCGTCAACCTGGCCATGGGATGAGCATACGTTGACATGCTCATGGTATCGAAATACCGTCGGTATCTGTGGACGTACTCGTCATCGGAGCGGGACCAGCGGGCATCGGTGCGGCCATCAGGCTGCGCGAACTCGGATTCGACGCGCACGTGATCGAGAAGGCGCCGGCTCTGGGCGGGACGTGGCGGGACAACGTCTATCCGGGCTGTGCGTGCGACATCCCGTCGGCGCTGTACTCGTACTCGTTCGCGCCGCGGCGGTGGAGCGCGGCGTTCTCGGGTCAGCGGGAGATCCTGGAGTACCTGCGGGAGACGGCGGCTTCGCACGGCGTCGTGCCGCAGTGCGACACCGAGATGCTGGACGCGGCCTGGGACGGGTCGCGGTGGCGGGTCACGACGACCTCAGGGGTGATCTCCGCACGGGCCCTGGTGTCGGCGACCGGTCCGTGGCACGAACCGAAGATCCCCCTGGACGCGTCGGTGTTCCAGGGCGAGGTGTTCCACTCCGCGCGGTGGCGGGACTTCTCGGGACGGCGCGTGGCCGTGGTCGGCACGGGTGCGTCCGCCGTACAGTTCGTGCCGGAGATCCAGCCGTCGGTCGATCAGCTGTACCTGTTCCAGCGCACGGCTCCCTGGGTGCTGCCGAAGCCGTCGGTGAAGCTGCCGCGCTCGGTGGTGTTCGGGTTCCTGGAGCTGTTCAGCTTCGGGTTCCGGCATCCCGCGGTGATGAAGGTCGTGCAGCGGCTCGGGTTGTTGCATCTGCGGCGGGCGGTGCGGGATCCCGCGCTGCGTGCGGCGCTGACACCCGACTTCGTGCTGGGGTGCAAGCGGCTGCTGATGTCGAACACCTACTACCCCGCGCTGGCGCAGCCGAACGTGTCCGTTGTGCCGCACGCGGTTCAGGGCTTCACGGCGGACGGGATCATCGGCGCCGACGGGGTGGAGCGCAAGGTCGACACGATCATCTTCGGGACCGGTTTCCACTTCAGCGATCCACCTATCGCGTCTCGTGTGCGCGTCGACGGGGTCTCGCTGGCGTCGGCGTGGCGCGGGAGCCCGCAGGCGTACCTGGGGACGTCCGTGCACGGGTTCCCGAACCTGTTCCTGCTGCTGGGCCCCAATCTCGGCACCGGGCACTCGTCGGCGTTCACGATCATCGAGACCCAGCTGCGCTACATCGCCTCGGCGCTGACCACGTTGCGTTCGCGGGACTGGCCCGTCGCGGACGTGCGGCCCTCGGTGCAGGCGGAGTTCAACTCGTCGGTGCAGAAGGCGTTGCAGCACACCGTCTACAACGCCGGCGGCTGCACCTCGTACTACCTCGACGCGAACGGCCGCAACTCGACGATGTGGCCGTGGTCGACGGTCCGGATGATGCGCCGCATCCGCACCTTCGACCCGGCCGACTACGACATCGCTCAGCGCCGGAAGGGCACCAGCCCGGACTCGACGACGGCCTTGCTCAACGGCAGGGCCAGCTCGACGTAACGCTGCTTCTCCTGCTCCGACAACACGTCGTAGGCGGGCGCGTTCATGCGGTCGGTCTCGTCCTCGATGCCCTGCCGCAGCTCGCGCCCTGCCTCCGTCAGGAGGTGCTCGTCGTTGACGAGGCCGCGGCGCTGCAGGTCCTCGACCGTCTCGGCCCACTCCTCCTCGGACCACCCGCGCGTCTTGCGCAACGTCTCCGCCGGGTACTCGCCCTCCGCCACGTGCAACACGAGCGCCTCGATGCCGGTGATGTTGTGCCGCAGCAACGCCGCCAGGTGCCCGTCACCCCGGAACTCACGCAACAACGTCTGCGCGTGCCACAACTGCAGACGCGTCTCGTCGGGCCACTCGAGGCTCGCGTGCGCGGCGAACAACGTCCGCCCGTGCAGCATCTCCGTCGCCCGCTCTGCGGCCTTCCTGGCGAGCTCGGTGATCTCCTTGAGGTCGTCCGGCAGCACCTTCTTCAGTGCCTCGTCCGCCGCCTCGCGCCGCAGCCGCAGCATCTGCTCCGGCGTGACCTTCTCCCACACGGCCGGAATCCGCGACCTGACCAGCGCGGGGTTGAAGTTGTAGAACGTCGAGACCACGATCTCGGCACTGGCGTGCCCGAGCGCGGCCGAACGCGAGGCGAAGTACCCGCCTGGCCGGTCCAGCCCGGCCGCGGTGTACCGGCTCTGCGCCTCGGGGGCGAAGTAGATCATCCCGTGCACGGCTTCGAGCGAACGCCACAAAGTCCTGATCATGTTTCCAACCTAGATCGTGCCGACGCTGTTCGTCAGGCCCGGAAATTGTCAGACCCCTCTGCCAAACTGCCGGACGTGGACTCGAACACCTTCTGGACCCTGATCGCCGACGCCAGAGCCGGCGTGCCCGACCCCGCGGACTGCTGCGCCGTGGTGGAGCGGGCCACCACCCTGCTGGCGGCCTTGCCACCCGCCTCGATCGTCGCCGCCCAGCAGGTGTTGTGGGATCTGATGGCCGACTCGTACCGCCACCCGCTGTGGGCCGCCGCCTACGTGATGAACGGTGGCTGCTCGGACGACGGCTTCGACTACTTCCGCGGCTGGCTGCTGACCCAGGGAGCCGAGGTCTACCAGGCCGCTGTGGCCGACCCCGATTCGTTGGCGTCGCTGGAGGTCGTCCAGGCCGCGGCGGAGTCCGGGGTGGAGTTCGAGTGCGAGGCCGCGCTTTCCGTTGCCTGGGACGCTCATCTCTTGGCCACCGGCATGAAGCTGCCGGAGGACGCGTTCACCATCCGGTATCCCGAGTTGGACCCGGACTGGGACTTCGACTTCGACGACGGGGAGGAGCTGGCCGCCCGGCTGCCGCGACTGGCCGCGCTCTACGAGGTGTGACCGCCCTGAGCCACACGACCGTCGGCGGCGCCCAGACCAACGCCCGGCCAGACCACGGCCCGGCCAGACCAAGGCCCGGCCAGAACGAGATCCGGCCAGAACGAGGCCGCCCACTCACCTCCGCCCGCGACCGGCCACGAGCATCCCGAACGCCACGTGGTCGAGCCACTGCGGCACCCTCGGCAGCGCCCGGATCTGCTCGTTCCGCCGCCCGATCACCTCAAGGTCGAGCGCCGCGATCAGCAATCCCGCCACCGCCCCAGCGACCACACCCCGCACCCGGAGCCGCCGCAGCACGAACATCCACCACGCCGACACCGCGAGATGCACCACCACACCCGCGCCGGCCCCGCCGCCCACCAGCGAGCCGGCGGCCCTGGTGGCGCGCACCGGGTCGTCACCGGTCACCAGGGCGTGCACGGTCGACGGCACGCCGCTCAGCGCCGCGGCGAGCACGAACCGTCGGACGGACACCTTCACGTTCCGCTCCCCGCCCCCGCGTTCCGCCTTTCTGCGGGAGAAAGATGACCATGAATTCGTGACATCTATCAGACGGCGCCAGGCGTAGATCAGGACAAGTTTCACCCGTCCGAGTGAGCGCGGGCGAGCTCACCTGCGGCGGCGCCGCGACCTCAGGTAGTCGCTGACCACGGCCGCACCGAGGCCGTCCTCGTCCGGCGACACCACGCGTCCGCCGCCCCGCCGCGCCACGATGTCGACGAACGCGGCCAGCCGGGGGTCGTCGCCCAGTTTGAACACCGAGATCGTCGCCCCGAGCCGAGCCAGCGAGTCGACTTCGTTCAGCGTCTTGGTCAAAGTCCGGGGCAGCGGCGGGTAGTTGAACTCCGCGTCGCCGTCGGGCTCCAGGTGAGCGGTGGGTTCGCCGTCGGTCACGACCAGCACCACCGGCTGGGCGTCGGGGTGGCGGCGAACGTGGCGGCCGGCCAGCAGCAACGCGTGGTGCAGGTTCGTGCCCTGCTCCCACACGCCTTCCAGGGCCGTCAGCTGGCCGATGTCCACGGACTCCGCGTAGCGGCCGAAGGTCACGAGTTGGAGGGCGTCGGTGCGGAAACGGGTGCGCACGAGGTGATGCAGGGCCAGGGCCGTGCGTTTCATGGGCACCCATCGGCCGTCCTGCACCATCGACCAGGAGGTGTCCACGCACAGAGCGACGGCCGCGCGCGTGCGGTGTTCGGTTTCCGAGACCTCCAAGTCCACGACGTCCAGGGACATGGAGCCGGAGCGCAGCACCGCGTTGCGCAGGGTTCGTGGCACGTCCCACGGTTCGGTGTCGCCGAACTGCCACGGGCGGGTCGAGCCCATCAGCTCACCCGCGGCGCCCGCGGAGACCGTCTCGCGGGAGCCCTGTGAGGAGCGCAGCTGGTCCACCACGCCGCGCAGGGCCGTTTCGCCCAGGCGTCGCAACGCTTTCGGGGTCAGCCGCAGGGAACCGTCCGGCGCGCGCTCCAGGATGTTCTGCTGGCGGAGAGCTTTCTCCAGCTCGGCCAGGCGGCGGGCGTCGACCGAGGCGGACGCGCCCAGCTGGCGTTCGAGCGCCTCCAGGTCGATGTCCTCCAGGCGGGCGCCCGGATACGACTGCGAGAGCTGTTCGGCCAACGCGTCCAGCTCGGCCAGGTCCGCCATCGCCTGCGCGCCTTCGCCGAGGCCCAGCGGATCCTGGCCGCGGAAGCGGGCGGACGAGGTCCAGTCCTCGCCGGGGCGCAGCCGCTGCAGCAGTGAGTCCAAAGTGGACAGCTGAGCGCCGATGCCACCGAAGGCCTGCTGGGACAACGCCGCCAGCTCAGCCCGCTGGGCGTCGGTCATCGAGTTCATCATGCGTTGTGCGGCCGCGGAACGGGCGGCCAGCGCGTCGATGAGCTCGTCGACGTTGTGGGGCTTCTCCGGGAAGAACTCGCCGTGCTTGCGCATGAACTCGTCGAACAGGCGCGGCGTGTCCGGCGAACCGGAAGCATGCGCCTCCAGCAACGAGTTCAGGTCGCGCAACATCCGCTGGATCCGGCGAACGTCCTCGGAGTCCACATTGGACAAAGCTTCCTTCATGCCCTGGAAGCGCTGGTCCAGCAGTTCACGGCCGAGCAGGTCGCGGATCTGCTCGAACGCCGCACGCGCATCGGCGGAACGCCAGTCGTAGGACGAGAGTTCCTGCACGGCCGCGGCGGTGCCGGGAGGCAGAGCGTCCAGCTGGGCCTCGCGGAAACGCGCGTCGTCGGACGGGTCCGGGAACAACGCGCGGCGCTCCGCCTCCAGCGCCTCGTCCAGCAGCCGGCGCACCTCGGACAGCGTGCCGTCCAACCGGTGCCGGCGCTGGATGGACGCACGGCGCTGCCACAGCCGCGACGTCAGGTCGTCCAGGCCGCGCGTTCCGTCGACACCACGCCGCAGCAGCTCACGCAGAGCCGACGAGGGCGACGCGCCCTCCATGATCTCCCGGCCGAGCTCGTCCACGGCCGCGCGCAGGTCCACGGGCGGCGCCAGCGGGTCGGCGCCGCCGCTCCAGCGTCCGTAGCGATATTTCATCCGTACACCGATCGGTCTTCGTCGGAGGAGGTGTCCTTCGCCAGGTGGCGGGTCAGGTACAGCGACTCCAGGGCCAGTTCCACGGCCGAGGCGATGCGGCCCACCGGGTCCTTCGGGCCGGCGCCCAGGCGGGCGGCCACCTCGTGCAGGATCGGGAGTTCCGGCAGCGCGGCCAGGATGTCGCCGGCGTGCACGCGGTCGCCCGTCGCCACCGGGTGGCCGTCGGAGACGACCTCGGCCAGCGCCCTCAGGTTGAGCCCTGCCAGCCGGGCGCGGGCCGTGTCGGCGATCGAGCGGCGCAGCAGGTGGACCAGGACCTCGTCCTCGCGGCCCTCCTCCCCCGCCTCGAACTCGAGCTTGCCGCGCAGCACGTCCGGCACCGACTCGAGGTCGATCGGGCGGGCGATCGCGGGCGTCTCACCGATCAGCGCGGACCGGCGAAGTGCCGACGCCGCAACGGTTTCCGCCGCCGCGACGGCGAACCGCGCGGACACGCCGGAGCGCTGGTCGATCGACGACGACTCGCGCAGGTGGCGCACGAACCGGGCGATGATCTCCAGCAGGTGGTCGCCCACCTCGGCGACGAGGTCGGCTTCCTGGCGGACCAGGTCGACCTCGGCGTCGATGTCCAACGGGTAGTGCGTGCGCACCTCGGCGCCGAAGCGGTCCTTCAGCGGCGTGATGATGCGGCCGCGGTTCGTGTAGTCCTCGGGGTTCGCGGTGGCGACGAGCAGCACGTCCAGCGGCAGGCGCAGCGTGTAGCCGCGGACCTGGATGTCGCGCTCCTCCATCACGTTCAGCAGCGCCACCTGGATGCGTTCGGCCAGGTCGGGAAGCTCGTTGATGGCGATGATGCCGCGGTGGGCGCGCGGGAGCAGGCCGTAGTGGATCGTCTCCGGGTCGCCCAAGCTGCGCCCCTCGGCCACCTTCACCGGGTCGACGTCGCCGACGAGGTCACCGACGGACGTGTCGGGCGTCGCGAGCTTCTCTGCATAGCGTTCGTCGCGGTGCCGCCACACCACGGGCAGGTCGTCGCCGAGCTCGGCGGCACGGCGCCGCGACTCGGGCGTGATCGGCTCGAGCGGGTGTTCGCCCAGCTCGGAGCCTTCGATGACAGGGGTCCACTCGTCGAGCAGGGACACCAGCGTGCGCAGCAGCCGGGTCTTGCCCTGACCGCGTTCGCCGAGCAGGACGACGTCGTGGCCTGCCAGCAGCGCGCGTTCCAGCTGCGGGAGCACCGTGCGGTCGAAGCCGACGATGCCGGGCCACGGGTTGCGTCCCTCGCGCAGCGCCGCGAGGAGGTTCTCCCTGATCTCGGTCTTGACGCCGCGCGGCAGGTGCCCGGCGGCGCGCAGTTCGCCCGCCGTGCGGGCCAGGTTCTGGGTCACGCAGACGACGCTACGCACCGAACCAGGCCCCGTCGATGTGGAGCAACTCCAGGCGAGGCCGCTTCTCGTACAGCAGAATGCAGGGCGATATGAGCAACAGTGTGGATTTCAAGTGGGCTCCGTCGCCGGCGGACTGGCGGGCCAGCCTGCGCGCGATGGTGCCGATGTTCAAGTGGGCGCCCTGGTTCGCGGTGGTGCTGGGCGGCTTCTCCGTGGTGCTGCTGATCGGCTTCAGCGACGACCTGTTCCCCGTGGCCGTGTTCGGCCTGGTGTGCGCGCTGGTCATCGGGTTCATGGAGCCGGTCGCGGTGTGGTGGCGCTTCTCGTCCGACGAGATGATCAGCCGGACCGTGGTGGGCAGCGCGGACGACCAGTCGTTCCGGATGGCCGTGGGCACCGCGGTGCGTGAGGAGATCGTCTGGGAGGAGCTGCCCGGCTGGACCGAGACGCGGCAGGGCTTCGTGCTGGAGACGCTCGACGGGGGCGCGGCGTCGCTGTCCGTGCCGCACCGGGCTTTCGCGTCCGATGAGGACCTGACCTCGTTCCGGACGCTGCTGGAAGAGCACATCGGTCCCGCGAAGTAGGTGTCTCGGATCGGGCACACCGGGTGGGGCAGCCGGATAGTGGCCACGTAATCTCGTCGCGTGTCCTGTGCGAGTGCCACGCTGGTCGTGTGGACGTCGGGATGGCTGCACGGCCTGGCCGCCGCCGACGACGTCCTCGACGCCCTGCACACGTGGGCCGAGCAGCACGAGGTGGTGGCCGACGACGACGGCACCGCCACGGCGCTCGACCTGCCCGGTCCCGACGAGGCCCCCGTGGGCCCCGCCCTGCTGCTGGCCGCCCTGCGGCGCGCGGGTGCGACTTCGGCGCGGCTCGTGCTGCCGGTGCCGGGTGATGTGCGCGGCCTCGGCGGCAGGGGACCGCTCGCGACCTGTGCGCTGCGGTCCGGCGAGGCGCTCGTGATCCCGTCCGTGCACGTCGGGCTGGTGCCGAAGATCGTGGCCGACGGCGTGATGCGGTGGACGGTGTTCGACCTGCCGTCGTCGAACGGCCTGGAGCACATCCCGATCAGCGAGGCCGAGCACGGCCTGGGCGCGGCCCTGCGCGAGGCGACGGCCGCGATGGCGTCCCTCGACGTGGCCAGGCACCGCCCGAACGTGCGCAAGGAGATCGCCGAGCTGGCCGCCGCGAACTCCTCGCTGCCGTGGCCGGACGCGATGCCGCCGCGCGCGCTGCGCGTGCTGCAGCGGGCCGCCGAGGTCGACGCGATCCTGTCCGTCGCCAAGTCCGACTCGCCCGGTGGCGCGGTGTCGGCGTCGGCGATGTCGGCACGGACCGATGCGCTGCGTCCGGTGTCGGAGGCCGTGCGCCGCGCACGGTGCGCGGCGGTCGACGAGGCCGTGCGCGTGCTGGCGGACACGAGCGCCGGGACGCACTGACCGTCAGGGCGTGCGCCTCCTCAACGTCACGGCGCCCAGCACCAGTGCGAGGAGCCCGCACGCCGCCACGATCGCGAGGTCCTGCACGAGTTCGCCCGTGATGTCCGACGACGTCGTCACCGCGGTCAGCGCGTCGACGGCGTACGACAGCGGCATGACGTTGGACAGCCACTCCAGCACGGGCGTCATCTGCGTGCGCGGCGAGAACAGCCCGCACAGCAGCACCTGCGGCATCACGAACAGCGGCATGAACTGCACGGCCTGGAACTCGGTGCGCGCGAAGGCACTCGCGAAGAGGCCGAGCGCCGTGCCCAGCAGCGCGTCCAGCCCGGCGATGATCACGAGCAGCCACACCGAGCCGCCGATCGACAGGCCGAGCCAGGTGAGCGAGATCCCGACCGCCACCAGCACCTGCACGACGGCCACCAAGCCGAACGCCAGCGCGTAGCCGAAGAGCAGGTCCAGCTTGGCGATCGGCATCGTCATCAGCCGTTCGAGCGTCGCCGTGGTGCGTTCGCGCAGCGTGGTGATCGACGTGACGATGAACATGATCGCGAACGGGAAGACCGCGAGCAGCGCGGGCGCGGCGCGGCTGAAGGCCTGCTCGGAGTTGAAGACGAACCGCAGCAGGATCAGCAGCAACGACGGCATGAGGATCATCAGCGCGACGGTGCGGCGGTCGTGGCGGAACTGGTTGAGGATCCGCGCCGTCGTGGCGAGCAGGATCGAGGTGTTCACGCCGCCTCCTTAGCCCTGACCAGGTGCAGGAAGGCCTGCTCCAGGTCGTCGGTGCCGGTCTCGGACAGCAGCGAGCCCGGCGTGTCGTCGGCGAGCAGCGCGCCGTCGCGCATCAGCAGCAGCCGCTCGCAGCGGGCGGCCTCGTCCATCACGTGGCTGGACACCACCAACGTGACGCCACGCGCTGCCAACGTGCGGAACAACGTCCAGAGCTCGTCACGCAGCAACGGGTCGAGGCCGACGGTCGGTTCGTCGAGCACCAACAGTTCAGGTGTGCCGAGCAACGCGACCGCGAGGCTCGTCCGCGACAGCTCACCGCCGGACAGCGACGACACGAGCTGCGACGCGTTCGTGCCCAGCCCGACCTCGTCGATCACCCGCGAGACGTCGGAACGGGGCGCGCGCAGCACCGAGCAGAAGTAGCGGAGGTTCTCCTCGACGGTGAGATCGGCGTAGACGGCGGGGTTCTGCGTCGCGTAGCCGATCCGCCGCCGCAGCCCGGCACTGCCGGCGGGCGAGCCGAGTACCGACACCGAGCCCGACTCGACGATCTGCACGCCCACGATCGAGCGCATCAGGGTCGTCTTGCCGCAGCCGGACGGGCCGAGCAGCCCGGTGACACTGCCCTGCGGGATCGTGCAGCTCACGTCCCGCAGGACCAGACGCTTGCCCCGGCGGACCCGGAGCCCGGTGACCTCAACGGCCGCGGAACTGGTCATCGACCAATTCTTCGCCCGTTGAAAAATGAAGTCTAGCCGCGGACCGGCCTCTTGACCGGTTCGCAACACAACGGCGCACACAGCGCGCCGTTGACCGTGCAGCCCGCCGCCACGAACGACGACAGCTTGCGCACGGGCGCCCCGGACGTGTGCTCGGCGACCAGTTCCTCGACGAGCTCGGCGAAGCGCGGGTCGCCGTTCGGCGTCGCGGCGCGGGCGAACTCCATGCCGAGCTCGGCGGCCCGGTCACGGGCCTCGGTGTCGAGGTCCCACACGACCTCGAGGTGGTCGGACACGAACCCGATCGGGCACACCACGACACCCGTGACGCCCTTGGCGTGCAACGCGTCGATGTGGTCGACGATGTCGGGCTCGAGCCACGGGATCTGCGGCGGCCCCGACCGCGACTGCCACACCACGTCGTACTCGGTGACACCCAGCTCGGCCGCCACCAGGCGGGACGCCTCGACGACCTGGCGCGAGTAGCGGTAGCCGCCCTCGGACGGCGGGCCGGCGGCCTTGTCGGCGGACACCGGCACCGAGTGCGCCGTGAAGACGAGGCGGTACTGCCCCGACAGGGTCTTCGCGGCCTCGCGAACGCCGTCGGCGAAGGCCGAGATGAACAGCGGGTGGTCGAAGAACTGGCGCAGCTTCACCAGTTCGGGGCCGTCCAGGACGGCCTGCAGCGCCCGCACGATGTCCTCGTCGTACTGCCGGCACGCGGAGTAGCCGCCGTAGGCACTCGTCGGGAACACCAGCGCGCGCCGAACACCGTCCGCCTTCATCTGGGCGACGGTGTCCTCGACCATCGGGTGCCAGTTGCGGTTGCCGAAGTAGATCGGCAACTCGAAACCGCGGGCCTTGACGGCCTCGATGGCCTCGAGGTTCAGGCGGTTGATCGGCGACACGCCGCCGAAGTGCTGGTAATGGGCCTCGACCTCGTCCAGCCGCTCCGGCGGCACGCCACGTCCGCGAACCACGTTCTCCAGGAAGGGGCGGACGTCCTCAGGACCCTCTGGGCCGCCGAACGACAACCAGAGCAGCGCATCGAAACTCACCGCCCCATCCAATCACGGACTACAGACCGAGGAAGTGCACGCCTCCGTCGACGAACACCATCGAGCCCGTGGTAGCGGGGAACCAGTCGGACAAAAGACCACAGACCGACTTCGCGACCGGCGTCGGGTCGTCGACGTCCCACGACAGCGGGGCCTTCTCGCCCCACATCTTCTCGAGCTCCGAGAAGCCCGGGATCGACTTCGCGGCCATGGTGCGCACCGGGCCCGCCGAGATCAGGTTCACGCGGATGCCGTCCGGGCCGAGGTCGCGCGCCATGTAGCGGTTGATCGACTCGAACGCCGCCTTCGCCGCGCCCATCCAGTTGTAGGCGGGCCAGGCCTGGCGGGCGTCGAAGTCGAGGCCCACGACCGAGGACCCGTACGACAGCAACGGACGCACAGCCTGCACGAGAGCCTTGTACGAGTACGCCGACACGTGCATCGCGACCGAGACGTCCTCCCACGGCGCGTCCATGAACGGCGCGCCGAGGCAGCTCTGCGGGGCGAAGCCGATGGCGTGCACGACACCGTCGAGGCCGTCGACGTGCTCACGGACGCGGTCGGCCAGCGTGTCGAGGTGCTCCTGGTTCTGCACGTCGAGCTCGACCACGGGCGCGGGCTTGGGCAGGCGCTGGGCGATGCGCTGCACGAGGCTCATCCGGCCGAACCCGGTCAGCACGACCTCGGCACCCTGTTCCTGAGCGACGCGTGCGACGTGGAAGGCGATCGACGCGTCGGTGATCACACCCGTGATCAGCAGTCGCTTGCCTTCGAGCAGTCCGGTCACTTGACTTAACCCTTTCGCAGAAAGAACAGGAAACTCAGTGGCCCATGCCGAGGCCGCCGTCGACCGGCAGCACGGCACCGTTGATGTAGCCCGCCTCGTCGGCCGCGAGGAACGTGACGGCGCGCGCGATCTCCTCGGCTGCACCGTAACGACCGGCCGGGATCTGCTTGAGCGCGGCCTCGCGGACGGCCTCCGGCAGCTCTGCCGTCATGTCCGTGGTGATGAAGCCGGGCGCGACGACGTTCGCGGTGATGTTGCGCGAGCCGAGCTCCAGCGCGATCGAGCGCGCCATGCCGACCATGCCCGCCTTGGACGCGGCGTAGTTGACCTGGCCCGGGCCACCGGTGAGACCCACGACGGACGAGATGAAGATGATGCGGCCGAACTTCTTGCGCAGCATGCCGCGCGAGGCGCGCTGGGCGAACCGGAACGCGCCGGTGAGGTTCGCGTCGACGACCTGGGTGAACTGCTCCTCGCTCATGCGCAGCAGCAACGTGTCCTGGGTGATGCCCGCGTTGCAGACCAGCACCTCGACGGGCCCGTGCGCGGCCTCGACCTCCGCGAACGCCGCGTCGATCTCCTCCGAGTTCGTCACGTCGCATTTCACGCCGAGCAGGCCTTCGGGAGCGCCGGACCCGCGGTGCGTCACCGCGACCTTGTCGCCCTGCGCGGCGAAGGCCTGCGCGATGGCGAGGCCGATACCGCGGTTGCCTCCGGTGACCAGAACGGACCGACTCACTAGCTCTCCCTGCGATCGCTGCTGGTTGACCGGGTGAGGCTATCGGCTACCGGCAGGTAGTCCGGCATCGGCAGAGCCATGTCACACCCAGACGTGCATGATCGGGTGATGCGGGCTTTTCTCGATCAACTACGGCGGCACGTGGACGGCGACGTCCTCGACGACCCGGCGAGCCGGGCCCTGTACTCGGCGGACGCGTCGAACTACCGGCACGTCCCGCGTGTGATCATCCGCCCTCGGACCACCGACGCGGTAGTGGCCGCTGTGGCGCTGGCCGCGGAACACGGCGTGCCGATCACCAGCCGCGGCGCGGGAACGTCCATCGCGGGCAACGCGTGCGGCACCGGTCTGGTGATCGATTTCAGCCGGTACCTGGACGCGATCGAGGTCGACGGCGACACGGCCCGCGTCCAGCCCGGCGCGGTGCTCGACCGGGTGAACTCCTTGACGGGCGAGTATTTGTTCGGCCCGGATCCGTCCACGCACTCGCGCTGCACGATCGGCGGGATGATCGGCAACAACGCGTGCGGCGCCCATTCGGTGAAGTGGGGCAAGACCAGCGAGAACGTCACGAACCTGCACGTGCTCACGGTCGACGGCCGCACGTTCGACACCACCGCTCCCCCACCGCTGACGTTGCCGTCGTTCGATCCGGCCTGGTTTCCCCGGCTGGGCCGCCGGGTCAGCGGGTACGCCCTGGACGCCCCGACGCTCACCCAGCAGCTCGTCGGTACCGAGGGCACGTGCGTCGTGCTGCTGGGCGCGGACCTGAAGCTGGTGCGCCGCCCGGAGCGCCGCATCCTGGTCGTGCTCGGCTTCGCGGACACCTATGACGCCGCAGACCAGGTCACCCAGATCGAGGACGCGCTGGCGGTCGAGGGCATCGACGAAGCGCTGGTCCGCGGTGTGCGCACCCGCCCCGACCTGCCGGAGGGCCGCAGCTGGCTGTTCGTGGAGGTCGAGGACGACCCCGAGCGTGTCGCCAAGATCACCAAGAACTCGATGATCATCCACGACCCCGCGCACCAGCGGGCGCTGTGGCGGATCCGTGAGGACGGCGCGGGGCTCGCGACGCGGATGCCCGACGGCGGCGAGGCCTGGTCGGGCTGGGAGGACGCGGCCGTCCCGCCGGAAAATCTCGGCACCTACCTGCGCGAGTTCGACCAACTCCTGGCGAGGCACGGTCGGCGCGGCATCACCTACGGCCACTACGGCGAGGGCTGCCTGCACGTCCGCATCGACTTCGACCTGGCGAAGGGCTACCGGGAGTTCCTGGAGGACGCCGCCGACCTCGTGGTGAGCCACGGCGGCAGCCTCTCCGGCGAGCACGGCGACGGCCAGGCGCGGTCCGAGCTGCTCAGCCGCATGTACCCGCCGGAGGCGATCAGGGCGTTCGAGGAGTTCAAGCACGCGTTCGACCCCGGCAACCTGCTCAACCCCGGCCGGATCGTGCAACCGCGGAAGCTCGACGACGACCTGCGGATTCTCGTTGCGCCACCGAGGATTCCGACGCGTGCGGAGTTCGCGGGCGACACACGCCGGTGCGTCGGCGTCGGCAAGTGCCTGAACACCAAGGGCGGCGTGATGTGCCCGAGCTACCGGGTGACGAAGGAGGAGAAGCACTCCACTCGCGGCCGGGCGCACCTGCTGTTCGAGATGCTCGCCGGTGACGTGATCAAGGACGGCTGGCGGTCTCCCGAGGTCGCCGAGGCGCTCGACCTCTGCCTGGGCTGCAAGGGCTGCAAGCGCGACTGCCCGGTCGACGTCGACATGGCGAGCTACAAGGCCGAGTTCCTGCACGAGCACTACAAGGGACGCGTGCGGCCGCGTTCGCACTACGCGATGGGCTGGCTGCCGACGTGGCTTAAGTACGGGCTGGTCAACAGGTTCACCGCGAAGTTCGGCCGGTTCGCGGGCATCACACCGGAGCGCTCGTTGCCCACTCCGACCACCCCCCTGGTCCGTCAGCTGCACCCGCTCGGCGAGGGCGACGAGGTGCTGCTGTTCCCGGACACGTTCACGAACTTCTTCGAGCCGGGCATCGGCATCGACGCCGCGAACGTCCTGGCGCACCTGGGAAACCGCGTCGAGCTCCCGTCCGCGAACGTCTGTTGTGGACTGACGTGGCACTCGACCGGTCAGCTCGCCAAGGCCCGCCGTGTCGTCGAACGGACCGCGCGGGCTCTGCTGCCGTGGACGAGCCGGGGCATTCCGGTGATCGGGCTGGAACCGAGCTGCACGGCGTTCCTGAAGACAGAGGCCCCGAAACTCTCGAACGACCGTGCCGTGCACGCGCTCGCCGACGCCACCCGCACGTTCGCCGAGCACGTCGCACCGAAGCTGCCCGCCGTGGAAGGCGCACGAGAGGCCGTTGTGCAGACCCATTGCCACCAGTACGCGGAGCTCGGTTTCGACCCGGACCGCGAGGCGATGACCAAGGCCGGGATCGCACCGAAGATCGTCGAGGGATGTTGCGGCCTGGCGGGCAACTTCGGGTTCGAGCAGGGCCACTACGACGTGTCGATCGCGTGCGCCGAGCAGGACCTGTTGCCCGCCATCAGAAGTAACGACGACGCGTTGGTGATCGCGGACGGTTTCAGCTGCCGCACCCAGATCCGCCACACCACCGACCGCGAACCGGTGCACCTGGCCACGGTGCTCGCGACCCGCCTCAACGTGGTCAATCGCTGACCATCCGTGATCTCGCTGTCCCGCTCCTGCAGCAGTGTGACCGAGCAGCGGTGCTGAGGTGAGGAAGCGGAGGGCGGTCGCCGCATGACCGCCCTCCGCGTGGTCGTTTTCAGTCCTTGTCCAGGACCGAGTCCTTCGACGTCTCGCGCATGAACCCGTAGACCAGCAACGAGATCAGCACACATCCGGCGACGTAGTAGAAGAACACCGACTCCAGGCCGGCCTGCTTGAACCACAGCGCCACGTACTCGGCCGTGCCACCGAAGATCGCCACGGTCAGCGCGTACGGCAGGCCCACGCCCAGCGCGCGGATGTTCGTCGGGAACAGCTCGGCCTTCACGATCGCGTTGATCGACGTGTAGCCGGTGACGATCACCAGGCCGCCCAGCATCAGCAGGAACGCGGGGAACGCCTCGGACGTCTTCGCGAGCGCCGACAGCAGCGGCACCGTGACCAGCGTGCCCAGCACGCCGAACCCGAGCAGCAGCGGACGGCGGCCGACCCGGTCGGACAACGCGCCCGCGATCGGCTGCAGCACCACGAACACCAGCAGCGCGGCGAAGTTGATCCAGCTGACCATCGCGGCGTCGATCTTGCTGGTGTTCACCATGAACTTCTGCAGGTAGGTCGTGTACGTGTAGAACGCGACGGTGCCGCCCAGCGTCAGCCCCACGACGAGCAGGCACTCCTTGGGGTGCTTGAGCAGCGCCCGCAGCGAGCCTTTCTGGGTGTTGCCCTTCTGCTTCTCGAAGTTCTCCGACTCGTCCATGCCGCGCCGCAGCCACATCACGATGATCGCGCCGGTCGCACCGATCACGAACGCGATCCGCCAGCCCCACTGGGTCATCTCGGGCTTGGTCAGGAACTGCTGCAGCACGATCTGCACGCCCAGCGCCACCAGCTGCCCCGCCGTCAGCGTCACGTACTGGAAGCTGGAGTAGAACCCGCGTTTCCTCGGTGAGGCCACTTCGGACAGATAGGTCGCGGAGGTCGAGTACTCACCGCCGACCGAAAGGCCCTGCAGCAACCGGGCGAGCACCAGCAGAATCGGCGCGGCCACACCGATCGTGGCGTACGACGGCGTCAACGCGATGATCAGCGAGCCCAGCGCCATCAACGTGACGGACAACGTCAGCGCCGCGCGGCGGCCGTGGCGGTCGGCGTAACGGCCGAGCAGCCAGCCACCCAGCGGGCGCATCAGGAAGCCGACGGCGAACACCGCGGCGGTGTTGAGCAGCTGCGCGGTCTGGTCGCCCTTGGGGAAGAACGCCGCCGCGAAGTAGATGCTGAACGCGGTGTACGCGTACCAGTCGTACCACTCGATCAAGTTCCCGACTGATCCGCGCAGCACGTTCGCCACGACTCGGCGCTCTGCGCGTTTCTCCGCAACGACTGTCATGCCGGACACCATCTCGGCGCCACCGCGCCCGTCACAACCTGGGCTGTAGGTTCTTTACAGTCACTTAAGCGCGTTGCCGCGCGCACGAAACGAACATGTGGGGCGATACTTCTCCAATGCGGGTGCTGTTGGTCGAAGACGACGACGGTGTCGCCGACGCCCTGGTCGAGGCGCTGCGGGCGAACGGGCACCGGCCTGCCCGCGTGCGCAGGGGCGCCGACGCGCTGATCGCCCACCGCGACGCGGACGTGGTGCTGCTCGACCTCGGCCTGCCCGACCAGGACGGCCTGGAGGTGCTGCGCAAGCTCCGCAAGATCGACCCCGTGCCGGTGCTGGTGCTGACCGCGCGCGGCGACGAGCGGACCGTCGTGCGCGGGCTGCGGCTGGGCGCGGACGACTACCTGGTCAAGCCGGTGCGGCTGGCCGAGCTGCTGGCGCGCATCGACGCGGTGTCGCGGCGCAGTGCGGCCCGGTCGCAGGAGCCCGACGACGTCGTGCGCGTGTCCGATGTGGAGATCGACCTGCAGGGCCGTCAGGTGCTGGTCGGCGGGCGCGAGATCTCGTTGACCACCAAGGAGTTCGACGTGCTGGCGGTGCTCGCGCGCAGGCCAGGCACGGCGGTGAGCCGGCAGCAGCTGATGGACGAGGTGTGGGGCAACGCCTTCGTGGCGGTGTCGCGCACGCTCGACGTCCACCTCACGCAGCTGCGCGCCAAGCTCGACCGGCCGGGCCTGCTGCACACGATCCGCGGTTTCGGCTACCGGCTCGGTGAATAGATGCGGCAACGGCTGCTGTTGGTGCTGCTGCTCTTCTCGCTCTCGGCCGTCACCGCGTTCGCCGTCCCGTTGCTGATGAGCACCGCCTCCGAGCGCACCCAGCAGTTCGTGATCAGCCGCACCGCCGACCTCGACCGCTTCGCCACCCTGCCCGCCGACGTCGTGGTGTCCGAGGCGTTGCGGTACAACGAGATCTACGGCGAGGAGGTCGTGGTCGTCAACGCGGCGGGCGAGCCCGTCGTCGAGGCGGGGATGACGATCGCCGACGTGTCCGCGGAGATCGACGCGGCACTGCGCAACCAGCCCGCCGCCCCCGTGCCGACGGTACTGCCGTGGAACGGCGGCGACGTCCTGTTCGCCCGTCCCGTCGGCACCGGCACGAAGGTCGCGGGCGCCGTGGTGATGCGTGCCTCGACACACGTCGCCGCTCTCGACGTGGCGCGCCGGTGGGCGCTCGTGCTGGCCGGGACGTTGCTCGCGGCCTGCGCCTGCGTGCTGCTCGCCCTCGTCGTCGCCCGCTGGCTGCTGCGGCCGCTCAAGGAGCTCGACCGGGGCGTCCGGGCCGTCGCGGAGGGCCAGCGGCGCACGCACGTCGCCGACACCGCGGGACCGGCCGAGCTGCGGGCGTTGTCGGAGTCGTTCAACCGCATGTCCGACGCCGTGGCCGAGGCCGCCGACCAGCAACGACGGCTGATCGCCGACGCCTCGCACCAGCTGCGCAACCCGATGGCCGCGCTGCGGTTGCGAGTGGACATGCTGCCTTCCAACGGGTCGCTGCTGACCGAGGTCGAACGCCTGGAGTCGCTGCTGGACGGCCTGCTGGCCCTGGCCTCCGCCGAGAGCACCGCAACCGAACGCGCGGCGGGCGGCGTCGAACCGGAACTGGCGGACCTCCAGGTCGTGGCACACGACCGCGTCGACGCCTGGCGCGCGGCAGCTCATTCGGCGGGCGCGACGATCACCGTCGACGACCGGGCACCCGGCCTGGTGCGGTGCGCGGTGTCGGACCTCGCCCAGGTGCTGGACGTGTTGCTGGACAACGCCATCAAGTACGGCGGTTCCGAGATCACGGTGATCTGCGACCGCGCGACGCTCATCGTGCGCGACAACGGCGACGGGCTGTCCGAAGAGGACATCGCCCGCGCCACCGAACGGTTCTGGCGCGGCGACGACTCGCAGCGCGGCACCGGCCTGGGCCTCGCGATCGCCGACCGCATCGTGACAGCGCACGACGGCACGATGACCCTGCACACGGACGGCGGCCTGGTGGTCACCGTGGAGCTGCCGAAGGAGCCGCTGCTGTGAAGCGACGCACGTTCCTCCTCGGCGCCCTGGCCCTCACCGCCTGCGGCACCAGCGAACCGTCCGGCACGATCAGGATCGCGGGCGGCGAACCCGGCGGCTTCTACTACGACTTCGCGGCCCTGATCTCCCGCCTGGCCCCCAGCCCGCTGACCATCACCCCCGTCGAGACCGGCGGCAGCGCCGACAACCTCGACCACCTCCGCAAGGGCACCGCCGACCTCGCGCTGACCCTGAGCGACAGCGCCCACCTGGAGTCCGGCGTCGTCGCCCTCGGCCGCGTCTACGAGAACTACCTGCAGCTCGTGGTCCTGGACTCCTCGCCGTACCGCTCCGCCACCGACCTGGTCGGCAAACCGGTGTCGCTCGGCGCGGCGGGCTCCGGCGCGGCTCTACAGGGCGAACGCCTCGCGCTCGGCGTCCAGGAAGAGCACTACCCGTTGCGCAACGCCATCGACGCCCTGAAGGCAGGCGACATCGCCGCTCTGCTGTGGTCCGGCGGCGTCCCCACCCCGGAGCTCAACAAGGCCACCGGCATCAGGCTCCTGCCGCTCGACGGCTTCCTGCCGCGGTTGCGCCAGGACTACGGCAAGGTCTACGAACGCGTCGACGTTCGGATGGGTGTGTACGGCTCGACCACCGACGTCCCCACGATCGGCACCCCGAACCTGCTGGTGTGCCGGCCGGACCTCAGCACCGAGTACGCGGGCGCCGTCGTGCGGCTGCTGGTCGCCAAGGCGGCGGAGCTCGTGCCGGAACAGGCGCTCGGCACGCAGTACCTCGACGTGCGCAGCCTCATCGACACGGGCAGAGTTCCGCTACACCCAGGTGCGGCAGCGGAATACCGGAGGCTCCACGGTTGACTTCCCCTCCCTCGTGGGGAGGCAACGCTGAGCTTTGGCCAGACAAGGTCCGTCTCGCCTCCCGTGCCGCGGATTGGCGATCTTTTCTCCGCTCGAGAGCACCACGAGATGATCGAGCCCGATGTCGATCCCCACCACGGAATCGGTGGCAGGAAACGGCTTCACCCCGGCGCCCTCGCACAACAGCCGCAGTGCGTGCTGCAACGGCACACAGGACACTTCGTTGAGAAACGCGAACTGCTCGGTCCGTTTCCAGCTGGTCAGCATCGCCGAGGTAGCGCTGCACCAACCCGTTCCCCACGCTGCGTCCACGCCTCGGCACGAGCCTGCGACATGGTCGGATAGAAGCGATACTTGAACGCCCGCTTCACCTGTCCAGCCACGCCGGACACCCTGGCGATCCACCGCACAACCCGATCGAGGGACCGCAGATGATTATCACGATGACGTCGCTCTCGCTCGACGGGTTCTTCGAGGGCCCTGGTCACGACATCAGCTGGCACCACATGAGCGAGGACATGCACGACTACCTCAACACCGACCTGGCGACGATGAGCGCGCTGCTCGACGGCCGCCGCACGCACGAGCTGATGCTGGAGGCGTGGCCGCACGCCGAGGACGACCCCGACTTCACGCCGAAGATGCGGGAGTTCGCCCCGATCTGGCGGAACGTGCGCAAGATCATCTACAGCCGCACGCGGACGTTCACCGAGTGGAACAGCGAGACCCGCAGCGAGGTCGACCCCGACGAGATCAGGAACCTGCCCGGCGACAGCATGGTCGGCGGCCCCAACCTGCTGGAGACGTTCTTCGCGCACGACCTGATCGACGAGATCCGCGTGTACCTGAACCCGGTGGCGATCGGCGGCGGCACGCGTTTCTTCAAGAAGCCGAACGCCCTGACGCTCAAGGGCACCAGGGCGTTCGACTGCGGTGTCGTGCTGCTGACCTACGGCAGGCGCTGACCGAGGACCAGTGCCGCGGCCGCCGCGAACATCGCCGTCATCGTGCCGAGCAACAGCCACGGCTTCGACGCGTCCGCCTGCTTCTTCTCGTAGCCGATCTGCTCGCCGAGCGTGTCGTAGACGCGCCGCAGCTCCTCGGCGGAGGCCGCCTTGAAGAACTCGCCGCCCGACAGCTTCGCGATCTCCTTCATCGAGTCGTCGTCGACCGGGACGGACTGCTGCCTGCCCTCGATGTCGACCACGCCGTCCTCGGTGCCGAACGAGATCGTGGAGATCGGGATGCCGGCCTTCTTCGAGTCCTCGGCCGCGTCGAAGGCCTTGCGGGTGCCGACCGTCTCCTTGCCGTCCGTCATCAGCACGATGCGGGCGGGCGGCGGGCCCTCGGCGCCACCGACGACCTTGCCGAACGAGTCGATCGACGCCAGCGCGGCCATGATCGCGTCACCGGTCGCGGTCGACTGGGCGAGCTTCAGCCCGTCGATCGACTGCGTGACCGCGGCTCGGTCCGTCGTCGGCGCCACCAGCACGGTGGCGGAGCCCGCGAACGAGATCAGACCCAGGTTGATGCCCGGGGTGAGGCCCTCGGCGAACGACTTGGCGGCCACCTGGGCGGCCTCCAGACGGGACGGCTTCACGTCCGTGGCCTTCATCGACAGCGACACGTCGACCACGAGCATCACGGTCGCCCGGTTGCGCGGCACCCGCTGCTCGGACGTCGGACCGGCCAGCGCGACCGTCAGCAGCGCGAGCGCGGCCAGCAGGAACGCCGCCGGGACGTGCCGCGACCAGCGGTCCCGCTTGGGCGCGACCTTCTCCAGCAGCTCCAGGTTCGTGAACCGCAGCACCCGCTTGCGGCGGATCCCTTGCACCGCCACGTATCCGCAGGTCAGCGCCGCGACGCCGATCAGCAGGAAGAAAAACCCCGGGGCGACGAAGTTCGAGAAGCTCATGCGACACCCCCAGACCAGCGGCGCTTGCGCGCCACCACGAAACGAACCGTGTCCGCGATCCAGTCGGAGTCGGTGCGCAGCACCAGATGCCCGGCGCCCGCGCGCCTGAGCCCTGCCGCGACTTCAGCGCGATGTTCCGCGGCCGCCGCGTTGAACTCCTTGCGCAGCAACGCGGACGCCGTCACCTCACGCTGCCGGCCGCTCTCCGGGTCGGCCAGCACGACGGTGCCGACCTCGGGCAGGTCGACGTCACGCGGGTCGACGATCTCGACGGCGACGATGTCGTGCCGCGCCGACAGCGCGCGCAGCGGACGTTGCCACTCCATTCCGCCGAGAAAGTCCGAGATCACCACGATCAGGCCGCGCCGCCGCGGTGGCCTGCGCAGCTGCTCCAGCAACGCGGCCAGGTCGCCGCGCGTGCCCTCTTCGGCGCGCGGCATCTCGGCGATCTTGCGGATCATGCCGCGTGCGTGGGCGAGACCGCCGCGGGCCGGGATGCGGATGTTCTGCGCGCCCGTCGAGACCGCCGCGCCGATCCGGTTGCCGCCGCCGCGCGTCAGGTGGGCGACCGCGGCCGTCGCGGCGATGGCCAGGTCGCGCTTCTCGCACACCGCCGTGCCGAAGTCGAGCGACGGCGACAGGTCGATCGCCACCCACGTCTCCAGCTCGCGGTCGGCGACCGTCTCGCGGATGTGCGGCACCGTCGTGCGCGCCGTGACCGCCCAGTCCATCCGGCGCACGTCGTCGCCGGGCTGGTAGGTCCTGGCCTCACCGGGCTCGGTGCCCGGCCCCGGCACGAGGCCGAGGTGGTTGCCCTGCAGCAGGCCGTCGAGGCGGCGCCGGACGTCGAGCTCGAGCATGCGCAGCGCGGCCTCCATGCGGACGCCTCGCAGCACGGGCGGCGCCCACGAGGGGCGCTCGGCGGCGGCTGCTCCCCTGGCTGCCTTTTCTGGGCGGCTCACTGCCTACCAGCCGGAACCGGCTGCTGCGGACGGGCCGACACCTGCGGCAACGGCACGATCTGCAGCACGCGCGTGATGATGTGGTCGATCGGCACGCCGTCGGCCAGCGCGTCGTAGGAGAGCACCAGGCGGTGGCGCAGCACGTCCGGAACGACGTCGACGACGTCCTGTGGCAGCACGTAGTCGCGGCCGCGGACCAGCGCGAGGCCACGGGCGGCGGCGATGATGCCGAGCGACGCACGCGGCGAGGCACCGTAGGCGACCCAGCCGGCGACGTCGGTGAGGCCGTGCTCGGCGGGCGCGCGGGTCGCGATCACCAGGCGCACCACGTAGTCGACGAGCGCGTGGTGGACGAAGACGCGCGACGCCACGCCCTGCAGGCGCACCAGCTCCTCGGGCGAGAGGACCTGGCTCGGCACCGGCGCCTCGACGCCCATGCGGTAGACGATCTCGCGCTCTTCCTCGGCGGTCGGGTACTCGACCTGGATCTTGAACAGGAACCTGTCGCGCTGCGCCTCGGGCAGCGGGTAGACGCCCTCGTTCTCGATCGGGTTCTGGGTCGCCAGCACCAGGAACGGGTTGGGCATCGGGAACGTCCGGCCGCCGATCGACACGTGCCGTTCGGCCATCACCTCGAGCATGGCCGACTGCACCTTGGCGGGCGCGCGGTTGATCTCGTCGGCGAGCACGAAGTTCGCGACGACGGGACCCAGCTCGACGTCGAACGCCTCGCTGGACTGGCGGTAGATGCGGGTGCCCAGGATGTCGGCGGGCACCAGGTCGGGCGTGAACTGCACGCGCGAGAACGAACCGCCGACCACGCGGGCGAACGTCTCGACCGCGAGCGTCTTCGCGACACCCGGCACACCTTCGAGCAGCAGATGGCCCTTGGCCAGCAGACCCACGAGCATCCGCTCGACGAGCCGGTCCTGGCCGACGATCACCCGCTTCACCTCGAACACGGTGCGTTCGAGCAGCTGGGCGTCACGAGCCGGGGTGACGGGCGCCGATGCGTTCGGCGTTGCCTCGGCGGCGGGCTCGGTCACGTGCGGGCCTCCATGCAGAACAGGGTTTACCGATGGTGGAACAGTCTTACGCTTCGCCTGTTCAACCGCTGTGAAGGGTGTCCAGGTCGGCCGGGGTGTCGACGTCGCGCGCCTCACCGGGCAAAGCGGACACCTCCACCGGGTTCAACTGCCGCAGAGTCTTGCGCAACGGCTGGTTTCGTGGATCTTCAGGTAGTGCCTGGCGCAGATCGGCCGCGTTCCAGACGCCGATCAGCCACTGTGTGCGATCGTCCTTGAGCACCGCGTTGCGGCCGGTCTCGCGCAGCCTCGCGATGGTGTTCCTGGTCAGACCCGGCTGGTCGACGGCGAGAACCGCGACCCACTCCGCGGTGACCTCGCGCAGTCCCGCGGCGAGGCCGGCGAGCGGACCACCACCGGGCGGATCCTCGCGCGCCCACGTGACGCCGGGAAGGTCTTTCTCCGGTCCCACAACGACGACCTGACTCGCGTCGTCCACAACGGACAGCACGTGGTCGAGCAGCGTCGCGTCCCGATAGGACAGTGCGGCCTTGTCGACGCCGCCGAGCCGCTCACCCTTTCCGCCGGTGAGGATGATCGCCGCGTAGCTCATGCCGACCCCTTCGAAGCGATGTGCGCGGCGACACCCTCCAGGAACAGGTGCAGCCCGAAGTCGAACTCCGCGGCCACGTCCTCGACGTCGAAGAGGTCGTCCACGTCGAACACTCCGGCGTCGACGACCGCGGCCAGTGCGGGCATCTTCTTCCCGTCCACGAGTTC
The DNA here is from genome assembly GCF_016907955.1 of Lentzea nigeriaca. GTDB lineage: Bacteria > Actinomycetota > Actinomycetes > Mycobacteriales > Pseudonocardiaceae > Lentzea > Lentzea nigeriaca. The sequence goes on along the minus strand of NZ_JAFBCX010000001.1, from coordinate 974,680 downwards.
GCGCAGCACCTTGCCGTAGCGGCCGTTGAAGGCGGCGGGGTCTTCCTGGAAGCCCCTGGTCAGCGCGATCCGCAGGCGTGCCTCGCCGTGCACGAACGTCATCAGCCCCATCACCACCCCGACCTTCTCGCCGGGCTCCAGCGGCGTGCCGTCGAGCGCGCCGAGCCCGGCGTCGAACCACGCGAGGCTGTGCGGGCCGACCGGCGGCCCGCTGATCGGGATCTGCGGGAACCACGGGTGCCTGCTGATGCCCTCCAGCACCGCCTTCGCCCAGAACCACAGGCGTTCGCGCCACCCACCGGCCGGAAGCACCGGCGGGTCCTCCATGGCCGAGTCGCTCATCAACGCGAGCAGCTCGTCCTTGCTCTTCACGTGCCGGTAGAGCGCCATCGTGGCGTTGCCCAGCTCCTGCGCGACACGAGCCATCGAGACGGCGGCCAGTCCTTCGGCGTCCGCGATCGCGATGGCGGCCCGCGTGATGTCGGCCGCGTCGATCGACGGCTTGCGCCCCCTCTTCATCCCCCTAGTCAAACAGATGCGTATGCCATACGCTCATTCGCGTTTTGCGTATGACGTACGCATAAATTGGGGGTGCAATGATCGTCGAGACAGCCGGGCTGACGAAGAGGTACGGCGAGAACACCGTGCTCAGCGGCCTGGACCTGAAGGTGGCCGAGGGGTCGGTCCTCGCCCTGCTCGGACCGAACGGCGCGGGCAAGACGACCACGATCCGGATCCTGAGCACGTTGACGCGACCCGACGAGGGCAGCGCGAGGATCGCGGGGTTCGACGTGGTGCGCTCACCCGCCGCCGTGCGCGGCGTGATCAGCCTGACCGGCCAGTACGCGGCCGTCGACGAGGAGCAGACCGGGCGAGAGAACCTGCTCATGATCGCGCGGTTGCGGCGTTTCCGCCGGTCAGCGGCGCGTGTGCGCACTTCGGAGCTGCTGGAGCGCTTCCAGCTCCCCGACGTCGCGGACCGGCGGGTGCGCACGTACTCCGGCGGCCTGCGGCGCCGGCTGGACCTCGCCATGAGCCTCGTGGCCCGGCCACGGCTGCTGTTCCTGGACGAGCCGACGACCGGCCTCGACCCCGTCAGCCGCACGACGATGTGGGACGCCGTCGGCGACCTCGTCCGCGAAGGCGTGACGATCTTCCTCACGACCCAGTACCTCGAGGAGGCCGACCGCCTCGCCGACCGGATCGTGGTGCTGGACAACGGGAACGTGGTCGCGGACGGGACCGCGGACGCGTTGAAGAACTCGGTCGGCGGCGCGCGCCTCGACCTGACGTTCCCCTCGTGCGAGGACGCCGCGCGGGCGCACGTGCTGGTCGGCGGGGTGACGGACGGGCCGACCGTGAGCGTGCCGTCCGACGGCAGCGCCACACACCTGCACCGCGTGCTGGACGACCTGCTCACCGCCGGAGTGCGGCCCGACCGCGTGTCGACGCACCGGCCGACGCTGGACGACGTGTTCACGACCCTGACGGGAGCAGCGGCATGACCGTCACCCTGACCCTCGTCGGCCGCAGCGTCCGGCTGAGCCGGCGCAACCTCGACCTGGTGATCATGTCGATCGTACTGCCGGTCATGATGATGGCGTTGTTCGTCTACGTCTTCGGCGGCGCGGTCACCGCGGTCGAGTCCTATGTGAACTACGTCGTGCCCGGGATCCTGGTGCTGTGCACCGGGTACGGCGCCTCGTCGACCGCCATGGCGGTGGCCGACGACATGGGCAGGGGCGTGGTCGACCGGTTCCGCTCCATGCCGATCAGCGCTTTCGCGGTGCTGACGGGCCACGTCACCGCCTCGGTCGCGCGCAACGCCGTGGCGACGTCGGCGGTCGTCTTCGCGGCTTTGCTGATGGGTTTCCGTCCCCCGGCTTCCCCGGTCGCCTGGGTGCTGGCGATGGGACTGCTGCTGATCTACGTGCTGGCGCTGTCGTGGCTCACGGCCGGGTTCGGTGTGGTCGCGCGGTCCGTGGAGTCGGCGAGCATGTTCGGTTTCTTCATGTTGTTCCTGCCGTACCTGAGCAGCGCGTTCGTGCCGGTGTCGACCATGCCGCCGTGGCTGCGGGTGGTCAGCGAACACCAGCCGGTCACGCCGGTGATCGAGACCGTGCGCGCGTTGCTGACCGGTTCACCTGTCACGTCCGGATGGCTCGCGCCGGCGTGGTCGGGTGGGTTGCTCGTGGTGGCCTTCCCGCTTGCCGTGTGGCTGTTCCGGCGGATCAGCCAGCGTTGAGGTGCAGCGCGTCGAGGCGGGTGAGCTCTTCGGTGGTGAGCCGGAGGTCGCTCGCCTCGATGTTCTGCCGCAGGTGTTCCGGATCTCCGGTGCCGGGAATGACCAGCACGTGCGGTCCCTGCGCGAGTGTCCAGGCGAGACGGACCTGGGCGGGTGAGGCGTCGTGCGCGCGGGCGATGTCGGTGACCACGTCGTCCTCGGCGGGCGAACCCGCCTCCTTGTTCGCGCCGGCCAGGGCGAAGAACGGCACGAACGCGATGCCGTGCTCCCGGCAGACACCGACGAACTCGTCCTGCTCGGGGTGATGGCCGAGCCCGTAGGAGTTCTGCACGCACACGACGTCGGCGATCTTCCGCGCCTGGTCGAGGTGGCGCGGTTTCACGTTCGAGAGCCCGAGGTGCCGGATGAGCCCTTCCTGCTGCAACAACGCGAGCTGCTCGAAGTGCGCGCTGACGTCGTCGAGCCCGCTCACCCGCAGGTTCACGACGTCGAGGTGGTCCCTGCCGAGCTGGCGCAGGTTCTCCTCGACCTGGCCGCGGAGCTGGGGAGGGGTGGCGAGCGGCAGCCACTCCCCCTGCGGCGTCCTGCCCGGCCCGACCTTCGTGGCGATCACGAGATCGGGCGGGTACGGCGACAGCGCGGTGTTGATCAGTTCGTTGGCCGATCTGGTGGCAGAGAAGTAGAAGGCGGCCGTGTCGATGTGGTTGACGCCGAGCTCGACGGCCTTCCGCAGCACCCCGATGGCCTGCCCGCGGTCGCGGGGTGTCGCATCGGGATCGAACGCGCCTCCCCGCTGCGGCAGTCGCATCGCGCCGAAGCCGATCCGGTTCACGTTCAGGTCACCCAGACGCCACGTCACTCTCCACACTGTGCCAGCCTTGGTGTCGTGGCACTGTTCACCCTCGACGAAGCCCAGGCCGAGCTCGCCCGGTTGCTGCCGGTGCTGGACGAGATCGTGCGGCTGCGCGCCGACGCCGCCGAACTGGCCGTCGGCTCGTCGTCGCTGGGCGGGCTGCCGGAGTTCAAGGCGGCGCAGGCACGGCTGGACGAGCTCATGGAGGCCGTGCAGCAGACAGGGGCCGAGCTGAAGGGCTTCGCGCCGCTGCTGGTCGACTTCCCGTCCGAGAAGGACGGTGTACCGATCCTGTTGTGCTGGCTGGAGGGCGACCGGACGCTGGCGTGGTACCACCGGGCCGACGTGGGGTTCGCGGGCCGCCGTCCCCTTTAGCCCGGCGCGAGAAACCCCGCGATCAGCAGCACGCCGATCAGCCCGGCGATGAGTCCTAGCGCCGCCAGGTAGTGCTTCGAGGTGGTACGGCCGGGCATGCGCCGCAGGATGATTCCCGCGGCCAGGGTCAGGGCGAACGCGATCGGTCCCAGCGCACGCCACGCCTTGTCCCACGTGAACGGCAGGTAGGCGTCCGCGCCGTAGAGCGACAGGATCAGCGCGGGCAGACCGAGCCCGGCGGCGGCCGCGGCGGCGAGCATGTTGAACCGCTGCTGCGCCTCGCCTTCCTGGGCGACGGCGAACGTCGACACGCTGCTCAGCAACGACTGCAGCCGGGTGACCTCGTCGCCCAGCTCGACGTCCATGGCCTCGCAGTGCCGCACGACACCGGGGATCCTGACCTCGCGGAGCGTTTCGCGGGCCTGGTCGCGGGCGCGGCTGAACGCGATCGAGAGCTCGACGAGCTGGGCCATCACCATCCGCAGCGCGGTGTTCCTGCGCTGCGCCAACAGGTCCGCGACCTGCCGTTCCATCTCGTAGCGCAGTCCGCGCAGGTCCGCGACCGTGTTCCGCGACCCCTCGGCGATGGCCTTCGACACCACCTCGACCCTCGTGCCGTCGTCGGGGATCGGGTGCGCGGGGTGCTTCAGCAGCTCGGACAGGTCGTCGCCCGGCCACGACTCGCGGTGCCAACCGCCGTTCTCGCTCCAGGCCGCCCGTGCCACCACGTCGATGTGGTGTCCATCGGTGCGTGCGTGTCCCACGAGGATTCTGCGCACCTCGCCCTTCGTCACGCGCACGAACGGCACGGCGTACCCGTCGAGGTCGTCCCGTCCCACCGACACCGTCACGTCGGCGCCGAGATCCGGGTTCGCGGGGTCGCCCGCCAGCACGCGTAAGTCCACGTGGTGATCTTCGCACGGTGACCAGATCCGTCCGCATGACGTCCGGGCAGTGCCTGTCTCCGCCCCGGCCGAACGACGATTCTCGAGGTCATGAAGCGAGCATTGATCGTCATCGACGTGCAGGAGTCGTTCCGTCAGCGCGCCAACTGGGCGGACGTGTCGAACCCGGACATCGTGGGCAAGGTGAACCAGCTGGTCGACATGACCCGGGACGCCGGCGACCTCGTCGTGTGGGTGCTGCACTCCGAGCCCGGCAGCGGCGACGTGTTCGACCCCGCCCTGGGCCACGTGCGCCTGATCGACGGCCTCAAGCCGCTCGACGACGAGCCGATCCTCACCAAGACCTCGCACAACCCGTTCACCACCACGAACCTGCAGCAGACGCTCACGATGCGCGGTGTCAGGGAGCTGCTGGTCAGCGGCATCAAGACCGAGCAGTGCTGCGAGACGACGACGCGGGTGGGGTCGGACCTCGGGTTCGACATGACGTTCGTGACGGACGCGACCGCCACGACGCCGCTGCCGCACTGGAGGACCGGGAAGATGGTCGGCGTCGAGGAGATCATCGATCGCACCGAGTCCGTGCTGGCGGGCCGGTTCGCGCGGATCTCGGATGTCGCTACGCTGACCGGATCGTGACCAGAGTCGTTTTTCTGCTCGTGCCGGGAGTGCACCTGCTCGACCTCGCGGGGCCGGCGCAGGTGTTCTCCAGCGCGGCCGACCTCGTGGGCGGGTACGCGCTGGAGTACGTGGGCGACTCGGACTCCGTGCGCAGCCATCAGGGCGTGCCGCTGGGCACCGCGGCCGAGTTGCCGTCGTTGACGCCGCAGGACCTGGTGTTCGTGCCGGGGTGGCGGTCTCCGGCGCTCGTCGGGACCGGGCCGCTGAGCGCACGAGCGCTCACGTGGCTCCGGCAGCACCACGAAGGCGGCGGCACGGTCGCGAGTGTGTGCGCCGGAGCCGACGCACTCGGCCGCGCCGGTCTGCTCGATGGCCGCCGTTGCACCACGCACCACGAACTGCAGGATGAGCTCCAACGGCGCTATCCGCGCGCACGGGTCGTCAGAGATGTTCTGTTCGTGGAGGACGATCGGGTCGTGACGTCGGCGGGCATCGCGAGCGGCATCGACCTGGCGTTGAACCTGGTCGCGGCCCGGCACGGACCGGCCACCGCCGCGAGCGTCGCGCGCACGATGGTCGTCTACGCGCGCAGGAACGGCGACGACCAGCAGGCCAGCGTGCTGCTGCGGCACCGCTCGCACATCAACGAGACCGTGCACCGCATTCAGGACGTCATCGAGTCACGGCTCACCGACCGTCTGTCGCTCACAGAGCTGGCCACTGTCGTCGGGTGCAGCGAACGGACAGTCACGCGGTTGTTCGGCAAGGCAACAGGCATGACGCCGTTGAAGTACCAGCAGGCGTTGCGCGTCGAACGGGCCGAACACCTCATCGGGCAGGGCGCCACCGTCGAGACCGCGGCACGCAACGTCGGCTTCGAGGACGCCCGCATGCTGCGCCGCCTGCGCTCGCGCTGAAAATTGTCAGACCCGAGGCATAGTGTGACCCGCGTGACGACTCTGGCGAACCGCCCCAACACCGCACTGCTCGTGATCGACGTCCAGAACGGCGTGGTGAACCACGCCCACAACCGCGACGAAGTCGTCGCCAACGTCGCCACCCTCGTCGAGAAGGCCCGCGCGGCGGGCGTCGACGTCGTGTGGGTGCAGCACAGCAACCCGGAGCACGTGCCCATGGGCTCGGAGCGCTGGCAGTTCGTGCCAGAGCTGAAGCTCGCCGAGGGCGAACCGGTGGTGCACAAGACGTACGCCGACTCCTTCGAGGCCACCGACCTCGAGGAAGTGCTGGCGGGCAAGGGAATCGGCAGCCTCGTGATCTCCGGCGCGCAGACCGACGAGTGCATCCGCTCGACCCTGCACGGCGCGATCGTGCGCGGCTACGACGCTCTGCTCGTGAGCGACGCGCACACCACCGAGGACCTGTCCGAGTGGGGCGCGCCGACCCCGGACAAGGTCATCGCGCACACCAACCTCTACTGGGACAACCACACCGCGCCGGGCCGCACGGCGGGTGTCGTGAAGACGGAGGACGCGTTCAAGCCAGCCGGTTGATCTCGTCGCTGCGCACCAGCTTCGGAGCCTGCGCGCCCTTGGCCAGCGCGACCATCGCACGGCCCAGGGCCTCGGTGCTCGTGACGTACTTCGGTGCCACCCGGCGCAGCAGTGGGAAGAGCCACGACGTCCAGGAGTACACGTAGCGGTAGATGCGGGTCCGCGACGTGATGCCGTGCAGCGGCTGGATGAACCCCGGCCGCACGACGAACACCGGCCGGTCCAGCGCCAGCAGCTCGTTCTCGGTCCGGCCCTTCACGCGCGCCCACATCGTGCTGCTCTCGGCGTTCGCACCCTCGCCGGAGATGTACACGAACGTGCCGCCGACGACGCGTGCGGCCTCGAGCGCGTAGTCGTGCGTCACGGGCGTGTACTCGGCCTCGGACAGACCGGCCGACGTCACGCCCATGCAGTAGAAGCACGCGTCGGCGCCGGCCAGCTCACCGGCGACGGGCGACAGGTCACCGAAGTCCGCGTGCACGACGTGCCGGTGCTTGGCATCGGTCACGTCCATCGTGGAACGCCCAACCGTCACCACCGAGTCGACCTCGGGGTCGAGCAGACATTCGCGCAACGCGCTCTGACCCACCATGCCGGACGCGCCGAACACCACGATCTTCACGTCACCAGTGTGTCAGCGCGTCGATGAGGTGGCGCAGCGTCGTGCGGGCGTGGCGCAGATCGTCGGCCGTCACTGCGCTGCCGGCGAGCGTGTCGAGCCGCCGCGGTTCGCTCGCCGCCCACAACCGCTCCAGGACTCGCGTGCCTTCCGGAGTGATCGCGTACAGCATCGACCGGCGGTGCGCCGGGTTCGGCTCGACCCGCAGCTGCCCGGCTTCGACCAGGTCGTCGGCCACCCGCTGCACGGCCTGCCGGACGAGCCCGAGGCGGCGTCCGATCGCGGGAACCGTCAGCGGCTCTTCGGCAACCACGCTCAGGATGTGCCAGCGCGCGACGGTCGTGCCGTTCTCGGCAGCCTCCCGTTCGCTGATCCGCCGGCTCAGTCCGGCGAGCTCGTACACCTCGGCGATGAGGAGCCGGTAGTCGGTCACCAGGTCGGCCATGTTTGACAGCATACTGTCATTTATGGATCCTGGCGGCATGGACGTCTCCGAGCGGATCGCAAGCGTGTTCACGGCGGACCGGCCCCGCCCCGAACTCGCCGAGCACCTGGCCGTGTTCGAGCCGTTGATCGGCAGCTGGTCGTTGGTGGTGCAGAACTTCAGCGAGGACGGCACCGTCCACACCACCGACGGCGAGTGGCACTTCGGCTGGGCGTTGGACGGGCGGGCGCTCACTGACGTGTGGATCAGCCCGGCGAGGGCGAGCCGCACCGACGCGGACGGCGAATGGGGAATGAGCCTGCGGTTCTACGACCCGCAGCTCCGCGCGTTCCGGTCGACCTGGCTCGGTCCCGGCCGCGGCTGGGTGATCCCGTTCGTCGGCAGGCCGACCGAGGACGGCTTCGCCCTCGAAGGCGACGCGAACGGCGTCCGGCTGCGCTGGATCTTCTCGGAGCTCACCACCGACAGCTTCTCGTGGCGTGCCGAGGAAACCCCGCCCGGCGCCGAGGAGCCCTTTGTGCGCCAACGGTTTTACGCTCGACGCGAAACCGGCGCATCCACAACACTGAGTGGATGAACCGGACCGTGTACCGCCGTGAGCCGGGCCCGGTGCCCGGCCTGCGGCACAACAACATCCGCCCTCTCAACGGCGAGGACGACGCCGCTCTCGCCGATCTCATGGAACGCGCCTACGCCGGCACCGTCGACGAACACCTCGGCGGCAACAGCGACGGCGCCGTCGAGATCGAGGGCTGGCGCCCCACCGCCGTGCCGGCCGCGAGCTTCGTCGCGGACGAGAACGGCATCGTGGCCGCCTCACTGATCTCCAGGAGCGGCAACGACTTCTGGCTCGCCTACGTCACCACACATCCGGAGTGGCAGGGCCGAGGCCTGGGCACGGCTGTCGTCGCGGCGTCGCTGCGCGCCCTCGACGCTCCCGTCCTCGCCGGCGTCACCGACGGCAACACGCCCTCGGAACGCCTCCTCGCCACCCTCGGCTTCACGCCAGTGCCGCGCTGACCCGTTCCTCGTCCCCGGTGGCGAGCAGATCCAGCAGCGCACCGCGCAACAACGCGAGCTCCCGCGTCCGGCTCGCCAGCCCTTCCGGTGTGTCGCGCACCTCCACCGGCTGCGAGGCCTTGAGCACCTCCAGCCAGTCCTCAACGGTCGCGCGCGCAAAACCCGCCCACGGCCCGTCCGGCTCCACAAGCGAGCGTGCGTAGGCCTCCAGCCACAACGTCAGCAACGGCCGATGAGCGGGCGTGGCCAACCACTCCCACAACCGCGCCATCACCCCAGGCCCGGTGCCGATGTCCGCGAGCGACGCCAACTCGTCGGCACGAGCCCGCGCCAGCAACGCCCTGACCAGCCCGTCCTTACTACCGAACAGGTACAGCAGCACCCGCGTGCTCGACCCGATGGCCGCCGCCAGCGGACGCAACGACACGTCCGCCAGCCCGTGCGTGAGCACGTACCGGTAGGCGGCTTCGAGCAGTTCGGTCTCCCGCGCGGACGGCATGAGCGCTATCTTCGCATTACTGAAACACTCGTGTCAGTGGAGGCCTCATGCTGATCCGCCCCCTGGGCAAGCCCGGCGACCTGGGCTGGGTGGTCCAGGCGCACGGCGAGCTCTACGCGGCCGAGCACGACTGGGATACCTCGTTCGAGGCCATGGTCGCCAAGATCGTCGGCGACTACGCGGCGGACCACGACGACGCCCGCGAAGCCGCCTGGATCGCCGAGCTCGACGGCGAACGCGTCGGCTGCGTGTTCTGCGTGAAGGAAGACGACACGACGGCCAAGCTCCGCGTCCTGCTCGTGCACCCGAAGGCACGCGGCCACGGCGCGGGCAACCAGCTCGTCACGACGTGCGTCGAGTTCGCCCGCAACGCCGGCTACGAACGCATGGTCCTGTGGACGGTCGACGGCCTCACGTCCGCCAGGAAAATCTATGAGGCGCACGGCTTCGAACTGATCGAGAAAACCCCACAGCACAGCTTCGGCCACGACGTCATCGGCCAGCTTTGGGTCCGAAATCTCTGAGCGCGGTGCCATGCTACGTGCTCGCGGCGATGGCGATCGGCGCGCTCACCAGCTGATTTCATCATCACCACATAGTCGTGCAACCGCCCGCTGGCACCTTTCCCCTCGCACCGCAGAACAACACAGAGGGGAACCGAGCATGAGGAACTCAGCTCGCGCGATCGTCGGCATCTCGGCCGCGGCGCTCGCCACCGTCATGGGCATGGCGACCGCGCAGGCCGCGCCGGCGCAGTACAACATCGAGGTCCGGACCTGCAACGTCGAGGACGCGGGCACCGACGCGAGAGTCGAGGTGCGTCTGAACGGCAGCAGCTGGATCAACCTCGACAACCCCGGCGACGACCGCGAGCGCGGCCGGACCGACACGTACAACTTCACGCTGTCCGACCTCGGCCCGATCACGTCGCTCGCCATCGCGTTCGACAACAAGGGCGACAGCTCGCACTGGTGCCTCGAAGAGGTCGTCGTGCGGGGCCCGCACGGCGTGACGATCCACCCGCTGCACAACTGGCTGCGCCGGGCGTACACGAAGGCGAGCCCGCTCACCCTGCCTGCTGCTTGAGAATCTCCGGGTGGCCCGTCCTTCGTGGCGGGCCACCGGGTCTCACAGCATGCGCGTCACGTACGGCATGATCCCGCCGTACCGCACGGGCGAAATCCGCACCGTGGCACCGGAATGCGGCGCTTCGACCATCATTCCGCCGCCCAGGTACAACGCCACGTGCGTGCCGCCCCCAGGTCCCCAGAAGATCATGTCTCCCGGCGCCATCTGCGACAGCGGCACCTTGGGTCCCGAGTTGTACTGATAGCCGCTGTAGTGCGGCAGATAGATACCGACGCCCGCGAACGCGTACATCATCAGCCCCGAGCAGTCGAAGCCGATCTTGCGGTAGTCGCCGTACGAGTCCGCGACGCCGCCATCGCGCACGCCATAAGTGGGGCCGTCGTAGTTGCCACCACCCCACGCGTAGATGACGCCGCGTTGAGCCAACGCCCGGTCGATGACCGTCTGCACGCGACTCCCGGACGGCGCGGCGATCGGACGCGCCGGAACGGCGGCCTGCGCGGCTGCGGCGGCTGCCGCGGCACGACGGGCGTTCTCTTCGTCTTCGCGCTTCTTGTCCTCTACCCACTGGTCGTACTGACGTCGTTGCGCCTCAAGGCCGTTGACCTCACCGCGCGCCGCGGTGAGCTCGTGTTCGACAGCGTCCTTGTCGGACTGGAGCTGCGCCGTGGCGGCGGCCTGAGCCGTGTGCGCCTCCGCCGCCACCTGCTGCGCCTGGTCCGCGACCTTCTTCGCCTCGTCGGCGGCGGCCTGCTTCGCGTCGGCCTTCTGCACGGCGGCACGCGCGGCGGCGTTGAGGTTCGCGGCGGTGCCCTGGTCGCGGGTCACCTGCTCCAGCTGGTTCAGCCCGGACGCCGACACGGCCTCCAGCAGCTGGGCGCGGGCCAGCAGGTCCTCCGGCGACTTGGCCCCGAAGTACGCGGAGAAGGAACCGACAGTGCTGCCCTGCGCGTAGGAAGCCGCCGCGAACTCGTCCAGTGCGCGGCGGCTCTCCTCCACGGCCTTGGCCGCGGCGTCGGCCTGAACGCGTGCGGCGGACGCCTCACGACGGGCGGCCTCGGCCTCCGAGATGGCCGTCTCCAGGTCGACACGGGCCTTGTTGGCGAGCTCGCGCTTGTAGGAGACGTCGTCCAGCAGCTCCTGCAGGCGTGACTCGGCCTGGGTCAGCTTGCCGGTCAGCTCGCCCACGCGGGCGGCCTTCGCGTCGGCCTCTGCCCGTGACGCCGAGATCTCGCCATCGCTCGGGTTCGGCGGAGGCGGCGGCACGGCACTGGCCGTCCCCGTGAGGACGGCCATCGCCAAGACCACCACGGCGGAGAGTCGTGTCAACACTGGACATCACCTCCGCCCGAATTAGACCAATCAGACTCATTTGGCGCATCCGGAACTAACGCACCGTCAACCACACGTGTCACAGTGGAGCACGGGCGGTGGTCCTTTTGGGACGATCGGAGTCCGGCGTGTCGCCGGAATGGGCTAGACGGTATGACGTGACCGCTTGATGGTGAGCGGTTGCGGGCCGGGGCCTCGCTCACGCAGATTCGTGGGTTGCCGGGCAGGGGCCGCCTGCTCGGCCTATCCGACATGCGTGGGAGGCCCCGGTGTTTACCGAGCGTACGAGCGTGGGGCTGGACGTGCACGCGCGATCTGTCGCGGCCGCGGCGATCGACAGCGTCACCGGCGAGCTGATCCAGGCGAGGCTGACTCCGGCCCGTGATCACATCCGCGTCGCCAACGACACGCTCACCCGCCACAACGCCACGACGAAGCACGAGGCGCCCGCCAGGAACATCCTCGCGGGCGCCTCACCTTGCCCCTTGACAGGAGCCCACTACATATCAGTTGACTCCTCGCTCCCGCCCAGCCCAGTACGGTTCGCGGAGCTTGAACTTCTGGATCTTGCCGGTCGCCGTGCGCGGGATCGAGTCGCGGAACTCGATCGACGTCGGCGCCTTGTACCCGGCGAGCCGCTCCTTGCAGTGCTTGATCAGCTCGGCCTCGGTGACGTCCCCGGAGCGCACGACCAAAGCCTTGATCGTTTCACCCCACTTCTCGTCCGGCACACCGATGACCGCGACCTCGGCGACGGCCGGGTGCGAGAACAAGCAGTCCTCGACCTCGATGGACGAGACGTTCTCGCCGCCGGTGATGATCACGTCCTTCTTGCGGTCGGAGATCGTCAGGTAGCCCTCGTCGTCGAAGTGGCCGCCGTCGCCGGTGTGGAACCAGCCGTCCTCGATCGCGTCGGCGGTCGCCTGCGGGTTGTCCCAGTAGCCCTCCATGACCACGTTCGACCGCGCGAGCACCTCACCGGTGTCGGAGATCCGCAGCTGCGCGCCCAGCGCCGGAGCGCCCGCCCGTGACTGCTTCTTCGCCTTCTCCTCACCGGCCGGTCCCGGCTGGGCGCGGTTGAAGGTGAGCAGCGGTGCCGTCTCGGTCAGGCCGTAGATCTGCAGGAACTCCCATCCGAGCTCCTCGGTCACGCGCTGGATCGTGCGCGAGGGCGGCGGCGCGCCGGCACACACGATCCGCACGCGGTCACGGCCGGGGATCTCGCCGTCCCACGACTGGGCGGCGTCGAGCACGGCGTTCCACACGGCCGGTGCGCCGCACATCAGCGTGACGCCGTGGTCGCGTACGCGGCGCAGGATCTCGGCGCCGTCAACCTTGCGCAGCACCACCTGCGGCACGCCCAGACCGGCGAGGCCGAACGGCATTCCCCAGCCGTTGCAGTGGAACATCGGCAGCACGTGCATGTAGACGTCGCCCTCCCACGCACGCGTGTGCATGGCGAAGGTGACGGCGTTCAGCCAGATGTTGCGGTGCGTGAGCTGCACGCCCTTGGGCCGTGCGGTGGTGCCGGACGTGTAGTTGATGGTCGCGGTCGCGTCCTCCGAGGGCTCGCTCCACGGCCGTGGCTCCACATCGAACCGAAGCAGCGAATCCGACTCCTCGCCGAGCGTGAACCGGTGCCGCGCCACCACGTCGTCCAGCTCCAGCTCCGGGTCGACGAACAACGCCGACGCACCGCTGTGCTCGACGATGTACTTCACCTCGTCGGGGCGCAGGCGGAAGTTCACCGGCACGCAGATGCGCCCGCTGCCGGGCACCGCGTGCAGCAGTTCCAGCAGCCGCGCCGAGTTGTGGCTGACGACGGCGATCCGCTCGCCCTCGCCGATGCCCAGTGCGTCGAACCCGGCCTGCCACGCGCGCACACGGGTCGCCATCTCCGCATACGTCGTCGTCTCGACCGGCTTGGCAGGCTGGTCGGGTTCGTCGATGGTCGCGGTCGTCGCACCGAACGCGAACGACGCCCGATCCAGGAAGTCCGTGGTGATAAGCGGTACGCGCATGTTCCGACCCTACGGCCAGGTGCTCGGATCTCCCCAGGACGAGAACCGGCCTCCCCCGGATGGAGGAACGGAACTGAGGTCGGGCAGCACTTCGCCGACGGGTTCGTGCAGGACAACGGCCGCCAAGGCGTCGTACGGCGTCGGTTCGGCGTTGCAGATGATGACCTGGGCACCGGCGCGTGCCGCGAGCGGCACGAGGCCTGCCGCGGGCTGCACCGACAGCGACGTCCCGGCTACCAGCAGCACGTCGCAGTCCAGCACCGCGAGCCGGGCACGCCGCAGCACCTCGCCGTCGAGCTCCTGTCCGAACGAGATCGTGGCGGATTTGAGGATTCCCCCGCAGCGCAGGCAATCCGGCTCGGGCTCGCCCTCGGCGACGCGCTTCAACGCATCGCGCATCGGGCCCGTGGCTCCACATGAGAGGCACACAGTCGCGTGCAACGTGCCGTGCAGCTCCAGCACGCGATGCGGATCGGAGCCGGCTTTCTGGTGCAGGCCGTCGATGTTCTGGGTGACGACGGTGCGCAGCCGCCCCGACCGTTCCAGTTCCACCAACGCCTTGTGCGCGGAGTTGGGCTTCGCGGTCCACACGGGACTGTCGAGCCGCGTCCGCCACGCGAGCCTGCGCACCTCGGGATCGGCGAGGTAGGTGTCGATCGACGCGGCCCGCCCGGCGTCGGCGTCGCGCGCCCACAGACCGTCGGTACCGCGGAAGTCGGGGATGCCCGAGTCGGTGGAGATCCCGGCGCCCGTCAGCACGGTGATCCGGTGCGCGGACGCGACCAGCGCCCGTGCCGCTGTGCACGCGTCCGAGGCCATCGGGTCACACTAGTCCGGTGCGCAGCGCAGTGGGAGCCGCGATCGCGGCAGTGGGCTTGATCACTTCCATCACCGGGACTTTCCTTCCCTGGCTGAAGTCCGGATCGACGACAAGGGACAGTTACGAGGTGCTTTCGCTGCGTGATCTCGCCGGGTTGGACGGGGTGGCCGGCGGGGTCGTCACGTCGGTCTGGGTGGGTCTCACGCCGCTCGCGATGATCGCCGCGGCTCTGTATGTGGTCCGTTTTCGTCGAATTGCCGCGTGCGTGGGCCTTCTCTTTGGCACGATCGCGGGAACCGTGGCCCTACTAGCCGCGGTCCAAGGGGATAGCAAGGGTGCATTGGTCGGAATCAGCATCGCCGGACCGGTCGTCACCCTTGCCGGTGCCGTACTGACGATCGTGGGGGCGATCACGGTGCTCACCTCCAACAGGCGCAGCGCAGTGAGAACTCCGGGAGGGAATCCGTGAGCTACCCAGGTGGTGGCGGTGGCCAGTGGCAGCCGCAGAACAACCCGTACGGGCAGCAGCCCCAGCAGGGCGGCTACCCGCAGCAGGGTGGTTACCCGCAGACGGGACCCCAGCCGCAGCAGGGCGGCTATCCCCAGAGCCAGCCGCAGGGTTTCCCGCAGCAGGGCTACCCGCAGACGGGCCCGCAGGGCTTTCCGCAGCAGGGCTACCCGCAGACGGGTCCACAGGGCTTTCCGCAGCAGGGCTTCGAGCAGCAGCCGTACGGCTACGCGCCGATGGGCGGCGAGCCGCCGAAGAAGAAGCGCACAGGCCTGGTCATCACGGCCGTCGTCGCCGTGCTGCTCCTCGTGGGCGGCGCTGTCACGTTCTTCGCGCTGAAGAAGTCCGACCCGGCGGCGAACGCGGGCCAGGACACCCCGGCCGTCGCGGCGAAGAACCTCATCGAGCAGCTCGGCAGCGGTGACGTCGTCGGCATCATGGCGTCGCTCGCGCCCGCGGAAGCCGCGCTGTCGAAGGACTACATGGACTCGATGACGAAGGAGATGAAGCGTCTCGAGATCCTGAAGCCCGATGCCGACCCGAACAAGCTCACCGGTGTCGAGTTCAAGAGCGAGAACGTCAAGTTCGACGAGGCCAAGGCCGAGAAGATCAACGACCACCTCACCATCAACAAGCTGGTCGAGGGCAAGATCACGGTCACCTCGGACGTCTCGAAGATCCCGCTGACCGACAAGCTGATGGACGCGATCGGCGACAAGGTCAGCCTGACCAAGTCCACGACCGAGACCTGGGACATCACCGCCGAGGTCCAGAAGCGCGGCGAGCCGATCGGCATCGCGTCGATCAAGGTCGGCGACAAGTGGTACCCGAGCGCCTTCTACACGATCGCCAACGCGATCCTCGAGGAGGAGAAGCTGAAGTGGCCGCAGCAGGGCTTCGCGCCGCAGGGGGCTGCCTCGGCGCAGGAGGCGGCGAAGCAGCTGGTCACCGCCGCGCTCGACGGTGACCTGAAGAAGGTCGTCACGCTGCTGCCGCCGGACGAGGCCGGTGTGCTGCAGGACCTCGGCCCGCTGCTGCTGGAGCAGGCGGGCACGATGAAGCCGACCGGCGCCAAGCTGAACGCCCTGGAGACCGACGTCAAGGACGTGACCGGCGGCAAGCAGGTCACCGTCAAGAAGCTGTCGGTGACCGCCGAGGGCGAGACCGTCACGATCGTCCGCGAGGGTGACTGCTACGCGGCCGACGTGCCCGGCCAGGGTTCGCAGAAGCTGTGCGCCGACGAGATCACGCAGCTGATGCAGCAGCAGGGCGGCGGGAAGATCCCGGCCGCGGCGGTCGAGGTCATCGGCAGGGTGGCGGCGTCGGTCATGAAGACAGGTGTCGGCGTCGTCGCGACCGAGGTCGGCGGCAAGTGGTACGTGAGCCCGGTCCGCTCCTACTACGAGCTGGCGCTGACGGTGTTCCGCGGCTTCGAGCCCAAGGACGTCGACGCGCTGATCGAGCTGATCAAGAAGTAGGTTTTCGCAGCTCAGCCTCGGCCCTGTCATCCGCAACAGCGCGGTGACAGGGTCGTGGCAGTTCACCGGCGGAGTGTTGCCGCCATGGACACCCAGGTTCTGATCATCGGCGCCGGCCCGACCGGCCTCACCCTCGCCCTCGACCTCGCCCGCCGCGGGGTTCCGTTCCGCATCGTCGACGCCTCGCCCGCGCCGTTCGCGGGTTCGCGCGGCAAGGGCCTGCAGCCGCGGTCGATGGAGGTGTTCCACGACCTCGGCGTCATCGAGCCCGTCCTCGCGTCCGGCCGGTTCCACATGCGGATGCGCGTCTACGACGGCCGCGAAGTGCTGCGGGAGTGGGACGTTCACGAAGATCGGCACCCCACGACCGACCGTCCGTACGCGAGCACCATGCTCATCCCGCAGTTCCGCGTCGAGCAGATCCTGCGGGACGCGTTGCCTGCGGGCGCCGTCGAGTACGGCACGCCACTCACGTCGTTCAGCCAGGACGACGACGGGGTCACCGCGGTCCTGGGCACGGAGACCGTGCGCGCCAAGTACCTCGTGGGTTGTGACGGCGGGAAGTCGTTCGTGCGCAAGCATCTCGGCGTGCAGTTCGTCGGCGAGACGTGGGAGGACCAGCGGATGCTCGTGGGCGACGTCCGGGTCTCCGGCCTCGACCGCGACTACTGGCACTGCTGGGGCGGCGGCATGGAGAGGTTCCTCGCGCTGTGCCCGTTGCCCGGCACGGACCTCTTCCAGTTCCAGGCGACCGGAACGGGTGAGCCGTCGCTCGAGCTGTACCGGCAGATCGTCCGCGAACGCACCGGCCTGGACGACGTGGTCCTCCACGACGCGACGTGGACGTCGTTGTACCGCACCAACATCCGCATGGTCGACCGCTTCCGCGTCGGCCGGGTGTTCCTCGCGGGCGACGCCGCGCACGTGCACTCCCCCGCGGGCGCGCAGGGCATGAACACCGGCATCCAGGACGCCTACAACCTCGGCTGGAAGCTCGCGATGGAGACGTTGCTCGACACCTACGAGTCCGAGCGCAAGCCGGTCGCGGAGTGGTTGCTGGGCCTGACGACCAAGATCATGACGTCCGGCGACCCGTTCGCGAAGCGCGACGACGAGACGCTGCAGCTGTCGTTGTCCTACCGGACTTCCGACGGCGAAGGTCTGCAGCCCGGTGACCGCATGCCCGACGGGATCACCGAGCAGGGCCGGATCTTCGACCTGTTGCGCGGCCCCGACTTCGTGACGCTGGAGCTCAGCGACGGCCCGGTGCTGGTGCGCCCGGACGGCTACGTCGCGGCCATCGGCAGGTCAGCGATCGACGCCTATTTCGGCGCGAACCCTGTCACGCAGCTGCACCACCGCCGGGTCGCCGCTCGGGCCGCCGCGTAGCCTCTCCGCCTCGTCCAGGGCCTCCCCCGCACTCCGGGGGTCGCCCTGGGCGACCAGCCAGTCCGCGTAGGTCTCCAGCACCGACGCGCGCGCAGGCCCGTCCACGCTCCTGTTGACAGTGTCGAGAGCCTTCCGGTGTTCCTCGCCGGCCCGGCCGAGATGACCGAGACGCGTCAGCGCCAGCCCGAGTCCGGCGTGGACGGTCGCACGGAACTGGACGGCCTGCGACCCTTCCGTGGCGTGCAACGCCTGCTGGTAGAGCTCGACCGCGCGCTCGAAATCACCGTTGAAGTACGCCACCTCACCGTAGGCCTGCGCGACCCGCCCCCGATCGAGATCGTGCGGCGACGCCGACACCAGGGCCAGCTCCTCGCGTGCCCCGTCGAGGTCCCCGATCCTGATCTTGAGGCGGGCGGTCTGCACCAGCACCGACATCGGCACCAGCACGCTCTCCGGTTCGCCCAGCTCCTCCGCGACCTGACGAGCCTCCGACACCGCCCGGAACCCCTCGGCGAACGCCCCGCGGTTGATCAGCACCATGACCAGGCACGACAGCCCGAACACCACGGCCCACCGATCGCCCACCACACGGAACCTGTCCAGCGCCTCCCGATACGCGGCCTCCGCCCGCGGCGCCGCTCCCTCGCTGAACTCGCCCGCCACCACACCCCTCATGAGGGCCGCGAACGCCCGCATCCACTCGTCCGGCGACCGCTCCAGCCGGTCGGCCAGCGCGGTGAGCCGCTGCGCGAGCTCGGTGAGACCCCACACCTGGCCGCTGGTCAGCATCAGCGCGCACAGCGCCGTCGGCACATCCTCCTGCCAGAGCTTCTCCGCCGCCTCCACGGCCCGTGGTGTGCCGAGCGAGGCGAGAACCTGCGACAGCGGGTCGTCCGGAAGGTACGGCGCCCACCGCCGGATCTCCTCGACCCGCTTGGTCATGACCAGCCAATGCCACGTGCGCGCGGCCATCATCCGCCGCGCGATCGGCAGGTCGTGCCTCACCGCCCACGCCTGCGCCGCGTCGAGGTTGCCCCGCTCCAGATCGAAGACCTTCAACGCCTCCAGCTGCCGCGGCCCGCGCAGCAACGGCTCGTTCCGCTCGGCCAGCGCCACGTAGTAAGCCGCGTGCCTCGCGGGATCGGCCTGCCCCTGCTCCCCCGCGTACTCGCGCACGGTCTCCAGCAACCGGTACCGCTCCCCCGCCCTCACCACCAGCGACTTCTCGACGAGCGCCGCCAGCAGGTCCTCGGTGTCCCAGAGATCCTGATCTTGTCGGTGGTCCTGAGTACGTTGAAACGCAGGGGTTCCCAGCAAGGGGGTACCCCTGCGCAAGCCCGCCCCGCCCGCCTCAGGCGCGGTGTGACCGGCCGACGCCACGTGGCCCTGCCCGGCCTCTCCAACCCCAACACCGGCAGCGGGTGCCGCAGCCTGACCCTCGACGCCTTCCCGATCTTGTCGAGGGTCCTGAGTACGTTGAAACGCAGGGATTCCCAGCTCGGGGGTACCCCTGCGCAAGCCTGCCCCGCCCGCCTCGGGCGCCGGGTCGCCAACCCAGGCACCAGTACCGGGTTCCGACGGCTCCTCCCCAACGCTGCCCAGCCCACCCGGAACCCGCTGACCACGGTGGGACACAGGAGTTCCCAGCGAGGGCTCACCCCCGCGCAAACCCGCCCCGCACACCTCGTGCACCGCCGCGGCCGTCGCCCCGCCCACAAAAACCGCGAGCCGCGCGAGCAACATCCGCTCGGCGTCGTCCAGCAGCTCCCAGCTCCAGTCGATCACCGCCCGCAACGTCCGGTGCCGCGCGGGCCCGGTCCGCGATCCGCGATCGAGCAACCGCAGCCGGCTGTCCACCCGCGCCTCGAGCTGCGCGGCCGAGAGCGACCGCGCCCGTGCCGCCGCCAGCTCCAGGGCGAGCGGAATCCCGTCCAGCGCAACGCAAACCCGCCGCACCACGTCGGCGTCCAGCGCGGCCCCGACCCGCGCCGAGAACAACCGCACGGCGTGGTCGGGATCCAGCGGCGCCACCGGATGCACGACCTCGCCCGGGATCCCCAACGGCTCCCGTGACGTCGCCAGCACCCGCACGTCCGGCGCCTCGGCCAGCATCCGGACGCACAACGCGGCCGCCGCGTCCACGACGTGCTCGCAGTTGTCCAGCACCACCAGCGACGACCCGAGCCGCGAGAACACCGGTGTGGCCAACGGGTTCGGCCCCAGCGCCGCGTCCAGCGCGGCCAGCGGCTCGGCGGCGGAGTCCAGCTCGACGAACCACGCCTCGGCGACCGACGCCGCGTGGCTCAGCGCGAGCCGCGTCTTGCCCACCCCGCCGAACCCGGTCAGCGTCACCAACCGGTTGTCCCGCAACAAGTCGGCGAGCCGCGCCAGATCCTCGTCACGCCCGACGAACGACCCGACGGCAGCCGGGAGGTTCCCGCGCGAGGAACGCTCCCGCAACACCGTCACGTGAGCGGCAGCCAAGGCCTCACCGGGATCCACGCCGAGTTCGTCGGCCAGCGCGGCCCGGACGCGCGCGAACACCTCCAGCGCGTCCGATCGACGCCCTGCTTCGTGCAGCGCCAGCATCAACCGCGCCTGCACGTCCTCGCGCAGCGGGTGCGCGGCAGCCAAAGCCTCCAATCCCGCCAAGTCGTTCCGCAACAACGCCAAGCGCACGGCCTCGTCGACCGCGAACGGCGCCTCCTCGAACGCCGCCCCGCGCCACAACGCCGCATCGCGGGTACGGCAGAACTCCTCGACGTCGGTCGAGGCCTCCAGCCGGTACCCCAGGGCGTGCGAGGACACCGCGCCGGCACCCACCGTGCGCCGCAACCGCGACACCAGCGACTGCAACGCCGCGGCGCCGTCGACCGGGGGCTCGTCCGGCCACAGATCCGCGATCAGCCGTTCGGCGGCGACCACCTGCCCCGGCTCCATCGCCAGGCGGATCAGCAACCAGCGCAGCCGCTTCCCGCGCACCTCGACGGGAGCGCCGTCCACCACGACCTGAAGCGGGCCGAGAACGTTGACGCGCATCAGGCTCGCCGTACACCCACGAGGACCGCACCGGCCACCAGCGCGGCACCGACGACGCCGGCCCACACCACGGACAGCGAGAACGTGTTGTGCCCCAACGCGTCCAGCACCCACCCGAGCGGGGTCGCCCGCCCCAGCGGATACGTCAGCACCACGACCGAGAACACGGCCAGCACCGTCCGCCCGATGGAGTCGAACACCGGGCGCGCGAACATCAATCCCACACCAACGCCGAGCAACGCACACACAGTATGCGCGCCGAGTCCGACAAAAAACTCGCCGGCCGTGTACGGGTGCGGGTTCGTCACCACCGGCCACACCGCACCCACCAGAGCCATCGCCACCGCGATCGCCACGGCGACCACGGCAGCCGCGGTCAGCACGCGCGACCACCCACCGGCCGACACGACGGTGATCTCGCGCCGCACCGCGTCCTCGGACGTCGCCACCACAACGGCCATCCAGGCCGCGATCGGGTACAGCAACGCGGACGACCCCGAGTAGGCCTCCAGCGGCTGCCCGGCATCGCTGGAGAACAACATGCCCATCACGCCGAGAAACACGATCACGGGCGCCAGATACCGCTGCCCGCGGAAGACGTCCGCCGCGAGGTACCGCACCAGGGAGATCACCGCACGCTCCGCACCGAGCACCCGAGCCGCAACGCCTCGGCCAGCACGTGGTCACTGCGGTCCGGCGCCACCACCACCCGGGCCGACGACCCGCGAGCCAGCACGGACCGCACGCCCTCCAACGCCTCCAACGCGTCCAGCCCCACCACGCGGCTGAGCTCGATCGTCACGTGCCCACCGGCGAGATCCACCCGCGTCGCCGACGCGAAATGCCCCTCGTGGTCGGACACCAGCGCCGTCCGCCCCTCCAGCAGCGACACCAGCTCGGCCGACGCCGCCGGGTCGAGACCCGTCCACGGCTCGTCCAGCACCAGCACGTCGGAAGCCAGAAACGCTTGTGCCAGCGCGACTTTCTGCGCGTTGCCCTTCGACAGCTCCGACATCGGCGCCGTCAGCGACCCGACGAACCCCAGCCGTTCCAGCACGTCGTTCGCCGCGGCACGCCGAACCCTGCCCATGTGCGCCAGGTACGACGAGGCGGACATCTTGACGTCCGAAGGAAACCGCTCCGGCACATAACCGACGGAGGCGGGCCGGACCACGCGCCCGGACGTCGGCTTCAGCACGCCGGCGGCGATCTTGAGCAACGTGGACTTGCCGGTGCCGTTGGCCCCGGTCAGGACGACCGGACCGGAGACTTCCAGCGTGAGGTCGCGCAGCACCCAGGGCCCGCGCCCGTACCGCTTGGAGACCTGATCGAGGAGCACCCCGTCAAGATAACCATCCATGACACCTCTTCCGCTCGCTTTGGCGTGCATCTGGCTCGGCATGGTCCTGGCGATCTCCATAGAGGCGCCGCTGAAGTTCCGCGCGCCCGGCATCACGCTGCCGCTGGGTCTCGGCATCGGCAGGCTCGTGTTCCGCGCGCTCAACGCCTCGGAGATCGTTCTCGCCGCGGCCACCGCCATCACGTTCTCGCTCGCCCCACGCCCGCTCGCCGCCACCGTCCTGTTGGTCGCACTCGCCGTGACGCTCGCCGTTCAGGTGGTCGTGCTGCGTCCGCGGCTGGAGGCCAGGGCCCAGATCATCATCGATGGAGGGACACCCCCTCGGGCAAGCACACATCTCGCCTACATCGTGCTCGAATGCGCGAAACTACTGATGCTGGGCACCTTCGGAATCATTCTCATGTTCGCCGCGTGAAACTCTGAGTTGCACCACATGCATGCCCAATAAATATAATCTGGTCGCTTTTCACACGATCGAGTGAACAGTGGCGACAAACCGTCACCCGAGCAACAAAGATGACTTCCCAGAAGCGC
Organism: Lentzea nigeriaca; assembly: GCF_016907955.1. Classification (GTDB taxonomy): domain Bacteria; phylum Actinomycetota; class Actinomycetes; order Mycobacteriales; family Pseudonocardiaceae; genus Lentzea; species Lentzea nigeriaca. The sequence continues at coordinate 952,017 of NZ_JAFBCX010000001.1, read as the reverse complement.
GGCGAACGAAACCGTGCGGCTCGGTAAGACGAATGCGGGTGACACCCTGAAAACCGGTACGCAATTCTCCTTCGACCTGCTCGCGGGTGCGCTCACCGGACGCGGCTCGGCAGGCGCCACGGGAACGTTGCACGTCCTGGGAAATCCCGGCGGAAGAATTCATCTGCGTGATGGCGGCATCATCTGCGTGGAGAGCGCGGGTTCACCGGGGCCGGACGCGTTGTTGTTGCGCACAGGACGAATCAGCGAATCCGAGTGGACCGCCGCGCTCACCACCGGCACCCGCGGCACCATCGGCGAGACCGAACTGCACGTCGTGGCGATGATGGCCACGCAGGACGCGGCGTTCACCATCGTCGCGGGCGACATCGAGGACTGCACGTTCACCCCGCGAACGCTCGACATCCCCGTCGCGATGAACAGCGCGATCGACCCGGTCCGGTTGCTCCAGGAGACCTCGCGGCGGATCAGCTCGCTGCTGGCGCTGAAGCACCCGCTGGCGCCCCACCGTGACCGCCTGGCCCCCGCTCCCGGCTCCCACCTGCGGGATCTCGGCCCGGTGCGCGGAGAGATCCTCGCCCACGCCACGGGCAGACGCACCACGCGCGACATCGCGTTCGTGTCGGGCCGCAGCGTCTACCCCGTGACGATCGAGGCCTGCCGCATGGTGGCCGACGGCCTGCTGACGATCGTGCCGGGCACGACGGTCATCGCGGCGGGACCACCGCTCGCGGTGCCGCTGCGGCCACGGCAGATGCCCCCGCCGACACCGCCTCCCCCTCCCCCGAACCCGCCGCCGGAACCCGTTTCCGGCGACGACGGCGACGACGTCCCGCTGCCCCGGTCGTTGAGGCGCCAACTGTTACCGAAGCTGTTCAAACAGACAGAGAGGAAGAAGCCGTGAATCACGACGTGCTGGCCGCCGAGCTGCACGGTCTGCGCGAACGAGTCACCGGAATCACCGACACGCTGATCGCCGCGAACGACGGCATTCTGATTATGGCGGACATGTCCGACAGGATCGACACCGAGGTCATCTCCGCACTGGCCGCCGCCGATCTCGGAATTGCCAGGCGAACCAGCGAGGTCGCCGGTCAGGGAGCATTCCGGCAAACCGTCGTCTTCAGCAGCAACGGCTGTATGGCCGTGTACGCGGTCGGCGCACTGGCCCTCATGGTGGTGCTCGGCGACGAAGGACTCAACGTGACCCGGCTCCACCAGGAGTCACAGCCCGCGATCGAACGCATCAACTCCGTTCTCACCGCCGCCTGAAAAGAAACGTGAAATGACGAAGATGAGCAACAGAGCCATGTCCGACCAGATGGCCGCGATGGTCCGATACCTGCGGCAGGAGGTGCCCGGCTGTCTCGCCGCCGGCGTCGTCGACATGGCCACCGGCATGCTGCTCTCGTTCGAGACGACCGAGAGCCACCCGTCGGAGGTGCTCGACCTGCTCGCCGGGGCCACGCTGGACCTCTTCCAGGGCCGCACGGTGACCATGATCGAAGACGTCTTCAAGGAGCGGCGCGGCATCTCGAGCTCCGAGCACTACTTCCAGGAGATCCTGGTCAACAGCAGCAACCTCACGCACCTGTTCATCCGCAACAACCACCACGAGGACGTCGTCGCCGTCGTCGTGTGCCCCAAGTCGGTCAACATCGGCATGCTCTTCGCCTCGGCCCGCCGGGTCGTCAAGGAACACGGCGGCGCGTAGCCGCGCCGCCCTTCCGCGGGTAGCCCGGCGACTCCTCCGGCCCCGGCCGGGCTACCCCTGAGCGATCTCGCACACGAGATCGGCGAGCGCCCGCGGTCGCGCCAGGAACGGCGAGTGGCCGCCCGGCAGGTGTCGCACGACCTCCGCCTTCGCCGCTCGTTGCGCGAACACCGGAGGCAGGATCCGGTCGTCGTCGCAGAGGATCGCCGCGGTCGGCAACAGCTGCCACGCCGCCTCGGTCTGCTCCTGCTCGAACACGGCCGCGGGCTGCGGCCGCAACTGTCGCAGCGCCCACTCGGCCACCTCGTCCGGGACATCCGCGAAGAGCAGCTCCCGTGCCTGCTCCGGCACGTCCAGCACCGCGGTGCCCTCCGGGTACCAGGGGCCTCCGAGCGGTGACACCACGCTCTCGCCCGGTTCGAGCATGTGGGCCGCCAGGTAGATCAGTCCCGTGACCGAGTGGACCGACGCCGCGACCTGCGCGACGGGGACGCCCCCGTACGAGTGCGCCAGCACCGTCACCGGACCGTCGACGTCCAGCAACGCGTCCCGGACGGCCTTCGCGTCGGCGTGCACACCGGTCCCCGGCAGGTCGACCACCGACGTGGCCCAGCCCCTCGACCGCAGCTCGGGGACCAGCAGGTCCCAGCACCACGACCCGTGCCAGGCGCCGTGCACGAGCAACAGGTTCCCGCGGTCCATCACATCTCCTCGTCTTCGGTGTGCCCGTACGCTAACCAGGCAAGATCGACTGGCACCGTCGCCAGAGTCCGTTGTCCTGTCGGGAGAGTCCGAGGTTGGTGAACCCGCTCGAGCACGTGCTGTCGACGCTGAGCGTGAACTGGGCCGTCACGACGCCCCTGCACGCGGGCGGGCGGTGGGCGCTGCATTTCGTCGGGCGGCTGGACCTGCGGGTCGAGGTCGTGGTGCGCGGCCGCGTGCACATCACGGTCGGCGGGCAGGGTTTCTGGGCAGAGGAAGGCGACTGCTACGTCATCGCGGGGCGGCGGCCGTACCGGATCGCGAGTGATCCGGACACGCCGTCGGTGTTCGCGGCGCCGTACTACCGGCACGACGACGGCACCACCCGCGACCGGGCGACCGTCGGGGAAGGCCACGACACGACGCTGGTCGGCGCGGGCTTCACGTGCGATCCGGAAGCCGCGCGACTGCTCGACGTCCTGCCGCCGGTCGTCCACGTGCGAGCCCGCACCGGCACGGCGCAGGCCACGATCGCGTTGATCAGGAGCGAGGTCGACGGCGGCAAGGCGATCCTCGACCGGCTCTCCCAGGTGCTCCTGCTCCAGGTTCTCCGCGATCACGCGCCGAGCCCGTCGCTGCACCCGCGGCTCGGGCCGGCGTTCCAGGCGCTGCACGACGACCTCGGGCACCCGTGGACCGTCGGCGAGCTGGCGGCGGTCGCGGCGATGTCGCGGTCCACGTTCTTCTTGCGGTTCAAGGAGACCGTCGGTCTGACGCCGCTCGACTACCTGGCGCGCCTGCGCATGCAGGCCGCCTCTCGCCTGCTCAGGGACACCACGGACACGGTCGCGTCGATCGCCGCCGCGGTCGGATATCGCACCGAAAGCGCGTTCAGCGCCGCGTTCAAGAGGATCATGGGCCGCTCGCCCGGCGAGTACCGCGTGACTTAGGGCAACCTTGGTTGAAGCGGCTAACAGGACGCGCGTACTGTTTGGGGTCGAGGGGCAGTGGTCGACCGGTTGAGGAAGACTCTCCCCGTACCCCGAACTGACCACTGCGCTGTCACCAGATGGAGTTGCACGTGACTGCACCAGCGAGCAAGGACAGCTTCGGCGCCCGCGGCACGCTCAACGTCGGCGACGCCTCGTACGAGGTGTTCCGGCTGAGCGCCGTGGAGGGCGCCGAGCGTCTTCCGTTCAGCCTGAAGATCCTGCTGGAGAACCTGCTGCGGACCGAGGACGGCGCGAACATCACCGCCGACCACGTGCGCGCTCTCGCCAACTGGGACCCGGCCGCCGAGCCCAACACCGAGATCCAGTTCACGCCGGCCCGCGTCGTGATGCAGGACTTCACCGGTGTGCCCTGCGTCGTCGACCTCGCCACCATGCGCGAGGCCGTCACCCAGCTCGGCGGCGACGCCGAGAAGGTGAACCCGCTCGCGCCCGCCGAGCTCGTGATCGACCACTCGGTCATCGCCGACATCTTCGGCCGCCCGGACGCGTTCGAGCTGAACGTCGACCTGGAGTACGAGCGCAACAAGGAGCGCTACCAGTTCCTGCGCTGGGGCCAGACCGCGTTCGACGAGTTCAAGGTCGTCCCGCCCGGCACCGGCATCGTGCACCAGGTCAACATCGAGCACCTGGCCCGCGTCGTCATGGTCCGGGGCGGCCAGGCGTACCCGGACACCCTGGTGGGCACCGACTCGCACACCACGATGGTCAACGGCATCGGTGTGCTGGGCTGGGGCGTCGGCGGCATCGAGGCCGAGGCCGCGATGCTCGGCCAGCCGGTCTCCATGCTGATCCCGCGCGTCGTGGGCTTCAAGCTCTCCGGTGAGCTGCCCGCGGGCGCCACCGCCACCGACCTCGTGCTCACGATCACCGAGATGCTGCGCAAGCAGGGCGTCGTCGGCAAGTTCGTCGAGTTCTACGGCGAGGGCGTCGGCGCCGTGCCGCTCGCGAACCGCGCCACGATCGGCAACATGTCGCCGGAGTTCGGCTCCACGGTCGGCATCTTCCCGATCGACGGCGAGACCATCGACTACCTGCGCCTGACCGGCCGTTCCGAGGAGCAGATCGCGCTCGTCGAGGCCTACGCCAAGGAGCAGGGCCTCTGGCACGACCCGTCCCGCGAGGCCGTGTACTCCGAGACGCTGGAGCTGGACCTGGCGACGGTCGTCCCGTCCATCGCCGGCCCGAAGCGCCCGCAGGACCGCATCGAGCTCACCAACGCCAAGGCCTCGTTCCGCGCGTCCCTCAAGGACTACGTCGCGCACGTCGAGTCCCCCGAGCTGTCCGGTGTGGACGAGGCCGTCGACGAGACCTTCCCCGCCTCCGACCCGGTCGCCATCCACGAGGGTGGCAACGGCTCCGGAGCCCCGCGCCTCCAGACCGCCGCCGAGGGCTCCGAGGGCCGTCCCTCGAACCCGGTCAAGGTCACCGTCGACGGCAACGAGTTCGAGCTGGACCACGGCGCCGTCGCGATCGCCGCGATCACGTCGTGCACCAACACCTCGAACCCGTCGGTGATGCTGGGCGCCGCCCTGCTCGCGAAGAAGGCCGTCGAGCGCGGCCTCGAGCGCAAGCCGTGGGTCAAGACGACCCTCGCGCCGGGCTCGAAGGTCGTCATGGACTACTACGAGCGCGCGGGCCTCATGCCGTACCTGGAGAAGCTCGGCTTCCACCTGGTCGGCTACGGCTGCACCACCTGCATCGGCAACTCGGGCCCGCTGCAGGAGGAGATCTCGGCGGGCGTGCAGTCCGGCGACCTCGCGGTCGTCTCGGTGCTGTCCGGCAACCGCAACTTCGAGGGCCGGATCAACCCGGACATCAAGATGAACTACCTCGCGTCGCCGCCGCTCGTCGTGGCGTACGCGCTGGCCGGTTCGATGGACAAGGACATCACCACCGAGCCGCTCGGCCACGACTCGGACGGCAAGCCGGTCTACCTGAGCGAGATCTGGCCGTCGCCGCAGGAGATCGCCGAGGTCATCTCGACCTCGATCTCGCCGGAGGGCTTCACCAAGGGCTACACGGACGTCTTCGCGGGCGACCAGCGCTGGCAGTCGCTGCCCACGCCGACCGGCAACACGTTCGAGTGGGACGCCGAGTCCACCTACGTGCGCAAGCCCCCGTACTTCGAGGGCATGGAGATGGAGCCCAAGCCGGTCACCGAGATCTCGGGTGCCCGCGTCCTGGCGCTGCTGGGTGACTCGGTCACCACCGACCACATCTCCCCCGCCGGTTCGATCAAGGCCGACTCGCCCGCCGGCAAGTACCTCACCGAGCACGGCGTGGAGCGCAAGGACTTCAACTCCTACGGCTCGCGTCGCGGCAACCACGAGGTGATGATCCGCGGCACGTTCGCGAACATCCGCCTGCGCAACCTGCTCCTCGACGACGTCCAGGGCGGCTTCACCCGCAACTTCCTCGAGGCCGACGCCCCGCAGACCACGATCTACGACGCGTCGGTGGCCTACGCCGAGGCCGGTGTGCCGCTGGTGGTCCTCGCCGGCAAGGAGTACGGCTCCGGATCGTCGCGCGACTGGGCGGCCAAGGGCACCTCGCTGCTCGGCGTCCGCGCCGTCATCGCCGAGTCGTTCGAGCGCATCCACCGCTCGAACCTCATCGGCATGGGCGTGCTGCCGCTGCAGTTCCCGGCCGGCGAGAACGCCGCGTCCCTGGGCCTCGACGGCACCGAGACGTTCGACTTCACCGGCATCACGGAGCTGAACAACGGCACCACGCCGTCGACGGTCCACGTGGTCGCCACGAAGACCGACGGCACCAAGGTCGAGTTCGACGCGGTCGTCCGCATCGACACCCCCGGTGAGGCCGACTACTACCGCAACGGCGGCATCATGCAGTACGTGCTGCGCAAGATGGTCCGCAGCTAGTCAGTTCGATTAAGAAAAGGCCGCCCACTCTCCGTGGGCGGCCTTTTCACATTCACAGAATTATGCTTGCAGTAATCGCCTGAATGCCCATCGCATGTGATGTAACAAATTCCTGACCAGCACAGATGTCCCTGGGAGCATCCTTACTACGGGAAGCGGTGAGACATTTGTTGAATCGTCCACGAGCACTGCTGGCCGCCGCCGGTCTCGGGGCGGCTCTGTGCGTCGCCCCGGCGATCCAGGCCGGTGCCGCGACGGAGTCCACCTACGTCGTCCTCTACCGCGAGGGCGCCTCGTCGTCGAACGCCGCGAACACCATCGCGAGCGCCGGCGGCACCGTTGTCGCGAACTACAGCCAGATCGGTGTCGTGATCGCCCGGTCGGCCAGCAGTGGTTTCGCGGGCGCGGTGAAGCAGAACGGCAACGTCGAAGGCGTCGCGGCCACCAGCGGCCTCGGCGTCCGCGTGGCACCCGACCAGAGCGACGAGGGCACCGACGTCGCCCAGGCCGCCGCGTGGGGCGACTCGTTGTCCGGTCTGCAGTGGGACATGAACCAGATCAACGTGCCGCAGGCGCACCAGGTCACGCAAGGCAGCAAGCAGGTCGTCGTGGCCACGCTGGACACCGGCCTCGACTTCACGCACCCCGACCTCGCGCCGAACTACGACGCGTCGCGCAGTGCGGACTGCTCGAGTGGCACGCCGACGCCGTTGCTGCCCGGCAACGACCAGGTCGGCCACGGCACCCACACCGCGGGCACCATCGCCGCGGCCGCGAACGGCACCGGCATCGTCGGCGTGGCGCCGAACGTGCGCCTGGCCGGCGTGAAGTCGAGCAACGACGACGGCTTCTTCTTCCCGGAGATGGTCGTCTGCGCGTACATGTGGACCGCCACGCACGGCATCCACGTCACCAACAACAGCTACTTCGCCGACCCGTGGCTGTTCAACTGCCGCAACGACGCCGACCAGCGCGCGATCTGGAACGCCGAGCGCAGGGCGATCCGGTACGCGCAGTCCAAGGGCGTGGTCGTCGTGGCGTCCGAGGGCAACGAGAGCACCGACCTGTCGCACCCGCGCGTCGACGTGATCAGCCCCGACTTCCCGCCCGGCAGCGAGCAGGAACGGGAGATCACCAACGCGTGCTCGGTCGTCCCGGTCGAGGTCCCCGGTGTCGTCGGCGTGACCGCGACGGGCAACCTGCGGCTCAAGTCGTACTACTCGAGCTATGGCATCTCCACCGCCGACGTGGCCGCACCGGGCGGCGACGCACGCCTGCAACTGACCTCGGCCGCCCCGAACGGCCGGGTGCTGTCGACGTACCCGAGCTACGTGCCGTGTGCACGCCAGGTCCTCGACAACGGCGCGAAGTACTGCTACCTGCAGGGCACCTCGATGGCCGGTCCCCACGTGGCCGGTGTCGCGGGTCTGCTGGTCAGCAAGTACGGCTCCGCGGGCGCGGCCGCCAGGCTCCAGCAGGCGACCAACCCGCTGCCGTGTCCCGACACGTCGATCTACGCGGCCTTCCCGCAGAACAGCGGGGAACCGCAGACGTGCCAGGGCGGAACGGCGCACAACAGCTTCTACGGCTCGGGTGAGATCGACGCCCTCAAGGCGGTGAGCTGACCACTGGGGCCGCCCACCGGTTTCGGTGAGCGGCCCCTCACAACTGGATCTACGATTCCCCGCACCTGTGATCAAGCTGGAGGAATCATGAGCTTCAGCGTCCTCGGCGACCTCAACTGGCTCGCCGTCCTCGTGGCCACCATCGTCTACTTCGGACTGGGCGGGCTCTGGTATGCCGAGTTCCTCTTCGGCAAGGCCTGGCAGAGAGCCATGGGCTGGGACGGCAACGCCCCGGAGGGCGCGGGCGCCGGCATCTACGCCGTGCCGCTGGCCACCTGCTTCGTCGCCACCCTCGCGACCGCGATGATCGCCGCGGCCACCGGCACGGACACCCTCGGCGAGGGCATCGTGCTCGCGATCGTCGTCGGCATCGGACTGTCCGGCGCCGTCCTCGCCGTCACGGGCATGTTCGACTCGACCAAGCCGGCCGCGATGACCACCGTCGCCATCAGCGCCGGCTACCACCTCACCGGCTTGCTGCTGGCCAGCATCATCCTCGCGCTCTGGCAGTAACGGCGAACGGCCACCCCGCGATGCCAAGTCACCCTGATCACCGCGGGAGACCCTCATGAGCTTGAGCGTGCTCGGCGATCTGAACTGGTTAGCCGTGATCGTGGCGACGATCGCGTACTTCGCGTTGGGTGCCTTGTGGTACGCGGAGTTCGCCTTCGGCAGGGCCTGGCAGCGGTCCTCGGGCTGGGACCTCAACCCACCGGAGAACGCGGGCGCCGGCATCTACGCCGTGCCGGTGGCCACCTGCTTCGTCGCCACGCTCGCGACGGCGATGATCGCTGCGGCCTCCGGTACCGACAACATCATGAAAGGGATTCTGCTCGGGCTGGTCGTGGGTGTCGGCGTCACGCTTCCGGTGATCTTCGTGACCGGCACCTTCGACATGACGAAACCCGCGCCGAAGACCCTCTCGGCCATCAGCGCGGGCTATCACATCGTCGGACTCGCACTGGCGGGCGCGATCCTGGGGCTTTGGCGCTAGAGGTACCTGGCCGCTTCCGGTCGGTCAGGGACACGCAGGGTCAGCACCTCGCGTTCCCGAGCCGTGTTCGATGTTCTACCGGGCCGGGCACCGTTGACCTATTTGCGCCAGAACAGGTGGTGCGTCACGCCGCTCGGGCTCGGCACCACGTCCAGGTGGAACCGGTCGAGCAGCTCGTCCGGCGTCTGCCACAGCCGCAGCCCCGACTCGAGCTTCAGCGGCGAGACCGCCACGTGCAGCGTGTCGACGAGGTCGGCGTCGAGGAACTGCCGGATCGTCGTGACGCCGCCGCCGAGCCGCACGTCCTTGCCCTGTGCGGCCTCCCTCGCCTGCTCGAGCACCACGGCCGGGTCGCCACCGACGAAGTGGAACGTGGTCTCGCCCAGGGTGAAGGACGGCCGCGGATGGTGGGTCAGCACGAAGACCGGGGTGTGGAACGGCGGCTCGGCACCCCACCAGCCCTGCCACTCGTGGTCGGTCCACGGCCCGCGCTGGGGCCCGAACTTGTTGCGGCCCATGATCTCGGCGCCGATGTTGTGCGTGAAGTCCCGCGTGAAGTAGTCGTCGAGACCGCGGCTGCCACCGGGTTCGGTGCGGTTCGGCCAGCTCGCCGTGGCGCCCGCCCAGGCGAACAGCTCCATGGGCGAGACGTCGAGGCCGAACGGGTTCTCGAGGGTCTGGTCCTCGCCGCACGCGATCCCGTCACTCGAGACCACGAAGTTCTGCACTCGCAGGAGTTGTGTCATGTCCGTGCAGACTCCCTCAGCCGGCGAAACTCATCGCTGGTTCTGCGCCGCCTTGTGCAGCTCACGCAACGCGCGCACGGACGAAACGGCGTTCTCGCGGTCCACGGCCTGCACGGCCATCACCGAGATGTACTCGTCCTCCGGCAGCTCCAGGCGGGCCCACGCGGCACCGTCCGGGAAGCTCACCGAGAGCACGTCCTTCCACTCGAAGTGGTGCGAAGTCACGACGTTGCGCACGTCGACACCCGAGGCGTCGGCGGTGACGCGGGGACGGGTCAGCAGCAGCACGCCGCCCGCCAGCAGGAAACCCAGGACGACCATCGCGACCTGGTCGGAGACCTGGAAGATCACACCGGTCGGGGTGTTGCCGAGCAGCACGCCGACCACGGTGAAGACGGCGACCAGGCCGATCGCGCACGCCCAGGCGACGCGACGGATCTTCTTGGGGCGGAAGACGACCGTCGTCACTCGAAGCCCCTCTCCGTCCACGGCTGCCGCAACCCGCGCAGCACCAGAGCCGTGTCGATCGCGGCCACGGTCGCCTCGTAACCCTTGTCCTCCACCGAGTCCGGCAGACCGGCACGCGCCAGCGCCTGCTCCTCGGTGTTGCACGTCAGCACGCCGTTGCCGACCGGCGTCGACTCGTCCAGCGCGACCCGCGTGAGGCCGTCGGTCACCGAGTCGCACACGTACTCGAAGTGCGGGGTGCCACCGCGGATCACCACGCCCAGCGCGACGACCGCGTCGTGGTGGCGCGCGAGTTCCTGCACCACAACGGGAAGCTCGATCGCACCCGCCACGCGCACCACGGTCGTGTCGACGCAACCGGCGTCCGCGGCGGCCTTGAGGGCACGCTCGACGAGCTGGTCGGTGATCTTGGTGTGCCAGCGCGTCGCCGCGATCGCGACGCTCAGGCCCTTGCCGTCGAGCCGGGTCTGCTCTGGACGGCCCTCGCCACTCATTCCTGGTCCTCCGTAGCGGAAACAACGGCCTCGTACTGCTCCAGCTGGTGCAGCTCGTGGCCCATCCGGTCGCGCTTGGTGCGCAGGTACCGCAGGTTCTCCGGGTTCGGGGAGATCGGCAGCGGCACCCGGTCGAGCACACGCAGACCGTATCCGGCCTCCAGACCGACGCGCTTGGCCGGGTTGTTCGTGAGCAGCCGCATGGACTTGATACCGAGGTCCACGAGGATCTGCGCGCCCGTGCCGTAGTCGCGGGCGTCGGCGGGAACGCCCAGCGCGAGGTTCGCGTCGACGGTGTCCGCTCCCTCGTCCTGCAGCTGGTAGGCCTGCAGCTTGTGCATCAGGCCGATGCCGCGGCCCTCGTGCCCGCGCATGTACAGCACGACGCCACGTCCTTGTGCCGCAACGGCTTCCAGGGCCGCGTCGAGCTGCGGGCCGCAGTCGCAGCGCAGCGAGCCGAAGACGTCACCGGTGAGGCACTCGGAGTGCACGCGCACCAGCACGTCCTCGCCGTCGCCGATCTCGCCGTAGACCAGCGCGACGTGCTCGATGCCGTCGAGCAGGCTGTCGAAGCCGACGGCGGTGAACACGCCGTGCGCGGTCGGGATGCGTGCCTCCGCGACTCGTTCGACCTGGGTCTCCACCCGGCGGCGGTACGCGATCAGGTCGGCGATCGTGATCAGCGCGAGGTCGTGGTCCGCGGCGAAGACCTCGAGCTCCTCGCGGCGGGCCATGTCGCCCTCGTCCTTCTGCGACACGATCTCGCAGAGCACGCCGGCGGGAGACAGCCCGGCCAGGCGCGCGAGGTCGATGGCGGCCTCGGTGTGCCCGGGACGGCGCAGCACGCCTCCGTCCTTGGCGCGCAACGGCACGACGTGGCCAGGACGGTTGAAGTCGCTGGCCTTCGAGGTCGGGTCGGCGAGCAACCGGATCGTGCGGGCGCGGTCCGCGGCCGAGATGCCGGTGCTGACGCCCTCGCGCGCGTCGACCGTGACGGTGTAGGCGGTCCCACGCACGTCCTGGTTCGTGTGGAACATCGGCGGCAGGTCGAGACGCTCGCAGTCGGACTCGGTGAGCGGCACGCAGATGTAGCCGGACGTGTAGCGGACCATGAAGGCGAGCAGCTCCGGCGTCGCCTTCTCGGCGGCGAAGATCAGGTCACCCTCGTTCTCGCGGTCCTCGTCGTCCACGACGACCACGGGGCGACCGGCGGCGATGTCCTTGATCGCCCGCTCGATTTCGGCGAACTCGGTGCTCACTGGGCCTCCTCGCCCGCAATGGCCCGCAGGTGCGGGACGGCCAGTCGTTCGACGTACTTGGCCAGCACGTCGACCTCCAGGTTCACCAGATCGCCGGGCAGCCGGTGCCCGAGCGTGGTGAGTTCGAGCGTCGTGGGGATGAGGCTCACGGTGAACTGGTCCTCGGAGACGGTCACGACCGTCAGCGAGACGCCGTCGACCGTGATCGAGCCCTTCTCCACGACGTAGCGGGCGAGGTGAGGCGGGAGTCCGATGTGGACGATCTCCCAGTGCTCCGCCTTCTCCCGCGCGAGAATCGTGCCCGTGCCGTCGACGTGACCCTGCACGATGTGGCCGCCGAGGCGCTGGCCGACCGCGGCCGCGCGCTCAAGGTTGACCCGGTCGCCGGAGGCGACCTTCGTGAGGCTGCTGCGCACGAGCGTCTCGCGCATCACGTCGGCGGTGAAGGTGTCGTTCTCGACCTCCACGACGGTGAGGCAGACGCCGTTCACCGCGATGGAGTCGCCGTGCTTGGCGTCGCTGGTCACGATCGGTCCGGCGATGCGGATCCGCGCCGCGTCGGGCAGATCCTCCGTCGCGACCACGTGGCCGAGTTCCTCGACGATCCCGGTGAACACCGCTCCTCCTAAGTTTGCGGAACCGCGCTGATCCGCAAGTCCGGTCCGCTCATGGTGACGTCTTCGACGGTCAACCGGACAGCGTCAGTGATGGTTGACACGCCCGCGTCCAGCACCACCGCGGGGCCGTCCCCGAGGAGTGCGGGCGCGATGTAGGCGAGCACACGGTCGATTCTCCCAGCGCGCAGGAACGCACCGGCCACCGTTGCGCCGCCTTCGAGCAGCACGTCCACGACGCCGCGAGCGGCGAGCGAGGTCAGCACCTCGTCGGGGTCGTGCGTGCGCACGTGCAGCGCGGTGTGCCGGAGCTTGGCATCGTCCGGAAGGTCGCTCATACCCACGACCACGGGCAACGGCTGATGGGGCAGCGGAATTCCGTCGTCGTCCCTGGCCGTCAGCGCCGGGTCGTCTTTGCGGACCGTGTTCGTGCCGACGATGATCGCGTCCAGCTTCGCGCGCATGGCGTGGACCTCCCTGCGGGAGGTCTCGGAGCTGATCCACTGGCTGGTGCCGTCCCGCGCCGCGATCCGGCCGTCGAGCGAGGACGCGTACTTCCACGTGACGTGCGGACGTCCGGTCTTGACGAAGTGCAGCCATGCGCGCAGCGGCCCCTTGCTGACCTTGTCCGCCAGAAGGCCACTCTCGATCGTGATGCCTGCTTCTTCGAGTCGTCGAGCCCCTCCCGCGGCCTTGGGGTCGGGATCGGTGACGGCGTGGACGACGTGCTTGATGCCCGCTTCGATGAGCGCTTCGGCACACGGCGGCGTGCGGCCGTAGTGCGAACACGGCTCGAGGGTGACGATCGCGGTGCCGCCCTGTGCCTTGGTGCCGGCTTCCTTGAGCGCCATGACCTCGGCGTGCGGGCCGCCGACCGGTTGGGTACCGCCGAAGCCGACCGGGTGGCCGTGCGCGTCCAGGATGACGCAGCCGACCGGCGGGTTGGGGCTGGTGGTGCCCCGCACTCGTTCGCTCTCCGCGATGGCGAGCACCATCGCGTCCTCCGGCGTCACCTCGCGCCGGCTGCCTGCGCGCGCAGTGCCTCGACGGCCTTGCCGGGATCGGCGGCGTCGTACACGGCGGACCCGGCGACGAAGCAGTCCACCCCGGCCTGCGCGGCCTGTTCGATGGTGTCGGCGTTGATGCCGCCGTCGATCTCCACGAGCAGCTTCAGGTGCCCGGTGTCGACGAGGTGGCGTGCCGTCCTGACCTTCTCGAGCACGTCGACCATGAACTTCTGCCCACCGAAGCCGGGCTCGACCGACATGACCAGCAACGTGTCGTAGTGCTTGAGCACGTCGACGTACGGTTCCAGCGGCGTTCCGGGCTTGATGCTCAGCCCGGCCTTCGCGCCCGCGGCCCTGAGGTCCTTGGCCAGCTTCACCGGGTCGTCGGCCGCCTCGACGTGCACCGTGACGTTGTACGCGCCCGCTTCGGCGTACCCGATGGCCCAGCGGTCCGGGTCCTCGATCATGAGGTGGCAGTCGATCGGGATGTCGGTCACCTGGAGCAGCGACTTCACCACGGGCAGGCCGAGCGTCAGGTTCGGCACGAAATGGTTGTCCATGACGTCGACGTGGATCCAGTCCGAGGTGGGCACCGCGGCGAGCTCGTCGGCGAGCCGCGCGAAGTCTGCGGACAGGATGCTGGGGGCGATCATCGGCGTGTGGACCACAAGGGTGAAGTCTAGGTGTCCAGCAGGTCGAGCAGGCTGCCGGGAGCCTCGTCAGTGACCACCACGACACCCGCTCCGGCGAGCGTCTTCAGATGTGTCTCCCACATCGGGTGGCGGCGCTTGTCCGCGTTGGCCTGGGGCATGACGACGACCTTGCAGCTCTCGACGCCGATGGCCTCGTTCAACGCGGTCAACGCCTGGTTGTCGCCGATCCCGAGGGCCAGCTTGGCCACCGAGTTCGCGCTGGCGGGGGCGAAGATGAACGCGTCAGGCGTCGGGTAGGGCTTGGGCTGGCTCGGCAGGCGCGGGGTCCAGCGGATCTCCAGGTCGGTGAGGGCTTGGAGCTTGTCCAGTTCGCCCGCCTCCTCGAACCACGGGACGACCGTTGGAGTGAAGGTGATGGCCAGGCGCCAGCCCCGTTGTGCCGCGGGTTCGGCGAGTTCCGTGCGGAACCAGGATTCGACGCCGCCGCAGCCGCTTGCGACCAGTCCGAGCAGCCCACGTGTCATGGCGCCGATGTTAGGCGGCCGCTCCTGGGTGGACGATCATCGGGGAACGACGCGGAATTCGCCTGCCGTGGTCGACTTCTGCCCGCCGTTAGCGATCCAGTTCACCACGAGGGCGAAGCGGCAGTCGCAGTTCTCGCTGGACGACCCGATCTCGAGGACTTCCGGTTCACCTCGGCTCACGCGGTACGGGAACGTCGACGTGACCGCTCCCTTCCCCGGCCGCAGGGGTCTCGGCTGCGGCCGGAGCCGCGGCGTCTTCGTGTCGAAGCCGATCGTGAACTCCCGGCACCTCACCGGGTGCACATGGTGAGGAGGGGACCCGTTCCGTGCACGCCCGCCCTGGAAGTGCCCTTCAGCTCCACCCGGATCAGCTCCACCCGGATCCCGCCGATCACGACCTCGGCGGTGCCGGTGTTCTGAGCCACGACCGCCGCGACGGCACCATCGACGTGTCCTGGCTGGTCAGCGCTGTCGCGCACGGCCCGGTGGCCGCACGGCTCGGTGATCCTCGTCCTCAGCGCCAGGGCTGGTCCGGGCTCGGCCGGTTCCGGGCTCGGGACGGTTCTGCCCTCGCCACACGATCGAGGCCACTACCACCACGATCAGGGCACCAGCCAGCACCCCCGCCACTCTCAGCCACTGCCGAGCGGGGCGCACGTCACCGTGGGGATCACGGATCTGGGTGATGTCGCCGTGCACGTCACCCACCGTGTTACCGCCCGGATCGCCCGCGTCCATCGGCCGCGCAGAACTGTCAGACCCCGCCACTACCGTCGTTCACGAGCGCTCAAACAGGGCGTCGCAGCACCGAGCAGAACATCGCGTCGGTGCCGTGCAGATGGGGCCAGAGCTGGACGTGCGGCCCTTCCCCGAGGTCCGGAACTCCCGGGAAGAGCTCCCGCGTGTCCAGCAGTTCGGCCCCTGTCCGCCGCGCGACGTCCGTCACGATCCCGACGGTCTCAGAGAGATGAGGTGAGCACACGACATAGCCGACAACGCCGCCAGGACGCACCAGTCGCAACGCCTCGGTGAGCAGCTCGCGCTGCAGCTTCGTGAGCGTGCCGACGTCGGCGGGCTGGCGCCTCCACCGCGCCTCCGGGCGCCTGCGCAGTGCACCGAGACCGGTGCAGGGCGCGTCGACCAGGACGCGGTCGAACGCCCCTTCGACGAAGTCGGTCTCGCGGCCGTCGGCCACGTGCACGGTCACCGGCAGGCCTGAGGTGATCTTGCGCACGAGCTCGGCGCGGTGGGGTGCCTTCTCGACGGCGATCAGCTCGCCACCCTCGAGGCCGACCAGTGCGGCGAGCAGCGCGGCCTTGCCGCCGGGTCCCGCGCAGAGGTCCAGCCAGCGGTCGTCAGTGCCCTCCAGAGGCGCGCGCGTGAGGGCCAGAGCGCACAGCTGGCTGCCCTCGTCCTGCACGTGGGCGAGGCGCTCCCGGACGGGCTCGAGATCGCCCGGGTCGCCCGCCCCGGCCTCCAGATGCACGCCGTAAGGCGAGTACGGCGCCACGTCGCCGCCCACGATGGCGGCGAGCTCGTCGGCGCTCACCTCGCCAGGACGTGCCACGAGGTGCACGGCAGGCCGCGCGTCGTCGGCCTCGAGGGCGAGCTTCAACGGCTCGTCCCGGCTGCCGAGGGCCTCCGCGAACGCCTGTGCGATCCACCGCGGGTGAGCGTGGGCGAAGGCGAGGTTGCCGATCGGGTCGGTGTCCGGGTCGGGCGCGAGCTCGTCGACCCAGGCGGCCTCGTCCTGCTCGGCAACCCTGCGCAACACGGCGTTGACGAACCCCGCGATCCCGGAGCCCAGCTCGGCCCGCACGAGGTCGACGGTCGAGGCCACCGCCGCGTGCGACGGAATCCGGGTGCGCAGCAACTGATACGCACCGAGCCGCAACGCGTCGAGCGCCGAACCGTCCACTTCGGACAATGGCCGATCCGAGCACGCCTCGATGACGGCGTCGAGCAGCCCCTGGGCTCGCGCCGCACCGTAGGTGAGCTCAGTGGCCAGCGCCGCATCACGGCCGGTGATGCGGCGCTCCCGCAACAGCTGCGGCAACACGAGGTTCGCGTACGCGTCCCGCTGCCGCACAGCCCGCAACGTCTCCAACGCGGCAAGGCGCGCCGGGTCCTCCACGGGCGGCCGCGAGGGCCCGGTACGCCGCCGCGGCGGATGCGGCCTGCGCGGACGGGACGGCTTGGAGGCTCCTCGCGAGTAGCCGGTCATGCGATGCACTCTCCTGCTGCGACGCGACCAACGCGCGCCAAGTTCGTGTCGTCCGACAAGCGCCCCCGCGCTCCACCACGGCCCCGCGTCCTGCCGGCACCGGCCAGCGCCGGCGCGGCGATTCCGCGCGCCCGAGTCACAAAGCGGCTCATGCGATCCGCTCCCCCGCCTCGATGCGCACGCCACGCGCCCAGTCGGTGGCGGCCATGCGCTTCTTGCCCTGCGCCTGCACCTCACCGAGAGCCACGGCAGTGGTCGCCGTGCCCACGAGCACGCGCTTGCGCTCGACGAGCACCTCGCCGGCAGGCAGCGTCACGTCGGCCACCGGCGTCACGGGGCCGAGCTTCAACCGCTCACCCCGGAACTCGGCCCACGCGCCGGGCTCCGGTGTCACGGCGCGTGCCAGGCGGTCGACGGCCACGGCGGGCGCGGTGAAGTCGAGGCGCGCGTCCTCGACAGTGATCTTGGCGGCGTACGTGACGCCGTCGGCGGGCTGCTCGACCGCGCGGAGGGTGCCGTCCTCGATGCCGTCCACAGTGGACAGCAGAAGCCGGGCACCGGACTCGGACAGCCTGGTCAGCAGGTCGCCGGAGGTGTCGCGGTCGCGCACCTTCTCGGTCACCACGCCGAAGACCGGGCCGGCGTCGAGCTCCTTCACGATCCGGAACGTCGAGGCGCCCGTGATGTCGTCGCCGTTGCGCACGGCGGCCTGCACCGGCGCGGCGCCGCGCCATGCGGGCAGCACGGAGAAGTGGAGGTTGACCCAGCCGTGCTTCGGGACGTCGAGCGTGCGCTGCGGCAGCAGGTTGCCGTAGGCGACGACCGGGCACAGGTCGGGTTCCAGAGCGCGCAGGCGATCCAGGAACTCGGGGTCGCCCGCCTTCTCCGGCGTCAGCACCTCGATGCCGGCGGCGTCAGCGAGCGCGGCCACCGGGGAGCGCTCGAGCTTGCGGCCGCGACCGGAGGGGGCGTCGGGGCGGGTGACCACGGCGACGACGTCGTGGCGGGGAGAGTCGATGAAGGCGCGCAGCGAGGGAAGTGCGACCTCGGGCGTACCGGCGAACACGAGTCGCATGGTCAGCTGGACCTGCCAAAGAGTGGGTGCGGGCTCTGCTTCAAGGTGGGGACCGTACCGTCGAACCACTCGGACTGCCGGATTTCCCTCATGGCGCGCTTGCGGGTCTCGGCGTCGAGGCGGTCGAGGAACAGCACGCCGTCGAGGTGGTCCGTCTCGTGCTGGATGCAGCGGGCCAGCGTCTCGGTGCCCTCGACCTCGATCGGCTCGCCGTGCATGTTCCATCCCTTGGCCACGACGTGCAGGTGGCGCTTGCAGTCCCAGGACATGCCGGGGATGGACAGGCAGCCCTCGGGGCCGTCCTGCATCTCCTCGCCGACCACCTCCCACGTCGGGTTGACGAGGTGTCCCGCGAAGCCGTCGCAGTGGTAGGTGAACACGCGCAGCCCGACACCGAGCTGAGGCGCGGCGAGTCCCGCTCCGCCCGCGTCTTGCATCGAGTCCCACAGGTCCTTGACCAGGGTGCGCAGTTCCTTGTCGAAGTCGGTGACCTCGACGGCGGGGGTGCGCAGCACCGGATCGCCGAACAGGCGGATGGGTTGGACGGTCACGCAGTGCTCCTCGTGGTGGACTGGTGGCCAGTCTACGAGGGGCGCGGTCAGTACTCGGACACGCTGCCGAGGAAGATCACGCTCACCAGCGCCACGACGAAGTGGCCGGTGAACCGCAGCGCCGTCAGCACGGGGCGGAACAACGCGTGGAAGTCGAAGTGGGCTGCCGGAGCGCCGGTAACTGTCGTCGTCGTCATGCCACAACTGGGTCGTTCGCGCAGGTCAGCCCGCATCGGCTCGCGGTATCGAGCTCTGGTCGGCCCCAGGTGGGAAGATCCGGTGCAACACTCGGCCAGAAGGTGGACACCCCCCAGGTCACGAGGCTGATGCGACCAAGCTGGGAGGGTGCGGCGGCGGTGCCCGACGACGCCCTGTCGGACGCCGACCTGTGGGCACGAGGCCGTCACCACCGACGTGGTCGACGGCTTCTTCATCGTCAAGCTCCCGAGCGGTCCCCAGCCGCTGGCCCCACCGAACCTGCACGTCACGGCCCGCAACGCCGAAAACAGATCGTCTACATGGGCGGCGTTACCTGAGGATGACCTTCATGACTTGGACCGCACCGGAAGTGAAGCCGCCTCACGAGCCGTTCCTCGGCGCAGAACGCCCGATGCTGGAGGCGTGGCTGGACCGCCATCGCGCCACCTTCCTGCACAACTGCGCCGGGCTGACCGGCGAACAGCTCGCCATGGCCACCGCTCCCCCGTCGAACCTCACCCTGCTGGGCCTCATTCGCCACATGGTCGACGTGGAGCGGGTCTGGTTCCGCATCCGGCTGAACGGTCAGGACGTCGAGCCCCGCTACGCCGTGCCGCCGAACTGGGACGCCGCCTTCGAGCACCTCGACCCGGCTCGCGCCGAGGCCGAGTACGCCGATCTCGTGGCCGAAATGGCCGAGGCCCGTGCAGCCGCAGCTGCACGGGACCTCAACGACACCTTCATGCACTCGAAATGGGGCGAGATTTCGTTGCGGTGGCTCTACATCCACATGATCGAGGAGTACGCGCAGCACAACGGCCACGCGGACCTGATCCGCGAACGCATCGACGGCCGCACCAACAAGTAGCTCAGCCCACCTTCACCACACGGGCCGCGCCTCCTCCGCGCCGCGTCGGTTCGGCGACCGCGCGCCACCGGCCGTCGGAGGCGCGTTCGATTCCGGTGGCGGCACCGATTTCGGCGTTCTGGCTGAACTTGTGGCCGATGGCCTCCAGGCCCCTGGCCGTGTCGGCCGCGATGAACGCGACCTCTGCCGGGGTCGTGGCCGCGTTGCGCTGGGAGGCGCGTGGGGCGGCCACGGCGTTGAGCAGGGACATCTTGCGGTCCAGGCGGCCGGTGAGGATCTGGGTGACCGTGGTGATGATGGTGGAGCCGCCCGGTGAACCGACCGCGAGGACGACCCTGCCGTGGTCGAGGACGATGGTCGGGGCCATGGACGAACGCGGGCGCTTGCCGGGGCCCGGCAGGTTCGGGTGCGGGACGCCGGCGTTCGGGGCGACGAACTCGAAGTCGGTGAGCTCGTTGTTGAGCAGGAAGCCACGGCCGGGGACGACGATGCCGCTGCCGCCCTCCGCCTCGATGGTGAGGGTGTAGGCGACGACGTTGCCCCAGCGGTCGGCCGTGGTGAGGTGGGTGGTGCGTTCGGCGTCCTCACGCAGTGCCGAGAGGCCCGCGGTCGCCGCGCACGCCTGCGGGTTGTCGGGGTCGGCCGCCGGCTGCGGGGCGGGCAGCACGGCGTCGGGCTTGATCAGGCATGCGCGGGAGTCGGCGAACTCCTGGGAGAGCAGGCCCTTGGTCGGGACGCGGGTGAAGGCCGGGTCGCCCACCCAGCGGAGGCGGTCGGCGAAGGCGAGCTTGGTCGACTCGATGAAGCGGTGCAGGTACTCGACGTCGTTGACCTCGGCGAGGTCGGTCGACTCGAGGATGTTGAGCGCCTCGCCGACGGTGGTGCCGCCGGACGACGGGGCCGCCATGCCGTAGACGTCCAGGCCGCGGTAGCGAGTGTGCGTGGGGTCGCGGCGTTCCACCTGGTAGCGGGCCAGGTCCGAGATCTGCATGGCGCCGGGGCGGACGTTGCGGGTCGAGCCGGGCACGACCGGGGGCTGCTGGACGGTCTTCACGAGGTCGTGACCGACCGCACCGCCGTAGAGGGAGGCGAGGTCGGTGCGCGCCAGTTCGCGGTAGGTGTCGGCCAGCTGCGGGTTGCGGAACGTGCTGCCGACGGCGGGTGGCTGTCCGCCGGGCAGGTAGAGGTCGCGGGTCGAGGTGAAGTCGGCGAAGCGGGCGGCGTTGTTCGCGATCTGCGAGTTGAACGTCTGGTCGACGACGAAACCGCGCCGTGCCAACGCTTCCGCCGGCGCCATGGCCTCGCGCAGGTTGAGCGTGCCCCACTTGCCCAGGGCCTGCTGCCACGTCTTGGGCGTGCCGGGGACGCCGACGGACATACCGCTCGTCATCGCCTCGGCGAACGGGAGCGGCTTGCCGTTCTCCACGAAGAGCTGGTCGGTCGCGGACTGCGGAGCGGTCTCGCGTCCGTCCAAAGTGGATACGCGCTGGGTACGGGCGTCGTAGTAGACGAAGAACCCGCCGCCACCGATGCCCGCGCTGAACGGGTCGGTCACGCCGAGCGCCGCGGCGGTGGCGACGGCCGCGTCGACGGCGTTGCCGCCGCGGCGGAGCACGTCGATGCCGATCTGGGACGCGTCGGCGTCGACGCTGGAGACGGCACCGCCCCAGCCGACCTGCTCGGGCACTCGAGGCGGTGGTTCCGCCGCACCTGCGGAAGCAGGGGCGACCAGTACGACGGAGAGCGTCAATGCGGCAGCCGTTCGCAACATGCGCACTCTTCTACTCCCTTGCGACCGGATGGCAACAGTTCTTGGGAAAGGCCTAAGGTGCGGAGGTGATCGATCTTGACCGGTTGCGAACGGATTTCGCGAACACCCCTCTCGACGAGGCCGACCGCGAGGACGCCCTGCGGTTGCTGCTGCACGACCGCCGCGAGGGCGACGCGGATCTGCTGCGCCACCTGCTGACGGAGGAAACGGCAGCCCACCGCGAGGGCTGGGGCGTGAGCGAGGCGATGGTCCTCGCCGCGCTGCTGCTCGCCGAGTGCGGGCGCGAGGAGGACGTCTGGGCGCTGTGGGAGGCCAAGAACGCCTCCTTCGACACGATGGCGGGCCTCGACGGCTTCCTGCTGTTCCCGGCGGGCGTCGCGGGCACGACGGCGCACGTGATCGCGAGCGAGGACCAGCCCGAGCGCGGCGACCTGATGACGTACATGAGCGAGTACCTCGAGTACGAGAAGCTCACCGACGACGACATCCGCGAGCACATCGCGAACCTGCGGTCCTATTACGAGAACTGAACTCCCGGTCAGAGCACCTCGAGCGGATCGAGCTTGATGCGCACCAGCTCCTGTTCCTTCCGGGCTGTCCGCACGGCCTGGGCCTCGGCCAGGACGGCGGCCAGCTGACGGCCTTCGCTGCGGGCGACGCGGACCAGCGCCCGTTCCCTGGACTCGTCCTCACCCAGCGGCACCGGCCCGAGGATCTCGCCGGTCGGCGGCAACCGCAGCTCGTCGAGCAGGGCGTTCACCGCGTCCGGGGTGCCGTCGACCGTCGCCATCCGCACCGCGGGCGGAAACCCGAGCTCGGTCCGCGCCGCGAGCTCGGTGGCGGCGTGCCACACCGGGTCCCAGCGCACCAGGGCCTGCACCGGCGTGAGGGACGAGTCCGCGATCACGACCACCCGCCCGTTGCCTGGCCGCACCAGCCCGGCGGCCGTCATCCACCGCCGCAGCGCCTCCTCGGAGGCCCGCAGGTCGGCCCGGCCGAGCAACGCCCAGCCGTCGAGCAGGAGGACCGCGCCGTAACCGCCCTCGGCCACGGGTTCGGCGCCGGGCGTGGCCACCACCAGCGAGGGCTTGCCCGGCACCTTGGTGAGCACCTCGTCCGCACCGCTGGTGCGCACCGGATGCCCGGGAAACGCCCGCCCCAGCTCCTCGGCCGTGCGCCTGGCACCGATGATCTGCCCTCGCAGCCTGCGCGAGCCGCACGTCGGACACCGGAACGCGGCCTCCGTGGCCGCGCACCACCGGCAGTACGCGGGCTTGGGCAGCCCGTCCTCGGTGCCACCGGGCAACGCGAGCGGCCCCGCACACCGGCGGCATCGCGCAGGCCCCCGGCACTGCCCGCAGGCGAGGGCGGGCACGTAACCGCGGCGCGGCACCTGGATGAGCACCGGCGAGTCGGCCAGGGCGAACCGCGCCGCCTCGAAGGCGATGGACGGCAGCCGCGCGGTGCGGGCGGCGGGGTCCTTGACGTCCTGCCACTCGTTGTCGCCCACCGACACGACGCGCGGCGCCACGGCCCGCAGGGTCTCGCGGGAGGCCACGATCTCGTGGGCCCAGCCCGTCTCGACCAGGAGCTGAGCCTCGGCGGTGCGGGCGAAGCCACCGATCAGCAACGCCGCACCGGACATGTGCGCACGCTGCACCAGAACATCGCGCACGTTCGGATAGGGCGAACGCGGCTCGACGTGGAGATCGTCGCCGTCGTCCCACACGACCAGCAACCCGGGATCCTTGACCGGCGCGAAGGCGGTGGCGCGAGTGCCGACCACGACCCTGGCGACACCCCGGCGAACAGCCAGCCAGCGCTTGTAGCGCTCGGACGGCCCCAGGTCGGCCGACAGCGTCACCACACCCTCGATGAGCCTCGCACACGCCTCGGACACACGCGCCAGATCACGGTGATCCGGCACGACGATGACGACACCCCGCCCGGTGGAGGCGACCGCAGCGGCAGCTTCGGCCAACCGCGCGGGCCAGTCCTCGGAGGGCAGGGCCTGCCAGACGGCGTGGGCGGGACGGCCGGTGCGGAGGGCTTCCAGGTACTTGGGGCCGCGCGGGTAGCGCGACCAGGCGTCGGCGGGGACAGGCGGAAGCTGGGAACGGGTGGGGGCTGCCGAGCCGCCGGAAGTGCCGGCCTCGGTGGCGGGAGCAGCCGGGGCTGCGGCAGGCGCGGCGGGCTCGGCGACAGGCGCCGATGGCGGCACGGCGGGCGCGGTCGGCTCGGTGACGGGAGCAGCCGGGGCTGCGGCAGGCGCGGCCGACTCGACGACAGGCGCCGATGGCGGCACGGCGGGCGCGGTCGGCTCGGTGGCGGGAGCAGCCGGAGCCGCGGCAGGCGCGGTTGGCGGAGTGGCAGGCACTGTCGGCCGCACAGCAGGCTCGGTCGCCGGCGTGGTCTGCTCGGCGGCTGGAGCGACTGGCTCGTCGACAGGCGCGGCGGGCACGCCACCGGAACCCTCTGGCGACGCCGCGACCGAGGACCCAGCGGGCACGCCGGCCGGGCCTTGTGGCGCGGCGGGCTGCTCGGACACCCAGGCCGGGACCTGGGGCAGCGGAGCCGGGGCGCCGGACTCGGCCGCTTCCGCTCGGGCGTGGCGGGGTGGGATCGCGAGCCTCAGGACGTCGATCATGCCGCCCGCGTACCTGTCGGCGATGGCGCGGGCCAGGGCGGCGATCTCCGGTGCCAGCACCGGTTCGGGAGAGACGACCTTTTCGATGAAGGCGAGTTTCTTCTCGTACTCGGAGGTTTCGGCGCGCTCCAGGAGGTAGCCGTCGACGAGTTGGCCCGCGAAGCGGACGCGGACGCGGCAGCCCGGCACGGCCGTCTCGTCCAGTTCGGACGGTACGGCGTAGTCGAAGGGGCGGTCCAGGTGGGCCAGGGGGACGTCCACGACGATGCGGGCGACCGGCAGCGTGGCCGCGGGGACTCGTTCCCCTCGCCTGGCTCCGGTCTTCGCGCTCATGCCTCCTGGTGTATCAGACAGCCCCGACAGTCACGCGTTGCGCCTCACCAAACCGGTGAAGCCCGCCACGAACAGGGTGGCGAAGGCCCAGGCCAGGATCTGCAGCAGCCACGTCGAGGCGAGTACGAACCGGCCGCCGGCCGAGGTGGCGTCGACCGCGCAGCGGGCCGCGTCCACCTTGACCAGCGGTGTTGCCACGTTCAGCGCGTAGCCGACCTGTTCGACCGCCGAGCACCGCACCGCGCCCGACACCAGGACCACGCCCACCGACACCGCGAGGACCCCGGCCAGCCACAGCAACGCCAGTGCTGGTCGGTAGCCGTGCCCGACGGTCAGGCCGCGGATCAGGTGCCAGGTGCGGCCCCAGCGCGAGAGCTGGCCGCGGCGGCGCAGATCGCGTTGGGCGGCAACGCGAATTCGGCGCACGTCCTGTTCGTGGCCGGCCGCGGAGTGTGCGGCGGCGAGCTGCACCCACGGCTGGGTCGAGTAGTAGGGGGTGCGCGTGGCCAGCAGGGTCAGCCATTCGTCCACTGTGGCGTCACGGGGCAGGCCCTCGTAGACGAGGCCTTCGAGTTGCACCTGGCCTTCGATGCCGGCGAACGGCATGAGGAGGTCCTTGCCGACCTTGACGTGCCGCAGGTCGACCGCGACGCCCGGCGAGGTGAAGCGGCCGCCGCGCAGGACGATCTGGCCGTCTACCTGGGCGCCGCGCATCCGGACCGCGGCGTGGGCGCCGTCGCTCGTCACCTGGCAGCCGTGCGACAGGAAGATCACATCACCGACGTGCACGTCGACCAGGTGCAGGGTGGAGTCGATTCGGGCGCCGCGGCACGAGACCACGCCCGCGACTCGCGAACTGCTCAGCATCACCGAACCCGCGGCGCGGAAGCCGTCGTCCAGGTAGACACTGCCGCCGATGCGCATCTGGCGGGCGTCGACCGACTCGGCGGCACTCAGGCGGGCCGCGCTCAGGTGCAGGTCGTGGTCCACCGTCAGGCCGTGCGCCTGGATCGACGGGGCGACGAGGCCCCTCAGGTCCAGCTGGGAGAAATGCGCCCGGCTGAGCAGTACCGGCTGCTCGGTGGTGCAGTCGCGCAGCACCAACGGCCGCTTCACCACCAGGTCCTGCAGGTCGAGCTCCCCGGTGATGTGCGAGCCGGTCACGCGCACACCCCTGGGATCCTGGTCCTCGGTCAGCAACCGCCGGATCTCGTCCCCCGTGATCTCCACGCGGGCAACGTTAACCGGAGATCGACTCCCGGCCGTTCTCGATGTGACCACACAAACGGCGGCGGAACCGTGGCTCCTCCGCCACCGTCACAGTGAGGTCGTACCAACCGGAGTTCATCACGGTCAGCCACGGGATCACGTGCCGATGGCCCGGTCTCACGACGTACCACCGCCGCCCCAGCACGAACGTCAACGGCGACGATCCGGAGTTCTCGAACGTCAACGTCAGCACACGGCTGTAGCCGCGCACCGACGACGACACTCGCGCACGGTCGGAGGCAGAGCCGGAGAACTCGCGGCGGAAACCGTTGGGGCCCAGCAGGACCAGGTCGTGATCACCCGTGACCTCCACGGAAGCCGACGACGCGACGTCGAAGTGCTGCGGCACCGGGAACTGGCCCGAGTAGGGATACAGCGCGAAGTGCACGGAAGCAGACCCGGAGTTCGTCATCTCCAGCGAATCCCCGCACAACGACGCGTCAGGCTGGTACGGCAGAGCGCGCGCACGTCGTCGTCCGGGCTCCTGTTCGGGCATCTTCTGCGACGACGGCGGCGCGGGACGCCAGCGCGGCGTGGCGGGCGGCACGGGCGCGGGCTCGCCGACCTCGGGCCATGCACGGCGATGCTCGAAGTCGAACGTCGAGGTCAGGTCGCCCGACACGGTCCGGCGCCACGCGGAGATCTCCTCCGACCGCACCCCGGTCCACTTCTCCAGGAACTGCGTCATCGACGTGTGGTCGAACACCTGCGAACACACGTACCCGCCGACGGACCACGGCGAGACGACGGTCATCGGCACGCGCGCACCCAACCCCAACGGCCGGTCGCCCACGTACTCGTCAACGACGGACAACGGCGGGCGCGGCGGCGGCACGTGGTCGTAGAAGCCGTCGTTCTCGTCGTAGGTGATGAACAGGACCGTGGACTCCCACACGTCCTGATGAGACGCCAACGCGTCCAGGACCTGATACGTGATCGACGCGGAAGCAGCGGGCGATGACGCACCGGGATGCTCGGAGTCCACAGAGGACGGGACCAGGTACGACACGGCGGGAAGCCGGCCGGCGGCGACGTCAGAACGGAACGCCTCCCCCAGCCCACCGGGTCTGACCCGATGCAATCCCCTGTCGTACAAGGACCTCTCGGCGGGAGAAAGCCGCGAAAGATCGATCGCGCCGATCAACGCCGGATCCCCGGTCCCGTACAGCTTGTCCAGCGACTTGAACCCCGGCGGCAGCACCTTGCGCGCGATCTCCTTGAACCGCGCGAAGAACTCCAGGTTGTTGTCCTGGAAGTTGTCCCACTCCTGGTACACCCGCCACGACTTCCCCGCCGCCTCCAGGCGTTCCGGGTAGGTCTTCCACGTGTACCCGGCGTGGTTGTCCTCGTTGTAGGCCGCGTTCCCGGTCGCGCGCGAACCGGAAGGCTCGAAACCGGTGTACCCGGACACCCAGTAGTTGCGGTTCGGTGACGTGGAGGACGGCACCGAGCAGTGGTAGGCGTCGCACAGCGTGAAGGTGTCGGCAAGCTCGTAGTGGAACGGGAGGTCCTGCCGCGTGTAGAACGCCATCGTCGCCGCGGTCTTCGCGGGCACCCAGTTGTCGTTCCAGCCGCCGCGCAACGCCGCGTGCCCGCCGTTCCAGCTGTGGTCGAGGTCGCCGATGTACTGGATGTCCCGCCCTGACGCGGCTTCACGCACCGGGAACGGCAGCACCCCCGACTGGTTGAACACACCCCTCAACGCGTTGCGGTCGGAGAACCCGCGCACACCGCGGAGCGTTCCGTAGTAGTGGTCGAACGACCGGTTCTCCTGCATCAACAGCACGACGTGCTTGATCGCGCGCAACCCTCCCGCACGGGGTTCATTGGCCAATGCGGCGTACACCGACGGTGGCAGCAACGTGCCCGCGCCAGCAGCAGCGACCGCAGCCATGAACCCACGACGAGAGAACGACATGGAACGAGTTTCTAGTCTCATTAGGTGTCCCGAAACCGACCCACGTATGAACAAAGGCCCCGGATGACCGGGGCCTCGTTCACACCTCACAGTCAGGGCGCGGCGATAGCGGCCGCCACACTGCCCTGGGCGTCGAGCAGTCCCTTGCCGCACTGAGCGGCAGGCGGCAGCACCATTGCCTTCAGGTGCAACAGCACCTGCGCGGGCGTCAGCAACGGCTTGCCGTGTTGCACCCGCGCGTGCTGCATCAGCGCCACGACACCGGCGACGTGCGGAGTCGCCATGCTGGTGCCCTGGTAGAACTGGTAGATCGATCCGGCGGGCACCGTGACGCCGTTGTTCAGCGTCGACAACACGCCGTTCGCGGCCACCGGCGACGTCTCGCCGCCCGGCGCGCAGATCTCGACCGACGCACCGAAGTTGGAGTACCACGCGCGGTTGGCCTGGCGGTCGGTGGCACCCGTGGTGATCACTCCCGCGCAGTTGGCCGGGGTGGTGCCGGAGGCGTTGGCCGCGTCGTTACCCGCGGCGACGACGACGGTCGCCCCGTGGACATTGCGCGCGGTGTTGATCGCGTTCTGCAACGTCGCCGGGCAGACCGCCGACGGGCCGCCGAGCGACAGGTTCAGCACCTTGGCCGGGTTCGGGTTCGCCGGAACGCCCGGCACCGCGCCACCGGCCGCCCACACGATGCCCGCCGCGATGTCGGCCAGCGTGCCGCCGCACGTGCCGAGGACGCGCACCGGCACGACCTTGGCCAACGGCGCGACGCCTGTGCCACCGGTCAGGTTGTTGCGCAACGCGGCCACGGTGCCCGCGACGTGCAGGCCGTGCCAGCTCGACGGCCGCGCCGGGGAGCCGGGACCGCACTGCCCTGCCAGCCGCCAGTCGCCCTGGTCGGTCGGGTTGGCGTCCCGGCCGTTGCCGTCCTTGGCGAAGACCGCGTTGCTGATGAAGTCGTAGCCACCGATGTAGTTGGCGGACAGGTCGGGGTGCGCGGTGCGGCCGGTGTCGATCACCGCGACCCGCACGCCCGCGCCGGACGGTCCCTGGTCCCAGGCGGGCGACAACCCGATGCCGCCGGGCGACTCCCAGTAGTGCCACTGCTGCGGCCACAGCGGGTCGTTCGGTACTGCGGTGGCCTCCAGCACGATGTTCGGCTCGGCGTACTCGACGTCACCGCGCGCCATCAGCACCCGGATCGACTCCGCGGCGTCGCGCGAGGCGAGCACCTCGGCTCCGTCCGTGGCGTCCGCGACGGCCCGCGTCCGCGACTTCTCCAGCGCGTCGGATCTCGACGCACCGTCCCGGAACTTGACGATGATCTCCTGCTCGGGCTCTTCCTGCGCCGCCGCGGTCAGCGGTACCACCGCCAGCGCCATCACGGCGCCGAGCAGCGCTGCCATGCCGGTTCTCATGGTCTCCCCTTTCCCAACTGCACTGACGGCGAGAAGGAGAAACCGGCGCGGTTGTGGCCCGGATGCGGCCGCCACAACAGATCCACAACAGCACCCGCGTAGTCACGTGCACATCATCGAAGAGGGGGAACCATGCTTCAGCTCGTCGTCGCAGCCGCACTCGTCGCGTCCGCCACCACCGCCGCACCGGAACCCGCCACGGTCGCGCGGGTCGAGGCCGGCAGGCTCGTCATCACCGGGGCGCCCGCGCGCGCCAGCCAGCTCCACGTCTCCGGCACCACCATCAGCGATGCCGGCACGATGCGGGCGGGCACCGGGTGCACGCGCCTGTCGGCCTCGCGCGTCCAGTGCGCGCAGGTCCAGAAGATCGTCATCTACCTGGGCGACCGCGACGACACGGTGTTCTACGACAGCGCCGTGCCCAGCGAGCAGCACGGCGGCGACGGCGACGACTCGCTGCACGGCGGCTCCGGTCCGGACGTCCTGATGGGCGGCGAGGGCGACGACACCATCACCGGCGGTCCCAGCGCCGACAAGCTCTACGGCGGCAACGGCGACGACGTGCTGGACGAGTCACCTGCCGACGGCGGCGGCAACTTCCTGCAGGGCGGCTACGGCAACGACAAGATCGACGGCGTGAAGCCCAACATGCGCGACAGCGCGGACTTCAGCGACCACGCCGAGGGCATGGTGATCGACCTCGCGGCGGGTACGGCGTCCAGGCCGGGAGAGATCGACGAGATCCTGAACGTCCAGGACGTGTTCGGCACCGCGGGCGACGACACGTTGTCCGGCAACGCCTGGCCCAACCGGATGTTCGGGCTCGGCGGCACCGACACGTGCACGGAGGGTCCCGGCGACGTGTGCGTCCAGTGACGAACCCCGTTGCGATGTATTCAGGGTCCTCGCTGAGGACTCCGCTGGTGCGTGGACCCATTCGACGTCCGCCTGCTCGGCCCCCTCGAAGTCACCGGGCCGGGCGGCGTGCTGCGCCTCGCCGGTACGCGCCAGCGTTCCCTCCTGGCGCTGCTGGCGTTGCGCGCGGCATCGGTGCTCCCCGCAACCCGCCTGATCGACGCGTTGTGGGGCACCGAGCCACCTCCGACGGCGCTGCGAACGCTCCACAGCCACATCGCGCGCGTGCGTGGCGCACTGTCCGCCATCGGTCTCGTGGACGTTCTGGTCACCACAAGTGCGGGCTATGCCTTGCGCACCGACCCATCGCACGTGGACGTGACGCGCTTCGAGCGCGCGCCCTCGCCCCGTGCGGCACTCGCCTTGTGGCGCGGCGATCCACTGGCCGACTGCCACGTCTTCGAGTGGGCGTCCGCGGAGATCACCCGGTTGCACGAGGCACGGCTCGCGGCTGAGGAAGCGCTGGCGCAGCAAGAGATCAGCCGCGGCGACTACGGAACGGCACAGCTGGAACGGCTCGTGGTGAGCCATCCGCTCCGTGAACGTTTCTGGGAGCTGCTCGCCGAGGCACAACTACGTGGCGGCCGACGCGCCGACGCGTTGAGCACGGTCCGTCGCGCCCGCACGGTGCTCGTCGACGAGCTCGGTGTCGATCCCGGGCCGGGACTGCGCACGATCGAGGCCGAGGCGCTGGCGTGCCCGCCGGCCGGCTCCGGCACGAGCCTCGTCGGACGGCAGCGCGAGACGCAGGACGTCGTGAGATTACTCGAAAAGACGCGTCTCGTGACGCTCACCGGCCCGGCGGGCTGCGGCAAGTCGCGCCTGGCCCAGCACGTCTCACCATCGTCCACAGTGGTCGATCTGACGTCCGCGACCTGCGTCGGCGACGCGGTCGCCGCGGCGTTCGGCATCACCACCCGAGAGCTCGGCACGCTCGGAAACACCTTGCTGGTGCTGGACAACTGCGAACACCTCAGAGCGAAGTGCGCGGCGTTCACCGAAAGAAACCCGAAGTTGCGAGTACTCGCCACGAGTCGCGAACCGCTCAACGTCCCCGGCGAGGCGATCTACGCGGTTCCGCCGCTCGCCGTGCCAGATCCGGACGTCCCGCGCTCGTTGACCGAACTGGCCGCCTACGACGCCGTCAGGCTGTTCCTGGACCGCGCCGCCCACCACTACACCGACGCGGACGCCCCTGCGATCGCCCAGCTGTGCGCCGCGCTCGACGGCCTGCCGCTGGCACTGGAACTCGCCGCCGCCCGCACCTCCGTCCTCACGCCGGCCCAGATCGTGCGCCGGTTGCGCGACCGGTTCGGCCTGCTCGGGCCGTTGCGCGCCGCGATCGCGTGGAGCCACGACCTGCTGACGTCCTCGGAACGCACGCTGTTCGCCGATCTCGCCGTGTGCGCGGGCGGTTTCCCCGCCGACCTGGTCGAGGCGCTGACGGGCACGCTCGACGCGCTGACCGGCCTGGTCGCCAAATCCCTCGTGCGGGTGTCCCGGGCAGCCGGCGAAACCCGTTTCTCCATGCTGGAAACCGTCCACGCGTTCGCCCTCGAACAGCCCTCCGAGGCACACGCCCGCGCCGCCGATTTCTTCCTGCACCTGGCCGAACGCGCGGAAGCAGACCCGACGGGCACGCTGCTCGACGAGTTGCGGATCGAGCACGCCAACCTCCAGCGCACCATGGACTGGTTCACGAAGAACGGCGATACCGGCAAAGTGCTGCGCCTGGCCGTCGCGCTGAACCGCTACTGGCACCGCACCGGCAACTACCGCGAGGGCCGCCAGTGGCTGAGGATCGCACTCAGAGGCTCAGGACCGTTGCGCGGCAAGGCTTTGGCTTCCGCAGCAGCGCTGGCGTTGCTCGAATGCGACTACAGCGAGGCGGTCCGGCACGCCCGTGACGGCCTGGAAGCCGATCCGTCGCTGGCCGGACGGCTGCACCGGCTGTTGGGTTCGGTCGCACGGGAGCGCGGCTTCTACGAAACGGCGTTGCACCACTATCAGGAGGCAGCACGCGCATCGAACCCGGTGAACGCCGCCTACGCGCGACAACTCGCGGGAGCCACGTCCTGGCTCTCCGGTGATCTCGCCGTCGCGGAGGCCGATCTTCAGGCATCACTGAAGTCACTGCGAGGTCTGGGTGATCGACGTGGTGCCACGTCGTCGCTCGCCTACCTGGGCGCGGTGGCGTGGTACCGGGGCGAGACGGCCAGAGCCAGGACACTGCTGGACGAAGCGCTGGACACGTTCGGCGAACTGGAGTTCAAGGAGGGCATCGCCTGGGCGCTCAACCTGCTCGGCGTCGTCGAGCACGGCACCGGCAACCCCGCTGCCGCGCGCTCGTTGCTGGAACGCAGCCTCATCCTGCACCGCGAACTCGGCGACCGCTGGCGGGAGGCGAGCGTGCTGGAGGCGCTGGCGGACGTTACGCGGAACCCGTCGCTGCGCACGCAGGCGGCGGCGATCCGCACCGAGATCGGGGCGCCGATCCCAGTCGTGGAACGCGACATGGCTCGCTCTGGTTAGCGTTCGGGCAACGCTCTGTTGCGACTCTTCAGTCCGTAGGCACCACACGGGCAAGGGAGGACAACCACGAAACTCCGCATTGCCGCCGCAGCGGACGAGTCCCGCCGGAATTCCAGACTCACTGC
Source organism: Lentzea nigeriaca (assembly GCF_016907955.1). Taxonomy (GTDB): domain Bacteria; phylum Actinomycetota; class Actinomycetes; order Mycobacteriales; family Pseudonocardiaceae; genus Lentzea; species Lentzea nigeriaca. The sequence goes on along the minus strand of NZ_JAFBCX010000001.1, from coordinate 919,478 downwards.
GGAGACCGCGAAGCAGCCGGAGATACGCGAAACGGCCCGCCTCCCGGTGAGGAAGCGGGCCGTTCGAGCGGTGCTGATCAGGCGCCGGCGGCAGCGCGCAGGGCGTCGGCGCGGTCGGTCGACTCCCAGGGCAGGTCGACGTCGGTGCGGCCGAAGTGGCCGTACGCGGCGGTCGGGGCGTAGATCGGGCGGAGCAGGTCGAGGTCGCGGATGATCGCGGCCGGGCGGAGGTCGAAGACCTCGGTGATGGCCTGCTGGATCTTCTGCGGGTCGACCGTCTCGGTGCCGAAGGTCTCGACGAACAGACCGACCGGCGCGGCCTTGCCGATCGCGTAGGCGACCTGGACCTCGACGCGGGTGGCGAGGCCTGCCGCGACGGTGTTCTTGGCGACCCAGCGCATCGCGTACGCGGCGGAGCGGTCAACCTTCGACGGGTCCTTGCCGGAGAACGCGCCGCCACCGTGACGGGCCATGCCTCCGTAGGTGTCGACGATGATCTTGCGGCCGGTCAGGCCAGCGTCACCCATCGGGCCACCGATGACGAAGCGGCCGGTCGGGTTCGTCAGCAGCCGGACGTTGGTGGTGTCCAGCGTCAGCTCGGCGAGCTCGGGCTCCACGACGTGCTGGCGCAGGTCGACGCCGAGGAGCTTCTCGAGGTCGATGCCGTCGGCGTGCTGGGTGGAGATGACGACCGTGTCGAGCCGGACGGGCTGGTCGCCCGCGTACTCGATGGTGACCTGCGTCTTGCCGTCCGGACGCAGGTACGGCACGGTGCCGTCCTTGCGGACCGCGCTCAGGCGGCGCGACAGCCGGTGCGCGAGCGCGATCGGCAGCGGCATCAGCTCGGGCGTGTCGGTGCACGCGTACCCGAACATCAGGCCCTGGTCGCCCGCACCCTGCTTGTCGATCTCGTCCGCCGCACCCTCGACGCGGTTCTCGAACGCCGTGTCGACACCCTGCGCGATGTCCGGCGACTGCGCGCCGATGGCGACGTTCACGCCGCACGAGTGGCCGTCGAAGCCCTTCGCGGACGAGTCGTAGCCGATCTCCAGGATCTTCTCGCGCACGATCGTGGGGATGTCGGCGTAGGCCTCCGTGGTGACCTCACCCGCGACATGGACCTGCCCCGTGGTGACCAGCGTCTCCACCGCGACGCGGGAGCGCGGGTCCTTCGCCAGCAGCGCGTCGAGGATCGAGTCGCTGATCGCGTCGCAGATCTTGTCGGGGTGTCCCTCGGTCACCGACTCACTGGTGAACAGCCTGCTGCTGTGCTGGCTCACGGACACTCCTTGTTCGCTGGACATGACGTCGGTGAAAGCTTAGGTAGAGCTTATTGAGAATCAGTCGAACGGGCGGTAACCGCGTCCCACACCACGGACGCCAGTTGCGCTTTCGAGCCGTGCGGTATAGGGGTCTCGGCGCCGTCGGCGGACAGCAGCCAACCGGCGTTGTCCTCCTGCTCGAACGCCTTGCCGTCGCCGACCGCGTTGACGACCAGGAGATCGCAGCCCTTGCGGCGCAGCTTCGCCCGCCCGTAGTCGAGCACCGAGGTCGTCTCGTCGCCCGTCTCCGCGGCGAACCCGACGATCACCTGACCCTCCCGACGTGCGGAAACGAGCTCCGCGAGGATGTCGGGGTTCTTCGTCAGCGTGATCGGGTCGGGGTCGGCGGACGTCTTCTTGATCTTGTGCCCGGCGAGCGCGACGGGCCGGAAATCGGCCACCGCGGCGGCCATCACGACCACGTCCGCGTCGGCCGCGACCTTGTGCATGACCTCCCGCAGCTCGACCGCCGAGCCGACCCGGACCAGGTCGACTCCGGCGGGCGTCGAGAGGTCCGCCGTGTTGCCCGCGACCAGCGTCACCCTGGCACCGCGCTGCGCCGCGACCCTGGCGAGGGCATAGCCCTGCTTGCCGGACGAGCGGTTCCCGAGGAAGCGCACCGGATCGAGGGGTTCGCGCGTACCGCCGGCGGAGATCGCGACGTGCACGCCCTCCAGTGTCCGCCGCAGAGCGTCCCCGCGCACCAGCAGCAGCCGGGCGAGTTCGACGATCTCGGCGGGGTCCGGCAGGCGACCCTTGCCGGTGTCCTTGCCGGTCAGACGGCCGCTCGCCGGTTCGGCGACGATCACACCGCGCGACCGCAGCAGCTGCACGTTGTGCTGGGTGGCCGGGTGCTCCCACATCTCGGTGTGCATCGCGGGGACCAGCAGGACCGGGCAGCGCGCGGTCAGCAGGGTGTTCGTCAGCAGGTCGTCGGCGAGGCCGTGGGCGGCCTTCGCGATGATGTTCGCCGTGGCCGGCGCGACCACCACGAGGTCGGCGTTCTGCCCGAGCTTGACGTGCGGCACCTCGTGCACGTCGTCGAACGGGTCGGCGGTCACGACCTGGCCGGACAGCGCCTCGAACGTGGCGGCTCCCACGAACTTGAGCGCGCCCTCGGTGGGGATGACCCGAACGGAGTGACCGGACTCGGTCAGGCGGCGCAGGACCTCACAGGCCTTGTACGCGGCGATGCCCCCGCCAACACCCAGGATGATCCTGGGCTTGGAGGGGGCATCAGCGTCAGAGGACGCGGAGCTCACTCGCCCTCGGTGTGCTCGAGGAGACCCGCGTGGATCTCGCGAAGAGCGATCGAGAGGGGCTTCTCACGCGGGCCCGGCTCGACGAGCGGGCCGACGTACTCGAGCAGGCCCTCGCCGAGCTGCGCGTAGTAGTCGTTGATCTGGCGGGCACGCTTCGCGGCGTAGATCACCAACGCGTACTTCGAGCTCACCTGCTCCAGCAGGTCGTCGATCGGCGGGTTGGTGATGCCCTCCGGAGAACCGGTCAGGTGACCGAGCTCGGTGTGGGTGATCACTCTCAAACTCCTGAGATTCGTGGTCCGACCATCAAGGATAGCAAGTCGGCGGCCGCCGACTTCACGTCGGCGTTCACGACGACCTCGTCGAACTCTTTTTCGGCTGCGAGTTCCTCACGGGCGATGGCGAGCCTGTGCTCGACGACCGCCGGGTCCTCGGTGCCACGGCCGGTCAGCCTGCCGACCAGATGCTCCCAGGACGGGGGCATCAGCATCACCAGCTGGGCGTCCGGCATGGCCACGCGGACCTGCCGCGCCCCCTGCAGTTCGATCTCCAGCAGGGCGGGCCTGCCTGCGGCCAGTGCTTCCTCGACCGGTTTGCGGGGAGTTCCGTAGCAGTTGCCGGCGAACTCGGCGTGTTCGAGGAACTCGCCTGCGTCGATCATCTGCTGGAACTTCTCTCGGTCGACGAAGTGGTAGTGCACCCCGTCGACCTCCCCCGGCCTCGGCTTCCTGGTGGTCGCCGAGACGGAGAAGTACACATCGGGTTGCTGCTTGCGCAGCTCCGCCAGGACGCTCGACTTGCCTACGCCCGACGGCCCGGACAGGACGGTGAGACGGGAGCGGACAGAGCCCGCTCCCGTCCCGGTGTCACTCACTCTCCGCTGAACTCGGAGAGCAGGGCCTTGCGCTGGCGGTCACCCAGACCGCGCAGGCGGCGGCTCGGAGCGATCTCGAGGCGCTCCATGATCTGCTGCGCGCGCACCTTGCCGACGCCCGGCAGGGCCTCGAGCAGCGCGGACACCTTCATCTTGCCCAGGACCTCGTCGCTCTCGGCGGCCTTGAGCACGTCCGTCAGGGTCGTGCCGCCGCGCTTGAGGCGCTCCTTGAGCTCAGCCCGAGCGCGACGAGCGGCAGCAGCCTTCTCCAGCGCTGCGGCTCGCTGCTCCTCGGTAAGCTGGGGAAGAGCCACGATTTCCTCCGTGGTGTGGATTCTTTTCGGATCGGTGCCGCGACCGTACCGACCGCAATTGCCTGGGGACAACGTGACCCAGTCAGGTAAATCTTCAGCGGCCATGAGTGATGCGGCGGGTGGTAGTAGTACCAACACCCTCCGACGGCCTGATCACCGCCACCGGCGACTCGTCCCACACGCTAGGTGTGCTATGAGGCCGGTGACCAGCGGGGCAGCCGGTGGGCTGGACCCTACCAACACATGTTTCCCCAGGTGAGCGCGCCACACTCAAAAGTTGTGGCGCGCCCGCCCCTCAGAGGCTCTCCTGAACCCTCCGCACGGCGCTGACCAGCGACGATACGTCCGGGCCATGCTTGAGAACATCTCGTGAAGAAGTCGGAAGAACGTTGCGCATGTCGGGCCCGAAGAGCCGTTTTAGATCAGCCACCGAGCCGCCCTGGGCCCCGAAACCGGGCGCGAGGATCGGGCCGTTGAACCCCGCGAGGTCCACATCCGTTTCCCCGATCGTGGCACCCACGACGAGTCCAACATCGCCGCACGGGGAAATGCCGGAATTCCGAGCCGCGGCGAAATCGATGATCGTCTGGGCCACGGTTCGCCCGTCCGGAGCAACCGACCGCTGGACCTCGGCACCCTCCGGGTTGGACGTGAGCGCCAGCACGAACACCCCGCGGCCGGTCGCCCGCGCCGTGTCCAGCGCGGGCTGCAGCGAGCCGAAGCCGAGGAAGGGAGACAGCGTCACGGCGTCACCGGCGAGCGGCGAGCCGTCACCCAGGTACGCCTCGGCGTACGCGGCCATCGTGGAGCCGATGTCGCCGCGCTTGGCGTCCACCAGCACCAACGTGCCGGAGTCGCGCAGCTCGGCGATCACCCGTTCGAGCACGGCGACCCCACGCGACCCGTAGGTCTCGAAGAACGCCGCCTGGGGCTTCACCATCGCGACCTTGCCGCCGAACGCCTCCACGGCCGTCAGAGCGAACCGTTCGAGGCCCTCCGCGGTGTGGGAGAGGCCCCAGGCGTCCAGCAGCGACGGATGCGGGTCGATCCCGACGCACAGCGGTCCGTGCGCCTCAACGGCTTTCGCGAGCTTCTGCCCAAAATGATCTGGCACGAAGATCACGCGCCCTCCCTCAGAGCCGCTTGGAGCGCCTGCAGCGGCTGCACCCCGATGTCACCCCGGATGAGCGCCTCGATGCCGTGCACGGCCGCGGCAGCGCCCTGGATCGTGGTGACGCACGGGATGTCCTTCGCCACAGCGGCGGTGCGGATCTCGTAGCCGTCCACACGCGGCCCGCTGTTGCCGTACGGCGTGTTGAAGATCATGTCGATCTCGCCGGCCAGGATCATGTCGACGACGTTGCCGTCGCCCTCGAAGTGCTTGCGCACCTCGGTGCAGTCGATCCCGTTGCGCTTGAGCACCTCCGCGGTGCCGGAGGTGGCGAGGATCTGGAAGCCCAGGTCGGCCAGTCGCTTCACCGGGAAGATCATCGCGCGCTTGTCGCGGTTCGCGAACGAGACGAAGACCTTGCCCGACGTCGGCAGCGACCCGTAGGAGGCCGTCTGCGACTTGGCGAACGCCTTGCCGAACGACGAGTCGATGCCCATGACCTCGCCGGTGGACTTCATCTCCGGGCCCAGCAGCGAGTCGACGCCGTGGCCCTCGGGCGTGCGGAAGCGGTGGAACTGCATGACGGCTTCCTTGACCGCGACCGGGGCGTGCTCGGGCAGCCGGGCACCGTCGCCGGTGGCCGGCAGCACACCCTCCTCGCGCAGCTCCGCGATCGTGGCACCGAGCATGACCCGTGAGGCCGCCTTGGCCATCGAGACCGCGGTCGCCTTGGACACGAACGGCACCGTGCGCGACGCACGCGGGTTCGCCTCCAGGACGTACAGCACGTCGTCCTTGAGCGCGTACTGGACGTTCAGGAGCCCCTTCACGCCGATGCCGCGCGCGATGGCCTCGGTGGACCTCCGCACGTTCTCGATGTCCGACGCGCCGAGCGTGATCGGCGGCAGCGCGCACGACGAGTCGCCGGAGTGCACACCGGCTTCCTCGATGTGCTCCATCACACCGCCGATGAACACCTCGTCGCCGTCGCACAGCGCGTCGACGTCGATCTCGATGGCGTCGTCGAGGAAGCGGTCGACGAGCACCGGGTGCTCGGGCGTCACCTCGGTCGCGCGGGCGATGTAGCCCGACAGCGACTCCTCGTCGTACACGATCTCCATGCCGCGGCCGCCGAGCACGTAGGACGGTCGCACGAGGACCGGGTAGCCGATCTCGTCCGCGATCTCCTTCGCCTCGTCGAACGACGTGGCCGTGCCGAACTTCGGCGCGGGCAGACCGGCGTCGGTCAGCACCTTGCCGAACTGGCCGCGGTCCTCGGCGAGGTGGATCGCCTCGGGCGTCGTGCCCACGACGGGCACACCGGCGTCGGCCAGGCGCTGCGCCAGGCCCAGCGGCGTCTGGCCGCCGAGCTGGACGATCACGCCCGCGACGTCACCGGAGCGCTGCTCGGAGTGCACGACCTCGAGGACGTCCTCGAACGTCAGCGGCTCGAAGTAGAGGCGGTCGGACGTGTCGTAGTCGGTCGACACGGTCTCCGGGTTGCAGTTGACCATGACGGTCTCGTACCCGGCCTCCCGCAGCGCCATGGCGGCGTGCACGCACGAGTAGTCGAACTCGATTCCCTGCCCGATGCGGTTGGGCCCGGAGCCCAGGATCAGCACCTTCGGCTTCTCCCGCTGCTCGGCCACCTCCGACTCGGCCTGAGGGTCGAGCTCGTACGCGGAGTAGTGGTACGGCGTCTCGGACTTGAACTCCGCCGCGCACGTGTCGACCGTCTTGTAGACCGGCCGCACGCCCAGACGGTGCCGCAGGGCGCGCACGCCGTCCTCACCGGCGAGCTCCGGCCGCAGCACGGAGATCTGCCGGTCGGAGAGACCAGCGCGCTTCGCCTTGCGCAGCAACGGCTCGTCGAGCACGGGAGCCTCGAGAAGCTCCGTGCGCAACTGACCGAGCCAGGCGATCTGCTCGATGAACCACGGGTCGATCCCCGACGCCTTGTGAACGTCCTCGATGGACGCACCGAGCCGGAGGGCGCGTTCGACCGTGTACAGGCGGCCGTCGTGACCGCGATTCAGTTGTGCCAGGACGGATTCGAGCGTAGTGCCCTCGGGGTCGGGCTGAGTCCAGAAACCGACCGATTTCGTTTCCAGCGAACGCAGCGCCTTGCCCAGCGCCTCGACGAAGTTGCGACCGATCGACATGGCCTCGCCGACCGACTTCATCGTCGTCGTCAACGTGGGGTCCGCACCGGGGAACTTCTCGAACGCGAACCGCGGCGCCTTCACGACCACGTAGTCGAGCGTCGGCTCGAACGACGCCGGGGTCTCCCCCGTGATGTCGTTGGTGATCTCGTCGAGCGTGTAGCCGATGGCGAGCTTCGCGGCGATCTTGGCGATCGGGAAGCCGGTCGCCTTCGAAGCCAGCGCCGACGACCGCGACACGCGCGGGTTCATCTCGATGACGACCATGCGGCCGTTCTCGGGGTGGATGGCGAACTGGATGTTGCAGCCACCGGTGTCGACGCCGACCTCGCGGATGACCTGGATGCCGACGTCGCGCATGTGCTGGTACTCGCGGTCGGTCAGCGTCATCGCGGGCGCGACCGTCACCGAGTCGCCCGTGTGCACGCCCATCGGGTCGATGTTCTCGATCGAGCAGATGACGACCACGTTGTCGTTGCGGTCGCGCATGAGCTCGAGCTCGTACTCCTTCCACCCGAGCACGCTCTCCTCGATGAGCACCTCGGTGACCGGGGACTCCTCCAGGCCGATGGCCGCGAGGCGCTCCAGCTCCTCCTCGGTGTGCGCCATGCCGGAACCGAGGCCGCCCATGGTGAACGACGGCCTGATCACCACCGGCAGGCCCAGCTCCGCGACGGTCTTGCGCACCTCGTCCATCGTGTTGCAGACGGCCGAGCGCGGGACCTCGGCGCCGATCTTGCGCACCAGGTCCTTGAAGATCTGCCGGTCCTCGCCGCGCTGGATCGCGTCGACGTTCGCGCCGATCAGCTCGACGTTGTACTTCTCCAGCACCCCGCGCTCGTGCAGCGCGATGGCGGTGTTGAGCGCGGTCTGACCGCCCAGCGTGGCCAGGATCGCGTCGGGACGTTCCTGCGCGATGACCTTCTCCACGAACTCGGCCGTGATCGGCTCGATGTAGGTGGCGTCGGCGAACTCGGGGTCGGTCATGATCGTCGCCGGGTTGGAGTTGACCAGGCTGACCCTGATCCCCTCCTCCCGCAGCACCCGGCACGCCTGGGTGCCGGAGTAGTCGAACTCGCATGCCTGACCGATGACGATCGGCCCGGAGCCGATGACCAGAACGTGCTTGAGATCAGTCCTCTTCGGCATCAGCGGGCATCCTTCATCAGCGTCACGAACTCGTCGAACAGGGGCGCGGCGTCGTGCGGACCCGCCGCGGCCTCGGGGTGGTACTGCACGGAGAACGCCGGCGCGTCGAGCAGCCGGACGCCCTCGACGGTGCCGTCGTTGGGGCAGTAGTGCGACAGCACGGCGCGGCCGAACTCGGAGGAGAACTCCTCGCCGGGCGTGCCCTCCAGCGCGAACCCGTGGTTCTGCGCGGTGATGGCGACCTTGCCGGTGGCCACGTCGATCACCGGGATGTTGATGCCGCGGTGGCCGTAGCGCATCTTGTACGTCCCGCGGCCGACCGCGCGGCCGAGGATCTGGTTGCCGAAGCAGATGCCGAACAGCGGCAGCTTGCGGCCCAGCGCCTCCTTCGTCAGCGCGATCGCGTGGTCCTGCGTCGCCGGGTCACCAGGGCCGTTCGAGAGGAACAACCCGTCCGGGCTGACCGCGAGGATGTCCTCGAACGTGCTGGTCAACGGCAGGACGTGCACCTCGATGCCGCGCGCCGCCATCATCCGCGGGGTGTTCGACTTGATGCCCAGGTCGAGCGCGGCGACGGTGTACTTCCTCTCGCCGATGGCCTCGACCACGTAGGGCTGGGAAGTGGTCACGTCGACCGCGAGGTTCGCGCCGATCATCTGCGCGGAGGCCTTGACCTGCTCGACCATCGACGCGTCGTCGGTCAGCTCCGAGCCGGAGAAGACACCGGCGCGCATCGCGCCCTGCTCACGGATGTGACGGGTCAGCGTGCGGGTGTCGAGACCCGCGATGCCGACGACGCCCTGCTTCGCGAGCTCCTCGTCCAGGCCCCGCTTGGACCGCCAGTTCGACGGCGTGCGCGCGGGGTCGCGGACCACGTACCCGGCGACCCAGATCTTCGACGACTCGTCGTCCTCGTCGTTCCAGCCGGTGTTGCCGATCTGCGGCGCGGTCTGCACCACGATCTGGCGGTGGTAGGACGGGTCGGTCAGGGTCTCCTGATAGCCGGTCATGGCCGTGGAGAACACGACCTCGCCGAGTGTGCGGCCGGTCGCTCCGTACGCCTCACCGCGGAAGACACGTCCGTCTTCCAGCACCAATGCCGCGTTCGTCACGCCTTGCCTCCCACGAGTGCCTGTACCCATTCCTCATAAACCGCTTTGTCGTCACCGCGGAACCCGGTGTCGAACAGGTGGCCCTGGTTCTCCCACTGGACCACCAGCAATCCCTCTTCGCTGAACATGACCTTCCCGGCGAGGCCGCGGTCGGTCCGTGCGTCCCGGATGGACTCCGCCGGGATGAAGATCGGCGACGCGCCGACGCGGTCGATCGCGACGCCCTCCGGCACGAGGCTCAGCGTGGCCTCCGCGCGGTGGCCGATGTCGCCGACCTGGATGCGGTCCTGCCAGTTGCCCGCGTTGGTCGTTCCGATGTAGACGCCCGTGGTCTCGAGCTTCGGCTCACCGAGCGTCGCGGGCGTGGCCGGGAACGCGGGCAGACCGGCCTGCTTGGCCTGACGCCGCTTCCAGCCGTGCCACATGCCGTAGACGCACAGCGCGAAGAACAGGAAGACCACCAGGACGAGCAGCACGCGGGTCATTCGGCAATCCTTCCCGCCATCGCGGTCACGCGCCCACGCAAGATGGTCGCCGTCACCGCGCCGGGCAGTTCCATGCCCTCGAACGGGGTGTTGCCCGCGATGCTCGCGAGCTCCGCGCCGTTCACGGTCCACGTCGCGTCCGGGTCGACCAGCACGAGGTTCGCGGGCTCGCCGACGGAGATCGGACGACCCTGGTCGGTCAGTCCGGCGATCTCGGCGGGCTTCTCGCTCATCACCCGAGCGACGCCGCGCCAGTCCAGCAGCCCGGTCTTCACCATCGTCTCGACGACGATGCCGAGCGCGGTCTGCAGTCCGAGCATGCCCGGCCTGGCCGCCGACCACTCGCAGTCCTTGTCCTGGACGGCGTGCGGGGCGTGGTCCGTGGCGACGCAGTCGATGGTGCCGTCGGCGAGCGCCTCGCGCAGCGCGTCGACGTCGGCCTGCGTGCGCAGCGGCGGGTTGACCTTGTTGACCGGGTCGTAGGTGGCGAGCCGGTCGTCGGTCAGGATCAGGTGGTGCGGGGTGACCTCGGCGGACACCTTCGTGCCGCGCGCCTTGGCCCACTTCAGGACGTCGGCCGTGCCGGTGGTGCTGACGTGGCAGACGTGCAGCTTCGCGCCGACCTGCTGGGCGAGGATGCAGTCGCGGGCGACGATCGACTCCTCGGCCGCCGCGGGCCAGCCCTGCAGGCCCAGGCGGGAGGCGTTCTCGCCCTCGTGCGCCTGGGCGCCGATGGTGAGGCGCGGTTCCTCGGCGTGCTGGGCGATCACGGCACCCAGTGCCTTCGAGTACTCCAGGGCGCGGCGCATGATCAACGGGTCGTGCACGCAGTGGCCGTCGTCGGAGAACACCCGCACGTTGGCCTTGGAGTTCGCCATCGTGCCGAGCTCGGCGAGCTTCTCCCCCTTGAGGCCGACGGTGACGGCGCCGACCGGGTGGACGTCGACGAGGCCGACCTCCTGGCCGCGGCGGGCGACGTGCTCGACGATCACCGCGTTGTCGGCGACCGGGTCGGTGTTGGCCATCGCGAAAACGGCGGTGTAGCCACCGAGCGCGGCGGCCCTGGAGCCGGTCTCGATGGTCTCGGTGTCTTCACGACCGGGTTCACGCAGGTGGGTGTGCAGATCAACGAATCCGGGCAGCAGGACCGCTCCGTTGCCCTCGATGACTTCGGCGTTTTCGTCCGCACCTTCTGCGATCACGCCGTCGCGGATCAGCAGATCGATCGGTTCCCCCTCGCCGTAGGGCCTAACTCCCTTGAGCAGCAAGGGTTTCACGCGTTTTCCTCCTCGTGGGCGAGCAAGTGGTACAGCACGGCCATGCGCACGTGGACACCGTTGCGGACCTGTTCGGTGATCGCGGCCTGCGGGCTGTCGGCGACGACGGAGGCGATCTCCATGCCGCGCAGCATCGGGCCGGGGTGCAGCACGACGGCGTGCTCTGGCAGCAGCTTCAGGCGGCGTTCGTTGAGGCCGTAGGCGATCGAGTACTCGCGCGAGCTCGGGAAGAACCCGCCGGTCATGCGCTCGGCCTGGACTCGCAGCATCATCACGGCGTCCTGCGACGCGAGCTCGGCGTCGATGGAGTGCGAGACCGCGACCGGCCACTTCTCCACGCCCGTCGGCAACAGCGTCGGTGGGGCGACCAACGTGACCTCGGCACCGAGTGCCGTCAGCAGGTGCACGTTCGACCGCGCCACGCGGCTGTGCAGGACGTCGCCGACGATCGCGACGCGGCGGCCGTCGAGGCTGCCGAGCCGGTCGCGCAACGTGGCGGCGTCGAGCAGCGCCTGCGTCGGGTGCTCGTGCATGCCGTCGCCCGCGTTCACCACGGACGTGTTGGTGTGCTTGAGCCAGCCCGCGAGGCGGTGGGCCGCACCGGACGCCGGGTGCCGCACGATCACGCAGTCCGCGCCCGCGGCCTGCAGGGTCAGCGCGGTGTCGCGCAGCGACTCGCCCTTGCTGACGCTCGAGCCGGAGCTGCTGACGTTGATCACGTCCGCGGACATCCACTTGCCCGCGATCTCGAACGAGACGCGGGTCCGGGTGCTGTTCTCGTAGAACATCGTGATCACGGTGCGGCCGCGCAACGTCGGCAGCTTGCGGACCTCGCGGCCGAGCAGCGCCTGCTTCAGCCGGTCGGCGGTGTCGAGGATCGCGGTGGCCTGGTCGCGGTCGAGACCGTCGGTGGAGAGCAGGTGCTTCACTTCAGCACCACTCCGTCGCGGCCGTCGAACTCGTCGAGCATCACGACGACGTCCTCGGTCTTGGACGTGGGCAGGTTCTTGCCGACGTAGTCGGCGCGGATCGGCAGCTCCCGGTGCCCGCGGTCGACCAGCACGGCGAGCTGGACAGCGCGGGGACGGCCGTGGTCGCGCAGGGCGTCGAGCGCGGCGCGGATGGTGCGGCCGGAGAACAGGACGTCGTCCACGAGCACGACGAGCTTGTCGTCGATGCCGCCCTCGGGCAGCTTCGTCGTCTCCAGCGGCCTCGTCGGGCCTCTGCGCAGGTCGTCGCGGTAGAGCGTGATGTCCAGAGTGCCTTCGTGCACCTGCCTGCCGGAAAATTCGGCGATCTTAGCGGCCAGACGGCGCGCGAGAGGGGCTCCCCGGCTGGGAATACCCATCAAGACGACGTCGGGTGCGCTCGGTGCATCGAGAGCGGTCTTCTCGATGATCTGATGGGCCATTCGGGCGACGGTGCGCGCGACATCACCAGCCGACAGGATCTCGCGATCCCCGGCCGGATCCGTCGCGCCACGTTGACGTGACGCCACGGCTGGACCTCCTTCCCCGCCTCACTGGACGGGTCCTTAAAGGACGTCGGACACCCGGTTACAGCCGGGCTGACCTGCACCGTATCACCTACGGACGGTCAACCATCCGAGTGGTGTGCCAGGCGTGGCGCGCGTCTCGTCCTGAGATCAGCTTGACCTGTCGACCACGGCGAGTAATCATTACTCTGCGTATCGATCTAAGCCTCCCCGCAGCACCGCCGTACTGCTGACGGGGCGAATGAACGGAGAACCGCCACATGGGCGACTACGCCAAGGCGCTGGGGGCCAAGCTCCGCGCTATCCGCCAGCAGCAGGGCCTGTCCCTGCACGGCGTCGAGCAGAAGTCCGGCGGTCGCTGGAAGGCCGTGGTCGTCGGCTCGTACGAGCGCGGTGACCGAGCGGTGACCGTGCAGAAGCTGGCCGAACTGGCCGACTTCTACGGGGTTCCCGTCGCCGAGCTCCTGCCTGAGGGCCGCGTGCCGTCGGGTGCCGAGCCGGCCACCAAGATCGTGATCAATCTCGAACGGCTCCAGCAGTTGCCGGTCGAGAAGGTCGGCCCGCTGGCCCGCTATGCCGCGACCATCCAGTCGCAGCGCGGTGACTACAACGGCAAGGTCCTCTCCATCCGCACCGAGGACCTGCGCTCACTCGCGATCATCTACGACATGACGCCGGGTGAGCTCACCGAGCAGCTCATCGACTGGGGTGTGCTGCCTCCCGAGGCCCGTCCCGCGAAGGAAGACTGAGCACTCACGCTTTTGCAGCAGTGGCTCCCTCACGTCCTGTTAGTCGCCCTGGGGACGTCGAGGGGGCCATTGCTGCATTCAGGGGATCCAGCGTGGCCGGTCGCGCAGCGCCGGCGCCGAGCGAACCGCTCAGCAGGTCGCTCAGGTCGTGACGCTGCGCATGCTCGCCGGTGAGCGTCGCCGAGGCGATCCGGTCCAGCCGGAAACCCCTTCCTGCTCGGCGCGTGCGGCACCAGGCGATGAGGTACCACCTGCCGTCGGTGGTGAGCAGCCCCGCGGGTTCCACCACGCGTTCGGTGTCCTGCCCGGCCGCGTCGCTGTAGGTGAGCCGCAGCACGGTGTTCGTGGCCAGCGCCTGGTGCACCGCCTCCCTGACCTGGGCGTCCGTTCTCGACGGCAGCGCGACGATGCGGGCGGCGAGGTCACCGGCCGCGGCCGTCGCGGGACCGTTCAGCACCGCCGCGATCTTCTGGAACGCCGTGCGCGCGGCCTTGGAGCCGTCGGCCCCGGCGAGGGCGGCGGCCAGCACCGCCGCCTCGTCCGGGGTGAAGTGGATCGGCGGCAGGGTCATCGCGGGTTCGATCGACCAGCCTCCACCGCGTCCCGGCGTGGTCCGCACCGGGACACCGGTCTCCATCAACGCCTGCAGGTCGCGCTGCACGGTCCGAGTGCTGACTTCGAGCCGGGTGGCGAGCGTCGCGACCGTCAACGACCTCGGCGCCGCCGCGCGCAACTCCTCCACCAGCGCGTACAGCCGGGCTGTGCGGTTCACAACACCGATCCTGCCAAGAAGTCCTGCTCGCGGCGCCGGTCTCGCTCGGTGATCGTCAACGGGTGCAGCGTGAAGCCGTGCATCGCGCCCGCGACGACGCCGAACTCCACGGGCGCCTGCCACCGTCCGGCCAGGGCCACCGAGTCATCCAGCAACGGGTCCTCGGCGCCGACGACGATCCGGGCGGGCGGCAGTCCGGTCAGGTCGGCGAACAACGGCGAGACCGCCGGGTCACGGCGTTGCTCGGCGGTCATCCCCGGTGTGAACAGTTCGTAGGTGCGTTGCAGCCTCTCGGTTTTCGGCGTCGACAGGTCATAAGCACCGAACACGAGGTTCGCCGCCCGGAACACCCCTGGCACGCGCAGCAAGGTCAGGACACTCAGGTGAGCACCGGCCGACTCGCCGCCGATCAGCAGCCTGCTCGTGCCGAACTCGGCCTCGGCGTGCTCGGCGAGCCACCGCGCGACGGCCTCGCAGTCGTCGGGCGCTGCCGGGAACGGGTGCTCCGGAGCCAGCCGGTACTCGACGCTCACCACGGCCAGCCGTGTTTCCCTGGCGAGCCGCCACAGCCGCTCGTCCTGCCCGTCCGCGGAGCCGAACGACCAGCCGCCGCCGTGAATGTGCAGGTACACGCCGTCGATGTGGTCCGGCATGAACACCCTGACCTTGACGCCCGCGACCGTCCGGTCCTGGCCCTGCGGCAGCCTGACCGGTGGCGTGTGGCCGCCGAGCCGGTTGCGCCGCAGGACCTCCAGCGGCGCGACCGGCATCTCGAACCTGCTGTTGAACTCCAGGGTTTCGGTGAGGCAGTCCTCGTCGATGATCTTCATGTCGCAGACGTTCGCACCCGTCCGCGACACCGTCCTGTCACCCTTTCTCAAGAAACCAGCGCGGCGAGCTGATCTTTGTCCTGGATGACGTGAATCGCGACGATCTTGTCGTCGCGCACCGTGAACGCCATCGCCGAGAACAGCACGCCGTCGACCCGGCTGACGAACCCGGCCTCGCCGCCGATGAGCGCGAGCTGGATGTCGGCCATCGTGGCGTACTTGCGGAACGTGCTGGCCCGCCCGGCGACCGTCCGCCCGCCGATGACCTCGAGGTCGCCCGCCTTGAGCGTCACGTCGGGGTGCAGCACCGACACCAGGCCCTCCAGGTCCCCTTCACGCGACGCCTTGAGGAACGCGTTCACCACTTCCCGCTGCTTCGGCAGGTCGACGTTCGGCCGCGGCCGGTCCTGCACGCGTTTGCGCGCCCTGCTTGCGAGCTGACGGGTGGTGGCGGGCGTCTTGTCGATCAACGGCGCGATGTCGTCGAACGGCACCGCGAACATGTCGTGCAACACGAACGCCAGCCGCTCGTCGGGCTTGAGCGTGTCGAGCACTACGAGCATCGCGAGCCCGACCTCGTCCCTGGCGACGGCCTGGTGCTCGGGCTCCTCGCTGATGTCGATCACCGGGTCCGGCATCTCGAACGCGTGCTCACGCCTGTCCCGCAACATGTTCAGGCACACCCGCGCGACCACGGTCGTGAGCCAGCCCTGCGGGTTCTCGACCTCGCTGGTGTCGGCCTTGTCGACCCGCAGCCACGCCTCCTGCAACGCGTCGTCGGCCTCCGCGAACGACCCGAGCATCCGGTGGGCGATCGCCCTCAGCCGGGTGCGTTCCTGCTCGAACTCCGCGATCAAAGCTTCCCCCTGTGGCCTGGCACACACCGTGTCACGTTCTCGGGCGCCGCCGGGTCGACCGGGCAACAGCGTCCCATTGGAGGGTAATCATGAAGATCCTCGTCACCGGCGGCACCGGCACCCTCGGCAAGCACGTGGTCCCGTCGTTGCGCGCGGCCGGCGCTGAGGTCATCGTGCTGAGCAGGCATTCAGGCCTGGTGTGCGATCTGCTCACCGAGGTGCCGAAGATCGACGCCGACGTCGTGGTGCACCTGGCGGGCGGGCAGAAGGGCGACGACATCGCGACCCGCAACCTGCTCGCGGGCTGCGCGGGTGTGCGCCACTTCGTCTACATCTCGGTGATCGGCGCGGACACCGTGCCGCTGACGTGGTTGCGCACCAAGCTCGCCTGCGAGAAGGCCGTCGAGTCGTCGGGCATCCCGTTCACGATCCTGCGCGCGGCCCAGTTCCACGACCTGACACTGACCATGGTGCGCGGTCTCGCGAAGCTGCCGATCGTGCCGGTGCCGGGCATGAGACTGCAGCCGGTCGACGTCCGCGACGTGGCCGCGCGGATCGGCGAACTCGCGCTGGGTGAGCCCGCCGGACAGGTGGCGGACCTGGCCGGGCCTGCCGTGTACGAGATGAAGCAGCTCGTGCGGGACTACCTGACGACGGTCGGCAAGCGTCGGCTCACCGTGCCGGTGCGGTTGCCGGGCAAGGCCGGGAAGGCCTACCGCGGCGGGCAGAACCTGACCTTGGACGGCGACCACGGCACCCACACGTGGGAGGAGTTCCTGGCCGCCGTCTGAGTCAGACGGTCGCGATGAACGTGCGCCAGGCCGAGGTGCTGAACGCCAGCACCTCACCGGCCTGGTTCTTGGAGTCGCGGACGAGCGCGTCGTGGGCGAGCGAGACCTCCACGCAACTGCTGTCCTCCGTGCCACCGCTGTAGCTGCTCTTACGCCAAGTGCGGTCCTGGGACATCGAGTTCCTCTCGCGGTGCGCTGACGTACTCCGCCAGCTTCTCCCGCGATTGTTGCTCATCCAGGGCGATCTCATCCAGGCGATTGAAGATCAACCTGGTCCGCACGATGGCACCCGGATCCTGTACGAACAGCTTCGCCAGGTCGGAGTCGTGGTGAGCGACGGGCGGCGCCTTGTCGAACTCGAACAGCATCAGCCCGGCCGAGATCGCGGGGACGTCAGCGGGCACGATTCGGATCATGTGCACGTTGAACAGCAGCTGGAGATACTGATCCTCCATGACCTGGTCGTCGCCGAACCGCTGCCGGAGGGCCAACTCGTGGAGAAAGAACACGCACTCCGGCCGGTTGTGCTTGCGCAGGATCGCCTGGCGGTCGGCGCGGATCTGCACGAGTTCCGGGATCCGTTCCGCCACGACGAAACCGGACCGCCGGAAGACCCCTTCCGCGTACTCCCGCGTCTGCAGGAGACCGGACACGGTCAGCACGTCGTAGCTGAAGACCTTCGTCGCGGTGGACTCAGCCAACGCGAGTGTGCGCAGGTTGCCGGGCACCTGCACGATGTATTCCTCGAAGGCGTTGCGGTACCGGCGCTTGAAGTGTTCGAAGTAGTCGACATCCTTGCCGCACAACGTGAGGAACTGCACCAGGTCGACCTCGCTGGGCCGTGCCTTGCCGTGCTCCAGGTTGGAGACCTTGCTCGGGTCCCATCCGAGCCGGACAGCCATCTTGGCGGCGTTCAGTTCGGTGCAGGTCTCGCGCAGGCGGCGCAGTTCGTCGCCGAGATCGCGGCTGTACGCGGTGGAGGGTGTGCTGAAAGCCATGTGCCCGACGCTATGGCGTGTTCTTGGAACACGATACTGGCTCGTTCGGGTGAAAACAGATCACCGCGATCGTACGTCCCGCCCCGAGCAAGGGTCCTGCGGGCAACGCGAAGCCTACCCAGTACGCGATCTCGAACGGCAGCAGGGCGAGTGCCAGCGTCTTGCCGGATCGGCGGCCGCGCCAGAGCAGGCTTCCGGCGATCACCTCCGCGCCGCACACGGCGGCGAAGCCCGCGAGCAGCGGCACCGTGGTCGGTATGCCTGCCTTCTCGAACGGTCCGTGCCCATAGGTGGGGAAACCCATGAACCGCCAGACCTCACCATGCCGTGCGTAGTGCACGGCGCCATAGACGGCAGGCAATCCGAAGCCGAGCCCCGACAGCACCGCGAAACCTGCCGCCAGCCTGGACGAGATGGTCGCTCTGGTCATCGGTCTTCCTATCCTGGCGGGGTGACCACTTCCGACACAGATCTTCTCGCCGATCTCACGCCGCTGCCGTCCGGACTGGACTCCCGGCTGCACGAGCACCTGACGTTCCTGATCGAGGTCGACAAGCTGAAGACGGTGCTGCGCGCGTCCCCACTCGCGGCCGCCGACCGGCGCGAGAACGACGCCGAACACTCGTGGCATCTCGCGCTGATGGTCATGGTGCTGGCGGAGTACGCCGACGAGCCGATCGACGTCGGCCACACGGTCAAGCTCGTGGTGGTGCACGACCTGGTCGAGATCTACGCGGGCGACACGCCGATCTACGACACCGAGCTGGGCAAGAGCCAGGTGGAACGGGAAGAGGCCGCCGCGGACAAGCTGTTCGGTCTCCTGCCGGAGGACTCGGGCCGGGAGCTGCGGGCGTTGTGGGACGAGTTCGAGGCGCGGGAGACGCCGGAAGCGCGGTTCGCGAAGGCCGTGGACCGGTTCCAACCGCTGTTGCTCAACTGGATGGCCAAGGGCGGAACGTGGCGCACGCCCGGTGTCACCGCGGACGACGTGCGCAGTCGCAAGGCGGCCATCGGAGAGGGCTCGACGGTGCTGTACGAGACGGCGATGCACCTGATCGACGAGGGCGAACGCCGGGGCTGGGCACGTAGCTAGTGCACAACCCCGGCGTGCGGAGTCGAGCTAGAGGACAGCGCGCAGCTGGTCCGCGATCACCGCGATCCGGCCCAGCACGCCGTTCACGAACCGCGGCGAGTCGTCGGTGGACAGGCCCTTGGCCAGTTCCACGGCCTCGTCGATCGCGACCGCGTCCGGCACGTCGGCCGCCCACAGCAGCTCGTACAGGCCGATGCGCAGGACCGCGCGGTCGACCGCCGGCATGCGCTGCAGGGTCCAGCCCTCGGCGTGTTCGGAGATGAGGTCGTCGATGCGCGCGCGGTGGGCGGTGACGCCCTCGACGAGCGTCACCGTGTAGTCGTTCACCGGCGGCACGTCCGGGGACCCGACGCGCGAGGCCAGCAGCGTCACGGGGTCGCTGCCGAGGAGGTCGGCTTCGTAGAGGAAGTCGACCGCGCGCTTGCGGGCCTTGCTGCGAGCGCCCATTACTTGTCGCTGACGCGGCCGAGGTAACGGCCGTCGCGGGTGTCGACCTTGATCTTCTCGCCGGTCGTGACGAACAGCGGGACCTGGATCTCGGCGCCGGTCTCGAGCTTCGCGGGCTTGGTGCCGCCGGTGGAGCGGTCGCCCTGCAGGCCGGGGTCGGTGTGCTCGATCACGAGCTCGACCGAGGTCGGGAGCTCGACGAACAGCGGCACGCCCTCGTGCGTGGCGACGACCGCCTCCTGGTTCTCGAGCATGTAGTTCGCGGCGTCACCGACGGTCTCGGAGGGAACCGGGATCTGGTCGTAGGTGTCACCGTCCATGAAGATGAAGTCGGTGCCTTCCTTGTACAGGTAGGTCATGCCGCGCTTGTCCACGGTGGCGGTCTCGACCTTGGTGCCCGCGTTGAAGGTCTTGTCGACGACCTTCCCGGTCAGCACGTGCTTGAGGGTCGTGCGCACGAAGGCGCCACCCTTGCCGGGCTTGACGTGCTGGAACGCGGTGACGGTCCACAGCTGGCCGTCGAGGTTCAGCACCAGGCCGTTCTTCAGGTCGTTCGTGGTGGCCACGGTGGAATTTCTCCTGTGATTGGACGAGGTGTCAGACGACCACGAGTTCCTTCGTGGTCAGGGTGAGGAGCTCCGGTCCGCTTTCGCGCACCACGAGGGTGTCCTCGATGCGGACTCCGCCCCGCCCCGACAAGTAGACGCCGGGCTCGACGGTGACCGCCATACCGGCCGAAAGTGTACCGTCACCCGCCTTCGACAACGCCGGTGCCTCGTGGATCTCCAGCCCGACCCCGTGCCCGAGGCCGTGCAGGAACTCCTCCCCGTGCCCGGCCTTCTCGATCACCTCGCGCGACGCGTGGTCGACGTCGCTCACCCTCACGTCCGGCTTCAGCGCGTTCCGTCCGGCCGCCTGCGACCGCGCGACCAGGTCGTACAGCTCGACCTGCCAGTCGGCGGGCTTGCCGAGCACGAGCGTGCGGGTCATGTCCGAGTGATAGCCGTCGACGAGCGCACCGAAGTCGAGCTTGATGAAGTCGCCCACGTGCAGCGTCGCGTCGGTCGGCGAGTGGTGCGGCACCGCCGAGTTGGCGCCGAACGCCACGATCGAGGCGAACGACGGCCCCTCGGCACCGTGGTCGAGCATGCGGCTCTCCAGCTCGCGCGCGACCTCACGCTCGGTCCGGCCTGCCCGCAGCCCGCCGTGCCCGATCAACGCCGCCAGCGCCCGGTCCGCCGCCGCGCAGGCCATCCGCAGCGCCTCGATCTCAATCTCGTCCTTGACCAGCCGCAACGTCTCGACCAGCCCGCTCGCCTTCGTCAGCTCCGCCTTCTCCGCGGCCTGGTTCAGCGCTTCGAGGCCGTCGACGGTGACGTGGTGGCTCTCGAACCCGAGCCTGCCCTTGGCCTTCTTCGCGAGCGTGAGATCGCACGGCCGGTCGATCAGCCGCTCCAGGTCCGGCACCTGCTTGGCCGACTGCGTGAGATACCTGCCGTCGGTGCAGAACACCGACTTGTCGTCGCCGGTCGCGTCGATCAGGACAGCGGCATTCGATCCGGTGAACCCCGTCAGATAACGGACGTTCAGCAGGTTCGTGACGAGCAGCGCGTCCAGACCCGTGGCCTGGAGCTCCTGGCGCAGTGCGGTGCGGCGTGCGGCGTACGACGACATGTCTCGCAGCGTACGGCCAGTCCTAAGCTGTCCGCATGCATCCTTGGTTCGTGCGTGCGTTGTGGATGGGGCTCCTGCACGGGGCCGTGCAGACGGGCGTGGCAGCCGTGGGCGTCCGCAGCCCCGAAGCCACGTCGATCCGCCCGATCGCCATCGGCCTGCTCATCGCCGCCGCCGTGATCTGGGGCGCGGTCGACCGCCTCCGCGAACTGCCGTCGGGCGGCATGCAGTGGTTCATCGCCGCGCTGATCGCCGGACCGTTCGCCGGTGCCCTGGGCGTGATCGGGTCGGCGTTGCTGGTCGACCAGACCGGGCAGGAAGCCCTGTGGGTGGCGCTGACGGGCGGGGCGGCGTTCACGGCGTTGCTGGTGCTGGCGCCGGCCGGGCTCGGGATGCTGCTGGGCGGGTTCCTCGTGCAGAAGGACTCAGCCCGCGATTAGCTCGACCTCGAAGCCGTCGTCGTTCTCCAGGAACGCGGCGTAGTGATCTTCGCCGCCCGCGTACGGGTGTTTGTCGGCGAACATCAGGTGCCAGCCGTGATGCTGAGCCGCTTCGGTCAGGCGGTCGACGTTGTCGCTCGTGCCCGCGTGCAGGGCGAGGTGGTTGAGGCCTGCTTTCATCCGATCGTGTGGACCTGTCAGGGCTGGGGACTGCTCGACCACGACGTAGGTCTCGTCGAGCTTCCAGCTGACGCCCGCGTTCCAGCGCTGGTGCTCGGTCCAGCCGAGTTCGGTGAACAACCAGCCGAACGTGGCTTCGGCGCGGGCGAGGTCCGGCACCCACAGCTCGACGTGGTGAAGCATCCCGTCATCCCTCGACACGGCCGCGCCTGCGGCGTGAACTACTTCTGCTTGAGCGCGAGCCAGCGCAGCGCCAGGAGGTAGCCCTCCACGCCCAGTCCCACGATCACGCCGTTCGCGATCGCCGAGATGACGCTGTGGTGCCGGAACTCCTCGCGCTGGTGGATGTTCGAGATGTGCACCTCGACCAGCGGCGCCGTGAGCTGCGAGCAGGCGTCGCGCACCGCGATCGAGTAGTGCGTCCAGGCGGCGCCGTTCAGCACCACGGGGGTCGAGGCGTCGGCGGCCTCGTGCAGCCACGCGACCATCTCGCCCTCGTGGGCGGTCTGGCGGACCTCCACCTCGAAACCGAGCTCGCGCCCCTCGGCCTCGCACATCTCCACCAGGTCGGCGTAGGTCGTGCTGCCGTAGACGTCCGGCTCGCGGGTGCCGAGGCGGTCGAGGTTCGGGCCGTTCAGGACGAGGACCTTCACAGCAGCACCTTTCCGGAGCCCTGCGTCGGCTCGGCGGCGACCGCGGAGTAGGCGGCCGCGATCAGGGCCGGGTCCGGGCCCTCCAGGCGGCCCGGCTTGGCGAGGCCGTCGAGGACCACGAAGCGGAGCACGCCCGCCTTGTTCTTCTTGTCGACCTTCATGCCCTCCATCAGCTGCGGGAGGGCGTCCGGGTCGTAGGAGGTCGGCAGGCCGAGCAGTTCCAGGACGCGGCGGTGGCGGTCCGCGGTCTCGTCGTCGAGGCGGCCTGCCAGGCGTGCCAGTTCGGCGGCGAAGACCAGGCCCACGCTGATGGCGGCGCCGTGGCGCCAGCGGTAGCGCTCGCGGCGTTCGATGGCGTGGCCGAGGGTGTGGCCGTAGTTGAGGATCTCGCGCAGGGACGACTCGCGCAGGTCGCTCGTCACCACGTCGGCCTTGATCTGGATCTTGCGGCGGACCAGCTCGGCGAGCACCTCACCGGTCGGATCCGACGCGGCCCGGGGATCGGCCTCGATCAGGTCGAGGATCACCGGGTCGGCGATGAAGCCGCCCTTCACGATCTCGGCCATGCCGGCGACGAGTTCGTTGCGCGGCAACGTTTCCAGGGTGGCGAGGTCGACGAAGATGGCGTCCGGCTCGTAGAACGTGCCGACGAGGTTCTTGCCCGCGTCGGTGTTGATGCCGGTCTTGCCGCCGACCGCCGCGTCGACCATGCCGAGCAGCGTCGTCGGGATGTTCACCAGGCGCACGCCGCGCATCCACGTGGAGGCGACGAAGCCCGCGAGGTCGGTGACGGCGCCGCCACCGAGACCCACCACGACGTCCTGACGCGACAGGCCGATCTTGCCGAGCACGTCCCAGCAGAAGCCGGCGACGGCGAGGTCCTTGCCGTCCTCGGCGTCCGGGATCTCGACGCGGTGGGCGTCGGCGCCCGCGGCCTTGAGCTCGTCGACCAGAACCTCGGCCGTGGCGGCCAGGGTCGGCTGGTGGATGATCGCGATCTTCGCGGTGCCCTTGAGGTGGTCCACGATGTCGCCGAGCAGGCCGCGGCCGATCGTCACGTCGTAGGGCTTCTCCGCGGCGACTCGGATGCGCACGGGCTCGGTCATTCGCTGGCTCCCTTGATCACCGCGTCGGTCACCTGCTCCGGGTCGAGGGCGTCGGTCAGCACCTCGATCGTCGCAACCTCGCGGTACAGCGGCAGGCGCGCGTCCAGCAACGCCTTGAACGTGGCGCGCGGGTTGACGCCGGAGAACATCGGGCGCGCGGTCGACAGCCCGGTGCGGCGCACGCCCTCGGCCATGCCGACGTTCAGGAACACGACCGTGTGGTTCTCGAGCAGCTCACGGGTCCGCTGCGACAGGATCGCGCCACCGCCGAGCGCCAGCACGCCGTCGTGCTCCGCGAGCGCCTTGGCGACCGCTTCCTCTTCCATGGCACGGAAAGCCGGTTCGCCGTCCTGGGTGAAGATGTCCCCGATCGCCCTGCCGGTGGCCTCGACGATGTCGGCGTCGGTGTCGCGGAACACGAGGCCCAGCCGCTTGGCCAGCAGTTCGCTGACCGTGGTCTTGCCGGCCCCGGGAGGACCGACCACGACGAACTTCGGGCTCACATGCCCTCCCAGCGGGCTTCCAGGGCCTTCAGGTACGCGTGGGCGTTGCGGCGCGTCTCGTCGAGCGAGTCGCCGCCGAACTTCTCCAGCGCGGCCTCGGCGAGCACCAGCGCCACCACGGACTCCAGCACGACGCCCGCACGCGGCACGGCGCAGACGTCCGAGCGCTGGTGGATCGCGACGGCGGGCTCGCCGGTACGGACGTCCACAGTGGACAGTGCACGTGGGACGGTCGAGATGGGCTTCATCGCCACGCGCGCACGGAGGATCTCGCCGTTGGTGATGCCGCCTTCGAGGCCACCGGCGCGGTTCGAGCGGCGCGTCACGCCGACCGGGCCGCTGCCGCGGTCGATCTCGTCGTGCGCCTGCGAACCCCAGCGCTTGGCGGAGGTGAAGCCGTCGCCGATCTCCACGCCCTTCATCGCCTGCACGCCCATCAGGGCGGCGGCCAGGCGCGCGTCGAGGCGGCGGTCCCAGTGCACGTGCGAGCCGAGGCCCGGCGGCAACCCGTAGGCGAGCACCTCGATGACGCCGCCGACCGTGTCGCCGGCCTCCTTCACGGCCTCGACCTCGGCCACCATCGCGTCCGTGCCGCGCTGGTCGAAGCAGCGCACCGGCGACTCGTCGATGGCGGCCAGGTCGTCCGGCGTGGGCAGCGCGCTGTCCTCGGGCGTCTCGGCCTTGCCGATCGACACCACGTGGCTCAGGATCCGCACGCCCAGCAGCTGCTGCAGGAACTGCCGCGCCACCGTGCCCAGCGCCGTGCGGGCCGCGGTCTCGCGGGCGCTGGCGCGTTCGAGAACGGGCCGTGCCTCGTCGAAGCCGAACTTCTGCATGCCGGGCAGATCGGCGTGACCGGGCCGGGGCCGCGTGAGGGCCTCGTTGCGGCCGGTCGGCTTGAGCAGGCTCGGGTCGACCGGGTCGGCGGACATCACGGTCTGCCACTTCGGCCACTCGGAGTTGCCGATGGTGACCGCGATCGGGCCGCCCTGCGTCTTGCCGTGGCGCACGCCGCCGAGGATCTCGACCTCGTCCTGCTCGAAGCCCATGCGCGGGCTTCGGCCGAACCCGAGCCTGCGCCGCCCGAGCTGGGCGACGAGGTCGTCGGTGGTCACCTCGACACCGGCGGGCATGCCCTCCAGGACGGCGACGAGGGCGGGGCCGTGTGACTCTCCAGCGGTGATCCAGCGCAGCACGTTCACAATCCTTTCACAGCGTCGTCAACGCCCAGGTGGCGGCCAGCAACCCCGGACCGTGCGGCACTCCGCGGCTGCGCCGGATGCCCGCGAGCGCGAGGGTGACCGCACTGGACAGGATCGCCGCAGGCAGGAGCGACGGCAGCGCGAGCGGCGCGCCGAGCCCGAACGCGAGCTTCACGTCTCCGCCGCCCATCAGGCGCGGGCGCCACGTCCGGACAGCGAGATGAGCACCACCGAAAAGAAGCACGGAGACGACCGCTTCTCCCAGCCTGTGGAACTGCAGGAGCAGCAGCGCGGCGCCCAGCGGGAGGGTCAGCGCGTCCGGCAACCGGCGGTGCCGCAGGTCTGTCAGCGCGAGCACGATGCCGAACCAGGCCAGCAGGTAGGACGAGGGCGGTGCGTCCAGGGCGGCGGCGACCGTCCACAACGAAGCCAGCAACGACGCGAGCAGGACCGTGGTCATGGCACCACGGTCCTGCTCGGTACGACTCGGGCACAAATCGCGACCGGTCG
Organism: Lentzea nigeriaca; assembly: GCF_016907955.1. Taxonomy (GTDB): domain Bacteria; phylum Actinomycetota; class Actinomycetes; order Mycobacteriales; family Pseudonocardiaceae; genus Lentzea; species Lentzea nigeriaca. The sequence continues at coordinate 894,110 of NZ_JAFBCX010000001.1, read as the reverse complement.
TGAACGGTCCGTTCACGCACGGCACCACCGTGCCTCAGCTCAGGCTGGGAAAACGCCCGAACCGGTGCCACGGCAGGCTCACACAGGGGGTACCCCCTACCGGGGATCCCCTCGCAACCCAACCCAGCCAGCACCACCGACAAGATCGCCAACGCGTGCGCGCCCAGTACGCGGGGAGCTTTCGTACTCTCCGAACGCACGCGGGGAGCCTTCGTACGCTGCCGGACTCAGGCGAAAAGCCTTTCGCGTTCCACAGCGCACGCGAACAGCTTTCACTCTCCTCGGCGTACGCGGGGAGCTTTCGTACTCTCCTGGCGTACGCAAGGGCCCCGCGTACCGTCCGGCAACGTCAGCGAGACCAGTCGAACAGGGCGTCGTTCGCCGCCACGTCCACGTCCAGCGACACGTCGCCGAGCACCTCGGCGGAGGCGTCCAGCGCGATCACCGGGCAGATCGGCGCGAAGCCGGCAGCCTCGACCTCGGCCGGGTCCCACGTGACGATGCGCTGACCGGCGCGCACCTCCTCGCCCTTGACCACGTGCAGCTCGAAGCCCTCGCCCTTGCGCTTCACGGTGTCGATGCCGAGGTGGACGAGCACGGCCGCGCCGTCGCCGGTCGCGACCACGAACGCGTGCGGGTGCAGCGTCACGACCGTGCCGTCGACCGGGGAGACCACGTCGGACCGGGAACGAACCGGCTCGACGGCCACGCCGGGGCCGACCATCGCCTGGGAGAAGACCGGGTCCGGCACCGCGGAGAGCGCGACCACCCGACCGGCCACGGGGCTGCCGACGCGGAGGCTCACAGGAGGTCCTCGATGTCCGACGCGATGGTGTCCGCCTCGGGGCCGACGACGACCTGGACGACGTTGCCGGAGCGCATGACTCCGTGTGCTCCCAACGCCTTCAGGGCCTTCTCGTCCACGACGGAACCGTCCTCGAGCTCACACCGCAGACGGGTGATGCACGGCTCGATCTCGACGATGTTGGACGCGCCGCCCAGCGCGTCGATGATCTTCTGCGCCTTGTCGTCAGCCACGTTCGTACCTCTCGTTCCCGTAACAGCGGTTGACACCCGCTCGGTGCGCGGAGCATTCTCCCGCACCAACTGGTCTAGACCGGAAAGTACCACTGCGAGGAGGTGAGCGAGTGCACGAGATCGTGGACGGGCCCAAGCCCAAGCACGCACAACTACGCGAGATCCTGCGCCGGCTCGCCGAGCACGACCTCGCCCCCGGCTCGCCCATTCCGTCCGAACGCGACCTCGCCGAGCGGTACGGAGTGTCCCGCATCACAGTGCGCGCGGCAGTAGGCCAGCTGGTCGCGGAGGGCCTGCTGACGCGGGCCAAGGGGCGCGGCACGTTCACCGCGCGGCGCCGCTACGACCTGCAGCTCTTCCTGGCCTCGTTCACCTCGGACATGAAGGCGCGCGGGCTCGAGCCCAGCACCGAGGTGATCAGCTGCGGGCAGGCCGTTCCGGGTTCGAAGGCCTCGCTGGGGCTGGAGGACGACGAGTACGCCTACCGCGTCGTGCGGCTGCGCAAGGCCGACGGGGCGCCGTTGGCCCTCGAGGCCGGCTGGTACAGCCCGCACCTGCTGCCCGAGCTCGACCGGTGCGACCTCACCGGGTCGCTCTACGAGCTCTTCGCGGCGAAGTACGGGGTACAGCTCGACCACGCGAGGCAGACCGTGTGGGCCGAGACCGCCGACGCCGAGACGGCCAAGGCGCTCGACGTCCGCAAGGGCAGCCCGCTGCTCGTGTTCAGAAGGGTCGCCAGCTCTCAGGGGCGGCCGTGTGAAGACGTGACTTCCTGGTACCGGGGCGATCTCTACCAGGTGACCATGCAACTGGACCGGACCGTCCCGGGGACCGGACCGAACTCCGCCAAGGGAGGTACCCGATGAGCGCCAACACCGCAGATGTGGGCGGTCGTCAGATCAAGGGTCTCGCCACGTTGCAGCGCTTCGGTCGCAGCCTCATGCTGCCGATCGCCGTGCTGCCCGCGGCAGGTCTCCTGCTCCGCTTCGGCCAGCCGGACATGCTGGGCAAGGACGGTCTCGGCTGGAACGCCGTCGCCGCGGTGATCGGCGCGGCGGGCGACGCGCTGTTCAGCAACCTCGCCCTGTTGTTCGCGGTCGGCATCGCCGTCGGGTTCGCCCGGCGCGGTGACGGTTCCACCGCACTCGCCGCCGTCGTCGGCTACACCGTGCTGACCAGCGTCTTCAAGGCCATGTCGCCCCTGGTCCTCGACCAGCCGACGGATCCGGCCGCGAAGCCCGCGCTGATCAACTACGGCGTGCTCGGCGGCATCATCGTCGGTATCACCACGGCACTGCTGTGGCAGCGATACCACCGCATCAAGCTGCCTCCGTACCTGGCCTTCTTCGGCGGCCGCCGGTTCGTGCCGATCATCGTCGCCGGCGTCATGGTGCTCTTCGGCGTCGTGCTCGGCCTCGTGTACCCGTGGTTCAGCGCGGGCCTCACCGCGGTCGGCGAGTGGGTCACCGGCAGCACGATCATCGGTGCGTTCATCTACGGCACCGTCAACCGCCTGCTGATCCCGCTCGGCCTGCACCACATCGTCAACAACGTCGTGTGGTTCCAGTTCGGCACCTACGAGGGCAAGACCGGTGACATCCCGCGCTTCCTCGCGCACGACCCGAGCGCCGGCACGTTCCAGACCGGCTTCTTCCCGATCCTGATGTTCGCCCTGCCGGCCGCCGCGCTCGCGATCGTGCACACCGCGCGGCCGAACCAGCGCAAGATCATCGGCGGCATCATGGGCTCCGCCGCGCTCACCGCGTTCATCACCGGTGTGACGGAGCCGCTGGAGTTCGCGTTCATGTTCGTGGCGTGGCCACTGTACGTGATCCACGCGGTGCTGACCGGCACCTCGCTCGCGATCTCGAACGCGCTGGGCGCGCACGACGGCTTCTCGTTCTCGGCCGGTGCGATCGACTTCATCCTGAACTGGAACATCGCGACCAAGCCGTGGCTGCTGATCATCCTCGGCCTGATCTACGCGGTGGTGTACTACTTCCTGTTCCGCTGGGTCATCACCAAGTGGAACCTGAAGACGCCGGGTCGCGAGGACGACGAGTCGCCGGAAGCGGACGAGAGCGTCGTCGCCACGGCCGAGCGCACCTCCGCCGGCTCCGAGAAGCCCGCGAAGAACGAGAAGTAGCCAGCACAACCAGCTCTACCGGGAGGAACCATCATGGCCGAGCGACGGGTCACCGTGGCCAGCAAGGTCGGACTGCACGCCCGACCGGCCGCACTGCTGGCGAAGGCCGCCGCCGACCAGCCGGTGACGGTCACCATCCGCAAGGACGGCGGCGAAGCCGTGGACGCGGCGAGTGTGCTGGGTCTGATGACCCTCGGCGCTATGCACGGTGACGAGGTGGTGCTCAGCGCCGACGGGGACGGAGCGGACGCCGCTCTGGACGCCATCGCCGAACTGATCGCCACCGACCACGACGACTGAGTCGTGCCCGGATCGTGAGTGGTCATGGTCGCCCCGACGGCCAGGACCACTCACGGTCCACCCGAAGTGCAGAACGACCCCCGCGGTCACGACGCCGGCCAACGTCGGCGGCGTGGCCTGCGGGTACGTCACCATCAGCCACACCCCGCCCGCGGCGAGCGCGGGCGGCACGACCAGGCCCGCGGTCCACTTGCGCAGCACCAGGAACGCGATCGTCGACACCAGCAGCGCCGCGCCGAGCGTGTCGCTGAACCGGTGCCAGCCGAGCGACACCGTCTCCGCGGCCACCGCACCGGCCCCGAGCGCGCCGGGCACCGCCACCACGAGGGCGAACCGCTTGGGCACGGCCATGGTCACCGCGATCACCGAGGCCACCGCAGCGGTCGTGTGTCCACTCGGGAAGCTGTTGTGCACCAGCACCGCTTCGTCGTCCAGCGCGGGCCGCACCAGCACGTAGAGCTTCAGCAACTGCGCCAGCAACACCGACCCTCCGAGCACCAGCAACGGCGGAAACGCCTTCTTTCGCGCTATCAGGATCACGAGCGCCGCCGCGACGAGGATCGCCATGTCGACGTCGGACGCCCACGAACGTTGCAGCGACAACTCTGGCAACGCGGCGTTCTCCGCCTTCTGCCCGAACGACGTCCACACCAGCGCGAAGTACGTGAACAGGAATCCCACCAAGCTTCCGGCCATGCCCACGACACTCCGCGCGCCGGTCTACGGGAACGTCCACGCCATGTCATGGTTCCGCTACAGAAACGCCGTATCCGCTGTCGCCTGCCGATAATGGATCTCGTGGCGATGGTGTTGCTGGTCGAGGACGACCCGTCCGTGCGTGAAGGACTCGGCTTGGCGCTGCGCCGCCAGGGCCACGACGTCCGAGCAGCGGCAACAGGCGAGGAAGGCGTGGAGCGCCTGCGCGAGTCACGCCCCGACATCGTCGTCCTCGACATCATGCTGCCGGGCATCGACGGCTTCGAGACGTGCCGCCGCATGCGCGCGCAGGCCGAGGTGCCGATCATCATGCTGACCGCGCGCGGCGACGACTTCGACGTGGTGGCGGGCCTGGAGGCAGGCGCTGACGACTACGTGGTGAAGCCCGTCGAACCGCGGGTCCTGGAGGCCCGAATCCGCGCGGTGCTGCGCCGAACCGTCTCCGAACCGTCCACTGTGGAGCGTCACGGTTCGCTGATGATCGACCGTGCGGGCCTGCAGGTGCTGAAGGACGACGTGAAGGTCGCACTGACCCCCACCGAGCTGAAACTCCTGCTGGAACTGTCCCGCACCCCCGGCCGCGTGCTGACCCGCCAGCAGATCCTCGAGGCCGTCTGGGAACACGACTACCTGGGCGACTCCCGCCTCGTCGACGCGTGCGTCCAACGCCTGCGCGCCAAGATCGAGGACGTCCCCTCCGAGCCCCGCTACGTCCACACGGTGCGCGGTTTCGGCTATCGCTTCGGCCCGCGATGAGGTCGTTGTTCCGAGGCCTGAAGCCGCGTCTGATGGCCGCTTTTCTGCTGCTGACGCTCCTCGGCGCGGTGGCAGCGGCAGGCGCCTCCTACGCGACCGCCCGCAACCTCCTGCTGGAGGACGCCCAGATCACCTTCATGAACCCGCTCGTGGAAGACGTCCGCAACTACGCCCCGCGCCTGACCGTCCCACCGGCACAACAGGACCTCGACGACTTCGGCACTTTCCTGCGCGGCTCGGCAACCGTGGTGTACCAGGGCATGCGCGCTCGTAACACCCCCGATCCCTCGGTGGCGGTCCCGGCGGAAATGCGCGAGGCGTTGAGGTCGAGCAGAACGGTCCTCTGGCAACGCCGCACAGACCAAATCGAACCGTACGTGGTCATCGGCATCCCGCTGCTCCGCGCCGACGGCACCCCGACCGGCGTGGAAGTGCTGGCGTGGACAACGTTGAACGGCCCGCAACGCGCCATCGACAGCTTCGCCACCGCAGCCTGGGTAGGCGTCAGCCTCGTGCTCCCCCTGGCCGTCGGCTTGGCCCTCTTCACCGCCAGGGGCGTCCTGCGCCCAGTCCGCCGCCTGGGCGACGCGGCCCGCGCCCTCGGCTCCGGCCGTCTGGACACCCGCGTCGACGACCGAGGCTCCGACGAACTGGCCGACCTGGCCCGCACGTTCAACCGCGCCGCCGAACAACTGGAGTCCTCGCAAGCGGCTTCCCGCCGCTTCGTCGCCGACGTCTCCCACGAGCTCCGAACCCCGCTGACCGCGATGAACGCCGTGACAGCCGTCCTGGACGAAGACGCCGCCTCCCTCCCCGAAGACACCGCGGTGGCGGCCCGCCTGGTCTCCACCGAAACCCGCAAACTGACCCGCCTGGTCAACGACCTGATGGAGATCTCCCGCTTCGACGAGGGCCGCAACGTCCTGGAGCTGGACGACTGGGACATCAGCACAGCCGTCCGCGACTCCCTGACGGCCAGAGGCTGGTCCTCCTCGGTTCAGGCCTCACTCCCCGACGGCATCACCGGCCGCGTGGACCGCCGCCGCCTCGACGTGATCGTCGCGAACCTCGTGGGCAACGCCCTGAAACACGGCGGCGCACCTGTGCGGGTGGAGGTGCGGCCCGGCGTCATCGAGGTCTCCGACAACGGCCCCGGCATCCCACCGGACGCCCTCCCCCACATCTTCGACCGTTTCTACAAGGCAGACACGGCCCGCTCCCGTTCCGAGGGCAGCGGGCTGGGATTGGCGATCGCATGGGAGAACGCCCGCCTGCACGGCGGCACCATCGAAGCGGCCAACGCGCCCACCGGCGGCGCCCTCTTCACCTTGCGCTTGCCCTGGTGATCCTCTCGGCCTGCGGAGTCCGCCCCACCCCGATCCTGAGCGGTGCGGAGGCCCCCACCGTCTCGTCACACGAACTGACCGTGTACCTCCTGTCGGCCAAACACGACGAACTGGTCCGCCGAACCCGCGCCTACTCCGGAAACGTCGACACCGCGACCGCCATCAACCTCCTCGTGGCCGGACCCACCGATGAGGAGAAGAAACTCGGTCTGACCACCGATGTCCCCGGGAGCTCCTCGCGGGTGTACGCGGTGTCGAACGTGATCGTGCTGCCCGAGGACATGGGCCCGCTGTCGAAGATGGCGCAGTTCCAGCTCTACTGCACGGCAATCGCGAGCCGGGCGAAGGTGGAAAACGTGCCGGTGTCGGGCTTCAACTGCCCTTAACCCTGGGAAACCGCGATGCGAAGCGAGCCGTCCGGCCCCTCCACCGGACCGGCAGCCGACCGCGAGACCGGACCACCGGCGGCCGCACCAGAGTGCTCAGGAATCGCTGCCGGCCTGCAGCACGAAGAACAGGAAGCCCAGGAAGCGCGTGCCGGTGAGCTCGGGGAACAAGTCGCGGGCGGCGGGCACGGGCGGCGGTTCGCTGATCATGGTCATGTGGAAGCCGGCCTCGGTGAACGCTTCGGTCATCGCGTGCAGCGGACGGTCCCAGAATCTCATCTGAGCGGTCTGGCCGCCCATGATCCATTCCTCGGTCCGTTCGCGGGTCTGGAAGTAGTTGGGCTCGTCCCCAGCCGCGCGCTGCATGAGGTGGATGGCGAAAGGATGCTCGACCGAGACGATGAGCCGGCCGCCAGGGGTCAGCACGCGGCGCAGTTCGGCCAGTGTCGGTCCCCAGTCCTCCAGGTAGTGCAGCACCAGGGACGCGATGACGTCGTCGAACGTGTTGTCGGGAAAGGGCAGCGGGTCGGCCAGGTCGCCGACCCGCAGGTCCGCGTCGGCGCCCAGCCGCTTTCGGGCCAGCTCCAGCATTCCGGCGCTCGCGTCGATGCCGGTCACGATGGCGCCTCGATCGCGCAGCTCGGCGAACAGGGCGCCCGAGCCGCAGCCGGCGTCGAGGATCCGGCGGCCCGTCACGTCGCCGGCGAGATCCAGCATCGCGGGCCGTTCGTAGTACGCGTTCAGGAGGCTCGTCTCGTTCTCGGCCGTGTACCCCTCGGCGATGCTGTCGTAGTCGTTCACCTGAACCGGAGTCATGCCCCCAGGACGTCCCGAGCGGCGAAGAGGTTGCGCTCGCTACGCCCGAGCCGTCAGCTCGGCAGCCAGAGCAGACCGCATCAGATCCTGCGGCGCAGCCATCCCGGTGAACAGCTCCACCTGCCCAAAAGCCTGATGCAGCAACATGTCCAGCCCAGTGGCCAACCGAGTCCCCGCGGCCTCCACCGCCAAAGCCACCGGCGTGGGCCAGGGATGGTAGATCACGTCCAACACGTACGGCGCCCGAGCAACAGCACCAGCCAACACCTCGGTGGCCGACGCAGGCACGGTGGACACCAGAACATCGGCCTCGCCGGCCAGCGCACCGAGGTCCACAGAGGACAAAGCCAGCACGTCGACAGCGACCCCGACCCGAGAAGCCGTCTCCAGCGCCTCCGAAGTACGCGAAGGGTCCCGCACCACAAGGGAAACCGACGAGATCCCCAACTCGGCGAGCCCCGCCAGCGCAGCCGTGGCCGTGCCGCCGGCACCGATCACGACACCGCGCTTGCCGGAGGAGAACCCCTTCTCCCGCAACGCTCCCACGACGCCGTCCACATCGGTGCAGTCGGCGTGCCACCCCGAACCGGTGCGCACCAACGTGTTCGCGGCACCGACGGCCTCCGCCCGCGACGTCACCGAGGACGCGACGGCCAAAGCGGCGCGCTTCGTCGGCATCGTGCACGAGAGGCCGACCCACTCCGGGCCGAGTGACGCCACCAGCGGCGCCACCCGGTCCTCGGTGCACTCCAGGCGCGTGTACTCCCAGTCCAGGCCCAGTGCGGCGTAGGCGGCGTTGTGCAGCACGGGAGAGAGCGAGTGCTCGATCGGCGAGCCGATCACTGCCGCGCGACGCACTAGTAGATGCCGTCCTTCTGGGCCTTCTGGTCCTTCGCGTTGTGCTCGTCGATCGTGACCGAGAAGCACGAGGTGCCGTCCTTCTCGCACTTCACGAAGTACATGATGTTGCCGCCCTCCGGCTTCAGGGCGGCCGCGATGGCCTGCTGGGACGGCGAACCGATCGGCGTCGGCGGCAGGCCCAGGTTCTTGTACGTGTTGTACGGGCCCGGCTTGGCGCGGTCGGCGTCCGAGGTGCGGATGTGGGGCTGGTTGTTCTTGTAGTTGATGGTCGAGTCGAACTGCAGGGCCATGGGCTCCTTCAGGCGGTTGTAGATCACCTGGGAGACCTTGGTGAAGTCCTTCTCGATGGCTTCCTTCTCGATCAGCGAGGCGATGACCAGGACCTCGTAGGGACGGAAGCCGGTGTTCGCGGTGCCGCCGGGGATGCCGGCGCCCTGCAGCTTCTGCGTCGACGCCACGATCACGCTGCGGATCATCTCGACCGCGCTGACGCCCGGCTTGACCTGGTAGACGCCGCGCATGATCAGGCCTTCGAGGCGGTACTGGGGCTCGGCCTTCTTCACGTCGGCGAGCGCCCACTCGGGGACGCCGAGGGCCACCGGGTCGGTCTGCTCGGCCGCGGCCTTGATCTCGTCAGCGGTCAGGCACTTCTTGACGCCGTCCTTCTCCGTGCAGCTCGCGTCTGCCAGCTGGGAGTAGATGCCCTTGACGAGCTTGTCGCCCACCTTGATGTCGGTGAGCTTGATGCCGCCGATGATCTGGACGGCGGGCACCCGCGTCTTCTCGTCGATCATGCGGGCCACTGCCTGTTTGCCCGACATCTTCGTCTTCATCAGGTAGAAGCCCGGCTGGACCGACGTCACACGGGCGTCGGACTTGCTGGCCTCGATGAAGGCGCGCGCGGAGGCGACGACGCCGTTGTCGTAGAGGGTCGAGGCGATCTGGCTGATGACCTCGCCGTCCTGGACCTCGATGATGGTGTCGGTCTCGCCACTGCCGGTGAAGTCGTCGTACGAACCGATGCCACGCAGCTCGCGGTAGCCGTAGACGGCACCGCCCATGCCCACGGCGAGGACCAGCGCCACGACCAGCCACATGATCGTCTTCTTGCGCTTCTTCGCCTTGGCGCGGGCGCTGTTCTCACGCCCCCGCTCACGCTTGAGCGGGCGTCGTTCGTCCACGTCGGGGTCGGTGAACAACCCGAGATCGTCGCTCACACCTCGTCCTTTCGGGCGGCCACAGAACGTGCCCGTGCGTCCAGCCACGACTGCAGGATCTCGACAGCGGCGGCCTGGTCGACCACGGCACGCTGCTTCTTGCCCTTGACACCGCGCTGCGCGAGCACGCGGCTCACCACGACCGTCGTCAGCCGTTCGTCGCTGAGCCGGACCGGAACGGGAGCGACCCGTCCGGCCAACGCGGCAGCGTACGCGGTCGCCGCTTCCGCTGCCGGTCCGTGCCGCCCAGCCAGTGTCTTGGGCAGGCCGACCACGATTTCGACGACGTCATGCTCGGCCACGAGACGTACGAGCTCGGTGAGGTCCGAGCCGCCCTTCTCGTCACGCTGGAGGGTAACCAGCGGAGTCGCCAGAAACGCACTCGGATCGCTGAGAGAAATTCCCACTCGAACCGATCCGACGTCGACGCCGAGCCTCCTGCCGAGGCCCGGATCGTCGACGCCGGGGACGTCAGCGCTGCTCAAGCACCTTGTCCAGTTCGTTCGTGAGAGCCGTGATGGCGTCGGGAACACCGGCCGGGTGCGTGCCGCCGCCCTGGGCCAGGTCCGGCTTGCCGCCACCGCGGGCGGCGATGGCCGGGCCGAACACCGGGACGAGCTTGCCGGCGGCCAGGCCCAGGTCGCGGGCGGCGGCCGTCGTGGCGACCACGAAGCTCACCTTGTCGCCGTCGACCGAGAACAGGGCCACGACACCCGGCTTGTTGCCCAGGCGGTTGCGGACCTCGCCACCGAGCGTGCGCAGGTCGTTGCCCGACACGCCCTCCAGGCCGAGGGCCACGAGCGACAGGCCGCGCACGTCGAGGGCCTTGTCGGCGAGCGAGCTGGCGTTGCCGAGCAGCTGGGCGGCGCGGACCTTCTCCAGCTCCTTCTCGGCGGTCTTCAGACGCTCGACCAGCGACTCGATCCGCTCGGGCAGGCCTTCGGAGCCGACCTTCAGCATGTCCGAGAGGTTCTGCACGATGGCGCGTTCCTTGGCGAGGAACCGCATGGCCTCGATGCCGACGTAGGCCTCCAGGCGGCGCACGCCGGAACCGACCGACGACTCGCCCAGCAGCGTGATCGGGCCGATCTGCGACGAGTGCTCGACGTGCGTGCCACCGCAGAGCTCACGCGACCAGGGGCCGCCGATCTCGACGACGCGCACCGTTTCGTCGTAGGTCTCGCCGAACAGGGCGACAGCACCCATGTCCTGGGCGCCGGCCATGTCGGTGTACACGACGGAGACCGGCAGGTCCTTGCGCACGGCGAGGTTCGAGACCTCTTCGATCTCGGACTTGGCCTCGTTCGACAGACCGCCGGTCCAGGCGAAGTCGAGCCGCAGGTAGCCGGGCTTGTTGTACGAACCGCTCTGCAGGGCCGACGGGCCGAGCACCTGGCGCAGGGCGGCGTGCACGACGTGCGTGCCCGAGTGGCCCTGGCGGGCACCGATGCGCCACTCCGGGTCGACGCGGGCCTCGACGTGCTCGCCCTCACTGATCTCGCCGGACCGGACGCGCACCTGGTGCACCCACAGCTTGCGGGCGACCTTCTGCACGTCGAGCACCTCGAGCTCGGCGTTGCCCGTGACGATCGTGCCGGCGTCGGACTCCTGGCCACCGGACTCGGCGTAGAGCGGCGTCCGGTCGAGGACGACCTCGACGATGTCGCCTTCCTTGGCGCTGGAGATCCGCTGACCGTTCAGCACGATGCCGCGCAGCGTGGCCTCGGAGGCGAGCTCGCTGTAGCCGGTGAACTCGGTCGGACCCTGCTCCAGCAGCTCGCGGTACACGGTCTGGTCGCCGTGGCCGGTCTTCTTGCCGGCGGCGTCGGCCTTGGCGCGGGCGCGCTGCTCGGCCATCAGCTTGCGGAAGCCGTCCTCGTCGACGCTCAGACCGGCCTCGGAGGCCATCTCCAGCGTCAGGTCGATCGGGAAGCCGTACGTGTCGTGCAGCTGGAAGGCGCGGTCGCCCGGCAGCGTGGCGCGGCCGTCGGCCTTCACCTCGGCGGCGGCGTTCTCGAAGATCCGCGAACCGGCGTCGAGCGTGCGGAGGAACGTGTCCTCCTCGGCCTTGAGCACCTGCTGGATGCGGGCGAAACCGCTGACCAGCTCGGGGTAGGCGGGGCCCATGGCGTCGCGGACGACCTCGGCGAACTGCACCAGCACCGGCTCCGTGACACCCAGCAGGCGGGCGGAGCGGACGATGCGGCGCAGCAGGCGGCGCAGCACGTAGCCGCGGGCCTCGTTGCCGGGCGTGACCCCGTCGCCGACCAGCATGACGCCGGAACGGGCGTGGTCGGCGATCACGCGGAAACGGACGTCGTCGGTCTCGTCAGCGCCGTACTTGCGGCCGGAGAGCTCCTCGGCCTTGTTGATGACGGCGCGGACCAGGTCGGTCTCGTAGACGTTGTCGACGCCCTGCAGCAGGTAGGCGACGCGCTCGACGCCCATGCCGGTGTCGATGTTCTTGGCGGGCAGCGACCCGATCGGCTTGTGGCCCTCCTTGGGGCTCAGCTCGCCGCGGACGTCCTGCATGAAGACCAGGTTCCAGATCTCCAGGTAGCGGTCCTCGTCGACGACGGGGCCGCCCTCCTTGCCGTACTCCGGGCCGCGGTCGAAGTAGATCTCCGAGCAGGGGCCGCCGGGACCGGGCACGCCCATGTCCCAGTAGTTGTCCTTGCCGTCACGGCGCTGGATGCGCTCGGTCGGCAGCCCGGCGATCTTCTGCCACAGCTCGATGGCCTCGTCGTCGTCGTTGTAGACGGTGACCCAGATGCGCTCCGGGTCGAAGCCGTAGCCACCCTCGTCCACCGAACCGGTCACGAGCGACCAGGCGAGGCGGATGGCGTCTTCCTTGAAGTAGTCGCCGATCGAGAAGTTGCCGGCCATCTGGAAGAACGTGAGGTGGCGCGTCGTCTTGCCGACCTCGTCGATGTCCGGGGTGCGCACGCACTTCTGGATGCTCGTCATCCGCGGGGCGGGCGGCGGGGCCTCGCCGAGGAAGTACGGCTTGAACGGCACCATGCCGGCGTTGACGAACAGCAGGTTCGGGTCGTCGAGCAGGAGCGACGAGGACGGGATGTACTTGTGCCCGTTGCGCTCGAAGTGCTCGCGGAAACGCTTGATGATCTCGTGGGTCTGCACGGGAGTTCCTTGCTGGTCAAGAGTTTGTCGGGGGCGTGCGCTGTGCCAAGCGCATGACACAGTGGCGAACGGCTGTCTTTCAGTGCTTGCCGTTCGCCCTGGGCGCTCGACGCCCCGGCGTGAAGCCCGTCTGACGTTCCACGGTCTCCTGCAACTCCTGTTCCCGTTCGGCCATGCCCGCGCGCACCTCGGCCCCGAAGGAACCGATCGCGCCGGCGAGCTCACGCAGGCCTTCACCCACGTTAGCGCCGATACCGGCGGGAGTCGCCTGCTTTGTGACCTCGGCGGCCTTCTTCGCGACGAAGAGCCCGGCCGCGGCACCCAGGCCGAACCAGAAGAGGCGGCTCATTTCGCACCTCGCCTCGGGCGGCGCTTGGCGTGCTTGTTCGGCTGCTCGGCGGCCTTGCGGCGGGCCTTCACGGCCTTGCTCACGCCGTAGGACAGCGCGGCGGCCTTGACCAGCGGCCCGCCGAGCGTGGCGGTGAACAGGCTGGTGAGCGCGGAGACGTTGCCGGTGACGGCGCGTGCGTTGGCCGTGATGCCGTCGACGCGCTCGAGCTGCGTGTTCACGTGGGTCAGCGTCGTGTTGGCCTCGCTGAACAACGGATCGGTGTTCTCGTGCGCCTTGCGCATCGCGATCGTGGCCTCGTCGAAGAACCGCGCTGCCTTGATGCCGACGAACACCACCACGAGCGCGACCAGCACGAACGCGCCGGCGCCGACCCACGCGGCGATCTGCCCTGGCGACACGGATCCTCCTGGTGACCGGCGTTGTGGCTTGATTGCCGGTGAGATTACCGGGTGGGTCCGACAGCCAAATGAGCGGCACCGGTAGTTGATCTTCAGCGTCCGGTGACGCCGTCGATCTGCTCCCGGAGGATGTCCGCGTGGCCCGCGTGCCTGGCGGTTTCGGTGGTCATGTGGGCGAGGGTCCAGCGCAGCGTGTGCCGCACGCCGTCCGGAGTCGGAATCGCCATCAGCGCCTCGGGATCACCGGCGGCCTCGATGGCCCTGTCGCTGTCCGCGGTCGCCGCGCGATAGGCCTCGATCACCTCACCCGCGCTCCGTTCCTCGGGCACCGCCATGTCCAGCTCGTCCTCTTCGGACCAGTCCGCGCCACCGACGTGGTGGTCGAACCAGAAGCGCTCGGCCTCGGTGAGGTGCTGGATCAACCCGAGGAGCGACGTACCGCTCGCGACCAGCGGCTTGCGGAGCTGGTCCTCGGTCAGGCCTTCCGCCTTCTTCAGCACGCAGTGGCGCTGGAACTTCAGGAACGCGTGTGCGACGTCGAGCTCACCCGTGTCGACGCGCGGCACCGGTTCGCGCTGGGTCTCGGCCATGGTCACGAACCTACGCCGCCGTCCAAACGAATTCGGGCCGCTTCATTGACTCGACCCGGTCACCGCCTGTGAAATACCGGTCACACATTGCTTGACACCGGCGGCTCCCGCGCAGTGGAGTTAGGCAACCCTAAGTCGCCCTGGGCAGGAGGCCTCGTGAAGCCGGTGTCGCACCTGGACTCCTACCGCAAGCACGCCACGGCGGGCGCCCCGCCGATCCCGGAGCTCACGGATCCGTGGCAGGCCCGCGTGGCCCGGTCCGACGGCTACGACCTGCACCTCATCCACCGCTGGAACCAGGCGCCGCACGTGGCGGCGTTCGCGCGGCGGGCCTGGTCGTTGCCGCGGTGGGAGGAACGGCTGCGGGGTCACCTCGGCGGCGACGACGTCCGGCCGTTGCTGATCAGCTGGCACGGGCGGCCGGTGATCTACGCGGAGGTCTACCGCGCGGCACGGGACGTCGTCGCGGGGTGCTACCAGGCCAGGCCGCACGACCTCGGGCTGAACCTCGCGGTCGGTGAGCTCGCGATGACCGACCAGGGACTGGTGCGGTCGCTGCTCCCCCGGCTCACCGACGCGCTGTTCGCGGCCGACCCGCACTGCACGCGGATCGTGCTGGACCCGGACGTGCGCAACAAGCGGGCCATCAGGTCGTTCGAGGCCGGCGGGTTCATGGTCGCTGACGAGATCATGCTGCCGAACAAGCTCGCCCTGCTGATGGTGTGCCCTCGTTAGAACGCGGTGATGTCCTGCGGTGCGCGTTCCTTGCGGCTCAACGCGCGCACGAGGTCCACGGCCTTGTGGCGGTTGAGGGACATGCGGGTCAGCAGGTCGATCACGGTCTCGTTGACGTGGCGCGGAAACTCCGGCGTGTCGACGCCGACGCTCACCGCGAGGTCGTCGGAGTGCACGACGAACTCCATCAGGCGGGTCACGAGGTAGTCGTCCAGCGACACCGCCCACGGACCCCAGTGCGGCATCCGGACAGGCCGGTCGTCCAGGTCTGGCAACGTCTTCGCGAGCTCGTCGAGCGTCTGCTCGAACCGGTCGCACAGCGCGTCCTGGCCTTCCTCCGCGATCTTCTCGCCGCCCGCGCGGATGCGGCTGTGGAACTCCGAGTCGACGTCCTGCTCGGTCCAGTTCGCTCGCGCGTAGTGCTCCATCAGGCCGACGACCGGTTCGTCACCGAGGGGCGCCGAGATCATCGACGGGACGGGCAAGGCCTGGTAGCCGATGTGGCCGGCGAGGCCGCTGACGCCGAACTCGGGCAGCGCGCTCGGCTTCTCCCAGTTCTCGGTGACCTTCTGATGGCGCAGGAGATCGAGCGCGATGCGGGCGGTGGTCAGGAAGTCTTCTCTGATCGTCACGTCGCCGAACCTACGCGACCTCCGCCTCCTCGTCGCGGGAGTAACGCTTGCCCGGGAACAACTTCAGGGCCTCGTGCACGACCACGAGCCGCTTTCGGGCGAACGGACCGATGGTGACCGTCTCGCCGATGAGCGGCCGCACCAGGTGTCGGCAAGGTCCTCGTCGTCGTCCGGACGGCGGGTGGCTGCGGTGGGCGGGAAGCCAAGGTCATCGCTACCCCATTGGCCGTGCGATCACTCGACACGACCGGACCGTACCCGGTCACCCTGCGGCGACCACCTCGATCTCCACCAGCCAGTCGCTGACCAGGGTCGTGGCGACGATCGCGGTCGTCGGCACCGGCCTGCCGCCGAGTGCCGCGACACGGGCGGCGGCGTTGGCCTCCGCGTACGACGCGTCGCGCAGGTAGCTGGTGAGGCGGACGATGTTGGCGACGGTCATCCCCGCCGAGGCGAGGATCGTGCGGATATTGGCCCAGATCAGGTCGAGCTGCTCGGCGAGATCCGCGCCGGGCGTGCCGGACGGGTCGAGGCCCATGGTGCCCGCGACGAACAACAACCGTTCAGCGCCACGGACTTCCATGGCGTGCACGTAGTCGTCGGTGGCCGGGTAGACGCCGTCGGAAGGGTTGTGCGGCACGAGTTCCATGTGGTGATCATGCGTGATGCCCTCAACCGAAATACGGGACGCGGTGCCCGGCGACATCGTGGCGATCCGCAGGTTCGGCGATGAGCACATCCCGGCGCTCTACACCCCTTGATCGGCGAGGAAGCCGCCCGCGACCAGCTCCGCTTCTGGACCGAAACGCAGATCACCAGGGCCGTCACCAGAGGGCTGATGGTGGTGGCGGAAGCGCGGGACAGGATCGTCGGCGTCGGGCAACGCGGGCGGCTCGATCCCACCACGGACTCCGAGCACGTCATCTACAAGCTCTACCTGCACCCGGACTTCCGCGGTCACGGCATCGGACCGCGTCTGATCGACGCGCTCGTCGCGCAGATGGACACCGATGAGGTCCACATCGAACACTTCGCGGCCAACGTGCGCGCGGGAGCGTTCTACGAGCGCGAAGGCTTCGCGGTCGTGCGCAGGGACGGGGACATCGTGTGGCGTTCGCGGGCCGTCACTCGCCCCTGATCACCCGGCGCAGCTTGGGCAGGCGCTCGGCCACCGCGCGTTCGGCACCACGGCCCGTCGGCTCGTAGTAGTCGCGGCCCACCAGGTCGTCCGGCGCGTACTGCTGCGTCAGCACGCCCTCCGGAACGTCGTGCGGGTACCGGTAGCCCTGCGCGTTGCCGAGTTTCGCCGCTCCCGCGTAGTGCCCGTCACGCAGATGCGGCGGCACAGCACCGACAGCGCCCTTCCGGACGTCCGACATGGCCGCGTTGATGGCGGTGGTGACGGCGTTCGACTTCGGTGCGGTGGCGAGGTGGATCGTGGCCTGCGCGAGGTTCAGCGCGCACTCCGGCAACCCGATGAGCTGCACGGCCTGGGCCGCGGCGACACAGGTCTGCAACGCGGTCGGGTCGGCCATGCCGACGTCCTCGCTCGCGTGGATCACCAGGCGCCGCGCGATGAACCTCGGGTCCTCTCCCGCCTCGATCATGCGGGCCAGGTAGTGCAGGGCCGCGTCCACGTCCGAGCCGCGGATCGACTTGATGAACGCCGACGTCACGTCGTAGTGCTGGTCGCCGTCGCGGTCGTAGCGCACCGCCGCCTTGTCCACAGTGGACTCCAGCAGCTCCAGCGTGATCACGCCGTTGTTGGACGCGGCCGCCGAGTCCGCCGCGGCTTCCAGCGCCGTCAGCGACCGGCGCGCGTCCCCGCCCGCCAGGCGCACCAGGTGGGCCTCGGCGTCCGGCTCCACCGTCACCTTGCCACCGAGGCCGCGTTCGTCCGAGACCGCGCGGCGGATCACCGTACGGACGTGGTCGTCGGTCAGCGACTTGAGCTGCAGCACCAGGGACCGCGACAGCAACGGCGACACCACGGAGAAGAACGGGTTCTCGGTGGTGGCCGCGACCAGCAGCACGATCCGGTCCTCGACCGCGCCCAGCAACGCGTCCTGCTGGGTCTTGGAGAACCGGTGCACCTCGTCGATGAACAGCACGGTCGACTCCCCGGACCGCACGAGCCGGCGCCGCGCCTCGTCGATGACGGCCCGCACCTCCTTGACGCCGGCCGACAACGCCGACAGCGCAACGAACCGGCGCCCGGTCGCCTTCGACACGAGCGTCGCCAGGGTCGTCTTGCCGGTGCCGGGAGGCCCGTAGAGCATCACGGACGCCGGGGTGGCGCCCTCCACCAGACGGCGCAGCGGCGCGCCGGGGCCGAGCAGGTGGTCCTGGCCGACGACCTCGTCCAGCGTGGCCGGACGCATCCGCACGGCCAGCGGGGCGTTGGCCGCGATGCGCTCGGCCTTCTCCTCGTCGGTCGCGCCGAAGAGGCCCTCGTCGAACAGACCTTCGCTCATGCGTTCGAGCCTAGCGCCTGTTTCGCGGGCTGATGTCCGCGACAGCCTGGGGCTGAGGCGACCCTTGGGGGCGCGCGCGGGCGACGGAGCCCAGCGCACAAGGAGCCGGGGCAGGCGGGCGCAGGCGGGCCGAGGGACAGGCGAGCCGAGGGGCCGGGGCTCAGGCGCGAGCGGGCGGAGCCAGCGCAGGGGCCGCGGGGCACCAGGAACCACCCCGAGCGTGGCGCTCGCGATCGAGACCCGTGAAGCAGGGGCTTGTCATGTGCGAAAATCGCGACTCGTGCCCATCCCCCGTGCCGTTCTCCTCGCCGGCCCCTCCGGCTCAGGCAAGTCGACCCTCGCCGCCCACCTCGGCTGGCCCGTGCTGCGCCTGGACGACTTCTACCGCGACGGCGACGACCCGCTGCTGCCGAAGGACGAGCACGGCCGCGCGGACTGGGACGCGGTGGGTTCGTGGGACGCGGACAAGGCGCTGCGAGCGGTCGTCGAGCTGTCCGAGACCGGCAAGGTCGAGGCGCCGGTCTACTCGATCAGCGAGGACCGCGCGGTCGGCACCCAGACGATCGAGCTGGGTGACGCGCCCGCGTTCATCGCGGAGGGGCTGTTCGCGGACCTGCTCGTGGAGGGTGCGAGGGACGCCGGTGTGCTCAAGGACGCGATCGTGCTCGCGCCCAGCCCGCCGGTCACGTTCGTCCGGCGGTTCGCGAGGGACGTCGCCGAGGCCCGCAAGCCGGTGCCCACGCTGGTCAGGCGCGGCATCAGGCTGATGCGCGAGCAGCCGCAGGTGGTCAGGCGGTGTGTCGAGGCCGGCATGCGCAGGACGACACCGGGCAGGGCCAGGGCCGAACTGATCGTGTGAGACCCCGCGCCACGGGTACCCGAGTCGAAACCCTCGAGGTTGAGGAGCTTCGGTGCGCAGGGACCTGGTGGTCGTCGGCGCCTCCGCGGGAGGTGTCGAGGCTCTGCGGCACCTGGTCGCGGGGGTGCCGAAGGACCTGCCGGCCGCCGTGGTGGTCGTCCTGCACATGCCCGCGGGCGGTACGTCGGCGTTGCCCGCGATCCTGGCCCGCAGCGGCCCGCTGCCCGCGATGGCAGCCGAAGACGGCGCGGAACTGCGCAACGCGCACATCTACGTCGCGCGCCCCGACCACCACGTCGTGGTGGAGAACGATGTGCTGCGGCTGTCGAGAGGGCCCACCGAGAACGGCCATCGGCCGGCCGTGAACACGCTGTTCCGCTCCGCCGCGCTCGCCAGGGGCCCCGCGGTGATCGGGGTGGTCCTGTCCGGGGCTCTCGACGACGGTACGGCGGGCATGGCGGCCATCAAGCAACGCGGCGGCACCACGGTCGTGCAGGATCCGGAGGACGCGCTCTACCCCGGCATGGCGGAGAGCGTGCTGCAGCACGTCGTCGTGGACCACGTGCTGCCGGTCGTCCGGATCGGGCCGTTGGTCGCCCGCCTCGCCGGACAGCACGCGGACACGATCGCGGTGAAACCGGCGTCCGACACACTTCGCACGGAGGTTGCCGTGTCCAAAGACGACTCCGGCGCAGCGCACGGCGACATTCCCAGGATCGGTTCCCCGACAACACTCACCTGTCCTGACTGCGCGGGATCTCTCGTGGAGATACCCGGCGACAGCGCCCAGTACCGCTGCCTGGTCGGACACGCCTGGACGGCGGACGCACTCATGGACGCATACGGCGTCAACCTGGAGCGCGCGATGTGGACGGCACTGCGCACACTGGACGAGAAGGCCTCACTCGCGCACCGCATGGTGGACGTCTCCAAGAACGCGGGCCGCGAGCTGGTGGCCGAGCGGTACGTCAGGCAGGAGGAAGAAGCACTGGCGGCGGCCGACGTACTCCGCAAGTATCTGTTGCGGGGCGGTGTGCGGGAGGAGACCGGCACATGAAGGTCGACACGTCGGACCTCGCGGGCGTCGTGGTCGCGACCCCCGTGGGAAGGCTGGACCTCGCCTCGTACCCGGTCCTGCGCGACAGGCTGGTCAAGCTGGCCGCCGACGAACCACTCGGTCTGGTCGTCAGGCTCGGCCCCGAGTTCGTGGTCCCCAGCAGAGCGATGCTGTCGGTGTTCACCACGGTGTGGATGAAGGTCTCGCAGTGGTCGGACCTCCCGCTGGTGCTCGTGACCGAGACCGAGTCGCACCGCGACCAGGTGCGCGCGAGCGGTGTCGCGAGGTTCGTGCACACCGCCGCGAACCTCCACGAGGCGCTCGGTGTCGTGGAACGACCACCTGCCCGCAGGTTCCGCCGCGTGCCGCTGCCCAACTCGCCGACCGCACCGATCCTGGCCAGGGCGGTCGTGCGGGAGGCCTGCGAGGTGTGGCGCCTGCCCTGGATCGCCGACGACGCGGTGCTGGTGGTGAGCGAGCTGGTCGAGAACGCGGTCCAGCACGCGCACTCGGAGTCGGTGCTGAGGGTCGAGCTGCGTCCCACCGGCCTGTCGCTCGCGGTGCACGACGGCAGCCCGGCGCCACCACGGCTGGAGTCGCCGGACCGGGACGTCCCTGGGCATCGTGGCGTGCAGCTGGTCGACCGGATCAGCGTCGCGTGGGGCTGTGCGCCGTCATCCGACGGGGGCAAGGTGGTGTGGGCGGTCCTCGGTCTGCGCGGGGGCGAGTAGTTTCTGAAGTGTGAGTGACGGCCAGCCGATCCCCGACCAGGGCTTCGAAGAGGTGCTGCAGTACCTCAAGGAGTCGCGCGGATTCGACTTCACCGGGTACAAGCGCACCAGCCTGATGCGGCGCGTGCGTCATCGCATGAGCCAGATCGGTGTCGAGGACTACGGCGACTACATCGACCAGCTGCAGGTCAACGCCGACGAGTTCAGCGTCCTGTTCAACACGATCCTGATCAACGTCACCGCGTTCTTCCGCGACCCGGAGGCGTGGGCCTACCTGCGTGAAGAGGTCATCCCGACGCTGCTGGCCGAACGCGGCCCCGACGACCCGATCCGGGTGTGGAGCGCGGGCTGCGCGTCCGGGGAGGAGGCCTACAGCCTCGCGATCGCGCTGGCCGAGGCGATGGGCCCGGAACGCTTCCGGCAGCAGGTCAAGATCTACGCCACCGACGTCGACGACGAGGCCCTCACGCAGGCACGGCACGCCAGCTACGTCGAGCGTGACCTGCAGTCCGTCCCGGCGGAGCTCGCCGCCAAGTACTTCGAGCACCACAACGGCCGCTACAGCTTCCGCAAGGACCTGCGCCGCTCGGTCATCTTCGGCCGCAACGACCTGGTGCAGGACGCGCCGATCTCCCGCATAGACCTCCTGGTGTGCCGCAACACGCTGATGTACTTCAACCAGGAGACGCAGGCCAAGATCCTGGGCCGGTTCCACTTCGCGCTGGTGCCCAAGGGCGTGCTGTTCCTCGGCAAGGCCGAGATGCTGCTCAGCCACAGCCGCATCTTCGACCCCATCGACCTCAAGCGGCGCATCTTCCGCAAGGCCGCCGGCGGAGCAGGCACGCCAGCACACTTCGTTTCCCACGCGATGGTGCACGATCGCAGGGTGGACCTGCGCGGTATGGACGAACTGCGGGAACACGCCTTCTCCGCGAGCCCGGTGGCCCAGATCGTGGTGACGGCGGAGGACGTCGTCGCGCTCATCAACCGGCAGGCGGAGACCACGTTCGGGCTCTCCGTGAAGGACGTCGGCCGGCCGCTGCGCGACGTGGACATCTCCTACCGCCCGGTGGAGCTGCGCGGCTACGTCGAACAGGCACGGCTCGAGCGCAAGTCGTTGCGGGTCAAGGACGTCGAGTGGCTGCGCGGTCCCAGCGAGTCACTGTGGTTCGAGGTGCACGTCAACCCGCTCGTCGGCGCGGACAACACCATCCTGGGCGTCACGGTCGCGTTCCACGACGTGACGGCGGCGCGCCGGCTGCTGGAGGACCTCGAGCACGCCAACCGGCAGCTGGAATCCGCCTACGAGGAACTCCAGTCCACCAACGAAGAGCTGGAGACCACGAACGAAGAGTTGCAGTCCACGGTGGAGGAGCTCGAGACGACCAACGAGGAACTCCAGTCGACCAACGAGGAGCTGGAGACGATGAACGAGGAGCTGCAGTCGACCAACGACGAGCTCCAGACGATCAACGAAGCGCTGCGCGAGCGGACCACCGAGCTGGACCGGGTCAACGACTTCCTGGAGTCGATACTGACCTCGCTGCGAGCCGGGGTGATCGTGCTCGACGTGCAGATGCGAGTGCTGGCGTGGAACCGGGGCGCCGAGGAGCTGTGGGGCGTGCGGCGTGACGAGGCCGAGGGCGAGCACCTGCTCAACCTCGACATCGGGCTGCCGGTGGCCGAGCTGCGCCCGGTCGTGCGGTCGGCGCTGGGCGACGGCATGTTCATGGAGGAGGTCAAGCTCTCCGCGGTGAACCGGCGCGGCCGCGAGGTCCTCGTGCGGGTGGTGTGCAGCTCGCTGCGCACCAACGGCGGTGAGCCGGACGGCGCGATCCTGGTGATGGAGCAGCAGTAGAACTAACCCGTCTCGCTCTCCCCGCGCAGGAAACAGCCGGTGAGACCGCTGACCTCGAACGCCCGGCGCACGATGAACGAGCACTCGCCGAGGACGAGGTCGACGCGGCGGCGATCGCACTCGGCGCGCACCGCGAGCAACGCCCTCAGGCCCGCGGATCCCAGGTAGTCGACGCCGGACAGATCGACCATGAGCACGGCACGCGTGCGGGCGAGCTGGTCGCGCAGGAACGCCTCGAACGCGGGTGCCGTCGCGAGGTCGATCTCGCCGGCCACCTGGACCACCGTCGAGGAACCGACGTGGTCGGCGGTCAGCTCGAGAGGCACCGGTCCGTTCACGCGTCCCACCTTCCTGCCCCTTTGGCTACCACGCGCGCCCACACGCCGAAACACGAGCTGAATCGTGATCCGATCCCGCACCGGTCGCGCTGTGACGAGCGCACCGGTCTGGCAGGATGCCGCTCACACGACGACCCGGGGGTAGCCGCGATGACCGACACGCCTGGCTGGTCCTCACCCGACCAGCAACCGAACCAGCCGCAGCAGCCGCCGCAGCCGCCTCCCGGCTACTACGCGCCGCCACCGCCGGGACCGCAGCCGACGATCAAGCCCGGCGTGATCCCGCTGCGTCCGCTCGCTGTCGGTGAGATCGTCGACGGCGCCGTGACGACGATGCGGCGGTACCCGAAGCTGATCATCGGCGCGGCCGCGGTGGTCGCCGCGGTCACCCAGATCGTCGGTCTGCTGGTGCAGCTGCCGTTCCTGGACGACGTCGTCAACGTGGCGACGATGGACCCGAACACGGTGACCCAGGAGCAGGCGCTGGAGCAGTTCACCGGTGCCCTCGCCGGCATCATCACCGGCGGCCTGCTCAGCGTCGTTCTGGTGCTGTTCGGCACGGTGTTCCTGTCGGGCTTCGTCACCGTGATCGTCGGCCACGCGGTCCTGGGCCGCCCGGTGACGTTCGCGCAGGCCTGGGAGGAGTTCAAGCCGCGGCTGCTGCCGCTGCTCGGCGCGACCCTGCTGTCCGGCCTCCTGATCACCGTCGGCCTGGTCCTGTGCATCGCGCCCGGTGTCTGGGTGTGGGTGCTGTTCGCGCTGGTCACGCCCGCGCTGGTGCTGGAGCGCTGCGGTGTCGGCGCGGCGTTCGGGCGCTCGAAGAACCTCGTCAACGGCGCGTGGTGGCGGACGTTCGGCATCCTGCTGCTCGCCGCGGTGATCAGCTGGGTGATCAGCTGGATCATCAGCCTCCCGTTCGGGCTGGCGGGCGCGGTCTCGAGCGGCCTCTCCGGCGACCCGACGGCGGCGTTGAGCGCGGGCTCGCTGGTCCTGTCGACGATCGGCGCGATCATCGCCTCGACGATCACGCTGCCGTTCACGTCCGCGGTGACCGTGCTGGTCTACGTCGACCGCCGGATGCGCGCGGAGGGCATGGACATCGAACTCCAGCGGGCCGCGGGACATGGCGGTATCTGACGTACCGGTAGATCTCGACCGCGACGAGGCCCGTGAGGCGGCCGCACGGGAGCTGAGCAATCCCGCGTACGTCTCCGACGACCAGAACCCGCTCCAGCGGGCCCTTTCGTGGGTGCTGGACCGGCTGGGCGAGCTGCTGGCCGGCGCGGGAGGCATGAGCGGCATCACCGCGATCACGATCATGGTCGTGGTCGCGGTGATCATCATCATCGTGTTCAGGCTCCGCACCGGGCGCCCCGCCCGGTCCGCGCGGTCGCGTGGCGGTGAGGTGTTCGACGCGGTGCTGACCGCTGCGGAGCACCGTGCCGCCGCCGACCGCGCCGCGGCGGCCGGTGACCTGGCCGAGGCCGTGCGCGAACGGTTCCGCGCCGTCGTGCGGGAGCTGGAGCAGCGCGGGGTGCTCGACCCGCGGGCCGGCCGTACGGTGGACGAGGTGGCGATCGAGGCGGGGCAGGCACTTCCCGTGCTGGCGAAAGACCTGCGCGGCGCGGCCGTGCAGTTCGACGACGTCTGGTATGGCGGCAGGCCCGCGACCGAGCAGGGGTACCGGCAGCTGGTCGCGGTGGACGACAAGGTGCGCGGATGACGGCGGTCTCCCCCGACGCGGGCCGGGTCTGGACGGCCGCGCGCGGGCCCGTGCTGATCGGCGTGATCATCCTGTTCGCGGCCGTCGTGATCACGTTGCTGCGCGGCGGCGGCGAGGGCGGTTCGCTCGATCCGCGGTCGTACCTGCCGGAGGGCAGTCATGCGGTCGCCGCACTGCTGGAGCGCAACGGCGTCCACGTCGAGCCGACTGACGATGTGTCCTCTGTGGAGGGTGCGACGCTGTTCGTGACGCATCCGACCCTGATCGACCCGAAGCGACTCGCGGACCTGAGCCGTCGTGCCGCGGCCACCGTGCTGCTCGCTCCCCCGACCGGGAAGAGCCGGCTGAAGGTCGAGACCCGGCAGCCGGAGTGCCCGCTGGCGGCGAAGGCGGGTCAGGCGACCGCCGGTGGGTTCGTGTACGACGGCGAGCAACGGTGCTACGACTCGACGCTGGTACGCACCGGCACGGTCACGACGATCGGGTTCAGCTCGATCTTCACCAACCGCGACCTCGACGAGGAAGGCAACGCCGCGCTGGCGCTCGCGGTGCTGGGCCAGCACGATCGGCTGATCTGGTACATGCCCTCGGCCGCCGACCGCTCGCAGCAGAAGTCGTTCACCGACCTGATCCCGGACGGCTGGAAGTTCGGCGCGTGGCAGCTCGGGATCGCGGCCGTGGTGATCGCGCTGTGGCGGGCGCGCAGGCTGGGCCGGGTGGTGACCGAACCGCTGCCGGTCGTCGTACGCGCCGCCGAGACCGTGGAGGGCAGGGCTCGGCTGTACCGCCGGTCGCACGCGTCCGAGCACGCCGCCTCGGTGCTGCGGCAGGCGGCGCGCGACCGGCTGGCCCCGCTGCTGGGGTTGCCGGTCGGCGAGGACCCGTCCGCCGAGATCGCCCGCAGGACATCGCGTTCCGCCGCCGACGTGCGGACGCTGCTCTACGACGACGATATGCCGGTGGACGACCGGGGGCTGGTCGCGCTGGCCGACGAGCTGGACGCTCTGGAGAACGAGGTGCGCAAGGGATGACGGCAGTGGTCACCACCGAAGAGGCACGCACGGCGCTGGTGGCGTTGCGCACGGAGATCGGCAAGGCCGTGGTGGGCAACGACTCCGCCGTGACGTCGTTGATCCTCGCGTTGCTGTGCAAGGGACACGTCCTGCTGGAGGGTGTGCCGGGCGTCGCGAAGACATTGCTGGTACGGGCGATGGCGCGGGCCCTGGACCTGTCGACGACCCGTGTCCAGTTCACGCCGGACCTGATGCCGGGCGACCTGACCGGGTCGCTGGTCTACGACTCGCACAACGCGGCGTTCTCGTTCCGCGAGGGACCGGTCTTCACGAACCTGCTGCTGGCCGACGAGATCAACCGCACGCCGCCGAAGACGCAGGCCGCGCTGCTGGAGGCGATGGAGGAACGGCAGGTGTCGGCGGACGGCAGGACCCGGCCGCTGCCGTCGCCGTTCATCGTCGTGGCGACGCAGAACCCGGTGGAGTACGAGGGCACCTACCCGTTGCCCGAGGCGCAGCTGGACCGGTTCCTGCTCAAGGTGACGATGCCGATTCCGGCGCGGGAGCACGAGATCGACGTGCTGACGCGGCACGCGGCCGGGTTCGACCCGCGTGACCTGTCGGGGCTGTCGCCGGTGGCCGGTGCGGCGCACCTGGAGGCGGGTTCGGCGGCGGTGCGGGCGCTGACCGTGGCGCCCGAGGTCATCGCCTACGTCGTGGACGTGTGCCGGGCGACGCGGCAGTCGCCCGCCGTCCGCCTGGGTGTTTCTCCGCGTGGGGCAACGGCTTTGCTGGCCGTGGCGCGGGCGTGGGCGTGGTTGTCCGGGCGCGACTACGTGACGCCGGACGACGTGAAGGCGTTGGCCCGTCCGGCTTTGCGGCACCGCCTGGAGCTGCGTCCGGAGGCCGAGCTGGAGGGCGTGACGACGGACGGCGTGCTGGACGGCGTGCTCGGCGCGGTCCAGGTGCCGCGCTGACGTGGCACTCACGGGACGCGCGGGGTTGCTCGCGCTCATCGGTGTTCTCGTCGTCGGGCTGCTCTTGCCGTCGTGGCAGGGGATTCTGCTCATGCTCGCGGTGCTGGCGATCTGCGTTGCCGTGGACTTGGTGCTGGCGGCGGGGGTTCGGCGGTTGACCTTCGTGCGCGCCGGGGCTTCCTCGGTGCGCACGGGTGAGCTGTGCACGGTGCAGCTGACCGTGCGGAACCCCGGACGTCGGTTGCGTGGCGTTCTTCGGGACGCCTGGGCACCTTCCGCCGGCGTGGTGTCCGATCGGGTTGCCGTCGACGTGCCCGCTGGTGGCTCGCGGACTTTGTCTTTCGAGTTGCGGCCCGTGCGTCGTGGAGATCGGGTTTCCGATCGCGTGACCGTGCGGTCCGTCGGACCGTTGGGGATCGCGGCGCGGCAGGGGTCGCACGTGGTGCCGTGGACCGTGCGCGCGTTGCCGCCGTTCCACAGCCGTCGCCACCTGCCGCCGTTGCTGGAACGCCTGCGCGAGCTGGACGGCCGGCGGGCCTCGTTGATCCGTGGTGCCGGAACGGAGTTCGACTCGTTGCGGGCCTACGTGATCGGCGACGACGTGCGGTCGATCGACTGGCGGGCGTCGGCGCGGTCGTCGGACGTCGTGGTGCGGACGTGGCGGCCGGAACGCGACCGTCAGGTGACGATCGTGCTCGACACCGCACGGACGGCGGCCGGTCGCGTGCAGGGTGCGCTGGGCGGCCTGCCGCGGCTGGACACGTCGATGGACGCGGCGTTGTTGTTGTCCGCCTTGGCATCGCACGCGCGCGACCAGGTCGACTTCCTGGCGTTCAGCCACAAGGTGCGCGCCTCGGTGCCGCGGGCGACGCTTCCCGTGCTGGTGCAGGCGATGGCGCCGCTGGAGGCGGAGCTGGTCGAGTTCGACGCGCGCGGTGCGGTGGCGGAGGTGCTGCGCCGGGCGGGCCGCCGGTCGCTGGTCGTGCTGCTGACGTCGCTGGAGCCGTCGATCGAGCACGGGTTGCTGCCGGTGCTGCCCCTGCTGGCCGCGCGGCACCGGTTGCTGATCGCCTCGGTGTCCGATCCGGCCCTGCACGCGATGGCCGCCGGACGTGGCGATCTGGAGTCGGTTTACGCGGCCGCCGCCGCGGAACGGACGCTGGCGGAACGACGCCGTCTCACCGCCTTGCTCGCACGGCACGGCGTTGACGTCGTGGACGCGCTGCCCGATGAACTTCCGCGCGCTCTCGCGGACCGCTACCTGTCGTTGAAGGCGGCGGGCAAGCTCTAAACCGACGTGGGCGCGACGTCCTCCCGTTCGCTCGCGTCCACGTCACCGGTCTCGCCCTCCTGCGCGGCCCGTCGCCCGATCACGAACACGTACAGCAGGAACAGGAGCTCGGCGACCACCCCGATGCCGACGCGCGCCCACGTCGGCCACCCGGACGGCGTCACGAACCCTTCGAGCACACCGGACACGAGCAGCACCACGACGAGCCCGAGCGCCACGGCCACCACCGATCGGCCCTCGGCGGCCAGCGCGGCGGCACGCGTACGTTTGCCCGGGTCGATGACCTGCCAGCCCAGCCGCATGCCGATGCCCGCGGCGACGAACACCGCCGTCAGCTCCAGCAGCCCGTGCGGTGCGAGCAGCCCGAGGAACAGCCCGCCGCGGCCGGCGCCGAACATCAGGCCCACGCCGACGGCGAGGTTGAGGGCGTTCATGAAGAGCAGATAGATGGGCGGGATCGCGAGCAGCGCGCCGAGCAGCAGGCAGGCGGCGGAGATCCAGGCGTTGTTCGTCCACACCTTCGCCGCGAACGACCCGGCCGGTTCGCTGGAGTAGTAGGCCTCGTACCCGCCGCCGACCTTGGTCATGTCGCGCAGCTCGTCCGGCGCCGCGATGGCGGCCTGCACGTCGGGGTTCGAGGCGATCCAGGCCGCCATGATGCCGCTGACCAGGTAGAACACCACGCCCGCCGGCACCCACCAGCGCCAGCCGAGGTAGATCGCGGCGGGCAGCCGGTGCGTGAAGAAGCGGGTGACCACGCGCCACGCGGGCGTGTGCGTGCCCGTCAGCGCCGAGCGCGCCTGGGCGACCAGCGCCGACAGCCGTTCGACCGTGGCGGGGTCCGGGGTCTGGCTGCGCACGACCGACAGGTGCGTCGTCACCCGCTGGTACAGCTCGATCAGCTCGTCGGCCTCCGGCCCGCTGAGCCGGCCGGACCGCTTGACCAGCTGCTCGAGCCGCTGCCACGACGCGCGGTGACGATCGATGAACACGTCCAGATCCACGATGAGTCACACTATCGGCGTGGGGGACCTCGTCACCGGTGAAGCCGTAGTTCTGGACCTGCGCGCCGCGAAGCTCGCGAGCAGGGCGGTCGCGTTCGCGTTCGACGTGGCCGTGCAGGTCCTCCTGCTGCTGCTCGTCTACCTGATCATGCCGCTCGACGTCGACGACGCGCTGCTGACCGCGCTGGCGCTCGCCCTCGCCGTGCTGGTGCTGATCGGCTACCCGACCACGGTGGAGACGCTGACGCGCGGCCGTTCGCTGGGCAAGCTCGTGATGGGCCTGCGCGTCGTCCGCGACGACGGCGGCGCGATCCGGTTCCGGCACGCCCTGGTGCGCGCGCTGGGCGGGTTCTTCGTGGACTTCTGGGCGCTGGGGCTGGCCGGTGCGGTGGCGTTGTTCGTGTCGCTGTTCTCGCCGCAGGGCAAGCGGGTGGGCGACTACCTGGCAGGCACCCTGGTGATCCACACGCGGGTGCCGCGGCAGGACGTGGAGCTCGTGGACATGCCGCCGCAGCTCGCCGACTGGGCGCGCGGGCTCGACCTGTCGCAGCTGCCGGACGAACTGGTGCTGGCCGCCCGGCAGTACCTCAGCCGGTACCACGAGCTGGGCGAGAAGGCGCGGTGGGAGCTGGGCGCGCGGCTGGCCGACGACGTGGGTGCGGCGGTGCGGTCGCCGCGGGTCGAGTACACGCACCCGCATCCTTACCTGGCGGCGGTGCTGGCGGAGCGCAGGCGTCGCGCGGCTGGTTAGGCCGCCAGGTGCGCGGCGGTGATCGGTGACTCGACCGTCCAGCCGAGCTTCTCGTACAACGCGCGCCCGTCTTCGGTGGCGACCAGCACGGCACGCGCCGCACCCGCGTCCGCGGCGGCGCGGCACAGTTCGGCCATGACGACGCTGCCGAGCCCGCGCCTGCGGTGCGCCGGGTCGGTCTCCACCACGTCGATGACAGCGGCACGACCGCGCACCGCGACCCGTCCCTTCGCCGCGCATTGGCCGTCGGCGGCGCGGACGACGACGTCGTGCACGTCACCGGTGCTGTGCAGTTCCACGGTGTAGGGATCCGGCGGCGTGACGGACGCGAGTGCGTCCAGTTCGAGGCTCATGAGGTGCTCCGGCGCGCCGATCGTCCACTCGGGGCTCAGCCGCACCTGCTCCGGCGATCCGCAGACCTTCAGCCAGGTGCCGGGTTCGCTGAGTCCGGCGGCGCGCGGGCCGGCCGAGGCCGGGTCGGGCAGGACGTACCGCACCCGGTGATCGGGCAGGCCGACGTCGATGCGGTAGCCGTCGTGCTCTGGCACGGGATCCGGGGTGCCGCGGGACAACGCCCAGCCCTGCACCCAGTCGGTGACGACCTCGACCGTCCGGGAATCGATCATGCTCCGATCCTGTCACGCGTTCGCGCGGCGGAGCCGTTCCGCCGCCTGCTCGCGGACGGCCTCGATCGACACCGGCGCGTCCCCGTGCAGTGCCTCCCACCGGGCGTTGTGCGCGGCAGCCCACAGACTCGCGGCCCACGCGACCTCCCACTCCTCCTGACTGAACTCCCGGAGTTCCCGGTAGGCCTCGAGAAACGCCTTCGAACTCTCGATCGGGGCCAGTGTCGGCGGTGAGGCGCTCGCGAACGCCCCGGCCGCCGCACCCACCAGCGCCGCCTCCGGCTGCCACGCCAGGCTGTCCCAGTCGTGCACGGCCCACACCTCGCGGCCCCGCCAGCGGAGGTTCTGGGCCTCGAAGTCGGCATGCCCCAGCACACACGGCAGATCGGTGGCCAACAACCGTTTCCGGACGCGTTCGGCCGAGGCGACGACGAACTCGGGCACCACGCTCTGGTCGCGTTCGTCCAGGAAGGCGATCGGCGGCCACAGCCCGGGACCCGTGTGGTCCCACCGGGACCAGCGCGGGTTCGGCAGCGGCGGCGCGACCTCGACGTCCGCCAGTGCGGCCATCAGCCTGGCGAACACGGCGGCGTAGCGCCGGGCGATGTCCGGTGTGTCGCCGAGCAGCATCGCGCCGCCGGGCAGCGACTCCTCGGCGTGCACGGCCAGCGTGCCGACGATCGTCACCGGCGTGACGGGGCGAGGGCACGGGAGCCCTCGCTCCGCCAGGACCGCCTGCGCGGTGAGGCACGACTCGGCGCGGCCGTCGTCCTCCCGTGCCTTCACGTAGACCTCGCGGCCGTCGGCCAGCTTCAGGCCGAAGACCGAGGAGATCGACACCCGCTCGTAGACCACGCCGACCGGCCCGCTGCCCAGGTGGTCCGCGCACCACCCCGGCAGCCACGCGGGCAGGTCGGGAAGGCTCATGCCGTCGACTGTGCCACGGATTCGCTTGCCTGGTAGGGCATGCCGAGCAACTCGGCGAGCAGCAGCGGGTTCATGTAGTCGTCGTACCGGACGATCTCGCCGTCGCGCAGGTGGATGATCGCGACGGCCGTGAACGTGTAGTAGTCCTGCTTCACCTTCGACCAGCCGCGGTGCACGATCTCGGACACCGCGACGTCCGGGTCGTCGGTGCGGCGGCAGATCGCCTCCACGTTCTGGATCTCGATCCGGTCGCGCACCCCGGCGCCGCGGACCTTGGTGAAGAACGCGCGGATCTCCTCACGTCCCTTGATCTCCTCCGGCTGCCAGTGCGTCGGGAACCGGTACGCCATCACGCCGTCCTCGGCGAAGAGGTCGGCGAACTGCGAGTGCGTCTCCTCCCCCGCCACCATCTTGCGGACGTGCTCGACGATCTGTTCGGGCGTGCGTGCCATGTGTCGTGCCCCCATCTCTAGAATCGGAACGGTGACCCCGGTTATGACGATACGGAACGCACGCCCCGGTTGGCAACGATGAGGGCCGACGCCGCGCGGAATCGCGAGAAGGTGCTGGATGCGGCACGGGAACTGTTCGCAGCACAGGGATACGAGGTTCCGCTGGACGAGATCGCCGTCAGGGCGGGCGTCGGACCCGGCACGGTCTACCGCCACTTCCCCACGAAGCAGGCGCTGTTCCAGGCGGTGACGGAGGCACGGGTCGCCGCGTTGATCGCTTCGGCGAACGAACCCACGGACGATCCGGCGGCGGCGCTGTTCGCGTTCCTCGGCCGGATGGCGGACGAGGCCGAGGTGAAGCGGGACATGTCCGATGCCATCACCGTGTCGTCCGACCTGCGCAAGAACCTCCACGCGGCGTTGGACGGGTTGCTGACGAGGGCGCAGGAGGCCGGTGCGGTGCGCGCGGACGTCACGGCCACGGACCTCGTGGTGCTGATGAAGGGGATGCTGCAGAGCATGCACGAGGGGGCGAACCCCTCCGTGCTGCTGCAGATCGTGGTGAGCGGGCTTCAGTCGAGCCGGAAGCCGTAGGGCAGTTCCAGGCGGTGCCGGGCGAGCAGGTCGGCGTCGGCGAGGATCTCGCGGGTCGGGCCGTCCGCGACGACCACGCCGTCGTCGATCAGCACGCTGCGGGGGCAGAGCTGCAGCGCGAACGGCAGGTCGTGCGTGACCATCAGCATCGTGCGGTCCAGCGTCAGGAGCAGCTCGGCCAGTTCGCGGCGGGCCACTGGTTCGAGGTTCGCGGACGGCTCGTCCAGCACGAGGATCTCCGGGTCGCACGCCAGCACCGACGCCAGGGCGACCCGGCGCCGCTGCCCGCCGGAGAGGTGCAGCGGCGAACGGTCCGCGACGGACTCCATGCCGACGGCGTTCAACGCCTCGCGCACCCGGCCGTCCACATCGGACAGTCCGAAGTTGCGCGGCCCGAACGCCACGTCCTCGGCGACCGTCGTGCTGAACAGCTGGTCGTCGGGATCCTGGAACACGAGGCCGACGCGGCGCCGGATCTCGCGCAGGTTCTTCTTGGTGACCTCGAGCCCCGCGATCGCCACCGTGCCGCTGCCGCCGGAGAGAACTCCGTTGAGGTGCAAGGCGAACGTGGTCTTGCCCGCGCCGTTCGGGCCGAGCACCGCGACCCGTTCGCCCCGCTCGACGCGGAGATCGATGCCGAACAGCGCCTGATGACCGTCGGGGTAGGCGAAGGCGAGCTTCGAGACCTCCAGCGCGGGTGCGGAAGGGATCTCCGGGACGATCGTCGCCGAGCCGGCGGCCCCACCTGTCCAGCCTCGCGACACCATCGCCAGGTGCACCCTCTCTCCGCGTTCGTAGGACCGGATGAACAGTGTGCCGACCGCGCGTGCGGTGGCCCCCGCCTGCCACAGGAAGCGCGGATCGTCGCCGCGGGAGATGCGGGCGACACGCATGCGTTTCGCTTCGCCCACAACGACTTCGCCGTAGCGCAGCATCAGCGTGGCGATCATGATCAGCGGCGCGGGCACCTTCAGCGCCTGCAACCCCTTCAGCAGGTCGCCGGGCGCCGTCGTGGCGGCCAGCGTCAAGCTGATCAGGACCCCGAGCGTGCCCTTCACCAGGATGTTCCAGCCCGCCAGCGCGCCTTCCACGGACACCGAGACGCCCAGGACGTCCGTGCGCGGATCGGTGCCGAAGATCGGCAGCAGGAACGCGAGCACCACGAACGGCACCTCGATCACCGCGCGCTTCACGAACCACAGCACCGGAACGCGCGCGACCGTCCACACCGCGACGATCAACAGCAGGTACAGGCCGAAGAGCGGGAAAAGCGTGCGTGGCGTAGCCACGACGCCCAGCACCGCCCCGAACGCCACGAGGATCTTCACGTGGGGCGCGAGCCGGTGCACCGGCGAGTCGCCGGTGTGGTGCAGGACGTCGTGGCTGCCGCTCACTTGTCCGCCAAATCGTTTCGGGGAGACTTCTTGCGCAGGAACCAGAACAGGCCGAACGACAGGGCGAGCACCACGATGACGCCCAGCGCACCCGCGAGGCCCGTGAACCTGCTGTCACCGCCGAGCGCGTAGTCGGCGAACGTGCTGCCCGCGAGCGGGTGTTCCCTGGCGTGGGCGGCGATGCCCGCGTCCTCGACGGTCTTGTCGAGGCCGTCCGGGTCACCGGAGGCGAAGTACGACAGCACGCCCGCGATCAGCAGCGACACCAGCGCGAACCCGAGGAAGAACTTCTTCACGACCGGACCTCCAGCGGCTTGCTGCCAAAACCGGTGTTGTTGCCACGCAGCAGGTGGACGAGGTCGGGCCGGATCGAGGCAACCGACGTGACGGTGACGGCCGTGATCAGCCCTTCACCGATGCCGATCAACGCGTGCAGTCCCCACATCAGCAGCGCGACCTTGCCGATCTCCACACCGCCCGCGCCCCCGATCGCGTACTCGACGACGAAGCCGGTCGCGGCGACCACGGTGTTGACGAAGGCGGAGACGAACGCGACGGCCGCGAGACCGCCCTTGCCCCGCTCGGTCAGCCTGCGCAGGGCGACGGCGACGAGAAACCCGGTCGCGGTGCCGATCAGCGCCATGTTGGTGACGTTGGCGCCGAGCGCGGTGAGCCCGCCGTCCGCGAACAGCAACGCCTGCACGACCAGCACGATCGTCACGCACAGCGCGCCGACGTACGGGCCGACCAGGATCGCCGCGAGCGCGCCGCCGAGCAGGTGTCCCGACGCGCCGGGCAGGATCGGGAAGTTGATCATCTGGACGGCGAAGATGAACGTGGCCACCAGCCCCGCCATCGGCGCCGTGCGGTCGTCGAGGTCAGCGCGAGCCTTGACCAGCGCGAAACCGACGCCCACCGCCGCGATGACGAGGAAGGCGACCGAGACCGGCGCGTTCAGCAGACCGTCGCTCATGTGCATGGCAACAGGGGACATGACTGATCACGCTAATTGCCGGGTGGCCGCTATGGCCAGCTGTATGCAACAACAATTTTCGGGTAAGTGCGAGTTGGTGGTCACAGCCGGCTTTCGTGCCACGGCACCCGGCCGGTTCGCTAGGGTGACCGCGAACTGGGGGGTTCCGAAATGACGAAGCGATTCCCGCTGCTGCTCGTGGCCGTGCTCGCGGCCTGCTCGTCCGCACCGAAGGCGGACGCGCCGCCGCCACGCCGGGAGCCGAAGCCGCTCACGGTGTACGCGGACTCGGCGCTCACCGAGTCGTTCACGAAGATCGCCAAGGACTTCGAGGCGTCGCAGGGCATCGAGGTCGAGCTCGTCTTCGACGCCGGCTCGGCGCTGGAGAAGCACGCCGACGAGGCCGACGTCTTCGCGTCCGCGAGCCGCGACAACATGAAGTACGACTCGAAGGTGTTCGCGGTCACCGGGCTGGTGCTCGCGATCAAGCAGGGCAACCCGAAGAACGTCCGCGCCCTGGAGAGCTTCTCCGCCCAGGCGAACCCGCGGGCGTCGTTCGCGATGTGCGCGGAGGAGACGCCCTGCGGCGTGGCGACCAAGGCGGCACTGACCGCCGCCGGCCTCGCCGACGCGACACCGGCAGCGGTCGGGAACGACGTCAAGGACACGCTCAAGAAGCTGACGGCGGGCGACGTCGACTCGGCGTTCGTCTACGCCACGGACGCGAAGCCGGACCTCGGGATCTTCTCCGTGCCGGTGCGCGCGGACCAGAGGTTCCCGATCGCCGTGGTGTCCGGTTCACCCGAGTCGAAGAAGTTCTACGACTACGTTTTCAGCGAGCAGGGGCGGGCCCGGTTGACCGAGGTCGGGTTCGAGCTGCCCTAGTCACGCCCTAGTCATCGGATGAATTCTGCGTAAGATCCCTTCCGCCGCCGCCACGGCACGGAGGGACTGAACAGTGACAGAGCTGTCGCGTAGAACCTTTCTGTACGGGACAGGCGCGGCCGTTGGGGCATCTGCGCTCGGTACGGGCACCGCGGTCGCCTCACCCACGCTTCCGGAAACATCGGGTCACAGCGTTCACCGGGACGTCGTGCGCGACGCCCGCATGGAGTGGCGGCGGCTGCCCCAGAACTGGGGCGACAGCCCGTTTCTCGCGAACGGCTTCCTGGGCGTCCAGGTCTACGCGGGACGCACGCCGAACGAGCTGAAGCTCATGCTCAGCCACTCCGAGGTGCAGGACCAGCGCGAGCACTGGGAGGCCGCGATCGGCCTGTCGCGGTTGCCGATCGGGTACCTGACCCTGGCTTTCGCGGGTGCGGTCACCGCGGTCGACTGGACGCTCGACCTGTGGAACGCCGAGCTCACCAGCTCGGTGACCACCACGCAGGGCACCGCCGCCTTCACGATGCTCGTGCACAACACGCGCAGCACGTTCCTCGCGTCGGTGAAGGGTGACGTGACGTGGGGTTTCCAGCCGCTGGAGTCGGCGACGACCCGCCAGATCCGCAGGCCCGCCAACTACACGGCCAACCCCGCGCCGACCCTGGGCACCGCCAACGGCGTCTCCTACGCCGCGCAGCCGCTGCTCGCGGGCGGCGGCTACACGACGGCCTGGCAGACCCGTGACGGCCGTTTCGCGGCCCACGTGGCGTACACACACCCGGCGGACACGCACACGTCTGACGCGATCCGTGAGGTCCGTCAGGCGCTCGCGATCCCGTTCGACGTGCTGGCGATGCAGCACCGCCGCTGGTGGAACGCCTACTACTCGAAGTCGCTGGTGTCGGTGCCGGACAAGCTGGTGCAGCGGTTCTACTGGCTGCAGCTCTACAAGATGGCCGCCGCCACCCGTGCCGACGCACCGGTCATCACGGAGTGGGGGCCGTGGTTCCCCGAGCAGGGCAACAGCTGGACGGCCGTGTGGTGGAACCTCAACGTCCAGATCTCGTACCCGCTGGTCAACGGCTCGAACCACCACGAGCTGGACGCCGTCACCAGCACGTTGAAGCGGTTCGAGCACAACCTCGAACTGAACGTGAACCCCTCCTACCGCGACGGCGACTCGTACGCGATCTGCCACCCCGGCGACCGCACGCTGCGCTGCGGGCCGCGCTACTGCGGCGTGCCCGGCGTGGCGCCGAACGACCACACGGGCAATCTTCTGTGGGCCTGCCACAACGTCTGGCTGGGCTACCGGCACACGATGGACGAGCGGATCCTTTCCGACGTCCTGTTCCCGATCCTGACCAAGGCGGTCAACTACTACGCCCGGTTCCTCGTCGAGGGCACCGACGGCAAGCTGCACCTGCCGGAGACGCGCTCGCCGGAGTACGCGAACAGCGTGGACACCACCTACGACCTGTCGCTGATCCGCTGGGGCGTCAGGACGCTGCTGTCGATCGAGGAGAACCCGCGCTGGCGTGATGTGCTGAACCGCCTGACGCCCTACTCGCAGGACGCGAGCGGCGTCCGGATCGGCCGCGACAAGGCCCTGGAGGACTCGCACCGCCACTTCTCGCACCTGCTGTGGTTCTACCCGCTGCGCGAGCTGACGTGGGACATGCCGGAGCACCGCCCGCTGATCACGCGGACGGTCGACCTCTGGACGTCGCGCCGCGAGCTGTGGGCGGGCTACAGCTACGGCGCCGCGTCCGCGATGTACTCCGCGATGGGCCGGCCGGAGGACGCGCTGTCGTTCCTGCGCTACTTCCTCGAACGCAAGCAGGTCGGCACCAACGCCGTGCTGACCGAGAACTCCTTCTACCGCGAGGGCGGCAACCTCGCGATCGAGTCGCCGCTGATGTCCGGCCAGGCGGTGCTGGAGATGATGGTCCAGTCGCACAACAACGTCGTGCGCGTCTTCCCGTCGGTGTCGTCCACTTGGGCCGACGCGTCCATCAGTTCGTTGAGGACACAGGGCGCGTTCCTGGTCGACGCCTCCCGTTCGGGCGGACGCACCGACTGGGTGAAGGTCCACTCGGAGGCGGGCGCGCCCCTGGTCCTGGAGCATGGCATCACCGGCGACATCGACGTGCGCGACGGCTGGGGCCGCCGGTTGGACTACAAGACCCGTGGTTCGGCTGTTGAAATCCCGCTTCGGCGAGGTCAGACGGCTGTTGTCTCACGTCGTGGGAGCCGGCCCGACGTCTCGGCACGCGATGTGGCCGCCAACGGCTCGTCTCCGCGCTGGGGTCTGCCGTAACGTACAAATTCGAACATTCGGGTGTGTGCGGGACGAGTGGGGTGTGTGCGGTGGATCTTCAGCACTGGCTCAACGAGGCGCTGGCCAACCACGAGAAGTGGACAGCCGAGTACGGAGCCTTCACACCCCACTCGTCCCTGCACGTCGACCCGGCGGTCTTCGGCTCCGCGCTGGCCGAGCTCCAGGACCGCCTGCGCGACAACTACCCGTTCTTCCACCCCCGTTACGCCGGCCAGATGCTCAAGCCGCCGCACCCGGCGGCCGTCGTGGGCTACCTGTCGGCGATGCTGATCAACCCGAACAACCACGCCCTGGACGGCGGCCCCGCCACCGCCGCGATGGAACGCGAGGTCGTGTCCTCGCTGGCGTCGATGTTCGGGTACTCCTCCGAACACCTGGGCCACCTGACCTCCAGCGGCACGATCGCGAACCTGGAAGCATTGTTCGTGGCCCGTTCGCTGCATCCCTCTCGTGGTGTGGCGTACTCCTCCGAGGCTCACTACACGCACTCACGCATGTGCGGTGTGCTCGGTATCGAGGGTTTCCCGGTGCCCGTGGACGGTCGTGGGCGCATGGATCTGGATGCTCTCGAAGAGCTTCTGCGCAGCGGCAAGGTCGGGACCGTCGTCGTGACTCCGGGAACCACCGCATTGGGCGCCATCGAACCGGTGCATCTCGTGCTGGACATCGCACGCCGCTACGACGCACGGGTGCATGTGGACGGTGCGTACGGCGGCTTCTTCACGTTGCTGGCGGGCACAGACCTGGCGCCCGAGCCGTGGGAGGCCATCGGGTCGTGCGACTCCGTCGTCGTCGACCCGCACAAGCACGGCCTGCAGCCCTACGGCTGCGGCGCGGTCCTGTTCCGCGACCCGTCCGTGGGCCGCTTCTACCTTCACGACTCCCCCTACACGTACTTCACGTCCGACGAGATGCACCTGGGCGAGATCAGCCTGGAATGCTCCCGCGCCGGCGCCGCCGCCGCGGGCCTCTGGCTGACCCTGCGCCTGCTCCCGCTGACCCGCGACGGCCTGGGCGAGGTCCTGGCGGCCGGACGGCGGGCAGCCGTGCGGTGGGCGTCGATGATCCGCGAGTCGGAGGAGCTCGAGCTCTACCAGGAGCCCGAGCTGGACATCGTCACGTACTTCCCGCGGACCACCCCGTTGACGCTGTCGGCTGTGGACGCCGCCGCGCACCGGGTGATGGAGACCGGCATGAACGCGGCCTTCGACCCGATCTTCCTGAGCGTGGCACGGGCGTCGAAGGCGGCGTTCGCGGCGCGGCACCCCGAGGTGGAGGCCGATGCGGACGGTGCGCGGGTACTGCGGAGCGTGCTGATGAAGCCGGAGTCCGAGGACTACCTCGACACCCTCCACACCCGCGTCCTCAGCCTGCTCTGAGAGTACGCGGGGAGCTTTCGTACTCTCCTGGAGGACGGGAGGCCCCCGCGTGCGGCGGAAGCAGGGAGCGGGCGGGAACGCCGAAATGGGCGACTCACCCTCGGTGAGTCGCCCAGGCGGGCGCGCGGCTCAGCCGTGCTTGGCCCGTCGTCCGGACCGGCGCGGCGGCAGCGGCGTGTCTCCGCGCAGGTCGAGCCGCCGCTGCTCGCCGTTGGCCTCGAGGTGCGTCACCATGCGGCGCAGCATCTCGGCCAGCGACTGGGCCTCGGACGACTCGAGCGGGTTGGAGACGAACACCTCTTCCTCGTTGAACTTGGGGAAGAGGTCGCCCATCAGTTCTTCACCCTCAGGGGTGAGCCGCAGAACCGCCAGGCGCCCGTCCGTGGGATGGCCGAGGCGCTCCAGCAGGCCCCGTGACTGCAGCGTCTTGGCGACGCCGGTCAGGGTGCCCTTGGAGATGCCAGCCTCCTCGGCCACGTAGCGCGTCTCCATCTCGCCCCAGATCCACACGACCCAGAGCACGACGAAGCCGGTCCAGGTCAGATCGCTGGTGCGCAGCACCGAGTTCTCGAGGTGCTGGCGGATCGCGGTGGCGGCGCGGTGGATGTTCGACACCGCCGCCATCTGCTCGCGATGCAGCGGCACCGCACCGAGTTTGGCCTGGACGGCTTTCTCGGTCTCGGCAATCGTGTGGTGACCAGACAACTCAAAGTCTCCCGTGCTCGAGCTCAGGTGTTCCCGGCACAATACTTGCGGTTCCGAACTATGTCTGTGATGTGGTGCGAGTCGGTCCGCAACCACTTTGATCACGATCCCACATCGTGCATGATCTCGTGACAGTCGTCACCCGTCCAGTTACGGACTGTTGCCCCGTGGTGGACGATGAGTGCGGAGCACCGACTGGTCTTTGCTCCACGGACGGGTCGATAGCGTTTGCGTCTCAACGTTATCCCCTCCGCGCCAGCGACACACTGTGCCGGAAAGGTAGTTCGACGTGGTCGGTGAACAGGTGACACGAGAACTCGCGTCGCGGCTCGGCGAGGACGGGATCGACGTGGTGCGCGTCGTCTTCCCCGACCTGCTGGGCACCGACCGCGGGCGTGACGTCCTCGTGGAGCATCTACCTGCGGTTACGGAGCGCGGACTGTCGTTCTGCCGGGCCGTTTACAACACCACGCCCGGCGGCAAGACCACCGAGAACGGGGGTGTGCTCGACGCCGGACTGCCCGACGTGATCGTGGTTCCCGACCTCGACACGCTCCTGCCGATTCCGTGGGAACCGGGCGTGGCGTGGTGTATCGGCGACGCCGTGAGCCCCGCTGACGAAAGACCCGTGGACGAATCGCCGCGGCAGGTGCTGCGCCGGGCACTGGAGATATTCGAGACGACGGGCCTGTCGCCGGTGGTCGGTCCCGAGTTGGAATATTTTCTCTGCGAACCCGACGAAGATCGCCCGAACGGGTGGCGGCCCTACTGCGATGAGCCGGGCAACGTGTATGCGACCGGACGCAGGGGCGATTCAGACGGTCATCTGTTGAGAACTCTTCGCACACTCAGTTCGGCGGGTCTGCAGACGACCGGCGGCAACCACGAGTACGCGGGTGGGCAGTTCGAAATCAACTTGGTCCATTCGCCCGCCATGGACGCGGCCGATCGCGCGTTCCGGTTCAAGACGAGCGTCAAGGAGCTCGCGCGCAGGGAGGGCCGGCTCGCCACGTTCATGGCCAAGCCGTTCAACGACGGCGGCGGCAGCGGCTTCCACCTGCACCTGTCGTGCCACGAGAAGGACGGCCGCAACGCGTTCCAGGCGGCGGGCACGTCGCACGGCCTCTCGGACGAGGCTCGCTGGGCGATCGGCGGCATCCTCAAGCACGCCCCCGCCCTGGCCGCGCTGCTCAACCCGACGGTCAACTCCTACAAGCGGTTCGGCCCGGACTCGCTCGCGCCGTGGTTGATCGACTGGGGTCTCGACAACCGCAGCGCGATGCTCCGCGTCCCGGCCGAGCGCGGCGAGACCACGAGGCTCGAACTGCGTCTCGGTGACGCGAGCGCGAACCCGTACCTCGGCATCGCGGGCATGATCGCGGCGACCTACCTGGGCATTCGCGACCGGATCGAGCCGCCGCGGCCGTCCGCCGGGTACGGCTACGACCCGTCGAAGGCCCCGACGCTGCCCGCCACGCTTCCCGACGCGCTCGCCTATCTGGAGGAGAACGCGGCGATGGTCGAGGTGCTGGGCAAGGACTTCGTGCGGTCCTATGTGGACTTCAAGTGGGAGGAGGTGGCCCGGTTCCAGCGGTTCGTGACCGACTGGGAGTTCGCCGAGTACGCGTACCACCTATAGTTCACCTGCGATGACTGCACTCACCGACCGGCTCACCTCGATCGCCGACGAAGACGAACTGTTCGACACCTTCTCCCATTGGGCGGCCGAACGCGGCCTGGCGCTGTACCCGGCGCAGGAGGAGGCGGTCATCGAACTCGTCTCCGGCGCGAACGTCATCCTGAGTACGCCGACCGGATCCGGCAAGAGCCTGGTGGCCATCGGAGCCCACCTCGCCGCCATGGCCGGCAACCAGCGCAGCTTCTACACCGCGCCGATCAAGGCGCTGGTCTCGGAGAAGTTCTTCGCGCTGTGCGAGGTGTTCGGGCCGGAGAACGTCGGCATGATGACCGGCGACGCCAGCGTCAACGACCAGGCGCCCATCATCTGCTGCACGGCGGAGATCCTCGCGAACATCGCGCTGCGCGACGGGGCGACTGCCGACGTCGGCCAGGTCGTGATGGACGAGTTCCACTTCTACAGCGAG
Organism: Lentzea nigeriaca; assembly: GCF_016907955.1. GTDB lineage: Bacteria > Actinomycetota > Actinomycetes > Mycobacteriales > Pseudonocardiaceae > Lentzea > Lentzea nigeriaca. The sequence continues at coordinate 852,222 of NZ_JAFBCX010000001.1, read as the reverse complement.
CCCGACCGCGGCTGGGCGTGGCAGGTGCCGCTGATCGAACTGCCGCAGGCGCAGTTCCTGCTGATGTCGGCGACGCTCGGCGACGTCACGTTCTTCGAGAAGGACCTGACCCGGCGCACCGGCCGCCCGACGGCGGTGGTCCGTTCGGCGCAGCGCCCGGTGCCGTTGAACTTCCAGTACGTCCTCACGCCGTTGCACGAGACGATCGAGGACCTGCTGCACGGCCGTGAGGCGCCGATCTACGTCGTGCACTTCACCCAGGCCGCCGCGCTGGAGCGCGCGCAGTCGCTGATGAGCATCAACGTCTGCTCGAAGCAGGAGAAGGAAGCGATCGCCGCCATGATCGGCAACTTCCGCTTCAGCGCCGGGTTCGGCAAGACGCTGTCGCGGCTGGTGCGGCACGGCATCGGCGTGCACCACGCGGGCATGCTGCCCAAGTACCGGCGGCTCGTGGAGCAGCTGGCGCAGGCGGGTCTGCTGAAGGTCATCTGCGGCACCGACACGCTCGGCGTCGGCATCAACGTCCCGATCCGCACGGTCGTCTTCACGGCGTTGTCGAAGTACGACGGCACGCGCACCCGGATCCTGAAGGCCCGCGAGTTCCACCAGATCGCCGGCCGGGCGGGCCGCGCGGGTTACGACACCGTGGGCACGGTCGTCGTGCAGGCACCCGAGCACGAGGTCGAGAACATCAAGGCGCTCGCGAAGGCGGGCGACGACCCGAAGAAGCGCCGCAAGGTGGTCCGCAAGAAGGCCCCTGACGGCTTCGTGTCGTGGAGCGAGACGACGTTCGAACGGCTCGTCGGCGCCGAGCCCGAGCCGCTGACGTCGTCGTTCCAGGTGTCGCACGCCATGCTGCTCAACGTGATCGGCCGTCCCGGCGGTGGCGCGTTCGCGGCCATGCGGCACCTGCTGGAGGACAACCACGAGGACCGGCCGAAGCAGCTCAAGCACATTCGTCGTGCGTTGGCGATGTACCGGGCACTCGTCGCGGCGGGAGTGGTCGAGCGCGACGGTGACGACTTCCGGCTGACCGTCGACCTGCAGTTCAACTTCGCGCTGAACCAGCCGCTGTCGCCGTTCGCGCTGGCCGCGATCGAGCTGCTGGATCGCGAGGCTCCCGGCTACGCGCTGGACGTGCTGTCGGTGATCGAGTCCACTTTGGACGATCCGCGCCAGATCCTGGGCGCGCAGGAGCACAAGGCGCGCGGCGAGGCGATCGGCGCGATGAAGGCCGACGGCATCGAGTACGACCAGCGGATGGAGCTGCTGGAGGAGGTCACGTACCCGAAGCCGCTCGCCGAGCTGCTGGAGGCCGCGTTCCTCACCTACCGGCGCGGCCACCCTTGGGTCGGCGACTACGCGTTGTCCCCCAAGGCCGTTGTCCGCGACATGTACGAGCGCGCGATGACGTTCACGGAGTACGTGTCGTTCTACGGCCTGGCGCGCTCCGAGGGCCTCGTGCTGCGCTACCTCGCCGACGCCTACAAGGCGCTGTCGCAGACGGTGCCCGAGGAGGCGAAGACCGAGGAGCTGCAGGACCTGATCTCGTGGCTCGGCGAGCTCGTGCGCCAGGTCGACTCGTCGCTGATCGACGAGTGGGAGAAGCTCACGAACCCGGACGCTCCTGCCGAGGAGGTCCGCGTCGACCTGCCGCCCGCGGTCACCCGCAACGTCCGTGCGTTCCGCGTCCTGGTCCGCAACGCGTTGTTCCGCCGCGTCGAGCTGGCCGCCAAGCGCGACTGGTACTCCCTCGGCGAGCTCGACCACGAGTCGGGCTGGACGGCCAAGGAGTGGATGGACGCCCTGGAGCCGTACTTCGAGGAGCACGACGAGATCGGCGCGGGCCCGAACGCGCGCGGCCCCGCGTTCCTGATCATCAACGTCGAGCGCGAACGCTGGGTGTGCCGGCAGATCTTCGAGGACCCGGCCGGGGACAAGGACTGGGGCTTCAACGCGGAGGTCGATCTGGCGGCGTCGGACGAGCTGGGCGAGGCGGTTGTGATCATCACGGACGTCGGCCGCCTGTAGTCCTCAGCCGTCGAGGCGCTCCACGGCCTTCGGCATCGTCGCGTCGCGCACCGCGCACCGCGACCGGCCCGATCACCGTGCGCGGTCAGGGAAAGCGGCTCGCCCTCGTCTCGAATGTCACGCACGGCCCGGCAACCATCGCTGCTCCGAACCACCCGGGATATCACGGACCGTGACAAACCGGGCGCCGACCGATGGTTGCCTGCGCCTCGCGCGAGGTGCGTGCGCGAGGAGTTCGGCGGCATCGCGGTCGCGACGAGCGTGCGCGAGGCTCGCCCGCGCCGCCCAGGACTCCTCGCCGCCCGCAGAGAGTTGTCACCCGGGAGAGTGCGAGCCGGATTGGCCGAGTGCGGTATCCGACTGATGGACCAGGACGGTTCCGCACACCTCGAGTTGCTCGGTGTACGACTCCCGCGGCACTCGCGCCGAACCGTTCGTAAATCCTGTATGAACCCGAACGACTGAACTCGGCGGACGTATTAACTCTTTTGCTGCAGTGCACTGCCGAGCGGGAACGCAATGCGGTGATTGATGCGGCGCAGGACACACCGATTCGGCCCAACACCTCCGACGCCACCTGGCCTACCAGGCCGAACGTCCAAAGCCGTTCATTTCAGGCACCTACCATAAGAGCGCCACCAGTTGAGACGGACCTGTTGAGACGGAATGGGTGCGCGATTGACCGAGTGGTCTTGGTGGGGCAACATCATTGCGCTGGACCACAGCGTTCGAGATATGGTGTTGCCCAGTGGGGGAAATGTCCGCACCACTACTCAGCTCCGGCGCGGCACGACGGGAGGGTTCCGTGGACCCGGCACTGGACGCGCTGCGCGACCGGCTGGCGGAGATCGTCGAGTCGCCGCCGGAGAACACAGACGACCTCGTCGACACGTTGAGCGGGCTCGCCAAGCTCTCGAACCAGTGGTCCGAGGCGATCCAGGCGTTGCGCGCGCCCACGCGCAGGCTCGTCGGACCGGCCGCCGCGGCGTCGGTGAGCGTCGCCGCCCGCCGCGCCGAGGAGTCGTTCATCGAGCTGGAGATCACGCTCGGTGACGCGCTGGCTGCCCAGCCGCGCCCCCTCCGCCAGTCCTGACCCGAGCCGCACGCGTGACCTGGCCGGTGCACGTGGTGTCACAACGGTTTCGGTCTCGTATCCAAGACACACCCGATCGGAGGGTTTCCGCGCCTCCTCCCGCTGGCGGATGATGCGCCGGATCGGGCTTTCCAGGGCAAGGGGGTCGAGCCGTGCACACTTCGTGCAACGAGACCCCCACAGCGGGTCACCCTCCGTGAACGGGCATGATCGCGTATCCGACGCCCTCGGCTCACCAGGCGCGCGATGACCCGAGCGTGGTCTAATCGCCGCCACGTGAGGATCGGCCGTACACAGTTTGGACTCGATCTCGAATGACCTCAGGTCTGCCCTGCCCCGTCTGCGAGGGGCCTGATCGGCGTGGCAGCCTCGAGCGCTCCCTCCGGGTGCTCGCCGTCGACGACGAGGCACCCGCGCTGGAAGACCTCGTGTACCTGTTGCGCTCCGATCCTCGCATCGCACACGTGGAAGCGGTCACCGACGCCACCAAGGCGCTCCGGGTGCTGCACCGCGCGATGGACGCCGGGCAGCCGCTGGACGCGGTGTTCCTCGACATCCGCATGCCCGGCCTCGACGGCCTCGACCTCGCCCGCGTGCTGTCGCGGTTCGCGCAGCCACCGCCCGTCGTGTTCGTGACGGCACACCAGCAGCCGGCGGTGGAGGCGTTCGAGCTCAAGGCACTCGACTACCTGCTCAAGCCCGTGCGCCAGGAACGGCTCGCCGAGTCGGTGCACCGCATCGTGCACGAGGTCTGGGACTCCAAGGCCCCCACCGAGCCGCTGCCCGCCGGGTCGGCGCAGCAGGCCAACACCACGCCGCCGGAGATGGGCGACGAGGTCATCCCCGTCGAGCTCGGTGGCGTCACGCGGTTCATCCGCCTCGCCGACATCCGGTACGTGGAGGCGCACGGCGACTACGCCCGCCTGCACACCGCGACCGGCAGCGGACTGGTCCGCGCGGCGTTGAACGGTTTGGAAGAACGCTGGCGCAGCGCGGGGTTCGTCCGCATCCACCGCAGCCACCTCGTCTCGCTCGGCCACATCGACGAGCTGCGCCTCGAGGACGGGCACCTGAGCGTCACGATCGGCGGCGCGGTGCTGCCGGTCAGCCGCCGGCACGCGAGGCACCTGCGGCAGCTGCTGGTGCGGCGTGCCCGGCCCGCCCCCGTGTCCGGCCAGGCCACGCCCGCCGGTGTCGCGCAACCCAGGAACGGGCTGGGGTCGTGACACGGCCACCACCCCGAAATGATCCAATACAGAACGGGCCGGAACCGAAGCCGACCCAGCGTGTGGTGGTGACGAGCCCTCGCACGAGGGCACCGCGTGCCCGCCGCCCGTACTCGGGCACGCGCGAGATCAACGAGCAGAGCGAGCTCGGTGCCGTCTACATGCGCACGCTCATCCGGGCGCAGCGGCGGCTCGGCCTGTCGGTGTGCCTGGTGGTGTGCGGGTCGCTGGGCGTCCTGCCCGTGCTGTTCACGATCGAGCCGGACCTCGGCAAGGCGGAGGTGTTCGGGCTCGGGCTGCCGTGGTTCCTGCTGTGCGTGGCCACGTTCCCGATGCTCCTGCTGGCCGGGTGGTTCTACGTGCGGCAGGCCGAGCGCAGTGAACGCGAGTTCGCGGAGCTGGTCGAACGTCCATGACGAGTGGTTACGCCATCGCGGCGGTGCTGGTCGTCGCACTGGGCACGATCCTGGTCGGTACCTACGGACTGCGCGTTTCCCGCACCACGTCCGACTTCTACGTCGCCTCGCGCACGGTGTCGCCGTGGTGGAACGCGTCCGCGATCGGCGGCGAGTACCTGTCCGCTGCCTCGTTCGTCGGCATCGCGGGGCTGATCTTCGCCTACGGGCCGGACATGCTGTGGTTCCCGGTCGGCTACACGGCCGGCTATCTGGTGCTGCTGACCATGGTCGCGGCGCCGCTGCGGCGTTCGGGCGCCTACACGTTGCCGGACTTCGCCGAGGCCCGCTTCCGCTCCCGCGTCGTGCGCGGGGTCGCGTCGGTGCTGGCGCTGGCGATCGGCTGGCTGTACCTGCTGCCGCAGCTGGAAGGCGCCGGCCTGACGCTGAACACCGTGACGGGCGCGCCGGACTGGGTGGGCCCGCTCGTCGTCACGGTGGTCGTGACGGTGAACGTGATGTCCGGTGGGATGCGGTCGATCACGTTCGTGCAGGCATTCCAGTACTGGCTCAAGCTGACCGCGATCACCGTGCCGATCGTGTTCCTGATCGTCGTCTGGCAGGTGCAGGGCGCGCAGTCGCTGACCAAGCCGGACTATCCGGCGTTCCCGCACGACACCGAGGTCAGGTTCCACAACCCGACGACGATCCACGCCGAGACGTCCATCTTCATCCAGGGCACCGGCGAGATCGACGGCCTGCGCATCGAGAACTCGGGCCTCGTGCTGACCGACGGCTACCACCGCATCGGGCAGGGCTCGCTGTTCACCTTCCCCGAGGGCGCCGCGGTGCCGCATGTGTCCACAATGGCCCACAACACCAACGAGACGTGGGCGCAGCCGGCATCCAGCGGCGAGCATTTTCCTTTGTACGGCGTGTATTCGCTCATCATCGCGACGTTCCTGGGCACGATGGGCCTGCCGCACGTGATCGTGCGCTTCTACACCAACCCGAACGGCACGGCCGCGCGCCGCACGACGTTGATCGTGCTCGGCCTGCTGTCGGTCTTCTACCTGATGCCACCGCTCTACGGCGCGCTCGGTCGCCTGTACACGCCCGAGCTGCTGATGACCGGTCAGACCGACGCCGTGGTGCTGGTGCTGCCGACCCGCATGATCGACGGCATCGGCGGCCAGCTGCTCGGCGCCCTGGTGGCCGGTGGCGCGTTCGCGGCGTTCCTGTCGACGTCGTCGGGGCTCGTCGTGTCTCTCGCGGGCGTGCTGTCACAGGACGTGCTGCGGCTCGGCGGCGTGCGCGGCTTCCGGATCTCCACGGTGCTCGCGGGTGTCGTGCCGCTCGCGATGACGTTCGTGTCGACCGGCATGCCCGTGGCGGACATGGTCGGCCTGGCGTTCGCGGTGGCGGCGTCCTCGTTGTGCCCGTTGCTGATGCTGGGGATCTGGTCGACGCGGACAACGACGATCGGCGCCATCGCCGGCATGCTGGCGGGCGGTGTGCCCGCGCTGACCGCGGGCCTCGTCACGATGTTCGCCGACATCGGCGACTCCTGGTACGGGGTGCTGCTCTCGCGTCCTGCCGCGTGGACGGTGCCGCTCGGCTTCACGGTCATGTACGTCGTCTCCCTGCTCACCCAGCGGCACGTGCCACCGGGCGTGCAGCGGACGATGGTCAAGCTCCACGCACCCGAGAACCTCGGGTTGGACGGCTCCGGCCCTGCCTCGGCCGACGAGCGAAGCTAGCGCCGTGACCCGGACCTCGCCGGTCACAGTCACGCTCAGCGGGGCGGCTCGCGGCACCGCCCCCAGCGGTCGGGTTCGCCGCCCTCGCTCGGCGTACCGGATCTGCCGCACTGCCACGCACCGTGCGACCAGGCCTCGCCAAGCGCGTGGTGACGTGGATGAAGGTTCCGTTCATCCACGCCGGGTGGAGGAAAGAGCCCTTCATCCACCGTCCCGGCCACCTTGGACGCGGCAACCAACCGGCAGGACACCACTCGCCCCGGCACCCTCGAGTTCCTGGCATTGCCAGTACGAGGGCGTTGGGGGCGGCACCACGATCCACCCGTCTGACCGCGAATCGGCCCGGTGAGGTTCCGGGCCACGGCACAAGAAGGTGACGCGAGATGCAGGACTTCCTCACCGCCGCCTCGATCCTGATCGTCGGCGGAGCGGCCGTTCTCGTTCTGTGGCGCGGCACGCGCAACAAGCAGTCGCTGTCCACCGAGGCCCAGCGCGTCACCTACGAGACACTGCACACGGCCTGGTCCGCCGCTCCCCCGCTGCGCGCTGGCCTCGTGCCTGACGCGGCGAAGAAGTCCGCCCGCCACCTGCGCACCCTGCTCGACACCCCGGCCCTCGCGTTGACCGACGAGACGGAAGTCGTTGCGTGGGAAGGGGTTTCCGAACACCACGCGGCCGAAGCCATGACGCAGGCCGAGGACGTGTTCCTGACCGGCCGCACCCAGGCCTACGACATCGGCTGCACCGAGCCGAACTGCCCCATCAACTGCGCCGTCGTCGCCCCGCTCACCGTCGAGGGCAGAGTCGTCGGAACCCTCGCCGCCTACTCGCGCGAGGCCTCCGCCGGTCTCGTGCGCGCGACGAACCAGGTGGCGCGCTGGGCCGCGGGCCAGCTGGAGCTCGCCGAGCTGGACCGGTCGCGAACCCGCCTGGTGGAAGCGGAAGTCCGCGCGTTGCGCGCGCAGATCTCGCCGCACTTCATCTACAACTCGCTGTCCGCCATCGCTTCCTACGTGCGCACGAACCCGGAGCGCGCCCGCACGTTGCTCCTGGACTTCGCGGACTTCACGCGCTACTCGTTCCGCCGCCACGGCGACTTCACGACGCTGGCCGAGGAACTCCGCTCGATCGACCAGTACCTGGCGCTGGAACGGGCGAGGTTCGGCGAGCGGCTGAAGGTCACCCTGCAGGTGGCGCCCGAGGTCCTGCCGGTGACCGTGCCGTTCCTGTGCCTGCAGCCGCTGGTGGAGAACGCCGTGCGGCACGGCATGGAGGGCAAGGTCGAGCCGGGGCACATCCAGATCCACGCCAACGACAGCGGTGCCGAAGCCCAGATCACCATCGAGGACGACGGCATCGGCATGGACCCGGAGAAGCTGCGGCGGACGCTCGCCGGACAGGTCGACGAGTCCGCCGGGATCGGGCTCGGCAACATCGACGAGCGGCTGCGACGGGTGTACGGGGACGAGTACGGGCTGGTGGTGGAGACGGCGTGCGGGCTCGGCACGAAGATCACCGTGCGGGTGCCGAAGTACCACGCCGGGATCAACGGCATGTGAGTGGCGTCGTTTTCGTTTTGTGACCTGGTGTCGGTATTTCGGCGGGGGCCGCAGGCCCCTGGACGGGCATGACAGATGACATCAGGTATTTCGGACCGCGGCCCGCACATGTCGAGACCGAGCAGAAGCCCGGCCAGGAGCCCGGCGACGAGCCCATACCCAAGCCCGCGCCGGTGTCCGCACCCGTCGGGATCGTCTCCGTGCCGGAGGAGGTGCTGCTGAGACACAACGCCAGAGTCCTCGATCCGAGGACGGCGACCGCCCTGCCGGGCTACCCGCCTCCGACCCCGACGATCTACCGGGCCACGGACCTGTTGATGCCCATGGACCGCCGAGCGGACATGAGCCGCTTCAACGAGGTGTTGAACGAGAAGGCCGGAATGGTCATCACGGACAAGACCAACGACAACAGGTTCTTCGCCAGGGGCGAGCTGACCGCGAGCAACCCGAGGAAGCCCGCCGTCGTCGACGCGTGGCGAGCACTGCAGAAGCTGCGGTCCGAGTTCACCGAGGACGAAGTCGCCGGCATCGGGTTGAACCACCTGCTGATCGGAACGGCGATGGGCGGGCTCGGCGGGGCGTCCGGTGTTCTGCAGGGCGTTCCCGGCGCGGTCAACGGAGGCCCGTACGGCGGCAGCAGCGGTGACGACCTCGGCTATTGGCGGCAACCGGTCATGCTGGAGATGCCGCGGCCGCCGAGGCGAACCGATACCGAGGTGCGCGACGAGGGCCTGCGTCGCCCGGTGATCGCGGTGCTGGACACCGGAGTCGCCAAGAACGCGTGGCTGGACGCACCGCTGCCGGACACCAGCCCCTTCGTCACCTTCGACCAGGCCCTGCAGGACGACATCGACGCCAACAGCCTGCCCGGCGAGGCTCCCGGCGGGTCCTACGACGAGCCGTACACGGCCGAGCCGCTGGTCGGCGCGCTGAGCACGCACGCGGGTCACGCCACCTTCATCATGGGTCTCATCCAGCAGGTAGCGCCGGACGCCACGGTCCTGTCGATCAGGGTCATGCACAACGACGGCATCGCCAGCTCCGGCACCATCTCCTACGCCCTGAAGCAGCTGGCCGAGCGGGTGGACGCCGCCCAGCGGGAGGAAGACCCCGAGGTGGACAAGATGGTCGACATCGTGTCGCTGTCGCTCGGGAACTACCTGGAGGGCGACTTCGGCACCGCGGAGCTCGACGAGCTGACCAAGGCGATCGACGGGCTGCGCGAGCGAGGCGTGATCGTCGTGGCGTCGGCCGGCAACTTCGCGAGCAGCCGCGAGTTCTACCCCGCCGCGCTGGCCAAGCGAACCACTGAAGATCCGGTGAAGAACGGTGCCCCGCCGGTGATCAGCGTCGGTGCGCTGAACCCCAACCTCACCAAGTCGTTGTTCAGCAACGACAGCGAGGAGTGGGTGACCTGCTGGGCGCGGGGTGCTTCTCTCATCAGCACGTTCCCCGAGTCCGCGAATGCGGCCAGAAGCGCGGCCTACCGCGTGGAAAAGCGCCTCTCCTGGCCGCGGGGACTGCCGGAGAACGACCCGATCCACTTCCGGGAGTCGATGGAGAGCGACGACTACCTGGGCGGATTTGCCATGTGGAGCGGGACGTCTTTCGCTACTCCATTGGTGGCGGGAAAGCTCGCAAAGTTGTTGTTTGACGACAAGGAAAACACTTCGTTCGATGTAGGCGATACCATCGAGCGGGCGAACAGGGTGATCAAACAGCTCGGCGGCGAGAATACGTAGGTCTGCCATGGCCAAGGGTGAAGCTACCGCGCCTCAGAGCACGTTCCAGGAACGCCGGAACCGTGTGGCCGAGCTGTTCCTCGACATCCGTGCCGGTCGGCGCGAAGGGATGGACGAGCTCGTCGCCACGCTGACACCGGTGCTGTGGCAGGTGGCCCGCGCCCAGGGTCTGGACCGCGCGAGCAGCCAGGACGTGGTGCAGATGGCCTGGCTGCACTTCCTCAAGGACATCGAGCGCATCCACACGCCGGCGGCGGTGGTGGGGTGGCTCGTGACGACGACCAAGCGCGAGGCGTGGCGGATGCGGCGCGCCGAGCTCGACACGGAGCCGGTGGACGGGTTCGACCAGGCCGACGAGTCGGCCACGCCGGAGGAGACCGTGGTGCTCGACGACGAGCATCGGCGGCTCTGGGCGGCGGTCGGCACGTTGTCGCGGCGGTGTCAGGAACTGTTGCGCGTGGTGGCCTTCGTGCCACGGCCCAGTTACACCGAACTGGCGGGGCAGCTCGGCATGCCCGTCGGTGGTGTCGGGCCCACGCGCGGGCGGTGTCTGGCGCAGCTGCGGGCGACACTCGCCGCCGACTCCGACGGAGGGTGGCCATGAGCACCGCGAACGACGGCGGTTTTCCCGGTGCCGCAGAACCATTGGACGACCACGACTTCCGGCTGCTGGACAACGTGCGGGAGGTCTACGAGACGATCGACCCGATGCCGGCCGGGCTGCTGGACGACATCAGGTTCTCGATCGCCGTGCAGGAGCTGAACATGGAGGTCGCGCGGGAGTCACCCGGCCTGCTGGCCGTCGGCACCCGTGGCGAGGACGACAGGAGGTTGCTCGGCTTCGAGAGCACCAGTGCGACGATCACCATCGGCCTGCAGGCGGGTGAGGACGGGGTGCGGCTCGACGGCTGGCTCACGCCGCCGGGCGCGCACGAGGTGGAACTGCGGTCGCCGCACCGGAACTGGACGACCGAGTCGGACGAGCGGGGGCGGTTCGTCCTGGACCGGCTGCCGCACATGAAGGCGTACCTGACCGTCCACATCGGCACCGTCGCGGTCACCACTCCCACGATCGAGCTGTGACGCGTGGACGACCTCCCCAGACTTCCCAGCCCCAGACCTCCCAGCCCCAGACCGCTCAGCCCTGCGACGATCGCCAGGGTGATGCGGATGCGGGAGGCCGGGGCGGGCATCACCAACAGCGGCAGGCCCGCGGCGGGAGCGCGGAGGCTCCGTGCCGCGCTGCGGCTGCTCGGCTGGCCGCCGGGTCAGGTGCTGCCGGGTGACGCGTGGCTGACCGGGCGGGTCCTGATCAGCCTCGCGTTCGCCGAGGCCGAGCACGGCGACACGAGCGCCGGCCTGCGGTTGCTGGACGAGGCGGACGGCCTGGTCGCCGCCGAGCACCGGGGCATCCTGCTGCAGAACCGCGGCACGATCCTGCACCGGGCGGGTCGCACCGACGAGGCGCTGCCCGTGCTCGACGCGGCGGTTGCGCTGCTCGCCGAGGCGGGCGACTGGTACAACCTGGCGTCGGCGTTGCTCAACCGCGCCACGCTGCACCTCGGCGTCGGCCGCGTCCGGCCCGCGCGTGAGGACCTGCGGCGGTGCCGGGGCATCGCGCGGCTGCACGGGTTCGAGCTGATCGAGGCCAAAGTGGACCACGACAGCGCGTACTGCCATCTCCTCGTGGGCGACATCCCGTTGGCACTGCGGACTTTCGACCTCGCGGCGCAGCGGTACGCGGTGCACGGGCCCGGGTACCTGGCGGTCGTCGCGATGGACAAGGCCAGGGCCCTGCTCGCGGCGGGCATGGCGGGGGCGGCCGAACGGGAGATGAGCACGGCGTTCGACCTGTTCCGCCGCGACCGGCCCAGCATCGACTACGCGTGGGCGGAACTGACCCGCGCCCAGGTCGCGCTGGCGCTCGGCGACCACCGGGGAGGCCGGTCGTGGGCGCAACGGGCGGCCCGCCGGTTCCGCGGGCACGGTGACGCGGCCTGGGCGGCGCTGGCGGAGCTCACGACGGTGCGCGCCGATCTGCGCTCGCGCAACCCGAAACAGCTGGCCGGGAAAGCCCGACAGGTGGCGGATCGGTTGCGCGCGCTGGGTTTGCGCACCGACGCGGCGGCCGCGGACCTGCTCGCGATCCGTGCCCTGCTCGCCGCGGGCGACGTCGACGCGGCCTGGTCCGCGGCGGCCAGGGCCGCGTTCCCCGGCAGCGGGGTGCCGCTGGAGATCAAGCTCCTGCGCCAGCTGGTCAACGCCGGTCTGGACGCATCGGTGGGCCGCCGCGCCGAGGCGTTCTCCCATCTGCGGCAAGGGCTCGCGCGGCTGGACGAGCACCGCAGGCGGTTCGGCAGCCTCGAGATGAGGGCGGGAGCCTCCGCGCTGGGCGTCGAGCTGGCGCGGACGGGACTGGATCTCGCGTTCGGCACCGGCACGCCGCCACGGGTGTTCACGTGGTCGGAACGGTGCCGGGCCCAGGCTTTCCGCGCCCGGCAGGTCAGGCCGCCCGCCGACCAGGAGACCAGGGAGGAGCTCGCGGAGTTCCGGCAGCTCAGCCGCATCTCCCGGGAGACGGAGCTGCGCGGCGGCCGTGATCCGCGCGTCACGGCCAGGCTCGGCCAGCTCGAACGGCGGCTGCGGGAACGCGAATGGCAACGCGACGGGACGGGCGAGAGCACCGGCCAGGTGCCGTTGCCCGAACTCCGCGCGGAGCTGGCGGCCGGGAACCGCGTGCTGATCAGCTTCATCGCGAGGGGCGACCAACTGGCCGCGCTCGTGATCCGCGGCGGCGCGGCGGAGCTGACCGAGCTCGGGTCCACGCCCGTCGTGCTGGAGACCACCCGGCGCCTGCTCAGCGACCTCGACGCGCTCGCGGGCTGGAAGCTGCCCACGCACGTGGAGGACGTGCTGCGCGACTCCGCCGACTGGCACCTCAGGAAGCTGCAGGACCTCCTGCTCACGCCCGTGCTGGCGCAGCTGGACGAGGACGACGGCGTCGTCGTGGTGCCCTGCGGCGGACTCGCGGCGATCCCGTGGGGTCTGCTGCCGAGCCTGCGCGGCCGGGCGGTGTCGGTCGCCCCGTCGGCCACGGCGTGGGTCACGGCCCACCGCACGGACAGCGCCGCGCCGGGCACGGACGCGTTGCTCGTGGCCGGCCCGCACCTGGAACACGCCGAGACCGAGGTGAACGAGCTCGCGCGGATCTACCCCGGCGGTGTCCGGCTGGCCGGTGAGCAGGCGACCGTGCAGGCGACGCTGCGGGCGCTGGACGGTGCCGGCGTCGCGCACATCGCCACGCACGGCCACCACGAGCCGGACAACGTGCTGTTCTCGTGCCTCGACCTCGCCGACGGCCCGCTGCTCGCGCACGACCTGCAGGACCTGGTGACGCCACCCCGGCACGTGGTGCTGTCCGCGTGCGACGTCGGGCAGGCCGCCGTGCGTCCCGGCGACGAGATCCTCGGGATGACCGCCGCGATGCTCTACGTGGGCACGACGACCGTCGTCTCCAGCGTCGCCCGCGTGCCGGACGACCTCGTGATGCCGATCATGACCGAGTACCACCGCGCGGTCGTCGCCGGAGCCGGACCCGCCCAGGCACTCGCCGGGACGTCCGCGGCGGACCTGCTCGTGCCGCTGGTGTGCTTCGGCGCGGGCTGAGCGATCGTCAGCTGGCCGCCTTCGCGGCCCGGCGGTCGGCCGCGTCCAGCACCGCGCGGATCCAGTCGATCTCCTCGGTGCCGCAGGCGCCCTCCGCCGCGGCACGGCGCAGGCGGACCCACAGGCCCAGGTCGGTCCACTCCTGGAAGCGGCGGTGCACGGTCGGCACGGTCACGCCGAACGACGCCGGCAGGTGCCGCCACGCGCAGCCCGACGAGAGCACGAAGACGATCGCGGTGAAGACGGAGCGGTTGCACACGCGGCCGCGGCCACCGCCCTGGCGGCGGACCTTGGCGGGCGGGATCAGCGGCTCGACCACCGCCCACAGGGTGGGGCTGACGAGGCGCGAGGAGAGTTGCTCGATGACGTCACCGCGACCGGCCTCGCTGCCGCTCTCCGGCCACGACGTGCGCATCCACGAGTCCTGGCGCGGGGCTGTGTCGACGGGCCGCGTGTCCTGGCGGGCGGACTCGGCGCGCTGACGGGAGCGGAGCAGTGTGGCCAGTGCCGTGTCCTCGGCGGTGGTGCGGCGCTGCGGGACGGCGTAGGCCGAGTGCTGCTGGGCCTGGCGGATCTCGGCGCCGACGGTGCGGCGGAACGAGGGGTTGGCCGCGAGGCGCGGGTCCACGGGCTGGCCGTAGCGCGTCGGCACCTGGCCGGCCGCGGCCTGGCGCGGGGGAAGGGGCCGCTGTGGCACTTGACGGGGCGGGACCTGCCGCGCGAGTCGCGGGTCCGGGGTACGAGCGAACTGTGAGTCGGTCATGGTGTGGTCCTCCGCCAGGACTTTTCCGTCAGGTGACAGCGCTCACAGTAGGAAGACCACCGGAAAACCGGTAAGTACGTAGGCCATAGAAGGCGATGAGCGGACGTGCGGCGGCGATACACGGCCTGCCCTGTTGAGACGAGTGGCGCACTGTCTGCGACGAACGGATAACCGGTCGTGTCATTGCTCCCACTACCGGGTGGCACCGACCGCTCGTCGTTGACGTCAGAGATAACGTTCGAACCGTGAAGCTTCTGGCGACCAGCGACCTGCACGTCTCCTACCAGGACAACCGCCGTGTCGTGGACGCGATCGCCTCGCCTGACCCCGGCGACTGGCTGATCATCGCCGGCGACGTCGGCGAGAAGTTCGCCGACATCGAGTGGACCCTGCGCACGCTGCGGCCCAGGTTCGCGCAGATCGTCTGGTCACCGGGTAACCACGAGCTCTGGACCACGAAGGACGACGAGAACCAGGCCCGCGGCGAGATGCGCTACAAGCAGCTCGTCGAGCTGTGCCGGAGCCTCGACGTGATCACGCCGGAAGATCCGTACGTGGTTTTCCCCGGCGAGCGAGGTCCGGTCACTGTGTGTCCACTGTTCCTTGGTTACGACTACTCCTTTCGGCCGCATGGCGCCACGGACGTGAAATCGGCTCTCGCCATCGCGCACGAGGCCGGGGTGGTGTGCACGGACGAGTACTTCCTGCACCCCGACCCGTACCCGTCGCGCGAGGCCTGGTGCCGCGCACGGGTGGCGGAGACCGAGGAACGCCTCGAGCAGGTCAGCGGCCCGACCGTGCTCGTCAACCACTACCCGCTCGTGCGCGACCCCACGTTCGTGCTGCGCTACCCCGAGTTCGCGCTCTGGTGCGGCACGACGCTGACCGCCGACTGGCACAAGCGGTTCAACGCGGTCGAGATGGTCTACGGCCACCTGCACATCCCTCGGACGACGCACTACGACGGCGTGCGCTTCGACGAGGTCTCGCTCGGCTACCCGCGCGAGTGGAAACCACGCGGCACCACCCAGGTGAAGCTGCACGACGTGCTGCGGGAGTCATAGGTGCTGGAGCAGCTTCTTCCCCCGCCGATCGCGGCGGTGGAGCGGTACGACGACGACCTGCCGGTCGAGCTCTTCCCCGAGGAGGAGGCGCTCATCGGCAACGCCGTCCCGAAGCGCAGGTTCGAGTTCGGCACGGCCCGCTGGTGCGCCCGTGAGGCCATGAAGCGCCTCGGTGTCGCACCGGCGGCGATCCTGCCGGGCCCGAAGCGGGAGCCGCAGTGGCCGGACGGCGTCGTCGGCAGCCTCACCCACTGCTCCGGCTACCGCGCCGCGGCACTGGCCTTGACCAGCGACTTCAGGACTATCGGCATCGACGCTGAACCGCACGGTCCCGCACCGGACGGCGTGCTGAACGCCATCGCGATCCCGGCGGAGCTGCGCAGGATGCCCGGCCTGAAGGTCGACGACCCGAAGATCTGCTGGGACCGGCTCCTGTTCAGCGCGAAGGAGTCGACCTACAAGGCCTGGTACCCGGTCACGCAGCGCTGGCTCGGGTTCGAGGACGCCGACATCACGCTGCAGGCGGACGGCACGTTCTACTCGCGGATCCTGCTGCCGGACACCCCGATCGCCGGGTTCAGCGGCCGCTGGCTGGTGCAGGGCGACATCCTGATCACCTCCATCGCCGTGCCCGCGAGCGGGTAGCGGCGGCTACTCGGCCTGGGCCGCCCTCGATTCCCACCGTGCAGGACGCACAGCTGTCGGATTGATCAACCATGGTGCACAGTGGTGGGGTGAACCTCGAGCGTCGGGAGGCCAACCATGGGCGAGGACGTCGCGAAGCACGAGTTCACCCGTGAGGACCGCACGCGGTACCGGACGAAGGTCCGGCGCTGCCTCGACGTGTTCGCCAGGATGCTGCGTGAGGCCCGGTTCGACTTCGAGAGGCCGATGACCGGCCTGGAGATCGAGATCAACCTCATCGACGAGCACGGCGACCCGGCGATGAAGAACCACGAGGCGCTCGAGGTCATCGACGACCCGGACTTCGTGACCGAGCTCGGCCAGTGGAACATCGAGATCAACGTGGCGCCGCGCAGGCTCGCGGGCGGCGGCATCACCTCGTTCGAGGAGACGGTCCGCCGCAGCCTGAACTCCGCCGAGGAGAAGGCGCGCGCGATCGGCGCGCACATGGTCATCAACGGCATCCTGCCGACGCTGCGCTCCAAGCACGTCACGCCCGACCAGCTGTCGAGCAACCCCAGGTACGCGCTGCTCAACGAGCAGGTGTTGGCCGCGCGGGGCGAGGACCTGCAGATCTCCATCGACGGCGTCGAACGGCTGCACCTCACGGCCAGCTCGATCGTGCCCGAGGCGGCCTGCACCAGCACGCAGCTGCACCTGCAGGTGTCGCCGGAGCAGTTCCCCGCCTACTGGAACGCGGCCCAGGCCATCGCGGGCGTGCAGGTCGCGATCGGCGCGAACTCGCCGTTCTTCCTCGGCAAGGAGCTGTGGCGCGAGACCCGCATCGCGTTGTTCCAGCAGGCCACCGACACCCGCGGTGACGAGCTCAAGGCCCAGGGCGTGCGACCGCGCGTGTGGTTCGGCGAGCGGTGGATCAACTCGATCTTCGACCTGTTCGAGGAGAACGTCAGGTACTTCCCCGCGTTGCTGCCCATCTGCGACGAGGAGGACCCGCTCGCCGTCCTCGACCACGGCGACACGCCGGCGTTGAGCGAGCTGAAGCTGCACAACGGCACCATCTACCGCTGGAACCGCCCGGTGTACGACGTGGTGCGGGACCGGCCGCACCTGCGCGTCGAGAACCGGGTGCTGCCCGCCGGGCCCACGATCGTGGACACCCTGGCGAACGCCGCGCTGTACTTCGGCCTGGTGCGGGCGCTGGCGGAGGACGAGCGTCCACTGTGGTCCCAGATGAGCTTCCAGGCCGCCGAGGAGAACTTCAACGCCGCCTCCCGCAACGGCATGGACGCTCAGATGTACTGGCCCGGTGTCGGCACCGTGCCCGTGGTGGAGCTGGTGCTGCGCAGGCTCCTCCCGCTGGCGCACGAAGGTCTGATCCGCTGGGGCGTCGACTCGGCGGAACGGGACCGTTTACTGGGCGTCATCGAACAGCGCTGTCTCACCGGCGTGAACGGGGCGACGTGGCAGGCGCGGGAGTTCCACCGGCACTACGACCACACGCACCTGGACCGGGCGGACGCGTTGCGCACGATGCTCCGGTCCTATGTGGAGCTAATGCACGCCAACGAACCCGTGCACACCTGGCCGCTGACCTGATGAAGGGAACCTTCATCCACCTCGGTGGCTGAAGGTTCCCTTCATCGAACACTAGCTGGTCGGGAAGTTGTCCGGGGTGCGGATGCGTTCACGCACCCACACACCGGCCGGCTTCAGCACACCGGTTCCCGCGAACGTGTTGCCCGCGCAGGTGCCGGTCTTGAAGACCGCGCCAGACAGCTCGTCGTCGGAGTAGTTCCAGTTGGCCCAGGAGATCTTCTTCTGCGCCATCAGGTCCAGGTACTTCTGCGACATCGTGAAGTCGTTGCCGCCACCACCGGACGAGGTCTGCGTGCCGTACTCGGTCACGAACACCGGGACCTGGCTCGACACCCGGTCGAGGACGCTGAGGTAGGCGTCCTTGTGGGACGCCGCGTAGAAGTGGAACGAGTACATGAAGTTGGTCGCGTTGACCCTGTTGTTCAGCACCACCGACGGGTCCTCGCCGTCGGAGTGGCCGAACGTCGACCAGCCGTGCGTGCCGGAGACGATGAGGCTGTCCGGGTCGATATTGCGGATGACCGGGATCATCTGCTCGGCGTAGGACTTGACCTTCGCCCACGAGACGTTGTTCGGCTCGTTCGCGATGTCGTAGATGATGTTGGTCTTGTCCTTGTGCCGCTGGGCGATCTCGGTGAAGAACGTCTTGGCGCGCGCCAGGTTGTAGTTCGGGTCGCCCGGCGTGAGCTGGTGCCAGTCGACGAGGACGTAGATGCCGCGGCGCGTGGCTTCCTCGATGTAGCCGTGCATCATGTCGGTGAACTTGCGGGGGTCGGTCTCGTAGCCGTCCTCCTGGATGTACATGGCGACGCGGATGAAGTCCGCGTTCCAGTCGTTCACCAGCGCGTCCCACCACGCGGCCTTGGCGCACTGGTGGTACCACTGGATGCCGTGCGTGCTCATGCCGCGCAGCTGGATCGGCTTGCCGTACTGGTTGCACAGCTGCACACCGCACACCCGCAGCAGGCCGTTGATGTCGTGCGGCCTGGTGCCGCCGGGGGTGCCCGGCGTGGTCTTCACCGTGACGGAGTTCGAGGCGCCGGACAGGTTCCCCGCCGCGTCCCGCGCCTGCACGGTGAAGGTGTACGAGGTGTCCGGCGTGAGGCCGGTGACGGTGTGCGTGGTGCCGGTCGCGGTCTGGCCGTTGGACAGCACGTAGCCGCTCACGCCCACGTTGTCCGTCGACGCGTCCCACGCCAGCGTGATCGACGACGCGGTCTGCGCCGTGGAGCGCAGGTTGCCCGGTGTCGAGGGGGCCTCGGTGTCCGGCGTGCCGGACGGGGGTTCGACGTCGAGCCGGTCGACGTTCGGGCCGCCGTTGGACGTCGTGGCGGTCGCCTTGATCTTGTTGGTGCCCGCGGTCAGGTTCACGGTGGTGGTGCGGGTCTGCCACGTGGTCCACGCGCCCGTGCCGGGGAACGACAGCTCGTCCGCCGCCGGCGAGCCGTTGACCGTGATGTCCATCGGGCGGTTCGCTGTGGTGCCGTTGGCGAACCGGAACGTGAGCGTCGCCGGGCCCGCGCTCGGCGACGACACGGTGAACTCGACGGAGCTGCCGACCTCGTTGTCGTAGTTGACGAAGCCCGAGCCGGTGAAGCCGGAGTGGTTGGACTCGACGAGGCCGTTCGAGATCGTCGCGTCCTCCGCCTGGTACTGGACCGGGGCGGCGACCGCGACGGCAGGGACGGCGAGCACCAGCGCTGCTGGTAGGACCAGGAACAGGGATCTGGCCACAGGTGCCTCCTGTGTGAGGGAACAACAGGGTGGCGGCGATTTAGTTAAGAAGCTTTCCTATCTTATGTGCGTTGAATCACAGCACCAGACCACTGCGGCTGTCAACAAATTCGCGCGACCGGAACTGGGCCGGTCGGGCATCCTCACCTGCGATGAGATCCACAGTCACCGTGACACCAGCACAGCGTCCGGAGGTGCTGCCGCACGTCGCCGTCGTCCGACCGGTCTTCCTCCGGGGAGCACCGGGTATCGGCAAGTCCTCGCTCGTCCGCAAGTTCACGGTGCCCGTCGAGGACATCGCGGGCAGGGTGACGGTGCGCGGGCGCGGCGGCACGGTGCTGCAGCCCGGCGTCGACCTGCTCGAACGCGCGTCCGACTGCCCGTCCGCCGGGCCGATTCCGGTGATCACCGACGGCTGTTGCGATGTGCTGCGGATCCGGCGCGAGCACGCGTTCCCGGTTCCGGCCGGCGCCCTTCCGCCCTTCCGCACCCGTGGTCCCGTGTTCCGGATGTCCTGATGGAGATCGCCTGCGACGAGTCCGGTTCCGAGGGCGAGAAGCTCGTCGGCGGCGTCACGGCGGTCTTCGCCCACGCCGGCGTGCGGATGTCGCACGAGGAGGCCGCGGACTGCGTCGCCTCGCTGCGGTCGATGATCAAGTCGCCCGCGGTGGAGTACAAGGCGAACCACCTGCTGCGCACGAAGAACCGGTGGGTGCTGCTGTGGTTCCTCGGGCCTGCCGGTCCCCTGGTGGGCAAGGCGCGTGTGCAGCTCGTGGACAAGCGGCGGTTCCTCGCGTCGCGGGTGCGCGCGGAGTTCGGTGCCGTCACGGGACCGCTGGAGCACTACAACGACCTGCTGCGCGCCCGCGGCCCGCGCGGGACGCTGGATCCGTTGTTCCCGGCCATCCTTCGTGCTGTCGCGCAGTGGCAGTTCCTGGGGAGCGGTCCGGTGTCGATCGTGCACGACCAGCAGCTGTCGTTGACCGACGGGCGGATCCGGCAGCTCAAGAAGCTGGCGCCGCAGCTGGAAAGCCTGACTTTGGTGGACTCGCAGCACGACGCGCGCGTGCAGGTGGCCGACTTCCTGGCCGGGATCGCCCGTCGCGTCGCGGAGGAAGAACTGAACGGACGGCCCGACCGCGAGGTGATCGGGCTGTTGCGACCTTTCGTCGTCGGACCGAGGATGTGGCGTGCCTGACCTGATCTTCAGCGACCCGCGGCTGGCGCGGATCTACGACGTTTTCGACGGACCTCGCGACGATCTCGCGCTGTACA
Organism: Lentzea nigeriaca; assembly: GCF_016907955.1. GTDB lineage: Bacteria > Actinomycetota > Actinomycetes > Mycobacteriales > Pseudonocardiaceae > Lentzea > Lentzea nigeriaca. The sequence continues at coordinate 831,673 of NZ_JAFBCX010000001.1, read as the reverse complement.
CGGGCATCGCGGACGAGGTCGGCGCGGCGAGCGTGCTCGATATCGGGTGCGGTACCGGTTGTCTGGCGGTGCTGCTGGCGGCGTCAGGACGCTCGGTGGTCGGGGTGGATCCCGCGTTGGCGTCGCTGGAGATCGCACGGGCCAAATCTTCGCGGGTCACCTGGATTCACGGCGACGCGACGACGTTGCCTCCACTCCAGGTCGACCTGGCGACCATGACCGGCAACGTGGCGCAGGTGTTCCTCGGCGACGACTGGGAACTGACGTTGCGCGGCATCCGCGGTGCGTTGCGGCCCGGCGGGCACCTGGTCTTCGAGACGCGGCGGCCGGAGGCGCGGGCCTGGGAGGGCTGGGCGGAGACCACGCATCGGGTGCTGGACGGGGTGGAGGAGCGGCGCGAGCTGCTCGACGTGAGCCTGCCGTTCGTGTCGTTCCGCCACACCTACCGGTTCCCGGACGGCTCGGTGCTCGCCTCGGACTCGACGCTGCGGTTCCGGTCGCGCGACGAGATCGCCGAAAGCCTGGTGGCGTGCGGTTTCGAGGTCGTGGACGTGCGGGACGCGCCGGACCGGCCGGGGCGCGAGTTCGTGTTCGTGGCGCAGACCGCCGGAGGGCTGGGCGTCAGCGCCTGGCCGGCTTCCACACAATGATCTTGAGCTTCAGCTCCCCCTTGGGATCCTTGTCGACGACCCTGAGCCACGCGACGTTGCCCGCCTCGGACACCACGCAGAAGGCGAAGTCGGGTTTCACCGTGTCGATCTCCCAATCCGTCTTCGATCCGCGCTTCGCCTGCTTCTCGCACTCCTGCGCCGTGGGCTGATCGGGCGAGGCCAGGAGAGCGATGTACTTGCCGGCGTAGGAGAGCCCGAACCCACCCGAGCAGTCGCTGTTCGTGATCGTGGCCTTGCGGTAGTCGGGTGCGAGCTCGTCGATGTCGAGCGTGCCCTGCTTGCTGTCGTCGCAGCCCTTGTGCCCCAGGGTGAAGTCGGTCAGCTCGTGCAGCACGGTGAAGTTCGTCCCGTCCGGGGCGGGAACGGGTGGAACCGCCGAGGAGTTCGGCGCGCCCGGCGTGGCGACGGGAATCGGCACCGTGGACACCATGGTCTGGGTGACGGTCGTCGCGGTGTCGGTGAGGGTGCCGAGCAGCATCTTGGGCACGGTGACCGCGATGGTGATCGCGGCGCCGACCGCCATGACGATCGCGATGGTGGCCCAGATCCGGATCTTCTTCCTGGACTCCTTCACCTGGCGGTCGAGGGCCAGCCGCATGAGGGTGTCGGCGGTCTGCGAGTCGCTCTCGCTGCGCACGTGACCGACCTGGAGCAGGAACCCGTCGACGTCGCCCTGATGGACCGTGCGGTAGACCTGGTCCAGCTGGTCGGCGAGGTACTTCTCGTTGTCTCCCGGCACGCGAACACCTTGGGGCACCACCGAGTGGTGCGGCACGCGTTTCCACGAACTGTCACCTATTTGACCCAGAACAGGCGTCAGCTGACCAGCACCGGCTGCCTCCACGCCTGCACGAGCCACGGCAGGATGCGCGGCATCCGGTCGGCCACGATGTCGTGCAGCACCAGCACCATCCGCCCGGAGCGATCGGGCCCCGCGTCGAGCCACACGGCCTGCATCAGCACTCCCGCCTGGAGGTCGAGCCCCGCCTCCGCCCGCGCCAGCGCGGCGTCCGTGGCGGCGGCGGGGTCGACGACCTCGACGTGCGCGAAGCCGGAACGACACAGTTCGGGATGCAGTTCCACGAGGGACTCCACCGCGGCGGACAGGCGTCCGACGCCCAGGCCCGCCCGAACCTGCACCGTAATAGCTCTCACGTTAGGAGAGCCTAACCTAGGCCCCAGGCGGGATTCCGCCCACTGAGTCCCACGACACGGTCGAGCAGAGGCGCGTTCGAGCCAACCTCCACCGCGGGCCCGAAAAGGCTGCCGTCACGCTGGTCGGCCGGCACCGAGGACACGAAGCCGTAGACGACCTGGAGCAGGTCCTCCTCGACGTCGAACGGCCGCCCGGTCGCGCGGGCGAGATCCCAGCCGTGCAGCACGATCTCGTCCAGCGCCACCGCGCCCGCGACCTCGCCGGGCAGGTCGACGCCGCCCGCCGCGGTCATGCCCTCCCACGCCTGCGGCGCCTGCCAGGCCTTCGCGAGCTCGGCCAGCCGTTGCGGCACCGACTCACGGAAGTCGGACGGCAGCCGCGACGCGTCGCCGGAGCCCGCGCCGGTCAGCGGGGTCTTCAGCGCGGCCATGGTGAACGCCACCGACAGGCCGTTGATGTGGTCGAGCAGGTCGCCGACCGTGTAGTCGGGACACGGGGTCGGCGCCGCGAGGTCGCCGTCCGTCACGTCGCGCACCAACCCCGCGAGCCGGTCCGTCGCGGGTGACAAGTCGAACATCAGTACCCGTCTCCTCCCCAGAACTGTTCCTCGAGCATGTCCGCCGTGCCGGCGAGGAGCTGGAGCGGGTCGGTGAACTCGTGGATGTCGAGGTGCGACAACGGCAACGAGTGCCGCACCACGACGTGCTCCCCCATGATCGCGAGGCCGCACGCCACCGTGGACCTGCCGACCTCCTCCAGCACCTCGCGCAGGTCAACGTCCTTCGCGAGGCCGCACGGGGAGGCGATCTGCACCCATTCGTGCATCTTGTCGAGCACTTCCCGGACGATGATCACAACCTGGGTGCGGTCGTCGTCGCCTTCTTCCTCATCACCGAAGGTGATGAGGATCCTCAGCTCCTCGTCCTCGTCGTGGATGACGTCGTACTCGGCGCGGACATAGTCCGCGAGGTCTCCCCAACTCGCCATGGCGCAACCCTACTGGCCGCGATCGCCCACAGCCCGACGACAAGCACAGCGCCTACCTCGGCGATGAGCAAGATCCTCTCGATGTAGCCCAACGGGAACACGCGCCACCATCGAACGTCCGAAGCCGCGCCCAGCACAATGGCGTAGAGAATCGGCATGAATGCGACAATGCTGGCCACACCGGACCCCAGGGTGAACTTCGCGTGCCGGCCCCACACGCGGTCCTTCAACCACGGCCGCGCCAGCAGGATCACGGCGACCGGCAGGCTGACGAACGCGATCATGCTCCCGAACCGGTGAATGCTGCCGCTGAGCTGGTTCGTGCCCATCGCCCAGTTCGTCTTGGGGAACGCCACCACCAGCGACAGGCCCACCGACCACAGGATCAGCGCGATCGACCCGCCCGACCGCCACCTCGCCAGCCCCTTGTGGACGAGCGAGGCGAGGATCGCGATGGAACCGGCGGCCAGCAGCAGCACGGCGACGTCGAAGACGGGCCGGTAGTCGCCCAGCGCGTACTCGCTGATCGTGCGGTGCAGCGGGCCCACGGTCAGGTCGAGCAGACCGACCATGGCGACCGTCACGACGACGGCGAAGCAACCGCCGGCGGCGGCGAGTCGAGGAATCAGCACATATCGCCCAACGCCGGGCCCGACCTGCACGGTTCCCGGATTCAGGAAGCCGACAGGCAGATCCCAGGATTCCGACAGGTTCTTGTGGTGCGACCCGGAATGTCGGCACGCTCAGCAGGGCGCCTAGCGGCACCGCCCCGCGCCCCCATACGACCAATGCCAGGAACTCAAGGGTGCCGGGGCGAGTTGTGTCCTCGTTCATCGCGAGCCTGCCCTGGCATTGCCCATACGACTCCGGTATGAGGACGCGGGGGCGGCACCACGACGCACCCGGCAGACCGCGAATTCGCCCGGCGACATTCCGGGCCACACCACTATCGCAGTGCCACCGCGGCTTCCTCCTCCACCGCGCGGGCCACCGCGTTCAGCGCCGGTGAGTCGAGCTTCCACTGCTGCCAGTACAGCGGCACCGAGATGGTCCTGCCGGGCGCCAGGTCGACCAGGCCCTCCTGGAGCTGCTGCGGCGGCACCATGCCCCAGCCGAGGCCCGCCACGATCGCTCGCACGTACACCTCGGACGAGGGCACGTAGTGGCGGTGCTGCGAGGCGCCGCGGCCGCGGGTGAGCGTGCGGACGAACCGGTCCTGCAGGTCGTCGTTGCGGTCGAACACCACGACCGGCGCGTCCGGCAGCCACGACTTCACCGGGCCGGCGGCGAACCTGTCCACAAAGGACTGTGTTGCCATCGCGGCGTAGTGGATGCTGCCCAGCTTCCGCACCGAGCAGCCCGCGACCGGCTCGCGGGAAGATGTCACGGCCGCCATCACGAGTCCCTGCCGCAACAGGGCCGTCGTGTGGTCCTGGTCCTCGCGGTGCAGGTCGAACGAGATCCGCAACGACGGCGGAACCCGTTGCAGCGCGGGAAGGAACCACGTGGCCAGGGAGTCCGCGTTGACCGCGATCGGCACGCGCGCCACGGCGTCCGAGCCGAGGGCCGCGTCCAGGTCCTGGTCCAGAGCGAGCAGTTGCCGACCGTAGCGGACCAGCACCTCCCCGGACGGCGTCAGCCGCACCGGGCGGGCGCGCACCAGCAGCACGCGGCCGGTCCGCTGCTCCAGGGCCTTGATCCGTTGCGACACAGCGGAAGGCGTGACGTGCAACGTTGCGGCGGCGGCGTCGAACGTGCCCGCGTCGACCACCGCGAGCAGCGTGCGCACCAGGTCGAGGTCCATCACGAGCGCTAATGGTACGTAAGAACCTTTAGCTGGTCTCATCAGGATGGGTGTCACTACCGTCGTGGACGTGACTGACCTGCTGCTCGGCTTCGGCACCATGATGACCCTGATCGTCGCGATCGGCGCGCAGAACACTTTCGTGCTGCGCCAGGGACTTCGACGACACGCGGTCGCCAAGGTCGTCGCCGTGTGCGCCATCTCGGACGCCATCCTCGTCACGGTCGGCGTCGCCGGGTTCGGGGCGATCGTCCGCAGGTGGCCCCAGGCGATCACGGTCGCCGCGATCGTGGGCGGGATTTTCCTGCTGGGGTACGGGTTCCTGGCCGCGCGGCGGGCATTTCACCCGTCCTCGATGGACGCCCAGGACGCGAGGACCGGCAGGCCCGTGCTCACCGCGCTCGCGCTCACGTGGCTCAACCCGCACGTCTACCTGGACACGCTGCTGCTGCTCGGCTCGATCGCGGCCGGCCGGTGGCTCTTCGGCGTCGGCGCGGTGACGGCGAGCGTCACGTGGTTCGTCGCGCTCGGGTTCGGGGCGCGGTTGCTCAGCCCGCTGTTCGCGAAGCCCCGCGCGTGGCGGGTGCTGGACGGCGTGATCGCGGCCGTGATGATCAGTCTCGGGGTGAGCCTGATCGCCGGGTGGTGATCATCACGAGCACCGCCGACACGGCCAGCACACCACACGTCAGGGGTGCCGAGGCGCCCACGCCGAGCGAGGCCGCGGCCAGTCCCGCACTGACGAAAGCACCCGCGACGACGCGCGGCCGAAGATCACCCACGCAGATCACCCTAGACGACGACACGCCCATGTTGTGTGGTGATCCGGAGCGCACCACCACATGTAGTATCTGCCGCGCTGGTGGTTCACCGGCCCGGAGCACCGGGCCGGTGAGGCAAGAGGGAACCTGGTGCGAGTCCAGGACTGCCCCGCAGCGGTGAGTGGGAACGAAAGCCGTCAACTGAGCACTGGGTCTCGAGACCTGGGAAGCGACGGCCGGTAGGAGCGAGTCAGGCGCCCACGAGTCCGAAGACCTGCCACCGGTGTGCGCGCAAGCCTGCGCGCACGACACGGTGCCCCGAGGGAGGGCGGCTGTGTGCACCAGTGGTGTCCTCGCTGGCGTGCGCATGCGTTTTCCTCGGGCCAGCTCGCGAGGAGAGAGCGTGCCCGACCGCCTGTCAGTGGTCATCAACGAAGCGTGTGCCGACCTGCCCGACGCGTCGGCCGAGGCGGTGCTGGCCGAGACCAAGCGAAATCTGTACGCCGGCATCACCGACGCCGAGCTCGCCCTGGCGCCGATCATGGCCGCCCGCACGATGGTCGAGCACGACCCGGACTACTCGTACGTCAGCGCCCGGTTGCTGCTGGACAAGCTGCGCGCCGAGGCCTGCGGTGTGCCCCTGTCGCACGCCGAGATGACCGAGCGCTACCCGTCGTACTTCGCGTCGTTCGTCCGGCACGGCATCGAGCTCGGTCAGCTCGACCCGCGCCTCGCCGGCTACGACCTGGCCAGGCTCGGCGCCGCGCTGCGGCCCGACCGCGACCTGAACTTCCAGTTCCTGGGCCTGCAGACGTTGTACGACCGCTATTTCCTGCACCACGACGGCCGCCGCTACGAGCTGCCGCAGGCGTTCTTCCTGCGCGTCGCCATGGGCCTCGCGCTGGAGGAGGACGACCGCGACGCCCGCGCGATCGAGTTCTACGAGCTGCTGTCGTCGTTCGACTTCATGTGCTCGACACCGACGCTGTTCAACTCGGGCACGACGCGCCCTCAGCTGTCGTCGTGCTTCCTGACCACTGTGGACGATGATCTTGCCGCCATCTTCCATGGCATCAGCAACAACGCGCTGCTCAGCAAGTTCGCCGGGGGCTTGGGCAACGACTGGACGCCGGTGCGTGGCATCGGGGCGCACATCAAGGGCACCAACGGCAAGTCGCAGGGCGTGGTGCCGTTCCTCAAGGTCGCCAACGACACCGCCGTAGCAGTGAATCAGGGTGGCCGACGGAAGGGCGCCGTCTGCGCGTACCTCGAAACGTGGCACATCGACGTCGAGGAGTTCCTCGACCTGCGCAAGAACACCGGCGACGAGCGCCGCCGCACCCACGACATGAACACCGCGAACTGGGTGCCGGACGAGTTCCTGCGCCGCGTCCGCGCGAACGGGCGGTGGACGCTGTTCTCGCCCGACGAGGTGCCGGATCTGCACGACGCGTTCGGTGACGACTTCGCGCGGAAGTACCGGGCGTACGAGGAGAAGGCCGACAACGGCGAGATCAAGGTCTTCCGCCGGATCCAGGCCGTCGACCTGTGGCGGCGCATGCTGACCATGCTGTTCGAGACAGGTCATCCGTGGATCACGTTCAAGGACCCGTGCAATCTTCGGTCGCCGCAGCAGCACAGCGGTGTCGTGCACTCCAGCAACCTGTGCACCGAGATCACCCTGAACACCGCGGTCGACGAGGTCGCGGTCTGCAACCTCGGCAGCGTCAACCTCGCGCGGCACGTCACCGAGCAGGGCATCGACCACGCACGGCTGGAGAAGACCGTGCGCACGGCCGTGCGGATGCTCGACAACGTGATCGACGTGAACTTCTACACGATCCCCGAGGCGCGGAGCTCCAACCTCCGGCACCGCCCGGTCGGCCTGGGGCTGATGGGTTTCCAGGACGCGCTGTTCACGCTCGGCACGCCGATGGCGAGCGATGCGGCCGTCGAGTTCGCGGACCGGAGCATGGAGGAGATCAGCTACTACGCGATCGAGGCGTCGGCCGATCTCGCGGCCGAACGCGGAGCGTACCGATCGTTCGACGGATCGCTGTGGAGCCAGGGAATCCTGCCGATCGACTCCGTCGAGATCCTGGCGCGGAACCGGAACGCCGGGGAGCTGGAGCAGAACCGCGAGTCCACGATGGACTGGCGCAGGATCCGCGAGAAGGTCCGCAAGGGCATGAGGAACTCGAACGTCATGGCCATCGCGCCGACCGCGACGATCGCGAACATCACCGGCGTCACCCAGTCGATCGAGCCGCTGTACCGCAACGTGTACGTGAAGTCGAACATGTCCGGCGACTTCACCGTCGTCAACCCCGATCTGGTGCGGGCGTTGAAGCAGCGCGAGCTGTGGGACGAGCAGATGGTCTCGGACCTGAAGCTGCACGACGGCAGCCTCGGCGCGATCGACAGGGTGCCGCCGGACCTGAAGGCGTTGTACGCCACGGCGTTCGAGATCGACAGCTCGTGGCTGATCGAGGCGGGCGCGCGCCGGCAGAAGTGGATCGACCAGGCGCAGTCGCTGAACCTCTACCTGGCCGCGCCGAGCGGCCGCAAGCTCGACGAGCTCTACCAGCTGGCGTGGGTGCGCGGGCTGAAGACCACCTACTACCTCCGCACGCAGAGCGCCACGCACGTGGAGAAGTCCACGCTGCAGGGCACCGACGGCAAGCTCAATGCCGTCTCCCCCGTCGCCTGCTCCGTCACCGACCCCGATTGTGAGGCTTGCCAGTAATGAGCATCGAAGCAGGTGCCGCGCGTGTGAGCGTCGACGACAAGGCGATGATCAACTGTCGCGCCGACGTCAACCAGCTGCTGCCGCTCAAGTACCACTGGGCGTGGGAGAAGTACCTCAGCGGCTGCAACAACCACTGGATGCCGACCGAGGTCTCGATGCAGGCCGACATCATGCTCTGGAAGACAGCGCCTTCCCCGGACGGGCTCACCGACGAGGAACGCCGCATGATCAAGCGGAACCTCGGCTTCTTCGCCACGAGTGAATCGTTGGTGGCCAACAACATCGTGCTCGCGGTGTACCGGCACCTGACCAACCCCGAGTGCCGGCAATACCTGCTGCGCCAGGCCTTCGAGGAAGCCGTGCACACGCACACCTTCCAGTACATCTGCGAGTCACTCGGCCTCGACGAGGGCGAGCTGTTCAACATGTACCGGGAGATCCCGTCCATCACGGACAAGGCCGCCTGGGCGTTGCAGTACACCCAGCACCTGGAGGACCCGGAGTTCCGGACCGGCACGCCGGACCGCGACCAGGCGTTCCTCAAGGACCTCGTGGCGTTCTACGTGGTCTTCGAGGGCATGTGGTTCTACACCGGCTTCGCGCAGATCCTGTCCTTGGGCCGCCGCAACAAGATGGTCGGCATCGCCGAGCAGTACCAGTACATCCTGCGCGACGAGTCGATCCACCTGAACTTCGGCATCGACGCCGTCAACCAGATCAAGATCGAGAACCCGCACCTGTGGAACGACGTGTTCCAGAAGGAGGTGCGCACGATGCTCGCCGAGGGCTGCGAGCTGGAGATCGCCTACGGCCGCGACACCATGCCGAACGGCATCCTCGGGCTCAACGCCGAGCTGTGCGAGCAGTACATGCGGTTCATCACGAACCGCCGCTGCGCACAGCTCGGCCTGGAGCCGGTGTGGGAACAGACCGAGAACCCGTTCCCGTGGATGTCGGAGATGATGGATCTGAAGAAGGAGAAGAACTTCTTCGAGACCCGTGTCATCGAGTACCAGAACGGTGGCTCACTGGAGTGGTGAGCCCAGCCTGACGGCGCTGGGCAGCCCGGCCCGGTCCGCGACAGGCCATGCCAGCGGATCGGGCCCGAGCTTCACCAGCTCGGCGACCTGCAGCTTCGCCCACGGCGAGATCTCACGCGTGCCGTCCAGCACGGACTGGGCGAACTCCGCCCACGGCACGCGCTCGGCCGAGTCGACCTCGTCCGGGTTCGGGACGGGCTCGTCGTCGGAGAGCACCCGGAACACCGGGCACATCTCGTTCTCGACGACCCCGTCCATCTCGGCGCGGTAGCGGAAGCGCGGCAGCAGCAGTTCCGGCTCGGAGCACTTCAGGCCGAGCTCGTCCCGCAGGCGCCGCAGCACCGCCTGGGCCATGTCCTCGTCCGGCAGCGGGTGACCGCAGCAGGTGTTCGTCCACACGCCGGGGAACGTCTTCTTGTGCAGCGCGCGCCGGGTGAGGACGATGCGGCCCGCCGAGTCGAAGACGTAGCTGGAAAACGCCAGGTGCAGCGGGGTGTCCGCGTGGTGCACGACGGCCTTGTCCTCGACCCCGATGGCCGAACCGTCCTCGGCCAGGAGGACCACCTGTTCCACAGTCACAGGCTCAACGTAATCACACATCCGGCCGAATCGGGAAGCCGGGACCGGTCACCTGCGTCCGGCCAGGGTGGACCGCAAGGCGTCGTACGCGGGTTTGTGGGTGAAGTCGTTCCACATCACCGTGGCCGCGCCCTGCCCCTGGAAGAAGACCGGCACCCACGAGTACTTGTCGACGAAGCCCCAGATGGTGAACGAGCAGCAGGTGCTGACGTTCAGGCACGCGGTGAGCATGCGCTGGTAGTAGTCGGCCTGCTGGCGCAGCTGGGCCTCGGTCGGCACGCCGCCCGCCTGCAGGGTCATCCGCACGTCGACCTCGGTGATCGCGGTCTGCAGGCCGAGACCGGCGAACCGCTTCAGGTTGCTCTCCAGGTCGCCGGGGAAGCCGTAGTCCAGGCTGAGGTGCCCTTGGACGGAGAAGCCGTGCACGGGCACGCCGGCCGCGCGCAGGTCCTTGATCAGCGCGTAGTAGGCGTCGCTCTTCGCGTTGACGCTTTCGACGTTGTAGTCGTTGAAGAACAGCTTCGCCCTGGGGTCGGCCTGGTGCGCCCACCGGAACGCGTCCGCGATGATGCCGGGACCGAGCTCGCGGATCCAGACGTTGTCGGTGGTCCGCAGCGCGCCCGAGTCGGTGAAGATCTCGTTGGCCACGTCCCACTGCTGGATCCGGCCCGCGTACCGCCCGACCACCGTCCTGATGTGCTCGCGCAGGATCGCGCGCAGCTCGTCCTTGGTGAACTCGCCCTTCTCGAGCCACTCCGGGTTCTGGCTGTGCCACAAAAGGGTGTGGCCGCGGACGACCTGCCGGTTCTGCTTGGCGAACCGCACGATGGCGTCCGCCATGCCGAAGTTGTACCGGTCGCGCTCGGGGTGGATGTACTCCCACTTCATCTGGTTCTCCGGCGACACCGAGCTGAACTCGGCGCCCAGCACCTGGCGGTACGGCCGGTCGGAGGTGAACGGGTCCGGGTAGGGCTGGGTCTCGTGGTGACCGCCGCCGGCGACCGCGCTGCCGATGTGGAAGCCCCTGGGCGCCGCCCAGCGCAAGGTGTCGTGGTGGCCGCCCGTCTCGGGTGCGGCCGAGGCCGTCGAAGCCAGCGGCACCGACAACGTCACGGCGGTGAACAACGTCATGATCAGACGAGCCGGCTTCATCAGACCTCGTTTTCGCGACGGCTGGAACCGAGAACCCTCGGCACCTTATGGCGCTCTTCTCGGCAGCGTCAAGCGCCGGAAACCGTTGGTACAGCGTCGAAAACCGCGTCGATGAATCGAAGACGCCGTCGAATGAGTCGATGACTCACCGCCCGCAAGTCAGCCTCGCGTCACCCCACACCGCGTTGTCGAGGCTGGTGCCGTCACCACCGTCGGTCACGCGCAACGTCAACGACCGCACACCGCCCACGTCCACGCTGATCGGCAACGCCGGGTCGACGGACCTGCGCAGCGGGCTCTCGTAGAGCACCCGTCCGTCACCGATGACGACGAAGGCGACAGATCCGCCGACGCCCGCGGCGCGGTCCACGCGGCCGTCGACCTCGTCGTCCACGCCGACCGTGGCGTCGAACCTCGTGCAGGCCCCCAGTTCGACGACCTTGTCGCCGGGCGTCGTGCCGATGCCCCTGCCGAACCGCACACCGCCGGTCGTCAAGGTCCTGCCTTCGACGGAACGGTCGTTGCCCGGCACATAAGACTGCCCCGCGGGCAACGGCTTCCACACGTGAGCACGCGTCGCCTTCTCCGCCTCGACACCGGATCCGAACCGGTGGGGCCGGAACCGCGCGACAGCGGGCACGTCGGTCAGCCCGGCCACGGGACCGGCGCCGACCGTCACCGTCCACCTGCCGGCCAGCGACTCCCCCGGCGCCACCCGGAACGCACGCACCGCGGCGGAGGCGCTCCAGCCCGAGGGCACCCGCGGCGCGAACGTCACGTCGTACAGCGGCTGGGCCGACGTGTTGGTGAACGTGCCGCTCAGCTCGAAAGCCTGCCCCGGCTGCACCGACACCTGATCGGGCGTGACGGCAACGGTCGTGGCCGGGAGGCCGTACGTGGGCCGCGCGCAGGTGTCGCGGACCGGGTGGCACACCAGCGCGGCGAACCCGCCGTCCTTCGCCACCGGGATGGTCAGTTTCTCCGCGGTGACATGGGTTTCCTTGACCAGACCGGCGGCACCGTCGCGCACGACCTCGACCAGCCAACGGCCCTCGCCGGGCGCGGGCAGGTCCAGGACGCGGGCCTCCCCCGCGATCGCGCCGCCGACGAACCACCGGTCGTCGCTGCGCCGTGCCATCACCGCGCTTTCTCCTGGGCGACCGGAAAGCAGCCGCGTCTCGTCCCACGCCGTCGGCGTCTGCTCGAGGAACCAGCGCGCCAACGGGCGTGCGTCGTAGGCGTCCGGCCGTCCGGCGAGATTCTGGATCCCCGACTCGTACAGCACCGACAGCGCGAGCTCACCGGCGTCGGTGTTGGCGCGGGTGCGGTGGAAGCCACCCGGCGTGAAGTCCATGCCTCCCACCACGTTGCGGGTGAACGGCAACGCGGTGAGGTGCGCGGTGGTGACACCGCTGGACTTCTCGGCGCCGTGCACCGCCTCGGTCGTCATGACGTGCGGCCAGGTGCGGTGGATGCCGTGCGGCAGCGTGGCACCGTGGAAGTTGATCAGGAAGTGCATCCGGGCGGTCTCCGGCAGGATCTCGTCGTACCAGCGGTACCGCTCCTGGCCGTCGGAGTCCATGAAGTCGATCTTCAGGCCCTGCACGCCCCATTTCCGCAGCCACGGCAGGTAGTCCGCGCGTTTCTCCGGCGTGTCGACGCTGCTGAACCGCACCCACGTGTGGATGCCGACCCTGCGCGCCTTGGCGTAGCTCACAAGTTCGGGGAGGAAGCTGGTCTGCCGCCAGTTCGGGTCGTCGTACCAGCCGGCGTCGACCACGACGTACGGCCAGCCGCGCGCGGCCGCGTAGTCGACGAACTCCTTCTGCCTGGCGAGATCCTGTTGCACCGTCCGGCCTCCCGCGAGCCACGACCAGATCGCCGGACCGGGCTTGATCCACGACGTGTCCCGCACCCGTGACGCCGGGGCGAGGTCGTCCACGAGCGTCGACTCGGTGACGGTGGCCAGCGAGCCCACGATCATGGTGCGCCACGGCGTCTTCAGCGCGCCGGCCACCGCGACCTTCTCGTCCCACAGCTTCAGCCCGAACCTGCCGCCGCCGGTGTGCACGAGGTGGCCACCGGAGTAGCGGCCGTCCACATCGGACTCGGTGATCAGCGCGTACGTGCCGCCGACCTCGAACAGCGCGGGATGCATGTACTCGGCCTGCTCGGCGGTCCCGGTGGTGTAGCGCAGGAACGGGTTCTCGTAGTCACGGCGGAACTTCGCGAGCCACGCCGTCGAGTCCGCGGGCAGCACGAACGCCGAGGCCTCACCCGTGACCGCGCCGGTGTCCTGCGGCAGCTCGTAGCGATACGCGACACCGTCGGCGGATTCGCGCACCACGAGGTGCAGCTCGTCGGCCCCGGACGTGAACCGGTAGGTCGTCTCGGTGGCGCGCACGGTCCGGTCGAGCTTCTTGCCCGACGTCGTGCGGTAGCGCTCGAAGATGGCCCGCCTCGACTTGCCCGCGGGCGTCAAGCCTGATGACAGGTCGGCGCGCTCGGTCATGATGCCGACCGGCGATGGCTGCACGACCGTCTTGCCGCCGAAGGTCACCGCCAGGGTGACGGTTCCGCCAGAAGCGCTGACGACCGCCTGCGGACCGCTGGAACCGGCCTGCGCGGGAGGCACAACGACCAGCCCAGCGATGAGGGCGACCAGCGCCAACACTCGCACCGCCACGGATACTCCCCTTCGTGATCCGGGGCGGCGGTCACCGGAAGACATCCCTTGACCCGGACGCTATGCCGGGCGTTTCACCCGAGTCAAGGGATGTAACAACCGTGACAACTCAGATGACTAGTAGGCCGTCGCGGCTTAGTTGTGTGGTCCGCGATCTTGAGTTGGTTGTAGTTGCGAGCCGAGGCAAACGTTTGCTGATCACGCCACCTACCGCCAACTCACGATCACATCGCCGACACGCCGCGCGACACGCGGACGACCCGCCCATACCAAAGGTTAGAGGCGACGGTCTACTAGTCGCGTGTCGCAGCTATCTCTTGGGATGTGACAGTGAGAGTGATGCCGGCAGGCAGCCGCGCTTCGATGATGAAGATCGCGGGCTTTCGGTGACGAGCACCAGACCGCCCACTCCCCGGCCCGCCTCAACGGAGCACAACCAAGCCGCGACGCTCCACTAGAGCAAGGTGATGTAGCCGTGCGCCGAAGCGCCACCGTGCTCGTTGTCGCCCGCGAACGAGGCCGTGAAGCCCTGCAGCAGGGTGGACAGCCCGACCGCCAGCGACACCTGGGCGTCGCACGTGGCCTTGCCGGAGGAGTTGGTCGTGGCGGTGCACAGCGGGTTGCCCTTGACCGTGCGGAACACGACGGTCCTGCCGGCGACCGGCGCCCCGGTGTGCTTCTCGGTCAGCGTCGCGTCGAGCGAGCGGACCGTGAAACCGAGGAGCCGCACCTGCAGCTGGGCGGTACCTGCCACGAGCGTCGACGCGGCCGGCGGCACGAGGTTGATCGCGATGCCCACCGGGCGCTGGCCGACCGGAATGGTGCCGGTGACCGTGTTGGACGCCGTGTCGATGATCGAGACCGTGTTGCTGTTGAAGTTCGTGACGTAGGCGCTCGCACCGTCCGGCGTCAGGGCGACGCTGATCGGGCGGTCACCGACGAAGATCTTCTGCTGTTCCGCCATCACCGTCAGGTCCACAACGGACACCGAGTCGAACTCGCTGTTCGTCACGTACGCACGGGTTCCGTGGGGCGACAACGCGATGCCGTGCGGCACGAAGCCGACCTTCGCGGTGCCGACCACTGTGCGCGCGGCGACGTCGATGGCGGAGACGTCGTCAGAACCCTTGTTCACCACATAAATCCGGGTGCCGTCGGCGGAGGCCGCGACCGCGGTGGGCGTGCTGCCCACGTTGATCGTGGCGACGACCGCGTTGGCCGTGGTGTCGATGACCGAGACCTTGCTCGGGCCCACGACGTCGTGCGTGACGTAGACGGACGTGCCGTCCTTGGTCACGACCACGCCGTCCGGGTTCTGGCCGACGGTGACGGTCGCGGTGACCGTCAGGGTGGCGGTGTCGACCACGGAAACCGTTCCGTCGTCGTAGTTCGTGACGTAGACGAAGCCGCCACCAGGGGCGACCGCGACGCCCGCCGGGTGTTTCCCGACGGGAACGGACTTGTCGACCGTGTTGGTCGGCGTGTCGATGACAGTGAGCGTGTTCTGCACGGAATTCGTGACGTAGCCGCGAGTTCCGTCGAACGCGACCGCTGCCATGTACGGCGAGTTTCCGCCGCTGTCGGCGATCGTCTCGGACACCGTGTTCGTGGCTGTGTCGATCACCGACACACCGCCGCCGTTGTTGGCGACGTACCCCAGCACCCGACCGGCGGGAGCCGCCGAGGCCGGAGTCACCACCAGTGCCGCGGTGACGGCGAATGCCGCCACCAGTGGACGCAACCGCATGTTCAATGCCTCCTGGCGCGCGTCATCCCGACCCATCAGGACATCGCGACCGGATCAGCGGGCGTTAGCCTCTTCAGCCTCTTCTCGAACCAGTGATCGGCGTACTCGGCGTCGTTGTAGCGATCGATCTCGACGAAACCGTGCTTGGCGTAGAGATTCCGCGCCTCGACGAGATCGTTGCGCGTGTCGAGCCGCAACGTCGTCACGCCGCGGGCGAGCGCTTGCGCCTCCATCGCCTTCAGCAGCACCGATGCCGCGCCCTGACCGCGGAACGGCGTCCGCACGAACATCCGGGTCAGCTCACCGATCCCGTCGCCGAGGAAGCGCATTCCGAGGCATCCCGCCTCCTCGCCATCACGGGAGATCACGAGGAACACCGGCACGTCGTGGTCCTGCTCGTCGCGTTCGTAGGCGTCGATCTCGGCGTCGTTCGTGGGCCGCCCCCAGTAGCGGCTGATCATCTCTGCGTTGTACTCACGGTTGAGCGGTGAGCGCGCGGCGTCGGCGACGGTCACGGTCCAGTTGGTCATGCGACCATCATCGGGAGATCGTCCACCGAATTGTGACCCACGTCACTGCAACACCCGTGCCGCGAGAAGCCAACTGGGGGCGTGATGTTCGCGGAGCTGTTCGACGAGCACGCCCAGCCGCTGCACCGATATCTGGCGCGACGGGTGGGCGTCGACGTCGCCGACGACCTGGTCAGCGAGACGTTCCTGGCGGCCATGCGCGCCAAGGACACCTACGACGCCGAGAAGGGCAGCGTCGTCGGCTGGCTCTACGGCATCGCGACGAACCTGTTGCGGGGCCACGCCAAACGCGAGACCCGGCTGTTGCGCACCGCCGAACGCTACGGCGTCGACCTCGGTGTCGCGGAAACGCTGGAGCACACCGTGGTGACCAGGATCGACGCCCGCTCGCACCTGCGGCGAATCGCCGGTGCGCTCGCGAAGATGCAGGACAGCGACCGCGACCTGCTGCTGCTCGTGTCGCTGGCCGGGCTGAGCGTGCAGGAGGCGGCGGAGGCCCTCGACCTGAACGCCGGTACCGCGAGGTCCCGCCTGCACCGCCTGCGCGCCAAGCTGAAGGAAGTGGAACATGCGTGACGTGCTGGACGACGACCTCGCCGAGCTGTACCCGGTCCGGGGCGCCGACGACGTGCGGCTGGCCCGGTTGCGCGAGCAGCTCTTCACGGAGAAGCCGGTGCGCCGGGCGCCACGGTGGGCCGGCATCGCGGCCGCCGCGGTCGCCGTGATGATGATCACCGGGCTCGTGGTCCTCCTGCGGCCGGCCCAGCGCGACGCGCCCGCCACGATGCCGCACGCCCCGGCCGAGTCCCTGCAGGAGGCGGCGACCCTGCTGGAGCTGGCCGAGCAACCGGCCGCCAGGTACCAGCACATCACCTACCGGCTCCGGGAGGTGGCGACCGCCGCGTCGTTCGGCCTCGAGAGTGTCGGCCGCACCCTGGTCGAGCTCGAGTACGACGTGTGGCTGCCCACCGGGAAGGGCGAGATGGTGGTCATCTTCCGCAGGGAGACCGGGCAGCGCCAGCCGATCTCCGGCGCGCAGCCGCGGCCGGACCAGAAGCTGAGCACGATGATCTTCCCGCAGCTGTGGACCTCGTTCTGCGCGGCCACCCCGTGCAAGGAGGAGAGCATCTCCACGCCGCTGCCCGCCGACCCGAAGCAGAAGCTGCTGGCGGCGTCGCCGGGGCTGCTCTCGCCGTTCACGACGAACGAGGAGAAGGCCGCGCTGTACCGCAAGCTCGCCGAGTCTCCCGGGATCCGCTGGAACAACGGGAGGCTGTCGGTCGACGGCCTCGTTCTCCAGTTCCTCGTCGATCCCGCCACGGGCCGGGTGACCGGCACGGAGGAGGTCGCGACCGAGAGCGCTCAGTTGCCGCAGGGGATGCCACCGCAGACGGTGACCATCACGTACGAGTGGACTGATCAGCGTCCGTCGTAGGAACGCGGGTGGCGCGGCACGTCGGGCGACATCACCCGCCCCACACCAACGGCGTCGCTGATCAGCGCCCGTCGTAGGAGCGCGGCAGGTACCAGGCCAGGGCGGCGCGCAGCTCGGCCATCTCACGCTCGCGCCGCCGCCGGCTCCGCTCGTGCGCGATCGGGAACACCCGCACGCCACCGTGATGCGCGCCGAAGAACCGGCGCGGCGCCGGGTCCTTCAGCCACACGACGACCCACGGCCGTTTCTTGTGCGGCACCACGCGCACCCGTGCCAGCTCGTACCACCAGTACTGGTGGAACTTGCCGTTGCGCGTCGTCGCGATGCCCTCGCGGCTGACCTCGATGACGACCTTGCGGCGGGCGGCGGCGCTGAAGAACCGCACCGCGCGCACGACCAGCACGCAGAACGCGGCCAGCGCCAGCAGCTGCGTGGCGCCGTTGGCGTGGGCGGCCGGATCGGCGATGGCGGCGGCGAGCAGGCCCGCGGCGAGGTTCGTCATGCCCCACACGAACGGCACGATCCGCGACGTCGAGAACGTCGCGGCGGCGGGCGTCATCGGCGCCGGCAGCTTGGTGGTCGGCGGCTTCGGCGACACGACCTGGGCGAGCAGGCGTGTCACCTCGGCCGGCTCCGGGCGTTTGGCCGGGTCGCGGTGCATGCACTTCTGCACCAGCGGGCGCAGCGACTTCGGTACGCCGTCGAGATCCGGTTCGCCGTGGGCGGCGCGGTAGAGCAGCGTCGCGGTCGGGCCCTCGCCGAACGGGCCCTTGCCCGTGGCCGCGTAGACCAGCACCGCGCCCAGCGCGAAGACGTCCGACGGGCAACCGACCTCCTGCCCGGTGATCTGCTCCGGCGACAGGAAGCCCGGTGTGCCGAAGACCATGCCGGTCTCGGTCAGCGCGGTGTGTTCCATGGCGCGCGAGATGCCGAAGTCGATCACGCGCGGGCCGTCGGCGCCGAGCAGCACGTTGGACGGCTTGAGGTCGCGGTGCACCAGGCCGGCGCGGTGGATCGCCGTCAGCGCTTCGGCGAGGCCTTCCGCCAGCCGGCGCAGGTGGTGCTCTGGCAGCGGGCCGTGCCGCTCGATCGCCTCCTGCAGCGTCGGGCCGGGAACGTACTCCGTCGCCATCCACGGGCGTGGCGCGCGCGTGTCGGCGTCCACGACCGCCGCGGTGCCCGCCGACCCGACCGCGCGGGCCATCTGCACCTCGCGGCGGAAGCGCTCGCGGAAGCGGGGGTCGTCGGCGAGCTCGGCACGGGCGACCTTGACGGCGACCTGCCGTCCGTCGGAGCCTTGTCCCAGGTAGACCGTTCCCATGGCACCACGACCAAGCCTGCCCAGCAGCAGGTAGTCGCCTATGCGTTGTGGTTGGTCCACCTTCACCGGATCGAGGGTAGCGGGAACTCGGGCTGGAACCTCACATCTGAGTAGATCTACGTATCGTTGTCACCCATGGGTCGGACCCGCTTGTACCGCAACGGCGAACTCCTGGACCGGGACTTCCCGGTCGCCGACGTCGCACGGCACCTCCAAGATCCCTCCGCGGTCGTGTGGTTCGACCTCTGCGCGCCCTCCCAGGACGAGATAGGTCTGCTGCGCGACGAGCTCGGGCTGCACGAGCTCGCGATCGAGGACGCGTTCACCGGGCGCCAGCGCCCCAAGGTCGACCGCTACCCCACCCACCTGTTCCTCGCGGTCCACGCCGTCACGTACGCGGAACACGAGATCAGGACGTGCGAGGTCGACGTGTTCGTCACCGGCAACGTGCTCGTGACGGTCCGGGAGAACGAGTCGTACGACATCGCGGGCGTGCTGCGCCGGTGGGACAGCGCGCCGGCGCTCGCCTCGTCCGGCGTCGGGTTCCTGCTGCACGGGCTGCTCGACGACGTCGTGGACGGCCACTACACCGCGGCCGAGGAGCTCGACGACGACATCGAGGCGCTGGAGGACCGGATCTACGAGGAGCGACCGCACATCGGCCGCAAGGCGCTGCAGCTGCGGCGCGCCCTGGTGCAGCTGCGGCGGGTCGCGCTGCCGATGCGCGAGGTGCTGGGCTCGCTGGTGCACCGCGAGCACGACGTCGTGGACGACGTGATGATGCCGTACTACCTCGACGTCAAGGACCACGCGCTGTTCACAGCCGAACTGACCGAGTCGATGCGCGAGCTGGTCACGAACCTGCGCGAGGCCGAGGTGGCGGTGCAGGGCAACCGGCTGAACTCGATCATGAAGAAGGTCACCAGCTGGGCAGCGATCATCGCGGTGCCGACCGCGATCTCCGGCTACTACGGCATGAACGTGCCGTATCCCGGATTCCAGCAGCCGTGGGGCTTCTGGGCCTCCACGCTGGGGATCTTCCTGCTTTCCTACGCCCTGTACGTCATGTTCAAGCGCCGCGATTGGCTGTGAGGGTTCCCGCACGATGAAGATCCACCTGACCAGGCAGAACGAGCTCGCGATCATCACGATCGACGCGCCGCCGCTCAACCTCTACGCCCTGGACCTCGACGCAGAGTTCCACGACGCCCTCGACGAACTGGGCGACGCGCGGGCGTTGCTGGTCAACGCGTCCGGCAAGGTCGTGTCCGGCGGTGTCGACGTGTCGCTGTTCGCGGCGCAGGAGTACCGCGAGGACGCACAGGCGTTGTTCGACCGCATGCTCCTGCTGCCGCAACGGCTCGCCGCGCTGCCGATCCCGACCGTCTTCGCCGCCCACGCGTTGTGCCTGACCTGGGCGTTCGAGCTCGCGGTGGCATGCGACCTGATCGTCGCGGCCGAGAGCGCGCGCTTCGGCCTGGTGGAGAAGGTCGTGGGCCTGACGCCGACGATGGGCGGCACGCAACGGCTGGCCGCCCGCGCGGGGGTGGGCCGCGCGAAGGAGTTCGTGATGACCGGCGACCTCTACGACGCGGCGACGATGGAGCGCTGGAACGTCGTGAACCGCGTGTTCCCGGACGAGGGCTTCGCGCTGGCCGCCGAGCGGTTCGCCCTCTCGCTCGCCGTCGGGCCGACGCAGGCGCACGCCGCGACCAAACAGGTGCTCGCGCATTTCGAACACGGCGGCGTTCCGGAGGCCGACGCCAACGTGACGACGATCGCGTCCGCGTTGTTCGAGACGCAGGATCTGCCACGGGCCGTGCACAGCTTCCTCACCGACGGTCCCGGCCGCGCCACATTCCTCGGTCGTTGATCTCACACATCAAAGAATCGAATGACTCGGAGATAAAACCGTGATCTGCCAGCTCATCCCCGCGAGGTATTCCCGTCCGCCCGGAAGATGACCTTGCGGCACAACGAGATCCGCTTGACTCCTCCGGTCGGCCCGTGCAATGTGCAGTCCGTTCAACGGCCCCTGCGCGAACTCGGTCGCACGAGTTCCGTAAATATTCCGCACCGGCCGACGACACAATCAGCGAGTTCACGGTCCCCCGTCGTGAACGCGCCTGGAGGTAGAACCAGCGTGAGACTGAGATTGGCCGTGCTGCTGACCACCGGTGCCGTCGCCTTGGCCGCCTGTTCCGCGGCCGAGGCGGGCGACCCGAAGCCGGTGGCGGAGAGCACGAGCGCCACCTCGCCCAGCACGTCCAGCAGTTCCGCCGCCCCGAGCAGCAGCTCCGCGGCCCCCAGCTCGGCGCCACCGTCCGCCACCAACGGCCCTGTGAAGCCGCCGAACAACCCCCACACCCCCGCACCGGCCGGTTCGCCGGGCTGGAAGCTGACCCAGACCAACACCGGCCTGGCCGCGGTCGGGCTGAACTGCGACTCCCTGCCCGTCTACACCGGACCCGCGAACCCCGGCGCCGGCACGGTCATCTCCGGCAAGCGCATTGAGCAGCCCCTCGTCCTCTTCGCGGGCAACATCACCGTCGAGAAGTCCTGCATCCGCCCCACCAGGCTCGACGAGGCGGCCCCGCTGGTCACCACGAACGGCCCGTGCGGCAGCAACTCCTGCCAGGTCACCGGCGCCCCGGTGACCATCCGCGACTCGAACATCGACGGCTCGAAGCTGTCGGCCTCCACGATCGCGAAGTCCTGCGCGTTCCTCGGCGTCGGCACGCTGCAGCGCAACTACATCACCGGCATGGGCTCCGGCATCTGCTTCTACAACACCGGCCCCACCCTGAACGGCCTCGCCGAGGGCAACTACGTCCGCGGCCTGCGCACGGCCGGTGACGCGCACAACGACGGCGCCACCGTGCGCGACTTCCCGCTGGACCGCAACGCCGGACGCACGCTGACGTTCCGCAACAACCGCATCGACTGCTCCACCGGCCAGGACACCGGTGCGCTGTTCATCCAGACCTACGGCGACGACATC
This sequence comes from Lentzea nigeriaca, assembly GCF_016907955.1. Taxonomy (GTDB): domain Bacteria; phylum Actinomycetota; class Actinomycetes; order Mycobacteriales; family Pseudonocardiaceae; genus Lentzea; species Lentzea nigeriaca. Next base: position 810,054 of record NZ_JAFBCX010000001.1, on the reverse strand, counting down.
GACAACGTCACCGTCGAGGGCAACCTGCTGGAGGGCGGCGGTTACCAGCTCGGCCTGGAGTCGAGCCACGGCAACCAGTACGGCCGCAACATGAAGGCCGTCAACAACCGCTTCACCGGCAGCGGCTGGGGCGCGGCCTACGTGACCGCCGAAGGCGTCGGCTACAAGTGGGCGGTGTGGCAGGAGAACTACATCCTGGACGCCAACGCACCGGACGCGAAGGGCAAGCCCGCGGCCACGCCGTAGCAACCGATGAACGGCGCATTTGTCCACCTGACCTGACGTGAACAAATGCGCCGTTCATCGCGAGCGGGTGCGCGGGCGTGGCTAGGCGTTGTCGCGGTATTTGAGCCAGCGCGAGCTGAGCGAGTCCCAGATCTCCTGGTACTGCTCGAACATCGCCCGCAGCCGTTCGGGATCGACCTGCTCGGCCGGGGTGGCGGCGATGTAGTACTTCAGGTCGTCCTCCAGCCGGTGGAACTTGTGGCTGGCCTCCTCCATCAGCACCCACAACGACCGCCAGGCGAAGAAAGGCTCCAAAGCGGACACCACGGTCACCACCGCCACGAGCGAGAACGCCGTGCCCGTCCACGGATCCAGGTTCTGCAGGCCGAGGATGATCGTCGATGCCGCCGAAAGGACCAGTGTGGTCAGCCGGACCGTCACCGACTTCCAGCGGAACCGGTGTTTGCGGGAGCGGGCGTAGGTGTGGCCTCGTTCGATCTGGGCGCGGAGGTGCTGGGCGAGTTCGAGCGGCTTCAGGCCGGACGGCAAGTCGGTCACGGGCCGCACAATAGTTTCCGGGTACGGTCGGCCGCGTGGAGTTCGGCGGACCGAGAACCTTGCTGGCCGTTCACGCCCACCCCGGCGACGAGTCGACGGCGACGGGCGGCGCCCTGGCCCACTACGCCAGACAAGGCGCTAGAACCGTGGTGGTGACGTGCACCAACGGCGAGTTCGACGACGCTCCGAACGGGGCGGTGCCCGGCGAGGTCGGTCACCATCCCAAAGCCGTGGCGGCGCATCGCAGGGCCGAACTGCAGGCCGCGTGCGACGCGCTGGGCATCTCGGACCTGGAACTGCTGGGCTATCACGACTCAGGACCGGGCGGTGAGGTTCCGGAGGGCGGGCTCTGCACGATCCCGGTGGAGACCGCGGCGGGGCGGCTCGCCGCGCTGATCGAGCACTACCGGCCCCAGGTCGTCGTGACGCACTACAGCTCGCACCGCGACCACATGCACGTGATCCGGGTGGCCAAGCTCGCCGTCTACCGCACCGGCATCCCGGCCAAGCTCTACCTGACGGCCAAGGAGGGGTCGACGACCATCGATGTCAGCGAGGTCGCCGACGTGAAGCGCAAGGCGTTGCTGTGTCACGCGAGCCAGCAGGTGCACGGGCCGTTCGCCTTGCTGGAGCACTACTTCCGCGCGCTCGACACCACCGGGGTGCCGCTGCCGGAGACCGATCTCTTCGCGGGCATCACCAACCACGGACCGGACCTGCCGCGGTGGTGAGCAGGGCGCTCACCACCGCCGCACGGCGTCAGAGCGGCAACGCGGACAGCGGACCGTTCGCGAGCTCGCCTGAGCGAGCAGGCCGCTTCCCTGGTACGCGAGACCGCTGACCATGTCCACGACGTGCCGCCCATCCGGCTGATGGGATTGTCTCAAATGGACTACCGGCGGCCCAGTGACGTGCAGGTGAAGCCCGCCCGGCGGATGACGTCCGGGTCCAGGATGTTCCGCGTGTCGACGACGACCGGCTGCCGCACCGTCTCGGCCAGGCGTGTCCAGTCCAGCGTGCGGAAGTCCGGCCACTCGGTCAGCACGACGAGCGCGTCGACGTCCTTCGCCGCCTGGTACGGATCGTCCACAACGGACACCGAGCCGAGGTCGGTGCCGCCGGTCAGCGCCGGGTCGTAGCCGACGAGCTCGGCACCGGCCTGCCTCAGCAGCGCCGCCACGGCGAGCGCGGGCGAGTCGCGCAGGTCGTCCGTGCCCGCCTTGAACGTGAGGCCCAGCAGACCGAGCCGCACGTGGGACAGCGAGCCGCCGCGCTTGCCGGTGACGGCGAGGCGGACCTTCTCGACCATCCGCTGCCGCTGCCGCTCGTTGGTGTCGATCGTGGCGCGCAGCAGGCGGAACTCGAAGTCGGCCGCGTCCGCGACCTGGAGCATCGCGTGGGTGTCCTTGGGCAGGCACGAGCCGCCCCAGCCGGGGCCGGGGTTGAGGAACGCCTGGCCGATGCGCTTGTCGTAGCCCATGCCCTCGGTGACGTCGGTGATGTTCGCGCCGAGCCGCTCGCACAGCTCCGCCACCGCGTTGACGTAGGAGAGCTTCATCGCGAGGAAGCAGTTCGCCGCGTACTTGACCATCTCTGCCGACGCCGCGTCGGTCAGAACCGTCGGCGCGCCAAGGCGTGCGTAGAGAGCCGCGACGCGTTCGGCCGCGTCCTGCTGGTCGCAGCCGACGACGATCCGGTCCGGGTTCAGGAAGTCGTGCACGGCCGAACCCTCGCGCAGGAACTCGGGGTTCGACACGACCGCGACGTCGTCGCGGCGCAGCAGCTCGGCGGTGCGGATCGAGGTTCCCACCGGCACCGTGGACTTGTTGACGATCACGCACCCGGACGGCAGCAGGTCGCGCGTCTCGTCCACAACGGACTCGACGGCCTGCAGGTCCGCGATGCCGCCGACACCCATGGGTGTCGGCACGCAGAGGAACACGACCTCGGCGTCGGCCACCGCGGCCGAGGCGCCGAGCACGAACGACAACCGGCCGGACGCGAGGCCCTCGCCGACGAGGTCCGCGAGCCGGGGTTCGAGGATGTCGACCTCGCCGCGCGAGAGCCGCTCGACCTTGGTCTCGTCGACGTCCGCGCACACCACGCGGTGGCCCAGCGACGCGAGGCAGGCGCCGGTGGTCAGGCCGACGTAGCCGGTGCCGACGACCGCGATCCTTCTGACGAACATCATTCTCCCGTTCGGTTCACGGCGAACGCGCGGAGCACGGCGTCGTCGCTCACGTCGATCATCTTGTTGCCCCACTGGTCGGTACCGGGTCCGAGCTCCGGCCTGCCGTCGGGGAACGGGCCGCGCGAGGCGAAGCCGGTGAGCCCGTCGAACACCGCCACGTAGTTCTCGGCCTGCGGCCGCCAGTCGAGCTCGGCCTCACAGCGGCGGCGGCCCTCGAAACCGAGGCGCCCGCGGCGTTCGGCGTCGTCCAGCAGATCCAGCAGAGCCGTGGTGAACCCCTCGACGTCACCAGGCTCGACGAGGACGGCGCACTCGCCGGCGGACACCACGGTCTCCGTCAGCCGGTACGTGACGACCGGCAGCGCGTAGGCCATGTACTCCATGGTCTTGTTCATAGTGGACACGTCGTTCAGAGGCGACAACGGATCCGGGCCGAGACCGGCGGCGGCGGTGGACAGATAACGGGTGATCTGTTCGGGCCCGACGCGTCCGGTGAACTCGACGTACGGGTCGAGTCCCCAGGCTCCTGCCTGCTTCTTCAGGTCTTCCAGGCAGTCGCCGAAGCCCAGCAGCGCGAACCGGACATCGGTGCGGCCGCGGTCGAAAACGACTCGGCGGGCGACTTCGAGGACGCCGTCGACACCGTCCTGCGGCCCCATGATTCCCAGGTACGCCACCAGATGTTTGCCGCCGCGCCGCAGTTCGTCCACGCCCTCGACAGGTCGCATCACGGTGGTGTCCGGGCCGGAGCGCACGACGCTGGTGTGCTCGGGCCGCACGGAACCGCGCGTCCACGCGATCTTCTGGTACGAGGTGTTGGTCGACGTCACCCGGTCTGCCGTGCGGAACGTCCTGCGCTCCAGCCACTTCAGGATCCGGTACTGCAGCTTGCCCGCCACGCCCCTGGGCTCGCCGAACCGCGAGAGGAACACCTCGGGGTTGAGGTCGTGGTGGTCGAAGACGAACTTCACGCCGCCCAGCCGCCACAGCAGCGCGAGCGCCCAGTAGGTGTCCGGCGGGTTGCAGGCCTGCATGACGTCGAACCGCCTGCGCGCGCGGACCTTCACGCTCAGCAACGCCGTGCGCACCCAGCAGTACAGGAACTCCCACGCGTAGCCGAGCGCACCCTCGGCCTGGGGCGGCGGAGCGTACTTGTAGAGGCGCACTCCGTCGAGAAGTTGGTAAGCGGGATCACCAGGACCCTTGGGGCAGATCACCGACACCTCGTAGCCCGCGGCGGTGAGGGCGCGGCATTCCAGCCACACCCGGCGGTCCAGCGGCACGGGGAGGTTCTGCACGATGATCAACACGTGCGGTGATGACGTCACGCCTTGGTTCTCGTTCGAGAGGGCAAAACGGTTACAGGTTCTCCGAATCTCGTAACGGAGGTTCCAAACGGCTCGATGTAGCGGGCACAAGCCCAAAAGCGAGGAGCGGTTGTGGAGCGGTCACCTGTCGCGGTGGTCATCGTCACCTACCAGAGCGAACAGGTCATCGCGGGATGCCTGACCTCGCTGCCCGACGACGTGAAGGTCCTCGTCGTCGACAACGCTTCCGCCGATGACACCGTGAATGTGGCCGCCGCCACTCGTCCGGACGCGCAGATCATCCGCAATCCGGTGAACGCGGGATTCGCCGCGGGCGTGAATCTGGGCATCAAAGCCGTTGAGGGCCACGACGTTCTGGTGCTCAACGCGGACGCCCGCGTGCACCCCGGCGCGATCGAGGCGCTGCGTGCGGTGGAAGGCAAGCCCATCGTCGTGCCGAAGATCGTCGGTGTGGACGGGCTCACCCACTTCTCGCTGCGGCGCGAGCCCAAGCTGCGCACCGCGGTCTCCGAGGCCCTGATCGGCGGCTACCGCGCCGGCCGGATCGGGCTCGGTGCGACGGTGACCGACCTCAAGGCCTACGAACACGCCCGCCCGGCGGAGTGGGCGACCGGCTGCGCGTGGTTCATCAAGCGGGAAACCGTTGAGCGACTGGGCCTTCTGGACGAGCGCTACTTCCTCTATTCGGAGGAGGTCGAGTACATGCTGCGCGCCGGCGGTGTCTGGTTCGAGCCGCGCGCGGTGGTCACGCACATCGGTGGCGAGGTCTCCACGAACGCCCGGCTGTGGTCGATGCTGGCCGCGAACCGGGTCCGCCTGCACCGCGAGCGGCACGGGAAGTTCGCCGCCTTCTTCATGTGGCTCGCGGTGGTGCTGAACGAGGGTCTGCGCGCCCGTTCGCCCAAGCACAGGGCCGCGTTGAGGGGCCTGTTCCGGATGCGGGCCTGGCCGGAGGAGGTGGCCTCGGAGGGGCCGAGCTACCTGTGCTTCAGCGCGCAGGACTGGTGGTACCACAACCGGGCGCACTCCGACTTCCAGCTGCTGCGCCGGGTCGCGAAGCACCGCAAGGTGTTGCTGGTCAACAGCATCGGCCTGCGGATGCCGTCGCCGGGCAAGAGCACGCAGTTCCTGCGCCGGATCCTGCGCAAGGCCAAGAGCGTCGCGATGCTCGTGCGGCAGCCGATCCCCCAGACGCCGAACTTCTACGTGATGACGCCCGCTCCCCTGCCGTTCTACGGCAAGCCGTGGCTGCGCAGGCTCAACTCGGTGCTGGTGCGCACGCAGGTCCGGCTCGTGTGCCTGTTCCTGCGGATGGGCACGCCGGTCGTCGTCGCCACGATTCCCACGGCGTGGGACGTCGTGGAGCCCATGCGACACAAGGGCCTGATCTTCAACCGGTCGGACCGGCACTCGGCGTTCCCCGAGGCCGACCAGGGCACGATCGCCGCGCTGGAGAACCAGCTGCTGTCCAATTCGGACACCGTGCTCTACGTGAGCCGCGCGTTGCAGGAGGAAGAGGCCGCTCTGACCGGTGAGCGCGCGCACTTCCTCGACCACGGCGTGGACGTCGACCACTTCACCCGCCGCGACGAGCTGCCGGCCGACATCGCGTCGATTCCCGGGCCGCGCATCGGGTTCTTCGGCAGCCTCGACGACTACCTGGTCGACTTCGACCTGATCGAGAAGGTCGCACAGGAGTTCCCGGAGGCGTCGGTCGTGCTGATCGGTGACGCCACCTGCTCGATGGAGCGTTACGCCAAGTATCCCAACGTGCACTGGCTGGACTTCCGTTCGTACGAGCAGATTCCGGGCTACGGATCCGGGTTCGACGTGGCGCTGATGCCGTGGCTCGACAACGACTGGATCAAGCACGCCAACCCGATCAAGATGAAGGAGTACCTGGCCCTGGGCCTGGCCGTGGTGTCGACGGACTTCCCCGAGGTCGAGCGCTACTCCGACGTGATCAGGATCGCGAAGGGCGAGGCCGACTTCGTCGACCAGATCCGCCTGACGCTCAAGGACGGCGGCCTGAAGACCCCGGCCGAGCGGCGCGCGGCCGTGCTGACCGCGTCGTGGGACTCGCGAGCCCGTGAGCTCATGCAGATCGCGGAGGAGCGGTAACCCATGTGCGGAATCGCAGGCGTCAGACGGTTCGACGGCGCGCCCGTCTCCCGTGAGCTGCTCGCCGAGATGGCGAAGCGGCTGCACCACCGCGGCCCGGACGACAGCGGGTTCTGGTCGGACGGGTCGATCGGCTTCGCCCACACCCGGCTCTCGATCATCGACCTGGCCGGCTCGCCGCAGCCGATGGCGGGCGCGTCCGGCACCACGCAGATCGCGTTCAACGGCGAGATCCTGAACTACCGGCAGCTGCGCTCCGAGCTGTCGTACCCGTTCCACACGCAGGGCGACACGGAAGTGCTGCTGGCGCTGTACGAGCAGCACGGGCCGTCGGCTGTCACGAAGCTGCGCGGCCAGTTCGCGTACGCGATCCACGACGCGAAGACCGGTGAGACGCACCTGTTCCGCGACCGGCTGGGCATCCTGCCGCTGTACTACTACGCGGACTCCTCGTTCTTCGCGTTCGCGTCCGAGATCAAGGCGCTGCTGCCCGCGATCGGCCCGGCCGAGGTCGATCACGAGTCGCTGCACGACTACCTGGCGCACCGCTCGGTGCCCGCGCCCCACACGCTGGTGCGCGGCATGCGGAAGGTGCCGCAGGGTCACCACCTCGTCCTGTCGGCCGACGGCCGCGTGCGGACCGAGCCGTACTGGGAGCTGCCACGCGAGTCGCCGATCCTTTCCGTGACACCGGAAGAGGCCGTCCGGCTGGTCGACGAGGCGCTGACGGCGTCGGTGCGGGACGCGTTGGTCGCGGACGTACCGGTCGGCGCGTACCTGTCCGGCGGCGTCGACTCGTCGCTGATCACCGCGCTGGTGGCGAGGGAACGCGACGGTGCCCCGCTGCACACGTTCTCCGCGGGCTTCGGTGATCCCCGCGTCGACGAGCTGCACTGGGCCGAGAAGGTCGCCGGGATCGTCGGCAGCGAGCACCACAGCGTGGTCGTGACGGCCGACGACTTCCGCGACAGCTGGGCGAAGCTCTCCTGGCACCGCGACGCGCCGCTGTCCGAGCCCGCCGACGTGGCGGTGTTCCGGCTCGCCGAGCTCGCACGCCGGGACGTGAAGGTCGTGCTGTCCGGCGAAGGCAGTGACGAGCTCTTCGGTGGCTACCCGAAGTACCGCTTCGCCGCGGCCACCCGGTACGCCGGTGCGCTGCCGTCCGCTGCTCTGCGGCGCTTCGAAAAGGCTCTCCCGGCCTCCAAGGCACGGCTGGGCATCGCGGTGCGCGCGATCGCCGAACCCACCTACGCCGAACGCATGCGGGGCTGGTTCGCGCCGTTCACCGTGGCCGAACGGGCCGCGTTGCTGGGTGGGCCTGCGACGCGGTCCGTGCTGGCGCCCTACGAGAACGGGCGCGGCGACGCGGTGCGCCGCATGCTCTACGCCGACTCGCACACCTGGCTCGCCGACAACCTCCTCGAACGCGGCGACCGCATGTCGATGGCCGCGTCGCTGGAGCTGCGGCCGCCGTTCCTCGACCACCGGGTGGCGGAGCTCGCGTTCTCGTTGCCCAGCAACGTGAAGGTGCGCGGCGGCACGACCAAGTGGGTCGTCAAGGAGGTCGCGCGCCGGCACCTGCCCGCCGACGTCGTCGACCGGCCGAAGTCGGGCTTCAAGGTGCCGCTCGACGCCTGGTTCCGCGACGGCCTGCGGGACATGGCCTACGACCTGCTGACCGGCCCCACGTCGTTCGTGGGCAGGACCTTCGACCGGGCGGCGGTCCGCGCGCTGCTCGACGACCACGACTCGGGTGACCGCAACGAGCAGCCGCGCATCTGGACGCTGCTGTCGCTCGAGGTGTGGCACCAGACACTGAGCTGGTAGGACGCCCATGTACGTCGCCTCGTCACGTCCGTCCACAACGGACTTCCGCAAACGGCTGCCGGGCACGGTCTTCGCGCTGGGCACGGTCAGCCTCTTGACCGACATCTCGGCGGAGATGATCACCGCGTTCCTGCCGGTGTACCTGCTCTTCACCCTCCAGCTGGGCTACGCGCAGTTCGGCCTGCTGGACGGCATCTACACCGGCGCCACCGCGGTACTGCGGCTGGTCGGCGGCGGCATTTCGGACAAGTTCCGCAAACCCAAGGCCGTCGCGGCGGCCGGGTACGGACTGTCGGCCGCCACCAAGGTGTTCTTCCCGCTGGTGGGCGCCTCTCCGTTCGGCATCGGCGCGCTGATGGCCGCGGACCGGGCGGGCAAGGGCATCCGCACGGCGCCGCGCGACGCGATGATCTCGCTGGCCACCCCGGAGGACCGGCTGGGCGCGGCGTTCGGAGTGCACCGGAGCATGGACACGTTCGGCGCCCTGCTCGGGCCGCTGGTGACGTTCCTGCTGCTCGCCCAGATCGGTATGGTGCCGGGGCCGATCTTCGCCGTGTCCGCGGCGTTCGCGGTCATCGGTCTGATCGTGCTGATCTCGTTCGTGCGGGACACCCCGGTGAAGGAACAGCCGAAGGGACCGCGGCCGTCGTTCAAGGCGGGGCTCGGTCTGCTCAACGACCAGAACTTCCGGCGCACCACGATCTCGGCGGGCCTGCTGGGGCTCGCGACGGTGTCGGACGCGTTCGTCTACGTGCTGGTGCAGAAGGCCACGGGCATCTCGCTCGGCTATCTGCCCCTGCTCCCGCTCGGCACGGCGGTCGTCTTCCTCGCGGCCGCCGCGCCGCTCGGGAAACTCGCGGACCGCGTCGGCCGCTGGCGCATGTTCCTCGCCGGGCACGCCCTGCTGCTCGGTGTGTACGCGCTGCTGTTCGTCGCCGAGGGCGGGATGGTCGTCGCGGTGGTCACGTTGCTGCTGCACGGGCTGTTCTACGCGGCCACGGACGGCGTGCTGTCGGCCAAGGTCAGCGAGTCGGCGCCCGAGTCACTGAGGGCCTCCGGGCTTTCCGTCGTGCAGACCGGTCAGGCGCTGGGCCGTCTCGTCTCGTCCGTCGCTTTTGGACTGCTGCTGCAGTACGCGAGCTTCACGACCGGCGTGACGGTGGCGCTCGCAGCACTCACCGTCACGCTCGTCGTGAGTTACGGGATCAACCGCGAGCAGCCAGCTTCTGCTTGACGGCCTCGAAGCCGCCCTTGCCGAGCACCTTCATCGCCGTGTTCTTCGCGGCCACCCGGCCGGAGTCGCGCACGAACCGGATCGGCTGAGCCACCAGCCGGTCCTGCGCGACGGCCTTCAGGTCCGGAGCCGGCACGTCGTCCAGCGCGGCACCGAACGACGCCTTGTACGGCTCCGGCGAGACCAGCCGGCCGCGCGTGCGGTTCGAGACGTTGCCGCCGTGCACGACCTGCAGCCAGCCCGGCGCACCACCCAGCTCGACGACCGGGAAGTGCAGGTGCATGTGGTTGTGCCAGTGCGCCCAGCACGTGACGGGCTCGTCCCAGGTCTCGCGGACCGAGACGAACGCGTTGTGCCGGTCCACCCGGTGGTACAGCCCGCCAGGCGACTTGATCAGGCCGTTCACCAGGTAGTACGCCGCCGTGGTCGTCGGGCGGGGTGCCGCGCAGAGCCGTTCCACGAAGTCGACGGCCAGGCCGTCGTCATTGTCCAGGTTCGTGGTGACGAGCTCGTCGCCGGTGCGGGAGAAGAGCGACCGGATGTCCGATCTCAGCTCTTCCCGCGAAACCTCCGCGCGGTAAACGGGCGTGTACGCGTCACCGTGTTCGGCGATCTTGTCCTTGAGCCACTTCGGTGATTCGGGGTCGAAATAGATGAGCCACCGCGTCCGTTTGTCCGTCTGCGCGAGGACCGATGGCAGGCAATAGCGCTCGAACAGCGCAACGCGCTCGGTCAGCCATCCTTCCTTTGCCCGGACGTAGCTTTCGGCGCCCTTCGACGGCAGGTTGAAGCGCGTCAGGATGACGTGGTCCATGACTCCCCTTACTCCGGTCACAACTTCATCGTCCGAAGGGCCCAAAACGTTGCGGCGCTAACGAAAACGGCGCCATACCGATAACCAGGTTGTGCCAACGCTTCCCACAGTGGACGTCGTGATCCCCTGTTACAACTACGCCCACTTCCTGCCGGCCTGTGTCCGCAGCGTCCTCGACCAGCCCGGTGTGGACGTGCGGGTGCTTGTGATCGACGACACGTCGTCGGACGACACCCCCGCGGTGATGGCCGAGCTGACGGCGGCGGACAAGCGCGTCGAAGGCCGCAGGCACGAGGTGAACAAGGGGCACATCGCCACCTACAACGAGGGCCTGCTGGAGTGGGCGAGCGCCGACTACACGGTGCTGCTGTCCGCGGACGACCTGCTGGCGCCGGGAGCGTTGCAGCGCGCGGCCGCGATCTTCGAGCAGAACCCGGACGTGGGCATGGTCTACGGGCGGGTCGTCTACTACAGCGACCACGACGCGTTGCCGAAGGTCACGCAGCTGCCGACGACGTCGAAGGTCTGGCGCGGCGAGGAGTGGATCGAGAACCGTTTCCGCAGCAGCCGCAACGTGATCTCCTCGCCGGAGGTCGTGGTGCGCACCAGGATCCAGCAGAAGGTCGGCGGCTACCGGGCAGACCTGCCGCACGCGGGCGACCTCGAGATGTGGCTGCGCATCGCGGCCGTCTCCGACATCGGCTACGTCAGCGGCAAGCCCGCCGCGTACTACCGGGTGCACGAGAACTCCATGATGCGCACGACGTTCAAGTCGGTGTTCGCCGACCTGGAGCAGCGCCGGGACGTGTTCGACCTGGTGCTGGAGCAGAACCCCGGCCTTCCCGCACGGCTCAAGCCGTTGGCGCGCAAGGCGATCGCGGGAGACGCGCTGTGGCGCGCGGTCCGGCTGCACGACCGCGACCAGCTCGACGGCACCGAGAAGGAGCTGCTCGACTTCGCCCGCGAGACCTATCCGGCGCTCGAGGAGCTGCCGGAGTACAAGGCGTTGCTGCGGCGCCGGAAGTTCAGCCCCGCGTTCCTCAGTCGTACGCAGTTGTTCCTTGCGCCGCATGCCTACAAGCGGGCGAAGCTGTGGGTCGGGACGCAGCGCTGGAAGTGGCGGGGCGAGTGGTGACCCAGCAGCTCGAAGGCTCGGTCGGAAGCGCCATCCGGTGGAGCGCGATCAACTCGCTGCTGCAACGCCTGGCCGCCGTCGGCTTCAGCATCCTGCTCGCCCGGCTGATCGCGCCAGAGCAGTTCGGTGTGTTCGCGGTCGCCCTGGTCGTGCTCAACATCGTGCTGAGCGTGTCCGAGCTCGGTGTGAGCGCCGCACTGGTCCGCACCAGCGACCCCGTCGAGGAGATGGCACCGACCGTCACGACGCTGTCGCTCGCCTCGGGCACGGTGCTGGCGTTGATCTGCGTCGCCGGCGCGCCGTGGTTCTCCAACGCCATGGACACACCGGAAGCGACCGGCGTGATCCAGCTCATGTCGGTCGCCCTCGTCATCGCGGGAGCCACGGCGGTGCCGGGCGCGATGATGCAGCGCAACTTCCGGCAGGACCACAAGTTCTACGCCGACACCGCCGCGTTCGTGTGCGGCACGGCGGTCGCCGTCGTGCTCGCGCTGATGGGGTTCGGGGCGTGGAGCCTCGCGTGGCAGCGGATCGCGCAGAACCTGTCCGCGGCGATCATCATGTTCTGGCTCACCAAGGACAGGTTCCGGCCGGGCTGGAATGCGGTGCAGGCGCGCGCCTTGCTGGCGTTCGGCCTGCCGCTCGCCGGGTCGAGCCTGCTGATCTTCGGCGTGATGAACGTCGACTACATCGTGGTCGGCTCCCTGCTCGGCACCGTGCCGCTCGGCTTCTACCTGCTGGCGTTCAACCTGGCGAGCTGGCCGGTGTCGGCGTTCTCCGCGCCGGTCAGAAGTGTGTCGCTGGCCGCGTTCTCCAAGGTGCGTGAGGACCCCGAGCTGTTCCAGAAGTCGTTCGGCCGCGCGCTGGGGCTCCTGGCGCTCGTCACGGTGCCCGCGTGCGTGCTGCTGGCCGCCCTGGCGGAGCCGTTGATCCGGGTGGTCTACGGCGACCGCTGGGCCCCCGCCGCGGCGGCGCTGGCGTTGCTCGTGCTGCTCGGCGCGGTCCGGGTCGCGCTGGAGCTCGGCTACGACTACCTGGCCTCCGCCGGGAGGTCGCGGGCGATTTTGGTGATCCACCTGGCGTGGCTGGGCGCGCTGGTGCCGTTGCTCGCACTCGGCGCGAAACTCGACGGCATCCGCGGTGTCGCGGCGGCACACGTGATCGTCGCGGTGCTGGTCATCACGCCCGCGTACCTGGTCGCGTTCAAGCCGTACGGGGTGCGCGCGGGTGCGCTGGGCGCGCGGCTGCTGCGGCCGTTCCTCGGTGGTGTGCTGATGGTCGCGGTGGTGCTCGTGGTGCGGAACGTGATCGACGGGGAGCTGCCGCAGATCCTCGTCGGTGGCACGGTGTCGTGCCTCGCCTACGCGCTCGTGGTGTTCCCGATGAGACACGAAATCCTTGGCGTGCTGCGGAAGAGGACCGAGGCGTGAGACGACTGAGACAGGTCACGAAGATCGTCCGCGAGCAGGGCGCGCGACAGCTCGGCATCCGCGTGCTCACCGCCGCCACGCGCAGGCTCGGCGCCGAGGGCGAGGACCTGCCCGTGCGGCTGGAGGACGTCCGCAAGGCCGACGTCGAGGCGCGCAGGCCCGTGGTGATCCCGCCGATCCCGGCCGACGGCAGGCTCACGATCAACTGGGTCACCACTCCCCCGTCCAGGGGATCGGGTGGCCACACCACGATGTTCCGGCTCATCCGGCACCTCGAGTCGCTCGGCCACGAGTGCCGGCTGTACCTGTACGAGACGTTCGGCAACGCGGTCGCCGACCTCGAACCCGTGGTGCGCGAGGCGTTCCCGTTCTTCAAGGGCTCGATCCACGACGTGACCGACGGCATGGCCGACGCCCACGCTGTGTTCGCGACGGCGTGGATCACCGCGTACCCGGCGTTCAACGACCCGTGCGCGGGCAAGAGGTTCTACCTCGTGCAGGACTACGAGCCGTGGTTCTACCCGTCCGGTGGCCTGTACGCGCTGGCGGAGAACACCTACCGGATGGGCATGCACGGCTTCACGGCCGGGCGGTTCCTCGCCGACAAGGTCCGCGCCGAGCACGGCATGCCCGCCGACCACTTCGACTTCGGCTGCGACGCCGACAGGTACCGGCTCGGCGACGACAAGCGCGACGGCATCGTGTTCTACGCCCGGCGCAAGGCACCGCGCCGGGCGTTCGAGCTCGGCGTGCTGGCCCTGGAGGTGTTCGCGGAGAAGCACCCGGACCTGAAGATCCACGTCTACGGCGAGAGGATCGGGCAGCTCGGGCCGCAGTTCGTCGACCACGGCCTCGTCACGCCCGACGAGCTGAACGCCATCTACAACCGGTGCTTCGCCGGGTTGTCGTTGTCGATGACCAACGTTTCTTTGGTGCCACACGAGATGCTGGCGGCCGGATGCGTTCCCGTGGTGAACGACGCGCACTTCAACCGCGTAGTCCTGGACAACGACCACGTCCGGTACGCGGCACCCACCCCGCACTCGCTGGCGCGTGCTTTGTCCGAAGTGGTCACATCGCCGGACTTCGACGCGATCGCCCGTGCGGCCGCGTCCAGTGTGGAGGGACGTTCCTGGGATGCGGCAGGCCATGAGCTCGAAAAGGTGCTCCGCCGCGAACTCGCTACGTGACGGGCGACGGCGAGGTGGCGTCCGGGATGAGGACCTTGGCCGGCTGCGACCCGTCGGCGGGCGTGACGTGAACCGCGGGCAGCTTGGCGTCCTTGGGCACCGCGGCGAACGCGAGCTCGTTCTCGCTCAGCCACGTCGCCTGGTCGTCGATGCCCGCCGTGCCGGGCAGCCGCTTCTCCGTGCTGGTGGCGAGGTCGAGCACCGCGAGGTCCCACGGGCCGAGGCGGCCGATGCGCTTCTTGTAGGCGACCTTCGTGCCGTCCGGCGACAGCGACGGGCACTCGGCGTCGCGGCGCAACGACGTGACGGTGTTGGCCGCGAGATCACCCTTCACGAGCCACGTGAAGCCGCCGCTGGCGAGCGTCGCGTAGAAGGTCCTGTCGTCGGAACCGACTGTGAGGCCCCAGTAGTTGACGTCACGCGCGGTGAGCGCGGCACCCTCCACCGTGGCGGCGAAGTGCTCGAGCGACTCGACGGTCTCGCCGGTGCGGACGTCGAAGAAACCGGTCCTGGTGGAGAACCCGCCGGGCACCGAGTACGAGTCGCCGCTGACGAAACTGGTCCAGGACACCACGTTCCCGGACCTCGACACCTTCGCGCGACTCGGGATGCCGGGCAGTGCGACGGACTTCACGACCTTGCCGTCGCGGCTGATCTCGGCGGCGTAGGCCGGGCCGGGACCGGCGAGCTTGAGGCACACGCTCGTGCCACCGGCGGCGTAGAAGCGCTGGCAGGTGAGCTCGGTCGGGGTGCGCGCACCGCCGCCGGCGATCTTCTCGACACGGTTCTGCCCACCGGCGAGGTCGACGAACAGCAGGTCGCCGGACTTGGCCTGCGACACCTGCTCCGCGCCCGCCGCCGGTTCGTTCGTCGCCAGATCGTTCGCCTCGGTGGCGGCCGTGACGACGTAGGCCGTTGTCCCGCCGATGACCACGAGAATGGCCGCGACGGTCACGGTCAGTCGTCGTACACGCATGCTGCCTCCTGGATTCCCTTCCCTCATCGCCACGTGGCTACGGCCTGTAACAGTTCGCAGCTCACCACGATTTTCCAGGCAGGCGATACCCTACGGACATTGCGTTCGCAAGACCGAGCCGCGGATCGGGGTTTTTGATGGATTTCTGGGGAACCGTACGGGTGCTGCGGCGGCGGTGGTACATCGCCCTGCCCGCAGTGCTGCTCACCGGTGTCCTCGCCCTGTACGTCTACATCACCGTGCCCACGCGGTACGAGTCGAGCGGCGTGCTGGTCCTCACCTCCCCCGCGGCCGGTGGCCGGTACTCGGAGAAGACCAAGCCGGAGGACGTGGTCAAGGTCAACCCGCTGCTGCAGTTCGACGGCAGCCTCACGACCACCGCGCAGATCCTGACGCAGGTCCTCGGCGACCCGAAGACGGCGGCGGAACTGGCGGGCAAGGGCTCCACGGCGACCTACACGGCGAACACCGGCCCCGTCGGCGGCCCGCTGCTGTTCATCTCGACCGAGGCGGACTCGGCGGAGGCGGCGGAAGGCCTCGTCGGCAAGGTGCTCGACAAGACGGTGGCGGAGCTCGCGTCGCAGCAGAAGGCGTTGAACGCTCCCGAACAGACGTTCATCACGGCGCAGATCCTGGTGAAGCCGACGACGGCCTCGGCGAAGATCGGCGGCAAGGTCCGGTACGTGGGCGCGGCGACGGTGGTGTTGCTGCTGCTGACGATCGCCTCGACGTTCGCCGCCGACTCGATCCTGCTGAAGGCCAAGCGCCGCAAGGAAGGCGCGGCACCGTCCGAGAAGGACGCCGCGGCACCGCCGCCCACGCCTCCGGTCAGGCCGCAGCCGCAGCCGCAGGGCAACGGCGCGCCGCCCCCGCACCGGCCACCGAACCAGGGCATTCCCAACGCGCACCAGAAGACGGTCATCATTCCCGCGCCCAAGCCACCAGACCCGGCATGGCCGACCAAAGACGACTGACCGAGCAGCGTGCCGACGGCGCCACCCTGCTGATCTTCTACGTCCTGGCCCTGCTCGTCGTCCCGGCCAGGTTCACCATCGCGTTCGTCCCGATCACGCTGCCGCCGGCGTTGTTCGTGGCGCTGTGCCTCGCGGTGCTGTGGTTCGCCGCGCACCTCGTCGACCACCTCGCGATGGCCAAGGGCCGCAACGCGGTCCGCACGCTGCTCGCCGTGTACGTGATCCTGCACCTCACGACGTACGCCATCGCCACCCGCCGCTACCTGCCGCCGGACGAGCTGTCGGTGTCGGACTCCGCGTTGATCAGGATCGTGGCGATGGCGGCCCTCGCGGTGTTCGTGTGCGACGCGGTCCGCAGCGGGGAACGGCTGAGCCGCCTGATGCGGGTGATGGTGGGCTGTCTGACGTTCGGCGCGTTCATCGGCCTGATCCAGTTCGGACTCGGCCTCGACCTGGCGTCGTACGTGACGCTGCCCGGCCTGCGCGTGCAGGACAACGGCTACTCGGCGCTGGAGTCGCGGTCGATCTTCTTCCGCCCGGCGGGCACGGTGAACCACCCCATCGAGTTCGGCCTGGTGTGCGTGCTGGGCGTGCCGTTCGCGGCGCACTTCGTGTTCCAGGCACGCGACCGCGGCGAGCCGCAGGGCCGCTGGTGGTGCGCACTTTCGCTGCTCAGCCTGATGGCGATCCTCTCGTTGTCGCGCACGGCGATCATCGGCCTGGTGGTGACGGGCATCGTGCTCGGCGTGCTGCTGCCACGCCGGCGCGGCCTGCCGTTGCTCGGCGTGGGCGCGGTGTTCCTGGGTGGCGCGGCGGCCGTCGTGCCCGGCCTGCTCGGCACGGTGACGTCGATGTTCTCCAACATCGAGGACGACCCGTCGTTCCAGGGCCGCACCAAGGACTACGACGGCGCGTGGCTCGAGATCGCCAAACACCCGTGGCTGGGCCGCGGGTTCGGCACGTTCCTGCCGTCGAAGTACACGATCCTCGACAACCAGTACCTGCTGACGATGATCGAGAACGGCTACCTGGGCCTGATCGCCTACGCGCTGCTGTTCCTCGGCGGCATCTTCGCGGCGCTGCGGGCCCGTGCGCTGTCGAAGGACGAGAACGTGCGGGGGCTCGCGGTCTGCCTGGTGGGCGCGATGCTGACGTCCGCGCTGGGCGCCGCGACGTTCGACATCCTCAGCTTCAGCGTGGCGACCGGGATGTCGTTCCTGCTGATCGGCGCTTCCGGTGCACTGCTGCGGATCGCCAAGCAGCAGGCCGCCGCGCTCAGGGCGGCTCCGGTCAGGGCCGGCTGAAAATCGCTGTCGCGCCGCCACTCGGGGTGGTAGACAGCCGCGGTGCAACTGATGTTTCCCGACCTCCTGCGGCTGATCGACGAGCGAACCGCCGCGTTCTGCGCCGCGGTCGCCTCATCCGACCTCGACGCGCAGGTGCCCAGCTGTCCTGAGTGGACGCTGTACGACCTCGTGCAGCACCTGGGCGACGGCCGCCGCAAGTGGGCCGCCATCGTCGCCGCTGGGCCTGCTTCCGCTCCTCCGGCCAGGACTCCCGCGGTCGCCCCGCGGGAGCGCGATGCCGCGGTGGCGTGGATGGCCGAGTCCACGCGGGAGCTGCTGAACGCGCTGGAGGCGGCCGGCCCCGACCGCGGTTGCTGGACCCCCTGGGGTGATTCGCAGTCACCGCAGACCAGCGGTGCCGCGGCACGGCGCCAGCTCCAGGAGATCACGATGCACACCTACGACGCGCAGCTCACCGCGGGCGATCCGCAGCCGCTGCCGGACGAGATCGCGCTCGACGGCGTCGACGAGTTCCTGTCCACCTGCGTCGCCACGACGAGCGCCTGGCCGCACGAACCCGCTGTCCTCGACTACCACGTCACGGAGGGCCGTTCGTGGCGGATCTGGCTCGACGCCGGCGGTGCGCGGCACGGCGCCGTGACCGAGGACGAGCCTGATGCCACCGTGCACGGCCCGGCCCGCGATTTCCTGTTGTGGTTCTACGGCCGCACGCAGCCGGAGTCGTTGAAGCTGGACGGCGACGTTCGGGTGCTGGACCGGCTCGTGGAGTGGGAACCCGAGTAGCGGAAAGGCCGCCGAAGCTGGGGCTGCGGCGGCCTCACACATGCTCTAGACGGCTTTCAGACCGTCCGGGGTCTGCTCGTGCCTGGAACCGCATTCCGGGCACGAGAGATCGTCTGAGAGCCGCGCGCCGCACGCGCAGACCCATCCCTTCACGACCGCCGGGTTGCCAGCCACGAACGCGTGGGCGGGCACCGAGCGTGTGATCACCGAACCGGCCGCGGCGAACGCGTGCTCGCCGATCTCCGTGCCGCACACGACGACCGTGCCCGCGCCGAGCGTCGCGCCGCGGCGGACCAGGGTGGTCTCCAGGGCGTCGCCGGTCTTCTTGATGTGCGCGCGAGGCCTGAGGTCGTTGGTGAACAACACGTTCGGGCCGAGGAACACGTCGTCCTCGCACGTCACGCCGTCGAACACCAGCGTGCCGTTCTTCACCGTCACGTTGTCGCCCAGCACCGCGCGCGACTCGACGAACGCGCCGTCGCAGATGTTGCAGTCACGGCCGATGCGGGCGCCCGGCAACACGTGCGCGAACGCCCACACGCGGGTGCCGTCGCCGACATCGGAAGACTCGCACAGCCCTTGGGGGTGCACGCGCACACCGCTCGTCGCCGCGTCAGTCATTCAGGGCCTCCGTCAGTGCCTCCACCACACGAGTCTGCTGCGACTCGGTGATCTCCGGGAACAACGGTAGCGACAGCAGCTCCGCGGCGGACTGCTCGGCGACCGGGAACGAGCCGCCCAGGTGACCGAACGCGCCGGTCTTGTGCAGCGGCGTCGGGTAGTGGATGCCCGCGCCGATTCCGGCGGCGTGCAACGAGGACAGCACGCGGTCGCGGTCCGGCACGCGCACGACGTAGAGGTGCCACACCGGCAGGTTGCCGTCCAGCACCACGGGAACCCGCACGCGCTCGACGTCCGCCAGCATCTCGGTGTACCTGGCCGCGGCCGCGCGACGGGCCTGGTTCCAGGCCTCCAGCCGGCGCAGCTTCGCGGACAGCACCACGGCCTGCAGCGTGTCGAGGCGGCTGTTGAAGCCGAGCACCGGGTGCTCGTACTTGCGCGGCGAACCGTGCTCGCGCAGCAGCTTCACGGACTCGGCGATCGCGTCGGACGTGGTGAGCACCGCACCGCTGTCGCCGTACGCGCCGAGGTTCTTGCCGGGGTAGAACGAGGTCGCGGCGGCGACACCGAGGCCACCGACGGCCACACCGTTGCGGCGCGCACCCTGGGCCTGCGCGGCGTCCTCGACCACCGGCACACCGGTGATCAGCTCGACCGGCGCCGCCTGACCGTAGAGGTGCACCGGCACAACGGCCTTGGTGCGCGAAGTGACCGCGGAGGACACCTGCGACGCGTCGATCAGCAACGTGTCGTCCACGCAGTCCACCAGCACCGGCGTGGCGCCGCACCGGGCCACGGCCTCGGCCGTGGCGATGAAGGTGTTGGCGGGCAACACGACCTCGTCACCATGGCCCACACCGAGCGCACGCAACGCGAGCTCGATCGCGTCGGTGCCGTTGCCGACACCGATCGCGTGCGGAACTTCCTGGTAGGCGGCGAACTCCGACTCGAACCGGGCGACCTGCGGGCCGTTGATGAAGGCTGTCGTCTTGAGCACCTCTGCCCAGCCGTCGGCCACCTCGTCGGCCACCTGCTCGTGCTGGGCACGCAGGTCCACCAGCGGAATCTCGATCACGCGCTCTCCCCACGCAACGGGCGGGCCGGCACGCCGGCCCACGTCTCTCCTGCCGGAACGTCCTGCAGGACAACGGCTCCCATGCCCACCACGGCACCGGCGCCGATTTTGCATCCCTCGCGCACCATGGCTCCCTGTCCCAGGTACGCGGACTCCCCTACGAACACCGAGCCCCCGAGCGAGGCGCGGCCGGCGAACGTGACGCCGTCCGACACCTCGTCGTCGTGGGTGATCAGCACGTGGGGCATCGCCACCACGTGCCGGCCGATCGACAGCGGGGTCGTGATCACGACACCCGCCAGCAGAACCGTGCCACAGCCCAGCGTCGCACCGGACGTGACGACCGCCGGATGCACGACGGTCGCCCATCGCTCGTCCGGCAGCCCCAGCCGTGACACCAACGACAAGCGGGACAGCGGCCGGCGCGCGTTCGCCACACAACACAGGACGGCCGCGTCCGGATGCTCAGCCAGCCGCGAGATCCCGCCCAGCACGGGCACCCCGTCGATCAGGGTGCCGTGCAGGGCGGCGGTGTCGTCCAGCGCCCCGACGGGGTTCCAGACGTCCGGGAGAAGGCGGACCGCCGCGAGCACCTCGCGGGCGAGTCCACCTGCCCCGATCAGCAGCAATGGCTGTGGTGTCACTGGAACACCACGTCGACCCAGTAGTTGCCACCGTTGTAGCTCGTCGTCGGGAACCCGGACCCGGCGGTGAACACACCCGCCGACGCCGTGGCACCCAGCGGCGGCGAGGTCACCGTGCCGAAGTAGCCGGCGTTCACCGCGTAGCGACCCGTGGTCGTCGTGTACGAGGCCACGTAAGTGGTTCCCGCCGTGATCGACACCGGCGACGAGAACGTCAGCGTCTGCCAGCCCGACTCGGTCTCGTTCGAGAACGTGCCGGTCGCCAGACGGGTGCCGTCCGCGGACCAGAGCGATCCGGTGTGGGTGCCGGTGTTGCCCGCACCCTTGTAGAACTTCACCGCCGTGATCTGGCCGTTGGCCGTGGAGGTGAACTTCACGCCCAGCTCGTACGCGCCGGTGTCGTCGGCGGACGTCACCGTCGGCACGGTCGCCGCGCTGAACAGCGAGCACGGACAGGTCTGCGTCGTCGACGAGGTGAACGACCACGTGACCGGGTTCGCCATCACGTTGCCGAACGTGTCGGACATCTTCACCGACACCGAGTACACAGTGGACGCGGCGAGCCTGGCCGCGGGCGTGAACGTGACCATCCTGCCGTCCGGCGACAACGCCAGCGTGCCGGCGATGCGGGCGCCACCGGGGTCGCTGACCGTGAACTGCGCGCCGTTGAGGTCGACGGCCTCGTTGAACGACGCGGTGATCACCGACGTCAGGTCCACTTCGGACGCTCCGGACAGCGGCGTGTGCGACTGCAGCACCGGGGCGTCGTTGTCCGCGTTCGGCTGGTAGACGACGTCGACCCAGTAGTTGCCGGAGCCGTACGTCATCGTCGGGAACCCGGAGCCCGGCACGAACACGCCATTCTGCTCCTGCGGTGCCGTCAGCGGTGCCGAGTTCACCGGACCGGTCGCGAAGTACCCGCCGTTCACCGCGTAGTGCCCGGTGGTGGTCGTGTACGACGCGGTGTAGGTCTGCCCGGCGCTCACTACCACCGGCTGGGCAAACGTCAGCGTCTGCCAGCCGGTCGCCGTCTCACCGCTGAACGTGCCGGTCGCGAGGCGCTGACCGGAGGCGCTCCACAGCGAGCCCGTGTGCGTGCCGGTGTTGCCGGAGCCCTTGTAGAACCGGACACCGGTGATCTGGCCGGACTGCTGCGACGTGAACCGCACACCCAGTTCGTACGCGCCGGTGTCGTCGGACGACGTCACCGTCGGCTCCGTGGCCGTGCTGAACAGCGAACACGGACAGGTCGGAGTGGTCGTGGTCGTGAAGCCCCACTCCGCGGGCGTCGGCATCGCGATGCCGTTGACGTCGGCGATACCGATGTGCGCCTGGTACCGCGTGCCGGGCACGAGCTTGCCGGCGGGCGTCCACGTCACCGTCTTCTGGTCGGGCGACAACGAGACCGAGCCGGACAGCTTGGCGCCCTTGGGATCGGTCAGCCAGATCTGCGCCGACGCCGGGTCGACCGGTTCGTTGAACGTCGCCGTCAGCGTGGACTGCAGACCCACGTTCGTCGCGTCGACGGCCGGCGTGCGGTTCGTCAGCGACGGCGGCGTGGTGTCGCCGTTCAGGCCGTTGCGGTAGATGACGTCGACCCAGTAGTTGGTCGCGTTGTACGACGAGTTCGGGAACCCGCCGCCGCTGCCGTAGCGGTAGACGCCGTTGCCGCCGTCCACGCCGTTCGCGATCGCGTGCAGCGACTGGTAGTCCGCGCCCTGGCCGTTGAAGTAGCCGGAGCTGACCGAGTACCGGCCGTTCGGCGCGTAGTACGACACGACGTAGGTCGTGTTCGCCTGCACCTGGACCGGCGAGTTGAACATCAGCTTCTGCCAGCCGGACGTGGTCTCACCGGAGAACGTGCCCTGGGCGAGCAGCTGGCCCGACGAGGTCCACAGTGAACCGGTGTGCGTGCCGGTGTTGCCGGTGCCCTTGTAGAAGCGGACGCCGAGCACCTCGCCCTTGCCGTCGAAGCGGACCTTGGTGCCGACCTCGACCTGGCTCGTGTCACCGGCGTCGACCACCGCGGGTGCCGCGAAGTCGTCCCAGACGGTGCACGGACACGTCGCCGGTCGTGGCGATCCGGTCGTGAACGTCCAGTTCGACTGCGTGGACATGTTGTTCGACGCGTCCGCGGCCTTCATCGTGACCGTGTAGGACGTGGCGGCCGCGAGCGGGGTCGACGGCGTGAACGTCACCGTGCGGGCGTCGGCGGACAACGTCTTCGTGCCGCTGACGGCACCGGCCGGGCCGGTCACCGTGACCTGCGCCGAGGTCAGCGTCACGTTCTCGTCGAACGTGCCGGACACGGTGGTGTTGAGAGCGACCGAACCAGCGTTGGACACCGGCGACATCGCGGTCTGGATCGGCGCGCGGGTGTCGGGACCGGGGTCAGCCGCCCACACCACGTCGACCCAGTAGTTGGTGTCGTCGAACGAGCTGTTCGGGAACCCGGCGCCGAAGCGGAACACGCCGTTCGGACCGTCCACACCGGACTTCAGCCCGGTGACGGGTTCCATGTACGCCTGCTGGTTGAAGAACCCGCCGGTGTCGTACGCGAAGTGGCCGGTCGGCGTGTAGTACGAGACCACGTAGGTCGTGTTGGCGGTCACCGCGATCGGCGACGGGAACAGCAGCGTCTGCCAGCCCGTCGGCGACTCGTTGGTGAACGTGCCGGAGGCGAGCAGGTCGCCGTTCGCGGACCACAGCGACCCGGTGTGCGTGCCGGTGTTGCCGGTGCCCTTGTAGAACTTCACGCCGCGGACGTAGCCGTTGCTCGCGGCACGCCACTTCACGCCGAGCTCGAGCTGCGAGGTGTCGTTGGCGGAGACGACCTTCGGGACCTCCTGGCCGGAGAACATGCCGCACGGGCAGGTGCGGGCGGCCACGTTCGGCGTCGCCTGCACGGGCGTGGACAGGTTCAGCGAGTCGTCGACCGCGCGCACCTTCAGCGACGCGGTGCCGGACTGCGACGGCGTGTAGGTGTAGCTCCACGTCGTCTGACCGGCCTGCCAGTCGGCGTAGTGCCAGCGGGTGCCGCCGTCGGTCGAGACCTCGACGCCCGCGACCTTGCCGGACGCGTCGATCACGGTCCCGCTGAACGTGTACGGCTGGCCGACCGTGGACTGCGTCGGCAGGTTCGTGATCTGCACGCCGGGTGCGGCGTTGTCGTTGATGGCGCCGGAGATGACGAGCTGATCGGCTCCCCACAGCTGGTAGGGCTGCACGCCCATGTCCGCGAGGAAGTTGACGGTCGCCTGCTTGATCCGCTTGTCCGACGTCGGCGTGTTGGTGAGGAACGCGTGTTCGTCGTCCACGCCCCACGCCCACTGGACGGTGCCCGCGCCGAACACCAGCGCACCGGAAGGCGCGCGGTAGTAGGTGATCGCGTGCGTCTCGGGGCCGCCGCCGTACTCGTCGCCGTAGTTCTTCAGCGCGTAGTAGCCGTCGAGGTTCACCGTCGTGCGCGACAGCTGGGCGACACCGGCGGGCTGGTACCCGTTGTCGTACACGGTGTTCCACTCGTAGCCCAGCGTGCCGGGCTGGAACGTGTACGTGGTGCCCGAGACCATGTTCTGCAGGTCGGTGTTGCGCCAGAGCCGCATCTTCCCGTACGCGGCCGGCACCTGCAGCGAGTCCTCGCGGCGGCCGTTGACGGTGAACATGTTGCCCAGCAACGCGTTCTCCGGCCTGCCGCCGTCCTGCGGCGGGCTGTAGCGCGGGTCGCGCCACGTGCCGGTCCAGTCGTTCAGGCCGTCGCTCTGGGTGCCCTTGGTCTCCTTGAAGCAGGCGATCGTGCGCCAGTCCGTCTGGGACGAGTCGATGCTCTTCTCCCAGCGGGTCTTCCAGAAGATCTCGTTGCCGGTCAGGAACGCCATGTGCACGCCGGCGTCCCGCGCCGCCGTCACGTTGGCCACCTGCTCGTTCGACCAGTACTCGTCGTGGCCGACGGCCATGAACACCTTGTGGTTCTTGATCAGGTTGCCGCGCCGGGCCGAGTCCATGTCGGTCGTGTAGCTGACGTCGTACCCGTTGCGCTCCAGGAACCTCAGCATCGGGTACTCGGCGTTGAAGATGAAGTTCTCGTCGCCGTCGCCGCCGGTGTAGGGGCGGTTGTAGCTGACCTTGTACGACGAGCCGCCCTGGCCGGGGCCGTCACCGAAGTAGAGGCTGTTGCCGCCGTAACGGTTGTAGGCGACCCAGGTGGCGTCGGAGGTCTGGAAGAAGATCTTGGACGTGGACGTGTCGTCGCGGACGACGAACACGATCTCGTTCTCCGCGCCGGTGTCGTTGCGCGTCAGGCGCGCGTAGTAGATGCCGGACACCGCGGTGGCGGGGATGTTCCACGTCACGGACACGGCCCAGTTGCCGCAGTCGATGAGCGCGGTCGGCCCGTCCCGCAGACATGGTGGCTGGTTCTGCGGGGTGTTGCGGTTGACCGTGCCCATGTACCGCGCGCCCTTGCCCGAGTACCAGCCGAGCCGGTAGATGTCGAGCTTGTAGGACGACGCCGACGTCAGCATCTTGAAGCTGACGGTCTGGCCGGGTGTGTAGCTGATGTCGGTGGTGTAGCCGAGGATCGCGTCGTCCCGGTACTGGGCCTGCCAGTTGTCGGCACCGGTCTGCGTGTTCTCGCACGCGACCTTGTTGGTGACCGGGAAGTCACAGGGGGCCGCGTTTGCTTTCGGAGCGTTGAACACGCCAAGGACGAACATCGTGGATGCGATTAACGCCGTGATCACAAGC
Organism: Lentzea nigeriaca; assembly: GCF_016907955.1. Lineage (GTDB taxonomy): Bacteria > Actinomycetota > Actinomycetes > Mycobacteriales > Pseudonocardiaceae > Lentzea > Lentzea nigeriaca. Next base: position 784,875 of record NZ_JAFBCX010000001.1, on the reverse strand, counting down.
ACTCGCACGAGACGCGACTGCTGAGCCACCATGGGGTTTCACCTCTCGGACGGAGTTACCGTGTGTGATCCGCGCACTACGCTGGACAGCACAGGGCTGCTACTCCGAACGTCGGCGATGTCATTGGAACCGTTACGTGGCAACACAAAAATGTTCTGCGGCAAGCTGAATCTTTATCTTTCAACCACGGACGGTCAGATGGGGTGTGTGAAGAGTTTCCGACAACGCTGACACGACAACGTCTTGTTCGTCGTTCGTCATGTCGTGGAACAGCGGGAGAATCAGCGTCCTGGCCGTGAAGGCCTCCGTCACCGGCAGCGGCGCGCTGGGGTGACCCTCGTAGGCGGGTTCGAGGTGTGACGCCATGATTCCGCGCCGGGCCGACACTCCGCGTTCGGCAAGACCGGCGAGGATTTCCTGACGGTCCGGTGCTTCTTCCGGCAACCAGACCCAGAACGACTGGTAGTTCGTCGTTCCGTATTCCGGGTCGCGCACCGCCGTGATGCCGGGAACGTCCGCGAGCAGCTCGTGGTACCGCGCGGCCAGCTCACGGCGACGGGCGATGATCGCGTCCAGTTTGGACAGCTGCACCAGGCCGACGGCGGCCTGGATGTCGGTCATCCGGTAGTTGAACGCGGTCTCCAGGTACTGCTCGATGACCGCGGACCCGCCGTTGTGCCGGTCGGCCGCGGACACGCTCATCCCGTGCTCCCGCAACCGCTTGAGCCGAACGGCCCACTCGGCGTCGTCCGTTGTGACCATGCCGCCCTCACCGGTGGTGAGGAGCTTGCGCGGGTGGAACGACCAGGCGGCCAGCAACGCGTTGGTGCCGACGGGCTTCCCTTGGTACGTCGAGCCGGCGGCACACGCCGCGTCCTCGATGACCGGGATGCCGCGGGGCTCGCACAACGCCCGGAGGGCGTCGACGTCGGCGGGCACACCGGCCTGGTGCACGACCATCACGGCACGGGTCCTGGCGGTGAGCACCGGTTCCACTGTGGACGCGGTGAGGTTGCCGGTCGCGGCGTCGACGTCGGCGAAGACCGGCGTCGCGCCGGTGTAGCGCACCGCGTTGGCGGTCGCGATGAACGACAGCGACGGCACGACGACCTCGTCGCCGGGGCCGACCCCGAGCAGGTGCACGGCGAGGTGCAGCCCGGTGGTGCAGGACGACACGGCCACACCGTGCTGCGCGCCGACGGACGCGGCGAAGGCTTCTTCGAACTCGCGAACCCTCGGGCCCTGCGCCACCCACCCGGACCGCACGGCCTCGGCGGCGGCGAGCGCTTCTTCTTCGCCGAGCAACGGCCGCATAACCGGAATCACAGCTCTACCTTTTCCTTGGTGGTTCTGGCGTCTGCAAGTACCGCCAAGTTCAGGTTGGTGGTACTTGCAGACGGTCCAACTGGGGTGCGGCTGGCGGCGGGCGCGGACCTGGGGGTGTCGGCGGCGCCGCAGCCGCGGTCTGGAGGGTCAGCCGTTCCGCTTCTCGGCGCGCCACCACGCGACCAGGTCGCGCAGCCCGCCGTCCATCTCGATCTCGGGCTTCCACCCGAGGTCGGTGGCCGCGGCGCTGATGTCGGCGAGCCGGCGCGTCACGCCGTTCACCTTGCGCTCGGGGCCGTGCTCCAGCGGAAGGTCGGAGTCCATCGCGGCAAGCAACGCGAGGGCGAGCTCCTTGAGCGAGGTCTCCTTGCTGGACGCGATGTTGTAGACCGCGTCGGTCACCGGGGCCTTGGCGGCGAGGATGTTCGCGCGGGCGATGTCGTGCACGTGCACGAAGTCCATCGTCTGCGCCCCGTCACCGAAGATCAGCGGCGACTTGCCGTCGGCGATGCGTTCCATCCACCGGATGAGCACCTCGGTGTACAGGCCGTGGACGTCCATCCGCGGGCCGTACACGTTGAAGTAGCGCAGCGCCACGTAGTCGAGGTCGTACATGGCCTTGAAGCTGCGCAGCATGCCCTCGTTGAACGCCTTCGCGGCGCCGTAGAAGGTGTCGTTGTTGTACGGGTGGTGCCGCTCGGTGGTCGGGAACTGCTCGGCGAGCCCGTACACCGACGCGGACGACGACGCGATGACCTTCTTCACGCCGGCGGCAGCAGCGGCCTCGACGACCGTGAACGTGCCGTCTACCAGGCACTCCAGCGCGAGGCGCGGTTCCTCCGCGCACTGGGTGATCCGGATGGCCGCGAGGTGGAAGACGAGGTCCATGCCCTCGGTCAGCTCACGGACGAGCGCCTTGTCGTTGATGTCGCCCTCGACGATGCGCACGACGCCGGACTCCAGGGCGGAGGCCAGGTTCTCCCGGCGACCGCGCACGAAGTTGTCCAGCACGACGACCTCGGCCGCACCCGCCTCGACGAGCTGGTCCACCACCGACGACCCGATCGTGCCCGCACCACCCGTGACGAGTGCGCGCTGCCCCGAGATGGGCTGGCCCAATTCCTTCCGGGCAGACATCAAGACACCTTGCTTTCCACTTGTTGAACCGGAACGAAAACTCCGCCGGAGCGCAGCGACTCCGACGCCGCCTCCAGCACGGCCAGCACGCGCAGACCCGCGCGGCCGTCGGTCAGGGGCGGGCGCTTCTCGGTGATGGACGCGGCGAACTCCGCCATCATCGTGCGCAGCGCCTCGCGTTCCACCAGCGCCGGTGCCACCATGTCGCCGGTGCGGTAGGAGATCTTCTGCTGCTCCTCCGAACGGTCGACACCGCGGTCGTAAATGGACAGTCGCTGCGCCGGGTTGTTGTCGTCCCAGACGACCGTGCGCTGCGACCCGCCGATGACCATCGTGCGAATCTTGGTCGGCGACAGCCAGTTGACGTGCACGTGCGTGATCGCCCCGTTGGACAGCCGCACGGTCAAGTGGCCGACGCACGCGACGCCCGCGCCGATCGGGTCGGAGCCGTGCGCCGCGACCTCCACCGGCGTGACGTCGTCGGGCAGGATCGCCTCGAAGATCGACAGGTCGTGCGGGGCGAGGTCCCACAACACGTCCACGTCCGGCTGCACCAGGCCGAGGTTGATGCGCACCGAGTCGATGTACTGGATGTCCCCGATCTCGCCACCGCGGATGATCTCGCGCAGGTGCTGCACGACCGAGGTGTAGGCGAAGGTGTGGTCCAGCATCAGCGTGAGGCCGCGCTGTTCCGCGGTCTCCACGAGCTTCAGGCCGTCCTCGAAGTTGGCCGCGAGCGGCTTCTCCACCAGGACGTGCTTGCCCGCCTCCAGCGCGGCCAGGGCGACGGGCAGGTGGGTGGCAGCGGGTGTCGCGATGGCGACGGCCTGCACCTCGGGGTCGGCGAGAACTTCGTCCAACGACGCGGTGGCGCGGACCGTCGAGTACTCCCCCAGCACGCGCCGGGCCTTCTCCACGTCGAGGTCGCACAGGTAACGCAGGCGCAGCGAGGGCGTGGCCTGGGCGTTGCGAACGAGGTTCGGCCCCCAGTACCCGGCCCCGATGACGGCAATGCCAATCACAGGAGTCTTCTCCATCAGTAGGCCCCCTGGCCGCCGAAGACGGCGTGGAAGGTCTTCCACAAGATCACGGCGTCGAGGGCGAGCGACCAGTCCTCGACGTAGCGCAGGTCGAGGCGCACCGACTCCTCCCACGAGAGATCGCTGCGTCCGCTCACCTGCCACAAACCGGTCAAGCCGGGCTTCACGAGAAGGCGGCGCCGCACGTCGGAGGAGTACTTCGCGGTCTCCTCCGGCAACGGCGGGCGCGGGCCGACGAGCGACATGCTGCCCGCGAGCACGTTGAAGAGCTGCGGCAGCTCGTCGATCGAGTAGCGGCGCAGGAACGAGCCGACCTTGGTGATGCGCGGGTCCTTCTTCATCTTGAACAGCAGGCCGTGGCCCTCGTTGACCGCGGCGAGCCTGGTGCGCAACGCGTCCGCGTTCGTGACCATGGTGCGGAACTTGATGATCGTGAACGGCTGGCCGCCCTTGCCGACCCGCTTCTGGCGGTAGAACACGGGACCGCGGCTGTCGATCATCACGAACGCGGCGACGGCGAACATCAGCGGCGCGAGCAGCACCAGGAGCAGGAAGGCGCCCACGCGGTCGACGACGTCCTTGACCAGACGGCGGAAGCCGCTCAGCGCCGGTTCGCTCACCCGCAGCAGGGGCATGCCGAGCACGGCGCTCATGTGCAGACGAGGTCCCGCGACCTCCATCAGACCGGGCGACACGACCATCTCGGCACCGGAGCCCTCGAGGGCCCAGGCGAGCTGCTGCAGGCGGCGTGGTGTCCAGTAGGCGTCCGGTGTCACGGCCACGATGCGGTAACCGCCGCGGCGGACGTGGTCGGCGAGCTCGCGCAGCTGGCCGACGACGGGCACGCCGTCGACCTCGGTGCCGGAGCGGCCGCGGCCGTCGATGGTGCAGATGGCGTCGACCCGCCAGCCCAGGTGGGCTACGCGCTTGGTGCGGTGGATGAGGTCCTCGACCGTGTCCAGGTTGCCGGCGGCGAGAACCGAGAGCAGGAAACGTCCTTCGTTGCGGCCGCGATGCAGTGGGCGGCGCAACAGGTAGCGCATCGGGAACGCGACCAGGGCGATCGCGGGTACTACGACGAAGACCCACAGGCGGGCGCCGGGGATGTCGACCGCGAGCGCTCCGAGACCGAGCGCCACGACGGCACCGAACAAACCCCGGCCGAGTCTTCGGAACTCCTCGGCCCCCTGACCGAGCACCGTGGGCGTCCACACGCGGTTGATCGCGAGCGAACCCACCACGACCACCACTGTGAGCAAATCCAGCAGGACAAGGGAAAGCGGGCCGAACGCGGCGTGGCGGATGCTCATGACCGCACCGACGGCGACGACGACCAGGGCAACGGTCAGCACGTCGGCGGTGATCACGGCATAGCGGTAGCGACTCTCCCAGCGGGCGACTGGTGGGTGTGTCTGTCTGTGTTCGGACAGCGGATTGAGCGTGGAGCGCGACCCGTCGACGTCACGGGCAGCACGGACCTGCTCACTCATCGTTTCTGATCTCCCCGGCTCAGGCGATTCCGGACGTGCACGTACGCAGGTCACCCCGAGGACCTTGGATCTTCGACCTTCGGCAACGCCTCTTTCAGGCTCGGCGCCCGAAGCTCGCAACCGGTGATTCGCCCGCCCCGGCATCCGCGTTACAGGCTCAGGAAAAAAGTTCTTCCACAGCCCGAATATCGGACGTGACGCGCGTCTCACCGTCTGGAAACCACGGCCCCGCAAGACGATTCCCAGATGTCCACAAGGGACATAAGGGTTACGTATGGCGAGCGGGAATCGTTCAGAAGAGGTCTTCAGACCCTAGTGAGATCGTCTGCGCTTATGCATTCAGTTACCGCTGAACGGAGCAATGCCTTACCGCCGAACGGAAATACGTACTTCGTCACCATCGACGACCACCACGTCGCCGTCGCGGAGCTGTGCACCGCGGCGCAGTTCGACAGCGCCGTTGACGTGGACTTCCCCGTCCTCGATCAGCTCTTTGGCGTGCCCGCCGTCCTCGGCCAGCGCAGCCAGCTTGAGGAACTGCCCTAGCCTGATCGGCTCTTCGGAGATCTCCACCGTCCGCATGAGCCACATCATCCCAGTAGGGTGCACCCCACCGCTCGCTCGGGGGCGCACACCAGCGCGTTCGAGTGAAGTCGTTGACAGCCTTGTGGCATGAAAACTTCTCGGGGGTATGTCGCCTGGTTGGCGGTGTCCGGAGTGGTCTGCGTCGCGATAACGATCTTCGCCGCGAGCGCGTACGTCACCCTGGACATGAGCCAGGCCCGGCCGGCACTGCACGGACCGGTTCACTACGGTCTCCTGGTCGCCCACATCTTCACCGGAACGGTGGCGATCCTGACGGGTGTCTCGCAGTTCTGGCCGGGACTGCGTGCCCGGCATCCGCGGGTGCACCGGGTGATGGGCCGCGTCTACTTCGGCGCGGTGCTGCCGTCGTCCCTGCTCGGCCTGGTGTGCGCCCAGCTGTCGCTCTACGGGCTGGCGACGTCGGGGCCGCTGACGGTGCTGTCGGCGCTGTGGTTCGTCAGCGCCGTCCTCGGGCTGCGGACCGCACGGCAGCGCAGGTTCGGCGAACACCGCATCTGGATGATCCGCGGTTTCGCCCTCACCAGCGCCGCCGTGACCGGCCGGCTGTGGAGTCTTGCGCTCGGCGCCCTGGTGTCCCCGGCCGACCAGGCCGAGGGACTGCTGGTCTTCGCCACCGCGAACTGGCTGTCGTTCGTGGTGAACCTGCTGGTAGCCGAGTGGTGGATCCAGTCGCGGGGCTACGCCCGGACCTTGCCCTCCGCAGCGCTGAGTCCCAGCATCTCGAGCAGGTCAGCGCAGTCGAGTGCGTCCGTGGCGTGACAGGCCACGGTGCGTGCCGCCTTGCTGTTCTGAATCGTGCTGTGCTCCTTTTCCAGAGCCTTGGCCTCGGCGAAGGTGCCGGTTTCCGGCTCGGCGATCGCGGGACGCGCCCAAGTCATGTCGTGCCTGCTTCCGCATCGGGGGATGAGGTCATCATGACAACGGGCTGCCCGAAACACCAGATCTAGTGCTTTCCGTAATCGGTCACCCACAGCGCGTCAACCCCGGCGAGCAATGCCAGAAAGCGTTTTCCCGGCCGCAATCTTGATCGATTGTTGCCAGGAATTCGCTTCACCGGCCGTACCGCAGCACGGACTCCACTTCGGTCACGAATGCAACAAGCCTTTCGTCGTCCACGTCGTCGGGCGTGGGGCCGTCCACCGCGAGACGTTGCAGCGCAACGGAAGTGGTGGCGTTTTCCCGCGCCAGCCGGCGGAATCCGAACGTGGCCTCGAAAAGCGACACCGCGGTGGCCAGTGCGGCCAGCGCCGTGGCGGCGAAGCCCCACAACGCTCTGCGCGGCCCGTCCGCCATCCCCACGGCCGCGGCGGCGGCCGCGGCGATGAAGAGGGCGGCCGAGATCGCGACCGTCCACGTGCGAGCGCTGGAGTACCGCTTGCGGCCGCGTTCGACGTGGTCGAGGCGGTCCTGGAAGCGGTGACGCAGATACGCCTCGACGAACTGCGCCTGCCTCTGCTTGTCACTCACGTCCTGACCACCTCGTGCTTGCGGTCGCTGACCGCGGCTTCCAGATCGGCCACCTTGTCCTGCCGCTCCTCCTCCGTCGCCGGGGCGGGGGCGGCGAGGTGGGCGAAGTACAGCGCCCGCAACCGTTCCGCGCGCGACCGCGCGGTGAGGTACTTGTCGAGCGACTCCCGCTTGCGCGCCACGATCGTGATGGCCGCCGCGAACGCACCGCCGGCCACGACGAGAACTCCTGGCCACGGCGTTTCTTTGAGCCACGTCTGCAGCGCGCCGAACACCGTTGTGGTCAGCCCGCCCGCGATCGCGAGCACGGCCATGAGCCGGTAGCGGTTCTGCTCGACCTCGGCCTGCGCGTCGAGCTCGTGGAACGCCGGTGCGACGACGGAGTTGGCGTCGTGGATGGCGTCCGCGAGCGCCGGGTACGCGACGACGAAGCCGGGGTCGATCAACGGCCGCGGTTCCGGCGCCCGGTAGCGGACCTTGGGCCAGATCGTCGGCGGCTTGACGGGCTTCTCCTTGCCCAGCAACCGTTCCAGCGCGGTGACCGTCTTTCCGGCACCCTCGTCGACGTGGACGATGAAGATCTTGCCGCTGCGCACGAGCACCGCGAGATCCCCGGTGAGGTCACCGGTGGCGATGCGGTCCGCGAGGCCACCCGTGCCGGCGAGCACCAGCAGTGCGTTGTCGCCGCTGAGGTGATCGATGATCTCCTTCTCGCTCTCGCCCCCGACGACGAGAGCTACGACGGGCTTCTTGTGCCGGACGGCGTCGATCGTGCGGAACAGCACGGGTGTCGCGTCCGTCCACTCCGAACCGGGGACGATGACGGCGACGCTGTGGTTGGGTTCCAGCGCGACCTGACCGTTGGTGGAGGTTTCGGTGAGGTCGTGCACCTTGCTGCTGGGCGCGACACCGACGACGACGGGCCAGCGCTGCTCGCAGGCCTGCAAAGCCATGCCCAGCAAGTGGACAACGCCTCTGTCGGTGCCTTCGGTGACGAACACCGCGCCGTTGCGGGCCGCGGTCACCACGACGGATCTGAGCACCGGTAACAACTTCGCGGCGAGATCCGTCTCGATGTCCTGGGTGGAGCCGAAGACCGAGATCACCGTCCGCCCTCGGGGCAAGCCGAGGGCCTTGGGTTTGATGTCGGCGTCCGGCTGGGACAGCCGTTTGACTGTCGGGCCGCCTGCTGTGGGCATGCCGCGCACGATAACGCCGTGATCGATGCCAGACCAGACCCGTTCAGCCCCGGTCCTCGTCGTCCAGCGGAACTTCCTGCAGCTGCTCGTAGGCGTCCGCCTCGTTCGCCTCCAGCGGTGCGTCCGGCGTCTCAGGTGGCTCCTGCGGCACGACTTCGCGCTGCTGCTCCTGCACGTCCGCGTCGGGTGCTTCGGGGTTCATGCCGTGCGGTTTCCCTGCGCGGCGTCGCTCCACACCTGCCTGATCAGTTCGCCGAGGTCGCTGAGGTCGTCGAGCACCGCGGTCGCACCGGCCCTGCGGAGGTCCTCCCCGCTGCTGCGTCCCGTGGCGACGGCCACCAGCCGCACGCCCGCGGTGACCGCCGCGTGCACGTCGTGCGGGGTGTCACCGATCAGCACCACTTCGTCATCGGTGAACGGCCGGATGTGCCGTGCGCGTTCTCGGGCGAACGTCACCAGCTCCGCGCGGTCGGCGTGGTCGTCGCCGAACGCGCTCACGTCCCAGTCGACGAGGTGAGCCAGCCCGAACGCCTCCAGCTTGATCCGCGCGACGCTGGGCAGGTTCGCGGTCAGCACGCCCTGGTGCACGCGCGGGTCGTCGGCGAAGTGTTCGAGCGCCTTCAGGGCGCCCGGCAGCACCTCGCTGTGGCCGGGCAGGTCCGCCCTGTTGCTCTCGAACGAGTTGGCGAGCGCGTTGGCGAGCAGCTGCGACGCCTCGTCCGTGTGCTCGATCCCGTGCTGACGCAAGATCTCGGCGATGACGTCCAGCTCGGTGCGTCCGCCCAGGTCGACAGGGCCGTTCAGCTCCCTGCCGAAGGCAGTCAGGAACGCCTCGCGGTACATCAGCTTGCCGAAGCCGCGAGCCGAGATCAGCGTGTTGTCGATGTCCCACAGCACCAGCAGTTCGGGCCCGGTCATCGGACCACCACCCCTCCACCCGTAAAATGCCTGCTCATGACCTCGATCGACCCCGCAGAGCTGGAAGTCTGCCTGCGCGTGCTTGCCCAGGTCGAGGACCTGCCCGCGGAGCACGAGGACGCGGTGCGCGTCCGCCGGGCCACCGCGAAGATCTTCAAGGCCGCGAAGAAGTTCCGGAAGGCCGAGCGCAAGGCCGCCATCACGGCCAACGACCGGGCCGTCACCGCGCTGACCGCCACCGGGTCACCGGACCGCATCGACGACGAGACGCAGGGCCTGCCGCTCGTGTCGAACGCTCAGGGCGCCACGGCCGGCACGCTGCTGCGGGCGCGGTCCTGCTACACGTGCCGGCAGCGGTTCGTCGAGGTGGACGCCTTCTACCACAACCTCTGCCCGTCCTGTGCCGCGTTCAACCACAGCAAGCGGGACGCGCGCACGGACCTGACCGGCCGCAACGCGCTGCTGACCGGTGGCCGCGCGAAGATCGGCATGTACATCGCGCTGCGCCTGCTGCGTGACGGCGCGCACACCACGATCACCACCAGGTTCCCCAAGGACGCCGCCCGCCGGTTCGCCTCGATGCCCGACGCGGCCGACTGGATCGACCGGCTCAAGATCGTGGGCATCGACCTGCGCGACCCGGCCCAGGTGCTGGCGCTGGCCGACGAGGTGGCCGCGCACGGCCCGTTGGACGTCCTGATCAACAACGCCGCGCAGACCGTGCGCCGCTCCCCCGGTGCCTACGCGCCGCTCGCCGCCGCCGAGCACGAGGCGCTGACCGGGGACGCACGCAGGCCGGAGCTGATCTCGTTCGGCGGCCACGGCCAGCTCGCCCTGCCGGGCACGGCGGTGCCCGAGGCGCACTCGGTGACGACGCTCGCACTGATGGCGGGCTCGAAGGACATCGACGCGGGCGGCCTGGTGCCGGACACCGCCGCGACGAACTCGTGGGTGCAGAACGTCGACGAGGTCGACCCGGTGGAGCTGCTGGAAGTGCAGCTGTGCAACTCGACGGCGCCGTTCCTGCTCATCTCGCGGCTGCGCCCGGCGATGGCGAAGTCGGCTTTCCGGCGCAAGTACGTGGTGAACGTGTCCGCGATGGAGGGTCAGTTCTCCCGCGCCTACAAGGGTTCCGGGCACCCGCACACGAACATGGCCAAGGCGGCGCTCAACATGTTGACGCGCACGAGCGCCGAGGAGATGCTGGCCAGCGACGGCATCCTGATGACCGCGGTCGACACCGGCTGGATCACCGACGAGCGCCCGCACCCGTTGAAGATGCGGCTCGCCGACGAGGGCTTCCACGCACCGCTCGACCTGGTGGACGGGGCCGCGCGGGTGTACGACCCGATCGTGCGCGGCGAGGCGGGCGAGGACCTGTACGGGTGCTTCCTCAAGGATTACGCACCGGCGCCCTGGTAGGGGATTTCCGCCGCACGCGTCCGAGGTACCTGTCGGACGCACCCGAACGAGTCCTTTCGTCACGCGGAGCGACTATTCGACCACACGTTCGAGTACTCATTTGTCATGAGGACTGTGTGGCGGGGAGCACTCCGGTTCGGCATGACGACGATGACGGTGCGGCTGGTGGCCGCCTCGACTGAACACCGCGGCAGGGTGCACCTGGTGCACCGCGAGGACAGCGGCCGCGTCCGGCATCAGCAGGTGTGCGGCGAGTGCTCGCTGCGTCTGACGCCGGACGACATCGGCCGCGGCTACGAGCTCGAGGACGGCCGGATCGTGCAGATCGACCCGCGCGACCTGCCGGCCCCCGAGGACGGCGTCATCGACGTCCAGCAGTTCGCGCCGCAGACCGACCTCGACCCGATCGCGTTGCACCGCAGCTACTACGTCGAGCCGGACGACCTCTCGGTCCGCTCGTACGTGCTGCTGCGCGAGACCCTGGAACGCACGAAGACCGCGGCGATCGTCAAGTTCGGGTTGCGCGGCAAGGAAACCCTCGCCGCTCTGCGCCCGCAGCACGGGGTGATCGTCCTGCACACGCTGCTGTGGCCGGACGAGGTCCGCGAGCCGCACTTCCCGTTCCTGCACCGCGACACCGAGGTCCGCACCGGCGAGCTGGCGGCCGCGGCGGCGCTGGTGCGGGCGCAGACCCGGCCGTTCCGGCCCCACGACTATCCGAACACCCACGCCGAGGCCCTGCTGAAGCTGGTCGAGGCGAACGTGTAGCTCCTGGCGGTGCGGGCGGACGACCCACGTGACGGGGATGAACGCGGGTCGTTCGCCCGTGCCGCCGGGGGTGCTGGCTAGCATCACTTCCCATGCTCGCCAGCCCGTCGGACCTCGTCGACCTGCTCGAGTGCGAGCACCGCAGCTACCTGGGACGTGCCGATCGGCTGGGTGATCCGGCCGAGCTGCGCGTTCAGGCCTCCGTCACGGCCGACGAGATGCGCGCCGGGAAGGACGTCATCGAGAACGCGGTCTTCTTCGACGGTGTCTTCCACTGCTCGGCGACGTTGATCCGCACGCCGTCCGGTTACGAGCCGACCGCGGAGGAAGCCACTCCGCTGGCCGTGCTGAGCCTGACGGCGGCCGCGCAGGCGGTCGGTGCCGAGCGGGCGCACCTGCTCGTCGACGGCAAGCGCACCTCGTTCCGGATCGCCGACTTCGCACCCCTGCTTGGTCGACTCAAGGCGCGGCTGGCTCAGCCGGGACCAGCGCCGGAGCGGTCGTGGGGTGACGTCAGGGCGGCGTGCACCGGCTGCCGGTTCGCCCGCCACTGCGCCGCGGGCCGCGAGGAGGCCCGTGATCTGTCGCTCGTCGCCGGGTTGCGCGCCGACCAGCGGCGAAAGCTGGTTTCAGCCGGCATCGACACCATCGACGCGCTCGCGGCCACCGAGGAACGGCCCGCCACGCTGTCGCCCGCGAGCTTCACCGCGCTGACCGCGCAGGCCCGGCTGCAGGTTCAGCAGGAACGCACCGGCGTCACGACCTACGAGGTCGTCGCCCCGGAAGCGTTGCAGTACCTGCCGGAACCCGCCGAGGACGACGTGTTCCTGGAGGTCGACGGCGACACGTTCCGCACGCCCGGCTGGGAGGGCACGTTCGCGGAGTTCGTCGACCGCACGCCCACCGGGACCGTCTACCACTTCACGCCGCACGACCTCGTCGGCCGGGCGGCGCGCGCGGCCCTCAAAGAGTCCGAAGTGGACGAACTCGTGCGCCGTTGTGTCGACCTGGGCGCGCTGACCCGCCGGGTGCTGCGGGTGTCCACTCGGGAGTACACGCTGCAGGCCCTGAAACCGTTGCTGCACGACGACATTCCCACCCGAGGCGTGCGGGACCTGCTGGAGAGGATCAAGCGCGAGCACGGCGTCGAGACGGCGGTCAGGGAGGAGCGCGACGAGGCCGCGCTGGAGAAGGCTGCGGAACGGGCGCGGCGACTGGCCGCTCTGACCGAGCCGCTGATCGCCGAGGGGCACACGTTGTTCGCGGCGACCGTCGGCTACCACCGGCGGGAGGCGAGCCCCGCGTGGGGTGACTTCTTCCGGCAGGCCAGCGCGCCGATCTCGGATCTGGAGACCGACTCGAACTGCGCGGTGCCGATCACGCTCAGGGCCGAGGACTGGGTGCCGCCGAGCGGGCGGGTCAGGACGCACAAACGTCAGGTGCACGCACGGATCGACCCGGAGCGGCCGCACCCGTTCGGCAAGGACGAGCAGGTCAGGCTCCTCTATCCCGGCAACGTCACGCGCAACGCCGTGGTGTCGGACGACAACCCGTACGAGCTGGTGCTCACCGAGAGCAACGCGCAGGAGCATTCCGAACTGCCGATCGCGGTGCTGCCGGGCAGCCCGGTTCCGGCGGCGCCGAAGGACGAGGCGGTCGCGGAGCTGGCTGAACAGGCCGTGCACCTGCTGCCGCTGCTCCCCCGCAACCCCGGCATCGACCTGCTGCTGCGCACCCCGCCCGCGCAACCGCTGCCGCAGCACCCGGACGTCGTGCAGGCCGTGCTCAAGGCCGTCGACCAGCTCGACGGCGGCACGCTCGCGGTGCAGGGGCCGCCCGGAGCCGGCAAGACCTACCTCGCGACCAAGCTCGTGAAGCATCTGATCGACCAGGGCAAGACGGTCGCGGTGACGTCGACCTCGCACAAGGCCGTGGAGAACGTGCTGTCCAGCGTCGATCCGGGCATCCCGACGGCCAAGCGACCCAAGGGAAAGCCGGAGGAGGACTGCCCGTGGGACCAGCCGAAGGACAACGGCGCGCTGGCCCGCTGGCGCGAGGAACACCCGCGGGGGCACCTCGTCGGCGGCACCGCGTGGACGTTCGCCAACGCCGTGATCAAGGCGCAGCCGTTCGACGTGATGATCATCGACGAGGCCGGTCAGTTCGCGCTGGCCGACGCCGTGGCGGTGGCGACGGCCGCGCGGAACCTCGTGCTGCTGGGAGATCCGCAGCAGCTGCCCCAGGTCGTGCAGGGCGTGCACCCGCCGGGCTCGGACGCGTCCGCGCTCGGGCACCTGCTCGGCGGCGCGGACGTCATCCCTGATCACCTCGGCTATTTCCTGGCCGAGACGCGCCGGATGCACCCCGCGGTGTGCAAGCCGGTGTCGGAGCTGTCGTACGCCGGACTGCTCCATTCGCACGAAACCGCGCGCCACCGTTCGATCGAGGGCATCGAGCCCGGCATCTACCTGCGTGAGGTCGATCACCGGCACAACATCACCTCGTCGACCGAAGAGGCAGACGCCGTGGTCGACACCGTGCGCCGGCTCGTCGGTCGCACGTGGACGGACAATGACAAGACGCGCGAACTGACCGATGCGGACATTCTCGTGGTGGCGCCGTACAACCTGCAGGTCAGGGTGATCCGGCGGCGGCTCGCGGATGCGGGGTTCGATGGAACTCGGGTCGGCACCGTGGACCGCTTCCAGGGCCAGGAAGCACCCGCGGTCATCATGTCGATGACGTCGTCGTCCACCGTGGACCTACCCCGTGGCCTGGACTTTCTTTTGTCACGTAACAGATTGAACGTGGCACTGTCCCGTGCCCAGGCGCTCGCCGTGATGATCTGCTCGCCGCGGCTGCTGGACGCCGACGTACGCGGAGTGGAGCAGATGCGCCTGGTCGCCGGGATGCTCGGCCTCCTCGAACGAGTGACGAAATTCCCTGATTGACGATTCAAGTGTTGCCGGACAGTGACCTTTCGACCGCTCAGTGTTGCTAGCGTGGCGCGGTTCACCCGGTCGGGTGATCATGAAATCAAATGTGCTCGATCCGCCATGCACCAAGCAGAGCAGGAGAAATTCCGTTGGCAAGAAGAGTTCTCGGCGCGTTCGTGGTGGCTGGCACCACGGTTCTGGCCTCACTCGCGCTCGCCACGCCGGCAAGCGCGCACACCCCCGTGGTGAAGGCCTCGTGTGACGAGAAGACTCAGAAGTCCTCGTTGAATGTGGACCTCAAGTGGTACGGCCCGGAGAAGAAGAACACCCTCGAAGTCTTCATCGACGACGTGAAGCAGGACCACAAGGTCACGTTCGGCGACTCCCACAACGAGACCGGCTGGGAGAGCGACGGCAAGTCCGAGCACGTGTACAAGGTGTCGATCAAGGCCTACGACGACCCTGGGGCGCGGAACGGCTGGACGAAGGAAATCACCCTCGACAAGACCGCCGCCTGCGTCAAGAAGGCACCGCCGACGAAGTCGACGCCGCCGTCGGAGACCACGACCAAGACCACCACCACGACGACGGAGGCGCCGTCGTCCTCCGTGACGCCGCCGGCTCCCGGTGGCAGCACGCCGGAACCGCCGCTCGCGGCGACCGGCGCGTCCCCGCTGTGGCTGCTGCTCTCGGGTCTGGGTCTCGTCGGCGCCGGTGCCGGCACCCTGCTGTTCCTGCGCCGCCGCCGCAGCGCGTGAACTAGCTGAGCAACACGGAAACGGGGGCGGCCTGCGGACCGCCCCCGCGTTCCTCAGAGGTCCAAAGTCGTCTCCTGGCCGTGGCCTTCGCGGATGAACCACTCGGTGTCGAAGACGTGGGCGAACGTCTCGTCGTCCAGCGCCAGGAAGAACGAGTGCTCGGGGATCTGCGAGGCGTGCGCGCGCATCGCGGCCCGTTTCACGTCCAGGTACTTGCTGACGTCGACCCCGACGTTGATCTCCGACTCCGGCACGGCGTCCTCCCCCAGCGGCGGCGGCTCCGCCTCCCCCGCGCGCCGCATCGCCTCGCGGAACTCGGACTCCTTCACCATCGCCCGGTAGACCGCGGGCGTGCCGGCGATCTCCGCGGCCCGCTTGCCCACCCGGTGCACCTGGATGTGGTCGGGGTGACCGTACCCGCCGAAGCTGTCGTAGATCGTGAGCGCTTTCGCGTTCTCTTCCTGGAGAATCGCGGCGAGCTTGCGCGCGGCCTCCTCGACGTCGGCCGTCCAGAACGATCCCGGCCGCTCGTTGAGCTCGTCCCCCATCATCCCGGAGTCCAGGTATCCCAGGAACTCCACCCGCGCCACCCCCAGCAGGTCGGCCGCCGCGTACGTCTCCTCCACCCGCCGCTGCCACAGCTCCTCGCCCGGTTCCAGGAAGTCCGGGATCTCACCGGCCTCCCCTCGAGTCGCGACGACGAGCACGACCCGATGCCCCTCCTCGAACGCCTTCCGCATCACACCACCCGTGACGATGCACTCGTCGTCGGGATGCGCGTGGAACGTCACCAGTGTCGCCATGTCCGCGACGTTACCCGCGAATGGAACTCCCCCATTCCCCCGCGCCCGCTCCGCTCCCTACGGTGGGGAACCAGGGCCTTGGCGGCAGGGGAGGTTCGTCGTGCGCGTGTTGTGCACTGTCGCGTTCTCGGCTGCCCACGCGCGCGCAACGCTCCCCCTCGTGACAATGCTGACCGAGCTCGGCCACGAGGTGCTGGTAGCGGGCCCGGCCTCGGTCCTGCGCGGCTTCGCGGGCGAACCGGTCCGCTGCGCCGGCGTGCTACCGGAGGTGTGCGACCAGCTGGCCGACCTGTTGCAGGGCGAGGTTCTCACGCTCCCCCCGGACTACGACCCGTTCGCCGACGAGATGATCGTCGAGTTCGCGGCGGGCCCGCACATCACCGCGGCGGTGCGAGCTCTGCTGCCCGTGGCCGCGGACTTCCGACCACACCTGGTGTTGCGCGCGGGCATCGAGTTCGCGGGAATGCTGGTCGCGGAACAGCTCGGGGTGCCGCACGTGGCAGCGCCTACCGGTGTCGGCCAGTACATGGACCGGCTGACGTTGCTGAACGCACTGAACGAACGACGCGCGGAGCTTCGCCTGCCGCTGCACGAATCGCTCGACTCGGCCCACCGGTACGGGCGGTTGGACGCGGTGCCTCCCGCCTATTCCTTTGCCCGCCAACCCATGCCCGGCGCGTTCGCCTATCAGCAGCCCTCGCACCACAGCGCTGGAGAACGGTTGCCGCAGTGGCTGTCCGATCTCGATCCCGCTCGGCCGCTCGTGGTCGCGTCTTCGAGTACGTCCGGTGGGGTGTTCGCCACTGAGTCGGCGTTGCGACTCTTCGACTGCGATGCCATACCGGATGCTGTTTTGCGGCACTCTCCGTTGGTGCACCTGGAAACTCTGGTTGCTGGACTGTCTGCTGTGGACTGTGAGGCGGTGGTGCTCACCGGTGGCCTGCCGGTTGAGGCGTCCGGTGCGTCTCACGTGCATCTCGTCGAGTCGTTGCCGCAGGCGTTGTTGTTGCAGGCAGCGGATTTGCTGGTGACGCACGGTGGGTACAACTCGATCCGGGAAGGCATGCGGGCTGGAGTGCCGGTCGCTGTGCTTCCCCTGATGCACGATCAGATGCACAACGCGCATCGTGTTTGTGAGCTTGGTCTTGGGGTGCGGGTGCGGGGATTCGGGGCGGACGCGGTTGCTTCGGCTTGCCGGCTTGCGTTGGGGAATGGGGAGGTTCGCAGTGGGGTGCGGCGGGCTCAGCGGGAGGTGCTCGGGTTGCCCTCTGTTCGGGCCGTGGCTGGGTATTTGGAGCGGATCGTGCAGCGGAATCGGCGGCTGGTGAGCATGTGAGGGTGCTGGGTACGGTCGCCTTGCGTAGGTGGTTGCGTGGGCCCTTTTACGAGACGGATCATTTCATCGCCGCTCGCAGCGGCTGGGAAGTCACGATCGAACACGGCGTGCCGGTCGTTTGAGCGGCTGGGACCGGCTGCCCATCACCATCGTGTGAAAGGGCGGCGCCTCCCCCAGCGAACCAGGTCTGGAAGGCGCCGCCCCTCGGCGAACCCGTGGAGCTATTGCAGGGTCAGGTTCCAGGCGTTGATGTAGCCGGTGTCACCGGCGTACACGTCCTGGACCCGCAGCTTCCACGTGCCCGCCGCGACCTCGGACGAGGCGTCGACCGTGTAGGTCGCCACCACGTTGTTGGCACTGTCCGAAGAGGACGAGTTCTTCAGGCGGTAGGCGGTGCCGTCCGGTGCGATCAGGTCGATCACCAGGTCACCCCGGTAGGTGTGGACGATGTCCACGCCGACCTTGGTGGTGGCCGAGGCGTTGCCCGGCAAGGTCGAGGTGATCGAGGACGTCACGGTGCCCTGGTCCGTGATGGCGACGTCGGTCGTGTTCTCCAGGCCACCGGAGGGCGGCGGAGTCGTGGTGACGGCGTTCACGGTCTTGGCGGCGTCCGCGAGACCGGCGCCGCAGCCGCCCGAGCAGGTGCCGGGGAGGGGGCGGGCGTTGGTCTTGATCAGGTCCTTGATCTGGGCCGGGGTCAGCGACGGCTTCTTCGCTGCCAGCAGTGCCGCGAGGCCCGCGATGTGCGGGGCGGCCATCGACGTGCCCTGGTAGGGCTTGTAGGTCTCGGCGCCGGGGGTGGTGGCGCCGCTGTTCAGCGTCGAGTAGATGCCGTTCTCGGGCGTGGTGATCGTGCCGGGGGTGTCGGTGCCGCGACGGGTTTCGCCGCCGGGCGCCGCGATGTCGATGCGCGAGCCGTAGTTCGAGTAGAACGCCTTGTTGCCCTCACGGCTGGTCGCGGCGACGGTGATCACGCCGGAGCAGTTGGCGGGGGTGAAGTTGGCGGCGTTCATGTTCGAGTTGCCGGCCGCCACGACGACGGTGGTGCCGCGGTTGATCGCGCCGTTGATGGCGTTCTGGTAGGTCGTCGAGCAGGACGACTGACCGCCCAGCGACATGTTGATGACCTTGGCGGGCGTCGGGTTCGCGGGGACGCCGCTCACCGTGCCGCCGGACGCCCAGGTGATCGCGTCGGCGATGTCCGAGGTCGAGCCACCGCACTGCGCGAGCACGCGCACCGGCTGGATCTTGGCGTCGTAGGCGATGCCCGCGATGCCCTTGCTGTTGTTGGTGGACGCGGCGATCGTGCCGGCCACGTGGGTGCCGTGCCAGGACGAGTTCTGGTCCGACGGCGGGGACGGGTTGCCGTTGGCGTCCGTACCGCAGTCACCGGCCTTCATCCAGTCGCCTTCGTCGGCCGGGTTGGAGTCCCGGCCGCCGCCGTCACGGGCACGCGAGGCGTCCGACACGAAGTCGTAGCCCGCGACGATCTTGGCCGACAGGTCGCTGTGGGCGACGTAGCCGGTGTCGATCACGGCGACGGTCACGCCGGCGCCGGTGGAGCTGGACCACGCGCCGGGCACGTTCATACCCGCGGTGGCCTCGAACAGGTCCCACTGCCGGGAGTAGTCGGTGTCGTTCGGGTCGGCCAGCGGCTGCATCAGCAGGTCCGGCTCGACGTAGGCGACATCGGGGTCGGCCTTGAAGGCCTGGATGGTCGAGTCGGCGTTCGAGGTCTTCGAGCCGAGGTCGACGACGACCGCACCACTGGCCATGCGGCGGTGCAGCGACTTGCCCTTCTGACGAACGTCGTCCGAGGCAGCGGAGTCGGACGAGGCTTCGGCGGTGCCGGGCTTGTAGCCGACGATCAGCCGCTCGAAGGGGCGGTTCACCTGGGTCGAGTCCGGCTGGGACTGAACCGGGGAGGGAGCAGCGTCAACTGGTGAGACAACGCTGAGCACGGCGGCGGAAACTGCCGCGGCGCACAGGCTCGTGCGTCGCAATCCGTTCACGAGACAGGGTCCTTCCACACAGGGCCTTCGCATGCCGTGGAGGGCGTCAGGGTTCTGAACCGGCTGCGGAGGTGACGAGGACCGTAAGTCGGGCCACACCTGCGAAAACAGGTCCAGCGGAGTCCGAATAACGACACTGGCGTGTTCACGACAGGGGCATTGCGCTGAATGGCGCACAATATGGCCGTGTTCGGACACCTGGGCGTCTCACCGGAGCTATCTGCCGTATACGAACTGCTGGTAACAGGAGGCAGCCGTACCACCGAAGAGATCGGCGTCGCCCCGGAGTTGCTGTCGCGGCTGCACGACCTGGGTGTCGTCCGCCACCTGCCCGGTGACGTGTGGCAGGCCGTCCCGCCCGACCTCGCCGTGGAGGCCCTCATCGCGGCCCGCGAGGAGCAGAACCGCCGGGCGCGCGCCGACGTCGGCCCGCTGATGGAGCTCTACCTGCGCAACCGCGACGAGGAGCAGGGCGACAACGCGTTCGTCGAGGTCGTGACCGGTGTCAGTGCGGTTCGCGAGCTGTGGAACACACTGCTGAACGGCGCCCGCGAAGAGGTGTGCGTGCTCGACCAGCCACCGTACGTGACGCCGCTGGGCGAGCACGTCGCCCTGGAGGACGCGACCCGTCAGCGCGACGTGCAGTGGCGTGTCGTCTACGACCGGTCCGCTGTGGACCTTCCCGGCCGTGTCACCGAGATCATCGAACTGGTCGCCGCCGGAGAACGGGCCCGCGTCACGCCGACGTTGCCGTTCAAGCTCGCCGTGATCGACACGCACGCCGCGGTCCTGCCGGTCGCGAACGGCGACGTGGTCGACAAGGTGCTGCTGATCCGTCCGTCGGCGCTGCTGGACGTGCTGCGGTCGACGTTCGAGCTGTACTGGGACAAGGGAATCCCGTTCAGTCCAGGTGGGATCTACGCCGCGGCGGCCGATGTGGACCCGAACCTGCTCGGGCTGCTCGCGGCGGGCCTGACCGACGAGTCGATCGCACGGCAACTGGGACTGGCTCCGCGCACCGTCCAGCGACGGGTGCGGCAGCTGATGGATCGCTGTGGCGCGCAGACCCGGTTCCAGGCCGGGGTTCAGGCGATGCGGCGAGGGTGGCTGTAGACCGCGGAAAAGTCGGGTGCAACCTCCGGTGATCTTGTGGCGTCTCCTTGTGTGCAAGCAACAACTCGCCATTGGGGGATCAATGCGCAAGGTAATGGCGGCTGCCCTGACGGGCCTCGCTCTCGTCGGTCTCGCGGGCACCGCGTCCGCTCAGGCCGGCCAGGCCGACTACCCGTGGCCGCCGAAGGACGTCACGCCGGTCCACAAGACCAAGGCGGAACTGCAGAAGCAGGCCGACGAGTTCAGCGCACGGCAGGAGAAGACCTACCCGCGTGCCTTCCGGGGCGCGCGGAACGTCGAGCCCAGCCAGTGGGGCGGCGAGGCGGCAGGCGTGTTCGACGACATGCAGTACATGGGCAACACGGTGACGTTCACCTACAAGGGCCAGAACGTCACCACGTACACGCAGGTCAACGCGCCGGGCCAGCACGCGTGGTCGCCGAAGGAGTACTGCGAGAAGTACGCCAAGTGCACCAGCACCGTGAGCGACCACAAGGGCGGCGTGACCGTCTTCGCCAAGGACGACCGGTTCGGCATCGTGGAGGCGCGGAACTTCCGCCCGAACGGTGAGGTGGTCTGGGTCCAGAGCTGGACGGCGGGCACCGAGGCGCAGCTGGCGGTTCTCGCCACCGACCGCGCCTTCACGTTCACCAAGTAACACCAAGCGGCACAACAGAAGTAGCACAACAGGAACGGGCGCTGCTGATCATGGAGTCACCAGCAGCGCCCGCCCCTTCAGCTGGCGACCTTGCGCGCGGCCACCAGCTGCCCGTCCGCGAACCCTTCGACGCGCACCTCGGTTCCGGTCGCGCTCAACGTCGCGGTGTGCGCGCCGTCGGTCACGTCCAGCGAGGTGGCCGGGCGGCCGTCGACGTAGATGTCCACCCGGTCGAGGTTCACGGTGTCCAGTGAGACGGTCGTTCCGGCGACCGCCACTCCCAGGCGCCGCACCGGCATCGCGGCGAGCAGCGAACCCGCGCGGGCCAGCAGGTCAACGTTGCCCTGCAACAGATCCGCCCGCGTGATCTTGTGCTCGTGCGTGGGCCGCACGCCCAGGTCCTCCACGGGAGTGCCGGCGAGCTTGCCGACCCGCAACGTGCGGCGGATCGACACGCGCATGTTCGCCTTGTTGGGCAACGGCTTGTACGGCGTCTCCGGGTCGCCCGGCGCCGGGATCTTCAGCAGCGTCATCAGCAGCCCGTGGGTCCACACGTTCGCGCCGCCCGCACCGGTGTTGTCGTCCACGCCCAGGATCGGGCCGAGCTCGTGGTCGGCCCAGCCCGCGGCGAAGATGTCGGTGGCGGAGTAGCACCGCGCGTCGGTGATCAGCACGACCGGGCCGTGGTAGGTCTGGCCCACCGCGTTCGCGCCGTCGACCGGCGTGATGGTGTGGGAGCAGGAGAACGCCTGCCCGGTCTCGGTCGACGAGTCGAGCGACGGGAACCACGGGCCCAGGTCGATCTGCTTGGTCGGGTTGTCCGCGTGGCGGCGGCAGATCCGCAGGTTCAGCGGTGTGCTCAGGAACTGCACGGGTTCCGGGTCGATGCGCCGCGGCGTCATCGTCTGCAGCAGGAACTCCGCGGCGAAGATGTGGCCGCCGCCGTTGTCGCGCACGTCGACGATGAGACCGTTCTGCGGCAACAAAGCCGCGAGCCGCACGAACTCCGTGAGGAACGCCTGCGGGTCGTCGACGCTGAACGTGAAGATCCGCAGGTGCCCGAACTCGCCGGACGGCGTGGTGACCGGACGCGCGCGGAACACGCCGGGCATGGTCGTCGGGACGTCCTGTGCCGCCATCGCGATGGCACCACCGGCCGCCTCCGCCTGCACGACCTTGGGGGCGTGCAACAACTTCTTGGCGCGGGCCTTCTCGTCGGAGTCCAGGTCGACGCCCTGCGCGGCTGCGGCGGGCGACAGCGAGTCGACGTCGGTCATCGGCGGCAGGTTGTCGGTCACCTGCCAGTCGACGCGGATGTCCTGCGACTCACCGCTCTCGGTGCGGTGGGTGACGACGACCCAGTCCTCGTCGGGCGGGAGCTGGATCACCAAGGGGCGCAACGTGAGCGACTCCAGGCCGCGGGCGAGGTTCGCCGCGGTGTTGCTGCCCGCGAAGATCGCGCCGTTCAACGCGACGGCGCGCGCGATCGGCGTGCCGTTCCAGTGCGTGACCTCGGCGCCGACGGCGAGACCGTCGAAGTCGGAGACCGTGCGGGCGACGAGGTACTGCTCGGTGCCGTCCGCGGCGAAGCAGCGCTCCAGCTGGAACGGCAGGAAGGCGATCTTGCCCGCGAACGGCGCGGGCAACAGGTAGTTCGTGTGCAGGTCGCGCACCGAGTGGAAGGTGCTCGACAGCTCGCGGTGGAACTGCCACTCCGGCTCGGCCGTGGCGTCGGTCTGCCGCTCGAGTCTGGCTCTCAGAACTCTGAGTCTTTGCACGGGGTTCACCGCGTGCATGGCGACTTTGAGCGGCAGGTGCGCGTAGTTGTGTTCCAGCAGGATCAGCGCCTGGTCGACGATGAGTTTGCGCTGCGCCAGGGTGAGACTGCCCGCGGCGGCGAGGAACTCGGCGAGTCCGACGGAGTTTGCGACGTTCGGGTGAGCGGTTGCGGTCATGGTGGGGCCTCCTTGCCAAGTAGAGGCTTTCCAGACCGCCCGGATACACCTTTTTCACCCGTTCGGCCGCTAACCAGAGCAGTTTTCGCGACGACAACTGGAGTAAAGGGAGGCCCGGCGATGAGTCCTCGCACCCTCGAACTGCGCATCCACGGGGTCAACAACACGCCCCCGGACGCGATGCTGGCCCTTCCCGACCACGCCGTGGAGCAGTTCCGCGGCGACAGGTTCGGCAGCTTCTGGCGGCCGAAACCGGACAAGGTCGCCGAACTGCCACCGGATCACCCCGGACGGGTGCCTGACGACGTGCGGCGCGAGGCGTACTCGTGGGGCGGTATGGCGCGCAGCAGCCCCGGTGTGCCGGGCAGCGGGGTGCCGTCGACGTTCGCGAACGCGCTGGGCCGCATCGGCTGGGCGTTGCTGCTGCCGTTCGGGCTCGCGAACGTCGCCTACTGGTCGCGCAAGCTGCCCGACGACTCGGTCCCGGCCGCGAAGCGGATGGTGTGGTGGAACGCCGGGCGCGGCGCGGCCAGCACGCGGCTGTTCGGGCTCGGGCTCACGGTGCTGCTGGTGCTCGCGGTGTGCGAGGTGGCGATCGACCTCTACGCGATCCAGTGCTCGTTGCCGGGCACCACCTGCAAGCGGCTGCCGGAGTTCATGGACCTGCTGGGCGATCCCCCGCGGCACGTCAGGGTGCTCGCCGCGTCCGCCGTCCCGGTGTTGCTGCTCCTGGGTCTGATGGCCCTGACGTCGTTGTCCCGCAGCAGGTACGAGATGACGGCGATGCGGCGCCCGCCGGCACCTCGGCCCGGTGTGCTGCTCAGCAGGCCGTCGATGTGGGAGGGCAGCCCGCGGATACGCAGACTCACCCGGCTGCACCTCGCGGCCGGCTGCTGCGTCGTGACGCTGGTGACGAGCGCCCAGCAGTCGCAGCACGCGTTCTTCCTGATACTGACCGTGCTCGCGGGTGGTCTGCTGGCCGTCGTCATGGCTCGCGTGGTCGTGACGACGACGGACTGCCCGGACGTGCCGTCGAGCGAGAAGGGCGGCCTGTGGTCGTGGTTGCTGGTGGTCTCGGCCGTGCTCGTGCTGGTGGCCCACGGGTTCGGGCTCTACGCGATCGAGCCGGAGTTCACCGGGCCGCTCTGGCTCGCCTCGTGGGGGCCGCCGGTCGTGGCGGTGGCGCTGCTCGGGTCCGTGCTGGCGGCGTGGTCGTGGCGGCGCAACGACGCCAAGGGCCCGCTGGTGTTCCTCGTGCTGTTCGTGGCGTTCATGGTTGCCACGTACTGGTTTCCGCTCGCCTGGATCGGCGCGGCGGTGGTCGGCGTCGTGCTCGCGTGGCGCGCGCGGCCACGGCACGGCGACGAGTGGCAGGCCTGGCGCGGAGCCGGACCCGGTGTGCTGCTGGGGTTGTCGCTGACCACGTCGGTGATGCTGTCGACGGTGCTGGTGCTGACGTTCCGCGGCTGGATCGGGACGGGGCTGCGGGTGCCGTCGTTCTACCCGTGGTTCAGCGCGGCCTTCGCCGTGGCGCTGGTTCCGCTGGTGCTGCTGATGGTCGCGCAGGCGCTGACGTTGCTGACGCGGCTGGCCAAACCCTCCGCCCTGGACGACGAGGCGGAGGTGCTCGTCGTGCGGGTGCGGCACGTCGCCGCGGTCACGCACCGGGCCGAGAACGTCGTCGGGGTGCTGTCGACCCTCGGCGTGCTCGCGCTGGTCCTGACGTGTCACCTGACGTTCGCCGCGCCGTCCTGGACGAGCTGGTGGGGCGTGACGTGGGTGGTGGGCAAGGGCGACTGGGTCACCGGTCTCGCCGGTGTCTCGGTGATCGGCTCGTTCGTGGGCGCGGGAATGCTGACCAACCGCCGCCCGCTCGGCCTGCTGTGGGACCTGATGTGCTTCCTGCCGCGCACGGCACACCCGTTCGCGCCGCCCTGCTACGCGGAACGCGCTGTGCCGGAGATCGCCGACCGGACCCGCGAGTTTCTGGACGAGTCGCCGGAGAACCGCGTGGTCCTGTCCGCGCACAGCCTGGGCGCCGTGCTGGCCGTCGCGGCGCTGTACGCGTTGCCGGAGGGGTATCTGCGCCGGGTGCAGCTGCTGACGTACGGCGTGCAGCTGCGGCCGTACTTCGGGCGGATCTTCCCGGAGCTGCTCGGCCCGGCCGTGCTCGGTACACCGGAAGTGCGTGCGGGAGCGATGTTCTCGTGCGACCCGTGGCGGCGGAAGCCCGGCACGACACCGGATCACGGGCTGACCGTGCTGCTGGGCCCGAGCTGGATCAACCTGTGGCGCCGCACCGACTACCTCGGTTTCCCGGTGCACGGCTGGGAGGAGAACTCCCTCGACCGCCGCGCGAGCGAGTCCAACGGCTCGCCGGACAAAGTGGACACTCACTCCGACTATCACCTTTGTGTGGAATTCGGAAAAGCTTTCGCCGACCTCGTCTCAATTGATCTGAACCAGCAGCCTGCTGATAGACGTGCAGGGGGTGGGAACCTGGACCGCAGTTGACTTGAGGAGAACCATGCGCACGACCGTCGCGGCCCTCGTGGGTGCCGCACTGCTCACCGGACTGACCGCCTGCTCCGGCGAGGCCCCCGCACCGAAGGCGCCTGAGATCAAGCCGGTCGCCGAGACCGAAGTCGCGGGCCCTGCCGCCGCCGGCGACCAGCCGAAGGGCATCACCTACGACGTGCAGCGAATCCCGTTGGGCGCCAAGCTCTCCACCGGTTCGTCCGTCTCAGGTGGACAGACGACGGTCGAGCTGAAGGTGTCCGGCCTGCTGCCGAACACGAAGTACGGCTCGCACGTGCACACCAAGCCGTGCGGCGCCAAGCCCGCCGACTCGGGCCCGCACTACCAGAACGAGAAGGACCCGGTCACGCCGAGCGTGGATCCCAAGTACGCCAACGCGGCGAACGAGATCTGGCTCGACTTCACCACCGACGCCCAGGGCGCCGCGACCGGTACGGCGAAGGTGAACTGGGAGTTCCGCAAGGGTGAGGCGAACGCGGTCGTCCTCCACGCCGCGCACACCAGCACCGAGCACGGCAAGGCGGGCACGGCCGGTGACCGCCTCGCGTGCCTGACCGCGAGCTTCTAACAGGGCCAGGTCAGGGCCACACCCCCAGTGAGATGTGGCCCTGACACAGGCTCCAGGACCGCCGCGCGCACGAGGTTGAGCACCTCGTATCGGGGTCCCGCGCGGCGGACCAGCCCGCGCACGCTCAACGCGCGCACGGCGTCCTCGTCGTCCCACTCGCCCCGATCGGCCAGGCGCACGAGCGCGACGCGGTCCTCCAGGTCCAGTGTGGACAGCGAGAGCCGCAGCGAGTCGCGCAGATGTGCCGAGGTGGGGTCGAGCGGGTTGGACCGCAGCCGTTCCAGCAGGTGCTGCGGCGAGTAGACCATGAACCACCCGGCGGCGAACTCCAGCGCCGACGGCAGTCCGTCGAGCTCGTGCACCAGGCCGATCAGCGCGGCGTGGTTCGCGGGCTCCTGCCGGAACGCCGGCCGCACCCGGCGCACGTTCGTCACGAGCAGGCGCACCGCAGCGTCGTCGGCGAGCGGGGCCAGGGGGAAGACGCGTTCGCCGGGCGTGCCGGTCGGGGCCAGCGCGGTCACGATGATCCGCAGCCTCGGGTGGCTCCCCAGCAGCCGGGTGTCGGGGACGTGGTCGGTGACGAGCACGGTGTCCTGGTCGTCGTCGATGGCCGGGGTGCGCGAGACCGGCAGCCAGACCACCGACCAGCCGAGCCGGAAGTGCAGCTCCCCCACCACCTCCAGCGCGAGCCGTGTCTTGCCCACGCCGCTGACGCCGGTGATCGTCACCAGCCGCCTGCCGTCGGCGAACAGGTCGCCGAGCGCGGCGGTCTCGAGCTCGCGGCCCATGATCGCCGACGACGGCGCCGGAGGTGGCACCGACACCGGTCCCACCGGCCGTCCGCCTGCCTCGCGCAGGGTCGCGCGGCTGTCGTCGTCGAGCCGGAGGCCGTCCGCGAGCAGCCGGATCGTCTCGGCTCGCGGCGATCTCGTGCGGCCGCACTCCAGGTCGCGGATGGCCCGCACGCTCACCATCGCGAAGTCGGCCAGCTGCTGCTGGGTGAGGCCGACGCGGATGCGGTACGTGCGCAGCAGTTCCCCGAACTCCCTCATGCCCGTTTTCCTCCCTCTCCGCCACGAGTCTCGGGCCGCGGGGGCGGCGGAACATGGGGGCTGGTCCCCCATATTCACTTCCCGGCGCAAAACTGGGGGCCCAGCCCCCATGTGTCGCACGCGCGCACGTGCGAGGTTCTGCCGGTGACCTCACCGGCCCGGACCAGTACGGGCGAGAGCTGGACAGCGGCGTTCGCCCACGCGTTGCGCCCGCTGATCGACGCTGCCCGCACCGAGGTCGCGCCACCGTTCGACGCCGCGTTCGCCGAGCAGCTCGGCCGCCGGCTGGTGACGATCGCGGCCCGCACACTCGTTCTGGAGCTGCACCGGGCGCGCGGGACGCTGGCCGGGAACACGGGTGAGGAGCGGTTCACGTCGTTCACGCGCACCCTGGACCTGGAGGCGTTGTTCGCCCGCTACCCGGTGCTGGCCCGGCTGCTCGGACAGGCCTGCGAGCAGGCCGTTTCCGCCCACCACGAACTGTCGTCGCGCTTCACCCGCGACCGCGCCGAGATCGTGCGGACGATCTTCGCCGGCGTGGATCCCGGTGCGCTGGTGTCCATCGAGACCGGCCGCGGTGATCCGCACCAGCAGGGCCGCACGGTCGCGGTGCTGGCGTTCTCCTCCGGCGCCCGGCTGGTCTACCGGCCGCGCCCGGTCGAGCTGCACGTGCACTTCGCCGCCCAGCAGTCCTGGCTTTCCCTGCGAACCGGAATCACCCTCCGATCACCGCGGCTGGTGGTCCGCGACGGGTACGGGTGGCTCGAGTTCGTGAGCCACGAGCCGTGCGCGGACGTGGCCGGGGTGGCCGAGTTCTACCGGCGGCTGGGGGCGTTGCTGGCTCTGCTCTACGCGGTCGACGGCACGGACATGCACTACGAGAACCTGATCGCGTGCGGTGACCAGCCGGTGCTGGTGGACGTGGAGACGCTGTTCCATCCGACGCCGTCGCCGTCCGACGATCCGGCCGCGCTGGCGTTGGTGCGGTCGGTGCACCGCACGGCGCTGCTCCCCCACGTCCTCCTGGGGGACAACGGGGCCGCGGACGTGTCCGGTGTCGGCGGTGATCACGGCGTGCCGTCGCCGATGGACGTCGTCGACTGGGCCGACGCGGGAACGGACCGGATGCGGCTCGTGCGGCGGCCGCGCGAGTCGCCGGGGGCGGTCAACCGGCCGGTGCTGGGCGGGGTGCCCGCCGAGCCCGGTGACTACCAGGACTCGCTGCAGGCCGGGTTCCGCGCGGGCTACGACGCGATCGTGGCTCATCGCAACGAACTGCTGCGGCTGGTCCGTGCGTGCGCCGACGACGAGG
The DNA here is from genome assembly GCF_016907955.1 of Lentzea nigeriaca. Taxonomy (GTDB): domain Bacteria; phylum Actinomycetota; class Actinomycetes; order Mycobacteriales; family Pseudonocardiaceae; genus Lentzea; species Lentzea nigeriaca. Next base: position 756,461 of record NZ_JAFBCX010000001.1, on the reverse strand, counting down.
TGCGGTTCGTGGCGCGTGCGACGCGTCAGTACGCCGTGCTGCTCGACGAGTCGACGCACCCGACCGTTCTCGTCGACGCGATGGACCGCGATCTGGCGTTCGGGGTACTGGTCGCCGACGACCCGTTGCTCGACCGGCTGGTGCCGTTCGAGGTCGCCGACCTGTGGCGCGGTGACGTGCCGCTGTTCACGTGCCGGCCGGGGTCACGCGACGTGTGGACCACGTCCGGGCTCCGGTTGCCGGACCTGCTGCCGGAACCGGGACTGCACGCCGTCGAACGCAAGATCGCGGCGATGAGCGAGGTTGACCGGCACGACCAGCAGTGGATGATCGCGGCGGCACTGGCGTCCCGGCCGCGGCCCGTGTCGCACCGCAGCGGCGTCCCGCTGCCCGGTCACGTCGCCGCGGTCGACCCGGATCCGGCCCGGCTGCTGGTGGCCGCGTGCGGGATCGCGGACCAGATCCTCGCGCACGCCGTGACGGGCAGGAACAGGGTGAACTGGCTCGGGCTCGAACTGATCGACGACCGCCATTGGACCGTGCAGCCGCTCGGTGCCGGTCTGTCCAACGGCTACACGGGTGTCTCGCTGTTCCTCGCCGAACTGGGCGCGCTGACCGGGGCGGCCCGGTACTTCGACTTCGCCAGGGACGCGGTCCGGCCGCTGCGGTCGTTGCTGTCGTCCTTCGCCGCGTCGCCGGAGCTGGTCGCGGCGGTGGGCGGCGGACTGCACGGGCTGGGCGGGATCTGTTACGGCCTGGCGCGCCTGACGCCGTTGCTCGGCCTCGACCCCGGCCTGCTCTCGACGGCGGTGTCGTTGATGCCGATGGAGGACACGTCGCTCAGCTTCGTGGACGGTGTCGCCGGATCACTCGCCGCCATGCTCGCCGTCGGCACGCCCGACTCCTTGGCTCTGGCCGACCATTACGCGGCCGTCCTACGTGGCGCGATTTGCCGGACGAATGGCTTCGCCCGTGGCCATGCGGGAATCGGATGGGCTTTGCGGCGTTACGCGGCAACGGTGTCGGACGAGTCATCTGATGTGGCAGGACGAGCGTTCCTCGAGAGCGACGTGATCGACCCGACCGACACCGGCTGGTGCTCCGGTCTGGCCGGCGTCGCCCTCGCCCGCGACGACGAGCGCACGGGTGGCGTGCTCGCGTCGACGGAACCGTTGCGGGACATGAGTCTGTGCCACGGCGAACTGGGCGTCGTCGAAGCGTTGTCCGCCCACCACCCCGGCGCCGCGACCCGCCGCACGGCGCTGTTGCTGGGAGCACTGGACGAGCACGGCGCCCGCTGCGCCACCCCTGGCGGTGTCCCGTCGCCCGGCCTGCTCACCGGTCTCGCCGGCATCGGTCACGGGCTGCTGCGCCAAGGGTTTCCGGTGCCGTCGATCCTGCTGATGGACCCTGTCAACGACACATGAGGAGTGCCTTCGATGAACGAGTCCCTGCACCGCCCGGCCGCCCTGCCTGAACCGGTCGAGCACGTGATCGGGGAGATGGAGCTCACGCCGAGGTCCACGGCCGGTGCGAGAGCACGCGCCCTGGCCGGGCTGACCCTCGCGGTGGGTGCCTTCACGGCCATCACACCCGGCCTGCCGGAAACCACCGTCAGCGTGGTCTGAGCTTCCCGCGTGCGGGGCCGGGCGATCAACCCGGTCCCCGCGCCGAATGCTTTCCCAAGGAATACGACTGAGCAGCCGACACGGACGACGTCACCTGCCGGTTAAGGTCCTGCCATGCAGACCCGAGCGCCCCACGTGGTCGGCCGCGATCGAGAGGTCACGGCTCTGGCGGGAGCACTCGGACGCACCCGCGAGGGCCGGGGCGGCGCGATCTTCCTGACCGGTGAGGCCGGCATCGGCAAGTCGCGGCTCGCCCGGTACGCGGCGGGCCAGGCCTATGACAAGGGCATCAGGGTGCTCAAGGGGCGCGGCACGACCATCGGCCCGATGGTGCCGTTCCGTCCGATCGCGGAAGCGCTGCTCGCCCTGTTCCGCGGCGAACCGCCCGACGACGCCGAGCTCGGCCCCTACAAACCCGTGCTGGGCACGCTGATCCCCGAGTGGCACGACAGCCGGTCGACGACGGAATCCGTCGTGGTGCTGGCGGAAGCGGTGCTCCGGCTGCTCGCGAGCGTCGCGCGGAAGACCCCGTGCCTGCTCGTGCTGGAGGACCTGCACGACGCCGACGCCGAGACGCTCGCGGTGATCGAGTACCTGGCGGACAACCTGGAGGACCAGCCGGTTCTGCTGCTCGCCACCATTCGCACCGAGCCCGGCCACGCGCTGGAGCTCGTGCACCGGATCGTGCAGCGCGGCGCGGCGACCCGGCTCGACCTGCGCCGGCTGACCCGGCAGGAGGTCCGGCAGATGACGGCCGCCTGCCTGGACAGCGAGCAGATCCCGGCAGAGCTCTGCGCTCGCTTGTGGACGGACAGCGCCGGAAACCCGTTCGTCATCGAGGAACTGCTGCACGGCATGGTGAGCAGCGGCCTGCTCGTGTCGGGTGCACGGGGCTGGCAGGTGCTCGGTGAGCTGAAGCTGCCGGTGCCCGCCGCGTTCGTGCGCAGTGTGGCGCACCGGACCGAGCGGCTGGGGCCGCAGGGCCGGGAGGTGCTGTCCATCGCGGCGGTTCTGGGCCACCGGTTCCCGCTCTCCGTGGTGCAGCGGGTCACCGGCATCGACGACCGCGGGCTGCTGAGCCACCTGCACGCCGGGGTCGCCGCGCAGCTCGTGACACCCGACGAGCCCGCGCCCGACTGGTACGCGTTCCGCCACCCGCTCACCGCGGACGCGTTGCTCGCCCAGCTGACGCCTGCCGAACGCGCGGATCTGTCCAGGCGCACGGCCGACGCGATCGAGGATCTGCACCCCGGCCTCACCGGCGACTGGTGCCCGCTCGTCGCGAAGCTCCGGTTCGACGCCGGCTCGCCCGCCGAGGCGGGCCTGCTGTTCGCGGAGGCCGGCACGCGGGCCCTGGGCACCGGCGCGGCGGGATCGGCCGTCACGTTGCTGGACCGGGCGCAACGGCTACTCGCCGGCGAAGCACGCGCCGACGTCCTCGACGTACTTCTGCCGGCGCTGGCCGAGACGGGCGAGTTCGAACGCGCCTTCGAGCTGGAACGGGAGATCGCGGATCTCCACGGACTGAACAGCGTGCGCCGCGCGAAGCTCCACACGCGACTCGCGCGCGTCGGCCACCTCGCGGGCAGGTTCACCGACGGTGTGGAGCAGGTGCGCATCGCCCGCACGTTGCTCGGCCAGGACGCGCCGGACGAGCTGACCGCGCCGCTGGACGTCACCTCGGCGTACCTCACGCTGAACATCCCGAGCGCCGACCGGATCGAGGCGGCGGCGTGCCTCGCGCGGCAGGCGGCGGAAGCGGCGGCACGGGCGGACCTCCCCGACGTCGCCTGCGAGGCGTGGCAGCTGCTCGGGATCATCGCGCGCGAACAGGACCTCGACGAGGCCAACAGGTGCTTCGGCAAGGCACGCGCGCTCGCGGACGCGCACCAGATGCCGATCCAGCGCATCTACGCGCTGGTTCGCCTGGCGGGCAACGACTGGCTGGAGTCGGGCAGCACGGCCGCTCTCGGCCGCGTGCACGACGAGGCGTGCCGGGCGGGTGCGATCACCGTGGCGTACAACGTGAACGCCATCATGGCGCTGCAACACGTCCTGACGGGCGCCTACGAACAGGCGGCCAAGGAGATCGACAGCTGCCTGGAGGCCACCGGGCGGCTGAAGTTCCACGTGCTGACCCGTTACCTGCTGATGGTGAAGGCAACGCTCGCCGGGCATCGCGGCAACCGGCAGGAAACCGATGACGCCACCAGGAAGTTCGAGGAGGCGGCGAAGGGCGGCGCACAGGAAATCCCGCTGTGCCACGGGCTTGCGCGCGCGTTCTGCGCTCTGCTGGAGGAAGACCACGCGCTGGCGGTGCGGGAGCTCGACCTCGCCGAGGCCAAGGAATCGCAGAACCCCACCACGTTCCACCTCTCCGGCACGCACGGGCTGCGGGTGCTGCTGGCGGTGCTGGACGGCCGCTTCGGCTGGTCCGACTACGCCGTGCTGGCGAAGTCGAGTGCTGCCGGCATGCGCTGGAACCGCCACTTCGCGGACCTCGCCCACGCCGTCCTGCTCGGCCGCGACGGCCTGTGTGCCGAGGCGCTGGAAGTGTTCGAGCGTGCCCAGGAAGCCGCTGCCCCGTACCCGATGGCCCGGCACCTCGGGCTGCGGCTGATCGCGCGGGAAGCCGCGGAGTGGGGTGATCCGGTGGCGTGGCTGCGGGCCGCCGAGGAGCACTTCCACCAGGCGGGCGTCCCCGCGGTGGCGTCGGCGTGCCGGGGACTGCTGCGGCAGGCGGGCGTGCCGGTGCAGCAACGCCGCACCGGCACGGACCAGGTGCCGAAACAGCTGCGCGGGCACGGCGTCACGGTGCGGGAGTTCGAGGTCTTCGTGCTGCTCGCCGACCGGATGGGCAACAAGGCCATCGGCACCCGCCTGCACATCTCGCCGCGCACGGTGGAAAAGCACGTGGCGTCGCTGATCGCGAAGACGGGTCAGCCGGACCGGGAGTCACTGTCGGCGTACGCGGCGGCGTTGAGCCGCTGAGCAGCTGAATCGTTCGATCGTCCACGTGGGAGCGAATACCGGCGGCGGGTTTGCGGGCACCTCTGCCGGGTAGCCGTCGATCGACCACGTTCACGACCAAACCAGAGGTGAGTTCGATGGTCGACGTCTCCACCCGCACGCGGGTCCAGCAGGCCGCACTCGTCGTAGCGGCAGTGTTCGCGTTGGTCGGAGTGCTCGGTTTCATCCCAGGCATCACCACGGACTACGACCAGATGACCTTCGCCGGTCACGAGTCCGGTGCGATGCTGCTCGGGATCTTCATGGTGTCGATCCTGCACAACATCGTGCACCTGCTGTTCGGCGTCGCAGGCTTCCTGGCCGCACGCACGGCCGCCGGCGCGCGGGCGTTCCTGATCGGCGGCGGCGCGGTCTACCTCGTGCTGTGGCTGTACGGGCTGGTGATCGACAAGATGAGCGACGCCAACTTCGTGCCGCTCAACAGCGCGGACGACTGGCTGCACTTCGTCCTCGGCCTCGGCATGATCGGACTGGGGGTCGCGCTTGGCAAGCGTGCCGCAGTGCGCTGACACCGTTGGCGTAGAAGAAGAGTTCCTGCTCGTCGACACGGCGTCCGGACGTACCTCGGTACGAGCGGACGCCGTGCTGGCGCGCGTCCAGGACACCGAGCTCACCAAGTTCCACGCCGAGCTGGCGGCCACGCAGGTGGAGGCCGCGACCGGGCCCTGCACCGGTGTCGCCGAACTCGGCGAGGCGCTGCGGCAGGCCCGCGCCACGCTCGCGAAGACTGCCGAGGAGATCGGCGTCAGGATCATTTCCCGTGGCACGCCGGTGAAACCGTCGCTGCAGCCGATCGTCTCCCGCGACAACCCGCGGTTCCGCCGCGTTCTCGACACGTACTCGGGCGTGGTCGAGCACTACGAGGCCTGCGGGTGCCACGTCCACGTCGGTGTGCCCGACCGTGAAACGGGTGTGCGCGTTCTCAACCACCTCAGGCCGTGGCTGCCGACGTTGCTGGCGCTGTCGGCGAACTCGCCGGACAACGGCTACGCGAGCTGGCGAATGGTCCAGCAGTCCCGTTTTCCCGGCTCCGGGGTCGCACCGGTGTTCACGGGCGTCGCCGACTACGACGCGCATGTCGCCCGCATGGTCGCGTGCGGGACGCTGGTGGACCGCGCGCAGTCGTTCTGGCTCGCCCGCCTGTCACCGCGGCTGCCGACCGTGGAGTTCCGCGTGGCGGACGCGGCGGACAGCGTCGACGACGCGGTGCTGCAAGCAGCCCTGTCGCGCGCTCTCGTCCACACAGCGGCCGCCGGTGACGAATCGCCCCCGGTGCGGGACGACGTGTGCGCAGCGGCCGTCTGGACGGCTTCCCGGTACGGCCTGGACGGTGCCGGCGTCGATCCGTGGCGGGAACGCCTGGTGCCCGCGACCGCGCTGCTCGACCGGCTGCTGGAGCACGTCACGCCGGCGCTGGCAGAACGCGGCGAGCTCTCGCTGGTGCATGACCTGCTCGACCAGCGGGTATGAGAGCGTGGTGAAGCTTCCCTCGCCCCGCGGGCCGTTGTCCGAGACCGTCGTCGCCGCACTGAGCGGTGAGCCGGACGGCCGCCCGATGCCGTTCACCGACGCCGACCCGTACGGTGAGGACCTCACTATCGCGCTGCACACGATGTACGAGCTGCACTACTGCGGCTTCGACGGCGTGCACCCGGCGTGGGAGTGGGATCCGGAGCTGCTGAAGTTCCGCGCCCACGCCGAAACCGCGTTCCTGGCCGCGCTGCGGTCCGATGTGGACGGCGGCGACGAGCTGGGGGCGGCGCTGGAAGCGTTGCTCGTGGAGCACGTGCCCGGCAGCGGTGTGTCGCACCACCTGCGGGACAACGGCACCTGGGACGAGATGCGCGAGTACTTCGCGCATCGTTCGGTGTACCACCACAAGGAAGCGGACCCGCACGCGTGGGTCATCCCCCGGCTGCGCGGCAGGGCGAAGGCCGCGCTGGTGGCGGTGGAGTTCGACGAGTTCGGCGGTGGCCGGGCCGACCGCATGCACTCCCGCCTCTACGCCGACCTGCTCGAAGGCGCCGGGATGTCGCCGGAGTACCTGCACTACCTCGACGACGTGCCCGCTCCGGCCATCGCGATCGTCAACATGATGTCGCTGTTCGGCCTGCACCGGTCGCTGCGCGGCGCACTGGTCGGCCACTTCGCCGCCGCCGAGATCACCACCGCCCCGAGCGCCCAGCGGATGGCCCAGGCCCTCCAGCGCCTCGGCGCCGACCCGCGGTGCGTCGAGTTCTACACCGAGCACATCGAGGCCGACGCCGTGCACGAGCAGATCATGCGCCGTGACGTCATCGGCTCGCTGCTGGAACAGGATCCGGGGCTGCGGGCGGACGTGGTGTTCGGCATCCAGGCGACTGAACTGCTCGAGGCACGCCTCGCCGCTCACCTGCTGTCGTCCTGGGCGGCCGGCGAGTCGTCGCTGCGGACGCGTTTGCGGTGGCTGGTGTCGCAGAACGGGTAACGCTTGCTGCGGCGGCACGCGCACACCGCGACCACGAACCGGTCGCTGGTGTGCGTCACGCCGTCGTCGGTGACGAGCTCGACCGGTCCCTCAACGAGCACCGGCCCGTTCGGCACCATCGTCACCCGGCGTCGGTTCCGGCCGGTCACCGCGGATCACCACCAGTTCCTCGTGTCGCTGACCGGGTTCGATCAGCCCGTGCCGCTCCAGAAAACCGATCCTGCCGTTCATGACGGGCCCGAACGGCACGTTGCGGCGTTGCACGACCGAGGCCTTCAGGCCGTTGTCCCGCAGCTGCCGCAACGTGCTGTCCACCCCACACAGTGCCGAATGGACCATCAGCATCACCCCGCCCGGCACCAGGAGATCGAACATCCTGGCGCACAACGGGTCCAGCAGCTGCCGTCCGTCCAGCCCCGCGTCCCACGCCCGTGCGGGCCCGCGAGCCGCGCAGGGACTGGCGGCCGGCACGTACGGCGGGTTCGCGAGCACGAGGTCGAAACGCTCGCCCGCCACGACCTCCAGCGCGTTGCCCAGCCGCACCCGCAACGGCATCCGTTGCAGCGCGGCGTTGACCCGCGCGGTCCACACCGCGCGCCGCGACACGTCCACACCGGTCACCTCGGCGGCTCCGGCCCGGATCGCCGCGATGGCCAGCGCTCCCGTGCCGGTGCCGACGTCGAGCACGCGTGCGCCGGCCGGAATCGCCGCCGCGTGCATCGCCTCGACGAGAAGCGCGGTGTCGTCCTGGGGCGCGTACACGCCCGGAGCTCTGAGCAGCCTCACCACCGCAGAATCCCCCGCCGGAAGACCTTGAAACACCAGGTTTTCCAGCGCTTTCGACGGGTACACCGGGATGTGCTGTCCACTGTCTTCCGCCTGCTCGCGAAGGCGCGTCACGATCGGGCGCTGCATCCGCGCGGCGTCCAGATGACCGGTGAGCTGACCGGTACCGCGCCGTTTCCCACCAACGCAGCCGTGACCGTGCGCCTGTCCAAGGGCGTGGGCACCGGGCCGGGAAAACTGGACGTGCACGGCATCGCACTGCGCGTGCCCACCGAGTCCGGTGACTGGGACCTGCTGCTGTCGAGCACCGGCACAGGCCCGCGAACGCGGTTGCTGCCCAGGTTCGTGCGGCGGTGGCGAGACGCCCGGCTCGGCACCCTGGCGCCGTACCGGTACCGCGGCGAACTGGTGTGGTTCATGGCCGTTCCGGACGACCGCGACCTGCCGGGCCGCTTCACGATCCATCTGGCGCGAAAGGACGCCGACTGGCGCGAGGTGGCCGAGGTGACGCTGCACCCTCACGAGAGCACGGCGACCCCCGTGGCGTTCGACCCGGTGCTCAACCTGCCGCCGGACATGGAACTGGCGCCGCGCTGGCTCGCCGTGCTGCGGGAGCAGGCCTACGAGGGGAGCCGGCGCGGCCGCCACGTGTCATGACTTCAGCTTGTCGTACACGAGGTTCAGCGCGTCCGACGCCGCGACGGCCGTGAGCGCCGTCGCCACCAGCCTGGTGACCCGCGGCGCGAACACCAGCCCCGCGGTCAGTCCGCTCGCGATCCACACCCCCGCGCAGAACGGGCACGTGAGCAGCTCGCCGACCGCGTGCCGCGCCGGATCGTCCGACCTGGGCCGCTCCTTGAGCTCCGCGTGCCCTGCCGGTTCCTCGTAGCGGGTGAACGGTGCCCTGAGCGGGCTCGTCACCGCCTCCTTGGTGAGCAACCGGCTCGCCTTGTGCGTCGCCACCCCGACGAGCGCGGTGTCGCGCAACGAGAACCGCTCCGGCAGCCGGACGCCGCCGAGGCGCCCGGCCACCGAGACGGCACCGGCGAGAGCCGCGTAGGTGCCGATGGCGAGGAGGTAGCCGGGCAACGGCCTGCCCTCGCCGTACGCCTGCCAGATCCGCCTCACGCCTGGGAAACCTCCGCGCTCACGGCGTTCGGCCCGTCGTACTGCCGGTCGGGAATCCTGCCCAGCGACGCCAGGACGTCGTCCCCTGCACCGTTGTCGCGGGCCTTGTCGATCAGCTGCTGTTTGCTCACCGGGTAGTCCACGCCGGCGAGATTCTTCTGGATCTCAATGGGATTCGATTGGCTCATGGCGCGCGAGTACCCGTCACGACTCGGCTGAACCGGGTTCGGTCATCGTCCGCATCATCTTCGCCTTCACCGGATCCGGCGCGACCTTCCCGGCGATCACCTGGACCTTGTTCTTCAGCGAACCCGCTACCACGTGGTCGTCGCCCTTCATCAACGCGTCGAAGCCCTGCTGGGCGACCTGCGCGGGGTCGTCCTTGTCGCCCGTGGCGACCTTGGTGTCCTGCATGCCCGCGCGGTCGAAGAACTCGGTGTCGGTCGGTCCCGGCATCAGCGTCGTGACGCTGACCCCGGTGTCGCGCAACTCCTCCCGCAGGCCCTGGCCGAACGACGCCAGGAACGCCTTCGAGGCGGCGTAGACCGAGTGGAACGGGCCGGGTGCGGTCGCGGCGACCGAGGACGTGAAGAGCACCTTGCCCTCCTTGCGGTCCACCATGTCGCCGATCAGCCGGTGCGCGAGGTGCACGGACGAGCGAACGTTCAGGTCGACGATCTCCAGGTTGTCGGCGAGCGACGTGTCGCGCACGAAGTCACCGCCGACGCCGACACCCGCGTTCACCGCGAGCACGTCCACCGGACGGCCCAGCGCGCGCACCCGCGCGACGAGGGATTCCACGCCGTCGAAACTCCTCAGGTCGGTGCGCACCGGTTCGACGTGCACACCACCGCTGCGCAACCGCAGTTGTGCGGCCGTGTCGTCGATCCTCTCGTCCTCGGCCGCGACGACGACGTCGAAGCCGTTGTCCGCGAGCACTTTCGCGAGTTCGTAACCTATTCCGCTGGACGCACCGGTTACCACGGCAAGCGCATTCACAGGTCTTCTCCTTCCGGTCGACACCCGGATACCCGTGGCCACCAGGTCGATGCGACATCGGCCGAAAGTCCGATGCAACCTCCCCGTCTCGTCCGGTGTCCTTATCGGTAGGTTGGTTGAAACGACATGGGGGACATTCGTGCGCAAAATTGTTCTCGCGCCGCTGTGCGCGCTGGTCACGGTCGCCGTGGCGGCGTGCAGTCCGTCAGGTTCGGAGAAGACCAATCCGGAGCTGGCGCCGCGCGGCACGACGATGACCAAGGTCAAACCCACCAAGCAGGACCTGACCACGAAGCTCAGCATCTCGGGCAAGGTCGAGATGAACCCGACGTTCGGGCTCGCCGCGCCCGTCGCCGGCCAGGTGCGGTACTTCGACCTGCAGGCGCCCAACGGCACGCCGACCAAGCCCACCAGGGTCGCGACGGTGTGGAAGGACGGGGCTCCGAACTACGTCGAGATCCCGGCCGGTGCGACGTTCGGCGGCAGGCTCGTCGACGACAAGGCGACGGTGACGGCGGGCATGCCGATCGCGTCCGCCAAGCACGTCGGCTACGCCATCGTCGGTGACATCGACGGCGCGCAGGCGTACAAGATCAACGGCGCGCTCACCGACGTGACGGTGCAGATCAAGAACGGCCCCGGCCCGTTCCCGTGCACGGTGCTCGGCACCATCGCCGCGCTGCCGCAGGGCACGATCCCGGAGAAGCCCACGCAGACGCCGGACACCAAGACCCCGCCTGCGGGCCAGACGCAGCAGCCGCAGCAGCCCAAGCAGCCGGACCAGCCGCAGCAGCCGAGCTCCTCGACGGGCCTGCGCATCGTGTGCACCGCGCCCGCGGACGTGCAGATGATCAACGGCGCCACCGCGTCGATCGAGGTCACCACCGGCAAGTCGGCGCAGGCGCTGGTGGTCCCGGTCGAGGCGGTGGCCGGCCAGCAGGGCAAGGGCAAGGTCGACGTCATCCAGCCCGACGGCTCGCGCCGCACCACCGACGTGACGCTGGGCCTCACCGACGGCAAGGTCATCGAGGTCAAGTCCGGCCTCACCGGTGACGAGGAGCTCGCCGTGCCCGGCCCGAACCTGCCGGAGGGTCAGCAGCAGGGCGGCGACCAGCAGAAGCCGACGGGACCGTGATGACGGCGCCAGTGATCCAGGTCCAGGCACCGCTGCTGCAGCTCAACGGCATCACGAAGGTCCTGAAGGGCCAGGAGGAACCGCGCACCATCCTGTCCGGTGTGGACCTCACCGTCCATCCTGGACAGAGCGTCGCGATTCTCGGCCGCTCCGGTTCCGGCAAGTCGACGCTGCTGAGCCTCATCGGCCTGTTCGACCGGGCGGACGAAGGCCAGTACCTGCTGCACGGCAACGACATCACGAAGCTGCCCGAGCGCAAGGCCGCGGCGTTGCGCAGCGCGGAGTTCGGGTTCGTGTTCCAGCGCTTCTTCCTGCTCAAGCACCTCACCGCGGCGCAGAACGTGGCGATGGCGCTGGTGAACGGCCAGGGCTGGTCGTCACGGCGCAAGCGCAAGCAGCAGGTGATGGAGGCGCTCGACCAGGTCGGCATCGCGCACCTCGCGAAGTCCAAGCCCGCCAGGCTCTCCGGTGGTGAGCAGCAGCGCGTCGCGATCGCCCGCGCCCTCGTGCGGCAGCCGCGCGTGATCCTCGCCGACGAGCCGACGGGCGCGCTCGACACCGAGACGGGCAACCTCGTCGTCGAGGTGCTGCTGGGCACGACCAGGCAGGGCTGCGGCCTCGTGCTGGTCACGCACGACCACGACCACGCGCGCAAGATGGGCCGCGTGCTGGAGCTGCGCGACGGGCGGTTCAACTGATGTTCTCCGGCAAGCTGCGGTCCGCCCTCGTCATCGGCGGACAGGGCATCCGCGCCCGAAAGCTGCGCACGTTCCTGTCGATGGTCTCCCTCTTCCTCGGCGTCCTCGCGGTCGTGACCGTGCAGGCGGGTGCCGAGATCGCCGAACGCGCGATGCTCACCGACGTCGAGCTCCAGGCCGGCAAGGACGGCACGATGATGGGCTACATCCCAGGCGAGAAGGGCGCCCCGGGGATCGTCGAGGCCACGCTGAAGGGCCGCACCGACGCCGTCGCGATGATCAGCTCGAAGGCGATCATCGGCGAGCCGGGCGTGCGGCCGATCAACGAGGGCGGCATGCCGTTCGAGTACGCGAACCGCGGCGGCGACTACAGCGGCCCGTCGGTGTACTGCGACGCCGCCGGTGTGTGCCAGGAGCAGAAGCCGCAGGAGAAGAAGCCGGACGGCCAGGCGATCGAGGTCAGCATGGTCGCGCTGACCGGTGACATCCGGCCGTTCAAGCCGTTCCGCCCGGTCTCCGGCACCTGGCTCGACTTCGCCACGGCCCCGTCGCTCGCCCCGCGGATCGTGCTGAACGAGGAGGCCGCGAAGGGCCTGCGGCAGTACCGCATCCCCGGCGAGATGATGATCGACGGCGCCACCCACCACGTGACACCGCAGATCGTCGGCGTTGTGGAGGACGGCAACGTCCAGCCGCGGGTCTACCTGCGCCTCGACGAGCTGCGCACGTGGATGCCTGCCGCGGCGGCGACCAGCGAGCTCGACAGGTTCCGCGGCGGCGGCACCGGCCTCGAGGTGTACATGCAGCCCGGTTCGCACGACCTGCAGCAGCTGCTGAAGGCCAAGCTCGTCGGCGCGGGCGTCGACCAGAACCAGGTGCAGTTCCGGGTCGTGAACTCCAAGGAGCGCATGGAGTCCGAGCTGAAGATCATGCGCCTGATCTTCCTCGGCATGGCGTTCCTGGTGCTGCTGATCGGCGTCGCGGGCATCCTCAACGTCGGTCTCGCCACGGTCGGCGAGCGCGTCGAGGAGTTCGCGCTGCGGCGCGCGGTGGGCATGTCCCGGATGCTGCTCGCGGGCATCGTGCTCGCCGAGACTCTGCTGACCGGCCTGCTGACCGCGGCGCTCGCGATCGGCGCGGGCGCGGCGGGGCTGCAGATCGCGCTGATGATGTTCGGCAGCCGCTTCCCGTCGTTGCAGGGCACCACTTTCCCGTGGGAGGCGGGTGTCGCGGGCGTGATCGCCGGTCTCGTCGCCGGTGTGCTCGGCGGTCTCATCCCGGCGATCAGGGCGGCACGGATCCCGATCGCCACAGTCATGCGGGCCTAGGAGCAGGAGGCAGGCCCGTCGCCGGCGAAGCCCCGGTCCGCGAGAATGCGGGCCGGGGCTTCGTAGTTCTCGTCAGGCCTGGTTGAACTCGTCGGGGTTCGGGCCGATGCGACCGCCGCGGTCCAGAGTGGACAGGGCGGCCATCTCCTCCTCGGCCAGCTCGAAGTCGAACACCGCGATGTTCTCCCGGATGCGGGACGGCGTCACGGACTTCGGGATCACGACGTTGCCGAGCTGCAGGTGCCAGCGCAGCACGACCTGCGCCGCGGAACGGTTGTGCCGCGCGGCGATCTCGGTGACGACCGGGTCGCCGAGCAGCTCGCCGCCCTGGCCGAGCGGCGACCAGGCCTCGGTCTGGATGCCGTGCCGCGCGTGGAACTCCCGCAGGTCGGCCTGCTGCAGGTACGGGTGCAGCTCGACCTGGTTGATCGCGGGCACGACACCGGTCTCGTCGATCAGCCGCCGCAGGTGCGCGGGCTGGAAGTTGGAGACGCCGATCGCGCGGACCCGGCCTTCCTTCTGCAGCTGCACGAACGTCTTCCAGGTGTCCACGTACAGGTCGCGGGCGGGCGTCGGCCAGTGGATCAGGTAGAGGTCGAGCACGTCGAGCTTCAGCTTGCTCATCGACTCGTCGAACGCGCGCAGCGTCGCGTCGTGACCCTGGTCGGTGTTCCACAGCTTCGTCGTGACGAACAGCTCCTCGCGCGCCACGCCGGACTGGGCGACGGCCGCGCCGGTGCCCGCCTCGTTGCCGTAGAGCGCGGCGGTGTCGATGCTGCGGTAACCGGCCCTGATCGCCTCGCTGACCGCGGGCGTGGCCTCGGCGTCGGGCACCTGCCAGACACCGAAACCGAGCTGGGGCATCTCGACGCCGTTGTTGAGCTTCACGATGTTCACAAGCAATCTTCCTTTTCTGACTTACGGGATCAGCGTCGGCGCCGTGCCGCCGTCGACGCGCAACGCGGCTCCGGTCGTCGCGGACGACAGGTCCGACGCGACGTAGGTGATGAGGTTCGCGACCTCGTGCGGACGGATCAGACGGCCCAGCAACAGGGTCGGGCGTTCGGTGCGGACGAACTCCGCCTCGCCGCCGTCGCCGACGCGGTCGCGGATGAACTCCTCGACGCCCGGCGTGAGCGTCGGGCCGGGCAGCACGGAGTTCACCGTGACACCGGTGCCCTTCACGGCCTGCGCCATGCCGCGCGCGATGGCGAGCTGCGCGGTCTTCGTCATGCCGTAATGGACCATCTCGGTGGGCGTGAAGACGGACGACTCGCTGCTCACGAAGATCACCCGGCCCCAGCCGCGCTCGACCATCCGCGGCGTGTAGTGCCGCGAGAGCCGCACGCCGGACATGACGTTGGTGTCGAAGAACCGCTGCCACTCGGCGTCGTCGATCTCGAACACCGGCTGCGCGCCGTAGATCCCCATGTTGTTGACCAGCACGTCCACGTCGGGCACCTGCTCGATCAGCTCGGCCGCGCCCTGCGCGGTCGCGATGTCCGCCGCGACACCCCGCACGTCGACGGTGGGGAGGTCCCCGTCGAGTTTCGCCACCGCCTCGTCGACCCGCTCCCGGCTGCGACCGTTGACGACGACCGTCGCACCCGCCTTGAGCAGCGCCTCCGCCGTCGCGAAGCCGATGCCGGAGGTGGAGCCCGTGACAAGCGCCGTACGTCCCGACAGATCCATGTCTCTCCCCGGTAGACTTGCTGAAGACGATTACAAGCGTACGCAATAGTTGCAGACGCTGTCTATTTGAGAAGGGTTGACCCATGTCACTGGACGACGACGCCGTCCAGGCGCGCGCTCAGGGCTGGCGCACGCTCGCGGCGTTGCACGCGCGCATCGAGGACCGCCTCGAGCGAGCCCTGCAGAAGGCGCACGAACTCTCCGTCAGCGAGTACACCGTTCTCGACGTCCTCAACCGCCAGGACGGCTTCCACCTCCGGATGAACCAGCTGTCGAACGCCGTGGTGCTCAGCCAGTCGGCCACGACGCGCCTGGTCACCCGCCTGGAGGACCGTGGCCTGCTCGCCCGCTACCTCTGCCCCACGGACCGCCGCGGCATCTACACCGAGGTCACCGACAAGGGCCACGAACTGCTCGCGCTCGCCCGGCCCACCCATGACGAGGTCCTCGCGGCGTCGCTGGAGGAGGCTTCGGCGGCCCCGGAGCTCAAGCCACTCGTTGAGGCGCTCGCCAAGCTGTAGTCCGCTCGGCAGGATCGCGCACATGGATCTCCACGCCCTGATCCGCGCCGAAGCGCCGGTGGCCGAACAGCAGCGCGCCCTCACCGAACCGGTGCTGACCGCCTTGATCGACCACGGCGTGCACCAGATGCTCCTGCCGAAGCGCTACGGCGGCGCCGAGATGGGCCTGCCGGAGTGGAGCCGCGTGATCCAGAACCTGTCGTGCTCGGACGCCTCGACGGGCTGGACCGCGATGACCACCACCATCTCGTCGTCGCTCGCCTGGTACCTGCCGGTCGCCGCCGCCGACGAGATCTTCGGCGACCCGCGCGCGTTGATCGCGGGCACCGCGGCGCCGATCGGACGTGGTGAGGCGGCGGACGGCGGCTACCGCGTGTCCGGCCGTTGGGGCTGGGGCAGCGCCGTTCCGTACAGCCAGTGGGTGATCGGCGGAACCCTCACACCGGACGGCCCGCGTCTGGCCGTGTACCCGCGTGCGGACGTGACGATCCACGACACCTGGCACGTCTCGGGTCTGTGCGCCACCGGTTCGCACGAGTTCTCCGTCGCCGACGCCTTCGTCCCGGCCGGCCGGACCGCGCTGCCGGGAGTGACCCCGCCCGGCACCACCGGCTCGCTTCCCCGCTTCCCGTTCTTCTGCTTCCTCGCCGCCGGCGTCGCCTCGGTGGGCCTGGGCATCGCGCGGCGTGCCGTCGACGAGATCGTGGCGCTCGCCGTCGAGAAGACTCCGCAGCACGCGTCGAAACGCCTCGCCGAGCAGGCCGGCGTCCAGATCGACGTCGCTCTGATGGAGGCCCGGCTCTCGGCCGCCCGCGCCTTCCTCGACGACGAGCTGAGCGCGGCCTGGGAGCTGGCGGAGGCCGGTTCGGAGGCGCCGGACGCCGTGAGGGGCCGGTTGCGGCTGGCCTGCACGTTCGCCTCCGCCGAGGCCACCGAGGTGGCTCAGAAGGCGTTCGCGGTGGGCGGCGGCACGTCGGTGTTCACGTCGTCGGCCCTGCAACGGTGCCTGCGGGACGCTCACGTCGCGAACCAGCACACGATCGTGTCGCGCCGTCTGCTGGAGACCTACTCGATGGTGCGCTTCGGACTCGGGCCGGACACCGCACGTTTCTAGTGCCGGCCAGGGCACTGGGTAGGCTCACCCTCATGGCCGACACGCAGTACGAAGACCTGCTCCGGCACGTCCTGAAAGAGGGCGTGCACAAGGAAGACCGCACCGGCACCGGCACGCGGTCGATCTTCGGCCATCAGCTGCGCTACCCGCTCGCCGCGGGCTTCCCGCTGATCACCACCAAGAAGGTCCACTTCAAGTCGATCGCCTACGAGCTGCTGTGGTTCCTGCGCGGCGACAGCAACGTGCGCTGGCTCCAGGACCACGGCGTGACGATCTGGGACGAGTGGGCGCCCGAGGACGGTGAGCTCGGCCCGATCTACGGCGTGCAGTGGCGCTCGTGGCCGACCCCGGACGGCGGCCACGTCGACCAGATCGCCGAGGTCCTGAAGTCTCTGCGGACGAACCCCGACTCCCGCCGGATCATCGTGTCCGCCTGGAACGTCGGCGAGATCCCGCAGATGGCGCTGCCGCCGTGCCACGCGTTCTTCCAGTTCTACGTCGCCGACGGCAAGCTGTCCTGCCAGCTCTACCAGCGCAGCGCGGACCTGTTCCTCGGCGTGCCGTTCAACATCGCCTCCTACGCCCTGCTGACCCACATGATCGCCGCCCAGACGGGTCTCGGCGTCGGCGACTTCATCTGGACCGGCGGCGACTGCCACATCTACGACAACCACGTCGAGCAGGTCGAACTGCAGCTGACCCGCGAGGCGCGCCCGTTCCCGACGCTGAAGCTCGCGGACGTCCCGAGCCTCTTCGACTACCGGTTCGAGGACTTCACGGTCGAAGGCTACGACCCGCACCCCGGCATCAAGGCTCCGGTGGCGGTGTGATCGGCCTGATCTGGGCGCAGTCTCTCAACGGCGTCATCGGCCGCGACAACGCCATCCCGTGGCACATCCCGGAGGACATGAAGCACTTCCGGGAGATCACCGCGGGCGCCGCCGTGCTGATGGGCCGCCTCACCTGGGAGTCCCTGCCGCCCCGCTTCCGGCCGCTGCCGGGCCGCCGCAACCTGGTGCTGTCCCGGACGCCCCAGGAAGGCGCCGAGACGTTCGACAGCCTGGAGAAGGCGCTCGCGGACGTCACCGGCGACCTGTGGGTGATGGGCGGCTCGGCGGTCTACGCGGCGACACTGCCGTTCGCGGACCGTGTCGAGGTGACCGAGGTGCTCGAGACCTTCGAGGGTGACACGTACGCGCCGAAGATCGACCGCGAACCGGTCCGCGTCGGTGACTGGCAGGAGTCCAGCAGCGGCCTGCATTACCGGTTCGTCAGCTACTGACAGACACCGCCACTCCGCCTCCGGCAACGGTGCCTTCTCGTTCTACGTACGGGAAGTGTTCCATCACGCTGAGCCATCGGGTCCAATGACCCTTATGGCGTAACGTTTTGGTACTCCACTCTTATGAATCCACATGAGACGGTCGGGGAGTTGGAGGATCGGCGTGTTCAAGCGAAGCCTGGCGGTCGGTGCCATGTCGGCCGCGCTGTTGATGGTGGGAGCCGGCGTTGCTTCCGCGCACGAGTGCTACATCGTGAACAGATCGGACCAGGGCAATGCCGGTGCCACCCATTCGAGTCGGTGGATCACGGTGACGGTTGAAGAGTTCGTCCACAGTCCGGACTTCCCGCCGGGCGTCGACCCTGATTGCTTCCTGGCCTACTGGCTCGGGCACGGCGGTCCGGCAGGCTTCACGGTCCGGTCCGACAAGACGATCGGTGAAGGCAGTTCGAACCCGAACCTCGCCAACGGCAGCGGGTTGGAGCACATCGAGGACGCCTGGGGTGCTCTGTTCGGCGAGGCTGTCGGGGCGTGCGCCCTGTAGCCGAGGCCGATGACTGGCCTCCGACCCGTCCCGGCAGGTCGGAGGCTGTCCGCTCGCCCGGCGAACGGGCAGGTCAGCGGCGGCCGCCGAACTCCCACGCGTGGACCTCGACGGCGTCGTAGAGGTCGGCGGTCAGCACCGACGCCGGATCCGTGGACCTGACCAGCGCGGCCGTGCCGAGCCACGCCGTGCCGTCGTCGGACAGCAACGGCCCGTACGCGATCAGCTCGTCCTTGCGCGCGGGAACGAGGTCCACCGGCTCGCCCGACCCGAACCCGAGCACGAGGTGGCCGCCGCCCTCCCGGCCGCCGCGGAAGTCCCACATCGTCCGGCCGAGCACGTTGCGCCACCTGCGCACCAGCACGTCCCGGTACGCGCCTGCCTGGTAGCAGGGCTCCTCGAACGCGAACGCACGAGCCGCAGCCGCATCCGGTACGTCGACGACGTGCACGCTGCCCGTCAGCACACCGCCGTCGAAAGTGGGCCCGCGGGCGATCAGTTCGAACCGGTCCATGTAGGACCAGTGCTCCTCGATCAGCTTCTCGCGCAACGGCAACGAACCGGGCCGATCCCGGTGGTAGCAGAGGAATTCCACTACCGGCGCCTCGCCCGCGCGTGCCACGCCTCGACGATCAGCTCTTCCAGCTCCCCCACCTCGATGTGCTCCAGCCGCACCAGGATCGCCGGATATCCCTGGAAGTGCGGCGTCGTGAAGTAGACCGACTCGTCGGAGGCCAGCAAGGCCTCCTTGGCGCCCAGGTCCGGCACCCGTGCGGCCAGGATCGGCCCGGAAGGCGCCGAAGCGCCCAGCGCGGCGAGGTCCGTTTTGCGCAGCGGCCGTTCCCACACGAAGAGCTTGTCCTTGACCCTCCAGTCGACGACGCCCTCTCGCACCCGCTCCGTCACGTCGGGCATGGAGGTGGCGATCCGGCGCACGTCGTTCCAGGTGGCCATCACAAGCTCCTACAGGTGGTCCGGCGGACGCTGCTGCTCGGCCAGGAACCGTTCGAACTCGGCCCCCAGTTCGTCCGCGCTGGGGAGATCGGTGTTCCCGACAGTCTGGATGAAGGCGTCGTACTGCCGCTCGAGCGCTTCCACCACCTGGGCTACTTCTTCCGACTCCGCCACCTGGCGGTGGATCTCGGCGTCGGCGGCCTGGGCCGCGTCGATCAGCGAGCCGATCGGCAACGCGAGACCGGTGGCGCGCGCGACGGCGTCCAGCAGCGTCACGGCGGCGGTCGGGTACTGGGACTGCGCCAGGTAGTGCGGCACCTGCGCGGCGAAGCCCATCGCGTCGTGGCCCGCCTGGCCGAGCCGGTACTCCAGCAGGCCCGACACGTTGCCCGGCACCTGCACGCGGTTGAAGAACGGCTGGTACTCCGACACGAGCTCGGGCCTGGTCGCGTGGCCGATGACGTTCAGCGGGCGCGTGTGCGGAACGCCCATCGGGATGCCGTGGAACCCGACGGTCAGGCGCACGCCCCACCGGTCGATCAACGACCGCACGGCGAGTACGAACGCCTCCCAGCTGCGATCCGGCTCGAGGCCCGTGAGCAGCAGGAACGGGTGGCCCGCGCTGTCCCAGAGCAGGTGCACGACCAGCTCGGGCGTGGCGTAGTCCTCCCAGTGGTCCGTCGCGTAGGTCATCAGCGGGCGGCGCGACCGGTAGTCGATCAGGCTGTCGATGTCGAAGCGGGCGACGACACGGCTTTCGAGCGTTTCGAGCAGGTGCTCGGCGAGCAGGCGGCCGGCCGCACCGGCGTCCATGAAGCCCTCGAAGTGGTGCAGCAGCACCGCACCTGTCAGGTCCGGCACCTCCGAGTCGACCTCGTACAGGTTCTCCGGGTCCAGCACCGCACGCCTCCAAAACCGTTGTTTCAGTCTCGTCCAAAGCCAACCAGATGGACGCATGACTGATTCCGCACGGGTCGATTAGCCCATACGGACCGTGTGAGCGCATCACCTCACGGGTAGTCCAATGCCGTGGACAGGCGCTGGGTGACGCGTGGAGCTCTGGTCGCAGCCGTCTTCATTCTCCTCGGCGCGGCGGTGTACGTCTTCGGGCAGTTCAAGCCCTCCGGTGACGAGTCGATCGACCGCAGCCAGCCCGCGATGCTCAAGTCGGTGCGGGACCTCAGCCAGTACCACGCCGCGTCCGGCGAGTTCCAGGTCGTGCTGGACATCGAGAACGACGTGAAGTGGGTGCCCTCGGCGCTGGCCGGCGAACGCACGCTGTTCGTGGCCGCCGGGTCGGTCAACGCCTACGTCGACCTCGGCTCGATCAAGGACGACGGGCTGATCGTGTCCCCCGACCGCAAGACCGTGGAGCTGCGGCTGCCCAAGGCGCAGCTGGACAAACCGAACCTGCACCACGACCGCTCGTACGTCTTCTGCCAGGAACGCGGCCTGATCAACGATCTGCAGGCGCTGGCGGGACCTCCTGACCAGCAACGGTTCTACCTCGCCGCCGAGGCCAAGCTCGCGGAGGCGGCGAAGCAGTCGGAGTTGCCCAGGCGCGCCGACGACAACACCCGCGTGATGCTCACGGGAATGCTGCAGTCGCTGGGATTCCAGGTGAAGGTGCGGCAGGACTGAACCCATTCCGCGGCTGCGCCGAACGTCGGGGTGAGCCGGCCGCAGCGGGATAGGATTCGTTGGTGGAAGACGATCTGATGGCCTGGGCGCCCGCCGCGGGCGCCGCGCCCGCACCTGCGATCGCGTTACCCGGCTACAGCGGTTTCCGCGTGATCGCGCAGGGCGGCGAGGGCACGATCTACCGGGCGCGCCAGGACGGTCTGGGCCGCGACGTCGCGGTGAAGGTCCTGCAGGTCACCGACCCGGAGACGCTGACCAGGTTCCGCCGCGAGCTGGCCATCACCGTCGAGCTGGGCCGCCAGCACCCGCACATCGTCACGGTGCTGGACACCGGCACGCTGCCGGACGGCCGCCCGTGCATCGTCATGGAGTACTACGAACGCGGCTCGCTGCACGACCGTTTGCGCGCCATGGGCCCGTTGCCCGTGCCGGACGTCATCTCCGCCGGCATCGCGGTGGCCGACGCGCTCGCGTTCGCGCACGGCCAGGGCATCCTGCACCGCGACGTGAAGCCGCAGAACGTCCTCGTGCTCCCCACCTCCTACGTCCTCGCCGACTTCGGCATCGCCCGCGGCGCCGACGCGGGCCACTCGGCGTCACTGCAGATGGTCAGCTACCGCCACGCGGCGCCGCAGACGCTGGAGGGCGGCACCCCGTCGTTCGCCGACGACATCTGGTCGCTCGGCTCGACCCTCTTCACACTGCTGGAGGGCAAGCCGCCGTTCGCCTCGGACAACCCGGACGAGGACACGCTGCTCTCCTACGTCGGCCGCGTGACCCGTTCCGAACCCCGCACCCTGACCCGCTTCGACGTCCCGGCCTCACTGGTGGCAGTGATCAACCGCTGCCTGCGCAAGGACCGCGCCGAACGCTTCGCCTCGGCGCTGGAGCTGCGCGACGCGCTGATGGCCGTGAACGCGGGGGTCTCGACCGCGCCGTCAGTGTCCATTGTGGACCCGGACTCGACGATGATGCTGGGCGAGCGCACCGCCGTCTTCCCGGACGGCCCCACCGAGGCGCCCGGCTTCGGCCCCCGCCCCAAGGTGGAGGAGGAGGAAAAGCCCGCCGAGGAACCGGAAGAGGAGCCGGACAACTCGTGGCAGGGCCGGCTCGCCGACCTGACCTACCGGCAGCAGGACATCGTCGTGCCACCGCCACCGCGCCAGGTGGCCGTGCTGCCGACCCTCGACGTGCCGCCGGTCGAACCGATGACGGCCCCGGTCCGCAAGAACAAGCGCGGCGGTGTGCTGGCCCTGCTGGCCGTGGTGGCGGTGACCGGCGGCGTCCTCGCGGGCCTGCTGCTGAACCGCCCCGACAACCGGCAGTCCCAGCAGCCGGTGACAACGACGACGACGACGATTCCGGTGCCGACGTCGGAGTCCGCCGACGCGGGCCCGCCGCCCAACGCCGACCCAAAGTTCGTGCCGGTGCTCAAGCGCGCCGAGTACAAGGGCAAGGCGATCGAGCTGGAGTGGTCTGACCCGAGCAAAGGCCAGGCCGAGTTCGTGGTGATCGACGTGACCGGCGCCAAACCGCAGGCCGTGACCAGGGTGACCGGCGGTGGCACCAAGTACGTCATCGAGGACGGCGGCGGCATCCGCCGTTGCTTCCAGATCGCGGCCTTCGGCTACAACGGTGAACGAGGCAGCTCGGCCAAGGTCTGCGCAGCCAAGAACTGAACGATCTTGTCAGACCCCCTGAGTATCGTCGGGTTGATCAGGGGTCCACCTTTCAGGGGGACGCCTGCGAAAGCACGCTCACCGCCGGAACAGCGGCCGCGGGTCGACCGCCCACACCACCTTGCGCCACCAGGAAGCCCTGCGCCGCACCGCTTTCCTGATCTGCCGTGCCAGCCGCCAGCCGTTCTCCTGACGCACCGGCTGTGGCGCGAACGCGGCCTGGTCCACGATCGTCGCCAGCCGCACCCCGGCGTCGCCCCACTCCCGCCCGATGTCCGGCACGGTCCGGCTGGGCCGCGGCTTCAACCCGGCCAGCTGCAACGAGTCCAGCACCTCGTTCCACGCCCCCACCGCCCCGGCCGCGCGCCACCGCAGGCGGCGCGAAGTCCGTGCCACGTACAGCACGACCAGGAGCAGCACCGGCGCGAACACCCAGAACGGAAACCCCTTCGGTGCTTCAGGGGCAGCCACCACGTCGGGCTTCACGGCGCTCGGCTGCACCAGCGGCGGCACCGAGGGCAACGACGTCGGCGTCGGCTTCGCCGTCGTGGACGCGAGCCGGTTCAGCACCTCCCGCTTCGACGCCGCGCTGGGCCCGCTCCCGTTGCCGGACACGGGATCGAACGCCACCCAGCCCCATCCGCTGAAGTACACCTCCGGCCAGGCCGTGGCATCCGCGGCGCGCACGATCCGTTCCCCGCCCTGCTCGGGCACGGGCTGGAACCCGACCACCACGCGCGTGGGCAACCCGACCGCCCGCGCCAGCACGGCGTAGGCCGACGCGAACTGCTCGGCCGTCCCCGCTCCGGCCCCGGCCTCACCGGCGGCACCGAACAGAAACGTCTCCAGCCGCGCGTACGACGACCCGACCGGCGCCTCGGCGTCCGGCCGCCGGTTGAGCCGCACGACCTGCTCCAGCGCCACGGCCTTCTCATACGGCGTGCGGGCGTTCGCCGTCGCCTGCCGCGCGTACTCCGCCAACGTGAACGGCAACCGCGGCAACGCCGTGTACCGAGTCGCACCGGCGGGCACCGTGGCCTCGGCCAGATCCGCGTCGGCAGGCGTCTCGACGACACCGCGAACCGTGTAGCTCAGCCCCGTCCTGAGCCCGTCGGCCACCACCAGCGACCCGGTGTCCGGATCCACCATGGCGTTGCTCAGCGACACCGCCTGCGGCTTCCCCACACCGGGCAGCCACTCGCCCTGCAACCCGGTGATCCGCAGATCGACACTCGCGTCCTGGAACTTCCTGCCGGTGGGCAGATCCGGCGCGTCCACCACACCGAGCGGCCCGTACGTCGCGGCCGCCTCCCACGACGCGCCCGTGTACCGGCTGAGCGTCACCAGCCGCACCGGCACCTCGGGCCCACGCATCCGGAAGAGCTCGGCCTCCCCCTGCGCGGCCCACGCGGCGAGCTGCGGCAACGGGTTCGCGATGGCCACGTTGGTGACCGGCGGCGTGACCAGCTTCCGCGGCTCAAAACCGTTGGTGGGCAACACAACCGTCAGCAATGTCAACGCCGCCAGCGCCGTCGCCAGCACCGCGGGCGGCACCACGGGCCCGCGCCGGTCGATGATCAGCCAGCCCAACGCCAGCACCACGACCAGCACCAACGCCACCAGGCCATAGCGGTCGGCCCGGCCCGTGGTGAGCAGCGCGGCCGACACGTACAGCACCGCCGCACCCAGCGCGGGCACGAACAACGCCGTCCCCCGCCTGGTCACCGACAGCACGGCCGCGGTGGACACGCCGATGATCAGCAGCAGCCCCGGCACCAGCAGCTCGGGCGTCGCGGGCGCGGGACGGGCAGCGGTGAGCAGCCGGGGCACGGTGTCGAGCAGCACCCACGTCGGGTCCCGGTCGGGGGACGCGCCACGGGCCGCGAAGAACCCGCCGGCCATCGCCACGACCATGACGGCCAGAGCGGCCAAGCCGGCCGGTACGAGGCGTTTCAGCAGCAATGCCAGGAATCCCGTGAAGGCCGCGAGTCCGAAGTAGACGAACGCGCCGTCCCAGGCCTGGGCCAGCTGGAGGGAGGCGACGAGGAGGACAGCGGCCACCCAGAGGTGTTTCATCATGCCGCCACCACCTCCAGGACACGGGCGAGACCGATGGATTCGGCGGCCAGAACCTCAGCCGCCGCTCCGGACTTCGCCGAGCCGCCACCGAACTCCACACTCCTGCACCCGGCTTCGCAGCCCGGCTCCACGCCCCTGCGTTTCACCGCGCCACCACCGCGTTCCACGAGTCGACCAGGTCCTCCGCCCGAGCACCGCTGATCACCAGCACCGACCCGACCGCCCCCACCGGACGCTGCTCGTCCACCACCAGCACGGTGCCGAACGCGGCCCGCCCCGCCTCCAGCACCAGCGCGGGCACGACCGCGCCGCTGACCACGGCGACCACGTCGAGGTCCCGCACCGGTACGGTCGGGCGACCATCGGTGCCCTGCAGTTCCAGGTCTGCCAGGGCCGCGAGGATCGGCGCGGAGTCCTGGGTCTCCTCGATGTCGGTGCCGCCGGACGACGTCAGCAGGCGCACCGGATGGCCCTGCTCCAGGGCGGAGGTGACCAGCGACGCCGCCACCTCCACCGCCTCCTCGAAGCGCTGTTCCTGTTCGTACGAGGCGGAGTTGTCGTCGAGCAGCACGGCCAGGTGCGGACGCGCGGGGTCGGCGTCCTCGCGGATCATCAGCGTGCCGGTGCGTGCGGACGTCGCCCAGTGCAGGCGTCGCAGGTCGTCGCCTGGCACGTATTCGCGCAGGCCCACCAGGTCCGTGCCGCCGCGCTCCACGCGTTCGTCGGCGCCCACCTGGCCTCGGCGGGCACCGGACGGCAGGCCCCGCACCTGCAGCACGCGGGGCACGACCCGCACCTGCACCACCTCGCCGAGCACCGTGCGGGCCTGTGCCAGGCCGGCCAAGCCCTTGCGCCGCAACGTCAACGGGCCGACGTCGAACACGCCGCGGCGTTGCGTCGGGATCGCGTAGTCGACCGCTTCGGTCACGCCCGGCTTGAGCAGCGGCACGTCCACGGCGGAAGGCGCGCCCGCCACCATGTCCACGGCGTCCAGCGCCACCGGCCACCTGCCCGTCGCGGACAGTTCCAGCCGCCCGCTGCACCGCGCCAGACGTGGCACGGTGCGCGGGCGCACTGTCCGCGAGACCGTCAGCGGTGACGCGACCAGCACCGAGACGACCGAGGCGAGCACCAGGGCGGACAGGGCGAGGCCGAACGCCGCCATGCCCGCGTAGCGCCACCACAGGCCCACGCCGAGCATCAGCACGCCCAGCACCGCGGTTCCGGTGCCGCGCAGGGTGAGTCTCATTGCGCCGCGGGCTTGGGCACCGGCACGCCCGAGAGCACGTCGGCCAGCACCTCGGACGTCGTCACGCCCGCCAGCACGCTCTCCCGCGTCAGCACCAGGCGGTGGGCGAGCACCGGGTCCGCGATGTCCTGGATGTCCTGCGGCACCACGAAATGCCTGCCCTTCGACGCCGCGTACACCTGCGCGCACCGCACGAGCGTGCGCAGGCCACGGGTCGACGTGCCGAGGCGCAGCCGCTCGTCCGACCGCGTTCCCGTGCCCAGGGCCGAGATGTACTGCAGGATCGGATCTGCCACGTGCAGCAACGACAACCGCCCGCTGAACGCGCTCACCTCGCGCGGCGACGTCACCGTCCGCACGTCGGCGATCCGGCCCGCGCCGCTGCCGGGACGTAACACGTCCAGCTCGTCGGCCACCGACGGATAGCCGATCGACGTGCGCAGCATGAACCTGTCCAGCTGCGCCTCCGGCAACCGGTAGGTGCCGTCGAGGTCGATCGGGTTCTGCGTCGCCACCACGAGGAACGGGTCGGGCACCGCGTGCCCGACGCCGTCGATCGTGACGGTCCGCTCCTCCATGACCTCCAGCAACGCCGACTGCGTCTTCGCCGCCGCGCGGTTGATCTCGTCCGCCAGCACGATGTTCGCGAACACCGGCCCCGGCCGGAACCGGATCTGCCCGGTCTGCGGGTCGTAGACCGAGGTGCCCGTGACGTCGGACGGCAGCAGGTCCGGCGTGAACTGCACACGCCGCGACAGACCGCCCAACGCCCCCGCCACCGCCCGCGCCAGCGTCGTCTTGCCGGTGCCGGGCACGTCCTCCAGCAGCACGTGGCCGCCCGCGAACATCGCCACCAGCACCAGGTCGATCACGTCGCGCTTGCCGCGCACCGCGCTCTCGACGGCGTCACCGAGCCGGGTGTGGAGGTCGCGGAAGGCCGAGACCTCTCCGGTGTCGATCACTTGTCCTCTTCTCTACGAACACCGATGCGCAGCAGGAACGCAGCCGCCAGCAAACCCAGTCCACCCGCGCCCATCGGCGCGGTCCCAGCGCCCGCCGGAGCCGCGCGCGGGATGCACGACGGCTTGCCCGCGCACTCGTCCGCGATGTAGTTGACGGTCTTCGCCGCCGAGTCGACCTGCCCTGCGCCGGACGCCGCGTAGGCGCGCACGACGATGCGGTTCGAGCCTTCCTCCAGGTCGATCCGCGCGGTGGTGGCGTTGCACGGAATGCCGACCGCGTAGCCCTGCGTCGTGTTCACGACCTCACACCGGCCGTTGTGGTTCGCCCAGTCCGCGGGTGGCGCCATGTTCACCTGGCGCGTCGGCATCCGGACTCCGCCGGAGAAACCTGTGATCACCACGGCACCAGCGGTCGGTAACGACGGCGGTGGTGGAGGAGGCGGAGGAGGAGGCGTGGTCGTCGTGGTCGTGGGCGTCGGGTTGGGCGGGGGCGGGTTGGGCGGAGGGTTGTTCGGCGGCGGCGTCGTGGTCGTCGGCTGCGGCGGTGGCGGGTTGTTCGGCGCCGTCACCGTGAACGCCGCCATGCCCGCGGCACCGGCCTGAGTCGCCGTCGACGCACGTACCGTCACGTCCAGCCTGCCGCTCGTGCAGAACGTGGAACCCGTGCACGGCAACGACAAGTCAGCCGACGTACCGGCCGACTGCGCCGACACCGAGCCACCGCTGAACGAGCCGGAACCCGTCACGGTGTAACCCACGATCGGATCCGTCGAGGAGACCGCGCTCCAGCTCACCGTCACGACCACCGCCGAGGCGCTGCGCGACTTCTCCCGCACCGTCACGCCCGCGGGAGCGGCAGGTGCCGATCCGCCTGAGGAAGACGGCGGTGTGGACGACGACGGAGGCGTCGGCACATCGGGCGACCCGTTGTTGTTGCCGGGGTTGCCGGAATTACCCGGGTTGCGCGGCGGCTTCGTCGGCTCGTTCGGGTTCGGCGGCGGAGGCGGCGGCACCGAGGGCGGCGGCGAGCGGTCCGGGTCCTTCACCGGCAGCTCCGGGCTGCGGATCGTCAACGACCGCGTCGCACCGTCCGCGTCCACGAGCACACCGGTCGAGGAACCCGGCACGTTCACGAACAACCGGCCGTCGTCGAACACCAGCTCGGGGTCGGCGCCGCCGGACGTCTTCACGTCGTCACCGCCGCGGCTGCCACCACGGTCGAGGATGATGACCTTGCCGGATCCCTTGCAGGGCACGTAGACCTTGTCGCGGAACACCGCGGGCCTGCCGGGCTTCGGGCAGCCCCTCGCACCGACGTCGACGCGCAGCACCTGCCCGTCGACGACGAGCACGACGACGGACGAGTCGGGCACCGACGCGGGCACGAGGTCCGTCGGCGCGGTCTGCGCCGCGATCACCTCGGCATCGGTGCGGTCGGTCGACCTCGACACGTCCTCACCCGTGCCGTCGCGCACGACGACACCGCCGTCGAGGCCGATCAGCGTGACGCCCTGGTCGTGGGGCACCAGCACGGTGCGCGGCCCCGCACCGCTGATCTGGCGCTGCGAACGCTCGCGGAACCGCTCCTCGTCGTCGGACCAGTCGAGCGACCGCAACGTGCCGCCGTGATCGACCAGCCACAGCACGCCGCGCTCGTCGACGACGGCATCGGCCAGCGGCTGACCGGCCTCCCACGTCTGCCCGACGTCGGCCAGCGTCAACGGATCGGCGGTGTGGATCGTGCCGGACGCGCGGTCGACGACGAACACCATTCCGTTCGCGACCAGCACCTTGCTCGACGCACCGGGCGGCGCCTGCCGCCTGCCGGACGCGAGCAGCGTCGCCAGGTCGATGACGGTGATCTCGCCCGTGCGCCGGTTCAGCACGATCAGGCGGCCGTCCTCCTGCGCGATCTCCAGCTGCGAGTCGGGACCGCTGATCTGCAGCCGCGTCTGCGGCTTGCCCGACACCGGGTTGATCTGCACGACCTCACCGCGCTGGTCGTCGCCCAGCCAGGTCAGCCCGTCGGACACCGCCACCGACGTCCGCGAGATGCCCTGCCCCAGCGCCGCGCCCGCGAGCACGAGAACACCCAGCAGTGCCGCGACGAAACTCGCCGACTCCCGCCCTCCACCGGAGATAATGCGTCTGATCCGGTGCCACCAAGCCATGTGCGCCTCCCTCGCCCGCCGGGGATGCTAACCCCCGACTCTGACAACTTCGGACGGTGGACGGTTCCCGGATCGCCCGGTCAGCCGACTGGCCGACATCAAGGAATGTAATGACGGGGTCTGACACTTCCGGATTCCGAATGGCGTTCCCCCGAACCGATCAACACATAGGGCAAAGTGGTCGTATGGAGATCCCCGGCATGGGACTGGCCAGGCAGGCGCTCAACACCGCGATCAACACCGCGATCGAGACGACCGCGACGGCAGCCGCCGTACCCGGCCGCGTGCTCAACCTCATCGGCGAGGTCGAGCAGCTCGTCCGCAAGGTCAGCGGCACGGTCGACGCCATCGACGGCATCGTGAAGAAGGCGGACGAGCTGGTCGACCGCACCGGGCACGTCGTGGCGGACGCGGAGAAGGCGGTCGACGAGGTCCGCGCGATCACGGCCAGCGCGGGTGACGTCGCGGAACGGGCGGCGCAGGTCGTCGCGACGGCCGGCCACACCGCGCACACGGCCAACGAGCTGATCGGCATCTACGAGCCGATCGCCAGGCAGGCGCAGCCGCTCGCGAAGCGGTTCGTGGAGGAGCTCTCGCCGCATGAGGTCGAGGCCGCGATCAAGCTCGTCGACGAGCTGCCCGTGCTGACCGAGCACCTCACCAACGACATCCTGCCGATCCTCGCGACGCTGGACAGGGTCGGCCCTGAGGTGCACCAGCTGCTCGAGGTCACGAGCGACATGCGCCAGGCGATCCTCGGCATCCCCGGCTTCGGGTTCATGCGACGCCGCGGCGAGAAAAAAGAGGAAGAAGTAGGTGTGAGGGAGCCCGAAAAGGGGTAACCCGGCCCTCATGACCTCCCCTGCGCACGAAGATCACCTGACGTGGTGGCTGCTCAGCGCCGTTTTCGGACTGCTGGCCATGATCGACATCGGCCTCGCCGTCACCGAACACGCCTCGTGGCCCTACGTGCTCGCGGCGTTACTGTTCGCCGCGAGCACGTGGAGCGCCAGACACGCGCTCAGACCTTCCCCGTCTTCTGATGCGTCAGGTTCGACGGCGATCCGAAACGGAAAGGCCGCACCCGATACGTCGCGGTTTTCTCGTCTGGGAGTGTGACCAGCCCGAACGAGGTGACGTCCGGATCGAGCTGCGCCGCGACGCGGTAGTCCGCCGCGCCCGCGGGCTTGAGCTCGATCAGGTACCCCTCCTCGTCGGACGCGTGGTCCTCCCACGTGAACAGGATCCCGTTGGCGTGCTTCACCTCCGCCTTCAGGTTCCCCGGCACCGCCTCTGGTGACGACACCGGATGCGTGCCCCCACCGCCCTTGCGCGGTTGCGCCCACTCGTGCCCGTCGGCCTCCGGCACCTCGTCACCCGGCGGCAACGTGATGTCCACAGTGGCCGACGCGGGCCCGGCGAACGGCCGGACCCGGTAGTAGAACTGGGTTTCCGGGATCAGGTCCGGATGCCGGTAGGAGTTCCTGCCCGGCGGGACGAACTCCAGGACCACGTAGTCGCCGTCGGCCGCGTTCGCGTACTCGACGACCTGCCCGGCCGCTCCCGCGTCCGGACGCCAGTGCAGCGTCACGTCGGTGGGCGAGGTCAGCTCGGACGTCAGCACGGGGTCCTGCCGCTCCTGGCCGCAGGCAGCCAGGAACAGCAGTCCCGCCAGAGTGAGCCTGGAGATCACTTGCGCCAGAACCGGATGTTGCTCCAGACGACCGTCGCCGGTCCCTGGCCGCTCGCGGTCCGGTACGCGCCGAACTTGTCGTAGAAGTTCCCGCCGGAGCTCGAGACCGAGTGCTTCTGCGAGCCGTTGATGTAGGTGCGATGCGTGCTGCCGACGACGTGCACGGTGTTCACGCGCACGGTCGTGCCGACGGTCGCTCCCGTGGCGATGGTGTCGCCACCGTGCACGGCGTACAACCGGCCGCCGCGTTCCACGGCGAGCATGAAGTACGGACCCGCACCGGGGTCGTCCTTGAACGTCTGCTTGAGACTGATGCGGCTGCCGCCGAGACTCGTGATCCGGAAGCTGCCCTCGAACTGCCGCGTGCCGCCGGTGTACGTGGCGTACCGGCGCTCGGCACGCTGATCTCCGCTCGCGGTCGAGCAGGTGAGCCGGAACGTGAGGTCGCTGACCGTGCCGCAGCCGCGTTGCTGCACGCTGAACGACGGCGAGTAGCTGGTCCACGGGCCCGATTCCACCTGTGCCAGTGCGGGAGAACCCGCCGCGAGCAGACCGGTCGCCAGAGCGAGCCCCGCGGCGATGCGGAGTCGTTTGGACATACCGATACCTCCTCAAAGCGTGCTGACGACAGCACGCGTTCTCAGGGGGCGGTAGCGGCACCTTATCGGATAATGATCTGATGTTCGACCTCCATCGACTGCGGCTGTTGCGCGAGCTTTCCCAACGGGGCACGCTCGCGGCCGTCGCACAGGCGTTGAACTACAGCCCGTCGTCGGTGTCACAGCAGCTGTCGTTGCTGGAGACCGAGGTCGGCGTGCCGCTCCTGGAACCGGTCGGAAGGCGGGTGAAGCTCACCCCGCAGGCCGAAATTCTGGTGCGGCACACCGAGGAGGTGCTGGCCAGGCTCGAACTGGCCGAGTCGGAGGTCGCGGCGTCGCTGCACGAGATCACCGGGACGCTGCGGGTCGCCACGTTCCAGACCGCGGCACTGGCGTTGATCCCGGCGACGTTCGCCCGCATGCGGGACGAGCACCCGTCGCTGCGGATCGAGTTCCAGGTCCTCGACCCGGCGGAAGCGCTTTCCGCCTTGAACGCCAGGGACTTCGACCTCGTCTTCGGTGAGGAGTGGCCTGACCAGCCGGAGGCGCGCTTCGCCGACCTCGAGTACCGGGAGCTGTGCCGGGACCCGATCCGGCTGGCCGTCCCGCGTGGACTGCCGGTCACCGAGATCGGCTCCTACCCGTGGATCATGGAACCCACCGGTTTCCCGCAGCGGACGTTCAACGTGAACTGGTGCCGCCACAACGGCTACGAGCCGGACGTGCGCTTCTCCTCGACCGACGTGCTCGTGAAGCTGCGGTTCGTGGAACGCGGCCTCGCGGTCGCGCTGCTGCCGGACCTGATCTGGTACGACCGCGAGGTCACCGTCGACCTGCACGAACTGCCGGTCCCGCAGTCACGGCTGCTGTTCACTGCGGCACGGGCAGGACGAGGTCAGCATCCTGCCGTGCGGGCGTTTCGCGAGGCGCTGGCGCTTTCCGTAGCGCCGCTCCAACCCCGGCGGTGATCACCAACGCGATGGCGCACAACGAGATCAGGCTCAGGTGCTGCCCCAGCAGCACCGCGCCGGCGAGCGCGGCGGCAGCGGGTTCCAGCGCCAGCACGACACCGAACGTGCTGGCCTGCAACGTCTTGAGCGCCCTGATCTCCAGCGTGTAGGGAATCGCGGAGGCCATCAACGCCACGAGCGTGCCGAGCATCAGGACCTTGGGTTCGAACAACGTCGCACCGGCCGTCGAAAGCCCGTACGGCAACGTCAGCGCCGCCGCGATCAGGCTCGCCCCGGCGAGACCTCCCGTGCCCAGCCCTTCCGTAGCGAGCTTGCGTCCCGCCAGCACGTAGCAGGCCCAGAACACGGCCGCGAACAACGCGAGCACCACACCGATCAGGTCGAGCTGCGCGCCGGTGTACTCGCGCACCCCCAGGATCACCACGCCGACGAGCGCCAGCACGACCCACACGAAGTCCCTGGCTCTGCGACTCAGCACCGCCGCGAGTCCCAGCGGCCCCAGGAACTCGATCGTCACCGCCACCCCGAGCGGGATCCGGTCGAGCGCCAGGTAGAACGTCCCGTTCATGCCGGCCATGGTGAGCCCGAGCACGACCGTCTCCTGCCGGAACTTCGGCTTCGCCACCACCGCCAGCATCAACGCCGCGATGCCGAGCCTCAGCGCCGTCGCTCCTGGCGCTCCGATCTGCCCGAAGAGCTGACTCGCGAACGCCGCGCCGAACTGCAGTGAGATGACCGAACCGAGGACCAGGAAGACCGCCATGTCCACAGCCTCGCTGACCAGGTCTCTTCGGTACAGCGAATGTTTTCGAGCGATATCGTTCGGTTTTTCCGACCATTTAGACTGACGGGTGCGATGAGACGCAAACCCTCCTCCCCTCTCCCCCAGCGCAACGGCCTGGACGCCGCGCGGCTGAAGCTGCCGGCCGACGGCCCGTGGCTGTCCCTGCGCGACCACCTCGTCGAGCGCCTGCCGCGGGTGGCTCCGGCGCGGATCGAGGAGATGCTGCGCGAGGAGCGCATCTGGTCGGTCTCCGGCCCGCTCGGCCTCGACGCGCCGTTCGTGCCCGACAGCTACATCTGGTTCCACCGCGACCTGCCCGTCGAGGTGCCCGTCCCGTTCGACGTCAGTGTCGTGTACCGGGACGACGACATCGTGGTCGCCGACAAGCCCCACTTCCTGGCCACGATCCCGCGCGGTCAGCACATCATGCAGACCGCGCTGGTGAAGCTGCGCGACTCGCTCGGCCTGCCCGACCTCTCCCCCGCGCACCGGCTCGACCGGGTCACCGCCGGACTGGTCCTGTTCGTGGTACGCCGCGAACTGCGCGGCAAGTACCAGACGATGTTCCGCGATCGCCTGGTCACCAAGGAGTACGAGGCGATCGCCCCGTACTCACCATCGCTGACGCTTCCCACCGTCGTGCGCTCGCGGATCATCAAGGAACGCGGCATCATCACCGCCTTCGAGGTCGACGGCGAGCCGAACGCCGAAACGCACGTGTCCCTTGTGGAGCATCGGAACGGCTTGGGCCGCTACCACCTGAAGCCACTGACCGGCCGCACCCACCAGCTGCGCCTGCACATGTCGGGCCTCGGCGTGCCGATCGTGAACGACGACTTCTACCCGGTACTGCGGGAACGCCCGCTCGACGACTTCTCCTCGCCCCTGCAGCTCCTCGCCCGCACGTTGTCCTTCGTGGACCCCGTCACGGGCGAGGAACGTTCTTTCACCTCAGGCCTGAAACTGTCCGCCTGGTCATGAGATGTGCGTACGTCGGGTGTCGATCGGCTGCGGCTCCCAGATCCGGTTCATCCGCTCGAGCAACCGCCGGGCGAGCGCGCTCATCGCGGGGTGGGTCTCGGTGAACCCGGCCACCACCCGCGCCCGGAACATCAACCGGCCGCGTGCCGTCGTGCTGTACCAGAACCAGTCCTCGTCGACGACCCTGGCGAGGTGATCCGTGCCGTCCCGCTCGGCCCGCTGCACCAGCGCGTCCCCCTGCACGAGCCACCGCACGCAGGCGTCCTCCAGCGGCTCGGACCAGCCGCGTTCCTCGAAGTACGCCCGCTCGGCCGCTTCCCGCAGCTCCTTCGGCGTCTCGGACACGGTCGCGCAGGTCGGAAAACCCATGCGCAGGTAGACCAGCTCGGTGAGACCGTCGCCGAGCATCGCGCCTTCGAGGTCGACGAACCGGGCCCCGCTTTCGGTGTACATGTCGTTGCCAGGACACGGGTCGCCGTGCAGGAGGTCGAACCTGCCGGTGTCGGCGAAGGCGAGCTCGGCCTCCGCGTCCCCGACCTCGACCTCCAGCGCGCGCACGAACCGCAGGAACGGCTCCGGATCTGGAACCTGCTGGCGCGGCAGTGTTCCCGCGTGCTCGGGACCCGTGGCCTGGTGCAGCCGGGCGAGGCCGCGGGCGTAGTCGATCACCCAGTCCTCGTCGAACGGATGGGACGGCAGCCGCTCCATCACGACCGTCCGGGTGTCCGGGTCGACGTCGAGGACGCGCGGCACCATGCCGGTGTGTTCGGCCAGCCGCAGCGCGGTGACCTCCCGCTCGAACGCCTGCTGGTCGCCGATCACGTGCTTGATGATGCGGTCGCCGTCCGCCCACACGTCGGAGCGTTGACTGCTGCCGAGTTTCTTCACGTTCGTCACCCTATTGCGGCTTCGCCGACTCGGCACATGCCCTCCTTCGCAGGGCGTGTGCCGGACCGAATTTCCGTCGTTTTGCTTTGTTTGTGACGTCAAGAGAGATGGCGGGTATACGGTGCCGTAGGAAGTGTGTGACCTGCGGTTTTCACTCGATGGTGTAGCCCTGATCCGCCTTTTCTGTTTTTGATCTCGAATAGAATTGGGGGTATGGATGTCGTCGAGGTTCTCGATGCTCTCGCCTATCACGAGAAACAGGTCGCCTATCATCAGGCGCAGGGTTTGCGGATCCTCGCCGAGTACGCGCTCGCGTGTGAGGGTGAGGAGTTCTTCGACGCCGAGATCGCCGCCGCGATGCACTGGACCTCCGCCTGGACGGCCAACCAGATGGCGCTGGCGCTGGACCTGGCGTCGAAGCTGCCGCGCACGCTGGACGCCCTGGAGAAGGGGGAGATCGACCTGTACAAGGCCCGTGTCCTGTACGACACGACGATGCCGTTGTCGGCGGATCTGGCGGCGCAGGTCGAGGAGAGTGTGCTGGCCAAGGCCGACGGCAAGACCGGTGCGCAGGTGCGGCGGCTGGCGGGCCGGGTGGTGATGCGCGTCGACCCCGACGGGCATCGGGACCGGGCGGAGACGCGCAAATCCCAGCGCTGCACCGGGGTTGATCCGCTTCCCGACCAGATGGCCCGGTTGTGGGCGTATCTGCCGCTGGAGAAGGCCGCGGCGTGCTACGACCGGGTCGACACGATCGCCCGCGGCCTGCAGCACCCCGACGACCCCCGCACCCTGGACCAGATTCGCGCCGACGTGGTGGCCGACCTGCTGCTGGCCACGCCGGACAGGACCAGCGCGGTG
Source organism: Lentzea nigeriaca (assembly GCF_016907955.1). Classification (GTDB taxonomy): domain Bacteria; phylum Actinomycetota; class Actinomycetes; order Mycobacteriales; family Pseudonocardiaceae; genus Lentzea; species Lentzea nigeriaca. Next base: position 720,597 of record NZ_JAFBCX010000001.1, on the reverse strand, counting down.
AAGGTCGAGATGTACGTGACCGTGTCCGCCGCCACCCTGATGGGCCTGTCCGAGCAGCCCGGCGAACTCGCCGGGTATGGACCGGTCACCGCCGATCTGGCGCGGGAGCTGGCTGGGGACGCGACCTGGCGGCGGCTGCTGACCGACCCGGTCACCGGGGAGGCTTTGGAGTTCGGGACCAGCACCTACCGGCCTCAGGCGCGGTTGCGGCGGTTCGTGTGGGCGCGGGATCGGACCTGCCGGTTCCCCGGCTGCATGCGGCCCGCGCACCAGTCCGAGCTCGACCACACGGTGCCGTTCCCGCTGGGCCCGACCTCGCAGGAGAACCTGGGCCCGTTCTGCAAGCATCACCACCGGGTCAAACACCGCACGGCGTGGGAGGTCGTCCAGCCCATGCCGGGCACGTTCCAGTTCCGCAGCCCGGCGGGGAAGACCTACCGCCGCGAACCTGAACCGGTCTTCGACGACCCACCACCGTTCTGAACCACGACCACCGCCCGGCACCGGGTTGCGCTCCCCACGGGAACCTTCGGATCGCAACCCGCACTCTGGCGACCCCTCACACAACCGGCGCCCACCGCACGCCACCCGACCACGCCCCGCAACCCGGCCACAGAATTCGGTCCGGCACACGCCCGACGAAGGAGGGCATGTGCCGGGTCGGCGAAGCCGCCAAACCCAACCTCCCGCCGTACCCTCAGAACCAGCCTCAGACCAGAGCTGGGTGTGCCGAGCCGCGAGAACAGCAGCCCGGCACACCCAGCAACCACAATCAGGCGAGCGTGAGCGCGTACAACTCCACCCGAGGATCATCAGGCAACGTCACCGACCGAACGGTCTTCCCCGCATCCAGCCGCAAAGACTGCCCGAACAACCGAACCGCAGGCCCGTCCACCCCCTGACCGGCCTTGATCCGATGCGGCATCTCCAACACCACCGGGCCACCACCAGCCCAGTCCGGCACCGAAGCAGCCACCTCGGCCGAGGTCCCGTCGGTGTACCAAACGGTGAACGACGTCGACACCGGCCCGTTGTGCGAGGCACCGACCACGTGCAGCCACGAGAACTGCCCCGAAGGCAACAACATCCCCTGTCCACGAGCCTCGACGAAGTTCAGGGCGGTCCCGGTGGGATCCGGTGCCTGGTAGGTGATCCCACCCCACGTCACCGGCCCGGCAGCAGGCAGCAACGCCGCGTCGTAGCTCCACCCGCCACCGTCGAAGTCGCCGGAAGCCGGTTCGGCCACAGAAGCCGTTCCATCGTGGTTGCGCTCCGGCCCGACATCGACCGAACACGTCGAGAACGCACACACCGCGGCCGGTTTGACCTCAACAACTGCCTTCACCACAACGGACTCGACCTTCACCACAACCTCGTACGCGCCAGGAGCCGTCCCTGCGGGCACCGACACCGTCAACGGCACGGTCTTCTGCACGGGCAGATGCCGCGACGCGATCACAACCGGCCGAGCACCGCTGACCGTCCACCCGGCAGGCGCCGTGACGACAGGCCGGACAGTCGTCCCGGACGGCGACTGCGCCAGCACGTCGAGCTGCAACGTCAGCGACTGCGCGGAGTCCGACGTCGGCAGCACGATCTCGGTGTTCCGCAAGGACGCGGACACCGCACGTCGCGCATCGAGGTTGCCGTCGTTCAACGACGGCGGCTCGTCCGAACGTCCGGTGCCCCAGGACGAAGGCCGCGAAGACACGTCGTAGGCCAGCTTCCCGCCGTGCTGCACCGAAGACCACGACAGCCACGTCTTGCGGACATCGCGCCCGTTCAGCGAGGCGCTGCTCACGTACCGCGCCGAGTCGGAGACGCCGGGCGCCGAAACCACGAGCGTGCCACCCTGCGAGCCGTACTGTCCGATTCGGACGGTCGCCGACGGGAACTGCGGTGACGACAGCGCCAGGAAGTCGCCGCCGCTGAACGTCGGGTACATGCCGAGCGAGGAGAAGACGTACCAGGCCGACATCGTGCCCAGGTCGTCGTTGCCGGTCATGCCGTCCGGGCCGGTGGTGAACAACGTCATCGCCGCGCGCACGACCGTCGCGGCCTTCCACGGCGTGCCCGTCCACAGGTACATGTAGGGCGCGAGCAGATCGGGTTCGTTGTTCGGGTTGTAGGTGGGTTTGCCGTAGTAGTCGTACGGTTCGGTGATCCAGTCGTGCCGGGCGGTGCCGGCGGGGTCGGTCAGGAGCTTCTCGTAGGCGAAGAACGCGTCGAGGCGTTTCTCGGCCTCACGGCGGCCGCCCATCAGCGATACCAGACCGGCCGGGTCCTGCGGGACCAGCCACTGGTACTGGTAGGCGCCGCCCTCGTGGAACTGGTGCGACGCGTCGACCGGGTTGTACGGCGTCAGCCAGGTGCCGGCGACCGTGCGTGGCCGGAACTGCCCGATCGAGGAGTCCCACAGGTTTCGGTACCACTGGCCACGATCAGCGAACAGGCGCGCATCGTCGCGATGGCCGAGACCGCGCGCCATCAACGCCAGGGACGCGTCCGCCGCCGAGTACTCCAGGGTCGCCGACGCCGGGTGCACGCAGTCGTTGTCGCCGCCCTTGTGCGCGCAGTCCGTCCCGAGCTTCAGGCCGGACGGGACGTAGCCGCGGTCCGAGTAGTACTTGACGCCGGACCGTCCGTTGTACGGCGAGTCCGCGGGAGGAAGCGACAAAGCGTTGGCGCGCAACAGCTGGTACGTCTCCCCTTCGTGCCCGCGCAGCAAGCCCTTCGACCAGGCCTCGACCAGGAACGGCGTCACGGGGTCGCCGGTCATGATGTTGGTCTCGGACGACGCCAAAGCCCAGCGCGGCAACCATCCTCCGTCACGTCCACTGGCCACGACGGACAGTGCGACGTCACGCGCCACGCGTGGTTCCAGGATCTGCAGCAGCTGGTTCTGTGGCCGGTAGGTGTCCCACAGCGAGAAGTTCTGGTACGGGGTGTAGCCGGACGCAGTGTGCACGCGGCCGTCGAAGCCCATGTACTTGCCGTCGACGTCGCCGGCGAGGTTCGGGTGCAGCACCGAGTGGTACAGCGCGGTGTAGAAGGCGACCTGCCGGTCCCGTGAGCCGCCGGACACCCGCACGGCGTCCAGCTGCTTCTTCCACACGTCCTTCGCCGCCGCCGTCACCGCGTCGAAGTCGTACGAAGGAGCCTCCGCCGCGAGGTTCTTCCTGGCGCCCTCCAGACCGGTGTAGGACAGGCCGATCTTCAGCACCACGTCCCGGTCGGCCGTGGCGTCGAACGTGACCCAAGCGCCGTTGCCGCCGGTTCCGGCCGCGTCGCGAACGCCTGGCGTGGGAACGCTCCCCCGCCACGCTCCGAAGGACGCGAACGGGCGGTCGAACGACGCGGTGAAGTAGATGGTGTGCTCGTCCTTGCCCGCGCAGAACCGGCCGTTGCGCACCCGGCCCTCGATGGTCCGGTCACCGACGACGTGGATCTCGGAGTCGAGCACCGTCTGGTTGGACCGTCCGGTGTTGAACAGGACGTTGGCAGCCCCGGAAGAGGGGAACGTGTAGCGCTGCCAACCGGTCCGCTGAGTGGAACCGAGCTCGGCGTTGATCCCGTAGCGGGACAGCCCGACGCGGTAGTAACCGGGCTGGGCGGTCTCGTCCGAATGGCTGAACGCCGACTTGTAAGCGTTGATGTCAACGTTGTCAACGGACCCGACTGTCGGCATCACCGGCAGCTCGCCCATGACTCCGCAGCCCACGCCCGACAGGTGCGTCTGTGAGAAACCGTAGATCGAGTTGGCTTTGTAGTCGTATCCGCCCTGACCTCCCGTATCAGGGCTGACCTGCACCATTCCGAACGGTACCGAGGCGCCGGGGAAGGTGTTGCCGAAGTTCTGGGTTCCCACGAAGGGATTCACGAGCGACGAAGGGTCTGCGTCTGTTTGTGCCTGTGCGGGGACTGCTAGACCCAGTAACAGCCCGGCTACAACCAGTGTCCGCATGAACGCAGTATTGCCTGATCGTCGCCGACCCGACACCCATCGGAGGTCGGCGGTCGACCATGAGACCCGCAAGACCACCCACACGGCAGCCGTCAGGAGCTAGTAGACCGTCGCCTCTAACCTTTGGTATGGGCCGGTCGTCCGCGTGTCGCGCGGCGTGTCGGCGATGTGATCGTGAGTTGGCGGTAGGTGGCGTGATCAGCAAACGTTTGCCTCGGCTCGCAACTACAACCAACTCAAGATCGCGGACCACACAACTAAGCCGCGACGCTCCACTAGCAGCGCTTGCCGGTGTACTTGGAGTAGTTGTCGTACTGGTAGACGTACACCAGACCGTAGGCGGCGGTGCACTTGTCGAGGGTGTCGGCGGGCTTGCCCCACAACTCCTTGGGGTTGTTCGGGTTGCTGTTGCCGCCCTTGTGCGTGTCAGGCGTGGTGTCGCTCGCGCTGCTGTACACGGCGATCGCGGTCTGCGTGATCCAGTTCTTGCCGGAGTTGCGGAAGCTCTCCCACATGTAGACGTAGGAGTAGTTGTGGCCACAGCCCGCGAACTGCTTCACCGAGGCAATGTTGTTCCCCTGGAACTGGATGTACGCGGTCGACCCGATCTGCGCCGCGCTCGCGCATCCGGGTGGCGTCTCCGCGTTGGCCACACCGGGAAAGACGAAACCGAGCAGCACGAACGCGACGGCGATGATCCCCTTCTTCATGGGGGCGATCATCGCCGTTCGCGCTGACAACTCCCTGACATGCGAGTAAGCAGGAACCATGTCCGTACAGCTCAACCACACCATCGTCCACGCCACCGACCAGGAGCGCTCGGCACGGTTCCTCACCGAGCTCTTCGACCTGCCGGAGCCGGTCCGCTTCGGCCCGTTCCTCGTCGTCGAGGTCGCGAACGGCGTCTCGCTCGACTACCTGACCAGCCCGGGGCCGATCGCCGAGCAGCACTACGCGTTCCTCGTGACCGAGGAGGAGTTCGACCAGATCTTCGGCCGCATCCAGGAGCGCGGCCTCGACCACTGGGCCGACCCGTTCCACAGCCAGCCGAACCAGATCAACCGCAACGACGGCGGCCGCGGGGTCTACTGGGACGACCCGGACGGCCACGCGCTGGAGATCATCACGCGCCCGTACGGTTCCGGCTCCTAAAAGGTATAGACCAACTCTTGTGCCCGGCATGCCGCACCTGCCACCGTGAGAGCGGTAACACACAGTGGGCGCGCTGATGCTCTGAGGAGTTGGTCTCCATGTTCGGAACACGCGCCGCCGCCCTGATCGTCGCGGTGCTGGGCGTCTTCACGCTCGTGCAGCCGGCGACGGCGGCGCCGTTCATCGTCACCGAGGCGCAGTTCAACCGGATGTTCCCGTCCCGGAACAGCTTCTACACCTACGGCGGCCTGAAGGCCGCGATGGGCGCGTTCGGCTCGTTCGCGAACCAGGGCAGCGACACCGTCAAGAAGCAGGAGCTCGCGGCGTTCCTCGCCAACGTCTCGCACGAGACCGGCGGGCTCGTGTACATCCGCGAGATCAACCAGAACGGTGACTACTGCGACGAGAGCAAGCCCTACGGCTGTCCCGCCGGCACCAGGGCCTACTACGGCCGCGGCCCGATCCAGCTGTCGTGGAACTTCAACTACAAGGCGGCGGGCGACTACCTCGGCATCAACCTGCTGAAGAACCCCGACCAGGTCGCCACCAACGCCACCACCTCATGGAAGACCGCGATCTGGTACTGGATGACGCAGAACGGGCCGGGCACCATGACCCCGCACAGCGCGATGGTCAACTCGCGCGGCTTCGGCCAGACGATCCGCAGCATCAACGGATCACTGGAGTGCGACGGCAAGAACCCCGGCACGGTGGAGAGCCGCGTGTCGAAGTACCGGCAGTTCACCGGGATCATCGGCGTCGCTCCCGGCGGCAACCTGTACTGCTGAATAGGTCTAGACCCTTGACTGGTCTGGACCACTGGTGCCAATCTCAGCATTGTTCACATCCTTGATTCCTCGGGCGCGCAGACTCCAGGAGTGGGTGACCCTTGCTGAGAAAACGCATCTTGGCGTCTATCGCGGCAGGTGTGATGGCGGCGGCGTTGGCCGTCATCGCACCGGCCGCATCCTCACAGGCGGAAGTGACAGCGCAGGCGTGTACGTACACCGACTGGGTGCAGGGTCAGTGGTACACCGCAGGTTCCATCGTGAGATTCGAAGGCAGCTTCTACATCGCCGAACACGACAATCCCGGTTACAGCCCAACGGTTTCCACCTGGTACTGGGATCCGTACAACTGTGACGGCGGCGGAGGCGGCGGCGGCACCTGTACCTACACCGACTGGGTGCAGGGCCAGTGGTACACCGCCGGCTCCATCGTCAGGTTCGAAGGCAGCTTCTACATCGCCGAACACGACAATCCCGGTTACAGCCCAACGGTGTCCACCTGGTACTGGGATCCGTACGACTGCAACGGCGGTGGCGGAGGTGGCGGCGGCGGCAGCTTCGTCGTCAGCGAGGCGCAGTTCAACCAGATGTTCCCGTCCCGCAACAGCTTCTACACCTACAGCGGCCTCGTGGCGGCGATGAGCGCGTACCCCGCGTTCGCGACGACGGGCAGCGACACGGTGAAGAGGCAGGAAGCGGCGGCGTTCCTCGCGAACGTCTCGCACGAGACCGGCGGCCTCGTCTACATCAGGGAGATCACGCCGGGAACCTACTGCGACACCAGCAAGCCCTACGGCTGCCCCGCCGGTGCGCAGAACTACTACGGCCGCGGCCCGATCCAGCTGTCGTGGAACGTCAACTACAAGAACGCCGGCGACGCGCTGGGCCTGCCCCTGCTGACCAACCCGTGGCTGGTGGAGCAGGACGCGGCCGTCGCGTGGAAGACGGGCCTCTGGTACTGGAACACGCAGACCGGACCCGGCTGGACCACGGGACACAACGCCATGGTCAACGGCAACGGGTTCGGCGAGACGATCCGCAGCATCAACGGATCGCTGGAGTGCAACGGCGGCAACCCCGCCCAGGTCCAGAGCCGCGTGACGAAGTACCAGCAGTTCGTCGGCATCCTCGGCGTTCCCGCAGGAGCGAACCTGTACTGCTGATGGTGTGGCGCGGAATGCTGCCGCGTTCCGAGTCGCACCATTAGGACCGGACCTGTCCTAGTTCGGTCATAGCGTTCACGGCCATGACCACGGAGCACAACGAACTGCTGTCCATGCTGAACGACGAGCGCCGCATGGTCCGCATCACGATGCGGGGCCTCACCGCGGCCGACGCCGGGAAGCGCACCACGGTCAGCGAGCTCACCCTGGGCGGGGTGCTCAAGCACCTCACCCAGGGCGAGCGGGCGTACACGCACATCCTGACCGAGCGGCCCGGCATCCCCGACGGCATGTTCGACACCAGCCAGTACACGTGGGACGGCGACTCGGTCGACGAGCTGCTCGCCGCCTACGTCGAGGCCGGGCGCGCGACCGACGAGGCCGTGCGCGCAGCCGATCTCGACAAGCTGGTTCAGATGCCGTCCGCGCCGTGGGACCCGAACCCCGAGCCGTGGTCGGTACGGAAGATCGTGCTGCAGCTGTTCCGGGAGACCGCGCACCACTGCGGGCACGCGGACATCATCCGGGAGGCGCTGGACGGCGCTTCCACCACCGCCCAGCTCCACTCCGACTAGGCCGCGAGTTGTTCCTTGACCTGGGCCAGCGACGGGTTGGTGAGCGCCGAGCCGTTCGGGAAGTGGACGGTCGGCACCGTGCGGTTGCCGCCGTTCACGCTCATCACGAAGTCGGCCGCGCCGGGCGTCTCCTCGATGTTGATCTCGACGTACTCGATGCCCTCGCGGTCGAGCTGGTTCTTCAGGATCCGGCAGTAGCCGCACCACGAGGTCGAGTAGACGGTCAGCTGGTCGGGAGCCATCAGTGGCACTCCTCATCGAGGTCGGAAGAAGTCATGAGTATCAACGCATGACGAGGAGTGGTTCATCCCAGGGGTGCGACAGCTCACTCGTGCTTCGGCTTGGCACCCGCGTCCCACTTCTCGATCTCGCACGGCAGCGGACCGCCCACCTCGCATCACCCGAACGGACCAGTCCCACGAGATCGTCAGGCAATCGTCAGGTTAATTCGCCAGATCGTGGGTGAGCATGGTTCGCGCACGCACCGAATTTTCGGCCGTGCAATTAGTCCTGCTTTCCTCAACCCATTACCGTGCAATTCAGTCACCCATTCGGCGGCCCTTTCTCGACAAGGGTTTCCGATATCGTCTGACTTCCGCCGCCGGTACTACACACCCGGAAAGAAAGGCTGGCCATGCTGAAAATGGTGGCGGCTGCTGCCCTAGTGGTCTCCGCGGTTCTCACCGCGCCCGCCGCGCACGCAGTTCCCGACGTTCCCGATTTCGTCACGATCGACGTGGTCACCGTGAACGGTTCCGGCTGTCCCGCCGGCACCGCCGCGGTCGCGGCCGCCGACGACCGCACGGCGTTCACAGTCACCTACAGCGATTACCTCGCCCAGGCCGGACAGGGCTCGTCGCCGACAGACTTCCGCAAGAACTGCCAGCTCAACATCAGAGTCACCTATCCGCAGGGCTTCACGTTCGGCATCGCTCAGGCGGACTACCGCGGGTTCGTCCACCTGCAGGCCGGGGCGACGAGCACGGAGAAGGGGAACTACTACTTCCAGGGCATGTCGCAGGGCGCGAGCCGTTCGCACAACTTCTCCGGCCCGAAGAGCGACAACTGGCAGGCGACCGACCGCGCCCAGGTCTCGGAAATCGTTTACGCGCCGTGCGGTGAAGTGCGGCACCTGAACATCAACACCGAGCTGCGGGTGAACGCGGGCTCCTCGAAGGCCGCGAGCTTCATGACCATGGATTCGACGGACAGCAGCGTGAGCACGAAGTACCAGTTCTCCTGGAAGCGCTGCTGATCCAGGCACCCATTGCCGCCGCCCGTTCATTTTGTTGAACCCCAGACGGAAAGGTGCCCCATGCTCAACACACTGGCCGCGGCCGCGCTCGCGATGTCGACGATCATCATTCCGCCCGGAGGCGCACCCGGTACGACGCCCCCGCCGGACATCATCACGATCGACGTCGTGACCATCAACGGGTCGGGCTGTAAGGCCGGCACGGCCGCGGTCGCCGTGAGCCCGGACAACAAGGCGTTCACCGTCACCTACAGCGAGTTCATGGCGCAGGTCGGGCCGCAGGCGAAGCCGACCGACTTCCGCAAGAACTGCCAGCTGAACCTGCGCGTCAACGTGCCGTCCGGCTTCACCTACGGCATCGCGTCCACCGACTACCGCGGCTTCGCGCACCTCGAACGCGGCGCCACGGCCCTGGAGAAGGCCAACTACTACTTCCAGGGCATGTCGGAGACGGCCTACCGACAGCACAACTACAAGGGCCCGCTCAGCGACGACTGGCAGGCGACCGACACGAACGAACTCGCCGCGATCGTCTACCACCCGTGTGGTGAGAAGAGAAACTTCAACATCAACACCGAGCTGCGGGTCTCGGCGGGCACGTCCGACCCGACGAAGGTCACGAGCTTCATCTCGATGGACTCGACCGACGGGTCGATCGAGACGACCTACCACTTCGCGTGGAAGACCTGTCCACCGAAGCCGTGATCCCGGTGCCGGGCACTCCGCGAGGCGTGCCCGGCATCTCCCCTTTCCGGGAAGGTGTCAGTCCTTGATCGCCGCTCAGATCAGGAAGCGGTACGCGGTGGTGCCCGGCGCCACGTGCTGGATCTTGAGGGGGGACTCCTTCATCCGGCCCCACAGCAGGTCGTAGTCCTCGCGGCGGCCCAGCTCGATGCACACCAGCGCGGCGCCGGTCTCCCGGTTGTCGCGCTTGATGTACTCGAACTGGACGATGTCGTCGTCCTTGCCCAGCACCTCGTCGAGGAACCGCCGCAGCGCACCCGGCTCCTGCGGGAACTCCACCAGGAAGTAGTGCTTGAGGCCGCGGTGGATCATCGACCGCTCGACGACCTCGGCGTAACGCGAGACGTCGTTGTTGCCGCCGGAGAGCAGGCACACGACCGTCGAGTCGGGCGCAACGGTGATCTCCTCCAGCAACGCCGCCGAGGCGAGCGCGCCCGCGGGCTCCGCGATGATGCCGTCGATCTGGTACAGCTCCAGCATCTCCGTGCACACCGCACCCTCGGCCACGGTGAGCAGTTCGGCGCCGCTGTCGCGAACCATCGGGAACGTCACGTCGCCCACCCTGCGCACGGCGGCTCCGTCGACGAACGAGTCGACCTCCGGCAGCGTCACCGGGGTGCCCGCCTGGATGGCGGCGATCATGCTCGCCGCGCCCGCCGGCTCCACGCCGATGACGCGGGTGCGAGGGAAGCGCTCGGCGAACCACGTGCCGACGCCCGACAGCAGACCGCCACCGCCGACCGGCACCACGACCACGTCGGGCGCGCCGCCGAGCTGCTGCACGATCTCCAGGCCGACGGTGCCCTGGCCCGCGACCGTGCGGCGGTCGTCGAACGCCGGGACGAGGGTCGCGCCCGTGGCCAGCGCGTACTCCTTGGCCAGCGCGGCCGCGTCGTCGTAGGTGTCGCCGTCCACGACCAGCTGCACCATGCCCTGGCCGAGGGCGGAGATGCGGTCGCGCTTCTGGCGCGGGGTGGTGCGGGGGACGTGCACGCGACCGGGGACGCCGAGGCGGCGGCACGCGTAGGCCATGCCCTGGCCGTGGTTGCCCGCCGACGCGCAGACCGCGCCGCCGACCGCGAACTCGGTCTGGCACAGCAGGTTGAACGCGCCGCGCAGCTTGTAGGAGCGGCCGACCTGGAGGTCCTCGCGCTTGAACCACACCCGCGCGCCGGTCCTCTCGGACAGCCGCTGGTTCACCTCGAGCGGTGTGGTGCGGGCGACACCACCGAGCCTGGCTGCGGCGGCGGACACCTCATCAGCGAAGGACATGGCAATACATCTTTCGTGAACGACTCGGGTCTTGCACGCGTACCCCTAGAAAGACAGGGGAGGTGCTCGTGTTTCGCCTTGTGGGCGTTCTGACGCTGCTCATGATGCTCTCCGCGGTTCCCGCGCACGCCCATGGCGCGCCCACCGACCCGGCGAGCAGGGCTTTTCTGTGCTCGCCCGGTCAGACCACAGCATCATCCTCGCCCTGCCGCAGTGCCATTCAGGCGGGGTTGCCGTCCAAGGAGTGGGACAACATCCGGCTCCCGAACGTGGCAGGGCAGGACGCGGCGAGGGTTCCCGACGGGAAGCTGTGCAGTGCCGGGATCGCGAAGTACGCCGGGCTCGACCTGCCCTCCGCGGAGTGGCCGGCGACGAAGCTCAAGAGCACCGCCTTCACCTATCGGGCGACGATCCCGCATCAGGGGTCGTTCCGCTTCTACGTGACGAGGGACGGCTACTCGCCGACGCGCGCGCTGCGGTGGGCGGATCTGGAGCAGTTCCTGAGCGTGCCCACTCCCCCGTTGGTCAACGGCTCGTACGAGTTCGAGGTGCGGCTGCCGAAGCGGACCGGGCGCCATGTCATCTACACCGTCTGGCAGAACACCGACACGCCGGACACCTACTACTCGTGCACGGACGTCGAGATCGCCGCACCGGCCGCGGCTCCGGCGCCCGCACCGGCACCCGTTCCTGCTCCCGCACCCGAAGCGAAGCCGGCTGCTACGGCGACGGTGCCGACATCCAGCTCCGCGGCACCCTCCACGTCGAACTCGAGCCCTCCGCGACCCGTCCCTGTTGCGTCGACCACCGAACAACCGCCGTCCAGCACAACGAGGTTCGGCCTGGCGGCCGTGGTGGCGGCGCTGGGCGGACTGGCCGTGCTGGGCGGGATCATGTTGTGGCGCAAAAGAATTCTGTGAACGTCCCGGTCCCCGACAGGTCTGGACCATCCCTACGCTGATCTTCGGGCGCGCAACCCTGCGATGGTGAGGTGTGCCCGGATGGCTCGAACACTGTTGACACTACTGGCTTTGCTCGGCGCGACGCTGTTCCCGGTCGGCCTCTCGGCCACCGGCCCGGCCCAGGCGGCCCCGTTCAAGGTCCTCGGCTTCTACTACGGCACGAACGACCTCGCGCACATCTCGTTCGTCAAGGAAGCCAACCCGTGGCTGACCCGCGCCGGGCAGGAGAACGGCTTCACCTACGAGGCCACGACGGACTGGAACCGGCTGAACACCCTCACCCCGGCCCAGGCCCAGGTCGTGGTCTTCCTCGACGACCTGCCGAGCGGCACCCAGCGCGCGGGCTTCCAGCGCTACATGGAAGCGGGCGGCGCGTGGCTCGGCTTCCACGTCTCGGCGTTCACGCAGAACGCCAACGAGTGGTCGTGGTACCACAACACGTTCCTGGGAAAGGGAAACTTCGTCAACAACACGTGGGGCCCGACCACCGCGACGCTGAAGGTCGAGACCCGCACGCACCCCTCGACCGCGCACCTGCCCGAGAAGGTCACCTCCTCGGTCAGCGAGTGGTACAGCTGGTCACGTGACCTGCGCACGAACCCCGACATCCAGATCCTGGCGAGCGTCGACGAGTCGAGCTTCCCGCTCGGCACCGACCCGAACCAGCAGTGGCGCAGCGGCTACTACCCGATCATGTGGACGAACAAGAACTTCAAGATGATCTACGCCAACTTCGGCCACAACGCGATGGACTACGCGAACAACAGGCCGTTGTCCTCGACCTTCGCGAGCTCGGACCAGAACAGGTTCCTGATCGACAGCCTGCTGTGGCTGGGCGGTGGCGGCACCCCGCAGCCGCAGCCCGGCTGGAAGACGCTCGTCAACAAGGGCAACGGCAAGTGCGTCGACGCACGGTCCGCGGGCCTCACGAACGGTACGGTCATCCAGCAGTACTCCTGCAACGGGACCACCGCGCAGAACTTCCGCGCGGTGGCCACGAGCGACGGCTACTCGCGCCTGGAGTACCGCAACGACCCGGCCGAGGTGCTCGACGTGAGCAACGTGTCCACTTCGGACGGTGCGGGCATCCACCTGTGGGAGTACGTGGGCGGGAACAACCAGCAGTGGCGCGTCACGACCGGCGCGGACGGCTACTCGACGCTGACCGCGCGGCACTCCGGCAAGTGCCTGAGCGCACCGGCCGGCAGCACCGACGGCGTGCAGCTGATCCAGGCGGCCTGCGACGGGTCGGCGGCGCAGAGCTTCAGGATCGGCTAGTTGTCCTGACCTGAGAGGTTCGGAACGCGGCCGGCGGCCGGCCGTTGAGTGCGGTGTGATCGTGGTGGTGAATTGTAGGTGTGCAGCCACCGCGGGAACCCCGGAACCGCTCCGCGGCCAGCCATCGTCGACGACACACCGGGCCAGGCGCAGCGTGCCCAGCCCGGTCAGCGACGCGTTGGCGTGAGTAATCGAGGGCTTCCTGGTTAGCCGGTCGTAGATGTCGCAATCCACACCGAGCCCGGACGCCCTCCCTCATTCCAAGATCATCCGATCACGTGGCGGACCGTTCGCAACCTCGCTGTGCAGTACAGCTAGTAGACCGTCGCCTCTAACCTTTGGTATGGGCCGGTCGTCCGCGTGTCGCGCGGCGTGTCGGCGATGTGATCATGAGTTGGCGGTAGGTGGCGTGATCAGCAAACGTTTGCCTCGGCTCGCAACTACAACCAACTCAAGATCGCGGACCACACAACTAAGCCGCGACGGCCTACTAGCTAGCTAGTAGAGCGTCGCGGCTTGGTTGTGCTCCGACGCGTTGGCAGGGGGCTGGGCGGTCTGGTGCTCGTCTCCGAAAGCCCGGATGGTCGCGTTCTCATGCACATCGGCGCCGAGATGGCGGTAGGGAAATGCTGACGCAAACGTTTGCTGATCACCCTGACTGCTGCCAACCGTGCAGTTGGCAGCCAGGAGAGCGCGATCTTCATGATCGAAACGCGGCTGCCTGCCGGCATCACTCTCACTGTCACATCCCAAGAGACAGCTGCGACTCGCTGCTAGTCGTCGCGGCCGAGCTGCGGCCCGGTCACGGTCACCCGTTCCCCCGGTCTCCTCACGACGGAGGCCGGGTGGGACGCGCCCAGGAACCCGTACATGTCGTTGAGCTGGTGCAACGCGGACACCGCGTCCCGCCAGACCGGGCAGGGCCACGCGCGGTGCCGCCCGTACCAGGAGCGGCACGACCTGCACCGGTGCCGCTCGTTCGGCTCGTGCACGCGCAGCAGCCCGCGCCACCACGGCAGGGCGGCGCGCAGCTGTTCGCGCAGCTCGTAGACCTCGCCCGGCGAGTCGGTCCGCGCGAGCTGGTCCATGGTGCGGTAGACGACGTCGATCACCGTCCGGTGAAAGGAACCCTGGCGCTCCGCAAGGGCCATGTCCGCGCTCCTCCTCACCGCAGTTGAGACAGGATCGCCAGGAGTCTATGTTGACCATTGGCGGGGTTTCAACTCGTGAAAATCCCGTCACCCAGACAGCCCTTTCCGTGGGTGGAAACGCTCACTGCGCGCAACGGGGGGAGCCGGCAATGGCGGGGGAACGGTCCCTGGCTGACAAGCTCAACCACCTCTTCGCCGTGCACACCGCCCGTTCCGGCCAGGAGTACAGCAACGAGCAGGTGGCGGCGGCGATCGCGGACACCGGCGTGACGATCTCCCAGAGCTACATCTGGCAGCTGCGCAAGGGCAAGAAGGACAACCCGACGTTCAAGCACCTGCAGGCACTGGCAGGCTTCTTCGGCGTGCCCGTGAGCTACTTCTTCGACGACGAGGTCACCGACCGCGTCGACGAGCAGCTGAAGTCGTTGCAGCAGGAGCAGACCCGGCTCACCGAGCTCGCCGCGGGCAGCGACGCGCAGCTGATGGCCATGCGCGCGGGCGAGTTGTCGCCGGACCGCCGCCGCCTGGTGATGGAGCTGCTGGACGTCGTCTACCGACAGGAACAGGCCGAGCGCGGCGAAGGATGACTCGTGGCCGAACGAGAGTTGCGCAGGCGGTGCCGCCGCCTGCTGAACGAGCTGGACATCCAGCCACCCCTGGACGTCGAGGAGCTTTGCCGCCGCGTCGGTGACCAGCGGGGCAAACCCATCAGGCTGATCGCGCACCCGATCCCGGTGCCCGGCCCGTTCGGCGTGTGGATCGCCACCGCCAAGGCCGACTACATCCTCTACCAGCGGGAAACGTCGAAGGCGCACCAGAACCACATCATCCTGCACGAACTCGGGCACGTGCTGGCCGGCCACACGAGCGACGAGCAGGACGACGACCTGCTCGCGGGCCTCCACCCCGATCTCGAACCGGCCGAGCTCGAACCGGACGCCGTGCGCAGGGCGTTGCGGCGCACCTCCTACGACACCGCGCACGAGCGCGAGGCCGAGACGGTCGCGACGATCATCCTCGAATGGGCCTCGGTGCTGGACAAGGTCGCGCCGCGCGCCTCGGAGGGCCCGGCCCGGCGCATGGCCTCCTCGCTCGCCGACCGCCTGGGGTGGCTCTGACGTGGAGTATCTGAAGGAAACGCAGGGCATCGTCGCCCTGAGCTGCTTCGCGATCATGCTGTACCTGCTCGCGCGCCGCCCGCACGACCCGCGGCTGCGCAGCGTCACGGGCCTGGTCGCCGGCTGGGCGATCGGGCACCCGTTCGGCAGGGCCGCGGCGGACGGCAGGTGGTTCCTCGGGCTCGACCCGATGGTCAGCCAGCTGATCCAGCACGTGATGCTGCAGATCGGTGTCTACGGCCTGATCTGCTTCTTCGTCTTCTCCGCGCTCGACGACACCCGAGCGCGCAGGCAGGCGTTGATCCAGCTCACGCCGCTGGTCCTCGGCATCTCGGCCATGACGTGGGCCGTGGTCGCGATCCCCGGCGACCTGCGGGTCGCGGCGGCGCTCGTGCCGCACTCGCTGGGCGGCGGGCCGACCGGTGTCCTCGCGATCACCGTGTTCTACGGGGTGGGCAACGGTTATCTGCTCTACGGGTTCGCGGCGATGTTCGTCTGGGCCCGCCGCTACGCCCGCGGCGCCGAACCGCGGCTGCGCAGGGGCCTGCTGATCACCTCGACCGGCCTCGGGCTGCTGGTGCCGGCCGACGCGATCTTCGTGGCGTCGAACGTCTCCCGCTACTTCGGCGAGCCGCTCCCCCGCTGGCTGCTGACCACCGCGGTGTGGTTCCTGCTGCCCGGCGTGTTGTCGTGCTGCCTCGGTGTCGTCTACCCGATCGCCGCGATGCGGTTGTCGGCGATGCGGTTGTGGTTGCGGCATCTGCGCGCCTACCACCGGCTCGCTCCGCTGTGGACGTTGCTGCACCAGTCGTTCCCCGAGGACGCGCTGCACCGCGTGCCGTCGAAGCGCGACGCGTTCTCGTTGCGGGGCGTGCACCGGCGCTACTATCGGCGCGTGATCGAGTGCCGGGACGGGCTCGTGCGGATCAGCCCGTACGTCGCCGAGGCGCCGGAGCAGCTGCCTCTCGCCGACCGGCTGCGGGCGGGCTTGGAGACGCGGAGGTCGGGCGCGGTGACCCTGCGCCGCCCGATCGCGCTGGCCGTCCCCGACGGCGACGGGCTGGACGCCGACGTGCGGGAGCTCGAAAAGCTCGCGGTGGCGTTGCGCTGAGCTTATGGTCCGTGGGTGGACCTGCCCGTGATGCCGCCGGTGAAGCCGATGCTCGCCAAGTCCGTGCCCGAGCTGCCGCGCGGCGACGGTCTCGCGTACGAGCCGAAGTGGGACGGCTTCCGCTGCATCGTGTTCCGCGACGGCGACGAGGTGGAACTGGGCTCGCGCAACGACAAGCCGCTCACGCGCTACTTCCCCGAAGTCGTCGAGCTGCTCAAGGAGGCGCTGCCGCCGCGGTGCGTGGTCGACGGCGAGATCGTGCTGGTCACCCCGGACGGGTTGAGCTTCGACACCCTGCAGCTGCGCCTGCACCCCGCCGCCTCACGGGTGCGCAAGCTCTCCGTCGAGACACCGGCGTCGTTCGTGGCGTTCGACCTGCTGGCCTGCGGCGACGAGGACGTCACCGGACTGTCGCTGGGGGAACGCCGGGCGAGACTGGAGGAGATCGTCACCGAGATCCCCGGCGTCTACCTGACACCGTCCACGACGGACCCGGAGGTCGCGCGGGACTGGTTCACCCGGTTCGAGGGCGCGGGCTTCGACGGTGTGATGGTCAAGGCGGTCGACGGCGTGTACGAGCCGGACAGGCGCGTGATGTGGAAGGTGAAGCACGAGCGCACCGCCGACTGCGTGGTCGCGGGGTACCGGTGGCACAAGGACGGCGAGACGGTCGGGTCGCTGGTGCTCGGCCTCTACCAGGACGGCGAGCTGCGCAGCGTGGGTGTGGCGAGCAGCTTCACCGCGGCCCGGCGCCGCGAGCTCGTCGACGAGCTCAAGCCTCTGCTCGATCCCGCCGATCACCCTTGGGCCGAGTGGGCGACGTACTCCGGTCCCGGCATGAACAGCCGCTGGAACCCCGAGAAGCAGCTCCAGGTCGTGCTGCTCGCCCCGTCGCGGGTGGCCGAGGTGCGATATGAGCACGTGCAGGGCGGCCGGTTCCGGCACACCGCGCGGCTGGTGCGGTTCCGCCAGGACAAAGACCCGGAGCAGTGCACGTTCGAGCAGCTCGAGGAGGTGCCTCCGGCAGAGCTCGACGCGCTGTTCCTGGAGGCGGAGCGCAGGCGCACAATCGAGCCGTGAAGGTGATCAGGCGGGACGGCACGCACGAGATCGAGATCCAGCGGTCGCGGTTCCTGTGCCACGTCGCCCGCGTCGCCTCCGAGCAGGAGGCGGCGGAGTTCTTCGCGCGGATCCGCAAGGAGCACTGGCAGGCCACGCACAACTGCACGGCGTTCCGCACCCGAGACACGCAACGCTCGTCCGACGACGGCGAACCCGCGGGCACGGCCGGTGTGCCGATGCTGGAGGTGCTGACGCGCCGCGATCTCGTCGACACCGCTGTCGTCGTGACCAGGTACTACGGCGGCATCAAGCTCGGCGCGGGCGGCCTGGTCCGTGCCTACGGGCGGGCCGTGTCGGAGGCGATCGACGAGCTGGGCACGTTGACCCGCGAGCGCCACGAGACCGTGCTGCTGGCCGCGGACCACGACCAGGCGGGCAAGCTGGAGAACGCGTTGCGCGCCGCCGGGTACCGCGTCGCGGACACCGAGTACGGTCACGACGTCACCTTCACGGTCCACACGACGGATCCGGACGGGTTCGGGGTGTGGCTCGCCGCGCAGACCGGCGGTGCGGTGACCGCGATCAGAGGCGAACCGGTCGACCTCGATGTATCCGACTAGGGGGGTAACGCCCTACCGAAGGCGGGGTGCGTCTCGACAGGACACGTGAAAGCGTTCTCCTGATCGACTTCTGAGGAGAACATCACGGTGAAGTTCCTGGCCTGGGCCCTGACCGGCGTGCTGGTGGCCGGCTGCTCCCCGGCCGCGCACGCGACGGACGCGCCGGTGCCGGTGCTGTCCTGGACGGACTGCGCGGACGGGTTCGAGTGCGCGACGGCCGAGGTGCCGCTCGACCATCGCGACCCGTCCGGCGAGAAGATCGAGCTCGGCGTGACGCGCAAGCGCGCCGCGGACCCCTCCCGGCGGATCGGGTCGCTGTTCGTCAACCCCGGCGGTCCCGGCAGCGGTGTTGATGGCACCGTGCGCTACTTCGCCACCGACGGGCCCGCCGAGCTGCGCGACCGGTTCGACATCATCGGGTTCGACCCGCGGGGCGTCGGGCGCAGCCAGCCGCTCGCCTGTCAGCCGCAGGACGAGTACGCCAAGGCCTGGCAGGAGGCGTCCGCCCGGCCGCGCAAGGACTCGTACGAGAGCGCCGTACGCAACGGCAGGGCGTTCGCGGACGCCTGCCAGCGGGAGAGCGCGAAGCTGTTGCCGTTCATCGGCACCGAGTACGTCGCACGGGACATGGACCTCCTTCGGCAGGCGGTCGGCGACGAGAAGCTCAACTACCTCGGCATCTCGTACGGCAGCTACATCGGCACGGTCTACGCGAGCCTGTTCCCGCAGAACATCCGCGTGCTCGCCCTCGACGGCGCGTACAACCCGCACACCTACGCGAACTACCCCTACGAGTACGACCTGGGCCAGTACCGGGCCGTCGAGGCGGCGCTCGGCCGGTTCTTCGACTGGTGCGTGGCCACGTCGTGCGAGTTCGGTGACGGCGACCCGCGGGCGGCGTTCGTGAAGCTGCAGAACGAGCTGGACGCCGACCCGGTAGTGGACGACGGCACGTTCGTCGGCAACGGCGCCACACTGACGTACAACGTGGTGTCCGAGCTGGACGGCGGCAAGCGCGCGTGGCCCGAGCTCGCGACGAGACTGGCCGAGGCGCAGAACCGCACCGGGCCCCTGCTCGCCGTGCCGGACGTGGGCTTCCTGTCCGTCAACGTGGCGGTGGAGTGCGCGGACCGGGTGTTCCCCCGAGGGCAGCTCAAGCCCCGGCTCACGATCGCGTCGGCGGTGGCGCCGCTGACGGGTCCGGCGCTGGCGTACGCGGTGCCGAACTACGACCACGCGCACGCCACCGCCTGCACCCAGTGGCCCGTCGTGTCGCGGTCCCGGTACGCCGGTCCTTTCACGGCGGCGGGGGCACCGCCGATCCTCGTCGTCGGCAACACCGGCGACCCGGACACGCCGTACCAGGACTCGGTGGCGCTGGTGTCGACGTTGCGGAGCGGCCACCTGCTGACCCACCGGGGCGAGGGCCACACCGGGTTCTTCCAGAGCGAGAAGTGCGTCGCCGAGAAGATCACGGCCTATCTCGCAGAGGGCGCCCTACCCCCACAGGGCGCCTTCTGCGAGGACTGACGGTCAGATCTTCGGGTCGGGCGGCGGGTTGTCGGGTGGCAACGACACGACAGTGCGGTGGTGGGAGGTGGACGTCGAACGAGCGGTGGAGCGGCTGTGCGAGCGGCGTCCGGCACCGCTCGCGCCCGAGCAGTGGGCGGAGCACTTCCCGGACGTGCCCTACCGGCGGGTCTGCCGGTAGGGCACGTTTCGGGCGAGGCACAGATTCGGGCTAGTTGCAGGGAAGCACGTCCGGATCGGCGCCCGCCTTGGGCACCCACCGCACGTTCGCGAACGACGCCTGGAACGTGCCGTCGGTGTAGACCAGGAACGGAGTGTTGACGTTCTCCAGGTCCAGCCCCTTGTCGGCGAAGCAGCTGACCGCGACCTTCACGGTCTTCTTCTGTCCAATGGGGAGGGCGCGGAACGCTTGCGTGGCATCGACTTCGGCCGAGCACGGGTAATTGCAGTGCGCGCTGATGACCGTGCGGTTGGCCGGGGCCTGGTGCACGATCACGTCGAACTCGACGGCCGCGTTGGCGTTGCCGTAGCCGCGCAGGTCGGTGCCGGTAGGGCTCTGCAGGTACACCTGGCCGGGGCCGGCGCCGGTCCACGTCGTCTTGAGCGCGTCCTGCTGCACGTTGACGTCGGACTGCACGACGTTGATGTTCGCCTGCGAGGCCTGGCCGTCAGGGCCGATCTCGAGGCCCCAGTTCTCCGGTGAGCCGAGGTAGCTCTTGTACGGCGCGATGTCCGCGCGGTTGAAGATCTCCAGGTCCTCGGTGGCCTCGCCGCCGCCACCGCCGGAGCAGGTGCCGCCGGGGCTCGACTCGTCGAGCTTGCCGACGTTGCCGGTCTGCCAGTCGCGCAGGCCGTAACCGAGCTTGAACAGCGGGTCCTGGCTCGGGTCGTTGAGCGGCGTCTGGCAGGCGCCGCGCGGCCACGAGTAGGACAGCTTGCCGGTGAAGCCGTTGTGGCGTCCGCGAATCAGCAGGTCCGCGATGCCCTGGCCCTCGGTTCCGGGCAGCCACGCGGCCACGAACGCGTCGGAGCGGTTGATCTCCTTGTTCATGTACATCGCACGGCCGCCGACGTAGACGGTGATGACCGGCTTGCCCTTGCCGGACACCTTGTCCAGCACGGCGAGGTCCTTGGGGTACAGGCGCGCGGTCTCGAGCGTCCGCTTGCCGATGTCGCCCACGCCCTCCGCGTACGGCGTCTCACCGATGACCGCGATGACGGCGTCGAACTGTGCGGGGTCGACGTTGTCGGCGGTCTCGGAGAACGTGACGTTGGCGGCGCCCAGGGTGTCCTGGATGCCCTTGAGGATGCTGGTGGCGTTGGGGAAGTCGGCGTTGGTGTTGCCGGTGCCCTGCCAGCTCAGCGTCCAGCCACCCGTCTGGTTGCCGATGTTGTCCGCGCTCTTGCCGACCACCAGAACCTTGCTGCGCTTGGAGAGCGGGAGGATCCGGTTGTTGTTCTTCAGCAGCACGGCGGACTCCCGCACGGCCTTACGCGCGAGTTCCTTGTGCAGCAGCGCTTCCTGCTCCCCGGCGTGCTCTCGTTGTGAGGGCTTCGGCGCGTCGAACGTGCCCGCGCGCAGCTTGACGCGCAGGATGCGGGTGACGGCGTCGTCGATGCGCGCCATCGGAATCTGGCCGCTCTCGACCTGCTGCACGGTGTTGGCGATGAACGCCTTCCAGTCGTTGGGCACCATGATGATGTCCAGGCCGGCGTTGATGGCCTGCGGGCAGCTGGCGTTCGTGCAGCCGGTGACCTGCCCGATGCCGTTCCAGTCGGAGACGAGCAGCCCGTCGAAGCCCATCTTCTCCTTGAGGATGCCGGTCTGCACGTACTTGCTGCCGTGCACCTTGCCCTCGGTGATGACGTCGTTCGTCCAGCTGTTGAACGAGATCATCACCGTCTGCGCACCCGCGGCCAGCGCCCCGTAGTAGCCCTGCCCGTGAATGTTGATCATTTCCTGCTCGGTGCTGGCGTTGACCCCTTGGTCCTTGCCCCCGGTCGTGCCGCCGTCACCGATGAAGTGCTTGGCGGTGGCGATCACGCCGTCCTCGCCGATGCGCCTCTTCGCGTTGTCCTGCAAGCCCTTGATGGCCTCGTACCCGTAGGCGCGCGTGATCCGCGGGTCCTCGCTGAAGCCTTCGTACGTCCTGCCCCACCGGTCGTCCCTGACGACGGCCAGCGTCGGCGAGAAGGCCCAGTCCTGGCCCGTGACCCTGATCTGCTCAGCCGTCGCCTCGGCGATCTCGCGGACGAGGCACGGGTCGTGCGCGGCGCCGAGACCGATGTTGTGCGGGAACACCGTTGCGCCGTAGACGTTGTTGTTACCGTGCACCGCATCGATGCCCCAGATGACGGGGATCTTGGTGCGCGTCTGCTTCGACGCCTCCCAGTAGGCGTCGGCGAGCTTCAGCCAGTCCTGCGGCGTGGCCTTCTTGTTGGCGCCGGGCCAGCTGCCACCACCGTTGAGCACCGACCCGAACCCGTAGGTCGTGACGTCCTGCGGGGTGATCGCGCCGATCTCCGGCTGCGTCATCTGACCGACCTTCTCGGCCAGCGTCATGCCCTTGAGAATGGCCTTGATCCTGGCCTCGTCCCTGCGGTCACCCTTCAGCTGGCTCTCGACCTTGGGCCAGTCACCGAGGGTGGGCAAGGACTTCTCGATGCGGGCACACCCGTGCTCAGTCCTGGGCTGCCCGATGACCGGCTGTTTCGGCCCCTGCGCCTCCGGCGCTCCGGGCGCGGCGGCCGCTGTCGCGCTGGCGGCGAGCGTCAGCCCCAGCACTGCGGCGAGTGTGCTTCTCCACTGCATGCCGCAGATCCTCAACTTTGTGTTACGTCTGCGTCAATGGGAACGCTCTCATGACTTTGTTCCGGAACCCGCATGGCCCCCGTGCGGGCGTCGCTTGGGCGGGGGCGCGGTGGTCCGGTTGGGTGGCTGGGGTGGGCAGTTGGGCCACGCTGGGTGGCTGACTCGCGGTGGCCGGGTTGGTACCGGGGCCCGCGGGTCGGCTTGCGAGGGTTCGTCACGTGTCAGCGGAGGGCCGCCGATGCGAGCGGGTCGCGTTCCGGCCTGGTTGCTCAGGCCTTGACGAGCGCTGGTTTCGACATCGCCGCTTCGCGACGATTGCGATCGGGGTTGCGCTTGTGCTGGTAGGTTGCGGAAATTACCGCTTGGACGGCGCGGCGATGCCCAGCACGGCTCGCTTCGCATCGCCACTGGGCTCCCGCGGCGCCAGGCGGGCGGCTGCTCAGAGCAGTCGGCGGTCAAGCGCTCTGCGATGAGGCGGTCATCCGCGTCCAGGACGTCCGCCGGTGCCGCTGGATCGTCGCCGGATCGACGCGGCCCCCGGTTCCCGTGGGAACGGGGGCCGCGTGGAGCAACGTCAGCCGGCGAGGGCGCGCACCCGGCGCAGGACCTCGTCCTTGCCCAGCGTGCGGGCGACGGCGTGCAGGTCGGGGCTGCGGGTCGAGCCGGTCAGCGACACGCGGATCAGCTGCGCCGCCTCCTTGATGGAGCCGGGGTAGGCGTCCGGGTTCTTCTTGAACTCCTTGGGGTTCGGGGCGAAGCCGTGCTTGCCCGCGAGCTCGCGGATCTGGCCGAACCACTCCTGGCCGTCCTCGAGGTCGGCGTAGCCGTCGGCGAAGTCGGCGGCGAAGGCCGCGATCAGGTCCGGGGACAGGCCGCCGAGGCGCTCGTCGGTGCGGTCGGAGACCAGGGGGAACAGGGACGGGAAGAAGAAGCCGTAGGCCGTGCGGAAGTCCGACCACTTGCGGAGGTCCTTGCGCGGGTTCGCGACCTCGGGGCCGCGCTCGACCTGCAGGGCCGCCAGGGCCGCGTCGCGCTCGGTCGACAGGACGGTGACCAGGTCCGGGTCATGGGTCGCTGCCCACGCCGAGATGCGGTCGATGATCTCCTCGCCGGAGAGGGTGGCCACGTAGTCGGCGGCGATGTCCTCGAGCTTCACCAGGTCGACCAGCGGGCCCGCGACGCCGCACTCGGCCAGGGAGATCGGGGACGACAGGGCCTCGGCCGGCGGGAGGTCGGCGAGGCGGGCGTTCACCAGGCCGCGCAGGTAGTACTGGACGGCCTCGGCCGGGAAGCCCGCCTCGATGAAGAACTCGACGGACGCCTCGGGGTCCTTGCGCTTGGAGAGCTTGCGGCGGGAGCCGCCCTGCTGCTTCATCAGCGGCGCGATGTGGGCGTACTCGACGCGCTCGAAGCCGAGGGCGTCGAAGAGCTGCAGGTGGGTCGGGACGGAGGAGATCCACTCCTCGCCGCGGATCACCAGGTTCACGCGCATCAGGTGGTCGTCGACGGCGTGCGCGAAGTGGTACGTGGGCAGGCGCGGCGACTGGTCGGACGCCTTGAGGATCACCACGTCGTTGCGGTTGGCCTCGTGCTCCAGCGCACCCCGGATCGCGTCGACGAACGACGTGCGCTCCCCCGCCTTGCCCGGCGAGCGGAAGCGGACGACGTACGGGCGACCGGCGTCGAGAGCCTCCTGCACTTCGGAAGCCGTCTTGTCGCGCCAGATCGCCCAGCGGCCGTAGTAGCCGGTGGGGAGCTTCGTGGCCTGCTGGCGCGCGGTGATGTCCGCGAGCTCTTCCTTCGTGGCGAAGCAGAGGTACGCCTTGTCCTCGCGCAGCAGCTCGCGCACGTAGGTCAGGTAGATCTGCTCGCGCTGCGACTGGTGGTACGGGCCGTAGGCGCCCACCGTGTCGGCCTCGTCGGGCTCGATGCCGAAGTAGGCGAACGCGCGGTTGAACTGCTCGACGGCGCCCTCGACCTCACGAGCCTGGTCGGTGTCCTCGACGCGCACGATGTAGGCGCCGCCGGAGTGAGACGCGAGGTCGCGGTCGATCATGCCGACGTACAGGCCGCCGATGTGCAGGAAACCGGTCGGCGACGGGCCCAGGCGGGTGACCTTGGCGCCCTCCGGCAGCTGTCGCGGCGGGTACTGCTCCTCCCAGAAGGACGGCTCGGGCAGGTCCGAGGGGAACAGGGCGTCGACGACGGCACGGTCGAGCATCGCTGAGGGTCTCCAAAACCGGGGAAAGAAGTCTCCCCAGGTTATCAACGTGCGGCGACGGGGAACGCCACTGGGCATGAAGGCAGTCACTTGGCACGGCAAACGCGACGTCCGGGTCGACAGCGTGCCGGACCCGGCGCTCAAGGAACCGGAAGACGTCATCGTCAAGATCACGTCGAGCGGCATCTGCGGGTCGGACCTGCACCTGTACGAGGTGCTCGGACCGTTCCTCACCGAGGGCGACATCCTCGGGCACGAACCCATGGGCGTCGTGGAGGAGGTCGGTGCGCAGGTCACGAACCTCAAGCCGGGCGACCGGGTGGTGATCCCGTTCAACGTCTCGTGCAACTCGTGCGTGATGTGCAACCAGGGTCTGCAGAGCCAGTGCGAGACCACCCAGGTCCGCGAGCACGGGTCCGGTGCCGCGCTGTTCGGGTACACGAAGCTCTACGGCCAGGTGCCCGGCGGGCAGGCCGAATACCTCCGGGTGCCGTTCGGCAACACGCTGCCGATCAAGGTTCCGGAGGGGCCTCCGGACGACAGGTTCGTCTACCTCAGCGATGTCCTGCCCACCGCGTGGCAGGCCGTCGAGTACGCGAACGTGAAAGAAGGAAGCGTCGTCGCCGTCCTGGGTCTCGGCCCGATCGGCGACATGTGCTGCCGGATCGCGCGGCACCGGGGCGCCAGGGCGATCGGCATCGACCTCGTCCCGGAACGGCTCGCGCGTGCCAAGGCGCGCGGCGTCGAGACGATCGACCTGCGCGGCGCGGGCAAGCGGCTCACCGAGGTCGTCAGGGACCTCACCGCCGGACGCGGCCCGGACGCGGTGATCGACGCGGTCGGCATGGAGGCCCACGGCGCGCCGGCGGCCAAGATCGCCCAGCAGCTCACCGGGCTGCTGCCGGACGCGATGGCGCAGAAGTTCATGAAGGAAGCGGGCATCGACCGCCTCCGCGCGCTCTACAGCGCGATCGACATGGTCCGGCGTGGCGGCACGATCTCCATCGTCGGCGTGTACGGCGGCATGGCCGACCCGATGCCGATGCTGACGATGTTCGACAAGCAGCTGCAGCTGCGGATGGGCCAGGCCAACGTGTGGCGCTGGGTTCCGGAGATCCTGCCGCTGCTCACGGACGACGATCCGCTGGGAGTGGACGACTTCGCCACGCACCGGCTGCCGCTGCAGGACGCGCCCAGGGCGTACGAGACGTTCCAGAAGAAGGCCGACGGCATGGTCAAAGTGCTGCTCAAACCTTGATCGGCATATCCTGCCCGGCATGGCCAAGTACCTCGACGTCCACCCGGTCAACCCGCAGAAGCGCGCCATCGACCAGGCCGTGCGGATCCTGCAGGAGGACGGCCTGATCGCGTATCCGACCGACTCCTGCTACGCGCTCGGCTGCCGCCTGGGCAACAAGGACGGCATCGACCGGATCCGCGAGATCCGCAAGCTGGACGACAAGCACCACTTCACGCTGATGTGCGAGAACTTCGCCCAGCTCGGCCAGTTCGTGGTGGTGGACAACGCGGTGTTCCGCGCGATCAAGGCGTCCACGCCGGGCAACTACACGTTCATCCTGCCCGCGACGAAGGAGGTGCCGCGCCGCATGATGCACCCGAAGAAGAAGACGGTGGGCGCGCGCATCCCGGACCACGTCGTGACGCAGGCGCTGCTGGAGGCGATGGGCGAGCCGCTGCTCACGTCCACGCTGCTGCTGCCGGACGAGGCGGAACCGCTCGTGCAGGGCTGGGAGATCAAGGAACGGCTGGACCACGTGGTGGACGCGGTGATCGACTCCGGGGAGTGCGGCACCACGCCCACCACGGTGGTGGACTTCTCCAGCGGTGAGGCCGAGATCATCCGCTACGGCGCGGGCGACCCGACCCGGTTCGAATAGCCCTCACGACACGACCAGCGCGTAGTCGGCGTCGGTCGCGGCCGTCTCGACGTGACCGTCCACGTTGACCTCGGTCGCGACGACCTCGACCGTCCAGGTGCCCGCCGCCGGTGCCCGGACGAACACGTTCTCCACGGTGCCGACGGTGTTCGCGACGCCGCCCGGCGTGGACCAGTTGCCTCGATCAGGCCGTTGTCGCCCCCGTAGACGGTGCCGCCGGGCGCGGTGACCTTCGACGACAGGTCGTTCACGGTCGCCTGGTGCCGTCCTGGACGAACGCGCCGAGCCGCACGCCGAGGCCTTTGAGCTGGAGGCGCGGACAGGGTGGTGCGGAACCGCAGCAGGTAAGCGCTCTCCGCCGGGGCAGCGACGGCAGGAACGCCGCTGATCAGCGCAAACGCGGATAAAGCTGACAATATCGTGCGCAGCACGAATGGACCTCCAGATCGGCGGGGTCGACGGTGACCGGAGGGAGTCACCGTCCGTGACCAGCACGTCACCGCGAAACAGCAGGTCAGAACATCAGTCGAACGGCGGTGATCATCTTGACCGGGGGTGTAGAACAATCCCTTTGGCCGCCGATATTCACATTCACCCGGACGGTGCATCCGGAGTAACGTCCGGCGAGGTGTGCCCGACATGCCCGGCAAAGCATTTCCGCGCGGAGGACGGATGCCTGTCTCACCTGAGCAGCTGATGGAAGAACTGCGCACGTTGTGCCGGGGGCGCGGGGTGCAGACTCCGGGAATCGACCTGCAGGTCGGGCCGGCGCTGCGCCAGGTGTGCGGCATCGTGGAGTCCGACGGCGCGGAAGCCGTGCGAACGAAACTGCGGGACTGGGTGACGAACGCGGTCCGCGCTTTCCCGGCGGAGGTGCGCAACGCCGTTCTGGCACCGCTCGGACTGCACGAGGAAGCGCAGTTCCGGTTCCTCAACGAACGCATCGAGTGGCTCGCGAAGCAACAGGATCGCGGCGCGCGCACGGTGCGCAGGAGGATGGAGGCCGGACTGCAGCGCCTGGTGGAGGTGGCGCTGCAGCCGGCGGCGTCGACGGCGCACGTGACGCCGTCGGAACTGTGGCACGTCAAGGAGTTCGACGCGCTGCTGAAGCTGGACGGTCCGACGCCCGCGTGCACGGAACGCCGGACCGTTGTGGCCGACACGGACGGTGTCAACGAGATCGCGTGGTCCATCACGATCCCCTCCCCCACGCCCGACGGCGCACCTGGCGACCTGGACGTGGAGGTGTTGCACGGGGTCGAGCTCATCGGCCACGAGCGTCCGTCCCCGCGGCGCTTCCTCATGAAGCTGCGGTTGCCCCGACCCCTCAACACAGGGCAAACGCACCAGTTCGCACTCGAGGTCAAAGTGCCACGGGGACAGTCGATGCGCCCGACCTACGTGTTCTGGCCGGAGCGGATGTGCGAGTCGTTCCGGCTGAGGGTCCGGTTCGACCGGGAGGACCTGCCCGAGACGGTGTGGGCCGTCGAGGAGGCCCTGGCACGGGATACCGACGACCTGACGCCCTGGCCGCGGAAGCTGCCCGTCGACGAGATCGGTGAGATCGACGTGTCGTTCCCACACCCTCGTCAGGGCCGCGGCTACGGCGTTCAGTGGACGCCACGCGCCTAGCCGATCAGCATGTCAACGGCAAAATGCGGTTCCACGACTGAACACCTCCCTTTGTGTGAATCAGGGAGAACCGCAGTCCGAAGTCGGGTCAGATCACCGAGATAGCGAAGAAGCTGCCGACCACGAATCCCACGAAAAGGCAGATCGCGGCAACCTTCACGACGGTGACGAGTGAGCAGATCATTCTCATCGAGAAATTCACCTTCTCATTCTGACTGGCTTTCGGGCTGAGGTTCTCGCCGATGCACCAAGAGTGGCTTTCCGCCAGTCGAATGAGAACGGGTTTCCTGTTTCCTCCGAAATCAGGAAACCCCTGGAAACCCTATTTCTGGGCCGTGCGGCGCAGCGCCATCACGAGCAGCGCGTGGGAACTGCCCGCGTGCGGGAGCATGCCCTGCTGGACGAGGTCGAGCGCGTGGTGGAACGGCAGCGTCCGCACGCGCAGGTCGGCCTCACCGGGACCGAGATCGGGTTCGCCCTGGGTGAGGTCGGTCGCGAGGAAGATGTGGTCGACGTGGTTGCTGAGGCTGTCCGCGCCGTGGATCTGGCCGAGCCGTTCCCACTTCTCGGCTCTGAGCCCGGTCTCCTCTGCCAGCTCGCGCCGTGCCGCGGCCAGCGGGTCGGCGTCCGCGTCGTCAACGGCGCCGCCGGGCAGCCGCCACTCGGTGCCGCCGTGCGTGTAGATCCACTGCCGGGTGAGCACCACGTGGTCGTCGTCCTGGATCGCCAGGACCGTCACCGATCCCGGTGCCACCACGTGGGTGTAGGTGCCGTGTCCGCCATCCGGTCTGACGACGTCGTCCGCGCGCACCTCGAACCACGGGGACCGGTGCACCACGTTGGTCGCCAAGCGCTGCCAGACCATCACCACACCAGCCGCCTCGTCGGAGCACGTCATCGCCATGACTCACATGGAACCATCGCCGACCGCTCCAGTTAGTTCCAGTTGATCGTCAATCTCCTGCCAAATAGTGGACATTCGGTATCCAGGCGTTTGGGCCCGGACACACTACCGGGGAGGGGGTGAAGCCGTTGTCACCCACGTTCGCCCAGGAGGTTCGCCGCCTGCGCAACGAGCGCGGGCTCTCACTCAGCCGGTTGACGGACCTCGTTCCGTACAGCAAGGGCCACCTGAGCAAGATCGAGAACGGCCAGGTCCGGCCCAACCCGGAGATGGCGAAGATCCTCGACGACGTCCTGCGGGCGGGCGGGCGCCTGATCGAGCTCGCCGACGCTCCGGTCCGCCCGATCCCGAGCGACCACGCGGCCCTGCGCACGTACGACTCGATGTTCGACCACCACCGCGCGTTGGGACATCGCCTGAGCCCCGGCGTGGTCCTCGTGAGCCTGCGGCCCCAGGTGGACGTCCTGAGCTCCATGGCCCGCTCCGCCGACGACCCCGGGCTGGGTCGCGGTCTGTGGCTGCTCGCCGCCCGGTACGCCGAGTACGCGGGGTGGATGGAGCAGGAACGGGGTGACGACGCGTCCGCCGCGGAGATGACCAGGCGAGCCGTCCAGTACGCGGCGAAGGGCGGTGACCGGGAACTGGAGGCGTGGTCGCTGGTCCGTGCCGCCGAGTTCGCCCTGTACCGGGGAGACGCCCACAGCACCGTGTCCTACGCCCGCCGCGCGGGCCAGTCCCACTCCCCCGCCATGAAGTCGGCGGCGGCCCTGCGCGAGGCCCAGGGCTACGCGCTCGCCGGCGCGGGGGACCGGTGCGAGCAGGCCCTCGACCGGGCCGCCCAGCTGCACCAGGCCGTGCGGGAATCCCCTTACGGCACAACGAGTCTGATCGACCAGGTGGCCGTCGCCCGCGCCTGGTCGTTCCACGACCTCGGCCGCCACGCCGAAGCCGCCGCGATCCTCGACACCCAGGTGCCGCTGATCGCCCCGACGGCCCTGCGCGCCCGCACCCGGTTCGGCCTTCGCCGTGCACTGGCCCACGCCGCGGCGGGCGACGTGGACCACGCGTGCGAGCTCGTCACCGATCTCCTCGACGACATCCGTCAGGTGCAGTCGGCGACCGTGCACATCGACCTGACCGCATTCAGCAGGTTGTTGTCCCGTCTGCGTCCGGCGGTGGGGCGCGAGGTGGCCGGGGAAATCAGCGACATCCTGTTCTCCTATTCGTAGCCGGGTGTCCCGCCGAACGCGAAATAGCCCCGACGCGGAATAGCGACCACACGACTACACGGCCTGCCGCCGGCTTTCCTGTTCGAGCGCTTCGGCCATCTGGGCCCAAACCTCGGCGCATCCGCGCGCCATGTCCGCGACGAGTTCCCGGCAGTGCGACGGAACGCCGTCCACCACCGCGGCCCATTCGCCGGAGGACACCGCGTGCGCCTCGAGCCACCGCAGCACCAGCCGGCCGTGCTCGTTGAACCGCAGCGACGGATCGCGCCGCAGGATCGGCAGGGTGGCCGCCGGCGCCCGCACCTCCGTTCGCGCCGCGGGCACCTCGACCTCGGCCTTCTCGGCGGCCCGCATCCGCTCCGGCACGGGGTCCAGCCCGGCGTTCAACCTCCGCCGCACGTCCCGGACGGTGCCGGGCGACACCCCTGCCGCACGGGCGATGTCGCGCAACGACGCGGAAGGCCGGGCCTCGATCATCTCCCCGGCCAGCCGCCGTCCCGCAGCGGAGTTGACCGGGCGGACCTTCCCGTCCCGGCCCACCCGGTTGGCGGCACGCCCGCCCACGGCGCGCCGCAGCACCCCCACGGACTTGGCCGCGAGACCGGTGGACGCGGCGATGGCCCGGTCGGACCACTGCGGGCGCGACCGCAGCAACCGCCGGGCGGCGGCCTCGCGGTCGGCGGTGGACAGCGTCGCGACGTTGAGGGACACGGACAGGACGAACACGTCCTCCGCCGGTCCGTCGACGTACTCGACCTCGACGGACCGGTAGCCGCGCAACGCGGCCGCCCGCACGCGGTGGGCGCCGTCGACGACCTTCATGGAACCGCGGTGCACCACGATCGGCGCGAGATCGGCACCAGAGGACGCCAGTGAACGAACGAACTCCTCGCTGCAGCCTCCGAGTCGCGGCGAGTCCGCGAGCTGCAGCACGTTGATGTCGACGAGCATGCGAAACAAAGCCCCCCAGGCTTGGTGTCTCCAGTACCCCCAGGTCGTCCGGAGACCTCAAACCGCAGGGTAGCTACTTGGTCAACCGGCGCGCCACTCGATCGCGGGACAGACGTCCATGACCATGCGCAGCCCGGCGGCCTTGGTTCGCTGGTATGCCTCGCGATCCACCACGCCGAGCTGGAACCACACGGCCTTCGCGCCGATCGAGACGGCCTCGTCCGCGAACCGCCCGGCGTGTTCGGAGCGGCGGAACACATCGACGACGTCCACGGGGAACGGGATGTCCGCGAGCGTCGCGTAGCCCTGCTCGCCGTGCACGGTCTCGGCCGCCGGGTGCACCGGCACGATCTTCCGGCCGCGCTGCTGCAGGAACCTGGCCACGCCGTGAGCCGCGCGGGACGGGTTGTCCGAGAGTCCGACGATGGCCCAGACCTGGCAGTTCTCGAGGATCCAGTCGACGTCTTCGCGCATACGACCACACTAACCTTGTGACGCCGGTCACATTCGAGCCCAGCTCGTCGAAAGCCGGGCGGGCCGATCGACGCGTGAGTAGAAACGGACACCGGACACCAGACCTGAGGAGATCGAGATGCGGTTCATGGTCATCGTCAAGGCGAACGAGGACTCCGAGAACGGCGTCATGCCCACGACCGAGGAGCTGGCCGCGATGGGCAACTACAACGAGGAGCTGGTCAAGGCCGGCGTGATGCTCGCGGGCGACGGTCTGTACCCGAGCTCGAAGGGCGCGCGGGTCGCGTTCGACGCGAAGGGCACGACGACGGTCACCGACGGCCCGTTCGCCGAGACGAAGGAGCTGATCGCGGGCTTCTGGATCTGGGAGCTGCCGTCGCTGCAGGACGCCGTCGAGTGGCTGAAGAAGGCGCCGTTCCGCAGCGGTGAGGTCGAGATCCGGCAGGTGCACGGCGCCGAGGCGTTCGAGGACGTCACCACGCCCGAGATCCAGGCTCAGGAGGACCGTCTCCGCGAGCAGATCGCCGCCCAGACCACGTGAGTCAGTGAGGCAGCGGTACTTCCGGGCACGAGTGGGCGGTCAGCGCGACGCTCAGCGTCAGCAGCGCGCGCGGTGAGGTCGGACGGCAGCCCGTGAGCCGTTCGACCAGCCGCAGGCGGTGGTCCAGGGTGCTGCGGTGGATGTCCAGCCGCCGTGCCGCCGCCGCGCGGTTGCCGTCCTCGGCGATGAACGCCCGCAACGCGTCCAGCAACGGCTGCTGCGCGACCACGGGTTCGATCATGCGGGCCAGCCGTTCCGCGACGTGCGGCTGGCGCAGCACCGCGAAGTCCGCGAGCACCGAGCGCAGCTCGTAGACGCCGGGCGCACGGCCCGCGGCGATCCGCAGCACGTCCCCGGCCGTCGCCCTGGCCGTCGCGAGGTCGCGCCGGGGAGCCCAGGCGACCGCCATCCACACCTCGCCGCCGAGCCGGCCGTGCAGCTCCCGCGCGAGGCCGGCGTGCTGGTCCTGCGCACACGGCAGCAGCACGTACCCGCCGCGGGCGCCGTCGAGGACGAGCGCCTCGTCGTTGTCCCGCACCAGCTTCAGCACCTCGGCCGCGTCGTCCTCAGTGGACGCGCAGAACGCGATCACGGCGTAGGCCAGCGCGAGACCCTCGAACCCGTTGTCACGACCGGAAAGCAGCGTTCTGGCGAGCTGACGGCGGGTCGCAACGTCCTCCACCGGGGGAAGGTCGAACGGGCTGAGGATGTCTCGCAGCACGTCGGTGAGCAGTCTGCTGTCCAGCACGGTGGTCACGCGTCGCCTCCCTGAGGGCCTCACGGTGTCGCACCGCAACGGTAGGCAACTGTCGACAGTCGGCACAGATGGCTTGAGACAGCCTTAACGTTGGCCGAAGACCAGCCCGATCCGCTCAGCCCAACGAGTTCGTGCGGCTCATGGCGATCGCGGTGCCGAGAACGGCGAGGTCACGAGGGTTGACCGGGCTCAGTCCGGTGAGGTGCTCGATCTGGTCCAGCCGGTAGTCGATGGTGCTGCGGTGGATGAACAGCTTCTTGACAGCTTCCGCCCGGTTGCCGTCCGCCTCGAGCAACGCGAGCACGGTCTCGACGAGGACGGGGTTCGCGAGCAGCGGCGCGACGACCTTGCCGAGCTCGTCGCGCACCTCCGGCGTCCGGGTCACCGCGCTCTCGAACAACATGTCGTCGATCCGGTACACGCCGGGCGACCGCCCGAGCGAGGCGACCAGCGCGTCGATCTCGTCGACCTCCTTGCGCGCCAACGGAACGCGCGCGGCGGGTCGTTCCGCGAGGCAGAACCACACCTCGCCGCCGAGCTCCTCCCGCACGTCCCCGCACAACGGCAGCGCGACCGCCTCGGCCACGGGCAGCAGAAGATGTCCGGATGCCGCCAGGAGTACCGGACCGTGCCTGCGGAAAGCGTTTACCGCCCTGTCCGCCACCGCTCCGCGCACGGACACGACGGTGTAGAAGGGAGCGGCGCCGTCGGGCGTGTCCCCGGCGAGCAACGCGTCCGCCAGCCCGTCGTCGTCCGCGCAGAACACCGACATCAGCTCGGCGGCCAGCGCGGTGCCCGCCGCGGCCAGCGCACGGGCGTCACCGCCGTCGTCCAGCATGGTCTCGGTGAGCAACCTGTCGGTGGACCGCAAGGCCACGACCACCTGTGCGACGGGGATCTTCGCCGCCACGAGACGCGCTCCGACGCGGTGCGCGACGGTCTCGGCAGCGTGCTCCCACCCGTCTGCGTCGGCGGCGGCCGCGCGGTAGACGGCGAGGAACTCCTCGTGCAGCAGGCGACCGACGTCGAAGAGCACGGGTCCCTCCCCCTTTCGCACCCTTGAAGGAAATCAGCACAGGCCGTGGGGAATCCCCCAGCGTCTTCCAGCGTCACGCCAGTGTCGCCCACCCTAACTTCGGGTGCACGCCCGGCCGCCCGCACGAAGTGGAGACCGAAGTGGCACCTGCGCTGCTCGCCCCGTCGCGGCCGCCGATCCTCGCACCCTCCACCGAGGCGTGGCGCCAGTTCGCACGCGCCCTCGAACCCGTCGAGTTCAGGCGTGGCGACGTGCTGCTGCGCCTGGGCGTGCGCACCGACGACCTGTTCGTCCTGCGGGCGGGCAAGGCCAAGACGTGCTGCACCTCCTCCGACGGCCGCGAGCTGGTGCTGGACTTCCACTGCGCGGGCGACGTCCTGGTGGAACCGACGCTGTTCGACGCGGCTCCTTCCGTGTCGACGACGGTCGCGCTGACCGACGTCCACGCGGGCCGCATCGCGCGGGCCGACCTGGTGAAGTGGCTGGCGTTGTGCCCGGAGATCACCGAACGGCTGCTGGGCTGCATCGCGCGCCGCCGGCGCGAGTCGCACCAGATGCGCATGGACCTGGTGCAGATGGACGCCCCAGCCCGCCTCGCGAAGGCGTTGCTGCGCCTGGCGGGACGCTTCGGCAGCGACCGGCGCGGTGCCCTGCTGATGATCGAGGACCTCACCCAGGAGGAGCTCGGCCAGTACATCGGCTCGCGCCGCGACACCGTCAACAAGACGCTCTCGGACTTCGCCCGGCGCGGCTGGATCTCGATCGAGCGCAAGAGCATCTTCCTCACCGACCCGGCCCAGCTGAGCCGCCGGGTCCGCGTCGGCATGCCCCACGTTCCCGCCCCACGTTGACCCCGTCAGTCGAAACGAGGAAGCAATGCCAGCTGGAAACACGAGCCCACGAGGGAAATCCGACAAGGGCAAGGTCGTGCTGGGAGTCGCCGCCGCCATCGTGATCGCGTCGATCGGCAACGCGGCGGTGTCCTTCGCGGCGCAGGCGCTCGGTGCCGATCCGAACGTCGTGCAGGGCCTGCTGCCCCGCGGCTACGTCGTGCTGACCGCGCTCGGCGTGATCATCGCCGCGTTCGCGTGGGCGTCGATTCGCAAGCGCGCCAAGGACCCCGCTCGCACGCTCGGCAAGCTCGTGCCGATCGTGGTTGCGCTCTCACTCCTCGCCGACATCCCGGTCTTCTTCCTGCCGGGCGCCTCACCGGTCGGCGTGATCGCCCTCATGCTCATGCACGTGGTGGTCGCCGCGGTCGCCGTCCCCCTCTTCCACCGCGTTCTCCCCCTCCGAAACCCAATCCCCGCCTAACCCACTCTCGGGTGGTTGATGAAGGGAACCTTTCTCCACGTGAGCGTGAGGTGGAGGAGGTTCCCTTCATCGTTTTCATGGTTACTCGGAGAGAGTGAGGGTGGGCCACGTCAGGGTGGTGGCGCCCCAGGTGAGGCCACCGCCGAACGCGGTCAGCAACACCTTGTGGCCTGGTCGGAGTTCGCCGGAACGGACGCCGTGCGCCAGAGCGAGGGGAATTGAGGCGGCCGAGGTGTTGCCGACGTCGGTGATGTTGGAGACGAACTTGTCGCGCGGCACCTCCAGCTCGGCCGACACCGCGTCGAGGATCCGCGTGTTGGCCTGGTGGGCGATCACCTTGTCCACATCGGACGTGACCCAGCCCTGTCGCTTGATCGCGTTGCGGGAGGCCGCGGACATGCGTGCGACCGCGTTCGCGAACACCTCGCGTCCTTCCATCTGGAAGAACTTGTCGCCGTGCGGCACGATGTCGCGCGACGACCGCTGCCTGGACCCGCCGGCGGGCACCGTGATCAGGTCGGACAGCTCGCCGTCGGAACCGAGGTCGAACGGCCCGAGCGCGCCGGGCTCGTCAGCGGAACCGGCACGCAGCACGACGGCCCCGGCGCCGTCGCCGAAGATCACGGACGTCGTGCGGTCCTGCGGGTTGAGGATCGTGGAGTAGGCGTCACCGCCGATCACGATCAGGCTGTCCGCGATCCCGGCCGTGATCAGGCCGGCGCCGACCCCCAGCCCGTACACGAATCCGGTGCACACGGCCGCGATGTCGAACGCGGGGACGTCGACGAGGCCGAGCCGCGACGCGATCTCCGGTGCGGTGGCGGGGCAGGGCCGGTCGGGGGTGGTGGTCGCGAGGACCACCCCTCCCGCGCCCGGCACCCCGGCCGACCGCAGGGCCCGCCGCGCGGCCTCGACCGAGAGGTCCGAGGTCGCCATCCCGGGTTCGACCACGTGCCTCGTGGTGACCCCGATCCGGGTCCGGATCCACTCGTCGGTGGTGTCCAGCCTGGCTGTCAGCTCGTCGTTGGTGACCACTCGCGGCGGGAGCCATGACCCGAGTCCCGCGACCACCGCTGCGCGCATTCTCCGACCTTCCTCACCGGTTGTCCTCCAGCACTTCAGGTAGGAAGTGGCTGGGAAACCCTTGGAACACCACGGGACGCTGGAACCGTTCGACGGCCCGCACGCCGACGGAGGTGTGGAACGGGGAGGTGGTCGCGGGCCACGGGCCGCCGTGGTGCATGGCGGGCGTGGTCGCGATGTCGTTGGGCCACTGGTTCCACACGATGCGGCCGGCACGTCCGGTCAGCTCACCGATCAGCTCGGGCAGGAGGTCGTCGTCCTCTCCCCGCACGGTCGCGGTGAGCTGGCCTGGCAACGCGGCGGCGAGCTCCAGCAGTTCGTTGCTGTCGCGGTAGGTCGCGACGACGGACACGGGCCCGAAGCACTCGTTCAACGCCTCGTCGTGGCCCGCGAGGATGTCGGCGGCGGTGGTGCGCAACAACGTCGGCGCGTGGCCACCCGCCCCGGACCCGCCTTCGACCAGCACGTCGAGGACTTCGGCAAGCGCTTCCACTCCGGTCTCGAAGCGCTTGGCCACGAGCTTGTTGAACAACGGTTCCGCGCGCAGCGCGCGCACTTCGGTGGCGACGTCGTCGGCGAAGCCCTCCGGTACGACGAGCAATCCGGGTTTGGTGCACAGTTGTCCGCTCTGCTGCGACAACGCCTGCGCGAACCCGCGCGCGATCTCCCGGCCGCGTTTCGCAGCGGCGCGAGGCGTGACGAACACGGGGTTCACGCTGCCGAAGCCGCCGTAGAACGGAATCGGCTCTCGCCGGGTGGCGGCGAGATGGTGCAGTTCGCGGCCGACGCGGGACGAGCCGATGAACGCGACCGCCTTGATCCGCGGGTCGAGCACGAGCTCACGGGCGCGGCGCTGGCCGTGGACGAGCGCGAACACGCCTTTGGGCAGCACCTCCTCGACGACCTCGGCGGTGCGGTCGGCGAGATCGGGGTAGCTGTGGCTCGCCTTCACCACGACCGGGCAGCCCGCGGCCAGTGCCGACGCCGTGTCGCTGCCCGCCACGGAGAACGCGAACGGGTACGACGTGGAGCCGAAGACGGCGACCGGGCCGAGCGGGATCAGCATGCGGCGCAGATCCGGTCGTGGCCCCGGCGGCCAGTTCACGTCCTCGCGGTCGATCACGACACCGTTGACCGCGCCGGAGCGCAGGTACTCGGCGAACGAGCGCAGCTGGAAGGTGGTGCGCCGCACCTCCGCGCGCAGCCGGTCGCCGGGGAGCCTGCACTCCCATTCGGCCAGCGCGACCAGTTCGTCGGTCTCGCGGCCGAGCGCGCTCGCGACGGCGTCGAGGGCCGCGGCCCGGTCGTCCGGGCTGGTGCCGCCCCACTCGCGGGCGGCCTGTGCCGCTCGGTCCAGGACCTCGTCCATGGCTGCGCGACCTACTTGATGTAGTCGGCCGAGACCCGCGGCGGCCAGCTGGCGACGCTCAGCACGCCGAGGCTGTAGGCGCGGGAGACGAGCGCGGCGCGGTTGGGGGCCTTGAGCTTCTTGAGCATCGTGCCGACGTGGTACTCGACGCCCTGGCGCGACAGGAAGAGCCGGGACGCGAGCCGCACGGTCGACTCGCCGGTCGCGATGCCCTCGAGGATGCGGGCGTCGAGCTCGGTGAGGATGCGGTTGCGGTCGACGACGACGGCGTTGGGCTGCTCGCCCTTCTCCGGGTTCACCACGACGACGAACTGCACCAGGTCGCCGTGCGCGTCGTGGACGGCGATGCCGGTGATGTCGCCGGTGAAGACGGCGTGGCGCGGGCCGATGCCGGCGAGGTGCTCGACGAAGCGCTGGCGGCGGCCCTCGACGAGGCGGTCGAACTGCTTGCGCATCGGGCCGTGCACGCCGGGGTGCAGCAGCTCGTAGAAGCTGCGGCCGAGCAGCGAGTCGCGGGAGTGGCCGAACTGGGTCACGAAGTCGTCGTTGGCCTCGACGACGCGCAGCCCGAGGTCGAGGCGGGCGAGGCAGAGACCGGATCGCTCGAGCAGGGAACGGAACACGTCGGCGTCCGGAACGGGGGTGGCGACGGTGAAGTGGTCAGGTGCGAGAGAACCAGCGGCAACGGTGTGCATGGGAGAGAATCCCTCTCGATCTCGTCAACTCGGTGTTCCGCGATTGCAGGGAATAAACCGTCGTCAGGCGATCTAGGACTATTTCCGGATTCTCGCCTTGACACCGTGAATCGTAGGAAGATCTGCCGAACGCGGTCAACGAGGTGTGAGGGGTGGCCCCTAATGTTGTGGTAGGGGTGGGCCGGGGGTTCGGGGAGCCGTCCGCATGTTTCGGTAGCGCGTTTCGGGCATGTCTCACCTGATGGATGATCAGCCGTTGAGCTGGGGAGATGCCCGAGCTGCCGATTGAGACGTCACCCCGCTGAACCGACTCCCTGCTCAACTGTGAGGGAAGTGCGCACAAGAAATTCGTAGATGTGTCGCCGGTGTTACGGTGACGGCGGGTAGGCCCTCGCGAGGGCGGCGGGCAGTTCGGTCCGCCTGCGGATGCCGAGCTTGCGGAACGAGTTGGTGAGGTGCTTCTCGATCGCGCGCGAGGTCACGCCGAGCTCTTCCGCGATTTCGGCGTTGGTGAGTCCCCGTACGACGAGCCCGGCGACCTTGAACTCGGTGCGGGTCAATGCCACGAGAATTCCCGGCGAATTACCGTCGAGTTCCTTCGCGATTCTCCGCGCCAGTCTTCCCGCACCTGATTGCACCGCGAGCCGGCGTGCCTCTTCGAGGTGGCGTTGTGCTTGTGGGTCGCCATCGGCTCGTTCACGCGCGCCGAGCTGAAGCAGTGCCTTGGCTTGTTCGAACGGGTTGGCGTGCAGCACCTCAACGGCCTCATGCAGTAGATCCAGGCCTTTGCGGCCTGGTGTGTAGCGGCCCAGCACGTACAGCGCCCGTCCGATGCCGACCGGCGCACCCCACTCGACCGCGCGGTCCCAGGCCTGTGCGGCGGCGTCACGGGCGGCGGTCAGGTCGCCGAGCCGGGCGTGCAACCTGGCCGAGGTGATGCACCACGGCAGCAGCACGGGGTTGCGCCAGCCGACGCTGTCGAACACGCGGCCACAGTCCAGGAACCGGCCTAGCGCCTGGACGTGCTGTCCGGCCAGCGTCTCCCCCGTCGCGTGCAGCATCCGGTACACCGCTTCGCAGCCGGCCGAGTCGTCCCGGTCGGGGCGTGAGCTGAGGATCTTGGCGATCAACCGGGGGTCCCGCAGTTCCATGGCGACGGCGGTGAGCCCGATCGCGGTGGTCGTCGTGTCGCCGCGCCAGTCGAGCACCGCGAGGTCGAGGGCGTGCTCGACCGCCTGGTGCGCCTCCCCCGGTTTGCCCAGGTGCATGAGCACGAACGCCTGCTGCGCGCGGATCAGCGCCTGGTCGGCCGTGTCCGTCGCCTGGCTGAACGCGCTGCCGAGCCACGACGCGGCTTCGTGGGCGGCGTCCGCGGTGGCGAGAACCCTGATGAGCAACGGGATCGCGGTGTGGACGTGCCGAGGGTGCGGTGGTTCACGGCGCAGCACCGCGGTCGCGACGGACGCGACCTCGTGGGCGGGCAGGCGGGCGCTGAGCATGGCCGCGTCGAGCAGGACGATCCGGAGTTCGCGTGCGCCGGGCGTGACGCCGTCGATCTGTTGGAGACGGTCGACGGAGTCGGCGAGCAACGCCGGGTTCGCGTGCCACACATACCGCTGGCGCGCTTCGAGCCGGTAGGCGAGCTCGTCGTCGCCGCGGAGGTCGGCGGCGACCTGGTCGACGAGCTCACGGACCGACCGTGGCGCCTGGCCGAGCGCGGTGGGAGCGAGGCGCACGAGTGCTCTCGCCCGGTCTTCGACGCTTCGG
Source organism: Lentzea nigeriaca (assembly GCF_016907955.1). GTDB lineage: Bacteria > Actinomycetota > Actinomycetes > Mycobacteriales > Pseudonocardiaceae > Lentzea > Lentzea nigeriaca. Next base: position 680,169 of record NZ_JAFBCX010000001.1, on the reverse strand, counting down.
AACAACGGCACGGCGTAGGAGATGTGCCGGAGGGACGCGGCGGGGTCGAAGAAACGTTCGGCGGTGGCGAGGTCGACGAGCAGCCGCGCGCGGTGCTCGGAGAACGCCGGGACGTCCCGGAGCGCGCGCCGGAGATACCGGGCGGCGACCTCGGGAGCGCCGCGCCGCATCGCCGTGGCGGCGGCTCGTCCCAGCGTGTCGATCACCCATCCGCCCTGGACGGTGGTGACGGCGAGCAGCCGGGCGGCGACCTGCTCGGCGGGTTTGCCGTTGTCGTGCAACAGCTGCACGGCGCGCGCCTGCCAGGCCTCGCGTTCGCTGACCGGCATCGACTCCTCGATCGCGTCCCGGACGGCGGGCCTGCCGGTCATGATCCCGGCCTGGTCGAGGATCCGCCGGGCCTCGCGGGTCTGGTGCCGGGTCAGACCGGCGAGCTGTCCGGCCAGCTCGTCGTCGTCCCCGAGGGTGGCGATGGCCTTGGCGAGGTTCTGGGCGTGCTCCGGCAGGGTGGCGAGGCCGCGCACGAGCCGTTCCTTGAGACGCGCGGGCCGCAGTTCGCGGACGTGCGCGACCTGGTCGGCGGTCGGGTTGGTGACATGGTTCAGCACCGCGCGCAGGAACAGCGGGTTGCCGCCGGTGACGGCGTGGCAGGCGGCGACGAACCCGGCGTCCGGGGTCTGGCCGGTGCGGTGCCCGACGAGCTCGGCGATCGCCGGCGGCGACAACGGTGCCGGCCGGATCTCGGTGCGCGGCGACGGGCAGCGTTCACCGTCCCTCGTGGTCGCGACGAGCAGGACCGGTTGCCGGTCGAGGGTTCTCCAGAGCCGGGCGATCCAGCGCAGCGACGGGTCGTCTGCCCAGTGCAGGTCGTCGATCAGCAGGACGACGGGCTCGTCGGCGGCCATCGCCCAGGTGAGCGCGGTGAGGCCGCTGACAGCGGCTTCCTCCACCGCGAACGCCGGGTCGGCGGGGGCGTCGTCGGAGAACACGGGCAGCGCGAGACCGGCGGGACCGGCGAACCAGCGGGTCCTGGTCCGGTCGCCGGCCTTGGCGAGCGCGGGGTCGAGCAGCTGGCGGGCGACGCCGAACGCGAAGTCCTGTTCCAGCGCGGAACACCGCGCGGTGAGGACGCGGACGCCGGCCGCGCGGGTGCGGACGGCGTCGAGCAGCGCGGACTTGCCGCAGCCGAGCGGTCCGGTGATGACGATCCGGTCGCCGTGGCCGGCGCGGACGCGGTGCAGCGCCCTGGTGAGCCGCCGCAGCTCGTCGGCGCGTTCGAGCAGGATCATCTCCAGGCCAGGACGTCCGCCAGCTCCGTGCGGCCGGAGATCCCGAGCTTGCGGTAGGCACGCGTCAGGTGGACCTCGACGGTCCGCAGCGTCACGAAGAGGCGGTCGGCGATCGCCCGGTTGGTGACGCCGGCCGCGGCGAGCTCGACGACCTTGCGCTCGCTGGCGGTCAGCACCGCGAGACCGTCCACTGTGGAGGGAACGCGCATGCGGCCGCCGACGCCGAGCAGCAGTGTCCTGGCCGCGTCCGCGGCGGTTCTGCTGCCGGCCCGCAGCGCGAGCCCGACGGCGGTCCGCAGGTGTGTCCGTGCGCGGCGGGCGTCGCCCGCTCCTGTCCACCGCTGGCCCAGCAACAGCTCCGCTCGTGACTGCTGGAGGAGCGACGGCACCGCGGCGAACCCATCGGACGCGGCCTTCGCCATGTCCAGCGCGCCGAGTCCCGCCGTGGTGTACGCCCTGGCCAGCAACGAGAACGCGGCAGCTTCCCTGGACGGCCAGGCCTTCGCCAGCCGGTCGGCCTCCTTCACGGCGGCGGTGGCGTCGCGGCCGGCGAGCGTGAGGATCTGGGCGATGTCGGTCCACGACGGCAGCGTGCTGGGGTCGCGGAGCCCGGTGGCCTTCAGCACCGTCGCGCACGCCGCCATCTTGTCGGCGGCCAGCGAGAGGTCGTTGCGCTGGAAGGCCAGCCATCCGCACGTGCGGAGGTATTCGCGGTGGACCGGTGTCAGGTGCCGGATGTCGTCCTCGTTCACCTCGTCGAGCAGCCGTGCCGCGAGCGGGATGTTGCCGGTCTGCAACGACAACCAGGCCAGCAGGACGATCGCGCGCGGCAGCTGCCAGCCTCGTTCGCGCACGGTCCGGACGGCGGCCCACGCGTCCTGGGTGGCCAGGTCGAGGTCGCCGACGGACTGGTGCACCAGCGCCCGTTGCACCAGCGATCGGCAGTGCGCGAGGGAGTCCCCGTTGTGCGAGAAGGCATCGACGGCGCGGTCCAGCACGGCCAGCGCTTCCGCGGTGCGCCCGGCGACGCGCAGGACCGTCGCGGCCGACAGCATCGACCAGTCCGTCAGCGCTTCCGAGTCCGCGAGCGCGGCTCGCGCGTAGCTGACGGCGTCGTCCATCGAGCCGCCGCCCCGCATGGTGGCCTCCGCGACGACACCGAGCAGACAGCGTTGTGCCGTCGTGTCTCCGGCTCGCGGCGGCACCGCCGTGGCGACGGCCGCCGACACCGCGTGGACGTCCTCGAGGTCGATCGACAGCTGGACGGCGTCGAGCAGCGTCACCAGGTCGCCGGACAGCGCGGGATCCCTGGCGAGCCGCAGGAACGTGCGCGTCCGGCCCGTGAGCGCGTGTTTCACGGCCAGCGCGGCCCGCAGATCGGGATCGGTGGTGCGGTGGAACGCGGCGGCGAGGTGTTCGCACGCCGCGCCGGGATCGTGCCGGGACAGTTCGGTGGCGAGGTTGACGCGCAGCTCGACGTCGTCCGGGTGCAGTTCGACGAGACGCCGCAGGTAACGGGCGGCGTCCTGCGGTTTCCCGCCCGCCGCGGCCTCCCGCAGCACCTGCGACATCCACGGAGTGTCCACATCGGGCAGATGCACGAGCTGGTCGGCGACCGCCCGCACGTCGTGACCCGACTCGTCGAGCACGAGCGCTGCCCGGTGCCGCAGGTCGGCGATCTCGGCCGGGTCCAGCACGTCGAGCATGCCGGCCCGATACCACTCGCGGACGTGGTCGGGAAGCCCGTCACCGAGCAGATGTTCGTTCCGCAGAACGGAAATCCCGCTCTCGGCGACCCGTGCCGACACCCCGGCGAGCGGCCCGACGAGCTCTTCGGAGTCCACGACGACCAGTGCGGTGGCGATCGCGCGCAGGTGGTCCGGCTGGTCGCGCAGCCTTCGTGCGGCGACCAGCTCGACCGACTCCTGCCGCAGCGCCCGCGCGGCCCGGATGTCCGCGAGCACCGTCGTGAGGTGCCGTGGGATACCTCCGGACAGCCGCAGGCACAGGCTCGTGAACACGTCGTCGGGCGGGAAGTGCAGGGTCGTGGAGATCATGTCGGCGACCTGCGGTGTCGTCAGCGGCTGCAGGTCGACGACGTGCGCACGGGCCAGGTCAGCGGCGAGCGGCGCGTGGTGCGACAGCACCAGGCTGATCGGCTCCTCACCGAGCCTGCGGACCAGGAAGTCCACCCACCGCACGGTCGCGGCGTCGCACGCGTCGAGATCGTCGAGCACGAGGCACACGGGTGTTCGTTCCGCGAGCGTCACGACATCGCGCCACATGCCCTGGTAGACGCGGTAGAGGTCGGCCGGGGACGGGTCGGTGAGCTCCGGGACGATCACGCCCTGCCCGACGAGCAGCCTGCGGGCGACGGCGAGCGGCCTGCGTTCGCCGCGGCCGACCGCGGACAGCACGGTCGTGCCCACGTGCGCCTCACTGGCGGCAGCCCGGCGCAGCACGGAGGACTTGCCGGAGCCGCGGGCGCCGCGCACCAGCACGGCCCGCCCGCCCGCGCCGCGCCGAGCGGCGGTCGTGTGGTGCGCCACCGTGGTGAGCGCGCTCTCACGACCGAACAGCTCGGTGACGGGGCCCGACTGCTCGTCCACCACCTACCGCCTCAGGCTAGAAGAGATGACCTGCGCTGAGGATAAATGCCCGGGGTGACCGGACCGCAAACTCGGCGGGGCAAGTGTCAAAGTCTGGCGTGGTGATTCCGCAATGTGCGGGTCACGAATCGTCCGCAGTTCTCAGCTGGTTCCACGCAGTGAACTAATACGCGACGACACGGCCCGGCACAACCCGGTAGAGGCTGGGTTTTTCCGGCAGGAACGCGAGCCCGAAGCGGGTGAGGAACTCGACGAACCGCGCGTCGACGAAGTCGTCGTCGGGCAGGCCGTCCCACGTCTCGGCGGCGGCCCTCGCGACCTCGACCGCCGTGCCGTCGTAGACGACGAGGTCGGGCAGGTCGTCGGCGAAGTACCCGCGGGCCAGGGAGATCGGCGACACGCTGTCGTCGAGGAAGCCCACGACGTCCCACCTGCCGTCGGTCGCCTCGCTGAGCGCCAGGCGGGCGGCGACCTCCGACGAGGTGGCGTAGGTGACGCGGTAGCCGCGCCGCACCAGTTCCTCGATGACCGCGAGCGCGGGAAGTGCCTGCCCCTGCGCGGGATTCGCGAAGATCGCGACGTGCCGACGTCCTGCCATGTCCGGAGAATCCCTCACTTTCCTTTGTTGGCGAGCCGGAATCCGCTTCCCGTTTTGGTGCCGAGATGGCCGGCGGCGACGAGCCGGCGCAGTTCCTCGGCGGGTGCGGGTTCACTGGTCTCCGAAGCGGCGCAGAGGGTCTCGAGAATGGCGAGCGAGACGTCGAGGCCAATGGTGTCGAGGAGGGTGAAGGGTCCCATCGGGTGGTGGAACGCCGTGACGATGGCGGTGTCGATCTCCTCGACCGTGACGTCGGTGCGGTCGAGCATGCGGATGGCGTCGTTCAGATACGGGAACAGCACGTGGTTGACGATGAACCCGACGCGGTCCGCGCAGTCGACGGCGGTCTTGCGCAACCACTTCACCAAGGCGTGGGCGGTGGCGTGGACGTCGTCGGCGGTGTGTTCGGTGCGCACGATCTCGACGAGCTTCATGACGGGGGCGGGGTTGAAGAAGTGCAGGCCGATCACGTCGGCGGGGCGGCTCGTGGCGGTGGCGCAGTCGGTGACGGACAGGCTGGACGTGGTGGTGGCGATGATCGCGCCGGGTTTGAGAACGGCGTCGACGCCTTGCAGCACAGGGCGTTTGACGTCCATGTCCTCGGCGACGGCCTCGATGACGATGTCCGCGTCGGCGAGCGTGTCGTAGCCGGTCGCGACGGTGAGCCTGGCGAGGACGTCCTGCCTGTCCTGTTCGGACATACGTCCTTTGTGGACCAACCGGGTGAGGGACGAGCGGATCCGGTCCGCGGCCTGCTCTGCCTTGTCCGCGGTGCGGGCGATGAGAGTGGTCGGAATGCCTGCCACGACGAGGACCTCGGCGATGCCGCGGCCCATCAGCCCGGCGCCGACGACTCCGGCTTTGCGGATCTCGCGCGGTTCACCGTTGCCGGCGGGGGCCTGGGGTGGCGGCACGATCTCGCCGCGGTCGTCGTAGCGGTGGAATCCCTTGCCTGTCTTGCGGCCGAGGTGTCCCCGTTCGACCATGCGGTCGAGCAGGGGTGAGGGAAGGTAGGAGTCGGAGCCGGTGATCTCGTGCAGCGTGGTGAGAGTGGCCCTGACCGTGTCGAGTCCGATGAGGTCGAGCAGGTGCAGTGGCCCGAACCTGAGGCCACAGCCGAGTTTCATGGCGGTGTCGAGGTCCTCGACGGTCGCGTAGCCGGCGTCGGCGAGGGCGATCGTGCGGTTCATGCACGCGTAGAGCAGCGCGGTGGCGGCCTCGGCCGGCCGGCCGGCGAGACTGACGATCTCGGTGCCGGCCAGCCGAACAGCTCGGCGTGCCAGGTGAATCGCCTCCGGTGCGGCCATGGCCGTGGTGATCAGGCCGGCGTGCTGCCCGTACGGCGGCGGGATGGAGTAGCGCAGTCCGACGACCCGGTCCGGCGCGCCGGACGCGATGGCCAGCTTCGCCACCGGCAGCGTCGACGTGGTGGTGAGGAAGACCGTGCCCGGCGCGCACTGCTCGACGAGCTGCCGCAGCACGGTTTCCTTGGTGAGGAAGTCCTCCGGCAGCGCCTCGATGACGAGGTCGGCGCGTTTGAGGTCGGCCAGTTCCGTCGCGAGGCTGAGCTGGGGTCCGCTCAGCCGGTGGTGGACGCGGGCCAGCACGTCGAGATCGCTGTCGACGCCGATCACCTCGGCGCCGCCCGCGAGCAGGACCTTGGCGAGGCCTTCGCCGAGGCCGCCGAGTCCCACCACACCGATCACCAGTGGCATGTCCGCACTCCTTCTCAGAGGCCGAGTTCTTCGTCGAGCATGGCGAACATCTCGTCGTCGGAAGCCGACTCGAAGTCCTTCTCGGTGCCGGTGTTCCGCAGCGACGCCCACCTGGTGCGCAGGGCGTCGAGGCGTCCCGCGATCTGCTGGTGCAGCGCGTCGTCCACACTGGCCGCGTTCAGCGTCTGCTCGAACGCGTCGAGGTCGGCGAGCACGCTCGGCAGCCCGGCCTGCGGCGCGTCGGCCAGCAGCTCGGACTTGAGGTGTGCCACCAGGTCCGCGGGCGTCGGGTAGTCGAACACCAGCGTGGCGGGCAGCCGCAGCTCCGTCGCGCCGCCGAGGCGGTTGCGCAGCTCGACCGCGGTGAGCGAGTCGAAGCCGAGGTCGGAGAACTGGCGGTCCTCCTCGATCACCTCGCCCTCTGCGTGGCCGAGCACCTCGGCGACCTGGCCGAGGACGAGGTCGAGCAGCGCGTCCGTGCGTCCCTGGTCGGTGAGGCCCGTCAGGCGCTTGACGAGCGAGTCCGCGGTTTCCTGGCCTGCCACGGCCTTCTTCGCCCTGGTGCGCACGAGGCCGCGCAGCAGCGGTGCGACCTCGTGGTTGCGCAGGACGGCGAAGTCGAGCTTGACCGGGATGGTCTGTGCTTCCCCGGTCTGGATCGCCTCGTCGAAGAGGGTGGTGCCGAGCTCCCGTGTGATCGCGGGCATGCCGGTGCGGGCCAGGCGTTCCGCGTCCTGGGCGCTCAGCATGCCGGTGTCCCAGGCACCCCAGGCCAGGCTCGTCGCCTTCTGGTTGTGCGCCTTGCGATGCGCGGCCAGTGCGTCGAGGAAGGCGTTGCCCGCAGCGTAGTTGGCCTGGCCCGCGTTGCCGAACGTGCCGGCGACGCTGCTGAAGAACACCAGGGTGGCGTCCGGGGCCAGTTCGTGCAGGTACCAGGCGGCGTCGACCTTCGGCTGGAGCACCGGGTCGACGCGGTCGAGCGTCAGCGACTCGATCGTGGCGTCGTCGAGCACGCCCGCCGCGTGGATGATCGTCGCCGGGTTGTGGTCGCTCAGCAGTGCGGCGAGCTCGCCGCGGTCGCTGACGTCACACGCGACGACCGTGACGTTCGCGTCGAGGTCCACGTCCGCCTGGCCGCTGCGGCTGACCAGGACGAGGTCCTGGACGCCGTGGTGCTCGACGAGGTGGCCGGCGATGATCCGGCCGAGGCCGCCCGTGCCGCCGGTGATGAGGACCTTGCCGTACTCGATCGCGTTCTCCTGGCGCTGCGCCCTCGCCAGCCTGCCGCCGAGGATCTCGCCGTCGCGCAGGACGACCTGGGGTTCGTCGGCGTTGACCGCATGGCGCAGCACGGCGAGGCTGGAGCGCTGGTCGTCGAGGTCGAGCAACCCGAAGCTGCCGGGGTGCTCGGACTGCGCGACCCGGACCAGTCCCCACACCGCCGCCGCGACCGGGTCCGGGATGTCTCCCGCGGTGGCCGCGATGGCGTTCTTCGTGACGAACCAGAGCCTTCCCGCGCGCCCGCCGTTGATCCACTCCTGGACGTTGATCAGCGCGTCCGACACGGCGGCGTGCGTGGAGTCCACGACGTCGTCGGAGTAGGCGGTGATCTCGGTCAGCACGACCTCGGTGTCGGCGGTCTCGATCGTGTCGTGGATCCGTCCGGCGACGAGGTGGTCGACCAGTCCGAAGTGGTCGGTGCCCGCGATCGACACCTGCGCGCCGATCGGTTCGGTCACGGTGATCGGCGTCCAGCCGAGCGTGAAGAGGGCGTCGCGGGTGGTGTTCTCGGTGAGCTGCGCGGCGTTGACCGCCCGCACCACCAGCGACTCGACCTCGGCGACCGGGTTGCCCTGCGGGTCGGCGACGACGATGCGCACCGCCCCGCTCTCGTCGCGCGTCATCCGCACCCGGACGCTGCCCGCCCCGGTGGCGTGGATCTTCACGCCCTCCCAGCTGAACGGCAGTCCCGCGCCCTGATCACCTTCGGCGAGCAGCGCGGTGTGCAGGGTCGCGTCGAGCAGTGCCGGGTGGATGCCGAACGTGCCTGGCTCAACCCCTTCCGGCAGCGCGACTTCCGCGTACACCGCTTTCTCGTGCCGCCACGCCTTCTGCAGCCCGCGGAACGTGTCGCCGTAGCCGAACCCGATCTCCGCGAACTTGTCGTAAACCCCTTCCAGCTCGATCGGTTCGCCGACGGGCCAGGTGTCGAGCCGCTCGCCCTGGTGGTCGCTGCCGCCGAGGACACCACTGGCGTTCTCGGTCCACGGCAGATCCGTGTCCTCGGGCCTGCTGTAGATCGTGACGGTGCGCTTCTCGTTCTCCTCGGCGCTGATCGCGACCTGCAGCTGGACCCCACCCTGCTCGGGCAGCGTCAGCGGCGCGGCGATCGTGAGCTCTTCCAGCGTGTCGAGCCCGAGCTCCTCCGCGGCCTTGAGGGCGACCTCGACCAGCGCCGCGCCCGGCACCAACGCGCGTCCCATGATCACGTGGTCGGCGAGCCACGCGTGCGTCCTGAGTGAGATCCGGCTGGTGAACAGGTGCCCGTCCTGCCCGGCGAGCTGCACGGCGGCCCCGAGCAGCGGGTGCCCGACCCCGCTCAGCCCGGCCGCCTTGACGTCGCGGGTGCCCTCCACGACCTTCGGCCAGTACGACTGCCGGCGGAACGCATAGGTGGGCAGGTCGATCTTCTTCGCCCCGCCGAGCAACGGCGACCAGTCGACGCTCACGCCCTCCACGTGCGCCTGCCCGAGCGCGGTGAGCACCTGGGTGACCTCGCTGAGTCCCCGCTTGAGCGAGGGAATCGCCCCGTCCACCAACGGCGTCAACGCCGCGTCGGGCCCGATCTCGATGAACGTCCGGTCGCCGAGCGCGGTGACGTTGTCGTGGAACCGCACGGCGTCCCTGACGTGGCCGACCCAGTAGTCCACCGTCGTGACGTCGCCGCTCGCCTGGAACGCGATCTGCGGCTCGTTGAAGGTGATCTCCGCGATCGCCTCCCTGAAGTCCTGCAGCATCGGCTCCATCAACGGCGAGTGGAACGCGTGACTGACGTTGAGCCGCTTGTACTTCCACTGCTTGGCGATCTTGAGGACCTCGTCCTCCTCGCCCGCCAGCACGACGGTCCGCGGCCCGTTGATCGCCGCGATCGACACGTTGCCCGTCAGGTACGGCGTGACCTCCTCCTCCGAGGCGATGACCGACACCATCGCGCCACCGGCAGGAAGGTTCTGCATGAGCGCGGCCCGTGCCGTGATCAGCAGGCAGGCGTCCTCGAGGCTCAGCACGCCGCTGACGTGCGCCGCCGCGACCTCACCGATCGAGTGCCCGGCAACCCGATCGGGCTTCACCCCGAACGACTCGAAGAGCCGGTACAGCGCCACCTCGACGGCGAACAACGCCGGCTGCGCGAACCCGGTCTGGTTCAGCGCCTCCTGGTCCTCGCCCCACATCACCTCGCGCAGCGCCGGGTCGAGGTGCTGCAACGCGGCGTCGAGCGCCTCGGCGAACACGGGGTACGCCTCGTACAGCTCCCGTCCCATGCCGGTCCGCTGCGCTCCTTGCCCGGTGAACAGGAACGCGGTGGGCCTCCTCTTCACCGTTCCTCGTGCCACGACCTCGCCGTCCAGCACGACGGCCCGGTGGTCGAACAACGTCCTGGTGGTCAGCAACGAGTACGCGACATCCTTGGCCGCCCCACTGACCTGCTTGATCTGCTCGACCTGCCCGTCCAGCGCCGCCTCGGAGCGCGCCGACACCACCCACGGAATCGATCCGGACTGGCTGGCCCCCAGGGGGGCGCGATCCCCCATCCCAATCATCTCAGGCAGGTCTGACAGTTCCGGAGCCTCGAGAATCACGTGGGCGTTCGTGCCCGAGATGCCGAACGACGACACCGCCGCCCGCCGCGGCCGCGCCACCGCAGGCCACGGCGTATTCTCCTGCAGCAGTTCGACCGCACCCTCGCTCCAGTCGACGTGCGACGAGGGCGTCGAAGCGTGCAACGTCCGCGGCAACACGCCGTGCCGCATCGCCTGCACCATCTTGATGACGCCCGCGACACCGGCAGCAGCCTGCGTGTGCCCGATGTTCGACTTGATGCCACCCAGCAGCAGCGGCACGTCACGGTCCTGCCCGTAGGTCGCCATCAGCGCCTGAGCCTCGATGGGATCACCCAAAGAAGTACCGGTGCCATGCGCCTCAACGGCATCGACATCAGCAGCGGTCAACCCGGCAGAGGCCAAGGCCTGACGAATGACCCGCTGCTGCGACGGCCCGTTGGGCGCCGTCAGACCGTTGGAAGCACCGTCCTGGTTGATCGCCGACCCACGCACGACCGCCAAAACCGTGTGGCCGTTGCGCACCGCATCGGACTGACGCTCCAGCACGAGCAGACCAACACCCTCGGACCACCCGACACCATCGGCGGAATCCGAGAACGCCTTGCACCGCCCGTCCTCCGACAACCCGCGCTGCCGCGAGAATCCGACGAACGAGCCCGGCGTCGACATCACGGTCACACCGCCAGCCAACGCCAGCGAGCACTCACCAGCCCGAAGAGCCTGCATAGCCCAGTGCAGCGCCACGAGAGAAGACGAGCACGCGGTGTCGATCGACACCGACGGCCCCTCAAGCCCGAGCGCATACGACACCCGCCCGGAGATCACCGAGGGCGAAGCACCGGTCGACCCGAAGCCCTCGCTGTCCGCACCGCCGATGAGCTGCGTGTAGTCGTTGTACATGACACCGGCGAACACACCGGTCGAGCTGCCCCGCAACGAGGCCGGCGCGATGCCCGCCCGTTCCAGCGCCTCCCACGCCGTTTCCAGCATGAGCCGCTGCTGCGAGTCCGTCGCGACGGCCTCGCGCGGCGACATCCCGAAGAACTCGGGGTCGAACAGGTCGGCGTCGTGCAGGAAGCCGCCGGCCCGCACGTACGAGGTGCCGGGGTGGTCGGGGTCCAGGTGGAACAACGTGTCGAGGTCCCAGCCGCGGTTCGTCGGGAACGGCGTGATCGCGTCCACGCCGTCGACCACCAGCCGCCACAGGTCCTCCGGCGACGAAACACCACCGGGGTAACGGCACGCCATGCCCACGATCACGATCGGATCGTCCGAAATGGACACGAGCGCGGGCAGGCCCGACACCTCGGACACGGCCCCGAGCAGCTCGTCCTTCAGGTAGGAGGCCAGCTGGGCGGACGACGGGTAGTCGAACACGACGGTCGCCGGCAGCTTCAGGCCGGTGACGGCGGTGAGCCGGTTGCGCAGCTCGACCGCCGTGAGCGAGTCGAACCCGAGCTCCTGGAACGCCCGCACTGGATCGACCGCCGCGATCGTGTCGTAACCGAGCACCGCCGCCACCTCGCCGCGCACCAGGTCCACCAGCGCGTCCAGCCGACCGGTCTCGTCCATAACGGACAGTCGTTGCACCAGACCGGAAGCCGTCTCCGATCCGGCGACCTTCCGTCGCGCCTTCACCCGGATCAGCCCGCGCAGCAACGGCTTCACGTCACCGTTCTGCTTCAACGCACCGAGGTCGAGCCGCACCGGCACCACCGCGGGCTCGGCCCCGGCGACCGCCGCGTCGAACAGCCGCAGGCCCAGCTCCGCGTCCAGGGCGGGCATGCCAGAGCGCCGCATCCGTTCCGCGTCCTCCGCCGGCAGCATGCCGGTGTCCCAGGCACCCCAGGCCAACGACACACCGGGCAACCCGTTGAGCTGCCGGTGCGCGGCCAGCGCGTCGAGGAAGGCGTTTCCGGCGGCGTAGTTGCCCTGACCGGCGTTGCCGAACACCCCTGCCGCCGACGAGAACACCACGAACCGCGTGGCCTCGGTGGCGAGATCGTGCAGGTTGAGCGCCGCGTCGACCTTGGCGCGCAGCACACCGTCGACCCGCTCCGGCGTGAGCGACTCGATCACACCGTCGTCGAGCACACCGGCCGCGTGCACCACGCCCCGAACCCTGTGCTGCTTCAACAACTCCCACAGCGCGGCCCGGTCGGCGACATCGCAGGCGACAACGGAAACCTGAGCTCCCAACGCCTCCAGCTCACTGACGTCAGCCTGACCGCTGCGGCTGACCAGCACCAGCTCGGTCACCCCGTGGTTCTCCACCAGGTGCCGCGCCACGATCCCGCCCAGCCCGCCGGTGCCGCCGGTGACCAGAACCGGGCTCTCCCAAGCGACCTCGTCGCCTTCGGCAGCGACCCGTCCGAGCCGCGCCGCGCGAGCCTCGCCGTCGCGGATCACCAGCTGCGGTTCGTCGAGGTCCAGCACACCGAGGAGCGTCGCCAGCGAGGATTCTTCAGCGTCCAGGTCGATCAGCCCGAACCGGTCGGGGTGCTCGGTCTGCGCACTCCGCACCAGTCCCCACACCGCCGCACCGGCCAGGTCGTCACCCTCGACCGCTCCACGCGTGACGAACACGAGCCGCCCGTCGCGGTCGTCCCGGATCCACTCCTGCAGCAGCTCCAACGCCCGGTGGGTCGTCGCCCTGACCGACTCCGCGTTCTGCTCCCCCGCGACCGGCACGAGCACGACATCCGTGTCAGTCAACGAAAGCAGACCCTCGACCCGTCCGACCGACAGCCCCAGCACGTCCGGCCCGAGCACGCTGACCGTCTTGCCCGCCTCGGCCGGCGGCACCGCGACAGGCGTCCACCGCACGGCGAACAACGAGTCCAGCTCAGCGGGTTGCGCCGCGGCGACCGCCCGCATCACGAGCGACTCGACCGAGGCCACCGGGTTGCCGCCGGGGTCGGCCACCGCGATGCGCAACCCGTTGTCGTCGCGCGTCATCTTGACCCGCAACGCCGTGGCACCGGTGGCGTGCAGAGACACGTTCTCCCACGCGAACGGCAGCCCGGCCGTCCCGCTCTCGTCGAGCAGCGAGGCGTGCAAAGCCGCGTCCAGCAACGCCGGATGCAACCCGAACGGCTTCACGTTCACGTCGTCGGGCAACGCCACCTCGGCATACGTGGTGTCGCCGTCCCTCCAGGCCGCCCGCAGTCCGCGGAACATGCCGTCGTAAGCGAACCCGGCCTCGGCGAACTTTTCGTAGCAGCCCTCGACATCGACCGCTTCGGCCTGTGGCGGCCACACGGAAGCATCGAACTCGACCCGCTGCTCTCCCTTGCCCAGCACACCGCTGGCGACCTGCGTCCACGGCGCGTCGGCAACCTCGTCCGGCCGCGCGTGGATCGTGAACGTCCGCCGCTCGTCGCCCGCGGACACCCTCATCTGCAACGCCAGCCCACCGTGGTCCGGCAGCACCACCGGCGCCGACAACGTCAGCTCCTCCAGCCGATCGAGCCCGACCTCGTCCCCTGCCCGCATCGCGAGCTCGACGAGCGCCGCACCCGGCACCATGACCTGCCCCATGATCGTGTGGTTGCGGATCCATGGATGCGTGCGCGACGCCAGCCTGCTGGTGAACAGGAACCCTTCCCCATCAGCGAGTTCCGCCGCCGCGATGAGCAACGGGTGCCCGACGGCGACCATGCCGATCCCGGACGCATCGTCTCCGCCGATCCGCACCGCGGGCCAGTACCGCTGGCGGTCGAACGCGTAGGTCGGCAGGTCGATCTTCTTACCACCACGGCAGAACCCGCTCCAGTCGACCTTCACCCCGTCGACGTGCAGCCGGGCCAGCGCGGTCAGCGCCGCCACGCGCTCGTCCTTGTCCTTGCGCAGCACCGGAATCGCACCCTCGACCAGCGCCGAGAGCACTCCGTCCGGCCCGATCTCGAGGAACGTGGTGGCGCCTCGCTCGCGCAACTTCTCGACGTTCTCGCTGAACCGCACCGCGTCCCGGACGTGATCGACCCAGTACTCGACCGTCGTGACGTCGCCGCCGGCGACAACCGGAACACTCGGCTGGTTGAACGCCACCTCCGCGAGCGCTTCGCGGAAGTCGTCCAGCATCGGCTCCATCAACGGCGAGTGGAACGCGTGACTGACGTTGAGCCGCTTGCTCTTCCACCGCTCGGCGATCCTGAGCACCTCGTCCTCGTCACCCGCGATGACCACGGACTTGGGTCCGTTGATCGCCGCGATCGACACCCGCTCGGTGAGGTGCGGCGTCACCTCCTCCTCCGAGGCGATCACCGACACCATCGCCCCGCTGGCGGGCAACGCCTGCATGAGCGCCGACCGAGCCGTGACCAGCAAGCACGCGTCCTCGAGGCTCAGCACCCCGGCGACATGCGCCGCCGCGATCTCCCCGATCGAATGCCCGGCCACCTGATCCGGCCCGACGCCCCACGACTCGACCAACCGGTACAGCGCCACCTCCACCGCGAACAACGCGGGCTGCGCGACTCCCGTCTGGTTCAGCGCCTCCTGGTCCTCGCCCCACATGACGTCCCGGACCGCCGGGTCCAGGTACATCAACACGGCGTCCAGCGCCTCGGCGAACACGGGGAACGCCTCGTACAGCTCACGCCCCATGCCCACGCGCTGCGACCCCTGCCCGGAGAACAGCACCGCGAGCGACCGCTGCGACTGCGCGGTCCCCTGCGCCAGCACCTCGTCCCCGAGCACGACCGCCCGATGCTCGAACTGCGCGCGCGTGGTCAGCAACGAGTAGGCGATGTCCTCCGGCGCTCCTGCCGCCGCCTTGACCCGCTCGATCTGCCCCGGCAACGCCTCCGCCGTCTTGGCCGACACCACGAACGGCACTGCCACACCCAACGGATGCGAACCGCCCGCCTCGGCGCCCGCTGTCTCAGCGCCCGCCGCCCCGCCCTCAGGCGGGTTGATCCCAGCCGGACCATTCCCAGCCGGGCCGATCCCCGCCGAGCCGATCCCCGCCGCGCCCACGCCGCCTGTATCGATCCCGCCTAGGCCCCCTCCGGGGGAGACCGAGGTCCCCATCCCGATCATCTCAGGCAGGTCTGACAATTCCGGAGCCTCGAGAATCACGTGGGCGTTGGTGCCGGACAGACCGAACGACGAGACACCGGCCCGCCGCGGCCGCGACACCGCGGGCCACGGCGTCGCCTCGGTGACCAGCTCGACCGCGCCCTCGCTCCAGTCGACGTGCGTGGACGGCTCGGTGACGTGCAGGGTCGGCGGCACCACACCGTTCCGCATCGCCTGCACCATCTTGATCACACCGGCGACACCGGCCGCCGCCTGCGTGTGCCCGATGTTCGACTTGATGCCGCCCAGCAGCAGCGGAACCGAGCGATCCTGCCCATAGGTCGCGAGCAGCGCCTGGGCCTCGATCGGGTCGCCCAGAGTCGTTCCGGTGCCGTGCGCCTCGACGGCGTCGACGTCCTGAGTGGACAGTCCGGCCGACGCGAGCGCCTGCCGGATCACCCGCTGCTGCGACGGACCGTTCGGCGCGGTCAGCCCGTTCGAAGCACCGTCCTGGTTGATCGCGGAACCCCGCACGACAGCCAGCACGGTGTGGCCGTTGCGCACAGCGTCCGACTGCCGCTCCATCACCAGCAGACCGACACCCTCGGACCAGCCGACGCCGTCAGCGGAGTCCGAGAACGCCTTGCAGCGCCCGTCCTCCGAAAGCCCACGCTGCCGCGAGAACCCGACGAACGCCCCCGGCGTCGACATCACCGTCACACCACCGGCCAACGCGAGCGTGCACTCACCGGCCCGCAGCGCCTGCGCCGCGAGGTGCATCGCGACCAGCGACGACGAACACGCCGTGTCGATCGACACCGACGGCCCCTCGAACCCGAAGGTGTAGGAAACGCGGCCCGACACCACCGAGCGTGACGTGCCGGCACCCTGGTGCCCCTCGGAGTCGGCCTCGAGGATCTGCGCGTAGTCCGAGTACATGACACCGGCGAACACACCGGTCCGCGATCCCCGCAGCGAGGTCGGGTCGATCCCGGCCCGCTCCAGCGCCTCCCACGTCGTCTCCAGCAGGATGCGCTGCTGCCCGTCCGTGCCGAGCGCCTCGCGCGGCGACATCCCGAAGAACGCCGGGTCGAACTGGTCCGCGTCGTGCAGGAAGCCGCCGGCGCGGGCGTAGGACGTGCCCAGGTGATCGGGATCCGGGTGGAACAACGAGTCGAGGTCCCAGCCGCGGTTCGTCGGGAACGGCGTGATCGCGTCCACGCCGTCGACCACCAGCCGCCACAGGTCCTCCGGCGACGAAACACCACCGGGGAACCGGCAGGCCATGCCCACGATCACGATCGGATCGTCCGAAGTGGACACCAGCGCGGGCAGCTCGGCACCGTCCGCCACCGCGCCGAACAGTTCGGCGTGCAGGTGATCGGCCAGCGCGATCGCCGTCGGGTAGTCGAACACCAGCGTCGCCGGCAGCCGCAGCCCGGTCGCCTCCGTCAGCTGGTTGCGCAGCTCCACAGCCGTCAGCGAGTCGAACCCGAGGTCCTGGAACGCCCGCGTCGCGTCCACCGCGTCGATCGACGAGTGGCCGAGCACCGACGACACCTGCGTGCGCACCAGATCCACCAGCGCCGCATGACGTTCCGCGACGTCCATCGCGCCGAGCCTCTGCACGAGCCCGGACGCCGTGGCCGAGCCCGCGGCCGCACGCCGCGCCCTGACCCTGATCAGACCCTGCAGCAGCGGCGCCACCGCACCACGAGCCCGCAGCGTCGGGAGATCCAGCCGCACCGGAACGGTCAACGCCGCCCCGCTCGCCACAGCCGCGTCGAACAGCTCCAGCCCCTGCCGCACCGTGATCGGCGGCAGGCCGGCGGCCGTCATCCGCGCGGCTTCGGCCTCGGTCAGCTCACCGGTCATGCCGCTGACCCCGGACCACACGCCCCACGCCATCGACGTCGCGGGCAGCCCGCGAGCTTTCCGGTGCGCCGCAAGGGCATCGAGGAACGCGTTGCCCGCCGCGTAGTTCGCCTGACCGGCGTTGCCGAACACGCCGGCCGCCGACGAGAACACGACGAACGCCGTCAACTCGCTCGTCAGCTCATGCAAGTGCCAAGCAGCGTCAACCTTGGGCTGCAACACCTTCGCCAGACGTTCCGGCGTCATCGACTCGATCACGCAGTCGTCCAGCACACCGGCCGCGTGCACTACGCCTCGAACCTCGTGCTGCGCAAGAAGTTCCGCGACCGCGTCCCGGTCGGTCACGTCACACGCCGCGACAGTGACCTGAGCTCCGAACGCTTCCAGCTCCGCGGTGTCCGCCTGCCCGCGACGGCTGACGAGCAGCAGCTCCCGCACGCCGTGCGCCTCGACGAGGTGCTTCGCGACCACCGCGCCCAGCCCACCGGTGCCGCCGGTGACGAGAACTTTGCCCTCCCACCGGATTTCGGCGGGTTCGTTCGTGACCCGAGCCAGCCGCGCGGCCAGCACCTGACCGTCCCGAACCATCAGTTGCGGCTCGTCGACACCGAACGCCACCGACACCATCGCAGTGGAAAGGTTGTTGCCGCACAGGTCGATCAGCCCGAACCGCTGTGGGTGCTCCGACTGCGCCGACCGCACCAGGCCCCACACCGCCGCGGCACCCAGGTCCTCACCCGTCGTCGCGCCGCGCGTGACGAAGGTGAGCTTGCCGCCCCGGCCGCTGCTGATCCACTCCTGCACCAGCTCCAGCACGCGACTCGTGTTGCCGTGCGTGCTGGCGAGGACATCGTCGCCGCCGACGACCGGCACCAGGACCAGCCCGGCATCCGTGTCCGCGATCGAGTCGACAACGGGGTAGTCGAGGTCGAGCACGTCCGGTCCGAGCACCACGACCGACTCGGGCGCCGCGACGCCCTCCTGCGTGACCGGCACCCAGTCCAGCCCGAACAGCTCGCTCTGGCCGGCCTCGCCGAGCTGCTCGGCGTTGACCGCCCGCACGACCACGGCCTCGACCGTGGCGACCGGCGCTCCCATGACATCGGCCAGCGCGATCGTCCTGCGCATGCCGCCCTCGTCGCGAGTAAGCCTGACCCGCAGCTCGCTCGCTCCGGTGGCGTGCAGCGACACGCCCTCCCACGAGAACGGCAGCCCCGCGTCGAGCGTCTCGTCCAGCAACGCCGCGTGCAGTGCCGAGTCGAGCAGCGCCGGGTGCAGCCCGTACGCGGTGCCGTCGACGTCCTCGGGCAGCGCGAGCTCGGCGTAGATCTCGTCGCCGACGCGCCAGGCGGCCTTGAGGTTCTGGAACGCGTGCCCGTAGGCGAAGCCCACGGCCGCGAACCGCTCGTAGCACTCCTCGTAGTCCATCGCCACGGCACCGGCAGGCGGCCAGACCGTCGCCTCGAAGTGGCTGCTGGTCGTGCCAGCGGCCAAGAAGCCGGTCGCGTGCTGCGTCCACGGCACGTCCGTCACGTCCTCGGGCCGCGAGTGGATCGCGAACTGCCGGCGCCCGCCGGTGTCCGTTCCCACTTTCAGCTGAATCTGCACGGCGCCGCGCTCGGGCAGCACGAGCGGCGCGGCGAGCGTGAGGTCGTCGACCCGGTCGAGCCCGACCTCGTCCGCGGCCCGCAACGCGAGCTCGATCAGCACCGCGGCCGGCACCAGCGTGCGTCCCATGATCACGTGGTCCGCGAGCCACGGGTGGGTGCTCAGCGACACCCGGCTGGTGAACACGACACCTTCGCCCTCTGCCAGCTCGACCGCCGCACCGAGCAGCGGGTGCGCCACGCCGACCAGCCCCAGCCCGGACGCGTCCGACGCCCGCCCCGCACTCGCCGGCCAGTACCGCTGCCGGTTGAACGGGTAGGTGGGCAGCTCGACCCGCTTGCCGCCCTCGTAGAACCGCATCCAGTCAACATTGACGCCGTCAATGTGTACTTGACTGAGTGCAGTCAACATTGATTCGACATCAGACTTGACGCGCGTCAACGTCGGAATCAACCCGTCAACCATCGCCGTCAACTGCGCGTCAGGCCCGACCTCGAGCACCGTCATGTCACCCAACCGAGTGACGTTGTCGTGGAAACGCACCGCATCACGCACGTGCCGCACCCAGTACTCAGCCGTCGTGACATCCCCGGACGCACTGATCGGCACCACCGGCTCGGCGAACCGAATCTCCGCGATCGCCTCACGGAAGTCGTCGAGCATCGGCTCCATCAACGGCGAATGGAACGCGTGCGACACCTTCAGCCGCTTGTGCCTCCACCGCTCCGCAACCGCCAGCACCTCTTCTTCAACACCCGCGATCACCACCGACCGCGGCCCGTTGACAGCCGCGATCGACACGTTCGCAGTCAGATGCGGCAACACTTCTTCTTCGGACGCGACAACCGACACCATCGCCCCACCAACAGGCAACCCCTGCATGAGCGCCGACCGCGCCGTCACCAACAAACACGCGTCCTCAAGGCTCAACACCCCGGCCACGTGCGCCGCCGCGATCTCACCGATCGAATGCCCGGCAAGCCGCGCGGCCTTGACCCCGAACCATTCGAGCAACCGATACAACGCAACCTCAACCGCGAAGATCGCCGGCTGCGCGTACCCGGTCTGGTTCAACGCCTCCTGGTCATCACCCCACATGACCTCCCGCAGCCCGGGATCGAGGTTGACGAGCGCGGCGTCCAACGCCTCCGCGAACACCGGGAACGCCTCATACAGCTCCCGCGCCATCCCGACCCGCTGCGACCCCTGCCCGGAGAACACCACGGCAAGCGGCCGGTTCCGCACCACGCCACTGGCAAGCTCAACGCCGTTCCACACCACAGCCCGGTGCTCGAACAACGCGCGCGTAGTCGCCAACGAGAACCCGACATCCACCGCGGAAACGCCGCTCTCCACAAGCGCGTTGATCTGCTCGACCTGCGCCTTCAACGACGCCCGCGACTTCGCCGACACCACCAGCGGCGCCGCCACACCCAGCGAAGCCGAACCCGCGGTGTCGATCCCGGCTGTGCCGACTCCGGCTGTGCCGACTCCGGCTGTGCCGACTCCGGCTGTACCGACTCCGGCTGTACCGACTCCAGCTGTACCGACTCCAGCTGTACCGACTCCAGCTGTACCGACTCCAGCTGTACCGACTCCAGCTGTACCGACCCCAGCTGGATCGATCCCGGTTGGACCCCCTCCGGGAGAGACCGAGGCCCCCATCCCCATCATCTCAGGCAGGTCCGACAATTCCGGAGCCTCGAGGATCACGTGGGCGTTCGTGCCCGAGACACCGAACGACGAGACAGCGGCACGGCGAGGACGTTCGACCACCGGCCAGTCGGCGTTGCCGGTCAGCAGCCGAACCGCGCCCG
This sequence comes from Lentzea nigeriaca, assembly GCF_016907955.1. Lineage (GTDB taxonomy): Bacteria > Actinomycetota > Actinomycetes > Mycobacteriales > Pseudonocardiaceae > Lentzea > Lentzea nigeriaca. The sequence continues at coordinate 659,794 of NZ_JAFBCX010000001.1, read as the reverse complement.
CCTCCCAGTCCACGTGGGACGACGGCTCGTCGATGTGCAGCGTCTGCGGCACGACGCCGTGGCGCAGCGCCTGCACCATCTTGATCACGCCCGCGACGCCGGCGGCGGCCTGCGTGTGGCCGATGTTCGACTTGATCGAACCGAGCAGCAGCGGCTCCGAGCGGTCCTGACCGTAGGTGGCCAGCAGCGCCTGGGCCTCGATCGGGTCGCCCAGCGTCGTACCCGTGCCGTGCGCCTCGACGACGTCGACATCCGCGGTGGACAGACCCGCCGACGCCAGCGCCTGCCGGATCACGCGCTGCTGCGACGGACCGTTCGGCGCGGTGAGTCCGTTGGAGGCACCGTCCTGGTTGACCGCGGAACCACGCACGACCGCGAGAACCGTGTGGCCGTTGCGCCGTGCATCGGACAGACGCTCCAACACGACGACACCGACACCCTCGGACCAACCGACTCCATCAGCGGAGTCGGAGAACGCCTTGCACCGGCCGTCCGGCGAGAGCCCGCGCTGCCGTGAGAACCCGATGAACGCACCCGGCGAGGCCAGCACGGTCACACCACCGGCGAGCGCCAAAGAGCATTCACCGGCGCGAAGAGCCTGCATCGCCCAATGCATGGCCACCAACGACGACGAGCACGCCGTGTCGAGAGTGACCGCGGGTCCCTCGAAGCCGAACGTGTAGGAGACACGGCCGGACACGACCGAAGGCGAACCGCCGGTCGTCTGGTAGCCCTCGGAGTCGCCTTCGAGCAGCAACGAGTAGTCGTTGTACATGACGCCGGCGAACACACCGGTCGGGCTGCCCTTCAACGCGACGGGGTCGATGCCCGCGCGTTCCAACGCCTCCCACGACGCCTCGAGCAGGAGCCGCTGCTGGGCGTCGGTCGACACGGCCTCGCGCGGCGACATCCCGAAGAACTCCGGGTCGAACAGGTCCGCGTCGTGGATGAACCCGCCGGACTTCGTGTACGAGGTGCCGACGTGGTCCGGGTCCGGGTGGTAGAGCGAGTCGAGGTCCCAGCCGCGGTTGGACGGGAACTCGGTGATGGCGTCGCGACCGTCGACCACGAGGTCCCACAACTGTTCCGGCGTGGCGACACCGCCGGGGTAGCGGCAGGCCATGCCGACGATCACGATCGGATCGTCCGAAGTGGACGTCAGCGCGGGCAGCACGGGCAACGCCTGATCAGCGCCGAACAGTTCGTCACGCAGGAAACCGGCGAGCACCTCCGACGTCGGGTAGTCGAAGATCAACGTGCTCGGCAGCCGCAGCCCGGTGACGTTCGTGAGCCGGTTGCGCAGGTCGACCGCCGTGAGCGAGTCGAACCCGAGATCCTGGAACGCCTTGGCCGGATCCACCGCGGCGACGCCGTCGTGACCGAGCACAGCGGCGACCTCGGAGCGCACCAGGTCGAGCAGGGCGGCGAGACGTGCTTCCGGTGCCATCGCGGTGAGCCGCCGGACGAGCCCGGAGTCGGCCTGGGCCGCGGCACGACGGGCCCGTGTCCGGATCAGTCCGCGCAACAACGGCCGGATCTCGCCGTGGCCCCGCAACGTCGCGAGGTCGAGGCGCAACGGCAGCAGCACCGCGTCGTCACCGGAGATCGCCGCGTCGAACAGCGCGAGTCCCTGCTCCACCGACAACGGCGGCGTGCCTCCCCGAGCCATGCGTTCGGCGTCGGCCTCCGACAGCATGCCGGTCTGGTTCCACGCACCCCACGCCAGCGACACCGCGGGAAGCCCGGCGGCCTTGCGGTGTTCGGCGAGCGCGTCGAGGAACGCGTTGCCCGCCGCGTAATTCGCCTGCCCGGCAGCGCCGAACGTGCCAGCAGCGCTGGAGAAGACGACGAACTTGTCGAGGTCCCTCGTGAGCTCGTGGAGGTGCCACGCGGCGTCGACCTTGGGCCGCAACACCTTCGCGAGACGCTCGGGCGTGAGCGACTCGATCACGCCGTCGTCCAGAACCCCGGCGGTGTGCACGACGCTGCGCACCTTGTGCTTCTTCAACACCTTCTGCAACGCCTTGCGGTCGCTGACATCGCAGGCGACCACGGCAACCTTGGCGTCCAAATCGGGCACGTCCGCCTTGCCGGTGCGGCTGACCAGCACGAGTTCCTTGACGCCGTAGCGTTCGACGAGGTGCTTGGCTACCACGCGTCCCAGCCCACCGGTGCCACCGGTGATCAGCACCGGTCCGGTGAACTCGCCGGGCTCCGCCGCCTCGGCCCGCGCGAGCCGTGCCGCGAACACCTCACCGCCGCGCACCCGCAGCTGCGGTTCGTCGATCGCGAGCACCTGCTCGGTGACCTCTGCGTCGGTGTCGATGAGCGTGAACCGGCCGGGATGCTCGTTCTGCGCGGCCCGAACCAGACCGTGCACCGCACTCGCGGCCAGATCGCCCTGACGCGTCACGAACACCAACCGCTCGGTCCGCTCCTCGGCGATCCAGCGCTGCACCAGCTCCAGCGCACGTGCGGCCAGAGCATGGGTCTGCTCGACGACATCGCCGTCGCCGACGAACTCCTCCACCACCACGGCGGCCGCACCGGCGTCGGGCAGCGACATCGGCACCCAGCCGAGCCGGAACAACGAGTCCCGCTCGACAGCGCTGACCTGCCCCGACACCGCCCGCGTCACCAGCGACCCGATCGTCGCGACCGGCGCGCCCGTCACGTCCGCGACCGCGATCACCCAGGCGTCACCGTTGCGCCGCAACCGAACCCGGACCGCACCCGCACCGACGGCGCGCAACGACACGCCTTCCCACGAGAACGGCAGCCCCGCCTCGGCCCCGTCGAAGAACCCTCCGGCGTGCAGCGCGGCGTCGAGCAACGCCGGGTGCAGCCCGAACGCTCCCCCGTCCACGCCTTCCGGCAGCGCGACCTCGGCGAACACCTCGCTGTCCGTACGCCACACCGCCCGCAGCCCCTGGAACACCGGCCCGTACTCGAACCCGTTCTCCGCGAACCGCTCGTAAGCGACACCGATCTCGACGGCCTCAGCGCCTCGTGGCGGCCACACCGCCGCATCGAAGTCGCTGTCAACGGCCCCACCGGTCAGGAAACCGGTCGCGTGCCGCGTCCACGGCACGTCCTCGCCGTCCGGCCGCGAGAACACCTCGACCGCGCGCCGCCCGTTCTCCTCGACACCGACCGCGACCTGAACCCGGACCGCTCCCTGCTCCGGCAGCACGAGCGGCGCGGCCAGCGTCAGCTCGTCGACGCGATCCAGCCCGACCTCGTCCCCGGCCCGCACCGCGAGCTCCAGGAATGCCGTACCCGGCAGCAGCACCTGCCCGAACACCCTGTGGTCCGCGAGCCACGGGTGCGAGCTCAGCGACAACCTGCTCGTGAACAGGTACCCGTCCGCCCCGGCGACATCGACCGCCGCACCGAGCAGCGGATGCTCGACCCTGGTCAGCCCCAGCGCTCCGACATCGCCGGTCTTGCGCACCGGCTTCGGCCAGAACACCTGGTGCTCGAACGCGTAGGTGGGCAGATCAACCTTCCGTCCACCGTCGTACAGCCGCGTCCAGTCAACGTTGATTCCGTCAACATGTACTTGACCGAGTGCAGTCAACATTGACGCGACCTCACCGCGGTCACGCCTCAACACCGCCGTGGAGCCGTCCACCATCGCGCTCAGCTGCGCGTCGGGCCCGACCTCCAGCAGAACGGCGTCACCCAATCGCGTGACGTTGTCGTGGAACCGCACCGCGTCCTGAACGTGGTTCACCCAGTACTCGACCGTGGTGACATCGCCGGATGTTGACATTCCGACAACCGGCTCGCGGAACACGATCCCGCTGATCGCCTCACGGAAGTCGTCGAGCATCGGCTCCATCAACGGCGAATGGAACGCGTGCGACACCTTCAGCCGCTTGTGCTTCCACCGCTCCGCAACCGCCAGCACCTCTTCTTCGACACCCGCGATCACCACGGCACGCGGCCCGTTGACAGCCGCGATCGAGACGCCAGCAGTCAGATGCGGCAACACTTCTTCTTCGGACGCGACAACCGACACCATCGCCCCACCAACAGGCAACGCCTGCATGAGCGCCGACCGCGCCGTCACCAACAAACACGCGTCCTCAAGGCTCAGCACGCCCGCGACATGAGCCGCCGCGATCTCCCCGATCGAATGCCCGACCAGATGGTCCGGCTTCAACCCGAACCACTCCAGCAACCGGTACAACGCCACCTCAACCGCGAAGATCGCCGGCTGCGCGTACCCGGTCTGGTTCAACGCCTCCTGGTCATCACCCCACATGACCTCGCGCACCACCGGGTCGAGATTCGTCAACGCCGCGTCGAGCGCCTCCGCGAACACCGGGAACGCCTCATACAGTTCCCGGCCCGCCCCGAGCCGCTGAGCCCCTTGCCCGGAGAACAGCACCGCCAACGGCTTCCCGGTCGCCACGCCCTCAGCGACAACATCACCGTCAACCAGAACGGCCCGATGCTCGAACAACGAGCGCGTGGTCGCCAACGAGAACCCGACGTCCACAGCGGACACGCCACTGCCCACCAACTCCGTGATCCGCTCGACCTGCCCCCGCAGCGCCCCGGCCGACTTCGCCGACACCACCAACGGCACCGGTCCCGCAGCGCCGACCCCTGCCGCCTCGACCTCGGCTGGATCGATCCCGCTTGGGCCCCCTCCGGGGGAGACCGAGGCCCCCATCCCCATCATCTCAGGCAGGTCCGACAATTCCGGAGCCTCGAGAATCACGTGGGCGTTCGTGCCCGACACGCCGAACGACGACACACCGGCGCGGCGTGCGCGGAAGACCGAAGGCCACGCGCGGGACGTCGTCAGCACCTCGACGGCGCCCGACTCCCAGTCGACCTGTGTGGTCGGCGTGCCGACGTGCAAGGTCCGGGGCAGCACGCCGTGGCGCAGCGCCTGCACCATCTTGATCACACCCGCGACACCGGCGGCGGCCTGCGTGTGGCCGATGTTCGACTTGATCGACCCCAGGTAGAGCGGCTCGTCGCGATCCTGCCCGTACACCGCGAGCAGTGCCTGCGCCTCGATCGGGTCGCCGAGCTTCGTGGCGGTGCCGTGCGCCTCGACGGCGTCGACATCCGCGGGAGACAGCCCGGCCGAAGCCAAGGCGGCGCGGATCACGCGTTGCTGCGACGGGCCGTTCGGAGCGGTCAGGCCGTTGGAAGCACCGTCCTGGTTCACCGCCGAGCCACGCACGACGGCCAGCACGGTGTGGCCGTTGCGCAGAGCATCGGACTGACGCTCCAGCACCAGCAGGCCGACACCCTCGCCCCAGCCGGTGCCGTCGGCGTCGTCCGAGAACGCCTTGCACCGCCCGTCAACGGAAAGACCGCGCTGCCGGGAGAACTCGACGTAGGTGGTGGGCGTCGACATCACCGTGACGCCACCGGCGACAGCCAGCGAGCACTCGCCCGAACGCAGCGCCTGCGCGGCGAGATGCAGTGCCACCAAAGAGGAAGAGCAGGCGGTGTCGACAGTGACCGCCGGGCCCTCGAAGCCGAACGTGTAGGACACACGGCCCGAAGCGATGCTGCCCGCGCTGCCCTGACCCTGATGTCCCTCGAAGTCGGCACCGTCCAGAATGGACGCATAGTCGTTGTACATGACGCCGGTGAAGACACCGGTCGCACTGCCGCGCAACGAGACCGGGTCGATCCCGGAGCGCTCCAGCGCCTCCCAGGTGGTCTCCAGCAACAGGCGCTGCTGGGAGTCCGTGGCCAGGGCCTCACGCGGCGACATGCCGAAGAACGCAGGGTCGAACGCACCCGCCTCGTGCAGGAAGCCGCCCGAGAGCGAGTAGGTCGTGCCCGCGTGATCGGGGTCGGGGTGGTAGATGCCGTCGATGTCCCAGCCGCGGTTGACCGGGAACTCGGTGATCGCGTCGACACCGTCGGACACCAGCCGCCACAGGTCCTCTGGCGACGACACCCCTCCGGGATAACGGCAGGCCATGCCGACGATCACGATCGGATCGTCCGAAGTGGACACGAGGCCGGGCGGCGCGGACACCGGCGACTCGGTGCCGAACAGCTCGTCCTTCAGGAAGCCCGCCAGCACCGCCGCGGTCGGGTAGTCGAACGTCAGAGTCGCGGGCAACCTCAGCCCGGTGACCTCTCCCAGCCGGTTGCGCAGCTCGACGGCGGTCAGCGAGTCGAAGCCCAGCGACTGGAACGCCCGCGACGGGTCGATCGTCTCGCCGCCGCTGTGGCCGAGGACTGCACCGACCTCGGCGCGCACCAGGTCGAGAAGCGCTTCCAGACGCCCTGCGTCGTCGAGACCGGCCAGCCTCCGCACCAGCGACGACGAGGTGCCCGAAGCAGCCGTGCGGCGTGCGCGGACCTTCACCAGGCCCCGCAGCACCGCCGGAACCTCGCCCCGCGCCCGGAACACCGGCAGATCGAGCCGCAACGGCAACACCAGACCCGCACCGGAAGACAGTGCGGCGTCGAAGAGTTCCACGCCTTCCGCGGGCGTGATCGGCGGCATTCCCGACTTGGCGAGGCGTTCGGCGTCGGCGCCGGACAGCATGCCCGTCCCTGCCCACGCTCCCCACGCCAGCGACACACCCGGCAGACCCTGCGCCCGCCGGTACTCGGCCAACGCGTCGAGGAACGTGTTGCCCGCCGCGTAGTTGCCCTGCCCCGACGAACCGAAGATCCCCGCACCGGAGGAGTACACGACGAACGCGGACACATCACCGGCGAGCTCGTGCAGGTTCCACGCGGCATCGACCTTGGGCCGCAGGACGTTCGCGAGACGCTCGGGCGTGAGCGACTCGATCACACCGTCATCGAGCACGCCGGCGGTGTGCACGACGGAACGGATCCGGTGTCCCGCAAAGAGGTTCGCGACGGCGTGCCGGTCGGTGACATCGCAGGCCACGACCGCCACCGACGCGTCCAGCTCGGCAACCCAGTCCGGAGTCTCACCGCGGCGGCTGACCAGGACCAGGTCACGAACACCATGCGCGGCAACGAGATGCCGCGCGATCACCTGACCGAGCCCACCGGTGCCGCCGGTGATCAGCACAGGCCCTTCCAGCACAACGCTGTCTCCAGCCGCGACCCTGCCGACACGCGGCACGAACACCTCACCGCCCCGCACCCGCAGCTGCGGCTCCGCGCTCGCCAGCACCGCGTCGGGCAGGTCGCCATCGGTTTCGACCAGCGCGAACCGGCCGGGGTGCTCCGACTGCGCGGCCCGCACCAGGCCCCACACCGCCGACGTACCCAGATCACCCTGCCGCGTAACGAAAACGAGCTTTTCCGCCCGCTCGGTGGCAATCCATTCCTGGATCTTGGCGAGTACAGAGGCGGTCACCGCGTGCGCGACCTCGACCGGCGAGCCTTCCGCCGACACGTGCTCCACGACGTGCGCCGCCGGAACCGCCTCCGTGAGCGTGATCGGCACCCAGTCCAGCCCGAACAACGCCTCCTGCGCCGCGCTGAGCTGGCTCGTCGAGACGGCCCGCGTCACGAGCGACCCGACCGTCGCCACCGGCGCACCGGCGGTGTCGGCGATGGCGATCTCCATCGAGCTGTCGCCGGTGGTCCGCAGCCGCACGCGCAGCGCCGTCGCGCCCACCGCGTGCAGCGCGACGTTTTCCCACGAGAACGGCACCGCTCCCTCGGTCCGCTGATCCGCGAACGCCACGGCGTGCAGCGCCGCGTCCAGCAGCGCGGGGTGGATGCCGAAGCCGGCGGCGGTCACGTCCTCGGGCAGCTCGACCTCGGCGAACACCTGGTCACCGAGCTTCCACGCGGCCCGCAGCCCCTGGAACGCGTGCCCGTAGTCGAACCCGAGCTCCGCGAACCGCTCGTAGACACCCTCGACCTGCACTGCCTCGGCCCCGGCCGGCGGCCACGCGGAAGCGTCGAAGTCCGCGGTCGTGGTGCCACCAGTCAGGAAACCGGCGGCGTGCTCGGTCCACGGCAGATCGCTGTCCTCGGGGCGGCTGTGGATCGCCACCGCCCTGCGGTCGCCCTCTGTACCAACCCTGATCTGCAGCTGAACGGCACCCGAGTCGGGCAGCACGAGCGGTGCCGCGATGGTCAGCTCGTCGACGCGGTCGAGGCCCACCTCGTCGGCCGCCCGCAGTGCGAGCTCGACCAGTGCCGCTCCGGGCACCAGCACCTTGCCGTGCAGCGAGTGGTCCCGCAGCCACGGGTGCGTGCGCAGCGACAGCCTGCTCGTGAACAGCAGGCCCTCTCCCCCTGCGAGCTCGACGGCGGCGCCGAGTAGCGGGTGTTCGACCGCGCCGAGCCCGGCCGACCGGACGTCCGCCTTCGTCGACACCTCGGGCCAGAACCGGTGCTGCTCGAACGCGTACGTCGGCAGGTCGACCTTGCGGCCATGTTGACAGAACTTGTTCCAATCAACATTGACGCCGTCAACATTGATTCGGCTCAATGCCGTCAACATGGACTTGACTTCGTCAACATCGCGCCGCACCGCCGGCACGCAGCCGTCCACCATCGCGGACAGCACGCCGTCGGGTCCGACCTCGACGAACTTCACGTCACCCAGCGCCGAGACGTTGTCGTGGAACCGGACGGTGTCGCGGACGTGGTCGACCCAGTAGTCGACGGTGTCGACTTGTCCGGTTGTTGACATTCGGACATTCGGCGCCGCGAACGTCAGTCCGCTGATTGCGGCGCGGAAGTCGTCGAGCATCGGCTCCATCAACGGCGAGTGGAACGCGTGCGACACCTTCAGTCGCTTGTTCTTCCACCTCGAGGCGATGGCGAGCACTTCTTCTTCGACGCCGGCGATCACCACGGAGCGTGGCCCGTTGACGGCAGCGATGGACACGCCATCGGTCAGGTACTCACGCACCTTCTTCTCGGACGCCACCACCGACACCATGGCGCCACCGGCGGGCAACGCCTGCATCAACGAGGCCCGCGCCGTGACGAGCTGGCAGGCGTCCTCCAGGCTCAGGACCCCGGCAACGTGTGCGGCAGCGATTTCCCCGATCGAGTGACCCGCGATGTGATCGGGCGTCACGCCGTAGAACTCGAACAGCCGATACAGCGCCACCTGGAACGCGAACAGCGCCGGCTGCGTGTACCCGGTCTGGTTCAGCTTCTCCTGGTCGTCGCCCCACATGACCTCGCGAACGGCCGGGTCGAGGTGGACGAGCACCGCGTCGAGCGCTTCGGCGAACGCCGGGAACGCCTCGTACAGCTCCCGTCCCATGCCGATCCGCTGCGATCCCTGCCCGCTGAACAGGAACGCGAGCTCCCCGGCCTTGGCCACGCCGCTCGCCAGCACCTCGCCGTCGAGCACCACGGCCCGGTGGTCGAACAACGCACGCGTGGTCAGCAACGAGAACGCGATGTCCGCCGCATCTCCCGGCCACGCCTTGATCCGCTCGACCTGCGCGGCCAGCGAGTCAGCCGACCGCGCCGACACGACCAGGGGAACCGGGCCCGCCGCATCGATGCCAGCCGCATCAATCCCAGCCACATCAATCCTGGCGGCGTCGATCCCGGTGGCGTCGATCGCGGCTGGATCGATCCTGGTTGGGGCCCCTCCGGGGGAGACCGAGGCCCCCATCCCCATCATCTCAGGCAGGTCCGACAATTCCGGAGCCTCGAGGATCACGTGGGCGTTCGTGCCCGAGACACCGAACGACGACACGCCAGCGCGGCGGGGGCGCGACACGTCAGGCCACGACGTCGCGCTGGTCACGAGGGAGACGTCGCCCGCGCTCCAGTCGATGTGGGTGGAGGGCTGGTCGACGTGCAGGGTCGCGGGCACCACTCCGTGGCGCATCGCGTGGACCATCTTGATGATGCCGGCGACACCGGCGGCGGCCTGGGTATGGCCGATGTTGGACTTGATGGAGCCCAGGAGGAGCGGCGACGGGCGGTCCTGGCCGTAGACGGCGAGCAGCGCCTGGGCCTCGATCGGATCGCCCAGGGTGGTGCCCGTGCCGTGAGCCTCGACGACGTCGACGTCAGTCGTGGACAGGCCTGCCGAGGCGAGGGCCGCGCGGATCACGCGCTGCTGCGACGGGCCGTTCGGGGCGGTGAGGCCGTTCGAGGCGCCGTCCTGGTTGACGGCGGAGCCGCGCACGACGGCCAGGATGGTGTGACCGTTGCGCAGGGCGTCCGATCGGCGTTCCAGGACCAGCAGGCCGACGCCCTCGCCCCAGCCCGTGCCGTCGGCGGCGTCGGCGAAGGACTTGCAGCGGCCGTCCATCGCCAGGCCGCGCTGCTTCGAGAAGGCCACGAAGGAGCCCGGCGTCGACATGACGGTGACACCACCGGCGAGGGCCAGCGAGCATTCTCCGTTGCGCAGCGCGGAAGCCGCGAGGTGCAGAGCGACCAACGAGGACGAGCAAGCCGTGTCGACGGTGACGGCGGGGCCTTCGAGGCCGAAGGTGTAGGCGACGCGGCCGGACAGCACGCTCTGCGCGGTGCCGGTGCCCTGGTAACCCTCGAAGATGTCGTCGGACACCAGAGTCGAGTAGTCGTTGGACATCACGCCCGCGAACACGCCGGTCTTGGAGCCCCGCACGGACGCCGGGTCGATGCCCGCGCGTTCGAAGGCTTCCCAGGCGGTCTGCAGGAGCAGGCGGTGCTGGACGTCCGTGGCCAGGGCCTCGCGCGGCGACATGCCGAAGAAGTCCGGGTCGAACGACGGGGCGTCGTGCAGGAAGCCGCCCTGCATCACGTGGGTCTTGCCGGCGGCGTCCGGGTCCGGGTCGTAGAGCGCGTCGAGGTCCCAGCCGCGGTTCACGGGGAACCCGGTGACGCCGTCGCGTTCCTCGAACACCAGGCGCCACAGGTCTTCCGGCGACGACACGCCGCCCGGGTAGTGGCAGGCCATGCCGACGATCACGATCGGGTCGTCGGACACCGCGCCGGAAGCCGCTTCCGGCACGAAGTCGTCTGCGCCGAACAGTTCGTCCAGCAGGTGGGAGGCCAGGGCTCCCGCGGTCGGGTAGTCGAAGATCAGGGTGGCCGGGAGGCGGATACCGGTGGACGCGGTGAGGCGGTTGCGCAGCTCGACGGCGGTCAGCGAGTCGAAACCGAGGCCCTGGAACGTGCGCGTGCGGTCCACTTCGGACGCGTTGCCGTGGCCGAGCACCGCGGCCACCTCGGCCGCGACCAGATCCAGCAACGCCTCCAGGCGCGCGTCGGACCCCAAACGCGACAACTGCGCGGCAAGGCCCTCCGCCGCGACGGACTGGGCGGCAGCAAGCCGCTTCGGCGTCTTGATCAGGCCACGCAGCAGCGGCGGCGGCGCGCCCTGAGCCCGCAGCGCCGGGAGATCCAACCGCAGCGGCAGCAGGAAAGCGTCCGAACCGGCGGCACCGGCGTCGAACAGGGCCAGCCCCTCTGTGACCTTCAGCGGAGGCATGCCGGAACGGGCGATGCGCCGCATGTCGGCGTCGGACATCGCGGCGGTCATGCCCGACGTCTGCTCCCATGCGCCCCAAGCCAGCGCGACAGCGTGCTTCCCGGACGCACGGCGCACGCGGGCCAGAGCGTCGAGGAAAGCGTTGGCAGCGGCGTAGTTCGCCTGGCCCGCACCACCGAAGGTGCTCGCGGCGGACGAGAACAAAACGAACGGCACGTCAGGGAGAAGCTCGTGCAGGTGCAACGCCGCGTCGGCCTTGGGACGCAGCACGGTGTCGAGCCGTGCCTCGGTGAGCGACTCGACCACACCGTCGTCGAGCACCGCGGCGGTGTGCACCACGCCACCGATGGAATGCCTCGACAGCAACGATTCCAGCGCCGGACGATCGGAGACGTCGCACGCCTCGACGATCACGTCAGCACCCAGCTCGCGCAACGCCGACACGTCCGCGGAACCACTGCGCGACACCAGCAGCAGCTCCCGGACTCCGTGCTCCTCGACGAGGTGCCGGGCCACCAGCTGGCCGAGACCGCCGGTTCCGCCGGTGATCAGCACGCGACCGGACCACGACACCCGCTCGGCGGGCAGGGCTGCTCGGGCCAGCCTGGCCGCGAGAACGACGCCGTCGCGGACCGCGAGCACCGGCTCGTCGGTCGTCAGAGCGTGCAGCACCGCGCCGGCTGAGGCTTCCGAGAAGTCCAGGTCCACCAACACGAAACGGCCGGGGTGCTCGGACTGCGCCGACCGCACCAGACCACGTGCGGCGGCCGCGGCGAGGTCGTCACCGTCCACCGCACCGCGCGTGACGAACGCGAGCCGTCCCTCTGGTCGCGCCACGAACTCCTGGATCAGCGCCAGCACCCGCGAGCAGGTCTCCCGCACGTCGGTGCCGACAACGGGAACCAGCGTCAGGCCGGCGTCGGTGAGCGAGTCGACCACCGGTCCCGCGGCCAGCGACAGCACGTCGGGGCCGAGCACCGCGACGGTCTGCTCCGCGAAGCCGGCCGGCAGCTCGACCGGCGCCCACTCGATGCGGAACAGCGAGTCGCGCTCCACCCCGGAACCCAGTTCGTCCACGGGAACCGGCCGCGTCTGCAGGGCCTCGACGGACGCGACGGGAGCGCCGGTCGTGTCGGCGACGGCGATCTCCATCGAGCCGTCCTCGCCCCGCGACAACCGCACCCGCACCGCGGAAGCACCCGCGGCGTGCAGTGAGACGCCCTGCCAGGAGAACGGGAGCCCGCCCCTGCTGATCGAACCGAGGTCGCCGAACCCTGCGGCGTGCATGCCGGCATCCAGCAACGCCGGATGCAGCCCGAACAGCGACCCGTCGACCCCGTCGGGCAACGCGACCTCGGCGTACACGACGCCGTCGCCGCCGCGCCACACCGCTTGCAGGCCCTGGAAAACCGGCCCGTAGTCGAAGCCCATGCCGGTGAAGCGCTCGTAGGAACCGGAGATGTCCACCGGTTCGGCACCAGCGGGCGGCCACACGGAAGCGTCGAACGACACCGAGGACGCACCAGACCCGAGCACACCGGACGCGTGCTGAAGCCAGGGCGCGTCAACAGCTCCCTCTGGCCGCGAGAAGATCGCGACCGAACGGCGCCCCTCGGAGTCCACCGCCCCAACGGACACCTGCACCTGAACGGCGGCATCGGGCGTCAGCACCAGCGGCGCGGCGAGCGTCAGCTCCTCGACCCGCTCGCATCCCACCTCGTCCGCGGCACGGACCGCGAGCTCCAGGAACGCGGTACCGGCGAACAGAACCCGCCCCATCACCACGTGATCAGCGAGCCACGGATGGGTGGCCAGCGACAGCCGCGACGTGAACAGGTGCCCCGCCGTGCCCGCCAGCTCGACGGCCGCGCCGAGCAGCGGATGCCCGACCGAGCCGAGGCCCGCGCCGCGCACGTCACCGGACTGCGTCTTCGGCCGGGGCCAGAACCGCTGCCGCTGGAACGCATACGTCGGCAGGTCCGCCCGGACGGCACCGGAGCCCTCGAAGAGCCGGGCCCAGTCCACCGGGACACCGGCGACGTGCAGGCGCGCCAAGGCCGTCACGAACGCGAGCTCCTCGCCGCGGTCCTTGCGCGAAGTGGGCACCGCGCCGTCGACCATCGCGGCCAGCACGCCGTCCGGGCCGACCTCCACGAAGGTCTTGTCGCCCATCGCGACCACCGTGTCGTGGAAGCGCACGGCGTCGCGGACGTGCCGCACCCAGTACTCGGATTGTTGAACGACCCCACGAGTCAGCAGCGGGATCGTCGGATCGTTGAACGAGATGCCGGCGATGGCCGCGCGGAACTCGTCCAGCATCGGCTCCATCAGCGGCGAGTGGAAGGCGTGAGAAACGTCGAGTTGTCGAACCTTCCTGTCGTTGAATTGCTCAACGATCCTACGAGCCTCCTGTTCAACACCGGCGATGACGACCGAGCGCGGGCCGTTGATGGCGGCGATGGAGACGCCGCCGGTGAGATGCGGCAGGATCTCGTCCTCGGTGGCCTGCAAGGCGATCATGACGCCGCCCGCGGGGAGCGCCTGCATGAGCGATGCCCGCGCCGTCACCAGCGTGCAGGCGTCTTCGAGGGACAGCACACCGGCGACGTGCGCGGCCGCGATCTCGCCGATCGAATGCCCCGCCACCTGCTCCGGCACCAGGCCGAACGACTCCAGCAGCCGGAACATCGCCACCTCGAAGGCGAACAGCGCGGGCTGCGTGTAGCGGGTCTGGTTCAGCACGGCGGCGTCGTCGCCCCACATGACCGAACGCAACGACGGGTCGAGGTGCGCGAGAACCTCGTCGAAGGCGGAAGCGAACACCGGGAACCTTGCGTGGAGCTCACGCCCCATGCCGAGCCGCTGCGATCCCTGACCGGAGAACAGGAACGCGAGCGTGTGCTCGTCGGCAGCCACGCCGCGCGCGAGCTCCGTGCCGTCCGGCAACACCACAGCACGCTGCTCGAACGACGCACGCGCGGTCGCCAGCGTGAACGCGATGTCGAGTGGCGACAAGGCATCCACGACCGACTGCAGCCGAACCCGCTGCTCCTCCAGCGCCCCTGGAGTGCGGCCGGACAAGACCCACGGCAGCACAGCGGGAGCGGAAACCTCCGACGGAGACTCGAAGGCGGGAGCCTGCTCGATGATCACGTGCGCGTTCGTGCCCGACACACCGAACGCGGAAACACCGGCGCGCCAAGGCCTCTCGACGGACGGCCACGGCCGCGCGTCCCGCAGCAGCGAGACGTTGCCCTTGGTCCAGTCGACCCGGGTGGACGGCGTGCCGAGGTGCAGGGTCTTGGGCAGCAGTCCGTTCCGCAACGCCATGACGACCTTGATCACACCGGCGACACCGGCCGCGCCCTGGGGGTGACCGATGTTCGACTTGATCGACCCGAGGTAGAGCGGCTCGGCGCGATCCTGCCCGTACACCGAGAGAATCGCCTGCGCCTCGATCGGGTCGCCCAGCGTCGTTCCCGTGCCGTGCGCCTCGACGGCGTCCACATCGGACGGTGCGAGACCGGCGTTCTGCAGCGCCTGGCGGATGACGCGCTGCTGCGACGGGCCGTTCGGCGCGGTCAGGCCGTTGGAGGCACCGTCCTGGTTGACGGCGGAACCGCGGACCACGGCGAGGATCTTGTCGCCGGCGCGCTGCGCGTCGGAGAGGCGTTTCAGCACCAGCACACCGACACCCTCGGACCAGCCGGTGCCGTCCGCGTCGTCGGAGAACGCCTTGCAGCGCCCGTTTCCGGCGAGCCCGCCCTGCGAGGTGAAGGCGGCGAACCCGGCGGGCGTCGTCATGACCGCGACACCACCGGCCAGCGCCAGGTCGCACTCGCCGCCACGCAGGGCCTGGGCGGCGAGGTGCAGTGCCACCAGCGACGACGAGCAGGCGGTGTCGACCGTGACGGCAGGGCCTTCGAGGCCGAGCAGGTAGGAGATGCGGCCGGACAGCACCGAGGCGGCGAACGCGGTCGTGGCGTAGAGGCCGACGTCCTCGCCGGAGCGGGAGAGCAGGTCGGCGTAGTCCTGCGATGTGGTACCCATGAACACGCCGGTTTTGGTGCCGCGCAACGACTGCGCGTTCACCCCGGCGCGTTCCAGTGCCTCCCAGGCGGTTTCGAGCAGGAGCCGCTGCTGCGGGTCCATGACGACGGCTTCGCGGGGTGAGATGCCGAAGAACCCGGCGTCGAACGACGCCGGGTCTTCGAGGAAGCCACCTTCGATCGTGGCGGTGTCGAGTTCGGACACGTCCCAGCCGCGGTCGGTCGGGAACGCGCCGATCACGTCCCTGCCCTCGGCGACGACCTGCCAGAGGTCCTCCGGCGACGACACCCCTCCCGGGTACCGGCACCCGATGCCCACGATCGCGATCGGTTCCACCGCTGCCGCGATCAGCTGCTGGTTCTGCCTGCGCAGCCGGTCGATCTCCTTCAGTGACGACCGCAGAGCCTCGACGTACTGGTCACCAGAGGTGGTCATCGCGCTTCCTTCTCGGATCGCCCGCTAGTTCATGGCGTCCCCGATCGCCAGACGCAGGAGGGCTTCGCCGTCCATGTCGTCGATCGATTCCGCCTCGGCTGCTAGCACAACATCTCCGGCGCTGTTGTTTTCCCCACTGTCTTGCGCGAGCTGGAGAACGAGGTCCAGCAGACCGGCCTTGCGCAGGCGGCTGACCGGGATCGACGCGAGCGTCTCGCGGATGTGCGCTTCCGGGTCGTCGTCCGCGCTCGCGGCCTCGCCGAGCAGCTCGGTGCGGATGAACTGGGCCAGCGCCGCGGGTGTCGGGTAGTCGAACACCAGCGTCGCCGGCAGCGCCACACCGGTGACCGACTTGAGCCTGTTGCGCAGGTCCACGGCCGTCACGGAGTCGAAGCCGACGTCGCGGAACGCCCTCGCCGGCCCGAACGCCTCCGCGCTCTCGAAGCCCAGTGTCGCGGCGGCTTCCGTGCGGACGAGGTCGAGCAGTGTCCTGGCGCGTTCGGCTTCCGGCAACGCCAGCAGCCGTTCCTTGAGCCCGGAATCCGTCGTCTCCGGCTCTGCCAGGGCCTTCTGGACCGATGGGATGCCCATGAGCAACGGGCTCGGCCGGGACGCGGTGAAGCTCGGCGCGAACTTCTCCCAGTCCATGTTGGTGATCGTCAGCGACGTGTGCCCGTCCTCGACCGCCTGCTGCAGCGCGGTGATCGCGAGGTCGGGTTTCATCGTGTGGACGCCGCGCCTGCGCAGTTGTTCCGCGCCTTCCTCGTTCTCCGACGCCATTCCGGAGTCCGCCCACGCACCCCAGGCGATCGAGGTGGCCTTGAGGCCCTGTGCCCGGCGGAAGTGCGCGAGGCCGTCGAGGTAGGCGTTGGAGGCCGCGTACGCGGGCTGCGCGCCACTGCCCCAGCTCGCCGCGCCGGACGAGAACAGGATGAACGCGTCCAGGTCGCTCGTCAGCTCGTGCAGCAGCCAGGCACTCGTCATCTTGGCCTTGAGCAACCGGTCCAGCTGGTCGATGCCGAGCGTGTCGGTGGAGGCGTTGCCCTCGACGATGCCGGCCGCGTGCACGACGGCGCGAAGATCGGGAACGCTGTCGATCACGGACTTGAGGCTGTGCCGGTCGGACACGTCGCACGCCGCGATGGTGACGCGGGCCCCGAGCGCTTCGAGTTCCGCTTGCAGTTCCCGCGCTCCCGGTGCCTGATCACCGCGACGGCTGGTGAGCAGCACGTGCTCGGCACCGCGGCCGGCGACCCAGCGGGCGACGTGGCCGCCCAGCGCGCCGGTGCCGCCGGTGATCAGAACCGTGCCGCGCGGCGTCCACTCGGTGGGCTTCGGTGCGCGCTGGGCCGGGACGAGCCGCCTGCCGTGGACGCCGGTGCCGCGGACCGCGAGCTGGTCCTCGCCGCCGCCGTTGGTGATCGCCGCGACCAGGCCCTGCTCGATCTGGCCGTCGATCGTCTCCGGCAGGTCGACCAGGCCGCCCCAGTGGCGAGGCAGGTCGAGCGCGGCGACCCTGCCCAGGCCCCACAGCGCGACCTGGCCGGGGTTGGTGACGTGGTCGGTGGCGCCGGTCGAGATCGCCTGCTTCGTGACGGCCCAGAACGGCGCGGTGCTGCCGGCGTCGGCGAGGGCCTGCAGGAGCAGGACGTTCAGCGCGAGACCGAGCGGCGTCGAGGTGAACTCCCGGTGCGGCGCGTTCTCGGTGCCGAGCAACGAGATCACACCGACCGGTTCGATGCCGGTCAGTTCCGTGGCGAGCAGTGCGCGTTCGGCGTCGGGCCGCACGGTGATCCGCACGAGGTCGTTGCCGAACGTCCGGAGCACCGCCTCGGTCCACTCGTCGGTCTCCTCGGGGACCGCCGCGAGCCACGTGCCGGTGATGCCGGTCGCCTGGACGCCGCGCAGGAGCTGCCACGAATCGCGATAGCACCAGCCGTCCACTGTGGACTGGGCCTGTTGCCGCGCTCGCCATTCCCTGAGGGCGGGAAGGATGTCGTTCGTGTCCACGCCGAGCGCCTCGGTGAGGCCGCCGTTCTCGACGAGCTGCCAGAACGCGCTGTCCCCGGCGGCGACGGTCTTCGCGCCCGCCTTGGGCCAGAACCTGCTGCGGCTGAACGGATACGTCGGCAGATCGATCTTGCGTCCGCCGGGGTAGCGCCATTGGACGCCGAGTCCCGCGACCCACGCCTCGGCGAGCGAGGTGGTGAACCTGCGGCTGTTGCCCTGGTCGCGGCGCAGTGAGCCGATCGTGACGAGTTCCGCGCCGTCCGCGTCGGCCGTGGCCTGCGCGGACATCGTGAGCACCGGGTGCGGGCTCGCCTCGACGAACACGCGGTAGCCGTCCTCGATCAGCTTCCTGGTGATCGCGACGAACTCGATGGGCCGGCGTGCGTTCTCGTACCAGTAGCCGGCGTCGAGGGTCGCGGTGTCGATGCGGTCGGCCGTGACCGTCGAGTAGAACGCGATGTCGCTCGAACGCGGCGTGATCGTGCCGAGGAGGTCCAGCAGCTTCTCCCGCAACGGTTCGACCTGCGGACCGTGCGAGGCGACCGTCGAGGCGACCACCCTGGCGCGGATGTCCCTGGCCTGGCACAGCTCCACGAACTCGTTGAGCTCTCGCAGAGCTCCGGCGACCGTGCAGGCGTTGGGGCTGTTGATGCCCGCGATGGACAGCACCGGCCACCGCTCGATGAGTTGCCGTGCTTCCTCGACGGGCAGTGCCACGCTCGCCACGGCTCCGTTGCCGACGAGCTCGTCCGCGAACAGCTGTGACCGCTTGACGACGATCTTCGCCGCGTCGTCGAGGCTGAGCGCCCCGGCGACGTAGGCGGCGGCGATCTCACCCTGGGAGTGGCCGACGACCGCCGCGGGCTCGACCCCGTTCTGCCGCCACGTCTGAGCCAGCGACACCATCACCGCGAACAACGTCGGCTGCAGGATCTCGATCCGTTCCAGCAGCTCGGCCTCGCCTCGCAGGACGTCGATCACCGACCAGCCGACGAGCTTGCCGATCGCCTCGTCACACATGCGGACCCAGTGCGCGAACGTCTCGTCCTCGTCCAGCAACTCGACGGCCATGCCGTGCCACTGCGACCCCTGACCGGGGAAGATGAACACCGGCGCACTCTCTTGAGCGACGCCGTGGATCTCTTCGTCCCCGATGAGCACCGCACGGTGATCGAACACCGACCGCGTCGTCAGCAACGAGAAGCCGAGGTCCGTCTTGTTCGCGTCGAGCGCGCGCACCTGCTCGATCCGAGCCTTCAGCGACGCCGGCGACTTCGCCGACACGACCAGCGGCACCGCCCCCACCTGCGGAATCGATCCCGATTGGCTGGCCCCCTGGGGGGATTCGCCCCCCATCCCCATCATCTCAGGGAGGTCTGACAATTCCGGGGCGCTGGGAGCCTCCTCGAGGATCATGTGCGCGTTCGTGCCGGAGATGCCGAACGCCGAGACACCGGCCCGGCGCGGTTGACCGGTGGCGGGCCACTCGCGCGCCGACGTCAGCAGCTCGACCGTGCCCGCGGACCAGTCGATGTGCGAGGAAGGCGCGGCCACGTGCAGGGTCTGCGGGAGCAGGCCGTGCTGCAGGGCGAGCACCATCTTGATCACGCCCGCCACACCGGCGGCCGCCTGGGTGTGGCCGATGTTCGACTTCACCGAACCCAGCCACAGCGGCGTCGAACGCTCGGCGCCGTAGGTGTTGATCAGGGCCTGTGCCTCGATCGGGTCACCCAGGGCCGTACCGGTGCCGTGCGCCTCAACGGCGTCGACGTCACCAACGGACAGACCGGCGTTCGCGAGAGCAGCACGAATCACCCGCTGCTGCGACGGACCGTTCGGAGCGGTCAGGCCGTTGGATGCGCCGTCCTGGTTCACCGCCGAACCGCGGATCACCGCCAGCACCCGGTGCCCGTTGCGCACCGCATCGGACAGCCGCTCCATCACGACCATGCCGACACCCTCGGACCAGCCGGCGCCGTCCGCGTCGTCGGAGAAAGCCTTCGACCTGCCGTTCGCCGCCAGAGCGCCCTGGCGTGTGAGCTCGGCGAACGCGTGCGGCGTCGTCATGATCGTCGCGCCACCGGACACCGCGAGCGAGCACTCGCCGCCGCGCAACGCCTGCACGGCGAGATGCATGGCGACGAGAGAGGCGGAGCACGCCGTGTCGACGGTGACCGCGGGCCCCTCGAAGCCGAACGTGTAGGACAGCCGGCCCGAGATCACCGAAGCCGCGAGACCCGTGGCCGCGTGTCCCTCGGTGTCCTCCTCCGACGACGTCAGCAGAGTCGCGTAGTCCTGGCCGTTCGTGCCGACAAACACACCGGTCTGCGAACCGCGCAACGAGAGAGGATCGACGCCAACGCGCTCCAGGGCCTCCCACGTCGTCTCCAGCAGGAACCGCTGCTGCGGGTCCATCGCGAGAGCCTCACGCGGTGAGATCCCGAAGAACGCCGGGTCGAAGTCCGCGGTCCCGGTGAGGAACCCCGCCTCGCGGGTGATCGACGTCGACAGCACCGACTCCACGTCCCAGTCGCGGTCGACCGGGAACGCGCCCATGCCGTCACGTCCGTCGAGCAGCAGCTGCCACAGTTCCTCTGGCGTGTTCACGTCACCGGGGAAGCGGCATGCCATGCCGACGATGGCGATCGGTTCGTCGTTGTGCGCCACGACGGTGTCGGACGAGTCAGTCGCACCGCCGCGCAGGTGGTCGGCGAGACGGCGTGGTGTCGGGTAGTCGTAGACCAGGGACGCGGGCAGCGTCCGTCCGGTCGCCGCCGACAGCTGGTTGCGCAGCTCGACCGCCGTGAGCGAGTCGAACCCGAGGTCGCGGAACTCCTTGTCCACGCCCACCGCGTGCGGGCCGGCGTAGCCGAGCACCGACGCGACGGCGGTCCGCACGATCTCCAGCACGTCGCCGCCGACAGTGATCTTCTTCCGTGCCTTGGGCTTCTCGGGCAGGATCGCGATGGCGACGGTCGGCGCGTCCTCCGCGACCGCACGCCACATCGATTCCACGGCCAGGTCCGGCCGCATCGTGATGCCCTGTGCGTCAACGCTTTCGGCCATTCCGGCGCCGGCCCACGCACCCCACGCGATCGACGTCGCGGGCAGGCCAAGCGAACGCCGGTCCCGCGCGATCGCGTCGAGCACCGCGTTGGCGGCCGCGTAGTTGGCCTGACCGGGATTGCCGAGAGCACCCGCGACCGACGAGAACAGCACGAACGCGTCCAGCTCCAGCGACCGCGTCAGCTCGTCCAGCACCAGCGCCGACGCGACCTTCGACCGGAACACGTCCGCGAACCGTTCCGGCGCGAGGCCTTCCAGCACGCCATCGCTCAGCACACCGGCGGTGTGCACGATGGCGTTCGGCGAATACTCCTCCAGCAGCCGCCGCACCGCCGCCCGGTCCGCGACATCGGCCGCCACGATCTCCGCGCCCAGCGAGTCACGCAGCTCCGCGGCACCCGGCGCGTCGAGACCGCGCCTGCTGACCAGCACGATCTTCTCGACACCGCGCTGCTTCAGGTCGCGGGCGACGTGCGTGCCGAGCGCTCCCGTGCCGCCGGTGACGATGACGGTGCCGTGTGGCTCCCACATCGCATCGGCAGGCGCGGCGGCGTCATAACGTCGCGCGAACACGCCCTCGGCACGGATCTCGACCTCGGTCTCGTCACCGGCCAGCACCGCGCCCAGCAGCGTGACGTCACCGGTGATGTCGACCAAACCACCCCACTGAGCAGGCAGTTCCAGTGCCGCCACGCGACCGAGACCCCAGACCGCGCTCTGCGTCGCGCTGGTCGCCGCGCCTCGTGTCACGACCCACACCGGAGCGCTGACGCCCTTGCGCGCCAACGACTGGATCAGCTCCATCGTCGCGATCACACCGTGCGGCACGCCGTTCTCGTCCACAGCGGAGTCCAACGCCAGCAGCGACACGATCCCGTCGAACGGCGTCGCGGGCACCTCCTGCACCACCGTGCCGCCCACGGCCGCCGCGACGTCGCGCGCGAAGTCGTCCTCCGCACCGAGCACCAGCCAGGTGCCGGAAACCGAGCCACGCGGACTGACCTGTTCCCACGACTCGCGGTGGCGCCACGAGTCCACAGTGGAGGCCGTATGGTCGACCGGCGCGACGTCGAGGACGGTCGGCCAGTAACGCTCGTGCTGGAACGCGTAGGTCGGCAGGTCCACCCGTCGCGCGCCCGTTCCCTCGAACAACGCGCTCCAGTTCACCGTCGCGCCGCTGACGTGCAGGCGGGCGAGCCCGGTGACGAAGGCCTGCTCCTCGCCGCGGTCCTTGCGCAGCAACGGGATGCCGCCGACCATCGCGGACAGCACGCCGTCCGGGCCGATCTCCAGGAACGTGCTGCCGTCGAGCGCGCGCATCGTGTCGTGGAACCGGACTGCTTCCCGCACGTGCCGCACCCAGTACTCTGATTGTTGAACAATCCCACCAGTCAACAGGGGGATCGTCGGATTGTTGAACGAAATTCCGGCGATGGCCGCGCGGAAGTCGTCCAGCATCGGCTCCATCAGCGGCGAGTGGAAGGCGTGGCTGACCTTGAGCTGCTTGACCCTGCGATCGTCGAATTGGTCAACAATCCTGCGAGCCTCTTGTTCGGCACCGGCGATGACCACGGCATCAGGCCCGTTCACCGCCGCGATCGAGACGCCGTCGGTGAGCAACGGCGTGACCTCGTCCTCGCCCGCCTCGATCGCGAACATCGCGCCACCGGCGGGCAACGCCTGCATCAGCGAGGCGCGCGCGGAGATCAACGTGCACGCGTCCTCCAGGCTGAACACACCCGCGACGTGCGCGGCCGCGATCTCGCCGATCGAGTGGCCCGCGAGCCTGCCGGCCTTGATCCCGAACGACTCGGCCAGCCGGTACAGCGCGACCTCCAGCGCGAAGATCGCGGGCTGCGCGGCGCCGGTCTGGTTGAGCGCCTCCGCGTCGTCGCCCCACATGATCGACCGCAGCGCCGGGTCGAGATGGGCGAGCACGGCGTCGAACGCGTCCGCGAACACCGGGAACCGCTCGTACAGGTCCCGTCCCATGCCGAGCCGCTGCGACCCCTGGCCCGTGAACAAGACCGCCAGATCCCGCTCGGCCGCCTCTCCCCTGGCGATCTCGACACCGTCGACGAGCACGACCCGGTGCTCGAACGCACTGCGCGACACCGCGAGCGAGTAGGCGAGGTCGAGCTGCGACGCCTCGACCGAGCCGAGACGCGCGAGCTGATCGGCCAGCGCCTCCTCGGACCTGCCCGACACCACCAGCGGCACCACCGACGCAGTGGTGGTCACCTCGGGAACCGCGGCGGTGAACTCGGGCGCTTCCTCGATGATCACGTGCGCGTTCGTGCCGGAGACACCGAACGACGACACACCGGCGCGGCGCGGACGGCCGTTCGCCGGCCAGTCACGGCGTTCCGTCAGCAGCTCGACGCTGCCCGACTGCCACTCCACATTGGACGAAGGCGCGTCGACGTGGAGGGTCTGCGGCAGCACACCGTTGCGCAGCGCCATGATCATCTTGATCACGCCGGCGACACCACCCGCCGACTGCGGGTGGCCGAGGTTCGACTTGATGGACCCGAGCAGCAGCGGCGTCGACCGGTTCTGCCCGTACGTCGCGAGCACGGCCTGCGCCTCGATCGGGTCGCCCAGCGTGGTGCCGGTGCCGTGCGCCTCGACGGCGTCCACTTCGGACGGCCGCAACCCGGCGTTCGCCAGCGCCTGCCGGATCACCCGCTGCTGTGACGGGCCGTTCGGCGCGGTCAGGCCGTTCGACGCGCCGTCCTGGTTGATCGCGGAACCGCGCAGGACCGCGAGCACCTCGTGGCTGTGGCGACGCGCGTCCGACAACCGTTCGAGCAGCACCACACCGGCGCCCTCGGACCAGCCGGTGCCGTCCGCGGCCTCCGCGAACGCCTTGCACCGCCCGTCCGGTGCGAGCCCGCCCGCCGCGGTGAACGCGGAGTAGGCGTTGGGCGTGGTCATGACCGCGACACCACCGGCCAGAGCGAGATCGCACTCGCCGTTGCGCAGCGCCTGCGCGGCCCAGTGCATGGCCACGAGTGACGACGAGCACGCCGTGTCGATCGTGACCGCGGGGCCCTCCAGCCCGAGCAGGTAGGAGATGCGGCCGGACAGCACGGAAGCGGAGAACGCGGTCGTCGCGTACGGGCCGGTCTCCTCCAGCGACCGGTTGAGCAGCGACTCGTAGTCCTGCCCCGTGGTGCCGACGAAGACGCCGGTCGAGCTGCCCTTCAAGGTCGTCGGGTCGATGCCCGCGCGTTCCAGGGCCTCCCACGACGTTTCGAGGAGCAGGCGTTGCTGCGGGTCCATCACCACGGCCTCGCGCGGCGAGATCCCGAAGAAGCCCGCGTCGAAGTCGGCGACGGCGTCGAGGAATCCGCCCTCGAAGGTCGAACTGGCGAGCCGCTCGATGTCCCAGCCGCGGTCCGCCGGGAACCGCGAGATCACGTCACGGCCCTCGAACACGAGCTCCCACAACGCTTCCGGCGTCGTCACGCCACCGGGGTAACGGCAGCCGATGCCGACGATCACGATCGGATCGCCGGTGACGTTCGTGGCCGCGCGGGCCTCGATCTGTTGCGCCCCACCGAACAGCTCGTCGCGGAGGTGCTGCGAGAGCGTGGTCGCGGTCGGGTAGTCGAAGACGAGCGTCGCGGGCAGCGCCAGCCCGGTCGCGGTCTTGAGGCGGTTGCGCATCTCGACCGCCGTGACCGAGTCGAAGCCCAGCTCCCGGAACGCCCTGCCGGTCGGAACCTGGTCGCTTTCCGCGTAGCCCAGCGTCTTCGCGGCCTCGGCACGGACCAGGTCGAGCAGCGCGCGGTCGCGTTCGGCCTCGGTGAGCCGGGCGAGGCGCTGCTTGAGCTCCGACTCCTCGACGGGCTCTTCGGCCAATGCCGCGCGAACCTCGGGAATGCCGTTGAGCAACGGACTCGGCCGCTCGGCGGTGAAGCTCGGCGCGAACCTGGCCCAGTCGATGTTGGTGACGGTGAGCTGGGTCTCGTCGTCGGCGACGGCCTGGCGCAGCACCCGCATCGCGAGCTCGGGCGGCATCGATCCGATGCCGATCCGCTGCAGCGCCTCATACATGCCGTGATCGGCGGCCATGCCGGCGTCCGCCCACGCGCCCCACGCGATCGACGTCGCCTTCAGGCCCTGCGACCTGCGCAGGTGGGCGAGGCCGTCGAGGTAGGCGTTGGCCGCCCCGTAAGCGGGCTGGCCACCGCTGCCCCAGCTCGCCGCACCCGACGAGAACAGGATGAAACGCGCTTGCGGTGCGAGTTCGTGCAGGTGCCGAGCGGCGGTGATCTTCGTGTCGAGCAACGCCGTGACGTCGGAGTACCGGAGTTCGTCGATCGGGGCGTCCCCCGTGCCGATGCCCGCCGCGTGCACGACCGTGGTGAGGTCGTCGATGCCGTCCAGCAGCGTTGCCAGTGCTGCACGGTCTGCCGCGTCGCAGGCCGCGATGGTGACGCGGGTGGTCTGTTCCAGCTCCGCCTTGAGTTCGCGCGCACCTGGTGCATCGAGGCCGCGGCGGCTGGTGAGCACGAGATGATCGGCGCCCGCCTCGGCCATCCAGCGGGCGACGTGACCGCCGAGCGCCCCGGTGCCGCCGGTGATCAGGACGGTGCCGGACGCCTCGAACTCGGGGCTGTGGCGGGCGTTCGCGCGGACGAGACGGCGGGCGAACACACCGTTGTGCCTGATGGCGACCTGGTCTTCGGTGCCGGTCAACGCGGCGGCGAACCGTTGCGCGGCCTTGGTGTCCAGCGTGTCGGGCAGGTCGACCAGGCCGCCCCAGCGACGGGGCAGGTCGAGTGCGGCGACGCGACCGAGACCCCAGATCGCGGTCTGGGCCGGGTCGACCTCCTCGTCGCCGACCGCGACGGCCTTGCGGGTGACGGCCCAGACCGGAGCGCTGACACCGGCTTCGGCCAGGGCCTGCACCAGCGTGATCGTGGCCTGCAGGCCGGTCATCGCGATGACGCCGTCGATCGTCTCCGGCAGGCGTGCGATGAGGTCGTCCCGGCTGATCCGCTCGTCGACGTCGACGTGCACGGCGTTCAGCGCGGTGATCACGTCCTGCGCATCCGTGCCGGACGTGACCACGAGCCACGTGCCGGTCGGCGTGCCGGTGACGGTGACCGGGGTCCACTGGTCGCGGTAGCGCCAGGTGTCCACTGTGGATTCGGACTTGCGGCGGCTGCGCCACTGCGCGAGCGTTTGCGCGACGTCCTGCCCGACGCCGATGTCCTCGAGCCCGCCGTTGTCGACGAGCTCCCAGAACTCGGCGTCGACCGGATCGGACGTGTCCTTGACCAGCGGTTCCGGCCAGAACCTCTGACGGTCGAACGGATACGTGGGCAACGCGATCCTGCGCCCGCCGGGATAACGCCAGTCGACGTCGAGTCCCGCGACCCACGCCTGGGCGAGCGAGATCGTGAACCGCCGCTGGTCGCCCTGGTCACGGCGCAGTGAGCCGATCGCGACGACCTCGGTGCCGACGGCTTCCGCGGTCTGCTGGGCGGGCAGCATCAGCACGGGGTGCGCGCTCGACTCGATCAGCACGCGGTGGCCGTCCTCGACGAGCTTTTCGACGGTCTTGGCGAAGCTGACGGGCCGGCGGGCGTTCTGGAACCAGTACTCGGCGTCGAGGCTCGCGGTGTCGATCCGCTCGGCCGTGACGGTCGAGTAGAACGGCACGCTGCCGGTCTGCGGCGTGATGTCCGCGAACAGCTCCAGGATCCGGTCACGCAGCCGGTCGACCTGGGCGCAGTGCGAAGCGACGGTCGACCCGATGACGCGGGCCCGGATGTCCTCGGCGACACAGCTCGCGACGAACTTCTCCAGCGCCGGGATCGCTCCGGCGACCGTGCAGGCATGCGGGCTGTTGATACCCGCGATCGCCAGTTCGCCCGGCAGCATCTTCCGCACCTGCTCGGCGGGCAGCGCGATGCTGGCGACCGCGCCGTTGCCGACGAGCTCGTCAGCGAACAGCTGCGACCGCTTGACGACGATCTTCGCGGCCTGCTCGAGGCTGAGCGCCCCGGCGATGTAGGCGGCGGCGATCTCGCCCTGCGAGTGGCCGACGACCGCCGCCGGTTCGACGCCGTTCTCGCGCCACGTCTGGGCGAGCGAGATCATGATCGCGAACAGCGCGGGCTGGAGGACCTCGATGCGGTCCAGCAGCTCGGCGTCGCCCCGGAGCACCTCGATGACGGACCAGCCGACGTGGTGCGCGATGGCCCGGTCGGCCTCGGCCATCCACCGGGCGAACGTCTCGTCCTCGTCGAGCAACCGCACGGCCATACCGGGCCACTGACTGCCCTGACCGGGGAACACGAACACCGGACCCGGTCCCGCCTCCACCACGGCACCGTCGACGACCTCGTCGCCGACGATCACCGCCCGGTGCTCGAACCTGCTGCGTGCGGCCAGTGAGAAGCCGACGTCCACCGGGTCGTGCCCGCCGTCGACGAGGGCCTTGATCCGCTCGACCTGGGCCCGCAGCGACGCGGGCGACTTCGCCGACACCACCAACGGCACCGGTCCTGCTGTGCCGATCCCTGCTGGGCCGTTCCCTGCTGGGCCGTTCCCTGCTGGGCCGTTCCCTGCTGGGCCGACCCCGGCTGGATCGATCCCGCTTGGGCCCCCTCCGGGGGAGACCGAGGTCCCCATCCCCATCATCTCAGGCAGGTCCGACAATTCCGGAGCCTCGAGAATCACGTGGGCGTTGGTGCCGCTGATGCCGAACGACGAGACACCGGCACGGCGCGCACGGGAGACGGACGGCCACTCACGTGACGAGGTGAGCAGCTCGACGGAGCCCGCGTCCCACTCGATGTGCGAGGAGGGCGCGGAGACGTGCAAGGTCTGCGGCAGCACGCCGTGGCGCAACGCCATGATCATCTTGATGACGCCGGCGACACCGGCGGCGGACTGCGTGTGGCCGATGTTCGACTTGATCGACCCCAGGTAGAGCGGCTCCTCGCGGTCCTGCCCGTAGACCGCGAGCAGCGCCTGCGCCTCGATCGGGTCGCCCAGCGAGGTGCCCGTGCCGTGCGCCTCCACGGCGTCCACATCGGACGGAGCGAGTCCCGCCGCGGCCAGGGCGGCGCGGATCACGCGTTGCTGCGACGGGCCGTTGGGCGCGGTCAGGCCGTTGGAGGCGCCGTCCTGGTTGACGGCGGTGCCCTTCACGATCGCGAGAATGTTGTGGCCGTGACGCACGGCGTCCGACTGCCGTTCCAGCACGAGCAGACCGACGCCTTCGGAGAAACCGGTGCCGTCCGCGCCTTCGGAGAACGCCTTGCACCGCCCGTCCGCGGACACACCGCGCTGTCGCGAGATCTCGACGAACGTCGCTGGCGTCGACATCACCGCGACACCACCGGCGAGTGCCAGCGACGACTCTCCCGTCCGCAGCGACTGCACGGCGAGGTGCATCGCCACGAGCGACGACGAGCAGGCCGTGTCGATCGTGACGGCCGGGCCTTCCAGACCGAGCACGTAGGACACTCGTCCCGACGCGACCGACGGCGACGACCCGGTTCCGTGGTGGCCCTCGAACTCGCCGCCGAGCAGCTGCGCGTAGTCGTTGTACATGACGCCGGCGAACACGCCGGTGTCGCTGCCCCGCAACGAGATCGGGTCGATCCCGGCGCGTTCGAACGCCTCCCACGCGGTCTCCAGCAGCAGGCGCTGCTGCGAGTCGGTCGCGAGCGCTTCCCGTGGCGACATCCCGAAGAACGCCGGGTCGAAGTCGCCCGCGTCGTGCAGGAAGCCGCCGAGCCGCGTCGCCGAGGTGCCGATGTCGTCGCCGGAGAACAACGCGTCGAGGTCCCAGCCGCGGTCGGACGGGAACTCGGAGATCGCGTCCGTGCCGTCCAGCACCAGCTGCCACAGTTCTTCTGGTGTCGTCACACCACCGGGGAACCGGCACGCCATGCCCACGACGACGATCGGGTCGTCGTCCGAGACTGCCCGCGTGGCAACGGCATCGCCGCCGTCCGCCCCGAACAGCTCGTCACGCAGGAACGCCGCCAGCACCGCGGCGGTCGGGTAGTCGAACACGAGGGTCGCGGGCAACCGCAGCCCGGTGACGGCGGTGAGACGGTTGCGCAGGTCGACGGCGGTGAGCGAGTCGAAGCCGAGGTCGCGGAACGCGCGCCCGGCGTCGAAGCTCTCCAACGCCAGCACCGCGCTCACCTGCGTGCGGATCAGGTCGAGCAACGCGTCGAGACGTTCGGCGTCACCCATCGGCCGCAGCTTCGCGGCCAGGCCGGTCGCCGCGTCGGAACCGGCCACCGTGCGCCGCGTGCGAGTCCGGATCAGCCCGCGCAGCAACGGAGGCACGTCGCCCTGGGCCCGTAGCGTCGCGAGGTCGAGGCGAGCGGGCAGCAGCACCGCTTCGCCGGACGCGACCGCCGCGTCGAACAACGCGGTGCCCTGCGAGGGCGTGATCGGCGGCATTCCGGCGCGCACCAGGCGTTCCCTGTCCGCGTCGGTCAGCGAACCGGTCAGGCCGACCGTGGCTTCCCAGGTGCCCCAGGCGAGCGACACGGTGTTCGGCCGGTGCTGGGCGAGCGCGTCGAGGAACGCGTTGGCCGCGGCGTAGTTGCCCTGTCCCGCACCGCCGAGGATGCCCGCGGCGGACGAGAACAGCACGATCCTGGCTTCCGGCAACAACTCGTGCAGGTGCCACGCGGCGTCGACCTTGGGCCGCAGCACGGTGTCGAGCTGCTCGGGCGTCAGCGACTCGATCACGCCGTCGTCCAGCACGCCCGCGGTGTGCACGACCGACTTCACGGGGTGCTTCTTCAGCAGGCGCTGCAACGCCTTGCGGTCACTGACATCGCACTTGACGACCTTGACGGTCGCGTCGACCTCCCAGTCGGGCTTGCGGCCGCTGCGGCTGGCCAGGATGACCTCGGTGACCCCGTGCTCGGCGACGAGGTGCTGCGCGATCACACCACCGAGCCCGCCGCCGCCGGTGATCAGCACCGGGCTTTCCCACGTGATCTCCTGGGTTCCCGCAACGCGCTGCAGCCGTGGCGCGAACAGCTGGCCCCGCCGGAGTCGCACCTGTGGTTCGTCGGTGGCGAGTGCTTGTGCCAGAAGGGCGTCGTCGTCGATGTCGGCCAGCACGAACCGGCCGGGGTGCTCGGTCTGCGCCGACCGCACCAGGCCCCACACCGCCTGACCGGCGAGATCCCCTTCCCTCGTCACGAAAGCGAGCCGCTCGGGGCGTTCGGTGGAGATCCACTCCTGGAGCTTGGCGAGCACACGGGACGTCAGCGCCCGCGTCGCCTCGATGACGTTGCCGTCGCCGACGACGTGCTCGACGACCACGTTCTCCGCTGCCTCAGCAGGCAACGCGGCCGGCGTCCACTCGACCCGGAACAGCGAGTCGCGGTCGATCTCGTTCTGAGGCAGCGACGTGGGCCGCACGACGAGCGACTCGATCGTGGCGACCGGCTGTCCGGTCGTGTCGGCGACCGCGATCTCCATCGCGTCACCGCGGGAGCGCAGCCGGACCCGCAGCCGCGTCGCTCCGGTGGCGTGCAGCGACACGCCTTCCCACGAGAACGGCAGTCCTGCGCCGTCCTTGGCGAGCAGCGCGGCGTGCAGTGCCGAGTCGAGCAACGCCGGGTGCAGCCCGAAGCCCGCGGTGTTCTCAGTCGTCGCGACTTCGGCGTAGACGTCGTCGCCGTCACGCCACACCGCGCGCAGTCCCTGGAACGCGGGCCCGTACTCGAAGCCCATGTCCGCGAACCGCTCGTAAGCCCCTTCGAC
The DNA here is from genome assembly GCF_016907955.1 of Lentzea nigeriaca. GTDB lineage: Bacteria > Actinomycetota > Actinomycetes > Mycobacteriales > Pseudonocardiaceae > Lentzea > Lentzea nigeriaca. Next base: position 629,085 of record NZ_JAFBCX010000001.1, on the reverse strand, counting down.
GTCAACCCTTTCCGCGTTCGGCGGCCAGGTCGTCGCGTCGAAGTCGCTGGCAGCGCTGCCTGTCGACAGCGTGCCGGAAGCGTGCTCGGTCCACGGCGCGTCGTCATGGGTGCGCGAGTAGATCGTGATCGCGCGGCGCCCGTTCGCGTCCTCGCCCCGCACCACGACCTGCAGCTGCACCGGCCCGTCGAGCACGAGCGGTGCCGAAATCGTGAGCTCGTCGAGCGTCTCGCACGCGACCTCGTCCCCGGCCCTGATCGCCAGTTCGACGAACGCCGTGCCAGGCATCAGGATCGTGCCGCCGACCGCGTGATCCGCGAGCCACGGATGAGAACGCGTCGACAACGTCGACGTGAACAGCACGTCCTCGCTGCCCGCGACACTCACCGGTGAGCCGAGCAACGGGTCGTTCGCCCCGGCCGGCCAGAACCGTTGCCGCTGGAACGCATACGTCGGCAGATCGACCAGCTGCCCGCCGCGGAAGAACTCGTCCCACGCGACTTCCAGGCCGTTGACGTGCGCCTGCGCCAACGCCCTGACCAGCTGCCCGGGACCGCCTTCGTTGCGCCGCAACGTCCCGAGCACCACAGCGTCGATGTCCTCGACGGTTTGCTCAACGCCGAACGTCAAGACCGGGTGCGCGCTCGGCTCGACGAAGAACCGGAACCCGTCCCGCAGCAACGCACTCGTGGCCTTCTGGAACTCGACCGTCTGCCGCAGGTTCGTGTACCAGTAGGTGGCGTCCATGATCGCCGTGTCGATCGGTTCGCCGGTCACCGTGGAGTACAACGGAATCGCGCTCGTGCGCGGCTCGATGTCCGCGAGGTCTGCCAGCACCCGTTCCCGAATCGCCTCGACCTGCGGTGTGTGCGAGGCGTAGTCCACCGCGATCATGCGCGCCCGCACGTCCTGTTCGAGGCAGGCGGCCACGATCTCCGCGAGCGCCTCGACCTCACCCGCGACCACCGTCGCACGCGGCCCGTTCACCGCGGCCACCGCCACGCGGTCCTCATACCGGGCGATCAACGGCCGGACCTCGTCCACCGGCAACGGCACCGACAACATGCCACCCCGCCGCGACAACGCCTCGTCGACGGCCTGCGACCGCAACGCCACCACACGCGCCGCGTCCGCCAGGCTCAACGCCCCGGCCACCGCCGCCGCCGCGATCTCACCCTGCGAGTGCCCGACAACGGCCTGCGGCTCAACCCCGTAAGAGCGCCATACCTCGGCCAACGACACCATGACCGCCCATAGCACGGGCTGCACGACGTCGACCTGCTCCAGCGGTTGCTCATCCCTGAGCACATCGATCAGCGACCAGCCGACGAAGGGCCGCAGCGCCGCATCACACTCCGCGATCCGGCGCGCGAACACCTCGTTGCCCGCCAGCAGCTCGCGCCCCATGCCGGCCCACTGCGAACCCTGGCCGGGGAACACGAACACGGTCTTGCCCGCGGTCGCGACCCGGCCGGTGACCACGTCGTCGCCGATGATCACCGCCCGGTGGTCGAACGTCGCCCGCGCCGCCAGCGTGAACCCGACGTCCACCGCGTCGGCCTCCACCGCCCTGACCCGGTCGACCTGGGCCGCCAGCGCCTCGGCCGACTTCGCCGACACCAGCCACGGCACATCACCGGCCTGGCCTGATCCCGCCTGGGTCGGGGACTTGGTCGCGGCTTCGAGGATCACGTGGGCGTTGGTGCCCGAGACGCCGAACGACGAGACACCGGCGCGGCGCGGGCGGTCCACCGAAGGCCACGACCGCGTTGAGGTCAGCAGCTCGACGGAGCCCGCCTCCCAGTCGACGTGCGACGACGGCTCGGTGATGTGCAGGGAGCGCGGCAGGACGCCGTGCTGCAGCGCCTGCACCATCTTGATCACTGATGCGACACCCGCGGCGGCCTGCGAGTGGCCGATGTTCGACTTGACCGACCCCAGCAGCAGGGGTTCGGCGCGGTCCTGGCCGTAGGTCGCGAGCAGGGCCTGTGCTTCGATCGGGTCGCCGAGCGGGGTGCCGGTGCCATGCGCCTCGACAGCGTCCACATCGGACGCTGCGAGGCCCGCCGAGGCCAGCGCCGCGCGGATGACTCGTTGCTGCGAGGGGCCGTTCGGTGCGGTGAGGCCGTTCGAGGCGCCGTCCTGGTTGACCGCGGAACCACGGATCACCGCGAGGATGCGGTGGCCGTTGCGCAGCGCGTCGGACTGGCGTTCCAGCACGACCTGGCCGATGCCCTCGGCCCAGCCCACCCCGTCGGCGGAGTCGGAGAACGCTTTCGACCGGCCGTCCTCGGAGATACCGCGCTGCCGGGAGAACTCGACGAACGTCGACGGCGTCGACATCACCGTCGCACCGCCGGCGAGAGCGAGCGAGCACTCCCCCGACCGCAGCGACTGGATCGCCCAGTGCATCGCGACGAGCGACGACGAGCACGCCGTGTCGACGGTGACCGCGGGACCTTCGAAACCGAAGACGTAGGACACGCGGCCCGACGCGACGCTGCCCGCGCTGCCCTGGCCCTGGTGTCCTTCCATGTCGCCGCCACCGACGACGGACTGGTAGTCGTTGTACATCAGGCCGGTGAACACACCGGTCGCGCTGCCCCGCAACGACGTCGGGTCGATCCCGGCGCGTTCCAGGGCCTCCCAGGCGGTTTCGAGCAGCAGGCGCTGCTGGGTGTCGGTCGCCAGCGCCTCTCGCGGCGACATGCCGAAGAACGACGGATCGAACTCGGCCGCGTCGTGCAGGAAGCCACCGCACCGCGTGTACGAGGTGCCGATGTGGTCGGGATCCGGGTGGTAGAGGCCTTCCAGGTCCCAGCCGCGATCGGCCGGGAACCCGGTGACGGCGTCGACCTCGTCGATCACGAGCTGCCACAGCTCTTCCGGCGTCGTGACGCCACCGGGATAGCGGCAGGCCATGCCGACGATCACGACCGGGTCGTCCGGAGTGGACACGGGTGCGGGCAGGTTCGGTGTCGCCGCAACACCGCCGAGCAGCTCGTCGCGCAGGTAGGAGGCCAGTGCGCCGGAGGTCGGATAGTCGAAGATCAACGTCGCGGGCAGGCGGATGCCCGTGGCGGCGGTGAGGCGGTTGCGCAGTTCGACGGCGGTCAGTGAGTCGAAGCCGAGGTCGCGGAACTGCTGCGCCGGGTCGACCGCGTGCGCGCCGGCGTGGCCGAGTACGCCCGCGACCTCGGTGCGCACGACGTCGAGCAACGCCTCCAGCCGATCAGCCTCCGGCAACGCCGAAAGCCGCGAGACGAGCGTGACCGCGGTGTCGGAGCCCGCCGCGGAACGCTTCGAGCGCGTCCGCACCAGGCCACGCAGCACCGGCGGCACCTCGCCCTTCGCGCGCAGCACCGCGAGGTCGAGCCGGAACGGTGCGAGCGCGGCACCGCCGTGCGCGACGGCCGCGTCGAACAGCTCGACGCCCTGCTCCACCGAGATCGGGGGCAGGCCGGCGCGGCGCATGCGTTCGACGTCCACTTCGGACAGTCGCCCGGCCATGCCGCCTCCCCAGGCGCCCCAGGCCAGCGACACGGTGTTCGGCCGAAGCCGGGCGAGCGCGTCGAGGAACGCGTTGGCGGCCGCGTAGTTGCCCTGGCCCGCGCTGCCGAGCGTGCCGGCGACGGACGAGAACAGCACGATCCTCGCTTCGGGCAACAGCTCGTGCAGGTTCCACGCGGCGTCGACCTTGGGCCGCAACACGGTCGCGAGACGCTCCGGAGCAAGCGACTCGATCACACCGTCGTCCAGCACACCGGCGGCGTGCACGACCGACTTCACGGGATGCTTCTTCAGCAGCTTCCGCACGGCTTCGCGGTTCGCGACATCGCACTTGGCGACGGTGACGCGCGCGTCCAGCTCGTCGGCCCACTCCGGTTTCTCGCCGCGCCTGCTGACCAGCACCAGCTCTTCGACACCTTGCGTGACGAGGTGTTTCGCGATGACGCCACCCAGTCCGCCGGTGCCGCCGGTGATCAGCACCGGCCCCTGCCACGTGACCTCGCGGCGCACGGCGGTCGCCCGCGCGAGCCGCGCGGCCTTCACCACGCCGTCACGAATGATCAGCTCGGGCTCGTCGATGCCCAACGCCCGCGGCACGAGCACGCCCGAGTCGGTGTCGATGATGCCGAACCGGCCGGGGTGCTCGGTCTGCGCCGACCGCACCAGACCACGCACCGCCGCGCCCGCCAGGCACCCCATGCCGGTGACGAACACCAGCTTCTCGGGCCGTTCGTCGGCGATCCACTCCTGCAGCCGCTCCAACGCCTGCGCGACAAGGGCATGCGTCGCCTCAACTACCTCGCCATCTGCGACGACGTGCTCCACCACGACGTCCGCCGCCGGTTCGGCGGGCACCTCGACCTCGACCCAGTCGAGCTGGAACAGCGAATCGAGATCCACCGTCGTGAGCTGCTCGGCGGACACCTCGCGCACCATCAACGCGTCCACCGACGCGACCGGAGCCCCAGTGGTGTCCGCCAAGGCGATCGCGATGCTGCTGCCGCCGCGGGCCAGCTTCACGCGCAACGCCGTCGCACCGGTCGCGTGCAGCGACACGCCTTCCCACGAGAACGGCAACCCGGCTCCTTCGTCGGCGAGCAACGCCGCGTGCAGCGCCGAGTCGAGAAGCGCGGGGTGCAGTCCGAACCCGCTCGCGGCCACGCCTTCCGGCAGCGCGACCTCGGCGAACACGGTGTCGCCGTCCCGCCACGCCGCCCGCAGCCCCTGGAACGCAGGCCCGTACTCGAACCCGTTCTCCGCGAACCGCTCGTAGGCGTCCGTGACATCGATCGCCTCCGCGCGAGGCGGCCACTCACCGATCTCGGCGACACTCCCCCCGGACCCGAGCACACCCGTGGCGTGCTCCGTCCACGGCTCGTCGACAGCCGTCTCAGGCCGGGAGTAGACGGAGATCGACCGACGGCCGTTCTCGTCGACTCCGACGATCACCTGAACCTGGACGCCACCGGTCTGCGGGAGCACGAGCGGCGCCGCGAGCGTCAGCTCCTCGACGCGGTCGAGCCCGACCTCGTCCGCCGCCCGCAACGCCAGCTCGACGAGCGCCGCGCCGGGGACGAGCACCGCGCCGTGGATGGTGTGGTCGGCGAGCCACGACCGGCGCGACAGCCGCGCGGTGAACAGGTAGCCCGCTCCCCCGGCCAGCTCGACCGCGGCGCCGAGCAACGGGTGCTCCACCGCGCCCAGCCCTGCCGACCGCACGTCCGACTTCCCGATGTTCTCCGGCCAGAACGACTGGTGGTCGAACGCGTAGGTGGGCACGTCGACCCGTCGACCGCCGGTGTACAGCTGCGTCCAGTCAACATTGATTCCGTCAACGTGTACTTGACTGAGTGCAGTCAACATTGATTCAACATCAGACTTGACGCGCGTCAACGTCGGAATCAACCCGTCAACCATCGCCGTCAACTGCGCGTCAGGCCCGACCTCGACCAGCGTCATGTCACCCAGCCGAGCGACGTTGTCGTGGAAACGCACGACGTCACGCACGTGGTTGACCCAGTAGTCGACGGTGTCCACTCGTCCGGATGTTGACATTCCGACAACCGGCTCGCGGAACTCGATGTCCGCGATCGCCGCGCGGAAGTCGTCGAGCATCGGCTCCATCAACGGCGAGTGGAACGCGTGCGACACCTTCAAGCGCTTGTTCTTCCACCTCGCGGCGACCGCGAGCACTTCTTCTTCGACACCGGCGATCACCACAGACCGAGGCCCGTTGACCGCAGCGATGGACACGCCATCGGTCAGATGCGGGCGCACCTCTTCTTCGGACGCGACGACCGACACCATCGCGCCGCCCGCGGGCAACGCCTGCATCAACGACGCCCGCGCGCCAACGAGCCGACAGGCATCCTCAAGCGTCAGCACCCCGGCGACGTGAGCGGCAGCGATCTCGCCGATGGAGTGCCCGGCGACCTTTACGGGCCGCACGCCGAACGACTCGAGCAAACGGAACAGCGCGACCTGGATCGCGAAGATGGCGGGTTGCGCGTTCCCGGTCTGGTTCAGCGCCTCGGCGTCGTCGCCCCACATGACGTCACGAACGTCGAGGTGCGCCAGCACCTCGTCCAACGCGCGTGCGAACACCGGGAACGCCTCGTACAGCTCCCGCCCCATGCCGAGCCGCTGCGACCCCTGTCCGGAGAAGACGTAGCCGAGCGGCTTCCCGCTCACCATGCCCTTGGCGACGACCTGCCCGTCGAGCACCACGGCCCGGTGGTCGAACACCGTCTTCAACGCGAGTGAGTACCCGATGTCGCGCGGGTCGCCGTCCACCGCCAGCACCCGGTCGACCTGCGCGTCCAGCGACGCGGCCGACTTCGCCGACACCAGCCACGGCACACCGGCCTGGATCGATTCCGGCTCGCCCCCTCCGGGGGAGACCGAGGTCCCCATCCCCATCATCTCAGGGAGGTCTGACAATTCCGGGGCCTCGAGGATCACGTGGGCGTTGGTGCCCGAGACGCCGAAGGAGGAGATGCCGGCGCGGCGCGGACGGAAGACCGAAGGCCAGGCGGTGGTGGAGGTGACGAGGGTGACGTCGCCGGCGTCCCAGTCCACGTGGGTGGAGGGTTCGTCCACGTGCAGGGTCGCGGGGACCAGGCCGTGGCGCATCGCGTGGACCATCTTGATCACGCCTGCCACGCCCGCGGCGGCCTGCGAGTGGCCGATGTTCGACTTGATGGAGCCGAGCAGCAGCGGGGTCGAGCGGTCCTGGCCGTAGGTGGCCAGCAGGGCCTGGGCCTCGATCGGATCGCCCAGCGTGGTGCCGGTGCCGTGGGCCTCGACGACGTCCACATCGGACGCCGCCAGGCCCGCGGAGGCGAGGGCCGAGCGGATCACGCGTTGCTGGGAGGGACCGTTCGGGGCGGTGAGGCCGTTGGAGGCGCCGTCCTGGTTGATCGCGGAGCCGCGGACAACGGCCAGGATCTGGTGGCCGTTGCGCAGGGCGTCGGACTGGCGTTCCAGGACCAGCAGGCCCACGCCCTCGGACCAGCCCACGCCGTCGGCGGCATCGGCGAAGGACTTGCAGCGGCCGTCGGCGGAAAGGCCGCGCTGGCGGGAGAACTCGACGAACGTGGACGGCGTCGACATCACCGTCACGCCGCCGGCCAGGGCCAGGGAGCATTCGCCGTTGCGCAGAGCTTGGGCCGCCAGGTGCAGAGCGACCAAAGAGGACGAACACGCCGTGTCGACGGTGACGGCAGGGCCTTCGAAGCCGAAGGTGTAGGAGACGCGGCCGGACGCGAACGTGCCGGCACTGCCCATGCTCTGGTAGCCCTCGAACTCGCTGCCGCTGATCACCACCGAGTAGTCGGTGTACATGACGCCGGCGAACACGCCGGTGTCGCTGCCGCGCAACGAGACCGGGTCGACGCCGGCGCGTTCCAGGGACTCCCAGGCGGTTTCCAGCAGGAGGCGCTGCTGCGAGTCGGTGGAGAGGGCTTCGCGCGGGGACATGCCGAAGAACGCCGGGTCGAACAGCGGGGCGTCGTGCAGGAAGCCGCCCGAGCGGGTGTAGGAGGTGCCGACGTGGTCGGGGTCCGGGTGGTAGAGCGCGTCGACGTCCCAGCCGCGGTTGACCGGGAAGTCCGTCACGGCGTCGACGCCGTCGACGACCAGGCGCCACAGGTCTTCCGGCGACGACACGCCTCCGGGATAGCGGCAGGCCATGCCGACGATCACGATCGGGTCGTCGGAGACCGCGGAGCGCACCTCGGTGGACGGAATCGCCTTGTCCGAACCGAAGAGTTCGTCGCGGAGGTAGCCCGCCAGGACACCCGCGTTCGGGTAGTCGAAGATCAGGGTCGCGGGCAGGCGCAGGCCCGTGACGGTGGTGAGCTGGTTGCGCAGTTCCACGGCGGTCAGCGAGTCGAAGCCGAGGGACTGGAACGCGCGGCCGGGGTCGATCTCGTCGGTGCCCGCGTGGCCGAGGACGGTGGCGACCTGGCCGCGCACGAGGTCCAGCAACGCTTCCAGGCGACCGTTCTCGTCGAGGCGCGCGAGGCGGTTCGTCAGCGAGGTGTCGGCGGCCACGCGGCGCGGGCGGGTCTTGATCAGGCCGCGCAGCATCGGCGGGATGTCGCCGCGGGCGCGTAGCACGGGCAGGTCGAGGCGGACCGGGACGGCGTTGCCTGTGCCGGCGGCCGCGTCGAAGAGCTCGACGCCCTGCTCGACGGTGATGCCGGGGATTCCGGTGCGTGCCATGCGTTCCGCGTCGGCGCCGGACAACATGCCCGCGATCCACGGGCCCCACGCGAGGGACGTGCCGGGAAGGCCGTTCGCGCGGCGGTGTTCCATCAGGGCGTCGAGGAACGCGTTGGCGGCGGCGTAGTTGGCTTGGCCCGCGGTGCCGATCGTGCCTGCGACCGAGGAGAACACCACGAACGCGTCGAGGCCCGCGGTCAGCTCGTGCAGGTGCCAGGCGGCGTCGACCTTGGGGCGCAGCACCGTGTCCACGCGGTCGGGCGTCAGGGACTCGACGATGCCGTCGTCGAGGACGCCCGCGGTGTGCACGACGGCGCGGACCTCGTGGCGCGACAACAACGATTCCAGTGCCGCGCGGTCGGCGGCGTCGCACGCCTCGACGATCACGTCGGCGCCCAACGCTTCCAGCTCAGTGACGTCGGCCTCACCGCGGCGTGAGACGAGCAGGAGGTCGCGAACGCCGTGCGCGGCGACGAGGTGGCGGGCGATCACGAGACCGAGGCCGCCGGTGCCGCCGGTGATGAGAACCCTGCCCTGCCAGGAGGATCCGGTGGCCGGGGCCAGACGGGCCAGGCGCGGCACGAGGGCTTGGCCGTCGCGCAGGCGGATCTGCGGCTCGTCCAGCGCGAAGACCTCCGCCGGGACGTCGCCGTCGGACTCGACCAGCACGAACCGGCCGGGGTGCTCGGTCTGCGCCGACCGGACAAGGCCCCACACGGCCGCGGCACCCAGGTCGCCGGGACGGGTGACGAACGCGAGCCGATCTTGACGTTCGTCGGCGATCCACTGTTGGAGGCGCTCCAAGACCTGCGCGGTCAGGGCGTGCGCGGACTCGATCGGCGAGCCGGTGGAGACGACGTGCTCCACCTCGGCTTCGGCGGTCTCTGCGGGCAGTGCGACGGGCGTCCAGTCCACGTGGAACAACGCCTCGCGCGTGATGCCCGAGTCGGTGGAGATCGGGCGTGTGACGAGCGAGTCGACGGAGATGACAGGTGTGCCGCTGGGATCGGTGGCGGTGACCGCGAACGACTCCCCTTGGGGGCGGATGCGCACGCGCAGTGCGGAAGCGCCAGTGGCGTGGAAAGAGACACCTTGCCACGCAAAGGGCATGCCACCATCGGACGTGCTGAGGTCGGCGGCGTGCAGGGCGGCGTCGAGCAGTGCGGGGTGCAGGCCGTAGCGGTCCGTCTCCTCGGCGACGGCGACCTCGGCGTAGATGTCGTCGCCGAGTTTCCAGGCCGCGTTCAGGCCCTGGAACGCCGGTCCGTACGTGAAACCGTTGTCCGCGAGATGGTCGTAGAATCCTTCCAGCGCAACCGGTTCCGCACCGGCGGGCGGCCAGGCGGTGTCGGGTTCGGGGTGAAGGGGGCCGGACGCGAGGTAGCCGGTGCAGTGCTCGAGCCACGGGGTGTCGGGGTCGAGGCGTGAGTACACGGCGATGGAACGGCGTCCGGTGTCGTCGGGCGCGCCCACCGCGACCTGGAGCTGCACCGGATCGTTGAGGACCAGCGGTGCCGACAGCGTCAGTTCGTCGAGGCGGTTCAGGCCGAGCTCGTCGGCCGCGCGCAACGCGAGTTCGACGAAAGCCGTGCCGGGGAACAGGGTCCGGCCGCCGACGACGTGGTCCGCGAGCCACGGCTGGGTGGCGCTGGACAGTCTGCTGGTGAACAGGACGCCCTGGCCGTCGGCGAGCTCGACCGCCGCGCCGAGCAGCGGGTGACCGACGGCGGTGAGGCCGAGGCCGGACGCGTCGGCGTTCTTCACGGTCGACGGCCAGAAACGCTGGCGCTGGAACGCGTACGTCGGCAGGTCGATCCGGTGGCCGCCCTCGTGGAACGGCGTCCAGTCGACGGCGGTGCCTTCGACGTGCAGTCGGGCGAGTGCGGTGAGGAAGGCGGTGGGTTCGGGGCGGTCCTTGCGCAGCGTCGGGATGCCACCGTCGACCAGCGCGGACAGCACGCCGTCGGGGCCGATCTCCAGGAACCGCTTGTCACCCAGGCCGGTCACGGTGTCGTGGAAGCGGACGGTGTCGCGGACGTGGCGGACCCAGTACTCGGCGTTCGCGACGTCGCCCAGGCCGGGAATGGTGGGGGCGGTGAAGGTCAGGTCCGCGATGGCCGCACGGAAGTCGTCGAGCATCGGGTCCATCAGCGGCGAGTGGAAGGCGTGGCTCACCGGGAGCTGTTTGGTCTTGCGGCCGTCGAACCTCGCGATGACGGCTCGGGCTTCCTCTTCGACGCCCGCGATGACGACGCTGCTCGGCCCGTTGATCGCGGCGATCGACACGCCGGAGGTCAGGTGCGGGGTGACTTCGGCTTCGGTGGCTTGCAGCGCGATCATCACGCCGTTCCGCGGCAGTGCCTGCATGAGGCGGGCGCGTTCGCGGACGAGCTTGGCGGCGTCTTCGAGGCTGAACACGCCCGCGATGTGGGCCGCGGCGATCTCGCCGATCGAGTGGCCCGCGACGTGGTCGGCCTTGACGCCGAACTCCTTCAGGAGACGGTGGAGGGCGACCTGCAGTGCGAAGATCGCGGGCTGCGCGGCGCCGGTCTGGTTCAGCGCTTCGGGGTCGTCGCCCCACATGGTTGGTCGGACGTCCAGGTGCTGGGCGACCTCGTCGAACGCCTCGCGGAACGCCGGGAACGCCTCGTAGAGTTCGCGGCCCATGCCGAGGTGCTGCGAGCCCTGGCCGGTGAACAGCATCGCGAGCGGTTTCTCCGTGGCGGTGCCGCGCGCGATCTCGGCGCCATCGAGGAGCACGGCGCGATGGTCGAACTGCGCGCGCAACGAGAGCGAGTAGCCGATGTCCTTCGGGTCGCCGCTCACGTCCGCCAGCCGGGCGATCTGGCCGTCCAGCGCCTTCTCCGACTTGGCCGACACCGGCCACGGTATGGGCATGGCCGAGTCCGGCGACGGCATGCTCGGAATCGATCCCGATTGGCCGGCTCCTTGGGGGGAAACACCCCCCATCCCAATCATCTCAGGCAGGTCTGACAATTCCGGGTCTGCTGATTCCGGGCCTGACAGATTCCGGCTGGCCGGAGCCGGGGCCTCCACGATCAGGTGCGAGTTGGTGCCGGAGACGCCGAACGACGAGATGCCGATCCGCCGCGGCCGGTCCACCGCGGGCCACGGCGTGGCGGAGGTCAGCAGGGAGACGGCACCCGCGGACCAGTCGACGTGGGAGGACGGCTCCGTGACGTGCAGGGTGCGCGGCAGGACGCCGTGCCGCATCGCCTGCACGGCCTTGATCACCGAGGCCACGCCCGCCGCTGCCTGCGTGTGCCCGATGTTCGACTTGATCGAGCCGATGTACAGGGGAACCGAGCGGTCCTGGCCGTAGGTCGCGATCAGCGCCGCGGCTTCGATCGGGTCGCCCAGAGTGGTGCCGGTGCCGTGGGCTTCGACGGCGTCGACGTCCGAAGGGGACAGACCCGCCGACGCCAGGGCCGCGCGGATCACGCGTTGCTGCGACGGGCCGTTCGGGGCGGTCAGGCCGTTCGAGGCGCCGTCCTGGTTGACGGCAGAGCCGCGCAGCAGGCCCAGGACGTGGTGGCCGTTCGCGACCGCGTCGGAGAGGCGTTCGAGGACGAGCATGCCCGCGCCCTCGGACCAGCCGACACCGTCGGCGGAGTCGGAGAAGGCCTTGCAGCGGCCGTCGGCGGCCAGACCGCGCTGCAGTGTGAACTCCACGAACGCGTGCGGCGTGGCCATGATCGTGACGCCGCCGGCCAGAGCGAGAGAGCATTCGCCCGAACGCAGCGCCTGCATGGCCAGGTGCATGGCGACGGAGGAGGAAGAGCAGGCCGTGTCGACGGAGACCGCGGGACCTTCGAAGCCGAACGTGTAGGAGAGACGGCCGGAGAGCACGGACGCGATGAGGCCGGTGGAGGCGTGCCCGTCGCCGTCCACCGACACCAGGTCCGCGTAGTCCTGGCCGTTCGTGCCGACGAAGACGCCGGTCGGCGAGCCGCGCAGAGCCGAAGGGTCGAGGCCCGAACGCTCCAGGGCCTCCCAGGTGAGCTCCAGCATCATGCGCTGCTGCGGGTCCATGCCCAGGGCCTCGCGCGGCGAGATGCCGAAGAAGTCGGCGTCGAACGAAGCCAGGTCGGAAAGGAAGCCGCCCTCGGAAGCCAGCGAAGCACCCGCGCGCAATGCCGACAGGTCCCAGCCGCGGTCCGAGGGGAACGGCGAGACCACGTCGCGTTCGGAGGACACGACGTCCCACAGCTGCTCGGGAGTGACCACCCCGCCGGGGAAGCGGCACGACATGCCCACGATCGCGATGGGCTCGCTGTGCTTCTGCTCCAGCTCGAGGACGCGTTCACGAGTCCGGCGCAACTCGACCGTGACTCGCCTCAGGTAGTCGGCAACCTTGTCCTGCTGCTCTTCCTGCACTGGTCCGTCCTCATTTCGTGCGGGCAAACACTGCTTCTACGAGAGGTCGAGCAACTCGTCGTCGATGATGGTCAGGAGGTCCTCGACGGAGACGTTCCGGATGTCGTCGTCCGAAGTGGACGCGGGCTTGCGCAGGCGCGCCAGCACCTTCTCCAGGCGCTCCCGGATGGCGTCGTGGTCGGTGTCGGGGGCCGAGGCCAGCGCGGCTTCGAAGCGGGCGAGCTCGGCCAGCGCGGAACCGTCCACGGAGGACGACAGTCCGGCGAGCAGGTGCTCGGCGACCAGGCGCGGCGTCGGATAGTCGAAGACCAGGGCCGACGGCACGGGCAGGCCCGTCGCGGCCTTGAGGCGGTCGCGCATCTCCACGGCGGTCAGCGAGTCGAAGCCCTGGTCGCGGAACGCTTTCTCGGCGTTGATCGACTCGACCCCCGCGTGGCCCAGCACGGCGGCGGCCTCCGAACGCACCAGGTCCAGCAGTACGCGCGACCGGTCCGCCTCCGACAGGCCGGCGAGCTTCTCCTGCAACGCCACCTCTGCGCCGGACGAATCGGCCTCCGCGGACAGCGCGGCGGCGACCTCGGGAATCGACGAGAGCAGCGGCGACGGCCGGGACGCGGTGAAACCGGGCGCGAAACGGGCCCAGTCGGTGTTGGTGACGGTCAGCACCGTGTCGCCGTCCGACACCGCCTGCACCATCGCCGTGAGGGCGAGCTCCGGGTCCATCGGCAGCACGCCGTGGCGGCGCAGCTGGTCGTAGGTCTCGGGATCGCTCGCCATGCCCGCCTCGGCCCACGCGCCCCACTGCACGGACGTCGCCACCTGCCCCTGGCCGCGGCGGAACTGCGCCAGGCCGTCCAGGTAGGCGTTCGCGGTCGAGTACGCGGGCTGGCCACCGCTGCCCCACGCCGCCGCTCCTGAGGAGAACAACACGAACGCGTCCAGGTCCGAGGTCAGCTCGTGCAGGTTCCGCGCCGACACCATCTTGGCGCGCAACAACTCCCCCAGCTGATCACTCGACAGCTCGGTCAGCGGAGCGTCACCGGAGTCGATCCCGGCGCAGTGCACGACCGCCGACAGGGAAGGCAGCCGCTGCAACAGCTCCGCAAGCGCGGCGCGATCGGCCACGTCACAGGCCTCGACCGAGACCTCGGCACCGAACCCCTCCAGCTGCGCGACGAGATGCTCGACGCCGGGCGTCAGCGGGCCACGACGCGACGTCAGAACGATGTGCGAAGCTCCCCTGGCTGCAAGGGAACGGGCCACGAAACCACCGAGCGCGCCGGTGCCGCCGGTGATCAGGACGGTGCCCGACGGCGTCCAGTCCTCGCCGTGCTCGCCGCGCGGCGCGGGCACCAGCCGGCGGGCGAACACGCCGTTGCCGCGCACCGCGATCTGGTCCTCGCCCAGCGAGTTCGTCAACGCGGCCTGCAGGCCCTGCGCGATCTGGGTGTCCACGCTGCCCGGAAGGTCGATCAACCCACCCCACCGGCGCGGCAGCTCCAGCGCCGCCACCCGGCCCATGCCCCACAACGCGGCCTGCACCGGCGACGTCACGATGTCCCCGTACCCGGTCGACACGGCACCGCGCGTGACAGTCCACAGAGGAGCGTCAATGCTCAGGCTTTGCAACAGCTCCAGGGTTCCGGACAACGGGAAAGGCACGTCACCCGAGTCGTCGGCGACACCGAGCAGCGACACGACACCCGTGAACTCACGACCGGCCGAAGAGGCGATCTCGTCCAACGGCACCGCCACCCCGCCGAGGATCTCGACGACGTCCCGCGTCCACGTGTCCTGCTCCCCCGGTGGCACGACGACCAGCCAGGATCCGGAGAAAGCACCCGACAGGGACAGCCGCGTCCACGACTCGCGGAACCGCCACGAGTCCACCACGGACTGCGACCGCTGCCGGGTCCGCCACGACGACAACGCGGGCACGACCACCGCCGCCACCTCGGGATCGAGGTCCAGCACCGAAGCCAGCTCGTCGTTCTCCACCAGCTGCCAGAACGCCGCGTCCAGCGGATCCGCCGCGCCGGCCACAACCTCGGGCTCCGGCCAGAACCGCGAACGCTGGAACGCGTACGTCGGCAGGTCGACCCGCACCGCTCCGGTGCCCTCGAACAGCCGAGCCCAGTCGACGGACACCCCCGTGACGTGCAGGCGCGCCAACGCCGACACCGCGGAAACCTCCTCAGGCCGGTCGCGGCGCAACACCGGCACGACAGCGGTGTCCAGGGGAACGGCACCGGTCTCGGTCATCTCCGCCACCAGCGCCGACAGCACACCGTCCGGGCCGAGCTCCAGGAACGCCGACACGCCCTGACGCCCCAGCGCCCGCACACCGTCGGAGAACCGCACGGCCTCACGCACGTGCCGCACCCAGTACTCCGGCGAGGTCAGCTGCTCGCGCACGGCGAGCTGCCCGGTCACGTTCGACACGACCGGGATCTGCGGCTCGGAGAACGACAGGCCCTCGACGGCCGCGCGGAAGTCGTCCAGCATCGGGTTCATCAACGGCGAGTGAAACGCATGGCTCACCGGGAGACGCTTAGTCTTGCGGTCCGCGAACCGGCCGGCGACCGCCAGCACCGCGTCCTCCGCGCCCGCGACGACGACCGACCGCGGCCCGTTCACCGCCGCCAGCGACACGCCGGGCCCGAGCAGCGGCAGCACTTCCTCTTCCGTCGCCTGCACCGCGACCATCGCACCGCCGGCGGGCAGGGCCTGCATCAACCGCGCCCGCGCGTCCACCAACCGGCACGCGTCCTGCAGCGGCAACACCCCGGCCACGTGTGCGGCGACGATCTCCCCGATCGAGTGGCCGCCGACGAAGTCCGGCCGCACACCGAACGACTCCACCAGCCGGAACAGCGCCACCTCGATCGCGAACAACGCGGGCTGCGTGTACCGGGTCGCGTTCAGCGCATCGGCATCGTGTCCCCACATCACGTCCCGCAGCGAGACGTCCAGGTGCTCCAGCACCGCGTCGAACGCGGCCGCGAACACCGGGAACCGCTCGTACAGTTCCCGCCCCATGCCGAGCCGCTGCGAGCCCTGCCCGGAGAACAGCACGGCCAGCATCCGCTCCGACGCCACACCACGCGCGATCTCCGCACCGTCCACCACGACAGCGCGGTGCTCCAGCTGCGCCCGCGTCGACACCAGAGACGCGGCCACGTCGAGAGCGGGTGCCTGCACCGACCGCACCCGTTCCAGCTGCGCGTCCAACGCGGGAGAAGTCTTCGCCGACACCACCCACGGCACAACGGACAGCACCGACGTCGGCTCCTCCGGTGTCACCTCGACCTCGGGAGCCTCCTCCAGGATCACGTGCGCGTTCGTGCCGGAGACACCGAAACCCGACACCGCGGCACGCCTCTCCCGCGACACCGCGGGCCACGGCTGATCCGACGTCAGCAGCTCGACACGGCCAGTCCCCCACTCCACGTGCGTGGACGGCTCAGTCACGTGCAACGTGCGCGGCAGAACGCCGTGCCGCAACGCCATCACCATCTTGATCACACCGGCGACACCCGCGGCGGCCTGCGTGTGACCGAGGTTCGACTTCACCGATCCCAGCCACAGCGGCACGTCGCGGTCCTGGCCGTAGGTCGCGAGCAACGCCTGCGCCTCGATCGGATCACCCAGCGTCGTCCCGGTGCCGTGCGCCTCCACCACGTCCACGTCCGAAGTGGACAGACCGGCGGACGCAAGCGCCTGCCGGATCACCCGTTGCTGCGACGGGCCGTTCGGCGCGGTCAACCCGTTCGACGCGCCGTCCTGGTTGATCGCCGACCCCCGCAGCACCGCCAGCACCTGGTGCCCGTTGCGGCGGGCGTCGGACAACCGCTCCAGCACCACGAGACCGGCGCCCTCTGACCAGCCCGTGCCGTCGGCGGAGTCGGAGAAGGCCTTGCAGCGGCCGTCGGCGGACAGCCCGCCCTGACGTGAGAACTCCACGAACGTCTGCGGCGTCGACATGATCGTCACACCACCCGCCAGCGCGATCGAGGACTCCCCCGACCGCAACGACTGCGCCGCCCAGTGCAACGCGACCAGCGACGAAGAACAAGCCGTGTCCACGGTGACGGCCGGCCCCTGCAGGCCCAGCGTGTAGGCGACACGGCCGGACACCACACTTCCCGCGGTGCCGGTCGTCCAATAACCCTCGGTGCCGGCGGGCGCGTCCAGCAGCCCGGCGCCGTAGTCGTGGTACATCACGCCGGCGAACACACCGCCGTTGGTGCCACGCAACGACACCGGGTCGATGCCCGCGCGCTCCAGCGCCTCCCACGACACCTCCAGCAGCAACCGCTGCTGCGGGTCCATCGCCAGCGCCTCCCGCGGCGAGATCCCGAAGAACTCCGCGTCGAACTCGGCGGCGTCGTGCAGGAACCCGCCCGAGCGCGTGTGCGAGGCACCGTCGAACAGCTTCTCCAGGTCCCAGTTGCGGTCCGTCGGAAACGGCGACACGACGTCCGCGCCCGACAGGACGAGCCGCCACAGGTCCTCCGGCGACGCCACTCCACCGGGATACCGGCAGGCGATGCCGATGATCGCGATCGGCTCGTCCGGCACCGCCCGCACCATCTCCAACGGCGCTACGGCAGTGCGTTCACCCAGCAGTTCGGCGCGCAGATGACGCGCCAGCACCGCCGGGGTCGGGTAGTCGAACGCCACCGGCGCCGACAGGTGCAGACCCGTCGCCGCCGTCAGGCGGTTGCGCAGGTCAACGGCCGTAACCGAGGTCAGGCCCAGCTCGCG
Source organism: Lentzea nigeriaca (assembly GCF_016907955.1). GTDB lineage: Bacteria > Actinomycetota > Actinomycetes > Mycobacteriales > Pseudonocardiaceae > Lentzea > Lentzea nigeriaca. Next base: position 611,685 of record NZ_JAFBCX010000001.1, on the reverse strand, counting down.
GAACGTCTTCTTCGACTCCGCCCGCTCCGCACCGGTCAGCCCGAGCACGCCCGCGACCTCGGTGCGCACCAGGTTGAGCAGGAAGATGTCCTGTTCCTCCGGCGACATCGCCACCAGCCGCTGCCGCAACGCGGCGAGGTCGCGCTCGTCCGGCGTCGCGAGCCGCGCCGACACGTCGATCAGGCCGCGCAGCAACGCGGGCACCTCGGTCGACGACGTCTGCTCCCGCAACGCCGCGCTGTTGATCCGCATGATCACGGCCTGCGCCAGCCCCGCCGAGGTCGCGACGTCGAACATCGCGGCGAACTCCTGCGTCGACAGCTCACCGACCCGCGACGCCGTCGTCGGCGCGTCCGTCGACCCGACAGCGAGGAACGTCGCGGCGAGCTCGCGTTTGCGGCGGTAGCGGGCCAGCGCGTCGAGGAACGAGTTCGCGGCCGCCTGCTCTCCCGAGCCGACCAGGCCCAGGGCACCCGCGACCGTGCAGAGCATGACGAACGCGGACACGTCACCGCTCTTCGTGAGCTGGTGCAGGTTCACCGCACCGTCCACAACGGACCGGAACACGTTCTTGTCCCGCGACAGCGACGGCTTCGCCGGGTGCTCGCCCTCGCTGTGCACCACTGCGGTGATCGGCCGTTTCAACCTGCCCAGCACCTCGGCCAGCGCGGCGCGGTCCGCCACGTCGCAGGCCGCCACCGCGACCCGTGCCCCCAGCTCGGACAGCTCCGACTCGAGCTGCGCGGTCGCGGTGTCCCCACGGCCGCGCGGGCTGATCAGCAACAGGTGCCGTGCGCCATAGGCCGCAACGAGATGCCTGGTCAGCGCGGCACCCATCGTGCCGTCCGCGCCTGTCACGACCACGGTGCGCTTCGGGTCGATCCGCAGCACCTCGTCGCTGTCGACCGACGCCGACACCCGCTTGAGCCGCGGCATCAGCGCTATCCCCGACCGGATCGCGAGCTGCGGCTCATCAGCGGCTACCGCGAGCGGCAGAACTCCCGTGGAGGAAGGCAGATCGTCGATGTCGATCAACGTGAACCGGTTCGGGAACTCGACCTGCATCGACCGCAGCAATCCCCACACCGGCGCGTGCACGAGATCACGCACGTCCTCGACACCGGCGGCGACCGCGCCACGGGTCAGCACGAGGAGCCGGGAGTGCGCGAACCAGTCGTCGTTCACCCAGGTCCGCAGCACGCCGGCGACCTTCCGCAACGCCTCCTGCGCGGCCGTGGTGAGCTTGCCGCCGGTGTCCATGTCGTCGGGGCAGCACAGCACCGCCACGTCCGGCGCGGGTTCGCCGTCCACAACGGACACGTGCAGAGCGGCGGCATCGGGGTAGGTGGCGACGTGAACACCGGACGAGGCAAGGGAAGCGGTCAGGCCGAACATGTCCGGGCCGACGACCGCCCAGCGCTTCGCCAGTTCGAGCGAGGTCGTGCGGACCGACGGCATCGGCGCCCAGTCCATGCGCAGCAACGACTCGTGCTGCCCACCACTCGCGGCCCGCAACCGGGCCGGGCGGTCGAGCAGCACGTGCCGCGTGATCTTGCCGGACGTCGTGCGCGGGATGTGGTCGATCTCGTACAGCTCTTCGGGAACCTTGAAGTTCGACAGCTGCTCGCGGCAGGCGTCGTACAGGCGCACGGGATCGAGGCCCTGTTCGCCGGGCACGACGAACGCGATCGGCACCTCGCCGAGGATGTCGTGCGGCTTGCCGACCACCGCGGCGTCCGCGACACCGGGCACGCGCAGCAGCACCTCCTCCACCTCGCCGGGGTGGATGTTCTCGCCGCCGCGGATGATGAGCTCCTTGACCCGGCCGGTGATCGTCAGGTAGCCGTACAGGTCGCGGCGCGCCAGGTCACCGGTGCGGTACCAGCCGTTCGGCATCGCCTGCGCCGTCGCCTCCGGCTGGTTGTGGTAGCCCGCCATGAGACTCGGTCCGCGCACCCACACCTCGCCCTCGGCCTCCGCGTCGACGTCCGAGCCGGTGTCCGGGTCGACCAGCCGCACCGCGAGGCCCGGCACCGGCAGGCCGCACGAGCCGGGAATCCTGGTGCCGTGCGCCCAGTTCACCGCGATCAGGCCGCACGTCTCGGTGCTGCCGTACCCGTCGAGCAGCGCGACCCCGAACAGCGCCTCGAACTCGACGCGCAACGCCGCCGGGCACGGCGAACCCGCGGTGAGACACCGGGTCAGCGCGCTCGACGACACCTCACGTGTGCGCGCGACTTCCAGAAGATGGTGGTACATGGCGGGAACACCGCACAGGAACGTGTAGTCGTCGCCTGCCAACGCGGTCAGCACCTCGTCGGCGGCGAACCCGTCGAGAATGCGGGCCGTCGCGCCGACGGCGGTGACGCCGACGACACACAGCACGTGCGCGAGCGAGTGGTGCAACGGCAAGGGCCACAACACCTTGTCGTCGTGGTTCAGGCCGATCACCGGCGCGTAGCAGGCGGCGACGGACCACAGGCAGCTGCGCTGGGTCGACAGCACGCCCTTCGGTTTTCCCGTGGTGCCGGAGGTGTAGAGCATGAACGCCACGTCGTCGAGGCCCTGGTCGTCGCGCGCCGGAACAGCGGGATCCTTCGACATCAGTTCCTGGTACGACACAAGGGAGTCGCCGCGCGGCAGCGGTTCGTCGCCGCTGACCACGATCTGGAGGTAGGGACGGCCCGGCAGCAGCTTGCGGACCTGGTCGAGGTGCGCGAAGTCCGTGATCACGACACGGGCGCCGCTGTCGTCGAGCACGTAGGCGAGCTCGGCGTCGGCGGAGTGCGGGTTGAACGGCACCGCGACCCCGTTCGCGCGCGTGACGCCGAGGTAGCTCTCGATGATGTCGACGCTGTTGCCCAGGAAGATCAGGGCCCGGTCACCCGGCTGCAGCCGCAGCCCGGCGAGGTGCCCGCCGAGCCGCCGGGTCCGCCGCTCCAGTTCCGCGTACGTGACCGCGCGCCGCGAGTCGGCGAACGCGACCTTCTCCTGCGCGTTCGCGGCGTGGTATCGCAGCAGGTCGGACAACGGCCGGATCAGCTCGGTTCGAAACATCCCGACAGCGCTCCCTATTTACCGGCGACGACGTGCACCTCGAGCGATGCTAGCCTCGGCCTCATCTGCGCAGTAAGTAGGAAATCCCCTAGCACCCCCCTAGGACCCCCCTATCCTCGCGCCCTGAAGTCCTTTCCCCCGGTCGAGGAGTTTTGCGGAGCAGCACCGGTGGCTAATCTTTGACCACCGGCCCGGCAGAGAAGCCCGCACAAAAGCCGGTTCTTTTCCGCCACACGTTTTACGTACTCCTCGGAGGGGCATTCCCATGACTCAGGCGCAGCAGACGGTGGACCTCCCAGGCTCCGTGTTCACCGGCCTGACCGAAGTCAGCGAGATCGCGGCCACCGAAAACGTTCTCGGAGTCGTCAACTACACCACCGAGTGCACGGACCCGCGTGTGGAAAATGGCCTTCTGACGCTGAACCTGCACATGGCCGCCGACCTCGGCGAGGCATTCGCGGAGGTGTGGACGACCAGCCGCCCGGTCGAGACGGGCGAGCACCACGGAATCGTTTACGCCCACGACGGCGAGTACCTGCTCGTCGCCGGCCGCATCGCCCCGACGGGCCGCTACACCGAGGACACCCGCGCGGCCTACGTCGCGGCGCTGGACCTGATGGACACCCTCGGTTACAAGAACTGCTTCCGCATGTGGAACTTCATCAACGACATCAACGCCGACAACGCCGAGGGCCTCGAGATCTACCGGGACTTCTGCAAGGGCCGCGCGGAGGCGTTCGAGCTCTTCTGCTTCGGCGACTCGGAGGTGCCGAGCGCGACCGGAATCGGCTCGCTGGGCGGCGGGATCGCGTTCTACTTCCTCGCCTCCCGCTCCGCCGCGCTGACGTCGGTGGAGAACTCCAAGCAGATGGCCGCCTACCACTACCCGCGGCAGTACGGCCCGCGCCCGCCCAAGTTCGCGCGGGCCACCTACCTCGCCACCACGCACACCGACCGCAGGTCAGGGCAGATCTACGTGGCCGGCACCGCCAGTATCCGCGGGCACGAGACGCTGCACCACGGCGACATCGCGGCACAGGTGAAGCTGTCGCTGGACAACATCGAGCACCTCATTTCCGACGAGAACCTGGCCGGTTACGAGATCGTCCAGGGCAATTCCTTGCTGAACCTCGACAACATCAAGGTCTACGTCCGTCACCGCTCCGACATCCCGGCCGTGCGCGAGATGTGCGAGGAGCGTTTCTCCCCGAACGCTCGCATCCAGTACCTGAACGTCGACGTGTGCCGCGCCGATCTCCTCGTGGAGATCGAGGGCATCGTCGCCTGAAACGTCCAGCGGAACCAGCTACAGGAGCGAGAACAATGCCTCAGACGGTGAAGCTGACGGAGTTCACGCACACCCGGACCGCCGCCCCGTGGATGACGTTGCCCGCGACGCAGCAGCCCCATTGGCACCACCACCCCGAGTACGACCTGATCGAGGCCGAACTGTCCGGCGCACTGCCCCTGGTCGCCCATTCCGAAATTCGCGAGGCGAAGCGCGCGCTCGGTCTCGCCGCGCTCGGCGAGGCGCGTGTGCTGCAGCTCGGCGACTGCGCCGAGTCCTTTTCCGACGCCGACCCGGTGACAACTTTCCGAAAGGTGCGCAACATCCAGGCGATCGCTTCCCGGCTGGCGGAACGCACCGGCCAGGAGGTGGCACGTTTCGGACGCATGGCGGGCCAGTACGCGAAGCCTCGTTCGAACAACTTCGAAACGGTGGGCGGGGTCGATCTGCCGTCGTTCCGCGGTGAGCTGGTCAATTCGTTCGAGACCGAAAATGAGGCCCGGCGGCACGACCCCGAACGAATGCTGATGGCCTACGACGCGTCGGCCGCCGTCATCCGAGAAGTGCGCACCCATTGGACGGGAAGTGTCGAGGAACTGTCCGGTGGCCCGTGGGTAGCTCACGAGGCATTGGTGCTGGATTACGAAAACGCGCTCATCCGGACGGACGAACGCACCGGCGAGCAGTTCCTCACCTCGACGCACTTCCCGTGGATCGGTGAACGCACCCGCCAGCTCGACCACGCGCACGTCAGCATGTTCGCGGCGATCGCGAACCCGATCGGCTGCAAGATCGGCCCGACCGCGGACCCGGAGACCGTCGTGCGGTTGTGCCAGCTGCTCGACCCGCACCACACGCCGGGCCGGCTGACGTTGATCGTGCGCATGGGACGCGAGGACATCCACGTCGCGCTGCCGCCGATCGTGCGGGCCGTGCAGCGCGCGGGCCACCCCGTCGTGTGGCTGTCGGATCCCATGCACGGCAACACGGTCACGACCGAGTCTGGGCGAAAGACTCGACATGTCAGCCATATCATCGAGGAGGCCACGGCGTTCCGACACATCCTGGAGACCGAGGGCGCGCACGCGGCCGGCTTGCACCTGGAAATGGCCGCGACCGACGTGACGGAGTGCGTCGGCGGGCCTGTCCCCGACGAGAAGGCTCTCTCCGAGCGCTACGAGACCCTCTGCGACCCACGGCTGAACCCCGCTCAGGCACTCGGAGTGATCGACTCGGTTTTCTGACCCGCAGACAGGGAAGACAGATGACGTCACCGCAGCCGACCGGCCGGGCTGCAGCCACCACCGCGGACGTCGCGGTGGTGGGCTGCGGCCCGGTCGGCCTCGTTCTGTCCATCCTCCTCGCGCACAAGGGATGGCGGGTCGTCATCCTGGAGAAGTACCGCGGCCAGTACCCGTTCCCGCGCGTCGTCGCGTTCGACGGGGAGACCGCGCGTTCGTTCGCCTCCGCCGGCATCGGCGCCCAGTTGATGGAGCTCGGCGAACCGCTGGGGCAGTACATGTTCCAGAACGCCGAGGGCCGCGAGCTGTTCTCGTTCGAGGCACCGTACGAGCCGGGCCGCGACGGCTGGCCGATCGCGACCGTCATGCACCAGCCGACGTTCGAGAAGGCGTTGCGCGAGCACGTCGCCACGCTGCCGAACATCACGACTTTGTTCGGGCACAAGGTCGAGGCCATCACCGACCACGGCACGCACGTCTCGCTGACCGCCCCCGGACCTGATCACGAGGGCGACGTCACGGCGTCGTGGGTCGTCGGCTGCGACGGCGCGAACAGCTTCGTGCGCGACGTCATGGGCACGAAGATGATCGACCTGAACTTCAAGCACGACTGGCTGCTGGTCGACGTGGTCTTCCACGAGAAGCGGGCGTTCCGCCCCAACGACGTGCAGGTGTGCGACCCGGCCCGGCCCACCACGATCGTCGCGTCCGGCCGCGGGCACCGACGGTGGGAGTTTATGCGGCTACCCGGCGAGTCGATCGAGGAACTGTCCACTGTGGAACGCATGTGGGAGCTGCTCAAGCCCTACGACGTCACGCCGGACAACGCCGACCTGACCCGCAACATCGTCTACACGTTCCAGGCCGCGATGGCGGACAGGTGGCGCGACGGCAGGATGCTGCTGGCCGGCGACTCCGCGCACCTCATGCCGCCGTTCGCCGGGCAGGGCATGTGTTCGGGCATCCGGGACGCGGCGAACCTGGCGTGGAAGCTCGACCTCGTGCTGCGGGACGTCGCCGACGACACGTTGCTCGACGCGTACCAGGCCGAACGCGCCTTGCAGGTGCGGCACACCATCGAGATGTCCATCGAGGTGGGCAAGATCGTGTCCGAGCTCGACCCCGTCGCCGCCGCGCGTCGCGACGCGTTCCTGCTCGCCATGCAGGCCAAGCCCGAGGGCGTCGATCTCGCTCCGTCCGCCTACGCGCTGGAAGACGGCGTAGTTCGGCGGGGTGCCGACGGGATTTCGTTGCCGCACGGCGAACTGTCGCCGCAGGGTGTGGTGGCGCGTGGGACGGTGCGGGACCGGTTCGACGAGGTCGTCGGACGCGGCTGGCACCTGATCACGACGCTGGACCCGTACGACGCGCTGGGTGAGGACGAGCTCGACTTCCTCAAGACGCTGGGGACGCACCTGGTGCGAGTGATGCCCGCCGGGATTCCACCGAAGATCGCTCGGGCGCACGAGGTCGTGGACGTGGAGCGGTTGTATCTGCCCTGGCTGGCCGGGCACCGGAAGGTGGCGGCGCTGGTGCGGCCGGACTACTACGTGTTCGGGTTCGCGCAGGACCGCGCGGACCTGCCCCAGCTGGTGCGGGAACTGAAGGCGCAGCTACCGCTGCTCTGAGCCGCCACGCTGACGCAGGGGTACCCCGGCCAGGACAGGGTGTCGGCAAAGTCGTGTCCGGCCGGCTGATGGCGTCTGCAAGGACTCCGTCGGCGAATCCTGACGGTGCGACGAGGCCGCCAATTCGAGGAAGCTGCGGAAACGCTCTGATGTGCTGGCCGCACCAGGTTGGTTGTAGATAAGCGCCGATGACATCGTCTTGGCGTCAATAGGTCGTCGCAACACCCCTCTGATCTGGTCAGAACACCCCAACTACAGCCAACTTGCCTGTTCACGTCCGTGAGAGCACAACCATCAGGTTGGCGAACCGGCACCGGCCCTGCTTCCGGCAGCCGCTCCCGGCTTCGCCAACGGCGTCTGCAAGTACCACCAACTCAAGATCAACCAGCACTTTTCCACCGCCAACTCGCGGTGCATCGGCCGCACCGGCGCACCGAAGGTCCGCCAGAGGACGAACCAGTTGGGTGTAACTGGCGGCGATTCGATCAAGAGTTGGTGGTACTTGCAGACGCCAAGCCCAGCAGGGCGACTTTGCCGGGGCCCTGCCCGGCCAGGGGACCCCTGCTTCTCATTCTCCAGGCAGGTCTGACAACGGGCGTTCGCCGAGGTCACCGCCGCCCGGCGGAGCGGGCGGCCAGATCGGCGCAGTCGTGCCCGGGATACTCAGGCCGTGCTCGGCAGGTACGAGTGCAGGTCGGCCGGCAGATCCTTGCGGTACTTGACGTTCAGCTTCCGGTACACCCGCGTCAGGTGCTGCTCGATCGTCGACGGCGTGATGTACAGCTTCGACGCGATCTCCCGGTTCGTGTATCCCACGGCCGCCAGCGCCGCCACCCGTCGTTCGGCATCCGTCAGCGTGGCAATGGGATCGACCGGCTTGTCCTCGGCCGGCGTGTCCTCGGCGTCGCCCTTTCCCCTGGAGGGCAACAACTCCTCGCACAGCTCGGCCGCGTCGCAGACGTTCGCGACGTGCCAGGCACGGCGAGCCACCGTCCACGCCCGCCGGTGCTCCCGCAGAGCCTGGTGCGCCTTGGAGAGGTCGGCGAGAGCGCGGGCGAGTTCGTACTGGTCCCCGTACTCCTCCAGCACCGCCACGGCGTCCTGTAACAGCTGCGGCCGGTTGTGCGGCTGGTTGGTGGCGGCCAGCAACCGCAACGCCACGCCGCGAGTGCGGGAGGCGTCCGGTCCGAGCCGCGCCAGCTGCTCGTTGATCAGCCGCTTGGCCTCGTCACGGTTGGCGCCGTGCAACAGCCAGGCTTCCGCTGCCGAGGTTCGCCACGGCACCACTCCCGGCTGGTCCACACCCCACGAGGTCATCAGCTCGCCGCAGGACAGGAAGTCCGCGAGCGCCGCGTAGTGCCGTGACGTGGCCAAGTAGTGGTGGCCGCGCGCGTACAGGTAGTACAGCCCGTACCGGGACTGGAACATCGCCTCGGGCACGGGTTGTTCCAGCAGCGCCGCGGCTTCCTCGTGCCGCCCCCGCTTCGTGGCGGCGTTGATCAGGATGCCCAGCGGCATGCCCACCGCCACACCCCAGCCGCCGGCGGGCATGAGGTCCAGCGCGTTCTGCGCGTGGTCGAACGCCGAGGCGAGATCGCCGCGCCGCAGCGACACCTCCGCCCGCACGCTCGAGAAGAACGCCTGTGCCACCACGAGGTTCTTGGCCCGCGTCTCCTCCAGCAGCCGGTCGCACCACTGCGCGGCGACGTCGAGCCGGTCCGCGTACACCAGGGCCTGCAACGCGAGCATCGCCGACTCCGGCCCCCACGACCCGCTGTCCGACGGTCGCGCGGCCTGCAGGACGTGCTCGGCATCGGTCGCGGACTCGTCGTTGGGGCCGTAGGTCAGCACGTTCGCCAGTGCGGTGACCGCTTTCAGCATCGGCCCGGACGTCAGGCTGACCGTCCGCGCCTTCACCGGCTCCGCCTGGGGACGCCGTGCCAGCGTCGGATGCGAGCAGGCCAGCCACAGCTCCATCGCCCGCACGCCGTTGCCGGACGACCGCCGGACCCGGTCCATGGCCTCGGTGGCCTCGTCGACCTGGCCGTTCCACAGCATCGGCTGCACCAGCGACGTCACGTCACGATCGGAGAGCTGCCCGGCCCGCATCGCCGGCACCACCGTGCCGAGCCGGCGTCCGGCGGCGGACGGGTTGACGCGCCATTCCACCCGGACGAGCTTCGCCGCGATGGCCGCCCGCCCGTGCACCTCGACGCACGCCCGATGCGCCAGTTCCAGATACCGCAACGCCGTGTCGATCTGCTCGTCGCGCAACGCGTGCTCGGCGGCTTCCTCGAACACCGGCACCATCCACGGGTTCTCGGAGTGGTCGGCCATGACCAGGTAGGGCGCCACCTCGGTCGCGGGCGCGCCCTCGTCGTGCAGCAGCAGCGCCGCCCCGAGGTACATCTCCTTGCGGTCCTGAGTGGACAGATCGTCCAGGACCGCGCCGCGGGCGGCCGGGTCGCGGAACCAGCCGTCGGACACCAGACCGGCCTCGTTCATCACGTCCAGCGCGGAGTCGACGGCCTCGGCGTCGACACGGGCCAAGCGGCTCAACGACTCGCGCGTCGCGTTCTCGCCCGTCACGGCCAGTGCCCGCGCGACCGGCAGCACGTGGTGGTCGCAGCGGTGCAGGCAGCTGACCAGCGCGCGCCGGTAGCCGGGGCCGATGACGAGGCCGCCGTCGTCGCGCGGCTTGCACAGCCGCTGGTCGTCGAGGAGCGACCGGACCAGCAACGGGTTGCCGCCTGTCAGCCTCATCGCGTCCGCGGCGTGCCGAGGCGCCTCGAACAGCTCGTCCAGAGCACCGAGCGGGGCCAGCCCGACGTCCCGGCAGTGCGGATGCCGCAGGAGTTCGGTGTGCAGCGGGGTGTGCGCGGCGCGCGGGGACGCGGTCTCGGTCAGCATCAGCAGCACCTTGGCCTGGCCGAGCCGCCGGATCAGGTAGAGCAGCCAGTGCATCGACGACGAGTCGGCGTGCTGCACGTCGTCGATGCCGATCACCAGCGGTGTCTCGGCCGTGAGGTCCAGCAGCGCGATGCACAGCGCGTGCAGCTGCCGTGCCGAAGGGCCGTCGCTGGACCGTGCGGCGGCGTCGAGGAGTTCGCCCACCTCCGCCGGAACGTCCAGCGGGTGGAAGATCTGGCCGACCACACCGAAAGGCAGATCTCTTTCGAACGCCGAACAGGTCGCCTTCACGAAGGTGACGCCGGACGCCTCGCCGAACGCGTGCAGCAGCTCGGTCTTCCCGCTCGCCACCGGACCGGTGAGCAGCGCGACCCTTCCGGATCCTGACAGGGAGTCCGTCAACAGCGTCTCCAGAGAGGCCCACTGGTCGTCGCGCTCGATGAGTCCCGCGAGCCTCGCCCTGCTGATGCTGTTGTCGGACGTCCTGGTCATGATGATGTACCTCTCGCCACGACGAGTCGGACACGAGCGTCGCAGGTGTACACATCCTCATGAAATCGATACGCGCCGGTTCTAGGTGTTCTCCTGGAGGTGGGGCGTCACCCGGGACACACGCCCGCGCCGTCCGGCAGGCTCGCTCTCACTAGGTGTCAGCCCGAGGGGTGAAGTCCATGAGCCAGCGGCCGATCCTGTTCGTCAGCCTGCCGGAGAGCGGCCTGCTCAACCCGATGCTCGTGCTAGCGGAGGAACTGTCGCGCCGCGGTGTCGAGAACCTGTGGTTCGCCACCGACGACAAGGCCCGCGAGGAGGTCGAGGCCGCCGCCGTCGGCTCGCCGATCGAGTTCTTCTCGCTGGGCGAGGTGATCCCGGAGATGTCGTCGGTGACCTGGCCGGACGACGTCTACGCGAAGGTGACGCAGCGGTCGCGGTTCAAGGCGCGCAAAGCCGTCATCGAGCAGACACATCGGCCGGAGCTGCGGATCCCCAAGTACCGCAGGCTCGCCGAGCTCGTCGACGAGATCCAGCCGGCGCTGATGGTCGTCGAGTCGATGTGCATGTTCGGCTACGAGGTCGCGATCACCAAGGGCATCCCGTACGTGCTCAGCGACCCGTTCGTGCCGTCGAACCTCGTGACGTCGGCGGTACCGATCGGCCCTTCCTACACGCCGAAGGACTTCCCGCGCCCGCACACCGGCCTGCCCGCGGACATGTCGTGGACGCAGCGCTGGGCCAACCGGCTCTTCGGCTGGCGCACCCTCGCGACCGCGTTCTCGAAGGAGAACAAGGAACGCAACGCGCGGAACGGGAAGGTCGTCGCCGAGCTCGGCATCTCGCCGGAGGCGCTCGGCCAGTTCGCGCGGGTCGAGAAGTCCGAGCTGGTTCTGTGCTACTCGATCCCGGAGATGGACTACCCGTTCGACCTCCCGGAGAAGATCCGCACGGTCGGCGCGCTGGTGCCGCCGCTGCCGCAGGCGGAGCCCGGTGAGCTCGGCGAGTGGCTGGACGCGCAGAAGTCCGTGGTGTACATGGGGTTCGGCACGATCACCCGGCTGACCCGCGCCCAGGTCGAGGCGTTCGTCCAGGTGGCGCGCCGGCTGGAGGGCACGCACTCGGTGCTGTGGAAGCTGCCGCGCGACCAGCAGAAGTTCCTGCCCGCACAGCTCCCACCGAACCTGCGGATCGAGACGTGGGTTCCGTCGCAGCTGGACGTGCTGGCGCATCCGAGCGTCAAGCTGTTCTTCACGCACGCGGGCGGAAACGCCTACACGGAAAGCATTTACTTCGGCAAGCCGATGGTGTCCCGGCCGCTGTGGGTCGACTGCTACGACCAGGCCGTGCGGGCGGAGAGCTTCGGTGTCGGGCTGACGCTGGACAAGCCGCACACCGTCGACCCGGCCGACGTCGTGGACAAGCTCACCCGCGTCCTGGGCGACCCGGCGTTCCGCGAGAACGCCGAACGTCTCGCCGCGCTGCAGCACGCCGCCGGTGGCCGCAAGACCGCCGCCGACCTGATCCTCTCCCTTCCCGCGCTGTCCTCGAAGTGAGTTGACGATGAGCTACCGCTACCCCGTTTCGATGCCTTCGTTGCGCGGCAACGAGCTCGAGTACACGACGAAGGCCGTGACGGACGGCTGGATCTCCTCGCAGGGCCCCTACGTGCCGCAGTTCGAGGAGGCTTTCGCCGCCTACAACAACGTGAAGTACGGCGTCGCCTGCTCGTCCGGCACGACAGCGCTGACGCTCGCGTTGCGCGCGTTGGGAGTCGGTCCCGGCGACGAGGTGATCGTGCCGGAGTTCACGATGATCGCCTCCGCGTGGGCCGTGACCTACACCGGTGCGACGCCCGTGTTCGTCGACTGCGCGGACGATCTGAACATCGACGTGACGAAGATCGAGGAGAAGATCACCCCGCGCACCAAGGTGATCATGCCGGTGCACATCTACGGCAGACAGTGCGACATGGAGCCGATCCTCGAGCTCGCCTACGAGTACAACCTGCGCGTGGTCGAGGACTCGGCCGAGGCGCACGGCGTGAAGCCGACCGGTGACATCGCGGCGTTCTCGCTGTTCGCCAACAAGATCATCACGTCCGGCGAGGGCGGTGTCTGCCTCACGAACGATCCGCACCTGGCGCGGCAGATGGCGCATCTGCGCGGGATGGCGTTCACGCGCGACCACAGCTTCCTGCACAAGAAGCTCGCCTACAACTTCCGGATGACGAACCTGCAGGCCGCGGTCGCGCTCGCCCAGACGGAACGTCTCGACGAGATCATCGCGACGCGCGCACAGATCGAGAAGCGGTACGACGAGGGACTGCGGGGCATCGAAGGGATCACCCTCATGCCGCCGCGTGACGTGTTGTGGATGTACGACCTGCGCGCGGAACGCCGTGAGGAGCTCAGGGGGTTCCTCGCGGAGAAGGGCATCGAGACGCGCCTCTTCTTCAAGCCCATGAGCCGGCAGCCCGGCTATCTCGACCCGGTGTGGCCGTCGCTGAACGCGAACCGGTTCGCCGAGGACGGGTTGTACCTCCCCACCCACACCGAGCTGACCGAAGACGACCAGGACTACATCGTGGGGCAAGTCCGCCAGTTCTACGAGGGATGACATGAGCACTGACGCCGCCGAACTGGTCCCTTTCATGTTGCGCCGTCCTGGTGCGCCCTTCCCTCCCCCCGAGTACGAGGAGTTCCGCACCAAACCCGGCCTGGTGAAGGCCGCGTTGCCGTCCGGTGAGACCGTGTGGCTGGTCACCAGGCACGAGGAGGTGCGCGCGGTGCTCACCGACCCGCGCATCAGCTCGAACCCGACGCACGAGGGCTTTCCACGTCCGTCGCGCACCGTGGGCGCGCCGTCCGCCGACGAGGTGCCCGGCTGGTTCGTGTCGCTGGACCCGCCCGACCACAACAGGTTCCGCAAGGCGCTGATCCCCGAGTTCACGGTGCGCCGCATCAGGTCGTTGCGCCCGGCGGTCGAGGAGATCGTCGACCGCGCGATCGACCAGATGCTGGCTCGCGGTGACACGGCCGAGCTCGTCGAGGACTTCTCCCTGACGGTGCCGTCGCTGGTGATCTCGTCCCTGCTGGGAGTGCCCAAAGTGGACCGCGACTTCTTCGAGGAGAAGACGAAGGTCCTCGTGACGCTGACGTCGACCGACGAGGAACGGGACAAGGCGTCCGAACATCTGTTGCGCTACATCAACCGGCTGATCACGATCAAGTCCAAGCGCCCAGGTGACGATCTGATCAGCAGGCTGCTGCAGGGCGGTCTGCTGACGCCCCAGGAGCTTTCCGGCGTCTCGATGCTGCTGCTGATCGCGGGGCACGAGACGACGGCGAACAACATCTCGCTCGGTGTCGTCACGTTGCTGCAGCAGAAGCAGTGGATCGGCGACGAGCGGATGATCGAGGAGCTGCTGCGCTACCACTCGGTGGCCGACCTGGTGGCGTTGCGCGTGGCGATCGAGGACGTCGAGATCGGCGGGCAGCTGGTCCGGGCAGGAGAGGGCATCGTGCCGCTCGTGGCCGGCGCGAACCACGACCCGGAGATGTTCGAACGGCCACACGAGTTCGACCCGTCCCGCTCGGCCACGGGACACGTGGCGTTCGGGTACGGCGTGCACCAGTGCCTCGGCCAGAACCTGGTGCGGCTGGAGATGGACGTCGCCTACCGCGGCCTGTTCCGGCGGATCCCGACGCTGGAGGTCGCGGTGCCGCTGGAGGAGCTGCGGTTCAAGTACGACGGAGTCCTCTTCGGACTCCACGCGCTACCTGTGCGCTGGTAATTCTTGGAGGACTTCGATGGCTCGGATCAGTGTGGACACCGGCAAGTGCATCGGCTCGGCGCAGTGCGTGCTGGCCGCGCCGGACGTGTTCGACCAGGACGACGACGGGTTCGTCACCGTGCTCGACTCCACGCCGTCAGGTGAGGCGGAGGCGACCGCGCGCACGGCCAGTGGCATCTGCCCGGCGCAGGCGATCACCGTGCACGACTAACGGCCGCGGCGGGGTTTCGCGCGCTTGGCGGGTTGTTTCCGCTGCGCGGGCGCGGGACCTCGCCGCTGCTGCTGCCTGGGTGGCTGCTTCTTCTCGACCGGCTCGGGTGCGGGCCCGCGGGTGCTGTTGACCGTGCGGCCGCGGACGATGCCGATCATGTGCTCGACCAGCTCGGGGTTCTCGTCGCGGATCGGGAACGCGAGCGCCACCCGTGACTGCGGGGCGTCTGCGAGCGCCACGTACTTGAGGTCCTTGCGGTGGTGCAGGCGGGCCAGCGACTGCGGCACGACCAGCAGCCCGACCCCGGCGGCCACGATCTCGACGGCGTCCGCCGTGGTCTCCGGCCGCTCGACGGGCGGTTGCCCTGGGAGTTCGTCCCACTGCAGCGTGTCGTCGAGCGGCTGCCAGAGCACGTGCTCCTTCAGGTCCTCAAGGGACAGTTCGTCGGCGGCGGCGAACTCGTGGTCCTTGGGGAACACGACGACGGTGGTCTCGGTGTAGAGCGGGATGGCGTGCAGGTCCTCGCGGTCGCCGGGCAGCCTGAGCAGCGCGGCGTCGGCCTCGCCGGAGCGCACCCTGGCCGCGGCTTCGGCGACGGTCACCTGTACGAGGGTCAGCTCGGTCTCCGGCAGGCGCTCCTGCCAGACCCGTGCCCACTTGCCCGGCGTCACACCTGGGACGTACGCGAGCGTGAACGATCCGGTCACGTGCTGAGGCTACCGGACGCAGCCGTTACGCTGTGTGGCACTACTCTGGGCGCTTATGAAGTCCGAGCAGACCATGAAGCCCGCCACCGCCGCCAAGAAACTGGGCGTGTACCTCGAGGCCACGCCCGAGGAGTTCCAGGCGGGTGTCGTGTCGCGCGACGAGCTGAACGAGCTGCAGGCGAACCCGCCGGAGTGGCTGCGCGAGCTGCGCCGCAACGGGCCGCACCCCAAGCAGCTCATCGCGCAGAAGCTCGGCATCTCGACGTCCGGCCTGGTGCGCGCGGGCATCACCGAGGCGCTGACCACGGACCAGATCAACGCGATCAAGGACGAGAACCCGGACTGGCTGGTCCGCGAGCGCGAGACCTACAAGGAGTTCAAGGCCGAAGAGGCGCGCCTCAGGGAGAAGGCGCGCCTCGAAGCCGACGAGGCCTAGCAGCGCTTTTCGGTCTCGCCCGCCCAGGTCACGTCGCCGCCGCGGCCGGCCGCGCCGTAACCCTTGGTGCACTTGTCGACGGTGTGGAGACCGTCCGACCACACCTCGCGGTCGTTCGCCGGGTCGACGTTGTAGCCCTTGAGGACGCCCTCGACGTAGAGGCCGGCGCCCGCGGTGAAGCCGCGATGTGTGCTCGCCCACGACTCCCACACCCAGGTGTAGCCGTAGTTCTTGTCGCAGCCGAGGAACTGCTTGACCGACATGACGGTGTTGCCGCGGTTGTCCTTGACGATCTTGGTCGCGCCGATCTGCGTGACACGGGAGCAGCCGGGCGCGGTCTCCGCGGTCGCCGGGGTGCCGCCGAGCAGCGCGATACCGGCGGCCAGGCCCACGGTGAGCACAACGCTCTTCAACTTCGTTGCCATGGTTGAGCACCGTGTCAGCGCGCGCTGACACGGTGCTGACAGGTGACGCCTGTCACCAGGTGAGCGGGAACTTCTCCAGGCCACCGGCGAGGCGGCCGCCGGGGTGGGACTCGAGCTCCGACTCCGGCACGGCGAGCCGCAGCGTCGGCAGGCGTTCGAACAGGGTCGTGAACGCGACGGCGAGGATGATCCGGACGAGCGGGGCGCCGGTGCAGTGCCGCATGCCGTGGCCGAACGTGAAGTGGTGGTTGGGCGCTCGGGTGACGTCGAACCGGTGCGGGTCGTCGAAGGCGCGCGGGTCGAAGTTGGCGAGGCTGAAGTCCAGCATCACGAGGTCGCCCTCCTTGATCGTGACGCCGCCGATCTCGATGTCCTCGCTGGCGTAGCGGGGCAGGACGGGCGAGCTGATCGTGGCACGCATGACCTCGTCGACGGCCTGGGCCATGACCGTGGGGTCGGCCATGGCCTTCTCGCGCTGGTCGGGGTTGCGCAGGAACAGCAGCACACCGAAGTCGAGGTGGCTCGCGAGGCCCGCGAGACCGGTGAACAGCAGCGTGACGACGTGGAGGCCGATCTCCTCGTCGCTCAGGCCGGCTTCGACGAAACGGGAGATGACGTCGTCGCCGAGCTCCGATCGGCGCTTCTGCCCGATCTCGGCGGCGAAGCCGAACAGCGGGTCCATGCCGGACTCGGCGTGCTGCTGGTCGGACGCGCCGACGGTGTCCATCATGTCGAGGAGCCGGCGGCGGTCCTGTTCCGGGATGCCGACCATGTCGCACAACGCCTGCTGCGAGTAGTCCATCGAGTAGGCTTCGTGCAGGTCGACCGGCGGGCCCGCGGCGATGATGGCGTCGAGCTTGGCGTTCGCGATGGCCTCGACGCGTTCTTTGCGTTCGATGACGCGGCGGGCGGCGAAGCTCCTGGTGTAGAGGACGCGTTTCTTCTCGTGGCGCTCCTTCTCGACCTCGATGTCGTCGCTGGTGACGAGCATGTCGAGCATGGGGTTGCGCATGAACCTCGGCGCGGTGGCCGGGTCCTTGTGACTGCGGCCGAGCTTGTTGTTCTGCAGCAGCGACTTCACCTCGGCGTGGCGGGTGACGAGCCAGCCCTCGTCTCCCGCGGGCGTCCGGATGCGGCACACCGGCGCCTGCTCCTGCAACTGCAGCCGCAGTTCGCTGAACGTCAGGATCGACGGCAGTTCGACCCCGATCAGGGGCAGTTCCTGCGATGTGGTCATCGGACGCCTTCCAGTTTCTCGATACGGGTGCTGAGCCAGTCCTCCATCACCTGCGCGACGGCACCCGCGTCCTCCTTGACCATCGCCATGTGGTCGGTGGCGACGACGCGGATCTCGTCGGCGGGCACGTCGACGTCCTGGTCGGTGGTGACGAGGTCGGTGCCCTTGACCTCGTTGGCGCAGCGGATGAGCAGCTTGGGAACCGTCGTGTGGAGGCCGGTGTCGATGATGAGCGGGAACCAGTGCGCCATCGCGGACAGGCGGGTGCTGTTCATGTTCACCGCGGGCGAGTCCATGGTGTTGAAGTAGTTCGTCGTGACGGCGTCGAAGTCCATGCCCTCGCTGGAGTTGTAGTTCATGCTCAGGGTGTCGAGCATGATCACCGCTTCCGGTGTGATGCCCCACGTCTCTTCCAGCACGGCCGCGGCGAAGTAGGCGAGGGTGCCGCCGGAGGAGTGTCCAACCAGGACGAACGGATCACCGTCCGTGCCGTTGAGGATGCTTTCGGCGACGAACCTGGCGGCGGCCTCCGTGGTGCGCGGGAGTGCTTCGCCGTCGCCGAAACCGATGAGCGGCAACGCGGAAACGTGCCGCTTGCCGCGCAGATGTGCGGCGAGCCGCGCGTACATATGGACGCCCGCGGTGGCGCCGGGGGCGCTGACGCAGACGAGTTTCGGGAGCCGGGGGCCGTCGGCGAGCGTCACGGGGCCGGGCAGGTCCTCGAGTTCGGCGGGGCTGTCGAACATGGGGCGCAGGTTGGCGACGGCCTTGAGCATCCTGAGGCCTTCGACGACCTTGCCGCTGGTGACGCTCTCCATGAACAGGCCGAAGACCGTGTCGTTCGCGTTGACGGTCATGCCGTTGCTCGTGGCGGGCCCGGCGATGGTGCCGAGCTCGGTGTCGACCCTGGTGGCGAGTGCCGCGGGGGTGCCGCTGTCGAACACGGCGCTGCCGGGGAGCTTGAGGTTGAGCATGTCGTTGAGCTGGTTGCGCAACTCGACGGCGATGAGCGAGTCGAAGCCCAGTTCCAGGAAGTTCTTCTCCGGGTCCACTGTGGACGGATCGCTGTGGCCGAGGAGGGCGGCGCAGGTGCCGATGACCAGGCCGCGGATCTCGTCCGCACGCTCGTCCGGGTCGGTGTCGCGCAACCGGTCGAGGACCGTGACGGCGGCGATCTGGCTCTGCTGCGGCAGTGTCTGCTCGTCGACGACGTCGCGCAGCAGTGGGGCGACGCGTTGCTGGTTGCGGTTGACGTGCATGGGGACGACGGCGTTCTTGTTCGCGGCGAGGGCGGCGTCGAACAGCGCGAGGCCCTGTTCGGCGGCGAGCGGGGGCATGCCGGAGCGCGTGATGCGGTCCATGGCGGCTTCGCTGAGGCCCGCGGTCATGCCGCCGTCCTGCGCCCACGGTCCCCAGGCGAGGCTGATGGTGTTCTCGCGGCTGGCGGCCAGTGCGTCCAGGTAGGCGTTGGCGGCGGCGTAGTTGCCCTGGCCGGCCGCGCCGAGGACGCCGGCGACGGAGCTGTAGAGGACGAGCAGTTTCAGGTCGTGCCGGGCGAGCAGGTGCGCGGCGTCGACCTTCGGCGTGAGGACGCTGGTGAGGCGCTCGGGGGTGAGTGCGTCGACGAGGGCGTCGTCCAGCACGCCCGCCGTGTGGACGACGGTGGTGAGGGGGTGGTCCGTGGCGGCGAAGAGGGTCTGGACGTCGTCGGCGTTGGTGACGTCGGCGGCCGCGATGGTGACGGTGGCGCCCTTGTTCTCCAGCTCCCGCTTGAGGTTCCGCGCGCCGGGTGCCTCCTCGCCGCGGCGGCTGGCGAGCAGCAGGTGCTTCACGCCGTGCCGGGTGACGAGGTGGCGGGCGAGCTCGGCGCCGAGGCCGCCGGTGCCGCCGGTGATCAGGACCGTCTCGTCCTCGGCCCACTCGTGCCTGGCCTCGGGGTTCTCGGGGAGTTCGTTGAGGCGAGCGACCTTGATCCTGCCCTCGCGGACCATGAGTTGAGGTTCGTCGCCGTTGACGAGCTCGGTGAGCAGGGCGCCGGAGACGTCGAGGCCGTCGCTGTCGACGAGCAGGAACCGGCCGGGGTTCTCGGCCTGGGCGGTGCGGACCAGGCCCCACACGGCCGCCGCGGCCAGGTCCTCGCCCGTCGCCGCGCCCCGGCTGACGAAGACGACTCGCGAGTTCTCGAACTTGTTCGCCTCCTGCAGGATGCTCAGTGCGCGCTGGGTTTCGGCGTGCACGCTTTCCGGGCTGTTGTCGCCGGTCACCGCCACGACGAACACGTCGGGCGTGGCCTGCCGCGCGGCTTCGGTGAGGGTTTCGCCGTAGCCGCTGACGGACTGGCCCGCCGCGTACAGGACGTGGGCGAGGTCGAACTCGTCGCCGCCGATGATGGCCCAGCGCGCGCCCGTCATGACCTGGGCGTCCACTGCGGACTTGACCCAGGTGACCTCGTACAGCGCCGGGCGGCTGGCGTTCGGCTGGGTGCCTGGCGCCATGGTGCTCCGCGGCCAGAAGCGCTCGGTGTCGAACGGGTAGGTGGGCAGGTCGATCCTGGTGCCGCTCTTAGGCCAGCTGATCTTGGTCCCCGTGGTGTAGAGCTTGGCCAGTGCGGTGATGAACGCCGTGACCTCGTCCTTGTCCTTGCGCATCGTCGGGATGGCGCGGTCGACGAGGGCGGCCAGGACGGCGCTCGGGCCGATCTCGACGAACGTGGCGTCGCCGATCTCCTCGACGTTGTCGGTGAAGCGGACGGTGTCGCGGACGTGGCCGACCCAGTAGTCGGATTGTTGAACAATCCCACGAGCGATCAGTGGGATCGTCGGATTGTTGAACGATATGCCTTGGATGGCCTGACGGAAGTCGTCGAGCATGGGTTCCATCAGCGGCGAGTGGAACGCGTGGCTGACGCTGAGCTGCTTGCTCTTGCGATCGTCGAATCGTTCAACAATCCTACGTGCCTCTTGTTCAACACCGGCGATGACGACGCTCGTGGGCCCGTTGATCGCGGCGATGGCGACGCCGTCGGTGAGATGCGGGGTGATCTCGTCCTCGGTGGCCTCGATCGCGATCATCACTCCGCCCGCGGGCAGCGCCTGCATGAGGCGCGCACGTTCACGGACGAGCTTGGCCGCGTCTTCGAGACTGAGAACTCCGGCGATGTGGGCGGCGGCGATCTCGCCGATGGAGTGGCCCGCGACCTTGTCCGCCTTGAAGCCGTAGCTCTCCAGCAGCCGGTACAGCGCGACCTCGAACGCGAACAGCGCCGGCTGGGTGTAGCCGGTCTGGTCGAGCTTCGCCTCGTCCTCCCACATGACCTGCTCGAGGTCGCCGGGCAGATGTTCCAGTGCCGCGTCGAGGGCTTCTTTGAACTGAGGGAACGCCTCGTACAGCTCCTTGCCCATGCCGACGCGCTGCGCGCCCTGCCCGGAGAACAACGCGGCGACCGGCTTGCGCGCCACGACACCGGTCGCGATCACGTCACCGTCGAGCACCACCGCGCGGTGGTCGAACGTCGTCGGCCTCGTGGTGAGCAACGAGTACGCGATGTCCTGCTGCTCGCCTTCGAGCTCCTTGACCTGCTCGATGCGTGCCTTCAACGCGTTCGGCGACTTCGCCGAGACGACGAACGGGTGCCTGCCCGCCAGGCCCCGGATCGACGCCGCCTGCCCGACTGCCCCCTGCCGGGCCGCCGCCGCGGTGGTCCCGGCTGGATCGATCCCGGTTGGCCCCCCTCCGGGGGAGACCGAGGTCCCCACTCCAATCGTCGCAGAGGGGTCTGACAGTTCTGGCGTGGTCGGGTCGTGAGCGGACCGTTCATGCGCGGCGTCGGGGGCCGGAGCCTCCTGGATGATCACGTGGGCGTTGGTGCCGCTCACCCCGAAGGAGGACACGCCTGCCCGGCGGGGTTTGCCGTCGCGCGGCCACGGGGTGGTCTCGGTGAGGAGGCTGACGTTGCCCGCGGACCAGTCGACGTGGGACGACGGCGCGGTGACGTGGAGGGTCGGCGGGAGGGTGTCGTGGCGGAGCGCCTCGACCATCTTGATCACGCCCGCGACGCCCGCCGCGGCCTGGGTGTGGCCGATGTTGGACTTGATCGCGCCGAGCCGCAGCGGGGTCGCGCGGTCCTGGCCGTAGGTGGCGAGGAGGGCCTCGGCCTCGATCGGATCTCCCAGCACGGTGCCGGTTCCGTGTGCTTCGACAGCGTCCACATCGGATGCGGACAGGCCCGCGGAGGCCAGCGCGGCCTTGATCACCTCGCGCTGGGCGGGGCCGTTCGGGGCAGAGAGGCCGTTGGAGGCGCCGTCCTGGTTGACCGCGCTGCCGACGACGACGGCGAGCACCGGGTGGCCGTTGCGTTGGGCGTCGGAGAGCTTCTCGACGAGCAGCACGCCGATGCCCTCCGACCAGCCGGTGCCGTCGGCGTCGTCCGAGAACGCTTTGCAACGGCCCGAAGTCGCGAGGCCACCCTGTCGGGTGAATCCGGCGAAGTTCGAGGACGTCGCCATGACCGTGACGCCGCCCGCGACCGCCAGAGAGCACTCGCCGTTGCGCAGCGCAGCAGCAGCGAGGTGCAGGGCGACCAACGAAGAAGAGCACGCGGTGTCGATCGTGACGGCGGGGCCTTCGAAGCCGAACGTGTAGGAGACGCGTCCGGAGATGACGCTGGCGGCGGTGCCCATGCCCGCGTGGCCCTCGACGTCCTCCTGGGAGGCGATCAGGACGTGGCCGTAGTCCTGGCCGTTGGTGCCGACGAAAACCCCGGTGCGGGAGCCGCGCAACGTCGTCGGGTCGATGCCCGCGCGCTCGACGGCTTCCCACGTGGTCTGCAGGAGGAGTCGTTGCTGCGGGTCCATGGCGAGGGCCTCGCGGGGCGAGATGCCGAAGAAGCCGGGGTCGAAGTCGGCTGCGTCGTAGAGGAATCCCCCCTGCAGCGTCGCGCTGGTGCCGCCGGCGAGGGTGCCGAGGTCCCAGCCGCGGTCGGTCGGGAAGCCCGTGATGGCGTCACGGCCCTGCGCGACCAGGTCCCAGAGGTCTTCCGAGGAGCGGACGTCGCCGGGGAAGCGGCAGGCGATGCCGACGATCGCGACGGGTTCGTGTTTGCCGGACTCGGCCTCCTCCAGCCGCCGGCGGGTCTGGGCGAGATCGGCGGTGACCCACTTCAGGTACTCAACGAGCTTCTCTTCGTTCGGCATCGCCGGAAACCTTCCGTCTGCTGTCTGGAATGGGGTCAGCGCTCGGTGCGGCGGCCGAGTTCGTTGTCGATGAAGGCGAACACGTCGTCCACGCTCGCCGAGTTGATGCGGTCGCTCACGGCTTCCTCGGTCCTGGCGCTGCCGTACTGGGCGAGCAGGTTGCGCAGGCGGGCGGCGACACCGTCGCGCGCCAGGTCCTCCGCTGAGCTCGCGGCGAGCGCGGCCTCCAGCCGGTCGAGCTCGCCGGTGATCGACGGCCCGGCGTCGTCGCCGAGCATCTCACCGGCGAGGTACGCGGCCAGCTCGTCCGGCGTCGGGTAGTCGAACACCAGCCCCGCGGGCAGCTTCAGGCCGGTCGCGGACGCGAGGCTGTTGCGCAGCTCCACGGCGGTCAGCGAGTCGAAGCCGAGGTCGCGGAACTGCTTGTCGCTGTCGATGGCCGCGGGCGACGAGTGCCCGAGGACGCCCGCCGCGTGGCCGCGTACGAGGTCGACGAGGTACTTGGCGCGTTCCTCTGCCGGCAACGCGTTCAGCGTCGCCGTGAAGTCCGCAGTGGATGCTTCGCCGCTGCCTGCCGCGCGCTTTCCACCGCGCACCAGGCCTCGCAGCACCGCCGCGACAGGCCCGTTGGTGCGGCCGGTGGTGATGCGGGCGAGGACGAGCACCGCGTCGTCGCGGGAGGTGGCGTCGTCGAACAGTGCCATGCCTTGCCGGACGGACAACGGTGGCATGCCGGTGCGGCCGATGCGGTCCATCGCGCCGTCCTGCAGTTGTGCCGTCATACCACCGGTTTGCGCCCACGGACCCCACACGAGTGACGTTGCCACCAGCCCTTGTGCACGGCGGTGTTCGGCGAGTGCGTCGAGGAAGGCGTTGGCCGCGGCGTAGTTGCCCTGGCCCGCGCTGCCAAGCACACCCGACACCGACGAGTAGAGCACGAACGCCTTGAGCTTCTGCTTCTTCGTGACCTCGTGGAGGTTCCACGCGCCGTCGACCTTGGGCTTGAGGACGGTGCTCAGCCGCTCCGGCGTGAGTGATCCGATGATGCCGTCGTCGAGCACGCCGGCGGTGTGGATGACAGCGGTGAGTTTGACGCCCTGCACGACCTTCTTGAGTGCTTTGAGGTCGGTGGTGTCGCAGGCGGCGATCGTGACGTCGGCACCGTGCGCGGTCAGTTCCGCCTGCAGCGCAACGGCATCCGGTGCGTCACCCCCACGGCGGGAGATCAGCAGCAGCCGCTTGACACCGCGCTCCGCCACGAGGTGCCTGGCCAGTTCCGCGCCCAGACCGCCGGTGCCGCCGGTGATCAGGACGGTGCCGTCCGGATCCCACTCGGTCGTCTCGACCGTGTCGGTGACACGGGCGAGGCGGGGCACGTAACTCTGGCCGTCACGGACGCGGACCTGGGTCTCCCCCGCGTCGAGCAGGCCGGTCGGCAGCGGCGCGCTGCCGTCGGTGTCGACGAGCAGGAAACGTCCGGGGTTCTCCGACTGCGCCGTGCGGACGAGGCCTTCGACGGTCGCGCTCGCCAGGCCGCTCGTCACGAACGCCAGCCGGTCGTCGGACTGCTGCACCAGCTTCAGCGCCGTGGCCGCGAGTTCGTGCGCCTGCCGCACGACATCGCCGTCGCCCGCGACCGCGATCTCCCGGACGTCGGCGGCCGGCTGGGTTTCCGGTGCGGGCACCCATTCCAGGCGGAACAGCGAGTCCTGGTGCTGCTGCGCGGCGAGCGGGGCCCCGAGAACGACGTTGCGCGCCGACACGACCGGTGCACCGTTGGTGTCGACCGCGGCGAACTCGCCGTCGCGCAGACGGATCCGCAGAGTGCCGGCGCCGACCGCGTGCAGGCTCACGCCGTGCCACTGAACCGGCACCAGGGTTTCCTCGACGACCCTGGTCGCGCAGTCGAGCAGTGCCGGGTGGACGCCGTAGAACTGGGCGTCCGCGGTGCCTTCCGGCAGCGTGACCTCCGCGTACACGGCGTCCCCCGCCTGCCAGAGCTGCTCGCCGATCGCCGTCGCGCCCTTCGGCGGCCACTCGCTGACCGTGAACTCGGCCCGGTACTCACCTTCCGCCAGAACACCGTGCGCGACCTGGACGAACGGCTGCTCGTCGTTCTGTCGCGTGTAGACGGTCAGGGAGCGCTTCCCGTCGTCCGGTGCGCCGACCCACACCTGCAGCACGCCGGGCGTGAGCGGTGCGGTGACCGCGAGTTCCTCGACCGTGCCGTAGCCGACCTGGTCCGCGGCCCGGAACGCGATCTCCGCGAACGCCGTCTCCGGGAACGCCACCGCCAACCGGTTCGTGAACACCACGGCGTCTTCCTGCGCCACGGTCATCGCGGCGCCGAGCAGCGGGTGGTCGGCGGGGCCGAGGCCGAGCCCGGACGCGTCCGCCGCCCGGGTCATCGGCGTCGGCCAGTAGTGGCCGTGGTCGAACGCGTAGGTGGGGATGTCGACGCGCTTCGCCCCGGTGCCTTCGAAGGCGTGCGCCCAGTCGACGTCGGTGCCCTGCACGTGCAGCCGCGCGAGGGCCGTCAGCCAGGCGGTGGTCTCGTCACGATCCTTGCGCAGCGCGGGAACCGAGCCTTCGACGAGCGCCGACAGCACCCCGTCCGGCCCGATCTCCAGGAACGCGTTGACGCCCGCCGCTTCCAGTGCCGCGACGCCGTCGGCAAACCGCACGGTCTCCCGCACGTGCCGCACCCAGTACTCCGGCTGCGCGAGCTCGTCGCCCGCGATGCGGCCGGTCACGTTGGACACCACGGGAATCCGGGGCGCGGCGAACTCCAGCGCCGTGACCGCGGCGCGGAAGTCGTCCAGCATCGGCTCCATCAACGGCGAGTGAAACGCATGGCTGACCGCCAAACGCTTGGTCTTGCGCCCCTGGGCCGCGAACCCGTCGGCGATCTGGCGGACCGCATCCTCCTCACCGGCGAGCACCAGCGACCTCGGCCCGTTGATGGCCGCGATCGACACCGCGCCGGTCGTTTCCACCTCGTGTTCCGCGGCTTCCACCGCGATCATGGCCCCGCCGGCGGGGAGCGCCTGCATGAGCGTGGCCCGTGCGTTCACCAGCTTCGCCGCGTCCTCGAGGCTCAGCACTCCGGCGACGTGCGCGGCCGCGATCTCGCCGACCGAATGGCCGCCGACGTAGTCCGGTTCGATACCGAACGCCTCGGCGAGCCGGAACAACGCGACCTCGACGGCGAACAACGCCCGCTGTGTGTTGCCGGTCTGGTCGAGCGCCTGCCCGTCCTCGCCCCACATGACGTCGCGAACGTCGACGTGCTCCAGCACCGCGTCCAGCGCCTGCCGGAACACCGGGAACCTCTCGTACAGCTCCCGTCCCATGCCGAGCCGCTGCGACCCCTGCCCGGAGAACAGCACCGCGAGCGTGCGCCTGGTCGCCTGCCCCTGTGCGATCTCGGCCCCGTCCAGCAGCACCGCCCTGTGCTCGAACCGCGACCTCTTGACCAGCGAGAACCCGACGTCGAACGCGTCGGCCCGCAGCGCCTTGATCCGTTCGACCTGGGCGCGCAGCGAAGCGGGGGACTTCGCCGAAACAACGAGCGGGGCCCCCTTGGGGGGACGCGAGGTCCCCACTCCAATCATCTCAGGCGGGTCTGACAATTCCGGAGCGGTCGGGGCGGCCTCGAGGATGACGTGCGCGTTCGTGCCGCTGATGCCGAACGACGAGACGCCTGCCCTGCGCGCGCGGTTCACCGTTGGCCAAGGGGTGTTCTCCTGCAGCAGCGAGATCGAGCCCGCGGTCCAGTCGACGTGCGACGTGGGTGCGGTGACGTTGATCGTGCGCGGCAGCAGTCCGTGCCGCAACGCCATCACCATCTTGATCACGCCGGCGGCACCGGCGGCGGCCTGCGTGTGGCCGATGTTCGACTTGATCGACCCCAGCAGCAGCGGTTCGGAGCGGTCCTGGCCGTACGTCGCCAGCAACGCCTGCGCCTCGATCGGGTCGCCCAGCGTCGTGCCGGTGCCGTGCGCCTCCACCGCGTCGACGTCGGCGAACTTGAGACCGGCCGAAGCCAGGGCCTGCCGGATCACCCGCTGCTGCGACGGTCCGTTGGGCGCGGTCAGGCCGTTCGACGCGCCGTCCTGGTTGACCGCGGAGCCACGCACGACGGCAAGAACGTCGTGCCCGGCGGCGACGGCATCGGACAGACGTTCCACCACGAGCACACCGATGCCCTCAGACCATGCGGTGCCGTCGGCAGAATCCGAGAACGGCTTACAACGGCCGTCGCGCGCAAGGCCGTCCTGGAGCGAGAACTCCATGAACGCACCAGGTGCCGACATCACCTGCACACCACCGGCCAGCGCGAGCGAGCACTCGCCGTTGCGCAGCGCCTGCACGGCCAGGTGCAGCGCGACCAGTGCGGACGAGCAGGCGGTGTCGATCGTCATCGACGGCCCTTCGAGCCCCAGCGCGTAGGACAGCCGGCCGGCGATCACGCTCGGCGAGGTGCCGGTGCCCGAATAGCCCTCCAGCGCCTGCTCGGACGCGAGCATAAGGTGCGCGTAGTCCTGCCCGGACGCGCCGACGTAGACACCGGTCCGCGACCCGCGCAACGTCAGCGGGTCGATGCCCGTGCGTTCCAGCGCCTCCCATGACGTCTCCAGGACGAGCCGCTGGTGCGGGTCCATCGACACGGCCTCGCGCGGCGAGATCCCGAAGAACGCCGGGTCGAACGCCGCGATGCCCTCGATGAACCCGCCCTGCCCGGTGACGGACCGCCCGGCGCCGTCGCCGACGAGGTTCTCGTCCCAGCCGCGGTCCGACGGGAACCCGCTGATCGCGTCGCGCCCGCCCAGGACCAGCTCCCACAGGTCCTCCGGCGAGGACACCCCGCCGGGGAACCTGCAGGCGATGCCGACGATCGCGATGGCCTCGTCGGAGACCCGCACGGAGTCCTCGACCTCGGCGGTGCCGCCGAAGAGCTCGGCGATCAGGTGCTCCGCCAGCGCTTGTGGCGTCGGGTAGTCGAACACGAGCGTCGCGGGCAGCGTGAGCCCGGTCGCGGTCCCGAGCCGGTTGCGCAGTTCCACCGAGGTCAGCGAGTCGAAGCCCAGCTGCCGGAACTCGCGATCGGCGTCGATCGCGTCGGCCGACGCGTGCCCGAGCACCGCCGCGGCCTCACCGCGCACCAGGTCCACCAACGTCCGCACGCGCTCGGCCGGTCGGACGTCCTGCAGCTCAACGGTTCCCTGCGTTCGGGCGGCGGTCCGGCGGCCGCCGCGCAGGAGGTTGCGCAGCAGCGGCGGCACCATCGTCGTGCTGGCCCCGGTGATGATCCGCGCGGGCACGACGAGTGGTTCGTCGACGCCGATCGCGGCGTCGAACAGCGCGAGCCCGTGCTCCAGCGAGATCGGCGGCATCGAGGACTTCTCCAGCCGTTCCAGCGCCGCCGCGTCCATCGTGCTGGTCATGCCGACCTCGGACGTCCACGCACCCCAGGCCAGTGACACCGCGGGAAGCCCGATCGATCGCCGATGCTGCGCCAGCGCGTCGAGGAACGCGTTGCCGGCCGCGTAGTTGCCCTGACCGGCCGTGCCGAGAACGCCCGACACCGACGAGTACAGGACGAACTGGGCGTCCGGCAGCAGCGTGTGCAGGTTCCAGGCGGCGTCCACCTTGGGACGCAACACCTTCTCCAGCCGTTCGGGCGTCATCGAGGCGATCACGCCGTCGTCCAGCACACCGGCCGTGTGCACGACGGCCGTCACGTCATGTCCACTCAGGACGGACGCCAGCGCGTCCCGGTCAGCGACATCGCACGCCGCGATCGTCACGTCGGCGTCCAGCTGAGCCAGCTCCGCCGCGCCCGGCGAGTCGAGCCCGCGACGGCTGAGCAGCAACAGCTTCCGGACGCCACGTCCGACCAGATGCCGTGCGAGCTCGGCACCGAGGCCGCCCGTGCCACCGGTGATCAGCACCGTGCCGTCGGGATCCCAGCCCGCCGGCACGGTGATCACGATCTTGCCGATGTGCTTGGCGCGGCTCATGAACCGGAACGCGTCCCGCGCCCGCCGCACGTCCCACGCGGAGATCGGCAGCGGCTGCAGGACGTTGTCCTGGAACAGTTCCACGAGCGCGACGAGCATGCGCTGGAGGTGGTCGGGGTGCGCCTCGCCGAGGTCGAACGGCCGGTAGAAGATTCCGGGCACGTCCTCCCGCAGGTCGGTCTTGCCCATCTCCAGGAACCGCCCGCCCTCGCCGAGCAGCCGCAGCGAGGCGTCGATGAACTCGCCGGTCAACGCGTTCAGCACGACGTCGACCTGCGGGAACTTCTGCTCGAAGCCGGTGTCGCGGGAGTAGCCGATGTGGTCGTCGTCGAGGCCGAGCCCGCGCAGCACGTCCTGCTTGCCCTCGCTGGCGGTGGCGAACACCTCCGCGCCGAGGTGCTTGGCGACCTGGATCGCCGCCATGCCGACACCGCCGGCGCCGGCGTGGACGAGCACCTTCTCCCCCGGCTGCACGTCGCCGAGCTCGATCAACGCGTAGTAGGCCGTGAGGAACACCAGCGGCACCGAGGCGCCCTGCTCGAACGTCCAGCCGTCCGGAAGCCTGGTCAGGTAGGGCTCTTCGATGACACCGACCGGTCCCATACCGCCGAACAGCATGCCGAACACGGGGTCGCCGACTTTCAGGTTCTCGACGTCCGGTCCGACCTCGGCCACCACACCGGCGGCCTCCGCGCCGAACGAGCCGGCCTCGCCCGGATACATGCCGAGCGCGTTGAGGACGTCGCGGAAGTTGAGCCCCGCCGCCCGGATCGCGACCCGGACCTGCCTGCCCTGCAACGGTTCCGGCGTCCACGGTGCGAGGACGAGGTTGTCGAGGCTGCCTTTCGCGGTGGTGTCGAGACGCCACGACGTTCCGGCGGGCGGCACGAGCGTCGGCCCGGAAGCCAGGCGCGCCAACCGTCCAGCGTGGACGGTGCCGTTCCGCACGACCAGTTGCTGTTCCTCCGTGACCAGCATGCCGGGCGTCAGGTCGCTGTGCTCGTCCAGGTCGACGAGCAGGAACCTGCCGGGGTTCTCCGCCTGCGCGGACCGCACGAGGCCCCACGCGGCCGCGGCGCCGAGATCGGTGATCGGTTCGTCGCCGATCGCCGCGGCTCCACGTGTCACGAACACAACGCGTTCTTCGGCGTTCTGCAGAATCTCCAGCACACGCTTCGTCGTCTCGTGTGCGGCCGCCGCGTCCGGTCCTCCGGTCAGCTCCACGACCTGCGCGTTGATCTCGGTCGCCTCGCCGACCTGTACCGGCACCCAGTCGACGCGGAACAGCGAGTCCTGCACGGGGTTGCTGGGCGCTGCCGTGGACGGAGTCCTGACCACCAGCGACTTCACCGACAGAACGGGTGCGCCCTCGACGTCGACGGCGGTGACCTCCACGGCGTCGCCACCGGTGTGCTTGAGCCGGACCCGGAGCCGCGACGGCCCGATGGCGTGCAGGGACACGCCGTTCCACTCGAACGGAAGTCCTTGGCCTGCCCCGTCGACGAACGTGATGGCGTGCAGCGCGGAGTCGAGCAGGGCGGGATGCACGCCGAACGTCGCGGCGTCGTCGACGCTGTCCGGCAGCGCGACCTCGACCAGCACCTCGTCACCGTGCCGCCACGCCTTCCGCAGTCCCCGGAAGATCGGCCCGTAGGCCAGCCCGCCCTCTGCGAGCGTCTCGTAGAAGCTTTCGAGGCCGAGCTCTTCCGCTTGTGCGGGCGGCCACTCCGCGGTGTCGAACCCGGTCTGGTGCGGACCTTCGGCGAGCGTGCCGCCGGCGTGCTGGATCCACTCGTCGGAGCCGGGCGACTGCGAGTGGATGCCGACGGGCCTGCGCCCATGCTCGTCCGGTGCGCCAACGCGAACCTGAACCGCGACGGCGTCTCGTTCGGGCAGCACCAGCGGCACGACGATCGTGAGCCCGTCGACGCGGTCGCAGCCCACCATGTCGCCCGCGCGGATCGCGAAGTCGAGGAATCCGGTGCCGGGGAACAACACAGCGCCGCCGACGACGTGGTCGGCGATCCACGGGTGCGTCGCGAGGCTGAGGCGTCCGCTGAGCACGAGCTCGTCGGTGCCCGCGACGGCGACCGCCGCACCGAGCAGCGGATGCCCGCCCGGCCTGAGCCCGTAGGCCTCGGGATCTCCCGCGCGCCCGCCGACGGTGGCCTTGGGCCAGAACCGCTCGTGGTCGAACGGGTAGGTGGGCAGGGCGATGAGCCGCCCGCCCTCGAGCCACGGCGTCCAGTCGACGTTGATGCCGTCGACGTGGACCTGGCCGAGTGCGGTGGCCAGTGCGGCTTCCTCGGTCTTGTTCTTGCGCTGTGCGGGAATCGCTTGATCGACGAGTGCGGACAACACGCCGTCCGGTCCGACCTCGAGGAACCTGGTAGCCGGGATCTTCGCGACGTTGTCGGTGAACCGGACCGCGTCCCGCACGTGGCTGACCCAGTACTCGGGGTCGGTGACGTCACCGGTCGCGCTGATCGGGATCTTCGGCTCGGTGAAGGCGAGGTTCTGGATCGCCGTGCGGAAGTCGTCGAGCATCGGCTCCATCAACGGCGAGTGGAACGCGTGGCTGACCTTGAGCCGTTTGGTCTTCTCGTAGCGGCTCGCGATGGCCTCGACCTCTGTCTCGTCGCCCGCGATCACGACCGAGCTCGGCCCGTTGATCGCCGCGATCGACACCTTGCCGGTGAGGTGCTTGCTCACTTCTTCTTCGGTCGCCTGCACGGCGACCATCGCGCCCGTCTGCGGCAACGCCTGCATCAGGCTCGCGCGCGCACTGACGAGCTTCGCGGCATCTTCCAGACTCAGCACGCCCGCGACATGCGCCGCCGCGATCTCACCGATCGAGTGCCCGGCCAGGTAGCTGGGCTTGATCCCGAACGCCTGCAGCAGCCGGTAGAGCGCCGTCTGGAACGCGAACAACGCCGGCTGCGTGTACCCGGTCTGGTTGAGCTTCTCCTCGTCCTCGCCCCAGATGACGCTCTTCAGCTCCGGATCGAGGTGTGCGAGCACGTCGTCGAAAGCGTCCGCGAACTCCGGGAACCGCGCGTACAGCTCACGCCCCATGCCGATCCGCTGCGATCCCTGCCCGGAGAACAGCACCGCCAGCGTGTGCTCCCCCGCGACCCCGCGAGCGACCTCGACGCCGTCGAACAGCACCGCCCGGTGCTCGAACAACGCCCGCGACTTCACCAGCGAGTACGCGACGTCGACCTCGGCCGCCTCGACCGCGCTGATCCGCTCGACCTGCGCCTGCAACGACGCCGCCGACTTGGCCGACACCGCCAACGGCACCGCCGACCCCGCTGACACCGCCGACTCCGCGGACTTCGCAGGGACCCCCACGCCGTTCGGAATCGATCCCGCTTGGGCCCCCCAGGGGGAGACCGAGGTCCCCACTCCAATCGTCCCACGCTCGACCGACGGTTCCGGGTCGGCAAGATCGACAACAGCCGGGTTGTCCACAGGGCGCGAGTTGTCCACAGATCGGGAGGACGGGGTTGCGGCTTCCAGGATCACGTGGGCGTTGGTGCCGGAGATGCCGAACGACGAGACGCCCGCGCGCCACGGCCGGTCGACGGCGGGCCACGGGGTGTTGGCGGTGAGCAGGGAGACAGCGCCCGCCGACCAGTCGATGTGCGACGAGGGTGACGTGACGTGCAGGGTCTGCGGCAGCAGGCCGTGCTGGAACGCCAGCACCATCTTGATCACGCCCGCGACTCCGGCCGCCGCCTGCGTGTGGCCGAGGTTCGACTTCACCGAGCCGAGCCACAGCGGGTCGACGCGGTCCTGCCCGTACACGGTCAGCAGCGCCTGCGCCTCGATCGGGTCGCCCAGCACGGTGCCGGTGCCGTGCGCCTCGACAGCGTCCACATCGGACGGTGACAACCCGCCCGACGCAAGTGCTTGACGGATCACCCGTTGCTGTGACGGGCCGTTCGGGGCGGTGAGACCGTTGGAGGCGCCGTCCTGGTTGAACGCCGAGCCGCGCACCACCGCGAGCACCGGGTGCCCGGCGGCGACGGCGTCGGATAGCCGCTCCACGACGAGGATGCCGACGCCCTCGGACCAGCCCGTGCCGTCGGCGGACTCGGAGAACGCCTTGCACAGTCCGTCCGGTGCGAGCCCGCCCTGCCGCGAGAAGCCCGAGAACGACGTCGGCGTCGCCATCACCGTGACACCACCGGCCAGCGCCAGCGAGCATTCGCCGCCGCGCAGCGCCTGCGCCGCGAGGTGCAGCGCCACCAGTGCCGACGAGCACGCCGTGTCGACCGTGACGGCGGGGCCTTCCAGGCCGAGGGTGTAGGAGATGCGGCCGGAGATCACCGACGCGGCGAGTCCGGTGCCGGCGTGGCCCTCCAGGTCTTCGTTGGAGGCCATGACGACGTGCTGGTAGTCCTGACCGTTCGTGCCGACGAACACACCGGTTCGCGAACCACGCAGCGACGACGGGTCGATGCCGGCGCGTTCGACGGCTTCCCACGACGTCTCCAGCAGGAGGCGCTGCTGCGGGTCCATCGCGAGTGCTTCCCTGGGCGAGATCCCGAAGAATGCCGGATCGAAGTCCGCGACGCCGGTCAGGAAGCCGCCGCGCAGCGTCGAGCTCTGCAGTGAGGCGAGGTCCCAGCCGCGGTCGGAGGGGAAGTCGGACATCGCGTCCTCGCCCGCGACCAGCAGGCGCCACAGGTCTTCCGGCGAGTCGATGCCGTTCGGGAAGTGGCAGGCCATGCCGACGATCGCGATGTCGTCGGTGGTCCGCACGACCGACACGTCGCTGTCGTCGCCTGCCTCACCCAGCAACGAGGCGAGCAGGTGTTCGGCCAGCACGCGCGGCGACGGGTAGTCGAACACCAGTCCGGCGGGCAGTGCGAGGCCGGTGATCTCGGTGAGCTGGTTGCGCAGCTCGACCGCGGTCAGCGAGTCGAACCCGATGTCGCGGAACGCCTTGTCCGGCGCGACGGCGTCCTTGCCCGAGTGGCCGAGCACCCCGGCCGCGCGGGTGCGCACCAGGTCCAGGACGGGCCCGAGACGGTCCGCCGCAGGCAGTTCGCGCAGGCTACGACGCAGTTCCGTGGCCGCGGACTCGCTGTCGCGCCGCGCGGCGGCCAGTTCGTCCAGCACGTCACGGGCGCCGGGAAGCTCGGCCAGCACAGGGGTCGGCCGCAGACTCAGCAACGCGCTGAGCAGCTGCGGCTGGTGGATGTCCGCGATCACGGCGGTCGGTGAGGATTCCGCCACCACGCCCCGCATCGCGGCGACCGCGAGCGATGGGTCCAAAGTGGAGGCACCGACGGACTTGATCGTCTGCGCGACGCGGTCCTCTCCCGCCATGCCGTCGCCGGTCCACGCACCCCACGCGATCGACGTGGCGGCAAGTCCCAGCTCACGGCGCCGCGTCGCGATGGCGTCGAGCACGGCGTTGGCGGCCGCGTAGTTGGCCTGCCCGGGGTTGCCGATCGCGCCCGCGACCGACGAGAACAGGATGAACGCGTCGAGGTCGAGCTCACGCGTGAGTTCGTCCAGCAGGAACGCCGACGTGACCTTGGACTGGAAGACGTCCGTGAACCGGTCCGGGGTGAGGCCGTCGAGCACACCGTCGTCCAGCACGCCCGCCGCGTGCACGACGGCGTTGACGTCCTTCAGCACCTCGGCCAGTTCGGCGCGGTTCGCGACGTCGCACTTGACGACCTCGACACCCAGCTCGGCCACGATCTCCGCCGCACCGGGGGCGTCCAGGCCGCGACGGCTGAGCAGCACGACCTTCTCCGCGCCGCGTGCGACGAGGTCACGTGCGACGTGCTGGCCGAGCGCGCCCGTGCCGCCCGTGATCACGATCTTGCCGCTCGGCTGCCACTCCTGGGATGTCCGTGGCGCCACGAGAATCCGCCGCCCGAACACCCCGGATGCCCGCACCGCGACCTGGTCCTCGTCGCCGCCCAGGACGGCCGCGAACCGTTGCGCCACGCGTTCGTCCAGCTCGGCGGGCAGGTCGATCAGGCCACCCCAGCGGTTCGGGTGCTCCAGCGCGGCCACCCGGCCGAGGCCCCACACGCCGGCCTGCCAGGGATTGCCGACGGCGTCCGCGCGTCCGGTCGACACCGCGCCACGCGTCACCATCCACAGTGGTGCCATGACACCGGCGTCGCCGAGCGCCTGGATCAGCGCGGCGGTGCCGGTGATCAGCTCGAGTTCGCCCGCTGCCAGGGAGGAGATCACACCCGTGAACGGCACCTGCGCGAACTCCGCGAGCCGCTCGGCCAGGTGCTCGCGGTCGGTCTGGTCCGCGGCGAGCACGGTGACATCGCCGAGAGCGTTGACGAGAAGGTCGTCGATCGGCCCGACCACGAGCCACTTTCCGGGCTGCGCGGTGAGGCCGGTGATCGGCTGCCAGTTCTCCCTGTGCAGCCACGATTCCACAGTGGACTGTGCCTTGCGCTTGCCCCGCCACGCCGACAACGCGGGCAGCACTGCCGCGAGCGTTTCGCTGTCGAGGTCGAGCGTGGCGGCGAGCGACGCGACGTCCTCCTGTTCGACAGCGGTCCAGAAGGCCGCGTCCACAGGGTCTGCCGCCGCACCCGTTGCCGGCTCGGGCCAGAACCTCTCGTGCTGGAACGGATAAGTGGGCAGGTCGGCTCCGCGCCCACCCTGGTAATAGCTCGACCACTCGACGTGGACGCCGCTGACGTGAAGCCGCGCGAGGGCCGTCAGGAACGCCCGGTGCTCGCCGCGATCCTTGCGCAGCACCGGGATCGCGCCGTCGACGAGTGCCGCCAGTACCCCGTCCGGCCCGATCTCCAGGAACGCGTTCGCGCCCTGCTCCTCCAGCCGCGCGACGTTGTCGGCGAACCGGACCGTGTCGCACACGTGGCTGACCCAGTACTCGGGGTCTGTGACATCGCCCGTGGTCGCGATCGGGACGGCCGGCTCGGTGAAGGTGAGGTCCCGGATCGCCGCGCGGAAGTCGTCGAGCATCGGCTCCATCAGCGGCGAGTGGAACGCGTGGCTGACCGCGAGCTGCTTGGTCCTGCGGCCGGCGAAGCCCGCGACAACCGCCCGCACCTCCTCTTCCACACCGGCGATGACCAGCGAGTCGGCCGCGTTGATCGCCGCGATGGAGACGCCTGGCGTCAGGTGCGGGGTGACCTCGTCCTCGGTGGCCTGCAGCGCGATCATCACGCCACCCGCGGGCAGGTTCTGCATGAGCTCGGCGCGTGCTCGGACGAGTTTCGCCGCGTCTTCGAGGCTCAGCACACCTGCGACGTGGGCGGCCGCGATCTCACCGATCGAGTGTCCGGCGAGCAGGCGCGGCGTGACGCCGAACGACTCCACCAGCCGGTAGAGCGCGACCTCGATCGCG
The DNA here is from genome assembly GCF_016907955.1 of Lentzea nigeriaca. Taxonomy (GTDB): domain Bacteria; phylum Actinomycetota; class Actinomycetes; order Mycobacteriales; family Pseudonocardiaceae; genus Lentzea; species Lentzea nigeriaca. The sequence goes on along the minus strand of NZ_JAFBCX010000001.1, from coordinate 575,679 downwards.
AACAACGCGGGCTGCGTGTTGCCGGTCTGGTTCAGCGCCTCCGGGTCGTCGCCCCACATAACCGACCGCACGTCGAGGTGCTCGAACACCTCGTCCAGGGCCCTGGCGAACGCCGGGAACCGCTCATACAGCTCCCGCCCCATGCCGAGCCGCTGCGCGCCCTGCCCCGAGAACACCATGGCGAGCGTCTGCCCCGACGCCTCACCACTGGCCAGTACCTCGCCGTCGGCCAGCACGGCGCGGTGCTCGAACAACGTGCGGTGGTGCAGCAGCGAGTACCCGACATCGAGCGGATCAGCTTCAACCGCGCGAACCTGCTCGATCTGCGCTTCCAACGCCGCCGCGGACTTCGCCGAGACCAGCCACGGGATCGATGGCGCCGTACCGATCCTGGGCGTATCGATCTCGGGCGTATCGATCTCGGGCGTATCGATCTCGGGCGTATCGATCTCGGGCGTATCGATCTCGGGCGTATCGATCTGGGCTGTGCCGACCTGGACTGGATCGATCCCGGTTGGCCCCCCTCTGGGGGAGAGCGAGGTCCCCATCCCAATCATCTCAGGGAGGTCTGACAGTTTTGGCGCCTCGAGAATCACGTGGGCGTTCGTGCCGGAGAGGCCGAACGAGGAGACGCCGGCGCGGGCCGGGCGGTCCGTGGCGGGCCACGGGGTGTTGGAGGTGAGGAGCTCGACGGCGCCCGCGGACCAGTCGACGTGCGACGAGGGGGCCGTGACGTGCAGCGTGCGGGGCAGCAGGCCGTGCTGGAACGCCAGCACCATCTTGATCACGCCGGCGACACCCGCGGCGGCCTGGGTGTGGCCGAGGTTCGACTTGATCGCGCCCAGGTAGAGCGGGGCGCCGGAGCGGTCGCGACCGTAGGTGGCGAGCAGGGCCTGGGCCTCGATCGGGTCACCGAGACGCGTGCCCGTGCCGTGCGCCTCGACGGCGTCGACGTCCGAAGTGGACAGACCGGCGTTCGCCAGGGCCTGGCGGATCACTCGTTGCTGCGCGGGGCCGTTCGGGGCGGTCAGGCCGTTGGAGGCGCCGTCCTGGTTCACCGCGGAGCCGCGCACGACGGCCAGGACCCGGTGGCCGTTGCGGAGAGCGTCGGACTGGCGTTCGACGACGAGCACGCCGACACCCTCGGCCCAGCCGGTGCCGTCGGCGTTGTCGGAGAAGGCGCGGCAACGGGCGTCCGCGGCGAGGCCGCCCTGGGCGTTGAAGCCGGCGAAGTTCATCGGCGTGGACATCACCGTGACGCCGCCGACCAGAGCCAGCGACGATTCACCGGATCGCAGCGATTGCGCCGCGAGGTGCAGCGCCACCAACGACGAGGAACACGCGGTGTCGACCGTGAGCGCGGGGCCCTCGAAGCCGAACGTGTAGGAGAGACGGCCGGAGATCACCGCGGCGGCGAGGCCCGTCGAGGCGTGACCCTCGATGTCGCCGCGCGCCCGCAGCACGAGGTTCGTGTAGTCCTGGCCGTTCGTGCCGACGAACACACCGGTCCTCGAACCGCGCAGCGTCGCGGCGTTGATACCGGCGCGTTCGACGGCCTCCCAGGCGACCTCGAGCAGCTGGCGCTGCTGCGGGTCCATGGCCAGTGCCTCACGTGGCGAGATGCCGAAGAACGCCGGGTCGAACTCCGCCGCGCCGTAGAGGAAGCCGCCTTCGACCGTGCCGCCTGCCGCGAGGGCGTCCTGTTCCCAGCCGCGGTCGGTCGGGAAGCTCGCGATCGCGTCGGTGCCGTCGGCCAGCAGCCGCCAGAGGTCCTCGGGACTCTTGACGCCGCCAGGGAACCGGCAGGCCATGCCGACGATCACGATCGGGTCGTCCGCGTCGGCCACGTCCTGCGCCGGCACGTCGAGGTCCGCGCCTTCACCGGTCAGTTCCGCCAGCAGGTGTTCGGCCAGGACGAGCGGTGTCGGGTAGTCGAAGATCAACGTCGCGGGCAACGTCAGACCAGTTGCCGCCGTGAGGGCGTTGCGCAGTTCGATCGCGGTCAGCGAGTCGAACCCGAGTGCGCGGAACTCCTTCTCGGCGCCCACCGCGTCGGCGTTGGCGTAGCCGATGACCTTCGCGGCCTCGGCGCGCACGACGTCGACGATGATCCGCACGCGTTCGGCGTTGGGCAGGCCGCCGAGTTTCACGAGCAGTCCGCCGCCGGCTTCGCGTGCGGCCGTGCGGCGACCCGCCCGCACGAGGCCGCGCATGATCGCGGGAACGTCACCTTGCGCCGTGCCGCCACCGGACGCGAGCGGAACCAGCAGCGGTTCGGCGGACGTGACGGCCGCGTCGAAGAGCGCGAGCCCCTGTTCGACCGACAGCATCGGCATCCGGCGCAGGTCGCCTTCGTCCAGAGTGGACGTCATGCCGGTGTCCCAGGCGCCCCAGGCCAACGAGATCGCGGGCAGACCGAGTCCGTGGCGATGCGCGGCGAGGGCGTCGAGGAACGCGTTGGCGGCGGCGTAGTTGCCCTGTCCGGCGGCGCCCATGACGCCGGACACCGACGAGTACAGGACGAGCTGCGCGTCGCCGGCGAGTTCGTGGAGGTGCCACGCGGCGTCGACCTTCGGGCGCATCACGGCGGAAAGCCGTTCGGGCGTCAGGGAACCGATGACGCCGTCGTCGAGCACACCGGCGGTGTGGATGACGGCGGTCAGGTCCACGCCGTCCAGCAGCTCGGCGACGGCGGCGCGTTCCGTGACGTCGCAGGCCTTCACCTCGACGTCCGCGCCCGAAGCGATCAGCTCGTCGCGAAGGTCGGTGGCGCCGGGCGCGTCGAGGCCACGGCGGCTGACCAGCAGCAGCTTGCGTTGGCCGCGAGTGACGAGGTGACGGGCGATGACGGCGCCGAGGCCGCCCGTTCCGCCGGTGATCAGGACCGTTCCGGACGTATCCCAGTCCCCCGCAACGCTTTCCTCGGCGCGAGCCAGCCTGCCCGCGAACACCTCGCCCGACCGCACGACCACCTGGGTCTCGCCTGCGTCGATCAGCCCGCCGAGGCCAGGCAGCAGCGCCTCCGACTCGGGGGCGTCGTCGAGGTCCACGAGCAGGAAACGGCCGGGGTTCTCGGTCTGCGCGGACCGCACCAAGCCCCAGACGGCGGCGGCCGCGACATCGTCACCGGTGACCGCGCCACGGGTGACGAAGACCAGCTTCCCGGTGGCTGTCTGAAGCGTGGCAAGCGTTTCCGCGGCCAGCACGTGCGCGGACGCCGGTGACTGTTCGCCCGCCACGTGCACGAGCGTCGCCTCGCCGGGCGTGTAGGTGACGGGCACCCAGTCGAGGCGGAACAGCCCGTTCACACGGCTCTGCGTCGCCAGTTCGCCGAGCGGTTCGATGCTCACGGACTCGGCCGTCAGCACCGGCTCGCCGGTCACGTCGACCGCGGTCAAGGCGATCCCACCGTCCACAGCGGACAGTCGGACGCGGACGACTTCCGCTCCGTCCGCGTGGAGGGAGACACCGCGCCAGTCGGCGGGGACACCTTCGAGTCCGAGGAACGCCGCCGCGTGGGTGGCCGCGTCCAGCAACGCCGGGTGAACACCGAATCCCTTCGCGTCGACGGGCAACGCGATCTCGGCGAACACCTCCTCGCCCCGCCGCCACGCCGCGCGCAGGCCCTGGAACGCCGTCCCGTAAGGCGTTTCGTCGTAGAAGCCGTCGAGGTCGACGACGGTCGCGCCCTTCGGTGGCCATTCGGTGCTCTGAGTCGGTGCCGGAACTTCTCGGCCGAGAACGCCGTGCGCATGCTCGACCCATTCCTGGTCGCCGCGCCGTGCGTGGAACCGGAAACCACCGTCCCGGCCGACCTGGAACTGCACCTGAACGGCACCGCTGTCCGGCAGCACCAGCGGCGTGACCTGGGTGAGCTCCTCGACGCGGTCGTAGCCCGTGAGATCGGCGGCGCGGAACGCCAGCTCCAGCACACCCGCCGTCGGGAACACGACGTGATCGGCGAGCCATGACGTCCTGGTCAGCGTGCCGGTGAGGATCAGCTCGCCGGAGCCAGCGACCGTCATCGCGGCGCCGAGCAGCGGGTGGCCGGCCGGGGTCAGGCCGAGACCGGCAGCGTCGCCCGCGCTGACCGACACCGACGGCCAGTAGCGGTCGTGCTGGAACGCGTAGGTGGGCACGTCAACGCGTTTACCGTTGGCGTAGAACGGTTTCCAGTCGACCGCGACACCCGCGACGTGCAGGCGGGCGAGCGCGGTGATGAACGCCGTGCGCTCGTCGCGGTCCTTGCGCTGTGCCGGGATGGCGCCGTCGACCAGCGCCGCGAGCACGCCGTCGGGGCCGACCTCCAAGAACGTCTTGTCGCCCAGGCTGGTCACGGCGTCGTGGAAGCGGACGGCGTCGCGGACGTGGCGTACCCAGTACTCCGGGTTCGTGACGTCACCGGTCATCGGGATCGCGGGGCTGTGGAACGTGATGCCGCTGACGACTGCGCGGAAGTCGTTGAGCATCGGGTCCATCAGCGGCGAGTGGAACGCGTGGCTGACGGGCAGCTGTTTCGTCTTGCGCCCGTCGAACTTCGCTGTGAGCGCACGGGCTTCCGTCTCCACGCCCGCGATGACGACCGAGTCGGGCCCGTTGACCGCGGCGATCGAGATGCCTGGTGTCAGGTATGGGGTGACCTCGTCCTCGGTGGCTTGCAGTGCGATCATCACGCCGCCCGCGGGCAGTGCCTGCATGAGGGTGGCGCGTGCTCGGACGAGTTTCGCCGCGTCCTCCAGGCTGAACACGCCCGCGACGTGTGCGGCGGCGATCTCGCCGATCGAGTGGCCCGTGACGTGCGCGCCGGTGACGCCGAAGGACTCCAGCAGCCGGTAGAGGGCGACCTCGAACGCGAACAGGGCGGGCTGGGTGTTGCCCGTCTGGTTCAGCGCCTCCTCGTCGCCCCACATGACCTCGCGGAGGTTGGGGCCGAGGTGTTGCAGCACCTCGTCGAACGCCTCGCGGAAGACCGGGAACGCCTCGTACAGCCCCTTGCCCATGCCGACGCGCTGCGCACCCTGCCCGGAGAACAGCAATGCCGGCTCGGTCCGCCGCGCCAGCCCGGTGGCGATCTCGGCACCGTCCAGCAACACCGCGCGATGCTCGAACAACGCGCGCGTGGTCGCCAACGAGAACCCGATGTCCACCGGGTCGCCGTCGAGCGCGCGCACCCGCTCGATCTGCGCCGCGAGAGAGGCCTCCGACTTCGCCGACACCAGCCACGGAATCGATCCGGATTGGCCGGCCCCCTGGGGGGATCGGGTCCCCACTCCCATCGTCTCAGACGGGTCTGACAATTCCTGGCCGGAGGGAGCCGACTCGGGCGGGCCTTCCAAGATCACGTGGGCGTTGGTGCCGGAGACGCCGAACGACGAGACGGCGGCACGAGGGGCGCGGTCCGAGGAGGGCCAGGAGACTGCCGTGGTGGCCAGTTCCACGGAGCCCGCGGTCCAGTCGACGTGGGTGGACGGGCGGGAGACGTGCAGGGTGGCGGGCACGACGCCGTGCCGCATCGCCTGGACCATCTTGATGACGCCGGCGACACCGGCGGCGGCCTGGGTGTGGCCGATGTTCGACTTCACCGAACCGAGCAGCAGCGGGGATGAGCGGTCGGCACCGTAGGTGGCGAGCAGGCTGCGCGCCTCGATGGGGTCACCGAGAGGTGTGCCGGTGCCATGCGCTTCGACGACGTCCACATCGGACGGCGCGAGGCCCGCGCGGTCGAGGGCGGCACGGATGACGCGTTGCTGGGCGCGGCCGTTCGGGGCGGTGAAGCCGTTGGAGGCGCCGTCGGAGTTGACGGCGGAGCCGCGCACCACGGCCAGAACCGGGTAGCCAGAAGACAACGCGTCGGACAAGCGGGCGAGAACGAGCACGCCGACGCCTTCGGACCAGCCCGTGCCATCGGCGTCGTCGGAGAAAGCCTTGCATCGGCCGTTGCGAGCAAGACCGCCCTGACGTGAGAACTCGACCAGGGAGCCGGGCGTGCACATGACGTTCACACCACCGGCGAGCGCCAGACCGCACTCTCCCGCGCGCAACGCGTGCACGGCCAGGTGCATTGCCACCAAAGAAGAAGAGCAGGCCGTGTCGACGGTCAGCGTGGGGCCTTCGAGGCCCAGGGCGTAGGAGATGCGACCGGACTCGGCAGAGGCCGCGATCCCTGTGCCGACGTCACCTGTTGCGTCGTCGAGGCCGCGGATCAGCAGATGTTCGTAGTCCTGGCCGTTGGTGCCCACAAAAACACCGGTGCGCGAACCGCGCAACGAGGAGGGATCGATGCCCGACCGTTCGATGGCCTCCCAGGACGTCTCCAGCAGCAGGCGCTGCTGGGGGTCCATCGTCACGGCCTCGCGGGGCGAGATGCCGAAGAAGGCAGGGTCGAAGTCCGCGATGCCGTGCAGGAAGCCGCCCTGCACCGAGACGCTGTGGCCGCGTTCGTCGACGCCGCTGCCGAGCAACGCGCCGACGTCCCAGCCGCGGTCGGCGGGGAAGCCGGTGATCGCGTCACGGCCGGAAGACACCAGCTCCCACAGGTCCTCCGGCGAGCTGATGCCGCCGGGGAAGCGGCACGCCATCCCGATGATGGCGATCGGTTCGGTGGCGGCCGCGACGAGCTGCCTGTTCTGCTTGCGCAGCCGCTCCGCCTCCTTCATCGCGGCGCGGAGAGCCTCGACAACCTTCTCGCTGGAGGTACTCATTCATCAGCTCCGTCAGTCCAGCCGGACACGGTCTTCCCGTCAGCAATTCCAACAGCCAGAGCGGTAGCGATTTCCTCAGAAAAACCGAGCGGCCGGCCACCCTCGGGAGGGCGACCGGCCGCCTGGAACCGATCAGTCCGCCTGGCCGTCGAGTGCGGCCTGGATCAGGTCGTCGACGCTCATCCCGTCGATGTCACCTTCGGCCTGCGCCTCGGTTCCCCTGCCGATGAGCTGCAGCAACGGCTCCAGCACGCCGATCTCCCGCAGCTGCGCCAGAGGCACCCGTGCCAGCAGGTCGCGGATCTCCGTTTCGTCCGAGTCGACTACAGCGGCGTCCGGGATCAGCTCGGTCAGCACGTGCTCCGCGAGCTCCGCCGGTGACGGGTGGTCGAACACGAGCGTCGAGGCGAGCGACAGGCCCGTGGCGGCGTTGAGCTGGTTGCGCAGCTCGACCACCGCGAGAGAGTCGAACCCGAGGTCGCGGAACGGCCGATCGGGGCGCACGGCGTCGACGTCGGCCTGTCCGAGCACCTCGGCTGCCCGTGTCCGCACCAGCTCCAGCACCTCGTCGAACCGTTTCGTGACGGGCAGGGCCAGCAGCGTGTCCCGGAAGTCCGCCGTCGGCGCCTCGGCGGGAACGTCGGCGGCGAGCTCGCGGAGCAGCGGGTTCGGGCGGAACCCGCCGGAGAACCTGCCCTTGTCCACGGCCGCCACGACCGCGGTGGGCAGTCCCTCTCCGACGAGCTGCCGCAGAGCGACACACGCCAGGACGGGGTCCATCGAAGCGATTCCCGCGCGTTTGGCGTTGGCGAGCGCGTCGGCGGTGTCGGCCATACCGCCGCCGCCCCACGCACCCCACGCGATCGACGTCGCCGCGAGACCGTGGCCGCGCCGCCGATCGGCCAGTGCGTCGAGCATGGCGTTGGCCGCCGCGTAGTTCGCCTGGCCGGGGCTGCCGACCGACGACGACGCGGACGAGAACAGCACGAACGCGTCGAGGTCGGAGGTCAGTTCGTCCAGCAGCAGCGCCGACGTGACCTTGCTGCGGAACACCGCCTCGAACCGCTCCGGCGTCATCTTGTCCAGCACGCCGTCGTCGATGACGCCCGCGGTGTGGACGACGGCCGTCAACGGCGCGGGAATCGCGGAAAGCACCGCCTGCAACGACTTCCGGTCCGCCACGTCGCACGCCGCGATCGTGACGCCGACTCCCATGCCGACGAGTTCGGCCCGCAGCTCGGCAGCGCCGTCGGCCTTGGGTCCGCTGCGGCTCACCAGCACCAGGTGCTCGGCTCCTGAGCGGGCCAGCATCCTGGCGACGTGACCGCCGAGCGCACCGGTGCCGCCGGTGATCAGGACCGTGCCGCGCGGCTGCCAGTCCTGCGCCGGGACAGGTGCCGGGGCGGCGACCAGCCGCCGGCCGAACAGGCCGCTCGACCGCACGGCGACCTGGTCCTCGCCGTCGAGTCCGGAAAGGACGGACGTGAGGCCGTTCGCGACCCTGTCGTCGATCACCGCGGGCAGGTCGACCAGACCACCCCAGCGTTCCGGGTGCTCCAGCGTCACGACCCGGCCGAGACCGTGGATCGCGGCCTGCGTCAGGTCCTCGAACGCCGTGCCGTTGACGGCGGCCCCGTCACGGGTCGCACACCACAGCGGCGCGGTGATGCCCGCGTCGCCGAGCGCCTGGATCAGCGCGGCGGTCAGCAGCACGCCGGCCGGCGCACTCCCCTCCCCCACGTCGGCACGGCCGAGCAGCGACAGCACACCGGCGAACGACCCGCCCAGCGACCGCAGCTCTGCCGCGATGGCCTCACGGTCCGGCCGCTGCACCGTCACCCGCACGACGCTCACACCGAGCGCGTCGACGACCGCGTCGCTCCAGTCGTCCTCGCCGGCGGTCACCACGAGCCACATTCCGGTCAGCTCGCCGGACCTGGTGGTGTCCAGAGGTTTCCAGATGACGCGGTGACGCCAGCTGTCGACCAGCGCGAGGTCGGTGCGCTGCTTGCGCCAGTCCAGCAACGCGGGCAGCACCTGCGACAACGCGTCGGTGTCGACGCTCAGCACGTTCTGCAGCGACCCGAAGTCCTCGCCCTCGACCGCGGCCCAGAACGCCGCGTCGTCGCTCGTCTGAGCGGCGGGCTTCGCCGGAGTGATCGACGGCCAGAACCTCTGGTGCTGGAACGCGTACGTCGGCAGCGTGATCCTGCGGCCGGCGGAGCCGAAGAACCCGGCCCAGTCCACCTTCACGCCACGGGTGTGCAGGCGGGCGAGCGCCGTGACGATCGACTGCTCCTCGCCGCGGTCCTTGCGCAGCACCGGAATGCCGCCGTCGACCAGACCGGACAGCGTCGCGTCCGGGCCCAGCTCCACGAACGTCGTGACGCCGCGATCGGTGAGGGTCCGCACGTTGTCCGCGAACCGCACCGCTTCCCGCACGTGCCGGACCCAGTACTCGGGGTCGGTCACGTCGCCTTCGGCCACCACGGGAATCCGCGGCCGCTCGAACGTCAGCGACTCCACAGTGGACCGGAACTCGTCCAGCATCGGGTCCATCAGTGGCGAGTGGAACGCGTGCGAGACGCGCAAACGCTTGGCCTTCCAGCGTTCCGCGATCGCGACCACCGCGTCTTCCGGTCCGGCGATGACGACCGACTCGGGGCCGTTGACCGCCGCGATCACCACACCGCCGGTGAGGTGCGGCAGCACGACGTCCTCGCTGGCCTGCACCGCGACCATCGCACCGCCCTCGGGCAGCGCCTGCATCAGCGCCGACCGCACGGTCACGAGCTTCGCCGCGTCCTCCAGGCTGAGGACACCGGCGACGTGGGCCGCCGCGATCTCGCCGATCGAGTGCCCGGCCAGGAAGTCCGGCTTGAGGCCCCACGACTCGGCGAGGCGGAACAGCGCGACCTCGATCGCGAACAGCGCGGGCTGCGTGTTTCCGGTGAGGTTCAGCGTTTCCTGGTCGTCGCCCCAGATGATCGTCCGCAGGTTCGGGTCGAGGTGGTCGAGGACCTCGTCGAAAGCGCTTCGGAACACCGGGAACCGGGCGTGCAGCTCGCGGCCCATGCCGATGCGCTGCGAGCCCTGACCGGCGAACAGGAACGCGACCTTGCCGGACCGCGCCACCTCGTCCTTGACCACCAGCGGGTTGCGCACGTCGGACGCGATCGCGGCGAGAGCGTCGGTCAGCTCCTCGCGGCTGCTCGCGAGCACCACCGCGCGCTGGTCGAACGAGGCCCGCGTGGTCGCCGCCGAACGCGCGATGTCCAGCAGGTCCGCGTCGACCTCCAGCAGGCGCGCGGCCTGGTCGCGCAACGCGGCAGGTGTGCGGCCGGAGACCAGCACCGGCAGCAGCGCGAAGTTGTCCACAGATTGCTTCTCACCGGCTTGACCAGCGGTTTCATCCGGTACGCTGGAAATCGGGGGGATCCCCGACGGGCCTTCCAAGATCACGTGGGCGTTGGTGCCACTGGCGCCGAACGACGACACGGCGGCCCGGCGCGCGCGGCCGACCGAAGGCCACGTGGTGCGCTCCTGCAGCAGCTGGACGGCGCCGCTGCTCCAGTCGACGTGCGAGGACGGCGTCTCGGCGTGCAGGGTGCGCGGCAGTTCGCCCGCCCGCATCGCCATCACCATCTTGATCACCCCCGCGACACCGGACGCGGCCTGCGTGTGGCCGATGTTCGACTTGACCGCGCCGAGCAGCAGGGGCGCCGAGCGGTCCTGCCCGTAGACGGTGAGCAGCGCCTGGGCCTCGATCGGGTCGCCGAGCTTGGTGCCGGTACCGTGCGCCTCGACGGCGTCCACATCGGACGGACGCAGCCCGGACGCGGCCAGCGCCTGCCGGATGACCCGCTGCTGGGCCGGTCCGGACGGGGCGGTGAGGCCGTTGGACGCGCCGTCGGAGTTGATCGCCGAACCGCGCACGACGGCGAGCACCTCGTGGCCGTTGCGCACCGCGTCCGAGAGCCGTTCGAGCACCAGCATGCCGACACCCTCTGCCCAGCCGGTGCCGTCGGCGTTGTCGGAGAACGCCTTGCAGCGGCCGTCCTGCGAGAGCGCGCCCTGGGCACTGAACTCGATGAACCCTACCGGCGTCGACATCACGCAGACACCGCCGGCGAGCGCCATCTCGCACTCACCCGCGCGCAGCGCCTGAGCCGCGAGGTGCAGCGACACCAGCGACGACGAGCACGCGGTGTCGACCGAGACCGTCGGACCCTGCAGACCGAAGGTGTAGGCGAGGCGGCCGGACAGCAGCGACGCGGACTGCGCCGTCTGCCATTCCAGGCCGGTTTCCTCCGGCGACGGCCGGTATTCGCCGCTGCCACCGCCGACGAACACACCGGTGACGCTGCCGCGCAGCGTGGCCGGGTCGACGCCCGCGCGTTCCAGCGCTTCCCAGGCCGTTTCGAGCACGATGCGCTGCTGCGGGTCCATGACCAGCGCTTCACGTGGCGAGATCGAGAAGAAGTCCGGGTCGAAGTTCGGCACGTCGTAGAGGAATCCGCCGTGCCGGGTGACGCTCTGTCCACTGTAGAGTGTGGCGAGGTCCCAGCCGCGGTCCGCAGGGAACTCGCCGATCGCGTCACGTCCGTCGAGCAGGAGCTGCCACAGGTCTTCCGGCGACCGCACGTCACCGGGGTAGCGGCAGGCCATGCCGACGATCGCGATCGGCTCGTCGGTCGTCGCCCTGGTGATGACCTGGATTTCGTCCTCGCCGCCGAGGAGTTCGGTCAGCAGGTGTCCGGCGAGCTCGTCCGGCGTCGGGTAGTCGAACACCAGCGTCGCGCTCAGCTGCAGCCCGGACTCCGCCTGGAGCTGGTTGCGCAGGTCGACGGCGGTGAGCGAGTCGAAGCCGAGGTCGCGGAACGGCACGTCGGGCTCGATGGCGTTCGTCCCGCTGTGGCCGAGGACGAGGGCCGCCTTCTCGCGGACGAGGGTGAGCAACGCGCCGTGGCGCTCGTAGTCGGGCAGCTTGGCCAGCGACTGCTTGAGAGCGGGCTCAGGCTTGGTCTGCACGAAGTTGCCGAACAGCTTGTTGGGCTGCTGGAACGTGTCCCACTTGACGTCCGCGACGACGACGTTCGTCCGTCCACTCGCGACTGCCTGCCGCAGGGCCGTGATGGCGTTCGGGGCGTCGAGGACCGGGATGCCGCTCACCCGCAGGTGCGTGGTCATGCTCTCGTCGGTCGTGCCCTCCCACGGCGCGTAGGCGATGGAAGTCGCCTTGAGGCCGCGGTTGCGGCGTTGCCGTGCGAACTCCTCGACGATCGCGGAGTAGGCGGCTTGCTGCTGCTGGCCGCGGAAGCCCCACGTGCCGGCGACGGATCCCAAGACGACGAACGCTTCCAGCTCGCGGTCGCCCAGCTGTTCGTCGAGCTGGTGCAGGGTCTCGAGGCCCGCGTGTTCGCCGACGTAGATCACCGCGGTGACGTCGTCGGTCAGCGTGTCGGTGGTGTTCTCGAATGCCTGCTTGAGCTGCTCACCCATCGGTCCTTCGGCACCGGCGAGGAGGATCTTGCCGGTTGGGGTCCACGGTGTGGTGGCTTCGATGCGGCGCAGGCGCGGGACGAACGTGCCGTCGTCGTGGAAGGCGACTTCCTGTTCGCCCTGCGGGACGGCCCACGTGTCGGTGTCGACGCGGATCAGGCCGCCCCAGCGTTCCGGCTGCTCCAGTGCGGCGACGCGTCCTTCGCCCCAGACGGCGGGCTCGCTGCTCACGCACCACAGCGGCGCCGTGATGTCGTTCTGCCGCAAGGTGTTCAGGACTTCGAACGGGCTGGTGCCGCCCACCGAGATGACACCGGCGTAGTCGCCCGGCACCAGGTCGGTGACGGTTTCGCCAGCGAAGCCCGACGCGTCGCCGAGGACGAGCCAGGTGCCGTCGGTGGTGGTGCTGACCTTGTGCCGCTCCCACACGACCTCGTACAGCCAGTCGTCGGTCACCGACTTCGGGGTGGTCGTCGGCCAGTAGCGTTCGCGCTGGAACGCATACGTGGGCAACGCGATGCGTTGTGCGCCGGTGCCCGCGAAGAACTGAGGCCAGTCGACGTCGGCGCCCCGGACGTGGAGCGTGCCGAGCGCGAGGCCGAACGCGCTGACCTCGTCGCGGTCCTTGCGTTGTGTCGCAACGGCACCGTCGACCATGGCCGCCAGCAGACCGTCCGGGCCGATCTCGACGAACGTGTCGACGCCGCTGAGGCTCTGGACGTTGTCGTGGAAGCGGACGGTGTCGCGGACGTGGCCGACCCAGTAGTCGACGGTGGTGACGTCGCCGGTGGTCGCGATCGGGATGCGTGGCGGGCTGAAGCTGAGGGTGCTGATGGCCGCGCGGAAGTCGTCGAGCATCGGGTCCATCAGCGGCGAGTGGAACGCGTGGCTGACGGTGAGCTGCTTGGTCTTCTCGAACCTCTTGGCGATCTTCTGGACCTGGGCCTTGTCGCCGGAGATGACGACGGACGCAGGTCCGTTGACCGCCGCGATCGACACCTTCTTCGATTTGCCGATCTGCTTCGCGACTTCGGCTTCGGTGGCGAGGACGGAGACCATCGCGCCGCCCGCCGGGAGCGCCTGCATGAGGTTCGCGCGGGCCGTCACGAGGGTGGCGGCGTCTTCGAGGGTCAGCACGCCCGCGATGTGGGCGGCCGCGATCTCGCCGATGGAGTGGCCGGCGACGTGGTCGGGCACGACGCCGAGGCTCTGGACGAGCCTGGCGAGCGCGACCTCGATCGCGAACAGCGCCGGCTGGGTGTTGCCGGTCTGGTTGAGCGCCTCGGCGTCCTCGCCCCAGATGATGTTCCTGAGGTTCGGGTCGAGGTGGTTCAGGACCTCGTCGAAGGCGTCGCGGAACACGCCGAACCGCGCGTACAACTCGCGGCCCATGCCCAGGCGCTGCGAGCCCTGGCCGGTGAACAGGAACGCCGTCGTCCCCGCCTTGCGCGCCACGCCGCTGACCACCTCGGCGCCGTCGATCAGCAACGCCCGATGCGCGAACTGCGCGCGCGTCGTCGCCGCCGAGAACGCCAGGTCGAGCTGGTTCGCTTCCACCGCGCGAATACGATCGATCTGAGCGCGCAGAGCATCGGAGGACTTCGCCGAGACAACGACGGGAGCCCCCTTGGGGGAGACCGAGGTCCCCACTCCAATCGTCTCACCCGGCGCCGACAGTGCGGGCGCGGAGAGATCGACAACGGCCGGGTTGTCCACAGGCGCCGAGTTGTCCACAGATTCCGGCGCGGCCGCTTGAGCAGGCGTTTCGGTCGGTACGCTGGAAATCGGGGGGATCCCCGACGCGGCTTCCAAGATCACGTGGGCGTTGGTGCCGGAGAGGCCGAAGGCGGAGACGCCCGCGCGGCGCGGGTGGCCGGTGGTGGGCCAGGCGGTGTTCTCGGTGACCAGTGAGACCGGGCCCGAGGTCCAGTCGACGTGGCTGGTCGGGGCGTCGACGTGCAGGGTGCGGGGCAGCACGCCGTGGCGCATCGCCTCGACCATCTTGATCACGCCCGCGACACCGGCGGCGGCTTGCGCGTGGCCGATGTTCGACTTCACCGAACCCAGGTAGAGCGGCTCGGAGCGGTCGGCGAACGTCGACAGAAGCGCTTGGGCCTCGATCGGGTCGCCCAGCGTCGTGCCTGTGCCGTGGGCTTCCACGGCGTCGATGTCGGTCACGGACAGACCGGCGTCGGCGAGAGCGCGGCGGATGACGCGCTGCTGCGAGGGGCCGTTCGGGGCGGTCAGACCGTTGGAGGCGCCGTCGGAGTTGACGGCCGAGCCACGCACCAGAGCAAGCACCTCGTGGCCGTTGCGTCGCGCGTCCGACAGGCGTTCCAGCACGAGGATGCCCGCGCCCTCGGACCACGCCGTGCCGTCGGCGGCGTCGGCGAAAGCCTTGCAGCGGCCGTCAGGGGCGAGGCCGCCCTGGGTGGTGAACTCGACGAACGAGTCCGGGCTCGACATGACGCTGACACCGCCGGCCAGGGCGAGAGAGCACTCGCCGGAGCGGAGCGCGCGCATCGCCCAGTGCATGGCGACCAACGACGACGAGCAGGCTGTGTCGATGGTGACCGCGGGGCCTTCCAGTCCGAGGACGTAGGAGAGGCGGCCGGACATCACCGACGCGGTGTTGCCGGTGGCGAGGTAGCCCTGGATGTCGGGGTCCAGCGAGCGGCGCAGCACGTTCTCGTAGTCCTGGCCGTTCGTGCCGACGAACACGCCGGTCGTGCTGCCCTTCAACGACAGCGGGTCGATGCCGGTGCGTTCGAGGGCTTCCCAGGCGGTTTCGAGGACGAGGCGCTGCTGCGGGTCCATCGCGAGCGCTTCCCGCGGCGAGATGCCGAAGAAGTGCGCGTCGAAGTCCGCGACACCGCTGAGGAATCCGGCTTCCAGTGACGCCGACGCACCGGCGCCGAGTGCGGCGAGGTCCCAGCCGCGGTCGGACGGGAACGAGCTGATGCCGTCGCCGCCGGAGGAAACGAGCTCCCAGAAGGTTTCCGGTGACGTCACGCCGCCGGGGAAACGACAGCCGATGCCGACGATCGCGATCGGGTCGTCGTCGACGCGCGCCACGACGGCCTCGGCGGGAACGTCGCCGACCTCGCCCAGCAGGAAGTCCGTCAGGTCGTGGGGAGTCGGGTAGTCGTAGAGGAGGGACGCGGGCAGCGTCAGTTCGGTCGCGGCCTGCAGGCGGTTGCGCAGTTCCAGCGTCGTCAGCGAGTCGAAGCCGAGGTCGAGGAACGCGCGGTCCGGGTCGACGTCGGAAGCGCTGCCGTGGCCGAGAACCGCGGCGATCTGTCCGCGCACCAGGTCCAGGACCGCGCGGTCGCGTTCGGTCTTCGACAGGCCCGCGAGTGCCCTGCGGAACTGCGGCTGTTCCGCTTCGACGACTTTTTCGGTGGTGTGAAAGCGTTTGACCTCGGGCAGGTCGCCGACCAACGGCGCGGGGCGCAGTCCGGCCAGTGCGGGCAGGAACCGTTCCCAGTCGATCTCCGCGACCAGGACGGCCGCGTCGCCGTGTTCGATGGCTTTCTTGAGCGCCTGCAACGCGAGCGCGGGCTCCATGGGTGTGAAACCGCCGCGCTTCAGGCGTTCCGCGACACCGACGGCCATACCGGCCTCACCCCACGGGCCCCACGCCACCGAGGTGGCCGGAAGTCCTTGCAGGCGGCGGTGTTCGGCGAAGGCGTCGAGGAACGCGTTGGCCGCGGCGTAGTTGCCCTGACCCGCGCCGCCGATGACGCCCGCGGTCGAGGCGAACAGCACGAACGCGTCGAGATCCCGCGTCAGCTCGTGCAGGGTGCGCGTGGCGTGGACCTTGGTGCGCAACAGGTTCGTGAACGATGTGGCGTCCATCGACTCGACGAGGCCGTCCTCGACGACACCCGCCGCGTGGAAGACCGACGTCACCGGGTGCTCGGCGAGGAGTGCGGCGAGTGCGTCGCGGTCGGCGACGTCGCAGGACTTGACGATCACGCGCGGGTCGTCGAAGTCGGCGGTTCCGGTGCGGCTGACGAGGATCACCTGTTCGGCGTCGTTGTCGAGCAGCCACCGCGCGACCTGCCGGCCGATCGCGCCCGTGCCACCGGTGACGAGTACGCGGCCCGGCCGGTAGTCGCGGTGCAGCGCGCTCGGCGTGCTGTGGACGAGGCGGCGGCCGTAGACGCCGGACGGGCGCACCGCCACCTGGTCCTCGCCCGTGCCCGCCAGGACGCCCGGGATGCGGCGTGCGGTGTTCCAGTCGAGGGTGCCGGGCAGGTCGATCAGGCCGCCCCAGCGTTGCGGGTGCTCCAGCGCGATGACGCGGCCGAGGCCCCAGACCGTCGCCAGGTCGGGATTGGTGATCTGCTCGCCGCCGCCGACCGACACCGCGCCGCGCGTCGCGACCCACAGCGGAGCGTCGACTCCGGCGTCGCCGAGTGCTTGCACCACAACGGAAGTGCGGACCAGCGCGTCCTCGGCGCCGGTGTTGAGCGCGAGCAGCGACAGCACGCCCGCGTAGTCGCCCTTGAGCTGCTCGGCGAGTTCCTGGCGGGTGTGGGCGGCGTCGACGACCACGGTCTCGACGCCCAGCGCGTCGATCAGGGCGGACGCGTCGTCGTTGGTGAGCACCAGCCACGGGCCTGTGAGGGCGGCTTGGGCGGTGATCGGCTTCCAGGTGACCGCGTACCGCCAGGAGTCCACTGTGGATTGCTGCTTGCGGGAACGCCACCGCGCCAGCGCGGCGAAGTCCTCGCGTTCGACCGCCGCCCAGAACTCGTCGTCGACGAAGTCGCCGCCGGATGCGGTCGCCGTGACGGGCTCCGGCCAGAAACGCTGGTGCTGGAACGGATACGTCGGCAGCTCGACGTCCGCCGGGGCACCCGCGAAGTACGCGGACCAGTCGACGGTGGTGCCGCGGACGTGGAGGCCGGCCAGCGCCGTCAGCAGCGTGACGACCTCGCCGCGGTCACGGCGCAGTGCCGGGACGAGCACCGCTTCCTCGGTGAGCGAGTCCTGCGCCATGCCGGTGAGCACGCCGTCGGGGCCGAACTCGAGGAACGCCCGCACACCCTTGTTCTCCAGCTGGCTGACCGCCTCGGCGAACCTGACGGTGTCGCGCACATGCCGCACCCAGTAGCCGGGTTGTTGAACAATCCCACCAGTCACCAACGGGATCGTCGGATTGGTGAACGAAAGCCCTTCGACGACCTGGCGGAACTCGTCGAGCATCGGTTCCATCAGCGGCGAGTGGAACGCGTGGCTGACCGCGAGCTGCTTCGACTTGCGGTCGTCGAATCGTTCAACAATCCTACGAACCTCGTGTTCAACACCCGCGACCACCACCGAGGACGGCCCGTTGATCGCGGCGATCGACACGCCGGACGTCAGGTGCGGTGTCACCTCGGCCTCGGTGGCCTGGATGGCGACCATCGCGCCGCCGGTCGGCAACGCCTGTATGAGGCGCGCACGGGCGGAAATGAGGGTGCACGCGTCGTCGAGGCTGAGGACGTTCGCCACGTGGGCGGCGGCGATCTCACCGATGGAGTGGCCCGCCAGGTAGTCGGGCGTGACGCCCCACGACTCGACGAGCCGGTAGAGGGCCACCTCGACGGCGAAGATCGCGGGCTGCGCGTAGCCGGTCTGGTTGAGAGCTTCCGCGTCGTCGCCCCACATGACGTCGCGCAGCGGACGGTCGAGGTCCGCGTCGAGGTGAGCGCAGACGGCGTCGAACGCGTCGGCGAACACCGGGTAGCGCTCGTAGAGCTCACGGCCCATCCCGAGGCGCTGCGAACCCTGGCCGGTGAACAGGAACGCGGTGCGGCCGCGCGTGGTCTGGCCTCGCGTGACGGACGCGTCGGGCTCGCCGTCGCGCAACGCGGTCAGGCCGCGCACGAGTTCGTCGCGGTCGCTCGCGACGACGACCGCGCGCTTCTCGAACGTGGACCGCTTGGTGGCGAGGCTCGCGGCCAGCGCGACCAGGTCCGAGTCGACCTCGATCAGGTTGCCCGCGATCTGCCTGAGCGCCTCGTCGGCGCGCGCCGACAGCAGCACCGGCACCGCGCCGGGCTGGATCGATCGGGGCTGGATCGATTCGGGTTCACCGGCCCCCTGGGGGGAGCTGCCCCCCATCCCAATCGTCTCAGACGGGTCTGACAATTCCGGGGCCGCTTCGAGCACCACGTGGGCGTTCGTGCCGGAGAGGCCGAACGAGGAGACGCCGGCGCGGCGCGGGTGGCCGGTCTCCGGCCACGGTTCCTCGGTGGCGAGGAGCTTGATGGAGCCCGAGGACCAGTCGACCTTGGTCGACGGCTGGTCGACGTGGAGGGTCCGGGGCAGCACACCGGCGCGCAGGGCCAGCACCATCTTGATGACGGAGGCGACGCCGGAGGCCATCTGCGTGTGGCCGATGTTGGACTTCACGGAGCCGAGCAGCAGCGGGCGTTCGCGGTTCTGGCCGTAGGTGGCGAGCAGGGCTTGGGCCTCGATCGGGTCGCCCAGGGCCGTGCCGGTGCCGTGGCCGTCGATGGCGTCCACTTCGGACGGTTCGAGGCGGGCGTTGGCGAGGGCCTGGCGGATGACGCGTTGCTGCGACGGGCCGTTCGGGGCGGTGAGGCCGTTGGAGGCGCCGTCCTGGTTCACCGCGGAGCCGCGGACGACGGCGAGGACGCGGTGGCCGTTGCGGACGGCGTCGGAGAGGCGTTCCAGCAGCACGAGGCCGACACCCTCGGCGAGGGTCATGCCGTCGGCGGCATCGGAGTAGGCCTTGCAGCGGCCGTCCTTCGCGAGGGCGCGCTGGCGGGAGAAGCCCACGAAGGCACCTGGGGTTGCCATGACCGAGACGCCGCCGGCGAGGGCGAGGGTGCTTTCTCCGTCGCGCAACGACTGGCAGGCCAGGTGCAGCGCCACCAGTGACGACGAGCAGGCCGTGTCGAGGGTGACCGCGGGGCCTTCGAGTCCGAACAGGTAGGAGACGCGGCCCGACAGCACGCTGGAGAGCGTGCCGGTGATCATGTGGCCCTCGTCGCCGGGCTGGTCGGAGCCGCCGGCGGAGTAGTCCTGGTAGGAGGCGCCGATGAACGCGCCGGTGAGGGTTCCCTTGAGCGACTGCGGGTCGATGCCGGCGCGTTCGATGGACTCCCAGGCGGTTTCGAGGAGCAGGCGCTGTTGCGGGTCCATCGAGAGGGCCTCGCGCGGGCTGATGCCGAAGAAGCCGGGGTCGAAGTTCGCGACGTCGTGCAGGAAGCCGCCCTGCACCGAGTAGGCGCCGCCGGGGGCGTCCGGGTCGGGGTTGTAGAGGGAGTCGCCGTCCCAGCCGCGGTCCGCCGGGAAGCCGGAGATGGCGTCGACGCCGTTCATCACGACGTTCCACAGGTCTTCCGGGGAACTGACGCCGCCGGGGTAACGGCAGGCCATGCCGATGATCGCGATCGGTTCGTCGGACACGGCCGAGGCGACGACCTGGGTTGCGACCGGAACGTCGGCGCCGAGGAGCTCGCCGAGCAGGAACTCGGTGAGCGCGAGCGGGCTCGGGTGGTCGAACACCATCGTGGTGGGCAGCGTCAGACCTGTTGCGGCGGCGAGCTTGTTGCGCAGGTCGACCGCGGTGATCGAGTCGAAGCCGACCTCGCGGAACGCCCTGTGCTCGGTCAGGGCGTCGGTCGAGGCCATGCCCAGCACGGCGGCGGCTTCGGCACGGACGAGGTCGAGCAGCTGCTGTTCGCGTTCGGCGGGCGGCAAAGCACGCAGCCGTGCCGCGAAGTCCGAGCCGTCGGAGGTCGTGGTCTGCTCGGCGGTGACCGCGAGTGCGCGGACCTCCGGCAGTTCCTCGAAGAGCATGGTCGGGCGCATCGCGGTGAAGACCGGGTAGTAGCGGTCCCAGGCGATGTTGGCGATGGCGATCTCGGTCTCGTCGTCCTCGATCGCTCGTTGCAGACCCGCGAGTGCCAGGCGTGCCTTCATGAACTCGAGGCCGCTGCGGCGGATCTGGTCGGTGTCGACGCGGCCGAGACCGATGTCGTCGGACCAGATGCCCCACGACACCGAGGTGCACCTGAGGCCCCGTGCGCGGCGGTTGGCGGCCAGGGAGTTCAGGAAGGCGTTGCCGGCGACGTAGGAGGCGTGGTTGCCGGAACCCCACATGCCGGAGATCGAGGAGAACAGCACGAACGCGTCGAGGTCCTCGGTCAGCAGCGCATCCAGATGGGCGGCGCCGTCGACCTTGGCGGCGAGGATCTCACTCAGACCCTCCACAGTGGACCCGTCGATGGAATGCAGGCCGATGACCGCGGCGGTGTGGATGACCGAGCGGATGTCACGGCCTTCCGCACGCAGGTCGTTCAGCATGCGTTCGACGTCGTCGCGTTTCGCGATGTCACACGCGACGACCGTGGTGGTTGTGCCGATTTCTTCCAGCTCCGCCACGAGTTCACGGGCGCCGGGCGCGTCGAGGCCGCGGCGGCTGGTCAGCACGAGGTGTTCGGCGCCCTTGTGGGCGAAGAAACGGGCGACGTGCGGGCCGAGCGTGCCGGTGCCGCCGGTGATGATCGTGGTGCCGCGCGGGGTCCAGTCCGTGGTGCCGGGACGGGAGGGGGCGCGCACGACGCGGCGGGCGAGGGTGCCGGACGCGCGGATGGCGAGCTGGTCCTCGTCGCCCGCGTTGACCAGGGCCGACACGAACCGTTGCGCGGCCCGCTGGTCGAGCTCCTCCGGCAGGTCGATGGAGCCGCCCCAGCGCTGCGGGTGCTCCAGTGCGGCGGTCCAGCCAATGCCGATGGCCTGCACCTGGACCGGGTGGTCGACGGTGTCGGCGCGGCCGGTGGACAGGGCGTTGCGGGAGACGTTCCAGACCTTGGCGTCGATCCCGGCGTCGCCGAGTGCGTTGACGAGGTTGACGGTGAGCAGCAGACCTGTTGGCAGGCCGAGGGTTCCGGGGCGTTCGTCGGTGGGCAGCAGTGAGACGATGCCGTCCGCGTCGACGAGTTTCGCGGCCACGGCGGCGCGGTCGTCGTCGGCGTCCAGGACGATGCGCTGCACGTCGCCGAGCGCGTTGACGACGTCGGTGTCGTTGATGGCGTCGGTGGTGACGACGGCCCAGGTGCCGGTGAGCTTGCCGTTGTCCAGGCCGCGCAACGGCTTCCACGTGGTGCGGTAGCGCCAGGAGGCTGTTGTGGACTGGTCGCGGCTGGTCTGCCGCCAGGTGGTGAGAGCGGGCAGGACGGCGGCGAGCGTGGCCTCGTCGAGGTGCAGGCTGCGGGTGAGGGTGGCGAGGTCGGACTGCTCGACCGCCTGCCAGAACGCGTCGTCCGCCGGGTCCTGCGCGGCGACCGGGTGCTGGGGCGGGCCGATCCAGAAGCGCTCGTGCTGGAACGGGTAGGTGGGCAGGTCGACGCGGGTGCCGTCGAGGTGCCACTGGACCGGCACGCCGCGGACCCAGACCTCGGCGAGGCTCGTCAGGACGCGGTGCAGGCCGCCGACGTCACGGCGCAGCGTGCCGGTGACGACACCGCGCCTGCCTTCGAGGGCGTCCTGCACGCCCGGCGTGAGGACCGGGTGCGAGCTGACCTCGACGAACACCTGGTGCCCGCTGCCGATGAGCTGCTCGACGGCTTCGTTGAGGTGCACGGTCTGGCGGAGGTTGGTGTACCAGTATTCGGCGTCGGTGGTGGTGTCGTTCCACTCGCCGGTGACCGTGGACAGGAACTTCGTGTGCGGGGTCAGCGGGGTGATGCCCGCGAGGTCGCTGAGGATGTCGTCGCGGAGGTCCTCGACCTGGGCCGAGTGCGAGGCATAGTCGACCTCGATGCGGCGGACGCGGACACCGTGCTCGATCAGCTTCCCGCAGAACGCGTCCAGCGCCTTCAGGTCACCGGAGACGGCGACGCTGCGGGGGCCGTTGGTGGCGGCGAGGCTGAGCCGGTCGCCCCACTCTTCCAGGTGTGGCTGGACTTCCTGCGCCGACAGACCGATCGACACGATGCTGCCGCGGCCCGACATGACGCGGCCGATGGCCTGGCTGCGGAGGGCGACGACCTTGGCGGCGTCCTCCAGGCTGAGAGCTCCGGAGACGGCGGCCGCCGCGATTTCGCCCTGGGAGTGGCCGATGACGGCGTCGGGCGTCACGCCGTAGTGCTTCCAGACCTCGGCGAGCGACACCATCATCGCCCAGCTCGCGGGCTGGACGACGTCGACGCGGTCGAGGCTGCCCGCACCGCGGATGACGTCGAGGAGGTTCCAGTCGGTGTGGGGCTTCAGGGCGGCGGCGCATTCGGCCATGCGGGCGGCGAACACCGGGGACTCGTCGAGCAGCTGCGCGCCCATGCCGACCCACTGCGAACCCTGGCCGGGGAAGATGAACACGACCTTGCGCTCGAGGTCCGCGACGCCCCTGATCTCGACGCCGTCGAGGAGGACCGCGCGGTGGTCGAAGTCCGGGCGGAGGCTGAGGCTGTAGGCGATGTCCTTGCTGCTCGCGTCGACTGCGGCGAGTCCGGCGATCTGTGCGCGCAGGGCGGCGTCGGACTTCGCGGACACGAGCCACGGAATCGATACGGATTCGCCGGCCCCCTGGGGGGATTCACCCCCCATCCCAATCGTCTCAGACGGCACCGACAGTTCCGGTGCGGTCGCGGCCTGCTCCAAGATCACGTGGGCGTTGGTGCCGCTGATGCCGAACGACGACACGGCGCAGCGGCGGGCGCGGCCCGTGTCGGGCCAGGCGGTGGTGTCCTGCAGCAGCGCGATGGTGCCGGGGCTCCAGTCGACGTGGGTCGAGGGTTCGGCGGCGTGCAGGGTGCGGGGCAGGACGCCGTGCCGCAGGGCCATGACCATCTTGATGACGGAGGCGACGCCCGCGGCGGACTGGGTGTGGCCGATGTTCGACTTCACCGAGCCGAGGAGCAGTGGGCGGTCGGCGTCGCGGTCGCGCCCGTAGGTGTTGAACAGGGCCTGGGCCTCGATCGGGTCGCCCAGGGAGGTGCCGGTGCCGTGGGCGTCGAGGGCGTCGATGTCGTTCGGCGTCACACCGGAGTTGGCGAGCGCCTGCATGATCACGCGTTGCTGCGACGGGCCGTTCGGGGCGGAGAGGCCGTTGGAGGCGCCGTCCTGGTTCACGGCCGAGCCGCGGATCACGGCCAGGACGCGGTGGCCGGCAGCCACCGCATCCGACTGGCGCATCAGCAGGAGCATGCCGATGCCCTCGGAAAGGATCATGCCGTCCGCGGAGTCGGAGAACGACTTGCACCGGCCGTCACGGGCCAGGGCGTGCTGACGGGAGAAGGCGATCAGCGGCTTCGGGTTCGGCATGACCGTCGCGCCACCGGCGACGGCGAACGCGGACTCGCCCGTGCGCAGCGACTGGCACGCCAGATGCAGTGCCACCAAAGAGGAAGAGCACGCGGTGTCGACCGTGACGGCCGGGCCCTCGAAACCGAACACGTAGGCGACGCGGCCGGACAGCACCGACGGTGAGGTGCCGGTGACCTGGTAGCCCTCGGAGCCGCCGTCACCACCGCCGTACTCGATGTAGGAGGAGCCGATGAACGCGCCGACCTTCTTGCCGCGCAACGCCGCCGGGTCGATGCCCGCGCGTTCGACGGCCTCCCAGGTGGTTTCCAGGAGCAGGCGCTGCTGCGGGTCCATGCCCGTGGCCTCACGCGGCGAGATGCCGAAGAACGCCGGGTCGAAGTCGCCCGCGCCGGGCAGGTAGCCGCCGGCGGTCGTGTAGGTGGTGCCGGGGCGGTCGGGGTCCGGGTCGTACAGCTGCGCCATGTCGAAGCCGCGGTCCGCCGGGAACTCCGTGATCGCGTCCGTGCCCGCGAGCACCATCTCCCAGAACGCCTCCGGCGTGTTCGCCTCGCCGGGGAAGCGGCAGCTCATGCCGACGATCGCGATCGGCTCGTCCGAGTCGATCTGAGCCGAGTAGACGGCCTGGTCCGCGGCGGCGCCGAGCAGTTCGGCCAGCAGGTGGTCGGCCAGTACGGCCGGGGTCGGGTAGTCGAAGACCAGCGTCGCGGGCAACGGCAGACCGGTGGCGTCGGACAGCTTCTTGCGCAGCTCGACGGCGGTCAGCGAGTCGAAGCCGATGTCGCGGAACGCGCGGTTCTCCCCCACCTCCTCGACCGAGCTGTGACCCAGCGTGGCGGCGGCCTCGGCGCGCACCAGGTCGACCAGCCTGCGCTTCTGGTCCTCTTCGGACAGTGAGCGGAGCTTGCGGGCGAACTCGGAGTCGTCGCGGCGGACCTCCTCGACGACCGTCAAAGCCCTGACCTCGGGGAGATCCGACAGCAGCGGGGAGGGGCGGACCGACGTGAACAGCGGGAAGTAGGTGTCCCAGTCGATGTCGACGACGGTGACGCAGGTGTCGTCGTGCATCACGGCGCGGTTCAGCTCGACGACGGCCTGGTCGGGCCGCAGGAACGTCAGGCCGCGGCGCGCCAGGTTGTCGGACATGGCCTCGTGCGTGGCCATGCCGACCTCGGCCCACGGGCCCCACGCGATCGACGTCGCCCGGTGGCCACGGGCACGACGGGACTCGGCCAGGGCATCGCAGTAGGCGTTGGCGGCGCCGTAGGCGGCCTGGCCGCCGCTGCCCCACACGCCCGCGATCGAGCCGAACAGCACGAAGAAGTCGACCTCCCCGACCAGCGCGTCGAGGTTCGCGGCGCCGATCACCTTGGCCGACAACACCTCCGCGAAGTCGTCCAGCGACGTCAGCTCGAGCGGCGCGTGCTGGGCGGCACCGGCGGTGTGCACGACACCGGACAGATCGGGGATGTCCGCGACCACAGCCGCCAACGCTTCGCGGTCGGCGACATCGCAAGCCACGATCGAGACGCGCGGCCCCAGTTCCTCCAGCGACGCCTTCAACTCTTCGGCGCCCGGAGCGTCCATGCCGCGGCGCGACGTCAGCACCAGACCCGAAACACCGCGCTCGGCAAGCCAACGCGCAGTCGTCGCACCGAGCCCACCGGTTCCGCCGGTGATCAGCACCGTGCCGTGGGCGGTGTAGTCGGACGGCAACGCGTCGACCGGGCGGTGAGCCAGACGACGGCCCATGACACCGGACGAGCGGACGGCCAGCTGGTCCTCGCCGTTCAGGCCGGCGACGCAGGAGACGAAGCGGCGCAACGAGTTCTCGTCCAGCACCTCGGGCAGGTCGATCAGACCGGCCCAGCGCTGCGGGTATTCGAGAGCGGCGGCACGGCCGAAGCCCCAGACGGCGGCCTGGGCGGCGGACCGCACCGAGTCCGCGGTCTCCGCGGCCACCGCGCCAGAGGTCACGGTCCAGATCGGCGCCTCGACCGACTTCACCAGCAGGATCGACTGTTCCAGGCCGGTCGTCAGCACCGAGGCTGGCGACTCGTCCAGCGCCACCAACGAGACCACGAGATCACAGACGGGCACGTCCGCGACCGAGGTGACGACCGTGACGTCGGCGCCGTGAGCCGCGAGCGCCGCGCGGTAGGGCTCGGCGTCGACAGCGGGAGTCGTCACCACCACGATGTGGCCGGACAGCACCGGCGTGCCCGTGACGCGGACCGGCGCCCACAGGACCCGGTACCGCCACGAGTCGAGCAGCGCCTTCTCCTGGTTGCCCGCACGCCACGACGACAGCGCCGGGATCAGCGAGTCCAGCGACGAACGCTGCTCCTCCCCCAGCCGCAGCAACGCCGCGAGCTCGCGGGCGTCACCACGTTCGATCGCCGCCCACAGCTTGGCGTCCGCCGGATCCGCGTCCGTGACGGCCGGAGCGGTGGAACCCAGCGGCCAGTAGTACTCGTGCTGGAACGCGTAGGTCGGCAGCGTCACCCGGCGGGCGGGGCCGAAGTAGGTCTTCCAGTCCACGGACACGCCCGCCGCGAACAGGCGGCCCAGCGCCAGCGCGACCGACTCCTCTTCCGAACGATCCTTGCGCAGCACGGGAATCGCGCCCTCGACGAGCGCCGACAGGGCACCCTCCGGGCCGATCTCCACGAACGTAGTCACGCCGGCAGCCCGCGCCGCCTCGACGTTGTCGTGGAACCGGACGGTCTCCCGGACGTGCCGCACCCAGTAGTCGGATTGTTGAACAATCGCATCAGAGGATCGTTCAACAATCCCACCAGCGAACAACGGGATCGTGGGATTGTTGAACGAAAGGCCGTCGACGACCGCGCGGAACTCGTCGAGCATCGGCTCCACCAGCGGTGAGTGGAAGGCGTGCGAGACCGCGAGTTCCTTCGCCTTGCGGTCGTTGAATTGTTCAACGATCCGACGAACCTCTTGTTCAACACCGGCGATCGTCACCGAGGCCGGGCCGTTGATCGCGGCGATCGAGACACCGTCGGTCAGCAGCGGGGCGACTTCGGCTTCGCTTGCCTGGAGGGCGACCATCGCGCCACCCGCGGGCAGCGCCTGCATCAACCGGGCGCGCGCGGAGACGAGCGTGCAGGCGTCGTCGAGGGAGAACACACCGGCGACGTGGGCGGCGGCGATCTCACCGATCGAGTGGCCGATCACCGCGCTGACCTTCACGCCCCACGACCGGACGAGACGGAACAGCGCGACCTCGAACGCGAACAGGGCGAGCTGCGCGTTGCCGGTCTGCTGCAGGTCTTCCTCGGAGGACCCCCACATCACGTCACGAACGGCAAGCCGCTCGAGCACCTCGTCGAGAGCGGAGGCGAACACCGGGTACCGCTCGTAGAGGTCGCGACCCATGCCCAGGCGCTGGGATCCCTGGCCGGAGAACAGGAACGCCACCTTGCCCGGCGCGACCCCACCCTCCACCACGGCGGGGTCGGCGTTCTCCGTCGCGAGAGCACCCAGCGAACGCAGCAAGGACTCGCGATCGGCGGCAACCACCGCGGCCCGCTGCTCGAACGCCGAACGCGTCGTCGCCAGCGAGAAAGCCAAGTCGCGCAACGAAACGTCAGAAGACTCGACGAACGAGCGCAGCCGCGCGGCCTGACCCCGCACAGCACGCCGGGTGCGACCGGACAACACCACCGGAACGACGCCGTCCGAAGACACGGAGGCAGGAACGTCGACAGCGGGCGGCTGCTCGATGATCACGTGGGCGTTGGTGCCGGAGATGCCGAACGACGAGACACCCGCACGGCGCGGCCGGTCCACCGCGGGCCACGGCCGGGGCGACGTGAGCAGCTCGACCGCGCCCTCGGTCCAGTCGACGTGCGAGGACGCCGTGGTGACGTGCAGGGTCTGCGGCAGCACGCCGTGCCGCATCGCCTGCACCATCTTGATCACACCGGCCACACCGGCGGCGGCCTGTGTGTGGCCCATGTTCGACTTCACCGAGCCGAGCAGCAGCGGTTCCGAGCGGTTCTGGCCGTAGGTCGCGAGCAGCGCCTGCGCCTCGATCGGGTCGCCCAGCGTCGTGCCGGTGCCGTGCGCCTCGACCGCGTCCACATCGGACGGAGCCAGACCGGCGTTGGCCAGCGCGGCACGGATCACCCGCTGCTGTGCCGGACCGTTCGGTGCCATCAGGCCGTTCGAGGCGCCGTCCTGGTTCACCGCCGAGCCGCGGATCACGGCGAGGATCGGGTGCCCGTTCCGCACGGCGTCGGACATGCGTTCCAGCACGACCACACCGGCGCCCTCGGACCAGCCCACGCCGTCGGCCGAGTCGGAGAACGCCTTGCAGCGGCCGTCCGGCGACAGGCCGCGCTGCCGGGAGAACTCGATCAGCGCGGTCGGCGTCGACATGACCGTCACACCACCGGCCAGCGCGAGCGAGCACTCCCCCGCGCGCAGAGCCTGCATCGCCCAGTGCATGGCGACCAGAGAGGACGAACACGCCGTGTCGACCGTGACCGCTGGGCCTTCCAGGCCGAGCGTGTAGGAAACGCGTCCGGACACAATGGACGGTGAGGTGCCGGAGCCCTGGAAGCCCTCGAAGTCGCCGCCGCCGAGCCGCGCGCCGTAGTCGTTGTACATGACGCCCGCGAACACACCGGTCTGCGTGCCGCGCAACGACACCGGGTCGATCCCGGCGTGTTCGATCGCCTCCCACACGACCTCCAGCAGGATGCGCTGCTGCGAGTCGGTTCCGAGGGCTTCGCGGGGAGACATGCCGAAGAACCCGGCGTCGAACTCGCCGGCGTCGTGCAGGAAACCGCCCGAACGCGAGTAGGTCGTGCCGGGGTGGTCGGGGTCGGGGTGGTAGAGGTTCTCGAGGTCCCAGCCGCGGTTCGACGGCAGGCCCGACACCGCGTCGCCGCCCTCGGACACCAGCCGCCACAGGTCGTCGGCCGACCCGATGCCGTCCGGGTAGCGGCAGCCCATGCCGACGATCACGATCGGGTCGTCCGCGACGGCGGCCCTGACCTCGGACGGCACGACGACGTCGGCGTCGAACAGCTCGTCCAGCAGGTGTGAGGCGAGCGCGACGGGTGTCGGGTAGTCGAACACCATCGTCGCGGGCAGCCTCAGCCCGGTCACCGCGGTCAGCTGGTTGCGCAGCTCGACGGCGGTCAGCGAGTCGAAACCGAGGTCCTGGAACTGGCGCGTGGGCTCGATCTCGGCACCGGACGCGTGGCCGAGCACCGCCGCGACCTGGCCGCGGACCAGTTCCAGCACCGCGTCCGACCGCTCCTCCGCACCCAGCCAGGAAAGCCTGCGGACCAACGTGTCCGCGGTCTCCGAACCCGAGGCCGCGCGTCGTGTCCGCATCCGGATCAGGCCGCGCAGCAACGGCGGCACGTCGCCGCGCTGCCGCAGCGTGCCCAGGTCGAGGCGGGCAGGAACCAGTGCGGCGCTGGAGGACGCCACCGCGCGGTCGAACAGCGCCAGGCCCTGGTCGACGGTCAGCGGCGGCATGCCGGTACGCGTCATGCGTTCGGCGTCCGCGTCGGACAGCATGCCCTCGACCGCCCACGCACCCCACGCCAGGGACACGGTGTTGGGCCGGTACTCGGCCAGCGCGTCGAGGAAGTGGTTGCCTGCCGCGTAGTTCGCCTGACCGGCCGTGCCCCACGTGCCCGCGAGCGACGAGAACAGCACCAGCGGCACGTCCGGCAGCGCCTGGGCCAGGTTCCAGGCCGCGTCGACCTTGGGACGCAGCACCGAATGCAGGCGTTCCGGCGTCAACGACGAGATCACGCCGTCGTCCAGCACCCCGGCGCTGTGCACGACGGCCGAGAACTCGTGCCCGGCAACCAGATCCGCCACGGCTCCAGCGTCGGCGACATCGCACGCGACGACGGAGACGCTGGCGCCCAACGCTTCCAGCTCTGACACGTCGCCCGTGCCACTACGGCTGACCAGCACCAGGTCGCGGACGCCGTGCTCAGCGACAAGGTGGCGGGCGACAACCTTGCCCAGACCGCCCGTACCACCGGTGATCAGGACCTTCGCGCCCCAGTCGACCGGGCTCTCCTCGATCTCGGCACGGGCCAGGCGCGGCGCGTAGATCTCGCCGTCGCGCAACGCCAGCTGCGGCTCCTCGGAACCGACGGCGGTGGCGAACGCGGCCAGCGATGCGGGAGTGCCGTCCAGCTCGATCAGCGAGAACCGGCCCGGCGACTCGGACTGCGCCGACCGCACCATGCCCCACACCGCGGCCGACGCGAGATCCTGGCTGCTCGTCACGAAAACGAGCCGCTCGTCGCGTTCCTCCTGGAGCAGTTCGAGAACGCGTTCGGTGAGTTCGTGCACCGAGGAGACCACGTCCTCGTTGCCGAGCACCGGAACGACGAGCACGTCCGAGGTGTCCGTGCCGCCGAGGCCGAGGACGTCCTCGCCCAGCACGGTGAACGCGGTGCCGTCCGCCGGAACCGTCACCGGCACCCAGTCGACCTGGAACAGCGAGTCGCGGTCCACAGTGGACTCGGCCGCGACCGCGCGCACCACCAGCGAGTCGATCGACGCGACCGGTGCACCGGCGCCGTCCACGGCCGCGATGGCGTAGGCGTTGTCGCCGGACCGGGTCAGGCGCACCCGCAGCGTGGTCGCGCCGGACGCGTGCAGCGACACGCCTTCCCACGAGAACGGCAGACCGGCGTCCCCGTCGCCCGAGACGAGCGCGGCGTGCAGCGCGGCGTCCAGAAGTGCCGGGTGCAGGCCGAATCCGGCCGGGTCGACACCTTCCGGCAGCGAGACCTCGGCGTAGACGACGCCGTCGTCACCACGCCAGACCTGGCGCAGTCCCTGGAAGACGGGCCCGTACTCGAAGCCCATCGCGGCGAAGTTCTCGTAGCAGCCCTCGACGTCCAGGGCAGCGACGCCGGCAGGCGGCCACACCGCGGTGTCGAACGCGACCTCACGCGCGGGCGCACCGAGCACGCCGATCGCGTGCTGTGTCCACGGTTCGTCGTCGGAACCCTCGGCACGCGAGTAGATCTTGACGGTGCGGCGGCCGTTCGCGTCGGCGTTGCCGATCCACAGCTGTACCTGCACGCCGCCCTTCTCGGGCACGACCAGCGGAGCGGTCAGCGTCAGTTCCTCGACGCGGTCGCAGCCGACCTCGTCGCCGGCGCGGATCGCGAGCTCCAGGTAGGCCGTGCCGGGCAGCAGAACCGTGCCGCGCACGGCGTGATCGACGAGCCACGGGTGGGTTTGGCGGGTGAGGCGGCCGGTGAGCAGCGCGCCGTCCTGGTCGGCGAACGAGACGGTCGCCGTGAGCAACGGGTGGTGCGCCGCACCGAGACCGGCGGCGCGCGGGTCGTGGAAGGTGCCGCCGCCCTTGGGCCAGTAGCGCTTCGTCTGGAAGGCGTAGGTGGGCAGGTCGACGCGCTTTGCGCTGGTGTGCGCGAAGAACGCGTTCCAGTCGACCTTGGTGCCGCGGACGTGCAGGCCGGCCAGTGCGGACGTGATCGTCTCGACCTCGTCGCGGTCCTTGCGCAGCACCGGGATCGCGGTGATGTGGTCGGCGCTTTCCTGCGCCATCGCGGACAGGATGCCGTCCGGGCCGATCTCCAGGAACCGCGTGACGCCGTGGGCGGTGAGCCACTTGACGCCGTCGGTGAACCGGACGGCTTCGCGGACGTGGGACACCCAGTAGTCGGGCGACGTGATCTGCTCGACGCGGGCCTGCTCACCGGTGACGTTGGAGATGAGCGGGATGATCGGCGCCTCGAACGTCAGGCCTTCGAGTGCGGCCCGGAACTCCGCGAGCATCGGCTCCATGAGCGGCGAGTGGAAGGCGTGGCTGACACTGAGCTGCCTGGTCTTGCGATCGTTGAATTGTTCAACGATCCTACGTCCCTCTTGTTCAACACCGGCGATGACGATGCTGGTGGGACCGTTGATCGCGGCGATGGAGACGCCGTCGGTCAGGTGCGGCGTGATCTCGTCCTCGGTGGCCTGGATCGCGATCATCACGCCGCCGCTCGGCAGTGCCTGCATGAGGCGGGCGCGTTCACGGACCAGCGTGGCCGCGTCTTCCAGGCTGAACACACCGGCGATGTGCGCGGCGGCGATCTCGCCGATGGAGTGGCCGCCGACGAAATCGGGCTTGAGACCCCACGACTCGACGAGGCGGTAGAGGGCGACCTCGATCGCGAACAGGGCGGGCTGGGTGTGTTCTGTCCGGTCGAGGACTTCCGGCCGATCGCCCCAGATCACGTCCTTGAGCTGCGGGTCGAGGTGCTGCAGGACCGCGTCGAACGCCTCGGCGAACACCGGGAAGCGGGCGTGGAGGCCGCGGCCCATGCCGATGCGCTGGGCGCCCTGGCCGGTGAACAGGAACGCCTGCTTGGCGCGCGCCGCCGTGCCCTGGATGAGACCGGGGGCGGGGGTGCCGTTCACGAGAGCTTCGAGGCCGGTGCGGAGGTCGCCGACGATCGCGGCGCGGTGGTCGAACGACGCGCGGGTGGTGGCGAGCGAGTAGGCGAGGTCGAGCGCGCCTGCCGGGTCGAGCGACTCGGTGCCGGCGACGGACAGCAATCGCTCGGCCTGCGCGCGCAACGCCTCACGCGACCGGCCCGACACCAGGAACGGCACCGCGCCCGGCTGAATCGATCCCGCCTGGCCCCCCTGGGGGGAGAACGAGGTCCCCACTCCAATCGTCCCACGGGGGTCTGACGGATTCTGTGGGTGAAGATCGGCAGCGGCGGAGTTGTCCACAGGGGCCGAGTTGTCCACAGGTTCGGGGGTGGGGGCTTGCTCGATGATGGTGTGGGCGTTCGTGCCGGACAGGCCAAAGGAGGAGACGGCGGCTCGGCGGGGCTGGCCGGTGACGGGCCACGGGGTGTTGGAGGTGACCAGCCGGACGGCGCCGGAATCCCAGTCGACGTGGGTGGACGGGGTGTCGACGCCGAGGGTCTGCGGGACCACTCCCTCGCGGATGGCCATGATCATCTTGATCACGCCCGCCACGCCGGCGGCGGCCTGGGTGTGGCTGATGTTCGACTTGACGGAGCCGAGCAGCAGGGGGCGTTCCGGGGAGCGGGTGCGGCCGTAGGTGGCGAGAAGGGCCTGGGCCTCCACCGGGTCGCCCAGGACGGTGCCGGTGCCGTGGGCCTCGACGACGTCGATCTGGTCGCTGGTCAGGCGGGCGTTCACCAGGGCCGACTTGATGACGCGCTGCTGTGACGGGCCGTTGGGGGCGGTCAGGCCGTTGGAGGCGCCGTCCTGGTTGACGGCGGAACCGCGCAGCACGGCCAGAACGGTGTGGCCGTTGCGTCGGGCGTCCGAGAGGCGTTCGAGCACGAGCATGCCGACGCCCTCGGACCAGCCCGTGCCGTCGGCCGAGTCGGCGAACGAGCGGCAGCGGCCGTCGGAGGACAGGCCACCCTGGCGGGAGAACTCCACGAAGGTCGCCGGGTTGGCCATCACCGTGACACCACCGGCCAAAGCCAGCGAACACTCGCCCGCGCGCAGTGACTGCATCGCCAGATGCATTGCCACCAAAGAAGAAGAACAGGCAGTGTCGAGCGTGACGGACGGGCCGACGAAGCCGAGGGTGTAGGAGATGCGGCCCGAGATCACGGAGTTCGACGACCCCAGCAGGACCATGCCCTCGCCGCCCTCGCCGGGGCCGAGCTGGTAGTCCTGGTTCATCGCGCCCGCGAAGACGGCGGTGGCGGAACCCTTCAGCGCGTGCGGGTCGATGCCCGCGCGTTCCAGGGCCTCCCAGGTGACCTCCAGCAGCACGCGCTGCTGCGGGTTCATGCCCAGGGCCTCGCGCGGCGAGATGCCGAAGAAGTCGGCGTCGAACTCGCCCGCGCCTTCGAGGAAGCCGCCCTGGTCGCTCGACGACAGGGCGAGCATCTCCGGGTCCCAGCCGCGGTCGGTCGGGAAGGCGCGGATGCCGTGTTCCCCGTTGACGACCATCCGCCACAGATCTTCGGGACTGCGCACCCCGCCGGGGAAGCGGCAGCCGATGCCGACGACGGCGATCGGTTCCGTCGCGGCCGCTTCGAGGTCCTGCAGGCGCCGCTTGGTGCGCTGGAGGTCCGTGCTGGCCCGGCGGAGGTAGTCCCGGAGCTTCTGTTCGTTGTCCATCCCTCAACCCATCTCGAGACGCGACCTGTCAGGAATCCTCGCGTCCGAGTGCCTGGCATACGCCTAGTCTGGGTTGCGGAGACCGACCGCGTCGTGCCTCCAGAACGGCTCCGAGTAGACCAGCGTGCCCGTCATCCACGGCTCGTGCGCCGGGAGCGTGATGGCTTGGAAAGCGCCGTCCGGGATGCGCAGCGACGGCTTGCGGAAGCCCAGATCCTCACCGCGGACGAAGCCGAAGCGCGAGTAGTAGGCCGGGTTTCCCTCGAGGAAGACGACGGGAACGGCCCGCTCCGCCAGGGTCTCCAGGCCGTGCCTGATCAGCGCCGAGCCGATGCCGCGGCGCTGGAACTCGGGCAGCACGCCCACCGGGCTGAGGACCTGCACGTCGACCAGCCGCGCTGGGGCGTCGAGCAGGCAGCGGGTGAACATGACGTGCCCGACGACCTGCCCGTCGAGCTCGGCGAGCAGTGAGAGGCCGCTCTGCGGCGTGATGGTGTCCCGCAGGCTGCCGACCAGATCACCTACCGCATGGCCGCGCCCGAAGGCCTGGAGGTGGACGTCACGCACGGACTGTTCGTCACTCGGGAGTTCCTCGCGAAGATCCATGCCCGGAGGGTAGG
Source organism: Lentzea nigeriaca (assembly GCF_016907955.1). Taxonomy (GTDB): domain Bacteria; phylum Actinomycetota; class Actinomycetes; order Mycobacteriales; family Pseudonocardiaceae; genus Lentzea; species Lentzea nigeriaca. The sequence goes on along the minus strand of NZ_JAFBCX010000001.1, from coordinate 541,430 downwards.
GATCCCTCCGGGCGGCCGGCATCCGGTTTTCACCAGACGACCGGGAGCTCCCGCAGCGAGTAGACGATCGCGCCGTCCCGGAAACGCAGCTCGTCGGCCGGTTTCGCCAATGCGAGCGTCGGAATGCGGGTGATCAACGTCAGCAGCGCCACCTGGAGTTCCACGCGGGACAGGAACTTCGCGATGCAGCTGTGGATGCCGTGCCCGAACGCCAGCGGCGTCGAGTCCTTCCGCGTGATGTCGAGCGTGTCGGCATCGGAGTACACCGACTCGTCGCGGTCCGCGGAGGACAGCAGCGCGATGATCCCCTCCCCCGCCCTGATCGGCTGGCCGGCGATCTCCAGGTCCACTTTGGCCACCCGGCCGACACCGCACTGCATGACGTTCTGGTGCCGTAACAACTCCTCCACGGCACCGACGATCAGGCCCGGGTTCTCGCGCAGCTTCACCAGCTGCTCGGGGTGCTCCAGCAGCGTCAGGATGCTCAACGCGATCGACGACGCCGTCGTGTCGTAGCCCGCCGACAGCAGCATCATGCCGATGACGACGGCTTCTTCGCGTTTCAGCTCGCCCGCGGCCATCTGGTTCGACACCAGCCGGCCGAGTACGTCGTCGGTGGGCTCCTTCTCCTTCTGCGCCACCAGCTTCGTCAGGTAGCCGAACAGCGCACCCGCCGCCGCGTTGCGGTGGGCCTGCGACGACGTCGTCTCGACGAGGGTGTTGATCCAGCGGCCGAACGCGAGACGGTCCTTGTAGGGAACGCCCAGCAGCTCGCAGACGACGGTCAACGGGATGGGGCGCGCGAAGTGCGTGACCAGGTCGACCGGCTGCGGTAGCTTCAGGATCGCGTCGATCCGCTCGTCCACCAGCTTCTGCGCCGACGGACGCACTTCCTCGGCCTTCTTCTTGGTGAACATCGACATGATCATGCGCCGGTAGCGGGTGTGGTCCGGCGGGTCGACCGTGACGAACGCGCCCGGCTGCGGGTCCACCGGGAACAGGTACCGCGGGTAGCCGGGGTTCATCACCTCGGCGGAGAACCGGTCCGTGTCCGCGAGAAGAGCACGCACATCGGCGTACCTGGACACCAGCCAGGCCGTGTCGCCCGCCGGTGTCGTCACCTTCTGCACCGGCCGGTCGGCGCGCAGCCGCGCGTACTCCGGCGGAAGGTCCAGTGGGCGGTGCGGGTCACGGGCGAACGGGAACGGGCACGCCGGAGCCGGCGCGACTACTTCTTCCGTCATCGGGAGAACCTTCAGTGAGAGGTGCGGAATCGGTTGATCGCGCCGATGTTTCTGTCGCGCAGCTCGTGGTCCAGCACGCCCAGGCCCTCGGACGGTGCCAGGCACAGCACTCCGACCTTGCCCTGGTGGGCGTTGCGGTGCACGTCGAACGCGGCCTGCCCGGTCTCGTCGAGTGAGTACACCTTGGACAGTGTGGGGTGGATCTTCCCCTTGGCCACCAACCGGTTCGCCTCCCAGGCCTCGCGGTAGTTCGCGAAGTGCGAGGAGATGATGTGCTTGAGGTTCATCCACAGGTAGCGGTTGTCGTACTGGTGCAGGTAACCGGACGTCGACGCGCAGGTGACGATCTTGCCGCCCTTGCGCGCGACGAAAACGCTGGCGCCGAACGTTTCGCGGCCGGGGTGCTCGAACACGATGTCCGGGTCCTCACCGCCGGTCAGCTCGCGAATGCGAGCGCCGAACCGCTTCCACTCGCGCGGGTCCTGCTCGTGCTCGTTCTTCCAGAACCGGTAGCCCTCGGCGGAGCGGTCGATGATCAGCTCGGCGCCCATCGACCGGCAGATCTCGGCCTTGTCCGGGGACGACACGACACAGACCGGAGTCGCGCCGCCGTTCAACGCGAACTGCGTGGCGTAGGAACCGAGTCCGCCGGAAGCACCCCAGATCAGGACCGTGTCGCCCTGCTTCATGTTGCCGCCGTTGACCGACACCAGCTGGCGGTAGGCGGTGGAGTTGACCAGACCGGGGGAGGCGGCCTCCTCCCACGTCAGGTGCTCGGGCTTCGGCATCAGCTGGTTCGCCTTGACCAGCGCCAGATCGGCCAGACCGCCGAAGTTCGTCTCGAAACCCCAGATCCGCTGCCGCGGGTCGAGCATCGTGTCGTTGTGGCCGTCCGGGTGCTCCAGCGGCACGTCCAGACAGTGCGCGACCACGCGGTCGCCCGGCTTCCACACCGTCACACCGGGGCCGACGCGCAGCACGACACCGGCGAGGTCCGACCCCACCACGTGGTACGGCAGATCGTGCCTGCCACCGAGCCGCCGCAGGAACCCGAACGTGGGCAGCGGCTCGAAGATCGAGGTCCACACTGTGTTGTAGTTGATCGCGGACGCCATCACGGCGACCAGCGCCTCACCGGGCGCGAGCTCCGGCGTCGCCACCTCACGGACCTTCAGCGACCGCCGCGGATCCTTGTCCCGGGTCGGCAGGCCCGCGAACATCTCCGCGTCGCTCTCCTCCACGACCACGGCGCGGTAGCTCTCGGGCACCGGTAACGCCTCGAAGTCCCGCGCCACCGCGTCGTCGGATTCGATGGCGCTCAGGATCTCGCTCATGCCCTCCACGGTAGGAGCACAGACGCTAGGGAATGCCCGCAAGAAACTGCGGTCTGCTGGACCGTGTGCTCATCGGATTTCTGAACACCCACCTCCGGCCCTACCGGGGACCACTCTTGCTCCTGGTGGCACTGCAGCTGGTCCAGACGGCCGCGACCCTGCTGCTGCCCACGCTCAACGCGCGGATCATCGACAACGGGGTGCTCCTCGGCGACGCCGCCTACATCTGGGTCACCGGCTCCTCCATGCTCGGGGTGGCCGTGGCGCAGATCCTCACCGCGAGCGGCGCGATGCTGCTGAGCTCCCGCCTGTCCGCGGGTCTCGGACGTGATCTGCGCGCGAAGGTGTTCGGGAAGGTCATGAGCCTGTCTGCCCGCGAGGTCGACCAGATCGGCGCGCCGTCGCTGATCACCAGGACGGTCAACGACGTCGGACAGGTCCAGAGCATCGTGCTGACCACCGCCGACGTCGCGGTGTCGGCGGTCATCATGTGCGTCGGCGGCGTCGCGCTGGCGCTGGCGCAGGACGTGCCGGTGTCGACGATCCTGATCGCGCTGGTCGTCGTCGTGATCATCGGTCTCACGCTGATGCTGAAGCGGCTCTCGCCGTTCTACGAGGCCATGCAACGGTTCCTGGACCGCATCAACCACCTGCTGCGCGAGCAGATCACCGGCGTACGGGTGATCAGGGCGTTCGTCCGCGACCCGCACGAACGCGACCGCTTCGACACCACCAACCGCGACCTGTACGGCACGACGCTGCGGGTCGGGCGGATCATGGCGGCGCTGCCGGTGATGGTCATGACCGTCATGAACGTGCTGACGGTCGCGATCATCTGGTTCTCCGGGCACCGCATCGACGACGGCACCATGCAGCTCGGCGCACTGCTCGCGCTGCTGTCGTACGTCACGCTGATCATCGTCGCGATCATCATGGCGATGCTGGTGTTCACCGAAGCCCCGCGCGCGGCCGTGTCAGCAGACCGCATCAACGAGGTGCTGCAAGCGGAATCCAGCATCCGGCAACCGAAGAAGCCGATCACGGCAATGCACACGCGCGGCCACCTGGAACTGCGCCAAGCCACGTTCGGCTACCCCGGCGCGGAAAAACCGGTGCTGCGGGACGTCGACCTGGTGGCACGGCCCGGCGACACGGTCGCGGTCCTCGGCAGCACGGGCAGCGGCAAGTCGACACTGCTCTCGCTCGCCATGAGGCTCTACGACGTCACGAGCGGTGAGGTGCGGATCAACGGTGTCGACATCCGCGACCTCGACCCGTCGGCACTGCACCAGGCCGTCGGGTACGTGCCCCAGAAGGCACACCTGTTCAGCGGCACGATCGCGTCGAACCTCCGCTACGGCAAGGAAGACGCCACCGACGACGAGCTGTGGCACGCGCTGGAGATCGCGCAGGCCGCCGAGTTCGTCCGGCCGCTCGGCCTCGACGCCCCGATCACGCAGGGCGGCTCGAACGTCTCAGGTGGACAGAGACAACGGCTCGCCATCGCCCGCACACTGGTGCGGCGCCCCGAGATCTACCTGCTCGACGACTGCTTCTCCGCGCTCGACCTCGGCACCGAGGCACGGCTGCGCGCCGCACTGGCCCGCGAGCTCGGCGACGCGACGATCCTGCTGGTCACCCAGCGGATCAGCACCGTCGAGGCGGCGTCACGCGTCATCGTGCTGGAGGACGGCCAGGTCGTCGGCTCCGGCACGCACGCCGAGCTCGTCGGCACCAACCAGACCTACCGGGAGATCGCCCTCTCCCAGCCTGTGGGACGGGCCGTCCGATGACACTGCTCGCAGCTCCGGAAGCACCCGCGCAGGCAACGGAAAAACGTAAACCCAGCACCACCAAACGCCTCTTCGGGCTGCTGCTGCCGTACCGGGGCAAGCTGGTCGTGATCGGGTTGCTCGCGGTCGTGTCGATCGGGCTCAACCTGCTCGGCCCGATCCTGCTCGGCCGCGCCACCGACCTCATCTTCACCGGCCTCGTCAGCCGCACCCTGCCCGCCGGCGCCACCGAGGAGCAGATCCTCGCCCAGCTGCGCGATCAGGGCAAGGACACGCTCGCCAACGTCATCAGCACCGTCGACGTCGTCCCCGGCCAGGGCGTCGACTTCCCGTCGCTCGGCCAGCTGCTGCTCGTGATCCTCGGCCTGTACCTGATCGGGTCGGTGTCGATGCTGGTGCAGGGCCGGATCGTCGCGAACATCGTCCAGCACGCCGTCTACCGGCTGCGCGAGGAGATCGACGCGAAGCTCACCCGTCTTCCGCTGGCGTACTTCGACCGCAACCCGCGCGGCGAGGTGCTGTCCCGTGTCTCCAACGACGTCGACAACCTGCAGCGGACCGTCCAGCTGTCGATCGGCCAGATGCTCACGAGCGTCGTCAGCGTCGTCGGTGTCCTGGCGATCATGCTGGTGATCTCCGTCGAACTGGCCGTGCTGGTGCTGATCTGCGTGCCGATCGCGCTGGTGCTGGCCGCGTACATCTCCAGGCGCGCCATGCCGAAGTTCGCCGAGCAGTGGCAGTCGACGGGTGCACTGAACGCGCACGTCGAGGAGATGTACAGCGGGCACGCGCTGATCACCGCGTTCGGCCGGCAGGACCAGGCGGCGCGGGAGTTCGCCGAGCGCAACGAGACGATGTACCGGTCGTCGTTCAGCGCGCAGGCGATCTCCGGCCTGATCGGGCCCGCGACCAGGTTCATCACCGACCTCAACTACGTGCTGGTGGCCGTGGTCGGCGCGCTGAGAGTGGCCAGTGGCAGCGTGTCCATCGGTGACGTGCAGGCGTTCATCCAGTACTCCGGCATGTTCTCCCGACCGATCATCGACGTCGCGAACTTCTCCGGCCAGCTCCAGTCCGGCATCGCGTCCGCGCAGCGGGTGTTCGAGCTGCTGGACGAGCCGGAACAATCGCCGGCACCCTCCCGACCCGCCACCGTCTCACCGGTGCGCGGGCACGTCGAGTTCTCCCGCGTCTCCTTCCGGTACGTGCCGGAGAAACCGCTGATCGACGACCTGTCGCTCACGGCGGCGCCGGGGCAGCTCGTCGCCATCGTCGGGCCCACCGGCGCGGGCAAGACGACGCTGGGCAACCTCCTGCTGCGGTTCCACGACCTCGACGGCGGCCGGATCCTGTTGGACGGCACCGACATCACCGCGATGACCCGCGAGGACCTCAGGTCGGCCATCGGACTCGTCTCGCAGGACACGTGGCTGTTCGAGGGCACGATCGCCGAGAACATCGCCTACGGCAAACCCGGTGCTACCCGCGAGGAGATCATCGCGGCCGCGCAGGCGATGTGCGTGGACCGGTTCGTGCGCGCGCTCCCCCACGGCTACGACACCGTGCTCGACGAGGAGCACGGCGGGCTGTCCGCGGGCGAACGGCAGCTCATCACGCTGGCGCGCGCGTTCCTCGCCCAGCCGGCGATCCTGCTGCTGGACGAGGCCACGTCGTCGATCGACACCCGCACCGAAGTCCTGATCCAGCAGGCCATGACGTCGCTGCGGGCCGGGCGGACCAGCTTCGTGATCGCGCACCGGCTGTCCACGATCCGCAACGCCGACCTCATCGTCGTGATGGACCAGGGCGCCGTCGTGGAACGCGGCACGCACGAGGAACTCATGGCCGCCAACGGTTTCTACGCCCGCCTGTACTCGGCCTAGGACCGGTGCTCAGCCCAGGACGAACGGGATCGCGAGGTCTCCCAGCTCGGCGCGCTCCGCTTCGGTCGGGGCGCGCCGTCCCGTTCCCACCAGCAGCACGTCCTCGTCCGGCCACGACGCCGGGAACGCGCCGGCGATCTGCTCCAGCATCTCGCGGCACCTGGCCAGCGACGATGCCGGCGGACCTGCCTTGCCCGGCACGTGTGCGACCAGGTCGAGGTGGTGCAGCGTCCACTCCCAGACGTACGCGCCCAGGTAGCCGGCCGTGCACAGCACCATGTCCTGCGTGCTGACCTTCAACGTCGGATCGGCCAGCTGAGCCGCCCGCAGCGCCGCCTGGCCCAGGTCGTCGACGTGGTGCTTCAGCATCCACGGCTCGCCGTAGGCCGCGGCGAGCCGGACGGTCAGCGCCGCCAACGGGTCGTCGGACGGCTCGTGCGAAACCTTCCAGTAGGTCACCGAGTCGTGCGTCACCGGGTCCGGGGTGGGCGTCACCAGGGTGATCAGCACGTCCTGCGCGTCGATCGCGAAGTGGCACACCAGGTCCCGCACCAGCCAGCCCGGACAGCCCGACGGCTGGGCGAAGTCGGAGTCGGTGAGCTCGCCGACCGCCTCGAGAAGCGACCCCAGGGCAAGCGAAAAAGAATCCACAGCCGCAAAACTACAGCGGCTGTGGATTCGCGGCAGGTGGAACTACCAGCTGGCGGCGGCCAGCAGGTCGCCGTACTCGTGCTCGGTGGCGACGTGCTTGAGGTCGGCCTCCACCATCATCTTCATCAGCGACGAGAAGTCGACCTCGGGCTTCCAGCCCAGCTCACCGCGCACGCGGGTGGTGTCGGCGCAGAGGATCTCGACCTCGGCCGGGCGGACCAGCACCGGGTCGATGTAGACGTGGTCCTCCCAGTTGAGGCCGACGTGGTCGAACGCGAGGCGCACGGCGTCGCGCACCGAGTGCATCTCGCCGGTGCCGACGACGTAGTCCTCCGGCTCGTCCTGCTGGAGCATCAGGTGCATCGCGCGCACGTAGTCGCCGGCGAAACCCCAGTCGCGCAACGCGTCCAGGTTGCCGAGCGCCAGCTTGTCCTGCAGCCCCAGCTTGATCTTCGCGACGCCGAGGGAGATCTTGCGGGTCACGAACTCGGCGCCACGACGCGGCGACTCGTGGTTGAACAGGATGCCGCCGACCGCGTACATGCCGAACGACTCGCGGTAGTTGCGGGTGATGAAGTGCCCGTAGGCCTTCGCCACCCCGTACGGGCTGCGGGGGTGGAAGATCGTGGTCTCGCGCTGCGGGGTCTCGGCCGCCTTGCCGAACATCTCCGACGACGACGCCTGGTAGAAGCGGATGTTCTTGGCCGCGGCTCCGTTGTGGCGGCTGCTGGACAGGCCGGAGACGATGCGGATGGCCTCCAGCACGCGCAGCACGCCCATGGCGTTGACCTCGGTGACGAGCTCGGCCTGCTGCCACGACATCGGCACGAACGAGATGGCGCCGAGGTTGTAGACCTCGTCCGGCTGCACCAGGTCCACAGCGGACACCAGTGACGCCTGGTCCATCAGGTCACCGTCCACGAAGGACAGTTCGGACATCAGCCTGGACACCCGCATCTTGCGCGGGTTCGCCTGCCCCCTCATGAGCCCCCACACCTGGTAGCCCTGTTTGAGCAGGTGCTCGGCGAGGTAGGACCCGTCCTGCCCGGTGATCCCGGTGATCAGTGCCCGCTTGGTCATCCCGTTTCCTCTCATCACCCTAAGGTCCGCAACGGGACGGACCCGAATCCCTTGCAAAACTAGGGGTTCAGGCACTAGGGGTTTCGCCGGAAACGACGGCGGTAACGGCACTTCTGTTGTCCGACAGAAAGAAATGGCCGCCGGGGAACACCTTCAGCGCGAACGGCCCGGTCGTGCGTTCCCGCCACCGCTCCACCTCGTCGACCGAGGCTTTCGGGTCGGCGTCGCCGGTCAACGCGGTCAGCGGGCACCCGAGAGGGGGTCCAGGGCGGTAGCGGTAGGTCTCCGCGGCCCGGTAGTCGGCGCGGATGGCGGGCAGCACCATCCGCACCAGCTCCTCGTCGTCGAACACTTGCGCGTTCGTGCCCGCGAGCTTCCTGACCTCGGCGATGAGGCCGGCGTCGTCCCGCTGGTGCACGCGGTCGTCGCGGACGATCTGCGGCGCGCGCCGCCCCGAGACGAACAGGTGGTCGGGTTCGTGCCGCAGCGCCACCTCGAACGCGATCATCGCACCCATGCTGTGCCCGAGGAGGTGCAGCGGCCTGTCACGGGTCAGCCGGGGCGCGATCTCGTCCGCGAGCCGGCGGATGTCGTCGATCAGGGGCTCTGACCTGCGGTCCTGCCGGCCGGGGTACTGGACGGCGTTCAGCTCGGCCCGGCCCTGGAAGGCCTGCGCGAACGGCTGGTACCAGCTCGCCGCGCCACCCGCGTGCGGGAAGCACACCAGCCGAGGCGCGCCGTCCGGGGCCTCGCAGAACCGCCGAAACCAGAGACCGGCGTCCACGGCGTCGATGCAAACACCGTTCGAGCTGAGGAAACGCCTGGAAACGGTTAGGTTGAACGGCATGGGCAAGTCCCCGGCTGTGGAGCTCGAGGTGGAGGACCGCGTCGTGCGGATCTCCAACCCCGACCGCGTCTACTTTCCCGCGCGCGGCGAGACGAAACTGGATCTCGCGAACTACTACCTGTCCGTCGGTGACGGAATCGTCCGCGCGCTGCGGGAACGGCCGTGCATGCTGCACCGCTTCCCCGAGGGCGTGAGCGGCGAGAAAGTGCACCAGAAAAGGCTTCCGCACGGCGCACCGCCGTGGGTGCGGACCGTGCGGGTGCATTTCCCGCGCTACAACCGCCACGCGGACGAACTCTGCGTCACGCACATCGCCGACGTGATCTGGGCCGTGCAGATGTCCACTGTGGAGTTCCACCCGTGGAACTCGCGGGCAGCGGACACCGAGAAGCCCGACGAGTGGCGCATCGACCTCGACCCCGGTCCGACGTGCACGTTCGACCGGGTGCGCCGGGTCGCGGGCGTGGTGCAGGAGGTGCTGGCCGAGCTCGGCGCGGTGGGGTTCCCGAAGACCTCGGGGTCCAAAGGCCTGCACATCTACGTGCGGATCAAGCCCGACTACGGGTTCCACGACGTGCGCAAGGCGGCTCTGGCGTTCGCGCACGAGGTCGAACGCCGCGCACCCGACGACGTGGAGACCACGTGGTGGCGCAAGGACCGCGACCCGTCGCTCGTTTTCGTGGACTACAACCAGAACACGCGCGACCGGACGATCGCGTCGGCCTACTCGGTGCGCGGTGTCCCCGAGGCCACGGTGTCGACGCCGATCCGCTGGGACGAGGTCCCGGACGTCGACCCGCGCGAGTTCACCATCGCCACCGTGCCGAAGCGCTACGCCGAACTGGGCGACCTGCACGCCGGGATCGACGACGCGGTGTGGGGAATCGAGCCGCTGCTGGAGTGGGCCGCCCGAGACGAACTCGAGGTTCCCGATGAGCAGTGAGATCAAGTTCTCGAGCCTCGACCAGCCGCTCTTCGGTGGCGCGGTCAAGGGCGACCTGGTGGAGTACCTGGACTTCGTCGCCGACCGGTTCGTGCCGGTGCTGGCGGGGCGGCCGCTGTCCGTGTGGCGAGTTCTCCGCGGCCAGGAGCCGTTCATGCAGAAGAACGTGCCCAAGTACACGCCGTCGTTCGTCAAGACGGTCGAGGTCTGGGCGGAGACGTCGCACCGGCAGATCAAGTACGCGCTGTGCGACGACAAGCAGACGCTGATGTGGTTCGCGAACCAACGCGCGGTCGAGTACCACGTGCCGTTGTTCCTCGGCGATCACCAGACGCACATGGTGCTCGACATCGACCCGCCGGAGGGTGCCGGATTCGACGTCGTGGTCGGGGCGGCGTTCCTGATCAGGGAAGCTTTGGCGCAGGCGGGGCTGGAAGGTGCGGTGAAGACCAGCGGCGCCAAGGGCGTGCACATCTTCGTGCCGCTGGAGAAGCACGATCCCGACGACGTGGCCGCGGCGACGCGGGCGGTGGCGGCACGGGCGGAGAAGCTCAACCCCGACCTGGCCACCACCGCGTACATCCGGGACGACCGCGGCGGGAAGGTGTTCCTCGACTCGACGCGGGCCTGGGGAGCCACCGTCGTCGCCGCCTACAGCCCGCGGTTGCGGGAGGACCTGCCGATCTCGTTCCCGGTGCCGTGGGACTCGCTGAAGGACGTCGTCCCCGCCGACTTCACCGTGAAGAGCAGGTTCGACGGCGATCCGTGGACCTCGCTGATGCCCGCGCCGCAACGCCTGCCCGACGCCCTGGTGGAGGAAGGGCACGGCATCCCGGTCGCGCGGGTCGTCGCGATGCACGAGGGCAAGCGGCGCAAGGCTCAGCGCGAACGGGAGAAGTAGGCGGCGATCGCGGCGGCCAGCGGCAGAGCCACGTGGGAGACGCTGGTGAACGTCGGCTCCGACGCGGCGACGTACTCGTTGGCGCGCACCAGCAGCCCGGCCGCGACGGTCACGTAGCCGGCGAACCTCGCCCTGCCGCTGGTCAGGGTGGCGATCAGCGGGACCACGACCAGGCCCGCGAAGCTCGCGTGCAGGACGAACAGCGGGACACCGGTGAGGTGCAGGGCCGCGTCCAGGACCAGCAACGCCGGGGCGATCGCGGTGAACCAGGCCCGTGCCCGCCACATCCGGTAGGCAGCGAGACCGGTGAGGGCGAGCGCGACGGCCAGGAACGTGAGGTCCGTCGCGTCGCCGGTGAACGATTCCAGGGCGTCGGCAGAGGCCGCGACCGCGAGCACACCGACCGCGCCGAGCACTCCGCTCACGGCCGCGAGCCACCAGGGACTCGCCAGGAGCGCTGTGGCCGCCACCGTCGCGGCCATGCCGAGCTGGAACGGCAGGTAGGTCGCCCCGCTGCCGCCGACGAGGCCGGTCGTGCCCGCCAGCAGACCGAGGGCGGCGCCGGGCAGCCACGGGTGGTCGCGGCAGGTCAACGCGAACATGGTGGCGACTAGCGCCCACGGCCAGACGGTGGCGAACAGCAAGGTGTTGGGAATGGTGTCGCCGAGGTGGTTGGTCAGGCCGCCGGTGACTGTCATGAGGCCGATCACGAGGAGGACGAGCGCCAGGCCCGCGGCCAGGCGGGGCAGCGCGGCCGCGATGCTCACCGGCCCGATCGCGGAACCACCTTCGGGTGTTGCTGCGATCGGCCCGGACGTCGCCGCTTCGAAGTCCGGTACCCGGCTGGGGATCGCTCCCGACGCGGCCGAGCCTGCTCCCGACGCGGTGAGGAACGACCGTCTCGGCCCGCTGCCACGCTCGTCAGGCTGGGCCGCCTGTTCGCCGCTCACGGCTGTCCCTGCCGGACCGTCGGACGCCACCGGATTGTCAGACCCGGCCGGACGGTCGAACCCGGCCGGACTGTCAGACCTGCTGAGTACCGTGGAAAGCGGGGGTTCCCGATCCAGGGGGACGCCCGCGTGAGCCTGGCCCGCACCGGTTGCGGAGTCCGCACCCTCCCGCCCGGCGATCAGCGAGGTCGGTGCGCGCCCGCGTGACGTACCGGACGTTGTGCGCCCCTCCGTCGCCGGATGACCGCCCGCACGCCTCTCCGCCGCACGATCGGCCGCTGCCGGTCCTGGCCGCCCGGCCTCCTCACGCAACGCCCCCACCGCTCCACGCCGCCCGGACCCCTCACCCGAGGCCACCACCGCCGCTCCACGCCGCCCGGCCTCCTCATCCAGGACCGCCGTCTTCCGGCTCTCGTCGTCAGCCAGGGCCTTCGCCGCCGCCGTCGCCACCATCCGGCTGTCGTCCTCCGCCAGCCGCCGCAACGCGAGCCGCGCGGCCAGCACCCGCCCCTCGTGCGCCACCGACAACATCCGCACCAGCGACGGAATCGCCCCCGCCCGCACCCCGGGCAGCGAGTGGTCGATGGCTTCCTGCAGGTCCGACGACAGGGGTGCGGGGACCGAGACCGGACGGGCGCGGCGGGCGATGCGCAGGTCGCCGCGCACGTCGAGCATCCACTTGCCGGGTGTTTGGTGCGGGGTGACGCGGCGGACGCGGTCGTAGACGTACTCGTAGAGCTCGTCGAGGCCCACGTGGCCGTCCTGGTCGCGGTCGGCGTCACCGGATTCCAGGCCTTCCACCAGGGCCGAGGTGAAGACCGACGGTTCGCCGACGGAGGTGTCCGCGACCGAAGCGCCCTCGAAGGCGTACTCCATGGACGAGGAGGCGGTGATCACGGCCCGGCCGCTGCCGCCGAACTGTTCCTCGATGCCCACGGAGCCACCGGCGCGGGCGACCATGCCGCGGCCGAACGCGCCGGAGTAGCAGCAGTCGAGCAGCAGCACGATGCGGCGGGAGCGGGAGCGGGTCATGCGGCGCGCCACGAAGTCGGCGGAGACGGCGGTGCCGGCCAGGCGGTTGAGCCGGGTGCCGGACGTGGCGAAGTGGAGCTCGCCCGCCTCGTCCTTCACGCCGTGGCCGGAGAAGTGCAGGACCAGGAGGTCGTCCGGTTCGCGGTCGGCGAAGAAGTCCTCGACGGCCTCGTTCACCTCGGCGGCCGAGGAGTTGATCAGGGTGCGCACGTCGAAACCGCCGATGCGCGGGTCGGCCAGGACCTCGCCGAGGCGGGCGGCGTCGTGGGCGGGGGCGCGCAGCGCGGACAGGCCGGGATCGGTGAACTCGTAGCTCGCGATGATCAACGCGTAGCGCTTGAGGCGGCGTCGTTCCAGCCATTGCGCGGCCAGGGCCCGCTCGGCGTCCGAGGGTGCGCCGGTCAGTTCCAGGGTGTCGCCGTCGGCCTCGACCGTCACGGACCGCTCGCGGCGCTGGCCCAGCCACGACGACACGGCGTTGATCAACGCGGCCAGGACCGTGGACTGGGAGATGGTCGTCAGCACGGCACCGATCTCGGCGGGGTCGAGCGCCTTGGCACCCTCGGCGGCCTCACCCGCAACGCTGGACACCGGCACCAGTTCCCGCAGCTCAGCCCGCAGGAAAGTCGTGAGCTGCTCGATGCGCTCGTCGTCGGCCCCGTCCTCGTGGACGCGCAGTGTGACGTCGGTCATAGCGGCCTCCTATCGAAGGAGGTCGCTCATCCGGCCGAAAGCATTACGACGGGTCGGAGCCCCGGAACGCACCCCACCACAGGCCCAGCGCGGCGGCGATCACCGTGGCCGTGATCCAGCCCGTGAAACCACTCGCGTCCACGTAGGCCCAGAACAGGCCCACGATCGGCGCGGGCACCAGGAACACCGCGTCCACCCGCAGCTGGGCGAGCAGGCCGCGTGGAGCCCGCGTCTCGGGATCGGGCCGCGCGGGGTTGTCGACCCGCCGGCCGCGCGGGTGCTTCCGCACCGGACGACCCGACGGGTAGATGGTCACGCCGTCGGCCACCGCGACCCGTCCGCCGCGCAGTTCGACGTCGACCGGCGACGGCAGCGTGACGAGCACCGGGTCGTAGTAGACGGGCAGCCAGCGCTCGACCGGGCCGTCGATCTCCAGCCACGACCGCACCATCAGCCCCGACTGCAGCCGGATCCGCCGCAACGACACCGTCACCGGCTCGGCCCGCGCGGGCCGCACGGCCAGGAACAGCCGCACCAGACCGGCGAGAACCACCAGCAACGCCACCGCGATCGAGAACGTCACGCCGCCCAGCGCGCGATCGGTCTCCAGCAACAGGTCCGCACCGGGAATCACCGCACGGGAAGGATCGGACGGGTCGAACGCCACCTGCGTCTGCTTGCCCACGATCCGGTCGCCGTCCTCGTACGGGACGCGCGCCGACCCGGACGGCCACCGCACCTGCACCGCACCGCCGTCGAACGACACGACGCTGCCGACCTCGCGCGAGGTCATGGACGACAACAGGTCTCGATCGTCCGAATAGGACAGCCACGAGAAGAACGCGACGACGAGGCAGACGAACAACACGATCGCCGTGGCGAGAACACCGTGGCGCAGCGCACGAACCGGGGAACGCGACAACACAACTCCAGAGAAGAGACGAACGGCCCGGCAGGAGGACCCGCCGGGCCGTTCGTCAGCTAACTACACGTCACGAGGTGAAGCCCATGTGGATGTAGTCGTACGGGCGGTTCGCGAACGCGACGGCACCGAAGTTCGCCACGTTGCTCTTCACCGCGACCGCGCCGGGCAGCTGGTAGAGCGGCAGCTGGTGGCCGATCTCCCAGATCTTCTTGTCGATCTCGTTGGTGATCTCGGCGCGCTTGGCGTCGTCGAGCTCACCGTTGGCCTGGTCGAGCAGCTTGTTGATCTCCTCGGAACCGATGTGGCCGTAGTTCTGGTTGGTGCTGGTCGGGTCGAGGTAGTAGATGCCCTTGCCGTCCGAGATCGGCGTGGCCGAGGACAGCCAGCGGAAGCCGGTCATGTCGAAGTTGCCGACGTTGACGTACTGCTTGAAGAAGTCGGTCGACGGCACGGCCTGGATGTCGATCTTGGCGCCGACCTCCTTCAGCTGCGACTGCACGAGCTTCGCGATCTGGTCGGAGACGGGGTTCGGCGTCGGGATGACGTACCGGATGACGAGTTCCTTGCCATCCTTCTTCCGGGTCTCACCCTCGAGCTTCCAGCCCAGCTCGTCGAGCTGCTTCTTCGCGGCTTCCTTGTCGAACGACGCGATGGACGAGTTGTCCTTGTACTCCTTCGTGCCCAGCAGGAAGAAGTGGTTACCGGTGACCTGCGCGTCGCCCTTGAGCATCTGGCCGAGCAGCGCCCGCGTGATGGTCTTGGTGTCGATACCGCGCATCAGCGCGACACGGAGCTTGGCGTCCTTGAGGATCGAGGAGTCCGCGCCGTTGAACGTGATGTGCGAGTAGTCCGGCGTGATCGCCTGGCGGATCGTCACACCCTGCATCGACCGGGCCTTGGTGAAGTTGTCGATGCTGGAGCCGATGTCGAAGAAGTCGATCTGGCCGTTGGCGAGCGCGTCCGCGACGGCGGGACGGTCGACCTGACGGAACGTGATCTTGTCGAGCTTCGGCTTGTCGCCCCACCACGCGTCGTCGCGCACGACGGTGACGACCTTGCCGGTGAGGTCGATCGTGCCGATCTTGAACGGACCGGCGGTCACCTTCGGCTTGTCAGCCCAGCCCTTGTTGAACTCCTCGACGGAGGACGACATGGACTTCGGGTAGAGGGGCGAGAACAGGCCCTTCCACTCGGCGAACTTCTTCTTGAACGTGACCTTGACGTCCTGGTCGGTCGCGCCCTTCTCGACCTTCTCGATGTCCTCGTAGCCGGTGGTGCCGGCGACCGAGTAGTCCTTGTTGGTGCCGTTCAGCGACTTCCACATGGCCTCGAAGTCCTGCCACGACAGGGCAGTGCCGTCCGACCACTTGGCCTTCGGGTTGATCTTGAACTCGAGGACCTGCGGGTCCTTGGAGGCGAGCTTCGCGTCCTCCAGGTAGTCCTTGTTGATCTCGATCGTCGAGTCGGCCAGCTGCTTGTACAGGTTCGGCATCATCGTGTCGATCATGCGGCGACCGTCGGCGTTGGTGCCGTCGAGCTGGTTGTAGTTCCAGTTGTCCGGCAGCTGGTCAACCGGCCAGCGGAACTCCCCGCCGTCCTTGACCTTGGAGGCGTCCTGCGGGTTGATGTCCGCCTGACCCACCGTGTTCTCCGCGCCCTTCAGGCCGGAGTCGGTCTTGCTGGGCCCCCCACACGCGGTAAGCGTGAGGGCGACCGCGACCAGCGCGGTCACTCCCACCTTGGTACGTCGACTCACTGTCGTGAACCTCCCTCGTGCCCGGACACCAGTTGCCGGGGACACTGTTCCTTCGTGCTCGCAGGTCTCGTCTGAGGCGACGGATGCATCAGAGGACCTGACGGATCTGGGCGAAGTGGCAGGCGGCCTCGTGGTCTTCTGCCTGCACCTCGCGCGGTGGTTCCACCTCGATGCACACGCGCTGCTTCTCCGGAGGCAGCGACGCGTGCAGGAAGCAGCGGGTGCGGAACCGGCAGCCGGACGGCGGGTTCGCCGGGCTCGGCAGGTCGCCGGTGAGGATGATCCTCTCCCGCTGGCGTTCCTTGACGGGGTCGGGAATCGGGATCGCCGACAGCAGCGCCTGCGTGTACGGGTGGCGCGGCGCGTCGAACACGCGGTTCACCTCGCCGATCTCGATGATCTTCCCCAGGTACATGACGGCCACCCGGTCCGCGATGTGCCGCACCACCGACAGGTCGTGGGCCACGAACAGGTAGGCCAGCCCGAGCTTGGACTTCAGCTCCTCCAGCAGGTTGATGACACCAGCCTGGATCGAGACGTCCAAAGCGGACACCGGCTCGTCGAGCACGACGAGCTTCGGCTCCAGCGCGAGCGCCCGCGCGATGCCGATGCGCTGCCGCTGGCCGCCGGAGAACTCGCCCGGATACCGCGACAGCTGCTCGGGACGCAGGCCCACGAGCTTCATCAGCTCCGGCACGCGCCGGTTGATGTCGGCCTTGCTGTAACCGTGCACCTGCATCGGCTCGGCGATGACGTCGTTGATCGTCAGGCGCGGGTCCAGCGACGCCATCGGGTCCTGGAACACCACCGACATGTCGCGCCGGATCTCGAAGCGGCGCTTGGAGTCCAAAGAGGACACGTTGGTGCCGAGCACGGAGATCTCGCCGCCCATGGGCTTCTCGAGACCGAGGATCTCCATCAGCGTCGTGGTCTTGCCGCAGCCCGACTCGCCGACCAGGCCGAGGGTCTCGCCCTCGCGGATGTCGAACGAGATGCCGGCCACGGCGTGCACGGTGCCGACGCGGCGCTTGAACACCACGCCCTTGTTGACCGCGTACTCCTTGACCAGGCCGTCGAGCTCCAGCACGGTCTCGCGCTGCTCGCGCGGCACCTTGGCGATCTCGGCTTCCTCGATGACCTCGGCACCGAAGATCTCGGCGGCCGCCTCGGCACCCTCGGTCTCGGTCGCGGCGATCTCACCGGTCCTGATGCACGCGGCCCTGTGCTCGGCGGAGCCGTCCACGTCGATCAGCGGCGGTTCCGCGGTGTGGCAGGCGTCGACGACCATCGGGCAGCGCGGCGCGAACGGACATCCTGGGGGAAGGTCCGTGAGCGACGGCGGCTGGCCGACGATCGGGACGAGCGCCTGCTTCTCGCCGACGTCCAGGCGCGGGATCGAGCCGAGCAGGCCGAGCGTGTACGGCATGCGCGGCTGCTGGTAGATCTCGTCGACCTTGCCGGTCTCGACGGCGCGGCCCGCGTACATGACCATCAGCCGGTCCGCGAACCCGGCGACGACGCCGAGGTCGTGGGTGATGATCACGATGCCCGCGCCGGTGACCTCCTGCGCGGTCTCGAGCAGCTGCAGCACCTGGGCCTGCACCGTCACGTCGAGCGCGGTCGTCGGCTCGTCGGCGATGATCAGGTCGGGGTCGTTGGCGATCGCCATCGCGATCACCGCGCGCTGCCGCATACCGCCGGAGAACTCGTGCGGGAACGCCTTGGCGCGTTCGGCGGCGTTCGGGATGCCGACGAGGTCGAGCAGCTCGACCGCGCGCTTGTTCGCGGCCTGCTTGGACACGGCGCCGCCGCGGTGCACCAGGATCGCCTCTGCGATCTGGTCGCCGACGGTGTAGACGGGCGTGAGCGCGGACAGCGGGTCCTGGAACACCATCGAGATGCGCCGGCCGCGGATCTTCGACAGCTCCGCGTCGGTGCGGCCGATGAGCTCACGGCCCTGGAACTTGATGGAACCGCTGATGCGGGCGGACTCGGGCAGCAGGCCCATGACGGCGAGCGACGACACGGACTTGCCGGAGCCGGACTCGCCGACGATGCCGAGGACCTCACCGGGCGAGACCTCGTAGCTCAGGCCGCGCACGGCCTGCACGCGCCCTGCCTCGCTGGGGAACGACACGTGGAGGTCTTCGACCTGCAGAACCGGCCCTTCGACCACCGGGTCGGCCGGCGAGTCGAACAGGATTTCCGAACTGGTCATCAGGCGGCCTTCTCCTTGGTGTCCTTCTTCTCCTTGCGGCGCACGCGCGTGGAGGTCGGGTCGAGCGCGTCACGCAGTCCGTCGCCGACCCAGTTCACCGCCAGCACGAACACGACGAGGAAGCCCGCCGGGAACAGGAACAGCCACGGGAAGGTCGTCGCGGACGTGGCGAAGTTGCCGATCAGGGTGCCCAGCGAGACGTCGGGAGACTGGACGCCGAACCCGAAGTAGCTCAGGCCGGTCTCGGCGAGCACCGCCGAAGCGACGTTGATGGTGGCGTCGATGATCAGCAGCGACGCCATGTTCGGCACGATGTGCTTGGCGATGATCGTGCGGGCGGGCTGTCCCATGAACCGGGCCGCCTTCACGAACTCGCGTTCCTTCAGCGTCAGCGTCATGCCGCGCACGATGCGCGCGGTGATCATCCACTGGAACGCCGCCAGCATCAGCACCAGCAGCCACCACGACTTGCCGCGGAACCACGGGCTGAGGATGGCGATGATCAGGAACGACGGCAGCACGAGCAGCAGGTCGACCACCCACATGAGCGCCTTGTCGGCGACACCGAGGAAGTAGCCGGCCGTCGCGCCGACGATCGCGGCCACGGTGGTCGAGATCAGCGCCACCAGCAAACCGATGATCAGCGACTTCTGCAGGCCGCGCATGGTCTGCGCGAACATGTCGGTACCGATGTTGTCGGTGCCGAAGATGTGGTCGGCGTAGGGCGGCTGCAGGAACGCGCTGTAGTCGCGGTCCTCATAGGACCACTGCGACAGCAGCGGGCCGACGAACGCCAGCAGGTACATCGCCACGATGATGATCAGGCCGATCAGCGCGAGCTTGTTGCGCATGAAGCGGATGAGCACCAGCCGGCCACGCGTCATCGCCTTGTCCGGTTCGGGCGCGGCGTCGACGGGGCTGCCCTGGGCGGCGCCGGCGGTTCCCGCGGAGTCGCCCTCGTTGAGGATCACGGTCACGTCGTCACCTTGCCTAGTTCACACGGATTCGGGGGTCGAGCGCGGCGTACAGCACGTCGGCGAGCCAGCCGGAGAACAGCACGCACACCGCGACGAACAGCGTCACCGTGGCCGTGATGTTCGTGTCCTGCGCCGAGATGCCGGTCACCAGCCAGTCACCCATGCCGTACCAGGTGAAGATCCGCTCGGTGAACGTGCCGCCGACCACCAGCAGACCGAACCCGAACGCGAACAGCGTCGCCATCGGGATCAGCGCGGTCCGCAGGCCGTGCTTCATCAATGCCTTGCGCCGGGTCAGGCCCTTGGCCTGCGCGGTGCGCAGGAAGTCGCTGCCCAGCACGTCGAGCATCGACGAGCGCTGGTAGCGGCTGTAGTAGGCGATCTGGCCGAGCGCGATCGCGAGGGTCGGCAGGATCAGGTGCTGCATCCGGTCGCCCAGGTGCTCGAACCAGTTGCCCTGGAAGCCGGGAGTCTCCTCGCCGACGAAGATCAGCACGTTGCTGCCGATCGAGTTGTTGACGCTCTGCGCGCCGATCTTGAGCAGGTTGCCCAGCACGAGGACCGGCGTCGACAGCAATATGAAGGAGAACAGGGTCGCGAAGTAGTCGCTGAACTTGTACTGCCTGATCGCGCTCACGACACCGATCAGCACGCCGAACAGGATGCCGATCGTGATGCCGAGCAGGAACAGCCGCAGGCTGACGCCGATGCGCCTGCCGAGCTCGTCGGTGATCGGGCGGTCGGCGACCGTCCGGCCGAAGTCGCCCTGCACCACTCCGCCCATCCAGGTCACGAACCGCTGCGGGATCGGCTGGTCGAGGTGGAGGTCTCGTTTCTTCGCCTCGATCGAGGCGGCCGGGGGCGGTGGGTTGCGTTGCTGCAACAACCCGATCGGGTCAAACGTGACGGAGGCCAACGTGAACGCGAGGAACGTCGCCACGAGGGCGAGCACCACGTAGTTGACCAACCGCCGCAACAGAAATCCGGCCACCCGTGTTCAGTCCTCTCCCCGGTGGTTGCGACGTCGGCGCACTGGATTGCAGTGGACGAGGTGCAAGAGATTAACCGCCGATCTGGCGGACCGCCGCCCACCCCCACCATTACGCAGGGGCCCACTGACCGGGACATAGTCACCCATGCGTGGCGGAATGGACTGGCGAACAGCCACATCAACAGTTGACTCTCGGCAATTGTGTGTCCAAGCGTGACCATTGTGCGTCCGGATCGCTGTATTCACCGTGAAGTTCTGTCGACGCATGACGCATCCGGGTGAATGCAATCACCGGAAGATGTGGGACAAGCAGCGCAATGCGATCCGAAACCGGGCATCACGCTGAGGAGCGCCTCGAACGTGCAGGGTTACTTTATCGATGCGGACCAGGTCATGGGGCCGTCCAGCGCACCGGCAGCTCGGCCACCCCGCCCACCAGCTGTTGCGCCCTGGGGGTGAGCTGCGCCACGTCGACCGCTAGGCCGAACGTCGCGAAGCGGGTCACGAGGGCGGTGAAGACCTCCGTCAGCTCGACCCTGGCGAGCGGGGCGCCGATGCAGAACCGCGGTCCGTGGCCGAACGTGAGGTGCGGGTTGGACTCGCGTGGCGTGAAGGCGGCCGGGTCCGGGAAGCGGACCTCGTCGTGGTTGGCCTGACCGATGTCGAGCAGGACGAGGTCACCTGCCGGGATGTGGACACCCTCGATCTCGATGTCGGACATCGCGTACCTCGGCATGCCGGAGTCACCTGATCTCGTCGTCACCGGTGAGCGGTGACGGAGGATCTCCTCGACGGCGTTCGGGATGTTCCCGGGGTTTTCGCGCAGTGCGTCCCACTGGCCGGGGTTGAGGCTCAGCAGCATGACGCCGCGATCGATGGCGGCGACCGTCGTCTCGTGGCCCGCGAACAGCAGACCGGCGCTGAGCTGGGCGATCGACTCGTCCTGACCGGGTGGTGTGCCTTCGATGAGGCGGGTGATGACGTCGTCGCCCGGCTCCTTCTTCTTCCGTTCGATCAACTCGCCCATGTAGGTCCACAGGCATATGAAGCCTTCCTGGGATTTCTGCGGGTTGTTCAGTGTGCTCATGGCCTCTGACCAGCCCCGGAACGTCTCGCGATCCTCGTACGGGACGCCGAGCAGCTCGCAGATCACCAGTACCGGCAGCGGAAACGACACGGCCTCGTGGAAGTTCGCCGGCTGGGGCAGCGTGACGAGGTCGTCGAGCAGACCGTCGACGAGGTGCCGTACGCGTGGGCGCAGGGACTCCATGTTCCTGGCGGAGAACGACGGCGCGAGCATCCTGCGCATCCAGGCGTGGCGCTCGTTCTCCTCTTCTTCCGTGGCCTGGTGCGGCCTGCCGAGCACCACCGAGTCGACGAACCTCGGCGCGTTGTCGGGATCGGCGTGGCCGCGGCCGAGCCTGCGGTCCGCCAGCAACGCCTTGACCTGGTCGTAGCCGGTGACCAGCCAGGCCTCGTCTCCTGCCGGTGTGGGTACGCGCTTGATCGCCATCGTGGACTCCCCTTGATCCGTCGTATGCGACGCGTCGTATCCAACGTACACTTCTGTCATGGTCGACAACACCGCTTTCCAGGACGCGGAGGCCGTGATGGCGCATTTGCGCGCATTGCGGCAGGAGCTGCTGACGACGTCAATGGAGCCGACCGGTGACCGCGCGCGCAGCGGACTGACGACGCCGCAGATCAGCGCGGTGCATTCGTTGCTGACGGTCGGCCCGGCCACGGTGACGGAGCTGGCGCGGCGCTTGAGCCTGTCGCACTCCACGACGTCGGGGATCGTCGACCGGCTGGAGGCGCGCGGGCTGGTGTCGCGGGAGCAGGACGCGAACGACCGCCGTTACACGCGGGTGCAGGTGACCGCGCCGGTGCGGCAGTACAGGCAGGACCTGGCGGACGGCCCGTACGGACGGCTCACCAAGGCGCTGGAAGCTTCGGCCCCCGCGGAGCGCAAGGCGGTGCTGGACGGGCTGGAGACGCTGCGGGCGCTGCTCGCTAGGTGAGGCGCCAGAGCCGGTCGCCCGCGATCACGAACACCTGACCACCTGCCACCTCGGCCGCCTTGACCGCGCCGGCCGGACCTCGAGCGGGCCGTTCGTCCTTTTCGGACACCAGCTTGACCCCGTCGTGGTCGACGAACAGCGTCGGGGTGCCGTCGACGGGCACGGGCGCCGCGAGGTTCTGGTCGTCGCCGACGGGGATGTCCGGCGTGGTCAGCTTCTTCCACTCCGGACCCGACCACCAGGCGAGCTTGCCCTTGCTGCGGCCGACGACGTGGCACGTGCCGTCCCAGCAGCGGGCGGCCAGCGCGGCGTCGCCGTCCGGCAGCGTCGCGGTGGTCCAGGTCTTGCCGTCGAACTGCCAGACGGCCGCGCTCACCGTTCCCTTGGCGATCTGCCAGCCGACGACGAGCGCGCCGTCGCCGTTCGGGGTGACGGCGAGGGGGAAGCGCAGGAGTTCCTGCGAGCTCTCCAGGACGGTGCCGAGGGACGGCTGGCGGCTCCATGTTTCCGCGGCGTAGGTCCACACCGCGATGTCGAGGCCCGCCTTGTCGCTCTGCCAGGTTCCGATGATCAACGGACCCTGCTTCGTGCGGACCGGGCCGATCAGCTCGCCCGCGCCGTAGCCGCCGAACGTGCTGAACGCCTGCGGTTTCTCGGTGATCTGGCGGGTGTCGCCGGTCCAGGCGCTCCATCGGACGTTGCCGTGCGCGCCGCCGCGTTCGCCGCCGACACCGGTGATGGTGGTGCCGTCGGAGGTGATCCCGTACCAGTGGGCTTCCTTGCCGTACGGCGTCGCCGGGGTCAGCCTGGCGTTGCTCAGCGTGCCGTCCTTCGCACGGGTCAGCAGTTCCGGGTGGTCGGCCGGGCGGGTGCCGACCACGAGCATGTCGTTGTGCGTGGCCAGCACTTCCGGTGTGGCCGTGAGATCGACGGCGGCGAAACCGACCGTGTCTCCGGTGCCTGAGGAGCAGCCGGTGAGGACCAGCAAAACCGCGAGCGTCAGCCTCCGCATGCGGGCCAGTATGACCACATGCGTCCCGAACTTGGTCAGGTACTGCACTTTTCGGAGGATCCGACGATCAAGACGTTCGTGCCGCACCTCGCAGCCACCGCGCAGCAGCCGGGCGAGTACGTCTGGGCGGTGGATCACGGCCGCTCCCCCGACTACTGGTTCCCCCGGCAGTGCCCGCGGGTGATGGCGTGGACGATCCGCGGTTCGTCCGAGGCCGACCGCGACCGGATCATCGGTCCCGGTTGCGGGACGCGGGTGCACGCCGTCGAGTACGGGTGGCTGGAGCGCATGCGGACGGTGGAGCTGTACGCGTACCGGTTCGACGCGGGACCGTTCCGGCCGTTCGGAGAGGACGGAGACGGGCGCGGCGTCGCGATGGTCGCGACCGAACCGGTGGTGCCGCTGGGACCGGCGGAACGGGTCGGCGACCTCTTCGCGCTGCACGAGGAAGCCGGGATCGCGCTGCGCGTGCTGCCGAACCTGTGGCCGTTCTGGGACGCGGTCACGGTCAGCTCGCTCGAGTGGAGCGGGATCAGGCTGAGGAACGCTCTACCCCGGCGGGTGCGATGATCTGCGCCCATGCGGGTGCTGCTGGTGGAGGACGACGAGCCGATCGCGGAATCGCTCACACGCGGGCTGTCGCGGTACGGGTTCGAGGTGCGGTGGGTGCGGACCGGGGCCGAGGCGCTCGACGCGGGCGACTTCGCGCTGGTGCTGGTCGACCTCGGCCTGCCCGACATGGACGGCCTCGACGTGTGCCGGGAGCTGCGGGCCCGCGGTGACGTGCCGATCATCGTGATCAGCGCGCGGTCCGACGAGGTCGACCGGGTGGTCGGGCTGGAGATCGGCGCCGACGACTACGTCACCAAACCGTTCGGCGTGCGGGAGGTCGTGGCACGCATGCGCGCGGTGCTGCGGCGCGTTCAGCCCGCCAGGTCCGAACCTGAGCCGGACGAGCAGCACGGGCGGTTGCGGATCGACCGGCGCGGGCGGCGGGTGCACCTCGACGGCTCCGAGGTCGACCTCACGCCGAAGGAGTTCGACCTGCTGGTGTTCCTCGCCGAGGAGCCCGGGGCGGTGTTCACCCGCGAGCAGATCATGGAGGCGGTGTGGGACGAGAACTGGTTCGGCCCCACCAAGACGCTGGACGTGCACGTGGGCGTGCTGCGGCGCAAGCTCGGTGACGCGGCGTCGCTGGAAACCGTGCGCGGGGTGGGCTTCCGGCTGGTGCTCACGTGATCCGCCAACTCGTCTGGAGCTACGTGCTGCTGGTCACGGTGGCGATCGCGGCGTTCACGGTGCCGGTGGCGTTCACGTTGAACGAGCAGCTCTACGGCGACGCGGAGAACATCGCGGGCCGGGAGGCCACGACCGCCGCCCTGCTGCTCGCTTCCGGTGACATCCGGTCGTTGAACGCTCTCGTGGACGCGTACGAACGGCAGACGCCCGGCCGCATCGACGTCCTCGGTCCTGACGTGCCCGAGGGCAAGCACTGGGACTCCGAGGGCCTGAAGCTCGTCGTGCAGGCCAAGAAACCCGACGGCACGGTGGTCGGCGCGATCCGGCTGTCCTATCCGGACGGTCCCATCGTCGACCGGCTCTGGCAGATCTGGGGATTCCGCGCGGCGCTGGCCGTGGGCGTGCTGATCGTGGCCGCGTTCCTCGGGCTGTGGCTCGCCCGGCGGGTCACCCGGCCGTTGCGGGAGCTGACCGGGATGGCGGCGCGGTTGCGCGACGGCGACCTGACCGCGCGGGCGGAGGAGACCGGTCCGCCGGAGACCCGCACGCTGGCGCGGACGCTGAACACCGCGACCGAGACGATCGACACGCTGGTCGGGTCGCAGCGTGCGTTCATCGGTGACGCGTCGCACCAGCTGCGCACGCCGCTGACGGCGCTGCGGCTGTCGCTGGACAACGTGGCCGACGGCGTCGACGACCCGCACGTCCGCGAGGACGTCGAGATGGCGACCGCCGAGGTTGTGCGGATGTCCCGACTGGTCAACGGTTTGCTGGCACTGGCACGGGCCGAGGCCAACGTCGCCCACCCCGAACCGGTGCAGGTGCTCGACGTCGTCGCCGAACGGTTCACCGCGTGGCGTGCGGCCGCCGACGAACGGTCGATTTCGTTGGTGTCCGAGGGGGCCCACATCCGGGTGCTCGCGACGCCGGGGCACCTGGAGCAGGTGCTGGACAACGTGCTGTCCAACGCGCTCGAGGTGTCCCCGGACGGCGCCACGATCCTCGTCCGCACCACCCGGCCGGGGCTGCTGGAGATCATCGACTCCGGGCCGGGCCTGCCGGAGGCCGAGCGGGCGCGGGCCTTCGACCGGTTCTGGCGTGGTCAGGGCCTGACCGGCAAGGGCGGCTCGGGGCTCGGCCTCGCGATCGTGAAGCAGCTCGTCACCGACGACGGCGGCACGGTCTCGCTGGACGCCGCGGCCGGTGGCGGGTTGTGCGTGCGGATCACGCTTTCTCCGGCATAGCCGACGAGTGGTGGTTCACGATGAGCCACCTGCCGTCGATCTTCTCGTAGACGAACGTGTAGCGGGCGTCCACAGTGGTCGGCTTGCCGTCCCTGGTCAGCGCGAACCGGTAGGTGCCGGCGTCGATCGCGTCGTCGGCGTCGAGCACGGCGACGTGCGAGTCGAGGATCGTGCCGCTCGGCTTGTTCTGCAGGAAGTGCTCGAAGTAGTCGACGATCTCGGCGCGGTTGGACCGCACCTTGTTCGACACCGTCGGCAACAGGACCGCGTTCGGAGCGTAACGGTCGGCCACCTTCTGGGCGTCACCCGTGGCGAGGGCAGCGTTCCAGTCCGCGAACAGCGCCTTGATCTGCTCGGTCGTCGGCATCGCGTCCTGCTTCGGCGCCTCGGCGGCGTTGCCGGTGCACCCGGTCACCAGCAGAGCGACTCCGGCCAGCGCCGCGACTCCGGCGATCTGCTTACGCATCGTTGTGCCCTTCCCGATCGTGTGGCTGTTGACAACCACTTTCGGGTAACGCGCGGAAGCGTCCGGGCAGGAGAAGTGCAAGGCGGGTACAAGCTTTCGGAAAGCCTGGTAAACGTGGACGTATGGGACTTCTCAGCGGAATGATGGGGAACGCGTCGAAGCTCGACCCGAGGGCGGCCGCGAGTGAGTTCGGACGGCTGCTGGCGCAGGGGGAACAGCTCCACGCGGCATATCAGCTGGTGCGCGATTCGTTCCTGTTCACCGACCGGCGGCTGATCCTGGTCGACAAACAGGGCATGACGGGCAAGAAGGTCGAATACCACTCGGTGCCGTACCGGGCCATCACGCAGTTCTCGGTGGAGACCGCCGGCCACTTCGACCTGGACGCCGAGCTCAAGATCTGGGTGTCGAGCAGTGACGTGCCGATCTCCAAGCAGTTCGGCAAGGGCGTCGACGTCTACGAGGTGCAGGCGCTGCTGGCGGCGTTCGTCGCGCGGTAGGACTGGTCCGAGGTCCTCGTCTGGCTGATGCTGGTGGCCGTCCTGGGCTGCGAGCCGAGCGCGACCGCGATCTCGGCCAGTGCCACGAGCAGCGCGGTGACCAGGTGGCTGGTGTCGAGCAGGATGTTCAGGGCGGTCAGGGCCGCGGGCGCGAACCGGCTGCGGACCAGCACTCGCGTGATGACGGTGGCGCAGCGGGTGGTGGACATTTCCGTTCCCTTCCAAGGATTTTCCCTTCACAACTACGTCGAACCACCGACCGCCGTTTCGACATGCCGAGCAGAAAAACCGGCTGCGCAACGAAAAATCCCCCGCGGGCACGGTGCCCGCGGGGGATTTCGCTTGTGGGGTCTAGCGAGCCTGCAGCATCGGGCGGAACCTGTCGCGGTACGTCCACGCCAGCCCGATCTCGGCGGCGACCACGAGGACGGCCATGACGATGCCGCTCGGCTCCAGGAAGACGTGGAACAGGAAGATGTTCACGACCATCGGAGCCAGCATCGCGAGTGCCAGCGGGACGTACCGGCCGACGAACAGCAGCACACCGGACACCAGCTGCACACCCGACGCGAGCTGCAGCATGTACCCGGTCGCGAACAACGCACCGCTGAACGCCACACCCTCGGGCGCCATCGTGCTCGGATCCGGCGCGGGCATGAACATCAGGAACCCGTTCAGGCCGGTCGTGGCGAACAGCAGACCGGTCAGCACGCGCGTGACGATCGTGGCGTAACGGCCGATGGCGAACTTGCGGGTCTGGGTGGCGGTAACGGTGGCCATGATGCTTTCCTCCTGGGCTCTCGTGTCCTTCCACTGATGCGTCGAACGGCCACCACCCCGGATCGACAACGAGCCCAGAAAATCTTCAAAAGCTTCGCCTCGGGTCGTTTGCGCTGGTCAGAGGGTCACTGGACGCGAGCTGCCCTGACGATCTCGGCGACCGGGCTGAGCTTCAGCCAGTCCGGCAGGCCGCGCACCACCCAGCGCGGGCCGGTCAGCTCGACGGTGCCCGCGCGCACGGCTTCGAGCAGGCCGAACTCGCCCTCCCACACGCGGTAGAGCGTCGCGATGTCGGACGCCAGCACCGCGTCGACCTCCAGGCCGGGGTCGGTGTAGCAGACCGAGGCCTCACCGGGTTCGACGACGAGCCAGAACGTGCGGCGCCGGTCGTTGATGCGGATCTCGATGTTCGCGCGGCGGCTCAGCGTGCCGGTGTCGATGCGGCCGTGCATCCACCACATCAGCAGCTCCGGGTCGAGCTCCTCGGCGCGCGGGTCGCCGAACGCGTACCGCGCTCCCCAGTCGGCGAGGCCGAACACCAATGGACGCAACGCTTCCCCGGCCGGGGTGAGCGCGTAGCCGTCGCCGGTGCGCTCGACCAGGCCGGCGGTCGCGAGCTGCCTGAGCCGCCCGGACAGCAGGGCGCGGGAGAGGCCCGGCAGGCCGCGGGAGATCTCGTTGAAGCGCGAGGCACCGATGAGCATGTCCCGCACGATCAGCAACGTCCACCGGTCGCCCAGCACCTCTACAGCGCGGACGATCGGGCAGTACTGCGCATACGTCCTCACGGGTCCGACCTCCGCTCACCGACAGCGTCTCCGGGCGCTCGACGGCACAGTGCATACATCCTCACCGGTCCGACCTCCGCTCACCGAGAACGTCTCCGGGCGCTCGACGGCACAGTGCATACATCCTCACCGGTCCGACCTCCGCTCACCGAGAACGTCTCCAGGCGCTCGACCGCACAGTGCACACGTCCTCACACCGGAAGTCTCCGCCGCGACGGGTGTTTCGTTACCGCCGTCCGGTTCACTTTCAGAACTACCTGCGAGCCTTGCGCGTTCTTACCTTCGTCGCATGACAACACTTGAGACACCACGGGTGACCGGCACGTTCCCGACCGCCACCAGACACGACGACACGAGGTTCGTGGCAATGGCCGCCCGCATCGGCGAGGTCGCGTCAGCCCACGCGCAAGAACACGACCGTGACGCCACGTTCGTGACCGAGGCGTACGAGGTGATGCGCGAGGAGGGCTACCTGGCGTTGGCCGTACCCGAGGAGCTGGGCGGTCTCGGCGCCACGATGCGCCAGGTCTGCTACGCGCAGGCCGAGCTCGCCCGGCACGACGGCGCGACCGCCCTCGCCGTCACGATGCACCTGTACCTGACGCTGATGCAGGGATATCGCCGCCGCAAGGGAGCCCCGGACGCGGAAGGCGTGCTGCGGCGCGTGGCCGAGGAAGGCCTGGTCATCGCGACGAGCGGCGGTTCGGACTGGCTGTGGCCCACGACGACGGCGACGCCGGTGGACGGCGGGTTCCTGGTGTGCGGGCGCAAGGCGTTCTGCAGCCAGTCGCCGCGGGCGAACGTCGTCGCCACGTCAGCGGTCCTGGGTGAGGAGGTGCTGCACTTCAGCGCGCCCCTCAACGCCGACGGCGTGCGCATCGAGGAAACGTGGGACACGCTCGGCATGCGCGGCACGGCGAGCCACGACGTCGTGATGGAGGACGTGTTCATCCCGGCCGAGAAGATCGCGGCCCGCCGCCCGTACGGGGAGTTCGGCGCGCCTCTCTTCGCCGCGACGGTTCACTTCGCGCCGGTGTGCGGGGCGACGTACTTCGGCATCGCGGCGGGTGCGCGGGACGTGGCCGTGAGGTCGACGTCGAAGAGCGCCGTGCGGCAGATCGGGTTGATGGACTACAAGCTGCGCACCGCGTGGTGGTCGTTGATGGGCTCGATCGAGGAGCTGGGCGACGACTACACGGCCGATGCCCAGTCACTCATCACGGTGATGCTCGCCAAGCGCCAAGCCGTCGTCGAGGCCGTCGAGGTCGTCAACCTCGCGATGGAGGTCCTGGGTGGACGGTCCTTCTTCAAGCGCTCGCCGCTGGAACGCGCCTACCGCGACGTCCGCGCCGGAACATTTCACCCGCTCACCCCGGAAGCCACACTCGTGTACGCGGGCAAGGTCGCACAGGGTGATCCCGGAGTAACGGAGTAGAACTCCCCTTGGACAGGTTCAAGTTGTAGGCCTCCCAAGGGTTTGCGAGTATGCGGGTCCGTCTCTTCCCGAAGGAGCGATTCCGGTGGCCACTCGCCTCAACCCGTACCTGCGCTTCGACGGCTCCGCGCGTCAGGCGATGGAGTTCTACCAGTCGGTTCTCGGCGGCAACCTCACGATCAACACCTTCGCCGACTTCGGCATGCAGGACTCGCCGCAGGCCGACCAGATCATGCACGCCCAGTTGGAGACCGACGCCGGCTACACGCTGATGGCCTCCGACACGCCGCCGGGGATGTCGTACAACCCCGGCGACACCATGACGATCTCCCTGTCGGGCGACGACCCCGTGCTGCGCACGTACTTCGAGCAGCTCGCCGACGGCGGCAAGATCGGCACGCCGCTGGAGAAGCAGATGTGGGGCGACGAGTACGGCGACCTCACCGACAAGTTCGGCATCGCCTGGATGGTCAACCTCAGCACGCCACAGGCCTGACCTGGCGACGGCGGGGCCGTGGTGGTGGCCCCGCCCGCCGCGCTGACGCATCATGTGGACCATGAGCGAGCGTCTGCGCGGTGTGGTCGACCAACTCGCGATCCAGCCCTGCGACCGGGTGCTGGAGATCGGCTGCGGACAGGGCGTGGCCGCCACCATGGTGTGCCAGCTGCTGTCCACCGGCACGCTCACGGCGATCGACCGGTCCACGAAGATGGTCGAGGCCGCCACCCGCCGCAACGCCGTCCACGTGGCGTCGGGCAGGGCGGAGTTCCTCATCGCGTCGCTGGAGGACATGAACCTCGGCGACCGCCGGTTCGACCTGGTCTTCGCCGTGCGGGTCGGGTCGTTCCACCGCGAGCCGGAGCGGGCGCACGACTTGCTGCGGCCGTGGCTCGCGCCGGGTGCGCGGGTGCGCTCGTTCTTCGACGTACCCGTTTAGATCCGGCCGAACAGATCGGTGATCAGCTTCTTCGCGGGCTCCACGCCCGCCGGTGACATCACTTCGATCTGGGTCTTGCCCTTGCGTGCGGCGACTGTGTGCTGGGCGGTCTCCGCTCCGCCCGCAGTGACCTCGTAGGCCTCGTCCTGGAAGCCGGTGATGGCCTTGGCCTTCTCCGGCTTGCTCTTGGCGAACGACGCGGCGGTGGCGTTCGTCGTGAACCGCACCTCGACCGGCATGCCCGAGCCGACGTACGTGCAGGTCGTGACCGTCTTCTCGACGGACTCCTGCTGCCCCTGCAACCGCAGGCCGAGCGCCTTGCCGACGACGGACGAGTTGGCGTTGGCGCAGTTCGGGCCGTTGCCAGGGGTCTGGTCGGCGGTGGTCGGGGTGGTGGGGGTCTGCTGCGGGGCGGCCTCCGGGGTGGAGGTGCAGGCGGCGAGCAGGAACACGGCGGCGGCGGCGAGGAGGGTGATGCGCACATCGGTACATCGACGTGATCGGCACCGCGTTACCCCGATCCAGTGTCGCCCTGAGCACCTCGTCGACGCAGGCGTCCCAGTCGATCTCGCTGATGGTGCCGTTGAGGACCGTGACCGCGGCGTCGCACCTCATGGGGCTCACGCATGGAAGTCCGCCTGTTCGTTTGAGCGTCTTGCCGGGAGCGAGGCCCGAGGAACGGTCACAGCGCCGACCAAAGCCCCCACCGCCGCGACCACAGCCGCGCCCATGGCCGCGAAGTGCATCGAAACACTCTCCGCCACCCAAGGCCCGACGATCGCCCCGACGAGCGTCGCCACCGCCTCCACCGTCAGAAAAACCGCACTGACCCGACCGAGCTGATCGTTGTCCGTGCTCCTCTGCACCGCGGTCTGCGGCGCCACCACCGTGACCGACCCGAACGCCCCGATCACCACCGCGGCGGCCGCGGCAATCCCGAGCTCGCGCGCACTGAACAGCACCGCGAACCCACCCGCCGTCGCCAACTGCGCGCCCGCCAGCACAGTCCTCAGCTGAAGCCGATCCGACCACCGCACGAGCACCGCTCCACCCAGGAACCCGACGCCGAGCGCCGACAACACCACACCGACCTGGGTGCTGCCGCCGAGGTTCCTCATGCCGAACGGCACCAGCAACGCGCTCAGTGCGGCGTTGGCTGCCAGGAACACCCCGGTGAGCGGCAGCAGCACTCTTTCCAGCTGCCCCAAGGTTTTTGGCGCGAGTTTCTGCCGGTCGGCTTTCGGGGCGGAGGTTTTTCTCGTGCAGGCGATCGCCGCGGCGGAGATCAGGTAGCTCGCCACGTCCAGTCCTATGAGGACTTCGAAACCGGCCCACGCGAACAGAACTCCGCCGAGCAGCGGTCCGGCCAAGCGCACGACCCCGTCGGTGACGGCGTTCCACGAGTTGGCTCTGGTCAGGGCTGTTCCCGTGCCCACCACAGCCGGGACGTGCGCCTGAGCCGCGGGCCTGAACGCCACTGCCCCAACGCTTTCCGCGACGACCGCCGCGTAGATCGCGGTCGGTGTGCCGATGAGCATCGCCGCGACCGCCCCCGCGCGGAAGAGGTCGGCCGTGATCATCACCCGCCTTCGGTCCCACCTGTCGACGAGCATCCCGGCCACCGGACCGAGCACCAACGCCGGCAGGTATTCGGCCGCGAGCGTCATCCCGGTCGCGAACACCGAGCCGGTCAGCTCGAACACGTGAGCCGGTACCGCCACGACCAGCATCCACGAACCGAGCAGGCTGATCGTCCGTCCGCTCCACAGTAATCGGAAGTCCCCCCGAACACTCATACTGACAAGATAGAGACAGCTCGGCTGTGTTCTGTCAAGATAGCGGTCGTGGACTCACTCGGACCTGCGCTTCGCGCTCTTCGTCAGGCCAGCGGTCGCACCGTCGCCTCGGTCGCCGCTGATGCCGGGCTTTCTGTGCCGTACATCGCGAACCTCGAGAACGGGCGGGGGAATCCGACTACCGGTGCCCTTGCTCGGTTGGCGAGTGCGCTGGGGACCGAGCTGCGGATCTCGTTCGGAGATGGGGAGGAGAAGCCTGTGCCGGTGCCTGCTTCGCTGGTACGGGTGCGGCGCACTGAGCGGTTTCGGCGGGTGGTGGCCGAGATTGGGGCCGATCCGGCGGATGTCGTGGCTGCGTTGGCTGCGGTTGGGGCGGTGGTGGAGGCCGGGGAACAGGATTGGTGGCGGATGCTTGACGCGATGGTGTTGATTGCTCGGCATCCGGCTTGAGGGGCTGTTGTTGGGGACTGGCAGTTGTGTGGGGATGCACTTGTAGTAGAGCGTCGCGGCTTGGTTGTGCTCCGTTGAGTCGGTGCTCGTCACCGAAAGCCCGCATGGTCGCGCTCTCACACACGTCGCTGCCGAGATGGCGGTAGAGAAATGCCGACGCAAACGTTTGCTGATCACACCAACTGCTACCAACCGTGCAGGTGGCAGCCATGAGTGCGCGATCTTCATGATCGAAGCGCGGCTGCCTGTCGGCATCACTCGGACTCTCAGCTTTGCGGGGCTAGCGTCGGCACCGAAGGGGGCGAGATGAAGATCGTGATTCCGGGCGGTACAGGTCAGGTCGGTGGCGTGCTGCGCAGGGCGTTGGGGGCGGCTGGGCATGAGGTGGTGGTCATCGGCAGGAGCAGCGGGGTGCGCTGGGACGGGCGGACGATCGGGGCGTGGGCCGAGGAGGTCGACGGTGCGGACGTGGTGATCAACCTGGCCGGGCGGAGCGTGAGCTGTCGGTACACCAGGGAGAACCTCGACGAGATGATGCGGTCGCGGGTCGAGTCGGCGCGGGTGGTCGGGGAGGCGATCGCGCGAGCAGGCAAGCCGCCGAAGGTCTGGCTGCAGATGAGTACGGCGACGATTTATGCGCATCGGTTCGATGCGCCCAACGACGAGGCGACCGGGGTCATCGGCGGCCACGAAGAAGGCGTGCCGGGATATTGGGCGTTCAGCGTCGAGATCGCGAAGAACTGGGAAGCGGAGCTCGAGAGGGCGGACACTCCGCGCACGCGCAAGGTCGCGATGCGGGCCGCGATGGTGATGAGTCCGGACCGGGGTGGGGTGTTCGACTACCTGTCGTGGCTGGCTCGGCTCGGGCTGGGTGGGGCCGTTGCGGGTGGGCGGCAGTACGTGTCGTGGATTCATGACGACGACTTCGTGCGGGCGGTCGCGTTGCTGATCAGGGAACCTATTGAGGGGGCGGTGAACCTGGCGGCGCCGGAGCCGTTGCCGCAGAAGGATTTCATGCGGGAGCTGCGGGAGGCTTGGGGCAGGCCGGTCGGGTTGCCCGCGACGCGGTGGATGGCGGAGATCGGGGCGTTCGCGATCAGGAGTGACACCGAGTTGCTGCTCAAGAGTCGCAGGGTCGTTCCTGGGCGCCTCAACGAGGCCGGGTTCGAGTTCCACTTTCCGAAGTGGGGGGCTGCGGCGCAGAATCTGGTCGAGCGCAGGAGGTGAGATGCCGAGGATCAACGACGTCGGAGGGATGGACGGGTTCGGGCCGGTGGTCGAGGAGCTGGACGAGCCGGCGTTCCACGCGGACTGGGAGGCGCACGTGTTCGCGATGAACCGGGCGCTGATCGGGCGCGGAGTCTACAACCTGGACGAGTTCCGGGACGCGGTGGAGCGGACGATGTCGCACGAGTCGTCGTACTACGAGAACTGGTTCCGGGCGATCCAGACGCTTCTCGAGGAGAAGGGGCATGTCTGAGCGGTTCCGGGTGGGCGATCGGGTGAGAACGTCCACTGTGGACCCTGATCACCACACGCGGCTGCCGAACTACGTGCGTGGACGGGTGGGCACCGTCGTCGACAGCGATGGGGTGCAGCCGCTGGCGGACCTCAGGGCGCAAGGGGTTGAGCGGCCGCAGCCGGTTTACGTGGTGCGGTTCACCGCGCGGGAACTGTTCGGGCACGGGGATCACACGGTGACACTGTCCCTTTGGGAGGATTACCTCAGCGATGAGTGACGATCACGACGACTCGCCGATCGCAGCACGGGTGCGAGAGCTGGAAGCGGTCCTGGAGGAGAAGGGGCTGCTGGACTCGGCGGAGCTCGACCGGGCGCTGGAGGCGTTCGCGCACAAGGCCACGCCTGCCAACGGGTTTCGGATCGTGGCGCGGGCGTGGGTGGACGAGGAGTTCAAGGCGAGGTTGCTCGACGACGCGAACTCGGCGTTGCCGGCGATCGGGTTGTCGATGGGCGGTGGGCTGCAGGTGCAGCGGCTGCGCGTGGTGGAGAACACCGAGAAGGTGCACAACGTGATCGTGTGCACGTTGTGCAGCTGCTATCCGATCGCGCTGCTCGGGCCGTCGCCCACCTGGTACAAGAGTCCGGCCTACCGGTCGAAGGTGGTGAGTCATCCGCGTGAGGTGCTGAAGCAGTTCGGGTTCGAGCTGCCGGACGACACCGAGATCCAGGTGTGGGACGCGAACGCGGAGACGCGGTACATGGTGTTGCCGCGGCGACCGGAGGGCACCGAGGGCCTGTCCGAAGAGGAGCTTGCCAGCAAGGTGACGCGCAACGGGCTGATCGGCACGGCAGCGGTGTGAAAAGGGGCCGCCCCCAACGGAGTGGGGGCGGCCCGGGCCGAACTACACGTTCTTCATGATGTTGTCGATCGCCTTGCCGAGCTGCGCGTACTTCTGGGTGTACAGCACGGGGTACACGCCGGGCGGGTCGGCCGGGCGGTTGGCGTCGACGTAGTCGGTACCGAGGTTGCAGAACACGACGACGATGTAGTTGCGCTTGTCCTTGCCGCGGAACGACTTCACGATGCCCGCGTCGGAACCGGTGGTGTCGACCCAGCCGGTCTTGTGCGCGAAGGTCACCTCGGCGGCCTCGTTGCACGGGCGGACGTCACGGTCGTAGATCGCGTCACCGACCTTCACGGTGCCGTCCGGCTGGATCCAGCGCGACGGCACCTGCTGCGGCAGGCCCTGCACCGGGTAGTCGCGGCCGCACCAGTTCGGCGTGGACAGCATCTCGTTGTGGCCCTGGCCGAGCAGCGTCTCCTGGAAGAACTTCCGGGAGGAGGTCGACAGCTCGTTCCTGGTGATCTGCTTGCCCTTGTCGGTCGTCCACAGCACACCGGGGCCGCCGTTGACGAGCAGCAGGAGCTTCGCGGTGTCGAGGCCGCTCATGTTCGAGCCGATCCAGCGGCCACCGTTGCCGGGAATGGTGCCGGTGACCATCAGCGTCGGCATGCCGAGGTCGACGAACGACTGGTTCACGGCGTCCCACGCGTTGAGGTCGTGGATCATCTTGATCAGCGCGCAGGTCGACTCGTTCTGCGACTTGGTGATCATCTCGTCGAAGTGCTGGCGGATCTTCTTCACCGACGGTCCGCCGCACGCCGCGCGCACCGGGTTCGGGTCGTAGGTGTAGTCCGCGTCGAGGTTGACCTTGCCCTGGTCCGCCAGGCGCAGCACACCGAAGCCCACCATCAGCTTCAGCACCGACGCCGGGTACGGCGAGGAGAAGTCGACCGGCGCGTTCTCCCGGCCGGCCAGCACGTCACGCGTGCCCTTGCCACCGTTGACGTCCCATTCGGTGTCGTCCCACCAGCGGTACCGGACCTGGTCGGTCGACAGACCGGAACGCTTGACCGGCACGACGACGCCGTTCGGGTACTGCGGGCTGAGCAGCACGTTCGCCACTGACTTCGGCCGGCCGATCGGGTCGAGCTCGATGATCGCCGCGTCCATGTTCGGCGTCTGGTGCAACGGCTTGCCCGCCGCCTCCGCCGACAACGCCATCCGCGACTGAGCCCGCTTCATCAGCTCGGCGGGGGTCTGGTCGTACTTCTCCCGAGGTCCTGCCGACCTGGCCGTCGCCGCAGCCACAGTGGACTCCGGCGGGGTCAGGTCGATGACGTCCTTGAAGTTCTGCGCGACGATCGCCTCGCGCAGCCGCTCCGCCAGCTTGAGGTGGCTGTCTTCCGCAGCCACCGCCGGTGCCACGGTGGCACCTGTCAGCGTGAGCGCGGTGCACAGCACGGTGAACCGCTTGAGCTTCATTCACTTCCCCAGTCGAGTGGATCTGACACGGTTGTACTCTGCAGCGGAGATCCTAACCAGCAAGCGCTTTCCCCTGTGGCACCAAGGGGGCGTTCTCGACCGACCACACCGACCGCGAGGCGGCCATCGCGGCGGTGGCGACCAGCTGGATCACCGCACAACCGACCAGGGTCGCCGTGACACCGGCGGCACCGGACACCGGCCCGACCACGAGCTGGGCCAGCGGTACCGCCGCCAGCGACCCGAGCATGTCGTAGGAGTAGACCCGCGCCAGCCGCTCGGCCGGAACG
The DNA here is from genome assembly GCF_016907955.1 of Lentzea nigeriaca. Classification (GTDB taxonomy): domain Bacteria; phylum Actinomycetota; class Actinomycetes; order Mycobacteriales; family Pseudonocardiaceae; genus Lentzea; species Lentzea nigeriaca. The sequence continues at coordinate 504,464 of NZ_JAFBCX010000001.1, read as the reverse complement.
TGGTGCTGCAGCGAGGTTTCCCAGGCGACGCCGAACAGTTCCATGCAGACGCCGCAGGCGAACGAGGCGACCATGAGCAGCCACGGCGCCGGGTGCAGGGCGAGCGCCAGCGGCAGGCCCGCGAACGCCGCGATGCACACCACGCCGAGCAGCAACGCGCGCCGCACGCGCAGGCGCATCGCGACGAAGGCTCCGACGACCATGCCCGCGGTCTGGGCGGCCAGCACCAGACCCCACGTCTCGCGGCCGATCACGGTGTCCGCGATGACCGGGCCGAGGACCATCGTGCCGCCCGCGTACGCCGCGTTGACGAAGAAGAACGCCAGGACGACGAACCACACCCAGGTTCGCGACATGAACTCCGTCCAGCCGAGCCGCAGCTCGCTCAGCACGCCCGGCTTGTGCTCGGCGGCGACACGGGTGGCCGGCACGCGGACGAACGAGAACGCCAGACCGGCCAGGCCGAACGACACCGCGTCGACGACCAGGCCCCATCCCGGCCCTGCGAACGCGATCAGCAGACCGCCGAGCGACGCGCCCGCGATCATCGAGGAGTTCTGGGCGAGGCGCTGCAGGGCGTTGGCCGCCTGCCGCAGGTCGGCGGGCACCGTCTGTGGGGCCAGTGCCGCGGAGGCGGGGAACGAGAAGGCGCTCGACATGCCGTTGACCGCCGAAAGCACGACGAACGCGGGTACGGACACGTTTCCGGTCAGCACCAGGACGGCGAGCAGACCCTGGCTCGCCATGGACACCGCGGACGACCCCACGAGCACGAACTGCCGGGGCAGGCGGTCCGCGACGACCCCGCCCCACAGCAGGAACACCAGGTTCGCGATGGAACGCGTCGCCACGACGACACCGAGCGTCGTGACGGACTGGGTCACGTCCCGCACCGCGAACACGAGCGCGATCTGCGCCATCGAGCTGCCCGCCGTGCTCGTCACACGGGCCGTGAGCAGCCACCGAAAAGCTGGATGCGCCAATGGCGCAAAAGAATCCCCCATGAACCGCAACGTACCGCAGCGGGAGCCGCCCGGCCTGGGGGTCGAGCGGCTCCCGCGCTATCGCACCCTCGGGTGCGAAGAGGCGATGACCACCGCGGCGGCGACGGTCACCAGGTTCTTCAGGATGTACTGGGCTTCGAAGGACGCCTGCAGCGGACCGGCCCACATCTCGCCGGGGAACAACACCAGCGGTGTCGACACCAGCACGACGTGACCGATCAGCAGGACCGCGCACAGTCGTGGTGCGCGGAAGCTCAGCAGAACCAGTGCGATCCCGATTTCCGTGATCGCGGCACTCAATCTCGCCAAATCCCCGTGGATGATCCCGAACGTCAGCGCGGACACCGTGCGTTCGACGAGATCCTGGGCAGGGCTGCCACCGGGAAAGAGCTTCAGCACGCCGAACCAGAGATACACGATCCCCAGTCCGATGCGAAGCAGCGGAATTCCCGCGTCACTCGCGAAACGGGTGATGCGTTCTTCCGTGCTTTCGCGGCGTGTGGTTTCCGGACGCAACATCGATCTCCCTCTCCTGTCTGACTGCCACCACCCAGCCAGACAGGAGGAGCGAGGAAGATCAGTTGCCGGGCGCCGGCTGCGGGTCCCCGAGCGGGTTCAGCAGGTCGGCCTTGCCCTCGAAGGCGAACAGCAGCAGGTCGACCATGCGGAACGTGCTGGAGTCCGGGCCGAGCGTGGGCCGCCAGTACGGCGAGCGCACGATCGAGATCCGGCTGCCCTCCATCGCGCGGTGGAAGACCTCGGCGGTGATCCGCCCGCCGACCGGGCCCATGCGTCCGTTGCCGATCTCCGCCTCGCGCAGGATGTAAAACCACAACGGGGTCGCCTCGACCAGCCTGGCCTGCTGCTCCTCGGACAGCCCGTCGACGACGGCGCCGCCGTTGCCGACCAGGATCTGCTCGGCCGTGAGCGGCTCGACGCCGAACAGCTCGGCGATCTGCTGCCCGCTGGCGAGCTCCATCATCGAGGCCCTGGTCAGGTTCCGGAACGCGAGGTTGCGCTCGATCTCCCGGAACGCCGTGCCGCGGCCGCCGAACGTGCCGGCCGGCAGCTGCGTCAGCGGGTCGACCAGCAGCGTGTCGATCCGCTTGGTGACGTTGCCGCCACCGAACTCGGCGGGCGGAACCAGGTCGTCGCGCTCCGCCTCGGTGAAGTCGTACAGCCGCCGGAAGTCCGCGATCCAGTTGCTGGGCAACGTGAACAGCGGGCCCCGGTTGACGTCGTCGAGGTCGGCGGGCGTCGCGGAGCTCGGGTCGAAGTTGCCGCTCACCCCGGTGAAGGTGAACAGCAGGAACAACGACGCGATCCCGCCGGGACCGGTCGAGTTGAACACGCGGTTCCACTGGTACGCGCCACGGACCTGGCTGTGGCCGAAGCGGTACGACGCGACCGAGAACTCGATCGGCATCGTCGGCGTGTTGTCCCGGCCGTGGTGCTTGCCGGGCACCTCGAAGAACTTGCGGCCGTTGGTGAAGACGTCGTCCACGATGGCCGGGTCGATGATCCGCGGCAGGTGGTCGGTCTTCAGCATCCACTGGTAGTGCCGCACCACGAGCTCCTTGGCGGCGCGGAAGAGCCGCTCACCCGTGAGGCCGGTGAGCGCGAGCTCGTCGACCACGCGGTTGTGGAAGCGGATGAACGCGAGGTGCGTCTGCGCCACCACGAGGTTCTCGTCGTTGCGGGAGTCCGGGATCAGCGGGAGCCGCCGATCCGCCGCGGTGCCGGCCGTCCCGCCGCGGCGCGGCAGGTCGAAGCCCTCGAACGGGACGTTGGTGCCCTCGTCCGGGAACGGCACCGGCGTGGTGGTGCCGACCTTGAGCTTCACGCCGTCCTCCGCGTAGAAGACCTGGTCGTCCTTGTCGCGCGGACCGCGGCCGTAGACCGAGTCGAGGTCCAGCGCCGGTGACCGGCCCTGCATCAGCTCGTCGAGGTTGACGTCCTGGCCGAGCTGCGACTCGGTCCGGTCCATCGTGAGGTCGTGGTCGACGAACTGACCGAGGTAGGTGAACCCGGCCGGGACGGCGGGATCCGCCGAGTCGGGCTGCGGGACGTTCGAGGTGATCGCGGTCGCGAGGGCAACCCGCGTCTCCTCGTCCGTTCGCGGGCCCTTCGGCCCCAGTCGCGAGAACCGGAATCTGCGCAACTCCTCCGCCGTGGAGGGCTGACGCGTGGTGGCCTCACCTCTGTCGTCGATTTCCAGCACACCTTCGCCCACGACGAAGAAACTGTCGCGTACGTGCCTCTTCATATAATCCCCCTGTATCCCCTCTTCCAGGCAACCTGTTCTCCCCAACAAGCACCTGCCCCACAGCCAAGTCTCCAGACGGACGAAATTACCGTCGAAGGTTTTGGTCACAACCAAAACGTCGTCACCCAGTGGATACGAGATGGTCCGAAATTCGCGAACACCGGCAGTTCCGCCATCTCCCCCGCCTATGTCTCAGCTGTGTCGTGGTACGCGTTCGCGCCGAGAACCAATTGATCTTTTCGGCCAGCGCGTCGGCGGTCAGGCCTTTCACGCCGACGCTCGGACCCGCTTCGAGATCTTCGACTTTGGCGGCGGTCAGCGCCCCACGCACGCTGTAGCCCGCGTGCGTCACGAACACCGGCGGCGGCTGCGAGAGAACTCCTGATGTCGTTGACTGGACAACTTGAAAACCGGTCAGCAGACCGCGTTTCGCCGCAGGCTGCGCGGGTACCACTGCGGGATGCTCGTTGTCACGGTCACCGAGTCGACGCCTGCCTCCACCACCCTCGTGGTTTCGGGGGAACTCGACACCTCCGGCGCGGAACGACTGCTCGCCCGGCTCGACCGCCTCCTCGACCAGGGTCACCGCTACGTCGCCCTGGACCTCTCCGCCGTTCCCTTCTGCGACTCCAGCGGCGTGTCCGCGCTCGTACGCGGACACGCCCGCGCCTCGGCCGCCGCGGGAGGGCTGCGACTGTCCGCCGCGTCCGCACAGGTGACACGGGTGCTCGAACTGTCGGGCCTCGCCAGGATGCTCGGCCTCAAGTCCTCAATGGACAGCCCCGTCGCATCAGGATGACCAGCTTGCCCGTCGTGTGTTCACGAACGAAGTCGGCGCACGCCCTCGGCCCCTCGTCGAGGGTGTAGCGACGGCTGATCGTCGCGCGCAGCGCACCGGTCGCGGCCGCCTCGGCGACTTCCCGCATGCCGCCCAGTTCACCGTCGAGGTCCAGCACGAACTCCAGGTCGATGTCGTGCCGTTCCTTCGCGGGCAGCGGGTAGGTGATGGTGAGTACGCGGCCGCCGGAGCGAACGGCCTGCTCGATCCTGGTCAGCCGGTCACCGGGTACGGCCAGGTTGAACGCCGCGTCCACCCCTCGCGGGTAGGCGTCGGTGTAGCCGATGGTGCGCGCGGCGCCGAGGTCGTGCAGCAGGGCGACGTCCGCCGCGGTGGCCGTGGCGATGACGTCGACTCCCGCCGCGGCGAGCAACGGGACGAGCGCCGTGCCGACCCCGCCGGTCGCGCCGACGACCAGTGCTGTCTCACCCGCTTTCGGTTGCGCTGTCAGGAAGAGCGCTCGCGCGGTCAGCCCTGTCGTCGCGAGCGCGGCCGCGTCCGCCACGTCCAGGCCTGGTGGCCGGTGCGCCAGCAACGGCGTGTCCGCCTCGAACACCGCGTACTCGGCGAGCGAGCCGGTGCTGAGCGACGGCCTGGTCGCGCCCGCCATCGCCTTCAGCACGCGCGGCACGGCCTGCCCGAAGATCTCGTCGCCCACCTTGAACGCCGTCACGCCGTCGCCGACCTCGGTGACAGTGCCGGCGAAGTCGTTGCCTGGCACATGCGGGAACTCCAGCGGCGTCATCTCCCGGTACTGGCCTCCCGGCAGGACGACGTCGGCCGGGTTGATCGAGGCCGCGGCGATGCGGACCTGAATCTGTCCAGGTCCTGGCCGCGGCACCGCGACGTCTGCCACCACGTAGTTCTCCGGCGGACCGTAGTCCGTCGCGACAACTGCTTTCACACTTCCCCCTGCTAAACGGACCGCTTGGTCACCTTAGCGTGCACGAAGCGGACCGCGCGGTCAACTTGTTAGCCTGGGCGACGTGTCTTTGCGTGCCGACGCGGCCAGGAACCGTTCGCTGCTGCTGGCGGCGGCCATCGAGGAGTTCGCCCTGCACGGCGTCGACGCGCCGGTGTCGGCGATCGCACGCCGGGCGGGACTGGGGAAAGGCACGGTGTTCCGCCACTTCCCCACGAAGGACGACCTGGTCGCGGCCATCGTCCTGGACCGGATCACGCGGCTGACCGAGCTGGCGACCGAGCTGGCCGAGGCCGACGACGCGGGCGCCGCCGTGCTGGAGTTCATGCGGTTCGCGGCGAGGCAACGGCAGCAGCTCGACCTGTCGTTCCTGTCCGGAGATCTGGGCTCCGAGGTGGCCGAGGCGCAGCAGAGGATGGCGCGGGCGATCACCGCGCTGGTCGACCGCGCTCGGGCCCAGGGCGCGCTGCGGCCCGATGTCACCGGCACCGACGTGATGCTGCTGATGTGCGTGCCGCAGGACGTGGTCAAGCACCTGCCGGACGCGCCGCCCGAACTGTGGGAGCGCTACCTCGCGATCCTGTTCGACGGACTGCGCCCGGAAGGCGCCCACCCACTGCCGGGGTTCTGACCGTCTACTTCGAACAGACCGTGCTCATGGCCTCGGCCAGCGCGTCCTCGTGCAACCGGTCGAGATGGTGCAGCACGACCGCCGACCGTTCCGCGATCGTCGCGTGGATCTCGCACCTCAGCGTGGGCTTGCGGAGCTGCTCGGTGTCCTTGAGCTCGGCGAGGATGTCCGTGGTGAGGCGGTCCAGGACCGGCCGCACCTCGGTGCCGAGGTCGGGGCGCCTCGACGGCACCTCCTCGGGATGCTCGGTCCAGCGCGCGTAGAGGCCGCGCTGCACCAGCTTGTTCGCCTCGATCTGGGCGCGGAAGAACCGTGCCGCGTTCTCGGGGTCGAGGTTCAGCTGCACGGCCTTGGTGCGCACGGTGTCGAGCACCTGCTGTTCGCGGGCCGGGTCGTCGATGGGCTGCGTGGTGCCGAACTTGGCCGCTGCCACCAGGTCCGCGACCTGGACGCGCTTGACCGCGAGATCGGTGAGATCACCGAGCGGACCCAGAGGGGTGAGCGATGCGGCGAGGGTGAGAGCTACCGCCAGCGTCTTCATGATCTCCAGAGGGTGCCATGATGGCGGGGTGGAGTCCACGCGCATCGACCGTTGGCTGTGGGCGGTCCGGCTGACGAAGACACGCCCGGACGCCGCCGCCGCGTGCCGCGGCGGTCACGTGCGCATCAACGACAAGCCCGCGAAACCGTCCACGATCGTCGTGCCGGGTGACCACGTCCGGGCACGGGTCGGCGACAAGACCCGGATCGTCGAGGTCGTCCGGGTGATCCAGAAACGGGTCGGCGCGGCGGACGCGGCCACGTGCTTCATCGACCGCACTCCCCCGCCACCACCGGACATCCCCATCGCGCGGCGGGACCGGGGCGCGGGGCGGCCCACCAAGCGCGAACGGCGCGTGCTGGACCGCTTCCGGTCGCAGGGCTAGAGGTCGGCCAGCTTCTTCACCTCGAGGTGCGCGATGTCGCCGCCGGAGTCCATGGCCGCGTCCAGCAGGTGCGCCAGGGACGTGCCGAGCACCGGCACGGTCGCGGGGTCGTCGCCGTCGCGCAGCACGATCCAGTGCGAGTCCTCGGTCTCGGCGATCCTCCTGCCGTCCGCGAGCTCGATCAGTTCTTCGGCGTAGTGGTCGCCCGACCACACGGAAGCCCTCTCGGTGTGCGGGCGCAGTCGCCAGGCGCCGCCGAACAGCGAGGCCGAGCCGATCCGGTGGTACAGGGCGATCGCCTCGCCGCCGCCCGACGGTCCGAACACGTCGCCTTCCACCGGCGGGGTCGTCTCGTGTTCCGCGACGAGGCGGTCGAGTACCTCGTCGATGGCCGGTGGCGCATCGGCGAGCACCCATCCGGCCACCGGGCGGAGCGCGCCGTCGTCGTCCTGGGCGACCCCGACCAGGCCCGCGTCCAGGGCCACCACGCGGAGTGTGCCGAGATCGTTGACGTTGATCGTGGCGCGACACAGCGTGGCGGGGACCGTCTCCGTTCTGATGCCGACGTCGGTCCGGTCGCGGGGTTCGCCGAGGCGCAGGTCGAGCATGGGATTGGGCTTGCCGTTGGTGCCGTCGATCGCCAGGTAGGGGTAGAACCGGGTGATCCAGCCCGTGACGATCTCACCGCCGTACGCGTCGGCCGGGTTGTAGATGCGCTGCCAGAACTCGCGGCGCACGGTGCCGGAGGCGGCGCTCACGAACTCGTCCATGATCGGCGCGAGCGAGCGCACCCACTTGTCCAGGCCGAGAACGCCCAGGTCGTCGACGCGGGCGCGGATCTTGCGCCAGTCGTCGACGGTGCCGGTCAGCGTGATCGACGGGATACCGCAGACGCACATCAGCCAGTAGGCGTAGTACGGCGAGTAGGCGTCCATCAGCGCGACTCGGCCTGCCAGGCGTTCGACGTCAGTGCTGGTGCTGAAGTCGCATTCGAACGTCGTGTCGCCGATCTGCTTCGCGAACAGTTCCACGACGTGCACCCACGACTGCGCGTCGGTGGGCATCGGGCCGTCGACGACGACTTCCAGGCGCTTCTTGCCGCTGTGGCTCACGAGCAGCCGGCGCAGTTCCTCGGCGTGCAACTTCACGTGTTGTGCGATGCCGCGGGCGATGGTCAGCCAGATCGCGTCCGGGCTCAGCACGAGTGGACGGTGTTCGGCGAACGCCTTGGAGACGGCGCTCAGCAGCGGGTGGACACCGTCGGGGGCCAGGACCTCCGCGCCGCCACCGACCACGAGCGCGTCCGGGAACTGATCGGCGAACGGGCTGGCCGGCAGGGCATCGGTGACGGGCGTGACGTCATCGACCGGGAAGGTCACCATTCCCGGACTGTAGAACGGTGTCCGCCAGTTCGGTGAGCGATTTGCCCAGCGGCAGGTCGACCCTGATGGAGGCGAACGCGTCGCCACGCGTCTCGCCGCGGTTGATGATCACGACCGGGATGCCGGACTCCGCGGCACGACGGACGAACCGGAGGCCGGACATGACCGTCAGCGAGGAGCCGAGGACGAGCAACGAACGCGCGTTGTCGACGAGCGAGTAGCACTGCTCGACGCGCGGACGCGGGACGTTCTCGCCGAAGAAGACGACATCCGGCTTGAGAACGCCGCCGCACTCCAGGCAGCCGACGACCTCGAAGCCGCGGACCTGGTCCTCCGGCAGGAAGACGTCGCCGTCCGGGTTGATCTCGTCGGTGGTGGCGGCGAAGTCCGGGTTGGCCTCGCGCAGGCGGCGGTCCAGCTCGACGCGCGGCGAGAGCATCCCGCAGTCCAGGCAGATCACGCGGTCGAGGCCGCCGTGCAGTTCCACGACGTCCTGGCTGCCCGCGGCCTGGTGCAGGCCGTCGACGTTCTGGGTGATCACGCCGTACAGCTTCGAGCCCAGCCTGGTGACGGCGTGATGGCCCGCGTTGGGGTGTGCGCGGGCGATCGTGCGCCAGCCGACGTGGCTGCGGGCCCAGTAGCGCTGCCTGCCCGCCGGGCTCGTCGTGAACTCCTCGTAGGTCATCGGGGTGTGCTTGCGCAGGGACCCGCCCTCGCCGCGGTAGTCCGGGATGCCGGACTCCGTGGACAGGCCCGCGCCGCTGAGCACCAGCACGCCGCCGCCGTCGACGATCGGGATCACGTCGGTGAGGGTGGTGGTGCGCGGCAGCGACGGGCCTGAAGGAGACCAAGTCAGGGTCGGCCTAGTTCGCACTTCACCAGCTTACGTACCAGTTCCGCAGTTCGGCCTCCGCCGCCGCCACGTTGCCGCCCGACGCGGCCGTGACCAGCGCGAACTGCCGTCCCGCGCCGCCGCGGAGCAGGAGCTTGTCGCCGTTGACCGTCGACGACGCCGAACTCACGACGAGCGGAGAGCGCAGCGACTCGGGAAGGTGCAGCTCGGTCGGTGCGGTGCCGCCGTTGGAGTCCCAGACGATGACCGCGAACGGTGCGTTGCCGACCAAAGTCCGCACATTGGCCAGCGGGATCTGCTGCCAGGTCTGGTAAGCGCGGTCCTCGTAGGTGAACGCGAGCGTGGTGCCCGCGACGGCCTGCGGGTAGACGCGGTCGACGAGGGCGCGGTCGACGGTGAGCACCGGGGTGCCGGACGCGTCGAGCTTGACCGCCGAGAAGTGCTCCTCGTTCATCGCGTCACCGTCGGTCATGACCTTGTTCGGGTTGTCGTTCATCAGCTCGTGGTGACGGCCGTAGTTGATGTCCCAGTGCCACTGGCTGCCCGAGATCGCGCTGCCACGCGGCGCCGACCACCAGCGCGAGCCCTGCGCGGCCGAGTCGAGGCCCTGGTAGATCGCCTTGAGCACGGACGGGGTCTTGTCGGACGTGTTGCCCGAGACCGGGTGGCCGAACTCGGAGACGATCGACGTGGTGCCGAGCGCGGTCGCGCGGTCGCGGATCGTGCGGAACGCCTGGGTGTACTGACCGTCGCCCGCCTTGCCCGGCATCAGGATCCCGGACTGCGCCTTGCCGTCGTAGAAGTGCGCGTTGAACACGAACCGCTCACCCAGCGACGGCACCAGCGCGAGGCCACCGGGTTCGGCGAAGAAGTCCACGTTCTGGTTCCAGAACACCAGCGGTTCCACGAACGCGGGCTTCGACGCCCAGCCCGCCTCGTCCATCTTGGTGCGGAAGCGCTGGTAGAACGGCATCAGGAGATCGCGCTCCCACTGCTGCGAGTTCTGGCCGCTGTCGTACTTGCCCGCGTAGGGCTCGTTGAGCGGGTCGACACCGACGACGAGCTTGAACTCGTTGGCGGGCAAGGCGTTCTTGACGTGCTTGAGCGACTCGGCCGCCGCGTTGAGGAACGAGTCCTGCACGCCGTTGCGGTTGTGCCAGAAGTCGGAGGTGGCCGCGGTGACGGCGTTGTTGTTCTTCATGTTCTGGCCCCAGTGGAAGCAGAGGCCGCACGACTCCTTGGGGTAACCGCTTGCCGCCCAAGCCGGGGCGCCGTCGCCGGTGTACCAGCTGCCGGAGTTGAACAAGTAGCGCGAGTACAGGTCCTGGTGGAAGTCGAGGTAGACGCGGATTCCCTGATCGGTGAACGCGCGCAGCTGCGCCGTCACGCCGTCGAGGTAGGCGTGGTCGATCTGACCGCGCTGCGGTTCGATCCACGCCCACGTCAGCAGGAACCGCACCGCGTTCGCACCGGTCAGCTGCTTCATCGCGACGGCGGACTTGCGGGCGTCGGCGGTGTTCGCGAACGGCAGGCCGCGGTACTCGGCGAGCTTGGCGGTGCCGGAGACGTTGAAGCCGCGCAACACCACCTCGCGGCCGTGCTCGTCGCGGAACACCCCGCCCGACACCCGGAGCTCGGAGCCGTCGAACGACTCCGCGTGCACCGGAGTGATCACGAACGAGAGGAGGAACAAGACCGTCAGGAGCACCGCTCGCCGCATCGCCGCCACCTTTGCCGAACATGAACGAGATTCGCGTTGCACGGTAGCCGGTGAATTCGCGTTGGGCTAGGGTCCGGGAGCGCGTTCGACGTATTCGACTGCCTGATTCGGAAGGCGCTTTCCGTGACCGCTCTGATCACTCGTGACGACGTCGAGGTGCTCGAACACACCGTCGCCGACGAGCTCACCGCGATGAGCGAGGCGTGGGACTGGTTCGAGAACCTCGTCGGGCTCAAGGGCCGCAAGATGTTCGCGCGCATCGACGAGACGGCGGGCACCTACACCGTCTGCACGCCGCGCAAGCCCGGCGACTCGTTCGACCTGGCGGTCGGGGTGCTGCGCGGCGGGCGCTACCGGCGCGCGGTCCTGGAAGGCGAGCCGCCGGAGTTGTACGGGCGGATCGGACCGGCCATGGAGGAGCTCAAAGCCGCTGGGCCCTGGGACTCCTCCAGGCCGCTCGTCGAGTTCTACCGGCGGCACACCGTGATCGAGCTCTGGGTGCCGGTCACCTGATGCTCGCGGTCAGCGCGTCCACCCGCAGGCGCGTCGCCCCCTCTGCGCGAACGGTGATGCGCACGTTCTTGGTCTCGTCGCGCAGCCGCACGTCGGATTGCTTGTGCCGCAAGTAGTTCAGGCCTTCACTGCCGACGGCGACCGGTTCGGTCAGCGTGGTGGCCACCTCGGCGCCTGCCTCGTTCAGCTCGGTGATCACGAGCCGGACTGTGCCGTCGCCGCGCAGGACCGCGTTGGACGTGAGGATTCCGGGCCGTGCCAGGACGTTCGCGCTCACCTCCAAGGTTGTCGGCTGCGCAGCGGCGGCCTCGCGGAGGGTGCCGCAGTCGGACACGAGACTCCAGCGCGAGCACAGCACGCCGTAACCCGGCTTCGCGCGATCCCTGGCGAGGTAACCGAAAGCGATGCTGTTCGGATGCGGTGGCGTGCGCGGGTCGTCGTAGAGCTCCCAGGCCATGGTGAGCGGCACCTGCACGCTGTCGAGCGTCTTGCTGGTGTAGTCGGCCTGGTCGCGCTCCGCCTGCTCGTTCGGCGCGCTCTGCCCGATCTCGCCGACGATCACCGTGCTGACCGGGAACTTCTCCCGCAGGCCGCGCACCGCACCGTCGAGCACGTCGAGACTGGTGTAGCCGTGGACGTCGACGAAGTCCATCGGCTTGCCCACGAGCGCGGCGGCGAGCTCCGGACCGTCCACCGCCGCGTGCATCACCGAGACGCCGCGCTTGCCCCTCGGCGCCGCCGTGCGGTCGTACACCATTGCCAGGTAGGCACTCTGGAGGTTCGGCTGGTTCCCGCGCACGCCGGACGTCTCGTTCTGCAGGTCGTAGTACAGGACCGCGTCGGTCGGTTCGAGAGCGGTGATGAAGGTGTTCATCCAGGTCGCGCCGGAGACCGCGAACTCGGCCCACTTCGTGGGGCCGTTGTCGTCCCAGTTCGGGTTCGTGAGCCAGCTGTTGGCGAACGCGATGACGAGCCGGACGCCGCGCTGCTCAGCGATACCGGCGAGGTCGGCGAGGTTGCGGGGCTGCGTGTCCGTGGTCTTCTCGGGCCACAGCACGATCCTCGCGACGGTGCCGCCGGTGGCGGCGATCACGTCGAAGTCGTGCGCCACCTGGTCGCGCACCTGCGGCCACACCGCGTCGTCGAGGTACTCCTGGTACCGCTTCTCGTGCTCCGGCAGGTAGTTGAAGCCCGCCCAGCCCCGCCCGTCCCGCAGGATCGTGACGCTCGCGTGCGTGACGACCTGGCTGCCCTCGTAGATCCGCACGACCTTGCGATCCGCGCCCTGCGTGCTGATCGCGGCCGACCCGCCGCTCAGCACGGTCTCGGTGCCGTCGTCGTTGACGAGCCGCGCCTCGCCGCCGGTCCAGCGCACCGTGGCGGTCTCGTTCCGGCTGACCACGGGACGGTCGAACGAGACCGTCGCGCCGGAGTCCGCGGTGACGACGAGGGTGTCGAGCAGGTGGTCCTGTTTGACGCCGGCCCAGAGCGTGAACACGGTGGTGCCGCGGCTGATCCAGGTGATCCGGCCCTTCCCGGACGGCCCCTGCGCGTACAGCTTCTGTGGGCTTCCGTTGTGCGACACCCACACCTGCGCGTCGCCCAGCGCCGTGGCCCACGCCAGGTCGATCGTGCCGGTCGCGCCCGGTGCGAGCGCGAGGTGGGTGCGGTCGGCGCTCAACCGGCCCGGCGGTCGTCCCGTGCTGCTCGCGGTGCCCAGCAAGGTCGCGAAGTTCGGCCCGCCGCGCAGCTCGAACGTCGTGGTGGTGTCGGTGCGGAGGTACGGCCAGGTGGCGCTGCCGTTGACCTCCTGCCGCCACAGCTTGGCGGCCTTGCCTGTCTCGCGGATCCAGATCTGGACGGCCTGGTTGCCGTCGGTGGACCAGCTGACGCCGACAGAGGCCGCGTTCTCGCCGGGTGCGAGCGTGACCTCCGCCGCCGACACGCTGATTCGGTTGCTCGCGTGCGCTGGGGCCACAAGGGTGGCGAGCAGCGCGAACGCGAGCACGAGTGATCTCCCCCAGGTGCTCATGCCGCCCATCTGACCAGATGAGGAGCCGTTCTGCCGGGGATTCAGAGCTTCCAGCCGTAGGCGATGTAGCCCTTGTACGTGGTCAGCTTGTCGTAGAGCGCCCGTGCGGTGGTGTTGTCTTCCGTTGTGTGCCAATGGAGTCGCGTGGCGCCGTGCTGCCGGGCATCGCTCGCGACCCAGTCGATCAGCGCACGCGCGATGCCTCGCCGCCGGGTTTCCGGATCGACGAACAGGTCCTGGAGGTAGCAGCGGGAGTCGCCGGCGGACCAGACGCTGGTGTGGAAGTAGTAGTGCGCGAAGCCGACGATCCTGCCGTCCAGCCGGGCGGCGATCCCGCGGATCTCGGCGCCGTCGAGCAGCCGCAGCCAGGTCTGGTCGTAGACGTCATCGGCCAGTTCGCCGTTGAAGTGGTTGTGGAACGCGCGGACCAGCTGACGCCAGTCCGCGCGATCGGCTTCCGCAAGGCGGCTGATCCGCACGATCAGTGGAACGCCCCGGCCACCAGCTCCGCGGTCTTGGCCAGCAGCGGCTCGTCGGCCGTGGCGTCCTGCACCGCCTTGGTCGACAGCACCGCGATCACGATCGGCGCGCGGCCGGGCGGGAACGCGATGCCGACGTCGTTGGTGGTGCCGTACTTGCCGGTGCCGGTCTTGTCGCCCCAGCGCCAGGCCGAGGGCAGCCCGGCACGGATGCGGTTCGGGCCGGTCGTGTTGGCCAGCAGCCACTTCGTCAGCTGGTCGGCGTCGGTGCGGTTGAGGGCGTGGCCCAGCGTGAGGCGGGCATAGCTCTGGCCGATGGCGCGCGGTGAGGTCGTGTCGGTGGTTCGGCCCGGCTCCGCCGAGTTCAGCTCCGGTTCCCAGCGGTCGAGGCGCGTCACCGGGTCGCCGATCGAGCGGCAGAAGCGGCTGATGACCGTGGGGCCGCCGAGTTCGCGCAGCAGCAGGTTGGCGGCGCAGTTGTCGCTGAAGGTGATGGTCGCCTCGCACAGGGCCGAGACGGTCATGCCGTTCGCGAGGTTCTCGGGCTTGCCGGTGATCGGGCCGTAGCCGGACTTGGTGACGTCGTCCTGCGTGTAGCGGATCACCTTGCCCAGCAACGAACCGTCGTGGTCGCGCCGCAGGATCGCCGCGGCCGCGAGGGTCTTGAAGGTCGAGCACATCGGGAACAGCTCGTCCGCCCGGTGCAGCACCGTGCGGCCGGTGCCCGTGTCGGTGGCGAACACGCCCAGACGTGCGGCGTGCTGCTGTTCCAGGTCACGCAACTTGCCGCTGATCGACGACGCCTGTGCCTGCGCGGGCACCGCAACGGCCAGCGCGGCACCCGCGCCCAGTGCCAGAACCGAGCGACGGTCAACAACCAACGTCCTGCCCCCTTCTTGTGAAACCTCTCCACAAGTCAGGACGCGCGGGAGATCAACTGGTTGTCAGTTGATTCCCCGAAGACGACCAGCGCGACGCGGCCGAATCGGCGTGGTCCCGTGTAGACGTTCAGCGATCCTCCGCACCGCAGCCACCAACTCGGCAACGCGCCGAGCGGTGACCTGGACTAGAAGTACGCCCGAGCAGGCCTCGCGCGAGCTACTCCGGCCGGCGTTCGGTGCCGTGGCGCGCCACGTGCCGCCCCCGCTCCGGGCGCTTGGCCAGCAGCATCAGCGTGACGGCGACGATCAGGCCGAGCGTCGCGAGCGCCGCGGCCACGGTGCGCGCGGCCGGGTGCTCCAGGACCAGCGTGGAGATCGTCAGCGCGAGCACGAGCGCCGCGATCGGGCCGATCACGGCGATGTCGGCGCGGTCCGCAGGGGGCTCGGCCGACTCGATCCGCTCGGCCGGCACGCGCGTCTCGATCGTCTCGAAGTGCTGCGAGTAGGCCGGTGGTCGCACGCCGGGAGGAACCGTCACGCTCTGCATGCTGCCCGAGGAGGGCGCGCCGCCGCAAACGTCGCCTTTCCCGGACGGACCGTGTTCCCATGTAGTCGCTGGGCAAAGGGAGGTCGTCATGTGCCGGTGGCTCGCGTATTCCGGTTCGCCGGTGCTGTTGGAGGAACTGCTCTACGCGCCGGAGAACTCGCTGGTCATGCAGTCGAAGCACGCCAAGCTGGGCGCGACGGCGGTGAACGGGGACGGCTTCGGCATCGGCTGGTACGGCAGCACGAGCACGCCCGGTCTGTTCCTGAGCACCGAACCCGCGTGGAACGACCGCAACCTGCGCGAGCTGTCTGCGCAGATCACCGTCGACCGGGTCTTCGCGCACGTGCGGGCGTCGACCGGCGGCGCGGTGCAGCGGTCGAACTGCCACCCGTTCCGGCACAAGAACTGGTTGTGGATGCACAACGGGCTGATCGCGAAGTTCCCGCTGGTGCGCCGCGAGCTGACGCTGGCGATCGATCCCGCGCTGTTCCCGCTGATCGAGGGCTCGACGGACTCCGAGATCATGTTCTACCTCGCGGTGAGCTTCGGGCTTTCCCAGGACCCGCCCGGCGCCATGGCGCGCATGGTCGAGTTCGTCGAGGAGGTCGGCAGGCGCGCGGGCGTCGAGTACCCGATCCAGATGACCGTCGCGACCACGGACGGCTCGACGACCTGGGCGTTCCGGTATTCGAGCCGCGGCAAGTCGCGGACGTTGTTCCACAGCACCGACGTGTCGACGTTGCGGCGCCAGTACCCGGACAACCCCGCGCTGCAGAACGTGGCCGACGACTCGCGGCTGATCGTGTCCGAACCGCTGGCCGACCTGGTCGGTGCCTGGCAGGAGGTGCCGGAGTCCACGTGCGTCGTCGTGCGGCCCGGAGTCGAGGAGGAACTGCTGCCGTTCAAGCCGTGAATCGCCGCTGTGAATCGCCGCTGTGAATCGTCAGGGAAACGTCAGGTGGATCGCGGCTACCGTCGAAGGCCGCCGCCACGGACACCCTGGAGAGGTTCCTCATGCTGAACACGGCAGCGGCAGCACTCGTAGCTCTGTCCGTCCTCGCACCGGCGGACGCGGCGGAGGAAGAACCCACGGCCACCCTCGAGGTCGTGACCGTCAACGGATCCGGCTGTCCCGCCGGTGACGCCGACGTGCAGACCTCCGACAGAACCTTCACGATCGGCTACCACACATTCCTCGCGCGGGCGGGAGGCGGCTCGGCACCGACCGACATGCGCAAGAACTGCCAGATCAACATCCGCGTGTCCGTGCCGGAGGGCTACACCTACGGCCTGGCGCGCGCCACGTACCAGGGCTACACACACCTGCAGGAAGGCGCGACGGCCCTCAATCGGGTCAGCACCTATCTGCAGGGCACGTCGCCCACCGCCGCGGTGAACCACCCGTTCACCGGCCCGTTCAGCGACGACTGGCAGACCTACTACCGCCCGAGCGCGGCGGAGACCCAGTGGTCGCCGTGCGGATCACCGCGCAACATCAACGTCAACGCCGAGGTGCGCGTGACGCTCGGGTCGGCGGACCAGGAGCGGCTGAACTTCGCGATCGTGGAGTCGAGCCGCGGGCTGGTGCGGGTCAGGCGCTGCTGACCGCCTCCCTTTCCGGGGCCCTGGTGGCGGCCAGCCACCAGGGCCACAACACCCCCGGCGCCGGCAGGTTGACCTGTCCGAAGTCAAACGTCGACCGCTTCGGTTCCATAGAGCTGCCGTTGATCGATCGAGACAGGTCAGTTCGTGAACACCCGGTGCAGCCCGATCCAGATCTCACCGGGCCGTTCCACCGCACTCGGATACCAGCGTGGCGCGATGGCAGCGGTCAGCTCGTCCGCGCGGTCGAGGAGCGTGCTGACCGCGGGCTCGCCGACGACGATCACCGCTGACCAGTCGATGTGCGCCATCAGGTAGTCCTCGGTGACGCCGAACCGCTCCTCCAGCACGGTTATCAGCTCGTGGCCGGTGTCCGGGCCCGCGTCGACCTCGCTGACATCCGGCACCTCGACGTCCTCAGGGTCGTAGGTGTCGTCGTCCTCATCGTCGTCCTCGTACTCCGACCAGACGTGCTTGCCGAGCGAGTAGATGCTCGACGTCATCGCGTCCGCCTGCTCTTCGCTCATGACGAGCGTGACCGAACGGCCGTCGGTCAGCGTGAACGTCAACTCGGCCTCCGGGACCCCGTTGGAGCCGGGGATCGCCTCGACGTGACCGGCCACCTCGCCGAACAGCACGGAGTCCGCCGGGCTTTCGTTGCCCATGCGCATCGACGGCAGGTTCGCGGCCATGTCCACGACGAGGCGGGCGGCGGTCCAGAAGTCGTCCTTGTCGCGGAACACCTTGCGGCTGCTGGTGAGCGTGCGGCCGATGCCGGTGGGATCGACGCGGGCCTCGACCTCGCCGCTGCGCTCACGGCCGTCCCATCTCGCGAAGACGGTGATGCCGTTGGCCATGCGCTTGCGGTAGTTCTCGTGGTGGCCGTGGCGGGCGAGCTCCCACCCTGCCACCGACTCGGGCCACGCTTCGTCGTACAACGGTTTTCCTCTCAACGGGGAAACCTTGGACGCGGGTGGCGCGAAGATCGTTCCCGCGAGGTTGCCGCAGATCGCCGCTGTCTCCTGTCTTCCTTGGTATGAGGGAACTTCTGCGACATCCGGAGGTCGAGATCCTCGCCGAGGCATCGGGCGTCGTACCGGTGCTCCCGCCTCCGACGCCCGGTCATTCGACCAACTTGCCGACCGTGTCGACATCTCGCATCAACGACGCGATCTCCTCCCGCACCGCGGGGATCTCCTCGCGATCGACCCGGCCGGGGCCGGCCCACACCAGGTTCACCTGCAGCGAGGGATCCAGCCGCGCGGCATAGGATGCGGGATGTGTTCGTGAAGCTCTGCGGTCTGCGCAGCGAGTCCGATGTCGCCGTGGCGGTCGAAGCCGGTGCCGACGCCGTAGGTTTCGTGCTGACCACCAGCCCCCGTCAGGTCGACGTCGACCTGGCGCGCAGGCTCGTCGCGGAGGTTCCGGAGCACGTCCTCACCGTCGCCGTCGTGCGCGGCATCACGGCCGCCGAAGCCGGCGAGATGGCGCTCAAGACCGGGGTTGCGGCGCTGCAGCTGCACGGCGACTACCCGAAGGAAGCTTTCGACGAGCTGGCCGGGCAGCCGTTCCAGCTCGTCAGGGCCACCGCGCTGGGCCCGGACACCGACGTGCGCACCGGCGCGTTCGGCGAGGAGCTGCTGCTGATCGACTCGCCCGTCGCGGGGTCGGGCGAGCAGTGGGACATCACGCGGCTCGAGGACAACCGGCCCACCGGCAAGTGGGTGCTGGCGGGCGGGCTGGCGCCGGACACCGTCGCCGGGGCGATCAGCGTGGCCGCGCCGTGGGGCGTCGACGTGTCGAGCGGCATCGAGTCGAGCCGTGGTGTCAAGGATCACGGCAGGATGCGCGAGTTCGTGGCCGCCGCCCGCGGCTGAGGCCATCAGCAGGGCGGTTCGTAGTCGTGGTCGCGGAACTGCGCCGACCACTCCCCCGTGATCGGCGTGGCCGCCCAGGCTGCGCAGAAGGGCGGACACCGCAGGGTTCGTGGGGCCGTCGATGTTCCAACCCTGAGCGGCGTGGTCCGCGCCGGTGAGGGAACGGTTGCCGGGCGTGCCATTCGTCAGGCGGAACGGTAGCCCGGAATGTCCTCCACTCGGTCGTACACCGGCAACCCGCGTTCCCTGGCGATTCGCACGTCCTGGTCCGCGCCGGTCGACTCCCCGGGCAGCCGCAGCACCGCGTCGCAGTGCTCCAGCAACCGTTCCGCGGTCGGGTACATGATCTCCGAGGCGACCGGGTCCACCGGCGAACTGCCGCCCGCACCACGCAGAACCGGCAGCGCCACCCACTCGCCGATCATCGGCACGTGCCCACTGCGGAAGATCGGCCACGCGGCCTCTTCCAGTCGTTCGAGGTTGCGCGCCATCAGTTCGGGATCGTCCCCGGTGCCCGATCGGTAGGGCCCCGCGATCAGAATCATCATGCTCGCGACCATAACGTGCAACACTCGACATAAACAAGGAGAAACGTGCATGCTCGCTGCCCAACGCCGTGACCTGCTGCTCGACCGCCTGCGCACCGACGGCCGGATCGTCGCCAAGGACCTCGCCGCCGAAGTCGGCATCTCCGAGGACACGATCCGCCGCGACTTGCGCGACCTCGCGGCGGCGGGCCTCTGCCAACGCGTGTACGGCGGCGCTCTGCCCGTATCCCCCGCCATCGCCGACTACGCCACACGGCAGGAGGTGTCCGTCGACGGCAAACAACGCGTCGCACGAGCAGCAGCGGCGTTGATCGAGCCCGGCGCCACGGTGATCCTCGACGGCGGCACGACCACCCTCGCCGTGGTGCGCGCGCTGCCGCTCGACCTGGAAGCCACGGTCGTCACGCACAGCCCGACGATCGCCAGCGCGTTGGAAGAACACCGGAACGTGGACGTCTACGTCATCGGTGGCCGGCTGTTCAAGCACTCGATGGTCGCCTGTGGTGCCGCCGCCGTGGAGGCCGCGCGGGGCGTGCACGCCGACCTGTTCCTGCTCGGCGTCACGGGCGTGCATCCCGAGGCAGGGCTGACCACAGGAGACGCGGACGAGGCGGCGATGAAGCGCGCGCTCGCCCACCAGGCCGCGGACACGTACGTGTTGGCGAGCTCGGAGAAGATCGGCACCGCGTCCCGGTTCGGGGTGCTGCCGTTCAGCGAGGTCGCCGGGGTGGTCACGGATGCGGACAACGTAATCGTGGAGGCGTTGGAGGTGCCCGTCATCCGGGCCTAGTTTTCCAACGCTTCCTGCCTTTATGTGGTGATCCTCGTCCGCCTGCACGGGCAGCAGTTCGCGGGCATGGCGCAGGGCCTTCTCGCCGCGGAACCTGCTCGTGGCCACGCGGCGCACCGCCGGGTGCGGGTGGCGGGTCGCGGCGAGGTGGACCGCAGCGTCGTCGGATGTCACATCACCATTTCGTCCAACGACGAGCCAACTCCATGGCGCGGCAGGCCACTCGCTGGTCCGAAGTGGACATACCGTTCCGCCGGACGGCCCACCCTTGACTCGTAGCCGTGCAGGAGGAACGCTGCGGAAGGAGATGAGTGGGTCAACTCTGGCTGAGGAGCACGTCAAGCCGGCGGTGCGCTGGGGCATCGGCCACGCGCTGCCGCGGGCGGTGCTGCGCCTGGCAGCACGTCGCGGCGATCTACAGGGCCGCATCACCGTCGAGGCGTCCACGGGCGCCGACCTCACCGGGCTGTTCGACGAGATCCGCCGCCGCGGCCCGCTCGCCGCGACGAAGATCGGCCACACCACGACCCGGCACGCGATCGTCAAGGAAGTCCTCACCAACGACGCGTTCGTGACGACGCGGCCGCGCTTCGGCGCGGGCATCCTCGGCAAGCTCGCCGCCTGGTCGGCCACGGACGTGACGCATCCCGTGCAGCCGCCGTCGTTGCTCGTCGTCGAACCGCCGGCGCACACCCGCTACCGCAAGCTCGTCACGCGCGTCTTCACCGCCCGTGCCGTGGAACAGCTCCGCGAGCGCACGCAGGCGATCGCCGACGAACTGCTGGACGGCCTCGATCCCGCCAACCCGGTCGACCTCATCGAGACCTACTGCGGTCTGCTGCCGGTGACCGTCATCAGCGAGATCCTCGGTGTGCCATCGCAGGAACGCGCGACCGTCCTGGCTCTCGGCGCCGCAGCCGCCCCGAGCCTCGACCTGGGTCTGCCGTGGCGCGTGTTCCGCAGCGTCGAAACCACCCTGGGCACCTTCGACGCCTGGCTGAGCCGACACCTCGACGCCCTGCGCGCGAACCCCGGCGACAACCTGCTGAGCCGCCTCATCACCGCGCGCGAGGACGGCGTCGGGCTCACCGAGCGCGAGCTCAAGGCGACCGCGGGCCTCGTGCTCGCCGCGGGCTTCGAGACCACGGTCAACCTGCTGGGCAACGGCATCGCGTTGCTGACCGGGCATCCTGACCAGCTGGAGACCCTCCGCGCCCGGCCGGAACTGTGGAGCAACGCCGTCGACGAGGTCCTCCGCTTCGACCCGCCGGTGTTGCTGACCGGCCGCATGTGCTCGCGCGACACGACGGTCGCCGGCGTTCCGGTGCGGCGCGGCCAGCTCGTCACCACCGTGCTCGCCGGAGCCAACCGCGATCCGGAGGTGTTCGAGAACCCGCTGGCGTTCGACGTCACGCGGTCCAACGCCCGCGATCACGTGTCGTTCGGTGCCGGTCGGCACTACTGCCTCGGCGCGCAGCTCGCGCGGATGGAGGGCGAGATCGGGCTGCGGTCGATCTTCGACCGGTTCCCGGACCTGCGACCGCTGGCCGGTGCGCGACGCCGGCCGACCCGCATCCTGCGCGGATTCGAAAGCCTCCCAACGCGTCTCGGTTAGACCGGACCTGCGACGAGGTCGGCGAGGTCGTCGAACCGCACGATCAGCACCGCGCCCACCACCCCGACGGCCGCTGCCAGCCACAGGGCGGCGGGATCGGCGGTCGCGTCCACAACGGACAGTGCGACCAGGCCGAGTGCGGCTGTTGCCAGGAGGAACGCGTTGCGGACGATGTGCCGGTGCGCGAGCGTGATGCGGGCACGCCCGAAGCACCGGCACACCGCGCCGGACCGCCGTGACACCGCGCGCCACACCACGGCGGTCAGGACACCGAACAGGCCCACCGCCAGCACCAGGCCGGTGACGGCTGGCCAGTAGCCGGTGAACACTGATGCGAGCAGCAGCAAGGCGGTCGCGGAC
This sequence comes from Lentzea nigeriaca, assembly GCF_016907955.1. GTDB lineage: Bacteria > Actinomycetota > Actinomycetes > Mycobacteriales > Pseudonocardiaceae > Lentzea > Lentzea nigeriaca. The sequence goes on along the minus strand of NZ_JAFBCX010000001.1, from coordinate 482,678 downwards.
TCGGCCACGACCGTCAGCACGGCGAAGAGGCGGGTCCAGCGGGCCGGAATCCCGAAGGCCGGTACGGACGCGACGAACTCGGCGTAGTCGGATTTGCTGCGTAGCTTGCTCGCCGCGGAGACCAGCAGGACGAGCCCGCACAAGACGACAGCGGCTGTGGTCAGCATGGGAGTCACCTCTGTCCGATCGGTCGCAGCACGATGCCGATCAGCGCGGCTGCGGGAAGGTAGCCGAGTCGCCGGGAGTCGTTGCTGCGGGCGAGGTTGTCGCCGAGCACCAGCAGGCGGTCGACCGGCACGCGCGGCCCGGGAACCGGGATCTGCGGCGGCACCGGATCGCCGGGCACCGCCACCGCGCGTTTCACCATGCGGCCGCCGGTCGGGTCGTCCGGTGTGGAACTGTCCACCTGCACGACCACGACCTGGCCCGCGCGGACGCGGTCCAGGCGGGCTTTCCGGACCAGCAACCGGTCACCGGAGTGGTAGGTCGGTTCCATGCTCACGCCGCGGACGGTCACCACCAGCAAGCGGCTGCGCAGCACGAGCACCCAAGCCACAAGGGCCGCGACAACGGCCGCCACCAGCCAGATCATCCGTCCACCACCCGATCGTGTCCCGAAGCCCGCAGGCACATCACCACGCGGGGGCGGAAGCCGAGTCGAGTCACCGCACTTCCTCGTCGGTGCCCTCGGCCTCGAACAGCGAGCCAGATCATCGGGCCACCACCACGTCATGTTTCGAAGCCAGAAGGCGCCAAGACCGCGAACGACCGCCGCCAAGCGACACGAACATCATCCAGCCACCACCTCGTCGTATCCAGAAGCTTGCAGGCGGAAGAGCCGCGCGTAGTCGCCGCCCAGAGCCAGAAGTTCGTCGTGCGTGCCGAGCTCCGAGATCTGGCCGCCGGTGAGCACCGCGATCACGCCCGCGTCCCGGATGGTGCCGAGCCGGTGTGAGATCAGCACGCTCGTCGCGCCCTCGCGGTGCATGCGCAGGCTGCTGTGCACCTCGTGCTCCGCCTGCGCGTCCAGGCCGGAGCTGGGCTCGTCGAGGATCATCAGGTCCCTGCGGTCGCGCAGGAACGCGCGCGCCAGAGCAAGCCGCTGCCACTGGCCGCCGGAGAGCAGCACGCCGGTCTCCGGGTCCTCACGGTCGGCCTCGTCGAAGAACATGCGCGACAGCAACGTGTCGTAGCCGCGGGGCAACGCCGTCACCGCGTTGTGCGCACCAGCGCGCTCAGCCGCCGCCACGATCCGCGGGCGATCGTCCATTGCGGACACATCACCGAGTCCGATGTTCTCGGCGGCGCTGAGGTCGTAGCGCATGTAGTCCTGGAACACCGCGCCGATGCGGGCGCGCAGGTCCTCGGGAGCGAACGAACGCAGATCTACTCCGTCCCAGAGGATCGCGCCGCGGCACGGGTCGTAGAACCGGCACAGCAGTTTGACGATCGTCGACTTGCCCGCGCCGTTCAGGCCGACCAGCGCCAGGGCGCGGCCGTGCGGGATCGTCAGGTTCACCCCGCACAGCACCCACGGCTGGTCGTCGGCGTAGCGGAACCACACGTTGCGCAGCTCGATGCCCTGGCGCAGCGGCGGAACCGGTTGCGCGGCAACGGCGACGGGCAGGTCGGGAGACTGCGACTCGATCTCCTGGTAGTGGTGGAACAGCAGCACCGAGTGGTGTGCGGAGGCGAGGTTGTGCACCAGGCTCTGCGACGCGCCCTGCACGCCGGCGACGGCGGCCACGAACATCGCGACGTCACCGATCGACAGCGAACCGGTCGCGGCGAGCCACACCGACCACACCAGCCCGGCCGCGGACACCAGCGCGGTCAGGCCGGCGAGCAGGCCGCGTGCTCGCGCGTCACGGCGGTCCTGGCCCTCCACGACGGCGTGGGCCGCGGTCAGTTCGACGAGCATGCGGCGCCGGAACAGGTCGCCGAGGCCGAGCAGCCGCAGTTCCTTCGCCGCGTCGAGGCTCGACAGCAGCTCGGCGTAGAACACCTCGCGGCGCTCGGCCGGGGTGATCGACCACAGCACCTCGGCCCTGGCCCTGCTCAGCCGCAGGTGCGCGATCAACGCGGGCACGGCGGCCAGCAGCACGATCACCGCCATGCCCACGTCGAGCACCAGCAACGTCCCGAGGAACCCGCCCGTCGTCACGGCCGCCTGCACCGCGCACAGGCCGTCGTCGACGAACTGGCCGGGACCGCTGCGGCCGGTCTGCTGGGCGAGCTGGAGCTTGTCGCGGAACCGCGGATCCTCCATGCGCGCCAGGCCGGCGAGGCGGCCCATCGCCTGGTACAGGCGGTCCATCGTCAGCACCGCCACGGCACGGTCCAGCCGTTGCTTGAGGTACTCCGTCGCGACCGGGAGAAGGCCGCTGACGAGGCCGGTCAACGCCAGCGCGGCAGCCCACGGCACCAGCGTCGTCCAGCCGTCGCCAGCGGCGAGGCCGTCCAGCAGGATCTTGGTGCACCACGCCACCGCGAGCGGCACGACGCCGCCGAGCAGGCAGAGCACCGCGTACAGGGGTGTGCCCGCCGGTGCGGCCGCCCTCGTCAGGCTGAACGCGCCGACCAGGAGCGAGAGCACTCGGCGGGCGCCGAGATCGCTGGTCACCGGGTCGCGTGGACCGGCAGCGCGGACATCTCCCAGCCGCTCGCCACCACGGTCGCGTCGTCGTCGACGAGGCACACCGCCGGGTAGCCGGTCGTGCCGAAGGCGTTGTGCAACGGGCCGCCCATCTCCTCGACGACGACCTCGGCCACCTCGCCGAGCCGCACGACCATGTCGGCGACCTCGTCGGCGTCTCCGGCGGCGATCGCGATCACCTTGCCGCGATGGCCGGTCGCGTACTCGACGAACTGCGGCATGCGTTCCTTGCACGGCTCGCAGTTCGGGGAGAAGAAGCCGACCAGCGCACCTGAAACGTCCACATCGGACAGTTCGATCCTGGAACCGGCGGGCGCCATGATGTCCGGTTCGGCCGCAGCCTGCTTCTCCCGCAGGTCGCGCAGCGCCTCGTTCTGCTCGCGCAGCCGCCGGATGATGCCGAAGCTCAGCAGCAGGTCCAGCACGCACAGGATTCCGACGACCACGACCGCGGCGGTCAGCACTGACATGGGAAGTCTCCGAAGCTAGAGGGAACGGGAAGCCGTGAGTGGCGAGACGCGTCGCCACTCACGGCGTCTGATCACGGGCCGCAGGTCCGGAAGACCACGCAGGGGCCACAGATTTCCCTGCACGCGCCGTTGGTCGAACAGCGCCGGCGGAAGTCGCTGCGCTCACGGCAGTAGCAGTGCTTGTAGTACGGGTCCGGCGGGCAGGCCGCGCCCACCTCGGCCTTGGCCACGAACAGGCCGAGCAGCTTGTCGCTCAGCGACTCCAACGTCTTGCGCATGTGTCGCGCTCCCTCACTTCCTCCGCGCCGGGTGGCGTCGGTGGCGCCAACGTAGGAAAGGCGCGTACACAGCGACGGCCAGCGCGCATACACGGCCGCGTGTAGGCCGTGTCGGCGGTGTGTCAGCGGCCACAGTCAGGATCACCGGCGTGTCAGTCGAGTTCAGGGTCCTGGGGAGGCTCGAGGTGCGCGCCCGCGGCACGACGGTCGCGCTCGGCTCGCTCAAGCAACGCCTCCTGCTCGCCACGCTGCTGCTCAACCCCGGCCGGACGGTGCCGATCCGCAGGCTGGTCAGGACGTTGTGGCCCGACGAGCCGCCGATGTCCGCGGTGGCGAACCTGCGCACGTACGCCAATCGGCTGCGTCAGCTGCTTCCCGATGGCGCACAGCGCATCACCGGACGGCAGGCCGGGTACGAGCTCGCTGTGCGACCGGGCGAGCTGGACCTGCACCTGTTCACCGAACGCGCCGACGCGGGCAGGACAGCGCTTTCCCGCGGCGACCACGCGACGGCCGCGCGGCACCTCGGCGAGGCGCTGTCCGCGTGCCGGGGAGCCGTGCTCGAGGACCTCGCGGGCTGCGAGGCGCTCGCGGCGTCGATCGCACCGGTCGAGGAGCTGCGGCTGGCGGTGACGGAGGACCACTTCGACGCGCGGCTGGGCCTCGGTGAGCACCGCGAGCTGATCACGCCGTTGCGCGAGTTCGTGGCGGAGCACCCGTTGCGGGAACGGCCGCGAGCGCATCTCGTGACGGCCCTGTACAGGTCGGGCGACCTGGCCGGAGCCCTGGCCGTCTACACCGACTACCGCAGGGTGATCGCCGACCGCCTCGGCCTGGAACCGTCACCGGAGCTCGTGAAGCTGCACCAGGCCGTGCTCGACCGCGATCCCGGGCTGACCGCGGCCGTGACCGTGCGCGCTTGTTCCGCTCCGGTACCGAAGGAGCTTCCCGCGCCCTGCCGTTCGTTCGCCGGTCGCGGACCCGAAGCGGCACGGCTGCAGGCCTTGCTGTGCGGGAACACGCCCGCCGTGGCCGTGGTGCACGGCCAGTTCGGGGTCGGCAAGAGCGCGCTGGCACTGGAGGTCGCGCACCGCGCGGCACCGATGTTCCCCGACGGCCAGCTCTACGTCGACCTGCGGCAGGCGACCAGAGTTCCGCACCGGCTGCTGCGGCACCTCGGTGCGTCCGAGGTGCCGCACGCGGCGGACGAGGCCGCCGCCCTGCTGCGATCACGACTCGCGGACCGGGCGGTCCTCGTGGTGCTCGACAGCGCGACCGATCCCGCACCGCTGCGCGAACTGCTACCCGCGACCGGCCCGTGCGCCGTGCTGATCACCAGCCGGGCGCCTCTCCTGCTCGACGGCGCCGAGCACCTCAGGCTCGGCCTGTTGTCCGATGTGGACGGAGTGGAGCTGCTGACCCGACTGGTGCCGAGGGCCGAGGCCGAACCCGGCGCGGCGGCCAGGATCGTCCAGTGCTGCCACGGGGTTCCGCTGGCACTGCACATCGCGGGCGCGATCCTCGCGCACCGTCCCACCCGACCGCTGGCCTGGCTGGCCCGCCGGTTGGCCGCCGATCCGTTGTCCGAGCTCAGCTTCGGCGGCGAGTCGGTCCGCGCCGCCTGCGCCACCGCCTTCGGTGCCGTCGACGACCCGCTGGCGGCCTCCGCGTTCCGGCTTCTGGGCCGGTACGAGGTGTGTGACGCCGTCACCGCCGCCGGCGCGTTGGGCGCGGACGTGCTGGAGACCGAGGCGGCGCTGGACCACCTGGTGGATCTCGGGCTCGCCGAATGGAGTGACGGCGACACCTACCGGTTGCCGGGCCTGATGCGGCTCTTCGCCGCCGAGCTGAGTCCGTCGAGCTGGAGCCGCACGTCCTGCCGCTGACTCCGCACACCACCCACGAACACCTTCTCGACGTTGCCGGGGTGTGCGGCCGAGACCACCGCGGCGATCGGGTCGTGAGCGCCGAGCAGGTTGAGGTCGTCAGCCCGCAGCACCACCAGATCCGCCTGCTTGCCCACGCCGAGCGATCCGACCCGATCCGCCATCCCGATCACCGCCGCACCTTCGATCGTCGCCATCCGCAGCACGTCCGCGGGCGTCACGTGCGCACCCTCGCTCAGGTGCGCGGAGAGCAGGGTCGCGCGCATCAACGAGAACATGTCCCCCGCGACGACCGTCACCGAGTCCACACCGAGACCGGTCGGCACACCCAACGCACGAGTGCGGCGCACCATCGGCTTGCCGTGCCCCATCGCCGCTTCGACGGCGGGCGCGAGCGACAGGCCGGCACCGGCTTCGGCGATCAGCTTCAGCTCGTCGTCGCCGAGGTCGTTGCCGTGGGCGAAGGTGGTGTTCGCGTCGAGCAGGCCGCGGTCGCGCAGTGCCGAGATCGGGTTGTCGTGCCCGGCGACGTGGGTGACCACGCGCAACCCCAGCGACCTGGCCAGACGCCATTCCCGCTCGACCACGGTGATGTCCGAAAAGGACGGTCCGAGCGGTGCGAGCGCGATGTCGACCAGGCCGCCGCCGAGCCCGGCGCCACGCCGCACGTCCTCCTCCGAGCAGGCGGGCCCGAACACCGGCTGCCCATAGCCGTACATCGCGCGGATGCCCGACTCGCGCAGCGCCTGCACGGCCGCCTCGGCGTGGTCGAAGGTCGGCGCGAACGAGTAGTCCTGCACGGTCGTGATGCCGGACGCGAGACATTCGAGAGCGCCGGCGAGGGTGCCGATCGCCAGATCCTCCGGGGAGAGCACCGCCTGCACCGGCCGCAGGATCTTCTCCAGGTACTCGCCGAGCGACATCTCGGCCAGGAACGACCGCACCAGCACCTGCCACAGGTGTCGATGCGTGTCGACGAAACCGGGCAGCACGATCCGGCCGGTGCAGTCGATCACCGTCCCGGCGGTCAGCCCCTCGCCGACCGCGGCGATCCGGCCGTCGGTGATCAGCACGTCGGTGCCGGGCAGAGCCACGACCGGGTCGGTGTCGATCACCAGCGCGTTGCGCAGCACGAAGTCCATCGAATCCCCCTCACTCGAAAGCTTTCTTAAAAGCTATCACGGTGTGCAATAGGCTCTGACCTGTGACGGATCGCGTGGAAGAACTCCTGGACAGGTGGCGGGCGGAACTCCCGGAAGCCCTCGTCGCGAGCTCGGAGCTCGGCAAGCGCGTGATGGTGCTGTCGGGACTGCTCGGCGAGGCCACCCGCGCGACCGTGACCAGGTTCGACCTCACCGGCGCGGACTTCGACGTGCTGGCCGCGTTGCGCCGCAGTGGAAAGCCGTACCGCCTCAAGGCGAACGAGCTCAGCCGCTCGCTGCTGCTGTCGACCGGCGGCACGAGCAACGTGGTGAACCGGCTCGTGGGCCGCGGGCTGGTCGAGCGCGAGCCGGACGAGACCGACGGCCGCAGCACCTACGTCCGCCTCACCCCGCGCGGCCGGTCGCTCGCCGAGGAGGTCGTGATCGCGAACAGCAAGGCGCACGACGAGGTGCTGGCGGGTATCCCCGCCGACGTGCTGGAGCGGGCCACAGCCGCGCTGCGCGAGGTCTCCGAACACCTTCCGCGCTGATCAGGCCAGCAATGGCCGGTCAATGGCCTGTTCTCCGACCGGCCCCGGCACCATGATCAAGGCCATGATCCGACTTTCCGCCGCGGTGATCGCCGTCCTGGCACTGTGCAGTCCCGCGAGCGCCGCCGAAGCCACACCTCCGCAGTTCGCCGACGGGTTCGGTCTGGTGGTGACGAGCCAGCCGAAGTGGGTCGACGACAAGCAGCGCACGTTCGTCCTCAGCGTCTCCACGAACCAGGTGCCCGCCCCGACCCTGCTGGAGGGTCAGGAGCTCGGCAGGCACGCGATCGTCGTGACCCTGCCCGAGAACTACGACCGGACGGCCCGCTACCCGGTGCAGTACTACCTGCACGGCCACCCCGACCGGCCGGACGCGGCGTGGAACCAGCGCGTCGTCGAGAACGCGACGCGCGGCGCCGGGCTGATCACCGTGCAGCCCAACGGCAGTGGCCGCGGCTGGTACTCGAACTGGGTCAACCCCGGCGCCGCCGGCCCGCAGAACTGGGAGACGTTCCACCTGGAGCAGCTCATCCCGTTCGTGGACGCCAACCTGAACACGATCGCCACCAGGGACGGCCGCGCGATCGTCGGCCACTCGATGGGCGGCTTCGGCGCGTTCCACTACGCCGAGCACCGCCCCGACCTCTTCAACTACGTCGGCAGCTTCTCCGGCGGCCTCGACCTGCGGAACTCGGAGGTGCGGGCCGCCGTCGTCGCGAGCGAGCTCAACCCCGGCTCCGGCTCCCCCACCGTCGGCGCCGACGCGATCTTCGGCCCGCCGATCTGGCCGTTCGACGGCGTGTGGAACGCCCAGAGCCCTGCCCAGCACGTCGCGTCGCTGCGCGGCATGGGCGTCGCCCTCTACACCGGTAACGGCGGTGACCTGACGCTCAACCCGATCCAGGCGGTGCTCGAGAACCGGGCCAGGGAGACGGCACTGGTGACCGCCTCCCAGCTGACCGCCGCGGGGATTCCGTTCCACTTCTCCGACTACGGCGACGGCAGCGGCTGGGCGCCGGGGTGCACCGGCAAGCACGCCGAGGAGCCGTGCGTGCAGGCCGACATGAACCACTTCGTCGGGCTGATCACCCGCCGCTGACGCGTTTGACGTGCGACGTTCGGCCTGAACCGAACGGAGCATTTCCGCGACGGCGCGTCCCGATTCCGGGCTGACCTCCTCTAATGCCGTTGACGGGCCCCTGCACCCGCGCGCACGTGCGCGGGCATCGCCCGCTAGGGAGTGTTGGAGGAACAGTGTTCTTGCGTTCACGATCACGCCTGCGCACCGTGGTCATCGCCGCGGCCGTGGGCGCCGGTGTCCTGACGGCGGTCACCCCCGCCGCCGCGGCGCCTCTCGCGGGCACACGCGCGTACCTGGTCATCACGGCGCCGGGTGCCACCAGCGGTGCCGCGTCGGCGATCACGAGCAACAGCGGCACGGTCTGGGCCACGTACGACGCGATCGGCGTCATCGTCGCCCATTCCGGTGCCACTGACTTCGCGAGCCGCATGCGCACCGTCACCGGTGTGCAGAAAGTGGGTGCCACCCGCACATCGGATGTCCCCGCCGCCGCGGCCAACCCGGCGATCCCCGCCGCGAAGCCCCAGTCCACGCCGGCGACCAGCGAGCCGGTGCGCTCGGACATGACCCAGATCGGCGCCGACAAGGCGTGGGCGGTCAACCAGGGCTCGGCGAACGTGACGGTCGGCGTGCTCGACACCGGTGTCGACGACCTGCACGACGACCTCAAGACGAACTTCGACGCGGCCAACTCCGCGTCGTGCGCCTACGGCAAGCTCGACACCCGCGCCGGCGCGTGGCGGGACGTCGACACCCACGGCACGCACGTCGCGGGCACGATCGCGGCGGCCAAGAACGGGCGCGGCATGGTCGGTGTGGCGCCGGGCGTGAAGATCGCCTCGGTGCGCATCGCGGAGCCGGATACCGCGTTCTTCTTCGCCGAGAACACCATCTGCGCCATGGTTTTCGCCGGTGACCGCGGGTTCGAGGTGACCAACAACAGCTACTACACCGACCCGTGGCTGTTCAACTGCCCGGACAACGCCGACCAGGACGCCATCCTCGAAGGTGTGAAGCGGGCCGTGGCCTATGCCGAGGGCAAGGGCGTGCTGAACGTGGCCGCGGCGGGCAACGAGAACTACAACCTCGCGAACAAGACCACCGACTCGACGAGCCCCAACGACTCCACCGCCGTGCAGCGCACCGTCACCAACGCGTGCCTGAGCATGCCGACCGAGGCCTCCGGCGTCGTCACCGTCTCGTCGATCACCTCGTCGAACAGCAAGTCGTCGTTCTCCAACTACGGCACCGACAAGATCCACATCGCGGCGCCGGGCGACAGCGTCTACTCGACCGTCCCCGGCGGCGGGTACGGCCTGAAGTCCGGCACGTCGATGGCCTCCCCGCACGTCGCGGGTGTGGCAGCGCTGCTCAAGTCGACCAACCCCACGGCCACCCCTGCCCAGCTGCGTCAGCTGCTCGCCACCCAGGCCGACGACCTGAGCTGCACCGACAGCCGTTGCTCCGGCACCACCGCGAAGAACAACTTCTTCGGCGAGGGCCGCGTCGACGCGCTCGCCGCCGTCGGCACCGGCACGCCCGGCACGTCGTTCGAGAACACCACCGACGTCGCCATCCCGGACAACGGCGCGGCCGTGACCAGCTCCATCACGGTCACGGGTGTGGCGGGCAACGCCCCGGCCACGCTCAAGGTCGACGTCAACATCGTGCACACCTACCGCGGTGACCTGGTCGTCGACCTGATCGCCCCGGACGGCACGGCGTACCGGCTGCAGAACTCCAGCAACGACAGCGCCGACAACATCGTGCAGACGTTCACGGTCAACGCCTCCAGCGAGGTCGCGAACGGCACGTGGAAGCTGAAGGTGCAGGACGTGGCCGCCGTCGACACGGGCTACATCAACTCCTGGAAGCTCACGTTCTAGATCGTGTCGCCTGATCGGCCGTCCATCGCGGACGGCCGATCAGGCATATGGTGCGAAAGTGCTCGATACCCGCCAGCTCGAAATGTTCGCGACCGTCGCCAGAACGGGCTCGTTCAGCGCGGCCGCGCGGGAGCTGCACTGCACCCAGCCGGCGATCAGCCAGCAGATGCGGGCACTGGAACGGCAGGTGGGCGGACCGCTGTTCGTCCGCACCGGCCGCGGGCTGAACCTCACCGAGGCAGGCCGCATCCTCGCCGAACGAGGCACGGTGTTGCTGGAGCAGCTGGCCGCGACGCACCAGCAGATCAGCGCGATCGCGACGCACGACATCGGTACCATCCGCATCTGCGCGTTCCCGAGCGCCAACGTCTCGCTCGTGCCCGTGGCGGCGGCCATCCTCGCGAAGGAACGCCCTCAGCTGCGGCTCGAACTGGTCGAGGAGGAGCCGCCGGACTCGTTCGCCCTGCTCCGCAGCGGCACGGCAGACGTGGTGATCAGCTTCAGCTACCACGGCGAACCGCAGGACGACGCGGCCGTCGCCGGGATGCTGCGGGTGCCGCTGATGCGGGAGCCGCTCGCGTTGCTGCTGCCCGCGGGGCATCGGCTCGCGGGCCGCGGAAGGGTGTCGCTCGCGGAGACCGAGGGTGAGCGCTGGATCGCCGGGTGCCCGCGTTGCCAGCGGGCGCTGCACGACGCGTGTGCCGAGGCCGGGTTCACGCCGGACATCACCTGTTCCACGGACGACAACCTGGCGATCCAGAGTCTGGTCACGGCTGGGCTCGGGGTCGCGTTGGTGCCCCGGTTGTTGTTGTCGTTCCTGCAGCATCCCGGGCTGACGACGGTCGAGGTGGAATCGAGTGCGGAACGGGAGACCGCGCTCTACACGTGGCCGGATCTGATTCGGTTGCCGCTCATGCGTGCCACGGTGGACGCGATGGTGACGGCGGCCGCGACTGCGTGACGGGGGGCCAATGGACCACCGCCGCGACGCCCGCGAGCTGACCATCCTGGACACATAACGCTGGCTTATACCCACCCAAGGAACGGCCATCTTCTGCGCATAGCCCAGCGGGGTGATGGTTGCTGTCATGGGCAGCATCCGGACAACGCCGCGCGCGATCGACTCACCGGTACCCGGTCTGGCCGTGGTCGCCGGTGGTGTCGCGGTCGCGATGTTCGCCGCCTGGGTGCTGCCCTCTGTCAGCGCGTTGACCGTGGCGGTCCTGCTGGGTGCCGTCGTGGCCAACGTCGTGCGGCTGCCCGCGTCGCTCGCGCCCGGCTTCAAGGTCGCCGGACGGCGGCTGTTGCGCGTCGGCATCGTGTTGCTCGGGCTGAAGCTGGTGGTCAGGGACGTGCTGGCGCTCGGGTACGAGGTGCTGGCACTCGCGGTCGTCGCCGTGGTGGTGACGTTCGTCGTGACCCGCTGGCTCGGACGGGTGCTCGGTGTGGGCGAAGGGCTGTCGTTGCTGATCGCGACCGGGTTCTCGATCTGCGGCGCGTCGGCCGTCGCCGCGATGAACGGTGTGCGGGAGCAGGACGAGGAGGACGTCGCCAGGGCGCTCGGCCTCGTCACGCTCTTCGGCACCGTGGCGATGTTCAGCCTGCCCGCGTTGCACCCGCTCACCGGGCTGTCCCCCGCCGGGTACGGCGTGTGGGCCGGTGGAAGCGTGCACGAGGTCGCGCAGGTCGTCGCCGCCGCCGGGCCGGTCGCCGGAGCGCTCGCCATCGCGGTCGCGGTGAAGCTGACCAGGGTCGTGCTGCTGGCGCCGATGCTCGCCGCGGTGAGCATCGCCGAGCGCCGCAAGTTCACGGGCACCCGGCCGCCGATCGTGCCGTTGTTCGTCGTCGGGTTCCTCGCCGCGGCCGCCGTGCGCGCCACCGGTCTGCTGCCGGAGGCGGTGCTGTCGTTCGCGACGTTCGTGGACAACCTGCTGCTGGCCGCCGGCATGTTCGCCCTGGGCACGGCCGTGCGCCTGCGTTCCCTCGTCCGCTCCGGCCTGCCCGCGCTGGTACTGGGCCTGCTCTCCACGGTCCTGATCGCCGCGGTCGCGCTGACGGGCGCTCTTCTGATCACGTGACCCAGCGAAGGAGTCACCGCCATGCCTCGTTTGCTCTCCCCCACCGCCGCCCTCCTGGTCGGCGACATCCGCACCGCCGTGACCTCGGGTGGTGACGACACCGCCGTCGCCGCACGGGTCGCCAGAGCCCTGACCGGCCACCTCACCGACCAGGACCTGCTCGACCCCGCACACCGCGAACCCGACCCGCACCACTACCGCCAGCACGTCCTGCACGTGGAGCCCGACGGCAGCTTCTCGGTCGTCGCCCTGGTCTGGTTGCCAGGGCAGGAGACGTGCATCCACGACCACGTGTCGTGGTGTGTGGTGGGCACGTACGTCGGCGAAGAAGAAGAGACCACCTATCGGCTCGTGGGCGACCGGCTGATCCCGTTGCAGGTGAACCGGACGCCACAGGGTGTGGCGTCGTACCTGGTGCCGCCGGGCGACATCCACAAGGTCTGCAACCACTCGGACTCGGTGGCGATCTCGATCCACGTCTACGGAGCCGACATCGGCGTGCTCGGCACCAGCATCCGGCGCAGGTACGACCTTCCGGTCGTGCCGAAGCCACGTGATGAGAGCCATTAAGACCAACATCGCCGCAGTGGCTAACCAAGGTCCACGGCCGGAGCGATAGCAGGGACGTGGAACCCGATCTGTGGTCGACGGCCGCCGCGGCCCTCGACGAGCACGAACACGACCAGGTACTGGCACGGCTGGCGGGCACCGTCGTGCAGCCTGGCCAGACCGAACGCCTCGCCCGCGGCGAGCGCGACGTGGTGTTCCTGCTGCCCGACCGGCTCGTACTCGTGCGGCCAGAACCGTTCTGGACCGGGGCGTACCAGCGCAAACAGGTCGTGCGCATCATGTTCGCCGCGGGTCATGTCCAGTTCGACCTGGTCGGCGGCGACAGCCTCGAGTTCTGGATCGACACCGAGCTGAGCGAGCCGGACCCGTTCGTGGAGCAGGCTCAGAACTGGCTCGCGCCGCGGAAGAGCTCGTCGGGTGGCGCGGTGATCGCGTTCGGCCTGGCGATCATCGTGGCGCTGCTGTTCGTCGTCGGGCCGGTGGACCTGATGCCGGAGGACGGCCGGCTCACCGTGCGTTCGACCTGCAGCGACTTCCTGCGGGTCGGCCTCGACGAACAGGCCGAGCTGCTGCGGCGGCTCTTCGGGGAGGCCGGCAAGGAGGACGAGGCCGACAAGCAGGCCACGCTCGACGCGTCCCGCAAGCACTGCGGTGAACACACCGGTGCCACGCTGGACTCGCTCGTCACCGGGAAATGACGCCCCGCTCGATCGCGGCCGTCGCGAACTCGACGAGGTGCGCGGGCTTGACGCGGTTCGACCGCGCGCCCTGCAGCAGCAGGTCGTCCGCGAGCCCGATCAGCGAGTCCCACACCCAGTGCGGCAGCGCCGGGTCGTCGATGAGCGTCTGACCGCTGGCCGCCGCGGTCTCGGTCAACGCCTTCGCGAGCGCCTTGATCGTCTTGCGGTAGTCCTGCGCTGACCCGGCGACCTCCTTGCCCCGGCGGCCCCCCGAGAGCACCTTCGCCTCCCACTGCGCGGCCGACCTCCCGAACCGCCGCCACAGCTCGGTGACCTGGGGTTCGATCCGGCGCAGCACACCGGCGATCCCGAGGCTCCGATCGACCTGCGCGAGCGTGCGCTGCAGCTCCTCCAGGCGCCGTTCCATCAGCGCCGCGAACACGTCCTCCTTGCCGGAGAAGTACTGGTACACGGTGCCGGAGCTGACGCCGGCCCCCACCGCGATCGCGCGCATGGTCAGGCCCGCGTAGCCGCTCTGTTCGAGGATCAGCTCGGCGGACGACAGGATGTCCCGCCGCCTGCCCTCCGCGTCACCCCACGCCGTCTGCTCGGTGCTCACCCCGGAATCCTACTTTGAACAACGTTCAGAAGCATATTGAACGTTGTTCGGTTTGGTTGCTACCGTCGGTGCGTGGACCACCTCGACCGGCTCGAAGCCGACAGCATCGACATCTTCCGCGAGGCGGTCGCGGAGAGCGGGCGACCGGTGCTGCTGTACTCGATCGGCAAGGACAGCTCGGTGCTGCTCCACTTGGCGCGCAAGGCTTTCCATCCGTCGAAGCCACCGTTCCCGTTGCTGCACGTGGACACCACGTGGAAGTTCCGGGAGATGATCGAATTCCGTGACCGGACGGCGGCCGAGCTCGGGCTGGAGCTGATCGTGCACCGCAACCCGGAGTGCGTGGCGCTCGGCATCAACCCGTTCGACCACGGTTCCGCGCGGCACACCGACCTGTGGAAGACCCAGGGGCTGCGGCAGGCGCTCGACGAGCACCGGTTCGACCTCGCGTTCGGCGGGGCGCGGCGCGACGAGGAAGCCAGTCGTGCCAAGGAAAGGGTGTTCTCGTTCCGGACCGCGCAGCACCGGTGGGACCCGAAGAACCAGCGGCCGGAACTGTGGCGGCTCTACAACACGCGGGTCGCGCCCGGCGAGAGCATCAGGGTGTTCCCGCTGTCCAACTGGACGGAGCTGGACGTGTGGCGCTATGTCGAACGCGAGCGGATTCCTGTTGTGCCACTGTACTTCGCGGCTCAGCGGCCCGTGGTCGACCGCGACGGAATGCTGATCATGGTGGACGACGATCGGATGCCGCTCACCGAGCCACCGCGGCACGAGCTCGTCCGGTTCCGCACGCTGGGCTGCTATCCGCTGACGGGCGCTGTGCGCAGCGAGGCGCGGACCGTGCAGGAGATCGTCGAGGAGATGCGCGCCGCGACCACGTCCGAGCGGCAGGGGCGGCTGATCGACCACGACCAGAGCGGCTCGATGGAGCGCAAGAAGCGGGAAGGCTACTTCTGATGGAACTTCTGCGGTTCATCACGTGCGGCAGCGTCGACGACGGCAAGAGCACGCTGATCGGACGCTTGCTGTACGAGTCGAAACTGCTGTACGCCGACCACCTGGCAGCTTTGGAGGCCGACTCGAAGCGCGTCGGCACGCGTGGTGGCGAGCTGGACTTCGCACTGCTCGTGGACGGGCTGGCGGCGGAACGCGAGCAGGGCATCACGATCGACGTCGCCTACCGGTTCTTCGCCACGGAGGCGCGGCGGTTCATCGTCGCAGACACTCCGGGGCACGAGCAGTACACCCGCAACATGGTCACCGGGGCGTCCACCGCTGATGCCGCGGTGATCCTGCTCGACGCACGCAAAGGCGTGCTCAGCCAAACTCGTCGGCACGCTCGCATCGTGTCGTTGCTGGGCATTCGGCACGTCGCGCTGGCCGTGAACAAGCTCGACCTCCTGGGCTATTCGCGGGAGGCGTTCGGAAGGGTCTGCTTCGAGTTCACGGAGTTCGCCGCCGACCTGGGCTTCGCGGAGATCACGTGCGTGCCGATGTCGGCGACCGAGGGCGTCAACGTGGTCGGCCACAGCGAGCTGACTCCGTGGTACGACGGGAAAACGCTGCTGCAGTGGCTGGAGACGGTCGTCGTCGACGCCGAGGAGGACGGCCCGTCCCGGTTCCTCGTGCAGTGGGTCAACCGGCCGGACGCCACGTTCCGCGGCTTCTCCGGGCGGGTGCTGCGCGGAACCCTGCGCCAGGGTGACGAGGTCCGGGTGTTGCCGGGAGGACGCAAGTCCACTGTGGATCGGATCGTCACGATGGACGGCGATCTCCTGGAAGCGCCAACGGGATCGTCGGTCACGGTCGTGCTCGCGGACGATGTGGACGCGAGCCGCGGTGACGTGCTGGCGTTCGCGGCTGATCCACCGGGTGTGGCGGACGCGTTCCAGGCGCACCTGGTGTGGCTGAACGAGAACGGCCTGTTGCCCGGCAGGCAGTACCTGGCCAAGATCGGCGCCAGGACCGTCGGGTTCACCGCCACGAAGGCGTTGCAGCTCAACGAGATCGGCGTCGACAGCGTGCACTTCGACACGCCCGTGCCGTTCGAGAGCTACCGCACCAACCGCGATCTCGGCTCGTTCGTGGTGCTCGACCGGCTGACCAACGCCACGGTCGGCGCGGGGATGATCGACTGCGCGTTGCGGTCGGCGAACCTGCGCTGGCAGACGCTGACCGTGGACAAGCAGGCGCGGATCGCACGCAACGGGCACCGGCCGTGCGTGGTGTGGCTGACCGGGCTGTCCGGGGCGGGCAAGTCCACGATCGCCGACCTGGTCGAGAAGGCCCTGCACGCCGACGGCAGGCACACGTTCCTGCTGGACGGCGACAACGTGCGGCACGGGCTGAACTCCGACCTCGGGTTCAGCGACGCCGACCGCGTCGAGAACATCAGGCGCATCGCCGAGGTGGCCGCGCTGATGGTCGACGCCGGCCTGATCGTGCTGGTCTCGTTCATCTCGCCGTTCCGCGCCGAGCGGACGCTCGCCAGGGAGCTCGTCGGCGAGAACGAGTTCTGCGAGGTCTTCGTGGACACGCCGCTGGAGGTCGCCGAGCGGCGCGACCCCAAGGGCCTCTACGCCCGTGCCCGGCGGGGTGAGCTGGCGAACTTCACCGGCATCGACTCGCCCTACGAACCACCGGAGAACCCCGAGGTCCGGCTCGACACCACGGCGTTGAGCCCCGAGCAGGCCGCCGAGGTCGTGGTGGCACGGCTGCGTGCGCTCGGAGTCTGTTGAACGTTGTCCAGAATCGGGTATGTTCAGCTAGAACACGTTCTAAATTCGGGAGGGTTCCGTGCCGGATCAGGCGTGGTCGCAGTTCTGCCGGGCGCTCGAGAAGGCCGGTGAGGTGATCTCCTCCGGTCCCGACACCCCGCTGGACCGCGCGGAGGGCTACCGCTACCTCGCCCGGCTGACCCGCGAGATGCTGTACTCCTGTCTGGACAACGCCGATCCCGACTTCCCGCGCTTCCACCAGCTCGACCTGGTGAAGATCGGCGCGGACAACCCGGACAACGTGTACCTCTCGGCGAACATCCGCGGCGACAGGACCTACCGGATCACCGGGACGCGCGGCAGCATCGCGTACTTCAGCATCGGCTCCAAGGCCAACCGGTACGCCAAGGACGGCACGATGGCGTCGACCGGCGAGCTGTCCGACGGCGACCTGGTGATCGCGCCGGACGGCACGGTGGAGATCATCGCGAGCGCGGAACGCCAAGGCACCAACTGGCTTCCGCTCGCTCCCGACTCGACCGGCCTGGTGGTGCGCCAGACGTACCTCGACCGCACCGCCGAAGTGCCCGGCGAGTGGCACATCGAGCAGATCGGCGGCCCCGCCGAACCCGCTGAGCTCACCCCTGAGTTCCTGGCCAAAGCGCTGCAACGGGCGGCGTTGTCGGTGCACGGCACCGCGGCGACGTTCGCGCACTGGACGCGGACGTTCATGGCGCGCCCCAACGAGCTCCCCGACTTCGGCCAGGAGATGTTCCAGCGCGCGGGCGGCGACCCGGAGATCTTCTACCTGCACGGGTACTGGTCGCTGCGGCCGGGCGAGGCGTGGGTGATCGAGACCGACGTGCCGGACTGCCCGTACTGGAACTTCCAGCTCGACAACTGGTGGATGGAGTCGCTCGACCACAGTCACAAGAAAATCACCGTGAACAAGCACACCGCCGTCCTGGACTCCGACGGCCGGCTCACGATCGTGGTCGCGGAACGGGATCCGGGCGTCGCGAACTGGATCGACACCTGCGGGCACGGCTCGGGCACCGCGTTGCTGCGCTGGCTCGGCGCGACCGAGCACCCGATTCCCAAGTGCCGCGTGGTTTCCCTGGAGGAGATGCGATGACGGTGACGACCGCGCTGAACGTGCCGGAGCTGATGGAGAAGGCCTGCGCGAAGACGGGACTCTCCGACTTCGGCGACGACTGGTTCCGGGAGCCGCTCGACGTTCTCGTGACGAGCCTCAACACCGAGGCCGCGCTGTCACCGCTGGGCTTCGAGCTGACCAGGCACCGGCTGACCGCGTTGCTCGCCGACCGGTTGCGCCTCCGCGCTCTGCAACGGGAACACCCGGCCGTGCTGGAGGAGGAAGTGCGCGTGGCCGCGGAGATCTGCGGTCTGCCGCGCACCGGATCGACGCTGCTGCACCGGTTGTTGTCCGCGTCGCCCCAGGTCACGTCGACACTGTCGTGGGAGGTCGCCTACCCGATCCCGTTCCCCGGCGAGGGTCAGGACGCGGCGGTGCGCAAACGCCGCGCCCAGGAGCGCATGGAGATGTTCGCACAGCTCACCCCCGACTTCGGCGACCTGCACACGGTCGTGTGGGACGGGCCGGAGGAGGACGTGCTCCTGCTCGACCGGACGTTCGTGTCGATGAGCTACGACTCGTTCTACTGGGTGCCGACGTACGGCGACTGGCTGCGCTCCGCCGACCAGTCGAAGGCCTATGCCGAGCTGCGCGAGTGGCTGCAGGTGTTGCAGTGGCAGAACCCCGGCCGCGACCGGCCCTGGGTGCTCAAGTCACCGCACCACCTCACCGCGGTCGGCACCGTGTTCGACACGTTCGCCGACTGCAAGATCGTGATGACGCACCGCTCGCCCGTCAACGCCGTGCCGTCGTACGCCTCGATGGTCCGCGCGATGTCGTCGCAGTACAGCGACAGCGTCGATCCGGTCCGCATTGGACGGTACTGGTCGCGCCGGTTCGCCAGGACGTTGCAGGACTTCACCTCCGCACGGGAGGCCCGTCCCGATCGGTTCGTGGACGTGCGGTTCGCCGACACCGTCAGCAGACCCGTGGAGGTCGCCCGCCGGGTGCTCGACGCGCTGGGCCTGCCCGCCGGTCCCGCCGACGGCGCGGCGTTCGAGACCTACCTGGCGCAGAACCGCACCGAACGACACGGCTCGCACTCCTACACGCCCGGGGACTTCGGGCTGTCCGATGACCAGCTGCGCCGCGACTTCACCTTCTACTCGGAGGTCTACCTGTGATGCTGCAAGACGAGGTCGTGCTGATCACCGGCGTCGGCCCCGGCCTGGGCTCGAAGCTCGCCGTCCGCGCCGCCGCCGAGGGCGCGAAGGTCGTGATGGCCGCCCGGTCCGCCGACGTGATGAAGCAGGTGGAGAAGGACGTCGCGGCGGCAGGTGGCGAGGCCGTCGGTGTGCAGTGCGACGTCCGCAGGCCGGAGGAGGTCGCGAACCTGGTCTCGACCGCGGTCGAGAAGTTCGGGAAGATCACCGGCCTGGTCAACTCGGCGTTCGGCCACCCCGGTTTCTTCGACCTGCTGGAGACGCCGGAGAAGGCGATCCGCAGGTCGATGGACATCATCCTGTTCGGCGCGTTGAACGTGACCCGCGAAGTCGTGCCGCGCATGCAGGCCGCGGGGGGTGGCTCGATCGTCAACATCGGCACCATGGCGGCCCGCAAGCCGATGCGGGGCGAGGCCGGGTACGCGGTGGCGAAGGCAGCGATGGCCACAGCGACCCGGTTCCTCGCCTTGGAACTCGGCGAGCACGGCATCCGTGCCAACCAGGCGATCATGGGCTGGCTGGACGGACCGGGGGTGCGGTTCTACCTCGAGTTCACCGCGGACGCGCGCGGGGTGAGCGAGCAGGACGTCTACGACGAGATCGCCGCGCGCAACCCGCTCGGCCGCATCCCGACCGACGAGGCGTGCGCCGGGGCGGTGCTGTTCCTGTTGTCCCGCTTGGCTTCCGAGGTGACCGGTGCGGTGCTCGACGTCAACGGTGGGGAGTACATGCCGGCATGAGCTGTCTCATCACATCGGTGACCGTGGAGATCGACGCGCCCGCCGAGTTCGTGTGGAGCGTGCTGATCGACTACCCGAACTATCCACAGTGGAATCCGTACACCATGGCCGTGGACACCACGTTGGCCGTCGGCTCGCCGATCGACCTCACACTGCCCATGCCGGACGGGAGCGAGGGCACGTGGGTCAGCCGCGAGTACATCCGCGTCGTCGACGCGCCGCGCCTGCTGCGCTACGACACCGGCGACACGTTCCCGGGGCTGCTCGGCACGCGTGACCAGGTGATCACGCCGCTCGGGCCCCAGCGGTGCGGCTACCACACGTTCGAGACGTTCACGGGCAAGTACGCCGAGGCCGTGTTCGCGGCCCAGGGCGAGTACGTGAAGAAGGGTTTCGACTCCGTCGCACACGCCCTGCGCGACCGTGTGCACATCATCCGACTCGGTCAGTCCGCAGTCTGATCGTTGGACTTGCCGGCAGGCCGTTTGGTCATGACCCGTTCGACTGCCTTGCCACCGAAGTAGAACCCGAGCATCACCAGCATGAACGTGTTGAAGCTGTCGTAGACGTGCCGGCCGAAGCCGTTCTGGTCGTTCATCATCGTGATGAACTCGGTGTTGAAGGTCGCCGAGACGAAACCCAGGTACAGCACGGTGAACGCGCCCATGACCGCGGTTCTGATGTCCTTGTGGTCGGTGAAGAGCACGATGAACGTACACAGGCTGGTGGCAGGCAACGCGACCGCGAGTCCGGCGACTCCGATGCTCGCGCCGAAGAACCAGAACGACGAAGCCACACCCGCCACGAGCAGCCCGATGTTGACCACGACGAGCAGAAGCGCCGCGTGTGTCCGGAAACCACCCCGTTCGTCCCGCGAGGAGAAGACGTCCCCGGCGACAGCGGATCCGTTCACGTCGATCACCCCGCGAGCCGTCGGGCGGAGGACTGGACGTCCAGGAACTCGCGGGCTGCCTGCCGCCCGTTCTCGAACAGCTTCTCCTGCTCGGCGCGGGAGATGCCGAAGTCGGTGGCCGAGACGTTCATCGTGTCCACGAACATCGTCCGGCGGCCGACGCCCTCGCTGTCGAGCCGGTACTGGTTCCAGTCACCGGTCAGCGTCCGCAGGCAGTTGACCGCGATGCCCGGCACCGTGCGGACGGGCCGGTCCTGACCGGCCACCGGGCGGCCGGAGAGCTTGACGCCCCAGGTGGGCCACCTGGGGGCCGCGCCGTCGGTGCGGTCGAACACCGTGATCGGGAAGTTGGCGAGCAGACCTCCGTCGACCCACGTGCAGGTTCCCCGCCGCGTCGCGACGTGGACCGGCCGGAAGTAGAACGGGATCGCCATCGAAGCGCGCACCGCGTCCACGACGCTCTGGTCGTCCGCGTTCAGGTCGTACAGCGCGTAGTCCCAAGGAAGGCGTACGAGAGCGCGGCGCGAGAGGTCACTTGCGTGCACCACGAGCGAGTACTTCTGGTGGTCCTGCAGCGAACCACCTTCGTCGGGGCAGCGCAGATCGGCGAACGTGCGCACGCCGACGCCCTCGAGCAACGGCGTCAACCACTCCACGAGGTAGTCACCGCCGTGTGATCCGCCGTGCACGAAGGCGGCCAGGGCATCGCCTGCCACACCGGTCACCCGCTGCGGCCAGGGCTCGTCCGCGAACCGGCGGTAGTCCACGTCGCGCATGACGTCGGCGAGCTCCGCCAGGTTCTTCCCCTCTTTCTGGTAGGCGGCAACCAATGCCGCCACTATCGCGCCCGCGCTCGTCCCGGCGATCCGCTGGAACCGACAGCCCGCATCGGCCAGCACCAGCACCGCGCCGAGCAGCGCGATGCCCTTCACTCCCCCGCCTTCCAGCACGAGGTCCACCGACTTCTCGCTCAACCGGACCACCCCTACCCCGCTGCGAATTGCACTCAACCTGCAGAGGGGCGTGCGGAGAGGCTCCTGATACGCGTTCGCCGCGGCTACTTCGGCAGGCGCAAGTGCGGTAACCCTCCGGAAGCGGTGGCATCGGGCCACGGTGCGAGGCCGAGCCTGCGTAGTTGTACTGATGCCGGAGCCGTCGGGCTGCGCGCAAGCTCGAAGCATGACCGAACTCGACCGCGGCCGGGTCGCCGCACTGGCCGGTTTCGCCGTCCCGGTGGCGTTGCTCGTGCTGACCGTGTTCGCCTTCCTGAACGACCTCATGCGGCCGCTCGGCTGGCGGGGCGGCGAGTACGCCTACACGTTCCTCTGGATCACCTTCGGTTCGGCGCTGGCCGGCGTGGTGGTCAGGGCCGCCACGCCGCGTCCGTGGCGGTCGCTGGGCGCGGGACTGGCCTGGGCGGGTGCCGCCGGTCTGGTGGTCGTGATCGTCCTGGTGGTCGTGTTCGTGTGGGCGTTCGCGAACTGGAACCCCGCCTGATCACCGCAGCTGCGACAGGCCGCGCAACACCCGGCTGACCGCGCTCGCCATCTGCTCCCGGTGTCCCTCCAGGGCCTCCGTCGTGACGCCCTCGACCGAGGCGTGGGCGACGTCGTCGGTGGCCACCTTGAGCACGGCGCTCATCGCGGCGGCCTGGATCTTCACCTCGACGGCCGTGAGCGGCAGGTCCAGCCGTTTCGCCAGCACGTCCGCCAATGCGTCCTCCGCCCGTTCGCGGAGCACGAGGTAGGCGGCGCGCAACGCCGGTTCCTGGTGGGTCATCCGCACGACTTCGAGGACGGACTCGACATCCTCGTCCGAGGACGTGTCCGGCACCGGTGAGTACGTCGCGCGCAGGTGGTCGATAAGCTCGAGCTCGGGCGGCCAGGCGCGCAGCACCGCGCAGAAGGCGTCGATCATCTTGGTGAGCAGCGGCTCGACGCAGCTCTCCTTCTGCGGGAAGTAGCGCCAGAACGTGCGCTCGGAGACGCCGGCGGCCTGGGCGATCTGCTCACCGGAGGTGGCCGCGACGCCCTGTTCGGCGAAGAGCCGCACCGCGTGGCGGGAGATGTCCAGGCGCTGCTGCTGACGTTGCTCGGCGCTCACCGGCGGCCGGCCGCGGCGGGGCTTTTCTGACACAACGTCCGTCATCGGGCGATTCAATCACGTCACCCAGCCGGGTCATTTAGTGGCAGAGAGTGCCATTAATCGCTACGGTCGAGCCATGAGCACTGCCACCGAACGACTCCAGCTGCCGCTGCCCAGGCCGAACGTCCTGGAGCTCGCCCCGCTCTACGAAGTCCTGCGCCGCGAAGCGCCGATCACCCCCGTCACCACGCCGGCGGGCGACCCCGCCTGGCTCGTGACCCGGCACGAGGAGGTCCGCCTCCTGCTGGGCGACAAGCGCTTCGGCCGTTCCCACCACGAACCCGAACGCGCCTCGCGCATCACGACCGCCGCCGTGCTGGACGGTCCGACCGGCGAGTTCGAGACCGAGGAGGCCGACCACGCGCGCATGCGGCGCCTGCTCACGCCCGCGTTCTCCGCCAAGCGGATGCGGATGCTGTCCGACCACATGGGACGGTTGGTCGAGGGCTACCTCGACCGGTTGGTCGCCGAGCACGACGCGTCCCCCGACGGTGTCGCCGACCTGCACTCCACGCTCGCCTACCCGTTGCCCGTCGCGATGATCTGCCTGCTGCTCGGTGTGCCGGAGTCCGATCACGAGCTCTTCGGCAGGCTGTCCGAGCGCATGGCCAACACGACCATCGGCGAGGAGGCGCACCAGGCCCGCGAGGAGTTCCTCCGCTACATGATCGGGCTCGTCGAGACCAAGCGCCCGCAGCTCGGCGAGGACGTGATCTCCGACCTCATCCGCGCCCAGAGCGAGGACCCGACGTACGACTACGCCGAGATGGTGCGGCTCTGCGTCGGCCTGCTGTTCGCCGGCCACGAGACCACGGTCAACCGCATCGGCCTCGGCGTGCTGTTCCTGCTCACCGAGCGGTCCCGCTGGGAAGCCCTGGTCGCCGATCCGGACGGTCGCGTCGACGCGGTGGTCGAGGAGATCATGCGGCTCGGCGCGCCCGGCGACCTCGGCCTGCTGCGCTACGCCCGCGAGGACGTCTCCATCGCGGGCGTGGACATCCGGCGCGGCGACGCGCTGGTCCTGTCCGTCAACGCCGCCAACCGCGACGCCGAGGTGTACTCCGACCCCGAGGCGTTCAACCCCGACCGTCCGGAAAGGACACACCTCGGGTTCGGCCACGGCGCCCACTTCTGCATCGGCGCCTCGCTGGCCCGCACCGAGCTGCGGGTCGTGTTCGCGGCCCTGGCCCACCGGCTGCCCGGCCTGCGGCTCGCGAAGGACCTCGACGAGCTGCGGGTGCGCACGACGCTCACCGGTGGTGTCGCCGAGCTGCCCGTGACGTGGAGGTCGCTGTGAAGGTCGAGGTGGATCTGGAGAAGTGCGTCGGCGCCGGGCAGTGCGTGCTCGCCGCGGACGACGTGTTCGACCAGCGGGACTCCGACGGCCTGGTGGATTTGCTGGACGCAAGCCCACCGGAGGCCCGCGCGGATGACGTGCGGCACGCGGCGGCGGTGTGCCCTGCGTCCGCCATCCTCGTGAAGGACTGAGTGCAGGGCGCGCCGCGTGCGGGTTCAGTCGAGGAAGTACGAGTCGTGCTTCTCGCGGAACGCGGTGAGGTCGTCCTTCGAGACGGTGCCGAGCTTCTCGAAGTACTCCTCGCGCGGCGCGCCCGGCGTGAACAGCAGCAACATCTCGGCCGAGACGTCGGCGTCGTTGCGGAAGGCGTGCAGACCGCCCTGCGGCACGTACACGAAGTCACCCGGCTTCGTGTCGATCCACTGGTCGCCGTTATAGATGCGCACGGTGCCGTCGAGGACGTAGAACGACTCCGAGATCGTGCGGTGGAAGTGTGTACTCGGTCCGCCCGCCCTCGGCTTCATGATGACCCGGTAGAGCCCGAACTCGCCGCGCGTGGTCTCGGTGGTCGCGAGGTAGTGGATGCCGCTGTCGGGCCGGCCGGTGTCGACGGGGGTGCTCGCCGGGCGGAAGGTCGCGCTGACCTCACCGGACTCGCCGAAGTACACCTTCTCTGGGTAGGACACTCTCTTGATCCTTTCGTGGGTTCCTGTGGAGTAGACACAATCGCCCGCGCGGATGTGACAGGTCCGTCAGCTCTTCACGATCGGTTCGGTCAGCTTGGAGCCGTCCGCCTTGCCCACGAAGCAGTGGATGAGGCGGTCCGAGTTGCGGTAACCGTTCTCGGTCTTCATCTTCCACGCCTCCGCGGTGGGGATGATCACCCAGTACCGCAGCGTCTTCTCCTTGTCCTGGCCGGCCACCTTGTCCGACAGGAACATGCGCGCGCACCTGGTACCGCCGATCTTCGTCAGCTCCTCGGTACCGGGGTACGGCACGTCCTTCTCGGTCTCGGTGTTCGCGAGGGTCGAGTACAGGAACTCGGTGTCGTGCTCGGCGTAGCAGCCGACCCGGTTCTTGGAGTCGATCTTCGGGGCGCCCTTGGCCGGGGTCCAGGTCAGGCACCCGCTGCTGGTCACCACGCGCAGCGTGTCCTCCCCGAGGTCGCCGCCCGGTCCCCTGGTCAGCACCGGTTGCATCGCCACCGTGCTCACCGGACCGTCCTGCCGGTCACCGGCCTGCAGGTTGTCCAGCATCGGCTTGAACACGGTGAGGTACAACGAGATCAGCGCGCCGACCAGGAACAGCGGGGTCAGCGTCGCCGAGAGGATCAGGGCGATCGGGCGCCGTTTGCGAGGGGTCGGGGGGAGCACGACCGGTGGCGCGGACGGAATCGGTGGCGCGGGCGGAACCTGTTGCGTCAACGCGGCTCCGGGCTCGGAGTGCAACGCGCGTTCGATCAGCCGATGTGTCTGCGCGGCACCCAACCGGCGTTCCGGATCGGGCTCGAGCAGCCCGGTGATCAGCTCGCCCAGCGGACCGGACACCCGCGGCTGCGGCCGTTCGCTCATCACCGCGAGGATCGTCGCCGAGGTGGTGGGCCGGTCGAACGCGCCCCTGCCCTCGACGGCGTAGAAGAGCGTCGCGCCCAACGCCCACAGGTCCCACGCGGGCGTCGCCGGCCCGCCCGCGAGACGTTCCGGCGACATGTAGGCGGGCGAGCCGATCAACGTCCCGGTCGCGGTCAGGCGGGGGTCGTCGATCGACTGGGCGATGCCGAAGTCGGTGAGCTTCGCGGTACCCCTGCCGGGCACCATCACGTTGCCGGGCTTGACGTCCCGGTGCACGACACCGGACTCGTGGGCGGCCTCCAGCGCGTTCAGCAGCTGCTGCGCGAGCGTGGCCGCGGCCTTGACGTCGAGCGGGCCGTCGAGGTCGACCAGCTCGTCCAGCGTCGGAGCGTCGATCAGCTCCATCACGATGAACGTCTGGTCGTCCTCCGTGATGAGGTCGAACACGGTGACCACGGCCGGATCCCTGAGCTGGCTCGCGATCCTGGCCTCGCGCAGCACCCGCTCCTGGTAGACGACCCGTTCGGCGACGGGAACGTTGCCCGGCAGCAACAGCTCCTTGACCGCGACGTCACGGCCGAGCACGGTGTCCTTGCCGAGCCACACGGCCCCCATGCCGCCACGCCCCAGCTCGCGGAGCAGCCGGTAGCGTCTGTTGCCCACCTCGCGCATGGCGGGAAGTTTCTCAGCCGATCACCCCGCGCCGTCACCCGGTCCGGTGACGGTGACGTACACGGGTAGCGTCACCTGACGGGCGCGACGACTCAGCTACGGCACCTAGCGTCGCGCCGCGTGAGACGATTGACGAAGCTGTTGGCCACAACCCTGCTCCTGACCGGCTTGGCGCCCCTCGCGCCGGCGTCGGCGAGCAGCCCTTCCTGCGCCGCGGTGCCGGTCACGGCCCCGGCCGGCGCGAAGATCGAGTCCGTGGACGCCGTGCGCCGTCCGGGCGGGACCGTCACGTTCCCGCAAACCCCTTTGTCCGCACCACCACCGATCCACGACGTGCCCGCGTACTGCGAGCTCACCGTCACGCTCACCCACCAGGACGACCACGTGAAGATCGTGGTCGCGCTCCCGGAGACCGGCTGGTCGGGCCGTCTGCAGGGCGTGGGCGGCAGCGCGTACGCCGCCGGTGACACCGGCGCCCCGCTCGTGCAGGCCGTGAAGGACGGCTACACCGCCGTCACCACCGACGCCGGTGTGCTGACGGGCCTCGACACCAGCTGGGCGTTGACGTCGGCAGGCCAGGTGAACAAGACGCTGCTCACCAACTTCGCGACGCGGTCGGTGCACGAGTCGTCGGTGATCGCCAAGGACGTGGTGCGCAAGCACTACCGGCGTTCGGTGTCGTACTCCTACTGGAACGGCTGCTCGACGGGCGGCCGCCAGGGCTACTCCGAGGCGCAGAACCACCCGGACGACTACGACGGCATCCTCGCCAACGCCCCGGCCGTGAACTGGACCCGGTTCGCGGTGGCGACCCTGTGGCCGCAGATCGTGCAGAACCAGGACGGCCACATCGTCGGCAACTGCGTGCTGGCCGAGTTCCGGAAGGCCGCCGTGGAGGCCTGCGACGCGTCGGACGGCGTGCGGAACCAGATCGTCGACCGCCCCGACCGCTGCGGCTACGACCCGCGCCGCCTCGTCGGCAAGGTCGTCGTCTGCGACGGCAAGGAAGTCACCGTCACGACCGCCGACGCCGACGTGATGCGCAAGATCTGGAACGGCCCGACCGACGAGCGCGGCGAGCCGTTGTGGCCGGGCCTGCCGAAGGGCGCCGACCCACTCTGGCTCGCGGGCACGCTGCCCACCTATCCCGGACCCGGTTTCCCGGTGGCCGTGGCGTGGGTGCAGAGCTTCCTGCTCAAGCAGCCAGGTTTCGACACCTCGAAGCTCACCTACCAGCAGTACCGCGACCTGTTCCGGCAGTCGGTCCGGGAGTACGACGACATCATCGGCACCTCGAACCCCGACCTCTCGGCGTTCCGTCGTTCCGGTGGCAGGCTGATCACGTTCATCGGCACCAACGACCAGCTCATCCCACCCGGCGGCACGCTGAAGTACCGCGAGGACGTGGAGCGGCGCATGGGCTACGTGAACGACTTCTACCGCCTGTTCCTCGCCCCCGGCGTCGACCACTGCTTCGGCGGCAACGGCGCCGCGCCCGTCGACCCGCTCGGCGCCCTCGTCGACTGGGTGGAGCACGGCAAGGCTCCCGCCGTGCTGCCCGGCGCGTCGGCCGACGCGACTCGTGACCTGTGCCCGCTGCCGCGGTTCTCGCGGTACCGCGGCGGCGACCCGAAGCTGGCGTCGAGCTTCCGCTGCGCCTGAGGGGGAAAGGGGGCTGCCCTGCCCCCTTTCCCCCCTACGTCAGCTGCAACGACGCCGGGTAGAGCCAGCTGCCGGGCGTGTTGTCGGCCGGGTTGGTGTAGAAGTCCCGCACCGCGGTGACGTACTCCTGCACGCTGATGGCCCCGTCGCCGTCCGTGTCGAGGTGCGCGAACGCCAGCCCGCACTCCTCCTCGCTGAGCCCCCGCGCCTTCAGCAACACCCCGAACTCGCCGGCGTCGACCCGCCCGTCGCCGTTGGTGTCCGCGATGTCCAGCAACGACTGGACGACCTCGAGGAAGTCCGCGTCGAACGACCCGTCCTCGATGAACGTCGAGATCATCGCGGCCCGGTACTCCTCAGGCCCGATCCGCCCGTCGCGGTCGGCGTCGCAGTGCTCGACCAGCAACTCCCAGAACCGGTCGTGGGCGTCGACCAGCTCCCGGCCACGCTCGGACGACGCCGGCTCGCCGAACGCCCGCAGCAGCCGATCGGCCAGCGCGTAGATGTCGGCCAGCTCGATGACCCCGTTGCGGTTGACGTCGTAGTGGGCGAACGTCGAGTCGATCCTGCGCTGCAGCACCTGCTTCATGCCCGGCACTGTGGAGACGGGTGCGGGTCAAAGCAAACCAGGTCGCCCACCCAGGTGACGTTGTTCAGCCGCTCGCGCGGCCTCCAGGACAGGCCCGGTATAGTTATACCGGTGCCAGCCTACGGAGGAACACGTTGATCGAACTCAAGTCGCCAGCCGAGATCGAGCGCATGCACGTCACCGGTCGTTTCGTCGGGAAGCTGCTCGACGAGCTGTCGACGGTGGCCGCGGTCGGCGTGAACCTGCTCGACCTGGAGCACCACGCGCGCCGGATGATCGAGGAGCGCGGCGCCGAGTCGTGCTACTGGGACTACTCGCCCTCGTTCGGGCGCGGGCCGTTCCGCAACGTCATCTGCCTGTCGGTCAACGACGCGGTGCTGCACGGGTTGCCGAAGAGCCATGTGTTGCAGGACGGGGATCTGCTGACGATGGACATCGCCGTCAGCGTCGACGGGTGGGTGGCCGACTCCGCCGTGTCGATCATCGTCGGTACTCCGCGTGACGAGGATCTGCACCTCATTCGGGCTACCGAGGTGGCGTTGGAGGCCGCGATCGAGGCGGCGCGGCCCGGCAACCGCATGGGGGACATCGAGGCGGCGATCGGGGAGGTGGCCGCGGAGTTCGGGTACACGCCCAACCTCGAGTTCGGCGGGCACGGGATCGGGCGGACCATGCACGAGGCGCCGCACGTGTCGAACAACGGGCGGCGCGGGCACGGCATGAAGTTGCGCCCCGGCCTGACCATCGCCATCGAGCCGTGGCTGGCCGCCACGACCGACCGGATCGTCTTCGACGACGACGGGTGGACGCTGCGGTCCGCGGACGGGTCGCGCACGGCGCATTCCGAGCACACCGTGGCGATCACCGAGGACGGGCCGTTGGTGCTCACGCGCCGTCCGAACGAAGCCGCAAAAAGCAAAGTGGCGAATTCGATCGGGCTCGGGTAACCATGCAGTGGGCTGAGGAGAGGGACGGAGGACCTTCGACACAGGAGTCTGGATGATCACAGGGGGCAGGGCAGAGCTGGGCGTCGACCTGGACGAGCTGCGGTTGCTGGTCGGCTTGTCCTACCGCGAGCTGGCGCGCCGCACCGGGTGTGCCCGCAGCACGTTGCACGACGCGTTGACCGGCCGCCGCTTTCCCAAGCTCGACACGGTTCTGGCGATCGCGCAGGCGTGCGGTGGCGACCCGATGGGCTGGCGGCAGCGGTGGGTGGCGGCCTGCAAACGCGCTCAGGCGCCGCGCACGGTGCCGACGATGTCGCGGCAGTCGATGAGTCCCAGCTGACGGGAGTCCTGCGACCGCGGGTTGTCGCCCTCCACGGCCACGAAACCGGCCGGCACGTGTGGGGTGCCGGGCAACGTGGGGGCGAGCCAGTCCGGAACGGCGTCACCGGCGACGGCCGCGACGCGTTTGATCCGGTGCGGCAGCTCGGGGTCGGGCACCCGGAACACGATCACCTCGCGGCGGCGCGGGCTCCGGCGGAGGAGCCTGCGCGCCACGAGCTTCTGGCCGTCGTGCAGTGTCGGCGCCATGCTGTTGCCGCGCACCGTCACCCTGATCCACATCAACCGACCCTCGCATCCTGGTATCCGTCCGCCTGCAGGCGGAACAGCCGGGCGTATTCGCCGTCGGCGTCCATCAGCTCGTCGTGGCTGCCCTGTTCGGCGATGCGGCCGTCCACCAACGTGACGATGAGGTCGGCACCGCGCAGTGCCGCCATCCGGTGGGAGATCAGCAACCTGGTGCGTCCCTCCGCGTGCCGCCGCAGCGTGTCGTGGACGCGGTGCTCCCCCTCGGCGTCCAGGCCGGACGTGGGCTCGTCGAGGATCATCAGCTCGGCATCGCCGCGCATCAGGCAGCGTGCCAGCGCGACCCGTTGCCATTGCCCGCCGGACAACGTGACGCCCGTCCGTTCGTCGTCCGCGTGCGTTCGGGACAGGACCGTGTCGTAGCCGTTGGGCAGCGCTTCGAGCGTGTCCGCGACCCTCGCCACCTCAGCGGCCGCAACGATTCGCGGCCGGTCGTCGAGATCACGCACCTGGCCGATGCCGATGTTCTCCGCCGCGGTCAGGTCGTAGGTCATGAACTCCTGGAACACCACGCCGATCCGTTTGCGCAGCTCCTCGACGTCCAGCTCGCGGAGGTCGGTTCCACCCCACGTGATCGTGCCCCGCTGCGGGTCGTAGAACCGGCACAGCAGCTTGACGAGCGTGCTCTTGCCCGCGCCGTTCACGCCGACCAGGCCGACGGCCGCACCCGCGGGAATCGTCAGGTTCACGCCGCGCAGCACCCACGGGCCGTCGTCGGAGTAGCGGAACCAGACGTCCCGCAGCTCGATCGTCGCCTCGGCGGGTGTGCGGGTTCCCGCCGGCAGGTCGTCACGCGTGTCGACGACGTCGAGGTAGTGGCCGAAGAGCTTGACCGCGCGTCCTGCCTCGCCGAGCTGCAGCACCACGCCGGACAGCCCGGTCTGCACGCCCGCGACCGCGCCCAGGAACAGCACGAGATCGCCGACCGAGGACCGGCCGGACACCACGTTCACCGCCACCACAACGGTTCCCGCGCCGGCCACGACGGCCCCGAGCAGTGCCAACGCGCTCTGCACCAGGGTTCCCCGCCGCGCCGCCGCCAGCCGTGCGCCCGACACCGTCGCCAGCGAGCCGATCATCCTGGTGTGCAACAACTCCCCGAGCCCGAACAGCCGGATCTCCTTGGCCGCCCGCACATCCGTGAGCAGCGCGCGGTAGAAAAGGCGCCGTCGGTCGGTCGCCACCCACGCTTCTTCCGTCGCCGCCTCACGCCGTGCGGTGGCGAGCCGTGCGAACACCGCCGTCACCACGGAAGCGAGCAGCAGCAACGTCATCGGAGGCCACACGACCAGCAACGCGCCGGTGAAGCTCACCAGCAGCACGACCGACCTGACGAGCTCCTGCGTGAACTGCGAGATCGTGCCGGGTGCCTCCTGCGCCGCCTGCTCGGCGAGCCGCAAGCGGTCGTGGAACGCGGGATCCTCGATCTGCCGCAGCCCCGGCAGCGTGGCGATCCGCCGGAACAGCCTGCTCTCCACGGTCAGCGTGACGCGTTGGTGCACGACCTCGCCGAGGTGCCCGCCGAGGTACAGCACCGCGATCGCGAGCCCGCCGACGAGCGCCGACGCGACCGCGAGGAACGCAGCCCTGCCCGCGCTCGCCGTGCCCGAGGTGAGCTCGTCGACGAGCAGCATCGTCAGCCAGGCGCCGCTCGCCGGTGCCGCACCGGCGAGCACCGTGAGCACCAGCGTGACGGTGGCGACGAGCGGTGTGGCCCGGAACGGCAGTGCGAGCGCGGCCAGGGCGTTGCGGATCATGCCACCGGCGCCGGAACGCCGGCGAAGTCGCTCAGCTTGATGCCCGACGCGGTCACCACCCCGCCGTGCGTGTGCAGCAGGGTCGGGTACGCCATGACGCCGAACGCCGACAACACGGGGTCGTCCGCACCGATGACCGCGACCCGTCCCAGCGCGCTGACCTTCTCCACGAGCCGGGCGGTGGCCTCGGGATCGGTCGGGTCACCGTCCACAACGGACACGAACCGGGCTGCGGGCGGGTCGGCCAGCAGCGCGTCGGTGAGCGAACGGCACGGCCCGCAGCCGACCGAGAAGAACCCGACCTGCACCGGACCGTCGAGGTCGGCCTCGGTGAACGACATCCCGTCGGTGTCGGTGACCGAGAACGACGGGATCACCGTGCCGGGCTGCGGCAGGTTCTGGTTGCGCGGCGGCCCCGACCGCTCCTGCAGCTCACGAACCCTCGCCACCAGGCCGAACGTGAACAGCACGTGCACCGCGACCACGACGGCGAGCAGGACGACGGCGATCGTGAGCAGGGTCATCGGTTCCTCCCAGGATGCTGGTGGCGTCACGAACGCGCCGACGAGGGCGACGGCGATCAGCGCCGCGTTGCGCACGAGGTGCTTGGGTCCGAGGACGTCCCCGCCCGCACCGAAACACTTGCAGCGCACGGACTTCGCGCTACGGATCGCGAGAACGATCCCGCCGCAGAACGCCGCCAGCAACGCGACGGCGAGCGCGTAGCCGAGACTTGTGCCGGGAATCGCCAGCAGCACAACGGCAAGCGCCTCACCGGTGAGGACCACGAGAGCGAGCGGCCGGGCAGGCAGCCACGGCGCGAGAGCGGCGATGGAGTCGCGGAACTCGGCAAACCCCTGCCGGGTGCGGACTTTGCCGGCGACCGCCGCGAGAAAGACAGCGGCGAGCACCACGCGAGCGAACAGGTCGAGCATTTCTGGCCTCCCCCAACGGATGCGCGGGTGCCGGCGGGAAAGTCCCGCCGGCACCCTCGGCACGTCAGTGGCAGCTGCTGCTGGCCGACGAGCAGATGCCGTTGCAGTTGAAGCGGTAGCCCCTCTTGCAACACTGCCCGTGTTCCGGCACGCAGGCACCGGCATCGACCTTCGGCAGCACCAGTCCGACGAGCTTCTCACCGGCCAGCTGTGCGAAACGCTTCATGGTCCGCTCCTCCCAGTTGATCAACTTGGACGCCGCCCACGCTGGCTGGCCGCGACCGGGAACGGAAGCCGAGTCGGACGTTCTCGGACACCCTCGGACTCGCGCTGCCCCGTTCGGCGGATCACCGTGCCACCCTCCCGTACCGGAAGAAGACGCCCACCGGGCAGGACGAGGCTTTGCTCGTCCGCACGACGAGCCGGCGGCGTCCGCCATCGGGATGGTCGACCCGGCGGAGACAACCGCACCGCCCCGAGAACGACCGGCGGCCGGAAATTGAGGGCCACACAGGTTCGCACCGCGGAGCCGGATTCGAACGACACGCCCTACCACAAACTCATTTGGCACACAATAAGCAGTGGTTGAAACTACAACAACCGGTTCTCTAGCACACGTGCGGGCAATCGCGCAATTGCGCACGTTAGGCCACCATTCACAACCCCCGGAATGTCTCACTCATCATCGAATTCGGTCTCAGTCAATAGGCCGTGCAGTGCAATCTTCATCACAGGCCAGAGTGCCGCACGCTACCCCACTGGCCCTTGACCAGGCCATGTAGCTGGTTGAGAGAATTCATGTCGCCATTCCACCCCAACCGGATTGCACCCTGCCCACGATTACTGGCCGATCAGGAGAGCCCATCTTGAGCGTGCCCGATGTCTCAATACGCGATTTCGCCGTTGCGCAACTGCAGACCCTGCTCCGCGCGGTCGGATTAACTGATTCCGCAGAGAGATCGATGAAGCTGCTGGCCGAGGCGCTGGGCCCCGGCTGTCGGCGGCCGCTCACCGCAGTTCCACACTGGCCGTCTTTCGTCGCCGACGACCACACGCCTGTGGAATTCTCGGTGGCTTTGGCTCAAAACGAACCGCCCGCCGTCCGCATGATCGTCGAGTCGCTCGCCGAGGAACCCGACCCGCGCACGAACCTCGCCGCGGCGCTCGGCGTGCTCGACCGGCTGACCGCCGAGCACCAGCTCGACCTGCGGCGGTTCGACGCGGTGCGCGACCTGTTCCTGCCGGAGGACCCGCAGGGAGCGTTCGCGTTCTGGTACTCGCTGATCGTCCACCGGGACGCGGCACCCGCGATCAAGGTCTACCTCAACCCCGAGGTACGTGGCCGTGAGAGCGCGACCTCGCTGGTCAGCGAGGCGCTGCGGCGGCTCGGGCTCGGCGCCGCCTATCCGACGGTGGCCGACCACGCGTTGCGGCGCGAGGGGCTCGACCGGTTCTCGTTCTTCGCCCTCGACCTGATGGACTCCGAGCGCGCGCGGGTGAAGACCTACGTGTCGCACGACGCCGCCGAGATACCGGACGTGATGCGCGCGGCCGCCGCGGCGCCCGGCGTCGACCCCGAGCTCCTGGCGGACGTGGTCGCACTGGCCGGTGGCGGCACCGGACCGTTCGACCGGCGGCCGCTGATGTCCAGCTACACGTTCATGTCCGGCGACACCGACCGGCCGAGCGGCTACTCGCTCTACATCCCCGTGCGGGACTACGTGCGGGACGACCTGGAGGCGTGTGAGCGCGTCCTCGCGATCATGGCGAGGTGCGGGCTGGACACCGCGCCGTTCGTCATGGGGCTGGCCGGCATGGTCCGCAGACCGCTCGCCGACGGCGTCGGGCTGATCGCCCACGTCTCGCTGCGGCTGGGCCCGCCCAGACCCGGCGTGACGGTCTACCTGTCGTCCGAGGCGTACGACGTGACGCCCCCGCGCACCAAAGCAATGTCGCTCTGAGAAAGGCAAGTCCGTGGAGCCCTACCGGATCAAGGTCGTCGAACCGATTCCCATCACCACCCGCGACTACCGCGAACGCCGGTACGCCGAGGGCGGCTACAACCAGTTCAACCTCACCGCGGACGACGTCACGATCGACCTGCTGAGCGACTCCGGCACCGGCGCCCTGTCCGCCGAGCAGCAGGCGGCCGGCATGCGCGGCGACGAGACGTACGCGGGCGCGCGGTCGTTCTCCCGGTTCCGCGCGGTGGCCGAGGAGCTGACCGGGTACGAGTACATCTTCCCGGTCCACCAGGGCCGTGCCGCGGAACGGATCCTGTTCAGCGCGCTGCTGAAGCCCGGCCAGATCTCCATCAGCAACACGCACTTCGACACGACGCGCGCCAACGTGGAGCTGGCGGGCGGCGTCGTGCGGGACCTGCCGTGCCCGCGGGCGAAGGACCTCGACAGCGACGAACCGTTCAAGGGCGACATCGACCTCGTCGCACTCGAAGAGGCGCTCACCGGGCCCGACGACGTGGGCCTGGTGCTCATGACGATCACCAACAACGGCGGTGGCGGGCAACCGGTCTCGATGGCGAACATCGAGGCCGCCAGCGCGTTGTGCCGCCGCCACGGGGTGCCGTTCATCCTCGACGCCGCCAGGTTCGCCGAGAACGCCTGGCTCGTGACACAGCGGGAGGAGAAGTACCGCGGCCACAGCCCGCGCGACGTCGCGAAGCTCGCGTTCCGGCTCGCCGACGGCTGCGTGGCCAGCCTGAAGAAGGACGGCATCGTCCACATCGGAGGGTTGCTGGCGCTCAACGACCAGGAGCTGGCCAAGAAGTGCGAGCTCCTGCTGATCGCCACCGAAGGATTCCGCACCTACGGCGGGCTTTCCGGTCGTGACCTCGACATGTGCGCACAGGGCCTGATGGAGGTCACCGACCCGCTGTACCTGCGCGAGCGGGCCGACGCCACCGCCTACCTCGCCGAGTGCGCGCGTCAGGCCGGTGTGGACAGTGTGCAGCCGACGGGTGTGCACGCGGTGTACCTCAACGCGGGCAAGCTGTTGCCGCACATCCCGCCACACCGGTTCACCGGCCACGCACTCGCGTCAGAGCTGTACCTCGCGGGCGGAATCCGGTGTGCCGAACTCGGTTCGCTCTACCTCGGCGAGATCGACGAGTCGGGTGAACTGATCACGCCGGCACCGTTCGAGCTGGTGCGCCTGGCGATCCCGCGACGCGTCTACACGCGCAGCCACCTGGAGTACGTGGCCGAGACGCTCGCGGGGATCGCCAAGAACCCGGAGCAGGTGCCCGGTTACCGGCTCACCGAGGCACCCGCCATGCTGCGACCGTTCCGCTGCCGTTTGGAACAGGTGCGCTAGGCCATTGCGGCGTGGTCGAGCTTGCTCATCGCATGCTCGATCACGCCGGCCAGCACCGCCTTGCAGGACTCGCGGTCCCGCGCGTCGCACAGCACCAACGGCACGTTGTCGGTGACGTCGAGCGCGTGCCGCAGCTCCTGTTCGGTGTAGGAGTGGCTGCCCTCGAAGCAGTTCACCGCCACCAGGAAAGGGATTCCGCGGCGCTCGAAGAAGTCGATCGCCCCGAAACCGCTGTCCAGCCTGCGGGTGTCGACGAGGACGACCGCGCCGATGGCGCCGTACGACAGCTCGTCCCACATGAACCAGAAGCGGTCCTGGCCCGGCGTTCCGAAGAGGTACAGCACGACCTCGGGGTTGATCGTGATGCGGCCGAAGTCGAGCGCGACCGTCGTCGTGTTCTTGCCCTCGACGCCGGCCAGGTCGTCGATCTCCGTACCGGCCTCGGTGAGCAGTTCCTCCGTGCGCAGCGGCGTGATCTCGCTGACCGCGCCGACGAACGTCGTCTTGCCGACGCCGAACCCGCCCGCCACCACGATCTTCACGGAGGAGGGGACGAGCAGTTCTTCTCTCTGCTCAGATCGCACGGACACCATCGAGCACCTTCTGCAGTAGGTTCAGGTCCGGCCCTGTCGCCAGGCGCGACGGATCGCTGGTGATGACGTCACCGCGCTGGATCAGGTCGCTCAGCAGCACCTTCGCCACCACGAGCGGTGCGTGCAGGTACGCGGCGACCTCCGCCACGGACAGCGGCGTGCGGCACAGTCTGATGATCTCCTGGTGCTCCACGGACAGCGAGCTGGGATCGGTCGACGTGCGGATCGACCGCACCTGGGTCGCGAGGTCCAACCGGCCCCACGTGGGCCTGGTCCTGCCGCTCACCAGGGCGTAGGGGCGGACCAGCGGGCCCGCCGCCTCGTCGTACCACCAGTCCGACGACCGGGTGCTCATGAGAGTCCGAGCGCGTTGGGGAGCCGCGGCGAGGCGAGTGTTCGAGGCGCTGTCGACAGGTAGCTGCCCACGCGCTTCACGAGCATGTTCATCTCGTAGGCGATCATGCCCATGTCGGCGTCCTCGTCACCGACGACCGCGAGACAGGCGCCCTGCCCCGCCGCCGTGACGAAGAGGTGGGCGCGCTCCATCTCGACGATGGTCTGGCGGACCTGCCCGCCGCCGAAATGCCGTCCGGTGCCGCGGGCGAGGCTCTGGAAGGCCGACGCCATCGCGGAAAGGTGGTCGGAGTCGTCTTTGGACAGTTCGGGAGAACGGGCGAGCAGCAGGCCGTCCGCGGAGAGCACCACCGCGTGCCGCGCGCCGACCACTCTGGCGACGAGGTCGTCCAGCAACCAGTTGAGCTCGGGGTGCCCGCCGGTCAGGTCGTCGTCCACGTAATAACCCTTTCGGTGTCAGTCGGTGTGGTCACGGTTCGACGGCGCCGTCGGCCTTGCGGGCATACACGCGCCCTGCTGGAAGGCCGACATGCCGTCGCAAGCGCGTACGGTGCTCATCGGTGTCACGCCATCGCGAGCACATACGGAATTCCTCGGCGTCATCACGGCTCCACACCGCCCTCCGCCTCACGAGCATCACGCGTACCCCGCTGGAAGGCCGACATGCCGTCGCGAGTGCGCTCGGCGCGTTCCTCCGAGTGGAACTCGGCGGGATCGGGCACGGACCGGTGGTCGTCGTTCGCGAGCTGGGGCACGAGGTGCTGCTGGCGCCGGCGGCGGGGCAGCTCCGGCCGGGTGTCCTGCCGCACCTCACCTTCCTTTGGGTCGTTTGCCGGCCAGGGGCCCGCCGGGAGGTCGGGTGCGGGCAGCACGCCGCCGATGCTCCCGCTGTCGGGATCGGTGTCCCGGCGGGAGTCCCGGCCGTTTCCCACTCCTCCCCCTGCCCCTGCCCAGAAGTCGTTCAGCTCCGAGCTGGGCCTCGCGTCGAGCACCACGTCCTCGGCGTGCGGGAGGGTGGCCCGGTTGGCCTGCGCGAGCGTCTGCTGCCGGAACGTCGGCTTCGGCATCTGCACGGACTCGGCCGACTCCGCCGCGCCCGCCTCGCCGACGATCAGCTCGGACGGGACGAGCACCAGCGCGATCGTGCCGCCGGACGGGCAGTCGCGCAGCTCGACCCTGATGTGGCGGCGGGCGGCGAGCCGGGCGACGACGAACAGGCCGAGGCGGGACTCGCCACGCAGGCGCATGGCCTCGAAGTCCGGTGGCGCAGCCAGCATCTGGTTGTGCAGCTCGCGGTCCTCCGGCTTGATGCCGAGACCGTGGTCCTCGATCTCGATCACGAGACCCTGCGGCACCTCGCTGCTGTGCACCTCGACCTGTGAACGCGGCGAGGAGAACGACGTCGCGTTGTCGACCAGTTCGGCGATCAGGTGGATGACGTCCGCGACGGCGGCGCCGGCCAAAGCCACCTCGGGCACCGGGTTCACCTTCACCCGTGCGTACTGCTCGGTCTCCGCGACGGCCGCGCGCACCACGTCGAGCATGCGCACCGGCTTGCGCCACTGCCGTCCCGGCTGCTCGCCGGTGAGGATGATCAGGTTCTCGGCGTTGCGCCGCGCGCGGGTGGCGAGGTGGTCGAGCTGGAAGAACGCGTCGAGGTGGTCGGGGTTCTCCTCCTCGCGCTCCAGCTTGTCGAGGATCTTCAGCTGCCGGTGCACGAGACCCTGGTTGCGGCGGGCGATGTCGAGGAAGACCCGGTTGACGCCTTCACGGGTCTGCGATTCCTTCACCGCCGCGGCGACGGCCGTGTACTGCGCGGCGTTGAACGCGTCGGCCACCTGACCGATCTCGTCGTTGCCGTAGTCCAGCGCGGGCACCTCGTGCGCCACGTCGACGTGCTTGCCGTCGCGCAACCGCTCGACGATGTCGGGCAGGCGTTCGTGCGCGAGCTTGAGCGAGTCGCTCTTCAGGGCGTTCAGGCGGACGATCAACGCCTTGTTGACCAGGCGGCTGGAGATGCGGATGGCGACGTAGATGCCGACGATCACCGCGACGAGGGCGACCAGACTGCCGATCAGCACCCTGGTGAACTTGCTCTCACCGTTGGACATCGCGACGTTCACGGCGCCGTTGGACTGCTCCTGCACCAGCACGGTCAGCTCGTTCGACACCGCGCGGCTCGCGGTCTCCCAGTCGGCCAGCCCGACCGACGCCCCGATGGGCCGTTCCGCGTTCTGCAGCAGGCGGTTCTCGAAGGTCACCAGCTGCTGCCACTGGGCGCTGCCGGTGATCGTCTTGTAGTGGTCGCGCACGTTCTGCAGGGCGTAGGGCTCGATCGAGTTGAGCGACGACCGGTACGCGCCGACGAGGTAGACGAACTCGCGGTGCTCCTCCGGCGTGAACTTCCCCGCCGCCAGCGCTCCTGCCGCGACGGAACCGGACCGCGACATCGCGTCGGCGGCCTGGAAGTACTGGACGGCGGCCAGCGCGCCCTGCACCGTCTCGGCGTCGGGCACGATGCGGGCCTGCGTGTTGAACAGCGCGGCACCGGCGTCCAGGACGCTGTTGTAGTAGCGGTAGATCTCGGCCTTCGACGCGGTGCCGGCCTCGAGCGCCGCCCGCTGCTGCGGCAGCTGGTCGAGCAGCCCGTTGAGCTTGCCGATCCCGTCGACGACCTCCTTCGGCGCCTGGGAGGCGAGCTCGGTGAAGGCCGCCTTCATCGTGCTCAGGTCCTTGTCGGTCTCCTGCTGCTGCTTGATCAACGCGGACGTGCCGGAGCCGGGCCGGCTCAGGCTCGTCATGCTGAGTTCGCGTTCCTTCTGCAGCGACGAGAACGACTGGACAGCGGGAATCGACGCTTCTTTCACACCGGAGGCGACCAGCTGAAGGTACAGGCCTTCGAACACCGTATAGGACGAGAACAGCGCCCACATGGCCAGAAGGACGATGCTGGGAACCACCACGACACCGGTGAGCCGAGAACGAATTGTCCTGTAATTCGTCTCAGGCACGGTCTTCAGCTTCACAACGCTCCACGACCACGCGAATTGGCGACGGAAAGATAGCATCGCGCGATCGAGATGATCAACAGCGATGATCTTGGGGGCCCGTAGAGACTACTCAGTCTGATGACCACCGCAACACCCCCGCCCCCGGTTCCGGTCCCAGCCGGTGAACCGGTGTTGTGGTGCGCGAACGCACTCTCGCAGGTAGATCGGTCACGGAAGGTCATTGCGGGCGGCCTGGACCCGACAGGTCTTTCTCGAACCGAACCCGACAAACGCACTGGTTATTGGCGCGCACTTGACAGAACGTGAGGAGTCTTCTAAGCGGAGAGCGGAGTGGGGCCAATCGTCGCTTTCCGTCACCATAAGTTATTCGTAAATTCGCGGTGACAACCTGCGTGAACCCAGTGGTGGGAGTCGTGCCGAGCTCAGGCCTTGGGCGAAAAGAGACGGGCGCTGTGGTCGCCCCGACGACCACAGCGCCCGCACAGGTTGAGCGAGGTCAAGGCGCCTCAGGAGGGCGCACCTGTCCAATCCCTGTTCACGTCGTTTCCCCCTCATTCGCGTGGTGCTGTGGCAGCAGGACTCGAGCCACTGGGTAGAACCCGGTCCTGCTGCCACCCCCCAGAACCCGACCGTGACGCACTGGGCGTCTCCGTCGTGAGACCAGCATCAGGCCACCTGCCGCGGAATGGCAGGGGTCTCCCGTCTCCCACCGGCACAGGCGACGGGAGACGCCTGGGAATCGGCGGGAGGGCCCTCCAGACTCGGATCGTGCAGCCAGACGACAAGCCCTCACCGGCGCTTCGGGTCTGGGCCTTCGGCCAGGAGGCTCAGTAGTCTGCAACGGTCGATTCACTGGTCGCCGGGCTCAGCCCGGCGGTACTGAGGGGTCCGCCGCCGTGCACACGATGCCTGGAGCGGCGGCTGGGGGCGGGACTCATGGCTGAGCAGTCGGATGCCTTTGGTGTGGAACTGCGGCGCCTCCGCACCGCGGCGGGCCTGTCGCTGGCGAGCCTCGCGGCGCGGGTCCACTACAGCAAGGGCTATCTGGGCAAGATCGAGACTGGCATCAAACAACCAGGTGTTGATCTGGCCCGGCGCTGTGACGCGGTACTCGGAGCCGGTGGACGTCTGGCCAGTCTGGTCGACCAGCCCGCTCCCGCGAGCCCGCCGGCAGCCGTCGCGGCCGATGGCGACGGCGAAGTGTGGGTGATGAGCATGGCTCCGGACGGATCGAGCTGGATGGTTCCGATGCCTCGGCGGGAGGCGATCGCGACAGGCGCGGCCTCGTTGCTGGGGCTGACGCTGGGGGCGCCGCGCAGTGCCTCGGCGGCAGCGGCCCACGACGGCACGCTGGCGGCGTTCCGATCGTTGTTCACCCAGGTCAGGCAGCTGGGACAGACGACGAGCCCGAGCGTGGTGCTGCCGATGGTCACGGTGCATACCCACACCCTGCGCGGGATGGCGAACGGCGCGCCCTCGCCGATCCGCGAGGAGCTGCTCGGGCTGGCCGCGCGCTACAGCGAGTACGCGGGGTGGATGGCACAGGAGGCCGGTGACGACAGGGCCGCGATGTGGTGGACCCGCAACGCCGTCGAGATGGGTGCCGCGGCCGGCGACACCGAGCTCGCCACGTACTCGCTGATCAGGCAGGCGTTGATCACGCTCTACCGCGACGACGCCGTCGGCACGATCGACCTCGCCCAGCGGGCGCAGGCGGCACCGGGCACGTCGCCGCGGGTGCAGGGGCTCGCCGCGTTGCGCGAGGCGCAGGGCCACGCGCTGGCGTGCGACTACGACAACTGCCGGCGCGCGCTCGACCGCGCCGCCGCGTTGCTCGACAAGGCCGACACGTCGAACGGCATGGTGATCGGCTCGGCCTCCGTGAGCGGCGCCGACCTGAACAGCCTGGTCGCGGCCTGGTGCCTGCACGACCTCGGCCGCTCGCGCGAAGCGGCCGACGTGCTGGACCGGCAGCTGTCCCTGGTGCCCGACACGGCCCACCGCACCCATGCGCGCTTCGGTGCCCGCCGCGCCCTCGCCTACGCCGCGGCAGGCGACATCGACCACGCGAGCACCCTGACCGCGAAGGTCCTCGACGCCGCCGACCTGGTCGACTCGGCCACCGTCCGGCAGGACCTCAAACGCCTGGCCCGCCTGCTCGGCCGCGAACGCGACCACGCCACTGTCCGCGAGGTCCACCCCCGCCTGAACGCCGCGCTGCGCAGCCCTATTCACTGACAGGCAGCCAGGTCCCGCCCACCGACGCCGCCGACGAGCCCGTCGAGAACTTCGAGCGCGTCACCAGCGTCGACCTCCGCGGCATCTGGGCCTGCCTGAACCACGACCGACCGGACCGACTGCTGATGTACGCACGATGGGGGCGATGAAGTGTCCGATGCCGCGATCTTCCAGCGCAGGTTCGAGGCGCTGGCGGCGAACGTCGAGGACTTCATCCGCGGCAAGCCCGAGGTGGTCAGGCTGGCACTGGTGTGCCTGCTCGCCGAGGGCCACCTGCTGATCGAGGACGTACCGGGCGTGGCGAAGACGTCGCTCGCGAAGGCGATCGCCCGCTCGGTCGCGGGCGCGGAGGTGAAGCGCATCCAGTTCACCCCCGACCTGCTGCCGTCCGACGTGACCGGCGTGCAGGTCTACGACCAGGGCCGGTCGCGCTTCGAGTTCCGCCAGGGCCCCGTCTTCACCCACATCCTGCTCGGCGACGAGATCAACCGAGCATCACCGAAAACCCAGTCCGCGCTGCTCGAGGTCATGGCGGAGGGCCAGGTGACCGTCGACGGCCGCCCGATCCCGGTGCCCTACCCGTTCCTGTGCATCGCCACCCAGAACCCGGTGGAGCACCAGGGCACCTACGCGCTGCCGGAGGCGCAGCTCGACAGGTTCATGATGCGCGTCAGCATCGGCTACCCGGAGGACCTCGCCGACGAGGTGAGCGTCCTGTCCTACGGCGTCACGCGCCGCCGCCCGGACGAGCTGAAGTCCGTGATGGAGCTCGACGACCTCCGCCTGATGATCCGCGCGGTCCGCGACCAGCGCGTGGCCGACAACCTCCGCGAGTACGTGGCCCGCCTGGTCCGCGCGACCAGGGTCCACCCCGACGTCGAACTGGGCGTGAGCCCGCGAGGCGGCATCGCCCTGGTGACCGCGTCCCAGGCCTACGCCCTCGCCGCGGGCCGCCCCTACGTGACCGCCGACGACGTCAAGGCCGTGGCCGTCCCGGTCCTCAACCACCGCCTGCTGCTCACTCCGGAAGCCCGGATCCAGCGCCACACCACCGAATCCGTCCTCACCGACGTCCTGGCCGCCGCGCCGGTACCGGCAGGCCGGTGAGCGCTGTGCTGACCAGATCCGGAGCGGCGATGGCCTGCGCCGCCGTGGCCCTCGTGGCCCTGGGCGGGTGGGCGGACTATCCCGAACTGGTGACGCTCGGACTCGCCGCGGCGGGCGCCCTGCTGGTGGCCGTGGCCTGGCTGGTGGCGACGCCCCGGCTGACGGTGGTGCGGGAGGTCCGGCCGAGGCGCGTGTTCGCCGGTGGCGCCGCCCAGGCCACGCTGACCGTGACGAACGTGGGCAGGCGCGGCAGCCCTCCGCTGAGGATCGCCGAGACGGTCGGCGGGCACCGCACCACCGTCGCGGTGCCCGCGCTGGCCGCGGGCCACAGCTGCACGGTCGGCTACCCGCTCCCGGTCGCCCGCCGCGGGCGCTACGTGATCCCACCGGTGCGGCTCGGGCACTCCGACCCGCTGCGTCTGCTGCACCGCGGCCGCCCGTGCGGCGGTGAGCTGGTCGTGCACGTCTACCC
This sequence comes from Lentzea nigeriaca, assembly GCF_016907955.1. Classification (GTDB taxonomy): domain Bacteria; phylum Actinomycetota; class Actinomycetes; order Mycobacteriales; family Pseudonocardiaceae; genus Lentzea; species Lentzea nigeriaca. The sequence continues at coordinate 438,761 of NZ_JAFBCX010000001.1, read as the reverse complement.
CCGCGTGCACCTGCTGGCCACGATCGCGACCGGCGGCCCCCAGGACGCGGAAGGCCAGACGGTCAGCAGCGCTCCCCTGGGCGGCGTGGCGTTCCACAGCCTGCGGGAGTACGTGCCCGGCGACGACTGGCGACGCATCCACTGGGGCGCAACGGCTCGGACCGGCACGGTCATGACCCGCCACGTGGTGGTGCCCGACGAGCCGCGCCAGCTGGTCGTGCTGGACACCAGCTCCGCGCCCTACCCCGGCTCGCTGTTCGAGGACGCGGTCCGCGTCGCCGCGTCGTTCTGCGTCGCCGCCGAACGATCCGGGCTGCCGCTGCGCCTGCGCACGACCCGTGGTGTGGAAAGGGAATCAAGCGAGACCGCACTGGAACTTCTGTCCATAGTGGACTGCGCTGCCACCGACCCTGGCCTCGCCGGTCTTTCCGACCTCGTGCGGGACGTGGTCTCCGACACGGAGGGCGTCGCGCTGACCGTCGTCACCGGCCGCGTGGGCACCGACGCGGCACAACTGCTGATGCGGCTGCGCCACAGGTTCCTCTCGGTCAACCTCGCCCAGCTCGTCGCCCCTGACTCCGCCCTGCCGGCGCGGCCGCGCGGCGTGCTCGCGGTCGCCGCCCCCACCAGCGAGCAGTTCGCCGCCAGCTGGAACCGGCTGGTGCTGCGATGACCTGGCGGAGGTTCACCCCGGACGCCCGGCTCGCCGAGGTGGTGCCGGCGATGGTGGCGTCCGCGGCCGGAGCCCTGGTGTACCACCGTTTCTTCGCCACGCACGACTACCTCGTCGTGCTCGCGGCGGCGTGCCTCGCCGGCGGCGTGGCGGCCGCGCTGGGCCACCGGCGTGCCTGGGTCACCCCGATCCTGGCGGGCGCGGGGCTGACCCTGGTCATGGTCTACGGCGTGTTCCGCGGCGACGCCTCCGCCGTCCTCAGTGGACTGCGCGGCAGCTGGAACCGCCTGCTCACCGTGACCGCGCCCGCCGACACGTGGGGCGAACTGCTCGCGGCACCGGCCCTGGTGGTGTGGGCCGCGACGTTCTCGTCGGTTCTGCTCGTCCTGCGCACGCGGAACGCTCTGGCACCGCTCGCACCGTCGCTGGCCGGTTTCCTGTTCGCCCTCTTCGCCGTGGGCAACCAGGCAGGCGGACACCTGCTCGCCACCGTCGCGTTCCTGGCCGCGGCACTGGTCGTGATCGCGATCCGCACCCACCGCCACACGGGCGACGGCACGGTCCGCGTCGAACGCCAGTCGTCCAGACCGGTCGTCGCCCTCGTCGTCGTGGGCTCGACGGTCGCCGCCAGCGCGCTGTTCGGCGTGGCAGGCGGCCAGGTGTCACCCCTGGCATCCGGCCGACACCGCTTCGACCCACGTGACCTGCTCGCCCCACCGGTCGCGAGCACCGACGCCCTCACCCCGCTGTCCCTGCTGAAGAAACAGCTCAACGAGTCCCCGCCCCGCCCGTTGTTCACCGTGCGGATGGGCCCCGACGGCGCCATGCCCGTCGACCGGGTGCGCACCGCCGCGCTGGACACGTTCGACGGCACCACGTGGACCGCTACCGACACCTACCGCGTGGCGGGAAGCCATCTCACCGTCGACCCCGCACTCCAGCACCGCAAGCCGGTGACGGCGCGCATCGAACTGCAGGGACTCGCCGGCCCGTACCTGCCGGTCATCGGCTGGCCGTCCCGGTTGGACGGGCCCGGCGAGACCCGTGGGCGGTTCGGGTTCGACCCAGGCTCGGGCGTGGTGGTGAGCACCGGCCCCACCTCGGCGGGATTCAGCTACGACGTCACCGGCGAGGTCTACGTGTGGGACGGTGACCTGGCACAGGCCACCACGACGACGACCCACTCGCCACCGCTTCCCGCCGGTGTTCCGGAAGCGGTGCGCACGCTGGCCGCGTCGGTGGCGGAACAGAACGGCACCCTTCCCCGCGACCGTCTCCGCTCCCTCGAAGCCGCTCTGCTGACCCTGGACCACCGGCCGAACCGGCCACCGGGGCATTCCTACGCCGCCATCGCCCGCGCGCTGGCGGAAGGGGACGCGGGCGGCGGGTACGCCGAGCAGTACGCCGCGGCGTTCACGGTGATCGCCAGGATGTGGGGGTATCCGGCGAGGGTCGCGGTCGGCTATCGCCTGCGCCCCGCCGAGAACGGTGTCTTCCAGGTCACCACCGCCGACGCCCACGCGTGGCCCGAGGTGCACTTCGCGGGGTACGGCTGGGTCGCGTACGACCCCACCCGCACCAATGACGGGATCACGCGGAACCCACCGCCGGAGGCACCCCGCGTGGTCCCGCCGCAGCCCTCCCCGGCGACCACCGCGCCGGTGCCCGCGCCGCGGGCGGACTCACCGCCCGCCGATGCGCCGGACGAGCGGGGGTTCCACTGGGACAACGTCCTGAACGGCACGTTGGTGCTGGTTCCGTCGGTGGTTCTGCTCGTGCTGCTCACGGCGGGGTTCGTGGTGTTCGGCAAGGCTCATCGCCGCAGGCGGCGGCGCCGCGATCCCGATCACGCGGCGCGGGTGCTCGGCGCGTGGCAGGAACAGCTCGACCGGCTGGTCGAACGCGGTGTCTCACCACCGGTCTCACTCACGTTCCACGAGGTGGCGCAGCACGTGCGCGGCAGCCTCGGCGGCGCGGCGAACCCGATCGCCGCGACCGCGGAACTGGCGACGAAGGCGATCTACGCGCCGGAGCACCTCGACCGTCACGACGCCGACGAGGCCTGGGAACTGGTGGCACGGCTGAACGCCGAGCTCTATCCCGGTCGCCTGTCCGCGGCACGCCTTCGCGCCGCGCTGGACCCGCGTCCACTGTGGACCTCGTGGAGCGTCGCGCGGCGCAGGCGGCACGCGGGAGAAAGCCTCGAGACAGGGCGATACCGATGAAACCGGCACACGTCAGGGTCGCGCTCGGCGCCGTCGCCGTGATCGCCGCCGCTGTTCTGGTGGCGGGGCCGGGTTATGAGCCCCCACAGGTGCGAATGCTCTCCGGCGCGGTCTGGCTCGCGTCCGGCCCTGTCGGGGAGGCGACGCTGGTGGACGGTGCTTCCGCCGAGGTGAAGGCCCACGTGCCGGTCGCCGCCGCGGGCACCGCGCTGAGCGTGACTCATCAGGACGGCGCCGCCGTCGTCCTGAGCGGGAAGACCGGTGCGCTGAGCCGCATCGACAGCGCGACCGAACAGGTCTCCGGCCCGGCGTCCGTGCTCCCGGAGAGCGACGGCCTGGTCCTGCTGCCCTCGCCGGACGGGCTGCGCGCTGTCGACGTCCACAGTGGAGCGGTCGCCGCCGTCGATCCCGCCACGCTCGCGCGGAAGGGCGAACCCGAGCACCTGGCCGGCGCGGTCAGGCCGGGCAGCGTCGTCGCCGACGGACGGGGCCGGGTGTGGGCGATCGACGAGACGACAGGCGACCTGGTCTGGGTGGACCGGGGTCGACGACGATCCCGTGCCACGGCGACCAGGAGCGGTCTCCTCTCGATCACGCAGGGCCTGCCCGCGCTGGTGGATCCCGAGCACGGCACGGCGGAGCTGCTCGACCCCGAGACCGGCGCTGTCCTGCGTTCCCTGCGGCCGGATCTCCGTGCAGGCGACGCGGTCGTCGTCAGCGGCTCCGCCGACCGGTCCCGGTTGCTGATCGCGGTGCGCACCCGCGGCGAGCTGATCTCGTGCACGTTCGGCACCGGGACCTGCGCCACACCCGTGAAGGTGGGTTCCGCGGGTGCCGATCTCGGTGCACCGGTCGAGGTCGACGATCACGCGGTGGTGCCCGACCACTCCACCGGGCAGGCGACGATCATCGATCTCGCGACGTCGCGCGTGGTGGCCCAGCGCGCGCTGTTCGAGCGGCCGACCGCGTTCGAGCTGATCGCCCGCGACGGCATCGTCTTCTTCAACGACCCCAACGGCAACAAGGCCGGCGTTCTGGACCTGTGGGGCGCAGTCCGGACGATCACCAAGTACACCGAGAACCCTGCCACGGACCAGCCCACACCGACACCCGACCGGTCCGTGCGGGCGGACGAGGTGAGGAAGACCGGCCAGGAGAAGCAGAGGATCGGGCTGGGGCGACCCCACCAGAACAGCCGGCCGGACCTGACGGTCTCGAGCCCGGCCGCGTCCATCGTGGTCGAGCCCGGCGACAGCGGTGTGGCCGGCGACGAGTTCGAGCTGACCTTCGTGGTCGAGCACGCCGCCGACGCCATGATCCGATGGTCGTTCGGCGACGGAACCGACGCCTCCGGCTCCTCTGTCCGGCACGCCTGGCTCGAGCCGGGTGTCTTCACCGTCCGCGCGACCGCCACCTTCGGCACGGGAAGGCGAGCAGAGGCGGAAACCACGGTGACCGTGGTGCCGCGGGGAGCGCCGCCGCGGATCACCGCACTCGCCGTCAGCCGGCCGAAGCCGGTGATCGGCGAGCAGGTGCACTTCAGCGCCGACACCACTCGTGAGCCGGACAGGTGGGAGTGGACGGTCACGCGGTCAGGTCAGCCGGCACCCGAGGTGACCGCGCGGACAGCCGGGTTCGACCACAGGTTCGCCACACCCGGCCGGTACACCGTCGCGCTCACCGTCACCAAGGGATCCCAGGCCACGCAGTCGTCCCGCCAGTTCACCGTGGCGCGAGGCGCCGTCAAGGCCCTGAGCCGGGAGGACTGGCCGATGAACGTTCCGCAGGCGGCCGAGAGCGGCGTGATCGCGATCGACGCTGGGGAAAGTCACGCGGTGGCGTTGAAAGCCGGCGGTCGCGTGATCGCATGGGGAGCGAACGACGATCGACAGCTGGACGTGCCTCAAGAGGCGACCACCGGCGTGATCGCGATCTCTGCCGCCGGCCAGCACAGCCTGGCGTTGAAAGCGGACGGCTCCGTCATCGCCTGGGGCGGCCACAGCGGGGAATCGGCCGTACCGGAAGAGGCCCGGCACGGTGTGGTCGCGGTCGCCGCCGGGTACTGGCACAGCCTGGCGTTGAAGTCGGACGGCTCCGTCGTCGCCTGGGGCTCCGGTCTGGAGGCGACAACCCCTGCGGAGGCGTCCAGTGGCGTGGTGGCGATCGCCGCCGGGGACGGAACCAGTCTGGTGCGGAAAGCCGACGGCTCCCTCTTCGTCTGGGGCGAAGGCCCGTTTCAGGGAACAAGTCCGCCCACCATCTCCGGTGGCGTGCGCGCACTCGCCCTGGGCGGCAGCGTCGGCCTGGCGTTGAAGGAAGACGGCTCGGTCATCAGCTGGGGCAGCCGGAAGGAGAAGACCTCCTGGGTGCCGGAGGAAGCGCGCAGCGGTGTCGTCGCGATGGACCTCAGCCGCCAGCACGCCTTGGCGGTGAAGGCGGACGGCACCGCGTTCGGATGGGGTCTCGTCAGCTACGACACGGACCCGCTACCGCCAGGAAGCAGCGGCGTGCTGGCCGTCGCGGCGGGCAACGACTTCAGCCTGATCCTCGTGGAAGGGACGGACTGACCGATGACACGGCTGACCCGGCGCACCCGGTTCCTGACCGCCCTCGCCGCCGTCGCCGCGACCACCGCGGCCGTTCTCGTGGTGGGACCGGGCTATCACACCTCGCACGTGCGCATGCGTTCCGGCACGGTCTGGCTGGCGTCCGGCCAGACCGGCGAGGCAACCCTGGTGGACGGCGCTGCCGCCGAGGTGACGGCCCACGTGCCGGTCGCCGAGGCCGGCACGGAGCTGACCGTCGCCCAGCTGGGCAGCGGAGCCGTTGTGCTCGACCGGAAGACCGGCAGGGTGAGCGGTGTCGACAGCGCCACCGAACGGGCCACCCCGCCGGTGCCGGTGCTCCCGGCGAGCGACGGGCTGGTGGTGCTGCCCAGTCCGGACGCACTGCACGTGGTCGATGTCCACAGTGGAATGACGGCCGTGGTCGACCCGGCGGCGCTCGCGCCGCGAGGCGAACCGCGACGGCTGGCGGAGGCGATCAGGCCGGGCAGCGCCGGGGTCGACGAGCAGGGCCGGGTGTGGGCGATCGACGACACGACCGGCGACCTGGTCTGGCTGGACCGGGGACATCGGCGAACCCGTTCCGCCGCAACGAGGAGCGGTCACCTGACGATGAGCAAGGGCCGGCCGGTGCTGGTGGATTCCGAACACGGCACGGCCGAGTTGCTCGACCCCGAGACCGGTGCGGTCGCGCGGTCGGTGCGGCTCGACGCACACACCGACGACACGACGGTGATCACGGGGTCCGCCGACCGGGCCGGGGTGCTCATCGCGACCGGCAGCCGGGGCGAGCTGATCTCGTGCGCGTTCGACACCGGCTGCACCGAGCCCGTGCAGGTCAGTTCCGCGGGTGCGGAGCTCGGCAGCCCGGTCGAGGTCGGCAGGGACGCCGTGGTGCCCGACCACTCCACCGGGCAGGCCACGATCGTCGATCTCGCCACCTCCAGGATGGTCGCGCAGCGCCAGCTGTTCGACCGGCCGGTCCGGTTCGAGCTGATCGCCAGGGACGGCATCGTCTTCTTCAACGACCCGAACGGCAGCACGGCCGGGGTGCTGGACCTGGCAGGCGACGTCAAGACGATCACCAAGTACACGGAAGGCCCCACGGCGGACGAGGCCACGCCCGCGCCGGATCCGCTGGCACAGGCGACGAAGATCGACCACAGGATGCAGCAACCCGGACAGGGACTCCCCGGCCGGAGCAGCTCGACGCCGCAGCCGAACCCGCCACCGCGGGCGCAGGAGGCCACGGCGTCCATCGTGGTCCGGCCGGGCAACCGCGGTGTGGTCGGAGACGAGTTCGAACTGACCGTCCTGCTCCGGCCCGCCGGCACCGCCACCACCCACTGGTCGTTCGGCGACGGAACGGAGGCGGTCGGCGCCACCGTCCGTCACCGCTGGCAGCAACCGGGCAGCTTCACCGTCCGCGCCACCGCGACCCTCGGCAACGGGAGCAGCGTGGAGCCGGAAACGGTGGTGACCGTCGTCCCGGCGGAGGCGCCTCCTGGCATCACCCGGATCGACGTCCGACGGCCACGGCCGGTGATCGGCGAGTCGGTGCACCTCAGCGCGGACACCACCGGTCGCCTCGACAGCCGGCGTTGGACCGTGAGCAAGCCCGGCACGACCACTCCCCTGATCACCGCGGACACCGCGGAGTTCGACCACAGGTTCGCCGAACCCGGCGTCTACACCGTCTCCCTCACCGTCACGAGCGGCACGCGCACCGCGCAGTCGTCCCGTCAGCTCAGGGTCTCCCGGGGCGCGGTCAAGGCGTGGGGTCTCGACAACATGGGCCAGACGGAGGTTCCGCCCACCGCCTCGAGCGGTGTGGTCGCTATCGATGCCGGGACCGAGCACGGCCTGGCGTTGAAGGCGGCCGGTTCCGTCATCGCGTGGGGCGACAACTCCGCCGGTCAGACTGACGTTCCAGAGGACGCACTGAGCGGCGTCACCGCGATCGCCGCCGGCGACCGCCACAACATGGCACTGAAGGCGAACGGCTCCGTCATCGCCTGGGGCGACAACAGCTTCGGCCAGACGGACGTTCCACCGCAGGCCTTGCACGACGTGATCGCGATCGCGGCCGGCGGCGTCCACAACGTGGCATTGAAGGCGGATGGCTCCGTCATCGCGTGGGGCGACAACTTCGCCGGTCAGCTGGACGTTCCGCAGGCCCTGAGCGGCGTCACCGCGATCGCCGCCGGCGGCAGCCACAGCCTGGCGTTGAAGGAGGACGGATCCGTCATCGCCTGGGGCGCCAACTGGGCCGGTCAGTCGAGCGTTCCGGCGGAGGCCCTCAGCGGCGTCACCGCGGTCGCCGCCGGCACGGGCCACAGCCTGGCCCTGAAGCCGGGTGGCAAGGTGATCTCCTGGGGCCGACCCGGATGGCCTGCCGCAGTGAGCACGGCGGACGACGAGTACGAGGTGCCGCCCGCAGCCCAGGCCGGTGTCGCTTCGTTCGCCACCAACTTCACGCACAACCTGGCGTTGAAGACGGACGGCTCCGTGGTCGGCTGGGGCAGCAACGCACACGGCGAGGCATCGGTACCGCCCCCGTACAACCACGGCGTGCTGGCCGTCGCCGCCGGCTGGTACTACAGCCTGGTTCTGCTGGAAGACATCGAATGACGGCTACGAGTAGCGGGCTCTGGTGGCTTGGCGCAGCTCGCGCCAGGCCGCCGCGACCCGATCGGGATCACCGCCGAACGCCCCGGCCCGCAGCAGGGCCGAGTCCGCGTTGAGGCGCGCCAGGTTGCGTTCGTAGATCACGTCGTCGACCCGGTCGAGCCGAACCGCGAACTCGCCGAGCGAGGAGAACGCGCCGTCGTGCAGCTCCAGCAGGCTGCGCAGGAACTCAAAGTCCGCGAACGCCCACTCGAACGCGCTGCCGTCGACGACATTGAAGAACACCCTGCTCAACACTTGCCTCAGTTGCACACTCAACGCCTGGTGCGGAGGCACGCCACCCCACGCGGGCAGCGCCGCGGCGTGCCGTGGGTCGACGACGTTGCGCAGAGCCAGAAGACGCAGCACCGGAGTGGACCGGCCGTCGGCCTCGATGATCGAGGTCTGGCACAGCAGGCGGTGGACGAGGTCCTCCCGGTCCGCCTCCACCGCCGCCACGCCGATCACGTAGACCAGCAGCAACGCCGGATAGGCCGAGGCGTTCACCCACACTTCCCGCGCGCCGCGGTCGTGTGGCGACGGGCGCAGGAACCGCTCGACCAGCGTGACCCACAGGTCGTCGTGCCGGCGATCACCGGACCGGACACCGATGGCGACGAGCCGCAGCAACGGCGCCATGTCGTGCTCGTAGCCGGTGAGCCGCTTCTCCAGCTCGGCGGGGAGATCGTTCTCGTCCAGGTGACCGGAGACGGGGTAGCGCGTCTCCGCCAGCAGGTCGAGTGCCGCGGCGGACGCGGCGCGGACGCGGTCGCTCACCGTCTGGCCCACGGGTTCGGCCAGCGCCTGGCGGAACTCCGTGACGGTGCTGCGCAGCTCGCCCTCGGCCGGGCGGTCGGGACGCGGCACCGGCGGCGCCTTCGCGGTGACGAGTTCCGGCACCAGCTCGACCAGCTCGTCCACCAGCCGGGGCAGGTCGAGGTCGTCGCTGCGGTGGTGGATGCGCAGGTACTGGCACCGCGCCAGCCGCTTCAGCGGGTCCGGCAGGTCGGCCTCGCTGAGCGGGTCGATGCCGTCCATCAGCACGGGGATGACGCGCAGCCCGCACTGGAAGGCCTCGGTGATCTCGCGCCGGACCCAGTCGTCGGCCTTGTCGAGTCGTCGGACGCCCTCGCGGTCGACGGCGGCTGACCAGCGTGGCCCGATGATCGCGAGCAGCACCTCGCACCGGCGCAGGCCGCTCAGGATCTCGCGGGAGAAGTCCTCGCCGAGGCGGATCGACTGGCTCGCGTAGAACACCTGGTCAGCACCGAAGCGCGCACCCAACTCCCGCTTGACCAGGGCAGCAGCCCATTCACCGTCTCCGGTGCGGTAGTTGACGAACACGCCAGGCATCGCCCAAACCCTCTCATGGTGAGCTCCGGGTCTGGAGACTACTGACCGGTTGGGCGACGGGATCAGCGTGCTCTCATCCTGTCGAGCAGCCAGTCCACGAACACGCGGGCGACGTCGCGGCCGGCGTCGGAAAGGCTTGCGGCACGGGACCAGGCGGCCACTCCGTAGCGCTGCACGACGTAGAAGCGTCCGAAGCTCGCGAGCTTGTCCGCGAACGTGGTCTCGACGTCCGCGCGGTTCAGGAGGCGGCCGCCGCTGTCGAACTGGGCGCCGTAGAGCTCCAGGAAGTGGCGGTGGTGATCGCCGCTGCCCCGGCGGGACAGGAAGTAGCTCTGCAGGAGATCGGCCACCGTGCCCGGTGTCGGCACGGTGAGAGGTTCCACCCTGCGCGGGCGTCCGGTGCCGACGACGAACGCGGCGACGTCTCCCTCGAGATTGCTGGACGCGCCGTAGTCGGTACCCCGGAAATAGCGGCCGGGAGCCGCCGAAGGGTTCGTCGCCCGGTCCATCGCCAGTCGTCCGGTGGCTCCACCGAGGTCGCCGGCCCAGGTGACGGACTCCATCCCGGTGGCGCCCTGCAGCGGCAGGGGAACCGACCGGGAGGCCGTGCGCATCCTTGCGTTGAGGCCGGTGATCACGTGTCCCATGTCCACCCGCCCGGCCGGACCCGTGACGTCCTGGCTCTGCCGCAACGCTTCGAACAACCCGCAGCGCAGGCACAACCGCGGGTCGTCCGCGGCAGCGGCGGTGACGTGCGCGGTGTACACGCTGAAGCCCGCGTTGCGCCCCAGATCGTGCTCGGTCGCGTAGTCGCGGCTCCAGAGCGTTCCGTAGTAGATGCCGCTCAGCAGGATGAGCCGGTCCTCGAGACCGGCGCGGCCGCAGTCCATCAGGGCGAGTTCGGCGTGGCGCAGCAGATCGACGTAGCCGGCCATCGTCGAGGTCGGCCGGAAACGCCGGGTGCAGGAGGCGGTCGTGGGTGCCACCGGGCGGCCGACACCGGGTGGCCGGCCGCGTTCGCCGGGGTGTTGCGCGTAGTAGTCCCACTGCAGCGCACCCGCCGGCGGGCTGCCGAGCGCGGACGACGGGACGCCTGCTCGGGTGAGGGTCCAGTCCACGAACGAGTTGCTGTTCGGGCCGCTGACCGGGTCGTACCGGACGTCGACGCCCTCGTACTCGGCACCGGCCGCCATGATGGCGTCGGCCTGGGCGACGGTGATCGCGGTCGTGGTGCACGTGCCGGTCGTGCGCCAGCCGTTGCGGACCACGACATGGCTGTGCAGGGGCAAGCCTGCCTGGTGCTGCGTCGGATCGACCTCGAGGTGCTGCCTGCGTCCGTGCGCACCGACGTTGATGATCCCGTGCATGCCGCCGACCCTGCCGAGACCCAGCATGCCGATCGGGGCCCAGCACACCGTCAGCACGGGGGTGGACTGACGACGCCGCGCGGGCTGCCGTTGCACGGTCTGCCGTTGCACCGTCTTGGCCTGCCGCTCCTCGTCGGTGCAGTCGCACGGAACAGGTCCACATCGCTGGACCGTCTGGGACAGGAGCCGGCCGACCGCGCGGTTGCCCGCGGCTCGCTGCAGCTCGAGAACGCTGTGACCACCCGGAAATACCGTGACGGCCGGAGTGCGCGGCGCGGGCCGGGCAGCGGGGTTCTCCAGCCGAGTCCGCATGCGAGGTCTCCAAGCTGTCGTGCGTTCCGCCCCCTCGACCGTCTCAGGGCAGCAGTGTGAACGGCAACGACCGTGCGGGCAGAAAAGACTGCCCGCGCGCACGTAACGGCAGAAGGGTCCGGGCTTTTCTCAGCACTTCACCCAGTAGTTCGGAGAACTCTGGCGGATGCTGCTGCTGGTGAAGGTGTTCCACAGCCCGAGCGCCTGGTTGGACCCCATCGCATAGGTCTGCCCCGCAACGGCATACGCACGACCAGCGGTGGTGTGCGCGTAGTTGCTCGCGGTCACGCAGTCCGAGATCGGCGTGGTCGTCGTGGGCGGAGTGGTCGGCTGCGCACCGGACATCGCCTTGACCATGTTCACCACCGCCGTCATCTGCGGGCCCGTCTTGAGCGGGTACTGCGCGGACTGGTAGCCCCACCAGTCCCAGCAGCCGCGCGGGTTTCCGGCCATCGTGGTGGCCTGCGGGTAGAGCACGATCATGTTGTTGGTGTCGGCGTACTCGTTGAGATAAGCCTTGTCCATCAACGCGTTGCCGACGAGGCCGTAGTACTGGTAGCAGCCGTGCAGCGTCACCATCAGCTTGCAGGGCCCAGACTCGCACGCCGTCGGCACGTAAGCGAAACCCTCCCGGCCCATGCTCACCGACGCCGGGTTGCCGCCGGGCACGTACGTGCTCTGGTCGAACTGGACGAGCTTGCCGGACAACGTCGAGGCGGCCGCGTTCACCTGGCCGAACAGGTGGCTCAGCATTTCCTTCACCGGGTCCGTCGTGCCGCATTTGTTGACGTACGGGGACGACGTGGCGTTACAGCTGTTCGGGCCGATCGGGCTGACCCAGGCGTGCCCGGCCGCGGACGTGTTGTCGTAGACGACCCTCGCGCCGAAATCGCGGTAGTAGGTGGCGAGGTCGTCGTTCACCGCGCGGTCGACCGTGTCGTCGGCGCTGCCGTGGAAGAGCCACACCGGGTCGCCGGACAGGTTCTGCGGCGAGTCGAGCGTGCCGGCCGCCGCCCGGTTCCTGGTGAGTTGTTCCAGCTCTGCCGGGGTTTTGCGCTGCTGGTAGGTGTCCATGCACGCGTACAGGGCGGTGTTCACGTTGTTCTGGGCGCAGTCGTAGGCGCCGGCGGAGAAGATGCCGGCGCCCTGGAACAGGCCGGAGTACGCGACGTGGAGCTGGTTGGCCATGAAGCCGCCGGACGACAGGCCGCTGACGTAGGTGCCGGTGATGTCGTAGCCGCCGAGGGTGCCGGGCTGTGGCGCCGGAACCGCCGCCATCGACATCGTCAAGCCGGTCGCGGCCAGGCCCGTCGCCGCCGCGAGTGCCAGGAACGCGTTCCTCAATCGCATGTGATCGCCTCCGCCGTTGCAGGCAAGAAATGCAGGGAAACCTGATGCTAGGAGCCGATAAAAGGACAAGACCACGTGGACGACCTCCACCTCGGACCGCCGCCGCACGTCGAGTCGCACCATTGCGCCGGATCGGAACAGTGGTAGGAGTCGTGGCGCGGTTGCCGATACCGTCGCCCGTGTGGAGAAACGACTGTTCGCGCTGACGCTGGCGTTGATCCTCGGCAGCGTGTTCCTCGTCCACCTCGGCAGGGACAACGAGACCGGTAGGACGCTGATCCGCAACGCGTCCATGGTGCTCACGATGGACAGCGCGCTGGGCACGCTCGAAGACGCCGACGTGCTGATCGAAGGCGACCACGTCGCGAGCGTCGGCAAGGGGATGTCCGCCGCGGGCGCCAAGGTGATCGACGGCAAGGGCAAGATCGTCATGCCCGGCTTCGTCGACCTGCACACGCATCTGTGGCAGTCCCTGATCCGCGGCTGCGCGACGGACAAGGAGCTGAACGGGTGGCTCAACGGCTGCGTTCTGCCGCTGCGGGGCTCACCGGTGGACGGCACCGACGCCTACGCGGGCACCCGCCTGTCCACATTGGACTCCATCTCCACCGGTGTGACGACGGTGACGGACTGGTCGCACGCGTTCAACCCCGACTTCGCCCGCGGCAACCTGCGGGCGCTGACGGATTCGAAGCAGCGCTTCGTCTTCGCCTTCATGGCGAGCGCGGACTCGTGGGTCGCACCGGAGGTCCGCCGGGTGAAGAAGGATGTGATCGACCGGAGCCCGTTGGCGCACCTGATGATCGGCACGCACCCGGCGAGCTGGAACGTGGCGGACGTCGAGGCGGCGGAGAAGCTCTCGGAAGAGCTGGACGTGCCGTTGAACGTGCACCTGCTGGAGTCCAAAGCGGATCCGGCGACCGACCAGATGGGAGTGTTGCGCAGGGCAGGAGCGCTGCGTCCCGGCCTGCTGGCGAACCACGTCGTCCACGCGACGGACGCGGAACTGGACGAGCTCGCGGCGCACGACGTCCGCATCGCGCACAACCCGTTGTCCAACATGCGCCTGGCCTCCGGCGTCGCGCGGGTGCCGGACATGAAGGCCCGCAACCTGAGGGTGGGCCTCGGCTTGGACGGTGGCACGAACGACACGTCCGACATGTTCAACGACATGCGCGCGGCCGTCGGCCTGCAACGGGCGCAGTCCGCGGACCCTGCCCGCTACCCCACTCCCGCGGACGTGCTGCGGATGGCGACGCTGGGCGGAGCGGAAGCGCTGGGACTGGAGAAGCAGATCGGGTCGCTGACTCCTGGCAAGAAGGCCGACCTGCAGGTGATCGACGCGCAGGCGCTGAACTTCGCCCCGAAGGTGGACTGGACGAGCCAGCTGGTCTTCAACACGCAGCCGGTGAACGTGCAGTGGGTGTTCGTGAACGGCGTGGCGCTGAAGAAGAACGGCAGGGCGGTCGGTGACACCGAACGCGTGATCGCGGACGCGCAGGCGGCAGCGGACCGGGTGCGGAAGTACCTGGACCGCTGAGTCACACCAGTCCGTGCGACTGGGCGTAGAGGGCGGCCTGGGTCCGGTCCCGCAACCCGAGCCTGCCGAGGATCCGGGAGAGGTGGTTCTTCACCGTGCCCTCCGACAGGTGCAGCCGCTCGGCGATCTCCCGGTTCGTCGCACCGGCCGCGACCAGCCGCAGCACCTCGACCTCCCGCACGGTCAACGGTTCGCGCTGCCCACCGGACCTGTCCAGCACCGCGGCCAGCCGGGCCGCGGCGGCCGGGTCGAACTGGGCCACGCCCGCCGCGGCGAGCTTGACCGCGGCCGCCAGCTCCTGGGACGGCAGGTCCTTGAGCAGATAACCGGTCGCGCCCGCGCGCAGCGAGCGCACGACGTAATCCTCGTCGTCGAACGTCGTCAGCATGACCACCCGGCAGGACGGAGCACGACGACGCAGCAACGCCACGGCCTCGACCCCGTCGATCCCCGGCATCCGCACGTCCATCAGCACCACGTCCGGCGCCAGCAGCACCGCCTGCTCCAGGGCTTCCTGCCCGTCGGCGGCGGTGCCGACGACCTCGATGCCGGGTTGCAGGCCCAGCAACGACGCGATGCCCTCGCGGATCAGCCGCTGGTCGTCGACGACCAGCACGCGCGTCACCAGGTCCTCGCCGCGGGGATCGTCACGGTCAGCATCGTGCCGGACGACGAGCTGGCGAGATCGACCCGCCCACCGGCCAGCGCGACCCGTTCCCGCATCCCGAGCAGCCCGAACCCTTCCGGCGCCGTGCCCATGCCACGTCCGTCGTCGGCCACGGTCAGCCGGACCGGCGAGGCGTCGAGGTCGACCGCGACCGCGATGGACGTGGCGCCGGAATGCCTGCGCGCGTTGGTGATGCCCTCCTGCGCGGCCCGGTACAGCGCGTGCAGGGCGCCGGTGTCGTGCCCTTCCGGTGAGCCGCTGACGGTGAGGGTGACGTCGTCCTGACCCGCGACCAGGTCGTCCAGAGCGGCGATCAGGTGGAACGAGCGCAGCGACCGCACCGACTCGCGCACCTCGTTCAGCGCACGCCGCGCCGACCGCTCGGCGTCGAGGACGGCGGCCTTCGCGGTGCCGGGTTCGTGGTCGTGGAACGCGGCGGCCTTCTCCAGCTGCACCACGATCGCGGTCAGGTGGTGGCCGAGGTCGTCGTGCAGATCCCTGGCCACCCTGGCCCGTTCCGCCTCCGCCGACAGCTCCGCCACCGTCCGATGCGACTCCTGCAACCGGATCCGCCCGTCCCGTTCGCGCACCGCCACCGCGGCCGTCGCGACCGCGAGCACCAGCCCGACGGTGAACATCACCAGGTCCGACGCCCGCTCCGCGTGGGCGTACCACTGCGGCGTGCTCACCACCGCCACCGCCAGGCACACGGCGGCCAGCCACACCGCAATCGTTTGCCCGAAAGCGAAGTACGCGGTGAACGGCACGAGCACCAGCAGCACCCGCGCGAGCCCGGATCCGTCCACAAAGGACACGCCTGCGTACAGGGCGGCCCGCGACGCGAGCAGAGCCGCCGCCACCGGCTTCGGCGTGCGTACCGGGTAACGGCGGGCCTCGATCACGTCCACCGCCACGAGCAGCACCAGCCCACCGACCAGCAGCGGCAGCGTGGTGGTGCCGAGCCCCAGCACCGCGGCGTACACCCCGGCGACCAGCACCGCGGCGCACAGCACCAGCGAAACCCAGGTGTGCATGCCGCTCAGGCTAGTGGCCACAAGGCCGCGGACAGCCAGATCAGCACCGCCGCACACGCGACGTGCGCCAGCGCGGACCACGGCGTGTCCGGCAGCGCCGCGAACACCGCCAGCACCGTGAAAACGATCGCGTAGCCCCACGCCGGAACCGCCGGGAACACCTTCGCCCGCACCATCGACACCCCGAACAGCACGGTGCCCAGCACGAACACCAGCGACGCCGCCTTCAGCACGAGCGACGTCACCGGCGCCACCTGGTCCTGGAAGAAGATCACCACGTTCAGCGCGAACGCCACCCCGGTGAACAATCCCAGCCCCAACATGTTCGCCGCGTACGCGAACGCCCCGAACCGCCCCGACGCGTACGCCTGGCGCCCGTGCAACGCCACCACGGCGGGCGCGCCGAACGCCGTCCCCAGCCCGATCACCAGACTGGTCGCGGCCGTTTCGCCGGTGAAGGCCTCGACAGCCCCCGGCACCCCGATCGACAAGGCGAGGAGAACCCCGCACACCGCACCGAACCTCGACGAGAAGTTGTCAGTCACGCCGGCCGACGCTAGGAGCCAGGCCACCGTGTTCCCGAGTCCCGACCGGCCACTTCGGACGCCAGAGGTCATGCCGCAAGGAGTGCCGATCGGCACGTGCCCCGCTGTCACATTCGGGACCGATACAGCGATGTCGTGTGCGAAGGGGGGCGTGGTGGCGAAATCGCTGAAGTCGAGCACAGGCCGGATCGTGGCGGGGATCGTGCTGGTGGGCGCGATCGCGGGCCTGGCGTTCGTGATCCGGTCGTCGTCCGAGCAGAAGTCCTGGGCCAGTGCCGAGGGAACCGTGCGGGAACGCCTGCGGTCGGGCAAGAGCTACTCGGTGAAGGTCGAGTACCCGCTCCCGGACGGCACGAAGCAGGTGGCGACCCTGTCGGAGAACGGACCGGCCCGCCACCCCGGCGATCGTGTGACGGTCCGCTACGACCTGGAGATCGGCAAGGTCGTCGACGCCGCACTGGCCGACAACGACGAGGCGCACTGGGTGGTGGGCGGCATGCTGGGCGTCGTGATCCTCGGCGCGATGTTCGCGAACCTCATCGCCTGGGCACCCAAACCGAGAGACGACTGACCCGCGCGTCGATGATCGACAACGGCCGCCCGCCCTGCCAAGCTGGGGGACGACCGACGGGAGGCAGGGTGACACCACTGCAGACGGAGGCCGAGCGGCGCGAGAACGCGGTGATCCTGCGGGTCACCGGCGAGGTCGACTCCTACACCGCGCCGCTCCTGCACGACCACCTGGCCGAGGTGTTCACCGAGGCGGCGGGCAGAGCGGTCGTGCTCGACATGACCGGCGTGTCGTTCCTGGCCTCGTCCGGCCTGTCCGTGCTGGTCGAGTACCACACGCGCGGCGTCGACGAGGGCACGCCGCTGCGGGTGGTGGCGCCGGCGGGCAGCGTGCTGCGAGCGCTGCGGGCGACCACGCTGAACGAGATGATCGAGCTGTACGGCACGGTGTCCGAGGCGCTGGCGGGCTGACCGTCTCCCGTCAGAGGGCGATGGGCCGGTACGCCAGCGCCAGGTCGACGATCTCCTCCGCGGTCAGGTTCTCCTTCCCCGGCTCGGGGTAGAAGATCAGGTTGGACACGTGCGGGTTGCCCGTCGACCGGGTCAGCGCGTCGAAGGCCGTTTCGTCCTCCTCCTCGGGGAAGTCGGGCTGCATGATCCGCTCCACCAGCGCGATCATCTCCGCGCGAGTCAGCTTCTCCATCCCGGAGACCCTAGCTGGGCTCGTAGCGGAACGACGCCGTGGCGGGCTCGGCGCACACCGCGTCGGCCGCCCGGTCGGAGTCCTGCAGGTACCACACCTTGGCGCGGTACTCGGTCCACCCCGTCACCGCACGTCCGTTGACGGAGTCCGGCCCGATCGAGTTGCGGGACTCCAGCTTCGCCACGCCGTCGGCGCCCGTCGGGACCGTGCCGAGGACGACACCGTCGGGTCCCAGCGCCGAGAACTCGATCTTCACGCCCTCGACCGGACCGTCACCCGTGAGCCGGGCGGTGAGGCTCAAGTCCGATCCGCGCGCCGTCACCGGCGCGACGCTCAGGGTGTAGCCGCAGCCGCCGCACGCGGTGACGGCGGCGGGCGACGCCAGCACGAGTGCCAGCGCCGCCGCACGGGTCTTCCTCAGCAAGGACCGCCTCCGCTTTCGCCCTCCGCCGGGAACGGGCTGAACGCCCGCGAGACGGCGATGTCGAGCAGCTGGGCGGACTCGCCGTCCAGGTACTGCATCTGACCGTTCACCACCTTGCCCGGATCCATCATGCTGAACACGAACTTCCGCGTGTTCGGGTCGCCCAGGTCCGGCGGCGGCAGCACCGTGATGCCGGAGATGCGCGGATCGGCCGGGATCTGGTAGCCCAGCTTGCCGGGACTCGACTCGTCCGCGTACACCCCGACCGGTACCGGGCCGATCAGGACCTGGAACTCGGCGTTCGTCCGCTTCTTCATGTCGAACACGTGGAAGCGCAGTCCACTGTAGACGTCGTCGGGGTTCGTCTTGAACGCCCACTCGTACAACGGGAACAGTGGCTGGTCGAACTTCTCGATGCGCAGGCTGAGGTCCATGTCGAGCTGGGCGCGCACCTGCGGCGCGACCATGCTGAACCGGTCGTACGTGCCCTCGACACCGAGGGCGACGTAGGCCTTGCCCGGCCGGATCGTCATGTCGCGCACCCCGTCGACGACCACGTACACGCCGCCGATGCGCACGTTCGGGGCCTGGATGTGGCCGTCGTTCACGTGCAGCGTGAGGATCGGGATGCTGATGCAGGACACGATGTCCTGCTCGAACGACTTTATCGGGAACGGGTCCCTCTGCTGGAGCTCGAACGCTCCGCCGACGAGCATCGAGCCGGTGGGACCCGGTTCGGAGCGCAACCGCGTGCTGAACGTGCCGAGGTCGTTCTCCGCGACGGTGACGCTGACCTTCTCGCCGAGGTCGACGAGCTTCGCGAACACGTCGTTGGTCTGGAACCGCAGACCGCTCTCGTTGTTCTCCACGGCGAACTTGCCCTGCACGAAGGCCTCGGCGTCCATTCCCGGTGCCGCCGACACCACCGTGATCACCGGTACCTTGAGCGCGTTGCCCTGGTTGTCGGTGCCCTTGATGTCGACGTCGACGCAGGGCGCGTTCGGTCCGGCGTCGCAGGCGGGGATGTCCGTGAGCCGGGCACGCGCGGACGCGGGCCCACCCTGGTACATGCCCGTCACGTGGGCGTTCACCATGCTGATCGCGCTGTTCGCGGCGACCCGCACATGGCTGTTGTCAGCGAACTCCCCCGTCACCTGCAGGCTCGACGGCACGCCGTGCACGTCCGCCGCTCCACGCAGGTTCCCGTACTGGGTCGTGTTCGCCTCCGCCCGCAGCTCCAGCACGTCGATGCCACCGGACGCGGTGTACTGGACCTGTAGGTCGTGTGCCCGCTTCGGATCGGTCTGGTCGAACCCGAACGGCCCGATGTGCAGGTCGAACGGCGACGGCAGGCCGCGCAGGGTGGCCTTCGCCGCTGCGTACGGCGCGACCTCGAACAGGCCGTCGAGGCGCACGTAGGCGTTGAGCGGCACACCGGCGGGCGGCCGGTAGCCGACGACGTCGATCTTCTTCGCCGCCATGTCGACCTCGACCACCGTGGGCAGGCCCGGCAACGACACCGTGCTCACCAGGCCGAAGCACCTGCCCAGCAACGAGCAGATCGGCCCGTCGTCACGTGCGCAGCCCGCGCCTGCGCACGACCTGGCCTCGGCGGCGATGCCGTGCTCGTACAACGGGACCTGCCCGATCGCGTCGAGCGCCGCCACCTTGCCGACCCTGGCCTCGGCGAGCAGGCCGACCGGGCGGTCGGTGCGGTAGCTCAGTTTCCCGTCGCCGTAGCGCACGTCGAGCGAGCTCGGCAGGCTGACCTTGCCGAACGCGGTGTACCGGTTGTCCGCGGCGAGCAGGAAGTCGCCGTCGAACGCGAACGTGCCGTCGCCGGAACGCATGTCGAACCCGACGCCGTCCGGCTTGGGCGCCACGGCGACCAGCGACAGCGAGCCGACCGCGGCGCTGGCGTCGAGATCACCGTTGCCCTGGTTGTAGTGCGCGGCGACGTGCTGACCGCGTGGCGCGGTCGCGCCCGCGTGGTTGGTCACCGCGAACGCCGCCGATCCGATCGCTCCCGACGTGCCCTGGAACCTGAAGTTGCCGTCCGCCCAGTCCGCCGTCATCTTCGCGGGGATGTCCAGCGCCTGCGCGAACGCCTGGTACTCGCGTCCGGCGAACGGCACCCTCGCCGCGCGGAACGTGATGCCGCCGAGCGCGGCGGACGCCGACGACTCGAAGTGCTTCGCCGGGGCGTCCACCACCACGTCGAGATCAGCCGGCACGCCGTTCGCGGACGCGGACAGGTAGCCCGCGTCCACTCCGGACAGTGCTGCCGTGATCTCGTTGATGGGAGCCGAGTTGTGCACCCCCAGCGTCGTGCGCGCGTCGAACGTGCCGACGACGTGCACGGTCGCGGGCAGCTTGTCGATCGACGCCCGCGCCCTCAGCGTCCCGAACGAGGACTGCGTGTCGGCCTCGGCCGCGACCCGCAGCACCCCGAGCGGCGCCGACGCGCGGTAGCCGACGTCGACACGAGCCGGGTTGCCGTCGACCGTGATCGGGCCGACGGTAAGGTCCACATTGGACGGCAGCCCGTCCAGGCTGACCTGGCCTTCGAGCCTCGGCAGGTTCGCCAGCAGACCGCTGATCTCCAGGTACGCCGTCAGCGGCGCGGTGGCGGTGTACCCGGTGAGCTCGATCTTCTTGCCCACCAGGTCGATCGCGAGCGCGGTCGGCAGGCCGGGCAACCGGACCGTGCCCACGAGCCCGAGGCACCGGCCGAACAGGGTGCAGATCGGCGTGGTGTCCTTCGCGCAGCCCGCGCCCTCGGCGCAGCCGCGAGCCCGCACCGCCACGCCGTTCTCGAACAACGGCGCGCCGAGCCCGTTCAGCGCGGAGACCTTGCCGACGTGCACGTCCGCGAGCAGTCCGATCGACCTGTCACCGGTGTAGGTGAGCTTGCCGTCGGCGAGATCGATCGTGAGCGTGAGGTTCGTCGGCAGGTGGTCGATGCGGGACGTCACCGCGAGGCGCGTGTCGTCGGCGCCGTTCGCGGCGAGCACGACGTCGGCGTCGACGAACACCGGCTGGCCGTCGGTGTTCAGCTGCAGGTTCGCGACCTGCTTCGCCGGGCCGCGGGCGTACTCGGCGAGCGTGAGGTCGCGAATGCCGACGCTGCCGTCGAAATCGCCGGTGACCTGGCGGTAGTGCGCCGAAACGTGTTGTCCCGCGGGCATGGTCGCGCCGCCGTGGTTCGTGACGGAGAACCGTGCCGCGCCGAGCGCGCCGGACAGGCCGCGGAACCGCATGAGGCCGTCGGCGAAGTCGGCGTCGAACCGGGCGGGAACATCGGTGAGCTCACCGATGGCGAGGAAGTCGCGGCCGGCGAACGGCACCCGCGCGACCGCGGCGATCGTGCCGAGCGGCGCCGACGACGTGCCGTCCAGGTGCCGTGCCGGAAGGTCGACCAGCACGTCGACCTCGGTCGGCAGATCGGTGAGCGCGGCCGAGAGGTAGTGGTGGCCGGTCGGATCGAGCTGCTCGACCCCCTGCGGGCTCACGAACAGCTCGGCCCTCGGCACCGCGCTCGACGCCCGGTAGCTCACCTTCGGCTTGTCGCCGAGGTCGTAGCGCACGTCCACCGTCTGCGGCAGCCCGTTGATCGCGGCGACCGCGCTCGGCCCCGCCGCGGTGTCGACGTAGGCGGCCTTCACCCGCTGCACCACGGAGCTCGCGTTGAACTGCACGCGCCGCGCGGCGGTGTCGAGGTCGAACCCGAGCGTGGCAGGCAGGTTCGACACGTCGAGACGCGCCTTCTGCCTGCCGTCCACCACCCCGGCCGCGACGAACGGCTGACCGCCCGGCGTGAACTCGGTGCCACCACGCGGATGCTGGTCGAAGTACACGTCGATCTTGCGCAGGCCGGTGACGCGGGCACTGGCACCGAGCTTCGTCCCGCTCAGCACCGCCGTCGCGTGGTCGCCCTGCAGCGGCGCGTAGTCGCCGAGCTCCTTCGACACGAACACCTCGGCCGAGCCGAGCGGGGTGTTGGCGTCGAACAGGACGTGCCTGCCCGGCAGGTTCGCGTCCACGTTGACGACGGTCGGCAGCTCGCGCAACGCACCGCGCAGCACGATGGCAGGCAATCGGTCGAAGAACGAGACATCCAAACTGGACAGTGCACCGGCGGCGTCGTAGTCGAGCGTCACCCGGTCGTTCGCCGAGTTGAGCGCGCCACGCCACTGGGTGGGCAGGTTCTTCGCCGCGGCGCGGACGGACGCGTCGAGCTGCTCCCCCGCGTAGACGAAGTCGGCGAAGAGCACGTCGTTGATCGAGTCGCTCGCGGAGTAGTCGACGATGTCGTCGCCGCCGTCGCGCGGGCGGATCAGCGCGGCCGACACCCTGTTCGGCAGCTGGTCGACGACGAGCTGGTCGAACCTGTCGGCGGCGCTGGAGTTCGACAGCACCTGCACGTCCAGTGTGGACCGCGAGCTGACCTGCGCGTCGACGGTCACGCGCTGATCCCGGTCGCTCGCACCGGGATCGATGAACGCGTGGGCGGTGAAGACACCCGGCACGGGCTCGAACCGCGCGCTCGCCACGGTCGGGTCGTAGGGCAGGCCCTGGTTGTCGTCGGTGACGTTCGCGAGGCCCGCGGTCACCGCGAGCGAGCTCGCCGCACCGACCTGCAGCACGCTCGCCTTGATGTCGAAGATGCCGCGCAACACCTGCAGCGGCGCGAAGGTGTAGACGCCGATCGCGGCCGTGGGCAGACCGGCACCGCGCCGGTAGCCGTCGAAGCCGACGGAAAGTCGTTTGTGCGTCGGGAGGTCGTAGACGGCCCACACGTGCGCGGGCAGGTCACGTCCGGCGAACTCGCTGGTGGGCAGCCGCAGGTTGACGAACCCGAGGCCGAGGTGCACCAGGTTGAGCAGCGCCTCGATCTTGGCCTGGAGCGTGTCCCCCAGGTCCCGCAACAACTTCTCGAGGTTCAGCTTCTCGACCAGCAGCTCGGGGTGCAGGATGACGTTGAGCGGGTCCTTCAGCAGCTCGTTGACGACGTTGAGCCGGTCGGTGGCGATCGCGGTCTCGCGCTCGACGTTCGCGATCTCCCTGACCGCGCCGACGACGTCGCCCGGCGCGGCGAGCGGCACGAGGTCGGTCAGCACGTCCGGTGTGCGGTCACCGGTGACGTCGACGACAGCGGGCACACCGAGCGGAAGGGTGAGCGAGCACGAGACCTGCTTGGTCGCGGACTCGGAGCAGACGCGGTAGGTGATCCTCGGGATGCCGTCGGGCAGCTGCTGCAACAACGCGAGCGGGTCGACTGGCAACGGCGGCGGCAGGTTGCCCGACGTCAACGCGTCGATCAGCTCCCGCAGCGTGGCCCGCCTGCCGGGGTCGACGACCTGCGCGGAACGCACCTGCGGCTGCAGCGCGTTCGCGTCGAGCACGGGCTTGCCGTCCGGTGTGGTGCGACCGGCTTTGGCCAGCGTGGCCAGCGCCTCGGCCGTGGTGGCGTCGACGAGCTCCTGACCCGGCCGTAGCGGCAAGTCCAGTTTGGACGGTGTGACCGGAGGGTTCGGCGTGATCGGCACGCGGTCGATCGGCACCCGCCCGTCGGGTCCGGGGTCCAGCGCGGGCAACGGCGCGATGGGCTGCGCCTTCGAAGGCTCGTTCTCGATGTTCGGCGAACCGTCCCTGCCGGGATCGATCGGGCCTAGCTCACCCGGTGCCGCCGGAGGCGTCGCCGTCGCCTGCGCGCCGAGTCTGTCCTCGGTCACCGCGGGGTGCTGAGCCGGCTGTGCGGGCTGGGTGGTGGTGTCCGGTGGTGGCGGTGCCGGTGTTGGTTCCGCGTGTGCGGATGGGACAAGGAGCGTGCTTGCCAAAGCCGTGATCACGGCTAACGCGCCGATGCGCAAACGTGCTGAAGCCACGACGACTCCCCCTGGGTCGTTAGAGCGTTTCCCCCTGGCTCTACGGCAGACGGAGCGAAGCACAAGGCGCGAACGGACCACAGCGATTGGTCGGTAACACCACTCGAACGGCCTAGCACAAAGGGCTTGTGACCAGCAGAAACAGAGTGTTCGTCACGTCTTGCGGGCCTACGGCCGCCACTGTGGGGCGGATGACCGATCTTGTGGCCGCCATCACGCGAGCCTACTATCCAGTAGGTAAGACCCCTTGGGGCCACGTCCCTCCCAGGAGACCCTGCCCAATCCCTCCCGGGATGTGGACCGGTCCCGCGTTCCGCCCGTTCGCATGGCGCCTACTTCAACGGAGAAGCAGCGATGAACGCCTCGTCCGCCCCTGCGCGGAAAACCCTTTCCGGAAGCGCTTTCACGCGCCGCCTGAGCCGAGCCGCCGCGGCGGCGACGATCCTCACCGCCTGCGTCACCACACCGGCCACCTCCGCGGCGGCCGAGCTGCGCGAGGTGATGTTCGTCGGCAACAACTGGGACGGCACCGCCGATGTCGTCAAGTCCACCGGCGACTTCGCCAGGATCGGCCGCCTCAACGTCATCCCCGACAAGACCCAGCGCCTGACGGAGATCTACCTCAACCCGATCAAGCTGGCGTTCTTCCTCGGCATCCGGCAGGGCCCCGGCGAGGGCCACGACCAGTTCGTCGACGACATGTACGCCACACCGGACGGCACGGCCATGGTCGCCTCGCGGCCGAGTTTCGCCGACGTCGTGTCGATCGACCTCGCCACCGGCAAGATCAAGTGGCGCTTCCCGGTGTCGGGCTTCCGCTCCGACCACATGGCCGTCTCCCCCGACGGCACCAAGATCGCCGTCTCGGCGTCGACCTCCAACACCGTGCACGTGCTGGACATCAACACCGGCCGCGAGCTCGGCTCGTTCAAGACCGGGGACAAGCCGCACGAGAACATCTTCACCAACGGCGGCCGGTACATCTGGAACATGTCGATCGGCGAGGTCAACAACAACTTCGACGCTCCCGACCAGGACTGGCTCAAGGGCGACCGGCACATCACCATCGTCGACGCGAGCACCTACCAGGTCGTCAAGACCATCGACATGCGCAGCCGCCTCAACGCCTTCGGCCGCAGTGACCTGTCCAACGCCGTGCGGCCGGCGGTGTTCTCGCCCGACTTCTCGAAGCTGTACTTCCAGGTGTCGTTCTTCAACGGCTTCCTCGAGTACGACGTCGCGACCGACGCGATCACGAAGGTGAAGACCCTCCCGAAGAACCAGAACACGAGCGACGACCGCACCACGTTCGTCAACGACTCGCGCCACCACGGCCTGTCCATCAACCCGGACGGCAGCAAGCTGTGCGTCGCCGGGACCATGGACGACTACGCGACCGTCGTCGATCGCGGCACCCTGCAGCAGGGCCCGCTCGTCACCGCCTCCAAGCCGTACTGGGCCACGGTCAGCGGTGACGGCCGCCAGTGCGTGATCTCCGAGAGCGGCGCCGACCAGATCACGGCGATCGACTTCGGCACCGGACAGAAGACCGTCTCGGTGCCCGTCGGCGACCACCCGCAGCGCGTCCGCGTCGCCAAGATCACCGCCGGTTGGACCGGTCCCACCAGCTGATCACCCGACGAAGCCGGGTCCGTCGGGACCCGGCTTCGAACGGAGCAACGTTCGCCGTCGTCGCTGCTTCAATCAGCCGTCGCATCCCCGCCGGAACCACGACACGATGGGCCTGGGAGGCGAGGCCGGTGAAGAAGATCGCCCTGGTCGTGGTGCTCGGCCTGACCGGAGCCGCGTTGAGCGCACCCGCTGACGCGGTGCCGCGGTCGGACGGCGTGCGGGTGTGGAACGAGTTCGCGTTGGCCGCGGTGCGTGCGACCCGTGCCACCGACGCCGACGCGGCCCGCACCTACGCGATGCTCAACGTGGCCGTCTACGACGCGGTCAACGGACTGACCACCCCGGCACGCACTCCCGCCATGGTGCCCGGCCCAGGCCCTGGTGGCGCTGATCCCCGAGCCGCGGCCGTCGCCGCGGCACACACCGTCCTCGTGCGGCTGGATCCCGACAGAACTTCCAGCTACGACAGGCAACTGGAAGCCGACCTGGCCGCTCTGCGCCCTGGCCACCGCCGGGACGAGGGCGTGCGCTGGGGACGTGAGGTCGCCCAACGCGTGGTGACGTCCCGCGCCGACGACGGCTCCACGCCGGTGCAGAGCCAGCCCGCCGGTTCGGGCCCCGGCGTGTTCCGGGCCGAGTGGTCCGGCACGCAGTACCGCAATGTCCGTCCGTTCGCGGTCACCAGCCCCGCCGCGTACATACCTGGCCCGCCACCGGCCCTGGACAGCCTCGACTACGCCGCCGCCTCCGCCGAGGTCGCGCTCCTGGGCGACGCCGCGATCCCCGCTCCCGACAAGCTCGCCACCTTCCAGTTCTGGTCGGTGCCAACGGGTTCCGCCCAACCACCCGGCGAGTGGGTCAAGATCGCGCTGACCGTGTCCCACGACCTGTCGCTGGCGTCCTCGGCGCGTCTCCTGGCGTTGCTGTCGATGACGCTGGCCGACACCACGGTCGCCACCGTCGGCACGAAGTTCACCTACCGCCACTGGCGTCCGGCCACGGCGATCCGCGAGGCGGACACCGACGGAAACCCTTGGACGCAGCCGAGTCCGGCCTGGGTCCCGCGCGCCGGCAGCGTCGGCGGATCCCCGGAGTACCCGTCAGGGCACAGCTCCTACAGCGGCGCCGCGGCCACCATCCTGGCCGGTTTCTTCTGCGCCGACGACATCCGCTTCACCCACACCACCGACAGCGCACCGGGCGGCCAGTCCCGCACCTACTCGAGCTTCTCCGCCGCCGCGGCCGAGGCGGGCAGGTCACGGGTGTTCGGCGGACAGCACTTCGAGTTCAGCAACCAGGCGGGCCTGACCATCGGCCGCGGCGTGGCCACCGAAGTGCTCGCCACCCGGCTGCTGAAGCGAACCGGCCCGGCCCACCACGGCAGATGTCCACTGTAGACGGTCAGTCGCGGGGTCCGGCCGCGCGCCGCAGCCGGTTGGCGATCGCCAGCCCCAGCCCTGCCTCCACCGGCAGGGACGCGATGATCAGGTCGCACCCCTGCTGGTCGAGCTCGCGCAGATAGCCGTACAACCCGCGCGCGTACGCGGCCATCGACTCGGGCACCCGCACCACGGCGTGCGCGTCGACCGAGTCGAAGTCCGGCGGCAGGAACACGCCCACGCGGTGCCCCGACTCCTGCGCGAGCCCCGCCTCGACCACGACCTTCTCGGGTTCGACCAGCACGACCCGCGCCCGCGGCGCGTAGTGCGACGGATGCTGCCCCGGGACCCGGACGTGACTCGTCTCGGGCACCGCGAGCGAGAACCCCAGCACCGCCTCCAGGTCCTCCCGCGTCACCCCACCGGGCCGCAGAACAGCGGGCACGTCCCCGGTGACGTCGACGATCGTCGACTCGACGCCAACCTGACAGGGGCCGCCGTCCAGCACGAAGTCGACGGCGTCACCGAGCTCGGCCCGGACGTGATCGGCGGTGGTGGGACTGACCGAGCCGAACCGGTTGGCCGACGGCGCCGCCACACCCCCGCCGAACGCAGCCAGCAGCTCGAGGGCAACGGGATGGTCGGGCACCCGCACGGCCACCGTCTCCAGGCCACCGGTCGTCTCGTACGGCACCCGACGGCCACGGCGGAGCACCAGCGCCATCGGCCCCGGCCAGAAGCTCTCGGCCAGCAGGCGAGCGGTCTCGGGCACCTCGTCGGCCCAGTCGGGAAGCTGCTCGGCGCCACCGATGTGGACGATCAGCGGGTGGGACGGCGGCCGCCCCTTGGCCGCGAAGATGCGCGCGACCGCGACCGGGTCCTCGGCGTTCGCGCCCAGCCCGTACACGGTTTCGGTGGGGAAGGCCACGAGGCCTCCCGCGCGGAGCACCTCGGCCGCCTTCCGGGTGTCACCAGTTCGTTCCGACACTCGTGCGATTCTCTCACCGCCTCCCGCGCCCGTCCGCGCGGGGGTCAGCGACGACCAAGTCCTGCACCACACCAAAAACCCTGGTCAGAGAAGATCGGCAGGCTCGCGTCGACCGTCGTGATCGATGAGGTGTGGGACTGCCCGAGTCCGCAGGACGTGTTCGCCCCCGTCAAGATCACGCAGGGTTTCCGGCGTCATCGAACTCCCCTTCCCCAGGCTGATCGGTACGTGCACTCAGCTCTCGACGTCGTAGAAGCCGTCCCCGTCGAGATAACGAGCGGTCATGATGTCGTGCAGGACGACCGATTCCGTCTCGTGCACCAGATAGACGCGCATCGGATACGTCCAGTCGTCGATCGTGCGGTGGATGCGCTCACCGGGCCGCACGTTCAGCAACAGGTCGTGGAAGCTGTCCATGCCGCGCAGTTCCGCCATCTTCGGATATGCGCGCAGCGTGCCCTCCGCCGGGCACGACATGTTGACCAGCCCGGCGTGACGCACCAGTTCGTAGCCCGACGCCCACCGCTCGAGGAAACGCTCCGGCTCGACGTAGGCGTCGACGGTCCACTCCACCTGGCTGCTCCCGATCGCCGCCGCCACCGGGAGGTGCAGATCCGCACCGCACATCCGGGCCGCGGTCTCGATCAGACGGGGGCCGTTCGGCGTGAGCTTGACCTCGCTGTGCGCGGGACCGTTGCGCAGGCCGAGTGCGTCGAGCACCGAGAAGGTGTAGTCGGCGAGGGCGTCCTGGTCCGCGCCGTGCCGGGGCAGCAGCTGGGCGCTGGCACCGA
Source organism: Lentzea nigeriaca (assembly GCF_016907955.1). Classification (GTDB taxonomy): domain Bacteria; phylum Actinomycetota; class Actinomycetes; order Mycobacteriales; family Pseudonocardiaceae; genus Lentzea; species Lentzea nigeriaca. The sequence continues at coordinate 410,149 of NZ_JAFBCX010000001.1, read as the reverse complement.
GGTCGTGCACTCCGTTGGCGGACATGTGGTGCATGCGCCAGATGTCGGTGACGTGGTGCTGACCGTCCAGGCTCACCGTGTTCACCAGGTACTCGCCGCCGACCAGGTACTCCTGGGCCAGTGCGGCCCGGTTCTCCTCGCCCAGCGCGCTGTCGGTGCCGATCAACGCGTGGAAGGCGGCGCGCACCTCGTCCGCGGTGTCGCAGAAGTGGATGCCGTCGTTGCCGGCGCTGCTCAGCGGCTTCAGCACGACCTTGCCGCCGGCGTCGCCGTACCAGTCCATCAGGGCGTCGAGGTCGGTGGCGAGCAACTGCCTCGCGGTGGGCACACCGGCGGCCCGCACCGTTTCCAGCATGCGGTGCTTGTCCCGGCGCGCACTGCTGCGTTCGGTGCCGTTGCTCCGCACGCCGAGCGCTTCGCTGAGGACGTCGGCCATTTCCACACCGCTCTCGGTGCCGGGGATCAGGCACACCGGCGCGTACTGCGCGATGGCCTTGACCGTCACCTCGACGTCACCGTCGTGCACGATCTCCGCGACGAAGTCGTCCGGCCGGTAACTCCGCGCGTAGGCCGGGTTCGGGTCGGCGACGCTGCGCACGTGCAGGCAGTCGTAGCCGCGCTCCTGGAACGCGGGCGCGAGATAGCGCGCGCTGGAGTAGGCGTCGACGATCGCGACGACCGGTTTGTCACTCATACCGCGGCCCCAAGGTGGTGTTCGGCAGCTTCAGCCCGGTGTGCTGGGCGAGGAAGGCGAGCGTATCGGCGGCCAGCGACACCGCTCTCGTCGCCGACCTGCCCTTGTGACCGGCCTCGGCCTCGGCCCGCAGGAGAATCGGACCGCTGCCGCTGCTCGCGTGCTGCAGGGCGGCGCACATCTTCCGCGCGTGCATCGGATCGACCCGCGAGTCGTTGTCCGACACCGTGAACAGCACGGCCGGATAGTCGACGCCGGAGTCCACGTGGTGATACGGCGAGTATCCGAGCAACCAGCCGAGCTGCTCCGGATCGTCCGCGGTGCCGTACTCGGCGGTCCACAGGTGCCCCAGGCCGAAACGCTCGTACCGCACCATGTCGAGCAGCGGCGCCTCGCAGACCACCGTCCGGCAGAGATCGGGCCGCTGGACGAGCGCGGCACCCACCAGCAGTCCGCCGTTGGAGCCGCCGTAGCTGCCGAGCTGCGCGGGCGTGGTCCAGCCGCCGTCGATCAGGGCCTGCGCCGCGGCGTGGAAGTCGTCGAACACGTTCTGCTTGTGCTCGCGCATGCCGGCCCGGTGCCACTCCTCGCCTTCCTCACCACCGCCGCGCACGTTGGCGATCGCGTAGACCCCGCCCGCCTCGACCCAGGCGAGCACCGACGGGTCGTACTCGGGAACGATGGACGAGCCGAAACCGCCGTAGCCGAACAGGATCGCGGGCAGCGGCCCGTCCCGGTCCACCGGCTCGACGACCTGCATCCGCACCGTCGTGCCGTCCGCGGAGGAGAAGCTCACCTGCGAGCTGCGGACCTCCGGCACTCCGACCAGGCCCGGCGCCGTCGCCCACACGCTCGTGGTGGCGTCGCGGGCGTCGTAGCGCAGGATCGTCCGCGGTGTGGTGGCGTCGGTGTAGGAGAACCATGCCTCGTGGCCGCCTTCCGGCCGTTCGAAGAGGCCGCCGACCGACCCGACTCCCGGCGTCGGCACGGTGCCGAGCAGATCGCCGGTTTTCAGGTCGTGCACGGTGATCTCGTTGACGGCGTGCCGCGTCCACGTCACCAGCAGGCGCGCCCGGTCGAGCTCGGGACCGTCCAGAATGGCGAAGTCGGTGAGCACCGCGTCGGGTGCCTCTGGCACCAGGTCGAGCCAGGCCGTGTGGTCCAGATCGGACGGATCGGCGACGCAGAGCTTGGAGCGCGGCGCGTCCCGGTCGGTGAAGAAATACGCCCTGCCGTCGCGCCACATGTACAGGCCGGTGTCGGCGTCCACGCCGACCTGGATCGGGCGGAACTCCGGCTTGTCGGGGCCGTTCGCGAGGTCGCCGAGCCACAGGTCACTGCGGTTCTCCGTGCCGGAGGCGACGCCGACGCTCAGCCAGCGTCCGTCCTGACTGATCAGGAGCCCGAAGTCTGCGGTGTCCGGCAGTCCCTCGCCGAACACCAGGACGTCGGCGAGATCGGCGTCGGTGCCGACGCGGTGCAGATAGATCCGCCTGCCCGCGGTGGGCAACTGGCGCACGTAGAAGTACGCGTCGCCGCCCGGGATCCAGGTGATGGCGGAGTGGCGGGTGCCCGAGATGGGCCCCTCCAGCACCTCTCCCGTCGCCACGTCGAGCACGTGCAGCAGGGACTCCTCGCTGCCGCCGCTGGAGATCTTGTAGGCCAGCCGGCGACCTTCCGCGTCCGGATGCCAGGAGTCCAACGTGGTGTTGCCGGTGGGGTCGAGCGCCATCGGGTCGATGAGGACCCGCTCCGCTCCGGACGCGCCGACGGTCAGCAGGACCGCGCGTTCCTGATGGGGCAGGCGGCGGGTGAAGAACTGCCGCCCGCCGCGCCAGACCGGGGCGGTGACGCTGCCGGTGCCGTGCAGTTCGGTGATCCGGTCCCGCAGAGCGTCGCGTCCGGGAAGCGCGTCGAGCACGCTCTCGCAGAGCACGCGTTGCGCGGCGACCCATTCCCGGGTCGCGGCGGCCTGCGCGTCCTCCAGCCAGCGGTAGGGATCCGGGATCTGCCGCCCGTGCACGGTGTCCACAACGGACTCACGCGGCGCTGGTGGATAAATCGGCGTCACAGTCGCTCGCTCCGTACGTCGAGTGGGGCGGGTTCAGCGGCCAGGACGGGGTCGGCCGACCGGTCGCCGTAGCGGCGCAGGGCGGTGAAGCCGACCACCGCCGAAACCAGCGCGACGACCGAGGCGAGGACCAGCAGCGCGGTGAAGGAACCGCGCATCGACTCGCTGCTGGTGATTCCGATGAACAGCAACATGCTCGCGGTCACCCCGGCGAAGGTGCACAGGGTGAACAGACCGGACACTCTCCCCGCCACCGCGACCGGTTCGTCGGCCAGGATCCTCGACTGGAAGGTCACCGCGAAGACCTGCCCTGCCAGCAACATCAGCGAGCTGGCCAGGATAGCGATCCACGCGGTCGTCACGAACGTCATCCCCGCCAACGACACCGCGACGACCACGGCGGCCAGCACCCCGGCCCGCAGCCCGCCGCGTTCGCGCAGCCGCCCGGCCAGCGTCGCGCCGATCACGCCACCGACACCGTTCGCGAGGTTGATCGCGCTCAGCCAGCCTGCGCCACCGCCGAGGAAGTCCCTGGCGACCACGTTCGGATAGACGTTGATCAGCCCGGCGCCCGCGTTGAGGGCGAACACGCTGACCAGCAACCACTTGCTGCTCAGGGTCAGTCGTGGCTTCCACGAACCGGCCTGGCCGGCGCCGGGACCGTCCGCCGGCTTGGGGGCGAGCATCAGCCGCATCAGCAGCGAACCGGAGACGACGAACGTGACGATGTCCAGGATGATCAGCATCGGCAGATCGCTGAACTGCAGCAGCAACGGCGCCGCGGCGGTGCCGAGGACGAACGTCGACCAGTCGATCCGCGACACCGACGCGAGCGCACCGGGAATGCGCTCGGACGGCAGCACCCGCCGCAGATACGCGGTCTGCGACGCGGTGAAGAACGGCGTCAGCACGCTGAGCAGCGCCATCACTCCGATGGTCGCCGCCGACGTGGAGCCGACGCCGATCCAGACGACCACCAGCAGTACGGCGAGCAGCACGGCGCGCACCGCGTCGAGACCGATCAGCGTCCGCCGGGTGTCCAGCCGGTCCGCCAGCGGCGCCAGCAGCCTGGAACCGAACAGGATCGGCAGGTACACCAGCACGATCGCGGTGGTGAGCACCGCGGTCGAGCCGTTGTTCTGGTTGTAGGCGAAGAAGACGACACCGGTGCGGAACAACCAGTTGCCCAGCTGGCTGAGCGCGTACGCCGACAGCAGCACCCGGAGCGAGCGGTCCCGCGCCTGGTCCTGCCGCGGCTGATCCATGTCGGTCAACGTGTTCCGTTCGCCGCGCTGAGCAGTTGAGCCCGCAGATCGGACAGTTCATCGGCATCGGCACCGTGCTGGGCGGCGAGGTCGAGGTCGGTCTCGGCGCCGGCCAGGTCGCCGAGCTCGAGCCGCAGGAACGCCCGGTTGTAGGCGTAGTCGGGATCGTCGGACAGACGGACCGCGTCGTCGAGGAACGGCAGGGCCTCCTCCGGCCGGCCGGTCGCGTACAACACCTGAGCGAGGTTGTTGTACGCCTCCGCCAGCTTCGGACCGGCCTTCACCGCGGTGCGCAGGCTCTCCTCGGCCTCCTCCTGGCGGCCGAGCTCGGCCAGCACGAGACCGCGGTTGGACCACGCCTGCGCGTTCTTCGGGTCGTGGTAGACGGCGGCGTCCAGGCTCTGCAGTGCTTCCGCGTGGTTGCCCTGCTTGAACAGGAGCACCCCGAGACCCAGATGCGCCCTGGCTTCCGCCGGCTTGAGCTCGACGACGCGGCGGAAGTCGCGTTCGGCCGCCGCCGAGTCACCCCGTTGCACGTGCAGCCGGGCCCGGTTGAGGTGTGCCTCGTAGTAAGGCGGGCACAGCTTGATGGCGCGCTCGTAGTACTCCAGAGCCTCGTCGAACTCGCCGGTGCGCTGCAGCATGTTGGCCAGGTCGTTGGCGTACTCGCCGTAGTTCGGGTCGAGGCTGATCGTCCGCTGGTAGACCTCGTACGCCCGCGGGAAGTCCTTGACCATCTCGTAGATCTGCGCCGTGTTGTACACCAGGATCGACTGGTGCAGGGCGTACTTCTCGTCGCCGTAGATCTTCTGCATCCGGTCCATGCCCTCGGTGCACAGCTTGAGAGCCTCGTCCAGACGGCCCTGCCGGGCCCGGATGTAGGCCAGCGCGTTCTCGGCGAAGACCTTGATGTACTCGTGCTTCGGGTGGTCCTGGAACTCGCTCTCGATCTTCTCCAGGTTGAGCAGCGCGAAGCGTTCCGCGGTGACGAGGTCGGGCGGCACCTGGTACCGGCCGTGCGCCATGCTCTGCGAGTAGAGCACCGTCGGCGTGTAGAGACTCTGCGGGAAGTGCTGGTAGAACACGTCGAGGTACGGAATGCACACGTGCGCCAGCCCCAGCGAGTACAGCACGAACGCCATGCGCAGGTAGACCAGGTTGTGCTCCTGCCCGCCGCCGGGCAGCGTGCGCAGCTGCGAGTCGGCCCAGTACCGCGAGAACAGGTCGAACCACGTGTCGTAGAGGCCGATCTCCTGCAGCGAGATCGAGAGCGGGGCCAGTGCCACCATCTGGTCGGAGACGTTGTTCAGGCTCAGGTGGTGCACGGGGTGCAGTACCTCGGCCGGATCACCCGCCAGGCCGGCCAGCACCGCGCGGTGCACGCGTTCCCTCGTGCCGGGGTCGAACGTCTCGTAGTTGCGCACCGCGATCGGATCGTCGTCCGCGCAGTGGTCGCCGATGTAGCGCTCCAGCATGTCGTACCTGCTGCGCTCGCCGAGCAGGCTGAGGTAGAGGTCCACGTGAGTGTCGAAGGTGAGGTAGTCCGGCATGGACACGCGTTCGCCGGTGCAGCGCATCAGCGCGGCCAGGCGCGCGGGCCGCCCCTGGGCGAGCCGCCACAGGTTGTCCGACTGCTTGGCCGTCGGAGCCGCGAATCCCCACGCCGCGACGAGATCGCGGGCCTCCTTCTTCGTCAGCGGCGGCACAGCGACCTGGGCCGCGTGCTCGGCCAGCACGATGTCGGGTTCACCGTTGACCAGCAGGACGATCGTCAACCGGCGGCAGAGAGTGCGGCGGCGGGCGACGATGTCGAGCATCCGCATCGCGGTGGGAGACAACCGCTCGGCGTTGTCGATGACCAGCGTGTGGGGCGCGGCCGCGGCGGCCAGGTAGCTGTCGAGGAACTCGTAGACCCCGTTGAGCAGCTTGTCCTGGTACTCGTGGAAGTAGAAGCGAGTCCGCTCGTCCCTGTTCGCCACGCCGGTGAGATCCCGCGGCACCTGGAAGGCGGCCGATTCGCGGTGGGGGAAAAGGCGCTTGATGGACTGCTCGGCCGCGGCGACCAGTTCCGGCGCGTTCTTCTCCGCGTCGGCGAGCGCGTGGTCGAACAGCGCCTGCCAGCCGGCGAAGTACCCGTGCGTCAGCTTGTCACCGTTGGCCTGCAACACGACCTGGTCCGCGTCGGCCGCGTCGAGCCAGGCGCGCACGGTGTCGGCCTTGCCCGCGCCGTCGGGCGACGTCACCAGAATGAACACAGGTGCGTCCGGGCTTTCCGGATCCAGTTGACTGCGAGCACCGTCCAGCGCGGCGAACAACGCGGGGCGGACGCGAGAGTAATGAGCGGTCACTGTTGGACTCCGCTTTCCGTAGTTGCTGGATTTCCGCTCAGCCGCATTGTCGGGCCATGACTGCGACGGCCGCCGAGAGCGTTGACGCCACCCGTCCGGCCGCTGATGAATGAATCTTCGACAAACTTCCCCCCAAAAACCGCACAATGACCGGCGGCGCGCCCCTGTTTGCGACCGTACCATGAGGGGCCCGCCCCCTCAACGCCCCGGCCGAGGACGTACACCAGCTGTTTCGCGTGGTCAGACGCCTGGGCCAAGCAGGAAGTGGGGGCCCGAGCACCCTCGGGCCCCCAATTCATGACTCACCTCAGCCGGCAACGTACGGCGTGGTGGTGCGGACGGTGTCCTGCTTCTCGGCAACCTTGACCTTCATTTTTTCACCCCCCATTTACATTGTTAAATCCAGGACGCTCGGAGGCACCCTCGGATCGCGAAGATGACTTCGCGGCCCAAGTCTCGTGGCGGCCGTTATTGAGTCGTTAGGGCCGATCGGGTGATGGCCCGGGAGACCTGGATCACATTCGAGATCACGTGGAAAAGATACCGAGCAGTACCGGGTGGACAGCAGGGAGCACACCTGATACGGCACTCGCGAATTCGATTGCCCCAAGTGGACAGAATGACTTTCGCGACAAGCGCGGAGCGCATTTCGAGTCACGTTATTCGCGATGTTCCCCGTCGTCGCGATTTCAGTCAATGTAACCGCCTGCGCGTGAGACGGTCAACGACTCGGCACCCGTTGAGACGCGGCGGATCGACAGCTCCCTGTCGAATGCCATTCGACAACACCGCAGGTCGAACCGGTGTTACCGGGCAGTACCCCTTGAACGCCGGGAAGGAATCTGGCACCTTCACGAAGCGGACTCGCATGTTAGCGCTAACACTGCCAGTCCGAGCAGGACCGCGTGCCGACGGAAAGCGTCGGCACATTACGGGCACCGATTGCAACAGCGGCAAAGCCGTCCTGCGCAACAACGGAAATGCCGCAAGTGACTGATGGCGTCCACGCACTCTTCGCGGATCGGGCCGTGAGAGCGCGGGGTCGGCCTCCCTGTTGCGCACACCGGGCCCGATGCGGCCTCGACCCTGAAGGAGAATCACTGTGGATTCGATGGGCCATGTCCCGCTGGGAGGGCGTGCGGCCGGCACCCGGCGCCGCCGGTGGAGGTCCGCGCTGAGCGCCGTGCTCGCGACCGTCGTCGCGGCTGCCACGGCGGTCGCGTTCGACACCGGTGCGGCGTCGGCGGCGACCGTCGACACGAACGCGTGGTACGTGCTGGTCAACCGCAACAGCGGCAAGGCGATGGACGTCGCGAGTGCTTCCACCGCCGACGGCGCGGCGGTCCAGCAATGGTCCCGGCACGACGCGGCCAACCAGCAGTGGCAGTTCGTGGATTCCGGGGGCGGCTACTACCGGTTGAAGTCCAAGAACTCCGGCAAGGTGCTCGACGTGGACAACTGGTCGACTGCGGACAGCGGAAAAGTCCAGCAGTGGACGGACTCCAACGGCACCAACCAGCAGTTCCGGCTCGCGGACTCCGACGGCGGCTACGTCAGGCTGATCAACCGCAACAGCGGCAAGGCCGTGGAGGTGACCGGCCTGTCGACCGCGGACGGAGCGGCGGTCGTGCAGTACGGCGACTGGAACGGCTCGAACCAGCAGTGGCAGCTCGTCCGCGTGGGCGACGCCCCGCCCGGCGGAGCGTGCCAGCTGCCGTCGACCTACCGCTGGTCGTCGACGGGCCCGCTGGCGACTCCGAAGTCCGACTGGGTCTCGCTCAAGGACTTCACCAACGTCGTCTACAACGGCAAGCACCTGGTCTACGGCTCGACGGTCGACAACACCGGCCAGCATTACGGCTCGATGAACTTCGGGACGTTCACCAACTGGTCGGACATGGCCTCGGCCCCGCAGAACGGGATGAACATCGGCACCGTCGCGCCGACGCTGTTCTACTTCGCGCCGAAGAACATCTGGGTGCTCACCTACCAGTGGGGCCCCACCACGTTCAGCTACCGCACCACGAGCGACCCGACCAACGCCAACGGCTGGTCGGCACCGCAGGAGCTCTTCTCCGGGAACATCCCCGGCGGCGGTGCTCTCGACCAGACGCTGATCGCCGACGGCTCGAACATGTACATGTTCTTCGCCGGTGACAACGGCAGCATCTACCGCTCCAGCATGCCGATCGGGAACTTCCCCGGCAGCTTCGGCACGTCGTACACGACGATCATGACCGACACGCGGGAGAAGCTGTTCGAGGCGGTCGAGGTCTACAAGGTCAAGGACCAGAACCAGTACCTCATGCTCGTCGAGGCGATCGGCGCGCGCGGACGCTACTTCCGTTCGTTCACCGCCACCAGCCTGAACGGCTCCTGGACCCCGCAGGCCGACACCGAGAGCAACCCGTTCGCCGGCAAGGCCAACAGCAACGTCAGCTGGAGCAACGACGTCAGCCACGGCGACCTGGTGCGCACCAACCCAGACCAGACGAAGACGATCGACCCCTGCAACCTCCAGCTCCTCTACCAGGGGCGCGACCCGGCGTCCGACGGCAAGCCCTACAACTCCCTGCCCTGGCGGCCGGCGGTGCTGACACTTCAGCGCTGATGTGGATGAACGGCGCATTTGTTCACCTGAGGTGGACAAATGCGCCGTTCATCGTGTCGAGACAGCGCGCGTTGAGACAGCGGTTGACACGGTCGGATCGGCCACGAACACTGAGCGCGCCGAAAATGTGATCGCTAACATCGTGAGGTCGAGCGTGCGTGCTGGTTACCGGTTGTCCGCAGGGGTGACCGCGTTCCTCCTCGCGGTCACCGGCGCACCGAACGCGGTCGCGCAACCCGGTGCCGGGGACGTCACCGCCGACATTCGCGCGAACCGGAACATCACGTTGAACGGGGACGCGATCGTGCGGCTCCCCGGTGGCGTCACCACCTACGCGGGCGTGATCACCGGCGAGGGAACCTTCACCGTCGGTGGCACCGGCACGTTGGTACTGCTGAAGAACAGCGATTTCATCCTGCCCGCCAACCGCCGCCGGCAGAAGCTCGTCACCGTGGGCGGCAACCATCCGGTCACCACGATCGACAACCCCGACCCGCCCGCCGTGATCGTCCAACGCGGCGCAACTCTCCAGTACGGCGACGGATCGGGCGACGACGGCGCCATCGTGCACGTCACCCAGGCGCCCGAGGTGCCGCTGAACTCGCTCAACCACCAGATCGACGGCACCCTGGACCTGGCTTTGCGCCGACGGGTGAACATGGGCGTCATCAGCGGATCCGGCCTCGTCAAGCAACGCAGGGGCACCTGGCCCGGCATCGACCTGCCGGGCACGCACCCGTTCTCGGGCACGCTCTACGTCGGCACCGGCGCGGACTACGGCAGCCTGCACTACCTCACCTCCATGCCGAAGGTGCGCAAGGTGGTCAACCAGGGGTCGTTCATCCACAACGCGCCCGACCGCGAGGTCGTCACCGACGCCGCCGACATCTACTCGCAGTACTACGGCAACGACATCAACTTCCACACCTGGGGTTCCGGGGTGGTGCGGATGTCGGGCGTGTACAGCTGGTCGGACAACGGATCGGACTCCGATCCCGCGCTCAGCGACCCGTCCCGGAACTTCGCCAGTGTGCCGCACCGCGACAACAAGCGCGGCATCAACATCGAGGGCGCCACGGTCACGTGGGGTGACGGCACGCACAACCGCTTCTTCCTGCCCGGCAACGAGAACACCGTCTACATCAACATGCACGCGGACGGGCGCGGTGCCCGCAGCGTGCTGACGTTCGACTACAACGGCCCCGTCACCCTGGACGCGCCCATCTCCGGCGGCAGGTACCACGACACGATGGCGGACGTCGGCCGCGGCGACGTCGTCATCGCGGCCACCCGCGGCAACGCGGTCACCTTCACCGCGCCGCAGAACTACGACGGTGACACGACGATCGGTGCCGGCGCGTCGCTGCGGCTGGGCGACGGCAGCCCGCAGGGCGACAGTTCGCTGCTGCGGACCGGCAAGATCGTCGACAACGGCGAACTGATCCTGCAGAACGCCACGAAGGGCGCCGAACTCGCCCGGATCAGCGGCACAGGTTCGGTGACCCAGGCCGGCCCGGCCGCCACCACCCTGACCGGCGACCTCACCTACACCGGCAGGACCACGGTGAAGGCGGGCACGCTCGCGGTCATCGGCGGCACCCTCGCCGCCAGCACCGCGGTCGACCTGCCGGCGGCCGGGGCGACGCTGGACCTCGCGAAGGCCGGCGACCAGACGGTCAACAACCTCTCCGGCGCCGAGGGCAGCACCGTGACGGGCCGCGCTCTGACCGTCCGCGCCGCGGCCGCGACGACGTTCGGCGGCACCCTGACCGCGGCCGAAGGTGTCGCCAAGACCGGTCCCGAAACGCTCACGCTGACCGGTGCGCACACCACCCCGGACGCGACCTGGACCGTCCGGGAGGGAACGCTCGCGCTGACGAAGTCCGTGCAGGCGCGGCAACTCGGTGTGGAACCCACCGGCACGCTGCGGGCCACCGGCACGGTGGAGGGCGCGGTGGACAACGCCGGAAGGGTCGACGCCGACGGCCTGGCCGTGCGCGGCGCCTACACCCAGCGGCCCGGCGCACGGCTGACCGCGACCCGGATGAGCGTCACCGGCGCGGTGACGCTCGCCGGCACCTTCGAACCGGGCCCGCAGCGCGGTCCCGGCGTGATCATCGACAACCAGGGAAGCGCTCAGGTCAGCGGTACTTTCGACGGCCTGCCCGAAGGTGCTGCCGTCGGCCCGTTCCGGCTCACCTACCACGGCGGCGACGGCAACGACGTCGCCCTGACGGGCGGTTCCGGCACGGACCTGGCCGACGCCACGACATCGCACGCCTCGACCGGGTCGTTGTGGTGGTTCTCGGCCGCCGGCGCACTCGTGCTGCTGATCGCACTTGTGCTTCTGGTGTTTCTGGTGCGCCGGCGGAACCGGAACCGGAACTGAGCGTTGGTGGTCAGCCGATGGCGATGGCGAAGATGTGCATCGCCGCCTCCCCCTTGTTCGCACCGTTGCTGATGTCCGGCAGAGTCAGGTACCTCACCGTTTTGCCCTCCTGCAACGGAATCGGCGCGTAGTACATGCTCACCTGCTGGTTCTGCCTGCCGGTGCTGGTGTTGAGGTAGGGAACGGTCGCGACGATGTCGCCACCGGTGGCCGCGTTGGCCCACCAGTCGGCGAAGGAGACGGTGTGGGACTGGATGGTGCCGTCGGTGTAGGTCACCGTCGCGGTTCCCGACGGGCTGCCGTAGTCACCGGCGCCGATCAGGCCGAGAGTCCTGCCGGAGCCGGAGATCTCGATGATCTGGCCACCGGCCGCCCCACCGGCCACCACGTTGTCCTTGGTGCCGGGCTGCGAGCTCGGCCAGGTGAATTTCAGTCCGTTGTGGACGAACGTGGCGCCGGGCGTGAGACTGGGCGTGGCGTTCGCCAGCGCCTGGGCGGAGAAGCTGGCTCCGCCGCCGTCGAAGTTGCCGGGAGCGGTGTTGGCGTCGTCGGTGATGCCCACGTTGTCGAAAGCCGCCGCCAGCGAGGGGTACGGGGCGTGCGGCAGGATCAGGACCGCCGAGTCACTCGAGGTGCCACGGCCGTTGGCGGACGTGAACGTCGCCTGGGCCGAGACCCCGAACTTGCCGGGTTGCGTCGTGGCGGGCGCGGTCACCTGCCAGGTGGTGCGCACGGTCTGTCCAGGTGCGACGGTGGCGAAGGTGGACGGCGTGGTGGCCTGGACGGTCCAGCCGCTCGGCGCGGTGAGCGTCATCGCGACGTCGCGCAACGGCCGGGCGTTCGCCGGGTTGGGCACCGTGGTGGTGGCGGTGAAGGCCGAGCCCGGTGAGACCCGTTCCGGTGCGGTGAGCGTGAACGGCTGCTTGACCACGACCGGCGTCGTGCCGGTCACGCCGTCAACGGTGACGCTGATGGTCGCGACACCGGGCGCCACCGTGGTGACCTGCCCGGTCCTGCTGACCGTGGCCACCTTCGGGTCGCTGCTTCGATAGGTGACGTTCGCCTTCGTCAGGTCGACGAACGACTCGTCGTTGTTGACGGCCTCGACGATCCGGTCCGCGACCACGTGCTCGGCGGGACGTCCTGTGGTGTCGGCGATCCACGGGTTCTTGGCGGTCAGGTCGATGCTCTGGCCGGGTGCGAACACCGTCTGGGGAGGCTGCACGGTGACGTACCGGACCTGCGGCTTGATCGTCCCCGTCACCGCCACCGGACGCGAGGTGACGACGTGCTCGGCGTCCGCGCCCACCCCGAACACGTACTGTCCGTTGTAGACGGTCTGCCTCTGCCGCTGCTGGTCCCAGAACGCCAGATCGCTGATCCGCACCTGCACCGCGACGTGCTGCGTCTGGCCGGGCTTCAGCACGGCCGTCTTCTGGAAGCCCGCCAGTCGTTTGCGCGGCAGTTCCACGCCGGGCACGGTGAACGGCGTGGCCACGTACACCTGGGCCACGGTGGCGCCCGGTACCGAGCCGGTGTTGGTGACGTCGGCGTGCACGGTGACGCGGCCGTCCGCGGTGGCCGTCCGCGCGTTCGTCGTCACGTGCGAGTAGGCGAACGTGGTGTAGCTGCCGCCATGACCGAACGGATACGTTGGGGTGCCGGTGAAGTACTGGTACGTGCGGCCGAGACCGGCGGTCTGGGAGGGCGTGAGCCCGTAGTTCTTCACGTCCGGAAGCTGTGTGTCGTCCTTGTACCAGGTGAAGTTCAGGTGCCCGCTCGGATTCTGCCTGCCCAGCACCACGTCGGCGAGCGCGCTGCCCTGGCTCTGCCCGTTGTAGCCGCTGAAGACGATGGCGGGGAAGGCGCCCCGCACGTCGTCGACGGTCACCGGGCCGTTCGCCTGGATCGCCAGCACCATCCGCTGGTTGCCGACCGCCTTGACCTGGTCGATCAACGACCGGTAGGCGCTCGGCATGGCGATGGTCGTGCGGTCCTTGCCCTCGGTCGCGAGGTTCGTGTCGGTACCGGCGAACACGATCACCAGGTCGGCTGAGGAGATCGCGGCCAGGGTCTGCGCCGAGCAGTTCGCCGGAGTCGTCGCCGTCGTGGACGTGCCGCAGGCGTCGAAGGTGACGGTGGCGCCGGGGTTCGCTGCCTTGATCGCCGACGTGATGCCCTGCACCGGACTCACCTGGAGCGACGGGTCACCGGAGTAGCCGCCCAGGGTGACCACTCCGGCCAGATCGCCGACGATCACGACGTTGTTCAGCTTCGCGGGGTCGGCGGGCAGCAGCTTGGCGCTCGTGCCGGGCACCGCGTCGTTCTTCAGCAGCACCAACGAGTTCGCCGCGATCTTGGCGGCCAGCGCCTGGTGCGACGGGTGCTCGATCTCCTCCTTGGTGATCTTCGTGTAGGGCACGCTGCCCGGCGGGTCGAACTCGCCGGTCCGCATGCGCGTGGTGAACACGTGCACCAGCGCGTTGTCGATGACGGCCTCGCTGAGCACTCCGGCGTTGATCGCCTCCTGGATGCTGGCGACGGTCGCTTCGGCGCCGGTGCAGTTGAGCTGGGTGCCCGCGCGCAACGCGTACGCCTGGCCACCCGCGGCCCCGGAGACCTTCGCCCCGGTCGCGGTGTTCGTCCAGACGGCCGTGCCGTTGACGGTGGCCGTGGTCCAGCCGGGCGGCGCCCAGTTGTGGCTGCCTGGGGCGTACACGTCGCCGACGGCACCGCAGTCGGACGTGGTGTAGCCGTTGAAGCCGTAGGTCCGTTGCGCCAGCGCGTTCGTCAGGTAGGTGTCGGCGGGCGCCGGGGTGCCGTTGACCGCGTTGTAGGACGTCATGAGTCCGGAGACGTGCGCGTTCTCGATCAGGCTGCGGAACTGCGCCGTGTAGTAGTCACGGATGTTCGCGTCGGTCGTGTCCGAGCTGTCCGCGTGCCGGTTGTTCTCCACGTCGTTGAGCGCGAAGTGCTTCGCGGTGGCCGCTACCTTCAGGTACCGCGACATCGGCCGCCCGTCGGGTGCCTGGCCCTGGTAGCCGTTGACGAACGCTCCGGCCATCCGCGCGACCAGGTACGGGTCCTCGCCGAACGCCTCGTCGTTGCGGCCCCAGCGGGGATCGCGGTCCATGTTCACGGTCGGAGCCCAGTAGGTCAGCGAGCCGTAGTTCGCCTTGTCCGGACCGATGTTGTTCTGCCCCACTCCCCACAGCGACTTGTCCAGCGCGCCGCGGGCCTCGTCGGAGATCGCCGTCGTCGCCTGGTAGATCAGGCCGGGGTCCCACGACATGGAGCTCGCGAAGTTGGTCGGGAAGCTCGTGGCGTGCACGCCGCCGCTCACCCCGCCGTCGTTCGTGTTGGCGCCGAGCAGGTTCAGCCCGTGCTGGCCTTCACTCCAGTACGTGTACTGCTGGACGCCCAGCCGCGGGATGGCGGGCGCGCTGTTGGTGCGCAGCTGCAACACCTTCTCGCTCAACGTCATCCGCGACACCAGGTCGGCGGCCCGTTCGGCGAAGGTGTGCCTGGTGTCCAGGTAGATCGGTCGCTCGCTCGCGGCCTTGGCCGGCACGGTGGGCACCACCAGTGCCGCGACCAGCACCGCGACTACGCCCGCCCACCCCCGCCGGCGACCGGTTGGGACTGGGGACATGAGTACCTCCGACATCGCAGGTGGCTCTCGTCGTTTCGACGCTGTTGGGCGGCAGCGGCTGGTGCGGACCACAGAGTTCGCCGGTCTTGGACAGTAAGCAAGGTCCATTCGGGGGGCTGCCGGGCGTCACTTAACGTCAAAGTCGGCCAAACTGGCCTGCTACCGTGACCGGATGCCGCGCCCCGTGCCCGCTGTCCGGCCGACGCCCGATCCGCCGGTGAACCTGCGCAGCCTCGGCAGGGTGCGCGTGCTGGAGGCGCTGGCGGGAACAAGGCGGCTGTCGCGGCCCGATCTCATGCGCCGCACCGGTCTCGCCCGCGCGACCGTCGGCTCGGTGATCGCCGACCTGATCCGGGCGGGCATCGTGACCGACGAGGACGCGAGCCCGGCGGAAGGCCTGCGCACCGGCAGACCGGCGCGAACCCTGTCACTCAACCGGAACGCCGCCTACGCGCTGGGCGTGGACATCGGCCGTGATCACGTCCGGGTGGTGCTGTGCGACCTGTTCGGCGAACCGGTGTGGGACCGCGACCTGCACCGGTTGGTGGACAACGACTCCGCCGCCGTGCTCACCGAGACCGCGGACCTGATCGCGCAGGCCCGGCGGGCCACCGGCGTTCCCACCGAACGGATCCTGGGCGTCGGCATGGGCATCGCGTGCCCGATAGACCGCCACGGCACGTTGCTGGCCGAGGGCATCATGCCCGGCTGGATCGGCGTGCGCCCCACCGACGAACTGCGGGAGCGGACCGGGTTCGCGGTGCGGCTGGTCAACGACGCCAACGCCGCCGTACTGGCCGAACACCGCCACGGCGTCGCGCAGCAGTGCGGCGACGTCGTCTACATCAGACTGTCCACCGGCATCGGCGCCGGCGTCATCTCGGACGGGCGGCTGCTGCTCGGCGCGAGCGGGCTGGCGGGCGAACTGGGCCACGTCATCGTCGAGCCGTCCGGCGCGATCTGCCGCTGTGGCAACAGGGGTTGCCTGGAAACCGTCGCGAGCCCGGCCGCGATCGCGAGGCTCCTGTCCGCCGGTGGCCCCGCCTCCACCGCCGAACTGATCGACCTGGTGCGCGCCGGCGACCGCGGTGCGATCCGGGCGATCGAGGACGCAGGCGACGCGGTGGGCCGCGCGCTGGCCCAGGCGGTCACGATCGTCAACCCGGAACTGGTCGTCATCGGCGGCGAACTGGCCGCGGCGGGCGACGTTCTCGTGGCGCCCATCCGCCGGGCGGTCCAGCGCAACGCCATGAGCTGGCACACCACCGAACTGCGCGTCGTACCGGGCGCGCTCGGCGACAGCGCGGGCGTGCGGGGCGCGGCCGCCCTCGTGCTGGCGGACGCGCCCGAACGCCTTGCCGTTCTCGTCGCCGGTTGAGGACGGAGCTCGTCAGCCCTTCTTCACGATGCCCGGCAACGCCTTCTCGGCCAACCGGACGTCGGTGAACACTTCGAGGCAGCTGCCGTCCCTGCCACCGCCGCTGTGGATGCCCTTCGCGACGATCTTCCCGTTGCTGACCGTGTAGATCGGGCCACCGGAGTCGCCGGGGGCGGTGCACGTGCCGCCCTTCTTGCCCAGGTTCACGTTGCGCGCCAGGTGGCCGGTCCGGTACCGCACGTTCGCCTTGACGTCGGAGACCTTCCAGCCGCACAGCTCACCCCTGGTGGTGCCGCCCGTGCAGTACTTGTCGCCTACCTTCGGCGACCTGCTCGCGACTCCCTTGACCACCCGGTGCGTGCTGGAGTTCTCTCCGCCGACGTACATCTTCCCCGCGGTCTTCCAGCTGCCGTTCATCTTCACCAGCGAGAGATCACCGCTGTAGTACGACTGACCGCTGAGCTTGACCGAGCCGGTGTTGTTGTTCCAGTTGTCCTTGACGACCTTGCCGACCTTCTGGCTGCCGTAGCGCGGCATCCGGACGTCGGTGTTGGCACCCGTGCAGTGCCCGGCGGTGAGGAAGTAGCTCGCGCCCTCGTGCGTCCAGGAAAATCCGATCGTGCAGGTATACGCACTGGTGTTGGTGGTGGCACCGCCGAAGAACGGGTTGGCGTCGTCGTCCCGGCTGTACTCGGCGCCCAGGTCCGCGCCGGGGGTGAGGTGCACCGCGACCTTGTCGGCGCCGAACCGGCCGGCCAGCGCCGTACGAGTCTCCTCGGTGAGCGCCGAGGTGCGCACCACGACCCGGTTGCGCTCGGCATCGACCGACGCGGCGTACATGTTCTGCACACCGGGCACGTCGGACTCCAGCACCGCGTCCTTCACGGCGTCGAGGTCGGCGAGGCTGTACTTGGCCTTCGGCGTGCTCGGGTAGAACATCCGCGGGATGATGACGACCTGCTCGGACTTCGTGGCCGACGCCGCGGGTTCCTCGGTCTTGCCGGACTCGACGCCACCCTGCGTCGGATCGTCGTTCCCGTCGTCGTCATTGGAGGCGTTGACGGCGATACCGGCCGCCGCATAAGCGACCTTCGTCGAATCGGCCTCGGCACGAACACCCGCGACGATCCGCCCGGTGGCAGAGTCGACGTAGGGCGGAGCGAGGTCCGCCGGGTCGGCCTCGGCACGCGCCTCGGCCGTCTCCAACGCCTGCGCCACGTCGTCGGCGTACTGGTCCGGCGTCGCGGGCGGCGTGGTGAAGACCTCGACCACGGTGGAGGTGGCAGGCCGGTCACCGGTCACGTCGGTGGAAGCAGCGGCCGGCTGTCCGGCACCGAACACCGCCGCCGCCATCGAACCCGCGGCGATCATGCTGGCCAGGATTCGACGCTTCTGTCTGTACAAAGTGAACACTCCCCAGTGAGCAAACGCCGTGGCGGACGTCCGCGGTCCGCAAGGGAGGAAACGCGGCCCCGGTGGACCGGGTTGTCGCGCCTTGCCGTCGAGCGGCTGTGGCGGTGATCACAGGTGGCAGGTAAGCGCTTTCCGACACGCGATCGAGACCGGCACAACGGCAGACGCCTTGAGTGGCGCGCCTGCCGCCGAGGGCGGCGACCAGCGGGTCGCCGCCCCTTCTGTCAGGTCACGCGGCAGGCGTGTACCGCTTCAGCTCGACGATGGCGGACTTCTCGCTGATCGCCTGGCCGGGATAGTTCGGGTCCTGCGCGGTGGACCGCGTCAGGACCTCGGCCTTGCCCCGCTGGAACGGCGTCGTGCCGGTCGGGTCGGCCGCCGCGTTCCACGCCACCGGGGCGCCGGCCTTGCACTCGACCCTGGTCGAGAAGTTCCCCCGGATGATCACGTTGTTCTTGACCTGCGTGACGGTGCCGGTCATCTGCACTGCGGCGTTGGTCGTGCACGAGATGGTGCCGTTCACCAGCGCCTTGCCGTTGACCGTGTTCGCCTTGCCCTGGGCCGCGATGGTGGTCTCGAGCTTCAGCTCGGGCGGCGGCGGCTGGTTGTTGATGAAGATGTTGCCGCGTGCGGCTGTACTGCCGCCCTCGCAGTGCTGCTCGAAGCTCGCGTCGAGCTTGTGCAGGTAGCCCTGCGGGCCCCAGGAGATCTCCCTGATCGTGAACGAGCCGGTCAGCTCGTTGCAGCCCCTGCCGTTGCCGCTCAGGCTCAGACCGGGTCCGGCGCCCTGGAACGGGTAACGCTGGGCTTTCTCGTAGGTCTTCGCGGACAGAACGTCGTCCTTCGGGGCAGCGAGCGAGATGGTCCACCAGTCGCCGTTCGCACCGTTGATGTCCACCGAGAGGAACGTGCGGTTGGCGTTGGTCTCGACGGTCAGGGCATCGCCCGCCGCCTTGGTGTACTTGTAGGAACCACCGCCGGTGATCCAGTCCCCTGGATCACCGGAGAAGTCGACCGAACCGTCGGTGACCGGCTGCGCCGACGCGTAGCCGGCGGTGAACACCGCCAGCGCGACGGCCAGCACGGGCACAAAAACGGCGCGCTGAACCAACCTTCTTCGCTTCATGAATCCCCCTGTTCGCGGCACATGACGGTGCCGAGATTCGTTCGTACCGCACGACAAGAGGCGCGCCAAGCCGCCGAAAGCCCCAACGGGCACAGACCTGACCACGTCGGTGGGCCACTCGCTCGAACGCAACTGGAGACTCGACGTGAACCGGTTCCGGCCGGGAACTGACTAACGCCCGTCCTGCGGCACCACGGCCGCGGCGAAGCGCGTCGCGACCGCCGCCACCGCGGCACGCAGCTCGTCTCCGCCCTCGACGCGGAAGTCGAACGGCACGGCAGCCAACCACTCCTGCGCGTACATCGCCGGATTGCTTGTGCTGCCAACAAGTACGCACCCGTTCCCCAACGGCTGAAGCCGTCCCATGGGCGGGCGGATCCAGGGCGCCACCTCCGCCGGCGGCGCGTGGAACACGACGCGGGTGGGGAACTCCCAGCCCGTGCCCAGGTGCTCCTCCAGCAGCGCGACCGGATCGAGATCGCCGGGCGGCTCGAACTCGTGCGCGGTCTGCCCTACCGCGCGAACACGGTCGACCCGATAGGTGCGGATCGCGTCCGCCCGATGGGAATGGCACAGCAGGTACCAGCGTCCGTGGCGGACGACGACCGCCCACGGGTCCACCTCCGCCTTCCACGCGGCACCGGCCTCGCTCTGATACGTGATCAGCACCCGATGCCTGGCCGCGACGGCGGCGACGAGCGCGCTGGTGATGGAGGCGTCCGGGCGCGCCGAGTGCCGGTCGGGCGCGGCTTTGGCGTGTTCGCGCAGGACGGCCGCCTGCCGGCCGACGTTCTCCGGTAGCGCCTGGATGACCTTGCCGAGAGCCTCGCCGACCGGGTCGTCGGCCTCGGTCGCGGCGGGCTGTCCGTCGAGCACCGCCATGACCAGCCCCAGCGCCTCGGCCTGGGTGAACACGATCGGCGGCAGCCTCGTGCCGCGCCGGAGCCGGTACCCGCCGTGCGGGCCGCGGCTCGACTCGACCTGAATTCCTGCCTCTCGCAGGATTCCGACGTACCGGCGCGCCGCACGCTCCGTGACGCCCAGCCTCTCGGCGAGCTGGTCCGCCGTCGTGCCGGGACGCGCCTGAAGGATCTCCAGGGCGCGCAGTGCCCGCGCGGTCGGACTGAGATCACTCGACACTCGGGCAGGGTAAACGAACCGGAAGCAGATCGTCCGGAATTGGCTCTAGCGTGACGATGCACTGATCGCGCAGCAGAGGGAGAACTGTGGACATCCTGCTCATCGCCGGCCTGTGGCTCGACGGATCGGCCTGGTCCGATGTCGCGTCCACGCTCCGATCGCTCGGCCACCGTCCCGTGGCGCTGACCCTGCCGGGGCAGGGCGACGGATCCACCTCCGCCACACTCGACGATCAGCTGGCCGCCGTGCTCGCCGCCGTGGACGCCGCCCCCGGCAAACCCGTGGTGGTGGGGCACTCGGCCGCGTGCACCCTGGCCTGGCTGGCCGCGGACGCTCGCCCGGAAAGGATCTCCAAGGTGGTCTTCATCGGCGGCTTCCCGACGAGCGACGGAAAGCCCTACGCCGACTTCTTCGAACTGCGGGACGGCGTCATGCCCTTCCCCGGCTGGGAGCCGTTCGAAGGCCCCGACTCGGCCGACCTCGACGAGGAGACCAAGCGCGCCTTCGCCGCTGCCGCCCTCCCCGTCCCCCAGGCCGTGGCCACCGGTGTCGTACGGCTGACCGACGAGCGACGCTTCGACGTCCCGGCCGTGGTCGTCTGCCCCGAGTTCACCCCGGCCCAGGCCCAGGAGTGGATCAACGCGGGCGACGTGCCCGAGCTCGCCAAGGCCAAGCACCTCGACTTCGTCGACATCGACTCCGGCCACTGGCCCATGCACACCAAGCCGGCCGAACTCGCCCGTCTCCTCGCGGCCGCCACGGCCTGAAACGCGGATCTCCCATGACCAAGTACGTGATCGGCCCGGACGTGGCCATCCGCCTGGCCCAGGACCGGGCCGTGATCGACGCCGAACACCAGCTCCTGGCCCCGACGCTGCTCCGCTCGCAGACCCTGTCCCTTCTGCACCAAGAAGTACACCGCGGCGAGATGACCAAAAAGGACGCCGAGCGACGGCTCGACCACCTGCGCGGGCTGCGGATCCGGCTGCTCGGCGACCGCGTCCTGCAGGCCACCGCCTGGAAGGTCGCGGACCAGCTCGGGTGGCCCGACACCTTCGTCGCCGAGTACGTCGCCCTGACCCAGCTCCAAGCGGACGCGTTCGTCACACTTGACGAAAGACTCGCCCGTGCGGTGAAGGAGCTGGTGACGATCGCACCTATCGACGCGCTGACCTGACTAGGAATCGCTGAAACGCTCGCATGAAACGAGATTGGCGACGAACCGGCCGAACGAGTCGGGCACCCGGTCTTCGTCCACGTGGACGACGCAAGGTTCACCCTCGGGCCCCGCCTCTGAGTACTCGAGCATGAGGGCGTCGTGGCCACCCGACGGCATGTCACAAATGACCAAGCCAACGTCCGGGTAACCCCACTCGGCGATCAGTCGGGAGCGCGCACTCCGTAAGCGAACTGCTGGCATCATGGCCGCCATGTGCGCCTATGTCCTGGTGGCAGAAGACGAACCGAGACAGGCGGAACTGATCGGCCGCTTCCTGGCCCGGGAGAACCACTCGTTCCTGCTGGTGGACGACGGACGCAAGGCGCTCGACGAGATCCGGGGCCGACGCCCGGACCTGCTGGTGCTGGACCTCATGCTGCCGGGCGTGGACGGCTGGGACGTCTGCCGGGCGGTTCGCAGCGAGGACGCGGACCTGCCGGTCCTGGTGATCAGCGCACGGGCGGAGGCCGACGACAAGCTGCTCGGGTTCGATCTCGGCGCGGACGACTACCTCGCCAAGCCGTACGACCCGCGTGAGCTGATGGCACGGGTGCGGGCGTTGTTGCGCCGTTCCGGCACGACCGGCACTCCCGCGCGGCGGGCGCTGCGGGTCGGCGAGCTGGAACTGGAGCCGATGCGGCACGAGGTGCGGGTCGCGGGCCGGCTGGTCGCATGCACGCCTGCCGAGTTCCGCATCCTCGCGGTGCTGGCCGCCGAGCCGGGTCGGGTGTTCAGCCGGGCGCAGCTGCTCGAGGACGCGTACGGGCTGGACGGGTTCATCACCGAGCGCACGATCGACGTTCACGTGCGCAATCTGCGGCGCAAGATCGAGGCCGACCCGGCTGCCCCGGCGTATCTGCTCACCGTCTACGGGATCGGGTACAAGATCTCGGACGGGAGTGGTCGTGGCCGGTAGGCCTCGCCGGCTGCGGTTGCTGTTGCTGGCGGGCACGGTGCTGGTGTCGGCGTGTTCGATCGCGGCGACGGCGTGGCTGTCGGTACAGAGCACGACGCAGACGTTGCGGGCTGAGCAAGGTCGCGAGCAGGCGGGGCTGGCCCGCGTCTACGACGCGGTGCTCGGGTACGGGGCCGAGCACCCGGACTGGTCGGGCATCACACCGCTGCTCGAGGACCTCAGTGGCGAGACCGGGTTGCACATCCAGCTCACCACGACGGAGCGGACCCCCATCGGTGGCACGTTCGACGCGGACGACGTGCGGGGGGCCAACCAGCCGGCCGCGGTGGTCGATCCGCTCAACGTCGACCTCGAGCTGAGTCCGGACACTCCGCAGGACCGCATCGACCCGCGCGCACTGGGGCCGTTCCTGCTCACCGCCGAGGAGCAGCGGATCTCCAAGGCGCAAGCCGAGAACGACGCCGCGTGCGCCCGCCGTCAGGGGGTCGCGGCCGAGATCCGGACGAGCGCGGCCGGGCGCTCGTACTCCTGGCCCGCCACGGACGGCTGCCTGTCCTTGGCTCTGAACAGCCCCGCGCAACAAAGTGCGCTGCGGCAGATCAACGAGCACCTGAAACAGTGCCAAACCCGCAACGGGACGTCCTACCGTCCGGTGTATCTCGGTGCGGACGGCTCACTGCAGATGCTGTCGGAGGAGGGCACGCAGGTGCAGGAGAAGTGCCTGGCCTCTGCCCGGCGCGCGGTGCTCACGTCCCACGTGGCCCCGGCCGCGTTCCTGTTCGTCGGGCAACCGGTGGTCCGGCACACCGTGGTGGGACTGCCCGCCGCCGGGGTCGCGCAGATCGCGCTGGCCGCGTCGCTCGTGCTGGTGTTCGCGATCGCCGTGAGCTTCCTGCTGGCCGGTCGCGTGCTGCGGCCGCTGACCGTGCTCACCGAGGCGGCCAGGCGGATGCGCACGGGTGACCTGTCAGCGCGGGCGGAGGTCACCGCACGCTGGGAGGTCTCGGAGGTCGCGGCGGCGTTCAACGACATGTCCGAGCACCTCGCGCGGGCGGAGACGTTGCGCAAGAACATGGTGAACGACCTGTCGCACGAACTGCGCACGCCGCTGGGCACGATGCGCGGGTGGCTGGTCGCCGCGCAGGAGGGTGTCGCCGAGGTGGACGCCGACCTGCTGGAACTGCTGCTCCAGGAGACGCTGGTGTTGCAGCAGCTGGTCGAGGACCTGCAGGAGCTGGCCGCCGCCGACGCGGGTGCGCTGAGCCTGCATCCGGAACCGATGGACGCCGCCGAGCTGCTGGCCGGGATCGCCGCCGCGCACCAGGTCGACCTCGACGTGCCCGCGGGGCAGGAGCTGCGGCTGACCGCGGACCCGGTGCGGCTGCGGCAGGTGGTGCGCAACCTCGTGGTCAACGCCGTGCAGCACACCCCCGCGGACGGGAGGGTCGCGGTCGGCGGCCGCGTCGAGGGCGACGAGGTCGTGCTCACCGTCTCCGACACCGGGCACGGCATCGCGGCGGACGACCTGCCGCACGTGTTCGAACGGTTCTGGCGGGCCGACCGTTCCCGCGCTCGCGCCACCGGCGGACGTGGCCTCGGGCTGGCGATCGCGAAGCACTACGTCCTGGCGCACAAGGGAACGATCACCGTGACGAGCGAGGTGGGCGAGGGCACGACGTTCACGATCCGGCTGCCCCGCGAAGAAACCTGAACATCATCTACTCGAGTTCTTAACAACCCTGCCCGAATCTTCGCCGACATGCGAACCCCCGCGCACCGGCTTCCCCCGCCACCGTCGGCGCTGCGCGGACGCATCGTCGTCGCCGCGGTCGCAGCGGGCGCTTTCGCCACGGCGGGTGTGGGCCAGGCCCTGCAGGCCGCCGCCAAGGACGGCAGGAACGTCCAGCTCGCGAACCACACCGACGGCGCGGCGACGTTCAGCGGAACGGGCGGCGACACCCGGTACGCCCCGCACGTCCTCGCGGCTCACCGCACGACGCCGGAAGGTGCAGCCGAAGCCGCGAAACTCCTGCGCAGCCAGCAGATCACGACGCGGCGGGAGGCGGCGGAGGCCGAGACCAGGCGCGCGAAGTTCGCGTGCCCCGCCGTCGGGCAGTTCACGTCCAGCTTCGGCGCTCGCTGGGGCAGGATGCACCGCGGCATCGACATCGCCGGCCCCATCGGCACCCCGATCCTCGCTGCCGCCGACGGCGTCGTGAAGGACGCCGGCCCCGTTTCCGGCTTCGGCCAATGGGTTCGCCTCGTGCACGCCGACGGCACCATCACCGTCTACGGCCACGTCGACAGCTACAACGTCCGCGAAGGCCAACGGGTCCAGGCCGGCCAGCAGATCGCCCGCATGGGCAACCGCGGCGAGTCCACCGGCTCCCACCTCCACTTCGAGGTCTGGAACCCGGACGGCGAGAAGATCAACCCACTCCCCTGGCTCAACGATCGAGGCGTCACCGTCTGAGTGCGCCAGGCACACGAAGAAGGAGGACCGCGACGTGGTGTCGCACCCCTCACGCCGCGCCGTGCGCGGAGCGTTCGTCACGACGGCGGCAGTGGTCGCGGCCGTGCTCCCCGCGACGCCGGGCAACGCACAGCCTTCCGCCGCCGACGCGCTCGCGAAGTACAACGAGCTGTCCGAGAAGGCCTCCCAGCTCAACCAGGACAAGCTGAAGGCGCAGGGCGACCTCGCCGCCAAGCAGGGTGAACTGGACAGGGCCAAGGGCGACCTGGCCACTGCCCAGCAGGCCGCGAACTCGTTGCGCGGCCAGGTGGACCTCCTCACCGAGGCCACCTACTCGGGCGCGAGCTTCAACCAGATCTCCGCACTGCTGGTGAGCGACTCGCAGCAGGACTTCCTCAACCGCATGTCCGCCCTCAACCTCCTCGCCGCGGACAACGCCGAGGCGCTGAAGAAGCTCACCGACGCCGTCACCGCCGCGGACGCCGCCACCAGGACGGCAGACGAAGCGACCGAGGCGTCGAAGAAGCTGCTCGCCGAACTCGACCAGAAGAACGCCGACCTGCAGAAGCAGATGAACGAGGCCCGCACTCAGTACAACTCGCTCAGCGCCTCGACCAGGAACACCCTGAAGAACGCCGGCGACATGTCACCGATCAAGGCCCCACCCGGAACCGCCGGCAAGGCACTGGAGTTCGCGCTGGCGCAGCGCGGCGACAGGTACGTCCACGGCGCCACCGGCCCGGACGCCTGGGACTGCTCCTCGCTCATCCAGGCCGCCTACCGCTACGCGAACGTGTCCATCGGCCGCACCAGCTACCAACAGGCCAAGGAGGGTCGCGCGGTCAGCCGCGGCGAGGTCAAGCCCGGCGACATCATCGTCTACTACTCCGGCCAGTCCCACGTGGCCATGGCGGTGGACAGCGTGCGCGCCGTGCACGCCTCCACCGAGAACGTGCCGGTGAAGATCGCCGACATCGACTCGATCGGCCCGATCAGCGTGATCCGCCGCATCGCCGACTGAGCCGCGACGGAGCCGGTAGGGCCGCGACCAGCCATCTGGTCGCGGCCACTCCCCCACGTGAAGACTCAGAGCTCGCGGCCGCGGACCCGCCAAGCCGCCGCCAGCGGGAGCACGACCACGAACAGCAAACCGAGTCCCAGCCGGGTGCTCTGGTCGTCGGGAACCCACGCCGGGGCAGGGGCGCGCACGGAGTCGGGTACAGCCCGCGTCAGGTCGGCTGCGATGTCGCGCGGCGGCTCGGCTCCCGCGTCCCACACCGTTCCGGCGAGCCGGGTCTCGTGCTGGGCCAGCAGCACCACACCGACCGGCGCGGCCAGTACCGCGGCGAGGACGAGAGCCTTGGTGAGCACGGCCAGTCCTGGCCGGGCGAGCAGCAGTCCGCCGGCGGCCAGCAGCGTCGCGGCGCACACCAGGGCGACGACCAGCAGCGGGCCGTCGAGCATGGTCCCGACCGAGGTGCCCAGGCGGGAGCCGGACAGCAGCAGCGCGGTGGCGAGGCCGACGGCAGGCGTGAGCAGCAGGGCGAGCACGTCGAGGGACAGACCCGCCGTCTCCGCGCGGCGCAGGCGCAGTCCGGCGAGCACGGGGAGGCCGAGGCCCAGCAGCAGCATCGCCAGCTGGCCGAGCACCACCACCCAGGAGTCGCTCGCCCAGACGTACTGGGACCCGTCGGGTTCGTTCCTCCACGGGTGCCCGGCCTGGAACACCTTGTCGAGGATGCCGCCCAGCCCGGCCAGCGGCGGGGCGAGCGCCCCCAGCACGGCCAGAGCGCGAGTGCCCGCCGCGGCCTCCGCACGCAGCACCAGGGTCAGCACGACCACGGACGCCAGCACGATCAGCGCCATGCTGGGCAGACCGGGCGGCAGCGCCGGGGTCAGGTAGAGCAGGCCGGTCAGCGGCAACAGCAGAAGGCCGAGGGCGGCACGGGCGCGGGCCCGCGACACCGGCGGGAGGCCTTCCGCGGCAACGGTTTCCGCCGGATCACCCAGCCGGGCCACCGCCGCGGCGAGCTCCTCCTCGGACGCGGCTTCGGCGATCAGCGCGTCCAGGTGTTCGACCAGCTCCTGCCGCAGTTCTCCCCGGCGGGGCTGCGGCAGGGCGGCAGCGGCGCGGTCGAAGCGCGCCAGCCACTCCGCGGCAGCGGAATGCTTCACGGCGTTCATTTGTCTCCCTCGAGAACCTCGTCCACCGCGGCACGGAAGCTGCGCCAATGACGGTGGAACACTTCCAGCGCGGTTCGGCCCTGCGCGGTCAGCTCGTAGTAGCGGCGCGGCGGGCCCTGGTCCGACGGCTGCCAGCTGGTCTCCAGCAACCCGTCTTTGCGCAGCCGCGACAGCAGCGGATAGATCGTGCCCTCGCTGGTGCCCAGACCCTCGACCGCGGCGAGCTCGCGGACCAGGTCGAAGCCATAGCGGGGGCCACGTTCCAGCAAGGCCAGCACGCAGTGCTCGATCACCCCGCGGCGAAGCTGGGCGAGCAACTGGGCATCTGTTGTCACGGACACAAGGTACCTTGCATCGCAAGGTAGTAGCCAGCCTGGGGTCCACTGGTCCGTTCGGGTGCATTCGACCTGCCTCGTCCCTGCCGTCTGCACATGATCGCTCTACTGGGCGTTCGAGGTGTGTGAGCACCGTGGAGGTGGAACCAGTGACGTCGCCGGTGAAATCCGTCGAGGTGGCCGATGTCGTCCGCGATGTCGTCGAGAAGCTGGCGCCGGACGAGATGCCTGCCGTCAACGCGCTCGCCGCGCTCAAACCCGCTGTCGCGGCACGACGGCTGGAGAGAGCCCGCACGGCGCGTGATCCACTGGGGTTCGGACTGGGCGACCTGCTCGTGACGATCACACCCGTGGTGTGGATAACGGTCGAGCACTTCGCCGGGCGGTTGGGCGACACGGCCGCCGAGAAGATCGCCGACCGGTTGCGGAAGTTGTTCCGCCGCAAGGCAATACCGCGGCGGGTGGCGCTGACTCCTGAACAGATGGCCGAGCTGCGCGAGAAGGTGCTGGAAACCGGTGCGCGGCAAGGGCTGACGCCGGAGCAGTGCGCACAGATCGCCGACGCCATAATCGCGCGGCTGGCGCTCGGCGATGCGGAATAGTGTTGTCCAGGGTCGACGAACGGGTGCTCGGGCCGGGAACGACGGTTCGGTTCGCGCTGCTGCTGGTGTTGTTCGTGGTGGCGTCGGTGGCGTTCACGTCGGACTTCGCCGGCCGCACCACCGAGTCACTCGATTGGGCCTGCCGGTTGGCCGCCGGCTGGGACCCGGATGCCGGCGATCTGGCCGCGCTGACCGGCGGACCGACCCAGCAGGCCCACGCCTTCCAGGCGTGCCTCGACGAGTACGCGCCGCGCCCCGCGTGGTGGCTGCCGTTGCTCGGGCCCGTCGTGCTGGCCGGGGTGGCGGCGATCGTGTTCTTCGCGATCGGGGCGCGGAAGTCGCGGCGCGTTGTGCCGCTGGCGGAGGTCGAACCCGCAGATAGCGATGTCTACGAGATCCTCCGCGATCTGGTGGCCACCGCCGGGCTCGACCAGGCGCCCGCGTTCGTCGTCGACCCGATCGCCACGTCCACCAAGGGCGCCGTCGCGTTCGGACGGGACCGCAAACCGGTGGTGCGCCTGGACGTCGGCCTCCTGGTGCAGCGCAAGAAGGACCCCGGCGGGTTCCGGGTGGTGGTACTGCACGAGCTGGCACACGTCCACAACCGAGACATCACCCTCACCTACGCGACCGTCGCGCTGTGGCGGACGTTTCTCGCGCTGGCGTTGCTGCCCGACACCGCGTGGCTGGTGTTGCAGCTGCTGTTCGGCCCGTCCTCGCCGCTGTCGTCGTCCTACCTGCCGGGCCTCGTCCGCGGTGTCGTGCTCGCGGTCGTGATGGTTTTGCTGGTGCTGCTCGCGCGGGCGGATGTCCTGCGCACGCGCGAGGTGTACGCCGACCTCACCGCGCTGCGATGGGGTGCGGACCGGCGGGGCTGGGAGACGACCGACCGCTCGTCCGGCGGTGCGTTCGCCGAGTTGTGGCGCACGCACCCGCGCTGGGACCTGCGGCGGAGTTCGCTGGACGACCCGGCACCGCTGTTCGGTGTGCGGGCACTGCCGATGTTCCTCACCGGGGCGGGCGCGGCACTGATCAACAACGCCGCCTTCCAGTACCTCAAGCAGTACCGGATCCACGACGGGTGGCAGCACCAGGTGATCACGCTGGTCGCGGCCGCGCTCGTCACCGGGGTCGCGGGCATCGCGTTGTGGCGCGCGGTGGTGCACGCGCGGCTGACCGGCATCAGCGGGCCGACCGGGGTGCGGGCCGGGATGTGGCTCGGGCTGGGACTGGTGGCCGGGGAACTGGTCGCCGGGCAGCACGTCGACCACGACTGGGTGCCCGCCCGGTGGTGGGCGATGGTGGTGCTCGTGGCGGCCGGGGTGGCGTTCACCTGGTGGATCGCCCAGAACGCCCGGCTGTGGGCGGGCACCTGGCGTGGACGCACGCTGCGGGCGCCGATGCTACTGGCGCTCTTGGCCGGAGGCGTGGTGCTGTCGTCCTGGTTCGTGTGGTGGCTCGGCGGCGGTGGCCCGCTGCTGGTGGTCGGCTCGCTGCTGAACACGGACGACCTGATCGACGAGTTCCAGCGCGGCCTCCCCGGCGCAGGAACCGGTCGAGTGTCGCGGATCGTGCTGAGCACCGTGCCGCTGCTGGCGACGCTGCACCACGTGCCTCTTGTCCTCGTCGCCGTGGCGCTGACCTGGGTGGTGCCGCTGCTCGCATGGACGATCAGGCCGGGGCTGCTGCGCTGGGTGCACGAGGCCGTCCCCGACGTCCCGGAACCGCCCGCGCTGCCGCCGCCCGCGCTGCCGCTGCCCGCGCTTCGCCGCGTCGTGCTGCCCGGCCTGATCGCCGGGCTGGCGGCCACCGTGGCCCCGTTCGTGGAGCGCGATCTGGACGAGCTGGCGTACATCGCCACGACGTTCGTCGCGGCCGCCGCTGCGGCGCTGCTCGCCGCACTCGTCGCGCCGAGCACCCACCGCCTCGCCACCACCCTCGCCGGCGCGCAGATCGCCGCGTTGACCACCATCGCCTGCGGTGCGCTCATCCGGTCCTGGTCCGTGCTGGAACCGATGATCACGCCGGGCCTGGTCGCCGCTGCCGGGATCGCCGTTGCCGTCGCCGCAGTCCGCGCGCTGGCCCATCGCCTCGGCCGGTTGCGTCCGGCCGCCACGGCACCCCGCCGCGCTCGGGTGCGTCAGCGCCGCACGGCCATCGCGGTGCTCACCATCTCCGCGCTGGGCGTCG
Source organism: Lentzea nigeriaca (assembly GCF_016907955.1). GTDB lineage: Bacteria > Actinomycetota > Actinomycetes > Mycobacteriales > Pseudonocardiaceae > Lentzea > Lentzea nigeriaca. Next base: position 380,143 of record NZ_JAFBCX010000001.1, on the reverse strand, counting down.
CCGGAGCCGAGATCGCAGGTGCGGCGACGTCCGATCATGTCCCCGAATTCGTCCAGAAGACCACATCGACGGCCACGCCCTCCGCAGCCACCACGCGGATGCAGGTCACGGCCTGGAACCGGGTCGGCGGCCGCACCCTCCTCGACCACCTCATGAGCGCCACGACCTGCGATGCCGCCAGTGCCGCCGCGACGGACGCTGCGGCGTTCCTCCGCGTGCCCGACCACCGTCTCGTTCCCCTGTGGCAGACCGTCGTCACGCGCTCCGGCCGTGCCAGAACGACCTGTACCGACAACGTCGAGACAGGCCTCGCATGGGCCCGCCAGGCCGCTGCCGCGGCGACCGCCCTGCGCACCGGACTCGACGTCGTGGCACGGGGAGGCACGCCGGACACCACCGTGCCCGAACCCGCCGAACGCCTGAACCTCGCGCACTGGGCCGGCCGTGGCGCACGCAATGTGCTCATCAACTACGGCATGGCCGCCACGAACCTGTTCGACTACATCGACCGCGTGCAAGGCCAAGTCGAAACGCCCACACTCGCACGCCACTGCGCCGAGGTGACCCGCGCCGCGCGCGACGGGCAGGGTTTCTTCCGCGTCGACGACCCGTGGATGCAGGACCGGTGGGACTCGTTCGTGGAAGCCGCGGGCACGGCGGGAGCGCACTGCATGCGCGCGATCATGGACCTCGACGAGCAGGCCCTGCAGGTCGCGTTGCAGGAGATCCAGGCGCAGCACCGGGCAGCCGATTGCCTGCGCTCCCGGCTTCACGGTTCGGCGGAGGGCAGCTGCTAGCCGGCGGCTGACGCCAGCAGACCGCTGAGGAGGGCGTCCAGCATGCTCGTCAGGGACTGAGCGAAGTTCATCGCGAGGGACGCCAGCTCCGGATCACGCGCATAGGCTTCCCTCATCGCCTCGGACGGAAGCGCGTGCGTCCAGACCGCTCCCGCCATCATGAGCACGGTCGCGGCGAACTGCTGCGCGCCGGCGGTGCTGAGTTCGGGGAGATGGCCCCTGACGATCGTGGCCAGCACGTTGAGATCGTCGATCATGTTGCGCTTGTACCGCGCCGCCACGTCGGCCGAGATGTTCCGTTCGAGGACGGCGGCCTGGGCGCTGAGCAGGTCGCACAACACCGGCCGTTGCTCGAGGCTGCCGACGACGACCGCGACGACACGTGCTCGGCGGCGGTTCACGGAGGCGCGGCCGAGGCGTCCGAGGTCCTGCCCGACGGCCAGCAGCCACTCGTCGAGTTCCGACGTCAGCAGGTCGAGCAGGACCGCCTCGCGCGACTCGAAGTACCTCAGCACGTTCGACTTGGCGAGGCCCGCACGGCGTGCGAGCTCGTTCAGCGTCACGGCGGAGACCGACGTCTCGCGGAGCATCGCCGAGGCGGTCTCGAGGATGGTGGAACGGCGGATCGCGCGCTGCTCCTCGCTGCGGGCGCGCTGGAACGTCTCGGCCACGCGGTCATCCTACCGGCGCCGGTTACCGGACTGCCGGTCTCTAGCGAACCGACCACGCGGATCAGAACTTTCGCGACGCCAGAGGAGAGTGACTCCGGTCTCTAAAGACCGCCGGTCTGTTGTTAAAAGACCGACGGTCTCTTACAGTCGTTCTCGCACACAGGGCAACAACGACTCAACGAGGAAGGTCATCATGAGCACCGACAAGAAGGTTGCGGTCATCACGGGCGGCGCTACCGGCATCGGCAAGGAGACCGCACGGCTTCTGGTCGCGGACGGCGTGCACGTCGTGATCAGCGGGCGACGCAAGGACGTTGGCGAGGACGCGGTCGCCGAGGTCACCGCGAACGGCGGCAGCGCGTCGTTCCTGGCGGCGGACATGGACTCACCCGAGAGCATCCAGAGCCTGTTCGACTCCGTGCTGTCCGAACACGGCCGCCTGGACTACGCGGTCAACAACGCGGGCCTCGCCCACGAGACCGCCTCGATCGTCGACGCGGATCCGGTGAAGTTCCAGGAGATGCTCTCGACGAACGTGATGGGCCTGTTCCTGTGCCTGCAGCGGGAGATCAAGGAGATGCTCGCGAGCGGACGCGGCGGCGCCATCGTCAACCTCGCCTCCATCGCCGGGCTGAACGGCATCCCCTACAGCGGCCCGTACGCGGCCACCAAGCACGCCGTCGTCGGCCTCACCAAGACGGCCGGGATCGAGTACTCCTCACGCGGTGTCCGGGTGAACGCGGTGGCCCCCGGCGCGATCAAGACCGACATCATCGCGCGCGCCATCTCGCTCGGTCAGTACGACGAGGAGACCATCATCGACATGCACCCGATGGCCCGCATGGGCAAGCCGCAGGAGATCGCCGCGGGCATCCACTGGCTGCTGTCGGATCAGGCGTCCTTCGTCGCGGGCACGATCCTGAACATCGACGGCGGGTTCCAGGCGAAGTGAGTTGCCCTATTTCGGGGATGCGACCGCGCCGATCGCGGTCTGGCCGCCGTCGACCCGGATCGTCTCGGCGGTGATGTACCCGGCCGCCGGCGAGGCGAGGAAGCGGACCACCGCGGCCACCTCCTCGGGCTCCCCCATGCGGCCCAGCGGAATGCGCTCGGCGACGCGCCGCTCCTGGGCGGGGTCGGCGAAGGCGTCGTCGTTGATCGGGGTGCGGATGAACCCCGGATTCACGACGTTGACGGTGATCCGGTGCGGCGCGAGCTCCGCGGCGAGTTGCCGGGTCAGCGCGATGATCCCGCCTTTCGAGGCGGTGTACGCGGGGTAGGCGTAGCCGATCTCACCGGCGCACGAGCCGATGTTGACGATCCTCTTGGTTCCGTCCTCGGCACCGTCGAGCAGGTGGGGTTGCGCCGCCTCGCACACGCGGAAGGCGCCGGTGAGGTTGATGTCGAGCACCCTCGCCCAGGTTTCGGCGTCGGTGTCGGCCAAACCGGTCCGGTGCAGCACTCCGGCGGCGTTGACCACCACGTCGAGCCGTCCACGCCACGCGATCACGTCCGCGACGGCCTCGCGCACGGCCTGCTCGTCGCGGAGATCCGCGGTCAACGCCAGCGCTTCGCCACAACGCTCCGCCGTGGCCGCGGCGCCGTCGCCGTCGCGGTCCAGCACCGCGACGGCGAACCCGTCCTCGTGCAGCGCAACGCACGTCGCGGCGCCGATGCCCGAAGCTCCGCCGGTGACCAATGCGACCCGTCGTTCCATTTCGGACATACCTCCCGCGCCCTGCGCCGCTCGGGCGAGCTGACTCGATTCGATCATCGCACCGCCATGTTCCGGTGCCCGGCACCTCTTGTTGGTCTCCCTGGCGCGTCACCTACCGCGTCCACGACGGCCTGATGGTGATCCACCGACCATGAGCGAGCACGATAAGATCGCCGCCGCACGTCGGTTCACCTGGAGGAGCAGTGGCTGCGGTTCAGCGGATCACTTCCCGCAACGCCCGCTTCCAGCAGTGGCAGTCCTTGCTCACGAACCGCAACAAGCGCACCCGCGCACGGGAGTTCCTGGTCCAGGGCGTGCGCCCGATCACCATCGCGGTCGAGCACGACTGGCCGATCCGCACGCTCCTCTTCGACGCCAAGCGCCCGTTGTCCCAGTGGGCGAGGGAACTGCTCCGCACGTCGGGCGCCCAGCAGGTGGCGATGGAGCCGGAGCTCCTGGCCGAACTGGGCGAGAAGAACGAGGCCGCTCCCGAGGTCATCGCCGTCATGGAGATCCCGGACGACGACCTGGACCGCATCCGAGTAGGTAAAGACTTCCTCGGGGTGCTGTTCGACCGCCCGACCAGTCCAGGCAACATCGGTTCGATCATCCGCTCGGCAGACGCTTTCGGCGCGCACGGCCTGATCGTGACCGGCCACGCCGCGGACGTGTACGACTCGAAGTCGGTCCGCGCCAGCACGGGTTCCCTGTTCTCGCTCCCGGCCGTCCGCGTGCCTTCGCACCGCGAGGTGACGCAGTGGCTGGACGGGCACAGGTCCCAGGGCAACCGCGTTGTCGTCGTCGGCACCGACGAACACGGCGAGGCCGACATCTTCGACTTCGACCTCACCCAGCCGACCCTGCTGCTGATCGGCAACGAGACCTCAGGCCTCAGCACCGCGTGGCGGGAGCTGTGCGACCACGTCGTCAGCATCCCGATGACCGGCAGCGCGAGCTCCCTCAACGCGGCGAACGCGGCCACGGCGGTGCTGTACGAGGCGTCGCGGCAGCGCATCCTGGTCGCCCGGTCGCAATCCTCGCGCTGAGCCGCGCGAGAGGCGGTTTTCCGCATCCACGCGCGAACAATTCGCCCCCCGACGGCCCGCTCGTCGAATTCATCGAACTGCCACTCGATTCGACTGTCGAATCGCCGTGCACGCGAGGCAGGTATATGACAGCGCCCGCCGGCCGCAGCCTGAACCGGAGGTTCACCCACCCGCCCGGGGAGCCCTGCCACACGGCTAGCCAGACGCAGTCTGCGCTGGTCAAGGCACCGATCAGACACGACCGACCACCGCTCGCACGAGCTAAAGAATTCGCATGAACTTTAGCAATCCACAATGCGCTCCAGCGCCCTGCGGGAAGCCTTTTCGTTGCGTCTTGACCGCGCCGAGATCATCCTTCACAGTTTGATGGACGCGATCGGCGCCCGCGGCAGTGGCACGTCTGTCCGTGCGCCCGTCTTCAGTCCTCGCATTGCCGACGGCTGACGTAATCGTGAGTTCATTGCCCGTGCCGCGGTTCGCCCACCTCGCCGAAGAGGAGAACGCCCAATGGCCGGATCAGGCCCCCACTCACCTACCGCCATCCCACGAACGCGCAGGCGTCGTGTGGCCGGTTTCACCGCCGCCGTCACCGTGCTGCTCGGTGGGCTGGTGGCGGCCGTCAACGCGGCGCCCGTGTCGGCGGCGACCGTCGACACCAGCGCCTGGTACGTGTTGGTCAACCGCAACAGCGGCAAGGCTTTGGACGTCTACAACTCCGTCACGACCGACGGCGCGCGCATCACCCAGTGGGCCCGCAACGACGGCAACCAGCAGCAGTGGCAGTTCGTCGACTCCGGCGGCGGCTACTACCGGCTGAAGTCGCGGCTGTCGAGCAAGGTCCTCGACGTCTACCAGCGTTCCACCGCCGACGGCGCCAGCGTCGTCCAGTGGAGCGACAACAACGGCACCAACCAGCAGTTCCGCCTCGCCGACTCCGACGGCGGCTACGTGCGCCTGATCAACCGCAACAGCAACAAGGCCGTCGAGGTGCAGGGAGCCTCCACCGCCGATGGCGGCAACGTCGTGCAGTACAGCGACTGGGGTGGCGCGAACCAGCAGTGGCAGCTCGTCCGCGTCGGCGGCGGGACGGATCCCACCACCACGACGAGCAACCCGCCGGGCACGTGCTCGCTTCCGTCGACGTACCGCTGGTCGTCGACCGGCTCGCTGGCGAACCCGAAGTCGGGCTGGGTCTCGCTCAAGGACTTCACCCACGTCATGTACAACGGCAAGCACCTGGTCTACGCGACGACGCACGACTTCGGCTCGAAGTGGGGCTCGATGAACTTCGGGACCTTCACGAACTGGTCCGACATGGCCTCCGCCCCGCAGAACGGGATGAACAGCGGCACCGTCGCACCGACGCTGTTCTACTTCGCGCCGAAGAACATCTGGGTGCTCACCTACCAGTGGGGCGGGACCGCTTTCAGCTACCGGACCTCCAGCGACCCCACCAACGCGAACGGATGGTCGGCGCAGCAGACGCTCTTCACCGGAAGCATTCCCAACTCCGGCACGGGTCCCATCGACCAGACGCTCATCGGTGACGACACCACCATGTACCTGTTCTTCGCCGGCGACAACGGCAAGATCTACCGCGCGAGCATGCCGATCGGGAACTTCCCCGGCAACTTCGGCTCGAACTACACGACGATCATGAGCGACACCACGGCGAACCTCTTCGAGGCGGTCGAGGTCTACAAGGTCCAGGGCCAGAACCAGTACCTCATGATCGTCGAGGCGATGGGCGCACGTGGACGCTACTTCCGCTCGTTCACGTCCAGCAGCCTGAACGGCTCGTGGACTCCGCAGGCCGCCACCGAGAGCAACCCGTTCGCCGGCAAGGCCAACAGCGGCGCCACCTGGACCAACGACATCAGCCACGGCGACCTGATCCGAACCAACCCCGACCAGACCAAGACCATCGACCCGTGCAACCTCCAGCTCCTCTACCAGGGCCGCAGCCCCAGCTCCGACGGCACCGACTACGGCCTGCTGCCCTACCGGCCGGGTGTGCTGACACTGCAACGCTGATCGCCTGACGCAGGTGCACCCCAGGCCGGTCCGGCCTGGGGTGTTCAGAACTCACCAGCCCGCAGGAGAGCACATGCGCTGGAAGACGAGCGGTGCCTTGACCATGGCCGCACTCGCGACCGCGGCAGCAGCGGTGATCATCGTGAACCCGGTCTCCGCCGACGTTCCCGCGTGCGTGGTCGACTACCACGTCGACCAGTGGAACAACGGCTTCGTCGGTCAGGTGAAGGTGACCAACAACGGCGCTGCCGTCGACGGCTGGACCCTGACGTGGACCTTCGCGGGCGACCAGCGCGTCACGTCCAGCTGGAGCGCGGGCGTCACGCAGTCCGGCAAGGCCGTGACCGCGCGCAACCAGGAGTTCAACCGCGGCATCGCCACCGGCGCTTCCGTCCAGTTCGGGTTCCAGGCGACCTTCCAGGGCACCAACGACACACCAACGGACTTCGCACTCAACGGTGTGCGGTGCAACGACACCAACCCGCCGACGACAACGACCACGCCACCGACAACAACCACGACGACACCACAACTGCCACCACCCGGTTGTCCGAGCGGCGCGTTCTGCGACGGCTTCGAGAACCAGACAGGGACGACGCCGGCCGGTGACTGGTCGCTGATGTTCCCGAACTGCCAGGGGTCCGGCACCGCGACCGTCGACAGCTCGACGGCGCACAGCGGCACCAGGTCGGTCCGGATCAACGGCCGTGCCGGCTACTGCAACCACGTGTTCCTCGCGACGTCCAGAGGAATGAGCACATCCGGCCAGTACGTGCGGTTCTTCGTGCGGCACACCACCGCGCTGCCGGAGTCGCACGTGACCTTCGTGGCCATGAAGGACACCAATGACGGCGGCAAGGACCTGCGCATGGGCGGGCAAAACCGTGCCCTGCAATGGAACCGCGAGTCCGACGACGCCACGCTGCCGGAGCAGAGCCCGGCCGGGGTCGCCCAGAGCGTCCCGCTGGCGGTGAACCAGTGGGCCTGCGTGGAGTTCGGGATCACCGGCTCCGAACTGCGAACCTGGCTCAACGGCACCGAAGTGTCGGGCCTGCACGCGGACGGCACGCCCACGCCGGACGTGGACGCGCAGTGGCTGCGGCGCGGCGGATGGCGGCCCGCCCTGGCGAACTTCCGGCTCGGCTGGGAAAGCTACGGCAACGGCGACGACACGCTCTGGTTCGACGATGTCGTGATGGCACCGTCACGGATCGGCTGCTCCTGAGACAAGCCCAACCGGAAGCAGGGATGGCACCGGCATGAACATCGGAGCACGGCAACGAAGGATCGCGGCGGCCACGATCGTCCTGGGCCTGGCCACCGCGAGCGTCACCAGCGCCTCGGCCGCGGAAGGACCGTGCCCCGGCGGGCCGTTCGGCACTCCGCTGCCCTCGCCGAACCCGACCGCGACCAAGATCAAGGACGGGTTCAACTTCCTGGAGGGCCCGACCTGGGACGCGGCGACGCAAACCCTGTTGCTGAGCAACATGTACGACGGCACCGGCCCGCAGAACGTCCAGCCCTCGGACATCCTGCGGTACAGCCCCTCGACGAACACGTTCACCACGTTCGTCAAGAACGCGGGCAGCAACGGCCTGGCGATCAGCCGTGACGGCACGTCCGTCCTCGCGGCGACCCACGACCAGCGCACCGTGTCCTCGTACGAGCTGGCCACCGGGCGGCGGACGACGAACGCGGCGAACTACCAGGGGCGGATGTTCAACTCTCCCAACGATCTCACCGTGTCCGCGAGCGGAACGGTCTACTTCACCGACCCGAACTTCCAGCGCGCGAACCGGCCCGACCAGATGTCGGGCAGGACCGGCGTCTTCCGCGTCACCAACGGTGTCGTCACCCTGATCGACGACACGATCCGCCAGCCGAACGGAATCGAGCTCTCCCCGGACGGCAGAACCCTCTACGTCGGCGGCAACGCGACCGGCAAGATCTACCGGTATCCCGTCAACGCGGACGGAAGCACCGGGCAGCGCGGCGACTTCGCGTCACTCGACGGCAGCGACGGCGGCACCGTTGACTGCGCGGGAAACCTGTACCAGGCCTCCTACAACGACGGCAAGGTCCACGTGTACTCCCCGGCAGGCAAGCAGCTCGGCACGATCTCCGCGGGCCGCAACACCACCAACGTCGCCTTCGGCGGCCCTGACCGGAAAACCCTCTACATCACGTCGGGTACCGCGTCCGCCGGCGGCAACACCGGAAACTTCGGCCTGTACGGCATTCGCCTCAACGTTCCGGGCTGGCCATACTGAACGGATGACCGAGCTGACCGTCGGCGTCTACCAGTACGAGCACACCGCGGCGCTGCTCGACGGGACCGTGACCATCGAGGACGTGGACGCCACGTTCGAGACGGCACCGCTGGTGTCCGACCTCTTCCAGCGGATGGTGCGTGGGGACTTCGATGTCGCGGAACTGGGGCTGACCTACCTGCTGCGCCTGTTCGACCTCGATGATCCGCCGTTCCTGGCGTTGCCGATCTTCCCGAACCGGAACTTCCGGCACTCGGCGATCTTCGTCAACACCTCCAGCGGCATCGAGGGGCCGCAGGATCTCGCGGGCAGGGCCATCGGTGAGTTCGCGCTGTACGGCCACGACGCCGGCATCTGGCCCAAGGGCATCCTGGCCGACGAGTACGGTGTCACGCCCGACCAGTGCCGCTGGGTCGTCGGCGGTACCAACCACCCGCTGCCGTCGTTCGACTGGATCCCCCAGCCGGTGCCCCCGGGCGTGGACATCCGGCACACCACCGACGGCGAGACGCTGGGGGCGCTGCTCGAGTCGGGTGAGATCGACGCCCTGATCTCGGTCGACGTTCCGCAGGCGCTGCTCGACGGATCTCCGAAGGTCGCGCGGTTGTTCCCCGACTACCCGACGGTCGAGCGCGCGTACTACCGGCGGACCGGCATCTTCCCGATGATGCACACCATCGCGGTGCGCAAGGAACTCGCGGCGCGACCGGACCTGCTCACCGCCGTCTACCGGGCCTTCGATGAAGCGAAGGAGATCACGGTCCGCCGGTACCGCGAGGGCGCGGTGAAGCAGCACATGGCCATCATGACCCCGTGGTTCAGCGAACTGTTCGCGGAGAACCAACGGTTGCTCGGGGACGACTGGTGGCCCTACGGCGTGAAAGCCAACCGCGCGGCCGTGGACACGTTCCTGCGCTACCACCACGAACAGGGCCTGTCGCAGCGCCTGCTGACGTGCGAGGACATCTTCGTCCCAGCACTACTTGACACATAAGGGGTTCACGCCGCCCGCACCCCGGCGGCGTGGCCGGCCAGCCCGGCCGCCATGTCCCGCATGAAGCGGCGCAGGTATCGCCGGAGGAACCAGCGCATTCCCCAGCGCGCCGAATAGGTGCCGTGCCACCGGATCCGCGTTCCGCCGCCAGGCAACTCCTCCAGCTCGACCTCCGCCCGGTAGTCGGTCAGCTGCGGGTTTTCGGTGCCCTCGTAGGCGAATCGGCGTTCCGGCTCCAGCGCGGTGATGCGTTCCTTGGTGACGACCTTTCCGGTCCGGAACGCGCGCACCGCGCCGACACCGTCCCGGCCGTCGGAAGAGAGGCCGGCCGACTGCGCGGTTTCCAGGGCGTCGACGCGGGACCAGGCCGGCCAGCTGTGGGGATCGAGCAACAGTGCCCATACCGCCGAGGGCGGTGCCGCGGATTCGGCGGTGACGTCGTAGGACTGCTGGGTCATGAAGTCAGGCTATGGCGGGCCTGAACCCCTGCCCAGGCGGGGAATTGCGGTGTACCGGTCAGGAATTGCGGTAGGCCGACGGGCGGATTCCGGTGTGGCGCACGAACGCGGCCGAGAGGGCGCCGGGACTGGTGAAGCCGCACCGCGGCGCGATCCGGTCCAGCGGCAGATCGGTTTCGCGGAGCAACCGCTTCGCCTCCTCGACCCGCAGCCCGGTGAGGAACCGGTGCGGGGTCTGTCCGGTCGCGGCCCGGAACACCCGGACGAGGTGATAGACCGACAGGTGCACCTCGTCGGCGACGTCGGCCAGCGTGACCGGTTCGGCCAGCCGCTCACGCAGGAACGCGACGGCCGCGCGCACGCGGGCGTCCTCCCGAGCCGGGGGCCGGTCAGCTCGCAGCCGCCCGTGCCGAGTCAGCAGGTGCATGGTCAGGAAAGCGGCCCCGGTCTCGGCGTACAGGTCATCGGCTGCGCCAGCGGAGCCGAGCGCCCGGACCATTTCCTCGATCAGCGGGTCGCCGCCGACCGACGCTGCCATGGCCTCGAAGTCCGGAACGTCGCCACCGAGCCGAGCCACCGCCGAATCCACGATGTCGCGCGGGATGTGCACCTGGACGCTGCGCATGTCCGCGTCCCCGCGGTAGCGGCGGACGGTGGCCTGGTGCGGGAGGCCCAGCTGGAGCCGGCCAGGACGCCACCGATCGTGCACGGCGCGGCCGCCGTCCCGCGTCTCCATCTCGGCCAGCCCGGAGATCGGGAGCACCAGGTGCAGGTCGGCCGCGCCGGGCAAGGCCAGGTCCTCCGCGACCGGGACGTGCTCGAACCGCTGCACCAGCAGGGAGCGCCAGCCCGCGTCCTCCCAGCTGCAGAACGTCCGCCGGACGAAGCGATCCATCTCGAAACCGACATAGGGCTGCATGTCGAACCGGGCCGAGTCGAACACCATGTCCCCCAAGCCTACTCGCGGCGCCGTACACGAACGAGCGGTCGCCAGTGCGGGCGAGGCCTCGAAACTGCGCATCGCCGTGTCAGAGCTTTGTCAGGCGCAGCGATCGTTGTCAGAGCTTTGTCAGCGCCATGTCCGAGCCTTGTCCCAAGGCACTGCGCTCGCGCCGTCCCACTGCCAGAACACGGTCACACCGTCCAACGGTGTGACGGCCTGCTGACCCCTGGCCGCGGGAAACGCACCTCCACGACAAGCCGCACGCACACGATTCCCGGCGCTGGACCGAGGCCGTGGCCAGGCTTTGACCGAACGGAAAGAAACACCGCATGAAGACGAAGATGAAGACCCAGGGCGCCATTACGGCGCTGGCGACCTTCGCGGTCCTGGGCAGCCTGACGTTGAACGCGACGCAGGCTGCCGCCGCGCCCGTCGTCAACATGGAAGCCACCGTCCTGGCCGCCCAGATCGATCCCCGGCGCGCCGACGACACGCTGACCCCTGGCGCCAAGGATTCCGTGCTGGCCGTCGAGAAGGCACTCCAGGCACGCAATCTGCTGGACGCCCAGTGGGTCGACGGCTACTTCGGAACCACGACCATCAAGGCGTACGCGGCCTACCAGCGTTCGCTCGGATACACCGGACTGGCCGCGAACGGCCTGCCCGGCGCGAGTTCGCTGGCCTCGCTCGGGCAGGGCCGGTTCACGGTCTCCCACGTGATCAAGCCGGGCTCGAAGGTTCAGCGTGACGGGTACGTCGTCAACACCCGCACCCAGGCGATGCTGACCGAGGCCGAGCGTGTGCTGGGACGCCGCCTCAAGCTGGATCAGGGCTCCTACAACCCCGGTGGCGACCCGACCTCCGCCGGCACCCACGACGGCGGCGGCGTCGTGGACATCAACGTCGACGGCATGTCCGCCGACACCCGCACCGCCGTCGCCCGTGCGCTGCGCCAGGTCGGCTTCGCCGCCTGGGTCCGCAGCCCGGCCCAGGGCCAGTGGCCGTGGCACATCCACGCGGTGGCGATCAACGACACCGACCAGTCCACCCAGGCCCAGAACCAGGTCGGTGACTACTACCTCGGCATGAACGGCCTCGGCAACCGCCGCCCCGACGACGGTCCCCGCGTCCCGATCAAGACGTGGGAGGACTACCAGCGCGCGCACTGACCGGAAGCCCGGACGCCACCCCGATCATTGACACCTCACGAAATGGGAAACCCGTGAAAATCGCACGCCTGACGCTCGCCGTCGCCGGGGCCGCACTGGCCCTGGTCGCGCCCCTCATGGCCGCCACCGCCTCGCCCGCGTTCGCCGCGAGCCGGGACGGGGACTGCGACAGCGGAGAGTTCTGCTACTACTACAACAGCAACCAGGCCGGCTCGATCTCCGACTTCACCGGCTCGATCAGCGATCTCGGCGCCACCCAGCCGTCCTGCTACGAGTTCAAGGGCGACGGCGCCGGCAAAGGCGTGTGCACGAAGAACAACGCGGCATCAGTGCGCAACCGCACCAGCCACACGGTGCGGGTGTACTTCAACAGCGACTTCGGCGGAGCGCACCAGGACTTCGCGCCCGGCGCGGCCGGCAATCTCAACGCCACGCTGAAGAACAACAACGCCAGCCACAAGTTCCTCACCGGGGGCGGCGGCGGTTCACAAAGCCCGACCAACGACTACGACGGCCGTCCCCGCGGGTTCGCCCAGAACAACTGCACCGCCTTCGCGGCCTACCGGATCGCCAGCAGGCTCGGTGTTCCCAGCTTCAGCAACTCCTACGGCGGAACCACGTGGGGCAACGCCGGCACCTGGGACGACGCCGCCCGCCGCGTCGGCGTCACGGTCAACAAGACCCCGAAGGTCGGCGCCATCGCCGTCAACGACGTTCACAGGGTCGGTCACGTCGCCTACGTCAACGCGGTCCACTCCGACGGCTCGTTCGACGTCGAGGAGTACAACTGGAACAACCCGCTCGCCTACGGCACCCGCAAGAACGTCCACGTGAGCAACGCCCAGGCCGACTTCCAGTGGATGCTCCACTTCTGATCGGTCAGTGATCACCCACGAGGTGCCGGTAGTCCCCCTACCGGCACCTCGTGCTCGCTTGTCACCGTTCCAGGCAGCGGTCGGCCGGAGTGTCCGATGTGGACGGGATAGGAACCCAGACAGGCACGCGTCCGCGACGCAGCCGAACACCGGTCCATCTGGCGGTGACCGGCGCGGGATCCTTCCCGCGCCCGGCTCGTCCGGCGACGCCTCCCGTGAGTCCACTATGCACAGATCCGAACTGTCCATATCGGACCGAGGTGGCCGGCACGTCCCCCGCACTGCGAGCAGGCCGGCTGGAACAGCAGCTGCGCTGGCAGGAACTGCCGACCCCGCTCGTCGCTGCACGCATGAGCCTGCCTGAACGCGGCCAACGCGCTCTGGCTCGACAGCGACGGCGCGGAGTCCCAGGGCCGACTCGTTGGCGACGCGATGCGCGCGGTACGGCCCGAGGTCAGCGCAACCGCGCCAAGTGGTGTTCCGGCAACCGACGAAGGAGAACAGTCACCGCGTGCAGGCGATCACGGGTTCATCCCGTCAGGGCGACAGCCGGGTTGGGTGTGGCGAAGAGGCCGTCGAACACGCGGACACGGTCGAAGGACAGGGCGTGCTCGCGTGCTCGGTCCGCCATGAGTTGCCGTTCCTCGGCTGACATGTCGAACACCACCCGGTCGATCGAAGTGGCGATCTGGTCCGCGTTCCCGGCCTCGACGATGATGGCCGTCCCGCCCACCGCTTCGCCGACGCCTCCGGTGGTGGTCGTGATCACCGGCCCGCCGCCAGCGAGCATCTTCTCGGTCAGCGCGATGCCGAAGGTCTCGACGAAGTCCGGTTCGGGCTTGGTCGGCAGCGCGTACACGGCGCAGCCGTTCATCAGCAGCGGCTTTTCCTCGTCCTCCACGTCGGTGAGGAAGACGATCCGGTCGTTGTGCCGCGTGATCGCCTGGAGGTGCTCCAGTTCGGGGCCGTTGCCGGCGATCACGAGCTTCAGCCGTGACCGCGCCTGGCACTGGGCGAACGCGTCCACCAGGTCGTAGATGCCTTTGGCCCGGGTCACCCTGGACAGGAACAACACGTACCCGTCGCGTTCCAGGCCGCGTCGCGTCAGGGCGGCGTCCACGAGCGCCGGATCGAGGTCGAGGTACGCCGAGGTGTCGATCGGCGGGTAGCTGACCGACAGCCGGCGCACGCACTGGCGGGCGAACCGGGTGCCGCAGTGCGCGTCGACAGCCTCCGCGCAGGCGATGATCTCCTGCCTGGTGTACTCCGACACGGCGATCACCTGGTCGTTGGCGAGGAACCGGGTGAACAGGACCACGGCTGCCCCGAACCGCCCCTCGCGCAGGCACGAGCGGATCACGTTGGTGACGTCCGAGCCGACCGCCTTCGCGATGGTGTGGACGTCAGGTGCGTAGCCGGCCGCGCGGGCCGCGTCGACGGCGTCGCGCACCACTGCGTCGTGAGGAGCCAGGTACATCGACACGCACGTGGTCGGGACCTGCTCGGCGAGCAGCTCGACCAGGCGTCCCGTGAGACCGGCCAGATAGCGGCCGTCGGGTACCCGGTAGTCGCCGACCGGCTCCGGCCGCTCCACGGTGATGCCCTCGCTGTAGGGCATGATCCGGTCCAGCGGCTTGAGCGGCAGTCCTGCCGCCTGCAGCACGGGTATCGGCCAGGTCAGCAACCGGACGTCGTCGAAGCCGCGGGTGAGCGCGACCTCGGCCAGGTTGCGGGCTTCACCGGAGTGACCGCAGATGACTGGGTCGGCCCGGACCACGATGACGAGACGACGGCTTGGCCTGTTCATGTGCGAGCCCCCTTTCCGAGCGGGTCGGACACTGATGGCGGCAGGATCTTGCGTCCCCACTCCGAGGGGTGCGGGCCTAGTTCGAGCAGCAGCCGGCCACCGGCGTGGACGTCGGTAGCACGCAGGTGCGCCGCCTCCAGTGGTTTGCCGTCCAGCTGGGCGGACTGCACGTACTGCGGCGGCGGGTTTTCCTCCAGCCCGTCGGAGCTGATGGACGTCTCGCGGTGGCCACGCGTCTCGATGACGAAGTCGCGGTCCCCGAGGTGCAGGGTGGCGCGGCTGAAGGCAGGCGCGTTGACGAGGAACAGGTTCTGCCCGGCGACCGGGAACAGACCGAGCGAGGCCCACACGTACCAAGAACTCAGCCCGCCCGAGTCGTCATTGCCCGGCAGGCCGCCGGGACCGGTGCCGAACTGCCAGGTCAGCGCCGCGTGCACGATCTCGGCCGTGCGGTCCGGCCGAGCCGCGTAGTGGTAGGACCACGGCGCTTCCATGTCCGGCTCGTTGTTCAGCCCCTCGAACCGGTTCAGCAGGTAGCCGGCCGACATCTCCGCCGAGCCGGGCCGCTTGCCGGGCTGCGCCACGCGCGGGGCGCCGTAGCCGAAAAACGCGTCGAGCATGCTGACGAAAGCCTCGTTGCCGCCGACCATCGCGATTCTCGCGGCCATGTCGTGCAGCAGCCGGAACGAGTAGTTCCATTTGCCGCCTTCGTAGAACGACGAGTCGACCAGCAGGCCGGTGTCCGGGTCGAACGCGCCTGACCACAGGCGGCTTCGCGCGTCGAGGTCGTCGGCGAGCTGGACGTCGTTCAGGCTCCTGGCGACGCCGGAGGTGCAGTGGCAGGCGTAGGCGAGGTCGAGCGTGTGCGAGATCGGGTGCACGACGCCGTGCTCGTAGAAATCCTCGCCGTACATCCGGCGCAGGTCGTCGTACATGTGCACCAGCGCCCAGGTCCAGTCCAGGTCGCCGAGGCCGAGGGCGTGCACGTCGGCCAGCGCGGTGTGGACCAGCGCGCTCGCCTGCCGGAAGAACCTGTCCGCGCCACGAGCCATCCGGTATCCGATGGGGAAGTTGCCTTCCTCCTCACAGACCCGGATCAGCGACTCCAGGAGATCGACCGCCCGGTCCGGGCAGATGGCCATGAGCAACGGCAGCTGGGTCTTGTAGATGTCCCACATCGTGCAGATGTCGAACACGAACGGCCCGGACGACGGCCAGAACGGGCTCTCGTCGTCGGCGAAGCACGGCTTGATCAGGGAGTGGTACAGGGCCGTCGCGAACACCTGCCGCCTGGCGGGTGACCCGCCCTCGACCTCCACCCGGCCCACGTGGTCGCCCCACCGGGCCTTGGTGCGCGCCCGGACGGTGTCGAACGCCGGCGCTCCCTCACCGCATTCGCGGTACAGGTTCTCCCTGGCCTGTTCACAGCCGCGCAGGGAGAACCCGATCTGGATCTCGACGCTCTGCCCGGCGGTGGTGGGGCCCATGTAGAGCATCCCGAACGGGCGCAACGTGGTCTGCCTGATGCGGTCGAAGTCGAGCCGCGTGCCACCCTCGATCAGCCGGCGGTCGTGCCAGAGCATCTGCCGCCAGCCCGGACTGTCGACCTTGATGTACACCGACAGCGGCACGCCTTCGACGACCACCGTTCCCTGGGCGCGGCCGTTGCCGAGGCTCTCCACGTGCGCCCGCAGCGGCACGGTGCGGCCGAGGTCGATGGCCAGCCCGCCGCAGGACAGGTCGATGACGATCCGTGCGCTGCGATGCTCGGGAAAGGTGTACCGGTGGACGGCGACCTTGGCGCCGACAGTGACCTCACATCGAATGCCCGTGTCGAGAGTCGCGGCGTAGTACCCGGCTTCAGCGGTCTCGTCGTGCAGCGGCCAGGCGTGGCCGAGGACGTCGAGCTGCTGCACCATCGGGGTCACGCGCACGTAGTTGTAATACTTGCGTATCGCGCCGGTACCGGACTGTTGAAAATGGGTGAAACCGGACGCCTGCAGCTGGTCGAACAGCTCGTCCGGCTGCCCCTCGGTGTTCTTCGCGTAGAGGCCGTATCCGGTCGGATAGGCACCGGAGTAGGCGCAGGCGGACACCATGCCGAGCGGGGACGTCGCGCCGGGGTGAGTGTTGCCGACCTGCGCTTTCGGCCACCACCAAGTGGCCGCCAGCCCCTGCGCCGCAGGCAGTGAGGTGGCAGCCGTTCCGATGAAAGGATCAATCTCGTCAATGATGACGAGACACTATGTCAACGGGGGCACCCCGTTGGTTTCAGCGAAATGAACAAATGGCCTGGGTACACCGAGGATTGTGCACATCGTATGCGATAGACCAGTTCCGCGGCACTCGATCCACTGCCCTGCGACCGTCCACTGAGGACCGGAGTTCGACGGAGGCGGCAGGCTGCCGGAAGGTGAGAGCATGACTGCGATCGGTGTACTGGTAGGAAATCCGCGTCCCGCCTCCCGAACGCTGCGGGCCGCGCTCGCGTTGCGCGAGGCGGCGCGGCAGGTGCTCAAGGATCCCGTCACCGGACCGACCGTCGACGCGGCGGAGTTCGCGCACCAGGTGTTCGACTCGGCGAAGACGCGCGCCGTGCTCGAGGAGCTCGCACGGTCGGACGTGCTCATTGTGGCGACCCCTACGTACAAGGCGACCTACACCGGGCTGCTGAAGGCGGTGCTCGACCAGGCGCCGCCGAACTGGTTGCGCGGCAAGGCGGTGCTGCCGTTGCAGATCGCGGCGTCGGACCGGCACGCGCTCGCGGTGGAGGTACACCTGCGGCCGCTGGTCGTCGAGCTCGGGGGTCAGGTGCCCGGTCGCGGCATCTTCCTCAACGAGTCCGCGCTCGCCGTCGAGGACGACGAGCTCACGGCCGCGCTCGTCGACCTGATCGACGCGGACGCGCTGAACGCTCTGGTGGCGTCGTGATCGCCGACGAGCTGCGGTCCGCGCTGCGGCACCACCCGCAGGCCGTCGCGATCATCACGGCCGAGGGCGCGGACGGGCCGGTCGGCCTGACGGTGAGTTCGTTCGGCTCGGCGAGCATGCGTCCACCGCTGGTCGTGGCGTGGATCGGTGCGAAGGCGTCCGCGTGGCCCGCGCTGAGCGCGGCGCCGCTCTTCGCGGTGCACCTGCTCGGCACCGGCCAGCGCGACCTGGCCGAGCTGTTCGCCCGCAGCGGTGCGGACCGGTTCGGGCCGGACACGCAGTGGAAACCCGACGACGAAGGCGTGCCGCACCTGCTCGACGCGCCGGTTCGCATGAGGTGCCGGGCCGTGCGGCACATCGCGGTCGGAGACCACGTGGCACTCGTCGGCGAGCCGGTGGAGATCAGGTCCGCGCGGGAGGTTCCACCGCTCGTGCGGCACCAGGGGCGCTGGACCTCGGTTCACTGAGCAGGTAGCCGGAAGTCGTGTTCGCGACTCGCCGTCTGGCGAGGTGGAGGAAGGGAAACTTCCTCCACCTCACCACGCGCCCGGCAAGCGGGCTGCGGACAAGATCTGTGGCAAGGTGCTCAGAACAGGCGCTCGACCCGCGACAACGTCTCACGCAGGTTGTCCTCGGCGACGAGCTCCAGGGCCTCCGGCAGGGTGAGCCACTTCAGCGGCGCGGTCGGCTTCTCCGGCCGCGCCTGCTCCGGCGTGTCCGTGGCGAGCACGAAGCGCAGGTCCGCGTGGTCGTGCGCGGGCTCCTTCGGCGACTCCGGCACCGGCACGACGACCACGTGCGTCAGTTCGGCGGTGGGCCACGGGCGCAGGTCGGCGAGGTTCGTCTCCTCCCTGCCCTCGCGCAGCACCACGTCGAACGGGTCGGTCTCGCCGGGGTCGCCGTGCCCGCCGATCTGCAGCCAGCCGCCCATCTTCTCGTGCCAGCGCAGCAGCACCCGGCAGGAGGCGGGATGCACGACCAGCGCCGAGGACGTGAGGTGCAACGGCAGGGCACGCGACCACGGGTCGTCGGCCGTCTTGATCAGTTCGACGAGCTTCGCCACGTCGGCGGCCTCGGTGTCGTCGGCCGGCCGGTAGGCGTCCAGCAGCGTGGCGGCGGTGCGCTCGGCAGTCCCCATGCGGACCGAGTCTAGGAGATCAGACGACCGCGGGCCGGAAGGGGTCCCCTCTCACCGCGCAGGCTCGCGTACGGGTGTTCGTTGTCCTGCAAGGCGTTCAGGTACGCCGTGGTGCGCGCCGCCGCCTCCGCCGCCGCGGACTCCCAGTCGGCGCCGCTCAGCCACTTGTCGAGCAGGCAGGCGAAGTGCACGTCACCCGCGCCCACGGTGAGGACGTCGCCGAGTGCCTCGTCGAGCTCGTGCCGCACCAGGAGGTCCGGCCCGACCACGAGTGCGCCGTCCGCGCCGAGGGTGACGACCACGTGCCCGGACGGCCCGGCGAGCTCGCGTGCCGCCTCCTCGATCGCCGAGCGGCCGGACAGGTCGCGTTGTGCCCACAGGGACAGCTCACGCAGGTTGAGCGCCACCAGGTCCGCACGACGGCCGCGCGGCACCAGCTTGCCGACCTCGCGCGGATCCGCCGACAGCAGCCAGAACGGCACGTCGCCCGTGACCTCGGCGAGCCAGGCCAGCGTGTCGATCTCACCGTCGGTCGCCGCGACCACCACGCTCGCCTTGGTGAGCTCGGCGGCCAGCTGCTCTCCCAGCACCTCGGGAGTGAGCGAGTCCAGCGCCTCCTGGCCGAGGAAGTGCATGTCCGCCACCGATCCGTCGACCAGCTCGGCGTGGAACACCGGTAACGGCGACCGCACGGCGGCCGGCGCCCACGTGACGTTGTTGTCAGCCAAGTGCGCCGCCACGGCGCCACGCAGCTCACCGGTGTAGTCGGCGGTGATGAGCAACGGGTCGCGACCGCGAGCGCCGAGTGCGCACGCGACGTTGTTCAGCACGCCACCCCAGCGCAACGTCGCGGGCGGCAGCCCTTTGCCCAGCGGCCCCTCGTGCAGGAAGTCCAGTGCGACCGTGCCGATCAGCACCGGTCGCCGGTGAGACTCGAACATCAACCATTCCCCAGTTTCCGCCGCCAGTACAGGTTCCCAAACCTAGGCAAATCGGCGAGCGCTTTCCACCCCTCCCGCGATGCTGGTCGGTTCAGAAACCTCGTGCTAGCTTCCGATCCGTTCACGCACCGAGGGGGCATTCGTGAAACAATGGTCCACAAAGGACTTGACGGTCGTCCGTCCTCCAGCGCACGGCAAGCCCGGCGAAGGAATCATGCGGTTCAGCGACCGCTACTCGGTGTTCGACTACGGCGTGCTCGCCGACCGGATTCCCGGCAAGGGCGCGGCTTCGTGCGCGATGGCGGTGCGCTCGTTCGCGTTGTTCGAGAAAGCGGGTGTCCGCACGCACTTCCTGGAACAGGTCGCCGACGACGCGATCCGCATCCAGCTGCTCGACATCGACACCGACGGCTCCAAGGGACCCACGGGTCCTGGCCGCACCGTGCCGTTGCAGGTGATCTACCGGCTCGCGCTGCCCCGTGAGTCGTCGGTGCACCGCAGGGCCCGGCAGGGCACGCTGGACGCGAGCACGGTGCCGCCGTACCGGGAAGCTCCTTGGCTGGCAACGCCGATGGTGGAGTTCACCACCAAGTACGAGGAGACGGACAGGTTCGTCAGCCGAGCGGAGGCGGCCCGTGTCGGCGCGGTGAGCGACAGCGATCTGGCGGAGCTCGCCGGACTCGCCGAACGCGTCGCCGAGGTGCTCGACGAGCACTGCCAGGACGTCGGGCTGACGCTCGTGGACGGCAAGGCGGAGTTCGGGTACGACGGCGACCGGCAGCCGATTCTCATCGACCACGCCGGCACGCCCGACGAGAACCGCTTCTACTTCCGGGGTGTGCCGGTATGCAAGGAACTGCTGCGCTACCTGCATCCCGGCCTGCGGGAAGTGGTGCAGGACCTGGTCGCCCGCCGCGTGCCGCGTGAGGACTGGCCGGTGCAGCCGAACCTGGACCCGGAGCTCGTCGCCGCCGCGGCGGCGGTGTACGCGGAGCTGGCCGCGGTGTGGAACGGCGCCGCGCTCACCGGCCTGACGACCGCGATCGAAGACTTCAAGAGGACGTGCGGATCCGACCTCGGCGACCGCACAGGCCTGTAGACGGAGGAACTCGAGGCAAATGAGCACCGACACGCAGTTCGGACCCGACGGCTGGGCCGTCGAGGTCACCGCTCCCGCCAGGCTGAGCTTCACGTTGATCAACCTGGACGGCGAGTCGCTGCGCCGCAACGGAATCGCCGCGCTGGCCGTGCGCAAACCGGGCATCACGGCCAGGGTCACGCCCGCAGGCGAGATCGAGGTGGCCGGCACCGAGGAGGAGACCACCCGCGACCTCGTGAAGGGGCTGACGAAGCTGCGCGAGCTGTGGCAGGGCCCCGGCGCGCACGTCGAGGTGACGAGGCCGCTGCCTCAGCACAGCGGGTTCGGGTCGAAGACGTCGTCGCTGCTCGCGATCGGCCACGCGTACAGCGTGCTGTGCGGCCGCACGACAGACCTGCGGGAGCTGTCCGGCCTGCTCGGCAGGGGCCGCACGTCCGGAGCCAGCACCGGGCTCGCCGCGGGCGGCGGGTTCCTCGTCGACGGAGGCCACCGCAACCCGCCGGAGTTCTACAGCGCACCCGAGCAGTTCCTGCGTCCCAGCCGGTTCGCGCAGTCCGTGCCGCCGCCGAAACCCGTGGTGCGGCTGCCGTTCCCGGAGTGGCCGATCCTGATCCTGCTGACCAACGGCAGGCACCTCGGCGGCACCGAGGAGCTCGCGTGGTTCCAGTCGGTCACGCCGATCCCGCCTGCCGAGGCCGCCCGCACCGCGCAGCTCGTGTTCATGGGTCTCGCGCCCGCGATCGCCGAGCACGACTACGACGGCTTCTGCGACGCGGTCAACGAGATCACCTTCCGCAGCCACTTCAAGCGCGAACAGATCCGCTTCCAGGGTCAGGAGATGATCGACCTGCTCGACGAGGGCGGCACCGAGAAGTCGGTGGACGCCATCGCGCTCAGCGTCACCGGCCCCGCGTGCTTCGCGTTCACCCGCGACCCGGCCGCCGCCACCCGCTGGGCCGAGAACCTGAAGGAACGCGGGCTCGTGCGCGACTTCTGGTTCACCAACGCCTGCAACACCGGCATCACCACCAGCTTCGTCCCGTGACCGAGGAAGATATGACCGTCTACGACGAAACCGTGCCCGATGTGCTCGCCACCCGTTACGCCTCACCGGCGCTGGTGGCCCTGTGGTCGCCGCGCAACAAGGTGATCGCCGAGCGCAGGCTGTGGATCGCGGTGATGACCGCACAGCGCGAGCTGGGCGCCGACATCCCCGACGAGGCGATCGCCGACTACCAGGCGGTGGTCGACCAGGTCGACTTCGCGTCGATCACCCGCCGGGAGCAGGTGACGCTGCACGACGTGAAGGCGCGGCTGGAGGAGTTCAACGCGCTCGCCGGCCACGAGCACGCGCACAAGGGCATGACCTCGCGCGACCTCACCGAGAACGTCGAGCAGATGCTGGTGCGCGAGAGCCTGGAGCTGATCCGGCTGCGCTGCGTCACCGTGCTCGCCCGGCTCGCCGAGCTCGCGTCCGAGCACGCGGGCACCATGATCGCCTCGCGCACGCACAACGTGCCGGCCCAGGTCATGCCGCTGGGCAAGCGCTTCGCCACGGTCGCCGAGGAGCTCCTGATCGCGGTGGAGCGGCTGGAGGACCTGCTTCGCCGGTACCCGTTGCGCGGCATCAAGGGCCCCGTCGGCACCGTGCAGGACATGCTCGACCTGCTCGGCGGCGACCGGGAGAAGGTCGCCGCGCTGGAGGCGAGGATCGCCGGGTTCCTCGGCTTCGAACGCCGGTTCACGAGCGTCGGCCAGGTCTATCCGCGTTCGCTGGACTACGACGTGATCACCGCGCTGGTGCAGATCGCGGCCGGTCCCGCGGCACTGGCGAGGACGATCCGGCTGATGGCAGGCCACGAGCTCGCGTCGGAGGGCTTCGCGGAGGGCCAGGTCGGCTCGTCCGCGATGCCGCACAAGATGAACCCGCGCAACTGCGAGCGGATCAACGGCCTGATGGTCGTGCTGCGCGGCTACGCCTCCATGGCCGGTGAGCTCGCCGGCGACCAGTGGAACGAGGGCGACGTGTCGTGCTCGGTGGTGCGCAGGGTCGCGCTGCCCGACGCGTTCTACGCGCTCGACGGGCTGCTGCAGACCACGCTGTCGGTGCTGGAGAGCTTCTTCGTCTCGCCGAAGGTGATCGAGGCGGAACTGGAGCGGTATCTGCCGTTCCTGGCCACGACGAAGCTGCTGGTCGCGGCGGTGCGCGCGGGCCAGGGCAGGGAGACCGCACACGAGCTGATCAAGGAACACGCCCTGAAGGCCGCGGCGGCCCTGCGCGACGGGCGGCGGGAGAACACGCTGCTGGCCACGCTCGGCGCCGACGAGCGGTTCCCGCTGGACACCGCGCAGCTCACCGAGCTGCTCGCCGACCGGACCCCGTTCACCGGTGTCGCGGGCGACCAGATCGCCGAGATCGGCAAGAGGGTGGCCGAGCTGGCCGGTCGCTTCCCGGAGGCGGTCGGCTACGCTTCGGAGTCACGACTTTGACGCGCCGTCAGGACTTGGGGAGGCTCTGGTGACGTACTGGTCCATCCTGCGCAGGCAGCACGTGTTCCGCGTGCTGTTCGGCAGCTGGGTCGGCAGGCTCGCGATGGCGATGGCCGCCGTCGCGATCCCGTTGGCGCTGCGCGACGCGGGGGCCGACTACGTGTTCATCGGACTGGTCGCGGGCAGCTTCGCCATCTCGTCCGCCATCGGCTCCCCGATCATCGGCCGGATCGTCGACCGGGTCGGTCAGGTGCGGGTGCTCGTGCCGACCGGCCTGCTCGCGGCCGCCGGATTCATCACGATCGCGCTCGCTCCCGCCAACCACACGCTGGTGCTGGCCGGCGCCATCCTCGCGGGCGCGCTGACGCCTCCGCTGGAACCGTGCCTTCGCGTGCTGTGGCCGGGCATCGTCGCCGACGACGAGCTGGAGAAGGCCTACGCGGTCGACTCGGCGGCCCAGGAGCTGGTGTTCGTCTTCGGTCCGCTCGTGGTGTCGCTGTGTCTCGTGGTGTTCGCGCCGGTGAGCGCGTTGTGGGCACAGGCGCTGCTCACGCTGGTGGGCGTGGCGACGTTCGCCACCGCGCCACCGGCCAGGCGGTGGACGCCGGAGCAGGTGGAACGCCGGCACTGGCTCGGCCCGCTGCGCCACCGCGGCCTGCTGATCCTGCTGCTCGCCCCTGTCGGCACGGGTGTCGCGATCGGCACGCTGAACGTGCTGGTGGTGAGCTACGCCGAGCGCTTCGAGGTGTTCGGCGGGGCGCCGACGCTGCTCACGTTGAACGCCTTCGCGTCACTGGTCGGTGTGCTGATCTACGGCATGATCCCGTGGCGGATCCAGCCGAGGACCAGGATCGTGTTCTTCGCGGCCGGGCTGCTGGTCGGGTACGGGATGCTCGCGACCGTGCCGTCGCCGCTGCCGATGGCAGGGCTGATGCTGCTCACCGGGTTCTTCCTGGCGCCGATGCTCGCGTCGCTGTTCGGGCTGATCGGCGACCTCGCGCCGCGCGGCACGGTCACCGAGGCGTTCGCGTGGCTGGTCACGCTCTTCGCGGCGGGCAGCTCACTCGGCGCGGCGCTGGTGGGCCCGGTGCTGGACAGGGACGACCTGCACCTCGCGGCGGCGCACGCGGGCGCGGGCGCGCTGTTCTGCCTGGCGATGGTCATCATCGGCTACCGGCTGTTCGTGCCGGAGAAGGAACCAGCCGCAGCCGCCTGAGAACGGAAGGGAAGCCCGTTCGCCCGATGCCGGGCGAACGGGCTTCTCGTTGCGTCAGAAGTGCTTGAGCAGGTCCGGGAACGCCTCGACGAACAGCACCCGCTCGTCCTCGCGGTTCACCGAGTCGTCGAACTCCAGCACCCACGTGTGCTCGTTCGGGATGTAGACCGCGTTCATGCCCGCTGCCCGAGCCGGGCCGACGTCGGACTTCATCGAGTTGCCGATCATCCACGCCGTGTCGGGCTCGATGCCCTGCTCGGCGATCAGCGCCAGGTAGGTGTCGGTGTTCTTCTCCGGCACGATGTGGATGCTGTCGAAGTGCGGCGCGAGACCGGAGGCGTCTAGCTTGCGCTGCTGCTCCTCCAGGTCTCCCTTGGTGAGCAACAACATCCGGTACCGGCCGCGCAACGCGTCGAGCGTGTCCGTGACGCCCGCGATCAGCTCGACCTCGTGGCGGACGAGCTTGCCTGCGAGATCGTCGATCTTCGCGCGCTCCTGCTCGGTGGCCGGCCGCTCGTTCAGCTTCTCGAAGCAGTCGTGGAGGCTGCGCAGCAACATCTTCGCGCCGTAACCGTGCGTGACCGCGTTCGCGGCCTCGATGTCGTCGAGCACCTTGCGGGTCTGCTCGCGGCCCAGCGTCGGATGGTCGATCCAGTCGAGGAAGTCGTCGATCACCCGCTCGAAGAGAACGTTGTTCTCCCACAGGGTGTCGTCGGCGTCGAAGATCAAGACCTTGGCGGACTCTGTCGCACTCACCCGCTGGATGCTATCAAACCTGTGCGAGGGAGTTTTCCCTTGGAACCAGCGGGAAATCCGATGTGGAGGACGCATGGGCACGCTCGTGCTGACCGGCGCGGCAACCGTTTTCTCCGGCGATCTCACGGCACCGCTGCTCGACGCGGACACCGTGGTCTGCCGGGACGGCCTGATCCACGCCACGGGAAGGGCGAGCGAGCTGGCGCACGAGCTCGACGCCGCCGGGGAGGTGATCGACCTGCGCGGCGGCACCATCGCGCCGGGCCTCATCGACTCGCACGGGCACGTGACGTTCGGTGACTACAGCCCGCGGCAGCGCGCGGTCGACTACCTCGCCGGATACGTTCAGGGCGGCATCACGACCACCGTGTCGGCGGGCGAGGTGCACGTGCCGGGACGACCACGCGACGCGGCCGGGGTGAAGGCGCTCGCGATCGCGGCCCAGCGGTGCTTCAGCGAGTACCGGCCCGGCGGCATGCGGGTGCGGGCGGGCGCCGTGCTGATCGAGCCCACACTGTCCAAAGAGGACTTCCAGGAGCTCGCCGCCACCGGGGTACGGCTCGCGAAGTACGGATTCGGCGCGTTCACCGACCCGACGGACGGCGTCGATCACGTGCGGTGGGCGCGGGAGGCCGGGCTGACCGTGATGTGCCACGCGGGTGGTGCGAGCGCCGCGGGCGGAGCCTCGCTGGGAGGCAAGGCGTTGCTCGCGTTGCGGCCGGACGTGTGCGGGCACGCGAACGGCGGGCCGACCGCGCTGCCGTTCGCGGAGGTCGAGGCGCTGTTCGCCGAGACGGACATGGCGTTGCAGGTGGTGCAGGCCGGCAACCTCAAGGCGGCGCTGCGCATCGTGGAGCACGCGGCGTCCCGCGACGAGCTGCGCCGCGTGGTGGTCGGCTCGGACACGCCGTCCGGGTTCGGTGTGATGCCGCTGGCGGTGCTGAAGACGGTGCTGGAGCTGACCGCGCTCGGCGGCCTGGAGCCGCAGGTGGCGTGGTCGCTCGCGACCGGCACGGTGGCCGACGTGTGGCGGCTGCCGGAAGGACGGGTGCGTCCCGGCGCGCCAGCGGACCTGCTGGTACTCGCGGCGCCCGCGGGCTCCCAGGCCGCCACCGCGGCGGACGCGATGCGCATCGGCGACATACCGGCGATCACCGTCGTCGTGACGGCCGGGACGGTTCGCGCGATGCCGGGCAGGATGACACCTCGCCCCGCCGTCGCGGCCGAACCGCGCTGACACAGCCGCAGCGGCGCGCGGCACAGCGCGGCCCCCGCGCCCCAGCTGTGGGCGCGGGGGCCGGTAGCCGTGAGCCCGCCGCGCCCTGATCAGCAGAACGCGGCGGCCGGTGTGTCGTACCGGGCGCCACGACACGGGGCAGAGCCGGTGGCCGCGGCTCCAGTAGAGCGTCGCGGCTTGGTTGTGCTCCGTTGAGCCGGGCTGGGGGCTGGGCGGTCTGGTGCTCGTCACCGAAAGCCCGGATGGCCGCGCTCATGCACGTCGCTGCCGAGATGGCGGTAGAGAAACGCTGACGCAAACGTCTGCTGACCACCCCGACTGCTGCCAACCGTGCAGTTGGCAGCCGTGAGAGCGCGATCTGCATGATCGAAGCGCGGCAGATAGCTGCGACACGCTACTAGGCCGAGGCCGCCGCGTACAGCTCCGCGACCGCCTCCTCGTAGTCGGCGCTGATGCGGAACGCCTTGGCCGCCAACGCCAAGCGCGTCGGCATCGGCACCGACTCGGCGGTGCCGCCGCCCGCGGCGAGCTGCTCCAGCACGCCCGCGTAGTCGTCCGGGTCGGACAGCGGGACCACGTGCGCGCAGTTCTTCGCTGCCGCCCGCAGCATCGCCGGCCCGCCGATGTCGACCTTCTCCCGGAAGTCCGCGAACGGCACCGGGCCGGCGGGCAGCCGGTAGTAGTTGCACGCCACGAGATCCACCCTGGTGATGTCGTAGCGCGCCAGCTCCTCCACGTCGGATTCGGTGTCACGGGCGAGGATCCCCGCCATCACCGACACCGTGAGCGTCTTCACCCGGCCGCCGAGCAGCGTCGGCACTCCGGCCAGGTCCGCCACCCTGCCGACCTTCAGTCCCGCGTCGGCGCACAGCCGGTGCGTGCCCTCGGTGGCCACGACGTCCCAGCCGAGGTCGAGCAGGCCCCCGGCCAGCACGTCGATGTTCCTCTTGTCGCTGACGCCCAGAACGGCGAGCATCACAGATCCTTTCCCCTGTCGATGAGTGCGTCGCGGTGCGCGCCGACGGACACGTACCGCACCGGCGCGCCCAGCAGCTGCTCGATCCGTTCCACATAGGCGCGTGCGGCGGCGGGCAGCTCGTCGTACGAGCGCACCCCGGTGATGTCGTCGTTCCAGCCCGGCAAGGTCTCGTAGACCGGCGTCGAGCGCTCCAGCACGTTGGGGTCGGAGCTGAACGACGACGTGCGCACGCCGTCGCACTCGTAGGCGACGCAGATCTTCAGGTCGCCGATGCCGGTGAGCTGGTCCAGGTTCGTCAGCGCCACCTCGTCCGCGCCCTGCATCAGCACGCCGTACGCGGTGGCCACGCCGTCGAACGCGCCGAGCCGGCGCGGGCGGTTCGTCGTCGCGCCGTACTCGCCCCACTTCTCCCGCAGGTGGTCCGCGGTCTCCTCGTCGAACTCGCTGACGAACGGCCCCGCGCCCACGCAGCTGGAGAACGCCTTGGACACGCCGATCACCCGGTCCAGCTTCGCCCACGGCACGCCCATGCCGACCGGCGCGTGCGCCGCGAGACAGGTGGACGAGGTGGTGAACGGGTAGATGCCGAAGTAGATGTCCTTCAACGCGCCGAGCTGACCCTCGGCGAGGACGTGCTTGCCCTCGTCGAACGCCTCGCGCAGCAACGACGTCACGTCCACCACGTGCGGGCGCAGCCGGTCGGTGAGCTTGTCCACCCACTCCCGCACGTCGTCGAACCTGATCTCGGTGGCACCGTAGATCGTCGTCAGCCTCGCGTTGGCCCAGTCGAGCACGGACGCGAGCCGCGCGTCGAGGTGCTCGGTGTCGAAGAGCTCCCGCACCAGCAGGGTCTTCTTCATCACGCGGTCGCCGTAGCCGGGCGAGATGCCCATCCGCGTCGAGCCGTAGCCGGCCTTGCCCAGCCTGATCTCCTCGGCCGCGTCCAGGTCGCGGTGGAACGGGAAGCACACCGACGCGGTGTCGGCGACCAGGATCCGCGCCGGGTCGGCCCCGTTCGCGGCGACGAACTCCACCTCGGCGACGAAGTTCTCCACGTCGACCACCATGCCCGGCCCGAGCACGCTCACCACACCGGGCCGGAACACGCTGCTGGGCAGGTTGTGCAGGCTGAACTTGCCCTCGTCGACGACGACGGTGTGCCCCGCGTTGCCGCCGCCGTGGTACCTCACGACGTAGTCGACGTCACCGGTGATCGCGTCGACCATCTTGCCCTTGCCCTCGTCGCCCCAGTTGAGGCCCACCACGGCAGAAAGCACGATCTCAGTTCTCCCCTCACTGCGCAGGCGCTACACCACCAGGTGGCGCCAGTCGTCCCCTTGGCTCACCACGACGTTCGCCGACGCGATCTTGCGGTAGTCGATGTCCGCACCGAGCCCGGCCGGCACGCGGCCCTCCGCCTTGTCCTTGATCGCGTCGAGCAGGAAGTGGCGTGCCCGGACGATACCGGTGTCGCTCTTGCCGGGGTTCTCGATGGAGCGGTCCACGATCGCGCCCATGCTCTCCTGCACCGCGATGTCCTGTGCGGCGAGGCCGGTGATACCGGAGAAACTGGTGCCGGCGCGCATCGCCGCGCGGTCCTGACCCCACATGTTGTCCCGCGAGTAGCCCTCGCGGAAGTTGTCCTTGTTCATGTTCTCGAGGTCGAGGCCGAACTGGTCGGCGAAGTAGCCGGGGTCGACCGGCTGGTCCTCGTTGTACCAGAGGTACCAGAAGATGGTGCGATGGTCGTTGATCGGCACCCACGCGTGCCAGAGGCGGTCGCCGTTGGGCAGCTCCGGCACGATGGTGTACCAGGGCATGACCATCGGCTTCACCCGCACCAGACTGTCCCCTGTAGACAGTTGGCGGATGGCGGCGTACCGGATGCCCCACGAGGTCCTGTCGATCTCGTCGCGCGGTGCGCGGTCGTCGAGCAGGTCCTTCAGCGGACCCTTCGCGGCCTCGGTCTCGTGCAGCAGCGACACGTGCGCTGAGTCGATGTCCGCTTCGAGCCCCTGCATCCAGTTGCACTCGAGGATCGCCACGATGCCGAACACGTGGGAGGACGGCAGGTCGGTGAAGGCGAAGCGCGGGAACGGGTTCGGCTCACGACCGGTCCCTCCCACCCAGACCCAGATCACGCCGCCCGCGTCCACGACGGGGTGGTGGTTGAGCTTCACCTTCGACGCGAACCGGCCGCCGTCCTCCGGCTCGGAGGGCGTCTCGACGGTGCGGCCGTCCGTGGTGAACTTCCAGCCGTGGTAGATGCAGCGCAGCGCGCAGTCCTCGTTGCGCGCCAAGGCGAGCGACGCGCCGCGGTGCGGGCACGCCTCGTCGAAGCAGGCAACCGTGCCGTCGTCGCCGCGGAAGATCACGTACCGGTCGCCGAGCAGCTCGACGGCGACGGGCTCACCACCCGCGACGACGCGCTCGGACCGCATCACCGGCATCCAGTACTCGCGCAGCAGCTCGCCCATCGGCGTTCCCCTGCCGACTCGAGTCAGAGTCTCGTTCATGGACTTGGTGGCCATCGAAAACCTTCCTCACCGCAGTGGACTACGCGCAACCATGACAGAAACCGGGCCAGGACAACACCTTTGCACCCTCTTGTGCGCACGGCCGAGCTTCGCAACCCTGAACGGCGTTGCACCACAAGAACTTTCTCCCGGAGGCCACCGCACATGCGACCTACCGTCGTCCTTCTCGGCTCGCTCTACGACCCCGCCGCGGAAGACCACATCGCCCAGCACGCCGAAGTCGTGCGGGTCGACCCGGACGATTCCGCGGCACTGACCGGGGCGCTGGCCTCCGCACACGGCCTGATCGCCAAGTACCCGGCGCAGATCACCGCGGAAGTCCTCGCCGCGGCACCGAAACTCGTCGCCGTGCTGTCCAGCGGTCGCGGTACGGACAACATCGACATCCCCGCCGCGACCGAGGCCGGTGTCGTGGTCGCGAACAACCCCGGCCTCGGCGGCCGCCCGGTGTCCGAGCACGCCCTGGGCCTGATGATCTCGGTGAGCCGCGACCTCACGGCCGTGGCGCGGCACGGCATCGAAGGCGCCTGGGAACGCAGGCTCACCACGCACCGGGTGGAGCTGGTGGACAGCACGCTCGGCATCATCGGAATCGGCAACGTGGGCAGCAACATGGCGCACCGCGCGTCGCGCGGCTTCGGCATGAAGGTGCTCGGCTACGACCCGTACGTCAGCGCGGAGGTCATGGCGGAGCACGGCGCGACCAAGGTCGACGACCTCAAGGAAATGCTGGCGCAGTGCGACTTCGTCACCTGCCACCCCGAGCTCAACGACGAGACCGAGCACATGTTCGGTGACGAGAACTTCGCCGCGATGAAGCGGGGCGCGTACTTCGTGAACACCTCGCGCGGCCGCGTGGTGGACACCGACGCCCTGGTGCGGGCGCTGCGCAGCGGTCATCTCGCCGGCGCCGCGCTGGACGTGTACGAGGACGAGCCGCTCGACCCGGCGAGCCCGCTTCTGACGATGGACAACGTGGTGCTCAGCGCGCACGTCGCGGACTTCACCGTGCAGACGAAGACGGCGCTGGCGTTCTCCGCGGCCACGAAGCTGCTCGGGGCGCTGAATGGCGAGATGCCGCCGAGCGCGCTGAACCCGCAGGCGTGGCAGCAGGCGGACCTGCGCCGCAAGGAACTGCTCGGCGGCTGACCGTCGTGGGGGGGGGGGGGGGGGGGGGGGGCCCGCGGGGGGGGCGCCCCCCCCCCCCCCCCCCCCCGCCCGCCCCCCCCCCCCCACGACCAGCTTGCGCATCGGCGTCTCCACGACCCGTACCGCGCCCGCCCCCGTGAGCCGCGCGACCGCTTCCGCGACGCCCTGCAGCTCGCAGGTCGCCTGCGCCACCACGGTTCCCTCACCGCCGCCGAGCAGCCACCAGCACCGCGGCAGCTCCGGCCGCACCTCGTCCCAGCGGTCGGCGGGCGTCACCACGGTCAGCAGCGCGTTCTCCGTCGCCGCCCGTGCGGACTCGAGCAGCATCGCGACCTTCTCCGCCACGGCACGCACGGCCGGGTCCGCCCACGCCTGCGTGCCCGCGACGAGCTGCACCCCGCAGTGCCGCACGGTCACCAGCTCACGCAGATCGTTGTGCCGCAACGACGCCCCGGTCTCCACGACCTCCAGCACCGCGTCCGCGAGATCGGGCACCTTCGCCTCCGTCGACCCGTACGAGTGCACGATCCGCGCGTCCTGCCCCAGCTCCTCCTCGAAGTAGCGCCGCGCGATGGCGGGGTACTCCGAGGCGACGCGGATGCCGGCGGGCAGTTCCGCCGCGGTCCGCGCGGGGTGGTCCAGCGGCACGGCGAGCACGACCCGCCAGCCGGTGCCGGTGGTCTTCGAGTACGGGAACTCGTGCACCACCTCGACTTTCGTGCCGCTTTCCTCGATCCAGTCCGTGCCGGTCAGGCCGAGGTCGAAGGTGCCGTCGGCGACGAAACCCGGAATCTCTCGGGGTTTGCCGAACACCACCCCGTCGATGCCGGGAAAGTCGATGCGGGCGCGCAACGCCCGCGGTGACGAGCGGCGCACGGTCAGACCCGCCGCCTCGAACAGGCGCAGCGTCGGCTCCTGCAACGATCCGGTGGGTAGCGCGAGAGTGACCATCTTCTCATCCCCCAGTGCTGATCAGGCTTTCCAGGAAGACGGCGACGCCGTCGGCGTCGTGATGCGCGGTGACGTGGTCGCACACCGCCAGCACGGCGGGATGGGCGTTCGCCGTGGCGACGGCGATGTCCGCCCACCGCAACATCGGCAGGTCCGACGGCATGTCGCCGAACGCGACCGACCGCAGAACGCGGTCGTGCCGTCCGCGCAACTCGGCGAGCCCGGCGGCCTTGTGCACTCCGGCGGGCAGCACGTCGACGAAGAAGCTGCACGGCACGGCCACCGAGTACGACGGCCCGGCCAGCGCCCTGATCGCCTGCGCCAGCCGGTCGACCGGCAGCTCGTCGGACTGGGCGATCAGCTTCACCGCCGGTTCGGCGATGTGCCGCAACGGCTGCGGCGCGTGCCGGTCCGCGACGCCCGGCGCACCCACGTGGAAACCGGGGTCGAGGTCGCACCGGTCCAGGTGGTCGACGCCCAGCCGGATACCGGGAAACGTCTGGCGCAGCAACGCCATGAGGTCCGTCGCCCGGCGCGCGCCGAGGGTCGTCGCGTGGACCAGCTCGCCGCGCACCGGGTCGTACAGGACCGCACCGCCCGAGCACACCAGGAAGTCCGCCGCGACCTCCTGGCCGATCGCGATCGCGTCGCGCAACGGCCGCGCGGTGACCAGCACGACCACGCCACCGGACGAGCGCACCTTCTTCAGCGCGCTCTTCGCCCGTTCGGTGACCAGCCGGTCGCTGGTGAGCAGCGTGCCGTCGAGATCGGTGGCGACGAAGAACATCAGACGTGCAGCAGACGGTCGATGCCGGTCACCGGCGGCTCCGGCATCAGCGCGGGACGGAACTCCAGCTCCCCCACCACCAGATCGGCAGGCCAGTCCGCGACGATGCTCGCCACGCACGTGCCGACGGATTCGACGCTGACCTTGGTCGGCGCTTCGTCACCGTCGAGGTTCGAGATCGCCCCGGGAGCCACCAGGCACGCCCGGACACCGTTGTTGCGCTCCTCCAGCAACAGCGTCTCCACCAACGCCTTGAGCGCGGCCTTGGTGGCGGAGTACGCGGCCCCGCCCTCGAAGTAGCGCGACCCCGCGTGGCTGCCCATGACCAGGAACAGCCCGCGGGATCGGCGCAAGGCCGGCAGCACGTGCTTCACCAGCCGGAACACCGAGGACAGGTTGATCTCCAGCTGCCGGTCCCAGTCTGCTTCGGACATCTTCTCGATCGGCTCCAGCACGCGGTCCACGGCGTTGGCGATCACCACGTCCAGCCGGCCGGCATCGGCCAGCACCCCGGCCACCCCGGACGCGAGCGACGCCGGGCTCTCGAGGTCACACTCCCGCTCACCCAGCCAGTCCTCTCCGGACACCGTGCGGTTCAACGAGAAAACCCGGTACCCGCGCTCGTGCAGCCGCGCGGCGATGGCACGCCCGCTGCCCCGGTTCGAGCCGGTGACCAGCGCGACAGGGGACTCAGAGCCCATCGAACGCCCTCTTCCACTGCTCGACGAGCTCCTCCGGCGACGCGCCGTTGCGGAACAGGTCCTTGTCCAGCGGCGAACCGTCGGCGGAACGCAACCGCATGCAGTCCTGCGAGATCTCCGAGATCAGGCTGATCTCGCCGTGGGCGGAGAAGCCGAAGATCACGCAGAAGTCCCACAGCTGCAACGGGTTCAGCCACGTCCGCAGCACGTCGTTGACCAGCAGGGCCTGCTCGCGCATCAGGTCCACGGGCAGGTCGAGCACCCGCAGGTAGTCCTCGCCGATCGGCTGGTCCTCCGGGTCGACGCGGTAGTCGAACTTCACCACCGGCCGCGGCAACGGCTCGCCGTCCGGGAACAGACCGGGATACTTGCGCGTGGTCGAGCCGGTCGCCACGTTCTTGACGATCACCTCGAACGGCGGCGGGGGCCGGTAGTCCGCGAGGTAGGTGTCCGGTCCGAGGCGGGCGCGGAACGCACACTCCACGGCCGCCTCGGACAACCGCGCCGCCGCCTTCTCGTAGAAGTCCAGCCGCAGCGGACCGGTCTCGTCGACCAGTTCGTCCCGGTCGTAGGTGAAGCTGCGCAGGCTGGGAATGAGCTTCACGACGCACAGGTCGTCGCGCACCAGCCACAGTCTCTTGCTGCGGCCGGTGATGTCCGCTTCCCTCTCCTCCACCACGCCCGCCAGCTCGGTGGCGTCGAAAACGGTGTCGCGCATGCCTTTCCTACCTCCCAGGTCGTGGTGGCCGATCAGCCCTCGGCGCGGGCCCTGTCGATGGTCGCGGTGACGGCGGTGTCGAACGCCGCGCCGAACTCGTCGATGTCGGCCTCGATCATCGGGGTGGAGACGCAGCCGAGGCCGCTGTCGCCGATGAGGATGCCGTTCTCCAGCAACGACTGGAACAGCAGGTGGCCGAGCTTCGCCGGGGTCGCGGACGAGCCGGGCACGGTGCCGGTGAGCACCCGGAACAGCGACGCCATGCCGTTGACCTGCCAGTCGAGGTCGTTGGCCTCGATCGTCTTGCGCATCGCGTCGCGCACCTGCTCGCCGAGCACACCGATGCGCCGCATCTGTTCCTCGGTCAGCAGCCGCAGCGAGGCGACGCCCGCGGTCATGCTCACCGGGTTGGCGTTGTAGGAACCGGAGTGCGGCAGCTTCGGCTTGCCATTGCTCGGGTCGAACACGGACATGACCTCGGCCTTGCCGGCGACCGCGCCGATCGGCATGCCGCCGCCGATCACCTTGCCCATCACGGTCAGGTCGGCGACCGCGCCCAGCGCGCCCATCGCGCCGCCGTAGCCGATGCGGAACGAGCCGACCTCGTCGGACACCAGCAGCACGCCGGTCTCGTCGCAGAACGCCCGCAGCGCGGCCAGGTACTCCGTGCTGGTGGGCACCAGGCCGATGCGCCACGGCACCGGGTCGATCAGCACGCACGCCAGTTCGTCCACGTGCCGGCGCAGGACCTCAACGGCCCCCTCGGGGTCGTTGAACGGGATGACGATCGTGTTCGCGATCACCTCGGCGGGCATGCCCGCGGTGTGGCTGTGGCTGAGCAACGAGTTCGAGCCGTCGTTGTTCACCGCCACCGAGTCGTACGCGCCGTGGTAGGCGCCCGCGATCTTGGCGATCTTCGCCTTGCCGGTGTGGGCACGGGAGGCCTGCACGGCCATCATCACGGCCTCGGTGCCGGAACTGGTGAACCTGGCCTGCTCGAACGCCTCGTTGCGGGAGCACAGCGCCTCCGCGAACAGCACCTCGGACTCGGTCGGCAGGCCGAAGCAGGTGCCGCGCGCGGCGGCGTCGGCGATCGCGGCGACGATCTCCGGGTGCGCGTGTCCGTGCACGAGCGTGGTGCTGTTGTTGAGGAAGTCGATGCGGGCGGTGCCGTCCAGGTCGAC
Source organism: Lentzea nigeriaca (assembly GCF_016907955.1). Taxonomy (GTDB): domain Bacteria; phylum Actinomycetota; class Actinomycetes; order Mycobacteriales; family Pseudonocardiaceae; genus Lentzea; species Lentzea nigeriaca. The sequence continues at coordinate 344,548 of NZ_JAFBCX010000001.1, read as the reverse complement.
CACGCGGCTGCCGTTGCCCGACGCCGCGTAGATCGGGTACGGCGAGCTGAACACGGCGGTCCGGCTGTTGCCGCCGGGCAGCACGGCCCTGGCGCGCGCGTACATGTCCCTGGACGCGGTGGTGATCGACTCGTAGGTCGGAGCGCTCACGATAGTCCTTCCTGTCTTTCCCTGGTCAGCCGGTTCACGGCTCAGCGGCCCGCGACGGTCGTGTCGGGACTGAAGTGGTCGGTGGCGAACTTGATCTCCACGCCCGGTCGCACCCAGCGCGGCGTGGGTTCCAGCGCGATGACGTCCTCACCGAGAGCGGCGGCGATCCGCCTGCCGAATTCGGGGGCCAGCGGCCCGACGGCCATGGCGAGCGTGCGCACCGCCATCAGCTCGAGTGCCACGCACGTGCGGGCGATGCCGGAGCCGGGGGTCGCGTCGGCGCTCACCTCGGCGAAGTCCTCGGCGTGCCGGACGAGCGCGCGGGCCCCCGCCATCACCGCGCGTGGTTTGAAGCGGCCGGGCAGGTAGTCCAGCGTCGCCGACGACGCGAACTCCTTGACCTGACCGTAGAAGCGTTCGGCCTCGGCGTGCCAGCCGCCCGCTTCCGGCGCGACGCCACCGAAGTTCTCGGCCACGCGTGCGCCGACGCTGTCGAGCCGGCGCTGCCACGTACCGATCAGCTCGTCCGTCACGAACTCGGCGTAGCCCTCAGCGGTGAAGTCGCGCCTGCGCACGTCCGGCGCGGTGGCCGCGAGGTAGAGCCGCAGCTGGTCGGCGTTGGCCGGGGTGACGGCCTGCCGTGCCCACACCGCGTGCTTGCGGCCGGTGGAGAACTTCTCCCCGTCGAGCAGGTAGAAGTCGTTGCACACCAGCGCTTCGGGCAGCGGCAGCGCGTCGGTGAACGCACCCAGCACCGCCGGGAACGCGAAGGCGCGCAGGAACGCGTTGTCGAAGCCGAAGAACAGCACCGTGCGGGGGTTCTCCTGCCGCGCATACGCCTCCCAGCCGCCCGCGAACGCGTCGAGGGCGACCAGGAACCGCGCGGTCAGCTCGAACGCGGAGTACATCCGCTGCTCGGCGGGGCCCTCCGCGTCCTCGACGTGGACCGGGATGCCGTGCTCGGCCGGGATGCTCACCGGCAGGTCCGGCAACGGCTTCGCCAGCACGCGCTCGGTGTAGGCACGCAGCCTGCCGTGCATCGCCGCGCCGCGCAGATAGCCGGTGAGCGTGTCGCGCAGCGGTTCCAGCGGCAGGAAGTACCGGGTGAGCGGCCGTTGGGTCGCGACGGAACCACAGGTGGCGCACGACGGGTCCACCAGATCGCGGTCGTTGTAGGGCAACGCGCACAGCTCACACTCGATGCCCGCGGTCTGGTCCGACCCGCAGTGCGGGCAGCTCCCGGCGACGAACGCCTCCAGCAGGAACCGCCCGCACGGCTCGCAGTAGTTCGTCTCTTCCGTCCGCCGGACGAGGATTCCCTTGTCCCGCAACGTCTCGAACACCGAGGTCGCCATCGCCGGGTAGGCGGGCTCCGACGGGCGCACGAACACGTCCCAGCCGATGCCCGCCGCCGCCAGGCCTTCGACGATCGCGTCGGTGTTGCGTTCGGCGAGCTCGTGGAACGACAGTCCTTCCGCCAGCGCCGCCGCGGACACCTGGCTCTGGTGCCCGACGGTGCCGAGCAGCAGGTGTGCCCGCTCCCCCGCCGCCAGCAACGCTCGCCGGCACGCGTCGGCGCCCAGGAACGGCCCGGACAGGTGCCCGAGGTGCAGTTCACCGTTCGGCGTGGGGAACGACGGCAGCAGCAGCACCGGACGACCCTGCCGCTCGGCGGCCTGCCGCTGCTCGCGTCCTGTGTGGACAGAGGCGAGCGCTGGCAGGCTCTCCCACCACATCGAGAAGAACGACAGCGGCCGGTCTTCGGAGAGGTTGCGCAGCGTGTGCGGCGCGAGAGGAGGCAGGTAGACGCTGTCGCCCGCGGTGATCACGCGGGTCCGGCCGTCCCAGCCGACCTCGCCGACACCGTCGAGCATCACCCAGACCTCGAGGTCGTGGTGGTTGTGCTCCGCGGTGATCTCGCCCGGCCGCAACGTCACCCGGCGCACGTTGAACGGTGCCCCTGCCGGCTCCGCCCATGCCGGGGCGGCACTGCGCACGAAGTCCGCCCGCGCCAGGTCCGCGAGCTCACGGGGGATTTCACTGACGATCATCCAACTGGTCCTGTTCGGTCAGAGTGTCAGCGCGACGTCGGAGTCCTCGGCCACGGGCCAGTCGAGCACCGCGCCCACCTCGCCGACGTCGTAGCGCTCGTAGCCCAGCAAGCTGTTCGCGATGGTGGCGCTGCGCCAGGCGAGCAGGCTCAGGTTCGGATCGGCGACACCGAAGCTGTGCCTGGCGGCGTTCTGCACGTACACCCGCCGGTCCTGCGGACCGTCCCAGGCGAGGCTGAAGTCCGGCCGCACGGTGATCTCGCCGTCGTCGCCGCACATCGCTTCGCGCAGGTGCCGGGGCAGGCCGTGCAACGGCCGTGGCAGCCCGTGCCGGTAACCGGTGGCACAGATGACGACGTCCGTCTCGTGGGTGACCTCGTCGCCGGCGCCCGGCATCCACCGCGTCAGCAGTCCGGTCGGTGTCTTGTCCACCCCGGTCAGCGAGTGACCGAGCAGCAGCCGGCACGGGCGCGTCTCGCCGTCCAGCATCTCCAGGTCGTAGAGCCGGTGGTAGATCGCCTCCAGCAGGTTCACCGAGACGCCGTCGCTCGCCATCTTCTGCTCCTCCACCAGTTCCATCCGGCGCTTGGCCGGCAGGCTGTGGAAGTAGCGGCTGTAGTTCGGCACGAACAGCTCGTCGACGAACGGGCTGTCGTCCAGCGGCAGCAGGTTCGGCCGCGAGGTGCCCCACACGATCGACTCCGGCCGGTCCGGTGAGGTCAGCAGGTGGTGCACGACCTCGGCACCGCTCTGCCCGCCGCCGACGACCGCGACGCGGCGCCCGGCGAACTTCCTCGGCACGTCCAGCAGCGCCGACGCGTGGAACACCTCCTCAGGGTCGAACCCCGTGACGAACGACGGCAGCCGGGGTACCAGGCCGGTGCCGCTGACCACGTTGCGCGCCAACAGGTCGCCCTGATCGGTGTGCACGACGAACAGCTCGCCGTTCCACGTCACCTCGCGCACCTCGACGCCGAAACGCAGGTTCGGGATCCGCTGCGCCGCCCACTGGCAGTACTGCTCGAACTCGCGGCGCGGCACCTTCGTGCGGCCGGTGACGAGCAGGCGGTAGAAGCGCTTGGTCGCCACCAGGAACGCCGGGAACGAGAACGGGCTCGTCGGGTCGACCGGAGTCACCAGGTCCTTGAGGTAGTGCACCTGCATCTGCGCGTCGGCCAGCATCAGGCCGGAGTGCCAGCCGAACTGCTTCTTCCGGTCGAGGAACGCCACCTTCAGGCCGCTGCCCTCGCCGGCCAGCAACGCGGCCAGGCTCAGGTTCGCCGGTCCGATGCCGATCCCCACCACGTCCAGGACGTCGTGTCCGGTACTCATCAGTCAGTGCCTTTCGATGCGACCGGCCCCGCGCGGTGATCGGGGCGGCGTGTGTCGGCCCTCTCCGTCGGCGGTCCACCGCACGCCGAGAGCGGCCAGGTCGGCCTTCATGCGGGCAAAGTGCTGGGCCGACAACGCCAGGTGCGGACGCAGCCAGCCCGCGTCGTCGACCGTGCGGTCGGCCAGCAGCGCGACCGCGGCGGCCAGGGTGAATCCGGTCGTGCGGGTCATCGCGGCCAGCCCCGTGTCCCGGTCGGCGTGATCCACCAGCAGCGACTTGACGCTGAGCGTGCTGCCGTCCGCGGCAGGCAGGCCGGTCCCGCACACCTCCAGCACCACCACGTCCTCGTCGTCGGACTTCGCGCGCAGCTGCGGCGCGAGCACGTGTTCGACGACGCGTTTCGGGGCCACGGCGACACCGTCGACCGCGACCGGTGACTCGTCCAGCAACCCGAGGTTCGCGAGACCCGTGACGGCGTCGGCGAAACCGGGCCAGCGCAGGGTTTTCTGCGTGCAGTCGGCGTCGCGCAGCGCCGGGTGCTCGACGAGCCACGGCACCATGCCGTCGTGATAGGCCTCCAGCACTCCGACGCCGGGCACGTACCGTTCCTCCACCCCGGAGAAACGCGGGTGGTGGACGATCCGGCCGTGCTCGACGGCGAGCGAGGAGCGCTGCGCGATCGGCAGGTGGTTCGCGAGCTCGCCGCCGAAGAACGCGGTGTAGCCCCACGGCTCGCGCGGAACGGCGGGCACGCCGCCGCAGAACACCTCCAGCGTGCGCACACCTCCGGTCAGCTCGGTCAGCCTGCGCGCGACGTCCGCGGCGGCCAGCTCGGTCAGTCCTGGTTCGAGGCCGACCGGCAGCAGCACCGGAATGCCGGCACCGCGCGCGATCTCGTCCACAGTGGACGATTCCTCGTAGGGCGGTCGGGTGATGCTCGCGACCGGGACCTGCGCCGCGGCGGCGAGCTCGATCGCCGCGCGCGTCCCCGCCCACGGCAGGGCGACCGCGATCGCGTCACTGCCCGCGATCGCGTCGGTGTCCCCGGTTCGGACCGCGCACGCCGCGTGGCCGGAAAGCCAGCTCGCGAGCTCCTCCGCACGGTCGTGGTCGCGGTCGACGAGCGTGATCGACGTCGTGCGCGGATCACGGGCTAGCGCGTAACCCGCCCCGCGCCCCATCCGGCCACATCCCAGCAACGTCAGCCGCACGCTTCCCCCTCCCGTGTGCTCCGGTCGTGCCGGCCTTCGACCCGTACTCGGTCCGCGTGGCGCTAGCCGATCCGGGCCCTGATCGACTTGCCGGCGGTGTCGAGCAGCGCGTCGAGCCCGGCGCGGTCGCTCGCCCTGGCGCACACCGCGGCCACGCGCTGCGTGCCGAAGTTCGCGGGAGGCAGCGCGACCTGGGTGCCGGGCGGCACCTCGGTGAACACGTGGTCGTACCCCGGTTCCTCGAACAGCTCCGTGACGCCGTCGAGCCCCTCGAACGTGCCCGCGCTCTCGGCGAACACGAACCGCAGGCCCGCGTGGAGGTCGCGGTCCGGGGTGAGCTCCAACGGCTCCCCGGTCGCGACCCGGATGACGCCTGCGAAGAAGTCGATGCCGGTCGCGGCCTTCACCAGGTGCGAGGCGATGTAGTCACCGGCAGGCCGCGCGGCCACCTCGATGAACCGCATGCGCTCGCCGTCCCACTTGGCCTCCAGGTGGAACGCGCAGTTGTCGAACCCCAGCGCGCGCACGATTTCCTCCGTGCGCGCCCGGATCTGTTCCTGCGCGGTCGCGGGGAGCACGCTCGGAAGCCGGTGCGACACCTCGAGGTGGAACGGAACGGTGGTGACCTTGTCGGTCAGCAGCACGTGGTGCACGGTGCCCGCCGCGACGAAGCCCTCGACGGACAGTTCCTCACCGGTCAGGTACTCCTCGACGATGAACTCCGCGCCGAACTGGCGGAACACCGCGTCGAACGAGGGGTCGGCGATGCGCCGCAACTCCGCCATCGCGGGTTCGAGGTCGGCCTCGGAGTGCAGCTCGAAGATCCCCTTGGACCCGGACGCGCCGGTGGGCTTGACAACACAGGGGAAACCGATGCCGGCGACGGCGGCACGCAACTCGTCGAGATCGCCGACACGCGCGAACTTCGGCAGCACGCCGTCGATTCCGGTGAGCGCCTCCTTCATCGCGAGCTTGTTGCGCGCCCGCACCGCCGCCTCCTGCGACATGCCGGGCAGGCCGAGCTCGGCGGCGATCGCCGCGACGAGCTGGACGTCGATCTCGGTGAAGTTCACGACACCGGCGATGTCGTTGGCCGCGGCGATCTCCCGCGCGGTCTTCAGCGCGAGCTCGGTGTCGTAGGTGTCGACCTGGTGGAACTCGTCGACCAACGGCTGCGCGAACTCGGGCAGCGCACGGCCGAGCAACACGACCCGGTAGCCGAGACGACGAGCGGCCACCAGTGACTCGAAGCCCTCGCGCTTGATGCGCCTCAGATTGACGAACAGGACGCTGCGGCTGCTCAAGCGACCCTCCACTGCCCTCGTACCGGTTTCTGCTTGCTGACAACGACCGCGAGTCAACCACGCGATCTCGAAAACCATCAAAGGCTTGTCTACAAAGGACTTCTTGCGTCCCGGACACCGGAACACCCATCGTGGAGCCGCATCGACGCGGTCGGCGAAGGAGAGAGCATGAAGGTCCTGGTGATCGGCGCGGGGGCGATCGGCGCGTGCGTCGCGCTGCGGCTCGCCGAGGCGGGCGCCCTGGTGACGGTGGTGTCGCGTGAGGAACCACTCGACACCCTGTCAGCGCACAGTTTCGGCTGGGCCAACGCCATCGACGAGAAGAACACCGACTACTACAACCTGAGCATCGAGGCGCTGGCGGCGCAGGAGCGGCTGGTAGCGGACGTCGCGGCACCGGAGCGGTGGCTGTTCGGGCAGGGGAACCTGCACTGGGGCAGGGACGAGGCGAGCGCGGCCGCGCAACGGGCCATCGCCGACGGCTACCGCGAACTCGGGTACCCGGTGGAGGAAATGACGCCCGAGCAGGTCGTCCGCGACCTGGAACCGGGACTGGCGCTGGAGAACGTCACCGGGCCCGTCTACTTCTACCCGCGCGACGTGCACGTGCTCGGCGACGTGCTGCTGCCCGCCGTGCTGGACAAAGCCCGCGCGGCCGGGGTGGAAGTGCGTGTCGGGGAACGGATCGAGTCACTGGACGCGGTCCGCGGTGACGCCGACGTGGTGGTGTGCTGCGCGGGCCGGGGCAACGCCGGCCTGCTGCCCGATCTCCCGCTGCTGCCACCCGGCGCCCCGGAACGGCTGACCAGGGGCCTGCTGGTGCGCACCACGCCGGTCTCCGCACCGGTCACCCGGATCGTCCACGCGCCGGGCCTGAGCATCCGGCCGCACACCGGCAGGCGCCTGGTGCTGCACTGCCACGACCTCGACCACGCGCTCACCGAGTCCGATGACGGGGAAGCACTGGCGCGGCAGGTGATCGCTCGGCTCCCCGAGGTGCTGCCCGGTGCGACGGACGCCGAGGTGGAGAACGTGTTCGTGGGCGTGCGGCCGGTGCCGCGCGACGGGATGCCGATCGTCGGCCCGGTGCCGGGCCGCGACGGCGTGTACGTGATCGCGACGCACAGCGGCCTGACCCTGGCACCACTGCTCGGCGAGATCGCGGCGCGCGAGCTGCTCGGTGACCCGGACCCGCTGGCAGAACCGTTCCGGCTCACCAGGTTCGCCTGACCGCCTGATCGCTTGACGCCTCTTCGCCCGCCGACGCGCCAGGAGCAGCGTGTCGGCGGGCGAACGAGGTTCTAGGCCGATTTCTCGTCCAGTGCGTCCGCGAACTGCAGCCACGCCTCGGCGCACTCGCGCGCCAGGTCCGCGACCACGGAAGCGCAGTGCGCCGGCACCGCGTCGGTGATGCCGCTCCACCCGGACTGGGACACGCTGTGCAGGTCCAGCAACCGCAACAACGTTCGCCCGTTCTCGCTGAACCGCAGCGAGGGGTCGCGCCGCAGCGCGTAGATCGCCGCCCCGTGGTTGGTGCGACCGGCGGGCTGTGGTTTCGGCTGTGCCGGCGGCGGTACCGGCGCCCGCACCCGTTCCGGCTCGGCGGTGCGCGCGGGTGCGGTGCGGGGCGGTGCCACCCGCCGCGCCCGTCCGTCGAGCCCCACCCGTTCCCGCGACTGAGGAATTTCCTCACTTGACATCCGCGCCCGCAGCGCACCCGCCGTCTTCGGCGAGATGCCCGCGACAGCGGCGATCCGCCGGTCCGACCACTCCGGGTAGGTCCGCACGATGCGTGCGGCGGCGGCCTTGCGGTCGGCGAGGGTGAGCGGCAGGCCGTGCCCGCCGTTCGCCTCGACGGCGAGCACGAAGGCCGCCGCCTCGTCGCCGTCGAAGAACATCACCTGGATGGTGTCCTCGCCGCGGGCGAGCGCGGCCTGGACGCGGTGCACACCGTCGATGACGCGCATCGTGCGGCGGTGCACCAGGATCGGTGGCAGGTCGTCAACACCGCTGAGCACCCGCACGTGCTCGGCGTTGACACCGGTCTGCCGAGGGGTGTCGGCCTCACCCAGCAACGAGATCGGAACGGTGACGCAGCTCGGGGCCTCCTGGACGGCCCAGGGCGTGCTTTCCTCGTGCAGCAGCTGCACAGACAACTGTCTCCCCCAACAGTGGACGCATGCTCGAACCACGGCAGGGAGCTGCCGTGTGGTGGACGGACGACATCGGCGTCTGCCGGACAGCCATCAGCGCATGCCCGGCACCTCCAGGCCGAGGTGGTCGCGCAGCATGCGGCCCCGGTAGTCCTTGCGGAACAGCCCTCGCCGCTGGAGTTCGGGCACCACGAGCTCGGTGAACGCGGTGACCGAGCCCGGCACGTACGCCGGGTAGATGTTGAACCCGTCGGCCATCCCGTCCTCGAACCAGAGCTGGATCTCGTCGGCGATCTCCTCGGGGTTGCCGACGACGACGTGCGAGAGCTGCTGCGGCGTGGCGTGCACGAGGTCCGCGTAGGTGATGCGGTCCGGCCCGTCGGCGGTGCGCCGGGTGAGCCGGGTGATCTCGGCGAGCCGCCTGCGGCCGTCGTCGGACACCCGCGCCAGTGTTTCCGCCGGCACCACGGCGTCGAGGTCGTTGCCGCGCAGCTCGACGCCGAACGCGGCGGAGGCCGAGGTGAGGTTGCGCTTGAAGCCCTCGCCGATGCCGCCTGCCCGCACCAGCTCGCTGACCTCGACCTCGGGGTCGAGCAGGATCAGCGAGTTCAGCTGGTCGTGCAGCGCGACGGCTTCCTCCGTGGTGGGCGCGACGATCGGGGTGAGGCCGGGCACCACCGTGACGTGGTGCTCGCGGCCGTACTTCGCCGCACGGGACTTGATGTCCGCGTAGTACTCCTTGCGCTTGGCCAGCGTCGGCTGCGGACCCGCGAAGACCATGTCGGCGTACCGCGCGCCCAGTTCCCGCGCCTGGTCCGAGGTGCCCGCGTTGAGCAGGACGATGTGGCCCTGCGGCGGGCGCGGCAGGTCGAGCGGCCCGTCGATCGAGAAGTACTCGCTGCGGTGGTTGATCGGCTCGTCACCGGCGTCCCACAGCGCGCGGGCGATCAGCAGGGTCTCCTCTGCCCAGTCGTACCGCTTCTGGGTGTCCCAGTGCTGGTCGCGGCTGTAGTTCAGGGCCGCGGCGGCATCCGCGCCGGTGACCAGGTTCCACGCCGCGCGACCGGAGCTGATGTGGTCCAGCGAGGCGAGGTTGCGGGCTACGCCGTACGGGTCGGAGTACGTCGGGTTCGCGGTGACGACGACCCCGATGTGGGTGGTGGCGGCGGCGATCGCGGCGGCCGCGGCGAACGGCTCCAGGCGGGAGATCTGCGCCGGGTTGCTGTGCTGGAGCGAGGGATCGCAGGCGAGCCGGTCACCGAGGAACACGAAGTCGAGCTTGGCGCGCTCGGCGGTGCGGCTCACCTCCAGGATGAGCTCGATGTCGTAGGCCGCGTCGGCGCACGCGTCCGGGTGCCGCCAGCCGGCCTGATGCGTGCCGGTGGCCCAGAACATCAGGCCGAGGTGCAGTTCGCGGTCAGCGGGCATTGCCGGTGAGCTCCTTGTCCTGGGTCGGGGCGAAGCGGTTGGGTGCTGCCGGCAGGCCGAACCGCGCGCGCAGCGTCGGCCCGGAAGGAGCGCTCCTGTCCAGCAACGGCAGCACGAGTTCGGTGAACGCGGCCAGCTGGCCCCGCGTGGTGAACCGCACCAGGACGTGCGGGTGCCTCAGCTGGGCGGCGACCTGCTCGGGGGTGCCGACGATGACAGCGTTGTCCGCGTCGCCCGCCGGGCTGCCCGCCGCCGCGTGCAGCTCGCGCGCCACGGCTTCGTCCCTGGCGACGAACGGCACGACCGCGAAGGCGTGATCTGCTTGCGGGACACCGGAAACAAGCACGTCGGCGTGGTCGGCGACCGGGGTGTCCGCCGCCCGCGCGAAGACGACCGGCTGACCCTGAGGCGGCCGGATGACGTTCAACGGCCCGCGCACCGCGAGCACCGCTCCGACGTGGTCGACGGCGTGGATCCTGGCCGGGTCGACGAACCTGCCGGTGTCCTTCTCGTGCACGAACGCGCCGTCTTCCCAGCTGTCCCACAGGTCGCGGACCAACGGCACGAACTCCTGGGCACGTGCCGCGGCGTTGCGGGCCGGGTCGTGGCCCTCACGCCGGTGGTTGGCGTCGGAGGCCGCATCGGTGGTGCTGTCGGCGAACCAGCCGACGCGCCCGGCGCCGATGTGGTCCAGTGAGGCGACCTGGCGTGCCAGGCTGTACGGCTCGTGGTAGGCCGTCGCCGCGGTGACGACGATCCCGATCTCATCGGTGCGCGCGGCCAGGAAGGCTGCGGCGATCAGCGCGGTCGGAGGGCTCGCTCCGTCCGGCCGCGCGGCCGTGCGGTCGGGCAGCACGAGGTAGTCCACCCCTGCCGTTTCCGCAGCCTGCGCGGTCGCTACGAGCTCGGACGGAAGACCCGTCAAGTCCATTCCGGACAATTGATAGCCAACTGTCGTCGCCGAGGACGAATAAGCGCCGGAGCGCATGCGTCAACCCCCACAGAGTTGTTGGTTTTCGGGGCACCGTCCGCGGGCCGCCTCGTGCCGACCCCGCCCCAGTGGCCGCTGGCCAGTAAACCCGCGTGGTCCGGAATTGGCAACTGAACCAATGATCCAGAAAAGTAATTGCCGGTCGTTGCGCGTACACAGAGATTTCACCTCCTGGCCGGACGCCTCGCACCGGCAAGGCTCGACAAGATCAACGGACGGTGCCGTCGTCGCAGTACACACGCGTGCACGCCGCTTCCGCCGCAGTCGTGCGGCCAAGCCGATCCCACATCTCCACATCACATAGATTGCTGGAAATTGCCAGATCCATCACATTCGCTCGCACGCCGACTTGACATCAACAAACCCGCCCGCAACGGCACCGCCGTCACCAAGAGTACAAATAGGGTGCTCCATTCGAGTGATGCGCTGTAGCGGATCATTGCCCTTGCCCGCGCGCGGGCGTGACGAATACGGTCCCGCCGTCGAGTTATCGGGGAAGGGTTTCAAGTGAGCGAGAAAAGGTACGACGTCGTCGTCGTGGGCTCGGGCGGTGCCGGTCTGCTCGCCGCCGCGCGGGCAGCGGCGGCCGGTCTGTCCGCGGTCGTGCTCGAGCGCTCGGACGTGCTCGGCGGCACCACCGCGGTCTCCGGCGGCATGCTGTGGGTCCCGAACAGTTCCGTCATGAAGCGAGCCGGCCTGCCCGACTCCGCCGAGGACGCGCTGCGGTACCTCGAGCAGGTCGTGGAAGGCACCGTCGCACGCGAGCGGCTGGAGCACTACGTCCGCACCGCCCCGGAGATGATCGACTGGCTGCTGGAGCACACCGGAGCGCGGTTCTTCCCGATCGACCGCCCGGACTACCACTCCGACTGGCCCGGCGCCGTCGACGTGGGCCGCTGCCTGGACAACGAGCCGTTCCCCACCGCCTCACGCCCCGGCCTGCTCGAGCGGGTGCGCAGGGGTCCGCAGTTCCCGCCGCTGACCTACGACGAGCGCCACCGCTCCCGTTTCACCGGCCCCGACGCTTCCCTTCTGGCCCAACGACTTGCCGAGGGCGTGCTGACCGTGGGCGCGGCACTGGTCGCAGCGCTGGTCGCGGCGTGCGACGACCTAGGGGTCGAGTTCATCACGCGGGCGCGCGCCAAGTCGTTGCTGCACAACGACAACGCCGTGGCTGGCGTGCGCTGCGAGGACGGCCGCGAGTTCACCGGCCGTGCCGTCGTGCTGGCGAACGGGGGCTTCGAGTGGGACCCGGCGGCAGGCGCGTTCCTCGGCGACGTCCCGGTGGTCCCGGTGAGCCCGCCGGTGAACGCCGGCGACGGCCTCCGCATGGCGATGTCCGCGGGCGCCGCCGTGGAACGCATGAGCCAAGCGTGGTGGGTGCCCGCCCTGCACGGCGTGCCCGAGGAGTACGACGGCGCACCGCTGACCCGCCACCTCGTGGGCGAACGCTGCCTGCCGGGCTCGATCATGGTCGACCGCCACGGCCGCCGTTTCGTGAACGAGGCGGTGAACTACCACGACATCACCAGGGTCCTGTTCAACTTCGACGCCGACCGGCACCAGCCGGCCCACCTGCCGGTGTGGCTCGTGTTCGACGAGAAGTTCCGCACCAGCTACCCCGTCGGCCCCGCCTCCCCCCGCGACCCGGCCCCTTCCTGGCTCACCAGCGCCGCCACCCCGGCCGCCCTGGCCGAGGCCATCGGCGTGGATCCCGCGGAGCTGACTAAGACCGTCGACCGCTTCTCCGCCCACGCCCGCGCCGGCGTGGACCCGGACTTCCACCGCGGCGAAACCTCCCACGACCGCTACTACGGCGACCCGCGCCATCCCGGCAACCCGTGCCTCGGCGAACTCGTCACGCCACCGTTCCACGCGGTGCGCATCGTGCCCGGCGCACTCGGCACCAAGGGCGGCCCGGTCACCAGCACGTCCGGCGAGGTGCTCACATCGTCCGGCACGGCGATTCCGGGCCTCTACGCGTGCGGCAACATCTCCGCGGGCGTGTTCGGGCCGGGCTATCCGGGTTCGGGCGGCACGCTGGGCCCCGCGCTGACCGGCGGTTACGCGGTGGGCACAGCCCTGGCCGACCGCCTGGCCCGCTGACCTGGGAGGCGTTCAGGCAGGCGTTGGGCATCCGTTCGTACCGAACGCCGAAGGTGCGAAAACCGAGTACCGGGTACCCACACAACGCTGAGCCGAACAAGGAGAGCGAAATGCTTGAGATCAGCAGCGCTGCGGCCAGTGCGATCGACGAGCTGACCGGTTCCGCCGAAGGCGCGGGACTGCGCATCCGGATCACCGCCGAGACCGACGCGGGTGCCGCGCTGGAGGCCGCGGTCACCGAGCAGTCCGGTCCGGACGACCAGCTGATCAGGGCCAGTACCGGGGCGAAGGTGTTCATCGAGCCGGCCGCGGCCCTGTATCTGACCGACAAGATGCTCGACGTGCGCAAGGACGTGGACGGCACGGTCCAGTTCACCTTCCACGGCAAGGTGTGAGCCTTGCGGAGCGTGCACATCCCGGCCGGGGACGTCGAGCTCGAGGCCGACCTGGTGGTGCCGGATGCGGCGCGGGCCGCGGTGCTGTTCGCGCACGGCAGCGGGAGCAGCAGGCACAGCCCGCGCAATCGCGAGGTCGCCGCCGTGTTGCAGCAGGCTGGATTCGCCACGCTGCTCGCCGATCTGCTCACCGCCGACGAGGAACGCGTCGACGCGCGCACCGGGCGGTTCCGCTTCGACGCCGAGCTGCTTGGTGCACGGGTGTCCGCTCTCGTCGACTGGACCGTCGAGAACGTGGACACCTCCGGGCTCGGAGTGGGGCTGTTCGGTGCCAGCACCGGCGCCGCTGCCGCGCTCATCGCCGCGGACCAGCGGTCCGAGGACGTCGCGGCGGTCGTGTCCCGGGGTGGACGGCCCGACCTCGCGGGCGGCCACCTGGAGTCCGTCCTGGCGCCGACCCTGCTGATCGTGGGACAGCGAGACCACCAGGTGGCCGAGCTGAACCGGCAGGCCATGGCTCGGATGAACGCCGAGGTCCAGCTGACGATCGTGCCCGCGGCCACCCATCTCTTCGAGGAACCCGGCGCGCTGCGGCAGGTGAGCGAACTGGCGGCGGGCTGGTTCCTCCACAACCTGGCGCCGACCGTTCGGTGAGTGCCGTTTTCCACCGCGGGTGGCGGGTAGTCGTCGGTATGGCTCGTCTGTTTCGCGACCGCGGCGACGCGGGCCGGGTACTGGCCGGCCTGCTCGGCCACTACGACGCCCGTGACGGCGTGATCGTCCTCGGACTTCCCCGCGGAGGTGTACCGGTCGCCTACGAGGTGGCCGTCGCTCTGGGCGCGCCGCTGGACGTGTTCGTGGTGCGCAAACTCGGCCTGCCCGGACACCCCGAACTCGCCATGGGCGCCATCGCCGGCGGCGGCGTCACGGTACTCAACGACGACGTCGTGCGCGGCCACGACGTGCCTCCCGGCGTCATCCACGAGGTCGCAGAGGCCGAGGGACGTGAGTTGGCGAGGCGGGAACGCGCCTACCGGGACGACCGGCCGGCGATCGACCTGGCCGGCAAGATCGTGATTCTGGTCGACGACGGTCTGGCGACCGGCGCGAGCATGCGCGCCGCGGTCCAGGCGGTGCGCACGTCGCGGCCCGCGCGCATCGTGGTCGCGGTGCCTGCGGCGTCCGCGTCCACCTGCGCGGAGTTCCGGCGTGAGGTCGACGAGGTGGTCTGCGCGACGACGCCGTCACCGTTCTACGCGGTGGCCCAGGCGTACTGGGGCTTCGGCCAGACCAGCGACGAGGAGGTCCGCCGGTTGCTGGCGAGCCCGCGACCGGGTGCGGGTGGCGCGTCGCCGGCGGAGGTGGTCCGCGCCGAGGCGGTCCCGGTCGAGAACGGCGTGCCGTCACAGGACGCGTTGTCGGCGATCGTGGGCGATGCGCGGCTCGTGCTGATCGGGGAAGCCACGCACGGCACGCACGAGTTCTACGCCGCGCGCGCCGAGATGACCCGGCAGCTCGTCGAACGTCACGGCTTCCGCGCGGTCGCGGTCGAAGCGGACTGGCCGGACGCCTACCGCGTCAACCGCTTCGTCCGGGCACGAGGTGACGACCGCACCGCCGAGGAGGCACTGCGGGGGTTCGAGCGTTTCCCCGCGTGGATGTGGCGCAACACCGACGTGCTCGGCTTCGTGGCCTGGCTGCGCGACCACAACGACCGCGTCGCCGAACGCGAGAAGGCCGGGTTCTACGGCCTCGACCTGTACAGCCTGCACCGCTCCGCCGACGAGGTGATCTCCTATCTGCGGTCCGTCGACCCGCAGGCCGCCGACGTCGCACGTGAACGCTATTCCTGCCTGGATCATCACGGTGGCGACGGGCAGGCCTACGGACGCGCAGCCGCGTTCGGCGCGGGTGACGAGTGCGAACGGCAGGTCGTCGAGCAGCTGCTGGAGCTGCAACGACACGCGCATGATCTGGCCAGGCGCGACGGGTTGCTGGCAGAGGACGAGGCGTTCCACGCCGAGCGCAACGCCCGGCTGGTGCAGGCAGCGGAACGCTACTACCGCACCATGTTCCGCGGCCGCGTGTCGTCGTGGAACCAGCGTGATCTGCACATGGCCGAGACCCTCGACGCTCTGAGCGACCATCTCGAAACCCAGCGCGGCGAGCCCGCCAAGATCGTGGTGTGGGCGCACAACTCCCACCTCGGCGACGCCCTGGCGACCGAGGTTTCCGCCCACGGTGAGTTCAACGTCGGGCAGCTGGTCCGTGAACGCCATCCCGGGGAGAGCCGGCTGATCGGCTTCACCACCTACACCGGCACCGTCACCGCGGCCGACGACTGGGGTGCTCCCGCTGACCGCAAGCAGGTGCGGCCCGCACTGCCCGGCAGCGTCGAGGAACTGTTCCACGACACCGGCCGCAGGGAGTTCCTCCTGCACCTGGCCACCGCGCCCAGCGCGGCCGACGTCCTCGGTTCGGCCCGGCTCGAACGCGCCATCGGCGTGATCTACCGGCCGCGCACCGAACGCGTCAGCCACTACTTCCAGGCTCGCCTGGCCGACCAGTTCGACACCGTCATCCACATCGACGAGACCACCGCCCTCGAACCACTCGACCGCACCGCTCGCTGGGAGACCGGCGAGGTTCCGCAGAGCTACCCGCACGCCGTCTGACCAACTGCCGACCGATCAACCACGCCGTCCCACCTGGTCCGGTGAGCCGCCGAACAGCCGGGGTATCCCCACCTCATGGCCACCGACAAGAACACCGTGCGACGGTTGCTCGACGAGGCCGGACGCACGTACGCGAGTGAGGCCGGCATTCGGCTGACGAACTCGCCGTCGCCGCTGTACCGCCTGCTGGTGCTCAGCGTGCTGCTCTCGACGCGGATCCGCGCGGACATCGCGGTGGCCGCGGCCCGTGAGCTGGCGAAGGCTGGCTGCACCACGGCACGCCGAACGCTCGGGACGACCTGGCAACAGCGCGTCGACGCACTGGGCAGGGCCCACTACGTGAGGTACGACGAAAGCACGGCGACAGCGCTCGGGGAAGGCGCCAGGCTGCTGCTGGACGAGTACCGCGGCGACCTGCGGCGGCTTCGCGAGGAGGCGGACGGCAAGGCATCCGGAATCCGCAAGCTGCTGCAGAAGACGCCGCGACTGGGACCTGTCGGCGCCGACATCTTCTGCCGGGAAGCCCAGCTGGTCTGGCCCGAACTGCGGCCGTACCTCGACCGCCGCACGCTCAAGGGCGCCCGGTCACTCGGACTCCCCGGCACACCGGAACGCCTGGCAGGTCTGGTCGACGAAGGCGACCTCGCCCGGCTGTCCGCCGCGCTGGTCCGCGTCACCCTCGACGACGCGATCGCCGAGAGGGTCAAGGCCGGCCGCGACGCCTGATCTGCTCCCGCGGGGCCCCTGTCGGCGCACGGTCCGTCAACGGAAAGCGCGTCGAGACAGCCACCAGGTAGTACGCCCACGCCGGTGCCGTCCCGCCGGAGAGCAGGGTCGCAATTATACGTCCTAAATGGACTTCGAGGTGCACCAGGTGGCCAGTCCCACATGGACAGTGCAAGCATCCATGTGGGACTGGCCAGGTAGGTAATCGGGCGACCGGCCCACGGGATCAGACGAAACGCCAGAGGTGGTCGTTGGTGCCGTTGTCGTCCCAGATCACCACTTGCGCGCCTCGCGCGGTGGACGCACCGTTGACGCCGAGGACCCGACCGCCGTTGGCGCACTGGATGCGGAAGTAGCCGCCGGTGCCGTAGCGGAGGCGCCACTTGTGGTCGTTGGCGCCGTCGTCGGTCCACTGCTGGACGCGGGCGCCGTTGCCGGTGGCCGCGCCTTCGACGCCGAGAACCTTGCCGCTGTTGCTGTTGCGCAGCCGGAAGTAGCCGTCGGAGTCGAGGACGGCGGTCCACAGGTGGTCGGCGGTGCCGTTGTCGTCCCACTGGATCACCAGACCACCGTCCGAAGTGGACATGCCCTGCACGCCCAGGAGGAGACCGCTGCGCATGTTCTGGATGCGCCGGGCGCCGGTGGGCACGAACCGCCAGTTGTTGTCCGCACTGCCGTTGTCCGGGTCCTGGACCGCCTGCGCGCCCTGCCCGGTGGAACCGTCGAGGATTCCCAGCATCTTGGAGCTGTTGGCGTTGCGGAGTTTGTGGGTGCCGTCGCCGTTGTCGATGATCGTCCAGAGGTGGTCGGCGGTGCCGTTGTCCGCCCACTGCAACACGCGGGCGTTGTCCGCGGTGGACATCTTGTCCACGCCCAGAACCTTGCCGCTGTTGAGGTTGCGCAGCCGGACCGAGGTGCCGTCGGGCACCAGCTCCCAGTTGTGGTCGGCGGTGCCGTTGTCACCCCACTGCAGGGCGTCCGCACCGTCCGCCGTGGACATTGTGCGGATGCCGAGCACCAGACCGCTGGCGGCGTTGAACAGGCGGTAGCCGGCGTTGGAGCTGTTCCCGATGTTCCAGTAGACGGTGTAGTTGAAGCCGTGGGCGTCGTAGAACGGCCCGAGGTTGACGTTCGCCCCGTCGGCCGAAGCGGTGAACGTCAGCGCCGACGGGCTGGTGCGGGTGATGGAGGCGGGCTTGAGGGCAGGCAGTGTGTTGAAGACCGTGTCGCCGTAGTTGCCGGACAACACGACCGGGCCGTAGGTGATCGCGGCGACGTTGGGGTTGTCGTTGGCGGGCTGCATGACCACACGCATCGGCAGGCGCACGGTGACGGTGTCACCTGACGTCCACGACCGGGTCAGGCTCGCGTAAGTGCCTGGTGTGACAGCGATGTTCTGGGCAACGCCGTTGACGCTGACGGTCGCGCCACTGGTCCACGCGGGGATGCGCAACCGCATGGTCCACGAGCCGCCCACACTGCCGGTGACGGTCAGCGTAGTGGTGTCGCCGACCGGGAAGCTCGTGGTCTGGGTGACCGTGATCCCACGGGCCTCCCAGTTGAGCACCGAGGGCGTGTACAGGTTCACGGTCAGCGTGGTGCCGTTGTGGAAGTAGACGGAGTCGGCCAGGCGCGTGTTGACCTCCAGCGCGGTGCCCTGGCAGCACCAGAAAGTGCCGTAGTCGGTGCTGAAGCTGCCGCCGCCCACCCCGGGGCCCGCCACGCCCCTGCGGCCGCCGGGGTTGAGCGCGGTGAAGTAGCAGACGTGGCCGTGGCTGCTGCCGGGATCCTGCTGGCCCAGCAGGTGGTTGAGCAGCGCCCGCTCGTAGAAGTCGAAGTACGACGCGCGGTTCGGGTCGAGCAACCACAGTTCCCTGGTCAGCTTGAGCATGTTGTAGGTGTTGCACGCTTCCGCGGAGTCCTTGGCCAGGTAGCCGGCGATGGCGTTCGGGGCGCGGAAGTGCTCGGCCTGGCTGTTGCCGCCGATCACGTAGGTGTGCGCGCCGACCGTGATGTCCCACGCGTTGCGGGCGATGTCGTGGTAGCGGGTGGTGCCGGTGGCCTTGTACTCGCGGGCCGCACCGACCCACTTGGGCACCTGGGTGTTGGCGTGCAGACCATTGAGCCGATCCTCGTTGGCGGCCAACGGATCGAACACGACGGCGTGGTCGAACCGTTGTGCCACCGTCAGCCACCGGGAGTCGCCCGTCTGCTGGTACAGGTCGGTGAGAACGGCATTCATGCCACCGAACTCCGTCTGCAGCGTGGCCTGCATCTGGGCGGTGCTCAGCCGAGCGGTGCGCCAGTCCACCCACCCCGCGAACCGGAGCAGCACGTCCCGTGCCTCGGTGTTGCCGATGTAGCGCCACACGTCCAGCAGACCGGCCAAGGTCTTGTGCAGGCAGTAGTACGGCACACCTCTGGGCGTGCGCGCCTCGAGCAGGTCGAAGTCCGACTCCGGAAACCCCGACAGGTAACCGGTGTTGAAGCCCGCCGCGGCGTTGTTGGCCTGGCACTTGGCCAGCTCCGCGACCATCTGGTTCGCCTTGTCCCGGCACGTGGTGTCACCGAGAACTGCCCAGGCGTTGGACCACGCGCTGAGGAAGTGCCCGTTGCTGTGGGTGCGGAAGTCGAAGTTCGGGGCCTCCCAGCCACCGCAGGCCACCGCGCCGTTGGTGGAGAGCCGGTGGTTGGCGCGGAAGTTGTACAGCAGCCGGTCGACGTCGATGAACCGCAGGTACTCCAGCGTCCGGTTCTGGTTGTCCAGCCAACGACTCGGCGTCAGCCGGACCTGGCCGAGGTCGAACGCGAACGCCGACACGCCGATGTCGTCGCGCACCGGCGGCACCACCGCGGCCCCCGCGACCGGAGTCAACGAGGGGACCAGAGCGGGCACGGTGGTCGCGAGTGCGGCGACGCCCGCGGCCTGCAGCAGCCTGCGGCGGTTCAGGGCTGAGGATGACATGGTGCTCCTGGATCGACTGCCGCCGCTGCACGCACAGCCGCGGGCACACCTATTGGGCTCGTCAACATGAAGTGATCGACGACGGACGTCCGTGTCGATCGGAGGCGGCAGACCGGCGCCCGACTCCGCGTTCGGGGCACGAGGGCGCCGTGCCGGTCAGCGTCGGGCGGCCGACCTGGGTGTCACCTCTGCGGACACCAGCAGTGAGAAGGCGACCGCCCTGCTCTCACCAGGGCAGTGGCCCGGTGACCGGTCTGGTGCGAGGAGCGGCAGGGTGCATCGCATCGTGGACAACCTCTCCGTCGGGGTCGCACCAGTTCTCTCACCACCGATCAAACGGATGTTATCGCTAACAATTTGCTCTGCGTGGCAGGTCGGTGCCCGATCGTGGTGTGGCGTATAGGTAACCTCCACGTTGACGCGTTGTCAACAGTTCGATTCCGAGGACATGTCACCTGAAACGTGTCAAGCCTGTTAGCGCTAACAGAGCCAGCTTCGGCTCGAATCTCCACGACGACAGGCGCTCTCGGTGGATGGCACGGCCGCCTGTACGACCTTCGCCGCCACAGCTACCAGGGCAAACCTTTGCTCACGACGCCCCGGAGGGCCGCACGGATGAGCACGAGCCATTGACGTGAAAGTTGCCGCTATGTTTTCATCTAGCTCGGCCAGCGAATGTTAGCGCTCACAATTTTGGTCCGCAGCCATTGACTCGACCACGGCGACCCGTGAGCCCAACCCTCCATCGACCGAGCTACCGCTGCAAAGACGCAGGGAGTGAGCAGGCATGGCATCACCGATCGGCACGTCGAGACCCGCTGCGGTTGCATCGCACTTCGCCTGAACAGTGGATGTTAACGCTCACTTCGGCAGTCCCTGCAACATCTCCATCGCCCCGCTCAACGAAGATCGGAGCACATCATGGACCGACGAGCGCGTCTGCTCGCGGTGTCCTCTCTCGTCCTCGCCTCGGCGATCACCCTGCCACCGTCGGCGTCCGCAGCCACGTTGCCCACCGGGGCGCGGTCGCTGGAGTCGGTGAACTACCCCGGCAGGTTCCTCCGGCACGCCGACTACCTGGGCCGGCTCGACCCGGTGACCTCTGGCAGCTCGGCGCAGACCAAGTCGGACGCCACTTTCACCGTCGTCAACGGTCTTGCGTCGCCGTCGTGCTACTCGTTCCAGGCCGCCAACGGGATGTTCCTGCGCCACAGGGACCTGCGCGTGCGCCTGGAAGCCAACACGGGCACACCCGTGTTCCGCGAAGACGCGACGTTCTGTCCAACCGACGGTTCGGTGGCGGGCTCGGTGTCGTTGGTGTCGTTCAACTTCCCGGACCGGCGACTGCGGCACCGCGACTTCGAGCTGTGGGTGGAGACCTTCCAGGACACCGAGCGGTTCCGCGCGGACAGTTCCTTCCGGCTGACCGCTCCGTGGACACCGAAGAGCACGAAGGGACCGGTCATCCCCGGCCTGTTCGCCGATCCGCACATCACGTACTTCAACGGCCGGTACTACCTGTACCCGACGACCGACGGCTACGCGAGCTGGTCCTCCCCCTACTACAAGGCGTTCTCCTCGACCGATCTGGTCAACTGGACCGACCACGGCGTGATCCTGGACCACGGGCCGGACGTGTCCTGGGCGGACAACTCGGCGTGGGCGCCGGCAGTCGTCGCCAAGAACGGCCGCTACTACCTGTACTTCAGCGGCGGTGCCGCCTCCGGTGACACGGCCAAGCACCTCGGCGTCGCCGTGTCCGACTCGCCCACCGGCCCGTTCCGCGACGCGCTGGGCAAGCCGCTGGTCCGGGCAGGCGCCTACTCCGGTCAGGCCATCGACCCGGCGGTGTTCACCGACGACAACGGGCAGTCCTATCTGTACTGGGGCAGCGGCGCCGCGCATGTCGTACCGCTGAACGCCGACATGGTCTCGTTCGACCCGGCGGCGGTGCGCACGATCACCACACCGAACTTCCGTGAGGGCTCGTTCGTGTTCAAGCGCAACGGCACGTACTACTTCATGTGGTCCGAGAACGACACCCGTGACGAGAACTACCAGGTCGCCTACGCGACCGGCCCGTCACCGTTCGGACCGTGGACCAAACGCGGTGTCGTGCTCCAGAAGCGCCTCGAGCTCGGCATCAAGGGCACCGGCCACCACTCGGTGGTCCAGGTGCCCGGCACCGACACCTGGCACATCGCCTACCACCGCTTCGCCGTGCCAGGGGGCAACGGCACCAACCGCGAGGTCACCGTCGACCGCATGACGTTCAACGCCGACGGCACCATCGCCCCGATCGTCCCCACCCTCTGATCCGCAGGAGGAAAACCGTGCAACGAACCCTGTCACGCCTGGGTTCCGCCCTGCTCGCAGCGTTGCTGCTGTTCACCGCCCACATCCTCGTCGGGGTGGACCGTGCGTCTGCCGCGGACCCGCTCACCGGTTACCTCATGGCGCACTTCACCGAGGGCACGATCGGGGAACAGATCTACTTCGCCCACAGCAAGGACGGCCTGCACTGGACCGACCTGAACGACGGTGCCCCGGTACTTCTGTCCACTGTGGGCACCAAGGGTGTGCGCGACCCCGCGATCGTCCGCTCCCCCGCGGGCGACAAGTACTGGATCATCGCCACGGACCTGCACACCAGCAGCGGCGAGTCGTGGGACGACGCGGTCAACCGCGGCAGCACCTCCCTCGTCGTCTGGGAGTCAGCGGACCTGGTGAACTGGTCGGCGCCGCGACTGCTGAACGTGGCCGGTGCCATCCCGGGCGCGGGCGACGCGTGGGCACCCGAGGCGATCTTCGACCCGGCCTCGGGCGACTACATCGTCTACTGGGCGACGAACGCGACGCTCAACGGCATCAAGAAGCACCGGATCTACTACACGCGCACGCGTGACTTCCGCACGGTCAGCGCGCCGGCCGTCTACATCGACCGGCCGGGCACGCAGTTCACCATCGACACCCAGATCGTCGAGTCGCCCACCAGCGTCGGCGGCTTCCGCTACTACCGCGCCTCCGCCGACGGGCAGATCACCATCGAGGGCAGCAACTCGATCCTCGGCTCGTGGACGAGGATCGGCGACCTGTCCCACATGGGCATCTCCAACGGTGCCACCGGCGGCAACGTGGTCGAGGGTCCGATGTGGATGAAGTTCAACGACCGCACCGAGTGGGCCCTGTGGCTCGACCAGTTCAAGACCGGCCGCGGGTACATGCCGATCACGTCGGCGAACCTCGGCAGCACCAACAACTTCCGCACTGTGTCGGACTACGCGCTCGGCACCAACCGCAAGCGCCACGGCGGGATCATGAGCCTGACCGCCGCCGAGGAAGGCCGCGTACTGGGCAAGTACGGCGTCAGCAGGCCGATCAACCGCCTGCAGTCGTTCAACTTCTCCGACCGCTTCGTCCGCCACGCCAACTTCGACGTGCGCATCGACGCGAACGTCAGCCCTGTCCAGGACTCCCAGTTCCGGATCATGCCCGGCCTGGCCGACTCCTCAGCCGTGTCGTTCCAGTCCGTCAACTACCCCGGCTACTACCTGCGGCACCAGAACTACGACTTCGTGCTCGCCCCTTACGACGGCACCGCACAGTTCCAGGCCGACGCGACCTTCCGCCAGGTTCCAGGGCTGGCGTCGTCGTCGTGGAGCTCCTTCCAGTCCTACAACCACCCCGATCACTACATCCGGCACTACGCCTACGAGTTGAAGCTCGACCCGATCACCACCGCGACCGGCCGCGGTGACGCCACCTTCCGCGTGACGAGCTGACTCGACAGAGAAGGAGTTCTCGTGATCAATCCACCGCGCCGCGCCCAGCGTGCGCTCCTCGCCGCGGGTGCCACTGCCGCGCTCGCCGCAGGACTGCTCACCTCCACGGCCACCTCGCAGGCCGCCACCCAGGGGCCGTGCGACATCTACGCCGCGGGCAACACCCCCTGCGTGGCCGCGCACAGCACCACCCGCGCCCTGTACGGGGCCTACAACGGCCCGCTGTACCAGATCAAGCGCGCCTCCGACAACACGACCAAGGACATCGGCCTGCTGAACGCCGGAGGTGTCGCCGACGCCGCCGCGCAGGACTCCTTCTGCGCTGGCACCAGTTGCGTCATCACCGTCATCTACGACCAGTCCGGCAAGGGCAACAAGCTCACCCAGGCGCTCAGGGGCTACTGGCCAGGGCCGGCCGAGGGCGGCAACGACAACCTGGCCAACGCCTTCGAGGCGCCGATCACCGTCGGCGGGCACAAGGCCTACGGCGTCTACGTCGCCCCCGGCACCGGCTACCGCAACAACAACACCAACGGCATCGCGACCGGCGACCAGCCGGAAGGCATGTACGCGATCTTCGATGGCACGAACTACAACGGCGGCTGCTGCTTCGACTACGGCAACGCCGAGACGACCGGCAACGACGACGGCAACGGCACCATGGAGGCTCTCTACTTCGGCAACAGCAAGGGCTGGGGCTGGGGCAGCGGCAACGGCCCGTGGGTCATGGCCGACCTGGAGAACGGCCTGTTCTCCGGAGTCAACCGCGGGTTCAACGCGGGCGACCCGACTGTCAACCACCGGTTCCTGACCGCCACCCTCAAGGGCGGCCCGAACCAGTGGGCCATCCGCGGCGGCAACGCCCAGTCGGGCAGCCTGTCCACCTTCTACAACGGCATTCGCCCCACCGTCGGCGGCTACAACCCGATGAAGAAGCAAGGCGCGATCATCCTCGGCATCGGCGGCGACAACAGCAACACCGGCCGCGGCACCTTCTACGAAGGCGTCATGACCTCGGGCTACCCCTCGGACGCCACCGAGAACGCCGTCCAGGCCAACATCACCGCCGCCGGCTACAGCAGTGGATCGACCAGCACCGGCTCACTGACCCCCGGCTCCCGGATCTCCCTGCGGGCCACCACCGCGCCCTGCTGCACCTCGCACTACCTCCGCCACAACGACGCCGACACCAAGGTCGTCATCTCCTCCATCAACTCCTCGAGCTCGGCCACCGACAAGGCCGACGCCACCTGGATCGTCCGCGCCGGCCTGGCCAACACCTCCTGCCTGTCCTTCGAATCCGCGAACAAGCCCGGCCAGTTCCTGCGCCATTACAACTACCAGCTCAACCTGAACGCCGACGACGGCGGCAGCGCGTTCGCACAGGACGCCACCTTCTGCTCCACCACGGGCAACAGCGGCACCGGCAACTCGTTCCAGTCGGTCAACTTCCCGACGAAGTACCTGCGCCACTACAACTACACGGCCTACATCGCCAGCAACGGCGGTACCAACACCTGGGATTCCACGACGTCATGGGCCCAGGACACCAGTTGGCTCACCGCGTCTCCCTGGAGCTGACCAGCGGCCGGTGTTCCCGTCGCGGACGGGAACACCGGCACCGGCTTCATCCACGGGAACCTGTCCACGGCTTTCGGTAAGCCACCCTCAGGCAATGCGGAGGACCCGGACGCCCAGGGCCACGAAAAGGGCGACGGCTCCCACCGCGAGCAAGGCCGCGGACAGGCCACCGAGGGCGCCGGCGAGAGCCAGCACGACGAGCGGGCAGGCGAATTGGCCGATGAACACGGCCGAGGTCCAGATTCCCGTTCCCCGGCCGCGTTGTTCGAAGGTCAGGGAGCCCAGCGCCCAGGTGAGCAGCGCGGGGAGCATCAGGCCGTTGCCCAGTCCGGCGATCACCGCGCTGACGGCGGCGATCGGCAGGGTGCCGGCGAGTGCGAGGCCGAGGATTCCGAGTCCACAAAGGACAAACGCTGCCGGGACGGTGGTCGCCGGACCGAGGCGGGCGACGCGGGCGTACACGGCGGCGGCGATCGCGGTGGCCAGTGAGCCGATGGCGCTGACCGCGCCGATGGTGGCGGTGGACGTGACGCCGATGCGATCGAGCACATAGGACAGTTCGACGATGAGGACGTAGAACACGAGCCCACCGACGAGGCTTACGCCGACCGGGACCAGCAGCGTCCGCCACGGCAGCGCGGGCAGCTTCGCTCGCGGCTGGGCAGGCGGCTGCCAGATGTGGCGGGCGGCCAGGAACGCGAGCGGCAGACTGACCGCGTAGAGCCAGAAAGGGGTGCGCCACCCGTTCGCGCCGAGCAGTCCTCCCACGGCGAAGAACACGGTCGCCGCGACGGTGGTGTACACGACCTGGAGCCCGAAGTAGCGCTGCCGCTGGGAGCCGTGGAAGTAGTCGGCGAGCAGGGTCGTGCAGCAGGTCATGATCGCGGCCTCGGTGAGGCCGACCAGCACGCGGCTGGCGACGATGAGCGGCAGGGAAGCGAGCCACAGCGGCGCGGTGCCGACGACGGCGTAGACGAGCAGGGCGCCGACGAGCAGCCGCTTGCGCCCGAGGCGGTCGATGATGCGGCCGGCCAGGGGCGCGGTGAGACCGATGACGAGGGCGGGCACGGTCAAGACGACGGGCGTGAGTGTGGCGACGCCGGGGGTGCCGGCGAAGGCGTTCTGGATGGCGGGGAGAACGGGTGCGAGCAGCACGGCGCCGAGCACCGACAGGCAGCTGGACAGCAGGAGCACCACGGCTTGGGCCCTGCCGGCGGGTCTGCCGGTGGCCGGGTTCTGGGCAGACGCGGCGACGGGGTGCGCTGAAAGCGTGTGGTCCGACACGGGCATCTCCGGGGGTAGGCGCCGGTCCTCGATGACCTGCGTCACGCCGAAGTGTCGGCAGCCGTGAACGGCCAGGGAAATCACTTCTGCCTAAGTGGACTATCCGTGCCGTCGATGTGGATCTCCTCGCCGGTCATCACCGCGGACGCGCGCACGAAAAGGTCGCGCAGGTAACGATGTTCGGGGTCGTCGTCGTGCATCGGATGCCACCACATGGCCTCCACCAGCGGGCTGACCTCGACCGGGCACGGCAGCACGCGCACGCCGAGCTCGGCAGGCACGCGGTCCGCCAGGCGCCGCTGCAGCAGGGCGACCCGGCCGGTGTCGCGGACCAGACCCGGCACGGTCAGGAACGTCTCCGTGACCACCTGGATGTGCGGCTCGATGCCCGACATCCGCATCTGCCGCACTGCGGGCGTGTACGCGGTAGGCCCGTGGTAGGTGACCACCCACGGCATGGTCGCCAGCTGCGCCACGGTGAGGGCGTCACCCACCTCGTCGTTGCCGGCCGCGACGAGGCACACCCACTCGTCGCGGTAGAGGTCGCGATGGGGCAGGTCCTCGACGAACCCGTGCGGGATGACCATGAGATCGGCGTTGACCAACGTCCTGTGGGCGTCGTCGACCAGCGCAGTCGTGTTGGAGACCATCCGCAGCCTGCTCCGCGGCGCCTCCGCGGCGAGCAGCCCCGCCACCGCCGAACCGAGGGTCGCCACCGCGTAGTCGCTGATCAGCACAGAGAACTCGCGGGCCGACGACGCCCGGTCGAAGTCCGGTTCGGCGGCGAACACCCGCTCCGCACCGGACAGCACCACCCGCACACGTTCCTTGAGCTGGATGGCGAGCGGGGTGAGCCGGTACTGGTTGCCCGCCCTGGTCAGCAGGTCGTCGTGGAAGTGCCGGCGCAGACGGGCGAGCTGGGCCGACACCGCCGGCTGGCTGAGTCCCATCTGCTCGGCGGCACGGGTGACGCTGCGCTGCTGCAGCAACGCGTCCAGCGCCACCAGCAGGTTCAGGTCGAGGCGCGCGAGGTTCACAACCGCAACGGTATCAATGGCAGTGATACCGCACATAGACGAATTCGGCTTCCCTGATGCGCACGCTGACCGCGATCGTCTGGTCATGGACCGGAACGATCCCGAGGGCGCGATCGCGGCGGCGGCCAAGCGGTGCTCCAACTGGGGCCGCTGGGGCGCCGACGACGTCCTGGGCACCCTGAACTTCCTCACCGACGCCAAGCGCAGGGAAGGCGCGGCGCTCGTCCGCAGGGGTGCGAGTTTCTCGCTGGCCCAACGGTTCGACGCGAACGGCCCGCAGCGGGGCTGGCGGCGGCGCACCAACCCGGTGCACACCATGCTCGACACCGGCGTGGACGCCGAACGCGGCACGCAGGGCTTCCCACACGGCATCGGCGGCGCCGACGACGTGATCTTCATGCCGTTGCAGGCCTCGACGCAGTGGGACGGCCTCGGCCACATCTTCGACCACGGGCTGGCCTACAACGGCCGCCGTGCCGGTGACGTCGTGACCAGCGAGGGCGACCGGTTCACCGGCATCGAGACCACGGCGGGGCTGATCGCCGGGCGTGGCGTGCTGCTGGACGTCGGACGTGTGTCCGGAGTGGACGGTGAGCTGCCCGACGGTTTCGCCATCACCGCCGAGCACCTGGAAGCCACGATCGCGGCGCACGGACCCAGTGCGCGGGTCGGCCGGGGTGACCTCGTGCTGGTGCGGACGGGACGGCTGACCAGGGCCAGGCGCGAGGGCTGGGGTGACTACGCGGGCGGCGACTCCCCCGGCCTGTCCTTCACCACGCTGGACTGGCTGCACGACACCGAGATCGCCGGGATCGCGACCGACACGTGGGGCCTCGAGGTGAGGCCCAACGAGTTCGACGGCGCGTTCCAGCCGCTGCACCAGGTGGCGATCCCGCACATCGGCCTGTTCCTGGGCGAGATGTGGGACCTCGACGCGCTAGCCGAGGACTGTGCCGCGGACGGCGTCCACGAGTTCTGGCTGACCGCCGCCCCGCTGCCGGTGACGGGCGCGGTCGGCGCCCCGGTCGCCCCCATCGCAGTCAAGTAGGTCGCAGTCAAGTAGACCGCACGGACGAAGGAGTCCTCATGCCCGCGGTGAACAACGTGCTCGTGATCGGCGGTGGTCTCGCCGGAACGGCCACGGCGATCCAGCTCGCGCGCCACGGTGTGGCCGTCGATCTCATCGAGGCCAAGCCCGACATCGCCGCTATCGGCTCCGGGATCACGTTGCAGGGCAACGCCTTGCGCGAGTTGCGGCGGCTCGGGGTGTGGGAGCGGGTCAGCCGGGCGGGGTACGCGTACGACAGCCTCGGCCTGCGCGCACCCGACCGCGACGGCACCCTGCTCGTCGAGCTGCCGGACGTGCGCAGCGGTGGCCCCGACCTGCCGGCCACGGTGGGCATGCCCCGCCCGCTGCTGGCGCGGATTCTGCTGGACCAGGCGGCCGCGACCGGGGTGAAGACCCGTTTCGGGCTCATGGCGACCAACCTGGAGCAGGACGGCACCGGTGTCGACGTCACTCTCAGCGACGGCTCGAGGAGCCGGTACGACCTGGTGGTCGGCGCGGACGGCATCCGTTCGGCGACCCGCCGGATGGTCGGTATCGAGCTGGAACCGAAGCCGACCGGCATGGGGATCTGGCGCGTGTTCGGCCCGCGCCCGGCGAGCGTGACCCGCACCGACCTGTACTACGGCGGTCCGTGCTACCTCGCCGGGTACACCCCGACCGGCGAGGACTCGCTCTACGCCTACGTCGTCGAGGACGCGGGCGACCACAGTGGACTGACGCCGGCGCAACGGCTGGAAAGAGTGCGTGAGCTCGCCTCCGCGTACCACGGACCGTGGGACGAGATCCGGTCCGCGCTCACCGATCCGAGCCGGGTGAACCACACCAACTTCGAGACCCACCTGCTCCCGGCGCCGTGGCACCGCGGCCGGGTCGTGCTGATCGGCGACGCCGCCCACTCGTGCCCGCCCACCCTCGCGCAGGGCGGTGCCCAGGCACTGGAGGACGCGACGGTACTGACCGAGCTGCTGATCGACGGCGACGCCCTGGACGACACCCTGTGGGACGCCTTCACCGCGCGCCGCCACGGCCGCGCCGCAGAGGTCGTGGCGGCGTCGAACCAGCTCGCCCAGTGGCTGTTCGACCGCGAGCAGGGCGACGCGCCCGGTCTCATCCGCCGCATCGCCGGCCTCGTGTCCACCCCCGCGTGATCGCACTGGAGGAATCACCGTGACCGACCGCCTGATCACCCACCTGAGGCACGTCGACCTCGCCGTGCCCGACCTCGCCCGCCAGCAGGACTTCTTCACCGGTGCCTGGGGGCTGACCGCCGAGCACGGCGACACCGGCATCTCCTTCCTGGCAGCGGAAGGCTCGCCGGAGCAGTACGTGGTCCGGCTGCGCCAGGCCGCCGACAAGCGGATCGACCTGATCGCTTTCGGCGCAGCCGGCCCGTCCGACGTCGACACCCTCGCCGCACGACTGGCCGTCTCGGGTGTCACCCTCGTCAGCGAGCCAGGCGTGCTGCAGACTCCCGGTGGCGGCTACGGGTTCCGCTTCTTCGACAACGAGGGCCGCACCGTCGAGGTGAGCGCCGACGTCGCGATCCGCAAGCACCGCAAGGTGGAGGAGGGCGAGCCCGTCCCGGTGCGACTGTCCCATGTGGTCGTCAACTCCGCCGACCCGGAGGGCACCGTCGCGTTCTACGAGCGTCACTTGGGTTTCCGCCTGTCCGACACGCTGATGCACCCGCGGATGGGCGAGATGATGTGGTTCATGCGGGTGAACTCATGGCACCACAGCATGGCCATCGCCCGCGGCCCGCACCCGTCGTTGCACCACGCGTCCTTCGAGCTGCGCGGCCTCGACGAGTACATGCGAGGCACCGGCCGTCTGCTGCGGGCAGGGGTGGAGAAGATCTGGGGTCCCGGCCGGCACCTGGCGGGCAACAACACCTTCAGCTACTTCCTCGACCCGCACGGCAACACCGTCGAGTACACGACCGAACTGGAACTGGTCGACGAGGACACCTGGCACCCGCACCTCTACGACTTCAGCCGGCCCGAGGTCTCCGACCAGTGGGGCACGGCCAACGCGATGAACGAGTTCGTCGCGCAGAAGTCGTTCAACGACCCGGACAAGGGTCTGTTCGTCGCACCGCCCGTGTGAGGAGTCCCGATGCGTTTCGCCACCTATGAGCTGGACGGCTCGGTGCACGCGGGTGTGGTCGCGGACGACGGCCTGCACGCTCTGCCTCCCGGCACCACCGTCCTCGACCTCGTTCGCGCCGGACTGCCGGCGGCACTGGCCGCCGGTGCCGCCGCGCTCACCGGCCCGCCCGCACCCCTCGGCCGCGCCCGGCTGCTGCCCCCGCTGGCACCGCCCACCATCCGTGACTTCGTGGCGTTCGAGGAGCACGTGGAAGGCGTCGTCGCCAGCGTGTCCGGCGGCTCGGGAGTACCCGCGGAGTGGTACGAAGCGCCGACGTTCTACTTCACCAACCCCTACGCCCTGATCGGCGCCCACGACGACGTCCCGGTACCACCAGGCTCGCGACTGCTCGACTTCGAACTGGAGGTGGCGGCGGTCATCGGCCGCGACGGGTCTTCGCTGACGCCTGCTCAGGCCCGTGACGCGATCTTCGGCTATACCGTGTTCAACGACTGGTCAGCCAGGGACCTGCAACGCCGCGAGATGAAGGTGAACCTCGGCCCGGCCAAGGGAAAGGACTCCGCCACCACGCTCGGCCCGTGGCTCGTGACGGCCGACGAGCTCGAGCCGTTCCGCGACGAGGAAGGGTTTCTCGCGCTGAACATGCGGGTCTCGGTCAACGACGTCGAGATCGGCCACGACCTGCTGTCGAACATGGGGTGGCCGTTCGAGGAGCTGGTCTCCTACGCCTCACGCGGCACCTGGGTCCGCGCGGGCGACGTGCTCGGGTCCGGCACCTGCGGCAACGGCGGCTGCCTCGCTGAGCTGTGGGGCAGGCGCGGCGAGCAGGACCCGCCTGCGCTGCGGCCAGGTGACGTCGTCGAGATGACCGTCGAGGGCATCGGGACCATCCGCAACCGGGTCGTCGCGGGGATCGAACTGCCGCCGGTCCGCGCTGCCCGTTCCCGGACGCGTGCCCGGTGACCGGCCGGGTGGTCGGGAAGGTCGTGCTCGTCACCGGGTCCGGTCGTGGGCTGGGCGCGGCGGTGGCACGTCTGCTCGTCGCGGAAGGCGCCGAGGTGATCGGCGTCGACCTCGGCACCTCCGAGGAGTCCGATGTGGACTTTCACCGCCTCGACGTCACCGACCCGGACGGCTGGTCCGATCTCGCCGCCCACGTCGCCCGGCGGTACGGGCGGATCGACGGCCTGGTCACCAGTGCGGGCATCACCCTGCGCCCGCGGCTGGGCGACCTCGATCCGGCGGACCTCGCCCGCGTCCACGCGATCAACGTCGGCGGCGTGCTGCTGGCCGTCCAGTCCGTGCTGCCGCTGATGAGCGCCGGCGGCTCGATCGTCACCCTCGGCTCGGCGGCGGCGCTGACCGGGCACTACCCGCTCGCCTACACCACCAGCAAGTGGGCCGTGCGAGGACTGACGAAAAGCGCCTGCCTGGAGCTCGGTGGTCGCGGCATCCGCGTGAACGCCGTGCATCCCGGCTACATCGAGACACCCATGACCGCGTCGGCGTCCCCGGCGTTCCGCGACGCGAACATCGCCGAGACACCGTTGGGCCGCACCGGATCCGCCGACGAGGTCGCGCCGCTGGTGGTGTTCCTGATCAGCGACGACGCCTCGTTCATCACCGGCGCCGAGATCCCCGTCGACGGCGGCCTGACCGCCCACGGCGGAGTGAAGTCGATCAGCGACGCCCTCCGCCCCTGACACCCGCACGAAAGGATCGACCGTGTTCGAGTACTTCCCCGGCAACTACGTGTGGAACCTGAGCGTCGTGGCAACGCTCAACAGCGGCGGCCTGATCGACGAGGTCGACCGCGCCTGCCGGCCGATCCGCGAGGCGGCCGGACGCGGTGAGGACGCCGGCACCGCCGAGTTCCTCCATGCGTGGACACAGCTGGCCGACACCCTGGTCAGCCAGGCGGAGGCGGCGGAGAAAGCCGGCCGAACCCGCAACGCTGGCCGCCTCTACGCGCGGGCGACGAACTACCTGGTGCAGGCCGAACGCATGCAGAGCGCGTCCTCCCCCGTCCGCATCACCACCTACGAGCGCTGCCTCGACCTCATGCAGAAGTCCTTCGCTCTGGCGGATCCCCGCACCAGCCGGGTCTCCATCCCCTTCGGGGACACCACATTGCCCGCCTACTTCACCAAGGCACCCGCGGCCGACCACGGCCCGGCCCCCGTGATGATCATGTGGAACGGCCTGGACAGCACGAAGGAGCACATCTACCTGTCCGGGATCTCCGACGAGCTCGCCGCACGCGGCATCTCGACCCTCATGGTCGACACCCCCGGCTCCGGCGAGGCGCTGCGCCTGGGCGGCCTGACGTCACGGATCGAGACGGAGGTGTGGGCCGCCGCGTGCGTCGACCACCTGGAGACCCGCGACGACGTCGACCCGCGACGAATCGGCCTGGCCGGATGGTCGCTCGGCGGTTACTACGCCCCACGAGCGGCCGCGTTCGAGAAGCGCCTGGCGCTCGTCGTCGCCTGGGGCGCCAACCACGACTGGGGCGCGGTGCAGCGCCGCCGCGTCGAACGCGAGGGCGAACGTCCGGTCCCCCACTACTGGGAACACGTCCTGTGGGTGTGGGGCTTCGACGACCTCGACTCCTTCCTCACCTACGCCGACGACGTGCACCTCGACGGAGTCGTGGAGAAGATCACCGTGCCGTTCCTGATCTGCCACGGCGAAAACGACCGGCAGATCCCTCTCGCCTACGCACACCGCTCCTACGACCAGGCGGTCAACAGCCCCAAGCGCGAGCTGCGGATCTTCACCGGCGCCGAGGGCGGCGCGGAGCACATCGGACTGGACCACCTGCCATACGTCCGGGACTTCGTCGCCGACTGGGTGGAGGAGACCTTCGCGAGCGTGCCGAGCTGACGTTCCGCTCGTCTGGCGTCGCGCTCGATCGCCGCGAGCTCGCGCCGGTTCGAACATCCGCGGGAGTGAGATCGTGTCGTCAAGCCGGTGGCTGAAGGTGCCGCTCGAACCGCACGGTCCCCCGCTGGCGGACCGTGCCCACCGAGCGGACGGTGCTGGTCGTCGTCCACACCTCGCCTCCGGCATGTGCACCACGATCTCGATCATCATGATCAACACGATGCGGCCCGTGGTGTTCGTGCGCGAACTCGGGCTGTC
Source organism: Lentzea nigeriaca (assembly GCF_016907955.1). GTDB lineage: Bacteria > Actinomycetota > Actinomycetes > Mycobacteriales > Pseudonocardiaceae > Lentzea > Lentzea nigeriaca. The sequence continues at coordinate 311,054 of NZ_JAFBCX010000001.1, read as the reverse complement.
CGCCGCGGCACTCGGGCTCTTCCTCGCGGTCGGTGGTGCCGGCGCACTGGCCGGGTCCTGTCCGCACGGCTCGTCGCCGCCCGACAACGTCATCAACCTCAGCTTCCGGAAATCGGCGGCCCCAGCACACCTCCTTGGCCGGGGCCGGACGAGAGACTCGGGAGTTCAGGGCCTTTGCTGCGTACTTTCGGCTGATCTGCGAGGGTGGGGCTGCTCTTACCATGGGCGGGTGCTCGCCCTTGTTCGTTCTGTCTGGCTGGAACCCCGGCCCGCCCCTGCGCCGACGCGGGTGTGGCGGGACTGGGTGCTGGTCGGCGTGCTGGTGCCGGCCGCGGTGCTCGAAGGCCTGCTTCGACCCGATCTCCAGTGGCGGCCGCTCTCCATAGCCGTGACGGCAGGGCTGGTGGCGACGCTGCTGTGGCGACGGTCCAGGCCGCTGCTGATGGTGGTCGTCTCGTTCGGTGTGTGTGAGCTGTCGTCGCTGGTGGTGGGTACCGAGTTCCCCCAGCAGTACGCGCTGGTCCACCAGGTGTTGCTGCCGTACGCGCTGTTCCGCTGGGGATCCGGGCGCGAGGCGGTGCTCGGCGTCGGGGTCATGCTGGGCAAGATCGGCCTCTCCGCGACTCTGGGTCATCTGCTCCCGACGGACGCGCTCGGCGGTGTTGTCGTGCTGGGTTCCGCGATGGCGCTCGGTACGGCGTTCCGGTTCCGGTCAAGGGCCCGGACTCGCGAACTGGACCAGGTGAAGCTGCTCGAGCGGGAACAACTGGCCCGCGACCTGCACGACACGGTCGCGCACCACGTCTCGGCCATGGCCATCCGGGCGCAGGCGGGGATCGCGATGGCGGACTCGGATCCGCACGCCGCGGTCGACGCGTTGCGCCTCATCGACGCCGAGGCAGCAAGCGCGCTGGACGAGATGCGTGGCATGGTGCGGCTTCTGCGCACCGAGGCCGACCTGTCCCCCGGCCCCCGCGTCGCCGATCTCGAACGGCTCGCCACCCGTTCCCGGCCGCCGGTGGACGTGGCGATCGTCGGGGACGCCGGTGGTCTGCCGTCACCGGTCAGCGCCGCCGTTTACCGCCTCGCGCAGGAGGCGGTCACGAATGCCCGACGGCACGCGAAACACGCGACGCGCATCGAGGTGCGTGTCGAGGTCGACGAGAGCGCGGTGCGCCTTCGGGTGAGCGACGACGGCCAGCTCCGCCCCGCCGGCTCACCGGGGTACGGACTCGTCGGCATGATCGAACGCGCCAGCCTGCTCGGCGGCACGTGCGAGGCCGGTCCGAACGCGGGACAGGGCTGGACCGTGACGGCCGTGCTGCCGAGATGACCATCAAAGTGATCGTCGCCGACGACCAGGAGATCGTGCGAACAGGCCTCGCGATGATTCTCGGCGCACAACCCGACATCGAGGTCGTCGGTCAGGCCGCGGACGGGCGGGAGGCCGTCGAACTCGCCCGGCGGCTGCGACCGGACGTGTGCCTGTTCGACATCCGGATGCCCGAGCTGGACGGCATCGAGGCGACCCGCAGGCTCGCCGGGCCCGGCGTCGAGGACCCGCTCGCCGTGGTCGTCATCACCACGTTCGACCTCGACGAGTACGTCTACGCCGCACTGCGTGCCGGCGCGCTGGGTTTCCTGCTCAAGAACGCGGGCGCCGACATGCTGTCGCAGGCCGTACACGCGGCCGCGGCCGGTGACGCGCTCATCGCACCCAGCGTCACCGCGCGCCTGCTGGCGACCTTCGCCGCCGCCGGGCCCGCCGCGCCGCCGCCGCAACCCGTCGACCCGCTCACGGACCGGGAGGAACAGATCCTCGCCGCCGTCGCCAGAGGACGGACCAACAACGAGATCGCCGGCGAGTTCTACATCACGCTCAGCACGGTCAAGTCACACATCACCAGCCTGATGACGAAGCTCGGCGCACGCAACCGGGTCGAGATCGCCATGTGGGCCTACGAGACCGGCCGAAAGTACGACACCGCCACCGGACCTTAGGACGACACGGCCGCGGCCCAACTTCCGATGAGCCGCAGGGGTTCCGACCGGCACGCTGTGCGCATGACCACGACGCGAACGCGGCCCAGACCCCAGTGGCGGGTACCGGCCCTGCTCATCCTGCTCAGCGCGGTACCGGTGGTGGCCGGTGCCTTCCGGGTCGCACAATTGACCGGTGGGGCGCGGATCACGGCGGAGAACGCCAGGTTCTTCGCCGCGCCCGTACCGGTCCTGCTGCATATCGTGGGCGCGACCACGTTCTGCGTGCTCGGCGCGTTCCAGTTCGTGCCAGGCCTGCGGCGCCGCGCCTGGCATCGGCTCGCCGGACGCGTGGTCGTCCTCAGTGGACTCGTCGCAGCCCTGGCCGGCCTGTGGCTGACGGTGTTCTTCCCGAACCCCGGTGGCGACCTGATCAACGCCTTCCGCCTGGTGTTCGGCTCGGGCATGGCCACCTCGCTCGTCCTGGGGCTGACCGCGATCCGCCGCCGGAACGTGATCGCCCACCAGGCGTGGATGCGCCGCGCCTATGCGATCGGCGCCGGGGCGGGCACCCAGGCGGTGGTCACGGCGGTCTGGTTCGCAGCCGTCGGCACGCCCGGCGCCCTGGTCGGCGAACTGCTGCTGATAGCCGGCTGGGTGATCAACCTCGCCGTCGCGGAATGGCTCAACCTCAAGGAGAAGAGATGAAGGCGATCGTGCAGGACCGGTACGGCGTGCTGGAGTTCGGGACCGCGGACGTCCCGGTGACCGGGGACGACGACGTGCTGGTGGAGGTGCGGGCCTCCTCGGTCAACGCCTGGGACTGGCACGTGATGCGAGGCGACCCGTACCTCGCCCGCTTGACGATGGGAATCCGCCGCCCCAAGCGCCGGATCCGGGGCAGGGACTTCGCGGGCACGGTGACGGCCGTCGGGAGGAACGTCACGAGGTTCCGACCGGGCGACGAGGTGTACGGCGACCTCGGCCGGCTCGAAGGCGCGTTCGCCGAGTACGTGGCCGTCCCGGAAGGCCAGGCCGACCGGAAACCGGTGAACCTGACCTTCGGCGAGGCGGCCGCGGTCCCGCTCGCGGCCAACACCGCGCTCATGGGACTCCGCGATGTCGCGAAGGTCCAACCGGGACAACGGGTTCTGATCAACGGAGCGTCGGGCGGGGTCGGCACGTTCGCCGTGCAGCTCGCGAAGTCCTTCGGTACCACCGTGACCGCGGTGTGCAGCACGCGAAACGTGGAGATGGTCCGGAATCTGGGCGCCGACCACGTCGTCGACTACACGCAGCAGGACTTCACGCGCGCCCACGAACGGTACGACGTGGTTTTCGACCTGGTGGGCAACCACTCGCTGCGGTCGCTCCGCCGTGCGCTGACCCCGTCGGGACTCCTGATGATCGCCGGCGGTGGTGTCTCCCGCGGCGGCAGCCTCTTCGGCCCGGTGGGCTTGGTGATCAGGGCGAAGCTGCTGGCGCCGTTCGCCCGCCGACGCGTGGTCGTGCACTCCGAGACGCCCAGCTGGACGAACCTGGCCGCACTGCGGGAACTCATCGAGGCCGGTCAGGTCACCCCGATCATCGACCGCACCTATCCGCTGAGCGAAACGGCGTCTGCCATCGACTACGTCGAGATCGAGCACGCCCGCGCGAAGGTCGTCATCTCGGTGTGACCGTGAACGTCCGGACCCGCCTGGCGACCGCGCGGGCGGAAGCCCTCGACCACGAGCCGCCCGTCGTCGCTGGTCCACTTGCGACCCTGGCCGCGGCCGCACAGGGTGATCCGGTCGTCATCGCGGATCGGCCGCAAGAACGGCCTCGCCGGCAGCACGGTCGAGACCATCAGGAAGATCCCGACCATGATGCTCGCCGACGCGGCGCATCATCCCGGTGAGTCCAGTGCACGCCCGACGGCGAGGCAGGCGCAGTCATCAGCGCAAACCAGCTGTCGTCACACATTCCTTACTGCTGGTGATGCTTCCTTCCGGGGTCGTTGATCGTTGGCCTCTGTCGCCCGAACCCGATGTCGACCACGGGTGTGATCGAGCAGGCCTGCTCCGGGATCGATCTCGGTGAGCTCGGTCACTTTCACCCTGGTTCCCAATACTTTCCTCTGGGTACCTACTAGCTCCTCGACAGTAAATTGGCCGAGTCAGAAAACGACCTCGGACTCGAGAGCGAACATGATCGTGGTAGCCGGAGCGACAGGGAACACGCCCTGCCTGAGCCGGTCGCCGAATGTTCGGCGCGCAAGATCGCTGCCGTCAAGTGACCCGCGGGAAGGCGAAGCCGTTGATCGAGATCGCGATGGACCGCCCGCTGGGTCTCGACATCTGACGCTCACTCAACGCGACAAGAGGAATTTCTCATGCCTACCAAGAATGTTCTCGACTCGACGATGTTCCATCGAGAGACCGGAACCGGGTCGCCGATCGTCTTCCTGCACGGCAATCCCACGTCGTCGTACGGGTGGGTGCCTATCATGTCGGCCGTCGGCGACCCAGGCAGACGACTGGCGCCGGACCTGATCGGCATGGGTGACTCCGGCAAGCCGGACATCGACTACACCTTCGACGATCACGCCCGTTATCTGGACGCCTGGTTCGACGCGCTTGGCCTCGACGACGTCGTACTGGTCGGTCATGACTGGGGCGGCGCGCTCGCCTTCGACTGGGCCGCACGCCATCCCGGCCGCGTACGGGGCATCGCGTTCACCGAGACAATCGTGAAGCCGATGTCCTGGCAGGAATTCCCGGAGGCCGGCCGTGACCTGTTCCGGTCGATCAAGACGCCTGGGGTGGGCGAGACGATGATGCTGGACCAGAACGCGTTCATCGAGTCACTGCCCAGCATGACAGCCAGGCTCACCGATGAGGACTTCGAAACCTATCGCAAGCCGTACCCCACGCCGGCCAGCCGCCGACCGCTGCTGCGCTGGGCACGATCGATGCCGCTGGACGGCGAGCCTGCCGACGTCGTGGCCAGGGTCGATCGCTACGACGAGTGGCTCGCGGCCAGTAACGACGTGCCCAAGCTGCTGATCACCTTCCAGCCCCTCTTCGGCGCGATGATGACCCCGGAGCTCATCGACTGGTGCGCCGCCAACATCGCCAGTCTCGACATCGCCGCGCACGATCTCGCCTCCGGCCACCAAACCCCGGAGGACCAGCCCGAAGCAATCGCCACCGCCATCGTTTCCTGGCTGGACAAGCACGACCTGCGAGCAGCTGGGTGAGCGGTCACGATCGGCTTCTGTCGATCGTGCTGCCGTGGCCGCGAACCTTCCTCCTTGTCGAGAAAGGTTCGTCCGTGCCCTCGCACACCAAGGGCTGTCCGGCTCGATGGGCACGACCTGCGTCACCTCGTCGCGACCACGATGCTCAGCTCGCAAGTTCCTTTGGCCATGGCATCCAGGACACTGCGTCACTCGACCTTGTCGACGGCAACGGAGATCTACGGCCACCTGCTCCGGCACGTCGCACTCGACGCGGTGAAGGCGATCGAGACGGCACTGAGAGAACGAGAACCTGCCTGAGCGAGGAACGCGGTCTCGGGCTGCCGGAAGTCCGCCGGCCAGGGCACAGTGCGGCCAGCGGACCTCCTGGCGTGGTCAGGCGCTGACTGCGCCCGCCAGCCGTCCGGTGATGGTCCGCAGCAGCACGTCCTGGTGGCGGGTCAGGAAGAAGTGCCCGCCGGGCAACGGGATCAGCTCGAAGCCGCCGGTGGTGTGCTCGGTCCACGCCTCCACGTCCGGCATCGGTGCGACCGGGTCCTCGGTGCCGGTGAAGGCCACCACGGGCGTCGAGAGCAGTGCGCCGGGTTCGTGGCGGTAGGTCTCTACTGCGCGGTAGTCGTTGCGCAGCACCGGGAGGATCATGCGCACGACCTCCTCGTCGCCCAGCAGGTCGGTGTCCGTGCCGCTCAGACGGCGGACCTCGGCGATCACGCCCTCGTCGGAGCGGGTGTGGACGCGGTCGTCGCGGTAGCGGTCGGGGGCGCGGCGGCCCGAGACGAACAGGACCTCCGGGGCGGCGCCCGCCGCTTCCAGGCGCCTGGTCACCTCGTAGGCCACCATTGCGCCCATGCTGTGGCCGAACAGGGCCGTCGGCAGCGAGGACTCCTGCCGCAGCAGGGCGGTGATCTGGTCGGCCAGCTCGCCGATGGTCGGCACGAACGGTTCGTGGCGGCGGTCCTGGCGGCCTGGGTACTGCACCGCCAGGACCTCGACGTCCGGGGCCAGGGCTCGGGACACCGGGAAGTAGAACGACGCCGAGCCGCCCGCGTGCGGCAGGCACACGAGGCGTGCGCCGGGTGCCGCGGACGGGTGGAAGCGCCGGAACCAGGCGTTCTCCATCACCACGTCACCGGCAGCTCGGCCACGCGGTACACGCCCAGGCCGCCCGGCGGCACGTCTTCCGCGGGCACGGCCAGGCGCAGGCCGGGCAGGCGCGCGAACAGGGTCGAGAAGACGACCTCCAGGGCGGCGGTGGCGAAGTTCATGGCCACGCACTGGTGCGGGCCGTGGCCGAACGTCAGGTGCGTCTTGTCGTCACGGCGCAGGTCCAGCTCGTCCGGCGACGGGAAGGCCTCGGGGTCGCGGTTGACCGCGGGGGTGGCCAGGATGACGCCCTCGCCCGCGCGGATCGTCTGGCCGCCCACCTCGATGTCCTCGGTGGCGAGGCGCGAGATGATGTCGCCCGCGGAGATGTAGCGCAGCAGCTCCTCGACGGCGCGCGGTGCGGCGCCGACCGGGTCCTCGCGCAGGATGTCCGCCTGTGCCGGGTTGTTCAGGACGGCGAACGCGCCCAGCGAGATCATCGTCATGGTCGACTCGTTGCCGGACACCGTCACCAGCATCGCCGAGTTCAGCAGCTGCTGGAAGCCGATCTCGCCCGGCCGTTCGTCGAAGCTCGTGACCATGTGCGTGGCCAGGTCCTCACCCGGCTCCGCGCGCTTGCGGTCGAAGAGCTTCGTGTAGAAGTCGCTCAGGGTGTAGATCGCCGGGATCATCATGTCCGGCCGCGTCGCCAGGTACTGGACGTGCTCGGTGTAGACCCCGCGGTCCTCCTCGGGCACGCCGAAGAGCTCCGCCATCATCATCGACGGGAACGGCACGGCGAACTGCGAGACCAGGTCGGCGCTGGTGCCGCCGGCCAGCATGCCGTCGATCAGCCCGTCGACGATCCGCTGGATCCTCGGACGCATCAGCTTGGCCTGCCGCATGGTGAAGCTCGGGATCACCAGTCGACGCTGGGCGTTGTGCTCGGGGTCGTCGAGCTGCGCGAACGTCAGCGCGTCGCCCTCGGGCACCGGCTGAGGCATGCCCGTGCCGGGCATGATCTTGGCGTTGTTCGGGAAGTCCGGGTGCGAGCGGGCGGCGGACAACCGCGGGTCGGCGAGCAGCGAGCGGGCCTCCGCGTAGCCGGTGACGACCCAGGCCGTCTTCTCGTCGACGAGCTTCACCTTGGACAGCGGTGCCGTCCGATGCAGCTCCGCGTATCCGGCGGGCGGCTGGTACGGGCACTTGCCGCGCGGCAGCGGGAAAGCCGGCAGCGCGGTCGTGTTGTCGAGGGTGTCGGTCATGCCGGATCTCTCCGATCGGTTGTGGTGGTGCTGACGACCAGCGGGACCCGCTTCGGTGCGAACAGCAGATGGGATTCCCGGTACTCGACGACGTCGTCGACCGTCCACACGGGAACGCGGTCGAACAGGGCGTTCAGCGCGCCGGCCACCTCCACGCGGGCGAGCGTCGCGCCGAGGCAGAAGTGGATGCCGTGGCCGAACGTCAGGTGCCGGTTCGGGCTGCGGTGGATGTCGAACCTGTCCGGTTCGGCGAACACGGCGTCGTCGTGGTTCGCCGAGAGCATCCACGGCACGACGACCGCGCCCGCCGGGATCGGGTGCCCGGCGATCTCGGTGTCGGCCGTGGTGTAGCGCTGCAGGCGCGTCGACGGCGGACGGCACCGCAGCACCTCCTCGACCGCGCCGGGGATCAGTGAGCGGTCGGTCCGGACGGCCGCCTGCGCCTGCGGGTGCTCGGCGAGCAGCACGAGGGCATGGCCGAGCACCGCGGCGGTGGTGAGGTGGCCCGCCTGCAGGATCTGCACCGCCAGGCTGGCGACCTCGGGGTCGGTCAGCCGCTGGCCGTCCAGTTCCGCCCGCACCAGGTCGTTGATCAGGCCCGGTGCGGACTCGGCGCGGCGCCGTGCGCACAGCTGCAGCAGGTAGCCCATCAGTTCGAGGAACGGGCCGCCCAGCGCGTTGTCCGCGGCCGCGCGCACCGCCGCGGAGTCCGTGAGGTTCGGCGGTTCGATGTCCATGATCTGCTCGACCAGCGTCCGGAACGCGCCCGCGTCGGCGGCGGGGATCCCGAACAGCTCGGCGATCATGATCGCGGGCAGGTCGACGGTGAAGTGCTCGACGGCGTCGAAACCGCCTGCCGGCGCGCGATCCAGCAGCTCGTCGGCGATCTCGGCGACCCGCGGGACGAGGTCGCGCATCTTGCGGGGCGTGAACGCCTGGGCCGCGAGCCGCCGCAGCTTGCCGTGCTGCGGCGGGTCGGTGACGAGCATCATCCCCTCGGTCATGTTCGGCACGTCCGCCGGCAGCACGTGGGCCGGGTTGCTGGAGAACGTGGCCGGGTCCTTGGTGACCCGCTCGACGTCGGCGAAGGAGAAGACGTGGTGGTTGCCGAACGCGTCGACGTGCACCTCGCCCCGCTCCCGCATGCGCCGCAGCCAGGCGAGCTGGTCCGCGAGGCCGAACCGCGCCGAAGGGATGTCCTCAGTGGACAGTGAACCGGTCACGCCCGCTTCACCCGGACGCGGACCGACTTCGGCGTGAACAGCTCGCTCTCGTAGAACTCGACCGGCTCGTCGGTGACGACCTCGATCGCGCTGTAGCGGTCGAGCAGTGCGGCGAGGCCGAGCTTCGCCTCGGTCTTGGCCAGCGCCGCGCCGAAGCAGTAGTGGATGCCGTGACCGAACGTGAGGTTGCGGGAGGCGCCGCGGTCGATGTCGAACGTGTCCGGGTCGGTGAACTCGGCCTCGTCGTGGTTGGCCGAGAGCAGCGACAGGAAGACCATGCTCTTCGCCGGGATCTGCACGCCGCCGAGCTCGGTGTCCTTGGTGGTGAACCGCTGCAGGCGCGGCACGGGCGGGGTGAACCGCAGGACCTCGTCGACCGCGGCGGGGATCAGGGCATGGTCGGCGCGCAGCCTGGCCTCGATCTCCGGGTTCTCGGCCAGCTTCAGCACGGAGTTGGCCAGCACCGACGCCGACGTGATGTGCCCTGCCTGCAGCAGCTGGATGGCGAGGTTGACCGCCTCGTGGTCGGCGAGCCGCTCACCGTCCACTTCGGCCTGGAGCAGGTCGCTGATGAAGCCGTCACGCGGGTTCGCGCGCAGCTCGGCGCACAGGCCGGACATGTACTGCTGCATCTGCACGAGCGGGCCGAACAGGGCGGCCTGCAGGGCGGCGTCCATCTCGGCCGCGTCGTTCGGGTTCGGCACGGTGACCTGGAGCAGCTGCTCGGTCCAGGTGATGAACTGCGGCAGGTCGGTCTTCGGGATGCCGAGCAGCTCCGAGACCACGACCAGCGGCAGGTACTGCGAGAACGCCGTGACGAAGTCGAACTCGTCCTCCGGCGCGGCGTCGAGCAGCTCCTCGGCGATGCCCGAGATGCGCTCGTTGAGGTCCTTGACGCGCTTCGGGGTGAACGCCGCGCTCGCGATCCGGCGGACCTTGGTGTGCGCGGGCGGGTCCATCACCGCGAGCATGCCGGCGGACAGCTCGGCGGCGGCCTGCGGCATCACGTGCGACGGGTCGCTGGAGAACGTGCCGGGGTCGGCCAGCGCCTGCTGGACCTCCGCGTGGGTGAACACGTGGTGCATGCCGAACGGGTCGCGCAGCACCGGGTTGGCTGCGCGCATGCGGCCCAGCCACGGCAGCGTGTCCGACAGTCCGAACCGGACGGACGGGGGCAGCAGCGCGGGGTCGAACGCGGGCATGACGAACTCGGTCATCTTCTTCCTCTTCCTTGGCATCAAAGCTGTTCGAGCCACGTGCGAACGGCGTCGGCGCTGGCCGCGGCGTGACCTTCCATCATCGACCAGTGGTTGCCGGGGGTGTCCACGCCGACGTGCGGCGCGGTCCAGTTCGGCCGCCAGGCGTCGCCGGACTCCCCTTCACCGCTCACCGACTGCAGGGACTCGGTGGCGCGCACGAACAACGTCGGCACGGTCGTGTCCTCCGGCTCCCAGTCCGCGAACACCCGGAAGTAGCAGCCCATGCCGGTCAGCCGCAGGTCGTCGATCCCGCCGACGGCCTCCTCGCGGTCCTGGGCGCTGGTCACGAAGGTGCTCTTGAACCGGTCGATCTGCCCGCTCTGCGGCAGGTAGGTGTCCATCAGCACGATGCCCTCCGGCGGCGAGCCGAGCCGCTCCAGGTGGGTGGCCACCGCGTGCGCCAGCCAGCCGCCGGACGAGTGGCCGAGCAGCACGAACGGCGTGCCGCCCGCGCGGTTCCAGACCAGCTCCGCCTGCAGTTCGACGGTCGCCTCCACCGACGCCGGCAGCAGTTCGCCCGGCCGGAAGCCCGGTGCGGGCACCATGGTGACCTCGCGTTCGCCGCGGAACCCGGCGGCGAACCGCGCGTACTGCTGGGCCCCGGTGATCGCGACGGGTGCGGCGAAGCAGAGCAGGTCCGGCGTCCGGTCACCGCGGGCGAGCCGCACCGGCTCCGGCAGCTGCTTCACTTCATCGATGCGGTCGAACGACGGCCTGAGCCGGGACGCCGCCTTGATGAACTCGACGGCCTCGGCGATCTTCCCCTCGTCGCAGGCCTTCCGGTAGAGCAGCTGGATGGAGCCGGTCTCCTGGAACTCCTCCACAGCGTCCTCTGTGGACGTTGCGACTTCCTCCCGCGGCACGAGCTCGCCGCTCAGGTACGAGACGAGCGCGTCCGCCGTGGGGTGGTCGAACACGAGCGTCGCGGGCAGGCGCAGCCCGGTGAGGCCGATCAGCCGGTTGCGCAGCTCGACGGCGGTGAGCGAGTCGAAGCCCAGCTCCGGGAAGCCGACACCGTGCGGAATCGCGTCCGGTCCCGCGAAGCCGAGCACGCCGGCCACCTGGGTCAGGACCACGTCCCGCAGCACGGCTTCGCGTGCGTCGCCGGTGAGCCCCGCCAGTCGTTCCGCGAGTGACGCGGCGTCCTCGGCGGTCGCGGCCTTGCGCGCCGCGGGCCGGACGAGACTGCGCAGCAACGGCGGCACACCACCCGCCCCGAACTGCGCCCGCAGTGCGGCGACGTCGAGGTGCATCGGCACCAGCACCGGTTCGTCCGTCCCGCGGGAGGCGTCGAACAGGCGCAGGCCTTCTTCCGACGACAGCGGCCGCAGACCGGCGCGGTTCACCTTGTCCCGGCCGACGTTCTTGGTCAGGTCGCTGGCCTCGTCCCACAGACCCCACGCCAGCGACGTGGCGGACAGGCCCGCCGCCCGCCGGTGCGTGGCCAGCGCGTCCAGATAGGCGTTGGCCGCGGCGTAGCCGGCCTGTCCCGCGTTGCCCAGGACACCGGCCGCGGAGGAGAACAGGACGAAGTCCGTCAGCTCGATGTCACGGGTCAGCTCGTGGAGGTGCCACGCCGCATCGGCCTTGGGCGCGAGCACCGCGGCCAGCCGCTCCGGGGTGAGGCCGTCGAGCATTCCGTCGTCGAGCACACCGGCCGCGTGGACCACGGCGTGCAACGGGAACTCCGCGGGGATGGCGTTGATGACCTCGGCCAGCGCGTCGCGGTCGGACGCGTCGCACTCCACCACCGTTGCTTTCGCTCCCGCTGCTTCGAGGTCCGCGATCAGCTCGTCGACCCCGTCCGCGGTGCGACCGCGGCGGCTGGTCAGCACGAGGTGCCCGGCGCCGGCGTTCGCCACGTGCCTCGCCACCAGACCGCCCAGCAGACCGGTTCCGCCGGTGACGAGCACCGAGCCGGCCGGGTCGAACCCGGCCGCCTCGGTCTCCGGTCCGGCGGCACGGGCAAGGCGCGGTGCGAGGATCTGCCCGTTTCGCACGGCGGTCTGCGGTTCGTCGCTCGCGGCGAGGCTCGCCAGCAGCTGCTCCGGTGTCCCGGGTTCCGCGTCGATCAGCGCGAAGCGGCCGGGGTGCTCGGTCTGCGCGGACCGCACCAGGCCCCACACCGCTGCCGCGGCCAGATCGGGGACGTCCTCGCCGGGCACGGCCGCGACGGCGCCGCGGGTGACGACCGCGAGGCGCTCGGAACCCTTGTCCGCCAGGAACTCCTGCAGCCGCGAGAGAGTCTGGGCGGTGGCCGCATGGAGGTCGGGCGAGGTGACTTCGAAGAGAACAGCCGACTCAGCACCGGTGGCGACGGCCACCGGCGTCCACTGCACGCGGAACAGCGGGTCACGCCGTGCGTTCAGCGCCTCGGCCGACACCGGTCGCGTCACCAACGACCCGATCGTGAGCACGGGCGCACCCGTGCCGTCGGTGATGTCGAGCTGCAGACCGTCCTCGCCCGCCGGGGTGATCCGGACCCGGATCGCCGCCGCACCAACGGCATGCAGGCTCACACCGGTCCACGCGAACGGCATCCGGGCACCGCCGTTCGCGTCGCCGGCCACCATGCCCGCGTGCAGAGCGGCGTCGAGCAACGCGGGGTGCAGGCCGAACCGATCCGCGTCGGCCGCCTCGACGGCGACCTCCGCGAAGATGTCCTCGCCGCGCCGCCACAACGCCCGCAGGCCCTGGAACGCCGGCCCGTACCCGAACCCGCGCTCGGCGAGCGCGTCGTACGCGCCGTCCAGTTCGACCTCGGTGGCACCGGTGGGCGGCCAGTCGGTCAGCGACGTCCCGGCGGCCTCGCCGGTGCCGAGCAGCCCGGCGGCGTTGCGCGTCCACGGCTCCTCCGAACCGGCCGGACGCGAGTGGATGGTGACGGCACGGTCGGCGCCGACGGTCACCCGCACCTGGATCCCGCCCTGGGCGGGCAGCACGATCGGCGCTTCCAGCGTCAGGTCCTCCAGCACCGGAACGCCGGCGTGCGCTCCTGTCTGGAGCGCGAGCTCGACCAGCGCGGTGCCAGGCACCAGTGCCGTGCCGAGCAGCGTGTGGTCGGCGAGCCACGGGTGGGTGCGCAGCGACAACGCGCCGGTGCAGAGGTAGCCGCCGTCCGGCAGCGCCACCACCGCACCGAGCAGCGGGTGGTCGGCGGCCTCCAGTCCGGCCGACCCGAGATCTCCTGCTCCCGCAGGCGATTCGAGCCAGTAGCGCTCGCGCTGGAAGGCGTAGGTCGGCAGGTCCACCCGCTGCGCGTCGTGGAACGCCTCGGTCCAGTCGACCCGCACACCCCTGACGTACGCCTCGGCGAGCGAGGTCAGCATCCGCACCTGCCCACCGTCTTCGCGGCGCAGCGTGCCGACGGCGATGACCGGCTTCTCCGCCGTCTCCTCGATCGCCATCGTCAGCACCGGATGCGGGCTGCATTCGATGAAGACACCGTGGCCCGAGTCGAGCAGTTTCTCCGTGGCCGCGGCGAACTCGACGGTCTCCCGCAGGTTCCGCGCCCAGTAGGCGGCGTCGAGTGCGGTGGTGTCGAGGAAGTCGCCGGTGACGGTCGAGCAGAACGGGATCTCCGAGGTGCGCGGCGTGATCGGCGCCAGCACGTCGAGGAGGCGTTCGTGGATGCGGTCGACGTGCGCGGAGTGCGAGGCGTAGTCGACGGGGATCAGCTTGGCGCGCACGCCGTCCGCCACACACGCGTCGACGAGCTCGGCCAGCGGACCGGCGTCTCCCGAGACGACCACCGAGGACGGGCTGTTGACGGCGGCGAGCGAGAGCCCTTCCGTCAACCGGTCCCCCGCCGCCTCCGCCGACAGCGACACCGAGGCCATCCCGCCGCCGTTCAGCACAAGGATCTCCTTGCTGCGCAAGGCGACCACCCTGGCGCCGTCGTCGAGCGACAGCGCACCAGCGACGACCGCGGCGGCGATCTCACCCTGACTGTGCCCGACGACCGCGGCGGGTTCGACGCCATGAGCGCGCCAGACCGCTGCCAGCGACACCAGCACCGCGAACAGCGCCGGCTGGACCACGTCGACGCGGCCGAGGTCACGTCCCTCGCGCAGCACGTCCACGACGGAGAAGTCCACATAGGACGACAGCGCGGCGGCGCACTCGGCCATGCGGCCCGCGAACACCGGTGAGGTGTCGAGGAGCTCGGCCGCCATGCTCCGCCACTGCGAGCCTTGGCCGGGGAAGACGAACACGACCTTGCCCGGCCGGGTCGCCGTGCCGCGCAACGGGTGCACACCTGCTGTCACGGCGTTCAGACCGGCGGTGAACTGCGCGGCGTCGCGGCCGATCACCACGGCCCGGTGGTCGAAGGTGGCCCGCGTGGTCGCCAGGGACCAGCCGATGTCCGCCGGGCCGGCGGTCACGGCCTTCAGCGCCTCGGCCTGGCCGCGCAGGGCGGCCTCGGACCGTGCCGAGACGACCCAGGGGACGACCGCGGCGGGGCGTGCCAGGCTGTGCGCGACCGGGTCCGGGCTCTCTTCCAGAATCGCGTGCGCGTTGGTACCGCTGACCCCGAACGACGACACCGCGGCCCGCCGCGGCCGCCCGGTCTCCGGCCACTCCCGAGCGCCGGTGAGCAGCTCGACCCTACCCGCGGCCCAGTCGACGTGCGGCGACGGCTCGTCGACGTGCAGCGTCGCCGGCAGCACACCGTGCCGCATGGCCTGCACCATCTTGATCACACCCGCGACACCGGCCGCCGCCTGCGTGTGCCCGATGTTGGACTTGACCGAACCGAGCCACAACGGCTCCTCCGCACGGTCCTGGCCGTAGGTCGCCAGCAGGGCCTGAGCCTCGATCGGGTCGCCCAGCGCGGTGCCGGTGCCGTGCGCCTCCACGGCGTCCACATCGGACGGGGACAACCGGGCGGCGGCCAGCGCGGCGCGGATCACGCGTTGCTGCGCCGGGCCGTTCGGCGCGGTGAGCCCGTTCGACGCACCGTCCTGGTTCACCGCGGTGCCGCGCACGACCGCGAGCACGCGGTGGCCGTGGCGGCGTGCGTCGGAAAGCCGTTCCACCAACAACATTCCCGCGCCCTCTGCCCAGCCGGTGCCGTCGGCGGACGCGGCGAAGGACTTGCACCGCCCGTTGCCCGACAGACCGCCCTGGCGGCTGAACTCGAGGAACGCGGTCGGTGTGAACATCACGGTCACACCACCGACGAGCGCGAGCGAGCACTCCCCCGACCGCAGCGACTGCGCGGCCAGGTGCAGGGCGACGAGCGAGGACGAGCACGCGGTGTCGATCGTGACCGCGGGCCCCTCCAGCCCGAAGGTGTAGGCGACCCGGCCGGACGCGACGCTGCCCGCGCTGCCGTTGCCGAGGTAGCCCGCGAGGTCGTCGGGCACGGAGGTGAGCCGCGAGACGTAGTCGTGGTACATCAGGCCGGCGAAGACACCGGTCCTGCTGCCCCGCAGGGAAACGGGGTCGATGCCCGCGTGTTCGAACGACTCCCACGCCGTCTCCAGCAGCAGCCGGTGCTGCGGGTCGATGGCCATGGCCTCGCGCGGTGAGATGCCGAAGAACTCCGGGTCGAAGCGGTCGGCGTCGTAGAGGAACCCGCCCTCCGGCACGAAGTCGGTGTCGGGCAGGTCCCAGCCGCGGTCGGCCGGGAACCCCGAGATGCCGTCGCGGCCCTCGGTGAGCAGGTCCCAGAACTCGTCCGGCGAGCTCACGCCGCCGGGGTAACGGCAGCTCATGCCGATGATCGCCAGGGGCTCGTCGACCGGCGCGGACACCTGCGCCGAGGTGACCGGCGCCGCCGCCCCGCCCAGTTCCGCGACGAGGTGCTCGACCAGCGCGGCGGGGCTCGGGTAGTCGAAGATCAGCGTGGCCGGCAGCCGGAGACCGGTCGCGCCACCGAGGCGGTTGCGCAGCTCGACCGCGGTCAGCGAGTCGAACCCGAGGTCCTTGAACGCTCCGTCGAGGTCCACCGCGGCGGCCGAACCGTGCCCCAGCACCGCGGCGACGTGCGTGCTCACCACGTCCGCGAGCACCTCCCGCCGTGCGGGTTCGTCCAGACCGGCGAGGCGCAGCGCGAGGGCGTCGTCGACCGCTTCGCCCGCGCGCCGCATCGGTGTGCGGACCAGGCCGCGCAGCATCCAGGGCAGCATCCCGGCCGCCGCCTGCCTGCCCAGAGCGGCCAGGTCGAGCCTGCTCAGAACCGACACCGGCGCGGAACCCGCCAGGGCGGCGTCGAACAGCGCGAGTCCATCCACCGTGGACAGAGGAACCATGCCACCGCGGCTCATCCGGCGCAGGTCGGCGTCGGCCAGGTCCGCGGCCATGCCCGTGGCCCAGGCACCCCAGGCCATCGCGGTGCCCGGCAGACCGGCCGCGCGGCGGTGGGTCACCAGCGCGTCGAGGAACGCGTTCGCGGCGGCGTAGTTGCCCTGCCCCGCGCCGCCGAGCACACCCGCGGCGGAGGAGAACAGCACGAACGCGGACAGCGGCCGGTCGCGGGTCAGCTCGTGCAGTGCCCAGGCGGCGTCGACCTTGGGCCGGAACACGGCTTCGAACCGTTGCGGTGTCAGCGATTCCACCACGCCGTCGTCGAGCACACCCGCCGCGTGCACGACGGCGGTGAGGTCGGGGATGCCGTCGAGCACGGCGGACAGCGCGTCCCGGTCGGCGACGTCGCACGCGACCACGGAAACGTCAGCGTCCAGCTCCGAGACGAGTTCCGCGGCTCCCGGGGTGTCCAGCCCGCGACGGCCGGTCAGCACCAGCCGGCGAACGCCCTGCTCGACCAGGTGCCGGGCGACCAGCGCACCGATGCTGCCCAGACCACCCGTGATCAGCACGGTGCCGTCGAGGGAAACGTCCACATCGGACTCGTCAGCGCGAACCAGTCGCAGCATCCGCAGTTCCCCGCCACGACAGGCCAGTTGAGGCTCGCCGGTGGCCGCGGCCGCCGCGAGGACGTCGTCGGCGAGGTCGTCGGTGTCGACGTCCAGGAGCACGAACCGGCCGGGGTTCTCCGACTGCGCTGCCCGCACGAGGCCCCACGCGGCGGCCGCGGCCAGGTCGGGCACGTCGTCGCCGTCGTGCACCGCCACCGCGCCACGCGTCACGAACACGAGCCGGGCATCGGCCGGGTGATCACCGGACAGCCAGTCCTGCAGCCGCTCCAAAGTCGTTGCGGTCGTCTCACGGACCTGCGAGGGCACCGCCCCCGCAACGGAAGGAAGTCGCACCACCTCGACTCCTCCGGCGAAGTCCCCGGCCGGAGCAGGCTGCCAGTCCGGGCGGAACAGCGCGTCACGCAGACTCCGGGAGGCGTTCAGCGCGTCGGCGGCCACCGGCCGCGAGACCAGCGAACCGATCGTGGCAACGGGCTTGCCCGCGGGGTCCGCGAGGGTCAGCGACACGGCACCGGTTCCAGCAGGAACCAACCGGACCCTGACCGCGGAGGCACCGGCGGCGAACAACGAGACATCGGTCCACGCGAACGGCAACCGCCCCTGAGGTGCCTCGTCGGACGCCAGGCCCGCCGCGTGCAGGGTCGCGTCGAGCAGCGCGGGGTGCACACCGAACCGCTCCGCCGCGGCGGCGTGCTCTTCGTCGAGCGAGACCTCGGCGAACACCTCCGCGCCCCTGCGCCAGGCCGCGCGCAGACCGCGGAAAGCAGGCCCGTAGTGGAAACCCGCGGCCTCGACGGCGTCGTAGATCCCGTCCACCGGCACGGGCTCGGCCCCGGCGGGCGGCCACACGGTCAGGTCCGGTCCGGCCGGGGCCGTCCCCGGAGCCAGGAAACCGGTGGCGTGCCGCACCCACGGCTCGTCGAACGCGGCGTCCTCCGGCCGAGAGTGCAGGCTGACGGTCCGGCGGCCGTCCGCGTCCGGCGCGCCGACGGACAGCTGCACCTGGACACCGTCGTCGCCGAGGACGAGCGGGGCTTCGAGGGTCAGTTCCTCGACGCGGTCGCAGCCCGCCTGCTCCCCCGCCCGCAACGCGAGCTCGAGCATCGCGGTCCCCGGCAGCAGCACCGTGCCGAGCACGGCGTGGTCGGAGAGCCACGGGTGCGCCCGTCGCGACAGCACGCCGGTGAACAGGAAGCCCTCACCGGCGGCGAGGGACACCGCGGCACCGAGCAGCGGATGCCCGGTCGCGCCGAGGCCGACCGCAGCCACGTCGCCGTCGGTCTCCTTGGCGTCCAACCAGTAGCGCTCGCGCTGGAACGCGTACGTCGGCAACGGAATCCGCCGGGCACCGTCGAACAACGCGGCCCAGTCCACCTCACGGCCACGGGTGTGCAGCCGGGCGACCGCGGCCGCGAACGTCAGCGGTTCCGAGCGCTCCGGTCGCAGCGTCGCAACGGCCGCGACCTCGTCCGGCACGCACTCACCGACGAGCGCCGCCAGCCTGCCGCCGGGACCGACCTCGACGAACGTCGTCACGCCCGACTCGTGCAGCGTCGCGACGCCGTCCGCGAACCGGACGGTGGCGAGCACGTGCGCGACCCAGTACTCCGGGCCGAACTCGGTGACCGGCTTCCCGGTCACCGTGGACACGATCGGAATGGCCGGCGTGCCGAAGGAAAGACCCGAGATCGCGGTCAGGAACTCCTCGGTCATCGGCGCCATCAGCGGCGAGTGGAACGCGTGGCTGGTCGTGAGCTCGCGGGTCTTGCGGCCCTTGTCCGCCCAGGCCGCGGCGACCGCCGTGACCGCCTCGGCAGGACCGGCGAGCACCACCGAGCCCGGCCCGTTGACCGCGGCGATCGCGATGTCGTCCGGCAGCGTCGGGCTGATCTCGCCCTCCGCCGCCGCGACGGCGATCATCACGCCACCCGAGGGCAACGCCTGCATCAGCCTGCCCCTGGCGGTGACCAGCGTGACCGCGTCCGCCAGCGAGAGCACACCGGCGACGTGCGCGGCCGCGATCTCGCCGATCGAGTGCCCCAGCAGGAAGTCCGGCCGCACGCCCCAGGCCTCGAGGAGCCGGAACAGCGCCACCTCGACGGCAAACAGCGCGGGCTGGGTGAACTCGGTGTCGTCGATCCGGTCGCCGTCGAACACCGCCGTCCGCACGCCGGGGTCGAGCTCGGCCAGTGCGGCGTCGAGCGCGGCGCGGAACACCGGGTAGGTCTCGTACAGCTCGGTGGCCATGCCCTGGTACTGCGCGCCCTGCCCGGAGAACAGGAACGCGGTCTTGCCCGGCGCGGCCGTTTCCGTGACGGCGGTGGGTTTTCCGGCCGCGAGGTCGGCCAGCCCCGCCAGCAGCTCCTCGCGGTCGCGGCCGAGCACGACCGCGCGGTGCGGGTGCCGCGCGCGGGTCGTCGTGGTGAAAGCGGCGTCCACAAGGGACGGTTCACCTTCCAGGTGGTCCAGCAGCGCGGAAGCCTGGGCCGCAACGGCGTCGCGGCTGCGTGCCGAGATCAGCAACGGCAGCACCGGCGGGCTCACGCGGTCGGCCGGCGCCTCCGCTTCGGGCAGTTCGAGGACGACGTGGGTGTTGGTGCCGCTGACACCGAACGACGACACACCGGCGCGGCGCGGCCGTCCGGTCTCCGGCCACGGCCTGGCCTCGGTGAGCAGCTCGACGGCGCCCGCGGTCCAGTCGACCCGCGGGTTCGGCTCGTCGACGTGCAGGGTCTTCGGCAGCACGCCGCGACGCATCGCCTGCACCATCTTGATCACACCGCCGACACCGGCGGCGGCCTGGCTGTGGCCGATGTTCGACTTCAGCGAGCCCAGGTAGAGCGGCTCCGGTTTCCGATCCTTCCCAAGGGGCCGGTTCTGGCCGTACGTGGCGAGAACCGCCTGCGCCTCGATGGGGTCGCCCAGCACCGTGCCGGTGCCGTGCGCCTCCACCGCGTCCACTTCGGACGGTTCCAGTCCCGCGGCCGCGAGCGCTTCGAGGATCACCCGCTGCTGGGCCGGCCCGTTGGGCGCGGTGAGGCCGTTGGACGCGCCGTCCTGGTTCACCGCGGTGCCCCGCACGACGGCGAGCACGGGGTGGCCCAGCGCGAGCGCGTCGGAGAGCCGTTCCACCAGCAGCATGCCGGCGCCCTCGCCCCAGCTGGTGCCGTCGGCGGAGGCGGCGAAGGACTTGCAGCGGCCGTCCGGCGCGAGGCCCCTGGCGCGGCTGAACTCGATGAACGCGGTGGGCGTGGACATCACGGTGACACCGCCGGCCAACGCCAGGTTGCACTCACCACGGCGCAGTGCGGCAACGGCCAAATGCAGTGCCACCAACGAAGACGAGCACGCAGTGTCGATGGTGAGCGCCGGGCCCTCGAACCCGAACGTGTACGCGACGCGACCGGACGCGATGCTGCCGGCGCTGCCGTTGCCGATGAATCCCTCGAAACCATCGGGCACCGGCTGCAACCGAGCCGCGTAGTCGTTGTACATCACACCCGCGAACACACCGGTCCTGCTGCCGCGCAACGACGCCGGCGCGAGGCCCGCCGACTCGACCGCTTCCCATGACAGCTCCAGCAGCAGCCGCTGCTGGGGGTCCATCGCGAGCGCGTCCCTCGGCGAGATGCCGAAGAAAGCCGGGTCGAAGTCGGCGGCACCGCGCAGGAAGCCGCTCTCCCGCACGTAGTACGTGCCCAGGTTGTCCGGGTCCGGGTCGTAGAGCTTGCCGAGGTCCCAGCCGCGGTCGTCGGGGAACTCGGTGATGCCCTCCCGAGCCTGGTCGACGAGGTCCCACAGCCCGTCGGGGTCCGCGACGCCACCGGGGTACCGGCAGCTCATCCCGACGATGGCGATCGGTTCCCTGGCCCTCGCCTCGAGCTCGGCCAGCTGCGAGCGCGTCGCGCCGAGCCGCTGCCGCGTCTGCTGCAGGTCTGCCGTCGCCCGCTTCAGGTAGTCGCGGAGGGTGTCTTCGTTCGCCATTGCGGGGCGTCTCCTCGGGGTGGATCGGTGGGTCGGCGGACGGCCGCTCAGCGGACCTCGACGTCCTGGTCGATCAGTGCGAACAGCTCCTCGTCCGTGGCGGTGCCGAGGTCTCCACCGGTCACTGCGCCGTCCTGGTCACCGGTCTGCGGGTAGAGGGTTCCAAGCAGCACTTCCAAACGGGTTCTAAGAACCGTCAGCGTCGCTTCGCCGGGGGTAGCGGCGGCCAGACCCGCTTCGAGCTGCGCCAACGCTGTGAGCGCCGGGTCGGCGGCCACCGTGGCGGGCTCGCTCAGTTCCGAAAGGAGGAAGCCGGTGAGAACCACGGGGTTCGGGTAGTCGAAGATCAGCGTCGCGGGCAGCCGGAGTCCCGTCGCCGCGGCCAGGTTGTTGCGCAGCTCGACCGCGCTGAGCGAGTCGAACCCGAAGTCGCTGAACGCCCGCTCCGGGTCGACCGCGTCGCCCGACGCGTGTCCCAGCACGGCCGCGACCTGCGCCCGGACCAGCTCGAGCAGCACCGCCTCGTGCTCCTCCGGTGGCACGCCGACCAGCAGCGCGTCGTCGGTGGGAGCAGCCGACGGACGCCTCGCCGCGCGGATCAGCCCGCGGAACAACGGCGGCACGGTGCCCCCGCCGATCCGCGTCCGCATCGCCGCGATGTCCAGCTCCATCGGGAGCAGGACCGGCTGGGTCAGGCCCAGCGCGGTGTCGAACAGGGCGAGCGCGTCCTTTGAGGCCAGCGCGCCGAACCCGCCGCGGTTCATCCGCCGCCGGTCGACGTCGGTGAGCTCGCCGAGCAGCCCGCTCGACTGCTCCCACAGACCCCACGCGAGCGACGTCGCGGGCAGACCGCGCGCGTGCCGATGACGGGCCAGGGCGTCCAGGACGGCGTTCGCCGCGGCGTAGTTGGCCTGGCCCGCGTTGCCGAGCGTGCTCGCGGCCGACGAGAACATCACGAACGCGGCGAGGTCCTCGTGCCGGGTCAGCTCGTGCAGGTGCCACGCCGCGTCCGCCTTGGGCCGCAGCACGGTCGCGAACCGCTCCGGGGTCAGCGATGCCAGCACGCCGTCGTCGAGGACACCGGCGGTGTGCACGACCGCGGTCAACGGGTGCTCCGCCGGGATGCCGGCCAGGAGCACCGTGAGGGCATCGCGGTCGGACACGTCGCACGCCACGACCGACGTGTGCGTGCCGAGAGCGTCCAGTTCGGACACGAGCTCACCGATGCCCGGCGTGTCCTGACCGCGGCGTCCGGCGAGCACGAGGTGCCGGACGCCCTGGGCCGCGAGGTGGCGGGCCAGCAGGCCGCCGAGGGTGCCGGTGCCGCCCGTGATCAGCACGGTGCCGTCGGGGTTCCACAGCCGCGGCGACGGTTCCTGGACCGCGACCCGTGCCAGCCGAGGGGCGAGCAGCTCGCCGCCGCGCAGCAGCACCTGCGGTTCACCGCCGCCGAGGGCCGCGAGGATCGCCGCGCCGTCGGGTTCGCCGTCCAGGTCGAAGAGCGTGAACCGGTCGGGATTCTCGGCCTGAGCCGTGCGGACCAGGCCCCAGGCCGCGGCGGCCGCGACGTCGGTGACCTCCCGTTCCGCGCCTCGGGTGACGACGACCAGGCGGCCTTCGGGGCGAGTGAGCCAGTCCAGCACGCTCGCGAGAACGTCGGTGGTGACCTGGTGGATGTTGCCCCCGACGACCGGCAGGAACACGAAGTCCGGGGTCTGCTCGGCCGGGAGATCGGCCAGGGTGTCGTGGGACGTGACGACTGCTCCCGCGCCGCGCAACGCCTCCGCCAACGCGGTGTCACCAACGACCACGCAGGTCGTCGCGGAAGTGGTCGCCGTAGCAGCAGGCGCCCACTCCACCTGGAACAACGACCGGTGGTGTTCCCGCCGAGCCTCGATGCCCGCCGCCGAGATCGCCCTCAACAACAGCGAATCGGCCGAGGCGACCGGCCGTCCCGCACCGTCGGCAACGGTCAGGCTGATGGTGTCCGGCCCGACCGGCGCCAACCGGACCCGCAGGCTCGCCGCACCGGACGTGCGCAGCGCGACCCCCGACCACGAGAACGGCAGGTGTCCGTGTCCCTTCGCACTGACGAAGTCGCCGAGTCCGACGGCGTGCAGCGCGGCGTCGAGCAGGGCCGGGTGCAACCCGAACCGCCCGGCCGAGTCCCGCTGTCCCTCCGGCAACGCGACCTCGGCGAAGACGGCGCCGCCGAGCGACCAGGCCGCCCGCAGCCCCTGGAAGGCCGGACCGTAACCGAACCCGTTGTCCTGCAAGCCGTCGTAGAGCCTGGCGACGTCGATGACGTCGGCGCCCTCCGGAGGCCACACCGCGAGACCGGCCACCAGACCGGGCTCCTCCGGCGTGAGCGTCCCGGTGGCGTGCAGGCTCCAGGAGTCATCGGTGGCCGAGTGCACGGTGATCGACCGCTTGCCCAGGTCGTCGGCCGCACCGACGGCCACCTGGACCCGTGCCGCGCCCCGAGGCGGGATGACCAGGGGTGCGGCGAGGGTCAGTTCCTCGATCGCCGCACAGCCGACCTCGTCGGCGGCGCGCAGCGCCAGTTCGACGAACGCGGTGCCGGGCAGGATCACGGTGCCCTGCACGGCGTGGTCGGCGAGCCACGGGTGCGTCCTGACGGAGAGCGACCCGGTCAGCACACAACCGCCGGAACCCGGCAGCTCGACGGCCGCGCCGAGCAGCGGGTGCTCCGCCGCCGCGAGCCCCGCGGCGGTCACGTCCGCCGCCGCCTGCGACGGCTCCACCCAGAACCGGTCGCGCCGGAACGCCTGGGTCGGCAGCCCGACCCGCCTGCCGGTCACCACCGCGGCCCAGTCCGGCGTGACGCCGCGGACGTGCAGCCGCGCCACCGCGCCGAGCGCGGTGCGGAACTCGTCGTGACCGGCGCGCAGGACCGGGATCGCGTCCTCGACCATCGCCGAGAGCACGGCGTCCGGACCGAGTTCGACGAACGTCCGCGCACCGCGTTCCCGTGCCGCCGCAACGGCGTCGGCGAACCTGACGCACTCGCGGACCTGCCGCACCCAGTACGCCACAGAGCCGTCACCGCGTCCCTCCACTGTGGACACGAACGGAATCACCGGCTCGGCGGGGGTGAGCCCGTCGACGGCCGCGGCGAACTCGGCCAGCATCGGTTCCATCAGCGCGGAGTGGAAGGCGTGGCTCGTGTTGAGGCGCTTGGTCTTCGCGAACCGGGCGGCGATCTCGGTGACCGCGCTCTCCTCACCGGACAGCACGACCGCGTTCGGACCGTTCACCGCCGCCAGGGAAACACCGTCCGGCAACGGCAGGACGTCCTCTTCCGACGCCTGCACGGCGATCATCACGCCACCCTCCGGCAGCGCCTGCATCAGCCGGCCCCGTGCGGCCACCAGCGTGGCCGCGTCCTCGAGCGTGAGCATCCCGGCGACGTGCGCCGCCGCGATCTCGCCCACCGAGTGGCCGAGCACGACGTCCGGCCGCGCGCCCCACGACTCCAGCAGGCGGAACAACGCGACCTCGACCGCGAAGATCCCCTGCTGCGCGAACTCCGTCCCGTCCAGCTCCGGGGCACCGCCGAACACGACCTCCCGCACCCGCGGGTCGAGATGCGCGCAGGCCTCGTCGAACGCCGCCGCGTACACCGCGGACTGCTCGTACAGCTCCCGGCCCATCCCGGCGCGCTGGGAACCCTGGCCGGTGAACAGGAACGCGACACCCCCGCTCACCGCCGGACCCTGCACGAGCGAACGGTGCGGACGGCCCTCGGCCAAGGCGTCGAGGCCGTCCAGGAGCTCGTCGCGATCCGCCGCGAGCACAGCGGCCCGGTGCTCCAGAGCAGCTCGCCCGGTGGCCAGCGTGTGGGCGACGTCGGCCGGCGCGAGCTCGGGGCCGATCCCGTCCCGGAGCTTCGCCGCCTGCGCGCGCAGCCCTTCCGCGTCCCGCCCGGACACCACGAAGGGCAGGACGGGCAACGACTCGGCCGGGGTGCCGGCGACCGCGGGCGGCTCCTCGATGACGACGTGCGCGTTGGTGCCGCTGACGCCGAACGACGACACCCCCGCGCGGCGCGGCTGATCGGTCCGCGGCCAGTCCACGGCCTCGGTCAGCAGCTCGACCGACCCCGCCGTCCAGTCCACGTGCGGTGAAGGCGCGTCGACGTGCAGCGTCTTGGGCAGCACGCCGTGGCGCATCGCCTCGACCATCTTGATCACACCGGCGACACCGGCGGCGGCCTGCGTGTGCCCGATGTTCGACTTCAACGACCCCAGCAACAACGGCCGATCACGATCCTGGCCGTAGGTCGCCAGGACCGCCTGCGCCTCGATGGGGTCACCCAGCACCGTGCCGGTGCCGTGCGCCTCCACAACGTCCACATCGGACGGTGCCAGGCTCGCGTTGGCCAGCGCGGCTCGGATCACACGCTGCTGCGCGGGCCCGTTCGGCGCGGTGAGACCGTTGGACGCGCCGTCCTGGTTCACCGCCGAACCCCGCACCACGGCGAGGACCTCGTGCCCGTTGCGCAGGGCGTCGGACAGCCGTTCCACGAGCAGCATGCCGGCGCCCTCCGACCAGCCGACGCCGTCGGCGGCCGCGGCGAACGACTTGCAACGCCCGTCCGGCGCGAGCCCGCGCTGACGGCTGAACTCGATGAACCCGGCAGGCGTCGACATCACGGTCACGCCGCCGGCCAGCGCCATCGAGCATTCGCCGTTGCGCAGCGCCTGTGCGGCCAGGTGCAGCGCCACCAGCGACGACGAACACGCCGTGTCCACGGTGAGCGCGGGGCCCTCGAAACCGAGGCTGTAGGCGATCCGGCCGGAGATCACGCTGGACGCCGTGCCGGTGCCGACGTACCCCTCGGCCTCGGCGGGGATGGTGGCGAGCAGCGAGCTGTAGTCCTGCGCCGAGGTCCCGGCGAACACGCCGACCTTCGCGCCGCGCAGGGCCGTGGGATCGACGCCGGCGTGGTCGAACGCCTCCCAGGACGCCTCCAGCAGCAACCGCTGCTGCGGGTCCATCGCCAGCGCCTCGCGGGGCGAGATCCCGAAGAACCCGGCGTCGAACTCGGCGGCGCCGGTGACGAACCCGCCCTCGATCGAGTACGTCGTGCCGGGCCGCGACAGGTCGGGGTCGAACACCGCGTCGACGTCCCAGCCGCGGTCGCCGGGGAACACCGAGATCGCGTCGGTGCCGGTGGCGACCAGCCGCCAGAGATCGTCCGGCGAGCTCACCCCGCCCGGATACCGGCAGCTCATCCCGATGATGGCGATGGGTTCATCACTCGCCACGATGGTCTCTTCGGCGACCGCGGTGTCCACGCCGGACAGTTCGGCGTCGAGGAACGCCGCCAGCGCCGCCGGGGTCGGGTGGTCGAAGACGAGGGTGGCGGGCAGTTCGCGGCCGAGCGCGGTGGCGAGCGACGTCCGCAGCTCGACGGCGGTGAGCGAGTCGAAGCCCAGCTCCTTGAACGGCCGGTCCGCCCGCACCTCGTCGGCGTTCTCGTGGTTGAGCACGACGGCGGCGTGCCCGCGGACCAGGTCGGTCAGCTCGCGAATCCGCTCGCCTCCACCCAGTCGCAGGGCCGCCCGCCGCGGTTCCGGCTTCGCGGCGGGCTCGACGAACGTGCCGGAACCGGTGGCCTCCAGCCAGAACCTCGTGCGCTGGAAGGGGTAGGTCGGCAGGTCGACGCGACGTGCCCCGCTCCCTTCGAAGTAGGCGGCCCAGTCCGGCTTGACGCCCCGCGTGTGCAGACGGGCCAGCGCGGCGACGGCCGACCGCACTTCGGACCGTCCGGCGCGCAGTGCCGCGACGGCCGCGCCGTCCGGCAGGCAGTCCTGGGCGAGCGCGCTCAGCACGCCGTCCGGTCCGAGCTCGAGGAACGTGCGGACGCCCTCGGTGTGCAACGCGGTGACGCCGTCGGCGAACCGGACGGCCTCCCGGACGTGCCGCACCCAGTAGTCCGGGTCGGTGACCAGGCCGGGTGTGACGAGCGCGCCGGTCACGTTCGAGACGAGCGGAATCCGCGGCTCCGCGAAGGAGATCTTCTCGATGGCCGCACGGAAGTCGCCGAGCATCGGGTCCATCAGCGCCGAGTGGAACGCGTGGCTGGTGGTGAGCGCCTTGGCCTTCCCGAACGCGGCCGCGACCTCCGCCACCGCGTCGGCTTCGCCGGACAGGACGACGGATCGCGGACCGTTGACGGCGGCGATCGACACGCGCGGGGTCAGCGCCGCCCGCACCTCTTCCTCACTCGCCCGGACCGCGACCATCGCGCCGCCCTCGGGCAGCGCCTGCATCAACCGTCCACGCGCCGAGACGAGCTTCTGCGCGTCCCCCAGAGAGAACACCCCGGCGACGTGCGCGGCCGCGATCTCCCCGATCGAGTGCCCCAGCAGGAAGCCCGGCCGCACACCCCAGGCCTCGAACAGCCGGAACAAGCCCACCTCGACGGCGAACAACGCCGGCTGGGCGAACTCGGTCCGGTCGAGCTCCGCCCCGCCGTCGAGGACCAGTTCCCGCACCCGCGGGTCGAAGCCGGCGCAGACCTCGTCGAACGCCCGCGCGTACACCGGGAACGCCGCACACAGCTCACGTCCCATTCCTGCGCGCTGCGAACCCTGCCCGGTGAACAGGAAAGCGACATCGCCCGGCGCGACCGCGTCCCGCACGACCGACGACGACGGCTCCCCGGCCGCGATCGCCCGCAACCCCGCGGCCAGGTCGTCCCGGTTCTCCCCGAGCACGACCGCTCGTTCACCGAAAGCGGCCCGGTGCAGCGCCAGCGAAGCGGCCACCGACACCGGATCCGCGTCGACTTCCAGCAGCTGCGCGGCCTGAGCGCGCAAGGCGGCCTCGGTCCGTCCGGAAAGGACCCACGGCAACACCGCGGGCGACTCGCCGATCGGCGGAACCTCCTCGTCCGGCGCCTGTTCCAGCACGACGTGCGTGTTGGTGCCGCTGACACCGAACGACGACACCCCGGCACGGCGCGGGCGACCGGTCTCCGGCCAGTCCACGGCCTCGGTGAGCAGCTCGACGGCGCCCGCTTCCCAGTCCACGTGCGGCGAGGGCGAGTCGACGTGCAACGTCTTGGGCAACACGCCGTGGCGCAGGGCCTCGACCATCTTGATCACGCCGCCGACACCGGCCGCCGCCTGCGTGTGCCCGATGTTCGACTTCAACGACCCCAGCAACAACGGCCTCTCACGGCCCTGCCCGTAGGCCGCCAGCACCGCCTGTGCCTCGATCGGATCACCCAGCACCGTCCCGGTGCCGTGCGCCTCCACCGCGTCCACATCGGACGGAAGCAGACCCGCGTTCTCCAGCGCCGCACGGATCACCCGCTGCTGCGCGGGCCCGTTCGGCGCGGACAGCCCACTGCTGGCGCCGTCCTGGTTGACGGCGGTACCGCGGACCACGGCGAGCACGGGGTGCCCGAGGCGGCGCGCGTCGGAAAGCCGTTCCACCAGCAGCATCCCGGCGCCCTCTGCCCACGCGGTGCCGTCGGCCGCCTCGGCGAACGACTTGCAGCGGCCGTCCGGTGCGAGCCCGCGCTGACGGCTGAACTCGATGAACCCGGCCGGGGTCACGATCATCGTGACGCCACCGGCCAATGCCATGGTGGTCTCGCCGCGGCGCAGCGACTGCACAGCCAGATGGAGCGCCACCAGCGATGACGAACACGCCGTGTCGACGGTGATCGCCGGGCCCTCGAAGCCGAAGGTGTAGGCCACGCGCCCAGAGGCGACGCTGCCCGCGTTGCCGCTGCCGAGGTAGCCCTCGACGATCTCCGGCACCGACGTGAGCCGCGCGGCGTAGTCCTGGTACATCACGCCCGCGTAGACGCCGATCTTGTGACCGCGCACGGTCGCCGGGTCGATCCCGGCGCTCTCGAACGCTTCCCACGACGTCTCCAGCAACAGCCGGTGCTGCGGGTCCATCGCCAGGGCCTCGCGCGGGCTGATGTCGAAGAAGCCGGGGTCGAAGTCGGCGGCACCGGACATGAACCCGCCCTGCCGCACGTACGACTTGCCGGGCTTGTCAGGATCCGGGTCGTAGACGTCGTCGGCGGTCCAGCCGCGGTCGCCCGGGAAGTCCGAGATGGCGTCGGCACCGGAGGCGACCAGCCGCCACAGGTCGTCCGGCGAGGAGACGCCGCCGGGGTAGCGGCAGCTCATCCCCACGATCGCGATCGGCTCGTGGTCGCGTTCCTCGAGCTCGTTCACCCGGCCGCGGGCTTCACGCAGGTCCTTGGCCGCCTGCTTGAGGTAGTCGCGCAGCTTCTGTTCGTTCGACATCCGGTCGCTCCTGGGTTCGGGGTGGCTCACGAGATCCGCAGCTCGTCGAGGACGCCGAACAGCTCGTCGTCCGAGGCCGCGTCGATGTCGTCGGCCACGGTCGTGTCGCTCCACTGCGACAGCAAGTCCTTGAGACGCAACGTGATCGCTGCGCGGGCAGCGCCGTCGCCCGCGAACGGCGACAGCAGGGTTTCGAGGCGGCCGAGCTCGGCCAGTGCGGGGGCGAACGCCGGCCCGTCCTCCGTGCCGAACCGCTGCGCGAGAAACGCCGCGAGCGCGTTCGCCGTCGGGTGGTCGAACACCAGCGTCGCCGGCAGCCGCAGGCCGGTGGCGGTCTGCAGGCGGTTGCGCAGCTCGACGGCGGTCAGCGAGTCGAAGCCCAGGTCGAGGAAACCGCGGCCGGGTTCGATGACGCCGGGCCCGGCGTGGCCGAGCACCGCCGCGGCTTGGGCCCGCACCAGCGTGAGCAGGACCCGGTCTCGCTCGTCCGGCGTCAGGCCTGCCAGCTGGCGGCGCAACGAGGCGTCGCCGCCGGCAGCGCCGCGCCGGACCGGCGTGCGGACCAGGCCGCGCAGCAACGGCGGCACGACCTGGTCGGCCCGCGGGCGCAGCGCCGCCGGGTCGAGCTGCACCGGCACCAGCACCGGCTCGCCCACCGCGAGAGCAAGGTCGAACGCCGCCAGGCCGTCCTCGGCGGTGAACGCCCGGGATCCGGTGCGGCGCAACCGGTCCTGACCGGTCCGGCCGAGGGTTCCGGTCAGCTCGCTGGTGTCGGCCCACAGGCCCCAGGCGAGTGACTGGGCCGGCAGTCCAGCGGCCCTGCGGCGCCGCGCCAGCGCGTCGAGGCAGGCGTTGGCGGCGGCGTAGTTGCCCTGGCCCGGCGTGCCGAAAGTGCCTGCCGCGGAGGAGAACAGGACGAACGCGGAGAGTTCACGTTCTCGCGTCAGCTCGTCCAGGTGCAGGGCCGCGTCGACCTTCGCGCGCAGCACGGAGTCGATCCGGTCCGGTGTGAGGGCCTCGACGACACCGTCGTCGAGCGCACCCGCTGTGTGCACCACGGCAGCGAGATCCGGCACCGCGGCGAGAACCTCGGCGAGCCGCGCGCGGTCGGCGACGTCGCAGGCCACCACGGTGACCTCCGCGCCGAGTTCGGTCAGGCCGGACACGACGTCCGCGGCACCGGGCGCGGCGTACCCGCGGCGGCTCACCAGGACCAGCCGGCGAGCGCCGTTGCGGGCGAGGTGCCCCGCGACGAGCCGGCCGAGCGTCCCGGTGCCGCCGGTGATCAGCACGCTGCCCTCGACGGTCCACGGCTCGGCGGCCTCGGCGGGCACAGGAGCCAGTCGCGGCACCCAGATCCGTCCACTTCGGACGGAGAGCTGGTCCTCGTCCGCCGGCAGAGCGGGGAGCGGATCGCCGGGCTGTTCGAGATCGAGCAGCACGAACCGCTCGGGGTGCTCCGCCTGGGCCGAGCGCACGAGGCCCCACGCGGCCGCGGCGGCGACATCGGGTTCGTCGGCCGTCGCACCGGACGTCACGAACACGAGCCGCCGATCCTCGCGGAGCGATGCCTGGATCTCCGCCAGCACCGCACCGAGCACCGCACGCACGTCGTCCCCGACGACGCGGACGAACTCGGCGTCCGACTGCGCCGCGGTCCCGTTCACCGGCACCCAGTCGACGCGGAACAGCGGACCTGACCGCCTGGCCGCCCGCACCTGGCCCGCCACCACGGGACGCGAGACGAGCGCGTCGACCGCCGCGACCGGAGACCCGGACTCGTCGGCGACCTCGACGCTCAACGTCTCGCCCGCCTGCACGAGCCGCACGCGCAACGCGGTCGCCCCGGCCGCGTGCAGCCGCACCCCGGTCCACGAGAACGGCAGC
This sequence comes from Lentzea nigeriaca, assembly GCF_016907955.1. Taxonomy (GTDB): domain Bacteria; phylum Actinomycetota; class Actinomycetes; order Mycobacteriales; family Pseudonocardiaceae; genus Lentzea; species Lentzea nigeriaca. The sequence goes on along the minus strand of NZ_JAFBCX010000001.1, from coordinate 279,948 downwards.
CGCCCGGTGCCCTCGGTGGTGAGCGAGCCCAACGCGATGGCGTGCAGACCCGCGTCGAGCAGCGCCGGATGCACGCCGTACCGCGCGGCTTCACCGTGGTGCTCCCGCGGCAACGCGACCTCGGCGAACACCTCGTCGCCACGCCGCCACACCGCCCGCAGCCCCTGGAACACCGGCCCGTACTCGAACCCGCGCTCCGCCGCGCGCCCGTAGACGTCGTCGAGTGGCACCGGTTCGGCGTCCACCGGCGGCCACAGGACGAGCCCCGAGGCCGGGCCGGTGTCCCCCGGCGCCGCGAACCCGGCCGCGTGCCGCGTCCACTCGGCGAGCGGGTCGTCCTCCGGCCGCGAGTGCAGCGCGATGGCCCGGCGACCGTCTTCCGCGGCCGCACCGACGGTCAGGTGAATCTGCACGGCGCCGTCCCGCGGCAGCACGAGCGGTGCTTCGAGAGCGAGTTCCTCCACCTCGGCACACCCGGCCTCGGCCGCGCCGTGCAACGCGAGCTCGACGAACGCCGTGCCCACCAGTAGCACCGTGCCGTGGACGGAGTGCTCGGCCAGCCACGGGTGCGACCTCGGGGAAAGCCGTCCGGTGAACAGGAACCCGCCGTCGTCCGGAAGCTCGACCGCCGCACCGAGCAGCGGGTGCCCGGCGTCGGTGAGACCCGCGGAACCGAGGTCCGCGACGCCGGTCGAAGCCGGGAGCCAGTAGTGCTCGCCCTCGAACGGATACGTCGGCAGCGCGACGACGTTCGCGCCGTCGAAAGCGTTCGCCCAGTCGACGGGAACCCCGCGCACGAACGCCTCGGCAACCGAGCGCGAGAACCGCTCCGAGCCACCGTCGTCGCGCCGCAGCGACCCGACGGCGACGACCTCGCGGTCCGCGTCCTCCGCGGTCTCCTGCACCGCCGTCGTCAGCACCGGGTGCGGACTGCACTCGACGAACACGCGGTGCCCGTCGGCGAGCAAAGCCCTCGTCGCCTGCTCGAACTCGACGGTCTGCCGCAGGTTGCAGTACCAGTAACCGGCGTCGAGCTGGCTGGTGTCCGCGGGGCGGCCGGTGACGGTCGAGTAGAACGGCAGTTCCCCCGCCCGCGGGCGCACCGGCTCCAGGACCTCGAGCAGCCGTTCCTCGATGGCCTCGACCTGCCCGGAGTGCGACGCGTAGTCCACCGGGACCCGCCGCGCCCTGATGCCGTCCGCCGTGCACCCGTTGATGAGCTCTTCCAGCGCGTCCGGCGTTCCGGAGACGACCACGGACCTGGCCCCGTTCGCCGCGGCGAGCGACAGCCCGGTACCGGCGATGCGGACGTTCACTTCCGACGCGGGTGCGGCCACCGACACCATGCCGCCCGCGCCGGCGAGGCTCGCCAGCTCGCGGCTGCGCATGGCGACCACGAGCGCGGCGTCCTCCAACGACAGCGCGCCCGCGACGCACGCGGCGGCGATCTCACCCTGGGAGTGGCCGATCACGGCGGCGGGCTCGACCCCGTGCGCCCGCCACACCGAGGCCAGCGACACCATCATCGCCCAGATCGCGGGCTGCACGACGTCCACTCGCCGCAACGCGACCTCGTCCGACAGCACGTCGAGCAGATCCCAGTCCACAAAAGACTTCAGCGCGTCCGCGCACTCGCGCATCCTCGCGGCGAACACCGGTGAGGATTCCAGAAGTTCCCTGCCCATGCCGGTCCACTGCGAACCCTGGCCGGGAAAGACGAAGACCGCGCCACCGGTGGCGGACGGCACGCCCTCGACGACCCCGGGGTCCGGCTCGCCCGCGGCCAGTGCGGCGAGGCCGCGGCGCAGGTCGTCCCGGCTGCCGCCGAACACGACCGCGCGCTGCTCCAGCGCGGTCCTGGTGGTGGCGAGCGAGAAGCCGACGTCGGCCGGGTCGGCGTCGAGTCCGGCCAGTTGCTCGGCCTTGGTGCGCAGGGCGGCCTGGGTCTTGGCGGACAGCACCCAGGGAACGACTCCCGCCGCACCGGATGTCGGGTTCGCCGCGGCCTCGGGCGCCTCCTCCAGGATCACGTGCGCGTTCGTCCCGCTCACCCCGAACGACGACACCCCGGCCCGCCTCGGCCGGTCCGGCACTGCCCAGGGCTTGGCCTCGGTCAGCAGCTCGACCTCACCCGAAGCCCAGTCGATGTGCGGCGAAGGCGCGTCGACGTGCAACGTCCGCGGCAACACACCGTGCCGCAACGCCTCGACCATCTTGATCACACCGGCGACCCCGGACGCCGCCTGCGCGTGCCCGATGTTCGACTTCACCGATCCGAGCCACAACGGCGCACCCGCCCGCGCCTGGCCGTACGTCGCCAGCAACGCCTGCGCCTCGATCGGGTCGCCCAACTCGGTCCCGGTGCCGTGCGCCTCGACGACGTCGACCTCGGCCGGGGTGAGCCGCGCGTCCGCCAGCGCCAGCCGGATCACCCGCCGCTGCGCCGGACCACTGGGCGCGGACAGGCCGTTGGACGCCCCGTCCTGGTTGATCGCGGAGCCGCGGATCACCGCGAGTACGTTCCGCCCCTTGGCAAGCGCGTCGGACAGCCGTTCCAGCAGCACGACCCCGGCGCCCTCGGCCAGCCCCATGCCGTCGGCCGCGGCCGCGAACGCCTTGCAACGCCCGTCCGGAGCGACACCGCGCTGGCGGCTGAACTCGATCAGCACGGCCGGCGTCGACATCACCGTCACACCACCGGCGAGCGCCGCCGTGCACTCACCACGCCGCAACGCCTGCACCGCCAGGTGCAGGGCCACCAAAGACGACGAGCACGCCGTGTCGATGGTGACCGCGGGCCCTTCGAGGCCGAGCGTGTAGGCGATCCGTCCGGAAAGGACACTGCCGGCCTTGCCGGTCACGAGGTGGCCCTCGACGCCCTCGGGTGCGGACTGCATCGGGCCGCCGTAGTCGGAGAAGCCGCCGCCGACGAACACGCCCGCTGGTTCGCCGCGCATCGACGCCGGGTCGATGCCCGCGTTCTCGAAGGCCTCCCAGGCGATCTCCAGCAGCAACCGCTGCTGCGGGTCCATCGCCAGCGCCTCACGCGGGCTGATCGAGAAGAAGCCCGCGTCGAACTTCCCTGCGTCGCGGTAGAAGCCGCCACCACGGGCGTACGTGGTGCCCTGGCTGTCCGGGTCCGGGTCGTAGAGCGCCTCGACGTCCCAGCCGCGCTCGGCGGGGAACTCGCCGACCGCGTCGCCGCCCTCGGCGACCAACCGCCACAGGTCGGCTGCCGAGCGTACCCCGCCGGGATAGCGGCAACCTGTGCCAACGACAGCGATCGGTTCGTGCGCCCGGTCTTCGAGATCGGCGAGCCGCTTGCGGGTGTCGCGCAGGTCCGTGGTGGCGAAGCGGAGGTAGTCCCGCAGCTTCTCGACGTTCTGCGCATCGGGCGTGGCCATGGTGGTGCTCCTTGGTGCGAAAGAGGTCAGGGGGTGCGCAGGCCGTCGAGGACGTCGAACAGCTCGTCGTCGGTCGCCGAACCGAGGTCGCGGTCCTCGGACAGGGGCTGGGCCGGGCCGAGCCGGCGCAGCAGGGTTTCCAGCCGCAGGGCGAGTTCCGCGCGGACGGGGCCCTCGTCGACGCCGTCGACGAGCACCGCTTCCAGCCGGTCGAGCTCCGTGAGGCCCGGTGCCCGGTCGCCCGGCACGACCTCGGCGAGCACGTGGTCGGCCAGCGCCTGGGCGTTCGGGTGGTCGAAGACGAGCGTGGCCGGCAGCCGCAGGCCGGTCGCCGTGGCCAGGCGGTTGCGCAGGTCGACCGCGGTGAGCGAGTCGAACCCGAGGTCCTGGAACGCCTGCGCCGGGTCGAGCGCGGCCGGTGACTCATGGCCGAGCACGGTGGCGGCGATGCGGCGCACGAGGTCCAGCACGGTCCGCCTGCGTTCCGCCGTGCCCATGGCCGTCAACCGCTCCCGCAACGCCTCGAGCGTGCCGAGCGCCGCAGCGTCCGCCTCCGCTTCCGCGGCGACGAGGCGCCGGACGTCCTCGATCCCGTTCAGCAGCGGGCTCGGGCGGCCGGAGGTGAACGCGGCGGTGAACCGCGCCCAGTCGACATCGGCGACGGCCACGAAGGTGTCGTCGAGGTCGAGCGCCCGCTGCATGCCGCGCATACCGGCCGAGGGGGCCATCGGTGACAGCCCGTGCCACTCCGGGTTGAGGTCCATCAGGTCCTCGACCACGACACCGTCGTCCATCACGTGCAGCGCGTCCCAGACGCCCCAGGCGATGGACGTCGCCGTGCGGCCGCCTGCCCGGCGCCGCTCGGCGAGTGCGTCCAGGTAGGCGGATCCAGCGGCGTACGCGCCGTGGTCGCCGCTGCCCCACACACCGGCGATCGAGGAGAAGAGCACGAACGCGTCGAGGTCCCGGTCGGCGAACAGCTCGTCGAGGTGCGCGGCGCCCGCCACCTTGGCCGCGAGGATGTCCGCGAACTCCTCCACAGTGGACTCGGCGAGCGCGGTGAGCCTGATCAGCGCGGCGGCGTGCACCACCGACCGGATCGGCCCGTGTTCCGCCTCGACCTCCTCGACGAGCGCCCGCAGTGCTTCGCGGTCGGCGACGTCGCAGGCGGCGACGGTCACGCCGACCCCGGCCCCGGTGAGTTCGGCGGTCAGCGCGGCCATTCCCGAGGCCTTGTCGCCCCGGCGGCTGGTCAGCACCAGGTGTTCGGCACCGTCCCCGGCGAGCTTCCGCGCGATCACCGGGCCGAGCGCACCGGTCGCACCGGTGACCAGCACGGTGCCGCGCGGCCGCCAGGTGGCCGGCGTCGCGTCCGGCCTCGCGGCACGAACGAGCCGCCTGCCGAAGACCCCGCTGCCGCGCAGGGCGACCTGGTCCTCGGTGAACTCCCCGGTGAGCACCGCGTGGCAGCGCCGCAACGCCTCCGCGTCCGGCTCCACCGGCAGGTCGACCAGCCCGCCCCAGCGCCGCGGCTGTTCGAGGCCGAGCACCCGGCCGAGGCCCCAGGTCTGCGCCTGCACCGGGTCCGGCGGCAGGTCGTCCCCGACGCTGACGGCACCGCTGGTCACGCACCACAGCGGTGCGGTGATCCCGGCGTCGGTCAACGCCTGGGACAGCACGAGGTTCGCCACGAGGCCTGCCGTGACGCCCGGCCGCAGTTCGGTCCGGTCGAACGCGAGCAACGACACCACGCCGTCGAACGACGTGTCGGTGCGGAGCTGCTCCGCCCACTGCTCGCGGTCCGCACCGGCGCCGGTGGTCACGACCTCCGAGCCCTGCTCCACGAACGCCGCGACCAGCCCCGCGTCGGCACCGTCCGCGGTGACGACCAGCCACCGTCCAGGTTCGCCCGCGACCGGTTCGGCGACGGCCTCCCACTCGACGCCGTACCGCATCGCGTCCACAGTGGACTGCTCTGCGCGGTCGGCACGCCACCGCGCCAGCGCCGGCAGCACCGAGGCCACGGCCTCGGGGTCGGCGTCGAGCGCAGCGGCCAGGTCGCCGTTCTCGACGGCGGCCCAGAACCCGGCGTCCTCCGACGCCGCCGCGGGCAGCTGGAAGTCGATCCAGAACCGCTGGTGCCGGAACGGGTACAGCGGCAGGCCGACCCGCCGGGCACCGGTACCGGCGAAGACCGCGGCCCAGTCGACCGGCAGGCCGAGCACGTACAGATCGGCCGCGGACAGCAGCACCCGGTCGTAACCACCGGCATCGCGCCGGAGCGTGCCGCCGGTCACGACCTGACGCTCGGCCCGGTCGGCCGTCTCGCTGATCGCCGTCGTCAGCACCGGGTGCGGGCTGCACTCGACGAACACGCCGTGGCCCGCCTCGATCAACGCCTTCGTGGCCTGCTCGAACTCCACGGTCTGCCGGAGGTTCCGGTACCAGTACCCGGCGTCGAGCGTGGTGGTGTCGATCGGCTCACCGGTCACCGTCGAGTACAGCGGCACGCGGCCGGCGACCGGCGACACCGGAGCCAGCAACTCCCGCACCCGCTCCTCGATGCGAGCGACGTGCGCGGAGTGCGACGCGTAGTCCACCGGAATCCGCCGAGCACGCACCCGGTCGGCCGTACAAGCCTCGTAGAACCGCGTCAGCTCGTCGGCACCACCGGACACGACCACGGACTGCGGTCCGTTGACCGCGGCGACCGCCAGGTCCACGTAGTCCTCGAGCCGCGCCCGCACCGCATCGGCACCGAGCGCGACGGACACCATCCCGCCCCGCCCGGCGAGCTCCCGGATCGCCTGGCTGCGCAGGGCCACGACCCTCGCGCCGTCGTCGAGCGACAACGCGCCCGCGACACACGCCGCGGCGATCTCGCCCTGACTGTGCCCGAGCACCGCGTCCGGCCTGATCCCGAGCGACTCCCAGACCGCTGCCAGCGACACGAGGATCGCCCACAGCACGGGCTGCACGACGTCGACCCGTTCGATCGGCTCGCGCTCCCGCACGACACCGAGCACGTCGAAGTCCACATAGGACCTCAGAGCCGCCGCGCACTCGGCCATCCGCCCGGCGAACACCGGCGACGCGTCGAGCAGGTCGGCCGCCATGCCCGTCCACTGGGAACCCTGGCCGGGGAAGACGAACACGACCTTCCCCGGAGTGCCCGCCACACCCTCCGTCACGCCGGGCCCGGCCAGCGCCTCCAGGCGGCCGCGCAGTTCGGCGGCGTCCCGGCCGATGACGACGGCCCGGTGCGCGAACTCCGACCGCGTCGTCGCCAGCGAGAACCCGACGTCGACCGGGTTCTCCTCCAGAGCGAGCAGGTTGGCGGCCTGTTCCCGCAGCGCCTCGGCGGTGCGCGCCGAGAGCACCCACGGCACCGCGGGCGGCGCGACGGGCTCGGCCGCGGGTGCCGGTTGCGGGGCCTCCTCCAGGATCAGGTGGGCGTTGGTGCCGCTGACGCCGAAGGACGAGACACCGGCGCGGCGCGGGTTGTGGTTCCGCGACCACGGCTGCTGCGACGTGAGCAGCTCCACCGAGCCCGCCGTCCAGTCGATGTGCGTCGAGCGCTCGTCGGCGTGCAACGTGCGCGGCAGGACCTCGTGCCGCAGGGCCTGCACCATCTTGATCACACCGGCGACCCCGGAGGCGGCCTGCGTGTGCCCGATGTTCGACTTGACCGATCCCAGCCACAGCGGGACTTCCCGGTCCTGCCCGTAGGTGGCCAGCAGCGCCTGCGCCTCGATCGGGTCACCGAGCGACGTGCCCGTGCCGTGCGCCTCGACAGCGTCCACATCGGACGCTGCCAGCCCGGCGTTCGCCAGGGCGGTGCGGATCACCCGCTGCTGCGACGGGCCGTTCGGCGCGGTGAGGCCGTTCGACGCGCCGTCGGAGTTGACCGCCGAGCCGCGGATCACCGCGAGCACCGGATGCCCGTTGCGCCGCGCGTCGGAAAGCCGCTCCAGCACCACCATGCCGATGCCCTCGGCCATGCCCATCCCGTCCGCGGCGGCGGAGAACGCCTTGGAACGTCCGTCCTTCGCAAGCCCGCGCTGACGGCTGAACAACACGAACGGCGCCGGCGACGCCATCACCGTGACACCACCGGCCAGCGCCAGCGACGACTCGCCGGTGCGCAACGACTGCCCGGCCATGTGCAGTGCCACCAACGAGGACGAGCACGCCGTGTCGAGCGTGACGGCCGGCCCTTCGGTGCCGTACACGTACGCCAGCCGCCCGGCCGCGACACTCATCGAGGTGCCGGTGAGCAGGTGTCCCTCGGTGCCCTCCGGCGGCTCGGCCAGTCCCGAACCGTAGGAGGACGTGCCGGCGCCGACGAACACACCGGTCCGGCTGCCGCGCAACGTGTCCGGCGTGATCCCGGCGGCCTCGAAGGCCTCCCACGACGCCTCCAGCAGCAACCGCTGCTGCGGGTCCATGGCCAGCGCCTCACGCGGCGAGATCCCGAAGAACGCCGCGTCGAAGTCGCCGACGCCGTCGAGGAACCCGCCCTCGCGGACGTAGGACTTGCCGGGAGCGTCCGGGTCGGAGTCGAACAGCCCGTCGAGGTCCCAGCCGCGGTCGGAGGGGAACCGGCTGATCCCCTCGCCGCCGGCCTCCAGCATCCGCCACAGGTCCTCCGGCGACCGCACGCCACCGGGGAACCGGCAGCTCATCCCGACGATCGCGATCGGCTCGTCCGAGCTCGCGACGGCGACGGTCTGCACCTGCTCGGACTCGCCGCCCAGCTCGGCGGTGAGGTGACGCGCCAGGTTCTCCGGGCTCGGGTAGTCGAACACCAGCGTCGCGGGCAGCCGCAGCCCGGTGGCCGCCTGCAGCCGGTTGCGCAGCTCGATCGCCGTGACCGAGTCGAACCCGAGGTCCTTGAACGCGCGATCGGCGTCGACGTCGCCACCGGAGTCGTACCCGAGCACCGCCGCGACCTGTGCCCGCACCACACCCAGCAGGTCCTTCACCGGCTCGGCGACCGCTTCGGTGACAAGCCTGCGCACCTCGGGGATCTCGCGGAACAACGGGCTCGGCGTGCCGGACACCGCGACCACGCGGGCCCAGTCGATGTCGACCACGACAGCACTGGTCTCGCCGCGGTCGAGCACGCGCTGCAGTGCCGCGATCGCCAGGTCCGGGTCCATCGCCGGGACGCCGCGGGAGAACATCCGCTCCTCGACCGCACCGGTCGCCATCCCGCCCGCGGCCCAGTGCCCCCACACGACAGCCGTCGCGGGCAGGCCTTCCTCCCGCCGCCGGCGCGCGAGTGCGTCGACGAAAGCGTTGCCGGGCGCGTAGTTGCCCTGCCCGGCCGCGCCGAACATGCCGCCGAACGACGAGAACAGCACGAACGCGCTCAGGTCGAGGTCACGCGTCAGCTCGTGCAGGTTGAGGGCCGCCTCGGCCTTGACCCGCAGCACGTGCTCGACCTGGTCGAGGGTCAGGTCGTCGAGGAGGGCGTCGTCGAGCGCCGCGGCGGTGTGCACGACCGCGGTCAGCTCGCCGGGCAGACCGGCCATGAGCTCCGCGAGAGCCGTACGGTCCGCGAGGTCCACAGTGGACACGGTGACCGCGCTGCTCAGCTCCTCCAGCTCGGCGACGAGGTCCGTCGCACCGGGCGCTTCGAGGCCACGCCGACCGGTGAGGACGATGTGCTCGGCGCCACCGCGGGCGAGCCACCGTGCCACGTGCGCACCGAGAGCACCGGTGCCGCCGGTGACCAGCACGGTTCCGGACGGGCGCCAGGTGTCGCTCACCTCACCGTCGACCACGTGGGCCAGCCGCCGTGCCAGCACTCCGCCACCGCGGACCGCGAGCTGGTCCTCCCCGCCGGGTGCGGCCAGCACGGCGCTCACGCGGTCGGCCGCCGCGGGATCCGGGGTGGTCGCGAGGTCGATCAGGCCGCCCCAGCGGCCGGGGTGTTCCTGTCCCACGACCGGGCCGAGGCCCCAGACGAGCGACTGCTCCGGGTCGTCGACGGGGTCGGCGGGGCTCGTGCTCAGCGCGCCGAAGGTGGTCACCCAGAGCGGGGCGTCGATCTCGGCGTCGCCGAGGGCCTGGACGAGCGTGACCGTCGCGGCGTGGGCCAGTGGCACGGCCGGGTGCTCGGGGTGCCGGCCGCGGGCACCGGCGAGCAGCGACAGCACGCCCGCGACGCCGTGGCCGGCCAGCTGCGCGGCGAGCGCGGCGCGATCGGCGGACGGGTCGACGGTGAGACGGACGACCTCCGCGCCCTGACGGGTCAGCGACTTCTCGAGGACATCGGCCCATCCGGCATCGATCGACGACGCCGCCGAAACACCAGCCCCGCCGTCGGCCAACGCTGCCGCCGCGGCCCCGGCCTCGGTCGACGACGCCGCCGTGGCCTCGGCCCATCCGGCGCCGATCTCCGGCACCACCATCAGCCAACGACCGCTCAACCTCACCGCCGCCGGCGCAAGCGCCCTCCAGGTCACCCGGTACCGCCACCGGTCCACAGTGGACTTCTCCTGCTGCCGCCGGCGCCACGAGGACAGCGCCGGCAACACCGCGCCGAGCGCTTCGCTCTGCTCGCCGTCGACCCCCAGGTCGTCCGCGAGCGAGGCCAGGTCGTCCCGCTCCACCGCGGTCCAGAACCGCGCGTCGACCGGATCCGCCGCGCCCTGCGCCACTTCGGGCTCGCTGGGCCAGAACCGGCGATGCCGGAACGGATAGGTCGGCAGCCCGACCCGCACGGCACCGGTGTCCCGGAAAGCCACCGCCCAGTCGACCGGCACACCCGCCACGAACGCCTCGGCCAGCGACCGCGCGAGCCGGTCGGCACCACCGTCGTCGCGGCGCAGCGTGCCGGTCACCACGACCTCGCGCTCCGCGGCGTCGGCCGTCCCCTCGACACCCGCGGCGAGCACCGGATGCGCACTGCACTCGACGAACGCCGTGTGCCCGTCCGCCAGCAGCCAGGCAACGGCCTGCTCGAAACGCACGGTCTCGCGCAGGTTCCGGTACCAGTACCCCGCGTCCAGCTCGGTGGTGTCCAGCACCTCACCGGTGACCGCGGACACGAACGGGATCCGCCCGGCCAGCGGGGAGACATCGGCGAGCGACACCGCGAGCTCGTCGGCCAGCAGTTCCACCTGAGCCGAGTGCGACGCGTAGTCGACCGCGATTCGCCGCGCACGTGCGTCCTGCGCGGCGGCCACGAGTTCGTCCAGTGCACCGGATTCACCGGAGACCACCACCGAAGACGGCCCGTTGACCGCCGCCACGGAAATCCGGCCACCCCAGGGCGCTATCAACTCGGCGGCCCGTTCCGGAGAGACCGCCAACGACACCATGCCACCGGAGCCCGACAACCGCAGAATCGCCTTGCTCCGCAACGCGACCACCCGAGCACCGTCCTCGAGGGACAATCCCCCGGCCACCACAGCGGCAGCGATCTCCCCCTGCGAGTGACCCACCACAGCCGCAGGCTCAACACCGTACGAACGCCACACCTCAGCGAGCGACACCATCACCGCCCACAACGCGGGCTGCACGACATCTACCCGCAGCAACGCATCGGCGTCGCCGAGCACATCGAACAGGTCCCAGTCCACAAAGGACGAAAGCGCGTCGGCGCATTCCCGAAGACGCGCCGCGAACACCGGAGACGCGTCCAGCAGCTCACGCCCCATGCCGACCCACTGCGACCCCTGACCGGGGAACACGAACGCGACCCGCCGGCCAGGCCGGGCGATCCCGCTGACGACGTCCGCGGGCGCGCCACCATCGGCGAAAGCCCGCGCCGCCTCCGAGTGCCCACCCAGGACCACCGCGCGGTGCTCGAACAGCGCACGCGTGCTGACCAGCGAGAACCCGACGTCCACCGGCTCACCGGACGGCACCTGGGCCGCCTGGGCCCGCAGCGCCTCCTCGGACCGCGCGGACAGCACCCACGGCACCACCGCGGGCACAGTCCGTTCCACCGGCGCCACCACAGGAGCAGGACCGGCTTCGAGGATCACGTGGGCATTGGTGCCGCTGATGCCGAACGACGACACCGCCGCACGCCGCGCCCGCCCGGTCTCCGGCCACGGCTGCGCCGACGACAGCAGCTCGATCGCACCGGACGACCAGTCGACGTGCGGAGAAGGTGTGTCGGCGTGCAGGGTGCGCGGCACCACACCGTTGCCCAGTGCGAGCACCATCTTCACCACGCCCGCGACACCGGCCGCGGCCTGCGCGTGCCCGATGTTGGACTTCACCGAGCCGAGCAGCAGCGGCCGTGCCCGGTCCTGCCCGTAGGTGGCCAGTAGCGCGTCCGCCTCGATCGGGTCACCGAGCGACGTGCCGGTGCCGTGCGCCTCCACGACGTCCACATCGGACGGTGCCAGCCCGGCGTTCGCCAGGGCAGCACGGATGACGCGTTGCTGGGACGGACCGTTCGGCGCGGTGAGGCCGTTGGACGCGCCGTCCTGGTTCACCGCCGTACCGCGGACGACCGCCAGGATCGGATGCCCGAGGCGTTCGGCGTCCGAAAGCCGTTCCACCAGCAGCATGCCGACGCCCTCGGACCAGCCGGCACCGTCGGCGTCGGCGGAGAACGCCTTGCAGCGGCCGTCCCGCGCGAGCCCCCGCTGCTGGGAGAACTCGACGAACGTGCCGGGCGTCGCCATCACGGTCGCGCCGCCCGCCAGCGCCATGGTGCACTCGCCGGAGCGCAGCGACCCGACCGCCAGGTGCAGCGCGACCAGCGACGAGGAGCAGGCGGTGTCGACCGTGACGGCCGGGCCTTCGAGCCCGAGCGTGTAGGCGATCCGCCCGGAGGCGACACTGCCGGAGTTGCCGACGCCGAGAAATCCCTCGACGTCGTCAGGTCCACCGGACAGCCGCGCGCCGTAGTCGTGGTACATCAGGCCGGCGAACACGCCGGTGCGGCTGCCGCGCACGGTGGCCGGGTCGATCCCGGCCCGCTCGAACGCCTCCCACGCCGACTCCAGCAACAGCCGGTGCTGCGGGTCCATGGCGAGCGCCTCGCGCGGCGAGATGCCGAAGAAGGCGGGGTCGAAGTCGGCGGCGCCGTCGAGGAACCCGCCCGCGCGCACGTAGGTCTTCCCCGGCCGAGGCTGCGGGTCGTACAGCGCCTCGACGTCCCAGCCGCGGTCGGCGGGGAACTCGGTGATCGCGTCACCACCATCGGCGAGCAACCGCCAGAGGTCCTCGGGAGTAGCGACCCCGCCGGGGAACCGGCAGCTCATCCCGACGATCGCGATCGGCTCGTCCGAGGTCGTCACACCCACGACCTGCCGAACCGCCGCGTCACCACCGAGCTGGGTCTTCAGGAACGCGGCGAGCGCCGCCGGGGTCGGGTGGTCGAACACGAGCGCGGCGGGCAGCCGCAGCCCGGTCGTCGCCGACAGCCGGTTGCGCAGGTCGACCGCGGTCAGCGAGTCGAACCCCAGCTCCCGGAAGGCGACCGAAGTGTCCACTGTCGACACGTCGGCGTGGCCGAGCACCACCGCGACCTGGGTGCGCACGATCTCGGTGAGCACACGTTCGCGTCCTGCGTCGTCGAGCCCGGCCAGCCGCGCCCGCAGGCCGCTGTCCTCCGCGGCGACCGCGCGTGCCGGGACGAGCCTGCGCAGCATCGGCGGCACCGACTGCTCACGCAGAGCGGGGACGTTCAGCTTGACCGGCACCAGCACGGCGTCGGCCAGCGTCCGGGCGGTGTCGAACAGCGCGAGCCCCTGCTCGTCGGACAACGGCGGGAACCCGGCGCGCGTCATCCGCCGCAGGTCGATGTCAGTCATGGCGCCGGTCATCCCGCCGCCGCGCGCCCACAGCCCCCACGCCAGCGACTGGGCACCACGCCGCCGCACGGCCAGTGCGTCGAGCACGGCGTTCGCGGCAGCGTAAGCGCTCTGGCCGGCGCTGCCGAACGTGCCGGTCGCCGACGAGAACAGCACGAACGTCGCGGCGTCGGTGAGCTCGTCCAGCGCGAGCGCGGCGTCCACCTTGGCCCGCAGGACCTTCTCGAAGTCGTCGGTCGTCAACGACTCCACGACACCGTCCGCGAGCGCGCCCGCCGCGTGCACGACAGCACTGATCTGTTCACCGGCAACGAGTTCCGCGAGCTGGTCGCGGTCGGTGACATCGCACTGGACGACCCGCACGTCGGCGTCGAGCCCTGCCAGGTCGGGATGCCCGGCACCGGTGCGGCTCGTCAGCAACAGACGGCGAGCGCCGTGGGCGGTGACCAGATGCCGAGCCAGCAACGACCCGAGCGCGCCGGTGCCACCGGTGATCAGGACAGTGCCGCTGACATCGAACACAGGCGCTTCGTCGGAAACCTGAACACGTGCCAGCCGCGGCACGAAAACAGAGCCGTCGCGCAACGCGACTTCCGGCTCCTCTCCCGCGGCCAGGACCGCGACGAGTGGAGCCGTCTCGCCGGTGTCGGTGTCGGCGAGCAGGAACCGGTCGGGGTGCTCGATGCGGACCGAGCGGATCAGGCCCCACACCGCCGCCGCGGCAAGGTCTTCACCTGTCGTCGCACCCGAGGTGACGAACACGAGGCGACCGTCGTCCTTGGCGAGGTGGTCGCGGATGAGTTCGAGCGCACGGCCCAGCACCGCACGGACACTGCCTGCGACGTCGGACGAATCACCGGTGACGCGCACCAGTTCGAGGTCGACGCCGGAAGCCGTGTCCGGCACCACCACCTCCGTCCATTCCGGACGAAACAATGCGTCGGCGACGAGTTGCTGTGCCACCACAGGCCGCAACACCAGCGACGACACGGTGGCCACCGAAACCCCGGACGCGTCGGCGACGTCCAGCGCCACCGCGTCCTCCCCCGCCGGCCTGATCCGCACGCGCGCCGCCGCGGTGCCACCGGTCCGCAGAACCGCGCCGGACCAGGCGAACGGCATCAGCGCACGATCGCCACCACCGAGCGCCGCGGCCTGCAGCGCCGCGTCCAGCAACGCCGGGTGCAGCCCGAACCGCGCCGCCTCGGCGGCGATGCCGGAAGGCAGCGCGACCTCGGCGTAGATCTCCTCGCCCAGTCGCCAAGCCGCCCGCAGGCCACGAAACGCCGGCCCGTAGGCGAAGCCCTGAGCCGCGAACCGGTCGTGCAGTCCGTCGACCTCGAGGGGTTCGGCGCCGGTGGGCGGCCAGATCAGCAGGTCCGCGCCCGCCGGCTCCGCACCACCGAGTACACCGCCGGCATGCCGGGTCCAGCTGTCGTCCGCGGCACGGCTGTACACCGCGACCGCACGCCGCCCGCTGCCGTCGGGAGCGCCGACCGACACCTGCACCTCGACCGCGCCGTCCTCCGGCAGCACCAGCGGTGCCTCCAGGACCAGGTCCTCCACCGCCCGGCCACCGGTCTCCTGCGCCGCCCGCACCGCGAGCTCGAGCAGCGCCGTGCCGGGCACCACGACGGTGCCGCGCACGACGTGATCAGCCAGCCACGGGTGTGAGCGCGGGGAAAGCCGCCCGGTGAACAGGTGACCGTCGCCATCGGCGAGCGCGACGACCTGGTCGAGCATCGGGTGGCCGGCCGAGCCCAGACCAGCGGAATCGCCGACCGGCGCAGGCGCGTCGAGCCAGAACGCCGAACGCTGGAACGGATAGGTCGGGAGCTCGACGCCCGCGGGATCGACGCCGTCGAACTCGGCGGACCAGTCGACGGCCACGCCCTGGCTGAAGACCGCGCCGAGCGACGTGAGCAGCCGCGACTGGCCACCCTCACCACGGCGGAGCGTGCCGACGGCCTCGTCGAGACCGGTGACGAGCACAGGATGCGGACTGCACTCCACGAACACCGGACGGCTGGCGAGAAGTTGTGCCACGGCCTGGTCGAACCGGACGGTCTCACGGAGGTTCCGGTACCAGTACGCCGAGTCCAGTGCGGCGGTGTCGAGCACCTCACCGGTCACCGTCGAGTAGAACGGGACGTCACCGGTGCGCGGGCGGATCGAGCCGAGGACGGCGAGCAGCTCGGCTTCGACCGCTTCGACGTGGCGGGAGTGCGACGCGTAGTCGACGGCGATCCGCTTGACCGGAAGGTCCTGCGCCAGCAGCTCTTCGAGTGCGTCGGCGTCACCGGAGACCACGACCGAGGACTCACCGTTGACCGCGGCGATCGAAAGCCGCTCACCCCAGGGCGCGATCACCTCTTCCGCGCGCGGAAGCGACGCGGTGAGCGAAACCATCCCGCCCTTGCCGGACAGGGCCGACAGGGCCTTGCTCCGCAGTGCGACCACCCGAGCACCGTCCTCAAGGGACAATCCCCCGGCCACCACAGCGGCAGCGATCTCACCCTGCGAGTGACCCACCACAGCCGCAGGCTCGACACCGTACGAACGCCACACCTCAGCGAGCGACACCATCACCGCCCACAACGCGGGCTGCACGACATCGACCCGCAGCAACGCATCGGCGTCGCCGAGCACATCGAACAGGTCCCAGTCCACAAAGGACGAAAGCGCGTCGGCGCATTCCCGAAGACGCGCCGCGAACACCGGAGACGCGTCCAGCAGCTCACGCCCCATGCCGACCCACTGCGACCCCTGACCGGGGAACACGAACACGGCCCGGCGCACACCGCGGGCCACCCCGGCACCCACGCCCTGCTCGGCCAACGCGGTCAGCCCGGCCCGCAGATCACCGGCCACGACCGCCCTGTGCTCGAACAGCTGACGGGACTTGACCAACGCGGCGCCGACGGCCACGACATCACCGTCCACGAGGGACAGGAGGTTGCGCGCCTGCTCGCGCAGAGCCGGTTCGGAGCGGGCAGAAAGCACCCACGGGACATCCGAGGCCGTGCCGGCCACTGCTTCGGGCCGCGGCCGCGCCTCCAAGATCACATGTGCGTTGGTCCCGCTGACACCGAACGACGACACACCGGCTCGGCGCGAGGAACCGGTCGAAGGCCACTCCACGGCTTCCGTCAGCAGCTCGACGGACCCGGCCGACCAGTCCACGTGCGGCGAGGGCGCATCGACGTGCAAGGTCTTCGGCAGCACGTCGTGGCGCATCGCCTCGACCATCTTGATCACACCACCGACACCGGCCGCTGCCTGCGTGTGCCCGATGTTCGACTTCAACGACCCGAGCAGCAACGGCCGTTCCCGGCCCTGCCCGTAGGTCGCCAGCAGCGCCTCGGCCTCGATCGGGTCACCCAGCGAGGTACCCGTGCCGTGAGCCTCGACAACGTCCACATCGGACGCTGTCAGGCCGGCATTCGCCAGCGCGGCACGGATCACGCGCTGCTGCGCCAAGCCGTTCGGCGCGGTCATGCCGTTGGAAGCACCGTCCTGGTTCACGGCCGTACCGCGCACCACCGCCAGGATCGGATGCCCGAGGCGCTCGGCGTCGGAAAGCCGCTCCAGCAACAGCACCCCGACGCCCTCGGCCCAGCTCGTGCCGTCGGCGGCGGCCGCGAACGCCTTGCAGCGCCCATCCGGCGCCAACGCGCGCTGCCGGCTGAACTCGACCAGCGCGGACGGCGTCGCCATCACCGACACGCCGCCGGCGAGCGCGAGGGTGCAGTCGCCCTGGCGCAGCGCCTGCGCGGCCAGGTGCACGGCGACCAGCGAGGACGAGCACGCCGTGTCCACCGTGACCGCGGGCCCCTCCAGCCCGAAGGTGTAGGCGACCCGGCCGGACGCGACGCTGCCCGCGCTGCCGTTGCCGAGCAGGCCTTCGAAGCCTTCCGGCACCCGGTACATCCGGCCCGCGTAGTCGTTGTACATCACGCCGGAGAACACACCGGTGCGACTGCCGCGCACCGCGTCCAGCGTCAGCCCGGCCCGTTCGAACGCCTCGTACGAGACCTCCAGCAGCAGGCGCTGCTGCGGGTCGATGGCGAGCGCGTCCCGCGGGCTGATGCCGAAGAACGCCGGGTCGAACTGGTCGGCGTCGTGCAGGAACCCGCCCTCGCGGGTGTAGACCTTACCCGGCTCGTCGGCGTCCGGGTCGTACAGGCCGTCGAGGTCCCAGCCACGCCTGGTCGGGAAACCGCTGATGGCGTCACCGCCGCGGGCGACGAGATCCCACAGCTCCTCCGGCGAGCCGACGCCACCGGGGTAGCGGCAGCTCATGCCGATGATCGCGATGGGTTCCCCCGCCGCCGCCTCGAGGCGCTTGTTGAGCTCCCGCAGCCGATCGCTCTCCTTGAGCGACGCGCGCAGAGCTTCGACGATCTTGTCCGGTGTGGTGGCCATGCTGGGTCTCCGCGATCAGGTCAGGAGGGGTCGAGCGCCAGTGAGACGAGGTCGTCCACGTCCATGGCGTCGATCGAGGCTTCGGCGGGTGCGGCGACGGAATCGGGATCCGCCAGCCGCAGCAGGGGTTCGAGCAGTCCGGCCGCCCGCAGCCGGTCCACCCCGATGGCGGCGAGCACCGCGGTCAGGTCCGGCTCCGCCGGTTCGACGTGCAGCTCCGACTCCAGGTGCGTGGCGAGCGCGGCCGCGTCCGGGTAGCTGAACACCAGCGTCGCGGGCAACCGCAGCCCGGTCGCGGCACCGATCCGGTTGCGCAGCTCGACCGCGGTGAGCGAGTCGAAACCCAGGTCGCGGAACGACTGCCGGGCGGGGATCGCATCCGGGTCGGCGTGCCCGAGCACGGCGGCCACCTGGGTGCGGACGAACCCGACGAGCAGGTCGTGGCGGTCGGCTTCCGGCACCGCCGCGAGACGGTGCGCCAGCTGATCCGGCACGGCCGCCCGCGACGGCCTCCGGACGAGGCCGCGCAGCAACGCGGGCACCTCGCCCCGCACCGTGAGATCGAGCCGCATCGGGACCAGCGCCACGCCACCATCGGCACGCGAGGCGTCGAGCAGGGCCAGCCCGTCCTCAGTGGACAGAGCCTTGACCGCGCCGCGGTTCTCCGCGTCTCCCATGCCTTCGGCCCACAGGCCCCAGGCGAGGGACTGCGCGGGAAGACCCGCGGCCCGGCGGTGGGCGGCCAGCGCGTCGAGGAACGCGTTGGCGGCCGCGTAGTTGGCCTGGCCGGGCGTGCCGAGCGTGCCGGCGGCCGACGAGAACAGGATGAACTCGTCGAGGTCACCGGCCAGCTCGTGCAGGTACCAGGCCGCGTCGGCCTTGGCCTTCAGCACGGTCTCGACCTGGTGCGGCGTCAGCGTTTCCACCACGCCGTCAGCGAGCACACCGGCGGTGTGCACGACCGAGGTCACGGGATGCGCGGCCAGCAGCGCGGCCACCGCGTCCCGATCGGCGAGGTCGCACGCGGCGAGCGTGACCTCCGCGCCGCACGAACGCAGCTCCTCGGCCAGTTCGGCGGCACCGGGCGCCGCGTCACCCCGGCGGCTGGCGAGCACCAGGTGCTGCGCGCCGTTCGCCGCCAAGTGCCGGGCGACAGCGGCACCCAACGCTCCGGTTCCGCCGGTGACGAGCACGGTTCCCGAGATCGCCGGAACCGTGTCCTCCCCGACCCGGACACGAGTCAGCCGGGGAGTCAGCACCTTGCCCGAGCGGATCGCCGCCTGCGGTTCGTCGACAGCGACGGGAACCGCGGCGGGGTCGTCGAGATCGAGCAACGCGAGCCGGCCGGGGTGCTCGGCCTGGGCGGAGCGCAGCAGGCCCCACACCGCCGCGGCGGCCAGGTCCGGCACGTCCTCACCGGGACGGGTCGAGACCGCGCCGCGAGTCACCACGATCAGCCGTTCCCCGTTGCCCGCCAACCACTCCCGGACGGCTTCGAGCACTGATGTGACGGTCTCGTGCACCCCAGCCTCTGGCACGGGCAGGAAGGTGACGTCCTGAGTGTGCTCGGATACCGAGACCGGCACCCAGTCCACGCGGAACAGCGCGTCCCGCACCCCGAGCGCCTCGGCCGAGAAAGGCCGCAGGGTCAACGAGTCCACGATTCCGACCGGTGCGCCCGTCCCGTCGGCCAGAGCCAGCGCGAAGCCCTCCGGCGCCGGGGTGAGCCGGACCCGCAGGCTGGTCGCACCCGGTGCCGAGAGGTGCACACCGGACCAGGAGAACGGCAGCTGCGCCGTGCGGTCGCCCCTCAGCGCGGCCGTGTGGAGCGCCGCGTCGAACAACGCCGGGTGCAGCAGGAACCCCGCGGTGGTCTCGGGCAGCGAGACCTCCGCGAAGAGCTCCTCGCCACGGGCCCAAGCAGCCCGCAGACCTTGGAACACGGGGCCGTAGGCGATCCCCGCCGAGGCGAACCCGTCGTACACATCGTCCACTGCCACGGGTTCCGCTCCGCTGGGCGGCCACTCGGTCAGGGCCACGGCGGGCTTGGAGCCTTCGGCGACCGTGCCCGTGGCGTGCCGGGTCCACGGTTCGGTGTCGTCCCGGCGAGCGTGCACGCGCACCGGGCGTTCCCCGTCCTCCCCGGCACCAACGGTGACCTGGAGCTGAACGCCCTGGTCCGGCACCACGAGCGGCACTTCCAGGGTCAGTTCGCTGACCACGTCGCAGCCGGTCTCGGCCGCGGTCCGCAGCACGAGCTCCACCAGCGCGGTCCCCGGCAGCACCGTGGTGCCGCCGATGGTGTGCTCGGTGAGCCACGGGTGTGTCCGCGGCGAAAGCCTCGCCGTGCCGAGCGCACCGTCCTCCCCTGCCAGCGGGACGACCGCGGCGAGCAGCGGGTGACCGGTCGCGACGAGGCCGGCGGCGGTGACGTCACCGGCCTTCGCGGCGGCGGCGAGCCAGAACCGCTCCCGCTGGAACGCGTAGGTCGGCAGGTCCACGTGACCGCCGGGCCCGAAGCCCGCGGCCCAGTCGACCCGGCGTCCCCGCACGTGCAACCTGGCCAGTGCGGTGATCAGGGTGTCCGGTTCCGGCCGGCCAGCCCGCAACACCGGGACGGCTTCCACGTCTTCGTGGACCATCGCGGTCAGCACGCCGTCCGGGCCGAGCTCCAGGAAGTCCGTGACGCCTTCGGCGGCGCGCAGCGCGTCGTGGAAGCGGACCGGTTCGCGCACCTGGCGAACCCAGTGCGTCGCAGTGGCCGGGTCGCCGTCCTCCACTGTGGACAGGAGGGTGATCACCGGCTCGGCGAAGGTCAAACCCTCGACGACGCCGCGGAACTCGTCGAGCATCGGTTCCATCAACGCGGAATGGAACGCGTGACTGGTGTTGAGCCGCTTCTTCGTCGCCCAGGCCGCCGCGAAGGCGGTGACCGCCTCTTCCGCACCGGACAGCACGACGGAGTCCGGACCGTTGACCGCGGCGAGTGAGACACCGTCCGGCAACGGCAGAACGTCCTCTTCGGACGCCTGCACGGCGATCATCGCGCCACCGGCGGGCAGCGCCTGCATGAGCCGTCCCCGAGCGGCGACCAGCGTGGCCGCGTCCGGAAGGCTCAGCACCCCGGCGACGTGCGCGGCCGCGATCTCGCCGACCGAGTGGCCCAGCACGACGTCCGGTTCGACGCCCCACGACTCCAGCAGCCGGAACAGCGCGACCTGCAGCGCGAAGATCGCCTGTTGCGCGAACTCGGTGGTGTCCAGCTCCGGCTCGCCGTCGAGGACGACCACCCGCAGCCTCGGGTCGAGGTGCGCGCAGACGGCGTCGAACGCCTCGGCGTACACCGGGAACGTCTCGTACAGCTCGCGGCCCATCCCAGGCCGCTGCGAACCCTGGCCGGTGAAGAGGAACGCGGTCCGGCCGTCCGGCACGACCTCTCCGGTCACGGCACCGGGCTCACCACGGCCGAGCGCCGCCAGCCCCGCCTCCACGTCACCTACGACAACGGCGCGATGAGCGTGCTGCGGTCGTTCGGTGACCAGAGCCCTGGCGACGGCAGCGAGTTCGAGCGAAGGACGGCTGATCAGGTGTTCCCGCAACCGGGTCGCCTGCGCCCGCAGAGCGGCCGGTGACCTGGCCGAGAGAACGACGGGCGGGCACGGGTGCGTCGGCACGACGGTGTCCACCGGCTCGGGAACGGCTTCGAGGATGACGTGAGCGTTGGTACCGCTGATGCCGAACGACGACACGGCGGCCCGCCGGACCCCTGCGCGCCATTCGACCGGTTCGGTGAGGAGCCGGACGTCCCCCGAGGTCCAGTCGACGTGCGGGGTCGGCTCGTCGACGTGCAACGTCCTGGGCAGCACACCGTGCCGCAGCGCCTGCACCATCTTGATCACGCCCGCGACACCGGCCGCGGCCTGGGTGTGCCCGAGGTTCGACTTCACCGAACCGAGCCACAGCGGTGTCTCGCGGTCCTGGCCGTAGGTGGCGAGCACCGCCTGCGCCTCGATCGGGTCACCGAGCCGGGTGCCGGTGCCGTGCGCCTCGACAGCGTCCACATCGGACGGTTCGAGCCCGGCGTTCGCCAGGGCGGCGCGGATGACGCGCTGCTGGGACGGCCCGTTCGGCGCGGTCAGGCCGTTCGACGCGCCGTCGGAGTTGATCGCGGAGCCCTTGACCACGGCGAACACGCGGTGCCCGTTGCGCAGGGCGTCGGACAACCGCTCCAGGACCAGGACACCGACGCCCTCCGACCACCCGGTGCCGTCGGCGGCCGCCGCGAACGGCTTGCACCGCCCGTCCGGCGCCAGCCCGCGCTGACGGGAGAACTCGACGAACGTCGCCGGCGTGGCCATCACCGTCACACCACCGGCCAGAGCCAGCGAGCACTCGCCCTGCCGCAGCGCCTGCGCGGCGAGGTGCAGGGTCACGAGCGACGACGAGCACGCCGTGTCGACGGTGACCGCGGGCCCCTCCAGGCCGAACGAGTAGGCCACGCGTCCGGAGAGGACACTTCCCGAGTTGCCGATGCCGACGAACCCCTCGACCCCTTCCGGCACGTCGGTCAGCCGGGCACCGTAGTCGTGGTACATCTGGCCGGCGAACACACCGGTGCGGCTTCCGCGCATGGAACCAGGGTCGATTCCCGCACTTTCAAACGCCTCCCACGACGCTTCCAGCAGCAGTCGCTGCTGCGGATCCATCGCAAGTGCCTCACGCGGCGAGATCCCGAAGAACGCCGCGTCGAACTCCGCCGCGTCGTAGAGGAAGCCACCCTCACGTGCACAAGTAGTGCCGGAACGCTCGGGGTCCGGGTCGTACTCGACGTCCCAGCCGCGGTCGGCGGGGAACTCCCCGATGGCGTCGCGCCCGTCGAGAACGAGCTGCCAGAGGTCGTCCGGCGACGTGACGCCACCGGGGTACCGGCAGCTCATGCCGACGATCGCGACGGGCTCGTCCACGGCCCGCGTCGTCGCCACCGCCTGGTCGGCCCGTTCGCCGGTCAGCTCGGCTTCGAGGTGCTCCGCCAACGCGGCGGGCGTCGCGTAGTCGAACACGACGGTCACCGCGAGCCGGAGCCCGGTGGCCGCGTCGAGCCGGTTGCGCAGCTCCACGGCGGTCAGCGAGTCGAACCCGATCTCGCTGAAAGCCTGGTCCGGCTCGACCGCGGCGGCCGACGCGTGCCCCAGCACGGCCGCGGACTCCGCGCGCACGAGGTCGAGCAACGCCTTGCGGTCGTCGGCGACCCGCTTGGCCGCCCGCCGCACGGGAACCCGGACGAGCCCGCGCAGGATCGCCGGCAGGTGCTCCCCCTGAGCGCGCAGCACCGCGTGGTCGAGCCGCACGGGCCACAGCACCGGCTCGTCGTGTGCCAGCGCGGCATCGAACAGGGCCAGGCCGGTCTCGCTGTCGATCGGCCGCAGCCCGGTGCGCTCGATCGCGCGCCGCTCGGCGTCTCCGAGCCCGGCCGCCATGCCGCCCTCCAGCCACGGCCCCCAGGCGAGCGAGCGCGCGGGCAGCCCGTTCGCGACCCGGTGAGCGGCCAGGGCGTCGAGGTAGGCGTTCGCGGCCGCGTACCCGGCCTGCCCCGCGCTGCCGAAAGCCCCGGCCACCGACGAGAACAGCACGAACGCCGTCAACCCGGCGTCGCGCGTCAGCTCGTGCAGATGCCTTGCCGCGTCTGCCTTCGGGCCGAGCACGGCAGCGAGCCGCGCCGGGTCCTGAGCAGTGATCAACCCGTCGTCGAGCACACCGGCCGCGTGGACGACCGCGGTGACCGGGACCTTCTCGAGCAATGCGGCGAGTTCGCCGCGATCGGCGACGTCGCAGGCCGCCACGGTGACCTGGGTTCCCGCGGCTTCCAGTTCGGTGACGAGAGCCTTCGCGCCCTCGGCCTCCAGGCCTCGGCGTGAGGTGAGCAGCAGGTGCCCGGCTCCCTGCTCGGCCAGATGCCGTGCGACGGCGGCGCCGAGCGCACCCGTGCCGCCGGTGATCAGGACGGTGCCATCGGGATCGGCGATGCTCGTGGGCTCACCGCCGGCGGCTCGGACCAGCCTCGGCACGAGGACAGTTCCGTTGCGGACTGCGGCTTCCGGCTCGTCGGGCAGGGTGCGGAGCTCGTCGTCCGGGCCGAGGTCCGCCAGGCCGAACCGGCCCGGGTACTCCTGGGCAGCGGTCCGCAGCAGGCCTCGGGCCGCCGCGGCGGGGAGGTCGGTGACGTCCTCACCGGGGCGCGTGGCGACGGCGCCGCGGGTGACGAGAACCAGGCGGGAATGAGCGAACCGCTCGTCGGCGACCCAGCTCTGGACCAGATCGAGGGCACGGGTGACGGCATCACCCAGCTCGCCCTGAGCCCACTCGACCGCCACGACAGCGGGCACCGGGACGGTGAGATCAGCAAGCCCGGCCACCGCCAGCGGCTGCACACCGGTCTCCCCCGTCGGCACCCACTCCAACCGGTGCAACGCATCCAGCCGCGCCGCCACCCGATCCACCGCCACCGGCCGCAACGCAAGCGTTCGCACGCTCGCGACACCCCGGCCGGTCGCATCAGCCAGCGTCAAGCCGACCGAGCCCTGCCCTGCGGGCCGAATCCGAACCCGCAATGACGCCGCGCCCGCAGCGGCCAAGGACAAGCCCGCCCAGGAGAACGGCACAAACGCACCAGCGGGAACGAACGAACCCAGCCCGACACCGTGCAAGGCCGCATCGAGCAACGCCGGATGAAGCCCGTAGCCCTCAGCCTCCGCCACCCGTTCCCCGGGCAGCTCGACCTCGGTGAACACCGCCTCGCCGTCCCGCCAGGCCGCCCGCACGCCCTGGAACGCCGGCCCGTAACCAAATCCCTGTTCCGCAGCCCGGTCGTAAAGATCCTCGACCGGCACCGCCACCGCCCCAGCGGGCGGCCACTCCGTCAGGTCGTCGACAGAAACGTCGGAAGCACTCACCACACCGGTGGCGTGCAGAACCCAGGAGTCATCGGACAACCGCGAGTGAACGGCCACCGGCCGACCCTCGGCCGGCGGCCCGACGGTCACCCGCAGCGCAACCTGACCTCGCAGCACCAGCGGCGCAGCAAGGGTGAGCTCCTCGACGACCGGGCACCCGAGCTCGGCCCCCGCGCACAACGCGAGCTCCGCGAACGCGGCGCCGGGCAGCAACACCTCACCCAGCACCTCGTGCTCGGCGAGCCAGGACGTGGCCGACAACGTGCCGGTGAACACCGCCCCGCCGTCCGGCAGTTCGACAGCGGCACCCAGCAGCGGGTGGCCTGGCGCGGACTGCCCGAGCGAGGTCACGTCCGCGGCCGGAACGGCGTCGAGCCAGTACCGGCTGCGCTCGAAGGCGTAGGACGGCAAGTCGACCGGCGCCGCTCCGGTACCCGCGAACACCTCGGCCCAGTCCGGCTCGGCACCGCGCACGTGCAGACTGGCCAGCGCGGCGATCACCGCGGGCACCTCCGCACGCCCTGCCCGCAGCAGCGGAACGGCGCCCTCGACCATCGCGGCGAGGACGGCGTCGGGCCCGATCTCGACGAACTCGGTGACACCAAGAGCACGCAACCGCGCGACGGCGTCGGCGAACCGCACGGGCTCACGAACCTGCCGCACCCAGTACTCCGGCGAAACCGGGATCGATTCGTCCACACTGGACACGAACGGCACCGAGGACTCCGCGAACGTGAGCCCGTCGATCGCCGCCGCGAACCCGGCCAGCATCGGTTCCATCAGCGCCGAGTGGAACGCGTGGCTCGTGTTCAGCCGCTTGGTCTTCACGAACTTCGCCGCCACCGCGGCGACGGCGTCCGCCTCACCGGACAGCACCACCGACGACGGCCCGTTCACCGCAGCGAGCGAAACCCCGTCCGGCAACGGCAAAACCTCGGACTCGCCGGCCTGCACGGCGATCATCACGCCGCCGCCGGGCAACGCCTGCATCAACCGCCCGCGAGCACTGACCAGCGAAGCGGCGTCCTCGAGTGACAGGATCCCGGCAACGTGCGCCGCGGCGATCTCGCCCACCGAGTGCCCGGCCACGAGCCCGGGCCGGACACCCCACGACTCCAGCAACCGGACCAGCGCCACCTCGACCGCGAAGATCCCCTGCTGCGCGAACTCCGTCCCGTCCAGTTCGGGAAGCCCCTCGAACACGACCTCGCGCACCCGCGGATCCAGCCGCGCACACACCGCGTCGAACGCCGACGCATAAGCCGGGAACGCCTCGTACAGCTCGCGGCCCATTCCGGCGCGCTGCGAACCCTGACCGGTGAACAGGAACGCGACCTTGCCGGCACCAACGCGTCCGGTGTGGACACCGGCACCGGCGGTCCCGAAGGCCAGCGCGGAAAGCCCGTCCAGCAGTTCTGCACGGTCAGCGCCGACGACGGCCGCGCGGTGATCCAGCGCCGCACGCCCGGCCAGCGCCCGCCCCACCACAGCCACCGGCAGGTCCGGCGCAGCAGCCAGCAGGCGCCGTGCCTGCTCACGCAAAGCATCCGGCGATTTGGCCGACAACACCCACGGCACCGCGGGCAACGTGCGTTCGGCCGCCACAACGGGCGCGTCCGGCGCTTCCTCCAGCAGCACGTGAGCGTTGGTGCCGCTGATCCCGAACGACGACACCGCGGCACGGCGGACCCGGTCACCGCCTGGCCACGGGACGGGTTCCGTCAGCAGCCGGACCTCGCCGGCGGTCCAGTCGACGTGCGGGGTCGGCTCGTCGACGTGCAACGTCCTGGGCAGCACACCGTGCCGCAGCGCCTGCACCATCTTGATCACACCCGCGACACCGGCCGCGGCCTGGGTGTGCCCGAGGTTCGACTTCACCGAACCGAGCCACAGCGGTGTCTCGCGGTCCTGGCCGTAGGTGGCGAGCACCGCCTGCGCCTCGATCGGGTCACCGAGCCGCGTACCCGTACCGTGCGCCTCAACAACGTCCACATCGGACGCCGCCAATCCCGCGGTGGCCAACGCCGCCCGGATGACCCGCTGCTGCGAAGGTCCGTTCGGCGCAGTCAGGCCGTTCGACGCGCCGTCCGAGTTCACCGCGGATCCACGCACCACGGCGAGCACGCGATGCCCGTTGCGCCGGGCGTCGGACAGCCGCTCCAGCACCAGGACACCGACACCCTCGCCCCACCCGGTGCCGTCGGCGGCAGCGGCGAACGACTTGCACCGCCCGTCCGGCGCCAGCCCGCGCTGACGGGAGAACTCGACGAACGTCGCCGGGGTCGCCATCACCGTCACACCACCGGCGAGCGCCAACGTGCACTCCCCGGCACGCAACGCCTGCGCCGCCAGGTGCAACGCCACCAACGACGACGAACACGCCGTGTCAACAGTGACCGCAGGGCCTTCCAGCCCGAACGAGTAGGCGATCCGTCCGGAAAGGACACTGCCGGAGTTGCCGATCCCCAGGAACCCCTCCACGTCGGCGGGCGCGCTCGTGAGCCGGGCGCCGTAGTCGTGGTACATCAAGCCCGCGAAGACACCAGTGCGGCTGCCTCGCAGGGAGTCGGGAGCGATACCGGCGTTCTCGAAGGCTTCCCAGGACGACTCCAGCAACAACCGCTGCTGCGGATCCATCGCCAGCGCCTCACGCGGGCTGATCCCGAAGAACGCCGCGTCGAACTCCGCCGCGTCATACAGGAACCCGCCTTCCCGCGTGCAGGTCGTGCCTGACCGCCCAGGGTCCGGGTCGTACTCGACGTCCCAGCCGCGATCGGACGGGAACTCCCCGACGCCGTCGCGACCTTCCTCCACCAGCCGCCACAGGTCGTCCGGCGACGTGACGCCACCGGGGTACCGGCAGCTCATGCCCACGATGGCGATGGGCTCGTCGGCCGCCACGACGGTCGTCGGAGCGACGGAGACCGAGGTGCCCAGCAGCTCGGCCCCGAGGTGTGCGGCCAACGCCGCCGCGCCGGGGTGGTCGAACACCAGCGTCGACGACAACCGGAGCCCGGTCGCCTCGGCGAGCCGGTTGCGCAGCTCGACCGCGGTCAACGAGTCGAACCCGATGTCGCTGAACGCCTTGCCCACGTCGATCCGGGCGCCGGTCTCGTGGCCCAGCACGGCCGCGGCCTCGGTCCGGACCAGCTCCAGCAACAGCGCCTCACGGTCGGCCGCGGTCACGGAGGCCAGCCGTGCACCGAACACCGACCCCGTCTGCGCACGTCGAGCCGTCTGTCGCACGAGGCCGCGCAGCAGCGCCGGTACCGGACCCGCGCGGAAAGCGGCGAGGTCCAGCGTGACCGGCAGGGTGACAGCGCGGTCCACGGCCAGGGCGGCGTCGAACAGCGCGAGTCCGTCCTCAATGGACAGTGCCGTCACTCCGCCGCGTGGCGTGTTCGCGGCCATGCCGGTCTCCCAGGCGCCCCAGGCCATCGCCGTGCCGGGCAGTCCGCCGGCCCGGCGATGCGCCATCAGCGCGTCCAGGTAGGCGTTGGCGGCGGCGTAGTTCGCCTGCCCCGCGGCACCGAAGACACCCGCCACCGAGGAGAACACGACGAAGTCCGACAGACCGGCGTCGTGGGTCAGCTCGTGCAGCAGCCAAACCGCGTCCACCTTGGGGCGCAACACGGTGGCGAGCCGCTCCGGCGTCAGCGAGCCGAGCACGCCGTCGTCGAGCACGCCGGCCAGGTGCACCACGGCGCTGAGGCCGGGCAACGAGCCGAGCAACGCCGAGACCGCGTCCCGGTCGGTGACGTCGCAGGCCACGACCTCGACGCCGGGTTCGGCAGGCCCGCCCCGGCGGCCGGCGACGACGACCCGCCGGGTGCCTCGGTTCAGCAGGTGCCGGGCGAGGGCCGACCCGAGCGCGCCGGTGCCACCGGTGATCAGCACCGTGTCCCAGTCCAGCGGACCACCGGCGGGCGCGGCGGCCCTGGTCAGCCTGGGCACGAACGTGCGGCCGTCGCGAACCGCGAACTGCGGCTCCCCCGCCGGGAACCGCGTCAGGCCGGCCACGTCGTCGGTGTCCACCAACAGGAACCGGTCGGGGTGCTCGGCCTGCGCGGCCCGCACCAGCCCGCACACGGCCGCACCGGCAAGATCGGTGACGACCTCGTCCTCGACCGCGACCGCACCGCTCGTGACGACCACGAGCCGTTCGTCGGGCGCCGGCTCGGAATCGAGCCACTCCTGCAGAGCGACCAGCACCCGCGCGGTCGCGGCGTGCGTGGCCTCGGGTTCGGTGCCGCCGTCGACCGCGAGGATCGTCGGCCGGATGTTCTCGGCCGTGCCGCCAGGGGGCGACTGCGGCCAGTCCACGGCGAACAGCGACTGCCGGGGCACCGCCACCGGGCGCACGGTCAGTCCCTCGACGGAGACGACCTGCTGCCCGGTCAGGTCGGTGGCCGTGAGCGTGACGGTGTCCGGTCCGGTGGCCGACATCCGGACGCGCAGAGCCGACCGGCCGCGCACGGGCACCGTGATGCCGGTCCAGCTGAACGGAACCCGGCCCGCACCGGTGTCGGGCAGCACGCCGAGCGCCATCACGTGCAACGCGCTGTCGAGCAGCGCGGGGTGCAGCGCGAACCGTTCGGCGGAGTCCGGGAGCTCGACCTCGGCGAAGACCTCGGCACCGCGTCGCCAGGCGGCGCGCAGGCCCTGGAACGCCGGGCCGTAGTCGAACCCGCGGTCGCCGAACCGCGCGTAGAGGTCGTCGACGTCCAGGACTTCGGCTCCCGCGGGCGGCCATTCGGCCGATCCCGCGGCGGACCGGCTGCCCGCGGACACCGTGCCGGTGGCGTGCCTGGTCCACGGCTCGTCGAACGCCGAACCCGCTGGGCGTGCGTGGATGCGCAGGCTGCGGGCGCCGTCCCAGCCGGGGGCGCCGACGGCGATCTGGATCTCGGCGCCGCCGTCGGGCAGGGTCAGCGGTGCTTCGAGGGTGAGCTCGTCGATCCGGTCGCACCCGGCCTGTTCCGCCGCGCGCAGGGCCAGTTCGACGAAGGCCGTGCCGGGGACCAGCGTCGAGCCGAGCACGACGTGATCAGCGAGCCACGGGTGCGAGCGCGGCGAGAGGACGCCGGTGCAGAGGAACCCGTCCCCGTCGGCGAGAGCCAGCGCGGCGCCCAGCAGCGAGTGGTCGAGGTGGGTGAGTCCGGCGGCGCCGACGTCACCGGTCGCGGCGGGCGCGGCGAGCCAGAACCGCTCGTGCTCGAACGGGTAGTGCGGCAGGGAAAGCCGCCGGGTGCCGCCGAAGAACGCCGGCCAGTCGACGGAGGTGCCGCGGACGTGCAACGTGCTCAAGCCGCGGATCAGCGTCTCGGGTTCGGGCTTGTCGGCCCGCAGCAACGCAACGGCGCCGTCGGCGAGCGGGGTGAGCACCGCGGCGGGGCCGAGTTCGGCGAAGACCGTGACACCCTGGGCGCGCAGCCGTTCGACGCCGTCGTGGAACCGGACCGGCTGCCGCACCTGGCGGACCCAGTAGTCCGCGTTCCACTCCGCCGCTTCCTCCACGGTGGACACGATCGGCAGCACGGGTGCGGCGAAGGTCAGCCCGCTGATCGCCGCCGCGAACTCGGCGAGCATCGGTTCCATCAGCGCCGAGTGGAACGCGTGGCTCGTGTTCAGCCGCTTGGTCTTCACGAACTTCGCCGCCACCGCGGCGACGGCGTCCGCCTCACCGGACAGCACCACCGACGACGGCCCGTTCACCGCGGCCAGCGAAACCCCGTCCGGCAACGGCAAAACCTCGGACTCACCGGCCTGCACCGCGATCATGGCGCCGCCCTCGGGCAACGCCTCCATGAGCCGCCCGCGCGCGGTCACCAACGCGGCCGCGTCCTGGAGGGTCAGGATTCCGGCGACGTGAGCCGCCGCGATCTCGCCCACCGAGTGGCCCAGGACGAAGTCGGGGCGGACACCCCACGACTCCAGCAACCGGAACAAGGCCACTTCGAGCGCGAAGATCGCCTGCTGCGCGAACTCCGTGCGGTCCAGCTCCGGTGAATCCAGCACATCCTTCAGCCGCGGGTCCAGGTGTGCGCAGACCTCGTCGAACGCCTTCGTATAGGCCGGGAACGCCTCGGACAGCTCGCGGCCCATGCCGGCCCGCTGCGAACCCTGACCGGAGAACAGGAAAGCGGTCTTCCCACCAGGCTGCCCCTGAATGACGTCGAACTCGCGCAGCGCGGCCAGCAGCGCGTCGCGATCCGCGGCGACGACGGCGGCGCGATGCTCCAACCCGCCGCGCGTGGCCATCGCGGCCGCCAGCTCCGGGAGCTCGTGCTCCACTGTGGACAGCCGCTCCGCCTGCTCGCGCAGTGCGGATGCCGTGCGGGCGGAGAGAAGCACCGGCACGACGGGCAGAACGGGTGCCGCGGAGGGTTCGGCGGCCGGAGCCTGCTCCAGGATCACGTGCGCGTTCGTGCCGCTCATCCCGAACGACGACACACCGGCACGGCGCGGCCGGCCGGTCTCCGGCCACGGCATCGCTTCGGTGAGCAGCCGGACGTTGCCGGCCGCCCAGTCGACGTGCGGCGTCGGCTCGTCGACGTGCAGCGTCTTCGGCAGCACGCCGTGCCGCAGAGCCTGGATCATCTTGATCACGCCACCGACACCGGCGGCGGACTGCGCGTGCCCGATGTTCGACTTCAGCGAACCGAGCCACAGCGGTTCCCGCCGCTCGCCGCCGTACGTGGCGAGCACGGCCTGCGCCTCGATCGGGTCACCGAGCCGGGTTCCCGTGCCGTGCGCCTCGACGGCGTCCACATCGGACGGTGCGAGGCGGGCACCGGCGAGCGCGTCGCGGATCACCCGTTGCTGCGAAGGGCCGTTGGGCGCGGTCAGCCCGCTGCTCGCGCCGTCCTGGTTGACCGCGGAACCGCGGACGACCGCGAGGATCTCGTGGCCGTTGCGCTGCGCGTCGGACAGCTTCTCCAGCAGGACCAGCCCGACGCCCTCCGCCCAGCCGGTGCCGTCCGCGGCCGCCGCGAACGACTTGCAGCGCCCGTCCGCCGCGAGCCCGCGCTGCCGGCTGAACTCGACGAACGACGTCGGCGACGCGAGCACCATCACGCCGCCGGCGAGCGCGAGCGAGCACTCCCCCGCCCGCAGCGCCTGCGCGGCCAGGTGCAACGCCACCAGCGACGACGAACACGCCGTGTCGACCGTGACGGCCGGCCCCTCCAGCCCGAACTGGTACGCGAGCCGCCCGGAGATCACGCTGCCCGCGTTACCGGTCAGCAGGTGGCCTTCGAGTCCTTCCGGGGCAACCGGGAAACCGGTCGCGTACCCCGACGAGGACGCGCCGACGAACACACCGGTCCGCCCGCCGCCCAGACTCGCCGGGTCGATACCGGCGTCCTCGAACAACGCCCACGACGACTCCAGCAACAGCCGCTGCTGCGGATCCATCGCCAGCGCGGCCCGCGGCGAGATGCCGAAGAACTCCGCGTCGAACCCGGCGACGTCGTCGAGGAACCCGCCGGCGGCGGTGTAGCTCGCGCCGCGTCCCTCGGGGTCCTGGGTCAGGGCGGCGAGGTCCCACCCGCGGTCGGTGGGGAACGACGTGACGGCGTCACGGCCGTCCCGCACCAGTTCCCACAGATCGTCCGGCGACGCCACGCCACCGGGGTAGCGGCAGCTCGTGCCGACGACGGCGATCGGCTCCGGTTCGCCGGACTCGATCTCCTGCAGGCGCGTGCGCGTCCGCTGCAGGTCGGCGGTCACCCGCCGCAGGTACTCGACCAGCCGGTCCTCGTTGGACACCGTCAGTTCCCCAATGTGTTGTCGATGAAGTCGAAGAGGTCGTCCGCGGTGGCCGTGGCGAGGCTGTCCGGGACTTCGACCACGGCGGTGCCGGACCACTTGGCCAGCAACGTCCGCAGCCGCCCGCCGAGCGCGGCGCGGTCGGCGTCGTCGAGGTCGGCGGCCAGCAGCCGCGCCTCCAGTCCGTCCACTTCGGACAGCAGCCGGTCCGCGGCCGGTGCGGAGCCGGACAGCTCACCGCGCAGGTAGGTCGCGAGGCCCGCGGGCGAGGCGTGGTCGAACACCAGCGTCGACGGCAACCGCAGCCCGGTCGCCGCGGCCAGCCGGTTGCGCAGCTCCACGGCGGTCAGCGAGTCGAACCCGACCTCCAGGAACCCGCGTCCCGGCTCGACACCGGTGGCGTCGGCGTGCCCGAGCACCGCGGCCATCGCCTCGCACACCAGCTCCAGCACGATCGCGTCCTGCTCGGCCGTCGTCCGCCCGGCCAGTCGCCGCGTCAGGTCCGCCGCATCGGACGGCGCGACCGCCCGCTTGGGCTTCGCCTTGACCAGCCCCCGCAGTAACGCCGGCACGTCGTCACCTCGCAGCGCCGCCGGGTCGAGGCGCATCGGCACGAGCAACCCCGCCTCGGTGGCAGTCGCGTCGAACAATCCCAAGCCGTCCTCAATGGACAGCGCGAACAGCCCGGACCGGCTCATCCGACGGCGGTCCGTCTCGCCGAGGGTCCCCGCCATGCCCGCGTCCCACGCACCCCAGGCGAGCGAGACCGCCGGCAACCCTGCCTTCCGGCGCTGGTGCGCGAGGCCGTCGAGGTAGGCGTTGGCAGCCGCGTAAGCACCCTGCCCCGCCGTGCCCGCAAGCCCGGACACCGACGAGAACAGCACGAACGCGGCGAGGTCTGCGTCGCGCGTCAGCTCGTGCAGGTGACGCGCGCCATCGGCCTTCGGCCCCAGAACCGCCTGGAGATCTTCGGTGCCGAGCCGGTCGACGGTGGCATCCGCCAGCACACCCGCCGCGTGCACCACAGCGGTGAGCTCCAGCCCGTCCAGCAGCTCGGCCACCGCGGCACGATCAGCCACATCGCACGCGGCAATCGTCACCTCCGCTCCCGCAGCGGTGAGTTCCGCGGCCAGCTCGGCCGCGCCGGGAGCCTCGGCACCACGGCGACCGGTGAGCACCAGACTCCTGGCGCCGTGGTGGACCAGGTGCCGTGCGAGCGCGGCACCCAACGCTCCGGTACCGCCGGTGATCAGCACGGTGCCTTCTGGGTCGGGCCGGTGCGGGACGGTCAGCGCGAGCTTTCCGACGTTCCGGGCCTGGCTCAGGAACCGCAGCGCGGCCGGCGCCTGCCGCACGTCCCACGCGGCGACCGGCAACGGCCGCAGGTGCCCTTCGGCGAACAGCGCCAGCACTTCCGCGAGCATCCGGCCGAGCCGCTCGGCCCCCGCCTCCGCGAGGTCGAACGCGCGGTAGTCGACACCGGCCACCTCGCGGACGTCGGTCTTGCCCATCTCGAGGAACCGCCCGCCGTCCGCCAGCAACGACAGCGAAGCGTCCACGAACTCGCCCGCGAGCGAGTTCAGCACGACGTCCACGCGACCGAAGCGCTCGGCGAACTCGAGGGTGCGCGACGAAGCCAGGTGCTCGACGCCGAGTTCGCGCACAACGGCGTGCTTGCCGGGGCTCGCGGTCGCGCACACCTCGGCACCGAGGTGCCGCGCGAGCTGGACCGCGGCCATGCCGACACCACCGGCGGCCGCGTGCACCAGCACGGTTTCGCCGGGCTTCAGCTCGGCGAGTTCGACCAGGCCGTAGTAGGCCGTGAGGAACGCGACCGGCGTGGTCGCCGCCTGTGCGAACGTCCAGCCGGCCGGGATCGGTGCGAGGAGCCTGTGATCGGTGACCGCGTGCGAGCCGAACGTGCCGGGGAAGAGCCCGAACACCCGGTCCCCCGTGACGAGCCCGGTGACACCGGCGCCGACCTCGGTCACCACACCGGCCGCTTCCTGACCGAGCGGCACCGGGCCGCCGGGGTACCGCCCGAGGGCGTTGAGGACGTCGCGGAAGTTCACGCCCGCCGCACGGACGGCGACCCGCACTTCGCCCGGGGCAAGCGGTTGCACCTGGTGCGGCCTGGCCGTGACGCCGTCCACCGTGCCGGGTGCGGTGACCTCCAGCCGCCAGTCGCCGGACGGGAGCTCGATGCCCGGCGTGGTTCCCCGGACGATCCGGGGAACCAGGACTCGGCCACCGCGCACCGCTACCTCCGGCTCGTCGGCGGGAAGCGCTGGAATCTCCGCGCCCGAGTCGATGTCCACCAAGCGGAACCGACCGGGGTTCTCGGATCGCGCAGACCGAACAAGCCCCCAAGCCGCGGCCGCACCCAAGTCAGGCACGCCATCGCCGTCAGCCGCCGCCACCGCCCCACGCGTGACGAACACCAGCTCGGCGTCCGAAGGCGTGGCAAGCCAGGACTGGATCGCGGAGAGCACGGTCGCGGTCGTCGTGTGAACATCGGCGGGAGCGACCTGATGCAGGACGGCTTCGATCTCCGCCTCTCCGTGAGCCTCAACCCACTCGACGTGGAACAACGCATCCCTAACACCACCGAACTGGTCCGGCGCCACCGGCCGCAACACCAACGACTCCACGGACAGAACCGGCCGCCCGGCACCATCAGCCACCGTCAGGGCAACGGTGTCGTCGGC
Source organism: Lentzea nigeriaca (assembly GCF_016907955.1). GTDB lineage: Bacteria > Actinomycetota > Actinomycetes > Mycobacteriales > Pseudonocardiaceae > Lentzea > Lentzea nigeriaca. The sequence goes on along the minus strand of NZ_JAFBCX010000001.1, from coordinate 244,906 downwards.
GACCGGAGTCAGTCGGACCCGCAAAGACGCGGCACCTTCGCTGTACCGGGCCACACCGGACCACGTGAACGGCAACCGCCCCTGCCCGTCGTCGGGCAACAGCTCACCGAGCCCCAGCCCGTGCAGCGCGGCATCCAGCAACGCGGGGTGCAGTCCGAACCGAGCCGCCGTGTCGCGATCGGCGACGGGCAACGCCACCTCGGCGAACACCGACCCGTCCAGCAACCAGGCCGCGGTCAGCCCCTGGAACGCCGAGCCGTACCTGAACCCCCGGTCCTCGAACCCGGCGTACAGCTCCGTGACGTCCACTTCGGACGCACCAACCGGCGGCCACTCGCCCAGTTCCCCGGCCACGGGCGGAGAACCAGTCAGCACGCCGGTGGCGTGCAGGGTCCACGGCGAGTCGTCGGCACCGCGCGAGTGGACCGTGACCTCGTGCCGGCCATCGTCGACCGGAACAACCGCCACCTGCACCCGGACGGTCTCGGACAACACGAGCGGCGCCGCGATGGTCAGCTCCTCCAGCACCGCACAGCCGACCTCGGCCCCAGCCCGCAAGGCGAGTTCGACGAACGCCGTACCGGGCAGGATGACCGTGCCGTGCACAGCGTGCCCGGCCAGCCACGGCGAAGTCCGCGTCGACAGCGCGCCGGTCAGCACCCACCCGCCCGAAGGCAGCTCCACGGCGGCACCGAGCAACGGGTGCCCGGTGGCGGCCTGACCGAGCGCGTCGACGTCGCCGGCCGCGGCCCCGTCCAGCCAGAACCGCTCGTGCTGGAACGCGTAGGTCGGCAGATCCGTGCGCACTGGACCAGGACCGAACACCCGCGGCCAGTCGACCGGCACCCCGGCCGCAGCCAGATGTGCCAGTGCGCCGACGCAGTCCGCGCGGCCAGCGGCCAGCGCCGGCACGGCCTCCTCGACCATCGGCGTCAGCACCGCGTCGGGACCGAGCTCGACGAACTCGGTGACCCCCAAGGCACGCAACCGATCGACGGCGTCAGCGAACCGCACCGGCTCGCGCACCTGCCGCACCCAGTAGGAAGGCGTGACCGCCGCGTCCGCTTCCACAGTGGACACGAACGGCAACACCGGCGCCGTGTGGGTCAGCCCGGCGACGACGTCACCGAACTCGTCCAGCATCGGTTCCATCAGCGCCGAGTGGAACGCGTGGCTCGTGTTGAGCCGCTTGGTCTTGGCGAACCGCGAGGCCACCGAGGCAACAGCGTCCGCCTCACCGGACAGCACCACCGACGACGGCCCGTTCACCGCGGCCAGCGAAACCCCGTCCGGCAACGGCAACACCTCGGACTCACCGGCCTGCACCGCGATCATCACGCCACCGGGAGGCAAGGCCTGCATGAGCCGCCCGCGCGCGACAACCAGCGCAGCCGCATCCTCGAGTGTCAAGATCCCGGCAACGTGTGCCGCCGCGATCTCCCCCACCGAGTGCCCGGCGACGAAGTCCGGCCGCACACCCCAGGACACGAACAACCGGAACAAAGCGACCTCGAGCGCGAAGATCGCCTGCTGCGCGAACTCCGTCTGGTCCAGCTCCGGCGAACCCAGCACCTCCGGAAGCCGCGGATCCAGCAACTCGCACACCGCGTCGAACGCCGCCGCGTAAACCGGGAACGCCTCGTACAGCTCCCGGCCCATACCGACCCGCTGCGATCCCTGACCCGAGAACAGGAACGCCGTCTTCCCACCGGGCGATCGACGGACGACCCCCTCGACCGACCGCCCCTCGGCCAACGCGGTCAGCCCGCGCCGGAACCCGTCGGCATCGCCGGCGAGCACAACGGCCCGGTGGTCGTGCGAAGCCCTGGCCGTGGCGAGTGTCCTGGCCATCACGACCAGATCGGAGTCGACGGACTCCAGCAACCGCGCGGCCTGCGCCCGCAACCCGGCCTCGGACCGCGCCGAGACGAGCCACGGCACGACCGGACCGGAGTACGTCTCCACCGGCGCCGGCTCGGAAACCGGCGCTTCCTCCAGCACGACGTGGGAGTTGGTCCCGCTGATCCCGAACGACGACACGCCGGCCCGCCGAACCCGCTCCCCCGCGGGCCACGGCACGGCCTCGGTCAGCAACCGGACATCCCCAGCCGACCAGTCCACATGAGACGACGGCGAGTCGACGTGCAACGTCTTCGGCAGCACCGAGCGCCGCAGCGCCTCCACCATCTTGATCACGCCGGCGACACCGGCGGCGGCCTGGGTGTGCCCGAGGTTCGACTTCACCGAGCCCAGCCACACCGGAGACTCCCGGTCCTGCCCGTAGACCGACAGGATCGCCTGCGCCTCGATCGGATCACCGAGCCGGGTGCCGGTGCCGTGCGCCTCGACAGCATCCACATCGGACGGTCGCAGCCCCGCGGCGGAGAGAGCCTGCCGGATCACCCGCTGCTGCGAAGGACCGTTCGGCGCAGTCAGGCCGTTCGACGCGCCGTCGGAGTTCACCGCGGAACCGCGCAGCACGGCGAGCACCGGATGACCGAGGCGGCGAGCGTCGGACAGCCGTTCCACCAGCAGCAACCCGGCGCCCTCGCCCCAGGCCGTGCCGTCGGCGGCGTCCGCGAACGGCTTGCACCGCCCGTCCGCCGCCAGGCCGCGCTGCCGTGAGAACTCGACGAACCCGATCGGAGTCGACATCACCGTCACACCGCCCGCCAGCGCGAGCGAGCACTCACCGGCACGCAACGCCTGCGCTGCCAGGTGCAGGGCCACCAAAGACGACGAACACGCCGTGTCCACCGTGACCGCCGGACCTTCGAAACCGAAGGTGTAAGCGACGCGACCGGAGAAGACGCTCGCCGAACTGCCGGTGCCCAGATAGCCCTCGACCTGTTCGCGTGCGTTCATCAGCAGCGTGCCGTAGTCCTGGCCGTTCGTGCCGACGAACACTCCGACACGACTGCCGCGCAACGACACCGGGTCGAGCCCGGCACGTTCGAACGCCTCCCACGACGTCTCCAACAGCAACCGCTGCTGCGGGTCCATGGCCAGCGCCTCGCGCGGCGAGATCCCGAAGAACGCCGCGTCGAACCCGGTGACGTCGTCCACAAAGGACCCGTGCCGGACGTAGGAACGGCCCGGCACCTCGGGATCGGGGTCGTAGACACCCTCGACGTCCCACCCGCGGTCGGAGGGGAACGGCGCGACGGTGTCACGACCGGCGGCCAGCAGCTCCCACAGGTCCTCCGGCGAGCGCACACCACCGGGGAACCGGCAGCTCATCGCCACGATCGCGATCGGCTCGTCGGCCGCACCCCGCTCGACGACCTCGGTGCCGGCGGTGGCACCGGTGAAGCGCTCCGCGAGGTAGCGGACCAGCGCGTCCGGGCTGGGGTGGTCGAAGACCAGCGTGGCGGGAAGCTTCAGCCCGACCGCGGCGCCGAGCCGGTTCCGCAGCTCGACCGCGGTCAGCGAGTCGAAGCCGAGGTCGCGCAGGGCACGGGCGGGATCGATGCGGCCGGGCTCCGCGAACCCGAGCACAGCGGCGATCTGGGCGCGGACGATCTCCAGCAACCGCCCCGGCGTCAGATCGGCGACGACCTCCGCACGCACGGATCGGTCGCGCAGCTCCGGCAGATCGGCGAGCAGTGGGCTCGGCACCAGGTCCGCCGTCCAGTCGACGTCGGCGACCACGACGGCGGTGTCGTCGAGGTCGAGGACGCGCTGCAGGCCGTCGAGGGCCAGCTCCGGCGGCATCGGCGGAACACCGCGCTGCCGCAGCCGGGTCTCCAGGCCGCCGTCGGCCATGCCGCCGCCCGCCCAGTGCCCCCAGCCGATCGACGTGGCCGGCAGTCCCAGGCCACGGCGGTAGCGCGCGAAGGCGTCCAGGAACGCGTTGCCCGGCGCGTAGTTGCCCTGCCCCGCCCCGCCGTACGTGCCGGCGAGCGACGAGAAGAGCACGAACGCGTCGAGGTCCACACCGGCGGTCACCTCGTGCAGGGCCACCGCCGCTTCGGCCTTGACCTGCAGCACGCGGCTCACCTGGTCGAGGCCCAGCTCGTCGAGGACGGCGTCGTCGAGGACCGCGGCGGTGTGGATCACCGCCCGCAGCGGCACGTCCAGCGCGGCGATCACCGCGCCGAGCGCGTCCCGGTCGGCGGCGTCGCACGCGGCGATCGTGACTCCCGAACCGAGCGCGGTCAGCTCTGCTTCCAGTTCGGCGGCACCCTCGGCATCCGGTCCGCTGCGGCTGACGAGCAGCAGGTGCGGCGCTCCCAGGGCGGCCATCCGGCGCGCCACGTGGGCTCCGAGTGCGCCGGTGCCACCGGTGATCAGGACAGTGCCGTCCGGGCGCCAGCTGCGCCGGGCACGCCCACCGGCGGACCGGACGAGCCGCCGCGCGAACACACCTTCCGGCCGCACGGCCAGTTCGTCCTCAGAGCCGGTGAGAGCACCCAGGAACAGGTCGATCGTGGCGTCGTCCGCGTCGGCGGGCAGGTCCGCGACCCCACCCCAGCGGGCGGGCTGCTCCTTGCGCACCACCTGGCCGAGACCCCAGACGAGGGCCTGCTCGGGGTCGGTGACCGGGTCGGTGCCGGAGGTGGAGACCGCACCGCACGTGATGGTCCACAAAGGAATCTCGTGGTCCGCGAGCGCTTGCACCGCGGCGAGAGCGGCGGCGAACCCCGCCGGCACTGCCGGATGGCCCGGAGTGCGACCGGTCGGAGCGACCAGGAGGACTCCGCGAACATCGGCCAGATCACCCGGCTCGGCCGAGCGGATCACGCCGGCGCCGTGGCGCGCGAGCCCCTGCGCGATGTCGTCGGCGAGACCGTCCGCGCCGCACACCACCCACCTGCCCGCGACAGCAGGGGTTTCGGCGGCGACCAGCCGCCAGGTCGTCTCGTGCCTCAGGTCGTCGACGGACGTGCGGACCCGCGCCGCGGTCTGCCCCGACCAGTAGCGCTCACGCTGGAACGGGTAGGTCGGCAGGGTGACGCGGCGGTTACCGGTACCGGCGAAGAATCCGGCCCAGTCGACCTCGGCGCCACGGGCGAAAGCCTCACCGAGCGAGGTGACCAGCCGGTCGAGGCCGCCGTCGTCACGACGGAGGGTGCCGACAGCGGCGGCGGAAGCGCCGACGTGCTCGATCGTCTCCTCGACGCCGACGGTGAGCACCGGGTGAGCGCTGCACTCGACGAAGACGGTCGCGCGGTTCGCGAGGAGGGTCGTGACGGCCCGGTCGAACCGGACGGGCTCGCGGAGGTTGCGGAACCAGTAGACCGCGTCCAGCTCGGCGGTGTCCACGACCTCACCGGTCACGGCGGACACGAACGGGATCCGCCCGGCCACCGGCCGGACGTCGGCCAGCACCTCGGCCAGTTCGTCGGCCAGCGCCTCGACCTGGGCGGAGTGCGACGCGTAGTCGACCGCGATCCGGCGAGCCCGCACCTCCACCGAGGCCAGCAGCTCGTCCAGTGCCTCGGCCTCGCCTGACACCACGACCGACGAAGGACCGTTGACCGCCGCCACCGAGATCCGCGAGCCCCACGGCGTGATCAGCTCACGCGCCCGGTCGACCGAGGCGGCCAACGACACCATGCCACCCAGACCGGACAACCGCAGAATCGCCTTGCTGCGCAAAGCGACGACCCGCGCACCGTCCTCGAGGGACAGCCCCTCCGCCACCACGGCGGCAGCGATCTCACCCTGGGAGTGACCCACCACGGCAGCGGGCTCGACGCCGTGCGAACGCCAGACCTCGGCCAGCGACACCATCACGGCCCACAGCGCGGGCTGCACCACGTCGACCCGGCTCAACGCCTCCTCGTCGGCGAGAACGTCCAGCAGATCCCAGTCCACAAAGGAGGCCAGCGCGGCAGCGCACTCCGCCATCCGCGCCGCGAACACCGGAGAGGCCGCCAGGAGCGCACGCCCCATCCCGGCCCACTGGGAACCCTGACCGGGGAACACGAAGACGACGTCACCGGGGTTCGCCGGTTCACTGACACCGTCGGCGACCGCGTCGAGCCCGGCGGCATCGAGGACCACGGCCCGGTGCTCCCGCGCCGAGCGCGTGGTGACCAGCGCGCGCCCGACGTCGACCGGGTCGTCGTCGAGGTTGGCGCGGAGCGCTCGGGCGAGGTCTCGCAACGCCTCCCCGGTCCGGGCGGAGAACACCCACGGCACCACAGGCAGCTCAGAAGTCGACTCCTCGTCCTCGACGGGAGCCGCCTCTATGATCACGTGCGCGTTCGTCCCGCTCACACCGAACGACGACACCCCGGCGCGCCGGGACTCCCCCGTCCACGGCACAGCTTCGGTGAGCAGCCGGACCTGGCCGGAGGTCCAGTTCACGTGCGACGACGGAACGGCGGCGTGCAGGGTCGCGGGCAGCACGCCGTGCCGCATCGCCTCGACCATCTTGATCACGCCACCGACACCGGCCGCCGCCTGCGTGTGCCCGACGTTCGACTTCAACGACCCCAGCCACAGCGGCCGCTCACGGTCCTGCCCGTACGTGGCCAGCAGAGCCTCGGCCTCGATGGGGTCCCCCAGCGTCGTGCCGGTGCCATGCGCCTCGACAGCGTCCACATCGGACGGTGCCAACCTCGCACTGGCCAGTGCCGCACGGATCACGCGCTGCTGTGCCAAGCCGTTCGGCGCCGTCAGGCCGTTGGATGCCCCGTCCTGGTTGACCGCCGAGCCGCGCAGCACCGCCAGCACCGGATGACCGAGCCGGCGGGCCTCGGAAAGCCTTTCCAGGACGAGCATGCCGACGCCCTCGCCCCAGGCCGTGCCGTCGGCGGCGTCCGAGAAGGCCTTGCACCGGCCGTCGGCCGCGAGCCCACCCTGCTGGCTGAACTCGACGAAGCCCTCCGGCGTCGTCATCACGGTGACCCCGCCGGCGAGGGCGAGCGTGCACTCGCCCGCCCGGAGCGCCTGTGCCGCAAGGTGCATCGCCACCAACGACGACGAACAGGCCGTGTCGACGGTCAGCGCCGGCCCTTCCAGACCGAAGGTGTAGGCGATCCGGCCGGAGAACACGCTGGCCGCGCTGCCGGTGAGCAGATATCCCGACAGCGCCTCGATCTGTTCCTCCGACGGACCGGAGATCTGGGCCATGCCACCGACGAACACCCCGGTGCGGCTGCCGCGCAGACCGTCGACCGGCAGGCCCGCGCGTTCGAACGCCTCGTGCGCGACCTCCAGCAGCAGCCGCTGCTGCGGGTCCATCGCGAGCGCTTCCCGTGGTGAGATCCCGAAGAACTCCGGGTCGAAGTCGGCGGCCTCGTGCAGGAAGCCGCCCTGGTGCACATAGCTGTGCCCAGGTCGGGGCTCACCGGGGCGGTAGAGCCGGGCGGTGTCCCAGCCGCGGTCGACGGGGAACTCGGAGATCGCGTCGACCTCGTCCGCGACCAGCTGCCACAGCCGTTCAGGCGTCGTCGCGCCTCCCGGGTAGCGGCAGGCCATGCCGACGATCGCGATCGGCTCGCCCGCCTTCTCCTCGGCGTCGCGCAGCCGGGCCCGCACGTCGTGCAGGTCGGCCGTGACGCGCTTGAGGAAGTAGCGGAGCTTGTCTTCACTCGACATGGGAGGTCCTCGGAAAGCGGTGGGTCGGTTGGCGCATCAGGAGATTCCGAACTCGGTGTCGAGCAGCCGGAACATCTCGTCGTCGGTGGCGGAGTCGAGCTGGTCGGTGATCGACTCGCTCTCCGCCCCGTCACGCCACTGGGCGAGCAGGACTTCGAGGCGGGCGAGGACGCGGCCGCGGTCCTGCGCACCGGCCGCGGCCAGACCGGTCTCGAGCCGGTCCAGGTCGTCGGTGAGGCGGTCGGTCGCGGGCTCCACCAGGGTCTTGAGGTGGGCGGCGACCGCGGCGGCCGTCGGGTGGTCGAAGACCAGCGTGCTGGGCAGGACGAGCCCGGTCGCCCTGGACAGGCCGTTGCGCAGCTCGACCGAGGCGAGCGAGTCGAGGCCGAGATCGCGCAACGGCTGGTGGACGTCCACCGAGCCCGGCGCGGAATGCCCCAGCACCACGGCGATCTCGCCGCGCACGATGTCGAGCAGCAGCTGGTCGAGCTCGGGGCCCTGGGCGGTGCCGAGGATCTCGGCGACCGCGCCACCGGCCACCGGCTCCGCCGCCAGCGCTGCGCGCACCTCGGGCAGGTCGCCGAGCAACGGGCTCGGGCGCTGCGCGGTGAACGCCGGCACGAACCGGGTCCAGTCGACGTCCGCGACGACGGCCACCGGCTCGTCCCGCTCGACGGCCGCGACGAGTTCCGCGACGGCCTTCTCCGGCGGCAGCCCGGCGACGCCGCGCCGCGCCATCTGGACCCCGGCTTCGCCTTCCGCCATGCCAGGTCCGGCCCACGGACCCCAGGCGACCGACGTCGCGGTCAGGCCGCGGGCCTGGCGGGACTCGGCGAGGGCGTCGAGCGCCGCGTTGGCCGCCGAGTAGGCACCCTGGCCGCCACTGCCCCAGGTGGCCGCGATCGACGAGAACAGCACGAACGCGTCGAGCGGGGTGTCTCCGAGCAGGCTGTCGAGGTTGATCGCGCCGCCGGCCTTCGCCGACCGGACGCGGTCGAACTCGGCGACCGTGGTGTCCACCAGGTAGTCCGGATCGCCGACTCCAGCCGCGTGCACGACCGCCGACGGCGGGAACTCGTTCAGCAGCAAGGCGAGCGCTTCCCGGTCAGCGGCGTCGCACGCACGAACCGTGACCTGGGCGCCGAGCGCGGTGAGCTCGTCGACGAGCCCGGCGTCCGCCTGCCCCCGGCGGCTGGTGAGCACCAGGTGCTCGGCGCCGCCGGCCGCCAGTCGCCTCGCCACCTGACCGCCCAGCGCGCCGGTGCCGCCGGTGATCAGGACGGTGCCGCGGGGCCGCCAGTCACGTGCTTTCTTCGAGCCGGACACCCGCTGCAGACGGCGCCCGTACACCCCGGACGGCCGCACCGCGATCTGGTCCTCGGTACCGCCGAGCACCAGATCGACGTCGCCACCGAGGTCGACGCACCCTCCCCAGCGGCGCGGATGCTCCAGGCCGACCACGCGGCCGAGACCCCAGATCCCCGCCGCGGCGGGGTCGACCGGTTCTCCCGGCTCGACCTGCACGGCGTTGCGGGTCACGCACCACAGCGGTGCCTCGCGGCCCGCGTCGCCGAGTGCCTGGACGAGCACGAGCACCTGGCTGACGTCGGTGAGCAGCGACAGCACGCCGTCGGTCTCCGGCAGCAGCGCGGAGAGGTCCGCCCGGCTGATCCCGGCGGGCATCTCCAGCACCGTGGAGTTCTCGACGATCTGTTCTGCCGCACCGCCTTCCGGCACGACGACGAGCCACCTGCCCTGCGGCGCCTCCTGGCCGTCGATCGGCTGCCAGGTCACGCGGTAGCGCCAGTTCGTGGTCCCGCCGTCGGCCTCGGCACGCCACCGGGCCAGCGCGGGCAGCAGACTGTCCACAGTGGAGCTGTCGACGGCGAGCGCGTCCGCCAGGCCGGTGACGTCACCGTCGCGGACAGCGGCCCAGAACCGGTCTCCCGCCGGGTCGGCCGCCGGCGGCGTGCCGGGAGCGAGCCAGTACCGCTCGCGTTCGAACGGGTAGGTCGGCAGCTCGATCCGCGCTTCCCCGAGCATCCTCGTCCACTGTGGACTCTTGCCCTCGACGTGCAGACGAGCCAGCGCGGTGAGCAGCGTCTCCGGTTCGGACCGGTCCACCCGCAGCACCGGCACGGCACCGTCGACCAGCGCGGACAACACGGCGTCCGGGCCGATCTCGACGAACCTCGTGACGCCGTCGGCACGCAGGGCCTCGACACCGTCCGCGAACCGGACGGTCGCCTCGACCTGCCCTGCCCAGTACTCCGCCGTCGCCGGGTCGGCCGTCCCGCCGGTGGTCACCAGCGGCAGCGTGGGCGTGCTGAACGTGAGGTCGTCGAGCACGGCCCGGAAGTCCGGGAGCATCGGCGCCATCAACGGCGAGTGGAACGCGTGGCTCGTGTTGAGCCGCTTGGTCTTGGCGAACTTCGACGCCAGCCGGGTGACCGCGTCCTCGTCGCCGGACAGCACCACGGCGTCCCCGCTGTTGACCGCGGCGAGCGACACCCCTTCCGGCAGCGGCAGCACCTCGTCCTCCGCGGCCTGCACGGCGATCATCACGCCACCGGCGGGCAGCGCCTGCATCAACCGTCCACGCGCGCTGACCAGCGTGGCCGCATCCTCTGCGCTCAAGATTCCGGCGACGTGCGCCGCGGCGACCTCTCCGACCGAGTGGCCGAGCACGACGTCCGGACGCACGCCCCAGGCTTCGAGCAGTCGCACGAGCGCAACCTCGACGGCGAAGATGCCCTGCTGCGCGAACTCCGTGCCGTCCAGCTCCGGTCCGCCCTCGAAGACGACCTCCCGCACCCGCGGGTCGAGGCACGCGCACACGGTGTCGAACGCCGCCGCGAACTCCGGGTACGTCTCGTACAGCTCGCGCCCCATCCCCGCGCGCTGAGAACCCTGGCCGGTGAACAGGAACGCCGTCCGGCCGGAGCCCGCGGTTCCGGTGATCGCTCCGCGACCGTCACGGATCGCCGCCAACCCGGCGAGGCGCTCCTCACGGTTCGTCGCGACGACCACGGCCCGGTGATCGAACATCGCCCGCCCGTTCGCGAGCGTCCGTGCGACCTCCACCGCGTCGGCGTCGACGTCCAGCAACTGTTCGGCCTGCGCCCGAAGTGCGGCCTCTGTGCGCGCCGACAACAGCCATGGCACGGGTCCGGCGAACTCGCGGTCCGGCGCCGTGGTCGTCGCCGGCTGTTCGAGGATGACGTGCGCATTGGTGCCGCTGACACCGAACGACGACACCGCGGCCCGCCGGACATCGGTCTCGGGCCACGGCACAGCCTCGGTCAGCAGCTCGACCGCACCGGCCGTCCAGTCCACTTTGGAGGAAGGTGTGCCGAGGTGCAGCGTCCTGGGCAGCACGCCGTGGCGCATCGCCTCGATCATCTTGATGATCCCGCCGACCCCGGACGCGGCCTGCGCGTGCCCGATGTTCGACTTCAGCGACCCCAGCCACAGCGGGGTCTCCCGGTCCTGCCCGTAGGTCGCGAGCACGGCCTGCGCCTCGATCGGGTCACCCAGCACGGTTCCGGTGCCGTGCGCCTCGACGACGTCCACGTCCGAAGTGGACAGACCGGCGTTGGCCAGCGCATGCCGGATCACCCGCTGCTGGGACGGCCCGTTCGGCGCGGTGAGCCCGTTCGACGCCCCGTCGGAGTTCACCGCCGATCCCGCGACCACGGCGAGTACCCGATGCCCGTGCCTGCGTGCGTCCGAGAGCCGCTCCAGCAACAACATTCCCGCGCCCTCGGCCCACGCCGTGCCGTCCGCGGCGTCGGAGAACGACTTGATCCGCCCGTCCGGCGCCAGCCCGCGCTGACGGCTGAACTCGACGAACGCACCCGGACTCGACATCACCGTCACGCCACCCGCGAGCGCGAGCGTGCACTCCCCCGACCGCAACGCCTGCGCCGCGAGGTGCAGAGCGACCAGCGACGACGAGCACGCGGTGTCGACGGTCAGCGTCGGCCCTTCGAACCCGAAGGTGTAAGCGATCCGCCCGGACAGCACGCTGGCCGCCGTACCCGTGCCGAGGTTGCCCCCGACGTGCTCAGGCGCCTCGTGCAGCGGCGGTCCGTAGTCCTGCGAAGCGGTGCCGGCGAACACGCCGACTCCGCGCGTCGCCCGTGGGTCGATGCCCGCGTGCTCGAACGTCTCCCAGGTGACCTCCAGCAGCAGCCGCTGCTGGGGATCCATCGCCAGCGCCTCACGCGGGCTGATGCCGAAGAACGCGGCGTCGAACCCGGCCGCGTCGGCGAGAAAACCACCGTGCGCCACATAGGTCCTGCCCGGCCGGCCGGGCTCCGGGTCGTGGATCCCGTCGAGGTCCCAGCCGCGGTCCGCGGGGAACGGCGTGATCGCGTCGACGCCGTCTCGCACGACCTCCCAGAGCCGCGCCGGTGACGTGATCCCACCCGGATAACGGCACCCCATGCCGACGACGACGATCGGGTCGTCCGATCCGGCGTGCGCGACGGTCGCCTCCGTCGATGCCTCACCCACGAGCCACGCGGCCAGCGCGGCGGGGTTCGGGTAGTCGAAGACGAGCGTGGGCGGCAGTGCCGATCCGATCGCCTTGCCCAGCCGGGAACTCAGCTCGACGGCGGTCAGCGAGTCGAACCCGAGGTCGGCGAACGCGCGGTCGTCGTCGAGCGCCTCCGCGTACCCCAGCACGGCGGCGGCCTGCGCGCGCACCAGCTCGGTCAGCTCGCCGAGGGTCCGCCCCCGCAACGCGGGAACCTCCGTGCGCGACGCGGTGGGAACGTTGCTCCCCACCGTGAGCCAGTACCGCTCGTGCTGGAAGGCGTAGGTGGGCAGGTCGGTCCGGCGCGCGCCGGACCCGGTGAAGAACGCGGCCCAGTCGACCGGAACTCCGTGCGTGTGCAGGGTCGCGACCGCGGTCAGCAGTGTCGTCGCCTCGTCCCGGTCCGGGCGCATCGCCACGGCCGTGGTGGCGTCGGTGAGCCCCCGTGCCAACGCGGTCAGCACGCCGTCGGGCCCGAGTTCCAGGTAGGCCGTGACCCCCTGGTCCTCCAGCGACGCAACGGCTTCGGCGAAGCGCACGGGGCCGCGAATCTGTCCGGTCCAGTGGTCGGCGTTCGACAGGTCGGCTGTGTGCCCGGTGCGGGTCGACACGAGTGGCACGGCCGGCGCGTGGAAGTCCAGCGCTCGCACCACTTCCGCCAGCGGTGCGAGCACAGGGTCCACGGCCGCGGAGTGGAAGGCGTGACTCGTGACCAGGCGCTTGGTCCGGCGACCCTGGCCGGCCCAGTGGGCGACGACGTCCGCGACGGCGTCCTCGGGACCGGAAACGACGACCGAGGACGGCCCGTTCACGGCGGCGAGGTCAACGCCCTCGGGCAAGGCGATCTCGGCTTCGCTCGCCTCGATCGCGGCCATCGCTCCACCGGCGGGCAGCGCGGCCATCAACCGGCCTCGCGCGGCCACGAGGGCCGCCGCGTCGGCCAGACCGAGGACGCCGGCCAGGTGGGCGGCGGTGATCTCGCCGAGCGAGTGCCCGGCCACGGCGTCGGGGCGAACACCCCACGACTCGACGAGCCGCGCGAGGGCCACCTCGACCGCGAACAGGCCGGCCTGCGCGTAGTCGGTGCGGTCGAGCAGGGCATCGGACTCGGCGAACACCACGTCCTTGAGCGACGGCGCATCGCGCCAACGAGCGTCGATCTCCGCGCACACCTCGTCGAACGCGGCAGCGAACACCGGGAACGCGGCGTACAGCTCCCGCCCCATCCCCGCACGCTGCGAACCCTGTCCGGTGAACAGGAACGCGAGCTTCGTCTCGCCACGAGCCTTGCCCTGCACAAGACCAGCGGCAGGCAGATCGGCGGCAAGGGCGTTCAGCCCGGCCCGAAGTCCGTCAGGCCCCGCCACGACCACCGCCCGGTGTTCGAGGTGCGCACGGCTCGTCGCCAACGAGTAGGCCGCGTCCAGGGGATCGATGTCCATTTCGGACAACCTGCTCGCCTGCGCGCGCAGCGCGGCCGGGGACTTCGCCGACAGCAAGTACGGCAAAGCACCGGGCGGCTCAGCCGACACGACACCATCGACCAGAACGGGAGCTTCCTCCACGATCACGTGCGCGTTGGTCCCGCTGACCCCGAACGACGACACCCCGGCCCGACGTGGCCGGTCCCCAGCAGGCCACGCCCGCGGCTCCGTGAGCAGCGAGACCGACCCGGTGGACCAGTCGACGTGCGGCGACGGCTCGTCGGCGTGCAGCGTCCGCGGCAGCTCCCCGGCCCGCATCGCGAGGACCATCTTGATGATCCCGCCGACACCGGCCGCGGCCTGGGCGTGCCCGAGGTTCGACTTGAGCGACCCCAGCCAGAGCGGGGCCGGACGATCCTGCCCGTAGGTCGCCAGCAGGGCCTCGGCCTCGATCGGATCACCGAGAACGGTGCCCGTGCCGTGCGCCTCAACAGCGTCCACATCGGACGGAACCAGCCTGGCGTCCGCCAGCGCCGCCCGGATCACCCGCTGCTGTGCCAGACCGCTGGGAGCCGTGAGCCCGTTGGAAGCACCATCGGAGTTGACCGCCGACCCGGCCAGCACGGCCAGCACGGTGTGACCTTTGCGCTGTGCGTCGGACAGCCGCTCCAGCACCAGAACGCCGACACCTTCAGCCCAGCCCGTGCCGTCCGCCCCTGCCCCGAAGGACTTGCAACGACCATCCGGTGCGAGCCCGCGCTGACGGCTGAACTCCACGAACCCGCCGGGAGTGCTCATCACCGACACACCGGCGGCCAAAGCCAGCGTGCTCTCCCCCGCGCGCAACGACCGGATCGCGAGGTGCACAGCGACCAGCGACGCCGAACATGCGGTGTCGACGGTGAGCGCAGGGCCCTCCAGCCCGAAGGTGTACGCGATCCGTCCGGAAAGGACGGAGGCGGCCAGACCGGTGAGCAGGTGTCCCTCGACCTCCTCGGGCGCCTCGTGCAGCCGTGGGCCGTAGTCCTGGCCGTTGGTGCCGACGAAGACGCCGACCCGGTTGCCGCGCACGGAGTCCGGGGCGATGCCGGCCCGTTCGAACCCCTCCCACGCGGCCTCCAGCAGCAGGCGCTGCTGCGGGTCCATCGCGAGGGCCTCGCGCGGGCTGAGGCCGAACAGCTCGGCGTCGAACCCGGCCACGTCGTCGAGGAAACCGCCGTGCCGGACGTAGCTGGACCCGGCCGCCTCACCATCGAGCCTTTCCAGGTCCCAACCCCGGTCGGCAGGGAACTCCGTGACGGCGTCGCGTCCCTCGGAAACGAGCGTCCACAGGTCCTCCGGCGTCGTGACGCCGCCGGGGTACCGGCAGCTCATGCCGACGACGGCGACGGGCTCGTGCGCCTGGTCCTCCAGCTCGCGGACGCGGCCGCGGGCTTCGCGCAGGTCGCCGGTGGCGCGCTTGAGGTAGTCCAGGAGCTTCTCTTCGTTCGTCACGACGCGGCACCCAGTTCCTGGTCGAGCAGAGCGAACATCTCGTCGGCGCTGGCGGAGTCCAGATCAGCCGTGGTGCCGGAGCCGGTCGCGATCAGCGTGCGCAGCCTGGTCAGCACCTGGGCGCGGGCCTCGCCGTCCAGGTCGCGCAGGCCCGACTCGACGGCGTCGAGGTGGCGGTCCAGGTCGGTGGCCGATCCCGAGAGCGCGGCCTGCAGGTGCGAGGCCAGCGAGGACACCGTCGGGTGGTCGAACACCACCGTGACCGGCAGCTCCAGCCCGGTGGCGGCGGCGAGCCGGTTGCGCAGCTGGACGGCCGACGCGGAGTCGAGGCCCAGTTCGCGGAACGACCCGGTGAGCTCGACGTCCTCCGGTGTCGCGTGACCGAGCACGGCCGCCGCGGCGGAACGGACGAGCTGCACCAACGACCGTTGCCCTGTCAGGTCCTGCTGAACCTCCGGCTGGGCACCTGCCGCCGGCCCGGCAGTGGTCAGCCAGTAGTTCCGGTGGTCGAACGCGTACGTGGGCAGGTCGATCCGCCGCCCCGCCGGCAGCAACCAGTCGACGCGGACCCCGCGCACCGCGAGCTCGGCCAACGACAGCCGAACCCGTGTGAGACCGCCCTCGCCGCGACGCAACGCCCCGGCGACGGCGGCGTCCGGTGCGGTCTGTTGCATGCCCGGTGTCAGCACGGGATGCGGGCTCAGCTCGACGAACGCGGTCTGCCCCTCGGCCACCAGCATCCGCATCGCCCGGTCGAACAGCACCGGCTCGCGCAGGTTGGTGAACCAGTACCGCGCGTCCAGCCCGGTGGTGTCGAAGACCGAGGCGGTGACCGTCGACACGAACGGGATCTCGGCCGGGCGCGGCCGGATCGGGGCGAGGTCGGTCAGCAGCCGCTCCCGCAGCGAGTCGACCTGCGCCGAGTGGGACGCGTAGTCCACCGGGATCCGCTTGGCGTGCTCACCGCACCGCTCGACCAGCTCGGTCAACGCGTCGGGTTCCCCGGAAACGACGACAGACGCGGCCCCGTTGATCGCGGCGATCGAGATCCCCGGCCGTTCCGCCAGCAGCGTTTCCACCTCGTCAACCGGCAGCCGCAGCGACACCATGCCACCACGACCGGACAGCTCGGCCAACGCCCGGCTGCGCAGCGCCACCACCCGCGCACCGTCCGAAAGGGACAGTGCACCGGCAACGCACGCGGCCGCGATCTCGCCCTGGCTGTGCCCGAGCACAGCCGCCGGGCGAACACCGTGGGACTGCCACAACGCGGCCAGCGACACCATCATCGCCCACAAGGCGGGCTGCACGACGTCGACACGGTCGAGCTCGTCGCCACGACGCAACACGCGCAGCAGGTCGAAGTCGGTGAACGGCGCCAATGCCGCCGCGCACTCCACCAGCCGCGCGGCGAACACCGGTGACGTATCCAACAGCTCCCGCCCCATCCCGGCCCACTGCGAACCCTGGCCCGGAAAGACGAACACCGCGTCCGGTCCCGCATCGGCGACCCCGGTGACGACGGTGGCCGACTCCTCACCGGCCGCGAGCGACGCGAGCGCACGGTCCGGGCCGAGCACGACCGCGCGGTGCTCGAACAAGCTCCGCGAAGCCAGCGAATGCGCGACATCGACCGCACGCTCGTCCACAACGGACAAACGAGCCGCCTGCCCGCGCAACGCGGCCGCACTCCGGGCGGAGAGCACCCAGGGCACGGAGACGTCGTCCGGCCCGAACGACTCCTCGGCCACCGCCGGCGCTTCTTCGAGGATGACGTGGGCATTGGTGCCGCTGACACCGAACGAGGACACCCCGGCACGACGCGGCCGCTCCCCCGCAGCCCACGGCCGTGCCTCGGTCAGCAGCGACACCGCACCCGCCGTCCAGTCCACGTGCGGCGACGGCTCGTCGGCGTGCAACGTCTTCGGCAGCACGCCGTGACGCAAAGCCAGAATCATCTTCAACAGCCCGGCCACCCCGGCCGCGGCCTGCGTGTGCCCGAGGTTCGACTTCACCGAACCGAGCCACAACGGCGATGGCCGGTCCTGGCCGTAGGCCGCCAACAGGGCCTGAGCCTCGATCGGGTCCCCCAACGCGGTGCCGGTGCCGTGCGCCTCGACAGCGTCCACATCGGACGGAGTGAGCCGCGCGTCGGCCAGCGCCGCCGCGATGACCCGCTGCTGGGCCGGACCGTTCGGCGCGGTGAGCCCGTTCGACGCGCCGTCCGAGTTCACCGCCGAGCCGCGCACCACGGCCAGCACGGGGTGCCCGTTCCGAATCGCGTCCGAAAGCCGTTCCAGCACCAGGACACCGGCGCCCTCGGCGAACCCGGTCCCGTCCGCTCCGGAGCCGAACGCCTTGCAGCGCCCGTCGGCGGAAAGCCCGCCCTGGCGGGAGAACTCGACGAACACCGACGGCGTGGCCAGCACCGTCGCCCCGCCCGCGAGCGCGAGCGTGCACTCGCCGCGGCGCAGCGACTGCACCGCGAGGTGCACGGCGACCAGCGACGACGAGCAGGCGGTGTCGAGCGTCAGCGCCGGGCCCTCGAAGCCGAACGTGTAGGCGACCCGGCCCGACGCCAGCGACCCGGACGTCCCCATCAGCACCCGGCCGGCGAGGTCGGCGTCGGCCGCGCCGGTGCCGTAGTCCTGGTACATCGTTCCGGCGAACACGCCCGTCTTGCTGCCGCGCAACGACACCGGGTCGATGCCCGCACGCTCGATCGCCTCCCACGAGACTTCGAGCAGCAGGCGGTGCTGGGGATCGGTGACCTCGGCCGCGGCCGGGGAGATGCCGAAGAACCCGGCGTCGAACGCGCCCGGCTCGGCGAGGAACCCGCCGTGGCGGGTGCTGGAGTGCCCAGGCGCGTCCGGCCGGTGCAGCGCGTCGACGTCCCAGCCTCGGTCGGACGGGAACTCGGTGATCGCGTCGGTGCCGTCGGCGAGCAGCCGCCACAGGTCCTCCGGCGTCGTGACGCCGCCGGGGTACCGGCAGCCGGCGCCGATGATCGCGATCGGCTCCTCCGCCGCCTTCAGCCGCTCCCGCGCCTGGTGCAGTTCGACGGTGACCCAGCGCAGGTTCTCGAGCACCCGGTCGTCGTGCTCAGCCATGGTTGCCCAGCTCCTTGGAGATGAAGTCGAGAAGTTCGTCGGCGGAGGCCGTCCGCAGCCGCAGCGCCGGGTCGTCCGGCACGGGCTCCGGGCGCCGCAGCCGGGCCCCCAGCGCGTCCAGCCGAGCCGCCACCGCCGCCAGCACCGCATCGTCCACAGTGGACTCTGCCAGCGCCGCCTCCAGCCGGTCCACGTGGTCGAGCACCACCGGCCGCGCCGGTTCGGACACCAGCCCGCGCTCCAGGTGCGCGGCGACGGCGGCCGGCGTCGGGTGGTCGAACACCAGCGTCGCGGGCAACCGCACGCCGGTCGCCGCGGTGAGCCGGTTGCGCAGCTCGACCGCCGTCAGCGAGTCGAACCCGATCTCGGCGAACGGCTGGCCGGGATCGATCGCGGCCGTCCCCCGATGCCCGAGCACCGCCGCGACCTCGCCGCGCACCAGCTCCAGCAGCACCTTCGGCAGCTCGGCCGCGGGCACCTCGCTCAACCGGATCTGATTCTTGGCAGCGGTCACCGGCGAGCGCACCAGCCCGCGCAGCAACGGCGGAACCTCACCGAGCCGCGCCGCGGACGTCTCCAGCCGCACCGGGAACAGCACCGCGTCCCCGGCCGCCCAGGCCGCGTCGAACAGGTCGAGCCCCTGACGGTTCGACAACGGCAGCACACCCGTGCGCCCCAGCCGCCCGAGGTCCGTGCGGTCGAGCCCGCTGGTCATCGTGCTGGCCTCCGCCCACAGCCCCCAGCCCAGCGACACGGCGGGCAGGCCGAGGTTCCGGCGATGCCGTGCCAGCGCGTCGAGGTACGCGTTGGCCGCCGCGTAGTTGGCCTGCCCCGCCGTGCCGAGGGTGCCCGCGACCGACGAGAACAGCACGAAGCTGCGCAACGGCAGGTCCGCGGTGAGCTCGTGCAGGTGCCGCGCGGCGTCGACCTTCGGCCGCAGCACGGTGTCGAGCAGATCCGGCGTCACAGCGGTGAAAGTCGCGTCGGCCAGAACGCCGGCGGCGTGCACGACCGACGTCAACGGACGTTCGACTCCGGCGATCACCTCGGCGAGCCGTGCGCGGTCAGCGGCGTCCGCGGCGACGACTTGAGCCGCCGCACCGAGTTCCGCGAGTTCGGCGACGAGCCCGGCCGCACCCTCGGCGTCCGCCCCACGACGGCTCAGCAGAAGCAGGTGCCGGGCGCCGTGTGCGAGCACGAGGTGCTTCGCGACGAGTCGCCCCAACGTGCCCAGTGCTCCGGTGATGAGCACGGTCCCATCCGGGTCGAGCAACGGTTCGGTGGCAGCGCGGACTTCCGCGCGGGCCAGCGCCGGGATGTAGGCCGTGCCCGCGCGCAACGCCAGCTGTCCTTCGCCGGTACCGAGAGCGGCCGGCAGTGCTTCCAGTGACCGCGGGTCGTCGTCGAGGTCGGCCAGGACGATCCGGCCGGGGTGCTCGGCCTGTGCCGACCGCAGCAGCCCCCACACCGCCGCGCCAGCGAGGTCGGTGGCGTCATCGCCGGTCGCGTGGCGCGTCAGCACGACCAGGCGCTCGTCGCCCGGACGATCCAGCCACTCGCGCACGTGGTCCAGCTGCTCGAGGAGAACCTCGCGAACATCACCAGTGCCCGCGGGCACGACGACGTCGGCCTGCGACGGCACCCCGGTGATCTCCACCGGCTGCCATGCGAGCCGGTACAACGAGTTCGACCCGGCGGCGAGCTGCGCGGGCGAGAACGGCCGCAGCGTCAACGCGTCCGCGGTGAGCACCGGCCGGCCGTGCTCGTCGTCGACCGCGAGCGACACCGTGTCCGGCCCCGCGGGCGAAAGCCTCGCGCGCAGCCGCTGACCACCAGTGCCATGAGCGGTCACGCCAGACCAGGTGAACGGCAGCCGCGGCGCGTCGTCAGCGAAGAACCCACCCAGCCGGACAGCCTGAGCAGCGGCATCGAGCAACGCCGGGTGCACGACGAAGGCACCGGCATCAGCCTCGATTTCGACCTCCGCGTAGACCGAGTCCCCAGACCTCCACGCCCGCCGCAACCCCTGGAACGCGGGCCCGTAGTCGAACCCGTCCTCGGCCGCGGCGACGTAGAACTTCTCGACGTCCACCTCGACCGCACCCACCGGCGGCCACTCCAGCGACGGTCGAGCCTTCGACGCGGCGGCGATGGTGCCGGACGCGTGCCGGGTCCACGGCGCGTCACCGTCCTCGGCACGGGCGTGCACCCGCAGCTCACGCCCCTCCGCAACCGTGACCTGCACCAGCACGGCACCGTGACGCGGCAGCACGAGCGGCGCCTCGACGGTCAGGTCCTCGACGGCCAGGCCGGCCTCGCGCGCGGCGTGCAGGGCGAGATCGAGGAACGCGGTGCCCGGCAACAAAGGTGTGTCCAGCACGGCGTGGTCGCCGAGCCACGGCAGCGTCCGCAACGACAGCCTGCCGGTGAACAGCCGGACGTCCGGGTCGGCGAGCCGGGTCGACGCGGTCAGCAGCGGGTGCCCCGCGGCGTCGAGCCCCAATCCGGTGACACCCGGCACCGTCTCCGGAGCGTCGAGCCAGAACCGCTCGCGCTGGAACGGATACGCGGGCAGCACCGCCGCGGGACCGGCGGGCAACGCCCAGTCGACCTGCACACCGTGCACGTGTGCCTCGCCGACGGCGTTCAGCACGCGAGCCAGGTCACCGTCGTTCCGCTTCAAAGTCCCCACTGCGACGGCGGTGTCGGACACGTCGTCGAACGACTCGGCGAGCGCGCTGACGAGCACCGGGTGCGGGCTGCACTCGACGAACACGTCGTGGCCAGCGGCCAGCAGCGTCTCGGTGGTGCGCGCGAACTCGACCGGCTGTCGCAGGTTGCGGTACCAGTAAGCGGCATCGAGGTCCGCGGTGTCCGTCTGCGAGGCCGTCACGGTCGAGTAGAACGGGATCGCGGCCGAACGAGGTCGCACCGGTGCCAGCACGCGGGCCAGCTCGTCCTCGATCAGCTCCACGTGCGCCGAGTGCGAGGCGTAGTCGACGGCGATCCGCCGCATCCGCACGTCACCGGCACCGGCCAGCAACTCGTCGAGGGCGTCGGCGTCACCGGACACCACGGTGGACGACGCTCCGTTCGCCGCCGCGACCGAGAGCCGCTCGCCCCACGGCCCGATCAGCTCGGCAGCCCGCTCCACCGGAACGGCAACGGACACCATGCCGCCACGCCCGGAGAGCGCGAGCAAAGCCTTGCTGCGCAGCGCGACCACCCGAGCACCGTCCTCGACGGACAGCGCACCCGCGACCACGGCGGCGGCGATCTCGCCCTGGGAGTGACCCACGACGGCCGCGGGTTCGACCCCGTGCGAACGCCACACCTCGGCCAGCGACACCATCATCGCCCACAACGCCGGCTGCACCACGTCCACCCGAGCCAACGCGTCGGCGTCGTCGAGCACGTCCAGCAGATTCCAGTCCACAAAGGACGCGAGCGCGCCCGCGCACTCCGCCATCCGCGCCGCGAACACCGGGGACGAGCCGAGCAGCGAACGCCCCATGCCCGCCCATTGCGCGCCCTGACCGGGGAACACGAACACGACCCGCCGACCGGCCCGAGCCACCCCCGCACCACTGCCCTGCTCGGCCAGCGCGGTGAGACCCGCGCGAAGGTCACCCGCGACGACAGCGCGGTGCTCGAACCGCGACCGCGTCACCAGCGCACGTGCGACACCGGCGACATCGCCGTCGGCCAACGACAGGAGCTGACGCGCCCGGTCCCGCAGCGCCGTTTCGGTCCTGGCCGACAGCACCCACGGCACCGGCTCCTGCACCACCGGAGCCGGTGCCGGCGCCGGAACGCCTTCCAGGATCACGTGAGCGTTGGTGCCGCTGATCCCGAACGACGACACCGCCGCACGCCGCGGCCGCGCGACCGAGGGCCACCCGGAGTTCGAGGTCAGCAGCTCCACCGCGCCCGAGGCCCAGTCGACGTGCGGCGACGGCTCGTCGACGTGCAGCGTCTTCGGCAGCACACCGTGCCGCATCGCCTGCACCATCTTGATGACCGCGCCGACACCGGCGGCGGCCTGGGCGTGCCCGATGTTCGACTTGAGCGATCCCAGCAGCAGCGGACCGTCCGAGCGGTCCTGGCCGTAGGTCGCCAGCAGGGCCTGTGCCTCGATCGGGTCACCGAGCGGCGTGCCGGTACCGTGCGCCTCGACCACATCGACGTCCGAAGTGGACAGACCGGCGGCCGCGAGCGCCTGGCGGATCACGCGTTGCTGGGAAGGCCCGTTCGGAGCGGTGAGGCCGTTGGAGGCGCCGTCGGAGTTGATCGCGGACCCGCGCAGCACCGCGAGCACCGGGTGCCCGTTGCGGCGCGCGTCGGAAAGGCGTTCCAGCAGCACCATTCCGGCACCTTCCGCCCAGGCGGTGCCATCGGCCGCCGCCGCGAACGGCTTGCACCGACCATCCGGCGCCAACGCACGCTGACGGCTGAACTCGACGAACGAGCCCGGCGTGGCCATCACGGCGACACCGCCAGCGAGGGCGAGCGAGCACTCACCCGCACGCAACGCCTGTGCGGCCAGGTGAAGCGCCACCAACGACGACGAACACGCCGTGTCGACCGTGACCGCGGGACCTTCGAAACCGAAGGTGTAGGAGACGCGACCGGAGACGACGCTGCCGGAACCGCCGGTGAACGAGTACCCCTCGGCCTCCTCCGGCAGCGGGGCCAGACGCGCGGTGTAGTCGTGGTACATCGCACCCGCGAACACACCGGTGCGGCTGCCCCTCAGGGCGTGCGGATCGATCCCCGCGTTCTCCAAGGCCTCCCAGGAGGTTTCGAGCAAAAGCCGCTGCTGCGGGTCCATGGCGACGGCCTCACGCGGGCTGATGCCGAAGAACTCCGCGTCGAACAGGCCCGCGTCGTGCAGGAACCCGCCGCGCGTCGTGTACGTGCGGCCGGGGCGGTCGGGATCGGCGTCGTAGAGCGCCTCGACGTCCCAGCCGCGGTCGGAGGGGAACTCGGTGATGGCGTCCCGGCCGTCGACGACCAGCCGCCACAGTTCGTCCGGAGTCGTCACCCCACCTGGGAAGCGGCACGCCATGGCGACGATCGCGATCGGATCGCCGGAGACCTCGGCTGGCGCGGCGGAGTCCGCGCTCTCGGCGGGACCGGCCAGCTCCTCGTGCAGGCGGTCCACCACCGCGGCAGGGGTCGGGTGGTCGAACAACAGCGTGACGGGCAGCCGCAACCCGGTGGCGGCCGCGAGCCGGTTGCGGAACTCGACCGAGGTCAGCGAGTCGAACCCGATCTCCTTGAACGCGCGGTCCGGCGCGGTGGCCGCCGGGTTCGCGAGCCCCAGCACGGCCGCGATCTCACCGCGCACGAGCTCGGTCAGCGCCTCCCGCGACATCGTCCCGCTCGTCCGGACCTTCGTGCTGCCCGCGCGCAGGCGGACGAGACTCCGCAGCATCGGCGGCACCGCGCCCGCGGCCCGCAACCCGGCCTCGTCGAGCCGCAACGGCACCAGCACGGCGTCCTCGGCACCACGGCACCGGTCGAACAGGTCGAGTCCGTCCGAGGTCGGCAGCGCGCCGACACCGGTGCGGGACATCCGAATCCGGTCCTGGGCGGCGAGCCCGCCACCCATGCCGCCCGCGGTCTCCCACAGACCCCAAGCCAGCGCGGTGCCCGGAAGTCCCGCAGCACGCCGATGTTGCGCCAACGCGTCGAGGAACGTGTTGGCGGCCGCGTAGTTCGCCTGCCCCGCCGTGCCCAGGGTGCCCGCGACCGAGGAGAACACCACGAACTCGGCGAGGTCGGAGGTCAGCTCGTGCAGGTGCCAGGCGGCGTCCACCTTGGCCCGCAGCACGTCGTCGAGCTGCTCGACCGACAGTGCTTCCACAGGACCGTCGGCAAGAACACCGGCCACGTGCACCACAGCGGTCAGCGGGCGCGAAAGCCCGTCCAGCAACGCCTTGAGCGCGTCGCGGTCGGCGACGTCGCAGGCCGCCACCGTGACGCTCTCTCCCAACTCCGCGACCAGGTCGTCGGCCCGGCCGCGGCGACTGACGAGCAGCAGGTGCCGGTATCCCTGACCTGCCAACCTCCTGGCCAGCTCACGACCGAGCCCACCGGTGGCGCCGGTGATCAGCACGATGCCGTCCGGGTCCGCGGCCGGCGCCACGTCCGGCACGGTGGCCCGGACGAGCCGCGGCACGAACACCGCACCGTCGCGGTGCGCGACCTCCGGTTCGCCGGTGGCCGCCGCAGCGGCGATCTCGCCCGGCGTCAGCTCATCTTCGGTCTCCAGCAGCACGAACCGGCCGGGGTGCTCGGTCTGCGCCGAACGGACCAGGCCGCGCACGGTCGCGTGCGCGAGCTCGCTGATCACGAAGACGAGCCGGGCACCGTAGAACCGGGGATCGGCGAGCCACGCGCGGACAAGCCCCAACGCGTGTGCTGCAGCGGCATGCGCCTGCTCCGGCACCGGACCGGAGCCGGTTTCCGGCCGCACAGCGACGAAGTCGGGCACCTCGACGAGCGCATCGAGGTCAGCGGTCACCACACAGCCCGACGAGGTTTCCGCAGCGGGCACCGGCGTCCACGTGATCCGGTAAAGATCGTCCTGGGCGACCATGGCCGTCAACTGGTCAGACGTGACCGGCCGCAGCACGAGCGCGCCGACAGAGGCGACCGGCGCACCCGCGGCATCCACAATGGACAGAGAGAAGCCATCGGCAACCGGGGTGTACCGGACGCGGATCGTGCTCGCACCGGTGGCGTGCAGACGGACGTCGTTCCAGGTGAACGGGATCCGCCCCGCACCGACCGGGTCGCCGAACGCGACGACCTGCACCGCACCGTCCAGCAGCGCCGGGTGCAGCCCGTAGCCCGCGGCCTCGGCCACGCGATGCTCCGGCAACGAGACCTCGGCGAACAGCTCGTCGCCCCGCCGCCACAGCGCGCGCAGGCACCGGAACTCAGGCCCGTAGGCGAACCCGGCCTCGGCGATCTCGTCGTACCGACCGGTGAGGTCGGCCTGCTCGGCATCCGCGGGCGGCCAGACCTCCGAGGACGACGGCACCTCGCCGCCGGCCGAGACGAACCCGGCCGCGTGCCGGGTCCAGCCCGCGGTCACCGAAGGCTGGTCGGGCCGCGACGACACGACGATCGTGCGCCGGCCGGACCGGTCCGGCGCACCGAGTGCGACCTGGAGCTGGACCCGGCCGTCGGCGGGCAGCACGAGCGGCGTCTCCTGGACGAGCTCGTCGAGCCGGTCGCAGCCCGCCTGCCCGGCCGCGAGCAGCGCCAGCTCCACGAACGCGCTGCCGGGCAACAGGTTCGCGCCCAGCACCACGTGCTCGGCCAGCCACGGCTGCGTCCGCACGGACAGCACACCGGTGAACAGCACGCCATCGGTACCCGCGATCTCCGCGCCACCGCCGAGCAACGGATGCCCGGTCGGAGTGAGCCCGGCGGCCGCGACATCAGCGCGCAACGAGCGCGGCGGCAGCCAGAACCGCTGCCGTTCGAACGCGTACGTCGGCAGATCGACAGGAGAAGCCCCTGGCACAACCGCCGACCAGTCGACGTCCACACCGCGCACGGCCACCCCGGCCAAGGCGGTGAGCACGGACTGGAAGTCGTCGCGCTCGGCCCACAACGTCGGAAGGACCGCGAAGTCGCCCTCCGGCAGGCAGTCCCTGGCCATCGCGCTCAGCACGCCGCCCGGACCGATCTCGACGAACGTGGTGACGCCTGCCTCGACCAGGTTGCCCACCGCAGCCGCGAACCGGACGGTGTCGCGCACGTGCCGGACCCAGTGGCCGGCGGTGCAGGGATCTCCGTCGGTCACCAGCGGGATCCGCGCCGGGCGATAGGTGACCGACTCGGCGACCTCGCGGAACGCGTCGAGCATCCCGTCCATCAGGGGCGAGTGGAAGGCGTGGCTGACGTTGAGCCGTCGCGTCCGGCGACCGCGTTCCGCGAAATGCGTGGCAATGCTCGTAACCGCCTCTTCGGCACCGGCGACGACGACAGAGGTCGGCCCGTTCACCGCGGCGAGCGAAACCTGGTCGCTCAGCAGCGGACCGACCTCGTCCTCGGTCGCCTCCACCGCGGTCATCGCGCCCTCGGCCGGCAACGCGGCCATCAGCGCGCCCCGAGCCGCGACGAGCCGGGCGGCGTCGGCCAGGTCGAGGATTCCGGCGAGGTGCGCGGCGGCGAGCTCGCCGATCGAGTGGCCGGCGAGGAAGTCCGGCCGGACGCCCCAGTGCTCGAACAGCCGGAACAACGCCACCTCGACGGCGAAGAGCGCGGGCTGGGTGTAGCGGGTGTCGTCGAGCGGCGCCGAGTCCTCCGCGGACATCACCGTCCGCAGTGGACGGTCCAGGTGCGGGTCGAGCGCGGCGAACACGTCGTCGAGCGCGGCCGCGAACGGCGGGCAGGTCTCGTACAGGTCGTGCGCCATCCGAGCACGCTGAGAACCCTGGCCGGTGCAGAGGAACGCGAGTGCGCCATGGGTTGCCTGCCCGATGCCGGTTCCGCGCTCCGCCAACGCTTCCAGCGCGGACAGGTACCCGTCGCGATCGGCGGCGACGAGACCGGCCCTGTGCTCGAACCGGGTCCGCGCGGCCAGCGTCACGGCGACACCGGCGAGCGGCAGGTCCGGTCGGGCGACCAGGTGGTCCCGCAGCCGCCGGGCCTGAGCAGCGAGTGCGTCCTTCGTCTTCGCGCTGAGCAGCCACGGCGCCAGGTCGTCTCCGGCCGCGGCGCCCGCATCGACCGCGGGTGCCTCCTCCAGCACCGCGTGCGCGTTGGTACCGCTGATCCCGAACGACGACACGGCCGCCCGGCGGACCCGGTCCCCGGCCGGCCACGCGACGGGCTCGGTCAGCAGCCGGATGTCCCCCGCGGACCAGTCCACGTGCGGCGACGGCACCTCCGCGTGCAAGGTCTTCGGCACGACACCGTGCCGCAACGCCAGCACCAGCTTCAGCACACCGCCGATGCCGGCGGCGGCCTGCGCGTGCCCGATGTTCGACTTCAGCGACCCCAGCCACAGCGGGGTCTCCCGGTCCTGGCCGTAGGTCGCGAGCAGAGCTCCCGCCTCGATCGGGTCGCCGAGCACGGTCCCGGTGCCGTGCGCCTCGACGACATCGACGTCCGAAGCGGTGAGACCGGCGTCGGCCAGGGCCTGGCGGATCACCTTGCGCTGAGCGGGACCGCTGGGCGCGGTCAGGCCGTTGGACGCGCCGTCGGAGTTCACCGCGGTGCCGCGGACCACTGCCAGCACGGGATGCCCGTGGCGACGCGCGTCGGACAGCCGCTCCAGCAGCACGACACCCACGCCTTCCGCCCAGCCGGTACCGGAAGCGTCGGCGGAGAACGCACGGCAGCGGCCGTCGTCGGAAAGGCCGCCCTGCTTGGCGAACTCGACGAACATCCCCGGCCCGGACATCACGGCCACACCACCGGCGAACGCGAGCCCGCACTCCCCCGTGCGCAGCGATCGCACGGCCATGTGCAGCGCCACCAACGAAGACGAGCACGCGGTGTCCACGGTGACGGCCGGGCCTTCGAGCCCGAAGACGTGCGCGACGCGGCCCGAGATCAGGCTCGTCGTCGTACCGGTGAGCAGGTGCCCCTCGGACATCTCGGCGGCCTCGTGCAACCGCGGGCCGTATTCGTGCTGGGTGGCACCGAGGAAGACACCGTCACGGTGACCGCGAACGGTTTCCGGCCGGATGCCGGCGCGTTCGTAGGCCTCCCACACGGCCTGCAGCACCAGCCGCTGCTGGGGATCCATCGAGAGGGCTTCGCGTGGGCTGATGCCGAAGAACGCGGGATCGAACTCGGCCGCACCGCTGAGGAACCCGCCGTCGCGGACCGCCGCGCTGTCCCAGCCTCGGTCGGCAGGCGGCGGGCCCACCGCGTCCCGCCCCTCGGCGACCAGCCGCCACAGATCCTCAGGGCTCTCGACATCACCGGGAAACCGGCAGGCCATGGCGATCACGGCAATGGGTTCGTCCGACGTCCCGGACACCACGGGTGCCTCGGTCTCGGTCTCGCCGACCAGGTGCGCGGCCACCGCCTCGGGCGTGGGGTGGTCGAACAGCAGCGTCGCCGGGAGCGTGCGGCCGGTCGCCTCCGCGAGCCGGTCGCGCAGTTCGAGGCCGGTCAGCGAGTCGACGCCCAGGTCGCGGAACGTCCTGGCCGGGTCGACGTCGGTCGGGGAGCGGTGCTCGAGGACGGCCGCGACCTCGGCGAGGACGAGGTCCAGCTGGCCGACGAGATCACTGATGCCGAGTGCGGGTTCCACCCGCACCTCGTGGCGCTCCCGCGGCTGGTCCGACAGCCAGTAGGTCTCCCGCTGGAACGGGTAGGTCGGCAGTTCCACCCGGTTTCCGTGCCACGCGGCGAAAACCGCGCCCCACTCGACCTCACGACCGGTCACGTGCAGTGCCGCCAACGCCCGCAACAGCGCGGCGGTCTCGGACCGGGCACCGCGTTGAGCCGGAACGACCTCGGCCCCGGTGACCGTCGCGCGGGCCTGCTCGGTGAGCACCCCGCCCGGGCCGATCTCGACGAAGTCCGTGACCCCACCGGCTTCCAGAGTGCGCACGGCGTCGGCGAACCGGACGGCCTCACGGGCCTGACGCACCCAGTACCCCGCGGTCCCCAGCTCGGTCGCGAGAAGTCCGGTGACCGTCGACACCACAGGCAGCTGTGGGTCCGAATAGGACACTTCACCGGCGATCCGGCCGAACTCCGCCAGCATCGGCTCGATCCGGGCGGAGTGGAACGCGTGGCTGACAGTGAGCCGCTTGGTCCGATGCCCCCGCGCGGCCAGTTCCTCCGCAGCGGCAAGGACCGCGTCCTCGTCACCGGACAGCACCACAGCCGCAGGCCCGTTCACCGCGGCAAGCGAAACCTGGTCGCCCAACAGCGGACGGACATCCTCCTCAGCAGCCTCCACCGCGACCATCGCGCCGCCGGCGGGCAACGCCTGCATCAAAGAACTGCGAGCGGCAACCAGCTTCGCTGCGTCGGAGAGCGAGAACACCCCGGCGACATGTGCCGCCACCAGCTCACCGACCGAGTGCCCCGCCACGAAGTCCGGCCGCACCCCGGCACTCTCGAACAGCCGGAAGAGAGCCAGCTCGAAGGCGAACAGGCCGGGCTGGGTGTACTCGGTGCGGTGGAGGTCGTCTCCGTCCTCACGAACGACCTCGGCGACCGGCCGGTCGAGCAGCCCGTCGAACGCCGCGCACGCGGCGGTGAAAGCCTCCGCGAACACCGGGAAGTCCGACGCGAGCTCCACACCCATCCCGGCACGCTGGCTGCCCTGACCGCTGAACAGGAACGCGAGCGAGCCGCGCGGGGAAACCCGGCCGCGGACGATCTCGTGCGCTCGCCCACCACCGGCCAGGGTGTCCAGGCCGCGCGACAACGCCTCGTGGTCGCGACCGACGACAACAGCCCGGTGCTCGTGATGCTTCCGGCCCACCGCCAAGGAGAACCCGGTGTTCACCGCATCCATTTCGGACGCCCGAAGCCGGGCAGCCTGGTCACGCAGAGCTTCCGGCGTGCGAGCCGACAGCAACCAGGGAAGCGCGGTCGGCACAGCAGCGGCCGCGTGCTCCCTCGCCGGAGCCTCCCGCACGACGACGTGGCAGTTCGTGCCGCCCATGCCGAACGACGAAACGCCCGCGACGAGCGGTGCATCGGGTTCAGGCCAGTCCGCCAACGTCGTCTGCACCCGCAGCCCCAGATCCCGCACCACCGGATTGGGCGTCTCGAACCCGAGGCTGGCCGGCAGCTTCCTGTTGCGCAGTGCGAGAACGACCTTGACCAGCCCCGTGACACCAGCAGCAGCCTCGGTATGACCCACGTTCGTCTTCGCGGAACCCACGACCACCGACCGGCCGAAGACCTGCCCCAGCGCCGCGGCCTCGATCGGGTCACCGGCCTTGGTACCGGTCCCGTGCAGCTCGACGTACTGCACGTCCCGCAGCGAGATCCCGGCGCGGTCGTAAGCCAGCCGCAGCACTTCAGCCTGTGCGTCGGCGTCCGGAGCGGTGAGTCCAGCCCCGCCACCGTCGTTGCCCACCGCACTGCCCGCGATCACCGCGTGCACGAGATCACCGTCGGCGAGCGCCTGGTCGAGGGGCTTGAGGACGACGGCCGCGCCGCCCTCACCGCGCACGAATCCGTTGGCGTGCAAGTCGAAGACGCGAGCGGTCCCGTCCGGCGACAGACCGCCGAAGCGTTCGGCCAGGACTGCGCCCTCCGGCACGAGGTTGAGGTGCACACCACCGGCGACGGCGACCGCGCACTCCCCCCGCAGCAGGCTTTCCACGGCCTGGTGCACGGCGACCAGCGACGACGACTGCCCGGAGTCGACGACAAAACTCGGCCCGCGCAGCCCCAAGGCGTAAGAGACGCGGTTCGCGATCAGACCACGCCGGACACCCGCCATGGAGTGCTGCGTGACGGCGTCCTCACCCGCGCGGTCGAGCAGGGTGGCGTAGTCGTCGGACGCCGCGCCGATGAAGACACCGGTCCGCGCGCACGGCCTGATCCCGGCGTTCTCCACGGCCTCCCAGGCGAGTTCGAGCATCAGCCGCTGCTGCGGGTCGATCGCGGCGGCCTCTCGCGGCGAGATTCCGAAGAACGCCGGGTCGAAGTCGGCGACCCGGTCGAGATAGCCGGCGGGTGGCGCACCGGGGACGGTGGCCCGGCCGGTGGGCGGCTCGCCGATCGCGCGACGACCGTCGCGCAGCAAGG
This sequence comes from Lentzea nigeriaca, assembly GCF_016907955.1. GTDB lineage: Bacteria > Actinomycetota > Actinomycetes > Mycobacteriales > Pseudonocardiaceae > Lentzea > Lentzea nigeriaca. Next base: position 214,031 of record NZ_JAFBCX010000001.1, on the reverse strand, counting down.
CCCAGAAGCCGGCCGGGTCCTCCGCCGAGGGCAGCCGGCAGGACAGGCCGATGATCGCGATCCCCTGCGGCATGAGCCCTCCTCGCCGTTGTGCCCTCGGTATCTCCGAAAGCTAGGAAGGACGGCTTGCCGCTCGCTTCCACCAACTTCCCCGCACCTGAAAGTGACTCCTCGCAACGGAAGTGATGCGTTCCGTGACGTACCGGAGAGCCGAGAAGGGGCGGCCCGAACGTGCTCGGACCGCCCCGTTTCCCGCGACCTCAGAACTGTGCGAGCGCCTCCCGGGCACGGCGTTCCAGCGCCGGCAGGCCCTCGGCGAGCGTCAGCCCCTCCGCGCACAGACCCTGCGCGACGCCCCGGTCGCCCAGACCCGCCTGCGCCCGCGCCAGTGCCAGCAGGCAGTGCACCTCGATCTGCCGCAACCTGTCGTTCCGCGCCAGCTGCAACGCTTCGGCGCCGACCAGCAGCACCTCGTCGTGGTCACCGCGGGTGCCTAGAACCGTCGCCATCCCGGAGAGCGCTTCCGCCACGTGCCAGGGCGAACCCCAGTGCCGTGCCACGTCGACGGCTTCCTGTTGGTGGCGCACCGCCGACTCCGTCTCGCCGAGTGCCGCCTCAGCGGCGGCCAGTGCGTTGAGCGCCCCGACCTCGGTCTCGCGGTTCTGCTCGTGGCGGGCGATCTCCAGTCCCTGCGACGCCTGTGCGCGCCCCTGCGCGAAGTCGCCGAGATCGTTCGACACGAGGCTCAGCCCGCACAACGCCGAAGCTTGGCCGTACGGATGGGAAAGCGCCAGGTGCTGCTCGAACGCCTTGGTCAGAGAACGCCGTGCGCCGGGCAGATCGTCCTGCAACCGTTGCACGAGCCCGATCCCGACGAGCACCGCGGCCGTGCCGAGCTGGTAGTGCTCGGCGGCCGCGAGCTCCAGTGCCTCGTCCAGGCAGGCACGGGCCGCGCCGAGCGCGCTCCGCTGCCGGTGCACCGAGGCGAGGTTGTTGAGCGCGATCATCTGCCCCAGCCGGTGGCCGGACGACCGTTGCAGCGCCAGCGCACCCTCGAACTGCTCGGCCGCCAGGTCGAACCGGCACGCCACGCGCAACGCGATGGCCGACGCGTTGAGCGCGGAGGCCTTGCCCTCCGGCCAGTCGACCTTCTCGAACACGCGCAGTGCCTCGGTCATCCACTCGATCGCCTGCTCGTGGCGTTCCCGGTGGACGAACGCCAGCCCGATGCTCTGCGCCGTGACCGCCTCCACCGCGGGGACGTGGTGCCGGCGCGCGGCGGCCAGGACCGTGGTCGCGAGTTCGACCCATTCCACCCGCCGGCCGCGGTGGTAGAACAGCGCGCGCACGGCGTCCGCGAGGTACCACGCGACCGGGTACGGCCCTTCGGTCACGGCCTGCGTGACGACGGCGGACAGGTTCTCGTGTTCGGCTTCGAGCCAGGCCGCGGCCTCGGCCGAGTCCGCGAAGGAGATCGGGTTGTCCGGCACCACGACGGGTTCGCGCGGCAGCCGGGTCTCGTGCTTGCGGCCGAACCTGCGCTCGGCCGCGTCGGCACCGGAGAGGTACCGCGCGATGAACCGCTGCCACGCCTGGGCCCGCGACTGGGCCGGCTCGTCCGCGCAGGCCTGCCGAAGCGCATAGGCCCGCAACAGGTCGTGCAGCCGGTAACGACCGATCACGTGCTGCTCGACGAGGTGCGCGGCGGCGAGCTGACGCAGCTGACGCACCACCACGTCGACCGGGTCACCGGTGAGCGCCGCGGCACCGGAGGCGGTGAAGTCGGGACAGGAGACCAGGCCCAGCAACCGGAACAGCCGCCGCAGCTCCGGCGCGAGCGCCTCGTAGGAGACCGCGAACGCCCGCGTCACCGCGCTCTCGTCGGCGTCGTCGAGGATCAGCTCGTTGAGCCGGTCGCCCTTGGCCAGGCCCGCGGTCATCGCCGCGACCGTGCTGTCCGGGCTCGTCGCGATGTTCGCGGCGGCGATGCGCAGCGCCAGCGGCAGATGCCCGCACAACCGCGCGAGCTCGCCCGCGGCCTCAGCCTCGGCGGCCATCCGTCCCTGCCCGAGCAGCCCTCCGAGCAGGGCCCGCGAGTCCTCGTCGGTGAGCGGCCCCAGACCGAGCGAGAACGCACCGAGCTCGGCCACCAGCCGCCCGAGCCGATGCCGGCTGGTGACCAGCACAGTTCCCGTGGGCGGCAGCAGCGGCAGCACTTGCTCGGCGCTCCGCGCGTTGTCGAGCACCAGCAACACCCGGCGATCCGCGAGCAGCGACCGGTAGAGCCCGGCCTGCGCGTCGACCTCCTCCGGAACCCGTTGCGGGTCGACGCCGAGCGCGCGCAACAGCTGGGCCAGCGCCACCGTCGGCTCCATGGGCTCGCGGTCGGCGTCGAACCCGCGCAGGTTCACGTACAGCTGCCCGTCAGGAAACTGATCCCGCACGCGATGGGACCAGTGCAGCGCCAACGCGGTCTTGCCGACACCGGGAATGCCGTGCACGACCCACACGTCCGACGTGCGGTCAGCCCCCCAGGAAGCGAGCTGCCGATCCAGCCGCGCCAGCTGCTCGGTCCGCCCGGCAAACCCGCGCACGTCCCGGGGCAGCTCTGCGGGCGGCGGCGGTGCGACGACCTCGAACGCCTGCGGGGCAACGGTCTCCGGCTCGTCGCCATCACCCTGAAGCACCTGCACGTGCATGGCACGCAGCCGCTTGCCCGGCTCGACCCCGAGCTCGGCATCGAGACGCTCGCGGGTCTCGTGGTAAACCTCCAACGCCTCCGGCGTCCGCCCGGACCGCTGCAGCGCCAGCATCAGCTGTTCCTGCAGCCGCTCCCCGAACGGGTACTCGTTGACGTACCGACGCAGCTCCTGCAACACGTGCGTGTGCCGCCCGATCGCGAGCTCGGCGTCGAACAACGTCTCAAGCGCCGCCATCCTCTGCTCCGCGAGCACCTGACCGCTGCGCCGAACAAGCATGTCGGTGGTACCGCCCAACGGCGGCCCCTGCCACAACTCGAGCACAGCGCGCAGCCGGTCAACGCCGAGGCGCGGCTCGCCACACCCGATGAGCCGCCCGGCATCCTTGGTGATGTCGTCGAAAACCTCGACGTCCAACTCACCGGCGCCGACCTCGATCAGGTACCCGGGCTCGCGCCGCACGATCACCTCACGGCCGAGCAACTTCCGCAGCTCCCAAACCCGAACCTGCAACTGCCCCCGAGCACTGGCCGGCGGCCGGTCCTCCCACAACAGGTCGATGAGCTGGTCCTCGGACACGACCTGATTGGCGTTGAGCAACAACGCCGCCAGCACAGTCCGCTGCTTGGGCCCACCAAGCCGAGCCGGCCCATCAGCCCCAACCACCGCAACCGGCCCCAGCAACCGGTACTTGAGGTCCGCGAACGCCGGAATCGTCAACACCGGCGCGCGCCGACCAGGCATGTGCGGGACGAGTGACCTGTGGGAAATGCTGTGGTCGACCGTCATCGGCCACCTCCCCTGCAATTCCATTCCCTGGTGATGTACTCCCTTGGTCCGCTCAAGCGCGCTGAACCCGCACGCTCGAACGCGAACACACCAGCAACAGCACCGCCAGACCCGCCGACACGACAGGCACACCAGGGTCCACATCGGGCAGTGCGGCCTCGACCGCGGGAACGGTCTCCGTGTTCCACATGATCAGCAGATTGACCAGGAACACCAACGACATTCCGACCAAAGTCCAGTTGCGAGCATCGTCTCGCAGACGTGCGAAGGCGGCGGGGCTATCCATGCGGGCGATCCTCACCAGCCCCGCTGACACGGCGCTGACACCCCCGAGCCCTCCTGCAAGCGCGAAGCCGGCCCGTCCACTCAGTTCCGGATCGCTCCACAGCCGCGATCAGCGAACTCTTCGAATCCAGCCCTCAGGCCAAATAATTGAAACTTCAAAGGCCGGCAAACGAGTGTGATGCAGCTCGCCCACCGGGCGCCCGCACACGCCACCAACCGTGATCAGTACAGTACACAGGGCAACCCAGGTCGGCCGACCCGCCGTCTCCTCATCACGAAACGCCGGATGCGGCTCGCCCGCCTCAAGCCGTTGACTGCCGTTGAGTGGCGTTGCACGCCGTTCGGCGACGTTCAACTCCCTGCGGTGCTCCGCTTTCGCTCCAAGCCCTCCAGTTGAGCCACACCCTGACCTGCCCCACCCGTTCAACGACGCAGCAGTTCGGCCAGGTGACGGAGCATCCGGCTCGCGTCCGGTGCCAGACCGGTGAAGAGGCGCATCGCCTCCGCGGCTTGGTGGACGACCATGCGGCCCCCGCTGAGATGCCGGGCCCCGATGGCGCGGGCGTTGCGGAGGAGTTCGGTTTCCATCGGCATATAGACGATCTCGGCGACCCACAGGTCCGGGCGGAGCAGGCGCGCTTCGAGTGGCAGTCCGGGATGTGCCGCCATGCCGGTCGGGGTCGCATGCACCAGGCCGTCCGCCGAACGGAGGCGCTTGGCGGCATCGCCTGGGTGCCCGGCCACGGCTCGTCCGCTCCCGAAGCGGGCGGTGAGCGCGGCGGCGAGAGCATCCGCCCGCCCCGCCTCGACGTCGAGCACGTCGAGGCGGGCCGTGCCGAGCGAAAGGAGGGCGTGCGCGGCGGCCGCACCCGCACCACCGGCGCCGAGGAGCACGACGTGTTCGCACGCGACCTCCGGCAGGCCCTCGAGGAAACCCTCGCGGAAACCCTGCCAGTCGGTGTTGTGCCCGGTCATCCCGTCCTCGTCGAGAACGACGGTGTTCACCGCCCCGATCGCCTCGGCATCGGGCGAGAGCCGGTCGAGGTGCCCGATCACGAGCTGTTTGCACGGGTGGGTGATGTTGAGCCCGCGATACCCCTCGTCGCGAGCACGCCGGAGCAGCTTCGGGATGTCCTCGGCAGTCGTGCCGAGGACATCGAGGTCCCAGAGCCGGTACCGATAGGAGACGCCGAGGGCGGCGGCCTCGCGTTCGTGGAGCGCGGGCGAGAAGGACGGTCCTATGCCGCGGCCGATCAGACCGACTCGCAGCGGGGCGTTCACACCGCGCTCCTCGCGTCGTGGAGCCGCAGTGCCCGGTCGAGGCATTCGACCCCGTACACGTATCCCCGGATCCCCGCTCCGACGATGACGGCTTCGGCGATGTCGGAGATGTAGGAACGGTGCCGGAACTCCTCCCTCTTGTGCACATTGCTGATGTGCACCTCGACGACCGGCAGCTCAGTGGCGAGCAGCGCGTCCCGCAGGGCCACCGAGGTGTGCGTGAACGCACCGGGGTTGAGGACGACGCCATCGGTGCCGCCACGTGCCTCGTGCAGCCGGTCGATCAGCGCGCCCTCCCAGTTGCTCTGGAAGAAGTCGGCCTCGTAGCCGAGTTCCTCGGCCCTGCCACCGGCGATCCGCTCGACGTCGGCGAGGGTGTCGACGCCGTAGAGCCCTGGCTCGCGGGTGCCGAGCAGGTTGAGGTTCGGACCGTTCATGATCAGGAGACGGCCGTGCCGCATGGTGGAACCTTTCCGAAGGGACTCAGGGGATGCTGGGCGCGACCGGCGCGGGCGTGGTGAGGCCGGAAGTGCGGGAAGCACGTCCGAGCTCCCGCAGCGGAACGTGCGCCGTCTCCCGGCCGGCGAACGCGGCCGCGGCGGCGATCAGGCAGAGCGTGGCGAGCAGCACCGCGATCGACAGCCAGCCATAGGTCCCGGTGCCGATCAGGATCGCGGCCACCGACGGCAGGAAACCGAGGGCGAGGTTGGCGAACTGGGTGGAGACGGCCAGCCCGGTGTAGCGGACCCTTGCGTCGAACATCTCCGCGTACATGGCCGGCCAGACGGCGTTCGGCGCCGCGTAGCAGACCGAGCTGAGCAGCACCGATGCCGCGGCGACCAGCACCCAGTTCGACGTGGTGAGCGCAGCGAAGTAGGCGAAGACCGACACCGCGCAGCCCACTGCTCCAACCGCGAACACCGGGCGGCGGCCGATCCGGTCGGACAGCTTCGCCCACATCGGGATCGTGGCGACCTGGACGAGGTTGGCGATCACGATCGTCCACAGCATCGACGACCGCGCGATGTGCCACGTGTTCACCGCGTAGGCGAGCCCGAACACGGTGACGGCGGTGGAGATGGTGCCGTAGAAGTGGCAGAGCACGATCCGCAGGAACGACCGCCAGTAGTGCCGGACGAAGACTCCCAGCGGGAACTTGACGACCTCGTGCTCCTGCTTGAGCTGCTCGAAGGCGGGCGGTTCGTCGAGGGTCCGGCGCACGACCATCGCGACGACCACCATGATCGCGCTGGCCCAGAACGGGATCCGCCAGCCCCAGCTGTAGAGGGCGGACTCGGGCAGCGCGGCGACCGGGATGAACACGAGCGTCGCGACGACGAGACCGGCCTGCGTGCCGGAGAGCGTGAAGCTGGTGAAGAACGCCCTCCTGCCTTCTGGCGAGTGCTCCAGCGTCATCGAGCTCGCGCCGCTCTGCTCACCGGCGGCGGACAGGCCCTGTGCGATCCGCAGGACCACGAGCAGGACCGGCGCGGCCACGCCGATGGTGTCGTAGCCGGGCAGGCAGCCGATGGCGAACGTCGAGCCACCCATCAGCGCGAGGGTGAAGATCAGGACTCGTTTGCGGCCGATCCGGTCGCCGAAGTGACCGAGGAAGAACGATCCGATCGGGCGGGCGACGTAGGCCACGGCGAAGGTCGCGAGTGCGGCCAGCGTACCTGCCGCGGCGCTGGCGCCAGGGAAGAAGACGCGGCCGAACACCAGCGCCGAGGCCGATCCGTAGATGAAGAAGTCGTAGTACTCCACCAGGCTGCCGAGGAAGGACGCCAGTGCGGCCTTGCCCGGTGTCTGTCCTGGTTTTCCGGTTTCCTGGGCATGCGACACGAAACACTCCTTTGTGTTCGAGGTGTCGAGCGATTCGGCGGGGAATGCCGTTCAGCGGCCGTTCAGGATCGCGATCGAGGCGTCGTGGGCCAGGCGCGCGGCCTCCTCGACGGGCAGCTCCCGGAAACCGGGATAGTTGACCTCCACCGAGTACGGGCCGGTGTAGGCCGCCGAATGAAGGGCGCCGACCAGCTCCCGCACCGGAAGTTCGCCCTTGCCGGGCAACCACCGCGTGGTGCGTGCCCGGTGCAGCATTTCGGGATCGTCCCTGCGCGTCAGGGGACCGTCGTTGAGCTGGACGCCGGCGATTTCGTGCGGGTCGACGTCGTGGAGCAGAGCGACGTCCGCGCCGGTGGCGAACCAGTGCCAGACATCGATCATGAGCCCGGCATTGGCGGCACCGCTGCGCCGCACGATCTCCAGCGCCGTCGGGTAGTCGGAGATCGCGCCCCAGGCGAAGGCCTCGACGGCAAGGGTGATGCCGTGCGGCGCGAGCCTGTTCGCGAGCACCGCGAGACTCTCCGCCGCGCGGCCCGGATCGGCGGGCCCGGCCGCGAACTCCCCGGACGTGACCCGAAGCGGCCCGGCGACCTGGGCCACCTCGATGAGCAGCTCCTCGGACGGCGACGGCACCTCCAGGTCCTCGGCGAGGACCCAGCCGCCGAGGAACTCGGCCTCGGTGACGGCCACCGCCGGATCCCCGAGCACGGCCGCGCCACCGGTGCGAGCCAGATCCGCGAGCTGCACCCCGATCCCGGTGAACCCGGCAATCGCTGCCGCGGCCGCACGGCCGGCGAACGAGGTACGGGCGGGATCGGTGAACCCTCCCCCGTGCAGAGTGACGTAGCTCGCCGTCAGCCCGGTCATGCGGTCACCTCGGCACCGGCCGGCACGTACGGGGGTGTGGCGTGGCTGTGGAAGGACTCGGGCACCGGCATGCCCCAGGCGGTCCCCCTGCCCTGCGACTCCGTGTCCCAGGTGACGGTCTCGAAGTCCGGCGAGAAGATGTGGATGCCACCGGTGAAGACCTCGATGCGGTTGCCACCCGGCTCGTAGACGTAGAGGAAGAAGCCCTGGGTGCGCGAGTGCTTGGCGGGGCCGAACTCGATGAAGACGTCGTTCTCGAGGAAGATGTCCGCCGCGCGGATCACGTCCGAGGTCTCCGGGACCGAGTAGGCGAGGTGGTGCAGGCGGCCCTGTGTGGGCGCGGGCTCCTTCGTCAGGGCCAGGTCGTGGGCCTTGGTCATGACCGACAGCCAGGCGCCGACCTCGTCCCTCCCCGCCGGGACGAGCCGCTCACGCAGTTTGAACCCGAGCGTCTCCTGCTGGAAGCGCGAGGCCGCGGCGACATCGGGGACCAGCAGGTTGATGTGGTCGATGTGCGCTGCCGCGGCGCCCCGCGGGGCGAACTTCTGCGGCTGGTTGGGCAGGGCCGGTGTGGTGTCCGGGGTGGGCACGTACTTCTCGGTGTCGAAGTAGATCTCCTGGAGATGCCCGCCGACGCCGACGAACCGGTACGCCGCACCGTGCCCGAAGTCGCCGTCGTGCCACCAACCCCGCACGCCGTGTTCCTCCAGCGCCGCGACACGCCGGTGCAGCGCCTGAGGGCTCGTCGCCCGCCAGGCGAGGTGGCCCAGACCGGGTTCGTCGTGGGCGGTGAGAGTCAGTGAGGACAGGACGTCGTCGTTCCAGGCCCGCAGGTGCGCGGCCCCTGGCGTCTCGCCGACGAGAGTGAGCCCGTAGATCTCGGTGAAGAACGCGACCGATGCCGCGAGGTCCGGGGTGTGGAGCTCGGTGTGCCCGAGCTGCGCGATGTCGTAGACCGGTTCCGGGTGGTCGATCACCGGGTCGTCCCCTCTTCCGCCGCCGCCTTGGCCTCCAGCTCCGCGACACCGTCCAGGATGGACGGTGCGTGGTTCGCGATCGACACGCCACCGAACAGGTAGGCGAGGTCGATCGCGGCCTGGAGCTCCTCCCAGCTCGCACCGGCCCGCCGCGCGGCGTGGCCGTGGATCTTCGCCGCGTCCCGCAGCTGGACCGAGAGCACGGCGAACAGGATGAGCTGCACCGTTTTCTGGTCCAGCACCTCGGTGTAGGTCACCAGGTTCCGGACCTTCTCCTGCGCCAGCAGGAGCTCCGGGTTCGTCCGGCCGAGCCGCTCGAACCGGGCCTGGATCCGGGGCGGGACGAAGCCCGCCATCTCGCGGTAGGTCCCGAGGTAACGGTCGATCTCCGCCTGCTGTTCCGCCGAGGGCCCGGGGCTGGCAGTGCTTGTCATCGCTGGCCTTTCCCGTCGTTGGTGTGGCTACTGTCACAGCCGGCACCGCTTCGGAAGAAGGCCGCGTTCCCGCTGAACGGGAACGCTCGCCGCGATGTCATCCGCGCCGGCTGACCTGCCGGTCACGCAGGGCCCGGGAGATGGAGATGGCCGCGGTCCGGACCGCGAGCGCCAGCCGGTCGGGGCGCCCGCCTGCGGTGTGCAGAACGACATCCAGCGCGGCGACGACCTCACCCGACGCGTCACGGATGGGCGCGGCGACCGACAGCGAGCCGATCGTGAGCTCCTCGTAGGCGAACGCCATGCCGGTGTCCCGGACTTCGTCGAGCACGCGGGCGAGGCGGCCGGGTTCGACGATGGTGTGCCGGGTGAACCGGGGCAGTTCCCCGCTCAGCACGCGGGCGCGCAGGTCGTCCGGCGCGTAGGCGAGCAGCACCTTGCCGACACCGGTGGCGTGCAGGGGAAGCCGGCCGCCGCGCCGGGACTTGACCGGGAGCGCGTCCGGGCCGTGGATCTTGTCGAGGTAGAGCGCCTGGGTGTCCTGCCGGACTGCCAGGTGCACGTTCTCCTTGGTGCCCTCGTAGAGGTCCTGCATCATGGGAAGGGCGACATCGCGCAGCGACTCGCCGCGCGGAGCGAGCGAGCCGAGCTCCCACATCCGCAGCCCGATCCGGTACCCGGCCCCCTCGCACCGCTCGAGCCCGCCCCATTCCACCAGCTCGGTGACCAGCCGGTGCGCGGTCGACAGCGGCAGCCCCGTGCGCGCGCTGAGCTCGTTGAGGGTCAGCTCCGGCGAATCAGGGCCGAACGCGTCGAGAAGAGCGACCACCTTGCTGGTGACAGAACGTCCAGGTGCCCGCTCTTCCACGCTCAGGCCGCCGTGACGAACACCGAGCCGAGACTGGTGAACTCCGCGCCGATCTGGTCACCGGCGTGGACGAACACCGCGTCGGTCAGGCCGCCGGTCAGCACGAGCTGCCCGGCTTCGATCGCCTCGCCGCGGGCGGCCAGCGCGTTGGCAGCCAGTGCGAGCGCTTCCGCCGGGTGGCCCTGCACGGCCGCGCCCGTGGCGGTGGCGACGACAGTGCCGTTGGCGGTGAGCACGCAGGCTTCCAGCGCGAGGTCCAGGTTCTTCGGCGACAACGCCTTCCCTCCGACCAGGAAGCGCGCCGAGGACGCGTTGTCCGCCACGACGTCGGGCAGGGTGAACTTGAAGTCGACGTACCGGGAGTCGATGATCTCGAGTCCGGCGTGGACACTCTCGACGGCGTCGAGCGCGGTGGCCGCGGTGACGCCCGGCCCTTCGAGGCGCTTGCCCATGACGAACACGATCTCGGGCTCGACCCGCGGGTGGATGAGTTCGGCGAGCGGGATGGGCACGTCGGCTTCGAGGACGTAGCCGTCGGTGAGCACCGCGGTCAGCGGCGAGGTGATGCCCATCCGCTCCTGCTTGGCGCGGGAGGTGAGGCCCAGCTTGACGCCGACGACCTTCTCGCCCGCCTCGACCTTCTTCTCGATCAGCCGCTTCTGCACGCGGTAGGCCGTGCCGAGGTCGAGTTCCGGCCACTCGTCGGTCAGCGGGCCCCGGTCCTGCCGTTGCCGCTCCGCCTCGAGCAGCACGGCAGCGGCGGTGTCGATGTCCCAGTTCACGCGTTCTCCTTCACGCCCAGCTCGCCCCGCAGCCCGATCGCCACGTCGATGATCATGTCTTCCTGCCCACCGACGTAACCGCGCTCGCCGACCCGCTTGAGGATCTGGTACGCGGGCACACCGTACCGCTCGGCGGCGTGCTCGGCGTGCAGCAGAAACGAGTTGTAGACGCCGTAACGGCCCTGCACGATCGCGGCACGGTCGGCGACGGGCATCCGCGGGACGATCGGCGCGAGCACCTCCTCCGCGGCGGCGAGGACCAGCTCACTGTCCACACCGGACTCGACGCCCAGCGCGTCGAACGCGGTCACCAGGATCTCGGTGGGAGAATTCCCCGCCCCGGCACCGAGAGCGCGCAGGGTGCCGTCGATCTGGCGGGCGCCCGCCCGGTACGCGGCGATCGAGTTCGCCACCCCCAGCGACAGGTTCTGGTGGCCGTGGAAGCCGACCTGCGCGTCGTCCCCGAGTTCCTGCACCAGCGCGGTGACGCGGTCGGTGACGTCGTCGGGGAGCAGGGCGCCGGCGGAGTCGACCACGTAGACGCACTGGCAGCCCGCGTCGGCCATGATCCGGGCCTGCCCGGCGAGGCCCTCCGGCGAGTTCCGGTGCGACAGCATCAAAAACCCGACGGTCTCCAGGCCCAGTTCCCTGGCCGCGCCGAAGTGCTGGATGCTGACGTCGGCCTCGGTGCAGTGCGTCGCGATGCGGGCGACCCGCGCACCGGCGGCGACGGCCTCGCGCAGGTCCGCCACCGTCCCGACGCCGGGCAGCAGCAGGACGGCGATCTTCGCGCGGGTGACCTCGTCGGCCGCGGCGGCGACCAGTTCGACGTCGGGCACGCGGGAGAACCCGTAGTTGAACGAAGACCCGGCGAGCCCGTCACCGTGGGTCACCTCGATGACCTCGATCCCGGCCCGGTCGAGTGCCCCGGCGACGGCGCGGACCTGGGGGATCGTGAACTGGTGGCGGACGGCGTGACTGCCGTCGCGCAGGGTGGTGTCGGTGAGGCGCACGGCGGTCATCGCGACACCGCTTCCTTCGGCTGGGCCGCGCCGGTGGCGAGCAGCTCGCCCGCCCTGGCCGCGGCGGCGGTCATGATGTCGAGGTTGCCCGCCCACGGCGGGAGGTGGTCGCCGTTGCCCTCGACCTCGAGGAACACGGCCACCCTGGCCTGGCCGTGCCACAGCTCGCGGGCGTCGTCGAACTGCGGGTCGGACTTGAGCCGGTAGCCGGGCACGTAGGCCTGGACCTCGGCGACCATCCCGTGGATGGACTCGGTGATCGCGTCCCGGTCCGCGTCCGGCGAGATCGCGCAGAACACCGTGTCCCGCATGACGAGCGGCGGCTCGACGGGGTTCAGGACGATGATCGCCTTGCCCTTGGCCGCTCCGCCGACGGACTCGATGGCGTGCGACGTGGTCTCGGTGAACTCGTCGATGTTGGCACGGGTGCCCGGTCCGGCCGAGCGGGACGAGATCGACGCGACGATCTCCGCGTAGGGCACCTCGGTGACCCGGGAGACCGCGTGCACGATGGGAATCGTGGCCTGGCCACCACAGGTGATCATGTTGATGTTCGGCGCGTCCGCGTGCGCGCCGAGGTTGACCGCGGGGCACACGAACGGGCCCACGGCCGCGGGGGTCAGGTCGATCGCGCGGATGCCCGCCTCGGCGTAGCGCGGGGCGTTGGCCGAATGCGGTTTCGCGGCGGTCGCCTCGAAGACGAAGTCAGGCAGCTCCGGGCGGGCGAGCAGCCAGTCGACACCGTCGGCGCTGGCTTCGACGCCGAGGGCGCGGGCACGGGCCAGACCGGCGGAGGCGGGGTCGACGCCGACCATGTACCGGACGTCGAACACCCCGCGGCGTTGCAGCTTGACCAGCAGGTCGGTGCCGATGTTGCCGGGACCGACGATCGCGGCGGTGGGGCGGGACATCTCAGTCCTCCTCGGACAGTGCGGCGAACGTCGCGGTGACGCTGCCGAGGTGGGCGAAGGTGGCGGTCACGGTGTCACCGGGACCGACGTCGACGGCGGCGGTCAGCGCCCCTGGCAGCACGACCGAACCGGCTTCGAGCGTCACGCCGAGCGCGCCGACGGTGTTGGCCAGCCAGACCAGGGCGTTGACCGGCGAGCCGAGGACCGCGCCACCCGCGCCGGTCTGCACGATCCGGCCGTTGCGCCGCAGCACGACCCCGCAGGTGCGCAGGTCGAGCCCGTCGAGCGGAACCGGCGTCGCACCGAGGACGACCCCGCCCGACGACGCGTTGTCGGCGATCGTGTCGGGCAGGGTGATCTTCCAGTCCTCGATCCGCGAGTCGATGATCTCCAGGGACGCGATCGCGTACGCGATCGCGTCGAGCACGTGGGCGACCGTCACGCCCGGCCCGGTCAGCGGCTTGCGCAACACGAAGGCGATCTCCGGCTCGATCCGCGGGCTGAGGAACTCCCCCGCCGGGATCGGCTGCGAGTCCAGGTGGAACATGTCGGCGAACAGGTGGCCGTAGTCGGGAGAGTCGACGCCCAGCTGCCGCTGGATCGCCGCGGAGGTCAGCCCGACCTTGTGCCCGGCGATCTTCCGCCCCGCCGCGGTCCACTCCGCGACCTGGCGAAGCTGCACGTCGTAGGCGTCCTCGACGGTCAGGCCGGGATGGGTGGCGGTCAGCGGAGGAACCGGCACTCCGGTTTCGTAGGCCTTCAGCAGCAGGCGGGCGGCGTCCGCGCGCTCACCGGGGCCGAGCTGTGCGCTCACGTGAGATCTCCCTGGGGTGGCTGGTCTTCGGTTGACATCCTGCGGCCCTGACCTGCAGGGTCCCTAGCATGTGTGCCAGTGAGCGGGACACCCCGCCGTCGATGGTCGGGCGGGTGTCGCTGATCTTCGGGGCGTTCGGGCCGGACGACGACGGGCTCGGTATCCGCGAACTCGGCCGCCGGACCGGGCTGGCCACGTCGACCGTCTCACGCATCGTCCGGGAGCTCATCGAGTACAAGTTCCTCGAGCCCGCCGGGAACGACGTCCGGATCGGCCTTCGGTTCTTCGAACTGGGCGAGCGTGCCGCCCGACCGCAGCAGCTGCGCAGGCTGGCCCTGGCCAGCATGTCCGACCTGCGCAGCGCCACCCGGCAGACCGTGCACCTCGCCGTGCTCGACGGGACCGACGTGGTCTACGTGACCAAGCTGCGCAGCCGCACCGCCCCGCCGCTGGGTTCGCGGGTCGGTGGCCGGCTGCCCGCGTACGCCACGGCTGTCGGCAAGGCGCTGCTGGCCTTCGCCGGCGCCGAGGCCGTCGACCGGGTCGTCGAGACCGGGCTGCGCCCGCTGGGGCCGGGCACGATCACTGACGCGGGGCGGCTGCGCGAGGAACTGGACACCATCCGAGAGACCGGAATCGCTTACGAGGCAGAGGAATCCGGACCGGGCGTCGCCTGCGCCGCCGCACCGGTCAGGTACCTCACCGGCAAGCCGATCGCCGGGTTGTCGATCAGCACGAGACTGGGCGAGGTGGACGTCTCCTCGCTCGGCCCGGCCGTCCGGACCGCGGCGATCGCGCTGGGCCGCCAGGCCGCCCGGATGCCGAGCCTGACCGGGAGCGCCTGGGCGGGACTGGGGTAGGCGCAATGCCGGTCGTCAGGGAGTTTGCACAGGCTGCAGCCCTCGGCGTTGGGCGTCTGCAAGTACTACCAACTCATGATCATCGAGCGCGTATCTACTACCAACAGGTCTGCTCACGCACGGCCAGCGAAGCCATCTGATCAGCTGTCGTGTTAGTGTGCGCTATGCGCACAAGCGAGCGGCCGACCGGAGAGGATCGCGGGCCGCACTTCGTCCAGTCGGTGGCGCGGGCGCTGTCGGTGATGCGTTCCTTCAGCGCTGATCGTCCATCGCAGTCGCTCGCGGACGTCGCGCGGGCGACCGGCCTGGACCGGGCGACCGCACGACGCCTGCTGCTCACCCTCGCGGATCTCGGCTACGTGCGGGCGGAAGCACGCGATTTCCAGCTCACTCCGCGCGTGCTCGAGCTCGGCTACGCCTACCTGTCCGGCCTGTCGCTGCCGGAGATCGCACTGCCGCACCTGCGCAAGCTGGCGGGCGATCTGAACGAGACCGCGGCGCTCGCCGTGCTCGACGGCGACGAGATCGTCTACGTCGCACTGATCCCCAGCTCCCGCGTCGCGACGGTGCGCATCAACATCGGCACCCGGTTCGAGGCGTATCCGACCTCGATGGGGCGCGTGCTGCTGGCCGGTCTGCCGGAGCAGCAGCTCGAGGACTACCTGGCACGGCTGCGCCTGGAGAGCAAGACCGACCGCACGGTGCGCTCGGTCGACGCGCTGCGGCAGGAGATCGACAGGACGCGGGAGCAGGGCTGGGCCCTGGTGGAGGCCGAGCTGGAAGCGGGCCTGCGCGGAGCCGCCGCCCCGGTGCGCGACCGGGCCGGCGCCGTGATCGCCGCGGCCAACGTCTCGGTGCACGCGGGCCGGATGACGCCGCAGGAGGTCGAGCGCGAGTACGTGCCCGCGATCCTGCGCACGGTCCGGATGATCGAGGCCGACATGATGGGACTGGCCTGATCACGCGGTCAGGTCGATCCAGCACTTGCCGGGAGTCGAACGGACGGCGTCGAAGGCGTTTCCCGTCTCCTCGAACCCGAACGCCGCGCCGAGCACGAGGGACGGCGTGACCTTGCCGTTCTCCAGTGCGGCGACGGTGCCGGCGAAGTCGGACGGGTGGTCGTAGATGAGCGAGCCGATGAGGGTGAGCTGGCGGTAGACGACCGCGGACATCGCGACGCCCAGCGGCCGGGCGCTGAGGCCGATCAGGACGGCGGTGCCGCCTGGCGCGAGCCGTTCCAGGGCAGGGGGCAGGGCTTCCGGCACGCCGGAGGTCTCGAAGAGGAACCGGAACCCCGCCGACGAATCGCCGGCGACCACGGCTCCCAATGACACGGCGAGGTCCCGGCGTCCCTCATGTGGCTCCAGCACGTGCGGCGTGATGCCTAGGTCCGACAGTGCCATGCACAGGAACAAGCCCTGCGAGCCGGTGCCGACGACGAGGCACGAGTCCCCCGCCGCGATACCGGAACGGCGGATCGCGGCCCGTGCCACGGTCAGTGGTTCGGCGCAGACGAGGTCCGCGAGAGTGACGTGCGCGGCGGCGGGAAAGGTGAACTCGGCGGGGACGGCGACGCGTTCCGCGAGCAACCCCGGTGTGTTGATCCCGATGACGACCCGGTCGGTGCACGCCGAGGTGAAACCGGCACGGCACGGTGGGCACGTGAAGCAGCAGTAGTTGGGTTCGATCGCCACTCGCTGCCCGACCCGGCGGTCGCGCACTCGCTCACCCACCGCGACAACCTCGCCGACACCCTCGTGGCCGAGCACCCACGGCGTCGCGGGCACCGTCCTGGTGCCCGAGTGAACGGTGAGGTCGGACCCGCACAGGCCGACGGCGAGCATGCGCACCAGCACGTCGTCCGCGCCGCAGCGCGGTTCTTCGATGTCGACGATCTCCACGTGCCCCGGACTGACCAACGCAGCGGCCTTCACCGCACCACTTCCCTTCGTCGCCATGCGCACTCATGAGCACTATGCGCACAAATCTCCCTAGATTCTGCACTCTCGAGAGCTGGTCGGCTACCCCGAGAAGTGCGGTAGGGCGTCGGACGCATGGTCAACTACCAGGATTCTAACTGTTGACTGTGAGGCAGAACGCAACCTACCGTGCGCATGCGCATCAAAAACGTTCGTGCGCATAGCGCACAAGCACAGGTACATCGACCGCGCTTCAAAGGAGAAGCCCGTGGAAACCTCGACATCGAGCTCGCCCGCCGCCACGAAACGAGCGCCGCGCGCAGCCGCCGCGAGCGGGTGGTTCGGCAGTGCGCTGGAGTACTACGACTTCTTCATCTACGCCCAGGCAGCGGCACTGGTGTTCCCGTCGATCTTCTTCCCCAAGGGCAACCCGACCGTCGCCATCGTCGCCTCGCTCGCCACCTTCGGCGTCGGCTACGTCGCCCGGCCCATCGGCGCCTTCGTGCTGGGTCACTGGGGCGATCGGCACGGACGCAAGAACGTGCTGATCCTGTGCATGCTGATGATGGGCCTGTCGACCTTCCTCGTCGCCCTGCTGCCGACGTACTCCTCGGTCGGCGTCCTCGCGCCCGCGCTGCTGGTGGTCCTGCGGCTGATCCAGGGCTTCGCCGTCGGCGGTGAGATCTCCGGCGCCAGCACGATGATCGGCGAGCACGCCCCGCCGGGCCGCCGCGGCTTCTACGCGAGCTTCGCGCTCCAGGGCGTGCAGGCCGGGCAGATCCTCGCCGCCGCGGTGTTCCTGCCGCTGGCCGCGATCCTGCCGAAGGCGGACTTCGAGTCGTGGGGCTGGCGGATCCCGTTCCTGCTCAGCGTCGTGGTGGTCGTGGCCGGTTACGTGATCCGGCGCCGGGTCGACGAGACGCCGGTGTTCCAGGAGGAGAAGGCGCACGACGCCACCCCGAAGGCGCCGATCGTGCTCGCGGTGCGGGAGAACGGCTCCGACATGCTGCGCGTCGTCTGCATGGCGTTGATGAACGTCGTCCCCGTCGCCACGACGGTGTTCGGCGCGACCTACGCCACCAGCAAGGCCTACGGCGTGGGCATGAGCACCACCACGCTGCTGTGGATCTCCGTCGCCGGCAACGCCGTCGCCGTGGCGCTCATCCCGTTCGTCGGCAACCTGTCCGACAAGATCGGCCGCAGGCCGTGCATCATCGTCGGTGCCCTGAGCTCCGGAGCGCTGTCCTACGCCTACCTCTGGGCGATCAGCGAGGGCAACACCACCCTCAGCTTCATCCTCGCGATGCTCATGTGGGGAATGGTCTACCAGGGCTACAACGCGGTCTTCCCGTCCTTCTACCAGGAACTCTTCCCCGCGAAGACGCGCGTCACCGGGTTCGCGGTCTCCCAGAACCTCGGCACCGCGATCACGGCGTTCCTGCCCACCCTCTACGCCGTCGTCGCGCCGCCCGGAGCGAACGTGCCCCTCATCGTCGGCAGCTTCACCTTCGGCTGCGCGGTCATCGCCGCGATCGCCGCGTTCAGCGCGCGCGAGACCTACCGGCTGCGCACCGAGGACCTCGGCGTCAAGACCGCCGAACCGTTGGCCCGCGAGGAGTACGACCGGCTCCGCACCGCCGTGTCCGCCTGACCGAGGAAGAAGCACCGCCTTGCGCTCAATCGCCACCGTCTGTCTGTCCGGAACCCTCGAGGAGAAGCTCGCCGCCGCGGCACGGGCCGGGTTCGACGGCGTGGAGATCTTCGAGAACGACCTCATCGCGAGCCCGTGGTCACCCTCGGAGATCCGGGCCCGGTGCGCAGACCTGGGCCTGTCGATCGAGCTGTACCAACCGTTCCGCGACTTCGAAGCCGTCCCGCCGCAGGTTCTCGCGACGAACCTGCGCCGGGCGGAACGCAAGTTCGAGCTCATGGGCGAGCTGGGCGCGGACCTGCTCCTGGTCTGCTCGTCGGTGTCCCCCGACGCTCTGGACGACGACGATCTCGCCGCCGAGCAACTGCACGCGCTGGCCGACCGGGCGGCACAGCACGGCATCCGCATCGCCTACGAGGCGCTGGCCTGGGGCCGGTTCGTCAACACCTGGGAGCACTCCTGGCGCATCGTGCGCGCAGCCGGCCACCCCGCACTCGGCTTGTGCCTGGACAGCTTCCACGTGCTGTCACGAACCCCGGACGTGACCGGCATCGCCGAAGTGCCGGGGCGCGAGCTGTTCTTCGTCCAGCTGGCGGACGCACCACACCTGGACATGGACGTGCTGCAGTGGAGCAGGCACCACCGCCTGTTCCCCGGCCAGGGCGCCTTCGACCTGACCGGTTTCACGAACCTCGTGTGGCGCACCGGTTACCAAGGCCCGATCTCGCTGGAGGTCTTCAACGACGTGTACCGCCAGGCCGATCCCGGCAGCACGGCCGTGGACGCCATGCGCTCCCTGCTCGACCTGCAGGACCGTTGCGCCGGTGGGGAAAGCTCAGTGCTCCCGGCGGCGGCCGGGCTGACCGCGACCGCCTTCGCCCGGCTGGCGGTGCACCACGACTCCGCGGTCGAGGTCGCCGAATCCCTGGCAGCGCTGGGTTTCACCCATCATGCCAACCACCGCACCAGCCCGGTGCGGATGTGGCGGCAGGGTGCCGCGACCCTGCTGGTCTCGTCCACCGCCACCACCCCGGGCGGCGCCGAGATCAGCGGGCTGGGTCTGGAGAGCACGGATCCGGCGGCGTCCGCGCGCCGCGCCGTCGCCCTGCTCGCCCCGCAACTGTCTCCGGACGTCGGCACGGGCACGACCGCGGTCGCCGACCCGGACGGACTGTCCGTGGCGTTCTGCCCGCAGGGCGACGAGTGGCTGACAGCGTTCCTGCCGACCGTGGAGGCGGAGGACGACGGCATCGGACTGACCGGCATCGACCACATCGCACTCGCCCAGCCGTTCGACCGGTTCGACGAGGTGGCGCTGTTCTACCGGTCCGTCCTGGGGCTGCGCCCCCGTGACGACACCGAGTACGCCGCTCCGTTCGGCCTGGTGCGCAGCCGTTCACTCGGAAACGGCGGCGTGCACCTGGTGCTCACCCGGCCGCTGCTGCGGCGCGGCGAGTGGGCGCCACACGTGCCGGACCCGCAGCACATCGCCTTCGCCACGGACGACATCTTCGCCACCGCCAAGGCGTTCCGCGCCCGCGGTGGCGCGGCACTGTCCATTCCGGACAACTACTACGACGATCTCGAAGCGCGGCTGGCCCTGCCCGAGGAGCTGCTCGCGGAGCTGCGGGAGTTCGACCTGCTCTACGACCGCGACGAGGGCGGCGAGTTCTTCCACTTCTCCACACCCATGATCGGATCACGGGTGTTCTTCGAGGTCACGCAACGCGTCGGCGGCTACCGCGGCATCGGCTCCGTCAACGCGCCGGTGCGGATGGCGGCGCACCGCAGTCTCCGCACGACAGCGGACAGCGCGCCGCGGGGAGTGAGCGCGAGCGGCCCGGACCGGTGACCGCCACAACCTCTCGGCACTGGTTCCGCGGCCGCAGGCTGCAGGCGTCTGGGCCAGGGCCTATGACGCCAAGTATCAGCACACGGTCGGGCAGCCCACTACCTCCCTGTCCGTGAATGAGGCCCGCGAGCGCCTCCGTCGTGCCTGGCTGCCCGCCGACGAGACCACCGCCGACCTGCCGCGGCAGCGGGTCACGAAGCGGGTTCGGTGACCGAGCGCGCCGGCCTGATCCGGCCGATCGTCACCACCGCGAGCAGGCAGACGGTCACCATGACGATCCAGGACGGCGCGACTCCCTGCGCGAGCAGAGCGGTGAGCAGGAACGGCGCGACGGCGTTGCCCGCGCTCCACGACAGCTGGTAGGCCGCGACGTACCGGCCGGTGAGGTGCGGGGGCGCGATGTCGACGACGAGGGTGTTGATGATCGGGTCCTGCAGCATCTCGGCGATCGTGAACACGACGATCGCCACGAACAGGCCGATGATCACCACCAGGCCCGACAATGCGGTCAGACCCCACAGCAGCACGAAGGATGCGGCCCAGCACAGGGCCGCGGCGCGCAGCACACCGGCGTGACTCACCTTGCGGACGCTGCGCGTGGTGATGGTCTGCAACGTCGACACCATGATCGTGTTCACGGTGAACAGCGCGCCGCCCAGCCAGGCTGGTTGGTGCAGCACGGTCGTCACGTAGACGACGAGCAGCACGGTCAGCACGTTGGCGCACATGACGAACGCCAGGTTCACCAGTGTGACCAGGAGCAGGGCGCGGTCGCGGAAGAGCTGGCGGTACCCGGAGCGTTCTGGTGGCGCGCCGGTGGAGGCGGTGGCGACCGCCGGCATCTTCCAGCGCAGCACCAGGAGTGCGGCGAGCAGGAAGCTCAGCGCGTTGGCCGCGGCGAACGCCAGGTACACCCAGCGGCTGCCGGAACCGACGGCGGCGGCACCGATCAGGCCGCCGAGGCCGTAACCGGCGTTGCGGGTCATCGTCTGGAGTGCGAACCACGACGAGCGCTGGTCGGGCTGGATGGCCGCGCCGACCAGCGCGCGGGAGGCGGTCCAGAACGTCGTCTGGCCGACGCTCGCGAGGAATGCCGCCAGCACGAGCTGCCAAGTGTTGCTCACCAACAGATAGCCCGCGAAGGCGAAGCAGCTCACCAGGTTGCCCGCCGCCAGCACGGTCCTGGCGCCGAACCTGTCGATCAGCGGCCCGGCCACGATCGAGGCCGGGAGCGCGAGCAGTCTGGCCGCGGTGAGGCCCGCGCCGATCACCGGCAGCGGCAGCGACGTGGTGTAGAGGAAGTACACGACGCCGAACGGCAGGAACAGGCCCGTACCGATGCTGTCCACGGCCAGTGCGGCAACGAGGCCGCCGTGGCCGCGGAACGACGGGAGTGCGAGCCGTTCGGTGAAACTCGTCATGCCACCGCCGGGGTGTAGTGCGACGCGTCGTCGCCCTGGATCAGGTAGCTCTGCTTGCCGTTGACGCCGACCGGGGCGTCACCGGCGATGGTGACGCGGTGCAGCATGCGCGGCTGGTCGTCGTAGTCGTCCGGGCCGTAGTGCTGGGTGTTGCGGTTGTCGAACAGCACCAGGTCCCCCGGCGTCCACTGGACGCGGATCACGTTCTCCGGCCTGGTGACGTACTTCTGCAGCATGTCGAGGATCGCACGCGACTCGCTGAGCGACAGGCCGACGATCGACTGGGCGAAGCTCCCGATGAACAGGCTCCGCTCGCCCGACTCCGGGTGGACGCGCACCACCGGGTGCGCGGTCTGGTAGATCTTCGACAGGAAGATCTTGCGGTACTCGTCGGCGCGTTCCGTGTCGAGCTTCGGCTGGCCGGCGTCGTTGCTGTGCACCGCCCACAGCGTGTCGGCGAAGTCGCGCAGCTCGGCAGGCAGGTCCCGGTACGCCGCTGCCTGGTTGGCGATCAGCGTGTTGCCGCCGTAGGACGGCATGACCAGTGCCCGCAACGTGCTCGCCTTCGGTGGCGTGCGGACGAACGTGCAGTCGGTGTGCCAGTGGTTGGCGCGGTGGTCGTCCCCGTCGATCGGCAACACCTGCGGCTGACCGTCGACCGACGGGATGCCGGTCGGATGCGCCTGGGTGAGCGGGCCGAAGCGGGACGCGAACGCCAGCTGGCCTTCCTCTTCGAGGTGCTGGCCGCGGAAGACCAGTGCCTTGTGCTCCAGCAGTGCGGCGTTGACGTCGGCGATGACGGCGTCGGACAGACCGGCGGCGATGTCCACGCCGACGACCTCGGCGCCGATCCGGCCACCGATCTTGCGAATGTCCAAACCAGACACGATGGAATCCTTTCTAGGAACTGCGGGCGAGGCGCAACTGGGACGTCGCGGCCTCCTCCAGCAGCAACAGGTCGCAGCTGACCATGGCGAACGTGAAGCCGCCGGCGAGCCGTTTCGCGGCCGTGCCACCGTCCGGGCAGTGCACCCCGGCCGCGATGCCCGCACGCGCCGCGGCCGCCGCGACGGCCGCCAGCGCGTCCTCGAGCTCCGCCGCCACCGCGGGATCACCAAAACCCTTGCCGCCCAGGGCGAGCGTGAGATCGAACGGGCCGATCAGCACCCCGTCCAGCCCGTCCACCGCACAGATCGCGTCGATGTCGGCGAGCGCCTCGGCGGTCTCGATCATCACCAGGCACGCGACGCGGTCGTTGGCCTCGGCCGGGGGCATGCGCAATGCGGTGCGCATCGGCCCGTAGCTGCGGCCGCCACGCGGGACGTACCGGCAGGCGTGCGCGGCCCGTGCCGCGTCCGCCGCACTGTCGACCATGGGCACGACCACGCCGGCGGCGCCGGAGTCGAGTGCGCGGCCCAGCACCGCGGGATCGTTGGCGGGCACCCGGATGATTCCGGACGAGCCACCCGCGGTGATCGCGGTGATCGCCGAGATCCAGCCGTCCTCGCCGTAGAGGCCGTGCTGGCCGTCCACGCAGATGAAGTCGAAGCCCAGCCCGGCAATGCTCTCGGTGGCGATCGGGTTGTCGGTCACCACCCACGTGCCGATCATCGGCTGCCTGGCTCGCAACGCGGCCGCGAAGTCCGTCACGGATCCCCCAATGTGTCCTGAATGGACATACGCCACTCGTCCGCTCCCGGTGACATGGCCACAAAGCCCATCACCGCACCCCCAACGTCTCCCAGATCGACAGGTAACGCTCCCCTGAGTCCGGCAGCACCGCGACGATCGTGCCGCCGGTCAACCTGCGGGCCACGAGGTGCGCGGCGTGCACGGCAGCACCGGACGACACCCCGACGAACAACCCGGTGGTCGCGGCGAGCGTGCGGGTGGCGAGTCCCGCGTCCACATCGGACACGGTGACGATCTCGTCGATGCACGCCGTGTCGGTGACCTCGGCGACGAAACCGGGGCCGATGCCGGGAATGCGGTGCGGGCTGTGGCAGCCGCCGGACAGCACCGGTGACGCGGCGGGCTCGACCGCCACCACGTGCAGCTCCGTGCGCTCCTTGACGTAGCGGGCGACGCCGGTGAGCGTGCCGCCGGTGCCGACCGGGCTGACCAGCACGTCGATGTCGCCACCGCAGGCCTGCCAGATCTCCGGGCCGGTGGTCTCGTAGTGCGCGATCGTGTTGACGTGGTTGAAGGCCTGGTTGACGAGCCACGCACCGGGTGTCGCCGCGGTGATCTCCTGCGCCTTCGCGATCGCGGCCGGCAGGCCGTCCTGGTGCGGGGTCTGCACGATCTCGCCGCCCAGCGCGGTCACGATCCGCCTGCGTTCGGCGGTCGCGTTATCCGGCATCACCAGGATGAACCGGTGACCGCGGCTCGCGCACAGGCCGGCGAGCGCGATGCCGGTGTTGCCGGAGGAGTACTCGACGACCACGCCGCCGGCCGGGTCCAGCTCGCCGGACTCCTCTGCCGCACGCAGCATGTGGAGGGCCGGCCGGTCCTTCACGCTGGACAGCGGGTTGAACATCTCCAGCTTGGCGAGCACCCGCACGGTCTCCGGCACGTCGGGAAGCCTCAGCCGCAGCAACGGGGT
The DNA here is from genome assembly GCF_016907955.1 of Lentzea nigeriaca. Classification (GTDB taxonomy): domain Bacteria; phylum Actinomycetota; class Actinomycetes; order Mycobacteriales; family Pseudonocardiaceae; genus Lentzea; species Lentzea nigeriaca. The sequence goes on along the minus strand of NZ_JAFBCX010000001.1, from coordinate 190,152 downwards.
GTTGCCGATGAGGCCCTCGATCGAGTCGGGCAAGGTCAGCACGTCAGTGCCCACGGCCGGTTCCCTCCGTCATGCCGGCGTAGTCGACCTGGCGCCGGTCGACCGGGCCGTCCGCCTCGCCGAGCTCCAGGTTGTCGAGGAACCACTTCTTGAGCTGCTCCATCCGCCGCACGCTCTCCGCGCGCGTCGGTGCCGAGATCACCCACATGACCATGAAATCGGCGGCGAAGCCTGGTTCCCCCATCACGGTGCCGGGGCGGACGAAGAGCTGGGTGCGCACCACCCACGGGAACGGCGCCTCGCCGGGCAGGCCGAGCACCTTGCCCGGCCGCTTGAGCAACGCGAGCTGACCGGTGAGCGTCCTGGGACGCAAGCGTTCACCCGGCTCGATCGGCAGCGGCAGGCCGAGCTGCGCGCGGATCGAGCACTCCGCAGGATCGAGCCCGAACGCGGTGCGCTGGATGGGCCGCTGCGCCGCGCCGCCGAACCGGCAGCCGATCTCGCCGAGCACCAGTTCGTCGTCGGGAGTGTGGAAGATCTCCGCGTGGAACGCGAAGTCCGGCGGTGACGGCAGCGCGGCGATGACCTTCTCGGTGAGCTCCACCAGGCGCGGGGTGAGCGGGTCGTCCGGGTCGAGCGTGACGTCCATCCGGCCGCTGCGGTCCTTCTCGTAGACCGCGAGCGCGTAGAGGTAGCGCGAGGGCCACATGTAGACGACCTGGCCGTTCACGACGAGCCCGTCGACGTGGCACATCGTCTCGGAGACGAACTTCTCCACCATCAGGTTCGAGCCGAACGGCCCGTACAGCTCGAGCCCGCCGGTGAGGAAGTCGTCGAGCGCCTCGCGCGACCGCAGGATCCGCACGCCGAACGATCCGGCGCCGTCCCTGGGTTTCACCACGATCGGGAACCCGTGCTCCTCGGCGAACGCGACCAGGTCGACCGCGGTCTCGACGTCGCGGTGGATCGCCACCGGCACGCCGGCCGCGCTCACGGTCCGCTTCATCAGGATCTTGTCGCGGTACGGCGTGACGCTGTCCGTGCGCTGGCCGGGCAGGTCGAGGATCTCGCGCAGCCGTGCGGCGCGGTCGAGGTCCTGTTCCTGGGGCGAGATCACGTACTTGATGTCGTGCTCGCGGGCGAGCTGGAGCACACGGGCCTCCACCGCGCCACTGGCCTGGTAGCCGCTGATCGTCTCGGCGATCAGGTAACCGTGCTCCGCGGGCAGTTCCTCGCCGAGCAGGTCCATGTGCTCGCGCGAGGCCAGCAGGATCAGATCGCCGTCGTAGTCGGCGAGCCATTGGTCATAGGGCGCGTCCTTCAGCGAACCGCGCAGGTGCAGGATCACGACCGTCATCGGACGACCTCCAGCCCCGCCTGCGCACGGACGGCGCTGGGCAGGTCCGCCTCGATGCCCACGAAGTCGACCAGCCCGTCCACGGTCTCCACGACGCCGTCCGTGTCGTCCGGCAACGCGGCCAGCGCCGCACGAGCGAGATCACCACGCGCCCGGCGCCGTTCGCCCGCCACGACGGGTTCCGCGACGAGACCCGGCTTGCGCCACAGGTCCGGCTCGAACGTGGCGGCGCTGAACTCGGTGACCGCGCGTTCGTCGTCCAGCAGCGCCACCACCGGCCAGCCCTCCGCACGCTGCCGCCGTAGCCGCAGCGGATAGCCCCATCTGTGCGCGTACCAGTGCAGATCGCTCGCGCGTTCGACCGGTCCGGAGTGGACGGTGGGCACCCCGGCCGCGCACAGCCGGACCCGCTGGTCCTCCAGGTCGACCCGCGCGATCGCCGCGTCCCGGCCCTGTCCGTCGAGCCCGAGGTGGTCGCGCAGCGCTCCGGCCCGCACGAGGTCCGTGAACGACGTGGCGACGATCGCCTCGACGGGAGTGCGGGCCGCCAGGTCCAGCACCGCCAGCTCCACCGCCGCGGTCGTGGCGTAGTCGAAGAACACCCGGATGTCGGTGTAGCCGCCCAGTTCCACCGGGCGACCGGTGAACAGCACGAGATCGCGACCGTCCAGCCACTCGTGGTACGGGGCGAGCGGACCGGTGCGGCCGTCCAGGATCACGACGGTCATGACGCCTCGATCTCGATGTCCACAGTGGACTCGATCAGTTCCTCGCACACTTGCACGGCCGCCTCGCTGTCAGGTCCGGACACGGCGACGAGCCCGAGCCGGTCGAAGTCGTCGCGCAACGGGCCGACCTTCGCGCCCGGTTGCACGTACTGGTCCGCGGCGATCACCTCCGGCCGTTCCCGCAGCTCCTCGATGCCGGACACGGACTTGACGGTGCCGGCCGGTCCGTGCAGGAACCGGACGCACGCGCCGCCGCGCGCGGGAGGACGCTCGGTCAGCTCGGGCACGAGCCCGAACGGCCACGCGACCGAGTAGCTGACGAAGTCGAAGTCGTACGCGGACCGCACCAGGTCCATGATCCGGTCGCCGCCGATGCGGTTGTGGCCCTCGATGACCACCGGCCCGTCCTTCCCGAGGCGCACCTCGGTGTGGCTCGGGCCGTCCTTCAGCCCCACCACGTCGAGGAAGTCGACGACCTCCGTGACGATGGCGTGCTCGGTGTCCGCGTCGATACGCGCCGGCACCGTGTGACCGAGCTCGGCGAAGTGCCGCTCGTCGATCATCTTCTCGGTGACGGAGACGACGATGTGGTTGCCGTGGAAGCTGAACGACTCGATGCTGAACTCGGGACCGCTGACGTACTCCTCCATCAGGAAGTCCGTCACGGTGAACAACGCGGCGGGCCCGCGGTCCACGCCGACCCGCCGCATCCGTTCGACCTCGGCCCACACCCGATCGACGTCGTCCGGCCTCTCGACGCGCTGCACGCCGAAGCCGCCGGCCAGGTCGATCGGCTTGAGGATGAACGGAAACCCGTGCTGTTCCCCGAAATCGAGGATGCTGTCCCGGCCAGCGACCGGTGCCGCGCCGATCGTGCGCGCGCCGGCCTCTGCGAGCCTGCGGCGCATCGCCCACTTGTCGCGCAACACGTGACTCACCTCGTAGCCGGTGCCACCGAGGCCGTACTTGTCGTTGATCCGGCCGGTCACCTCCAGGCCCGGATCGGTGAGCGACACCGCCGCGGCGAAACCCCAGCGCTGCCTGGCCAGATCCGCCAGCGGTTCGGTGATCGACCAGTCCATGTAGTCGACGAGGAACGTGGCCTCGGCGAGCTCGGCCTGCTCCTGCTCGAACTTGCTGGGGTGCTGGAGGAGGATCACGTCCAGCCCGACCGCCTTCGCCTTGCGCACGGCCTCGGTCGGGTGCCCGACGAAGAGCAACGTCCGATCCGGATTCACTAGCGTCCTCCCTCGATTCCTGCTGCCACCGTGGCAGATGGCGAGTCCGGTCGTCGTGGGGCAGATGTCCCGGTATCACTGGGATTTCCGGAGCGGACCCTCCGCCGGGGACCTGGTTGGTGGCGCGTCACGCAACGTCGGCGGCGTAATTCACGCTCAGCAGGACGCCTCGCGGCACCGCCCCCACGCCCACAGCCAACCAGGATGAGGACGTGGGGCAGCACCACGATCCGCCCGCCTGACCGCGAATTCCACCGGCGCCGTTGCGAGCAACGCCACTAGCCGAGCGTCGCGGCTTGGTTGTGCTCCGTTGAGTCGGGCAGGGGGCTGGGTGGTCCGGTGCTCGTCACCGAAAGCCCGGATGGTCGCGCTCTCACGTACGTCGCTGCCGAGTTGGCGGTAGAGAAATGCTGACGCAAACGTTTGCTGATCACCCCGACTACTGCCAACCGTGCAGCTGGCAGCCATGAGAGCGCGATCTTCATGATCGAAGCGCGGCTGCCTGCCGGCATCACTCTCACTGTCACATCCCAAGAGATAGCTGCGACACACCACTAGCCGAGCCCTTCGAAGAGGTCCGTCTCGGTGATGCCGGGTCCCTGCCCCTCCCGGATGAACCACTCGGTGCCGAAGCCGAACCGGAAACCCTCCTCCGGCATCGCCAGGAAGACCGACCCCTCGCCGATCTGACTGGCGTGCGCCCGCATGGCGCGCCGCTTGTACGCGAGGTACGGCCTCACGTCCACCGCGGCGGTGATCTCCGCCTCCGGCTTGCCGAACGCGCCGTGGTCGTTCTCGGCGCCGCCGGGGATCTCGATGCCCGCCTCGCGGGCACGGGCGGCGAACGCCTTGCGGCCGCGGCGCATCCGGTCGCGGTTCATCGTCTGCTGGTACACCTTCTTGGTTCCCGCGATCTCCGCTGCCCTCATGCCGACGCGGTGCACCTGGATGTGGTCGGGATGGCCGTAGCCGCCGTTGTCGTCGTACACGGTCAGCACGTCGGCCCGTTCGTCGGTGAGGATGCCCGCGAGCACCACCGCGGCCTCTTCGACGTCCGCCCGCCAGAACGAGGCAGGGTTGTCGTTGGCCGGCGAGCCCATCATCCCGGAGTCGCGATAACCGAGGAACACGACGCGGTGCACGCCCAGGATCTCGGCGGCCTCGTGGGTCTCCCGGACCCGGCGAGTGCTCAGCGACTCACCCTCGGCCAGGGTGAAGCCCTCCACCAGTTCGCCGTGCTCGCCGCTCGTGGCCACGACGAGCACGACGCGGTGCCCCTCCTCGGACGCCTTGCGCAACACGCCACCCGTGCCGATGCTTTCGTCGTCCGGATGTGCGTGGAACGAGACGAGTGTCGCCATCAGGCAGCTCCTTCCAGCGGCACCAGCACGTAACCACGGCCCCGCACCGTCTGGATCCCGAGCCCGAGCGGCCCGATGCGCCGGCGCAGCCGCATGATCTGCAGGTCGAGCGCGTTGCGGTCGCCGTCGTTGCCGGGCAGCAGGTCCAGCAGTTCCTCCCGCTCGACCAGGTCGGAGAAGTCGTCGGCGAGCCTTGCCAGCAACGCGGCGCCGATCGTGGACACGGTGACCGACCGGGAGCCGTAGCGCAGCAGCCCGGCCGGATCCACGTGCGGCACCGCGTACACGTCCGACCGGGCGCGCAGCGCGGCGATGCGGGCCATCAGATCGGCCCTGCTGACCGGCGGCCTGACCCAGTCCTCCTTCACGTCGGCGGTGATCGGCGGTTCGGCCTTGCCCTCGACGACGAGCAGGCGCAGCACGTTCATCTGGCGGTAGCGCGCGAGGGAGGCCGCCTCGGCGGGCCACCGGACCAGCTTCACCTCCGCGCCGCTCATGACGCTGGCGGAATGTTGTGGTTGCAGTGGAAGAAGTTCGACGGGTCGTACGTCTTCTTCACCTCACGAAGGCGCTGCCAGTTGGCCGGCGAGAACGCCGTCTCCGTGAGCGCCGGGTCGTTGATGAAGTTGAGGAACGTGCCACCCGTCGCATGCGGCCGCAGGCTGTTCCCGAGACCGTCCAGAAAGGACTTGGCCTCGTCCGGCGGTGTGCCGTCGGACAGGTCGATCTCGGCGACGATCGAGAACGGCACGTCCCGGTGCCCGACCGGGGTACCGGTGTCGCGCGCCATCGCGCCGCCCCAGTGCCGGATCTCCGCCACCGACAACGGCGTGTCCCCGCTCGCCGCACCGACGATCGTCTCGATCACCTCGTCGTCGAGCGCGCGGAACAGGTCGACGTGCTCCAGCGACGCGCGGGGCATCGGCTGCGGGCCGGTCAACCGGCGGACCCCGCCGTAGGTCATGGTCTGCAGGCCGCCCATCAACGGCTCACCGCCCGCCTCGCGCAACGGGGCCAGCAGCTTGTCACCGTCGTCCGGGTCACCGATGTAGCACGCCCGCAGCGAGATGACCTTCTTGCCGCGCACCGGCGGCGGGATCTGGTCGATGTCGGGCATCTTCAGCATCACCAGGCCTGTGTTGAGCTCGTCCGGCTCCTCCAGCGCCCACTCGCGGTAGCGGGTGAGCACGTCGGTGGCCTTGGCGATCGGGAAGTACAGCAGCCCCGCGTAGACCTGCTCGACCGGGAAGAGCCGCAGCTCGAGTTCCGTGACGACACCGAAGTTGCCGCTGCCGCCGCGCAACGCCCAGAACAGGTCCGGGTTCTCGTTCTCGGACGCGGTGCGAAGCTCGCCGTCGGCGGTCACCACGGTCGCGCGCAGCAGGCTGTCGGCGGCGAACCCGAACTTGCGGCTCAGCCAGCCGGTGCCACCGCCGAGCGTGTAGCCGGCGAGGCCCACCCACGGCATGGCGCCGGACAGCGGCGCGAGACCGAGCGGGTCGACGGCCTCGATGACCGAGTTCCAGATGACGCCCGGCCCGGCCGTGACGGTCCGCTGCTCCTGATCGACCCGCACGTCCGCCATGCGCGACGTCTTGAGCAGCACCCCGTCGTCCGCGGGGACGACGGCGCCGTGCCCGGTGGACTGCACGCCGAACGGAAGCCCCAGCTCACGCGCGACACGGACGGCGATCTGCACGTCGTGCGCGTTCGTCGCCTCCGCCACCACCAGCGGTTTCGGATCGAGGTTGCGCCGCCACGGCAGCCGTGCGGCGTCGTAGCCCTCCTGGCCCGGTAGGTACACGGGGCCTGCGAACCCGGCTGTCTGCAGGGCCGCGGCGGTCTCCTGGCTCATGTCTTCCCCTGCCTCGTTCCGTACATGTCGTTATATCGTTCATACCATAGAATCATTCACCCAGCAGTACTTTATCGCTGGTTTATGATTCGGTCGTGGAACAGAACGTGAACGCCGCATTTCTGCTGACCCAGCTGGGCACGCACGCGGCCAACCGGTTCGCCGAGCGCATCGCCGCGCTCGGGGTGAGTCCTCCGCAGGTGGGGCTGCTGCGCTGGATCGCCCAGTCGCCCGGCAACAGCCAGCAGGCGATGGCGCGGCACTTCGACATCCAGCCGAGCCGCGTGGTCACGTTCGTCGACGAGCTCGAGGAGCAGGGCCTCGCCCAGCGCCGGCCGGATCCCACCGACCGGCGGGTGCGCATCGTCGAGCTGACCGATCGCGGCCAGGAGGTGCTGCGCGGGGTGCGCGAGGTGATGCGGGAGCACGAGGAGGAGATCGTCGCGCCGCTGTCCGCCGAGGAACGCGCGCAGCTGCACGAACTGCTGCGGCGGGTGGCCGAGGAGGCGGGACTCACGCCTGGCGTGCATCCCGGCTACCGCAGCCTCCCGCCGCGCATTGCCCGAGCTAACTAGTCACCGGCGCAGCCGTCCGGTCAGGCGACCTCGGCAGGACCAGCGCGGGCAGCAGCGCCAGCGCGGCACAGGCCAGCGGCAGCCAGAACGTGTACGCGAACGCCTCCGGGGTCACGGTGCCGCGCAGGCCCTGCGGGCCGAGGTTCGCCTGCAGCACGACGGCGAACAGCGCGGTGCCGAGCAGGCCGCCGATGCGCTGCACGATGTTGAGCAGCGCGGTGGCCTGCGGCATCGACCGCTGGTCGAGCGTCCGGTACGCCGCCGACATGGCCGGCGTGATCGTGAGGCCCGCACCGACGCCGACCACGAACAACGCGGCGGAGAGCAGCACGTAGCTCGCGTCCGCGTCCGGGATGACGAAGGCCAGGTAACCCACCGCCATCAGGACCGCACCGGACAGCACCGACACACCGGCCCGGCCCTTGTCGACCAGGCCGCCGCCCCAGCGCATGGACAGCGCCGCGCCGATCGCCTGCGGTGCCGTGAGCAGGCCCGCCATCAGGGCGGACTCGCCCCGCAACGTCTGGTAGTACAGCGGCAGGACGAACATCGCGCCGATCATCGACGCGCCGGACAGCGCGTTGACCAGGTTCGCGGCCCGGAACTGCCGGTCGCCGAACAACTTCAGGTCGAGCAGCGCGTTGCTCTTGCGCAGCGCGTGCGCGATGAAGAGCGCGAGCAGCACGACACCGGCGACGAGCGTTCCGATCGTCACGGCCGACGGCGAACCCGCCACCAGGTTGGACAACCCGTAGACCAGCAACGCGAGGCTCGGCGACAGCAACACCAGGCCGAGCAGGTCGACGTTCTGCGCTGGACGCTTCGCCGTCTCGTCGATCAGCTTCCACGACAACGGCAGCGCGATCAGCCCGATCGGCAGGTTGATGTAGAAGATCCAGCTCCACGAGAACGCGTCGATCAGCCAGCCACCCACGACCGGGCCGAAGATCGGGCCCAGCAACAGCGGGATGCCGACGAGACTCATCACACGGCCGATCCGTTCCCGACCGGCGATCTGCGCGAGCAGCGCCTGCCCGGCCGGCAGCACCAGGCCACCGCCGAGCCCCTGGATCACCCGGAACACGATGAGGCTCTCGACCGACCACGCCAGCGCGCACAGCAACGACCCGACGAGGAACAGCACCAGCGACCACATCCACAGCTGCTTGCCCCCGAACCGGTCGGCCGCCCAGCCGGTCAACGGGATCACGACCGTGAGCGCCAGCAGGTACGCGGTCGACACCCACTGGATCGTGGCCAGCGGCGCGCCGAACTCGTCGGCGAACGTGCGAATCGCCACGCTGATGACCGTCGTCGCGAGCACGGTCATGATCGCGCCGAGCGCGACCACTCCCGCGACGACCAGTACGTGCCGCTCCAACGGGGGCGGCACGACCTTGTTCCCCTGGTTCATGATTCTCCCTTCCCGCGCGGCGGGCCAGGGCGGCCGGAGTCACCAACCCGAGTGGCTGCCCTGGCCCACGTGGAAAGCCCCGACTGGGGGGAGTGATCGGGAGCTTCCTCATCCTTTGCGCGCACCACAGACGTTAGGGAGGACGGCACCGGCATCGCACCACGCAAGTCGCCAGTGCTCGTCGCCAGGATCCGTACCGCAAATCGGCGGGCTCGGCGGGGCGTGCCGCGGTGCACGGTTGGCAGCAGTCGGGGTGATCAGAAAACGTTTGCGTCGGCATTTCTCTACCGCCATCTCGGCAGCGACGTGCATGAGAGCGCGACCATCCGGGCTTTCGGCGATGAGCACAGACCGCCCACTCCCCGGCCCGACTCAACGGAGCACAACCAAGCCGCGACGCTCTACTAGGATCCACACCATGATCGTTGGTCGGCACGCCGAGTTGGCCGTGATCGACCGGCTGATCGACCGCGCTCGAGGCGGCAGCGGCGGCGGTCTGGTGGTGCGCGGCGAGGCGGGCATCGGCAAGTCCACGCTGCTCGGGCGCGCGTACGCGGAGGCTCGCGACCTGCGGGTGCTGCGAGTGGTGGGCGTCGAGTCGGAGTCGCAGTTCGCGTACGCCGCGTTGCATCAGCTGCTGTCCCCGGTGCTGGACCGGGTGGACCGCCTGCCGGAACCGCAGGCGGCGGCGCTGGGGGCGGCGTTCGGTCGCGGCGGCAGTGACGAGCTGCAGCCGTTCCTCGTGTCGATGGCGGCGTTGACGCTGCTGTCGGACCTGGCGGACGAGCAACCGGTGCTGTGCGTGGTGGACGACGCCCATTGGAGTGACGCGGCGTCGTTGGACGTTTTCCTGTTCGTGGCGCGGCGGCTGGAGGCCGAGTCGATCGCGCTGCTGGTGGCGGTGCGGGACGACGAGGGCAGGACGATCGACGCCGCAGGTGTGCCGGAACTGCGGCTGGGCGGGCTGGATCTGGCGGCGGCGCGGACGTTGCTCGGCGACCGGGTGAGCCCGCTGCTGCTGGAGCAGCTGGTGACGAGCACCGGCGGCAACCCGCTCGCGTTGATCGAGCTGGCGGACCTCTCGCCGCACGAGGTGATGCAGGCACCGGTGCCGCTGGCCAGCCGGCTGGAACAGGTCTTCCTCGCGCGCATCCGCAAGCTCGGCCCCGAACTCGGCACGGTGCTGCTGCTGGCGGCGGCGGCCGGGCCCGCCGGTCGCGAGCTGGTGCGCACGGCGGCGGCGCAGCTCGGCGTCGACCGCCATCTCGACTCGCCGGAGGCCGGGCAGATCCTGCACGACCTGGACTTCCGGCACCCGTTGATGCGGTCGGCGGTCTACCACGGCGCCGCCGCGGCCGATCGCCTGGCCGCGCACCGCGCACTGGCCGACGCGGACACCGAGCGCACCGACCGCTGGGCATGGCACCGCGCCAAGGCCGTCGAAGGACCGGACGAGGAGGTCGCGGCGGCGCTGGAGTCCAGTGCGGCGCAGGCGATCCGCCGGTCCGGCCACCTCGCGGCCGCCGCCGCGCTGGAACGGGCCGCCGAACTCAGTCCGTCCACCGAGGACACCCAACGCCGGCTGGTCGCCGCGGCCGACGCGTGGTGGCGAGGCGGTGACACGACGTCGGCGCTCGACTCGCTCGACCGGGTGGAGGACTCCGCGGAGGTGTTGTACCTGCGCGGTTCCATCGAGCTGCGCGCGGGCTCGCCGTCCGACGCGGTCGCGCTGCTCGTGTCCGCCGCACTCGCCGCTTCCGATCCGCACCGGACACTGCAGATCGTGACGCTGGCCCGCGAGGCCGCCTACACGGCCGTGCGGCCGGAGGTGCTCGACGCGCTGGCTTCCCGGCTGGCGCAGCTGCCCCAGTTCACCGACGAGACGGATCGGCTGCTGGCGCGGCTGCTGCGCGCGTTCATCGGCACCAGGATGGACCACGAGCAGGCCGTCGAGGTGGCCGACCTGCTGGCCGAGGCAGAACGGTTCGAGGACCCGGAGCTGCTGCTCACCGCGGGCGGCATGGCGTGGGCGGTCGGCCAGTACGCGCTGTCGGCCCGGCTGCGGCAGAAGGCGGTCGCCCGCGCCCGTGCCGCCGGCGCCGCGGGAACCCTGGCACTGACGCTGGAGTACGTCGTGCCGGACGAGATCAGCCGCGGCCGCTTCGCCTCCGCCGAGGCGTTCGCGGACGAGGGGTTCCGGCTCGCCGTGGAAACCGGCAGGCGCAACAGCGCATCGCTGCACCAGGCGTTCCTCAGCATGCTGGCGGGCCTGCGCGGCCGCACCGCGGAGGCCGTCGCGCTGGCCGAGCAGACGATGACCGAGGCCGTGTCCCGCAGCCTGGTCAAGGTCGCCGACACCGCTCAGCGCGCGCTGGGCCTGATGGCGCTCGCCGACCGTCGGCACGAGGACGCGCTGGCGGTCTTCGCCAAACTCGACGGCTCCGGCCCCGAACCGGGCAGCCCGGTGATGGCGGTGAGCGCGATCCCCGACCACGTCGAGGCCGCCGTCCGCGCCGGCCTCACCCCGACGGGCCTGCTCGACCGCTACCTGACGTGGGTCGACACGGTCTCGTCGGTGGAGCTGCAGGCACTCGCCGAACGCACCCTGGCACTGCTCGCGACCGATCCCGACGCCGCCGACGCCCACTACGCCGAGGCACTGCGCCTGCACGCCACCACGGAACGCCCGTTCGACCACGCCCGCACCGAACTGCTGTACGGCGAGTTCCTCCGCCGCGAACGCCGGCGGACCCAGTCGCGCCGGCACCTGCGGTCCGCGATGGACACGTTCACCCGCCTCGGCACGCCCGTGTGGGCCGAACGCGCCCGCGTCGAACTGCGCGCCACCGGCGAGACCGCCCGCCGCCAGGAACCGGGCCGCACCGCGGAGCTCACCCCGCAGGAGCTGCAGGTGGCCCGCTCGGTCAGCCTCGGCGCGACGAACCGCGAGGTGGCCGCGCAGCTCTTCGTCAGCCCGCGCACGGTGGACTACCACCTGCGCAAGGTGTTCCGGAAACTCGGAATCACCTCACGCCGCGAACTGATGCGCCTGGATCTCTAGAGATCCGTGGTGGGGGTGACGGTCCTGGTGTGGATGAGGGCGTCGAACCAGTCGGCCAGCGAACCGCCCGTCATCCAGTACTCCTCCGGCGGCTGGCCGGGGTCGTAGATCGAACCGATCACCCGTGCCTTCGCGGGTTCGTCGAGCCAGGAACCCGGACCACCGCGCAACCCCACCAGGAACTGCGGGAGATCCACGGCCGACAAGGGAGTCTCGGCGAAGTCGCCGGGCTGGCGCGGCGCGGAGACCGGTCGCCGGCCGAACGGCGGCAGCCCCCAGCCGGAGATCACCTCACCCTCGGTGAACGTGAGCCCCAGCGAGAAGTACCGGTCGCCGAACGCCTTGGCCAGGTGCGCGCCGGTCGGCGTGAACTCCAGCTTTCCCTTGGGGGGAATGGAGATCGTGAGCCGTTCGCTGCGCACGCTGTGCGCGTTGGTGGACCAGTAGGCGATGCGGTGCCCGGTGTGGTCGTGCCACCACCGCAGGTTCTCCGCCATCTTCTCGTCGCGGTACCCGTCTTCGACCACGTGATGGGTGTAGTGCTCGTAGAACGCCACGATCTGGCGGGCGTGCTGGACGACCAGGTCGGCCTTCGCGACCCGTTCCACGATCGCCAGCGCGGCACGGGCGTGTTCGACCAGCGCCTCGCGGTCCGGTGCCTCGGTGAAGAACCACCGCACGTGATCCGGCCGGATCGGGCGGATCTGCGCGAAGTGCCGCAGCAGAGCGGGCAACTCCTCCGTGGCGACGTTGCCGACGTGTGCGCTCACCAGGTCGTACACCTCGGCCCTGGTGTCGATCACCCCGACACCGACGAACCGCACCGGGTCGGCTTGCGTGGTGTTGTAGTCGCGCAGCCACTCCAGCAGTTCGCGGGTTTCTCCTGTGCGCCACGGCATCCCGGTCGTCGCGAGCAGGTCGTCGAGGTCGCCTTCGCCCCGCACCACGTAGTTGTCCAGCGCCAGTGCGACGTCCCAGTCCTCCTCGGTCGCGACGGTGCGGAACCCGTGGTGTTCCACCAGGTACCGGATCACCGCCGCGGTCAGGGTGAACTGTTCGTGGGCGCCGTAGGTCGAGGGGCCGATGCCGACGACGACAGCGTCACCGATCAGGGCGCCGAGGGGGCCGAGCTCGGCGGCCGCCTCGGCATCGGTGCTGGGCAACGGGATCGCCGTGTCCGTGAGCCACGTGTGCACGTCCATCACGCACCTCCCCGCAACGCCAGCGAGTACCCGCCGCCCGGATTCTCCCGGAACTGCGGCACCTCGCCTCCGACCGTCACCGCGACGACGTCGCTCAACCCCTTGACCTGCACCGGAACCGAGCGGCTGGTGAAGGTGCCGTCGCCGAGCTCGCCGTGGTCGTTGCAGCCCCACGCCCACACCGTGCCGTCCTCGCGAACGGCGATGCTGTGGCCCGCGTTGCCCGGCTCCGCGTCGGAACCGCCGCCGACGGCGGCGATCGACCGCACGCCGCTCAGGCCGCGGACCTCGACGGGCAGTGGGCTGTTGGTGGTCTCGCCGTTGCCGAGCTGGCCGCGGTCGTTCAGACCGAAGCCGCGCACGGTGCCGTCGGACAGCAAGGCCAGCGTGTGGTGGTAGCCGCCGGCGAGCTGGGTGACGCCGCTCAGCGCGTCGATCTTGCTGGGGGTGTCGCGGTGGGTGGTGGTGCCGTCGCCGAGCTGGCCGCAGTCGTTGAAGCCCCACGCCAGGACGGTGCCGTCGGGCAGCAGGGCGAGGCTCTGGCCGCCGCCGGCCGCGATCGACGCCACCTCGGGCAGGCCGTCGACGCGGGCGGGGACGAAGCGGCACGGGTACTGCTTGCCCGCGTGTTCCTGGATCACCCGGCCGGGCTTCTCCTCACCGGCGTCGCCGAGCTGGCCGTAGTCGTCGCGGCCCCAGCTCCACACCGAGCCGTCCTCCAGCAACGCCAGGCTGTGGCCGCCGGCCGCCGCGATCGACCGCACCGGGCCCGGCAGGCCCTCTATGCGCACCGGCACCGGGCTCACCTGCCTGCTCGCCTCGGCGAGGCAGCCGAAGAACCCGGCGCCGCTCGCGTACAGGGTGCCGTCCTCCAGCAGGAACATGCTGTGCCCGCCGCCGAGTGACACCGTCCGCACCGGGCCGGGCAGCCCCAGCACAGGTACCGGCCTGGTCTGGTTCTCGGTGGTGCCGTTGGTCACCTGGCCGAAGATGTTGCGGCCCCACGCGACCGCGGTGCCGTCGCGCAGCACCGCCACGACGTGGCCGCTGCCGGCCTCGATCTGCCGGACGTCACCCAGGCCGTCCACAGTGGATGAAAGAGGGCGCGCGGTGGTAGAGCCGTCGCCGAGCTGGCCGTTGGTGTTGTCGCCCCACGAGGTGACAGACATGTCTCACTTCCCTTGCGCAGAAGAGCTTTCGGGTTCCGAGTGGCTTTCTTCCCCCCACGGGCTGACGTCCTCGCGCAGGGGCGTGTTGGGCAGCAACAGGGTGAGCACCAGCGCGACGATCATGATCGGCACACCGGCCAGGAACGCGAGCTGGAGCCCGTCGGCGAAGCCCGCCGCGGCGAGCTCGCTCGGAGACGTGGTGAGCACCTGTCCCCTGCCCACCGCGGCCGCGATCACCGCGCCGAACACCGCGGCACCGATCGACGAGCCGATCGTGCGGAAGAACGCGGCCTGAGCGGTGATCGTGCCCATGTCCTCGCGCGGCACGCTGTTCTGCACCGCGACGATCAGCTTCGAGATCACCATGCCCATGCCGATGCCGAGCACCGCCTCGCTGCCCCACAGCTGCCACACCGGCGTGTCCACGTCGAGCAGGCTCAGCAACCAGGTCGCCACCGTCATGATCGCCGTGCCCAGCACGACGACCGGCTTCATCCTCCCCAGCACGGAGGCGATCAGCCAGCCGCTGACGCCCGATCCGATCATCACCGCGATCATCAAGGGCAACAGCTGCAGACCGGCGGCCACGGGATCGTCGCCCCGCACCACCTGGAGGTACACCGGCAGGAAGAAGTAGCCGCCGATCACCGCGGCACCGACCAGGAAAGTCACCACCATCGCGACCGCGATCTCGCGATCCCGCAACAGGTTCAGCGGGACCAGCGGCTCGGGGGCCCGGCGTTCCACGACGACGAACAGCACGCCGAGAACGACGGTCGTGCCGAGCAGCCCGATGATCATCGGTGACGACCACGCGTATGTGCCGCCGCCCCACACGGTCGCGAGAACCAGTGTCGTCACGCCGGCGGTGAGCAGCGCCGCACCGGTGTAGTCGATCGACTGCTCGCGCCGGCGCACCGGCAGCTTCAGCAGCGTGCCGACCGCGAGCAGCGCGGCGACGCCGATGGGCACGTTGATCAGGAAGCACCAGCGCCACGACAGGTACTCGGTGAACACGCCGCCCACCAGCGGGCCGGCCAGCGACGCCAGCGCGTACATCGCGCCGACCAGGCCCTGGATGCGGCCGATCTGCCGGGGCGGCACCACGCTCGACGAGATGGTGAACGCGAGCACCACCAACCCGCCCGCGCCGATCCCCTGCAGCGCTCGGAACGCCACGAGCTGCGTCATGTCCTGGCTCGCGCCGACGAGTGCCGAACCAGCGGTGAAGATGCCGATCGACACCAGGTACATCGGTTTGGCGCCGTAGAGGTCCGCGAGCTTGCCGTACAACGCGGTCGACACCGTCGAGGTCAGCAGGTAGGCCGTGACGACGAGGGAGAAGTCGTCGACCAGACCGAGTCTGCTCACCATCGTCGGCAGCGCCGTGCCGACGATCGTCTGGTCCAGTGCCGACAGCAGCTGCCCGGACAGCAGCACGACGAGCACGGTCCTGAGCTGCCAGTTCGAGAGGCCCTGCCGGGCGGTCGTGCTCATGCGCCCGCGACCAGCTGCCGCGGGTCGCTCGTCACCACCTGAAGCAGCATCTTCTTGTCCACCTTGCCGATCGGGGTCAACGGCAGCTCCCGCACGACCTCGAGCCGTTCCGGGATCTTGTACTTGGCCACGCCGCGGGCGTGGAACTCCCGCTGGACGTCCGCGAGGTCCAGCCGGTGCCCTTTGTGGAGGACTACACACAGGCAGACCCGTTCGCCGAGCGCGCGATCGGGTACCGGGACGACGGCGGCCTGCCGCACCTGCGGCAGCTCCATCGCGAGCTCCTCGACCTCCGGCGCGGAGACCTTCTCCCCGCCGCGGTTCACCAGGTCCTTGATGCGCGCCTGGACGACGAAGTTGCCGCTCGGGTGCACCACGACCACGTCACCGGTGCGGTACCAGCCGTCCGGGGTGAACGCGAGCTGGTTGTGCTCGGGTGCCCGGAAGTATCCGCGCGGCGTGTACGGGCCTCTGGTCAGCAGCTCGCCCGGTTTGCCCGGACCGGCAGGCCTGCCGTTCTCGTCGACGATCCGGTACTCGTCGGCGTCGGAGATCGGCCTGCCCTGCGTCGTCTCGACAACGTGCGGCGGGTCGTCGAGCCGGGTGTAGTTCAGCAGTCCCTCTGCCATGCCGTAGACCTGCTGCACCTGGCACTTCAACGCGCCGGCCAGCGTGGCGGCGAACCCCTCCGGCAGCACCGACCCACCGATCTGCACAGTGCGCAGGCTGGAGAGATCGGCCGTGGTCGTAGCTGCCGCCTCGACCCAGCGCTGGGCGACGGCGGGCACGAGCGGGGACGTGGTCACGCGCTCGCGTTCGATCAGCTCGAAGGTCACCTCCGGCCGCGGGCTGGGAGCCATGACCACCCTCCCGCCGTGCATCAGCGCGCCGAGCAGCCCCGGCGAACCCAGCGGGAAGTTGTGCGCCATCGGCAGGGTCACGAGGTAGACGGTGTCCTCGTCGAACTCGCACACCTCGGCGCTGCGCCTGGCGTTGTACTCGTAGTCGTCGTGCGTCCGCGCGATGATCTTCGGAACGCCGGTCGTGCCGCCGGAGAGCAGGAACAGCGCCACGTCACCGGAGTGCGGCGCGTACCGCATCATCCGGATCCGCCGCTCCTCGGCATCTCCCTGCCGCCGCGACAACGACCGCAGCGACGCGTGTCCACTGTGGACCTCAGCACCGAGCACGATCACCTGGGCGTCGCGCCGCGCGGCCAGCGTGGCCGCCAGCGCCTGGTGGTCGAAGTCGCCGCACCGGTCGGGCACCACGATCGCCGCGACGTCGGCCAGCTCGGCCAGATGACCGAGCTCGTGCTCGCGGTGGGCGAGCAACGCGAGCACCGGCGCCACGCCGATCCGCTGGCACGCCAGGAAGAACACGACGAACTCCCAGCAGTTCGGCAGCTGCACCAGCACGTTGTCGCCGTCGCGCAGCCCGAGCCCGACGAGGTTCTCGCCCAGCGCGTCGACGTGCTCGGCGAGCTCGCGGTAGGTCAGCCGGACGTCACCGTCGACGATCGCGACCCGGTCACCGGAGCGCTCCGCCCAGTCCCACACGTAGTCACCCAGCGGCCGCCCCCTCCAATATCCTTCCGCCACGTACCGTTTGACCGCTTCCGGCGGCCACGGCACAGTTCCGTCACGCTTCATGCGGAATCCTCCAGCAATGTCGTGAGGTGTTCGGCGATGGCGTGTGCCGTGGGCGCGCTCCAGAACAGGTTCGCGGGCAGGCTGATCGCCAGCCGGTGTTCCAGGTCGCGCCGGATCGCCTGCACCAGCACGGAGTCGGCACCCAGCTCGGTCAGCGGCTGGTGCACGTCGAGCCGTTCGGTCCCGAGCTGCCGGCTGATCACCGCGGTCACCTCGGCCGCCAGGTCGGTCCACTGCCGCCCGGCCGGCTCCTGCTCCTCCTCCGGTGCTTCGAGCTCGCGCAGCAGCGGCGGCCGGCGCATGCCGGGTAGTTGCCCGATCGTGCGCAGCACGACCACGTGGCCGGTGTCCGACGCCCGGTCGTCCCAGCAGTCGAACGCCTCCTGCGCGGTGATGGCGGCCGTGCCGCGGGCCCGCAGCTCGGCGTCGATCGAGTCCGCGCTCGTGCTCATCCCCAGGCCGCGCCACGACGTCCAGCCGAAGCTGATCATGTCCGGTCTGCGGGTGGCGAGCGCGTCGAGGAACGCGTTGGCCGCCGCGTAGCTCGCCTGTCCCGGCAGGCCCAGCAGCGGGCCGGCCGACGAGAACAGCGCGAAGAAGTCGAGGCTGCCCGGCGGGAACATCTCGTGCAGCAGCAACGCTCCCGCGACCTTGGGCCGCATGACCCTGATCAACGACGGCGAGTCGACGTCGACGGCCATCCTGCTGTCGAGCACTCCGGCCGCGTGCACGACGCCGCGGATGGGCGGCAGGCCCAGTTCCGCGCAGTCCAGCGACTTCGGCGCCTGCACCCGGTCGGTGATGTCCACCGCGACCGTGCGCACCGTGACACCGGCCGACTCCAGCGACCGGATGCACTCGATGCGGGTCGCGTCCTCGGGATCGGCGACCTCGTCCCACAGCTCCCGCGGCGGGAGGCCCCGCCTGCTGACGAGCACGAGCCTGCGCGCGCCCCGGCTCGCGAGCCACGTCGCGACCTCCCTGCCCAGGGCACCGAGCCCTCCGGTGACCAGGTAGGTGCCGTCCGGCCGGCACGTGAGCGGGGCGCGCTCCCGCGGTGCGGGCGCCGGCACGAGCGAAGGGGTGAGCACCGTGCCGTGGCGCACCGCGACGATGTCCTCCCGCGCGCCACCGCGCAGGACGTCCAGCAGTCCGCTGTTGTCGTGCGGCGGCAGGTCGACGAGCCCGCCCCACCGGTCGGGATGCTCGGTCGCCAGCACGCGTCCCACGCCCCACAGGGACGAATGGCTCAGCGCGATGTCCTCTTCGGACTCCAGCACACCGCGGGTGACGCACCACAGCCGTGGTCCGCCGTCCCACCGCGCCATCGTGGCGGCCACGCGCAGCAGCAGCCAGGATGCCTGGAACGCCGCCACACCAACGCGTCGTCCCGGTCCGGGTGCCACGATCACCACGCTCTCGGCGGTCAGCTCGTCCTTCACCGCGTTGAGCTCGTCGGGGCCCGACACCCTGGTGCACCTGATCCCGAGACCCGGCAACGGTGGCTCGTCCTGTTCGCACACCACGACGACCCGGTCGATCGTCTCGGTGAGCGGCAGCGGTGCCTCCGTCGTCCAGTGCACGACGTGCACGAGCCGGCGCGGGCTCGCGGACTGCTCGCCCTGCAGCACGCCGTACCGCAGCCCGGTCAGCTCGGCCAGCACGGTGCCGTCCGGGTCGAGGATCTCCACGTCGTCGCCCTGCACGGAGATCACCACCTGATCTCCCGGCTCACCGCTGATGGCGACGCGGCGGATGTGTGCGGGCATGTGCAGCACCTCGGGGTCACCGGCCGTGGTGGCCGCGATCGAGAGCGCCGCGTCGAGCGCGGAGGTGCGGGAGTCGACCGCCACGGTGGCGACGAGCCGGCCCGGCTCGCGGGTGAGTTCCCGGATCCGCCACGGGAACCCCATCGCGGCGACACCGGCGCGTGCCAGCCGGTCCACCACGTGTCCCGGGTCGAGCCGGTCCGCGCACTGCGGGATCTCGCGCCGGGAAACGTGGGGTTCCTCATGCCGTGCGGTCGCCGTGGTGTGCGTGAGCCAGCCGTCCTCGGACACCCGCGTGCTCAGCCTGAGCGTGTGGCCGTCGAACACGACCTGGAGGTCCCGGTTCTCCTCGACCGGAACGGGGGTCCGCAGTGTCACGTCGGTCAGCACGCCCGCCCCCGACGCGGTGTGGAAGGTGTTGAGCAGCACGGCCGCGGGCACGATCTCCGTGCCCAGCACCGGATGCCTGCCGGGGTAGGGCCGGGTGGCGAAGTCGAGCGAGGTGCGCCACAACCGGATGGGCGACGGGCCGTGCACGGTCACCGCCTCGCCGAGCAGGTCGTGCCGGGCGGGATCGTGCGGACGCGGGCCGTGCGGCGAGTGCGTGGCGCGGAACTCCTCCTGCTGCCACACCGTGCCCGGCACATCGGCGAGCCCGCCCTCGGGGTGCACTGCCCGCCAGTCGACCTCGGCTCCGGCGCAGTGCAGCACACCGAGCTGCGCGAGCTGCGTGGCACGCTCGGGTTTGTTGCGCCGCAACGTGTACGCGACGGTGACCTCGGGTGCGGTCTCGGTGATGGAGTGTGTGACGACCGGGTGCGGTGAGACTTCCAGGAACAACCGGTGCCCGTCGGTGACCGCCGCTTCGACGGCCTGGTGGAACAGCACCGGGTTGCCGAGGTTCGCCGCCCAGTAGTCGCCGTCGCGGGCGACGGTCGTGCGCGGGTCGGCGGAAGCCGTGCTGTACAAGGGAATCGTGGGCGTGCGTGGCCCCAGGTCCCGTGCGGCGCGGGCGAGGTCGTCGAGCAGCGGCGCCACGTGCGGACTGTGGAACGCGATGTCCGTGGCGACCTCGTGCACGACCCGTTCCGGCCGCCACCGCCGAACCAGCTCGGCGACCGCGCCGGCGTCACCCGAGATCACGGTCGAACCCGGTGCCGCCGCGATGGCCGCGACGACGTGCTCGTCGTCCCGCAAGCGTTCGCGTGCCGCGGCGAACGGCAGGTCCACCACAGCCATCGCTCCGGCGCCGGCGATGCGGCGCAGCAGTTCGGACCGGCGGCACACCAGCCGCGCGCCCTGTTCCTCGGTGAGCGCGCCCGCGACGACGGCCGCCGCGATCTCGCCGACCGAGTGGCCGATCACCGCGGCCGGACGCACCCCGAGCGCGCGCCACGACGCCGCGAGCCCCAGCTGAACCGCGAAGATCGCCATCTGGGTGTCGGGCGTGTCCAGCGCGTCGGCGGACAGCAGGTCCATCGGCGTGCGGCCGCACTCCTCCCGGAACGGCCACGCCAGCTTGTCCAGCACGGTCCGGAACGCGAGGTCGGTGGCCGCCAGCTCGCGGCCCATGCCCGGCCACTGCGAACCCTGGCCGGAGAACACCCACACCGGCGCCGCACCCGGTTGGGCCGGTCCTGGTTCGACCGCACGCAGCCGCGTGACGAGCTCTTCCCGGCTGGTCGCGACCACCGTCGCGCGCCACGGCAGCTGCGCACGGCGTACCGCGAGGGTGTGGGCGACGTCGCCCAGCGGCGTGGCCGCACCGCTGCCGGTGAGCCAGTCGGCGAGCCTCGCCGCCTGTGCGGTCACCGCGGCGGCGGAGGCACCGGACAACGGGTACAGCCGCGGCTTGGCGGCCGCCGACCGCTGCGCTCGTGGCTGGAGCGGCGCTTCTTCGAGGAGAACGTGGGCGATCGTGCCGCCGTAGCCGTACCCGGACGTGCCCGCGATGCGTGGCCGTCCGGTGCGTGGCCACGGCGTCGCGCCGGTGACGATGGTCAGCCCGTCGCCGAGCGCCGGAATCGGCGTCGACACGTTGACCGTCGCCGGGATCACGCCGTGCCGCAACGCGAGCACCGTCTTGATCACGCCGGCGACGCCGGACGCCGCCTCCAGGTGACCGATGTTGGACTTCACCGAGCCGACCAGGCACGGCCGATCGCGGTCGGTGCCGTAGACCTCGGCGAGTGCGCCCGCCTCGATCGGGTCACCCACGCGGGTGCCGGTGCCGTGTGCCTCGACGTAGTCCACATCGGACGGTGTGATGCCCGCCGACCCGCAGGCCGCCCGCAGCAGGTGTTCCTGGGCGAGCCGGCTCGGCGCCATGATGCCGTCGGTGCGGCCGTCCTGCGTCACCGCGCTGCCCCTGATCACCGCGAGCACCCGGTCGCCGTCGTGGCGCGCGTCGGAAAGCCGCTTCAGCACGAGCAGTCCCGCGCCCTCACTGCGGACGTACCCGTCGGCGGTCGCGTCGAACGGCCGGCTGGCCCCGGTCGGCGACAACACGCCGGCCGCGTCCATCACGGCGGTGAGGCCGGGCCCGACCATGAGCATCACGCCGCCGGTGATCGCGACGGAGCTCTCGCGGGTGCGCAGGCTCTGGCACGCCAGGTGGATCGCGACGAGCGAGGCCGAGCACGCCGTGTCGACGGCGATGCTCGGCCCGCGCAGGTCCAGCGTGTACGACACGCGGTTCGCGATGGCGCACAACGACGAGCCGATCCCGCTCCACGCCTCGATGCGCGGCAGGTCCTCCAGCAGGCGCCGGCCGTGGTCGTCGGCGTTGACCCCGATGAAGACACCAGCGTCGGTTCCGGCCACCGTGCCGGGCACGAGGCCGGCGTGCTCAAGCGCCTCCCACGACAGTTCGAGCACCATCCGCTGCTGCGGGTCCATCAACGCGGCCTCGCGCGGGGAAAGGCCGAAGAAGGCGGCGTCGAACCGCTCGATTCCGCGCAGAAATCCCCCGGTGGTGGTGATTCCGGGCACCGCGTAATCAGCCCACCTGCCGTCCGGCAGCGTGCCGATCCCGGACCGCTCGTTGATCAGGAAATCCCAGTACTCCTCGGGGGAACTCACCCCACCGGGGAACCGGCAGCTCATTCCGATCACCGCGATCGGATCAGCACCGTCGCCGGGAGCACACCATTCTTCAGCCACGTCGACCCCTCCCGTCCGGCTACCGACCACTGTGCGGCCGGCGGGGTCCCGCGTGGATCCGCCAGGTGCCCCGCCGGGCTGGGAACCTGGCCCGGTCCGGCTGGGACTGCAGCCCATTGCCCGCGGAACTCGGAAATGCCTAGCGTCGGAAACGTCGACGACAACGGGAGGAAGCCAATGCGGGTGAGGTCGACGACCGACATCGAGGAGTTCCGGGAGAAAGCCGGCCCGGCACTGCTGGAAAACCCGGTCGACAACAACATTCTGCTTTATCACACGTTCGACCCGTCCGGGCTGCTACCCGGCGACGGCCCCGCGAAGCCGTACTGGGTGGAGGACTCCGGAACCGTCCTCGGCGCAGCCTGGGTCGCCGCGCCGTACCGCCTGACGATCACCGACATGCCCACCGCCGCGGCCTCCGCACTCGCCGAGGAGATCGCGAAGCAGGAGCCGTGGGTGCCGGGCGTCAACGGCCCCACCGAGGCGACCGCGACCTTCGCCACCCGCTTCGCCGAGGTCGCCGGCAAGACCGCGACCCCGGAACGCGACCAGTGGCTCATGGTGTGCACCGACGCCACTCGGATCACCCAGATCCCCGGCGCACCCCGGCTCGGCCGCCCGGACGAGATCGACACGGTCGCCGAGTGGTTCTCCACCACCATGCGCGACAGCGGCATGGCCCAGGAGGACATCCTGCGCTACATGAAGCACATGGTCGCCGACCAGGTTGATGGCGACCGGCTGATCCTGTGGGAGCACGACGGTGCCGTCGTCGGCGCCGCCGGCCGGGCCCGGCCCATCGGTGGTGTCGTGCGGCCGTCCGGGGTGTTCGTGGCGCCGGAGCACCGACAGGGCGGGTACGCGGCCGCATTGCTCGGCGAGGTCACCGCGCGAGCGCTCGAAGAGGGCGCCGAGGCGTGCACCTGCCTGCACTTCCTGCAGTACGCGGCGATGCAGGCGGTCGTGGAGAAGGTCGGCTACCGGCACGTACGCGACCTGACCGAGTACCGGTTCGCCTGAGATCGCCCTGGTTCCCTCGAAAGCTGCCGGCCGCGGCTCGCACCCCGGCCGGTGGACACGTGGCGGTGGGCAGCAATGGGGCGCGGCGGCACCGAACCCCACACCCACCGCCACGTTGACGTCCTCCATCGCTGACGTCCTGGTCGGCGTCCTTCGTCGCTGACGATCCGCGTCGACCTGGTGTCCCCCACCCCGCGACACCGTTGGCGCAAGGTCCGCTTCACCAACCAGTCCGGCGCCGACGCGCCTGAAGGCAGGCGATCACTGCGCCTGAACGCAGGTGACCACGGCGCCACGCCGGACGTCGCGCAGCACCAGGGACTGGGCCTCGATCACGGCGTCGTCACCGACCGTCAGCGGCCCGAGCAGGGACGCGTTCGGGTGCACCACGACGCGGTTCCCGAGGCGCGGATGCCGGCGCTGGCCGGGCGCGCGGGCGTTGTCCCGCCACCACCCCACGGCGCCGAGCGTCACCTGCTGGCACAGCACGACGTCGTCACCGACGATCGCGGTCTCGCCGATGACGACGCCGTTGCCGTGCGCGATGAAGAGCCGTCTGCCGAGCGTGGCACCGGGATGGATCTCCACGCCGCCGGACAGCAGCCTGCCCAGGTTCGACAGCAGCCGGGCGAGGATCCGGTGCCGGCGCAGCACGTGCGCGATCCGGTACGTCCACATCGCCACGACCGACGGGTAAAGCAGTGCCTGAGCGACCGTGCATCCGGTGTGGCGTCGGACCGTGCGCAAATCCTCGCGCAGCAATGCGAACATCAGCTCGATACGCCCGCCATCCGCTCGACCTCCGCGAGCACCGCGGCGCAGTCGAGCTCGCCGTGGCCGGAGTTCAACGCGGACGTGAGCACCTCGTAGCTGGCCTGCGTCGCGGGCATCGGAATGCCGAGGCGGGCCGCGTCGGCGAGGGCGAGCATCAGGTCCTTGCGCATCAGGGCGAGGCGGAAGTCCGCGGGAGCGAACGCCCGGCGGGCCATCACGCCGCTCTTGAACTTCATCACCGGCGAGCTGTAGCCGCTGGCGGCGATCATCTTGATCAGCACGTCCCGCCGCAGGCCGGAGCGTTCGCCCAGCACGACCGCTTCCGCCAGCGCCTGCATCTGCACGCCCATCAGCAGGTTCATCGCCACCTTCGCGGTGGCGCCCATGCCGTGGTCGCCCAGGTGCACGATCTCCTTCGCCAGCGGGTCGAGCACCGGCCGCAACGACTCGACGTCCGCGGCATCGCCACCGATCATGAACCGCAGCTCACCGGTCGCGGCGTGCTGGGCGTTGCCGAGCACACAGGCGTCGAGAATCCGGTGCCCCTGCTCGGAGACGCGTGCCGCCAGCGCGCGTGCCGCATCCGGTGAGACCGTGCTCATGTCGGCGATCAGCAGGTTCTCGCCTGTGGTCAGCGCACCCGACGGGCCGAACAGCATCTCCTCGACGACATCACCGGTCGCGAGGCTGAGCAGCAGCACGTCCGCGACGCGGGCGACCTCGGCCGGTGAGGACGCGACCTTGGCGCCGCGTTCGGCCAGCGCCTCCGCCTTCGCGGCGGTCCGGTTGTGGACGACGACCTCGAAACCGGCGTCGAGCAGGCGGTTCGCCATGCCAGAGCCCATCGAGCCGAGGCCGAGGAAGCCGATCACGGCCGGCCACCGGGCGCGAGCACCCCGATCTCCATCAGGATCCGCGGCATGTCGTCGCTGATCCACGACTCGACGACCTTGCCATCCACGACGCGGTGCATGTCGACGCCGGACACGTGGAACGACTTGCCCGTCGGCGGCATCTCGCCCAGCTTGCCGGTGTGGGTGCCGGTCGTGCTGAACCGGTGCGCGACGTACTCGCCGTCAGCGATCATGTGCTCGATCGTGCAGTGGAAGTCGGGGAACGACTGACGCCAGAAGCCGACCGCCGCCTTGAACGCGCCAGGGCCGGGCGGCAGGTCGAGGCCGCGGGCGTGGACCACGTAGTCGGGTGCGAACACGTCGTCGACGAAGCTCACGTCCCCCGCGTTCAGCCCCTGCTCGGTGATGTACCGGACGAGCTTCATGTTGTCCTCTGTGGACATTCGCAACCTCCGTGGGATCCAGGTCTGCTTCGACGGTGGCGCCCGGCGCATCCCGCTGTCGTGAGCCTGGAGTCCCACCGGCGAAGGGAACGCTCTTCAGCGCGGCCGGGCAGGGTGTCCCCCGGCGCCGGGAATAGCCGCCGCTGTCGTTGAACCGCGTGACGCGCCACTGCTAGGCAGTAGGGGCAGGGAAGTTCCGCGCGCAACCCGATCGCCGGGAGGCCATCGTGCTCGCTCGACATCTCACCGTGACCGGACCGGACACCATGCAGGCGCAGGCGACCGCGCTCGATCCGCCGGCGGCGGGTGAGGTGATCGTCCGAGTCGAGGCAGCCGGGGTCTCCTACGGGGACATCCTGCTGCGCAAGGGAGTCATTCCCGGCTCGCCGAAACCGCCGTTCGTCCCCGGTTACGACTTCGCCGGTGTGATCGAGAAAACCGGTGCCGGAGTGGCGCTCGCACCGGGCCGGGCGGTCGCCGCGCTCGTGCCGACCGGAGGGTACGCGGAACGGATCAAGGTGTCCGCGGACCGGTTGGTGCCGCGTCCAGAGGGCGCGTCCGCCGTCGAGTCCGCCGCGATCGCGTTGAACTACTTCATCGCATACCAGATGCTGCACCGCGTCGCGAAAGTCGAGCCGGGACAACGAGTTCTGGTGCACGGCGCCTCCGGTGGCGTCGGCGTGGCGTTCCTGCAGCTCGCGCAGCTCGCCGGGGTCGAGGCCTACGGCTCCGCCTCCGCAGCCAAGCTCGACGTGGTGCGCAAGTACGGCGGCATCCCGATCGACTACCGCGCCCAGGACTTCGTTCAGGTGCTGCACGGCAAACCGGTGGACGCGGTGTTCGACGCCATCGGTGGATCGCACTTCAACAGGTCGTCGTCGGTGCTGCGGCGCGGCGGAATCATGGTCGGCTACGGCCAGAGCGCCGCGTTGGTCGACGGCAAGCCCAACATGCTGATCGGAGCGAGGGGTTTCCTCGGCGGGATCGTACTGCCGAAGCTCGTGCCGAACGGCAAGCGCACCACGTTCTACAACGCCTGGAGCCTCGACGACGCCGCCTACCGCGAAGACCTCGCCATCGTGCTCGGTCTGCTGGCGACGGGCAAGGTCGAGCCGCTCATCGCCAAGACCGTGCCGCTGACCGAAGCCGCACGGGCCCAACAGGAACTCGAGGACGGCACGGTCACCGGGAAGATCGTTCTCGTGCCGTAGAGGGGAAAGCCATGTCGGAAGTGAAACCGTTCACGGTGTCTGCGGAGCAGAGCCGGGCCATCTGGCACATGGGCGCGCTCATGCAGTTCCGCGCCACCAGCGCGGACACAGGCAACCAGTTCTGGCTCGCCGAGCAGACCTCGCACCAGGGCTACGCGTCACCGCTGCACGTGCACAGCAAGGAGGACGAGACGTTCCACGTCCTCGACGGCGAGGTCAGCATCGAGATCGACGGCGTGCTGCACAACGCCGGTCCGGGCACCACTGTGTTCGCGCCGCGCGGGCTGCCCCACTCCTACAAGGTCGAGTCGCCGGTCGCGCGCTGGCTCGTGCTCGGCACACCCGGTGGGTTCGACGGCTGGTTCTTCGACACCGGCAAGCCGGCCGAGCGGCTGGAGGTGCCGGCGTTCGACCCGGCCGACTTCCCCGACTTCGGCGACGTGATCGCGTCCGTGCAGCGCTACGGCGGCCAGGTCCTCGGCCCGCCGCGCGCGTGAGGAGACCCCGATGATCATCGACGTGCACGGGCACGTGACGCCGCCCGCACTGCTCAAGCGGTTCCCGATGCCGCCGAGCCTCGGCGACGTCGCGGGGATGATCGAGCAGAAGGCCGCGCTCGGCATCGACCTCACCATCGTGGGCAGCCCGGTCGGCGCGGGGACCATGGTCCCGATGCCCGGCCTGGACAACTACGCCCAGCCCGCCGACGAGCTGGAGTCGTTCCACGACTGGGTCGGCGAGACCGTGCGGGAGCACCACGAGCACCTGCGCGGGTACGTCTACGTCAACCCGCTCGACGAGGACCTGGTCGAGCGGGCCGCGAAACGGCTGGCGCAACAGGAGTTCGTCGGTCTCATCGCCAACACCAGCGTGCGCGGCACCTACCTGAACGATCCGCGCGCCGACCAGTTCTTCGCGCTGGCGGCGGAAACCGGCGCGCCGGTGCTGCTGCACCCGCCGGCCGAACCCGTCGGTTCCGCTCCGATGAACGGCCACCTCGGGCTCATCGAGCACGTGACGCGGCCGTGCGACATCACCTGCGGGATCGCCGCGATCCTCTTCGCCGGCTGGCTCGACAAGTACCCGTCGCTCAAGCTCATCGCGGCCAACGCCGGTGGCGCGCTGTCGTTGCTGCGGGAGAAGCTCGACCTGGCCCAGCACCGCGCGAAGCCGGGACCACCGGGGCCGCCGGCTCCGGTCACCGACCCGGCGAGCGGCTGGTTGCGGCGCATCCACGTCGACACGGCGACGCCGTCCGCGCTGGCGCTGTCGGCGGCGGCCGAGGTGTTCGGCACCGACCGGCTGCTGTTCGGCACCGACTCGCCGCCGCTCACCGCTCCGCTCCAGTCCGGTGTGGACATGGTGCGGGCGCTGCCGGACGAGCGGCTGATCTTCGCCGAGAACGCGCGGCGGCTCTTCGGGTTGGAGGGATCATGACCGAGCTGAGCGGGCAGCGGGCACTCGTCGTCGGCGGCTACGGCGGCATCGGCAGCGTGATCAGCGAACAGCTCGCCGAACGCGGCGCCACCGTCGCCGTGGCGGGCCGAACCAGGGACAAAGCCGTTGAGCTGGCGGAGAAACTGGGTGGCTCCTCGATCGGCAGGCAGATCGAGATCACCTCCAGCGCCAGTGTCCGCGAGGTCGTCGCCGACGTCGTCGCCACGCTGGGCGGCATCGATCTGCTGGTCAACTGCGCCAGCAAGCTGGAGACGATCCCCGCGGAGAAGTTCCCGGAGAACGAGTGGCGAGCCATCCTGGACGCCAACCTCACCGGCGCATTCCTGCTGTCGCAGGAGGTCGGCAGGCACATGATCGCGGCCGGCGTGCCCGGCCGGATCGTGCACCTGTCGTCCGTGCGCAGCGCCGCCGGGGGCCGGCGCGGGTTCTCCGCGTACGGCGCCAGCAAGGCAGGCCTGAACCTCCTCGTGATGCAGCTCGCGACCGAGTGGGGGCGACACGGCATCACGGTGAACGCGGTCGCGCCCGGCTTCGTGCGCACCGAGTTCGTCGAGCAGGCCAGCGGCGACGGCAGCTTCCTGAACATGATCAGGCAGCGCATCCCGCTCGGCCGGTTCGCCGAGGCCGAGGAGGTGGCGAGCGCGGTGCTCTACCTCGTGTCGCCACTGGCCAGGTTCATCACCGGACAAGTGATCTTCGTCGACGGCGGCGTGACCGCCAGTTCCTGAAAGGAAGGGCCATGTCGCAGTGGCACGCGTTGTACTACCCGCTCAAGGCGGGCAGCGAGGAGACTGTGAAGGAGCTGTTCAAGGCCAGTGGGCGGCCTCAGTTCGACGTCCGTGACGACCAGGGCAACGTCGCCGGACGGCTGCTGGGCACGATGGCGTTCGTGGGCAAGGAGATGGCCGTGCGGGTCATCGAGGTCGAGGGCCCGATCCCGTTGGTGGCCGCGCACATGAGCCGCCAGCCGGAGGTCAAGGAGTTCGAGCGGCAGCTCGAGGAGCACTTGGCGGTGCCGCGCGACATGGTCACCCCCGAGGGCGCCCGCAAGTTCTTCCGCGACGCGGCACTGGAGTGCGTGCTGGCTCGCCGGCACGATCAGCCGCTCGAGACGGCGAACTGAGGTCCGAAGTGGACTTCGGACTCGCACTGCCGAGCTCGGTGCCCGGCAGCACCGCACAGGACCTCCTCGACTGGTCGGTCGAGGGCGAGCGGGCGGGGTTCTCCTCGCTCGCCGTCCTCGACCGGCTCGTGTACGACAACTTCGACTGCCTCACCACGCTGGCCGCGGCCGCGGCCGTGACCGAACGAGTGCGGCTCACCACGGCCATCCTGATCGGCCCGCTGCACACCAACACCGCCTTGCTGGCCAAACAGGTGGCGACCGTCGACCGGATCTCAGGCGGCCGGCTCACGCTCGGCATGGCCGTCGGCGCACGGCCCGACGACTTCAAGGCGAGCGGCGCCGACCACGCGCGGCGCGGCCGCAACTTCACCGCACAGCTGGAAGAGCTGCGCAGGATCTGGGCAGGTGAACGCCGCGGCATCGCGGGCGCCATCGGCCCCGCACCCAGCCGTCCCACCGGTCCGGAGCTGATCCTGGGCGGGCACGCGCCGGGCGCGGTCGCGAGGGCCGCGCGGTTCGGCGACGGCTGGATCTCCGGCAGCGGTGGTGTCGGCATGTTCACCGGCGGCGCGGCGGCGTTCCGCGCCGCGTGGCAGCAGGCAGGTCGCACCGGGAAGCCGCGACTGCTGGCCCTCGCGTACTACTCACTCGGTGACCGGGCCGAGGAGAACGCCAAGGCCTACATCGACGACTACTACGGCTTCGCTCCCCCGTACGCGCAGGCAGTGCTCAGGGGCACGAGCATCGGCGAGGAAGCCGTGGCCAGAACCCTGCGCGCCTACGAGGAAGCCGGCTGCGACGAGGTGCTCCTGGTCCCCTGCTCCTCCGACCTCGACCAGGTCAAACGCCTGACCGCGGTCCTCTGACGGGACTTCGGGCAGGATGACCGGCACCTGCCGTGAGGGGTGCCTCCAGATCTCGGGAGGCACCCCTCACGGCTGATCAGGCCCGGATGGACAGGGTGTGCTGGAAGACGTTGCGGGGGTCCCAGCGGGCCTTGACGCGTTGCAGCCTCGGGTAGTTGTCCTTGTAGTACAAGGTGTGCCAGGGCACGCCCGAGGTGTTCCAGCGCAGGTCGGCGAGGTCGGCGTCCGGGTAGTTGATGTAGGAGCCGTCGGTGGTGTCGTCCGGCACCGGCACGCCGCCCGTCGACGCGTACATGTCGCGGTAGAACGTGCGAATCCACGTCAGGTGCCGGTCGTCCTCCGCCGGATCGGCCCAGTAGACCTGGTAGGCGGACTTGATGGCCGAGTCCCGTTGCGCCACGGCGGTCGCCGACGGCGCCACGGTGTTCACCTGGCCGCCGTAACCGATCATGACGAACAACGCGTTGGGATTGTGGTAGTCCGGCGTGGTCAGGTACCGGTACGCGGTCGCGATCTGCCCGTCGGACAAGCCCTTGCGCAGGTACGCGGCCTTGAACTTGAAGCGGCGCGCGATCAGGTCACCGTCCCCGCCGCCGCGCCACGAGGCCGCGTAGAGCCACGGCATCGGCGTCGGCCCGGTCACGAACGGCTGCAACGGCACGCCGTCGCCAAGCGCGGCGTGGTAGTCGGCCAGCAGCCGGGCGGCGTCGGGGGTGGCGGCGTCGAAGTGCGTGCCGACGACCACTCCCCCTGACGACGACCGGTGCGGCACGCCCATGCCGCTGAACAGCCCGGTGTACGGGCTGCCGGGAGCGCTGTTGCGTTCGTACCAGGTGCCGAAGTTGTGCAGCAGCCTGCTGAACGCGGCCTCGTTCAGCCCGCTCCACGGCCACACGAGCGACGAGTACAGCAGCGTCGCGGGTGGCCGCGGCAACTCCGGGCCGAGCCAGTACCGCGTCACGATGCCGAAGTTGCCGCCACCGCCGCCGGTGTGCGCCCACCACAGGTCGCGGTTGGGGTCGTCCGGTTCCCTGGTCGCGACGACGGTGCGGGCGGTGCCGGAGGCGTCCACCACGACGACCTCCACGCCGTACAGGTGGTCGACCACGCAGCCGTGTCGGCGGGACAGCATGCCGTAACCGCCGCCGAGGATGTGTCCGCCCGCTCCGACCGTCGGCCACGCGCCGGCGGGCAGCGTCACGCCCCAGCCCTTGAACAGGGTCTCGTAGACCTCGCCGAGCGTCGCGCCCGCCTCGACGGCGAACGCGCCACGGGAGGTGTCGTAGTAGACCCCGTTCATCGGGGACATGTCGATGACCACGCGCACCGACGGGTTCGCCACGAAGTCCTCGAAGCAGTGACCACCGCTGCGCACCGCGATCCGCTTGCCCGCCCGCATCGCCTCGGACACCGCGCGCACGACCTGGTCGGTCGACCCGACCAGCCGCACGACGTCGGGTGTGCCGACGAACCGGTGGTTGTCGCCGCGCACCAGGTCCGGATAGCGGATGTCATCCGGCCGTACGGAGATCGGCCCGAACGACGACGCCGAGGCGGGCGGTGCGAACAGAGCCGCACCACCCGCCATCGCGCCGCCGAGCAGAAATCTTCTCGTCACCTCAGCCACGGCCCACCGCCACCGGTTCGCGCGTGCCGCTCTTCCCGAAGCGCCCCTTGGGTTTGTAGACCGACAGCAGGGTGATCAGGGTCAGTTTCACCAGCTGCAGCACCAGCCCGGCCAACGCGAGCCAGTGCTCGCCGGACGAGATCCACGGCACCAGCAGGAACTGCGCGAACCCGAGCGTCGCGAGGAGCAGGCCCAGCTTCTTGACCACCCACGTGTGCCGGAACAATCCCCACGTCGACGTCAGCGCCGCCACCACACCGGTGATCAGGGCCACGAACAACGCCGGGATCGCGACCGTGCTCAGCAACAGGTCGTCCACGCGGACCAGCGACTCGTCGCCAGACGACAGCGCGAACACCAGCAGGGCCACCATCACGACCGTGATGCCCAGGCTCAGCGTCGACCCGAGCACGTGCAGTGCGACGAGCGCCTTGCGTCGGCCGTTCATCGTTGCCCGGTCAGCGTGACCGTTCCCCGGTACAGCGAGCTGTCGTCCACATGGGACACGAGGTACGCCGCCAGGTCCGCGACGCTCACCGGCCGTTCCGGTCCGCGCACGGTGCCCGGCACCGCGACGACCCGCCCGGTCGCCGGGCCGTCGTACAGCCTGGCCGTGCGCACCACGGTCCAGTCCAGCGAGCTGTGGTGCAGCTCGTCCTCCATCCGCTCCAGGTCGAGGAACGGGTTGCGGTACAGCTTGTGCACGAAGAACCGCAGCGCGATCTTGCGCGTCAGCGGAGCGCCGGGGGCGATGTGCACGGCGCTGGGCATCACCGCGAGGACGCGTTTCACGCCGGCCGAGTCCATCGCCGCGACCACGTTGGCCATGCCCATGGACCGCACGATCGACGGCCCGCGGCCGGGCTTGCCCGCGGCGAAGATCACCGCGTCCGCACCGTCGACGAGCTCGGCCGGGATCGGTTCCCGCACGTCCAGGTCGGCCTGGGACAGCCCGGTCACCTCGTGGCCCTCGGCACGGGCCCGTGCAACGACGGCGCGACCGATCCGGCCGGTGGCGCCGAAGACAACGAGACGCATCTCCACCACTCCTCAGGCGAGCTGACCGACGAATGCGGCAACGAAGGCACCGACCGCGACGATCGCGCCGTAGGTGCGGATCTCGTGGGCGACGTACCACCTGGTCCTCTTGCGCGACCAGCCGTTCGCGGTGCGCTGCGGGCTCCACTTCTCGATCTGCCGCCAGATCGGGCGGTTGAAGCCCTCCGAGGTGATGCCGACGACGAGCATGCCGATCGCGCCAACGATGAACATCGCGCTGACCGCCACCGACGGCGCCATGAACGCCGCCCAGACACCGAGGCCGGCCGCGATCACGCCGTTCCACACCGCGATTGGGTGGAACACGTGCATGTCGATCAGTTGGCAAACGGTGACGTACTGGCCGTACGGCAAGGAGTTGAGCATCGGCAGGATGGACGTCTTCATGATCCACAGCGTGCCGAGCTGGATGCCGGCCGCGGCCAGCACCCAGACCGTCAGTATTCCCATCAACGTGTTCACGGCGAGTCCTCCGCATCGCGCCGGGTTGTCTGGCAACGGACGTTGAACCGGATCGAGCGGGCCTCGGACATGCACTCGCGCATCGGGCGCACGAGCGTGCGATGGTCCGGGCTGCGCTCCCATGCCTCGAAGGACTCGATCGAGTCCCACTCACTGGTGATCAGCCACTGCTCCGGGTCGGCAGGCGACTGGCACACCTGGTCCACCAGGTGTCCCGGCACGCCCTCCGCGACCTCGTAGCGGATCTTCTCGTAGGCCGTGAGGAAGTCGTCCGCCCGCTCCTCCGGCACCCTGATCAGGAACACCACCCGCGCCTTGGTCACGCCGCCCTCCTCAACACGACCGAGCTGTTGTACCCGTCGAACCCGCGCGCACCGATCAGCAGCTTGTCCACAGTGGACGAGGTGGTGGCCGGCACGAAGTCGAGCTCGCACCCCGGTGCCGGCTGTGTCACACCCGTGCTGACCGGCACCGTGTTGTGCCGCAGGGCCAGCACCGCCGTCACCGCGTCGAGCGCGGCGCCGCCCTGGTACATGCGGCCGGTCAGCGGCTTGTGCGTGGTGACCGGCACCGAGCCGAACACGTCGCGGATCGCCTCCGACTCGGCGCGGTCGTACTCCGGGACGCCCAGCGCGTCCGGGATCACGACGTCGACCTCCTCCGGACGGGTGGCCGAGCGGTCGAGCGCCAGCCGCATCGCCCGGCCGTACTGCCGTGACGACGGCTGACCCGCGTGAGTCCCGTCGTGGGTCGAGCCCCAGCCGGCGATCTCGGCGTAGATCACGGGCGCGCCCCGCGCCAGCGCGTGCTCGAGATCCTCGACCACCAGCACCGCGCCGCCCTCGCCGGGCACGTAACCGGAGGCGGCCGCGTCGAACGGCCGGTACTCGTCGGCAGGGCTGAGCCGGCCGGACGCGAGCTGACAGGCCAGCGCGTACGGGCACAGCGGTGCCTCGAGCCCACCGGTCAGCACGATCGGTGTACCCCTGCTGACGAGCCGCGCGGCGTGCTGGAGACTGTCCAGCCCACCGGCGCTCTCCGACACCAGCACGTTGCTCGGCCCCTTGGCCTGGTGCCGGATCGACAGCTGACCCGTCGTGGCCGCGTAGAACCACGCGATCGACTGGTAGGCGCCGACCCGGCGTTCCGGTTTGCTCCACAGCTTCTGCAGCTCGGACTGGCCGAACTGGTTGCCGCCCGACGAAGCGGCCTGCACGACGGCGAGGTCGTACGGATCCACAGTGGACAGGTCGAGTGCCGCATCGGCCAGCGCCTGGGCTGCCGCGTCGAACCCCATCCACGTCCACCTGTCGGTCTGCACCAGCAGCCGCCCGTCGACATCGCCCTTGACGTCGCCCTCGACCTGGCCCGCGGTCCTGGTGCCGTACCGCGACGCGTCGAACAGGGTGATCGGGCCGACCCGCGACTCCCCGGCGCACACGGTGTCCCAGTGCTCCGCGGCGCTGCGGCCGCTCGGTGCGACCACGCCGATCCCGGTGATGACCGCGGTCATGTCACCGCCTCCAGCCGTTGGAAGATCATCGCGGACTGGAAGCCGCCGAACCCGCTGCCGACCGAGAGCGCGACGTCGACCGGCAGCTCGCGCGCCGTGTTCGGGGTGTAGTCGAGGTCGCACTCGGGATCGCGGTTGGCCCAGTTCGCCGTGGGAGGAACGGTGTTGCCGCTGATCGCCAGCGCGCACGCGGCCATCTCCAGCGCGCCGATCGCGCCGAGCGAGTGCCCGATCATGGACTTGATCGAGCTGATCGGGACGCGGTAGGCGTGCTCACCGAGCGACCGCTTGAACGCGGCGGTCTCGTGCCGGTCGTTCTGCCGGGTTCCCGAGCCGTGCGCGCAGATGTACGACACGTCCTGCGGGTCGAGCCGCGCCTGGCGCATCGCGTGATCGATCGCGACGGACATCTCGATGCCATCCGGCCGCAACCCGGTCATGTGGAACCCGTTGCTGCGCGCGGCATATCCGGTGACCTCGCAGTAGATCGGCGCGCCACGGCGCCGTGCGTGCTCCAGCTCCTCGAGGATCAGCACGGCCCCGCCCTCGCCGAGCACGAACCCGGTGCGGTCGCGGTCGAAAGGGCGCGACGCGCGTTCGGGGTGGTCGTTGTCCGGCGTGGTGGCCTTGATCGCGTCGAACGACGCCGCGGTGACCGGGGACAGCGGTGACTCCGCCGCTCCGGTGATCACCACGTCGGCCTCGCCGTCCTGCACCAGCTGATGTGCGTACCCGATCGCGTCGATGCCGGACGTGCAGCCGGTCGACACGACCTGCACCGGCCCGTGCGCGCCGTAGCGCACCGCGACGTCGGCCGCGAGACTGCTCGGCACCAGCGCCTGGTACAGGAACGGGCTCGCGTAGGCCGGGTCGACCAGCCAGTCCCGGCCGGTGTCGCTCAGCACGACGTACTCGTTCTCCAGCGCTGTGGTTCCGCCCACCGCCGAGCCGAGCACGACACCGGTGCGGTCGAGCAGCTCCTCGTCGAACTCCAGACCGCTCTCGGCGACCGCCTCTGCCGCGGCGGCAAGTGCGAACTGCACGTACCGGTCGCATCGCCGAATGTCCTTTGCGGACAGTCCGGCCTCCACGGGGTCGAAGTCGCACTCCGCGGCCACCTGGGACCGGAACGGCGTCGGGTCGAACAGGCTGATGCGTCTGGTCGCGGTGCGTCCGTCGGTCAGCATCGACCAGAACGCCTTGCGGTTCACGCCACCGGGTGCGACGACGCCGATGCCGGTGACGACGGTTCGCCTCACCGCTGCCTCGCGGTGAACGCGGCGGCTTCCTCGGCGGTCTCGGTGTCGACGTGCCCGAGCTCGGGCCGCGGCGCGAGCGGGCCCAGGTGGAACACCGCCCGCACGACCTCGGTTCCGTTGTTGCGCAGCCGGTGGCGGGTGTTGATCGGCACCAGCACGCCCTCGTCGGGTCCCAGCTCGACCGGCTCGCCGTCGAGGTCGACGGTCAGCTTCCCGGACACGACGTACAGGAACTCCTCGCTGTACGGGTGGTAGTGCTCGGCGATGCTCTCGCCGGGCTGGACGGTCGCCACGCCCATGAACCCGGAGGTGCTCCCGACCGTCGCCGGTCCGAGCACGACCCGGATCTCCGCGCCACGCCGGCGATTGGGCTCGCAGTCGCTCCAGGCGACAGTCTTGTGCGTCGTGGTCATCTCGATGTTCTCCCAAAGAGAGTCGGCCGAAGAGGGTCAGACGGCCGACGTCGCGACGGTCTCGATCTTCTTCTTGATCACGTCCATCTGGATGCGCGAGTTGGTGTTGATGCGCTTGACCATCGCGTCGTCGTCGACCGGCGCGGTCGGCTTCATGTGGAAGTCCTGCACCCACGTCATGCGGGTGCCACCCGGTTCCTCGCTGTAGGTCCAGTGGATGTTCATGTACTCGAACGGCCCGGTTTCGACGCGGTGCGCGTGCACCTGCTTCGTGGCGATGTCGCTGGTGCGTTCGCTGACCCAGCTCCACACCTTGCCGTTCTCGTCCGGATGCATGGTGAGCCGGAACCGGACGGTGTCGCCCTGCTGTTCCAGAACCTCGACCGCCGCGTACTCGGTGTAGAGGTCCGGCCAGCCCGCCACGTCGTTGGTGATGTCCCAGACCAGCTGGAACGGCGCGTCGATCAGGATGCTCTGCTCGGTGTGTCCCGCCACGTCAGTTCGCCTCCGCGATCTCGGCGCCGATGTGCTCGACGATCTGCGGGATGCTCATGTCCAGCGACTCCTCCGGAATGCGGACGCCGTAGCGGTCCCGCACCACGGCCTGCAGCTCCATGCACGCGAGCGAGTCGAGCCCGAGCTCCTCCAATGTGGCGTCCTGCGTGCCGTCACCGATGAGGTCGGGTGACAGGCCCGCGCTGCGCACGAGGATGTCCTCGATCTCCTTGACGAGACCGCGATCCTGGAAAACTGTCACTGCGCTACCTCCTGCTGGTTCGCCCGCATCCGTTCCACCAGACCGGTGTCGTGCTCGGCCTTGCGGAACTCGGGCTCTGCCATCACCTGGCGCAGGAACGGGATCGTCGTCGCGACCCCGCCTCCCGCGATGTCGAACTCGGCCAGTGCCCGGTCCATCCGGTTGATCGCCGTCTCACGATCCGGCGCCCAGACGACGACCTTCGCGAGCAGCGAGTCGTAGTGCGGACCGAGCACGTATCCCGCGAACGCGTGCGTGTCGATCCGCGTGAACGGACCTCCGGGCACGTCGAAGCGGTCGAGCGTTCCCGGCGTCGGCACGAAGTCGCGCGCCGGGTCCTCGCCGTTGACCCGGCACTCCACGGCGACGCCGGTCAACGCGATGTCCTGCTGGGTGATCGCGAGCGGATGACCCGCCGCGACGAGGAGCTGTTCGCGGACCAGGTCCACCCCGGTGATCATCTCGGTGACCGGGTGCTCGACCTGGATCCGCGTGTTGACCTCCATGAAGTAGAAGTTCTGGCGGTCGTCGACCAGGAATTCGAACGTGCCGACACCGCTGTAGCCGACCTTCGTTGCGGCCGCGACGGCCGCGGTGGCCATCGCGTCGGCCGTGGCCGGGGTGAGCGCCGGCGCAGGGCCCTCCTCGATCAGCTTCTGGTGCCTGCGCTGCACCGAGCAGTCGCGCGTGCCCAGATGCACGCCGTTGCCCTGCCCATCGCACAGCACCTGCACCTCGACGTGCCGGGCCTTGGCCAGGTACCGCTCCAGGTAGACGCGTTCGTCACCGAACACGACCCGCGCGGTCCGGCGCGCCCGCTGGTAACCCTCGTCCAGCTCGGCGTCCCCGTTGACGACGACCATGCCCTTGCCGCCACCGCCGGCGGACGCCTTGATGATCACCGGATAACCGATGTCGTTCGCTGTGGCGCGGGCGTGCTCGACGGTCGGGCTCGGTTCCACGCTGCCCGGCAGCAACGACAGGCCGGCAGCCCGCATGATCCGCCGCGCGGACGACTTGTCGCCCAGCTCGCTCATCACCTCGGAACGCGGGCCGATGAACGTGATGCCCTGCGTCGCGCACACCTCGGCGAAGTCCGGGTCCTCCGAGAGGAATCCGTAGCCGGGGTGGATGGCGTCCGCACCGGTCTGCAACGCCGCCTCGATCACGGCCGGGATGCTCTGGTAGCTCCGCGCACCCGGCGCGGGTCCGATGTGGACGGTTTCGTCGAAATGCCTGAGGTAGCGTGGATCGGCGTCCGCGGACGAGTGCACCCCGACCGTGCCGATGCCCAGCTCACGACACGTTCGTGCCACCCGCAGCGCGATCTCGCCGCGGTTCGCGATCAGCACCTTGCCGAACATCTCTACTCCTCGGCCTTGACCCGCAGCAGCGGCTGGCCGAACTCGACCGGCGCCGCGTCCTCGACCAGCACCTCGACCACGACTCCGGACACGTCCGAGTCGATCGGGTTGAACAGCTTCATCGCCTCGATCACCGCGATCGGCTGCCCGGCCTTGACCACGGCACCGACCTCGACGAACGGCGGTGCGTCCGGGCTCGGCGCGCGGTAGAAGGTGCCGACCATGGGCGAGCGCACCAGCACGCACTCGTCGGTCTCCTCGGCCTCCTGAGCGGGTTCCGGTACCTGCCCGGTCCCGACCGGTGCGACAGCCTGTTCGGGCTGCGGCTGCCACTCGACCTCGATGGTCGCGTCACCGACGCTCACGCTGACCCTGCGCAGGGTGCCGCGCAGGCCGTTCGCGAGCCTGCTGGTGTGCTCGCGCAGCTCGGCGAGACGTGCCGCGGTCTCATCCATCCACCTCACCGCCTTCGGAGATGAGCAGGCCGACCGTTCCGAACGCGCGGAACCGGTCCCTGCGTGAGCCGATCAGGTCCTCACGCCCGTTCAGCTCGGCGAACGCCGCCGTCACGGCGGTGCGGATGTCCGCCGGTTCGGGCAGCACGCCGTCCACGACGCCGAGCTCGAGCAGCTCACGTGCGGTGATCCGCAACGCGCGCGCCGCCTCCGGAGCGGCTTTGGCGTCACCCCAGAGGATCGACGAGCAGCCCTCCGGGCTGATCACCGAGTAGACGCTGTTCTCGAACATCAGCACCCGGTCGGCGACGGCCAGCGCCAGCGCGCCGCCGCTGCCGCCCTCGCCCGTCACCACCGTCACGATCGGCGTGTCCAGCTCGAACATGCGCAGGACGTTCGCCGCGATCGCGAGCGACTGGCCGTGTTCCTCGGCGTCCTGGCCGGGGAAGGCGCCGGGAGTGTCCACAAAGGCCAGAATCGGGATGCGCAGCCGGGCGGCGAGCTCCATGACCCGCAACGCCTTGCGGTAGCCCTCTGGCCGCGGCATCCCGAAGTTGCGCGCCACCAGCTCCGCCGTCTCGTGCCCCTTCTGGTGTCCCACCACCGCGACCGGCCTGCCGTCGAGCGTGGCGAAGCCGGCGACGATCGCGGGGCAGTCCGCGGCGAGCCGGTCACCGCGCAGCTCGACGAACCCGTCCAGCGCGGTGCTGATGTGGTCGAGCGCGGTCGGCCGCGCGGTGTCCCGTGCCGCGGTGACGACGTCCCAGGAGTCCCGGGACGGCAGGGACTTCGCGGAGCGCACCAGGCCGTCGTCGTCCCGCTCGGTCACCCATTCGGCGCCGCCGGAGGTCGCGGCGAACAAGGCGCCGAGCCAGCCGGGAAGGTCCCGCCGGTGCAGCACGGCGTCGACCTGGCCGTGTGCCAGGAGGAACGACGCGGTCTGGAAGTCCGCCGGCAGCTTCTGCTTGATGGTCTGCTCGATGACCCGTGGCCCGGCGAAACCCATCCGCGCGCCCTGCTCGACGACGATCACGTCGCAGTTCGTCGCGAACGACGCCGCGACGCCGCCGTAGGTCGGGTCGGTCACCAGGCTGACGGTGAGCAGCCCGGCGTCGCGGACACCGGCGATCGCCTGGCTCACCTTGGCCATCTGCATGAGCGCGAGCACGCCCTCCTGCATGCGCGCACCACCGGAGGCCGTCACGATCAGCAGCGGAACACGTTTGCGCACAGCGGTTTCGGCGGCCCTGGTGATCAGCTCACCGACCGCGGCGCCGAGACTGCCGCCCATGAACCGGAAGTCCATGACCGCGAGCGACACGGCACGGCCAGCGATGCGGCCGGTGCCGCACAGCACCGCGTCCGGCAGCCCCGTCTCGGCGCGGGCCTTGGCGAGCCGCGCCCGGTAGTCGGGGAATCGCAGCAGGTCGGTGACCACGGCCCTCGTTCCAGCGGGCACGAACGTGCCGGCGTCGACGAGCTGCTCGATCCGTTCGGCGGCGGTGAGCCGATGGTGGTGCTCGCAGTCCGGGCACACCCCGAGACAACGCGCGAGCTTCTTGGCGTAGTGCAGGGTCCGGCACCCGGCACACCGCTGCCAGTCGAGCGCCTGCGCGGTCGTCACGGCCGCTCCCACAGGTAGAACCGCTGCGCCTGCGCGTCTTTCGGCGACCGCCAGGTGGGCAAGTACGGCGTGACGTAGGGGCTCAGCAGCTCGCTCACCCGCTTGAACTCGGGGTGCCGCCGCGCCTCCTCCACCGCCTCCTGCCCGGTTTGCTCGGTCTCGAGCAGGTGCACGTACAGATCGCCGAGCCGCCAAAGGGACCGGTGCAGCACGCCCGCGACGTCCGGCAGGTCGGTGCGGTCGGACTCCGCGAAGATCTCCGCGACGCGTTCCTCCGCGCCGGGAGCGATCTTCGCGACGATCAGTGACCTGTTCATGAATCCCGCCCTTCGAGTGTCTGCTGTGGACCGCCTCGAGTTCGAGTTCACTCCCCCTCAATCCCACCGTCGTGAGCCGACCGTCCTCCGCGCCGTGGGACTTCTTGCCCGCCACCGTCTTTCACGACGTGACAGGTTGAGTGGGACGCACGGGTGGGTATCCCTAAGCTCGAACCGAGGGGAGGCGTTCATGAACCGATCCACCGGCCTGCCGCCAGAGGGCAAGCGCGGCAAGCAGCTCAGCTCCTTCGACCGCTTGCTCGCACGGTTCTTCACCGGCACCCACCGCGCCATCCTGAAGCTGACGGGTGGCCGGGTCATGTCCACCATGGGCGGCAACAAGCTCGGCATCCTGACCACGATCGGCCGCAAGTCGGGCCAGCCGCGCAGTCATCCGGTGATCACCATCCCGGACGGCGAGAACCGGCTCGTGGTCGCGACCAACGCCGGCGCCGCGAACCACCCGTCCTGGGTGCGCAACGCGCTGGCCAACCCGGAGGTCGAGCTCACCATCGACGGGCACACCCGCAAGATGCGCGCACAGTTGCTCTCGTCCGACGAGAAGAAGCAGTTGTGGCCGCAGCTGGTGCAGTCCTATCGGCTCTACGACACCATGCAGAACAAGACGGACCGTGACATCCCCGTCGTCCGCCTCACCCCAACGCGCTAGTGTCCCGCGCCGGAGATCCGGCAACGAAGTCGTTCCTCACTACCCGGCGTGTCCAGCCACGACACGCCGGTGCTGAAGAGTACGCGGGGAGCTTTCGTACTCTCGGAGCGGACGAAAGGCCCCCGCGTGCCAAAGAAGCAAGACTGGGCTTCTGCTACGGATTTCCGGCGCGGGACATCTAGTGGCGAGCCTTTCCATCGTCGCGATCGGGTGCGTCAGGTGCCGCCGTCGTGCAGGCGCGCGAGTACAAGGGAGGCTTGGCCGACGGGTGTGAACCGGCGCGGGCGGGAACCGATCGCGGCACGGTGGCGGCGGATCAGGCGCGCGAGGTGGTCGAGGGTGCGATGGGACAACGTGATCCTGGCTGGGTGGAACAGAGCTTCGCCATGTTCGGCCGCGCCCACCCACAAGATCAGGGTGGAAGAGGCTCGGTGCTTTTCGCGCGGAGAACGTCAGTGGCCCAGGCCGGCTCGGCGGGCCTGGACGGCGGCCTCGGTGCGGTCGTAGAGGCGTAGCTTCGCGAAGATCCGTGACAGGTAGTTGCGCACGGTCTTGATCGAGAGGTCGAGGTCGCGTGCGATGGCCGCGTTGCTCTTGCCGTCGGCGACGAGCTCCAGCACGGCGCGTTCGCGGTCGGTGAGCTCGGGGAACGGCTTGCCGGACGCCTGCGGCTTGGTCAGGTACTCGACCACCCAGTCCGAGACGTACGGGTCGAACAGCAGGCTGCCGGAGCAGACGGTGTCGATCGCCCGGTTGACGTCCTCGGTGGTGGCGCCCTTCAACAGATATCCGCGGGCGCCCGCGCGCATCGCCGCGAAAAAGGTTTCTCTGTCCTCCAGCATCGTCACGATGATCACGGAGGTGTCGGGGCATTTGCTGGCGATTGTCTTGGTCGCCTCGATGCCGTTGATTCGGGGGAGATTGACGTCCATCAGCACCAGGCGCGGACGCAGGCGATACGTCATGGTCAACGCCTCCGTCCCGGTGCAGGCCTCCCCGACCACTCTGAGTGACTGGATCCCGCTCAGTAATGTGCGCAGGCCGGAGCGGTAGACCGGGTGGTCGTCCGCGATCAGAATGTCGACCAGGTCACCTGCATGGCTGTTCATGAGATCCCCTGCGAAAAGGCAATCGGCCAGTACTCGTTGTTCAGCTCCGGTGTGCGGTCAGCGGCACTGCCGCACTCACCGCGAATCCACGCGGCTGTCGCGGGCCGACCCGGCACCAGCCTCCGCGTTCACGCGCACGTTCCACCATGTTCATCAACCCGGAACCGCGCGATGTGCGTTGCGCAGGGAATCCGACACCGTCATCTTCCACCCGAACGCACAAATCGCCGCCACGCACCGTCACCGAAACTGAGCTAAACCTGGCATTCGAGTGTTTCAAGACATTCGTGAGTGCTTCGCGAACGATCCAGAACACCGCCGCGCCCGCGCCTCGGTCGCGCGGGTGGAGGCGGTCCACCTCGGGGGCGACCTCCGCGGTGATC
This sequence comes from Lentzea nigeriaca, assembly GCF_016907955.1. GTDB lineage: Bacteria > Actinomycetota > Actinomycetes > Mycobacteriales > Pseudonocardiaceae > Lentzea > Lentzea nigeriaca. The sequence continues at coordinate 147,348 of NZ_JAFBCX010000001.1, read as the reverse complement.
CGCACGCGGTCGCCGACGACCCGGTTCATCCTGGCGACCATGGTCCGCACCGCGACGCCGATGCCGGCGCCGGTAGGCCCGTCGCAGGCGACACCGTCCCGGCTCGACGCGATCCCCCTGATCTGCTGTACCAGCGACAACGTCTCCGCACGCACGTCCTCGAGCAACTGCCGCGCCTCGGCCGGGTCGGTCTCCAGCAACCGCTGGGCCGCCTCGACCTGCATGCTCACGCCGACGAGCGCTGAGCCCACCTGGTCGTGCAGGTCACGACGCAAACGGACGAGCGCGTCACGGTCTGGGCACCTCTGCCGGGCGGACGGGCTGTGATCGTCGAGCGTCTCGTCGCTGGCCGCTAACCAATTGACGACACTCATTGCGAACCAACCCCCCGAGTATGCCAGCAGATCACCCCACAGCAAGCGCCGATTTATGTGATCGACGCAAATCTCAAAATAGCATCACCCCTGTCGGTCTGCAACGGACTGCGATTACGACCTGTCGATCAGTTACAACGGTGACACACCGTCGCGCAACACCGCCCTCTTCGGTCGGTACTCCCATCTCACGCAGGGTCATTCAGCTCCGAACGGCCGAATAGTAGACGATTCAACCGGACGAGTGAACCGCCATGTTCGTAGCCAATTCCAGGGCGGGCGGAATCAAATTCCGGATAATTCCGGGCAATTCGGACACGAGTCGCCGCATGGAATCCCCGGCACGGACGGGCAACCACCATTGACGCCGAGAGTGACGTCCCGGATGGTCCGGGAATTCGCCCGTTCGCCGCAGGAAGAGCGTCCCAGATCGATTGGGACCAATCCCCCCGCGGCGGGGACCGGCGCACCGGTCAACATTTGCGCCGGCACCGCGAGCAGCCAGTTCGCAATCGCCGCGTCCCACTCCTGAAGTTGACCTTGCCGCACTCCCCGCGATGATTGCGGAGTGCAGTCGAAAGAGCCGGTTGCCGTTACAGGAAGTGATGGATAGATTCGGCCGACGAGAACGCCGGAGCGCAAATATCCCGGCGAAGTCAAACGATATTAGTGCACGACGAAATGAGACGCGGCTGACCGCGGGCCGACACAGCGCAACGGCATCGAGGGGCGTGGAACCATGCCGGACCACCCGAGGCCCGACCGGGCCGAACTGATCGACATCTACCGCACCATGCGGACGATCCGCGAGTTCGAGGAGCGAGTGCACACCGAGTTCCCCGGCGGCGAGATCCCCGGCGCGGTGCACCTCTACGCGGGGCAGGAGGCGGTCGCCACCGGCGTGTGCACCGTCCTGACCGGCGACGACTACATCGCGAGCACACATCGCGGACACGGCCACGCCATCGCGAAGGGCTGCGACGTCACCGCGATGATGCTGGAGATCTACGGCAGGGCCGGCGGCCTGTGCGGCGGCAAGGGCGGTTCGATGCACATCGCCGACTTCGGCCGCGGCATGCTGGGCGCCAACGGGGTCGCGGCCGGCGGGGTCCCGCTGAGCTGCGGTTCCGCGTTGTCGGCCAAGGTGCGCGGCACCGACCAGGTGTCCGTCGCGTTCGTCGGCGACGGCGGCGCCAACCAGGGCGCGTTCGCCGAAAGCCTGGTCCTGGCGGCGGTCTGGCAGCTTCCGATCGTCTTCGTCGTCGAGGACAACGGCTACGCGCAGGCCACCGGAACCCGATTCCACCTGGGCGGCAAGGACATCGCACCCCGCGCCGAGGCACTGGGCATCCCGGCGGCCGTCGTGGACGGCTACGACGTGCTCGCCGTGCGGGAAGCCGCCGCCGGCGCGGTGCAGCGGGCGCGCAGCGGTGGCGGGCCGACTTTGCTGGACTGCAAGGCACACCGGTTCTTCGGCCACATGGAGGGCTGGGACCAGCAGGCCTACCGCGCCGAGGGCGAGGTGGACCGGCTGCGCGCCGAACAGGACTGCCTGCAGCTCTTCGCGATCCGCGCGCTCGAGGACGAATGGCTCACGACCGCCGAGATCGCCGAGATCGACGCCGCCGTGCGGGCCCTGATCGACCACGCGGTCGAGGAAGCCAAGTCCGCCAAGGATCCCGACATCAGCGAGCTGCTCACCGACGTCTACGTCACCTACTGAGCCCGCTGACCGGCTCGCGGCGACTCGCCCGGCAACCGGATGGCTCGTCCAGCACCGGACCGAGCGCCCACCGGACCGAGTCGCCCACCCATCTGATTCGTCCACCAACTGGGGCGGAGAACATGACACGAGTTCTGTCCTACCTACAGGCCGTCGGCGAGGCGCTGCGGCAGGAGATGCAACACGATCCGTCCGTCGTGGTGTTCGGCGAGGACAACATCGGCGGCACCGGCTGCGACGGCAGGCTCGGCAACGCGTGGGGACCCACGCAGGGGCTGCACGAGCACTTCCCGGACCGGGTCTTCGACACGCCGATCACCGAGGCCGCGTTCGTCGGTGCCGCGGTGGGTGCCGCGGCGACCGGGCTGCGGCCGGTCGCGGACCTGCTGTTCGTCGACTTCGCCGGCGTCTGCTTCGACCAGATCCTCAACCAGGCGGCCAAGCTGCGGTACATGACCGCGGGCAAGGCGCGGGTTCCCCTCGTACTGCGGGCGATGTACGGCGCGGGCATGCGGCGCGGCGCGCAGCACTCGCAGGTGCTGTACCCGATCTTCGCGCACGTCCCGGGGCTCAAGGTCGTGCTGCCGGCCACGCCCGCCGACGCCAAGGGTCTGATGGCGGCGGCGATCCGGGACGACGACCCGGTGATCTTCTTCGAGCACAAGATGCTCTACTTCAGCCACGGCGAGGTGCCGGAGCCTCCGTACGTCGTGCCGCTCGGCCAGGCGCGCATCGCCCGCCCCGGCCGGGACTGCACGATCGTCGCGCTCGGCCGCATGGTCGCCGAGGCGGAGAAGGCGGCCGACGTGCTGGCCGCCGAGGGTATCGAGTGCGAGGTCGTCGATCCGCGCACGATCTCACCTCTGGACATCGAGACCATCTACGACAGCGTCCGCCGGACCGGGCACCTGGTGGTGGCCGACGAGGCGACCCCGCGCTGCGGCGTGGCGGGCGACATCGCGGCACTGGTCGCGGAGCACGCGTTCCACGCATTGCGCGGACCCGTGCGCACGGTGACCGCGCCGCACGCCCCGGTTCCGTTCACCCCCGCGCTGGAAGACGCGTACACGCCCGGCGCCGACCAGATCGTGACCGCGGTCCGCGCCACGATCCCCGCCTTCGCAGGACAGGAGCGAGCGTCATGACCGATCACCCCAATGTCGAGCTGATGCGCAAGGTCTACGACGCCTTCGGTGTCGGTGACGTCCAGACCGCCGGCTCGTACTGGCACGAGAACTCCGTGCACCACTACCCCGGCCGCAGCCCGCTGTCCGGCGAGCACCACGGGCTGGAGGAGTCGATCGCCTTCGCCACCAAGATGTTCGAGCTGACCGACGGCAAGATCCAGATGGACGTGCTGGAGATCGGCGCGAGCGAGAACCACGCGTTCGCACTGTTGCACACCAAGTACGAGCGCAAGGGCGTCGCGCTGGAGATGCCGTTCGTCAACGTGGCGCGCATCGTCGACGGCAAGATCGCGGAGTTCTGGACCTACCCGAACGACCTGTACACCATCGACGAGTTCTGGAACTCGTGACAAGGGAACCAGGACAGGAGATCTGGGCATGAGCAACGTCATCATCGTCGGCGGCAGCGTCATCGGGTTCGGCGCCGCGCTCGCTCTGGCCGACCAGGGCCACCGGGTGCGAATCCTGGAGCGGTCGACGGACGAGCCACCCTCTACTGTGGACAGTGCGGCGACGTGGCACCGCCCGACCGTGCCGCAGTTCCTGCAGTCGCACGCGTTCGCGTCGCTCGGCTGCAACCTGCTGCGCGACCGGGCCCGTGACGTCTACGACGGCCTGCGCGCGGCTGGCGCCGGTGAGGTGAACCTCGCCGACTACCCACCGCCGATGCTGGGCGGCATCACCCGCAGGCCGGAGGACGACGACCTGCGGATGGTGCTGAGCCGCCGCTCGACGTTCGAGCTCGTGCTGCGGGAACGCGCGCTGGCGAGGCCGGGCGTGTCGGTGAGGACCGGGGCGACCGTGCGTGGCCTGGTCGCGTCCGGCAACCGGGTCACGGGTGTGCGGCTGGCCGACGGCGAGACGATCGAGGCCGACCTGGTCGTCGACGCCACCGGCCGCAAGACAGCCGCCGACACCTGGCTCGCCGACGCCGATCTGCCCGGCAGGGACGTGACCAGCGAGAGCTGCAAGATCGTCTACTACACCCGGTACTACCGGCAGCGCAGTGAGCGGCCGCCCGGCCCGCTCAACCGCGGCTTCGGCGCGGGCGGGCTGTGGGACCACTACACGGCCGTGCTGTTCCTCGGCGACAACGGGACGTTCTCCATCTCGCTGGGCGTGCTGCCCGAGGACACCCAGATGAAGGGCCTGCGCGAGGAGGAGGCGTTCACCGCGGCGGTCCGCGCGACGCCGTTGCTCGCGGGCTGGGTCGCGCCTGGCAACTCGGAGCCGATCTCGCCGGTGTACTCCATGGGCAGCCTGGACAACTCGCTGCGCCTGCCGGTCGAGGGCCAGCCGCTGGTGGAGGGGTTCTTCCCGATCGGCGACGCGCTGTGCACCACGAACCCCGCGTACGGCCGCGGTGTCTCGCTCGGTTTGCAGGAGGCGTTCCTGCTCGCGGATCTCCTCGCGGAGCACCCCGAACCCGGTGAGACGCAGGCACGCGAGTTCGTGGCGCGGTCGACGCGGCTCGTGCGGCCGTGGTTCGAGGAGGCAGTGATGAACGACCGCGGCCGCGCCGGGCTGTGGGAGGCGACGGTGAACGGCCGTCAGCCGCAGCGTCCTCCGGCCGGCGTCGTCACGTTCGGCACCGCCGTCGCCGCCGCGTCCCAGGACGAGGAGGTGTGGCGCCGCGTCGCGAACGTCATGATGATGCTGAAGCCGCCGTCCGCCCTGTACGCGGACGACGAGATCCGCGCGCGGGTCGGCAAGGTGCTCTCCGGCGGCCCGCCGCCGCAGCTGCCCGGCGCGAGCCGCGCGGACCTGCTGGCCGCCGTCTCGGCCGACCTCGTCGCGAAGTGAAGCTCGCGGTCTTCGGTGCCACCGGCGGCACCGGCGTCGAGCTGCTGCGTCAGGCGCTCGACGCCGGGCACGAGGTGGTGGCGCTGGCCCGCGACCCCGGCGCGGTGCCGGTACGGCACGACCGGCTCCACGTCCGGCGCGGTGACGTCCACGACCCGGACAGCGTGGTCGGGGTCGTGGACGGCACCGCCGCCGTCGTGTCCGCGCTCGGCATCGGCTACCGCAGGCACGCCACGACGGTGTACTCCGCGGGCACCGGGAACGTCATCGCGGCCATGCGGGACGCGGGCGTGTCCCGGTTGCTCGCCGTGTCGACGAGCTCGGTGCGGCTGCCGCCGCGTTCCCGGTTCGCGGAGTACGCGCTGGCACGTTTTGTGCTGCACCCGTTGCTGAAACGGCCGTATGCGGACATGCGGCTGATGGAGCAGGAGGTCCGCGCCTCCGGTCTGGAGTGGACACTCGTGCGTGCGGCACGGCTCACCAACGGCAGGCGCACCGGCCGGTACCGGGTCGCGAGCGACCTGCCCGGCTGCTGGTCGATCTCCCGCGCGGACGTCGCCCACTACATGCTGACCCGTCTCACCGACGCGGCCACGTTCCGCAGCGCGGTGCAGATCGCCTACTGAGGGGGTTTCCCTTGTCCAGAATGCGAATGCAGATGCTCGCCGTCGTCGCGGCGACCGGGCTCGCGCTGTCCAGCCCCTATCTGCTGCCCTCGTCGGACGAGCCGGTCGTGAGCCCGCTCGGCCAGCCGACCGGGCAGGACTGGCCGACATGGCAGAAGGACGTCTCCGGCAGCAGGCACAACGCGAGCGAGAAGAAGATCACCCCGCAGACCGTGGGCGACCTCAAGCTCAAGTGGGCGTTCAGCTACCCGAACGTCCCGTACGCCCGGATGGGCAGCCAGCCCGCGGTGACCGGCGGTGTCGCCTACGTCGGCGCGCCGGACGGGAAGTTCCACGCCCTGGACGCGCGGACCGGCAGGACGAAGTGGACCTTCGACCTCACCCCGGTCGCCGGGACGTGGCCACCGGAGAACCCGAACATCGTCCGCGACGGTGCCGCGGTCTCCGGTGATCACGTGTACTTCGGTGACAGCCGCGGCTTCCTCTACTCGCTCGACCGCGACACAGGGAAGCTGAACTGGGCCACCAAGCTCGACGAGCACGTGGCGACGTGGATCACCAGCTCCCCCATGGTGTTCGGCGACCGCGTCTACGTCGGCGTCTCCAGCAACGAGGCGGGTTCGGCGAACGCCCCCGACTACCCGTGCTGCTCGTTCGGCGGCCACGTCGACGCGCTCGACCTCAAGACCGGCAAGGTGGTGTGGAAGCGATCGCTGATGCCACCGGCCAAGCGGATCGGCACCTGGCCCACGGGTGCGGCGAAGTTCGGTCCCGCCGGCGCGGCGGTGTGGTCGAGTCCGGTCATCGATCCCGGGTCGCGCACCATGTACGTCGGCACCGGCAACGCCCACATCGGCACCGGCGCGGAGAAGACCGACAACATCGACAGCGTGCTGGCGCTGAACCTCGACGACGGCACCATCCGGTGGAAGCGGCAGATGCAGGACGTCGACGTGCACAACCAGTCGTGCACGTGGCCCGACCCCGCCGAGTACTGCCCGTCGCACTACGACGGCACCGCCCGCAACTTCGACTTCGGCGCCACCGGCAACCTGTTCACCATCAACGGCAAGCCGGTGCTCGGCATCGCGCAGAAGTCGGGCATCTACTGGGCGTTGGACGCCAGGACCGGCAAGACGATCTGGCACACGCGACTGTCCACTCCGGACATGGCGCACGCCGATCCCGGCAGCGCCGGCGTCCCGTGGGGCAGCAGCTTCGACGGCCGCCGCATCTACGTGGCGAGCTGGCGCGGCAACCCGGCGACGATCTTCGCGCTGGACGCGGCGACCGGCAGGATCGAGTGGAAGTCCGTGCACCCGGCTGACGGCTGCGGCACCGGCGGTGCGGCGAAGTACGCGCAGATGTGCGAGCGGGCCTACCCGTCCGCGGTGACCACCACACCGGGACTGGTGTACGAGGGCAGCGCGGACGGCAAGATGCGGATCTTCAGCGCATCCGACGGAAAGCTGCTGTGGCAGTTCGACGCCGTGCGGGACTTCGAGGGCGTCAACGGGGTCGTCGGCGCGGGCCGGGCGATCGGGGCCAACGGCGGCGCGGTGGTGGTCGACGGCATGCTCTACGTGCAGGCCGGCTACTACCCCTTCTACCCCACCGGCAAGGGCACCGTGCTACTGGCGTTCGGGCTGTAGCCGATCCTCAGTCGAGCGGCAGGTCGCCGGGCAGCAGATGCACGTCGGCCAGCCGCCGCAACAACCCCAGCAGGTCGTGGCGCTGCTCCGGGCGTAGTCCCCGCAGCAGCGCCCGCTGGGTCTCCCGGGCTGCGGCGTCGACCTCGGCCACCACCTCCTCACCGCGCGCGGTGAGCCGCAACGCGTACGCCCGGCGATCACCGGGCCGGCGCCCTCGTTCGACCAGCCCGCGCCGTTCGAGGTCGTCGGACAGCTGGGACATGGGCGCGGGGGCCAGTCCGAGCAACGCGCCCAGCGCCTGCTGCGAGAGGCCGGGGTTGGCGCGCAGCGCGGTGAGGATGCGGATCGGGCGGGGCGCGAGGCGCAGCGGCGCGATCCGTTCGCGCAAATCTTTCACGACGTGAAAGGCGAGCTGACTCAGCACGGGGGACAACGCCTCAGGTGAGTCCATGTCACCCGCCACCTCCGCCGCTCAAGGCGCATCATTACACGAGTTGAATCATTGTATTGCAGTATGCTTCTCGGCATAAACTATTCAACGTCCGCAACTAACTGTCCAGGGGTCGACGATGCGACTGGGACTGCAGATCACGAGCTTCACCTGGGAAGGCGGCGCGCCGCGCATCGCGGCCACCCTCGCCTCCATCGCACGGGCCGCCGAGGCCGCGGGGTTCAAGTCCATCGCGGTCGGCGACCACCTGTGGCAGCACCCGATGATGGGCGGCGTCGAGCTGGAGATGCTCGAGGCCTACTCCGCGCTCTCCTACATCGCCGCGCACACGTCCGAGGTGCAGCTGCTGACCGTGGTGAGCTCGCCGACCATGCGCTCGCCCGCGTTGCTGGCGAAGAGCGTCACGACACTGGACGTGCTGTCCGGTGGCCGTGCGTGGCTCGGCATCGGCGCGGGCGGCTGGGGCGAGGACACCGAGGCGCTGGGCATGCCGACGCCGCCGTTGCGCACCCGCTACGAACTCCTCGAGGAGACGCTGAGGTTCTGCAACGACATGTGGACCGGTGAGCGCGGTACCGACCAGCCGTTCCAGGGCAGGCACATCAACGCCACGCGGGTGCTGAACTCACCGCAGGCACTGGTGAAGCCGCGGATCCTCATCGGCGGCGACGGCGAGAAGCGCACGCTGCCGCTCGTGGCGAAGTATGCCGACGCGTGCAGCCTGCGTCCGGTGCCGGAACTGCCCCAGAAGCTGGACCTGCTGAAGAAGTACTGCGACGAGTACGGCCGCGACTACGACGCCATCGAGAAGACGTGCGTGTTCTACTTCGACACCACCAAGGTCGACGAAATGCTGGCCACACTGCGGAAGTGGGCGGCGATGGGTATCCAGACCGTGTACGGACGGGTACCAGGAGCCGACCACCTGACGCCGTTCGAGATCCTCGGCCGCGACGTCATCCCGGCCATCGCCGAACTCTGACCATCGCCGAACTCCGACCCATCGCCGGACTCTGAAAGGACCTCGTCATGACCCCGACCCGTTCGGCGGCCCGGCACGTCGGCCCGCCGCTCGCACTGCCCGCGCTCGCCTTCGTGCTGCTGTTCCTGTCCAGCCTGGTGCTCGGGCCGATCCTCGGCGCGGGACCCACGCCGTCACCGTTCTCCGGCTCCTCGGAGGTGCTCCAGTACTTCACCGACAGCCAGACCGCCTCCCGCGTGAACGGCTTCCTCCAGTTCGACGCCGCCATCGCGCTCGGTGTGTTCACCGCGGTCGCCACGTCCCGGATGCGGTTCCTCGCGCCCCACGTGCCGGGACCCGTCATCGGTGAGGTCGGCGGCATCCTCGCCGCCGCGTTCCTCGGCCTGAACGGGTTGCTGCAGTGGGTGCTCGGCCAGTCCGACGTGCTCGCGGAGCCCGCACTGGTGCGCGGTTTCCAGTTCCTCTTCTTCGTGCTGGGCGGGCCGGCGCACACCGCGGCGCTGGGACTGCTGATCGCCGGCATCGCGGTGACGGCCGTCTATCTGCGCGCACTGCCGCGCTGGCTGGGCATCGCGGGTGTGGTGATCGCCGCGATCTCCGTGCTCTCGTTGCTCTCGATGCTGGTGACGCCGCTCGCGCTGCTGATCCCGCTGGGCCGCTTCACCGGCTTCATCTGGATCATCGCGGCCGCGTTCCTGCTGCCCCGCAGCCGTGAACTGCGCCGCCCGACCGGTGACCGCGAACCAGCCACCACCTCCTGATCGCACACGCCGCGAAAGGCACGTCCGGCTCCGGACGTGCCTTTCGCGGTTGCGGCGCTAGGGTTTGTCGGCCCAGATCACCCGGTTCATCAGTTCTTCCGGCGGCGTGGGAACGATGATGGCGGAGCGGAAACCGCTGCGGGTCAGCGCGTCGGTCCAGTACTCAGGGGTGGTGAGGATCTCGCCGTCCTCACGCATGAACCGGGGCAGCAGGTCGACCTGCAACAGCATGCGCTCGAACGAGGCGTGCAGCAGGTAGTGCCGTGCCTTGGCGGTCAGCAGGTCCAGCACGTCGAGGGCGCGGTCGAGCGAACCGGCCGGTCCCATCACGCGGCAGAACTGGTCGGCGTTGATGAACCGGCCGCCAGGGCGCAGCACGCGGAAGATCTCGGCCGCGGCGGTGTCGTACGTGTCGAGTTCCAGGTGGTGCAGCGCGAAACTGGTGATGGCGACGTCGAAACTGTTGTCGGGGAACTGGGACAGGTCCTCGACGGCGCCGCCGGTGAAGGAGATGCCGCTGTCGGCGGCGAACTTCTCCTCCGCAGCACGCACCATGGTCGGGGCCGGGTCGATGCCGACGATGGTGCTCAGCGGCAGGGCCTCGCGCACCAGTGAGGTGAGCCGGCCGGTGCCAGAACCGATGTCGAGCACGTCCTTCGCGGTGGGCGGCAACAGTTCCACGGCGGCGGACAGCAGCGCCACGTTGGAGGCGTCGGTGCCGAGGACCTTGTCGTAGTCGATGCCGACGTCGTTCCAGTGGGTCTGGGTCATGGTTGCTCCGTTTCCAGGGAGTCCCAGATGGACAGATAGCGTTCGCCGCTGTCGGGCAGGATCGTGACGACGGTGGCGCCGGCCCAGCGGTCCCGCGAGGCGATCACGCGGGTGCCGGCGACGGCCGCACCGGAGGAGATGCCGACGAAGAGGCCACGTGCGGCCAGTTCGCGGGTGGTGGCGTGGGCGGCGAGGTCCGTGACGGTGAGAATCTCGTCGATGCACGACATGTCGGTGACGTCGTTGATGAAACCGCCGCCGATGCCGGGGATGCGGTGAGTGCCGCGTTCGCCGCCCGACATCACCGGGGAGCCGGCGGGTTCGACGGCGACGACGTGGACGTCGGTACGTTCCTTGAGGAAGTGGGCGACGCCGGTGAGGGTGCCGCCGGTGCCGACCGCGCACACCAGGACGTCGACGTCGTGGCCGGTGTCGCGCCAGATCTCCGGGCCGGTGGTCTCGTAGTGCGCCTGGACGTTGACCGGATTCTTGTCCTGGGCGGCGAGCCACGAGCCGGGCAGCGAGCGGTGCACCTCCTGTGCCTTCGCGATGGCGGCGACCAGGCCGTCCTGGAACGGCGAGAACACGATTTCGGCGCCGAACGCGCGGAGCAGGTCCTGGCGCTCGTTGGTCGCGTTGTCCGGCAGGACGATGATGCACCGATGGCCGCGGGCCGCGCACAAGGCGGCCAGTGAGATGCCGGTGTTGCCGGACGACGCCTCGACCACCGTGCCGCCGGTGGGCGGGAGCAGTCCGGTGCGTTCGGCGTGACGCAGCATGTGCAGCGCGGCACGGTCCTTGACGCTCGACAGCGGGTTGAACATCTCCAGCTTCGCGAGGACCGTGATGTCCGGGCGGGTGCCGGGCAGGGACAGCCGCATCAGCGGCGTGTTCCCCACCAGGTCCTCGACCGTCTCCACGACCAGCGGCCGGGCATGAGGTGTGATGGTCATCGCGTTCCCTCCCAGACCCGCGGCCGCCAGCCGAACAGGCCGGCGAGGCGCTCGTCTTCCGTGGTGAACTCGTTCGCCGCGCGCGCTCGCACGTCGGCGCCCCTGGACGCCTTGCTGTCGACGCCGCCCTTGCGCCGGGACTCCAGGACGATCTCGGCCGTCCGCGGCGCGCGGACGGCGCAGAAGTCCTTGAGCGCACCGGGAACGTCCTGCGGCAGGGCGTTCAGCAGCGCGCCGAGCTCGGCGGCGTCCTCGAGCGCCATCGACGCGCCCTGCCCCATCGCCGGTGACATCGGATGCGCGGCGTCGCCGATCAGCACGCCCCGGCCCCTGGCCCAGTCGTCGATCGGATCGCGGTCGCAGATGTCGGTGATGACGATGCCCGACTCCCGGTCGGTGCGGCGGATCATGTCCACGATCGGCGGGTGCCAGTCGCGGATCCGGCGCAGCAGCGCGGCGAGTGCCGTGCCGGCGTCGAGCGCGGGCCAGTCCCCTTGCTCGGCAACGACCTTGGCCGTCCAGTACACCCGGCCGCCGCCGACGGGGGCGACGAACAGGTCGATGCCGTCGCCGGCGACCGTCACCCCGTTCGGGTAGCAGCGCGGCACGCTCGACCGTCCGCGCAGCGACGTGTATCCCCGGTAGACGGGCGCGCCGTCGTCGAACAACCGGCGTCGGGTGCGAGAGTTCACGCCGTCCGCGCCGACGAGCAGGTCGGCCCGGATCGTGTCCCCTGTGGACAGTTCGACGGACACGTGGTCACCGTGGTCGGAGTGGCAGTCGACGGAGGCGCCGGTGATCAGTTCCGCGTCGCCGGTGGTGGCGATCAACGCCTGCTGCAACGCATACCTCAGCAAGCTCACCTGGGGTGCGCCGAACCGGTCCGCGAGCCCGCCGATCGGGTCGGCCGACAGCACCGTGCCGTCCGGCGCGACCAGCGGCCGGGCGTCACCGGGCCCCGGCACGTGGCCGGCCGCGCGGATCCGGGCGCCGAGATCCGGGTTGGCGGCGTCGGCCGCCTTGATCCCGTTGGGATACAACACGAGTCCGGAGCCGACGGCGGACAGCCGGGTGGCTCGTTCGACGACGGTCACTCGTCGTCGTGGGGCTCCGGGAGCTCGTAGTGCGGCACACAGGGACAACCCAGCGATACCGCCACCCACCACGACAACGGAGGCAGCACCGCCTTCATTCGTCGCCATTCGCCGCCTCCGTCCAGCTCGGCGCGCCACTGCTCGAAATCGGTCCGGTGTTCGTCCACGTCTCGTCCTTCCCGTCGACGCGCACCTTCAGCAGGCCGCGCACCTCGTCGATGTGCCGTTGTGCTTCCTCCGGATCGGCTGCGGACACGACCACGAGCCCGTGTCTGGTCGACGAGTCCTTCGGCTCCGGCAGCTCCTGCCCCGGTTCGAACGGGAACCTCAGCTCGCGCACGAACTCCAGCGCGCGGATCTCGTCGAGGCCGTCGACGCGGTCCAGCACGCCCGGCGGAAACCGGAAGAACGCGACCCGGCCGGTGCGGGTGGCCGGCCCGATCTCGACCGGTTTGCCGAGCAGTGCGGTGAACACGGCGGACTCGACGTCGAACCCGGTTGCGATCTCGATGCACAGCTGGATGAGGTCGCCGCCGATGCGGGTCTGCGACTCGACGATGCGCGGGCCGTCACCGGTGAGGATCACCTCGGTGTGCGTCGGCCCGAACGTGTAGCCGGTGGCGTCCAGGAACTTCGTGACCATCTCGATCATCGCGGCCCGGTGGTGGTCCGGCAGCGTGGCCGGGTGCAGGTGGCCCGCCTCGACGAACCCCGGCGGCGGCAGCAGCTCCTTCGCGGTGACGCCGATGACGTGGTGCTGCCCGCGCACGGTGAGCACCTCGACGCTGAACTCCGGCCCCAGCAACGGTTCCTCGGCGAGCGCCGGCCCCTGGTAAGCCCGTTTCCACGCGGTCAGCTCGTCGTCGTTCGTCACCAGCCGGACGAACCTGCTGCCGTCGAGCCGGGTGGGTTTGACGATCGCGGGGAACTCCGTCCGAACGTCCTCGGCGCGGTCGAACGCGACACAGCGCACCGGCGACAACCCGATGCGCGCCAGCAGCTTCCTGGTCTCCGCCTTGTCGTTGACCAACGTCAGCGACTCCGGCCGGTTGAGCGCGAGCCCGAGCCGTTGGGCCTCCTCGCACACGATCGTCTGCGTGCTCTCCTTGCCCAGGTGCAGGACATGCGCGACGTCGTGCCGTCGCGCCAGTTCCCGCACCGTCGACCGGAGCCGATCCTCGTCGGTGAAGTCGAGCAGCGTCTGCGTTTTCGCGATGGAACCGACCTTGGCGACGTACTCCTCCGGCATGTAGCTCGGGTCCCAGATCGAGTGCACCTCGAACCCGGCCTCGCCCGCTTTGCGCACGTACTGCTCGTACGGCATCACCATGAGAATCGCGTTGTCGCGCATCAGTTCCCGGTCCTCTCCTTCGCCACCGGCGCGTGCACCGTCGCGCCCGCACGCACGTCGGCGCGCACGAGCGCGTTCGCGCCGATCAACGCCTTGTCTCCCACCGTGATCGGCCCCAGCACCGTCGCGTTCGCCCCGACCGTCACCCCGTCACCGAGCCGCGGCTGGCCGGGCAGATCACCGTCGCTCGCGAGCGTGACCTGGTGGAACACCGTGACGTCGTCCCCGACCACGACCTCCGGCCCGATCACGACACCGCAGCCGTGGTCCACGAAGAACCGGCGGCCGATGCGTGCGGCGGGGTGGATCTCGATGCCGCCCGACAGCAGGCGCCCGAACGCCGCCACCGCCGCGGCCGCCGTCCGCCGGCCCGCGCGGTGCAGCCGGTGCGCGGCGCGGTGTCCGAGCACCGCCACCACGGAAGGGTGCAGTGCCGCCTCCGCGCGGGACCGCACGGACGGGTCGCGTTCCACCACGACGTCCAGCTCCTCGGTGAGCCAGCGGGGAAGACGCACGCCGGTCACCTCACCCAGTGCCCGGTGGGCGAGCCGAAGGTGCCGGTGTCCGCGTCCCACACGATCTCGCCGCGGCGGACGGTCGTGCGCACCCGTCCGGCCATCGTCCAGCCCTCGTACGCCGACCAGCCGCACTTGGCCCGCACGTCCCGCGCCGAGAACAACCACCGGTGGTCGGGCTCGAACACCACGAGATCCCCGTCGGCCCCGATCTCCAGCCGCCCCTTGCCGCGCAGCCCGAACAACGCCGCCGGCTCCTCGGCGAGGTGCCGCACGAGCCGGGTCATCGCCACGTCAGGAGACTCGTCGGGCCACCGTTCCCGCATGCCCGTCCACACCGCGGTGGCCAGCTCCTGCACACCCGGCAGCCCTGGCGGCGCGTCGGGCACCGGACGGCACTTCTCCTCCGTGGTGTGCGGCGCGTGGTCGCTGCCCAGCGAACTGACCTCGCCCAGCCGCACGGCCTCCCACAGCCGGTCCTGGTCGGCTCGCTGCCGGATGGCGGGCGCGAGCCTGGTCTTCGCGCCGAGCCGGCGGGTGTCCACGTCGGTGAACGACAGGTGGTGCCCGGTCAGCTCGAACGTCACCGGCAACCCGGCCGCCCGCGCGGCGGTGACGAGATCGGCCTCCTCCGCCGTCGACAGGTGCAGCACGTGCGCGGCAGTGCCGTGCCGCTCGACGAGCCGCACCACCTGCGCCACCGCGGAGATCGGCCCGGTGCGCGGCCGGTACCGCTCGTAGTCCCGGTGCCGGACAGGGGCACCGCGCCACCGGTCGAGCAGCGCGTACACCGCGTCGTCCTCGGCGTGCAGCACGAGCCGCACACGCCCGGCCGCGGCAGCGGCGAAGATCTTGTCCAGCTGACCGGGATCGCGCACCACGGTCGGCGCGGTGTGGTGCCCGGCCATGAAGACCTTGGCGCTCACCGCGACACCGGGATCGATGTCCGCCAGCAACTCCGGCCGGTCGGGATCGGCGCCGACGTGGAACGCGTAGTCGACCAGCGAGGTCCCGGCGACCAGCTCGGCCTTGGCCAGCACCGCTTCGGGAGACAGCGTCGGCGGCACGGTGTTGGGCATGTCCATCACGGTCGTGACGCCGCCCGCGACGGCGGCCCTGCTGCCGTGCGGCCAGTCTTCCTTGTGGGTCAGGCCTGGGGTGCGGAAGTGCACGTGCGAGTCGATCAGGCCGGGGAGGACGTAGGCGCCACGGGCGTCGATCACCCGGCGCGCCTCGCGGTCAGCGGGAACGATCTTGCCGTCGGACACCACGACGCCGCCGCTCCGCACACCGTCCGCGGTCCCGCGCCGCCCACCGGTCTCGCCGACGGCCACGACCCGGCCACCGGACACCACGACGTCACCGCTCCGCACACCGTCCGGCGTCACCAGCCGCCCGCCCGTGACGAGGAGATCTACTGCTGCCACGACGCCGCCACCAGTTCCCGGCACAGCTCGTTCGCCGGCCCCATCAGCGCGACGGCCCGGGAGTCGGCGATCAGCTGGTTGATCCGGTTCGCCACGACGTACCCCGTCGAACTGAGCATCCGCGCGACCTCGACGCACACGTGTTCGGCCACGACGGTGGCGAACAGCTTGCTGCGCAACGTGGTCGTGCCGGACTTCAGCTCACCGGCCCGTGCCACGACCGCCCGCGCCGCCTCCACCTGCACGCCGAGGTCGACCAGCTGGTGCCGGACCGCCTGGGACGCGAGCTTCCCGGCGCGGGCAAGGTGTTGTTCGGCCAGCTCCAGCGCGGCCCGCGCGATGCCGGCGGACACCGCGCCCAGCGTGGCGCCGGTCCGCCGGACGCCTGCGATGATCTTCGGTGCCTCGTCGAGCGGGCCCAGCCGGTCGGAGTCCGCGACCACGCAGTCCTTCAGCGTCACGAAACCGGTGGCCGAGCCGCGCATGCCGACCAGGTCGAGGCCGAGGTCGGGCACGAGCCCCGGATTTCCACCGGACACCAGGAAGAACGACTGACCGGCCGAACCGTAGACGCTCTGCCCGTCGTCGTGCGGGCGGGAGGTCTGCACCAGCACCAGGTACTGATCCGCGATGCCGGCGCCGGTGGTGAACGACTTGCCGCCGTCGAGGACCCAGCCACCACCCTGCCGCACCGCGGTGGTGGAGAGCACCTTCTTCGCCGCGCCCGCGCCGGGCTCGCTCCACGCCGACGCCGCGAGCATCTCCCCGCTCGTCAACGCCGGCAGCAGCCTGGACTTCTGTTCCTCGGTGCCCCATTCGGCGACGCGTGCGGTGACCGCGTAGTGCTGGAACAGCACGATCGCGAGCGACGGGTTGGCGGTGGCGACCTCCTCGACCACCCGGTTGACCGACGCGCCGGACGGCCCGGCCGCGAACAAGCCCGACTTCCGCAGCAGCCGCAGCGCTTCGAGGTCGGGTGCACCGGAACGCGCGGTGTGCGCCGCCGACGCTCTCAGTTCGTCCAGAAGGGACGCCGACGGGGTTTCGGTCACGCTGGTAGTGAGAGACATTCGGCGATTTCCTTGAGCTGGAAGTGGGCCAGTGGTTCGAGGAAGAACGAGCCGTGGAACGTCACCCGCTTGTCGCCGACGGTCGTCCAGTTCAGGCACGTCACACCGTCGTCCTGCGTGGTGGTCGCGGCGGTGACCGAGAGCACGGCGCCCGGCGTGCGGAGGTGGATCATCCCGGGCGCGCAGGACGCCTCCCGCGCGGTGAGCCACGGGATCGTGCCGGGAATGCCGGTGGCGGCGCCGAGGCACGCGACGCCGGTCAGCGCGAGCGTGGGATGCCAGGTCGGCACGGAGATCGCACGCACCGCCAGCATCCCGTCGAGCGGCAACGTCACCGCGACCTTCGGGAACGCGCCGTCCGGCGACCAGCCCAGGTGCTCGGCGGCGGCCCTGCGGATACGGACCAGCCGGTCGAAGAGCTCGGCGTCGTCGGCGAACAGCTCGTCCGCGGCACGCACCCGCGCACCGGCAGCGCTGACGAAAACGTACGGATTTCCGGCCGACACCAGGGAGACCTCGACGTCGCGGCCGTCCACGCGCAACGTCGTGCGCGGTGTCCCGACCAGCAACAGGTCGGTGAGCGGCCGTGGCGGGATCTGCAGGAAGTGCACCGTGAAGCCGACGGTCGTGCGGCCAACGCTGTCCACTTCGCACACCAGGTGGTCGCCGTTGTTGAGCACGTTGACCCGGACCCGGTCGCCGGGACCCAGTTTGGGCAGCATCCCGCACTCGGCCGCGGCGGTGATCGAGGACAGCACCGAGTGCCCGCACGAGCCGCGCAGGTCGAACCGGTCCGGCCCGTCCGGCAGCGCCTGGATGAACCGGTAGTCCAGGTCCAGCAACGGATGCGCGGACGGCTGGATGAGCGCGATCTTCAGCACGTGCCCGCCGCCGGCATCGGTGAGCCACCGGCGAGCGTCGGCGAGCGCGGCCAGCAGCGGACCGTCCTCCGCCGGCAGGTAGCGGGCGTCAAGCACGAGCGTCGGGCACGGGCTGCCGGACGCGAACGCGAGGTGGGCGATCACGCCGCCGCCATCTCGGCGAGCGAGGGCACACCCACGCTGAACTGCTCGCTCCACACCTCGTACACCAGCAACGCCCACAGGGTCAGCGCCGTGGTCGGATCCGGATCGGCCGCCTGCCTGGTGAACAACGCCTGCACCCGGTCCGGCGCGACCTGGCCCGCGGGCAGCAGCCGGCTCGGTGCCAGCATGTCCCTCGCGAACTCCCACAACGCCGCGCCGGGCCGCAGCATCGCGACGATCGGCAGCGTGAACGGCTGCTTGGGCCGGTCGAGCACGTCCGGCGGCAGCAGCCCGCGCGCCGCCGCGTACAGCGCCCGCTTGACGTTGCCGCCGCTGATCCGCTGTTCGTCCGGCAGCGCGCGGCCGATGCCGACGATCCGCTGCTGGCAGAACGGCAGCCGGACCTCGACACCGCTGGCCATGCTCAGGTGATCGACCCGACGCAGGTGGTAGGCGGGCAATCGGTAGCGCAGCTCGAACTCGGTGATGCGCTTGAGGACGCTCCCCGGCCCGCCCAGGATCTCCATCGCACCGACCGGCAACGGGGACGGCAGCTCGTGGGCGTATTCCTTGGTGTACAACGCGTGTCGTTGAGCGCTCGGCAACACGGCCAACGTGTCCAAGTACCGCGGCAGCCACTGCTGCCCACCGTTCGCGGCGTCGCGCATCCGGTCGTACCCGCCGAACAGCTCGTCGGCGGCGTCTCCGGTCAGCGCCACGGTGAACCCGGCCTCCCGCACCGCGCGGAACAACGCGTACGTGCTCAGCGTGATCGGGTCGGCGTTGGGTTGCCCCAGGTGCCACACGACGTCCGACAACAGCTGCGGGAACGTCGCGGGATCGATCTCCACCTGGTGGTAGGCGGCGCGGGTGGCGACGGCGACCTGCCGCGCGAAGTGCCGCTCGTCGTGCGGCCACGTGCCGCGATAGGCGATGTTGAACGTGTGCAGGTCCGGTTCGACCTGCGCGGCGAACTCGGTGACCAGACTGGAGTCGAGGCCGCCGGAGGTGATCGTCGCGACCGGAACGTCCGCGATGAGCAGCTTCTGCACCTCGTCGCTGAGCGCCGTGCGCACGTCCTCGCTGCGCCCGGCCGGGCCGGGCCGGGTGCGGATCCGCAGCCCTGCCTGGTCGCACACGGCCGTCGCCGCGGGGGGAAGGACCTTGATGTCGGTGAACATCGTCTGTTCGCCGAACGGCGTCTTGGTCGCGAGGTAGGCGTCGAGCCCCGGCGCCCAAAGGTCCCTGGAGACCGCGCCGAACCCGAGCAGCGAACCGATCTCGGACGAGAAGTGGAGCGATCGTTCCGCGCCGTCCCACCGGTAGAACAGGGGTTTCATGCCCGCGTGGTCGATGGCGATGACCATCCGCGGCTCGTGCCGCAGGTCCAGCACGACCACGGCGAACATGCCGTCCAGGTGGTCGGGGAAGCTGTCGCCGTACTCGAGGTAGAGCGCGGGCAGTATCGACCCGTCACACCGGTCGGGGAACGTGTAGCCCATCATCCCCAGGCGGCGCCGCAACGTCTCGTGGTTGTAGATCTCGCCGTTGAAGACGACTTTGACGTCGCCGAGCTGGTAGGGCTGCTGCTCACCGGCCGGGTCCATGACGGCCAGCCGGTTGCTGCCCAGCGCGCACCCTGCCCACCGGCCGTTCCCGTGCCCGTCGGGTCCGCCGTGCCGCTGCAACGCCGCGACGGTCCGCATCTCGTGCGGCGAAACAACAGCGTTGAAATGCCCGTATATCCGGCACATCCTTCTCGCACACCTCCCCGTCGTGCCTTCGACACTCGCAGCGGGCAAGTCCGCACGTCATGGGTCAGGTGTCCCGGGGCGCTGGGAATTCGGCGGCCGGGCCGGGGGTCGATCACCGCGGAGGCGCTTCATCACCGCGAGACCGGACGGCGAAGGTTCGACGCCTTCGGATAGGTGCCCAGGCTTCGGAGGTTCTCGCCCATCCAGCGCACGCCGTAGCGAGGGTGATCATGAAGGTGGCGATGGGAGACGCCCGGAACGACGCCCGGCCGGTTCACCTACTGTGCGGTCATGCCACCTCGCCTGCTCGGCCGCGACGACGAGATCCACTGCCTGGACGGGGTGCTCAGCGCGGCCCGCGACGGTCGTGGCGGAGCACTGGTGCTGCGCGGCGAGGCCGGGATCGGCAAGAGCGCGCTCCTGCAGCACGTGCGGGCGGCGGCGTCCGGGTTCGCGGTGCTGGACGCGTCCGGGTCGGAGTTCGAGACCGAGCTGCCGTTCGCGGCGCTGCACCAGCTGTGCGTCCCGTTGCTGGATCGGCTGGCGAAGCTCGCTCCTGCCCGGCGGTCGGCCCTGGAGGTCGCCTTCGGACTGGCGAGCGGGATGCCGGACGTGCTGCAGATCGGACTGGCGACGTTGGACCTGCTCGCCGCGGCGAGCCCGCTGGTCTGTCTGGTCGACGACGCGCACTGGCTCGATGACGCGTCGGCGAAGGTCCTCGCGTTTCTCGGGCGGCGGCTGGCGGCGGACCCGATCGTGCTGGTGTGCGCCGCACGAGAACCCGGCAGGTTGAGCGAGCTGCCAGCGCTGGAGGTGGCGGGTCTGCCCGACGCCGAGGCACGGGCGTTGCTGGCCGCCGAGTCGGTGGACGACAAGGTGCGGGAGCGGTTGCTCGCCGAGGCGCGCGGCAACCCGTTGGCGTTGCTGGAGCTGCCCAGGGCGGGTGGCTTCGCGCTGCCGGCGGCCGGGTCGGTGCCCAGCGCGGTCGAGGCCGGCTTCCAGCGCAGGATCGCCGAGCTGCCGGAGGACGCGCGGACGCTGTTGATCGTGGCCGGCGCGGATCCCACCGGTAACGCCCCGCTGCTGTGGGCAGCGGCCGGGCAGCTCGGGCTGGACGTGTCGGCGGCCGCAGCGGCGGCGGAGGCGTCCGGCCTGGTCAGCCTGTCGACGCGGGTGCGGTTCTGCCATCCGCTGGCGCGCTCAGCCGGCTACCTCGCCGCGACGCCGGCGCAGCGGCGTGCGGTGCACCTCGCCCTCGCCGCCGCGACGGACGCCGAGGCCGATCCGGACCGGCGGGTGTGGCACCTCGCCCAAGCCGGCACTGGACCCGATGACGAGGTGGCGGCCGAGCTGGAGCGATCGGCTGCCCGCGCGCGGTCGCGCGGTGGCGTCGCGGCGGCCGCGGCGTTCCTGGAGCGTGCGGCGGCGCTGTCCCTGGACCCGGAGCTGCGGGCGGAACGCACTCTCGCGGCCGGGCAGGCGAAGTTCGACGCCGGCGCGGTGGACGACGCCGCCGAGCTGCTGAGCACGGTCGACGCCGGCTCGCTGGACCCGTCCGGCCTCGCGCGTGCCGACCTGCTGCGCGGACGGGTGGCGTTCGTCCGCAACGCCACCAACGACGGGCCCGAGTTCGTGCTGAGGGCAGCCCGGCGCATGGCTGGCGTCGCCGCGCGTGAGTGCGTGCTCGACGCGGTGGAGATGGGGTTGACGGTCGGGCGGGCCAGCGGCGTCCTGGACGTCGTCGTCCGCGAGGCCCGGACGATGCCCGCGGCCCCGGACGTGCTGAACGCGCTCGTCGTGCTGGCGACCGACGGGCACCAGGCCGCGGTTCCGTTGCTGCGGCAGGCTTTCACCGATCTCAGCTGGACCGGGCATCCGGCGCTCGCGACGATGCTCGCCGGTGAGCTGTGGGACGCCGAGGTGCACCACACCGTCACCGAGTGGCTGATGCGGACGGGGCGGGAAGCCGGATCGCCGTTCGTGCTCCGGCTCGGCCTGGCGCAGACGGCGCTGGTGGCCGTGCATGCCGGCGACTTCGGGGCGGCGGCGTCCGCCATTGCCGAGGAAGAGGCCGTCGCGGACGCGCTCGGGGTCACTCCCCTGCCCTATCCGCGGTTGCACCTGGCCGCGATGCGCGGGTGCCGCGAGGAGCTGCTGCTGCAGATCGAGCACGCGACCCGGACGGCGGCCCGGGTCGAGGGACTGCTGGTGGCCAACGCGCATTGGGCCGCTGCCGTCCTGCACAACGCACTCGGCGACTACCCGGCAGCGCTTTCGGCTGCGCGCCAGGCCGTCGAACCGGGAGATCTCTACCTCGCCGGCATCTCGTTGCCCGAACTGGTCGAGGCGGCGATGCGGTGCGGCGAGGAGAAGACCGCGCTGACCGCTCTCGAAGACCTCACCGAACGGACGTCGGCGGCGGGCACCGAGTGGGGCCTCGGGGTCGCGGCCTCAGCGCGGGCGTTGGTCTCCGGCGACGAGGACGACCACCGCGCGGCCGTGGCGCACCTGGAAGTCACCACGGCCAAGCCCTACCTGGCTCGGGCGCATCTGCTGTACGGCGAGTGGCTGCGGCGGGCCGGTCGCCGGGTCGACGCTCGTGCACAACTGCGGGTTGCGCACGATCTGCTGTCCGACATGGGGATGCGTGCCTTCGCCGCGCGGGCGGCGCGGGAGCTGCAGGCGACCGGTGAGATCGCCCGCAGCCGATCCGCGCGGGCCGTGGACGACCTCACCGGGCAGGAGCAGCACATCGCCCGGCTCGTGGCCACCGGGGCGACGTCCAAGGAGGTCGCCGCCCGGCTGTTCCTCAGCCCCCGCACGGTCGACGCCCATCTGCGGAACGTCTTCCGCAAGCTGGGCATCAACTCGCGCCGGCAGCTGAAGGACCACTTCAGCTAGCGGGGACGAGGCCGAGCTGCTGCGCCGCCCACAGGCTGTCGGCGTTGGCCCAGTACTCGACGATCCTGCCGTCCACGACCCGGAGGATGTCCGTGCCGTAGAAGGAGATGTCACCGGCTTCGGCGTGCCAGCGCAGGACGTGGAACGGAGCCTGCACGATCGGTCCGATCTGGACGGTGAACTTCAGCCCCGGCAGGTTCGCGTGCGCGCCCTTGATCCACTCGGCGAGGTTCTCGCGGCCCGTGTGGTCCTGCGGTGGCCCGCCGAGCAGCGGCGCGGCGTGCGAGACGAATTCCTCGCTGACGATCGACTCGGCGAGGGCGATGTCGCCGTTCCAGAGGTCGGCCCAGGCCTGCGCGAGGTCGCTCGTCACGTTCTCCCCGTGGGGGCCGGGGGCGGCGCTGCCCGAGTACTCGCCGAGACCGGACACGAGCTCGGTCAGCTCGGGGTCTGCGTCGTAGCGCTTCTGGTGCAGCGCGGCGATCTTCGCGCCCATCTCGGGGTCCTCGTCGTCGGTGATGTCGAACGACACGAACTTGTCCACGAGCGGCAGCCCGACCCGGTCGGTGTTGCGATGTGCCGGGTGGATCAGGTACTCCCAGTACCCCTCGAGGTCCTCGATGACGAACGTGGCGCCCCACTCGTACTCGCCGCCGTAGTCACGTCCGACGACGAACGACTTCACCGAAGGGATCACGCGCCCCTGGTTGCGCAGGCTTTCCAGCGCCTCCTCGATCTGCTCGGGCGAAGCGTCCGCGCGCAGCGTGAAGCGGTTGCCGTGGTAGATCATCAGTTCTTCTCCTTGTGTGCCAGGGCGAGGACCGCCCCTGCGATGGTGGTGGCGAGTCCGGTCCAGCCGAACGCGGCGGCGATGCCTGCCGTCTGGACGAGGGGTGCGATGACGAGCGGTGACAGGAACTGGCCGAGGAAGATCCCGGCGACCAGGCCGCTGAGCACGCGGCCTCGTTGCGCCGGGCTGGCGGCGTTGGCCAGCTGCAGGTTGAGGTTCGGGACGACCAGGCCGACGCCGAAGCCGCCGACGAGCAGCCCGGCCGTGACCAGCGGGATGGTGTCGCCGTAGCCGATGAGCAGCCAGCCCAGGCCCAGGAGGGCGACGCTGGCCGCGGTGATCCGGCCTTTCGGCAGCTTCGGGAACACCAGTGCTCCCGCGACGCTGGTCAGGGTGCTGCCGGCGACGACCACGCCGATCACCGCCGGACTGCCGCCGAGATCGCGCAGCAGGAACGGCAGCTGCGTCGGTGCCATGTAGAAGACGAGCGTCGCCGTGAGTGCCAGCAGGTAGATGCCGACGGTCTTGGCCGGGAACGCTGCGGTTGTGGCCTTCTGGACCGGGCGAGGTTCGTGCTCGAGGCCGGCGATCGCCAGTACCGCGATGGCCGCGGCCACGCTGTAGAGCCAGAACGGAAGCCGCCAGTCGACGCCCGCGAGAATTCCGGCCAGTGGCAGGAAGACCACGCCGCCCAGACTCGCGAAAGCTTGCTGGAGCCCCAGGAACCTGCCTCGTTCCTGGCCGTCGAACCAGTCCGTGATCAGCGCGCTGACCGAAGTCATGACGCCGCCGACTGCGAGACCCAGCAGCGTCCTGGTGCCCAGCAGCACGGGCAGGCTGTCCACGAAGAAACCCGCTGTGCCCGCGACCGCGTAGGTGACGAGGCTGGTGACCAGCAGCGGTTTCCGGCCGACCCGGTCTGCCACCAGACCCGCGATCGGTGCGCTGATAGCGATGGCCAGCGAGGTGATGGTGAGGGCCAGCCGGACGAGCACGCCCTCGCCGTACACCTCGCCCATCGCGGGCAGGCTCGGGGCGATGATCGCCGCCGCCATGATCGTCAGCGTGGCCGAGGCGAGAACCACCGCCCGTGCCGTCCACGTTGGTGCAGTTCCTGTCGTTGTCACACGACTACCTTCGCGGCGGGCGGCGGCCGTTCGCGTCGGTAGGTATTACGTAGATCGGTTGCCTGGCGTCCGCACGGCCACGGTGACCCAGGCGAGCACGAGCGCGCTCGTACCGGTCACCAATGTCCCGAGCCGGAAGACGAACGCCCACCAGGTCAACGCGAACGGCAGTCCGCGCTGAACCGTTCGCACGGTGACGGTCGCCGCGATCGCCACCCACACCGGACCGGAATGCCGGGAACTGGGTTTGCCTGCGCCCCAACTGCGGTGCCCGGATCAACTTACGATCACTCGAAAGGCCTTCCCAGCGTGGGCCCGACGGACTGAAAAGCGTTGGAATATCAGCTGAGTACTTGAATCTCGGTCGCCGACTTCTCCTGACCAGCCGCCCACGACGCCAATAGGGCTAGACCATCCGCGGTCGCCGTACCAGCGGGCGAGGTGTAGACGGTCAGGAGCAGGCCGGGTTCGGCAGGCAGCTCCATCGACTCGACATCCAGGTCGAGCGGGCCCGCTACCGGATGGTGCACACGCTTGCGTCCGGACCGGTGGAGCCGAACGTCCTGAGAAGCCCACCGCTGCCGAAATAGTTCACTGCGCGTTGACAACTCACCGACCAAGGCGATCAGCTCCTCGTCGTGCGGATTGCGGCCGGCTTCCATGCGTAGCTTCGCGGCCACATCACGGGCGATTCGGTCATAGTCCACGAAGAACGTTCTTGCCGCTTCCGGATCTAGATAGACGAACCGCGCGGTGTTCGCCGGCCGTCGCATGTCGGCCAGCACCGGTGAATACAGCGCGCGGGCAAGTTGGTTCATGGCCAGCACGTCATAACGACCGTTGCAAATCCACGCAGGCGCATCGGTGATGGCGTCGAGCACTTGCTGGAGCGCCGGACGCACCGTCACGGCGCGTCGGCGGCGACGTCGACCGCTTGGCACCCTGGACTGCCGCGCAAGGTGGAACAGGTGATCACGCTCGGCCTCGTCGAGTTGCAAGGCGGAGGCCAACGCGTCGAGCACCCCGTCGGAGGCGCCGGTGAGGCTGCCGCGCTCCATGCGCACGTAGTAGTCGACCGATACCCCTGCCAGTAGAGCTACCTCTTCGCGACGCAGACCTTGGACCCGGCGGTTGCCGCCGTGGGCGGGCAGTCCGGCCCGCCTGGGCGTGATCCGCGCGCGACGTGAGCGCAGGAACTCCTTGATCTCAGTGCGCAGGTCGATCATGTCCACCCCTTCACGGTAGGCCCTGTCCGCAGGCGAAGGGAGGTACGGCTGGTACCCCCGTTGAGACCCGACTTGGAGGTGTTCACGAGGGCCCGTCGGCCGCTGGCAAAGCCTCGCGCCGACGGCTAGGTACCCGATGCGGTCGTGGCGGTGCCGCCGTCGACCGGCACGATGGCGCCCGTCAGATAGGACCCGGCCCGGCTGGCGAGGAACACGGCGACACCTGCCATGTCGTCGTCGCGGCCGAGCCGGCGCAGAGGGGCCTTCGCCGCGATCGTGTCGCCGATGGCATCGATCGTGGCCGCCATCATCTGCGACGGGAACACTCCTGGGGCGATCGCGTTCACCGTGACGTGCTGTGGGCCCAGTTCCCTGGCAAGCACCCTGGTGAGTTGATGGAGTGCCGCTTTGCTGCTGGCGTACGAGTAGTTGGGCGCCTCGGCGACGTGGATGGCTGCGATACTGCCGATGTTGATGATCCGCGCGGGATCATCGGCGGTGCCCGCCCTGCGCAGCGCGGGCAGCAGCGCCTGCACCAGCCAGAACGGCGACTTGAGGTTGAGGTCGATCACTGCGTCCCAGGCCTCGGCAGGGAAAGTCTCCAGCGGCTCGCGCCACATCGCTCCCGCGTTGTTGACGAGGATGTCCAGGCGTTCCGAGTCGGCCTTGACCAGATCAGCGAGGCGCTGACACTCGTCGTCCCTGGACAGGTCGGCGGGGATTGCTCGAACGTCGCCGAATTCGGACAGTAGACGCTGTGCCTCCGCGCACGTGTCTGCCTTGCGTGAGCTGACAATGACGCGGGCGCCCGCCTGCAGAAGGCCACGCGCGATCATCATCCCAATACCCCTGGTGCCGCCGGTGACAAGTGCGTACTTCCCACTCAGATCGAAAAGGTCTGAGTGAGTGGTGAAATGGTTGCCCGCCATCGGTTTTCGCCCGTTCTATCGTGGATAGCATGTGCTGACAGGTTGACAGGCGTCCTGGACGTCTGGGAGACCCTGGCGATACAGGTACTGTGAGAGCCTCCCTTTCCTGGCGCGCCGGCTCACGCCGCCGCAATCCCCTCCTGCACAGTCATTTTCTTGATTGCCTTGATCTGCATTGCGACCCTGGAACTGGGTCGTCTCCGTGCATGTTGATCATGCTGAGGGCTGGGCTATCCGTCTGGCCGCGGAAGAGAAGCCGGCCACGGGAAATCCCCCAGACCTCGGCGCTGTCGGGGACGGACCCACCGTGATCGAGAACCAAACCCAGCCCATTGGCGGCTTGGACACCGCGGGAGGTCTACCCGTTGCGCCGCCTCGCCGTCGTGAGGACGGCGTTCCCCTCGAACACCAACTCCCCGCCCCTGACGAAGGACTGCCATCCGGCCACGACGTCGTGCTCCAGTGCGGCCAGCCTCGCGTCGTCGAGCGGCGCGATCGCGGCAACCAGGGGCGTGCTGTGGACGTACTGCCAGAGGAACTCTGCCGGCGCGGGCAGGGCGACCGTCAGCACTTCCGACCGGACGTCGATGTCGTCGAACCCGGCATCGGTCGCCAGCGTCCGAAGCTGTTCCGGGTCGTACAGCGAGAACACCGCGCGCATGAAGCCCGCCACTTCGGGCGACACGTGCCGCGCGAGCGCCTGCTCGAGGACCGCGAACAGCGGCGGAGTCGGGCCGACCGTTGCGATGGCGACACGCCCGCCGGGTGCGAGGACGCGGTGCATCTCGCGAAGAGCCGATTGCCTGTCTTCAACGAACTGCAGGCCGAGTGAGCTGACGACGACGTCGAAGGCGCCGTCGGGCAGCGGCAGCGCGGCAGCGTCCCCCTCGTGCCAGTCGATCTCGGCACTGATCGCGCGTGCGATCTCGAGCATGCCGGGGCTGAGATCGAGGCCGGCCACCGATCCGCTCGGCCCGACCTGTTCGGCGGCGCGGCGCGCCACGACACCGGTGCCGCAGGCGATGTCGAGCACCCGCTCACCGGCACGCAGGCCGGCCGTTTCGAGCAGGGCGGCGGCCCAGGCGGCTCCGATCGTCGGGACGAAGAACCGCTCGTAGTTCTCGACGGGGTTGCCGCTGTGCTGCTTCCACAATCCCGTAGTCGTGCTGGTCATCTCGATGCACCTCCAGATGGCGTACTCATGCGACTGATGACACAGTTGACTGTGGTGGCGAGGTCCGCCGCCGGCCATGACGGTTAAGCCGAAAGACCTGATGAAGACGCCGAGGTTGGTCGGGCGATGACCGAGGGCGCAAGCGCTCCCGTCGAGCCGCTGAACGAGGCGCTCGAGCGCATCCGCCTCGAGGGCGCCATCTTCATGCGCTGCGAGTTCACCGAACGCTGGGCACTGTCCGACCTGGGTGGCCCGAGCTTCGCCGCGATGATGCATCCCGGCGCCGAGCGCTTGATCCTGTTCCACGTCGTGGCATCGGGACGCTGCTGGGTTTCGACCCCCGACGGCGAGCGCACCTGGGCCAACGCCGGCGAAGTGATCGTGCTCCCGTACGGCGACGAATTCCGTGTTGGCGGCGAGGACCCGGTCGAACCGGTGTCGGTCATGACCGTCGTCCCGCCGCCACCGTGGAACGAGATGCCGACGCTGCGCCACGGCGAGGGCGGCTCCCGGACGGACATCGTGTGCGGGTGCCTGTACTCCGAGGACCCGCTGTTCGACCCTGACCTGAAGGCATTCCCTCCCGCGTTCGTCGTGCGTGCTGCCGACGGCCCCGCGCGATCGTGGTTCGACGCCAGCATCGCCTACGCCCTCGAGCAAGCTCCCGGTGGCGGGGGAATTCGACGGACGAAGCTGCCCGAGATGCTGATCATCGAGGTGCTGCGCCTCTACCTGGCAACCGCGCCTGGGGCTGACCGGGGCTGGCTCGCGGCCGTGCGCGACCCGGTGCTCGCCCCGGCGATGAAGGCCATCCACGGGCAGCCTGGACGCAGGTGGACCGTCGAGGACCTCGCCAGGCTGACGGCGGTCTCGCGATCATCGCTCGACGCTCGTTTCCGCGAAGTCCTCGGCCTGTCGCCGATCCGCTACGTCAACGAGTGGCGCATGCGCGTCGCTCAGGACCTGCTCGCCACCACCGAAATGACGGTCGCCGCGGTCGCGAGGCGCATCGAGTACGAGTCCGAGGAAGCGTTCAGCCGAGCGTTCAAGCAGGCCAATGCACTGTCCCCCAGTGCTTGGCGGGCAAGGCGGTCGGCCGGCGCGTAGCCGGAGGCGTCAGTTTGCTGCCTCGACGATGTCGTGTGCGGCTTGGTCGATCTGCTCGGTGGTGGTCCAGCGGCCCAGCGACAGTCGCAATGCGCCCAGTCGACGACCAGAGGGCAATCCCATGGCGGTGAGCACCGGAGAGGGCTCGTGTTGTCCGCTGTGGCAGGCTGAGCCGGTGGACGCGGCGATTTCCGTTGCGGTGTCGAGCAGTTCGTGACCAATAATGCCATTGATGCTGATGTTGAGGGTGTTCGGCAGCCGGGCCTTCTCAGGGCCATTGAGGTGGACTCGGCCCGGTAGCGCTGTGTCGAGCAAGTGGTGAAGGCGGTCGCGCAGCTCGCGTATGCGGTCGTGGCTACCGGAAGCGAGGTCCTTGGCCGCGAGTTCGGCGGCAGTGCCGAGGGCGACCGCGAGTGCGACGTTTTCGGTGCCGGCGCGCAGGCCGTGCTCTTGGCCGCCGCCGTACACCAGCGGTTCCAGCGTCACGCCGAGCCGGATGCAGAGTGCGCCGATTCCCTTGGGGGCGTACATCTTGTGGCCCACCACGGTCACCAGGTCGTGCTCGGTCGCGTCGAAGGGCATCTTGCCGATGGCCTGGGCGGCGTCGGTGTGGAACACCACGCCGTGCTCGCGGGCGACGTGAGCAAGGTCGTCGATCGGTTGCAGTGCACCGGTTTCGTTGTTCGCCGCCATGACGGACGCCAGGACGGTGCGTGGGGTGATCGCGGCGGCGAGGTCGTCCGGATCGACCAGGCCGTCGCCATCCACAGGCAGGAACGTCACTTCCGCGTTGTGCCAGCGGCGCAGCGCCTCGCACGCCTGCAGGACGGCGGGGTGCTCGGTGGGTTGGGTGATCACGTGCGGCCTGTCCACACCCGAGGCCAGGACGGTGCCGCGGATGGCGAGGTTGTCCGCCTCGGAGCCAGATCCCGTGAACACGATGCGCTCGGCTGAAGTGCCGAGGAGAGCGGCGACCTGGTCACGAGCATGGTCGAGCGCCACCCGCGACTCCCGGCCGTAGTGGTGGGTGCTGGAAGGGTTGCCGAACTCCGCGGTCAGGTACGGCAGCATCGCCTCGGTCACGGCCGGGTCGATCGGTGTGGTGGCGTTGTAGTCGAGGTAGATCGGTCCCTCGACGAGTCCACGTGGGACGGTCACACGCTGACCTTCCTGTTGGAGTGGGTTTCGTACATCCGCACGGCGACCACGACTCCGGACAACGCGGTGAGTGCGGCGACCACCCACACCGCGGCTCGCAGGCCCCAGAGGTCGGCGACGATGCCTCCGAGCAGCGCGCCCACTGCGAAGCCGCCGTCGCGCCAGAGCCGGTAGACGCCGACGGCCCGTGCCCGCCATGCCGGGTGGGCGACGTCGCCGATCACGGCGAGCAGGGTCGGGTAGACCATCGCGGTGCCCGCGCCGAGCAGCACGGCCGCGATCAACCAGACGGTGAAGGCGTCCGCCAGGGCGGCGAGGGCGAGTGCGGCGGCTTGAAGGAGCATGCCGCTGGTGATGAGGTGCTTGCGGCCCCAGCGGTCGGAGAGCGGCCCGGTGACGAGCTGGCCGAGGCCCCACACGGCCGGGTAGACGGCGGCCAGGATGCCGATCTTGGTGATCGAGAGGCCGGCGGTGGCGAACAGGATCGGGAACAGGCCCCACGCCAGGCCGTCGTTGAGGTTGTTCACCATTCCTGCCTGGCTCGCCGACGATAGCGCGGGCTCCCGCAGGCTGGTTCGGGTGAAGATCTCGCGGTCGCTCGGCACTTCTCCAGCCGCGACGGGATGTTGTGTCGCTTCGAGCCGCGCATGTCCACGCGTCTCCTGCACGACGAACGCCGTCAGCCCCAGGCCTAGGACCACATAGGACAGTCCGAGCAGGAACGGGGCGGGGCGCAGTCCGTAGCGGGCGGCGAGGTAGCCGGTCGCGAGCGCGGTGACCGCGACGGCGATGTAGCCGGCGGCTTCGTTGAGTCCCATGGCGAGGCCCCGGCGGGACGGTCCGGCGAGGTCGATCTTCATGATCACGGTGGTGGACCAGGTCAGGCCCTGGTTGACGCCGAGCAGGACGTTCGCCGTGACCACCCAGCCCCAGGACG
Organism: Lentzea nigeriaca; assembly: GCF_016907955.1. Classification (GTDB taxonomy): domain Bacteria; phylum Actinomycetota; class Actinomycetes; order Mycobacteriales; family Pseudonocardiaceae; genus Lentzea; species Lentzea nigeriaca. Next base: position 116,480 of record NZ_JAFBCX010000001.1, on the reverse strand, counting down.
GTGCCCAGATCAGCATCAGCGGCACCGGGATCGCGGCGAGCCACCCGGCCAGGAGCACCGGGCGGCGGCCGAAGCGGTCGGACCAGGTGCCCGCGAAGTAGTTGGTGGCCGCCTTGGTCAGCCCGAACGCGACCACATAGGTGAGCACGAACGTGTAGCCGGTGAGCCCGAACTCGTCTTCGGCCAGCAGCGGCAGCACCGCGCGTTCCTGCCCGAGCACGCCGCCGACGAGTGCGTTGACGGCGACGAGCAGGCTGAACTGGGCGAGATTCGCGCGCAGGCCGAGCTGCGGACTCATCGGCCGCTCTCCAGGCGTCCGCCCGTCGCGGCGGCCCAGTCGTCGGGTCCGCCGGTGAGCACGGCGACGTCGCTGTGCCCAGCCTGCTCCAGGAGGCTGGCGGCGCCCATGGCTCGTTCGCCGTGGCCGCACATCACCACGAGCGGCTCCTGCGGCACGTCGTCGACCCGGCCGGGCAGGTCGCCGAGTTCGACGTGCTGTGCGCCGGGGAGATGTCCGGACGCGAACTCGGCACTTTGCCGGATGTCCAGCACCGGCCCGCGTACCTCGGTTGGGCCGACCAACTTGATTGTGCTGGTGGGAAGTTCCGCGGCGGTCCAGGCGTCCATCCCGCCGTCGAGCTCGGCCAGGTCGAAGTAGCCGATCTTGGCGGCCTGCCAGGCGATCTCCGCCGAGTCCTGGTCGGCGCCACGCACGACGATCAGCGGTCGGTCATGCGGTGCCAGCCAGCCGAGCCATGACGCGAACACCGGCCGCAGCGGGATCGACAGCGCGCCAGGCACGTGGCCGGCGGCGAACTCGTTGAGAGGGCGCACGTCGATCAGTCGCGCGCCGTCGGCCAGAAGCCGCCGCGCCGCGCGGACGTCGAGGGGCGGCAGGCCAGGCCTCCCCGTGAGGACACCGTGGCGGTTGATCTCGCCGAGCCGGCGGAAGTACGGCGGATAGCTGCCGAGCGATCCGAGCAGCTCCTTCACGAAGGCCTCCTCGTCGGGCGCGCGCAGCAACGGATTGCTCGCTTTCTCCCGGCCGATCGTGCTGGTGCGGTCCGCACCAGGAGGGGCGGAACAGAAGGATCCGGCACCATGCGTCGGCCAGACGGCCACGTCATCCGGTAGCTCGGCGAGCCTGCGCAGCGACGCGTACTGAGCGCGGGCCAGTTCCTCGGTCCGCTCCGGCGCGACGAGGTCGGTGCGGGCGGCGGCGCCCACGATCAGAGACCCACCGGTGAACACCCCGAGTGGACGGTCGCCGTCGAGCAGCAGGAACGACAGGTGCTCGTCGGTGTGCCCCGGCGTGACCAAGGCCCGCAGGAGTAAGCCGCCGAGGTCGACCTCGTCGCCGTCATGCAGGCCCTCGTGGTTGAACTCGCGATGCCCGGCCGCCGAGGCGAGCACGCGCGTGCCCTCGGTCGCGGACAGTTGCCGGGCGCCGGACAGGAAATCGGCGTGCAGGTGGGTGTCGGCGGCGAACGCCACGCTCAGCCCACGATGCTGAGCGGCGCGGCCGACTTCCCGGAGATCGAGGCTCACGTCGACCACCAACGCACGGCCGTCGCCCAGATCGACCAGGTACGCGGAGTTCCCCAGCCCTTCGTCAACAAGCGCCAGCACTTCGGTCATGTGTACTACAGTATTCCAAAGATGATTGGAGGACCATGGGTGACCGGGACGCGAAGAACGCGTTGTTCGACCAGTTCGCTCGCGTCGGCAAGGCACTGGCCAGCGGCAAGAGGCTTGAGCTGCTCGATCTGCTCGCCCAGGGTGAGCGCACGGTCGACGCGCTCGCGAAGTCCGCGGAGCTGGGGCTGACCACCGCGTCGGCACATCTGCAGTCCCTCAAGCAGGCCAACCTCGTGGCCACCAGGCGGGAGGGCACGAAGATCTTCTACCGGCTCGCCGGTGACGACGTCGCGAAGCTGTTCACGCTGCTGCGCACCGTCGCCGACGACCGGCTGCCCGACGTCCGCACCGCCCGCGAGGCCTACCTCGGCGACGACACCGACGCGGTCAGCCGCGAGGAACTGCTCGATCGCGTCCGGTCGGGACGCGCGACCGTGATCGACGTCCGGCCCGCCGAGGAGTTCGCCGCCGGTCACATCCCCGGCGCCGTGTCCGTTCCGCTGGACGAGCTCGCGGACCGGCTGGCCGAGCTGCCGGCCGACCAGGAGATCGTGGCGTACTGCCGCGGCGCCTACTGCGTGCTCTCCCACGAGGCCGTCCGCCTGCTCACCGCACGGGGACGAACCGCGAAGCGTCTCGCCGACGGCATGCTCGAGTGGCGCCTCGCCGACCTCCCCGTCGCGGTCTGAACACTCTCGAATGGACACCATGGCCTCGGGCTTCGTGGTCACGAGCAGCAGCTACCCGGCGCTGGCGCCCGCGGGCGGCATCATCGCGCTTGCTCTCGTGCCACTCGTCGTCGTCCGTCCACGGATCAAGGTCTGACTTTCTGGCCGGGCGTGTCGAGTTCGGGTGGGGTTCGATCGTCTTCTACTGGACGGGATCGCCGACCTAGCGGAGGTACGTGATGCGACTCGACGTCCTGGACCACGACCACCGGCTGCGCGTCCGGCTGTTCTTCTCCTTCGCACAGCTGACCTCTCGCGCGCCGATGTCCGACGTGCCGAAGACGTTGCTCTACCGGCCGGAGTTCCTCGGCGCGCCACTGCTCGACCTGTCCGCCGCGATGATGCGCGGTCCGTCGTTCTGGACGGCGGGCGAGCGCGAGTACATCGCGATGACCACGGCTCAGCTGCTGCGGTGCCCGTTCTGCGTCGAGAGCCACACGGAGATGACCCGGATCGCCTCGGAGGGTGAGATCGTCGCCTCCGACCCGGCCTCGGCGCGGCCGGAGCTCACCGCGGTACTGGCGTTGCTGGAGAAGGTCACCACCACTCCCGAGGACGTGAGCGCGGCCGACATTCCGGACGGGGTGACGAGGGAAGCCGTGCTGGATGCGTTGCACGTCAACCTGATCTGGAACATCGTCAACCGGCTCGCCAACGCGTTCGGCTTCCAGCTGCACTCGCGGCGGCAACTCCTCAAGGGCACGCAGTCCCTGCACCGCTTCGGTTACCGCTTCCCCGGTTTCCTCACCGGCAGCACCAACGGCACCGCGACCGGCGAGCGTCACGAACGTCTGGTCGGCAACCTGCGCACGGCGGTGTTCAAGTCCCCCGGCAAGACCGATCCCATGGCTCGTCGTGCCGCCGCAAGCGGTGATCCTTCCGATGCACCTTGGGCGACTTACGCGGCAAAGGTCCGCAACTCGTCGTACCAAATCACCGACACCGACGTCGCCGACTTGAAGAGCCTCGGGCTCAGCGAGGACGAGATCTTCGAAATCACCGTCGCCGCGGCCGTGGGCGGCGGGCTGCGCAGCCTCTACGCCGGTCTGCGCGCACTGGCGGAGGGATGATTTGGGCAGCCGCCCTGGTGGCCAGCCACGAGATGCTCTTCACGCCGTAGGTGGCGCTGGCGTTGCGCGCCTGGCCGGAAATGAACTCGTGGGCGTTCAGCCGCAGCTGGTCGACCGTGAACCCAGCGGCGCCGATCGAGTCGAGGTAGACGTTTCGCTCAGGACGCGGGCGAGTCCACGTCGTTCTCGACCGGATGTCCATTGCGCGACCACTCCGGGAATCCGTCCTCAAGGCGTGCCGCACGGTAGCCACGCCGCTGCAGCGTGCGCACCGCGTCATCCGCGTACACGCAGTAGGGCCCGCGGCAGTACGCCACCACTTCGCGGTCCTTCGGCACGCCGCGGACTTTGCGCCGCAGTTCGTCGAGCGGCATCGAGACGGCGCCCGCGATGTGGCCGGCGCGGAACTCCGGCTCGGGCCGCACATCGAGCACGACCACATCGCCGCGGCGCATCCGATCGACCAGCTCGGCGCGGGAGATGGTCTGCAGCGCGGATCGGTCGCCGAGGTAGGCGGCGGCGAGACTGTCGAGCTCGGCGAGGTGCTCGGCGGCGACGTCGCGGACCGCGGCCCACAGGTCCAGCACCCGGCCGCCGGCCAGCGAGTAGTAGATCCGGTTGCCGTCGCGGCGAGTACGGACCAGCCCGGCCTTCAGCATCTGCTGCAGGTGCTGCGAGGTGTTGGCGACGCTCTGTCCGATCTCGCTCGCGATCTCCTCGACCGACCGCTCGCCCTGCGCCAGCAGGTCGACGATCTCGGATCGCCTGCCGCTGCTCAGCGCTTTGGTGATGCGCGCGAAGCCGTCGAACAGCGCGTCCTTGGCAACCCGGTCGCCCATCGCAGCCCCTTCCCTCTCCATCGATTCTTCTATTCAATCGAACACTTGACAAGCACGGGCGAGCGTCGGAGCATTCAAACGTTCACTTGAACAGTCCCCGCCTTGGGTCTTCGCGGAAGGGGGTGGGTGACGATGGCGACCGCCTCGGCACACCTGCCTGCTGTATCAGCACAGTCCGCCGTGCGCACCGGCGCCGCGGTGATGAGCCTGGCCGGCCTCGGCTTCGTCGGCTACGCGGTGATCTTCTTCGTGCGCAACTTCACCGACTCGTTCCTCGAACTGGGCATCGGCTCCGGCGAGGTCAGCGTCGGCAAAGCACAGATCGAGCAGTTCTCCCCCTCGCTCTACCACTACATCAGCCACCTGCACATCGCGGTCAGCGGCTTCATCGCCGCGGCCGGGCTCGCGGTCGCGTGCCTGGCCTGGTTCGGTGTGCGCCGCGGCCAGATGTGGGCACTGGGCACGGCGGTCGCCGTGCCAGTCCTCGGGCTGGCCGTCGCCCTGCCCGCGCACTACCCGTGGGGATTCGACACGCTCGGGCATCTCGGCCTGATCTACCTCGACACGCTGATCTTCGTCGTCGGTGCCGCGCTTGCCTACTACGGCCTGACGCGCTCGCGCGCAGAGACCTGATTCACGGCTTGACCGCGGCCACCCGTTCGACCATGCCGAGCTTGAGCCGTTCCTGCCGCTGGACCACGAACCCAGCTTGTTCCACCAGCGGCAGCGGGCGGCGGGTCTGGTAGTCGCCGCACATCCGGACACTCAGCTTCTCCAGCAGCGACTGACCGAAGTGGACGATCCGGTGGTGGCTGCCGACGTGGTCGAGCAGCAGCAGCTTGCCGCCAGGTCGCAGCACACGGTGCATCTCCGCGATCGCCACGCGCTCGTCCGGGACGCCACACAGCCCGAGCGTGCACACCACGGTGTCGAACGAGGCGTCGGCGAACGGCAGCGCCTGCGCATCTCCCTCGTGCAGCTCGACTTCGCGACCGAGTTCGGCGGCACGGGAGCGGGCGATGTCGAGCATGGCCGGACTGAGGTCCAGGCCGGTGAGCCTGACGTCCGCCGGGTAGTGCGGGAGGTTGCGGCCGGTGCCGATGGCGACCTCGAGCACGTCGCCGGTGGCCTGCGGGCACACCCACTCGCGGCCGCTGGCGAACTGGATGCGTTCGAAGAAGCTGATGTCGCGGTCGTAGCGCGGCGCATAGCGGTCCCACACCTCGCGGAGACCGTCGGCGGTGTGTTTGTCCGTCCTGGGCTTCTTGCTCATGTCGATGCCCCCTCAGGCAGCAGTCCACGCGTGAGCAGGCCTGCCAGCGTGGCTGGAACGGCAGCGGTGTCGACGGGTTGCCGGGCGGGATCCCAGTGCAGGTGCACCGCCCACAACGCGCAGGTCTCCAGGATCGTGCGGGCGACCAGCGGCGCCGGTCCGGGCAGTCGCAATGCCTTGCGCCGCTGGAGATAGTCGGTCAACGCACCGACCAGCCCCGAACGGCCCTGACCGAACCAAACGTCGGCCAGCTCCGGTAGCTCGGAGGCGCAGCGGTCGACCAGCTTGATGCTGACGCGATGCCGGGACAGCGTCTCGTAGAGGTTCGTGATGATCTCGCTCAGCTCCGCGGCGAGCGGGCCACGTCGCCGTTTCGACAACGCCTCGACCAACCGCAGCCGCCCGATCTCGGCGCCGAGCCGGTCGGCCACCAGCGCCGCAAGCTCGCCCACAGCCGGCGCGCGGACCGGCAGGTCCTCCACACCGGGCACCGGTTCCACACCGTCGGCAAAGCGCAGCGCGGCACCGAGCAGGGCGTCCTTGTTCTCCACGTAGCCGTAGACTGTCCCCTTCGCCACGCCAAGCGCGGCGGCGACGTCCTGCATCTGAGTCCGTTGGAAACCCTGCGCGATGAACGTCTCAGCAGCCGCCGAGACGAGCTTCGGGAACAACTCCGCGGAACGGGTACGTGGCACGCCTCCAGAATAAATGACCGACTGGGTCAGTCAATAGCGCAACCTACCGATGAAGCCGACAGCCATGCCATGAGCGCCATGAGCGCGCTCCAGCAACGCGAGCTGCGGCATGAGATTGCGTTGGACGGCCAATCGCGCACAGCGACGTCCACGGCGGTAGAGCACTCCACCATGAGAACGCCCCTTGACTGCACTGACTCCCGCAAGATCGATTCCTAGTCTTCCGACCATGACCTCGATCCCCATTGCGGACTCCGGCCGCGCCGCTTCCCACCGCTGGCAGACGCTGGTCCAGCGCTTCCCGCTGATCACGTTCTTCACCCTGGCCAACGGCATCAGCTGGGTGGCCTGGGTGCCCTACATCCTGTCGCTGGACGGGTTCGGCGTTCTGCACTTCCGGTACCCGGACCTGTTGATGGGCAACCAGCTCACCGCGATCCTGCCCGGCGCGTACCTCGGCCCGCTGGCCGCCGCGTTCACCGTCACCGCCATCACCGAGGGCCGCGAAGGCCTCCGACGGTGGCGCAAGCGGCTCTTCCAGTTCCGCGCCGGCGTCCTGTGGTACGCGTTCGCTCTGTTCGCCGTCCCCGTGGCGGTCCTGCTCGGCACGCTGGCGGCGACCGACGCCCAAGGTTTCCGGGTGCCCTCACTGATGGTGCTGGCCGTCTACGTGCCGATGCTGGTGCTCCAGTTCTTCACCACCGGCCTCGCCGAGGAACCCGGCTGGCGCGACTTCGCCCTCAGCCGCCTCCAGCAGCGCCACCAGCCGATGATCGCCACGTTCGTCCTCGGCATCCTGTGGACCATCTGGCACCTGCCGCTGTTCCTCACCCCCTGGGCAGGCCCCGATGTCACTCCCGAAACGATCGTCCGCTTCGCCGTCATGGCCATGGAGATGAGCTTCCTGATCACCCTGGTCTACAACAAGGGACGCCAGAGCCTGCCCCTGGTCATGCTGCTGCACTGCTCGATCAACAACTTCCAGTCCGTCGCCTTCTCCGAGTTCTTCCCCGATGCCGGTGACGAACTGCTCTGGGGGCCTGCGCTCGGCCTCGGCGTGCTGGCCCTCATCGTCATCGTCGCCACCAAGGGACGGCTCGGCTACACCGGTGACGTCGACACCAAGATCCACGCAGTCGCATGAGCCTGGCAGAAGGCCCGGCGCCAAACCGTCCTGCGCCTGGCTAACGGTGAGTTCGAGCATATCCATGGCGCGCTCGTCGCGGCTGATGTCGCTGAGGCAGGCTGCGACGACGTTGGCGGCCAGGAACTGATCCGATTCGAGGAACTGATCGACCGCGCGCTCATGCACGTCGGCCCAGCCGTGGAACGATGCCTGCCACGCCACATCGACCACGGCCTCTGAGCACGTCGGTCTGATCGCGACAGTCCGAACTGGTGGGTGCGGCTCGGTTTGTAGCCGTTGACAGGTCCCGCCTTCGGTGGTGAACACGAACTCGTTGGCGTGCCGCTCAGGGTGCCTGCGCAGCGATCTGATCAGGAATAGCGGCAAGGTGATCACGCCGGCGGAGGCAGCGGCAGGTGGTCGCGCGGTGAGCGGCGGGGTACGGGCCATCAATGCTCATTTGCCCTGCGCCAGCCGCAGATAGGCCGCGTCGTAGACCTTCTTATACGGGGCGATGCACGCGTTGTGCGCGGAGTTCGCCGCCTTCTCGTACTCGTCGGCGCCGGAAGCGTCGAGCCTGTCGCGAGCCTCGCCGATCAGCCGGTACACGTCGTCGGTCCCGTCCACCCCATAGCCTCGGGCGGACATGCAGGTGAGGTACGTTCGCTCGGCCGCCTGCACGGCGGGTTCGGCGCGCACCTTCGCCACCGCTGCCTCGCCCTGCTGGGCCTGCCGGTCCAGGCGCTCGCCCCACGCCTGCTCGTAGGTGGCGTAGTAGCAGCCCTGCCAGGTGACGTCGCCGTAGAGCGCGTCGCCCCACGCTTGTTGCCGATCCAGCGGCAACGCGCCGACCTGGGCCTCGTTGGGATCCGGTGGCGCGGACGCCTGCGCCCGCGCCACCGCGGACTTCGGATCCTGGTGCTGCCGCACGGCCGCGCGACGGGCCTCTTCGACGGCCACGTCGCGCGGCACAGCGACAACGTAGTCGAAACCGCGGCCGCGCATGCAGTTCGCGATCAGCGACTCGTGCCGCAGCGCGGTCCGGGCCAGTGCCGACTGGCCGTCGCCCCGGCCCGGTGACGTGGCCAGGTGCAAGGTCACCACGACGGCCGCCGCTGCCATCACACCGATGGCGAGCAGGTTGCGGGTACGGGGCAGAGCCATGTCGACACTCCCTGGGAGATCCGCTGAAGCTGCGGGCTGTCAGGATTGGACGGTCAGGACTGGACGGTCAGGAACCCGTTGCCCTTGTCGTACGACGAGGCGAACATCTCGTGCAGGTGTGACCGATCGGTCTGGTTGATCTTGATGCATCCGGCCGAGGCGTAGTTGGAGTTGGACCATCCGCTCGTGCCCTGGGAGTGGATGAACAGCTCGGTGCGGTACCGGCTGCCGTCGTGGCAAACCTTGTCGCCGAGGCTCCAGACCCATCCTCTGACAACGGAGTTGCCCGAGGTCTTGTTGTAGTGCGTGAAGTGGCTGCGGCCATCGCTGTCGTTGTTGCTGTAGGTCCCGTTCGGCAGCCAGCCCTCGTTCGTCGTGCAGTCGTTGGTGTTGCCGTTGCCACTGCCGGCCCGCATGGAGATGCGGTGGCGGGCTCCGTTCACGCTGACCCACGCCGTCAGTGTGCTGTTGAGCGGCGAGGACGCGTTCTTGTCGTACGCGAACCACGGGCTGTCGTTGTAGTGGTCCACGACGGTGTCGGTGTAGGCCTGGGCCGATGTGGCGGTGGTGGCCAGTGCCAGACCGGCCGTCATCACACCGATGGCGGAAAGCGCGATCCTGCGCACTACGTCCTTGTTGCCGATCATCTGATTCCTCCCTGTGTTTCCCCGTTGACACGTTCGCGGCGAACACGCCGTGAATTCGTGCCTCGTTAGACTGCGGACGGCACCTTGCCGGGTGGCTTGCCATCCACCTTGCCGCCGGACGGAGGGGCGACCGAGATGGAAGCGGACTTCCGTGTGCTCGGGCCGCTGAGCGTGCTGGCCGGCGGCAACACGGTCGAGTTCGGACGGCGCCGGGAACGTTGTCTCCTGGGCGTTCTGCTGATCCAGCCGGGCCAGGCGGTACCCGTGGAGCGGCTGCTCGACCTGTTGTGGGACGGCGAGCCGCCGGCCACCGGGCGGGCCGGTCTGCACACCCATGTCGCACGACTGCGCGGTGACCTGCGCCGGGCCGGCGTCGGGTTGGACGTCGTACGGCTGTGCAACAGTCCGAACGGGTACCTCGCCGAGATGGACCCCGCGCTGGTGGACTCGCACCGGTTCCGGGAGCTGACCGCGCGGGCGCGCCGATCAGCCGACCTGGCCGGCGCCGCCGTCCTGCTCCGCCAGGCGCTGGCGCTGTGGCGCGGCTCGGTGCTCGCCGGTGACGCACCCGACCGGCTGCGTGACCGGGTCGGTAGCGATCTGGTCGAGTTGCGATTATCCGCGACGGAGCTGCTCGTCGACGCCGAGCTGGCGCTGGGCCGGCACCGCGAGCTCATCGGCGAGCTCACCGCTCTGACCGCAGAGCATCCGCACCACGAGCGGTTCGTCGGACAGCTCATGCTCGCCGTCTACCGGTCCGGTCGGCAGACCGAGGCCCTGGAGATCTACGAGCGGTTCCGGGTTCGGCTCGCCGACGCGCTGGGCGTCGATCCCGGCCCGGAGCTGAGCCGCCTGCACCTGGGCGTGCTGCGTCACGACCAGGACGTGGTCGGCCTGCCCCAGCCGGCCGTGGCCACCACCGCCGCCACCACCGGGCGACCCGCTCTGCTGCCGGCCGATGTCGGTGACTTCATCGGCAGGGAACAGCAGCTGGCGGAGGTGGCCGCCGCGCTGACCGGCGGCGGCCGTGCCGTGCGGATGGCCGTGATCACCGGGCAGGGCGGCATCGGCAAGACCACCCTCGCCGTGCGGGTCGGGCACGACCTGCGGGAAAGGTTTCCGGACGGGCAGCTCTACGCCAATCTGCGGGGCACGCAGGCAACGCTCACCAGTCCGGCGGAGGTCCTCGCACGCTTTCTGCGGCGCCTGGGTGTCGAGGGCACGGCGGTGCCGGACAGCCTGGACGAGCGGGTGGACCTCTACCGCAGCCTGCTCGACGAGCGGCACGTACTGGTCCTGCTCGACGACGCCAGGGACGCGGCGCAGGTGCGCCCCCTGCTCCCCGGCTCCGCACGCTGTGCCGCTCTGGTCACGAGCCGTCAGCGACTGTCCGAAGTGGACGGCGCGGTGGTGGTGCCGCTCACCGGTTTCTCCCCGGTGGAGGCGACCCGGCTGCTGCGCGGACTGTGTGGCGCCGATCGGGTGGACGCACAACCCGAGGACACCGCCGCGATCGTCCGGCTCTGCGGACACCTTCCGCTGGCCATTCGCATCGCCGGCGTCCGGCTGGCGGCTCGCCCGCACTGGCCGCTCGCCATGCTCGCGGCCCGGCTGTCCGACGCGCGACGCCGCCTCGACGAGCTCGCCACCGGCGATCTGGCGGTCGCCGCCTCGTTCGCGATTAGCTACCGGCTGCTCGACGAGGACGCCCGTCGGGCGTTGCGGCTGCTGGCACTGCTGGAGACGGACGACTTCGCTGCCTGGACGGCCGCCGCGCTGATGGACGTCGGCGTCCGGCACGCGGAGGATCTGGTGGAGGCCCTGGTCGACGCGCACCTGGTGGAGCCCGCGGGCGTCGACCCCGCCGGCCGGTTGCGCTACCGGTTGCACGACCTGGTTCGCCTCTTCGCCAGAGTCCGCGCCGAGGACGAGGACTCCGTCGCCGACAGGCACGTGGCCCTCAGCAGGGCCCTGGGTGCCTGGCTCGACCTGACCGAGCAGGCCGCCGCCACACTGTCGTACCGGCTACTCGTGCCGATCCGGGGCACGGCGTCCCGGCACCGGCTGTCGGACGTGGACCCGGCGGAGCTGCCGGGAGAGGCGTTCGGCTGGCTCTCCGCCGAGCACGGCGCGCTCCGTGCGGCGATCCGTCAGGCGTGCGCGCTCGGACTGGACGAGGTGGCCTGGGAGCTGACCGCCGCCGTCCGGGACCTGTTCGAACAGCGCGACCACATCGTCGACCTGACCGAGACGCACACCCTCGCGCTCGCCGCCTGCGAGAAGGCGGGAAACCGGCGCGGCGAGGCGGTCATGCTCTACGGCCGCGCCTGCCTGGCCAGCCACTCCCCGGAGCTGGGACTCGGCGACGCCCTCGACCTCATCGAGGGCGCCCGGCTGCGCTTCCAGGAGCTGGGTGAGGTGCACGGCGAGGTGGACTCGCTGGTGCTCGCCGGTGCCATCCACCGCATGCACGGCGACCACATCCGCTCAGGGGAGGTGCTGACCCGCGCCGCCCGGCGGGCACGGGCCGCGGGCAACGAGACCGCGGAGGCGGCCGCCTGGCGCTCGCTGGGCGTGCTGCACTGGGAACGCAGGCACCTTTCCGACGCCCGCCGGTGCTTCACCTACGCGCTGGCGTTGGCGCGCCGCGCGAGCCTGCCCGACGTCGAGGCTTTCGCGCTGCGCGGTCTCGGGGTGCTGCACCGCGAGCGCGGCGAGTGGGAGCGGGCGATGGACTTCTTCTGCCGTGCCTTGGAGTGCCTTGAACAGCTCGGCGGGCAGCGTGGCATCGCGGACGCCCTGCTCGACCTCGGTCAGCTCTACACCGCGTGCCGGGACCCGCGGGCCAGGGCGATGCTGGAGCGAGCGGCGGAGCTGCACGGGCAAGCTGGCAACGTGCACGGTTCGGCGGTGGCGTTGCGCGCGCTGGGCGAGCTGAGCCAGACCGAGGGAGACCTGGCGGCCGCCGTGGAGCACCTCGTCCGGTCGCTGTCGCTCTGGCGCGAGCTGCGTCAGCCGTACGGCACGGCGCTCGCACTACGGGCCCTGGGCGCGGCACACCGCACCGCGGGAGACCTCGACGGTGCCCGGGACCGCTGGCGCGAGGCGGTGGTCGTGTTCACCGCGATCGGCTGCGGCCCGGAGGCGGCCGACGTGAGCCGGGACCTGGAGGCGCTGCAGGCGCTGGACGCCGACCAGCGGAACGCGCGGCACAGCCTCGAGCACTCATGACGGGCTTCATACCGACAGCGAAGAACGAGTCCGGCTCAAGCTCGGCCGTGAGCCCTCCTGCTCCCCGAACCACTCGCCGGGATCCTCCGCCAACTCATTACCACCCGACGAGGCCACGCGATCATCGACGACCAAGGAACCTCGAACCGGCTGTTCCCCAGCGGACAACCCGGCCGCCCCGTCAGCGCCTACCAGCTCGCCGAACGCATCCGCCAACTCGGCATGGCCCCAGGCCAAGCCCGTTCCACCACGCTGCTCCAGCTCGCCACCGAACTGCCCGCCGCCGTCCTGGTCCCGCATGCTCGGCATCCACATCACCGTGGCGGTCGCCTGGCAACGCGCCTCCTCCGGCGCCTGGACCGACTACGCAGCCGCCGCAACATCACCAGGTGAGGACCCACGATGACCCGGACGGTCAAAGCCATGCTGTTCGACCTGGACGGCACACTCCTCGACCACGACACCGCCGCCACGACCGCCCTCACCCAGGCCCTGCGAGCGACACCAGGACTGGACGACGTTGATCACGCACAGGCCGGACGACGATGGCAAGAACTCGAAGAGGCCGCGATGAACCGCTACCTGTCCGGACAACTCACCTTCACCGAGCAACGCCGGCTGCGGGTCATCTCTCTGGCCGCCGAACTCGGCCTGGGCAACTGGAACACCACCAAGGCCGACGCCTGGTTCGCCAACTACCTCAACCACTACGAATCCGTGTGGAGCATCTATCCCGACGTCAGGCCCATGCTGGACGCCCTCAACCAACATCATCCCCACCTGCTGCTGGGCGTCCTCACCAACGGTGACGCCGAACAGCAACGCAAGAAGCTGGAGACCGTCGGACTCGACCTCGCCCTGCCGCACGTCATCGCATCCAGCGAGGTCGGAGCAGCCAAACCCAACCCGAAGATCTTCCAACAAGGCTGCGCTCGGCTCGGTCTCCCCCCGGACGAGATCGCCTACATCGGCGATCGGCTCCACACCGATGCCCTCGCCGCCACGAACGCCGGACTGCTCGGCATCTGGCTGAACCGCACCGGCACCCCCACCCCTGACGGACCACCAACCATCCGAACCCTCAAGGACCTCCCCACCCTCCTCGCCGACCCCAACATCCGGTGACCCGGTCCAGGCCGATCTTCACGGCCGTGTCGACCAGCAGAGTCGCCCCCGCCTGCGACACGATCCCTGTTCCCGCGGCATCGAGCTTCAACGACGGGTAGACCCCGGCAGGCTTGCTCACCAGAAAGGTGCTCCTGAACTGGTTCGGACATGACCCCTCAGCAAGTCATATCCTTGCAGTTCAGAGCACCTTTCTCCGCGATCGACACCCATCACGCAAAAGCGTCATGAAAGCACCGGGCTAGTAGTCGATGTTGATGGCCGCGATGAGCGTGCCGCCGGAGTCGACGACGATGGCGGCACCCGCCTTGCGGGAGCTGGCACAGGTCAGGGCGGTGCGGTGTGCCTCGCTCTTGAACCACACGTCGATCATTGTTTCGGGCGAGGTGCCCTTGCCACCCTTGAAGAGCACCTCGTGCCCGCAGTGCTCCAAGGCTGCGGCCTCCAGGTTGCCCTGGACGCAGGCACGGGCGGCTCGCACCAGTTGAGGGCTCTCCTCGACTTCGGACAGGCCCAGACGGCCGCGGCGCTCATTGAGAAGGGTGATCAGGCGCGACGAATCCGGTGGGACGTTACGGGATGGGGCTGCGGTCCCCTGCGATGCCGGAGGTGTTGACGCGGGACCGGGGGCCGTCGGGACGATGGACGGCACACGGAGCTTAGTCGTGGTTGTCGTTGGCACGGCGGACGGCGTCTGTCCGTTCACCGTCGACGCGATGACCTCGCTGCCCGTGCGGTTCGTCAGGACGACCGGGGTTACGCCGAGGACGCACACGGCGGTCACACCGGCCACCACGAGTCCCGGCTTCGTCGTGATGAAGTCGATGACGCCTCGACGTGTGCCGGGCGGCTTCGCCGTCTGAGAAGCGCCACGGGCAGCCGGCAACGCACGTGCCGGGTAATCCGCCGGAAGCGCGAGGAGAGCCAGGCCGACCAGCAGTCGCTCGACCGGCACCAGACCGGCTCCAGCCGTGCGGCACTGAGGACACGCCCGCACGTGCCGCACGAAGCGCTTGCGCCACAACGGGGTCGGCTCGCCGGTCCACCCGTTCGCCGCCTCCACGAGCTTGAGGCAGCACGGCGAGACGGACAAGGCTCGCACCAGTCGGCGCGCATCGTCGAGCCGCATCCTCGTCTTGCTCAACCGGGCCGCGATGTGATGGGCGTCGATCTCCAGCGCATCCGCGATCTCCCCGCGAGTCAGGTGGCGTCCGCACTCGATTGACCACAACGACAGCAGCTCACGGTCCTCGCTCGCCAGCCAGCGCGCGGCGGGCTCGATCTCCCGCCGCTGCTCGGCCAACTCGAACCAGGTCAGCGCCCGATCGACGAACTCAGCACCGGGGTCTGGTTGCTCGTCGTACACCTCCACGCGCGTCAGCCTGGTGTGATGCCACCTCTGGTGGTCACGGATCTGGTTGACGGTAGTGGCCACCAACCACGACCTGAACCGGTCGGGCTCGCGCAGGCCCCCGATCCCCCGCACGACCCGAACCATCGTGTCCTGGACCACGTCGTCCACGTCGGCAGCCGAAGACAGCGTGCGGCTCACGATGCTGTACACCAGCGGCAGATACGCCGCCAGCAGCGCGTCCACGGCGCCGCGGTCGCCGGCACGCGCCGCATCCACCTGCTCGGTCACACCGACAATCCCACCTACACCGATAGTCACTCGCACAACCCGGAGACCGGCCGGCATGCAGCCCGATCACACAAACCCGGCACTGTGTTTTGCCCGCCGCCGTCCCGCGGACGAGTGGGCGGTGACCCAGGCGTCCACCGGGTCACCGCCGCTCGTGTCAGGACAACGTCCACCGCTGGTTCGGACCGCCGTTGCAGGTCCAGATGATCAGCGGTGTGCCATCGGCCGAACTGCTGCCGGTGGCGTCAAGGCACTTGGTGCCGTTGCGGATGGTGCCGTCGGACTGCACCGACCAGTTCTGCGCGGACGTCCCGTTGCACGACCACAGCTGCACCTTCGCGCCGTCCGTCTGGCTGGCTCGGTTGACGTCCAGGCACTTGCCCATCGACCGCAGCGTGCTGCCGTCGAGGGTCCATTTCTGGTTGTCGCCGCCGTGGCACGACCACAACTGCACAGGGGTGCCGTCGGTCGTGCCCCAGTCCTTGACGTCGACGCACTTGCCGCCGATGCCGACCATCCGCTTCGCGGTACCGCCACCGCCGCCTCCGACGCCAGGTCCCACGTAGGTGATCGAGTCCACGTCGAAGCTGTTGTTGGAGGGAACCTTGAACACCGCGAACAGCTCCCCGGTGCCTCCGGGGTCGGTCACGTTCACCGCGGGCAGGCTGACGTAGTTGTCCCAGCCACCGGTGCTCGGAACCGCCGCCGACGCGACCAGCTTGCCCGTCTGCGAACCGGAGCGCAGTTCGATCGAGCCGCCACCTGACGGCGAGGACACCCGGAACGACACCTGGTTGATCCCGGTGAGGTTCACCGGCTTGAACGAGATCCAGTCGTTGTTGCTGATGTCACCGATCCGCGCGCCCGCCTCTGCACCGGAATGCGACACGACCCGCACGCCGGACGAGCCGTCGGAATACTCGGCCTGCTTGTGCTTGGGCTGCAATTCCGCCGTCACGCTGGTCTTCAACGGAGGTTGCCCGTTCGCCCCATTGTCCACATAGGACGCCGAAACGAGAATGCGGACGTTTCCGTTCTTGTGCTCGGCGTCCGTGTCGGGCTTGATCGAACCCGAGCACCCGTTGATCGGGTCTCCGACTGGATGGTCGTGCGTCCCGTGGGTGATGGAGGCCTGGATGACCACGCGCTTGCAGTCGATCGTGCCGTCCTCGGGGTCGGTGACGGACACCGAAACGGGAATGGTGTCGCCCCAGTCGAACATGCCGCCGCCGGCCGGGCCGTTGATCTTCACGGTCGGCGCGGTGTTGCCGACGGTCACGGTCACGTTCGCAGTTCCGGTCTTGCCGGTCGGGTCGGTGACGGTGAGCTGGGCGTTGTAGGTGCCATTGGTGGTGTAGGTGTGCGACGGGTTCGCCTCCGTGGAGGTGTTGCCGTCACCGAAGGTCCACTTGTAGGACAGAGCGCCACCCTCGGGGTCGCTGGACCCGTCGCTGGAGAACTTGACTGTCAGTGGCTTCGCACCTGAAGCCGGGGTCACCTCGGCCTTCGCGATCGGGCTGCGGTCACCGCCGCCGGTGTAGTCGATGCGGAACAGCCCGGAACCCGGCAGGTGCTTGTTGTCGTCCCAGCCCTCGCCCCAGTTCAACAGGTACATAGCTCCGTCGGGGCCGAACTTCATGTCCATCGGCCCCTTCGTTTCCAGGTTCGGAACGAAGTTGTTGATCTTCAGTAGCTTCCCGTCCTTGTCCAGCCGGAACTCCCACATCTTGTGGGCGCCCCACTCTCCGAAGAACGGCGTCTGGTCGTAGTAGGCGGGGAACTTGGTCCTCGACGGGTTGCTGGCGTCGTACTGGTAGATCGGGAACGCCATCGGTGCGCCGCCGGTTCCCATTTCCGGGAACTTGTGGTCGTTCGCGCCGACACCGTAGCCGTACCAGATGGTCGCCTTCTTGGCCGCCGGCAGCTCGGTCAGGCCGGTATTGTTCGGCGAGTTGTTCACCGGCTTGTCGCAGTTGAACTTCGCGCCCGACTGCTTGGTGGCGAAGTCGTAGTCGTTGTAAGGGATGTTGTCGCCGACGCAGTAGGGCCAGCCGTAGAAGCCGGGCTCGGTGACGATGTTCCACTCGACGAGCCCCGACGGCCCGCGGTTCGGGTCGTCGCCGTGCGCGTCCGGGCCGTAGTCGGCCGCGTAGATCGTGCCGGTGGTGGGGTGCACCGAGAACCGGAACGTGTTGCGGAAGCCCATCGCGTAGATCTCGGGCTTCGTCTTCGCGGTGCCGGGCTTGAACATGTTGCCCGCTGGGATGGTGTAGGTCCCGTTGGCCTCGGGGTGGATGCGCAGGATCTTGCCCCGCAGGTCGTTGGTGTTGGCCGAGGTGCCCTGTGCGTCGAACAACGCCCGGCCCGGACGCTCATCGATCGGCGTGCGGCTGTCGGACTCGAACGGGTTCGTGTCGTCACCGACGCCTATGTAGAGGTTCTTGCCAGGACCGAAGGCCAGGTAGCCGCCCGTGTGGCCGGGTTCCTCCTTGCGCGACATGGGCACCGTCATCAGGACCTTCTCGCTGGCCCTGTCGAGGGTGTTGTTGTTCATCGTGAACCGGGAGACCCTGGCGATCTCGTCGGTGATGTCGCCGGGTGAGTACATCAGATAGATCTGCTTGTTCGTGGCGAAGTCGGGATCGAGCACCAGGCCGGTGAGACCGTCCTCGGACCTCTGCCCGCCGCCGTAAACGTTCAACGTGCCGGCGGTGACGGTGGCCTTCGTGTCCGGCTGGTAGATCTTGACCTTGCCGCCGTACTCGGCGAAGAACACCCGCCCGTCCTTGGCGACGTCCAACGAGGCGGGCGCGACTACGTCCTGGGACTCGTCCAGCGCGACCTTCTCGAAGCTGCTCCACACCGTCGGGCCGCAGTCGGCCGCGACCTTGCCGCCCGCGGTCTCGACCCCGCCCGCGATGTGCTGGCGGAACAACGATTCGGAGTAGCTGGAGGCCTGGTGCCCCATGCCGGTGGCCCACACGCGGCCGCCCTCGAAGTTGCGGCACCACGAGATCGGGTGATCCGTCCCCATCTTGGACGGGCCCGCGTCGTAGGTGGTCTCGTCCGCGGTCACCAGGACGTGCACGTTGCCACGCGCGGACTTGTCGAAGTTGTACCACTCCTCGGTGCGCGTCCACCGGTCCGGCAAACCCGCGCCGGACGGGTGTTTGCGGTCAGCCACTTTCGCGGTGCCCTGCAGGATCGACGAGTGCTGCGTCATGGTCATGCCGAGCATCCGGTCCCACCACGGGAACTGCTGCTCGATGTTCATGTCGGTCGCGTTGTGGATGGCGACCACGCCGCCGCCCTTGTGCACGTAGTTCTGCATCGCGGCGCGCTGAGCATCGTTGTCCCACACCATGCCGGAGGTCTGGAGCATCACCACGGCCTGGTACCCGGCAAGCGTGGCGTCGTTGAAGACCTTGGAGTCCTCGCTCTTGGTCAGCTCCCACCCGCGTTCGGCGGCGAGTTGCTCGAACATCGTGATGCCCGCCGGGATCGAGTCGTGCCGGAACGCCCCGGCGGCGGTCTTGGTGAACAGCAGGACGTGGAAACCGCCCGGATGTGCCGACACGACACCTGGCACGACCAGTCCCATGAGTAGTAGTGCTGTTCCCATCGCGGAAAACGCGCGTATCAGCCTGCGACGCATCGCCACTCCTTCATTGCAGTTGGCGGGAAGGAATAACTCGGCCGCCATCGGAATTAACCAAGGCGACACAGTTCGAGACTGCACGATTTGCTACTCTGACACGAGTGCCGTTCCTGTCGGGAACAAGACACGGCGAGTACCCGCCATTCAAAGCCAGTGTCGGGCCCTGACCTGAAAGCCCAGCTGGAAACGCGAATGTGCGCCGAGCAGCACCTGGAGGCGCGCAATCCTCCGGTGCACGGTGCGTTCACTGATTCCCAGTTCGCGTGCGATGGCCCGATCGGTGGCGCCAGCCGCCATCAACGTCAGAAGCAGTTTTGTTTCAGCGGTCGGCTCGCCCTCGAAGGACTGGTTCTCCTCAATCGCCGTCATGGCGGGCGAACGCCGCATCGAAAGCCTCCGCCGACGGTTCGAATACCAAGTTCCGGATGTACCGCACCGCTTCCTCCGCGCCGCGCAGCCGGTCCATTCCCGCATCTTCCCACTCCACCGAGATCGGCCCGGTGTAGCCGATGGCGTTCAACGCCCGGAAGCATTCCTCCCACGGCACGTCGCCGTGTCCGGTGGACACGAAATCCCAGCCGCGCCGGGGATGCGCCCACGGCAGGTGCGAGCCCAAGCGTCCGTTGCGGCCGTCGAACCGCTTCTTCGTGTCCTTGCAGTCGACGTGGTAGATCCGGTCGGCGAAGTCGAGGATGAACCCCACCGGGTCGAGGTCCTGCCACACGAAGTGCGACGGGTCCCAGTTCAGGCCGAACGCGGAGCGGTTGCCCACAGCCTCCAACGCGCGCTTGGTGGTCCAGTAGTCGTAGGCGATCTCCGACGGGTGTACCTCGTGCGCGAACCGCACACCGACCTCGTCGAACACGTCAAGAATCGGATGCCAGCGCCGCGCGAAGTCGGCGTACCCGTCGTCGATCACGTCCTGCGACACAGGCGGAAACATCGCCACGTACTTCCAGATCTTCGAGCCGGTGAACCCGACGACGGTGTCCACGCCGAGCATCGCCGCGGCCCGTGCAGCGTCGGCCATGTCCGCCGCGGCGCGCTGCCGCACGCCCTCCGGTTCGCCGTCACCCCAGATCCGCGCGGGCAGGATCGCCTGGTGGCGGAAGTCGATCGGATCGTCGCAGATCGCCTGTCCCGCCAGGTGGTGGGAGATCGCGTACACGCCGAGTCCGTGGCGGTCGAGCTGCGCGAGCTTCGCCTCCACGTACCCGTCCTCCGCCACCGCCCGGTCGACCTCGAAGTGGTCGCCGGAACACGCGATCTCCACGCCGTCATAGCCCCAGCCGGCGGCGAGCTTGCAGACGTCGGAGAACGGCAGGTCCACCCACTGCCCGGTGAACAACGTGATCGGCCGCTTCATCGGCGCAACTCCTTCGCAGGGATCCCTTGCAGCTCGAGCAGTAGGTCGTGGACATCGACGGCGGCGAGCCGCTCGCGGTCGAGCGGTCGGGAGCACAGCAGCACAGGTCCGTCCGCCACGCTGTCGGGCAACCGGCCGTGTGTGCCGCGCACGCAGGAGGGGTCGAGTGGCACGACGTTCATCGCGTACCGCAGCCCCAGCTTCTTGCGCACCAGGTTCAGTCCCGCCTTCGCCTTGGCGAGTGGGTCGGCCGGGTCGAAGAACAGCTCGGCCGGGTCGTACCCCGGCTTGCGGTGAATGTCCACACCACGCGCGAAGTCCGGCGCACGTTCGTCGTCGGTCCAGTAGTAGTAGGTGAACCAGGCGTCGGGCTCCGCCACGGCGACCAGCTCGCCCGACCGCTCGTGGTCCAGTCCGACCAGCGCCTGCCCCTCCCGGTCGTAGACCACGTCCACCCCGGTCAGCTCGCGCAACACCGCGGTGGTTCGCGGGATGTCGGCCGGATCGGCCACGTAGACGTGCGCGATCTGGTGGTCCGCCACGGCGAACGCACGCGACGCCCACGGGTCCAGGTACTCCATGCCCGCCTGGGCGTGGACCTCCAGCAGTCCGGCGCGGCGCAGCGCTCGATTGATGTCCACCGGTCGGCGTGCGTCGGTGATGCCGTACTCCGACAACGCCACGACGGTCGCGCCTGCCGCCGCGGCGTCGTCCAGCAACGGCTTCAACGCACGGTCCACTTCGGACGCTGCGTGCGCCGCCTCAGGTGCCCACGGACCGTAGCGCTGGAGGTCGTAGTCCAGGTGCGGCACGTACACCAGCAGCAGGTCCGGCCGTCGTTCGGCTAATACCTTCCGCGCCGCGCCCACGATCCACTCGGTGGAGGCGAGCGACGCGGTGGGGCCCCAGTACTGGAACAACGGGAACGGGCCGAGCTCCTCGGTGAGCCGGCCGTGCAGTTCCGGCGGCCTGACGTAGCAGTCCGGCGACTTGCGGCCGTCCGCGTGGTAGATCGGCCGCGGGGTCACCGTGATGTCGGTGGACGCGCCCATCGCGTACCACCAGCAGATGTTCGCGGCGCGGTAGCCGGGGTGGAGCCGGCGCGCGGTCTCCCACAGCTTCTCCCCGCCCACCAACCGGTTGTGCTGCCGCCACAGGTGCACCTCGCCCAGGTCGCGGAAGTACCAGCCGTTGCCGACGATCCCGTGCTCGGCCGGGGTGCGGCCGGTGAGGAGGGTGGCCTGCGCGCTGCACGTCACGGCGGGCAGCACGGTGCCGAGCGGGACCTGAGACCCGAGCCGGGCGAGGTTCGGCATGTCCACGAGCAGTCCGGGCGTCATGCCGACGACATCCAGCACCACCAACGGTTTCACACCCCCACCCCCGTCCGCAGGTGCTCGTGTGCCCAGCGCAGTTCCGCCGCGATGCCCTCGGTCAGGTCGCCGGCGTCGGGCAGGACGGTCCAGGTGTAGGTCTCCACTTCGACGTGGACATCGTCTGCCACCACGGCCATCGCCGCGAGCAGCACATCGGTGGTCGACGCCAGCGGCGCACGTGGTGCCGCGTGCAGCGGAACGTGGAAGTGCACCCGCCACGGGTGCTCGGAGGGCAGATCCGTCAACGCCTCCAACAGGTCGTCCGCCGCGAGGATGCCGTCCGGGTGGTTCTCCCGGACCTGGTGCAGGTAGCGGGGTTCGGCGAACATCGCGATCGCCTCGCGCCCCTCGTCAGTACTGGGGTCCGCGACCTCCAGCGCCGCAGACGCCTGCACCTTCACCACGGACAACCCGGCTCGATGGATGGCCGCGACTGTCTTCGCGGGATCGGCGAAGGACACCGCGAGATGGCAGGTGTCCAGACAGATCCCGACGTGATCGGGGTCCACGCGATGGGCCAGCCATTCGACGGCGTCGGCAACGGTGTCCAGCACGCAACCGGGTTCCGGCTCCACGCCGAGGCGGATCGGCTTGCCGAGCCGCGCGGACTCCGCCCGCAGAAGTCGCGTCATCTCGCTCAGCGTCTGGTGGGCACGGTCGTCGTCGCGGGCCGTCCAGCCTTGTCGCCAGGCGAGCGGGAGCGTCGAGATGCTGCCATAGGCCGCGCTGTCCGGCAGGAGGTCGGCGAGCACGACGGCGCAGTCCGCGGTGTACGCGAGCCTGCGCGAGTCGCCCCAGGTGGGGAGGTAGACGGCCCGCTTGACGACGGTGTCGTGGAAGTCGCCGTGCGGGAAGGCGTTGAGCGTGCTGACCTCCAGGCCCCTGGCCTCCAGTTCCGTTCGGAACCGGCGCCTGGCGTGCTTGTCCGACACCAGTCCGCGCGCCACCGACGCGGGCAGCCACAGGCCGAGCGGCAAGACGTCCGCGGCCAGCCGTTCCCGCACGCCGACCGCGTGGCGATCGAGCTGTTCGAGAATGCCGGTGAGGTCGCGCGCCGGGTGCACGTTGGTGCAGTAGGCGATCACCGCTCACCTCGCAGGACCGAGTTTCCCGTGACTGCGTCGACGGCCGTGCCAGGCTCCGGGTCGAGCATCAATCGTCCGCTCTGCCCGTAGAACTCGACGGGATTGCGCCACAGAAGTCTGTCCACATCGGACTCGCTGAAGCCGGCGTCGAGCATCATCAGTCCGGTCTTGTACGTCTTCAACGGGTCCGAACGCCCCCAGTCGGCAGCCGAGTTCACCAGCATCCGCTCCGTGCCGAACTCCTGGATCAGCCTCACCATCCGGCTCTCGTCCATCTTGGTGTCCGGGTAGATCGAGAAGCCCATCCAGCAGCCGGAGTCCGCGACGGCGTGGACGGTCATCTCGTTGAGGTGATCCACCAGCACTCGCTCCGGCGGCACACCGCACTCCCGGACCACGTGAAGAGTTCTGACGGTGCCCGCCTGCTTGTCGCGGTGCGGGGTGTGCACGAGCACAGGCAGCTCGTGGATCACGGCCAGTTCCAACTGCCGGGCGAACGCGTCGTCCTCCTCCGGCGTCATCGAGTCGTAGCCGATCTCGCCGACCGCGACGACACCGTCCTTCACCAGGTAACGCGGCAGCTCGTCGATGACCTCGACGCAGCGCGGATCGTTGGCCTCCTTGGGGTTCAGCGCGATCGCACAGTGATGGGCGATGCCGTACTGGGCGGCACGGAACCGTTCCCATCCGATCAGGCCGTCGAAGTAGTCGAGGAACGACTCGACGCTCGTCCGCGGTTGCCCCAGCCAGAAGGCGGGTTCCACCAGCGCCAGCACTCCAGCCGCGTACATCGACTCGTAGTCGTCGGTGGTGCGGGACGTCATGTGGATGTGCGGGTCGAAGATGCGCATCACGAGGCCTTTCCGAGCAGGGTGAGGGCGTCGTGGGGTACCGGGCGACCGGCGGCTCCGCGCTCGTCGGCGAACGCCGCCACCATGCGCAGAAGTTCCGCGTCCGTCCGCTGCTCGAGCCCCGCCACGGCGTCGAGCGGGACCCCCATGAAAAGGCACTTCAACACGCCGTGCCGCCACGAGTGCTGGTCGAGGTGCTTGCCGGCGAACGCGCCGAGTGCGGCCGTCACGAGCCCGGTCTCGTTGGTGCGCAACGCATCCTTCACCAACACGAGCCCGGCGTCCGGAGCCTTGCCACCGACCTCGGTCAGAGCGTGCAGCACAGCGCGCCGCTCGGCCGAGCTGCCGCGCCGGTACAGCGCGGTCAGGCCCTCGGCCACGTCCGGCGACGCCTCGGCGCAGGCGACCACCAGCCGGATCCGGGCATCGTCGGCGCCAAAACCGGTTTCCCGTCCAGCAGCGGAGAAGAACCGCTGCACGGATCCGGGATCCTCGCGCACGGTCCGTTCCGCGTGCGCCAGCCACCGCGCCGCCCGCAGCGCGTCCAGCGACCGCCGCGCCACCTCAGGCGCGGCATGACCGTGACGGGGCAACTCCACCGCAGCCACACCGGAATAGCCGATGTCGGTCAACGCCCCGAGCGCGTCGGCGAGGTCCAGCCGCCCTTCGCCGAACTCGAGGTGCTCGTGCACGCCGGGCAGCATGTCGTCGAGCTGAACGTTGACCAACAGGTCACCGGCCTGCCGCAGGCACGTGGCGGCGTCCTGCGGTTCAACGGCCACGCAGTGCCCGACGTCGAGGGTGATCCGCAGGCGGTCGGGGTCGCCCAGCTCCGTCCGCAGTCGCAGCGCGTCGGCCAGGCGTTCCACGAGCATTCCGGGTTCGGGTTCAAGTCCCAGTACGACGTCGTGGGAGCGGTCCAGCACCTTCGTGACCCCGGACCTGAGCAGATCCCACGAGTCACCGGCGCCGGACCAGAACGACACGCAGTCGGCGCCCAGGTCGGCGGCGATCCTGGTGGCCCTGATCAGGAAGTCGACACGGACGTCCTGGTCCTCGCTGACCAGCGTCGGGTGGTGTTTGCGATGCGGGTTCAGGAGGTATCGCGCACCTGTCTCGACGACCACCCGCAGATCGAGCTCGGCCAGCCGGGCGGCAAGCCGTGCGGTGTGCCGTGCGACGTTGTCGGCGAACGGGTCGAGGTGGTGGTGGTCAAGAGTCAGCGCGACCGCCGTGTAGCCGAGGTCGGCGATGACCGCGAGCGCGTCGTCGAGCCGGTGGTTGGCAAATCCGTTGGTGCCGTAACCGAGGTGGTACGTCATGTCGGGCTCACCTTCCCGCTCAGCGCCCGCGCCAGCGGCAGTACGAGTGGCAGCATGTTTCCGTTGCGGGCCAAGGCGGACTGCAGCAGCACCATGCCGTGGATGCCCGCCTTCGTCGCGGCACGCACGGTCGCTGCCGACGGATCGCGCACCACCGTCCACTGCGCGGCGCCGACGGACACCGCGTACCCGGCGGCCGCCACGACGCCGGCCGGCTCGGGCCGGTTGGCCATCGCGGCGAACGCGGTCAGTGCCGTGCCGGACAGGACGGCCCTCGCCACGGCCGGGGACGTCCCGTGCACCTCACCGCGTGACAACACCGTCACGCCGAGGGTGTGCACGCCCATCAGTGCGGCGGGCAGCACGGCCCGGCCGCCCAGCAGCACGTCCAGCGCCCGGCACGCGGCCATCGCGAACGGTCCGGCGGGCGTCTCCTTCAGCACGGTGTCGTAGCTCCACACCGCCACCGCGAGCGGCACGGCGTTGCGCCCGGCCAGCGCGGCCAGCCCGACCCCGACGGCGGTGAGCCCGGCGGCCGTGGCCAGTGCGGCATTCGCGCTGATCCGGCCGGACGGGATCGGTCGCTCGGGGCGTTCCACCGCGTCCAGCTCGCGATCAGCCCAGTCGTTGAGCGCCATGCCCGCCCAGTACAGGGCCACCGAGGACAGCGGAAGCAGCAACTGCTTGCCCCGCAACGGTTTCCCTGCCCCGACGAGGGTGTCGCCGATGACCGTCAGTGCCGCAGGGGCGCGCACCAGTTCCGCATACGCGCGCCACGTCATCGCCGCAACCCCTGTGCCCACCGGTAGAGCTCGCGGGTCTGGTCGGCGAACCTGTGTTCGTCGCTGCCCAGCGGGTCCTTGAAGAAGAACGCCAACGACCCGAGTGGGCCCGATTCGCCGCAGGCGTGGGCGGTGGCGACCAGCCGGGCGAGGTCGAGCACCAGTGGTGCGGCCAATGCCGAGTCGAGGCCGGTCCAGGTGAACTGCAGGCTCATCCGGGCGCCGAGGAACCCCTCGAAGGAGACGTGGTCCCAGGCCGTCTTCACCTCGCCCAGGTCGGGCACGTTGTCGATGTGCAGCGGTGCGGTCACCTCGCCGCCGAGCAACGTGGCGAGCCCGTGTGCCTTCGACCTGAGCTTGCTGTCCGCGTGCTCGGGATCTTCGAGCGTCGCGCCGTCGCCACCGCCCAGCAGGTTCGTTCCCGCCCAGGAACGGACCTGCAGCGCCCGTGCTGTGAACATCGGCGCGAGCACCGTCCGCACCAGCGTCTCCCCCGTCTTGCCATCGCGTCCCGCGTAGGGCAGCCCCTCCTGGCGGGCGAGAATCTCCAGTGCGGGCACCGTGATCCCGGTCGACGGGGTGAAGTCGACGAACGAGCAGCCGGCGTTGAGTGCCGCGTACGCCGCCAGCGAGCTGGGCGGCAGCACCCGGCGGTCCGGTTCCATCAGCACCGATTCCAGTGCCGCCAGGTCGCCGTGCTCAGGAGCGGGCTCGATCGGTTTCTCCGTCGAGGACACGTTGACCACGACGACACGGGCGAGCCTGTGCCGGTCCTGGAACTCCTCGATGTCCGCGCCGAGGCGACGGGCGGCCGCGGCCTGGCTGCCTTGGTGGGACGCCGGGTCATAGCCGTCGCGGATCTCCTGGTCCACCGCGCGCAGCCCGGCCGTGATCGGGCCGAGCAGGTGGTGTGGCAGAACACCGCCGCGCACCAACATCTCAGCGCGTTTGTCCAGGGGGGTCCGAACGATGTCATGACCACCGACGAACAGGTTCGACCAGCTCGGCAGGTCGACCTCGGTGAACTCGGGTCTTTCGGTGACGCATCCCGTCGAGGGTGCGAGCCCCGCGCGCAGGGCGAGCAATCCGCTGACAGCAGTCGTCGCGACCGAGCCGCGCGCGCCGACCAGCCAGAGTCCTGTGGGTTCGTCCGCCATTGGTCGTTCCCTCTCGGCAAGTTGGGGGCTGTGGACGGGGCCGGGGGGCCGGCGCAACCCCGCCCACAGCGGCTTGCGGTTACTTCCAGGGCGCGGGGTAGCCCGGCATCGAGTCGCAGCCGCACATCGCGTAGTGCAGCGGTGGCATGTCGGTCTTGATGAAGTCCTTCAGGTTGTCCTGGGTGATCCGCGGCTGCGGCAGCACCCACTCCTGCGGGACCTGCTTGCCCGTCAGGATCCGCAGCGCGGCGATGACCGGTGTGCGCCACTGGTAGGTGGGGTAGGTGGGAGCGACGGCGGTCAGCTTCTCCTTGGACCACATGCGGAGGAAGTCCTGCTGGTCCTCGCCGACGATGGCGGGCAGTGCGGCGCCCGCGTCCTGGAACGCCTCCACGGCGGCCACCGCGGTCGCACCCGCGTCCATCCAGATGCCGTCGATCTTGCCCTCGCGCTGCAGGTAGGTGCTGACGATGCTCTTGGTCTTGGCCGCGTCTCCGTCGGTGAACTCCACGCCCACGACCTTCAGGCCGCTGCCGGAGAAGATCTGGTTCGCGGCGGCCCAGCGCTGCTCCAGCACGTCCACGCCGGGCAGGATCCGCAGCGCCAGGACCTTGCCACCCGAGGGCACCTTCTCCTTGAGGAACTCGGCCCCGTCGGCCCCGAACGCGAACCCGCCGATCGGGTGGATGAAGGTGACAGGGCAACTGGTCTTCACACCGCGGTCGAACACGATCACCGGAACACCGGTCTTGCACGCCGCCTCGACCGCCGGTGTCAGCGTCGCCGTGGTGTTCGGCGACACGATCAGCGCGCTGCATCCCTGGGAGGCGAACGACTGGATGTCGCTGATCTGCTTGTCGTCCTTGCCGGCCGCGTCGAGCACGCTGAACTTGGTGATCTCCGGGTGCTGCTTCACCTCCTCCTGCATGGTCTTGAAGCCCACCTGGCGCCACGGGTTGTTCACCGCGGCGTTGGAGAAGCACAGGTGGTGCCCGCCACCCGGCTTGGCGAACTTCGCGGTGTCCACCAGCTTCGGGTCCAGCGCCTGTTCCCACGGCTGGGCCTGGCCGCCACCGCCGTCGAGGTTGACGGCTGTCGCTGTGCGGAACTTCAGCTGGCGGTCGTACTCGGGCTGGTCGAAGAACTCGGATTTCGCGGTGGGCTGCTTGGAGCTGCTGGCGTTTCCGGCGCCCTGGCCGGGTAAGTCGCTGGAACACCCGGCCATCGCGAGCACACCTGCCACGGCCACGACGGCGATCTTCCTGTTCATTGCCTTTTCTCCTCGTCGAGAATCGCCGGGCTCTAGGGAAGAGCTGGGGCGGGCTTGCGGATCCGCAGCTTCTGCCGCAGACCGGCTCCATGAGCGGCGTAGGCGACCGCCGCGATGATGATCACTCCTTGGACGGCGGACTCGAGCGCGCCCGAGACACCGACCAGTTTCAGCAGCGAGAACAGTGCCTCCAGCGACAACGCTCCCGCGGCGGCGGCCACGACCGAGCCGCGACCTCCTCCGAGGAGCACTCCGCCGAGGACCACAGCGGTGATGGCCCGGAACTCCAGTCCCCTCCCGACCTGAGCCGACACACCAGCGAACCCGGCGAGCAGGATCGCCGCCAGTGCGGCGAGCAACCCGGACGACACGAACGCCAGCAATCGCAACCGGTCCACCCGGCCTCCGGCGAGCCGTACCGCGTTCTCGTTGTCCCCCACCGCTATCAGCGTCCGCCCGGTACCGCCGCGCATGAACAACACCGCGCCGACGAGCACCACCAGCAGGATGAGCACCGACCACGGCACCTGTCCCAGCACGGGAATCTCCAGGCTGCCCCGGCCGGGCACGCGGAACGACTCTGACAGCGCACCGCGTGGCGCGCCACCCGTCCAGAGGAACACTGCGCCGTCGAGCACGAGCAGCATGCCCAGCGTCACGATGAACGACGGCACCAGCAGCCTCGTGGTGATGAGGCCGTTGACCAGGCCTACGAGCACACCGAACCCCAGCAGCAGTGCGACCACCCACACGGTGTTGCCGTCGTCGCCGTTGATCAGCCGTGCGGCGATCACGACCTCGGCGGTGACCAGCGACCCGACCGAGAGGTCGAAACCGCCGGAGACGATCACGAGGTACTGGCCGATGGCGAGGATCACCAGCGGCGCGGCCCGCTTGAGCAGCGCCAGGTACCCGGCGGGCTCGGAGTAGGCGGGTCCCGCGAAGGCCAGCGCCACCAGCAGAACCGCCAACACCACGAGCACCGGCGCGGTGCCATCGGTGAGCCTGGGACGCCACTTCAGTCGAGAGTTCACGACGTCCTCCCGTTGCCCTTGCTGCGCGCGTACAGCGCCACCGCGATGATGAGCACGACTCCGCGCACGACGTTCTTGAAGAACGGGTCGACCGCGAGATCATCGAAGACCGTGTCCAAGGTGGACAGAATCAGCACTCCGCCGATCGTGCCGACGACACCACCGCGCCCACCGGCCAGCACCGTGCCGCCCAGCACCACCGCCGCGATGGACTCCAGGTCGTAGCCCGCGTCCATACCGACGTACGGAGCACCCGAACCCAGGCGCGAGGCGAGGAAGATCCCGGCCAGCCCCGCCATCAGGGAGCACAGCACGTGTGCGGTGACGATGGTGCGCGAAGTGCGCACGCCGGAAAGCCTTGCGACTTCGATGTCTCCGCCGACGGCGTACATGTGGTAGCCGGTGCGGGTGCGTCGCAGGTACCACCACACGCCCGCCGCGATCAGCAGCATCAGCAGGGTCGCCGCCGGGATCGGCCCGATCCGGTCGTATCCGAGGTGCTGGAACGCTCGTGGCACGCTGCCCGCCGGACCTGTGTAGTTGTGCTCAAGGTATCCGCGCAGGATCAATGCGACACCGAGGGTGGCGATGAACGCGTTCGCTTTCAGCACCGTGATGACCAGCCCGTTGACCAGGCCCACCGACGCCGCGACGACGAGCACCAGCACCACTGCGGGAGCGATCATCGACGTGTCGCCGGCCATCGTCTCGGCCGCCACCAGAGAGCACAGCCCGATCAGGTAGGCCACGGAGAGGTCGAGCGACCCGGTGACGATGGCCATCGTCTGCCCGACCGCGACCAGTCCGAGAACCGTGCTGCGGGTGAGGATGTTGAGGATGCCGCCCTCGTCCAGCAGCACGCCGCCCTTGAGGCCGACCAGGACGCTGCCGACCACCAGCAGTGCCACCAACGCCAGGTACACGGTGACCGTCGGGGTGAGCACGAACCTGCGCCCCTGCGGGGCCGCGCGGCGCACGACCGAGACCTTCTCCTGCACGACACTCATGCGACCTCACCGATCCCGTGGCCGGTCGCCAGGCCCATGACGGCCTCCTCCGACGCGCCGGCGGGCAGCGCACCCGCGATGGCGCCCTCGTGCATCACGAGAATCCGGTCGCTCATCCCGATCAGCTCGGGCAGCTCCGACGAGATCATCAGGATCGCCATGCCGTCCGCGGCCAGGTCGCGCAGCAGCTGGTACACCGCCTGCTTCGCTCCCACGTCGATGCCGCGCGTCGGCTCGTCCACGATCAGCACGTTCGGTCGCACCGCGAGCCACTTGCCCAGCACGACCTTCTGCTGGTTGCCACCGGAGAGGTAACGCACCTCCTGGTGGGGTCCCTGTGCCACCACGTTGACCGACTTCAGCAATGCCGCGAGGTCGGAGGCCCGGCGTGCGGCCTGGCCACGCAGCGCGGCGCGCCGAACCAGCAAAGCGTTGTCCCGCACGGACTGCCGCAACGCCAGCCCTTCACCCTTGCGGTCCTCGGTGACGTACCCGATGCCCTTGCGCACAGCGGTGCGGGGGTTGGGAATGCGCACCGGTTCGCCGTCGCGCTCGAGCACGCCGGCGGTGAACGGCTCCACACCCCAGATCGCCCGTGCGATCGCCGAGCGCCCCGATCCCTGCAACCCCGCGAGACCAACGATCTCACCGGCGCGCACGTCGAACGTCAGATCCCGCACGCGGTCGTTTCCCGCGTCACGCAAGGAGATTCGCACCTCGCCCGGCTCCGTGGGGCGCTCAGGGTAGAGCGCGTCCAGCGGGCGGCCCACCATGTGCCGCACCAGCTGGTCGGAGGTCAGTTCCTCGGTCGGGGAACACGTCACGAACGCCCCGTCCTTGAGCACCGTGATGCGCTGGCTCAGATCGAACACCTCACGCATCCGGTGTGAGACGTACAGAATCGCCATACCGCGGTCACGCAGCCGCGCAACCAGGTCGTACAGCAGTTCCACCTCGTGGTCGGCGAGCGCGGCGGTCGGCTCGTCCATCGCGAGCACCCTCGCATCGGCAGACAGCGCCTTCACGATCTCCACCACCTGCCGCTGCGCCACCGGCAGCCGCACCACGCCGGCCTCCGGGTCGATACCGTCCTCGCCGAGCCAGTCGAGAAGTCGCCGGGTCTCGGCCACCATCGCCCGGCGGTCGACCTGCCCGCGCCGCACCGGTTCGCGGCCGAGGAACACGTTCTCCGCGACCGTCCGGTGCGGCAGCAGGTTCAGCTCCTGGTGGATGATCGCGATACCCGCTGCCTGCGCGTCGCGAGGCGTGGCGAACGAAACCTCGTTCCCTCCCAGCAGAATCCGGCCTGAGTCGGGCCGGTGCACGCCCGCGAGCACCTTCAGCAGCGTCGACTTGCCCGCGCCGTTCTCCCCCATCAGTGCGTGCACCTCACCCGCCCGCAGCTCCAGGTCCACGCCGCGCAACACGGGTACGCCGAGAAAGCTCTTCGTGATGCCGTCCAGCCGAGCCACGACCTCGCTCATGCCGGCACCTCGGTCCACGATCCGCCGGAGGAGGCCGAACGCAGGACCGCCTCGGTGATCCGCACGGCACGCAGCCCGTCGGCGAACGTCGGCAACCCGTCGGCCAGGTCCTCGCCGCGCACCGCTCGATAGGTGTCGGCCACGAAGGAGTCGAAGCAGTCCTGGTAGCCCTGGGCGTGCCCGGCGGGCAGACGCGCGTAGCGAGCCGCTTGCGGCGAGAGGGTTACTGGATCGCGGAGTAGTTCCGTGTTACCGCTGCGCCTGCCCACCCACAGCCGTTCCGGGTTCTCCTGGTCGAACCCGAAGCTCGCCTGAGTGCCGGACACCTCCAGATGCAGCCGGTTCTTCCGGCCTGCCGCGACCTGCGAGACCACGAGTGTGCCGACCACACCCGACCGCATGGAGAAGTGGACTGTCGCGATGTCCTCGGTGGGCGTGCCGTTGCGCTCGTGCACCACCACGGTCTGCGCGGAAAGCCGGGCGATCCGGTCTCCCGTGGTGAACTCGACCAGGTCGCACCAGTGCGAGCCGATGTCGGCGAACGCGCGAGACGGCCCACCCAGCGCCGGATCCACCCGCCAGTCGTCATCACCCGGATCGGCCAGCCAGTCCTGCAGGTAGCTGCCGCTGATCGACGACACGATGCCCGCCTCGCCGATCGCGAGCCGCGCGCGCATCTCGCGGACCATCGGGTGGAACCGGTAGACGAACGGAACCACGGCCACCCTGTCCCGCACCGCCTCGACCAGGTCTTCTGCATCGGCTTCGCTGGTGGCCAACGGTTTCTCACAGATCACGTGCACGCCGGCCGCCAGCGCCGCACCGGCGATCTCCGTGTGCGCGCTGTTCGGCGCGCACACGTGCAGAACGTCGATCTCCGCTTCCGCCAACAGGGCGTCCAGATCGGGATAGCCGCGGTCCGCGCCGATGGCCGCGGCGGAGTGTGCGCTGCCCCGGCTGCCCGCCGTCATCGCGACCACACGTCCCCCGGCGCGCCGCACCGACTCCGCGTGCACCCGGCCCATGAACCCCGCCCCCACCACACCGGCCCGCACCGTCTGGACACCGACGTGGCCGTCGTCGGCCGCCACTGTTCCGTGGGTCACAGTCATGAGGCGAACGCTAAGGTGGGATTTGTTGGCTGTCAACCAAAAGTCTCGGCAGTATTGACATATTCAGGCCATCTTAGTGTGAGTCCTTGAACACTTCCGTGGGCGTGCTTCACTTATCTGCGTGACCGACCCTCCGCCCCCCGCCGCAACAGGATCGCCGGGGCACGTGCTCGGCCTCCTGCTCGACGGAACACCACGCACACGTGCCCAGCTGATCGCTCAGACCGGCCTGGCCCGCTCCACCCTCCGCGCGCGGCTCGACGCGTTGCTGGGGGCCGGCTTCGTCACCGACGAGGGGAACGACGCCTTCACCGGGGGCCGGCCGGCAAACCGGTTCGCGTTCAACGCCCGCGCCCGCGTCGCGCTCGTCGCGGACGTCGGCGCCACCCGCGCCACCGTCGCGATCACGGCGCTGGACAGCGCGATCCTGGCCCGCGGACAGCTGTCGCTGGACATCGCCGACGGTCCCGAACCCGTGTTGGCTCGGCTGATCACCGCCTGGCGTGCCTTGCTCGTCGAAGCCGACGGCGCGGACACAACCCTGGCCGGCGTCGGCCTCGGGTTACCCGGCCCGGTCGAGCACTCGTCCGGACGGCTGAACCATCCGCCGATCATGCCTGGTTGGGACGGTTACGAGGTACGCGCGCGACTCGAGCACGAGTTCGGCGTGCCGGTGCTGGTGGACAACGAGGTCAACCTGATGGCGCTGGGCGAGTACACCACAGCGTTCCCCGACCTCGACGACCTGATCGTGGTCAAGGTCGCCACGGGCATCGGCTCCGGCTTCATCAGCAACGGCGTCCTGCACCGCGGCGCCGTCGGGGCGGCCGGCGACATCGGCCACATCCTCGCGCACCGCGATCATGACACCCCGTGCCAATGCGGCAACACCGGTTGCCTCGAAGCCGTCGCCAGTGGCCCCGCCATCGCCGCCACCTTGCGCGCCAAGGGAATCGAGGCGCACGCCAACGACGACGTGGTCGACCTGGTCCAGTCCGGCAATGTCGCGGCCGGACTCGCGGTGCGTCAGGCCGGCCGCGACATCGGCGACGTGCTCGCCCGCTGCGTCAGCATGTTCAACCCGTCGGCGATCGTCGTCGGCGGCACCCTCGCGGCCGCGGGCGACGCGCTGTTGGCCGGTGTTCGCGAGGCGATCTACCACCGCTCACTGCCGCTGGCCACGGGAGGACTGCGGATCGTGCGGTCGCGGGCGGGCGAGGACGCCGGCGTGCTCGGCGCGGCCGCCATGGTCAGGCAGCACGTCCTGTCACCCTCCGTTGTGGACAAGATGTTGTCGTAGGAGGCTCCGATGAGCGCACATTCGCGGTCGGCGTCAGCGGTGCTCGCCTGGAGCCGGGATCTGGTGCAGCCCGGGCTCCGCGACGCCGTCGACCGGCTGCCGCCCGCGATCCGTCGCATCGCGGGCTACCACCTCGGCTGGTGGGACGAGCACGGCAGCCCCGCCACGGCGCCCACCGGCAAGGCGATCCGGCCCGCCCTCACCCTGCTCTGCGCGGAATCCGCCGGTGCCGCAGCGGAAGTCGCCCTCCCGGCCGCCGTGGCCGTCGAACTCGCGCACAACTTCTCACTTCTGCACGACGACCTGCTCGACGGTGACCACAAGCGCCGTCACCGTCCCACCGCGTGGACCGTGTTCGGCATCAACGGCGCCATCCTCACCGGTGACGCCCTGCTCGCGCTCGCCTCGGACGTCCTGGCGGACTCGGCACACCCGTCGTCGGCCCGCGTGCTCACCACGACGGTGATCGACCTCGTGGACGGTGAGCACACCGATCTCGCGTTCGAGCAGTACGACGATGTGAGCGTGCAGGAGTGCGAGGCGATGGTGGAGCGCAAGACCGCTTCGCTGCTCGCGGCATCCTGCGCGCTGGGCGGGATCTTCGCCGGTGGCGATCCCGTGACGGTGACACGCCTGAGCGAGTTCGGCCGCCTGCTCGGCATGGCCTACCAGCACGTGGACGATCTGCTCGGTATCTGGGGCGATCCTGCGGTGACCGGTAAGCCCGTCCACACGGACCTGGCCAGTCGCAAGAAGTCGCTGCCTGTGGTCGCCGCACTGGCCTCCGGCACGCCCGCGGGGCACGAACTCGCCGACTGGTACCGGCTGGATCGTTCCCTCGGCGACGACTGCCTCACGCACCTGGCCCGCCTCGTGGAGGAAGCGGGCGGACGGGCCTGGTGCGAGTCGGAAACCAAACGTCTGATGGACGAGGCGCTCCTGATGCTCAGCGCCACCGCCCCGGCACCCCGGCCGGCGGCCGAGCTCAGCGCACTCGCGGACCTCCTGGTGTGCCGGGCGAGTTGAACGCGCTCTCACACCGCTGAGGCGAACACGGCCGTGACACCGCGCGGGAACTCCAAACCGTTGGTGGCGAGGGCGTTCTGCGATGACGCAACCTGCCGCCAGCTCCGTGCGGCCGCGGCGATCGCGGGACCTCCGCGGTGAACGACTCGATGCACAGCGGGCCGCGGTAACCCACATCCGCCATCGCCCGCAAGGTCACCGTCCAGTCCTGGCGGTCGTGTCCTGGCGCACGCCGGTCGTTGCCGGCCACCTGGACATGCCGGTGCCCGGCGCGAGTCGCATTCGCGGCCGGGCACCGGCGCGAGATTTCACCGCGGGACGGTCCACCTGATCAATGCGTCAATCACCGCACAACTGAATCTCAGGCACTCACCTGAGGAACGTGAAGTCGTCCACGTCGAACAGGCCACTGCCCGATCCCGCGAAGGTGAGGTACAGCGTCCGCGGGCCGGATGGCACGCCAGTCAGGGATGTCTCGACATCGGCGAACTTGTTCCAGCCGCCCGTGTTCGGCACCGCCACCGAGCCGAGCACCTGCCCCGTCGGTGAGCCCGCACGAACCTCGAGCGTGCCACCAGGACCGCCGGAGACGACGCGGGCGCGGAAGGTCCTGGCGCCGATCAGGTCGACGTTGTCGTACGCGGCCCAGTCGCCCGGATCGACGAACCCGAGCGTCTGGCCGTTGTGCGCACCGGACTTGGCGAACGGCCGCACGCCGCTCGCCGCGCCGAACAGTTCGGCCTGAACCGTCTGATCGCCGCCCAGTTCCTTGACGCGGATGTTGCGGAACGACACGTTGTCGCTGGAACCGTGGTTCTGGAGGCCGATGTGCCCGGCCAGCGACCGCGCCGGATCGGTGTTGGTGAAGTCGTTGACCAGTACCCCGTTGAGGTACACCCGCAGCCGTTCGCCCTCGACCAGCAACTCGAAGTCGTTCCACTCACCGGGAGGGTTCAGCGCCGCGTCGCGGGCGGAGTTCGCGGCCTGAACCCGGTAGACCGCCCCGGTGGTGCCGTCGGGTGTGTCGGTGGCGTCGATCTGGACCTCGTACCCGTTGCGCACCGCGGACCACGGGTCGTTCGACGGCGGGAAGCCGAGGAATACACCCGAGTTGTCGTCCCCGGCCATCTTCCAGTCCAGTTTCAGCGAGTAGGACGTGAACTGCTTGGCGCTGTACCAGTACAGACCCATGCCGCCGGAACTGGTCAGGGTGGCGTCGCTGTTGGTGAACCCGCCCGGCCCTGCCTGGGACCAGCCGGTGGTCGATCCGTCGAACAACGTCGTGTACCCGTTCTCCGGACGGCAGTCCATCTTCGTGCGGCCGGCGGCGTAACGGATTCCGCCCAGCAGCAGACCCCGGAAGGCCGGGTCGGTGTAGGACTGCTTGGTGTGCCCGCCTCCGACGTAGAAGCTCCGCCCGCCCTGGTAGTCCTTGCACCACACGTGCGGATGGTCGCCCATGACGGCTCCCGGGACGCCGTTGTCCGGGCGGTAGCTGGTCTCGTCGAGGCTGGCGAGCACTCGGGCGGTCGACCGCGGGTTGGTCTTGTAGGCGTACCACTCGTCGTAGCGCTGCCAGGTCTTCGGCAGATGAGCCGTCGCCGCGGTACCGCGGTTCTCCACGGTGATCTTCGCGTTCTGCTGGCTCGGATGCGTCAGGAAGTGCGCGCCGACCAGCCCGTCGTAGAAAGGCCAGGAGTACTCCGTGTCGGCGGCGGCGTGCACGCCGAGGAAACCACCACCGGCCTTGATGTAGTTCTCGAAGCCGCTGCGCTGCGCGGGGTCGAGAAGAGGACCGCCGCCGAACGACTCGCTGGTGGTGTTGAGGAACACGACGGCCTCGTATCGCCCGATCGTGCTGTCGGTGAAGACACGGGCGTCTTCGGTGACCGTGACGGTGAAGTTGTTGGCCACGCCCAGTTCTCGGAACGCTTTCACGCCGTCCGGAATCGAGTC
This sequence comes from Lentzea nigeriaca, assembly GCF_016907955.1. Lineage (GTDB taxonomy): Bacteria > Actinomycetota > Actinomycetes > Mycobacteriales > Pseudonocardiaceae > Lentzea > Lentzea nigeriaca. The sequence goes on along the minus strand of NZ_JAFBCX010000001.1, from coordinate 79,516 downwards.
GTGCCGGAATCCGGTCGTCTTGGTGAACACCAGGACGTCGTACTGGCTGTCCGCGCTGACCGCTGAAACGCTCAGGCCGACGGTGGTCGAGGCGGCCACGACCACGGCCGCGGCGACGTGTGTCAGGGCTTTGAGTGTCATGGTGTCGCCCACTTCCGGCTGGGATTGCTGAAGTCACAGCGATATCGCGACCCTAGGTAGACTTTTGTGCATCGTCAACACAAAAGTCCCTGCCTCGACCGCCGAAGTACGATCAATTGCCTCGCCATCCGCCGTCTACGCAGGTCAGTTAGGGTCAACAGCGCCGAAGGAACGCTGTGGCGAGTACCTGCCATCACCGCGCCAGGTCTCCTCTGCACCTCTCGGCGCCGGGTAGCCATCTGACGCGTTCGACCACAGTTCAGCACGCTTGTGCGTGTCAACCGATAGAAGCAAGGCCGATCACCCACAAATCGAACGTCGTCTGCTTAACTTGGCCCGTGGCTGAACCTCTTCCGCTCGCCCCGGCCTCACCAGGGCAACTGCTCCTGCTGTTGAGGGACGGCAAGCCGCGCACACGAGCCGACCTCTCCACCGAGACGGGTCTCTCCCGATGGTCGGTCCGCGCCCGCCTGGACGCACTGCTGCTGGCCGGCCTGGTGACCGAGGGTGAGAGCGGTCTGTCCACCGGCGGCAGGCCCGCCGACCTCTTCGTGTTCAACACCCGCGCGCGCGTCGTGCTCACCGCCGAAGTAGGTGCCACCCACGCCGTCGTCGCGTTCAACGACCTGGCTGGAACGCCGGTAGCCGTGCAACGCGTGTCGCTCGACATCGCGGCCGGCCCCGACGTGGTGCTCTCCCGGCTCGTCCAGCAGTGGCGCGACCTCCTCGAGGAGTCCGGGGTCTCGCCTGCCCTCGTCGCGGGTGTCGGCATCGGTCTGCCGGGCCCTGTCGAGCACGCGTCCGGACGTCCCAACAACCCGCCGATCATGCTCGGCTGGAACGGCTACGACGTGCCGAAGCGGATCCAGGCCGACTTCGACGTTCCCGTGCTCGTCGACAACGAGGTCAACCTCATGGCGCTCGGTGAGCACAGCGCTGCTTATCCCGACGTGGCGCACCTCATCCTGGTCAAGGTCGCCACCGGGATAGGCGCGGGCATGATCAGCAACGGGAGACTGCACCGCGGTGCCGTCGGTGCGGCGGGCGACCTCGGGCACATTCGCGCGCACCGCGCGGAGGACGTCCCGTGCAGTTGCGGCATCACCGGCTGCCTCGAGGCGATCGCCGGCGGCTCCGCGATCGCTGCGACCCTGAGGGCGAACGGGTTGGCGGCGCAGACCAACTCCGACATCGTCGGCCTCGTGCGCGATGGCAACGTCATCGCGGGCCAGGTGCTGCGCGAGGCGGGGCGGGACATCGGCGATGTGCTCGCCACCTGTGTCAACATGTTCAACCCCGCGCTGATCGTCATCAGCGGCAGCCTCGCGCAGGCGGGCGAGCTCCTCCTCGCCGGCATCCGGGAGTCGATCTACCGGCGGTCGCTGCCCCTGGCGACCGAGAACCTGCGCATCGTGCACTCGAAAACCGGTGACCAGGCAGGCATCATCGGCGCCGCCGCCATGGTGATCCAGCAGATCCTCGAACCGTCTGTTGTGGACCGTCTGCTCGGGTGACCGTGGTCAGAGACTGAAGAAGCCTTCGCCGTCCTTCCCCACCACTTCGAGATCCGGCTCGACCCCGATGCCCGGTCGATCGGTGATCTCGATGGCGCCGTCCTGAAGCAGCGACCGTCCCACGAGGTCGTCGTAGCCCCGCACGTCGAGGCCCGAGTACTCCAGTGCCAGCAAGTTCGGCCAAGTGCAGGCGACCTGTGCGGCGAACGCGGTGCCGATCGGACCGGCACCTGTGTGCGGCGCGAGGGCGACCCCGAACCGGTCGGCGGCTTCCGCCATCCGCCGCACCTCTGCGTAGCCGCCCGTCCTGCGCAGGTCGGGGGTCAGAACCGACAACGCCCCGGTCTCCAGCAACCGCGCCGCGGTGTCGTACCCGACCGCGTGCTCGCCGCCGCCCAGCGGCACCGCTCGGCACACGAGACTGCGCAGACCGTCGACATTCTCCGCCGCAACGGGATCCTCGAGCCACCACACCCCTTGTTCGACCGCCACTTCGGTCAGCCGCATCGCCGACTGGAGGTCGTAGCGCCGGTTGCAGTCATACGCCACGTCGACGTACGGACCCACCGCGCGGCGCACTGCGGTCATGATTCGTGACGCCAGATCCTCCGCACCCGGAGGCAGCATCCGGCTGCCGGGGTGACGCGGCAGCAGGCCCGGCACGTCGAGGTCGATCTTCAGTCCGTCGAACCCCGCGGCCACCGCCGCGCTCGCCTGAGCCGCGAGTTGCTCGTATCCCATCTGATTGCACAGCGAGCCGGTGGAACACCGGGCGTACACCCGCACCCGCTCGTGGACGCGGCCGCCCAGCAACCGCCACAGCGGCACACCCAGCAACCGGGCGTTCAGGTCCCACAGCGCCGCGTCCACACCGGAGATCGCGTCGCGCACAATCCCGCCTGCCGAACCCGATGTCTCGGCGTGCAACCGCCGGATCAACGGCTGAACCTGCCGCAGGTCGGCGCCGATCAGCGCCTCGCCGAGCCCCGCCAGCACGCCCGTCAGACCTGGCGCATGACACGCCTCACCCCACCCCACCTGACCGTCGTCGGACTCGATCCGCACGATCGTCCACTCGCGGGTCGCCCCGGCCACCGCCGTGGACATCGTTCGAATCCTCATGGCACAGCCGCCTTTCCGAGATTCAGAGGTTTGAGGCCCGGCGCCTCGGGGAGAGAGGCGCCGGGCCCGTGTGGCGGCCGCCTCGCATCGGCTGCCACAGCTGGTCGATGCGGCGGTGTGGGCCGCCGCCGACCTGGTCGAGATCAACAGAACCCACCTCTTCGCTGCGCCGCTGTCGCGCGTTCGCAGTCGCCGCGTCGCTCAACCGGTGAACTCCTGGGTCATCCAGACCACGCCGGATGCGTCGCGCGTCACCGCGATCCCGACTTTGGTGTACGACGAGCTGAGGATGTTGCGGCGATGTCCATCGTCGGGCGGCTTCTCGCCGAGCATCGCATTGGTCAATCCGACTGCCTTGTCGCCGATGGCGGAAGTCGTGTCGTCGACCGGCCCTCCGCTCCCGATGTTCTCGCCGAGCTCGCCCCACTGCGCCCCCGCGGCACTGATGCGGACACCGGCGCCGGGTTCGCCCGAGCATTCGTGGTTCAGGCCGCAACCACCTGCCATCACCTGGTTGTGCCCGGCCGCGGCGTTGACCAGTTTCGCGTCCATCTCGTACGGCTTCAGCCGCGCCCCGGCCCGCGCCTGGTTCATCACGGCGAGCACCCGCTCGGCGGGCGTGAGAGTCGCAGGCGTCGTGGAGGTCGGCGTATTCGGCGGGACGACGGGCGCGGGGGTCGTCATCCGCGGTTGTGTTGGGGACGTGGTCCTCGGCGCCGGCGCGGTGGTGCCGGACGTCGGTGCGATCGCCGACGGCGCGGTGGACAACGGTGCGGTGGACGGACTCCGGCTGCTCTGTGGCGCTGCAGAGGTGGTGGTACTGGTTCCGACCAGTGCGGTGGTCGGGCCGGCCGCCGACAGGTGCGACACGACGACTGTGGTCAGTCCCAGTGCGCACACCGCGCTGACCCCGGCCGCGGTGAGCAACGGCTTCGTGGCGACGAAGTCCACGATTCGGTGGTGCAGAGCCAACTGCTTTGTCTCGAGTGCGTCGACTTCGCCGGCCGCACGGCCGAGCTCGGCAGTCAGGTGGACGTCAGCGAGCAATCCCGGCAGGTATCCGACGGGAAGCGGCAGCAGTGCCAGGCCCAGGAACACCCGCTCGGCGGGCATCATGCCGTCCTCTGCCGCCCGGCAAGCCCGGCACCCGCTGACGTGCCGCAGCAGTCGCTTGCGCCACACAGAACTGGGCTTCCCCGGCCACTTGCTCGCCGCCTCAGCCAACCCAGGGCACCGCGGAACTGTTGTGACTGCGCGCTCGAGCAGTCGCGCCGCCTCCAGCCGCTGCTTCAGCCTGCCCACCCGCACAGCGACGTGGTGGGCGTTCTGCCGCAGTGCGGTGGTGATGTCCACACGCGACATGTGCCCGCCACGTTCCAACGACCACAACGACAGCAGCTCTTGGTCCTCGGCCTGCAGCCACCGCGCCGCGCGCACGATCTCCTGCCGCTGCCTCGACAAGTCGAGCCCGGTCAAGGCAAGGTCGACGAACTCGGCGTTGGGGTCCGGATGCTCGTCGCCCAGCTCCTGTCGTGGCACGCTGTGCCAAGTCCCGTGAAAGTCGCGAATCTGGTTGACCGTGACGGCGACCAGCCAGGACCGGAACCGGTCGGGTTCACGCAGTCCTCCGATTCCCCGCACGACCCGGACCATCGTGTCCTGAACGACGTCATCGACATCGGCAGTCGAAGACAACGTTCGCCGCACGATGCTGTAGACCAGCGGAAGGTACTCCGCCAGCAGCGCGTCCATGGCCCTGCGGTCGCCAGAACGTGCGGCGGTCACCACCGAGGTGTCCACTCGAGCCGTCTTCGTCCGATCGGTCACGCCCGCAACCTCGCCTTCGCCGGGTCTCCTCGCACACCTGGTAAGACAGGTGGACGGCCGCCCGGATAACACAAAATCCGCAATGGGTTCGCAGCACCGGCTGAGCTCGGCCTCGGCTACCCGCCGAAGTTCTGGGTCCATCGCCAGCCGCGCTTGTCCACGCCCACACCGATGAGGGAGAGGTCGCAGTCGAGGATGTTGCCGCGGTGCCCCGGCGAGTTCATCCACGACCCCATCACGGCCTCCGGTGTGGACTGCCCCGCCGCGATGTTCTCCGCTGCGAAACCGCCGTCGAACCCGGCCGCCCGCATGCGCGCGGAGGGGTCGACCCCGTCGGGAGTCGTGTGGGAGAAGTAGCCGCGTTCCACCATGTCGGTGCTGTGCGCCTGGGCGGCCTTCGTGAGCCGATCGTCCACTCGCAACGGTTTGCACCCGGCGGCGGCTCGGGCCTCGTTCACCAGCGCGACGACCCGCGCCGCCTCGGCGGACTGGCCGGCGACCGGTGCTTTCGCCGTCGTGGGCATGGTTTTCGCTGCCGTCGTCGTCTGGGCGGCCGTGGTCGTCGGAGGTGCGGACGTGGTCGTGGGCGGTTCGGACGTGGCGGGAACCAGGGACACCGCCGCAGGGCCGCTGGTCGTGGCAGGACTCGATTCGGTCGTCGTTGATGACGTGGGCAACGACGTCTGGACGCCTGCCGCCAGTGACGGCGACGCGCCGATCGGTCCGTTCGCCACCACGACGGCAACCAGCGCGGCACCGGCGCCGACCGCGGTCAGCAGCGGTTTGGCCGTGGCGAGCCTCGCGAGACGGCGGTACGGGCCGGACAGCCTCGACACGCGCCAGGCGCCATCGCGAATCAGTCCGCGAATCGGTCCGCGGATCTCCACGGTCTGCTCGGAATCCTCGACCGTTGCACGCGCGTCGGACAACATCTGGGCCGCGTAGTCATCGGGAACCGGGAGCAACGCCGCGCCTGTGAACAGCGTCTCGACCGGGACCAGGTCGTCCGCCGTGAGCCTGCACGTCTCGCAGCCTGCGACGTGCCGCAGCAACGGGGTCCGGCCTTGCCCGTGCTTGCCCGCCATCGCCAGGCCCCGGCATCGCGGCGTCGCGCACAAGGCCCGCAACAGCAGGCGCGCGGCCTCTAGCCGGCGCTTGACCCTGCTCAAGCGGATCGCGACGTGACGGGCGTCCTGCCCGAGGGCGCCGGCGACGTCTGCGGCCTTGATGTGTCCACCGCGCTCCACCGACCACAGCGCCAGCAGCTCCCGCTCGTCGTCATCGAGCCAGCGTGCGGCACGGGCGACCTCACGCCGCTGGAGAGCCCTGGTGAGCGTGTTCAGCGGCCGGTCGACGAACTCGATCTCCACGAGGGAACGGGTGTCCTCCGGCACTCCGAACGCCGGACTCCGGCGCCTCCGGTGTTCACGGATCCGGTCGACCGTCACGGCGACGACATGGGAGCGGAACCGCTCACCTCCGGCTTCCGACACGACCCGGGCCATCGTTGCCCGGACCACATCGTGCACGTCAACGTCCGTAGACAGCGTTCGGCGAACAACGGTGTACACCAAAGGCAGCATGACCGCGGCCGATGTGTCGTTCACACCCACAACCTCACTTCTCTAGAAACAACCCACATGGTCGGGAGACCGTTCGGGTCCTCGGTCGGTCGAACAAACTTCGGAATTCCCGTGCCGCCGTCGTCCGACGGACGACATCGCCTTCTCTCCGCCACACTCAGGGGGAAGTCCACAATGGACAGTGCACGTCGCTTGCAGGACGCCTTCGCCCGCGGGAGGTGGCGAAGGCGTCCCGAAGAGTCGTCAGCGACGCGCGCGGCGTATCCGCATCGCCACGAGCAGGCCGCCGCCGCCCAGCAGCAGCACCGTTCCCAAGGCGATCAGCCATCCGTTGCTGAACCCGGTGGCAGCGAGTTCACCCTTGCTGGCGGCGGCCTGCGGGGCCGGCGCCTGCGTGGTGGCCTGCCCGGGAGCGTTCGGGGCGGCCGGCGCCGCGGCGGTGGGGTTGGGTGCCGGCGTGGCGCCGATCCATTCGGCCTGGAAATCGCCTGGGCCGCGCGTCACCGCTGCTCCGTCGGCCCTGTTCTTGGGAACGCCCAGCCTCGCCTGCTTCATTCCGCCGGTGCGGTTGACCAGGTTCGAGTTCTGCCCGTCCTCCTGGGGCAGCCACTGCTGCGACGCCTCCCCCGCCTTGCACGGCGCGGTCTCCGCCGCGGTGGTGTGCTCCTCCGGGGCGGAGGACATGGCCAGGCACTTGTCGGTGCCGACGTTGCGGACCGTCAGATACCCGGCACCGTCGATGGTCCGTCGCCAGACCTGCGCCTGGCTGCCCGAGCACTTGCGCATCACCACCTTCTGGTCGCCGCCGTCGAGGCACAGGCCCTCCTCGGTGGGAACCGACTTGAGCCGGAAGTCCAGCGCGGGACTCGGCTGATCGGTGATCAGGTACGGGCTGAACGCGACGTTGCGGTCCTTCGGCAGCGGGTCAGGCGAAGGCTGCGACTCCTTCGTCGGCTCGAAGTAGCGGAACTTGTCCGTCCGGCAGGCGTCGAGGTGGTACTGCGACGCGGCGTCGGTGTTGCATTCGGGTTTGCCGTAGCCGCGGCAGACCGGATCACTGCCGTTCTCGCCGTCGTTGTTGCAGTGGTTGAGCCCGAAGGTGTGGATCATCTCGTGGGTGAGCCCGGCCTCGCCCCAGCACCACCGGGACATGATGATGTTGCCACCGGCCAGCCCGGAGTTCGCTCCACCACCGGTGCACTGGCTGGTGATCTCGTCACTGCGCGCGAAGAACAACGTCTTGACCCGCTTGGTCGCAAAGAGCTCACGCACCTTCTGCGGCTGGCTGGCCAGACTGTCGGCCAGCGCCGCGTGCATCTCGCCACGATCCCGGCCCTTCGCGAACGAGATCTTCCCGACGATCGGCTGGCACTGGTCGTCCTGCGCGATCCGCAGCCGCCGGGACACGCCGAACCGCTGCGCGCTCATGTCGAAGGTCTGATCCGTCTGCCAGAGCGCACGCCGGACCAGGCCGACCTCGGCGTCGTACTGGTCATCACCGGGGAAGTGGACGTAGATCGGCAACACCCACCCCTTGTCGTCCGCGTCCTTGTTGTCACAGGCGAACTGCGGCCCCTTGGCCTGGTTCACCGTGTTCGTGGGCTGGCTGGCGGCCGCGCCCGTCGGCGACACGGCCACGGGGCCCGTGAACAGCACCGCCAACGCGACCGACAGCCCAACACCCAGTTTGATCTTGCTCATGGAACTCCCTTCCTTTCACCAGGTAGGGAGTCGATGCGGACGCTCGGATAACACGGATGGACGAATATCTTCGACGGATCTCAGCAGTGAGGCCCCGTTGCTGAGGTGCGCTGGTGTGGGGCAGGTACAGGATCACTGTGGCGGGTGCGGGGCTTGCCGAGGTCTGCTGCCCGAGGCGGACTGTCGTGCGGCCGCGTAGCTGCACACCTCGCACACACGGGGCTCGCCCTCGCGAATGCCCTCCGCGCACGTCGTTCGGGCCTCGGCGCAACTCATCTTCAAGCCGCCGCCCTCCGCGGGCGCCATCCGCTCGACCGGCTTTACGCAAGGAAATGCTCGCTCAGATGCGCCCGTGAAGCATTGCCTGACGCTCTCGCGGTTCCCTTGACCGATGACGATCACCTGCGAGCGTCAATTCTGCGCTGCCCTGAAAACACGGTTCCGGCGTGGCGGAGAGTTGCCATGTCATGTTTCCGACAACGCGCATCGGCAGGCCTCCGGCGCAGGTAGCGTGCATATTCGACAGTTTGACTCACTGGCCGCCCCTAGTGGATTTCGCTGGCCGATCCGGAAGGAAACAGGTCAATGTCGACCACTGCTCGAAAACGAACAATCACCTCTGCACTCGCTCTGTTGTGCGCAATGCTGTCGCCCCTGGTGATTCCGGGACAGGTCAACGCTCAGGCGAAGCAGGTACCCGGTGTCACCCTGCGGACGTACGACATGCGGGTCGAACTGGACAAGCTCTGCACCCTCAAGCCGAGGCAGACACCCAACGTCGACAAAGTGATGCCCACGATCGACTGGTCCGCCGATTCCGACTTCCAGAATCAGGGGGCCGGCCCCACCGACAGGTTCCTGACGGAGGTCGAGGGACACCTCAACGTCACGACGGCCGGCTCGTACACGTTTCGGCTCACCAGTGACGACGGCTCGCGGCTGCGCATCGGCGGCAACCAGATCATCGTCAACGACGGCCGGCACGGAGACGTCGCCGTAGAGGGCACCACCACGCTCACCGCCGGCTCACACGCTCTGCGGGTAGACCACTTCGACCACCTCTACGGGCAGCGGCTCAAGCTGGAGTGGCGACCGCCGGGCACCTCGCAGTTCGTCACGGTGCCGAATTCGGCGCTGACGACCGACGATGCCGTGCGGGTCACCGACCCGAACCAGAAGTTCTGCGAGGGCGTGAGCGACTCCCCCGGTGACGGACTTCCGCTGACCGCCGTGCACCCGAACTACACGTTGACCAACCTGCGTCCCAGCGGTTACGAGCCGAGGGTCAGCGCGATGGACTGGTTACCGGACGGCCGTCTGGCGATCGCCACGTGGGGCGGCACGGACAACAAGCTCGGCGAGGTCCATCTGCTGGGCAACGTCACCGGCGACACCTCGCCCGAGCGGGTGACGAGGAAGACCATCGCCACGGGGCTGCAGGAACCGATGGGGATCAAGTACGTGGACGGCAAGCTGTACGTGTCGGAGAAGTCGCGGCTGGTGGAGCTCAACGACACCAACGGTGACGAGATCGCCGACAACCTGCGGACCGTGGCGACCTGGCCGTACGGCGGGAACTTCCACGAGTTCGCCTTCGGGCTGCTCTACAAGGACGGGTCCTTCTACCTCAACCTGTCCGTGTCCATCAACAGGGGCGGCGCGACCACCAACCCCCAGCCCGCACCCGACCGGGGCTCCACGCTCAAGATCAACAAGGCGACCGGCGCCGTGGAGTACTTCGCGGGCGGCCTCCGCACGCCCAACGGTATCGGATGGGGCCCGGAGGACGGCATCTTCGTCACCGACAACCAGGGCGAGTACATGCCGGCGAACAAGCTGGTGCACATCAAGCCGGGCTCGTTCCACAACAACCACCTGAACCCGAGCGGGCGGTTCGACCACACCCCCGTGGCGCAGCCGGTGTTGTGGTTGCCGCAGAACGAGATCGCGAACTCGCCCAGCACGCCGCTGCAGCTCACCGAAGGCACGTTCAAAGGCCAGATGATCTTCGGCGACGTGACCTACGGCGGTATCCAGCGGGCGTTCCTGGAGAAGGTCAACGGCGAGTACCAGGGTGCGGTCTTCCGGATGACCCAGGGCCTGGAGGCCGGTGTCAACCGGATCAGCGTCGGCCCGGACGGCGCGATCTACGCCGGCGGCATCGGTGAGGCGGGCAACTGGGGCCAGGCGGGCAAGCTCTGGCACGGCCTGCAGAAGCTGACCCCCAACGGCGGCAACGCCTTCGACATCCTCGCGATGCGCGCGGTCGACGGCGGGTTCGAAGTCGAGTACACCCAGCCGCTGTCCGCCGCGACCCTCATCGGGCTCGCCGGCCGCTACCAGGCGAGCCAGTGGCGCTACGTGGCCAGCCCGCGCTACGGCGGCAGCAAGATCGACAACGAAACCCTGACGGTCTCCTCCGCGACGCCGTCCGCCGACGGCCGGAAGGTGACGGTCAAGCTGGCGGGCCTCAAGCCCGGACGCGTGGTGTACCTGCGCTCGCCGCGCTCGTTCACCTCCACCTCCGGACAGGAGCTGTGGAGCACCGAAGCCTGGTACACGCTCAACTCGACCACCGGCGGCGCGATCGCGGAGCCGGACTACGAGGCCGAGAGCGCCGCCATGAGCGGCGGTGCGCATTGGGCAACCAACCACGCCAACGCCTCGGGTGACGGGTTCATCGACGGGTACTGGACCCAGGGCGCCACGACCACGTTCGCGATGAACGTGGCGTCGGCGGGAACGTACAACGTCGGGCTTCGGTACTCCAACGGGCCGAACCCGTTCACCGGCACCAAGTCGGTGAGCGTCTACGTCAACGGTGCCAAGGTGAAACAGGTGCAGTTGGCTTCCACCGGCAACTGGGACACGTGGGCGACGCAGGTCGAGGCGCTGAACCTGAAAGCGGGCGCCAACACCATCGCGTACAAGTACGACACCGGCGACACCGGTCACGTCAACCTGGACCGCGTCACCGTGGCCACGCCACTCGTCCACGAGGCGGAGAGTGCGGGGTTGACCGGTGGGGCGAAGGTCAACACCGACCACCGGAACTACTCGGGCAGTGGGTTCGTGGACGGCTACGGGAGCGTCGGCGCGACAACGACGTTCACGGTGCAGGCGGCCGCTGCCGGCGTGCACAACGTCGGGCTTCGGTACTCCAACGGGCCGCACCCGTTCACCGGCACCAAGTCGGTGAGCGTCTACGTCAACGGTGCCAAGGTGAAACAGGTCCGGCTGGCCGACACCGGCAACTGGGACACCTGGGCGACACAGATGGAGGCGCTAGACCTGAAAGCCGGCGCCAACACCATCGCCTACAAGTACGACACCGGCGACACCGGCCACGTCAACCTCGACCACATCACGGTGACACCGGCTCAGCGGATCACCCTGTTCGACGGCGCCAATCTCGACGCGTGGCAGAACGGCACGGGTGGCGCGGCGACATGGCCCGTCGCCAACGGCTCCATGGAGTCCTTCGGCGGTGACATCCGCACCAAGCAGACGTTCGGCGACTTCAAGCTGCACGTCGAGTGGATGGAACCCAGCTACCCACCGCAGGTGACCGGGCAGCAGCGCGGCAACAGCGGGATCTACCTGCAGGAGCGCTACGAGATCCAGGTGCTGGACTCCTACGGCGACACCACGTTGGCCAACAACGAGGCGGGCGCGATCTACGACAAGCGCGCGCCGGACCGCAACATGGCGACCGCTCCGGGCACATGGCAGACCTACGACATCACGTTCCGCGCGGCGCGTTACAACAGCGCCGGAGCGAAGGTCGACAACGCGCGGGTGACCGTCGTCTGGAACGGCGAGGTGGTGCACAACGACGTGGCCATCGACGGCGGCACCGGCGGCAACATCCCGGAAGGACCGACGCCCGCCGCGATCCGCCTGCAGGACCACAACGACCCCGGTGAGAACCCGCGGTTCCGCAACATCTGGATCGAGCCCATCGCCTGATCCACCGGCGCGGCCGGGCGACGGCACGTCGTCGCCCGGCCGCGCTGTACCCCGCCATGTGCCTTGCCCTAGTGGAGGTCGCGATGTTGGCAGGTCTGGGTCGGTGGGCCGCCCGACGGCGTGTCCCCGTGCTCGTCGCGTGGGTCCTCGTCACGCTGGCGGGCGCTATGTTCGGCGGTGCCGTGTTCGACCGGACACAACCGGTCGGCAGCCTGCGTTCCACCACCGAGTCCGCCGTGGCACAGGCTCGCATCGACGAGATGTCGGCCGACGGCGAGGTGATCGTGGCCGTGCTCGCCGGACGGCAGTTCAATGCCACCGACCTGATCGACAACGCCAGCCGGGTGATGTTCGACATCCGCGCCATCCCCGGAGTGGCCGAGGTGACCGACTCCTACACGACCGGCGCCTATCGGGTATCGGACGACAGCCAGAAGTCACTGGTGACCGTCAAGCTTCGTCCAGAGCTGTCCAAAAAGGACGCTCTGGCAGTCGCCGACCAGGTGGCCGCCGCACTCCGCCGTGTCGAGGTCCCCGAGCTGCTGCTCGGAGGCAAACTGCTGGCAGAGCGCAGGTTCGGCGAGCAGGCAATCGCGGACGCCGCGTTCGGTGAGTCCCTTGCCCTGGCGGTGCTGGTCGTGGTGCTCGTTGTCCTCCTGGGCGGTCTGGCCGCGGGGAGCCTTCCCCTGGCGGCTGCCCTGGCTACCATCGCCGGCACCCTGCTCGCGTTGACCGCGCTGGCCGGTGTGACACCGGTCAGCGAGTACGCGGTCAATGTGGTGACCCTGCTGGGCATCGGCCTGGCCGTCGACTACAGCCTGCTGATCGTGGCCCGGTTCCGCGACGAACGGGCCGCCGACCGGGACGCTCCCGTCCCGGAGCTGCTGGCCCGGACCGTGGCCACTGCCGGAAGCGCAGTGGTGGTGTCCGGCCTCGCCGTCGGCGTCACGCTCGCCGGACTGGCCGTCTTCGGCGATCCGTTGCTGGCGGCCATGGCCATGGGCGGTGCGCTCGTTGTCGTTCTGGCCACGGCAGCGGGACTGACCCTCATCCCCGCCCTGATCGCCGTGGCGCACCAGCACATTCCACAGCCTGGCGCCCGCACGTGGGTGTGGCGGCGAGACCGGCGGCGCGGACCGGGAGTCCTGGCCGGTCTGGCCGCGTTCGCGCAACGGTGGCCCGCCGGGGTGGCGTTCGGCGTGACGGCCGGGCTGCTCCTACTGAGCCTGCCGGTCCTGCACCTCGATCTCGGCAACTCCGACGCCCGGTCGCTCCCGGCCGGCAGCCAGGAACGGCAGGTCGCCGAGATCGTCGAGCGCGAGTTCGCGTCCAGCAACATCCAACCGATCACCCTTGTCATCCAGGCTGAAGCCGACGGTGCCGCAGTTTCCGCCCTGCTCGCCGAGCTGAACGAGCTCAGCGGGGTGAAGGATGTGGACCGACGTGCCGACCTGCCGCCGGGCGTGACGATCGTGGACGTGATCCCGCGTCAGCAGACGTCCAGCGAACGTGCCCAGCAACTGGTCCGCGACATCCGGGCCATGAACAGCCCTGTCCCGGTGCTGGTCGCGGGATCCGCCGCGGAGTTGGTCGACGCCAAGGACGCCACCGCCGGCCTGCTTCCCACCGCACTGCTCGTCGTCATCGTCGCCACCGCACTGCTGCTGTTCGTCCTGACCGGCTCGGTGGTGGTGCCGGTGAAAGCATTGATCATGAACATCCTGACGCTCACGGCGACGCTCGGTGTGATGGTCGCGATCTTCCAGTGGGGCTGGGCTTCGAGCCTGCTCGGCTTCGACTCCTGGGGTGCCCTCGACCTCACCACACCCCTGCTGCTGTCCGTTTTCATCTTCGGTCTGTCGATGGACTACGAAGTCTTCCTGCTCGCCCGCATCAAGGAGGAATGGGAGCGCCGCGGCCCCGGCGACCACCAGGCCAACAACCGGGCCGTCCTGGCGGGAATCGTCGCAACCGGTCCCGTGGTCACCGGTGGCGCACTATCCATCGGCGTCGTCTTCCTCGGCTTCGCGTTGGGCGAGCTCGTGGCGGTCAAGGAGATCGGCGTCGGCATGGCGGTGGCGGTGCTGCTGGACGTCACCGTCGTGCGCGGGCTGCTGCTGCCCGCCGTGATGGCACTGCTCGGCCGCAGGAACTGGTGGCCTGGCACACCACTCGCCACGACACTCCCGGCCGAAGTGCGACCAGCACGACAACCGCACAACGAACGCACCCGTTCGTCCTCACGTTAGTGATCTTCTACGCGGTCAAGCAGGGCAGGCCAACGCGGGGGCACGGATCGTTTCCGGGATCACCGACCATGTTCGCGTATTTCTTCGCCGGATCTCAGTCGAGAGTGATCCGTTGCTGAGGTGCGTTGGTGTAGGGCATGTACAGGATGAAGGCGGTGGGTGCGGGTTTGCCCGCGGTCCGCTCCCCGATGGACAGTGCCGCGCCGGTGGGGACGCTGACCAGCCGCGGGACGCCGTCGGAGAATCCCGGCGTGTGCCAGCGCTGAGCGTCGGTGGCGTCGCAGGGGGCGAGCCGCACCGCCCGCATGCCGGTGCCGTTGAACGCCGTGGTGTCGTACTGCTCGCCCGCCGTCAGGCAACGCCCGCTGACAACGTTGATCAGCTGTAATCCGCCCCCGGCATCATTGCGGCGCCATGCCGTTGACGGATCGGCACAAGGAAGCGCGCTGATCTCCCCGCTGGACTCGCCAACGCACTTTCCGGCGAAGGTGATCCGTGTACCCGTCACGACGGTCGTCGTCGTGGACGGTGCGATCGGTACCGCTGAGGATGACCGGCTCGGGGACGTTGAGGTGGCTGGTGCCGTCTGGCTCTGTGTCGGTGCTGTCGTCGGCAGCGACGGCTCTTCCGCGTCCGGCCCGAAAAGGAGAGCTGCGGTGATGCCGATGCCGGCCGACGCCACGCCGGCCGGGACCGCCCAGTTCGGCAGTCCGGCGAACAGTCCCGACGATCCCGTCGCCGCGGACGCCGGGGCCGCTTTCTCCACCACGAACGGCAGAGCGGCGAGCGGGAGAGCAGCGCGCAGCGTGGTGTTGAGATCGCGCAGTTCGCGCTGCGCCCGCGCGCAGTTCGGGCAGTCGTCCAGATGTTCGCGGAGTGCTCGTGGAATGCGGCGTTTCGGGTTTCGCACGATCGCCGCCAGCCGGTCGGCGAACTCTCGGCACTCGGCGGAGCCGGTCTCCACGTGCGCAGCCAGATATGCCGTGCGCAGGCCTTCACGGGCACGCTGTGCCAGCACGTTCACGTGCTCGCGGGTGATGCCGAGCATGCTCGCGACCCGCTCGGGCGGTTCGTCCTCGACAAGGGTGTGCCACAGCACGTGCCGCGACCGCACTGGCAGGGACTGGAAGGCACGGGTGACGAGCTCGTCCGGGAGTTCAGGCGCCGCCGCAGCCGAGAGGTCGGACTCGAGGTCCTGGTAGTCGGCCGTGAGAACCACGCGGCCGTGGTCCCGGGCCCACTCGGCCGCGGTGTTGCGCACCACCGCGTACAAGTAGGGACGCCACCCGTCCGACGGGCCGCCCGATCCCGCACGGATGGTTCGCAGGGTTCGGGTGAACGCCTCGTTGGCCAAATCCTCCGCGGCCTGGTGATCCGCGCACAGACGCCGCGACAGGGCGAGGACGGCGGGGTGGTGTCGCCGATAGAGCTCTGTGACAGCCCGGTCGTCACCAGCCCTGACCCGCTGGGTCAGTTCCGCGTCATCGCTCATCGGCCGCAACCGCTCGGTGCCTGCAGTGCTGGGCGTCCACACCCTCACCTCAACCCTTCACAAGTGTCCCCTCACGATGAGGAGACCCGGCGACACGCACACAGGTCACAGAAATTCGCAGTCCGGTGATGGCGGGTTTCCGCCATCTGAGCCGCGGCGAGGTCCGAGCCCGGCGCCAGGGGGAGGTGGCGCCGGGCCGGGTGGCGGTCCGGCCGCATCGGCCGCCACGGCTGGTCGCAACGCCCGTGGCGCACGACGTAGATCATGAAACAGATGAACCATGCGGCTTGTGCGAACTGCTCACTCCTTCACAGCTCCACCCGCCGCGTTCATGATCCTGCGCTGGAACACGAAGAACAGGACCGCGACCGGGATGGTCATGACCGCCGCACCGGCCAGCTTGATCGGGTACTGGGTGCCTGAGCTGAGGGCTCCGGAGGCGAGCTGGGCCACGCCCTTGGTCAGGGGGGTCAGCTCCGGGTCCTGGGCGGCGACGATGAAGTGGGACAGTTCGTTCCAGGACGCCTGGAACGACAGGATCACGATGGTGATCACGGCAGGCCGTGACATCGGCAGCACGATCGACCAGAACCTGCGGAACGTGCCTGCCCCGTCGATCTTCGCGGCTTCCTCGACGGCGGTCGGGATCGACTCGAAGAAGGTCTTCATGATCAGGACTCCCGCCGCGTCGACCAGCAACGGGATGATCAGGCCGGCGTAGGAGTCGTACATGCCCAGTTGGTTGAGGACGAGGAACTTCGGGATGAGGAGCACGACGTTGGGCACCGCCATGACGGCGATCAGCAGGGCGAAGACCACCCGCCGACCGGTGAAGCTCAACCGCGCCAGTGCATAGCCCGCGAGACAGTCGAAGAACACCCTGCCGGCGGTCACCGTGACCGTGATGATCACGGAGTTCTTGAACCAGTTGGGGAAGTCGGCCTGGAAGAGTCGCTGGTAGGCGGCCGAGGTCGCGGTCGCGGGGATCAGTCCCAGAGGGTCGGCGGCAGCATCGGGCTCGCTCTTGAAGGAGTTCGCCACGTCGATCAGGAACGGCAGGATGTACAGGCCGGCCAGAACCACGAGCGCGGCATAGGTGCAGGAGGTGGCGATCTGGCGCCGGACGAGGCCGGAGCGCTTCGGCACCTGCACTGCTGCGGGCATTGCGGTTCGAAGGGTTGTGGTCACGAATCACCTCCGGCGTTTCTGCGGAACGAGAGCGTGGAAAGCACCCGTCCCGGTTTGCCGTCGTTGTCTCGTTCCCTGAGCAGGGAACGCTGAACTGCGGTGAGCACGACGATGATCGCGAACAGCACGAACGCGATGGCCGCTCCCTGTCCCCAGTTCTGGTTGAGGAAGGACGCGCTGTAGGACTGGTAGGCGGGTGTCAGGGTCGTCTTGGCCGGTCCGCCTCTGGTGCCGGTGTAGATCTGGTCGAACACCTGCCAGGTACCGACCAGGCCGAGGGTGATCACGGTGGCGATCGTGGGTCGCAGCATCGGCAGGGTGATCAGCCTGAACCGCTGCCAGCCCGTCGTGCCGTCCACGATCGCGGCTTCCTCGATCTCTGCCTGGATGTTCTGCAGAGCGGACAGGAACAACAGCATGAACGTGCCCGATGTGGTGAACACCGCGAGAACGATGAACACGCACATCGCCACACTGGGCCCGGACGCCCACTCCCACCAGTTCACACCGAGCAGCGAGCCGTCGGTCAACGCGGCGGGCGGCTGGTCGACGCCGAGCCAACCCAGTCCTATGTGGATGATGCCTCGCGGATCGGCGAACCAGTTCGGCCCGCGCAGGCCGATGAACGACAGCATGCGGTTGACCGCACCCGAGGCGGAGAACAGGAAGAGGAACAGGACGGTGATCGCGACCGAGCTGGTGACGGAGGGGAAGTAGAAGGCGGTGCGGAAGAAGCCGCGCGACTTGATCCTCTTGTTGACCAGGACCGCGAGAAACAGCGCGACCGCGGTCTGGGTCGGTACGACGAGCAGGACGTAGTAGACGTTGTTGCGGATGGAGGTTCCGAAGTCGCGTTGCGCCAGGCCGGGCTCGCCCAACAGGTCCCGGTAGTTGTCGATGCCGACGAAGTTCACGGTCGAGGAGAAGGGACTTCCCCGGCCGGTCCAGTCCGACACGCTGACCCAGGCCGCCATGACGACGGGCAGGACCAGGAACAGGCCGAGCACGATGATCACCGGCAGGACGAACAACCAGCCCGCCATGGCGTCCCGGCCGAACGGCCGGTGACGCCGGGCGTGCGACAGCATGGTGGCCACGTCGCGCTCCGGTCACTTGCCGACGAGCGGCTGGAGATTGCGCTGCACCGAGCCGAGCACGGCCTTCGGGTCACGGGTCACCAGACCTTCGATCTGGGAGTTGAAGTCCTTGATGACGTCGCTGATGCCGACGAGGTTCGGGATGTTCTTGGCGTAGTCACCGCCCGCCAGGAACGCGGCCTGCTGCGGGAACTTGGTCTTCCACTGCTGGGCGGCGGACTTGACCGACGGCATCACGCCGAAGGCGTCGGCGAAGGCGAGCTGGCGGTCGGTGTTGGTCAGGTACTCGACGAGCTTGACGGCGGCGTCCTTGTTCTTGGAGTCGGCCGCCACACCCCAGCCGCCGTTGAACTGCATGGTGCCTCGCCCACCGGGGCCTGCGGGAAGTTCCGCCACTCGGTAGCTGATGGCGGGGAAGTCGTTCTTCAGGGCTCCGACGACCCAGTTGCCCTCGATGGTCATCGCGGCGAGTCCTTTGCCGAACGCCTCGCCGCCCCACCCGGCGCCCAGGGCGGAGGAGAACTTGAGCGATCCGTCGGCGAGCATCCCCTTGACGAACTCCAGGGCCCGGAGGTTCTCCGGCGAGTCCGCGACGGCCTTGCCGTCCGGTGCGACGAGCCAGCCACCCGCCTGGGCCAGGAACACCCCGAGCCGCGCGAACTCCGGCGACATCGACAGCCCGACTCGGCCTGGCGTGGTCAGCTTGCGGGCGACGGCGGCGAGTTGATCCCACGTGGTCGGGATGTCGGCGTCGGTCAGCCCGGCAGCTGCCCAGGCGTCGCGGTTGATCACGAGGCCCAGCGTCGAGAAGTCCTTCGGTGCGGCGTAGAGCTTTCCCTTGTAGGTGAAGGACGCCTTGATGGCGTCGTGGAAGTCGCCGACGTTGGCCAGTCGCTCACCGACGGGCTCCAGAGCACCGTTGGCCGCGAAGCCGGGCATGGTCTCGCCGCTGAGGTAGAACAGGTCAGCCGGTCGGCCGGACGTGAAGCCCTGGCTGAGCTGTTGGGACAGGTCCGATGCGACGACCACCTCCGCCTTGGTGCCGGACTGCGCGGACCACGCCGCTACCGCCGACTTGACCGCGTTGGTCTCCGCGTCGCCGGACGCTCCGATGAGGACGGTGAGGTCACCAGGAGTGTCGGCCCCGCTCGCGGAGTCGAATCCCGAGCCGCAGGCGGAAAGGGTCAACACTGCGACAGCGGCCGCTACGGACAGTCTGATCCAACGACGTCGGTGCAACATTGCACACTCCTAGGTTGACAGTGCTTGGGGTGGACGGAAGAACGGAAGGCGGAGGGGTGTCAGCCGGCGGCGGCCGGTGAGGTGCGGCGAACGACGAGTTCGGGTTTGAGCAGGCGGTTCGCGGAGATCGCGGACGTGGCGCCCAGGTGACCGAGGAGCAGTTCGAAGCAGTCCGAGGCGGCCCGCTCGACCGGTTGGGCCACGCTGCTCAGTCCCAGCGCCGCGGCGACGGGGGTGTCGTCGAACCCGACGACGGCCACGGGCTCCGCGGCGACCGCGGACAGGGCGCCGATGGCCAACGAGTCGGAAGCGCAGACGATCGCCGTGGGCCGGTACTTCGCGGCGAGCAGCCCGGCGGCCGCTTCGGCTCCGTGCTCGACGCTGTCCGTGGTCTCTGCGGAGAGAGCCACCAGGGTGCTCGCGGACCATGCGGTGGCCTTCGAGAGTGCCCGCCGCCAGCCTTCGCGACGCTCGTCGCCCACTCCGGAGCCCGCGGGCCAGCCCAGGAACGCGATCCTGCGGTGGCCTTGGGAGAGCAGATACTCCGTCGCCGCTCGGGTGCCCTGCGCGTTGTCGACATCCACCCAGGAGTGCCCCGTGTCGCTGAGGCGACCGGTATCCGACCACGGCCGGCCGAAGCTGACGAACGGGACGCCCTGCCGGGTCAGCCACGACGTCCTGGGATCACCGCCATGCGTGCTGGTCAGGACGAACGCGTCCACGCTGGTCGTCGCGAGCAGTTCGCTGTACCGGGCGATCTCGTCCTCGTCGCTGTGCGCGGTGAACAGCATCGTGCGGTACCCGCCCCGTTGCGCTTCCTCGGTCAAGGCGTGCAGGAAGCGGTCGAGAACGGCGCCGTTGATGCCGTCCCGGACCGGCTCCAGACGCAGGCCGATGATGCGGGAACGCTGGGTGCGCAGCTGACGGGCGGCCAGCAGCGGACGGTATCCGAGTTCCGCGATCGCCGAGTGAACACGCTGCAGGGTCATCGGCCGCACGCGATGCGGAGCGTTGAGCACATTGGACACCGTCTGCCGCGACACAGCTGCACGCTTCGCGACGCTCTCCAATGTGACCCGGGAGCCGGACGTGTCCTGTTCGCCCTGAGTGTCGTCACTCACCTTGCCACCGCCTCGTGATCCTGGTCGTCGGTCCAGTCGCCGTGAACTTGAACGATCAAACCTGGCCGGCTGGCGCGATCGATTTTATCGATAAAATCGAGCTGGCCGGAGATCCTGGTCACTCATTTGTGGTTTGTCAAGGCGTGAAGGCTGCCTCGTCGAACCAGCGCGCTAGATGGCTTGACAGGCTGGAGTTTTAACGCTCAAATCCGTGGCATGTCCACACCCCCGCCGCTCTCCGAAACGGCCGTCGTGGGACGGCAGCCCTTGCTGCACGACCTCGCGGTCACGCTGCGCGCCCCGTCCGTCGTGCTCGCCGGCAGCGACGGTCAGATCCGTCACCGCGGCACACAGGGTCTGCTGCACGGCGACGTCCGGGTGCTCAGCCAGGCACTGGTCACCGTCGACGGACACGAGCCGGAACCCATCAGCCACACCGATCACGCAGCGGACACCAGCGAGTTCGTCGGCCTGCTGCGCGGCCTCGGTGATGCGGGCGCGGACCCCACCATCTGGCTGCACAGACGGCGCACGGTGACCTCGTGCGGCCTCGCGGAGACGCTCGACCTCGTCAGCGCCGCGGCGGAGGACCAGACCTGCACGGTGGAACTGGCGACAGCAGCTGACTTCGGGGGCATCGACGCGATCAAGTCCGGCATCCCCTCCCCCGGCCTTCATCCGCCCCGCGTGCGCGACGGTTCGGCGCAGTGGCGCCGGGGCCCCATCGACGTCGTGCTCACCGCGCCGGATGCGGCTGTCGAGTCCGACGGCACGACCGCGAACGTCCGATGGGCCGTGGCACTACCCGCCAGGTCGGTCGTCCGGCTGCGGTGGGAGCTCACGATCACCGACGCCGACCCGATGCTGGTGGCGGGCGACGCGATCCGACTCGACGTACCGCACGTGCGGGCCGACGACCCGCGGCTCGCCCGACTGGTCGAGCAGTCGATCAGCGACCTCAACGCCATGCTCATGGCTGGTGCCGATCACCCGGAGGACGTGTTCCTCGGCGCGGGTGCTCCCTGGTACCTGACGCTGTTCGGTCGCGACAGCATCTGGGCCGCCCGCCTCCTGCTGCCGCTGTCGGTCGATCTCGCCGCCGGAACACTGCGCACGCTCGCGCGACTGCAGGGCACCCGGCACGAACCGGTCACCGGAGAAGCACCGGGGAAGATCCCGCACGAGCTTCGACGGTCGTCGTTCCAGACGCCCGAATTCTCGTTGCCGGCGCTGTACTACGGCACCATCGACGCGACCTCGCTGTGGGTGTGCCTGTTGCACGATGCCTGGCGGTGGGGCATGCCCGAGGACCAGGTCCGCGCACTGCTGCCCAACCTGCGCGCCGCGCTGCGCTGGATCACCGAGTTCTCCGACACCGACGGCGACGGGTTCGCGGAGTACCTCGACGAGTCCGGGCACGGGTTGACCAACCAGGGTTGGAAGGACTCGGGTGACGCGATCCGCTTCGCCGACGGAACGGTCGCATCCGGCTCGATGGCGCTCGCCGAGGTCCAGGGCTACCAGTACGAGGCCCTGCGCAAAGCGGGCGTCCTGCTGTCCACCTTGGGCGCCGACGAGCCGGGCCTCGCCGAGTACGCGGACCGCCTCGCCACGTCCTTCCGCACGAAGTTCTGGGTCAGCGACCAGGCGGGCCCGTTTCCCGCCCTGGCCCTGGACGGCGCGAAGAACCCGGTGGACACGCCGACCAGCAACATCGGTCACCTGCTGGGTACCGGACTGATCGATCAGACTGAGACCGAGGCCATCGGCGCGCGCCTGGTGGGACCCGACATGGCCAGCGGTTTCGGGCTGCGCACGATGTCACGGCGCGCGCAGGGATATTCGCCCCTGAGCTACCACTGCGGATCGGTGTGGCCGCACGACACCGCGATCGTCATCCGCGGTCTGGCCCGGACCGGACAGCAGCAGCGGGCCGCCACGCTCGCCGAACAGCTCCTGCACGCCGCGCAGCGCTTCGACTGGCGACTGCCCGAACTCTTCGCGGGCTACGGACCCCGCGAAACCGGCCGTCCGGTGCCGTATCCGGCGTCCTGCCGGCCGCAGGCGTGGTCCTCGGCGTCGGCCATCGCCTTGGTGCAGACGTTCCTCGGCCTTGAGGTCGACGTACCGCGCCGGACGATCACCGTCCGACCCCCCGCCCACAGTGCTGTCGGCGCGCTCGAGGTCCGCGGGCTGCGGCTGGCAGACGAGGAGCTCGACATCTCCATCGACCGAGACGGCACGGTGCTCGATGTTCGGGCGCCACAAGGATTCACCGTCGTCACATGACAGGCGATTTGTGAGCCGAACCAGGCCGCCACGCACTGCCCCGGTTGCTGAGCGCCCCTTGGGGTATCTCGACCAGTTTCCAACCGATGGCGTGCATGGAGCTGCGCCTCCAGGGCACGGTGCCCGAGCAGACCCGTCGACCACTCGTGGTTCCGCACGCCCGACCTCGGGTACCCCGATCTGCCGCCGTGCCGAGAGTTCAGCTGACCGACGACCTCCAGTCGCTGTTCGGCCGACCGCCGCGATCCGCGACGACGACCACGCACGCGGTGCGACCTCGATGATGGGAGCGTTCCACTACTGTTCTGTTCGCTGAACTGAGCCAGGAAGGATCCACATGAGCGGTAGCAGGGCTGAGCGCGAGGATGCCCAGCCCGCCGTGACCCTGGCCGACGTCGGCCGGCTGGCGAAGGTCTCCGCCCAAACGGTGTCGAACGTGCTTCACCGCCCCGACAAGGTCCAGCCCAGGACGCGCAAGCGGGTGGAGGCGGCGATCCACCAACTCGGGTACCAGCCGAACCGGGCCGCACGGGCCTTGCGAGTCAGCGCGTCCCAGATGATCGGGTTCCGCATCGTGCCGACCGCGCCCCAGGCCGTAGGGTCGCTGCACGACCGTTTCCTGCATGCGCTCGGCGAAGCGGCCCGTGCGGCCGGACGGCACGTCCTGCTGTTCACCGCCGACGACGCGGACAGCGAAGTGGTCACCGCGTCGCAGCTGCTGCGCACCGGCGCCGTGGACGGCGTCGTCCTCTACGACGTGGTCGCCGAGGACCCCCGTCCCGCCGCGCTGCTGGCCGCGCGGGTGCCGTTCGTCGCCTTCGGTCGCACCACCACCGGCACCGCCGGGTACTCCTGGGTGGACGTCGACGACGAAGCCGGCGTGACCGAAGCCGTGGACCACCTCGTCGCCCGCGGGCACCGCCGCATCGCCTACATCGGCTGGCCCGAGCGCTTCTCTGTCGGCGTCCGCCGCGCCCGCGCCTGGCACTACGCGATGCAGCGGCACGGCCTGCCCACCGACCTGGACCGCCGCGTCGACGACACCATGGACGCCGGAGCCGACACGCTCGACTCCTTCCTGGACGACCCCGAACCACCGACCGCTGTGGTGACGGCCTCGGACACCCTGGCTGTCGGCGCACACCACACCGCCTCCGCACGCGGCCTCGAAGTCGGCAGAGACATCGCGATCGTCGGCTTCGACGACACCCCGACGGCGTACGCGCTGAACCTGTCCAGCGTCGGCCAGCCGCTCACCGAGGTGAGCGTGGCCATCATGGAACTCCTCATCGACGAACTCAGCGCATCGCCAGGCCGAACACACCAGGGGCGTCTGCTCGCCCCTCGCCTGGTCGTGCGGAAATCGTCGGACAGGTCGTTCCGCCGCTGACGGACGGTTGTGGCGACGATGGCACGGAGCTGCCGCAGTGTGACGTGGGTAGCCCAGGCGTGCGGCGCCGGACCACCCGGCAGTTGGCGCTGCCGCCAAGCCAAACGATCTCCACCGCCACACCTCTGTTCGCCAGCGCGCCAACGCCGTACCTGCGGTGGTGTGGGCATGGCCAAGCCGGCGACGAGTCGCAACGGTCCCCACAACTCGCACAACACATCGTCGGGTTGGTGTCATGTGGCAACCGTCCGTTGTCCCGGATGAACCACATGCGGGAGGACCTCAAAGGCCCGGACGGCGTGAACCGCGGGAAATTGGGGTGCGGTGGCGAAGCCGAACAGGACGGTGCCGTGGGGTTGTTCCACGGACGCCGCCCTGTTCAGCCGGTTCGGCCGCTCCGCAAGGACCGGCACGCCGCGCCCTGGGTGCCGGTCGCGCCGACCGGGTTCAGCGGATGGTGAAGCGGTCGACCACGAGGTACTGACCGGATTCCTTCACCAGGCGCAGGGTGTGGTGGCCGGCGGGCAGATCGGTCGTGAACACCGACTGCTGCGCCGACCGGGTAGGGGCGTAGGTGTTGACGGTCGTTCGGTAGCGGCCGTTGACGTAGACGTCCACCGGGCCCTGGTCGCTGTTGGTCTCGGTGCGGACGTCGATGCGGGTGCCGGTGAAAGACACGGTGACCGAGTCCCCGTTCGCCGTGGTCGCCCTCACGTCGTTGCCGAAGTCGCCGTAGCCGCGGTTGCCGTGCGTGAACCAGTTGCCCTCGAAGACAATTGCCGGGTCGTCCTCGTCGATCGAACGGTCCAGCCGGAAGCCGTCGAGGGTCGCCACCGCGCCGCCGGACTTGGTCAGCTTCAGGGTGTGCTGCCCGTGGGTCAGGCCGGACACCTGGTAGATCACGGCTTGAGCGATGCGGGTGGGCGAGTGGGTGTCGACGGTGCCGACCGGCGCGCCGTCCAGGGTGACCGTCAGGCGGCCCTGGTCGCTGTTGCGTTCACCCAGGATCTGGATGCCGGTGCCGGTGCCGGTGATGGTCGCCGAGTCGCCGTCGGTCGACGTGTGGCGGACGTCGCAGTTGAGGTCGCCGAAGTGCCGGTTGCGGGAGACGTTCCAGGTTCCGGTGTAGGTAATGGACGCCGGCGACAGCAGCGGGCCGAGTTCACCGTCGTTGACCAGATGTTCCTCGGGCAGCACGGTCTTGCGGTGCGGTGCCCGGATGCCGGCGACAGCGACGATGTCCTTGGCGCGCTGCGGCCAGGCGCCGTTGGTCACGAGGGTGGTGTTGGTGATGGTGACCTTGGTGCCGTTGTTGATCTGCCTGGGGTCGTCGGTGAAGTTGTCGTGGATCGTGATGTCGTGGATCGAGTTGATCCACTCGTGCGTCCACAGCTCGCCGGTCTGGCTCACGACGTTGTCGTAGCTGTCCCACCACGAACTGCCCTCGTCGTGGTACAGCGCCTTGGAATTCGGTTCCTTCGAGCCGCCCTTGCTGAACACGTTGCCCGCCGCCACCGACCGGACGCTGCCGTCGCCCTGACCGCCGAGGGTGTACAGGTGGCCGCCGTCGGAGAGCACGTTCATCACGTCGTGCACGTAGTTGCCGACGACCCGGTTGCCCCGCGCGTAGTTGGTGCCGCGCCGCTCGTTCTTGGTGTTGTAGGGCGAATCCCAGCCCCAACCCCAACCCAGCGAGATGCCCGTGTACGGAGTCCCGGTGATCTCGTTGTGCTCCACCCGGACGTCGCGGGTGTAGCCGACGGACACGGCCGCGGCGTCCTCGAACTCCCGGCCGATCCGGCTGATGTGGTTGTCCGACACGGTGTTGCGCGCCGTCTGGCGGTTCGGGTCGCTCAGCCAGTGGTCGTCGAACTCGCCGACCGACACACCCGCGCCGGAGATGTCGGTGATCCGGTTGCCGACGACGGTCGAGTCCTGGGTGCCATCGGCGAAGTCCACCGCCGTGCCCCCGAGTCGGCTGAACTCCGAGCCCGAGATCTCGATGCGCTGGCCGCAGGTCACCCGGACCGCGCCGGGCGTGCGGCCGATGCGCTGCGGCGTGCCCACCCACACCACACCCGCCTGGTTGTCGGCGTACCCCTCCGGTCCTGACGGTTGCAGCCACGTGGCGTAGCCGAAGGTGATGCCGCGCAACGCGATGTCGTGCACCGGCGAGATCACCTCCGACACGACCGAGAATCCGTCGATCGCCAGGAACTGGCCCGACTTCTTCACCAACCGCACCGTGTGCGACCCCTTCGACAGGCCGGTGCGGCTGTAGATCACCTGCTGCGCCAACCGGGGCGCCGCCCCGTACGCGCTCACCGTGCGGTCGAACTTGTTGTCCACGTACAAGTCGATGTCGCCGAGGTCGGTGAACCGCTCCCCCAGCACGTCGACTCCCGTACCGGTGAAGGTGAACGTCACGGAGTCGCCGTTGGCCGTGGTGTAGTGCACGTCGTCGCTGACGTCACCGAACGGCCGGTTCGTCTTCACGGCCCAGGACCCGCTGTACGCGGCACGAGAATCGTTGTCGTTGACGACCTCGAGGTGGCCGGGCGTGCCCGCGAGGTCGACCAGCCGTTCCGCCACCGCCAGCTCGACGCTGGCCGACGCGAGGTCCTCACCCGCGCGCGGCTTGTAGTACACCTGAGCGGCCGCCCGGTCGAGGTACCACTCCCCCGGCTCGTCCAGCAGCGGCAACGCGTTCTCCAGCCACGCCACGCTGTCGATACCCCGCTGCCCGCTGCCGCTGTAGGGGAAGTAGTAGTTCGGGCGGTTGGGGATACCCGTGTTGGCCCAGCACTGGTTCACGGCGTTGAGCTGCGAACCGCCGCCGCTGGGTGTGATCGACGCCAGCGGACACCGCATGTGCTTCCACGAGTTGCGGCTGACGATCTCCACATCCATCGGATTCGCCCACGACGCATACGCAGGATCGGCCGCAGCGAACCCGGTGGCGTTCTTGGTCAGCCCGGCCGGGTTCTCCACGGACCGGGCACGCACAGCGCGAACCCCGTCCACGTACAGCTGCCGTGACCACGTACCCGCCGGAACCGACGCCCGGTACAGATCGCGCTCAGCATCCACCAGCTGCCACCCGGTCACCGCGCGCCCACCACTGAACACCGGACGTGCCCCCGCAGCGGCCTGATAGATGACCTTGAACCCGTTGCGCCCGGAGTCCTGCGCGGTCAGTTCCAGCGGGGCACCGAGGCGATAGACGCCACCGGCCAGATTCACCACGATGTCACCGGTCATCCCGGCAACCAGCGTGCGCACCTTGTCCCGTGCACCCGTGAGACTGCACGGAGCCGACACCGTGCACGCCGTACCGGAGCCCCCAGGTGAGGCGTGAAGCTCGGCCGCGGCCGCCGCTTGACTGGGAACCACCACCGTCGCGGCAACCACGACACCCGCCGCCACTACGGACACACTACGTAACGCCACATCGACCACCACCTTGTGCTCGGATGTTTGAATCGCTACCTACCCAGCGAACAGGCACGACCCCAAGAGACGATGCGTATTGCTCCGATGTTTTGTCAACGTGATGGCAAGATCCCGCCACGACCCTCACTCACAGCGAGCAAATGACAGGGGTGGACACGTCTTCCCAGCCAGCACGACCGGTTGTCAGAGTCACAAGTGGCATTCACCAGACCAGCAACGATGCAGCTTGTGGTCGCGTAGTGGTCGCACGCGGCCCACGCTCCGGTCCTGCGCTGCTCACCAGGAGCAGGTTGAGCAAGGAGATCGGAGGAGCTTGCCATGAAGAGCCCGAACCGTGGTCGCGTGTACCGCCGTTGTGCCTGCCGCGGCACCGACGGCCGCCAGCTCGGCGCCCGCTGCCCGAAGCTGGCAAACCGCAAGCACGGAACCTGGACCTACGCCGTCGATCTGCCGACGCTCGACGGTAAGCGCCGAACACGACGCCGCGGGCCTCGTACAGTGCGGCGTCCATCGTCGCGAACGGCTCTACGTTCTCGTAGTCGATCGGCTGGCCACTGCCGTCATACTCGACATTCCTGTGGGGTGCCATAACCTTGCGCCGCCCGTTGAGCTGCAGTGATCGTTCAGCATCGCGGTGCTCGGCACCGTGCTGTCCGCATGGGCGGCCGCCGGCACGTTCACCGAAGCGGTGCGGGGCACGGCTCTGGTGGCGGCGGCACTCGTGGCGGTCGCGGCCTGGGTGGCCTACGCCTCATCCTGAGCCATCAGGGAGAGCTCGCGAAACGTTACGGACGCAGTTGCCGCAGCGTCGCGTCCACCGCGTCCAGCACCTGCCGCAGCGTGCGCCCTGCATGCGAGTCCGCGTCGTGCTCCCGCACGGCCACGCGAGCCGTGGACCGGATCGAGATCAGCTCACCGCGGACGCTGTACAGCTCGTTGTGCGTGGTGATGCGCCGGTGTTCGTAGCGCGCCATCAGGTCGTTGAACCGCGTCACGCTGCTCACGAACCTGGTGAGCTTGGCGACTTCGGCGCGTTCGGCGGTGATCTTGGCACCGAGGTTGCGGCGCTGCTCCACGAACTCGGGGTCGGCGGCCATGCGCTGGACGATCTCCTCGGCGGTGGCGAGATGCCCTTCGGCGACCGCGAGCGTGTTCAGGTCGATGCGTTCGAGGGCGATGTCGGCGGAGATCGTCTCGGCGGAGGCGTGCACGTAGGCCACGACGGCGCAGCGCTGGTCGATGGCCGCCGCGCGGGTGCAACGCCTGCTCGCGGTCTCGAAGTCGCCAGCGTAGAACGCGTTCAGCGCATCCTGGAGCTCCTCGCGGAGCACCCACGAGAGCACGTCCTGCAGACCGTCGACGTCCAGCGGCGCGACGTTCGCGCGCTTGGTGCGCCGCCAGCCGACGAACGGGATCTTCGAACTCTTCGCGTAGCGCTCGTGCGCGTAGGACCACAGCCGTGCGTAGCGGGGCTCGGCCTCCAGCGCCTCCGCACACTCCGCGAGCTGCTCGATCGCCACCTTGGGCCGGCCGACGCGCAACGACTGGCGGGCGCGTTCCACCTGCGGCGCGTGCACCGCGGCCAGGATCGAACGGTGCATCTCGGCGAAGATCTCGAGGTCTGCGCCGGCGCCGGCCATCACCGCTTCGACTACGGCACGCGCGCGCACGGCCTCGCCGATGTAGAGCAGCGCGGCGCCGTGGAGGTAGTGCAGCCCCAGCACCTCCGGGTGCTTGGTCACCCACTGTTCGGCGAACTCGATCGCCAGCGAGTCGTGCTGCTCGTCCTCCAGCATGTCGCCCAGAATCGCGCTGACCTCGTCGACGAGCCGCTCTTCGCACGCGTCGCGCAGCCGCGCCGCGAGCGTGACCTCAGCGGCGTCCGTCGCGTGCTGACGTGCCGTGCTCACCAGGTTCAACGCCGTGCCCAGTTCGCCGAGCGAGTACTTGCACCGGGCGCCGAGCAGTAGCGCGGACACGTTGGCAGGTGCCATCTCCAGTGCGGCTTCGACGTGCGTCCACGCGTCGGTGAACCGTTCGGCCGTCAACGCGCGCTCCGCCTTTTCCAGCAGGGCACGCAGTTTCAGGTCGGCCTCGTGCTCCTTCAGCCGCGCGAGATCCTCGCGCAGCCGGTCGGCGTCGCCGCCGATCCGAAGACCTTCGTCGTCGGCCGGCCGGAACCGGTCGCCGATCCCGCCGAGGTCGACCTTGTGCTCCGGCGCGAACCCGACCCGGTTGCCGAGGTCGAGCGGTTCCGGCTGGAACGCCTTGGCCGCCTCGCGGACGAGGTCGGAATCCCAGTCGTGAGCCGGCGCGAACGCGAGACCCTGCTCCTCCTCATCCACGGTGCTGTGCCCTGCCTTCCTTGCGCTGCTTCGCGACCACGGCGTTGACCAGCGCGGTCTGCGCGGCGTGGTCGAGCTCGGCGATCGCGAGGATCGACCGGCGCAGCTCGATCCTGCGCATCGTGTCCCCCGTCGCCTCGTCGGTGAACTCGAGCTCGGGCTCCGGGAGCTGGCCGAGGCAGTCGGCCGGGCTCAGGTGCTTGCGCAGCATGGACATCACCCCTCGTTGTCGCCGAGCAACCAGTCGCCGATGTACACCAGCAGGTCGGCTTCCTTCGTCTCGACGGACTGCGCCTGCTCGGCCAGGCGCCTGCTGTCGTTCTCCAGGTTGTGCACCAGTTCCTGGGCGGCCGCCAGGTTCGCGTCCCCGCCACGCGCCGCCATCAGCTGGACCACGCGCTCCTTGAGCAGTTCGGCGCGGTTGTTCACCTCGTCCACCGTCACCGGCACGACCCGTGCCTTCGCGAGCTCGGGACGGCGGTCGAGCGGGCGTACCTTGCTGAACCGCGACAACCGGTCCAGCAGGCTGACCCTGACCTCGTGGCGGACCGACGGGTTCTCCACGTACTGGTCGAGCACCTGGAGGTACCGGTCAGCCGCGTCCCTCCGCGCCTGCCCGCGGCGTGCCTCCTCGTTGAGGATGCGGACCACGTCCGGCTCCCGCACACCGAGCCGCTGGGCCTGGCGCAACAACGCGACACCGTCCGCGCTCTCCCGTTCCGTCGTCGCCAGGTAGCACTTGAGCAGACCTGCGACCAGGTACGGGTCACCGAACTCCGGGTCGTACCGGCGTGCGCACGCCAGCCTGCTGAGCACGTCCGCGAGCCGTGCGGCATCTTCCGCGGGGGTGCGTTTGCCTGCCGCCCAGAGGCGCAGGACGACCGCGGCGCGCAGCAGGTGCACGGCTCGCAGCGTGAGGTCGCGTTCGTTGAGATCCGCTGTCCTGCTTTGACGTTCGGTCAGCGCCACGAGTCGTTCGGCGACGCTGTCCTCGTCGGGCTCGTAGGTCCACTCCGGCTCGGTGTCCGCGGCGGGATCGAGCCGTTTCGCCGCACTGGTCAGCAGTCCGTCGACCTTGGCCAGCGACGGGAGCGTGTTCTCCAGCCAGCCCGCGAGCGCGAGGCCGATCTCCGCCGACGCCAGCATCGACTCCCGCTGCTCGGGCTCGACGTCCTCCGCCGCCCGCGACAGGTCCTCGAACTGACCGCGCGCCGCGACCAGGTCCCGGTCGAACAACGCCTGCGCGCCCAGCACGACGTGCTGGTTGCGTAGATCCGCCGGGATCCGGTCGGCGAAGTCGCCGAGCTTCTCGACCTTCTGGAACAACACGGCCGCGGCGTCGACCCTGCCGTCGCGCAACGCTTCCAGCGCACGGTGGAACTCCACGACCCCGTAGAGCTTGCGGGCTCGCGTGCTGCTCATCCCGCCCGCCTTCTCGATGGCCTCCAGCACCGGTTCCGCGCCGTCGTAGTCACGGCGCGACACGCGCAGGTGGGCCAGCAGGTAGGCGACGTCGACGTCGTCGGGACGTTCCCGGTGCAGTGCGGCCAGCCGGTACTCGGCCTCGTCCACCGAGCCGACCTGGAACAGCGAGAAGGCCGCGAAGAACCCGGCCTCCGCCCGTTGCTTCTCGGGCAGTTGGCGTTCGAGCCGGTCCAGCTCCGGCAACGCCTTCGCGTGCTCACCGCGCTTGATCAGGTCCACGACGTCGCGGTACTCGCGGACCTGCTTGCGCGGCACCAGGATTCTGCGATAGCCGACGAAACCGCCGGCGAGCACCAGCAGTGTGCCGAGGATCGCGAGCAGTGCCGTCAAGATGCCGGAGGAACCGGTGGCCTGCGCGGGAGTCTGGGTGGAGGGTGCCTGCGAACTGTCCGGTGTGGACTGTCCGGTGGTGGGGTTCTGCGCGGAGGGCTGCTGGGTCACCCCCTGAGCGCCCGGCACGACGATGTCGGCCGTGACGATGCCGTTGGGCGTCTTGATCTGGGCCTGATGGCGGCCGGGCGGCAGCACGGTGCCGCTGGGCAGGACGACGGTCGGGTCGTCCTGGGCACCCAGTGCCGGTGCCGCCAGCATCATGGCGGCAACGGCGGTGATCAGGACAAGAGCCGGGCGAACCGCTCGTACCACTGCTGTGCCTCCCCCTTGGTGAGATCCTGTGCGGCGACCAAGCGCTCGATTCGGCGCCGCCCCTCGATTTCGGTGAGTCTGGCGTTGTGCAGATCGCCGAGCTCGATCCAGCAGCGGCCGTACAGCAACAGCGAGGCCAGGTCGCCGAAGTCGCGGGCGGCGGCCGCGTGGGCCTCCCGCGCGGCGGCGGCCGGCTCGCCGCGGCGCAGGTGCACCTCGGCCGCGCGCTGGTACAGCACCGACTCGTCCTCCTCCAACCCGACCTGCTTGAGCAGGGCGATGTCGTCGAGGATCACCTTGCCCAGCACGCGATCCGACGGCCGTGACTCGAACACCCGCCACGCGGCCTCGTACCGGCGCTGACGCAGGTCGAACCGGCGTGGCGCGAGCTGAACCGCCTCGTGCAGGTAACGCAGCTGGGCCTCACCGTCGCCCTGCTCGGCGGCGATCTCCGTACCGAGCAGGCAAGCACGGACACGTGCTTCCCCGTCGTGCCCGCGTACCAGTTCCAGGAGTTCCAGGGCACGAACCGGATCTGTGCGCCGCAGACCGGCGGCGATCGACACCGGATCGGCCACCGCGTCCAGCGCCGAGCGCAGTTCCTCCGCGTCCGCCGGCCGGGCGGTCGGCGTGGCGTGGCGGTAGTGCTCGACGACACGGAACAGGTCCTGCCCCTCCCGCGTGCCGCACAACGTGCTCGGAATCCGCGTTCCCGCCGTGAGGGCGGGCCACAGCAGGCCGCGCGCCTGCGCCTCCACCCTGTCCTCGTCGGCGGTGATCGTCGCAACGGTGGTGTCACCAAGTGCTTGTGCCACCAGCGTTCCGATGGCGTAGCAGTCCACCGCCCGGTTGCCGGGCCGCAGACCGCGGACTACCTCCGGTGCCAGCGCGGCGACCACCGAACTGTCCACTCCGAACAGATCGCACGGCGTGCCGTAGGTGACGGCGGGGCACGGCAGCAGCCACGGCAGCCAGCGATCATCCTCCGCCACCACGACGATGTTGTGCAGGCTCAGACCGAGCGGGTGCACCGGGCTGCGCTGCCAGCGGGCGAACAGCGAGCAGATCCGTTCCAGCAGCGCCACGCGATCCTGCCAGTCCGTGAGCACGGCCAGTCGTTCCGCGAGGGTCAGCCAGTCGGCATCGGTGCGGTACTCGATGTAGTAACGGCCATCGGCGGTGTAGTCGTGCCCGGTGATCTCGACCATCGCCGCGAGCTGGCGTTGCCCGAGCGTCCCCACCGCGCGCTTGAACGCCCCGTCGGCGAACCGCGGCTCGACGATGCGCACGATCCGGTCGTTCGGCGTGTGCCTGCTGGCACGCCACAACTCGCCGCGGTCGGTGCTGCCGACCGCGGCGACCATCTCGACTCCCGGTGGTCCCTGCATGACTACTTGTACTGGTAGAAGACGTCACTGAGCCGGTCGCCGAGGTCCTCGACCTCGCTGGACCCGTTGCGCACGGCGATCACGAACGTCAGGTAGGCCGACTCGAGCTCGGCCCGCCGTTCCTCCGGCAGCTGCGAGACGAGCTTGTACGACCGCCTGGCCACGCTCTTGAACTCGTCGGGCGTGTTCTCCGGCGGTGGTGGCAGCAGAGCGGACTCGTCCTCGGCAGCCTCCGCCGGCGGCGGTGTGGGCAGACCTTCGCGCACGGCTTCGGTGGCACCGGGCGGTTCCGGCAGCCCGCTGCTCCCGCCCGCCATCACTTCCTTCAGGTGTGCCGCGCTCTTCTCGATCTCCTCCCGCGTCGCGCGCACGTCGCACTGCAGCTGGGTGCGCCAGATCTGGTCGTCGTTGAGGCATTTCACCGAGACGTCGAGCAGCCCGCTCTCGTCGATGGAGAACGTGACGGCGAACCGGTAGTAGCCCTGTTCGCGCGCCTCCGGCAGTTCGATGGGCACCTTGCCGATGAGGTCGTTCTCGTAGGCGACCGGGTTCTCGCCTTGGAAGATCCGGACGACGAGCTGCTTCCCCTTGCCGCCGTTGACGAAGTTGTCCTGCGTCTCGCTGCCGGGAATCCGGCTGTCCTTGGGCAGGATCGGCACGAAGTCCGACTTGTTCGCGAGGATTCCCAGCGTGTGGCTGGTGACGTCCTGCAGGATGATCCCGCCGCCGTCCTCACCGCCGATGCCGATGTCGAGCCCGCCCTCCCCGTCGACGGGGGCCATCGCGATGTCCATGCCCTCGTAGCCGTCGGCCGCGGGGTAGTCGCGCGCCACCATGCCCGCGCCGCGCGCCACCACCTCGTCCGGGCTGATGTCGGACCGGATGTCCTTGAGGTCGAGGCCGAGGTGTTCGGCGAGCATCGGGCGGATGCAGGCGATCCTGCTGGAACCGCCGACCAGCAGCACCTGCTCGATCTCGTCGCGCTCGATGCCGTTGCTCTCCCGCGCCGACGCGATCGCCTCGTCGAGGCAGCCGAGCGAGTGGTCGAGCAGGTCCTTGATCAACGACTCGAAGACAGCCCTGGTCAGCGGCACGTTCACCGACAGGTCCCTGGTGAGGAACGGCAGGTTCAGGGTCGCGGCGTTGGCGACGGAGAGGTCGCGCTTGCGCATCTCGGCCTCGCGCTTGACGCGTTGCCAGACCGCCTGGTCGCCTGTCAGGTCGACGCCGTGCTTCTCCTTGATCTGCTTGAGGACGTAGCCGGTGATGCGGTCGTCGAAGTCACCGCCGCCCAGCCTCGGGTCGCCGCCGGTGCCGACCACGCTGACGTTGCCGGGACTGACCTGGATGATCGACACGTCGAACGTGCCGCCGCCGAGGTCGTAGACGGCGTAGGTGTGGGTGTCCTCGTCCTCGATCTTGTCCGCGCCGAAGCACACGGCGGCGGCGGTCGGCTCGTTGACGAGCCTGCGCACGTTCAGCCTGGCCATCTTGGCCGCGTCCTCGGTGGCGCCGCGCTGCGGTTCGCGGAAGTAGGCGGGCACGGTGATCACGGCGTCGTGGATCGGTTCGCCGACGAACTCCTCCGCCTGGCGCTTGAGCTCCATCAGGATGAACGCCGAGATCTCCTGCGGCAGGTAGTCGCGGCCGCGGAACCGCACGCGCTTGGGCTCGCCGGGCTCGTCCGGCCCCGTCGGTTCCTTGAGGTAGACGCCCATGTCGCGCTTGACCTCGATGACCGTGTTCTCCGGATCGCTGGCCAGGTTGTTCTGCGCGGGGGCACCGACGATCACCTGCCCCTCCGGGTCGAGGCCGACCACGGACGGCACCGTCTTGGTACCGAGGGCGCTCTCGATGATGACGGTTTCCTTACCGTCCCAGATGGACACCGCGGAGTAGGTGGTGCCCAGGTCGATGCCGATGACCTTGTGGAATGGCATGACACTTGCTCCTATTCGGCGGAGGCGGAGGCGGGTGCGGAGTCGGCCATGATCTCCACCACGGCCGGGTTGAGCAGGCGATCGGCGAGCAGGTAACCGTCCTCCACGATGCGGACCACGGTGCGCGGCGGCGCGTCCGGGAACGGTGAGTCCTGCGGCCCGACGACGTTCACGCACCGGTGCTTGGCGGGGTTGAACGCTTCCACGCCGACGTCGACGGTGATGCGTTCGGCACCCATCCGGTTCAGCACGCCGTGCAGCGTGACCACGAGGCTCTTCACGTGCCCCGAGACGATCTCGGGGTCGGTGAAGTCGGCGCGGTCGAGCATCGCCTCCATCGCGCCGAGCGGGCCGATCAGTTGCAGGCACAGGTCTTTCAGCGTCCGGTGGACGAGACCGGCCGACATGTCCTTGCGCAGCTCGCCGAGTTCCCTCGACAGGTCGGCGCTGAGCGCGCGCTGCGACTGGACGAGCTGGTTCATCGACGTCGTGACGGCGGTGTTGTCGTCGACGACCTCCTCCAGCAGCGTCCCGATCCGGTCCAGCCGTTCGATCGCCGGGTCCGCTTCCGGTTCCGTCGTGGGGTCTGCCTGCGTCGTGGCGGCGTCCGAAGCCGTGTCCATCAGCGCTGTCCGATCAGTTCGTCGAGAAGGGTGTTGGGGGTGATGTCGGCGTCGAAGTCGTGTCGATCCACATCGGACAGTGGGCGCAGGTGCACCCCGGCCGCCCGCAGGTGCGCGCTCAGCACCCGGTGCAGCACGTCGATCCGGTCCGGTGCGCTGGTGAACATCGGCGCGGCGGCCGACCTGATCGTGAAGAACCGCAGGTGTTCGTGCTCCTGGTCGTACTGCGCCCGTTTCGCCGGACGGACGAGCACGTCGGCGTCGCCGTTGATGCGCTGCTGCCGTTCGGTGAGCTCCGCCTTGCGGCCAGGCTCGCGGCGCACCTGCTCCTTCAGCTCCCGGATCAGCCGGTCCCGCGCCTGCCGGATCTCCTCGGCCGTCGCGTCCGGCTCCACTCCCAGCCGCGAGTAGTGGGAGTCGCCCCCGAGATCGATCATGAACATGGTTCAGCCCTCCCCGTCCTGAGGTTCGGCGTCGCCGAGTTGCTCTGCCAGCCGGTTCAGCTGGGCGAGCGACTCGTCCAGCGCCGAGAGTTCGGCGTCGAGCCCGGCCTGCTCGGCCATCCGCCGGCCCTCCGTGATCGGGCCGATGGCCGAGCGCACGGCCGTGAGCGCCGCCTTTTTCCTTTCAGGGCTGCCGTTTTGCATGTAGTCGTCGATCGCGGTGCGAGCGGCTTGCTGCGCGGGTTCGACCAGCTCGCGGATTGCCGCGCGGATCGGAGCGCTCGCCGCTTTCGGTGCGATCTCGGTCAGGCTCTTGGCGAACTCCTCGCGCTGTTCGGCGTTCAACGCCTGCGTGATGCCCTCGCGCAGCAGGTCGATCGCCTCGGTCAGCTCGGTCACCCTGTCGGTCCGCACCAGCTGCCGCACGAGCTCGCGCCGCACGACGGCACTGCGCGGAAACCGTTGCAATGCCTGCCGGATCACCGCGATGACGTCCTCGGCGGACATCGAGGGCGGAGGACCCGCGGTCGTGCGGATGGACTCGGGGATGTCCTCCCAGCCGACGATGTCGACCTCGTCGACCAGCCTGGCCAGCAGGACCTCTCGCCTCTCGTCGTCCGAGGACGGAAGTTCCAGCGCCGCCACGGCTGCCGTGTACGCGTCGGCAGGCCGCTCGGCGGCGCGCAACGCCCGGCAGTGCATCAGCCGCAGCGTGAGGTCGTGCGGCACCAGCTTGACGCATCCGTCCAAAATGGACTCTTGGCCAGCGGGTGCTTCCGGCTGGTCCCAGAACGTGGCGAGGCTGACCAGGTCGTACTCGAACAGCTTGACCGGGTCGACGTCCTCGCCGAGCAGGCCGAGCTCGACACAGATCGGCCGCAGCACCTGCCACGGCAGCGCCAGCTGCCTGCGCGCGAGGTCGTAGCCCAGCCGCAGCTGCGCGCCGGACGGGGCGTCCCGCAAAGCCATCATCATCCGCCGCAGGGTCAGTCCCCTGTTCAGCGCCACCTCGGCCAGTGCGCGCGCCGCCGCTCGCTCCGGTTCGTAGTACTCGTCGCGGGTCTCGGTGATCGACTGGTGCGCCTGCTGGGCCACCGCGGCTGCCAGGTCGGCGAAGACGGCGACACCGGCCCAGTCGCGTCCGCCCAACGCCAGTTCCACGTGCCGGGCGAACGCCGTCGCGGCCGCCGCGCGGTCCTCCTCACCGGCGTCGTCGAGCACACCGAGCAGGTGCGCCGGCGACCGGAAACCGAGGCGCGCGTTGACGTAGTGGAGATCCCACTGGTGCAGCCACTCGGTCAGCGCGTCCTCGTCGGCCAGCCACGCCTCGATCTCCGCCTCGGCAGGGGTGTCGCGCGGACCGCTCGACTCGCAGTGCCGCTGCCTGGCCTGCTGAGCCAGCGCGAGGTGCAGCGTCCTGCGCTCGTCGAGCAGGAGCTGGACGTCACCGGCACCGGCCGCGTGCAGGTACAGCAGCTCGCTCAGCCGTTCCCACGCGGGACCGTAGTCCTGCGTCGACCTGGTGCGTGCCGCGAGCAGCGCGAGGTTGAGCGCCACCGGCACCCGGAACCGGTCGATGGAACCCGCTTCCTGCCACAGGAACCTGGCCTCGTCGAACCGTTCCGCGCTCCACGCGTTGCGGGCGTGGCCGTCCAGCACGGCCAGCCGCAGCTCGTCGAAGCTGTCGGTGTCCCTGAACCGCCGGGGGTAGCTCTCCAGCAGCGCCAACGCGTCCACGGCCCGGCCTGACCGATGCGGGCCGTACGCCGTGAAGTGCAACCAGCACACCAGTTCCAGCGGCAGGACACCGTGTTCGAGCCGCTCGCTCGCCATGGCGACGAACGCCGCGGGATCGCCTGCCTCCGCGAGCTCCAGCGCTGCGGTGAGCAGCACGACGGCCGGGTGGCCCGCCCGTGTGGTGAGCACGGGTTTCGCGAAGTCCCGCACCGCTTTCGGCGGTTGGCCGGCGGCCAGCATCAGCACGCACGCGGTGGCGTACTCGGCGACCTCGTCGGCGTCGGCCACCCGCGCCTGCCCGGTCCGCAGGAGCACCGACAGCTGGCTCGCCTGCGTCTTGCCGCCGCAGGTGATCTGCTCGTACAGCGCGATCCGCCACGCGTCCGGAGCGGCCGCCTTGAGCGCGGACTTGCGCGACTTTCGATCGGCGGCGGGTGCGCTCTGCTCCTCCACCCAGGTGTCGATCTCGGCGACCGCGGCCTGCAGGTCGGCGGGCCCGCCCTCGTTCAGCGCCGCGACCATCCGGTTGCCGAGCTCACGGGTCGGCTGCCCCATGTCCAGCAGCGCCAGCCCGAGCAGCAGGTGCGCCCGGCGGCTGCCGGGGGCGAGGCGGATCGCGTGGCGGTACTCCGGCAGCGCCGCGATCGGGTTGCCGCCGAGGTGCAGCACCCGGCCAAGGTGCAGGAAGAGCTTGGGGCTGAACGGATCCTGCTCGATCGCGGCACGCAGCCGTTCGATCGCCTCCGCCGGTTCGGTCGCCGCGTCGATCGCGAGCCGGAACTCCGCTTCGGCCAGCGCGATCCGCACCGCGGGGGTGGCTTCGCGGGCCCGCAGGTCCTCGATGGCCGCCAGCAGCCGCGTTCTCGTGTCCTCCGTCACCGTGGCCGTCATGCGGGGTCCTCGTAGAGCTCGACGACTCCCGGCCTGCTGACCGCGACCAGCCTGCCGTCCCTGGAGAGGGAGACGGTGGTCGCGTCACGCCACGACGCCTGTTGCTCCCCGTCCCGCCAGTACGCGTAGCCACCGTCCGGATCGGACAGGATGAACCGGCCGGCGACCCCGCACACGCCGGCCAGCCGGTGTCCGGAGGGGAAGACGCGGTCGCGCACGTGCCGGTCCGCCTCGTCGATCAGCCACGTCTCCGCGCCCGCCGTCGTCTCGACCACGAGCGTGCAGTGACCTGCCGCCGGGCCGCGCAGCAGCCTGCGCGCGCCGGGCCTGGCCTCACTGCCGCCGATCGAGCTGTCCAGTCGCACGCTCGTGAGCACCTCACCGGTGAGCAGGACCAGCCGCGTGCCCGCGTAGGCCAGATCGGTCACGAACCCGACCGCGGGCATGTTCGCGCCCGTGCGGTTGTCGCTATAGATCGCGAGACCGCCGGACAGGTCGGCCACGGCGAACCGGTCGTGCGCGTCGGCCGCGGCGATGCGGTGCACCCCGGCCTTCACGTCGAGCAGCTCCTGCCGCTGGCCGTCCGGCGTGAAGCGCCACAGCTGGTGCTTCCACGAACCGGCGACAAGGCCGTCACCGACGTAGCAGAGATCGCCGACCGCGCCGTCCATCCGCGCGGTGAAGGCGAGCGTCCCGCCGGCGAACCCGCGCACCCCGCCGTCCCAGCCGCCGATGGCGAGCCGTCCGGCCGGCCCGTGCGCGACTCGCCGCACCAGTACCGGTCCGGTGTCACGCCAGTGGGTGTCCTCACCCTCCACGACGACCAGCGTGTCGGTGCCGCGCTCCCACACGACGAGCCGTCCGTCGCCCAGTGGCCACGCCCCTCTGCTGTCGATCGGGCAGCTCTCGATGAGCTGCGGCCCGCGACCGCTGCGCGGCTTCTCCTCGGTCGTCTTGCGGTGGCGCCGGTAGACCGAGCCGAGGCTGCCTTCCGGTGGCAGCTCACGGCAGGCGGCGCGGAGGACCTGGCAGGCCCGCGCGGCCGTGGTGCACGACGCCAAGCGGTCCGCGACCTCGCCGGGCGCCAGCTCCTCCAGCAGTGCGGCCAGCGCGCTGAGGTCTCCTGCCCTGGTATCGGCACCAGGCCGCCCAGGGCACAGCGTGACCGTGCCGAGCGCGCCGACGACGACGTTCGCCAGCACGACGTCGCCGTGCACGACCGGTGGATCGGCCTCGTGCAGTCCCCGCAGGACCTCCGCGATGCCGAGCACCAACTCGTGAGCGGCCCTTGGCGGCAGCTTCTCCTGTGCGACCAGGCTCTCGGCGCAGGCGCCGTCCACCGACGGCAGCGCCAGGTAGTGCAGTCGCCTGCCGCCGACGACCAGCTCGCCGCCGTCCTCCGCGACCAGCACGCCCCGGTGCCGGTGCTCGAACCGCGCGACGCGCAGCCGGAACGACTGCTCGTCCGCGGGCGGTGGTTCAACGAGTACGACTGTCATCGCTTTGTCCCTGCCGGTGTCGCGCGCGCCGTAGAGCGTGCCGAGTGCGACGCGTCCCACGGCGGGCGCGCGCAGCACGTAGTCGGTGCCGGGCAGTCGTCTGGATCCGTCCTCGCTCACCGGAAGGTCGTTCCAGACGTCCGCGGCCTCGTCGGGCCGGCGCCATTCCGGGAACACCCATTCGGTCAGCGTCGCGAGCGTCTTCAACGGCGACTCGATCGTCGCGGCCGTGACCGCGGGCGCGTCGACGTAGCCAGGCACGACCTGGTGGCCGTAGCCCTCCATCGTGGCCAGCGCGTCGCGGATCTGGGTCGGCAGGCTGGGCAACATCATCAGCCGGTCCGTTATCCAGCGGAAGTCCACATGCGTTGGAATGTCGCCGATTTTCTGTCGGTACAAGAAGCGACACAATTCCCGATACGCCCGATACGCCTCGAACAGCGCCAGTTCCGGCTGGTCGATGTGCTCGAACGGCGCACCGCAGATCTC
This sequence comes from Lentzea nigeriaca, assembly GCF_016907955.1. Taxonomy (GTDB): domain Bacteria; phylum Actinomycetota; class Actinomycetes; order Mycobacteriales; family Pseudonocardiaceae; genus Lentzea; species Lentzea nigeriaca. Next base: position 38,653 of record NZ_JAFBCX010000001.1, on the reverse strand, counting down.
CGCGACCGCCTCTTTTCCCGGGGCGGCCGACGTGACCCGGCGGCGAATCATCCTGGTGACCAGCTCGTACTGCCGATCGTAATCGTTGCGCTCATTGGTCAGGTCGCAGATGGTCAGCCGACTCAGATAACGCGGAATCTCCACCGTCAGCGGCCGCAGGATCGCGGGGATCGTTCGCACGTCACGTGCGTCCGGGTCGCTCGTCACGCTGATGCCCAGCTCAGCCTTGGTCCAGCGCCGGTCGAGGTAGGCGTCGGAGAGGCAGACGATCATGTGGGCCGACTGCGAGATCCCGTCGTCCAACTGGTCGATGACCGGGACCCCACCCGCCATCTGTTCGTAGTCGATCCAGACCTTGAAACCGTCACGTTTGAGCGCGGTGACAAAGGGCGCGACCACGTTCTTGTCGGCGACCGCATAGCTGATGAACACGTCGAATACCGGGGACAGATCGTCCCGCTCAAACACCTCGCGGACCCCCCGTTCACGACCGGTTTCGCCAAGTTGTCCGCACGCTACCACCGGCAGATGAGGGCACCTATAGACAAAAAGGGGACACTTAGAGGCCAGTTCCGATTTCAACAAAAACGCGAGGCCGGTAAACCGGCCTCGCGTTGCTCGGCAGCCTCGGTGAACCGCTCGTGCAGCCGGTCCCTGACCTGGTCCGGGGTGTACGCGGCCCGGCGGCGCTGGTTGCGCGCGACCATGACACCGCTCGCCGCGACACCCGTTGCAGCTATCTCTTGGGATGTGACGGTGAGAGAGATGCCGGCAGGCAGCCGCGCTTCGATCATGAAGATCGCGCTCTCATGACTGCCAACTGCACAGTTGGCAGCGGTTGGGTGATCAGACGTTTGCGTCAGCATTTCTCTACCGCCATCTCGGCAGCGACGTGCATGAGAACGCGACCATCCGGGCTTTCGGAGACGAGCACCAGACTGCCCAGCCCCCTGCCCGACTCAACGGAGCACAACTAGCTTGAGCTTTAACGTGTTCGGCGAGGTCGTGGGTTGCTCGACTGGGTCTTCTTGCCGCGCTTGGGTTTGTGCTTGTTCGTCCTGGTGACGGTGTGGACGTCATGGCGTGTGGCGGGCCGGCGGTTGGGCAGTCCGCCGGGGCGTCCTGGGGTCGGGGCGTGAGGGTTTCGGGACACGGGCGGGGCAGGCCAGTTGTGGACGCAGGTTGCGAAAACCCCGGCGGACCCTCGACGGACTCAGCCGCTACGTCATCAAGGACGACATCACCGCGGGCACCGGCCTGGTGCGCGTCGCCGATATCTCCTACGAGTGGTCCGGCTAACCGGTTCGGCAACGCCTCGAACATCGCACCGGCGTCCCGATGCACCCCGTAGCGCAGACCTACAAGGTATGCCCCACGGCATGACCGAACTTACGGCTCCACTAAGTCGGGCGCATGGTCGCACCACGGCAACCCTGTTGCCGAGTTCTACTCATTCATGTCCGCTTTTCCTTTGATAACACCGGCCTGGTGGGGTGTGCGGGTCTACTCTCGCGACCCAAGAGGACGAGATTCGTCCCCTACAGCCAGGAGTGCTGCAGTGTCCTGGGTCACAGCTCGGCCGGGTTGTTCCTGCACAGAGCAGTAGCCGCGGGGGGCGGACGTGAGCGAAAACCCTGAACGAACGCATGGCCGGTCGAAGCCGCGCGCCGCGGCGTACCTCTGCTGCGCCGTCGCCGGTTGCGTGCTGATCCTCGCGGTCGTGGTGGCGTTGGCGATCACGACCGACCGGTTGGGCGGTGGTGCCCTTTACTTCGTCGGCCTCCTCGCGGCCCACCTGATCTGCCAGCCGATCGGCAGGCATGTCGTCGTCAGGTGCTGGGTCGGGTTCAAGCGCAACACCTCGGCAGACGGATGGTCCGCACTCCAGGCCGATCCCCGGCGTCCCGTGCTGTACCTGCGCTCGTTCCTGGTCGACGATCTGCTGGCGCGCACCGGTGAGACCGCAATGGACTACTTCCGGACCGAGGAGGAGCGGCTCGCCCGTGCGTTCGCCCGGATCGGACCACTGGTGGCGATCGGGCGGCCCGGCGAGCCGCTTCCACCGGCTGGTGCGCCCCGTGTCTACGTCGGCGATGACTGGCAGGAGACGGTGCGTGAGCTCCTCGACCGCTCCCAGCTGGTCCTCATCGGCGCGGGACGAGGTGACGGACTGCGCTGGGAGCTCGATCAGGTCAGGGCAACCGTCGACCCGCGCCGCGTCGTGGTCCTGCTCCCGTTCGGCAACCGGGAGTACGACAACTTCCGCTCCGACGTGGCCGACCTGTTCCCGCACCCGCTGCCCGACCTCGCACCACTGCCCGACGCCAGCGGCCACACGGTCCGAGCAGCACTGCACTTCCGCGAGGACTGGACCGCGGAACCGGTCCGCCTCTGCACCGATCGCGCCACCAGCCTCGAGATGGCACTGCTGCAGCAGCTCGCACCCGTCTTCGCCCACCTGGACGACACCCGTGCACCGACCAGGCTGCAACGGCAACGCGACCTGAGGTGGCTGGCTCTGAGCTTGGCGGGTCTCGTCCTCCTGCTGTCCGCGGTGTGGGGACTCCTGCGCGTCTTCGTGCTGCGCTGAGACCAAAGGCGGTCCCGTCACTTCCGCCGAACCTGCTCAGGTTCAGCTGGTGGGCCGACCGCTCGGCCGGAGCCTACGACATGGTGGCGTGGATGTCGGCCAGGACGACGACGACGATCTTCTCGGCCACCTCGCGCGTTAACGGGTGGCGCCGCTGGTTGACGTAGAGGTACACCGGCCCGGACAGCAGCACGGTGAGGAAGTAGCTGTCGACAGGCGGAATCTCTCCCCCGCCGGCGACACGCCTCGGCCAGATCCGTGTTCGCCGGGGCCGCGACGGTGGCCTGCAACATGGGCGCGGCCGACCGAGCTCGACAGCCGCACGGCCAGCGCCACCAGAAAGTCGACCAGACACGGCGAAGATCGCCGGAGTCGTGCAGAGCGCGGGTCCTCCGCGTACTGCAGCAACGCGTCCTTGACGAGCTCAGCGCGGCCCGGAAAGTTCCGGTAGACGTTGTTCCCGTTGACGCTGGCAAACTCGCCGATCTCCTCGTAGCGCAGGCCGGTCACGCCGTCGCGGGCAACGAGCTCCATCGTCGCCGCGAGGATCTGCGACCGCACCCGAGCGTTGCGGCCGCCCGGTCGCGCTGCCCGTCGTGCGCCGGCGTCGGTCGGCTCTGAGGTCTGCACGTTCTCCGGCACGCCCCGATTGGCACATAGCCGCCCTGCCTTCCTCCCGCAACTGTCGCAGGGCGTACAACGCTGTCGATTGATCCACCGCCAGCCGACCGAAGATCTCCGCGGGGGCCAGCTCCTGCCGCTCTTTCGCGGTCATGTGTTTCCGGCAGGTCGGCGCCACCGAACCCAGCGGCACCAACCGGCAAACCACCGCCCCGCACGGCGTGCCCGCGTTAGTCGGACGTCCGCACTTCCGACGGGCGGTCACTTTCCACCTCCGGATGTCGGACCACGCAGATCATCTTGCGCTCTGCACCAGCCTTCGCACCCATTCCCGAGTCTCCTCCATGACCACACTGAAACCGCAGGTCGCGCCGGCGCCGTTGGCTGCCGTTCAACACAGTCGAACACCGTTGGCGCACAATGAATCCTCTCATTTAACTCCCACTCCCAGCCACTCCCATCAGTCCGAAAAGGACTATCGTGGTGGCCAACACGCTACAGGCCTCAACTCCGAAGGGCTTGAACTGCAGCGAATCGGCTTTTCACGTTGTCGGTGAGCCGCTTCAAGCCGAGCAACTCGAGCACAGCACGCTGCAACGCCTCCTCGCTGACGTCACCGACTCGTGCGGCGACGTGGTCGAGCATCGCTGCGAGCTCGGCCGGAGGTACCTCGTCGAGGGACCGCGGTCCCAGCTGGCGCATGCGCACCTCCGGTTGGTCGGGCAACCGATACGTGCGTGGCTTGATACCGCTCTCGCCAAGCGGGTTGTCCTCGATGAGCTCGCCTTTGCGCACTGCTTGGGAGATCGCCTTGTTCAACTCGCCTGCGACCAGCTTCGTGACCCGGACTGCGCCCGAAGCACGGACATACGCGGTGTGCAGACGGCTACCCAGCACGGGGCCCTCCGCGTCAACGAGACGCATCAGACCGCCGAGCAGGTCCTGCCGTGAGGCCTCACCGACCTGAACCACGGTTCCGTCAAAGTGCCGGTATGCGGCAAGCGTTGAATCCGCGGCAGGTAGCGACGCCTCCTCGTGCTCCACGACCATCTGCTCGGCGACTTCCGACAGTTCAATGGTCACAACGGATTCCGGCAGGCCGATTGGCTCGGCTACTGCCTGCTTGGACACCACCTGCTCCGGAGCAGCCGGGTGAACAATGTCCAGTCCGGACACGGATGATCCGGGAAAGATTGCGACGGGGTTATCGGGCGCAGGTTCGACGACAGCCACAAGCCGGGGCGGCGTCGTGGCCGGCTGGTCTTCGTCTTCCGGCGTCCATCCGGACGGGTAGATGTCCAGCTCGTGCAACGCATCCCACAGCCGCGCCAAGACAGCAGGCCGGTCGGCGTAGAACTCGGACTCGCGAATGCGGAAGAAACGCCAGCCACACCGCTCCAGATCGCGCTGCCGGGCAAGGTCGCGCTCGTACGCGTCCGGCCCGTGCCACGCGTCGCCGTCACACTCCACCGCAAGCCTCGCTTTCGCGCCCACGACAACCAGGTCGATGCGATAGCCCTCGGCCGGGAACTGCGGGACGACGCTGTACCCGCGGTCGACGAGCCGGTTGAACACCCGCTGCTCGAACAGCGAGTCGAAAGGCCCCACTCTCCGATCCTCGGGCACAACCGAGGACCTGGCGTCATCCGTACCGCTGGTGCGCCCGGACAGCGCGTAGCAGTAGTCCAGCAACTGGAACCGCATGTCCTCGGCGTTGCCGAGGTCGGAAAGGCGCAGGGAGTGGAACACCCACATCTGGTCCTTGGCGCGGGACGCGGCGACGTTGAAGCGCTGGACGTACATGTCCTGTGTCAGCGAGGCGATCCGCTTGCCCGGCTCTGGGGCCTTGACCATCGACAGGAACATCACGTTGCGCTCGGAGCCCTGGAAGTCGGCGGAGTCACCACACCGGAGGTCACGCGCCTTCCACTCCTCCGGCGGGATGCGCTCCAGCAGCCGCTTCTCGATCCTCTTCGCCTGGGCGCGACCGAGCAGCGACACGACGCCGAACGTCATCCCGTCGTACCGCGGGTCGGCGATGCACTTCTCGATCTGGTCGACGATGGCGTCTGCTTCCACCGGGTTGACCTTGTCCGTCACGCCGCGCTCGTAGCCGTTGTCGAGGAACACCGGCTTGACCGGTTCCAGGCGGTCGGCGCCGTACTGGCGTACGGGCACCAGCCGGATGCCATCGGGCTCGTAGGCGATCCGGTTCGAGAAGCCGATGATCTCGGGCACGCACCGCCGGTGCTCCACGAGCGTGATCATGCCCTCGAAGCGCATCTTGGCCTCGTCGAACAGGCTGCGCTTGGGGTCCTGCCACGACGCGCGGTACGGGTCGTCCCACAGGTACTGCTCGGCGAGGTCGCGCAACTGCTGCTGGTCGGTGCCCACGGCCGAGGGCGAGACCTGCTTGTCGTCGCCGATGACCACGATCTTGGGTGCGAGGTACTGGAGGAATGTCGCTTCCAGGCCCGCTTGCGAAGCCTCGTCCACTACCACGACGTCGAACATGTTGGGCTGGACACGGAACTGCTCGGCGATCCGGTAGACGGGCATGATCCACACCGGCACGGCGGGGCGGCAGCGGTCCATGGCCGCCTTGATGTCGGCCCGGCGCTGGTTCGCGTAGACGCCGGTGCCCTTGCCGAGCAGCTTGACCAGCTGGGCGTACTGGAGCAGGTCGGCGCGGGCCTTGCCGGACAGCCGCTCTGGCGACACGGCGTAGCCCCACGCCCGTTCGGCTGCCAGCCTTTCGACCCGGTCGCGCACCTGCTCCTCGACGTGCAGCACCTCGGCTTGCAGAGCGTTGACGTCCTCATCACCGCGTCCAAGGACCCACGCCCGTGCTACCGCCCACGCCCACGCGGCGTCCCAGTCGGCCAGTTTCTGCGGCCAGGCGGGGTCGCGCGGGTCCGCCGAGACAGCCTGGTGCACCTGTGGCATCAGGTGGGCCAGCTTCGCCGCGATCTCGTCACGGCGCCGCGCCAGCCCCACGACCTCGGTCAGACGCGCCAGCCTGGCGTACGCGGCCGCATACGACTCGTGGTCTCGATCCTCTGCGGCCTGCGCCAAGTGCTTCACGCACGGCGCGGCGTCAGCCCACTGAGCCACGTCGGCGATGGTTCGCACGATCTCCTGCAGTGGCACGGTGGCTGCGCTGCGGGCATCGGACGCGGCTGCGGCGTCGACGAGCCGGGCATAGGTCTGGACGGCGTCGAGATCAGTCCAGTTCGGACGCGGGAGGCCGAGCCCCGCCAGGCCGCGTTCCTCCGCTTCGAGGGCTTCGCCGAGTGCCAGCACGCGGCGAAGCTGTTCCAGTTCGGTCACGTGCCACTGGAGCCGTTCGCTCAGCGTGTCCTCGGCGGGGATGTGCACCGAGTCGGGCCACGCCCGGTCCAGCGCGTCCAGCGTCCTGGTGGCCTCGACCCACATCAGGAAGACGTCGAGCTGGTCGGAAGTTGTGGGTGGGACACCGTTGACTCGCACCGCTTGAAACAGCGGCTGGGCCTGTTTCACGGCCTTGGGGGCGAACGCCCCAGTCTTGGGTGAGCCGTCCGGGTTGGTCTTGAGCTTGCCGCCGTCGCCGATGTGTGCGCGCAGCGCACCGGCCAGGGCTACGAGCGCGCCCATGTCGGCGGAGCCGACCTGCACCTCGGTGAGCGGTCCGAGCCGGTCGACGACAGGACCGGCACGACCGATGAGCTGGGCGATCTGGTGTCCGCGGGACCGCCAGTGGTTCGCACGCCCTGCGAGCACTTCGGAGAGCGCGTCGTTCATCCACGCCTCGCGCCGCCGGGACAGGTCCTCGGCCTCGCGCGCGAACCCGTTGAGCCGCTGCCGAAGCACCGTCCGCGTGGAGTGGTCCAAGCGCCGGACGCCTTCGAAGGCGGTGTGCTGCGTGAGGTTGCCGTGCCCCTCCTCGGCAGCGACGGCCTGCCGTTCCGCGGTGACGAGCGAGAAGAACGCCTCGGGGGCGGGCACGTCGGTGAGGGACAGCAGTTTGAGCCGCGCCTCGGGCTCGTCGGTGTTCAGTGCGTCGTCCACGACGCTGCGGTGCCACTCGAGGATGTCACTCGCGGGGAGTGGGGATGGCACGACGCCGTTCACCGCGACCAGGTCTGCCAGCCAGCCGAACCGCTCCTGCTCCGCTTCCACGCGCTGTGCGATGGCGGCGAGCGTGCCGCGGTAGTCGCCGGCCTCGTGCTCGACGACCTCTTCGCCGCGCGCATCGAGCAGCCGCCGGTACAGACCGGCACGGCGCACGCGGAAGTCCTCGATCGCGGCGATGTGTTCCTCAATCGCCCGGCGCGCGCCCTCGGCATCGTACTCGCTGGCCACATGACTGATCCGCTCCACGGCGACCTTGAGGTCCGCCATGTCCGAGCGCGAGGACCCGACGACCGAGACGGCCAGCGGCGCGATGGCCTCGGGCAGCTTCGCCCGCACCTCTTTCAGGGCTCGGTCGGTATGCGCGGTGACGAGGACACGCTTGCCCTGCGCAAGGAGATGTGACAGCAGGGCGGCGACGGTGTGGGTCTTGCCCGTCCCAGGAGGACCCTGCACAAGCACCTGCGCCTTCGCGTCGACCTGGGTGAGGACGCGCAGCTGCCGGTCGTTGACCGGCAACGGCAGGAAATGCTCGGAGTCGAGCTCGACCAGTGCTCCAGGCTCAGATGAGCTCTCCGCCGCAGGCCGGTGATCCGGATCCACGAGCGGAAGCAGCCCGTCCGGGACGACGCCCGACTCGCCGAGCTGCCCGGCGACCGAGTCGAGGATGTCGACGATCCCCTGCCGCGAACGCCTGCGCAGGATGACAGCGGGCGCGAACGCCGCCACAGCGTGCGCACCCGGCTTCTGCGGATCGTCCTCGTCGAGGTACGCCGCCTCGCCGTCGAGGGCGTGCACCAGACGGCGCAGTACGCCGCCAACTTCGTCGCGATGCAGAACGGCGGCGGTCACCTCGCGGGCTTCGTTCCTGATCTGGACGACACGCTGCGGGTCGGCCACACGACCGGGGTCGAGCATGTCCAGCTCGACGTTCAAGCCTTCCGCGGCCTCGGCCTGCTGGAGGGTCAGCCGCCCGGAGCTGTCGTCGAACTGGACCACCGCGGGCACAGTCGCAAGGTGACGCCGCACGACATAGTGGCCGGGTGGCGCCCACGACAGGCAGCCGACGCCGAGGACCAGCTCGAGTTCCTCGGCATGTCCAGCTGCGATGACGTAGGCGGAGAACAGCTCGTTGTAGACGTTCCGTGCAGCTCGATCGGTTTTCTCTCGCTCAGCCCACTCGGACCAGCGGGCCTCCCACTCCTCGTGGACCTCCCGAATCCCTTCCGCGTCGGCGAGTGCGGTGCGCTGTTCTCCCTCGCCGATCGACTCGCGCAGACGTGGCGGCGCGGCTGGGTCGTCCCACTCGCCGTCCAACCAGGGCCGCAGTTCCGCTGCGGGCTCGGGCGGATCCTGGTGCGCGACCCGGTCGACGGTGAGCAGGAAGTCGCTGGTGGCCTGTGCAACCTCGCGATGTGCGGATCGGATCGCGGGGTGCTCGGGCAGATTTCCGAACCACAACACGGACTCGTAGCTGTCGGTAGTGCGAGGTGGATTGGACTTGAGCTGCTGACTCCGCGCGAGGAACTGGAAAAGCCGTACCGCTCGATCAACCGTTGTGCCCCGCGCACCCGGAGCAGCCCAACCATTCGCCACGACCGTTCCCCCTTACTTCACCGCCGAACAGACCGTGGTGCACATCGCGGAGGAGGCATGGGGTGATACAGCCGACACCAGACCGTTATGCCGCAGTCCGTTCGACAACGCAACACTCCGCGTTGCCTGCTACCTACGAGGCGTAACGACGCGGTGAGTGGCATCCTGACCACTAGGAAGGAAGTTCAGCAGGTCGGGTGACATCCTGATTGGGAGCACCTCGGTGCCGGTTCCGAATGATGCCGACACACCCTCGATCGTGAGCTCGGCGACGTGGACATCGGCGTACGGGCCGTCAGCACCTGTCGCCGTCGAGGGCTGGATGGACTGCCGGTGGAACGAGCGCAATGGTCGGCCGTTCGTCGATTTCACCTGGGAAGGCAGCGACGAAGGCGATCAGATCAGCGGCAGCGGCTGGGCCGGTCTGGCCGAGAACGGCACGCTGACCGGACGCCTGTTCATCCACATGGGCGACGAGTCGGGCTTCACCGCGACGCCGTCCACCAGGGGCAAGAAGCACAACGAGGCTTGAGCAAGTGGCACAGGCGTGCAGCTGGCGTCTACCTGGCCGTCCGAAGAAGTTCGGTAAGGCGCTCACCAACGACCGAGACACCTGGTACCGGTTCATGCCCGAAGAAAGACTTCTTGTGGCGCTCAAGCAGCTTCTCTCCATCGCGCGACCATGAAAAACCGGGCTTGCGCAGGAGCGCACGGAAGACGAGATGCGCGCCGTCGGGATGACGCTGCACCAGCCGACGGATCGCCAAAGGCGAGACCGACTCGTCATGCAGGCATTCGCGCAGCTGGGCGAGACCCAATTGCGTTCCGAGAACGCACGATTGTTGCGGTTGCTGGAGTTGACTCCGAAGCAGGCAGCGCCACCCGGCCCGGCGCAGACCGGCTTCTTCGAAGCCCATCCCGGCCCGGTCGACCGGCAGTCGGCTCCGGATGTGAAGGTGGACTTCTTCGCTGCCCTGTTCGCCGCCCGGACCGACATTTATGCCACCCGGTGGGAGAACACCCGCACTGGCAAGGCCGGATGGCTGCCGGCAGTGCGTGGCGGGTGGCGCAAGGGCGTGCGGCACGAGGACCCGGACCACCTGCCGCTCGACAAGGACGTTCTACACACCCACCTGACTGGTGCCGCGCACGTCGGGTTGTACCCGCTGTTGGACGGCGATCTGTGCTGGTGGCTGGCAGCCGACTTCGACGGGCAAGCGGCAATGCTCGATGCCTTGGCATATCTGAAGGCCGCCCGGACGTGGTCGGTGCCCGCAGCGCTGGAGGTATCGCGTTCGGGCGTCGGCGCGCACGCGTGGGTGTTCTTCGCCGCGCCCGTACCCGCCGAGACCGCCCGTCGGCTCGGCACCGCCCTGCTGTCGTTACTCGGCCGGATGAGCCCAGCAGAGGTCAGCAGAGGTCAGCCGAGTCGCTCGTCGCGCCGGACAAGTCGCCGTCGGCGCGAACATCAGTCGGCTCAACGCCCCGGTCTCGACCCGGATCCGGGCCGCCGCGTCTCCAATCGTGCACGCCCGGCTCAACTCCGGGATCCGTGTGGAGTCCGACGAGCTGACCCCCGCGTTGCACGCGACGCTGAAACACGCGGCGTCGATGCCGAACCCGCTGTTCTACGAGCGCCAGCGCTTGCGAATGTCCACATTGGATACACCGCGGTTCCTGCGCAATTACGACGAGACCCTGGACGGCGGACTCATCCTGCCGCGGGGCCTGGCGGACACGGTGGCGTCACTGGTCGAGCAGGTAGGCAGCCGTCTTGAGGTGACCGACGAACGGCCGATCGGAGAGGCGCAGGAGTTCACGTTCACCGCCACGCTGACTCACGCGCAGCGAAAGGCCGTGGACGACCTCCACGAACATGATCTCGGAGTGCTCGCCGAGCAGCCGAGTCCAGACTCTTCTCGACGGCCACGAGGTATTGGTGTACGCCACCTCGAGCCGCCGCGACATTCGCCGTTTCACCACAGCGCACGCCACGCTGGAGGCGCATGTCCGGATGCCGCTACCGGTGGCCTGAGCAGGTACGGCCGCGAATGCCACGACGGTCTGAGGGCGATCAGCGCGCCCAGTCGGCCACGATCTGCTGCCGCGTCCTCGCCAGGGTGATCGTGCCGGCGCAGACCTGCTTCTTGAGCGTGTTCTCTTCCTTGTCCTTGCTCTCGGCCGTGCGGTCGCTCCCCGTGGTGCCGGCACCGTCGCGAGGCTCGGGCCACAGGTTCTTGGGATCGCGCGGGGCGCCGCCGAGCTCGAGGGACACGAGGTGATCCTCTTCCAGGTCGGCGTTGGGAATGCTGGCCTCGCCGTAGGCGATCTTCTGCTGGTTCTTGAGCGCGGTGGTGTAGCAGGCCGGCGGCCTCACGATCGCGGTCCAGCCGGACACGCAACAGCGAGCCGCAGTCGGGCTGATCACCTCGGTCCATCGGCTCCGTGTCCCACCGACGAACCCGCATGCGGCACGCAACATCCGACGACAGATTTTCGGACGAGCCGGCTTCTCCTTGCTGCGCAGCCGGATTCCGCTCATGTCTGATCACTACGCGCCCCGTCAGCGCCGCCGGACGGCGGCGCTGACGGGGCGCTCGTGGTGAGCGGAACACCTGTCCGCGGGTGTCAGTAGACGACGCGGAAGGTGGCGTCGGCACGGCCGGTCGCGGTCGTGATCTCGTCGATGCGCAGCACGTAGGCCGAGTGCCGCAGGTAGCGGGTCGGGTAGTTGACCGAGCGGAACGACGACCAGGAGGCATCAGCGAGGCCGGCGACCCTGGTGAACGTGGCGTCGGCGGCGAAGATCGCAGACCCGTCGTTCTGCATGAGCTTGACCTCGAAACCCTGATGCCGCAGGAAGTAGCCTGGCTTGTTGACCGACTCGAACGACACCGCGTTCGGGTCGGACAGGCCGGCCCGCAGCCGCCACTGCGAGTCCTGGTACGGCTCGAACGGCTGCTCGTCGATGCGGCCGACGGAGTCCGCGTGCCGGACGTAGCGGCCGGGGAAGTTGAGCGACTTGACCAGGTTCCAGGTCGTGCCGCCGTAGCGGGCGAGCAGGCGGTCACGGTCGGCAGCGGTGATCGGGTGGATCGTGTTGTGCTTGCCGTTCAACGGCGCGGTGTAGGACTGGCGGCCGACCTTGGTCCACGTCGCGGCGGCGAGGTCGCCCTCCCACAGGTCGAACTTGGCGTTGGGGCAGTAGGTGTCGGCCCACAGCCACCACTTGTTCGCGGTCAGCGACTTGACCAAAGTCGGCGCCTCGGTGCACCGGTTGTCGCCGATCGCGCCGCTGTAGCGGGTGAAGCTGCCCGGCTCCAGCGATGTTGAGCGGGCGCCGATGATCCCGGTCGTCGCGTCGTTGCGGTAGTACAGGTAGTTCATCCCGTCGACGTTGGTGATCACGTGGGAGTCGATGACGGCCGTGCCGGGGTCGAAGAACACGACCGGCGCGGTCGCCGTGACGAAATCGGTGGTGTAGGCGACCGAGATCACCGCGTGCGAGCCGCCCGGCGGGATGGTCGAGAACGTGATGCCGTAGGCGTTGCGCGACGGGTCCCAGTGCAGCGCGGGCGCCCAGCTGAAGGAGGTGGTGTTGGTCGAGTTGACGTTGAGCAGCCGGTCGGCCGACCAGTTCACCAGGTCGGGCGAGGTCCAGATGTGGATGTTCTGGTTGGGCTTGGTGAACGAGCCGCCCACCGGGATGTCGGTCGCCAGCACGACCCACGTGCCGTTGTTGAGCCGGGTGATGAACGGGTCGCGGATGCCCTTGGTGCCCGCGGTCGGTGTGAGGACGGCGTTGTTGTCGTTGAGCGGAGTCCACTCCAGACCGTCGTTGCTGACGGCGAGGTGGACGGCGTTGACGTTGCCCGAGCCGTTCAGCGACTCCTTGAAGTACCCCATCACGTAGGCGGCATCGGCTGCCTGTGCGGGAGTGGCGCCGACGCTCACCGCGAGCCCCATTGCGACGAGCCAGCACACGGCCAGCCGGAGAAGTCGTACCATGATCGTTTCCTCTCGTGATCCGTGCTGCCGTGTCCGCGTCAGGCGAGGTCCCACTGCTGGACGGCCAGGCCGTTGCAGGTCCACTGCCGGATCTCGGCGCCGGGCTGGGTGCCCCAGTTGTAGTTGTCCAGGCACAGCCCGCTGTGCTTGTTGACCAGCGTGGTGCGGCCGTTGGTGGTGGTCAGCCGCCACTGCTGAACGGCCAGGCCGTTGCACGTGTACTGCTGCACCGGCGAACCCGGCGCGGTCGCGAAGTCCTTGTCGTCCAGGCACAGACCGCTGTAGCCGTTGAAGATCTCGTAGTAGCCGTCGCCTTTCGGCGTGAGGTACCAGTCCTGCACGGCCGCGGTGTTGCAGGTCCATTGCCGGACCTCGGCGCCGGGCTTGAGACCGAAGTTGTAGTTGTCCAGGCACAGCGCGCTGTGCCGGTTCTTGATGTGCACGCGCGCCACCGGACCGCCGGTCTCACCCGAGGGGCCTTGTAGCACGGTGGAGGTGGAGACCGGGGTGCCCAGGTTCGGCGTGCCGTCGGCGTTCCACGAGATCTTCTGGACGCGGGTGGAGCGTGTCGTGCCGCAGCCCTGCGACGCCGAGTCGTTGGCGTGGTAGGCGATCCACGTCTCGGTGCCGTCCGGCGAGGTGAAGAACGAGTGGTGGCCGGGGCCGAACACGCCGTTCGCGTCGTTGCGCTCGAAGATCGGGTTCTGGAACTTCGACCAGGAGCTCGCCGCCAGCGGGTCACCGCCCGTGTACTCCAGCATGCCCAGCTTGTAGTTGGGGCCCCAGCACGCGCTGGCCGAGTAGGTCAGGAACGTGCGGCCGTTGCGCTGCAACGCGAACGACCCCTCGTTGACGTTGCCCTCCTGCCGCTCCCAGGCCAGCGTGGGCGCGGAGATCCGGGTGCCGAACGCCGAAACCGACCACGGCGTGTCCATTGGCGCGATGAACAGCGACTGCAGGCCGTCCGAGCCGAACGCGGAGAAGTGGAAGTAGTTGGCGCCGTTGAGCTTGAGCACCGCGCCGTCGATCGCCCAACCGCCGTTGGGCATCAGGTTGAGGATGCCGCGGTAGGTGTACGGCCCCAACGGGTCACTGCCCGCGCTCTCCAGGACGTGCGTGCGGCGCTCGCCGAACCCCGCCTTCGGCTGCACCGAGTAGTAGATGTACCAACGGTTGTTGATCTGCTCCAGGTGCGGCGCCCACATCGTGCAGCAACCGTCGTTCTGGGTCGCCGTGAAGACCCGCTGCTCCGGGGCGCTGCGCAGGGCGGCGATCGTGGTCGACTTGCGCATGACGATATCGGAGGTCCACGTCGTAGCCACGTAGTAGTACGCGCCGTTGTAGGTGACCAGCGTGGGGTCCGCGCTGTTCGGCAGAGGCACGACGGGGTTGACGAACGACGGGCCGGGCGCCGCGACCGCGACGTCCGGGCCGATCAGCACTGACGACAGCGCCACGAGGAAGGCCGCGACGAGCGACAGCAGACGCCGCGAGGCTGGACGGGACCGGGAAGACATCATGATCACTCCGGAGGCCACGGGGTTTCGGACTCGTGCGGGCGCGCACGGCCGCGTTGCACGACACAGGGACAGGCGTGACCGGCTCCACGGTCGGGTGGAGCGGCCGGAGGCCTGACTACCGCCTGAGGCTCGGCTACGACAGGTGAAGCGTCACTCCAGGATGAACGTGGAGTCCGCGCGGGCGACGGTGTCGGTCGCGGTGGTCAGGTTGACGGTGGTGCCGTTGTGGCGCAGGTAGCGGCCGGGGAAGTTCTGCGACTCGAACGACACCGCCGAGCTGTCGGCCAGGCCCGCGCGCTGGAAGAAGCTGGCGTCGTTGCGGAACAGCGCGCTGCCGTCGTTGCGCTCGACCCAGAACTCGTAGTTGCGGTGGCGCAGGTAGTAGCCCGGGAAGTTGGTCGACTCCAGCGACACCGTGCCGGAGCCGTTGAGGCCGGGCACGATCCGGAACTGCGAGTCTGCCAGCGGGTTGACGCCTGCCTCGACCTTGGCCCGGTACTCCCAGTGCCGCACGAACCGGTCCGGGAAGTTGTACGACTTGAGCCGCACCGGGGTGACGCCGTCGGCGACCGGGATGCCGAAGTTCGGCGTGCCGTCGGCGTTCCAGTAGATCTTCTGCACACGGGTGCGGCGGTCGGGGTTGTTGAGCGGGTCACCGACGATGTCGCGGTAGCTGCGGTCGTGGTAGACGAGGATGTCGCTCTGCCCGTCCTCGGACACCGTGAACGAGTTGTGGCCGGGGCCGTACTGGCTCGTCGCGGAGTTGCTGGCGAACACCGGGGTCTGACTCTTGGTCCACGACGAGGGGTTGAGCAGGTCGGCCGTCGACGACGCGGAAAGCATGCCGAGGCAGTAGTTCGCGTCGGTGGCGCTGGCGGAGTAGGTCAGGAAGATCCGGCCGTCGCGCTGGATCACCGCCGGTCCCTCGTTGACCCTGTTCCTGCGGGTCTCCCAAACCAGCGTCGGCGAGGTCAGCTTCGTCACCGTCCCGGTGATCGTCCACGGGTCGGCGCCCATCCGCGCGATGTAGATGCTGGAGTCGCCGCCGGGCTCGGCCTGCGCCCAGCTCAGGTACCGCACGCCGTTCGCCACGAACGTGGTCTCGTCGAGTGAGAACGTGTCCCACGGCGTGACGATCCGCCCGCGCTCCACCCAGGTGCCGGTGAGCGGGTTGGGGTCGGAGGTCTCCAGCACGTACATCCGGATGCGCCACTTGTCGTCGGACCGCCCGGCGGTGAAGTAGACGTACCACTTGCCGTTGATGAAGTGGATCTCCGGCGCCCAGATGTGCGCGCCCATCTCCCCGCTGGCGTGCTTGCGCCAGATCACCGTCTCCGGCGCGCTCGCCAGTCCCTGGATCGTGGTCGCCCGGCGCAGCACGATCCGGTCGTACTCCGGCACCGTCGCGGTGAAGTAGTAGAAGCCGTCGGTGTGCTTGAAGACGTGCGGGTCCGCCCGGTGCTCCGCCAACGAATTCGTGAACTGCACGCCCGGCGATGCCTGCGCCGCCGGCATCACCACCACCTGGCCTGCGAACGCCGTCGCGACCGCCAACGCGACCACAGCGAGCCTGCGGGCAAACCGCCTGGGAACAGCAGCGTTCATCGGTCCACTCCATCGTGGGTCGAGGTGACGCGGGGGTGTGAACGCTAACAGTGGCCGTCCGTGCAGCTCAAGACCTACTTTCCAGAAAGTTGCACCTTCCGGTGGTCCAGCGTGCACTGATTGTCGTATCCAAACTCAGAGCGATCCGTTGCATTCGCTAACATGCGACGTCGTGGCGGGATCAACGGATTCACCTTGGTGAACCAAACGGTGCTGCTCACCCAGGGTCTATCCGAACAACATCCCTGTTAGCGCTAACAGGGGTGCTCCCGCCGGTGCCCCTTGTTGACGCGGAAACACTGCACTGACTCGCGGTGTCGACGCCCGCATGATCGGGCCCGTGGCGACAGAGAGGTTAAGCTCCGCCGGGCGCGAGGTGACCTGCGGCAAGTTGCCGAGCCGATAGCCGTGGTATCACCAGCGCTGTCGCCGGGGCATCTGCTGCGCCGGGCGCAACAGGTCCACACCGAGTTGTGGGCTACCAGGGCCGAGGGCCTCACCGGATCGCAGTACGCGACGCTGGTGGTGATCGCCGGGTGAGACGATGTCGACCAGCGCCGGGCGGGCCAACTGGCCTCGTTGGACAAGTCTACGGTCGCCGAGGTGGTGCGCCGACTGGTCGACAAGGGGTGTTGGCCGTGCTGCGACCGGCCGACCGTCCGCAGTTCGTCGAGCGACTGGGCCGGGTGGCGCGCATCGAGGAGGCCGACGTCGCCGGCCAGCAGCACGAGGCTGGCGTGCTGCTGATGCGGGCGACGCCCGGATACCTGATCCGCCGCGCCCAGCAAGTGCACACCACGCTGTGGAGCGCCACCGTGAGCGAGGTGACCGGGCCGCAGTACGCCGTGCTCGCAGCGGTCGTCCGGCTCGGAACCGCGGATCAGTCTGGCATCGGCGAGGCCGCGTCGCTGGATTCGTCGAGCACCGCCGACGTCGTCGCCCGGCCCAGTGCCGGCGGCTGGCTCACCAAGGAAACCGCGCCCGACGATCGGCGGCGGATGCGGATCAAGCTCACCACTCCGGGCAGGGCCGCCCTGCACAGGTCGGCCGGGCCCGTCGAGGCCGTGCAGTCGCAGGTGCTGGCTCCGCTGAAGCGTGACGAGCGGGCGGAGTTCATCGGCAAAGCGTCTTTATCAGGTAATGCTGCACCGGACGTGAGGAAGTCTTCGCCGCTCGGCACCACCAGCACCAGCAGGACGTGCGGGATGTCGAGCGGTGGCACATCACGATGTGGCCCGAGGCCTGAGTGAGTGCTTCTTCGCACACGGTCGACGAGCTACGCCTCCGCGCAGCGCCCGCTCGGAAACTTTCCAACAACAACACGTGCTCCGGCTCCGCCCGGCACCTCGATGATGTGCCCAACCAGGCACGCGCCGGCAGGCAGCTCAGCCGCATAGAACAAACTGCCCATCGGAGCGGGGTCTCCCTCGCGAGCGACACGCACTACCGAGCCCTCGCCGAACCCGGCTTCTCTCAAGCGCTGCTGGGCGGTCTCTGCATCAGCCGCGGTCGCAGCCCTTCTCACAGCGGCGCCCGGACAAGGGTTGCCGCTTGCATCGAGACACAGTCCTACACGGTGGATCACGCGATCAAGGTCAGGCGTTCGTGACCCGGCCTCGGCCCGCTGCGCGTCGGTGATGGGTGCGCGCCCGCCGCTGTCCTGCGCTTGCCGGAGGCACTGCTGGTCGGCGTCCGGCGTGGCGACGCCGACGCATGTGCCGCCCTGTGGCTTGGGGTGCTCCGGCCGGATTGCGCCCACAATCCACCACGCTCCAAGGCCGAGGACCATGACGGCCAGGACGCTCAACGCCACGAGACTCGTTCGCCGCAGCGAGCGGCTACGGGACAGCTCATCTGCTTCTTGATCAGCCACACATCATGATCAGCACAGCGCCACGGTGGTCAAGCATGTCTCGACAACAAAAGGGTGAGTGTGTCTTGAGACGTCACGCATCATCTCGACCTCTACCGCACCGTCGGCCAGCCAGTGCGGGAAGCCGAGGCGCTCAGTCTGGTGGGCTGGTACGCCGCGCAACTGGGGATCGATGATGGGCGCCGCGGTTGCTGTTGCCGCGGCGCCCATCCGGTTGGATCAGCGGAGGGATTGCGGCGTGCCGCAGTCCCACACACTGCCGCTGCCCTTGTTCTTCCAGGAGCACATGGTGGCCGTCCCCCGGATGAACGTCCCGGGGAATGTCTTGTGACGGTTCGGGAACGTGAAGCCCTTGTTGTTGCCCACCGTGACGAACGGGATGTTGTAGGTACCTGCGCTCGATGTGATGTTGATGTAGAGCGCACTCTCTTTACGGTGGAACCCGGTGTCCTCGATGTGGCCATTGGCCGTGACATCGTTCTTGCTGACGACGACGGAGCCGTCGTAGTAGCCGTCGACACTGTGGACGCTGACCGCTTGCTGCGTTCCCACCCGCTGCACCGTCCCCGTCGATCCTGGCGCGGCCAGGGCCTGCGAGGACAGCGTCAGAACGGTGAACAGGGCTGCCAGCGTCACGGCGAGCGGTTTGACAATCGATTTCAAGATGGTTCCTCCCCCTTGGATTGGTCGGTCTGTCGCGAGTTGGCCACGAGCGGAACGACACGCCCACATGCGGCTTCTGCTGCACGATGCCCTGTTGGGGCGGGTACCCGCTCTCGAAGCGGATCCGGTTGGGTCCCGTCGTGGTGATGTCCACCATCACGGCCGCGCGCAAAAAACCCGCTAAATCTCCGTTGTATCGCCTGCTCCCAGCCGGTATGCAGGAGTGGGGAGGGGTCGCGGTGGCGGAGGATTGTCGCATCGTGGTGGGGGTGCTGGGTGAACTGGAGGTGTGGCTGGAGGACCGGCCGCAACCCGTAGGGCACGCCCGTCAGCGGTCCGTGCTTGCGGTGCTGGCGGTAGAGACCAACCGGGTGGTGCCGGTGGACGGCCTGATCGACCGGGTCTGGGGCGAACGCCCGCCTGGCACGGCGCGATCGGCGTTGCGGGTCTACCTTTCCCACCTGCGCCGGGCGCTGGCCCCGGCCGGGATCACGATCACCCGGAAGGGCAGCGGCTACGCGTTGTTCGCCGAGGCCGACTCCGTCGATGTGCATCGCTTTCACCGGCTGCTCAACCTGTCCCGGGCGGCACCCGAGCCTCGACAGGCCCTCTGCATGGTCGAGGAAGCCCTGGCGCTGTGGCGGGGCGAACCGCTGGCTGAGCTGGACACCGCCTGGGCGCGGGCGGTGCGGGAACGATTGCGCCGGGAACGCGCCGCGGCCGAGGCCGACCGGGTCGACTGGGCGCTGGCGTGCGGCCGGCATCCGCAGGTGCTGCCGGAGTTGACCGCACGGTGCGAGGCCGACCCGCTGGATGAGCGCGCGGCCGGGCAGCTGATGCTCGCGCTGTACCGCATCGGGCGGCAGGCCGACGCCTTGACCCACTTCCAGCACATCCGGCGGCGGCTCGTGGAGGAACTGGGTACCGATCCCGGAAAGGCACTACAAGAGCTGCACCAGCGCATCCTCACTGCCGACCCCGCCCTCGCCCCACCCGGGATTCGAACCTGCACACTTCTCGGCAAATCAGAATGGCCACTTGATCGCTCGACGCAGTAAGCCTGTGCGCTAGCAAGTAGGCCAAAGTAGACGACGGCGCGCCGTTCTCGCCGGCGGCAGACGTACTGCGGCAGACAACACCTCAGCCCGGATGGGCTGTGTTGTGGGATGGCAGGCGCAGTTCAGGTCAGGACGACACAGCTTGGGCATAGTCACAACTTCGAGGCACCCGGAGGCCGCCACCTCACAAGGTGGGTTCGGTTGGCTATCGATGACGTCGTTTCGCACAGGTTGACGCTTGTTCAGTGCAGTTCGGCAAGTTCACCCGTTCGCGGCGACCCCATTTGCGCCTAGTCAAAACGAAGGAGTCAGCGGCTCCAGTTTCACTCCTTCATCCGCCTGTTGATCATGAAAATGATGATCAATCGAAGATCGTTCCGGGCGCACGAAAAAGCCCGCTGACCTGGGCTTTCACCCAGAATCAGCGGGCTGATTCAGACCGTCGGGACGACAGGATTTGAACCTGCGACCCCTTGACCCCCAGGGCCGTCCGGTCAAGTGCACAACCAGCGGAAACACTGAAGCCGCAGGCCGCGACGGCGCCGTTGGCTACCGTTCAACACAGTCGAACACCGTTGGCGCACAATGGATCCTCCCATTAACTCCCACTCCCATGGCTCGCCGTCGATCGCCCACAGAGGATGGTCTCGCACAACTACACTCGTTATGTCGACCGGCTACGTAGCGGATGCCTTCCTATGACACCTACTGCCGGATGGCCCGATCAATCGCTTGAGACAGCGCCACATCGAGCGCAGTCAACCTTGGTCGCGCTGTCGCAGGTTCCGCATGTGGAACAGATGTAGACCCGAGGGCGGGCCCAGCAAGCGGACGCCAGCACGTCGTGCGACAGTTCCTTCTCCACCACGTCTTCAGGACCACCTGTCCGGTCCTGCGCCTGCGGCGTGGACAGTACCGGGAACCTGTCGCCGCACGAGACACACAAACGCGTCTCCCAGGAGCCGCCGCAGTTCCCGCAGACGCAGCGGTAGGTCGAGTTGTCCCGGGCCGACAGGGCGCGATCCGGCCTGATGGAGGGCTGACGGCACAGCGGGCACGTGGTGAGGCTCCGGACTTGCAACCCTGCTGCCACGAGGTCGGTGGTGAGCTGTGCCGCGCGCGCCTCGGTAGCCGCCGTGCGCCGGTTGCCGTGCACCTGGTGGAGAGCGGTGATGGCCGCTCGCGCCATCGCCTCTTCCGTCACGTCGGCGGGAGCCCGGTAGGCCTCCAGGCCGTGCCTCGCCGGGCGCACCCAGCTGAGCAGCTGCGCCAGTGCTGCCGATTCCTTACCGGACGCAGTCACGACAGGCGGATAGACCCGATGCAGGCTTCCGTCCACCGCCCAGCGCAGAGCGCGCGACACACGGTCCACACTGTCGATCTCCAAGGGGTTGACTGGGACCACCGCGCAGACCTCACCGCCGGAGGGCGTTCGATAGCCGTGTGCTGCCTCCTGCAGATCAGGTGGAAGCGCAACGCGCTCGTCACAGTTGCCTGGATAGACCACCGCCATGGGGACATCACCCACCGGGCCCGTGCTCAACGCATCCGCGAGTGTCGACTGCAAATCGGCGGCATCTCGCGCCGCTGTGAGGCAGTGCGAAATCGGGACCACCCTCAGCACCGGCGCGCCATCACAAGCAAGAGTGATGGATCCATCGACGTCCCAGCCCACCTCGAAGAGATCGTCGCCAAGGCAGAACATGCGGACAGCTTCGCCGCGGCGAGGGCCGTCGGCACCCTCTACGGGCAGCAAACCGAGCCTTGCCAGGCCTTGGACGACGAGGAGGGCCACGAAGGTGTCGAAGCCGTCACACCAGTCCCTCAGCTGTCGGACACGGTCCTCCTCAGTCGCGGTGCGTCCCTGCTCACTCGCCCAGACCTCCCACAGCGATCCGCATCGACGGTAGTGCGGATCATTGACGAAGAGGTTCGTACCAGGCACGCGGAGTCCTGGGTTCAGCGGCCTCGTGACCCCGGTCCGCAGCGGACTACGCCCAAGTGCGGAGAGGTCCGCGCGTAACGCCTCCGCCTGACGACGTGCTTGATCGAGCTCCTGATCGAGGCGGACGTCCCGGAGCACCTGGCCGACGCGCTCGAACGCCGCCACGCGCGTCTTCCAGGGCCGCGCGGACGCGTCGTCCAGGAATCGCCGCACGTCCTCGAACATCGAACTGATCCGGCTCAACCGCACCAGGCGTTCCGTTGCGTGCACCAGAAGCTCGTCGAGCAGCATCGCGACGATCCGGTTCTCCACGAGCTCCGTGTCGGCCACAGTGACCTGACCGAGGAGTCGATTGGGGTGCACGCCGGTGCGCCCGCGGGAGGCCCACGTCTCGCTGTGCTGCGCCAGGTGATTGATCGTCCTGGATGAGATCCGGCGGACCATGCTCACCGGCATGAGTTGGTGCTCGGTGCGCAGCCGGGTGTGGGGTGAACGGCACACCGCCGCGAGATCGCCACGCCACTCGTCGAGTGCCTTCTCGACGCGGTGTGGTTTGAGTGCCTCCCGCACGTCTTCTCCGACCAGCAACGGCGACAGGTCGAGCCACCGCCGCAACGACCGGTTCGCCGGCTCCATGTCGTTCAGGTCCCGGCGGAGCCGCACGACGTGGTTGACAAACGCCTGATCTGGAACCGCCCACTCCGCGAGCCGTTCGGCATCAGGCCAGCCGTGCCGTGAACTGACGATGGGTTCCCACCAGCCGGTGTCCCGCGTGCCGTAACGCCCCAGGACGAGCATCGCGGGAGGTGACGCCGCATCGAGCCCGGTGAGTTTGTCGTGCACCGCCTCACCACCCGCCACGGTCGCGGATCTCTTCGTTCAGCAGCGCGGACGACTCCGCCGGCTGCCAGGCGTCCGCGCCGAACCGGCCCCACTCGGCCTTCAGGTGGTCACGCAGCGTCTTCAGCCGGTCGCCGCGGATCTCGACCCGGCCGCGGAGCTTGCGAAGGAGCTTGGTTGCGATCAGGTGATCCGCTGCCTCGGCCGGGGACCCGCCTGACGCCACCACCACAGGGACGAAACGCTCCAGCTGGCGCCCCACCCGAGAACCGGCGGTCAGCCCGAATTCGTCGCGAGTGAACTCAACCAGCTCGTCAAGAAATCCGCTCACCACCCCCACTTCCTCGTGGTGCGCTCGCTGCGCCGCAGTGAACCGCTCTTCGAGCGCCCTGGTGGAGAAGGGATCGATCGGCGCCACCTGCTCCGCCTCGAAGCGTTTCGGCCGGGCGGGCAGCTCAGTGACGTGGGCACGGTCGTACGTCTTGTCCGCGAACGCCACCGTGGTCTCGTCTTGGTTGGCCGTCCCGATGAACCACACGTTGTCCGGAATGACGATCTTGTGGCCGTCCTGCAGCAGCCGGGGCGCCGGTTCGACCCGGCCAGTCATCAACTCGAGGGTGAGCTTCTCCGATTCGTGGGAGCGCCGGAGTTCCAGGACGTGCAGGACGTCGCTGAAGTACTGCTCCGGGTGGGACAGGTTCATCTCGTCGAGCACGATCAGGAACGGCTTGTCGACGTGCAAGGGCTGCTGGGCGCGATACAACGCCTTGGTGAACGCGCTCTCATAGAACCTGCGCTCGAACGGGTTGTAATAACCCATCAGATCTTGCGGACCGCGCCACTCGGCTGCCACCGGAACCACGACGCAGTCGGCGCCGATGGCCGCAGCGAAGTCGCGGGGGAAACTCGTCTTGCCGATGCCGCTGATCCCCTGGAGGAGGTGCAGGCGACTCATGGCGAGGCCGCCGAGGAAGCACCGCACGTCGTGATCGGAGAAATAACGGCCGCGAGCGCCGATCCGGTGCCGAACTCGGTGGACGAGGTCGGGCAGCGCGGGGGCAGGTGCCGGGAGGCGGGGCGAAGCCTGCAGCTGAGGGTTGGCATCCATCAGGATGCACTCCTGGAACGGGGACTGGCCCTCCTTGCGCTGCTGGAACTGGTCGATCTCCAGCCGCAGCTCGTCGTGGGCGGTCTTCAACACCGCATACCGCTTGTTGAGCGACTCGGTCACGAGCCGATTGGTTTCACGTTCGGCGACGCTGATCCGGTTCAGCTCCGCGCCGCGCTTCAGTTCGGCGTTGCGGCGGACCAGCTCCGTGCGTTCGGCTTCCAGCTCCTCCACACGTCGCACCAACTCCGCGTAGCGCTCCTGGTCGAACGGCGTCGCACTGGTGATCTCTCGCTGGAGCCGTTCGTTATCCAGCCTCAGTCGTCGCAGTTCCTCGATCACCTGCTCCGGCCGATCCCCGAGCACCGCGTGGGCGGCGCGCAGCTGGGCTATCTCGGCAGCGCGCTCTTTGGAAAGTTTGTCCAGCGTCTCGAACTTCAACCGCCAGCTGTCCGCTTCGTGCGTCAACCGGTCGAAGTCGTTGCGGTACTCGTCTTCCAGCGTCATCCGCTGGTCGG
Organism: Lentzea nigeriaca; assembly: GCF_016907955.1. Taxonomy (GTDB): domain Bacteria; phylum Actinomycetota; class Actinomycetes; order Mycobacteriales; family Pseudonocardiaceae; genus Lentzea; species Lentzea nigeriaca. The sequence continues at coordinate 14,598 of NZ_JAFBCX010000001.1, read as the reverse complement.
CTTCTCGCTGTCGCATGATCTGCTCATGCGCGACGGCCTTCAACTCAGCTCGGCGTACTTCGACTTCCCGCGTGGCCAGCTGCGCCTCGACTTCTGCCGCTCGACGCTCGCGCTCCTTGAGCAAACGCTCGGACTCGGCAATTCGGGCAGCGACGTCCTGTTCACGCTCGGCGAGTTGCCGCTCCAGTTCCACGAGCCTGCCGGCACGCCGCTCCTCCCACGACACACGGAGGCTGTCGAGCTCTTCCTCCAGCCTGCCCAGCCGCTTCTCGCGCAGTGACGCGAAGCCGGATTCGGCTTCGTCGCGCAAGGCATTGAGTTTCGCCTCGCGTTCGTCAAGTGCTTTGCGGCTTGCCGCGAGCTCACTCCGGCCAGTGGCAAGCTCAGCCTTGGCTTCACGGACTTCGGCCTGCTCGGCCGCCAGCGACTCACGTTCTTTCGTCAGCCGCTCGGTGGCCTCCTCCCATTGCCGTTTCCTCCGATCGGCCAGCACATGTGCCTTGAGCGCGGCGTCGTATGCCGTTCGCAGGTCGGGGAGTCCCGTCTCCTCGGTTTGCGCCGGGTCCCCGACATCGACGGGCAGGCCGAGTTCTTTTGCGGCCTCGGTTTCCGCGGCGGCGAGTTCAATCGCCTGGTCAGGCAGCGCACTGGTCGTGGCCGTCGCCGACTGGCGTGCGGTGCTCGGCCGCCGACGCGCCGTAGCCGTCTTGCGGTGGTTCTTGCCCACGGTGGAACAGCTCCGTTTCAGTAGATCTCGGGTGGGAGTTGGAGGGCGGCGCGGGCGGCCTCCATCGCCAGGCTCACGCTCCACTCGGTGCTGCCGATAGCAGCCAGGTCACGATCCGCGTGGGACCCGCTGTTGCGCAGCTTTCCGAGCGCGACGAGGTCCGTGGGTAGATTCGGGCACTGCTTGGCGAGGTCGCGCAGCGGATGACCACTCACGTGCGGGCTCAACGGATCCGCGGCGCTGACGATCGCCCAGCACAGCAGTTCCCAAACCTTGGTGCTATCCCCGATCTTGGGTGGCCCGGACAGGAGAGTCGTGACGGAGCCTTTGTATTCCACTGGAAGATGGTTGAAACCCAGATCGGTGGCCAGCTCGATCAAGACCTCCCAGGCTTGGCTCTTCACGACCTTCTCGAACTGCCCGCGGACATCGCGCCTGAGCTCCCCGGCGGGCCGTCCCGACCATTCGACCGGCGGAGGCAAGACGGCGATGAAGCGTCGCAACAAGTACTCGTACAGCCGATACGCCTCCCGACGCACCGCCTCTGCCGCGGACGCCGAGTCGTTCCTTCCCGCTTGCTCGTGCACGTTCTTGAGCAGGTCGAAGGTCTGCGGATGGGTGAACAAACCTTCCCCGAGCCGGTGCACCAGATCGGCTTCGACGTGGTCGGCCCAGTCCAGCGACGCGGCCCGCAGCCGTTCCTGCAGCCGCATGGCCTCCTCGGACCGGACGTCGGCGAGCCAGGAAGCGAACCGCTCGTCGGAGCTGCTGCGCACCCGCAACAGCTGACGGAGCATCGGACTGCGGCCGAGACCGAACGGGTCGGGTGGGTCTTCACCGCCCACGAGCGAGCCGCTGACGTTGAGGGAGCACAGCAGGTACTCCAGCCGCGGTTCACCTATGTCGACTACCCGATGCACCTCCGGCAGGTACTCGAAGCGCTCCACCTCCGAAAGCTCCTCCTCGGCGTGGACACCGAACAGGTCCGGCAGCTCCCCCTGCGCTTTCTCCCCGCGGTGCTTCGTCGCTGTCACACGGTGTCGCGCGATCGCATTGATGACTGCCTCCGGGCGGGGAGGCCACGTCACCGGCTTCGCGCAGTGGACCACGGTCGCAGCGATCACGCGCGGCGCGCCGCGCCGGCCCAGCCGGACGCTCATGAGCCCGTCGCGTTCGGCCTCGACCGGCCGGAAGTAGAGCTCTCTGGCCGAACGTGGCCAAAGCTCACCGGAGAACGCGTCCTGGAAGACGTGGGTCACCAGTAGCTCAGGTGTTTCCGCGAGCTGCCCGCTGCGGTGCACCTGACGTCCTGCCGCGGTGAGCTCGCGCGCGCCGGTGAGCCTTCCGCTGTCGATCATCTGCTCGACGATGTGCTCGCACAGCTCGATGTGCAGACCAGTGTGGTCCGCAAGTGAATCGCTGCGGCGGACGCCCGCCTCGCACAGTGCCAGGATGACCCGTTCGAAGATGTCGATCTTGCGGATCACCTGGGTGGGCGCGGTCACTCGGTACACGAGCACCGGCCACAGGAGGAACTCGGCTTCATCGCCAGGCTCATGGTGTACCAGGACGGTGCGGTTATCGAGTCGCACGGGGCACCCCCGCCGGCCGGACCAGGCCCGCCGCGTCATCGCGGCACAGTCGCCAGAAGTTGGTCAGGCGCTGGACTTCTGGTGGCGCCAATCCTTCTTTGACCATCGCCTCGTCTCCCACCACGATCAGCAACTTCTTCTGCCTGCTCGTTGCGACGCACAGCCGATTAGGGGACAGAACGTGCCCGTACCGGCGGCTGATCGTGCTGTGCCGATCGTTGGGGCCCGGAATCGGACTGGACCGTGTAAGCGACAGCAGCACCACGTCGAACTGCTTGCCTTGAAAGGCATCCACGGTGCCGATCTGGACCCGGTCCACCCGCTCGCCCGCGCTGTTGCGAGCGGCCGCCCCCAGCGGCTGCCACCCGCTGTCAGTCCGCTCCACCAACCCGAGGAGAACCAACTCCGCGACGATGAGCTGTACCTGGTGCGAGTAGAAACTGATCACACCGAAGGTGAGATCGCGGTCGGCCTCGACCAACCTGGCGAGTTCCGCTGCGACCACTATGGCTTCGGCTGGTCGGCTCTTGCTCATGCGTCCCTGTTCTCCGCCGCGCTCGTGGGGAACGTCCAGCCATGCGGCGCAAACCTCCTCGTACCCAGGCAACGAGTGAGCGAAGTCCCCGGCTGGCCGGGGCGACTTCAGAGCCGATTCGTAAAAGGTGTCGCTGACGTACTTCCCGAGCACGGGATGCATCCGATACTGCGCGTTGAGGGTGCACGCCCGTGGCGATTCCTCGTTGCTGAACAGCCGGAAGAGACGCTCGAACAGACTCTCCTCCATCAGGGCCGCCCACTCCTGCTCACGGAGTTTGAGCTCGCGCTCGACATCAGGTTCGAGCATGTGCGGCAACTGCTTATGGTCGCCGACAAGCACGATCCTTCGAGCCGCCATGGACAGAGGGATGATCAGGTCAAGTGGATTGGCCCTGGCCGCCTCATCGACGATAACGGTGTCGAACTCGACGCGGGCGTCGTGCTCCCGCTGCCCGAGCTGCTTGGCCTCGCGGATTTTTCGCGAGTCCGCCTGCTGGCAAGTCGTGCCGACTGACGTCGTGTAAAGGCTGAGCGTCGCCAGCACCGACTCCGGGTCACTGTTCAGGTCTTCCAGGTAGTCGAGCAACGCGGTCTGCACACCCAACGCGGGCGTGCGGGCATGCTCGGCCAAGTCCCGGCGGATGTCCTGGAACAGTTCGAGCACATCCTCGCGAGCCGTAGGCCGGGCAAGCGTCGTCGCCCCGCCACCTAGCAGGTCGAGCAGGCGCCCTCTGGCGTCAGCAAGCTCGTCGAGGAAGTCCGGTGTGGTATCGGTGATCCACTCCGAGGCGCGCCGCACGACGGCGACGATGTCCGGGTCAAGCTCGGCGAACTCGGGAGTATCCAGCAGCAACGACAGCTTCATCGCCATCGCCGCGCCGTCGTCCCCGAACGACACCGGCAGATAGCGCAGCGCCATGACGGCGCGGCGCATGCTCTCCACATGTGACGACGAACCCAGTGCCGCGGACTGACGCACCGATGACAAGCTGTTGCTCAGGTCATCCAGCCGACGGGCGACATCGTCCGAGACCAGGCCTGCCACCTGTGCACGCAATCCGTCGAGCAACTTCGCGGTGTCGAGTGCGCTGAGCGGCGCGATGCGATACGCAGTGGCGGCACGGGCCACCGCCCTTGTGGCCTCGGCGAGGCCACCGTCCGGGCTCTGACCGAGGCGGAGCCGAAGGTGCTCCACCGCGTCACGGCGCCACGTCTCGAGGTGCGTGGTCGACCCGCGGTCCTGCGAGTCGAGCTTCATGGCGGGCAGGTCCCACACCTTGGTCCGCTCGACCAGGTTGTCGACCGCCGCGTGTTGATAGCTGGTCAGCATCATGCTGCGGCTCATGACCGCAGTCGACCGGCCGAGCTCGGCCAACCGCACCTGGAGCGCCGCGATCAGCTCCGTCTTCCCGGTCCCGGGAGGACCCTGGATCACGGCGAAGTCCGGAGTGTTCACTGCGATGTCCAGGGCTCGCTCCTGCGCGTCGTTGAGCTCCCCGTCGAAGACCTTGCGGACGCCTTGGCTGATCGCCGGCTGCGACCGGCGTCGTGGGCCTCGCTTCGGGTCTCCCTCCAGCACGGCGAGCAGGTTGTCCATCGGGTTCAAGCCGCGGCGCACGCGCTCGATCGCGCGTTGCCGGCGCTGAAGCCTGCGGTAGTCGCCGCGGAAGGACTTGAAGAGAAATCCGGCGTGCGGCAGGTCGTCTGGGTTCCCGTCGTAGTCGTCGGAGGTGGAGTCGGCCCGCGACAACATCTTCAGTTCGATGAACCGCCCTGGGACGTCAACGCGGTACACCTCGCCGATCGGTTGCCTGCGCTGGAGTTCATGCTGGAGCAACCCCTCCGTCACCGCTCCCGACGGACCGCCGAGAACCGCCGGCTTCACCTCGCTGGCCTCCATCTGCACGGGATCGGAGTCCCGGAGGCCTGCGAGGTGGTGGAGCAGCGCCAAATCGTTGTTGGGTGCAATCTCGAAGCGGACGATGCCGAGGCTGGAGTCCAGCCGTCGCCGCGACGAGTACTCCAGGTACCCCAGCGTGCGGACCTCTCTCAGGGCCTGCTCATCTTCGATTCGTTGATACTCCTCCCACCGCCGCAGGAAGGATTGGCCGGGCGCGGTGTTGCCGAGCCTGGTGATCCGGGCGCGAAGGTCTTGCTTGAGTTCGGTGGCTGTGGACCTGTCCATCAGACGCAAGTCCACATGCAGGAGCACCAGTCCCGTGTCGCGACCGGCGCTGACGCGGCGCACCCTCGTGATCCACCACTCGCCCTGCCGTTGGTCGAGAAAGGCCTCGAAGTCACGTCCGCGCAGTACGCAGGCGACCGGCGAACTCCAATCTCCTGTCGTTTGTGCAGTGGCGACGACGCGATTGGGTGCCGGCTCGCCAGGTGCGGCGGGCAGCAACAGCTGTTTGGTCAGCCAGTCGACCGCCTCTGTGGGGGTCCTGCCGCTGCCGAGGTCGTACGCACTGGTGATCGCGGCGTCGGTGACACCCGCGGTCAGGGGCTCCCACAGATGAACCGCGCGGAAGCGGTGCACTCGGATCTGCAGGCGCTGCTCACCGTGCCGCTGGGCGGACATGAGCTTGTGCACCACCGCGACCATGGCGCCAGAGCCACCCGTCACCTGCCTCAAGATCGCATCTGACCTGGAGTCGCAGGCCCGCGTCGGCCACTCCGCGATCAGAGTGCGATCAGATCCGAAGATCGCTGCGGTGGTGCCGATGCCGTCGTCGGACAGCAGGACTTCACAGTGCTGAAGCTGCACTGAGTCCAGGCGTTCCGCCGGACCTGTGATCCAGAAGAAATCAGCCTCACCACTGAGGTTGTCGGCGAGGGTCTGCGGCACAGTGAGGCTTGGCTTCATCGGACCTCCCTCGGATCACGGCTGACGCGGAACACGGTGTGAAGTTCGTCGGGATGGCCGAAGTGGACGTCCCACGCACCGGACGCGCCGTGTGGCAGCGGCCTGCGTTCGGACCGCTTGAGGGTGATGGACCTGGAGTGCTCGCGGTTAACCAGCACGACTGGGTGATGTCCGATCCGGCGCACCTCGACATCGTCGTGGTCGTGCCAGACCAGCTCGGCAACCGGTTCACCGGGACTCACCGGCGACACCGCGTGCCCCCGGTCCAGAACCAGCAGCGCGCGCCGAGCGTCGACCGCGAACGCCTTGCCGCGGGTGAGCACGACGATGTGGGAGAGCGCGACCAGACCCGCCACGGGATCAGGTGCGGCGGCGTGACGCGGCATGTGAGCCATCATGTGCGCGAACATCAACGGAGGCCTGCCTTCACCGCACCACGAACAGGTTCGATCGAAGGCATAGGCCGTATTGCCGCAACCAGAGCACAAGTAGGTGAAGTCAGCGGCCCGCAGCAGCTGGTCACGCCACTCGGCTGCCGTGGGACGTTTCGCCGGGTCGTCGAGACCAGCTTCGAATGCCTGGCCCGCCAGCCGCTTCAACGCACCGGTGAGTACCAGATCGCGCGACATGCCCTTGGACAGCTTGTTCCTGTGGTCAGTGGGGTGGTAGATCCACGGCAGACCGCCGCTGTAGGCCTTGTCAGCCAGCGCCGAGTCGTACCGAACGGCATCCCCGTCGAACGGGTGGTTGTTCACCAGGACTCGGAACACGATCAGCGCTAATGAGAACAAGTCGCTGAGTGTGTCGTTGGCCCGCTCGCCGCGAACCACCTCCGGCGCTCCGAAGCCTCGCGTGTGCAGGGAGTGCGCCGAGCGATCGGACTCCGCGCTGAGGTTGTCAGGATCGATCAGCCAGATGTGGTCGTAGGCAGCGGAGCGAGGAACGAGGACGTTCGCCGGCGACAGGTCGCAGTAGGCCATGGCCTTGGAGTGCAGCCGGTGCAGAGCATCGGCCATGTTGGCCAGAACGACCAATCGCCGCCGCAGCCCCCCAGTGTCGCGGTACCAGGCGCGGTGGTCACCGGTCTTGGGGAATGTAAACAGACTTCCCAGGGAGACCATGTCCTCCAGCAGCTCCATGATGTAGCCAGGAGGCCCGTCAATCAGAGCTTGAGGCGTGGCCAGGGGAATGCCGTGCAGGTCGGTCCGAGCGATCTGGCGGAGGCGGGCGCGCAACTCGTCACGCGCGGCTGAATCCGCGGACCTGAGGAACTTGGCTGCAGCGCGGCCGCCCTCCAACGACCAGACCTCTCCCTGGCCTCCGCTGCCGATCCTCTCCTGGAGCACGAACTCGTTCTGCAGCTCATCGCGCACTCGAACACCTGGGGCGAGAACAACTTTGCTGTTGTCAGCCGTGTGAAACGTCATTTCAGTCGACGAGCCCTCGCAGATCTTCCACGTCAAGCGCGCTCAGGTCGTCCGGCCGAGTGCTGCGTACCCTCGTGGAAATCGTCCTGGTCACACCTCGGAAGAAAACGGACAGCTTCTCCACTTCCTCAGCGCGCACCACGGGGTAGGCAGGGTTGGCCACGAAAGCAGCGAGAACCCGCTGCGACTCGGCGTCCGCGTCCGAACCGATCGACACCGCGAGCCGGAGCGCCTGGCCCGCCTTGGTGTCGAGAAGTTGCCGAAGCTGCTGCTCCCACGGATCGGTCGGCTTCCCGTCGGACACGAGCACCAGCGTTGGGAGGTACGCGTCGCGCGGTAGGAACTTTTCGTCCCCCAGCAGTTCCGCAAGTAGAGCGAAGGCCTCACCCATCGGCGTCCGGCCGTCGGCGCCGAGCTTGCCCCACTTCACCTCCGAAATGGGCGTGGGTGCCAGGTGCACGCCGGCACCGGTGTGCGAGAAGGCGATGACCGCGAGCGTGACCTCGGCGGTGCTGCTCTCCTCGACGGCGAGCGTGCGCACCATCGTCTCGATGGCCGCGTTCAGGGTCTCGATCTTGTTGTCCTGGCCCATGCTGCCGCTGGCGTCGGCGAGGACCACCACGGGTAGCGGACGCGGTCGCTGGACTCCGAAGAACGGCGAGTCCGTGTCAGTGTCGTACAAAATCCTGCTTCTCCAGGTGCTCTTGCCGCCTCGGTCCGACCCGTGCGGAACAGGTCAGGATCCAAGACCGCATCCGATTCAACAATCCTACGAATGGGCTAACATGAACGCGCGGAGGGCTCACATTCCACTCCAGGAAATCTCCTCCGGGCCCGCGCTTGCATGGCCCTCAACCTGCCAGACCGCCGCGAAGCACCAGCCGCCGTCCAGAGAGACTCAATTTCATGGTTCACCATGACACCTGACAGCGAATTCCATGAACATCTGAGTGTCCAACCCGCTCCAACCCGGCCGCAGCACACTTGAGCCCACCCTTGCCGCAGAAGATCCACTGCCAGAAGTCCAGGCGGACCCCAAGAACAGGCCAAGTAGCAAGCGCGACGGCTCCCCCATCAACGCCAACAGCTCCAGGCGATCACGGACGAAACCAGGCGATTCAGATTCGCAAGCGAGGGTTATGCTTGCTGACGTGGTCACGGAACGCCATACGAATAGTAGAGCGCAGATGATCAAGTTGCGGAGCAGTCGGAACGACGTGATGCTCCCACCCCTCACCGCGATGACTGAGATATCTGACCACACTGTCAGAACTCGTGTTCGTGACGAATACCGAGGCAGTCTTACCTAGATCATCAGCGAGTCCAACAAAGCCTCGGGCCTGCCCCAGGGGAAGATGGCCGACGTAGTGTTTACATTCGATCGCCAGTACACACTTGCGAGTTCTGGGCAACATGCCGGTGCGGCGACATTCATCGGCTTCGTCGCCATGCAAAACCAGCACATCACATTCATGAGAGACCCGCGAGTTCCCCTGCACGAAAACGCCAACATGCACTTCGAGCGCTGGCGTGCCAGCGAACTGCACAACGGCGTGCGTATAGGGCCGAGTGGTTGAGTGCAGGCGGCCTGGACTGGTGCGGAACACCAGATCGCCCGTGGCACGCTTGCGCACGTCCTCGTAATGCACTACCGCCCCGGCTTCTGCAGCGGTAGCCACAACCAACGAAAACACGAAGCCCTCGTAGACGTCATTGGCGGCCGATGCACTGCTGTACGAGACGGTATGCACGCCGAGCGTCGCCCTCAGCTCGGACAAAAGGTCGCCAACCCTGGTCACGACTCAACCTCTCCCCGAAGGTCATCGAGCAACCGCTTGATCTTCGCCTGCTGTAGCCGACTTTCCTCGGAGGCATTAACCAATTGCTTTTCCGACCCAATGACGTCCATATCAGGTTCGAATGTGACCCGCTGAACCGAAGCAACTTTATCAGTAGATATGTCCGACAGGCGAGAGAGCGTATCCTGTTCGATTAGTGGTAGCTCGACCAGCACTCTCCGCAGTGCCTCGAGGAGAGTAAGCACTCGCTCCCTAACAGTCCAAGGCCTGTTCACGACTGCCGCGGACGTGCGACTTGAACCAGGTTTCACACTCTTCAGTGCAGGTGCATTCACGTCAAACGCCGACCAGCTGTCGACGCGCTCCTTCGACAGAAAGTCCTCTTCTGACTGGTCCTCGGCGACGCCCTGCGCAACCATCTCATCTACTTGCGCCAGAACCCAGCCCAGCTGCGCTTCAGTCGCAATGCCCCGCAGCTCGGCTTCCAGTTGAACCAGTTCTGTCTGATCCACTAAGCCCCCTCACCAGCTGATGCTCGCTCAGTCGTACCATCAATCTCGCGTACATGCAGTCGATTACACGATCAAGGCGGTCAGCCGATGCCTGACGAGCCGACCACGGCCTGGCGCGGCGATCCACGCCGGCAGGTCACGGGAGCGAAGAGCAGTGGTGCACCTTGCACTTCTCGTGAACAAATGCCGCGGATCCTCCTTGCGGTAGCGCTCGATCACTGTGGTACACGGGATGATGCCGCCCGATCCATGATCACCTCGGTCTATCGCAGACACATCACGCCCAACCACCGCCCGCTGGACACGCTGTACCCAGCACTGCATGCATCGCGCTGAACCGGACCACCGTTATCTCAAGCCTGAGCATCTGCTCATCAAGCGAGCCACCAACGTGATCCGGATGCCTGCGAGGCACTGAAACCTTTTCTGCTTGCCTCGCGATAGAGCTCTCGACACCGCCGCAAGTCAGGAGATCACATGGGTGTTGAGGCCTTCGGCATCGAGAAGGAGTTCCTCAAGGATCTGCTCACGCAGGTGGACAAGGGCGAGGCGAAGCTCCCTGAGTTTCAACGCGGTTGGGTGTGGCCTGACCGCAACATCGCCAGCCTCATCGCCTCGATCTCCCTCGGCTACCCGGCCGGCACGGTGATGATGTTGAAGCACGGTGGCGACGTCCGCTTCAAGACCAGAGCTGTGGAAGGCGCACCTGCCACCGCCTCCACTCCCGACCGCCTCATCCTGGACGGCCAGCAGCGCCTGACCTCGCTGTACCAATCGCTGTTCCGCAACGAGCCGGTGGAGACCCACGACAGCCGCGGCAAGCCCGTCCGCGGCTGGTTCTACATCGACATGCACAAGGCGCTGCTCGGTGACGCCGAGCGCGAAGAGGCCGTGGTCTTCGTCCCGGAGAGCAAGATCCGCGTGGACTTCCGCGGCCAAGCATTGCTCGACCTCTCCACGCCGGCGTTGGAGTACTCGGAACGGATGTTCCCGTGCGCCGCGGTGTTCAACTCGATGCAGTGGATGATGGGCTTCGTCCAGCACTCCCCGGAGCAACAAGGCGACAACCTCCAGCTGTGGAGCCACTTCCACGAGGCCGTCGTCAAGCGGTTCGAGCAGTACCAGCTTCCGGTGATCGAACTGGGCAAGAGCACACCCCGCCAAGCGGTGTGCCAGGTCTTCGAGAAGGTCAACACCGGCGGCGTGACGCTGACCGTCTTCGAGCTGCTGACGGCGACGTTCGCAGCGGACGACTTCGACCTCCGGCAAGACTGGATGGACCGGCAAACGCAATGGACGGGCGGGAAGTACCCGATCCTGGCCGAGGTCGCCAACACCGACTTTCTCCAGGCGGTGACTCTGCTCGGCACGTACGAACGCCACCGGGCGGCCATTGAGTCCGGGCGCGATGAGACCAACGCTCCACGCATCGGGTGCCGGCGAACTGACATGCTCAACCTCACCCTGGCCGAGTACCGCAAGTGGGCGCCAACCGTCACCGCCGGCTTGAAGACAGCCGCGCAGTTCCTGCACTCCCAGCACATCTTCGACACCCGCTTCCTCCCCTACGGCAGCCAGCTCATCCCGCTGTCGGCTGCCTTCGCGCTGCTGGGTACCAAGGCCGATACCGTCGGCGCGCGGCAGAAGATCTCCCGCTGGTACTGGTCTGGAGTCTTCGGAGAGCTCTACGGCGGCACGACCGAGACCCGCTTCGCACGCGACCTTCCCGAGCTCGTCGCGTGGGTGACCGGCCACGGGACCGAGCCGAGGACTGTGCAGGAAGCGCAGTTCTTCTCCAGCCGCCTCTGGACACTGCGCACCCGCGGCTCCGCGGCGTACAAGGGCCTCTACGCCCTGCTCCTGCAGGACGGACCCGTCGACTGGGGCACCGGATCCGACATGTCCGACGAGAACTACTTCGACAACGCGGTCGACATCCACCACGTCTTCCCCAAAGCCTGGTGCGAGAAGCAGGGCATACCCTCCGCCGACTACAACTCGATCCTCAACAAGACACCGTTGACCGCCCGCACGAATCGGATCATCGGCGGACGGGCACCGTCCGCGTACCTACGTGGCCTGGCCAAGAGCGCCGAGACAACACCCGAGCAAGTCGACCTCAACGTGCGATCACACAAGATCTCTCCCGCGGCCCTGCGCACCGACGACTTCCGTGCGGCGATAACCGCCCGCGAGGTCGCGTTGCTTTCCTTGATCAGCGCCGCCATGGGCAAAGACGTGCAGGTCGACACGAACGTGAACTAGGTGATTGATTCCGTTTGGATCTTGGGCGGCGGGCGGCCCTGACACGCAAGAAGCTGGCTTTGTCCGACGCGGGCCGATCACCACGCGGGCCGTGCACACTGTCGACGCGAACTGCCGACTGGCGGTGCCGCTCCCGAAACATCCGAAGTCGACCAGGTGGCGTGCATACCCAGCACGGCGCCGAGACTCACTCGATCAAGCGAACCGTCTCGACGAGCGCTGTTAGCTGGCAACCGTCAGCGGCGATGACGGCGGGGCGACAGCTGTGTCAGCCAGTGCTCCGGCCCAGGTGGAAGTGTTGCCGGGCGAACCCAGTCATCTTCGAGATTGGGGTTGCGGGGTGCCCAGCTTCGGGGAGGACCCAGCGCGAGTACCTCGTGGACCGCAGCTGCGATGGTCGGGGACGCCGGCCGAATTACATGGTTGAGCAGCAGTGGCATGCCTTCGGAATCTGTCCTCAGGTTCCGGGTCCGGCAGGTGACTTGGCAAAAGTCCTGGATTTCGAAGACCACATTGGTGCAGAGGCCGGTGCCGTCCTGGTCTGACAGCCAGCTGAGTCGGTCGCCGGCCATGAGGCGTTCCCGGCCTATCAGCGTTCCGTTGGGTTCGGTGTTGTCCCGGTTGAGGAACGGTACCGGGTCCTCGTGCGCGCCAGGATCGTTGTCGCTCAGGCCACTGACATGTTGGGGGTTGGCGGTGACGTGAAGCTCGAGGATGTCGCCGTCCGTGTGCGCCTGCCAGATGTCGATGATCGACGCATCGGACAACAACTTCAAGAAGTCCGGGTAAGCCGTGACGACGAAGACCTGGTCGGCCTTCAGCGGCAACGTGACCCGGTCCCCCGCGCGCAGTCGGTGCACTACCGGTATTGGCTCCCAGCGGGCGATTCCCGTCACCAGCTCATGGCAGTACCGGATCGCTTCCTCCGCGGTTTGCTGGTCCACGCGGAAGAACTCGCGGTTCGCGGCCACCCGGTGGACCGCGAGCAGCCGATGGGCTGCTTGCTCCACCTCACGAGGGCGCGACGTGAGGGTGCGGTGCAGCACCTCGAACGGGAAGGGCACCGAGGTGTCGAACAGGTCGTCGGCCCGGTCTTCCGACAACAGCTCTGTGAAGCCGATCTTGACCATGCCGGGAATGGCTGGATTCCGCTGGACGTACACAAAACCGTTCTTGCAGGGCGCGTGCACCGCTGCTGGCACGGCGTGCGGGGACAAGTGCCCGCTCCTGCGTGCGACCGGGGCGAAGGTGGACACGGTCGCCGGAGGGTCCGTGGTTTCCACAGCGATTTCTCCCGCCGTACCTCCAGGCTCGGCGACCAGGAGCGAACGCGGGGACGGCCACGGTCGGAAGTGGTATCTCTCGACCTGCCACGGCGCGTCCCCGAACGACACGAGTCCGACGCTGTCGTCGGTCTCCCATCCGTCGGGCAAGAGATCCTTCAGCGCCTTTGACGCGACGTCGGTCAGGTAGTGCGCCAGCTCGCAATGAGCAGTGACGCGCAGCGTGCCCAGCAGAATCGGCGTCGGGTCGTCCTGCTCGTCATCAGCTTCACTGAGCACATCAATGCAAATGTCGCCCCGTCGGCCGATCACCAGCAACTCACCGGCATGCACCGGGTTCGTCAGGTCGAAGTTGAAGCAGGCACGCAGACCCGGTGAACTCGTCCGAGGTCGGCGGCAGATCAGCTGAAGGCGATCCGGTTCGGCCGGGTCACGTTCGAAGCCGAGAGGCAATGTTCCCTCGGCCAGAGCCGCGGTGGCAGCACGCACCTGGTCGCCGTTGCGCATGGTCATGGTCCACCAGGGCAGTGGCCCCCACATGCCATGCGCTGTGTCACAGCCGTGGAGCCCAGGCCCAGGTTCGCCGCCGCGCGACCAGTTCATCAAGGCCGCAACACACCAGTCCTCGAGGTGTTCCTGGTTGCTGCGTTCACGAAGCAGCTCACGTTCGAAGGTGCTCAGACCGTTGATCGCTGTCGTCACCCAGGAAATCTGATCCTCGATGATCTTCAGGGCGCGGGCCACTGGCCTGTGCAGGTCTCGGTCCACGCGGTCGTGTAGGTGACGCAGGTACCGCCGCGCCTGGGTGCTGTTGACCAGGTCGCCGCCGACAGTGAACAGGTGCTCGACCTGCGAGGCGTCGAACGGCAGGCGGTCTGCCCACCGCTCCCAGACCTGCTTGCCTGCAGAGTCCCCTGTGAGACCAAGCGCCGCGACATTGCCGACTCGGGCATCGGGCTCAGCCTTGAGCGTTGCCCACACATCTGGGTAGCCCTGCAACGGAGCAAGCGGACGAGACAAGCAGGCTTCGAACCAGTGGGCATCCTGGACACCCCAGCACCGCGCCAACTCTTTCCTGACTTGGGCGCGGGAGGCCAAACCGAGACGCCGCGACAACCAGATCTCCAGCAGGAACAGGTAAGTGCTTTCCGGGCTCCAGGAGCGAAGGCCGCTTCCAAGCGGACCGACCAAGCCGGTGATTCCGCCGTACTCAATCTGCCGACAGATCTTCGCCACCAAGTTGGCTAACTGCTCCGGCTCCGGTCCTGGTCCGACGAAGACAGGACTGTTCGTCAGCAACTGAACGATGTCGTCCTTTGAACGACCGCCAGTGGCGAGAGCAGCGATCCGCATGACTAGAAGCGCACGCACCAACGCCGGCTCGCCCAACACGGGAACGATCCCCGCCGGGTGGGTCTGCTGCACCGATAGTGACATCTGAGTTGGCTTGCCGTGATGGTGAGCTGGGAGGATGTCGCTGTGCCCAAGCCCTACCCCCCAGGAGTTCCGCGACGATGTCGTGCGGGTCGCCCGTGACCGCGAGCCCGGCGTAACCGTCGAGCAGATCGCCAAAGACTTCGGGGTCCACCC